>OY762428.1:0-2680000 GCA_963665665.1 Kapaibacterium sp. (SeqCode)
ATTTTCAAACATTGCAGGAGATTATGAAGATAAAATATACCTGAAGTTTGCCGGGCCTTTCTGCGAATACCGCGATACAATTGAAATATCCGGAATAGTAAAACATGAAAACCTGATTTTCTTCCCCGAAACAATAGGAACTATAGGCGATCCTGATTTCCGCATCCCGTTAATGTTGAACCTGAATTCCACCGAGGATATAAGCGGATTGTCCTACACCGCCGAGATCAGCCTTGACGCCTACCTTTACGACCTTACGGGAATTGACAACGCAAACATTCTCAGCAATAAAATATCAGGCAGGGAGCGTATTTTAAGCATATCAGGCGAGAACATCAGCCTTAGCAAAGGCGAACAGGCAATAGCAGAACTATCCGGCGGCCTGCTCCTGTCCGACATTCGAGAATGCGATTTAAAAATAAACAGCTTCGAGTGGGACAGCCCCTATATCGACAATTCCACCCAAAACGGCCTGCTGAAAGTGGAAGAAATTTGCATCGGCGACCTGCGCGCCATATCCACATTCGCCATCCCCGGCATCACAGCCTGTCCCAACCCGACAACAGGCCAAATCGAAATCAACCTCAGCGGGGTCATTTCCAATCCGCAGAGCCTTAAAATATACGATTCACAAGGCAAGCTCCTCCGCGAACTTCCCATTAACAGCAAAGACAAAATTAAAATAAACATTCAGGACTTGTCCTCAGGCCTCTACTTCCTCATCCTGAAAACCGCCTCCGGCGTTTATTATGATAAGGTGGTTGTTGAGTAATTTAAACGAAAGTAGTCGCCAACCTTCCGAAGGTTTGCCAGATTAAGAAAGCTGTTGTTTGAGAAATCATTCTTTTCGAGAGAAATAGAGTAGGCCACTTCCAACCTCTTAGAGAGGGACGGGTTTGGGAAGGTCAGCAACTATAATATTTCATAGTTCAGATCTTTTGATGTGGTAAAAAATCATTAATAAATACGACATATTAATGGATGTCATTGTTTTTCTAACACGTTGATTCTTTTTATATCGGGATGGCATTCAGAAATTATTGTAAAAGCAATCACGGGTATGAAACCCGAAGTTAATTTTGGGAACTGATTCCGCAGCAAGCTGCGCCATATTTATTCTCCGATTTCGTCGGGATTGTTCCTCTATCAAATTTCATTTCTCTTCGTTCATGAATTTTGTGTCTCACAAATAAAAAAAGCCGTACTGTCAGCACGGCCCTAAATTTTCAGTTTTATATTAATTTTAATGATCCTGAGGCTGGCATATCTCGGTAAGAACGCCGTTGGTGGATTTCGGATGCAGGAAGGCAATAAGCATTTCATGAGCGCCAATTTGGGGCGTATCGTTAATCAGCCTTACTTCCTGTTCTTTCAGGTGTTCCAGGTCGCCTTCAATATTGTCAGTTTCAAAAGCTATATGATGTATACCCTCTCCCCTTTTTGCAATAAATTTTGCAATTGGCGATTCTTCATCTGTTGGTGAAGTAAGTTCAATTTTTACTTCCCCAACATTGAACGATGCCACATTAACCTTTTGTTTTTCTACTGTTTCGCGGTGAATATCCTCGAAACCAAATAATTTCCTGAATGTTTCAATGCTTGCTTCCAGGTTCGTTACTGCTATTCCTATGTGATTAATTGCCTTAAGCATTTTTCCTACCAAATTATTATTAATAAACTATTTACTATCTAAATAAAATTCTTCCACTGCTTTCAACTGCTCGGGAGAGTTGATTCCCTGAAGTTCTTCGAATGAAGCTTCGTTGAATGCAAACACTTTTTTGCCCTCGCCGCGAAGAATATCAACAATATCGGTAAGGTAATATTCGCCCTGAGCGTTATTGTTGGATACTTTTTTCAGCGATTCGAACAAGTATCCGGCATTTACAAAATATATCCCGCTATTGAATTCAGTTACTTTTCTCTCTTCTTCAGAAGCATCTTTATGTTCGGTAATTTTTACAAAATCACCATTAATATCCCTGATAATTCGGCCGTATCCTGTAGGGTCAGGAGCATCTGCCGTAAGAACCGATAGATCGGCTTTATTCTCAATATGTTTTGAGATAAATTTACGGATAGTTTCTTCCCTGAGTAGAGGAACATCGCCGCAAAGAATCAGAACATCTCCGGTAAAATCTTTCAGAACCGGTGCAGCCATATCAACAGCGTGGCCGGTTCCGAGCTGTTCTTCCTGGGTAACAAAATCAATATTATCCCTGCCGTAATTCGATACAAAATCGATAACCAGTTCTTTAAAATGGCCGACAATAGGAACAATTCTATCAGGTTGTAATTCGAATGTCATATCAAGGACGTGCCCGAGAAGGGGTTTTCCCGCCATCGGCACAAGAACTTTCGGAAGGTCGTTATTTTTCATTCTTTTGCCTTTTCCTGCAGCAAGTATCACAGCTGCAAAAGGCCTGTTTGTCACGTTTGGCATATCAATCCTTTCTCATTTCGCAATCAGGAATACAATGCATCAGAGCATTTGTTTCACATCATTATTCCTGTCAACCAATACAACGGTTGGTTTGTAATTCTTTGATTCTTCATCTTCCATGTTGGCATAGCTTATGATTATCACTTCGTCGCCAACTGTTCCTTTTCGGGCTGCGGCCCCGTTCAGGCAAATTGTCTTGCTGCCTCTTTCGCCGGGGATAACGTAAGTTTCAAATCTTTCCCCGTTATTAATGTTTACTACAGCAACTTTTTCATGGACAATAATATCCGCAGCTTCCATCAGGTTTTGGTCAATTGTAAGGCTGCCTTCATAATATAGCTCGGCTTCAGTTACAGTTGCCCTGTGTATTTTAGATTTTAGCATTATTCTTTGCATTTTACTAATCTCCGGATTCTAAAAAATTCAAAAATCCCGACATGCAAATTAGGGGTTTTTGTCAACTTATACAACGTATAATTGATAATAATAATTGATTTGTAAACACAAACCAATTATTATCAGACTGGTAAAATTTATATTCTTTACAAAATTGTATTTGGAATAATGAGCTTTGCAAGAAAAACAGGATAATGATCAATCCTTAAGCCGTTTTAAATGGCAAAACAGCAATTCCCCTTCGGTTCCTTCATGCAGGTGCATACCGTTACCTTCACAATATTTATAGCTTGAGCAATCAGCACAAATCCCTTTTTTTGTCCAACTACGATCCCGGAAAACATTAAACCTGTTTTCCCAGACGTCAGCAAAATTATCTTTATAAATATTCCCCTGGTTGAAATTATACCTTACACTCGGGCAGGCAGATATTGAACCGTCAGCCAGCACGGATGCTATATTTATACCCGCCCGGCAGAAATAGAAATTATCTCGGACTTCTCCCTCGTATTTGCCAAGAAATCCCTCGCAGCCGTAATTTGTTCTGATAATTCCTTCGCTTCTTGTTTTCTTTATAAAATCCATCAGGCCGATAAACTGTTCATTGCTCAACTGCAAATCATCAATTCCGGCAGCCCTGCCAATGGGAAATACCGTAAAAAGCCGCCAGTTAGTAATTCCCATCTTTACTAGCAAGTTTTTAATTTCTTCAAGCTCATGGAAATTTTTATTATTTACACAGGTTGCAACATCGTATTTCAAGTTCGGGGCAAGCGGCAGCATCTTTACTGCATTCAAAGCATTATCGAAACTTGCAGTGTGGCCGCGCATCCATGTATGGGATTCTTTCAGGCCGTCAAGGCTTATGGTTATCGACCGGAGTCCGGCATTAAGCAATGATTCAAAACGGCTTCTATTTAATAAAAGACCGTTGCTAACTATCCCCCATGGAAATCTATTTGAATACAGCCTGCGGCCAATTTCCTCAAGGTCTTTTCTCATCAAAGGTTCCCCACCGGTCAGGGCTATCATTGTTTTTTCAGGTTCAATAATCGGCAGAGCCTGTTCAAGCGCTCTGAAAAAATCATCAGCCGGCATATCCTGAATATTTGCATCGCGTTTACAATCGCTGCCGCAATGAATACAACTCAGGTTGCACCTGAGAGTACATTCCCAGAAAATATAATTCAAGCGATGCAGCTTCTTCTCATTTGCCACGTAGCGGCTGTGCAGTTTAAGTGCAATTTTTTTCTTCAGAGGAATTGTATTATTACTCATTTTCCGGTGTCAGCCTGATTTCAATATCTTTTTCTGTTTTACCATAATCCCAACTGCCGTCGCCTCCTTCAAAATCAGGATTCTCAACAATTACATTAGATTGCATGGATCTGTAATTCCCGTTTTCATCGCCGTCAACATCAGCAACATCGAATGGAAACGATTTTCTTTGTGGCAGGCCATTAACGTCCAATTCAAATTTCCCGTCACTATCAGTATAAACTGTATCAAAATCCAAAGCTACCCTTATTCCCTGTATAGCTTTATCATTTTCAACAGACATCACTCTGCCGTTAAAAATGAAATGTGCGCTTGGCATACCGTATAAAGGCTGAACTCCGTTATCATCATCTTTTTCACTTTTTTTACAGCCTGCGGCAAAACCCAGCATAGTAATCCCGATCGCTATTCCTGCATTGTATTTGTTCAGCAATAATTTTTTAAAACGCTCAATATTTTTTCGTTTTTTCATAAGTCACCTGTAAAAAATTTAATATTCTTATTCGTCAGGATTAAGCCTGATTTCAATATTATTTTCTGTCTTTCCGCCATCAAGATATCCCCTGGAACCTGTAAATGTCGGATTCTCCAGGACAATATTAGCTTTCATGTCACTGTATTTACCGTTTTTATCACCGTCAACATCACTGATATCCATCGGAAAAGATTTCCGATCAGGATTTGAGTAATTTTCAAATTTAAACTTCCCCTCTTCATCAGTATATACGGTATCATAATCAAGTGCTACCCTTATACCACTAATAGCCTCTTCGGTTTCAGCAGAAAGCACTTCGCCGTTAAAAACAAAATTTGCCCGTGGAACTCCGTATTCGGGAGCAATAATATTATCATTGTCATCTTTATCACTTTTCTTACATCCGGTAGAAAATCCCAGGACTGTAATACCGATAGTCAGGGCAGCACTGCATTTTTTCAGGAAAGCCCTGTTGATTTTTTCAAATATTCTATTGTTCTTCAAACCATTTCTCCATGATTGATTGAAATATGATTATGAAACTAACAATATTAACTGATAAGATAAAGAAAAGTTACGTTATAAATATTTTATCATTTCAATATACTTCAATTCACAAAAAATTACTAATTTTATATTTTGAATCTATTCTTAAACGAGAAGGTAAATATTATGAAAGAAACTTCGCTGACAAGGCTTGGGATTAAAAATGCCGAGTTCTACAGTTACCATGGCGTTAAAGATGAAGAGAAATCTCTTGGTGGAAAATACCAGGTTGACCTTGATATTTGGTATGATGCCAAAGCAGCCGTGATAAATGACGACGTGAAGTTCGCGCTTAATTACGAGGAAGCAATGTATTGCATTGCAGAAATTCTGGAAGAAGAACAGTTTGACCTTGTTGAAACTATTGCATCTGAGATACTTAACCTATGTATGGAAAAATTCAGAAACCTGGAAAAAGCCACCGTCAGAATTCGAAAACTGGCTGTTCCTATGCGCAGGGTGGTTGACCATATCGAAGTGGAACAATCAATATCCAGAAAACATGCTGCCTCCAACTGACAATATTGACAAAACTTTTGTTCTGCTGTCGTTGGGGTCAAACCTTGGCAGCAGGAAAAAGATTATTGAAACAGCTTTATCCGTACTTGTTGATGCAGGAATAATTTTTGATACTACATTGTCATCATTTTATTCAACCGAACCCGTTGGATTCAGCGACCAGCCGGAATTTATTAATGCAGCAATATCTGCTTATACGGATATGCCATTTGCCGATCTGCTTTGTGCCTGTAAATCTGTTGAATATTTTCTTGGCAGAACGATAAGAAAAAGATGGCATGAACGTGAAATTGACATCGACCTGCTTCTTTATGGCGATACCCGCTTCGATAGTAAGAAACTGACAATCCCCCACCCGCGTATGCACGAACGGCGTTTTGTACTTGAACCTGCTGCCGAGATAGCAGCGACTGTTGTTCATCCTGTACTGAATAAATCAATAGAATCACTTCTTGAAGAATGCACTGATAATTCAGGGGTTACAAGGTTGTAGAAACTTTAATATGTATTTTGGGGATCAATCGGTAAATATTGAGTTTCCATACTCAAATTTTTAGAAATCGGGTCAAATTATATCCACTACCATCCGTCAGGACAAGGCAATCCCGACGGAAGTATTAGAATTTTTCAAAATCAATTTCCCCAATCAACTATTTCTTCTCCAGCGATTTCGCCTCTTCCCATATTTCATCCATTTCACCGAGAGTCAAATCCCTAAGATCCCTGCCCTGCTCAGCAACTTTTTTCTCAATGTAATTAAAACGGGATGTAAATTTGTTGTTTGTCCTTTGCAGAGCTTCTTCAGGCATTATTTCTTCGAAACGGGCAGCATTCACAATTGCAAATATCAGGTCGCCAAGTTCATCTGTAATTCTGTCCTTATTTCTGTTTTGAATTTCTTCCTTCAGTTCGCCAAGTTCTTCTTCAACCTTTGCCCAAACATCTAATTTGTTATCCCAGTCAAACCCTACCTTTGAGGCTTTATGCTGAATTCTTTCAGCCCGCAGCAGTGCCGGCAATGCCCTGGGAACGCCCTGTAGCGCAGATTTCTGCCCTTCTTTTTTCTTAAGTTGTTCCCAATTCCGAACTACATCTTCCTCCCCGTCGACCTCTAATCCGTCAAAAACATGCGGATGACGGCTTACAAGTTTGTTCTGAATTTTTACAAATACATCAATCATATTAAATGCCCCCCTTTCTTCAGCCATTATGGAGTGCATAATAATGTGCAGCAAAACATCGCCCAGTTCTGTTGCAAATTCATTATCATCTTTCTTTTCCACAGCGTCCACCATTTCATAAACTTCTTCAATGCTAAGGTAGGCAATCGATTCATTGGTCTGCTTGCTATCCCAGGGGCAATCTTTCCTTAAAATTTTTATTACTTCATATAAAGCCATAAATTGGTCGGTCATGCTTTCAGGATTCTGTGCTTTTGGTATTTTATTTTTTTTATTCATCAGTCAACCGGATCACTTTTTAAAAAATTGTTTGAATATTGTTTTGCAAGCTAATAAAAATTGAAAGAAGCCAATAAAAAAACGGGTGTTATATAAAATGTTTTTATAATTTCAGGGGTTTTTCATAACTTGCATACTTGTTAAAACTGATATTGCGGGAATTGTGTTTTAACCGGAATATAATAAAGTTTTTTAATACGAGGATATTATGGGTAAAAATAACCACTACGCATTAATACTTGGCGTTTCCAGCGGATTTGGAAGATCTTCGGCTGTTGGCCTTGCAAAAAAAGGATACAATATTTTCGGCGTCCATCTTGATATGGGCTCCGCAAAAAAAGAAGCGGCTGAATTTGCTAAGGAACTTGAATCCTACGGTGCTAAGGTAAAATTCTTCAATGTTAATGCTGCAGATGACAAAAAACGCCTTGAAGTAATAGAAGAGATAAAGCAGAACTACTCTCATGAAGAAAATTTCAAACTGAGAGTATTGATACACTCACTTGCATTCGGCGCTATTAAACCGTTATTTTCCGAGAATCCCGAAAATATGGTTTCGAAAAAACAGGTGGAGATGACCATGGACGTTATGGCCAACAGCCTTGTTTACTGGACTCAGGACCTGTTTAACCACAAACTGCTGGCTGAAAACTCACGAATATTTGCATTAACCAGTATCGGCTCAAGCCGTGCAATGGTTAATTACGGCGCAATTTCTGCTGCCAAAGCTGCTATTGAAGCCTATATCAGGCAAATAGCTGTTGAACTTGCTCCCTACAAAATCACTGCTAATGCCATACTTGCTGGTATAACAGATACTCCGGCAGCACAAAAGATCCCCGGTTTTGAAAGAATGCTGGAACATGCCAAACAGCATAATCCTTTCAACAGGAATACCATTCCGGAAGACGTAGCAAGAACTATATGTATGTTCGCGGATGAAAATTTCTACTGGATAACCGGACAGGTTCTCGGCGTTGACGGCGGCGAGAATATAAAAAATTCACATTGATACAAGGAAATTTTTTAATAAAATTTACAGGATTATTTCATGGATTTACAGTTCACAGAAGAACAACTTATGCTTCGCGACATGGTTCGCGATTTCGCCACAAACGAATTAAAGCCATTGGCCGCTCAGATCGACGAACAGGAAGAAATACCACAGGATATTATTAATAAAATTGGTGAACTTGGCCTTCTTGGTGCTGCATTCCCCGAAGAATACGGCGGATCAGGATTCGGTGAAGTCGGTTATTGTATGATCCAGGAAGAAATTGGCCACTCTTGCCTTTCAACTGCAACAATGATCGGTGCTCATGTTTCAATCGGAACAAATTCAATTTATATTGGGGCAAACGAAGAACTCAAGCAGAAATATTTGCCGGCTCTTACATCGGGAGAAAAAATTGCTGCTTTCTGCCTTACAGAACCAGGGGCCGGCTCGGACTCTTTCAACCTGAAAACAAAAGCAGAACTTGATGGTGACGAATGGGTGATCAATGGTGAAAAACTCTGGATCACTAATGCTCCTTTCGCTGATGTTTTCTCTGTATTTGCAAGAACAAAAAAAGGAATTTCCTGCTTTGTTGTTGAAAAAGGTACTCCAGGACTGACAACAGGCGCTCCAGAGAAAAAACTTGGTATCCGTGGCAGCAAAACATCTTCTATCACTTTCGATAATGTTCGCATTCCTAAGGACAACCTTGTTGGCAGGGACGGGCGCGGTTTCCTTATTGCAATGAAAACTCTTGATGCAGGAAGGCTCGGCCTTGGTGCAGCATGCCTTGGTGCATGTAAAGAGCTATTACAGCTTTCAGTTGCTTATGCAAAAGAAAGAAAACAGTTCGACCAGCCGATATCAAACTTCCAGGCTGTTCAATTCATGATCTCTGATATGGCTACACTGATATATTCAGCAGAATCTCTCGTTTATCGTACTGCTGCAAAATATGACGCCAAAACAATGACTTCGCGCGAATCGGCAATGGTAAAACTGGTTGCTTCGGAAGCCCTTGACAGATGTGCTGATATGGCCATGCAGATACACGGAGGAATGGGTTATTCACGTGAAATGCCAATTGAAAGATTCTACCGCGATTCAAGGATCAACAGGATATTTGAAGGTACAAGCGAAATACAGAAAATGGTTATCGCACACGACGTATTGAAACGCGGCGGTAAAATATAATCTGAAAAAATATTCAATTTGTAATGGCCGCGGTTTTTAAAGCCGCGGTTTTTTTATTAGCTTTGAATCTGGTATTTGATGTAATGTTTAAATGAGATGAGTGAAATGATCTGGATAGTACCAATATTAATATTTTTTGCGAGAATAATTGACGTCAGTATTGGAACAATAAGAATAATTCTTGTTGGTAAGGGTTACAGAGCAATCTCTGCAATACTTGGTTTTGTGGAAGTTCTGATATGGGTTATTGCAATAGGGCAAATCATGCAGAACTTAAATAGCTGGATACATTATATTGCTTATGCATCAGGCTTTGCAGCAGGAACCTATATTGGAATAGTTATTGAGCAAAAGCTTTCCATTGGTAAAGTTGTCCTGAGAATAATTACAAGAAGGGATGCCACAGAATTACTTAACGTACTCTGTGAAAAAGAGTATTCCCTGACCAGTTTTGATGCCATGGGCAGGTTCGAGGAAGTAAAGATTATTTATATGGTAATCAGAAGAAGACAGATAAAAGAATTGATCAAATTAATCAACAAACACAACCCTAAAGCCTTTTACACAATTGAAGACGTTCGATTTGTAAATGAAACATTTGCAACCAACCCGACCCATCCGGGATTTTTAAAAAGGATAAGTGGCAGAAGAAAATTAGGAGTCAGGAAATAATAGTATTATTTCTTTCTGAACTTCAGTTCTGCCCCGTCACGGCGTAGCATGGTAAGCTCATTCTCTTCGATTTCAATTTTCACAAAATATGCTTCCTTGCTTTGAGGAATAAATTCGCAGCTGGATGACAATTCATATCGCCCCTTATCAAGTTCAACCATATTACCGTTCATATCTCCATCTGTCATAACCACATAGTGGTAATCAGACATCTCAATAGTAATGCCCTGATCTGAATTAACGTATAGTCCTTCAAAATTATCACAATGCCTGGGCCCACAGGAAATAATCAGCATAAATAACAATAAAATCACAGGAATAATTTTCTTCATTAATAACTCCGGGGAGTGTTGAATAAATCATTTATTCAATATTAAAAAAAAATGGCTTTTTTCCAATTGTTTTTTAAAATTGAAGAAATATCATTTGTTTTTTTTGAAAGATATACATATATAATTTTTTTTAATACTAACACTATTGTTCCTAAAAAAATAATTGATTATTTTATGGTTTAAAACGATAAAATATTAATAATTATTAACGATTTACGGAATTATCATGACCAATAAAATTCTAACCATATTACTTCTGAGTATGCTTTTCATATCCTGCTCCGAGGATAAAACTGTTTCTTATGATTACCAGAGAACTATTGTGCTTCTTACTGATCATGAAGAAAGTTCAGATTTTGTAATAACTTTCAAGGGTATGGTTTCATCAGAATACCCTGACACAAGAATTGAATTTATTAAGGCTAAGGATTTGAATATTCATGAAGCATCATACCAGCTATTGCTTGCAGCTCAATATTATCCTGAAGGTAGCGTATTCGTTGCAGAGATCGATCCGGGAGCTTCTTCAAAAAAAATGGTTTTCAGCTCAGGTGATAAAAATTTTCTTGTTCCTGACAACGGCCTTGCCTCGAGAGTAATGGCCAAAATGAACACAAGCAATTTTTACTACGTTGAAAACACCGATATTCTTGATGGAATAGACCCGGAAACAGCAAATTTTGACGAAGTATTTGCTGCTGCTGCAAATACACTGCTTCGAAAAATCGATTTGAATAAATTCGGATCGTCGGTAGAATCCCCTGTACGTTTTGAAATTCAGGATGCAAAATTGGATAATGGCAATGTAATGGGCGAATTCTTATACTTCGATAATTTCGGAAACGGTTCAACAAATATCCCCGGAAATTTAATGGATGGATTCGAGCAGGGCGACCTTCTTAAAATCCAGCTTGGCAGTAATGTTTGCTTTGCAACTTTTGGAACAAGCTATAGTTCGGTCCCCTATAGTCAAAATGTTGTTTTCGTTAATGCTTCTGACCTGCTGACTATTGCAGTAAACTACGGAAGTATCGAAAAGCGTTATAACCTGACTGCCAGCGATGATATTACCATTAGTAAAGCAAGCGCAAAAATCGGCATATTGAAATATAACGATTCCGAGGTGGTACTTGACATCATGGAGCACGCAAAAGCTCAAATAACTTCTCTCGGTTTTGACGATAACAAAATATCTTATATCGAAAAAAATGCTAACGGCGATGTATCAAAATTTTCCGGCCTTTGCCAGGAACTTACAGATGCTTCGGTGGATTTAGTATTATCTGTATCAACTCCGGCATCACAGGCTGCTATAAACTTCCTACCTGAAGAAATCCCGCTTGTATTTACTTATGTTACCGATCCTGAATCAGCAGGGATTTTGGATATCAGAACAACCACGGGGCTTTCTGATGCAACAAATTTCCAGGATTATATGAATTTCGTTTTGAAGCTCCTTCCCGAAACTGAAATTCTCGGAACAGCATATAACGACCTTGAAGCAAACGCCAGCTATGGAAACAGCGAACTAAAAAAAATTGCAGCAATTCATGGCATTACATTATTCTCTGAAAAGGTTCATTCACCAGACGAATTCGAAACTGCTTTCAACAATCTCATCAACAACAATTCAGAAGCTATTCTTATCGTTGCAGACAACACTATGTCCAACAATATGGAAGAATTCGCAGCTATTTCATGGAATGGCGGAAGTAATCTGCCTGTTATCGGAGACTCTTATGTTCATTGCAAGGATGGCGCACTGGCATCAATTTCTGTTAATTACGGCGAGCTTGGTACGGAAACCGGCAACTACCTGATAGCCGCCCTCAGAGGCAGGCCTCTTTCTGAAATGGAAGTAAAGAAATTCCATACAAGTGTTATAGCTATAAATAAGGCAACAGCCGGAAAAATTGGCTTCACTTTCCCGCAGGAAATACTTGATTCGGCTGAATACGTTTACGAATAATCAAGGCTAATTTGATTTTACAAAAAACGTCCGGCTTGTATTAGTCGGACGTTCTGTTTAGTAGAAAACTCGTCCAATGATTCCAAATCATTGGACGAGCAAATAATATAAATTGAGTTTTATAGCTATTTATTCAGAACAACTTTGCCCTCTGTTGAGAATTTCTCGCCGGCAACCCTGAACAAATAAACGCCGTTTGTCAGGTTAGCGCCGTCAATTGTGAAATCGTGAATACCGGCTGATATACTGCCGCTGAATATATCCATTACTTTCTGCCCGTTTACGTCAAAAAGTTCTACATTGATTTTCTGAGTTTCCGGCAGGTTCAGGCTAAAGCTTGTGCTTATATCAAACGGGTTTGGTGAAGCAGTACTAAGCTGCACCATATCCAAATCAGCCTTATTACGTTTAATCACGAACCAGTTACCGGACTGTTTGGGGCGTCCAGTTTCCGGGTAAGGCCACCACACTTCATCGAATTTCATTCCGAGGTATGGATATACAAAATTCTTTTCGAGCGGCGTAAGATATTTATTATAAAGCTGCACTTCGCCAATCCAGCCGTCAAAGTGGTCGGAATATGTTTCGCCTGTATTATAATCGTGGTAGCAGGTACGGGCGGCTCCGCCAACAGCAGTTAAATCATTCTGAGTAACTTCATTCGTCATATCGCGTGAAAGGCCGCTGAAATCAATCAATTCCGACAAGTATTCCTGGCTTGGATCAGAACCGTCCTTAAGCACCGCGCGGAACTGCTTGTTTGCAGCATTATATTCCAGGTTTGCCAGGTAAACCGTATTCGGCTGGATCAGATCTTCCATCGGGATCATGGCGAAACATTCCTCAAACCGGTTCCACATACCATAAACCAGTTTGCCGTCAGCCATGTAGATATTATATCCGGACATGGGGCCGCCTGCTTCGAAAATACACTGGCGTCCGTCACTGTAATATGATGGATTCTCGCTTTCAATGCCATCGATAACAGAACTTGTTCCGAATACAACATATAGGTCTTTATCTTTTGCATCAGGATTCCAGAGATCCTGCTCGGCTGTAGTAATCTCCTGATTATAAGGAGCTGTAAGGATGTCATTATTTGCATAGCCTGAATTTGTATAATCAGTTGAAAATTTAACGGCAGGCATGCCGTTGATGCCGACATTGTCATAAATCGGCATTCTTGCCGGCAAGGACATAGTAGCATCTTCTTCTGTGTCCGTCTTGTCGTCCCAGTCGCTGACGGCAGTTCCCGGTGCGGGGTTATTGTAATAATTATCATCACCATCAATATCAAGACCGTCGTACCAGAGAACGAGAGAACTCTCGGAAGGATATTGTGGCGGATCAGGATCGGGATTACAACCATAGCTGAGGCCGTTTTGTTCAGTATTGAAAATTGCTGCTATTTGTTCATCGGATAATGTAATATTATACACTTTTAATTCATCAATCAGACCATCCCACCAATGCTGTATGGGTGAATCATCATTAACCCTTACAGCACCGATAATTACATCTCTGTCCGTTTCGACAGGACCAGTAACATTCTCGGCTGTATTATTTAATATTCCGTTTATATAGATTTTCCATGTACCCTTATTATTTGAAGAGTTTGTCTGCTCGTAAGTACATGCAACGTGAATCCATTCGTTCAGGTGATCAGCCAGTCTGAAGTTTTGCGCTTCAACACCTTTTGCTCCTGAATTCCATGTCCTGAAAGTTAAAATTCCCTGACTGCTGCTATTTGTTTTTAATTCATATTGAGTGATCTGTTTATTATTTCCTTTCGAGAACACCTGTCTGTCTTTTCCTGTGCTGAAAGCAAAAATCCAGGTACTAAGTGAAATATTATTGGTCAGGTTCAACTTATCCGGCTTGCCTACATCCATATATGCATTTCCCTCAAACATTGACGAGCGGTTATTATGCCCGACAAAACCGATAGCTCCATGATTTGTTGCATTAGCAGGATCAGTAGTAACCCAGTCTTTACCCAGATTGCCGCATTCATCGAAGCGCCAGTCAGCAATGGGGATGGGGAGGGGAGCAGCTCTAAAATCAATTATCCCGCGATTTCCATTTACTAAAGTAATTACCAATCCGTCAACCAAGCCATCAAATCCGTCCCATCCTGAATCAGTTTGAAGTGTGATTGATTTTATTTTTTCATTACTATAGTCATGAATAGCTGATCCATCACCTTTCCAATCAATCTCACCATTTCGCAACTCTGCTAATGTAGCATAGTATCCATTCAAACCTCTCGGGCTGTCATAAAAAACTAATTGATTTGTTGTCGAAGCGGCTGCATTTGTTGACCATTTATTCCATGTATTCGAGACAAATGAATTACCATAGTTTGGCCCATAATCAGGCAAAGCATGCAATCGGCTATCATACCATGAACCGGCATCATAATCATCGCCTTCTTCAATTGTATAAATTGACAACCACCAATCAGCTCTGGTGGTAATAGTTGATGGTTTTTTTGTCCAAAAACTAATAGATTGAATATCTGAAATTTTCAGGTTATGTCCGGAACCAAAAAGATCCTCAAGATTAATTGCCTGCCCTGAAGTTACATCTTCAAACCAAACATGGTAATTACTCTTTCCTGTTAACGGTCCTTGCCAACAACTTGCACCAAATCCTGCAGGAGCATCACCAATAACTTTTCTTGGTGTTTCTTCATCAGAAGGATAATCATACTCTTCCAAGATTACATCGGTGGCCAACATAATTGAAGAACTGAAAAACATTGCTGCTAAAAGAAGTATTAACTTTTTCATTTTTAAATCCATAATTTGAAAAACAATTTTTAATTATCTTCCCTAATTTCATAAATTCAATGCAATTATGAAATACCAAGAACATGGTATTTTGAAAAAATACGGGAAAATACGTAGATGACTACGTGTTTTCACGTATATGAAATCATCTGCATCTCCAAAAAAGAAATCTCCCGAAGTACTGCCCCGGAAAATCATGGATTTAAGTTTCCGGAACCCGGAAGATGACTTCGGGAGTTTTTAAAAGCTCTCATCCGACAACTAAAAGCCATCGGATGAGTAATGATCTCAATTAAAATAAAGTACTATTTATTCAGAACAACTTTACCGTCAGCTTTGAAGTTCTCACCGACAACCCTGAATATATAAACGCCGTTTGTAAGGTTAGCGCCGTCAATTGTGAAGTCATGGATACCTTTCGAAAGATTTCCGCTGAATATATCAGTTACTTTGTTACCCATAGCGTCATAAAGTTCAATAATAACATTCTGCTCAATCGGCAGATTAACACTGAAAGAACTTGTAGCATCGAATGGATTGGGGTATGCAGCTGAAACTGATTCGAAACCTTCAATCCTGTTATTTTCAATTACTTTCCAGCCTGATCCGATTTTACCCGGCACTTCTCCTTGTTCAGGGAAATAGCGTGCGCTGAGATAATCAATAATCTCCTGGGGATCGAATTCTTCATCGCCACCGCCAACGACAGGAGTTCCGGGAGCAACATACTCATGATCATAGACAATAACGTCACCAATAGTACCGCCAAACTGGTCTGAATATGTTTCTCCGGTATTATAGTTGTGATAACATGTTCTGGCAGCTCCGCCGATACCTGTTTCATCGCCGTTACCTGCAGTTTCATCTTTGGAAATTCCTGCAAATGACAGCCCTGGCGACTGTGCATATTCGTTCCCGTCGGGATCGAATATTCTGGCTGTCATTATTTCATCATTATAAGAAAGATGGATAATATATGATTTTGTCGGATCAAGAGGATATAAATCATCTCCTTCTGTGGAAGGATCATACATAAGGAATCTGTCCTGGAAGCGATTCCACATACCAAATACAACTTTACCATTGTATAGATAAACATTATATCCTGAAAGCGGTCCGCCGGCCTCGAAAATAACTTTCCTGCCATCATTGTAGTAACTGCCGTTATCATTCAGATCGGCGCCATCGTCAGGACGGAATGCTATGAATAGGTCCTTACCGTTTTTGGAAGGATTCCACTGATCAGTTTCAGAACTTGTAACATCGTCGGAATGCTCTACAGTCATGATATCAGAATTAGCATAGCCTGTGTTTGAATAGTCATTGGCAAATGCAACTGCCGGGCCATCGTTGAATATCATAGAGCCATACATTGGCTGGCGTGATTCCTGATCCATTGAAGCATCATTATTATTGCAGCTGGCATCATCCCAATCACTAACATTACCGCTGTGTCCTAACAGAAGTGTCGGGCTAAGCCATAGGACTGCATCCTGGCCAATCCAGGGTTCGTAGTCAACATAATCAGTTACAGCAGCACCATTTCCAGGACCAACACCAGAGGGGCCATCGCAGGAGCCCCACCAGTTGTAGCGGCCGTCAACTCCATCAATAGATGTTACATTTGTAATACCAATAGCATCTTTATCAAAATGATTATAATTTATCTTTACAGAAGCAGCAGACATATTATCTTCTACTTTAACAGAGTTTGCATCGAATACTTCGTCGGGAAAATCTGTTTTATGCTGAGTAAGATTTGTAATTTTATTATGTTTTACAATAGCGTCAGGAGTGTTACCTTCAAGACCTATGGCTGTAGTCCAATAACCTTCCAGATTATCTATGATATTATTACTAATAATCGGATTTATTGTACCATTTCCAATTTTATCATCATCTGATCCATTATTTGTATTAATAAGAATACCATAAGCACCTTTCCCTCCACTGGACCAATCTTTGGTGTAGCAAGCAGAAACATTTGATATCTTATTATTCTCAATGCTAAGACCTTGAAGAGTTCCAGTCGCATTTGACCAACCAACAACTATAGCTGCTCCAGAACCATTATTATCTTTACCAGTTGGTGTTGTTTCATTATTGAGATTTAGATTCTCTCCACCTTTGATATTGTTAAATGTATTGTGCAAAATCTGCACATTGTCAGCAATAGCACTGCCAAGAACATATCCTATTGCATAAGCTACACCGCTAGTTTTATTCGTTCCTGTTCCAATTTCAGAAAAAATATTATTTTGAATCAATAAATTGCTAACTCCGTTGGCATAAACACCATAATTCCCATCAGGATTGTGAATAGTTAGCCCCTGAAGAGTAACATTATCAGCGGAAACAATAATCTGGCCATTAATTACAGGTGTGCTGCCGGCCTGAATTGTAAGCTCTTTTGTTACAGTAATGTTTTCATTATATACGCCGTCGCCTGCCTGCAGGATATGGCCATTATCAGTATCAGTATCGTCAATGGCATCTTTGATTGAGCAGAACCATTTACCTGTGTTCAGATTTGTAACAATACCTCCCGTGCCTGAACAAGTACCTTCGTAAGGTTGGAAACCGTGAGTGGCTGGTTTGGAATCAGTTCCTGAAGTTAGGTAAGGAATAAAATCAACATTACCCAAAATTCCTTCCATAACATCGCAATGAGAAGATGTTCCCCACCAGTTGCAAGTGGCATCTAATACTGTTTCGCTTTCAGATTTTACTAAAAGCGGACAGTTCGCATGAAAATGGTTATCATTTATAATGTTTCCGGATGAAGTCCAATCCTGCCAAACTCCTGATGCATTCCGCCTGTGTCCGTCCCTTAAATGAATTGCTGGTAAAGAATTTCCTGAACTAAAGTAATTATTATAAACTTCATTGTCCTTACTAGCCATAATATGAATTCCGGTTGAATTACTTCCTACACAACTATTGTTTCTAATTATTGTTGCATCAGACTTCCAAAGATAAATTCCATTTCCGTTATTATCAGAAATATTATTAAATTCTACAATATTATTTGCGCAATACTCTGCAATATATATTCCCCCTTCGCCAGAGTTATTAGTAATTTCGTTGTTCCTGACAATATTATTATCAGACCCGTTAAGATATGAGCATCCGGTAAAGCCAAGAGCAGCTGCATCTTCATCATTATTTATCCAAACGCCACAAGCTGCATTTGAAGTAATATTATTAGATTCAATAATATTTTCATCCGATCCTGCTAAAGCAATACCAATAAAATTATTAAATAAATTGTTATTATAAATCTGACAACCGGAATTCTGAACCATAGCAATACCACAGGCTGGTGACGATAATCCGGAATTTCTGATTGTGAAACCTGTAATGGTAATATTATCCCCGGTCAATATTAATATTGGCAAACCGGAATTATTCCCGTCAATTGCTGGTTTAGAGCTACCATTACCAATCAAGTTCAAAGTTTTACCAACGGTTACCTGCTCCACATAAGTACCGCCCATTACGTTCACTGTGCCGCCATCTGCAACGGCATCAACACCCATTTGGATATTTTTGTATGTATCATTGAAATTTCCCTTTGCAGGGTGTGGTGTAACAATAGTACTTGAAGCATCTACAAAAATATGACTGCGATTACCTGTCAATGTTGAATAATTTACAGCTCGTCGGTCAAGAACATAGGCACTGTTGTTTAATTCAGACAGAGAAATGACACTTTGTTGATAATCCGGATCATAAGCTGCTGTATTCCATACAATATCCCACTCATTGTGGTCAATCAGCCCGGCAACATTCGAATCCCATATATTTCCTGTCATAGTTCTGTTATTAGCATCAGCCTGGCTGCTGGTATAATTCATTATACCGCCCTTGGTATTGAATATACGATTATTTGATATGCCATCCGGATTTCCAAAATTGGAGTTTCTGACAACAATTCCGTTTCGTGTATTATAAATTGTATTCCCTGTAATTGAGAATCCGTTAACAGAATTATTGCTCAATGTAATTGCACGGGCCACCCAACCGCTCATTGGAACAGGCTGTGCCGGAATATACAATTTACAATCCCTGATTTGTAAGCTACTAATACCGGCATTTACAGGAACGGCAATCAGGGAACTTTCATATTCTCCCGAAGGATATGTACTAAATACTTCAGAGACAGTCAGAGTAAGATGCCTGATTAGGACATTGGAAGCAGAAATATTAAATATCTGAACAGCATCAACTGTATTTCCGATAATTATGTGATTGTTTTTATCAGCACTTGTACCAATAATCGTCATTGACTTATCAATTCCAATTGTTGAGCCGACATAGTAACTGCCACCCTCAACATTCACCGTTCCACCCACAGCAACGGCGTCAACGCCATCCTGGATGTTATTGAAATGCGTTGTATTCCACCCGGATGTTGATGAATTGAAATCATCATCAACATAAACAGTTGCAGGTTGAGCAAATAAATTCGCCGCACCCATTACAAAAAATAGCACTAGTAAAATTCTCTTCATCTTATTAATTCCTTAAATAATTTAAACATTGTTATTATAAAGTTTCTCATACTTTTTTTCTTCTTTTCCAATGTTCAAATGTATAGAATCAACTAAGGCAATGAAATACCAAGAACATGGTATTTTGGAAAAATACGGGAATATACTTAGTCGGCTACGTGTTTTTACGGATATAGTCCTGTGCAAGCGAAATATCAAAAAAAATCACCCGACAAAAGAAATTATCGGATGAGTAATATATCAAAGTTTAAGAAAGATTAATCCCCATTCAAAATGCCAACAACCCTATCCATAATATCAGTTGGTGTACTGCCTTCGATCTGGCAATTATACCAGATAATTATTGTTGAATTATCTACCGGGTTACTCAGCATAAGGCTCGTATAGCCGGGCATTCCTCCATTATGTCCGTAATATCCTTCATAGCTCATCAATCCATAACCGTAAAGCAGCTTACTGCCATCAGCAACAGGCAGGCAGGATTGAATACGCTGTTGATGCATTGTCGCCGATAATAAATTTCCGCCTACAAGAGCTTCGGCATAAGTTCTGAGTTCATCTAATGTCGAAATCATATTGCCCGCAGCACCTGCCCATGATATATCAAAAGCCTCGCATAAATCTGTTTTATCTTCGGAATATTCACCTATATAATAAGCTGCAGAATGTGGTGAAGGGATTTCAGTTCCCTTCTCGGGAAAAAATGTTTTAGTCAGGTTAAGTGGTTGTAATATTCGGCTTCCAATTTCTTCAGCCAGGCTATTGCCGGTTACCTGTTCAATTATAGCCCCCAACATTATGGTGTTAGTATTGCTATACATCCATGCAGTTCCAGGATCAAAATAATATTCATACCCAAGAACTAATGCTATTTTCTCATTTACAGTCCACTCTTTCAATAAATTACTGAAAACTATCTCTTCAAATTCAGTTGTTTCCAGGTAATCATAAATACCGCTGCGCATATCTGTCAGCATAGCAAGGGTAACTTCATCAGCACGGGGGAATTCCGGGAAATATACTGATAACTTGTCATCCAGGCTCAGCAGTTCTTCTTCCACTAACTGTAAAAATACAGTTATAACAAATGTCTTTGTATTGCTTCCAATCCTGAAGTAAAAATCAGCATCCATAGCTGCATTTGTATTCAGGTTAGAGACTCCTGCTGTATAAATAAGGTCCACGCCCTTATCAGGGGACCATACACCTGCAACCAATCCAGGCACATGAGTGTTTCCGATAACTGAATCGAGTACTACTTTTATCTTCGACTCATAGATTGCACCATTGTCATTTGCAGATGAGCTGTTATCATCACTACATGACTCGATTACAAATACACACAGAATAACAGATAAAAGAAAGAATGTTTTGCGGAAAAAATTCTCCATGACTTCTCCGGGGTTGGTAAAAAAAAATGTTACATATATTAATATACGAACGATAATTCAAAAAGTCAATATCTTATTGAAGGGCAATTCGTCAAAATTCCTAATGATAGTTATTAAACAAAAAAGCTTTGGAAACAAATTACCCCGCCGGCTGTTTTTGTCCTCCTACTTCGCACTTCATTCTTAGCTTAAAATAATTCATATTGCTGCACTGATTAAATTTGCGAATCCCGAACAGTGATACAGCTCAGAAATAGAAAAGCAATAACTATTTCGGAATATTGTTGCTTTCTGCGGCGTTAAAATATTTGTGGGATCAGGATTGAAATAATTCTTCAAGGGGGGCAAAAATAAAATCACCTGATCTCTTGCAAAATTTCAATAAATACCTTAGTTTTTGAATTACAGGACAGATGATTCATTTTGAAGTCGGTGAAAAGATGAGGTTTCGGATAACTGGTCGAATTTTTCAGATTACTTTTTTGATGGTTGTATTATTCTTATCGGGATCAACAAACATTTATTCAGGTGACAGGCCGAAAATTGGCCTTGTGCTGTCGGGGGGCGGAGCCAAAGGTTTTGCGCATGTTGGCACCCTGAAATTGATTGACTCCCTTGGCATCCATATTGATTATATAGCCGGTACAAGCATGGGAGGAATAATAGGAGCATTGTATTCCATTGGTTATAGTGGTGAAGAGATAGAAAATATTATTCGAAAAATTGATTGGGATAGGATTTTCAGTGACAGAGCCGACAGGGAAAGAATTCCAATTCTTGAAAAGGATCAGGATAATAAATATCAGCTTAAACTTGAAGTTGAAAATTTTTCTCCAAAGGCCCCGGGAGGGCTTGTTGCCGGACAGGAAATTATGAAAATATTTTCGAGATATACCAATCCAGTCAGTACTATTGATGATTTCGATAAATTTAAAATCCCGTTTCGTTGTGTTGCTGTTGATTTACCAAGCGGCAAAGAAATAGTTCTTGACTCGGGTTACCTTGCACTTGCTATGCGTGCTACAATGTCTATCCCCACAGTTTTTTCACCTGTTGA
Organism: Kapaibacterium sp. (SeqCode); assembly: GCA_963665665.1. Classification (GTDB taxonomy): domain Bacteria; phylum Bacteroidota; class Ignavibacteria; order Kapaibacteriales; family UBA2268. Next base: position 22,036 of record OY762428.1, read on the forward strand.
ATACGGCGATTACCTTTTGATAGACGGAGGGATATCGAACAATCTTCCGGTAGATGTTGCAAGGAATATGGGAGCAGAATTTGTAATTGCTGTTAATGTCGGGCATCCACAGCCCAAAAAAGAAGAGATCAATACTGTTCTTGATGTAACAGTTCAAACGATGTTCATTCCCGGATTAGAAAAAGAAACAGAGAACCTTGCAGACGCAGAGATACTTATTTCACCGGATATTCTTGATTATGGAACGGGCGACTTTGTGCAAAATGATATTCTCGGAATTATTGAAAAAGGAAATATTGCCGCTGACGAAAACAGGGACAAATTGGCTGATTTTGCAAAAAAAATTGGTGTAGAAAGGAAAGATAATGACAATTCCCAGGGTTTTAGTCCATTAATCATTGATTCAGATCTTCAGAATTTTAAAATCAATTCTATTGAAATCAGCAATAATAAAATTGTTTCTACCGAAGAAATACTTACTACGATAAAAATTGATACCGGATTATATATTAAAAATATCAATTGGAATAAAGTCCGGGAAGCCCTTGATATTTGCGGATACTTTATTAATACTGAATTTTTCTACAGGAAAATGAATGATTCAGCAGCAGAACTGAAACTTAATGTGGTTGAAAAAACCAAACCGCTGATTAAAAATATTGATGTACATGGAAATCAACGTTTCCACAAGTGGTTTATACGCGACTTATTATCCCTGAAAAAAGGCGACAGCCTGGATTTTGACCTCATTGATGAGAGAATTGATAACTTATTCAGCCTCGGGTATTTCAACCAGATTTTCTATACGGTTGAGCCTCTGGGCGGAATGGATATTAACCTGCATATTCACATTAAGGAAAAAAGCCGGGAAAGCCTGAACCTGGGACTGAAATACCTTGAAAAATATAAATTTATTACCTACCTGGGATTTGTTTACAACAGCCTGATTTTTGATGGTGTCAGGGCTCAGGCTGATATGGAGTTTGCAGGCTGGAACAGGCTTACATTCCACTTGTCCTACCCGAGCATGCAATTTAATAATATCATCTATCCTTACATCCGTTTAGACTGGAAACGATTGGACGAAAACCATTTTTCGGATGAAGGTAAGGGCGTTGCCAGTTACAAAGTTAAAGACGGAACAGCAGGTTTGGGAGTAGGTTTTTTATTTAGCAATTCAAGTTACCTGGAAACTGAAATTGCAATGCATTATCTTAATTATGAGGGAACAGTAGCCTCGGATGACGATATTGATACAACAAATACAGTCCTGATAAGCAGATACCTGCTCGACGAACTGGATAATTCTATGGTTCCAAACAAAGGAATGAAAGTAAAAGCAAGTTTTTATGGCCTTTTTGCACCCAGGCTGCTGGATGGAATACCATTTTTTAAATGGAATATCAGCGCCCGTATATACCAGCCCCTTTGCAAGAAGCTAAACTTAAGGATTTCCGGACTTTATGCCGATGCAAACAAAGATAATATCCACCCTATCTGGTATCATAAGGATTCGGGCCCGGAAAACTTTATCGGATTAAGGTATAATCAACTGAGATACACACATTTTGCATCTGCAGGAATTAAGCTAAGATATGAGCCTTTGGGGGATTTATATGTTAGTGCGGCTGCAGATTTTGGTTTTTGGTTATACAACTCATACTTCGACACAGAAGGCTACTATCAGAATCAGAACTTGTTTTATGGCATTGCTTTAGGATTGAGCTACAACAGCATTATTGGCATTCTGAATTTTGAATTTGGCAGTGCTGATAAAAATCCGGTTCAAGCCGGTGTTCATGAATTCTGGTCAACATTCAATTTTGGCTTGCCTATGTAATTATTGATATTTTCGCCTGGCAAATTTAACATACTCAACTGTTGAGTATGAGTTTTTTATAGATTTGTTTTCATTTGTGCCAGAAATGCCTTGCATACTGTTCAATAGGTTTTTTACGTATTTCAATACATTCCTGAATATATGATAAGCAACCCTCAATTGCCTCTTTCAGATTTGCAACTAATTCATACATATCATCCCCCTGGAGTTCTGTTCCAAAAGCATTTTCTAATAAAGTTATACTTCGGATTTCAAAGTGGAAGTGGGAATGAGGGAAAAATGAAGCCAGTTGCTATTCAACTATTCTTTATCGTCTTTTTCTTGATAATTTCTGATCTCATCAGACAAATGGCTTTCTATCATTGGCATAGCGTCTTTCACAAATTGTTCCAATTCGTAAGTTGCCACGCCGAGAGGCAAATCCATTCTCCTCATTGCATATTCAACTTTTATTTTACTTTTTGAGACGCACAGCAACAGGCCGATGGTACCAGGTAATTTGTGCAAGCGGCGCTTGCACAATTTCATTTTCATAGTTCGCTTGTACAAAAGAATAATCGGGATAAGCATCAAAATAGTCGTTTGAAATTATCTCTTTATAGTAAAGCCCTGATATCTTTCAAATAAGAGAAGACCCACCCCGACTCGCTGCGCTCGCCACCCCGCCAGCGGTAATAGCACGAAGATTAGGAATTAAAGAAAATATTTCTTATATTTGCACATAAATAATTGTTGTGCAAAGGAGAAGTATTATGAAAGCAAACCGTTCTCTGCAATTAAGTTACGAAATAAAAAGTCAAATGGGCAAAGACTTGTCTTCAATATTCCGGGATTATTATCCTTTTGACCTGGTAGAACATTACAAGAGGCCAGGCGAACGCGACAGATTATACAGCACAAGCACAACTTTACTGACAATGATTTTAACTGAGATCCAGCAGGATAAGAGCCTACAAAATTCTGTCCTAATTTATTCTACAATCCATAATAAGAATATTGAAAAATTAAAATATCAACAGGAGACTTTTCTTAATTCAAAGGAAAACAATGATCAAAAGCGCAAGCCCGGAAGGCCTCGCAAGAGTATTGGCAGGATAGCCAAAAGTAAAATGCAGAGCGCTTCCAGCGACACCTCAGGATATTCCCAGGCAAGGCAGAGAATAAATCAGGATGTGTTTGATGCGGTATTTACTGACTCGGTAGAATCTCTGGAATCATCCTGTGAAAGTAAATGGCACGGGATGGATGTGTTTTCAACCGATGGCACTTACCTTCAGATGCAGGATACAGAAGAAATACGCAAAGAATATCCAAACACGGGAGGAGGCTATCCCCGTGGCTTGCTGCAGGTAATAATAAAACACGGTTGCGGAAGTATCCATAATTTTAAACTTAGTTCGGATAAGACAAGCGAACTGAGCTTATTTGCTGAAATAATGAGCAACCTTCCCGGAAATTCACTTTTACTGGCTGACGACCTTTACAATTCATATCTTATGTTTTATATGCTGAAAGAATTGAAAGTAGATATAATTGTACCGGGTAAAAGGAAGAGAAACTATCAGGTTGTGGAAACTATCAGCCATGGGGATGAAATAGTTGAAATCAAAACACCTTCAAAATCGCGGATCATCGGAGGAGCTGAAAAACTTAAGAACCTGAAAAACAGAACTTTAAAAATGAGAAGGATAGAATACTCCTCTCCTGATAATGAAAATAAGAAAAGAGTCCTTTGGACATCTCTTCTGAATAAAAGAATAAAGAAGGAAGATATTATCCTGAAATATGAAAGCAGATGGGACATAGAAGTAAGTATTAAAGAAATAAAAACAATAATGGACATAAACATTGTTCGCTCCAAGAAGCCTGACATGGCATTAAAGGAGGTGACTAGTGCTTTGATTGCCTATAATTATGTAAGAAAAACAATCGCTGAGGCTTCTGCCGAAAGCGATTTTCCCCCCGAAACAGATATCATTCAAAAGTTCTATGAGATTGATACGCCATGCCTTGTGGATAAATTGGGCAGAAAGTATGCCAAATGGTCTCCAGGACGAAAAGGAAAGGCTAAAGCATGAGATATTAAAACATATTATCCCTGAACGACCAAACCGCCATTACCCGAGAAAGTGTAAGAAAGGTAATTATAGAAAATTCAGATAGCTCTTTATCTTCGTGCCACCCCCGCCAGCGGGGGACAATAAAAGATATACCGCCATGTCCCCCGCTGGCTCCGACGCGTCGGGGAATGACAACGTTACCTGTTCTCCGGCTTTTCCTCTTCCAGTATTTTTTCGGGCAAGTCGGTATTCATGTTTCAAGTTATTCAATAAAAAAACTCACCCGACGAAAGAAATCATCGGATGATTAGAAAATGTGAAAGATTATTGAATTTATGCAAACAGATCAAATTTTTGATGCAATATAATATCCGTCTTCTATGGCTTGCTTTGCTTTGCCTACTTTATTGGCATCACCGATAATATGGATTTTATCAGTGTTGCTCATTTCTTCAAACGGATTATAAGATTTCATCCCTGTTGCAAGGATTATCAGGTCAATATTTTCCAGTTTCTGTTTCATTTCCTTGTTTTCAATATAAATATCTTTCCCGTCAATTTTTGTAACGGTAGTATTCAGGAAAACATTGATATCAGATTTCTCGAATGATTTCAGAGTTAGTTTCTGTTCTATCATTTCCATGCCGCGGGCAATTTCATCTAGAATCTCAACAAGATAAACTTTATTATTCTTCGACAGTAGTTTTGCTGAAATTTCGGTTCCTATCAATCCGCCGCCGATTACAAGTGCATTTTTATCTTCAGGAAGGTTTTGTTCTTCAAGAACTTCGGCCCAGAAATATTTTTTGAGTCCTTCGATTGGCGGAATCATTGGTTTCGAACCGGTAGCTATAACTACTTCATCAAAATTTTCAATATCCGCTTTGGTAAATTCTGTTGCAATTATTTTTATTTTCAAATCATTAACAGATTCAATCAGGAAATCGGTCAGTTTGTGCATTGATTCTTTATGAGGCGGTAATGAAGCCAGCAGGAACTGTCCGCCGGGTTTATCTTTTTCAAATACTGTAACTTCATGTCCGCGCTTATGCAAAGAAACAGCAGCGCTCATTCCGGCAAGCCCGGCCCCGACCACAGCAACATTCTTAGCCTTCCCTGCTTTTACAATTACCGTATCTTCAAGCCCTACAATCGGATTAACAATACAGCCCAGGCCGTTTCCGCTTTTCACTCCGCCCATACATCCCTCACTGCATGCAAGGCACGGAGCGGGCTTCCCTTTTACTTCCCCGAGATATTTTCCGATAAAGTCAGGGTCTGCAACAAGAGCGCGTCCTACTGATAAATAATTGTTTTTCGACTTTCCCGATATTGATTCGATATCTTTGAACTCGTTAATTTTTCCTACATATACAACCGGAGTTTTGATAGTTTCCCTTATTTTATCGGCAAATTCCCAGGTTTTGCCTTTGGGTACGAACATGTGCTGGAAAAACCATGGCGGAGTGGAGCAAACGGTACCCGCAGAAACATGAAGCGCGTCTATCCCCTTTTCATCAAGTATTTTTGCAAAGTTGATCATTTCCGGGAGTTTTATTCCGTCAGGCAGCATTTCATCAGCACTAATACGAACCATAACAGGTAGTTTAACTGCATTTTTAACAGCATCAAGAATCTCTAATGCAAACCTGATCCTGTTTTCGAAACTGCCGCCGTATTCATCCTTTCTGTTGTTTACTTTCGGAGAGATAAACTGGCTGGCAAGATAACCGTGCCCAAACTGAAGTTCGATAATATCGAAACCGGCTTTTTCAGATCTTATTGCTGTATCACAGAACAATTTGACTACATTATCTATATCGTCTTTCGTCATTGCTTTAGGAACAACATTGCGGGTTTCGCATGGCAGGTCTGATGAAGAAAGATAATAGTTTCCCGGTAATTTCGGATTTGCCATTCTGCCCGGATGATTAAGGTGCGCAATAGCTTTGGTATTATATCGGTGAAGTATATCAGTCAGGCTTTTCAGGCCCGGGATTTTGTCGTCATTGTCGATACCAATTTGCGTAGGAAGTTCTCTAAGCCCGGCATCCATGTACATTGGTTCAGGAGTAAGTGCCCCGATGTATTTGCACCGGCGCTCATAAAAACTCAGATGTTTAGGAGTTATTAACCCATTGCCTTTGCTATAGCCTGCTTTGATCGGAGGAAAAATAAAATTGTTCTTTAAATTCAGCATAGCCTCGTCCTTTTAAAAATGTTTAACCCTGTTGTATAAATGTTTTACCATATAATATTAAACAAATTAATGAAGAAAGGCAAGTTTTTTTAAATACTAAATATTTCTGTAGCAATGCATTTGAATAATTTTTAAATTATATCATGCTGTTTGTTCGAAAAAGCTAAATCAGTATTTACAAAAACCCACAAGGAATTTTATGATTAGATAAATATTAAGATTCACCTTCGGTCATTTTTTTCATATAAGCGATTGATGCTGAATAATCGAAATATTTTTCATAAATTTGAGTCTTTATTAATTTTAATTTGAAATTTGTTATTATGAGTAATAAAATTAAATGCCTCGTTACAGGAGCAACCGGATTTATCGGAAGCCATTTAGCCGATTCCCTGCTTGCAAAAGGATATGAAGTTCGATGTACTGTCAGGAAAACAAGCAATTTACGATGGCTGAAAGATAAGCCCGTAGTTCTTGTTGAAGCCTCTCTATCCAATAAGGATTCACTTGCGGAAGCAGTGAAAGACGTTGATTATATTTATCATGTTGCCGGATTAACTGCTGCGAAAAATTATGATGATTTTTTGAAGGGTAATCGTGACGGTACTGTGAACCTGCTGAATGCAGCAGTTGATAATTCTCCAAACCTGAAGAGGTTTCTACACGTCAGCAGCCAGACAGCCTCGGGGCCTTCACCGTCCAAAGATAGTCCTGTTGATGAGTATTCACCCTGCCACCCAATAACATCTTATGGCAGAAGTAAACGTGCAGCAGAAATTGAAGTTGAAAAATTCTTCGATAAACTGCCGATAACAATAGTACGTCCCCCTGCTGTTTATGGCCCGAGAGATACCGCAACTTTCGATATTTTCAAGGCAATGAAAACAGGGATCGCTTCTTATATCGGGTTCGGAAAAAAATATGTATCAATAGTTCACTCAGATGACCTGGTAAGAGGCATAATACTCGCGGCTGAATCGGAAAAGTCTATTCGAGAAAAGTATTTTATTGCCTCGGAAAAATTCTATTCCTGGGCTGAGATCAACCCGATTATTGCAAATGCAATGGGTAAGAAAAAAGTTCTGCACCTGCATCTCCCCCATTTTCTTGTACTAACTGTTGCAGCTGTTTCCGGATTCTTCGGAAAGTTTTCAGCAAAGCCTCCGGTATTCAATTACGAAAAGGGTATCGATTTTATTCAGGAGGCATGGACATGCTCGGTGGATAAAGCTGTGAAGGAACTCGGATACAGCCAGGAAGTAAGCCTTGAAGAAGGTATGAATCAAACAGCAAAATGGTATAAGGATAACGGATGGCTATAATATGATGCCGATGCAGAAAATACCTGTTATTGTCGCAGTTGTTATTATAATAGTTACGGCACTGATTGTTTTTGCATTGAACATGAGAACAATTTCACTTCCACCGGATTTTCAGGACATCGAATCAAACGGATTGGAATCTGTTGCTAAAGTATTCAGGAATGAACAAAGTATTCCACATATAATTTCCGAGAATGACAACGATTTATTTTTCACGCTTGGGTATTGTCATGCCCAGGACAGGCTGTGGCAGATGGATTACGATAAGCGCAAAGCAAAAGGCAGGCTAAGCGAGGTATTTGGAAAAAAAACAATTGATATTGATTTTTTTATAAGGCCCTTTGGGCTTGAAACCCTTTCCAGAAAAATCTATGATTCATTATCAGAAAAAACAAAACAGATTTTGACAAGCTATTCCAACGGGATTAATTCATTTATTGAAAATAATGAAAAGAATCTATCTTTTGAATTTGGTACTTTGGATTATTCGCCTGAAAAATGGGTGCCTTATGAAAGTATAATGCTATTAAGATTGTATAGCCTTGAACAAAACCGTTCGCTTTGGGCAGATATTTGTTTCGGTGAAATTTCTGATAAAATTGGCGTTGAAAAAGCTCTGGAACTGCTCCCTGAATACCCTGAAAATGCGCCGTTTATTCTTGACGATTCTTCAATTTATAAAGCTCCTGAGATCAGGAAAAAAAATCTGCTGTCGAAAATTGAGAACTATCCTAAAGGCATGTTTCGATCATTTTCCGAAAGGGCGTTTAAATACAGGGAAAAATCCGGGCTGAAGGGCAGCGCATTCGGATCGAATGCATGGGCTGTTCTGAGAAATAAATCTGTTGAAAACTCACCGGCTGTTCTCGCTAACGATCCTCATTTTCAGATTAATCTGCCCGCAAGATTTTACCAGATACATCTGACAGGCGCAAACATCAATGTAACGGGACTTTCAATTCCGGGAATTCCAATAATATTCAGTGGCAGAAACGACAATATTTCATGGGGTTTTGCGGATATGCCTGCCGACGACCTTGATTTTTTTATTGAGAAAAGCGATACATCAGAAGATTTTTACCTCCGGAATGATTCGGTACGTCATAAGTATAAATTTAAAAAAGATACTATAAGGATCAAAGACAGAATTGATTCTGTTTTTTATATCAGGATTACAGACAGGTCGCCGGTTATTTCCGAATTTCACGATTTGCATTCCAAGGATCATTTAGTTAATCAGACTGATAATAAGACAGAAGATATTTTTCTTACAAACTATAACCTGACTTATAATTGGGCAGGAAATTTAAACTCAGACGAAATTCTTGCTGCTTATAATATAATGAAATCATCCGACCCGGATCAGGTGGAAAAATCATTGAAAAATTGGGGAAATCCGGCAGTTAACTTTATTTATGCCGACAAGAAAGGTAATATTTCAATTTTCCCTGCGGGGATGATTCCTGAAAGAAAAGAAAAAACCAATCCTGTGATTCCAAATCCCGGATGGTCATCAGAGTATGGCTGGAAGTCGATATACAGAACAAAGGATCTACCAAAAATTTCAAATCCTGATAAAAAATTCCTTTTGGCAGCCAACAATAAAATATCAAGAAACAGTGAGATTTTTATTTCAAATTACTGGGATTCGGAATCAAGAGCACAAAGAATAGAAATGCTTCTTGAGGAAGTTAAAGAATATAATTACCGGGAAGCTCAGCTTATGCAGCTTGATGTATTATCCCCCCTTGCAGTAACTATTGTTAATAAAATCATTCCGGTTTTAAAGGAAGATTCGTTGAAATGGAATGGAATTGAATCAGAAGCTTTAGCGAGATTGGACAAATGGGATTTTATTATGTCACCGGGAATGCCTGAAGCAACAATATTCAATTCATTTATGGAATCGTTTGTTTACAATACATTCAAAGATGAACTTGATGAAAGGCTTTATCGTCAGTATATTTCAAATACAAGTTTTCCTTTAAGGAAGATTTCCAACATTATCAATATTAAAAATTCTTCCTGGTTTGATGACGTATTTACTGAAAAAATCGAAACCAGAGATGACATTATTAAAAAGAGTTTCAAAAATACTATTCAAATGTTAAGAGATTTCTTTGATAATGAACCTATTAACGAATGGAAGTACGGACTGATCCATAGCCTTACTTTTAAGCATGTTTTAAGTGATCAGCCGTTATTGAAACCGACTGTTACTGTCGGTCCTTTCCCGATGGGCGGCAATGCCGGTACGATAAATAACACAGAATGGAGCCTGCTGCAACCTTTTGATGTTACAACCGGGGCATCAATGAGATTTATTGCCGATATGGGTGATTCACTGGTCTATACAAGCTTGCCGGGAGGCGTTTCAGGTAATCCTCTCAGTCCTCACTATGCAGATCAGATTCGCTTATGGCTGAACGGAGGATATATTGAATTACCGGTTTCAAGAATACCCGGTGAGCGATTTATTGAATCGCTTATTCTCAGGCCATTAAATTAGAAAGAAAGAATAGAATATGGAAGAAATAGTATATCATACCAATTATAAACTTGAAGACAATTACTGGTGGTTTGTGGCAAGAAACAGTATCATCAGAGATATAATTGATGAAAAATGCAATCTTAAAGACGGCGATGATTTCCTTGATGTGGGCTGCGGAACCGGTGGTTTCACTGCTATGCTTCTTGACAGATTCAACGTGATAGGACTTGATGCCTCTCAAACAGCCCTCGAGTACAGTAAAAAAAGGGGACTAAAGAATCTTTATGATTGCTACCTTGATTCATTTCCAAAAGAAAAGTGGAATGTAAAAGGTATTTCAATGCTTGATGTGATTGAACATATTGAGGATGACCTTGCCGTGGCCAAACAGGCCTATGATATTTTACCGGACGGCGGATGCCTTGTTCTGTCAGTTCCGGCCTATCAGTGGCTCTGGAGCCGGCATGATGAGATTCACATGCACTATCGCAGATATACCAAAGCAGGAATAAAAAATGTTTTGAAAAAGGCAGGTTTTGAAATTGAGTTTTCTTCTTATATGAATTTCTTTCTTTTTCCTGCTGCTGTAATCAAGAGGTTTATCGACAAAATTACGGGTGCTGATAAAAAACATGACGCCCCTGTGGATGAAGTATCAGCAATGATGAACAAAATATTCACAAAGCTGTTTCTTTTTGAAGGAAAATTACTAAAACTATTCCGCTTTCCTGTTGGGGTGAGTGTTTTGATAATAGCCCGTAAAAAAAATCCTGACTAATCAGGATTTATATATCGCTAAATAAATGTTTTTGCTTTTTCAACTTAGCAAGCATCATCTTCCTTGCTCTGAACAGGTGTGCTTTTACAGTACCAAGCGGAAGATCAAGTTTTTCTGATATTTCCTTGTAATCAAGTTCTTCCTCGTGACGCAATTTCACAATTACCCTGTAGTTTTCAGGCAGGCTGTTAATTGCTTCTTTAAGTATTTTAATTTTTTCGTCGTTCAGTACTGTTTTATCAGGTTGATAACTGGTATCTTTTATCTCAAAATAGTGTTCGTCCTCGGAATTATCAAGCGGCTGGCTTAATGAAATTGTTTTAAATCTCTTCTTCCTGAGAAAATCGATACATGTATTTGATGCTATCCTGTAAAGCCATGCCGAAAAAGAATATCCGAACTGAAATGATGCCAATGCCCTGTATGCTTTAATAAAGCTCTCCTGAGTCAGGTCTTCCACGTCATCTTCGTTTCTAACCATTTTACGAATAAGTGCTGCCACTATCCGGCTGTACTTAGTTTGCAGGAATTCATAGGCAGAATTATCACCGTCAAGGACTTTTCGTATTGCCTGAAAATCCTCTTCGTGATTATTTTCTTTAGTTTTTTTCCTTCCCTTCTGTTCCATACAATCCAAAATGTTAAAATTCAGTACTGCCAAAAATAAATATAAGAATAATTACACAAATAAATGACTGTTTTTTTCAACAAGGTGAAAATCAGATGCCTAAGTAATTACAGGCAGCCTGATTATAAATTTTGTCCCTTTTCCCGGCATGCTTTTCAATGTTATCTTACCATTGTGAGCTAATATAATATGCTTAACAATAGAAAGGCCGAGCCCTGTACCGCCCAGTTTCCTGGATCTTGATTTATCAACCGTATAGAAACGTTCGAAAATTCGTTTCCTGTCATCCGACGGGATACCTATTCCCGTATCTTCAACTTCAATAAGGGCTTCGCCATTTACTTTGCTAACATTTATACTAATTGATCCGGTATCCGTATATTTGATGGCGTTATCAAACAAATTAATCATCACCTGTTCAATTTTGAACATATCAAGTTTTAAAATCGGAAAATCTTTTTCTATATGGCATTCGAAACTAAGATTTTTTTCTTTTATCTTCGGCTCATAAATTTTAGTAACATTTTCCAAAATATCATTAAAATTCACATCCTTCAGAACAAGTTTCGTCCCGGCCTCTTCAATTTCGGATAATACCAGGAGGTCTTTAACAATATTGATTAACCTGTCTGTATGGCGTTTTACGATCGAAACATAATATCTGGCTTTATCATCAACTTCATCTTCGAGTGTTTCAATAAATCCTTTTATAGCAGTTAAGGGCGTTCGTAGTTCATGGGATACATTGGCAACAATATCACGTTTGATTTTCTCAAGTTCTTTGATATCGGTTATATCATGAAGAAGTATAATTATTTCATCATTCGATTCAATATATTTACCACTGCAAAGCAGGTATTTATCCGGGAGGTCAATTTCTTTTATTCTGCTGCCCTTTTTATTAACCATTTTACGGAAAAACTTCAGCAGAGTTTTTTCTGAAATGATATCTTCAAAATTCTGGCCTTTAACGTAATTTGCTTCAAGTATATCTTCAAACTCACGATTATTATAAAGTATAACTCCCTCTGAATCAAGAACAACAAAACCTTCCTGGAGTGAATTGATTAAATTATCCATCTGCTCCTTGCTGGCCGTTACTTCCGTGAACAATGTTTCTATCCTCTTTACCATGTAGTTAAAATTCAGAGCAAGATCACCTATCTCGTCCTTATTATTCATATCTACAAAAGTACTGAAATCGCCGGTTGCAACCTTTTTCGATGCCTGCGCCAGTTTCTTGATAGGATTTGTAAGGGACCTGGAAAAAAACCAAATACCAATAATTGAAAACAGAAATACAATAACTGTAGTATTAAAGATTCTCTGGGTTATTTTATTGATAAGATTGTATACTTTTTCGGATAAAAGGCTAACCCTTGATACTGCAATTATTTGTTTTTTCTCATTATAAACAGGTAGTGCCTGGTAAAGCATTTCGGATTTTAAAGTTGAACTATATCTTAAAGACCTTCCAGAGTTACCGTTCATTGCTTTAATAATTTCAGGCCTGTCTGAATGGTTTTCCATTGTTGCGGTGTTATGCCTTGAATCAGCAAGAACAACGCCATCAGGGGCAATTATAGTTATCCTTGTGTTTATTTGATCATCCATCACGTTCACAATTGAATCTAATTTTTTGTAATCCTTTTGCTGAACAAGTTCCTTTACTTTCAGGATAACAATATGGTTCAGATTATCGAGTTGAAGCTCGAGGTTTTCATGATAATCGGATTCAATTGTCTGATAGGAAAAATATAGTATAAGAGATGATAACAGGAGGATTCCAAGAAGAAATCCCCCGAAGATTTTTTGAAAAATTGAAAACATATTTTACTCTTCCAGTTTATATCCAACGCCGCGAATATTCTTTATGTATTTACCTGACTCGCCGAGTTTCTCACGAAGGTTCTTGATATGAACATCGACAGTTCTGTCAAGTACTCCTTTGTCATGTGCTCCGAGATAATCAAGTATCTGATCGCGCGAATATACCCAGCCTTTTCTCTCGGAAAGTAATTTCAGAATTTTGAACTCCGAAGATGTCAGCTCAACCTTATTTCCCCCAACTTTAACTTCGTACTTATAAAGGTCAATCTGAAGGTCCTCGCCAATTCTGGTTACCTGAGATTTCTGGAGCTTGCTTTCGCGCCTTAGCACAGCTTTTACCCGTGCAACAAGTTCACGTGGCGAGAATGGTTTGGTTAGGTAATCATCAGCTCCAAGTTCCAGGCCGATAACTTTATCCATTTCCTCGCTTTTAGCAGTCAGCATTACAACATAGATACCGGAGAACTCTTCTTCTTTCTTCAGGTATTTACAGAGTTCAAGGCCGTCAGCATCAGGAAGCATAAGATCCAGTATTACGAGATCAGGAACATTGAATTTAAGAAATTTCATAAAGGATGCTGCGTCCTGAAATTCCTTTACTTTGTAGCCGGCTTTAACCAGGTGAAGCGATACAAGTTCAAGGATATCAGGTTCATCGTCAACTACGGCTACCAATTTCGAGCTGGTGTTTTGCAGGAATGGAAGAGAATCAGAATTTTTTTCAAAATCGGACATTTGGTCCCCGACATATTAAAACAATTCAATGGTCAATTATCAAGATTACAAATTTAATTACAATTTTTATAAAAACCGAATCGAAGAAATTGTCATTATTATTTATAAATCCTTTATCCACTTGACAATATCAGTAATTATCTCTTCCGAAACATTTAAAAAAATATTATACTCCGAAGGTGTAGATTGTTCATCCCCTTCCTGAAGCAAATGATTCAAACGAGGATAATTTTTATAAATAATTTTGGGCTTGTCGGATAGATATTTTGAATATAGTGAGTCGGATTCATGAGCATTTACCTGGTAATCTCTTCCTGTTGCAATTATATACATTGGAGATTCCGTTTTTGAGGCTTCAACGGCAGAATTATAGTCAAGAAGGTCAATCCAGTAATTTGCAGGAAGTTTAAGCGGAAGGCTGTCTTTCGGTGTATCCGGATAGATTTCTTTATTCAGATATCTTTCTGCAGCCAAATCAGCCATGTGGATTTTCATACTGTCATCGGCGCTAATGCTACCATCCAGGCCAAACAGATATCTGTATTGATCGGCTGAAACACTTGGTAGATCCTTAGACAATCCTGCTATCATAACAAATCCGGCAGCAACAGTATCCATTTTTGCAATTCGTGGTATCATAATACCACCAAGGCTATGCCCGGCTATAAAGATTTTATTTTTATTAATTTCTTTGAATTTCAGCAGCAGGTTCGCAGCATACAAAGCATCATAAACTGTTTCTTCATTTACTGTGAGCTTTTCTGCCAGCATTGCTATTGTCATCTGGTGAGCTTTAGTCCTTTTATCATAGCGCAGGACTGCTATACCATTTGAAGCAAGTCCGTAAGCCAAATCTTTGAAAGGTTTATTCGGCCCGATGGTTTCATCCATATCATTTGGCCCTGAACCATGAACAAGCACCACTGCCGGTACGGGTTTGTCAGATATAGGAATACATAACTTCGCTGGGAGTTCCCAGGCACTTCCTTCATTTATTTTCAGGTCTGTCTCTCGGAATTTGCTTGTATCAGCATATTTCGGTATTTGATAAACAAGTTTTTCTCCGTTATATTCCTGAAAAAACAATCCGGAGACTTTAAAGTCCTGCGAAACAACCAACCTCATCAGGATTGAATCTTTTTCAAAAAAAAGGGGCAGGAAATTGATATAGTAAGGCCTCTGAAAATTAGCATAACCCTGGCCGTATGATCTAAAAGCTCCGTTTTGCATGTTGAGTTGCATCCACATATTAATAAGCGTCGGTAATGGCGCTGCATTCTTCATTGTCTGATCAAAAAGTTCGTGCGCTTTGGGAGCATCCTGCTCCTGAAGATAATCTATAAATTTCATCGCTATTTTTTTCGATGAATCAATAGCTTTATTATCAGCATAAGAATAATTAATGCTGACAATTATTATCAACAGGAACAGGATTGATCTTTTCATTATACATCCAGGTTTTTCACATATTTTGCATTTTTCTCGATAAATGCCCGGCGTGGTTCAACTTTATCTCCCATAAGTGTCTGGAAAATTCTTGTTGCCCTTGCAGCGTCATCAATGGTTACTTCAAGTAATGTACGGGTTTCGGGGTTCATTGTTGTATCCCAAAGCTGATCCGGGTTCATTTCACCAAGGCCTTTGAATCGTGAAATAGTAATGCCATCGTTTGTTTTGCCCTGAGTGATTTCTTCTTCGTTGATTTCAACGCCTTTTCTTCCGGCGCTTTCTTTCCTTATTCTCCTGATGATCTCATCTCTTTCATCATCGTTGAAAGCGTAGTACTCTTTCTTTCCTTTCTTTACTTTGTAGAGCGGCGGCTGAGCAATAAACAACCTGCCTGTAGTTATTATATCTCTCATGTAAGTAAAGAATAATGTCAGTAAAAGGGTACGGATGTGAGAACCGTCCACATCAGCATCAGCCATTAGAATAATTTTACCGTAACGTGATTTTTCGGGGTCAAAATCCTCTTTGAAGCCGGCACCGATAGCTGTAAAAATAGCTCTGACTTCATCATTTTCAAGAATTTTTGTAATTTTTGCTTTCTGAACGTTCAGGATTTTACCTTTTAGCGGAAGTATCGCCTGGAATTTCCTGTCTCTGCCCTGTTTGGCAGAACCACCGGCAGAATCACCCTCCACCACGTATATTTCACAGTCTTCGGGAGTTTTAAGCGAGCAGTCTGCAAGTTTTCCCGGAAGTGTCGAGCTTTCTAATACGGATTTTCGCCTTACAAGGTCTCTTTGCTTGCGGGCAGCAATTCTTGCTTCTGCTGCCAGCGCTGCTTTTAGGATCACCTTCTTGGCAATTGACGGGTTGGAGTCCAGGAAAACAGCCAGTTTGTCATTAACAATCTGTCGAACAATACCTTCTACTTCACCGTTACCAAGCTTTGTCTTGGTCTGTCCTTCAAACTGTGGTTCAGCTATTTTTACCGATATAACAACAGTCAGTCCTTCACGGAAGTCATCACCGCTTAGCTGGACTTTCGAAAGCTTATTATTTGTGGAATAAGCATTCAAAGTTCTTGTAAGAGCCGACCTGAAACCTGTAACATGTGTTCCGCCTTCAATTGTATGGATATTATTAACATAAGAAAGCAGGTTCTCACTGAATCCGTCATTATACTGGAATGCTATTTCAACAACTGTTTCAGCTTTGTCATCACCATTTGAAGAGCCGGTTATGTATATTGGTTCGTTCAGAGCATTGTTACCTTCATTAAGATATTTAACGAAATCAACAATACCACCATCGTAATGATAAAATTCACTCAGATTTTCTTTTTCATCAATTATTTCTATTGTTACTTCGGGATTCAGGAAAGCAAGTTCCCTCAGCCTGTCGCTGACTTTGCTAAATTTGAATTCAACTGTATTGAAAACTGTATCGTCCGGATAAAATCTAGTGATATTTCCTGTTTCGCTTGATTCTCCAATTTCCTTCACAGGTGCCTGTGGGATACCCTTGGAATATTCCTGAGAATAAGCTTTACCGTCTCTTCTTACCTCAACAATACATTTTGAAGATAGTGCATTAACACAGGATACACCCACGCCATGAAGACCGCCGGATACTTTGTAACTTCCTTTTTCGAATTTACCGCCGGCATGAAGAGTACACATAACAACTTCAAGGGTGGATATTTTTTTCACCGGATGCGGGCCGGTCGGGATACCGCGTCCGTTATCCTGAACGGAACAGGAACCGTCTTCATGCAATTTAACAGTAATTTTATCGCAATACCCGGCAAGGGCTTCATCGATCGAGTTATCAACAACTTCCTGTATCAGGTGATGAAGTCCGCGGGAACCGACGTCGCCAATATACATGGCAGGCCTTTTCCTTACGGCCTCAAGGCCTTCAAGGACTTTGATGCTATCCTCGGTATAATTACCATTGCCATTTTCAACCGGATTAACCGATCCGCTATTAAGATTTTGTTCTTCCATTTTTTTCTCGATTAGTTATATATGCTGCTTTATTATTTGCATTAATTATTTAATATAAATTGATTTTACTACATTAGTTCCAAGTTTTTGATTAATTTTTTCCATTAATCCCGCTCTTCTCAGAAAGAGTTCGGAACGCCAGTTGGAACTCGTAGTCTGAATGTAAAGTGTTCCGTTTTTAAAACTTTGTGCATCAGCATTTGACGCAACTTTTTCGCCAACCACTTCATTCCATGTATTCCTGATTTTATCAAGAGTAAATTGCTCATCCCAACCATAATTTTTAATAATTTCATCAATAACACTGGCAATTGTTTTCATTTCTGATCTCCGTTTTTATGCGGAGTATTCAAATTTACTCTGCCGGAATCCACTTCAAAGAAATAACAGGAATCCGAAGGCGGAACGAACCGGCTCATCATTTCTTTGTTAGTAACAGTAATAAATGTTTGTGAACTGTCTCGCGTAACTAATTCCAATACTTTAGATGTACGCTCGCTGTCAAGTTCCGAGAAAATGTCATCAAGAAGGAATAAGGGATTCTCATTTTTAATATTCTTAAGGTATTCGAACTCAGCAAATTTCAGGCTGATCAGCAGTGATTTGTGCTGCCCCTGGGATGCAGTATATCTTGAATTAACTCCGTTGATATTTATTATCAAATCGTCCTTCTGGGGTCCGAACAAAGTTGATCCCCTGGCAAATTCGCGTTCTTTCAAAGCTTCAGCTGCTTTGTAATATTCCCCGGCAGCATCCTGAACAGCGAAATCATCGGTAAGAACATCATCAGCGATGTGATCCGGGTAATAAATAATTTCAACTTCTTCCCTGCCACCTGTTACGTCTTTATATACTTCCTTGAAAACTTCGTTAAATTTCCTGATAAACTTATTTCTCCTGACTGCAATCTCTGAACCTGTTTCAATCAGAACATCAGTCCAGGCAGGTATAAGTTCGGAAATAGCTCCCCTGAATTTTTGTACATCGGAAAGCATACTGTTTCTCTGCTTCAAACATTTTTTCAACTTAACCAGGGAGTCATAATATACTCTTCCGGATTGTGCAAGAACCGAATCCATAAACTGCCTGCGGGCTCCGGGTGAACCTCCGGTTATCTCTTTATGATCCGGGGCAAGAGCTACAAT
The DNA here is from genome assembly GCA_963665665.1 of Kapaibacterium sp. (SeqCode). Taxonomy (GTDB): domain Bacteria; phylum Bacteroidota; class Ignavibacteria; order Kapaibacteriales; family UBA2268. The sequence goes on from OY762428.1 coordinate 40,520, forward strand.
TGGAATATTACCGATAATATCTTTCGGATTGAGATTATCTCCGCTGCTATTACTTATTCTTTTTTTCTTGCCTGGCGTAAACATCAGGTTTACCTTATGAGGAATGCCGAGGTCATTCCTGGCCTTTGCCCCTGTACGGAAGAAATCAGATTCAAAATTAACGATAGTTGAATCCTGAACATTCAGAAAACTTTTAGACAGGCCACACACAGACAAGGCTTCCAAAACAGATGTTTTACCCATTCCGTTCAGGCCGTATAAAACATTCAGCCCCGGTGAAAATTCCAATTTCGTGTTCAGGTGATTTCTAAATCCCTGGATTTCCAGACTTTCTACTACCATTATTTATTATCTTCCAATGCTCAAATTAATTTATCCTTACCGGCATTATAAGCATCAATAGTTTTTCTTCTGATTCTCCGGCTTTTACGATTACAGGTTTTTGCGGTTCCGAGAAGGATAATCTTATCAGTCCTTCTTGATTCGGATCCACGTATCCGAGAGCTTCTTCAAGGAATTTATGGTTGAAGCCGATTTCTGTCGGTTCTCCAAGATATTCACAGGGAATTTGTTCGTCGCCGTCAGTTCCAATCTCTTCATCACGCCCGGTTATCAGAATCTGGTTTTCAACAAATTTTATTCTAATCTGTTTGGATATCTCATTAGCAAAAATTGAAACACGCCTGATCGAATTGATTAGTTCATTTTTGTCAACAATGGCTGCAAATTTATCATCCTGAGGAATCACATTTTCGTAAGGGGGAAATCTTTCGTCAATAATTCTTGTTACTATTACTGAATTTCCCGTTTCGAACCTTGTATGCGTTATTTTATCATGCGATTCAATCAGTGACATTGTAACATCATCATCAACTTTTTTCAGAAGGTCCACTGCCCTGGCCGGGAAAATCAGGTCCAGTTCGGCGGGATATACTGCATCAGGATTCTCAACAATTACTCTGGAAAGCCTGTAGCTGTCCGTTGCAGCTGCATAAATTCTGTCCGAGCGGAACTGAAACAGCACGCCTGTCATCGCCGGGCGAAACTCATCTTTTGAAACGGCAAATGAAGTTTTTCCGGCAAGCAGCGACATATCATCTGCTTTAATTAGTATTGCGGATTCCGTTTCCGCATCCAGACCCTGCTGGTAGTCAGGAGTACCAGGGTTAAAAAGTTCCGGAATATCCAGGTATTCGTCAGGGTTCAGGCCTTTCATAGCATATTGACCGTTGGATGTAGTCATTTTAATCTCGAAAGTATCAGGATTAGAAGAAAATAACAGAGCACCCTTATTACCAAGTGCACGGATAATTTCACTGCTTCTTCTGCCCGGTACGAGTATCGCTCCTTCTTCTTCAGTTTCAACCTGAAGGGATGTCATGATAGTAATATCTTGATCGGTTGCTATCACCCTTAGAACTCCCTGTTCAAGAGAAAAATGAAGGTGTTCGAGAATAGGCAATGTTGACTTTGGAGGAATCGCGGGAAGTGTTTTGTTCAATAATTCCTGAAAATCCTGTAAAGCTACTGTAAATTTCATAATTCAGGCCTGTTATTTATATTATTAACAATAATTTCAATAAAATATATTATAAATAAAAGGTATTATTTATAACTTACAAATTTACGAATTTTCGGGCGCTAATACAATAACAGCCTGCTTATGTGGAAAAAAAGATTAAACAGTTTTTAATGGATTATTTTCATTATTTTTGTAAATTTGGTTTTGACAATAAGGTAAGTATAATGCTGACGAAATACGGTACGGAAAATATAATTGCAATGCTTGCCGGCGGAGTACTACTGCTGACAATCGGCTTTTTGATCTCAAAGAACTGGATATCTGTCATTTTCTGGATTCTTGGCGGGCTTTTGATTTTATTTACTCTCTGGTTTTTTCGCGACCCGAATCGAAAAATTCCGAAAGAAGCTTTGGAAGACAACAGCTTAATTGTTTGCCCTGCCGACGGGAAAGTTGTTGAAATTGTTGAGGAACCTGAAAACGTGTATCTCAAGCAGGATTCCAAAAGAATAAGCATATTTCTTTCGCCTCTGGATGTTCACGTGAACAGGATACCAGCCAGCGGAAAAATAGAATATTTTGAATATATTCCGGGTAAGTACCTTGTGGCTTATCATCCAAAATCGAGCATTAAGAACGAACAGACCCATATAGGCCTTAGAAATGAACACGGCCAAATATTTTTTAAGCAAATTGTAGGTATTGTGGCACGAAGGCTGGCATGGGATATTAAAACCGGCGATTCCGTGAATGTCGGAGATCGCTTCGGGATGATGAAGTTCGGATCCAGAATGGACGTGGCTTTACCAAAGAATTCAGAAATTTTTATAAAAAATGGCCAGACAGTTGTTGCAGGTGAAACAATTCTGGCAAAACTAAAACAATGAAAATAGTAAAAAGAAGAGTAACAAGATCAATTGTTCCGAATATGTTCACACTCGTGAACCTGTTCGCCGGATTCACTGCGATCATTTATATCGCAAAGGAAGAATATGTTACTGCTGCTCTTTTTATCCTTGTTGCATCAATTTTTGATATGCTTGACGGCGTAATGGCACGCCTTGTACGTGCTACAAGTGAATTCGGTGCAGAACTTGATTCTCTCTGCGATGCCGTTTCATTCGGTGTTGCCCCTGCATTTATGCTTTACAAATCTTATTTCCATATCTATGATGATTTTGGGATATTCATGGCTTCTCTGCCTGCTTTGGCAGGTGTTGTCCGCCTGGCAAGATTCAACGTGAAGCTCAGCAGTTTCGATGACAAATTATATTTCCACGGTTTACCGATACCCTCTTCAGCACTTACGCTCGTTTCATTTGTTATTTTCATTATCAAGCCGGGATTGATACCTGACGAATACCTCGCTGCCTCCTATATTTCAGTAACTGTAGTGGCATCGCTCGCAATGGTTTCGAATATCAGGTTCGATAATCTACCCAGGCCGACAAAGAAATCATTTATGCAGAGGCCTGTTGTTTCGATAATATTTTATATTGGCGTTATTGCCTGCGTTGTAACAAAAGGCGGCGCTATCTTCCCGTTCATGATGTTTTATATAGTGGTAACATCAGTACGAGATCTGATAAACCGTATAAGGGCAATACGCGGGCCTGTGGACGATATAGACGAAACCGGCGAGGACGAACCCTCGGCCTTTGATATTTGAAAACTAATTTCGCTTGATAAATTATTTATTCGTAATTTTGTAAGTTAATTCATATTACTCAGAAAAGGTTTTTCAATGGAAAAATTTAAAGCACAAATTGAAATTACTTTGAGGGAAGGTATCCTTGACGTTCAGGGAAAAGCAGTTAGAAATGCTCTCCATTCAATGGAATACCCCATGATAGACAATGTAAGGATCGGTAAATTTGTTACGCTTAGCGTTGATGCCGACAGCAGGGAAAAAGCGATGGAACTGGTTGACGAAGCTTGCAAGAAACTTATCGCCAATCCAATTATCGAAGATTACAAGATAGTATTAGAATAATTTTATCAATAATCAGGACTTTTTCATGAAGTACGGAGTAGTTGTTTTTCCCGGTTCAAATTGCGATCATGATGCATTTTATGCAACTTCCGTTAATGCCGGTGAAAAAGCCGAATTTCTTTGGCACAAGGACAGGTCGATTCCTGATGATATAGATTGTATAATTCTTCCCGGTGGTTTCTCTTATGGCGATTACCTGCGTTGCGGCGCTATTTCCAGATTTTCACCGATTATGAAAGAAGTTGTTAGTTTTGCCGGAAAAGGCAAGCCTGTTATCGGAATTTGTAACGGATTCCAGATCCTTACGGAATCAGGGCTTCTTCCGGGAACTTTACTTAGGAATAACTCACTCAATTTTATTTGTAAGGATATTTACCTTAAAACATTGAATAATTCCACAACATTTACGTCGCTAATATCCGAAGGCGGAGTTCTGAGAATTCCTATTGCACACGGTGAAGGTAACTACTTTGCGGAACCGGATGTAATAAAAGAACTGGAAGATAACAACAGGGTTGCCTTCAGATACTGCGATAGCGAAGGAAATGTGGTTGAAAGCGCAAATCCAAACGGTTCAATCAATAATATCGCCGGTATCCTGAACGAAACAGGGAATGTTCTTGGAATGATGCCCCACCCCGAAAGATATTCCGACAAAGCTGTCGGATGCGATGACGGGCTGGTAATTTTTAAATCGATTGCTGAGAATTTTAAATAATATTCGGAGAAGAAAATGCCATTTAATCTTGGCTTTGGAGAAATACTCCTTATCGTTGCAGTTATTGCTCTTTTATTCGGCGGGAAAAAGATTCCCGAATTGATGAAGGGCCTTGGCTCCGGTATTAAGGAATTCAAGCAGGCTGCAAACGAAGACGAAAACGATAAGAAGAAGATAGACGAGAAAAACGAAAAAGCTTAGTCTGATTCTTCCGGCATTTTTCAAAACCCGGATTTATAACTCAATATTTCCGGGTATTTTTTAAACAGCCATTTTGTAACAATTTTTAAATTAACTCCATGTTTGACATCGGCGGACCAGAATTAATTGTTATAGTACTTGCTTTCATCATTCTTTTCGGACCCAAGAAGCTGCCCGAAATGGTTCAGATGTTTACGAAAGGCATAAGGCAGTTCCGCCAGGCACAGGCTCAGGTAAAAAAACAATTCGATGACATTAGCGCAGATATGCAGCAGGCAGCCAACCTGGATTCCCTGCAGGAATTAAGAGATGAAATAAAGGAAATTGACCCGAGAAAGGCTGTTTCTTATAAATATCAGAAAGCTCAGGACCTTAGTATAAAAAACGTTCCCGATTCCGAGGAGGAATTCACCGAGTTACAAAAAACAAAACGAAACAGAGACACAGGTTTTAGCGTAAAGCCTCCTTCCGGAGAATCAATTGCCCGTGGAAATGATACTGCTGATATACCCCAGAAAAAATCCGCTTCGGAACAATCATCCAAAGAAAAAACATCGGAGCCGGAAGCCCCGAAAGAGAAAATCGAAGAGAAAAAAACTCCCGATTCAGAAGAAAATGACAACTCCAAAAAAGACATTTAGAGATTTACAAAAACATTTCTTATCACGGCCGGAACTGATAATTGAACACTACCGGCAATACAAATCCAATATATCAAACACATTAAATAATAATATTTTCATTACATTAAACGATTTACCTGAGAAAGAGTTCTTATCAGAAACCTTACTCAGATATAAAAATGAAACTATCCGGCAACTCGAAGGAATGATTGTTTCAGTGAAGGATAATATCAATGTACGTGGAATGAAAATGACATGCGCCTCTGCCCTGCTTTCCGAACATCAATCTCTTTATGACGCGCAAATTATTGAGGCTCTGAAAAATGCAGGAGCTTTGATTATCGGAAAAACTAACCTTGATGAATTTGCCATGGGCAGTTCAAATGAAACTTCCTATTTCGGCCCAACTTCGAATCCGTTAGATTCAAGCTTAGTTCCGGGAGGTTCATCCGGAGGCGCGGCTGCAAGCGTTGCAGCAGGAACATGTGATATAGCAATAGGCTCGGATACTGGCGGTTCTGTGAGGCAGCCCGCGGCGTTTTGCGCTGTAACAGGCTTCAAACCCGGCTATGGCAAATTATCAAGATACGGGCTTACAGCGTTTGCTTCATCGCTGGATACAATTGGAATTATCGGGAAAACTATTGATGATATTTCCCTTGCTTATGATGTGATGAAGGACACAAATTTCAAGGATCGAACCGCAAATAACGAGGCTGATATTTCGATTGGCCAGAAGCCTGTCATAGGATACATTGATATAAACAAGTACGAATTTGTTTCAAAGGAAGTGAAAAACGATTATATCAATGTAATTCAACATCTTAAAGTGAAAAATTACAAACTTGAGCGTATCGAGCTACCTTTTGAAAAATACCTTTTGCCGGTCTATTATATTATATCATCTGCAGAGGCAAGCTCTAACCTTGCAAGGTATGATGGCATCAGGATAAAAAATTCAAATGGACAACCAGTAGATATTGAATCATTCAGATCAGCTAATTTTGGTGAGGAAGTAAAAAGGAGAATACTGAACGGAGTTTATATCCTTTCCGAGGGTTATTATGACAGATATTTTTCCAAAGCTGAATATATCAGGCAGAAGTTTACTTGTGAAATGGAAAAGTTGTTCCTTAATACAGATTATTTGATCCTGCCGACAACGCCAACCCTGCCATTTAAGATTGCTTCTGTGAAAGATCCGAAAGAAATGTACCGCTCGGATTATTTCACCGTTCCAGCCAGCTTAGCCGGCCTGCCAGCTATAAGCATCCCCTGTTACAATAGTGGCAATAACATACCTGCATCAATTCAGATAATATCATCCAAGAATACAGAATATTCTCTTCTTGACTTTGCCTGCAAATTAAAAAATTGATTGATATAGAAGAAAACGTATGGTTTTTGATGTACACATAAAGTAGCCAAATGAGAAGATAATTATATGATGTTAGAAAATTTACGGACTATTTTAGTCAGTTTAAAACAATAAATTTATCACCGTCGAACCAGTAATCCTTAGTATATACATTTACAGGATCAACTTTGATATATGCTTCGGCCCTTGGATAATACCCTCCTGTATTAATGATCTCGATTTTTGTTGAATCCCGGTAATCTGTCCATTCCTCATCTTTGAATAAGGAAGTTGACTTGCCGCCCTGTAGTAAAAATCTAGAGCTATCAGCAGAAAACTTGTAGTAATTGTTGGAAATTTTCTTAATACTGATCTTTGTTTTCGGACTGCACTCAATCCTTAACGGCGAACGAATATCAATTGCCATATTGGAGGTAGCATATTGAAATGTTTGCTGTAATCCAATTTTCATTGCGTTAATTCTATCAAACTTATCCGGCACACAAAATATCCTGAGCATTGTTCTGTCCGGGTTTTTCATCTCTTTCATGTTGGAAACAACATCTGTAACTTTTTTACCAGCCGCAACCCACTTTTCCATTTGATCCATATTCTGCCCTGACAGTAACAGCAAAGTAAGTATAACCAAACTGCCATTAATAAAATAGCTTATTTGCTTAGATCTGAATTCAAGTACAGACGCGAATGCAATAAACAACCCGAAAGATGCAGCAAACATATACCAACGCATCAATAATGGTAAAGCAGGTATTATGAATATCCCAAACCACAACAAACCAAACCTGAAAAGATTTTTTCTCGGTTTAGAAATATTTTTAAGTTGTTTGAGAATTGAAAATATAAAAATTGATGCAATAAGAGCTAATAAAAACATCAATAAATAATTATTAGCAATATAGTAAATATATTTCTCCAGGGTTTCAGGTGTAAAAAAGCTAAGTGGTATATATACCAGTAAATTATTGGCCATAGAAATTACTGATATGTTATTCAGATTATCGGACTCGAGCAAGCTGCCTCCGATAATAATTTGTCTTAAAACAATAACCAATATGATCAACCCCATAGATAAGGCAGAATACCAGAAGGCATCTTTAAGTGCATAATTATTTCTTTTGATAACAGTTAATAGAATAAACGGAATGAAAAGCCCCATAAAGCTTAGCTCCTTGCTTAAAAGTGCGGCAAGGAAAGCAATAATTGACACAACTATGAATACAATAGATTTATTTTTTATATATTTTACCAAAAATATTGTATGTAATATCAGAAATAATGCAGCCATTGTATCTCCGCGTACAGCTATCCAGCCAAGAAATAATTCATGAACCGGGGCTGCAAGGAAAATAATGGAGACTGCAAAAGCTGCTAAATGATCGATACCGACTTCAAGCATTAAGTAACCTGCTGCAATAACAACAGATATGTAAACAATAAAATTAAATAAATGAAAATAAAATGCCTCGAAACCAAAGAAATATAATGTAAGTGAATGAGTAATATTTACAAGAGGCCTCCAGTAAAATCCAGATACATCAGTTTGCCAGAATGGCCTGAAGCAATCAATAAAATTTTCCGGATTGTGCCATCCCACTATCTGAAAGTCGTCATTCAAAAATGGAATATTGAGCGCACCAAACCAAATTACAATTCCGGATAAAATCAATAAACCCGGAAAAGCAAATTTTAAAATTTTTTGTTCATTTAGCATATTACTTTCTGATAACAGCAATCTTTGCTACAGAATCCTCATCGGTTGTTTCAGATGAAGCGAGAATTAAATAAACACCGCTTGATACCAGGTCTCCTCTTTCATCACGTCCGTCCCACACGGCTGTTCTTCCATAAGCCCTGATATTTCTTATCAATTTGCCGCCAATTGTAACAATCCTGATATCTGTGTCAGCAGCAAGGCCTTCAATTATCAACTCGTCCTGTTTTCCCGGATCATAAGGTTGCGGGTAGCATTTAATATCGTAAACAATATCAGGTTTAACGGACAAGCTTTTTGCGACACTAAGCCCGAATTTCGTTCCGAAGAAAATCCTTCCCGTATTCGGATCATGAGCAAGTGATAATACTTCATTACTTGATAAAGGTGAGTTTGAAACGGTGATATTGTCAACATAAATTCCTTCCTGATCAAATATCCAAACACCATTGTTGGTCGCAATCCACTTATTATTTAAAGCATCAACCACAATATCATTGATTTTCTGACTGCTTAGGTCGCTGATCTCTTTTCTGATAACTGTTGTGGCCCCGGATATAACTGAAGAAGGATTGATCATAACAGACATTCCTGAAACGGTTCCAATCCAAAGCCATCCGTTTTTATCCACAGCAAGAGCAGATTGATCCATATCAAGAATATTTGAATTGTAAGTGGCAAACAACCCATACTTATCGTCATTAATATTACCCGGAGTATTGGTTTCATTGAAATAATAAAGGCCCATGGCATTTGTAGAGCCAAGCCATTTAGTACCGTTAATATCAATTTCCAGTTGGCTGTAAAATCTTTTATTTACTCCAAGGTAATTATCATATTCTTCCCAGTTGCCCTGGCTGTCAAGGCTCAGAAGTAAGGGGCCGCTTTCATCTCCACCGTAAACAACAAACCAGATAGTACCATACCTGTCAATATCAGAGGCACCAATCACCGGGTAATTTCCTAAATCGGGAAAATCATTCTGGTCGATATAGTCAAAAATCCAGTTGCCGGAAGAATTTTCCAGAAGTAATACACCATGCCCCCAACTTGAAACACTGATAATTCCATTGTCATGCGCCTTGATCTTGTAATAAGTTGTGATATTTTCAAGATCCGGATAATTTACCTTATCAAAATTAAACCATTTGTCATCTTCTAAATAATTGAACCCAAGTCCGCTGTTTTTCGTTCCGTCTGAGCATGTCCATAACCTGCCCTCTGAATCGACATCCATACTAACAAATTGGTTGGCCGCCGGAGTTTGGGGAACTAAGTATCTGATTGTATCGCCCTGATACAATCCCAGGCCATTATCCCTGAAGTGCAGAAAAACCATCAGATCATCATTTCTGTCAACAACCTGAATATCAGTAATAATATCGTCAAATTCAAGAGGTATCCCTCCCTGATCTAACTCCATAAAGTTCCATCCGGCAGTAAAATATAATTTATTTCCTCCGCCGCCCATACCGTATATTCTGTCTTCATAAGCAATTTGAAAAGTATCTGATTCCAATACGGATATTTTTTTTAAATCATGTATATATAATTTACCCTTAGCTACGTTCATGCCAAGCAGGTCATCAGGAACACCAACTTCAGGCCCATAATTATTCCAATTGTCAGGTCCAAAATTAGGTGCATCCAGGGAAATTGAAGCCAAACCGTTATTGGTCATTACCCACAAATCTCCCTGAAATACTTCCATGTAATAAATTTCAGTATTCGACGGAAAAGTACCGAATTTGAGAATGGTTTCAATGAAGCGGTCATTAACAGGATTAAATATCGCCAAACCAAAACCACCGGCAATAAATACTTTGTCATCAATTATCTTAATATCATTGATGGTAGGGTTCGGAGTATCGTAATCTTTTATACTCAGATCATGGCTCCATTCATAATTTTCAGAAACAATTTCCAGGTATCCCTCGCCCGTACCGATAAATATTTTCTTCCTTGCAGTATCACAGGCTATGGCAGTAGTATTAAGGGTAAGCAGAGCATCAATATTTCTGAACTCGCGATATTCGTCGGTTTCAAAATTATAATTATAAACTCCGCCAGCCGTTACGGCCCAAAGCCTTCCCTGTGAATCGAAATCAATATCTCTTGATTCATACATGGAAGAATGAGTTTCCCAATCGGTAAGCCTTACCTGAGCAGAAAGCCCGGAGGAAAATAATAATACAAAATCGATCAATAAAAGAAAACTTAATGTTCTGTTTGTGCCAGACATAATAATTCCCGTTTCGTGTGCAACAAATTTTAAAACGGTACTTAATTAACCATAATCCTCTATTTCAATGCTGATAATAATGATACCATTTCAATAGCGGAAGTTGCAGCTTCAAATCCTTTGTTACCTGCTTTCGAGCCTGAACGTTCAATAGCCTGTTCGATAGTATCGGTTGTAAGAACACCGAAAATACAGGGAACGCCTGTTTCAAGTGATACATTTGCTATCCCTTTGGAAACTTCGTTGGAAATATAATCGAAATGCGGAGTAGAACCTCTGATAACTGCTCCAAGTGCAACAACAGCATCGTACTTGCCTGATTCGGCGAATTTTTTTACAACAAGAGGTATTTCATAAGCCCCGGGACAATATGCTACGGTAATGCTTTTATCTTCAACATTATGCCTTCTGAAAGCGTCAAGAGAACCTTCAAGAAGCTTTCCGGCAACGAATTCATTCCATCTTGAAACAACTATTGCAAAAGATTTCCCCTGCGCCTCGTAAATACCTTCAATAACTTTCACCATTTTTTACCTCTTTTAAATAGAATTTGCCATATCTCAAACCTGCAAGGTATATTTTTGAGATTAAACGGGCAAGAGATATTTTCATTTTTACCCTCCGGTAATTCATTTTTAACGATTTGTAACTTAAAATAGTTTGTTTTTTCCTTATTTCTAATTTATCTTGAAAAAAGAAATTTTAAATTTGGAGAAAAGAATGGATATTATCGACGGCACTTATATCAAAGCAGGCAAAAAAAGCCTTTACGCGAAAGCAACCGGCAGGGGCAACCCTGCTATTGTTATTGAAACTGCTCTTGGCAGTTTATCAGCAGAATGGACTTCAATTCAGTATGAATTATCAAACATGACAACAGTTATTAGTTATGACCGCGCCGGATACGGGGAAAGCGCTCCAGGCAATTCACCGAGAACGAGCGATACCATAGCATCCGAACTAAAGGAAATGCTTGACAACACGGGAATTCCCGGACCTTATATCTTTATTGGTTCATCGCTTGGCGGATTGTACCTTCAGCATTTCGCAAAAAAATATCCTGATATGGTTTCAGGTCTGGTTTTCGCTGATACCATAACAACAGGTATTGAGAAAGTTGAAAACGGAGACACTCCATACTATAAAGAAAATGCCTCGACAAAAGTCAGGATTGATAACGTAAGGCCACTGGCTGAACTTGAAAACAGTGAATTTGAAAAAATTGTGACACCATTCCTACAGAAGTTATATCCCGGTTTTCCGGATGCTATTCGCTCGCAGCTGATAGCATACCAGACAGACCAGAACCTGTATAAAACCGTAATAGACGAGCACGACTCGATGATGCAGAGTATTGAAGACATAAAAAATGCAGGAGATTTTCCGGATGTTCCGGTAAAAATTATCTGCCGCGACCCAAGAGCTATGATAAAATTATCTTCAAAAATTGGAATCCCGGAAGAAGAAGCGAGATATATTGAAGAAACCTGGATGGAGGAACAGAAAGCGCTTGCTTCTAATTTTAAACAATGCGATTTGATTGTTGCCGAGAATTCAGACCACCAGATGCACTTTTCAAATCCTAAAGCAATTATTGACTGCGTAAACGAACTGATTATGCAGACAGGTAATTTTGTTGAACTTGGATAGAGCCAATTACAAAATCGCCCGGCAGCTTTCGGATACCGGGCGATTTTTTAGTTTATTTAGAAATTATTAGAAAATCAATAAATTTTAACGAATATATTTATAAATAAATTTCTGGCTGGGTTGATTATTTTTATCATAAAATATTTCTTCTACTTTATTACAATATTTATCATAACGGGCTGTACTCTTCCATAATAGTTTTTCTTCGCCATCGGTTTTTGTGTAAATCAACCATTCAATCATATTGCCATTAGCATCATACTTTTTCAAATGCCTGTATATTAAATTATCAAAATTATCCAATCTTATTTCTTCAATCATATAACCATGTTGGTCATATTTATATCGTTTCTTTTCAGATAACTTACCATTGTCTTCATATCTATTAGTCCCGGTTTTCCTACCGCTTGAATCATAGAATAAAAATGTTGTATAGCTGCCATTTATTCCTAACGGATCAGAATTACTAGAATGTAATTCTTCTTCAACTAGGCGGCCATTATCATCATATTTTCTAATATATTTCGATATTTGTGTTTGGCCATCATACATATCTTTTCGCTCAATTAAATTTCCATGGACATCCAGTTTCATTGTGAATATACCTGTAAACTCGCCTGATAATTTATAAAGACTATCAACAATTATATTTTGATTAAAATTGAAATGCACCTTCCTCAAAATTGTATCATTATGGTATGCAATTTTTTCAACAGGGACTCCTTGATCATTATATTTTGACACCAGGAAACGATCTATCGAGCTTGAATCAATTATTCCTGATTTGTAATTATATAAATATCCGGTCATTTCAGTAAATCCGCCATTTATGGTGTCTCGGTATGTTATCTGCGAATAGCTGAAATTTGAGAAAATTGATAGTAATATTGCGATTAGGAGTAGTTTTTTCATAATATCTTCAATCAAATTAATAAAATATAAATCATTGGTTCTTATACAAGTTTCACTTCTTTGAAATATTCTTTACCTTCTTTTTGCTCAATAAGACCTCTTTGCTGTAAACGTCCAATAATTACAGCCGGGTGAATTTGAAATTCCCTTGCGAAATACTCCGCATTAAATTTATTCTTTTGCATGGAAGATACAATTTCATTTTCAGCTTCTTTTGTTAGCAGTAGGTTTGAAGCAAACTCATCAGCTTCTTGTTCCTTTATTTTATCATTATACCAATATTTGTTACTTTCAAGAAATATATCTTTTTTGCCATGTAGTATAATATGAGCCGCTTCATGAAAAAAAGTAAACCAAAAAATATCATTACTTTTATATCTTGCTGAAAGCTGTATCAGCGGCGCATTATTAAGCCATCTTGTGCAACTGCTTACCGGAGCTTTAGGCAAGCAGGGCGTAAAAACTACCTTCACTCCGGAATTTATGCAAATATTGCGTAACCTGATAGAAAAATCATCAGGGTGTTCCGCCGCTACCTGTTTAATTTCTTTAAGTGCCGATTTGAACTTTTTTTGATTGTATTCAGGTGCTTTAATTTGAGCAGCTAATATTTCGCCCTGCCTTAGCCAGGCTGATATTGCCGGTGATTCTTTTGTATGTTTTAAGGATATTCTGAAAGCAACTTTTAACTTTTGTTCAAAATAGTAGTTCTTCCATGCTTTATGCGAGGAAAAACCAAAGAACTTCAGCAATCTCTCTGCTTTTTCTTCAGATTTTTGACTTGACTCTACCCAACCGAGTTTCGCCATTTCCTTATAAGGAAATAAATTGGCCCAATCCATCGAATCAATTATTTCCTGTTTAAACTTTTTTTTGGCAATAAGCTCGTTATATTTCTGCTGATAACCCATCCAAAACCGAGCCGGTATCTTCAATACATTTTCAAATTTTACAGCCATATCCGCCGTTATTGAGCTATCCCCGTTCAATATAGCTGAAATTGTTTTTTCTGGTTTACCGGTTCTCAGGGCGAACTCCTTCGCACCCATACCGAGTTCCATCAATTTGTCTTTAAGGGTTATTCCCGGGTGAGTGAACGATTCAGGTATGTATTCACTTTTATTCATATAAAATAGCTTTCAGTGATAATCTTCAATTTCAATAATTTCAACGGCAATTATTTCAATCCATAAATATCTTCCGTCAGGATCGGATGGAATTGGTTTTTCTTTCGGTTCGAAGATTAATCTAAAAGGATGATTAAGATCGCAACTCCATTGGCCTTTCCTGTTCCCTCTCAATTCATGATACCTACTGGCAAATAACGGGTGTCTTCCAGTGTTTCAGCCCGATCCAACTGATCAAGCCTGAGTTTGTACAGATCGCCCTGCCTTTTACCAAGCTTCTTAAGCCTTTGTTTGTCGTTATTTGCAAAAAGCTTTAACTTTTTTATCTGCAAATGTTATTATTTCTATTCAAAAATACGAAATTAATTTACATTTAGTGTTAATCATAATAAGTATTTATCAAATATCACATATTAAAAAATCAGCTATTCAATTCCTCCTTAGGCATTTTCAAGGCAAAGAATACTCCGATAAATGATATTCCTGCGCTGATAAGATAGGTGGTTTCAAGGTCGATTATATCACCAAGGTGGCCGAACAGTAAAGCCACAACAGAACTTGAAAAGAAATTGATAGTCATGAAAACAGAGTTGGCCGTGGCAGGATATTCCGTATCGCTGTCCAGAACCCAGGCCATTATTACCGGAGTAGCTGAAAATGCCAGCAGACCAAGAATGATCAGCATTGGAAATGCTACCCACCCATCGGCAAAAACAAATGCCACAAGGAAAATCGGAGCTGCAATAGAACTGATAAGCATTACGTTCCGCCTGCCAATTTTATCAGATAATGTGCCCGAGATCATTGCACCAGCAGCACCGGATAGCTCCAAAACGGACAATGATATTCCGGCAAGCCAAAGCTCCCCGCCCTTCGAACTGATAAATGTAGGCAGGAATGAAGTCAGGGCAAGCAAAAGGAAAGCTTTGCTGACAATAAGGCCAGACATAACCGGCAGGATTGGTTTCATTTCCCTCATCACTACGCCGAAACTTTCGAACTTGGATATTTTATTTGGGGGTTCAGCGGTTTTTATATTTCTTACCTGGAAGTATAATAATACGGCAATAATCACACCGGGGATAAATATCAACCATGAATAATTAATCCCCAGCCATGTAATTGCTCCGAGAATTATTATCGGCCCAAGTGTTCTGGCCAGTTCACCAGAAAACATGAAAAAGCTCATTCCCCTGCCAATTTTATCCCCTGCCATCTCGCGGATAATAACCGGTGCCGGAACATGATAAAGCGCTGAGCTTGTTCCGGCAATAAATACAAGTATATAAATATGCATATAGTGATCTAAAACCGGGATAAAACTCATAGTAATGGCAGTTATTGCCGGAGTGATCACAATTAGATATTTGAAACCTTTCCTGTCGGACATAAGGCCGAAAACAATGTTTGCTAAAGCCGGCGCCCTCATAACAACTATTAGCAGGCTGACCATGAAATAGCTAAGGCCATGCTTTTGTATAAGAAACGGCAGCAGCGGAGCCAGGAATGCAGTATAGATATCATGAGTCAGATGACTCATTGATACAGTAGCAACTTTTACTGTCCGGAATTTCTTCAATGCCTGCCCTTACCCCTGCTGTTTTTGTAATAATACAATTTAAGAAAAAGAAATGAATAAACCTTCTGTCCGTCTTTTCCAATCAAACAATTAATGCTATTTTTGCTGATTGATTATTTTGCTAACGGAGAAATGATGTTTAGAATAGTTATAATATTTGCTTTATTATTAAATATTGGCTCTGCTTTTGCCCAAAGTGCCGACGACAGGAAGTTCGCGCTCGCTATGTCCTACGAGGAAAGTGGCGCTTATGATGACGCCTCACGCCTTTACCTTGAGATATACAATAACAACAAGAAGAACGACGAATATTTCGGCGGGGTGGAAAGAACTTACCGCGCTCTCAACAGGTTCGGCGAACTGCTGGAAATTACCAAGGAAAGGATTTCTCTCAGGAATACATTCAAAATGCGTGACCTCTATGCGGAAATGCTCTGGCGGTCAGGCCAGAATGATGAAGCCAACGCTCAATGGAGAAAATGCCTCGATGATTATAGTGGAAATGAAAAAATGTACTTGCGGGTTGCCATAACACAAGGCAATCTCCGGCTTCTGGAAAAAGCTGCACAAACACTGATTGAAGGCCGTGAGGAAATTGGCGTACCAGATGTTTATTCCGACGAACTGAGTAAAATTTATATCTCTCTTGGCAATTATCAGGACGGAACAGATGAAATTATTCGCCACACAATGAAAACGAGGGATATACCACAGGCACAGGGGCGTTTATTTGCTTTGATGATAAACGATGAAGCTGCAAAATTTATCAAAAACCGCCTTGCAGAAAAATCAGAAGAAAATGATAAGTCGCTTTTTATTCTTGAATTATACTCTTTCGTTCTTAGAAATATGGGTCAGTTTGACCAGGCTTTCGAAACTGTAAGAAAAATTGATAAACTAAGGAATGCAAATGGCAGAGACATTCTGTCATTCGCCGATATTTCACGAAAAGACGGCCAGACAAGTATTGCCCTGAAAGCATATTCTGAACTTATCGATATGGGAAAATCCACCCGTTTCCTTCCTACCGCCCTGTACGGATATGCCAGGACACTTGAAGAAAAACTTAATCTTGATACATCGATCAGCAAACAGGATGCAGGTGAAGTGATAAGCCAATACAGGAATATTATAAAAAAATATCCCAGGCAGGTAAATATTCCTGAAAGCAAGTACAGGATTGCAAATATAGCATTAAAATTCATGGATGATCCCGAAAATGCCAAAAAGGAATTAAATGAGATATTGAAGCAATACAAGGGTAATCAGTTTTTTGCCAAAGCTGCTCTTACACTTGGCGAGATCGAACTAAAAGAAGGAAATATTGACGAAGCCGGTAAATATTTTAATTTTCTGGACAGGACGTATTTGCAGAGAGCGCCTGAAGAATATGAGCTTGGTAAATATTTCCGTGCAAAAATACTCTATTTCCAGGGGCATATCGATTCGGCACTTGCAGAATTCAATGAAGTTGGCGACCTGAACCGATCTGTAGCTGCTAATGATGCACTCAATATGATAACTCTTATCAATCAGAATAAAGAACTGATTGCGGCCCTTCAGGAGTACGCAGCAGCAGATTTTGCAGAATACCAGGGAAATATAACCGACGCTCTTGAAAAATATAAGAAAGCCTCAGAAAAAGCTTATGGTGCCGATCTATCGGAAAGAGCTGCAATTAAAATCATTGAGATACTTTTCACCCGGAAGAACTACCTTGAAGCTTCCAAAAAAGCACTGAAACTAATTGAATTGAACCCCCAGACCATATACGGAGATCATGCTCTTCTGATTGCTGCTAAGTCGAATGAATTCACTGGCAAAAAACAGGAAGCGCAGAAACTTTACACAAGAATATTGAGTGATTATCCACGGTCGATATACCTTCAACAAGCCAGGGACAATATCAGGAGATTAAGGGGCGAAAGTATATAAGTAATTGAATTAGCTCCATTTCCAATTTGATGAAAAATTAGCACAGTTATTGCTTTTGTTGTAGGAATTGACAATGAAAGCGGATGTGATATGATAAAATTTAAGACTCTGTTAATCTATATTATATTTTCAAATTTAACTGTATATTGCTATTCAAGCGAACCCAAACGTCTTGTAGGATATTGGCATAACTGGTATGGCAGTGCCGGAACCATGCTATTAACCAAAATTCCAGAAGAATACAAGCAGGTTAATATTGCTTTTGCACTGCCGGATGCAGCAGATGAAGCAATTATGACCTTCACACCGGATCCGTCAATTTATCCTGAAGAAGTTGATTTTATCAATGATATAAAAACCTTACAGTCAGCCGGAAGAGATGTTCTGATTTCAATTGGTGGCGGTACGGGATCTTTTGATCTTGATAATGAAAATGATATCAATTTATTTGTTAATTCATTATCGCAAATAATTGAAAAATATGGCTTCAATGGTGTTGATATTGATCTTGAAGGGCAATCGCTATTCATACAGGACGGTGATTTTGACTTCAGAAATCCACAGACGAAAACTATTGCCAACTTTATAAAAGCTATCAAAGAATTATATGAGAAATTCGGTGATGAGTTTATTCTCACCTTGGCCCCTGAAACAGCTTTTGTACAAGGAGCTTGTGCCCGTTACGGAGGAGTCTGGGGGGCGTATCTGCCACTGATTCATGCCTTAAGGGATAAACTTGAATATATCCATGTACAGCACTATAATACCGGAAGTATGTACGGTAGAGATGGCAAAATATATTATCCCGCCACAGCTGATTTCCATGTTGCCATGGCAGATATGCTTTTGTCAGGATTTGATGTAAAATCAGATGACAGCACAATTTTCTTCGAACCGTTGCCTGAAGAAAAAGTGATGTTTGGTATTCCTGCTGCGAATGAGGCCGGAGGCAATTTTACAGTTTTTTCAGATGTTGCAAAAGCTTTGAAATATCTCATCGACGGGACTGAATTCGGAGGAAGCTATCTAATCGGGAAGGATGTATATTTTCCGAAATTCGCAGGACTGATGACATGGTCTATAAACTGGGACATGACTCAGGACTATTCTTTCGCAGATTATTTTTCTAATTTTTTCGATTCTCTTAAGATAACAGATGTGCAAAATTATTCCATTAATCCAGCCATTTCAATAAAAAGTAATGAAGAAATAAATATCTATCCCAACCCGACAATCGAAGGAGCAAAAATTGATATTACTATTACAAAGAATGGTATTTATGAAGTTAAGATCAGCAATCTGAATGCTTCTTTTACTAAAACCCTTTACAGTGGTCCGATGAGCTCAGGGATAAATTCTTTCAATCATGCAATAGACAGTGAAGCCGGTATATATTATGTCATACTCTCATCCGGAGACAGGATAATAAAAACTAAAGCGTTTGTTGTTGAATAATGGTTTGAATAAATATCAATAAAAATTGGGTTATTAAAATCTATTCATTTAGTTGAGATTTTAAAATTGTCTTAATCTCTTCAAAAGATAATCCGGTTACATCTTCAATATCATCAAGAGTATAGCCTTTTTCTTCCATATTGATAACAACATTGGAAAGGCTATCTCTGATTCCCTGTTTCTTTCCTTCTACCAAGCCTTCTTTATGACCTTCCAGCCGTCCTTCTTCTCGTCCTTCTTCTCGTCCCTCTTTGCGTCCTTCCTTCATTCCCTTCTCAAGTGCATCATATTTATAAGCCTGTGTAACCATAATTGCATCCCAATACTGGCTATAAGCCCGAAGTTCATTCTTTGAATAACTCGATTCTTCAAGTATTTTAACAGCTTTTTTAATTTCTTCAGCTTCTGGATTCTCAATAATGGCCGGATATGTATCGTCAAATTCCGTAAGAAATCTTAACCATAACACAGCCATACGTTTTTCAAGCATTGTTTCGGGCTTAAATTTTGGCAACTCAATAAAAATAAATTCCAACCCCTCAATTTTTTCATCTGTATTCTCGATATTAACAATACTGTAATGATGATAAAAATCCGGATCGTCTTTTAGGTAAGTATCATTTATTAGATTCAGAGAATAAACCGGGCATAAGGCATTGAATTTCTTTCCCCTTTCTAACTGGGTAACATAAGCCTTGGATGCGTTGAACATAACACGGGTTTTGAAACTATCGGTCCACAACATTTGCATTTCGATAATAAATTGCCGGCCCTTGTTGTCAATACATCGTACATCAACTATAGTGTGTTTGAATACCGGAAGTTCAGGAACTAATTCTGGAGATAGATATTCCAGTTTTTCGATATACTGGTCTTCCTCGAAGGGCATAAGGGCATTCAGAAAACTTATTGCCAGATCAGGATTTTCTCCGAATATTTTCTTAAATGTCAGGTCGTTCTTGGGATCAAGGTAACGCATATATTTATTCCTCAATAATTGTCAATTTTTTGTAAAAACGTATCTTGCAAACTCTTATTATATCATATATTAATGTATGAATTTTTTTACAAAAAACAGAAGAATTTTCTAATCAACCATTGCTAAATTATCAAAAGAAGGGACTACAAATAGTAGTCCCCTAATTACAATGATAATTTTTCAATATTCAAATCCTAAGCATACCCTTTCAGGATATTTATTTTCTCTTTCTCCCCGGCAACAATTAGTAAATCATTTTCGGTAAAAGTATAATTTGCCTGAGGTATGGCTTTTATTTCTTCACCAGAGTTTGATTTTTTCTTAATTGTCAAAACGTCCACGCCAAATTTTGACCTTATACCTAACTCCCTGATAGAACGGCCAATAAAGGAGTTTGGAACAGGGATTTCAGTTATTACGTAACCTTCTAAGAAAGTAATATCCTTAGATGAATTATTCAGTGTGATTTTATCTGCAAGGTCCGATGTTAATTCAATACGATCAATTTCTTTGTGATAAGTATCATCAATATCCTTACGCCAGATAAGTCCTATCTGCTTGTTATTATCATCAGTATCAACAACCGGAAGGACGTCGGAATCAATCCGGTTCATAATCTCAAGAACCTGGCGGCAATTCATATCCGGAGTTGTTCTTTCAATTTTTGGATTTACGATATCGCCTGCAATTATTAAAAATTGAAGGGCATCCTTATCAAAAAGTAACTCTTTAATATCATTAATAGAAATTATACCCATGAAGCTTCCAGTTCTGCTTTTTACGGATATATACGGCAGTCGGCGGGATACAATCAACGAGACCACTTCTGTGAAGTTAGTATCTTCACAAATCGGTGAAAACTCTTTGGACATCACATCCTTAACTGACAGGGATTTCATGATATTGACTTCGGCTCTTTCGCGGATATTGATCTTTCTGTTAACCAGTTTAAGAGTATATATTGATTCTCGAGACAATTTGGCGGATAGTATCATACTGAGAGTACAAACTATCATAAGAGGCAGGATAATCGAATAGTCCTTGGTCATTTCGAACACAATTATTATGGCTGTGATAGGTGCACGGGTTGTACCCGCAACAAGCCCACCCATTGCAACAATAGCATAAGCTCCATAATCAGCAGTTATATTCGGGAATGCCTGGTGTACAAAATATCCGAAAAAAGCTCCGAGCATGGCACCCATGAATAACGATGGAGCAAAGATACCGCCGGATCCGCCGGATCCGAGGGTAAGAGAGGTTGCCAGTATCTTGACAAATATTAGTACCAGGGCTAATGACCAGATTACATTCGAATTCAGAGCCATAGTTATCGAATCGTACCCTACGCCCATAATCTGAGGATATAATAATGCAATACCACCGACCATCAGGCCACCGACAGTTGCTTTCAGATACTCAGGAAATTTGAATTTTTCATCCCACAGATCTTCAAAAAAGTATAACACTTTTATGAACATCCACGATACCACCCCACTTAGTATTCCAAGGCCGAAATAAAATATTATTTCGTAAGGGCTTTCTAAGTGATAAGCCGGAACCGGAAAAGCAGGGAAGTTACCTTCGAACTGATGTGAAATTACTGTTGCTATTACGGATGAAATAACGATTGGGGTGAACTGCGCTACTGCAAAATCCATGAGAATTATCTCAATGGCGAATAAAGCTCCGGCTACAGGCGCATTAAACGCCGCCGCTATACCAGCTGCTGCACCACATCCAACAAGTGTTTTCAGCCTTTGTGTTCGTACTTTGAATAGTTGGCCTATTGTAGAACCTATACTTGCACCAATCTGGATTATCGGACCTTCACGTCCAACCGAACCACCGGTACCAATCGTTATACTTGATGCTAATGCCTTAATAAATGCAACCCTTGGACGAATATGCCCGCTTTTAAGTAATATGGCCTGCATAACTTCCGGAACGCCATGCCCTTTTGCTTCAGGAGCAAATTTGTAAATTATCGGCCCCACAATCAGTCCACCGATTGTAGGCACCAGGATTTTTACATACCATGGAGCTTCAATTATTCTGTCGAGAAGAGAGCCATTCCCGGAGAAGCTTAAATCTGAAATTGCAGTGATTAATGCTCTTATTCCTACCGCACCGAAACCTGCGAGTACCCCTGTTAAAATTGCGAGCACTATCATAAAGATGTGCTCTGTCATTTTGATGTTATCTACCCATTTTTCAAGCTTTTGGGATACCCGCTCGGAAAAACCTGAGACCGAATCCATTTTCCTGGCTGTTAATTAATTCATAATACCAGATTTAGTTAGATGACAAAATTAAGAAAAAATCTCTATCGTTGTTCTGTTTTATGAAATATTTTCAATTTTTTTGTAGAAGCCTGATGTAATGAACAAGAGCCCAACGCTGATTGGGAGTAATTTTGTGAGCAACCGGAAACATTAAATTTTGTCCGCCCGAAAGCACATGAAATAGCCTTGCATCAGAATAACCCATGGTATTATCCGATTTAAAATCAGGTGGAGCCGGTAAACCTTCTTCCCCATCAGGCAGGACAACCTGAGTAACAATCGGGCCGTCTCCTTTTCCGGATTCTCCATGGCATGCAATGCAGTATGTTTGATAAAGATGCTTTGCATAATTCTTTATTTCCGGAGTAATTGGAATTGGATTAATATTATTTCTAATTTCACCTTCCTGAATTTCTGTCTGGTCAAGATCGTAATAATCTGAATACATGGGATATGTGTTTTCAGGCGGTACTCTTGAAATGGAACTGTCAGAAAAAAAATTGTATGAAGACTGAATATCAATACAGGAATAATCCATATCTGAGATAATTTCCGGCGCGGGAGTTTTATGAACAAACTCAAATATTCCATTGTAAAATAATATAGATACTACCAATAAAATGGCAGATAAAATTATCATAGACCTGAATATTATCCTGCCTGGTTTCATGATTTATTCTCCGTCACTAAATCATTATATTCTTCTTTGAAGCAAATTCCCCACATTTTAGGGATATCTTGCTTATCAATCTCATTCCCAAGCCTTGCATAATAAATAAAAGCAATAAATACGCTAATGCCGGTAATTAGAACTGTGAATTCAAATAGAATCGGCATAGCCGCAATAAATGAAAATGCAGGCTTTCCACCGGTATTTATACTGTAAATATTTGCTGATATTGTATTTATAATAATTATTCCACCAATGAAAGCAATGATAGAACTGATAAGGGCAACAATGGCTATTCTTTTTGATATAGTTTTCTTTCTGTTTCCATTCTCAACAGGGTAAGGACTGATGATTTCTAAATCTGACAGGCTGAGAGAATTTTTATCATAAAAGTCTTCCATTTCTTCTCTGCTGTCAAACCAGATATATTTATTTTCTGTTTTCATATTCCTCCTTTAGCTCGAATACGGAAACAACAGGGAAAAGTCTGGTAAATATCAGGAACAATGTAAAAAACAATCCTATGGATCCGGCAAAAAGTCCGATTTCATTCCAGGTTGGTATGTAATCCTGCCATTTATTCAGGTATGTATTGGCCTGTGAGGAAACCACAATTATATATCTTTCCAACCACATACCGATATTAATTAATACTGAAATGATTAATATTACAGGTATAGAATTCCTGATTTTCCTGAACCAGAATAATTGTGGCAGAATAACATTTGCGATCAGCATAACTGAAAAAAGCAGAGAATATTTACCGAATAATCTCTCAACATATAGGCTTATTTCAATTGTGTTATCAGTTTCAAATGGCACGACATAATAATAGGGAGCGAAAAACTCAATTATATAAGCATAAGTAATGATCTGGCTCATAGCAATCATCACTTTGGCAAGTTTTTCGTAGTGTTTTTCGTTAATTATTGATTCAAGGCCGTATAGTTGCCTTAGAAGCGACAAAATCACCACAACCATTGCGCAACCTGAAAGAATCGCCCCGGCAACAAAATATGGCGGAAATATCGTTGAATGCCAGCCGGGTAGAATGCTGACTGCAAAATCATAAGAAACAATACTGTGAACTGAAATAACCAACGGTGTTGCCAGCCCTGCCAGCAGGATATAAGTTTTCCGATAAGCCTTCCACTGGAATGAAAATCCCTGCCAGCCCAGCGATAAATATTTGTACAAGAAATTTTTAAAACGGGATTTTACTCGGCCGTAGTAATGCCCAAGGTCCGGTATCAACCCGAGATACCAGAACAGCAAAGATATTATCAAATACGAGGAAATTGCAAAGAAATCCCATTCAAGCGGCGATTTGAAATTTGGCCATACTGAATTTGATCCGGGATATGGTATCAGCCAGTATATTGAAAACCATGGACGGCCGGTATGTATTATGGGAAAAATACCTGCACAGACAATTGCCGCCAGTGTCATAGCCTCGGCTGATCGGCTCAGAGCGTTACGCCATTTCTGGCGGAAAAGGAATAAAATTGCGCTGATAAGCGTACCAGCGTGGCCAATGCCTATCCAGAATACGAAATTTGTTATAGCCATACCCCAGGCATTTCCGCTGTTCAAGCCCCACTCGCCTACTCCTGAAAACAACAGGTTGTACAGCGAAACTGTTCCCCATGACATCAGCGACAGCGATATAATAAAATAAACATACCACTTCCACCCGGCCCTGTTGTTGAGCTGATTATCTATCAGTTTGTCAATATTTTTAGAAATCAAATTCAAAATCCATTCCGCCGAGATAATAAACTGATGGTTTGGTATTCAAGTCGCCAAGAAGCCTGTATGTCCTGCCGGAATGAATAGCTTTTGATATTTCCGAGTCAGGATCATTAAGGTTCCCGAAAATTATAGCAGAAGTGGGACATGCCTCCTGGCATGCAGTTTTAACTCCTCCGTCGGGTATTTGTTTGATCCCCTGCTGTTTATACTTTCTGCCGGCCTGGTTCAGCCTCTGAACACAGAAACTGCATTTTTCCACTATGCCCCGCGAGCGGACAGTTACATTTGGATTGAACATAAGCTCTGCGGGTTTTTGGATATTTTCCCTATACGGATAATAATTGAAACGCCGGACTTTATAAGGGCAGTTCGCCATGCAGTATCTTGTTCCAACGCACCTGTTGTAAACCGTTTCATTCAGCCCTTCGGGAGAATGTACCGATGCATGAACGGGACACACTGCCTCGCAAGGGGCATTATCACAATGCTGGCAAATCAGAGGAATCTGGTAACGGGCTAATGTATCATTCGTTGTTAAAATAGTTATCCAGTTTAGAAGCCTGCCTTTCTCTGCTTCCTCAGGGCCTACGGGAGGTATATTGTTCTCGATCCTGCAAGCAGCCACACATGCCGAACAACCGGTACATTTTTCAAGGTCAATGGCCATTCCCCATTTCTGCCCCAGGTATTCCACTTCCCTGTTGATATCCGGTTTTTCATCATCAATATTAAATTTTTCAAATGAATTTTTTGATATCTTAATATCAGGAGACTGGGATTCTGCTTTACCTTTAGTTTCGAAAGATATTTTAATGTCTTTATTCAGCTTATATGCCCATGGATTCTGCCCAACAGGGCTGTAAACGCCGTTGTCAATGAAAACGATAGTATCATCAGCAACTTCATAAGAAACTATACAATTGAAGTTGCCGTTGATAATTTCATTTTTCTGGTTTCTCGTCTGTATTTCAAGCATATCGCCGCTTTTACATTTGTATTTTTTCGCAATGTTATCGGGTATCATTACTGCCTGTTTATATACCATTCCGCTAATCGGATCCGGAATTTCCGCCAGAACCGGATTGTCATAACCCGATGAATTTACAGACCTGCATATCTCAATATTAAATTCCGTATCAGCCGCCTCCTCAGTATCATCGCTTTCATCAGTTTTTGAGAAATCAACCTTTGATCTGTCAAAATCAGCGGGAAAGTAAAATCCTTTCCTAAGTGCCTGCTCCCAGCTTGTATCCCCTGCTGTTTCACCAAAGTTTTCTCTTATGAAATCATACCAGTCGCCCGGTATTTCTTCTAAGAGTCCGGCAAAGCAGTTAATCAACAAATCTTCTGCGTTGCCCGAGTTCTCATTAATCGGAGATATTACCGGCTGCCGGATTGTAACTGAACCATCAATATTATTAAAATCGCCCCAGCTTTCTAAGTAATGAGACGCCGGGATTTCAACGCCATATCCATTAATTTTATCAGCGTAAAGGGATAAATTAACCGCATTATCCTCACCAACGGTATCAACTATCCTATCGGTTTCAAAAGGCCAATAGCGGGACTGTTCGCAATCAAGGAATAGGACTAAATCGCCTTTTTCAGGATTAATCTCATCCAATCCTGACGGTATGATATTTTCTGATTTCTTTATCCAATAACTATTTGAATATTCTGGATTTTCTTCATTAACTTTTATTATTTTTCGGATAGGAGTTTCGCTAAGGTTGCCGTCGAATAGAATAATTTTACTTTTATTTATTCCACTCAAATATATTGATAAAATACTGCTAATATCTTCTTCAATTTTATGTTGGCTAAATATAGATTTATAATGATTCGGGTAATTTGTAATCATCGGTTTTGATATTATGATATCTAAATCTCTTCGGGTCTTCCTTTCGAAAAACTCCCGAGAATACAGCAGCGAGTAATCCGAAAATCCCAGAAAGTCGTTGTTAATACTTATAACAGAATTATATTTGGAAAGCCTCGGAACGGGAATATGTGATTTGTAAATATTTTGAAGTTTAAAATAAATAGAATCAGGAGGAAATATCGAGTAAAACTTAATATTTCCCGATATACCGCTGATCATTGATATTAGTTTTTCCAGTGAGGTTGAAAGTACAGGTGGAAGGCAAATATGAACTTTGTTTCCGCTATCAAGCGCTTCCGATATTTTTTCAGATACTGAATCATAGCAATCATCAATAGCCGCTTCTTTGCCATTTATTGTCGGCTGGCGGAATCTTTCAGGATCATACAAAGAAAATAATGAAGCCTGCAACTCGGCGCTGGACTTGCCCTTATTTGCAGGGTGGAAATCATTCCCGTCAATTTTTACGGGCCTGCCGTCAATCATCTTAACTTTAATGCCATAAACAGACATTCCTGAGCAATAAGCCGACGAATAATAATACTCTTTGCCCGGCAACTGGTATTCAACAGGCTCTACAGCCGGGACGATTTCCTCGGTCGGCGGCTTGCATGACGCCATAGCGGCGGCGGCAGTGATTGGCAGTATTTTTAAGAATTCCCTTCTTTCCATATAATCCTCAGTAGTGGCAGGCCGAACAGTTTTCCGGGCCTTTTCCCGGTTCATGCGGCATTGTCATCCCTTTAAATAGTGGTTTTTCTCCTTTGTATAAATATCCCCCGAAGTAAGGATTAGTTGCATATTCATATTTTCTGAAAGATACAAAACTCCCCTTTTCTATTTTTTCATTATCATATATACCTGAAATTTCTCTTGCCGGAATAACAAGTGTTTCCGGGCTTCTGTGGCAGTCGATGCACCAGCTCATTGATATATGTTGGCTTCTTTTCATGCTGTCAAGCGTTTCCACTTCGCCGTGGCAGGAAGAGCAGTCAATCATTGCATTAATATGCGCCGAATGCGAAAACCTTGCGAAAGAGGGTGCACGCCATACTTTTTTCCATTGTATCGGGATTTCTTCGTCATAGCTGTAATTAACCCCTGTCATCAGGTCGGATTCGTTCAATAAAGCAATATGACACACCATGCAGTCTCTTGTTGTGGGGATATTCGAGAAATCTCCGGCAGGCGCTGTATAATGGCAAAAAACACACTTTACATTATATTTTTCAATATGCAGTTTATGAGAAAAACTGATTCGCTGCTCGGGTGAATATCCAATGCCTGATACGTAGGCATATTGGAAAATGATGATCGATGATAGAACAGACATAATTATAAAAGCCGTCCCAAGAATTCGTTTAATTAATAATCTATTTTTAGTCTGTGTCTTCATAATTTCAGAAAATTGAAAAACTAATATAATTGTCTATTTAGTCTTTTGAATCAATTATTGCTTTTATAATTAAATCCCCGGCTTCAAAATCAATTATTTTACTGCGAATATCATCAGGAATTGGCAGTGACTTACCGTCTTTGGGAGATACCTGGACAAGTACGCAGGAAGCCCTGACAAGAATTACTTCATTCCTAATAACTATATTCTCAAATTCAAGCGAAGACTCGCCAAGTTTTGATATTCTACTTATAACTTCATATTCATCATCAATTATCGCCGGTGCAAAATAGTCGATATCAGCGTGAACAGTCATTATTGTAAAATCAGGCCTTTTACTTAACGGGAGCCCCAAATCCCTGAAATAATCAGTTCTTGCCTGCTCTATCCAATATAAATATCGCAGGTTATGAACCACCCGGTATGAATCAACGTCGGCAAACTGTACTCTGCCCTTGATTCTGTGTTTGAATTTCTTCAGTTCAACTTTTTCCATCCTATTTTTTCCCGACTTGATATTCAATAAAATTCAATTTACAAAGATTTTTACGGAAATAATAAATTCAATTTATTGAGAGCTCATGTTGAAACGTTTATTAAATTGTTTTTCTAAAAGTTGGGATTCAAATTATTAAAAATGGGCAATTTCGGTATCAAATATTGTTTTTTACAATTTTTACTGTTTGAAAATCAATATACAAAAAAGCGCCCCCTGCTGAAGGCGCCTCTTTCGGGTTGCGGACCAGTTTAAAAATAACACATCCGCTTTCGGCAATCTTTGCCTGATTATTTTCGTCCTGATACAAGTTACGAAAGAAAGACAGCTCCTGAAATACCAGAAAACCCGTAATTTCAAAAATTACGGGTTTTTACGGATACAACTACGGGTTTATACGGATAATACAAACTACCATTTAGTAGTTAATTATAAATTTAATTCACAAACTGATCAGCATAATATTTTGCAGTCAGTTTTTCCCCGGTGGCTTTTTCTATCATATCGTTCCAGTAGTATCTTGCTGCCGGTTTGAATACTTTATCAATCAGGTATTGGCCTGCTTCTTTATTATTGGCAAAACCTGACATCTCGCCTTTGGGGCTTTTCACAACCTGAGTGTTTATATAATTATATAATTGGGAAGCCAAGAGCTCGCCAAGGAGATAGTTGTGATAATAACATGGTACTGTTGCAACATGAATCTTTGTTGCCCAATCAGGCATATTGCGGCCTTCAGGCTTCTTTATCATCTGGTATTTTTCAACAAGATCCCACCAAAGCTTATTCAGGTCCTGATCGGGATTGGCATACATAGATTTTTCAAAGCGGTACATTACCTGTGCCCAGCGGCTGAAAGTAAGCTGTTCGAGCTTTAATATTTTGAATGAAGTTCCTGCAATTTTATTCATCTCTTCATCACTGATACCAAGCATATCACGCATCCACATCGGATTTGAAGCCATGCGTCCAAACATCATGGCAATAGCCTCAGTTGTAAATATATGTGCCGGCTGATCAAGTATCCATGGCAGAGTCTCATCCTGGTATTTGAAATATACGCCGTGTCCGTATTCGTGGAGCATAGTGTTCATCCAGCTATAACTTGAATCAATATTACATAGAATTCTGATGTCTTTCTTTTTAACATCTATATCAGTGCAAAAAGCATGCTGATTTTTTCCTTCTCTTGGGAAAAGGTCGCTGGCAGCGATCATTTTTTCAATTGGCATGCCTATACCTGCATAGTAATCACCTGTAAGTTTCACCAGGTCTTTGTCTGCATAATATTCATCAAGGTTAATCTCATATATCGACGGAGCTTCCTGGAAATATCTGTTCTGATAGTGCCATGGCATTAATTCCTCTTTTTTGATTTTCAGGTCTTTAATCAGGTATTCGTCAATTTCATTTTTTAGTTCGGCAAAAGTGCCTTTTGTTAGTTCGTCAAGTTCGTCAAAGAGTTTGCTTATCTCTTCCGGATCCTGGTCGCTGAGTTTCAGGCTCATAGTATGGAAATTATCAAAACCAAGTTCGCGGGCTGTTTCGTTTCTCATTTTAACCAGTTTCACCAGGTCTTCAGCAACAACAGGCCCGAGGTCTTTATGGGCCTTCCATACTTTTTCAAGTTTTTTGCTGTCTTTGCATGTTTTAAGCGTTTTCTCAACCAAGTTATCATCGAACTTCTTACCATCTACTACTGCGCGATAATTCTGATACTTCTTGCTGATTTCACTTTGCAATTCTGTGATAGCGTTTAATTTTGCAGTATCTATCTGATTTCCGAGAAATTCAAAATACAACCTGTCCAGTTCCCTGCTCATCAGCTCATCATTGATCATACCTGATTCACGGAATTTTTTCAGTTCCTCAAATTTTACTTTGTCTGCTGTTAATGCATTGAATTTCTTCTCGGCATCAGCAGCCATTGCAAATTTTTCTTCAGTACCGTCTATTGCGGCATTCCACTCAGCCTGGGCATATTCTGTATATGCTTTTCCAAGATCATTTTGCACAGCATCGGCAAATTGCCTGAATTCATTTTCCATTATCTTCACTTCCTCTGCGTTTGGTTCGTCACCCTGTTCTTTATTACCACAGGATATCAGAAAAACTGATAATGCTGCCATTAAAGTAAGGGACTTAAATACTTTGTTAATTGTGTTTTTCATAAAAACTCCATTGTAAAATTATTATAAACAAATCATCTGATTATTAAGAATTTAGTACTTGTTTTCTGATTTCCTGATATTAACCTTAAATGATAAACTCCTGAAGCGAGTTCCTGGTCAATATTAAAATTTCTTGTATAAATACCTTTTTTTAAAATTTTATCAATTAGTGTTTTAACATGGGTACCCATTTCATTGAATATTTCAATCCTGGTATATGCTTCTTTGGGAATACCAAATTTAACAGAAAGTATATTATAAACATCGGGTCCGTTCAAAATTTCAATATAAAACATATTTTCATCGATTTTGATCAAACGCAAATCCCTGGCGCAAGTAAATATTTCAATTACGCCGTTTTTGTGCTCTTTCAGGATACAACTATCCCTATGTACCAATGTTGCATTATCAGTCTTGTAGTTGAATTTTATTGAATCGGACAGGAATACCAGAAATTTAGCTGAAGCAATTGTGACATCTGATTTCAGGGCAGTTTGCCCGCTTGCTTCAATTTTTAAAACATGATTATCACCACTCCGGAATTCCTCGGCAAATACTTCCCAGTCTTCGGGAAGGTTTTCACCCTTTCTTATCTCTTCCTGCCATACCATTTTGTTAATACCGTATATCATATTCAATGAAACTGAAGTAACTTCTTCTTTTTCCCATTCATCCGATACTAACCTTACGGGAATATTCAGGAACCCGCCCGGAGGTAAGTCCTGGTTCTTAGGATAATTACCAACCTGGAACTCAACATTCATAAGGGATTCAGGAGAATATGCTATACTATCGATAATTGTGTTACCATTTTTATCGCTTACCTGGAAAACTGCTATCCCTTCGCTGTACTTATCCTCTGAAATAATACTGAATTCAAATACTCCTGATTCCTCATCTCCGCTGAAATCAACAAAATCCGGTATCATTATCATATTCCTGCTTTCCGGCATCAAACCAATAAAATCAATACCGTAATCAATATAATAATCGTTTCCGTCAGACCATAAGCCGGAACTATCAGTAACAACAATGTCAATCGCTCCGCAATCCATTGAATAGTTATATTTCGGGTAGTCAATATCAGAAGTATCGCTGATATTTTTCAAAGCCATGGCCGCAGGCCACCCGTAGGAATTATATTCACTGAAACCGAATATCTGGCCGGAAAATGGTACACTTCCTCTTAACTCATGATTTCCGGGGGGTATATTTATTGACAATTTATAAAATCTGTTATCCGGAAAATTAATTAAGTCAGTATCATTAATTAATTCAGACAATAATTTTCCGTCAAATCTCACTTGCATAATTTCACTTTTATTTAGTTCTGTAGCATCGAATATCAAATTCAGCCTGTTATCGTCAAATCCGTAATTATCGGCAGGAGTCTGAAAAATTGATGATTTTATAAATTGTTCATCAGGAGCAGCAACTATCATAAACGGATCAAAATCCCTTGCTGCGTCCCAATCAGAAGAATAAGAATATTGCATCAGCATAACCGGTTTATCTGCATTCCAAACCGAATTTCCCCTGATACTTTTAAATCTGTCACTTCCGTCTCCTTTGACATCTTCAATCAGATATTCGAATATTTCGCCGGGATTTTTAAGATTTCCACTTTCATTGCCAATCATTTCACCGGTGTTTTGGTCATACCATTTCACACTCCAATTCGTATTTTTCTTTGAAGCCATTAATCTGAAAAAGTCCCCTTGTTCTTTACGATTGTA
This sequence comes from Kapaibacterium sp. (SeqCode), assembly GCA_963665665.1. GTDB lineage: Bacteria > Bacteroidota > Ignavibacteria > Kapaibacteriales > UBA2268. The sequence continues at coordinate 72,933 of OY762428.1, forward strand.
TTGGCCGGTATGGAAATTTTTTCCCCATGCGCTAACAGGTGGTATCATCTCAATAAGGTGGTCCCTGCCGTCAATATGCCGACTCCAAGATGGGATTGCAGTTCGCATGTGGTAAGAAATCAAACCAACAGGTTTGTTTGATATAATATGACTTCCCGATAGATCAAATTCTCCCCTTTCAAACCCCTGGCTGCGAACATTATATACATGTCCGGCATTCATTGCTATCACAATAGTATCACCTGGCTTTCTTCCTTTAAAAGTATCACCAGAGGCATTATTAACCGATTTGAAAATTATTTTGCAATCGGTATTATCTTCTGATGCAATAATAATAAATCCACCGCCACGCGGAAATCTGCCACTCGGATAGTTGCTAAAATCATAAAATGCACAATGAAAATATTCATTGCCCCAGGATTTTACAGGTATTGCCATAAAGCCATCAGATGAATATTGCTTTATATTCATTCCGTATACTGATACCGGCTTTTCTGAAGTAATTTTAATCGATTTTTGAATAATCTGCTCGCATTCATCCACTTCCCAGTTAAAATCTGTGAAATTTGTAAGGTCGAAAGACTTTGTTTCGCCTGAAAAAATACTGTCAGAGATAACGGTTCCGTCAGGTCCGGTCAGGGTAACATTTGTATTGAATACAGAACTGATAAAAATACTCAGGTTAACATCATCAATTACAAAGTCGGGATGTTCATTCTCGGGAAAAGCTATATAAAACAATCTTCCCTGCGACATATTGCCTGATGTCATATCTTTTTTAGATCCTGATGTTTCGCCTGCATGAAGGGATTGTATTATAAAAAAATACAAAAAGATATTAAATAATATTTTTAAGAACAGTTTCAAGTTATGAATAAAAAAATATATCTTAAAAATTAATTTACTTAGTTTAGTGTCAGTTCAGAAATTATTTAAAGCAACAATAAAATTAAACAGGTGAAATCAGTTTTCGTTTCATTTCAGGGACAAACTCTCTATTAATATAATCGTCCTCCCCTTTTCTCTATCTTCAAATCCTGAAGCTGCGGAGCCTTTATACCAAATCTCAGGTAAAATCCACGGGCAAATCCTGTTGGATACCAAGATGCCCGGAGCTCCCAGCAATGCAGGTCCTTGCTTATATCAACAGAAGGTGCCTGTATATTGTTGTTGATAAAATCATAGTTTATACTTGATGATATTCTCCAGGTAGTAGTCAGGTTCAGGCTGAAATTTGCTCCGAAGGAGATACTTCTGTTGATTTTGGAAAAAGAGTATAAACGATTGTAAGAAAACCTTAAATGCATTGATGCATTCCATGACCATGGCAACGCTGAATAGCCTGGAGTTCTGTCGCCGTAGTAATCAAAATCATTTACCCCTTCCTGATTTCTAAGAGTAAACCTGGAACCCAAAGAAGGCGCTTGAACGCTATCGGATTCTTCCTTATTTTCATCTTCCTCTTCATAGTTGTCCCCGAATTTAATTCCATCGGATGAAAATGAAGTAGAGATAAAGAAACTGAGGCTTTGAACTCTCGCTATTCCTTTTCCCTCCTGGATAAGCAGCCTGTTGTAATTTCCCGTTATGCTATCTGATATACCGTCTTGCTTTTTAATTCTAAAATCATCATATAGCCCGAAACTGGCATTGCCGTTAAAATCAATAAATCCGAGCGAAGGGGCTCTGAAATTCATAGACAGAACTGAGAAATTCAAAGAATCGGCTGCCATATCATAGCTTAGTGAATTTGTAATATTGAGCAATTTTATCGGCTCGGCTTTTGTCGTATCGTCCGGCTGTATTTTTATCTCCAGGTCGTGATTATCTGAATAGGAAAGCATTTCTCTTTTCCTGGAACTTGCAATTCCCCCGCCAACACTTTGATATTTTGAATATTTCACTTTCCTTCCGTCTGCCCCGATATATGAACCATAAAAGCCAAGACTCTCATCGGAAAGATCCGGATTATATTTGTATGAAATACTTGGCTGCCATGTATGACGTGCCGCCTGAACACCAAAATATGAAGGCTTGATGAAAAACAGGAAAGGCCGGTTATCGTCTGCCATACCATAAAGCCTGGTTTGTATCCTTAATCCGTAGTTATAGGAATACTCTGTAAAAAAGCCATTTTCAAATGTTTCATGAACAAGTGAATCCTTGGGATTAAAATATCTTGTTCCTCTTTTGAAATAATTATTTACACTCACCCCAACAGAAGGCTGTACAGTGAAATAGCCGAACTTGGGGCTGATGGATATTGACGGGTTGTGACTTATTAATGCTCTGGTAGTTCTTATCACGGAATCTCTCTCGGTTTCATCTCCGGCATCCAGGGTCTGAATTTTTTTCTCCTTTCTGCTGGATGCATTTGCCGAATATCTTAGCGAAACGTCACGCAGCCAGCTAACCGGGCTTGATGATGATACAATATTGCGAAGCGGAGTCCAGTTTGGCAACGAAAAAGTAAGGTTAGGTAATGTTTCACTATAGGATTGATCAATAATATTCTGGCTTCTCTGGTAGTTCATTGAAATATTGGCACCATTATCAAAATTTTTACTGTATGAAGCATAGGATTCAATAGTCTGCTGAAGCCTGTCGTTCATATTCCAGCTTGTGTTCCTATTAAAATCCTGAGATTTGAAATTCAGCCTGACATTAACTTTTGAAGAAGGATCGATATCCTGCTTATGGTTCAGGTTAATGCTATATGCTTCTGTATATTTGTCGTCGGGATTATACCTTGTGTTTCCATAGCTCATATCCAGGTTTCCAACTATTCGGCGGTTGATATTCCATCTTGTTTTGTTTTTCATCAAATATCCGCCTTTTGAATAAAGGTCGGCAGTTATCTGGGTATCCCAGTAGTCACTTGCAGCATAATAGAATCCAATATCGTTAAATGTTACTCCACGGCTCTTTGAAAAGAAAAATGTGGGTATGATTATTCCCGATTGCCTTCCGCCCTTACTTGGGAAAAACAAACCAAAAGGGATGGCAAATATTGGCATATCCTCAACATAGAATATTATTGGATCAAGGAATACTTTATCTTTTGCTACAATCTTCATTTCAGGAGAACCGAAATAAAAGTGCGGATGGGGATGATCGCAGGTAGTATAGTAACCGTCTTCAACAAATAATTCCTGTTCGGATACTCTTTTAATCTTATTTCCGAAATAGAAACCTTCGCTCATCTGTGTTTCGCCAAGTTCTATCAAGCCCTTTTTTGTTTTGAAATTGAAAACAATCACTTCCCCCATAAATTCCTCGCCACTGTCATTGAACTTAGGAAATCCAATAGTATTGCCATTTTTATCTTTTCCTGTTCTGGCTGAAATTGTAGATTCCCCGAAATCTAGAGTAATGTTTTCCGCTTCAAGTTTTTGTACTTTATAATCGAGTTTGGAATCTCCCCTGAGATCCATTTTTTTCTTTCCAATTGTAAATTTAATAGTATCCCTGGCAGAATAATATACAATCGAATCCATACCGGATTTCGATGTTCTTACGTTTATTGAATCGGCTGCCATAGAAAGTGAATCCGCCAGAGTTCCGTCAAGCGTTACACTTGATGAAGACGGGCTGATTGTGGAAGAATGGGTTGAAAATCCGCTTATATTAAGTGAATCTGAATTGTTCTGAGGCATTGCATATAATAATGAAGCAAAAAAAATAAAAAATGACGCCAATATGTATGGCCTTAGATAAGTTCCCCGGGAAAGGACACCCCTGTTGATATTACCAATGATTATTTTTTTAAACTCAGATTTCAATGGTACCTGCTAAAATTCTATCAAGAATACATTTTTTCAACACCACTCCCCATAATTTTTAAAACGGGAAAGACGCAAAAAAGTTAGTCGCAATTTAGTTAAAAATTCTCATTATATAAATGAAAAGGCATCCCGGGGGATGCCTTTTATATTAATATATCTGAAAATATCTATTTGGCAATTACAAGCCTTTCCGTACTTGTGAACGGCCCGGCAGTAATTCTGACAAAATATACGCCTGAACCCAGATCACTTGTTTCCACAAACTCTGTGTGTTTGCCAACAGTATAATTCTTATTGGATACAAGTTTCACCAGTTCGCTCGAAGAATTATATACTTCAATTTTGGCATCTACTTCAAGGCCCATGGTGAAGTTGAAATCAAATCCATTGTTACCAACCGGATTTGGATTTATAGCCTCAGTACCGAATTCCTCGGCATTAATAACTACATTCCTCAAATCCTGAACGCAAATCTGGAATACGATTCTGCCCGGAGAAGTAACTTTGTTTACACAGGCATCCCTTACATCAAAAGTAATATCGCCAAAATCTGGTGTAAAATCACCGGTACTATTCAGCATAAGAATAAAATTAGGAATTACAAGTATTCCATTGGATTTGATATAATCCATTGGATTAGTTGTTTCCCCGTAAAATGTAAGGGTTGCAATACTATCTTTATAATCATAAGTTTCGGCAGCATTTACTGTCCATGAATCCGGTAAAACTCCGCCTTTTTTAACTTCGTCGCCATTTTCTCCTGCCCATTTCATCCAGGACATATTATATTTAACCTCGACAATAAATGTAGTGACCTCTGCATCATTCCACTGATTTGAATTAACATTTACTGTGAACTGTTCACCTGTTCCCATACCGGGAGCAATATTAATAAGTTCAGGAAGGTCAAAGTTGACAGTTACAGAATAACCGGAACCTTCAACGTATGTCTCTGTCTCATAAATTGTGTTGTCAAGTCCGTCGTAATGATAATCTATCTGAACATTCGCCCTGAAATCACGGTCTGCATCAGGAATAAACCTGTACATAACATAAGCTGTTTCTGTTGCGGGTATAACGTCAGGTTTACTTAATAATTCAAAATAGCCGACATCTCCGGATATCAACTGAATATCATCAATATACATATCTGTTGTAGCAGCAGTATTTTCAATAAACAAAGAATCTACAGGTGAGTCGCAGAGCAGCCTTGAACCATAATCAATGAAGCCAACTTCAATACCAGTTTCGTATGAATGCCCGATAACTACAGTATCATTTTCTCTTCTCGGGTCGGGATCAGGGCCCGGGCCTCGGTCGGAAACAACAGTAACATGCTCAACAATATCGGCCATAGCTACATCAGGAAGGAAAGTTACATCAAGCTCGATCGATTCGCCCTGATTCAGTGTTACATCAGAAGGCGGAGTATTAACCCATGTAAAATCATTCTGAGCAGGATCAGACCATTCAATACTTTCAATATATAACGGGGCTGACTCACTTACTGATTTGATTACAACTTTACCAACATCCGGGTGCTGATTGTTAACTTTTACTGCCGGCTGGAATTCGTATCCGGTAACAGTTATTTTTGGTTCAATTCCAATACCGTCCAGGTTACCGTATACTGACCCTACCGTGATATTTTCATCATCAAATTCAGGAACAATCGATACATGATGTACTTCTTCGGTCTGTGGCTCATAAATTACCGGGATAATTATCTCCACAACTCCCGTTGATGATCCTTCAGGCCAGAGAGTAACAGGTAATTTAGGTTTGATATTGTCTTTATCAATGCTGAAGTTAGGATCGGCAGTTTCAAGGTTCACGTCAGAAACCCTGATTGGGTCGTTTCCAACATTACCGATCTTAACAGTACTTTCATTAACTGTCAGGCGGCGTTTCTTGTGCCAGTCCATGGATGTAATATATGGCCCCGGAACCAATCCGCGTCCCTTCCAGTTAGAAATACTGTCTACGCCTTCTGCATCTGAGTGTATCAGAATATCAAAAGAATATTTATTTGTGTCTTCCGGAGTGAAACAAACAGATTTTAATTCAATAGATTCATGCGGTGCAATTTTTATCGGAAGCGGAGGATCGGTGGGATCAGACAATGTGAACGGAGCCTGAATATTCTCAAATCCCGTAATCGTTAAGGTATCTGTTCCCTGATTCTCAATCAGAAGTCCGGTACCTGTGGCTTCTTCTTTGCAAAGTGTTTTTCCAACAGTTACAGCGCCGGCATCCCAGTCTTCAACCCAAATTCTCGGAACAACGCCGCGGCCTTCGATTGGCCATGAGAAAGTCAGGCATTCGTTCTCGACAAGAATGGAATCAATATCCAGGTCATCAGGTTCAAGCCCTTCTTCAGTAGGAGTATATTGAACTTTAATCTCATGTGATTCGCCGGGCATTAAATCAAATTCCGGAGGTGCTTCGCCTTCGGTAATTATATAGAATTCTCCGAATTTTAATTTTATACTGGTTACATTAACAACCGAATCACTTGTATTTGTAAGTGTTGCTGTCATTAATTTAGAAGTATTCAGCCTGACGTTGCCAAATACCAGCCTTGAAGGGTCAAGTTCCAGGCTGTCGGCAGAATACCTGACTGAATCGATTGCAGTATTACCCGCACGGTCGGTAACAGCATATATTGCAAAACCGGAACGGAATTTATCTTTTACTTTCAGGAAGAAAGTATATTCATACAATGGGGGCCATGTTTCAAATGGATCCGGAAGATCGAGTTCGTAATTATAACTATCTTCCAGAAGTTCTATCTGCGATATACCCTGATCAACCTGAAGCGGGTCGTCTCCTTCAACTCCGTTGCGAACTTCAGTGGCAACAATAGTATAATCACCACAATCTTCTTCGTAGCTTAGTTCCGGCTCGAGAGTATCAGTTTCATCAAGTTTATTCAAAGCCATGGCAGCCGGCCAGCCATAGGAGTCAAACTGGCTAAATCCATATATATATCCGCCAAATTTTGTATCACCTTCTACCTTGTGAGCTCCGGGCTGGACATCTATCTTTGCCCAGTACAGATTTGTAGTCGGAATTCTGTTCAGGATGAAAGAACCGTCGATATTCCAAATTGGTCTGCCATCCAACTTAATTGATTTCAGATCCTCATGGGCTTTATCAGATGTATCTCCAACGGCAATGATATTGAAGTGGTTTGTATTGAAAGAGTCGTTTGCGGGAGTCTGGAATACAGTAGCCGGTATAAACTGCTCAACAGGTACAACAAGAATCATGAACGGGTCAAATATCGGATCCCCGTCCCAGTTTGCTGAATATGAATACTGCATAACCAAAGCAGGTTTATCCATTTCAAATACAGACATACCTTTAATGGAACTAAGGCCATGCCCCAGACGAACGGGGACTTCAAGATATTCGGCGTATTCACCGTCATCAAGCCAGCCTTCCCAGGTTCCAAGCTGTTTATTGCTTCCAATATCGTAATATTTGCATTTGAAGTGAGTATCATCCTCAGAACCAACTATTCTGAAATAATCACCCTGGCGTTTTGGCCTTTTATATTCCACTGTTGCATAATTTTTACCCCAGGCAGTAACCGGAGGCATCATTTCAGCAAGGTGATCTCGTCCGTTATTAATATCCCATACAGGAATAATTGTTCTCATGTGTGTAGAGATCAGGCCAATTGGATTGTTGGCAGTAATACGCGAACCAGTCATATCAAACTGCCCACGGGTTTTACCATTTCCGCGAACGTAATAAACCTGGCCGGGATCCATTTTTTTGGTAGACCAGGAGTCGCCCATATCACGGCCTTTCATTGTTGTAGCATATCCGTATCCAACGCCCCTGAGCTGAATATCAGCACGGGTTCTTGGCATTGTGGAAATAATTATAAATCCCGATGCCCATTCCCTGACTTCATCAAAATCATAATATGAGCAATGTATATAGTCAGTTCCAAGTGCAGAAGTAGGAATTCCAAGATATCCTTCAGATGTTGTTACTTTTGCGTTCAGTACATACACTGAAATTGGCTGATCGGCAAAAAGCCTTAAACCCTTATCAAGTACAACTTCACTTTCACGAACCTCCCACATATAAGTACATTCCCCTGTTACACTGGAAAATGTTGTAATTTTCAGCGGTTCCACAGGTTTGGTTATATAAACCCCCATACCGGGAGATTCAAGTGTTACATTAGTCTTTTTGGATGCTGTCACATATATCTCTAACACTCTTGTTTGAGAATACTGACTTACCTCGTTAGCCGGAATGGCTATCCAGAATTCACGCCCCTGCGCCGAATTAAAAAGCATGTGCTCTTTAATTTTCTCCATTTTCTTCTTGTCAACTTGTGATTGAGCAGGAACAAAACCTACCATAACAGCCAACAATATAGCTGCTAAAACAATTTTATATCTCATAAGGCACTCATAAAAAAAAATATTAATAAAAATTACTCCAATTCATATATACTTCAAGGCAAAAGACCCTGAAAAACAACTCGCAAACACCATCTACAAAGTTAAAAAAAAAATTAATAACAGCAATTCTTTAAAAATTGCCACTATTTTCCAACTTTTTTAACAAACAGATGAAACAAAAAATAGTTTCACGTGTTACTGCAAAAATATTAATTTTTTTGTATAAATTTTGTCTTTTGTATCAACTTTAAGGAAATAAACTCCAGAAGGAATTTTTGGCAGTAGTAAATCAATGATATTATTCTCAGGAATGATAATTTTCCTGGAAAAACCTTCAACCGTTACTCCGTCCTGATCTATCAGTGAAATAATGCCATTGCTGAATTTATCAGAATTAATAATTATTTTGAATTCCCTGCCCCTTATCGGATTAGGACAAATTGTGATATCATCTTCCCGGGTATAAGTTTCTTCAATTCCGGTAACTACTGATATAAGGCCATTGTATAATTCAAGGTCAATGCACCTGTCGTAATTTCCCAACCGGGCAGATTTAATTTTCACTTCAACTTCGCTATCGGATTGTAACAATCGGAATACAGGAAAGAAAAGCGGGCCATCTGTTTTCAAAGGCTCATTGCCCTCTCCTGATACTGTAAGTTCAGCCAAACCATTCGAATTCTCAACTTTTTCAACTGCATTAAGCACCCAGCCCAATTCGCTTAACTGATTATCAGGAATAATATTATTCTGAGTATCATTATCAAGTTTAATAAGGTTTGAATTATATTCAAAAACAATATTGAAACTGTTAATTTCAATTTGTTCAAGCTCCTCAGAATCAATTAATAAAGGGAAAGAGTTCTCATAAACTCCTGTTTTTTCATACTCATTCAGGCCTGCAATCAGCAACAGGCCTAAAGTAACATGGTATTTCTTCCCGAAACCAGATAATTCGGATGATTTTTCGGTATAAACATTATCCCCGAAATCATATTCAATCTCTACTGACGATTCGGAATATTTTCCCGCAGTTGGGAAATACTGATAAACAACATTTTCATAAGATGATTCTTTTATCAGTGAGGGTAATTCCAAAATTCGGAAATCTTCCTGATTCGACAGGTAAATATCCCTGATATTCATTTTGGCTATTGTACTCATATTGTAAATTCTGAATGAATCGATCTTTGTTTCACAAGCCGAAACTTCTCCAATATCCCTGCTTTGAACGCTTATTCCAGCATCATAGGCATATCCGGTTAAAGTTACGCTGTCAATAACAACAGGATAGTTATCCGGGCCCGGTGCAGCATCAGAATAAATATAGAAAACCTCTTTTCTGAAACCTGGTTTTTCCGGTTTAAATTCTATGCTGTCAATAATAAAGGAACTACCGCCATTGATAACAATGTTTTCAGGAAAATCAGAATTGAAAACAAACTCGGAATTATCACCGCTTCTTTCAATTTTATATATTGTCAAATCCGAACTTAATGCTTCTGATTCAAGTACAATTTTTCCGAACAACTGATGTTTTTCCATTACTCTTACAGGTTTCAGAAACTCATACCCTTTTGCTTTTAATTTTGGTAAAAAACCAGTTCCTATAAGATTACCGTTTTTTATCTCGATATTATCATCGTTATTACACACCACTGTTATTTCGGATTTCCTTTTGCCGGTTTTCTGAGGGATAAACCTGACCGGAACCTTTATTACCCTGATTCCGGATTTACTGTCGGAAGGGTTCAATGTAAGCGGTACATGAGGATAAATATTATCCTCGATTATTTCAAAATCACCATAGTTATTGTCAATTAGTATATCGTTAATTTCAACAGGAAGGTTTCCTGTATTTGTTATGGAAATTGTTTCAACATTGTTGGATTTCACTCTTTTCAAGCCGAAAAGAGCCGATTCAAGAACGGCAGTTCCCTGCACTGATTTTGCCTTCCATGTTGAGATACTGTCCCATCCTGTTGCATTACTTCTGAAAAAGACATCAATCGAGTGATCTTTCATATCTGAAGCAGTAAAGTAAATATCCTCAAGCTGAGTTGTTTCTCCGGGCAACACAGAAATTGGAAAAGAGCCGATTAATTCTTCGGACATTGAAAATGGTGGTAGAACATTTTCTATTGAAGTAATTATCAATGTATCAGAACCAGGGTTGCTTATCTCAAGACCTTTGCCGTTTTGATTAATGTAACTGATAATGTTACCTTTTTTTATTTCGCCGGCATCCCAATCCTGGACAATAATTCCGGGTGCAATTCCCCTTCCTTTCAATTCCTTTTTATAAGTCAGGCATGAAGTATTAATAATAATTGTGTCTGTATCAAAATTGTCAGCTGATTCTTCAATCGGTGAAAATTCAACATGAATTGGAAAAACATCACCCGGTTCAATTAAAACAGAGGATAATGGGACATCCTCGCAAAATTTAAACCGGCTGTTTTCCTTCAGGGAAATATCTTCCAAATAGAAAGGATTTTCGGAACTATTACTTATAATTACAAACTGCTTAAAAGAACGGCTTACTCTGACATTGCCAAAGTCCAGCCCGGAAATAAATTCAATTCTTTGTGGCTGGTAAAACGCAGAATCAATTGCCACATTACCAGCCCGGTCGATAACAGCTATATAAGCTACCCCGTTATCATAAGGATTTTGAACTTTCAGTTCGAACTGATAATTAAATTTTGGGGGCAGAGGGTCAAATTCATCATAATCCACAATAACAAAATTATCAGATCCGGACAGTAATTGCATATCGGCTATTCCTGTTTCAACCTGCCTCGGTGTCAGGTCGTCAATAAAATCGCCATTCCTTGTTTCTGTAGCAAAAATAAAAAACTCATCGCAATCGGGAATAATCGAAAACCTTGGCTCAAGAGTATCGGTTTCCATGTTGTCCTGATGATCATTATTATATTCATCAGATTCATCCTCCTGATTGTCTTCTTTTTGCTCATCCAAAATTATATCATATTCGGGATCAACATGGTTGGTATCAGGTATCTCATCAGATAAAACTGCAAAAGGGCATAAGCCAATAATTACGGCAAATGCCAATAAGACATAAAATCTAATTTTTTTTAACATTCCGGCCTCCGCTTATTTATTCGGGATACTCTGCCGGTCCTTACTTATCCAATCAAGTCATCATTTTATCAAGTTCAAATTCCCTGTGCCCGTTGATTCAAAATTCTTCCCGAATAAAGATATAAAACACTTATATGCTCCTTGTAATCATAACAGATGAAAAATAAAAAAATTTCATCTTACAGATAAATTTTTTCTGCATTAGCAGGATAATCAAACCTAAGCCCTGATTTATCAAGGGAATTCAAAGTATACTTTTTGATTTCAATAGTAAGTTTTCCTTCGAATTCAGGAAATTCTGCTTTGATTATTGCCGGCAGTTTCATTCCATCGTAATCGGAATACTCAGAATAATAAACATTTATCACAGTTTCACCGTCCTTGTTGATTCTCTGGTATTGAACAATTGTTGAATCAGCCGGATTTATTAGTGAGTATTCAACATATTCCCCTGTATTATTTTCGAATAACACATGACCTTTCTCAGACTTATAATCCGAAACTTTATATTCTTCCGGATCGGCAGGTGTTTCATTCCTGAGGATTTTTACAAGGTCATTGAATGAAAGAGGCAGATTAACAGCCCGCCGGAGATTTTCCTCGCTTGGGGAACCCAGATAAACATTGTTTTCAAAAATATTATAAAAAATCAATTCCTTTTCTGAACTGAACATCCTGCCCAGAGGTATTCCCAAAGGGCCGTGTAATACCATCGATACAGAATCAGAGCCGGCAATCATCACGTTTGTATTTGCACTGTTGTTTAATTCAGGCATATCAATTACAACCGATGCCTTCATTTCAAGTGTATGTATACTATTTTTATTCTCAGGATGCGTTGAAAGCAGCTGATATTTATCATGCTGCTGCACTGTTGAACAGGATGACAATATTAGTGCTGTCAGAAATGCGATTAAAAAATATTTTCTCATGGCTTACTAAGTTATTTTATTTTGAAATTTATAATTAAATTGAATTTACCATTTTAACAAATAATTTTCAAGTTAAAATTATTTGTTGAAAATGCTTTAATAGTTAAGTCGTCTTGATTTTTATTATCAACAAATTATAGGACGAAAAATGCTGTACGTAACAAGACAAATGCGTTTTTCAGCAGCGCACAGACTTTTTAATCCCACTTATAATAACGAAAAAAATGATGAAGTGTTCGATAAATGCAATAATTTCCACGGACACGGCCATAATTACACGCTTGAAGTAACTGTTGCAGGCAAACCTGACCCGGAAACAGGATATGTTATCGACCTGAAAAAATTAAAAAAGATCATCAATGATAATATTATCGAAAAGGTTGACCATAAACATCTGAATTTTGATGTAGATTTTATGAAGGGGATTATCCCTACAGTTGAAAACCTTGCAGTCAAATTCTGGGAAATTCTTGATAAACATATTGATTCCGGAAAATTGCAAAAAATAAAGCTTTTCGAATCGGAAACCAGCTTTGTGGAATATTTCGGCGAACCAACGGAAATTAAAATATTCGAACAGGATAGATAAAATGGACAAAGAAATCAAAATTGTTACAAGCAGCCACCTTAGCGATGATGAAATTGAAGAAGAGCTTAATTCCGGCAAAACAATTTATCCGGATATCAGCCCTGATGGTTTCAAGCTTTTTGATGCTAACGGCAACTATCCCCTAAGCTCCGAAGAAAAGCAGGAAATGACAATCAGGCTGGAAGAAAAATTCAAAGAAGTTCTTGAAATCCTGAGGATCAGCCTTAACGATCCCAACTCTACACAAACACCGGCCCGGATGGCCAGGATGTATGTGAATGAATTGCTCACGGGCAGGTTCGACCCTCCCCCGAAACTTACTGTATTCCCAAACAGGAAAAAAGTTGATGAGCTTATCATTAGCAAAGGCATCGAGGTGATGTCCCTTTGCTCGCACCACTGGGAACCAATATCAGGCGAATGCGCGATAGGATATATCCCCGGCGATTATGTTATAGGGCTTTCCAAGCTGTCAAGAATAACACACTGGTTTGCACGCAGGGGCCAGATACAGGAAGAACTTGGCGAGCAGATAGCCGACTACCTTGAAAATTTACTAAAACCCAAAGCACTTGGAGTTGTTATAAAAGCACGCCACTATTGCATGATAGCAAGGGGAGTAAAAGGCAGTGAAAGTAAATCATTAATGGTAACATCTGTTATGCGCGGATGGCTCCGGGATGAATTCAACCTGAGAAACGAATTCCTGAAACTGATAGATGAGTAAAACCGACTTAATGTGGTTTCTACATTCGGATTAATTCTTTTAAGAAATTCTTTAATTTTAGGAAATGCCTATACCTGATATTTACAATAGATAATAAATTGAATTATTAAACTTTGCGGGCTGCAATATGATATATGACATCAGGCAATCGATCAGGCATTTGAACAGGTATCAGGAAATTATCAGGATATTCATTAAATACGGTTTCTGGGATGTTATTTCGAAAATAAAAATCGGATTGATCCCCGACATAGCAAAGAAAATTATTCCACAATCCGAAGAAAAAGATATTTCTGCCCTGAGTACTCCCGTCAGGATCAGGATGGCTTTTGAAGAATTGGGCGCAACATTTATCAAACTGGGCCAAATGCTGAGTTCAAGGCCCGATATGATACCTCCGGAAATTGCACAGGAATTATCCGGCTTGCAGGACCAGGTTGCAGCCGAGGATTTTGTAAAGATAAAAGAAACCCTTGAAGCAGAATTGGGTGGCGTTCTTGATGATATTTTCGATTCTTTCGACGAAAAAGCAATTGCAGCTGCTTCCATAGCCCAGGTTTATAAAGCAAAGATAAAAACCGGACAAACCGTTGCAGTTAAAATACTCAGATCAAATCTTAAAATAAAAATATCTACTGATATTGATATACTGAAGAACTTTGCAGCACTAATCGAAAAATATATACCTGAAAGCAGGCTTTATAATCCTTCAGGAATAGTTAAAGAGTTCGAGAAAACATTAAAAAAAGAACAGAACCTGGCATTGGAAGGAAGGAATATCGACACATTCAGAAATTATTCTGCCGATGATAAAACCATCAGGATACCAAAGGTATATTGGGACTATACAAGAGAAAAAATACTGGTAACAGAATTTATTAACGGCGTGAAAATTACTGATTTCGGAAATATGAAAAATTCCGAATTAGACAGGCGCCAAATAGCCCTTAACTGCGCACAATCACTTTTAAAACAGATATTTGAGTATGGATTTTTTCATGCCGACCCCCACCCAGGCAATCTTTTCGTTCTGCCAGGGAATATTATAGCTCCCGTTGATTTTGGTATGATGGGAAGAATCGACGAAGAAATGAAAGACGACCTGCAAAACATTCTACGGGGAATAGTTGAAAAAGATGTTTACAGGATTACTCACGTTTTGCTTAAAATCGGTATGATCGAAGACAGAATTGACACAAGGGCCCTGCACAGGGATCTGCTGGATTATTTAGACAGGTATCACAGCATCCCGTTGAATAAACTCAATGCCTCAACAATACTGAATGAATTTATGGAAATAATCCAGGAATTCCAGATCAAACTCCCCCCCGACCTTGTGATGATGGGGCGTGCACTGGTAATGGAAGAAGCAATCGGAGAAAAACTGGACCCGGAATTCAACCTGTTTGAACTTCTTGTTCCTTACGCGCAGAAAACAATGCTCGAATCAATTAATCCACTGAACACCTACCGTAAAACTTTCAGGACAATTGAGCAAGGCGCGGCACTGATGAATGATCTGCCCGAAGACCTGAAATTTCTTATGAACAAACTAAAAAATGACAAATTAAAATTGAACCTTGAACACCTTGGTATAGAAAAATTATCAAGGGATATTGACAAATCCAGCAACCGGCTTTCATTTTCGCTGATAATTGCCGCCCTGATAATTGGTTCTTCATTAATAATCAGGGAAGGAAGCGGCCCCACAATATTCGATTACCCCGCATTTGGCATAATAGGGTATTCCCTGGCTTCAATTCTTGGGATATGGCTGATTATCAGCATACTCAGATCCGGAAAATTGTAATATTGATTATTCGATACTACTCAGCTAATATAATTTTATTCAGTTTCGATAAGAATAATTGCAAAATTGTTATCCTGAGCGCCAGCGAAGAATCCGTTCCTAAATTGATAATTAATACTTTAAAATTAAAAGAAGCATATGTCCCCCGCTTGCGGGGATGCCCGAAGGCCGATGGTGGTTTCTTTTTTCATAGCCTCCGGTCAGGGCATCATTATCCACGCGCTAAAGCACGTGGCAATGAGGGAATTACAATTAATTCTATTAGTTCAATAATATTACCCTGTATTAATATGCTGTGATTTTTTTCATTATCTATGAAAATTTGTTTGGAAAATAAATATATTAATTGTAAATTTATATTAATGACAAATTCAGAGTATAACCTGTGAGGAACAGAGGACTGTAATGTTAATGTTAATGTTAATGTTAATGTTAATGTTAATGTTAATGTTAATGTTAATGTTAATGTTAATGTTAATGCAAGAAAAAAATTGATATAAAATAACCCTGCCGCAATGAAGATTTCTAATATAATACCTTTTACGCAACTTTAGGTATAATAAAAGAAAAGCTCCATTGAAAGTTGCGGGCAGGGTCTCATGTAACATTTATAATCTAAGGATTTTTCAATGAAAAAACTAATCTTTTTATCCGTGTTTGTTTTGTTAATCTCAGCAGGAAGCTCAAATGTGTTTTCTCAGCCTCCTTGCCCTTATAATATGGTTCAAAAAACTTTTAATATTGGAGGGTGTGTTTATGATGTAAACTTGTGCGTAAACTGTAATCCCTTTAACAATATGGTTGAAGTTAAAGTATGGGGGTTCAACAAGTTAGATCCAAATTGCGATAACGGATTAACCTCAACTCAAGTTTTGGCAGAAATAAAGGAACAGGTTAACCGAGCAGAAGTACTTAAAAATCTGTGTACAGAGGGATTCATGCCCTGCGACGGTTCAATGGGTTATTCATATTTCTATATAGCCATACCGATTTGTTGGTTCAAATATAATATTAATGGAAATATTTATTATAACATCTGCTATAGTAGCCAAGACTTCTGCATCGAAATTTGGAAATGGTGTTATGATAACAATACTGGTCAATATCAAAGAGAACTAGATAGAGAAGCATACCAAAACGGTTCATGGGAAGAGAGATGTTCCAATCCAGAACCTTTAGTTGATCCTCTACCTGGAGAACAATCAAGTTGTTTTTATTTGAATACGGATTGTAATCCTTAATATGCTTGTATCTGACAACAGATATTTATTTAAGTGAAGGTAGTTTTCTGACTGCCTTCACAAATTTAATTGAAAATCTCACGGAGTTATAAATGATTCATATAATTAGATTAATAATGATATTCTTCATATCTCAATATGGTGCAAATTATCTTTTTGCTTCAATAGAATTAACCCCGTCAAAAATAGATTTATACGGAATACAATGCGCCGGGGACACCCTATATACTTACGGAGATTTTGGCTCGCTGATGATAAGCCCGGGCGACGGTGAAACATGGAGACAGGTAAAAGCATTCGAATCAGGTGAAATTATTGGATTTTTTATAAACAGCGACAGCCTTACCGCATTCAATGACCGTGGCCAGGCTGCTGTTTCAGATGACGGAGGTTATAGCTGGCGGCAGTCTGCCCTGCTGCCCGATTCGATTTTTTGCGTGATAAGCCGGCCCGGCGGGTGGTTTGTAAGAACAAGAGAATATATTGCTTCCGTAAATGAGAAATTCGAATTAGTAAATAAATTTGAAATAGATTCTCCCAGGCTGGATATCCCTAATTATTTCCAATATAAATACTCCATGATTTATTTTAAAGACAGGCTTATTATTACCACTGATTCAACAGAAGTAATGCAATTTGACGGTGATCTGAATTTGCTGAATACTTTCTCTTTTTTCAAGCAAGGACTATGCAGCTCACATTTCTCTTGGCATCATATAGCTACAAACAAAGAGACATTTTACATAACTGCCGGAAAGAAAATTTTTAAAACAAACAAATTTCCGGAATTCAGCCTTTTGACAGAAAAAGGAGAATATTATTGGCGAATTAAAATTAATGGAAAGAACTTAATAAAAATTGAAGCATGGTTTAATTTTGGTATAAGAATGATATCCTTTGACCCGTCGGGAAAACAGGATACTATTCGTGAAATAAATTATTCCAACAGACAACCGCCAAGATATGTATATGATTGTCTGCTCCGAAATAATGAAAATATTATTATTGGGGAAGAAAAATTTATATTCAAATCGCAAGCAAATGAAGATATTTTTATTTCAGAATTTTGCGACGTTATGCAATGGTCAGTACCTGATATGACAGGCAAAAACGAGTTCCTTATGATACCCGGTATGGATTTTCAAATTTACTCCCCATACATTTACAAAAGTACAAACAACGGAATTACATGGCGTACGACGGTAGATACATCCTATTCGGATCTTTTTAAGAAATATAAAACTTTTTCATTCAAATATTACGATACCTCTGATAAAAAATTGTTCATTGGTACAGGAATATACGACAATCCCACGGGAGACGTTCTTATTAGCGACGAAAATGCCCGTTTTTTTGAATTCAAACCGCTGCAATATTTTACATTGGGTTATGGTTTTATAGATGATATTTTCAAAGTTGGTTATGTTCCGGACCCCGTACCTACAACTACAGGTTACGCGGCTCTATGTCATACGTATTACAAAAATATTTATTACCCTAACGTATTTACTTACGATAAAGATTTTAACCTGGAAAGCCGCTTTATTGATACAGGTTATGTAAGCAGCTACATACACCTGAAGGATACAAACAATTTTCTGCTCCACTGCGTAAACATGAGCGAATACACGCACGAAATAAAATATACCACCGACAGGGGAAAGAACTGGACAATGCTTAAAAAATACAGGCGTTACGATTCTCTTCAATACTGGAAAAATTTTAATTTTAAAGGCGAAAAGATTACAGCATTCTTCCATTTCTGCTACGATGATTCGATTGCCACCCTTGAATTTCTATATCCTGAAGACTTTTCGGAAATACATATCGATAAGATATATTCTTACAAGATAAATTCATGGGGTTATCAGCCCAAGGCCTGCAGTGCGATTGAAATGGCAGGCGACACCATGCTGCTTGCCATAAACGACACGCTTTTCCGCTTTACTGATCCTTATGACCGGGAAAGTTGGGAATATATGCTTTTGCCCGACAATGGTAAAATCTTGAGGACATTGAAGAAGTTCGACGACCGATTTTATATTCATTACATGGACGACAATCATCCTGATGCTGCCTATTGGATGACCCTGGACTTTGAAGCGGATTTGAAGGAAGCTGAAATTCAGGCGGGCGATACAGATTTTGAAACATTTGATATATCTGATGCCGAATACCCGACGGCGAAAATAAGCATAGAAAATCTATCTCCGGACAGCAACCTGGAAATATATGGAATTGATCAAGCAAAGGAATCAATATTTAGTTTGCAAAATATTGCTCCTGATTCGCTGAACCCGTTCGTGATAGAGCCATTGGAACACAGGGATATAAACATTGCTGTCAGCCCGGATTCGGCCGGTATATACCGGGACAGCATTTATTTCGAATCCAATGCTCCCGACGGGAAAGCCTGGTCAATACTCCGGACAGATATTACGGACACAATTGATACCGGAATTGATTTTGATATTGAAGTTATTGATTACCTTGCTGTTTCCAAACCCTACCCTTCGCCTGCAACTAATAATATTACATTTATGACCTATTGGGACCTGAACAGCGACATTGAAAAAGACCAACTGGTTATTTCTGATATCCTTGGCAATCAGATAGGCGGATGGGCAGACGTGACATTAAACAAAACAGCACCGTATAAAGGGTATATAAACTGGCATTGTTCCAATGTACCTTCAGGAATTTATATTATCAGGATACAAAGAAAATCAGTTGTTAAATCCGTAAAAGTAGTTGTATATCATTGAGTTACATAATTTTATAGATAGTACCACAAAAATATAAATTTGTCATCCTGAGCGCCAGCGAAGGATCCGTTCTTTATACATTCCCCCTCATTACGAAGTTGTAATTCGTAATGCAGTTTTCTTTTGAAGCTGAGCTTCTCTATTTCAAAGTAGAACTTTGCAGGAAAAATTCATTCCCAAGTACAACTTGGGAAGGAGGGAAAATCACCTGTCCCCCGCTGGCGGGGGTGTCCGAAGGACGGGGGTGGATTTCCGGAAAATTCCCCTCGTTGAGGGGTGGCGAGCGCAGCGAGTTCCCGACACGTCGGGACAGGCTGGGGTGGTTTCTTTTTCCGATTGAAGTTATTATAGTTTGTGTATTGTCACTCTGAGCGCAGCGAAGAGTCCATTCTTCAAGATTTTCTGCTATTTTGTATGGATTCTTCGGTCGCTTCGCTTTCTCAGAATGACCGCTTTATACAATTTTTTCAGATTTTCAAAGTTCAGCTGAATAGTAACTTTTCGTTTAAATTACTCCACAACCACCTTGTCATAATAAATGCCGGTGGCGGTTTTCAGGATGAGGAAGTAGAGGCCTGAGGACAGTTCCTGAATGTTTATTTTAATTTTGTCTTTGCTGTTGAGGGGATGTTCGCGGAGGAGCTTGCCCTGCGAATCGTATATTTCAAGGCTCTGCGGATTGGAGATGTCGCCGCTGAGGTTGATTTCGATTTGGCCTGTTGCAGGGTTGGGACAGGCTGTGATGCCGGGGATTGCGAAAGTGGATATTGCCCGCAAGTCGCCGATGCAGATTTCTTCAACTTTCAGAAAGCCGTTTTGGGTGGAATTGTCGATATAGGGGCTGTCCCACTCGAAGCTGTTTATTTTTAATTCGCATTCGCGAATGTCGGACAGCAGCAGGCCGCCGGATAGTTCCGCTATTGCCTGCTCGCCTTTGCTAAGGCTGATATTTTCTCCCGATATACTTAAAATTCGCTCTCTGCCGGATTTTTCATTGCTGAGAATGGTTGCGTTGTCAATGCCGGTAAGGTCGTACAGATAAGCGTCAAGGCTGATCTCGGCGGTGTAGGACAATCCGCTTATATCCTCGGTGGAATTCAGGCTTACCATTAACGGGATGCGGAAATCAGGATCGCCTATAGTTCCTATTGTTTCGGGGAAGAAAATCAGGTTTTCATGTTTTACTATACCGGATATATCAATAGTATCCCGATATTCGCAGAATGGGCCGGCAAACTTCAGGTATATTTTATCATCATAATCTCCTGCAATGCCTGAGAATAAAGATACAGTCAGCATTTCAGAATTACCTGTGTTAATTTTCCTTCCTGTCAGGTCGGGAGCAATAGAAAATTCGGCTGCATTTTCAAGGCTGATTTCTTCTATTGTAAAATCATATTCGCCGGTATTCTTTATTTCGATTTGTTCTGTTGCGTTTTCGCTGATTCTTGCCGAAACCGAGACGGATTCAGGAATTTCGTAAAGTATTGTGTATCTTTCACCTTGCAGCTCTGTAATGAATTCCACTTCAACCATATCGATCAATATTATATTTCGAGCCTGTGCTGTCTTCGGGCCGTTTGTGGATGATTCGGGAGTGAAAATGACTTTCTCAATGATGGAATTTCCTGGCTGAATTTCAATATTTTCATAACTATCTTCGAATGAAAACAGCTCTTTATCAGTTCCCTGAATTTCCCCGGAAAGTAGTGTTAGCGGTAGTTTACCGGTGTTTTTAATCTCAATATCCATCGTTTTGGACTGGCAGAATTCCGTTTCATTATAATTGCAAATGGGAGTTACCTCAACGGAGGATTTTATGCCAGTAGCGTCAATTCTGAAAGCCACTGTATCAGGGCAGGGGCCTTGAATTATGATCTGCGGCCATGCAGAATAATCGATTGCGTCAGCCAGGTTGATAGTTGCTTCTATTTCATAATCTTCACCAGCAGGGATAGTAAATGATTGTGGCTGAATTTCCAGCCAGTCATGGTTCTCAATTATTTCGGATATTGTTAGTTCGAAGCCGTTGTGGTTGGTGAGTACACATTTCAAAGTTGAATTGCGGTTTATTCCCACATTGCCGAAGGAAATATTCTCAGCAGTGAGGTTCACGGACTCGGTCTCGCCACGAAGCCGGACAGTACGGAATCCCTCCTCCGGGTGGTCGGTTTTGATCCTCAGTTCGCCAGTTTTTAGTCCGTCTGGAGCTTGTGGGGTAAAGCGTATCACATAAAATGCGGTGTCGAGAAAATCAAGGACTGTCCCCAATGGCGTTGCCGAAACAATTTCAAAATCATCTTTATTCTTCAGGTATGCTTCGTCAAGAAGTTTAACCGGGGCGCCGCCGCAGTTCACAAGCCTGACGGTATCTAACGGAGTCTTGCAGTCCGCCACAAAGCCGTAATCAATATCGTTGGCAGCAAGTTCATAACGCAGGGTTATAGTATGCAGTTTCACAAAACCGTCGATTGGGCAGGCCTCGCCAATCTTTTGTGTTTCAACAGAAAGGGTATCAAAATATTCCTTTTCGGCTGTGCCCTGGACTGTCATTGTAACTATCATGCTGTCGCCGGGAATGAGGACTGCCGGTATTGCCGGGTCTGTTTCAGTGATCCTGAATGGCAGATCGAACTCATTTAAGTCGCTGATGTAGAGGTCTGAAGTTCCGGTATTGTGGATAGTGAATGTCTTCTCGGGACGTTTCCCGAACTTCACATACCCGAAGTCAATATCATTGCTAATCTCCATTCCCGGCTCAACGACGAGGGCTTTTATCAGTAGGGAGTCCATTATAGCATCGTCTTCATTGCAGTAAATGTACATCATTGTTTCAATCGGCCCGGTTTTGTCCGGGGCAACATGTATTCTAACGCCAAGCGTATCATTCCAGAAAAGCGAGTCCCCGCGCATGTATCCGCCGGAAAAATGCTCATTATCCTCGAAAACCGGCGGCTTAAGATGCAGGCCGAAATCCGAGAAATTCTTAACTGCCGCAAAGCCTGTTTTCGTATCGCCAAGGCATATTTTACCAAGATCAAGGGTATCAAACTGCTCTTCAATATCTTTATCGTAAATCTCAAAATTAATTCTCTCAACGGTAAATTTTGCGAGGAATGCTGGATGGCCGGGTACCTGGTAATCTGTATTTACAGGTGAATAATATTTTTCTAATTTACCAGGGGTGTTGCCACCAATACATAAAGTATTAGGTGGTTTGAATTTAGTTGAATAGGCATAATCATTAATGTTAGATTCATTAACTCCAAACTGGTATTCCCATAAAATCATCCCGCTGGGATCTATCTTTTTAATCAAAACATCATGATTATCTTCTTTACTTGTTAGTGTCAGTAGTGCAACATAGGCGTTGCCATATTGATCAACTGAATTTATTTGAAATTCATGCACCGGATCAACATCAAAAATTGACATTGGCGGATGTATAATATTATAGATAATATTTCCGTCCTTATCCATTTTTGTAGTACTTTCATTATCCCAATTTGAGTTGTCATAATTAAAATCACCACCCGAAAAAATAATATTATCATCTTTATCCACCGCAATCCACCTGACTATATAACCAGCAATTGCATTTTTTCGAAACAGAACGGAACCGTCTTCTTTATCCAAAATATAGTAATTATAATCTAAGGTAGCTTTAGGATCGGACCGAAGAACAACCAGGTCATCATTGCTGTTAACAGCAATGATGAGTATTCCCAAGCCTAAATTCTGCGTCCAGGTAAAATTACCATCTTTATCAATTTTCATAATTCTGTTCTTACCCTCTAACCTGGCATAGATATTTCCCTCGCTGTCAGAAACGAGATAATTAAAAATTCGTTCGTTATCATAAGAAAAATTCCATATCAATTCTCCGTCAGAAGAATATTTTTCAATATGTTCTGATGAACTTACGATAATATTATCATAAGGATCAATTGTTAATGCTATCAAACCTCTGTCCTCAAAATTTATTTCCCATATTAGTTTTGAGTCAGGGTCAAATTTAACTAACCTGTCGTAACTTACACCTGGCCCGTCAGCAATAAAATAGACATTATCTTTAGAGTCAAAATCAATATCAGATACAACAATTCCTGAATAATAAGCAGCCCAGTCTAAGTGAATTGGGATACTGTCTCTTGTCTGGGAATTGGTTGAAGATATTGATATTATAAAAACTAAAATAGATAGTATTAAAGCACGCATAAAAACTCCGGGATAGTATGATTCTAAACTTGGATTAATAGGATGTATAGGATTAATAGGATTAATAGGATGAACAGGATGAATTGGATTAATAGGATGTATAGGATGGACAGGATGAATAGGATTATTGGGATAATCAATCTTATTTTTTGTTGGATATGGCATATTTTCATCCTCTCCTTTTTTATTCTTGTGATTTAGCTAATATAACAAATTATCCGGTATAAAGTTGCAGGGGTTTTGAATTATTATTTTCGGCCCTGTCTCAAACCCCTCAGAGCTGTCACTCTGAGCGCAGCGAAGAATCCATTCTTTATGATTTTCTGCTATTTTATATGGATTCTTCTGTCGCTTCGCTCCGTCAGAATGACAACATCACCTGTCCCCCGCTGGCGCCGACGAGTCGGGAAAGGGCGGGGGTGGATTTCCGGAAAAATTCCCCTCGTGGAGGGGTGGCGAGCGCAGCGAGTCGGGGTGGTTTCTTTTTCTTAGCCTCCCTTATCCACGCGCTAAAGCACGTGGCTATTGAATTTGACGATTATAAGGCTGGAATTTCATCCTGTACGCCAGCGAAGAATCCATTCTTAATGCATTATCTAACTAAAGAAGATGGTTTCTTCGGTCGCTTCGCTCCGTCAGAATGACAACATAATCGCCTCATTCTTTTGCTCAGTTTACCCGTTCTTCCACCCAAATGAACAGGCCGCCGGCCTTAATTCCCCAACCTGTGGTTTCAATGAACCGGATAATTTCCTTATTTCAATGCTGTTTTGAACCAGAATCCTGATGTTTGGGCTAAACGCTTTGTTGGCAGGGCTTTAAACTGCCTTTGCCGGTGGTATTGAACTACTGTTTGGCCTTAATGTAGTGAAATTTGGCCTTATTGAGGACTTGTTTAGCCTTATTGAGGACTTGGTTGATCTTACTGAACACTTGGTTGACCTTATTGAACACTTGGTTGATCTTACTGAGGACTTGTTTGACCTTATTGAGGACTTGTTTGACCTTACTGAGGACTTGTTTGACCTTACTGAGGACTTGTTTGACTTTACTGAGGTCTTGTTTGGCCTTACTGAGGACTTGTTTAGCCTTACTGAGGACTTGTTTAGCCTTATTGAGGTCTTGTTTGGCCTTACTGAGGACTTGTTTGACCTTACTGAGGACTTGTTTGACCTTACTGAGGACTTGTTTGACTTTACTGAGGTCTTGTTTGGCCTTACTGAGGACTTGTTTAGCCTTACTGAGGACTTGTTTAGCCTTATTGAGGTCTTGTTTGGCCTTACTGAGGACTTGTTTGACCTTATTGAGGTTACTCATTATCTTCAAACAAGGCATCATTATCTTCAAACAAGGCAGCAATGACTCCGACCAAGGCGTCAATGCCTTCAAACAAGGCATCAATGACTCCGACCAAGGCAGCAATAAAGCAAAACATTGCTGCAATAGCTTCAACCAAGAGTTCATTATCTTCAACCAAGACGTCAATAACTTCGAACAAGGCATCAATGACTTCGACCAAGGCATCAATTAAGCAAAACATTGCTGCAATAGTGTCGACCAAGGCGTCAATAACTCCGACCAAGGCATCAATGACTTCGACCAAGGCGTCAATAACTTCGACCAAGGCATCAATGACTTCGACCAAGGCGTCAATAACTTCAACCAAGGCATCAATAAAGCAAAACATTGCTGCAATAGTGTCGAACAAGAGTTCATTATCACTGAACATCGGTGCATTGCCTCTGACCCCTCCCAAACCCTCCCCGAAGGGAGTATGTCTGGATAATTTAAATAATAGTGTATAATAGCTTAATATACTGGTATTATAAGGTATTATGTAATAATTTGTTTGTTTCAAAATCATGTTTTGGTTGTTAATAGTTGTTATAGTATACATCATTATGTTTAGATATATGTTTATATTAATTTGGATATATGGTTGGAATAATATATTTTTATCCAAACAGTTGTAATTTATTATCAATGGAAAATATGAAAATTGCAGTAAAATTCAATCCTCAATATCCGAAAGCGGAGAAATCAAATATATTAGTTTCCGTTACCTGGGAGGGCAACAGGATACAGAAATCGATAGGGATTTCAGTAAAGAATAAGAATTGGGATAAAACAAGGGGTAAGGTTAAGTCCGGCGACAACAACGCGCTTGAATATAATATGTTCCTTGAGGGACTGAGCAGGGAAATTTCCAATTATTACTACAGATTGAAAAATGATAACATGATTGTCAGCCGGGAGATCATCAGGAACAAAATTAAATCACTGCTGTCGCCGGAGATAACTGTTGATACTGAATTTAGTCTGAGCCTTGTCGAGACATTTAATTCATTCAAATTGGAAAGAGAGAAATCCGGGAAATATTCGCAAAAAACTATTGAACATTATTCAAATTGCCAGAATTATCTGAGGAAATTTTCAGCTTATTTGGGACATACTTTATATTTCAGTATGATCGATAAAAAATTTACTGATAAATTTATGGAATTTTTACTGAAGAAGCCGATGATGAGCAGCAGCGCAATTAAGATTCTTGTTGTTCTCAAGGTATTTCTGAACGATTGTTATTCAAAAAAGATTGTTAAAAATATTGATTTCAGAGATTATATAAATCAAACAATCAAAGAAAACGGCGGGATAAAAGAAGCTCAAACCATCGTTATTGATGAAGAGGAATTACAAAAATTAGAGTATTTCAAATCTGAGGACAAGATCCTGATGGAAGTTAAACATCTCTTCCTGCTTCAGATCTATACAGGGCTTAGAGTATCAGACCTGATGCGCTTGAAGCCAGAAAACTTTAATCTGAAAGAAAAACTGATCTCAATAATGACAAAGAAAACAGCTGATTTTGTCACAATTCCATTGCACAGGAAAACAGAGTCAATATTGAGTAATTATCCAAATCTGCAATTGCCGAAAGTCAAACTAAAATGGTATAATGAAAAGATACGAGAAGTTTGCAAAATAGCAAAGATTGACAAACCGATTATTATAACAAAGTTTTACGGCAAGCGCCGAAAAGAAGAAACACATCCGAAATACGAGCTAATCTCATCCCACACTGCCCGTAGGACATTTATCACTCTATCTCTGAAAAAAGGGCTGCTGCCGGAATACATCATGAAAATCACCGGCCATAGGAGCAGAGCGTCCTTTCAGAAATATGTACGAATAGTCCAGGAAGAGGCGATAAATGAAGTCCGCCGTGCCTGGGATGATTGAAATATTTTGAAAGGGTAAATCATGAAAAAAGAAAAGAGAAAATAATTGGTCGGTTACCGAGGATAATCCGCCGATTCCGGGATACTATTCTGGGGCATTACTGGAAGAAATATCATTATATTTTTATAATAGTATAAAAAATCCGGGCGATGGTATTTACATTAGCCCGGATATTGATATCAATTTATTTTTTAATTACCAATGGCTTAACTTCGGTCTTTATCTTTTGAGTTGCAGAAATAATTGAGGAACGGACATAGTATAATCCGTTTGGAAAATCACTACTCTGTATTTTAATTTCTTCTCCGGGATTAATTTTTGAAGAAAATATCACCGAACCAAGCTGATTAACTATTTCAATTTTCCAAAAATCTGATAAAGATAAAATTGTCATGTTGGCTTTAATAAAAACATTCTCTTCGGCCGGATTGGGATAAAGAATAATTTCGGAATTGGAAATATTATCTCTAATTCCAGTATCCATTCCTGTAGAAAATTCAAATAATGCCGGCCAGTCGCTCTCCATAATAGAATTTATTGCCTTCACACGCCAAAAGTATTGCTGCTCTTCTGCCATTCCGGAAAATGTAAAGATTGTACCGGAAAAATTTTCTTCAACAATTACATTATTGAAATACGGATCTGTAGCAATTTGAATTTTGTAACTTTGTGCTTCAGGAACTTGTGTCCATTCAATAGCTGTTCCAGGCTCGATTTCAAAACTCATATCAGCAGGAGCGATTAGTACAGGCGGAGTTAAGAACAAGGAATTAACAGCCATGCCGTAGGTATCCGAATAATTCCAGCAGGATGATGTTTCGCATACTGCTTGCAATCTTTTTAATTCAGTATAAATAACTGTTTCCACTGCGTCAATTTTGATATTATCTTTCAAATCCTTGTTGATAATATCGAAATTAATAGTGCCAATAACAATCTTTTTATTAATATTCAGTTTGTTATCGGCAAGGAATATGTTAATTGCCGTCTTACCTGTTGAATATTTTGTCTGATTTACATAAACTCCGGCATCTGCTAACTCAGAGGAAATATTTGTTAATGATTTGAAGTTGAAGCTTTCTGGAGAAATTGCATCAACGTTGTACTGCAAAACTATTGTTGCCGCCGAAATATCCCAGTTGTTTTCATGATCGGTAATTTGCATTAACAAATCCGCTTTGAAAACATTATCTTCAACTCTCCTGTTCACAACCGATAGATATATCAGTTCGGATGAAAGAAGAGGCAGAGAATATAGGAAAACAATCAGAATTGTTAACAATTTAATAATATTTTTATTTTTCATTTTATTTCTTAATTATTTAAACATTTACGGTTCAGGTACAATTTCATTTAATGCTTTGCCGTTATTTCTGATAAAGATAATTCCATCGTCTGCATTGGTTTTCATATCCCAGTTGTAATCAGCAGCCCGCATAAACATTAATCCGTCCTGAATATGAACAGCATTTTCGCCACCGGCAGCCTTTGCAGGTGAATCCGTGAAATCGTAGGGTATAAGCCCGCGAGTCAGATGAATTCTGTCTGATGAAGCAAGTGCTAAATAACCGGCTGCTCTGACAACCAGCCAGTAATCGCCGTCTGGGATGTCGGTAAAATCAAAAATCCTGATGCCGTCAGTTCCGCAGGTCGCAGTTTTCACAGAAGTAAGCGTGGAATTAATCAGTTCGTCCCCGCTACGGAGTTCGAGTGATATTGGAGCCGGAGCATGAGAATTATTTTTCCATAAGCCATCAAGGAGGACTTTCAGCTCGATAAGTTTTTCATCTCCGAGGTAAACGTCAGGCAGTTGTACTTTCATCAGAAATGCGTCGCCATTGCCTCCGCCATATTCAGTATCATTAGCACCATCGGTTGCTAGTTCTTTATTTTCAGTTTCTCCTGATACATAAACATTGTTATTGTTAATAACTGCGATTCTCTTTCCTTCGTCCCTCCAGTATCCGCCGTAATAAGAACCATAAAGAACATCGGTAGCGTCTGGATTAAGGCGTGCTATAAATACATCTTTTTTTGAACCTCTTTCTTGTTGAATTGCCTCTGCAGTTACCGGGAAGTCGTCGCCGTCTGCATATCCGGTAAGAAATATTGAACCATTCTCTCCAATTTTCATATCAGTAGCTTCTCCCTCGGCAATAAAAGTTGAAAATATCAGGTCTGTGCCATCATTATTCATTTTTAGAACAAAGCTGGAATGCCCTGAAAATTCTCTCTTAAAAGCACCTTCTGTTGTCGGGAAATCATCGGAATCAGTCCATCCTGCAGCATAAAGGCAACCTTCTTCGTCAATATGAATGGAGTATATTGTTTCATTAGATCTTGTATCTTCATATCCGCCAATGAATGTTGAATATAACAACTGACTCAAATCCGGGTTTAATTTGCTGATGAAACAATCACCATAAGTACCGTCGTCCATAGTTTTCTTGAAAGCGTTTGCTGTTACCGGGTAATTGGATGACTCGGTGTCACCGGCAATATATATATTGCCGCTATTGTCAACTGTAATTGCTTCCGGGTGGTCTCTGTAAAAAGCATCTCCGCCTATCAATGTGGAATTGATTATTGCATTTCCTGCGGAATTCATTATAAGAATGAAAGCATCACCATTTCCATTTATTTCTTTTTGAAAGGCATTGGCAGAAAGAGGGAAATCTTTCGAATTTGTTGAACCGGTTAAATAGATTTTGTCATTTTCATCAACGAAGATATCGAAACATCTGTCATAACCATTTGCTGCTATATAGGTTGAAAATAATAGAGACGATGCGTCATTAGTGAATTTTGTAAGGATAATATCATCAACAGGTTCAGCTTCTGACTGATACGCACCATTAGTTATCGGATAATTGTCACTTTCAGTATGGCCTGAAATATAGATATTATCATCACTATCTATAGCTATTCCTCTTGGATCCTCAGATTTATTACCTCCTATATAAGTGGAGAAAATTAACGATGCTCCGTCGGAAGCAAATTTTGTGATGCAGGCAGCCTTGCCGGTTTCTTCTGTCTGGTAAGGCCCGACTGTTACTGGATAATTTTCATAATTTGCCTGACAAAGAAGGACTGCTCGGTTATCGCTGTCGGTTGCCATATCAAACAGGTCATCATTTTTTTCAGTACCAAGGTATGTAAAGAAAATTAGCGGGTCAATTATCAACTGCCTTGATTTGTCGTAATCGGCGTTGAAACTAATTTCATTTGTCTCGTTAATAGAAATATCACATTTTACTTCTTCTATTTCACCGTTGATTTTCTGATAAGCAAATATATCTGAATGTTTGATTTCACCTATTGATGTTTTCAGAACAATTTGACCGTTTTCATCAATGTATTGTTCGTCTGCTCCGGTAAATTTAATATTTAATTCAGACAGATTGGCACCGGGGTTAACAATATAGTCATATCTCAGAGAATTATCCTGGAAATAATACCTGACATCAACGCCTTCGATAAAATCTTTCCTGACAATTTCTTTATATGCGGCAGCGTTTGAAACCCATTTATCGGGGTTGTTACCGATAAAGAAATTGTAGCGGGAATTTGATTTCAATCTTTCATTGAAGTTGTTTGGAGTTGATTGGCCAAGAGCTTCCTGTTTGATTACATTGCCCGAGATTTTACTATTTTCACCTTCGGATTTAATTTTGAAGTGATCATAAACAACTGCATTTTCCGTTAGCCAGGCACGTACACCTCCGGTCATGGCAAGGAATTTTACATTATCCGGCCATTGGCCTTTGTTTTCAATAAAAACAGCATTGTCAGCTGTTAATTGTATTCGGAACAAAAACAAAAACGAGAATATAACTAAAATTAACAGAGTGTAGCTTTTCATAGAATTAACCTTATTAATGAATATTATATTTACTATATGAATTTATTAATAAATCCAAATAGCAAAATATTGTTTAACTCAATATAATATAAATGAATATAATAAACAAGGAAACTATAATGGCTTAATAGTTTCCAAAAAAAAATATTATTTTTTTTCATCATTTTTTTTTTTTTAAATATTTCAATATATTTGCTAATAAATAGTTATTGATAATTTACCCTTAGGATAATCATGGGGAGTTTTCTCATAAAAAATATTTCAATCTCAATATTATTATTATTGATATCAGCTGCTTTATTCTCATGTTCATCAATAACAAATGATAAAATTCAAAATACACTTCCGCAACCACCTTCTACTTCTGTTTCTGAAAATGTGGAAAAATTCAAACCCTGTATTTTGGAGTATCCCGGCAAGCCTGCCGGAAGCCCGGAGAGGGAAAATCTCGGGCCTGAAGTAAATTCTAAGTGGGCAGAGTTGGTTCCGGTTATATCCGCTGATGGCAAAACTCTATATTTTGTTCGCGACGGCCATCCGTTGAACAAAGAGGGGGCAAGATATTCCAAATCATCTCAGGATATATGGATATCAGAATTTAAAAACGGAATTTGGCAAAAAGCATACAATCCGGGATACCCATTGAATAATATATACCCCAACGGAGTCTACCACGTCAGCCCTGACGGGAACAGCTTGCTGCTAATGAATAAATATAATCGCGACGGTACTGCTGAAAATGGTGTTTCTAAATCTGTCAAGTTTTTCGAAAAGGATTATGACAAGTATTATTGGCTGTATCCAGAAGGGTTGGAAATTGATAATTTTTACAATTATTCTATATATGTTAGTGCAAATATATCTCAAGACGGAAAATTTTTGATAATGGCTCTGGAGCGAGGTGATAGCAGAGGAGAACTGGATATTTATATATCAAGGCATCTTAGTGGCAAAAAATGGAGCGAACCGGTAAATCTCGGAGATGTTGTGAATACTCCCGGTACTGAAGATACTCCACACCTCGCGGCTGATGGTAAAACCCTCTATTTCGCGAGCAACGGGCATTGCACTTATGGAGAAAGCGACATATTTTTTACTAAAAGGCTTGATGATACCTGGAAGAACTGGAGCAAACCGGAAAACCTTGGCCCCGAAATTAACACTCCCTTAGTAGAAAGAGGATATTTCCTTGCTGCTAAAGGCGACTACGCTTATTTTAGTGCCGTACAGAAAAAATCTGATGGTAGTTCCGATATGGATATTTTTCGTGTTAAACTTCCGGAAAAAGTAAAACCCGAGCCTGTTTACCTTATTACCGGAATTGTTACCGACGCTGCTACAAAAAAGCCTATGGACGCGGCAATAATATATGATGACCGCGAATCCGGAAAAGAACTCGGGGTTGCAACAACAAACCCTGCTACGGGTGAATACAAGATTGTATTGCCCGGAGGCAGGAAATATGGAATCAGAGCCAGTGCGGAAGGATATCTTGCAATTAGTAAAAGCTTATCATCAGAAGGAATTAAGGAATACGAGGAAATAAATCTCGATCTGGCTTTGAACCCGATTATTAAAAAGAAACCGGTTGTGCTTGAAAATATATATTTCGATACAGGAAAATTTATTCTCAGGCAGGAATCATATTATGAATTGAATAAACTGTTTGATTTTTTGCAGGAAAACCCGAAAGTTAAAGCCGAAATATCAGGGCATACCGATAACGTGGGCAGCGATCAGGATAATCTGGAATTATCGTCAAACAGGGCTAAAGCCGTGGTAGAATACCTGTATTCGAAAGGAATTAACAGATCAAGGCTTCGCTATGCCGGTTACGGGGAATCGAGGCCGATAGCTGATAATAACAGCGACGAGGGAAGGCAAAAGAACCGCAGGGTAGAATTGGAATTTATTGATTAAATAAGTGATTAGAATAATTATATTTAATATTTTTCAGAATATTTTGAGGTTATTTATGAAACGTTTTACTTTAATTTTATGTTTGATATTCTTCGTTTCTATGGAACAGTCAATTTCTAAGGACTTTTTTTGGGTTAATCCTTTCCCAACATATCAGGATATTAAATCATCATTTTTTGTTGATGCTAACACAGGATATATTGGGGGTTCCAAGGGTTTTGTTATGAAAACAACGAATACCGGCGAGACATGGACTCAGCTTGCAACAAGTATTGGAGGAGATATTTTATCAATTTTCTTTGTTGATAGCAATACTGGTTTTTTTTCAGGAAGCATAGGAAAGTTATATAAAACAACCGACGGCGGAAATAGTTTTAGCAAACTAAATATTGATACAGAAAAAGATATTTGTGATATTTATTTTATCGACTCAAAAATTGGTTATGTTGCTGGTTTTGACGGTGTTTTTAAGACTACTGATGGTGGAAACACCTGGGTTCTGATCAAAGATGCAAAGACATATAGAGTTTGGTTTATAAATGAAAGCGTTGGTTTCTATATAACTTCAAGTAATTTCCCATTAATTTATAAAACTACTGACGGTGGAGATACATGGGAAAAAAAAATAAAAGGCCGTTGGACTATGTCAATGTATTTTACCGATGAAAATACCGGTTGGGTAGGTTCCTCTTACGGGAATTTTGCTTATACAACCGACCAGGGTGATACATGGGTTGAGAAGGATGTAATTGACGGAGATATCAGGGATATTCATTTCTTTGACAAGGACAACGGAATTCTTAGTTGTGATGGCGGTAAGATTTATATGACAAAAAACGGGGGCGTCACTTGGACGGAAAAAACTTCTAATACTAATGCCGATCTCTGGGCTGTATGGTTTATTGATCAAAATAATGTTATAGCCGGTGGAAATTCAGGAGTTGTAACGATCAGCAACGATTGCGGTAAGAAATGGAAAGTAATTAATTCAGGCGTATCCGAAGAAATAATTAACGTAGAATTTTCAGGAAATAATACATGGGTATTATTTAGTACCGGACTAAATCATGGTATTACCTCTATCAATCAGCTGAAAAGATCAACAGATAATGGCAAGAGTTGGGAAAATTTCAAAATTGGAAATTCTATTTCAATATCATTCATTGACTTTATTGATGATAATCTTGGTTATGCCGTTGTTTATTGTGATAATGGAACTACTTTTCCTGATAAAAAAGTATTTGAAACAACAGACGGCGGAGCTAACTGGAAAGAATCGGAGACATTGTTGTTTCAGGAAAATTCAAATATATTTTTAATTAATAAATCTAAGGCACTGTCATTTTCAAATTATTCCGGTTATACCTATACAACTGACGGTGGAAATAACTGGAATAACATAACAGGGCTGGAAATTAGCTGGCAATATGATTTTCAGGATTTATTCTTTCTGGATGATAACAACGGATGGATAATTAGCGACGAAGGAATATTTTTTACATCTGACGGCGGAGCTAATTGGGAAAACATTTCTTCCCGTGAAGGAGGAATGATAAGATTTTTTAATAAAGACGAAGGTATAGTTATTAACGGGGAATATTCCGGTGACGGGGAAATATTTTATACTGACGACGGCGGTTATAGCTGGGCAAAAGTTATTGATGATCTTTCCTACCTTACTTGTATTGAAATTATTGAAGGTAAAGCCTATGCAAGGGCAGGTTCTGGCATGCTAACAAGCCAGGATAACGGTATTACCTGGGTATTAGAATACAATCTGCATTGCAACAATAAGCTTGAAAAAATATACGGTGTTAAAAAAAGTAATATTTTTGTTAGTGGTAAAAAAGGCACTTTGTTGTCTAACAATCAATATGAAAGGCCCGGTAATGAGATACTGGTTGGGGTAAATGAAGAAAATATTCAATCACCAAAAAAGGAAAATAATTTAAGTGTTTTTCCGAATCCTGCCGGAAATATTTTAAATATTTATTCTCTTTCTCAAAATTCAAATATTAGTCGTATTGAAATTTTTGATTGCAGGGGAAATCTTGTAAATACGGTATCTGATATTTCTATGGAAAAAGGTGTTATCACAATAGATATTGCCAATTTTAAAAATGGAAGTTATTATTTAAAAACTGTTTCCAAAAAAGGGAACGAATATATTAATTTTATTATTTATCACTAATTTTTGGGGTTTATAATGTTTAACAAATTTTTGTTATTCCTTGTACTTGCAGTTTCATTAACATTTATTTCATGTAGCGACGATGATGATAACGGAACCAACAGCTCATCCGGTTATTCAATGACGGCCAAAGTTGACGGTAGTAACTGGGAATCAATATCTGCTGTAATGAGTGCAATTAACACACAGGCCGGCCTTGTTATTACAGGATCGACTAATACTTCCGGCAGTGATGTAATATCTCTTACTATTCCAAGTTATGACGGCAGCACTGGCGAATTCACTGTTGGCGGAATGACTAATCTGAATTATGCCACATACCTTGAATCTGGTTCGAATGCATACGTAACATTGATGAGAGCCGAGGCTTCAGGAGTAATAAATATTACAGAAGCATCGGATGGAACTATTAAAGGAACATTCAATTTCAATGCTTTTAATACAGGCGGGGAAGAAGTAAATGTAACTGACGGGAAATTTAATATGAAAATAATCTCCCAATAATATAATTATTACGGCAGCCTGAAAATGGCTGCCGCTTTTCTAAAATTTAATTTCGGGTTATTATGAAAATTTCAACAAACATATTAAAACTATTCTTAGGCTTTTTAGTATTTTTCCAGGCAGGAAATTTATTTTCAAATATTGTAATCCCTGAACAACCAACACAATGCTGGGAATTTGCCAACCCTGCCGTAAGAATTATTGCCGGGGATATCGATACCGACGATGTTGATGATTTCACTCTGAAAATATCCGGCAAGCCTGATATAACTATTACCGACCGGATTATCAATGATACTGAAAACGGCCAGAAAGAAATATTGCTGATATTATCCAAACTTCCTGCAGGCGTTTACAACTACGAACTGACTGCCGACGGCGACCAATATTCTGGCAAACTTGAAATATTTGCCCTTCCTGCTAAGTTTATGACTTTTGCAAAATCTATGCTGCAATTTACTGCCTTTTACGATACAAAAATATTTCTTGAATTCGACAATGCTTTAAAACCTTTCGACAGTCAGAGGAATTATCGAATAAAGCTAAACGCGGAAGGACTCGGACAGGCCGAATCTATAATAGGTTTAAACACAAGATATATTGATGATCTAACAATATCTCCGCTGGATAAGGATTTAAACCTAAAACTTGAATGGATGCAGCCATATACCGGAAAAACTTATGAGTTTTTCAGTATTTCGCAGCCTGTTCAGGCTCATGCTCCGGAAGTTAATTCAAGATTGATGTATACCAGCTTTACTCAGCGAGGAAATAAGACGATTATAAAAGTTGATAATATCAAAGTTAATTGGAAGTTCAATTCACCTGAAGATGATAATTTAACCGGAAGCAGTATACTTAACAATGCAGACCCGTTAATTGTAGATAAAATCCGGCAACTTATAAGATCCGGAGATAAGCAGTCGAAAATCTACAAGATTATCAGCGCCGAATTTGGAAGAATACCTGATAACCTGCCCGAGATTGTTGAGGAAATTTACAAAGAGGAGCGCGGCATTAAGAAGAAAGACAACGGGTATGATCTGAAAATAAAAATTGCCAATATCTTCGTCAGAGAGGGCGAAGTTGAAATTAGTCCGGCAAATTACAGCATCTTTGAAACCGGTCCGGACGAATACGGAATAGATATTGCTATTGACAATTCCTATATAAATGACAACGGCAAGATAAGAGCCGACCTTCAGATAGCTATCGAAGCTTCATGCGTCAAAAAAGACAACGGAGTAAAATCTGCGGTAATCAAAAAAATACTGCCGATAATTGTAGTTTTCAATTTGAAGCCGGGCGAGTAATTTTTTATCAAAAAATAATTATAAATATTTAGGTGAACTATGAAATATATAAAAATTCTATTTGTTTTAGTTGCATGTGTATTTGCTTCTTGTTCTTTCCCTGTTCATAAATACGAGTTAAGAACAAATTGTTCTGAGGATGCCTCCCGAATTTTCAAACTTGTCGAGCAGGATTTAACATTGAATGATTTTAAAATTGTTGAATCTGATCCAGCATCAGGATTTTTGAAAGCTGTTTTTACTAATGAAGGAAATCCTCTTGCTTCTGCGGATTTCTTAGGTATCACTAAAGCTGCCGGAATTAGCGTTGAGATAGAAATTTCCTGGATCATAAATTATCGAAATGGTAAGATTTCGGCAATGTGTCACTTTATCAGATATAAAAAGGCTCTTGGAGAAAAGAATGTGTCAAAGGAAATTTATTGTGACGACGATATTTCAACAAAATATTCCTGGTATTGGGATGTTAGAAATAAACTGGCTTCTCTGTGTGGAGGAAATATACAGATAGTAGAAATTGAAAACGGGAAATAATTATGAGAATATTAATTATCATTTTCACTTTCTTTACGTTTTCAGCAGCTTTTTCGCAGGATATGGTGCTGTATAGAGCAGAATTGAATTCTGATGGGCGAATTATTGAAGTGCTTGACCAACCAAATGGCAGGGTATATTTTAAATTACCTGATGGGCAGGAAGTCTATGTAATTTTTGAAAAAGATAATTGGGCAAAGATTGAAACCCGACGCCATACCAAAGGATGGATACCAAGGAGGTTTCTGAAAAGATTACCTGCTTCTTACCGTTTCACTGAAGAATTATTTGCTATGAAGGTTAAGAAAGTCGAATCATTGCCCAAAAGGCCAGCAGTTCAAATTGGTGGACGTGTATCGTATAACGCATCTTCTCTAAGAAATGACGACCATTTGCGAAACCGAACAACGATATCCGGAGGCTTAACCTTACAATTAAATTTCAATGATAAAACAGCTCTTCAACTTGAGGCTCTGTATAAGCCATTAGGAGCACACGGAAAAATGAAATCGGTTGATCTTGAAGATGCAAACTTTAAGCTTAATTATATTGCTATGCCATTAACTCTGAAAAATTCAGCCAAACTACTTGGTGGAAATGTTTATAGCGAATTAGGCGGAAGTGTTCTCTATCTGTTAGATAATGAAGTAACACTTAACAGGGAGCAGGTTGATGTTGACGAATCGGTTTTTAACAAAATTGATTATGGTGTAATGTTGGGTATGGGAATTTGTAAAAAGCAATATCATTTCGGATTGAGATTCTATTACGGATTGAACAATGTGTTCGATAAATCGGATTTCCCCGAAACCAAAAACCTGTACATGACATTGAACTTTGGTTATTTTCTTTTAAACTTGTAGGATAGCAAATGAAATATTCAAAATATTTTTTATTTTTAATTCTTGCCCTAAGTTTTACTTCTTGCTTTAA
Organism: Kapaibacterium sp. (SeqCode); assembly: GCA_963665665.1. Classification (GTDB taxonomy): domain Bacteria; phylum Bacteroidota; class Ignavibacteria; order Kapaibacteriales; family UBA2268. Next base: position 111,032 of record OY762428.1, read on the forward strand.
TTCTGCAAAAATCCAGCGGGACAACAAGGCATTCAAATTGTATATGGATTCATGGCTCGGAGCTCATATTTCTGAGGTGCAATTAGCAGAAAACTGGGGCCCGCCCACATCTGTATATGATGATGGCAAAGGTGGAGAAATATATAGTTTCAGACGTTCAATTTCTGATGTTTATGTCAGGGAAACCTGGCTTGGCAATTATAAATTAGTAGATAATAGCAGAACGGATTTCTGGGAGTTCTATACAAACGGCTACGGTATTATAATCGAATACCGTTATGGCAGCGAATAAATATAATCTGCGTTGAATATCCTTCTGCTTTAATTCTCTATAGCGGAAGGATTTTTTATAATAATCCTTTCTTTCCGGATTATCCATGAACTTTTATGCAATTATAGACGATAAATGATATTTAATTTTTAATCAATCATTATTGTATTCTGTAAAGGAACCAATATAAAACTCTTAACAAAAATTAGTTCAATTATTGCCTGTCTTTTTGTATTACATGTCTATGTACGAGCGCAAAGCGCGGATGAAGAATGGAATAAACTGAATGAGGATGCTTATGAACTTTACAGTGCAAAAAAGTATGACAGCGCTCTTGTATCGGCGCAGATAGTTCTTGATTTTGCCGAAGAGAATTTCGGGCCTGAGCATCCTAATGTGGCTGCCAGCCTGGATATATTTGCTCAGATTTACTTTGCACAGGGCGATTATCCCAAAGCTGAGTCCTTCTATAAGCGTTCACTGGCCGTCTTTGATAAGGCTCTTGGCCCGGAACATCCCGAGGTAGCCATAAGCCTGAATAATCTCGGGTATCTGTATTTTGTCCAGGGCAATTATATTGCTGCCGAACCACTCTACAAACGTTCGCTGGCCATTAATGAAAAGGCCAATGGCCCTGAGCATCCTAAAGTGGCAACAAGCCTTTTCAACCTTGCTTTGCTATACTACAAACAAAAAAAGTATGACATCGCAGAACCACTCTACAAACGTTCCATGAGAATCAGAGAGAAGGCTCTCGGCCCGGAACATCGGGATTTGGCGAGGAGCCTGAACAGCCTTGGATTGGTTTGCTTTCACCAGAAAAAATATAGCGATGGAGAGATATACTATCAACATTCATTGACAATTCTTGAAAAGATAGTCGGCCCGGAACATCCGGATGTGGCAATGAGCCTTAATAATCTTGCAGAGCTTTACGCTGCCCAAAGCAACTATGCAAAATCTGAGGAATTTTACAAACGTGCTCTAAAAATCAGGGAAAAGATTCTCCGCCCGAACCACCCGGATATTGCAACAAGCCTGAATAACCTTGCTGTTCTTTACTATAACCAGGGCGATTACAAAAGTGCAACGCCTCTGTACCAGCGTTCTCTGATGATTATGGAACAGGTGCTTGGCCCTGAACATCCCGATCTGGCAACAAGTCATAACAATCTGGCTCAGCTCTACGCTGCTCAGGGTGATTACGAGAATGCGGAAAAGCTCTACAAACGTTCCTCGCTGTAAGAGAAAAAGTATTTGGACCTGATAATTATATCGTGTCCCTAAGCTTGAATAATCTGGCGGGACTTTATTACTCGCAAAGCGATTTTGATAAAGCAGAGCCGCTTTTCAAGCGTTCACTCTCTATCAGGGAAAAGGTTCTCGGCCCCGACCATCCTGATGTAGCAAAAATTCTAAAGAATATTGCGGCTTTGTATAGGGCAACCGGCCGTGTTTCGGAGGCTGATGAATTGGAACAGCGGGCAGATAAAATTCTGGAGAAATGAAATTTGATAAAAGTAGATAAACGCTTGCTTCTTCGGGCAGCAAAACTTATATTGTTAGGGGCAAGTATAATTATAAGGCTTAAAAAACCGTTCTTAATTATTTCCTACTTCTTCAAATGCTATACAAACCACATTTGAAAAGAATTAAATAATTGAATCTAAAGAATTTGGATTAGTGATTTCATTATAAAATTTACTATAGTTTTTCAAAAATTATAATTATCAAACACCTTGTTATCTTTTCATCCACCCAAAAATTTTTGTAAATTAGATTAAGTGGAATTTAATCCTTATGATATATCTTCCAAAGGATTTAGGTATTTTGGATGCGTTGTAAAATGAAACGAAGAACCAGAGGAACAGATGAAAAAAGCAATCATTACATTATTACTCCTGCTGCCAATTGCTGCGCAGGCACAATCATTTATAGTTTTTGATATTGACGACACAAACTTTCCTGTAATGCGTGCAAAGTTCTTTGCCTTTGATGATTATGGCAAACAACTCAGCAACCTTACCACTTCCGATTTTGAAATTATGGAAAATGGCGAACTGAGGGATGTGATTAGCGTATCATGCCCGGAAACAAAAGAAGCCCTTGCTATTTCTTCCGTACTGACAATTGATGTATCAGGTTCCATGACTGAGGGAATGAAATTAAATATTGCTAAAGAAGCTGGAAAAGCCTGGATTTATGGCCTGCCCCTCGGAAAATCAGAATGTGCAATTACCGCCTTTGACACAAAAAACTATATGCTTCAGGATTTTACAACAAACAGAACAAGACTTATAGAAAAATTAAATTCCTTATCGGCAGATGGAGCCACCGATTTTGATGCAGGATTTATAAATCAAATGTCAGGTGCTTTAATTGTTTCAGAAAAGGGTAAATATAAAAAGCTTGTAATACTTGTTACTGACGGTTTTGCTGATGGAAATGAAACTGCAATAATTCAAAAAGCTAATGAAATTGGTGCAGCCGTTTACTGTGTTACAATTGGATTTGAATGCCCTGATGTTTTGAAAAATATTGCCGAACAAACCGGCGGACAATGGTTTGAAAATATCACCTCGGTTGAACAAGCCAAAGAAACTTATTTGAAAATTCTACAAATCTCCCAGGAAATCGATCCCTGTGAAATTGAGTGGAAAAGCGGAGGTTGTGATTTTGATAAGGAATTTATTGTAACGATTCCCGGACAGAGCTTACAAACACAACTTACTTACAAAGTAAATCCTACAGTTCTTCCTCATTTTGAATTTATTCCGTCATCGACCATTCGTTTTGGAGCTGTTGAACCGGAAACAGGTTTAACTAAGAATGTTAAAATAACTGCTATGGTTGACGATATAATTATTCACGAGGTAAAGACAAATAACAATGAATTTAAAGTTGTAGATTTTGGAGGCTCGAACCCGCCTTTTACTCTAAATATTGGACAATCCAGAGATTTGGCCATTGAGTTTACCCCATCTGACTCATCAATGCAATTCGCAAAAATTGAGCTTGAAAGTAATGCATGTTCCGGCAGGTTCCTTTATTGCAGCGGAGGATACAGAGGAGTAGCTCTAACCAAACCTACACTGAAATTAACACACCCAAACGGAGGTGAAGTATTTGTTGCCGGAAGCGATACTATAATAACTTGGGATGGAATTTTGCCTGAGGAAACAGTTCAGATTGAATTCAGTTCCGATAATGGATTAAACTGGGACACACTTTCCAATAACTCATATAGTCTAAAAGAAATCTGGAATAAAATTGATAAGGTCAGCAGTGATGAATGCCTGGTAAAAGTAAAACAATTTGGCGATACATCGTTAGCGGAATCGGAGACAATCACACTTGAAGGACATTTCGACCCTGTTTACAGCGTGTGTTACAGCCCGGACGGCAGTATGATTGCCAGTGGTAGCAGCGACGGAACAATAAAAATTTGGAACATGGAAACAGGTTCTGAAATAAGAACTATAGAAGCTCATTATTATGATGTGAATAGTTTGTGTTACAGTACTGATGGCAGCAGGCTCGCCAGCGGCAGTGGAGACGGAAGGATCAAGATTTGGGATCCATATACGGGTACGATGATAAAGATGTTTCCTTTACAATCAGGCGGTGTCAAAGCTATCTGTTACAGTCCGGACGGTAAACAAATAGCCAGTGGAAATGATGATAATGAAATCAAAATTCTTGATTCTGAAACAGGAGATGAAATCAGAGTAATTGAAGGAGAGAATTACAATTATGGAATATTTAGTATCTGTTATAGTCCTGATGGCAAAAGAATTTCCAGCGGTGGTGAGGATAAGAAGGTAAGAATATGGGATGTAAATACAAGTGAAGAAATTAATACTTTCCACGGACATAGCGGTTTTGTTAAAAGTGTAAGTTACAATCCTGACGGCAGCAGGATTGCCAGCAGCAGTAATGATAGAACAATTAATATTTACGATGCCAATACGGGAGTAATATTAAAAACACTATCGGGACATAGCTCATATGTACAAAGTGTAAGTTACAGTCCGGATGGCAGCAGGATTGCCAGTGGAGGGTATGATGACCTTATCAGGTTATGGGAATCCAACTCCGGAGAGGAAATTAAAACTCTTTCCGGCCATTCAGATTACATTCGCTGCCTATGCTACAGTCCGGATGGCAGGAGTATTGCCAGTGGAAGCGGGGACGGAACAATTAAGATTTGGGATGTTTCAAAATCAATTTTACAGGAAGATCAATCTGATGCCGTTTTTTCTATAGTCATCCCACAGGCTGAAGCACGAAGCATAGATATGGGTAGGGAAATTGTGGGCGAGATGAAGGATTCTCTTTTCGTAGATTTTGTTGTTAATACCGGATCGTATAAGGTAAGGATAGATTCAATATATTTCACCGGGGCTGAAGCTGGGGCATTTACGCAGGTTTCAGCATTTCCCGTTTACGAAATTGATGTGGATAAGGCGCAATCCACAGAGTTCAGGTTTATACCAAACCGTGTAGGTCTTCATACTGCAAAGCTGAATATAATAACACAGGCTGAAACCCTGGAATATGATATTACTGGCATTGGCGAGGATAGGAAATTGCAGCTTGCCTGCGAAATCCTTGATTTCGGAGAAGTAGAAATGAGCAATGAAAAAGTAATCTCTGATACTGTCCTTATCAGAAATGTGACCAACCAGCAAATTGATATTACAGGTATCAGCCAGCTTGGGCCGGATATGGAGCAGTTCCATATTATCAGCGGCGGCGAGCCTTTTACTCTTGCCCCGAGCGGCGACCACAAAATGACATTGCAGTTCCTGCCTCAATATGCAGGCAGAACTTCCGGCCAAATTGGATTTGAATACGACGGCGCAGGTAGTCCCGCAAGAGTACAATTATTTGGCACTGGCAAGGGGGGCCTTGTCTATGCAGCAGACGATTCAGCCTATGCCGGAGACCAGTTCAATATAAAACTAATGCTCGGCAACGTAAAACCGGAAGGCATTGCCAAACTTGCCACAGATTATGAAGCAACTATCCGTTTCCAGAGAACCCTGCTGGCTCCCTCGGGAAGCATCGACTGGCAAAGCACAGTTGATTCCATTTACATAACCATAAAAGGAAAAATCGGCAATACTGTTGAATTATCAGAAATACCGGTCATCGCCTGTCTTGGCAGTACAGAAGAAACTTCAATCGACGTGGTTGAAATGAACCTGCTTGATGCTTCCGGCAAACCGATAGAATACGAATTTGAAAAACAGAGCGGAATATTCACCCTGCTCGGCGTATGCCGTGAGGGTGGAACGAGGCTGATAAACCCTGATGAAGAGGCAGGTATCATCAATATTTCACCCAACCCGGCGGAAAAGAGCCTGAATATTGAAATATCATTGATAGAAGAAGGACAAACGGAGCTGTCAATATTCAATTCATTCGGGGAATCAGTTCAAAGCGTATTTTCAGCAAACAACGAAACCACTGGAACAAACAAATTCAAGGCTGACATCAGCAAGCTTGCCAACGGCGTTTATTATGTAATCCTGAAAACACCTAACCAGCATTTTATCGAGAAGGTGTTGGTGATAAGGTAAGGAAAATTAATTGAGAAAGTGTTATTTAGGATTTTTTTTCTAAAAACACAATTTTTCCGGCAAATAAGCAGAAGAAATAAAGTTTAATCCAGCTTTTTCCACCAAAACTATCCCCAAACCATCAATTTTCTTCTTTTTTTGGTTGGAAAACTTAGAATTTTGGTGTCGTCAACTTGATTTTTGAACTTTTTCAAACATTTCTGACACTGTGAGGCATTCATTTCGTTTGACCTCGTAAAATTTCGTAAATTTTCGTAACTATACATTACTGTACAAATATATAAAGTATCATCTGAAAGCAGTCGTAAAAATTAAGCTTACAGGTAATTTTATGGCGGGAAAAATCAGCCATATTATTATGTTTTGGGACATTTACCTGGCCGGGAAGTGATATTTCGCACTCAATCCGTCCCAAGAAGCCTGTTTATTTCACTTTTATCTATCAAAACCTTTCTGCCAACTTTAGTTGCCTGTAATTCCCCTTTTTTTCGCCTGGCATATATGGTTTGCGGGGTGACTTTCAGCAATTGGGCGGCTTCGGCAACGGTAAGGAATTCTGTCGGGGTTGCCTCTTTGGGGTTCTGATCTGGTTCGGGAGTTTCCCGGTTGGCTTCCATCAGGGATTTTTTAATCTCAGACATTGAGATTGATCCGGATTCCTGTTGCAACATATTTACGTAACTTAATTCTTCAATTAAAAGTTGCAGATTCGATTTTCCGTTTAAGGGAATAACAATGTTTTTAAGGTTGGGTTGTTCCTGCACTAATCTATACATTCCGCGGAGAACCTCAATTATTATATTGGGATTGCTCTTCATAATCCGGTTCATTTGTTGATCAAAGCTGTCCCGAGCCATGTTCTCATAATTCTGGTATTCACGAACAATATAAATTAGATAATACCTCCTATGTTGAATATTATCGATTCTCCTGCAATAATCCAAAATATCAGGTACATTCCAGTCGAAAACCTGAAAATCGTAATTTGATTGGGATACTTTTGACCTGATCTGTCTTCTAAAAGAAGTAATAAAATCAGTAAATTTTTCCATTGACTCTTCATAGGATAAAGTATCCTGATTTTCATCAGGCTCCATCATATCGGCAACATAGTTAGCTGCTTTAACAAAATCTCCGAATATTCCGAAATTTTTATAAAATTCTCTTATAAATGAAAATGAAAACAGGAAATCGAAATTATCCTGTATCTGCTTATCAGACATATATTTTCCTCTATTTGTCATTTTGCAATATTTATTCCTACTAATTTAAGTTTCCCGGCAATTCCGGAAAAGGAAAAAGTGATGTTTTTGGTGCATAGCAGATTGTTATCTGATATTCAACATTGATTTTGCCTGCTGATTTTTGATTGTTTATAGCTTCTTACATACTTTTGCACTGCCTGTTTTCTGATATGCAATACGGATTGCAGTAATTGTTGATTGATAGTTACATACCATTTACATACCAGAGAACCAACAGTACACCTTAAGTTCATAACCAGTGCAATACGTGTTAAATATGTTTTACATACCATTACATAACCAGTATTTTTCATTTCAACACCAGAACATAGCTATTACATAGCCAAAAACAAGCCAGCTAAAAGCCGAGGCAATGCTAATTACACACCAGAATAATTGAACGGCTTCCTTTAAAAAAAACAGCGATTTAAGGTGAAATAATCTTAACTTGCAAAAAATCAAAAGGAGCATCAAATGGCAAACAAACGAAGAAATTACAGTTCAAAATTCAAAATGCAGGTAGCCCTGGAGGCAGTCCAAGAGAGAAAAACAATAACCGAGCTGGCATCGGAGTACGGGGTTCATCCAAACCAGATAAGCATGTGGAAAAAGCATTTAAAAGAAAGTGAAAAGGAAGTATTTGAAAACAAGCGTGGGCCAGGGAAGAATAAAAAAGAAAAAGACGAATCAGTATTATATGAAGAAATAGGCCGGCTAAAAATTGAATTAGACTGGTTAAAAAAAAAATTGGGACGTGAGTAAAAAAGAGCGTAGAAATATGGTAGATGCTGATAATAAAGAAATTAGCATAAGCCGGCAGTGCGAGCTTTTGGGTATTAGCAGGAGCTGTTATTATTACAAACCCAAGGGTGAAAGTGAAGCAAATATTCTATATATGAAGCTGATCAAAGAACAATTCGCGATTACTCCATTTTATGGAGCCAGAAAAATGACAGCACACTTACGTTCTTTGGGATACCATGTTAACTATAAACGAATCAGGCGATTAATGAAATTATTGGGACTTCGGGCAATATATCCCCAACCGGACACGAGCAAACCGAACAAGGAGCACAAAATTTATCCATACCTGTTGAGGGATATGAAAATAAGTCGTCCGGATCAGGTTTGGAGCCTGGATATAACATATATTCCGATGCGTAAAGGATTTATGTATCTTATAGCAATTATAGATGTTTATAGCAGGTATATCGTCGACTGGGAATTATCGAATAACCTTGAGAAGGAGTTCTGCATAGATACAATAAAAAGGTCTTTGAAAACCAGGAAACCGGAAATAACAAACACGGATCAGGGCAGTCAGTTCACGAGCAATGATTTTGTGAAAACGATTCTGGATGCTGATGTTAAGGTAAGCATGGACGGCAAGGGCCGCGCCTTGGACAATGTTTACATAGAACGCTTCTGGCGGAGCTTTAAATACGAAGACCTGTATCTGAAGTCTTACGAAGACGGAAAAGAGCTCTATGGCGGTATAAAGGCTTATGTCGATTGGTATAACAACACGAGGCCGCACGCAGGAATTGAATACCAGATTCCGGCTGAAAAATATATGAACGAACAGCGGTTCGTTAATTGAAAACTTTGTTGGAAAAGTGAAAAAATGCAATCCGGTAAGCAATTGATAAAAAAAGAAATAGAAAGGAGAGTGAAAGTTATCCACAATTTCCAGGTTGTTAACAAAAAGAAAAAAAAGTAGCAAAAAAAAGAAAAATTAATATTATTACATATTTTTTTCTTATTTTATTAGAGAAGAAGTATAGATTAATAAACACCATAAACTATACTTTTATTTGTCTAAGCAATAGGGAGCATTTCAAATTGATACTGAGCCAAACTTAGTATTGTACTTATTCCGTATTAGCTATAAACCTTATCTATATGGTTCGATTAAAGGAGTTGTTAAAGTCTCTTTGTATGGTGTTACTGACGGATTTCAATTCCTATATGGTTCGATTAAAGGCCACCAATGCCGGCAATTATAACCCCCGCCGAATAAATTTCAATTCCTATATGGTTCGATTAAAGGTGTACTTGTAGCCGTTAATCTCTTTCCTGATTTCCTCATTTCAATTCCTATATGGTTCGATTAAAGGATAATACAGTTTTGTATTGAACGTGGTTTTCCAAGTGTATTTCAATTCCTATATGGTTCGATTAAAGGCAATAGTGTAGAGCTTGATTTGGAAATTAAGCTGATGAGAATTTCAATTCCTATATGGTTCGATTAAAGGTGTTTGGCCACGAAATCAATTGTTCCTCCACAGCTATTTCAATTCCTATATGGTTCGATTAAAGGCTGCCACGGCCAATTGTCCAGGCGTTCAACACTCCCATTTCAATTCCTATATGGTTCGATTAAAGGTAAATCGTAGTTAGTTCGAAATATAATCAATCAGGGTAATTTCAATTCCTATATGGTTCGATTAAAGGCGATAATACATTCGTGCTCCGGTATCATGCCTGTAGTGATTTCAATTCCTATATGGTTCGATTAAAGGAAAACCCTGCTATCGGAAATATGATAGGCAGTATCGGATTTCAATTCCTATATGGTTCGATTAAAGGCCTGCACCATTGCCGGGCTTACCTGTGGCTGTGCCATATTTCAATTCCTATATGGTTCGATTAAAGGTTTCTGGGCTTTAAGCTTTCCGAGAGTTTCTTTCTGATTTCAATTCCTATATGGTTCGATTAAAGGTCCGCTGTAGATGGGTGAAGTATCATCGATGATGAGATTTCAATTCCTATATGGTTCGATTAAAGGAAAAAGGCAAGGGATTGTCAGAACGATATGCTATTATATTTCAATTCCTATATGGTTCGATTAAAGGTGTTTTGAGGTCTGATATTAAACCCGAGAACGAGATCATTTCAATTCCTATATGGTTCGATTAAAGGAGCGGCTGCGCATACGCAGGAAGTCCCGTAATTTTTATTTCAATTCCTATATGGTTCGATTAAAGGCCATAACCGGCGCGACGGACGGAGCACGAACCGGACCAATTTCAATTCCTATATGGTTCGATTAAAGGCTTTTTCCAAATCCTTAGCCCTTTTCCATCCGTGAAGATTTCAATTCCTATATGGTTCGATTAAAGGGGGTTAAGATTCTCAATGTCATCAGAGCCGCCTGATATTTATTTCAATTCCTATATGGTTCGATTAAAGGTATTATTTGAATGATGAAATAGCAAATGAACGACAATTATTTCAATTCCTATATGGTTCGATTAAAGGTTGGGATAGAATATTTTAATGATATTTATCTTCGCCATTTCAATTCCTATATGGTTCGATTAAAGGACGGTTTACGGCCTTGATTTTGGTTATAACAACCCCATTTCAATTCCTATATGGTTCGATTAAAGGCATTTAGTGTCAGCCACAGGACTTCCGCTGTCATCATTTCAATTCCTATATGGTTCGATTAAAGGCCTGCATAGGAGTTACAGACAATGCACCCTGTGAGTATTTCAATTCCTATATGGTTCGATTAAAGGGTGGGAAAGTCGTTTGCCAAGTGAATATTTCTCAGATTTCAATTCCTATATGGTTCGATTAAAGGCATGTCGGGCGGGGCGGACTGGTTTCATAATCTGTTATTTCAATTCCTATATGGTTCGATTAAAGGCCTACCACAGATATGGCAGCAATTAATTAAAAGAGAATTTCAATTCCTATATGGTTCGATTAAAGGGCTTTCTTGGGGATTTTATTACGGGATACATCCATGATTTCAATTCCTATATGGTTCGATTAAAGGTCGGAATCAATATCATTATAAATCTCAGCATAAGCCCTATTTCAATTCCTATATGGTTCGATTAAAGGTTTATTTACCCTAAACCCATATTCCCCTTTTTTCAAATTTCAATTCCTATATGGTTCGATTAAAGGAAATCAGTATCATTAATATAAACATGCCTCAGAAGCATTTCAATTCCTATATGGTTCGATTAAAGGATGTTGGGAACTGTTGTTTCGGTTGATGAATTTCCGATTTCAATTCCTATATGGTTCGATTAAAGGATTGATAAAACGCCAAAAGGAAAAATCCTTTTTTGGTAATTTCAATTCCTATATGGTTCGATTAAAGGTTAGAAGTTTATCTTCATTAACCACATAAGTTGTGCTATTTCAATTCCTATATGGTTCGATTAAAGGAATGCTGTCATATATTTGCGCGTTAGTTCAGAAGACCATTTCAATTCCTATATGGTTCGATTAAAGGGTGAGTTTCAACCGGGGTGTCCTTGGTTTCTACAAATTTCAATTCCTATATGGTTCGATTAAAGGAACACGAGAACAGAACACTATCTCTATGATTTCAAGATTTCAATTCCTATATGGTTCGATTAAAGGTCTCTCCTACATCGTGAAGATAACATCTATTGATACATTTCAATTCCTATATGGTTCGATGAATATCCTCACATTATCAGAGAAGTAATTTCAATTCCTATATGGTTCGATTAAAGGCCTGAGTATAAGTAGCCATTTTTGTCTTTCAAAATCATTTCAATTCCTATATGGTTCGATTAAAGGAATCTTGTATCCGTCACTATTGGTAACCTGGCAAACATTTCAATTCCTATATGGTTCGATTAAAGGAACAGATGGATTTGTTTCTGAATTATAATTTGCCGTATTTCAATTCCTATATGGTTCGATTAAAGGAAGGCTATATCACGACGGAGACGACAGCATCCGGAATAATTTCAATTCCTATATGGTTCGATTAAAGGTGTACCTTCAGCTACCCATACGGTGTTACCTTCCGCATTTCAATTCCTATATGGTTCGATTAAAGGCTGAAACAAAATCAGATATTGTCTCCGCTAACTGATTCCATTTCAATTCCTATATGGTTCGATTAAAGGTCAGCAGAGCAATGTCTTTATCGTGTTGGCTGCACATATTTCAATTCCTATATGGTTCGATTAAAGGATTAAAACAGAACCGCCACCACCGCCATTTTTTTCGATTTCAATTCCTATATGGTTCGATTAAAGGAAATGAGAAAAGCACAATTTACATGAATGCTTTAACATTTCAATTCCTATATGGTTCGATTAAAGGTCAGATACGAAATAATCTATACTCCCTTTGTAATTTATTTCAATTCCTATATGGTTCGATTAAAGGTTAGTAGTTTTGATATAATCGCGATCAAGACAGTAATATTTCAATTCCTATATGGTTCGATTAAAGGCCGATGGGGGCTGCACCGCTTGACACCAAACACGAAATTTCAATTCCTATATGGTTCGATTAAAGGCTGATCCTGAAAAGTACAAAAAATATGACAGTCCGAAATTTCAATTCCTATATGGTTCGATTAAAGGTAGCCGAAGCTGTTGAATTTTCTTTTCTCGAATCAATATTTCAATTCCTATATGGTTCGATTAAAGGGGCTGTTTGGTGTCCTGATGCTGACTTGTATTTAAATTTCAATTCCTATATGGTTCGATTAAAGGATATGCAATTAAAAAGTTTCTTGATCTTTCAAACCGATTTCAATTCCTATATGGTTCGATTAAAGGAAGATTAATAGCTGAAGATTTAAACTTTAACGACCAATTTCAATTCCTATATGGTTCGATTAAAGGAAAATAATGAAATTGGATTTATCACAGGGCAATTAAATTTCAATTCCTATATGGTTCGATTAAAGGAGCGAGGGTGCAGGGGTTGTTTATGAAAGTGATTTTTATTTCAATTCCTATATGGTTCGATTAAAGGTATTATTGGCGAATCTGCAACAAATGCTTTAAATGAATTTCAATTCCTATATGGTTCGATTAAAGGCAGGGTGGAAACTTTATGGTGCTTTGTGCTGAAAATCATTTCAATTCCTATATGGTTCGATTAAAGGTAAGCGACGGAGTTAATATTGAAGAAATTAGTGAATAATTTCAATTCCTATATGGTTCGATTAAAGGGCTTTGTGTCTCGTTGCTATCACTTATCATACTTGCATTTCAATTCCTATATGGTTCGATTAAAGGCCTGGATAATCTTCCTCTCATTTGCCGACAGCTTACATTTCAATTCCTATATGGTTCGATTAAAGGTCGTGCCTTGTTATCATTATTATACCTTTTTTATAATTTCAATTCCTATATGGTTCGATTAAAGGTTTTCAAAAAGATCGCTTCTGGTTCTTATAAAGCAAAATTTCAATTCCTATATGGTTCGATTAAAGGTGTAATCCGTTTTGTTGGAGATCATTTCGATTACGAATTTCAATTCCTATATGGTTCGATTAAAGGTTTGAAGTTTTCTTTCAGCTTCTGGGGCGGTACTTTGATTTCAATTCCTATATGGTTCGATTAAAGGTCAATACAAATAAAAACGCCTTACAGAGTTTTAAAAATTTCAATTCCTATATGGTTCGATTAAAGGTTAATATTGAAATAACAACAAATGTAATATAAATGTATTTCAATTCCTATATGGTTCGATTAAAGGATATATTTACACTTGTATATGTCGTGCCTACAAAAACATTTCAATTCCTATATGGTTCGATTAAAGGGCTGAAAAAAGAATCAGATTATAATGAAGCACTCCAAATTTCAATTCCTATATGGTTCGATTAAAGGCAAAAGTCTTTATAAATATCGTATATTGTGTAGTTTATATTTCAATTCCTATATGGTTCGATTAAAGGGGATAAAGCTGTTATTAATCAGTATAAAGATTGTACATTTCAATTCCTATATGGTTCGATTAAAGGTTGAATTTTTCGGAGAAATAACTATAAATGTTTTCTCATTTCAATTCCTATATGGTTCGATTAAAGGTCTCTTGAATTAAACTTCCCAACACCCTGCATTAACATTTCAATTCCTATATGGTTCGATTAAAGGAATGCAAGAAGTATAGGTGCTGATAACATAATGATAATTTCAATTCCTATATGGTTCGATTAAAGGTAATTCTCATTAGCTATGCTATGTGCAATTTGTTCAATTTCAATTCCTATATGGTTCGATTAAAGGGAATGGATCACCACCATTGAAAACCATGTTAAATTCATTTCAATTCCTATATGGTTCGATTAAAGGTTTTATGTAGTCATTATCAAATTCACCGTAAACTAAATTTCAATTCCTATATGGTTCGATTAAAGGCAGTAAGCATTGATGAAGATGACGGCGCATATATAGCCGAATTTCAATTCCTATATGGTTCGATTAAAGGCTATCATAAGTTATTCTAAGCCAATAAGCTCCGAGATTTCAATTCCTATATGGTTCGATTAAAGGCTGTGCAGCATCAACCCTATCTTGCTCAGGCTCAGGCATTTCAATTCCTATATGGTTCGATTAAAGGGCTGCAAATTCAGCATCGTCAATGTTATTTATTATCCATTTCAATTCCTATATGGTTCGATTAAAGGGGTATTATGTTTGTAGAATCATCGTATAGAGTGTTTATTTCAATTCCTATATGGTTCGATTAAAGGGCAATCCCAGAGCCATAACCGAAAGCTCCATAACCTAATTTCAATTCCTATATGGTTCGATTAAAGGATGACAGGCAATGATACATTGGCAACCGGATTTTGCATTTCAATTCCTATATGGTTCGATTAAAGGAAAGGACAAGAATATTTACGACAATGAGGAAACAAAATTTCAATTCCTATATGGTTCGATTAAAGGGGGAATAGTTTAACACGAGACGAACGAGAATAATAAATTTCAATTCCTATATGGTTCGATTAAAGGGGATTATCAGCCACATAACAGCCCCGCCGTCAGGCGATTTCAATTCCTATATGGTTCGATTAAAGGAAACGGCGCCCGTCACTAATATTATACATTCGGCAATATTTCAATTCCTATATGGTTCGATTAAAGGCTGAGAGAACCTTGAATTTTAAGGAGGCTTAACCAATTTCAATTCCTATATGGTTCGATTAAAGGTGATAATTCATCAATCACAATAGGTGCATTAACTAAATTTCAATTCCTATATGGTTCGATTAAAGGGCAAATTTATTTTTCACAGCAAAAGAGGAAAAATTGATTTCAATTCCTATATGGTTCGATTAAAGGCTTTTTCAAGGTCTTTTGCTCTTTTCCACCCATGTAAATTTCAATTCCTATATGGTTCGATTAAAGGTTGCGCTTGAGTATCTGGATTAACTGGTTTGCGATACTGAATTTCAATTCCTATATGGTTCGATTAAAGGTTCTATTTCTTCATTTAATTCTTTAGTTGAATCTGATTTCAATTCCTATATGGTTCGATTAAAGGCCGGCTCAAGGACGGTTTTTATCTGATAAAAAATAATTATTTCAATTCCTATATGGTTCGATTAAAGGTATCATCGTTCCGATCATTGAAAAACTCATAATTGCATTTCAATTCCTATATGGTTCGATTAAAGGCATCTTCGTAAAGGATTCGCTCGCGGCGTTGCCTAATTTCAATTCCTATATGGTTCGATTAAAGGCAGCATCCAGATCAGGAAGGGTAACAGCCGTCATACCGTTATTTCAATTCCTATATGGTTCGATTAAAGGAGCGGTCAAACCGGAATTAATAACCCGACCGGCTCAAATTTCAATTCCTATATGGTTCGATTAAAGGTAAACTGTCCGGAACTAATTCCGTGCCGGGGATTAAATTTCAATTCCTATATGGTTCGATTAAAGGGGTTTTGAAGCCTATTCGTGTGATATTTTACCATGTTCATTTCAATTCCTATATGGTTCGATTAAAGGCCTGAAAAGTACAAAAAATATGATAGTCCGAACTGTATTTCAATTCCTATATGGTTCGATTAAAGGCCCATACGGCCACCAAAAAAATATAAGGTTTTATGCGGTCTTTTCCAAATTTTTCAAGCGGAAAATCATTGATTTTGTCGTCAACCCCGGATTGTGTAAAAATTCCGGGGCCGCGACGACTCCGCCAAAATCCCCGCCTCAGCTTAGTTTTCAAAGAACGCTGCCCCGGAGTTCTTAGCACCTGGACTATTTATGGGGGCTTTTTCACCGACCCCGACGACGCTTAAATAAAGTTCGAAGTCATATCGGACTTGTCCTTGCCCAGGATTTCCTTCTTCAGGTATCTGTCCGTTGTCATCGAAAAAATTATCAGCGAGTCCTCCTCTGGTTTCATCAATTTTCCGGCACGAGCTTTCAGCTCGGCAAGCGCCGATTTGGTCAGTTCGCCTTCGAAAGTGGAGTTCTGAATCCAGTGCAGGTATTGGCGCATCAGTTTCAGCATTTTACCTACTCGTTTTTCGTTAACATCATAAACTGCAATATGATACATAATCACCACCATATTCTGAACGGTACATATTCCTTTTCACCTGTCAGGTGCTTAATCAGCTTGTAGCATTCCAGCCGCACCAGCCGCCGGTAAGATATTTTGCGATTCAGCGTCCTGTGCTTTATTGTTGTTTGAAGCCTCTCGTCGTAAAGCCGGGCAATTTCCTTTCTTCCTTTTTCCTTCAAATAGCAATAACCCAGGTCTTTTTCGAAATCATCAATCTTAACCCGGCCGGAATTAACAGCCTTGAAAATCAGCCTTTCGGCAAGGATGGGCTTGAATATTTCCGCGACGTCCAGGGCCAGCGAGAACCTTCTTTCGCCGGGTTCGTGCAGGAATGATACCGCCGGGTCGAGCTGGGTGAAATAAATTTCGGACAGGGCAGTGGTATAAACCAGCGAGTTGCAATAGGAAATCAGCGCGTTAACAGGGTTTGTAGGCGGGTTGTACTCCCTTTTGCTAAACTCAAAGGCGTCGGCCAGTATCTCGTTGTAAGCCGTGTAATAAATTTTACGAACCCGTCCCTCGACGCTCATCAGTTCCGGTATATCGGGCGCAAGGTCAATTTCTCCGATCAGGTTTTCAATCTGCATAATCTGCTCCTCGATCTCCCTGCCGCGTTTGCTGTAATATTTCAGGTTCCTGAGCAGGTTGTCCGAAGCGCCGAGAACAATTTTTTTTGCCAGTTCCATCCGTTTTTTCTTGTTTTTATAATGCAACACCTGGCGCACCAGCAGGTATCCGCTGATAAGTTTCTTCTTACATACGTAGCTGCCGTGGTAAAAGCCGTAGCGGTTAAAAAAATGGATATTAATATCGTTCGCGGAGCAGAACTCCAGGAAGCGGGTATTGAACGAGGCCTCGGCCATGATATAGAAATTGGAAATATCATGTACCGGAACAACCTTTTTCCGGACGCTGTCGGCAAAGGGCTGGTCGCTGTCAATCGATAGCAGAATTTCTTCCTGAAGCTGAAAATCTTCTTCGGGCGGAACTTCGGCGAAGGGATGAAAAAAGACTGTATTGTCCTTTCGCATCAGTTTTCCGGGCGTAAAAATATAGAGATTTTTCTTCATAAGCGCAATAAGTTAAATGAAACATAGCTCGTAGTAGGCGCATTTTTTGCAAACGCCGGTATTCTTTGGCAGCGCGTCGGGCAGCCCGGCATTTTTCACATCCTCAACGCCTTTCAGAATATTCATCAGTTCGGGAATATCCTCGTCGGCAAGCGTGATTTTATTTTTTTTCTTCAATTCAGGATAGTTCAATTCGCCGGTAAAATCACCAATGCCCTTAGTTTTGAAATACCAGATATAATACCTGAGCTGCCAGCCGTGGGCATCTTCCATGCGGTCGGATTTTTTCACCTCGTGGATAATTTTTTTATCTAAGTCCAACCAGTCAACTTTGACTTTGTCAATCAGGAATTCTTTCTTTTTCCGCATATAATGCGAGCTGTGCAAAAGGTTGCCAAGCGCGACGTTGTCGTGTTCGGCCTCGCAGTTGATATACTTTGCTGAATACCAAAGCTTCCGCTTACAGACAAAGAAATAATTAATTTCAGTGCCTGTAGCGGAAAGCTGTAAATATAGTTCTTCGTTCATAAGCTACTAAATTTGTTTTTCGTAATCGAAAGAGGCATATTAATGCCAATTTCATATTGATAAATATCATTATTCAAAATCAATATTGGTTCAACTTCACTACCAATTTGAATTTTTTGCAGATGGCATAAGCCATTTTTTAAAAGTTTTTCAATTTGATATAGAGGCAACTCGATTGAATGCTCAATTTTCCATGAGTTAAAATCATTGTAAGAATAGAAGAAATAATTATCTGGTTTGCATATATAAATTGATTCTTGAGGCGGAATATCCCTGCTTTTCCAATCAAGATTTTCAAATCCTTCTTTATCAATTTGATTTACAGGATTAATTAGCCAATTATTTTTAAACATTTCTTTAAGAGTTCTGGCATTTTCTATTGATTTAACATTCTTCTCCTTATTGGTGTTATAAATAGTATTCAATAATTCGACAAGTTTATCAGGATTGTATTTTTGCAATTTCAAAAGTTCTTTAGTTTTAGTTAATTCAATAACTGGTTCCCAATTTTTCTCTTTTCTTTGATAAGTTCCATAGGGAGCCGGGTATATTTTGTTATCTTTTAAAGGAATTAAAACAAATAAATCACCGATTTTATCATTCTCAAACCTGCATAACCTTCCAGCCCTTTGTGTTAATCTGTCAATTGGACATATTTCACTTATCATTATTTCAGCGCTGATATTAATACTCATTTCTCCGATCTGAGTCATAATAGCAATTCCTTGGGCATCATTTCTTTTCCATGCTTCTTTACCGAGTTTTGAAATTAATTCATCTTCTTTTTTCTTCTTGTCCGGCTCGGTAAAACGGCTGTGGTATAGAATTGGTTTTACGCCCCTTGCTTCAAAATAGTCGTAATATTTACGAGCTGAATCAACTGTATTCGCATAAATTATTGCCACTCCTTTTTCAATACACTTGTCCAAAATATCTGAGATTTCGTCAATATAAGTATATTCGACAATTGATTTGACTTCGAACCGATCTCTATCCGAATCAGATTTATCCTCGTAAATCTGTGGTACATCGTATCCGATTTTTCTGTATTCTTCAATAACACATTCAGGAAGTGAGGCGCTCATAAGTAAAACGGGGACATTCCAAACTTTTAAAGCTCTGAGCAAGACCAATATATTTTCCTGTACAAATTCATCATAGAAATCAGCTTCGTCAATAACAAGACAGGAATTAGCCATATTGAACGTAATATGGTGATGATCCTCTCGGCTCAATGTCAGAGCAGTAAGCAGATGATCTATTGTGCAAACAGTTGTAGTTGTTTCCAATAATCTTGCAAACTCATGGATAGACTTTGCATCTTCCTTGCGAATTTTATTGTTTTCAATATCATCTTGAAATTTATTAAACCATGCGCTTGAATGATACAGTCCCGTTTCCGATAAAGATTCAGTTACGCTGATTGATAATGCTGTTGAAGTAAATCGGGTAGGCATAGCAATTATTAACCTGTCTGCCCGGCCATTTTGAATTTGTTTCTTTGCCCAAAGAAGTGAAGCGTCTGTTTTTCCTGCTCCTGTTGGTGCTCTTATAAGCAATAAATCAGAGTCCCATTTTTCATTAACCAGCGTTTGGACTCCTCTTTTATTTTCGAAAGGAAATTCATATACAAATTTTTTAAAATCAGGAAGCAAACAACCCTCTTCTTTCGCACTGGCTCTTCTGTCTGAAAGTTGCAACAAACTTCGTAAAGCAGCGGTTTCATATTGAACCTTTACTATCCGATCAAAAGCATCCAAATCAAAGCATTCCGAATTTTTATTACTTTTAAGATCAAAATATTTCCAGTATTTTATTGCATCTTCATCTATCCACCGGTGTTGATGTTTTCTGCTTAGTTTTGAATGATGTGCAGCAATAGCAACAAGAACCGATAGTGGCAATTTTTCAATTTGTAATCTTTTAAGGCTTGCAATTTCATGCCTGACTTTAGCATTACGAATATTCTTGCCAGCATCATCGCCAACATCTTTTTTAAAATTATCAAAATTCCCTTCATTACATTTCTTCCAAATTTTGTAATGTTGGTAATCTTTCTGACAGGCTGTTTGCCACTTGGGAGTTTTCTTTCCTTCATCATGATACTTACAAACGAATTCTAATCTTTTTTCAAGTGATTCCCCAGTTCTTTTATTATACTTACTGAAAGTATTTTGCCTGATTTTCTGAATAATTTTGGCCTCAGATATTACATTGGCAACATGTTCTTCCAATGTAATACCCGAGGGTTTTGCCAAAAATATTTTTTCTTTTTTAATCACGGCCAAAAGCTTCGGCAAATGTTTTTACTTCATCACCCTCCGAAGGATCAAATAAGATATTATCTTCTAAGAATTTCATTGCTTCATCGTAAGCTTTTTGGACACTATTTTCAGTTTTATCATTTCCAATAAAATATTTTGCTCCTTGAGCATTAAGTTCAGCAATAATATTTTGTTTTTCCTGATCGTCGGCAATAAAATATCGACTTGCTTTTCTGCCAAGTTTTTCATCAAACACAATTAATACTTCCTGTGGTTCCCCGCTTACGGCATTTCGTGCCTGGCTTGCGTAGTCATTCATATAACGGGTTGCTTCAAGATAAAGTTTTGCCCTTCGCTTTCTTTCGGAATCTTTGGCATGTTTGAAATATTTTGTACCGATATTGAAGCCTCCTTCATACTTAAATGCTTTGGAAATACTCAGTCCGGAAATATCCAGAAAGAAGTTCATGTGCATTAAATCATACTCCGAAAATTCCTTTGTCGCTAAGGATTGTTTTTTAGCATCTTCAGTTTCATCGAAACGAATTCTTACTAATAAATCGCGTCCTACATCGCTTGGTTTTATAGCAACAGCGGGTGTAACAGAAAGCGGCGCAGTTCTCCTTCCGGAATAATCGCCTTTAGACGGATGCATGAATCCGCCCATATCGGAGCGTAAATCCTTTTCAATTAAATTACTGACCCCATCCCCGTTTGAAACAAAAGTTTCGCCTCTATTTTCATCGAATTCATTCAGTCGGTCAATCGCTGAAAACAGAACATGTCGTTGCATCTGACCCGATACATAAACTTTCCCGTCTGGTCTTCTTTTTATTGATGAAGCGTTGCCTAATAATTTTTCACCACCGTTAGCTATGTGGTTTTCGAAAGGTGCTAATATCGATACTAAGATTCCTTTGATTTTCATTTTTATACTCCAATTTTTATTAATTTACAGTTTCAAAAATAATGTCATCTTCTTTAATTTCTTCTTCTTTAACTTCTTTTTCTGGCAGATTCTTTAGCCTTGAAAAAGCTATTATCAAATTTTTTGACTGTTCTAACGACAATTCTTCGCTTGCTGTTTTCTCGAAAAATAGTTCGGCTTCTTTTGGCGCCTCGCTATAAGAAAGCCTTCCTGCTCTGGTAACCGTTTGGGCAATAAGCGCAGTTCCGTCTTTTGCCGAAAAAGCGGCGCTTTCCAGTTCAATTAATGCCTTAGCTTTAGCCTCTCTGATTTTTTCAGGAGTAGCTCCATCTCCAATTTCATTCTTTGCGGCAATATATGCCACTCGATTAAGCCATCTGCCATAAGCCTTTGCAGATTCGATGATTTCAGGTTTGATTTTTTCCATTTTCTTAAAAAATATGTTGAACAAAATTTCTGTTTTTTCAGGATATTCGGCTCTAAAGGAAAGAAAATCTTTAAACGCCGGTCGGTTAAATAATTGCAAAAAGCGGCTTGTCATTAGGTCAAATTTTTGATACTCTGTATTATTATAGGTTCTTCTGTCCTGATTATATAACTTCGAATAATACAGACCGTCAATAATTGTTTTTAATACGCTATCCTTAGCAAGATCAATAATATAGTGATGAACGCTAAAAGGCTGCGCATCTCCATATTTAATTATATATAAGGTTGAATTCTTCAAACTTTCCAATACTGACTTTGCTAATTCAGAAGTTTCTTCTAATTTGGCAAATTCACCTATAGCGGCAATTAACCCAATACCACCAAGAATTGAACTTTTAGGAGCATTGGGAAAATTTCCATGATAAATACTTGGTCTTTTAGGATAATATTTTTTATCTTTTTCTTCAACCTTCCCAAAATACAACTCTTTTGTGTTTTCCATGATTGTCATTTTTTTAAACAAACGAACAAAACTTATCATTTCATCAACATTTAAGTCAGGAATTATACAAAAATTATTATAATTGGGAAACGAACTCAAACATGGTTTTATAGGCGTTAGGGTTGTGACAGTTAACAAACCTCTTGTTTCGAGAGAAGCTTTACTTAATCCTCGAAAATCACTTTTTACAAAAGATAAATACTCACCAGCAATTGGCAACATACCTTGTAATACATCTCTTTTACTATCTTTTTTTTGCTCATGAAATATTTTAATTAATTCATTAGCTTTATTCCAAATATTTACAGATTTTTTCGCAGAAGTAATGACATTGTATGCTAAAAAAATAAAATTTGGAGCATTATTTTTCTTTCGCGTGTATCTATACTGTATCTTATCCTTATTATTATAAGAATCTTTCGGTTCCATGCTAAAAAATTCCAAACAATATTCCAACTCTTTACAAATATGTTTTTTTGTAATCGCTGAAATATTTTCTAAATGATATTTGTCGCAAAGTATTGCTTGTGAATATCTACTATATACATTCTCATTCTCCATATTCAATCCTAGTATTAATCCAACCTTCACTGTTTCCTAAATATGTTATATTGTATTCGAATAAATGATTTTCAACTAATTCGAACAAATCAAAATCAAACCATAGTCTAAAAACAAAACTATGGTTATAATAATAATATTCTCTGTTTGTAGGTTTAGTATAACAGAATGGATAATTTCGATGATTTTGATTAAAATATAATCCGAAATTAAAATCCTTATTTTTTTCTAATCTTCTTAGGTTCGGTATAAGTCGATAATCGAGATTTGGAGTTCCCTTAGGATGTGTATCAGAAATTTCATTATCTCCGGCTCTTCTTAAACATCTGCTCCACAGATCAATAAAAGAAAAATATTCGGGAATTTCAACAGATTCAATTTCAAAATAATCCATAAGCAAGGGAATATAAGTTGAGCCGTGTTGATATTTTATATATGGAACTTTTTGCTTTTTTCGCAATTTTACTAAATCTTTTACAATTGCCATTCTATCTGCAATATCAATATGCCACCCTAAGATATTTTCAAACAAGCCACAAAGCATTTTTTTTGACGGGCTTTTCAAGGACTTGTAGAAAGATCCCGGTAAGTCGTTAACCATTGATAATGGAGCTAAGGGATCGATTATCAATTTCACTTTCTTTTCAGGTTTTGGTATTTTTTCCAATATAGATAAATTTATTTCTTGCATAATAACTCCTATAATCTTACAGCCCCGAAACCTGCCCCGGCACTCTCGCCAACGCCTACGTTGTAGGCAAAGCGGATCAGTTCGGGAGCGCCCTCGAGTATCACGGGGCACAGGTTGGCTTTGTTTTGAATATTATTGAAATTGACAATTTTTGTTTTCGCGCGCTGGTAGTCACGGTCGAATCGTATTCTAATATCGCCGCTCAGCCCGGCCAGCTTCATTTTGCTCTGCATTACTTCGGTCATTCGTTCGTCGGCTGCAGGATTATTCCACTCCAGGTGCTCGCATCCCTTATCGGTTTTCCGGCGCACCAGGGCAGGGGAAGCCAGGTGCAGGTATTCCCTTTCCGAGAACTCGGGCCTGCTGCCGATAATTATCTCCTGCGCGCGCATCCCGTTGAACATCGTCGGATCATCTCTTACCCCGGTGATAATGCGCTCCAATAAATCTCCCTCGTGCGCCGATATAAAGAAATTTGCGCCCTCAGGGAAGTTTAGCCCCTTCTTTGCCGGACGTGCTCCGCTCAGCCAGCTTATTGAGTAGAGCGATATGCCGTCGTGCTCTATATTCTCGCCAAGCCATTTGTGCAGCGCCCCGACCATTTTCTGTTGGTAATCGTAATGTACAAGCTCAGTGTTCCGGCTTGTTTGGAAATATAATCTCAATTGCGCCTCCAAAATTATAAATATTAGATGACTTGATATCAAAACCATGTATATCAAGGTTAGTTCAAGCCTCTGATTGCGACTTGATAATATTATATAAATAGTCAGTTAACTGATGACATCTGAATGTGATATCAATCCGGTAGCTGGATCAATTTCATCGAAAAATATTAAAATACAAGCATAAGAAAATCTCCCACAAATAATACCCCTCTTAAAATAAGATTTCTGCCCGATAAGCAGGAAATAAGACTATTTTTTTTCTTTTCACTGATTTTATTATTATATTATACAAAAAATAAATTATAATTCCAATTATTTTGATATTTTTTGAAGTTAGTATTTTCTTCTGAATAAGTTTTTTTCCTGATCTTTATAAATTGAAGATTTTAAGCTAATAAATTTGAGAAATTGTCAGATAATGATAAAATATGAAATACAAAAGGAATCCAGACTGATTTTATTATTTTATTATTATTCTGAGAATTTTGAAATTCAATAGCATGAAAAAATTGTATTTTGCCATCTTAAAAACTGGGGTAAGAACTCTTGATCATTATCGATAATATTGAAGAGAATTGTCTTATATTGGATTTATGATAATGTTTACAATTATTGAATATAAAAAATATTGTTTAGAATAATGTTATATATAATTTATAATTATTTTATAAGTATATATAATATATAGAGTAATGATATTATTACTACAGTCCCGAAGGGAGGGCTTTGAAGAAGAATAAGGCAACAACAGAATAAAACATCAGTACTTTGCTTCCGGACAAGGCAGCAATGAAGCAAAACATTGCTGCAATAGTGTCGACCAAGAGTTCATTATCTTCAAACATCGGTGCATCGATTTGGAACAATGCGTCATTATCTTCAACCAGGGCGGCAATGACTTTGACCAAGGCGTCATTGACTTCGACCAAGGCGGCAATAGGTTAAACCTTTGGTACTTTGCTTCTGAACATCGGTGCATTATTCCTGACCCCTCCCAAACCCTCCCCAAAGGGGAGGGCTTTGAAGAAGAATAAGGCGGCAATGAAGCAAAACATTGCTGCAATAGTGTCGAACAAGACCTCAATACCTCTGACCCCTCCCAAACCCTCCCCGAAGGAGAGGGCTTTGAAGAAGAATAAGGCGGCAATGGATTCGAACAAGAGTTCATTATCATCAAACATCAGTACATTGATTTGGAACAATGCGACAATAAAGCAAAACATTGCTGCAATAGCTTCAACCAAGAGTTCATTATCTTCAAACAAGGCGGCAATGACTCCGACCAAGGTAGCAATGACTCCGACCAAGGCATCAATGGAATCAACCATTGGTGCATCGGCTTCGACCCCTCCCAAACCCTCCCCGAAGGGGCATATGCGCTAACTTAGTGAAAATAAGTAATTCATACTACTTTGCCTTTTTCGATGTCCTTCTTTTAGGCAATTAGAAACATCATCCCAGTTGTTAATACATTGATACAAAGTAATACCGGGACTGATGATTTTCAATAAAATATCTTTAACAAATACATTTTCACGCCATTGTGATGTACTCCTTTTATCATTCTCTTTTATTAAACCTGTAGCCCCAGGGGGAAAAACGCTCACCTTCATCGATAATAGCCTGAGTAAGGAGAGCTGTGATCATCTTAGCATAAAGCCACGCTCGTGCAGAGTTTTTATCTTTTTTTGGTAAATGCCCCAAGCCAAATTGACTTTTTAGTTTTTTAAATGAAATTTCAACCTGCCATCTCATTCTATATAATTCTAAGATATTATTAGAAGATATATCATTAATCAAAGAAGTCACCAAAACAATATAATCATTAAGTCCTAAAGCTGTAGAACTGATTGTCTGTTGTTTTCTAGCAAAATTCTTTTTTGCTTTCTTTCTGGATAACTCAGCTTGCTCCTTGCTTTTTTTGATAGCACATATACGTACAGGAATCTTTTTATTTTTTGAGGAGGAGGAGGAAATATAAAATATTTTGTCAAATATTTGATCTAACTTTAAACTTTTTAATTCTTTAATAATATCAACTTTATCATTTTTACTATTATATAGTGTAAAACCTTTATGCTTATATCTGACAACAAAATTTGCTTTCTTTCCGAGAATTTCTGAAATACCCTTATAACTGCAATATGCTCTGTCAATTAAAAAAAGATCAGAAGAGTTAATTTTGAAATTAGATATAGACTCACCGACTTTTGGGCTGGTAATAATAAATTCGTCACACTTGAGGTTGAACAGATTATGGCTGTAATGAAGTCTCCAGTCAGTACCTGTTGACCCCGGCTCAGTAACAACAGACGCATCGATACATCTTACATTGAAATCCGACAGCCATTCTGGGGAATCTAATGATATCCCCCTATTATGAATCAATCCTAATGCAATCCAGCGAAGCCAATCAGCAGACGTCCTCATTTTTTTTAATAACGCAACATCTGATATATCTATATTTCTTTCATATTTAAGCTTAGTAGCAACCACCCTCATAGAATGCCCCGTTGCTACATGCATAAGTATTGCTCGAAGTTGCTCAGAAGGTGAATCAAATGCCCTGCGACGTTGGAAAGCCTGGAGTTCTTTAGCCTTTAATTCCCATCCCAAAGGAAGTAAGGTTGTAACTACATCCCATTCTTCTATATGCTTGTTGTACTTTTCCATTTACAAATATAAAAAAATTATATATAAAAATCAAACACTAAGTTAGCGCTTATGCCCCGAAGGGGAGGGCTTTGAAGTAAAACAAGGCGGCAATAAAGCAAAATATTGCTGCAATAGTGTCGACCATCGGTGCATTGCCTTCGACTCATCCTACCTCCCCCCGACCACCTCCTTCGGAAGGAGGGAAAAAGCTCCGTAGGATCGGAATTTTTGTAGATAATATTTACATAACGAATATTAAAAGCTCCGCAGGAGCGACACAATCTTTTGCCAATGTCGCCCCTAAGGGGCTGTTGTTCATCCCGGGATCGATTTTCTACAAAAATGTCGCGGCTACGCCGCTTTCGGGATGGCTGATTTTATACTCCTTCCCAAGCCCCGCTTGGGAAGGCAAATACCACTGGGAAAAAAAGAAAACATCACATCTAAGCAGGGGCTTAGATGCGAGTATAAGGGCGGGGTGGATTCTTCGGTCGCAAGCTCCGGAAGCCTGCCCCTGCCTGCACCGATTTATCGGTGACGTGTCGGGGAAAGACAACATTAACTGTCCTCCGAAGGACGGGGAATGAAAATTCTGCAATTATTCTTTTCAAAACAGAATAATATCATTTTATCATAGGGATACAAAATATTAATTTCCTGCAAAACAAGTTTGAAAAATGATTTATATTTTGATTATGCGGATGATTTTATTATTTTGTTGATAAATGCTTTTGGGATTTAATACATTTTTCCAGGGAGGAATAATGGCTCGTTCAATCTTATTTTTTGTTTTATTTTCAATATTTTTTAATCCTGTATTTGCCGAAAAGATCTGCCGCAAACATAACGTAATTACTGATGGATTCATTGAAATGGGTGAAAATTTTGGTAATAAATTGCAAGTGGTAAGTACCTCGTTCAACACCAAAGACGATGAAAGAAACCCTCAGCCATTCAAATACGGCGCTGCTATGTACTTCATTTCAGACCGCGTAGGCTCTCATGCAAGAAATAATAATGATGAAAGATATGAAGAAGCCTGGTATTCTGAAATATCATATACTGAAGATTCTCTGATATTTAATCCCGTTCTTTCCGGCCCCGGCAACATTGGTTCGCTGGTAAAGGGGCATGAAGGGCCATTTGGTATTTCTCAGGACGGATCGGTTTGCTACTTAATCAGGTATACAAGGGGACGTACAAAAAAATCGTATGATATTTTTAAAAGTTCTTATGATACAAAAAAAGATAAATGGTGTAAACCATCACATCTTGGAATTATTATTAATTCGGATATGTATGAATTAACTCCGGGGATAAATAGTGATAAAACCCGACTGTATTTTAGTTCCAACCGAAGAGGGCCAAACAGCCGCGGAGTTCATTATTTCGGAGAAAATTATGATATCTGGTATTCAGATTATTACCCGCAGACGCGTACATGGGGGGAAGCAGTTAATATAACAGATATTAATTCTGACGATGAAGATAGTTGTCCAAATATTTCTTTTGACGGAAAAACAATTGTTTTTGCATCTAAGGGCCTTGAACCCAATTATGGCGGTTCGGATATTTATATAAGCAGGTTCGATGATTCAACAGGCAAATGGTGCAAACCAATTAATTTAGGCCCAAAAATAAACTCAGGATCGGACGAAAACTTTCCATCACTGCTATATAACGGTGATATAATAATGTTCACCTCCAATGATGACGACAGGGACGGAGCAAAAGGAAAAACAGATATTTATTATGCATTCCTTCCCCGCGATTGCGAGCTGTGCGGCGATAAAAACTTTTCCGAAGTTACTCCGGTTTCATTTACGAAATCGACAAAAATCCAGGTGGAAGTGCCGGATGCTTGTTTCGGAGAGTTGAATATTATTGATGAATCAGGCGAAGTCGTTAACAGGATTCACGCCGGTGAATTTAAAAAGGGCATGAATGAATTTGAATGGAAGGGAAACACAACAAAGAAGAAATACCTTAGGAACGGAATCTATAAATCTGTTCTTACCGTTGAAATCAATAACGAATTTTATACCGAAGAAAGAATTGCCATTATCAGCGGCAGAAGAAGATAAATTATATTTTCAAGGAGCAGTGATATGCGTATTTCAATTTTCTTAGTTTTGACATTTTCCATATTATCAGCAGAATTATCTGCGAGCGACAATATACCCGACACAATTAATATTTTAGATGGATTTGCAAAATACGGGGAAGAATTCGGAGAGAAATTCATTGTCAGGAATTTTACATTTATAAACACCTCCGGAATTGAATATGCCCCGACAATAACGGGCGGCGGAGATATTATTATTTTTATATCGAACAGGCCCGGAAGTATTAATTCCGACGAGAAACATGGTTCTATACCTACTCATGATTTCTGGAGCGCTCCTGTTGTTTTTGATCCGGACAGAGTTTTCGACCCGGAAAAGGATAAGGTTTACACCTTCGAAAATATCAACACAAATATTAACGAAGGCGCTCCTTCTTTGAGTCCTGACGGAAAACATTTGTATTTCACGTCATGTAACAAACCAGATGGCTATGGAGCTTGTGATATTTATGTATCCGATCTGGACAGGGGTATATGGAGTGCAGGCTATCCACTTTGCTGTGATATTAATACCGAATTCTGGGAATCTGCACCCGGTGTTAGCCCTGATGCTGACCGGATTTATTTTACCAGTACCAGAAAAGGCCCAAACAGCGATGGCAAATTCGATGGAAATTATGCTGATAAAATGGATATATGGTACTCCGACAGAACTCCCGGATCAGATTCCTGGGAAGCTGCAATAAATATGAGTGAAATAAATACCGAAGGAATGGAAGCCTACCCGTTTATTGCTCCTGACGGAAAAACCATATTTTTTTCATCTAATGAACTTTCCCCAAATTACGGTGGATTAGACCTCTATTTCAGCAGGTTTGACGATAAGACCGGCAAATGGTCCGAACCAGTGAATCTTGGAGAACCAATTAATTCGGAGGGTAATGAATCATTTGTTACAATACCGGAAAATGGAAATATTCTTTTCTTTTCTTCAGACAGAAAAGATATCGAGGGACATAAAGGCAATCTGGATATTTATTATGCCACTTTAAATGATAATTTTGTTCAACAACACGGCAAAGTCCATCCAATATGTTTTAAAAGAAAAACTACGCTCTTTTTGGAACTTGAGAAAAAATCCGTAGTATCTGTTCTGATCAGAAATGAGCAGGACGAAACAATCAGCGAATTATTCAATGGTGATTT
The DNA here is from genome assembly GCA_963665665.1 of Kapaibacterium sp. (SeqCode). Taxonomy (GTDB): domain Bacteria; phylum Bacteroidota; class Ignavibacteria; order Kapaibacteriales; family UBA2268. Next base: position 141,023 of record OY762428.1, read on the forward strand.
GGAAGCCGGCAAACATGAAATTGAATGGAAAGGTACCGACATTAAAGGAAAATACCTGAGAAATGGCGCTTACTTTTTTACCATCATGATAGACGACGGAGAAAAATCATATACCGAAAAAAGAACCGCTGTTATAGTCGGCAGGAAACGCTAATAGCATTATCAGTTGGAATTCAACAAATAATATATTTCAAATTCCTGACTTTTTATTAAATTAACGACGGAAATATTGGAATTGTGAAATTTATCATTGTAAGAAAATGAAAAGAAGAGATTTTATTAAGGCTGGCTCCCTTGCTACAGCTTGTGTATGCATGGGAGGCATAAACTCCTGCTCGATGATTTCCGGCACATCAGATGTACAGTCTGCTCCTGCAAATGCTTTGAGTTTTAACGATGATAGTATAATTATCGACTGCTCGAAACTGCCAAATCTGGAACATGCCGGTTTTGCTACAAAATTTCATGATGAAGAAAGGGATATCAAATACATTCTAATTTGTCCTGAAAATGGAAAGCACCTGGCATTTCTTGATAAATGCACTCATTTCGGCAGAGAGCTGAATTATGATTATCCGGGTAAAAGGCTTGAGTGTTCAAGTTTCGGGCATTCAAAATTCACACTCGAAGGAGAAAGGATAGAAGGGCCGGCCGATGGGCCACTAACTTCTGTTCCAATAAAGAAAGAAGGAAATAGATTGATTTTAAGCAGGGTATAATAATTATTCAACTTCCCGACAAGCCCTGTACCAAAAATGTCATTCCCCGATACTTCGGGGCAGGCTTCCTGAGCTTGCGACTGAAGAATCCATATTCCTTTGCAGGATAATAGATAAAGAATGGATACTTAGCTGCGATCAGTATGACAATCCATCCAGAGCATCGACAAATTCAATAACCAGGTGCTCTATCTCGTGGATTAAGGGTGCAACGTCCCAAAGCAAAGAGATAAAACCACCCCTTTAATCCCCTCCACCGGAGGGGAATTAACTCCATGATATGCATAAAATAAGAAAGGCGAATCCGGAAAGAACAACAGCCCCGTCGGTGAGACATTGACAAAAGATTTTGTCGCTTCTACGGAGCTTTTTCCCTCCTTCCCAAGCCCCGCTTGGTAAGGAATATTTCATACAAAGTTCTACTTTGAAACTATTTTGCCTTGGCTCTTTCGGATATCTTATCCGAAAGTAATAAGGATTGGGAAATACTTTCCATATTCTGTGTCGGGATACGGATATCCCGACAAGCAGTTTTAGCCCCCATCCCAAACATTGAAACTAAAGAAATTATTATTCAGTAAAAATAATGGCTCCCGGAAAACCCTGGAGCCAATTTATTCATTTTAAATTTTTATTAAAAAGAACTATCTCGGAGTAAGTTTTATCACCGGCAGGATCATTTCCTCAAGCGAAATACCGCCGTGCTGGAAACTGTCGCGATATTTCTGAAGGTAATGATGGTAATCAGTCGGGTAAACAAAGTAGTAATCTTCTTTGGCAACAATATTGTTTACAGTTATTCCGTGTTTTGGCAGACGGAAATCTCTCGGGTCGGATACCTGCATGGCATACCTCTTATCTGCCTTTACGTTCTTGCCGAACTTATAGCGCAGGTTTGTAGATGTATCTCTGTCACCCAGAACTTTTACGCCTCTCATGCAGCGTATTGAACCGTGGTCGGTTGTGATCAGAACTTTTGCTCCTTTAATACCTGCAATAGTTTTAAGCATACCATGCAGGCTGGAATGTTTGAACCACGACTTTGTAAGCGAGCGATAGGCAGCCTCGTCGGGAGCAATTTCTTTTAATATGGCATAGTCAGACCTTGAATGTGCAATCATATCAACAGCATTTACAACGATCGCCGTTACTTTCGAATTTGCATATTCCAGAATTTCTCGTTCAATTTTTTTACCGAACTCGGTTTCGAATATTTTAATAAAGTTTGATTTTCCTTCAAGATTTGTTCTTTTTCTTTTCAGCCATGTATTGAAAAGGTCTTTCTCGTAAGCGTTCAGCTTGTGTTCTTCTGTATTAATCTCGTTTTGCCAGTATTGGGGGTAATGCTTGTTAATATCATCCGGCATCAGGCCCGCGAAAATGGCATTCCTGGCGTAAGGTGTGGCAGTAGGAAGTATTGAAGAGTAGTAGTCGATATTGAATGAATAGTAAGGGCTTAGAATTTCCTGCATAACCAGCCACTGGTCAAGCCTCATACAGTCAACAACTATAAAAAATACCGGCCCGTCGTCGTCTTTCAGCATTGGCAGCAGGTGTTTGGATGTTACCTGGTGCGAAAGCATGGGGCCATTATCGCCTTCATCGTGAATCCAGTCAATATAATTTCTTTCTACAAATTTCGAGAACTCTGAATTTCCATTTCTCCATTGGTCCTGAAGTGTTTGTGAAAGTCCGGGTTCCTGAATATCATCAAGTTCAAGCGACCAGTTAACCAACTTAACATATATATCTTTCCACTCGTCCCAATCCATGGGCTGAAGCATTTGCCGTGAAACCTCATTAAATCCCATCAGGTAATCCTGGGTAAACTTTTCTGTTTCAATCCTTTTTGCTTCAAGGAATTTCTTGCATGCCATTAAAATCTGGGCCGGGTTAACCGGTTTGGTCAGGTAATCATCAATCTTCTGGCCTATTGCTTCTTCCATCAGGCTCTCTGCTTCATTTTTTGTAACCATAACAACCGGAGTTGCAGGGTCGGCTTCTTTTAAAAGCGGAAGGGTTTCCAGGCCACTGATGCCAACCATCATTTCATCAAGAAATATCAGGTCGAAATGTTCATTCTTTACCATTTCCACGGCATCTTCACCATTCGAGGCTGTTGAAACATCGTAACCTCGCTGGCTCAATAAAATAGTGTGGGGCTTTAGCAGCTCAATTTCGTCATCGATCCAGAGTATTTTTCCTTTTGAATTTTCCATACCGTCACCACAATTTATAACTAAATATTTTCTAATCTTTTTCCTGAACAAATATAAGCAAAAAGCCCGTAACCGGCCTGCATCTATTCAGGCATTAACCGTTTAATTGTAAATGGGTATAAAAAATTTTCAGATGCAACAATAAAAGTCAAACATATCTATGAAAAAAAGACTGATAAGAAGTAAAATTATTTCATTTTTTATATTTGCTTCCTGTAAGCAGGTTTTTTCCCTTGTTTGGCCAAATAAAAATTTAGCTTATGAATAATTGATAAAATAATGACATTTCTATTTTTGAATTTTACATTTTTCTATTTTGTCGGATAAGTGTAATTTTGAGAGATATTATATCAAATAGTTTGAAATAAAGAATTTATTGCAATTATATCTGGAAAAATTTATGATAATCGACAAAATGGAAAGAGCTGCAAAATATTACTACCTGAATGAAAATTTTAAAACCGCATTTGAATATATAGAATCCAATGACCTTACAAAACTGGATGCCGGTGAGTACAAAATTGACGGCGATAAGGCTATTTTGATAATTGCAGAAGACGATGCTCGTGAACATCCGGGCAACAAACTGGAAGCGCATATTAAATATATTGATATCCAGATGGTTATAGAAGGTTTCTTTGGATTGACCTGGAAAGCTCTTGAAGAATGTGAAAATATTATTTCTGAATACGATCCGGAAATTGACGCTGCTCTTTATTCTGACGAAGCTGATTTTGAAATAGAAATACGTCCCGGCACATTTGTTGTCCTTATGCCCGAAGATGCACACTTCCCCCAACCGCCAAAATCCAAGATCAAAAAAGCAATTTTAAAGATAATGATGTGAAATCAGGATCAGTAAACTGATATATGGTAATTAATTAAACATTTTGATTTAATTATGGTTTAGCTTATATTATCGTAATATAGGCTTTAATAATACCTTTGGAGTTAGCCATGAAAAACCTCTCAGTCTCTGTCTTCCTTATGTTCGCATATTGTTTTTTCCACACACAGGCACAGGTTATTACTGTTACCAGCTCAGGAGATTCCGGGCACGGTACTTTCCGCAATGCTATTGCATCCGCAAACCCCGGCGATGAAATTCAGTTTTCTTTGCCAACAGGTTCAACAATTAACCTTAGTTCCGGCCCCCTTTCTATTTCAAAGTCGATAAAAATTACAGGCTCGGGAAGTAATGAATTAACTATTGATGCAAATAATTCTTCAGGAATATTTGAAATAAATAATACAAACTCGGTTGAAATATCCGGTTTAACCATTCAAAATGGTTCCGGTAGTGATGGCGGAGGAATATTACTGAACAACGCCGGAGCTTCTATTGCCGACCTTGTAATTCAGGCTTGCAGCAGTATCATTTCCGGTGGCGGGATTTTTGCAAGCAACAGTAATCTGGAGATAAGTAATTCAGAGATTTCAAATAATTCCGCCGGGCAGAATGGTGGGGGTATTATGGCTGCAAACAGCTCGTCGGTTACAATATCTGATACCAGGCTTGAAAACAACACTGCCGGTAATTCAGGCGGCGGAATTTGCTCCGGAAATAGCAGCAGCTATAGTTTGAGCGTTATGACATTCGGTTCCAACGAGGCCGGATTGGAATGCCCCACTATTTGTGTTTTAGATCCCGGAATGAGTAGCACAAAGTCGGATTCGCCGGTTTTTATTAGTTCGGGCTCTTTTGACCTTGCCGACCTTGATGATGTGGATTGTGACTGTGAGGGGCATGGCCCGCATGTTGCAACATCAAGATTCTCAACAGTCAGGTTCGAGACTAAAAGTCCGGTGGAAGTACCTTTGTATCTTGTTGGATACGGTCCAAGGCCATTGTCGGTAAATGCCCCTGCCGGAAATGTATTTACTGTAAGGCTAACCCGCTTTGATGCCCTGCCTTCCAGAGCTTACTGGGAAATTGAACACCTCAGCGGCTCACTCGGATCCGGAGCAACCTTAGAACTTGTCTATGCCAAAGAAGATGTTCCCTCCTATTCCGGCAATATGGAGAGCGAATCCTATATATTCAAACTCAGCAGAGGGCAGTGGTCCAATATCACTCCTTCCGGAGCAACTACAACCGACTGGTATGGCTCTTCCAGCTATTGGTCAACATCGGTAACCGGCATATCATCATTTTCAGGATTTGCACCCGTTGGTTTAAACATGGCTATTCCTGTATTGCCGGGTATAATGATATGGTTATTAATCAGCGCTTTAAGTATCAGCGCTTTGATTATTTTATTTAAAAATTTCTCATAAATATTTGCTAATAATTCAGCTTTGGTGATATTATTCTGTTTAGAAAAATACTAATTGCAAAATTGTCATTCCCCGATATATCGAGGCAGACTTTCGGAGCTTGCGACTACCGAATCCACTTGTTTTTGTATAAAACCATGAAAAATTGGCTTTTCACTTCGTTCAGAGCAACATTTCCCGTTTTATTTGAAGACATCTAACATATTACTATTTTACATTGTATAATAACAATATGTCAATATCTGATATTTTTCGTAGTGTTGAAATTTTGCAGCTCATTTACCGGGAAAATTAATCCGTTCACTCTTTGAACCTTTCCTTCCAGAGTATTTTCATTCTTCGCTGGAAACTTTCCTCCTTACCAAAATTCCCGGGCCTATAGTATGAAACAGGCCCGAAATTCTCGGGAAAATAGTTTTCTTTAATCCAGTGCCCCTCGTAATCGTGCGGATATTTATATCCTTTGCCATAGCCTTCATTCTTCATAAGTTTGGTCGGGGCATTTCGCAGGTGCATTGGCACAGTTCGCGGCACACCTCTTTTAATATCAGTTTCAGCCTGCTTAATAGCCATGTAGGATGCATTTGATTTCGCGGCGCAAGCCAGGTAGCTAACTCCCTGCGCCAGGTTAATCCTGCATTCCGGCATCCCAATACGTTCAACCGCATCAAAAACCGAAACAGCCAGGGTAATTGCATAAGTATCTGCATTACCAATATCCTCGCTGGCAAAAATCAGCATACGCCTGGCAATAAACTTTGCGTCCTCGCCTGCGTCGAGCATTTTGGCAAGCCAGAATAGCGCAGCGTCAGGATCTGATCCCCGCAATGATTTAATAAAAGCTGAAATTGTATCATAATGGGCTTCCCCGTCTTTATCATATCTTGCAGTTTTCTGCTGCAGAGCCATTTCCAGAATATCACGATTTATCGTGGTAATACCTGAATTATCCTTTTTCGCTATTTTTAACGAAAGGTCTATAGCATTCAGGGCCGTCCTGGCGTCCCCTCCTGAAATCTGAAGAAGAAATTCCCAGTCGTCAATTCGGACATTCTTTTCCTTTATAATATCGTCTTCGCTTAAAGCTCTTTCAATCAACTCCCTTACATCTTCATCCGACAGAGGCCGCAGCCTGTACACCTGGCAGCGGCTAAGAAGTGCGGAATTCACTTCGAAAGACGGATTTTCCGTTGTTGCTCCTACAAGAGTGATAATTCCCCTTTCCACCGCGTGAAGTAGGGCATCCTGCTGCGATTTGTTGAACCTGTGGATTTCATCAATAAACAGCAGAGTTTTCAATCCGAATGTAAGGTTTTCACTGGCAGTAGCAATAATCTTCCTTACTTCCCTAACTCCGGATTCCACTGCCGAAATCCTAATAAATTCATAGTCTGACTGATTTGAGATCATAAGCGCCAGGGTTGTCTTGCCCACGCCCGGAGGCCCCCAGAAGATAATCGACGGGAAATTGCCGGATTCAAAAAAAAGCCTTAACGGAGCGCCATCGCCAACAAGGTGTTTCTGCCCTACCAGGTCGTCAATAGTAGCGGGCCTTATCCTGTCCGCCAGTGGGGGTGTTATATTCAATTTCGTATCTCTTGCCATAATCATTGCTAAAAATCATGCAATATAACACTGCCCTGATAAATTGAAAAGGTATTAAAATATTTTTATTACACTGAAAATTCAAATCACCAATCAACCTTTCACAAACTAAAAAAACGGAGCCTTTGCCCCGTTTTTTTAGTTTCATTGTTTGTTGATGTTTCTATTCCTTCATCACCTTGCAGGTTGAGACAATTTTTCCGCCGGAACTTATTTTTAGTACATAAGCGCCGGAAGGGATTTCAGGAACTTTGAACGGCAGGCTGAATGTTCCGGGAGTCAGGTTGGTATAAGTCGTTCTGGCGGTTTCTATGCCCTGGATATTATAAAGAACTGCCTGTATTTCTGTTTCGGAGTTGTTTTCAAGGACGAATGTAAACCTGTCCCGGAAGGGATTTGGGTATGTAGATATATTCTGAGATTGTGGCATTTCTTCGATGATTACATTTGGGTCTGTAAAGTCAAATACTGTTATGAAGGCATTTTGAGTACATGATAAAGAATCTATTTGAGCATCTTCACTTAAATAAAAGTCAGAAGCCTTAGTAAAGCCTCCAACATAGACTTTATAATTATCACAATAAACACTTCTGGCGCTTACTCTTCCGGAGCCTCCGATAAATGTTGAATATAGCAATGTATCGCCGGATGGATCTACTTTCATAAAGGTAGCGTCGAAGTTCATATACTCATCAAACGGCGGTTGTTTTTCCTTCATTATAGCATCTTCGCTTACTTCAAGTTCCCTTCCCGAAGAATAGCCCCCCATGTATATATATCCGGATGGGTCGGAATCAATAAACACCCCGTAATCATCACCGTCGTTTGTACCATATATAGCTGTAAATTCATTATCATAGTTGCCGTCAAATCTTACAAGCATGTAATCGCTATCCGGACCATCATCAATAATATTTCCTTTCATATTCGGCAGATCTTTAGATCTGGTGTAACCTCCGAGATAAAAATTATTATCGTCAATATATAACAGTTTTGCTACCGAATCCATAAGAGTACCACCGAAATAGCTTAGATATTCCAGATTTTTGAAGTCAGAACTTATCTCCATGAAAAATATATCAGTGTGCTTACTGTCCGCAAAACCTGTATCATTAGCTATTGTATCTCGGGCATTTACCGTTAGAGGCAATCCGGTACAATATGTATTACCAGCAAATACCAAATTACCGTTACTCTTTCGGAAACCGTCCTTGATTTCAAAAAGGCCTGATCCATCACCTCCAACCCTTGCTGCGGACAATAACGTTTTCATTCCGTGGTCAAATTTACAAATGAATTCATTTCCGACTATAAGAGTTGTTTTATCAAGGTCGCATTCGGGAAACTTTGTAGAACCATGTTTACCAGCAATAATTATCCCATCATCATACACATCCATCCAATGGCAATATTCTCTATCAAAAACGCCAAAATAACTTGACATCAACAAACTATCCAAAGTGGAATTAAAACAGGAAACAAAAACATTTATCGTACCTTCATCATTTGTTGGCCCATCTTTTATTACCCCCTCTGTAACAGGAAAATTGTTTGAGGATGTTTCTCCGGCAATATATAGCTTCCCATTGTATGTTTTGAAAGATTTTAACCTGTCCTTTTCAAATCCACCAATGTATGCTAATAAATTAACATGATTATTTTTATTAAGCCTTGCAACAATGACTCCCATGTTGCCCCAAATTCTTGAACTGTAAGCTCCTTCTGTATAAGGTAATTTCCTGGAATAAGTATATCCAGCAACATAATTTGTATCACCAAGAGCAGCAAATTTTTCGAAAGAATCACCGATATCACCTCCAAAATATGATGAATACACAAGCGGGTCTATCACAAGTGGCAGATCCGGATCGTAATTGCCGGGGGAAAGCCCCACGCTGCCGTCGCTATTAAGTATGAATCGGCAGGGAACAGCGCTAAGGCGGCTGTCGCCGGGCTTGCCGCTCTCCTGGTAGGCAAATATCTGTCCGTGCTTTATTTCGCCGAGGCTTGTACCGAGTACAAGGCTGCCTTCCGCATCAATATCAATATAATCCTGGCCGGTGAATTTCATCATGATATTCTCCGGATCGGCTCCGGGATGAAGTATGAAGTCATATCTCATACCCGTGGCATCGAAATAATACCTGATATCAGTACCAGGATAAATATCTTTTGCAGTTACGGAAGAAAATGAAGCAACATGCTTTGCCCATTTTGTGGGGTCGTTCCCGGTGAAGTAGTTGCGAACAATTTTATTCCTGCCGGATGGAGCAAACTCAGGAACGGCTGAAGTGCCAGCAAGGCTGCACTTAATAACATGCCCCGCAAGGCTTGTATCCCGCCCGTTTACTTCCATTTTTGAATAATCATAAATCACGCTGCCGGGCATAATCCATGCCGTCATCCCGGCGCTTTCAGTCTTGTAGCGTACATCCGCATCCCACTGGCCACGGTTCTCGATGAATTCGGAGGCGAAGAGAGGGGATGAGAGGAAGAGTAACAATATTAAGTATTTTTTCTTTTTCATTGTTTGATTTCCTTTAACGCTTTTTGTTTGTAGCAATCGTTGATATAAATCAGGGCTTCATCCTCGAGAATAATTTCTTTGGTTACCAACTGCAAATCCAAATTATATATGTATTTGGTAATTGTTTTGCCATAAACATATTCCCCTTGAGACCAACGGCTTGCTATCATAGTATTCAACTCACTCAGGTTAGCCATGTCGATCTCTAAATTTACTGTGATTACAACGAAATTATTTTTATCCTCTCCTGTATAAATAATTTCCTCATTTATAAACTCGAAATTCCCGGGTTTATCAGGGTATTTTCTGTTAAATAATATAATGCCGTCAATATAGGGTTTGACCGGTTTTTTATATATACTTTTACCTCCAATATCATATTGAATACAATCATAGTTTTCTGATCTTCTAAGACTTGACCAAAATCCTGAAAAGTATATTTCATCAGTTGTACAAAATTTCTTTGTATTATTATTCAATATCTTAAAAGAATGATCCGGATGTTTCTTTTGACCAAAATCTGTGGTCCAAAAAATCCAATATTGTACAGAGGAATCGCTGCTTATCCAATAACTATATGGTGTAAAATTTGGAAATTTGTCAATTTCCTTCGGACAATTATTCAGACAAAAAGAATCTCTAACAAAAATCCCCTTATAACATTTAGGAACAGAAGAATATCCTCTGCTGCTGCAAGAATATAATAATATTGATAGAAAGATTAATACAATGGTTTGATTATAAAATAATATCATTCGATTAATTTGTTTCATTTTGCTTTTCATTATTAGTGTCACCTCCATTGGATGATCTTTCGGTATTCGTCAAAAATTCTTTTCTCTTCTTTAGTGCATACATGATGTATTTTCTAGTTTTTATTTTAGACTTGCGTTCCGCAGCAGCCCCGTTTTCAGTTGCAGTTGGTAAATCGCCGAGTGTATGGACAACAGTATTTACAATATTTTTTCCAGAGGTCGCATCTCCACTAGGCCACACCTGCCAGCCTTCATGAGATGGACAGTCCTGATCCTGAACAGTATGTAGCGCTGCGCCGAGCTTTTTAAAATCTCCGGTTTCAATAAAATCGTTAATATTTGTTTCGATAAAATTTTTCATTTTTTTATCTGCTTTTTCAATTGCTGCTTCCCTATCGCCATCCACCGCCTCAAGATCATCTTGACTTAACATTGCATGCTTATATTGATTTTTCTGATCTTCATCAACTTCCACATTACCTTCTACCATCTGCTCTATCTCGTTATCTGTTAAACCTAAATCTGCAGCAGCATCTTCTGTAATACTTTTGTGAACGTTTACTGGCCATACCGCTGCCCATCCTCCAGTATTATCTAAAAGATTTACAGGATTATTCATACAATAATGATATGGAGTCCATTCATAATACATTTCCCACAGCGGGTCAATGCTGGTAAAGCGGCCCAGGGCGTAGCTGTACTTGCGCACGCCAAAGTCGCTCCCGATTGACTTTTGGAATCAAATGCGCTCGGGATTTCGCTACGCTCAACCAGCCCGGTTTCAGCGTCTTTTTCCTTGCTCCCGACAAGTCGGGATTTCGCAAGCTCAACAATGAACGAGGATTGAAACCACACAATTTCAAAGAACTGATTGTTTACCCTTTAATTTAATCATATTTATTATTATTTCAAAGGGGTAATCTAATAATATTTCAGTATCGTAGCCCGGGCATTTTTGTAGTTTAATGATTACGAACGAGAACTAACAGCCCCGTAGCTGTGGCATATCTATCTTCTGTCGCTCCTACGGAACTTTTTTTATATAATTCCGATACTCTATCGTCTGTCCTATCCGAAAGAAAAGAGGACTTCCCTCATGGGGCCTTCTAAAAGGTTAGAAACCCGGTCATTCTGGAGGAGCGAATCGACCGAAGAATCCATCTTTGTTCGCAGATAATGTAATAAGAATGCATCCTTCGCTTTGCTCAGGACTTTCATAATTTTTGAAAAAATAATATATCTGAATAGGCATAAATTTTAAATCGTGGAAATTGTTTTGCAAATAATAATCAGAAATGTTTTGTATACCCGGAAACTGATTTGGGATTATTTAATATTTTGATATTACAAAAATACCTTGATGCCGTAGTTCTGATGCTTCCTAAAAATCAATAACCCGGATATTTTTTTAATCAATTGTTAAGAAGAAAAAAAATTAGTGAAGCGTATGTATGAATTTTTATAAGGCCACTGGTATTGAATATTAGTTTTTCATAAAATGATAAACCGTGGTTTATTGCATCACAATCCACTCTGATTTTACTCAATTTTTTTGTAATTTTGAAATTCCGTATTGTGGCATTATGATATATATCTGTTTGTCGTATTTGCGGAATCTCGGAACATATTGGTTTATAAATCTATCAGAGACAGGGGCATGACATTACAAATCGACTTCGGTACTCAGACCTTTACCAACCAACAACGCTCTCCTGAAGAGTTCGCTGAAATAGCAAACACTATCAGGAAGGACATAATTAAAAGCCTCGTGCTGGCCAAATCCGGGCACAGCGGCGGGCCTCTCGGTGTTTCGGACATCATGGCCGTTCTTTTCTTTGGCGGATACATGAGATATAAAAATGATGATCCGAAATGGGACGGGCGCGACCGCTTCGTTCTTAGCGCAGGACACATGGCGCCGGTTCATTACTCGGTTCTGGCACGCGCCGGTTTTTTCCCGGTTGAAGAACTGGCAACACTCAGAAAATTCGGAACAAGGCTTCAGGGCCATCCGGCACTTGATGTGGGGCTTCCCGGTATTGAAACTGCCTCCGGATCACTTGGGCAGGGCATTTCAATTGCAGTAGGTATGGCAATGAGCGATAAACTTGTTGATAAAAACGATAAACTTGTTTATTGTATCAGCGGCGACGGCGAGCTCCAGGAGGGAGCAGTCTGGGAAGCTGCTATGGCTGCGGCAAATTATAAGCTGGATAATCTTTGCTGGATAGTCGATAACAATGACTGCCAGATTGACGGCAGGGTAAAGGACGTTATGAGTGTTTATCCCCTGAAAGAAAAGTTCGAGGCATTTAACTGCAACGTGATTGAAATTGACGGGCATGACTATTCACAGATAATTTCAGCCTTCGATAAATTTAAAGAAAATGTCGGCTCCGGCAGGCCTGCTGTAATTATCGCTAACACATTCATGGGCAAAGGTGTTTCCTTTATGCATGATAAATACCAGTGGCACGGCAACCCGCCTAAAGAAGACCAGGCAATTGAAGCACTGGCCGAACTTGGAGAAAAATTGTAAGTATATAATAATCATTATTATAATGAAAAGACTACAATATTCTATATTATTTTTAACCCTGATAATTTTATCAATTTCGGGACTTGTTTCCTGCAACGAAAAAGATAAATTCGATGTACAGGAAAACTATTCAAGGGAAAAGGCAATTAAAGAAGCGCCTAAAACAGATCCCAAAGTACTGCTTGAACCTGAACTGATGGAAGCTTTCCTGCCTAAGCAATTGACCAACTCGGAAAAATATCCCTGGAGCGGAGGCTTCTCGTCGGATGATTTCCAAACCTGGTCTACTGTTGCCACGGATTATGTGTTCGACAACAGGGGATTTGCCCACGCGGCAATTTTTGATTACGGCCCGGGCGGATATAATGACGATGAAGAAATGATCCACCAGATGCCTGAAATTCCTGGCCACATCGTTACAAGGATTAAAAATTCCTACGGGCCCGGTTACCTGGCATGGATTCCTGACCTGAGAAAAGGAAGAATTGCTTTTCTTGCTGCTGACAGGTATGTAATAAAGATTGAAATTGATAAGCTACCGGATTATATTAAAAACCCGGAAGAAATATTTAATAAATATGACCTGGCCGGACTTGTAAGAGCGGGAGATAACAGGGTTAATGAACTAAACAAGAAATAAATATCAAAAAACAATACAGAATTACTATGAAAAAATTTGAACTTCTCGGAAAAAAACCAACGCGCCACGGATTTGGCGAAGCTCTGGCCGAACTTGGCGAAAAGCATGACAACGTGGTTGTTCTTGGCGGTGATATCACCGGTTCTGTAATGACTTCATACTTCAAAGAGAAATTCCCCGAAAGATTCTTTTCCTGCGGTATAGCCGAGCAGAATGCAACAACTATAGCAACTGGCCTGGCTTTATCAGGGAAGATAGCTTTCTTTTCCAGCTACAGCGCTTTCGCGGCGTTCAGGAACTCCGATCAGCTCCGCATTTCTGTTTGCTATAATAATGCAAATGTAAAAATCGGAGGGGGGCATTCAGGTATTACAGTCGGACCTGACGGCGCTACCCACCAATCGCTTGAAGAAATTTCATTTCTCAGGGCATTACCAAACATGACTCTTGTTGTTCCCTGCGACTTCCAGGAAGCCAAGAAAGCAACATGGGCGACAGGAGAGATGAACGGCCCTGCATACATCCGTTTCGGACGTTCGGCAATCCCCATGTTTACAACCGGGGAAACGCCATTTGAAATAGGTAAAGCAGAAGTTTTCCGCGAAGGAAATGACCTTGCTATCGTAGCCTGCGGCCTGATGGTTTGGGAAGCACTTATGGCAGCCGAAGAACTTGAAAAGAAACACGGCATACAGGCAAGAGTAATTAATAACCACACTATCAAGCCTATCGACGTGGAAACAATTACCACAGCCGCGAGGGAATGCGGCGCTATCGTTACTGCCGAGGAACACCAGGTTCACGGCGGGCTTGGTGCGGCTGTTTCAGAAGTTGTTGTTAAAAATCAGCCTGTTCCGATGGAATTTATCGGAGTTCCTGATCGCTTCGGCGAGAGTGGCGAACCCGACGAACTTCAGCAGGCATTCGGCCTGAACTGGAAATCTGTTTATGCCGCAGCCCTGAAAGCCATCGACAGGAAGAAAAACGGAAGCAGCGGTTTCCGTAAACTCACCGAAATGGAAGAGTATTCCGAAGGAATGTAATCCATATAGAGATATTTTATATATATAATCCCTGCCATTCCGGCGGGGATTTTTGTTATTCAAACCTCCGGAAGGTTTGTGTTTTATATCGCCGGTAATATTATTGGCAAAGTTCTTGAACAGGATACTTCCGAAGGTTTTGGCATTCAGCTCCGTAGGAGCGGAATTTTTGTAGATAATGTTTACATTGTGATTATTAAAAGCTCCGTAGGAGCGACAGAGTCTTTTGGCCATGTCGCCCCGAAAAAATTCCCCTCGTTGAGGGGTGGCGAGCGCAGCGAGTTCCCGACACGTCGGGACAGGCTGGGGTGGTTTCTTTTTCTTAGTCTTCGGGACGTTGCGTCTTTATCCACGAGCTAAAGCACGTGGCTATTGATTTTGACGATTATAAGGCTGGAAGGTCATTCTGAGCGCCAGCGAAGGATCCATTCTTCATAAATTATCCGCAAGGAAGATGGATTCTTCGGTCTCAAGCTCCGTCAGAATGACGGATGGGAATGTCCCCCGCTGGCGGGGGTGTCCGAAGGACGGGGGTGGACTTCCGGAAAATTCCCCTCCCTTGGAGGGGATTAAAGGGGTGGTTTCTTTTTCTTAGCCTCCGCACCTTGCACATTTATCCACGAGCTAAAGCACGTGGCTATTGAACTTGACGATGGTAAAACTGCATGTCATTCTGAGCGCCAGCGAAGAATCCATTCTTAATGCATTCCCTGCAAACGAAAATGGATTCTTCGGTCGCAAGCTCCTTCAGAATGACGGATGGGAATGTCCCCCGCTGTCGCCGACGTGTCGGGAAAGGACGGGGGTGGACTTCCGGAAAAATTCCCCTCCTAATGTAGGAGGGAATTACAGGGGTGGTTTGCTTTCTTTGCCTTCGCACCTTGCACATTTATCCACGAGCTAAAGCACGTGGCTATTGAATTTGACGATTATAAAGCTGGGATGTCATTCTGAGCGCCAGCGAAGAATCCATTCTTATTACACTATCTGCAAACAAAGATGGATTCTTCGGTCGCAAGCTCCGGAAGCCTGCACCTGCCTGCACCGATTTATCGGTGACGTGTCGGGGAATGACAACATAATACCTCCTTCTCCGGCTCTTACTCCCCGTTATTCCACCCCAATGAACAGGCCGCCGGCCTTAATTCCCCAACCTGTGGTCTCAATGAATCGAATAATTTCCTTAATTCAACGCTGTTTTGAACCAGAATCCTGATGTTTGGGCTAATTGCTTGGATTGCAGGGCTTTAAACTGCCTTGGCCGGAGGTATTGAACTACTGTTTGGCCTTAATGTAGTGAAATTTGGCCTCATTGAACACTTGGTTGGCTTTACTGAACACTTGGTTGATCTTACTGAACACTTGGTTAATCTTACTGAACACTTGGTTGATCTTACTGAACACTTGGTTGATCTTACTGAACACTTGGTTGACCTTACTGAACACTTGGTTGATCTTACTGAACACTTGGTTGACCTTACTGAACACTTGGTTGGCTTTACTGAACACTTGGTTGACCTTACTGAACACTTGGTTGATCTTACTGAACACTTGGTTGATCTTACTGAACATGTTCTTTGCCTCCGACCAAGAGTTCAATGACTTCGACCAAGGCAGCAATAACTTCGAACAAGGCATCAATAACTTCGAACAAGGCAGCAATATCATCAAACATCGGTGCAATAGCTTCAAACAAGAGTTCATTATCATCAAACATCGGTGCATCGATTTGGAACAAGACAGCAATGAAGCAAAACATTGCTGCAATAGCTTAGAACATCGGTGCAATGACTCCGACCAAGGCATCAATAATTCCGACCAAGGCGTCAATGAAGCAAAACATTGGTTCAATAGCTTCAACCAAGAGTTCATTATCTTCAAACAAGGCGGCAATGACTCCGACCAAGGCGTCAATAAAGCAAAACATTGCTGCAATAGTGTCGAACAAGGCATCATTAAAATCAAACATCAGTGCAATGGCGTCGACCATTGTTACATTGATTTCAAACATCGGTGCATTGCCGCTGCCCCTTCCTACCTCCCCCCGGCCACCTCCTTCGGAAGAAGGAGGAGTTAATTCTATGATATTTAATTTCTTATCCCCTCCTAAAGTAGGAGGGGAATACAGGGGTGGTTTGCTTTCTTTGCTTCTGGTCAGTGCGCCATTATCTTCAAACATCGGTGCATTGCCTCTGCCCCTTCCTACCTCCCCCCGGCCACCTCCTTCGGAAGAAGGAGGAGTTAATTCTATGATATTTAATTTCTTATCCCCTCCTAAAGTAGGAGGGGAATACAGGGGTGGTTTTTTTATTCGCAAGAAAATAGAAAGAATTTTATGCATGGAAAAATTATCGACAATTATCGCATTTTTTAACGATAAGTAATAATACTTTTATAATACAGATGGAATATCAAATATCCAGAATAATATTAACTTCAAAATTTCCATTATCATTTCTGATAATTTCCGCACCATGATAAGTTACGGCTTTCACATCATCATCGAAACCATCCACAGGAATTCCGGATAATTTGAAAATACAGTTTTTATCATTTGGAAAGTTTATCCCGTCAGGAATTGCTATAACATTATAAGAGTGCATGAATGACAATGCGTCAGAAAGGAAATCGACAATCAACGCTGAACAGTCTATTGACTTGATGTTAAATTCCTCGCTTACATGGCTTACAACATTTTCGGGCAGATCATTATGAAACATAACTTTGCAAAGCCCATCAAGTGCCGAGGCAAAAAGCCCTGCAAGTGAATCAGATTCAGAATGGATTATAAGATCTGCTGTGTGCGAAAGAAGTTTATATTTCTGCATTATCTGAAAATCCCTGAATATAATTGAATCAATATAACAGTATATCCAAAAATAATTAAAAAAATCAACAACATATTATTATACAGATATTTTTTTTACAATTTACGGTTTTTATTTTTCCCTGAAATAATTATATTCCCATGTAGTGGAATGCATTGAGCAGAGCAGTTTTTGACTTATTATTATTACGGGAATATTGATCAATAATTTTTTAAACATGATTGTAATTTTTCATTTTCGTTGCTTAATGAAAATTTCTTTCGTATTTTAAAACTGCTGTGCTTTTTAACAACGGAACGTGTTTTTGACGAATAGCTTGCAGAAAAGAATATAACCGAACAGGAAAAAGACCATAAGACTTTATTATTGTTGAAATTAAGATTAATAGTATAAAATCAGACGAGAATCAATATGTATGAATTGATTAAATTTGTTCCTGCTTTGCCATTAATTGGTTTCCTGATCATTGGGCTAACCGGAAAATACCTTAAAAATGAAGGACTGATTGGAACGATTGCCAGCGCCGCAGTTGGGGGCGCATTTTTGATTACTGCTTCCATATTCTTCACAATGCTCGGCAATATGCCTGAAAAGGCCGTGATAGTTCCTGTTTACGAGTGGATTGCTGCCGGTGATTTTTCTGTTAACATCTCCTACCAGGTAGACCAGCTCTCTATCCTATTTTCAATGTTTATTACTCTTGTAGGTTTTCTTATTCATGTATATTCCATTGGTTATATGCACGGAGACAGAAGTTACTACAGGTTTTTTGCATACCTGAACCTATTCGTGTTCATGATGCTGAACCTGGTCCTTTCAAGCAACCTGTTGCTTACATTCCTTGGCTGGGAAGGCGTTGGGCTGTGTTCCTACCTTCTTATCGGCTTTTGGTATGATAAAAAATTCGATGGTGTAAGAATTACATGGAATGGTGATGCCGGAAACAAAGCATTTATCGTCAACAGAATCGGCGACTTTGGTTTCCTTATCGCTATGTTCCTGATATTTGTAACCTTTGGAACTTTGGAATATACTCAGGTTAATGAGCTTGCAATCAGCGGAGCGTCAATTTATGCCGGCGGCGGCTTAATAACAGCTATCACATTATTAATGTTCCTTGGCTGTACCGGTAAATCGGCTCAATTGCCTCTTGCAGTCTGGCTACCGGACGCAATGGCAGGCCCGACTCCGGTTTCGGCGCTTATTCATGCCGCTACAATGGTAACAGCAGGGGTTTATCTTGTTGCAAGGAACTCAGTGCTTTACGCTCTTGCACCTGATTCGATGGCTGTAGTGGCTGTTGTAGGTGTGGCCACGGCATTTCTTGCCGCAAGCGTCGGCCTTGTTCAAAATGATATTAAAAAGGTACTTGCATATTCAACTGTCAGCCAGCTGGGCTTTATGTTCATTGCCCTTGGCGTAGGAGCATTCACAGCAGGTATCTTCCATGTTATGACCCATGCTTTCTTCAAGGGACTGCTCTTCCTCGGAGCCGGTTCGGTTATCCACGGAATGCATGAAATACAGAACATCAAGAAGATGGGCGGCCTAAAAAAATATATGCCGATCACTTATGGTACTTTTCTTGTGGCCACACTCGCCATTGCAGGTGTTCCGCCATTTGCAGGATTTTTCTCGAAAGATGAAATATTGTGGAAAGCCTTCGATCAGGGAAATATCTTCTTATGGCTGTTCGGTACAATAGCCGCTTTATTTACTGCATTCTATATGTATCGCCTGATAATGCTCGTATTCCGCGGCGAGGAACGTTTTGACCATCATCATGTTCATCCCCACGAATCACCTAAAACAATGACTGTACCGCTGATAGTTCTTGCTGTTCTGTCAGCAATTGGCGGATTTCTCGGAGTTCCTCATGCCCTTGGGTTTGGCGTACTGCACGATACCAATTTAATCGAAAGCTGGCTGCACCCGATTTTTGCTGATGCACATCATATTATGAATATAATGCCTCATCATCATATACCAGTTGAAGAATACCTGCTAATGCTTCTATCGGTTGGTATTGCAGTTCTTGGTATTTTTACCGCAAAATCATGGTATAAAGGCGACTGGGCAGTGCCAAAATCTCTTGCCAAAAATTTCAGTGGCATCTACAAGCTGCTTTTCAGGAAATATATGCTGGATGAATTCTATTTTAAAACAGTTATCGATCCGATTGTGAATACATCCCGCGGATTCCTTTGGAAATTTTTTGATGTTAAACTGATTGACGGTATAGTTAACGGATCTGCAAGGATGATTGCCCTTACCGGCGAGGTTATCCGAAGGATGCAGACCGGTATCGCACAGAATTATGCGCTCGTGATGATGATAGGAATACTTGCCGTGCTTTCATGGCTTGTATTGTCTATATAAAATTGAATAGTATTGTTAGATTGTATAGATATTAAAATGGCTGCGTTATTACTGACACTATTTCTGCCTTTTGCCGGCGCAATACTGCTGATGTTCTTCGGCAGGGACGCCCGCAATGCCATTCGGAATACCGCGTTGGGAATTTCAGCGATAACTTTTATCATATCGTTGAGCCTCTGGTTCGGATTTAATTCCGAGAACCCGGGATTTCAGTTTGTAATTGACCAGGTCTGGATACCTTCCATTGATGCAGGTTTCCGGGTTGGTATGGACGGGATGTCTTTATTGCTTGTAATGCTTACAACATTCATCTCGCCAATATCCATTCTGGCTTCTTTTGACGCAATTAAAAAGCGCGACAAAGAATATTATATCATGATTCTGCTTCTGCAGTTCGGAATGACAGGTGTATTTATTTCTATGGATATTTTCCTTTTCTACATTTTTTGGGAAATAATCCTTATACCGATGTATTTCATGATAGGCCTTTGGGGTGGTAAAAACAGAATCTATGCTGCTGTGAAGTTTTTCCTATTCACCGTTGTAGGTTCTTTGTTCATGCTTATCGCTATTGTATGGCTTGGATATTACACGGGAACCTATCTTGTACCTAATGATGCAGGCTTCACAACAAACCTGATGGTAATAAGAGAAGTTGCCCACACAATCCCCTTTGAAATTCAGAGATGGATGTTCCTGGCTTTCGCGTTGTCATTTCTAATAAAAGTACCTCTATTCCCTCTTCACACATGGCTGGCGGATGCTCATACCGAGGCACCAACGCCGGGATCTGTTATCCTGGCAGGCGTACTACTGAAAATGGGTACTTACGGCCTTATCCGATTCAACCTGGAATTATTCCCGCAGTCGGCAATTGCTTATGCATCCCCAATTGCATGGCTTGCTGTGATAGGCATTGTTTACGGAGCGCTTGTTGCCATGGTACAAACTGATGTTAAACGCCTCGTGGCTTTTTCGTCGGTAAGCCACCTGGGGTTTGTTGTACTTGGAATATTTTCAATGACTGCAGCCGGAATCCAGGGCGCTATCATCCAGATGGTCAACCACGGATTGTCAACAGGCATGCTCTTCCTTGCCGTGGGTATGATATATGAAAGGCGTCATACAAGAGATATTAAAGAATTCGGAGGTATTGCCCGGGTTATGCCTGCTTACACTGTATTCTTTGCAATAGCGATGCTGGCTTCGGTAGGGCTTCCGGGACTTAACGGTTTCGTGGGCGAATACCTGACGCTTATCGGTGCATTCAAATCACCATTCCTCAACTCATACTGGTATGCAATAATTGCTGCCACAGGAGTGATATTTGCAGCCTGTTACCTGCTTTGGATGTTCCAGCGCGTTATGTTTGGTGAAAACACCAACCCGGCAAACCATAATTTGAAAGATGTTAACACCCGCGAAGTTATGATGCTTGTTCCGCTGGTATTATTTATTGTATGGATTGGAGTTTACCCTTCAACATTTATGGGTAAATCTGAAAACTCCACTAAAGCGCTCATCAATAAGCTGCAAATTGTAAAATTCGGTAAAGCCAAATACGATTTGCCAAAAGTTATTGATAAAAACGAAGAAGAAGTCGGTTTACTCGAAGATAAATAAGAAATTTTATTTACAATATACACATGACCATGGGAAATGAAATTCAATTATCGCTGCCATTAATATTGATCTCGGTACTGTCTGTTGCGGCAATCGTAATCGATGCATTATCCGGGAAAAACAAAGGCCTGCTATACCTGTTTTCTATTGCGGGATTGATAATCACTGCCGCCGCCGCAGGGGCAAGCATGACTATCCCCCTTGAAACAGTTAACAGCATACTGCCCGAAGAAAGCCTGACAAAAGGTATGATCAGCTTCGGAGGCTACGCGGCATTTTTTGATATCCTGTTCTGCCTGGCTGGAATTATGACTTTATTCGCGGCCCGGCAATACATGATTAAAGAATATCAGGAGTATAAAGAATTCTATTCCTTAATACTTCTGGCAATTAGCGGCATGATGTATATCGTTCATGCAGCAAATATGATCATTCTTTTCATTGGTATAGAGATAATGTCCCTGGCATTTTACGTTTTGTCGGGATTTATTCGTACTAACCTGAAATCAGTGGAAGCTGCCCTGAAATATTTCCTTCTCGGAGCTTTTGCCACCGGGTTCCTTCTTTACGGAATAGCGATGATATACGGTGCAACAGGATCTATTGATATTGGCATTATTGCCGAAAAAGTAAGAGCAGCCGACTACAACCTGCTTTACCTTACCATCGGTTTCGGGCTAATGATAATAGGCCTTAGTTTCAAAGTTGCGGCATTTCCTTTCCACCAGTGGGCTCCGGATGTTTACGAGGGAGCACCAACAGTTGTTACTGCATTCATGAGCACAGCTGGTAAAGCTGCAGCCGTTACTGCTTTCATAATCGTCGGAAGGGCTATTATGCCCCAGGTTTCCGACCAGGTAGTGGCAGCAGCATCAACAGACACGGCCAGACTAATTATTGCCATTATATCCGCAGCTACAATGCTTGTTGGTAATATCAGCGCCGTGGTCCAGAAAAATGTAAAAAGAATGCTCGCATATTCCTCAGTTGCACACGCCGGATATATGCTTATGGGCATTGTGGCCAACAACGACCGCGGCTGGGCCGGGATAGCATTCTATGCAAGCGCATATCTTTTCATGCAGATCGGTTCCTTTGTGGTTGTATCTCTGATCGAAAACAAAGAGAAAAACTTAATGCTTGATGATTACGCGGGCCTTAGCAAAACGCAGCCTGCTCTTGCCGCAATGATGGCTTTATTCATGTTCTCGCTGGCAGGCATTCCGCCAATGGCTGGTTTCTTCGGCAAATATTACCTGTTTGCAGCCGCAATCGAAGCCGGGTTTACATGGCTGACAATACTTGCCGTTATATCCTCAATTATCTCAGTTTACTTCTATATCGGACTCGTTGTTCAGATGTATTTCAAAGAACAGGGCGAAACAGAGATAAAAGTAAAAACCGGCGCGGCGGGAATCACACTGGCAATTTCAGTGGCAGGAATACTTATTTTCGGTTTCTTCCCCTCCCTGCTTATGAATATAGCCGAAAAGATTTTCTAACCAACATAAAAATTTATCACAACTAAGCCTCCGATTCTCGGGGGCTTTTTTAATTGCATTCTTTCCTTTCTATTGATGGCTGGGGACAATTTTTCCTCTCCTTCCCAAGCCCCGCTTGGGAATGTAATTCCACAAAAAATAGAATTTTAATGGGAATTAACCCACATATTTTTCCTGCCGCCTATCCCACCGCCACCACAGCGCTTATCAGCCCGTAACCATTATGGTTGCGCGCACGGACGGCATACTCTGCCGGAATCTCCGCCGGTGGCAGCATAGCGCTCAGATCGCGGCCCCGCCAGGCTTTCCGCCATTTTTTACCCTTTTTTGTGCCGCGCGTCACAATCTCGTAACTCGTCGCGCCCTCCACTTCCGGCCATGAAAAAACTTCCTGCGCGGCATCATAGTCAAAATCCGCCGGAGCCTCGGGCCTGTGCGGGTTTCCGCGCCTTTTCAGGTTCACCATCCCGATTTTCTGGATCAGCACCGAATCCTTGCCCATCACCCCGCGCCACCAGCCCTTCAGCAAGGTCAGCAGCCACTCGTCGGCCTTCATCAGCTCCTTCAGCTCCGCAGTGCTGTGCATCGCGCGCTTCTTTTTCTGCTCCTGTTCCTCCAGCGCCAGCTCCGTATCGGCAATCGCCGCAGCCAGCCTGTCTATCATCAGCTGCGGAATAGTTTTCGGCAGCCCCTCCTGAACGTGCCGATTGTACACTTCAACAACCAGCTCGGCCCTCGAAAGCATCTCCAGGCGCGACTTTGGGAACCTCAGCCCAAAATCAAAATCCTTCAGATGCTTCTGATCATCCGCGTAAATCGGAATACCCAACGCCCGCACAATCTGATAACATTCCGTCAGTTCCCTAAGCATATTCTGCACCAAAAAGGTCTGTGAATGCCACTGCGCAGTGTCCACCGCCGACGAACTAATCTTATTCATGAATATATCATAACAGTCCTCAGCCCAAATACAGATTTCCTGCGGCGCATGAAGCTCATCACGAATAAAATCATGATTATCCTGGATTTTCCTAAGCCTTTCAGCCCTGATATCATGAGTATCCTGCAAGAAATTATTGTTTAGTTGAAATGCTCCCTATTGCTTAGACAAATAAAAGTATAGTTTATGGTGTTTATTAATCTATACTTCTTCTCTAATAAAATAAGAAAAAAATATGTAATAATATTAATTTTTCTTTTTTTTGCTACTTTTTTTTCTTTTTGTTAACAACCTGGAAATTGTGGATAACTTTCACTCTCCTTTCTATTTCTTTTTTTATCAATTGCTTACCGGATTGCATTTTTTCACTTTTCCAACAAAGTTTTCAATTAACGAACCGCTGTTCGTTCATATATTTTTCAGCCGGAATCTGGTATTCAATTCCTGCGTGCGGCCTCGTGTTGTTATACCAATCGACATAAGCCTTTATACCGCCATAGAGCTCTTTTCCGTCTTCGTAAGACTTCAGATACAGGTCTTCGTATTTAAAGCTCCGCCAGAAGCGTTCTATGTAAACATTGTCCAAGGCGCGGCCCTTGCCGTCCATGCTTACCTTAACATCAGCATCCAGAATCGTTTTCACAAAATCATTGCTCGTGAACTGACTGCCCTGATCCGTGTTTGTTATTTCCGGTTTCCTGGTTTTCAAAGACCTTTTTATTGTATCTATGCAGAACTCCTTCTCAAGGTTATTCGATAATTCCCAGTCGACGATATACCTGCTATAAACATCTATAATTGCTATAAGATACATAAATCCTTTACGCATCGGAATATATGTTATATCCAGGCTCCAAACCTGATCCGGACGACTTATTTTCATATCCCTCAACAGGTATGGATAAATTTTGTGCTCCTTGTTCGGTTTGCTCGTGTCCGGTTGGGGATATATTGCCCGAAGTCCCAATAATTTCATTAATCGCCTGATTCGTTTATAGTTAACATGGTATCCCAAAGAACGTAAGTGTGCTGTCATTTTTCTGGCTCCATAAAATGGAGTAATCGCGAATTGTTCTTTGATCAGCTTCATATATAGAATATTTGCTTCACTTTCACCCTTGGGTTTGTAATAATAACAGCTCCTGCTAATACCCAAAAGCTCGCACTGCCGGCTTATGCTAATTTCTTTATTATCAGCATCTACCATCTTCCTGCGTTCTTCTTTACTCACGTCCCAATTTTTTTTTTAACCAGTCTAATTCAATTTTTAGCCGGCCTATTTCTTCATATAATACTGATTCGTCTTTTTCTTTTTTATTCTTCCCTGGCCCACGCTTGTTTTCAAATACTTCCTTTTCACTTTCTTTTAAATGCTTTTTCCACATGCTTATCTGGTTTGGATGAACCCCGTACTCCGATGCCAGCTCGGTTATTGTTTTTCTCTCTTGGACTGCCTCCAGGGCTACCTGCATTTTGAATTTTGAACTGTAATTTCTTCGTTTGTTTGCCATTTGATGCTCCTTTTGATTTTTTGCAAGTTAAGATTATTTCACCTTAAATCGCTGTTTTTTTTAAAGGAAGCCGTTCAAGTATTACAGACATTAAATCTCCCCGATATATAATATGATTACTAATATTAATATAAGTAATTAAATTATAAGTTCAAAGCAATAATCTACTTATACAACAAATTAAATAATAACAATTAATATTTATCTTAAATAATTGAGTAATTCCCTAAGCAAAAACCATAAATAATCAATCAGAAATATTAAATAACATATTCATATTAGTAAATAATTAACTCATAATATCAATTCCAATTTATTTCATATTAAATAAACAGCCTGATTTAGTAAAAAACAGATTAGCCTAATAAATTATAATACTTTATTATATAATAGGACAAATAATATATACAATTAGCATAACTTACTATTTTATCATATACATAAATAAATTAATAATATGAATAAGGAATTTAGTTAGATAAACTATATCAAGCATAAAATAGATTAAATATTTAATAAAATATAACGATAAAATATAAATTTATGATGATTATATACTCTGATAAATAAAATATATAATAAATTATACTAACTAAATATTAACCCGATTATCCGATACCAGCAAATTGCACACACCAAATCATTTACAGGATTAGGCTTCATTCAAATAATCCGTGTATTTATTATTTTGAAATAAAGAATCGGAATTATAATTCAAATGATCAGTCTTTCCCGACATTGATTCACAATTTTGAAAGTAAGAATCATAATTATGGGATAAAAAATTGATATTCTCAGCAATCAGATCACTATTTTAATATAAAAAATCGAAATTGTGGGATATATGATTGTTATTTTGAAAGAAATAAAGGCAAATCCGTCGCCGGAAGACATTCTTATCCGCCATCCCCCTATTCATCGGAATGAAGGATAGCGGCGTAGCCGCGACATTTTTGTAGTAAATCGATCCCGAAAAGAACAACAGCCCCGTCGGGGCGGCATTTACATTTCAGATGTCGCTCCTACGGAGCTTTGAATGAAGATTATGCAAATATTATCTACAAAAATTCCGCTCCTACGGAGCTTTTTTATATGATTTCGCTGCTCTTGCAACAGAGGAAGTCCACATTTACTTTGCAGATAATGTATAAAGAATGGATACTTCGCTTCGCTCAGTATGACAATCCATGCGCCGGCGTGGGACAGGTGATTTTCCCTCCTTCCCAAGCCCCGCTTGGGAAGGAATATTTCCTGCAAAGTTCTACTTTGGAATTATGAAGCTCAGCTTCAAAAGAAAACTGCATTACGAAGTACAAGTTCGTAATGAGGGGGAATGTATATAGAATGGATACTTCGCTTCGCTCAGTATGACATTCCATCCCTTTAATCCCCTACGGCGAAGGTGAATTATCCGGTATAACTTCTTTATCTGTTTTAGTGAAAGTATTATAATTTATTTCGGCAGCCTGAAAGCAAGCCCTGCACCGACAAACATATCTTCTGTTATTTCAGATAAGGCATAGCCCCCGGCAATATCAAATTGAAGGTTATCCATCAGCGAGTAAGTAAAACCACAATCAAACTGATGGTTGGGTTTAAAATCCGATGCAGCATCGCCGTATAATTCAACAAATGCTCCCAATTTATCAGTAAGGCCGATACCAAGGGCACATGAATAAATGTACGAAGGTATTCCGCCTTCCCACGCCATACCAAGATTGGCACATGTAGACAGGGTTTCATTCAAGCCCTTTTCAAAGCTGAAACGAAAACCTGGTTCGGCATACTCGGGTACAAGAGCTTCTTCTCCATGAGGCAGTGCGGTTGATACCAGTACAGCAATTTTAGGGATCAGGTCATCTCCTTCGGTTATCTTTACCTTGAAACCTAATTCTGTATCGCTTAGCCCTGATATATCATTTTCCATATCATTATACTTGCTGGTTATCTTGCTGTAGGCAAAGCCAAAGCGCAATTCCATTGCCTCGAAAACACCAAACCTGAAAAGTGTTGTTGCCAGGCCGAGGTTGGTTGTTTCAAGTCCGTCCATATCATCCATTCCAAGTGTAAAGCCGGTTTCTACCTGAAGCCAGCCTGGAACAACTATATTCGCAGATTCTGACTGATCGGGACGGTCAGTAACCATTTCCGGTATTTCTTCGGATAAGAGATTTCTTGTTAATATCAAGAACAGTATGAGCGTGAAGATTGTGTAATTAGTTTTTTTCATAGTTATTTCCATTTTAAAACGTTATATTTAGTAATTATAATCGAAAATGTGTAATTATAATTGCAAATCAACAAAATCATTCAATAATCAATATGAAAAAAAATATAATAACCAAAATTATCCGTCTGATAATGGCCATCTGGGCAGTTGCACTTCTTGCAATGATTTACCTGTTGGGAATGAGTGGATCGGGATTTTCAATAGAAATGCTGGTATTCATGCCCTTACTTGCCGTGCCTGTCATTCTTATCTGGAAATGGGAATATTTGGGTGGAATTATTGTTTTCGCTTTTTCATTAACGCTGATTCTGATCTTCGATTGGAAATTCACAGACCTGACAAATCCCGGCTTTATCAGTTTTATTATTCCATTATTTACAGGTATTGCATCATTCCTTAATAGTGATAAATTCCGGGGAAGGAAGAGAGAAAAAAATATAAATTAACTCTCATCAAGTTCGCTAACCAGTTTCTGCTTCATGTACAGATCAAGATATTTGCCAATGCCTTTGAGTAACTGTTCATTTGTTCCGGATTCAGTTATATTTCCGTTTTCCATGTATATAATATTATCACAGCCGGATATGGCGCTCAGGCGGTGGCTGACGATGATCGTTGTTTTTCCTGCCATTTTATTCTTTAAATTTTCCAGTATTCGGCTCTCCATTTTTCCGTCAACTGCCGAAAAAGCATCGTCAAGGATCAGTATTTCCGGCTTGGATGTAAGGGCACGGGCTATTGCCAGCCTTTGCTTTTGCCCCCCCGACAGGCTAATTCCTTTTTCTCCGAGAAGAGTATCGTAAGCTTCGGGAAAAGTCATTATTTCATCGTGAATTCCGGCAATACGGGCACAGTCAATAATAATACTCCGGTCAATATCACTTCTGCCGAAACTGATATTATTTGCAATCGTATCAGAAAACAGGAATGGTTCCTGCGCTACGAATGAAACAGAATTTCTAAGCGACTTTATATCATAATCATTAATATCAATATCATTAATTAAAACTGATCCTTCCTGAGGTTTATCATTTCCCGTTAGCAGTGATGTTAAAATCGTTTTCCCACAGCCTACAGGCCCTGTTATCCCGAGGCTGCTTCCCTCCGGAATATTAAGGCTTATACCATTGATAATCGGAATTTCCGGATCAATTCGGAAATGTATATCCCTGAATTCAATATTCCCTCTTATTTTTTCAACTCTTTGCTTTTTCGGGGAATCAGGAGTGATTCTTTGTTCGAAAACAGTTTGCAGCCTTGCTGCCGATGCAGATGCCCTTTGGATCAGGTTAATAATCCATCCCAGGGCTGCTACGGGCCAGATAAGGAGGTTCAGATATATAAAGAACTGGGCAAGTCCTCCTATTGTAAGACCGCCGTTAATAACCATCCTGCCGCCGAATATCAGGACAAGTACCAGTGATGAACCGACAAGAACCATTATCACGGGGATGGTCAGCGCCTGGATTCTGACCATAGCCATATTTTTTCGGTAATAATCCTTATTGAATTTTTCAAAATTATCTTCATCATCCCTTTCGCGTGCGTAGGCTCTGAGTATTCGAATTCCGGTAACCGATTCCCTGACTTTTTCTGTCATTGATGCAAATGCCTGCTGCACATCGGTAAAAGCAAAATGCACTTTTTTCCCGAGTATATAAGTCAGCAGTGCTACTACAGGAAGAGGAATCAGAGCAATTCCCGTAACCCCCGGATCCAGCTTTATCATGAAATAAATCGAGAGGGCGAACATACTGATAGAATTAGCACCGAACATTACTGCCGGCCCGAGAAACTCACGTGCAGCAGCAATATCATTCGAAGAAAACGCCATCAGATCACCAGTCTTCATCTTCCTGAAAAAATTGAGCGGCATCGAAACAATTAGTTCGAAGAAATCCTTTCTCAGGTCGTATTCAATTTTTCTGGACACAGATATTATAAACCGCCTGGTAAGCGACATGAAAAAAGCAGAAAACAAAGTCAGGCTGATAATGATCAATATGTCCCAAAGGACAACATCCATATCAATGTTCCCACCGCTGATTAAATCAATTACCTTCCCGACAAACCTCGGAGACAGTGTTGCGGCAACATTGGATATCAGCACAAATATAAATCCGGCAGCTATTTGCAGCCTGTACTTCCTGATATATGGTAATATAATCCTGAGGTTCTTCAAGGCAAAATGTTCAGTACTTTATTTTACAAAAGCCAAAATTACTATTGTAATATAAAACTAATTTTTATCTATTGCTAATCTGAAAAATCACAGGTACACGAACTACACTACAACTCATCAAGCGATATTTTTATTCTTTTCAAAATTATTAATGTGCAGTTTACCACATAGTATTAGCCAAACCGACAATTAAAGCTAAAAAAATTCTGAATAAGATTAAAACAGTTATTTATTTTATACTTATTGTGCCAGGCTTGTATTTATTAAATTTTCATTATATTTAAAAAATTGAATTTTGTGGTATTATTTTTTGGTTTAAACATGAAATTAATTTTAATGCTTATGATTTCGCTTGGATTGATCTTTATTCCCGGATTAGCTCCAACAAACGCTTTTGCTCAGCAGGAGGAAGAATATTACGAGGAAGAAGAATATGAAGAGGATGAATATGAATACGAATATGAGGACGAAGAAGAGGAAGAGGATGATTACCAGTGGGATGCCAAGCCAAAACAAAAAAAATGGGCTGTGGGTTTGCAATTGGGATTCAATTTCAATTTAAGTGAAAACAGTGATTTCTGGGGAAATTCATTTAGCTTCTTTTTGGGAATTGAAAGAGAAATTACAAAGAATTTCTATATGGGATTGAATCTTGGCTTTATTAACTGGACAGCCGAGTATGATAATGATATTGATGAGTATGCATTGCGTGTATATCCCCTGAATATTACCGCCAATTATTACTTTCCAAGTACTCCCAATTTCAGGCCTTATGCAGGAATTGAAACAGGAATGAATTATGTTCATTATAAGCATGAGGATTACGAGTTCCTTGAAGATCAGACAAACAGAAAAACACTGGTACATAAAACAATTGACGATACCAAGGATTTCGGATTTGCACCAGTTCTGGGTATGACAATGCCCTGGGGAGCTTTCGATATGAATTTCAACTTGAAATATTACACAATTTTCAGAACAAAAAACGTTAGCTTCTTAGCAATAAATGGCGGGTTAACTTATAGATTCTAATCATTTCCAGGCCCGGTATTTTCCGGGCCTGAAATTTGAATAATAATTTTTCCTGAGACCAAAATACTTTTTGAGTGTTCTTCCTGAAAAGGTGTTTTTGATAATTAAGGTAACATGAGGTGAAAAATAAGCTCAGTCATATAAATCCGGAAGTAGCAATAATCCTGCTTTCCTCGCTGTATATGGGAATATATATTTTTATGTCCAGCATGGAAATAGGCGCTATCAGGTATTTCGTCCTGTTCGACGACCAGATGATTTCCATGCGCTATGCAAAAAATTTTACCGAAGGATTCGGGCTTGTTTGGAATCCCGGTGACTTGCCGGTTGAAGGTTATTCGAACCTGCTATGGGTTTTGATAATGAGCATAATTCATCTGTTTAACATTCCGGATAACTTGGTTTCTTTACCGATACAGCTGATTGGCGCTGTTTGCCATACATTGGCTATCATTCTTGCAGGAAAAATTGCAATGATTTTCAGCAATGGTGACCGAAGAGTAAAAATACTCAGCATGATATTCACCGCATTTTATTTACCCATAATTACATGGGCTTTGCAGGGAACCGAGACTTCTTTGATCACAGTTTTACTTCTTCTGGCAATTTTTATTCTATTCAGTCCAGGAATAAACAATATTAAAGCATTGCTGCCGGCAGTTATCCTTCTGGGTTTAAGGCCGGATATGATCACATATTATGCAATAATTACTGTTTATGCGATAATTGTATCAAAAAACAGAAGAAAAGATGTCAGTTTGTGGTTAAGTACCGGAATATTGGTATTGATTCTGTTATTAGCTTTCAGGTATTCCTACTACGGTGAATTATTCCCAAATACCTATTACCTGAAAATGACGGGATACCCGTTTGTTTCCAGGTTGCTGAGAGGACTGGCTTATTCGTTTAAGTTTATATTACTATTCAATCCGATAATTTTTCTTTTACCTTTCTTTTTCTACAGGAAATATCGGGACAGAAGGCAGGCCGGCTTATTATTAATACTGCCGATAGTTCAGATATTTTACAGCATTTACGTAGGTGGCGACGCGTGGGAATGGTGGGGCGGATCAAACCGCTTTCTCAGCCCCGCCATACCCGGGTTCTTTATAGTACTCAGCGTCGCCCTGATTTATTATTCTGAAAAAATTATCAATTTTATTCAAAAGTTTAACCACTTTCAAAATAATAAAAAATCATCAGTTTACCTTGCCAAATTATTTATTCCCGCATTATCATTGGCAGTACTATTGAATGTTAATATGTCGGACGGGCCTGAATCTCTTATGGATTTTATTTTTGCCAGGCCTACAATTCATTTCCAGGATAACCGCAACTGTATTGAACTTGCCCTTGCAACAAATAGAATGGCCGATAATAATACTGTTGTTGATATTGTAAATGCCGGAATTATACCCTATTTCTGTCATGCACGCTTCCACGACATGCTTGGTAAAAATGACAAGAGGATTGCAAAAATGGAAGCCGTCAGGAATGGCTGCAGGATATTTATGCCTGAATCCATCCCCGGCCATAATAAATATGATTATCATTATTCCATTAAAGAAATTTCTCCCGATATTATTCTCCAGTTCTGGCATGACAGAGAATCAGCGCAAGAGTATCTCAGAGATTACAGCCTGATTTTCCTTAAGGGTTTCCCGGTTTATATAAAAAATAATAGCGGCGCTAATGACAACCTGCGCAAATTAAATTTCAAAGAATGACACCAATTGGTTATTTTTGATTTTTTAGGATAAGCGGAAACTGAATTGACCGGGATACTTTTAATATTAATATTTATTTCTTATTACATCAATGTTTTCCAGGTGTTCTCAATCGGGACTTATGGCGTGATAGTATCGGATTTATTCGTACTCGCATATTTTTTAGTTTTTCTGAAGAGAGTTATCTGGAACGGTGACAGTCTGAAAATTGTCCGAAATCCTGCAATGTATTTATACATAGCGTTTATAGCTTCAATTTTCCTTTCGGCGATGAATCCTTTGATTGGCGGTAATTCACATGAATTGCAGCAGTTTTTCAAGAGCTTTGCTCATTTGATATTTATAGCATTATTTGCATTGATTCTTGCCGTTTATCCCGAAAACAGGAAAACATGGGAAAATGTAATTAAAGCATGGCTTATAATGTCCCTGCTGATAAATATATTTGGTATCTACCAGATTGCAGCCCGCGCATGGGATTTGCCGCTTGCCTGGCTGGACACCACTAACGTCAGCTTTGCCACACGAGGCCTTGTAGATGTGAATGAAATTACCCAGCTTAGCCTGAAGTTTGAAGATTTTTATCGCGCCACGTCAATTTTTTCCGAACCCTCAGCTTTGGCATCTTATAATGTGATAATTTTTATCTTTCTTTTGGTACCCATAATCCAAGGTAAGAAACCTTTTTTAAAATCAAAGTTTCTGAATATTCTTGTATTCTCGGCAGCTTTGGTTGCTATTTTCCTTACTTTCTCACTTACGGGGGCAGTAGGGCTTTCAATGATTATTGGTGGTATGTTCCTTATTCAGAGAAATAAAAAACTACTCCGTATTATTTATGTTGGAATGATAGCAATTGTACTGATAGTTGCCTCCGACAGCGTGGTTGAGAAAAATATGGGAATATCTGTTGTGAACTTATTTTCCGAAAGAATTGGCGGTATCGTGAAGGGTGGCGGAGGTATGTCCGGCGAATCATTTACTACCAGGATGGAAAGCGGATCAATAACAATGGATATATGGAAAAAAAGGCCGGTTACAGGCGTTGGCATCGGGCTGACATCGTATTATTCCGATGGAAAGATAAAATTCAGCGATATGGGAGTGCTCGCTGCTTTCGCTGAACTTGGCATAATCGGCGGCTCGGTGTTTATCCTTCTGCATATATTTTTATTTGTTCTGAGTATAAGGGAAATATTGATTCAAAGAAAAATTCCGGGTGTGGCCGATCCTGACGATGAAAGGCTTTTCGGGATTGTTTATTATTTCATGTTTACAATGCTGCTTATCAATTTTATCAGCGGTAACAACCTGGCTTCGTCATTTTTCTATATTCCTCTTGGTATGCTGCTTGCAATACTTAACCTGAATATGCAGGCAAGAGGCTCGAAAGTATATGAATTAAAACTATTTAAAATGCCGCTTAAAGATTATTTCGGAACATTTGTCAGCCACACTGTATCAAATCTCAAATTGAAATCGAAGAAGTGATATTTCGAGCAATTCATTATAAAAGGCTTAGCATAAAAGTAATAGTCATTTTGATAAGTTCAGAAAAATAAAAACTAATTACACTATTCAAGCTAACTATTAACCTTTGGGCCAAGTTTGGATTACTATTTCAAATTCTCTATAAGGGACTAATCCTCAACCGGGATGGGGGGCAATGGAGATATCGACCAACCCGCTAGTTTTACAGCTAAATATTTTTCCATGATTATTAACCTTTCTGTAAAAATATGATGATTCAAATCGCGGAATTTATCAAAAATACCAGTCAAATTTGCAGCAAAAGCAAGTGAGATATGATAACCTGCGATAATGTGATTTTGAGTAACTTTCCGGTAATGACTAATTTTTTCTATCCCTGTTGCCAATAGATATTGAAATATCCTCCAACCAGGAATCAATTTTTTCATTCACTTTCTTAACCAGATCCTTATCTTCTTTTAAAACCAGATCGCCTCCCTTATGATAATTTTCAATAATTTGCTTCATGTTCAGTTCCATAAAGTGCAAATCAATCCATACAATTTGATAATCATCCGACAATTTATACGCGGATCGAGCTCTCATTTCAAATCCACAAATAACACAATCGACATAAGGTTCCCGATAATAAATATTTATCTGGCTGCCATCATTCTTTACAATTGTCCATCCCGGTGTCAGGTTATGATCATCATCACCATAAATTATAATCTCTTTAACATCATCGTGCGCTATGACAATTCCTGAGCTATCGTACTTGAGATAATTATCATTCCTGACATAAGATGCAAAATACTTTGATTGCCCAGGTAAAATATCAGTTTCAAGCATTATCGAATTAACCTGCAACTGATATCCCACAACAGCTCCAAGGGCCGGTTTTCCAACTACGCGGCCAGCCAATAATTGTATCAATGGAGTGGAATACAAAGCAATTCCTAATTTTATACTCTGCCCGACACCATCTCTTTCATATCCCAAGGCGCCGTCAAGTTCAACTGTTGGATTCCAGTCATTCATGAAAACATTGTTTAAATGAAATTGCAAATTGCCATAATTATTATCGTATCTGCTATTTAAATACCTTATGTACGAGAAAGATGAAGGCCAAAGGAAATTGTTGAAAGTAAAACCTACAGCATTGTTTTCCGATATTCCAAAATACGATCCTAATTGAAAAGAAGGAGTCGAGAAGTTACATGTTGACATACCAAAACTAAACCTCAGTTCATAATCGCCGGTTTTTATTGGCTTTATAGGTACGAAATGCTGAGTAGTCCCGCATGAAGATATCAATGTTAAAATCAACAAAAAGAAAATATATTTAATTCTAAAAATTTCCTTCATAATATTATCCCTTTAATCATTCAGTTATTATTCAAACTTCCCCGATATCTTTGGATATATAATTCCTCCTCCTAAATCAGCCTTCTGGATTTTATTTCTATATACTTGTTAATGGTTTCTGCGCTGAGGTTCTCGGGAGCGGTGTATATTGTCTGTATTCCGCGTTTATTCAGTTCGTTGATTATCTGTAATTTCTCGAATGCAAGCTGCTCGCCTGTCACCTGGTAATAAATATCTTTCAGCTTTACGGGAGTGGATTCAAGCAGGTCGTTCATTTCCGTGTTCTTGAAAATAACCACAACCATCAGGTGGTACTTTGCTATCGAGCTCAGGTAGCGCATGTTGCGGCGCATGGAAGATATTGTCTCGAAATTAGTATATAAAACAACGAGAGAGCGCTGCCTGACCTTGCGTGTAAAGTAGATAGCAGCTTTCTCGTAATCGCATTCCAGGAATCCGGTTTCTGATTTATAGAGCAGTTCCATGATTTTATTCAGTTGTCCCGGCCTTTTGCTGGCGGGAAGGAAAGATGATATCTGGTTCGAAAATGATAGCAACCCTGCCTTATCCTGTTTCATCACGGCAATATCCGATAGGACAAGGGTGGAATTAATGGCATAATCCACAAGGCTCATGCCCCTGAAGGGCATTTTCATGGTTCGCCCCATATCTATCATGCTGTAAACATTCTGCGACTTCTCGTCCGTGTATTGGTTTACCATCAGGGAATTTTTCCTTGCGGTGGCTTTCCAGTTTATCAGCCTGTAATCGTCTCCGGGTACGTACTGACGAATCTGCTCAAATTCCATGGACTGCCCCATTTTTCTTATCTGCTTTACGCCGAATTCTGTCAGGCGGTTGGAAATAGCCATCAGCTCGAACTGCCGCATTTGCAGGAATGCCGGGTAAACTTTTACTTTCTGCTCTTCGCCCCTGCTAATTTTTCTTTCGGCGAATCCAATTTTTGATCTCACGAGGAAATAAATTCTGCCGAATACATATTCACCCCTTTTCACCGGGCGGATATAATAAATTTTCTCAATTTTCTGAAATTTCTTAAGCCATGTATTGATCCTGAAATTCCTCATCTGGAACTGGTCGGGTATGTCGTCAATTATTGTAAGGTCAACATCATAGCGATAACCTGATTCAACATTCAGCTGAACAGGATTTTCATCACCATTGGAAAATCTTTCAGGGACAACTCTTTCTGACTTTATGCCGTCCCGTGATGAATAGAGGAAAACAATATCGGCAATTGTAAGAAATATAAATATATAAAGCGCAATTTTTGTTAAATAGTAAATAAACGGGAAATAGAAGCCAAACCCAAAAAGGATGACCATTATTCCCCCGGCAATGAAGAAACGCGGAGTGAAGAAAATACTTTTCAGTATCTTTTTCATCGCGGAACCTCGATTTTCTTCAATATCTCCCTGATAATAGCATCGGCTGTTGTTCCTTCCATTTCTTTTTCAGGAGTTAGTATCAGTCTGTGCCGCAGCACATAAGGTGTAAGGAACTGAACGTCTTCAGGCGAAATAAAATCCCTGCCGTTTACTGCTGCAAAAGCTTTTGCAGCCGCCATCAGGTAGATAGACGCCCTGGGCGAACCGCCAAGCAGTATGCCCGGGTATGATCTGGTCTGGGTAATTATTTCGGCAATATATTTCATCAGTTTATCGTTTACGCGCACTTCATGAGCCATTTTTTTATATTCAGCCAATTCTTCAACTTTTATCACGGGATGAATATCTTCAACCGAGCTGTGGTTGATATTGGCATGTTTCATCTTAAGTATGTTTACTTCTTCATCCAGGTTGGGGTATTCCAGATCAATTTTGAAAATAAACCTGTCAAGCTGAGCTTCCGGCAGGCGGTAAGTACCTTCCTGCTCAATAGGATTTTGCGTGGCTATAACAAAGAAAGGCTGCTCCAGAGTATGTGTAAGCCCGTCTATGGTTATCTGCCTTTCCTCCATGGATTCGAACAGAGCTGCCTGGGTTTTGGCGGGGGAACGGTTTATCTCGTCCACGTGGAGTATATTTGTAAAAACCGGCCCCTTTTTCAATTCAAAATCAGCTGATTTAGGATTGAATACTGAAGTACCGAGAATATCCGACGGCATCAGGTCTGGTGTAAACTGAACTCGGTTGTGCCGGGCGGCAATACTTTTTGCCAGTATCTTTGCTATAAGTGTTTTGGCAATGCCGGGAACACCCTCAAGAAGTACGTGTCCGTCAGCAAGAAGTGCAGTAAGCAGGAGGTCTGTCAGTTTTTTCTGGCCAACAATTTTCGAGGAAATGTTTTGCCTTACCCTGTCGGCGCCATCCTTTAGTTTGCCGAGATTCAGCCTTGGGGCGAAATCTTTTTCTATATTATTTTCAAAATCAGCCATAATTAACCTTTTTATAGAATTTATTTATTGTTTCGTTCAGATCTTTGAGTTCATCTATTTTTATTTCAATACCTTTATCTATTTTTGATTGGGTTGTAAATATCCTGATAATATCCTGAACCGGGAATCCTGATTTTAAGCTAATAATGTTTGCTGTATCAGGATTGAGATTTGTTGTGTTTACGAATAATTTCCTACGAACAAAACCGAGAAAATGATCAATTTTTTTCTTTGCTGTCAGGCCGTGGTTTTTATTCGAGAAGTATAGGTTTGCCAGAGTTCGTACAAAATCAAGCGTCATATTGCTTAGCGGCCTGATAATAGGTATAGCCGCCTGTCTTCTTTTCACGTTGAAAACCAATGCAATTAGCAGCAGGATAGTGATCAGGTATATCATATTCCTAAGAGAATCCTGACTAAGGAAAAACCTGAGCGGGCTTTGTGATTCACCAAATTTTTCGTTGTAATATGCATCCCGGATAATTACGGGCGAGTCTATATATGACAGGCACTTATAAGTATACTCGCCGTTCTTTTCATTTAGAATATGATAATTCGTAAATGAATATGGCGACAAATGTAGGAAAAATTCTCCTTTGCCGTATTTCACTTTGATAAAATTGATTTTATCCAATCCGAAAAATCCGAGAGCTGTTGTATTGGTAGTATCAAATTTTGAGAAATACCACTGGAAACTACCCCGCGCGAAATCATAGCTTGTTTTGGAAGCAAGTGCGGGATTATAAAAATTCAGGCTGGCAGTATCGTACTGAATCTTTTCCGGAGTAATTTTTTCCATTACAAAATGAACATTTATCCTTACATTCAATGAGTCGGTAAACAAATAATCCCCAAAATAATTTGATGAAATAAAAGCCGAAGCGCCTTGTTTTACCCGTTTGAACAATTTAAAAACACTATAATGATCGATTTCAGCAATACCCGTATAAAAATAGCAAAAATCGTTGTTCTCAACGGAATTCAGAGTTTCGTAAACAGATTTGCTGCTTTCCATTATTTTCCTGTCCGGAAAAACATCAGTCAAAGTATTGTTCAGCACGTAAGCGCCAAAAGGAATTTTATCATTTTGGGAAAAAGTCGGAGTCCAGTCAATCTGCTTTGGCGCTGATAACTCAACAATAACCATCAGGGCGAATAGCAGTATGATAAACAATATGTATAATTTTTTAGTCATTTGTTTCCAACTCTTCCATTATACTGACAACTGAATTTTTCACCTTATTATATATTTCTCTTGAAGGTTCGAACTCTCCGTAATAAACATATTCGAAATATATCGTCATACCCGAGAAAATATCCCTTAGCCTGTTGCTTTCAATTTCATAGATATAATCCCTGTTTGTTTTATCCCTACTGTAAGTAATTATTTCTCTGTCTGCCATATTTTTCAGAGCCTTCAGATAATTAAGCCGCAGGGCCAGTTTTATATCGTCCTTTTTCTCGGCCTTGGCTATCAGTTCGTCGAAATCAGGTTCTGAATCAATTAATTCATCATCAATATTCAGGCTTATATCGTTTCCGCCCCTGCCAATAGGTTTGGATATACGGCTTTCAATTATTTTTAATATGATAATTACGGCAACCAGCACCATAGCGCCGTATAGAATACCCTTTCCGATTGGATTGGCTCTTGCACCAAAGAAGAATCGGAGAATTTTGTTATAGAGCCACCTCCAGATTTCATCAATGATAGATGGCTTCTGCTCCCGTTCATCAAGATAATTAAAATCATTATCAGAACGGTAGTTCTCTAATTTATCATTTGGCGGTGCAAACGGATCAATTTGGGAATTATCGCAATGTACTTCCTTGAACAAAACCGTAGATGCTTCTTCAACAGCTAAGCTGTCCTGAGCGGTCAACCCGGGTAAAGCAAAAAAACATGATAATAAAACAATATGTATAAGCAAGAATATTCTCACTATATATCCTTTGGCATAAATCGTTCAGGATTTTCTTTGTCCTCTTCCCCGTCGTCTTTATTATCACTTTCATTTTTTTCTTCCGGCATATCTTTTTCCAGTTTCGCAGCGAGAGAATCTACTTTTGCTGTCAGCCCGCAGGCTTCTTTGCGCTCCCTCATATTGAAGAAATGCAAAGCATTAAAAACATCAATAATCAGCGTTGAAACATATCCCAGGCTGGAAATTGCCGAAGCAATAATTATTACTGTTAATCCAAAATATCCCGATTCGGTTGACTCATTTATAAAGAGAATCGAATTAACAACTACTATAACAACCTGCGGAATACTAAATATAAAATTAACTACCTGGATAATTATACCGAGGAGCAGTAGTATTCCAAATGTAAACCACCACTTTCCCTTTATAAGGAAAAAGGACCTTTTGGGCGCATCGATTACTTTTTGTTCTTCGAAAGCAATAGAGGGGATGCAGAATATCATTGTAATCATGAAATATAAGGCTAATGGTGTAAGTACAAAACCTAAAAATATTCCCATGCCAATACTACCTGAAAAGGTAAGCATAAATGTAGGAACGGCAACAATCGCGGGAATCAAAATTAGCAAAAGTGTAAGACCGAGGAATTTTTTAAAAAACGGCCATATATATTTTTTGATTATCTGCTCGTCAGGCGAGTGGCCTTCCTCGAGATAAGCTTTTATATAGGCGTTCGGAACAGTTCTTAACATTACACCGAAAATTATCATAACAGCATAGAGTATAATAAGTTCCATGCCGGAATAAGGCAGATATGAAAACCCCTGCATTAATTCGGGATTAAAACTAAACGGCGCAATATTAACCAGTCCGCTGATTATACCCACTATTAAAGCAAAAGGAAATACATATATAAACATCATTTTCAACAATTGTTTAAGTTCATTCCTGACAAATGTAAAAGTATCAGAAAACAGTTCATTGAAATTTCTGACTTTCTCGAATTCAATTTTTTGATGATGTTCCATCTTGTTTCCTCTGTAAATTGTAGGGATAAATAATAAAATAGTAGATCATAAAAGCAAATGACGAAATAATGATTGGAAATGCTATCCAGTCCGACATTTCAGTGTGTCGGGTAACAAATCCTTCAAGAAATCCTGCTACTATGAATATCGGAATAAGCCCGAAGACTATTTTCACTCCGTTTTTTGCTCCGAACCTGAACGAATCCCGACGCTTGAAAGTACCCGGGAACAGAATACTGTTACCTATCACCATACCCGCAGCACCGGCTATTACAATGGCAGATATTTCCAAAGCACCATGTATCCAGACTGTCCGGAAGCTCTCGTAGAACAGGCCCCGCTGAATAAAGAAATAAAAAAAAGCTCCAAGCATTACGCCGTTTGAGAATAAAATATAGCCAGCTCCAACCGAAAAGAAAACCCCAAAAGCGAAAGCATAGAAAGATACCCTTACATTATTCAGCGTGATGCCAAGAAACATTTCAATTTCGTTAGCTTTTTTGTAAACAGCCATGGGATCGTTGTTCTTTATATTTTCTATCGTCATATTCACGTAGGCATCGCCCATGATCAGCCTGACAAAACCATCGTCAAAAGCAGTGGACATACCTCCGATGAATACCCCGAAAAGCGTTACTATAAACGAAATTATTATTTCCCGACGGGAACGGGCAAGTATCAAAGGCAGTTCAATTAAAATGAATTTTTTTAGCCTGCTGCTGTCTTCTTTTTTATTTCTGTAAATAATTCTGTGTATCTTTGCAGAAAGCTGGTTCAGATACCTTGTGGTTTTACTTGAAGGATAGAAGGTTCTTGCATAAGAAAGATCGTCCATGGTTTGAATATACAATCCCGCTAACTGATCGGGGTCGGGAGTTTCTTTCGAGTCAATCATGGATTCAAACTCTTCCCACTTATCCTTGTTTTCCTTAAGAAACCTTACTTCTTTCATTCGGCTCTGAGCTTGTTTAAAACAACAAAATTGTAAATTAATAAATTTTTTTGGATATGGAAAATATTAATATTGATACCACGCAAAATGTTAGTATCAGCTACAATGCCGCCAGCGTTGGTGAAAGGATACTTGCTTACTTCGTTGATGCAATTTTTCTTATAATATATGCCATTGCTGTTATCTTTTTCATTGATTTCATTAAAGATAAAATAGATATTCCGTGGATTGGTATTTCTCTGCTAATAATTCTGGCAATTCCTTTTCTCTTTTATGATCTTCTATGCGAGCAATTCATGGAAGGGCAAAGCTTTGGCAAGAAAATCGTAAAATTAAAAGTAGTAAAACTCGATGGTTCTGCGCCCGGATTCAGTTCATATTTTCTTCGCTGGATACTCAGGCCGGTTGATATCAGCTTATTTAATGGTGTGATATCAATTGTAACTATTTTAATCAATGGTAAAGGACAGAGGCTCGGGGATATTGCTGCTCATACCTGTGTGATAACTTTGAAGGAAGACGTATCGATTAGGGATACGATATATTACGAGACCGATGATGATTATCAGCCGCTATTCCCTCAGGCAGAACAGCTTGATGAAGAAGATATTGTTATTATTAAAGAACTTATCGACAGTGGCTCCGGTATTGATATACCTGAAAATGTTGTTGAAAACGAGTGGAAAGCCAAGAAAATTATCTGCCAACGCCTTGAGATTGAATCTGACCTAAGGCCTTTGGATTTCTTCCGCGTTCTGATCAGGGATTATAATCATATTCACGGCAGGCTGGATTGATAAATTAATCTGTGTTTTAAATAATCACATACTAAGCAGAAAAATTGGGAGATTTCATTAAGCAGCATATCTGCAAAATTTACCACCAGGAATTATTTCCCGAACCAAAGTATGCATAGCCATTCCTTGTACTTTTTTCTTTCGTATCTATTGTCCGGAAGAATACATACAATGTTTAGCAGGTATCTGGTTGGCCAGAAAATTAATTATCGCTTTTATAAAAGTATCCGTCCAAAAAAGCTTTGCGAACGGTTTTCTTTTCCTCCTGAGTAGCGACTCTTTTCAACCAACGGAAAAGATAGCCGAAAGGCCGGATAAGCCTTACGGGCAAGGAGCCGTGAAGAATATCAATGGCAATAATGTTCCGCACAATATAATATAATTTCCAACCGTATTCTGTGTTCGTATCAGGAGCTTGCAGCTTCCTGTTCAGCCTGGCATCGCGAACGATAGCTATATCAAAACCCTTTTTAAACGCACGAATGAAATATTCCGTATCATCGCCGTAAATAAAGAATTTCTTCTCCGGCAGGCCGCATTTACTGATTACATCGCGGTGCATCATGGGGCCTTCGAAGGTTATTCCCTCGGCAGGTATAAGTTCCTTATCCAGATCTTTTTTTGAAATAATGTCTATCCAGATACTTGAAAATGGATTGGACATATTATAATGCAGGGCATCGTTGATGAACATTTCGCCATCCGGCCTGTACCTTAGCGGCGTTCTGATCAAATTAGTATCCGGGAACCGTAAAAGCTGCTCAAGGCAGTCCTGCGCCGGTACAACGTCGTCGTCCATAGTCCAAATCCAATAGTGCCCGGTTTCATAAGCAGTTTTTATCCCCGTGTATTGCCCTCCGGAACTTCCAACATTGTCCTGAGTTACAACGGTCAGACCTTCCTGCTCTTTCAGCCATTCGCCCGTACCATCTGTACTTGAATTATTAACAACAATTATTTCATCCGGTTTTCGGGTCTGATTCTTAATAGCGCCAATTATCTCCTTCAGGAAATCTAATCTGTTGAACGTTATTACAACAACTCCTACTGTTTGATCTTTCATTTCTTCACGTATAATTTTTCAGGTATAACAAACATCGAATTATTATCATTATCAATTATAAATTTCTTGATAATTTCCTGCGCCTCGTTGTGGGATGGTATCAATATTCTGCCGAAGCATTCCGGGTAGGAAAGCCAAAGATAATCGTCATGCTCATGCGACAATTCCACATTTCCCCTGCCTGTTTCAACTGCAAAAACAGGCGAGAAATTAACTTCGTCTGTATATGGATTAAAAAATCTGCCAACATAAGGAACGTTCCATACCGTTTCCGGAACCAGCC
The DNA here is from genome assembly GCA_963665665.1 of Kapaibacterium sp. (SeqCode). Lineage (GTDB taxonomy): Bacteria > Bacteroidota > Ignavibacteria > Kapaibacteriales > UBA2268. The sequence continues at coordinate 184,585 of OY762428.1, forward strand.
CTGTTTCCTCTTTCAATTCCCGGACTGCACACTGAACAGCCGTTTCACCATCATTCAGAGTACCGGTAACAAATTGCCAGACACCGGGGTAAATTTCTTCATCATCAGCACGCCTTAGTATAAGGAATTCATAATTCCCTAAATCATCTCTGCGAAAAACATGAACCTGTACAGTATTTGACCTGAATCCGGGCATCAGCAATATCTTTCCGTAAATTCCAGAAGAACTTTCTCATCGGACTGCCAGTTGTATTTTTCTCTGAACGCTTTAATACCGTTTTCAGAAAATATTTTATAATCCAAATTTGAATAGTTCAGTATATTATCAGCTATAATATCGGGATCCGAACAATCAACGGAAATTCCGGCATTTGTTTCATTTACAATTCTTTCCAGGGGCTTGGCTTTCGATACAAAAACCGGCTTGCCCGCCGCGAAATAATCAAATATCTTGTTATGTATGGTATAATTATTAAAATCATTCACCTGGTATGGAATCACGCCAATATCAAATCCTGATATAATTCCGCTAAGTTCTGAAAATTCATACCTTCCTGACAGATTGATTTTATCGCGATGCGCAGAAGAAGCAACTATCTGCTTCACATCATCAAAAACATCTCCCTCGCCAGCAAGATGCAAACGGATATTTTCATTTTCTGAAGCTGCAATAATAAAACCTTTTACGAAATTTGCAACACTTTTCTCGGCAGTCATATTCCCGTGGTGGCCGAAAACAACCGGCGGTTCAGAGCAGCCTGTCCTGATATTTTTAAAAGAATCAAAATCCGGCGTATTATGCACGACAACAATATTATCAGTTTTATAGTTAAAATCATCAGCAAGGCGCTGAATTTGTTCGCTGCAAACCACAATTACGCCGTCCATATATTTCAGGCTGTTTCTTTCGGTAATATCCGGCACCTTTGCCTTGTGCATCAGGAATCTGCGGAAAGCATTTGAATTATATTTTTTCCATTCGCGCATTGCAGCAGGATAATTTTCAGCCATATCCATTATTACGGGTATGTCATATTTTCTGCCAGCTTTGCCGGCTGCAACACCAAGCATGATTTCGCGGGGCATTATAACATCTGGTTTAAATCTTTGTACTGCCTTTTCAATTTCACTTTTCCAGTTCGGATTGAAAGAAACAGGCTCCATTAAATGGCGTTTTTTTCCATATCCTGCACGGTAAATATTTATACCGTCAATAATTTCTTCTTGTTGGTCTTCGCCGTTCCAGCGGGCAAGCATCAATACTTCCCAGCCGTTATTAACGAAAGATTTGCAAACTTTTTCCACCCTGACATCCCAGGGATAAGGGCCTTTCCATATATATAATACTTTTTTCAAGCAGCAGATTCACCGGGTTTCTTTATTCTGCTCAGGCCGTAGGAAACAGCAGCTCCGACAATCAGGAACACAGTGCTGATAATTATAATAATCGGATTGAAGTTGATAATATCCTTCACTTCTACTCCAATCTGGAAATTTGAAGCAAGAATAAGCCCGAGAATAAAATAGTAAGTTGCAGGAGGATATTTTTTCAGAAGTATATTAATTACTTTCGCGCATACAACAATGCCAAGAACAACGCCAATACCGATAAAGATAATCGGAACAATCATTCTCTGGTCAACAAAATAAACAACATTGTTATATTCCCCGAGGCTAAGCAGCAGGGCCGATCCGGAAAATCCCGGCAAAACCATTGAACCGCCACCAAGAAAACCGCAAAGCGTCAGCCACAAACCGTAGCCGAAATCAATATCAGTCATTTTTAAGATTCCGAACAATTCTCCTGTTACTTCATAATTTGCAGATGAGCCGCCGTCGGAGCCAAGCAATGCCGTGGCAACTACCATTACAAAAGCAAGTATGATCAATGAAAATCTCCTGATATTGAATTTCATATCCGGGTGAAGCTTTAATATCAACGGTATGGAACCGAGTATAAGGCCGAAGAAGAAGAAATAAGTATGCTGTTTTAAAACTTCGGATGCAAAAAGATATGTAAATATTTTTGCGAAGATTACAACACCCGCACCGGCTCCGAGGCCGATTGTCAAGAGAAGAATAATATATTTTAGCCGGTTTTTTTTATCTGTTGCAAAATTTCCGATAGCACCGGTCAGTTCTTCGTAAATTCCGAAAATCACAGCCATTGTGCCGCCGGATACCCCCGGAATAATATTCGCGATACCGATGCCGATACCGCGCAGAAAATTTAATATCAGTTTCATTTGCCTGCCTGTTTATATTTTTTTACTATCAAAATATCAATTAAAGCTAAAAAATCTGTCATTCTTAGCAAAGCGAAGTATCTATATCATTATATATGGATTCTTCACTTCGTTCAGAATAACAAATTGCCAAATTAAATAATTTCTAACTTTCAACTTACTTTTCCTCGTAAACGCCCATTGCGTAGAACTTTTCCCTACGCTTCCTTACAAGTTCCACAGCATCAATACCAATCAGTGCTTTAATTTCATCAATGAAATCCTTTTTCAAAATTTCATACATCTTTTTCGGGTTTTTGTGAGCGCCGCCAATAGGTTCCTTCACAATTTTATCAATTATTCCCTGTTCCAGTAAATCCGGGGCTGTAAGTTTCAGAGCTTCTGCGGCCTGCTCTTTGTAGTCCCAGCTTCTCCATAAAATACTGGAGCATGATTCAGGAGAAATAACCGAATACCAGGCATTTTCGAGCATCAATATCCTGTCACCAACGCCAATGCCAATAGCTCCGCCCGAAGCTCCCTCGCCAAGGACGCAAACTATTATCGGAACTTTCAACCCGGACATTTGAAGAAGATTCGCTGCAATTGCTTCGGCCTGTCCCCTGTCCTCGGCTTCAATACCGGGATATGCGCCGGGTGTATCGAGCAGGGTTATCACCGGCCTCTTGAATTTTTCAGCCATTGCAAACAGCCTTGCTGCCTTGCGGTATCCTTCGGGGTGCGGCATACCAAAATTATGATGGATATTCGATTTGGTATCTTTGCCTTTCTGGTGGCCAATCACCATAACCGGCTGATCGTCAATAAATGCCATGCCACCAATTATTGACGGATCGTCGCGGAAATTTCGATCTCCGTGAAGTTCAGTAAAATCCGTGAAAATATTGTTGATAAACTCTCTTGAAGTAGGCCTGTCCGGATGGCGTGCTATCTGAACTCTCTGCCACCGGGTAAGATTCTTATAAATATCCTTTTTCAAGTCTTCAACCCTGGATTCCAGGAATGTGATTTCTTTGCTAATATCAATATCTTCCAAAGACCTCATTTCCTGAATTTTCTTTTCCAATTCAATGATCGGCTTTTCGAAATCTAATATTTGGTTATTTGCCACGGTTTTTCCTGAATAAATATTTTAAACATATATCAGTATCTAATAAAAAACTATAGTTTTGCACGTAGTAATCATTTAATTTTTTTATAGCCGACTGAGCCAGGCTTTCCGGCCTGCTGATACCGGCTATACTGATTATTCCCGGCTTTGCTATGCCATTTGTTTCCTTTTCAACCGGATAAATCCCTACTACAGAATAATCACCTTTTAAAGTCATAACTAATTTACGAAGCAAAACCTTCTTATAGTTTGCAAACAAATATACTATAGGAAGTCCAATAGTCAAAAGAAAAACGGAAATTCCAATATCCGCAAGCCTTTTTATTAGTTGGTATCTTAGCTTTGCCAGGTTGGATTTTTCAATATCTCCTCTTTTCACTGATAAATTATCAATGATCTTGGAAGATACCAGGTCCTCGTAATCATGAGCCACATGAAACTTCACCCTGGGATTAGAAATTCCGGATATAATCTTGATAATATCAGTTTTCGAAAGTTCCGGATCGGTAATAATTATTTCCTTAATTTTTTTATCTTCAATTATCGAAGAAAGATAATCCACATGGCCAATTTCCGGAATGCCTGCAATATTTTCAATTTTCCTGCTTTTTGTTCTGATAAGCCCGACAATATTTACATTCATCGATTCGGCAGATTGCAAGGCCTTTACAAACTTTCCGGTTTGATTGTTAATTCCTACAATAGCAATTTTTTTATCAGCATTGCTTCCACTCAGATTGTCAAACAATGAAAGCAATATCCTGCTGATCGTGGAAAATGCAATACCCAATCCGGAAGTCATTAGCAATATTCCCCTGCTAAATCCATACTCCTCTTTGAAGAAGTAAGTCATTGTTGATAATATAAAGAAGGAGGATAGATGGGAAAAAGTAGATTTCCTGACGGTCGGATTGTTCTCGAAATACTCACCGCTTGCAACCATTGATACAAAGAGGACAACCGAGATCACTATAAAAACAGTAGGATAAGCATATTCAGGGAAGTTGAAAAACTCTCCGAACCTATATTTAGTGGATAACAAAAGTGCAAGATTGATACCGATCATATCTGTAAGAATAATAAATATATCCCTGCGATATTTGCTCAGATATGCCATCAAGGTTCTAAGAATAATACCAAATCTCAGAAATGACAGGAAAAATACTGATTTCCCATAGTGCTTCTCGGCAAATATCTCCATTGCCTTGTAGAAATGCTTTACCGAGTTTATTGATGACCTTCGGGTTGACTCGCCCTTGAAGTGAATAATTGAAGTTTCGTGGTAATATACTATCTTCCAGCCTGAGTTCTTGGCCCTGAAACAAAGGTCAATATCTTCTGCATACATAAAGAAATCTTCGTCAAATCCATCAATGGCATCGATTGTTTCTTTACGGCAGAACATGAAAGCGCCAATAACGGCGTCGATTTCATAAGTATCATCGATACTACGAAAAGTTTGATTATACTTTGCAAAAAGTCTGGATTTCGGAAATAAGGACTGCAAGCCAAACAATTTGCTGAATGATGCCCAGGGAGTAGGAAATCCCCTGCGGCAGGCAAGCTGGAAAGTACCGTCAGGATTCAATACCTTACAGCCGGATATTCCAATATCAGGATTACTTTCCATAAAATCGAACATTTTCCGGAGCGTATTGTCCTCAAGAATTGTGTCAGGATTTAGTATAAGGATATATTTGCCGATAGATTCCCTGAATCCGATATTATTCGCTTTTCCAAACCCAAGGTTTTTACCGGTACTGATAAATTTTACATTCGGAAATATCGGGCTTAGTTCTTCAACAGAAGCATCTATTGAATTATTATCAACAACAATAGTTTCCACATTCAACTCAGTTTTCGACTGGTCTATCGAACGCAGGCACTGTAGAAGAAAATCCTTTACGTTGTAATTAACAATTACTATTGATATATCTGTTTTATCCATATATTCCGGATTACTATATCCCCATTTCAATACTAAGCATAGTTACGGCAGCAATAGCGGCGGTTTCGGCTCTTAACCTTTTATTGGAAAGCCAAAGTTGCTTTAAATTTTTTATATCGTGTAATAATTTGAACTCATTCGGCGAAAATCCTCCCTCGGGACCAATAAGTATAATTGAATTATTATCTATTTCATTAATACAGCCACCGTTTATGTCAGCCAGAATAAAATCCCAATCCCCGGAATAAACATCTATCAGTTCTTCCAGTGCCATAGGCTCTTCAACTGTCGGCAGATAAGCTCTTTTACATTGCTTCATAGCTGCAATTGTTTTTTTTCTCAGCCGGTCGGTATTAACTTTTCTTTTTTGTGAAAAATCGCATATCAATGGAATTATCCTGCTTACTCCAAGCTCAACGGCTTTTTCCACTGCAAACTCGAATCTATCGCGATTGTCAAGAATTCCGAGAGCCATTCCCAGTTCTTGTTCCGGAAGATAGTCTTCGCATACATCCATAATTTCCAGGATACAGCTTTTCTTATTAATTTCATTGATTAGCGCCGTAGCTAATAGCCCCGTCCCCGAACTTAACGAAATGGAATCCCCGGATTTAAGCCGTAAAGCCTTTATATGGCGAAATTCCTGATCGAAAATTTCTATTTTGTGATCTTCCCCGCTTAGTTGAGGATAATAGATACATTCCATACAAAAAATAATTTTTGAAAAAAACTCAACTTCAAATTATGAAAACTTTGGCAATTTAGGAAGGACTTTACATAAATAAGAAGTCCCCCTTACTGATACGCTTGTGCTTTTGGGGGAATTGTGGGAGGGTTTAGCCCTAAGCGTAAGGGGGACTCAGGTTTTTTATCATTTTCCGAAATTTATATCAATTTATCTTGCCTTTATTTTTTTCCTTCTCATTATCTCTTGTATTAAGGAACGTATCAGAAATAAATTTATTGACGGCAAAGAGTTAAATTTTTGAATTTTTTTTGTTATTTATTAAACATGCTGTTTTTTGTCAAAAAACGAAGGAAATTAAATTTAGAAATTACAAATAATATTCGTATATTGCTGTTTCGGAGTAAATAGGCGGATTATTTTCTTTTTATCTTAGAATATTTTTGTTTTACCGCTTTTACCCCTCTACGTTTCAAAATAAAAATATTTTGCGGAATATTGAACATAAAAAAAATTATTTTTTGGTTACGTTAAGGACTAATATCAAATGAAGCTTTCAGAATTCAAATATAATGCCCCTAAAACTGTAGCAGCTACCCAACCGGCAGATCCGAGAGATTCGTCAAAACTGATGATTTTGGATGTTAATAAAGAAAAAATTGAGAACAAGGTATTCTCGGATATTTATGACCAGTTTCAGAAAGGTGATTGCTTAGTACTTAACCAGACAAAAGTTTTTCCGGCCCGACTTTACGGTAATAAAGAAAAAACCAATGCAAAAATTGAAGTTATGCTTCTTAGAGAATTGAAATCTGAAGATCGTATCTGGGATGTTCTGGTAGAGCCCGCAAGAAAAGTAAGAATTGGAAATAAAATATATTTCGACGACGGAAAATTTTATTGTGAAGTAATCGACAACACTACATCTCGTGGCAGAACTGTTCGATTCAGTTATGATGGCAACCTGTTCAGCGTGATTGAAAGAATCGGTGAAATGCCACTTCCATCCTATATCAGCAGAGAACCTGATGAATCAGATAAACAAAAATACCAGTGCGTTTTTGCTAATGAGAAATACTTAGCCTCGATAGCGCCTCCAACCAGCGGCCTGCACTTCACCGAAGAAATGCTGCAAAAACTTGAGGAAAAAGGCGTAAGAATTGCAAAAATCAATCTGACTATCGGACAGGGTGTTTTCGAGAATATTGAAGTTGAAGACCTGACAAAACACAGGATGTATTCTGAAAACTTCGAAATATCTATGGAGGCAGCCGAAACGATCAATAAATCACTACTGAGCAAGAAAAATATTTTTGCTGTTGGTGCAAGTGTTGTAAGAGCTCTTGAAGCATCAGTTCTGACAACCGGGAAAGTTAAGCCCAATAAAGGCTGGACAGATAAGTTTATCTATCCTCCCTACGAGTTCAAAATTGCCAACAGGCTTATCACAAACTTCCACCCTTCAGCCACACCGTCACTTCTTCTTGCCGGAGCATTTGCAGGGAAGGAATTTCTTTTCAAGGCTTACAAGCAGGGTATGAAGGATAATTATAGATTCTATGCTTATGGCGATGCTATGCTTGTAAAATTATAGTTACTACAACTATATCGCAAATTTTAAATCCCGGTGAATTCATCGGGATTTTTTTGTACCTTCATTTATGAACAGCTAATCAAATTTTAAAACGAATTATGAAGTTATAAGTTTATTACATTCCTACTTCACACTACGTATATATTTAGGAGGAGTCGGGAACTGAATTGGAACATTCAAAACTGAGACTTCAAAAATTCTTTTGATTCCGGAGGTCTGGCATCGAAAATTAATTGAAATCAGGATTTCTCAAATTTGATTCTAACATGTACACATAAAAAAATCCCGGCATAAGCCGGGATTTTTTATAAATCAATATCTTCAGGAATTATTTGGTAACAACGAATTTTGTTGTTCCTTCAAATACTCCTGATGTCATCTTCACGTAATAAACGCCTGACGGAATATCGAGTGCGTTAACATCAAGTTCGAATGTGTATTTTCCATGCTTAAGATTTCCATCGATAAGTGTTTTTACTTCTTTACCGAATGAATCATAGATAGAAATAGTGGTGTGGCCTTCGATTCCAACCTGATAGGTAACTTCAGCAGTTGTGGATACCGGATGCGGACTCAGCCTTACTTTTTCAAAAGGAACACCAGTGATCTGAACCATCCTGAGGTCGTTAACACAAACCGGGGCAATGATAATTTTACCGGGAATTTCCTGTTCGAATACATATCCGTTTGGCAGTCCGACGATTTCAAAGTCAACCGGAAGATCGATAACATTCTTTTCTGCAAGGCCTACAAAGAGTTTGAAGCGGAACAGAACATTATGAGATTCAGTATCAAGGAAAGCACCGCCCGGAGCTTCCAATTCAACAAACAGATGCTGACGATCGATAATTCTTGCTTCTGTTACCGAGAATCCGTCAGTCATTGTGTTATCTGTTATAATATCAGCTTTGCTGTCAAGTATAGGATATACTTCATAAGCATCCTGATTTGAAGCACCTGCAAATGTAACAATTACTTTAAACTGTTCAATTTCAGTATCAAGCAGAGCTTTTGTTTCGCTGTCTGCATTTTTCATTTTCACATCGATATCAAGAATATCACCGGGCTCAGCAGTATAATCATCTTCAATCCAGATAACTACATGATGATCTTTACCTTCGCCCCAGAGCATAGATGTTTCGTCGCCAACTTCTGTTGTGTGGTAATCTATCTGTGCTTCGTAAGGTCTTACTTCGAGAGGAGCAAACTGTACGTCAACCTGTAATCTTTCTCCCTGCTCTACAACTATCGGAAGCTGATCTTTAGTAGCAGGTTTGCCTTCTATTTCCCAGCTGAGAATTGAGAAAAATTCTCTGTCTGTACCATCAATGGTAAGTGCTTCTTCGATTACTGCATCAACAGATCCGTTATTGACAAAGTATACAACTCCCTGGTCGCGTGTTGTAATAAAGTGCTGGAAGAAATTATGATCAGTAGCGCCAATACCAACAGTCTGTCCACGACCGATCAATGTATCAACAGGATTTTCAGGTGCGTCGTCGCCTGCATGTGTTGTTTCCAGCAATGCAATATGGTCTCCTACTCCGGTTGCAGTAAATGTAATCGGAACAGGTAATTCTGCGCCAGGTTTCAAAGTAATCGGGTAAGGATTATCAATAAAGAACTGCGGATCAATTTCAAAAGCATCTTTATTATCATTTGAAATCTGGATATTAGTAATTGTCAGATCCATTGCAGTCATATTATCCTGAGGCTCGGGAGCATCTTCCGGCATCGGGGCTTTGATCATACCAAATCCGGGAACCTGTGTGCCAACAAGAACTGCAGGTCCGAAATCATTACCTTCGATATCAATATGAGGCTGTAGCTCGATACCATGGAGAATATCTGAAGCCGTTAGAATTTCACCATTAAATGAAGCAGTGAAAACTACATCAGATGTATATTCAGCTATACCGTCGCCTTCTTTAGGAGCAAAATAAGCTTTCAGGTAAACCGGTTCGTTCGGATTAAGCTGATTTGGAAGATTAGATTTATCCAATCTGAATACACCATGCGGATCATTTTCAATTTCAACACTTTCTACGTTCAGTTTTGTGTTTCCTGAGTTGTTAACACGAACTGTCCATTCATATTCAGTTGAATCGTTGAATTCATCAATTACACGCCTTTTCATCCAGTCATGGCCAAGAATTTCCGGGCCTGCTTCTATACCTTCGCCCACCCATTCGGACCAAAGTTTATCTTTTTCTGTATTACCGGTAAACCAGGCAGTATCAATATCCTGCTGTCCGGCAACATCTGGTTTATACCAGACTGTAAATTGGTGGTCATCTCCACTTTCGCCCATAGGAGCAAGTTTAAGAGGGAATTCCAGGTCCTCTACTCTCAGGAAGTGAGTTTTATCATCCCATACAATTGTATTAAGTTCAACTTCAAAATCACTTCTGTTTTCGATAATTACCGGCCTTGATTTTTCAGTTCCAACCGGAACCTGACCCCAGTTAGCATCACCAATCCAAACGATCGGTTCGCTCATGCGGAAACGAAGTTCGCCGAGAGGTTCTTCAAAGCATGAAAGAACGGCATAAACAGAATCCACTATATCATCAGACCTGAGTTTAAGAGCAGTAGCGCAAACTTCTACTTTAACTTCTCCACCCGGAGGTATAGTTACAGGAAGTCCGCTGATATCGATCTTGAACTCTTCCTCGTTATATTTCAGGTAGAGTGAATCAACAACAGTTTCAACCTCACCCGGATTCGACAATGTAAGGTCTTCGCATACTGTCTGATCAATTTGCAGCAATCCGAAATCAAGCTGTTCCGGATCGTATCCAATCTGCTCGGGGATATATTCATACTCACGAATAATTGTTTTACCCGAACGGGTTTTTACTTCTACCGTAGCTTTAGCAGGCTGCTTAATATCAATAACATCGAGGTAATAATTCACAACCTGATCTTCTTCGGGATCAAATTCATCAACGTGCCATTCATAATTTTCTTCATTATAGATATCAATTCTGAAAATTTTAGCACAGGAAGAATCTTCCGGAAGAGCAATAGCAGTACCTACAACATTACCGCATATCATAGTATCTGTTACTACCAGTGAATCCTCGCACTGAATAGCAAAGTTAATACCAACAGGGTATCCATAAGCAAAACCGTCTTTGGCAGCATCCCAGTTACCATAAGCATAACCTGCAAAAGTAACACCGCTGTCAGCTTCAATATAGTGGCTGCCTGCGCCAATTTCTTCAGTAACGAAGCTGTATTCTGTACCGGGAATATTCCTTACAGCCATACCAAATTTTGCATAGAAGGACTGGCCGTCGAAGTATAATTTGCGTGTATCATCTGATTTGAATGTTACGTAAACAAAGTTATCCATCGCGCCCGGTGAACGGAATGAAGCATAGGAGCACCACTGTTCGATAGGAGTAAGACAGAACATCATACCCTGGCCGTTACGCGGGGGATTCTGAACTTCGTCGTCATCTTTTTCCGGAGGGTTGGCAGGATTTACTGCACGTGACCACCATGCTTTACCATACTGCCCGACAAGTATTTTTTTATTAGCAATATAGTATCCGGGTTCTGTCTGGCTGAGAATATCAAAAACCTCACCTTCCTTGAGAGTCGGGCTGATCTGTTTCAGTGAAGAACCGTCGGCTCTCATCTGGGAGATTTGTGTTTCATCTTCAGTAGCAACAAACCTGATGATATCACCTTCGAGGTTTTCAACCATGTTGCCATCATTATAGGTACGGTCTTTATATTTAACCGGAGCAGAAATATATTCTTTACCAAGAAGTGAAACGGGCCACATCATATCGGCAAGCATATTTCTCATAAAGTCCGTTTTAATACCGTACATTGTTACCGAAAAGCGTGGGAAAGCACCTTTCGTATGGCCAGAAATAACTGCAATAGGTTTGTTTGCAGTAATTTTCGATCCTGAAAGATCAGTTGCCCAATCCTGGTTCAGATATTCAAATATCTTAGCTTCTATCAGGTATGTATCGCCTTTGTTAAGCTTAACACTTCTTGTATTACCTTTTTTTACACCGGATTCAGTTTCTGCAGATGGAGTATAGCTTACATCAGTTCTGTCCTCTGTTGCAACAACAAGAATCTGAGCAGGCTTCCATTCATTGTATCCGGAACGCATTTTCACGTTGTCCTGATACATGTTCAGAGTAAAATATTTTTTACCAAGCCACTCAACAGGTGTAACACGATATGCTTCACCAGACCATTTATATGCAACGAAAACAGCAACAGAAAAAGGATTATCGCCTGTCAGGTGAATACCTTTATCAGTAACTACCTCGCTTTCAAGATTTTCAAGGTGATCCGGCATTTCTACCACAACTACTTCGTGAGGCTGATCCAATTTCACATTTTTAACAAAAGAGCCGTCTTTTGATTCAATGTAAACATTGGTTGGAACTTTGGATGACAGCCAAAGTTCAATTGGATATATACCCCAACGAACAGGTTCCGACCTGTCCCTCAGGCAATGAGGAATACCAAGCCAGTACTCGCGCCCGTCTGTTATCTGTCCGTCATTATTCTGTGCCGAAGCAGGAATGGCGGGAACTGTCATAAATGCAACAAACAGGGCAATGAAAAGTTTCTTAAATATTGAGAAACCATAATTCATCATGTACTCCAAAAAAAATTGATAAAAATTCAAGTAATTTCATTTTATATATTTATTAAAACACAAAAGTCAATTTTTGCATATTATAAAAATAATTGCATAAAAACAAGCTGTTATGTGTTAAGTTTTTCAGATATAAAGTCCTATTGCTATTTTTGTTTACCTAAACGTTCAAAGTTACTAAACATTCATCATATATAACAATTAAAAACCGTTTTTGTCACAAATTTTTTTTAATTTTAACAAATTTATTTGCAACATGTTATTAAACGTATATGTTTTTAATAAATTACATTATTTTAAATAAGTTATATTGATATTTTTTTGTGTCGGGATTAAAAATATCCCTTATATTATTATTTTTTTTTAATCTAAAGTGGTACTTATATGCCTTATAAAATAACATCTGTAATAATATTTTTAATATTTGTGGTTTTTCCACCTACAAGCGCAAAAATTTCGGATAACGAAATTTATTTCAGGGACAAAATTTCTCTGCAGGAAATTAGTAAAACAAAAAATAAGACTGACAATAAGCTTAATAATGCAACTTATGCGACAGGATCTTTTAATGGTTTTTTTGACTTAGTCGAAATATTCAGCAGATATGATTTATTACAAACACAATATCCGGAATATTTCATTGATAGAGAAATTCTTGGTTTTACTTTTGAAAACAAGCCGATAGCAGTATGGTGGTTTGGAAATTCCGAATCACCCCATGAAATATTATTTACCGGAATGCATCACGCAAATGAACCTTCCGGAATGATGGTCCTGACTTTTTTTATTGAAAAACTACTGGAAACCGCTGCATCTGATCCGGAAAGCACCGAAGCACTGCTACTGAAAAACAGGAAAATTGCCGTTATTCCCTGCCTTAATCCTGACGGATATGTTTTAAATATCCTCATGGGAGCCAGCTGGAGAAAAAACCGAAGCCTCCCGGACAGCAACTCACATTATCACGGAGTTGACCTGAACCGGAATTATGGCCCCGAGGAATTCTGGAATTCTCCGTTTGGATATTCAGCAACAGAAAATAATTCAGATCTATACAGGGGCCCTTTTCCTTTCTCGGAAAAGGAAACCCGGGCTGTTAAAGATTTGTGCGAATCCAATAGTTTTAACCTGGCCCTTAATTATCACTCTTTTGGAAATTTTATAATTTATCCTTTTAGCGCATTAGCCCGCGAAACTTCGGATTCTGCTTATTACAGAGAGCTGACTCTTGCCTTAACAAAAGAAAACAGGTTTCTGACCGGCCTGGATTCTTCTACTGTCAGATATCATTGCAGGGGTACGAGTGATGATTGGATGTACCAGGAAAATGAAAATAAAAATAAAATTTTTGCAATGACAGTTGAAATTGGCAACTATTCCGATGCAAAATACCCCAGGCCAGAGCGCATGGATACTCTGTGCTATCAAAACTACAGCATGAACATGAAAGCCCTTGAATGTGCTGGTTATTCAACTCATATCAAAACTATCTGCAGCAAATTCGATGAATCAACGAACAAATGCTTTATTGAACTTGAAGTAGTGAATACCGGAAGAAATTCGGGTATGACAAATTATATTTTTACTGCTCCATCAGGTGATTTAGTATTTGATGAACAATTGCAAACAATAAATTTTAAATCCCCCGGAGAAAAACAATACCTAAAAATTCCGATAACAATTACCAACAACATCACAAACGGTTCTGAAAAAGAAATAATTATACAAACTGGATATCCGGATAATGTCCGGCGTCTTGATACATTAAATGTTATTTTGTGGAAATCCGATTCCAGAGTTTTGTTTGCATCAGAAGAAGATTTCAATAAATGGGAAACAACAACCGGAGGATGGGGAGTAGAAAAAGACATACTTAGTAATAGAATGGTACTTTCGGACAGCCCGGGGGGGAATTATTCAAATATCAAAAAAAATTATTTAACTTTTCGGGACGATATTGACCTGAGTGAAAAGAACAATGCTTATCTTCAATTCGATTTCAGACTGATAACAGAACGAAAATATGATGTTGCCCTTGTGCAGGCATCGATTGATTCAGGAAAATCCTGGAATAATCTTGAAACAGGCAGAATGATCCGTGGCGAGAGTCTGGCAAATGGAGCTTTCAAAAAAACAATGACAGGGCTGTCAGGAGTTTTCCCCGATTGGATAAGGCAGAAAGCTGATTTATCAGAATTTTGCGGTAATAATATTAAGCTAAGATTCCTGATGCTTTCAGACGGGCAGGTTTTTCTGGATGGTATTTACTTAGATAGCGTAATTGTCCATGAATATGATGATTCGATTATGTCAGCTGATGAAAAAAGTTTATCAGTTATCGATAATGTTTATCCTAATCCGGTAAATCAGGGGGATTATTTATTTTTCGATATGACATATATACCGGCAAATGTTGTATTATTTGATATATCCGGAAAGAAATTATTCAATAAGAATACTTATGAAAACAAAATAAAAATACCCGGCAATATTTCGTCCGGCATATATTATATCAGGATTGATTCACATGAAAAGACAATATCATATCCGGTTTTTGTTAGATAGCAGAGAAAAAAAAATTAAAAATTTGATTAATCGTTAAGTTTTAAGAAATTTGTAGTCGTTTTAGATTGATTTATTGAAAGTAAGTGCAGGAATGACAGATAAAATTGGCGAGAATGATGTATACTACACAAGTTTAAGACCTGAAAGAACTGAAATAAAGATCAAAGGCTCAAGATTTATAGCATCTGCCAAAAGTGTATCATCAAAGGAAGAAGCAATATCTTATCTAAATGATATTAAGTCAGAGTTCCATGATGCCAGGCACAATTGTTTCGCTTACAGGATAGGAAAAGAAGGAATGGAATTTCGCGCATCAGATGACGGCGAGCCATCAGGAAGTGCCGGCAAACCCATCCTTTTCACGATAAAGAAATACGGCCTTACGGATATAATTGTTGTTGTAACAAGATATTTCGGCGGTACAAAGCTCGGAGTTGGCGGGCTGGCAAGGGCATATTCTGATTCTTCTGAAGAAACATTGAAAATTTCTAAAAGAAAGCCGATCTACATTGTAAATCCTGTTAAAATCTTTTGCACTTATGAAGATATTAATGCGGTGAAAAGGCTTGTTGATGAATATTCAATAAATTTTCAGGATTACTATGCTGATTCAATTGAAATTGATGCAAATATTCCGGCTTCGCTGGCACAAAGATTTAGCGCTGAATTGACTTCTAAAACATCTGGAAGGGCCGGCTGCATTCTTTCTGAAAAAAATAATAATATAATGCTGTAACTACATCGGAAAAAAAATGAAAATTGTAAGAACAATAAAAGATATGCAGAATATATCTGATAGATTCAGGGCAGAAGGTAAGAAAATTTCTTTGGTTCCAACAATGGGATATTTCCATGAAGGCCATTTAAGCCTGATGAAAAGAGGAAAAGAACTGGCTGATATAGTTATTACAACATTATTTGTAAATCCCACTCAATTCTCACCCAATGAAGATCTTGACAAATACCCGAGGGATTTTGACAGAGACCGGAAATTGGCAGAAAATGCAGGAGCAGATTTTCTTTTCTTTCCGGATGTTAAGGAAATGTACCCTGATGGGTTTGACCTGAGAATTAATATTGGCGGGGTTACATCTGAATTCGAGGGAAAAAGCAGGCCGACTCATTTTTCCGGTGTAGCCACTGTTGTAGCAAAATTGTTCCTTGCCACGAACCCACATATAGCTTTATTCGGGCAAAAGGATTACCAGCAGACACTTGTTGTACGTAAACTAAATCATGACCTGAATTTCAATATCGACATCGCAGTTTCTCCTACAATCAGGGAAGCAGATGGTTTGGCCATGAGTTCAAGGAATAAATATCTATCGGCAGAACACCGCGGAAAAGCGACCATTCTGTTCAAGGCCCTCGAAGCGGGGCGTCTGGTAATTGAATCCGGCGAGCGCGACAGGAAAATAATTAACGCACACATTCATAAAACGCTAAGAACTGTTTCTGAAATCAGGATTGATTATGCCTGTACTGTTGATGCAGGTACTCTGGGAGTGCAGGATAAATTCGATGCCGGGCAAAAGGTTGTAATCCTTTTAGCCTGCTATCTTGGTAAAACCCGCCTTATAGATAATGCTCTGATAACTATCCCTGCGAAATTTCCGCCTGTTGCAATGACGTGATTGTTAATTAATTAGACAGGGATTTTTTTTTGGGAATGATCACAGTAAATTCGGATCCCTGGCCGATTTCACTCTCTATAACAATTCGTGCCCCCATTCGGTCGGCACATTTTTTTACAATGCTAAGCCCTAAGCCGGTTCCTTCAACAAGCCCAATATCATTTTTATTTTTATAAAATGGTTTGAATATATTTTTTCTGTCTTCCTGTGATATTCCGCAGCCCTTATCGCAAACCTGAAAGATAATATAACTTTGATCCTCGAAACAATTTAGATTTATTTCGGAATTATCAGGAGAAAACTTCCTGGCATTTAGAAGCAAATTAATTAAAATCTGGTGCAATAATTTTGGATCGGTCTCGATAACATCACTACCAAGGTTGAATTTGTGTAAGAACTTATGTTTACCGCCATCAATCACTCTTATTTCATCAAGAAGGTCATAACAAAGCATTCTAATATTAACCAAAGACGGCGTATATTCAAGTTCCTGGTCAGTATTACTGCTAAGCATCATAGTATCTTCAAGCATTTTAATCAAAGCTTTTACGGAACTTCTGATTTTATAAATGTGTTTGTCAACCCCTTCACTTTTACCGGAATCAGCTATGATCTTTATCAGCTCGGCCGAGGAAAGAATAATTGTGAGCGGGGTTCTGTATTCATGAGAAATCATATCTATGAACCTGGAACGCATTTCGCTTAGTTCTTTTTCTTTATCATAGGCTTTTGTTAGTTTTTTCTGAGCCTTTCTGACTTCCTTTTCAGCCTTTTTCCTTTCAATATTTTCCTGTTTCAGAACATCAAGTGTAATTTTTAATTTTGCTGTTCTGTCGCTGACCCTTTTTTCAAGATCTTTATTTAGTTTACGAATTTCACGATCTGCTTTTATCTTTTTTCGGAAATAGATAAAAACAAAAAATCCGGCAAGAATTATTAAAATTGTTAAAGGAATAAAAAACACCGGCTGCATATAAGTCGGATATGGCACCATGAAATCCAGGCAGTAGCCCTTTTCCAGATAATTCCCGAATAATCCTTTTGCCTGAACAACAATACTGTGCTCACCGGATGTAAGATCGTAAAGGTTTATATTCCTGTCGTAATTCCATTCAGTCCAGTCGGCATTGTCCAGCTTGTATCGAACCTGTATCTGATCTGAAGCAAGCTGCCCGAGATAAGCATAAGTATCCCAACTGATTGTAACCGAACTTCCGCTCCCCTTAATATCAGAGAAAACAACTACAGGAGCCGGATGATTTTCTTCATCAGTATTTAAAATATTAATACCATTGCCAAGTGTTCCAATATAAATATCGCCGGAATTAAAATTCAATGGCCATGTTTGTGCAAAACCTAAACCATTTTTCTGATTGAAATGCGAAACGATACCGTTTTTATAGCTGAAAACTCCGTTTTTTGTTGATATCCAAAGTCGTTTTTTGGTATTATATATTTCCCGGACAAAATATATCCCTTCCTCCATGAAAACCCGGGGGTAATTGAACTCCTTATCCTGAAGGTATCCAAGGCCTGTGTATTGATCGGTAAACCATATTCCTCCCGTTTGTGTCTCGGTTATAGCAAATACCCTATTGAACCTCATCCCATTACTTTTATCCCAATGGTAAAAAACGCTATCCTGCCACTTATTCAATCCCTGGCTTGTAGCAAACCAGTAAGAACCGTTGCTATCCTCGATAAAATCATAAACGCGGTCTCCGTCCATACCATTATCATTGGACCATGAGTAAAAAGTTTTGTCCATATAAAGAAAAGCACCATTACCGGAATCTGCCTTATCCCTGTTTAGTGTTAAAAACCACAAATTACCTTTGCGGTCTTTCTTGATTTTGTGAACATTAGTATTAAAGAAACCATTTTTTTCATCATAGTGAGTCCAGTATTTACCATCAAATTTATAGACCCCCATGAAATTTCCGCCACTGCCAACCCAGATATTTCCTTCATTATCCTGATTTATACCTGTAACACCGGATAGTGACTTGCCTTTCACAAATTCATAAAAAACCGGATTGCTTCTGTTTTTTAAGTCAATCAATCCCTGATCGGTCCCGACCCATAGATTATTTTCTTTATCAAAGAATATATCGTTAATTAAATTCCAGCCGCTACCATTCTGAAAATTTATATAATCCCATCTTTTCGATGAAAGATTAACAAGATAAAGGTTGTCTTCGGTTGCTACCCAAAGATTGTTATTCGATGAGAATTTAATGTAAGATGCATTTTTTAATAGTTCCGGCGGATTTTTAAATTCATACCAGTCATTTCCATTTTTAAGATAAATTATCCCACCGACAAAAATGAGCACTGCCTGCCCGTCGTTGTTAATATCACCAATAAGAAAAACTCTGTCTGTTTTAATTTTTTGGTTAATTTCAAGGCCTGATTCAGATATTTCCCAAATACCGGAATACTGATAAGGATAGCCAAGCCAGAAAAAACCCGGATAATTTTTACGCCCGAAAACATCTGACAATGTAAACGGGTAATCATATTGGTTATCCATGTATTTAACCCAGTTCTCTCCGGTAAACCTGTAAAGCCCGGAATTACCGGTAAACCACATATCACCGTTCGAAGCTTTTCGGATATATCTTCTTTTCCTGATGATCTGGGGATTTTCAGGCATGGGAATTACCTGTACATCATCTTTGCCATCATAAAAGAACAGAAATTCCTCGTTATTACTCTTGTTAAATCCACGCCCCAAATAATACAGGCTATCGTAAATTGTTATTTCATCAACAAAAATTTCTTCAGAATTAATTTTCAGATTTATGACCCTGATGGTATCTTTATTAACAAAATAGATACTGCCATCATCAGTTCCCATAATTCCGGAACCTCTGTCGGGCATAAAATCCACTAATTCCTCGGCAGTAAACCCGGCACTATCTGCTACAACTTCGTGCCAGATGAAATTATCGAACCATGCAAATCCTTTGGGAGTAACCACCCAGAGAGTTTTGTCACTGCTTTCAACAATTTTTATCACATTGTTCGACGGAAGGCCTGATTTTAATGAGTAGGAACTCCATCTCCACGCCATTTTCAAATCATCTTCAATATTTGCTTTTAAAATATTTACTGACATCAGTATCAGAAATACCGTTAATGATAATCTGACTAAATTTTTATAATATTTATCAAAATTATTTATCAATTTGTAAGAGCCCAAACAATAATATTAGTTCCGAATTTTAATGATTCTTCTCTTTTTTCCGGAGAATCGTGGTGTACTTCAGGGTCGGCCCAGCCATCACTTGGATTGCTCTCGAAGGTATAGAAAACACATAGGCGGCCGTCATTGAATATTCCGAAACTTTGGGGTATTTTATCATCATGTTCATGAATTTTCGGGGCTCCTTTCGGGAAGGAATAATGGCAATTAAAAATCCCGTGTGAAAAAGGAATCTCAATAAATTCTCTGCCTGGAAATACTTTCTTCATTTCTTTTCTTATATAGCTGTCAATCCCATAATCATCATCGATATATAAAAACCCTCCGTTTTCAAGATATGCTCTTAACCTTCTTGCTTCATCATCTGAAAATTTCAGGTTGCCATGCCCGGTAAGATAAATCAGGGGATAAAGAAACAGGTTATCCGAGGCCAGGTCAACATATTCATATACAGGATTAACGTTGATGTTTGTATTAGCTTTTATATATTTCAGCAGATTAATTTCTGCCGACTGATCGTTATACCAGTCTCCCCCGCCCTGATATTTCACTCTGGCAAGTTTCACGGCACTTTTTTTTGCCGATACACCGGTAAACAGCGATATCGTAAAAAGAATAATTAAAAATATTGCGATTTTTCTCATAACTCTCTGTTTATCAAATTTTCAATTCTCTTTACTTAAACGTAATAGAATTAAAAAAAATTTAATCCATTGTACAAACAAGTAATTTTTTTTCCTGCTCCGCAAAAGAATTATAACCCACTAATTCAAGCATCTGTTCTTTCACTTTTAATCCGGGATTTTTTGCCAGGGCATCATCAATTTCCCTGCTCAGATCTCCGCCCTTTAAGAAAATAAATTTCGTGGATTTTTTCTTAATTTTATTTGTAAGGGATATAAGTTTTTCAATTCTTGTAACTGCCCTGGCGAAAATAAAATCAAATCCTTCTTTGTAATCCTTTAGTTTATAAATATCTTCGACTCTTGATGTTATGGCTTTCATCTTTCTATTTCCGGTATGAGCAGCAAACATAGTAGTCATTTTAATTTTTTTTGCAATTGAATCTACAAGAAGAATATGGAGGTCAGGCCTTGCAATTCCAATTGGTATACCAGGCAGGCCGCCACCGGTACCAACATCCAGGCATCTGGATTTAAGCGGTATATCAACATATTTGAGCAATGCAAGGGAATGCAGGATATGTTTTTCAAGAATATTTTCATGATCTTGACGGGATATCATGTTAACCTTTTCATTCCAATATAATAATTCAGAACAATAACGTTCTACTTGCTCACGTTGTTCCTCTTCAAGTATTATTCCGTTAGCAGAACAAATTGTCCAAAATTCGATTAAATCCATATAGCAAAGTTTTTTTTATTATCAAAATCAACAATATTCAATTTAAGTTATTTTTATTAACCTGCAAATTTTAATTAAATTTATTATATTACATAGTAAAGTATTGTAAATTAAATTTTGTTTTAGTCATGCCCGAATCAAAACCATTTTTTTCAGTAGTCATATCTACAAGGAACAGGAAACAATTGATTCAAAGAGCTTTGAAGTCATTATTGTCGCAAACCGAAAATGACTGGGAGGTAATCATATCCGACGACGGCAGCAACGACGGTACCAAAGAACTTATCCATAATATGCAACTTGCTGACCCCAGAATCAGATATATTCCTCACAATCATGTGGGAGCAGGCCCCTCAAAATCAATAGGGGTAAAGAAAGCCAGAGGAAAATTCATTACTTTTCTGGATTCCGATGATGAATATGAATCGGATCATCTGGTAAAAAGAAAAAAAATATTACTTGATAATGATATTCAGCTTTTGCATGGAGGAGCAAAAATTATTGGTAATTCTAAGGTGCCGGATATAAATAATCCGGGAAATAACATTGAAATAAAAAAATGTATAATCGGTGGGACGATGTTCATAAGGGACGATGTTTTCAATATGGTTGGCGAATACTCCCTGAAGCAGTTCGGAGATGACAGAGACTTCTTTAGCAGAGCAAAAAATGCAGGCCTGAAGATATTTGAAACCAACGAACAAACTTATGTTTACCATAGGGATACAGATGATTCGCTGTGTGATAACTATGACGATGAAAAATAATGGTTAAAAAATTTTCCGATTCCATACGGGCACAAAAAGCAAGAATGAAAAAGATCATCGATATTCTTTCCGGTGAATATCCCGATGTAAAAATCCAGCTTGATTTTAAAACACCACATCAGCTGCTTGTTGCAACAATCCTTTCTGCGCAGTGCACTGATGCAAGAGTAAATATGGTTACCAAAGGCCTTTTCAAAAAATACAAGTTGCCATCAGATTTCCTTAAGGTTCCGGTGGAAGAACTGGAAAAAGATATCTATTCAACAGGTTATTACAAGGCTAAAGCAAAGCATATCCAGCAGGCTACAGATGTTATCGAAAACAAATTCAATGGAGAAGTACCGGGTACAATGGATGATCTTCTGTCACTGCCGGGTGTGGGTAGGAAAACAGCTAACGTTCTGCTGGGACACTGCTTCAATATACCGGGTATTGTTGTAGACACTCATGTTATCCGAATATCTAATCTCCTGGGGTTCGTTGATACCAGGAATGCAGTTGCAATCGAAAAGAAATTAAATCTGATAATCCCTGAAGATCAATGGGTGGTTTTTACGCATTATTTCATAAACCACGGCCGTAATGTTTGTATTGCCAGAAGGCCGAAATGTGCAGAATGCCAGATATCGCACCTGTGTCCTTCGTCGGGTGTGGGAAAATAACTGATTATTTTGAAACCCTGTCGTTAAGATAGCGTAAATTCAGGTATAAGGCTTGTAAATTATTGATAACAGGGAAAGTACAAAAGTAATGAAAAAGTTTGTAGTTATATTCATATTCCTCTTTGCTAAAAACATTTACTCTATTGATTATGATATTTCAGGATATATTTATGAATTACCTGTTTATAATACAATGCCTGATATTTATAATATCCCGGGAATTGAATACAAGCAGGAATCATTTACCAACCTTACCCGGCTCAGATTAACACCTGAACTTTACATTGGTGATAACGGCAAAATTGTTTTACACTACGAAATGAATATGCTTTATTCTGATATGGGGCAGGCCATGTTCGGAAGTATTGGTAAAACAAATCGCCAGGCAGTAAATTTGAGCAATGAAATAACCCAAAATGGAGATTTCAGCCTTACACATTTCATCGACAGACTTTATTATAAACATACGGCACTAAACTGGGAGTTTGCCTTTGGACGGCAAAGAATAGCATGGGGCAGCGGACGTATCTGGCAACCGACAGATCTTTTTAATCCGATTAATCCGGCAAATTTCAGTAAAACAGAAAAAGACGGAGCCGATGCTGCTTCGATTAAATATTTTATTGGTAATTTTTCAGATATCGAGTTTGTTTACAATTTCAGGGAAAGATGGGAATACGGTAATTTCGGAGCACGCTATCGTACTAATATTTCGGAATATGACCTGGCTGCCATTGCAGGATATTTTGATAAAAGAGCCGTTCTTGGCGGCGATTTTGCAGGAAATCTTTTTGATGCAGGAGTACGCGGCGAGTTAGTTTATTCATTCAGTAGGGAAACCGAAAATAAGGAATTTGTAAGAGTAATACTTGGAGCGGATTACCAATTTACTCAGGACGTTTATGCCCTTATTGAATACCAGTATAACGGTGAAGGAACAAATGAAAAATCCGAATACTTTGATAATTTCATGAGGCTGCAAAAAGGAGAAATCCAAAATCTTGGAAAGAATTACTTAGCGGCCCAATCTACTTACCAGGTACATCCGCTTGTCAGCTCATCCCTGATGCTGATTTCGAACCTCGGAGACGGCAGCGGAATGCTTCTCGGAAATATCGGCTGGTCGGCGCTGGATAATTTATCTATCGGCATTGGTGCAATGTATGTTTACGGAGAAGACTTCACAGAATACCAGTTTTATCCTAAATCAGTTTACTTAACCGGAGAATATTTTTTTTAATAATATAAGTCAGGTAACAAAGTACTACCTCCCCAGCTTTGCCTTTAAATTGGCTGGTAAAGCTCCTCCAATAGCTTTAAATTTATCGGCATAGTTATTCGCCTTTCCTGTCTGGCCTCTTTGGATGTAAAATGCTATAATGTTCTCGTACGCCGGGGCATCTGTAGGAAAAAGTTTAATAATATTTTCCAGGTTTTTAAGCGCTTCATTTTTTCGTCCCATTTTATAGAGAATTTCCGTTTTCATGTGATAAGGAACTGAGGTCTCCGGGAATACTTCAACCATAATATCAGTCAGATCAAGCGCCTGCCTGAACATATTTTTTCCAGTAAGCAGATCAAGTTGAGAATAAACAATATCTATGATATTCGCCTGCGTCCTGTTCGCCGAAACCAGCTCCCGGAAATATTCTTCTGCTTTTTTATCATCGCCCTTATAGAAGTTTAGCGTTATTAATTGAGGATAAACAGACCATGCATCGGATTTTATTTTCCTGATATTTTCATATTGTTCGATTGCTTTATCATATTCCTTTAGTTTCGCAAAATATATACCGCTTTTCAAATGCCATTTTACCAGATTCTCTTCATCAGCAGAATTGAGAAGCGGCCTTTCTTCTTTCGCGTAATCAGGATTATCAGGTACGGAAGGCCCACCCGTAAGAATTATTCCCATCCTGTCGGTATCAAAAATATCTCCTGAAGCAACAAGCCTTACTTCATCATAGAATTTTGACATTTCCGGGTCTGCTATTTCATTTCTACCATCATGTATGCTCTCATAGTAGCCTAATGGTAATGAGCGCGACAGGTGCCCCGCCATAAGAATTTTAGAGCTATCCCTGATCGTCATTGGTAAGTGCGAAAGCACAGGGTCGCAAAGGGCGTAATAATCAATAATTTTCTTCTCAAACCCGGCATAATAGCCAAACATACCAACAGCACCGATAACATAGACATCATATTCTGATTCTGATGAGGCTTTTCCCATTTGCGCCCACAGCATATCCGGCTCTCCCCTGCCGGATTTCAAAACAGGGATCAAACCGTTATACTGGTAAAAAAAAGCTCTTTCATCGCTAATTCCGTCTTCGTTTATATGATTTGTTAAAAGCGGAGAATTGCCCTTGCCATAGCCTGGCCCGGACAATATCGGAGGAGTATTTGAAATCAATATGGTGATTAATAATATTCCTGCCGGCAGAACATACTGGTATTTTAAAATTTTAACCGGAAGTTTAATATTCGAGTTGAGTAAAATCAGGACTGACATTAAAAACGGAACTGAGAAAAACCTGCCGGCCATAAAATCACCGCCGATATAAAATATATAGATCATGTATAATGCAATTCCTGCGCCAAGCAGCCCGATTTCGGATTTCCTGTTTTTTATTAGAGCTTTTATTGAAAAAACAACTATGCTAAAAATTGTTAGTAAGGTAACTGGATCGTTTATCAACGATTCTTTAAAATAGGCAAAGGCCACCAGGATTTTCCACGAAAATTCAGTATCGCCGCCCATTTTCGCTATTGCTGTATTCGGGAAAAATGAGCCGTAGTAGATCAGGGCAAATAATTCCCAGATAATCAAAGGCAGAAATGCAATAATGATCCTGCCAATATATTTGATTGATAAATTATCCCTGATTTTCAGGGCAAGGAACGGTAAAAATAGTAAAATAAGGTCAGGCCGGTTCAACGCGATCAAAGAAATCAGCAGAAAAGACCAAATATCCTTATTACTGGTATCCGCGCTGAAACGAATATAAAAGAACAGCGCCATAAGAAAATAGCTGAGAGGATTTTCAAGCCCGGAAGCTGAATACTCGATAAATGACCTTGATGAGATTAAAATCGCAAAGGCAATAATTGTGAGTGGAAGCCCGGATTTATTCCTGCCCGCAGCAAGCAAAACTGCTCCGAGGGAAAGGATGCCTGAAAAAATGATAGTAGTAAAATATGGCTCGCCGCTAATAAACTGCAATGGTATATTCACAAGCATCCATAGCGGATGAGTATAGACCTGCACCCTTTCGAATATATTCCACCTTAGCCCGAATCCGTTAAGGAAATTATCGATAACCCGGAATGTGATATACGCATCGTCATTGACGTAGGCATTCATGATGAAAAGGTATATGAATATAATTGAAGCGGCAATTAAAAAATAATTCTGCTTTGTTCTCATCGAATTCGTTTCTGATTGTTAATACAAACATAATCCAATTATTTGTTAATACAAACATAATCCAATTATTTGTTAATACAAACATAATCCAATACAATCCCCGCCTTTCAAATGGAGAAAGCTGAATGGTTTGTACATTTTCTATTGACAGATTTTAAATTGGCAATAGTCAGTTACTCCAATAACAATCTTAATGGGAAAAGGTCTCAGGATTATTTTTTTTATATTGAAATTATTGGAGAATCACGATATTGTAATCGAAACAATATTTAAAATTTTGATAAAAAATTATAAGATTTTGATGCCGGTCCTTATGATTTCAGAAACAAAAGGATTATCTGAAATAAATTCTTCCGGCCTGTAGATATGAGTTTCAATATCAACACTGGTTGCCAACTTCGCGCGAATGAGTTTATCATTATCCCAATAAATATTTCATTCAAAATCATCGGAAATTACTGCAATATCAATATCGCTATACTCATTTGAATTTCCATTTACGCGTGAACCAAAAAGAAAAATACTATCAATTGCGATATTATCTTTACCTGCTTCTATGGCAAATTTCCTGATTAAATTTATTATATCATTAGGGATTTTATCCAATTGTATTTTTCCTTTATTATGTCAAAAGTCTTTTAGTGTTTAATAGAAAATCTCCTTATAGGAAAAAAAAACGCCCGAACAATGATATCCGGGCGTATTCTGAATAATTTTATTTCACTGCATCTTTAACCGTAAACCAGGTTGTCGGCGGTATTTCTTCTTCCATGGACAACATTAGGGGCCTGGTACTGACGCTTTTCTTTAACTGCTTTTTCAAATTCATCGCGGAATTTGGTAACAAATCCGCGAATCGGCCATGCGGCAGCATCACCGAGGGCGCAAACTGTGTTGCCTTCAATATTGTTGCATATATCCACCAGCAGGTCAAGGTCTTTCATTGTTCCCTCGCCGGCAGCAATGCGTTTCAGAATTTTCTCCATCCATCCGCAACCCTCGCGGCATGGTGTGCACTGGCCGCATGATTCATGATGATAGAAATGCATAATCCTGAGAGTGATCTTTACAAGGTCGGTATCTTCGTCCATAACCATTACGCCGCCCGTTCCAATATGAGTACCGAGAGGCTTTAAGGATTCCTCATCCATTCTCACGCCTTCGATCTCGTCGCCGCGCAGCGGAGGCATTGATGAACCGCCCGGAATGATAGCTTTAATCTTTTTATCTCCTCTGACTCCGCCACAAACATCATAAATAATATCAGTTAGCAAAGTTCCTGTGGGTAACTCATATACACCGGGTTTATTCACGTGCCCGCTAATTCCATAAAGCAGCGTTCCGGGATGCCCTTCGGCTCCTATCTTTGAGTAAGCCTCGCCACCCATTTTCAATATTTTCGGAACTGTTGCGATAGATTCTACGTTGTTAACCGTTGTCGGACAATTCCAGAGACCAGCCTGAGCAGGGAACGGAGGTTTGAACCTCGGGTATCCGCGCTTGCCTTCTATCGAGTTCATCAGAGATGTTTCCTCGCCGCATATATAAGCTCCGGCCCCCTTGTGGGTGTAAATATCTATCGAATAGTCGCATCCGTAAGTTTCCTTCATTTTCGGGCCGATAAGTCCGCGCTCGTAAGCGTCATCAATGGCCTGCTGCATCAGGTTTATCCATTTGTGGTACTCGCCCCTGATATAAATATAGGCAGCTTTTATACCCATGGCATAGCCGGCAATCATTATCCCCTCGATAAGCTGATGGGGATTGTATTCAAATATCTGCCTGTCCTTGAACGAACCCGGTTCGGATTCGTCGCCGTTCACGGCAAGGTATTTGGGTTTTGAATCATCCTTTGGCATGAAGGACCATTTCAGGCCGGTCGGGAAAGCAGCCCCGCCGCGCCCGCGCAGTCCGGATTTTTTAACCTCGTTGATTATATCATCCTGAGAAAGCTTTATAGCTTTCTTAAATTCTTCATAGCCGCCATTGGCAATATAAACATCTAATTTGTGCAGGTCCGGTATATCAGGAAGCAGAATTTTCGGGAAGTCACTAATCATGATTGCCTTTTTCAAATAGTTTAGATATCAATATATATTAAATTAAAAATTTTAGTTTAATAATCAACGGAAAAAATTATTTAGTACAAAATATGTGGGTTTTATTATAAAAAAAGATAAAAATCAGGAATATTTAATCCACACCTTTCAGCAAAATGCCACAACTACGCCACTGTCGATTTGGTCAGATATTGGGAAAAGGAATGCCTGTTTGCTGAGAAGATTCCCCCGCCGGCCCCGACAAATTCCGGATCAATTCCCCTCACTTGGAGGGGATTAAAGGGGTGGTTTCTTTTCTCTGCCTTTTTAGATGAACAATTCCCCTCACTTGGAGGGGATTAAAGGGGTGGTTTCTTTTTCTTTGCCTTCGCACCTTGCACATTTATCCACGAGCTAAAGCACGTGGCTATTGAATTTGACGATTATAAGGCTGGGATGTCATTCTGAGTGGAGCGAAGAATCCATTCCTAATTGACAATGGACAATTAAAAATTAAAAATTGGAAGAAGCCGCATGTCCACCGCTGGCACCGACGAGTCTGGAAAGGGCGGGGTGGACTTCTTAAATAATTCCCCTCGTTGAGGGGTGGCGAGCGCAGCGAGTCGGGGTGGATTCTTCATACATTATCTGCAAACAAAGATGGATTCTTCGGTCGCAAGAGCATCGGAATTATATAAAAAGCTCCGTAGGAGCGGAATTTTTGTAGATAATGTTTACATTGCGAATATTAAAAGCTCCGTAGGAGCGACACAATCTTTTGCCAATGTCGCCCCTAAGGGGCTATTGTCCTTTCCGGATTCGTCTTTCTACAAAAATGTCGCGGCTACGCCGCTTTCGGTATGGCTGGTTTTATAAAAATTCCCCTCGTTGAGGGGTGGCGAGCGCAGCGAGACGGGGTGGATTCTTCATACATTATCTGCAAACAAAGATGGATTCTTCCGTCGCTTCGCTCCGGAAGCCTGCCCCTGCCTGCACCGATTTATCGGTGACGTGTCGGGGAATGACAACATAACACCTCCTTCTCCGGCTCTTACCCCCCGTTCTTCCACCCCAATGAACAGGCCGCCGGCCTTAATTCCCTATCCTGTGGTTTCAATGAATTGGATAAATCCCTTAACCCAACGCTGTTTTGAACCAGAATCCTGATGTTTGGTCTAATTGCCTTGTTGGCAGGGCTTTAAACTGCCCTGGCCGGAGGTATTGAACTACTGTTTGGCCTTATTGTAGTGAAATTTGGCCTTATTGAGGACTTGTTTAGCCTTATTGAGGACTTGTTTGGCCTTACTGAGGACTTGTTTGACCTTATTGAGGTCTTGTTTGGCCTTACTGAGGTCTTGGTTGACCTTACTGAGGTCTTGTTTGACCTTACTGAGGTCTTGTTTGACCTTACTGAGGTCTTGTTTGGCCTTACTGAGGACTTGTTTAGCCTTACTGAGGACTTGTTTAGCCTTATTGAGGTCTTGTTTGGCCTTACTGAGGACTTGTTTGACCTTATTGAGGTTACTCATTATCTTCAAACAAGGCATCATTATCTTCAAACAAGGCAGCAATGACTCCGAACAAGGCGTCAATGACTTCAACCAAGGCATCAATGACTCCGACCAAGGCGTCAATAACTCCGACCAAGGCAGCAATAACTCCAAACAAGGCAGCAATGACTTCAACCAAGGCATCAATAAAGCAAAACATTGGTTCAATAGTATCGACCAAGGCAGCAATAAAGCAAAACATTGGTTCAATAGTATCGACCAAGGCAGCAATAAAGCAAAACATTGCTGCAATGGCATCGACCCCTCCCAAACCCTCCCCGAAGGAGAGGGCTTTGAAGAAGAATAAGGCGGCAATAGGTTAAACCAAGGCGGCAATGACTTCGACCCCTCCCAAACCCTCCCCGAAGGGGAGGGCTTTGAAGAAGAATAAGGCGGCAATGGATTCGAACAAGGCAGCAATAGGTTAAAACTTTGGTTCAATAGTGTCGACCATCGGTGCATTACCATAGACTCTTCCTACTTCCCCCCGGCCCCCTCCTTCGGAAGGAGGGGGAGTTAATCTTATGATATTTAACTTCTTATCCCCTCCTCGGGGAGGAGGGGAATACAGGGGTGGTTTTCTTGCTTTGCTTCCGGACATTGGTGCTATGCCGCTGCCTCTTCCTACCTCACCCCCACTTCCTACTTCCCAAAGAGGAATGGGTTTGGGGAGGTAAAACATGATAATTCAAAATACCGATATGTTATCCAATTATTGATAAATACCAGATATTAATGGATGTCATTGTTTTTCTAACTCGTTGTTTTTTTTTAATTTCTGAGTCAGTAGTATTATATTTTTGATTTTTTACCCTACACCAAATTATATGATTGACAGGTTAAAATTTCAAGCTTTCGGAGGACTCCAGCCTTTTCTTTTCCAATGAATAAGTTCGATATCAACCGACCCGACTATTACTTCCATTGTTGCTTTAATCGGCACCCTTGCATCATCATCGCTGAACCATCCCTCAAAATAACCGTTCAGTCCATAGATACCTTCCCAAAGTGCTTTTCCGTCAAAATATTTAGTCTTGATCCCGTAGTCAACAGCATCAATTTCCACTTCTTCTCTTTTGTCCTGGAAATTTATTATGGTGTATGCTGTATCTACTCCCATAAAGGTAGGAACTTTGATAGATTTCTCCAGAAAAGAATATTGCCTTGAAAGGAAGAAAAGCGACATTCCGTCATTCCATTTGCTGTTTGTTTTAATCGAATCCCTGGATTTCAGTTTTTTATTTTCCCAGGTTTCAAAACGGATACTGCTGTTAGTATTATCGAAATCAATTTCCTGATACTCCCATGTATCGCTCATAAATTTGGTATTTCCCTGGAAACGATAGGAGTATGACAGCCCCGGCGACATCCAGCTTTTAAATATTGCTTTAAGCCCTACGAAGGGGATTCCGTCATTTGAAGTCATATAGGCTTTTGTGCGTATTGCCCTGTTGCCATCAAAAGCTGTATCAGCTTCGGTAATTACTTTTATTGTTCCAAGGCTGAATCCCATGTATGAAACCCTGTAAACCAGTTCTTCCCCAACCTGAAGTATAGTTTCCGCTGCTACCGATCTTGCCCCGGTAATTAGTAATAATATCAGTATAAATCTACTTAAACGCAGTATCATTTTCATCTTCCGTAAATTACAAACCCGCTATTTTTTTTGCCATGGGGAAGAGCTCAATCGATTTTTGAAGCATTTTGTCTGATTCAAAATAAATTTCAAGGTATCTTTCCCTGCCGAATAAATATCTTGCCATTCCCGCTTTCAGCAATTCCTTAATTCTTTCTTCATCTTCTTTGTACTGTTCATTATCCCACCTGACTCCCTTTGCAACAGAATATTTTTTCAAATCTGATATTAATTCAGCAGAAACATTAAAATCGGATTTAAAAAATGAGAAATCATCCTCATATTTCTTAATTATCTTTTGTCCTTCAACACCCATATAGGAATCAATGAACCTGGAAAATACTTTGATATCCCACAGATCCAGAAGTAATTCAGTATCTTTGCTATAATTTATTATATAATCAGGGATTATACCTCCGCCGCCAAGAACATGCCTGCCGGACTTTGTATAATGTATGGGCAGGGAATCAACATCGAAATCTTTTTTTGTAGAATCAGAATATTTTTTAATAATCAAATAGTTTTCGCTTTCAATCAGTTCGGTATCCTTTTCATCGGCAAAACTTTTCTTCAACTTTTCGATTGAATGCTCGATATTATCTCCTTCATCAACATCTATCCTGTGAGCGAGCCCTCGATATTCCTCTTTATCGTCATAAGGCCTTTGAATACACCTTCCGGAAGGAGTATAATATTTCGAAATAGTAAGCCTGTAGGCCGATCCGTCGTTCAGGCTGTATTCCCGCTGAACAAGCCCCTTACCGAATGAAGTTATTCCGGCCACCAGCCCCCGGTCAAGATCCTGAACAGCCCCGGAAACAATTTCGCTTGCAGAAGCAGAGCCATAGTCAATCATTACTATTAGTGGACTTTTTTCAAAAAGCCCGTTGGAAGTAGCAATTTTTTCTTCATCAAACTCAACTCTTCTGCTTTTGGTATAAACAATAGTATCACTGTCAGGAATAAATTCATCAGCAACCATAACTGCCTGATTAAGATAGCCACCGGGATTGCCCCTTAGGTCAAGGACTAATCTGTTCATCCCGAGCGCCTTTAATTCTTTTAAAGCATTTTTCATCTCCTGGTGCGTTGTAGCTGAGAATTTTGAAAGCCTGATAAAACCTACATCAGTATTTTTAATAATAAAATAAGTATCTATACTGTTCAGAGGTATTTCACCCCTGGTAATAGTAAAATCAATTACTGATTTTTCTCCGGGGCGATAAATTTTCAAAGCAACATCAGAACCTCCGGGCCCTTTTAACTTTGCAGTAACAGAGTCTGACTTAATACCTATTACCGTATTATTATTAACTCTGATAATCTTATCGCCGGCAAGAATTCCGGCTTCTTTACTCGGGCCGCCATCGATAACAGATAAAACTGTCAGAGTGTCTTCAATAACATCAAATTCAACACCGATACCCTCGAAACTGCCTTTCCTCATTTCATCATTTACTTTTTTCATTTCCTCGGCAGATATATAAATTGAATGAGGGTCTAATTCATCCAGCATTCCCTTTATGGCTGTTTCAA
The DNA here is from genome assembly GCA_963665665.1 of Kapaibacterium sp. (SeqCode). Classification (GTDB taxonomy): domain Bacteria; phylum Bacteroidota; class Ignavibacteria; order Kapaibacteriales; family UBA2268. The sequence continues at coordinate 217,194 of OY762428.1, forward strand.
CTAATTTATGGGTATCCACGTCCTCGACATAATTTTTATTAACTCCCTGAAGAACTCTGTCAAATTTTTTAACCTGGTTATAAATATTATCTCCGGAAATCAACGGATGAAAAACTACACCTATCACGATTCCGCTACAGACTGCCAATACACCTATCAATACTTTGTTCATTTATTTTCCGAGAATTCTTTAAAAAAACGGATAATACTACATGCTAATATACGGTTATTTTCATTTAAAGTTTGAATTTTAGTAATTTTCCGGAGCAAGTGCCAAGTAGTTGGCATACAAAATTTCATTAAAAATCATTCTTCACTGAAAATTCAAAAAATTCAGGAATGTTTCAATATCACAACTGTTAATGTTTTATGGCAGGGATTTGGTTTACAATTATTATAAAACACAAGAAATTCCATGTTTAATTTAAGAATTTTAATATTTTTGTAAAGCAGCTAAGGGGCGTGATTTTTTTTAAGGGATGAACATGAAAAAAATATGGTTTGCAGCATTACTTTTACTTACAATTACAACATCAGATATTTTGGCGTTTCCAAGTATTTTTATTACGGAAACTGATCTTTCCGGATATCCGGAAGTAAAGGCAAAATACCTGTCCTTCGATGAAAACTTCGAAATACACCCGGGTGTTTCACCATCCAGTTTTTCAGTTACCGATAACGGTGTAGCTGTTCCGGTACTCAGCGCTGAATGCCAGGAGCAGGATTTAATCAACGAATTCGACCTTGTGGTTACGTTCGATCTTGCTATGAATAACGGGTCTGAAAGTTCAAATTTCGAAAAAGCAAGAAGTATTATCGGCCATCTGTTCGACATCATTGATACTACAAAAACAAAAACCGCACTTTCAAGCTTCGAGATGGTTTCTTTCCTCGAAAAGGATTTTACTATCAACCGGTCAGAACTGCATACTGCCTTAGACAGGTTAAAGCCTCGGAGGGGATCGTATTTTGATATGGCTTTGTCTTCTTATCCGGCAGGCGCATTAAATATTGTCAGCCAGTCAGAAAGTGAAAAAGCTATATTGCTAATTACCGATAGTTATGGCGATGTTGATGCCGACAAAGTAATTGAAATGGCAAATGAAAACAGCACCCGGGTATATTGCATTACCCTTGGCGAAGAACTACCTGACGGCTTGAAGAGAATATCTGATGAAACAGGCGGAGCATATATCGAACATCTGCACGGATATAACAGCGACATAGAAATTGCAGCCCTCCTGAATGCGCTGATGAAAAATTATAAGCCCTGTACTCTTAGCTGGGAATCACCTCAGAATTGTATCGACGACCATCTTATTGAAGTTTACCTTCTGCCCTATTCCTCCGATGGCGCTACAATGATTAATATGCCGGAAAATCTGAAGCCATTTATTCAGGCAAGCCCCGAATACCTTCGTTTTGCTTCAATTTTAATACCTGAAACAGCAACAGATGATGTTACGATAACTGCTGTTAATTCAGATATACATATCGATTCTCTATCATTAACCGACCCGCATTTTTCGATTATTCCTGCAACGGATATTGAAGATTTTGACCTGATAAAGGGATCATCACATAAAGTTTCAGTGAAATTCACACCAACAGATTCCGCCATAGTCTTTTCAAAACTGATCGTTCACAGCAATGCCTGTGACGGATACGAGATTCTAATTACCGGTGGATTTCCTAATACACCTCCGAATGACAGAACTATTGACCTTGTTACCCCCGAGGCAGGAGAAACATTATTGATTGATGATACGGTCTCGGTTGAATGGCAGGGGCTTCTGCCGATTGATGTTATTCAGCTTGAATATACAATCGATAACGGAAAATCATGGGATACTCTGGCCAAGAATGTTAACGGGTTAAAGCACAATTGGATTGTTCCCGACGAACCGAGCGATTCCTGCCTGGTCAGGGCTATACAGCTATGGCCTAATAATGTTGGCCGTACAATGGACTTAAGGCATCCTCAGGGCGTGAATTCCGCATTATTCAGTGTGGATTATGATTTTGTGGTTACATCCTGCAAAGACAGTATAGTAAGGCTCTGGAATTCTAATAACGGTAAAGTTGTTCGCGAATATAAAGGACATACAGGGCAGGTAACCTGGGCAGAATTCAGCAACGATAATAAATATATAGCTTCTTCAGGAACAGACAGCATCGCAATAATCTGGGACAGGGAAACCGGTGACCTTGTTCATAAACTCGAAGGACACACCCGCGAAGTAAGATCTGTGGTGTTCAGCCCGGATAGCAGGAAGGTAATCACTTCAAGCGCTGACGGTAAAGCCATTATATGGGATGTGGAAACCGGCAATCAGGATAAAATAATCGAGCAGTCAACTCTGCCTTTATATTTTGCAACATTCGATCCCGTTGACGGTTCAAGAGCACTTGTGGCAGGAGTTGAAAAAGATGTCAAATTATGGAATATTCAAAGTGGGGTTGTTGAAAAGAGATTTTCAACTCCTAACGGATATTATTCACATTCCGCTTTCAGCGCGGACGGCTCGAAGCTGGTAATTTCAAGTCAGCTTGGCGGTGCCACTGTTTGGGATGTTGCTTCTGAAACTCAACTATCTGCTGTTGCCCACCTTGATACAAGCGGCAGTTCTTCAGCAATAATGTTTTCTGCTTTTGATGCAACCGGAGATACGATTTTAACATCAGGTTTCGATCAGAAAGTAAAAATGTGGGATGCCAATACCGGTGATTCCGTTGTTACATTCCTTGAGCATACAAGCACCGTGAAAACAGCTGTTATGAACTTCGACGGCGCCCGTGTTCTTACATCAAGCTGGGATTCCACTGCAAAGATATGGAACAGGAAAAAGCGCGACCTTCAAATGGATTCCACTGACGGTGTATTCAGCATCAGGGGAGCTTCGCTTCTGGCATTTAATATTGATTTCGGAGGTGTGGTTTACGGGGAACTTGCCGATTCCATAGTCACAACATTTCTGATTAATGAAAATGACTATACTGTAAAAGTCTATGATTTTGAGACAGACGGCCTTGCCGCAAATGACTTTACCATTCTGAAAGGTATGCCTCCATTTGAAATTGATCCCGGCGATACAGTTTCAATCGAATTAAGGTTCACTCCCGGTAATATTGGGGAAAGGCTTGCCAACCTGAATATCAAGATCCCCGGTACAACAGTAACAGCTGAATTAAAAGGTATCGGTATTGAACCAGGACTTAGAACAATTGCAGATTACATTGATTTCGGGCAGGTTGAACTTGGCGATTATAAAGACTCTACTATTACAATGATAGTTCGGAATAACAGGGACGATGCTATCGAAATAACGGATATCTCAGTTAAAAGCCCGGATACTGAACACTTTGATATTATCAGCGGAGAAGGTCCCGTTACGTTAAATCCTGACCAAGGCCATGAAATGATAATCCGCTTCATACCTGAAAGGCTTGGCCGAATAAACGGGTATCTTGAATTTGAATATGACGGAGAAGCTTCTCCTGCAAGAATATTTCTTTATGGAGAGGGAGTTCCGCTTATTATTGATACAATTAAAATTAGCGGCAGTGACATTAATGCGAAGGCCGGAGATATTGTAGCATTTCCGATTAAAATTGAGAATATCAGCGAGCGCGGAGTGCCGCCCGGAGTAAGCGGGTTTGAAGCAAGGCTGAGATACAATGCTACTTTGCTCGAGCCTCAGGAAACCAGCTTAAGAAGCCGGGCTGATTCGATTGATGAAAATCAGCGATTCATGTTCGTAACATTGCCCGTTGATTCTGACGGGGATGGCATACTGGCAATGATACCGTTTAAAGCAGCTCTTGGAAATGCTACAGAAACAGACATTATGCTTGAAGATATCGCACAGATCGGGCGTGGAAAACTTGTTATATACGAAGAAAAGGGAAGCTTTTCACTTGAAGGAGTTTGCCAGGAAGGTGGCGCCAGGCTTTTCGACGGAGACAGCAGGCTGACGCTTACACAAAATATGCCAAATCCAGTGAAGCATACGGCAAAAATTGAATTTGAACTATTCGAAAAAGGACATACTGCTTTGTATGTTTATGATATAGAGGGAAATAAAGTTTTAACTATATTGAGTGAATCTCTCAACCCAGGCATGCATTCCGTCGATTTTAATGTGGAATCACTATCATCGGGCGTATATTATTACGTGCTGGAAACACCCACGAGAAAAATTTCTCGTAGGATGCACGTGGAAAAATAGCTGATACGGGGAATTTATCAGCGGCCTTGAATTATTTTTAAGGCCGCTTTTTTTATGAGAAAATTTAAAATCGAATTATATTTGTAATTATTCAGAAATCGAAAAGGAAAAATATTATGATTCAGGCAATAAGAGGAACAAAAGACATTCTGCCGGACACAATGCATAACTGGCATTACATAGAAGATGTTTTCAGGAAATCTTCAGCCAAATTCTCATACAATGAAGTCAGAACGCCAATATTTGAAAAAACAGAAGTATTCTCGCGGGGAATCGGAGAAAACACAGACGTTGTGAATAAAGAAATGTACACATTCGAATCAAAGGGCGGCGATTCAATCACATTACGCCCGGAAATGACAGCTGCAATTGGCCGCTCGGTACTTCAAAACTCTCTTATTCAACAATCATCAGTACTCAGATACTGGTACTTCGGGCCATTTTTCAGATACGAAAATCCGCAGAAAGGCCGCCAGAGACAGTTCCACCAGTATGGGGCAGAAACCATAGGTTCACCATATCCCGAGAGTGATATTGAAAATATTGCTCTCGCTAATGATATTATAAAATCTGCCGGGATCAAAGAATATCAATTATTATTAAATTCAATCGGCAACACAGAATCAAGAATGAAATTCAGGCAAGCACTTGTTGAATATTTCTCAGGAATAAAAGATCAGCTTTCCGAGGATAGCCAGAACCGCTTAGATAAGAATCCACTTCGAATACTTGATTCGAAAAACAGAAATGATATCGAAGCCGTTAAAAATGCACCTGTAATAACAGATTACCTTGATGAAGAAAGCAGCAATCACTTCAATGAAGTTAAAGCTGGCCTGGAAAAGCTTGGTATCGAGTACCGGGAAGTTCCTACTTTAGTTAGGGGGCTGGATTATTATTGCCATACGGTTTTTGAATTCCAAAGTTCTGCTCTTGGCGCACAGGATTCTTTCGGAGGCGGCGGGCGCTACAACGGCCTGCTCCAGCAACTCGGGTCCAAGAAAGAAGTACCGGCAGTCGGTTTTGCTATGGGTGTTGAAAGGTTACTTCTTGTTTTGGAAGCTGAAAAAGCATTACCGGAAAATGCACCAGTACCGGATTTCTATGTAATCTGTGCCGGGGATTCACCAAGGGAATATTCTCTGAATGTAATCAATAAACTCCGTTCTAAAGGGCACAATGTATTATCTGATATTCTTCGCCGTTCGATGAAAGCACAATTTCGGGAAGCCAATAAATCCGGAGCCCCTTATACCGTTATTATTGGTGAAGATGAGATGAATAAAAATATTCTTCAGGTTAAGAAAATGGAAACCAGCGAACAAAAAGAAATTTCAGTAGATGATTTAGATTATATAAAATTTTAAATCGTTCTTATTATTGAATATCATTCTTTGGGATGTTTCAAAAGCCGAAAAAGATGTCATTCTGAGCGCATCGAAGAATCAAAAATTTGCATAATATATTGGTTCTTCACTTCGTTCAGAATGACAAACTTCATAAGATCAGAATATTGAAACATTCCGAATAATTTTTAAAATTGAACATAAACATCGGGTAGAAATGGCTGCATATTATAAATTTTTTAAAAAAGCGATAAGTATTAATCTATCCAAATTGCATATTAAAATATCCCTGGCCTTCGGAGCATTTATTATTTTGCTTGCAGTTATTCTGTTTACACAGTTAATGGTTAGCGATCTGATAAAGAGAGAACAGAAACTGATAACATTTTATGCAGACATGTATCAGCATTACGCAGGCCTGGAAAACGTTGATGATTTTTTATTTTTCATGACAAATATCAATACAACTATCTCCTTTCCTGTAATTCTGACTGATGAAAAAGATGAACCGATAGCTCCATTCGAAGAGTGGACCTTAAATATTTCTTTTTCCGAGGAAATGACTATGAAGGACAGGCGGGAATACCTGAATGATTTTATTGATGAAATGAAGTCAAGTTATCCCCCGCTTGTTGTAAAAGAAGGTATGATTACCACAAAAATATATTATACAAATTCCCCGCTGGTAAATTATCTGCTATTGTTCCCTTTAGTTGCTTTGATAATTGTGTTTGTTTTCATTTTTGTCGGGTATATGGCATTTTCTAATATCAGGAAAAGTGAAGAGCAGAAAGTATGGGTGGGTATGGCAAAGGAGGCTGCACATCAGCTTGGCACTCCTCTGTCATCGCTCATGGCCTGGATTGAAATACTGAAGATAAATAAAGACGAACCTGAGCTGATACATGAAACAATCGACGAAATGCAGAATGACATTAACCGATTAAGTACAATCGCAACAAGGTTTTCAAAAATCGGTTCAATGCCTGAAAAATCACATAATAATCTTTCCGAATTGATAGAAAAAGTTAGTATCTACTTTGAAAAACGTCTTCCGCACCTTAAGAGAAAGGTTGATATTGTGCGCCATATTGATCCGGATATTATGGCAAATATTAATATTGAGCTTTTTGAATGGGTATTGGAAAATCTTATTAAAAATGCCGCCGAAGCTATTGAAGATAAAAAAGGCGAAGTTAGAATATCAGCTGGCATAGCTTCCGGACAGAAAATAATTATTACAGTTTCAGATACCGGAAAAGGAATGAATGCCAAGCAGAAAAGATCTGCATTCAATCCCGGCTTCACAACCAAAAAACGCGGCTGGGGCTTGGGGCTCAGCCTTGTGCGCAGAATAGTCGAGGAATATCATAAAGGGAAAATATCCATAAAGGATTCCAGCCCCGGCAAGGGTACAACATTTATTATAGAACTTCCGGGAAACGAAAAGTAATTAATAACAGTTAAAATTTGTAATATAAATTCAGTGTTACGCCGCGCCTGATATTTGGAAGCACGGCAAAGGCAAGATTTTCATCAACATTGAAATCAAATAGATGCGCCCCGGCATAAGCGTCCACTGTGGCAATAAGATAAACACCCATAAGATAGAGGCCGCTAAGGTCGCGGTTGTCCCTGTAAAGTTCTTTCCATCTTTTCTGCAAGTCGAGCGAATCTTCTGCAACGCTCAGGGCATAGTTTAACTCGGAAGGAACATCTTCCCCATTCTCCTCTATAAGACTGATCTGCATTTCAAGATCGTCTATCCTGCTATCAATAACAGCAATTTCGTCCACTTTACCATTATACTTCGACCAGTTATCGGCAATAAAATAAACAAGTGTTCCCGCAGCACCTGCGAAAATCGGAACTTTCCAGTAATTTTCCGTGTATACCTGCCCCAGGCCAGGAAAAATCAGAGAATAAACAATAGCCTTTGTTGTTGATTTCTGCATTTTAAAATTATAACTTTCTTCAGAAGCATCATTCTCCTGCTCGTTATCCGTACTATCCATAACAACAATGGATTTCTCTTTGTTAACAACTTCATTCAAAGCAGTGGAATCCTGAGGTATCTGAGCAAACAAAAGTGAACTCAGAAATATGAAAACAATAAATAAAATACAGGCTTTACCCGGAAAGTTATTCTTAATACTATTTTTTTTCCTGAATCTCAACCTTAATTCTTATACATGAATAAATACCTAAATAATATACCTAATAAACTAATCGTCCAACGGATTTAAGTCGTCGGACGATTATATTGCATTCAGATTATTTTACCAGAACGATTGCTTCGATTTCAACAAGAACGTCTTTTGGAAGCCTTGCAACTTCGAATGCAGCCCTTGCCGGTTTGCTCTCGCCAAAATATTCGTTGTAAACTTCGTTCATTTTCACGAAGTCGTTCATATCTTTCATAAGTACTGTTGTTTTAACAACATCATTAACTGTTGCGCCTGCTTCATCAAGAATAGCAATGATGTTTTTAATTGACTGGTGAGTCTGTCCTACAATTTCATCACCAACGCATTTACCACTTGCATCAAAAGGAATCTGGCCGGAAATAAACATAAAATTACCACTTGCTTTTACTGCCTGTGAATAAGGCCCGATTGGTGCGGGAGCCTTGTCTGAATAAACTGCTTCTTTCATTTTGCTACTCCAATATTATTATTTCAATTAGTTATCTCTATTTTCCGATTTCAAAATATAGTAAACCTTCTCCCCTTTCCTGACCATACCGTATTTTTCCCTGGCAATTCGTTCAATTTCCAGGGTATCGCTATGAAGACGATTAATTATGGCATTCAGGGAATCTTCCCTGGTTTTCAGGGATTCAATCTCACCGGCAAGCTCAGATTTCTTCGATTGCAGGCTGATTAATGAAATTACCCCGTGATCTGAAAAAAGAATAAAAGCTGATATAACAAGGAAAATTCCGCCGATAATTAATACTTTCCGACGTTTCAGGGTATAATCCCTAATCTGATTTATTCTTTCCTTGTTTATAAATTGCATCTTGAAATCGAAATATTATATTCTTCAAAACTTGAAAAAAGCCCGCCCGTTTTCCAAATTAAGTCGGGACAGGCTTTATTTATCTTTTTTTAAGATGTTTATAAATCTGAACTTTATTTTTGTCGTTCTGAATATAATGAAGGATATGGTTTTCACTAATTCTTTGGATACTTCGCTACGCTCGGAACGACAATTGTTCAAACTTACATTACAACTTAATAATCATTTTCAAATATTATTTTGCGAATTTTTTCAAAAATTCAACAAAATCATCCATTTCCTTTTTGCTGCGTTTTTCTGTAACAGAAATCAACAGTCCCGGTTTGCAACCCGGGAATCGAGAGCTGTCGATACCTGCAAGAAAACCGGCCTTTTCGCCTTCTTCGATGATCTCTTTTGCCGGAATCGGAGTTTCAACAAGGAAGTCATAAAGGAAGGGTTTGTCATTCATCAGCTGGAATCCTTGGATTTCTGCAATTTTCTTAGCAAGATAGTGTGCTTTCTGGAAAGACTGCTCTGCAACTTCTTTTATTCCTGATTTACCCATTGTAGCCATGTAAACAGTAGCGGCAAGCATAAACAATCCCTGGTTAGTACAGATATTTGATGTTGCCTTTTCTCTCTTGATCTGCTGTTCTCTTGTCTGTAATGTAAGAACAAAACCGCGATTGCCGTCGGAATCGACTGTAACACCGGAAAGCCTGCCAGGCATTTTGCGAACAAATTTCTGCTTACAGGCAAATAATCCGAGGTAAGGGCCACCATAGCTCATCGGGATACCGAGGGGCTGCCCTTCACCTACAACTATATCTGCATTATAATTACCTGGAGCTTCCAGAACTCCGAGAGAAATCGGATCAACAACCACAACAAACAAACCTTTGTGGGTGTGAGCAATTTTCTCAATTCCAAAAACATCTTCTATATTACCATAAGCATTTGGCTGCTGTGTGATAACAGCAGCAACATCCGCATTCATATTTTCTTCAAGCTTATTCAGATCGCAAAGTCCGTCATCGGTGGAACATTCAATAAAATTGAATTCTTTACCGGCTGTAATATCTGAAAGAACGCGCTGATAATGCGGGTTAAGCTTACCGGCTATCAGAAATGTGGATTTTTTTGTTTGAATGTTTGCCAGGAAAGCAGCTTCTGCAATTGCAGTGCCTCCATCATAAAGCGAAGCATTTGCAACATCCATTCCTGTAAGCTGGCATATCATTGTCTGGAATTCGTACATGGCCTGAAGCGTCCCTTGTGATACTTCAGCCTGATAGGGTGTGTATGCTGTTTTAAATTCCGGACGTTCCAATACGCTATACACCATGGATGGAACATACCTGTCGTGAGCTCCGCCCCCCATAAAACAAATATGGGAATCGGCAGCAATATTATTCTGAGCATAAGAATCAATAAGTTTTATTACTTCATATTCTGACAGGGAATCAGGGATATTCAAATCACCCTTGAACCTGATGTTTTCAGGAATTTTAGCGATTAATTCGTCAAAATTCTCCACACCAATCTGTTCAAGCATTTCCTTGCGGTCCTGGTCAGTATTCGGTACGTAAGCCATATTAAGCTCCTATCTATAAAAGTCGAATTAAAAAATCATTTTCAACGAACACAAATTTATATTAAAATCCTTTGCTATGCAATAGATAATAATTGAGAAATTTTGATTTAAATCAGGATTAAAATACATTAGTATCAAATTAGAACATTTCATACAAATCCGATTAATATTATTATCCGATCTTATTATTGATATTTCAAAAATATTGATTAAATTAAGCCGTTCTGAAAATAGGAAATTATTGTAAAAAATGTCGATATCCGGCTTCGAAAACAATGGCAGACAGAAATTTAATAAGATTCGACTGGGCAATCAAAAGGCTCCTGCGCAACAAAGCAGACTATTCTGTTCTGGAAGGCTTCCTGTCTGAATTGCTCAAAGAAAATGTTAGTATTGAAACCATCCTTGAAAGCGAAAGCAACCGGCAGTTTGAAAAAGATAAATTTAACCGGGTTGATATGCTTGTCCGAAATTCAAAAGACGAACTTGTTATCATTGAAATCCAAAATGAGCAGGAATATGATTATTTCCACAGAATGGCTTACGGCTCATCAAAAACCCTTACAGAACATATAAGCGTAGGCGAACCTTATATTAATATCAAAAAGATCTATTCAATCAACATTGTTTATTTCGACCTTGGGCAGGGAGATGATTATATTTATCACGGAAAAACGGATTTTACCGGTATCCACAAAAATGACAAACTGATACTTTCACCAAAACAGGCTGAATATTTAGGAAAAAAGAAACCTTCCGAAATTTTTCCAGAATACTATGTGATTAAGGTAAATCAATTTGATGATATTGCAAAAGACAAACTGGACGAATGGATTTATTATCTGAAAAACAATGAAATTAAAGATAGTTTCACTGCCAGGGGTATTGACAAAGCCAGAGAATTGTGGAAAACAGACAAATTAGACAATGACGAATACATTGGCTACAAAAAGCACCTCGAGGATCTGCATTATGCCGCAAGTATGGCATGGTCGATGAAAATGGATGCAGAATACAATGTTAGAAAATCCGAAGCAATGAAAATTGCAAAGAAACTTAAAATAGCTGGTATGGATAATGATTCAATAATGGAATGTACCGGGTTAAATAAAGACCAGATTGAGAAATTGTAATAGTAACATCCTGTCCATTCATGGTTTTTCATTCTTTAGCCGTATTCCAAAATATCTCCGGCCTGGCATTCCAATACCCTGAATATCTCCTAAAATGTAAAAAATCGAAACGCTATAGAACAAACCCAATTTATGCCACAATTTTAAACTTTTGGCATTTTAATCATAAAAAAATATTCTTTCCCCTGACGAATCTGAATATTTTTTATCTTGTGCCGCAAAGACCAAACAATCATGCTTTTGCTGCTTTCATATATATCTCATATTCTATGATAATTCATATCTGTAACATCATAGTATATTTACATTTATCAACAACAAGCAGCAATTATTAATTTTTTTTAAAAAAACTCTTGCTCTTGAATAATATGTTTTTTATATTCAATTGGTGAAATAGTTGCAAGGGCCTTATGAAGTTTGTCAACATTGATAACATCCTTAGTACGATTTTAGTAATACTAATACTGAAATTTCTTCCCTATATATTCCAGGTTGATTTCCTTAATCCCATTGAAAACACACTTGAAGATTTCCAGATCAGCGATATTGTATTCTCGAAAATTATGGATGAAAATGCAATTCCTGATACAAATATTGTTTTAGTTAATATTGGCCTGCTTAATCGTAAAGGTATAGCTGCCCAAATAAATATTATCAATAGATACTCGCCCAAAGTAATTGGAATTGACAGCTTTTTTCGCGAATTGAAATCCGATGACCTTGATGATCCCCTGGCAAGAGCATTTGCAAAAACCAACAACCTGGTTCTTGTAAGCGAACTATACGATTACAATAACAGGTGGAATTATTGGGATACTATTAAAACTTCACATGAAAAGTTCAGCAGGAACGCGAAAAGCGGCTATGCAAATTTTATAGTCCGGGATGATAATTACAGAACAGTAAGAAATTTTACACCTAAAGAATTTGTCAGAAACCGCAGGGAACTATCTTTTGCTTTGCAGGTTGCATCGATTTACAGGCCCGAGTCAGTTGACAGAATGATGGCAGCACCCGAGCAAACAGAATTTATAATTAATTTCAGGAGAAACACGGACAAATACAGAACCCTTGATGCATTTCAATTATTTAAAATGCGGGACAGCCTGCATTTCTTAGAAGGTAAGATCGTCCTGCTGGGATTTATGGGGCCGGATGTAATTTCCCCCACGAATGAAGATATGTTCTTCACACCGCTGAACGACAGATATGTAGGAAAAAATTACCCGGACATGTACGGCGTTGTTGTTCATGCAAATATCATTTCAATGATGCTGGAAAATAGTTACCTTACTTCAGTACCCTATTCCTATTCCCAGGCTTTCACCGTTATGGTAATTTTTTTCAATATGTGCCTGTATTCATTTGTCAGAAGAAAATTTCCATCATTATACGAGCCGGTCAGTTTATTAGGAACATTTAGTCAGATTCTGATAATTTTATTATTTTTAATGGGTTTATTCTACTATTTCGGTGTCCAGGCACAAAATGCGGGTGTGTTTTTTGCATTGCTGCTGTGCAAACAGGGCTATGAGTTATATAACGATTCCCTGAAAGAAATTGCAATGAAAAGAGCGAAAAGATTAATGCCCCAAAAATTCAGAAATTCAGGGAGAATGAAAAACTTCAGGGAAAGGCTGTTCAGAAAATATGCTGATAAATAAAAAAATATTGCGGGATTCTCTTTTTTCAACACTTCTGGTGCTGGTATTTATGTTTGTGCTTCCTGCATTTTTCAGTTTTGATATTTTTGAACCTATAAAGGACTCTCTTGAAGATTTTCAGATAACTGACATACACTATTCCAAAATTGAAGACAAGCAAACAACCGAAGCAGATACAAATATTGTAATTATCGATATTGAAAATCTTAGCAATGCCGGCCTTGCAAAATTGATAAGAGATGTACACCAATTTCATCCGAAAGTAGTAGGCATAAATACAATATTGAAGAAAAGTAATAAAAAAATTGACGATTTATCCCTTGCCGATGCAATTAAAAATGTAAAGAATGTTGTTTTCTCTGCCCGGCTTAAAAATGATACCCTGATAACAAGTGATAAAATTTTTATGCCATCTGAAGATTTTAAAATTGGAATAAGCACAGTGATCAGTAATGATCTGAAACAATATTTCACTGTCAGGGATTTTAAGCCTAAATTTGAATTTAAGGGTAAAAAAATCAACTCCTTCGGAATGGAAATTATGTCGATATACTCACCCGGAGCATACAATCAAATTGAAAACAGAAACAGTGAAACTGAAATAATACATTACAGGGGAAATTACCGTAAGTTTCCTTTTATAGAAGGTATATCACTTGTTCGGGAAGGAATTACAGAAGAATTTATCAGGGGAAAAATAATTCTGCTTGGAGTAGTTGGAGCATTCAGAAAATACGATCTTCTTGAAAGGCTTTATTTCACCCCGATGAACGAAAGATTTGCAGGCAGAACATTCCCGGATATGACCGGAACAGAGATCCAGGCAAACATTATTTCCATGATCGGGAAGGGAATTTATACCGGAAAAATGCCCGGATGGGTAAGTATTATTATTGCCATAATTTTATGTTATGCTAATATGATAATTTTTTCTTACATTTGTGTTAAAAATATTTCATGGTTCGAGTTAGGGAGCCTGCTAATATTTGTGATAGAATCTTTGAGCATGATGGCGTTGACAGTATATTCATATAGCCTGTTTCGATTTCAATTCAGCCTTACCGAAGCGCTGTTCGCATCGGCACTGTCTATTTTCGCTTATCAGATTTACAATGATTCTCTTAAACCTGCTTTAATAAACATGTTGAAAAAGATCACTTAACAGGAGTCAGTCATGAAAAAACTTATATATCCACTCATCATAATTTTCCTTTTAGGATTTTTTATCAATGCCGAGGAAGATGATTATAAATTTAAAGTTCTCGCAGCCAAAGGAGGAATAAAAATAAGCATGAACAAAGGTAAATGGAAACCTTTGAAAAACAGCATGGTGCTAAAAGAAAACGACAAAATTAAGCTTTCCGGGAAATCTTATCTCGGCCTGGTTCACGAAAGCGGACGCACAGTGGAACTGGATAAACCAGGAGAATACAGTATTAATAAACTAAACTCGGAAATACTTAAGAAAAAAGATAAACTTAGTAAGAAACTAACAGAATACATAGTTGATGAAATGTCCGAAGCCGAAGACCTTTTTTCCGACAGCGACTACCACGAATCGATGGGAATTACCGGTGCTGTGGAAAGATCTTCCGAATTGATAATTAAAAATTATGACAGCGAAGGAAAAATCTCTGATCCTGTTGGAAAAGACATGACAATAAGGCTTGTATTTCCTTTTAAAACAAGCATGACAGGCCCGGGCGCAGAATTCAAATGGTACAAATCAGCCACTCTGAAAGAATATAAATTTACAATCCGCGACAGGTTCGACGAAATCGCATTCAGCAAAATAGTCAGCGATACTTCTATTACAATTAATATTGATGATATTGGCCTGGAAAGAGGCAGTTACTATTTCTGGAATGTATCTCAGACTCCGGAGCAGATGATAATTTCTCATGATAACGCAGTACTTTTCCTCAGCAAGGAAAAATCTGAGCAGGTAAAAAATGACCTCCGGAATATTGAAGAGTATTATGGATCAGCTGATTCTCCGATGAAAGAAATTTTAAAAGCTTCGTATTTCGAAAAAAATGAACTCTTTATTGAGGCTGACAGAGCTTTCCGAAAAGCTCTGGAAATTCTTCCGGAAACTGAAAATTATGAAAAAATGTATGCTGCTTTCAAATACAGGATGACAAGATAGTTTAAATAAAACCGGTGATAAAATGAGAAAGATACTGCCTTTATTTTTGATAATATTTATGGCATTTTCCGTTTCAAATGCTTATGAATTTAACGTGCTTGCCCTGAATGGTAAAACCCAGGTAAAAAAAGGGAAAAAATGGATTAACCTGAAATCAGGAGATAAATTAACAAAAAAACAATCAATAAAAATTGGTAAGAATTCTTATATAGGTATGGTTCATAAAAATGGTACCACCCTGGAGGTCAAAGATAAGGGAACTTATAAAGTCAGCTCGCTCGTAAAAAAAGTTATTGCCAAAGATGCATCCACAACGAAAAGAATGGCCGATTATGTGATTGAAGAAATGAGCAGCGCCGACGACCTGTTCGAAAAGGATGACTACCATGGCAGTATGTCAACTCTCGGGTCGGTTGAAAGAGCGGTTGGCGAAGATATAAATGCCCTTGAAAAAGCCGAGGATATTGCAGGTACGGATCATTCAATTAGCAGCAACCTGAACAGTATAAGTTCTTTAGTTTCCGGTGACGGCTATAATACAATCCAGGCCAGAATGCCCAAAACCTCTTACCTGATAGATTCCAAAGTTGAATTTTCATGGCAAGGTGGCAATACTGAAAAATATTTCGTCGTGATAAAAGACGACAAGAATAAAATTATTGCAAAAAAAGAAGTCAGGGGTAAGAAAACTCCCATAGACCTGCAGGAACTTGGAGTTCAGCCGGGCAAATGTTACTATTGGAAAGTTGAATCCGGAAAAGACAAATCGATTGAAAATTGTATTATGCTGATGGATAAAAGAACATTTCCGGAATTTTTTGTTGAGTATGATAAAATCAGGAAAAGCACCGGAGAAAAACCCGGAGCCATGGACGAATTAATACTGGCAGCATTCTTCGAAGATTATAACGTTATGAACCGCGCCTATGCATGCTACAGGAATGCTGTAATTAAATCAGGAAGATCACCCGATATGGAAAAATTATTTGCATCATACTTAGACAGAATAGGCTGCAGGTAAGCTTTTATTCATAAAAAATTTTCAAAAGATTTCATATCTGCAAATTCTAACGATAAACCATTAAATTTTAGGGTTTATTGCCATAATTTTTTTTTCTATATTGCATCAAAAATTTATACACAGGAGGCATAAGATTATGGCAACAATTATTGACGGAAAACTTATTTCTGCGCAAATCAGAGAAGAATTAAAAGAAAAAACAGCGAAACTTAAAGAGGAAAAAGGAATACAGCCGGGCCTGGCAGTACTCCTAATAGGAGAAGATCCCGCATCGCAGGTATATGTTAGAAGCAAGGCCAAAGCCTGCGAAGACCTCGGATATTATTCCATTGTTGAAAAATGGGAACCGGACGTAAGCGAAGAAGATGTACTGAACAAAGTTAAAGAATGGAATAACAACAATAAAATCCATGGCATTTTGGTTCAGTTGCCTCTCCCCGGTCATATCGACGAAAATAAAGTAATCAGAACAATCAGCCCTGATAAAGATGTTGACGGTTTTCATCCTGAAAGTATAGGCCGCCTCGTTATCGGTTTGCCCGGATTTGTTTCCTGTACCCCCGGCGGGATTATGGAATTACTAAAGCGTACCGATATTGATATGAAAGGTAAGCATGTGGTTGTTGTCGGGCGCAGCAATATAGTCGGTAAACCAATAGCCAATCTACTGTACCAGAAAACTCCTGATGCGAATGCCATTGTAACAATCTGCCATACAGCTGCTAAAGATATTAAGTATTATACAAAACAGGCAGATGTACTTATTGCCGCTGTTGGCAGGGCAAATATTATTGGAGCAGACCACGTGAAAGACGGTGTTGTAATAATTGATGTTGGTATAAACAGGGTTGAAGACGCAAGCGCAAAGCGTGGCTACAGGCTTGTTGGCGATGTAAACTTCGCTGAAGTTGAACCGAAAGCTAAAGCTATTACTCCGGTTCCCGGCGGTGTAGGGCCAATGACAATAACAATGCTGATGTATAATACATTCAAATCAGCATCAGGTGATTTCAGCTAAAATGTATGCAGCCAAACTAAAAATTAATTAATTGGCAAATAATTGAAATTGATGTTATTATCATATATTTTTATAAACTACTTTCACGAACCCTTTATGTCAACGACCTGCCGGGATTCAAAGGAATAGCTTTAACCTCTTACCCTTCCTTTT
The DNA here is from genome assembly GCA_963665665.1 of Kapaibacterium sp. (SeqCode). Lineage (GTDB taxonomy): Bacteria > Bacteroidota > Ignavibacteria > Kapaibacteriales > UBA2268. Next base: position 234,504 of record OY762428.1, read on the forward strand.
CAGGGAGGGTTTGGAGGAATTAATTTTGAAAATATTATCAAATACTTTAATTATCAATTATAAATTTTTCGCTCTGCTTCGGGATAAAGATTGAAGCAAAACAAGGATTAAATTTAATATATTTCAGTACGGAAAAAAGATGAAAAATCAGGATACATACCAAACAATTTTTGAAGATGATGATATTATTGTAATTAACAAACCATCCGGGATTCTTTCTATTCCGGACAGATATGATCACACCCTGCCAAGCCTTTATAAAATTCTCGGGGATATTTACGAAAAAATATTTGTTGTTCACAGGTTGGACAAGGGAACAAGCGGAATTATGGTTTTTGCTAAAAATGCAGAGTCGCACAAAAGCCTGAATGACCAGTTCCAGAACCAGGAAATCACGAAAATATACCATGCCATACTGAAGGGCAGGATGATAGAAGACAAAATGGAAGTAGATATTCCACTTGCCCACAACCCCAGGAAAGCCGGGCAGATGATCCCATCGGCAAGAGGCAAGGAATCACTTTCGATAATAAAAATTCTTGAAAGTTTCAGGGCAGCGACCCTTGCGGAAGTAAACCTGATTTCCGGGCGTCAGCACCAGCTTCGGGTACACTGCTCGGCCATAGGCAATCCGCTGATAGTTGATGATATTTACGGAGACAGCAGCGAATTTTATGTTTCATCGGTTAAACGCAGGTTCAACCTGAAAAAAGGAACAGAAGAAAAACCGATCATGAACAGGATATCCATGCACGCCCGAAGCCTGAAGTTTAATCATCCGGAAACCAGTGAGCAATTGGAATTCCAGGCGGAATATCCCAAAGATTTTGCCGCTGTGCTCCAGGTATTAAGGAAATATGCTTCTATTGTATAAAAGATAATCCGCTATCTTCGCTTATAAACCTTTTAAAATATGATAATCCGAAACAATAATTCCGTCGCGGCAAAGCGCCCGGGGCATTTCCGCCCCCGTCCGATGGAAATTATGGGCCTTTGGATTCTCAATATTGCCGGGCATAGCAAACTTCATTAATTTTTAAATAAATATTCACCCGGCAAAAGCGATTACCGGCACTTTCGGATAGAAACAGCAATTGATAAAATGGATCGACAGGACTAATAGAACGAAATTCAATATCAAAAAAGTAAATTTCTGTGTTTTCTGAGTAAAATTTTACCTGAAAAAATATTTTTGGAAGCACATCCCAACGTTAAGACGGCACATCCCAACGCTAAGACGGCACGCACCAACGTTAAGACGGCACGAACCAACGTTAAGACGGCACATCCCAACGTTAAGACGACACATACCAAGGCTAAGACGGCACGAACCAAGGCTAAGACGACACAAACCAACGCTAAGACGTAACATACCAAGACTAAGACGTAACATACCAACGCTAAGACGGCACATCCCAACGCTAAGATGACACATACCAACGCTAAGACGGCACGAACCAACGCTATGATAACATATATCAGCGATAATCAGGCTCTGGAGAACGCTCGGAAGGCACGGGGGAATGCTCGGAAAGCTCGGGGGAATGCTCGGGAAGCACGGTGGAAGGCTCGGGAAGCTCGGGGGAACGCTCGGAAAGCTTGGGGGAACGCTCGGAAAGCTTGGGGGAACGCTCGGAAAGCACGAGGGAAGGCTCGGGAAGCTTGGGGGAACGCTCGGAAAGCTTGGGGGAAGGCTCGGAAAGCACGAGGGAAGGCTCGGAAAGCACGAGGGAACGCTCGGAAAGCTTGGGGGAATGCTCGGAAAGCTTGGGGGAACGCTCGGAAAGCATAAAACAGCGGGTTTCCGGCACAAAAAATTGTTTCCAAAGAACACACCAACGGCATTAAAGCCAATAATATCATACAATTACATTAACAAAAGCCTGTTCAGCAGAATTCCTATAGGAGGATGGCCCGCGCCGCCGAAATAAAATTTCAAACAGTGAGAGTTTATTTTACACTTTCTTTAAATATGACGTTGGGATAAATGATTTTTTGGCATTATATATAGAATAACTTCCGAATATTTGCCGGATTAAGACAGCTTTTATTTGAGAAATCATTCTTTTCGAGAGAAATAGAACAGGCTCCCTTCCTACCTCCCCCCGGCCCCTTCTTTCATACAATATCTGCAAACAAATATTAAGAATAGACTCTTCATTTCGTTCAGCCTGCCCTCGGCTTGTCGGGGAGTGACATTTTTTTAGATTTAAAAAAATCTAACTTATTTTTCCTTTGTGCTGAATAGTAACATAATTCGGAAGCCCGATTTCACAACACATCTTTTAATAACTTTCCCAACCCTCTGATCATAAAAGGGTTGGGATTATAAAATATAACAACAATCAATTTTTTCCAAAATGCATGAAAATTGGATAATCCAATCTACTCTTTTGGCGTAATCACATAAATCTGTACTGTTCTTGAAAGCTGACGCCCTATTGGCAGGTTATTATCAAAAATCATATTGTTTTCGCCAACCCCCTGAACTTCATATTTTTTAGCTTTAACTTTGCCGCTAAGGTAGTCCTTTACAGTTTTTGCCCTTTGTTCGGCCAGTTTCTTATTATAAGATTCGTTACCGATTCTGTCGGAATAGCCGTAAATCTGAACTATTGAATTATAACTTATGGCCGGGAGTACATTTTTATCAAGGATATGAATATCTTTGTCAGAAATATCAGCATTATCAAAATCAAATAATATCAGGCTGAATTTGGAGATTGTTCTGTCGGCGCGGTCTTCAACTTTTTTCCTTGAGAAAGAATAAAAATCAACAGGAACCGAACCGAAAGCAGTGTTTTCCATATCAGCTATGTTTTCCACATATAATGTGTATTCTACCGGCAGTTCGCTCGCTTTAAGTTCATCAGGCAGAATTACCCATTTTACCGGGCGAACGTTTCCTGTGCCATTAAATTCACGAATCACGTCGCCGGACTGGGAAATCTCAAGTTTCCATTTTCTAAGTGAATCGGAGCTGTTTACTTTAGGAACAAATTCAATCAGGTCAGGTTCAGCCAGAGCCTGGCGTTCACGGTCGATAATAATAGGCTCAAGAATTGAAGGATCATTACTGCTGAATTCAATCCTCCTGTTTTCTTCAATTCCGTCAGGATCTTTTTGTGCCGAAGGTTTTTCGGGGAGTTCTCCTGCAACTGTTGAAATTCTATCAGGTTTGATACCATAATTTATAATAAGATAATTTTTTGCAAATTCTGCTCTTTTTGCTGAAAGATCACTTTCGGAGGATTCATTAGAGCCGTCAACGGTACCGATAATTTTAATCGTAGCATTGTCATTTACTGCCATTCTTTCGCCGATAATATCCAGGGTATGCATATTTATTTCAAGTGCATCCGCACCCAAAGAGCCAATACTGAAATCACCTGTTTCCATTTCGGCAGACAGTGCCTGGTTGTTCTTATCAGGGAAAGGCATATTTTCTTCACAGAAAACGTAAGGTATCATCGGGAAAAGTTCTGTGTACTGAACTTCTTCAACTTTAATTCTGTCGAGTGGTGCAGTGTTTCCGGCTTTGTCGTAATACCTGACATCATCAAAAGAAACATCAAGAAAATGATCCGGATCCTGTGGTTTGTCTTCTCCAAGGCCGAATGTGAGGCTTACTCCAAGTCTTAACTGTGGAACTTCCCAGGAATCATAAATATCATTCGAAGATACGCCGCTGAAAGGCATTCTGAATGATATTTCAGGAGACAGATAAGTGTTCTCAGAAAGATTGAACACATATCCTGCACCAATATTCAAAGCAACTCTTACGCTTTTGTCTGCTATATCAACGCCGGTTTCATTATAAACTAATGGTTCCTGAGAGCCTTCAGTGAGTGTTTCATTATTGTCATACTCTCCGGTTATCGGAATGCCAAATTCCAGGCCGGTAAGGAAGTAAAGCCTTTTTAGCGGGAGCAGATTATGAAACTGTACTACCGGAGAAACTTCCAGGTAATATAAAGAGGCATCTCTTTCTGCTTTGTAAGAATATGTATCATTTCCGTCAGTATTTTCTATTGTTGCGCTCATTGTGTTCAGCCCAAGCCGGCCGCTAAGAACGAAATTTTTATCTAACGGATAGTTTACAATAGCCCCAAGGTTAACACCAAGGCCGTTGGCATTATCAGAGAAAGCCTGGTTCAATAATGGCCTCGTGGTCATTATAGTGTCGGCAGGTACATAAGGAAAATCCGGGCTGTGCATGTTGTAATTTAGCCCTGCATATACTCCGAAATTCAGCGGCATCGTAAAATCTTCCTCCTCGGCCATTGCCTGCGATGCTATAAACCAGACCCCCAGGAAGAAAAGAATTGTCTTCAAGTTTGTTTTCATGATAAATTTTCTGATAAATGAAACAAAGAAATTACCTCTTTAATGCTTTTGCAAAATAATTTATTATAATGTCAGATAAAAATTTATTTCAACATTCCCGTTAATGGCTGGACGCATTAGCAAAAAAAATGTTACATGTATATAAAAGATCAAAACATATTCACGGAAAAATCGTAATATTATACAATTAGAATTTTACCATTTTCGGGGAATTAATTGTGAAAAAAATTATTATATTATTCAGCCTATTTGTTGGTTTAAGCTTTTCCGCATATTCTCAGATCGATATTGGCCTCAGGCTTGGCCTATCAACGCCTAACGACAGAATTAATGATGTTTATAACAGTTCAAATCTGAAGTTTTCAAAAATTATCGACGGAAACTATACCGATGTTTATGGCGATTTAAAAAGAGAAGGGACAAAATCCGGTTACCATATTGGAATGGTTGGCAGAGTAAGCCTTTCAGATGATTTTGTTTTTGTAGGCGGACTAACATATCATAAGTTCCCGTTGACTGAATTGAAAGTAGAAGACATTGAATCCACGGAAGATATCGAAAATGCTGTTTACGAGGCGAATCAGAGTTATATTACATTAAATGCAGGTGTAAATTATTATTTTTTAGAACTTATTGTTGATGTTTATGGCGTTGGTGAATTGCAGTACAACTATCTATCAAGCGATGTAAACCTGATCGACGGCATTGATCTCTTTCCTCCAACAATGAATCCTACCGACAGCAGGGTTGGGGCAGGCCTGGGTCTGGGTGTTGACCTTGACCTGAAACTTGTAACACTCAACGTAGAGGGTAAGTACAATTTTGCTAACCTCGTTGGAATGGAAGATACTGAAAGCTCCAAGAATTACTTCAGCCTTTCATTGTGCGTGTTTATGTAGCCGTTCGCCAAGATTCGCTCTGCTCATCTTGTCGAATGGATGGGATCTAAGCGAGGTCCGCAGAGCGAACCGTGTCGAAAAGAGCATTGGAAATATTGACAATTGTACCATAATTTGTATTTTTGGGACAAATAAAAAGAATATGGGACAAAATGCACCACATTATCAACTTGAAAAACTTCCTCCTTTGAGAGAAATGGTGGAAACCATTGAGATTCTAAGACAAACGAACAAGTCTACGGCTGCCTTAGCTGAGTTGAAAGGTATTGCAAAAACAATTCCTAATCAAGGAATGTTGATTAATGCCATAGTTTTGCAGGAAGCAAAAGATAGTTCCGAAATTGAAAATATTATTACAACCCAGGATGAGCTTTACAAAGCCTTGACTGTGAATAAAACTCATATATCACCAGAGACAAAAGAAGTTGTAAATTATCGCAAAGCAATATTTCATGGATATGACATTGCGAAAAATCAAGGATTTTTGAGAGTAAATGATATTGTAGGAATTCAACAAGAATTGGTTGATAACACTGCTGGGATTAGAAGTACTTCAGGAACTGTATTGAAAAATGATACAACAGGAGAAATAGTTTATACTCCACCCCAAGACAAAGCAGAAATACTTGACTTGCTGACAAATTTTATTATTCATTTTAACCAACAAGATGATTTGTCGCCATTAATAAACTTGGCAATATTACATTACCAATTTGAAAGTATTCACCCATTTTATGACGGAAACGGTAGAACTGGTCGGATTTTAAATATCTTGTATTTGATACTTAACGAATTGATTGATGTTCCTATTTTATATTTGAGTTCGTATATAATTGCAAATAAACCAGAATATTATCGATTATTAAATCAGACAAATCGGACAGGTAAATGGGAAGAATGGATAATGTTTATGCTTAAAGCAGTCGAAAGCACATCAATAGACACAATTAAGAGGATTACAGATATCAAAGACCAACTTGATTCTACAATACTTAAAGTTCAGGAAAAAGCTCCCAAAGTCTATAGAAAAGAACTTGTTGAATTGCTTTTTGAGCAACCATATTCAAAAATTGAGTTTGTAGTAAATAAATTAGGTGTAGAAAGAAAAGCAGCTTCCCGATATTTAAAAGAACTTGAAGATATTGGAATAGTAGAATCTCAAAAAATCGGAAGAGAGACTTTATATATAAATAAGGAATTGATAGAAATACTGAAACAATAATGCACGAAAGCCTAACAATGTATATACAAAATAGGCGAAGTAGTAGTAAATTCAAGATCTGTAGCCCCTCTAACTGCGTTGCGTTTTGACAGTAAAGAAGCCCGCAATCTGCCCTACTCATACAATTTATCGTTACTTAATACCTTCAATCATTCCTCATAAAAATAATGCCCGACGCAGAAAAGCGCCGGGCTTCGTCTTAACGAACTATTAAGGCTGTTATGCTCCCACTACTTCGGTAACCTTCCTGGCTGCTTCTTCGAATGTTGTAGCAACCTTGAATTCCATACCGGAATTTTTAAGTGTTTCAGCGCCCTCAACGGCATTGGTTCCATCCAAACGAACAATAACAGGTGCATCAACCTGTACTGTCTTCAGTGCTTCCACAATACCGTCTGCAACTTTGTCGCAGCGAACGATACCGCCAAAAATATTTATCAGAACAGCTTTCACGTTAGGATCGCTCATCATAATCCTGAAAGCATTGGAAATTCTCTGTACATTTGCGCCGCCGCCTACATCAAGGAAGTTTGCAGGTTCGCCGCCGGATAATTTAATAAGATCCATTGTGGACATTGCAAGGCCGGCACCATTTACCATACAGCCAACATTACCATCGAGCTTGATATAGTTCAAATCAAATTTCGAAGCTTCCACTTCAAGCGGGTCTTCTTCGCTTTCATCCCTGAGTTCCAAATAGTCGGGATGGCGGAACATTGCATTATCGTCAAAATTCATTTTGGCGTCAAGAGCAATCATTTCACCATCAGTTGTCAGTACCAGAGGATTGATCTCAAGAAGGCTGCAATCCAGTTCTTCGTAAGCTTTTGAAAGGTTCTTAATGAAAGGTATGAAATTTTTCAGTGCCAAACCGCTTAAACCAAGGCCGAAACCAAGTTTTCTTGCCTGGAAATCATCAAGATGGCCGCCCGGTTTAACCTGTTCTTTCAGGATTAGCTCAGGTGTTTCAGCGGCAACTTTCTCTATTTCCACACCACCTTCGGTTGATACCATGATTGTATTCATGCCTGACTGTCTGTCCAGAACGATACCTGCGTAAAATTCTTTTTCGATACCAACGCCCTGTTCAATCAGAAGCCTTCGTACTACGCTTCCGGCTTCTCCTGTCTGGATAGTTACAAGTTTGTTGCCGAGCATTTTTTCAGCAATCCTGTAAGCTGAATCAGCAATATTACCACCGGATATGATATTAACTCCCCTAAGGGGTTTATTACCATAAATAATTTCATTACCGGTTTCCATATCGTGGATAATACCTTTTCCACGTCCGCCGGCGTGAACCTGCGCCTTAATTACAACTGTTTCAATACCTTTTTCGGCAAATTCTTCGTGAGTTACTTTACCGGCATCTTCAGCATTAAAAACAACTTTGCTGAAAAGAACAGGCACATCAAATTTCTTTAAAAGTTCCTTCGCTTGATATTCATGAATTTTCATAGAAAAAACCCGGTATATTGTTAAAAATATATTTTGAATTGTCTTTTGTTCAAATTAATCTTCCCGGCAAGCGGTCGTTTTGTCTAGGCCGTCATTTTTTCACACTGCAAATTAAAAAATATTTTTTGTTTCAACTAAAAAAAATTGTCAAAAATTCACTTGTTCTTGTATTTTAAAAGATAATCTATTGCTAAGAAGCATCTTCCTCTTTACTAACAACGATTAATACCTGATCGGAATCTACCTGCTCGCCTGCTTTAACATTTACTGTTTCTATAACGCCGTCGATTGAGGCGTAAAGAGTAGATTCCATTTTCATTGCCTCAACTATTATCAGCGCGTCACCTTCAGAAACTTTATCGCCCTCTTTAACTTCCACTTTTACAACAGAACCCGGCATGGGGGGAAATATCTCTTCCCGGTCTGCGTTGGCTGCATCAGCAGTAAATGAAGTTTCCTCTTCATCAGGAATGGAAAAATCAAATGAAAACTCACCAATTCTGACAAATATTTTATTATCTTTCAGAGCAGTATATGCATTATAATTTTTACCTCCAATATTAACCCTTACAAGATTTTCTCCGTAACGAATAGTGGAGGCGTTGATAATTTCATCATTGATTTTAAATTCTTCCGTTGCATTGGGAGAAAGCTTTTCAATATTTATAAGTTCTTTTTTAAATAATAGTTCCATGATAATTTCCGTTGATTTTTGAAATTATATTTCCCATTCGCCAATTTCCTGCCACGGTTCGGGTATTGAGTTATCATCCGAAACTGCAAAAGATTTTTTCTGATTTTTAATTGTGCTGAAAGCTGCAATCATTGCTGCTTTACTAATATCATCCTGAGGTTCGCCAACATTTGGCATGTGCTTTTCGATGAAGTCTGTAAAGGTATTGCCATTGATAAATTCAGGATGTTCCAATGCCTGTTTCATGAATGCTATTGAAGTTTTTACACCGAGAAGAATGTTCTCTTTCAGGGCAGAGATCATTTTCAATCTGGCTTCTTCTCTGTCTGCACCGTAAGTGATAAGCTTGGCCATTACAGGATCATAAAATACCGGAACTTCCGATCCGCTGTAAACGCCCGTATCATATCTAATACCTGGGCCTACCGGTTCTTTAACAAAAAGCAGGTCGCCTGATGAGGGCATGAAATTGTTTTCGTCGTCTTCGGCATAGATCCGGCATTCGATAGCGTGGCCGCGCTGGCTAAGTTCTTCCTGTTTAAATGGCATTTTCCCGCCGAAGGCAAGATCAATTTGAAGTTTCAGTAAATCAACTCCCGTCACCATTTCCGTAATCGGATGTTCAACCTGGATTCTTGTATTAACTTCCAGGAAGTAGAAATTTCTATCATTGTCCAGAAGAAATTCAACCGTGCCTACATTATTATAATTTGCAGCTGCAACAACGCGGATAGCTGTTTCTCCCATTTTCTTTCTTAATTCAGGATCCAGGGCAACCGAGGGACTTTCTTCAATTATTTTCTGATGCCGCCTTTGTATCGAGCATTCCCTTTCGAACAGGTAAACTGCATTGCCGTAATCGTCTGCTGCCACCTGAATTTCCACATGACGTGGAGATTCAATATATTTTTCAAGAAAAACTTCGTCGCTGCCAAAGGCAGAAAGCGCTTCTCTCATGGCTCCTTCAACAGCAGCTGCCAGTTCTTTGGATTCCCTTACTACCCGCATTCCCTTTCCACCGCCTCCGGCAGAAGCCTTAATTAAAACAGGGAATCCCATTTCTTCAGCAAGTTTCTCGTAATCAGATATTTCTTTGGAACTGCCTTTCATTCCGGGAATTACCGGCACGCCGGAATCAATCATAACTTTTCGTGATGCTGTTTTCGATCCGAGAAGGCTTACAGGCTCCGGTTTGGGCCCGATAAATATAAGTCCGGCATCGCGAACTTTCTGATTAAATTCGGCATTTTCCGCCAGGAATCCGTAACCCGGATGTATAGCATCAGCTCCGGTATCAAGGGCTGCCTGAATAATTGCTTCCATTTTTAAATACGAATCTTTTGCAGGAGCCGGGCCAATACAGACTGCCTCGTCGGCAAGTATCACATGTAATGCTTTTTCGTCTGCTTCGGAATAGACTGCCACAGTTTCATGGCCAAGTTCCCTGCATGCCCGAATAATTCGGCAGGCTATTTCGCTCCGGTTAGCTATGAGGATTTTGTGCATTTGAAACCTTCAATTTTATATTTCAATTATTTTTGTTTCTTAAGAAAATTACCCATTCTTTCCTGTGCTTCATCACTCATTCTAAGCCTGGCTATCATTCCTGCCGTATATTCCATCAGTTCCGTATGTTTAATTTTTCCGACGTCAAATATTAATTCTTTTGCTGCCCTGACCGCATGTGGGCCTGAAGAAAGTATCAACTCTACCTTGTGATCAACAAAATTGTCAAATTCATCCGGTGGAACAGCATAATTAATCAATCCTATTTTTTCCGCGAAATGTGCGTCAAACCTTTCACCGGTAATAAATAATTCCCTGGCTCTTGAACTTCCGATCCTGCACATCACATAAGGTGAAATTACAGCCGGTACCAGCCCCAGTTTGACTTCAGTAAATGCAAACCGCGCGGTATCAACTGCAATAACAATATCACAAACACTCATCAGCCCGGTACCTCCGCCAATGGCAGAGCCGTTCACCCTTGCAATTACAGGTATCGGGTAATTGTGTATCATGTCCATAAGTTCTGCGAGTTTTATTGAATCCTCGAAATTCTCGTCGTAGGTATAATCAAGGACACCGCTCATCCATTTCAGGTCTGCTCCGGCACAAAATGAAGGGCCTGATCCGGTTAAAACTATACAGCGTAATCCATCGGTTTCTTTCAGTTCCCGGAATGCATCGGTCAGGTCTGCAATCAATTCCGCGTTGAAAGCATTATGAATATCCGGCCTGTTCAGTATAATCCTGGCAGTTCTTCCGGAATTTTCGATTAATAATGTTCTATAAATGTTCATCTTTGTTTTGTGCTTGTGGAATATAATATGTTTTTCCCTCGGACTTTTTGTCAACTGCTTTCATAGCAATATCCTGAACCTGGTTGTAAGATTTTTCGAGCCTTTGGGAATATGTTTCTATCAATTTAGCCTGCTCGGCAATAGTTTTTTCGAGTGATTCGATCTTGGTTGTCATTACGTTTTTCTCGCCGCTGAATTCAGCTTTTAGTAGGGATTCTTTATGCTCAGATTCCATAATGATCTTTTCAGTGGCATGCTTCACTGCCCTGTTAATCTCTTTTTCCATTGTTACCGGGAATTTTTCTACTTCCTGCCTTAGGCTGTTTAATTCTTCTTCAGCTTTTTCAATAATTGATTCTCTTTCAGCAAGGGATTTTTCAGTTTCCTCTTTCATTGTGGCGAGTTCTCTTTCAAGGGCTGCTTTTTCGGCTTCGAATTTATCCTTTGCCTGTTTTCTTTCCAGTTTGAAATTGTATTCGAATTCTTCTTTCAGGCGCATTCTTTTCTTATTGTCCTCTGCTACGATTTCTTTTCTTTCAATTTCATATCCGGCTTTTTCTTTTTTCCATTCATCGCGGGTTTCTTCAATTTCTTCTTCAAGCTCATACTTTTCTTCTTCAAGTTCACTTATAAGTTCTTCTTTTTTGGCTCTTTGCGCTTCAATAATTGAGGACAGAGTCAACGCTTCTTTTTCGATTTCATAAATTTCGCTAAGTTCGGCCTCTTTTATTTCTACTGCTCTTTTCAGCTTATCATAGTTTTTAAGTTCCTGTTCGATTCCATCGCTTACATTATTTATTAGTGCAGTAAATTCATCTTTAACAGTACTTATACTTTTAGAAAATCCTTCAGTTAATATTTTATCCGTAGATTCAATAACTTCTTTTTTCTCTTTTTCAGCTTTTTTAATTTCAGGTTTAAGCTGAGTTTTTTCTTTTTCTTTCAATTCAGTTAATAGTTGATTATACGCTTCCAGCATTTCCTTTTTGGTGTTGCTCATAGAAACTTGTTTTTCGTTTTCCTTTGCTGTCATCTTTGATCTCCAAATAAACATCATAAAATTAAATACTAATACCGGCTATTTTGAAATTCAAAACAGCCTTCTTACAAAATTAAATAATTACATCCTGAATACGCCATATTTCTGATCCGGTATTTCCCTGTTCAAAGCCATAGAAATGCCGAGCCCGACAACATTTCTCGTGTCAAGCGGATCGATAATACCGTCATCCCAAATCCTTGCCGAGCTGTAATAGGGTGTTGCCTCGTATTCATATTTATCAATTATCGGTTGTCGTATTGCCTTTATCTCATCGTCTGTAAGGGTTTTTCCCGAACGTTCAAGCTGTTTGATTTTTACTGTTGCAAGAACGTCTGCCGCCTGCTCGCCGCCCATAACTGAAATTCTTCCATGCGGCCACATCCAAAGCAGGTTGGGATCATATCCACGGCCACACATTGCATAGTTGCCCGCTCCATACGAACCGCCCACTATAATAGTGAATTTGGGGACATCGGCATTTGCTACAGCGTGAACAAGCTTCGCTCCGTCGCGGGCTATTCCGCCGTGCTCGTATTTTCGCCCTACGATGAACCCGGTTATATTCTGTAGGAATAGCAGAGGAATTTTCCTGATAGTGCATAGCTCAATAAAATGCGCACCTTTCAGGCTGGATTCAGAAAATAATACTCCATTGTTTGCAAGAATGCCTACCGGATAGCCCATTATCCTTGCAAAACCAGTGATAATTGTTGTTCCGTATGTTTCCTTAAATTCCTGAAAACGGCTGCCGTCAACTATACGGGCAATTACTTCTCTCATGTCGAAAGGCGTGCGTATGTTTTTGGGCATAATGCCGTAAAGTTCTTTCGGGTCGTAAGCAGGCTCTTTGGGAATTTCTCTGCCTATATCAAACTTTTTCTGTTTTCCGAAGTTCTCTACAATATTCCTTGTTATTTCAAGAGCATGAGTGTCGTTCTGAGCGTAATGATCCGATACGCCTGATATCTTACAATGAACATCAGCGCCGCCGAGTTCTTCATCTGTAACAACTTCCCCGGTTGCCGCTTTCACAAGTGGCGGCCCCCCAATAAATATAGTTGCCTGGTTTCGAACCATAATTGTTTCGTCGCTCATGGCGGGAACATAAGCACCGCCTGCAGTACAGGAACCCATTACAACAGCTATCTGTGGTATATTTTCAGCTGACAGTCTGGCCTGGTTATAAAATATTTTGCCAAAATGGTCTCTGTCCGGAAAAGTTTCGGATTGATGAGGAAGGAAAATTCCCCCGCTGTCAACTAAGTAAATGCAGGGAAGATGGTTCTTCAGTGCAATTTCCTGCGCACGAACATGCTTCTTAATTGTCATTGGGAAATAAGTACCGCCCTTGACTGTGGCATCGTTTGCAACAATCATACATTCTCTCCCTTTTATCACTCCAATGCCGGTTACCATTCCGGCAGAAGGGGCTGCATCGTCATACATATCATAAGCAGCAAAAGAAGAGAGTTCCAAAAAAGGAGTATTTTTATCACATAATTTTTTTATTCTGTCCCTGACAAGCATTTTACCACGTTCTTCATGGCGTACTCTGGACTTCTCAGGCCCTCCGAGTTTTACCTTCGATAATTCATCGCGAAATTCTGCAACAATATTTTCAGAGTGTTCGAAATTTTCCTTGTAGGCAGGTGTTTTTAACGAGATTTTTGATTGAATTTTTCTCATATATCTTCAGCTTCCGGATATTTAAGCAAAATATTTTCATTAATTAAATTGATTTTAATTACCGAACAGACATATAGAAAAGACTAATCATCGTATTGCCGGCAATAAAATAAAAAAAATTCCTGTATTAACAAGCCATAAAAGTGAATGATTGTAAATATTGACAGAATTTCAATTTTTTTTGAATATTTGTATCATTTGTGTTTTTTTTTGAAGAATATTTGAAAACAGAATTCCACTACTAAGGTCATTATTTATAAATCCGTTAATACCGACACTGACAGAATGGGGAATAATTACTATGGCCAGCCTCCTGTCAGTATTTGGCATTTGGATTATTTGGAAGAGAATGATCTGAATCTGCCAATATTTTATTCTTTGTTGTCTGCAATAATAATCTCAGATATCAGGAATCCAGTTAATTCAATTATTGTCGCTGTTTTGCTTAATACCATACACTTTCCGACCCCTTCAAAACACATGATATGCGGAACACACGAGGTGTAAAACCCTTCCGAAGGGGTTGCTTATCTGATCAATAGATAAAATTGTAAAATAAAATGCTTGTTTTGCTGTAAAAAACCAGCCCTATCTTTAGTAAAATGTCGGAAAATACGGGCGGGAATTCATCTTGTAACTAAATATTTATCACACTAAGCAAATTAAAACAAGGTTACTATTCAGTTTAACTTTGAAAATATGGAAAAACTGTATAAAGCGGTCATTCTGAGCGCCAGCGAAGAATCCATTCTTCAATAATTCTTTAAGAAAAAGATGGATTCTTCAGTCGCAAGCTCCTTCAGAATGACGTTTTTAGGATTTTTCCTCAAAATATTAAACTATCTGAGTGGTTACAAAACAGGAAAAGCTCGCAAATCTCAGAATCAATATATTATCAAAGAAACATCCGATCCCCTGAAGAGACCGGATGATTTCAATTTAATAAATTTTTGCACTAAATATTAAAAATCATATCCCAGTGAGAAGAGGTATTCCGGTTTGGACCAGTTGCTGAACTCATTTCTCCAGGCAACATCCATTTTTACCGGCATTCCCAATAGATATGTTCTGACACCAATACCCGAACTCATCATTAGATCCTGAGGGTGGCGTTTGCCATTCTCGTCAACATAGGTTGCCTTAAAATCATCGTTGAATGCCCCGCCAACGTCAAGGAACAGTGCTCCCTGCACTCCCTGGAAAAGAATCGGTACAGGGCCGGCAAGCAGCGCCCTGAATAGCGGGAATCTGAACTCAACATTAGATACAAAATATTTCGACCCGACTTTCTCGGCAAGTTCAAAACCACGAAGAGGATAAACAAATTCCATAAATGCAAAATCTTCCGGATTTTCGAACGGAAGAGTTGTGATAGTATAGTTTGGATTTATCCAGTTTTCGGTTCCGCCCAGGAAGAAGTTCTGCGGGTTTGGCCCGAAACTGGCTGCACCAGCTCCCCTGACGGCAATATCCATAAAGGCACCTACATGAATGTAATGCCTGAAATCTGCTTTGAATGTTGTAAACCCAATTCCCTTATCAGTTAATTTCGGGGTTCCCTTGATTCCGACAAAATACCTGCTGCCCTTTGCCGGGCCGAAATTACCCCAGAGAACATCGTCGTGAACATAACGGAATTCCGGAACGAACATCATCCTTGTCTGATCCTCAATTTCGATAGGATTTCCACTAATAGAAACAGGCAATGCGTTTTCTTTAGAAACATTCATCCAGGCAAGGCTTGCTTCAATTCTGTTGAACATATCAAATGGAAGTGAGCCGGTAACACCAAGGCCCCAATTCCTGAAGCGGTAAAAAGTAGTATTCCCAGTCTCTTCATATCCGGGAACCAATCCGCGAACATATCCGGCGCTGTGATAAGCATTGAAATTATAATCAATTATTTCCGGCATATAATAGTAACCAACATATATCGAGCTGTTCCTGAGATCAGTCAGGAGATTAGCCTGAGCAAATATCTGATGATCTCCCATTATATCACTGAAAAGCATTTGTGTAACGCCCTGCATTCCATAATAAGTTGAATAACCGGGATTTGCTAAAATCAAATCCGGAGAAAATTTAACTTTATAATCTTTGATAACAAAAGTTGAATCATCATATAATCCAGCTTCTTTTCCATCTTTCGAATCTGTTCCCATAGCCTGCAAATCAGGATTGGGCTTGATAATTTCCTGCCGGGAAAATTCAATATCAAAATCGCCGTAACCTTTCAGGTCATCCTGTTCATCAAAATCTTCGATTACAACACTATTGATAATTTCTTTATTTTCAATCTGTTTTTGTCTGAATTTTGTAAGAGGCAGAGTATCAATATCAAGATTTTTCTCAAATGGATAGCGAATCATATAAATATCATATCCGGCATTTACCTGAACATTGAAGAGCAGTTTCGATGCATCAGGGGTCAGGGAAAGCTGGGAAATTCCATTTATTGAATTTGTTTTGGGAATAATCCTGTTGGTTTTCAAATTCAATTCATAAATATTACCTATACCGTTTTTATCCGATACAAACAGCATCCTGTTATCCTTAGGCCCGACAGCGATTGATGTTTTCTGATAATCAGGATCGAAAGTCAGCCTGGTAATTTTTTTATCAGATAAATATATCCTGTAAATATCAGAACTGTAGACATTATGATTCCAAATCTGAACCTGTTTTGGTTTAATATCAGAAGCCAAATTATCTTCGCGGTCAGAGATAAAGAAAACAGATTTGGAATCGTTAGCCCAGACAGGATAAGAATCAGAGAAAACATCGTCAGTCAGTTTTGAATATTCTTTGTTATTGATGTTGTATATAAAAATATCGCTGCGACAGTCCTGAGTGCCTACAAAGGCAATTTTATCACCATCGGGAGACCATACAACGGAGGAAATTGATTTTAGCCCGAAAGTCAGCTTATCATAATCACCATCATCAGCATCAACAATAAAAACTGCATCTTCGGGGCCTGCCTTAGCTGAAATAGCTATTTTTTTACCATCCGGAGACCAGCTTATACCAGGAGTAAGTAAATTAAGATCCTCGAAGTCCTGAGCTCTGAAACTACTAACAAGTTCCTGCCGGGATTCTTTGTTATCAATATCCTGAACGAAAACTCCGAACAATCCTTCTTCATCGGCAATGAAGGCAACTTTTTCCCCGTTCGGAGAGACAGCAGGCGAAGAATTATAAAAGTTTCCGGCCTTTTTGTGATCAGTTACGGCAACGGCAAAATCTTTCGGGTCGTCAAACACATCAAGGTCTGTCCAGTAGTATTTTTTAAGGTCTTTTTGCCATTGTTCCGAAAACTCTTCCAATTTCATATTGAAAGCGCTTCTGAAAGCAGCTTCAACATTTTTATTTATTTTAAATTTTGTAATAAGCTCCCCGATTTTTTCCGGGCCATATTTATCTGCCACATACCAGTAGAATGTCTGCCCGCCACGATAAGCAAGATAACCCGACAAATATTCAAGCGGAGGCAAATACTCGCTGATAGTAAGGTCTCGCATAAACATATCAGTTTCAGTATTCATTCCGCCAATTGATTCGAACTCGGCCAGACCTTCATTCATCCAGATTGGCAGAAATGCCTGCCCGCCCGTACTTATGGAAGTTTGCAGCGAACCGCCGTGAAGCATATCATTCAGAACGGCATGCACAAGTTCGTGGTGGATAACGTGGTCGAGCTGTGAAAAATCACCCTGAAAGGGAACCACAACCCTGTTTTTGTATAATTCGGTAACACCGCCAACGCCTTCAGGCATAAAACTCATTATCACGTTGGTTTGCTGAAACTCGTTGTGAGAGTTATACACCATCATGGATATTCTTTTCCGTATCTTCCAGTTCAGAGTTTCCTCGATTGAAGCCAGGGCACGTTCGGCACTGTTGGCAGAGTATTTTGCTATATAGGAAGATCCTGCATCAAAATACACGTCGAAATGCTTTGATTCAATATATTTCCAGTCGAATGTCTGGTATTGTACTTTGTTCTTGCCAAACTGAGCGTTAGCAGCAGATGTAAAAAGAGAAATGGTTGCAAATATTACAAGAAAAGTTTTTAATAATTTCAACATGGCTCAACTCCGCTTTTCCGATGATTCATACATTTTATGTATCTGATAATTTCACTTATTCCTATTAATTTAGACGACACTAAAAAATAAAAAGTTTAATCAACTACTTACTGAAACCATCAATTAACTGTTATGACACATCAAAATGCAATTTTTCTACTGATTTTATCTATGATTTTAAATATGATAAAAAAAACCCGGGCTGAACCCGGGAATTTTCAATTATATCAAAATTTTATGCTTCTTCTTTCCAGCAAACATTTAGTTTTCTGGCGGCCAGAGCATCATCCAGCCTGCGAACGGGAGTTGTCAGCGGGCTGTTTAGTACAGTATCAGGATCGTTTACAGCTTCTTCTGCAATTTTGATCATAACCTCGGCAAACTCGTTCAGGCCTTCTACAGTTTCAGTTTCAGTAGGCTCTACAAGCATGGCTTCGTGAACGATCAGCGGGAAATAGATAGTAGGTGCATGATAGCCATAATCGAGTAATCGTTTTGCAACATCCTTGGTTGTTACGCCATTTTCTTTTTGTTTATCACCACTTAGAATAAATTCATGCATGCAGTGTTCATCATAAGGTGCCAGATAATGGCCTTTCAATTTAGAGAAGAGGAAATTAGCATTGATAATTGCATTTTCGCTTACTTTCCTGATCCCTTTGGCGCCAAGAATCCTGATGTATGTATAAGCCCTTACCAGTACGCCGAAATTACCAAAGAATGTATGAACCTTACCAATTGATTTTGGCAGTTCTTCGTTTATATGATAAATATCACCGTCTTTCTCAATCTGGGGAACAGGAAGATATGGCTTCAGCCTTTCGCTTACACATACAGGTCCTGAACCGGGGCCGCCGCCGCCATGCGGTGTTGCAAATGTTTTGTGCAGGTTAATATGCACACAGTCAAATCCCATATCTCCGGGGCGGACAATGCCGAGGAGTGCGTTAAGGTTAGCACCATCCATATACATCAGGCCGCCAGCATCATTCACAAGCCTGGCAATTTCTTCTATCTGGTATTCAAACAGCCCCAGAGTATTCGGATTAGTAAGCATGAATCCTGCAAGATCATCACCCAGTTTTGTTTTAAGGTCTTCAAGGTCCACCCTTCCGTCTTCCATAGATTTTACGGATTCAATAGTCATACCCGAAATTGTTGCGGAAGCAGGGTTTGTACCGTGAGCTGAATCCGGGATAAGGATCCTTTTTCTTTCAGGCTGGCCATGGTCGTGATGATAGGCTCTGAACATCATAATTCCTGTAAATTCGCCCTGGGAACCGGCAGATGGCTGCAGGGTAACTCCCTGGAGCCCTGTAATTTCTTTCAGATAATCTCCCAGTTCGTACATAAGCCTTAAGGCTCCCTGTGCCTGTGTTTCATCCGAGCATGGATGCAGCCCGAGGAACTTAGGATGGCTTGCAGTATATTCATTTACTTTGGGATTATATTTCATTGTACATGAGCCAAGAGGATAGAGCCCCTTTTCAATGCAATGATTAAGATTCGACAATTTAACAAAATGCCTTGCAACTTCGCTTTCGCTAATTTCCGGCAATGCAGCATCTTCTTTCCTGATAAGATTTTCAGGAATTTCGCTATTTATATCTACCTGGTCAATTTCCAATCTGGGTAATGTATAACCCTTCCTGTTTGGCCTGCTTTTCTCAAAAATCAACTTTTCCATGGTTTTACCAATTTAATTAACAAATATCGGCATGTTCATCTGCCGGCAAACAGTAAAATTCGAAATTAGCAATTTCCGTTGTAATCTCAAATAAATTCGGAATTATTTTTTAAATAATTTAATCCGTCCTTTGCCGCACTTTGTTCGGCTTCCTTTTTACTACGTCCGGTTCCTGCACCAATAAGGGCACTTTCAACAAAAACCCCTACTCTGAATTCTTTCTGATGGTCGGGGCCGCTTTCATCCAGAACATTGTATGTTGGTGAAGGTTTGCCAGCCCCCTGGACTTTTTCGAGAAGTATACTTTTATAATTATCATCTTTCATTACCTGCTTTTGCAGCATTATCGGCACCAGGCTGTTAATTATAAAGCCTCTTGTCACTTCAAGCCCGGAATCAAGGTATATAGCAGCTATAACGGCTTCCAGGGCATCGGCCATAATAGATTCACTCCCTGATTTCATGGATTTCTCCGCGCTGAAGCTCAGCTGAATGAATTTATCAAGGCCGATCTTTCCGGCACAGAGCGCTAAAGTATGGCTGTTAACAAGCCATGAACGCATTTTTGTAAGCTCTCCTTCAAGGACGTTGGAATGCATTGAAAACAGGTAATCGGCAATTATCATTCCAAGAATGGAATCACCAAGAAATTCAAGCCTCTCATTAGAAAAATAAGACGGGTCTTCCAGTATCTGTAAATACGACCTGTGTGTAAGGGCCTGTTCGAAATATTCAGTTTTCAAAATTTGTATGCCAAGGGCCTGTTCAAGCTCTTTTTTCTTCTCAAAATCTAAAAATCCAACCACAGGGAACATTCCGCTGTGATTGGATTTAAAAGAGAAGTATTTTCTGACCGGAAAGAATCGAAGAATACCGTTATAAAATTGATTTACAATATCCTTCATATCATAATTCCATTTTAGTTTTTATTCTCCTTCGTATGCTTTAAAGCATAAGGTAGCATTATGGCCTCCGAAACCGAATGTATTGCTGATGGCAGCTTTTATTTCGGCTTTTTTGGGTTTGTTCGGAGTATAATCCAGATCACATTCCGGATCAGGGTTGAACAAATTAATTGTTGGAGGAACCATACCGTTTTTCATAGCTAAAACAGTTGCAATTGCTTCCACAGCTCCTGCAGCACCAAGCATGTGGCCTGTCATGGATTTAGTTGAACTAAGAGCCATTTTATAAGCCCTGTCGCCAAATACTGTTTTCACAGCAGCAGTTTCTGTTTTATCATTGAAAGGTGTTGAAGTACCGTGCATATTGATATAATCAATATCATCAGGTGTAAGCCCTGCATCTTCGATTGCTTTCAGCATCGATCTTACAGCGCCTTCACCGCCTTCAACAGGCTGAGTTATATGGTATGCATCATCAGTAAGGCCTATGCCTGCAAATTCGGCATAAATTTCAGCGCCACGTGCTTTTGCATGTTCTTCTGTTTCAAGCACAAGAACACCAGAGCCTTCGGCCATCACAAAGCCGTCGCGTTCCTTATCGAAGGGCCTGCTTCCCGTAGCAGGATCATCATTGCGTGTGGATAAGGCCCTTAGAGCATTGAATCCGCCGACACCCATGGGGCAGATAGCAGCCTCGCTGCCGCCCACAACCATTACATCGGCATCTCCCCTTTGAATTATCATCAGGGCATCAGACAATGCATGAGATGAAGTGGCACAAGCAGAAACAGTTGCATAGTTCGGCCCTTTTAATCCCCATTTGATAGCTACCTGCCCGGAAGCAATATCAATGATCATCATGGGAATAAAGAAAGGTGAAATCCTGTCTGGTTTTCCGCCCCTTTTCCAAAGCTGCTGCTGCTGCTCATGATAAGTAAGCATTCCGCCAATACCCGAACCAATAATCACACCTGCTCTGTTACGGTCTGTTTTTTCAAAATCAATGCCCGAATCCTCGATTGCCATGGCCGAAGCAGACACAGCAAGCTGAGTAAACAAATCCATTTTACGGGATTCTTTGGGGTGCATGTGAAGAGAAGGATCGTAATTCTTTACTTCGCAGGCAAATTTTGTTTTATAATCCGTAACATCAAAACGGGTTATCAAATCAGAACCGCTACGTCCTTCCATCATCCCATTCCAAAACTCATCTGTTGAATTACCAACGGCATTAACTGTTCCCATGCCGGTAACAACAACACGAGGGAAATTGTATTTTGACATATTCTCTCGTCAATATTTTATACAAAGACTTAAAATTAACCGTTAGTTTTTTCCTGCAGGTAAGCTACTACGTTTCCAACGGTCTGGATTTTTTCAGCATCACTGTCGTCGATATCGATATCGAATTCTTTTTCAAATTCCATGATAAGTTCTACTGTATCAAGTGAATCTGCGCCAAGGTCTTTTGTGAAAGATGCTTCATCTGTGATCTGAGATTCTTCTACACCCAGTTTGTTCACGATAATTTCTGTTACTTTTTGTTTCAAGTCTGCCATTTTTAACACTCCGTAATTATTTAAGTGTTGAACATAATATTATTAATTAAAGAAATAGAATTTTCTTCTCTACATTGCCAATCCGCCGTCAACATGGATTACCTGTCCGGTGACATAGGCCGCGTCCTCGGAAGCAAGAAATGCAACAACATTTGATATATCATCAGCTGTAGCAGCTCTGCGCAGAGGAATATTTTCAAGATATTTATTTTGCTGTTCTTCTGTCAGTTCATCTGTCATAGCAGTTTGTACATACCCCGGAGCAACCAGGTTTGCGGTAATATTCCTTGACCCAAGCTCCTTGGCTATTGATTTAGTAAAACCAATCATACCGGCTTTCGAGGAAGAATAATTACACTGTCCGGCATTGCCAATACTGCCAACAATTGATCCGATATTGATAATCCTGCCTTTGCGCTGGCTCATCATATTCCTGATCAATGATTTTGTAACAATGAAAGTTCCCTTCAGGTTTGTATTGATAACCGCATCCCATTGCTCGGCAGACATTCTGAGAATCAGGTTGTCCCTGGTAATGCCGGCATTGTTAATAAGGATATCAATATTTTTGGATTCGCTGATAACCTGGTCGATTGCATTTTTTACTGACTCTTCGTTTGTGACGTCGCACTGAAGCGCAGTAATCATTTTCTGAAGTTCATCGTTTTCCGAAACGATGCCCTCTTCGGGAATAACATAATCAAGAGCATATACCCTTGCACCCTCTGATGCAAATCTTTCGGCTATGGCCTTGCCTATCCCCCGGCAACCACCTGTTACAACTACTCTTTTTCCAATAAATCTTTTATTCATAATATCAGCTTTTCGTTAATTGTTTCTGATAAATTTTTCAATATAAGAAAAAACCTTACACAATGGATTCAAAATCGGCAGATTTATCGAATCCGCCAAGTTCCAAACCTTTAACGGTTCTTTTTACTAAGCCCTGCAGAACATTGCCCGGGCCAAGTTCAACAAATTTAGAAACTCCGTCCTCGTTCATTTTTCTTACGCTCTGAGTCCACATTACAGGAGAAGTCAGCTGCAATATCAGAGCTTCCCTGATTTCGTTCTCATCTTTCAACGGCAAAGCGCTGACATTAGCGTAAACAGGAACTTTTGCTGTTTCAAATGTTATCTCGTTAATTGCTTTTTCAAGTTCTTCTTTTGCAGGCTGCATAAGCGGCGAATGAAAAGCTCCGCTTACTACCAGTTCTTTAGCCATTCTGGCACCAGCTTCTTTGAAAGCTCCGATATTTTTACGCAAATAATCACGTGAACCGGATACGACTACCTGGCCTACAGAATTATAATTTGCCGCCACAACTACGTTCCCGTCGCCTTTGTCGGTTAGTTCTTTTGATACTTCCGCAACTTTGTCGTCATCCATACCTATAACGGCAAACATTGTTCCTGGCTCATGCTCACCGGCATTGAACATCAGGTTTCCCCTGAGAGATACCAGCCTGAGTGCATCCTCGAATTTAAGTACGCCTGCTGCATAAAGAGCAGCATACTCGCCAACTGAATGGCCTGCAACGGCATCAAATTCAATTTTATCTTTTATAAGTTCAAAAGCTGCTGCTGAATGAACAAAAAGAGCAGGCTGTGTGTATCTGGTTTCTTTTAAAGTTTCCAGCGGCCCTTCAAAGCATATTTCGCTCAATTTATAACCAAGGACTTCATCGGCCCTGTTAATAATTTCTTTTGCTTTGGGATAGTCTGTATAAAGGTCTTTCATCATGCCTACATACTGCGATCCCTGTCCTGAAAATACAAAAGCTGTTGTCATAATATTCCGTAAATTATTTATTCATATTCCATTTAAGCAATACGGAGCCCCATGTAAACCCGGCGCCAAAACTTGAAAGTACAAGATAATCGCCTTTTTGGATTTTGCCAGCCTCGTTCCATTCAGATAAACATATAGGAATCGTAGCGGCTGTTGTATTTGCATATTTATCAATATTTATCATAACTTTTTCTCTAACAAGCCCCATTCTTTTTGCAGTTGCTTCAATAATTCTGAGATTTGCCTGGTGGGGAACAAGCCATGAAATATCATCATGAGACAAACCATTGCGTTCCATAATTTCAGTGGATACGTCAGCCATTCCTTTTACAGCAGCTTTAAATACCGGCTGTCCGTCCTGGTGAATAAAATGTTTGCCGGCTTTAACAGTTTCTTCAGATGCAGGTTCGGCACTACCGCCCGCAAATTGTTTCAGATATTGTCCGCCGTTACCGTCAATATGGGCGATAAAGTCACGCACACCACAATCATCATCATCAGATTTTTCAATCAAAGTTGCTGAACCACCATCACCGAACAAAACTGCCTGAGTTCTGTCGTTAAAATTGACGATGGAAGACATTTTATCGGCTCCGCAAAGAAGAACATTCCTGGAAGCACCTGATTCGACCATTTTTATGGCAGTGATAAGAGAAAATATATAACCGGAACAAGCAGCGGAAATATCAAATCCCCAGGCATTTTTGCATCCGAGTTTATCCTGAACGACTGCTGCTGTACAAGGAAACATGTGATCAGGAGTTACAGTACCAACAATTATTGTATCAACGTCCTCTTTAGCCAGTCCTCTTTCTGCCAGGCATTTTTCGGCGGCAGGGATAATAAGATCAGATGTAGCACCATCCTTTAAAAATCTTCTTTCGGAAATTCCGGTTCTTACTTTAATCCATTCATCTGATGTATCCAGGTATTTTTCGAAATACGAATTTGGATAAACATCCTCGGGAACATAATGAGCTATTGATGTTATTGTTGCTGACATATCATTTACCTAACTGATTATTTTCTGACATTACCGGTGGATTCAAGGCAACATGAATTTTGCCGTTCAAATCATTATTCACTAAATCCGCGGCTCTATTGATCATTGATTTAATAGCTTTCGGGGATGATTTACCATGCCCGATAATCGAATTTCCGTTAACGCCGAGAAGAGGTACTCCGCCGAATTCCTCGTAATCAAATCCGCTCAGGATCTTTTTAAGGAATGGAGCTACCATTAGTACCATAAGTTTGTTCAGGAAACTTTTTGATGCATAATCTTTAACGGCATATTTCAGGAAACCGGGAAAACTTTCTGCAAATTTTAGCAGAATATTACCGGTAAATCCATCGCAAACAAAAACGTCGGCAGCCCCCTGAAGCATATCCCTTCCTTCAAGATTGCCAACAAAATTTAATTCGCTGTCCTTAAGCATCTTATAAGTTTCTTTAACTACTTCTGTACCTTTGCTTTTTTCTTCTCCGATATTTATAAGGGCTATCTTCGGGTTTTCCACACCGAGAACCTGCCTGATATAAATACTTCCCATCACGGCAAATTCGTACAAGAAACGAGGCTTGCTATCGATATTAGCCCCAACGTCAAGTACCAAAGCCGGATAAGCTTTCTGGGTTGGAAAGAATGAACCGATTGTCGGCCTGCTAACGCCTTTTATCCTGCCAAGTAATACAGTTGAAGTCGAAAGCATAGCACCGGTATTACCGGCTGAAATCACTGCATCTGCATATCCGTTGGCATGCAATTCAATTGCTTTGTACATCGAAGAATCTTTTTTCTTTTTAAGAGCGGCAGTTGGTTCGTCGTTCATTGTAACAACCTGGCTGGCATTAACAATTTCGAATAGGTTAACGTCAGCATCTGCCTGCTGAATCCCTGAACGTATTTTACCCTCGTTACCAACAAGGATAATCTCAAGATTTACATCAGGAATCTTCTCATTCAATGCCAGGACTGCACCCTGAATTTCATTAATCGGGGCAAAATCCCCGCCCATGGCATCTATTGCTATTCTTACCTTTTTTGGCAATTTATTTTCCAACAAAGGAAATTAACAAAACAAAATACAAAACCGAGACAATAAAAGGAATACACTCCGATATTATTGCCTCCGGTATCCTAAAAATGTTGCACTCTCTTCTCTCATACTGCTAAGCCGGCCATTAAGCGGATGCTACTACTTTTCTTCCGTTATAGTAGCCACATTCCGGGCATGCTGCGTGAGAAATTTTTGTAGCGCCGCACTGAGGGCATGTATTTGTCTGAGTAGGAGTTGCCTTGTAGTGTGTACGCCTTTTGTCTCTGCGTGTTTTCGAAGTTTTTCTTTTCGGTTGCGGCATTTTTCAATGACCTTTTAATGTGAAATAAACTAATTCAATTTTATCTTTTTTAACGCGTCCCAGCGGTCGTCAATCTCATCATCTTCATTTTCTGGTGAGAGATTCGGATATAATTCTTCCAAATCTTTATCAACAGCGTCCGGGGCAACCTTTTTCATCGGGATGCCCAGCATAAGTGATTCAACAACATCGCGGGTTATATCCACGTATTTTTCATCTTCCCTGATCACTCGTTCTTCATTATCTTTAATTTCCTCGGCATCCGGATCAATTCCAAATACCAGGTTATTGTCGGCAATGAATGAAAGTAGCAGTTCAGTTTCAATTTCCTGTTCAAATTCCTTCAGGGTTCGGTCGCAAACAAGCAACGCTTTGCACTTAGCCAAGCCTCTGAAAGAAAATCGATTAACAAGTTTGGTAAGCTTTCCTTTTACCAGTACATCACCGAAAAATTCGGGCACAATCCCGTCCTGTTCCTTAGCAGGAACCTTTAAATCTATCTCGTGTTGTCCGTCTTTTATGCCATGTACTAATATTCTAATCATCGCTTTTTCTTCTTGTCAACCTCCAAAGCCTTCAAATATAATAAACAATTTATTTTTATGCAAGAAAAAACAATAGGGATACAAAGTGTATCCCTATTAATTTACAGAAAGTTTTCCACATTCCGGGAATTATCCCCCGCAATTCAATGCACTGCGGTTTTTTGCAGCAAGCCTGTTTTTGGGATCTATGCTTAAAACTTTGCCATAATATCGGCATGCACTTTCCACATCACCGGCACCCTGAGAACCAACAGCCCTGTATAGCCATGCTGTCGGGCTCTTGGGTTCGAGGTCCGTCCATTGCTTG
Organism: Kapaibacterium sp. (SeqCode); assembly: GCA_963665665.1. Taxonomy (GTDB): domain Bacteria; phylum Bacteroidota; class Ignavibacteria; order Kapaibacteriales; family UBA2268. The sequence goes on from OY762428.1 coordinate 261,399, forward strand.
GCATATTTTGATATGTCGCTCCATTTTTTCTGATCAAGTTTCATACCACAAATCTTCTGATATGCCTGGCGAACGTTGTTGATGTATTTAGCAGTATCTGCAACACCAATTTCAATAGCTTTAAGGAATAGTTCCTCGGCAAGTTTGTTATCGCCCAGATTGGCATTTACATCAGCAAGATAAATATAAGCACCGAGATTGTTTGAATCCAATTTTAATGCTTCTTCGAAATCAAGTTTTGCCAGACTGTCCCAGCCAATCTTCGAGGAATCCCGCAATCCGCCGTACATGTGAGCCATTCCGCGATAATAATATATTGTAGGCACAAGGCTGTCCTGACATGCTTCAGTTGCAAGACGCCGGTTAAGAACGTAAACGGACTCCTCAAATTTCTTCAGCCCTATGAACATCCTGCCAAGCTTATACATCAGCTCGCAATTGTTATCCGGATATGTATCCACTACTTCCTTGTATGTATCAAGGGCAAGTGTTGTATCATTACTATTGAAAGCGGAACTGGCAAGCCTTTTCAGGTCAACTTCTTCAAGTTTTGTTTCAGCTTTAAGTTTTTGATAATAATCGATTGCCATCGGGTAATTTTTATTTTCAAAATAGCAGCGTGCAAGGTAAAGCCTTGATTTAGTTTTTACCGAGTCAATATTTTCTGCTACGATTTCCAGGTACGGTGCAGCGGAGTCGCATTTACCAACTTCATAAAGTGACTGGCCGAGGTACCATATACCAAGGTAACCTTCTGGCCTTAGCTGTGCATAAGTATAGAAAGACTCAGCAGCTTTGGCAAAGTTCTTGGAAAAGAACAAAATCTTACCCTGCTGGTAGAATGCCTTGGCATTTTTCGGATCTTCCTGGGTAACCCTGTTCCACTCTTTAAGAGACCTTGTGAAAAGTTCGTTAGCCAAATCGTCATCATATTCCCTGTTTGCAAGCCAGTAATATGAAGTAGCAAGCTTAATTCTTGCGCCGATAAGGCTTTCATCTTTGGCAAGAGCTTCTTCATATTTATCTTTGGCAAGTTCGTAAACTCTCTGTGAGAAATAAAGGTCGCCCAGAGCTATGTATGCATCAGGAATATCAGAATTTATTTCAACTGCCCTTGTAATTTCAAGTTCGGCCTGTGAAATTGAATCTGCTGCAAGGTATGCATAAGCCAGTTCCAGATAATTATAAACATCGTCTTTATCTTCATCCTTGGCTTCCAGAAGAACTTCGAAAGCTTCTTTGTGTTTGCCAAGTTTTGAATATGATTTACCAATTTTTCTTAAAATATATGGTTCATCGCCTTCAATATCTTCAGCTTTTTTATATAGATCCAGAGCTTCTTCCCATTTTTCCAGTTCAGCGTAGATATCACCACATAGCATGATAAATTTTACGTCTTTTTTATTTTCCTGTACTGCCTGAGGTATAAGTTTGGCAGCTTCCACGTAATCTTTGTTTTCGGCCATAGCCTCTACCTGATCTGCCGTATCGGATGCAGACAGGGTTGAAATACAGAACATTAATACGAGTAATACAGATGATAATATCCTCATTATTCTAATCCTCTTGAATTAATCTAAATTTAGCAAAAGCGGGAACAATCCCTGATTCTTTAAAATAAACCTGTACTTTAGTTTCTTTGCCCAGATATGAAGCAAACCAATATGGGAGATTTTTTATCTCCTCGAGTAAATATGCACGATATGTAACCATATACGGATATTTTTCCATTACGAAATATGCCTGGTGAACAGGTTTCGGGCTGATATATGCCCCTGTGCTATCCTGCCACCCAATCATCAGAGCTTTGAATTTCTTGCTGCTAACATCAGGATAAACCTGCCCGAGATAGCCGATGCCAAGAGCATTTTCTGTTTCATCAACAGATGCTTTAACAGCCTCCGGCCCGTCAGTGAAATTGATTTTCACCCTCGGTTTGGAATCCTTCAGAACAAGCTTTTCAAGATTAGCATATTCTGATGATTTAAAACTGTTCATAAAAATTTCCGGTTCCGAGTCGAATTTTCCGGGGAAACATTTTCCGAATGTTGTTCTGCCAAGAAGAATATCCCTTATCTGACTATCATTGAGTGTATCAATAGGAAAATCATTTTTCACGAAGAATACCAACCCGTCTTTTGCAATATCAAAAAACAGGTGGGGCTTTACAGCGAACTCTTTCATAAGGGAATCTTCGTCGCGAAGATAGCCACGGGATGTTACTACAACTCTCTGATTCCCGGAAAACAACTGTTTCATTGATTCTCTTGAATCTGCAACAGATACTGTAAGGTCAACATCCTTGTATTGCTCCCTGTACCATTGAATTGGTTTTTCAAGTATGGGAAAAATACCGTCTTCCACGTAGCAGGAAAGCGTACCGGAATTAATGGATTCCCACCTTCCCTTGTCTGCCTGAACATCTCCATCGCCGCTGCCACACGAGCTAAGTAGTACACCTGCCCAGGCAATAAACAGCAATGAAATATAAATTTTTCTAATCATCATCATCTTGTCTCCTGTTTTTGTAACGATTCTTGGTTGACCTGTATATTATTATTCTGTACAGGCCAAACAGAATAAAAATCACCCCCATGACTTTCAAAAAATAATCGTCGTGACTCGGCGACGACAGCAACCCGCTGAGCAAAAATATACCCATCAGGATTATCAGGCCGCGGATTCCATAGTTGATGATATCGTTAATCAATTCAAATCACCGGAAAAGTTCAAAAATATTTTCAAATAGGAACTGATATTACTTTTATACTTTCGTCATTCTGAACACAGTGAAGAATCCATTCTTTCTATCTGCCGTTTGTATTCTTCGGTGCTTCGCATCCTAAGAATGACATCAGATATTATTAAATCGGTCTTAATAAAAGCACATCAGTTTTCAAAGAGACGGGGTGTCCCTTCTGATTAAGTCCTTTTTCTTGGTACGTTTTAATAAATACCGGGAGAAAAGACCCAAAAACTCAGAGACACCCCGTTGAAATTATCTAAGTGTGAAAGTAATCGGAATACTTACCCAGCAAGTAACGGGCTGGCCGTTCTGGATTGCCGGTGTAAAAGTTCCGTAGCTCTTAATTGCATTGATTGCAGCTTCGTTAAGAAGCTCGGAATCCGAGTACTCTACAAATGATTTCTTTGCTTTACCGTTTTTGCCTACAAGTACCCTTACGATAACTTTACCTTCGATACCAGCCCTGCGGGCCAGGTCGGGATACTCGATTTTCTGCTGTAGTTTAGCAAGGTCAACTCCTGGTTCTTTTTCAACCGGGATGAATTCATCCGGAGCGGGTTCTTCTTCCCTGACTTCAACTTTAACTTCTGTCTGGTCGAAATCAATATTGGAAGCAAAACCTCCAAGGTCAACACCATCGCCACCTTCTGCCGAAGCCCTGCCGAGTTCGTCCATTGCGGCGAATTCTTTCAGGTCTTCTTTCAGGTCAGCTTCAGGAACCGGAACCGGAGTACCGGCACGTGCAGCGGGGCCAGTGTTAATAACCTGCTGTGTTGGGGGCGGCGGAGCCGCTTCCTCAGTCATATCTTCCATGATGATATCTTCAAGTTTCATCTTGGCGATAGGTGCAAGTTTAACCTTTTTCTTACTTTCATCAGAAACATTACTTAAAACTAAATAAGCAATTAAAAATAGTAAAAGCAGCCCCATAGTAATGAGGAATGCCCTGAGAGTATGCTTTTTGATCCACTCTTTTAATTCTACTGCTCCGTAATCGGAACGTTTCAATTCAACTGTTGTGGTTGCAGCCATTATTCAGTTACCTCCTCTGCTCCGTCGGAGATAAGTTCCATATCCTCCTCCAAAAACGGAGCAATTGTAAATCTTCTCTTACGTTCTTCGATAGTTTCACCTTTATCATTTACCTGGCCAACAACTTTTTCAGATATAAAAGCTTCGGCAAGGTTCAATTCATCCAGAATTTTAACAACTTCTGAATAAGGAACTTCATCGTGTATTTTAAGAGAAACAATTACATCATTAAATTTACCTGTTTCAATATGCTGACGTTCTATCAGGGCGCGAAGTTTTTTCATATCAACTTCTTCCGGCTGGTCCAAACCCATGTTCCAGAAGATAGCTCCGTCATCCCTCACCCTCAGAGAAAGAAGGTCATTTTCATCAACTTCAACAGTTTCTTTAATTTCCGGAGGAATGGCCATTTCCATAATCTGTGGCTGTGCCATAGTAGTTGTAAACATAAAGAAAGTAAGCAGAAGGAATGTGATATCCACGAGTGGAGTCATATCCAAGTGGAAACCAACCCTTTTCATTTTCTTGCGTTTACTGGCTTTTCCGCGTTTAGAACGCTCTGCTCCTAATGCGCCTCCGCCACCTGCCATAATAATTCTCCTTTATAAATTTCAGGATTATAAAAAATTACATCCCTTCTCTTTTCTGGGTTACGAGATTAAATACAGTCGCCCGGTTCTCACGCATAATATCCATGGTTTTGAACAACCACCAGTATCTTATGCGTTTATCAGCGTCAAGAGCAAATTTTACCTTCCCTTTCGTAACAGCGAGTGTATTTTTTACAAGCTGCCCTAATTGTTCGGGCCCCGCTACCGGCAACAAAGCCTGCTGCTGTTGTTCGGCGGTTAACGTGTTTGTCAATGCCCAGATTTTCTCTCGGTCTTCTTCATTAACGACTTCGTAATAATATACTGTGTCGGCTGTTGCTGAATCAATTGCCAGCCTTATGATAGCAATATCAGTTTCCGGAACCTTAGAAGTATCGGCTGACGCCTCGGGACGCTGTATCACAAATTTCTGCTCGCTCTCGGCTTCAGTTTTAAACTTGGCCGTGAACATAAAGAATGTGAGCAGGAGGAATGTGATGTCCACCAGCGGGGTCATGTCAATAACAAAACCGACTCTTTTCTTTTTAACTTTTGGCACGGATCAACTCCTTTTTAAAAATTATTTTTTAATGCGAGTTGTAAATATCTGTGTTACGTTCAAAATAGCTTCATCAATCATATAAACGAAGTTATCAACTTTTGTTGTAAACAGGTTATAAGCAACAATAGCAATAATAGCAGCAAGAAGGCCGCCGGCTGTATTGTAGAGAGCTTCAGAGATACCGAGTGAAAGCTGAGTAGCTGATACTGTTCCGCTAAGAGCCAGAGCCTGGAAAGCACGGATCATACCGAGAGTTGTTCCAAGAAGGCCAACCATAGTTGAAATGGAAGCAACAGTCGAAAGAATCACAAGGTTTTTCTCGAGAAGCGGAGTTTCAAGGTTCATTGATTCGTCAATGGCTCTTTGAACTTCTGAAATTTTCTTTTCAGCGCTGAATTCAGGATCGTTTTCCACTTCCTGGAATCTCTGGATTGCCGCACGCATAACGTTTGCAACAGAACCGCGTTGTTTATCACATGATTCGAGAGCTGCGTTAAGGTCGCCGCTTGCAAGATGTCCGATAACATTTTTAATATAAGTTTCGGGATTACCTTTTCCGCGAGCTTTATTGATTGAAAGAAATCTTTCAATGATAAAAGTTATGGCGATAAGTATAAGTGAAAGAAGAAGTCCCACAAGAATACCACCTGTATAAACAAGTCCGAGAATATTACCCGGTTTTGGTTCATGTTTTGCTGCATCCAGGAAGTTATCCGGATTTCCCATTACTACGAAGTAGAAAACGTAAGCTACCACGAGGGCCAGCACTATCACGATGATATTAAACATGTTTTTCATAAAATTATCCCAACTCCATTTATTGAAACTAATTACTTAATGTTTTAATTGCCTCTTCAAGTGAATCCGTAATATTGAAAACCATCGTTAATTTTGTGATAACAAATATGTTCTCAATAGATTTACTAACATTGCAAAGCACGATTTTTCCGTCGCGTTTCGCGAATGATGCGTGCGATGAGATAAGTACTCCCAAAGCAGTTGAGTTAAGGTAGCTAACCTTTTCGAGGTTAATGATAAGGTTATTGGTTTTCTGGGCTGCAATTTCCTGCAGCTTCTGGCGAAGTTCATCTGTTTCTTCGCCGCCAATGAATTGTCCCTTTAGATGAAGGACCGTACCGCCAATTTGCTCTTCGATCTTCATTTGCGACATAATAAATACCTCAAGAAATGTATAAAAAACATTTTATATTTTGCCAAAATCACAGATTCCTAAAATAATATATTTTTTATTAAAGTGAGGCAATTTTTTTATGGCAATTGCATTATGATCTTAAAAACCATCTGAAACTGTCCTTTCCATGCTATTTGTTTAACTTTCTTTTTTTCCATACTTTTCGTTCGTACATCCTATAAAAACAGACACATCAAATATGCGAATAGTTACAATGCAAATTCGCATTTTTAGATAAATTTTGTGTTAAGATTTTGTCAATTTTTTGTTAATACCAGAAACAAATCTTTGCAATCCCGCGTAATCTTCTTTTATTTCAATACAATATGCATTTTCTTGAAACATTTTTTCAACTTCATTCATAACAGATGGGTCTGCTTCAAGAATAAAAAAACTATTTTCGCTTAACATATCTTTAAATATTTCCACAAATCTTTCATAAAATGCAGTACCGTTCTTAAAATCCGTGAGAGCATTTTCCGGTTCGAATTTTAAAACTTCCGGTTCAAGTGATTGGTATTGCATATACGGTATATATGGCGGATTTGATATTATCATATCAAATATGCCATTAATACTATCATTTAGAATATCATGCCGAATAAAGTTAATTCTATCGGCATTGGTTAGTATTGCATTATTTCTGGCCTGATCAAGGGCATTATCAGAAACATCTGTTGCAATAATTTCTGCATTTTTCAAATTTTTTGCCAATGCGATTGAAATACATCCCGACCCTGTTCCGATTTCCAATATTTTGGGCTCCTCAAGGCCTTTTACTTTCTCAAGAGCCATTTCAACCATTTGTTCTGTTTCCGGCCTTGGGATCAGCACACCCGGCTTAACGTTTATTCTATTGCCGTAAAACTCAGTCCATCCTGTAATATATTGTAGCGGTTCCCTTCGGGCGCGTCTTTTCACGGCATCCCGCAGCGGAGCAAGTTCTTTTTCTTTAAGAGGATAATCGAAATTGGAGTAAATACTGATTCGGTCAATATTCAGAACGTGGCAAAGAAGAAGTTCAATATTCAAGCGGGGGGATTCTATGCCCTTTTCTGCAAAGAATCCCTTTCCCCAGTTAATTATATCTAATATTGTCCAGACTTTGGAAATCAAAATATCCGTCTAATCTTATAACACAAGAATTATGCTGCTACTGCTTTTGCCTTTATTGTACTATTTATCAGCGATAGCAGAGCCATTCTGATAAATACTCCGTGAGTAACCTGAGTTTGGATTAAAACGTTAGGGAATGTTGCCAGTTTGTAATCCAGTTCGATACCATAATTAACCGGCCCCGGGTGAAGAAGAACCAGTTCAGGCTTACTCTGGAAATGCTCGAAAGTAATTCCGAAATACTTTGAAAACTCCCTCATTGAAGGCAATAACCCGGATTCCATTCTTTCTCGCTGAAGCCTAAGAACCATAACAACATCCGACCATTCAACAGCTTCATCAATGTTGTTAATTATCTTCACATCCCAGTTTGCAAGATTTCTTGGCAGCAATGTTCCGGGAGAGCAAAGTGCTACTTCGGCTCCAAGAGTTTTAAGTGTAGTGATATTTGACCTTGCCACGCGGCTATGCAGAATATCACCAACAATAGTAATCTTCAGTCCTTCAAATTTGCCGAAATGTTTGTATAGCGTAAAAGTGTCAAGCAGAGCCTGAGTTGGGTGCTCGTGTTTTCCGTCACCCGCATTTACGATAGAACCGCTGGTGTTCTGCTGAAGAAACAGGGGTACACCCGAGCATGCATGCCTTACCACATACATCTGAACTCCCATAGCTTCGATAGTTCGGAGAGTATCTATCAAAGATTCTCCTTTAGCCAGACTGCTGGTTTTTGCCTGAAAAGACAGTGTATCAGCAGAAAGCCTTTTGGCTGCAAGATCAAAAGAAAGTTTTGTCCTCGTGGAATTTTCGAAAAATGCCATAGCAACAGTAACGCCTTTCAGGTCGTCGAACTTAACGCCCGGTTTGTAATTATCAAGAAAGAACTGTGCTCTGTCAAAAATTTTATAAATGTCCTCGTGGGTCAGGTCGTCAGCTTGCAGCAGATAGGGGTGTGAAATTGTAATGTCTGAATTCATCGCCTGTATATACCAAAATCCTTACAACAAAATTTTACAAATTTACAAAAAAAAAGCCGCTCATACGAACGGCTTTTTCTCATCATCAAAAATTATTTTTTCTTAGCTTTCTTCTTTGTTTTCTTTGGCGGAGTAGCTACTGATTCAGCCAAAGCTTTGCCCGGCTTGAATTTTGCAACGTTTTTCGCCGCTATGTCAATTGTTTTTCCTGTGCGTGGGTTTTTACCTTTCCTGGCAGCTCTTTCAAAAACTGAAAAAGTTCCAAATCCGATGAGAGTAACGCTTCCGCCGCCTTTGAGTTCGTCAGAGATGGCAGTAAATGTAGCTTTGACAGCCTTTTCGGCCTGTACTTTAGTAAGTCCGGTTTCTCCGGCAATTGTGTTGATAAGTTGAGTTTTGTTTAAACTCATAGAACCCCCTAAGAGTTTGATAAGAATAAAGAAAAGAAATATTCTCTTACAAAATATGAGAATTATTCAAGGTTTGCAAGTATTTTTTTATAAAAATCAAGATTTAGCGGGGTTTTTCAGGTTTTTTTTAACTTTTTTTAATAAAAAAGGGAAATTTATGGTCAAAAAAGCTTATTCGGCTTGAAACCACAGAGCTACATAAGGAAAAATCTTATAAGCAGAGTAAAATATATGAAGGCATAGCCAGGCAAGAATTCCTGCAATCACATCATCAAGCATTACAAAAAATGCTCCTTTTTTATCATTGATGCGATTTATCGGAAATGGCTTCATTATATCAAACAGCCGGAACAAAGCAAAGGCTGTTATTACCCATATCAGATTCAAATCAACCCATGGAGTGCAAATTGTTATCCACATACCAACCACTTCGTCGATGATAACCGATGAAGGATCATCGCCTAATTTTGATTCCATTATTTTAATGAAAGGAAGAGAGATCAAACCGACAACAACAATTAATAACAGCAATACAGACATATAATAAAATGGACTGATAAAAAGAACCGGCAGAGCGGCTATACTGCCATAAGTACCCGGAGCACCTTTTATCCGCCCTATACCGAACAGAGTAGTAAAATTGAAAGCAACGTTATATTTGAATTTCTCCAAAATCAAGCCCGCCTACTTTTTAAACAGGCTGCGGTTTTGCCTGAAATACTCTATTAAGGTCCAGACTGTAAATATTGTAATTCCAAGCATAACCCACCAGGCAACCTGCCGAATTAAAATATCATTATTCAGATGGGATGACTCGGAAATAAGCCCTGAATTTCTCATATAAATATAGATAAGTAATAAGGCAATATAAACCATCTGGATGAATGTTTTCAGCTTGGCTGAAAAAGATGTTTTCATATCCTTACCTGCGTTGTCTGCGTAAACCCTTAAAAAAGTAGTTCCGAAATCACGGATAAGTATAACAACAACCATCCAAACCGGAATATAATCCAGGATAATGAAAACAATAAATGCAGCTGTAGTAAGGAATTTGTCGGCCAGGGGATCAACGAATTTCCCGAGTTTCGAAACAGATTCAAAACGCCGTGCTATCCAGCCATCGATATAATCAGTAAAAGCTCCGAAAAAGTAGAGGAAAATTCCAAGCTTAACATATTCAGGATTATCTGATATAGCAAGAAAAAGGAAAATCGGGGCTATGACAATCCTGAGCATACTAATTATATTGGGAAGAGTAAACTCCATCACGATAAAATATCTTCGGCAATCTCAATCAATTTTATAAAAGAGTCTGCTTTCAGCGAGGCACCACCAATCAGGCCTCCATTGACATCTTCAATAGCAAGCAGTTCAGCTGCATTATCCGGCTTCATACTCCCACCGTATAAAATCAGAACTTCTTTTGCTTTATTTGGGAATAATTCTTTCAGGAAGGCTCTTATTTTTCTGTGGGCTTCATCAACCTGGTCATTTGTTGCAGCCTCGCCCGTACCGATTGCCCATACCGGTTCGTAAGCAATAATAATATTTTCAGATATGCTCTCATCAACACCGGCCAAACCTTCTTTTAATTGATTTTCAAGAACTTCGAATGTTTTCCGGTTTTTCCTCTCTTCCAAGGTTTCGCCAATACAAAGAATTGCTTTCAGTCCCTCTGCAAGAACAGCTTTTAGTTTTTTATTTAGCAGATTATTGTTTTCACCGAAATAAGCCCGCCTCTCGGAATGGCCAATGATAACATATTCAGCACCGGTAGCTTTTATCATGCACGGGGCTATTTCACCGGTATAAGCACCTTTATTTTCAAAATAGCAGTTCTGTGCACCAACTTTTACATCTGAATCTATTACTGAATTCAGCACGGGCACAATGTTAATAGCAGGCGGACATACAAGAACGCCGCACTTCAGATCTTTTTTGAAGGCAAAATCCTTTATATCTTCTCCAAGTGAAACTGATTCTGAAATATCCAGGTTCATTTTCCAGTTTCCGGCTATCAATATCTTTTTCATCGAAAAACTCAAAATTAGTAACACAACTGAAAGCAAATTAATAATATTGCCCGAGAAAAAAATAATTATTTTAATGACTGAATCGACATCACTTTCATAACTTTATAATTGTCCAGACTTTGGTCTGATTCAAATCCCATACCTTCAATATACTGCTTTGGGGAAGTGATCTTTACAAACTCGGTAGAAAAAAGTTTTCTCTCCTTATTACTCCATTGGAGCACATCTGTTTCCAGCTTTGTCTCGCTGCTGTCGGAAATAACAATAACATTTCCCATGGCGAGCATATCTTTTGTCCTGTCGTCAATTCTGGCGCTATCGGCAGTCAGGTAGCTAACCCTCTCCCCTGTTTCCTTTGAAAAAAAATCAACACGAAGGTTACCATCAAGTATTGTTTCCATTCTTGCCTGATACACTCTTGCTTCGTCAGCTTTTAGTATAGCTTTTGTAAATGATGAGTCAACAAAAACGACCTCGGGATTGAAGGAAACCTGATCCGGAGTTTCTGTTTTAACATTCGTGGATTTCAATTTCGGACTGTGATTCTCTTCATCGGCACAGGAAAACATGAATAATAAAAAGAACACAATCACTGGGAAAATATATTTTGCGTTAAATATCATTTTTCACTAACACTTACAATTCTTAAAATATCTTTCAGAAAGTCTTCGGCTTTACTTAATTCCAATTGTGTTGCAGCATCGCTCAATGCCTTTGCCGGTTCAGGATGAGTTTCGAAAAACATTCCATTAATTCCGACTGCCGCGGCCGCCCTTGCCAGAGCAGGTATAAATTCAGGAGTTCCCCCCGATTGATCACCGACAGAGGGTTGCTGAACCGAATGAGTTGCATCATAAACAACGGGGTAGCCAAATTGCTTCATGATAATAAGCGACCTGAAATCCACAACCAAATTGTGATAGCCAAAACTTGTACCTCGCTCTGTTAGCAATATGTTGTTGTTTCCTGTTGAAGCAACTTTCTCTGCAGCTTTGGCCATATCTTCAGGAGCCATGAACTGAGCCTTCTTTATATTCACGGGTAATCCGGTTTCTCCGGCTGCTACAAGAAGTTCTGTCTGTCGTGCAAGAAAAGCAGGTATCTGTAGATAATCCACGTATGAAGCAGCAATATGAGCTTCGGCTGTACTATGCACATCGGTTATTACCGGCAACCCGAATTTTTCCCTTACCGAGGCCAGCCATCCAAGGGCTTTTTCATCACCGGCACCGGTAAATGAGTTGATACTTGTTCTGTTCGCTTTCTTGTAGGAAGCCTTGAAAATCAATTTGATACCCAGTTTATCGCAAGACTCCTTGAGTGAAGCAGCAATATCGTGCAGCATTTCTTTTGATTCAGCAACACATGGGCCTGAGATAACGAAAAACTGTTCGTCCTTCATGGATCTTTCCGAATTGTTTATCAACATAGTTAAAATCAGCTTTGGATTTTCAGATGATTTTTGTAATATTAAAAGCTGAAAATTTTAATATCTCAGATTATGTTTGAAAATCTTTTACCGACAACTTTGAATATACAAAATGTTGTGCTAAGCTAAAAACATTTTAAATACGTATGGGTATTTCTGAGATAGTATTTGGGAACAATGAAATGAAGAAAATGAAAATAGACGCGTATCTTACCCCTCTATTCCCCGAGAAGAATAACCTTTTCGAAGGTTCGGTTGTTATTATGATAGATGTTCTCAGGGCAAGTACAACAATATGTGCTGCTCTTGAAAATGATGCTAAAGAAGTAATTCCATGTGAGTCGCTTGATAAGGCAGTTAGTATTTACAGCAGCTTGGACAGGAATGTCCGCTTTCTTGGAGGAGAAAGGAATTGTACCGCACCGAGCGGCTTTGATGCCGGAAATTCCCCGGACGAATACACAAGGGAAAAAGTAGAAGGGAAAACTGTTATCCTGACAACGAGTAACGGAACAAGGATATTTACCAAAGCCCGCGAGGCAGCACACAGGTTTATTGGATCATTTGTTAATATTGACATATTGAGCAATCATATCAGGAAAATTTTTTCGGAAGAAAACGAATTTCAAAACATTGTTATAATGTGCGCGGGTACAAATAACAGGCTTGCCTATGAAGACGTTCTCTGTGGTGGAGCATTTGTCAGTATGATACAGGCGAATTTCCCGGAGGCAGCACTCACGGATACTGCAGATGCAGCGAAAAATCTATTCAGGCTCCATTCTTCCGATATGGTAAAATTCCTGAAAGAAAGAGAACACGCCTCTGCCCTGATTGAAATGGGGTTTGAAAAAGATGTTGAAACGGCCTTATCCTTTAACAGCTATCCTGTTCTGCCATTTGTTGATGGCAGCAGTATAAAAAAATTGTAGGATTTAGGCTTAATTATTATTATCTTTAAGCGTTTAAATGCAGCATAATTAAACAAGGGGGACTAACAATGAGCGCGCATGATGATAACATCGTCATCCGCAGGCAGGGAAAAAAGAAGCAGCATAGTTCAAAAAAAACATCCAAACCGGAAGGGGCTTTCAATGTTCCGGCAAAATTTACAAAACATGCCAGGGTTTTTGGTGTTTTGCTTTTTTTATTTTCGGCACTGCTTTTACTTGCATTAGTATCATACACAAGCAAAGATCAGGCTAACGCTTCAATTAGTTTTTTTGATCTTTTCGGTATTATTACAGGAAACGAAGACATTATTGCCAGGGCGGAAACCACCAGGAACTGGCTTGGATTGACCGGGGCCGTGATGGCGGACTGGTTTATTAACCAGACTATTGGATTTTTTATTATTCTTCTGCCATTTTTCATCGGCTGGTTTGCAAAGGAAATTTTCTTTAATCTGTTAGTAAAAGAAAAAACCTTAAAAAGATTTGTTGTATACCTGATAATTGCCACATTCGCAGCATCACTTATCGGGGCCTTGCAGCAACTATCCTGGATGCCACTTACAGGCACAGAGTGGAGCGGCTCAATCGGGCGTTTCCTTGCAGAAATTCTGGCCTCTCTAATCAGTTCAGCCGGCGCAATACTTGTATTTTTAGCCCTTATAATTGTAACAGTTATCCTTGGTACTGATATAAATATCGACAGGTTTACCACCCCGGCGGATAATTATATAAACCAACTGAAATTGAAATTTTTAAATTTCATTGATAATATCAGGAATAAGTCACAAAAAAATAAAAAAGAAAAAGTTGTTGATAACGATCCGAAAAATTCAAGTACGGCTCCCCCGCCGATTAAGCCTCAGGAATCCGCAAAGTCTGATGATAATGTCAGGATAATTAATACTTCTGATAATAAAGAAAAAAATATCAGGAAAACTCCTTCAGGCCCGAGAATAATCAACCTTAAAAAGGATAGGACAGACTCTGATATTTCGGAAGATGAGGGATCAGCACTTGATATTTTAAGGCCGGGAAAGAAACAAGCAGCAAAACCTGCAATTAATAAAACGTCAAGGCAGGAAATAGTCTATGCCGAACCAGACCCTGAAATAAGAACTGTCCGATCCAATAAGGAAATCGATGAGTTAGAAGAAGAACCTATTGATGAAAATACTATTGAAGACATAACACATAGTGAAACTGATCAGGACATACGTGATACCGAAAGATTCAAGAAAGTTGTAAATATTAAACCCAGGCAAATAACTGCTGATGATCTGAAAAATAATGAAATTCAAACTCCAACTGAAAATGTATCTGATTATAATAATGATGATAATTCATTAGAAATCCTAACCGAATCGAATTCTTCGGAAAATGACTTTGATATAAGTAATGATAGCCAAGAAATTTCTTTCCGCGCAGGGAGTGATTATAGTGAACTCACAAGTGAGCAAGTTGATGAATTTGATTCTATTGATGAATTTTCTGTTTCCATCGACGACCTGAAAAACCAGAACGAAATTTCTGAGGAGCCAAAGCTTCAAGATCAATCGGTTCCGAAAACAAATCCTAAATCAGGATCAAATATTTCAAGCGAAACAAATAAACCTCTTGTTGTTACTGTGCATGAAACAAAAGAAGAAGAAAATGACCAATTATTGAAGAAACATTTCCTAAGCACAGAAATTCATGATGAGTCGATTTCATATCGCTTCCCGGACAACTCTCTGCTGAAAGAACAGACTTCTACCGGTGAAGTTGATGACCAGGAGTTAAAGGACAATGCAAGGATTCTTCAGGAAAAGCTGGAAACGTTCAAAATTTACATAGAAAATCTGGGAGTAACCCCCGGCCCTGTTGTTACGCAATATAGTTTTGTTCCGGCGGCAGGAATAAAGATCAGTAAAATCGAAAACCTGTCTGACGATCTTGCCATGGCTCTCAAAGCCCGTGGTATAAGGATAATTGCTCCAATCCCCGGAAAGGGAACTGTTGGGATTGAAATACCAAATCAAAACCCGCAGATAGTACGGTTCAGCAATGTAATTAATTCAAATAAATTCCATGACAATAACTATGCCTTACCGATAGCTCTTGGAAAAACTATTTCCGGCGAAACTGCGGTTGCTGACCTTAGCAAGATGCCCCATCTTTTAATTGCCGGCTCGACAGGTTCCGGTAAATCGGTTGGTATTAATACAATAATTTGTTCCTTATTATATAAAAAGCATCCGAGTACATTAAAATTTGTTATTGTAGATCCTAAGAAAGTTGAACTTCAGCAATACAACGGATTGGTAAGGCACTTTCTTGCTGTTTCACCAGATATTAATTCAACTATTATAACCGATCCGAAAGAAGCTGTTATCGGCCTGAAAGCCGTGGTAGCTGAAATGGAAAAAAGATATGACCTGCTTGCATCGGTGGGACAGCGAAATATCAAAGACTATAATAAAAAAGTTAAATCAGGTAAACTTAAAAATGATCCAAACTTTGAGCACAGGCCAATGCCATTCATCGTAGTTGTGATAGACGAACTTGCAGACCTTATGCTTACTGCATCAAAAGATGTTGAAGAACCTATAACAAGACTGGCACAAATGGCGAGGGCTGTTGGTATACATCTGATTATCGCTACACAAAGGCCGTCAGTTGATGTTATTACGGGTATAATCAAAGCAAATTTCCCGGCAAGGATGGCATATCTGGTTGCATCGAGGATTGATTCCAGAACAATTCTGGATATGCAGGGAGCAGAACAATTGCTCGGAAACGGCGACATGCTGTTTCTGCCTAACGGAACACCCAAACCAATTCGCGTTCAGAATTCATTTATATCAACAGAGGAAGTTGACAATATTTGCGAATATATCGAAGCACAGAAAGGATATACAATGCCCTACCAGTTGCCTTCATTAAATGAGAAAGATAGCGATAGCGGCGGATTTGACGACGCGTCCAGCCGGGACCCCTTATTTGAAGAAGCAGCCAGGCTGGTAATCAGGCATCAGCAGGGCTCGGTTTCAATAATACAAAGAAGGCTGAAAGTAGGCTATGCCAGAGCCGGAAGGATAGTTGACGAACTTGAGGCAGCTGGAATTGTCGGGCCTTATGACGGCTCGAAAGCAAGGCAGGTTTATATGGAAAGTGAAATGGAACTTGAAGCTGTTTTGTAAAGAAATTGTTAATTTTCTAATTATTAAAAAAAAAATCAAATTTATATTGTAATAATTCGTATTTTGTAATCGTTTATAGGCCCGGACAATTTTTACTAAACCGGGTGGTTTTATTTCTTTTTGGAGTTACTATGAATTTATATGTTGGAAACCTCTCATGGGGCGTTACTGAAGACGATGTCAGGGTATTGTTTGAAAACTACGGTACAGTAGATTCCTGTAAACTTATCATTGACCGTGAAACTGGCAGATCACGCGGGTTCGCTTTTGTTGAAATGAATGATGAAGATGGCAAAAAAGCCTTGGAAGAGTTAGATCAGTCTGATTTCAACGGCAGAGCACTTAAAGTGAACGAAGCCAGAAGAAGAGACGACAGAGGAGGCATGGGTGGTGGAAGAAGGTCTAATGACTTCAGGCCAAGGAATTAATTTCTTCAAAGTTGCTAACAATTTCTCTTTACAATAGATAAATAAAAACATTGAAGAATAAACGCCGGTCACGGCGTTTATTTTTTTTGTATCCTTAACTTCAAAAGAATGATCAGTCCAAGAACAAAAAATACTATAAGGGACAATATTGCAATTCTATAAGAATGTGTAAGCTGCAAAGCTAACCCAAATAACAAAGGCCCCAGCCAGCTTGTACCTCGTTCGGATATTTCGTAAATACTAAAATATGATGCTTCCTTTCCCGGTGGTATCAGCTTGGAATACATCGAACGGCTAAGTGCCTGTGTACCACCCATTACAACAGCAATACATGCCCCAAGAATGAAGAATCCAATCTCGGAATACAGGAATGCATAAGCATAAATAATCACTACTATCCAGATAAACAATCCGATTACAATAGCTCTCAGGGTTCCTAATCTTGAAGCTAACAGATTGAAAAGCAAAGCCCCACCGAAAGCAACAAACTGAACCATCAGAATCACCTGTGTCAGTACATCAATACCAAGACCAAGCTCCTTGTTTCCAAATTGGGATGAAACAACTATAACAGTTTGAACACCATCATTATAAAGCAGATAAGCAATAAGGAATGTAAGTGTTTTTGGATGGTTAGCAGCGTCCTTCAAAGTTAGGATAAAATCGCTTATACCCTTTTTAAAATGGTTAATAGATTTTTTAGTTCGAATTATTTCATCTCTTCGGATAGTCAGCATTGGAATAACTGTAAACACGGCCCACCAGGCCCCAGCCGAGCAAAGGCTAATACGGATTGCAGTTCCGGTTTCAATACCAAAACTGTCGGCCCCTGAAAACAGAACTAAATTAACGGCCAGAACAATCCCGCCTCCGAGATAGCCCAAAGCCCATCCAACCGAGGATACTGTGTCTCTTTCTTCTTCGGGGGAAATATCATTTAAAATTGAATTATAAATAACAACTGAAGCCCCAAAACTCAGGTTGGCAATGATAAAAAGGAGTCCGCCAAGATAATACAGATCGTCCTGTAAAAAGTACAGGCCCATAGTAGAAAAAGAACCGATATAAGCAAAAATTCCAAGAAGAGATTTTTTTCTTCCGGAATTATCGGCAACAGATCCAATATATGGCAAAAGGAAAATCTGTAAAAAAACACTTGCTGAAACTATATAAGTAAAATACGAATGTGCATATACAGGTAATCCGATAAAATTTATATACCCGTCGGCATCTGCTGCACTCTCGGCAATACTTGTAAGGTAAGGCCCCAGAAAGACTGTAACTACAGTTGTATAAAAAGCAGAGTTTGCCCAGTCATAAAAATACCAGCCTATTCTTTCCTTTTTACTGGAAATCATAATATATTACCGGCCGGGCTATTATTTATGGGTATATCAATAACAACATTTGTGTAATTGTCAGGAACGCTGTCAATTGAGAAACTACCGCCGTGAAGCTCAACTATTTTCTTCACGATTGCCAATCCTAATCCGCTGCCCTGCTGTTCGTAGATTTGTCTTTCAAACTGAATGTAAGCGCCAACTTTATCAACCTGTTTGGCTGCCATTCCCCTGCCGTAGTCAGTAAAGTTAAGCCTGTATTTATCTATTACAAGCTCCGACTCGATCAATATCGGAGATCCTTTCTTTGAGAACTTCAAACAATTATCAACTACTTCTTCCATAATTTTTGTCAGATAGGTTTCAGACATAGCAATATTAGCGGATTCAAGATGAACCTGTAGATCATGCCTTCTGCCGGAATTACCAACAATATAATTCACCATATCGCTTATATACATATCCACTGAAATAGTAACGGCTTCTTTCAATTTCTCGATTTCTCTTTCATTCGAGGAAATAGTTTCCAACTTAGCATAAAAAAGATGGTTCTCGAATAGCCTGTTAAGCCTTCTGCCTGATTCATAAATATTTTTCAGCATTTCCTTTGATTCTTCGGGGTCACTGCTGTCAATTGTTTTTATCAGATGATCTGAATATCCAAGAATAATCCCAAGCGGAGTTCTTATTTCATGCGGCAGAGACCTGCTGATCCTGGTTGAAAGTTCTTCAAATTTCTTAAGATACCTTGTTTCGCTAACTTCACTTTTTTTAATCCTCGTTCTTACGGCTTCAAGCAGTTCGTCGATATCATAAGGCTTGGTTATAAAATCATCAGCCCCGAGATTCATCCCCTCACGAATATCTGATTTTGCCGAAAGAAAAAGGAAAGGAATAACAGCAAGCTCCTGATTTTTTTGGAGTTCTGTCAGGAACTGATATCCGTCCATTTCAGGCATCATAATATCGGATATTATAAGGTCCGGCTTGTGTTTAACTGCTTTTTCAAGTCCGGTAATACCATTATCAGCACCAATGGCATCATAATCGCTGAGCTTCAGGGTCATAACCAGGTCTCGCCTGATTTCACTTTCATCTTCAACAACAAGTATTACTTTTCTCATGATTTATTTTCAATCCTTTGTAAATGTGGTAATCTTACTTTGAAAGTGGTACCGGCCCCAGGCCTGCTCGACAGATCGATATTACCATCCAATGCTTCAAGAGAACGCAATACTACTGACATTCCCAATCCTGTTCCGGAAATTTTACCTACATTTTCACCGCGGTAAAACAATTCAAATATTTTTTCCTGCTCATGTTCTGCTATGCCAATACCATAGTCCTTAATTGTAAAATTAGAAACTGTTTCGTCACAATCCAAATAAAATTCTACAGGAGTATTTTCAGCAGAATACTTTATTGCGTTTGTAAGCAAGTTAACTACAATATTTCTTAATATTTTGGGATCAGTAAAAATTTTATCTTCAAGCCCTTTGTAAGAATAATTAATCTGTCTGTCATTATCCATACTAAGCTTCAAATCAGAAATTAATTGCTGGCAGTAATCCCTTATATTTATCTTCGAAGGTTTAAGCTTAACTTTGTCGGAATCAGTCTGGCCAATAAAAATTGCGTTTTCAATCAGGTCTTTCATAAAGTCAACAGTTTTCATAATCCTTTGCAGGTATTCCGATTTCTCGCTACCAGTAAGCTTTTTATCAAATTTTTCGATTATCTGGGCTGAAGTCCTAATTATTGTTAGCGGAGTCCGGAATTCATGTGACACCATACTGACAAAACCTGTTTTAAGTTCATTCAGAACTTTTTCCCTTTTCAGCATTTTTAATATTTCGTTCTCGGCTCTTTCCCTTACAGCAATTTGTTCTTTTAGTGTATGAACAAGAACCTGAAGCTCCTCGGTTCTTTCCTGAACTTTTAATTCAAGCAACTCATTGGCATCCTTCAGAGCTAACTCAGCTTTTTTCCGTTCGCTGATATCAAGGAAACTTTCAATCCTGTACGATATAGTACCTACTTTAATTAAGGAAGTAGTTCTTAATATTGGAATTATCCTATCATCAATAGTTCTGAGTTCAGACTCAAAGTTCATGGCATAAGGGAATTCTTCATCGCTTTCCGGAAGATCGGAATCAGTGTAATCAAGGAATTCAAGATAGTTCATTCCGCTAATGTCTTTACCTTCAATTCCAATTATTGACAACGAAACAGGATTCGCCTTTAAAATCTTATCTGTTTCTGCATCAATAACAAGAATACCTGTATGTACGGAGTTAAATATTGTATCAAGTTCTCTTTTGTTTTGAACAAGGTCCATGGTTCTGGCCGCCACCTTTTGTTCAAGAATATCTTTTGTATTACTAAGTTTTTTATTCAATAAAGAATTGCGAATGGAACCGGCAAAATATCCCCCGAACAAGGCACATGACCTGAAAAAATTCTCTTCATTTCTTATACGAAATTCGTCGAATGTATTTATCACCAATCCGATTATTCCGTTTGTTGAAACAAGGGGGATTATCAAGGAATCAAAACTAAATTCCGGCGAATCGTTTTTCCTTTTTAAGATTACATCAATTGAATTTAAAGCTTTTCCGATAAGGCCGGAATTGATCATTTTATCGAAACTTTTTTCAATGGTTGGCCCGTAATGGGCAGGCAATGTAATTTTTAGTTCAAAATCGAAAGTATTCTGATTAACCAGAAATATTGAACAAGAAATTGTATTTTCAATTGAATTGAATACCTCGAGCCCGTCCTGGATTATATCTTTCAATTTTTTTGTAGCACTTTGCGATTCCATATAATTGTGAACCGAATCAAGGAAATGTTTTATTCCAAAATTCAGCCCGTCATCAATATTTTTCCCAAGTTCCATATAAACCGGATTAATTGAAAAGAAGATAATATGAAATTATGCCTTTAAAAGCAAATTAACCGATTCCTGAAATTGCAGATTAATCAAATCAAGATTTTTTGAAAATGCTTTTTCAGGAATATTCAGATTGTTCCAAACAATAAAATTTGGTTTGGGAACCATATTGTTTTCGCCCAGGAATCCGAGTTCGAGCATATATGCTGCAATATCAGCAATATGAACGCAGGCTACCAAATCATCATATTTACCGTCAATCAAGCCTGAAGAATGGAAACAAATTGCATTTTTTAAATTTTTGGGCAATTTCCATTTTTCTGCAATAAGGTCACCCGCAACGGAATGTGTAATACCAAGAAGCTGTTTTTCTGCTTCCTTGTGGGTAATACCATTTAGAATGGCATAATTAATTACTTCTTCGTATTCTTCAGGAAAAAATTTGAAGAAAAATAATTTTCCAATATCATGAAGAATACCTGCAGTAAAGAAATTATCAAGCCTTTTAATACCTGCTTCCCTGCCAATAATTCTTGATATCACCCCAACAGCTATTGAATGTTTCCAAAGATCTACAGGATTCAGACCTTTCTTTTCATGATTATCCATATCACCGAAAATTTTGATGATAGACAGGGCAATCACCAGGTTTTTCACTTCCTGAAACCCTAAAAATGAAATAGCTTCGGTTACAGTCTCAACTCTTTGCGGAATTCCATAGATCGAAGAATTTGCAGCTCTCAGCAACTTCGATGAAGAAGATTGGTCTTTGGAGATTACTCTTGCTGCATCGTGAAAAGTTGACCTTGGGTTGTCAATAACTTCAGTCAATGCGATATACACCGTTGGTAATGTCGGGAATTCATGGAATTTATTTAATATCTCATCAATTTTTAGCATTTTACTCTTGTATCATTTCTTCTTTTGCTCTTTGAATCACTGAACTTATGAACATATCCTTTTCATAACCATTTCTCGGACGCCATTTCATTTTCGATAAAATATATTTTCCGGCATTGTCCATTTGCGATTTTGATAGTACAATATTCTCATTATCACCTTCTGTAACAATACTTACCTGAAAAATATTCCAGGTACGTAAAATCCTGAAATGATTGCATGTTAGTTCGATACCAGCAGGAAGCAATACCTGACCGAAATTATTTGTAATCGGGTTTGCAAGTATCATTCCTTCCTGTAATTCATTAATATTTAATATCCTGCTCATCACTCTGTCCAGTATTTTTTTATCTTTTTTCCAGTAATTTCCATGCCAATTTTTAAGCTACAAAATTTATCGAGTCGAACATTGTTTCATAACTTTCAAAAACAATCTGCTCGATCTCATCAAATAAATTATCCGGAAGCCCGAGTAATTCCCAAACATTGATATTTGGTTCGGGAATCAATCCCATTCCGTTCGTTTCAGAGAACAACAGCATGTGGGAGGCCACGTTAGCAATATGAATTACAGCCGTGGTTTTTTCAAAACCGCCCTCTACAAGGCCATTTTCATGATATCTGGTAACATTCCTGATATTTTCCGGTAAATTCCATTTTTCTGCTATCAATTCCCCAATCTCCGTATGGTTTATACCGATTTTTTCTGTTTCGGCTTCATACGGATAACACCCGATTTCATTCATGTATCGCATTGCAGCAGCATATTCAAGCGGCATAAACTTGAAGAAAAAAAGTTTGCCAATATCATGCAAAATACCGGCCAGAAAATAATCCTCTATTGATGAGAAATTAAGTTTTTCTGCAATTATCCTTGCAATACTGCCCACCGCTATAGAATGTTTCCACAATATCAATGGATTGATCTCGGCAATGGTGCGGTCATTTTCGAACAAATTAATTACAGACATCGCAAAAATAAGATTTCTTGTTTCCTCAAGGCCAATAAGCGATACAGCCCTGTATAAAGTATCAATTTTTCCTCTGGTTCCGTATAATGGGGAATTAGCTGCTTTTAAAATCTTCAAAGAAGCTGCCTGATCAACAGATATTAAATTTGCAGCATCCTTTGAACTGGAATGAGGATCGGCTATCATATCTATCAACCTGGTATATATACCCGGCAAAGTAGGTAATTCTTCAATATTTTTTAAAGCTTTTTCAACAGCATTCATTTACTTTTTCCGTCGTCGTTTCGGGATATTTTCATCATAAGTTGTTTTAAAGCAGTATGAAAAAGATTTTTCTCTATTGCATTGCTCGGCGTCCACTTCATCCTGCTTTTAAGAATTTTATCTGCTAAAGCCCTTATTCCGTCATCTTCAAGAATTTCATCGTCTGTTTCTTCCTTAATCCGTATTTCATCAACATTCCAGATTCTAAACAGTTTGATATGCCTATCCACCAGCTCAAGGCCGTCAGGTGCTATTTGCTGGCCATACTTGTTGTAGATGTTGCCAAAAAGCACCATCCCTTCCTGTATTTCATCTATTTTTATAATTTTAGACATATCAATCATTTAAATAGTTTAATCTAGAAATTCTCTCATCGTCAGTGAACTGATATTTAACCGGGCTGACCGTAACATAACCAATATCAAGGGAGTAATCATCACTTTTTGGGGATATATCGTTTTTGTTCATATCTCCGGCAAACCAGAAATAATCCCTTCCAAAAGGATCTGTTCTTTTTTCGTAATGATCCTTCCAGATATTATCACTGACAGTGGTTATCTTCATACCCTTAATTTCATCTTCCGGCAAATTTGGGACATTCACATTCAAAAGCAGATCTTTTTCACTGTTATCAATAACTTTTGAAGCGATTTTTTTCGAATATTCCGCAGCAATAGCACAATCACTTGAATGAATATAGGAATCAAGAGAAACAGCTATGGAGGGAATTCCAAGCAGGTATCCCTCGGTTGCAGCTGATACTGTACCGGAATATAGAATATTAATTGCGGTATTTCTTCCAAAGTTAATCCCGGATATTATCAGGTCGGGTTTTCTTTCGGTAAGAGCAGACAGAGCCAGTTTTACACAATCACAGGGAGTGCCGTTAACTGCATACCCGAAAAACTCGCCGTTACGTCTGAATTTTGTTGCCCTGAGCGGCCTGGCAACTGTCAGTGCATGCCCAACAGCACTTTGCTGCCTGTCGGGAGCAATTACAACAGTATCGCCAATTGATTTCATTGCTTTCATTAATTCGAAAATACCCGGTGAATCTATTCCATCGTCGTTCGTTACTAATATAAAAGGTTTTTGCATCAACTTTCACCTTAAAATTACCGAATCAATTTTAAATTAAATTCCTATTAACGTTTTTTCATCTTTCCCTGTGCGAAAATAAACAATAAAAATATCAATGTCAATAGCCGAAGCAATTATATATATCTGGAAATATCATTATAAACAATAAATGCCATAAGTGCCAGGAGTATGATTATACCGAACTGCTGTATTCTCATTTTAACATTTACCGACACCTCGCGCCTGATAACCGCTTCAATTATAATAAAAACAAGATGCCCGCCGTCAAGCGCAGGGAAGGGGAAAATATTTATAAGAGCCAGTGAAATTGACAATAATGCCATAAAATTTAGAAAGTTAACAATTCCTTTTTTTGCCTGGTCCGACGAAGCAACTGCGATAGCAATTGGGCCGCCAAGTGATTTTTTTACAGATATGTTACCTTTGAATATCTGAGCAATTGAGCTTACGAATAAATCCATAGCCCTGTATGTTTGGCTGAAGCCCATTGTCAGAGACTGCCCCAAACCAAATTCCTTAGTAGCCTTTTTCCCTGTATAAAGATCATTTAAGGCAACCCCTATCATTCCTTTGGAATTAGTTGTAATGGTGTCAGAAAGTATTTTACTATCACGTTTCCAGCTCATTACAAAAGGTTTGCTTTTATTTGCCTGCAAAATATCCTGAAACTCTTTGAAAGAATTTATGGCTTCCCCATCAACAGATAAAATTGTATCTCCTGCTTTCATACCAGCTTTTCCGGCAGGTTGAATTTTATCAACAGCCGTCAGGATGGTTAATAGTTTATCCGGGGTCATTCCAAATATGGAATAATCATTTCCCTGGGCATTTACCATGGATTTTACAATCTCTTCACCGTCTGCTTTTGTTTCAAACTTTTCGCCATTTCTTTCATATTTAATAAGTTTATCTTTTCCGAAATCATCCAGCCTCATTTTCTCGGACAGTGTATTCCAGTCTGATACCTGGTTTCCATTAACACTAAGAATTTTATCTCCCGGCAGAATACCGGCCTTTGCAGCAATTGATTTTGGCTGTACATAAGCTACCGTGGTAGTAGAAGCAACTGACTCGCCTTTGAAAAAAATGATACCTGAAAAGATAAAGTATGCAAGAATGATATTCATTATCACTCCGGCACTTATCACAAAAGCTTTCTGGAAGGTATTCTTTGATCTGAATTCCCAGGGCTGTGGTTCTGTTTCAACATAGTCGGTATCCATACTTTCGTCAACCATGCCTGCAATTTTCACGTAACCTCCGATAGGGAAAACAGCAATTCGGTAATCGCAATGACCGTTCAGGTCAATTTCGTCCTCACTGTCTGTGCCGTCTTCATTCTTTTTCCTTGGCATGGGGCCAAAAGTAAAGCCTGTTATCCTGTTCCAGCCAAAAAGCCTGGTACCCATTCCGATTGAAAAAACATCAGTTCTCATCCCGGAAATACGGGCAGCAATGAAATGCCCGAATTCATGGATTAATACTAATACGCCAATTACAATTATAAAATAAAATAAGCTGCTGATAAAATCCATTTTAAGTTAATGTTTTTGTTGATAATTATATTAAATTACTGATCTCAAATCATCTGCGATTTCTCTCGCAAATGAATCTGTTTCCAAAATATCTTCAATAGACGGATTATTAATAAAAGAAATTTTCTCGGTTGTGGAATTTATTATCTCCGGAATATCATTGAAACGAATTTCCCTGTTCAGGAAAGCCGCAACGGCAACTTCATTGGCAGCGTTCAAGGCAGCAGGAATATTTCCTCCCCTATCCAGTGCTTTGAATGCAAAAGACAGGCAGGGAAATTTTTCATAATCGGGTTTCTCAAAACTCAGGTCTGTAGTCAAAGACAAATCAAGTCTTGGAAAATCGTAATCCAGGTGATCCGGATAATTTATAGCATAAGCTATTGGAACCCTCATATCGGGCATTCCAAGCTGCGCTTTAACGGATCCGTCACGAAACACCACCATTGAATGAACAATGGACTGAGGATGTACGAGTACATCCAATCTATCAAGGCCGGTATCGAACAGCCAATAGGCTTCGATAAGTTCAAAACCTTTGTTCATCAGAGTAGCTGAATCAATTGTAATTTTGTTGCCCATACTCCAGTTAGGATGGTCCAGAGCCTGTTCAACAGTAATATTCTTAAATTCCGATTTATCGATTTTTCTGAAAGGGCCGCCTGATGCAGTTAAAATAACTTTTTCGATCTGTTCGTTCTTTTCACCTGCCAAACATTGGAGAACAGCACTATGTTCACTGTCAACAGCAAGAATTTCTGCATTATTATTTTTTGCCTCACTCATAATTATCGAGCCGGCGCTCACCAATGTTTCTTTATTAGCCAGAGCTATTAATTTTCCTTTTTTTACAGCCGCCAGTGTCGGTTCCACCCCTGCAAATCCCACAAGCGATGATAAAATAATATCATTATCATCTGCTACAGCGGCTTCAATCAGGCCTTCTCTTCCAAAAAGGATTTCACCCTTGAATCTGCTGTTTTTCTTAAATGTTTTGTAGGAGTCTTCGTTAGAAATTACCACACCCCGGGGATTAAAACTTTCAATCTGCTTTTCCAGCAGATCTATATTTCCGTTTGCAGTCAGGTAATTAATTGCAAGACCGGGATTCCTGCTGATTACATCCAGAGCCTGTGTGCCTATTGAACCTGTCGAACCGAGTATTGATATTTTTTTCATTATAATTTTAGTCTTTAAGAATATTCTCCGGTAATATCCTTTTGCCTTCTGGCAGAATAGAACCTGAAATTGTCAATTTGCACGTGCTGGCTTTGCTGCACTTTAATTTTAACGAAATATTTTATCATAAGGCGTGAAAGCCGTGAAATAGTACCATCAGTAAGATATTCTGCCACATTCGGGTGTACCTGTAGTATCAGCCTGAATTCGCGGGACCGTGAACGGAAATTCTTAAGCCATCTTTCTATTGAATTCAGCAGAACAACTTTTGAAGTTACCCTGCCGGTGCCGTTGCACATCGGGCAGGATTCGCTTGTTTTTTCTGAAATATTCTGATTCACGCGCTGGCGTGTTATCTGAATAAGGCCCAGCTGTGTAACGGGATATACAACAGTTTTGGCACGGTCTTTTGCCAGTTCCCTTTTCATATCGTTAAATATTTTTTTTCTGTTGCTTTCCTTAGCCATATCGATAAAATCAATAATTATCATTCCGGCAATATCGCGTAGCCTTATCTGGCGGGCAATTTCTTTTATAGCTTCAAAGTTTGTTTTTGCAGCGTTCTTTTCCTGTTCTTTCTCGGTTGCCCTTCCAGAGTTAACATCAATAACTATCATCGCTTCTGTCTGATCGACTACGATTGAACCGCCGCTCGGCAGTTGAACTTTTCTTTTATAAGTTGTAGCCAGTTCATTCTCGATACCGAAAGTATCAAATATCGGCTTTGTACCGGTATAAAGCTGAACTTTATCAATTTGTTCCGGTGATGTTCTTTTCAGGTAATTCACAATTTCTTTGTAAAGCTTTTTGGAATCAATAATAACCTTAGTAATATCTTTGCCAAGCAAATCCCTGATTACACTTGTTGCAAGCTGCATATCCTGATGCAGAAGTGCCGGAGGCCTTGACCTTTGAACTTTGGTTTCAATTTCTTTCCATTTATCAAGCAGTTCCTGCCAGTCATTCCGGAGTTCTTCGTCAGATCTTCCGGCCGATGCAGTTCTGATAATACAGCCAAATCCCTCGGGAAGAACTTTCCTTGCCATCTGCCTTAAGCGCCTGCGCTCCTGGTAGGAATAAATTTTTCTGGAAACACCTACAATATTGTCAAAAGGCAAGAGTACAACATAACGTCCGGGCAAAGCAATTTTTGTAGTTACTTTTACCCCTTTATGGCCGTAAGCTTCACGAACCACCTGCACAATAACATCCTGGTTCGGTTCCAGGTTAATTTTTATCTTACCTGATTTCTTTGTTACGAAAACAGGCCTGTCCTTATCGTCACCAGTATTGGGCGAAGCTCTTCTTAAAGCAATAGCAGATCCTGAATCGAATTTCCTGGTATCAGAATTTTTTCCCGAATTTTTATCTTCATAAATATCCTCATCTTCGTCTTCTTCAACAAGGAAATCATTTTCCATTGATTCGTCAATATCAGAAAAATGCAAAAAGGCATCATGATTAAGCCCTACATTTATAAAAGCAGCATTTATCCCCTGAACGATCCTGTTCACCTTGCCAAGATAAATATTTCCTACATACCTTTCCTTATCAGGTAGTTCGATAAAAAACTCGGCTAATCTCTCGTTTTCAGTAATGGCAACCCTGACTTCATTCAGGGTTGAATTTATAATAATTTTCTTATTCATGCACCCGCATTCAAAATATTTTCAAAACCGGCCGAAAAAACACTTTTATAGAAGCGGCCGAAAATAACTTTGCAAAATAACAAAAGCATTTCGTATTTCATAGAATAAAAAAATAAAGGCCAAGTTGACCGTGGCACCCTGAGAACAAACTTACCGCTGCTTCCTTTCGGACCTGACGGAGTTGGGCTTGACTCAGCCGCACGGGACTTGACCCAAAACTTTTGATACAAACTTATCAATAATTTTTATTCAATCCAAATTATTTCTTAAAACATTTATTTTTTTCTTGTCAGATTAAAATATTTCCTTTAAATTTGTATTCTATACTAATCGAGCGCCGGTAGCTCAGTTGGATAGAGCAACAGCCTTCTAAGCTGTGGGCCACAGGTTCGAATCCTGTCCGGCGTACAAAAAGCTCCCAAAACAGGGAGCTTTTTTTTTTGCAGAAACTCATTTTACTCGTCTTTATAGCGATATAAGATTTTAATTAGTAATTGCTGGGTAATATTTTCGTATATTACCACTAAACAATATATTACTTTGGAGGCAAAATGACAATAAGATATACTATACAAAATTATTTTTCCACCTTCCTGTTTCTTTTTCTTATCGGAGCATTATCAAATGCTTCTGCGCATCAAACAGAAGTGCAGCTTCCGGCATCAAAGTACACACTTGCTGATATACTACACAGTAACGTCGAAAATTTAAGCACTGACATTGGAAAAAACTTCGAAGGCTGGAATACTATAGGAAGCAGCTACGAAGCTCTTCCCCACTTTGCATTTGGTAAGCCTGTCCGAATTGATGGTTATAATGATATTACAAAATCAAATGCAGCCGAAGCGGCGAAGGCATTTCTTAATCAAAATAAAATCCTTGATATTGATACCGAATCACTGATATTAAAAAGAGTAACTAAAGTCAACAATCTTTGGACAGTCGGCTATGCTCAAAAATTTAATAACATTGAAGTTCTTCTCAGCAGCGTTCAGATAATGATCCGCAGCGATGCTAAAGTAATTTCATTTGAAAGAGACTATTATTCTAATATTGATGCCCCGACAACTCCTACAGTTTCAGTTGCAACTGCAATAGAACGTGCAGGCGAGTTCAACACTGAAATCAAAAATCGTGAAAGAATTCAGGCAAATAAGGAATTATTTATTATACCGGTTCATACACCCGGAAATGTTGATTTCAGGCTTGTTTATGACATTACCATTGCAGGAAGTGATCTTATAACCCAGACTTTTGTTGACGCAAATAGTTCTGCACTTGTATGGAAAAGGGAATTAACGAGCAATATTGATACTAAAGTCAAAATTGCAGGTATGGTAAAAATGAACAACCCTCTGAACGAAGAAATGATCAAACCTTTTTACGATATAAACGTTCTATACAACGATTCCACTTATATTACTGATATGAATGGCGAAGTAGTTTTGCCTGTAGAGGCAATTTCTGATTTTTCAGTATCTTTTACCGGGCCCTATGCAAATGTTTCCCGCTTAGGTTCTGAAAAAACAACTTTCACCAAAAAGATAGAACCGGGAGTTGATTTCGAAATGGAAATTTCTGACACCAATTCGCATTTGTTCGAAAGAATGCTTTTCTATCATACAAACAAAGCCCATAAATTTTATACAGATATCGATCCGGAATCATCCGCCATGGATTTTCAGATAAATGTAACTCTTAGAAGTCAGGGTATGAGCCCCAATGCTTCAAGCAATCTTGAAACCGGAGATATTAATTTTTATAAAGTTGATGACCCTGCTGCAAAAATGGCACAGACTCCGGGTATTCTTTATCATGAATACGGACATAGTGTAAACACCAGGCTTTACAAGGAACTCGGATGCTCTAACGGTATGATAAATTTTGCTACTCACGAGGCCACAGCCGACCTGAACGCTGCTCTCCAGCTTAACGACCCGAGAATCGGCTACGGTACGTTTCCTGATACGAATAAGATTATCAGAACGATAAATAACAACAACAAATATCCCGATGATATTTCAGGCGAATCCCATCACGACGGCCTTATACTTGCAGGTGCGTTCTGGGATATGAAGAAAGTAATTAACGACCTTAACTATATGGCAAAACTTATTCATTATTCAAAAAAGATAAGCCTGCCGGATGACGAAAATACGGGCGTAGCCTATGCCGAATGGCTTTTAGCTGCCCTTATTGCCGACGATGCCCTTGGAGAAGGCGACAACGACCTGACCAATGGCAGCCCGAATGCAATGGAAATACTCGAAGCCTTCAACAAGCACCAGATCGGCCCGAGGCTTCTTGTTCAATCAACATTCAGCCACGATCCCTATCCGGATACTTATGACACAGAAAACAACTATGTAATTAATTTTCACTTAGACGGCTCGATTGCTTTTCTTGAAAATACTCCGAGCAATGTTATGTTACATTATTCAATTAATGGCGGCGAATATATCGATGCTCCTGCAGAAATGTTAACAAAAGGAAATTATGAGGTAATTATCCCTGCACAGCCAAGAGGTACAAAGGTAAGATATTACTTCACTGCTGTTGAATCATATTCTAAAGCTAAAATGGAGTTTTTCAAGAACATGCAGTCCTCGACACCTTACCTTTTCTATGTCGGGTATAAAACAGTTTTTACCGACAATCTGGAAGAAATTGAAGGCTGGACAATAGGAGCAGATTCTGATAATTCGACTAATGCCGGTTGGGAATACGGCGTACCATCAATGGTTGTTTTCAAAAGTGGAAATACAAAATACACAATGCAGCCAGGTGAAGATCACAGTTCTGACGGCACAAAATGTTTTGTAACCGGCGCTGGTTTTGACGGCACAACAAGTGGTTTCTATACAGGGATGCCAAACGGCAAAACAACATTAACATCGCCGAAATATGATATATCAAATCTTAGCAAGCCATTGTTGACATATTATCAGTATTTTGTAAATATTCAATATTTCGGTCCCAACCATCTTTGCAATTGGATAACAGAAATCAGCAGTGATGGCGGAATCACCTGGGTTACTGTTGAAAACACTAAGGAGTTTGACTGGAAATGGATTGAGAAAAAAATTGATATTGAAGAATATATCGAATTGACTAAAGAATTCCAATTCAGAATTATTTTCAATGCCAAAAAAGGCCAGAATATTATACCCGGAGCATGGAATGAAGGTCTGGTAGACGATATCGGGTTTCTTACTGCTAACGATGGCTTAGTAAGTTCAAAACAGGATGAAATCTATGAAAACATCGTAATTTTCCCTAATCCTGCTTCTGACTTCATCACAGTAGGAAACATCTATGAAAAAATTATTTCAAAAATTGAAATTTCAGATATGAACGGTATTACTATTCACTCCATTTCAGGAATTTCAGGAGATGAACTCAAAATTGACTTAAATAAATTTTCTACCGGAATGTATGTTCTTAAACTCTATTCCGAAACTGATGTAAAAACTCACAAATTTGTGATTATAAGGTAAACATATTTGGTAACATCAATCGGACAGATGATGTCCCGTGATGCCTCCTTATAATTACTATTAACCAATATTAACGATGTGAAGGATCTATAATAGAAAATAGTTATGGGTCCTTCTCTACGCTTAGACGAAGATAGAAGTCTGACCCGATTTATAATCTACCTGTAGGGTAATAAAAGTTTTTAAGCAAAAAAGCTTCTCTTACACTATATCCGGCAAAAGGCGGTCAGCGAAACTGTCACTGCACCGCAATATTCAATGTTACTCCAATGGACAGTTTTAACTAAAAGATAAATAATAAAGAGCCTTCTTTCGAAGGCCCTGATATTTTTGCCCTTTAAGATATCCGTTTTCTACCTTTAGCAATCTTTTGGGGCTTATAATTGGCTGCTCAAAGAACAGCAGCCATAAAAACTCGGTTTAGGGGAAATCCCTATTGGGATTGCTATTTATAAGGTAAACACAATTTAATACCTGAAAGTTACAATTTATTTTATAATTATACTGAAAATGATATAATAAGCAAAATTTATTAAACAATTATGCCATCGATTTTTTTATTTTTCCATCCATTTGGTCTTTAGTCCGGGCTGTTTTATCAAGACTTACAGGCATCAGGGCAAGTAGATTACATCCAAAACCTATTTTGGAAAGATAGCTGCATTTTCGAGATATTGTAATTTACAAGGTTTTTGTACTGTGTCTGTTTGGGAGCAATCTGAAAGTGTATTGTATTAATCATAAACTGCAACATCGACAATTACCTGGATATTGAATGTCAGGAAATTTTGTAACAATGTACCAGAAAAGTTTATGGAATATTTAGATAAAAACAATTAAGCCTTTGTAAGTATTTTATTTACAAAGGCTTATATATTATTCTGCGGAGAAGGTGGGATTCGAACCCACGGTACCCCGAAAGGCACAACGGTTTTCGAGACCGCCCCGTTCAACCACTCCGGCACCTCTCCGTAAAAAGAACGAATACAAATATAAAAGTTTTTCAGCTAAGAATAAAATTAATAAGGCTGATTTTAATCTTCCATGCTTTCGAACAGGTAAATATAGCTTTCGTAGCGCCCCTCGTCGATCAGGCCATCCACGAAAGCCTGCTGAACAAGGCATCCCGGCTCATGGATATGGGAGCAGCTTGGATATTTACAGTTTAGCCTATATTCGTCAAATTCGTGAAAATACAGGGCGAGCTCAGATTTTTCCACTCCCCAAAGGCCAAACTCACGGATACCTGGCGTGTCTATAATAGATGTTCCTCCCGGCATTCTGAACATTTTCACATAGCTTGTGGTGTGGCAACCCTTGCCGGTACGCTCGCTTATTTCTTTGACAGCCTGAACTTCTCCGCCAAGAATCCTGTTTAGAAGGGTTGATTTGCCTACCCCGGACTGGCCGGCAAATATCGTTCTTTTTCCTTCCAGATAATCTTGTATAGTTTCAATATTTAAATTCTCTTTGGCGCTGATAAAGAAAACATCAATACCAAGTGAATCATATACTTCAAACTGCTCGTAAAAGATATCGTCATCAACGAGGTCGCATTTATTTACACAAAGAGCTGCAGGGATTCCCCCAATTTCAGCTGCAACCAGGAAACGATCGATCAGGCGACGATTAAAATCCGGTGTTATCATGGAGGATGTTATTAACAACTGGTCGGCATTAGAAGCAATTACATGCTCGTAGGGCCTCTTCCCCGCTGCCCTTCTCGACAAACTGTTTTTTCTTTCATAAACTTTAACTATAACCCCTGACGGAATATCAGATTCTCCGTCAGATCCGGATTCGATATAAGCTACTTCGTCGCCAACCGCAATGATTGTCGTATCCTGATGGGGAGTTACGATTGTTCCACCGGGAGAGCACTCAATAATATTGGCTTCATTATCCGAATCCGACTCAGTGGGCCCGACAAGATACACACGGCCAATCGATGATATAACTACTCCCTTTTTATACCCGTCAGGAAGTTCACCATCTTTTTTTATCAGAGTTCTCCGCTGTGAACGCGTAGTCCTTATCGGAGTTTGTTTCCTTTGGAAAGTTTCTTTCTTTTTCGCCATTAAAACTCGTTATAATACAAGTTATTTAAATCTGTCATTTCAATACAATTATAAAAATAACAAATTATAAGGAAATTTTTTAAGTATCACATTAAAACCTGCATCTATGAATAAAACAAGGCTTTAAACAAAAAAAATACCAATTATTTAATCATAAAGTTCAAACAGTGTGAAAAAAAACATATAGTGTCAAGTTTTTTTCACACTTTTTCTTTGATGAATCAGCATTTTTTTCGTATGTTTGTCTCAGTTAGTTTAAGTAAATAGGTTTTAAGTTGAATTATCGTTGGACGTTCAGAAAAACAAAAGATGATGATACAATACACAAATTAGCCAAGACACTGAAGATCCCCAAAACGCTTGCGCATGTATTATCCGCAAGGGGGGTTGACACCGTGGAAGACGCGGTCAAGTTCTTTCATCCGGGAATACGTGATTTATACGATCCCTTCAGGCTGAAGAACATGGAAAAAGCAGTTGACAGAATTCTGAAAGCGATTGAGAATGAAGAAATTATCTGGATACATGGTGACTACGACGTGGATGGTACTGCAAGCACCTCCATGGTTATGCTGTTTCTTAAGGAAATAGGAGCAAAAGTAGACTACTATATTCCGGATCGCTTTGACGAAGGCTACGGCTTATCTGTAAAAAGTATCTCAGAAGCCCAGAGAAGGGGCGCCAGTCTCATCTTAACAGTTGACGTGGGAATTACATCCTACGTTGCTATCGATTATGCAAATAAGACGAAAGTAGATTGTATAATTTGCGATCACCATGAACCCGGAGAAAAGATTCCGGATGTTTTTGCTATTGTTGACCCATTACAGCCCGGATGCGATTATCCTTTCAATCATCTGGCTGCCTGCGGGGTGGCATTCAAATTAATTCAGGCGCTAAGTATAAAGCTTGGAGTACCGGATAAGCCATATTCTTATCTGGATTTTGTTGCTATTGCCTCTGCTGCCGATATGGTACCGCTTGTTGATGAAAACAGGGTACTCGTTCACTTCGGCCTTAAGCAACTTAATCATTCACCAAGGCCCGGACTTAAGGGGCTGATAGAGTGTACTAATTTGAAGCTCGGCCAGATAGCTACTTCAAATATTATATACGCCCTGGCTCCACTTATTAATGCCGCCGGGAGAATGGGCGATGCCCTTCGGTCGGTTGACATGATGACGCAGAAGAATGAAATTCAGGCTTTCAGGATAGCACAGCAGCTTGAACAGGAAAACCGCCGCCGCCGTGTTTATGATGAGCAGACATTCGAAGAATCTATTCCACTGGCAAAAATTCAGATCAAAGATTTCGACAGACGATCGCTTGTATTGCATCAGCCTCACTGGCATGCCGGGATTATTGGTATTGTTGCATCACGTCTCGTGGATAAATTTAATTTGCCGACCGTTCTGCTGACAACAATCGACGGAATGGCAAAAGGTTCGGCAAGAAGTATCAACAATTTTGATATCCATTCCGCTTTGAAGAAATGTTCCGAGTTTCTTATAGAATTCGGCGGGCATAAGCACGCTGCGGGACTTTCCTTGCCCGAAGAGAATATCGAGCCTTTCCGCGAGAAATTTGATAAGCTCGCAAGGGAAAATATTACAAAGGAAATGTTGGTACCCGAAATCCTGATTGACGCAGAATTGAAATTGAATCAACTATCGCCGGGATTTTTGTCATACCTGAACAAATTTGCACCTTACGGGTTTGAAAACAATAAACCGATATTTTTCTCCAGGGGAGTAACTTCAGCCAACGGGGTAAAAATTGTCGGTAACAGCAACCTTAAATTCAGGGCCTTCCAGTCAAACTTTGTAATTGATGCGATAGGTTACGGCCTTGCAGATAAGTTGAAATATTGTTCCGGCGGGAAATCGTTCTCGATTGTTTATAATCTTGAAATTAATACTTTTAACGGTCAGCGGACGCCTCAGCTTTGTATAAAAGATATCCGGCCTGACGTTTACTAAGCTGAAAATATTGAAATATCAGGCTTGCGCGGTTCAAACTGCTCAGGCCTTTTTTTTTGGTGATATTATTGGAGAAGAAAGTGATAACCCCCGAATCAGCGGATTATTTTTATAAAGAGCTGGAAAATATTATACAGTCAGCAAGTTTTGATAAAAACTCAGCGCTTCAATTAAAAGAGCTTCTCAGGCAGATTATTAACAAATCCGTTGATGATGAGATTCAATATTTCTCATCATTCTATGCCCGCCTCGTATATGTGCTTGACAGGTTTGAAATTCCAAAAGAAACATCCAATGCAATAATTCATCTTCGAAAAAGGAGCCGTATTGTCAGCAGGCTGAAAGAATCCGACATAAAGAAAGCTGATATTATTCGGGGGATTACAGTACTATCACTTTTGCTTTCCGGTATTTCCGGTATTGAAATTCCCGGAAAAATAAAAAAATACATATCCGACAGAGTAGAATTCCAGGCTTTGGATTACGAAAAAAAGCAAACTAAAATCAATAAGCTAAGAGGTATAATCAGCCATAAGTACAAAAAGGAAGATAAGTTAATTACCGTGTTCAGTTCTGAAGAAACAGGGCCGGCGATATTAAAACTGAAAGGTATATGGAGCAACTCGGAAAACCTGCTTATGAAATTATCAACCATTAACCTGGTTGATGTTGATTTTATTCCGGGAAATCCACCTGAAATAATTGTTGGGCATGATTCATTGCTTATCCTTGAACCTGATTTCCTTCTTGATGTAACAGATATTGCCGAATGCTTTACCGGAAACGGATTCAACGTTATGCTTTATTTCCTGAAAAAGTTCTCCGAATGGTCAACAGGACTCCCGCTGCTTCTCGGAAACATGGTAAATACATGTTTCGACAGATTACTTGAAGACCCAGATACAGATCCTAACCTGATTTATGAAGAAGCCTTAAAATCACGTCCGCTTCAGCTATTTGCCGTAGCAACAAGAGACAGGGCTGCACTTAAAATGCTGAAACCATCATTTATAAAGCATTATAATTCACTGAAAAACGTTCTTTCCGAAACCGGACTGATTAAGCAAAACGAATTACTTAGCGTCGAACCCTCCTTTATATCTCCTCTATTCGGAATTCAGGGACGCCTGGACCTTCTAATTGAATATCCTGAGGACAGAAGCAGAAAAGATATTATTGAATTAAAATCTGGCAGGGCTCCTTCAACTGACCTGAGTGCGGCATTGCCAAACGGCACAAGAATTACTACTGGTATCTGGCCTAATAATATGGCTCAGACAACATGTTACAACCTGCTTTTGGATTCCTCTTTCGAAAACCGAACCGGTAGTTCCCAAATACTTTATTCTAAAGACGATGCTCATCCATTAAGAAACGCCCCGAATATTCAGGGAAAAAAGGCAGAAGTGATGAATTGCAGAAACTGGATAATTGCTTATGAGAAATCCATGCTGACTGGTTTCCACCAACTTCTGAACGGATTAAGTTCCTCCGGATTCGGCTACAGACCCTCCTATGTGGAACGCGACATTGCAGAATTTCAAAGATATTACTCAGGAGCATCCGAACTCGTCAGGGATTATTTCCATTCCTTTATATCATTTATTCTCCGGGAACTTTTTCATGAGAAGACGGGATCAACAGACGATAACCGGCGCGGATGCCACTCTTCTCTATGGCTTGACAGCCCTGAAGACAAAAAATTGAATTTCTCTATTATATCGGGGCTTGTTATCGACCACGAAAAGTCTGATTTCAAACAAATGCACCTGATAATGACTACCGATCCGGATAATATTCAAAACTCTTCTTTCCGCAACGGGGACATATTTATATTATATCCCCAATCCGAAAAATCAGGCCCGGAAAACAACCAGTTGATAAAGGGTGCCATAAAGAATATTGGTTACGATTATATTGAACTTACTCTAAGGAACAAACTTGTTAACCGCCGCCACCTTGAAAGTTTTGAATCATGGATTCTCGAACCGGATCATATTGATATAACAAATAAAAAATTATTCCAGTCGCTTTTCCAATTATTGAAATGCCCGGTTGAAAAGCAGGAAATATTATTGGGAATACGGGAACCCAATGTTAGTTTGAAATCAGGTGACCTGATTGATTTCCCTCTTCCGGATGAACTGAACGATGTTCAGAAAGAACTAATATTAAAAGCTATTAACGCTGAAGATTACTTCCTTTTGCAGGGGCCTCCCGGAACCGGAAAAACATCATATATGTTGAAGAATATTATCAAAATATTATTTGAATCAGGGCCGGCAAATATTCTTCTGCTTGCTTATACAAACAGGGCTGTTGACGAGATATGCTCAACACTTCTCAAGATTGACAACGATTTCCCTTTTATTCGTCTTGGTTCAAGAGAGTCGTCTGTTCATAAGGACAAGCTAATTCCAAACCTTGTTGACCAATTGAGTATGAACGAAATATATAGCAAAGTTCTCGATACGAGAGTTTTTGTAAGTACTGTTTCTTCTGTGATCACAACTCCTGAAATTTTCGAAATAAAGGAATTTGACATCGCCATTCTGGACGAAGCATCCCAGGTACTTGAACCGCAAATAACCGGAATTCTTTCCAAAGTGGATAAATTCATACTAATAGGGGATGAAAAACAACTACCGGCAGTAGTTACACAACCTGAAACAGCAAGTAGCTGTGAAAATGATGAACTGAAAAAAATAAATATCACAGATTTCAGAAATTCATTTTTCGAACGCCTTATTGGATGCTGCATTCAAAACAACTGGGATCAGGCCTATGGTATGCTTAGTTACCAGGGAAGAATGCATGAAGATATACAGGAATTTCCAAACAAATTTTTCTACGCAAACAAGCTGAAGATATTTCCTGATATGGCCTGGCAGACAGAATCGGATAATTTATTTGCCTCAGATTCGGATTACGGCCTGGAAAAACAACTTTCCTCCTCCAGACTAGTATTTATTGATTCTGACAAATGTGCAACATTAAAAACCGACAGCTTCGAAGCAGATAAAGTAATAGAAATTATTAACCTGATTTACGAGAAAGAGGGTGAGACATTTTCCACCGAAAGTGTTGGAGTTATTAGCCCCTTTCGTGCCCAATGTGCGGAAATTAACCGAAAGCTGCCGGTAAAATTAAAGGATATGGTATCTGTTGATACCGTGGAACGTTTCCAGGGTTCTGAAAGAAAATGTATAATTATGTCATGTGCAGTAAATCATGAATATTTGCTGAAAAGTATTGCTGCCACTGCAAATATCAACGGTATTGAAATTGACCGTAAGCTAAATGTAGCGCTTACCAGGGCGAAGGAAAGAATTATTATTCTTGGAAATTCAAAATATCTTGAACGCCTTCCCTCCTACCGCAATCTGATTGATTTCATCAGGGATAAGGGAGGCTACATCATGGATTATTTTGGTTGAGGATAGTTGTTTCAAAACCATCCTGATATGATACCTCCGCCAACAAGGTCATTGCCTTCGTACATAACAAGGGACTGGCCGGGAGTAATTGCTCTCTGACTTTCGGCAAACCTGACAATAAGCCTGCCTTCATCATCAATTTTACATTTCCCCTGATGCCCCGGATCATTATACCTGATTTTTACGGTAAATTCTCTTTCTTCTGAAAGATCAGAATACTTGATAATATTAGGACTTTCTGCAATTACACCAATATGTGATAATTCCTGATTACGCCCTATTTTAACAATATTTTCCGCCGGGATAATCTCTTTCACATACAATGGTTCTTTGTATGTTACTCCCAGGCCCTTTCTTTGACCGATTGTATAGAAAGGAAACCCCTTGTGTTCTCCAATCTTCTGATTTCCAAACAATATATCTCCCGGCCCGACAAGCTCTTCAATATTTGATACAGCTTCGCGCATAAATCTGTGATAATCATTATCAGGAATAAAGCATACTTCCTGAGATTCCGGTTTGTCTTTAACAATCAGGTTAAACTCATCGGCCAATTCTCTGGTCTGAATTTTTGTCAGTCCTGATAATGGAAACAGGGTTCTGGCAATTTGCTCCTGGGCCATCCCCCAGAGGACATAAGATTGATCTTTTGAGCCGTCAGTACCTTTTGAAATAACCCAACGGCCGGTACTTTCATCAAGCCTGTTACTGATGTAATGGCCGGTTGCAACATAGTAAGCATTCTCTTCATCGGCAATTCTAAGCATT
Source organism: Kapaibacterium sp. (SeqCode) (assembly GCA_963665665.1). GTDB lineage: Bacteria > Bacteroidota > Ignavibacteria > Kapaibacteriales > UBA2268. The sequence goes on from OY762428.1 coordinate 301,637, forward strand.
TCTCCCCATTTTAATAATGGGTTGCACCTTGTACATGGATTAGGGGTCCGCCCTTTCATGTATTCATCAATAAAATAATTAATAATTTCATTTTTAAACAGATCAGCGCTCGTAATAACTCTGTGTTCTATCCCAATTGACCTGCAAACTTCAGCGGCATCATTAACATGCTGATCTAATGATGCTTTCTTGCTTTCCCCGGTTTTATTTACTTCCTTTTCATCAAAGAAGCGAAATGTTACCCCGATTACTTCAAAGCCCTGCCGGTTCAGGGCAGCTGCTGCTACTGATGAATCAACTCCTCCGGACATTCCGAGTATTACTTTATTCTTTTTCATATATATCAATATCTTTTTTAAATTACAATTTTAAGATTAGCAATATAAGCAGTATTTTTTGTTAAGGCTAAAAAAATATTTATATGATAAATTGTTAAATTGCATTTTGTAAGAAAAATATTTTCTGATAAATCAAATAAAATTTTCCACATCTAAAAGATTTCTATGACATTTAGATAATAATTACTATCTTTGTAATCGGTTAATTTAACTATTACGATAATGTGTTTTGACATCTATTTTAAATTAACCGTTTGAAAATGAAAGACAGATAATAATTTGTAATATTCTAATATTCGAGGATTGATATGGCACGCAGATGTCAGTTGACAGGAAAAGGGCCGATGGTAGGAAACAATGTTTCTCATGCCCACAACAAGACGAAAAGGCGCTTTCTTCCTAATCTCCAGACAAAAAGAATCTGGCTTCCGGAAGAAAAGAAATGGATCAGAGTAAAACTTACAACAAGGGCACTCAGGACTCTTGATAAAAAAGGTTCCGGCGAGCTTTATAAAGAACTCAGAAAACTCGCAGCCAAATAATTTTGAAGCCCCGTTAAAGGGGCTTTTTTTTTGCCCGATATTCTTGCAATTCATATTATCTCTGATTATTTTGTTATAATCTGAATTTACAGCAAAGATATCAGAATGTATGAGCAGGAAAGAAGAAAATTAATACTGGGACTAAAGCAAAAAGGAATCAGGGACGAGAGGCTTCTCTCGGTATTATCTGCTTTGCCCAGGGAGTTTTTCATTTCTGCAAATCTTAGAAAAAATGCTTATACAGACAATGCCCTGCCGATTGACTGCGGCCAGACTATATCACAGCCATACACAATAGCATACATGACTGAACTACTGAAAGTTGAACCCGGATCTAAAGTTTTGGAAATTGGTACCGGAAGCGGTTATCAGGCTGCTATTCTTCATCGATTGGGAGCCAGAGTTTATTCCGTTGAAAGAATTCCGCATTTATTCAATAGGGCAGTCAAACTTTTCAGAACTCTGGATATGGATATTTCCTGTTATCTCGGTGACGGAACCGAAGGATTGAGTGAATTCTCACCTTACGACAGAATAATTGTGACGGCTGCAGCGCCTGATATACCTGCCCCCCTTATATCGCAACTTGGCATTAACGGACGAATGGTTATTCCTGTTGGCGGCAAAGCCTGGCAATCGATGGTTTTGATTATTAAAACAGACAAAAATAGTTATAAAAGAATTGATTATGAATCTTTCCGCTTTGTGCCTCTTATTGGTTCCGAGGGTTGGGAAGAATGATATTATCAATAATTGATTGAATGCAAACGGAGACAAAATTGGAAGAAAAAATACCACTGATAGTAATTCTGGGACCTACAGCATCAGGCAAGACCGGATTATCAATTGAATTATCTGCCGGTATGGACATTGAAATAATATCATCTGATTCCAGGCAATTATATAAATATTTGGATATTGGAACAGCTAAGCCCGAAAAACATGAGCTTAAAGCAGTAAAACATCATTTCATTGATATTCTTGAACCCGATGAATATTTCAGTGCCGGCATGTTTGGTGAACAGGCTGCGATTAAAGCAGCAGAGATTTATAAATCAGGTAAAATCCCGGTTTTAGTCGGTGGAAGCGGATTATATGTAAAAGCCCTATGCGAAGGATTTTTTGAGGAAACGGGTTACTCCCGCGAAGAACAACAGTCCGCGAGAAAAAGAGTTGAAATAATGATTAACGGCCTTGGAAATGATGCTGCCTTCGATGAATTGAAAAAAGTGGATCCGGATTCCGCAGAGTTATATTCTGACAAAAATCCACGCAGAATCCTTCGTGCTCTGGAATATTATCAACTAACCGGCAAACCTTTCTCTAAGGCAAAGCAAAACATGAAAGAACCAGCCGTTAATCCAATTTATTTTGGTATAGAATGGGAAAGAGAAGCGCTGTATAAAAGGATCAATATGAGGACTGACCTGATGTGGCGCGGCGGTTTGGTAGATGAAACAAGAAAAGTGCTTGGAATGGGATTTTCACCGGAACTTAATTCCCTTAATACCGTTGGTTATAAAGAGGCAATAGCGTTTATTAACGGAGAAATGGGAACTTTTGAAGCTGTTGAAAAAATAAAACAAAATACCAGACGATACGCTAAAAGGCAAATGACATGGTATCGGAGGTATAACAACATAGATTGGATTGATAATAAAAAAGAAAAACACCTGCATATTATTGAAAAATGTATGAAATGTTTCGGGCTTTGAAGTGTTTATTTATATAATGGGGCAGCCTGCCTGGCAGGTTATGTTGGATTACTAAAAGAAATGGACTAAAAATGAAGCAACTACCGGCTATTATAATATTTATATTACCGGTATTGCTATTTTCCGGAGAAATAAGCCTTTATGAAATCGATACTACTTCATATCCCCATATCAATATGAGATGTGACATTTACAGCAATGATTACGGTCTTATAACTGACAGTACAGATGCCAATTTCGTTTTAAAAGAAAATAATCAGCAAATATTTGATTATAATATTCAATGCCATGATATTCTGAACCCTGTTGAAATCTCTGTTGTTGTTGCAATGGATGTTTCGGGATCTATGCTGATAGAAACTGAAGATGGTATTACAAGATATGAACTGATTGTTCAGGCCGTAAAGCAGTTCATTAATATTATTGATTTCCATGAAAATTCCGAAGCTGCAATTTTAACTTTCAGTAATGAAATCGGGCAGAATAGTGGATTCAGCTCTAACAAATATATTTTGCGCCGCTTTATTGACACAGTGAAACTAACAGAACAAACAGCAACAAGTTATATAAATGCATTTACTTCGGAAAACGGAATTTTCTCAACATTGAAGAAGTCCCGATCAGACAATCAAAAAATTGTGATTTTTATTACCGACGGTTTTTCAGAAGATTATATTAACAATGTTATTGATCAGGCAGTCAGGGAAAATATTAAGGTGTATCCAATTACTTTATCGGCTAAAATGCCTGATAAACTGGAAAGAATGGCCGAAAATACTAAATCCAAATCTTTTGAAATTTACAACCTTTCTTATGCTTTTGGTGTCTTTTCAGAAATACTACATCAGATACAGCCGGAGAGATATTGTACTTTAACATACAAATCAAATGATTTTTGTTCAATTTCAGAACGAATTAAGCAATTAGATGTAAATTATATACCTGAAGATATTTCAGGAACAACCTGGATTTATATTGATCCAAAAGAACGGGTGAAAATATCACAATCATTTTATAATAACATGTTTATTTACGACGGCTTTGAATTTAAATCTGATACTTTGTGGATTTATGCTGAACAGAAAGATTCTTACCTTGACACTCTCTATTTTTCAACAAATTCTGACAAATTTTCTTACAGCCTCAGTGATAATCATTTTCCCATAAAAATAGCTTCCGGGGATTCACTGCCTGTTTATCTGCATTATGAAAATGAAGATTTTACAGAACGTCTGATCACTAAGCTAAACATTTTAACATCTCCCTGCCCCCTTGAACCTGTAATTTGCAAAGCTCCGTATTCAGTTGAAACAAATCCCTCTGTAAATTTCGATGCCGTAAGGGTAAATTCTAAATTCCAGAAAAATTCAGTCTGCCTTTTTTCGAATTATTCCTATGAAGGAATAACTGTTCATCCTGTTATCAGGGGAAGTGACGAAACTTATTTCGAGCTTCAGGATGAAGGCAAATATCATTATGTTCCAAGCGGAGACAGTTTATTTCTTGACATCATATTCCTGCCGAAAGAAATTCGTGAATATCATGCTTATATAGATTACGAACTGCCCGTTAATAATGAGAATTATTATACTTTTCTTAACGGGAATGGAACAATGTCCGACATACTTGCCAAAAACGTTGAATTCGGTAAAAGGCTGGTTGGCGGAAAATTTGATACGACTTTGGCGATTATCAATACTTCCGTAATAGATATTGATATTTACCGGGTAATTGCTCTGGACAGAAACGATCCGGATTATGATATAAAACAACTAAATTCAATCAAAATTCCATCCGGCGATACTTTGTTTTATCCTTTTTCTTTTACTCCTCAAACTGTCGGGCTTCATACTAACGCTATTGTAATAGATTACACGGGAGCCAATTCTGATACTGTTGCATTAAGCGGTAACGGATTTTTCAGTGGATTCGAAAATTATAAAATTAACTATCCCGATAAAAGAATTTTAACCCAAAATGATACCAGCTTAAGTATTATAAACAATACAAACATTGCTTTGCGATTATCAGCTATCAATGAAATAATTAATACTTCCAATGCTTTTGATATTGTGGATATCACAGACCCAATAATACTTCAACCGGGAGATACCGCCAGGATTGAAGCATTTTTTACACCGCCAAATACAGGATATTTCGAGGCTGAATATGAAGTTGTAACTGAAACTTTAGAAGAAAATATATATATTAGTTTTAAGGGCAATGGTTTCCTGCCGGAAATTTTATATGGTACTCCTGTTTTCCAGCCTGTATCAAAGAATAATCAATCAATTGGATTTTTCGAAATATTGAATTCCTCGTCAAATACTGATTTATCAGTCACCGGTATTAGTATCATCTCAGGAAGTAATGTTTTCTCGGATGATATCACTATATCCTTTCCACATATAATAAAGCCGGGAGAAAATATTCCTGTAAATGTCACATTTAAACCTTCTGATTTCGGTGATTATACAGGATCCATTGAAATATTATCCGACGCACTGCCGGGGCCTGAAACTTATCCTTTAAGAAGAGATACGATTAATTTCACTGCCATCAGTACCGGCTTTTCACTTGACAGTACCAGGCTGATTTTTCCTCCTATTCTTAGCTGTGATTCATCCGAAAAAGTTCTTAAGATTTTTAACGAATCATCTGTTGAATTGCAGATCGATTCAATTATTTTTATTCCGGATGACAATAACTTTATAGTTCAAAATCCGGTTTTAAATATCAAATCCTTTGACAGCCTGGAACTCCGTATTATGTTTGTTCCGCTGGAAGCGATTAATTACCATACTAAAATGATAATATTTGCAGGTGAAACAAGTGATACAGTTGAGATTATTGCTGGAGCATATCACTCACAGGCACAAATGTCCTTTTTTTACAACAGGCTCGTTGTTATACCAGGGCAGGCTGTTCAATTGCCGGTTCATATTGATATTCCTGAAGATTTTAATATTTATGTTAATGAACTAAAAATTTTCTTCGATTACAATCATCTGGGCTTAAGATACATGGAAAACTCTTTTTCCCCCGATCTTCCGGGATTTTCATGGATAAAATCAGATAATCAGGATCATACCATTGAATTTTCCGCTACAATTTCAGATCCTGCAAAATTACGCCCGTTTAATTTCAACATCAGGTTTATGACCTTTATTCACAATGAAAATGAAATAACGATAAACTCAGGATTTGAAATTGGACAGAATCTGGATTGTATTAATAATATCGGGGATAATCTTGTTTTAGTTGAAGATTATTGCCTGAGAGAATTGCGTAAACTTGTTATTAATTCTGAAAATTTCTACCTGAATGAAATATCACCTAATCCTGTTGAAGAGAATTTTAATCTGACATACGGCCTTGGTATTGATTGCCATGTGGAAATATCAATATTCAATACTTTGGGCCAGAAAGTATCCAAAGTTCGAAGCCAGAAATCAGAAAAGGGCGATTATAATATCAATCATGATGTATCAAGCCTTGGTTCGGGAGTTTATACATTGCTGATGAAAGCAGGGCCTTTCAGCAAAGCAATACCATTAATAATAGAAAGATAGCCTGATAATTGTATCACTCAATTATTTCCAGTGTTTTCTTGATCTTCCATAAGGCGGCCACGCTGTCGTCCCTTGATTCAACCGGTATAGTCAGCAGCAGCCTGGGGCCGGCCTGTTTCAGTTTCGAACCGGGCATATCGTTCATGTACTCGGCAATAACCGGGAATGCTTTTGCATAATATTCGGCGTTTTCTTTTGAAGGAAGTTCGCAAACAATCCTGCCCTTGCGGAGCATTATCCGTATAAAACCGGTATAAAGCGCTGCTATCCTTACTTTAACTGCAAACACAAGTTCCTGCGCCTGGCGCGGCAGTTTGCCGAAACGGTCCGTGAGTTCTTCCACTATTTCCTGAAGCTCTGCATTGTTCGAAGAATTATACAGCCGTTTGTAGAATGAGAACCTGTCCGCTTCGTTTTTCACGTAATCCTTTGGAAGCAGTGCATCTGTTCCAAGCTCTATGGCTATATCCTCGTTCTGTAGCATCTTAGCCCGGGGCAGTTCGCCCTCGGCAAATAATTCGGAGAATTCCTCGGTCCGAAGTTCCCCAACTGCTTCATCCAGTATTTTCTGGTAAAGTTCGAAACCCATTTCATTAATATACCCGCTCTGTTCCGGGCCGAGCATATCTCCCGCTCCGCGAATCTCAAGGTCGCGCAGAGCCAACTGGAAACCGCTGCCGAGGTCAGTGAATTCCTCGATTGCCTGGAGACGCTGAAGAGCATTTTCATTCAGTTTGTTGAACGGCGGTATCAGCAGGTAGCAATATGCCTGCTTATTTGCCCTGCCCACACGTCCGCGAAGCTGGTATAGCTCAGCCAGTCCGAACATCTGTGCCCTGTTGATGATCATGGTATTTGCATTTGGAATATCCAGGCCCGATTCAACTATTTTAGTTGAAATAAGTACGTCGTATTTCCTCTTTATAAATTTCTGCATCACGCTTTCAAGCTGGGAAGCTTTCATTTGCCCGTGCGCCACGGCAAACCGGACATGTGGCATAAGCTCCTGGAGATCATCGCGAATTTTTTCAATATCCTTCACCTTGTCCGATACAAAGAATACCTGCCCTTTGCGTTCAATTTCTTTATTAATAACTTCGGTGATGAACTCTTCATTCCATTCCATCACCTCTGTCTGAACCGGTATCCTATTCCTTGGCGGAGTAGTTATTATGCTTAAATCCCTTGCACCCATAAGCGAGAAATTCAGCGTCCTGGGAATTGGCGTGGCAGTCAGGGTAAGAGTATCAATAGCAGCCCGCATGGAACGTAGTTTTTCCTTGGACGAAACACCGAAACGCTGCTCCTCGTCAATTATCAGAAGCCCCAGGTCTTTGAAATTAATATCTTTCGATAGCATCCTGTGAGTTCCTATAAGTATATCCACACCGCCTTTTTCAAGATTTTGAAGAATTTTAGTCTGGTCGGCTTTTTTCCTGAATCTGGATATAACTTCAGGTATTACGGGATATTTTGCCAGGCGGTCGCGGAATGTCATATAATGCTGCTGTGCCAGGATAGTAGTTGGAACAAGCACAGCCACCTGCTTGCCGCTCTGCACAGTTTTGAAAGCGGCTCGGATAGCCACTTCGGTTTTTCCAAAACCAACATCACCGCAAACAAGCCTGTCCATGGGCGTTTCGGATTCCATATCTTTTTTTATATCAGATGTGGCAGTAGCCTGGTCGGGAGTATCCTCGTATATGAACGAAGCTTCGAATTCTTTCTGCCATACATTGTCCGAACTGAAAGCAAATCCCGGCTGCATTTTCCTTTCGGCATAAAGTTTTATCAGGTCGCGGGCAATATCTTTTAATTTTTTCTTTGTTCGGGCTTTTTTCCTGGCCCATTCTGTAGTTCCGAGTTTATTCAGTTTGGGCGTAACACCCTCAGATGCCTCATAAGGCCGTACTTTGTGCAGGTAGTTCAGATGAACGTAAAGCAGGTCTCCCCCGGCATATATTATTCTTGCACAGTCCTGCCTGTTGCCGCCGATCTCAACCGTTTCAAAACCGTCGAAGCGTCCAATACCCTTATCATCATGAACAATATAATCACCAATCTTTAGCTGCTTCAGTTCGCGAAGGGTCATACCGGGGCTTTTCTTACCTCCCCTGCTCTTTTTAACACGGACGCGTCCGAATATCTCATGCTCTGTTATCAAAGCCAGGCCGTCTTCATTCAGTATGAACCCTTTACTTACTGCTTCATTGAGCCAGATCACAGAATCGAAAATATCGTCCGGTTTGATATTTTCCGGCAATTTGTTTTCTTCGTCAAGGATTGTCAGGGAATTTTTAACAATATCGCTGAATCGTTCAAGGTGAATCTTACCCTCGGCGCAAAGAATATATGTCATACCGGCGGAAATATCAGCTGAAAGTTGTGTGCAAAATTCCTTAATCGAACTGTTGAAACCCGGTTGAGGAGCCGAATGCAGTTTCAACCCGCCGCCCCTGATGCTATTCATATTAATTATCGCGTATTTTTCAGCTATTGATGAAACAATAGCCGTTATTTCGTCGTCGTCAGGGAAAGTTTCCGGGCTGTTAAAAACCACTAATGTTTCTTCTGCCAGGAAATTATCTATTGTATCAGTTCTTTCGGTATCGTCGGAATAAAATACTGATTCGATAAATGTGATGCTTTTATGGTCGTTTATTGAACGTTGTGACATAGGGCTGAACTCGCGGATGGATTCCACCTGGTCCCCCCAGAAATCCAGCCTGACAGGGTTGTCCCAACCTACCGGGAAGATATCTACGATACCACCGCGTACTGCCATCTCCCCCTGCGAGGCTACATAGTCGTTTCTTTCGAAACCATTTAATGCAAGGTTATTAGTAAATTTCTCAAATTCAATATTATCTCCGACGCTGACCGTTATTTTATGAGCGCTGATATCCTGTTTACCGGGGATCTTTATTTCAAAAATATCAGGAGTAGTTATAATTACCGGGCTATCAATCTCATTTACCCTGCTCAATCCCTCGACAAGCCACCCTAACTGCTCTTCCTGTATATCATCCTGGAAGCGGACGTTCTTTTCAGGCTTAACCAGGTATATTATTTCTTTATCATCAACAAATAGTGATAAGTCATTGCGTATTTCTCCGGCATCCTTCACACTTGCACAGACAATAACAATCGGGTTGGCAAGTTCGCCGCGCAAAAGCGTTATAATAACAGAAGGAAGCGATCCTGCTGCATTTTTGATCGTCAGTACGTCTTCAAAATCACTTATTTCGTTTTTTATCTGACGAAACAGTTTCGATCTTTTTAATTTCGAGATTATCTTATTTGTTTTCTGATTGTTCAATTTTCCGGCCCGGTATTGTTTGTCAATTAAATATCATCAACAATCAAGGTTATCCTTGAATCTTTTTCAGGCATGCAATGACATTTGTTTACAAGGTAGTATCTTATTTGCCTGAGCAATTGCTTTCTGTTCAGAGGCGTATTAGAATATATTGTATAAACAATATTCAGCCTCGTATCAGTAATTATTTTACAATATTTAAAAACTCTGTTCAAATTTTAAGCAAAATCATTCGCTTTAATAGTTACTGTCGTTCCCCCTTTTTGTTTAATATTCAGGGGATTCATATTAAAATACCTAATCTGGCGAAGCATTTGTTTTCTGTCAAGCTTTTTATCTGCAAGAATTATATACTTAATATTTCTTCGTGTGTCCCTGATAACATTTTTTACGGGTTCTTTATCCATCGTCTTCGTCCTCGTAATCTTTTAAAATGAATTCTTCGAATTTGTTAGCAAAAATCTCTTTTTTATCTTTGAAAACCCCGATTTCATAAATTGAACCGTCGTCCTTATCTTTCTGGGCAAATATTTCACCGCACTGATAAAGTTCGGCAAGCATTGACATTTTATCATAAGGCAATTTTACAAAAAATCTCTGATGCTGGGAATCATACATATCCTGCATCATATCAAGGAGTTTATTAATATTATTGCCTCTGGTTGAAGATATAAATATTGATTTCGGGAACTCATCCTCAATTACTTTCAGCATATCCATTTCTTCAAGCATGTCAATTTTATTAAAAACGAGGATCGTTGGTTTATCAGCAATATTCAGGCTTCTGAGTGTTTTCTCCACAACTGCAAGCTGGTCGCGGAATTGCGGGTGAGTAACATCCACAACGTGAAGCAGAATATCTGCTTCCCTTGCCTCGGAAAGAGTAGAACGAAACGAAGCTACAAGATGGTGTGGCAATTTCCTTATAAAACCCACTGTATCGGAAAGAAGTGATTTCCGGCCATTCGGCAGCTTAAATGTTCGTACCGTTGTATCAAGAGTCGCAAACAGCTGATCCTGAATATAGACATCCGCTTCGGTTATGGCGTTCATAAGAGTTGATTTACCGGCATTTGTATAGCCCACGAGTGCGAACTGAGGCATTTGCTCTCTGCCTTTTCTCTGCTGGGCTTTATTGGTATCAATATCTGCCAGTTTATCTTTCAATCTCTGGATTCTGGTCCTGATAATACGCCTGTCAGTTTCTATCTGAGTTTCACCCGGGCCTTTTGTACCAATACCGCCATACTGTTTCGAAAGGTGAGTCCACATCCTGGTCAGTTTGGGCAGCATGTATTGAAGCTGTGCCAGCTCTACCTGGGTTTTAGCTTCGTTTGATCTTGCTCTCTGGGCGAAAATATCAAGTATCAGGCCGCTGCGGTCAATTACTTTGATCTTCAGTTTACTTTCCAGGTTTCTTGTTTGTGCCGGTGACAGGTCATCGTCAAAAATGACCAGGTCAATATCATTTTCAGTAACTTCAAGAAGAATCTCCTCCAACTTACCTTTCCCAACAACCGTGGCTTTGTTAGGCACTTGTAATTCCTGGTAAATTTTTTCGATCACTTCGGCTCCGGCTGTTTCTGCAAGGAACTCCAGTTCGTCGAGATGTTCCTGAGCAACATCTCGGTCAGAACCTTTTTTTACAACTGATACTGCCAGGGCTTTTTCTTTTTGAGGTTCTGTTTCTGTAAATGTATTTTCTTTTGCCATATATTATTTTAATTTTTATTAGCCAATTATTTTATTTCTTTCCTTTTTGATCTCGTTCAAAAGGTAGAGCAATTCTTTTGTTGCGCAGCTTTCAATAAGAGCAAAGTATTTCTTGCTTGTTTCAAGTATCAGGTTAATAGGATTATACATCGGATTGAAATCCATACTCCTGAACCTGTCAACAGTTTCGGCCATTCTAATTATCAGGTAATCATCACCCGGATTCCTTATCTTATCTTTGATATCAAAATCCAGTTCCTCTGGATTCATTTCAAGGGTTTCCCTGTCTTCACGAAAATTCTCAATCAAAAGGCTTACATAAGGGCCAAAGTTGAAATCAACAATTTCTATCGTTATTTCCTCGCCTGTTTTGTGGCTGTCGTGAAGCAAAGTAGTAATAATTAAATCGGGATCGGAAATATGCAACTCCCTGATGAGAATACCTACAACCCTTGTCAAATGATAAAAGTAAGGAGATTTATCCACCATTCTGTGATTTTGGTGAGCAGCTTCTGCAATTTCATAAGCGCCCCTGATTTTATTTAATTCAAAAGGCGAAAGCCTCTCTCCGAGTTCATATTCAATATCATCAATTGACAAAAAGTGGTACTTGTTCATTGTTTTTCCCGCATTTAATTTAAAGACAGGTTAATATTAAAATATCAGGCACTGCCTGCTTTAATCAATTCTTCAGCGCTTCTAACAGAAACTTCTGTTACTTCTTCTCCACTCAGCAATTTAGCGATTTCCCTGATTTTTTCATCATTGTTTAGCGAAGAAAACTGTATTTCAGCACGTCCGTTAGTCTCATTTTTGAAAACAATATAGTTTTTATCTCCGATTGCGGCTATTTGCGGCAGGTGGGTAATAGCAATTATCTGATGAAAAGCTGACAGTTCTTTCATCGAAGCAGCAACCTTCCCTGCTATTCTTCCGCTTATACCCGTATCAATTTCATCGAAAACAAAAAGTGGAATATCATCACTTTGGGCTATAACCTGCTTGATCGAAAGCATCACCCTTGAGAGCTCGCCACCCGAAGCAATATCTGATAAAGGCCCTGGCTGAATTCCTTTATTGGCAGAGATAAGAAATGTAACATCATCAATACCGCTATCATTTATCTCGTAATATTTACCATTGATTTTAGCGCAACTTATTTGAGAGTTGTCTTTCGGCTGAATCTCTTTTTTGCTTATATCAACATTGAAAACGGCACTGTCAATACCAAGTTTCGATAATGATTTAATTATACCTGATTCGAACTTCTTTGAAAACTTCTCACGTCCGGAAGAAATTTCCTGAGCAATTTTTCCAAGATCAGTTTGATATAACTCAATTTGTTTTTTGTATGATAAAATATCATCATCGAAATTATCGATCAGCAACAATTCACTTTCAATTTCATCTTTTTTCCTTAGAATCTCATCAATCGGACCGAATTTTTTGATCAATCCTTTTAGTTCCAAAAGTCTCAGCCTTACTTCTTCTATTCTTTGCTGGTCGAAATTAATCCCTGAGGAATAGTCAGAAGCAAAAGAAGCAACCTCATCAACTGAAATCAGGGCCGTCTTTATTTCCTCGACAAAATCAGAAAATGAATTATCAATTGAATTCAGGCTTTCGATCATCTCTTTGCATCTTGTCAGTATATCATGAGCCGAAATCTCATCATTATATAGCAACCCGTTCAACTCAAGAGCGCCCGAGTATAAAGTCTCATAATTTTCAGCTATTCTAAGCTCATTTTCAAGTTTTTCATCTTCTTCCGGTTCTGGTGAGATTTTTTCTATTTCTTCAAGCTGATGGCGAAGAAAATCTTCTTTTTGCCTAAGCTCATTTTCTCTTTTCAGCAGTTTTCGGTATTCTGCAAGCTTAACATCAAGATCAGATTTGAGCTTTGAAAAATCAGATAATAAAGGCTTATAATCCCCGGCATTATCAAGAATATTAATATGGTTTTCGCGATATAAAAGCGACTGATGCTCGTGCTGGCCATGCAAATCGGCAAGCCGTCTGCCAAATTCTTTTAAAATAGTGACAGTAACAGGAGTATCATTTATAAAGCAACGTGATACACCTTTTGAATTTATCTCTCTTCTCAGAATAAGTTCATCGCCGAAGCTGTCAATATCATTTGTTCTGAGAATATCTTCAGCAATTGGATTAATATTTGCAAAGATCCCCTCAATAACAGCCTTTCTTGCTCCTGGCCTGACAAGTTCTGCAGAACCCCTTCCGCCAAAAAGCACAGATAAAGCCCCCATGATTACAGACTTACCGGAGCCTGTTTCCCCCGTTATAATATTCAGGCCGTCCCCGAACACTGCGTCCACCCGGGAAATCAAAGTGTAATTTTCTATTAACAAAGATTTTAGCATATCGCTCAATTAGTGTTATCAGAAAAAAACAAATATACAGATTTTCGCTCTAATCTGCATGATGTATTGAGATAGAATTCTATGTATCAGGCCGGTTGTTTAACTGGAAACTTTATTACAAAACTCGTGCCGGTACCAATTGCGCTCCGGCAGATAATTTCGGCATTAATAATATCAGCATACTTCCTTGCAATCGAAAGCCCAAGGCCGGTTGAATTTTCATTAGCAGTAGGCTTTGCTGACAAACGGGCGAATTTTTTAAATAATTTTTTCTGGTCTTCGGGACTAATCCCGGGCCCCTGGTCGGAAATTTCCGCATGGAAATAATTATCCAGACAATAAGTTGAAACGGAAACGGTTTTCCCAACAGGGGAATATTTTATTGCATTAGAAAGTATATTGTCAATAATTTGAATTACTGCGTTCTGATCTGATTCAATTAAACATCCGTCCTTAAGATGTTGATCAATTGTAATATTTTTTCCGTTTGTCCAATCCGAAAAACCATAGATAACGTTTTTTATCAAAGGAACAACATCTATTTCAGAATATTCGGGTACAAACTGCCCCTGCTCAATTTTATTCAGATCCAGGAGATTAGCAATCAATTCAAGCATCCTGTCTGCGCTTTCAATTATATCCTGGCAAAATTCTTCTTCTTCATCCCTGCTCAAATCCATATCATTTTTTATTACTTTTGCCAGCATGGAAATATTGAATATCGGATTCTTCAGGTCGTGAGCGGTCATTCCGATAATTTCATTTTTTTCATTATTCAGCTTTTCCAATTCCAGATTCTTACTGTTTATCTCATCCCGGTATCGATTCAATTTCAGGTGTGTTTTAACCTTTGCAAGAATAATTGCAGATGATACAGGTTTCAGCAAATAGTCCGAACCGCCTATTTCGAATGAGTTTATTACATTTTCCGTATTGGCATTTTCTGATGTAAAAATAATTGGAATATTTTTCGTTTCGGGTGAATTTCTAAGTAAATCGCAAAATTGGCTATTCTGGCTCGTATAATATTGATAATCAATAATTATCATCCCGGGAATATCATCTTTTATTGATTCGAAAGCCATTTCACAAGTATCGAACAGTCGTTGCTCAATTCCATAATCAGACAGATTCAGGCTACCATTGAAAATATGATTCTCAATAGGATCTATTATATAGATTAAAAAATTATTCCGTTTTAAATCTTCTCCCAGCATATAACTTCAACTATGGGTAGTTAAAACATTAAAATATCTTCAAATTTACAAAACTTGTCAGGAATAATATATAACAATTGTTTTTTATTAAATAATAATAATTTTATAATAATTTGATGTTTATTAAATTGTAATAATTATTATCGAAGCTGTTAAAAGTAAATACTATTAACAATAAAATCAGGAATTTCGATGAGAATCACATTATTATTTATACTCCTATCGCTAACACTTTATTCCTGTAATCAGGAAAAAATCAAACCAGGCACAGAGCAGAATATTCCAGGAATCGTAAAATTTTCGTTCGAACAGGATTACTCATATCCTGGAACACCCGATTTTATTTTCGAAAAAATAACCGGGGATATTTCCCCATGGTGGGATCATTCATTCTCTGACAATCCTGACAGCCTGTTTATTCAGGCCTGGCCCGGAGGAGGATTCTATGAATACTTCGACGGCCCGGAAAACGGGGCACTGCATGCAAGGGTAATCTATTCGGATAAAGGTAAAATTCTCAGAATGAACGGGCCTTTTGGATTATCGGGCTATGCATTGGATATGACAGTTACATATAATTTTTCCAAGTTGGGTAAGGATTCTGCTAAACTATCTCTGTTAGTTAACGGAATTGGTAATATTCCAACCGGAATCGACACAATTATTGCTAAAGTATGGGATCATTTTCTGGGAAAAAGGTTTTCAGAATATATTGGTGGCTTGTCTCGATTCGAAACAACACAATAATTTTTTAATACCTAG
Source organism: Kapaibacterium sp. (SeqCode) (assembly GCA_963665665.1). GTDB lineage: Bacteria > Bacteroidota > Ignavibacteria > Kapaibacteriales > UBA2268. The sequence goes on from OY762428.1 coordinate 317,196, forward strand.
CCGTGATTCAACCGGCAAGTATTGAAAAAAATAAAATTCTGTAACCATGGGTTTTTAATGAAAAAATATTCTATAATACCTTCAAAGCAAGTGTCAATCAGCACTTTAAGAAAAGAAGCATAGTATTTAAACAAATGTGTTGAAAAAAAAATTAAAAAATTTGTAAAAATCGATGAACTGCTTTTTCCGATATAGGAAAAAAATTTGTATCTTAACCTAATTGGAAACATGATTTTTTTTTCCCCGGGAGGAATTAATTTATGCCGCAGATAGTAATTGACGGTAAAAGGGTCGAAGCCGGGCAGGGCGAGACTATTATTCAGGCAGCTTATAAGAATAAAATTGATATACCACATTTTTGCTGGCATCCGGAACTTTCTGTTTCAGGAAACTGCCGTATGTGCCTTGTGGAAGTTGGTATGCCCAAAAGATTGCCGGACGGCTCTTTTGCTAAAGATGACAATGGAGACACAGTAATTAATTATTTCCCAAAACTTCAAATTGCCTGTGCAACCAACGTAAGCGACGAAATGCACGTGAGGACTAAAACTCCAAAGGTTATTGAAGCAAGGGAAGCAGTGATGGAATTTATATTGATAAACCATCCGCTTGATTGTCCGATTTGTGATGAAGCCGGGCAGTGCAAGCTTCAGGAATATGCCTTCAGGCATTCAAACGGGGAAAGCCGTTTCGAGGAAACGAAAAATCATAATGATAAAAGACAAAAATGGGGCCCGAATGTCCTTTATGATGCTGAAAGATGCATATCATGTTCTCGTTGTATTCGTTTTTCGAAACAAATTGCCGGCCAGGATGTTTTGACATTTATACAAAGAGGCGACCACGTTACAATTAAATTATTTGACGAAACTCAGCTTGATAATGATTATTCAATGAATGTGATTGATATTTGCCCGGTTGGAGCTCTTACAAGCCCTGACTTCAGGTTCAAATCCAGAGTCTGGGACATGAGTTTCAACGACTCGATTTGCACATCCTGTTCCAGAGGTTGTAATATTCAGGTGGGTGTTCGTAATAATGAAATACTTCGGCTTGAACCCCGCACTAATATGTATGTTAATAAATACTGGATGTGCGATCACGGAAGGTTGAATTATAAAAATGTTAATGAGAACAGAATTACAGAACCCCTCATCAAAAAAGACAGCACACAAATTGCTGTTGAATGGGATGAAGCTTATTCAAAGGCTTTTGAACTTCTGAAAAAATATAAACCCGCCGAAATCATGTTCGTCCTCTCCCCTTCTTCTACTAACGAGGACAGCTATATACTCGGAAAATTCGCTTCGGAAGTTATCGGCTGCAAAAATGTTGATTATTTCCCAAGGGAAGATAAAACATTTGCCGATGATCTGCTAAAAACATCTGATATGTCTGCCAACATCAGAGGAATAGACCTTTTAGGAATTTCCGGCAAAGGCATTAAGGCCGGTGAACTTGAAAAAGCTATTAACGAGGGTAAGATAAAAGCTCTGTTTATCGTAGATGAAAACTTCCTTACCCACTCATCTATCATTGAATCTTTCACGAAGCTTGACACTCTGATTGTTAACGTTTCGAACAGATCTAAACTAAGCGAAATGGCTGATGTTGTTCTGGCAGGCTCCACATGGGCAGAAAATGAAGGTAGTTATATAAATAATGATAACAGAGTACAGCATTTTGAACCTGTTATAACCACAAAGGAAAACCTTTCCAGAATGGGACTAAAACAAGGCCGGCTGGATAGGTTCGGAGCGCATAACGACAGATGGACACACCATGAGCTTCGCGGAAGCAGGCAGGCATGGCGTAACCTGTTTAACCTGGCAAGGAAATTCGGCGTTAACTGGGATTATAAACGTTCCGGAGATATTTTCAAGGAAATGTCCGGGAAAATAAACGACTTTTCCGGGATGACATATTCTAAACTTGATGAATACCAGGGTATAGCTCTCGGTAAATCGGAAAATCCCGACCCGAAACTTGTTAATTACGAGTCTCATTTTATGAAACCCGAATGATTTGAAAACATTTATTTTCACATTTTTGTAAAATACTATGAATGATATTCTTTGGATCACAGTAGAAGCGCTAATAAAAATTGTAGTTATAGCAACCATGGCTATTTCCAGCGCAGCCGTTTCTGTTTATCTTGAACGCAGGATCTCAGGTGTAATCCAGAACCGTTACGGTCCGAACAGGGTTGGCCCTTTCGGAACTTTGCAGCCCATCGTAGATGTGGTGAAACTTTTCATGAAAGAAGATATTGTACCCGATGCTGCAAATAAAAATTTTCACAGGGCAGCGCCAATAATATCCCTTGGTGTGGCAATAGCTGTTTATGCTGTTATTCCTTTTGGCTCTTATATTGATGTTAACGGGCACATGGTTCCCATGGGTATTGCCCCTGATGTAAATATTGGAATATTATATGTGCTGGCTATGACTTCTGTTGGTGTTTACGGACTTGCTCTTGCAGGCTGGTCTTCGAACAACAAATACTCTCTTATGGGCGGCCTTCGTTCCGCTGCACAGATGATATCCTATGAGTTATCAATGGGGCTTGCAATAATTGCAGTTGTTCTTATTTCCGGTTCACTTTCCCTTAATGGAATTACAGAATTCCAGGCAGGCTGGGGAGGCTGGCGCTGGATGGTATTCCTTCAGCCTTTGGGATTTATCATATTTATGATTTCTTCATTTGCCGAAGCAAACAGGGCTCCTTTCGACCTTCCGGAAGCAGAACCTGAACTTGTAGGCGGATTCAACACAGAATACAGCGGAATGAAATTTGGTATGTTCTTCCTGGCTGAGTATATCAATTTAGCAACAGCTGCCGCAATGCTCTCGCTTCTTTATTTTGGCGGTTGGAATATTCCATTCGATACCGGCCTTGAACCCGGAAGTATCGGGCTTGCAATCGGCCAGTTTGTATTTTTCCTTATGAAAGTTGTATTCTTTATTATCTTCTTCATCTGGGTAAGATGGACAGTTCCGAGATTCCGCTATGACCAGCTTATGAATCTGGGCTGGAAAGTTCTTCTGCCACTTGCTATATTCAATGTAGTTGTTACTGCCGTGGGAGTTTACATTTTCAATAATTGATATGCTGTTTAATTAAAAAAGCTATTAACGAGGATATAAATGAATAATAAAAATAACACCGAAGCAAAAAGATTATCATTCTGGGAAAAGCTTTATATCCCGGAAATAGCCCGCGGCCTCGGGTTAACTCTGAAACAGGCTTTCAAGCCGAAATTCACAAGGCAGTACCCAGAGGAAAAATGGGAACCCGAAGGCTCATACAGGGGGCGGCCCGTGCTGGTGCAGGAAGAAGAAGGCGAGCGTTGCGTAGCGTGCGGACTTTGCTCCAGGGTTTGTCCGGCACTTGCCATAGAAGTTCAGGCTGCTGAAACAGACAGGGAAAAAGAACGTTACCCTGAAAAATTCGAAATAAATATGCTGCGTTGCATTTTCTGTGGCTTCTGCGAAGAGGTTTGCCCAGAAGAAGCGATTGTAATGAGTAAAGAATACCACATGGTATTCGAATCACAGAAGGAAGCGATCCTTGGGAAGGACAGGCTGTTGATCCCTGCGGATGAGCTTCGCGACAGGCTCGATTACCTGCGTGATTACAGATAAATTTCATTTTGTAAAATTTTTATGGCTGTTCTGTTTCTGAACAGCCTTTTTTTATTACAAAAAATTAGAAGGCTAATCATTTATTTCATTTTTTACAAAACTTAAAAATGACCGTTTTTTTATTTAGCGGTTTTATCTAAAATTCATATTTATTGCTAAATAATTGATACTTAATATTATTATATTATTTTTGCTAATTCAGGTCCCGATTATTCACTTAGATATCAGAATATCTCCCTTGCTAATAATTAAGCATGTATAATTATTATATTAGTTACGCCTTGCAATTATTTACACATTTTTTCTTAAAATTATACCATTTTCCTGAAATATTGCCCTTTGATAATATGTAATCTTAATTATATTGGAAATACAGTAATTGATATTTAAAAATACTAAGATCAAACCAATGGACAAAAACAATAACCCCAGGATGTACAGCATCAGCCAAGCCGCCGATCTGGCAGGAATATCAGTCCATACAGTAAGATTGTATGAAAGAACATACCTTATCAGACCATTGAAAAAGAAAAACAGAAACAGGCTTTATTCGCAAAACGATATAAACAGGATAAACTGGATTAGAAATGCAATCAAAGTAAAAAAATATACAATTCCTTCACTGAATGTGATATTCTCACTAATTCCCTGTTGGCATGTTACAAATTGCGATTTGGAGGTAAGAAATGAATGCCCGGCATACCATAATACAGAAAGGCCCTGCTGGTCTTATAAAAATATTTGTATTGAATGCGAGAATGATTGCAGAACCTGCAAAGTTTACAACGAGTATATCGAAGCGGAAAAAATTAAATCTATAATAAGAGAAAACCTAAAATAATTCTAAGGTGTTTCATGAGGAAAGTAATTATTGCAGTTATCGTTATGTCAGTTCTATGGCTGATTTACTTTATCAATTTTGATAGCAAGAACATGAAGCTGGCAATATTGAAACAGGAAACGGAAAAAATTGCTGAAAGGCCCCAAGTTGTGGATCATTCAAAATTTGCCGTCCTGCAAAAGGATTTCAAAAGTGGGCAGGAAGTTACTGAAGCCTGCCTATCCTGCCATACCGAAAGGCACAAAGAGCTACTGAATTCATCGCATTTCAAATGGGAACGCGAAGAATATATCAAGGGGAGGGGAATTGTCAGTATTGGCAAAAAGAATCTTATTAATAATTTTTGTATCGGAATAGCTGGCAGCGAGGGTATGTGTAATAAATGCCACGCAGGCTACGGATGGGCCGATACAACATTTAATTTCGACGAAGCACATAACATCGACTGCCTTGTATGCCATGATAATTCCGGCGATTATAAAAAGGGAAATATGCTGGCCGGCAACCCGGCTCCGGAGGTTGACCTTGCGCACGCTGCCACAAATGTCGGGCTTCCGAAGAAAGAAAATTGCGGTAGCTGTCATTTCCTTAGCGGGGGCGGGAATAACGTAAAGCATGGCGACCTGGAAATGGCATTAGTAAGTACTACAAAAAATATTGATGTCCACATGGGACAGGATGGTGCTGACATGGAGTGTATTGTTTGCCATACTGCCGAAAATCACAATATCAAGGGAAAGATGTACTCTGTATCTTCCATGAATGAAAACAGGGTGGAATGTGAATCATGCCATTCCGAATCGCCCCACTCGGAAAGCATATTGAACGAACATACCGTGAAAGTGGGATGTCAAACATGCCACATTCCAAAATATGCAAAAGTTAATTCAACAAAAATGCACTGGGACTGGTCTAAAGCCTGTAAAACTATGGATCCGAATTATCACGAAACCGACAGTCTTGGCAATCACGTTTACCTTGGAAAAAAAGGACGATTTGTATGGCAGAGAAATGTTGTTCCCGAATATGTATTTTTCAACGGAACGGCTGATCACTACCTTATGGGTGATAAAATTCCGGAGGGGGCAAAAGTTGTAAATATTAATACCCTGAATGGCTCTTATGCCGATAAGGACTCAAAAATTATCCCGGTAAAAATTCACAGGACAAGCCAGCCTTATGATCCTGTTAACAGGTTGTTGATACAACCCAAATTATGGGATGCGGAATATGGTAATAAAGCTCTTTGGGTTGATTGTAAAACAACTCCTATAGTTGAAATGTGGGGAGTTGCTTCGAAAGCAGGAATGGACTATATCGGGCTTCCCTATTCGGGAAAATATGATTTTATAAATTCCGCAATGTACTGGCCAGTTAATCACATGGTATCAGAAGCGGACTCTTCGTTAACATGTAATGATTGTCATGTCCGTGAAAACGGAAGGCTTGAGCAATTAAGTGGTTTTTATATGCCGGGCCGGGATTACAATTCTATTATTGATTTCCTGGGAATATTTACATTTATCGCTTCAATTGCCGGAATTGCTATCCATGCAATCATAAGGGTAATAACATATAACAGAAACAAATAAAGAGAATTACAAATGAAAAAAGTTTATATATATGATACATTCAACAGGTTCTGGCACTGGCTACAGGCATTGTTAATATTCTTCCTGGGCCTGACAGGCTTTGAAATACACGGTTCATTCCGGTTGTTTGGATTCGAAACTGCGGTATACTGGCATAATATTTCAGCAATATCATTGATCCTTCTTGTTGTTCTGGCCATATTCTGGCATTTTACCAGCGGAACATGGAAGCAATATATCCCTACAACTAAAAACCTGATTGCCCAAATCAGATATTATACTGTGGATATATTCAAAAACGGCCCACACCCCGTTAAGAAAACAGTGCTCAGCAAGCTTAACCCGCTTCAGAAACTGGTTTACCTCGGGCTGAAATTGCTTGTGATACCTGTAATGGTAATTTCCGGGCTTTTTTACATGCTGTACCGATACCCGCAAAGTGGCGAAATAAAAAGCCTGAATATTGAAGGTCTTGAAATTATTGCATGGGTACATACTGCCGGAGCTTTCGTTCTGCTTTCCTTCGTTGTTGTCCATATTTATTTAATTACAACCGGACATACATTAAGTTCCAACCTGAAAGCAATGGTAACAGGTTACGAAGAACTGGAAGATGATGATGAAAATGATAAGAATAAGAATAAAGATATTTCTGACAACAATCTTGCCGGGGAGTTAAAATGAAACAAACAGACAAAAACAAATATGCCAACCCTTATGTTGCAGGATTTTTACTGGGGCTGGTATTGTTAGCAGCTTTCTATCTTACCGGCAGAGGCCTCGGGGCATCCGGTGCAGTCAAAAGCGTTGTGGTTACTGCCGTGAAAGGAGTGTCGGAAAGTCATGTTGAATCTAAAGAATTTTATGCCAAATACAACGAATCACACGATGGAATTCCAATTAAAGCCTGGCTTGTATTCCTTGCAGGCGGGGTTTTGCTCGGTGGAGCAGTTTCTGGTATCAGGGCCGGCAGGTTTGGATTTAAAATTGATAAAGGCCCGAATATAAGTGTAAAGCTAAGATTATTCCTGGCTTTGGCCGGAGGCGCCCTATTCGGGTTCGGAGCTCAACTTGGAAGGGGATGTACTTCCGGTTCAGCCCTGAGCGGCATGGCAGTTTTATCAACAGCGGGATTCGTATCAATGCTTTCAATATTCGGTGGTGCGTTCCTTTTCGCTTACTTTTTTAGAAAACTTTGGATTTAAAACAAACTTGGAAATAGATCATGGGACCTTTAGTGCCTTTTGGAATTATTGGATCAGAATTTAACTACCTGATTGCAGCCCTTATTGGTTTTGCATTTGGATATATTCTGGAAAGGGCTGGTTTTTCTACGTCAAGAAAACTTGTCGGCGTATTTTATGGTTATGATTTTGTTGTTCTCAGGGTATTTTTTACTGCTGCCGCAACAGCAATGACGGGATTGATTGTTCTTGATTATCTTGGCTTCATTGATTTTAGTTTTATATATATCAACCCACTGTTCACATGGCCGATGATAGTTGGTGGCATCATTATGGGATTTGGATTCATTCTTGGTGGATTTTGTCCTGGAACAAGTATGGCTGCTGCTGCAATTGGAAAAATTGACGCAATGGTATTTTTACTTGGCAGTTTTATCGGAATATTTTTCTTCGGGGAAATATTCAGCGGAATTAAAGATTTCTACCTGAGCGGCTCGATGGGGCCAATATTCGTTTATGATTCTCTCGGTATCTCAAGAAGCCTCTTTGCAGCTATTCTCGGAGTTATTTCAATAGTATCGTTCATAGTAACTTCTGTAATTGAGAAAAAAGTAAGTTATGGCATCGAACCTAATCACCCGAAATATAAAATGGCCATTCCGGCTATAACGATTGGATTCGCGGCGGCAATTATTATTTTGATCTTACCCGACGAACGCGAGGGATTAATTGATAAACCGGCTGATCAAATTGCTGCCGAATATAGTGATGATCTTCGTTATATATCACCGGAAGAAGCTGCTTACGAGATATATTACAACACAGGAAAATTCAATTTTATTGATGTTCGAAGCCCTGAAGAATACAAGAAAATGTGTATGCCAAAAGCATTTAATATTGAAACCCAAAATATGCAGAACAAAGCAAACAGCGCATACCTGAACCAACCGGGAAAAACAGCCGTATTCTATTCAAAAAACGAGGATGAAGCCGCCAAAGCATTTATTATTGCCCAAAAAGAGGGGTTTTCAAATATTGCAATTCTAAAGGACGGATTCAGTAACTTCGCGGATAAGTATATTACCGGGAAAGCAAAGATTGGCAGAGCTGCATTTATTGGCGGAAACACAGAAAACTTTCAGGACAAAGTTATCAGTTTATTCAAATCGGATTCAACTTTGACCAAACCCAGAAAGAAAAAAGAAATAGTTGTAAAAGCAGTTAAAGTTCAGGGTGGATGTTAGGCAAACAAACGTATTGTAACTATAGAAAAATAAAAGGGCTGTCAATTTGGCAGCCTTTCTTTTTTGCAAAGTACCATCTCTTTTTTTAAAATTATTAGCGATATATTGAATATAAATATTTATTATCCGGCCTCTCCGCTCAGTATGACTTCATAAATTCAGAATAAAGAGACATTGCATCTAAAGAGGCGAACTGTTTTTTTCGCAAATAAAAGAAGTTTTATTTAAAATCGATATTAAAATTATATATTTGAATATAATACTTTCTTTCAATAATTTATTTAACTGGAAATACAAATGTGCGGAAGATTTGCTTTATCTGCAAAAACTGAAGATGTTGAAAAACTGGTAAAACCTTCGAGGTTTACCAAAGAATTGGTGTCAAGATATAATATAGCACCTTCGCAGAAAATTCATATTCTCAGGAATAATTCTGATAATATTGCCGAGGAATTCCGATGGGGGCTGATACCTTCGTGGGCAAAGGATATTTCTATCGCTAATAAAATGATAAATGCCCGCTCGGAAAGTCTTTCAGAAAAACCTGCTTTCAGGAATCTTCTGAAATCAAAGAGATGCCTGATTTACGCTGACGGTTTCTATGAATGGAGAAAAGGCGGACGGTCGAAAATACCGTATTTTATTCATTTCAAAGATTCAAGGCCCTTTACATTTGCCGGCCTCTGGGATAAGTGGATCAGCCCGGATGGAGAGATAATCGAATCGGCTGTTATCATTACCACCGAACCCAATTCTGTAGTCGCACCGATACACAATCGTATGCCGGTAATTTTGAAACCTGAATTCAGGAAATCATGGCTGTATGAAGATTTTTCAAACATCAACACAGAAGAATTATTAATTCCTTGTAATCCAGATGAGATGGAAGCATTCGAGGTTTCAACAATGGTTAACAGCCCTGTAAATGATTCGCCTGAATGTATTCAGGCTCCGGAGGGCCGCTTATTCTGACAGCAATAAAGAGAAAGTTTAATCGTGCAGAAAATGTATATTATTGAAATTATCGAAACAGGGATTTAATGAAGATTGTTACATGGAATATAAACGGCTACAGATCGATCAGCGGCCAGAACCCAAGCAAGCGCTATGATAAAGTAACAAAAGAAAACAAGCTTTTTGAATATGTTGAAAATGAGAAACCCGACATCCTGATGATGCAGGAAACAAAGGCAAACGAAGACCAGATAAACGAAGAATTACGCTGTCCGCCGGGTTACCATGCCTATTACCATTCCTGCGAAGTAAAAAAAGGATATAGCGGAACAGCAATATTCACAAAGGAAGAACCAAAAGAAATAATCAGGAAATTCGGTATCGACAGGTTTGACGGCGAAGGGCGGGTTCTTGGGGCTGATTTCGGAGAATTCATCATTTTCAATGTTTATTTCCCCAAAGGATATGCTGATTCCGAAAGGCTGACCTTTAAGCTCGATTTTTACGATGAATTTTTTGATTATGTCGAGAAATTAAGATCCGGAGGCAGAAAAATAATTGTTTCAGGCGATTACAATACTGCTCATAATGAGATCGACCTGGCACGTCCAAAACAAAATACAGGCACATCGGGATTTATGCCCGAGGAAAGAGTAAAACTTGACGAGTTGCAAAGCAGAGGGTGGGTTGACGCATTCCGGAAGTTCGAAAAGGAAAACGGACATTATACCTGGTGGAGCCAGCGCGGACGAGCACGTGAAAACAACGTTGGATGGCGTATTGATTACCATTGGCTGACTGAAGACCTGCTGCCTAATCTGAAAAATGCCTACCAGCAACCAGAACAAACAGGCAGTGATCACTGTCCCGTTGTTGCTGAAATGGAATTTTAGTATCTACCGAAAATATTTTGTACAATTCAAAATATTGAAAATAATTTCCTACTTTGAAAATTAATTGAAATATTAATCGTTATAGATTTTGTGAATATTATTTTTGATTTCTTCATTGAAAATTAACCGGGTTTGTATATGAAAGTTTTGATACTGAATTGTCATAAAGAAGATAATGATGATATTAACCGGATTCTTGATCCTTTTATTAAGGGTATTGAAGAATCTGGAGCCGAAGTAGAGCAGATCGATACCCGATCGCTTGAAATCAGTCCCTGCCGGGGATGTACCTCATCGATTAGCTTCAAATCTGATGGGCATTGTTTCTGCGAAGATGATATGAATTCCTTATATCCAAAATTCAGAGAATCTGATATTTGGGTTTTCACATCTTCCGACGACGGGAATTGCAATAATCCCAAACTGATGAACATAATGGACAGAATGGAACCTCTTTTTCCGAAAACATTTGAAGATGATACTGATATGAAAGGAAAAATTGCTTTTATATCTACAACAAAATCAAATACCGGCGAAAAAATCCAAACTGTGGCCGATGAGTTTATGAGCATAAGTGCCCTGTTCAATAAAGAATATGCCGGTGCATTACTCAGGCCCCAGGCTTCGTCGATCAAAGTTGTGCAAAATCTTGGAGGAAATATCGATGATATTTTCCAGGCCGCCAAAGACGCTGGAAAGCAAATAATTTTAAACGGCAAAATTGAATCCAATACGATTAAAACATTTGAGAGAAGCCTTTTTGATGATAAAAAGCTTCTAGAAGTTCTTGCGTCAAAAGTATAAAATTAGCATTCAGAGCAATTTAAAAACCACCAGTTCTGGTGGTTTTTTTTGTTAATCCTTTATTATCAACGATTACAATTGAAAACCCTCGGAAAATTTTAATGTAATATTCCTGAAAAGCAATATTTTTTCTAAAAACTTTAAACTTTTTCTTTTTCAATGTGTATATGAAACAAGAGTAATTTATCTTATTTTGAATTGTTATGATTTGTAACTATTTTTGAAATACACATATTGATTGCGAAATATAGGTTTAAATGAAAGATTAACGAATATTAATGCAGAAGTCGGGAAAATGAAAAAACAGTTTTGGATAGTATTGATTTTAATAATTGGTTCGGTAAATGTTTCCGCACAATGGGAATGCAGAAGTAAACTTGCAGCTCATCTTAGCCCTATAGCAGGATCTGATTTGCTATGGGCTGCCGAATTCACTCTTGGCGGCGGAGTTTTAAGCCATAATAATATATATAATTACCTTGGGCTTGTTGCTCTGGACTACAGCTTCGATAATAGTACTTTTTATATTGAAGGTGGCGGCAAATACTGGCAGAACAGACAGGAAAACCCGGATGTGATCTTCAAAAAAGGACGGCCCGGTTTACGTGAGGCATATTTTAAAAACAGATCAAAATTTGGCGATATTACAATAGGCCTTCAATCAATTACACTTAATGATGACTACCTTTTGAATGAAAGAATACTCGGGCTGAATTACAAGCTAAATTCAGGTAAATGGATGATAAATCTTACCGGAGGTACTGTTTCACAGGATTTTTCACGTCAGGGAACATTTTGCGGTACATGTTTCTTATACGACATTATACCCGGCAGACAAAGAAATTTAATCAGCCACGAACTGGGCCGGTCAAATTTTACTGTAATTTCATTTAGTTATTCCCCGCGTTTAGAAGTTGATGAAGAATACGAAGAATTAGCGGACGATGAGTTTGCTGATGTTTCAGATGAGTTTTCTGACGCAGGGGATGAATTTGAAGATGTTTCAGACGTGTTTTCAGATGCATCTGATGAATTCGGAGAATTTGACGAAACAGTAGCAAAATCTACCCCATTTGCGAAGATTGAAGAAACCGGAGCAGTTCTATATACAGAATTTGGAAGCATTTACAATAACCTTCCCATTTTGGGTGGATTATTCTTTGACTTGTCATTCTTTGAAGACTGGCATATCAAACCGGAATTATTATACCAGGCCCAGAATGAAAACAACGGAATTATATTTAACTTTTCTCTGAGAAGAGATATTATTTGGGAAAACACTCATAAAACAGGATTTGTACTTGAATATACGGGATTTTCCGCAATTGATGACAATGCTTTCGCGGCAAATTCATTTCAAATATTTTCGCCGGTGAAGTTTTAAGGCTGGATATTCCCGAATCTGACATTGTTTTGGTTGGTATAAGGCATATAATACCATCATCCAAACTTCATTTCAAACTTCAGTACGCGGAACTGATAGATGAACCGGGTATGAGGGAAATTGACTTCCAGGCCGGTAAAACATTTTTTGACCACTTGCTGGTTAACGTTATATTTGGATATATTGAAAGTAATTTGATAATCAACAGGGATTCAGCGCTTCTTGCCAGGATGGAAATAAGGCTAAGTTTTTAATATTTTGTAAGGAAAAAACGATGAAAAGAAGAGAATTCTGCAGAAGCTTCCTTGGTTTTGGAAGCACAATTGTACTGGCCGGAGCAATAAGTTCATGTGGTGTACTCGAAGCAGGAGTTTACACGATAAACCAGGAAAATTGCGATGGTTGCGGAGACTGTGTTAACTCATGTAGTTACGGTGCTATCGAATTGAAAGATGATAAAGCAGCCATTCTGACATCAAAATGCGAAGGCTGCGGTAAATGTAAAAGTAAATGTGATAACGGGGCGATCAGTGAAGAGTAACAATAATTCAAACAGTTGTATGAACAGGAGAAATTTCCTGTCAGGAATAGGAAAAGTAACAGCAGTTGCTGCTTTTATGCCAATAATAAACGCCTGCGAAAACCCGAGCATGTATTCTGCTCTTGCAGTAAATGAGGAGCTTTGTACCGGTTGCGGAGACTGTCTTCCACATTGCTTTTACGATGCCATTGACCTGCCGGCAAAAAGTAAATACACAATACTTACAGATACTTGTACCAGGTGTGGGCTTTGCCTTGATGCCTGCCCTGACGATGCAATTACACTTGTTCCGAGTTTATATTCAATAGATAGGGAAAAATGTATTGAATGCGGGGAATGCCTGCCATTCTGCAAGGATAATGCCCTGATAATTACTCCAAAAAATTATACTATTAATGAGGATAAATGTATAGAATGCGGTGAATGTATCCCATCCTGCCCCGAGGATGCTTTTGAAATTGCCGTTAAAGAATACCGGATTGATGATGACGAATGTACTGATTGCGGAGATTGCTTGAAAGTATGCGAACCTGATGCGATCAAACTTCATATCACTGATCTGAAATATACGATTAATGATTCTTGCATTGGTTGTGGCGACTGCGTTGAGGAATGCAAAGAAGAAGGAGATGCTATCTTCTACGTCAGGGAGCATTATAATATCAGAAATGGCCGCTGCCACGGATGTATCCAGAAATGTAGTTCTGTTTGCGAGGATGATGCAATTTTTCTTGAGAGCGGAAAAGTAAAAATTGATGAAGATAAATGCACAAAATGCGGAAAGTGCCTTGAACGCTGCCCTTATGCAGCTATCAATAAAGCCTATGTCGAGATTGACCAGAATAGATGCACTAAATGTGGCGAATGTTACGGAGAATGTGAATATGATGCCATAAACAAACTGGGAACAGTTAACAACTTCAATTCCCACATCGATCAGGATAAATGTACAAGTTGTGGTGAATGCTATACAGCATGCACCCACGAAGCAATTGATATAAAGCAGGCTTCCGAACCGGAACATCCGGGGATTAACCAGGATAAATGCACCAACTGCGGGAAATGTATATCCGAATGCCCTTATGAAGCAATCGAAGTTGATGGATCTGACGGTGATCCTCATATTGACCAGGATCTGTGTACTAATTGCGGCGATTGCGTTCCCGGTTGCCCCTATGATGCAATTAATGTGAATGAATCTGAGATATTACCAAATATAGATCAGGATAAATGTTCCAAATGCGGTGATTGTTATGATGTATGTGAGGATGAATCAATTAACGCAGTTATCAGCACAGCCAGAATAATTGATGAGAACTGTTACAAATGCGGTAAATGCCTGGAGGTTTGCCCGGAGCATGCAATTAAGAATGTTTAATATGCGAAGGTCAATAATTATATTGTTGCTCCTTGTTCCCACATTTTTCATATCCGGAAAATTATTAGCCGGTTCCGGGAAAGCTGTTGCAAAAGTCAAAGTCATCTCTCCGGAAACTCATAAATATAACATCGGAGATACTCTTAATGTTATTATAATGATAAAACTGCCAAAAGAAATTTGCCTGGAAGGAATGAAGTTCACAAAAGTTTTTGCAAGTGGAATGGATATTATTAGCGAAAAAAACTGGAAACCTGTAAAACCCGGTTTTTGGAAAAAGAAATTGAAACTGGTTTTTAATAATCACAATAACCAATTCGGACAACTTACAATATATAGAAAAGCTGATAAAGGCAGCCTTATTCATAAAGAAAAATTTTACCTGCAATAGATGAATACTTTAGTTAACATATCGACAGGCAAAAAAAGCTTCAGGGAGTTACTTGCCCGCTGGATTGTCATTGGCGGAATAATATTAATGGCTGCCGATACAATATACATGGCTTACAACGGAATAAACGCTGCAAACCGGCAATTGTGTATTATATACTGTTCGCTGCCGCGTTGGGCTTTTTTCACATGGGAATATATCATCGAACTTCTTCTTGTTGTCCTGGTAGGAGTTTTTGCAGGAGTTCTGATTGAGCACTATTCCAAAAAAATAAAAAGATTTTACCCCAAAAATCCGTTTCTAGCATTTGTTTACGCTTCAATTATTCCTGTATGTTCCTGTGGTGTCATTCCTGTTATTGATTCCCTGAAGGGCGATATTAAGTTGAAAACTATCATCACATTTGTGATTGCAGCACCTTTGCTAAACCCTTATATAATATTTATTTCATTCAGCGTTTTGGGTTGGGAATACGCTTTGATTCGAATTGCCGCCTCATTTGTGATTGCTGTTGGTGGAGGATTCCTGGCAGAAAGCGTTTTTAGAAAATTCAACCTGAATATCCAGAACGGGAAAAAGCAATGCTCTTCAAGCTGCGCTGTCCATGAAAAAGACCTGTTCGTAAAGACACTCAAAATCATGCGCAAGCTTCTGCCCTATATAATAATTGCCGGAGCACTTACACTATCATTCGAATTTCTTACGCCAAAAAGATTTCTGGAAACACTGAATTTTTCTAATGAACCATTATCAATGGCGCTTATGCTTGTTGTCGGTATTCCAATCTATGTTTGCAACGGAGCTGATGTATTATTTCTACGCCCGCTATTGGAATTCACTGATCTTTCCCTGGCATCAGCCATGATCTTTTCCCTTGCTTCATCATCAGTATGTATTTCTTCAATCGTTATGCTTGCAAAATATCTTGGCCGAAAACAGACTGCTATTCTTATCGGAATATTGACCGTATTAATTTTCGGTGTAGCTTTTACAATAAATGTTGTAAGCGGTATCATGGGGTAAAATGTTTAATTCAATATCTGAAAAAAATAATTCTCATATAATTTTTAAACAACTAATTCATTAATATATATTCATAATAAAAGCCATATTCACATCAGATTTTTTTGTATTTTGATATTACTATAAAGTAATACTATTTACAGAGAAACGCCTGTTCTATGAAAAAAAACAATCCTGCAATTACCGAGATATACATAAAAACAATAAGAAAAAAAATTGACAAACAGGATGTTTCTATCCCCGTCCTTTCAAAAGTTGCCTCGCAGGTATTTACAATAACAAAAGATATTAATGCAGGTATGGCTAAAATTGCGGATCTTGTTCACCGTGATCAGTCGCTGGCGGGACACCTTCTGAAAGCTGCGAATTCTTCTGCCGTTTCTTCAAGGGTTGAAATTCAGTCAATTCACCAGGCAGTTCAGTTGCTGGGAGCAAGAATGATAAGCCAGGTGGCGATGTCAATTATTGTCGGTAAAAATTTCTTTAGAACAAATAGTTATAAGGATATTGTACAAAGGCTTCGGCTTCTGTCATTGATCTCTTCACAGTATGCCCGTGAGATCAGTTCAAATATGAATCTGAATACTGAACAACTCTACCTTTGTGGATTGATTCACAATATTGGCAAGCCCGTTATTGTTCAGCTCGTAGCACAAATTGATGAAAGATCAGGTGGAACTTTGAATGAAGATCAGTTTGATTTACTTTTCGATAATTATCATATAGAAATTGAGGAACTTATTGCCGAAAAATGGAATTTACCCCAAATGATAACAAGTGTCGCGCTAAATTACCATCAATATGATAAAATTGATGAATTCCAAACGGAAGCAGCAGTTATCAATCTTGCAGATAAATTGGCCCGGCTTTCTATTTCCGAAGATGATACCCAAAGAGAATCATTAACGACAGACCCGGTGGTTGCTTTCCTGGGACTAAGTGAAAATGATATAATTGACCTGTTTGAAAAAAGGGAGGATATCAAAGAAATTGCAAACGGCCTCATGTTTTAGTACCTGAAGATATTTGCTCAAAAAATATTTTTCCAAACCTGTAAATCAGCGTTTTATTAATCGGCTGAAATTATTAATTTTGTTTCTTGTAAATAATTCACATGTAATTGAATAGTTTATCATATTAAAATGGGTCCAGGGTAATGAAAAAAGAGATAAAAAAGATTTTAGTGATAGGCGCACTTGGCCAGATCGGTTCGGAATTAACCTTAGAGCTTAGAAAAATCTATGGAAATGACAATGTTATAGCATCGGATTGCAGGGCAACGCCCACTGCTGCAATAGCCGAATCCGGCGCTTTCGAGCAGATTGACGTGCTCGATCCTAAAGGAATGGAAGAAATAGTAAAAAAATATGAAATTGATACCATTGTTAATCTTGCTGCAATTTTATCGGGCATAGGCGAGCAAAACCCGAACATGTGCTGGAATGTTAATATGAATGGATCTTTGAATGTACTGAACCTTGCCATGAAATATGATATGGCAAGAGTTATTATCCCGAGTTCAATAGCTGTATGGGGACCGGATTGCCCAAAGGAAGCACCACAGGACACTGCCCTCCACCCTACTACAATGTATGGCGTAACAAAGGTCTCCGGCGAATTGCTAACTGATTATTTTGTTCAGAAATTCGGCCTGGATGTACGAGGACTTCGCTATCCCGGTATTATCTCTGCTGAAACTTTCCCCGGTGGCGGCACAACTGACTATGCCGTAGCAATTTATTACGAGGCAGTTAAACAGAATCATTACAAATGCTTCGTAAAAGAAGATACACAGCTTCCTATGATGTATATGCCGGATTGTATCAAAGCTACTATAGACCTGATGCAGGCTCCTTTTGAAAACCTGAACAGGCACAATGACTATAACGTCGGCTCCATGAGCTTTACAGTAAAAGAAATTGCTGATTCAATCAGAAAATTCAAACCGGACTTCACGATAGAATACGAACCGGATTTCAGGCAGGCTATCGCCGATTCATGGCCGGATTCAGTTAACGATCAGCCGGCAAGAGACGACTGGGGCTGGAACCCGAAATACGACCTTGACGCAATGACAAAAGATATGCTGGAAATACTCGAGAAAAAACACGCCAAAGGTGAAATATAAATCGAATTTATTCGGCCTTTTTCAAACCTTCCGCCGGCAGCCTGCCTGCGGAAGGTTTTTTTTCAGTGTTAGAGTTAAAATTATTTGATGTAAAAAACAGATAAAATATCTTACTACTTCAAAATTATCCATACCTAAACCGGAGATATGCTTCCCACAAACTTAACATCTAATAACTTGCCATTTTTATAAGTGGAACTACTTAATTTAATTATTAATTATACTAAATATCATTAGAATGCGTTTTCACGTTATATTACTATTTTTTCATCTATTGTGGGGACTTATATGTTTAAAAAATCTATACTCCTTTTGCTTATAGCATTTATTTGTTGGCCTTCTGGTTTATCCTTTTCTCAGGAAAAAGATTTATATCTTGGAATCGGAGCCGGTTTGTCGCGAGGCATGAACGAAGGCAAAAGAGACGAAAGAACCATTGGCGCTGTATTCGGGGCCAACGCACTAATTACTAATGCCATCGGAAAGGGTTTGACTCCGGAATTCAATTTCAACTATTTTAAAAATGGTACGGACGAATTCGGGCTTTATTCCCAATACGAAACTACTCACATGACATTCGACTTGCGTATGAGGTTTTATCCTTTTGAGCAGAAAGGCTTGCAGCCTTATGCTTTTGCCGGACTCGGAGCAATAATGTTCAATGTTGATGAAATGCCTCCAAATCCCGATCCCGAATCCGAGGACAGTGGTGTGGCATTGAATATCCCTGTTGGGGTTGGTATTTCATATTTCTTCAACGAAACTGTCGGGCTGGACTTTAATGCCGGAGCTTACATGACCAGTACTGATGATATAAACCCGGTTTGGGATGATGTGACTGATGCAAACTGGGTTGGGAAGCTTTCGGTCCTTTTCAGGGTTCACAGGTTTGAAAAGGACACAGATGGCGACGGCCTTTCAGATAAAGAAGAAATGAAACTTGGAACAGATCCGAATAATCCTGATTCTGACGGCGACGGTCTGATGGACGGAGAGGAAGTTAATGAATACAAAACAGATCCTCTCAATCCGGATACAGACGGCGGAGGAATAAAAGACGGCGTTGAAGTACAAAACGGAGCCGATCCTCTTGACGGGGATGACGACATTCTAAGTATCAAACCCGGTGAAAAACTTATCCTGAAAAACATCGAGTTCGAATTTGCCAAATCCAGAATAACTAATAAATCAGAGAGGATTCTTGGATTTGCAGTTAAAGCTTTGAAAGCCGCTGAAAACATGGAAATTGAAATTGTTGGCCATACTGACGATGTTGGTGATATTGAAACCAACCTGAAACTCTCTCAGGACCGTGCTGATGCTGTTAAGAAATGGCTTGTTGACAATGGAATTGACGAGTCAAGGTTATCGACCCGTGGCGAAGGGCCTAATCAGCCTCTTGTTCCGAATACAAATGCCACAAACAGGCAGAAAAACAGAAGAGTGGAATTTATCAGAACAAAATAAGAAATATACTAATTAAGCAAAAGCCCTTTGATCTGAATTTCAAAGGGCTTTTTCAATTACTTTTTATCTTTCTTCTTCTTTCGCAGGTCTTTCCACTTTTTAATTATTTCAATTTCCTCATCACTTAAATTATCGGGCATATCAATATTCAGCTTAATGAACAAAGCTCCTTTTTTGTCCGGATCATTATAGTCAGGCATACCAAGGCCGTTAAGTTTCAATTTTTTTCCCTGCCCTGAACCTGGCGGGATAGTTATTTTCACTTTACCGGCAAAGGTAGATATCATAGTAGTGCCGCCAAGCAGAGCTTTGAAAAGATCGATATTAATATCAACATACAGGTCATCCCCATTCCTTTCAACTCTCGGGTGTTCATTTACTTTAACCTTAATTATCAGGTCGCCCTTCGGCCCTCCTGTTTTGCCGGGCAATCCTTTTCCGCTGATTTTCTGGACATGTCCGTCTTTTATTCCCTGCTTAAATTTTATATCGAATTTATCTCCATTCACAGATAAAAGCCTGGATGTTCCCTTAAAAGCCTCCTCGAGAGAAATTTCAACTTCTGTTTTGTAATCCTCTCCCTTTTTGGCTTGCTTTTTAAATCCTGCTCCCGGGTTAAAACCTTTACCACCGCCAAATCCGCCAAATATCTTCTCAAAAAAGTCCGACATGCCTCCGGAATCGAATATATCACCGACAGTTTTACCTGACCTGCCAAATCCGCCTCCACCGCGAGGCCCGCCTGCATTTTTCTGGTTGAACCAGTCCTGCCAGTTGAAGTCAGAACTATTTCCTCCGGACTGACGAAAATTATTGAAAGAGGATCCCAGGTTGTCATATTTGGCCCTTTTTTCAGGATCCTTCAATACCTGGTATGCTTCGCTTATATTTTTGAATTTCTCCTCAGCAGAAGCATCGCTTTTATTTTTATCGGGATGATACTTCTGAGCAAGCTTGTGATATGCTTTTTTTATCTCCGCATCGCTTGCTTTCCTGTCAACCCCCAGTATTTTATAATAGTCCTTAAAATCCATATCAAACCTGAAAAATTTATTTTTATCCCAATACAAATTGCAAAATAATAAACGAAAATTGGCCTAAAAAATTGGTTTTCCAGTTTTCAAAAATATTCATTCCTTTCAACCTAATGGATTTTGATAAAAATTAACAAATTTTTTAATATTGTCTATAAGTCACTTTTAAATTACAATTCATATTATTATATTTCAGGAAGGGAATGTTACACATAACCTTTTGATACTGTTTCTGAAGTTATTACTTATCAATCAACGGTGAAAGTATGCCAGGGAAAAAAATTATTATTATTGGTGCCGGACCAGGTGGACTGTCTGCCGGGATGATATTAGCAAAAAAGGGTTTTGACGTAAATATCTACGAAAAACAAGAAATAATTGGCGGCCGTAACGGATTTATCAAGGCCGGTGATTTTAAATTTGACATCGGCCCCACATTTTTCCTTATGAAAGACGTACTTGAAGACATCTTCAACATTTGTTGGCGCCATCTTAGTGGTTATGTTGATCTTGTTGAAGTTGATCCTATGTACAGGCTTGATTTCAAGGACAAGGTTCTGTTCCCTACAACCGATAAGCAAAGAATGGTAAAAGAACTTGAAAGGGTTTTTCCTGGTTCTTCTAACGGTTACTTACGTTTCAGAGATAATGAAGATAAAAAATATAAAAAACTTATACCCTGCCTTCAGGTTCCATACGGAAAGGTAAGTGATTACTTTTCGATGAGAATTTTAAAATCTCTTCCCTACCTTGATGCTCACATCAGCCTTTACGATGTTCTGGGAAGATATTTTGATAATGAAACGCAAAAAATATGCTTTACATTTCAGGCGAAATATATTGGCATGTCGCCTTGGGAAGCACCCGGGACTTTCAGTATTATTTCATATATCGAACACGGCGGAGGTATTTACCATGTGACAGGTGGCCTGAACAAACTTTCCGAAGCAATGGCAAAGGTGATTCAAGAGGAAAAGGGCCAGATCCACCTCGGCTGTGAAGTTGATGAAATTATTGTTGAAAATGGAGAAGCAAAGGGCGTTAAACTAAAAGACGGAACGATTGAAAAAGCTGATTACGTGATAGTTAATGCCGACTTCGCTAATGCAATGACCAAACTTGTCGGCCCGGAAAAAAGAAAAAAATATAACGACAGGAAACTTGAAAAAATGAAATATTCCTGCTCAACTTTCATGCTTTATCTCGGATTGGATAAAGTGTACGATCATTTAGACCATCACAATATATTCTTTGCTGAAGATTACGCGAGAAATGTAAAGGAAATTTCCGAAAATAAAGTAATTTCCGAGGATACATCATTTTATGTGCATAACCCCAGTAAAATTGATCCCACAATGGCTCCGGATGGAAAATCTGCTGTATATGTTCTTGTACCGGTAGGAAATCTCAGTAAGGGTATAGACTGGGAAGGCAATAAAGAAAAGTTCAGAGATAAAATTCTTGGACTTCTGGAAACAAGAGCAGGAATGAAAAATCTAAAAGAACATATTGAAGAATTAAGAGTAATTACGCCCGTAGACTGGCGGGATAAAATGGACGTCCACTACGGGGCAACTTTTAATCTCGGGCATAATATCGGGCAGATGCTTTACTTCAGGCCACATAATGAATTCGAAGAATTTAAAAACTGCTATCTTGTAGGAGGTGGTACTCATCCGGGCAGCGGACTCCCGACAATCTATGAATCAGGAAGGATAAGCGCCGAAATGATTTTGAAAAATGAGGGAATGCAGTTAAAGTAGCTTTTTTCTAATTAATTATTTTTTACATAAGTTTATATAATATACTTCGGCTAATCGATAACCGGATAGGAAAATATTTTTGCTTTGATTTTTCTATTTTGAATCCAAAGCTAAATATCGAATTTTATATAATGATTATTTAAGATCACAAAAGACCGGAAAATTTGAGATTATGACCCATTTAATACAAATCAGAAAAAAACTACACCAAATGGCTGAAATTTCGGGCAAAGAGAAAAATACATCTAAATTTATTGCTGACTATCTGAAATCGACATCTCCGGCAAGAATTATTGAGAATATCGGAGGATATGGCGTAGCGGCAGAATATGGAACAGATTCTCATTCACCTGTTATAATGCTGAGGGCAGATATCGACGCTCTGCCAATAACTGAAACTAATAATTTTGATTATATAAGCATTAACAAAGGAATATCCCATAAATGCGGACATGACGGCCATACAACTATACTTCTCGGGATTGCACAAAAAGCAAAATCTATTGCAGATAAATATTCCTGCCGAATAATTTTACTTTTCCAACCGGCAGAAGAAACTGCAACTGGCGCTAAGGCCATTCTGGAAGATGAGAAATTTGAAAGTATTCAGCCGGATTATATTTTCGGACTTCATAATCTTCCGGGCTATCCAAAAGGCAGTATTATTGTAAGGGACGGTGTATTTTCATCTGCCTCAAAAGGATTCAGTGTTCATTTTCAAGGCAGAACATCTCACGCAGCACATCCCGAGGAAGGAAAATCACCTGTTCTTGCTATGATTAATACAATCCAGGGATTAATGGCTTTGCCATCGCTTCACACCAAATTGGAAGATTCTGCTAATGTTACAATAATTCATGCCAGTCTCGGCGAGATTGCTTTCGGTACATCTCCGGGAAAAGCCGATGTTATGGCTACATTCAGATCATATAAAAACAGAGATATGGATAAAATAAGTACCGAAGCAGCAAAAATTTGTGATAATTTTGCAGCAGCCTATCATTTGAAGCATAATATCGAATGGCATGAGGAATTTCCTGCAAATGTAAATCATGAATTTTGTAATAGTATCATCAGGAAATCAGCAGAGGATCTCGGAATGGATATTGTTCAGCCTGAAATTCCCTTTCCCTGGTCTGAAGATTTTGCTTACTACACCGGGAAATATAAAGGTGCTTTTTTCGGGCTTGGTGCAGGACTTGAATGCCCGGGGCTGCACAATCCGGATTATGATTTTCAAGATGATATTATTGATAAGGGAATAGAAATATTTACCAGTATCATTACTAACATTCTGGAGAAAGGATAATTTTTTCATGGTTCCTTGTTCTTATATTGAATTGGATAAAAAAGCTTTAAAAAAAAATATACAATATTTAAAAAAGAGAATTGGTTCCGCGGAATTTGTTTCTGTAATTAAAGGTAACGCATACGGACATGGAATTGAACCATACCTGCCCCTTGCTGAAGAATGCGGAGTGAAATATTTCGCTGTATCAGACAGCAATGAAGCAGAAAGAGCCTTCAGTGTTAAACGCCCTGAATCGCATATAATAATAATGAATATGGTTGACAACAGTGATTTAAAAGAAATAATTGAAAGTGGTATTTCTTTCTTTGTTTTCAATTTTGACAGGCTAAGGAAAACAATTGAAGTAGCAAAATCTATTGGAATACCTGCAAAGATCCATTTAGAGCTGGAAACTGGTTTAAACCGAACCGGGTTTAATGAAAAAGAAATTCTGAAAGTAATTGATATTGTGAACGACAATAAGCAATGGCTTGAAATAATGGGTATATGTACTCATTATGCAGGAGCGGAAAGTATTGCAAATTATTACAGAATCCAAAATCAGAAAACAAGTTTTGAAGAGTTAAAACTGCTTATTAGAAAGCGAGGCATTGTACCCGGATTTTATCATACCGCCTGTTCGGCAGCTGCTCTTACCTACCCGGATACAATAATGGGTATGGTGCGCTTTGGAATTGCTCAATATGGTTTTTGGCCCAGTAATGAAACCAGAATATATAACATGCTGTCTGATGAAGCACATTTTTCCAGCGATCCGCTAAAAAGAATTTTATCCTGGAAAAGTTCTGTAATTTCTGTTAAAGATATTCCTACAGGCGAATTTATTGGCTACGGAAATAATTATCTGGCAACCAAAGATATGAAAGTCGCAGTTATTCCTTTGGGATATTATCACGGTTATTCACGCAGCCTAAGCAACCTTGGATATGTTCTTATTAATAAAAAGAAATCTCCGATAGTTGGAATGGTTAATATGAATATGATAATTACTGACGTAACTTGTATTTCAAATATTAAAATCGGAGACGAAGTTGTGATAATCGGTAAGCAGGGAAAACATGTGATAACAGTTTCATCATTTTCCGACTTGTCGAATTATGTAAATTACGAAATGCTGGTCAGGCTTCCTTATGAAATACCAAGAAAGATTATTGGATAGGGATATCAGCAAGATAGTGTTTATGATTATGCCCTTGCTGACTTTTTAGTTTGATTACTGCTATTAGCCCTAAAGCAATCTTTGATACAAATTCCAGAGCATACTGCCGGGTTTATTGAATCAGGTTTTGCCGTGCATTGTACACCTGGTAGATTTATTATCGTTTCGCTTATGAAATTTCATTAGCAGGAATAAATTCTTATATCTCAAAAATTTTTGTATATTTCCAGTATTAGAATTATATTCATTAGTTAGTATTAAAATCATTTCAGGAAGTTAACCAAATGAAATTATTCAAGCCTTTTTACTTCGTTTTTTTATTTGTATTTTTTTTAGGAATTTCATGCAGCAAGCAGGAACCTGCTGAAAAATTTATCGATGAAAAGCCTTATCAAATTGGTAAATGGAATTCGTCAGATCAGAAACATTTAAATAAATGGCTGACAAATATTATTAATGAAAGTGGTAGAAACAAAAAAGATTTGCATCCCGTTATTCAGGAATTTAAGGAGATGATAGAGAACGATGCCCATCTGTTCATGCTTTTTACTCAAATGTTCGAACAGATACCGCAGGATTCAATTTTTCTGAGCGACCCAACAGGAAAACCACAGGTAAGGGATTACAAACACATGCTTGAATTACTCAACCATATAATAACCAGGGCACCGGAATTCAATAAAACCGGGCTTGTCGGATTTCCGATTAATGCTATTCTTGACTGGCCAATGGGTACAAAAGCCGGTACAGAAGCATTTATGATAGAAAAAGTTAACCGGCAACTGAAAAAGATATTGAATACCTGGGCTGTATATCTGAACTCGGAAGACTCCCGTTATGTATTAAATGACGACCCGCGCAAAGGCTGGTTCGGAGAAGATGCACGCGAAGCTATGCCTACCTTTGTAGAAGATTTTGTTTGCGACCCCCAACTGCCATACTACGGATTTAGCTCATGGGATAATTTCTTCACCCGTGTTTTCCGCGATGGAAAAAGGCCCGTTGCCAGTCCCGACAATGATAATATTATTGCTAATGCCTGTGAATCCGCGCCATACCGCTTAGCTGAAAATGTAAAACTGACAGATAAATTCTGGATAAAATCACAGCCCTATTCACTTAAACACATGATGAACAGCGACCCTTTTACTGAAAAATTTATTGCCGGAACGATTTATCAGGCGTTTTTAAGTGCTGAAAGTTATCATCGCTGGCACTCACCTGTTAGCGGAAAAATAGTAAAAACTGAAATAATTGACGGCTCATATTATGCAGAAACTCTCGCCGAGGGGTTCGACCCGGCCGGCCCAAATAATTCTCAGGGATATATCACTCATACCGCCGCAAGAGCATTAGTTTTTATCGAAGCAGACAATCCAAAAATCGGATTGATGGCTGCAATGTTTGTTGGAATGGCAGAAGTATCATCGAATGAATTTACTGTGGAAGCCGGGCAGCATATCAACAAAGGAGATCAGCTCGGAATGTTCCACTATGGTGGTTCAACTCATTGCCTGTTCTTCAGGCCGGAAGTAAAACTTGAGTTCAATCTTCGAGGACAAACTCCGGGGCTTGATACAAAGAATATTCTTGTCAGATCTGAATTGGCAGTGGTTAAGTAATTAGTTTTCTTTGAATATATGTTTAAAAAATTAAAATACGAAGCTGCCATTTCATATCATATCGGTATATTTGATTGAGTAGCATATCCCGAGGGTATTATTCTCCCGCAAATCCAGTGGGAAATAAAGGCTGTCAAGACTTCCGACAATTGCCGTTACATGAAATATAAGCGCAACCGCCCGGAAAGAAACTGCCATAAACTATAAATATTTCATGAAAAGAAAAAGGAAATTTGAGTTAGGGAGAGATTTAAATTATTAATAAGGCTGTTTTTTTTCGTTGAATACGGCATAATTACCGGATTCAATTATTTCATATTGGTCAGGATTGAGATTAAGAAGATAGGCCCATGCGAATATTGTTTTCCTTCCGTCGCTAACACGTATTATTTTTCTCTCATATTCGTTTTCTGCCATATCATACTCAATAATTCCTTCATATTCATCCATTAAATTCAAAATATTCTGCTTATTTTTTGTTATTCTAAACAAATCTGCACTAATATAATCTGATGAATCAGGGTCATAAATCGCACCGGGATATTCTCCGAGATCATACAACTTTCCCGGAAAAGATACTTCAGAAATAAAATCGGCATTTTCAGATAATAATTTCGAATATTTATTATCATTGCCTCTCATCAATGTTCCGTAAACAACAATATAATCAGAATCATTTATCATTTAAAGCCATTTCCTTTGCCAAATTCAATGTTATATCAAACTGTTCTTCTTCCATATATTTAATAACCCATTCATACTTTACTAACAGACGAAGATAGTAATCGAACATTTTTCTAATTTCATTGATTTTGAGCTGCTTCAAATCTTTAAATGTTGCAATAAGTTGGAAGAAATTCAGATAAATTGTTAAATATTCAACCAATTCCTTTTCTTCATCAAGAACGTTTTTATTATCCAGTACCTTTTCAACCGATAATTTCAGTTTCTCAAATTTACTATGCTGATCGCCCCAGTCAAGGATCTCACGTATTTCTTTGTATAGTATGTTTTCATAAAATTTTTCAAACATCTTGTTTAGCCATTCTGCCTTCTTCAATTTTACCGTATGTCTGTAATTCAGAAATGTAAAAATTATTATCAACAGAGTACATGGATAAAATACAATCTCAAAAATTAGCTTTATGACGTTAAGATATGATATTTCAGGCATAAAGAATTCTCCAAGGGTATGATTCGATAAAGTCTTATAAAATAAAAGATAAAAATAATTCCATGACTGCAAAATTTTTTTTTCATGTAAAGGTTTTTAGGCTTTAAAGAAATATTTTTAAAATTAGCTATGTGCAGATATTTCTAAAAGGTTCATGCGCAATATGCCCCGTATAAATAATATGCCCAACACTAATTAATGTTGAGCATCTTTTATCATTAATTCAGGTTTTCGCTGAAAACATGAATAATTTCAAAATTGATAATTCGCAATAATGGCACATAATTTGATTAATGAAAATTAAATATTAATTAAGGAGTTGAATTATGTTTAAAACGTATTTTATACCAATTATAGCACTTTTTATAGGTTTTTTCGGCCTTGGCAGCGGTGCTGACAGCGATTCAGAGAACCTGCTTCACCCTGACGGGAACAATATTGACAGCATGATAACACGATTCGGGCAAAGTGCTTACAAATCTTTTTATTCTATTGAGGAATTAAGGCCGATCTCGATTATTCACTTAGACAAAACAAGCGAGATGTATGCTAATAAATGGATTTCCCCGGATGAAATTATCCCACTTCTAAACAACGAGGAAAAAAAATCATTGAAATCACGCATCGGGGATATTATTGAAACTATGGAACCGGAAAGACGCAAAAACATGACTTTGCAGATAAATAATTGGTGTATGGCCGACATTCAGTTCAGTGTTCTGCTAAATACAATGGGATTTGCCCCTTCTGAACTATTGAAAGCTGTTTATGAAAATGACAGAACAAGATATATATTTCATGAATTTGGTAAGCAGGGGAATACTGAAATTAACCTTATGGAACCAAATGATAAGGACAAGGCTCTGAATAAGGCAAAAAATGCAATATCATACATGACTAAAAAAGAGCAGATGGATTACTACTCAGATATATTTTCTAAGTTGGCCCTGATCGTTAAGAATTAGTTAGCCGACAATTCACAACAAAGCCCCGGAGTTATTCGGGGTTTTTATTTTTAAACCAAAACTTTCAGAAAATTTTTACGTAAAGCCAAGTGAATAATTGACAAATATTTTCCTTATATTGTAGTTTGTGTATTAACAAAAAAAAGATACGGAATATCATGGATATCAGAAAAATTGTTGGCATCATAATTATCATACTCGGAATAGGTTTTCTGCTGAATCGTTTTGATGTTATCGACTTTCCATTCAGCATATTTGAATGGTGGCCTACAATACTGATAATTATGGGCTTGCTGAAAATCAGCAAGAACAAAGAAAGTATGACAACCGGATTTGTTCTGATTGGGCTCGGTGTGATTTTTCAAGCTATTGAACTTGATATTCTGCCTGGCAACTTCTGGGATTATTTCTGGCCTTTGCTACTGATTATTATCGGGTTAAGCCTGATCCGTGGCAGAAGGAAAAAAAAGCATGGTGCTTTTGAAGATAAGGAAAAACTTAACGAATTTGTAGTTTTCGGTGGATCCGACCTCCGGGTAAATTCAACGGATTTTAAGGGTGGCAATCTTGGAGCAGTTTTCGGAGGACTTACAATAGATCTGAGAGATGCAGAAATCTGTATGGGCCAGGCTGAACTTGATATATTCACTGCTTTTGGAAGTACCGAACTTTTCGTACCGGAGAACTGGAAAATAGTTACCAGCGGTATGCCTATACTCGGGGCCATGGAAAATAAAACAAGGCCTTACTTCGGCGATAAAAATGATATCAGGCCGGTTCTTAACATTAAATACACTGTTCTTTTCGGAAGCATAGAAATTAAATAAATCAGTATTGGAAATTTAAGACGCATAAGTTATGGAAGAGAAAAAAATTATTTTAAGCGGCATTCAGCCATCAGGAAAACTTCATATAGGAAATTTATTCGGAGCTATTCAAAACTGGGTTAAAATGCAGGATGAGTTCAAATGCTTTTTTACTGTTGTTGACCTTCATGCAATTACTGTTCGCCAGGTTCCCGCAGATCTTAGAAAAAATACACTTGATCTGGCTGCATTATTACTGGCTTGCGGAATTGATCCTGAAAAGAGCTCACTTTTTGTTCAGTCGCACGTTACAGAGCATGCTCAGCTTGCCTGGGTGCTTGATACTTTTACCCAGATGGGTGAACTTAGCAGGATGACTCAGTTCAAGGAAAAATCCCGTCGCCATGAAGATAATATCAATGTCGGGCTTTTTGCCTATCCGGTACTTCAGGCTGCCGATATTTTGTTATACCAGGCTGACGCTGTTCCTGTTGGTGAAGACCAGAAACAACACCTGGAGATTACAAGAGACATTGCAAACAGGTTCAATAATGCGTACTCGCCTACATTCAAACTACCCGAGCCATATATTCCGCCAGTTGGAGCAAGGATTATGAACCTGCAGGAACCGACAAAGAAAATGTCTAAATCAGACGACAATGAGAAAGCAACTGTATATGTTACTGACTCTGATAAAGAGATCATAAATAAAATAAAAAGAGCAGTTACCGACTCCGGCGAGGGGATAACATTTTCAGACGACAAACCCGGAGTAAAAAATCTAATTTCGATTATGAATGCTGCAACAGGAATGAGCATTCAGCAAATTGAAGAAAAATACGGAAGCTATGGCTACGGAGATTTTAAACTTGCTGTTGGCGAGGCTCTGGCAGAGCATATTAACCCGATCAGAACCAGATATGAAGAAATAAGAAAAGACAAAAAACGTCTTCAGGAAGTGCTGGCCGGTGGTGCCGAGCAAGCTCGCAGGACAGCGTTCAAAACCCTAAGGAAAGTATATAAGAAAATAGGGTTCGTTCAGTTTTAAATTATAGATTTGGACAATAGGAGTGATAAAAGATGCCGACATATCTGTACAAATGCAGGAAATGTGAAAGAGAATTTCAGGTTGAACAAAGAATAACAGAGGATGCTCTGACAGAGTGTATCCTTGAGGATGAAAACGGTAATAAATGTGGAGGCGAAGTTTTCCGCAAGATCAGCCGGAATGTTGGTTTGATATTTAACGGAAGCGGATTTTACCTGACTGATTATGCCAATAAAAAAGGCTCGACTGCTTCGAACGGAACAAACGGACATAATGGGAACAGCAGCTCTAAGAAAAACGGAAGTACAGAAAAAACCGAAACAAAAGCAAAAACCGAGACAAAATCCCCTGCTAAATCAGAAGCATAAAAATTATTTATAATAAACAACCTTCCAGATTTTCATATCATGGAAGGTTATTTGTTTAATATATTAAGTGATCAATAAATCGCATCTTCAAGGAAATCAACTTTTCCACTGTCCATATCATACATCGCTCCTACAACTGCCAGCTTTTTTTCTTTAACGAATTTTGCTAAAAGCTCGCTTCTTTCAACAGATCTTTTCATTTGAAAAAGGGTATTTTCCTTTACAACTGTATTAACATCAACTTCTTTGCCGCCATTTTTCTTAATTGCTATTTTCATAGCCGGCTTAATGGAATCAATTATCCTGTTCAGGAAATGAGATCCTGTAGCTCCGGCAAGAGTATCAGTTACAGCTCCGCAGCTTGTATGGCCGAGCACTACAAACAGGGGAGCGCCAAGGTGCTCTGCTGCGTATTCAATACTTCCGATAGCAGTTGTTCCTATTACATTTCCGGCTTTTCTGATGATGAAGCATTCGCCTATCTCTTCGTCAAAAATATAATGCGGAACAACTCTCGAATCCGAACATGTGAGTACAATAATATCCGGATTCTGGCCTTTTAGCAAAGCTTTTCTTTGAAGCTGAAAGTCCTGGTTAATTCTTGTGTTGGCAACAAATCTGGCATTTCCTTCTTTCAGGTGGGCAATTAGTTCGCCCTGTCTGCCGCCAAGATCTTTAATGTTTTTGAATTCCATAATTATTCCTATTTTTATCAACGTAAAAAATTAATATTATCTTCCTAAAGTGCCGGAAAGGTTATTCCAGGCAATTCCAATCAGCGAGTAGTATCCGCCGAAGTCAATTTCTTTGTAATACACAAATCCCAGCCATGTATGGCGTGTCGTAACAGTGTTTCCTTCATATTCATCGGTCGATAATCTTTCTACCCTGTTGTTTCTTTCGTTGTATCTTCCTGTAAAATACAAATAATTATGCCTTGCCCTTCTTACCCATTGCCGCAATATATAAAGCCTGCTTTCCTCATCATAGAACATTCGCCAGTTTCTGTCAGGTTTCCAGTTGTTGAAAGATCCGCTAACGTAAACATCATCCCTTGAAACAAGTCCGTCAGGATCCAGAACAAACTCAACGTAAACATATTCGTCATACGAATGAGTAATCATTCCCGAGTACATTGCGCCGTCGTCATCTGATTCAAGAAAGGATCCGGTACGCCTGAGGTCAGAGAAAGGTATTCTAACCGGATCCGAAATTCTCGGAAATTCAGCCAGATTAGCCATATCGAGGATTCTGTAACCGTTTTCAGCCGGAATCTGTCGTATATTAAAACGCTTTTCCATTCCCGAAAAACCTCCTATATTTCTATCAAACCGGTAACGATAAAGTTTTTCATTAATGTCCGCGTCATATTCCGAAGAAACAACATAGGGTTCGTTCCATCTGTTATTCCTGTAGAATGTAACTGTACTGAGCCGGTTGTCGATTATACCGTGGGTACTGGCTGTAATAAGTTCAAGGTTGAATGCTGAAGATGTAACATTCATGTCAGGTTCGTACATATCCGAATAGATTGCCAGGCGCGATTCTATTTTCGGGCTGAAAACAAAAAATCTTCCTTCGGCAAGCGGTGTTTCACTGTCGTAATCCTCATAGATCAATACTTTCCAATTTCCCGGATATTTAAATTGCACAGTTGAATTAGGGACTTGCAGATGTCCCCGGTAAGTATAATTCCTGGCAGAAACCGGCGCTGAAACCCAGTCAATATTTGAAGTACTGGAAAATGCCTGATTGTTTATAAAAGCATTTTCGGTTTTATTCCAATTAATGTCGCAGTGTATGAATTTTGCGTATAATCCGGGTAAAGATCGTGAATCGACATCAATTTCAATAGTGATGTATTCGCTTCCGATATCAGTTTCAATATTGCTGTCATTACTTAATAAAACAACCGGAGGCAAGAGTTCGTTATCACCGCCATATATTCTAAGAAACTTCACGGAAGGAGATACTTCCGGTATTTCCTGCCCAAATCCCTGAATGAATTGAAAAAATAATATTATGATAGCAAGAACGAATTTCAATTTTTATCTCCAATTATTGTCATAAATTGAAGATAAGAATTTTTTACCGGATATTGAAGAGATAAATAAATCCCAACTGAACAGAAGCCGCCCTCGGATTAAAATCATCAGTTATCGGATCGGATTGTTCCGGTATTATTTCTGCCAGTGGGTCATTTTCTCTGTAATTATCGTAAATACCATTCAACATATACCCGGCTTTCAGAAAAATATGAAGGGCTCCGGTTTCATCCTCGAAGAGAGGATAGTGACCGCCAATTCTGAATTCAGCCAGCATATTAAGTGTTTCAGTGTCAATTTCACGGTCAAAATCAGCTGCCATAGGCAAACCGAAGTTAAAACCGAAACTAAAATATCCAAAAATAAATTCCGGGGCGAAAGTCAGATACGAATAGGAGTGTTTGAATGCTTCGTCGTCAATATGGCGTATAATATTGTAAGAGTAAGTGCTGTACCCCAGGCTGAATGAAAGCTTAAGATCACTCTCGGCAGAAAGTGAAGACTGTACGGTCATTCCAAAATCAGGTAGTGAATTTATGGTAAAACCATTCCTGCGCCCCGATGGGGTATCAACTCCGTTCACACCGGCTTTCAGAGACAAATAAGGGCCTGTTTCGAGAAATATATCATTATCCGCCGAAAATAGATTTATCTGCAGGCAGAAAAATAAAATCAGTGTCAAAATTTTCAGATAGATATTTTTCATTGCAATTACCCAATAATTTTCAATTTGTTGATATTCAGCCAATATTCGATTAAAAATTTCAATATTTCTTTTACCGAAAAAAATCAATCCGGATGTAAAATATTTTATATCATATATTTATAAAAAATAAAAAAATCATATAACTACCAAAATTAAAGGCTGTTATCAACCTTTTACTTCAGTAGAAAAGAGAATCAAAAACCGTGCTAAATATTATTAATTATTTTGGGGTAAAGATAATTTTATCGTTTCAATTTGCCCCGACAAAGATCCGGCTTTTTCTGAAAATTCGCTGCCGGGAAACCTTTTCTGATAAATATCAATAAGTCCTTCCGCCTCATCTAATCTGCGTAATCTGATTAAGATATCAATCTTGCCATAGAATGCAGGCTCAAAATACTCTGTGTCAGGGTAGTCATCAATCACCGAATCAAAATAAATCAAAGATGAATGATAAGAATAAAGCTTTGTATATAAAATTGCAGTGGAATATTCCCTGTGAGCAAGTTTATTTCTTAGTTCAGAAATATATTTGTCCGCTCCGTTTGCAAGTGAGTCGCTCGGGTAAAGCCTTTGGAACAGGTTGAAAGCATCAATAGCTTTATGTGTATATTCCTGGTCACGTTCGTATGAAGGGGATAATTCGTAAAAACTGATAGCTGCTTTGTACAAACTGGGTTTTACGTATTCACTGCTCGGATAAATAGACCGCAACCTGCTGTAATTAAATGCTGCAAGAATAAATTGCTCCATTTTGAAATTAATCTCTGCTAAGTAATATTGAGCGTCATCTGCATACTGACTGGCCGGATATTGCAATTTGATAACATCAAAAAGTTTTCTGGCTTCCAGGAATTCTTCCTCGTTAAAAAGGTCTACGGCTTTCAGGTAAACTTCCTGGGCAGTTTTTGGTACCTGTGTTCCTGATGACCCGCAAGATTGAAAAAAACATGTGCTCACAAATAATAAAGCCAGAAATAGCTTGAATCTCATATCAAATCCCGATTATTCATTTTCAATGTGTCAATATCATAAAATCCGGATATTCCGGAAAATATATCTACAAATTTACATTTTAATTAAATAAGTTTAAAAAAAATGTACTCCATATAGACAAATAGATGAGGAAAAAATTTGATTTAGATGAAAATTACTCTTATTTTCAATAAAAATTTTAAACTTTTAAAGATAATACAATGAGCAGCGAACAATTTTTAGTATTTGATATTGAAACAATCCCGCAGGATTACGATTCTTTTTCGGAATCCCAGCAGGAATATATATTGCGCCGCGCCGAAACCGAAGAGGAAAAAGAAAAAAAACTCGGTGAAATGGCTTTAGCGCCTTTAACGGCAAGGGTTATCTGTATCGGACTTCAACTAAT
Source organism: Kapaibacterium sp. (SeqCode) (assembly GCA_963665665.1). Taxonomy (GTDB): domain Bacteria; phylum Bacteroidota; class Ignavibacteria; order Kapaibacteriales; family UBA2268. Next base: position 352,051 of record OY762428.1, read on the forward strand.
GGAAAGTGAAGGCAATGATGAATGGAAAATGCTGAACGCAAAAGCATTTTCTGTTGATGACAGCCTGAGCGGTGATGAAACAAAAACGGAAACCCTGGAATCAGGCAAGGAATGTATTCTTTCCACAGAAGAAAAAATGCTTGACTTCTTCTGGAAAATTCTAATCCGTTACCCGCAGGCAAAGCTGATATCTTTTAACGGCAGAAATTTCGACGCCCCATTCCTTATGCTGCGTTCTGCCCTGCTGAAGATCAGGCCGAGCAGGAACCTGATGCAGGGAACAAAGTTTAATTATCAAAATCATATCGACCTGATTGACGAGCTGACTTTCTTTTCTCCCTCGTCTTATGGAGCTACAAGGCGCTTCAATTTTGATTTCTACACCAGGGCTTTCGGGATAACTTCTCCTAAGTCCGAAGGAATTGACGGATCGAAAGTTGCCGACTTTTTTGCCGAGGGCCGTATTGATGAAATTTCCGAATACTGCCTGCGGGACGTGAAAGCAACATGGGAGCTTTACCTTGAATGGAGGAAATTCCTTAGGTTTTGACAGGAATGTTAATGAAATGTGAAGATGTTGTATTATAGATAATAATCAAATACTTACTTATTATGAAAAATACAAGGTTATGGAGTAGAGAAGAACTATTATTAGCAATAAACCTTTATTGTAAAACTCCATTTGGTAAATTGCATAAAGGAAATCCTGATATTATTGAGTTATCCAAAATTATTGGGAGAACTCCGTCCGCTCTATCATGGAAATTGGTAAACTTTGCAAGTTTAGACCCAAGTTTGAAAGCCAGAGGAATCAAAGGAGCGAAGAATTCTAGTAAATTGGACAAAGCGATTTGGGAAGAATTTTATAATAATTGGGAGCAATTGGCTTATGAAAGTGAATTGCTCTTGCTTTATAAATTCAAAAAATATTTATTTAGTAAAGATGATGACGTTAAACTAGGAAAGGAAAAAGAAAGAATTGTTAAAACAAGAATAAATCAATCATTTTTTCGTTCTACTTTATTAGCTTCATATAATTGTAAATGTTGTATTACAGGCTTGAATAATCCGGATTTCTTGATTGCTAGTCATATTATTCCTTGGTCTGTTGACAAAAAAAATAGCTTGAATCCAAGAAATGGTCTTCTTATCAATGCACTTCACGATAAAGCTTTTGAGTTTGGATATATAACCATATCAACTGATTATAAAGTTATTGTGTGTAACGACATCCTTAATTCTGAAAATTCTACTGATGAAAAGTATTTCAAAAAAATTCACAATAAAGATTTAATATTGCCTTCGAGATTTTTACCGGATATAGAGTTTTTAAAGTATCATAACAATGAAAAGTTTTTAAAATGATATAGCTGTAGATTTTGATTAATTGCCAGTATTGAATACTTACTTCAGGTAATTCCTTAGGTTTTGACGGGAAAAAACTACCCCTTCAGCATCTCTGCTTTTTCATCCAATTCCAACCAGCGGAGAGTTTTTTCATCCAGTTCGTCGCTGATTTCGTCTAACTGGTTGCTGAGTTGTTCCATTTGCTGGTATTTTTCCGGGGGACAGTTTGCCAGTTCTTTTTCAATTCCTGCTTTTCTTTCTTCAAGTGCGGGTAATTCTTTTTCAAGCATTTCCAGTTCGCGCTTTTCCTTATAAGTCAATTTTTTACTGACTGAATTTTTTTCTCTTTGTTTCTTCTCAGGTTTAAATTCAGCTTTCAATCTGGCTGCTTCCCTTTTCTCAATCTCCTTTTTTTCAAGATAGGCCGAATAATTTCCGGGGTATTCCTTTATGTTGCCGTTACCGTCGAATGCGAAAATGAATTCCACTGTACGGTCCAGAAAAGACCTGTCATGGGATACAATGATCAAAGTACCGTAAAAGTCATCAAGATAGTTTTCAAGTGCATTGAGGGTTTGAATATCAAAGTCATTAGTCGGTTCGTCCAAAAGAAGTACGTTGGGGTTGGCCATCAGAACCCTGAGCAATGCAAGCCTTCGTTTCTCGCCTCCTGATAATGTTTCAATCAGCGCCGACTGCTGTTTTGCGGGGAATAAAAACTTTTCCAGAAGGTCTTTTGTTGTCAGGTAACGGTCTCGTCCCACTCCAACGTCAATATAATCGGCTACCTGCCTGAGCGATCCAATAACGCTGTCCCTCGGGCGCAGGTCCCGGACTTCCTGCTCGAAGAAACCGAAATTAATGGAAGCTCCGAGTTTCACGGTTCCGTCATCGGCTTTATCCCGGCCACACAGAACGTTCAGCAATGTTGTTTTTCCACTTCCGTTGGGACCTATTATTCCTATTCTGTCCTTTGGCTTGGCAATGTATGTAAAATCATTAAAAAGCAGCTTGCCGCCGATTGATTTGGTGATAGAGTGGGCGTCGATTATCCTGCTGCCGAGAAAAGTTTTCCCCAATTCAATTTTTATCTTTTTCTCTTTTGTTCGTTTAGCTGATTTCCGCAATTCTTCAATCCAGTCAATTCTGCTTTTTTGCTTGGACCTTCTTGCTTTAGCGCCTTTTTGCAGCCAGGCAAGTTCGGTTCTAAGCCTTGTCAGCTTATGAGTAACTGTTGCTTCTTCAGCTTTTGTGAATGCTTCTTTCTGTTCAAGATAAGTCTGGTAATTGCCTGGGTAGTTGAATATTCTCTGCTTGTCAATTTCAACAATTCTTGTTGTGATTGAATCAAGAAAATAACGATCGTGGGTTACAAACATAATTGACTGTGAGGAATTCATTAAATAGTCCTGAAGCCATTGTACCGAATCAGCATCTAAGTGATTGGTCGGTTCGTCAAGAATCAGAAGTGTCGGCTTTGAAAGCAATGCCCTAGCCAGAGCTACACGTTTTCGCAGCCCTCCGGAAAGCGTCGTAACATCCTGGTATAGGTCTTTTATTCCAAGCATAGTCAGAATTTTTTTTGCTTCCGGTTCGAGGTTCCATCCGTCGCCGGTATCGATTTTATTCATAAGCCACTGAATTCTGTCCTGATCGGAACCCTTCAAAGAGCATAGCTCCCTGTATTCGTTCAGGTAGTCGAACATTTCCTGGCGGGCCTTCATCACAGCATCAAGTACTACTTCATTACGGTCAAATTCAGGAAGCTGGTCAAGAAATTCAAGTGAAGCGCTATTGTTGAAAATTACTTCACCCTCATCAGGCTCGACAAGCCCGGCGATAATTTTCATCAGAGTAGTTTTACCGGCGCCATTTTTACCGATAATACCAACTCTTTCCCCTTCCTCCATACCGAATGATACAGATGTAAATAATAGTCTGTCGTTATAAGTTTTTGCCAGTCCTGTACTTGAGAATATTGTCATATATTTATATTTTTAATTATATTTATCATTATTATTTTTATCATAAATTCAGACTGCAAAATAATACAAAGAGTTTCAGGGAAAAAGGATTAAGATGAAAAAAAATAATAATATCGCCCTTATCACCGATTTCGGTATTGATGATATTTATGTAGGAGTTATGAAAGGAGTGATTCTGACGATCAATCCCGAGGCGAGTTTTATCGATCTGACTCACTCCGTTATGCCACAGAATATCCGGCAGGCTTCTTTTCTGTTGAAATCATCATATAAGTATTTTCCTAAGGGAACAATTTTCCTATGTGTTGTTGATCCCGGTGTCGGTTCTGCCAGAAAAGGATTGATTATCGAAGCCGAAGGCTATTATTTTGTTGGCCCTGATAACGGAATTTTTTCATTTCTGTTCAATATAGCAAATAATCAATTCATTTACGAACTGAAAAATAACAGATATATTTCGCAAAATATCTCGAACACATTTCATGGAAGAGATATTTTTGCACCAGCAGCTGCATATCTTTCCAATGGGACTGATGCAAATAAATTCGGGAATAAATTGGAAAAAAAGGGATTAGTTTCATCTGGCAGCCCAATATTTGAGGCTAATAATAACGCCTGTGAATTTGAAATTCAACACATCGACCGCTATGGAAATATAATTACCTCGATACCAGAAAGTTATTCATTCCTAAATACTGAATTTGTAGAAATATTTAATCAATCAGGAAAGTTAATTAATAAATTCAGAATTGTCAATAATTACTCAGAAGCCAAATCAGGAGAAACAATTATCTATAAAGGTAGTTATGGCTTTTACGAACTTGCTGTTTCAATGGGAAGTTTATTGAAGGAATGGAATAATGATGTAGATTTTAAAAAGTTTTATATTGCAAAATAATAACATTATTTAAAATTATAATTTAATATTTGATATATATGTAATATTTATTATCTTTGTTTCGATCACTTAGCAAGGCAAATCGATTAATCTGACGGGAATAACAATAAAAAAAAACTGACAATTTTATTTTAGAATACAATGTTCTTTAAATAAATAAACTATTCCTACATCTTACAGGAGGTCGGTATGAAAAGAATTATATTAACTATCCTAAGTTTATTTCTTTTCACAACAATTGCGATCATGGCACAGCCGAAGCTGAGTTTTGACTGTGGCAAGCGGATTGACCTGGGCGAATTATCAAAAGGAGCAACAACTTCTACCGTTGTTACTCTTATAAACAGTGGCAATAAAACACTTGAAATTGATGATATTCGCTATGACAAAAAGTATATTACATTGAATTTCGAGAATATGATTCTCGAACCCGGGGAATCAAGGCATATTGATATCAGTGTTAATACAGGCGATTTATCCGGAAAAATTCTTAAGAGCATTTCCTTTAGAACCAACGGCACAAAAAAAGTAAGGCCGTTTTTCAACATTTATTTCATGGTTCCCGAACCATTGGAAATTGATCATACGCCGGTAATTCTTGTCGGTGAAGCAGACAATCCTGCAACAGGCAGTTTCAAAATGATTAACAACAGTAAATCGGATGTTCAGATTAAATCAGTGAAAACGACCGATGGCCTGTTTGTAAGAAATGAAACTCCGGCTTCATTAAGCTCCGGTACAAAATTTGAATTTGAATTGCTATTGCTTGAACAATCAGCAACGAATCAATTCATAACAATCGAAACGTCCCATCCGGATTATCCGGAGATCAGGATTCCAGTTCATGCAAGGTTCAAGAAATAATAAAGGAAATGAAGATGAAAAAGTTTTTACTGCTATTTTTAGTATCAGCATTATTGATATTTTCCAATAGTGCCTACGCGGATATATTGGAAGTGGACGGATATACTTATGATCCGGACGAACTGGTTGAAGACGTTCTTCTTGGCGGAGGTATTTCCGTTACCAGCGTAACTTTTTTTGGCCTTGATAATTCATGGCTGTATCCTTCTGTCGGAACATTTGACGGCGAAGGAACGGACATAGGACTTGATGAAGGTATATTCCTTTCTTCAGGATTTGTATCAAATGCTTCGATGACAAATACTTATCCCAATATGACCGGCGAAATTTATACAGACGGTGACGATGACCTGGATATATTGATTGATCCTTATGTCACAATGGATAAGACAATATTGGAATTCGAATTTGTTCCAATTTTTGAAACTGTTGAATTCCGCTATGTTTTTGCATCCGAGGAATACCGGGAATGGGTTTGTAGCCAATTCAATGATGTTTTTGGATTTTTCGTTAGCGGCCCGGGTATTGACGGAGAGGACGGATTTGAAAATGATGCAATAAATATTGCAATTGTTCCGAATACAACCGACGTTGAAGTGGCAATCAATTCTGTTAATGACGGTTGTCATGATACGGAAGACGGAACAGACCCGATATGTCCTTCTGTGTGCACGCCATCAAATACTATGTATTTTAATTGTAATGTTCCCGAATCCTGTGATCTTGATGGAGAGACAGTTGAATTCGACGGTTATACAGATGTTTTCACTGCTCGTATCACAAATCTGGAACCATGTGAAACCTACAGGATTAAACTTGCTGTTGCTGATGCCGGTGACCGCTTGTATGATTCAGGTGTGTTCCTGGAGGCCGGATCGTTTACTTCAGTTGGTGAATACGGTGGTACTGAGGTAACTGTATGCTCGGGTGAAGATATTCAGATTGGCCCTGATGAAGTTTCAGGATTAACATATACCTGGACAGACCCGAACGGATACCTGAGTTCAACCAGCGCAGCTAACCCTGTTGTAAATATTACAAATACAAGCGGCGAACCGGTTGATTATACATTTCCTCTGGAAATATCCGATTGTATTTCAACAACTTTTACAGTTACTGTAAATCCCGAACCGACACCTGATATTACCGGCGACGAAGAAGTTTGCCCTAATTCAGAGGGTGTTGAATATTATATTGATGCAATAAGCGATGCTTCCTACACATGGACTGTTGCTGGAAATATTTCAATTGCCAGCGGAACAAGTTCATCAACAGCTACAATGAATTTCACATCGGCAGGAAGTGCTACTATAACTGTTGCCGTAACAAATGCAGACGGATGCGTTGGTGAAGATACTTTTGAAGTAACAATCAATGAAGATCCACCGGATCCGACAGTATATGGTTATTACCAGTGTGAAGAAGAAACCGTAACCTATACTCCTGTTTACGGCGACGACTCAGCTTACGATTACGAATGGTCAGTAACCGGAGGTACAATAGTTGGCGACAACACAAACGCGCAATTTACCATAGCCTGGGGAACTGTTCCCGGAGACTATGAGATAAGCGTGCTGGTAACTGATAAAGAAACCGGATGCGAGGCAACTTATGAATACCCGGTCAGCCTGAATTATAAACCTACTGCTGAATTTACTGGTGACATCAGTGTTTGTGCCGGAGGCCAGACTAGTTATAGCGCTACTGATGTTATCGATGATGGTGGCGAAGGCGGCTATGAAAGTGAGATGTTCTATTCATGGTCAGTTACCGGCGGAACTATTGTTGTTCAAACCTTGGATGGCGAACATATACTGGTTGAATGGCCAACAACAGGAGGCTCTGCTACCGTTTCGCTTATCCAGACATCCTATGATGTTGGCGTAATGTGTACAAACGAGACAGAGCAGGTTATAACTATTGTTGAGCTAAGTCCGGAAATATATTGCGGCGATGACGAAACAGACTGTAGTGCCTGTGCAAATGAAGAAGGCCAGATATTTTATACTGATGCTGATGAAGACCTGACTTACGAATGGTCAATCTCGGGAGGTACAATTGTAAGTAATTTGATGCCTTATCAGATTGAAGTTGACTGGGGAGATGTTAGCCCCGGATCAATATCATTAACAGTAACCGAGATTGAATCGGGCTGTACCGGTACTGCTGTAATGGAAGTAACACTAAACGAGAATCCTGATCCGATTATAATGGGAGACTGGGAAGCCTGTGAAGATGGAACGGGATCGCAGTTCCTGGTAATTAATCCTGAAGAAGGTGATACATATAGCTGGACAGTTGACTCTCCGGGAACAATCGTGGGTTCCGCTACAAGCAGTTCCATATCAGTTGACTGGGATGGCGCAGGTAGCGGTTATGTAACCTGCGAAGTTACCAACAGCAGCGGCTGTACAGCAACTGAAGAATTTGAATTCTATGTTTATCCCAACCCTGATCCTGAAATTACAGGCGATAATAGTGTTTGTGCCGGAGAATCAATGGTAGAATATTCATGTCCATTGGTTGTACGCAGATATTATGATTGGAGTGTTACAGGTGGTACAATAGTAGGATCATCGACAGGAAACAGCATTACTGTTGACTGGGGTGATGCCGGTAGCGGAACTGTTTCTGTTATTGCCACAGAACGCCACATGGAAGGCTTACTTGAATGTACCGGAACTGACGAACTTACCGTTACAATCAATCCTTTACCGGAGCCTGTAATAGCTGGAAATGCTGATGTTTGTGACAATGCAACCGGAGAAATTTATGAAACTACAAACAATACAGGTAGTAGTTTTATATGGTTTATACATGGAAACGGATCAATAACAAATGGCGAATACACTAACCGTGTAACAGTTAACCTTTCAGTAGGTTCTGCTACACTGACAGTATACGAAACCGACGTGAACGGTTGTGAAAACTCAGATGATTTTGTTGTTACAACTCATGAATATCCCGAGCCTTCAATCATTGGTACAAATGCACTTTGCGAAGGCAGCAGGAGTTCACAATATTATACAGAATACGACTCTGATAATACTTATTCCTGGACTGTTGTTGGCGGTACTATGACTGCCGGATCTGATCCTGCAAGAATTTTAGTTGACTGGGCCGGTTCTGGTACTGGAAGTGTTGAAGTAACAGAAACAACCCCTTACGGTTGTGAATCAACAGATTTCATGACAATAGAATTATATGCAAATCCTGAACCTGAAATAACAGGAACTGAGACACTTTGTGAACTCAGCGAAGGAGAAATGTATTCTACTCCTGCAACTGAAGGCAGTACTTTCAGTTGGACAGTTAGCGGCGGTACTATCGTTGGTTCTGCTACAGGTAATTCAATTACTGTTAACTGGGGCGATGCCGGTAGCGGTGTTGTTCAGGTTACAGAAACAAGTGCAGATGGTTGCGTTGGAATGGATGCAATGGGTATTACACTATATCCGAATCCGGAACCATCAATCAGCGGTTCCATTGAAACCTGCCAAAATGGAGAAACCCTGTCTTATTCAACGCCTTCAGTTAGTGGGCATGAATACTCATGGAGTATTACAGGCGGCAGTTTTGTTGGCGTATCAAATACATCAAGTGTAAGTGTTATCTGGGGCAGCCCCGGAACCGGAACTCTTATGGTTACTGAAACAACCGAATACGGTTGCGAAGAAACAGATGAAATTCAGGTGACAATACTTGAGAATCCGGAACCTGTTATCAGCGGGCTTGATGAAATTTGTGAATACGAAAGCTCTGTTGTTTATACAGTTGCTGTTGACAATTCAGGCCGTGAATTCACCTATTTATGGGAAGTTACCGGTGGTACTATTGCCGGTTTAAATACAGGGCCCGGAGTAACTGTTAACTGGGGTGGCGCCGGAACAGGTACCGTAAAAGTTACTGAAACATCACAATACGGATGTGTTGGCGAATATGAAATGAGTGTTACAATTCTAAGAAGCCCGACACCAGCTATAAGTGGCAAAATCAATGTTTGTGATGGCGAGGAAGCAGTTGCTTACCAGACAAATGCAGTAACCGGTGATACTTATGCCTGGACTGTTAGTGGTGGTACGATTGTTAGCGGCCAGGGAACCAATACTATACTTGTTAATTGGGGAACTGCCGGTGCAGGTAATGTTTCGATAACACAGACTTCACAGGATGGCTGTGTTGGAGAGGATGATCTGGATGTTATGGTCAATCCTAATCCTGAGCCTATGATAACCGGTACAACAGGCCTCTGTGAAGGTGATGAAGGTCTGGTTTACCAGACTGAGAACATAGCAGGATATGACTATGAGTGGTCGGTTTCCGGCGGTACATTAGTCAGCGGCCAGGGAACAAACTCGATTACTGTCGACTGGGGTGGAGTCGGAACCGGAATGGTAGAAGTTCTTGTTACATCTGAATACGGATGTGAAGGTTCTGATGAACTTTATGTTGATATTTATCCATATCCTACACCTGAGATAATGGGTGAAACAGAAGTATGTGCTCGTGAAACAGGTGCTGTATATTATACTTATGAAAATTCACCTGATAACAATTATTTGTGGACTGTTACAGGCGGCAATATTTCCACCGGACAGGGAACATCGAGAATTGTTGTTACCTGGGGCGAAGCCGGAACCGGCACAGTTTCTCTTGTTGAATCTAATGATTATGGATGTAGTAGTTCAGATGAGCTTGATGTAACTATTCATCCTCTACCCGATGTTTATATTGAAGGTGAAACTATTGTTTGTGCCGACGAAGAAGCTGAATACAGAACTAATGTTGAACGTGGTACAACTGTTCTCTGGTCTGTAAGCGGAGGTACGATTATCGGCAACAATAGCGGCATTACATGCAATGTGAAATGGGGCAGTGCAGGAACCGGTACAGTTACTCTTACAAGAACTAACAGCGAAACCGGCTGTAGTAATTCAAACGAAATTACTGTTACGGTTTACCCGATTCCTCAGCCACGCATTTCAGGCGATCAAGTTGTTTGTGGTAAATCCAGAGTTACCTATACAGCCAATAATGAACCCGGAACAAGTAATGAATGGCTTGTTCTCAGAGGTGAGATAATTGGTGAAAATGACGGAAACAGTATTCTTGTAGAATGGGATGCTCTTGGTTCAGGCCTGGTAAGATTGACAAGAACATCACCTGAAGGCTGTTCGAATTCAGACGAAATTGAAGTTACAATTAACCGTATGCCGCAGGCTCAGATTACCGGCGACACGGATCCCTGCTCAGGAGAAATTGCTACTTACGAGACATCCAACACCCCGGGAGCAGATTATCAATGGTCAGTTACCGGTGGTACGATTGTTGGACCTGATGACGAATACATGGTTGATGTTGAATGGGGTAACCCTGGAAGCGGAGTTGTATATTTAACTAAAACGTCTGCCGAAGGCTGTGAAGATTCACGTTCACGCCAGGTGGATATTAAAGCTTCTCCATCAGCAAATATAACAGGCGAGATCATAGTTTGCGTTGGCCAGACCACTACTTATGACTCATTTATTGAAAATGGATCGGGTATTACAAGTAAATGGACGCTGAGTGGCGGCGGAACAATTGACGGCCCGGATGACAGAAGCGCTGTTGATATTAACTGGACTACTGTCGGAACTTATAAAGTTCAGGTTACAAAAACAAACCAATGGGGCTGCAGCGAAACATCTGATATCGAAGTTTCAGTTGTGAATGGTCCCGAGCCGGAGATCAACGGAACAACATCAGTTTGCCTTGGTGATGACGAGATATATTCAACACCTGATGTTGCCAATATGACAAATGAATGGACTGTTGAAGGAGCAACTCTGCAATCTGGTAATACAGGAAACTCTATTGATGTCCTGTTTGATCAGGTCGGAAATGTTACTATTACAGTTAAGCAGACAAATACTCTGAACGGTTGTGAAGGTATAGCAGAGATTGAAATAATTGTTAATCCGCTGCCTGACGTTCAACTTTCATCTCTTGAGAGATGTTTGAATGACGCACCTGTTACATTAACTCAGGGAACTCCCGAGGGTGGAACTTACGATGGCCCGGGCATAACCGGTAACAACTTCGATCCGGCTGCAGCTGGTGTAGGAACTCATACCGTTACTTATACCTACACAGATGAAAACGGATGTACCGGAACAGCAGAAGCAACGTTTACTGTTCATCCGGTACCTGATAAACCGACAATAACAATCGAGGAAGATATTGCTACTTCCAGCGCAGACGAAGGGAATCAGTGGTATAAAGATGGCTCCATGATCAGCGGGGCTACTGATAAAACACTGAAACTTACCGAAGAAGGTACCTACAGCGTGGTAGTAACTAACGAGTTTGGTTGCGAATCGGAAGCATCAGACGGATTGTTCTTCGATCCTACAGGTGTTGAAGACCTTGCAAAGCATGGTATCAATATATTCCCGAACCCGACCGACGGACAGTTGAGAATTGAATTTGTTTCAGAAATACCGCAAAGGATAGAACTCAGGCTTACCAACCTGGTTGGAAATCTGATGCTTGAAAACGGATTTGATAATTTCAGCGGAAAATTCGTTCACAATCTTGATCTTCAGGACTACCGAAGCGGAGTTTATATTCTTGAACTTAGGATTGGTTCCAAAGTTTATCACCAGAAGATTGTTCTGAACAGGTAAACTGAAATATATTTTATTTGAAATTTCTTGTAGGGGCAATAAAAATTGTCCCTACATGTTTTTAAAGTAAAATTATGATTGTCTTCAATTTTTATGAAAGGTAATAATGGAATATTCAACTTTAATATTTGAGAAAAAAGAAAATTACGCGATAGTAATCTTAAACCGTCCTGATAAATTGAACGCTCTTAACACCAAACTATTTAACGAACTGAATGATGTTGTGGAAAAAGTGGAACTTGACAGAGATATCCGGGCTTTGATCCTGACCGGTACAGGGGAAAAGGCATTTGCTGCAGGTGCTGATATAAAAGAATTACATGAATCAGATGACCGCTCCGGAAAACTATTCTCCGAGCACGGATCTAAAGTAATGGCAAGATTAGAACAGCTACGGATTCCGGTTATTGCCGCCGTAAACGGTTTTGCTCTTGGAGGTGGATGTGAACTTGCAATGTCCTGCCATATACGCTTTGCTTCAGAAAAAGCTAAAATGGGCCAGCCTGAAGTTAATCTTGGTATAATTCCCGGTTATGGGGGAACTCAAAGACTTCCCAGGCTTGTTGGGATGCCCAAAGCGATTGAACTTATTATTTCTGGCGATATGGTTGATGCGCAGGAAGCAAAAAATATCGGATTGGTTAACCAGGTTTTCCAGCATGATGAGCTGATGCCAAAAACAATTGAATTTGTTCAAAAAGTTTTGACAAAAGGCCCATTATCTGTTTCGGCAGCTATTGAAACTATTCAGGCATCAGGAAGTTTATCATTATATGAAGGCCTTGCCTTTGAATCAAAAGTTTTTGGAGCTACATGCGGTACTGATGATTTCAAAGAAGGAACTCTTGCATTCCTCGAAAAACGTAAGGCTGAATTCAAAGGGAATTAACAATTATTCAGAATTCCTTGTTTAAGCCTCATTTTTTCCTTATATTTGTATATGCGAAGTGTTTGAAATTATTTATTTTCTGCGCTTCGCATTTTTAGTATGTACCAGAATACGGCAGGCAAATGTTTGATAATCAAACGATTACAGCAAAAGAAAAACGCATTGCAACCCATATTGAGACAAAAGACTTTGATAGAAACTGGAGAGACTGGAAGTGGCAGATAAAAAACTCAATAAGAGATATCTCTACTTTTGAAAAATTAACCGGAATACGGTTTCCTCCGAAACAGAGAAATGAAATTGAAAAAACCCTTGACAAATTTCCTCTTTCAATTACACCTTACTACTTATCATTAATCGACTTTGAAAATTACGAGCTGGATCCTGTTTTCAGGCAGTCCTTCCCGGTACCGGATGAATTGAAGAACAGTGATTATGATATGGCAGATCCTCTTGCAGAAGACAAAGATTCTCCGGTAGCAAATATTACACACAGATATCCTGACAGAGTACTTTTCACAGTAAGTAACACATGCTCTATGTATTGCAGGCATTGTACACGAAAAAGAAAAGTAGGAGATAAAGATTTTATTCCTGTAAGAAATGAAATTAAGGATGGTATTGATTATATAAGGGATCATCCGGAAGTAAGGGACGTTCTTCTTTCCGGGGGCGACCCACTGATGCTTTCTGACGAATATCTTGACTGGCTTCTTGGCGAAATTTCAGCAATTAAACATGTTGAGCTTATCAGAATAGGTACACGCATGCCGGTTGTTCTGCCTTACAGGATAACAGATAAACTGGTAAATATTATTAAGAAGCATCATCCGGTTTGGGTTAATACTCATTTTAACCACCCAAGAGAAATTACTGCTTCTTCAAAATTCGCACTCAGGAAACTTGCTGATGCGGGAATTCCTCTCGGAAACCAGACGGTTCTGCTTTCCGGCGTAAATGATTGTCCGAAGATTATGAAAAAACTTGTTCATAAACTTGTTCAGAACCGTGTCAGGCCTTATTATCTTTATCAATGCGATCTTTCAGAAGGTTTAACCCACTTCCGTACGCCGGTTGGAAAAGGTATTGAAATAATTGAAAATCTTATAGGCCATACAAGCGGATTTTCCGTCCCTACTTATGTGATTGATGCTCCCGGTGGCGGTGGTAAAATTCCTGTTATGCCTAATTATCTCATATCCTGGTCAACCAATAAAGTTGTACTAAGGAATTATGAAGGCGTAATCACAACATATAAGGAACCTGATTCTTATGAGCCTGTTTTTTGCGACCGGAATTGTGATAAATGTGAATTACCATTGAATTTATCCGAAGGCGACGAAGTTAAATCCATTGGAATTTCTCAACTTCTTTCTGATGAAGATGATACTATTTCGCTCGTCCCCTCGAGTAATGACAGGATGGAAAGAAGAAATAATTAAGCATGTCTTTAATTGATTTTCTAATACTAATTATATATCTGACGGCTGTTTTTCTGGTAGGAGTTTACTTCTACCGGAAAAATAGTACTAACGAGGACTATTTTGTCGGGAACCGATCTATTGGTGCCTGGCATATAGGATTGTCTGTTGTTGCAACTGATGTTGGCGGCGGATTTTCAATAGGACTGGGCGGCCTGGGTTTTGTAATGGGATTATCTGGCAGCTGGCTTTTATTTACCGGGCTTGTAGGTGCATGGATGGCGGCAGTATTAATAATTCCAATTATCAAGAAAATAGATAAAAAGAATTCCTTCATGACATTTCCTGATTTTCTCAGGCATACTTACGGGAACAGGGTAGCACTTGTTGCGGCTATCATTTCAGCCATCGGATACACAGGCTTTACCGGGGGGCAGATATCCGCAGGAGCAAAATTATCTGCATCTACTCTTTTCAGCGATTTGCCCTTGGATATCGATCCAATGGTATTTTCCATAGTTGTGATAGCTCTTGTTATATTGATCTATACGGTATTAGGCGGTTTAAAAGCAGTTATTTATACTGATACAATCCAGTGGATTGTGTTAATGGCCGGGCTTTTATTTTTCGCAGTTCCTTTTACAATTATGGAAGTTGGCGGAATGGACAAGTTCATGGCCTCCCTGCCTGCTGAATTTTTTACCCTTACAAATCTGTCAATTTCAGATATACTAAACTGGTCCGTAACTATTATTCCGATCTGGTTTATAGCGATGACTCTTTATCAGAGGATATATGCTGCTCCAAATAAAAAAGAAGCACAAAAGGCATGGTTCATAGCTGGTATTTTTGAGTATCCTATTATGGCTTTTTCAGGCGTTTTCCTTGGTATGGCATCGAGAATATTCTTCGAGAATGCCGAACCTGAAACCGGATTGCCCTTGTTGCTCGGAACAGTGTTGCCGATTGGTATAAAGGGACTGGTTATTTCTGCTTATTTTTCAGCTATTATGTCTACTGCTGACAGTTGCCTGATAGCAGCTTCCGGAACAATAACCGGGGATATAATTGGCAGGATAGGTTTCTTTAAAAAATATAATTCCAATCCTATCAAGACTTCTCAGATTATTACTCTGATAATTGGATTAACAACAATATTCATTGCCGTATCATTCGAGTCAGTTCTTGAAATTATTCTTCATTCCTATTCTGTAATGGTCTCAGGTTTGTTCTTCCCTACAATAGCCGCATATTTCTTCAGGAACAAATCAGAGAAGGCTGCTTTGGCTTCAATGATTGCCGGGGGATTATCTGTTTTAATATTAATTTTTTCAGGTGTAAAGTTGCCACTTGGCCTGGATCCGGTTTTCGGCGGGTTAGTGTTTTCTCTGGCAGCATATTTAATTGTATTGGCAATTTCTAAAAAGGTAGTAAATGATGTATGATATAATAGAAAAAATTGGCAAGTCACAAATTCAGCACGGAAAAAACAACGACAGAATTTACCTGATGAAAATTCATGAAAACGATGCTGACAGTATTATTGAAAAAGTAGAAAATAAAGCCAGCGAAAATGATTATTCAAAAATATTTGCGAAAATTCCTGAAAGATTTGTAGAAAAGTTTATTAATAATGGATACAGTATAGAGGCGTGGGTAAAAAAATTCTATTATGGAAATGAAAACGGATATTTCCTTGCTAAATACCTAAAGGCTGATCGAAGGGTATTAGCTTCTGCTGATAAAGAAGAAATTGATACAATACTTTCCACAGCTAATGCAAAAGCCCTGCCTGAATTCGATTACAACCTTCCCGACGGTTTTTCTATGAGGCCGCTTGACAGAGTAGATGCCGATAGCCTTGCCGCGCTTTACAAAATTGTATTTGAAACATATCCTTTCCCGATTCACAATCCGGAGTTTATCCTTGAAACAATGGATTCTAACGTTGAATATTTTGGTGTTTTCAATTCGGATAATGAGCTAATCGCTGCTTCATCGGCTGAAAAATACACAGAGTACGGAAATGTGGAAATGACTGATTTCGCCACCAATCCGGAATATCTCGGCCATGGATTTGCTATTGGGCTTCTGAAGCTGATGGAAACAGAAATGAAAAAGCAAAGAATGACAAACTTATACACAATAGCCCGTTCCCATTCATTCGGAATGAATATTACTTTCTCAAAAAACGGCTATCTGTTTGCCGGCACTCTTATTAATAATACGGATATATTTGGCCGGATAGAAAGCATGAATGTCTGGTATAAGAATATCTGATAATTATTTTAAAAATCAGGAAAATTGAAAATCGTTGCGAATTTATTCCTTTGCAACGATTTTTTTTATAGAGAATAATTGAAAATTTCATTGAAGAAATCTATATCCCCCAAAAAAATATTTTTTAATGCAACAAATTATTATTATTTTCGTTTTGCAAGTAAGTGATTACTCACATAGGTATCAAAATGACAGAAAAACAGGAAAATATTCTTAATACAGCATTGAAATTATTCGCTACAAAAGGCTATACCAATACATCAACAAGCCTTATAGCAAGGGAGGCCGGAGTATCAGAGGGACTTATATTCAGGCACTTCGGTTCAAAGGACAAACTCCTGGACGAGCTGGTTAACCTGGGAATTTGTGATATGGAAAAGGCCATTGCGCCTTTGATTGAGGAAGTTGATCCAAATAAAATTTTATCGGACATTCTTGATTTCATACTTCACGTAGTAAGAAATGATTTAGAAAAATGGCAATTACAAATGACTTTGAAATATCAAAGTCCTGAAATTGCAAAGAAATATCACAGCAGTAAAGTAATTATGCAAATGAATGAAATTATTGAAAACGCTTTTAGAAAATTAAATTATCCAAACCCGAAAGCTGAAACAAAATTATTTATGTTGATAATCGGAGCCCTGTTTACAATACTACCAAATGAAGATGAAATTGATCAGGAATCCTTCATAAACTTTATAAAATCAAAGTATAATATTTAATTTTTTTTATAGAATTAGAAAATAAGTGATTACTTACTTATAAAAGGAAAAAGAAAAAATGAAAAAATGGAATAGCTCTCAAATATCTAATCAGGATGGAAAAACAGTAATTGTAACAGGATCAAGCAGTGGAATCGGGTTTGAGGCAGCGAGAGTCCTGGCTTCCAAAGGTGCAGAAGTAATTATTGCAGTCAGGAATCTGCAAAAAGGTGAAAATGCAGTTGCAAAGATATTGATGGAAAACCCAAAAGTAAAACCTATTCTTATGCAGCTCGATCTGGCCAACCTGAAATCTGTAAGGGATTTCGCCGAAAAATTTAAATCTAAATATAAATACCTTGATTTACTTATTAATAATGCCGGCGTTATGGTTCCCCCCTACACAAAAACTACTGACGGTTTCGAATTGCAGTTTGGCACGAACCATCTTGGACATTTCGCCCTTACAGCACAGCTTTTTGCTCATTTGAAAGCTACACCCGGAAGCAGAATTGTAAATGTTAGTTCTGTAGCTCATAATATGGGCAACCTTGATTTCAGTGACCTGAACTGGGAGAAAAGAAAGTATAAAAAATGGAAAGCTTATGGTGATAGTAAAATAGCTAATCTATATTTCACTCTTAATCTATCAGAAAGGTTAAGCAATAATGGTAACAACCCCATGGTAGTTTCAGCGCACCCGGGATGGACAGCCACTGAATTGATGAGAAATACAGGTTTCCTTGATTTTTTCAAATCATTGTTTGCACAATCCATCAAAATGGGTACCCTGCCAACTCTGTACGCGGCGCTGGCTGAGGATATTAACACTGGAGACTTCATCGGACCCGATGGTTTCAGGGAAATGAAGGGCTATCCGGTTAAGGTTAAATCTAACGATAGAGCAAAAAACAAACAAATAGCTCAAAAATTATGGAAGAAATCCGAAGAAATGACCAATATTAAATTCGATCCGGCGTGATAATAAACTATTAGAAATTATTCGAATAAAGAAAAACATGGCTTCGAAAAAAATAAGGACAATAATGAAAATAACACTTATATTAATTGCCGCCTTCGCGGCAGGAGGTTTCATGATGACAAGCTGCTCAAGCTTTGGCAGTTCCCCCGGAATAAAAGAACTTGGAAACATAGCTGATTCGCCAAATTACGATAAAGAAAATGAAAGATTTATAAACAGAAGGCAGGATGATATAGACAGCGCCTGGAAAGAGGTTCAGACATTTGGAATGGCTAAGGAATTTCTTTTTGGCGGTGAAGATTTGAGAACTCCGGATGAATACCTGCCTCAGGTGAAACCGGATATACTGGAATTTACAAAGGATAATGACAAACTGAAATTTATCTGGTTCGGCCATTCCAGCCTGATGGTTAGAATTGGAGATAAAAATATTTTACTGGATCCTGTTTTTTCTAAATATGCTTCCCCGGTATATCTCGTGAACGGAAGATTTCAGCCCCCGGCGCTGGAACTTGAAGAACTACCTGAAATTGATTATATAGTTATATCCCACGATCACTATGATCACCTGGATATGCCAACAATAAAATTTTTCAAGGATAAAAGAACAAAATTCCTTACCCCGCTTGCAGTGGGCAGCCACCTTAGAGGCTGGGGTATCGACAGCAGCAGGATTACAGAACTAAATTGGTGGCAGGATATAAAATTCGGGGATATTAATTTTACCTGTACACCGTCTCAACACTTTTCCGGGCGAGGCTTTAAAAGAAATCCAACACTATGGGCATCATGGGTAATAAGTAACGGCCAATACAATATATATTTCAGCGGAGATTCAGGTTATGATACCCATTTCAAAGAAATTGGAGACAAATTGGGGCCTTTCGACGTAGCCTTTATTGAAAACGGGCAGTACAACGAGCGCTGGAAACTTATCCACATGATCCCGGAACACAGTGCACAGGCAGCAATCGATCTTAAAGCCCGGCAGATGATGCCAATTCACTGGGGAATGTTCAACCTGGCTCTTCACAGCTGGTATCGCCCGGCAGTGGATATTCGCGAACAGGCAGATAAATTTAACATTGATCTACTTACTCCCATATGCGCTAACTTAGTGAAAATAAGTAATTCATACTACTTTGCCTTTTTCGATGTCCTTCTTTTAGGCAATTAGAAACATCATCCCAGTTGTTAATACATTGATACAAAGTAATACCGGGACTGATGATTTTCAATAAAATATCTTTAACAAATACATTTTCACGCCATTGTGATGTACTCCTTTTATCATTCTCTTTTATTAAACCTGTAGCCCCAGGGGGAAAAACGCTCACCTTCATCGATAATAGCCTGAGTAAGGAGAGCTGTGATCATCTTAGCATAAAGCCACGCTCGTGCAGAGTTTTTATCTTTTTTTGGTAAATGCCCCAAGCCAAATTGACTTTTTAGTTTTTTAAATGAAATTTCAACCTGCCATCTCATTCTATATAATTCTAAGATATTATTAGAAGATATATCATTAATCAAAGAAGTCACCAAAACAATATAATCATTAAGTCCTAAAGCTGTAGAACTGATTGTCTGTTGTTTTCTAGCAAAATTCTTTTTTGCTTTCTTTCTGGATAACTCAGCTTGCTCCTTGCTTTTTTTGATAGCACATATACGTACAGGAATCTTTTTATTTTTTGAGGAGGAGGAGGAAATATAAAATATTTTGTCAAATATTTGATCTAACTTTAAACTTTTTAATTCTTTAATAATATCAACTTTATCATTTTTACTATTATATAGTGTAAAACCTTTATGCTTATATCTGACAACAAAATTTGCTTTCTTTCCGAGAATTTCTGAAATACCCTTATAACTGCAATATGCTCTGTCAATTAAAAAAAGATCAGAAGAGTTAATTTTGAAATTAGATATAGACTCACCGACTTTTGGGCTGGTAATAATAAATTCGTCACACTTGAGGTTGAACAGATTATGGCTGTAATGAAGTCTCCAGTCAGTACCTGTTGACCCCGGCTCAGTAACAACAGACGCATCGATACATCTTACATTGAAATCCGACAGCCATTCTGGGGAATCTAATGATATCCCCCTATTATGAATCAATCCTAATGCAATCCAGCGAAGCCAATCAGCAGACGTCCTCATTTTTTTTAATAACGCAACATCTGATATATCTATATTTCTTTCATATTTAAGCTTAGTAGCAACCACCCTCATAGAATGCCCCGTTGCTACATGCATAAGTATTGCTCGAAGTTGCTCAGAAGGTGAATCAAATGCCCTGCGACGTTGGAAAGCCTGGAGTTCTTTAGCCTTTAATTCCCATCCCAAAGGAAGTAAGGTTGTAACTACATCCCATTCTTCTATATGCTTGTTGTACTTTTCCATTTACAAATATAAAAAAATTATATATAAAAATCAAACACTAAGTTAGCGCTTATGCTACTTACTCCCCTGCTCGGCGAGATAGTAACAATTGATAATAACGCCTTGTCGAATTACTGGTGGGAAAAAGAGATAAAAGCGGAAAGCAAATAAAATTGATATGATTCAATCAGATGTCCAACACATTAAAGGTGCTGGACATCTAAAATAATTATTCACTTACATTTTTTTCCTTACAATCCTGAATCCTACATAATGCTGGTACACTTTTGGGCCGAGGCCGCCGCGATACCATGATGTGCATTTACCCGGAGAGTCCATGTATGATCCGCCCCTCAGAACAACTTCCTGGTATTCATAATCTGCGTTTTTAACTGGGTCGTTTTCCGGTGACTCCTCGTAGAAATAAGAATCAAAACCATCATGACACCATTCTGCCACATTACCATGCATATCGTATAACCCCCAACTGTTTGCTTCTTTCTGCCTTACAGCCTGAGTATGATCGACATAGTCTTCAGTTGTCCAGCCCATATCAGAAATATTGCCGTCATAATCTCCGGTACTACCCGCTCGGCAGGCATATTCCCATTCTGCTTCAGTTGGCAGGCGGTATCCGTTAGCATCAAAATTGCAGGTTACTTCCTTGGCATGTTCCTCACCGCTTATTGTATAGCATGGCGTAAGGCCTTCGATAGTTGATAGTTCATTGCAGAATTTCACAGCTCTGAACCAATTTACCTGGTCAACCGGATTCTGATCTCCCGGATGTTTGCTGGGGTTGGATACATCTCCGAACACTTCCTTCCACTGTGTTTGTGTTATTTCTGTTTCGGACATGAAGAAATCATAAGAAATATTCACTTTATGAACAGGTTTGGACCAATCACCAGATTCCGAGCCCATCATAAATGAGCCTTTGCTTATAGGAATCATTTTTACAATATTTGTATAAATATTATATTCATAATCATTACTGAACTTACCGCCGGCAAAAACATTTATAAAACCGTTATTTTCCACGTGAGGGAATTTGAATTCTATTCGCGTATCTTCCCATGAAACATAGTTGGCTTCAGTTAGAATATCTTCATTTATTTTAATGTAGCCGTCATTTCTTATCGGCCCGAAATTTTTTCCATAAAGTACAATTGTCTCGCCAATCGAAGGAGTTGCAGGCTGCATATCAATAATTTCCGGATTAACATTCTCGACGGTATAATCCATTTTGTTGCTGAATTTTTCCCATATCACAACCTGTAGTTTACCATCCCTTATTCCTGAGGGAACAACGAAAACAATTTTAGTTGAAGTTTTTTCGATAATTGATTCAATTGGAACAACTATTTCATTCATATAAATAATTATGGGAGCATGTGTATCGCCAAAATTGAAACCCTCAATTATAAAAGTATATCCGGGCCTTGCAATAGTTGTAGGCAAATAATCGATAACCGGAACGTCATCGCCAACGGCAAAATCAACCGAATTGCTTTCCTTGCTGCCAAGAACAACCCTGAGAAGGCCGCTTTCGGCACCTTCAGGAATTTTAAAACGAATTTTGTAATCAGACCAGGAAACAATATCGGAAGAAGAAGTTTCAGTTTCATGGATTTTAACTTTTCCGGCTGTTGAACCGAAAAACTTACCATATATTTCAATCTCATCCCCGGTGGCTCCGCCCCTAACCGATAATGAATCAATTTCTGGTTTACTATCCAGAATTGTGAAATCAATCGAATTGGACTCATCTCCGTCAACTCTTAGGAACAATTTCCCGGAAACAGCAGTTTCAGGAACATTAACAACTATCTCGGTATCAGACCATTTACTATAATCCGATGATTCAGGCTTTTCACCATTAAAACTTACATAATTATCTCCTCTCGAATCACCGAAATTTACACCTTCAATCATCATTTCCCCGCCGGGATAAACCTCATCGGGATTAATTGTTGTTATTGTCGGTTTATCTTCAGAAAGAACTACAAATGGAACCGCGTTTGTTTTTACTCCGTTAATATTAACAGTTACATCCCCGGTTAAAGCATTTTGCGGAACTTTTAATTTGATTTTTGTATTGGTCCAACTAATATAATCAGATTCAGCTGCCACATTAATTTTAAATCTGACATAGCTTTCTCCTCTTTCATCGCCGAAATAATTACCGATAATGTTTACGGTTTCTCCTTTGTAGGCAGATTCCGGATCGATTTTTACGATACAAAGAGAATCCGGAAGTTCAATATTTTCATAAGGATCTGTTGCGCTGTCGTCGTCTCCGCAAGAAATAAAGTAAAAAGCTGTTACTAAAATTAGGCTAAAAATCCTGAATTTCATAATGTCTCCGATTATGTTACATATATTAAATTTTTCATTTAACCATATAATTTGTAAAAAATCGGAATAAGAATCAAGATAAAAAATTAAAATTTTCTTTTTTTTATCAATAATTGTTTAAAAACCAATATAATCACTTGCTACTGTAACTATTTTACAACCCTGAAAGAGAACTTTCTGATACCATCAATCACAATAAAATATATCCCGCTGCTTAAATCTCCGAATTCAAGCTTATAATCGAAATCAGATACTTTATATTTCAATGCATCTATTGTTCTACCTCTTATATCGCTAATGTATATTTCATCAATATCCCGGACAGTTTTTATCTTAATGTAACTGTATGCCGGATTGGGATATACAGAATAATCAAAGTTGATTTCTGATTGATTTTCAATATAGAACCATTCCGGATTTGTTGCAATTTTACCCGATCCTTCCGGGCTACAGCCGTATTTAGCGCTTATGAAATTGCAAATCTGCATCATTTCTGAGTTATTCAGGTCTCTGTTATAAAATAGTATATCGGCCATTTTTCCTGAAAAACAGGCTGAATATGACTCTCCGGTATTATAATCATGAAAGGCCGTGCGGCAGGCACCACCAATTGCAGACAAATCTGCATCACCTGTTGAATTATCAATACTCAACCCTGCAAAACTAAGCGGAGAGGAAAATTCTATCAGTGGAAAATTGCAGGTATAAAAGCCGGCAGTATAAGTTTTGCCGTTATAATTAATTATTGCTATAAGTGGATTGTCCGATTCCTGATAAACGCTTAGATTTGTCAGTATGCAATATGAATTTTGGAACCTGTTCCACATTCCAAAGCAAAGACAGGTATTCTCAATATAAATATTATAACCCGATTCCGGACCTCCGGCTTCAAATAATACTTCTCTTTCATCAGAATAATAAGTTGAAGCATTCAGCTTATCGGGATAAAATGCAAGGAATAAGGTTTTTGGAGAATTATCCGGATCCCATTTATTAGTTTCCGCAGTTGTGATCCCGTCTGAATATGGAAGTGAAAATATATCCGACTGTCCATATTCGGTATTTCCTGTTTTCTTTTCATAGTTTACCAAAGGGACACCACTTACTGATCCGGAAATTGTAGGTGTTTTCAAATAGTCCGGTGCAGTAGCCATAATCGATCCTGATTTTGAATTCCAAGCAACTATCCTGTCGCCTATTGCAGCAGATATATCCAGAGGGTCAAGCCAAAAGTTAAAATCGGGAACTGGAAGACAATTCTCATTATCCAGTATCATTACTCCCCCACCCGATCCGGAAATATGGGAAGTTATCAGCAAGCAGTCAGTTATAACTGTGCCGTCAAGCATAAAAGTACAATTCCGACATACAACATTTCCACCGGCGTTGAATTCCGCAAAAACATTCGGGCTGAAGGCATTGAAAACAAAATTTTCTAAGACTACTGCCTCATCAGAATTTTGAATTATACACGGCGACGAGGATTGCAGAGTCTCGCCGTTGCCATTTATATTTATCCCCGATGGAGTGGTTTCTGGCAGACTTGTTCCTTCGTAAGGCCCTGATCCGGGATTAATCTCTATCTGATCACCAAATGTAGCAGTTCTCAGTGCGGATTCAATAGTTTCTTTCGGGCCGTCATTGCCGGACGAGCTCGGATCCTCTCCGCTGTTGCCGTCATCACCACCGCTGCCCCCAACATATATAAACTCATGATTGGAACTGGCAAAATAGATATCAATATCATGGCTGTCTGTAATATTTGCCAAAGAGTATGTAACGTCAGGATCGTTAATAGTAGTTCCGTTATCAATAATATAATCATTTTCATAATCCGGGCCTGAAGTGATATTTATCGTCAGATCCGAGTTGTGTTCAGCAATTATGCTGCCGGACGGATCGGCATTTCCACCCGTATGCGCAAGAATGTCAATTTCATAGCCATGCAAAATTATAATTTTATTCGACTGGAAATCAATATGGTTAACACTTGTTGAATAATTGACGCCGTTATCAACAGTGGTTTGTTCATAATAGTCAGCAGCATCATTGAATGCGGCAATACATTCGGATGTGGCAATCAAAGAGGGTGCTGCATATTCTAAATCGATACTGTATTCGTTACCACGGTTATTTATACTCCATGCAGTATTAGTTAGTGAAGTATTATCATTTGTCAATGAAAAATCAAAATATGCATTTGCACCATGGTTGGTCAGATTTACGGGACAATAATTCCCATTTGAAATTAAGGGGATTTCAACAGTAGCAAAGCCCGGTATTTGAGTTGAAAACAAGGCATTATTTTTAGTTACAATTTCGGAAGAAGAAGAAAAAGCCACATCACCGGTTCTAAAAAAGCAGTTGTTCAGCTCAAGCCTTATATCCGAGCACGTTAATATACTTGTTTCGAAATTACCACCTATAAACACACAGGATTCATTCAGTTCCAGGGTATTTACACGGACATTAGCGCCAGGAACAACATTGATTTCTGAATTAATTGCAACATTTTCCGAAAATGTGCCGGCTGATATATTTAAAGTACCCCCGTCAGTCAGGGCATTAAGCCCGTTGGATATGGTAGCAAAAGCATCAATACCCCAACTGTGACCGTCGTTCGCGCATGTTTCGCAATAAGCAGAGTTCACCCATACCTCATCAATTGGCTTGAAGTTTTCTATAATGTTAACAACTCCATAATAAGTGTTACCCTCTTTATATTTATAACCACCAAAAATCAGCTTATTAGCATAAATTTTGCAGGAATATGCTGAATTCAGAAATTTTCTGGATAGCAATGGTACAAAGCATTCAATTAAGTCAACATTATCACCCTTAATTTTATACAGATATGCAGAGCCAACATCTTCTTTTTCTGAACCATTTATATCCGGGTTGGTTTTATACCCACAAGCAATTATGTATTCCTCGTCAAGATCAATTGAAATTGCAAAGAAATCATTACTTTCAGGATCGCTCAGTTTCACTTTTTGCTTTTGTATCCAGTTGCCGGATTCGTATCTATAGTAATAAAAAGCACCTTCCTTGTATGCAGTTCCGGCATCCCCCTTACAGCCAATTATCATGATATCATCCTGCAATGCTATTGAATTCCCGAACAATTCCGGATAATATGTCGGATCGGGATTATTTAGATTGGGATTAATATCACCGCTTGGTGTTGAAATATCCAATATGTAGCAAAAACCATTATTCGAACCATAACATGCCTGCGGACAACCAATAACAACATTATCACCATCGATTGCAAGGCCCTCGCCAAAACCTCTTGCAGCCGGCAGATTATAATCATACCACAAACGTGATAAATCCCACTCATTAGTATTTTCATTGAATTGGTAAAGCCTTACAGCACCAATTTCCGTATATAAATTGTTAACTGATTCTTTTTTTGAGCTGATCAGCAAATTATGGCCATCAATATCCAATCGTGCCCCAAAATACGATTCCGACTGGCCGGAAGGATCGGTAATATAATAGTTATCATCAATATCGTCCCAGTCAGACCCTTTTTTCATAATCCTTACCTGGTTCTGATTTGATGCACTTTTCCATGGAATAATGATCAATTCATCAGTTATTTCAATATCAATCATCTTGGATGCCTGTATCGAAGATGGAAAATTGATAGTGTTGATCACTGACCAGCTGCCAGATTCATTTTTCAGTATTTCCAGGTATTTATTGCCCGATATTACGTTGGATTTGCAGGCATAGTCACCATAAATTGCCAATAATTTCCCTGCAAATGACTGATTATCCACATCGTGAACATATTCAGTCTGCTCATAAGCATAACATGAAATTGAAATTAACATTGCTATAATATATATTATTGTTGTTCTCATCTCTAACTCCATAGGAAAAATAAACTTTATTTAAATCAATAATATGTTAATTGTTCGAGAAAATCAATACCTATAAATATATACTCTAATAAAATACCATGTAATACGTATGGGTAATAAGTATTTATACGTATTAGTATTAACTAAATATATCAGGAGCTTATATGAAAAAAATAATTTTAACTACATTTCTCATGTTTGGGTTTATTTTCATCCAGAATGCAGATGCAAAATCATTCAGGGTTAGTCAGATACCTAATGGAAGCAAATTTTCCTGTATGACATGCCATACATCCCCTAACGGAGGAGCCAGAAATGCATTTGGCAAAGCAATTGAAGATGATTTTCTATCAGGTGGTAATGTTGTCTGGAACGAAGTCTTGGCAGCTCTTGATTCTGATAATGACGGATTCACTAACGGGGAGGAATTACAGGATCCTGATGGTGAATGGTCATCAGGTAGTGCAAATCCCGGAGATATGGATATGGTAACCAATCCCGGTGATGCAACAAGCCATCCAGATCCTAATTCTGTGAACGAATTAATTGCCAATCCTGTAAATGTATTTCCAAATCCGGTAGCAGACAATATTAACTTCGATTTTAAAAATTATGCCGGTGATAAAATCGAAATTTTTCTATACGATAATCTTGGAAATAAAATTGCTGATCTATATAATGGAACCAATCATTCTATTATTAATGTTGATATTCGATCTCTTGGATTAAACCTTAGCTCAGGAATATACTATTATAAAGCCGTAATAAATCGAAAAACACTTAGTGGAAAAATTGTAATCAATTGATAATTATTGTCATATTGGAAATAATAGCCCTGCATATAAACTGCAGGGTTTTTATTTTAAGTTGTGAAATTTTAACCATAAAATGATTTCTGTACATAATAAAAATCTCTTTGTTGAAATCTCAACTTTTATGGTTATGGCTAAATACTATTGTGTTATATTGCGTTTCTTAATTTGGCAGCATATTTGATTTGCTGAAATATGACAATACAGGAAGTATTATATAAATGTTTAAGTTCTTAAGAAAACCATACCCTTTTAGCGACGACCTGGCACATAACACCAAGGTAATATTCTTTCTTAGCCTTGGCGTTTTACTCTTTATGTTTATGTATCAGCCCTATGATTTCAGTATGACCGATAATATCGAGACTGCTAAATTAATATTTGGCCTTACAGTAGTGATATTTCTTGTTATGAGTATAAACCTTTTACTATTGCCAATTTTTTTTAAAAAGCTTTTTCAGAAATCATCATGGAACATCGGCCGTGAAATAATATGGAACCTTTGGCTGATACTAACTCTTGGTTTCGGTAATTTACTATACACTCAGTATATGGGTGTTCTTGATTTTAGTTTCTCGCTTGTTCTGAAAATGATGGCATTTGCAATAGTGCCTGTTTCTGTTTTAATAACAATTAATCAGGACAGACAACTAAGGAAGAATCTGAAAACAGCTACTGAATTAAATATGAAATTGCAGGAAAAGAAACAGAAAATTCAGACAATAAAATTTACATCTGATTATTCAAAGGATGACCTTCAGATTTCTCCCGATTCTATATTATATATTCAATCTGCAGGAAATTATATTGAAATTATTTGGCAGGAAGGTGACGAACAAATAAAATCAATGATCAGAAGCAGCCTGAAAAAAGCCAAGGAGATAGTTCAGGATTTCAGGTTTATTTATCAGTGCCATCGTTCATACATTGTAAATATCAATTATATTGATAAAATTGACGGCAATTATCAGGGATACAAACTCTACCTTAGGGGTATTGATAATCCGGTTCCTGTTTCACAGAATTATATAGCAGAATTACAAAATCTGATTTGATATTTTTATAGATTTATTTGCAAATTTTAACTATAATTTCGTCCCTAAAATCAGGTATTTCGTCCCTAAAACCTGAATTAATCACAATTTAAGCATTCTTTGTCACGAGTATTTGTTTTATCATCAAAATCTTAATATGTTTGCGCGTACTTTTGATTTAAAGATATTTTGGAACGATAATGAATGATTTTAAAATTGGAGATTTGCACGTAAGAAGGCCAATAATTCAGGGTGGTATGGGGGTTGCAATTTCACTGTCTGGTTTGGCTTCAGCAGTAGCTAATCAAGGTGGCATAGGTGTAATATCTGCCGTTGGAATCGGAATGACGGAACCTGATTATGTTAAGAATTTTAAAAAAGCCAATCTTAGAGCTTTGAAAAAAGAGATTCAAAAGGCAAGATCGAAAACTGATGGCGTAATTGGTGTTAATATTATGATGGCAGTTACCGATTTTGAGGATTTATTAAATATTTCTATTGATGAAAAAGTTGATGTAATTTTTATTGGTGCCGGCCTGCCCCTGCATCTTCCCGGATGCCTGACAGAAGATTGCAGACAGAATTTGAAAAGTAAAATAATCCCAAAAGTTTCCTCTGCAAAAGCTGTAGGTTTGATACTTAAATACTGGGACAGAAAATACAATCACGTTCCCGACGGTTTTGTTATTGAAGGGCCTCTTGCCGGCGGGCATCTCGGATTTTCAAAAACTGAACTTGAAGGCGGAATCGACAATCTTGAAAACATGATAGCAAATGCTGTTGAACTGGTGAAACCCTACGAAGATAAGTTTGGAAGAAATATACCAATTATCGCTGCCGGTGGTATTTACAATGGCAAAGACATATATAATATTATGAATACCGGGGCTAGCGCTGTAAAAATGGGGACACGTTTCGTAACTACATACGAATGTGATGCATCTATAAAATTCAAAGAATCCTATATTAATAGTGTAAAAGAAGATATTACGATAATAAAAAGTCCGGTTGGGCTCCCGGGCAGGGCTATCAGAAACCAGTATTTAAATGAAGTTGAAGCTGGTGACCAAAAGCCATTCCGCTGCAACTGGCGTTGCCTTAAAACATGCGATTATACAAAAGTACCATATTGCATAGCCGGAGCTTTGTTCAGCGCTGCTCAGGGCAAAATGACAGAAGGGTTTTCATTTGCCGGAGCAAAGGCATATCTTGCCGATAGACTAATTTCTGTTTCGGATCTCTTCGACGAACTTGTATCGGAATATGATTTGGCAGCTTTGGAAAGTTAGAAGAAAAAATTATTTTACTCACTTTTTAAAAATTGGCAGATATGATGAACTGAATTATCTGCCAATTTTTTCTTATTTTTGCCTTAGCTAATAATTTGAAAATGAAAACGTTTATAGGTTATATTGAACAATTAATCGGAATGAATATGGCTATTTTACCAATATACAATTGCTTTCACGAGGTTATGAAAAAACCTACCGAAGAAATTAAAGAATTTAACCAGGAGATTAAAGACCTTGTTGACAACATGTTTGAAACACTTTACAATATATCGAATGGCGTTGGACTGGCAGGCAATCAGGTTGGAGAATCTAAATCGCTTTTGATTATTGATACAACTGTTGGTACCGATAATCCCAGAACTAATCCAATTCACATGATAAACCCTGTTATTGTTGCAAAATCTGATGAAACACTTGTCGACCAGGAAGGATGCCTTTCAATACCAACATACTTCGATAAAGTTGAAAGGGCAAAATCAGTTCAGGTAAAATATTATGATGTTAATATGAAAGAGCATAATCTGGAAGCCACTGATTTCTTCGCCCGGGTTATTCAACACGAAACTGATCATTTGACAGGCAAATGTATTTACGACAGAATCACGCCTATCAGGCGTACTTTAGCAAAGAACAAACTGAAGAAGATAGAAAGAGGGTCTATTCTTGGAGATTACCAGATGGTGATGGCAAACGGCAAACTAATCGACCCATAGTTATTCGTCAAATAGATTATTAAGCGAATATACCAATAGAAAGAAGGGAACAGATAGTTTTTATAACAAGTAATTCTGGATTAAGAAAAATGCTGAATTTTAAAAATTATCAACCATACTGATTTGAACCCTGATCAGAACAAATAAAAAGAAATTCCCTGAAATATTTAATCTTTCAGGGAATTTTTTATCTTTTTTAAAAAGAATTACGATCTTTCATCAAGAATTACAAGAATTTCATCACATTTTGCTTTTGCTCTTGCTACCATATCCTCAGCTATTTTTATCGTTTCTTTTTTGTATTCTTCATCATCAATTCCGGGCATATTTATCATAACGTTCCTGTAAGCACCCCATATACCCGTTTCAAGTGCTCTCGCGCCAACTTCCACATCAGACTTGGAGTTGATATTGCCATACCTGGCACATTCAATCATGGATTCCCATGCTTCATTGGCAGCCTGCATTGTTCCCAGAGGAACCATTATGGCTTTTTTCAGTCCATCCTGCATTGCTGCATGGCGCTTTGCTTTCTCTTCATCAGTTTTTTTCGGCATACGGATGGCTTGCATGTAATCATTGAATGCATTAGTATCAGCATCGATCATCGGTATAAGTTTATGGGTAACATCATAAAGTGGTGGAATAATTGATCTCATCTGTCCGTCCACATTTTCAAATTTTCGAACGCCATAAGTAAGCCTGGAAACCATTGTACCGAGTCCGGCACCAATTGCTGCAATAGCCGCCGATGCAGAACCGCCGCCCGGGGCCGATGTTCTGGCTGCAATTTCCTGAACAAATCCCCTGACACTAAGGCTTGCCAATGGTTCGTTCTGTTCTTCCTCTATCATGTATTCAATAATTTTTTCTTTCGGGTTGAACGGAGCAACTGAATTTAGCCCGAGACGCTCAATCACAAGGCGTATTTTCTGGTCTTCTTCAAGTATAAAAAGCCCTTCCTTTTCAATATAATAATCTGCTGCCATCAGCATGGCTTCAAGTGGTATCAGGCCAACAATTTCTGATCCTGCCACACCCACGTTCAATTCTTCAGCTTCTGCTTTTACTTCTTCGAAAAGAATATGGGGTGCAGTTTCCATATAATTGGTCAGGTTCACAGTTACCTGCGCCACATTATACTCATCAACAAACCAGCCCATACCTTTAACTTCTTTTAACTTGCCGGGCTGTTCTGGCCCTCTGCCTGCTTCACGAAGGTCAAGTGCAATCCTGTGAGCCTGATTAGATGTTCCGAGAATATTCACATTGTATGCCACCAGGAAGAATCTTGCTCCGGTTGCCGTACATCCCCATTCGGGAATAAATTCCGCGGGGCCGAAATCAGGTTTCCATTCAGGCTTTGTAATTTTGTCAGGAATGGCTTCATACTCGCCTTTTCTTATCTGTGGAAGTTTCTTCCTGTAGTCCTGAGTGGCAGCATCTTCATAAAGATAGAAGGGTACCCCAAGTTCTTCTGCAGCCCTTGCCCCGAATTTTTTTGAAATTTCAACACATTCTTCCATAGTAACATTAGCAACTGGTATAAAGGGGCATACATCCATTGCGCCCATACGCGGATGCTCACCACTATGTTTCCGCATATCAATTTTTTCCCGTGCTACTTTGCCAGCGGCAATAGCACCGTCTATTACAGAATCCGGATCGCCAACAAAAGTATAAACAGTTCTGTTTGTTGATGCCCCAGGATCTACATCGAGAAGTGTAACACCCGGTGTTTCTCTTATTGCCTTTGCTATTGCATCGATTACTTCTTTATCTCGTCCTTCCGAAAAATTCGGAACACATTCTACTATTTTCTTCATAGTTTTTCCGGTCAATTATTTAACATTTTAAATTTCAAATTTGTAAATTCTAATCTTAATTGCATCAGTTATCCACCTTGAAGTAGAAATATCCATGGGAAAAATGATGCTGCCATTCCTGAAATAGCGCTTTTTTATAGTATCTGATATTTTCTTTATTTGAAGGTGTAACCTTAGATTTACCCGTTTTTTAAATTCTTCGTCAACCCTTGCAAAATCCAGTTTGCCGTCAATTTCTTCAATATCAACAGTATCACCAACCGTTCCAAGCTTTTTATCGAATATCAGAACCGGCATCAGAGGAGTAATATCTTTATCAAAATCAGCAGGAGTAGCAGTTTGAAAGCTCCCGTCAGAAGATTCTATTATTAATATTATCCTGGCATAATCGCCCATCTCGATTTTTGAAAATTGATCTTTAATAATTTCATCAATAAAAAAACACTGATATTTTCCAATTGATTTTTTTCCTGGAGTATAGAACTGAATATTCTTCGATTCAATTTTTTTTAATAATGATGCCGGATCAAGGTCAATTTCTCCTTTTAAAACAAGTGACTGCGCGTTTAATTGTACCGAAAATACAATTAAAAGCAAGGTTACAATACCGTATTTAATATTAATATTCATATCCGTCTCTATTACTTCAAAAACATCCCTACAAAAATAGTAAGAAGTTCCAAGCTATTAAATTAAAAATTGAAAAATCATTGCAGTCAATCAAAATCAATGAAAGATAACAGTACTCGGGATAAACACAAAGGTATTGTTATTCACAAACAGAAAAGGAGCCGCCAGGGCTCCTTTTTTACAAAGTAATGTGATTATTATTGATCCTTTTCAATCTCTGTAAGCATTTTTAATACTTCGTCAGTTGTTTTGCATTTCGAAAGGCCCGACCTGAAAGGATCATTATTCATCATGCGTGATATTTTGCTTAATAAGCGCAGATGATTCCCTACATTAGCTTCCCTGCCAAGAATTAAAAAGACAATATTCACTGGTTTATCATCCAGAGAATCGAAATCAACAGGTTCATCCAATATTGCAAGCGAACCAACTGAATCAGTAACGGCGTTTGTTTTTGCATGAGGCAGTGCAATACCCTTGCCAACACCAGTTGACATTATTGCTTCGCGGTTCAGAATCTCTTTTTTCGCTTCATCTATATTGCTGATTTTTCCTGATTTCGCCGCCAGGGCTATCATTTTATTAATAACCTCGTCCTTAGATTCTGCTTTCATTTGCAGTTCAATCGAATCCACGCCAAGTATATCTGTTACCATCATTTTATCTATCCCGCATTATGCTTTTTTTCATCGCTTTATAACTTCTGCATCGAAAGCAGAATACTAAATTCGTTAATTAAATGATTAATTCCAAAAAATGTTACTCATCCTCGTTCAGCCACTGCTGAATAAGGGAACTGTATTTTCTTGCAAGGAACAAAGCTTTATCCGGCTGATCACTTTCTCCGTAAATCCCGAATAGTTTTCTTTCTTTAGAAGGTAAAAATAAAACGGAATCACCATTTTCGAAGAAAATTTTAACACCTTCCACCAACTGGCGTTCATATTCCTCAGAATATTTCATTGCCTTGCGCATAATTTTACCTTTGTAATCCCAAGGACAATCCACATCTATCTGGTGCTGGAATCTTCTTGGTAATTCCTCATCAAGTTTTGAAAGGCTATAACCGGTTTTTGCCATCATCTCCAGCGTTTGGCCTACCGAGAACATACCGTCAGAGGCAAACAGGAAGTCCCTGAATATATAACCCCCAAAAGGGCCGCCTACAAACAGTACTTCAGGATCTTTTGTAGCATCCATCATGGACATGTGAGAGTTCTGTATTCTGACAATTTCTACGTTATAATCCTTTGCAATTTCTTCTATCTCGCCACGAGCAAGAATCGAAACAGCAATTTTGTAAGGTTCTCTGTGTTTATGTGTTTCCAGGTAAAGCTTAGTCATTATTGTAAGAAGCCTTAGCGGAGTAAACCATTTGCCTCTTTCATCGATAAGGGAAATTTTTTCGGCACCGGCTTCCAGCCTGAAACCAAGTTCATAACCGAGGGCACTCATTATCTTCCCTGTATTGTCAGAATCTTTCTTCTCCATCCACGGGTCAGGATGGAACCTTGTAGCATCAACATAATCATTCAATGAAAGAGCCTCGGCTCCGAGTTTTCCAAGGATTGAAGGGAAAATTGTTGAGGCCAGGCCAAAGGAATAATCCATTAAGAGCTTGAATTTTCTGGAACCAATCAATTCAGTGTCCAGGGATTCTATAAAACGGTTTACATATATTTCATTGGCTCTTTCAGGATAATTGATTTTTCCGACAGAATCATGGTGAACCCTTTTAATATCCTCTCCAAAAAAGAATCTTTCAATTGATTTTGTCTTGGATATTGATATATCCCTGCCGTCTTTGTTAAATATTATGATATCTGTTTTGTTCGGGTCGCGAGGTGAACGCCTTACATGGAATCCCCCCTGGTATCTGCCTGTTGTTAATTCCTGCCTTGTTTGCGGAATTGATACAACCTGGAGGTCGTTTACATTTGAGCCAACGGAAACCAGGCCGGCACTTATTGAACGTTTCATTATCCTTGACACCCTGTCTGGATCGCGGCTTGCAATCAGATTAACGTTCTGCCCCAGAGCCATACCTATTGCAGAACCCAATTTTGCACCAAATTCAGGGTTGATCTCAATATTTGAAAGGCCGGATATCCTGGCATCAGTAAATAGTTCGCGAAGCCATTTCTCTTCCTGAACCAGAGAACGACTGAGTATAGCACCGGATTCAACATTTTTGTCAGGCCATAATTTAATATTCGGATTCAGCCTGGCATCTTCTCCGATATGACAATTCTCGGATATAAATACGTTATCCGATATTGCAGCAGCAGTTTCAATAACTGAATTATTGCAGACCACATCATGTGAAAGCTCGGCAAAATCGCCAACTTTTACATTATTCCAGAGTGTTGTACCGTTCAGGTTAGCTCCAGTTCCAATAGTGCAGTTATCACCAATTACACAATCAGTTAGAACCGTATGTTCTCCGATTTGGCAATTATTACCGATTATATTTCTTCCGATCAATTTAGTAGAAGGATTTATTACAGTATTATCACCTATATATGATTCACCGTTTCGAATACCTTTATATTTCAAATCAACTTTTCCGGACAGCGCATCAGCCTGCCCGCTTTGATATTCATTCAGGTTACCAATATCACGCCAGTATCCGTCAGCAATATATCCGTAAAGTGGCATTTTCTTTGCAAGCATTGTAGGAAATAAATCCTTGCTAAAATCAAATTCCTCCCTGAATGGAATAAGATCAAGGACTTCAGGCTCGAGTATATATATCCCGGTATTGATAGTATCAGAAAATACCTGCCCCCACGATGGTTTTTCAAGGAAGCGGGTAATTTTGCCGTTATCATCAGTCATTACTATTCCGAACTGCAAAGGTTTTGTAACCCTGGTAAGAAGAATAGTTGCTTTGGCACCTTTTTCTTTATGAAATTCAAGGGCCTTTGTCAGGTCAAAATCAGTTAGCACGTCGCCGCTGATAATTATAAATCGGCTGTCGAGATGTTCATGAGCATTTTTAACAGCACCAGCAGTACCATAGTCAGCCTGTGCTGTAACATAGTTCATATTTATACCATGCTTGGAACCGTCTTCAAAATAATTAGTGATAACATCAGGATGGAAATACAGTACTGATACTACATCATTTACACCATGTTTTTTAAGAAGGTTTACAATATGCCCCATCATCGGTGTATTGGCAACTGGTGCCATTGGTTTTGGTATTGTCATTGTTAAGGGCCTGAGCCTGGTTCCAAAACCGCCTGCCATGATAACTGCTTTTTTCATTAAGAATAATCTCCCGGGGAAATTAGTGAATTTTAACTTGATAAAAGACGCATCTATTTACTGATTATTTTTTCTATTTAACTTACGATATTTTTAATAGAACGCGAATCTACAATATATGATAAATTTTAAAGAGCACCAATCCATATTGCCTGAATAATTAATATTTTCAAACCAGTCGCAACAATTTTATATCTAAAACATCTAATAAGTTTTTTAAATATCATTGCCAACAAGGAATGTAATTTTTCTCGCATATAATTAAATAATTTCCCCTACGCCCCATTCTTCAGGAACTGAATCATTTACTTAGAAGTTCACGCTTTGAGTTCGATTAAGAAAGCATTCTTTTACCCAAATATAATTAACGGATAATGAAAGAACTATTCAGGGTATCCTTATACCCACGCAAAATTGGAGAAGAATTATCCGGTCCTTTTTTTTTCATAGAATATCCGAAATAAAGTATAATACTTCACCCCGAATTCCTGGCATTTCTCCGAGAAAATAAAAGAAAACTGAACCTCTGCTTCAAAGGATAATTACATTACAATACCAGGGTTTCGTGACAGGTATACATAAATAAGCATCATGTGCTATCCACAAATAAATTTGAAGGTAAATAAACTACTTCAGCTTTTCGATATCCTCCCTTTTTAAACCTGTGGCAAGAATTATTACATCAATTGGCATTCCTTTATGCAACATATTCACGGCCACTTCAAGTTTTCCTTGCAGCCTACCTTCTTCTCGTCCTTCTTCTCGTCCTTCTTCTCGTCCTTCTTCTCGTCCTTCTTCTCGTCCTTCTTCTCGTCCTTCTTCTCGTCCCTCCTCTCGCCCTTCTTCTCGTCCCTCCTCTCGCCCTTCTTCTCGTCCTTCGTCGCGCGCTGTATCAATTGAATTTTTCAAGTCCCTGTAATATTTCAGACTGTCTTCGTAGTTCATTACCTGCTGTGGGGTAAATTTAGCTATCTCGGCTATTTCAAAAAGCTTTTCGAAAATTCTTTCCCTAAATTTATCAGGAAGGCGATCCAGCCTGTTTAAATTCCTGAGTACATAAAGCCACTTATCAAAACGCGTTTGCAGCTGATCAATAGTTTTGTTAAACTTCGGCATTTCAAGATAGATAAATGTCCATTTGTCATAAAATACTTCATGGCTGTCTATATCGCTCAATTTAACATTGTAGCGAAATTTTTCCGGTTCGTTTTTATCTTCGTCAAAAACAAAATCAAGTATGGCAATGGTATAAACAGGTTTCAGTTCATAGTTCCAATCGCCGCGTTTGGCCTGATCCTTAATTGGAAAAGTAGAATAATAAACTGTTCTGTCCTTAAAATAATTCTGTTTAGTTTTCTGAAGCTCAACAATAAATTTTTCACCTTTTTCATTTTCGCAGAACAGATCGAAAATAGCCCTTCTATCAGCTTCAGCGGAAGGAAGATTCTCGCTTTTCAGGTAAGTCAGATCTTTGATTTCTCCCTGTTCTTCTCTGAGCAGCTCATTAAGAAAATCAAGTAAAAGATCTTTATTAGGTTCTTCGCCGAAAAGCTTTTTAAAACCGTAATCGGTGAATGGATTTATATATTTTTCTTCAAAATAGTACATATATTACCTCGAACCTTTATTATCACTAAAACTAATACGTCCAGTACCATAATTTAGCATAAATTAATAATTATGTTCAATAATGCAAAGCATTTTTGGTTATTCTAACAAAAAACCGCCGGAGAAAACTCCGGCGGCAGAAGGAAAAAATTTATTATATCAATTATTACAGGGAAGCTGCAATAACGAGTGAAACAACAGACATCAGCTTGATAAGGATATTAAGTGACGGGCCGGATGTATCTTTGAAAGGATCACCAACTGTATCGCCAGTAACGGCTGCTTTATGCGGTTCTGATCCTTTGTAGTATTTTTTGCCATTAATTTCAACGCCTTCTTCGAACATTTTCTTTGCATTATCCCATGCGCCACCTGCATTTGACTGGAAGATAGCCATAAGAACACCTGTTACGGTAACGCCTGCAAGCATACCTGCAAGTACCTCTGCTTCGAAAACGAAACCAACAACAACAGGAACGATAACTGCCAGAAGTCCCGGAAGAACCATTTCTTTGATTGAAGATTTTGTTGAAATATCGACACATTTTGCATATTCAGCTTTACCTTCGGCAGCTTCATAAGTTTTCTTGTCAGCATCAGACCATTTTGAATGATCCTCGCCTTTTTCTCTCATAATTTTAAGAGCAGCTGTAAGTTCCGGAATATCCTTGAACTGACGGCGTACTTCCTGGATCATAGCCATGGCAGCGCGGCCAACAGCACCCATTGCAAGAGCTGAGAAAACAAATGGCATAATACCCCCAACAAACAGGCCGGCCATAACATTTGCTTTTGAAATATCAATTGATGTGATATGTGCTGCTGTCATGAAAGCTCCAAAAAGAGCAAGAGCAGTAAGAGCAGCAGAACCGATGGCAAAACCTTTACCGATGGCAGCAGTAGAGTTACCTACAGCATCAAGTTTATCAGTACGTTCGCGAACTTCACTCGGAAGTTCAGCCATTTCAGCAATACCGCCTGCGTTATCAGCAACTGGTCCGTAAGCATCAACAGCAAGCTGAATACCTGTTGTAGCAAGCATACCAACAGCTGCGATAGCTATACCATAAAGGCCTGCAAAATGGAATGAACCCATGATAGCGCCAGCAATAAGAAGAACAGGAATAGCTGTTGACATCATACCTGTGCCCAGGCCTGCGATAATATTTGTAGCGCCTCCGGTAAGTGACTGCTGTGCAATTTTTACAACAGGAGGTTTGCCAAGGCCGGTGTAATATTCAGTTATTGCACCAATACCAAGGCCTGCTACGAGTCCGATAATAGTTGACCAGAAAACACCGAGTGAGGTTATAGTTCTTTCTGCTCCGTAAAGTAAATCCATATAAGTCCAGGATTCAGGAAGAATCCATTTTATGATAAAGAAGGATACAGCAATCATTACAATACCAGCAAGATAGGTACCTGTATTTAATGCCGCCTGCGGGTTACCGCCTTCTTTAACGTTCACAAAGAATGTACCGAAAATGGAAACAAGGATGCCTGCCCCGGCAAGAAACAGCGGAAGCAGGATTGCTGCCAATGGGTTAACACCCTCCATACCGGCAAAAGTAGAAATAAATGCAGTACCGAGAACCATAGTACCGATAATCGAACCAACATAAGATTCAAAAAGGTCTGCTCCCATACCGGCAACGTCGCCCACGTTATCGCCCACGTTATCAGCGATAGTTGCAGGATTCAGCGGGTGATCTTCGGGAATACCTGCTTCAACTTTACCCACCAGGTCAGCACCAACATCAGCTGCTTTGGTATAAATACCGCCGCCAACCCTGGCAAACAGAGCGATTGATGAAGCGCCAAATGAGAAACCAGTCAATACTGTAATCACTTTAGATACAGTTGCAGGATCATCGCCCGGCCACATCTGAGAATAGATTATGAACAGAACACTAAGCCCAATAACACCAAGGCCTACAACGCCCATACCCATAACCGAACCACCTGTGAAAGCAACTTTAAGAGCTGAGTTAAGGCTTGTCTGTGCTGCATTTGTTGTTCTGACATTAGCTTTAGTAGCTATTTTCATACCGATAAAACCGGCAAGTGCAGAGCAAATTGCACCAACAATAAACGAAAGAGCAACAAGCGGTGATGATGTTTCACCAAGTGCGCCACCCTGAATACCAAGCAAAATTGCAACAATAACAACGAAGATTGCCAGCATTTTGTATTCTGCCCTGAGGAAAGCCATAGCC
Source organism: Kapaibacterium sp. (SeqCode) (assembly GCA_963665665.1). GTDB lineage: Bacteria > Bacteroidota > Ignavibacteria > Kapaibacteriales > UBA2268. The sequence continues at coordinate 392,099 of OY762428.1, forward strand.
CCGTCAGCAATAAATTTTGCGATATTCTTCATTTTGTCGTTACCGGGATCCTGCTTTGTGACCCAGGCAGATTTTACATAAGTAAACAGAAGCGCTAAAATTCCGACTGCCGGAATTGCATAGAGAATCGTATCCATAAGCTCTACTTATAATTGTTAATAATAAAATTAATATATCTAAGCGAATAGTCTTATTCCGTTTTTAGTAAGAATAGCGCTTTTCACGTTAAGCACATATCCCATATCTTAGCCCAAGCGTATCATTCAAATAACATCCACCAATAAGTTAATGAATAAATAAAATAAATCAAAAATAATTTCATTCTAAGGGTAATTATCTTTTTTTCTCTGTAAAGCAGATGTTGCAGCTTATTAACCTTAACAGAATAAGAAGTTATCATGCAAATCATTTTTTTTCATTTTTTTTAAAATTAAAAATTCATATTTAGTCACTGATTTCCATCATTTAAATCAATAGAATTTCAATCTAAATCCAAACATTTTTCCAATGAAAACAGAAATTTGAAATAAAAAAAAATTATTGAATTATTCGAAATTCATGGAATTTTTAAAATTTTATTCGTATCTTTTGCAGGGAAATAGCTAACAGTAATATTGCAGGCATAATAGTTGCATTCCAAATGACCAATCGGTTGATAACTGCCTGATAAAATGATAAAATAGTTTGTTATAGATCAGAATTTGATAATATCATTATTTATTTTCAAATATCAACTTGTTTCATATTATACCTGAAGGATTTAAAATGAATATTAAAAAAGTTCTCGTTCTCGGCGCCGGAACAATGGGAAACGGAATAGCCCATGTATTTGCTCAAACAGGATTTGAAGTTCTACTTTGTGATATTGACGAAAATGCGCTGAACAAGGCAGTTGCTACTATCGAAAAGAATCTTGGAAGGCAGCTAAAAAAAGGAAAGATTAGCGAAGACGACGTTAAAAATACAATGGCAAATATCAATACGTCTACCAACATGGAAGATGCAGCAGATGTTGACATAGCTATTGAAGCTGCTACTGAAAACAAAGAAATTAAATTTAAACTTTTCGAAAAAATGAGCGAAATTACCAGCGATGATGTTATTCTTGCTTCAAACACTTCCACTATTTCAATAACCGAAATTGCCGCTCATACAAATCGCCCTGACAAAGTAATAGGTATGCATTTCATGAACCCGGTTCCTGTGATGAAACTCGTGGAAGTTATCAGGGGCCTGATTACAAGTGACGAATGCTACAATGATGTTAAAGAATTATCAGAAAAACTGGGTAAAATACCGGTTGTTGCAAATGATTATCCCGGATTTATTGCCAACCGGATTTTAATGCCCCTGATTAACGAGGCTGTTTTCGCAGTGATGGAATCAGTTGGAACAGTTGACGCTATCGATAATGTTGCTAAACTTGGACTGGCACATCCCATGGGCCCACTATTCCTTGCAGACCTGATTGGCCTGGACGTAACCCTTGCCATTATGAAAGTGCTTCATGAAGATATCGGCGATCCGCGCTTCCGTCCATGCCCCCTTCTTAAGAAGATGGTTGCGGCAGGATACTTTGGAAGAAAATCAGGAAAAGGCTTCTATGATTATAGCGGAGAAGCTCCTGTTCCAATTAAGTTCTGATATATTCGTTCATTAATATAGAATTGTTCCTTATAGGGGGAAATATTATTGATAATCACATCTATCATGAAATACAGGAGTACACATGAGAGGTAAAGAACAAAAATTTGACTCGGACGACCCGAATGTATTGGCCGCTTACCAGGCTGAAACTCAGGGGCAATACTTAAAAGCGATTGAACATTATGAAAAAGCTCTGGAAGACAATCCGGATCTTGGAATAGTTTTCAAACATGCAGGTAACATCCGCTACCGGCTTGGTATGCTGGACAAAGCTGTTGAAAATCTTGAAAGAGCCTGCGAGCTTCTCCCGGATTTCCCGACTGCATGGTATGACCTTGCACTCGCATATTACCGCCAAGGCAAGATCAAAATAGCGATCGAAAAACTGGATAAAGTAATTAAAATGGATTCAACATTCCTGATGGCATTTTACTGGAAGGGAATTCTTTCATACCACTATGGCGATCTTTTTGTTGCCAGAGAGCAATTTTCAAGAGTAACCAGGGAAGCCCCGGATTTCACAATTGCACATTTTCACCTTGGTGTTGTACATCTCAGGCTGGGCAAATACGAAGAAGCCGTTGAAAACTTTGCGTTTCTTATAGGGAAAAATCCGGAAAGCCCCGCAGCATATACTCTGAAAGGCGAAGCACTGCTTAATCTTGAAAGAAATTCTGAAGCAAGAAAATGCTTCAAGGAAGCTTTAAAATATGATCCTAACGATCAGAAAGCCAAAAACGGCCTTGCAGCCTGCGATTTCTACAAAGGGGATCATTTTTAATTAAATATTTGTTACTTAAAAAGCCCTTTCTTTCCCGGAGAGGGCTTTTTTTATAAAAAATGGCTGCCCAAACGGACAGCCAAATGAATTTGAAGTATTTCAGTCTTCGGAATTATACTTCGTCAATTTCCTTCTGGGATACTTTATTGCTCATGAACCAGAACAATACGACGATACCTATAAAGGCAAAGAGAGCAAGAATTTCCGGGCCATGTCCGGCTGCTTCGCCCCAAATACTCTTAGCTACGCTGATACCGTCTTTGGCAAGATCGGTTCCGGGATACATAACTCCGAGCAGATATTTAATAACAGCACCGATAACACCGAATATGGCTGCACCGGCAATAAATCCTGAAGAAATAAGAGTTCCTTTCGCATGACGTGCTTTGTTGACTTTTTCATCTTTAGAACGTTTCTGGATGAAGTGTGCCAGTAAACCGCCAACGAGAAGAGGAGTGTTCAGTTCAAGAGGCAGGTACATACCAAGTGCAAATGCCAAAGGTGAAATATTAATAGCATTAAGAAGCAATGCAATAATAGCTCCAACAAGGTAGAATACCCAAAGAACCTGCGCATCAGGAGACATAAGTGGTTTGATAATAGCTGCCATAGCGTTAGCCTGAGGAGCGATCATCGGATCAGGATGATCCGCTGTCATTACAAAACCATAAGCTTCGTTAAGAACGAATATTACTGCGCCTACAGTTGCAGCTGATATTAATGTTCCGAGAAATTTCCAGGACTGCTGCTTAACAGGAGTGGAACCGAGCCAGTAACCAACTTTAAGGTCAGTTATGAAACCTCCGGCCATTGAAAGGGCTGTACATACGACACCGCCGATTACCAGTGCGCTAATCATACCCTGCTCGCCACTAAGGCCTGCAGCAGAAAGTATAACTGATGACAGAATAAGTGTCATTAACGTCATACCTGATACAGGGTTTGAACCAACAATAGCAATAGCATTTGCAGCTACAGTTGTAAACAGGAAGGAAATAACACCAACTGTGATAAATGCAAGCAATGCCTGAACAAATGTTACTTCAACACCAAGGAAAATGAAAAGGAATATTGCAATAAGCGTAAGAACTGAAAATACTGCAATGAAAGTCATTTTCAGGTCTTTCTGTGTTCTTTCGGCATTGGCATCATCGCCACCGCCGCCTTTAAGGCTTCTTACAGCCAAACCAAAGGCACTGCCAATTATCTTGGATGATTTAAGGATACCAATAATACCGGCCATAGCAATTGCGCCTATACCAATATGCCTTACATAGTCAAAGAAAATGGTAGATGCAGACATATCAGCAAACATATTTGTTCCGCCGCCTGCTTCTGCAACCATCGCTCCAACTTCATTTATCAATGGTACAAGTACGAACCATGATAGTAAAGAACCTACAGCAATAATGGTGGAGAAACGGAGGCCGACAAGATAACCAAAACCAAAGATCATGGAACTTACATTCAAATGGAATTCCATTTTCATGTCTGTTGCAAGTTGCTGTCCCCAGCCAAAGATTTTGGAAGAGAATGCCTCAGACCAGATTTTCAGGGATGAGGCAACGAAATCATACAAACCACCAATAAGGCCTGCAACAATCAAAAGCTTTGCATTTGTGCCGCCTTTTTCGCCGGTAATCAGGATTTCAGTTGTAGCGGTAGCTTCCGGGAAGGGAAACTTACCATGCATATCCTTAACAAAATATTTCCTGAACGGTATCAGGAACAAAATGCCAAGAAAACCGCCAAGCAGCGATGCAAAAAAGATCTGATAGAAACTTACCTCAAGATCCAGAATATACAATGCCGGCAGAGTAAAAATTGCACCGGCAACAACAACACCTGAACTGGCGCCGATTGACTGAATAATAACATTCTGTCCAAGAGCCTGTTTCTTTTTGAGTGCCGCAGATGCGCCAACGGCAATTATAGAGATGGGAATAGCAGCTTCAATTACCTGGCCAATTTTCAGGCCGGAATATGCTGCCGCCGCTGAAAAGATAACGGCCATTAGCAAACCCATGAAAACCGAGTAAGGAGTTACCTCGGGAAATTTCATATTAGCCGGCATTACCGGTTTATACTCTTCACCGGGCTTCAATTCCCTGTGGGCATTTCCGGGTAAACCGTCTTTACCGATATTTTGTTCCATCAATACTCCTGATGTATAATTTATCAAATGTGTGAATGTTCTGAAAATTAGAAAATTGATATATAATGTTTTGAACAACTGTCATTCCCCGACCTGTCAGGGCAGGCTTCAGGAGCAAAGCGACTGAAGAATCCATTTTAATCAAATTTCACAGATAAATGGATTCTTCGCTACGCTCAGAATGACATTATCAACTTATGACAACATCAATTATCAATTTATGATTTCTTTTCAACCCAGATTCTGCCAAGATTAATAATTGTCTCAACAGCTTTTACAAGAGCATCGGCAGACATCCATTCAGTTTTACTATGGAAATTCTGGCCGCCTGTGTAAATATTCGGGCAGGGAAGTCCCATTTCAGTCAGCCTGGAACCATCCGTTCCACCCCTGATCGGACTCCAATGCGGTTCAACTCCTGAAGCAACTGCTGCTTCCCAAAGATAGTCGCAACCTTCGGGTTTTTCTTCAAGAGAATCACGCATATTTCTATACATTTCAATAATTTCAAGATTGATTTCAGCTTTAGGATGCATTTTACGGGCAACTTCAATTATGTTTTCCATGATCTTTTTCTGATCATCCAGTCCGGCAGTAACGAAGTCACGGAATAATATTTTTAAAGTGGATTTGCCAACGCCGCCTTCAAGTATATATGGATGAATATAAGGTTCATAGCCTTCTGTTGTTTCAGGAGCCATAAGTTTAGGCATCATTGCGATAATATCAGCCATAACCCTGATCGAGTTCACCATGATATCTTTTGCTGCACCGGGGTGAATGTCGCGGCCTTTAACCGTAACGATAGCAGAATTGGCGCTGAATGTTTCTTTGTTAAGTTCGCCGGGCATTTCACCATCAAGAGTGTAAGCATACTCGCAATTGAAACCTTCAAGATCGAAAAATTTAGTTCCCTGGCCAATTTCTTCATCAGGAGTAAAGCTGACACGAATATCTCCATGAATTGCTTCAGGATTTTTTGTCCAATATTCAAGAGCAGTCATAATTCCTGCAACACCGGATTTATCGTCAGAACCGAGAAGAGTTGTTCCGTCGGTTGTAATAATAGTATGTCCGATACATTTTTCGAGCGCAGGATTTTCTTCTGTTTTCAGGGTAATCTCTCCGTTAGGAAGCTTGATATCACCGCCCTGGTAATTTTCGATTATTTGCGGCTTCACATCTTTTCCGGAAACTTCAGGTGATGTGTCCACATGTGCAAGAAAACCAATCGCGGGAACTTTACCATAAGCAGGGTGGTCAGTCGGGACATTGCTTTTCAGTGTAGCTGTAACATAGCAATGATCGTCGATTTTCACATCATCAAGCCCAAGCGCTTTAAGTTCCTCAACAAGAAGGTTGCCAAGGTCAAATTGTTTCTGAGTACTTGGTGTTGTGCCTGTCTCATCCTGTGATTGCGTATCTATCTTCGCATATCTCAGGAATTTTTCAAGAACAGTTTGCTTCATATTATTACCTGTTTTATTATTTAAAAATATATAAAAAATTGCCGTCTAAAAACATGCAAAATTACAATTTAAGAAATTAAAGGCGGAATATAAAGCATTGAATTGGAATGTTAATAAATTGATTCCAAAATATAAAAAAATCCGGCAAATTATGCCGGATTTGAATTTTTTTATTTTTTTTATTTTATTCCTTCAATGATTCTGTCAGAGCTGTTACAAACCTTTTGTGTTTATTTGCATCCACACCCTTTAGTGTAACCCTTTGCATCAGATTAATCAGATCGCTTATAATTGTTCTCTCAGTGGGAGCTTTAATCTTGTCAAACGATTTTAATTTTTGCTGTTGTGCCTGGTTAATGGCATTTTCGAGATATGATTTAACATTAATATAGGCATCTACCTCGGCCCCCTTGATTTCAATTGTTTTCAGCGAATGATAAGCATAAGCCATATCTTCAACCAGGAATTCCGGGATAACAATATCGGGACCATCCTTTGCGTAAGAAATCCCGATTAGTAAGAATGCTGTAACAGCAATTAATATATTTCTAATAATTATCATAGTTATAAATTAAGCGCAACACTAAATCTGTGGAGTGAAGCAGATGAACCCATCATAGATATTGCATAGTCAATATTAAATTTATTTGCCTTTATACCAACACCACCGGAAAATCCCGACATCTTGCGATCGGACTGAATACTTGTAAGCCTGCGAATCTGATTATCATATCCAAGGCGTGCCTGGATATATTCACCAATATAAAATTCGCCGCCAACAGAGAAATTCATAAATTTATCAAAGAAATTATCTTCCTCATCGCCAAGATGGTGGAAAGAGAAATTAAACAGCAGTGGCAAACCGCGTAGCCTGTGGTTAAAGCCTGCACGAATATCAAGAGGAAGTTTTTCACTCATCCCCCCTACCTTGGAAAGCTGAGTTCCTGCATGAAGAACAGACAATCCAATATGCGTTCTGCCATCCGGCATCCTGTAAAGAAGGCCGGCATCAATTGCAAAAGCAGTTGAATTAGCTTCTTCAAGAGTAATGAAAATAAATTTTCCTGTTACTCCGTAAAAAAGATTTGTATCAAGTTCATCTGCATAGGAAACTCCGAGGGAAATATCATTGGCTCCGAAAGTGCCGTCAATATTTCCATACATATCAGCCCTTTCAAAAGAACCGTAATTTGTATAATTAATTGTTCCTGAAAAAATGCCTGTTCCTTCAAATTCACGTGTATATGTCACCATACCGGAATTGATATCAAGGACATGCTTCAGGAATGTTGCAGAGAATTTTTTTTCTTCAACCGTGTAAATTGTAGCCGGATTGAAAACCACGGCAGCAGGATCGCCCGGCATCGATACATAACAACCCGAAAGAGCCGCAGCCCTGGCATTTGATGCAGTTCTTAAAAAATGATAAGGAGAAACCTCGGTTGCCTTCACGTCTAAAATACTGATAAATAAGATTGTTGCTAAAAATACAAAAAGCTTTTTCATAGATATAAATCCTGATAATTCACAAAAATGAAGGCTCAAAATTCATAGGCAAATTTTACTTTTTAATTTAAATTACACTTACGCCATTCATTAAAACCTGAAAATAAGCATTCTCAGACAAATTATAAACGATTTTTTATATTATTAATTGCTTCCCTAAATATTTTGGGAGGTTTAACAGGCCTGCCGGTTTCGATATTAAGAAAGGAATGAACCGTAAAACCTTCAGCAAGAAGTTCATCTCCACGCCAAACCCTGTAGTCAAACCTTAGCAATGGTTTTAGTTCAAGTGGCATAATTGCCTCGATATCAAGAAGGTCGTCATAATAAGATGACTTGATATATTTCGCATAAGATTCGACTAACGGCAGAAGATAACCCGCTTTTTCAAATCCGGAATAAGGAGAGCCAAAATGGCGCATCAGCTCCGCCCTGCCAACTTCAAAATAGGTAAAATAGTTTCCGTTGTAAACAACTCCCATTTTATCGGTATCCGCATATCTGACCCTGACCTGCGTTCTGTGCCTTACTATCGTTTCATTTACTTCAGCTTTCATATCAAACAGCGCCGGCATCAATCTGAGACATCAATTCAATTATCCTTTCCAGGTCGTCCTTGGAATAAAATTCCAGTTCAATAATTCCGCTTTCCTCAGATTTGGGATTAATTTTTACCTGTGTACCAAGAATATGCCTTAATTTATCTTCTGTATCTTCAAGTATAACAGCGATATCCGGAGCTAAGCCCGGTTTATTTTTCTTCGGCCTTCCCTTTTTCTCAACAATTATTCTTCCGTGATCGTCAAGCTTTACTTTGCCATCTTCGATTTCCTTAACGAGAGCTTCTGTTGCCCTTACGCTTAGCTTGTTTTCCTCTATCATCTTGTGGGCAGAAAGCATTCTTTCGGTTGAACTAAGCGACAACAATGCCCTGGCATGCCCCATCGATAATGATTTATGCCGCAGACTGTCCTGTATCTGTACGGGAAGTTTAAGAAGCCTGAGGAAATTTGTTATAGTCGAGCGGTCTTTACCGACTTTAACAGCCACCTGTTCCTGTGTAAGGTGGCATTCCTCTATAAGCCGCTGATAACCTGAAGCCGTCTCGATAGGATTAAGGTTCTCTCGTTGAATATTTTCGATAATTGTGATTGCAAGGCTGTCAACACCGCGATCAAGATCGAGTATATACGCGGGAATTTCGCTAAGCCCGGCAGCTGTAGATGCTCGCAGACGTCTCTCCCCGGCAATTAATTCATAGCCGTTAATATCTTTTCTTACCGTTATAGGCTGAATAACACCATGCTCCTCGATAGAACGTTTTAAACCGTCCAAAGCAATCGGATCGAAATCCTGGCGCGGCTGGTAAGGATTTGTATGTATCTTTGATATTTCTATCATTGCAAGCTGCCCGCCTGTCTGATTTTCATCTTGTTCTTCGGGGGCAACTTTAAAACCTTTCTCCCTGAATTCAATTGAAGGGAGAAGTGCTCCCAGCCCTTTGCCTAAGCCAGTTTGTATTTTTTTCTTTTTAGTCATTTATAATATGCTGTTTGAAAAACATTATTTCTTTACAAGATAATTTTTGTTCTTGCTGACAATTTCCCTTGCAAGCTGCAGGTAATTCTTAGTACCATTGCAGGAAGCATCATAAAGAATTACCGGCTTGCCGTGGCTTGGTGCTTCGGACAATCGGACATTCCTTGAAATAATAGTCTGAAATACTTTATTCTCGAAATGCTTTGTAACTTCTTCAACAACCTGGTTGGAAAGCCTTAGCCTGGCATCGAACATTGTAAGCAATACACCTTCAATATCCAGATCGGGATTCAAATGATACCTTACAATTGATATGGTATTCAGTAACTGCCCTAATCCTTCAAGAGCATAATACTCACATTGTACGGGAATTAGTACAGAATCCGCAGCAGTAAGGGCATTAAGTGTCAGTAGCCCGAGTGAAGGCGGACAGTCAATGATAATAAAGCTGAACTTATCCCTAACGTCATCCAGAGCTTTTTTCAGAACCATTTCCCTTTTGCTCACATTAACCATTTCAATTTCAGCGCCAACAAGATTAATATGAGAAGGTAGTAGTTTCAGATATGGCATTTCAGTTTTCTGAAGCGTATCAGGAACGGGGAGGTCATTTACAAGAACTTCATAAATAGTTCTGTCAAGTTCTTTACTATTCACACCCACACCGTTTGAAGCATTTGCCTGCGGATCGATATCCACAAGCAGCACAGGATGTTCTGCCGCTGCCAAAGAGGCAGCGAGATTGACGGATGTTGTGGTTTTACCAACACCGCCCTTTTGATTTGCAACTGTTATTATTTTTCCCATTTCAATCTAAATTAAATTTCGGCTATGCCGTTAAAAATTATATTTTTTACCAAATTTCATCATAAAGGAAAAAAAAGCATTCAACACTAATGAATGATCAATTCTGCCATCTAAAATCATTTCTTTAACTTCTGCGAAACTATATTCCACCACCCTGATATCTTCGTTGCCATCTAAATGCTGATCCCCTTTTTTTTCACAATCAAACCATACATAAGAATAGCAGGTATTGTTTAGAAAGGCGGGATTTGGCCTTACCTTGCAAAGTAGTTCCGCATTTAGTGATGAACTGTACCCGGTTTCCTCCGAACATTCTCTTTCACCCGCAGTTCCCGGCATTTCACCTTTTTCAATCAGCCCACCGGGTATTTCAAGCGTAATATCGTCAATACCATGGCGATATTGTTCAACAAAAACAATTTTATTATCCTTCGTTATAGGAATAATATTTACCCAGTCGGCAGAATCAAGAACAACAAAATTTGATTCTTTGTCCCATTCAGGATGCCTGCGTTTTATCCAGGACACATCAAATATCTTGAAATTATCTGCCTTCTTTTTACTGACTGTTTCCCATTTCGAAATCATAATATCCTTTATACGGCTTCCAGATTACAACTGATAAAAGAGTAATTATATAAATAAACCTGACAGGATTACAGACCATCCTGTCAGGTACAAAAATACATAAAATATCAAAGACTTTATGAACGTCACACAGTTTTCATTATAAAAGTTTTCAACAAAATTCTTTAGCAATTTGATACTTAATTACATATATATCATAATATTACTTCATCAGATACACAAAAGCAACAATGTGGAAAACTTATTTGATTATATTGAAAACCCGGCTGTAAATATCTCCCGGTGTTTTCATAATAATAATATAGGAACCCGTAGAATATTCCGAACTATGTAATTGAAATTCCATTCCTTTCGAATCAGTATGTCCTTTGAACAAGGTTTTAATCCTATTACCAAGAATATCAGTTACGAATATTTCTGTCTGGCCTTCTTCAAGAAGGTCTATAATTAAATCAGAAGTTTCATTCACTGGATTGGGCAATACCCTTATAGTGGTGGTATTTCCCCAGGGGTCTATAAACCGGGGATTATCTCCCTCGATACAAATATCAGTCAGAATAAATTTACCTCCGCTGGTATCGAATTTGATAAATCCGTTTTCGGCCGTCGCATTATGAATAATCAGTTCGGTTTCTGCTTTTCTTCCGAGCATTGCCCTGAAACTAAAACTTTCAACGGGATTATTTTCTACCCATTCGGACAGGCTAATGTCAGATAACTGTATTATTCTCATTCCTTCAGAGTCAACATACCCGGTGGGAGTATTGCCAACAGGTTTTAAAAGTGTGGCATCAAATTTTAGTTCGGCCGAGATACTTTTATGAATTGCGGGAACAACATTGACCGTATTTTTCAGGAACAATTCAAACTCTATATAATCCCCTGCAGAAGCAATAATTTCTTCAGGTGCGGCTATAATCGCCTGCGAACGTAAATATGTAAATTTTCCGCCTGTTTCAACAAAAGAAATTTTTCCGTTATCAGAACTGGTTGAACTAAATGTCAGGTCGCATTCATTCTTTGTTTCTGAATGCAATACGTTGAAAACAACAGTTGCAACTATCTGGTTATCTTCATTTACATCAATTGGCAGGCCAGCCAGGTCAATCATCCCGGTATTTGAAAATCCTACAGGCTCCAGAAGATCAGTATCATAACTTAAAACGGAAGACAAAGAGGCTGATCCGCTATATTCAATAAAACTCAAATCATCAAGCTCAATTTCAACATCAATAGTTCCTCCTGATACCTGCGAATACTCACCTGTGGAAATTTCAGCAAGAGCAGCTCCGGGATTACCAATCAAACGTATTGAGTTCCCGTCAGAAACAGAGCAAGGTTCCGCATTGATAATCAGATAAGAGGTAACCGAGCTTGGATCATCCGGGTTATACCTGATTTCAACACTTATACTATCAAATGCAGGAATAGTATTTGCTGAAAAGGACAGGACAGTAAACTGCGAGTTGTCCGGTTGAAGATCAGCCAAAGAACTAATGGAAATATCCAGCGGAGTTTCGTTTACAAGGTAAATAGTCTGATCTTTGGGTGTTCCAAGGTCAGTTGTAAAAATATAGTCCCTGTCAGCAAATTCAGGCTGATAAACATCAACGTTAAGAACAACTTCCGTTATTGAATTGCAGAGAGTATCGGTTATCTGCAAAATTTCAGTATAGCTTCCGGCATTAGGATAATTTACATAAATTGATAACTCACCGCTACTCCCCCAGTCAATAGTAATATCCGAATTGTCAGGAGTGAAACCTCCGACTGAAGGAATACTTAGATCAGCAGCTATTGAACCATCATTTGTAATAGTTATTGATTTAGTGATTGTTTTACCGGGACAATTGAATCCAAAATCAAGAGTATCTAAATCCGAAGATATTTTTATATCGTCAATAAATCCATTTAATGGAATTTGAAAATCAGCAGCATTCTCGGAATTATTTGAAATTTTTAAAGAGGCACTTTTTGCTCCTGCCATATATCCTTTGAAATACAATGTCAGTTCAGTTTCCGTATCAGGATCAATTGTAACAGGATATGCAAGCGTATCAAAATAGAAATATTCCGGATTACTACCTGTAATTTCAATATTATTAATTTCCAGAGGCCCCAAACCGGAATTTTTAAGTGCAATTTTAGTTGAAGTCAGTGTATCCCTGCAATTAAGGTTATCAAATTCCACGCTGGCAACTGATTCAATATTAGCCCTGCCTTTACCCATGGCTTTTAATTGTCCTATCACACTGATTTTGTCTGTTTTTATAAGAATTTCAGCTTCATAAGACCTTGTCTCGTCCGGCACAAAATAATATTCAAAATCAACACACTGGCCGGCTTCAATCTCCATTCCGCGATAAATACCATCTGTAATATGAAAATATGTAGCGTCAGATCCCTGTATATAGTAGTCGGTAATTTTAATTTTATTGCAAGAATGATTACAGAAAATACCTGTAAAATTTTTTGTTAGTGAAACATTAAGCGGGGTAGATCCCAAATCGGCAACAGAATGATAAATATAACCGGCAGAAGGATTAATAATTGTTCCGCTGCATGCATTTGTTTCCAGCATTATAGCAGCCTGATGGCATAAAGAATCATTCGGGGTATATCTAAGCCGAACATCTCTTACATCTCCGGGCTGCATAGTTCCGCCAAGCCCTGATTCTATGCCGAACCTGCCGTCATTTGATGAAAAACCGTCAAGAACCACAGGATTATTTATCGCTTTAAATTCAAGAACTATTTCCGAATATCCCGGAGTTCCGGGATCAATATTTAAGAACTCATGGTTTGCATTTTGAATTATTAGGGCTGGCTTAACAGTTTCGGGAATAGTGTATTCAAAATAATCATCAGCCGGCCCTAATGGGGGATTCAGCCTTATATGCAAATCACCTCCGTCGCAGCAGCTTGTCCATTCTATTTCGCAGGGAGCCGGATAATCGTCCGGATCAATATTATCAAGAATATAATCATAGATATCCTGTACCTGCTCTTCTCCTTTGAAATCCGGAAATACTTCTCCGCCGGAAGATCCTGCTATTGCACCAAGTTGTTCTATTGATCCTCCCTCTATTACACCCATAGTCAGAGCGTAAAAAGTAGCATTTATACTTAATAGTGAATCCTGTACTTCACCTGATTTGAAAGGCCCGTAGGTTACTTCTTTATGTTCCCCGTCGGTAAGAAATATTATAATAGGTTTGTACTTTGCTTTCTTGGCCTGTTCTATCAGCCCGATATTTCCCTCGGTACCGAAAAAGGCTCTGTTATAATCCGTTCCCCCGAGAGCACTTATCTGGTTAATTGAACTTTTTAATTCCTGCTTATCCGTAGAAAAATCATGAACTAACTGGGGATTTTTATAAGTCCCTGCGCTGAAAGCCATTATTGCACACTCCGACCTGTTCCCCGGAAGTTTATCAACCCAGCTTCTGGCAGCCTGTTTGGCAAAATCCATCCTCAACAAACTGCTGTTATCATCCGGGTCTATCCTGAAATTCTGCATAGACTGAGATTTATCAATAAGAAGTATCAGAGAGAATTTTGATATATTTTCCTCGCAGACTATTGTTTCTGCATTTGTAATATCGCATGAACCGTCAGTAATAGTAAAATCCACAGAGGGATCGAAATTCCTCAGTGCTTTGCCATTGCTTCCGGTAATATACAATTCACCCTTCATTATGGGATAATTCGAAGCATCAACACCAACTATTCTTATTTGCTGGGCCTGCAGAAACATAGGAATTAAAAGAAAAAACCATAAAGCCGTTTTTAATATCTTGTAATTATTCATATTCCTTCTCACATCAAATCACGTTCATCTAAGATTAAAAACAGTTAGCTGAACTGTTTGTCACAACTACTTAATAAATTTTATATAATAAACATATTGTCCCCGGCTTACCATCGCAAAATAGACCGAATTTCCGAGCCGTGAAATATCAACACAAATAATATTACCTGAATCAATAATATCATTGGATGTTATCATACTTTTTCCGTTCATATCATAAATTTGCCTGAGAATAATACCAGTTTCCTGGTTTTTATTAATATACAAGCTCTCGTTTCTTAAATAAAAAGAAATATCAGCTAATTCGTTTTCTTTTGCTTCGAGTATGCTACTATGGTAAAAAGTAAAGCCTGTACAGAGATTCCCAATAAAATCAAATGTTGCATCAGTATTATGTACTCCGTCGGGAGTGAAAATTATTTCAAAGGAGTATGTATCCCCAACATCAAGTTCAAGTGGCAGGTCATCTTCAAGCCCTGGAGCAGAGAACTGATCGTTATCAATATCCAATGATTCGATTCTCACCGGGCTGAACCTGGCTTCGATAGTAATAGTAGTATCGTAGTTTTGTCCGGATTCGTAGTTTTCGAAAGTGAAAAGTTCCGGAGCAATTTTTAAGGCTGGTTGTATCCAGTGAGGCACATCAATAATAAATGAAGAAGCAGCCTGAGTTTTTCCGCTATAAACTAATTTCCCGTTATCGCTGCTACAATCACCATCCCACTGAACCATTAAAGGATCGGCATATCCATAATACCAGTTATCAAGAATTATTTCATTGAATTCATACCTGAGAGAATTGTAATCACTTATTCCATAAATATTGCGGCTGTTATTGCCAGCCTCATCAGCAATATAATCAAGGGTTGCCCTGGTCAAAGAATCCGGTTCAAAAGCACATAAAGAATAAAAAAGAGAATAATTTTTAACAAATTTCCCGATAATTTCACCTATTTCAGGTATCCCGCTATGGTTCAATTCATGGTTTCCTCCAAGCAGCATGATAACTGCCGGCTGATATTTCGCGCTGTCCATCAGGTCGGCAGGAGCAGGGTCTCCCCATCTGTCTCCAAGGAAAGCGGAATTCAGGTCAATTCCACCAGCAAAAGGAATACTATCCAGACAGCTTCGGAGTGAATCCTTATCAGTTGTAAAACCGGCCCTGATCTCTGAAAAATGAGAAAACACAGTGATTGCACATTCGGTTCTATTTATTTTCAGGCTGTCGATAAACTGTCTGACAACGTTAATAAATGCCTCGCTTTTTGTATAATTTTCATCACCTGGAAAATCCTGGTAGCCGGAAGCAAGTGAACGGTCGATCAAAAGAAGATAAGAGTATTTTGATATACTTTCAGGAGCATGGAAATCGGTAATTGTACTTGATTCTCCATTTATTTCAAGAGAAAAATCGTCCATTTTTATTCTGCGCAACTCATTACCATCATCATCGAAAAGACGAAAGTAATACTGCATATCAGGATAATTATAAACCTGCAGCATACTACTGTCAATTGAACCGGAAGTTAAATTCAAAGGGAGAAACAAGCTGAGAATTATCAGGTTGTACATTATTTTTGATTTATAATTCATATTGTTTTTCAATTAATTTAAGATACATCATTTTTGTATTTCAATTTCCACGGTTCTTGAATAGAAACGACCTTCAGGAGTATTGTTATCATATATTATTTTGCTTTCTCCCACTCCTCTTGCTCTGGACGATCCTACACCAAGAGCAGAAGCAGTTGTTTTTGCTCTTCTCAGTGATAACTTCATATTATAATCTTCGCTTCCGGTTCTGTCCGAGTAGCCTGTAATCGTAATTCTGGCGCCTTTACTCAGCTTTTTCCTGGCTTCACTAACCAGTCTCATATTTGCAATATCTAACTGATCTTCATCAAAATCAAATAAAATCAGAGAGAACTTTTGTATTTCATTTTGAGACGTACTATTTGCCTCGGCCTTTTGCTCAATTGTAACCTGCTGCACCGGAAGTGTCTGAACAAGAGACTGCCATATTTTTTGATCATTGTCAGTGGTGATAAGAACATAATTGATCGGATGATCAAATTTTAGATTCGAATTAGAAACATCTTCTTCCTCAATTTTCCAGTCAATAATTGCAGGTGGGTGGCCTTCTCCGGAAAATCCACGAATTTCCTCACCTTTCTGATAAACAATTACTTTCCATTTTTCGATACCAATGCTGGTATTCACCCTTATCTTGAATCTTATTTGCGGCGGATGTGAAGTTCTGATAGTATCAGTTATTTCCAGATAGGATAAAATATTTTCATCATCGGATGTAATTTCCACCCTTCTGTTTTCAGCATTACCGTCCGGGTCCCCTATCTTTGAAGCTTTTCCGGGCAATCCCCTTGCTTTGATATTTATCCTGCCCGGCTCCAATCCCCAGATATCCTGTAAATAATCCTTTACAGTATTGGCTCTGGATTCAGAAAGTTTAATATTATTTTTTTCCGGCCCGAAATCGCAATTGCATCCTGTTAATTCGATTTTTGCATCCGGATTTTCTATCATTCGTTTTCCGACAATATTCAGGATATTCCTGTAAACTTTCATTCGCTCCATCCCGGAAAGCATAATAAAGTCAAAATTTTCTGCTCCTGTTTTATTCATCAAAGAAAAACGTTCCGGAATTTTTGATGAATTTTCATCGAAAAATACGTAACTAAGAAGAGGATATACATGCCGCAACAGCACTTCTTCAACTTTGATTACTGAAAAGTCCTGTTCGATACCTTCATCATAGCCAACAGCTGTAATTGATGCGTCCAGTACCGGTGGCAACGGAGGCTCGGGCATAGGCGCCATTGGTGGCGCTACTGGCGGAACAACCGGTGGCGGTGGCGGAACAAGTTTGCGTGGCGAATATTTAACAGCTATTTCACCGCTGATTACATTTGTATTCCAACTCAGGTTCTTTACAACCGGAACAAGCCCGTACTCCAGGTTTATCCCTGGTGTGAAAAATAATGTCCGGGAATTATTCATAGGGAAATCATAGCTTATACCTGCCACAATTGAAAAACTTAATTTGTTATGATCAGGTATTTCGCCTGAATACTCATGTCGTATTTTACTTTTTGTATCAGTAAAAACTGCATAATCAGGAGATAAGATTTTCTCCTTTTGTGTAAAATCTGCCTTTACCACTATTGAGGTATTGAATCCAAGGCGAAACCTAAACCTGTCTGAAAACCTATAATTGAATAAAGGAGATATTCCTATTGTATTGATCCTGGCATCCAAACTGTGCTCAATACGTCCGGCAATTGTCCCGCCGGTATTAGGATTTAATATTTCTGCAATATCCTCCTCGCTGGTAAGCAAGCCGCTTAAATCCCCGTATAAAATTCTGGTATCTATTTCCCACTTGCCCGATAAAGGTATAATAAAGAAAAATCCACCTGCAAGATGAAGCCCGTTTCCTGATTCAAATTTAAGGCAGCAATTAGGATATGGTTCAAGTTTTTTAAAATCTGCACTATATATATTCAGGCCCGGATCGCCAAATATGCCGTATGCAAATCTCGACTCATAAGGATAATCAGCATAACGCTGAGCCATAGCGCCATATATTAGAAATAAAAAAAATAAAGCAAACACCTTCAAAAACTTCATTACAATCTCCGCTCTCTTTCCCGACTAAGTATCTCATAGTATATAACAGGTAAAATTAGTTTTTTTTTCACTTTTTTAAAAAAAATGTTATATTTTTTTTAAAGGCTCGGGGATAGTCGACAATTCAACCGAAAATATACCACAAATAAGCAAACTTTAGAGATAGATTCTGCTGCCATCTGAGTTGGTTTTTGCACCCGAATTTATTTTTGAACCGCAGAAGCTAAAATATTTATTATCGCTCGGCTAATCAAATTTTGGTCTGCGAATAAATCCTCATCTCAATAAACAATTATTTACAAGATTTACTGCAGCAATTTTCACGCAACTTAAAATATTTCTTAACCGCATTAATAAAACTTACAGCAATTGGCCTGGAAAGCGGGTTTGACTGTTCCATTCTTTCAGGATGCCATTGAACAGCCATCATGTATGGTTTCATGCATGGATTAATCCATTCATAAGCTTCCACCAAACCGTCTATTGATCTCGAAGTCACTTTCAAGCCATCAGCTAACCTTTCAACAGCCTGATGATGATTAGTATTAACTGTGCCACCTGTTACATTAGAAATTTTATTCAGCATCGAGCCTTCAGCAACAGCAACTTCATGGAAACAATCGGCAGGGTCTTCGCACCTGTGAGTAATGGTTGTATCAAAATCGGTGGGTATATCCACCACAAGAGTACCGCCAAGATATACATTAAGTATCTGTTCGCCACGACAAATTCCGAGTATTGGCATTTTTGTCTTGTTTAGGGCGTATTCAATAATTTTGAATTCCAGGGTATCCCTCATATAATCTATCCCGCAACGCACCGAATCAAGAGGATCGCCATATACACCGGGAGCCACGTCGGGGCCTCCGCTGAGGACAATACCATAGCATTGCTTTAATTCTTCAATTGCCTCATCATATTCCAGGCCGTACAGATTAACATATTCAAATGAAGGGTCAATTGATTTCAGCCATTGTTCATACTGAACATAATGAGCACTGCCCCAGGATTTTGAAACAGCTATTTTAATTTTATCTTCTTTTCGAAATTCGCAGGAATAAATTCCCGCTATAAAAATCATTAATAAAAAAACTATTCCGGATTTCGCTTTTGCTGAGGTTTTTTGTTCCATGTTTTCCTGTTATTTTTATTATATTTTCTCTTTGGATTATCGGATTTGTAATTCCGGTTTTTATTTCCTGACGATTGTTTATTTTTATCGTAATTTGTTTTTTTTGGAAGAACTTTCCTGGGTTTTGTATTTAATACTTTTCTTAATTTCCCACCCAGAGGCTTAAAGTTCTTAACAATTTTCAAATATATCGGAATAACAGCTATTTCAATATTTGCTGTTTCAAAATACTCTTTGAATTTCTGAAGTTTCCCTGCATCTTTTTCGGTAGTTATCAGCCTGTAACAATTATGCTCTTTGCACTTTTCTTCAAGCATTGTCATGTCATTTAAAGTATAGTCATGATGGTCATCAAGCCGAATATTATCCAGGACATTGTATTTCAATTTATTGAGCATAGTTTCGAACCTTTCGGGCCTTGCTATACCCGAAATACTTATAACGCCGCCCCTGAAGGAGCTTTCGGTATCATGATCATATTGCTTATCGCTGTTAATCATGTATGGCCTTGCAGCTTTTCCGCTGGCCCTGATAACTATTTGCCTGTCACTGATAAACGGTTTGATCTCGTCTGTTATCCTTGTACTTCCCATCAAACAAATAATATCCGCTCTTTCAATACTGTTCAGTGGCTCTCTTAGCCTGCCCTTGGGTATAAGGTCAGGATTGTCAAGTGTAT
The DNA here is from genome assembly GCA_963665665.1 of Kapaibacterium sp. (SeqCode). Classification (GTDB taxonomy): domain Bacteria; phylum Bacteroidota; class Ignavibacteria; order Kapaibacteriales; family UBA2268. Next base: position 411,861 of record OY762428.1, read on the forward strand.
CCTGGTCAAGAAGCAGAATATCAATATCACGATGAAGCCTCCTATGCTGGAAACCATCATCGATTATAATACAATCGATATCAAACTTATCGGAAGCCATAACGGCAGCATCAGATTTTGACTTAGCTGAAATTACAGGAACTTTGAACTTTCCGGCAAGCATATACATCTCATCGCCCGCATCATCAACATTCAGCAGTATCTCCTTGCCATCGGAAACAATCACATCGCCCTTGCTTTTTCTTTTATACCCTTTTCCTATGATGGCTGGCTTATGGCCATACTGCAATAAAATTTTCATAAGGAATTCCACGAAGGGGGTTTTACCTGTTCCCCCGGCGCTAAGGTTGCCAACACTGATAACTGGAACGGAGGCTTTGATTATTTCCTTGCTTTCCTTATCAAACCCGGTGTTTCTCTTTGCCACAAATTTCTGATAAATCTTTGATAATAATCCTATCATCCGGTTTTAGCCTTTTATTCAAAAAAATTAGTATAGTCTGTTTAACTCACTTTCACATTTACAAATATAAGAATTTATTTGTTCTTTGTCAGCATCTGCTGGTATAATAATTCCATCAGGCATAAACAAATCTATTTTCGAAAATGGAAGCGGCAACATAAAATGATCCCAACTTTTGCCGAAAATCTTAGCATTTCTAATTCTAACACCACAAAGATACAGGGGAACAGAAGCCCTTTGGGCAGTAATTACCGCTCCTGCCTTGAATTTCCTTTCAGGGCCTCTTGGGCCGTCGGGAGTTATCAGAAAAAGCCTGTCCCCGCTAAGAAGAGTCATTTCCCGAAGTGCTTCCCTGCCACGCTTATGAGATGATCCCCTGACAACATTATAGCCCCATTTTTCAAGTAATTCCGTCAGTATCTGTCCGTCTTTGCTTGAACTTATTAACGCTCCCGGTTTTCTTTTCGAGAAATATTTCCAAACAGGCATCATATAGCCATGCCAAAAGGCTATTACACCTTTTTCTTTTGGCATTTCACCGGAAATTCTGATTCTCCACGTTGCAGCAAGTAACCTTAAAAGAAATACGGCAACCCGATATTTAAATGACAGCCTGATCGTCATAACAAGTAATCCTTAGTACAAATTTTTGCCGCATTTTCCGATGCTCCTTTTTTTCCGAGAATTTCCCTTATTTTTTTAAATTTTAATATCTGATTGTTAGCATAATCACCATCAACAGCCAGCTTAACTATCTCAGATGAAATATTTTCCGGCCTGGCATCTCTTTGAACAAATTCTTTAACAACAAACTCTTTCATCAATATGTTTGCCAACGATATATATTCAAGGTTTATCAATTTTTTACCCATAAAATAAGTTAATGCCGAAGCATGATAAAACATAGAATAGGGCATCAGGCACAATGCAGCTTCAAGAGTAGATGTTCCTGTTTTTACAAGCCCGGCCCGACTAAGTTTCATCAATTCTATTGAATCCGACATCAAGTTCCATCCAGATTCATCAGGACAAATATTTTTATAAAGACTGATATCAACAGATTCAGGCCTGGCAATACATATTTCAAATTCAGGCAGTTCCTTTTCAACCAGGATAGCTGTTTCGCGAATTAATCTGCCATGCCTTTTTATTTCCTGGATCCTGCTTCCGGGCAAAAAAGCAATAATATTTTTTTTATCTGCCGGATCAACTTCATCAAACATAGAATTATCAAGCAGAGGATGGCCAACAAATGTGGTGTTTATTCCGAAGGAGGAAAAATACTCTTCCTCGAAAGGGAATAATACAAGCAATCGGTCACAAACTCGGGCAAGTTTTTTTGCCCGGTCTTTCCCCCATGCCCATAGCTGAGGAGCAATATAATATACAACAGGTACTTTAGCTTTTTTTGCATTAGCAGCAAGGCGCATATTAAAGCCCGGATAATCAATAGGTATGAACAGATCAATATCACCGGAAGAAATTATTTCAGAACATTTATTTAATACTTCTTTAAAAAACCTGTATTTCTTTGCTACCTCCCAGAAACCAACAACTGAAAGATCAGATATCGGGATAATTGACCGAAGGCCTTCAGCCTCCATCCTGTTACCGCCAAGTCCGACAAACTCAATTTCAGGATATATTTTTTTAATTTCGGCCATAAGCCTTGCTGCATGTAAATCGCCTGAAGGCTCTCCGGCTGATATAAATATTCTCTTCTTATTCAACTCAATCCTTTGATCAATAATATTTGTACAAATATAATTATCTTTAATTGAAATTCAACTGCCATAATATTATCAGCTTAATTTTTCATTTTTGCAGGAAAAAAAACAGAACAGGATCATTTTTTTGTTGATTTTTTTGAAATAAATGTTTATTATTACAGTTGCTGTTGAAAAAATAACGGATTTTAGTTGAAAAGAAATTATTACCTGAGATTTAAAAAGTACTGGCTGTTGGCAATAACAATTATTTGCGGCGAAATATTTATATTTTTCGCAATTGATTATTATAATGATCAGCTTATATCCGATTATCTGAAAAAACAAACTACCGACTTCAAGATCAAGGTTCAATCAGTTGTTAATTCATTCAACCTGGTTAGTAAATCTATATATGAAGAAACTTTAAATCAACAGTCAATCCTTGAATTATATAGTAAAAACAATGAAACAGACAGCAAACAAAATGATGAAATCAGAAAAACCTTGCTTGATAAACTCAATCCTACTTATGACAATCTGAAATCAATCGGAATAAAGCAGTTACATTTTCATACCAGGAACAATTATAGTTATCTCAGATTTCACAGGCCGGGTAAATACGGAGACGACCTGACCAATATCAGGCTTTCGGTTAAGATTTGTAATGAAAAAAAAATTGAAGTACATGGATTTGAAGAAGGCAGGATTTACAACGGTTTCAGAAATGTATTCCCGCTATTTTATAATAAGGAACATATTGGTAGTGTTGAAACAAGTTTTTCTTTCGGTGCGATAAGAGACCAATTAGCATTAATTAACGAAAAGAAAACATATTTCATCATAAAGAAAAAAGTGGTTTTAGAAAAATTATTCAATGACGAATTAGAAAATTATTTGCCATGTTCGCTATCAGAAAACTATCTATACGAAAAGAAGTTTGACCAACATTCCCCGAAAAATGACAGCATAATGAAACAAATATGCACTAACGTAAAACCATTCATACAGGACAAATTAAATAGCAACCGTAATTTTTCTATTTATCAGAACATCAACGGCTTATATTATTCAATTTCTTTTTATTCCATAAAGAATATTAGCAACAGCCCCGTTGCCTATATAATTTCATATAACGAAAATAGTACAATAGAATCCCTGATAAGCAGAAATAAGATATTCCTTTTAATAACTTTAACCATATATCCTTTTTTAATTTTATTTATCGGATTATACATAATTAAAAACATTAAAACAAGACGCCTGAACAAGCAGCTTATAAGCTCGGAGTTAAAGTTAAAACAAACTAACCGGGAACTGAATATCGCAGTTAATACAAAGGATAAATTCTTTTCAATTATTGCTCACGACCTGAAAAACCCTGTTGCAGGTATAGTCGGCCTTTCAAAATTACTCGATGAAGACTTCGACTCTTTCGATAAGGAAGAAACAATTGAATTCGTTTCTGAAATTCATTCAAGTTCTTCAAATTTATTAAAATTATTGGAAAATCTTCTATCATGGGCCAGGTCCCAGAGTGGTAAAATAGTTTATTCTCCACAACCTGAGAATTTGACAACACTGACTAAACCGATAATTGACTTATTTAAACTGCCTGCAAAAAATAAATTAATTGAATTATCAGACCACATAGACGGCAATTATACTGTGAATGTTGATGAGTACATGTTTAACACAATATTAAGAAATCTGATATCAAATGCAATCAAATACACACAGGAAGGTGGTAAAATAATTATTGCAGCCCAAAAATATGATGATACAGGTTTTATTTTACTATCTGTAGCAGATAATGGAACCGGTATGTCGGAAAAAACCAGAAATTCAATTTTTGAAATTGAGAATACAATATCAGTCCCCGGTACAAATAATGAAAGAGGAACGGGACTTGGTTTGATTCTGTGTAAGGAATTTGTTGACAAACATGGCGGCAAAATATGGGTGGAAAGTGAAGAAGGCAGGGGAAGTAAATTCTTTTTTACAATTCCCTTGGGCACAGCGCCAGATTTGAATCTATAATATTCTGTTAACAATCTATACTCCTTTTGTGGATAACTATTAGTCAGTTTTTCATAAATTTGTCCATTATTATGAAATTTGGAGAATCGTATAAATGTCGAACTTTGTACATTTACATAACCATACACATTATTCATTACTCGATGCAATTACAACAACTTCCGAACTTGTTGACGCTGCCGTTGCCGACGGCCAGCCGGCAATAGCGCTAACAGACCATGGTGTTATGTTCGGATGCTACGAGTTTTATAAAAAATGCAAATCTTCCAATATAAAGCCAATTCTTGGTTTTGAAGCCTACGTGGCTTCAGTTAACCGATTTGACCGGACTCCGACAAGAAAACTGCCCGACGGCAAAAAAACAAGAAATTACCTGCACCTGCTGTTACTGGCAAAAGACTGGACCGGATATAAAAATCTGATGAAACTTACTTCGCTCGGGCATACCGAGGGATTTTACTACAGGCCAAGAATCGATAAGGAGCTTCTTGAAAAACATCATGAAGGAATTATTGCTGCTTCAGCCTGCCTCGGCGGTATAATTAGCGCTCATATTGTTGACGGTAATGTTGAAAAGGCAAAATCCGAAGCTCAATATTATAAAGACCTTTTTGGTGATGATTTTTATCTTGAATTACAAAGGCATAATTTCCCGGAAGACGACCTGATAATTGAGCATGTTCCGAAAATTGCTGCTGAACTCGGCATTAAAATGATAGCAACAAATGATATTCACTATCTGAAGAAAGAACACGCCACCGCTCATAACGTTCTGCTTCATATAAAAGATAGCAATGCATCCAATTCAGGGACTGCAAATGTTGATGACTTAAGATATAAAACTCCGGAGTTTTATTTTAAAACAACTGATGAAATGCAAAAACTCTTCCCGGAATTTCCCGAAGCACTTACAAATACTGTTGAAATTGCCGAAAAATGCAATGTGGAAATGCCAAAAACATTGCACATGCCGGTATTCCCTATTCCTGAAACATCTAAAGCTACTAATCTTGATGAATATCTCGAAGAGCTTACTTACGAAGGCCTTAGAGAAAAATATCCTGAAATTACCGATGACATTGACAAACGGGCAAAATATGAGCTTGGTGTTATCAAACAAATGGGTTTCCCGGGTTATTTCCTGATAGTCTGGGACTTTATTCGCGCAGCAAAGGAACTCGGAGTCAGGGTAGGCCCCGGGCGTGGGTCTGCCGCCGGAAGCCTTGTTGCTTATGCATTGAGCATAACCAATGTTGACCCTCTGCCCTATGATCTTCTTTTCGAAAGATTCCTTAATCCTGAACGTGTTTCAATGCCCGATATTGACATCGACTTCGCTGACGATAAACGCGACAGAGTTATCGAATATGTAAAGGAAAAATACGGTGCCAATGCTGTTTCTATGATCATTACTTTCGGAACATTATCCACAAAAGCAGCACTTAAAGATATAGGCAGGGTACTGGGAATAGATCATAATAAAATAAACGACATAAACAAAAAAATCCCCGTTAAAGGCGGCAAACCGATGAAACTGGCTGAAGCCGTTAAACTTCCCGAGTTAAAAAAATATCTTGATGAAGACCCAAAACTGAACAGGCTGGTAGAGTTTGGAAAAATACTGGAAGGGAAAAACAGGAATACCGGAACACATGCCGCCGGAGTTGTTATCGCTCCCGACGAGCTTACCGAGTTTATTCCTGTGTACCAATCCTCGAAATCCAAAGGACAATCAGTTGAAGTAGCTTCACAGTTTACTAAGGATGAAACAGAAGAAGCAGGCCTTCTGAAAATGGACTTTCTTGGACTTAAAACCCTTGGAATAATTGAAGACGCCCTTATTATGATTAAAAATAACACGGGTGAATATATCGAGATCGATGATATTGATTTCGAAGATAAAGAAACTTATGATATGCTCGGCAATGGTAATACTCAGGCAATATTCCAGTTTGAGTCCGGAGGTATGCAGGAATACCTGAGGCAGCTAAAGCCAAAAAACCTTGAAGAGCTGACTGCCATGAATGCTCTATACAGGCCCGGGCCCATGGAAAACATCCCGACATTTATAGACAGAAAATTCGGCAGAAAACCTATTGAATACCTCCATCCAATTATGGAACAGTCTCTGAAAAACACTTATGGCATTATAGTTTACCAGGAACAGGTAATGCAGCTTGTTCAGCATATTGCCGGATTCACCCTGGGGCAGGCAGATATTTTGCGTCGTGCCATGGGTAAAAAGAAAAAAGCACTGATGGATGCGCAAAAACCTGCCTTTATTGAAGGAGCCGCCAAACACGGAATTAGTGAGAAACTTGCTCTTGAGATTTTTGAATTAATCGAAAAATTTGCCAGCTATGGCTTCAATAAATCACATTCACTTGCTTATTCCTACCTTGCATATCAGACAGCCTGGCTGAAAGCACATTATCCTGCCGAATTCCTTGCTGCAAATATGACTGCTGAAATGAATGACCAGAATAAAGTTGTTGAGCTTATTGATGAAGCAAAATCATTCGGAATTGAAGTATTACCTCCGGATATAAATAAATCAATTGCGACGTTTAATGCCGTTGGTAAAGAAATATACTTTGGGCTTGCCGGATTGAGGAACGTAGGAGTCCCGGCTGTTGAAGGAATTATCGAATCCAGGAACGAGCAGGAGTTTTCTTCCTTCTTCGATTTTGTTGCAAGGGTCGACAAAGGACATGTGAACCGCCGTGCAATCGAAGCCCTGATTTGTGCCGGAGCGTTTGATAAACTCGGAACAGGACACAGGGCTGCTCTGCTAGCCTCTATCGATTCTGCACTGGACTATGCAAAAGCTTTCTACCAATCCCAGAACTCACAGATGGACAGCCTTTTTGGTGATGTTGCTGAAATGAAGCTGTCCGAGCCGGCAGTAGCGGAGGTAGAAAAATGGACAGAAAAAGAGCGGCTGGAGCATGAAAAAGAAGTACTCAACTTTTATGTCAGCGGGCATCCGTTAAAACGTTTCCTGCCATATATTAATTCTTTTTCAAGTTTGAATCTCGGTGATAAAAACAGTAAGCTCATCGGCCAGCAGGTTATGATCTGCGGCTTTATTGATGAAGTAAGTGAAAAAAGAAGCAAGAACAACAAAATGTTCGCCATCCTGACCTTTGAGGACTTTTCAGGTAAAGCAGAAGCAATAATCTGGCCTAACACCTATAAGAAATGCGCTCATAATGTGGATAAAGACAAGGTAGTTATTATTACGGGCAAAGCGGAAGTAGAAAATGACAAGATGAAAGTTTATGTTGATGAACTTATGCCTGTTGACGAAGCATTATCAACTTATGCCAAAGGATACAAAATATGGGTTGACCTGAACAGGGACGATATGATAATGCCAATTGAAACAATGAAATCTACATTATGCGGTAATCAAGGCAAGGGAGTAAGGATCATGTTCAATATTTATGATGCTTCGAACGGATACAGAAATATGCTGCTTGCTGAAGACGTGAAAATACCGCTCAACCATGAGACAGTAAAAAAACTGATGAAACTTTTCGGCCAAAAAAATGTAGGATTTATATTAAGTTCATAAATTAAAATTATTTTGTTTCGTTAAAATTATAAAGTATTTGGAATAAACAGGAAAAAAAGATGTTCAAAACAATTCTTGCATGGATTATCGCTATTGTTGTCGCAATTATTGCAATTCAAATGATTTTCGGTTTAATGGGCATAGTCCTATCCGGTATTTTTACAGGCCTGAAGATCTTAGTTTTTGTTGTACCTGTTATCATAATTGCTTTTCCCGTGTATTTAATTGTAAAGAAAAAATTTCTAAAATAAACGGAAATACGATGAAAAAGATTCCGATAGTATTTATTCTGTTACTGATAGCATTTTCAAACGCAAAATCCGAATACAATGAAACATCAGTTGAACTGACAAGGGAGTTGACTAAAGAAATTTTTCAATTGAACGGCATACCATACCTCCAGCCTTTAGTTGAATCAATAAATTCAACATCGAACTCCCGCTTTTTTCATCAGGCATATGTTCCCGAAAAGGTGGACAAGCCATACTTCAGGGTATCAGTGAACGGAATGACTGGCTTTGTAAAGGATGATATGCTATGTTATACTCCACAATTTCCTACAGATTCATTTGATATTAGAAAAGCAGGAGAATATGCCTCGATAGATTATATAAACGGATCATTCAATATCAAAGATACCGTAGGCCTGATGGTTTACCTTCTGAAAAATATGCTCTACGACGGAGTTAAGTCCGGCGACTTGCGGCCACCTGAAAAAACTGCAACAATACTTGGTAATCTGGACTCTTCACTTACTTTTGAAGACGGAGTACTGCAAAAGCTTGCAAAAAGGCATCCCGCATGGGGATTTTTACCAAAGGATGTTCAGGACAGCGTTCTGGCAGTTCTTGACGGCATGCCAAGTTATTTCAGCCTGCCTAAAGGCGCAGATATGTCAACATTGTACGCGGCAGTTCCCCAGTTCGAGATCGGTTCATGGCATGGCACCGAGGCGCTGATACGTTTTATCCCGCCGGTTAATATGGGAGAAACCGTTGGCGAATTTGCTTTCTGGGGCCTGGGATTGAAGCACAGCCTATCGCAGTATTTTGATTCGCTTGGTGTTGATATTGCCGTCCAGGCAGTTTACCAGGGAACCAGCCTGGAAAACTCAATCGGAGAAACAAATGCAGATATGAAATCTAATGCTACTTTCTGGAATTTCAACCTTCACGCCGGCAAAAGATTCGGAGATTACCTGGAGATATACTCTGGTATTTCAGTTGAACTGGTTAATATTTCAGCTGATTATAAATATTATCTGCCTGTTGAAACACAGGCACAGCTTGGACTTTTAAGATATACAATGGATCCCGACGGAGTAAACAACACAATTCATCCGCCGGAACCGGAACTCGGATACCCGGGTGATACCAAACCACAAACAGCAACCCTGAACCTTAACGATCAGAATGTGAAATTTACTTTTGGATTGACAAGCCATTTAGGGCCGGTAGATATCTATCTCGATTTCAGTTTCAGCAGGCTGAATATTCTCAGCGGCGGCCTTGCCTACAGATTCTGAAATAATTTAACATTTTTGCATTTACTAATAATCCGGCGGCTTCGTTCCGCCGGATTATTTATTTCCTGATAAAGATGGAAATATTAGCAATGTGTTTTTTTGAATGAAAGGCCACTTGTATTTACAAAAATTCCAGGTGTATATCAGCACTTTTCACACTGTGTGTAAGTGCCCCGGTAGATATGGCATTCACGCCGGTTTTGGCATAAGCTTCTATTGTATCGAGCGTAATTCCTCCGGAAGCTTCAAGGAAAAGCTTGTCGCCGCCGGCATACCTGCGCACCAGCCTTACGGCAAAATCAACCATATCCGGGGGCATATTGTCAAGCAGGAAACCGTCAGCGCCGGCTTCTATTCCGGCTTTTAGCTGATCAATACTTTCCACTTCAAGTTCTACGGGCAAATCATGGCCCGTATTTTTGATTTTTTCTACAGCTTCCATTAGTCCGCCGGCAGCCTGGATATGATTATCTTTAATTAAAATTCCCGACGACAGGTCGAAACGGTGGTTGTACCCCCCTCCCATTACAACTGCATATTTTTCAAATAAGCGCAGCCCGGGAGTAGTTTTTCTAGTATCAAGTGTTTTAACATTGTAAGGATTGGTTATGGCAGCATATTTCGCGGCCATAGTAGAAATGCCGCTCATCCTCTGGATCAGGTTCAGTAGAACTCTTTCTTTTGTGAGTATTTCTGCCGCCGGGCCCTGCATTTCAGCAATAATATCGCCCTTTTTTATACTGTTGCCATCCTGAACTTTTGTATCCAGTTCAATCTCATCCGAAAAAATTGCCCTGATTACAGGCATTCCGCAGAATATAATATCCTCCTCAGCCTGGATAAAAGCGTCTGTATATTCTTCCGGATCTACAGTTCCCAATGTTGTAACATCACCTTCGGGTGCATCTTCGGAAAGGAATTCTTCAATTTTCCTATGAAGGTATTCTGCCGGTATTGTCTTTATTTGCGGGTATTCTATCACTTGCTAAGCTCCAGCATTCTTTCCAAAGGTTTCAGCGCGCCAAGCCTGAGTTCTTCATCCATCACTATTTCCGGCTGAAGCGTTTCAAGGGCTTTTATCATTTTCTCTATCGTATTCAGCCTCATGTGCGGACAGTTATTGCAACTGCATCCTTCAAGGTTAGGCACTTCGATGTATTCTTTTTCCGGAGCTATTTTTTTTAACTGGTGGATAATTCCGGGCTCTGTACCTATCAGGAACTGCTTTTTATCCGATTCAACGGCATTTTTGATAATCCCGGTGGTAGATCCCACAAAGTCGGCATACTGAAGAATATTTTCCGGGCATTCCGGGTGGGCAAGGAACAAAGCTTCCGGGTATTCGCCCTGCAGGCGTATCAGCTCGGATTCCGAGAATATTTCATGCACCTGGCAGGATCCGTTCCATAGAACCATATCGCGTCCTGTCTGCTTACTAACGAAAGCCCCGAGGTACTTATCAGGAGCAAAACATATATTCGTATCCTCAGGAACAGAGTTTACGATCTTCACCGCGTTGGACGATGTACAAATAATATCCGACATCGCCTTAACCTCTGATGAACAATTGATATAAGATATAACAGTATGTCCGGGATGATCTTCCTTCCATTTTTTGAACTCTGCCGGGGGTGCACTGTCCGCAAGAGAGCAGCCGGCATCCATATCCGGAAGAAGCACAGTTTTCGTCGGGTTAAGTATTTTAGCAGTTTCAGCCATGAAATGCACGCCGCAGAAAAGTATCACGTCTGCGTCAGTTTGCTTTGCCTTCTGTGCCAGGGCCAGCGAATCGCCAAGAAAGTCAGCTACATCCTGAATTTCCGATTCCTGATAGTAATGGGCAAGAATCACGGCATTGCGTTCTTTTTTCAGTTCGAGCAGCCTTTGTTTTAATTTTTCCATTTAAATCACCGGTTTATCCAAATCCAATTTTTACATTTTATCGTTTATTCCGCCTGTTTATTGTCTGAAACGGGCGCAGTTACAAATTTAATCAGATTGTGATTATTAAAAAAATAATTGGCGCAAGGTGTGATTGGATTTATTCTAAATAGCTGCCCCGTTTTACCGGGACAGCATTTTATTTATCGATTCTCAATATCAGCGAACATTTAATATCACCTGACAATATTTAGAACCTTTGTTTTAGCAAGTCCGTTAACGGTAAGCTTATAATAATATGTTCCCGAAATAAGGTTGGAAATATCATAGGGAACAACATGCGTTCCGGCATTCAGATTTTGGTTTTTCATGATATTTCCGATATTATTTCCAAATTCATCATATAACAACAAACTGACATTAGTTATAACTTTAGATGTATGAATATCAAAAGTAACAGTGGTTTTGGCAGGATTCGGATAGCAGCTAATTTCAATATCATTGTCATTATTTTCAATCCTTATAACTCCTGAAACCGGCATATTCAAATCGCCTTGTGAAAGTTGGATACCTTCATTATTATATGTTGTATAGTTAATAGTCATCTGGCCTTCAAGTTCTTCAGGCATCAATACTGTAACATAAATTGGGCTTGCAGTTTCATTCGGCTTTATTCCTGCCCAATTTTCAGGCCACAGGACAGGTATTGAATCTAAAATATAAGTATCGGATATTGAATACATTTTATCTTCAACATCCAAAGTCTTTATCAATACTTTTCCAGCCTGATCTGATAAAGGTTTTCCAACAGCAGCAATTTCACAATCTTCACAAGTCGGATGTAATTTGAAGAATGCAATTGGCTCTTCGTAGATATTGTTATTAGTAAGATATAAAGAGAAAGTCTTAATCATCATCCCTTCAGGAATATAATCCCTGCCAAGTATATCCGGGCTATCATCACTCGGAACCTTTGCAGTAACTATGAATTCTTCCGGCCATGTTACTTTTTTATCTTCATTTTCACCACCTTCAAACAGGATCGTTACTTTATTCCTGAACATGAAGTCCCGGTTTGGATTAGCAAATTCCATTGGTAATTCAGGAATTGAATCTAATATAAATGGGCCTGACAGAGTAGCAATATTGTTTTCAATTATCGCATCCTCGCCCGTTATCGGATTCTTCATCGAGGTAACTTGAACATCTTCTCCAAGAGGTTCCAAACAAATCGATTTAATATTAATTATCTTCACAGGCGGAAAATACAGAGAGTCATTTATATAATTCAATGTTCCGGTTGTAAGATTATCCATATTTATTGACATAGTTGAAACAGCCGAAGAATTATTTTTGTTTACCGGAATAACAATCGTTCTTTGAACAAGTGTATCGCAGGTACAGCAATCTTCATCGGTAATGTAATAACGTATCCAATACTTGATTGTATCAGCAAGAATATTTCCAAAATCGACGTTATTGCAGGTCTTCCGGAAAGTAATTCTATAGTTAACACTGTTATTATTATCAGAATCATCGGAAATATCAGTGGCAGGAATGCTGTTGAATCCTCCCCATATCAATTCAGAGCGGCTGTTATTATGTAAATAACTTATATAATCTAAATCCAGGTAAGGATGATTTTCACCAAGCGATGCCGAATTGCCTGATCCCGTGAACGGCACCCAAGGGTTCCCCCCCGGAGGATTACATGTAGGACACCAGGACGTGGGAGTACTTGTTGAAACAAAAAATGCTAATAACGGAATAGTATGAGTAGAAACCGAACCATTCCACAGGTCTTCGATCTGATATGTTCTGATGGCTTTTGTAATTTGCATTGCTACCCGGGAAACAGGTTTGGGGCCGGCTTCAAGAGTTACAAATGTATATTGGGTTTTTGAACAATTGCTCCAATTTGATATATTATACAAATTGTATGTGGTTCTGAATTCAAAATTATCGCAGCAACCGCAAGCCAGATCGAATGTATCAGGCGGGCAAACGTCATAATCACTCGCTCCGTGATAATGTAGAATTATTGTTGTTTTGTGTATATCAATAGGAAAACAAAACATAAAGTTATGATCTCCGGTTAGAATATTACCGGCATCAGCTTCATATTTATCACTATTATTAGTTCCGCTGAGCGATGTCCAGCCGGAGGATGTACTCCATGAACTTATCAGGTTGTTTTCATATTCAAATTCCAGATAAACTATCTCTTGTTTATCACAATCAGCACGAACCGTAACTTCATGGCAGCATCTGTCATCAGGCAAACTATCATTTTTAATATCAGAAATATATATCTGGTCGCAAGTGCAAATAGAATCACACTGAATTATTGCAGTCAACGGATCACATTCTTCACTGTAATTATTATCATCATAATAATCGAGCAAATGAATTTCAACCGGAAATTGAGCAGGGTTTGTAGGAGAACTAAAACACATGTCGAAAACATGAACTCCCTGCGGCAAAAAGCTTCCGGGAAAATCAAAAATATAACCATTACCACTTCCCAAAGCGGAAGGCACAACATTCCAGCCTGAAGGAGCTGATATAGGTGATAAAGGTGAAACTGCAGGAAAGTCAAACCAGAGCCTGTTAATAAACAGCATATCACATTTAATATCAAGCTCTATTCTCCAGCAGCAATCATCAGGATCGTTCAGGTTGGTAACGTTAATAATTTCATAATTCAGATTTCCCTGCTCATCCTGGCACAGGCATGGAGTAGAATGAAGGGAATCGCAGCATTCAAGTGGAGCATTTTCGGGATCCCAGTCAGTACCGCAACTGATTTCAGAATTCAGGTTATTTGTAGTATGATCAATCAAATAGCAACCCCATTCCGCCGGATTCGTCGGTGTTGCAATATCATTGATAGTAATGGGATAATAGGCATAAAGGTACTGATCAGAAATATCGCATTCGTACATATCATCTACAATTTCGTAAGACGTTTTTGCTGTTTTCCAGAAACGAATTTCATCAAGCATCCCTTCGAAATAATAATCATTATCATACCACCTGCCGATATCAATACTGTTCAAAGAAATGGGCAAATTGCTACTCGCTGAATTACTAACACCCAATCCGTCAAGATAAACACTTATTATACCTGAGGGGGTCCACACACCGGCGGCATGATGCCAGCCTGCCGATACACCGCTCATATCCATATTTGCAATATCAGTTCCAACATTAAATACAAGGTGGTTTTTCGGCAGGTTTGCATGGCCGAATCCGAGGTAAACATCACAGTTACCATCAGAACCGGCATCAAAATCTGCCGATGCGATCATCATATTATATCCGTCAGAATTATCAGTCAGATGCTGATTTATATAAAACCAGGTTTCCCAGGTAAATCCGCTGCCGGTAAAGAAATTACCGTCTATTCGAATAAATTCTTCTGCACTTGCCGTTCTGCTAATCGACCAGCAGGATGCATTGTTGGCAGTAACAGGAACTTTAGAAACCCCTGTTTTGAGTACTCCGCCAAGAGTATCTAAGGTACTCCATTGAATGTCGACTATACCGTCATCTCCTGCCAGTTCAAAATGAAAGACACCGGCAGTTTGACCAGGACTAAATGGTACATCTACACCTGGTTCTCCTGAAACATAGATTGAATCATACGCAACGGGAGCCATTTCCCAGCCTCTTGTTTGCGCCTCTCCGCTGATAGAAGCATCGGTAAATGAATAACCATCTGTTAATATCCGCAATTTTACACCGAGAACTGACACCTGGCTTTTGTTTTCAAATGAAAATTCGAATCGGGTATGATCATCCGGGCTTTCGGACCTGAAATATATCTCGGTGGAATCCTGAGATATCAGCTGGAAAGCTCCAAATAAAAAAATAAGGCAAGATGTGATGAGAAACTTCATAATAATCCCTGAAATATTATTTGAGAATTGTGATAGCAAAAAAATTCAGATTTCAAAAATATTTGAATAAAAATACTCTTGCATTTATCATTATACAACAAATTAAAATATTCTATCTGCTATATTCTATTTAGCAATAAACAATTCCAAGCTCAACTTAGGAAATAATTTGAATATTTCATAATAATTTATATAGAATAAAATAATAATTCAATTGAATATTTATCAAACCATGTTAGCTAAGTGTATCGTAAATTTTATTTTTTTCCTATAGAAGATGATTTGTTTTTATTCTTAAAATATCAATTTGAAGTTCTTGCCTTTTTCAACAAATTTTTGTATCTCCGATTTAAGAAATTTTATTTACTGAATACATCTAATTTGCCTTGCTTTTAAGCAAATAAATATATAAATTTTAAAGATTTTTGGATTATCAATATCCGGGGATAAAAGTGAAAGTATTTGTATTAATTATTTTGAATTTTGCCATGTTCTCATTTTCATGTTCGCAGGATGCTTTAGATGAAAGTATGATTAGTACCAGGCCCGCAACCGTAGCCGGGACATTTTACCCGTCAAATCCTGACACTCTGGGCAGGATGATTGATGAATATCTTGATAATGCCCGGGATTCCGGAATAGAAGGAGCAATCCGCGCTATTGCCGTTCCTCATGCGGGTTATGTTTACAGCGGCTGGATTGCCGGGATGTCTTATTCAGCAGTTCGGGGCCGGGAATATGATGCAGTGATAATTATCGGCCCAAGCCATTCCGAGCGATTTTACGGTGCTTCCATTTTTGACGGTGAGGGTTACAGCACTCCATTCGGGGTTGCTGAAATTGACCGGGATATGGCCCAACTAATTGAAAAGGAAAGCGAAACAGTAATAATTTCAAGGAACGGACATGGGTGGAATAGCAGCAGTTCCGAGCATTCAATTGAAGTTCAGGTTCCGTTTATCCAAAGGGTATTGCCTAAAGTACCTATTGTACCGATTTGTATGGGCAGCCAGGATTTCAGGACTATTGACCAGTTAGCACAGGCAATTATTCGCGGAGTAAAGAATTCCGGGAAGGAAGTTCTGATTGTTGCCAGTACTGACCTCTCGCACTTCCATAAGCAATCGGAAGCCAGGGAAATTGATAAGCGTTTCGTTGAGTCATTCGAAAGATATGACTATTTTAAAATTTCGCTTGAACTGGCCATGAGAAAATGTGAAGCCTGCGGCGGCGGCCCTGTGGCGACAGCAATGATTGCTGCCGAAAATCTTGGAGCAACAGAATCCATAGCTCTGCATTATGCAAGCTCAGCGGATTCTCCCCGGGTAAATGCCGATACAAACCGCGTTGTAGGATATTTTGCAGGCCTGATGTTCGAAGGAGATGACAGCTTTGATATACTTCCTGATCTGAATGAAGATGAAAAGAATATTCTCAAAAAATTTGCTATGAACGGAGTTAAAAAGGCTGTTAAGGATAAAGAACTTGATAATATAACAATTGTACCTTCTTCAATCAAATATCCGTTTGCCACATTTGTAACAATCAAAAAGGACGGAAGGCTGCGGGGATGCATGGGCCATACCATTGCAGGCAGGCCGCTAATGGACGAAGTTGAAGAAACCGGCTGGATGGCAGCAGCAAAAGATCCGCGTTTTACACCCCTGAAAAAAGCTGAACTTGATAAAATTGACTTCGAGATAACAATCCTTTCAAGATTTAAACGTATTTTTGCATCTGAAGAAGTTGATGTCGGCAAAGACGGTGTTTATCTTCGAGTTGGAAATGCTTCCGGGCTTTTCCTTCCGCAGGTAGCCCCGGAACAAGGCTGGGACAGGGAAACCTTTCTTGAGCAGCTTGGAAGGAAAGCCGGCCTGAATGATTCTGCTTATCTTTTGCCTGAAGCGGAGCTTTATATCTTCAGGGCTGTGATTATTGAATGATGAAACAGGAACGGAATGACTGAAAAAAAGATTGATAATGAGAATATTGAGCAAGGACTACTGGAAAGAATAGAGAATTTTGAAAAGTCCGGAAGAATTCCGATTCAGGAAAATATCCTGAAGGAAATTGGGAAATTTGCAGGGGAAAATGATTATCAGGTACATGTTGTGGGAGGTTATGTCAGGGATTATTTTCTGGACAGGCCCAGGCACGACCTTGATTGTACCGTTGAAGGTGATGCGATTGAATTCGCCCGGAAACTTGCCGAAAAATACAACACTAAAGCAGTGATATACGAAAGGTTCCGTACAGCCCTGGTACCCATTGGTGAATATCATTGTGAATTCGTTGGAACCAGGAAAGAAATTTATCAGGAAAATTCAAGAAAACCAATTGTAACAGAAGGGACGCTCGAAGACGATATTAAGCGCCGTGACTTTACGATAAATGCATTGGCAGCATCGCTGAATCCTGATAGGCTAGGACAGATAACCGACCTTTTCAGTGGTATTGAAGATATGAAAAAAGGTCTGCTGAAAACCCCGCTTGACCCGGAAATCACATATAGTGACGATCCGCTCAGAATGATGCGCGCTGCAAGATTTGCATCCCAATTGGATTTTATGATAGAAGAAAACAGCTTTGACGCAATAAAGAATATGTCGGACAGGATAAGTATTATATCACAGGAACGTGTAACTGACGAGCTTTTGAAAATTTTAAATTCAAAAAATCCTTCCAAGGGATTTTATATATTATTTTTTACCGGATTGCTGGAAAAAGTTTTCCCTGAACTTTATAACCTTGCAGGTGTTGAAATTGTCCAGGAAGGAAATAAGGAGTTCGGCCATAAAGATGTTTTCAGGCACACATTGAAGGTTTTGGATAACCTTTCTTCAGTAAGTGATAAAACATGGCTGAGATTTTCGGCCCTTGTTCACGATATTGCAAAACCTCAGACCAAAAGATTCAGCGATGGAACAGGATGGACCTTTCACGGACACGAGGAGATAGGCGCCAGGAAAATGAAAGGCATTTTTAAAAGGCTTAAATTACCAATGGACAATCTCCCGTATGTTGAAAAACTGGTAAGGCTTCACCAGCGCCCTATGGCGCTTGTTGATGACGGAGTGACTGACTCAGCCGTCAGGCGGCTCGCAGTAAAAGCAGGAACTGCCCTTGAAGATCTTTTTATGCTTTGCCGTGCTGATATAACAACTAAAAATCCTAACCTGAACGCTAAATACCTTGCTAATTACGAGAAGGTAGCACAAAAGGTAATGGACGTACAGGAAAAAGATAAACTGCGGGAATTCCAGTCACCGGTCAGGGGAGAGGAAATTATGGAGATTTGCGGATTACCGCCGTCGCGTCCCGTTGGAATAATTAAAACTAATATCGAGGAAGCCATACTTGAGGGTATAATTCCGAACGAGTATGACAATGCGAAGCAATACTTCCTTGAACATAAAGACAAATGGATAAATGATCTTGTTGAACAGGGTATGATAGAAAGATAGAATGAAAACAGCCTTAAAAGCAGGTTTGGTTATTGCAGTTATTGCCACGATTTTTGCAGCATTGTTGTATTATTTCGGAGCGCCTTATGCAGTAATAAAGCCACAGAGTTCATTTGTAATGTATAATGCTGATGAATCAGGTTTGGATAAGAAAGAATTTATAACCACTACTGATGACGGCACAAAATTATCATCAATATTTATCAGAACGGACAGGCGGGATTCGGCAGCAACAATTTTTATTCTACATGGTATATGGGACAGAAAAGAAACCAATCTCCCGCTTGCAAATGTTTTCGCGCAATACGGTTTTAATACAATACTTACAGACTTACGAGGACACGGAGATAGCGAAGGTGAATTCTTCACCTATGGCTACAGGGAGAAAGGGGATGTAAAAGCAGTACTGGACGATGCAATCAGCAGATTTCATTTAGGTGAGAATATCGGGCTGTTTGGCTTTTCAGCCGGAGCAGCTATTGGCTTACAGTTTTTAGAAAAAGACACAATGGTTGACGCCGCTGTTATTGTATCTACATTTTCAGATCTTAACAAAATTATTCCTGATTATCTTCAGAGAATTACCAGGCTCAGAAGCCCGATGCTTTCCGATATTTTAATTAACAGGGCTGAAAGCATTGCAGATTTCGAGACAGATTCGGTAAGTCCCCGAAAATCAGCGGCCAAAATCAATATCCCTATTTTGATGATACATGGAGAAAAAGACAGAAAGATAAAGTTAGAATATGGAAAAGAAGTATTTGAGGTTTTGAAATCAGAACATAAAGAATTTCTTCCCATGAAAGATGCCGGCCATCTGGATGTTTTAGAGAAAGGCGGCAGAAACCTGGAAATGCGGCTTGTGAATTTTTATAAGAAAAATTTGAAAGATCAATAACACATAATCCGAAAAGATCATTTATACAATATATAATTCATTAAATCATTAACCAGACTTCTGAATTCGCAAATACTTATGGAAGTTCCCCTGTTTGTCCCTTTCGTGAAAAAGGAGCTTACGTTATTAGTAAAAATCAACAAAACAATTCGCTATTGAGAATCACCAACTAAATATTTATAGCAATTTTCTGCAGCGTTTTGTTTTGATTTTTTCTTGTTTAAACCGTGGCTTGAAAACGAAAGTCTTTTACCTGAGTAATACAAATTAATATTACATTCAAAAACAGGTTCATGCACGCTGCCAATTTGCTTGTATTCATATTGTGGTAATTGGAGATTAGACTTAACGCAGAATTCCTGTAATAATCCGATATAGTTTTTCGAATCAGTATTTTTTACTATTGTTTTTTCTTCGATTATAATTCCGGATTCGTTAATTTTTTCGAGAATTTTTTTTGCGGCATCCTGCTTTGCCCTTTTTTTATTGTTTGAAAGTATCTCCACAAGAATTGTTTCCGAAGAAACTACAAGATTGCAAATACACTTTATTACGGGCTGATGATGAGGCCCGCTGATTTCAAAATTGAATACGGGATCTGACCAATCTTCATTTTTTGCACATAATTCAAGGAGCCTGCCTACATAGTTTTCCTCTTTAACGCTATCTTTAGTATTATCCGAAATAATTTGAGGCTGCACAGGAATTTCTTCGTCATTATCAATAGTCATAGCATATTCACCATTTTCAAAATACTTTTTTAGATCATAAATTGTTTTTTCATCAGATATTATCTCATCCGGTAAAATATTTTGTTCCTTATTTGCAATTGAATCATCCGTTTCGATTGAAAAATTTGAATCGTTTATAACTGTTTCACAGCTATCATTACAGCAGTTACTATCTTTGATTTCAATTATTTCAGTTTCCGGAAAATCCAGAATTTCGATCAGAATATCAGCCGCACACAGGTGAGCAGCATCTTTTTTTCTTTTTGAATAAATAAATTGTGAATTTTCTACAGTTTTGTCTTTTATGTTTAGGATTACTTTAGCATTGAAACCATCGGATTGATTATTGTATTCGAAATCGTACCTGTCGATAACATCTTTTTGTTGAAGAATATTTAAAAGCTGTACAGCAGCCCCCTGTGTCTCTTTTATATATCTTAAAGCACACTTTTTTATGGGAAACCATTCTACACTTTTTTTATCAGTTTTGAATAATAATATATAAAGAATATTCATATCAATATTCTTTGATTCAAATCTTTTTTTCAATGCAGATTCAAGTTCTGGCAAAAGTACATTTTCTTTTACGGCAGCTTTAAGTACCGGTGCAAAGTCTGATGTTTGCATTTTTACAAGCTGTTCTTCCGTGGAATAGTTCAGTTTAATTTTTGAGGCAAAAAAAGCAGTTTCCTTCATATATTTTGCTTTTTCTTCCATAATGGCAGTATTTTTATTATTAATATCATTAGCCATTTCATGAAGCAGGTCAATCTCGAAAGATGGTTTTCCCTGATGCAGGAAATCTTTCAACACAAATTGATTAATCAGATCGGCAATTCTTCTGATGGGGGAAGTAACGTGAGTATAAGCAGGTTCATTCAAACCATAATGCCCCTGTAATGCCAGGCCGTAAGTAGCCTTATTGAACCAGAGTTTACTACGTTCGCGCAAAGAATTCAGAAATTTTGAGTTAACTAGAGCTAAATTAATTTGTTCGAGTATTTGCTGCCTGTCAGGAGCATTCATCCTGACAGTATGATTTCTATATAGCAACGGAATATTGTTTTCAGCGCAAAATACAGCCAAAGCTTTATTGGTTAAAATCATAAATTCCTGTACAACAATATTGCCAATATGTGCCCTGCCTTCATTCAGCGGAAGAATATTCCCTTCTTCGTTAGTATAAATTCCCTTTTTTAAATCATAAATGGCCAAAGCGCCGGTATTTTTTCTTTTTTCGAGTAACAATTCAGCTAATGAAGCCATTTCTCTGAATTTATTATAATCCTGGTCAGATTTCAAAGCCCTGATAATTGTATCGAAATCGCCGTAGCATAATCTCCGAGTGTTTGTAAA
Source organism: Kapaibacterium sp. (SeqCode) (assembly GCA_963665665.1). Lineage (GTDB taxonomy): Bacteria > Bacteroidota > Ignavibacteria > Kapaibacteriales > UBA2268. Next base: position 433,404 of record OY762428.1, read on the forward strand.
AACTGATTCATAAAATTTAAAATCAAGAATATCAGCCTGCGACGATAATTCAATTTCAAAAGTGATAGCAGCTTTTTGGGTACGCGGCAACAAACTCAGCTTAGAATCGGAAAGTGCCTTTGGCAGCATGGATTCATTCCAACCGGAATAATACCTTGTTTCAATTTTTCGGAGAGCTTCCCTGAAAATTTCGGAATCTGGTTTTACCAATACCGGAACGTTGGCAATAGAAACCTGTAGCAAATAATTCTTGCCATTTCTTTTTAAATCAATTCCGTCGTCAAGGTCTTTGGATTCGGCCCCGTCAATAGTGCAACCTGAAACTTCCGGTTTGTCTTCAGAATAGTCTTCCGGGAATTTCAAGGATTTCAGTTCTTTTAAAATCTGAGTTGAAATATTATTTCTCTCCATACGCTAACCAATTAAAATCACAGATTATCCTCTTCCACATATTTCACAATATTTGAAATATTTCAGAGGTTTGAAATATTGATTTTCAATAAAAATTCTTCTGATTTCAAGAATCAATTAAATATCTAATAATTTATTATTCAATTTATTCAATAATTAAGATATTAGCAAATTAATTTACATGTTTTTTTCAAAATCTGAATAATTTAATTATGATTTTGATCAGAAAATATGGTGGCTATTTTCTAAAATAAAAAAGGCAGGAAGTATTTATCGTTATAACTTCTTGCCTTTATTAGTGTTAATCACTGTGCCCGGAAGAGGATTCGAACCTCCACGCCCGTACGGACACTACACCCTGAATGTAGCGCGTCTACCAATTCCGCCATCCGGGCAGACTCTGTTGTCAAAAGAACGAATACAAATATAAGAATAATTTTTTAAAAACAACAATGAAATTTATTTTTATTTTGTCTGTTTTATTGTTGAATTTAATAATTTAATGTTTTATATTTGAATAATAAGAGTCCACAACTTAAGGGTTTGAAAAATGAATAAGTTAAATTATATATATACAACATTAGCCATCATTGTTTTCTTATCAGCCGGAATTGCGCATAGCCAGCATTATTATATCAACGAATACCACAATGCATCTTCCGCATCAGAGGAATGGACGGAAATTATTGTTGTTGATAATGATGCCTCGCTTGCAAATGTTGTTCTCAGGGATAATTCCACATCTTCTCAGTGGCCCGAGAACTGGCAGGGCGGTGTCAAATTCCTTGATATTCCTTTTTGGAGAAACATTCCTGTTGGAACTATAATTGTAATAAATCACAGGGGAAACGATGCTGTTGACATTAACCCACTTGACGGTTATATTGAAATTGATGCTGAAAACGAGAATTTCTTTGAAAAGGTTTGCTATGCCTGCACTCCCACTAACTGGCAAATAGGAGCGCTGAATATTGCAGGCAGCATGGATATCGTTCAACTTTGCCACACTGATGGTGAAAATATCCACGCCCTGGCACATTCACCAAATTATGGTGGAGATATTTTGGATATTTACGGAAAGAAAATCTGCTATCCCGAAAGTATTAGCTCGGGAGAAAGTGTTCAGATACTGCCGGGAGATAAATGGTATGCTTATGAAGGAGCTTACGATTCAGGAAAGTCCAAAACCTGGGCCGGACAGCCAAGCAAGGGAAAAGCAAACAGCAACACGGCTTACCCGAATTCAAACTTTGAATACCTTCTGGGTAAAAGAAAACCTACATGGATGGCTGCAAACGCAGACTGTGAAATAAACACGAATTCAGTAACAATCAACTGGTCGCAGTATCCTATGATATCTCCGTCCAACTTTATAAATTTCTTACTTGTCAGAATTCCGGAATCTGTATATTCAGGAGCAGATCATCCGCAACAGGGGAAATACTATGCCCCGGGCGATAAGATTGGCAGTGGAGAAGTTGTTTATAATGGCAACAGACGACTATTCAAAGATCAGTACAGAATCGAAGCTAATGAGAAATGCTATTACCGCCTTTACGTATATCGTTACGGCCGTGACGATATCCTTGATAATAATACGATCGAAAGTGATATTGCCCGCGGCCCTGCTTATGATATGGATAATTTTGTTGAAGTTATGCTGGAAAAATATGAGCAGACAAGTGTTGAAATATTAACAGAAAACGGCATGAATGAATTCTGTGAGGACGACACTATGATACTTTGGGCAGAGGTTGAAGGAGCCGATCCGCCATTTGATTTTATGTGGTCTCATCACGGAGTTGTTGTGGCTGATTATAATGAGGAGGTTGATCAACTTCAAATTTCTTCCGGCGGACGATGGGAAGTTGAAGTTAAAAGCAAATCGGGCATTATTGGTTACGATACAATATGGATAGACATGGTGGAAAAAGCCGAACCAATAATTATTCTTCCAGACGGTACTCCCGTTATAAACGACACAACAGTTTATATTTGTGAGAACTCCGAACTGCAGGTATATGTAACAGAAGGTACTGAATGGCGCTGGGAAAAGGATTTTAAGTTAATCTCCGGGGCATCTGACAGCCGTCTGACAATAAAAGAAGAAGGCAAATATGTGAATATTGCAAGCCTTTTCGAAAAATGCGAAGGTACATCCCCTGTTTTGGAAATTAAAAATTACTATATTGATATCACACCTGACCCGGCTGATCTGGAATATCACCTTAGCGTAGGTGAAAATGTGCTCGATCAAAACCTGAAACTTACTAATAACAGCTACATACAATACGAATTTTCTGAAGATGATGTCGATCTTCCTGAATATTATGAAATTATTTCTCCTGATTTTCCGATAATTCTTGAACCTATGGGTGAAGTTAATCTGACAATCAGGTTCAGGCCGGAAGTTCCCGGAAATTTTGGTGGTAATATAGTTTTCGAAACCGATTGTGATTTGGAATATTCATATTATATTTATGGAACAAGTCCAAGCCAGATAGTATTTGCAGAATTCAGCGAACTTGATTTCGGCCTTATAGCGGATTGTCTTTCAGCTGATACAACACTCACATCAAGCGTATATAATTCCGGGGTTGAAGACGTTACCTTGTACGAACCAATAGTAACGGAGCCATTTTATATTGCAAACCCATACTCATATCCTCATAATTTCGTTTCGGGTGCTACATGGCCTGTAAAATTTGCAATTAATGCCCCCGCTTCCGGTGAACATGAAGGAACAGCACTTTTCCCCATTAAAATCGGCGAAAGTATTGATACATTGAAAATTTTACTGGAATGTGAAATCCGTTCTCCGGAGTTTAGTATTCTTAACAATAACATTTCCCTGACTATTCCGGAATGTGAAAATTCTGTTGACGAAACAATACAAGTTCGAAATCAGGGATTTTTTGACCTGACGATTGAAAATAATCCTGCACCTGAAATAGAAATCCAGGGATTACCCCTGACAATAAAAGCGGGTGAATCTAAAGCTATGACTTTTACATACAGCCTGCCGGACGGTTTTACAAATGGCAGCCTGTACAATTATCATATTGAAGCAGAACCATGCCAGGCCATTTCCGATATTGACATCACTGTTCAGAAAAAAGGATATAATTACCAATTTTCAGATAATTCTGTAATTGATCTGGATACGCTTGTTTATTGTAGTGGAGAGATAAATATTGATGATGCTATTGAACTTCTGATTGAAGGCGTATCAGATAATTCAGCTACAATCGTTAACTTTGAGTATTCAACAGATATTAACAACCTTTTCGAAGCTGATTTCACTGAGGGAAATATTCTCGAATCCGGTACTCATCCACTGAATCTGAAAGTTACCGGATATCGTGAAGGTTACTTTGAAGGAGAGATAACGCTAAGTATTGAACCTTGCTCAGAAAGAAAATCATTTTCAATCAAAGGATATATTTATCAACCTGAGATCAGTATTGATAATACATCCTTAAATTTTGGAACAGGAAAAATACCTTTTTCAAAAACAGACAGTATAAAAATTGTCAATGATGGTATTATTGATATTACAATTGATAAAATTGTAGGAATTGCAACTCCGTTTTCCGTTGATTATTCATTATCGTCTCCTATGCCCAGCACACTGAAGAGCGGCGAAACATTCTATTTGGCAATTACATATTCAGCCAATATTGCAGGAACTGATAATCTTGATATCAACCTGATTACAGAACCATGCAGTAATTCTCATATTCTTAGCCTGTCAGGGACCGGAAGCAATATACTAAACGAAGTTCTTGATATTGCTATCGACAACAAAAGAACCGCAAAACCCGGGGAAAAGATCGATTTAAGAATTGTTGTAAATGAAAACTCTCAAACTGACGGAGTTCTGACTTTTAAAAAGTTCGATTTTTCTATTGCTTACGATCCCGAAGTATATTATCCACAAAATATTCTTGCCGGAGAAAAAATTCCTGTCAATGATATTGTAAACGTATCAATGGATATCTTCACACCCGGTGATGTACGCGGAAGTATTGAATTAAATAATCACCAGGATGTGGAATATGGTGAATTCGCCATTATTGAAGGGGTAACAATGCTAAACTCTAAGCTGAGAACTGAACTATATCTCGGACGTTTGCAATTTGACTCTCCCGATAATATCAGCATTGATAATATTACTGAAAGCCTGATAATACTGGACGACGGATGTGCTCTTGACAGAAGGTTAGTCGGCAATGCTCCCCCCCCTGCAATAAGGGTAATCAAAGATGATGACAACAGCGATATTACTCTGAAATACAATATTATGAGCGAGGATTACTCAAGCCTTGATATTTATGATTCTTATGGCAATAAAATCAGATCAGTTGAAGCCGGATATATAAAACCAGGAGAATACGAAAAGAATCAGGATATAATCAATCTGGCTTCGGGCCAATATTTTGTTGTTCTTAACAATGGGAATATAATGGTAACAGCGAGGTTGATAGTATTGAAATAGTTCCGGTTAACTAATTCTTACGGAATTAAAATTTCAAGATATTTGCAAATATGTTTAATTAAATCGTTATCAATTTCATTATGACGAGGGACAGGTTGTTTCCTGCCGTTTTTAATATTAACGAATATATCATGATTAGATCCATGTCTTAATAGTTGGCAGCCATGCTTATTCAAATATTTTATAAACTGTTTTCGCTTCATATAACAAGTTCTTTTACCTTATAATCATCAGGAACATCATCCATTTTCATTAAGATAAAAGCTTCTCTTATATTTTCTTCAAGCTCTTCTACCGAATTTCCCTGTGTCATAATATCAGGATATTCCAATAACTTACCGAGCCAAAATTTTTCGCTTTTCCAATAGATCAAAGTCATTTTGGAATTAATTTGCTTCTTTTTATCATTATCTATCATTAGAAACCCTTTTATAATTTATTTTATGGAAGCATAATACTGATAATTATTTTCCCATAAAAATAAAGTTTCTAATAATTTTTCAATAACCTTTCAAGTTCTTTCAGATAAATCGGGTTATTGTTTATACCATTATGCCTTTGTCCGTAAAGTGTTATTAATGTATCACCTGCTTTGAATAACTTTTCAAGTTTCTTCGAAGAACCATAATATATCGTTTCATCAATATCGCCATGAAAAATAATCACAGGGCATTTTGTTTTGCGGATATATTTGTTAGTCTCCAATTTGTAACTTACAAACGAAGAAGGAATATACGAAACCAATTCATTAGCAAGATCCGGGATGTTATAGTAAGGAGCTTTAAGTATCAGAAGTTTAGGATTGTTTTCTGAAGCAAGAAAAGCTGCTAAACCCGTACCGATAGAATACCCGATAACAACAATATCCTTTTCCCTGAATTTTGTTTTCATCGTATCATAAGCAATCTGCATATCGCTAAGTAATTGTTCTTCCGAGCTGATTTTTCCTCCGCTTTTTCCATAACCACGGTAATCGATAATGAAGAAATCATAATTATTATCAAGATAAGTACCGGCAATTTCTCCCCATGTGTTCAAAGCTCCGGCATTGCCATGGAGATAGAACACAAGTCCTTCGGAAGTATCTGCCCTAAACCACAATGCGTTCAAATTTATACTATCACCGACGGGAATATTTAATTCCGTAAAATTTTCTGTGAAACCGAAATGATAATCATCAGGAAGCCTGGACGGATGAAACAGATATTCCTCCTGATTGCAAGAACTTAACAACAGTGAAATATAAAGAACGAAAGACAATCTTAACAACATAATATTACCTATAAATTTTACCCGTCAAGTTCACTCAGGAAATCCCGAAGAATTATTGCAGCAGCAATTTTATCGGCGCTGCCTTTAGTCCTGCGCTGTTTTTTCTTCTTCCCGATGCTGATCATAGTTTCCATGGCGCGACAGGATGAAAAGGATTCATCATAAGGATATACTTCCAATCCGGTTACTTCTTCAACTTTAGCTATAAATTCTTTTATTTCCTCTATAACATCAGTTGTCTGGCCGTCATGGCGGTAAGGAATCCCGATAACAATAGCGCCAAGCCTTTCCTTTATTACTTCCTCAGATATTTCATCCATAAGGGTTTCGCTGTCGGCATCAAATATTCTTCTGGGTGATGTAGTTATATGGAACTCGTCGGTAACGGCAAATCCAATTCTTTTTAAACCATAATCAAAGGCACCAATTCGTTTACCCTTGAGTTCTTTCCTGATTTTATCATTAATATTATTGATCATTTGTCTGTCTCTATGCTTTTTTTATTCTTCCTTCCCAAAACCGGAATTATAAAGATAATTTCAGTACCTTTACCTATTCTTGATTTTATTTCAATTCTCCCGCCGTGGGTTTCAATAACCTGTTGCATTATCATCGTTCCAATTCCAAAACCGCCATGCTTTTTTGATGTTGTGAAATATGGCTTAAGCATTTTGGCCTGTGTTTCTTCATCCATTCCTTTGCCGCTATCGGCTATTGTAAAATAGAAAAAACGATTATCCTTTCTGCATGATATTGTAATATTTCCATTCTGCTCCGGTATAGCTCTAATACCGTTTTCAACGGCATTCCTCATAGCACGTGTAAATTTTGCCCTGTCGCAATGGAATGTGAAACTTTCAAGTTTCAGATCGAAGTTTATTCCAGGAAAAACAATATCATCAAATTCAAATCGGACAGTATTGCATAGTTCTACTGAATTAACAGGTTCAATATTTAATTTATCACTTCTTCCTACTGTTACAATATCCCTGACCCGCTGAATCAGAATATTTGTCTGATGAATTATTTTATGTCTTCGTTTAAGATTATCATTATTATCAGTACAGCTAAGCTGGTCAGCATTCAATTTAATTGTTGCAAGATTGGTTTGCATGTCGTGAGCAAGCTGGGCCCAGTTGGAAAGCCTTTTCCTTTCAAGCTGCTCGGTAATATCAATACCTGTAAATAGTATCCCCCTGAAATTCCCCGTGATATTCCTTACAGGAACAATTGTACAAAGAAGTTCCTTCATATCATCGTTAATTTTCAGGCTTACTTTTCTTTTAATAATATCCTTCTCTGCAAGCGCTTCTTCCATTATTTGTTTCATCGGCAACAGATTATTCTGGACAAAATAATAATCAAGCATTTTTTTCAGGGGAATCGCTCCTGTAATTTCCAGCAGTTCCCTTGCGCTGTTATTTGCATAGTTCAGCTTGCCCATTTTGTCTGTTATTAAAAGAATACCTGATGTGGGTAGTTCCAGGATCTCTTTGAAAAATCTTTTTTGATGTCTGTACAGCTGAATAAATATTATCAGAAATACAATTAAAATACCCGGGAATAGATAAATACCCCTGTTTCGGACAAACCTGTTAAATAACCATGCGGGATGTTCTTTTTTCTCGAATATCAATGTTCCGGAATTTGATGCTGCTATCAAATTGCCATTCAGGAACGAAAGCTCCGGTTTGTCCCGGAATGATTCTGAAAAAGGGAAATAATCAGCCGATATAATTTCCTCATCGGCAATACCCGCAATCCCATTGCGAAAAACAATATAAATCATTTCCCCAACGGGTTTTATTAACATTGGCTCAATAAACATTTCCGGCATTTCAATTGGCAAAGCCTCTTTGTTATTTTTCAGCCCGTCAATCCCTACAGAATTTAAATAGTATCTGCTCTCGGAATAAGTAAGATATGATATTAATATTTTTTTATTTATATCGGTAATCACTATCCTTTCAGCCGGGCTCTCAATCCAGCCTGAAAACTCTATTCCATTTTCATTTATAACATTTAGCAATGACTGGCCAATGCCGGAAGAAGAAAGCAGATAAATTTTGTCTCCGAAAATTTTTATAACTGCATTATCATATACAGCTGTTCGTGCAATTAATTTCTCTTTTCCGTCAATAACAGCATATACTACGTTGCTCAATCCCTTCCGAACAACATAAACAGCGCTGATACGGCTGATCTTATCATTTCCGTAATCAAAATCAATTACTCCTGAATTTACATAGCTATTATTAATTCTCCCGCCGTCGATCCTGGTTCTGAACAATTCTCCTTCAACAAGAACATAAAACAAATCTTCATCTACCGTCCTGAACCATTGCGATCGCAAGCGTGAAAAAGATTGTTCCAGGGACTGCAATTCAGTTATTGCTTTCAGTTCCAGGGCAGTATCCAGTATAGCAGTGTAGCAGCGCCCTTTGTCCTGCCATAATAGCAGGATATCATCGCCCCGGGGAATTGCCGAATTAATAAAAACCTCCCCGAGTGATGAAGCCTCAGCATTCTTCCTGATAATGCCTTCCCAGGTATATAGCACTTCAGAATCTGCCCAGTTCGGCTTTATCATATAAGTACGGATATAACTATCTATTTCCGACGTATATATTTTACCTCCCTCGTATGACTCGATAAGGCTGAAGGAAATTGGATAGGTATCATCAGCCCGTAAAATATTAACAGATAATATCATCCATATAATAAGCGTTATTTTAGCAGTTTTTTTCAGGTATAATCTCCTTTAATTGGCAGACTGAATAAACGGCTACCCCTTCTCCCCTGCCTTCAGGCCCCATTTGCTCATTTGTTGTTGCTTTGATATTTACCCTTTTTACTACTAATCCGCATGCATTAGCAATACTTTCGCGTATTTGCTGTTTATAGGTTGATATTTTTGGCTTTTCAAGAACAATAGTGGCATCTATATTTACAAGTTCTAAGCCTTCCTCTTCTATCAACTCAAGGCATTTTTTAAATAAAAGCATACTGTCAGCATTTTTATAAACCGGATCAGTATCAGGGAAGTGTTCACCAATATCATTCATTCCGGCTGCACCAAGAACGGCATCTGAGATAGCATGAAGAAGGACATCTCCGTCGCTGTGTGCTACGGTTCCAAAGTCAGAAACAATTTTCACTCCGCCCAATATCAGGCTTTCTCCTTTTGCAAGCTTATGTACGTCGTATCCAAAACCAACCATTTAACAGGAATCCAGGAAAATTAGAAAAACTTTCGTCCAAAATATTAAAAAAATTACTATAATCCTTGGCTTAAACAGATTTTTTTATTTAATTATTGAAATCTTTATTGATTTACATTTTTTCGTTCTGTAAAAGTCATTATTTTTGTCTGAAATATTTTGTCATTAATTTGGATACTCCGAAATGAAATTATTAGCATCAGTTGTTTTATTTTTTGCAGTTTTGCTAATGTCATGTTCTGACGATACTGGCAGCGGACCTGAAAATGTTACTACAGATTACAATCTGAAAGTTAATGAATTTGTAGCAGCAGGCTCGGAGCAATTAAATGAATATGCTGAAAATGCAGACTGGTTTGAAATTTATAATGCCTCTGATAAAATTGCCGAATTGAAAAAAGGAAGCTGGTTTTTCTCCGATGATACTACTCAACTGGATAAATGGGTTCTTCCTATCGACACAACAATTGAAGCCGGTGGATTTCTGATAATCTGGTGTGATGATAATAATAAATGTGAAACCGAAATCCATACTTCTTTTAAGCTGGGTTCAGCAGGTGAAACTATTTGCATATCCTGCATGAAGGACGGTGAAATTCAGATTATTGATTCGAAAGAATATTTCAATGCTGAAGGCGCTATTAGTTATGGAAGGTTCCCGGATGGCAGTGAAATATGGGAGGAATTTGAAACACCGACCCCCGGAACAACGAACGTAAAATAACAATAAAATTTTGTATGCGAAACCGGGCAAATGTCCGGTTTTTTTTATATACATATTTTGATAATAGTATAATCATCGTCAATGCAATTATCAGCAGATTTATCTATCAGGAAATTATACAATTTCTTCAATTCAGATGATTCATCATCAATATTATCCTTCAGAAATTCAATCATTTCACTAATTTCAAACATCTCACCTGATTTCTTTTCAATTTCGTATGCTCCGTCGGTGTAAATATACAGGGTCATTCCGGGATCGAGGACTTTTGATTCGGCAACATAGCCCCAATTTGGCATTGGCCCTATCATTGCATTCTGAGATTTCAACTGAACTGATTCATGTCCGTTCAGAATTATGATGGGAGGATGGCCTGCTCCGCAATAAGAAAGTTTTCTTTTACCTTTATTGTAAACACAATACCACATCGTAAAAAACATATTATTATGATCGGACATTTGAAAAGCGTTATTAAGCGAAAAAACAACATCTTCAGGGTCAGTAAAATCCACTCCCGGAAGGTTTTGAAATTTAATTGTATTTATTACTGATACTGAATATAAGGCCGGACCAACACCGTGACCGCAAACATCAATAATATAGATTGCAAGGTTGTCATCATCAATCTCATGATAACCGTAAATATCACCCCCAAGTTTATCCGAAGGAATAAATTCACCGCAAATTTTCAATTCATCGTCAAGTTTTTCAGGAAGGAGCGAGCGTATATACTCTGCTGCATGAGTAAGCTGCTCATCAATAATATCATACTTTTCTTTCAGTTCCGCACGGGTATCAAAAAGGTCTTTCTGGGTTTTATCACTTATTACAAGTAATTTTTTCATCTGTTTGAACTGTCGCTTATATTCCCGCGCAAGAACTTCAAACTCTGAAAACATCGGATTATCTGAATTAGCCCAATCGTTGATTACGGAATCAATCCTGGATATAATTCTGTTCTCTTTTCTAAAACTATTTTTATTATCTGAACTTTTTTCCATTATTTTTCTATATCCGGATTAATTCATTTCAATTATTTCAAAAGGTATATCCATATCTTCGGCAAATTCCTCACCGCTTTCGAATATACTTTCGTTACCGGATTTGTAATACCATTTTATTTGAATTTCACGCCCATTTAAAAAGCTGTCGTTCAAAATATCCATAATATCCAAAAGTGCTTTTGATGAGGATGTATTGAAATAAACCAACTTGAAATTAAAAACAACTTTTTTCTCAGAATTTTTTAAATAATTTTCAACCCAATCAATCACAGGATCGAAGAATTCCAAAGCATTTTCCGGATACGATGAACCTGCTAACAATAACTCGCCGGTCTCAAAGTTGAACTCAACCTCAGGCGAGGCTTTGTCTGCTTTAACAGTTAAATTTTTCATCTCATTCTCCCTTTTTTATTTTTACAGTTAATTCCATAAATGTTGTTTCGGAATCAATGTCGTCAAAAGTATATTCAATTCCATCAGTAGATTTACGTGCAATATCGATTAGCCCGAGGCCTGCTCCCTTTGAGTCATCCTCGCGGGGCATTCGGCGCTGTGTTTTATACATTTTTTTCAATTCCAGTTCATCTGATTTGTTTATCAGCTCAAGCCTGTCTGTAATTTCCTTTATTCTGGTTTTATCAATTTTATTTCCAGCAAGAATTGAGTAATATTCCGGCTCCTCCATGAATAAAATTATCCCGACACCAAATTCGCGTCCTTCAATTTGTTCACGTTCGGCAGAATAGTTCATAATATTCTGCGCCATTTCCACAAAAACAGAAAAACAACGCCTTATTTTATCCGGAAAATCACTCGCGTGGTTATTTATCAGGTCTCCCATTTCAATTAATATTTCCTGGGATAGCGCACCCTTAAAAAGTAGCAGGATATTAAATTTATTTATTATCCTGTTATAGAATCCGAAAAGTTCGCCCCGTTTCATATCTTTTCCTGTCATTTTTGCAAATCAATTTTTTGGGATTTTAATTAAATCAAAACCCTATATATATTTACAACAATAATGATGCCAACGCTCAATATTAAAAAAAATATCTTATTAATCGAAGTCTGCATCAAAAACTATTTCCATTTTTAACCTCTGCCTGTTTACATTTATTCAGCAAGAGGACATGTAAACTTAAACGACGTTCCCTGCCCTGGTTGGCTTTCAACCCATATTTTACCGCCATTCTTCTCAACAAATTCCTTGCAAAGAATTAATCCCAGTCCGGTGCCTTTCTCGTTTTCAGTCCCGGGTTTGGAATATTGCACATCAATCCTGAATAATTTGTCAATATCTTCCGCCGCTATTCCCACGCCGGTATCATTTATTTCAATAATTATTTTATTATTTTTTACTGAGGAATTTAAAAATATCTTACCCCCCGAAGGAGTAAATTTAATTGCGTTTGATACAAGATTTCGAATAACTGTTGTAATCATATTTGAATCAATATTGGCAAATAATTCACTTTCAAAATCGGTAATCAGTTCAATATTTTTCGAAGCTGCCGGGCCGGTCATTAAATTTTTATTATTTTCCAACAGATAGGCAAGGTTCGTTCTATCAGGATTGTAATCTAACCTTCCGGTTTGTGATCGCGCCCAGTTCAATAGATTTTCAAGAAGTTCGTAGAGCTGCTTGGCAGATTGATTCATCAATGTCAGGAAATCAATTTTATCTTCTTTGGAAAGATCATCAAACTCTTTTATCAGCAGTCCGGATATTTGACGAAATGAACCAAGGGGATTTTTCAGGTCGTGGGCAATGATAGAAAAGAATTTATCCTTCGTTGCATTCAACTCTTTTAACTGCCCTTCTGATCTTGATATTTCCTGATTTTTCTCAGCCAGATCTTTATTCAATGACTCAAGTTCAAGGAGTGCATCATTGATAATTTTATTTTTTGATTCAAGAACTACAGAATGGCGTTTTTTATTCCTATAAAAAATCATGATGACAACAAGAACAACAAAAACAAGAACCAACATAGCAGCAATAAAGTATGTAATTTTCTTTTGTAATGAATTCTCCTTTTTAAGATATTCAATTTCCTTTTCCTTAAGATCGTTTTCACGTTGAGCTTCAAGATTAGCAATCTTAGTTTTGGTTTCACTATTGAACACAGAGTCCCTCAGGTCAACCTGCTTTTCAAAATATTTAAGTGAGTTTTCGAAATCACCTTTTGCTTTATATGCTTTGGAAAGGATTAATACATCCTGGTGATTGTTATACATCTCTCCAACTTTTTCATAATACTCAAGAGCTTGCAGAAGATATTTTATAGATTTATCGAGTAGTTGGGTTTTACTGAGTTTAAGACTTTGGCTTTTACCTTTCTGAAGATTAGTAATTGAGTCAAGGGTTTGTTTGTAATAAATATTACCGAGCCTTCCGTATGTAATTCCAATACCTCTGACATCATCATCTTTTTTATAAAAATCAATGGATTTTTGAAAATATTCTTCAGCTTTAATATAATTCATTTTTTCACTGAAAATTTCACCTATATTATGCATCGAATTCGCAATACCCTGATAATCTCTAAGTTCCTCTTTCTTTTTCATCGATCTTTGAAACATAACCAAAGCACTGTCGTATTCCTTTTCCTGCCAATAAATTGCTCCGATATTGTTTATTGCATTAGCTATCCCTCTTACATCATTGATTTTTTCTTTTCGTGCAAGAGATTTTCTGAAATAGAGCAATGCCTTATCGTAATTTTGCAATTTCCAGTATATTGTACCAATATTGTTCAAAGCACTTGAAATACCTTTCTCATCGCCAATTTCCTCTTTTATTTTTAGTGATTTAATAAAATAATCCAGGGTTCTGTCAAAATCCGATTTAGTATAATAAGACAAACCAATATTTAGTAGAGCTTTTGCTTCCCCGGGTTTCCAGTTCAAATCCCTCGCAAGTTTTAAAGCCTTATTTCCATATACAATACCCTTACCCGGATCCGTAGAATAATAGTGATAAGTTAATTGAACAAGTAGTGTAACTTTATTGGTATCTTCTTTCATTTTTGGCAATTCCAATAGCAGGGAATCAATCAATTCCTGGCCATGTTTTCTTGCCATTGTAGGAGTAAAAAGAACAAATATCAGTAAAAGAGTGAAAAACCTTCTCATTTAGCCCTCATATTTTTAAACCCATTACAGTTATATCATCCCTGAACGGGATACCATTGGAGAATTTATTCAATTCCTCTGATAATATAATTCTTTTTTCATTAAAATCTATATCTCTTTCGAGTAATTCTTTTAATTTTTCTTTACCAAAGAATTCATCTTTTTCATTATTCTGATCTAATATCCCGTCGGAGAACATGAAAAGCCTTGTTTCGCTTTTTAATTCCAACGTTTGCTGTGTAAAAATTCTTTCTTTCCTTACCCTACCTCCAATACCAAATTTGTCACCCTTTATCTCTTCAATTTTCCCGTTCGTTGAATACCAAAGCGGACGCCGTGCTCCTGCAAATACGAGTTCATCGCCTTTTATCCTTATTATTGAAAGCTCCATGCCGTCCTGCTGGCTGCCAATTTCATCCTTCTGGTGGAGGGCTTTCCTGACGAGTTCATTCAGCCTGGTTAGAATATCCCTCGGTTCAAAAATTTTATCAACCAGCACAATCTGGTTTAGCAGGTCGTAGCCGATTATCGACATAAATGCGCCCGGTACACCATGGCCCGTGCAGTCAACAACAGCTACGAATGTATATCCCCCCGCCTGGTCCACCCAGTAGAAGTCACCGGATACAACATCTTTGGGCTTATACAGAACAAAATGCTCCTTAAATATTTCATTCATTCTCTGGGGAAATGGCAGCATAGCTTTCTGAATTTTTTCCGCGTAGTTTATCGAGTCGGTAATTTTCAGGTGTGCCTCGGATATTGTATGATTCTTTTCAGCAAGATCGTTGTTCAATTCCTCCAGTTCTGTGTTTGCAAGGCTTATCTGCCGGTTTTTATCAGCCAGGTCATTATTCAGTGTTTCAAGTTCTATATTTGCTTCTTTGATCACCTTATTTTTTGCCGCCAGCCAGTGGTTGGATTTGCGTTTATTTCGATAAAAAAGGAACATAACTACAAGGACAAAAAAGATAAGAGCTGACAGTGCATAAAGATAATAACTCCTGGACTGCTGATATTCATTTTCTTTTTCAAGTTTTTCTATCTCTTTTGCTTTAAGGTCATTTTCCCGTTTTGCTTCAAGATTGGCAATTTTTGTCAGGGTTTCCTCGTTGGAGATGGAATCCCTCAATGATATATGTTCTTTATAAGCCTCCAATGCTTTCTGATAGTCTTCGATTCCTATGTAATAGTTGGATAATGCTCTAAGATTATGAGAAATGCCTTCAATATTGTCAATCTCGCGTGATAGATCAATAGCCTTATTCGAATATTCAATTGCCTTCCGATTATTTAAAGTCTTATTTAAATTATTGGTTATACCCCGATCATTTAATTTTTTAATTATTGAATCCTGAGATTTTTTAAAATACATACTTGCAATATTACCATACAAATATGCGATGTGCCTGCTATCATTGATTTCCTTGGCAATTTCAATCGACTTTTTATAATATTCATCAGCGATTTCGAATTCCAGCTCATCCGATGCTATCTGGGCAAGGTTATCAAGACTATGTGACATTGCAGTTTTTGCGCCTGTTTTCTCATATAGTTTCAAAGCGTCCATAAAATACTTTTTTGCCGAATCCATGTTTCCACGGTAATAATACACAGCTCCCAAATTATTTAAACATTGGGCTATCCCATTGGTAGAATTATTCTTATTAAAATTTTTCAATCCAATCTTGTAATGTTTCAGAGCTTTTGAAATATCATTCAATTCGATATAAATATTTCCGATATATAAATTAGAATTCCCTATCAATTCAGGGGCATCTATTTTCTCTGCGATAGACAAACCTTCCAGACAGTATTCAAGAGCTTTCGCATGTTTGGATTGTCTGTACTTTGAAATCCCAATATTGCTTATAACTCTCACCATATTTATACTATCCTGTGCTTTTTTAAAATATTCCAATGCTTCAGAATATTGCTCAATTGATTTTTGAATTTGGTTTCTATTCGATGATGCTATTGCCAATCCGTTATATATCTTACCAAGTATTTTTGGATCCCTGTTGTATTCAATATTCTTCAGGGCTTGATCAAAATAATATTCAGAACTGTCGTAAATATTCTGACGGCCAAAACATATTCCAATATCACTAAAAATTATCGGGATCATATCTTCGGTATTCTTTTCCTTGGACAGGTTTAAGGTAATATTGTACAGGTTTATGGCATTTTCGAAATCAAAATTCTCTTCATAAACTGAAGCCATGGCACGGTTTGCCTTTACTATCCATTTATCGGAATTTATCTTTTCTGATAAGGAAATAGCCATTCTAATATTTTCCAAAGATTTATTCTTGTCTGACTTCATATAATAATCAGATATACTTATCAACAGTTTTACTTTATTTGTATCTTCCTTCGCATTCGGTAATTCGGCAAGAAGAGAATCAATTTTATCCTGTCCCTGTTTTTTGGCAAAAGCAGGCGTTAACATTATTAATGCTAACAAAATGGCCAGTATGTTTTTCATGTAAAACCCTTAAAGTTTTATTCCTAAAACAGTTATATCATCCCGAAGGCTTTCTTCTGATCTGAATTCAATAAACTCACTATTCAGGGTTTCGGAAACTGAACTTAATTGTTCACTGCTTGTAAAAATAGTCCTAAGACGTTCTTTACCAAAGAATTCCTCATTCTCATTATTCTGGTCGATAATTCCATCCGAGAACATGAAGAGTTTTGTATCCCTGTTCAATTTCAGGGATTGCTGAGTAAATACCCTTTCTTTGCGAACCCTGCCGCCAATTCCAAATTTGTCACCCTTTATCTCTTCAATTTTTCCATTCATGGAATACCACAAAGGCCTTCGTGCACCTGCAAATATAAGCTCATCGCCTTTTATCCTGGTGATAGAAAGCTCCATGCCGTCCTGCTGGCTGCCTATTTCATCCTTCTGATGAAGGGCTTTTCGGACAAGTTCATTCAGCCTGGTTAGAATGTCCCTCGGTTCATAAATTTTATCCACCAGCACAATCTGGTTAAGCAGGTCATAGCCGATGATTGACATGAATGCACCTGGTACGCCATGACCGGTACAGTCAACAACAGCCACAAATGTGTACCCGCCGGACTGCTCCACCCAGTAGAAGTCCCCGGAGACAACATCCTTTGGTTTATAGATTACAAAATGTTCTTTGAACATCTCGTTCAATCTTTCCGGGAAAGGCAGCATAGCCTTCTGGATTTTTTCCGCGTAATTAATCGAATCAGTAATTTTCTGATGTGCCTCGGATATTGTATGGTTCTTGTCGGCAAGGTCATTGTTCAATTCCTCCAGTTCGGTGTTTGCAAGGCTTATCTGCCTGTTCTTATCAGCCAGGTCATTATTGAGTGTTTCAAGTTCGGTGTTAGCTTCTTTGATCACCTTATTTTTGGCAGCAAGCCATTGATTGGATTTTCGTTTATTGCGGTAAAAGAAGAACATAACAACAAGAACAACAAAGATCAGGGCAGATAGTGCATAAAGGTAATTACTTTTTGACTCCTGATACTCCTTTTCTTTCTTCAGAATTTTAATTTCCTTTGCCTTCAACTCATTTTCTCTCTTAGCTTCCAGGTTTGCAATTTTTGTCTTTGTTTCCGATGAAGAAATTGAATCTTTTAGAATTATATGCTCCTTAAAGGCTTCAAGAGCTTTTTTGTATTCACCCTTTTCAGCAAAAACAATTGATAAATACTTAAGGTATATCTGGTAACCATCTATGTTGCCAATTTCTGAATTAATATTTGCGGCTTTTTCAAAATATTCTTTTGCTTTCTTTAAGTTATTTATTTTGTTAAAACTTATATTTAATTTTTTTCCATCAAGCTGACTAAGTACCGAGTCTTGCGTTAGATTGAAATAAACTGAACCAATATTACCGAGGGCGAATGCTATGCCATTTCTATTTCCCATTTCTTCAAAATATTTTAGAGATTTATGATGATACTCAAGTGATTTATCGTACTCTAATAAAGCACTATATGTTAGTCCGATATTTAAAAAATTTATTGCACTGCCTCTTATATCTCCGATTTCCTCATCAAGCCTAAGAGATTTATTGTAGTATTCAAGAGCTTTTTTAAAGTTTCCTTGTTCGTGATAAGTAAGTCCAATATTACCAAGAACTCTGGCAATACCTTCTTTATTCCCGATTTCTTCATCAAGCTTTAGAGCTTTGAAATAATAATCAAGTGCTTTTTCATAATTTTTTTGCTGATCAAAAACATTTCCGATATTCGAGTAAGTTGTTGATTGACCACGTTTATTTTCCATTTCTTCAAACATCTGTAGCACTTTAAAATAATATTCAAGTGCTTTGTCGAAATTGGATTGATTATCATATATGATTCCAATATTTCCAAGATTTTTTGCAATTTCTTGTTTATTCCCAATTTCTCTCAATATTTTTAGAGCTTTTAAAAAATTATCAAGTGCTATGTTGAAATTTGATAAAACAATATTGCATCTAGCTATTGAATTCAATGACTTAGCTTCACCTTCTTTCCAGTTCAATTCTTTTGATAGTGATAGAGCCATTTCTCCATATTCTAAACCTTTTTCAGGATTTACGAAATAGTAAGAAAGAGATAATTCATTCATAGTTTTCACCTTATTGGTATCCTCCTTCGCATTCGGCAATTCAGCAAGAAGGGAATCGATTTTTTCCTGCCCCTGTTTCTGGGCAAAAGAGGGTGTTAGCATAATAAATGCCAGTATCAGAGGTAGCACCTTTTTCATAAACAATCCTTAAAGTTTAAATCCAAAAACAGTTATATCATCTCGGCGCTCGGTGTTGGCCGCGAATTCATCGAATTCCTCGTTCAGCTTAGCAGAAACAGATTGAAGTTCCATACTACTTTCCAGAATACCTTTCAGCCTCGCCTTGCCGAACAGATCATCTTTCTCATTATTCTGATCTATTATCCCGTCGGAGAACATGAAGAGCTTTGTTTCTCCTGTTAATTTCATGGATTGCTGGGTAAATACCCTTTCTTTGCGAACCCTGCCGCCTATTCCAAATTTATTGCCCTTGATTTCCTCAATCTTTCCATTCGTAGAATACCACAAAGGCCTTCGTGCCCCTGCAAATATAAGTTCATCGCCTTTTATCCTTATTATTGAAAGTTCCATGCCGTCCTGCTGACTGCCTATTTCATCCTTCTGATGAAGGGCTTTTCGGACAAGTTCATTCAGCCTGTAAAGTATATCTTTGGGTTCATAAACTTTATCCACCAGTACTATCTGGTTTAGCAGGTCGTAGCCGATTATCGACATGAAGGCGCCGGGCACGCCATGGCCGGTACAATCAACCACAGCTGCAAATGTGAAACCACCGGACTGCTCAACCCAGTAGAAGTCACCGGATACAACATCTTTGGGCTTATACAGAACAAAATGCTCTTTAAATATTTCATTCATTCTCTCAGGAAATGGCAGCATTGCCATCTGAATTTTTTCGGCATAATTAATTGAATCAGTGATTTTCTGGTGAGCCTCGGAAATAGTGTGGTTCTTTTCGGCAAGGTCATTGTTCAATTCCTCCAGTTCTGTGTTGGCAAGGCTTATCTGCCGATTCTTATCAGCCAGGTCATTATTCAGTGTTTCAAGTTCTATATTTGCTTCTTTGATCACCTTATTTTTTGCCGCCAGCCAGTGGTTGGATTTGCGTTTATTTCGATAAAAAAGGAACATAACTACAAGGACAACAAAGATCAGGGCAGATAGTGCATAAAGGTAATTACTTTTTGACTCCTGATACTCCTTTTCTTTCTTCAGAATTTTAATTTCCTTTGCCTTCAACTCATTTTCTCTCTTAGCTTCCAGGTTTGCAATTTTTGTCTTTGTTTCCGATGAAGAAATTGAATCTTTTAGAATTATATGCTCCTTAAAGGCTTCAAGAGCTTTTTTGTATTCACCCTTTTCAGCAAAAACAATTGATAAATACTTAAGGTATATCTGGTAACCATCTATGTTGCCAATTTCTGAATTAATATTTGCGGCTTTTTCAAAATATTCTTTTGCTTTCTTTAAGTTATTTATTTTGTTAAAACTTATATTTAATTTTTTTCCATCAAGCTGACTAAGTACCGAGTCTTGCGTTAGATTGAAATAAACTGAACCAATATTACCGAGGGCGAATGCTATGCCATTTCTATTTCCCATTTCTTCAAAATATTTTAGAGATTTATGATGATACTCAAGTGATTTATCGTACTCTAATAAAGCACTATATGTTAGTCCGATATTTAAAAAATTTATTGCACTGCCTCTTATATCTCCGATTTCCTCATCAAGCCTAAGAGATTTATTGTAGTATTCAAGAGCTTTTTTAAAGTTTCCTTGTTCGTGATAAGTAAGTCCAATATTACCAAGAACTCTGGCAATACCTTCTTTATTCCCGATTTCTTCATCAAGCTTTAGAGCTTTGAAATAATAATCAAGTGCTTTTTCATAATTTTTTTGCTGATCAAAAACATTTCCGATATTCGAGTAAGTTGTTGATTGACCACGTTTATTTTCCATTTCTTCAAACATCTGTAGCACTTTAAAATAATATTCAAGTGCTTTGTCGAAATTGGATTGATTATCATATATGATTCCAATATTTCCAAGATTTTTTGCAATTTCTTGTTTATTCCCAATTTCTCTCAATATTTTTAGAGCTTTTAAAAAATTATCAAGTGCTATGTTGAAATTTGATAAAACAATATTGCATCTAGCTATTGAATTCAATGACTTAGCTTCACCTTCTTTCCAGTTCAATTCTTTTGATAGTGATAGAGCCATTTCTCCATATTCTAAACCTTTTTCAGGATTTACGAAATAGTAAGAAAGAGATAATTCATTCATAGTTTTCACCTTATTGGTATCCTCCTTCGCATTCGGCAATTCAGCAAGAAGGGAATCGATTTTTTCCTGCCCCTGTTTCTGGGCAAAAGAGGGTG
This sequence comes from Kapaibacterium sp. (SeqCode), assembly GCA_963665665.1. Lineage (GTDB taxonomy): Bacteria > Bacteroidota > Ignavibacteria > Kapaibacteriales > UBA2268. The sequence goes on from OY762428.1 coordinate 454,614, forward strand.
TTAGCATAATAAATGCCAGTATCAGAGGTAGCACCTTTTTCATAAACAATCCTTAAAGTTTAAATCCAAAAACAGTTATATCATCTCGGCGCTCGGTGTTGGCCGCAAATTCATCGAATTCCTCGTTCAGCTTAGCAGAAACAGATTGAAGTTCCATACTACTTTCCAGAATACCTTTCAGCCTCGCCTTGCCGAACAGATCATCTTTTTCATTATTCTGATCTATTATCCCGTCGGAGAACATGAAGAGCTTTGTTTCTCCTGTTAATTTCATGGATTGCTGGGTAAATACCCTTTCTTTGCGAACCCTGCCGCCTATTCCAAATTTATTGCCCTTGATTTCCTCAATCTTTCCATTCGTAGAATACCACAAAGGCCTTCGTGCCCCGGCAAATACAAGTTCATCGCCTTTTATCCTTATTATTGAAAGTTCCATGCCGTCCTGCTGACTGCCTATTTCATCCTTCTGATGAAGGGCTTTTCGGACAAGTTCATTCAGCCTGTAAAGTATATCCCTCGGTTCAAAAATTTTATCAACCAGTACTATCTGGTTTAGCAGGTCGTAGCCGATTATCGACATGAAGGCGCCGGGCACGCCATGGCCGGTACAATCAACCACAGCTGCAAATGTGAAACCACCGGACTGCTCAACCCAGTAGAAGTCACCGGATACAACATCTTTGGGCTTATACAGAACAAAATGCTCTTTAAATATTTCATTCATTCTCTCAGGAAATGGCAGCATTGCCATCTGAATTTTTTCGGCATAATTAATTGAATCGGTTATCTTCTGGTGTGCCTCGGATATAGTATGGTTCTTGTCGGCAAGGTCATTGTTCAATTCCTCCAGTTCGGTGTTTGCAAGGCTTATCTGCCTGTTCTTATCAGCCAGGTCATTATTCAGTGTTTCCAGTTCAATATTTGCTTCTTTGATAACCTTATTTTTGGCAGCAAGCCATCGATTGGATTTGCGCTTGTTGCGATAAAAAAGGAACATAACTACAAGGACAACAAAGATAAGAGCTGACAGTGCATAAAGATAATAACTCCTGGATTGCTGATATTCATTTTCTTTTTCAAGTCTTTCTATCTCTTTTGCTTTAAGTTCATTTTCCCGTTTAGCTTCAAGGTTTGCAATTTTTGTCTGTGTTTCCTCGTTAAAAATAGAATCTTTAATTGTGATATGTTTTTTATATGTTTCAAGGGCTTTTTGATACTTATCATTTGCTGCATACGCATCTGAAAGTAATTTAGAATATGTTTTGGTATTTAATAAATCTCCGACTTTGATAAATAATGCAACAGATTTCTCTAAGTAATCAATTGCTTTTAATAAATAATTTTTTCGCGTATTGGATGAAATATTTTGATATTCTTTTCTTTCCATATTAATGGAATCCTGTGAGATAGAATAATATGCTAATCCTAATGAACCTAATGATACTGCCATATCATTTTCACTATTATATGATTCTGCCAAATGAAGAGATTTTTCCAATAACTCTATTGCTTTATAATAATTTTCCTTTTTAATATGTACAATTCCCATATTTTCATAAGCCACAAGTAAAGCATTGTTATCATTGATTTCTAATGCCACTTCCAATAGGTTTTTAAAACTCTCCATTGCTTCATCATAATTTAATTTCTCTAAATTAATTAGCCCAATACTATTTAAAATATATGCTTCATTTTGAACATTGCCCATTTTCCTTGTTATTGGCAGAGCATGTTCAAAATACTCAAGCGCTTTAGCATTGTCATTCTTGTTTTTATAAATAATACCAATACTGAGATCTGCTAAAACAACACCATCTAAGTCATCAATTTCTTCAAACACTTTCATGGCCTTATGAAAATAATCAATAGCTTCGTCAAAATCTGATTTGGCATCATATATTTGACCGATATTCAAAAAAATAGTGGATATGATTTGTTTATCATTCAAACTTTTGCCGATTTTGAGAGATTTCTTGTACAATTTCATAGCTTCGTCAAATTTGTTCTGATCCTTATACACATTTGCTAAGTTAACTGATGATATTGCCAACCCTCTTTCATCACCCAATATCTTCTTCATTTCAATTGACTTTTTTGAATATTTTATTGCTTTGTCAAAATTGGATATGTTATAATAAAGCATAGACATATTGCCGTATAGTTGTGCCTTCCACCAGGTATTATCAGTCGTTTTTGCTATTTTCAAGGCCTTATCAAAATATTCAGTCGCCATATCATATTTTGATAAGAATAAATAATTAGTTGCAATAGCATTCAAGGCTCCGATTATACCACTCTTCCATCCGATATCTTTTGCCAACTTTAACGATTTCTTACCGAACTCAATCCCCTTATCCGGATCGCTAACATTATATGCAAGAGAAATCACAGCCAAAGTTCGAACTTTGTTTGTATCAAGTTTCATATCCGGCAATTCAGCAAGAAGGGAATCGATTTTTTCCTGCCCCTGTTTCTGGGCAAAAGAAGGTGTAAGCATAATAAATGCCAGTATCAGAGGTAGTATCTTCTTCATGAATAATCCTTAATATTTAAACAGTTATTAAATGGCTGTTTACCCGGATCAGCATATTGTATTTGGCGTTAAGTCTAATTCCCTGCATAAGTTTATTTAAAATAGTTATTTTTTACCGAATAACCAATTTATTATTGGATTGAAATTAAAAAAGCCCGGAGAGTTTTCACTTTCCGGACTATATATAAAAAATAATATTCTAATGGTCAATGCAGTTTTTTGAAATTCCTTATAAGCGACTGCACCGGCTCAAGGCCATAGGGAGAATTCTCCTGGATTGCTTTAAGCACCGCTCCGCCACCTGTAAAAATACAATATTTCGGACTGTCAAGGGCAACGATATACAGGCCGGGAAGAAGTTTCTTCAATTCCTGGAGAGTATCCCCGCCTCCGTACATTTTTGTTGCCGCTTTATTATCATCAATAAGCTGATCCATGGCTACCGTTCCCTGTGTAAAATGGGGAACATAGCCCATAACGGCATTCACAAATATTGTCCGCGCCCCGAGAAATACATCCTTAACAGCCGGAAGTTCAAATGATTCAGCTCCAATATCCAGAACATAGTTCAGTTTCGTTCCTTCAGGCAGTTCATGAATATTATGAACCCTGTACTGGCCGTCTATCCTGCCATCCATTGTATCGGATTCGATAATATAAGGTAGATCTACCATTTTGTGTTCGTATTTCTTCGAGAACTCCACGAATTCCTTCGCATGTGCAAGGTCATCATCACTGATGCCGTTTATTTTAAAACCGTACTTTGCGGAAAGATATGCATTATATATTACGCCTCCGAGAACAAGGTGGTCAGATTTTTCGAGCAATGCTTTTAGTGAACCTATCTTTGTATCGAATTTTGCACCTGCCACAACAGCAACAAACGGCCTTTCAGGATTCAGAACTCTTGTCAGGTTGGAAATCTCTTTCTGCATCAGAAGTCCTGCATAATCCGGCAGATGCTCACCAACCCCAACCGTTGATGCATGAGGCTGCCACGAGCCGAAAGCATCGTTAACATAAACATCCGCCAGCCCGGCAAGCTGGTAGGCAAAACGCTGTCCGAGTTCTCCTTCAGTTTCCTCGCCATAGAACCACCGGGTGTTCGGTAAATATATTCCGTCTATCTGTCCCTCCTTGAGATCACGTATCATGTGGTTGATAGATGTTTCGATTCCCATGTATCCGAAATTTCCATTAACATGAAAATCAGGTACTTTCAGAGTAATCGACATTTTATTCTGAAGATAATCAACTATCGGCTGAACGGATGTATGATCGGATATTTCAATATCTCCGGTTTTCTTGTTTCTCGGCCTGCCCACGTGAGACATCAGAATTAGTTTCCCGCCCTTTGCAACAATGTGGAACAAGGTTGGCAGAGTGGCATCTATCCTGTAAGGATCATGTATTTCTCCCTTTTTTACTACATTGTGGTCAACCCTTACAAGAACAACTTTGTCCTTGAGATCAGCGTCCTGAAGACGGGGAATTTCAGGATTGTAAAGCATAATTTCTCCCATTATAAAAAACAGTTTTTCAGATATTGCTAATAACGAATCTAATGCCTTAAAATTGATTTTAATAATAGTCGTCTTTGCCCTTGTAATTTAAATATTTTTGAATTTCTTATTTCTTGAATTAACAATTAGTATTTTAAAAATTTAATATTTAAATTTGACTAACAATTATATGTTGAAAAACTAATAATTAACAAGTGTAAAAACAAATTAGAATTACAGGTGATAAAATGGCAGTAAATTTAGCAATCAATGGTTTCGGAAGGATCGGCAGGCTTGTTTTCAGGGCTGCTTACAGCAGGAAAGGCGAATTCAACTTTGTTGGGATTAATGATCTTACAGACGCTGCAACACTTGCTCATCTTTTGAAATACGATTCTGTTCACGGTAAATTCCCCGGAGAAGTAAGTTCCGAAGGAAATAATATAATTGTTGACGGAAATGTAATTCCTGTCAGCGCCGAAAGAAATATCACAGACATTCCATGGAAAGATGTTGATGTTGTTCTGGAATCAACCGGCGTATTCCGTACCAAAGACATGCTTGTAAAACATATCGAAAATGGCGCTAAGAAAGTAGTTCTTTCTGCCCCGGCAAAAGATACTCTCGACGCAACAGTTGTTCTCGGAGTTAATGATGATGTTCTTACCGGCAAGGAAAAAGTACTATCTAATGCTTCATGCACAACAAACTGCCTGGCCCCGATGGTAAAAGTCCTGAATGATAAATTCGGAATTGAAACAGGTTTCATGTGCACAGTTCATGCTTATACTAACGACCAGAGGATTCTTGATTTTCCTCATAAGGATCTGAGACGTGCCCGTACAGCAGCAGTTAACACAATACCCACAACAACCGGAGCAGCAAAAGCTGTTGGCCTGGTAATACCGGAAATGAAAGGTAAACTTACAGGTTATGCTGTCAGGGTTCCTGTTCCGGACGGTTCGCTTACAGATTTCACTGCAATCCTTAAAACAGAAACAACTGTTGAAGAAATTAACGCAGCAATGAAAGAAGCATCTGAAACATACCTGAAAGGTATAATGGAATATTCAACAGATCCTATTGTCTCCAGTGATATAGTCGGAAACCCGCATTCGGTAATTTTCGATTCTCCGCTTACCGACGTTAACGGCAAGCACGTTAAAATCGTTGGATGGTACGATAATGAATTCGGCTATTCCAGCAGGATTACCGACCTGCTGCAAAAAATCGGGAAATAACTTACAATTGAGCTTTAAGGCTGTATCGAAAATACAGCCTTTTTTTTCTTTTCAGGCAAAATTGAACTTTTTCTATCAGAAATTAATTCTTATCTTGGATAGAATTTTTATTTGGATTAGAATATTACATTCAAGTAGTATATAACATAAGTGATATTAACAGAATTAAAGGTTTGATATGTTACATTCAATGGATGATGTAAACTTTAAATTCAAACATGTTTTGGTCAGGGTTGACTTCAATGTCCCCCTTGATTCTAAACAAAATATTACCGACGACATGAGGATAATTGAATCCCTGCCAACAATAGACCAGATAATCGACGATGGCGGAATACCGATCGTTCTTTCACACCTTGGAAGGCCTAAAGGCAAGATAAACAGCAAATATTCTCTTGACACAGTTGCCCACTACCTTCAGAAAAAATTCGGCTATGATGTGATATTCTCGCAGGACTGCAGGGGAAACAAACCACAAAGAGCCGTAAACAATGCAAAGCCGGGCGACATCGTTCTTCTTGAAAACCTTCGATTCTATGAAGGAGAAACAGCTAATGATCCGGAATTTGCAGCTGAACTGGCAGAACTTGGTGATGCCTATGTAAACGATGCTTTCGGTACTGTCCATCGCGCTCATGCCAGTATCCATGCTTTGCCAAAACTATTCCCCGGAAAATCCTATGCGGGTAAATCGCTTGTTTACGAGATCGAATACCTTAATAACGCACTTACCGAACCGAGAAGCCCGTATATCGCAGTTATTGGCGGGGCCAAGATATCAGGCAAAATTGAAGTTATTCGGTCATTGATCAATCAGTGCGATACCGTTATCATTGGCGGCGGTATGATGTTCAATTTCCTGAAAGCTAAAGGATATAATATAGGCCGCTCGATATTCGAGGAAGATAAAATCGAACTTGCAGCAGACCTGATTAAATTTGCCGAAAAAAAAGGCGTTAAACTTTTATTGCCGGAAGATGTTGTTGTAGCTGACAGGTTCTCTGATGATTCTGACAGGAATGACGTTCCTTCCGACAAAATCCCATCCGACTGGATAGGAATGGATATTGGTCCGAAAACTCAGGAATTATACAGGAAAGAAATACTCGGGGCTAAAACAATTGTTTGGAACGGCCCTATGGGAGTATTTGAAATGCCGAGATTTGCTCGCGGTACCAGGGCTGTTGCAAACTCGCTTGCTAATGTTACCGCTAAAGGGGCTACAACAATTCTTGGCGGAGGCGATTCGGCAGCAGCTATGAGCCAAATGCACCTTATCAACAAAGTAACTCATGTTACTCCGGGCGGCGGAGCATGGCTTAAATATATGGAAGGCGGAGAACTTCCGGGGATATCATCGCTTGTTATATAGTTTTTCCCGGTGAAATTAAATTATTTCTGTGGCGGTCATTATTATGATCGCCTTTTATATTTTCAAACATTTCTTAACAAGGTGTGAAACTTTTTATTAACTACCGGGCTATCAGAACCTTTCAATTAAAACATGATACTATAAAATAGAATTCCAGGCATTTTTTTTTGTTCACCGGTTTCTGAATATGATTTATTCATCACAAATGATGCCTGCTGCACCCCGGCTGAATGAAATTTCGGCACAAAAGATTATTCCGAAAGCTCGGGGGAACGCTCAGAAAGCTCAAGGGAACGCTCGGAAAGCTCGGGGGAACGCTCGGAAAGCTCGGGGGAACGCTCGGAAAGCTCGGGGGAATGCTCGGAAAGCACGGGGGAACGCTCGGAAAGCTCGGGGGAACGCTCGGAAAGCTCGAGGGAATGCTCGGAAAGCTCAAGGGAACGCTCGGGAAGCTCGGGGGAACGCTCGGAAAGCTCAAGGGAACGCTCGGGAAGCTCGGGGGAACGCTCGGAAAGCTCAAGGGAACGCTCGGGAAGCTCGGGGGAATGCTATGATGACATGAATCAAGGCTGATATCGCTTGGAATATTGGCAATTAAAAAAACAACATTCTTATCTGAAAGAAAAAGAATATCTAAAAAAACCAGGATAGTCCTTATTTTGCGCCGAAGCAGCCCGGATTATATATACAAGGAACATACTACACCCAACCATCTGTAAGGGATGTATTATGAATAGCAAAGAAATCGGGGATGTATCATTTTTCTGAATTTTTACGATTTGTAATTCCCCGAGAAAGCTCCGATAAATCGGGACAAGCTGAGGGCAGGCGAAAGCGTTGTGAAAAATCCGGTATTCATGCTGGTTCTGGATTCTTCGCTGCCCTCAGAGTGACAATATTGGCCGCTTATGAGAAATCCCCTTTTTTGTCTCCTGTTATTCTCCGCCCTTGACAAATTTCTTTGTCAGCATGTAGCCGTCGGACGTTAGTTTTATAAAATATACACCCATTGGAAATCCTGCCATATCAATAGTAAATTTAGACGTTGAACCGTCGTTATTGCGGTTGGCCTCAAAAGAGTAATCTGCTTTTTCCGTTCCGTAAATATCAATTAATTTCACTGATAATTCTTTACCTTCGACTGAATACAGGCCGTATAGCTTAACATTTGCCGTATTTGTAACGGGATGCGGATTTATATCAATATGGAAATAACGGTTGTATTTATATTCGGCGGCGTATTCCTCCACCCCTACCTGGTGTTCAGGAATACCCTTAACTATCCTGCCGGCTCCGCTTATGTATATGCAGCCGTCCTTGCCCATTACCATTTTCCTCAGGGAGCCGCCTACATCGGCTCTGAAACCGGCATAGTTCAGATCAACTTCTTCCCAGCTTTGCCCCTCGTCAGTAGTGAATGCAATATTATTCCGTCCGTCGGTAATCAATATACGCCCGTCTTCAAGGCCAAGCATGTCTCCTACATTCTTGTATGGCGAGGGAATATGATCCCATGTTGTTCCCTCGTCGGTCGATCTTAAAATACCGAGGCTGTCTCCGCCTGTTAAGTATATATTCCCATTAATATATTCAATTCCCCCGTAATAGGCATCCCTGCTATCAAGCGCATAAACGGAATCATAGCTTTCTCCCCTGTTGTCAATCCGAAAAATCCTGAATACTGTTTTAATCCCGTAGGGGAAATTAACAGTATCATCGGTTTTAACTCTGTTCTCTTCGCTGAAAATATAAGCGCTTTCGCCGGAAACAAGGGCGGCAGATTTGATCACCCCTTTTATATAATCCAGGGTATCATGCACCCAACTTCCCCCGCCATCGCTGCTCCTTACGGCTTCATTTATCCAGACAACAGAAGAATACAAATTACCGGATAGAACAAGGAAATTCTCATTATCAAATGCAAGGAATTCCATACCGCCGCAAACGTCCGTATTCGTCCAGTTTTTACCACCGTCGCTTGTTTCAATACTTAGATAATATGGCCAATATGGATTTTGATTTGCACTCCTGTTACCAAACAAAAAGCCTTCTTTACTATTCTTAAAATATCCGCATGTCATATCTGATTCTGAAATCCCTGCTATTTGAAACCAGTATTCCTGTTCTTCCTCCGAAAGTGAATCATTCCAGCCGATATTGGGATATGCCTGATCCCAGCTTGCCCCGGCATCGTCGCTCCGGAATACTGCCGCGCCGTCAATCCTTAAAGCCAGCAGTGTTGAATCGGATGCCGGTATTAAATCAATTAATACTTTTTCACTTTGCCAGGTTAAATAAAAAGTATAGCAATAGCGGTTAATATCAAAATTCTCCCCGCTGTCGTTGCTGAATGATATCATCCTGAATAATTGCAGAGCGGCAATGTTATTTTCGTCATAAGCAGAAAAATCTAAAAATGACTGACCGTAAGGGCTATATGAATAGATTGAATACTTGTCCATAAAAGCAGTATCCGGCCTGTATGTTTTAAAATTGTCTTCGGTTCTAATTAAATGCCCCAATCCCAGCCCCAAAAGAATTGTATCAGAGTTAAACGTAATTAAACAGGACACCCTTGATATCCTACAGATTTCCGGGTCCAATTCTGTAATTTTCCAGCTTTCGCCCCCGTCGAGAGTTCTCGCAATATAAGTAGAATAAGTTGCTGAATTAGTATCAGAATAAGCTATTGTACCGTTTCTTCCGTCGGAAAAATCCATGGCTGTATATAAATGACCGTTATTATAACTGTTTGTATCATTATAAACAATGCTCCAGTTTTTTCCGCCGTCGCTGCTTTTGCTTAGTAGCCCCAGGGTAGTAAGGTGATAAATATAATTTGTTTCGGGGGCATCAATGTCAACTGTTTCAATATCCCCGAAATCAATTTTTTCCTGCCAGCTATTGCCCATATCGCTGCTTTTGTATAATTTTCCGGCATCGCTTGCAATATAGGTTTCTTCGGGCGAAGCATTTGCCATGCAGGAAAACGAAGAACTTCCGAAGCCGGCTGCCGCCCAGTTTTTGCCGCCGTCCGTTGTTGTTTCTATCATTCCATTGTCCCCGGCAATCACCCAGTTATTAAAATCATAATAAACAATACTGCTGATATTTTCGCGCGTACCGGTTTCAATATATCTCCACTTTTCTCCCCGGTTCTCGGTTATCATCAGGTAGCCGTTATTGCCGGAAACAAGGCATGTAAGCGAATCCATAAGCTTTATATCGCTGTAGTATGGTATCATGTTCTGCCATACATAGCCGCCGCCCTTATAATCGAGGGATTTTGACGTTGTAGGGCTGAATATCTGAACTAAAAATATTAATGATGCTATAATATATATTTTCCGGCTCATTTTTTTTCCTCTTGGAATTATATTAAAAATTTCTATTTTTGTTCAGGCGTTTTTAAAAGCCCGGGGGACTTCCCGAAGGACAATCCCCCGTTACCAGTCATGCAGAGTCTGTAAATGTGCTTTTAATTGCGCCTTTTTTAATTGCACTCAGAGTGACATCCAGTATCACAATCATCACCGATTACAGATTTACCAATCGGAATAGCTGTTTTATTCCCGTTACCGTCGCAACAAACTTCTAATTCTGTTCTGCAATATGAATTCCCGCCACTACATGGTGTACCATTATTATCATCCCAACAGTTATCATAATAAAAGCGATAATTTGGTTCTGTTGTAGGGCAGGGTGGGCATGGCCACTGATTGTTATCCGGATTCTGTTCAATCAATGCATAAGCGGCAAGTTCTAATAATTCAGGCCCGCTGGGGGGTGGTTGAATCTGGTTAAAACAAGTAATATCAACAGGCCCTACAAGCCACACGTAAACTTCAATCATTGGCTCCACGTCGCCAATATTACGCCAGCAATACCCCACTTTGTAATCACATGTAATACCGTTAACAGTTATAGAAACAATTGTTCCCCCTCCGTCTATCCAGGGAATATTCGGAGGTATAGCTCCGTCCGGCGGACAACCCTGTTGCGCCAGGGCATTCTGATTCATGCTGAAAAATGAAACCAAAAGAACTGCAAACAAAAGGATAAAACTTCTGCCTTTTTTCATGATAAACTCCAAAATTAATTAAATAAGAATAATTAATGATTTAACATCCTATGTTAAACCTGATATTTAAATTTTATACCAAATATGTTTCAAACATAATATCTTATTTATAACTGTGTTTAATTATCATTCCTTCACAAACTTACCCTTCAAAGTAGCGCCGCCGCTGCTGATGGACACAACATAAGCCCCGGCTGGGAGCATGGAAATATCAAGTTTTATTTCACCCCCGGAAATTATATATGCTGTTTGGCTAAGAACGATATTCCCTTCCATATCAGTAATGCTGATTTCAGCAATGCCGTCTATTTCATTTCCCGGCCGGATTGATATTGAATTTGCTGCGGGGTTGGGGAAGACGTAGATTAACGATGCCTGATTTTTAAATTCTTCCACCCCTACCTGGTGTTCAGGAATACCTTTAACTATCCTGCCGGCTCCGCTTATGTATATGCAGCCGTCCTTGCCCATTACCATTTTCCTCAGGGAACCGCCTACATCGGCTCTGAAACCGGCATAGTTCAGATCAACTTCTTCCCAGCTTTGCCCCTCATCAGTAGTGAATGCAATATTATTCCGGCCGTCTGTAATCAATATACGCCCGTCTTCAAGGCCGAGCATGTCTCCTACATTCCTGTATGGCGAGGGAATATGATCCCATGTTGTTCCCTCGTCAGTCGATCTTAAAATACCGAGGCTGTCTCCGCCTGTTAAGTATATATTCCCATTAATATATTCAATTCCCCCGTAATAGGCATCCCTGCTATCAAGCGCATAAACGGAATCATAGCTTTCTCCCCTGTTATCAGTCCGGAAAATCCTGAATACTGTTTTAATCCCGTAGGGGAAATTAACAGTATCATCGGTTTTAACTCTGTTCTCTTCGCTGTAAATATAAGCGCTTTCGCCGGAAACAAGGGCGGCAGATTCGATCACCCCTTTTATATAATCCAGGGTATCATGCACCCAGCTCCCCCCGCCGTCGCTGCTCCTTACGGCTTCATTTATCCAGCCAACAGAAGAATACAAACTGCCGGATAGAACAAGGAAATTCTCATTGTCGAAAGCAAGGAATTCCATACCGCCGCAAATGTCCGTATTCGTCCAGTTTTTACCACCATCGCTTGTTTCAATACTTAAATAATATGACCAATATGCCGACTGAGAGCAACTCCTGTTACCAAATATAAAACCTTCTTTACTATTCTTAAAATATCCGCAAGTCATATCTGATTCTGAATTGCCCGCAATAGTTACCCAAAAATCCTGTTCTTCTTCCGAAAGTGAATCATTCCAGCCGATATTGGGATAAGCCTGGTCCCAGCTTGCCCCGGCATCGTCGCTCCTGAATACAGCAGCCCCGTCAATCCTTAAAGCCAGCAGTGTTGAATCGGATGCCGGAATAAAATCAATTAATACTTTCTCTCTTTGCGCTGTTAAATAAAAAGTATTGCAATATCGGTTAATATCAAAATTCTCCCCGCCGTCGTTGCTGAATGATATCATCCTGTTTAATTGCAGAGCGGCAATGTTATTTTCGTCATAAGCAGAAAAATCTAAAAATAACCGGCCGTAACCGTTATAAGAATAAATTGAATACTTGTCCATAAATGATGTATCCGGCCTATATGTTTTAAAATTGTCATCGGTTCTAATTAAATGCCCTGCATTTTGACCCAATAAAATATTATCATTATCAAATGTTATTATACATCTTGTCATATAAGGTTTGTAGATTTTCGGGTCCAATGCTATAATTTGCCAGCTTTCACCCCCGTCGAGCGTTCTCGCAATATAATCAGTAAAAGTAGCAGAATTAGTATCAGCAAAAGCTATTGTACCATTATTACCATCAGAAAAATCCATGGCTGTATATAAATGACCGTTCTTATAACTATTTGTATCATTATAAACAATGCTCCAGTTTTTTCCGCCGTCGCTGCTTTTGCTTAGTTGCCCCAGGGTAGTAAGGTGGTAAATATAATTTGTTTCGGGGGCATCAATGTCAACTGTTTCAATATCCCCGAAATCAATTTTTTCCTGCCAGTTATTGCCCATATCACTGCTTTTGTATAATTTTCCGGCATCGCTTGCAATATAGGTTTCTTCGGGTGAAGCATTTGCCATGCAGGAAAACGAAGAACTTCCGAAGCCGGCTGCCGCCCAGTTTTTTCCACCGTCCGTAGTTGTTTCTATCATTCCATTGTCCCCGGCAATCACCCAGTTATTAAAATCATAATAAACAATACTGCTGATATTTTCGCGCGTACCGGTTTCAATATATCTCCATTTTTCTCCCCGATTCTCGGTTATCATCAGGTAGCCGTTATTGCCGGAAACAAGGCATGTAAGCGAATCCATAAGCTTTATATCGCTGTAGTATGGTATCATGTTCTGCCATACATAGCCGCCGCCTTTGTAATCGAGGGATTTTGACGTTGTAGGGCTGAATATCTGAACTAAAAATATTAATGATGCTATAATATATATTTTCCGGCTCATTTTTTTCCTCTTGGAATTATATTAAAAATTTCTATTTTTGTTCAGGCGTTTTTAAAAGCCTGGGGGACTTCCCGAAGGACAATCCCCCGTTACCAGTCATGCAAAGTCTGTAAATGTGCTTTTAATTGCGCCTTTTTTTAATTACATTGAGGTTCACAAGGAGAAACACAATCATCACCGATTACAAAGGAATTCAATGTATTAGTTATTCTATTCCCGTTACCGTCGCAACATACTTCCAGTTCCGTTCTGCAATATGAATTACCACCGGCACAAGGACTTCCGTTATACCAACAGTTATCATAATAAAAGCGATAATTTGGTTCTGTTGTAGGGCAGGGGGGGCATGGCCACTGATTGTTATCCGGATTCTGTTTGATCAATGCATAAGCGGCAAGTTTTAATAATTCAGGCCCGCTGGGGGGTGGTTGAATCTGGTTAAAACAATTAATATCAATTGGACTGACATCCCATACGTAAACTTCAATCATTGGCTCCACGTCGCCAATATTACGCCAGCAATACCCCACTTTGTAATCACATGTAATACCGTTAACAGTTATAGAAACAATTGTTCCCCCTCCGTCTATCCAGGGAATATTCGGTGGGATAGCTCCGTCCGGCGGACAACCCTGTTGCGCCAGGGCATTCTGATTCATGCTGAAAAATGAAACCAAAAGAACTGCAAACAAAAGGATAAAACTTCTGCCTTTTGTCATGGCAAACTCCTGTAAATAATTTGTAAATAACTAACAATGCGGCAATATTCCGCATGTAATATTATTTGTATTTAATTGTTACTATTCAGTTGAACAATGTAAATTCGATAAAATTGTATGAAGCTGTCATACTGAGCGACTTGTCCCGAGCACATTATTTTGTATTGACCTATCGGGAAGTGAAGTATCCATTCTTCTACATATTCTGCTATATTATGTGGATTCTTCCCTCACTGCGCTCGGTCAGAATGACATTTCTCTGCATTTTTTCTTCAATAACAGCAATATATTGTACCCACCTGAGTAGAAACATTTATTTTAGTATTTAATCAATTACAATTAGCATTATTAAATTTTTCCTCCCAACTCCCTATCTTGTCTAAACCGGCATTCAGGGGAAGTATTTTCTCATCATTAATTTAACGTACAAAGTAAAAAAAAAAAATGAAAATTACAAGTAAAAATGAAAAAGAATATTTATACACGATACAATCCGTCATTGTATTTCCTCCTTCCAAGATTGCACTTTGGAAGTTCATTTTCCATAAAGTTTCACTTTAGATTTCCTGAAGCAAAGCTTTTGTTGAAAACAGCATTACGAAGTGCAACTTCGTAATGAGCTGCCTGTAAAAGTTTATACTGATTACTTTTATTATTCTTTTACTCCCCGCAAACTTTCATTTTCTCAGCTTTGGCAGCTTTCAGCCCGAGCCTTTCTGCTATATCAAAATCCTGGCAGCATTCATTTTTATGCCCCATATTCAGATGGCAGTAGGCCCTGAGGAAATAAGCCTGCGCAAGCCGGGGATTCAGGTCGATAGCTTTTGTAAGGTCTTTCAGTGCGGCTTTCAGGCTTCCGAGGTGCAGCAAAGCCTCTCCCCTTTCCAGGTATGCCGAAGCATTTTTCCTGTCAAGTTGAATTGCCTTTTCCAGGTCTGGCAGGGCTTCCCTGAATTTACCAGCCTGAACAAGCAGGTATCCCCTGCTCAGGAAATATTCCGTTTCATTGGGGTTAATCTCAATTGATTTGGTAAAATCGGCATAAGCTTCCGGAATACGTCCGCTTTCCAGCAGGGCGTGGCCACGCAGGTTATATAGCTTGGAATCTTTGGGATTAACCTTCAGGCCATTGCTGTAATCAATTAGTGCAAGCTCCCTCCTGCCGGTTTCCATATACACATAGCCTCGGGTTCCATACAGTTTAAAATTATTAGAATCAAGGGCTATGGCTTTGTCCAGATTTTTTTCCGCTCCGGCCAGGTCTCCGCTTTTTACTTTTTCAACGGCATTCTGGTAAAGGAAATAATCATTATCAAGGAACTTTGGCTGCAGTTCGGTAAAGTCCCCCGGACGCAGATTCACAAATTCAGGTATATTGCACGCCCGGCCTGGCTTCCACATGTTTTCGAGTAATACAGGCGGAGAATCATTACCGTTCTCATCAATATGAGTAAGGTAAAGGCGCGTATATTTATCATGCATTTTGGATGAAAATACCAGCCATTTGCCATTAGGCGACCATGAATGCCAGGAGTTCATATTGTCCGAATTGCATTGCATTTCCCTTGGCTCTCCTCCTTCTGCCGGCATAATAAACAGTTTGCTGTCCGGTTGGAGCAGCATAAAACTTTCCGCCTGGTTGAACACGATCCATTTTCCATCCGGCGACATCCTGGGATAATAGTTACTTTTTCCGTTTTTTGATGCTCCCGGCACAGGTTGGGCTTTGCCGCCCCTCCCCTCGTTGAAAGGTATGCGATAAATATCATATTTGAATTTTTTATCATGCAGAACAAAATCATCAGCAAGGCGGTTAAAAATAGAAGTATCCTTATCAAAAGCATTTGTAAAGCCGCTTTCGCCGGCCTTGATTGCCGTGGCTTTTGCAAATAGTATTTCCCTGCCGTCGGGACTCCAGGACGGATTAGACTGAACATAATTTATATCATCTGCCCCCGGCAAAGCTGCATAAGTGCCTTTGTGCCTGTCGCTTATCACCAGGATACCGTGAATGGGAAAAAACAACTGAGAATAAGCCGTGTCCGGCCTTGTTACGAAGAAATTATGATCTTTTAATGTTGCAGCAATATATCTTCCCGAAGGCGATATATTAGCCAGAAGGCCGTAAGTAGGCTCTCCATCCTGATATTCGCTCCAGTGCATCATTTTGTACAGTACTGTTTTCTTAGCAATATCCGTGATCCCGTAGGCATCTTTGTCGCTGTGGGCATCAACATCCATACCAAGCACCCTGCCGTTAGCCGAAAAGGAATGGCAATTTGCACACACGTGGATATTTTCCATGAGTATTGTTGAAGGCTCGTCAGAGGAAATATCCCCAATTCGCCATTTTATTTCTTTAAGGTTTGCAAGTGCATATTTAAACGGCAGAGGAACATCACGAAAAAATATGGGGGCAATAACAGAATCTTCCGATACAATTATTTTTACTGAGGATAATTCTTTACCGTAACGGTCGTTGAGAACAATTTTACCATTATTGCCAATACAGGCGGCCTTGAACTTTTCCCATTCACCCCTTTCAGGTTTCCATTCTTTACCGTTAATTTTTCCTTCAATCTTTGTATCTCCTGATTCAAGAGAAATATTCATACCAACAGCATCGCCCGAGAATCGGATAACAGGAGATGCAATATCCGGTGGAAATATTGTATTTTCAGCGGGATAAGTTATAGCAATGCCATTATTGCCAGCAGATAAAAAATAAATAAAAAATGCAGTTATTATTGAAATTAAGAAAAGCGTGCGTTTCATTACTTCATCTTCAAAAATTCAAAACAATTTCTTATATCATAAATATAAAAAAAATTAGCAGAATTGTACAGTAAGATCAAAATTTATTCAACAATTTTTGAAACCCTGCTTCCCTCCGGTTCAAAAATTATCAATAATATTTACCAGTAAGATATATGCAAAATTTATTATTTGATTACTGTAAATATATTCCGAATTTTTTTCCTCTGAAAGAAAAACCTACGCAGAGCCATCCTGTAAAAGGCAAAAAATGAGAGTTTTGGAAAATCATCTTAGCATAATAATCACTGATTATATTCGTTATATTGCCGGAACGGTATATAAATATGAATTTTCAAATTACCGGGTTTGATTGTATATTTGAAATTATGGATTATCAGACAATAGAAAGGTTGACATAATGAGTGAAAATAATGCTCAACACACTAAACTTGCAATTATTGGAACTGGTCCCGCAGGCTTTACTGCAGGCCTGTACGCCGGAAGGGCAAACCTGGAAGTGTTAATGTTCGAAGGCATGCAGCCGGGCGGACAGCTTACAATAACAACTGAAGTAGAAAACTACCCGGGCTTCGTTGACGGAGTTCAGGGGCCTGAAATGATGGATATTTTGCGCAAACAGGCACATAAATTCGGCGCTCAGTCAATTTATGAAACTATCACAAAGGTTGATTTCTCTGAACGCCCGTTTAAATTGTGGTCCGATTCAGATAAAATGTATACTGCCGACTCAGTAATTATTGCTACAGGTGCCACAGCACGCAAGCTTGACGGCACAAAAGGGCATGAAACATATTGGGGACGCGGCATTTCGGCTTGTGCCACATGCGACGGTTTCTTTTACAAAGGTAAAAAAATATTCGTTGTCGGCGGTGGTGACAGTGCTCTTGAAGAAGCAATTTACCTGACACACTTCGGCGAATCGGTAACGCTCATACACAGGCGTCAGGAATTCCGCGGATCAAAAATCATGGTTGACCGTGCAGAAAATCATCCCAAAATTAATATTCTCCGCGACAGTGTTATCGATGAATTCCTTGGCGAAAATAAAATGGGATTTCCCAACCTGACATCCATAAACATTAAAAATGTAAAAACAGGTGAAATTGAAAACCACGCAGCTGACGGAGTATTTATTGCCATCGGGCACGTACCCAATACAACAATATTCGAAGGCCTGCTTGATATGGACGATGAAAAATATCTGATTACTGATCCGAAATCAACATATACAAACATACCCGGCGTTTTTGCCTGTGGTGATGTTCAGGATAAAACTTACCGCCAGGCAATTACAGCTGCCGGAAGCGGTTGCCAGGCAGCAATTGATGCAGAACGCTGGCTGACAGAACAGGATTAAAATCAGTATAAATATTATTATTGGCCCGGCTGATTGATTTAGGCGGGCTTTTTTTGATGTATATTAAGCATTTCAATCTGACACGATCAATATTATAAACCAGTACAAAAAACAAAACAACAGCGTACAATATTAGTCACACCTAAAATAATATTATATTCAATTCGTTGCTCCATTTACGGGTATGAATCCAAAAATGAACTTCGGAAATGAATCAATGGAATTATTATGAAACTTATCATTCTTTTATTTGTATTATTATCGATGATCATTATTTCATCCTGTACTGATAAAATTGTTAGTGAATGTGATGAAGATCTGACAACCGGTGCTTCAACATTTTCATCAATTCAAGCGGAAATATTTGATAAACATTGTGCAACTTCCGGGTGTCACGCTGGTAATCAGCCCGCCGGAGCTTTGTTGCTTACCGGAGATAATGTTTATAATAACCTGGTTGGTAAAAGCAGCAATCAGGTTTCAATGAACCTTGTGGAACCTGGTGACAGTAAAAACAGCTACCTGATAAAAAAACTTCTCGGAGAGGGCACGTCTCTTATGCCGCCACTTGGCAAATTGCCTGATGATTATATTAACAATGTAAGCGAATGGATTGATAATGGAGCAAACAATGATTAAAGATTTTTTCAGACATAGTTTTCTTTTTTTAGTAATAACTGCTTTATCAGTTCATAGTTTGTATTCAGCAGAATGCCATGTAAACAAGGATAAAAACAATGTAGTAAAATTTATATCAGATGCCCCGCTTGAGGATTTTGAAGGAGTAACTGATAAAATCGACGGATTTATTCATATTGAATCTATCGAATCCCTTGTTGGCAGCAAACTTTATTTCGAGGTTGACCTGAACTCATTAGATACAGGAATAGGACTTAGAAACAGGCACATGAGAGAAAATTACCTTCATACCGAAAAATTTCCGTTTACTTATTTCGAGGGTGAAATTACAAAATCTGAAAAAGATACGGATTCAAGGTATAAAGTATCTGTAGAAGGGCAAATATTCATTCATGGCAAAACAAAAGATATAGAAGCCAGTGGTTACATCACAACAAACAATGAAGGATCATACAGAATCCAGTCAAAGTTTGATATTGCTCTTACTGATTTTGATATAGAAGTGCCGGAACTGATGTTTATGAAAATTGATGAAAAAATGGACATTGTCCTTGATTTTTATGTTTTTAAGGTTGAATAATATTAAAGTGGAATTATAATGAAAAAAATCTTTATACCGATTGTTGCAATTATTATATTATCAGTTTCTTTAGCAAATTCACAAAGCACAAAATGGAAGAGGAAATCTGCACCGGTTAAACCCGAGCTCCAGCTTTTTCATTCCATTTTTGCCATTAACCTGCCAACTTCAGAAACACTTCAATCCGGGAATTTTTATCTCGGTATAGCACACAGGTTTGCTGTACCTGTATCTTCAGGAATCGGCGACTTATGGGGAATCGACGGTTCGGTGGTTAACAGGTTTGATTTTGCCTATGCAATAACTAATAAATTATTAGCATCCGTCGGGCGTTCAAACCTTGATGGAAATATTGACTTACAGCTAAAATACAAATTCTTCACAGATGACAATCAGGCTGTGCCAATCTCCGCAACGGTAATTGGAGGCCTGGCATATAACGGAAAACCTGCAATAGAACCAAAAGATGATTCACGGCTTTTCCAATATTTCGGTCAATTGGTCATCAACACGATGTTTATGAAAAAAATCGGATTTGGAATCGTTCCATCCTACTTGCAAAACAGCCATATTATCTGTACTGACAACCAGTATTCCTTTACAGTCGGCCTTTACGGACAATATTATGTTAATGAAAACCTGAGTTTTATTGCAGAAGCCAATCCCACTGTTACAGGATGGCGTAACAAGTACGACAGCTATTCCGCAGGAATTGAACTTGAAACCGGCGGCCACTTCTTCAAGATAATTATTGGCAACAATACTGCAATGAACCCTACCCAATTTCTTGCAGGCGCCACAGATGCATTTGACAGTGGAGACCTCCACCTTGGTTTCCATATAACAAGGAATCTTTAAAACCAGTAAAAAATTAAAAATAAATATTTAATTTTAAAAAAATAAAGACTGCTAATAAATTTGGCAGTCTTTTTTTTAAATAATATCGGAAAGAAAAATAATTACACTATATATCCTGATTTCATTGTTGATGATTTTTGTAACTACTAAATGTTACATATATATTACTCTTTATCAATATAATTACTATAGAATTTTTAATAAAATATTTTTTTTAAATATTGTTGCAACATTTAGTAATTTTTTGTGTTATTATAAATTATTGATATATTTTATACTTACTGTAATTAATTTGTAACATTTGAAAAATGCCTGTGTTATTGTTTATGAGGTTAAAGATTGAGAAGGTCAACACAAGATGGCCTAAGAGGTTAAATTCTGGAATTTGTAAAACATAATCAACTTGTTTTTTTTCCACAATTTGCGGAGAACACTATGTTCCAAAAACTACCTTTACGGGGCCTGATTTTATCGGCCATGGTGGGTGTGCTATTGATGTTTGGTACTCAAAGATCACAGGCACAGTTGCCAGACTACTGTATTCCGTTCGGGTTTGCCACATACAGTTACTGCTACTCGTATTATGGCTATATAACCTGGACGAAAATCCAATCACAGGACGGCGAGACTCTGCTCGACCAGACATCAGGTGACGACGGATGTTACAAGTTCTGGGAAGATATCACCTTCCAATTGGTTCCGGGCGTTACATACACTTTAACTGTTAAAACCCAGGGCTATTACTATGCCAGGGCCAGACTGTTTATTGACTGGAACCGCGATGGTAACTTCATTGATATACCTACGCAGAAAGAATTCTATGGTTATTCGGATGTATATTATTATAATAATAGTAATTGGACACCATATAATAATTATAATGGCGGAATAACTTATTCATTCGAATTCACGGTTCCCGATGACGCTTCCGAGACATATCGTATGAGGCTTATGAATGCCTATTACGTTTATTATTACTACTACAATTATCCGGATTACTGGTATGAGTATCAGTATTCAAATGCCTGCCTGAATGGTTACTGGTATGATTACATGGACTACTATGGCTATGATTATAACTATGGCTATGGCGAATGTAATGATTACAACTTCCAGGTATTCGGCGGTGTTAAAGATACATACCCGGGTAATGACGACATTCTCTTCGCCAATGAAGAATATGACGGCACAACCCGCCTGAAAAACGGCGAGATGACCGAATTCCCCAAACCTGCAATAATTTTCCCGGCTGAACCTGAAAACGGCGCTCTCGTGCAGTACTATATCTATGGCCCGGCACCTTCAACGAATGTTGTTTATGAAGGTTTGGCAGAATACCCCTCAAACTCAATAAATATTGATGTTGCTGATGCTGATTACAACACATATACCATTCAGCATTCAAGAGGTTTGTACTCATATCCTGAGACTCCTTATGGCGATGGTTCTTTTAAAGCAACGCGCGGCGGTACATACAAAGTATATGCCTACCAGCTTGAATCGCCTAAAGCAAAAATTAACACATTTACAGTATCCTGGAACAATGATCTTTCAGTTTCAAGGATCGTTTCCCCAAGGAAAAATGTGGAACCGGACTTCTTCAAATATGTTCAGGGCCAGTCTATCAGGGTAATCGGCCTGTACAGGAACGTTGGTATCAGCGATGTTACAGAATTTGAAGGAACAGCACGTATCTGGGATCCAAATGGAGAGCTTGTATATGAAGATACAAAAACTTATGAAGCTCCCCCGAGAGAAGTTCTCAGTACAGCAGATGCTGTTGAGCTTGAATTCGACAATGCAAGGTTCACGCAGACAGGTATTTATACCATTGAAATGGAATGCGACCTGATAGACACAAGTGATGATGACTTTGATGGTGATCAGGACGATTACAATGATATAGTACCACGTTCTGACCTACCAGCTTATACATTCGAAATTTCATACGAAATCCAGCTTACAGCTGATATGATACTTCTTCCCCACGAAGATACTGAAGTACTCGTTAATCGTCCGTTCGTACCGATGGCACAGTTCAAAAACTCAGGTATCGGCGATGCTTCAGACGTACCTGCAACTATGGTGGTGTATAACGAAGACGATCAGGTTGTTTACGAAAGTAATATTATTATCCAGGATATTCCTTCCGGTAAATATAATACCAAGGTTGAGAGATTCGAACACATGACAATTTCCGAACCAGGAAATTACAGGGTATGTGTATGGCTTACTGATCCTAATGACCCGCTGCGTGAAGACGATACTGTTTGCACAACATTCACAGTTGATGCAGGTATGCAGGGTACCTTCACGGTTGGTACCAGGTTTGAAGGCCAGACACGAAACTATACAACAATTGGCGATGTAATGGATGACCTTTATCTTAAAGGTATTACCGGTCCAATAACATTCGAATTGACTGACAGCTATTATGAACTAGAAGAAAATTCATCTGAATTCGGTGCATGGGAATTCACATCAAGGATCATCGGACTTGGTTATGACCTTGAAACAGAAGATCCCAATACAATTACCTGGAAACCCCACAGGGACAGGGCAAACGTTAAAGGCGGAGTACATATTGTACTTAATTCAAACAGCGGACGCGGCGTAACATTCGGGCAGTCACACTACCCGCAGAATGACAATGCTATCGCCAAACGCTTCCCGACAAAAGCTAATGTTAATGCTCCGGGTTATATCGTATTTGACGGCGGCAGACAAAAAGCTTTGAAATTTACTATTAACAGTAATTCAGAACATGCTTCAGGATTCTATCTTGGCCGCGGCTCAAGCAATATAACTGTTAAAAACTGTATTATTGAAAACGGCAGGGATAATCTTAAAACACAGACAAGAATACCACTTGTAACATTTGATCCTTCACGCGGCTTTGGTTTCGAACCTGACGTATTCGAATCAAGCGGTGTTAGAACAAGCTTCTCGGCAGGTATCGCTTCAAGAAGCAGCCTGCTTAAAGTTGAAGAAAGTATGTTCATTGCTCTCGATACTCTTCCCAACATGAACAACGTAATTGAAGGCAACGAGATCAGCGGCTTCGGTTATGGCATCATGTCGCTTGGTATCGGCGCTCTCTACATGCAGAACGAGAACTACTACCAGCGCTTCTATAATGAAGACAACACATACAGCAATAATACAATAACAGACTGTTACCGTGCAGGTATCCTTCTCGGCTTTGAAGAAGACAGTAAAGTAGAAGGCAACAGGATATATGACATGGGCGGTGCATCCAATGCGGCAGGCATCCTTCTTGGCGGAAACAGCCGTGATGACATTGACGGATATAACAACGTTGACATCATGGTAAGCGGCAACGAGATCAGCGGTATTGAAGCCCGCGACTTTGCCTTCGGTATCAGCAACGAGCAGGTAAGGATAACATTCCAGAACCCGGGCGGCGGAGTTGTTTACTTCCCGAACAAGATGGAAGACATCGTTATCAGCAATAACGTTGTTCGCGGCATCACAGGAAATGCAAATACAAATATCTGCGGAATCGCCTCCTTCACAAGGCGCTATGATGATGCCAGGGAAAACTGGGAATTCATCTCCACACCGTTTGAAGAAGACTACTTCACAAGAGGCGATATCATTGCCAACAACACAGTAGTAATGACAGATGAAGAAGATATTGAAAATGCAGGCGCAGTTGCAGCTATCGGCATTCAGAATGCATACGGTGCAACATTCAAGAATAACGCCATCCTCTTCGAAGACGAAAGCTTCGACGCAGGCAGCCCCATGGCAGCAGGCTTATTCTACCAGGGCCCGAAAACAGGCAGCGAAGGCGGCCTTATGAGTGACAGGAATGCCTACTTCACTGGCAATGCCACACTCTTCCGCTTTATCGAAACAGATGCAGAAGGCAACCTTCTGGAACCAGGCACAAGGAATGAATTCCAGACACTGGGCCAGTGGCAGCTCTGGACAGGCGCAGACCTGAACTCAATAAATGCTGACTTCACATCAGACATGGACTACCAGGGTAATTATCCTTATAAACTAAGAATAGACGACGTACCCGAACTTCCACTTGGTTCAGTCCTTAACAACAGGGGTGAAAACCTTGACGAAGTAACAGAAGATATAGACGGCAACCCGAGAGGCGCCGCCGGCCAGCGCTGCGATATTGGCGCATTTGAATTTGCAGGCCGTATGTTCGTATCCGACGTTGAAATGCAGAATATCCCTGTTCCTGGTAACTACAAAGCAGGCGACGGCAGCTTCAACGATGCAGAATATATAATGACAGACGCACCTGTTGAAATAACAGCCAACATCAGAAATAATGGTTCACTCCAGCAGTCAGACATTAACGTTTACGTTAAAGTCTTCAGGCAGGAGCCGGACGGCACTTATGACGAAGATGCTCCTGTAGTTGACAAAACAGTAAAAACATCTATCCCGACAACAGAAAGCCGCATGGTATCATTCGGCCTTGCAGACGGTGATAATGACGATTTTGCTCCGGCTACATACCTTGACCTTGATACATTGAACTATACAGTGCCTTATCTCTTCACAGAGATGAAAGCCAACGTAACACCTGTATACAAGATCGAAGTAAGCGTCGAAAGCGATCAGGAAAATGATAATAACATAATCGAAAAAGAAGTAAGGTTCTACATAAGGAAATCTCCTCTGAAACTTCTCGTTTCATCAGAGAACTCCATGCGCGACCTTTATGCAGCAAATATGTACACACCGGGACTTCCCACAGCCAACGAAATAGCAGGACGTTTGAACCGCGACAGCCTTGACCAGGCACTGCGCCGCCTTGGCTGGTACACAGACCTTGAAGAAGAACGCTTTGACGTAGACCTCTTTGACAGGACAGCATGGGAAGAAAGAGCCGTAAACTATACAATCTACCGCTCAATCTTCTGGACTGACGGCGATGACAGCAACGGCGATGACAAAGGTATCACACGCTACCAGCGCCAGGATATCCGCGACTTCCTGAACGAAGGCGTGCCGGGCGACAAACGCAACCTCGTGGTAAGTTCACAGGAACTTGTACGCGAACTCAGCTCAGCCGGAACAGTAAACAACAGCGATCCTGAATTCGTGGAAGAGATACTCAGGGCCGAGAATGTATATCCTTACAATCCTCTTGGCATGAATGTCAGCAATAACGGCAACAGCGTAACAGGAGAAGCCGTGGGCCAGGGCCTTACGGAATATATCTCTGCATCAAGCTATATCGACCAGGATTACCGTGAAATGGACGGCAATGTGGTGACACTGAACGACGTACAACCCTATTGCGGACTTATGGACGTAAGCCCCAACGGCGACGGACTTGCCAGGATAGCTTACAACTATGAAAACCACAACGCAGCACCGAATAACAGCGGTATGGGCGTAGCCACAACAACACTGGAACGCAACGTAGTAGTACTTGGTGTTGACTGGCGTCACTGGGCAAACCTCGACCGTGTACTCCGCTCTGTATTTGACTTTGTAGAAAACAACGGCGGCGAGATCGTTCCTGTAGAGCTTGCAGCATTCGATGCAACAGCAGCAGGCAAACGCGTGGATATTACATGGGCAACAGCGAGTGAATATAACTCCTCACTCTTTGAAGTTGAAAAAGCAGGCTACAGCGAGGCAGGCACAGGCTTGTTCACAGGCATCGGCGAGATGGCAGCAGCCGGCAACAGCAGCAAACATCTCGAATACGGCCCCGTAACAGACTATGATGTAGAATATGGTAACAGCTATGTTTACAGGCTGAAGATGACAGACCTTGACGGAAAAGTTAACTACAGCGATGAAGAAGTAGTAACAATCGGCGAAAACGGTGCTATAAGCTTAGGCCAGGCATTCCCGAACCCGAGTAAGGAATCTGCTAAGTTCAAACTGAGCACAGGCAGCGACGTAAACATCAGCATAGACCTTTATGATATGAGCGGCAAGCTTGTACGCAACGTTATGAGCGAAGCCACAAGCGGCACAAGGACAATTGAAGTGGATACCCGCAACCTTACAAGCGGCAGTTACACACTCGTTCTTCGCAGCGGCTCAACAATCATTAACAGGACTGTTCGCGTTGTTAAGTAATCAACCTTAACAGCTGAATATAATTCTTATAATAAGAAAAGAACCCCGGGCAAAGCCCGGGGTTTTTTTATAATATTTCTAATATCAATTCTCATCAGAAAGTATATTAAAATTTAAGATATCCTTATTAAAGAAATCAGGCATATCATTCCATTTCGGACAAAATTTGTGGGAAACATAAATACAATCCAGATCATCAAAAAAATCAGTTTTAGTTATTAGCCTTAGTGAATATGATATACATGGCATGGTACTTTTAACCCATAAATAATATTCACTCGGATCAAGCCATTTTTTAAATATCCTGCCAGACTTAGATTCTTTTATTAAAACATAAATCTCGGCAGAGCTGAGCTGCTCACCAAAATAAAGACATCCGGGCCTGAATGGAATATCATTGATTTTTATTGAATATGATTCGATTATAAATCTCCTGCCTTCAATATAATCTTCAGGGAAATTCTGATTTACTTTGGTTTCGATATTAAATTTCGGTGGGGAAATATTGGTATCTATGGTATATTTTTGTGTTTCAAGTTTGTAATAATTATCCCAGCAAAATGTTTTTTTGTCATCACTCAATCCTATTGATTCATTGGCTGTTACCTGTACATCGTTTGCATCAATTGGTAACAATCCCCTTTTTACAGGTACGGGTTCTTTTATCACATCCGGATCAGTACCGTATGGATTCTGGCAAGCATTTAATAGCAATACTAACCCTATAAAAGCAACTGTATATCTGAATTTTCTCATTTTAAAGCCCCAATCTTAATCCGTAATACAAACCGTATTTACTTGACAGAAAAGTAATATTCTGCTGCTTATATACAAGAGAATTTAACTCAAATCCGAAGAACATTGAATATTCTGCCGAATGATTATATTCAATTCCGGCAGAAACCCTTCCTATTCCTCCAATCCTGTTAGCTCCGATCCCCAGGCGGGAATAAAAGTCAAATTTGCCAATTTGCAAAAGACCTGCCTGGAAATATGCGTTATAAGACCAATAATCAGTATTTTGATAGAAATGATAATCTCTTCCATTCAATTTCCCCTGGTAATCAAGGTAATAATTTTCTTTCCGGAATTCTATACCAATAAATTTATTTTCTTTAAGCTTGTATCTAAACCCAATAATGGTATTATCAAAAAATGAATCTTTATCATAGCTTACTAATTCTCTCTTGAAATTGTCGGCATATTGTCCGGATAGCTCGATGGATAATTTCCCATCATCAAAAAAGCTGCTTTGATGAACAAAGTCATTATAATAGGGAGAATAATCTGTGCCGGAATTGTGTAATTCAGGTTTCTCAAATACCCTGTTTGGGTGGTATGATGAGAATTGCTTTTGCTGATACGACGAAGCAATAACCGGAATAGATTTATCGTTATCTGAATCAGATAAAACATTTTCGCTTTTCTCGTCTTCGAATGATTTAATCATACTAATCTTATTTTCATTTATCATATCTTCATCAGGAATAGCTATTGAAATTGCAGGAGGGGTAAGATTTTTTAATTCAATTGCTTGAAAATTATTAACTATTGTTCCACTTTCAACAAATTGCTGAGTATTAGTATTGTTGCCGTTGAATAATAAAAGAAGCATAAATGCAGCTGTTGCCAGAGATGATAGCAGGCCTTGTTTATAATTTGTAATGAAACCAATGAATTTTCCGGATAATCCGGGCTTTTGATAGATTGGTATCTGAATCTCATCGAATACATTAGCGGTAACATTTTCCGGAACCAGGCCATTAAAAGACTCATGATCCGGGAGCCTGTCAATTTCAATAAACTGCTTAAAATCCCCCCTGAACTTTTTATCATAAAAAAGTTTGGAGAAAAGCTGATCTTCATCGTCAGGATTGATCATCCCGTCAATAAAATCATTAATCATTGCTTGGTATTTCATATCATATATCTATTTATTTTTCAAACATTTCATAATATGGTTCAATAATTTTTTTCAGCCTGATTTTAGCTCTGAAAACTTTTTTTCTGGCATTAGATTCATCAATATCAAGAATTTCTGCTATTTCCCTGTATTTCATCCTGTGAAAAATTCTAAGTATCAATAATTCCTTATCAATAGCTGACAAAAGGTCAAGAGATTTCATTAACAGCTTAAATTTCTCTTCAATTTGGTCATCATCTGAATAAATGCCGTCGTTATCAGGCAAGTCTATTTGGAAGTCATCCAAAGAAACATTGTTTATTTTAGATCTGTAATGATCATAGCATAGATTCCTCCCAATCCGGATCAGGTATCCGATAATCGATACTTTATTCTGATTTGGTTTTGCATTTTTATAAAATCTGATAAAGGTTTCCTGGAAAATATCTTCAGCGATTGTTTGATTTTTCATCATTTTACGGCAGTATGCCATTAGTCTTGAAGAATATTTATTGTAAATAAAACGAAAAGCTCTTTCCCCCTGTCTGCCTTTTTTATCAAGGAGTATTAAAAGATCATTATCGTGGAGTTCTTCAAGTTTCATTATAGTCAATCAAATTTGAGACTTACTATGTAAACACTTCTAATCTTCAAATAGTTACTGTATTTTGTCAAATAGTAATTAGTTTGATCATTATTTTAATTTAATTCGAGGGCTTTTATATAAAAAAGCCCCCGCGGCGATAAAAACAGCCCTGGAAAATTATTGTTTTATCTAATTATAATCTTGCCCATTAAATTTTTTATTGTATCTCCGTAATAAATAAAGTATATACCCTTAGCCAGATCAGCTTTCTTCAATATTCCTTTGTACCTGTCATTATCATATTTAAGTTCTACAACAGCTACAGTATTTCCGAGTAAATCTATTATCCGGCAATCAATTTTCTCATCATAATTATTGTCGTCAATTACCTCCAACTGAATTTCTTCAACCTTGAATTTATTAGCCGACCTTTCAGGATTATCAAGATAAACGGGATCTACATTTGCATTTGAATACCATGTGTGAAATACCATTGGGATGGCTTTATTTGATACATCGTTATAAAACTGAAACAGAACTCGGTCGGCATCATAGCTTTCCATCACGACACCGCTGGAAAATGTTTCGATGATACTAAGACGGGGGCTTGCACCATAACAAGAGATGGTTATTATTGAGAGTAATAAAATTGATTTAAAAAAGTTGGAAATTTGGAACATGATCTTACCCTTGATAGTTCAATAACCTCGTTTATAAGGTTAACGGTAAAAATCAAAAACGTTCCGGGTAAATCAAAAAAAAACAAATCAATCATTTATGATATTGAAAATTTCAGTTTCTATTAATTTGCCGGTTTCAATGTCCGTAAATACAGAAATTTCATTATTTGCCCCGTTCAGAAAAATTCTATAATCTTTGCCTGACATACCGTGGGATAATTTGTTAATTATTTTTATAAATTTGTCAGTGCTGTTGTTGATAACCGAAATCCGGCACCAGTTTTTTATTACTTTCGTATTTTCTAAATCTATATCCTTGTTGCTGCCATTAGTATTCAGAACAAAATATAAATAGTTATTCTCTTCCCATGTGAATAATATTTTATTCCTGCAAGATTCATTAATTTTTTTAATACTATCAGATAAGGATTTTCTTAAATATAATATCTCAAGCTTATCTATTCTGATAATTATTGGTAGATCCGAACTGATGCTTTCTGATATTACTGTATTTCTACCAGATTTGTTAAAAATCGATCGAAAAGTAATAATTACATTTGAATTTTTAGCAAAGTCGATCATGTCGGGATATATTAGTTTTAATCCCTTTATTCCTGCCGACAAAGCTGTATTGTAATCTGAGGTTTGAATATTTTGTGCATCAGGGAAACGTTCCGGGTCGGCCTGCATTATTCCTTCAACATTAGTATATATATCTATACTGCTGCAGCTTAGTATATCAGCACAAAGGATTGCAGTTAAATTGGAACTTTCCATTCCCATGGTAGTAACGATATTATCTTTGGTAGACGCAACAAATCCCTGGATAATGAAACACCCTGTGTCAGGATTTGATTCAATAGCATTTTTCAGCCTTTTACCAGTTTCATTTCTATCAGGTTTGGCTTTTCCAAAATTTTTATCTGTAATTACTATTTCTTTTGAATCAAGTTTAATATTATCAATTTTATTTTCATTAAGGTATAGATGAAGAAACTCCAATGCAAAGCTTTCCCCGAAACTCATAACCATATCCATGGTCCTGTAGCTCAGATCCGAAGTAATTTCAATACCTTTAAGAATCTTTTTCAGGTATTCAATCTCACTACCAAAGTACTGTTTAAACTTATACTTTGATATATTATTTTTGAAAATTTGATCGGCTAAGCCTGAATGAAGTAGTTCAACTTCAGATATAATTTTATTATATCCAATGCTTCCTGATTCAGCCAGAACCGCAGCTTTTTTTAGCTGTGATGTAATTTTTCCGAATGCTGAAATAACAACAAGTACCCTTTCATTCCTGGAAATAAGTATATCACGGAAGTTAGCAAATGCTTCTTTCCTGGTAAAAACAGCGCCGCCGAACTTGATTACTTTCACTCAACTATCCTTTAATTACATATTATATTCTACAAAATTAAGAAAGATAGTTATCAGCAGGAAATATTTTAAATTTTTTTGCCTCGAATCCGTATTTTTTACAGCCTTTTAATAAACTTTCCAAGAGAATCGGCAAGCTGCACATAATCATCTATTTCATTATATACCTGAGCAGCAATTCTGTACCAGATTTTACCTTTGAAAGGTATAAACATCAATTCAGTTTTATATTCCCTTAGAAATGTTGTTCGTAGATATGCAGCTGTGGAATCCTTTGCAGAAAGGTCTATATCAATTGCCAAAGTAAGAATAGATCCTGCCATTTCTTCTGGACAATTAAACTCCGATCCCAAATGAAAATTCAGAAAAGTTCCGGCTTCCATAATAAGATCATGATTATATTTTCTTAGTTCGGATCCACCGAGAGAATTATAAAAATCAATCGCTTCCGGCAAAGCCAGCCAGGAGGATGGGTTTCTTGTCCCAACCCAGGCGAATTCTTCTCCAAAACCTTTCTTATAATTATGAGAAATTGTCAGAGGATGTATTTTTTCCTGAAATTCATGAGCTGCATACATCAGGGCACAACCTTTTGGAGCAAAAAGCCATTTATGGCAGTTAGCAACATAAAAATCACATTGAAGCGCCGAAATATCCAAATCCAGCATTCCCGGGGCATGAGCGCCGTCAATAATTGAAATTATTCCATTTTCTTTGAAGAATGCAGTTAATTCTTCAACCGGCAGAATCAATCCTGTAGCTGAAGTCACATGATCGTAAATCGCAATTGTAACCCGTGAATCAGTTGAATTTTTAAAGCTGTTTGTAATAGCTTCAATATTTTCAATAGGAAAAGGAATTTCTACAATCCTTATTTCGGCTCCGGTTACAGAACAAATATAATCCGTAGTAATTTTTATAGCCGGATAGACATGGTCAGATATCAGAATCACATCTCCTTTATTAATTTCAGGAATCAGTGATCGAAGAATAGTATTTATTCCTGATGTTGCATTCTCAATTAAAACCAGGTCCTTAGGGTCAGCACCACAAAATTCAGACACTTTATTTATTGCATTTTCAAGCAATCCCGGATACTCTTCCATAAAAAACCTGACAGGTTCGGTTTCCATTTGGATTTCAATTTCTCTTGATCTATCAATCACTTTTATCGGCGTAGCTCCGAAAGAACCGTTATTCAGAAAGTTTATACCGTCTTCAAGATACCATAATTTTTTAAGTGGCCTTCCAAATTCCATTTCCCGCATCCGGTTGTGAATAAAATATCAAGATAACTAAATATTTCAAAATATTAAAGCAAAAAATAGAAGCCCGCCTTCCGGCGGGTCTTTCTATAGATCGGTAGGATTATCATAGAAATGAGAGTATTGATTTCATCCGAGATAAAGCTGCTGTTATGGATTAGGAATTGTAAGAATGCGATAGCCTTATCTCCTGGAACAAATATAAAAATTAATATTATACTTTCCTAATATTATTTTTAGGTTTTATTAATTATTTAAATAATCAATAAAAAGAAGAAGTATCAATTTACATAAAAATAAAAAAATATTTTTGGCGGCAATTTATTTAACATTCTATGTAATCTTCACTTAAACCATCAAATAAAATTATATTCATATATGCCACTCGTTTTAGTTAAATAAATTAACTTGATTATTTTCAATTAAATTGCTATTATTGTCGGATTGTATATTAATATTATTTCATTTTATGGAGACAATATGAAAAGATACTTACCCTTTGCCGCACTGCTGTTATTCTTTGCCTATATTAATACTACAGCAAGAGATAATCCGATAATAATCGATCACACCTGTTGTGACCTGAGTGTAGTGCCGGAAGCGGATATTATTACTGCCAAGAGTTCTTTCAGGATTTCTTATGGCCACACTTCACACGGCAGCCAGATAGTCAGCGGTATGAACCGGACAGAGGCTAACTACGGCGACCTTTTTGCCTACCAGACCGTAAGCAATATGCTGCAGGATGTTCCGGACGGACATCTTTGGATTTATGACAGGTATCCCGCCGGAGACCTTGGAAATCCGGACAGGACTACCTGGGCCGACAGAACCAGAGATATGCTCTATTTAGATAATTGTACAGTAAATACTGTTATGTGGTCATGGTGCGGACAGGTTAACGGCAGCGAGGATAACATCAACACCTACCTGACATTGATGAATGGTCTTGAAGAAGAATTTCCATATATCACTTTCATTTATATGACGGGCCATCTCGACGGTTCGGGTGAAGACGGCAACGTAAATGTAAGAAATAATCAAATCAGGGAATTTTGCAAAGAAAATAATAAAATACTCTTTGACTTTGCGGATATTGAAAGCTACGATCCCGACGGCAATTATTTTCTTGACAGGGGAGCCGACGACGGCTGCAATTACGACGATGGCAACTGGGCCGTGGAATGGTGTGAAGCCCACCCAGGCGAATGCGATGATTGCTCATGCGCTCACAGCCATTGCCTGAACTGCCAGCAGAAAGGCAGGGCATTCTGGTGGATGATGGCCCGCCTCGCAGGCTGGGAAGGTATAACATCAGTAAGCGATGATACTAAAAGCGGGCTATCCGTGTATCCTTCCCCGGCAAATGATTATGTTACTATCGAGCTTTCTGAAAATATTACTTCCGGAAAAATTGAAATATTTGATGTTAGTGGAAACAGATATTCCATTGAACCTAAACTCGAAGGCAATAAGATAGTAATTAGTACACTTGATCTTACTCCCGGTTTTTATTCATTCAGGTTGTACTCAGGCCTGGAAGTTAAATCCGGCAAATTTGTTATATCAAGATAAATAATTAAGTCTAAACAATATTTCGTTATTAAAATTTATATCGGCCGGAGGCTATTTCTCCGGTCGAATTATTTAAATAGAACTGTCAAAAATAATTTAGTACAGTTTCCCATTAAAACAACAACCTGATACCATTTACAAATTCAAAATCATAATCCTTTTTATCAATTGGGGGCTGTTGGTCAAAACGATAGTGGATACTCATGTTGAATTTTATCACATCAGTTACTGAAAATTCAAGTACATTGTCTGTTAAAATTCTTGAATCATCGAGATCATTGATATTAACCTGATAGTAAATCACAGTTTCGAAATGTATGTTTCGGTGCAATAACCATTTTAAAGACAGATAATTAGTGGAACGTATAAGCCTGGTATTACTATGTGTGTTTTTACTGTAATCCTCATGTTCATACATGGCTCCTATACCAACGTTGATGTGAATAAGCGAAGTTGAATCATTTCCATAAGGCCTTTTTAAAATAAGCATTCTCAATCCTCCGCCGGCAAGCCATCGCAAATGAAGGTCCAGGAATCTGTTAAATTCAACCTGACTAAATGCTTCCGGTAATAAAATATTATTATAATGCCATATTCCACGAAGGTGAATAAATCCCTTATTTGTTATAATTTCGTCGTTACCTTCTTTATATTCCAGATTACCACTTATAAAAGAATACATGGTAGAATCAAAATAATCCACCCTGACGCTGCTGGTAAACTTAGTATATTCAGTATTCCCGGAGTTAAAATCAAGCCCCAGATCAATCGCCGTATGAAAGCCGTCCTTCAATCCGCTTCTACGCAGTACTTCAGTATTTACCTGGGATAATAGTTCAATACTACAAATGAAAAATAATACCAGGAGAGAAATTGAATTTATTAATACAGATTTTATTTTCATAATGATTACCCGCAGAATTGTAATTTATTCATAAGTTCCCGTATGTACGAAAGCACTTTGCTTCATCCTAATCTTTAAGTTGTCTGAAGTACCAATTAGATTTCCACATTTGCAATAAATCTTGTTTCCCTTTCTTACGGTGTAGTCTTCAACAATCCTGGAATGCCAGCAACGCAAAACTCTTCCCGAACCTATCTTCCGATATTTCAGTAACTTCTTTTTACATTTACTGCATTTGATCGTATACATTTAAAACTAAAAATTAAATTTTAATAATTTTTAGACTAAATCTAAGAAATAAAGGTCTGAATTAAAAATTTCAGCAATGTTTTTATTATTTTTGTAAAAATTTTTAATAATAATTTTTAAAAAGGGATTTAGATGGAAACTGTACACTCAACAAAATTCGAGAACCTGAACTTAAAGCACCGCGGCAAAGTGCGTGATATATATGACCTTGGCGAATACCTTCTTTTTGTTGCCAGCGACAGGATTTCTGCATTCGATGTAATAATGAATGAGCCTGTGAACGGCAAAGGCGCTATACTTTCGGGTATATCCAAATTCTGGTTTGGTAAAACGCAGGATATCATTGCCAACCACTTCGTTACCGACGATGTGAATGAGTATCCTGATGAATGCAAACCTTATGCTTCAGCTCTCGAAGGACGCTCAATGCTGGTGAAAAAATGCAAACCTCTTGCCGTTGAATTTATTGTTCGCGGCTACGTGGCAGGCTCGGGATGGAAAGAATACAAGAAAAGCGAGACAATATGCGGAATACCGCTTCCGGGTGGCCTTCAGGAATTTGAACAGCTTCCGGAACCGCTTTTCACACCATCAACAAAGGCAGACGTAGGCCACGATGAGAATATTAATTTTGAACAGGCTGCTGAAATTCTTGGTCAGGAAACAGCAGAAAAACTCCGCGACGTTGCCCTGGATCTTTACAAATTCGGACGTGACTATATGAATGAGCATGGTATCATCCTGGCAGATACAAAATTTGAATTCGGCGAACTTGAAAATGGTGATATTATACTTATCGACGAAGCATTAACTCCGGATTCTTCAAGATTCTGGCTAAAAGAAACCTACGCTCCGGGCAAACCACAGGTTCAGTTCGACAAGCAGGTACTGCGTGATTACCTTGAAACTCTTGATTGGGATAAAAATCCGCCGTCACCGGCTCTTCCCGATAAAGTTATTAATGATATCATTACCTCCTACAAAGAAGCCTATAATAGAATAGTAAAATAATTTTTTTGTTTTCAAATATTTCATCCGATCACTCCAAGTGGTCGGATGAATAGTGAAATATCACTCCACAACTAATTTAAAATCAATAGTATTATCAGCGGTAGTCACTTTAATAAAATACGCGCCCGGTAATATCTCACCCGGTAATTTGTACTGAATATCCTGGCGTATGGCTCCGAAAAGAGATAGTTTTTCTTTCTTTATCGTTCTTCCGCTAAGGTCAATCAATTCAATTATTGTCTCACCGGCAAATTCATCATTCAAAGTCAAAGTAATCAAAGAGCCGGGATGAGCGGGATTAGGAAAAATATTTGCCTTAATGCCCTGGGTTTCTTCAACTGAAGTGCCCGGGTTGTATTCTATAGCACAAAGAAAGCCTGTTGATTTGCCGGGATAAATCCGGGAATCATAAGCATCTTTTAAATGGAAATCAGGACTTTCTGTTAACCCGCAATAATATACTCTGCCGAGGCTGTCAATTGCCGTTCCCTGTAATTTCTGATAAGGCCATGAACCGCCAAAATAGGTGCAATAAAGGATTGAGTCAAGATTAGAGCTGACTATCATTGTAAACCCTCTATGCTCGCCAATATCTTTTGACTCCATCCGTGTAAGTGCGTCCTTGCTGATTGTTAAATTACCCCACAGGCAATTTCCTGATATAATAAAATCGCCATTAGAAGTCTGGTTGAAATTATTATAATTAACATTAATTGCTCCTGTAAATGTAGCCGCTTTTTCAATTTTTCCTTTGGCCGAGTCAGTTTTTGCAATAAAGAATCTAATGCTTCCTATACCATCAGAAGCGTCGTGAGCTCCGGGCGTAACAGGCAGTTTGCCTTCCTCGCATATACCGCCTATGTAATATGAATTATTTCCGCTAAATTGACATGCTAATGTAGCAATATTATATTCTGATTGATGATATGAAATTGTTTTTTTTGTTTTTAAATCTATTAAACTATAATATGATATTACGTCACTATTGTTAAAAAAATCATAACCTGTAATGCAAAGAATATCATTGCTGACAGAAAAATAAACGGGCCTTGAAGCTATACCTTCACCAAAATAAGTTGAAAATGATATATCGGATCCGTCTGAATTCATAATTATTATGCCTCCGTCAAAAACATTTTTACTTCCTGGTACAGTATCAATCTTCTTTTCTTTCCTGATTGCATTTTCTGTTGGTATTATTTTTAAATCATCATAAATTGTAAAAATAATATAACAGTTGCCTTTTGAATCAATGTCAAAATGAGGAATACTCATATATTTATGCGTTTCAGAAAATTCCCAGTAAGAACCGTGAAATAAGGAATCGCCATTTTTAGATAAATTGACCGAATAAAACCTGTAATCCTGCTCGTCAAAATCAGGAGCGTCCATATAGGCATGTTCGCTTACAGGCATGCTGTCTCTGGATAAACCTAATAATTTATATGATCTATCTTCAAGATATGCAATTTTATTAAATGCAAAGTTTCGAAAATGGCTTGTCCATAAGGGATATTGCCCGTCCCTGTTGAAACAACAAATAATTCCTTCCCCTCCATTACTGGTTTTGTTATATCTTCTAAGAGAATCCGGAAAATAATTTTTATTATTTAGGTACATTCCTATTACAGGATTATTTTCATTATTTATACATATTGATTCCATAAATGCATATTCGCCTCCGAGAAAAGTAGAAAAAACTGTCGGATCGATAATCAATTCTTTTGTTTCATCATAGTTACCAAGTTCAAATGTCAGGTGTTTACTATCACGTATAACTGGCGCACATTCAACTGTCTGCAATAGATTCCCAGATTTTTGAAAAGCTTTCAGCGCCCCGTGCGTATATTCTTCATTACCTGAAACAACTTTGAAGCTGCCATTATCAGAATAATCAAGGATTCCGTCTCCTTTGAATTCAATTTTCAAATTACCCGGATTAGCGCCGGGAGGAAGGATTATATCATATCTCGGTTTGTGACTATCAATTGTCAGTTTCAGGCTGAAATCCTGGTAATTAACCGTTATTTCCCGATAGGATTTTACCCTTACCGCTTTATTGCTTCTATGATCATAAAAGTAATTATGAACAGTCGGTGTCTCACCATCAGTATTCAAGTTCAAAATTTTGCTACCATTCTTGCCTGATGAAAACGACAACATATAGGCGCAACCGCTTATTGTATCAAGGGCATTTGATTCAAATTTACCGGGGCTTTTCAGCCCCGGTTTAATATTATAATGATCAAATACAAGCCCTTCCCCGGTTACCCATACATTGATACCATCAGCAGAAGCTTTGGCCAATATGTTTTCCGGCCACTGCCCGGCGTTCGGAATAATGGATTCTTCGGAATAAACAAATCCGGCGGAAAGGAATAAAATACAAAATATTATTAGCGTATTTTTCATTGTCTTACCTGTTTATTTGCAATTTCTGATTATTAATTTTTATAATATAACGAATTTATAAAGAAAAAGTAATGGTGGAACTTCGTTACCATTCAGTTTAACTTTGAAAATATGTAAAAACTGTATAAAGCGGTCATTCTGAGTGCCAGCGAAGAATCCATTCTTTGATAATAATTTAAAAAAATTATGGATTCTTCAGTCGCTTCGCTCCTAAAGCCTGCCACGAGGTGTAGGGGAATGACATTTTTAGATTTTCTCTTCAACATTTAAACCATCAGAGTGGTTACCCTATTTCAATTCTTAATATATGATTCGATAAAGTTACATAGCTGTGTCTTTTTTGCCTCGTTGTAATTTAGTTCAAAAAGAACATTCCCTCTACTATCAATTAATGCATACAAGGTTGCAGGCTTCAAATTAAGCTCTTTTCTTGAAATGTTTACTTCTTCCTTTACGCAGTGAGGCCAGTCTTGGGATTTGATAAAGTTTTTCTGTTCTTTCTTCCTGTCGCATAATATATAACCGCAAACTTCAACATTTTGATATTTCTTATTAACGCATTTAATATCCTCATTTATGTATGCTATACAAGCCGGACAGTCGTGAATAGAGAATATGTAAATTAACTGATAATCATTTGCCTGATTGGATTTATTGTTTTGAGTAAACAAACAGATAAAAGAAACCAAAAAAATAATTGAAGTCAATAGGAATGATTTAACAAAATTTGAGATACTTATCATTTTAATAACTCCATTCATATTCTTCTATAATCCAATTTTCCGCATTTTTTCTGAATATTCTGATTTTATTATCAATTTTTGAATAATGGATGTATTCAATTTTACCATTTTCATTTTTATTGGATATTTTAGTGTTTTGAACAATAAGACTTCCTTCCTTATTGTATAGTTGTAATATTGGTTGATTTTTGTCTTCATTTAATATGTAATGGTCAACATGTACAAGAATGTTATTGTTCTTTGTAACAAAAATTGATTTGGTAAATAAAGTAATTTCGTTTTTAAGCAAAGTATACATATAATCATACGAAGATCGTTCTTCTGATTTAAGTTTTTCAATCTTTTCAAAAAGCTCGTTATTCGTTGAAGGCAAATTGGTAAGATCAAAATTCGTATCTGTTGATGCATTGAATATTTTATTTAAATAAGGAAACAATATAAATACGTTTCCATTATCATCGATATCAACATTTACTGTATTGAGTAGTTTGTATTTCAATTTTGTTCTTTTATAAATTTCAGGTAGAGGGAGAATAATATCAATGAACTTGCCTTTACTATCATTTCTTCCTATTGCTATAAGCTCGTCTATCAGACTGTCCTGCATTGAATAAGGTGTTTCGTGTATTGAATAAATTTCCTTCTTCAATTTGTTATATTTTATTTTGTTTGCCTGTGCAAAGGAAGTTTGAATATCATCTGAACACCTTCGGCTGTTTAAAACAAAACATTCATATTTTTTTGAGTTTTTATTTAAATAACTAATTAAAGGTACAGTTGTTTTTCTGGTA
Organism: Kapaibacterium sp. (SeqCode); assembly: GCA_963665665.1. Lineage (GTDB taxonomy): Bacteria > Bacteroidota > Ignavibacteria > Kapaibacteriales > UBA2268. Next base: position 494,368 of record OY762428.1, read on the forward strand.
GTTCCCCACTTTGGGACTATGTTTCGTTGAGTTGAATCTTCACCATGTTTTTTTAACTCACATTTTGCTGAGACTTTTGAACATAGAAAAATGGTCGAATCATTTATAAATTCTCCATATGTATATCTGTTTTCAAAAAAGAAATGTGGGTCTTTTTTTCTCAATTTTTTTGGATCAATAAATTGATATTCTTTTCTAAAGTAACTTCCTTTTTGATATAAGGAATCACTTAAATATTCTGGAGGCGATAAAATATCTATTAATCCAAAATAGTTTGATGTATATAAATAAATATTTTTACTAAAAATTGAACTTATCAAAAATAGTTCACCATTATCAGAAAATGAACAGTTGTCAATCGAACTAATTGCAATATCATCTGGTTCCTGTAGGACTTCGTATCTTACTAATTTTAGTTTTAAATGTTTAGATTCGGTTTTTCCATTACAGTTTGTCGAAAAAAATAAAATAATGAAACTAAATAGAATTATTTTCAGATTCATTTCATTTCCTCTTAATATTGAAAAAAGCTCTCTAAAAATAAAGAGAGCTTAAATGAAATAAATATTTAATGTAAAACTCTTGATTTAAAATAGTTATCGGTCGGATCAAGATATAATTCTTCGCAGCCGTCACTTGGGCTTGGTTGAAATGATTCCAAGTTGATTTCTATATACCATGACTCAACATCGCAATCATAGCCCCATGTAAAACAAGCATCATCCTGTTCTTTGCACCAGCAATAGGCTGAGGAATTATTATTGTAGATTGCATAATTTGTTGCTGGGCCATCCAGTTCACTTTCGCTATATTGCCCGCATCCCGGTGTAGCTCCACCGTTAAGATATTCCCGACATGGTGCGCTGTCGCTTATACTATAAGCTGATAGGAGGAGAACAAATCCCAAAAACAGAGATATTAATTTCATAATATCACCCGTATTATTTGTTGTAAAATAAATTAATTACGGTCTTAATGTATAAAAAAAAAAAAATGATTAATCAAAGAAAATTATTGATTTTGTTAAAAATACCAGAAAATACTTAGGTATAAATACGTATAATTTTTTTAATAAAGTATTAACCAGGCTAAGTTTAATAAAATGATAATTGATAACCTGTCTTGCTTTTTGGCAGAGTAATTGCAATACTACTGTCAGAAACAAGGACGAAATTATATAAAGTATTGAATGTATTGGGCATAGGAATATTAAAGCAAAAAACATGATGAGAACAGATGGCTAATAACAGACAGTTGAGCATATTTAGCAGCGGCCCTATGGCCAAAGCAAAGGATTTTCTGGAGCCTATAGCTTCAAAAAATAAGGATCTTGTTTTGGCTGCCGGTGTTATTTTAATACTTGCCCTGCTTATCATTCCCATACCGGCAATGATGCTCGACCTGTTCCTTGCTATGAATATTGCATTTTCCGTCCTTATTCTTCTTGTGGCTGTATATCTTATCAGCCCTCTGGAATTTTCCGCCTTTCCCTCAATATTGCTTATTGCCACATTGTTCCGGCTTGGCCTGAACGTTGGCTCCACGCGATTAATACTCGGCGAGGCAGATGCCGGAGAGATTATTAATGCCTTCGGTTCCTTCGTGATAGGAGGGAACTACGTTGTTGGTATAATTATATTCCTGATATTATTGATAATAAACTTTGTGGTTGTTATCAAGGGTTCTACACGTATTGCCGAGGTTGCAGCCAGGTTCACACTGGATGCCCTGCCCGGCAAGCAAATGTCTATTGATGCCGACCTGAACGCGGGATATATCGACGAGCAGGAAGCACGGCGCAGACGCGAGAACCTTACACGCGAATCAGATTTCTACGGTTCAATGGATGGTGCAGCCAAGTTTATCAAGGGTGATGCTATCGCGGGATTGATAATTGCCGGTATAAATATACTCGGCGGTTTTGCAATTGGTATCCTGCAAAAGGGAATGCCAATAACAGATGCTTTATCCACTTATACTATACTGACAATTGGCGACGGACTTGTTTCGCAGATTCCTTCGCTGTTTATTTCAGTTGCAGGTGGTATGGTTGTAACACGTTCAGGCGCCAAGAATCAGCTCGATAAGGAATTACTTTCCCAGTTCGGTGCCCAGCCCAAGGCATTCGCTGTAGCTTCCGGAGCATTAGGGCTTATTGCCTTTCTCCCGGGATTCCCGATGGTTCCTTTTCTTGCTTTATCCGCTGCAGCAGGATCACTTGCATATTTCCGTACCAAGATGATGAAACAGAAGGAAGAAGACCGAATCCGTAAGGAAATGACGGAGGCCGAGGATGCAAGAAAACCCGAAGAACAGCCTGTTGAAGAATTGCTGAAGGTTGACCCTGTTGAAATTGAGCTTGGTTACAGCCTGATAGCACTTGTGGATGAAACCCAGGGCGGTGATGTATTCAAGCGTATCACTAATGTCAGGCGTCAGCTTGCCACAGAGCTTGGTATTATCCTTCCGCCGGTCAGGGTTAGGGATAATCTGCAACTTGAAGCAGAAGATTATGTAATTAAAATTCGAGGAATTGAAATTGCCCGCAACACTCTGCATCCGAATATGCTATTGGCCATGGATCCCGGAACTGCTGACGGAAAACTCCGGGGTATTGAAGTAACTGAGCCAGTCTTCGGACTTCCGGCTGTATGGATTAGTATGTCCGACCGGGAAAATGCAGAGATAATGGGATATACAGTTGTTGAAGCTCCTACTGTTCTTACAACACACCTGACAGAACTCCTGCGAAGCAATTCAAATAAATTGATTACCAGGCAGGATATCAAACATCTGATAGAAAACCTGAAAGGTGATTACCCCGCGTTGATCGAAGAAATTACCCCTGAAAATCTCCCACAATCAACCATTCAGAAAGTTGTTCAGAATCTTTTGAAGGAATCAATCCCGGTAAGGGATCTGCCAATAATTATCGAATCATTGCTTGAATATTACAAAATAACAACCAATGTGGATGTGCTTACCGAGTATGTCCGCCATGGATTATCGGAAACACTACGAAAATTATACGAAGACAATAACGGTGTAATTCATGCCATTGGTATGGATCCGCAATTGGAACAGGAAATGACAAATGCCCTGCAGAAAAGTAACAGTGCAAATATCAGCCCTACAATGGGCCTTCCTCCGGCTGTTGTTAATAATGTTCAGCAAAGTGTTTCGAATGCTATTGATGAGATTACCATGCTCGGTTATATGCCCGTTGTATTGTGTGCGGCCCAGGTACGCCCCTATTTTTACAGGATGATACACACCGCATTCCCAATGGTGTCAGTTGTCAGCTATACCGAACTACCTGCCGACACTGAAATTGAAATTCACGCGCAGATCAGTATTTAGGTTTATTAAATTGCTTAAATTGTCAGGATTTCATGTTCATTAAGCAATTTAATTTTATATTCTCAATCAAATGGTTCCAATTGTCGAAACAGGCTAATAAAAAATTAATAAAAAAACATTTCTGGATTTTTAGATCAATGATAACTATCTTTGCTATTTGGAATCTTACACATATTGTGATTATATAATTTAGTATGAATATATTATTAGCATCAGCAGAAGTTACTCCATTTGCAAAAGCCGGCGGCCTGGCTGACGTAGCATCCTACCTGCCGATTGAATGGCAGAAATTCGGGCAAAACCCTGTAGTGATAATGCCTAAATACAGCAGTATCGATATTGAAAAATATAATTTCCAGCCTACAGAATTGGTTCTTTATGTAAAGATATCATGGTGGACTGAATTTGCCCGGCTGTGGTATGGTGAACTTCCAGGGTCGAAAGTTCCGGTTTATCTGATTGAAAACGATGATTATTTCAACCGCCCCGGAATATACGGAGACCCGAATGAATATGATGATAACGACAGGCGCTTTATATTTTTCAGTCGTGCGGTAATGGAAGCTGCGAAAGCTCTTAATTTCAGGCCTGATATCCTGCATGCACATGATTTTCATACTGCATTTACTCTTGCATTTCTTAAATCCCAATATGCCAATGATCCCTTCTTTTCAAAAACAGCAGCTGTCTATACAATTCACAATCTTTCTTACCAGGGATGGTTCAATCCCGAAAGAGCGATGGAATATTCAGGTTTTGGAATGAAAGAATTCTACAATGGTTCCTGGTTTGAAATGAACGGCGCGGTAAATGCAATGAAAACCGGTATTATGTTTGCAGACAAAATTACTACCGTCAGCCCCACTTATGCTCGGGAAATCCGTCACCCCTATTATTCCGAGGGACTCCAAAACATACTGAACCTTCGCGGCGAAGATCTGATAGGAATATTAAACGGTGTTTATTACGATGAATGGAATCCTGAAAACGATAAATATATTACTCATAATTATAGCATTGATTCTCTGCCTGGAAAGATTGAAAATAAAATTTCCCTGCTAAAAGATTTTGGTTTGGATGACAATGATGATTTCGAAAAGCCACTTGTTGGTATGGTTACCCGATTAACAGAGCAAAAAGGAATAGATCTGATAAGGGACAAACTTGAAGGATTCATAGCAAACGGAACCTTCCGTTTCATTCTTCTTGGATCAGGAAATCGCGAATACGAAGATTTCTTCAACTATATGAAATATAAATACCCGAAAATGGTTTTTGCCACTATTGGCTACAACAGCGAGCTTTCTCATCGAATTATGGCCGGCAGCGACTACCTGCTTCTCCCCTCCCGCTTCGAACCCTGCGGACTGACTCAGATGTACGCTTTGAAATACGGCACAATACCAATTGTAAGGCAAACCGGAGGCCTGGCCGATACCGTGAAAGAATATAACAATGAAAAGGGCAAAGGTAACGGATTTGTTTTTCTACATTATTATTCCGAGGATTATGCCTATGCCATGCGAAGGGCCATGAGTATTTACAATGTTCAGCCACATTGGGATATTATCCGCAGGAATGCCATGAAATCCGAATATTCATCCGGCAAGTCGGCTCTGGAATACCTTAAAGTATTCAAATGGGCTTTGGAAAAAGTAAGGTAAAATGACCCGACAAAACCAGGCATATATTTTTGCCCTGACAGCAATAGCACTTTGGTCTACTGTCGCTACAGCTTTCAAACTGACGCTTAGTGAAACCTCGCCTGTTCAAATGCTCTTCTGGGCTTCGCTAACTTCGCTTTTAATATTCATATTCAATATTTTAATATCCGGAAAAGCCCGTGAATTGTCTGCTTTAAAGCTATCTAAAATCCTTTTAATAGCTTTTACCGGACTTCTGAACCCGTTTATATACTATCTTGTTCTTTTCGAAGCTTATAATATTCTGCCTGCACAGCTGGCACAGCCCCTGAATTATACCTGGCCCCTGATGCTGGTATTACTATCATGGCCGATTCTCGGACAAAAATTCGGGATAAAAAGTATTTTAGCCCTGATTGTTTCGTTCACAGGTGTAATATTGATTGCCGGAAAAGGAAATTTTCTTTCTTTTGAATCAGGAGACCTGGCCGGAATATTTCTGGCTCTCGGGAGTTCCCTGATATGGGCACTTTACTGGCTGATCAATATGAAATTCAGAGAAAGCGAATCAATAAAACTTGCTGTCAGTTTTGCATCAGGTACTTTTTTCATCTATATATGGATGCTTATTAACGGAATTAATATCGATGTATCAGCGAATGGATTATTCGGGTCGATATATATCGGCCTGTTCGAAATGGGTATTACATTTTTCTTTTGGCTGAAAGCTATGACATTATCCGAAAACAACTCAAAAATCGGAAGCCTTGTATTTCTTTCTCCCTTTTTATCTTTGATCTTTATTTCACTTATTTTGGGCGAAACAATCTATTCAACAACAATAATCGGGCTTATTTTGATCGTTTTGGGGATTATTATTGAAAAATCAGAGAATAAGTTTAAGAAATCATAGATATTTATTGTTTTTTTTAAAAAAAATTCACATATTTATTTATATTTATTTCATCTATTTTGTTTTTCCGGAGTTTAAAGTGCCAAAAGCTAAGAGCAAGAAAAAAATCACGATACATTATACTGCAATGCTTCCTGACGGAACAGAAATTGACAGTACCAGAGATTCCGATCCGGTAATTCTTACAATGGGCAAAGGGGAAGTTATTCCCGGCCTTGAAAAAGCTCTTACCAACATGAAAGCTGGTGAGAGAAAATCAGTGGATATCAGCTGCGATGATGCTTTTGGACCATACGACACAGACCTTGCCGTGGAAATTCCAAAAGATGACCTGCCTGAGGAAATTGAACCGGAACTTGGTATGGAACTTGAATTTATTCCGGAACTGGAAAACGGCGAAGAAAATGAAGAGATGGAGCCAATTAATTTTACCATCATCGATATCAGGGATGATTCGCTTATACTTGATGCAAACCACCCTCTTGCAGGACAGGATATGGTTTACGAGATAGAAGTTATCAGTATCGATTAATATATCTGAAAATATATTTATTCAGGATCCCGGCTCATTTGAGCCGGGATTTTCTTGATATAGCATTTCTTGATATTTGATTATACAGGCTTCATGAATATTTGAAAATCCTTTTTGAAAATTTAACACAGAACAATTACTTTGCGTTGAAATAATTCAACAAATGTTCAGATTATCGGGATAATGTTTCATTTCTGACAGTTCAATTTTATTAAAAAAAAATTTATCCCTCATGTTTTAGCCCTGGTGCGTGGCATCTTAGCATTGGTGCGTGGCATCTTAGCATTGGTGCGTGGCATCTTAGCATTGGTGCGTGGCATCTTAGCATTGGTGCATGGCATCTTAGCATTGGTTTGCACCATCAAAGTTGTATTTTTTCATAAATTTTTGATATTTCGCCCAACAAGTTGATAAAACCCGGCATATTTTTCTTTGTCCGGCTCAATCAAGGTATTCACTCGTGCAGATATAATTATTTTTCGTAGGGAATTTCACTCAGGAAGGTGTCTGGATAAATTTTTAGATATGAAAAAAGCATTGCCATGAACAAGTTAACTGTAAAATAAGAAGCTATTTTGATTCTAAAACATCATCTTTTAAATTTACAGTTTAAATATTTTATTTAACATATTGAAATTAGCTTAGGGTTTATCAAAATTTTTCTTATAATATTAGTACTGATAGTTATCAGGAATGGGGCATTCGGCAGGCTGTCCGGTTGATGGCTTCAAAAACATTTATTCCTGATCAGTATCAATCTTTATTCAAACTTCTATTTTTATCTTCAATACCAATTAATTAATTTGCTTTTTGATTTGTAAACAATAATGGTAACTAAAATGACAACATTGATCACAAATATAAGCAGCCTGATAACGGTTGATGCGAAAGGAAAAGAATTCAAGGCTGGCAAAGAGATGTCCGAGATCGGTGAGATTATAAATGGTGCTGTACTATTTGATGAGAATATAATTTGGGTAGGTACTGCAGATGAAGCATCAAAGAAGATAAGCGACGGCAGTATAAATGCCGATAAAATTATTGATGCAAGCGGAAAAACACTAATCCCCGGATTTGCTGATTCCCACACTCATATAGTTTTTGGCGGTAACAGGTCGGGCGAGTTTGCCCGCAGGCTCAGAGGTGTAACTTACCAGGAGATAGCTGCCGAGGGCGGAGGCATCCTGACTACAATGAAAGGCACAAGGCAGGCAAGTGTTGAACAGCTTTATGAAACCGGGAAAAAACTTGCCATAAGCGCAATGAAGCACGGTACAACTGCTATTGAAGTTAAAAGCGGCTACGGGCTGACTACCGAAGCTGAAATGAATCAGCTTTATGCCATCAAAAAGCTTAAAGAAGACCTGCCATTACATATTAGTACAACATTTCTCGGAGCTCATGATTTTCCGCCTGAATATAAAAATGACAGACAGAAATATATTGATATTATATGCAAAGAAATGATTCCGAGAGTTGCTGAAGAAGGTCTGGCGGAATACTGCGATGCATTCATTGACAAGGGTTATTACACTCTTGAAGAGGGCGAGCAGGTGCTACAGGCCGGACTTGATCACGGACTTAAACTTAAAGTTCACTGCGACGAGCTGGCTGACTTTGGTTCATCAGCATTGGCAGCAAAGCTTGGAGCCATATCTGCCGATCACCTTCTGTTTGTTTCCGATGAAGGTATTGAAGCTTTGAAAAATGCCGGAACAGTTGCTACACTTTTGCCAGGAACTGCTTATTTTATAAGGATGCCTTTTGCACCGGCCAGGAAAATGATTGAGAAAAACGCCATAGTAGCACTTTCAACTGATTGCAACCCGGGAAGCTGCTTCACGGAAAACCTGCAGATGATTATGTCATTTGCAGCTATTAATATGAATATGACAGCAGAAGAATGTTTGTCTGCTGCAACCATTAACGGAGCTGCTGCTATTGAGCAATCAGACGAAAGAGGCAGCATCGAGATAGGTAAGAAAGCAGATTTTGCCATAATGAATGTACCAAGCTACACTGACTTATTTTATCATTTTGCTATTAATCATGTTGAATCAACCTGGATTAGCGGAAAGAAAGTGAACCTGTAAAAACTGATGAACGAAAAAAAAATAATTGTGATCGGGGCGGGAATTGCCGGGCTTTCTGCTGCTGCAAGCCTTGCCTCGAAAAATTTATGCCCGGTTCTTTTCGAGTCATCGGCAAAGATCGGCGGACGCTGCTATTCCTTTACAGACAAAACAACCGGCGAGATAATTGATAATGGCCAGCATTTAATGATGGGAGCTTATAAATCATTTTTAACTCTAACCGATATTATCGGAACCAGGGAAATGATGCGTTCAATTTATCCTATGAGCGTTCGTTTCAATGGTAGGAACGGGGAAAACGGTCGCCTGGACACATCCTATTTTCCGGGCCTTCCCGGTATGCTTGCAGGGCTTTTATTTTTCAGTTTACTGAATTTCAAAGATAAACTGCATCTGATTAAATTGATTAGCCTTATAAGGTTTCATTTAGCAGGGCCCGGAAATGAAACAGTTTTCAATTTTTTAAAAAAATATAGTCAAACATCAAAAAGTATTGAATATTTCTGGGAACCATTAACATTAGCTACTATAAATGCATCAATTGAAAGTGCTGATGCTTTTCTTCTTTGTCAGGTTGTCAGAAAGGCATTTCGCGGGGGCAGAGATTCTGCATTCCTGATACCCAGGACAGGATTAAGCGAAATATTGGCTCCGCTTCCGGATTATATTGAATCAGCCGGGGGAGAGCTTATTCTCAGAAACGGTATTAAAAAGATTGTATTCACAGGCCGGAAAGCAGCAGGTGTGGTTGATGCTCAGGGTAATTACCATGCTGCTTCATCAATAATTACGGCAGTTCCGGAAACCGTGTTGAAAAATATTCTTCCGCAGGAAAGCCACAGAGAATTTTTCTTTGACAGATCTGATCTGGAATGGTCAACAATTATATCAGCTTATTTGTGGTATGATCAGGACTTTTTCGCTGCCAGAATGTCTGCTATGCTGGGCACTAATTCGCAGTGGATATTTAACCGCAGGGCTTTGTGTAATGCTCCTGAAATCGTAAAACATAATTACCCAGGGCATTACGAAATCACTATCAGCGCAGCAGATAAGTTAATAAATATGAATCGCTCCGAAATTGTTTCAATTATTGATAAGGAACTGAAACAATGCTTTCTCGACGCGAATGAAGCCAGTCTTCTGCATTCATCAATATTTATAAATAAAAGGGCCACGCCCCTGTTAACTCCCGAAAACAGGAATAAAAGACAAAGTTTTCAATCACCCTATAAGGGGCTATACATAGCCGGTGACTGGACTGATACCCGACTTCCCGCAACTATAGAATCTGCTGCTTTCAGCGGATTTGAAGCCGCAAGGCTTGTGAAGAAGAATCATCTGAAGGATAAATAGCCGTTGATTATAAAGTCAATTTTTAATAGCTACAATTATATCTCTTTTAATTGATCTATCTACTTTATGTTCGAACATATCATAAGGATGGGTATCTAATATCTCTAATCCTTCTTTACGGAACAGATTGGAAAGATCAGTACGTGATATCAGAAAAGAATTCCATGCTAGAACAATTGACCCGCTTTTCTTCAATAGTTTTTTCCACTCAGAAAGGCACGATTCAAGCAGTTCCAGTGGGTTTCTGCTTGGGGATTTCTTTTTCCTGCCTGAAGAGCTTCCATGAAAAATACCATAAGGCAAATCACCAACTATTAAATGAAAACTCCCTGACGGAAAAAAGGAAGAACTAAATTGTGTGTCGGCGTTTATCATTCCGAATTTAAGTATATTCTGACCATTTTTGAAATCTTCCTTAGTTCTTGCAAATTCGAATTCCTGGATATGCACGCCATCGGAATTTCCGTTGCCAGCAACTTTTCTTTTCGCGAAAGTATGTTTAAATCTTTCCTGCTCAATGAACTTTTTAAAGAATACAATAGCTTCATGAACCTGCTTTTGGCTAATTTCCACACCGTAGGAATTAAATCCGTATTTCAGGGATTCAAACATGGTTGTACCTTTGCCTGCCACCGGGTCAAGTAGCCTGATTTTGTTTTTATAGTCGAAACCCGAAGACATCAATGCAACATTTATCATCATGCGTGTGAACAGTTCGTTTGTTTTTCCCTGGTACTTCAGGATGGAACTTATCTTTCCATCGATAAATTCATTCGAAAGTATTCGAATAGGCAGTAAATAATCCTGCCCGTTAATTTGATCAAGACGGTAAATGGCAAAAACAAAGGAAAGCCCTGATATAATTGCAATGTCTTTTTCGATAAGTGGGGTTTCAGTATAAAAAGAAAGATATCTGATACCGGCAATCTCGGTAATTTCAATTTTATCACAGGCTGATTCAAAGCTTTTTGAAGCAATTGTAAGTTCGGCAAGGGCAAGCTTATCAGAATAATTGTAATAAACTCTGTTGTGTCCGGGGTTTTGTAAAATCAGGTATTTCATATTCCTTTCCATTTATCTTGATTTCAATAGCTCAAAATAAATAAAATATGTCAATTCTGCATTTTTTAATTTTATTAAATTATTTCGTATTTTATGATAAAACTATTCCAAGATCGTATATATTAATAGTTTATATTACTAATATCGGGCATAGAAATGGAACAAGAAGAAAAATATATAAATCCCTTTACGGATTTTGGATTTAAGAAACTTTTTGGTGAAGAACCAAACAAAGATTTACTTCTTGATTTTCTTAACGAATTGCTCAGAGAAGAACAGGGTGAAATTACCAGTTTAACATATTTGAAATCTGAGCATCTTGGTGATACTGATTTAGATAGAAAAGCCATTTTCGACCTTTATTGCGAAAATGAAAAGGGAGAGAAATTTATTGTTGAGCTTCAAAAATCAAAACAAAATTTTTTCAAAGACCGAACAGTATATTATTCAACTTTTCCTATCAGGCAACAAGCAAAAAGGAAAGACTGGAATTATGAATTAAAAGCTGTATATACAATAGCCATACTTGATTTTATTTTTGACGAAGACAAGAATGATCCTCATAAATATCGATATGATATAAAATTATCAGATACTGAAACTCATAAAATATTCTATGACAAGTTAACTTTCATTTACCTTGAAATGCCAAAGTTTAATAAAACTATCGATGAACTTGAAACCAGATTCGACAAATGGCTATATGTTATTAAAAATTTAAACTGGCTGGACAGAATACCGAATAAACTTAGAGAAAAAATATTTGAAAAGCTTTTTGAAGTTGCCGAGATTGCAAAGTTTACCCCTGAGCAAATTTTGAATTATGAAAATAGTTTGAAATATTACAGGGATCTGAAAAATTCAATTGATACTGCTAAGGAAGAAGGTAAGGAGGAGGGTAAAGAAGAAAGATCAATAGAAATTGCAAAAAAATTATTAAATAAGGGATACCAAACTGACGAAATAGCTGAAATTACCGGACTAACAAAAAATGATATAAACCAATTGAGCTAAAAATCAATAATAATTCCAATATTAGTTCTGTTTTAACGAAACAAATAGCGCCTTATCTTGTTTATATAATATAAAAGATGTAATTTCGGAAAGTTTGAAAGTATGGAGTTTATAAATGATGAGAAGCATGGCAAAATTAATTGTAAGAATATTACCCGCAGCGTTAATTATTTCTATCCTTGCATCAATCAATATTTTCCCGGACATTCCCAAACCGGACATGAAAAAAGCCAAAAAGCTTTATATAGAACAGTGTTCGAAATGCCACAGGAAAAATGGCAAGGGAATTAAAAGGGTTTATCCACCATTAAAAGATGCTGATTATATTGTTGAAAATCCGACAGAAGAGCTGCTCAGGGGAATGATCTTTGGCCGCAGCGGAAAAATTACAGTGAACGGAAAAACCTACAACGGAGTAATGACAACGGAAATCGACGAATCCATTAGCGATTCCGATATTGCGCTGATACTTACTTATGTTTACAAAGAACTTAATGATATGAAAAAAGTTGTGACGGCAAAAGAAGTTGCCGATGCCAGGAAAAAAGGTAAATTACCTGAACATAAATAGGCCTGATATGTTGCTAAGATTTGTAATTATTTTTATTTTTAGCCTGTTTTCAACATCTGAAATTTTCGCAACACCTGAACTGGCCCTGATGACTGGTAACCGTTGTTCGGAATGCCATTTGTCTGTTACTGGCGGAGGGGCGAGAAATGAATTCGGTTGGCAGTTCGGTTCTGATGCATCCACTTACAGGCCCGCAAAATTCTCGATGGAAGATATTTATGAAATTTGCGATAAAAATGATTATTCCTATCTTGATGGTTTATTTGCTTTCGGGACTGATTTCAGGTTACAGACAATACGTTCTCATAAAACAGAAGATGCTGAAAGAAGAATAATTCCAATGCAGGCAGCTCTGTACCTAAGCTCTCAACCTGCTGAGTGGCTGCTGCTTGACGGACAATACAACGTAGGGCCAAAGATCTTTCCCGGGCAAAAAGAATGGTCGGCATCTGTTTTAATCCGGCCTTCGGATTATCTTCCGATGATCAAAGCGGGATTCTTTCAGCCAACTATTGGAATTCGCGAGTGCGATATGACTCAGTTCGATCGCAGAATAGCTGTTCAGGATGGTACCGAATCGCTAATAGCCCCAAATTTTGCAGAAGCCGGAGTGGAAGTTATATACGAGGGAACTGAATGGCTCACTGTAAGTGCCGGTATTTTTGACAGCCGCAGCCTCAGTGAAGTAAAAGTATTCGGTTCAATAGGAAACCTGATAACTGTTCCGGACAATCCCACGGAAACAATCAGGATTGTTTTCTGGCCAGCTCTGTTATGGGATATCCCTGTAGGGTATTTTGGCGCTTCAGGTATGGTCAACGGCGATTTCTATCTTACCAATATTTTTGCATATCAATCAATAACAGATTTGCTTAGTGTATATGCTCAATACTCATTTTCCGATAAGGAATTTGTAAGGGAAACACGCAATATTACAGCCGGTGTTAGTTATTCACCCTGGGCAGGGGTTATCTTTGGATTAAGAGGGGAAAAAGGTTTAACTGAAATATCTCTCGGGCAGGGGGTTAATACAAAATTTGATACATACCAGGCTGTTCTTTATGCCACTTGGATGATACTGCCTTATATCGAGTTGCGTCCGGAATACCGATATATGAATGCTTATGAGTATGAATCAACACGTTGGGCTTTCCAGTTTCATTTCTATTATTGATTTGGCTTTTATAATTATCTGACAATTTGATTTTATTTTTAATTCTTACCTTTGTATTCTACAAGGTGCTTATTTGTATAGTTGTGTTTTTAGGACTAAGGATTTAATAATGAAAAAATTATTTTTTGTAATAGTGTTTTCAATAATATTTGCCATAAACCACCCAATATATCTGAGCAGCCAGGAATTAACCCAGGTAGTCAGGGGAAGAGTAATTGACGCTAATAATCAGCATCCTGTTATCGGGGCTACGGTACTAATTGCCGATACAAAACTTGGTTCATTTACACAACAGGATGGTACATTCAAAATAAAAAACGTACCTGTAGGCAGGCAAAAGCTTGTTGTTCGGTCGGTATCTTATGAAAGCCGGGTTATTGATATTATTGTTGGTTCCGGAAAGGAAATTGTAAAAACAATTGAATTGATACCGTCTATTGTTGAAACCGGCGAAGTAAAAGTTGTGGCTGACAGGGGAGGATTTGCATCAATTAATGAAACAGCAATAGTCAGTTCAACCCTGTTCGACATGGATGATGTGGAGCGTTTTGCAGGAGCCAGGAACGATCCTGCCCGAATGGCTCAGAATTATGCCGGTGTGGTTGGTACTGACGATTCCAGAAATGATATAATCATCAGGGGTGGTTCGCCAACAGAACTGCTTTGGAGGGTGGACGGACTTGATATACCCAACCCTAACCATTTTGCCACTCAGGGGGCTACAGGCGGCCCTGTAAATGCTATAAACAGCCTTCTTCTTGCCAACAGCGACTTTATTACCGGGGCCTTCCCTGCTGAATATACTGACAAAATGAGCGGTGTATTTGACCTGAAAACAAGAAAGGGCAATGATGAAAAATATGAGTTTACCGGACAGTTTGGTTTTAACGGGTTTGAATTTGGAGCAGAAGGGCCAACCCCTTTTGAGAGATCTTCATTTATTGCTAACTATAGATATTCATTCCTTGACTTGATTGATAAAATGGGATTCGATCTCGGTTTTGCCGGTATTCCGCGCTATCAGGACGGTACACTAAAGCTTGATTTTCAAATTGGGCAGGCAGATTATATCAGCCTTACTTCAATTTTTGGTATTAGCGAGATAAATATAAAGGAATCGGAAGAAGATGATGTTTATACTGGTGATTTTGATATTCTGAACGGTTCCGATTTGTTTACACTTGGTATAAACTGGAAGCATTTATTCTCGAAAAAAGTATTCTCAACAATGACAACAGGCTATGTTTATTCCAATTACCTTACTGATATGGACTCGATAACCACTGATCCTGAAAATAATGTTTTAAGTGCTGACAGGTGGTTTGTTCAGAATTCAGCAGAATCATATATAACTATGAAATATAATCTGAATTACCTTCCTGAGAAGTCTCATTCCCTGGCAATAGGTGCGGAAAGCCGGATATTGAATTTTAATTTGTCAAGAAAACGAATTGCCGATTATTATGATGGCGGTGAGTTATGGATTAATAAAGCTGACGGTAATGGCCTGCATTTCCTTTCATTTTTTAATTGGAACTGGCGGCCGGACGCAGACCTGACAGTTAATCTCGGGCTTAGTTCACAATACCATTCAATTAGCAAAAAATATACTGCCGAGCCAAGAGCATCATTAAGTTACAGGCTGTCAGAAAAGCATAGCTGTGAACTTGGTTTCGGAGTACACAGGCAGTCACTGCCGCTTTCCGTTCTATATTCAAATCAAAATAATGAAGACCTGGACTTCATGCAGTCAGTTCATTACATTGCAGGATACTCCTGGCAGCCTTTCGGAGAACTTATGTTAAAGGCAGAAATATATTATAAAAATTTGAGTAAAATACCGGTTGAAGCACAAGAAAGAAGTGCGTGGTCATTCCTGAACACCGGAGCCGATTACGGCGCTGTTACCTACGACGACAGGGAATTAAAAAGTACGGGTAATGGAAAAGCTTATGGATTTGATTTTTCAGCAACAAAACATTTTACAGATGGGTACTACATTACAGGAACTGCAAGCTTTATCAGACAGAAATATGAAGGGTCTGACGGAATTGAACGAAACGGAGCTTTCGATAATAAATTCGTATTTAATCTGTTAGCAGGATACGAATGGAAATTAAGCGAAACACACTCCCTTGATTTTTCTGGAAAATATATTATTGCCGGTGGTGTTCCTTACACTCCTGTCGATCCTGAAAAATCAAAAGAAGCAAGCAGAACTGAACATTTAGAAGATGAAGCATTTTCATTAAGATATGATGATTATAGCAAATTTGATATTAAAGTGGAATTCAGACATAATTATCCTGGCTTTGCAATTATCAGTTTTATATCGGCAGAAAATATTTTTAATCAGAACAATCCCCTGATGTACCTTTACGACGTAAAAAATGATAATATTAAGCGGGTAAATCAACTCGGAACATTTATTGTTGGCGGCTTTAGAATAGAATTTTAACGATGGGTGGAATATCCAAAAATTGAAAGTATTTAATGATGTATGATTATCGCCCGGGCTTTTCATTGGAATAGTTTTTCAGAAAAAACAACTCTCCCGGTGTAAGCGATTCCTGTCCGCTATCAAGAATTTTGTCAAGAATATAGTCAAGCCTTTCTTCAGGCTCCATATCAAAATTCTCATATTCTTCAGGAATTTCGGAATCATGTTTTCTACTGTTGGCCCTGTATGATTTCTCGGCACTTATCATAGCCATTCTCAGTTCTTCAGGATTAGGAATATCCGGTTCGGAATTTTTTTCTTCTGATTTCAAAAAAGACTTTAAGAACCTGATTTGCAGATAACACAGGGATGCCGTCAGTATTCCGAATAGTGCAGAAGCAGAAGAAATGAGTACAGCATCGCTACCGGTATCATAAATATAATAAAATTTTATACTGCCCCACAATGCTATCAGTGCAGTAATTATAAACACCAGCCTGAGTGAAGGAGCAAACCGAACCTTTAAATGGGTTGAAGGATTCATATAAACGAAAAGTGTAAGAACAAAAAAACTGATTCCTTCCAATCCGCTTAAAGCAGAAGAACTATTCCAGAAAAGAAGAGTATGGATTACTCCCTGAAGGAATATTAACGGTGGTAATAACGATAAGAATACACCACCTTTAAGTATTTTTTCAAGCCTTGGAGCTACAAGATAGAATGTAAACAAAAATAAAACAAGGCCTTCGGCAGACGTAGTTGCAAATGGAAATGATATCAGCCGCCAATATTCCGATTTATTAATAACTAATCCCGGCACAAGCTCCAAAGCAGAACTAATTATCCCGCCAAGGAAAATGTCAATAACAATTAGCAGAAATACCAGCGGTATTATCTTTTGTGAATGTGTCCCTATAGTCCTGATACCAAACAATTTTCCATTATCTCAGGTTTAATATTATCGAATATGGATAAGGGCTGAAGTGTCCCGGTTTCGGTGACTTATTCAAACCCGAATATTCAAAATTAGAATATTTTCTTATATTTTCAAAATAAGCAATTGAAAAAGGTATTTCATCTCCGGGATATAAAGTAACGTCTTCATCTCCATTACCTGTTTCAAGTTTACGCCTGAATTCAACGACCCACATGCCGTCCTTGTACTGCCCCTTTGCTTGAATATCTCCCCTTCCGTTTTCAGGCGATTCCTGCGTACCAAGAAGCCATCCGGGCACATAGTCCCCTATACTCCAGGACGCACCTGTAATAGGGTTATTATCCGGACTGAAATCTACTGATGAATTTTTCCAAAGATACCTGCTCTTGTCGAAACCGTTATTGCCATTGGCAGGCAGTTTAAGTGGTAAATAGGATGTTGAAGTATAATTAGGGTTAGCAAATTCATTGCCGTCATCTCCCGAGCGCCTGTCGGGGTTAATTCCGTCAAGCCCCGAAGCATAATAGTCATCTGCATAGCCCTGGGGATTAGTTGTTGCCGCTTTCCAGTACCAGATATCAATTGTGCCTTCAGCAGGATAGAAACCGCTTTCATAATAGTTAAGCGATTTTGCAGTATGGCAGGCAGTCATACAACCTATCTCGTCAAAAACTTCGTCATTATCTCCGAAAACAACATAGGAAACCGGAAATACAAGCCCTATTCCATCCTGGCCGTCAGATTCCATTTTCCAGTTCTTGTCATCTGAAGCATCACCCCCGTTGAAAACCAGCTTATTTGGAAGGTCATTTTTTGTATCATCTTCAATTTTTACAAGAAAATATATATACTCCTGGTCATAAATTGCCCTTAAATATCCTTTTATCATTCTGTTATCACCGGAAGAAGGTTCTACCTGATTCATTTCAAGATACATCTCTTCAGTTTCATTCCATTCAGGGTCGGAATCATCGCCGTCAATTGTAGGAGCAGTATAAACTTCCGTGGCATCAAGGGTTAAATCCTGAATAGCATTGACAGTAGCGCTAACCGGTATATTATAAATTTTATTATTAGATGTTGTAATTGTAAAAATATCATTTATCGTTCCGAAATTTTTAGGGGTGAATCTCAGTGAAATTTGCACCGATGCACCGGCCTGTAAAGTTCCTTCGGGATCAGATTCAACAAACAGCGAACTGTCTGCACCGGTTTTAAATTCAGTTGAGTAGTCAACTGAATTATCAGAAATATTTTTTAGAGTAATTTTAAATAATCTGGAAGCTTCAATCTGCACCTGCCCGAAATTAATTTCATCCGGAGCAATTTCAAGATCATCTGCCATATATGCTTCGCCTGTCAGAGATACTTTATATTCTGCGTCTTCACCAAATGTAATATTTGCGGAATATTCTTTTGCCTTGGTGGGAGAAAACCTGATTATAATGGAATCTTTTTCACCGGGCTGGAGAGTTGTCATGTAATTATTGATAATTTCAAAATACTCTTTGTCATCGCCTTCTATCGCAATATCAACTTCAGCTTCTATCTCGGACTTATTTTCGTAAGTGACTGTTCTTTCCTCTGTGGCACCAACAAGAATCCTGCCGAAATCCAAGCCTCTTGTTGACAGATCCAGATTGATAACACTGGTAGCGCTTCCCTGCAATGCTACAATTGCGAAAGTATCAACTTTTACTGCAGCACTGAATTGGCCGTCCATTGTAGGATGGAATTCAATACCAACGTCTGATGATTCCTCAGGTGAAAGAGTCAAGGATTTTTCGGTGGTGATTGTAAAGGCATTATCTTCGTTTGTTTGAAAACTAAGTAATATTTCAACTGATGTTTGTGACAGATTAGTGATTTTGAATGATTTGTTATCTGTTTTGCCGGTTTTTAAAACTCCAAAGTCTATTTCAAGAGGGGCAACCGCTAATTCGGAATTTGTCCAGGCATCGCCTTTTAAAATCACTTTAAATTCGCCAATATTTAGCAGAGCGGAGTATTCTCCCGGAACGGTAGGTACAAATTTAACTGACATTTTATTATCGGAATCAGCATCGATACTAATATTTTCTTCCGGAGTTGGAATAAAAGCAGAACTATCAGTTCCTGAAACAGAAATATTCAGGGTTTGTTCTGATTTCATAGAGTTTGTTAACGTCAGTTCCAAAGTTTCGGCTTTACCAATTTCAACGCTCCCGAAATCAAGCTCAATCTTGTCGATTGTTACTTCTCCGTTATCAACAGGGTTGTTTTTATCATCATCGCCGCATGATTGAAGGATCAATATTGTTAGAAAAGAAAAAACAAGGGCATAAGCCCTTATATTAAAAATATTCATTATAATTCGCGTTATTTGTTTTTATTTATAAATTATTTTAGCGAGTCCAACAAATCGTCAACTTTTTCAATTGTCATAAATTCATAATAGTCTTCGTTAATGGCTATCATGGGTCCGCCACCGCAGGCACCCATGCATTCAACTTCTTCAAGCGAAAATTTGGCGTCGTCGGTTCGTTCGTTGTGCCCAATGTTGAGTTTGTTTGAAACGTGTTCGTATATCTTATCGCCGCCCATCAGCATACATGATACATTTGTGCAAACCTGTACATGATATTTACCCATAGGTTTTTTGAAATACATGGTATAAAAGGTGGCTACACCATAAACATGTGAATATGAAAGCCCTAAAAGGTCGGCAATATATCTCATTACTTCTTTTGAAATCCATCCGAATTTCTTCTGGGCCATCCAGAGCAGTGGCATTACTGCTGATTGGTTATCCGGATATTTTGCTTTAATATTTTCAACTTGTTTAAGTTCTTCTTCCGAAAAAACAATTTCTTCCTGAACATGAACATCTGACATAGTATTTCTCTGTGCTTGTGAATTATTTATTTCATTTATGATTTTCAAATCTATCTATCAGGAATAAGGCCCTTTTTTGAACCTGCCCACAAACATTCCAACTGAAAGCCAGTGCTTCATTGCTATCAGTAACTTATGGGCTGTTGCTACCCTGATCTTTTTTCTGTAAACATTATAATCATTCAATTCAATTTTTTCCAGGAGGCGATAATATATGGCATCCATAATTTCCGGGGCAATAGTATTTGTTCTTTCATCTGTTCTGAGTGATGTTCTTGCCTTGTGATAATATTTTTTTGCCCTGTTTGCCTGGAATGTCATCATTTCGATAAAATTATCATTATAAACCTCGTTGAGCAAATCATTCTGGCTGTAGCCAAATCTTCTCATATCTTCTGCCGGCAGATAAATGTAGCCGCGATCTTTATCAATCTTGATATCCCTGAGAATATTTGTTAGCTGCAGGGCATAACCGAGATTAATCGCATAATTTTTGGTTTCTTCATACCGGTATCCGAATATTTCAATACTCATCAGGCCAACAACACTGGCAACGCTATAACAATAGTTCTTAAGGTCTTCGAAAGTTTCGTACCTTTTCTGAACCAGGTCACGCCTGCAACCGTCTATCAGAGTATGAAAATACTGCCCGGGAATATTGAACCTTTTAACAAGTGCACCAAAAGGAGCAATTAAAGGACCGGCACTATCGCTGTAAATTCTTTCTATTTCGTTGTCCCACCAGGCCAGCCTGTCCATTTTCTTTTGTATTACGATACTATTGTTAGATGGCGTACTGTCAACAATATCATCGATATAACTACAAAAAGCATAAACAGAATTGATTGCCTGCCTTTCTTCTTTTGGCAGGAAAGAAAACGAATACCGGAAATTTGATTTTTCAAGTTCCGGCGGTTCTGCCTGCTCGTGATGAGCCAGGTGTATTTGAGTTAATGCTTCCATCAGAATAATACTCTGTGTTTGAATAATGACCTAATTAAAACCGAAATAATCCCGGTTTTATTGATTTTCGGCCTTCGAAATAAAATCTCCGCTTTCAATTTCCTGGTTTTATCTAAAATAGTCATTCCTCCTTCGATTGTTACTGCAATTTCAGCTTTCAATCGAAGAGGTTTAAGATACTCAACCAGTTTCACCCCTATTTTAAAAAAATTTTCTGAATAATCATAGATTTCATTTAAAATTTCTTCAACTTTTTTACTATTTTCGGAATACTGTATATTTTCCTGTGTTATTTTATACTTATTCATCAAATTTTCGGGTATATAGAAGCGTCCGATTTTCATATCACGCGAAAGATCCTGCCAAAAATTTACAAGCTGCAAACCTGTACAAATTTTATCAGACAGATAGGCA
Source organism: Kapaibacterium sp. (SeqCode) (assembly GCA_963665665.1). Classification (GTDB taxonomy): domain Bacteria; phylum Bacteroidota; class Ignavibacteria; order Kapaibacteriales; family UBA2268. Next base: position 515,714 of record OY762428.1, read on the forward strand.
TTCTTTTCATTATACTGATCAAATATCCTCAGAACCAATTCGCCCACCGGATTGGCAGAATGCTCACAGTAATATTCCAGGTCTGTATAATCCTGTGGCTGCCTGAAGTTAACATCCATTATAAAAGCATCGATCAATTTTTCCAATGGTTCGGGAGGGATCAGCTTTGTCTTCATTGTTTTTTTCAGGGCCATGAAAACTGGATTGCCGGCCTGATGATAATTTTCCGAATTTAACTCAGTTTTCATGCCTTCAAGAAGTTCTATCCGTTTTTCTTTAGGATAATCAGTTAATTCATCGGAAATATCATCAGCTATGCGTGAAAAAGCATAGACTGCAAATATATGAGGCCTTTGTTCCCCGGGTATTAACATCGATCCCACGGGGAAATTCTCATAATGGGTTTGTGCTCTTTGCCTGCAGAAATCGTAAGCTGCATCCGGGTTATCAACAGCAAAACGCCCTCCATCCGGCGAAGCAAGGCTGAATAAATCCTCAGCTGTATATTTTTTTGAACTCAGACTACCCATATAAATATCGACTAACTATTTGTAGTATCATTGAACAGGCAACTGTTGTTTTGCCTGCTTATACAAATTTAATACAATAACTTCAAATATCTAAATTAATTAAGACAAATATAACAGTAAGGTAATATAAATAAGATGTTCTAATCTATCAAAGCATTAATTTCCTTTTTATTCAGGCCTGTAGCCTGAATGATAATATCTATATCAATTCCATTATTAAGCATTTTCTTTGCAACTTCAATTTTTGCCTTTCGTTTGCCTTCGGCCATTCCTTTCTCAATCCCTTTTTCGACACCATCTTTATATCCCAATTCTTTGCCTTCATCACGGGCAGTATCAATGGAATTTTTTAAATCCCGGTAATATTTCAGGCTATCATCATAGTTCATTACCTGTTCCGGAGTAAATTTTGCGATTTCAGCAGTTTCAAAAAGTTTCTTAAATCCGTAATCGGTAAAAGGATTAATATATTTTTCTTTAAAATGATGCATTCTCAACCTCCGACCAAAATTCATTTATTTTTCTGTTCCATCTTTTTAATAAATGTAACAAATTCTTTCAAATTTCCAAAAAAGGATAAGATTAAGAAGCATCAAAAAAAGCCGGCAAATTGAACTTTGCCGGCTTCTAATATTTAAAGATAGCAATAATTCTTATTCTGCCGCTGTTTCCACAGTATCAAAAATTTTAAATACTTTATCAAGATGTGTCATGGTTAGTAATTCCAATACTTTTTCCGGAACAGAAGCAAGTTTAAGAGGAATGCCGTGCTTGCGCAAAGTGCTAAGGCCGCTGACAAGCATTCCCAGCCCGGAACTGTTGATAAGTTCAACATCAGCAAGATCAACAATCACGGATTTAATTTCTTTTTCAATCAGTTCATGAAGTGTGGATGTGAAGCCGAAAGCTTCATTCCCGCCGAGAACGCTTTTACCGAGTTTTATTACCCAGATTCCGTCCCTATATTCATCTGTACTGTATTTCACTGTGTCGTTGCTCATCAGATTCCTCTTATATTATGTAAAATCTTTCATTTTGTACCAGACATAGCAATTTATTTGGAAATATTGAAAATTCTGACCTCTCCAAACCCCTCCGAAGGAGGGGCTCATTTTTAGCCATCCCCTTCGGGGAGGGTTTGGGAGGGGTCAGTCAATTTATTCATCTTAACTTTCAACATTATAAAATTGCCTGGAAAAACTAATATTTCCTATGCTGTTTTTGCTGAAATAGAACTTCTTTCGCCTGTTCCCTGTACTTTTACTTTTTTAACTTTTTCAAGATACCAGATCACGAATGATGATGCTATGTAAATTGAAGAATAAGTACCGGTGATAAGACCAACGAGCATTGTGAAAGCAAAACCCTGGAGAACCGGGCCGCCAAACAATACCAGAGTGATAAGTACAAGAACAGATGTCAGCACCGTGTTCACAGTACGGCTTAAAGTTTCGTTAATACTCAGGTTAACCATGTAAATGAAGTCGGTTCCTTTTTTGACTTCTTTATTCTCACGGATACGGTCAAAGATAATCACAGAGTCATTAATTGAGTAACCAACCACAGTAAGCATACCTGCAAGTATGGTTTGGTTCACCTCAATATTGATAATTCCGGTATGTCCCACAAGTGTAATAATTGAAAATGTTATTATAACATCGTGGAACAGAGCTACGATGGCTCCAAGCCCGAAGACGAACTCAAATCTGAATCCAATGTAAATCAGAATTGCCACTACAGCAAGAAGAACGGCTATAAAAGCATCAGTTCTAAGTTCTTTACCGATTTTCGGCCCGATCTTGTCTACTTTGAGAGTTTCAATGTCAACTCCCGGGAATGCTTTTACCAATGCCTGATTAACAATCGTAGGTGCATCTTCTGAGTCTTTAACCCGGATTAGGAACTGATTCTCTTTACCAAATGATTTGATCTCACTGCCATTGAATCCTGCCCCGTCAACTGCTGAACGAATGTTCTCGGCTTCCACTGTCTGCGAAAATTTAACGCCTATTTCAGTACCGCCTTCGAAATCGATACCATACTGAACGCCAAGCCCCAATACAGAAGCAATTCCAACGACGATCAATACTGCTGATACTACAAAGAATATTTGTCTTTTTCCAACAAAATCTATTTTTGTTCCATGAAAGAACTGCATATTTTATCCTTTCCTCTTATTTATTGACAATTTTAGGTTGACCAAAGTTGTACGAATCCACGCCTTTCGATACTGTCAGTTCGATGATAGCGCGGGATACAACGATACCTGTGAACAGTGTGCCGAGAATACCGACCATAAGTGTTGTGGCAAAACCCTGAATCGGGCCGCTGCCGAAATAGAACAGAATAAAGCCGGTGATGAAAGTAGTGATGTTGGAGTCAAGGATAGCGCTAAGGGCTTTGCTGAAACCTTCGTCAACAGCAGAGCGGATTGAGCGTCCCTTGTATAGTTCCTCCCTGATCCTTTCAAATATCAGCACGTTGGCATCCACTGCCATACCTATTGTCAGGATAAGGCCGGCGATACCCGGTAATGTAAGTGTGCCGCCAAGAGCGGAAAGTATTGCAATAACAAGTGTCACGTTCAGGATTACCGCAAAGTCAGCTACAAGTCCGCCTCTGAGGTAATAGATAAACATGAAGAATACAACAAGTAACACAGCAACTATTGAAGACATAATACCGCTGTCGATTGAATCCTGTCCGAGTGACGGGCCGACAACTCGTTCTTCGATAATTCTTACAGGGGCCTTCAGGGCGCCGGCTTTAAGAACGATCTCCAAAAGGCGTGCTTCTTCAATATCGGACGAACCGGTAATTGAAGAAATACCATTGTTTATTTTTGTAATAACGTTAGGGGCAGAATAGACCCTGTTATCAAGTACAATGGCAATTTTCTTGTTAATATTTGCGCCTGTAATTCTTGACCATCTGTCAGCACCGTCTGAGTTCATATACATAATAACTTCAGGTGCATTTGTCATCTGGTCGTAAGTTGCAACAGCATTAGTTACTACTTCACCAGTCAGTTCGGGGTCTTTCTTTATGCCCCAGATCCCAAATATTTCAGCGCCGTCAGATTGCTGAAAGCGTTTAATCGGTTTGGCATCAATAAGAACATCAAGATCGAAAGGAATCAGTCCTTTAATTTCCGGCATATTAAGGTATGCCTGGAATTTCTTGATAGAATCTTTTGGGATATAAAATGTATATTCACCATCCGGTACGTCTCTTACGTAATCAACCGGAACCATTCTCTGGTCCTTACCGGGAACATAATAAGTTGTAAATAATCTGGTAAACTGGTGGTCAATATAAAATTGTTTACGAGTTTCATCTTCGCTCATGCCTTCATAAGGATTGTCAGAATCCGGTGTTGCTGTTGTTGATTCACCTGCAACGGCTGTTGTATCATTAACTTTTGTTGTATCATTAACTTTTGTAGTATCGCTCGCTGTTACATCAGTTGTAGATTCAGGTGTTTCGGTAACTTCCGGAATATCATGAGCTTCTTCGCGGGCAGATTTTCTTTTGTACTGTGCAGCCAAAAGCTCATCAATTTTCTTGAAAGCACGTGCAATATTCTGATTATTGCGAACTAAGTTGAATTCAAGGCGGGCTGTTGTCTGCAGGAGTTTCCTTACAGCAGTTTCGTCAGTAACACCTGGAAGTTCAAGAAGAATCCTGCGGCTTCCCTGCTTCTGGATGTTTGGTTCAAGAACACCGAACTGGTCAATACGCTGGCTTATAACTTCTTTTGCCTGATCGATAGCATCTTCAGCATCTTTTTTCAGTTTTTCAACTATTTTTTCTTCCGATGCATCGCGGATATTGCCAATATCAAAGTAAGAAATCAGTGATTTGCCTTTTGGCCTTGCAATCTGGTCAAAATTACGAAGGAAAATATCCATTGTTCCTTCTTCCGAATCTTTTACTGCCTCTGCTGTTACAGACAGAACTTCATTGAATACTTCATCAATTGCTTCCCTTTGGGCAGCTTCTTCGATAAGTTTGATAACATCAACTTCAAGAGTGACATACATACCGCCCTGCAAGTCAAGTCCGAGTTTTAAAGCATTGTCCTTCGAGTTATCGTAATCTTCCTTATACTTTTGATTAAACTCATCCATTATTGCATTTTTTTCAGTAAGATTCGGGGCATCCTCGGCCCTTTTTTCGTATTCACTCTTTTTCTGTTCCAAATTGTAATTGTTGTACGTTGGATACAGTAAGACCACGGCAACTATAATTGGTGCCAGGATCGTGAACCATTTTCCAAAATTCTTTTTCAATTAAAACCTCCAAATATCGCTAAAAACTTATTTCTATTTTTTACATACTTTACAGGAATACGAATATAGGGGTATTTGCATTAATAACCAACGATTTTTGTAATACTAAATTATTCACTATATACCTAAAACAAAGCTTTATAAGTATTTAATCACAATTAAGATATACTGCCAATATGAGATATTTTTTTATTTTTTATAAACAAAGGTTGAAAAGTTGAAAGTTGTTATAACAATTAATATTAAAATTTTCGATACTAAAAATGATGAAAACGCAGGAATGTTTATAATATTCTAAATTAAAAATCGGGAGAACAAATATTATTAATGGTAAGCAATTGTAAAAAAGCCCGATACTGAATGTATCGGGCCAGATAAAATATATAAGGTAAAAAATTATTTACCTGTAACAGCGCCAATCTTTTCTGTCAGTACCGGAAGTACTTCAAACAGGTCGCCTACGATACCATAATCGCAAACTTTGAAAATCGGTGCATCTTTGTCTTTATTAACAGCTACAATCACCTTTGAACTTGACATTCCTGCAAGGTGCTGAATAGCGCCGGAAATGCCGCAGGCTACATACAATACCGGGGATACTGTTTTACCTGTCTGGCCAACCTGCTCTGAGTGAGGACGCCAGCCAGCGTCAACAACAGCCCTGGAAGCGCCAACTGCTGCGCCAAGTTTATTTGCCAACCCTTCAATCAGGTTGTAATTTTCAGGAGCTTTGATACCGCGGCCGCCGGAAACGATAACGTCAGCTTCGGCTACATCCAGTTTGCCTTCATTCTTTGCAAGTGATGTAACGACTGCTTTTGCATGAGCATCATTCAGGTCAGGAGCAAAGTCTTTAACATTTGTATCTGCTGCATCCTGTTTTACTGCTGTGAAAACATTCGGCCTGAGGGCAAATACTTTGTTGTCCGTATCAATCTGTGTTTTGATCATTGCTTTTCCTGCATAAACCGGTTTGCCGGCAACGATGTTATCACCTGCTTCAAGTGACATAACGTCAGCAATGTATCCGGCTTCGAGTTTAACAGCTACGCGCGGGGCAATTTCAAGGCCCGTTGCATTTGCCGGGAAAAGGACAACATCAGCGCCCTCTGCTTTTGCAGCCTGTGCAACAGCTTCGGCTGCTGCCGTCGAAGAATATTTCTCAATCATGGCATGGTTTATAACAACTGCTTCACTTAGTCCGTATTCACCTGCTGTTTTTGCCTGATCTGCTGATCCGCCAATTAAAACACCGCAAATATTTTCTGCGTTGAGTGATTTAGCAGCGGTTACGAGTTCATAGGACACCCTTTTAAGGGCGTTATCCTGTGCTTCAAGAAAAACTAAAACTTTTTTCATCTGTTTCACCTGATATTAAAATTATATAACTTTTGCATCTTCATGAAGAGCGCGAACTACTTCGTCAATATCCGCTGCTTCAGCGCCAACAATTTTGCCAACTCTCTGCTTCACAGGCAATTCCATACCGAGAACAGAAACACGGTTTGCAACTTCAGTTGCGTCTCTTTCTTCGATAGGTTTTCTTTTGGCTTTCATAATATCAGGAAGTTTCGGGTAGCGGGGATCGTTCAGGCCTTTCTGGCAACTGATTACACATGGCAGAGATGCTTCAACGATTTCTTTACCGCCTTCGATATCTCTTTCTGCTTTCAGTTTGTCAGATTCAACATCAAGTTTAGTTACAACAGATACTGAGGGCATATCAGTCATTTCAGCAAGCATGGATGTCATCTGCATTGAATCATAATCAACTGACTGTTTACCGCAGAGTATCAGGTCGGGGTTTATTTCTTTTGCATAATCAGCAAGATTTTTTGCAACGTAGAAAGAATCCGCATCGTCCCTGCCTTTGATAAGCGTTACTTTATCAACGCCCATGGCAAGGGCAGTTCTGAGAATATCTGTCGATTGTGCAGAGCCTACTGTAACGGCAGTTACTTCACCACCGTTTGCTGTGCGAAGCCTGAGAGCTTCTTCAAGCGCAAATTCGTCGTAAGGGTTCACAACAAACTTAACTCCCTGGCCATCAATAGTTTTGCCATCGGAGCCGATCTTTACGCGGACTGCCGTATCGGGTACTCTCGATACACAAACCAAAATGTTCATTATTCCTCCGGAATGTTGTTTTCAAAAAAAGTTTAAAAAATTTATTAAATAAATTCATTGCAAATATAATTATTAACTGCAAATATTTAAAAACAGTTAATCTAAAATACAAGGGCTGATATATCTAAAATTATATAATATCAGTTGTTTATAAATATTTTCAGTTTTGATTAATTTCCGATTCGTTAAGCGTATTTTCTCGAACCATATATTATTATCCAATATAAAAATTGCTAATAAAAACGATAAAAGCAAGAAATGAATAAGTTCTGTAAACCATGTGTTTGGTTTATTGCAAAAATCCTTTTTTTCTACCTTCCTTAACAATAAAAGTAAGATTTCCGGTGAATTGTTCCGGAACAGATACTGAACATGGAGGTATTGAATCCAGATACCATTTCATATCGCTTCCGTTTATTATTACTGGTTCATCCCCCTGTGAAATTTCAATTGTAATTTCGCCCTCGTAAACATTTGGATTATTGGAACAACATAGAATATGCCATGCCATGTGCATCATGTGTAGAGCCTGGGCAGGTGTACGTAATCTTCTTTTTACGGACTGCCCTGCCGGTATATCAATTTTAACATTCTCTTTTACTGTTTTACGGTCATCCTTAACAATAGTAATATCAACGCCAACTAAAATATTTTCTGTTGAGGAAACTTTTATGATCAAATCACCTGATTTTTCATCATTTAATATACAGTAAATAGCTTTCTTTTGTTTTGGCTGCATGATAAACTCTCTGAACTACTATAAAAATTTACTTAATATTTAATTCTTCCTTCAGGTATTTACCCGTCAGGCTTTTATCATTTTTTATTATATCTTCGGGTTTTCCGGCCGCAATAATTTCACCGCCATTTATTCCGCCTTCAGGCCCCAGGTCAATTATCCAATCCGCACATTTAATAACATCAAGGTTATGCTCAATTATGATTACTGTATTACCCTTATCAACAAGTTTGTTCAATAATTTAAGTAAAATTCGGATATCTTCAAAATGTAATCCTGTTGTTGGCTCATCCAGCATGTAAAGAGTTTTACCGGTACTTGTTTTAGATAATTCAGTAGCAAGCTTTACCCTTTGCGCTTCTCCACCCGAAAGTGTAGGTGCCTGCTGCCCCAGGGTTAGATAACCCAGGCCTACTTCAACAAGAGTACTAAGTTTTTTCTTAATTTTAGGGATGTCACTGAAAAATTCAACTGCTTCGTTAACGGTCATATCAAGAACATCCGCTATGGATTTTTCTTTATATTTCACCATCAGGGTTTCTTTATTATATCTTTTTCCCTGGCAAACATCGCATTTAACATAAACTTCCGGCAGGAAATTCATCTCAATTTTTCTTATACCGGCACCCTCGCATTCCTCACATCTTCCACCTGTTACGTTGAAAGAAAATCTTCCGGGTTTATATCCCCTTACCTGTGATTCGGGAAGCATGGCGTAGAAATCTCTTATCAGAGTGAAAAGCCCTGTATATGTAGCCGGATTTGATCGGGGTGTTCGGCCAATAGGTGACTGGTCAATTTCAATAACTTTGTCAATATATTCAAGCCCGTCGATAGATTTGTAAGGGAGAGGTACCAGGTTTGACCTGTAAAATTTTCTTGAAAGAATCGGGTAAAGAGTGTCATTTATTAATGAGGATTTTCCCGAACCACTCATTCCTGTTACACAAACAGAAAGTCCAAGAGGAATTTCAAGATCAACATTTCCCAGGTTATTTCCCTTTGCTCCTTTTAGCCACAGCTTTGCTCCGTTGCCTTCACGTCGTACTTCGGGCACTTCAATTTTCCTGGAACCGCAAAGGTATCCGGCAGTGAAAGATTTGTCAAGTTTTGTTTTAGGAAGTTTACAGAATTTGTCTGGTTCGGAGGAAAAAACAACTTCTCCGCCATGAACACCTGCGCCGGGGCCCAGATCAGCCACGAAATCTGCCTGCTCTATCATAGCTTTGTCATGTTCTACCACTATTACCGTGTTGCCAAGATCCCTGAGTTGTTTTAGTGAATCAATTAATTTATTGTTATCGTGCTGATGAAGCCCGATGCTCGGTTCGTCAAGTATATACATTATACCTACAAGTTTTGAACCGATTTGAGAAGCCAGCCTTATCCTTTGGGATTCACCCCCTGAAAGCGTTCGCACTGACCGGTCGAGCGACATATAGGAAAGTCCCACATCCCTGAGAAAGCCAAGCCTGGCAATTATTTCCTTTAAAATAAGATTTGCTATTATCTTCTCGCGCTTGTTTAGTTTCGAGTCCAGATTGCTAAAATAATTATAAGCGCTGCTTACATCCAGAACAGTAATATTTCTGATATTTGTGTCATGGATTAGTACAGCAAGGCTTTCGGGCTTTAATCTGCCGCCACCGCAATTCTCGCATTTAACCGACGACATATAATTATCCATATTCTTCCTGAATGATCCGCTGCTCGTACTCTCGTACTGATGGCGCAAAGAAGGAATAATCCCAAGGAATTTATGCTTATAAACAATTTCCTTGCCTTTGCCGAATTTATACTTCACAGGTATCTCATTATCATCAGTACCATATAGTAATCTTCCCAGAACCGCTTCATCAATATCTTTTACCGGCAAATCCAGATCAATGCCGGCCTTTTCGGCAAATACTTCTACCTGGGTCCAAAGCCACATCTGCCGTTTTTTTCCAAGCGGTGCAATACCGCCCTTTGCAATCGACAATGAGTCATCAGGAATGAATAATTCCGGGTTGAAATCACGCAGTTCACCCAGGCCCTGGCATTTTGGGCATGCTCCGTAAGGCGAGTTGAATGAAAACATGTTTGGAGCCAATTGATCAAATGATTTCCCGCAGGAAGGACAGGAATATGAGGTGGAGAAAAGTTTTTCTCCCCATCCGCTGTCTTTCTGGAAAAGAATCATCATTGTGCCTTCGCCTTTATTAATTGCCAATTCGCAGGATTCGCTAATTCTATGCTCCTGCTTAGAAACCACATGGCAGCGATCAACAATCAGTTCAATATCATGAATTTTGTATCTGTCAACCTTCATCTCAGGGATTAAATCCGTTATTTTTCCGTCAACACGGACTTTAGTAAAACCAAGTTTCATCAGTTTTTCAAACAGATCCCTGTAATGGCCTTTTCTGGCCCTGACGAGCGGCGCCAGTATCTGTATTTTTTTATCGTGATAATCATCAAAAATTTCCTCTACTATCTGTTCGCCGGTTTTTTGTTGCACTGGCACATGGCAGTCCACGCAGTATTGAATACCTATCTTGGCAAAAAGAAGCCTGAGGTAATCATAAATCTCAGTTACAGTTCCAACAGTCGAACGTGGGTTGTGGCCAAGGGTTTTCTGTTCTATTGATATCGCCGGGGAAAGTCCGTCGATACGGTCAACACTTGGCTTCTTCATCATACCGAGAAATTGCCTGGCATAGGAAGACAGGCATTCAACATATCTTCTCTGGCCTTCTGCATAGAGAGTATCAAAAGCAAGGCTGGATTTCCCGGAACCCGACAGCCCTGTAATAACAACAAATTTATCTCTTGGAATATCTATATCAATATTTTTTAGATTGTGCTCCCGGGCCCCCCGGACACTTATCTTTGTTAGCTCGCCTGTTATCTCCGGCGCCTTATCTTCCTTTATTTCCCGCATAATCCGCTTGTAAATGACAAACACATAAATACAAGCTACAAAGATAGTTTTTTTTTATTTCATAAGGAATTTTTTTATTCCTGGATCCAAAATTTCAAGAGCGAAATGATTGGAATTGTGTATGAAGAATAATACAGGTTAAAGTCGAAGGGGAAAAAGGCAGCTTGTTGAGGAATCAATTTCAAAAATTTACATTAAGAACCCTGCGTTCGATTCCTGATGTTCAATTTTCGCAAAAGAAGTAATCGAGAATGACATTCTGAAAATTCGTTCCTGTTGATTGAGTTGGAAAAATGCACAAAAATAACGATATATTGGAGTCAATTTTTTACTACACGGAAAATTGAAATCGTTATTTCTGCATCAGGATAAGACAGGTTGATATTTTTTTTAATTCTGGCAAAAATAAAAATATGCAGAATTTTTTATCGAATATTTTGAAAAATATTTACAAAATGGATAATATTATAAACATTTTCATATCATAGATTTATGAATTTTTTTCTTTTTAAGCAATTTCTATTGTTATCACAAATTAAAAAATATTTACAAAATTTTTGTAACGGAATGTAACTTTTTAAATAAATCAGTGTTATTGTGCATGTAATTGTTACAACTACATTGATAAAACAGATATAATGACAATGTTGCAAAATAAATACTACAAACATCAACTTTTTATTTTTCTAATATTTAGCGGAGTCACTTATGACTAAATCTACTTCTATGCGCGGATTGCTTTTTGCAATAGTCGCAGCATTTTTCGTTCTTGCAGGTGCAAGAAATACTTACTCGACAGACCTGCCGGATTACTGTATCTGGCCGGATAGCTGGGATTATCTATACTTCACAGATTACGCCTCTATGTATGATTATGGATCTCTTACATGGGTTCATATCGAATCAGCTGACGGTGAAGTGGTTCTTGACCATGAATCAGACTACGAAGGGCCACACCGCTTTTGGGATGATATTACATTCCAGCTGATACCCGGAATGGAATATTATATTTCAGTGGCAACATACGGCCGGTATTATGCCAGGGTAAGAGCCTGGATTGACTGGGACCGCGACGGCGAGTTTATAAACACACCTCAATATGTTGAATATATGGGTCTATCATACGATTACTATTATGGTAATTCCAACTGGACTCCTTATAACAGTTATCAGGGTGGTATCAGGAAACAGGTCTTTAAATTTACGGTACCTGAAGATGCTTCTGAAACATATCGCTTCAGGATAGCGAATACCTATTATTCTTATCATTATGTTCAAAGTCCTTATTCTTATGAATATCCTTATGATGATGCATGTATTAACGGATATCTTTATGAATATACTACTTACACAAGAATTTACAATTACGGCGAAATTCATGACTACAACTTCGACGTATTCGGCGGCGTAAAAGACACATATCCTTCTGACGGCGACATCCTTTATGCAGATGAGGAATATGACGGAACATCACGCATGAAAAACGGCGAGATGGTTGACTTCCCGAAACCTCAGATAATTTTCCCGGCAGAGCCTGAAGAAGGCGCCCTCGTGCGTTTCTACATTTACGGCCCTGCACCATCAACAGATATCGTGTATGAAGGCCTGGCAGAATACCCGTCTACATCTGAAAACGTTGATGTAGCCGGCGCAGTAGGCGATACATACACAATTCAGCATTCAAGAGGCCAGTATTCATATCCTTCATCACCCTACGGCGACGGTACATTCAAAGCCGATCGCGGCGGTACATACAAAGTATATGCTTACCAGCTTGAATCACCCAAAGCAATTGTGAACTCCTTTACAGTATCCTGGGACAATGACCTTTCCGTTTCAAGGATCGTTTCCCCGAGGACTAATGTGGAACCTGATTTCTTCAAATATGTACAGGGCCAGTCAATCAGGATAATCGGCCTGTACAGGAACGTTGGTATCAACGATGTTACCGAGTTTGAAGGAACAGCACGTATATGGGATCCAAACGGCGAACTGGTTTATGACGACACTAAATCTTATGAAGCTCCCCCGAGGGAAGTTCTCAGTACATCAGATGCCGTAGAACTTGAATTCGATAACGCAAGGTTCACACAGACAGGCGTTTATACTATTGAAATGACCTGTGACCTTATTGATACGGAAGATGATAACTTCAACGGCGACCAGGATGACTACAATGATGTAGTTCCGCGCTCAGACCTCAGCAGCTATACATTTGAAGTATCCTACGAAATCCAGCTTCAGGCAGATGAAATTCTTCTCCCGACAGAAGATACTGAAGTACTTGTAAACCGTACAGTTGTACCGATGGCACGCTTTGCAAACGCCGGTATCGGCGATGCATCTGACGTACCTGCAACAATGATTGTTAAAAACGAAGACGGCGAAACTGTATACGAAAGTAATATCATCGTACAGGATATTCCTGCCGGTAAATATAACACCAAGATCGAGAAATTTGCAGAAATGACAATTTCCGAGCCTGGCGATTATACAGTATGCGTATGGCTTACTGATGATAACGACCCCATTCGCGAAGACGATACGGTATGCACCACATTCTCGGTGGAAGCAGGAATGCAGGGAACATTCACGGTAGGTACCAGGTTTGAAGGCCAGGAACGCAACTACACAACCATCGACGATATGATGGACGATATCTATTTCAAAGGTATCACCGGCCCGATAACATTTGAATTCACAGATGCAAGTTATGAAGTATCCGAGAACAACTATGAATTCGGTGCATGGGAATTCACATCAAGGATCATCGGCCTTGGCTATGACCTGGAAACTGAAGAACCTTATACAATAACATTCAAACCCCACAGGGACAGGGCAAATGTTAAAGGCGGAGTAACTATTAATCTAAATTCAGCAAGTGGCCGCGGTGTAACATTCGGGCAGTCACACTACCCGCAGAATGACAATGCTATCGCCAAACGCTTCCCCTCACCGTCAAACTCAAACTTCAACGGTTATGTAGTATTTGACGGCGGCCGCCAGAAAGCGCTTAAATTCGTCCTTAATACAACGAACGAACACGGCTCGGCATTCTATCTTGGCCGCGGATCAAGCAATGTAACAGTTAAAAACTGTATCATTGAAAATGGTACAGAAGGCATAAAAACACAGACAAGAATACCACTTGTAACATTTGATCCTTCACGCGGTTTCGGATTTGAAGGCGACGTATTCGAATCAGGCGGGGTACGTTCAAGCTACTCTGCAGGTATCGTATCAAGGTCAAGCCTTCTTAAAGCAGAAGAAAGCGAATTTATCAAACTTGATACAGTTCCCAACACGAACAACGTAATTGAAGGCAATGAGATCAGCGGCTTCGGTTATGGTATCATGTCGCTTGGTATCGGCGCTCTCTACATGCAGAACGAGAACTACTACCAACGCTTCTATAATGAAGACAACACATACAGCAACAATACAATAACAGACTGCTACCGTGCAGGTATCCTCCTCGGCTTTGAAGAAGACAGTAAAGTTGAAGGCAACAGGATATATGACATGGGCGGCGCATCCAATGCGGCAGGTATCCTTCTTGGCGGAAACAGCCGTGATGACATTGACGGATATAACAACGTTGACATCATGGTAAACGGCAACGAGATCAGCGGCATTGAAGCCCGCGACTTTGCCTTCGGTATCAGCAACGAGCAGGTAAGGATAACATTCCAGAACCCGGGCGGCGGAGTTGTTTACTTCCCGAACAAGATGGAAGACATCGTTATCAGCAATAACGTTGTTCGCGGCATCACAGGAAATGCAAATACAAATATCTGCGGAATCGGCTCCTTCACAAGGCGCTATGATGATGCCAGGGAAAACTGGGAATTCATCTCCACACCGTTTGAAGAAGACTACTTCACAAGAGGCGACATCATTGCCAACAACACAGTAGTAATGACAGATGAAGAAGATATTGAAAATGCAGGCGCAGTTGCAGCTATCGGCATTCAGAATGCATACGGCGCAACATTCAAGAATAACGCCATCCTCTTCGAAGACGAAAGCTTCGACGCAGGCAGCCCGATGGCAGCAGGCTTATTCTACCAGGGCCCGAAAACAGGCAGCGAAGGCGGCCTTATGAGTGACAGGAATGCCTACTTCACAGGCAATGCCACACTCTTCCGCTTTATCGAAACAGATGCAGAAGGCAACCTTCTGGAACCAGGCACAAGGAATGAATTCCAGACACTGGGCCAGTGGCAGCTCTGGACAGGCGCAGACCTGAACTCAATAAATGCTGACTTCACAAGCGATATGGACTACCAGGGTAATTATCCTTATAAACTAAGAATAGACGACGTACCCGAACTTCCACTTGGTTCAGTCCTGAACAACAGGGGTGAAAACCTTGACGAAGTAACAGAAGATATAGACGGCAACCCGAGAGGCTCCGCCGGCCAGCGCTGCGATATTGGCGCATTTGAATTTGCAGGCCGTATGTTCGTATCCGACGTTGAAATGCAGAACATCCCTGTTCCTGGTAACTACAAAGCAGGCGACGGCAGCTTCAACGATGCAGAATATATAATGACAGACGCACCTGTTGAAATAACAGCCAACATCAGAAATAACGGTTCACTCCAGCAGTCAGACATTAACGTTTACGTTAAAGTCTTCAGGCAGGAGCCTGACGGCACTTATGACGAAGATGCTCCTGTTGTTGACAAAACAGTAAAAACATCTATCCCGACAACAGAAAGCCGCATGGTATCATTTGGCCTTGCAGACGGTGATAATGACGACTTTGCTCCGGCTACATACCTTGACCTTGATACATTGAACTATACAGTGCCTTATCTCTTCACAGAGATGAAAGCCAACGTAACACCTGTATACAAGATCGAAGTAAGCGTCGAAAGCGATCAGGAAAATGATAATAATATAATCGAAAAAGAAGTAAGGTTCTACATAAGGAAATCTCCTCTGAAACTTCTCGTTTCATCAGAGAACTCCATGCGCGACCTTTATGCAGCAAACATGTACACACCGGGACTTCCCACAGCCAACGAAATAGCAGGACGTTTGAACCGCGACAGCCTTGACCAGGCACTGCGCCGCCTTGGCTGGTACACAGACCTTGAAGAAGAACGCTTTGACGTTGACCTCTTTGACAGGACAGCATGGGAAGAAAGAGCCGTAAACTATACAATCTACCGTTCAATCTTCTGGACTGACGGCGATGACAGCAACGGCGATGACAAAGGTATCACACGCTACCAGCGCCAGGATATCCGCGACTTCCTGAACGAAGGCGTGCCGGGCGACAAACGCAACCTCGTGGTAAGTTCACAGGAACTTGTACGCGAACTGAGCTCAGCCGGAACAGTAAACAACAGCGATCCTGAATTCGTAGAAGAGATACTCAGGGCCGAGAATGTATATCCTTACAATCCTCTTGGCATGAATGTCAGCAATAACGGCAACAGCGTAACAGGCGAAGCTGTAGGCCAGGGCCTGACAGAGTATATCTCTGCATCAAGCTATATCGACCAGGATTACCGTGAAATGGACGGCAATGTGGTAACACTGAACGACGTACAGCCTTATTGCGGACTTATGGACGTAAGCCCCAACGGCGACGGACTTGCCAGGATAGCTTACAACTATGAAAACCACGATGCAGCACCGAACAACAGCGGAATGGGCGTAGCCACAACAACACTTGAACGCAACGTAGTAGTACTTGGTGTTGACTGGCGTCACTGGGCAAACCTCGACCGTGTACTCCGCTCTGTATTTGACTTTGTAGAAAACAACGGCGGCGAGATCGTTCCTGTAGAGCTTGCAGCATTCGATGCAACAGCAGCAGGCAAACGCGTGGATATTACATGGGCAACAGCGAGTGAATATAACTCCTCACTCTTTGAAGTTGAAAAAGCAGGCTACAGCGAGGCAGGCACAGGCTTGTTCACAGGCATCGGCGAGATGGCAGCAGCCGGCAACAGCAGCAAACATCTCGAATACGGCCCCGTAACAGACTATGATGTAGAATATGGTAACAGCTATGTTTACAGGCTGAAGATGACAGACCTTGACGGAAAAGTTAACTACAGTGATGAAGAAGTAGTAACAATCGGCGAAAACGGTGCTATTAGCTTAGGCCAGGCATTCCCGAACCCGAGTAAGGAATCTGCTAAGTTTCGCCTGAGCACAGGCAGCGACGTAAACATCAGCATAGACCTTTATGATATGAGCGGCAAGCTTGTACGCAACGTTATGAACGAAGCCACAAGCGGCACAAGGACAATTGAAGTGGATACCCGCAACCTTACAAGCGGCAGTTACACACTCGTTCTTCGCAGCGGCTCAACAATCATCAACAGGACTGTTCGCGTTGTTAAGTAATCAACCTTAACAGCTGAATATAATTCTTATAATAAGAAAAGAACCCCGGGCAAAGCCCGGGGTTTTTTTATATTTTATTTTAACAAGGTTTATAAAAAATGGCCGCCCGGATAAATCATGTGTTTAGGAAGAGAATGAATTTGGCGGCCATTATATTAGGGGTTATTTTTTAAGAATTTTCGTCAATAATATTTCCATTGTAACTTAGATTGTTCTGGTTTATCCAGCTAAGCAAAGAATCAAGGTCTTCTTCATCAGCTGTTCCGCTTTTAAATTTTTCAATAAAATTATTCAAAGTTTCTGAAGTCTCTGAATTTTGAGCCATCATACCCGCACCCTGAGGAGGAGTGCCTTTGCCAGGAGGCGGACCGGGCATATCGAATCCGGCTTCCTGCATCATATTTTTCAGATCTTCACCGGGTTTTATCCCGGCATCTTTCAATTCTGATCTAAGTGATTCCGTATCTTCCTTAGTCATGTTCGCGGAATCATATTTTTCAATTATATCTGCAAAAGTTTCTTTATCCTCATCAGTCATCTCATAATTAAAGCGGGGCATATTCATTCCCCCGCCAAATTGTGCAGAACTAATTCCTTCAATCATCAGAACCTCCTTGTTGTGAAAAAACTTCCCGGCCTATTTCAGGACCGCTGAAATTTAGACATATCAAAAAAGAAAAGGTTTAAGAGCATTTTAATTTTTTTTGTTTTAAATTGCCGAAAATTAAATTTCAAATACAGGAAATACAAATGGATAATGTTATAGATATTATAATAAAGCAAAGAGCGGCAAAAAAATTAAATTCCGGTTATCTATGGGTTTTTAGTAATGAAATAGTAGATATCATTAAATCCGATCCGGGAGTATTTGTTAATGTCATAGATGAAAATGAAAATTCTTACGGATTAGCGATTTACAACCCTCACAGCCTGATCGCTCTCAGATTATTAAATACTAATACCTTGCCGGATAACGCATTTTTTATTGACAGAATTAACTCCGCAAAACTTCTCAGGGAATGGGTTCTGCCAGATGAAAATTCTTACAGGCTGGTTTTTGGAGAGTCTGACCTGCTAAGCGGATTGATAATTGATAAGTACGGGGATTATTTTTCTGTGCAGATACAGTCTGCCGGAATGGAAAAAATGATCGATAGTATAACCGGTGCTTTGCTTGAATTATTCCCTGATACAAAAGGAATTATTGCCAAAAACAACTCACGTGCCAGGGAAATTGAAGGATTACAATCAGAGGACAGAATATTATTCGGTGCTATTCCCGACAATATACCGTTTTCTGAAAATGATATCAATTTGAGTATATCACTGAAACAGGGACAAAAAACCGGATATTTCCTTGATCAAAGGCCAAACAGGAATTTTATTGGAAGTATAGCAAAAGGAGCCCGGGTTCTTGATTGCTTTTGCAACCAGGGAGGTTTTGCACTTTCCGCTTTAAAGGGCGGAGCAGATTATGCATTAGGAATTGATATTTCAGAATCCGTAATAGACAGAGCTGAAATAAACGCTGAAATGAATAGTTTTAATAACTATAGCTTCCAGACAAAGGACGTATTCGATTTTTTGAAAAATGATAACGAAAAATGGGATATTATTATACTCGATCCTCCGGCATTTGCAAAAAACAGGAAAACAGTTCCTGCTGCAAAAAAAGGCTATGCCCGAATAAATTCCCTTGCCATGCAAAAACTTAATCCCGGCGGAATACTTGCAACATCAAGCTGTTCTCATCATATTTTCGAGGATGTTTTTCATGATGTAATTATTCGCGAAGCTGCAAAACTTGGCAGGCAACTTCAATTGATTTATCGTGGCCAGCAGGGAGTGGATCATCCGATATTACCACCAATGCCGGAAACAAGATATCTTAAATTCTTTGCTTTCGCGGTGTTGTAAAATTGTATTGTAATATGAAATTATTCTTAACTGGAGATACTACCCATGGACTTGAATGTTAAAAATGACTTTCTATACATAACCGAATTAATAAATCGAGCCCGCCATGATGCTTTGAAATCTGTAAATAAAGAACTAATTAATCTTTATTGGAAAGTTGGCGAATATATTTCAATAAAAGTATAATCAGAAAAATGGGGAAAATCCGTTGTATTTGAACTATCTGATTTTATTAGAAATGAGATACCAGGAATTAAAGGATTTTCATCTCAAAATATTTGGAGAATGAAGCAATTCTATGAAACTTATTACAAATTTCCAAAACTCTCATCACTGTTGAGAGAAATATCCTGGTCTTCTAATCTTCATATAATCAGCAAGACAAAAAGCATTGAGGAGAGGGAGTTTTATCTTAGACTGGCCGTAAAAGAAAGATATTCAGTACGTGAACTTGAGAGACAGATAGATTCAGGATGTTTTGAAAGAACAATCTTATCGAAAAGCAAAAATGATATTTATCAATATCAGATATCTATTAAAGAAGATATAAAACTCTCAACGCCATCGAGAGAAATTCAAGGATATTTTAAGGATACCTATGTTCTTGAATTTTTAGATTTACCTGAAAAATTTAATGAGAAAACTCTTCAAAAGTCATTAGTAAATAATTTAAAACACTTTCTTATTGAACTTGGTAGAGACTTCTGTTTCATTGGAGAAGAATTCCGTATTCAGGTTGGGAACAATGATTTCTATATCGATCTGCTTTTGTTTCACAGGGAACTCCAATGTTTGGTTGCAATAGAATTAAAAACCGACGATTTTAAACCTGAGTATCTGGGAAAGTTGAATTTTTATCTGGAAGTATTGGATAATGAGATTAAAAAATCACATGAAAATCCTAGCGTTGGAATAATATTATGTAAAAATAGAAATGTTCAGGTTGTAGAGTATTCTTTGAATCGAAATATGAGTCCGGCTTTGATTGCCGAATATGAGACTAAGTTAATTGATAAGTCAATCTTAGAAAAAAGACTGAGAGAATTATTTGATTGGAAAGATTAGCAATCAAGAAAAAAGTATATTATTGGGTAGATAGAATTTATCACAAACTTATAGATGAAATTTTGAACAATTAGCGATTACAAATAAAAAATCGGGATATATAGAACTGACAATTGGAAATGTTGGAGTACATTGCAGCTTCCAATGTATGTTTGTTCTATAAATCCCGAAAAAAACAGATTAAAACTCGTTAAGCTGGCCTTGTTTATACATTTCCAAAGCATCTTTGGCAGTTCCGCTTCCGGCCCCAATAAAAACTTTTATTTCCGTGCGTCCGAGAACCATTGCTGCATTCCCGCCGGGCCCGTTTCCTGTAATAAGCACATCCGGGTTCAAAGTAAAAAGTTTTTCTACTGCTTTTGGTCCTGCACCATGAGCCATTGCAGTAATATCGCTATTCTCGGTAGCTTCCAGTGTATCCTTTTCTTCATCATAAACAAGAAAGAAAGGAGCTCTGCCAAACCTTGGATCCATTTCTGAATCCCAGGAATCACCTTTTGTTGTAAATACTATCCTCATTGCATAACCTTTAAATTTTTAATAAAATTCGATTTTATTTTTTCCCAGCATTCCGCAATTTTTTCACGGTAAATTTCACTGTATTCGATTATTGCCTTGCCTTCAGTCATTGCCCTTGTAAAATCTTCATCGTAATTAAGTTCCATCAAAGGAATAATTTTTTCTTTTTTAAGATACATGGCAATTTCTCTTGAAACTTCAGGGTTTATATCACTTTTATTAATAATACAGGCGGACTTGATATTAAAATTTGCAACCAGCTTATGAACTCTTTTCAGGTCGTGAATACCTGATACAGTTGGCTCGGTAACAAAAATAACTAAATCAGCACCGGATATTGATGATATAACCGGACAACCGATGCCCGGGGAACCATCAACTATAACATATTTTGCATCTGTTTCTTCGGCCAGCTTTTTTGCTTCATTCTTTACTTTTGTTACCAGCTTCCCCGAATTATCAGCGCCGATACCCAACCTTGCATGTACCATTTTCGAACCGTTTTTTATATTTGATACAAACCAGCGTCCGGCCTTTTGATCCGACATAATTATTGCTTCTTCCGGACAAACCCGTGCACAGTAACCACAACCTTCGCAATCAAGATCGTCGATGTTATAATTCCCGTCGATAATATTTATTGCATCAAAACGGCAGGTATCCATACAAGTTCCGCAGTTAAGGCATTTATTCTGATCGATCGAGGCTGTCAGGCCACTATAAAAATCTTCTCCGAATCCGAAATCGGGTTCAAGAAGCAGGTGCATATCCGCAGCATCAACATCACAGTCGGCGGCAATAGCTTCCCTGCCGGCTGTCAAAGCCAGTGAAGCTGTTAAAGATGTTTTACCAGTACCACCCTTACCGGAGATTATTACTATTTCATTCATTTTTGTTCAACCCAAGATGTTCTGCTATTTTTCCAAGTTCCCATTTGAATTCCGCTTTTTTGTCGTAAATCAATTCGCCACGAGAATACAATTCGGCTACTTCTCTGTCATTGCCGAACCTGGCAATAATCGGAATATTTTCTTCAAGACAATATTCCTCTGTATCTGAATTCCCGATTCCGTAGCGGTTAATTACAACCACAATTCTTCTGCCGAGTTTTCTCATTGCTCCTACAGATAGTTTTAAGTCGTGCAAACCGAAAGGAGTAGGTTCTGTAACAAGAACTACTATATCAGCTTTTTTTGTTGACTCAATAACCGGACAGGATGTTCCCGGAGGAGTATCCATAATGATGATACTATCATCGGAGAAAGTACTATCAATATACTCCAGTGTTTGCTTAATTAACGGAACGGCCTGTTCCCTGCCAATATCCAAACGGCTGTCAATAAAATCAAGATTCCCTCTCCTGAAATGACTTAATTTTCCTATTAGCTGATTTTCCATTGGCAGGGCGTTTTCAGGGCACATTTCCGTACATGCAAAGCATGAATGGCACATATCCGGAAAATTCATTATCTCGCTGCCCAGCTTGATAAGAGCATTAAAATTACAAACATCCGTACAGATGTCACATGGCTTACATCTGTCCCTTTCCCATTTAGGCACCTGCTTGAACTTATCTTCGCTGAGCAGCAAGTCTCCGATTATAAAAAGTCCGGAATTGGGTTCCTCCACGTCAAGGTCAACCAATGTAATATATTTATTTTCTGAAAGATAAGCGGCAAGGTTCGAGGCAATAGTTGTTTTTCCTGTTCCTCCCTTTCCGCTTGATACAGCGATTTTCATCATTTTTCCAAATTAATGGTCACAAAGATTTTGTCCTGTCACTAACTTATTATTCAAATATTCCTGAACAAGCTGTGCCGGAGTATCAGCATTTACACCAACACAAACTTCGATATTATTCATTGCAAACAATTCCTGAGCTTTCATACCCATTCCGCCGGAAATAATCACATTAACACCGTTTTGTGCAAGAAATTGGGGATAAACACCTGGCTGATGCACAGGAGGTGTAAGAAAAGTTTCACCAATGATCTTATCATTATCTGTATCTACAATAGCAAATTTTTCGCAGTGGCCGAAATGAGCACACAACCTTCCGTTTTCAGTCGGGATGGCAAATTTTTTCATTTTTAATAACTCCATTTAATGCTGTCTTTTAAAAAAATATATTTCAATGTTTCAATGCTAACAAACTAAACTCAGGCAACAGCAGATACAGACCCTAATTACTAAACCCGGTCATCATCCTGGCCTGTTGGCGAAATAATTATTATTCTACATTGACATATTTCTTAAACATTTTGCGGAATGGCTTAATTTCCACAAACTACTACTTATTTAATAATTCTTCTCTTACCATTGTATTCCCACATTTGGGACATTTCAACTGCTTGCAGGGCTTTCCCTGAACGTGCGGTATTTTTGCTCCGCATTTTGCACAAACACAATCACCTCCGGGACCGAAGGCTCCGCCTTTGTTGCGGCCTTTGCCGCCGCCTTTTCCAAGACCGCGGCCCTGACCGTTAGCTCTATCGCCATTCATAAATAACTCCTCTTAAATTTATTGATCAATCTTTATTTTTTCGTACAGCATTCTCCAGTTTTTCTTCCAGAGCGCTAATCCTGTTCATTAGCGAACTTATCAGGCCACCGTCTGAGTTATCCTGATATGATCCGCCAAACCTGTTAAATCCGCGTCCGCGTCCAAAGTTCCCGCGGCCCATGCCGCCACCGAAATTCCTTCTTCCGGCACCTCTTCCAAAAAATCCGGTATTGTCGGCTCCGGTGCAATTGCCCATTCTTCTTCCTGTGAGCGGGCCTTCGCCCATTGGTCCTGTTTTATCTCCACCCGGCATGTCTGCCTCCTTTATTTTTTTTAGGAATACAACAACGCCCGTGGCCAAATCCTCCGGCAAGGTTCAGAAGACGTTCCGAACCGCATTCCGGACATTTGGCAAAACGGGTTTCAAAATCTATTTTAAACATATACCCACAATTTTCACATTTAATAATATTTTTGCGGAAGTGAACATTCCCGCCATTAATTCTTAATAGTTTTCCGTTTATCAGGAAATCAGCAAGCTTTCTCCTTGCTTTTTCAATCAGGCGTGTGAAAGTGGAACGCGAAATTTCCATTTCATCAGCCGCCTCGGAATGAGACATTCCCAACATATCGGCAAGACGCAAAGCTTCGTATTCATCAAGGGAAAGCTCTATCTCCCGCAGAAGATTCCCTGATATACCCACAGGCTTGAACTCGTCGAACAGCGGCGGGTTATGTACAATCCTGTCTTTTTCCGGTCTTGGCATTTATTTTCCTTTCATTTCAACTACAATTGCAATATAATGAACATATGTGCAAAAAGCAAGTTTTTTTTATATCTTCCGAAAAGTTTCTTCATCAGCTGATAAAACCATGGGGGGAATCATCAAATGTATCCACTACTCCACCCTGATTGTAATTTATATCGGGCCAATATAAAAAATCAATTATACCGAAGCCCGTTTCGTCTGGCCAAAACATCTTACTGTAAATGTAACGGGCCGGGATGGTAAAAAAATTGATAAAGAAACACGACATTTATAAATAAGTTATTTTCCGAGTTTCTTGTTCCGGGTGCTTGCTTGATTTAGTTTTTGAAAAACCGAGGGTTGGAAATTTTCAATTATTTTTCGGTGATAAGATATATTAATCCTCTTCATCTTCAGGAATTTTGCAATCAATTTTCCTTTCTGCCGGAGGATTTTCAACTACAATTCTAACCATAAACGGGGAATTAGAAGCATTGCTGTGAATTGTAAAATCCACTATACGGTGATCCTTATCAAGGCCGTCCATATTTATTGTCATCTGTATTTTTCCCACTGACAAAGGAACAACATTAGAACTGAGAACTTTACCATTGGCACAGGAACAGGTAGCATCTATCTTTGTAATTTTTAAAACGCCTCCACCCCTGTTCAAAACTTTAAAATCCTCCATGATGAATTGCCCTTCCGGGGCAGGAACAGTTAACACTGACGGTATAATATCAATTTCCGGTTTCAGTGTATCAGAATTTCCAGGTTTATCAATGAATAACTGGGCGTATGAAATATTCACAGAGGCAGCAAAAACCAAAATCGCGAAAAACAACTTTATCATTTCTGACCCCATTTTATATCCAATACTTCATTAAAAGACCAAAAACCTGTTTTTCCGTGAAGCCACAATGCCGCTTCCACAGCACCGTCAGCAAAACCTCTGCGGTTTCGTGCCCTGTGTGTCAGTTCAATTGTATCAGCAAAGGAATCCAGGTATAGTGTATGAGTACCAGGAATTTCTCCGCCCCTTGACGAACTGATGTGCAATTGTTCCGGTTTGATAGCATCCCTCGCAGTATCGTCCAGAATAGTATTTTTAATACTGACTTCTTCAAGGATGATATTTCCCAGGCTTACAGCAGTGCCGCTCGGGCTGTCTTTCTTTCTGTGGTGGTGCATCTCATGGAGAAAAATATCATACCCGGAATTTTTATTCATCAGCGAGGATGCAAACCGGGCTATTCTAAAAAACATCTGCATTCCAATTGAAAAGTTTGAACCCCAGACCAAACCCACACCGTTACTTACTACAATATTCTTCACCTCATCCATTTTATCATACCATCCGGTAACGCCGACAACTATATTTTTTCCCATTTCGGCAAACAGCCTGATATTATCGACAGCCGTGTCGGGAATAGAAAAATCGATTACAACATCGAAATTATAATTTTTCTCTTTCACAGGAAGATTATCAATATCAAATTTTTCCGAAACCTCGATGTTTCTGTTTCGGGCAGATTGTTCAATTTCCCTGCCCATTGTACCATAGCCGGAAATGGCAATTATCGGATTATGATTATTCATGAGATAATTTTAACTGAATGAAACAATTGTATCTTTCTTTATAAGCCTGCCTTCGTTCAAAGATGCTCTTGCTGCATCAGGGAAAGCTTTCAGCAGGCTGGAGTCATTACTTGTTACTATCAGCGAGGCACCCCGATCCAATGCTTTGTGCATCATTTCAAAGATAAGTGCTTTCGATCCTTCGTCCAGGTTTTCAGACGGCTCATCGGCAACAATTATTTCAGGATCATGAGCAAAAGCCCTTGCTGATGAAAGCATTTTCTTCTCGCCAATTGAAAGTTCATTCGGATATTTCGTCCTCAGGTAACTGATATTAAGCATTGCCATAGTTTCAAGGCATTTCCTGTGCGCCTCATCTTTGGAATTTTTATTCAGAACAAGTGGCAGCATAACATTTTCGTAGCATGTAAGATGCGATATAAGCTGCGGGTACTGAAACATAATTCCGCTAATCTGCCGGAGTAGCTTCCTTTTCCTGCCTTTGAATTTTTTCATAGGCTCGCCCCTGAAGAAAATATCACCAAGGGTTGGCTTCAAATCCCCGTATAGTAATTTTAGCAGGGTGGTTTTACCGGCTCCTGTCTGCCCACTCAATATTGTTATATAATTTTCATTGATACTCAGGCTTACATTTTTCAATGCCGGAATATTTTTCTGAAATTGTACCGAAACACTCTGCAGGTCAAATAGCATCTGAATCCTGTTCAAAATATACACACAGCTATGATTACGAAAATAATGATTAACTAACAAATATTGATTATTTTATTTTTAATATATTTTAACAGGCCTTCGGTTAGGATGTGTTTTACAATTAATTCTGTCGTGATGTATTCACCTCCGATTTGTACAGCCCTTATGATTTACACTGCTAATTTATCATTTAATGCTTCTTTCTTTGAAAGAACCAATTGCCTTTATCATGAAATTTTGTATTTAATCCACAGGTTTCGATACAAGTCGGAAATTAACCCCTGATTATATTAAAAAATGATTTGAATTGAAAATATAAATTATTAACTTAATATGTTAAAATATTGACAACAATTGCCAAAACGGGGGGACGACGCTTGGGCAGCTTGATAAACAGATTATTTCCTGACATATCCAATCTACTTATTATCAGGATGGCGATAATTGCCGTCATATTATCATTTTTCTTCTTTGATAATATCATGGCCTATGATATTATCAATGTGATTTATCCCGACGGTATGAAGAAGCAGATCCGTACTTCAGGCATGGTAAACGGAAATTATATATCCCTGGAACAGGCTTGCGGGATTTTGTTTCCTAATAAGCAATGCAGCTATATCGATGGAAGTTTTATCGTCGGGCACTACAGGATAAAAACAACCCCTTCCTCTTTTTTCATTCTGATCGAAAGTGATACAGCTGTTAAATTAGCCCAGATGGTGACGCCGGCAATTGATAACAAACGTGGCATCCACGTGCCTTATCCTGCTTTTTTCAGAGCTTTGAATGATATTGGATTCCTGAAAGCCGATTTTCAGAATAATGCTAAATCAATGGAGTTTGAATTTCTGCCTGAATATAGATCAAAAAACAGATCCCGGGCAAATATTGATGAAAACAAATTGCCACTCAACCTGAGATTATTTGAAAAAGACCAGGAAGTATACGAAAAAGCCAGACAGTACAATACACTGAAGCCAACTGAAATCAGAAATGATTCAATAAGCAAGCACGATATACCCGAACACAAACCGGCTAAAATCGAAAATCCAAACCCTGATGACGAGAAAATATATATTTTACCCGGAAAGCTCCGCAGAAAGCACATTGACGAAAAAAAGAATGACACCAGCCAAAAAAGTGACTTCTTTCCGCAAAAAGATATTAGCTTCGAACCTCTTTTTTCAGGGCCTCCATCAGATGTGAATTTTATCAAAATCAAAGATATTTTTTCGGTGAACCAGAATGGAATGACTCAGGTTAATATTATATCCGACAAAACAATAGAACACTACCACAAACCGGAAATCAAGGACGGTGAATTGATAATCCGGCTTCCTTATGCAGTTAATACCATTACAGATTTCAGCCGTGCGGAAATGATATATCCGTTAGATTCGGTGCATATAGAAATCATCAGGGAGTTCCTATTGTACAAATTTATCCTTAAAGGCAATGTAAATGCCATGAAGGTTTCCCGTGTAGCCCCTGACCATATCGTTTATTCCATTTTTCATGATAATAAGAAATTTCCTGAAAGCACTCCGAAGCCCGAGAAAATTCGCCCCGAAAAACCTGATTCTTCCGGCAAAGTCAATATTATCCGGTCAAAAAAACAAAATGAGACTAAAAACCGCTGGGATCTGGATTGCATCGTGCTTGATCCGGGCCACGGCGGAAAAGACCCCGGAGCTATTGGTATTCACGGGTACAAGGAAAAAGAATATGCTCTGAAAATTGCCCTGAAACTCAGGGAACTAATCCAAAAAGGACTGCCCGGAACAAAAGTAGTTATGACCCGGGAAGACGATACATTTATTCCCCTTTATAAACGCGGGCAGATAGCCAATAAAGCCGGCGGCAAACTCTTTATCAGTATCCACCTGAACTCAATGCCGAAGAAACCTTGGCATTCAAACGGTTTCGAATCATATATATTACGTCCCGGAAGAAATGACGACGCGGTAAGGGTTGCCAATAAAGAAAATGCCTCGATTAAATTTGAGCAGGACCAGACAAAATATAAAAAACTTACCGAAGAGGAAATAATTATTGCTACCATGGCTCAGAGCGCCTTTGTTAAACTTAGCGAACAATTTGCCGTTGAATTACAGAAGGAAGTAGGCAACACAACTCCTTTGAAGGACAGGGGCGTTAATCAGGCCGGATTTTACGTTTTGGTGGGAGCATCAATGCCAAATGTATTATTCGAAGCAGGGTTTCTTTCTAATTCAAAAGACGAGAAGTATATGGTAAGCAATGAAGGAATAAACAACATAGCTCTTGGAATGTTCAATGCAATAAAAAATTATTCCGGTAAATATTCAGAACTAATTAACGGCAACTGACGTTGAATCCTTTCCTGCTATCTTATTTTTCTCGGCATTGATCTTAAGATTATCCTTTCTGGTTAGCTGCCCGATTTTAAGATCGATTGGTTTCAGCTGCCTGAAAGGTATTTGTAACCCATCCCCTACCGGATAACCACCTGGCCTTAGTATTGTATCCTGGTGAAGGAATATCCTGCATTTGTTTTTCAAGAAATGTTCCCCATTATAAAGATTAGTCAGCCGCTGCTCCAGGAGTTTGTGCTGCTGCCTGCTGTCTTTCATCAGGAAAATATCTTTATTGTGCCGGAAATCGCTTTTATCAGCAAAAGCAAATATCCTGGCAGGGATACTGTCATAAACCAATACAGGTGTTCCTCTGCTGACTCTTTGATACAAATCTTCACCATCCTCGCGGGAAATCCTGACACATCCGTGTGATGTAGGCTTTACTCCAAGATGCCGGTAGTATGAATTTGTTGTCAGCCCGTGGAATCCAATATTCAGATTGAATCCAATCCACCATAGCAGTTTGCAATTGTTAAACTGGCGGGATTCGGCAGCTCTGGCCATCAGCTGTACGGTGTAAATACCCTCGCGTGTATCTACCCCCTTGCTTATTCTTGAAGTGCCTGAAGATATTTTGTAAGTAAATACACTATCGCCCCTGTAATGAAGAACCGCCTTCTGCTCATTAAGCGAAATGGAAATATACTTGTCGCTCAGGATATAAACCGTATCTCTGAGGGGAATAAATTCCAGTATATCCTTCTTATCTTCAAGAAAATCCTTATGAAAGCGCAAATAGTCCGGCCCCGAATAATCCCGGCCGGAAACACACAATCCGGAAATTATTATAACAAATGCCAATATGAAAATCTTCGTTTTCATAATATCAAATCTTACCCTGGCTAACAAGTTTTGCAAAATGTTCAAACGAACGGTCGTAAGTTCTTTCAGCATCATTCGGAAAAACACAGGCTGGTAATTGCCTGGATCGGACATGATATTTTATACAGTCGCAGCACATTCCTTTTCTGCTGCATGGCTCATAAGTACAGTTACAGATTTTCAGGTTCATTTCTTTCTTGCATTCCATATTCTTTCCTTGCATATAGTCCCTGTATTACCATAAGTAATTTACAAAATTCAGAGAATATAAAGCAATTTATATACCAAAATATAATTCAATAAATACCTGTAGTACCTACAATCGCTATAAGCAATTAAGCAAAAATTTATGGAGAAACACCGAATCAACACTATGAAGAATTACTATTGTAACCTTTTCTTTAGCAAAGTGTAGTTTATAAAAATGAAAATTTTATCGATTCAGGAGATAAATCACGTACTAATTCATTATGGAAATAATATTGTTGCTTTCTGATTGCAGGAATCATACAAGCCCAAAACGGGATTTTTTTTATTAATACTTTACAAATACAATTAATGATATAATTTTTCACACAAAAAAAATCACTCAAAATAAGCCCGGGCATTTCTTACCTACAATTTACCCAAAACCAAATACCCCCTCCCGGGCTTAAATATTTCAATCATTGATTTTGATAATCCCCCCCTCAACGCTTCCCCCTCATTACGAACTTGTACTTGGTAATGCAGTTTTCTTTTGAATCTGAGCTTCTCTATTTCAAAGTAGTACTTTGCAGGAAATATTTCTTCCCAAGCGGGGGCTTGGGAAGGAGGGAAAGATTTTCTGCTATTTTGCATGGATTCTTCGATCGCTTCGCTCCGTCAGAATGACGGATGGGAATGTCCCCCGCTGGCGGGGGTGTCCGAAGGACGGGGGTGGATTTCCGGAAAATTCCCCTCGTTGAGGGGTGGCGAGCGCAGCGAGTCGGGGTGGATTCTTTTTCCGATTGAAGTTATTATAGTTGGCAGAAGTAGAATGTCATTCTGAGCGCCAGCGAAGAATCCATTCTTCATACATTATCTGCAAACAAAGATGGATTCTTCGGTCGCAAGCTCCGGAAGCCTGCCCCGACGTGTCGGGGAATGACAACATAATACCTCCTTCTCCCGCCCTATCCCCCCGTTTTTCCACCCCAATTAACCAAGCACCGGACTTAATTCCCCATCCTGTGGTATCAATGAATCGAATAATTTCCTTAATTCAATGCTGTTTTTAATCAAACCCCTGATGTTGGGGCTAATCGCTTTGTTGTCGGAGCTTTAAACTGTCTTGGCCGGAGTTATTGAACTACTGTTTGGCCTTATTGTAGTGAAATTTGGCCTCATTGAACACTTGGTTGATCTTACTGAACACTTGGTTGATCTTACTGAACACTTGGTTGACCTTACTGAACACTTGGTTGACCTTACTGAACACTTGGTTGACCTTACTGAACACTTGGTTGGCCTTATTGAACACTTGGTTGACCTTATTGAACACTTGGTTGGCTTTACTAAACACTTGGTTGACTTTACTGAACACTTGGTTGGCTTTACTGAACACTTGGTTGATCTTACTGAACACTTGGTTGGCTTTACTGAACACTTGGTTGATCTTACTGAACATGTTCTTTGCCTCCGACCAAGAGTTCAATGCCTTCAAACAAGGCAGCAATGACTTCGACCAAGGGGTCAATGACTTCAACCAAGGCATCATTATCTTCAACCAAGGCATCAATAACTTCGACCAAGGTATCAATGACTCCGACCAAGGCATCAATGACTTCGAACAAGGCAGCAATGACTCCGACCAAGGCAGCAATAACTCCGACCAAGGCAGCAATGGCTCCGACCAAGGCAGCAATAACTCCGACCAAGGCAGCAATAACTCCGACCAAGGCAGCAATGACTCCGACCAAGGCGGCAATAACTCCGACCAAGGCGGCAATGACTCCGACCAAGGCATCAATAGATTCGACCAAGGCGTCAATAGATTCGAACATTGGTGAAATGCCGCTGCCCCTTCCTACCTCCCCCCGGCCCCCTCCTTCGGAAGGAGGGGGAGTTAATCTTATGATATTTAACTTCTTATCCCCTCCTAATGTAGGAGGGGATTATAGGGGTGGTTTTCTTGCTTTGACTCCGACCAGGGCAGCAATAACTCCGACCAAAGCAGCATTATTTTTTAAACATTGGGAATATGTCGGGGAATGCGGGATTGAAGTATATTATAATTCGGACGGAGGAAAAATGATCATAACAATTCCGGGTAAAGGCACAGCCCTGCCTGAATAGTGTAATTATTACATATATTAAACCCGGAAAATAAAATCTGTTTGAAATTGTTGAGTGATTAATATTCGGGATCACCCCCGAGTTTTTTAATCCACATCCTGACTTTTCCGGATAAAGAATCACGCTTTTGGTATCTCTTTAAAAATTCATTGAAATCGCGCACAGCATATAAATATTTTTCATCATGTTTGAATGCAATAGCCCGGTTCATATAAGTTCTGGGATTATCCGGAAAAAGTTCTATTGCGAGGGTATAATCTTCGGCTGCTTTTTTATAATAGCGCATATTCATGAATATATTTCCGCGCGTTATATATGCCTGTACAAATTTCGGATTAATTGTAATAGCCTTTGTAAGGTCATATATAGCTTCCTTATATCTGCTCATTCCTGCCTTTGCGTTTCCCCTGCCAAGAAAGGCAGCCGCAAGTTCAGGATTCAGTTCCAGTGCCTGGTCGTAATCCATAATTGCTTCAGCATATTTTTTCATAAATGTAAAAGCATTCCCCCTGTTATAGTAAAGAACAGGGTTTTTGGGATTAATTGAAATTGCCTTGTCGTAATCAGTAATAGCGTTATCATAATCTTTTACAGTCAGATAGGATAGAGCCCTGTAATTATATACCTCTACTGATTTTGGTTTGAGCTGGATTACCATGTTGAAATCCTGTATGGCTTCTTCATGCTTTTTCAACTTGCTAAGCACCATGCCACGGTAATTCAGCGCCATAACAGATTCCTTGTTCACTTCGATAGCCGAGGAATAATCTTTAACAGCTTCCTTAAGCTTGTCCATGTTGCCATAAGCAATACCTCTTGAAATAAAGGCTTTTTCGTGCTTTGGGTCCAACTGAATAACATGTGTAAAGTCATCAACAGCAAGCTGGAAATCTTTTTTATCAAAATAACAATTGCCCCGGTTAAGATATGAAAGCAGATGCCCCGGGTTCAGATCGATAGAAGTATTAAAATCTTCAATAGCTTCATCAAAATTTCCCATTTCTTTCTTTGCCACTCCTCTTTTGTAATAGGCAAAGGAAAATTCTGAATTTTGTTCAATAGCAAGGGTCAGATCCTTAATAGCCCTTTGATATTTCCTCATATCAACAAGAACGCTTCCTCTTTTGAAATAGGCAAAGGAAAAGCTGCCGTTCAGAGTAATAGCATTATTGTAATCTGTAAGGGCTTCATTGAACATATTTAATTCATACAAAGAGTTTCCCCTTTTAAAATAAGCAAAGGAAGACCTCGGATTACGTTCTATGGCATTTGAATAGAACTCTACAGCTTTCTCAAACTCACCCTGTTCAAATTCCTGATCACCTTTTTCGACCCATTTTTCCGAAGAGTAATTCTCAACATTCGATTTTTCATCTGATTTCACCTGCTCACCATCAAAAAATGATACAGCACTTTACTAATAATGCATTAAATTTGTACTTAATAACATTCTTATTAAAATAAAAAAATTTGAATTGTTTTTGAAAGTATTATTCTTATCCGGGAAATTTTTATGAAAGTTTTAGTTCCAATTGCAAACGGAACAGAGGAAATGGAAGCGGTAATAATCATCGATATGCTTAGAAGAGCAGGCATTGAAGTAGTTGTGGCCGGAACAGAAAATGAAGTATTATGTTCGCGCGGGGTTGTTTTGAAGCCGGACGTACTGATAGAGACAGTTTTAACCGAAAAATTCGATGCAATAATTATTCCCGGCGGATTGGAAGGAACGGAAAACCTTATTAATTCCGAACCGATGAAAGAAATTATTGAATATCACAAAAATAATAGTGGAATATTTGCTGCAATATGCGCCGCACCGTTGATACTTGATGAAGCAGGATTATTTAGCGACAGTACTGAATTTACATCACACCCATCGGTAAAGGAAAAATTCAGCCATGGTTCATACCAGAATGATAAAGTTGTTATATCAAATAGCATTATTACATCTGCAGGTGCCGGAACTGCTTTTGATTTTGCTCTTGAAATTATTAAATTACTTACAGGCAGGGATATGGCAGATAAAATTTCAAAATCAATTTTATACAGATGAAATAATATGAAAAAGATCAGAGCAGAATTTATCATCAGCGGACACGTTCAGGGCGTGGGTTTCAGGTATTTTGTATATAGAAAAGCAGAACAGATAGGGCTTGAAGGATACGCCAGAAATCTTTATGACGGAACGGTAGAAGTTAAAGCAGAAGGCGGGGAAAATCTGATAGCAGCTCTGAAACAGTATTTGGAACAGGGCCCTTCAAGATCAAGGGTTGATTCGTGTAAAGTAATTTTTTCCGATGCAACAGGCGAATTTAATGGATTTGGTATCAGATAAAAACAACTCATACATAATTACAAGATTTTTGATACTTATATCAGCAATCTTAATAATTTTGATTCCGGCAGAATCGTATTGTACCGGCATGAATGAAATTGAATTGTCTGTTGATAACACAACTGAATTCGACCAATTGGGATTCCGTCCTAAAATCGCACTTGTTCTTAGCGGAGGCGGCGCACGCGGCCTGGCTCATATCGGTGCTATCAGAAAACTGGAAGAAGCCGGAATAAAACCTGATTATATTGTTGCAACCAGTATGGGAGCCGTAATTGGCGGCTTATATGCTTCCGGATACAGTATTTCCGAGATTGATTCCACGATGCGCGCAACCGACTGGGACGGGATTCTGTCTGTAAGTGCCGGCAGTAACAGGAACAGGCTTTTCCTGGACCAGAAAGAAATGCAGGACAGAAGCCTTGTTACTCTGAGGTTCAAAAATTTTGAGTTTATAATTCCTGAGGCTGTTTCATTCGGCAATAAATATATCGGGGTTTTGCAAAGAATGCTATGGAACAGTAAATACCACTGTAACGACAGTTTCGATTCTCTCAGGTATATCTTCAGGCCGGTTGTTACCGACCTTGTAAGTGGTAAATCAATATCGTTAGAAAAAGGGAACATGGTAAGAGCAATCAGGGCAAGTTCAACGTTCCCACTGCGCTTTCCGCCCGTCAGGGAAAAAGGAATGATACTTGTTGACGGCGGTATTCTTGCAAATCTGCCTGTTGATCACGCAAAAAAATTTAACCCGGATATAATTATTGCTGTGGATGTTAGTTCCCCCCTGAACAAAGAAACTGCCATTGATAACCCGCTTACAATTGCAGACCAGGTAATTTCACTTTCAATGAAAATCTTTTCTGATTCAGCAGCTAAACATGCAGATATTCTTATCAAACCGGATATTGGTACAATATCTAATCTGGAATTCAATAAAATCGACAGCCTGATATTGATGGGCGAGATTGCAACACAATCCGAATTTTTTGATTTGAAGGAAATTATTAATAAAAAAACAAATTCAAATTTTCAGGATTATGTGTTGGCTACAGGGCTGTCTGAAATGATTGAAAAGGCTGATACTATTGTTTGCAGGGGCCTGAAGGACAAAGATGATAAATATTTTTGCTCTAAATTCAGAAAGTTTTCCGACAACAGGCAGGATGCCGTTAAAAAACTATTACTTAATTTTCCACGATATAGAAAAGTCTTATTAAGTTATAACAAATTAAATAATTCAATTCACCTTGAAGCCAGGCAGTTCCACAAAGTTGATTCTATCATTGTAAATTTTGAAAACCGCAGTATTACAAAGAAAATCATTGAATTATTCGACAATCAACTAAAGAACAAAGAATTCGATCCATACAGAAAAAAGAAACTCGAAGAATCTGTTTTGAATTTGCTACGCGAAAATGATTATTCGTTTGCATCAATAACGGAGTTTTATTCAGACAGTATTGGTGGTAATATACATTTATCACTGGATGCCGGCAGACTGAAACACATAATTATAAAAGGAAATGAAGAAACTCCTGAATTCATGGTTTTACGAGAGCTATTATTGAAAGAAGGGGATATAATAACTGCCGACCGATTAGTTGAATCATGGTATAACTTAATCAGCACAGGTTTATACAGCGATGTACAATTCAAAGTTGATTGCAGCAACGAAATTACAGATAAAATTTTAATAATATCGGTTAAGGAAAGAGGGTCTCAGATGATATCCATCGGAGCTTCTACCGATAACGAAAGAAAACTGAAATTCGGGCTGGACCTTATCCAGGAAAACCTGATGAATCTTGGCAGCAGGCTTTCTATGCGGCTTGTAGCCGGAGACAGAGACCAGAAAGTGAACCTGATGCTGAGCATTCCACGTATATTCAGTACTCTTTTTACATCCAGGATATCGGGTTATGCCGAAAGAAAAGAATATTATGAATATAAAACAGTAACTGAAATACCGACAAATGACTATAGGAAAGAAGAATCAGGTGAATTTTCCGAGGAAAGGTACGGCTTTAAAGCTGCTGCCGGAACAAGAATTCAAAAGAACGGTATATTCGATATCGAACTCAGGCTTGAAAAGCAAAGATTTTACAATCTGGCCCAGAGGATTGTTCCTGAATTCTATGCACTTTCCACAATAAAAGTAAAAACATTGTTTGATTCCGAAGATGACAGTTATTTTCCGAGGGAAGGAAGGCTATTAAAAATCTCTCTTGAATCTACGATTTATCGTGAAAGCAGTTCTTCTGGTTTTTCAAAAGCAGAATATTATCATGCCAATAATTACTCTTTTGGTGATAATACAATAAGAAGCAGCATATTCTTTGGTTATGCCGATAAAACACTTCCCGTTCCTGAATTTTTCAGTATTGGCGGTATTGATGATTTCTTCGGCTTCAGGGAGGACGAATCAAGAGGAAGGCAAAAGATAAGAGCCTCACTCGAATATCGCCGATTAATGCCGTTTCAGTTGTTTTTTGATACTTATATGTCCCTTCGGTATGATATTGGCTCTGTTTGGACAAACCCGGAATCAATTCAGATAAATGACCTCAAACACGGAGTCGGTTTCAAAATAGCTTTTGATACACCGCTCGGACCTGCAAGTTTTGCTACCGGGAAAAGCTTCTTTTTCCTGAAGAACCCTTTTGCAATGGGCTGGGGGGAAACAAAAATGTATTTCAGCATTGGCCTGAAAATGTAACCGCCAAATTTGGTGTATGAAACAATGAAACCTTTTTTTCGTCTCCCGATTAGTAAAATAAATTTTGGATTATTTTGATGAAAGTAGCAGTCTTCGGCTCCTCTGAACCGAAAGAGGGAGATAAAATATATTCAACAGGCAAACTGCTGGGCAAGAGTCTTGCAGAAGAAGGGCATTCTATTGTTACCGGAGGGTATTCCGGGCTGATGGAAGCCCCGATAAAAGGCGCTAATAAATATAATGTAAACAGGATTGGAATAATAACTGAACATTATTCAAAACAGCCGAATAAATACCTGACCGACATTATCAAAGCAGGCTCCTATGGCGAAAGAATGCAGAGCCTGATAGAGTATGCAGACGCTTATATTATTATGCCCGGAGGAACGGGAACTTTGCTTGAATTTTCTGCCGTATGGGCTTACAGGCAAAGAGGCATCCATGATAAACCCGTTATTCTATTCGGCAGCACATGGAGAAAAATTATTGACATACTTTCAAAAGACGATTATTTTATAAAATCTATCGATAATTTAATCATTGCAGACAATATTGATGAAATAATTGAATTATTAGAAATGAAAAATAAGTCGGGAATATGATGGGACAGATATTTAACAGAATTAAAAGAATAATTAGAACTGAATGGGGACAGGCTTCTTACAAAGGCAGAAATATTTTCGAAGAAGAGGATGAAGAGTTAAGACGAATTATCGACGAATTGAATAATGACCGAACAGATGAAAAATCCGATTCTGAAACTAAAAGGGAATATTATTCAAATCCGGATGTAAAATATAATGCAGCCTGCTCTGTTCTCGGGGTTCAATCGGATGCAGATATTAAAGAAATCAAAGCTGCATATAAAAATCTGATAAGAAAATATCATCCGGACAGGGCACATAAACTTGATGATGCAGGAAAATCAGAAGCAGAAAGAAAATCTCGTGAAATTAATTCTGCTTATGATTATATTCGTAAAGTGAAAGGATTGAAATAAAGGTGACGGAATGAAGAAGATCATAATTGAAATAATAATAATTATTGCCATTTCAGGAATTGTGGCCATTGCCTATAACGCGACTACAGAAAGGCCCCTGGAATTAATTAAAAAAAGCCTGGACGAAAGATATATCAAGGAAGACCTGCTTTTTGACGAATCCTTCGAAGCTACTCCTGAAAGTTTAGAGAACACGCTTAGCTATCGCCACATGCTGAAAATAGTCAGGCATCCCGACGTGCTTATTATCGATGCAAGAACTCCTGAAAATTTTGAAAAGAACAAAATTGGCGATGCTATTAATATTTATCCCTACATGGATGAATCTGAATATTTCGAACAAATAATGATGCTTCCGCGAGATAAAATTATTATACTTTATTGCGACGGCGGAACCTGCGACCTGAGCCATAACGTAGCATCGGATATGCTCAATTTCGGTTTTAAAAGAGTTTTTCTCTATTACGGCGGCTGGGAGGAATGGGCCAAAGAAAAAGGTATTGCCGGCTTATAATTTATTATTATGTTAATTCATCAAATTAGTTAAAATGTCATTTGTTCAAAGAGACGATTACTCGAACCTGCTGAAATTAAAATACGGTATTATCGGTGATTCGGCTGAAATGACCGAGGCCGTGAATATGCTTCTACAGGCTGCCCCGACAGACCTGACAATACTTGTTACAGGCGAGACCGGTACCGGCAAGGAATTATTTGCCCAGGCAATACACGGCGAAAGCAAGAGGAATAAAATGCCTTTCGTAAGCGTTAATTGCGGAGCTATACCGGAAACTCTACTGGAATCTGAACTTTTCGGGCATGAAAAAGGTGCATTTACAGGTGCTACCGACCAGAGAAAAGGCTTTTTTGAAGTTGCAGACAAGGGGACAATTTTCCTTGATGAAATTGGAGAAATGCCCGTTGGAACACAGGTAAAACTACTCAGGGTATTGGAATCCGGCGAGTTCTCCAGGCTGGGTTCTTCAAAGGTTCACAGGGTTGATGTAAGAGTTATAGCCGCCACAAACAGACTGCTCGAAGAAGAAGTCAGGGACGGGAACTTCCGTCAGGATCTGTTTTTCAGGCTGAAATCGGTACATATTATACTTCCACCCCTCCGTAAACATTCTGATGATATAAAGCAGCTTTCAACTTTCTTTGCTGAGAAAACAGCCAAGAAGATATCAAGAGATTTCGAAGGTATATCTCTGGAAGCACTAAACATTTTAAAATCACTTCACTGGCCCGGGAATGTTCGTGAGCTAAAAAACATGATGGAAACAATTGTAACTCTTGAAAAAGGGGCATTCATTACTCCTGCGATTCTTTCAAAATATCTTCCCCGCGCCCTGCCGGCACATTCAATGGAAAATATTCCTAAAGAATCTTCGATAGTTCCAATTGAACAGGAAGACGCTTTCGGTAAGATGGAACTGGGCCTTATTTTTAAAACACTTCTGGAACTTAAAAGCGATATTGGCGATATTAAAAACGGCATGAAGGCTTTGAATTGGAAAATTGAGGAATTGCAGGACAAAGAGGAATCTGTTCCGTATAATGTGATAAAAGAAACCGAGAGTATAGAGGAATACTTAGAAAATACCGATGATTTCCGGCTGGATGATATGGAAGCAAGGCTTATAAGGGCCGCCCTGCACAGGTATGACGGAAACCGAAGGCTTGCTGCTCAGTCACTTGGCATAAGCGAAAGAACATTATATCGGAAAATTTCTGATTATGATATTGAAGTGTAGTTGAAGGAATGGACTCGTAAGGTTTTTTATTCAATAATACCCAATGAATTTCCAAAGTTAATTCGCCGCCAATTCTGTCGGGGATTTTTCTTATTTTTGTATTCTGTTTTAATAACATTCGTATTTTATTGAAAATAAATAAGCTATAAATGAACAATAATAATAGTAAAATTGAGATAATGTCGCCGGCGGGTTCTTATGAATCTCTCCATGCTGCAATACAGGGTGGAGCAGGATCGGTATATTTCGGAGCCGGAAAACTTAATATGCGGTCTCGTTCTTCTAAGAATTTTACCATTGCAGACCTAAAAAACATTGCATCTATATGCGATGAAAACGTCGTTAGATCATACCTGGCACTGAATACTGTGATTTATGACCATGAAATGGGAGATATGGCAGAAATGATTGACGCTGCAAAGGAAAGCGGAATCTCGGCAATAATCGCCACCGACCAGGCAGTAATTAATTATTGCAGGGAAGTAGGGATGGAAGTGCATATTTCCACACAGCTTAATGTAAGTAATACCGAAGCCGTGAAATTCTACTCTCAATTTGCTGATGTGATGGTTCTTGCCCGAGAACTGAATCTGGACCAATGGCGGGTAATTGCCGAAAACATCAAAAGTATGAATATTACAGGCCCTTCAGGAAAACCTGTTCAGCTTGAAGTTTTTGTTCATGGTGCTCTTTGCATGTCTATTTCCGGGAAATGCTACCTGAGCCTGCATGAGAAAAATTATTCGGCGAACCGCGGTGCATGCCTGCAAACATGCCGCCGTTCATACACTGTTCAGGATACTACTTCAGACACCGAGCTGGAAATTGATAATGAGTACATTATGTCACCGAAGGATCTCTGCACGATAAGCTTTCTTGACAGGATACTCGATGCAGGAATCACCGTGCTGAAAATTGAAGGCCGCGGACGCTCTCCCGAATATGTAAAAACCGTAACAGAATGCTACCACGAAGCAGTTGAAGCTTATTTTGATAATTCCTTCAGTGAGGAAAAAGTTAAAGAATGGGAAGAAAGGCTTGGCACTGTATTCAACCGGGGATTCTGGGACGGCTACTACCTTGGCAGGAGGACGGGCGAATGGACAGACAGCTACGGCAACCTGGCAACACAGACAAAAGAATATATTGCAAAAACTCTTCATTTCTATAAGAAGATAAGTGTCGGCGTTTTCAGGATACAGACAGGCGAGCTGAATATTGGCGATAAAATACTGATAACAGGCCCTACAAGCGGCGTGGTGGAAACAGAAATCAAAGAGCTGAGAATTGACGAGCAGGTTGTTGAAAAAGCCGTGAAAGGCGATGTCGTATCAATTCACCTGCCATCAACGGTGCGCCAATCGGATAAACTATTCAAAATCATCAGCAGGAATATCAATGACCGAAAAAATAAATAAACTGAGAGCTGAAATTGATTCCCTCGACAACCGGATAGTTGAGCTTATCGTCCGCAGGCTTGATATTTCCCGCGGGATAATAAAGGAAAAGCAATCTCTTGGAATAGACGCACGAGATAAAAAAAGAGAAGCGGATATAATTTCAAAATTATCCGGTGAATCCGGCCTGGATATTGATTTAGTCTGGAAAATATTCCAGAGTATATTTGATTATGCCGTTCGTGGTGGTAAGTAGAGGCTGAAGTTATATTAGTACTCCTTCCCAATCCCTGCTCCTTCTGGTTAGCTAAGA
The DNA here is from genome assembly GCA_963665665.1 of Kapaibacterium sp. (SeqCode). Lineage (GTDB taxonomy): Bacteria > Bacteroidota > Ignavibacteria > Kapaibacteriales > UBA2268. The sequence continues at coordinate 556,800 of OY762428.1, forward strand.
TTCCTCCCCCGGCCTGGCGGCCACCCCCTCGTTGAGAGGGACAGTTTCGATCCTCCTTCCCAAGTTGCACTTGGTAAGGAACATTTCCTGCAAAGTTATACTTTGGAATTCCGAAGCTAAGCTTCACAAGAAATTGAAATTACCAAGTACAACTTGGTAATAAGGAAGAAAAGAGAATAATAATATTCTCAAATAAGCTTGTGAATCACGTTGGTTACCACTCCCCATACCTCGAAATTCATCTCTTTTGTGATTCTGATTGGCTGGTATATTTCATTTTCAGGGTAAAGCCAGATTTTCTCTCCGTCGAGAACAAGGCGTTTTACTGTCAGCTCACCGTCGATAACGCCGATAACGATATTACCGTCCTTAGGTTGAAGTGACCTGTCTACAACAAGTATATCATTACCATGAATTCCTGCATTAAGCATTGAATCACCGGTTACCCTGACAAAAAATGTGGCAGTAGGGTTTTGCACCAAATAATCATTCAGGTCGAGCCTTTTTTCAAGATAGTCATCCGCAGGAGAAGGGAAACCGGCAGAAACCGACTCCAGGAATAGCGGAAAATCCTTCTTAGGAGCTTGAGGATCGGGACTAAAAATATCAAGCACTTCCACCCTGTCCTCATTTTTCAGATCGAATATATGGTTTTTCTTTCTCATATTCTATAGCTTATAATTTATCCTTCCGAAGGATTCAATCCTTCGGAAGGTTTAAAAAATCATACCATCTACTTACCGATAAACAGCGGAGGACTGTTCTTACTGTTTCCCATAAGAATTATTTTGGCGTTAGGAGATTTGGCAAGTTCCCTTTGAACTTTGATATATTCGAACTGGAGCACCTTGTCGGTAAGCGCCTGAGCCACTATTCTCTGAGCATCGGCATTACCCTTTGCTTCAACACGTTTACGTTCGGCTTCCTGCTCTTCCTTCTGAAGTACATATTTCATTCTCTGTGCTTCCTGTACTGCAGTTATCTTTCTTTCGATACTCTGCTTCACAGAATTGGGAAGGTTGATCTTACGAATAAGAAGCTGTTCAAGAATCAGGCCCCTGGTTTCGAAATCTTTTTCAATAGCAGTTCTGATCTTTGATTCGAATTCTTCTCTTGCATCCGAGTAAAGTGATGTTGCGTCATAATAAACAGCAGTTTCCCTCATTTTTGTCCTGGTTATCGGCCGAATAACCTTTGCTTCATAGTCCAGGCCGATGGTTTGATAAATAGAAGGAGCTTTAAGGTCGATGATCCTGTACAGGATTGTAAGATCGATGATCACTTCAAGCCCGTCACGGCTTAGCACGCGGATGGCATCATCGCCTACCTGTTGTCCTTCATTTGAAGTCGATGACATTGTATAATTCTGAGTTCTTACGCTCATTGTTTCAACATCAACCAGAGGGTTCACAACATTAAGACCCTCGTAAAGGATTCTGTCTTCAACTTTTCCGAACAGAACCTGTACACCTACCATACCGGGATCGATCTGCCTTACTGCAGAAGTACCAAACCCAACAATCATTACGATAATACCGCCAATCTTAAGCAAAGTCCTGAAACGATAAACCGGACTGTTTGAGGAAGCACCGAAAATACCGACTAACAAAGCAATTAATCCAAGTATTATTAATCCCATTTTTTTCCCTGATAATAATCAATAAAAATTTCTATCTCACACGAATAGCCAAGTTAATTATTTAGTTTCAGAAATGAAAACGTATAAAAATAAAAAAGGGAGCCTGAAAGCTCCCTTTTTTTACAATATGATCAGTTTAGTTATTCTTGCCCATGCTGGCATATCCCTTCATCGTAGTCTTATATAAGTCACGGGATGCTTCCATCACAGCCTGAATATCGGTAATATTGTCAAGGAAAAGCCTGCTTCTCTTAATATTAGCTGTAGAATGCCTTACTCTTTCAAGCTGATTTTTGTAAAATATTTTCGATCTCTTTGTGTAGAGGTCAAAATACTCTGTTATTTTTTCAGTTTTGTCAAATTTCAGAGTTTCAATTGATTCAAAGATCGGCATCAAAGTTGTATTAACATCATTACCAACTTCAATCAATTCGTTAATCTGATCTTCCGTCAGAGGCGAATGATTGTTGTCCAGATAATTATAATTCTGCTCTGCAAGATGGAACAGGTTTTCGGTAAGTCTCCCGATAGCAGCAAATGTTGCGGCATAATTCGGTGTTGCTATAAGGTCCCGGTCTGTTTCCAGACGAGCCATTTTAATAAGATCGTTGATAAGATAGCCATTAGCCCTGCGTAATTTTTTAGCTTTTTTTCTGGCTTTCTTAAGTGTTTTCAAATTCTGATTGAAAAGTCCGGCATGAGAAGAGCGGATGATTTCACCGGAGGTTTTAATCATTTTACCAATATTTGTAATCAGTTCAACAGTTTCTTCTTCAGGCGTTTTTGTATCCTTGCTGCTTGCCTGTACTTCTTCTTCTTCTTCTTCCATTGCACGTTTTTTATGAGTTACTTTTGACCTGATTACAACGGTTGCTGATATTACGGCCATTCCAAGTAAACCATATACTTCAAGGTAGTAGAGAATAAATGCAATTACAAAAGCTACAGCAGAAGCCATGAGCGCAGTCAGGAACCATCCGCCAATAACCGTAAGAACACCGGATACCCTGTAAACAGCTGTTTCCCTGCCCCATGCTTTATCCGGAAGGGCAGCTGCCATAGCCACGATAAATGTAACATAAGTTGTTGAAAGCGGGAGCTTAAGTGAAGTGGCGAAAGAGATTATTGCTGCTGAAACCATAAGAATAACAGAAGCACGAACAAGGTCGAATGCCGGTACTTCCCCGTCTTTAGCTTTCACTGGTTTATAATTTTTAAGGTCGAACCTGGCAGAAATCTTTTTACTAATAGGTTCAGGTGTAATTTTTTTAATAATATCAAAAAGAACGATAACCATTCTTACAATACCGCGAGCCATAGCATTGGATTCGAAACGTTCCACACCTTCGTTCTGGCTGCCAAGGCTTATCGTGGTTTTTGTAACCGACCTGGCTTTTTTGGAAATATATAATGTACCAACCATTATAGCTCCGGAAAGAAGCAATAGCCATGTATTTGCCTTGAAGGGTTCAGATAGAGCCTCCATCGTTGCCGTAAGGGGATCGCCACCGGAAGCATGAGCTATCTGATACGTATTTAAACCGGCAAGAGGTGCGCCAATAAAATTAACAAGATCATTCGCAGCAAATGCCATAGCCAGCGAGAAAGTACCAATTAGAACGATGACTTTCAGAATATTAATTTTTGTGAACCACATCAATAACTGGAGTAATACAACCCAGCCGACGAAACTATAAATCGATACTAATCCAAGATTTGATTTAATCCAGGTTGATACATCAGCAGTCATGAATGATGCACCTTTAGCGCCTTTCAGAATAATAAAAAATGTAATACAAGTCAGGGCCAGGCCACCCCACAGGGAACCCCAGCGTTTGAATTTTTTCTCGAAATCAAATGTAAACAGCATTCTGGTCAGGTACTGAATCAAACTGCCAACAATAAATGCTACAACAATGGACAGGAATATCCCGGATACAATTTTAATAACATTGGCTGAATTGATATAAGTAAATATCTGGCCAAAATCAGCTCCTGCATCCGTTATCTTAATTACAGACATAGCCAGAGCACTGCCAAAAAGTCCGAATACGATAGAAACGGTTGTTGATGTAGGAAGGCCGAAAGTATTGTACAAATCTAAAAGTAATAAATCCTGGAACATAACTGCCGTGAATATTACCAGCAGTTCCGCCATCAGGAAATACTGAGGATTGAAAATTCCCTTCCTGGCTACCTCCATCAGGCCGCTGGAAAAAGTAACACCGGCCATAACACCCAGAGCTGCTACAACCATTATCACCTTGAAGCTTGCTGCTTTCGATCCTATAGCCGAGCTAAGAAAATTAACAGCATCATTTGCCACACCAACGGTTAGATCCATTACTGCAAGCAGCAGTAGTATCACCACGAAAATCAGATATTGATCCACGCCCTAAACCTTGAATTTATTCATAAAATAAAGATATTTCAAAAAACATTTTCAAATATAAAAATAATTTCAATAGAGACTGTTAAGATTCCTTAACATTGAAATTTTCTGAAAAAAAAAATAATTCTATGAATTTTTATGCTTAACTTTCAAGTCATTTAGAATTTTTACCGTAATATTGTCGCAAAATGCAAATCCCTGTGCCGTAAGTTTCACCATGCAGTTCGAAGATACTAATAAATCATCAAAATATCCACTATTAAAATATTTTAATAGCCTGCTAACGGATGAACCGGTCAATTTTGATAAATCATTCAGATTGATTCCTTCAGCTCTTAATCCAAGGTAAATAATCTCGAAAAAGATGTCTTCCTTCGACAGCTGTTCATATTTTTCTACCGGCAATTGTTCCGTATTGATCTCCCGGATATATTTATGAATATCAGGAAAATTTGAATACCTTTGGCCATTAATAAATCCATGAGCAGCCGGGCCGAATCCGTAATACTCTTTGCGCCGCCAATAATTCAGGTTATGCCTGCATTCATATCCCGGCAGCGAATAATTTGAAATTTCATACTGATTCAGATTATTAGCAGACAGAAATTCGCCAGTGAAAAGATACATTTCAGAATCCGTATCATCGCTGACCGGGGTGATCTTTCCCTGCTGAAAAGATGAATACAGCGGTGTTCCCTTCTCGTAAATAAGACTATATGCAGAAATATGATCAGGAGCCAAAGCAACGGCTTTTTCAAGATTATTCTTCCACGATACCATCTCCTGGCCGGGGAGTGAAGAAATCAGATCAATACTAATGTTTGCAAACCCCGCCTTTCTTGCTTTTTCGAATGACTTAACAGCAGTTCTGGAATCATGAATTCTTTGCAGAAATTTCAATTCTTTATCATCGAAGGACTGTACTCCCATACTAATACGATTTATTCCGCAAGCCAGCATTTTATTCAACTTTTCAGCATCTAAAGTTCCGGGGTTAGCTTCTATCGTTATCTCGGCATCCGGAGCAATATCGAATTTATTCCATAATGCGAATAATATGGATTCAATTGCCTTATCCGATAATAACGAAGGTGTTCCCCCACCTATAAAAATTGTGCTGATAATTTCCTGCCGGGGCCTTTTGCCGGAATAGTACGCAATTTCTTTCAGTAACGAATTCAAATAGCTATCTGAATATGAAGTATCAGTTATAGAATAAAAATCGCAGTAAAAGCATTTGCTTCTGCAAAAAGGTACATGGATATATATTGACCGCTCTATTTTATCCATTGGAAAATCCTGCCCGTTTTATGTGACCAATACACGAATAGCGGCTTGCCTATTATCATATCAGCGCTTATCAAACCGAAGTACCTTGAATCCCTGCTGTTATTAATATTATCACCAACAACGAAGTAACAATCTTCTTCAATAAGCATTTCATTACTTGCCAATCCATTGATAAAAACAATACCATTTTTTATGTTAATTTTTTTTTGCTTCATTGAGATAATATTTCTAAAAAATGGTAAAACAGCTTCGTTCAAATCAATTTTATCTCCTTTTCCAGGTATGACAAGCAATAATGTATCCTTGCAGGTGATATCAGTAATATTCAATGGTATTGATCTGCCATTAATATTAACAATGCCTGAAAAACATTTCAAAGTGTCACGGGGTTTCCCCAATACCCTTTTAACCAGTGTATTTTTGCCTTCAGGATTATTAAAAACAATAACATCATTGCTGTCAGAATTTATTAACCCCGGGATATAGTTTTTAATTATCAGCAGATTGTCCCCCTTATGTAACGCAGGGAACATTGATAAAGACATTACCCGGTAGAATCCAAAAACAAAAAATTTCAGGAATAGAACTGCAAACAGCAGGAATAATAAAAGCCGGAAGGGCTTTATCAATTTTGAATCTATCCGCATCCGGCTCTTAAAAAATTTCATTTCATTTTAATCAATAAATGTAGCGATCCTGTTCCAGCGAATGGATTTGAATTTATCCACAAGATTACTGATCGGGCTGTTTGTATCCCATGACCAGTATACAACAATTGGCGAACCTACAATATCCTGAACCGGTATAAAGCCCCAGAATCGGCTGTCCAGGCTGTGATCTCGATTATCTCCCATTCCAAACACATAATCCCGCTCGACGGTATATTCATTCCTGACTTCTCCGTCAATCAGAATATTTACACCATCGGTTGTAACAGAGTGTCCTTCACGTGCAATAAATATCTTCCATTCAGGCAGAGTTTGCTTTGTCAGCTGTATTTTATCACCTTCTTTAGGAATTACTATAGGGCCGTAATTCTTTCTTGTCCAACCTTTGCCATACGGAAATGTATCAAATTTTTCTCTTGGAAGGTCCGGGTAATAATCGTCGTAGGTACCGTGTTCGGGCAATTTCGATTCTTTTCCGTTCACGTAAAGTTTATTGTTAATAATCTGAAGGGTATCTCCGGCCGTGGCAACACAGCGCTTTAGATAATACTGGAACTCATCAGCTTCTGCCTGATCTCTCATACCCGGAAAAACAAAAACTATCACATCACCTTTTTCCGGATCCATGATTGGTGGAAGTTTATAATAAGGCAGGGGAATATTGAAGAAAGGAATAACCTGGGGAGTTGAAGGCCCGTAAACAAATTTATTTACAAAAAGAAAGTCGCCTGTCATCACAGTATTTTCCATCGACCCAGTAGGAACAACAAATGAAGCAATGGCAATACCATTAATTATCATAACAATAACAATGGCACCGGCAATAGTTTTTATCCACGAGATCAGCCACTGGCCAAAACTCTGATTTTCCTTTTTTGATTTTGCTTTTTTCTTTGACATAATAATTTCTACCTGAATATTTATCTTTTTTGAATTAATCGTCAATACTTAAAACTGCAAGGAATGCTTCCTGAGGAATTTCAACACTCCCTACCTGTTTCATACGTTTCTTGCCTTCTTTTTGTTTCTCAAGAAGTTTCCTTTTTCTTGAAATATCACCACCGTAACATTTTGCGGTAACGTCTTTCCTGAGCGGCTTCACATTTGTTCTTGCAATAGCTTTTGAACCAATAGCAGCCTGGATAACAACTTCGTACATTTGCCTCGGTATCAGCTCCTTCAGTTTCGAGCACAGTTTCCTGCCCCAATTGTAGGCTTTTGTGCGGTGTACAATTGCTGACAAAGCATCCAGCGGATCACCGTTTATTAAAATATCAAGTTTTTGCAGGTCCGATTTTTTATAGTCATCCATTTCATAATCAAGAGAAGCGTAACCCCTGGAAATTGATTTCAATTTATCATAAAAATCAAAAACGATCTCTGCCAGGGGAAGTTCCCACTGCAGGTCAACTCTTTCCTGCGAAAGATAAGTTGTATTTGTTTGTGTTCCCCTGCGTTCCATGCAAAGTTTCATAACCGCGCCGATATATTCAGAAGGAAGAATTATCTGGGCTTTGATATAAGGTTCGTGCAGTTCGGCAATTTCACCCTGTTTAGGCAGTTGGGCAGGATTTTCAATAAATAATTCCTCTCCGTTGGTTTTCAGCACTTTGTATCTTACGTTCGGAACGGTTGTTACAATATCCTGATTAAATTCCCTGTCCAGCCTTTCCTGAACTATTTCCATGTGAAGCAGTCCAAGGAAGCCGCAACGAAAACCAAAACCAAGAGCACTGGAGGACTCGGGTTCATAAGTTATCGCGGAATCATTCAATACAAGTTTGGCAAGAGACTCGCGCAATGTTTCAAAGTCCTCGGGATTAGTCGGGTAAATACCGCTGAATACCATTGGCTTAACTTCCTTGAAACCTGCAATTGCCTTCTCGCAGCCACCCTTGAAATGTGTAATGGTATCGCCAACCTTGGTGTCATGCAAATCTCTGATCGCTGCTGTAAAATATCCAACATTACCTGCAGAAATCATCCTTGTTCTATGCCGTTGCATATACATTATTCCAACTTCTTCGATTTCATAGAGATTGTCGGTAGCCATGAATTTCACTTTATCCTTTTCCTTCAAAGTGCCGTCAAACACTCTTACATTAACCACCACCCCTTTATAAGAATCGTAAAGGGAATCATATATCAAAGCTCTTAAAGGTTTATCGGGGTCGCCTTTCGGTGGATCAATCCTTTCAACAATTGCTTCAAGAATATCTTCCACTCCTGTACCTGCTTTGGCTGAAGCATAAAGAATTTCTTCCTCGTCACAACCAATAAGGTCAATTATCTGTTGCTTTACCGAATCTATGGTTGTAGATGCACTCGGCAGGTCAATTTTGTTGATAACCGGAATTATTTCCAGGTCATTATCTATTGCAAGATAAAGGTTTGATATTGTCTGTGCCTCAACTCCCTGGGTAGCGTCAACCACAAGTATAGCTCCTTCGCAGGCTGCAAGAGACCGCGACACCTCGTAAGTAAAATCCACGTGGCCGGGAGTGTCGATAAGATTTAATATGTAAGTTTGTCCGTCCCGGGCTTTGTAATCCATCTGAATGGCATGGAGTTTTATTGTAATACCGCGCTCCTGTTCCAAAGGATTATCATCAAGTATCTGGTTCATCACCATCTCTCTTTTCGTCACTCTGCCTGTTGCTTCAAGCATCCGGTCGGCAAGAGTTGACTTGCCGTGATCTATGTGAGCTATTATCGAGAAATTCCGAAATTGTTTCATATACCCAACTGAAAGTTCGTACTATTTCCAAACTTCAAAATTAAGCATGATATTTGAATAAACAATATTAAATTTATCAGATTTTTTATGCTATTCATACTTTTTTATCCGCCTGTGCAACAATAGTTGCTTTAATGTGTTTATTTAATAATAGGGATACTTGGGAAATTATGTGAAGAAGAGATAATTATATTGTTCAGAAACTTTGAAAAATATAGAGACGACGTTTTGGTTGATATTATGAAAGGCAGGGATAAGCAGAAAGCTTCCCTTGCATTCAATGAATTATATAGAAGATATTCTCCTACTGTTAATGCCTATTGCACCAAAGTCATGCACAACAAACAATTGGCCGAAGATCTTTTTCAGGAATGCTTCACAAGGTTTTATAAATATATTCATGCCAATAATCCGAAAACAAATCTTTCGGCATACCTTATTACTATCGCCAGAAACCTTGCTCTTAACCACAAAAGAGACAGCAAACCAACTGTATCGATAGAGGAAATTGATTTCGACTATTTTCAGAATCCGAATTACGAGAAAAAGGAATTACTGGATTTGATTGATATGGCATTGGAATTGCTTGATCACGAATACCGTGAGGCTTTTGTTCTCAGGGAATATAATAATTTATCCTACAGGGAAATTGCCGGTATCATGAATATTTCCGAGGTCAACGCCCGTTCAAGGGCTTTCAGGGCCAAGCAAAAGATAAAACAGATATTGGCCCCCTATCTGGAAGAATATAATGAAAAAAAAAATAAAGAAGAGTTATTAGAGAAAAAACATGGACATAAATAGACTAATTCACGACTTTGCTGACGGTACGCTACCTCCGGAGTATGAAGAAAAATTATTTATTACTCTTAGTTCCTCACCCGAATTAAGAAATGAGCTAAAGAGTTCCATGGCTCTGACCAATGCTGTTAAATCAGACACGAAGGCATTCACGCCATCTGCCTCTTCGAAATCAGCTATTTTTTCAAATGTCGGCCTTGATGTTCCACAAGCTGTTACTCCAATTTCATACGCAATGAATAAATTTATTTACGGAACTGCCGGTGTTGGTATCGGAGCGATAACTGTATTTTTACTAATGTATTCCAGTGTGTTCGATAGCACGGAAAATTTCGATCAGGCAATGATGAGCACAGGACTTGCCAGCCGGGATTATCCTGACAAACCGGAATTGGTTATGGAATGTTCTGCGCCGCTTATCACTGATACAGTTACCAAATACGTTTATTTATATCCTGAAGCATTTCAACATGCAGATTATGCATCTTCAGAAATTATTGATCAAACAAAGCCGCTTGTTTCGCCTTATTATAACCTGACGATCCCTTCCCGTTTCGAAAGTTATACTCCAAATCCGCAAATAAGTTATATTAGCGATAATAGCGGATTCAATAGTTCATTCATATATGATGTAATTCAACCGGAAAAACCAATAGGAATAACTCTTGAATTTGCATCCAATCAGGCCTGGGATTTCCCGGCAGCTACAATTACCCCGGAATCTTTCCAGCCATTTAATAAATTAAGCATGACTGTATTCGGATGGGAGCCTATTAAAGGACTGAACTTCGGAGTTGATTTCAGAAGAGAGAACTTCTACCAGGAATTCGACGGTATACGCCAGGACAGCCTGGAATTTGCTTACGCCCAGCAACCTAACTTCACATCCTACGGTGTTGTTGCAAGGTATTTCCCTGAATTTCTGAAGACTGAAAAAATTAAACCTTTTGTCCAGATTGGCGCTGCAATGAATAAGGCCGGGGCAATAGCAAGGGGTATGGGTGGTATATGGTACAAAATTGACGACCATATATCATTTTCTCTCGGGCTTGAAGGCAATATTCTGTATTTCAGGCATCAGGATAAAAATTTCCACTCAAAGAAAATGAATCTGAACTATGGTATATCTTATGAATTTTAAAACAACAATAATATTGATTTTTTCCATTCTGATGCTTTTGATCTTATCGTCATCATGTGAGGATTCGCTCGGGCTTGAAGACAATTACAGGGAATGGCAAATTAACGTGGAACCCGAAGTGATAGATACCACCATGCCAATGGAAATAATATCATTCGAGAGCAGCTTCACGGAATATTACCCGTCGAATATTGACGATACATCATTTATAGAATATCCCTGGGGTATCAATATCAGCAGCAGGTCATTTATCTGGGTATCTGCCGATTCGCTGCATGGTGAATATTATGTATCGTTATTCATGAACGTTACCGATAATACATCCAACGATTATCATAGAGACCGTATTGACAGGATTACCAATCTTTCAATATCTGTTGATTCAATTCATGCAATAAAAACAGACAAACCTGATACTTTGAAATATAAATCAATGTGGTCCGGGATTTATGACGGCAGATACAGCAGTGTTACTGTTGAAAGCATTCAGGAACCTAAAACTATCCAGTATTATTCTTATATGACAAAAAGAACTTCCGTAAAAGCTTATCGTATTAAGCGCGATATTGAAATTGACGGGAAAATTGAGAACAGGGAAGTAATTGAATTTAAAATATTCGTCTATTTCTACAGTACTGATCCTGTAACAACCAAGATGCTTATCGGCACAATAACTGTTCTTGTTTGATATCAAAATAATAATTTATGCAGAGTAAAAAAACTCTGCAGATCAATCCTGCTTATCCAGAACTCTTTTTATTTCGTTCAGAAACTGAGGCAGAACAAGCGGCTTGTCGATCCTGCCAACAAAACCATATTTCTCATAATTTGCAACAATTGGTTTGTTTGAATGCCCGCTGAATACAAGTGCCTTTATTTCCGGATTAATTTTCTTCAAATCACATAGTACGTCCGAACCATCCACAGAATATCCCCTTAATGTCAGATCCAGAATTACTAGGTTGAAATCATCCGGATTTTCGGAATATATCTTTCTTACTTTTTCGGGTGTATTTGCACATACAAGGTCAATATCAAATTCATCAGACAGCTCTTTCATATTTTCCAGAATTTCCTCGTTATCGTCAAGGATAAGAATTTTCGTTGATATATGATCGCCATTATTGCCGGAACTTACAGCAGATTTTCCGCTAATTGATTTATTGTATGGCAGAAGGATAGTGAAAGTTGTACCTATTCCAACTTTGGAGTCAACTTTAATCGTTCCTTTATGCTTTTCAATTATCGACAAAGCAGAAGCAAGCCCAAGGCCATGCCCGTTCTCTTTTGTTGTAAAGAAGGGATTGAATATTTTGTCAATAATTGATTTTGGTATACCCATTCCTTCATCAATTATATCAATACTAATATATTGGTCATTACTTTTATCTTTAGCAAATAAATTATCAGAAACCATCTGTTTCGTTGTAATTGTAATTTTTCCGCCTTTGCTCATAGAATGCTTGGCATTAAGAATAAGATTTGTAATTACCTCGTGTATCTGTTTGTCATCAATTAAAATATCCGACAAATCCGGGTCCAGGTCATATTCGATAACAATACTCGAGCCTGTAATGGCCATTTCAGAAGAATCTCTGATAATTTTATTTATATCCGATGACCTCATTATGGGGGCATCACTTTTGGTAAAAGTCTGGAATTTTGTTGCCAGCGCTGTAGCCTGCTCTATTGTTTTTGATATTTTATCAAGATGGTGGGCAACTCTGTGGGGTTTCATTTTTGCAAGTTCAACACTCAGGGACATAGCAGTCATCAGATTTTTGAAATTATGGGCAATTCCCCCTGCTACAATACCAAGGGATTCGATCTTTGCTAATTTTTCAAGTTCGGCTTCTGTTTGTTTCTTTTCTGTAACATCATAATAATTAACAACTATTCCCTGAAGTTCAGGCATGTGCAAAAGATTTTTACCCGTACCTTCCAGGTATCTGTATTCACCGCTTTTGTTCAAATATCTGAACAAAAGATTTTCGATACCGCCAGGCCTGTTCAGTAGACCATTGAACTGAGCCAGCAATCCCTTCTGGTCGTCAGGATGAACGTAATCAAAAGCATTTTTTCCCATTAATTCCCCTGTATCATATCCAAGAACAGATTGATGCGAAGGGCTCTCATAAATAATATTTCCTTCGGCATCAAGCATGGATATCACATCGGTGGAATTTTCAATCAGAGTCCTGTAATAAATCTCGCTCTCTTCAATTCTTTTATAAGCTTCGCTGAGTTTTGAATTTCTTTCTTCAAGCTGTTTCCTGTATTCAATTATATCCGTTACATCATCAAATATTGCAACGATTTCGCCTGTGGGCAATTTATATATATAATTTTCGCGCCAGCCTTCTCTTATGGCATCCTTATAGAAAAATGGTTCAAGTTTTTTATCCCTGCCGCTTTCGTAAACTTCCTGCAAAGCTTTGAAAAGCGGAGCTTCACCCATATTCGGGAACAATTCAAGTAAAGTTTTACCAATTACATCTTCATACCTGGAATTGGTTATTTCCTCTGCTTTTTTATTGAAACCGGTAAATTTAAAATCTTTGGTGTTATTGACGGGTTTATATACAGCCACACCGCTTTTCATATTTTCAATTATCTTTTTGTAGCGGTGGCGGCTTCTCGCCAGCCTATCCCTGTTCCGAACAAAGGTTAACGACATAGCAGCCAAATCGCCAAAAGCTCCTGCTATTTCTGCATCCCTTTCAGTAAAATCTCCGTCCTTGTTTGCCATGCCGAGCAAGCCTACTGATTTATCATCAATAACGAGCGGGGCAAACATTACATTTCTAAGATATACATGCCCCTCCGGCATATATTTTTCCCACTTGCTGTTAGCAAAGTCATTTTCATAAGCAACGGAATTTGTTCTGTATGCAGTTTCCCTTAAGCCGCGTATGGGCATGGGAAGTTCCGGGTTGACAGTACATGGCAGGCCTCCGGCTTCGAGGAAAAGTACTTCGTTTTCAGCGCCGTCATCCGAAAGCATTGCCACATAGCCTGATTTCGCACCTATCAGCTCACAGCAAATATCGAAGAGTGTTTTTGCAGCTTCTTCAAAGCTCTTTGCAACTGGAATTGCCTTTGAGGCCTTCAGCAGCAGGCTTATTTCTTTTTGTTTTTCTTTGGCTTTCTTCAGGGCAGCTGTCACTTTCTTTTCGGACAACTTACGGTCAGTTATGTCCTTTGAAATTATCTGCGCCCCTATCACTTTGTTATTAAATCCCCTGACGGAACAAATACTTGAAAGATAATAATAATCTTTTCCGTCAACAGTTATTTTGTCTTCATAATCCTTTATCCCATCGTTTTCAACAGCAATTCGGATTCTTTTTTCATATTTCTTTCCTTCTTCCTCACCGAATACTTCACGAAGAGTTTTGCCGGTAAAATCACCGGGGCTGCCGTTAAGATTGGCAGCTGCAATTTTGTTAAATGCAATGATCTTTGCATCCTTAGTATAATAGCCTATACCAAGGCCGGCGTTTTCGAAAAGTAATCTGTGCTTTTCCTCGCTTCTTTTTAACTCTTCTTTGTCCTTAATGCTGTCATCAATGTTTATTGAAATCCCGGTCCATATTGTTCTGCCGTCGGGCATTCTTTCCGGAATAGAGCGGGTAAGCATCCAGATATAATTTCCGTTTTTTGTTTTCTTCTGGTGCTCGCAGACAAATGGAGTTAAATTCTTTTCTGATTCAAGCATACCTTCTTTTACTATCCCGGAATGTCCGGGGCTGTTTACTTTGCTAATCAGTGACGAATCCTGATAAACATCCTCGGGGCCGAAACCGAAATAATCCTTTACAGAATCGCTGATATAGGTATATCTGCTATTCCCGTCTTTATCTTTTTCAATCTGAAATACAATTCCCGGCACATTGTCGCTCAATATCTTGAACTTATTATTTGCCAGCATTTGCTTTTGTTCTGCTTTCAGTCTGCTTGTAATATCCCTGACAGTACCAATTATTCTTATTCCGGCCGGAGTTTCATACAATGAAATATTTATCTCTACCGGAACTTTACTCCCGTCCTGCCTGATATGCTCGGATATTAAAATCGTTTTCCTGATTGACTTCAGATTCTCGATAAAGTCTGCCATTTGCTTCGGGGTTCGGTGAATACTGTCAATATCAAAAACATTCATCCCTATAAGCTGTTCTTCACTGAACCCTGTCATCTCGCAGGCTTTTTTATTTACCCTTGTTATCCTGGCATTTTCGTCACATTCATAAATTGCATCGGGTGAATTTTCGGCAATGGCCCTGAAGTTTTCCTCGCTTTGCATCAAAGCTTCTTCGTATAGCATCCTGGCACTAATATCTCTGTTTATGCTTTGCCTTCCAAGGTATTGTCTGTCGGAATCAAACACGGGCTTGCAGGTATGCCCAATCCATTTTACTTCATTGTTCTTTGTCAGTATCCTGAAAACAAATTCCGGATTTTCATATTCTCCCCGGAAAGAATGTTCCCTGTGATTGCTCCATTTTTCTTTGTCTTCAGCGATTACTATATCATGGATTAATTCCGGATTTTTATAGAAATCAATATCAGAATAACCAGTGATCATCATGCATGATTTTGAAACAAATTCCAGGGTTTTATCCGGACGCAGCCAATAGGACCAGTCATAACTATTATTGGCAATTGATTTGAATTTATTATTGTCTTTGGACAGAAGTGTATTCTTTTTTTCCAACTCTTCGCATTTCTTCTTATAAAATGCTACTTGATCATGATAATCAGAATCAGCCGACATTTTCACCCCGATAGTTACAACCCGATAAATAGTAGTTTAAAAGAATTTAATTTTCTTTTGAGTAATATAGTAAAAATATCAATAAATTAAAAAGGGTTCGAAAAATAAATAACAACCCCCGATAGAAATGTTCTCCCGGATAATCCGGGGCAGCAAAAAGTGAAAAAACTGCCTGTCCGCAACGTTTTCTTCTTCAATCCTGCAAACCTTCGGAAGGTTTGTATTCAAATTCAATATCCACGTGCTCTATCTCGTGGATAAGGGAGGCAAAGCCCCGAAGCAAAGAAAGAAAACCACCCCTGTATTCCCCTCCTCCCCGAGGAGGGGATAAGAAGTTAAATATCATAGAATTAACTCCCCCTCCTTTCGAAGGAGGGGGCCGGAGTGAGGTAGGAAGAGGCGGAAGCAAAGCACCAAAGTTTTAACCTATTGCCGCCTTATTCTTCTTCAAAGCCCGCCCCTTCGGGGAGGGTTTGGGAGGGGTCGATGCCATTGCAGTAATGTTTTGCTTTATTGACGCCTTGGTTGAAGTCATTGATGCCTTGTTCGGAGTCATTGCCGCCTTGTTTGAAGATAATGAACTCTTGTTTGAAGCTATTGCACCGATGTTTGAAGCTATTGCACCGATGTTTGAAGATAATGAACTCTTGGTCGACACTATTGCAGCAATGTTTTGCTTTATTGCTGCCTTGTTTGAAGGCATTGAACTCTTGGTCGGAGGCAAAGAACATGTTCAATAAGGCCAAACAAGCGTGGGATAATGTCAAACAAGCGTGGGATGAAGTCAAACAAGCGTGGGATGAAGTCAAACAAGCGTGGGATGAAACCAAACAAGCGTGGGATGAAACCAAACAAGCGTGGGATGAAGTCAAACAAGCGTGGGATGAAGTCAAACAAGCGTGGGATGAAGTCAAACAAGCGTGGGATGAAGCCAAATTTCACTACAATAAGGCCAAACAGTAGTTCAATACCTCCGGCCAAGGCAGTTTAAAGCCCTGCTAACAAAGCAATTAGCCCAAACATCAGTATTCTGATTCAAAACAGCATTGAATTAAGGAAATTATCCGGTTCATTGAAACCACCGGATGGGGAATTAAGGCCGGCGGCCTGTTCATTTGGGTGGAAGAACGGATAAACTGAGCAAAAGAATGAGGTGTTATGTTGTCATTCTGACGGAGCGAAGCGACGGAAGAATCCATGCAAAATAGCAGAAAATTTATGAAGAATGGATCCTTCGCTTCGCTCAGGATGACATCCCGGCTCTGCCCTCGTCATATTCAATAGCCACGTGCTTTAGCTCGTGGATAAGGGAGGCTAAAAAAAGAAACCACCCCAGCCTGTCCCGACGTGTCGGGAACTCGCTGCGCTCGCCACCCCTCAACGAGGGGAATTTTCCGGAAATCCACCCCCGCCCTTTCCCGACTCGTCGGCACCAGCGGAAGTTGGAATTTGATCAATAAGGCAGGTAGAAAACGAAAATCCCCCGAATCAATCGAGGGATTTAGTTTGTAAAATTTCTTTACTCCAATTCGCCGTATTTTTCCGGATAAGGCGGAAGAGGAAGCGAGCCGGGAATTCCCATAAGCGGAAAATCTTTCCTTAGCGGGTGTAATTGCTCGCCGGTTTCCGGATCGGTAAAATCCTCCGGCATGTAGAAACGCCTTAATCCCGGGTGGCCGGTAAATTTCACCCCATACATATCAAATGTTTCTCTTTCGTACCAATTGGCACTTTCCCAAATTTCAGTTAATGTGGGGCATTCAGGATTATCTCCTTCAAGCGGAGTTTTAATTCTCAGCTTGCCCTTCTTAGTTGTAGAATAAAGAAAATAAACAGTCTCGAACCTGACACCGGGTTTTGCCCAATCGATAGCCGTAACATCTTTCAGCATATCAAAATCAGTATCCGGATTTTCTTTTAATGCTTTTGCTGTTTCAAACAGCTTCTCCGGGGTTACGATAATCGAAAGCTGCCCGTGATGCTCGTAAGTTTCAACATCAGGATTTACTTCTTTTACAACATTCAGGATTGTTTCTTTGTCAATAGCCATAATTCACTCGGAAAGTTAAATCATTTATCATTTTTCTCAAGATATTACAAAAATTTTATTATGACAAATAATTTTTTCATTTATGTAACCAGTTAGCAATTTTTTATTTCCTTCCTGCGAAATATATTCCTCATTTTCAAATCAAGGATAATGAAAAGAGCAAGCAAAAACACACCACCAAAAATTACTGCCACCGGTGCTGTAATTATTTCCACAGGTATTGAAAGTGGCAGGTAATTAACAGCCTTGCTGACGGACCCGGATAGCGAATTCATGGCTGTGTTGTCATGCGTATCCGAAGGTGGTGCCAGGAGAACAAGCAAAATCAAAGACGACAGGACTATACCGATAAGCATCCAGACTTTTTTTGAAATTACAGGTTTATATTCAATTATCTTTGATTTGCTTAAATCAATTTGAGACATTATCAAATCTGTCAGATTTTCAGGGGCTTTTTCAGTTCCGGCTTCCCTGATAAGCTTTCCTGCAAGTAAATCTTCTTCTATATGATTATCGTAATATGAATTCTCTTGTTTCATTTTTCAGTATCCTTCTCAGAACTTCAAACATTTTCTTTCGTGCGCGGAATATCCTGACTTTCACCGCCGACCTGCCAAGCCCCGTAATTTTTGAAATTTCTTCTGTATTCATTTCATTCAGGTAAAATAGTGTCAGGATAAAGGCATCAGTTTCATTGAGTTTATCCATTGCTTCCCTGATTATTTTTTTTCTTTCCTCTGATTCCAGGTTTTCAATTCCGATATTTATATCAGTCAGGCCGTAATTCTCATTATCGTCAATACTGACCTTGCTGATATTGTATTCGGCTTTTCTGTATTTCGACACATAAGTAGTATAAATAATTCTATAAAGATATGTCGAAAATTTAGAATCTCCCCGGAAATTATCAATATTATTTATTGCTTTCAGGAATGCATCCTGTACAATTTCCTCGGCATCCTCCCTGGTGCGTGCCAGCCTGAGGGCCAGGTTAAAAGCAAAATCCCGATGCCCGTCTATCAGCTCCCTGATAGCAGCAGAATCTTTGTTCTTAATTTTTTTTATATCGTACTTTTTTCTTTCCATTTAAACCTGTTTTGCTGTCATAGTATTTGACGCGCCGTACCGATAATCGGTTACATAAATGCAGTAATTTAAAAAAAATCAGGTAAATTGGAAATTGCAACGAAAAAACATTGTTGTAAATCCTGATTATAACTTTACGACAGATTTACAACAAAAAGGTAAATAATTATTTTGAATCATCTCAGAGAAAATCTTACCGGTATTTCTATCCACGAATCCTCAGGTTCATCATCAATTATACTTGGTTTGAAATATTTGAATGTTTTGGCAGATAATTTTAAAGCACAATTCAAAGCAGCTTCAATAAACTCGGCGGAATTATCTTTTTGATATTTGATAATTGCAATTTTTCCTTCTTTAGTAAGCAAAATGCGAAAAGATACAATTTCTTCACGATTCAGCGTCAGCATATTCTCAGGATAAACTAAGCAGTTCTGTAAGGATTCAATGTCAACAGAAGGATTAACCTGATAATCCGTATGAAATGCTTCATTCCCGAGGCTGTCAAAGCAAGTTCCGGAAACAAACACCCTGTCGTTGAATATATCATCTCTTTTCAACTGCCCGTTTTGGTAATAGGTTTTCACACTCGAGTATAAATTCTTATTCTGATAATATTCAACTTTTTTCAGTTTTCCGTTTGAATGATAATATTTTGATTCTCCGATAAAATTCCTGTCTTTTTCATTATCAAAAGATTCAATCGATTGTAGTACGCTGTCCTGCGATAATGATCTGACAATCGTGTATCCCGTGGCGCTATCCTTTGAGATAATTTCAATTGGTTTTGGCTTATTATAATAACTTGAATCAAGCACAATCAGGCCGTCAAACTTTTTTGATTTATATCTGATTGTACTGCAGGAAGCAAGAGCTAAAATAAATAAAATTGTAATCATAAAAATTTTTCTCATCAGGCATCCTTTTTATATAATTCCCTCATAATTCTCTCAAAAATAATAATTTCTTTAATATGAGCGTAACGAAATTATAATAATTATGTTAATCATATAAGTAATATTTAGTTGAAAATCTAAGCGGAGGGTTTGTGAAGAAGATTTTTCAATTGTTAATTCTTGGATTTATTATCGAATTCCTTGCATCATGCTGTGAATGCGAGGATCCGGAATTTTACAATTTCACGCACGATAGTATTGAAATCAATGTGATTGACAATAGCGGCCCGACAGCTACTGTTGTTTTCGACGGACAGGTACCGGCAAAAGCATACGGAATCAGGATGGAAGTATTAGCCGATATTGATTTTGAAGGAATTTCCTGCAGGTTTTCATTTTCCCGGAAGTTAATGGCCTTTGACTGCGACTGCCCTCCGGAAATAGATTTAGAGGCCCTGGATAGCATTACATCCATTCAGGTATTCACCACCAATCCATTCGATGACGAGCATGGCGCAGGCTCGGATGTTTCTGAATTCTTCAGGTTCACAGACGGATACGGCTTTCAGAAGCTTGATGAAGAATTCCCTACATATCCGGAAATATATTCCGACCATGTTCCGGAAAAAATTCCATGCCTGTCAGGCGATCTTCTGCTGATGTTTGAACCGGATTTTCCTGGTATTCACCAATTCACTGTACAGGTCAATTTAAGTGACGGACGTAAACTTGAGATGACAACAATAGAACTGGAGCTAATATGAATTTAATAGTTAAATCAATACTTCTATTATTTATAGTCTCCTTTTTTGTGCGGCCTGCTTTTACAAATGAAAAAAAATTACCACAGAAGTACATTTCGGTAGGTTACGGATACTCTTTTACAAATAAAAAGCTGACTACAGGACAATCCACAGACCACCTGATAAACTATAACGGGGAATCAGGGAACTTAAGATTTCCTGATCTGAGCTATTTTTTTGACGACCACTGGGGAGTATATTTTAAATTCAATATCAATTTCCCGTCCGGAAAAGAGGACGAGGCAAAGAAATTCGATCAGATTATAAACAATGCATATTCTCCGTATTTTTATGTTACTGCGGACAATATTATTGAAGATATCGATTATCATTATTACAACGGAAATTTAGGAGCTATTTACAGAATTGAAACAGATTACATGCTGATAATGCCTTTTATCGGGATTGATATCCTTTCTATCGACTCCCGCTACACATATTATACATTGAAAGAGAAAGACGGTAACAGGACAAGCGGGCTGCAGTTCAGAACGGATGATGATTTCAAAGATATTTATACTATTGCGCTTGGAACGACAATCGCTGTTAAAATTACAAAAAACGTATCGCTTTTTACTTCATTTGAATATACTCCAAGAGATATTGATTTGGAATACGAAAAAAATGTAACCGATTTTATGACGGGAAACAGGATAACCACATACTATAAGTATTCTCAACTGATGCACTGCTTCAATATTAATACCGGCTTGATGATAGGATTTTGAAAATCGTTTCCTTCTATTTTGCTATCTGCCATGAATTATTTAAATTTACGGGTAAAATGATTGAAAATCAGGACAAAGTGGAAATGAAATATATAATTCGCATTCTTTTATTAATAATTCCGGTACTTGTTTTTGCAGGCGGGCCAAAGAAGATATCTCCGGCTGAACTAAAATCAATATCAGCAGAATTTGAAAATGATATTATAACTATTGATTGGAAGACTGCTTCCGAAGTAAATACTGATAAATTTTTTGTTTTCAGGGCAGTTGAAACTGAACGCAGTAGAACCGAGTTTGAAAAGATTGGTGAAGTTGAAGCAGCAGGCAGCAGCATCAGCGAGAAACACTATTCTTTTGAGGACAACGGATTTACCGGAGGAAAAATCAATTTTTATAAAATCCGGATTATTGACAAAGACGGCAGTTACGCTGAAAGTAGTGAAATTGCATATCAAATCGATAATATTATCTTTGATCCGGGATATAAGTTCACTCCTGTTCTTGAAGGTAACAGGGTTAATATATCATGGGCAACAGAATACGAAACAGCTATTGACAGTTTCCTTGTAACACGGAAAATTGAGAATTATTCAGAAGAAAAAATAATTGCAAAAGTAAAGGCCAAAGGAAATTCCGCTGAATCTGAATTTTACGGAAACTATGTTGATGAGCACCTGGCAGCGAATAAGATACATGATTACAGGCTGTATGCAATAATGGATAAGGGGCAGGTAAGACTTCTTGAAATTGAATCGATAAACTATATTACTTCCGTTTCAGATTTTGATTATGATCTGAGTTCTTATGTTTATCCAAACCCTTTTACTTCTAATGCCATTATCAAACTTCCGTCAGGGCTTGCTAATGATATAACATTTCAAATGTTCGACATTTCCGGTAACCTTGTAAAAAAAGTCAATTTTTCCGATGCTGAAAGCAGAACAGAAATCGGCATTGATTCTTACGGGCTGGGTTCCGGAATTTACTATTATCTTATCAGTTCCGGTTCTGTTTCGTCAAAAGGAATTATTACTATTCTGAAATAATAGCAGCAATTATTTAAGATCAATGGCTGTTCCATTCCCGGGAACAGCTTTTTTTCACAGATATCCTATTGTGATTATCAAATCTTCTTTCCCTTAAAATGCTTGCCTCTTCGTCTTTAATATCGTTTTTAGGATTATATAATAATAATATTTGATATGATGAAAGTATGATATGGTATTAATAGATATTACTGGGGAAATAATTGAACTTTACATTGAAATGGCATCCTACATACTAATAGGGCTTCTCTTTGTTGGACTGCTGCATATTACTATTACTAAAGATATGGTGTTGAAGCATATAGGAAATAAGAACATCTGGTCTGTTATAAAAGCTTCTTTACTCGGAGTGCCGCTGCCTCTTTGCTCTTGCGGAGTTATACCAACATCTGTTTACATGTCCAACAACGGTGCTTCTAAAGGTTCTGTAGTTTCATTTCTTATTTCAACACCCCAGACAGGAATTGACAGCATAATAGCAACTTATGGTATGATGGGATGGGTATTTGCTATTTTCAGGCCAATTGCCGCATTTATAATGGGGATTGCAGGCGGAACGGTAGTAAATTTCATGGACAGAAGTGAATCGGCTCACAAGAAAACCGGACAGAAGACATCACCGGATAATACTGTTGTTCCGGGTGGCCTGCAGATATATCGGCCTGCCACAGGAAACAGTACACCAGCCAGGCAGGATACAGAATCATCTGAAAGCTGTGATGACGGCGGCGGCTGTGGAAGTGAAGATAAACCTGATCAGGGCAAACTAAGGAAGATGTTCAATTATTCATTCGTTGAATTTTTGGATGATATTTCAGTACATTTTCTTGTAGGTCTGATAATTTCCGGGCTGATAGCATATTTTGTCCCGGCAGGATTTTTTGATAATTCTACTTTCAGCAACGGTATAGTCGGAATGCTTCTAATGATTGCTATCGGAATTCCTATGTACGTGTGCGCCACAGCTTCGATACCAATTGCAGTTACTTTGATACTTAAGGGTTTCTCACCAGGCCTGGCGTTCGTATTCCTGGCAGTTGGGCCGGCAACAAATGCAGCGAGTTTCACTATAATTACCAAAGCTCTCGGCAAGAAATTAGCATTTGTATATCTTGGCGTTATCTCAATTCTTGCAATAGTTTTCGGATATGTTCTGGACTGGTTATTTTCGATTATAAATATTGATTTACAAAGTATGATGGTAAAGTCCCAGGAACACAGCCTTATCTCTGAAGAGATAAAAATCGGGTTATCATTATTATTCCTCGTATTTTTACTATTGTCGTTATACAGGAAACTTTTAAGGAACAGATTCTCGGGAAACAATAAGGAAGAGACAAAAATGGAAGACACAAAAACATATATTATTGAAGGTATGAGTTGCAATCATTGTGCAATGACTGTTCAAAACGCTATTGAAAAAGTGAAAGGCGTATTGGAAGTTAAAGTTGATGCCGGAAGCAAAAAAGCCGAGATAAAAGGCAACTTCAGCACAAAAGAAATTGCGTCTGCAGTTAAATCAGCCGGATATACCCTGGTATTGTAATAGATAATAACAGGTTTTCCGGAAACTTATTAAATATTCTGCTTTTGTTGTTGTCCGGGAAAGTAGTTTCTTGAATAAACAAACGGTAATTTTGGGTCTGCAAGTCTGAATTATCGGAATTGGATAAATTCATATTGCTTATCCCCCGGAAATTTGAGACTCACAAATAAAATTCTTAAATTGAATTTTATTAATTTTCGTATGGAAAAAATGAAATCAATCTGGACAGTATCAAATTTAATTAGCGTATTCAGGGCTGTTCTTGCTATTCCCTTTGCCTACGTTTTGTGGTATGATCACAAAACTGCCGCCGTAATTCTGGCCTTCCTGGCATATTTTTCCGATCTTGCCGACGGCTATATAGCAAGAAAAATGAACCAGGTATCCGAATGGGGCAAAATTTTCGATCCCATAGCAGATAAAATCTTCGTGGGTGTTGGTACTTTGCTGTTCTTTCTGAAAGGAATTATTCCGCCCTGGTTTGCTGCGACCATTCTCGCGCGTGACCTGATAATCATGGCCGGGGGAATATATACCAGCAAAAAGCTGAACTTCGTACTTCCTTCCAACTATACCGGAAAAGTAACTGTCGGCCTGATAGGGCTGGTAATGGTGGCTGTATACCTGGGGTGTACATTCATGGAAAAATACGGTTTTATTGCAGTAACTGTGGCAATGGTTATTTCGCTGCTCCATTATACCGTCAGAGCCATAAAAGAGTTAAAAAAAGCCGGCAAATGATAATTATCATAAAATGCTGTTTTTAAACGCGTTTTTTAGCTATTTTTGTAAGCTGAAAAAATTAGCAGCTTAAATGTATATAATATAAATATTAAGTGATTAGATATGGGATTTTTTAAGAAGTTAAAAGAAAAAGTTTCCGAGGTTGTTCAGCAAACCGGCGATGCCCTGAAATTTGATAAACTGAAAGAAGGCCTGAAGAAAACCAGGGAAAGTTTTGTTGATAATATCAAAGCTGTTCTCGGAGCCGGCCGTAAAATTGACGAGGACCTGCTGAACGAGATTGAAGAGGTACTGATTACTTCTGATATCGGCGTTAATACCACAGACCTGCTGATGGATAAAATCCGAACGAGGGTAAAAAAAGAAGGTTATGAAAAAGGCGAGGAAGTATTCGACCTGCTAAAAGACGAAATTCATAATCTCCTGCTGAAATCTCCGTCAGCCGAAAATGATGCTGCCTACTCTGTTGACGATAGCAATAAACCACACGTGATTCTTGTTATCGGCGTGAACGGCGTTGGCAAAACCACAACAATCGGTAAACTTGCCCACAACTATAAAAATGCCGGCAAGGACGTAATAATCGGGGCAGCAGATACGTTCCGTGCCGCCGCGAACGAGCAGCTTGACGTATGGGCTGAACGGGCAGGTGTTGATATTGTCCATCAGAATCCCGGGGCGGACCCTTCATCGGTGGTTTACGTAACTATTGAATCGGCTATTAAGAAAAATAAAGATGTTGTGATTATTGATACTGCCGGCAGGCTGCATAATAAATTTAACCTGATGAAGGAATTGGAAAAGATGGCAAGAGTGATGAAAAAGCTCAAAGCCGAAGCTCCCGACGAAGTTTTCCTGGTACTTGACGCTACCACGGGACAAAATGCCATTCAGCAGGCTAAGGAATTTATGAAAACAGCGCCTATCACCGGTATCGTTCTTACCAAGCTTGACGGAACTGCCAAAGGCGGTGTGGTAATTCCGATAGCAGCCGAGCTGAAAATACCTGTACGCTATATTGGCGTGGGCGAGAAAATTGACAACCTGCAGGTATTCGATCCGGAAAAATTTGTAGTTGCTTTGTTCGATAGTGGCAACGGCGATGAAGAAACTGCTGAGTAAATGGCTTTATAAAAATAATTAAACTCGTCCTGATAAATAAAACTTCGGGACGAGTTTTTTTGTTAAAAAATGTAAACTTTTAATATAATATTCTCAGGTGACTTTTGTCGCAATTTTACAATTTTATAAATTGGTCAAATCATATTTTTGCATTGTAATATTTTTTTCAACAACAGGATAATACAATGACAAAACTTATCGCATGGGTTGATATCCCAACAGAAAATTTTGAAAGGGCTGTTGAATTTTACAGTAGAATTCTCAAAATTGAATTGAAAGGTATTGATTACGGACATGAGAAAATGGCCTGCTTTCCTGGAGGTGAAGGAGCAATTTCTTATTCACCTGACTATAAACCAGGAAAAGACGGCGTTTTAGTAAGTTTTAATACTGGAAATGATCTTGATGGGGTGATAGAAAGAGTTGAGGCAAATAATGGAACGATATTTCAGCCAAAAACAAGGATTGATGCAGACGAACTCGGCTATTTTGCTGTTTTCATTGACCCGGAAGGGAACAAAGTAGGTTTATACGGTGATAATTAGTAAATTGATTTATCGTTATGGTTTAGCCCTGCTAAACCATAACTGAGTTATTAAAATTTTGTAAATAGATATTCAGTAAATATGAAATATTTTACAGCCAGACCAACGGGAATATTATCAAATTTTATCAAGCAATACTGGTCAATCGAGAATTGTAATCCGGGTATTGAAGGACATATTAACAGAATTATTCCCAACGGCCTATTTGAACTGATATTCTATCTTGGTGATAAACCCGTTTCGCTTGATGAAAACCGCAGTATTGTAACAAATTCTGTTATTACCGGACAGCTGGCCGGATACTATGATATCAAAGTATCCGGAAAATTATCGATCTTTTCAATTCAGTTTAAGCCGCACGGTTTATCAATGTTTCTGGATATTCCTTTGAATGAGTTCATCAATCAAAATATCCCATTAAATTTTATTTTTAAATACGAGGCAAATAAACTTGAAAACAGATTGTTCGAAGCAGAATCATTTGAAAAAAGAGTAATAATTATTGAAAGCTTTTTTCTTTCATTTATTCGAAAAAAGCACCTGAAACAGAATTTTGACAGGATTAACGAGTGTATAAAGTTAATTACACTATCGAAGGGTACATTGGATATTACTACACTGGCATCCGAAACCTGTTTCAGCCGCAAGCAATTCGAAAGAACTTTTTCCGATTTCATTGGTACTTCTCCAAAGCAATTTCTGAAAATTGTTCGTTTTCAAAATGCCATAAACGAGAAATCAAAAGATAAAAACCTGAAAATGACCAGCCTCACATATAAATGCGGTTATTATGACCAGTCCCACATGATAAATGAGTTTAAAAAATTTACAGGAATGTCTCCCAAAAAATTCTTTGGTGATTGTGATACATCATCAGATTATTTCCTTTGATCTTAATTTTAGTTATCCAGGCTACATCCTCTTGTTTTCAATTTTAATTAACATTTTCAGCCACAAAACAAAAGAGGAAGTATTCTTGATATTTTCTCTTTTGTTTTATATTAATTGTCAATTAACTTCTTTTCAATACTTCCATCATCGTACAAATATATCGCCGGTATCGATTTAGTATCAAGTGGTAATTCCCTGCCATACATATCAAAGACCTTTATCAACATTCTGTTTTCGTTGCTGAATTTTTCTCCAACAGACGTAATCGATCTTGAAAGAATTAATTTTTGGGCATCAGGATTTGGTTCAGGATCATTCCAAAAATTGTAATGTAATTCAAACATATCACCTGTAAAATCAACAATATCGTAGTAAAAATGCTGATATGATCTTCTTCCGGCATATACTACACTCAAATACTGAAAATGCAATCGATTATTCTCGTAATCAATATCCCATGTTTGAGTATTTGGATAGATTGAAGGCATCAGTCTTCCTGACGTTTCTTCATATGTCCCGTCAGGATATAGTGTTATTTCAATATCCTCACGGTAATACTGCCACTCACTCTCAATTGTACCGTACCACTTTCCGGTGAAGTCCTCCGGGCTGAAATTCTGTGCTAAAAGATCATATTTAGCTATCAAAAAAAACGTTATCACAAAAAATATGTTAAATGCTTTTTTCATTTCTTAGATATTCCTAATTATTATATTTGTTATTACTAATAATAAAAACGTATCGTAATAACTTCTATTGCCAAATTAATATTTCAACAATAGTAAACAATTAGTTTTGATGATTTGTTTTAATAATCAGATATAGGCTTCTTTAATTTTTTCATTTTCCTCACGAACAATATTCCTTAGGTTTTCTATGCGGGTCTTCAGCTCATTAACTTTAGATTCAGCAGAATCATGCTCTGACTTTAACGTTCGCATTTTTTCGAGCATATCATTCATATCAATATTTAACTCTGTTATATTTGATTGGGTTTTATCAAGATTTTTCAATTCTTTATTAAAATCCATTCTTCTTTTAATAAACCTCCCGCTGTTTAGAGCTAACAAACCAGTAATTATCAGCAATATAATTCCAACCGCACTGCCTGAAAATCCATCAGCAAAATAAGTAATAAGGAAAACAATAAGAGTCGCTGAAATATTTATTAAAATAGGTTTTAAAGCGGTATTTTCAAGAGTTTCGTTCTTACGATTCCTAAGTGCAATTAGAACCTCTTCATTTTCAAGATACTGTTTCCTGATATTTTCATAGTCCTCCGCTTTTGTTTTCAGTGAGGCTTCAAGTTCTCTTTTGGTTTTTATTTGTCCGGTAAGTTCTTCTTCACTTAATTTTATCTTTTCCCTAATCTCATTCCGCCTTCTTTTCCAAAATTCCTCTACACTGCTTCTAAGGTCATTAAAATAATCACTGTTATAAAGTTTAAAATATTCCCTGACAGATTCTCTGAATCTGTCTGCAAGAGCAATCGTAAATTTATTTCGTTGGAATAAGTCCGGTTTTTTGGTAACCAGATCATTAATTATATCAATTTTCTCCGGGACAATATACTTAATAGCAGAATTAACATCGAATGACCTGAAAATTGATATAACAAATAATGCTTCAATCTCTTTAGCTGTATATGAAGCAAGAAGTTGCGCTCCGGAATGAATTATTGCAGCCATTTTATCAAGCTGACGGTAAGCAGCAGAAGCTTCAAAACGGAGAGCCTCCCTGATAAAATGCGATATTTCGGGAATTATCTGTACTCTTCCGTCGCTGCCTTCAATTATTTCGGCATATTCAGGTGCATTCAGGAAAAAATTATACGCTTCAGCATAAAATTCCTTCAGAAGAGGCATACATTTCAGATCCTGAAGGTCGAAATCACCAAGGAAGGAAGCAGACATAAGCCAGTCCCGCTGATATTCCGGCAGATATTTCATAATCATGTCGGCAGCCTGCTGAAAGACTGATTTATCACCGTTGGTATTCTCATGCCCGCCAACCCTCTGGATATCAATCCACAATTCAACCAGATAAGGAATACCTCTGGTAAGCCTGTAAATCATTTCCAGATCAAAATCTTTTCCCGGGAGCATTTCTTCAATAATCTCTTTCAGGTCATGCTTTTTGAAAGGGGCAAAATCAATTGAATACCTTCTTTTAAAAATATCAATATTTTTTACCGATAAAATTTCTTCAAGAGTTCTTTCTCTGGATGAAACGATAAACCTGAAATCAAACAGATCAACTACCCTCAGCCCAGCCGGGGCTGATGACATATCATAGAAATTAAAATCGCGGAGCTTCGCAGAATAATAATATCCTGCAAAAATTTCGGTAAGCCATTCGGATAAAGAACCGGTAATCTCATCAGAATTATCGATAATAAACAATATCTTCAATGGTTTTTCCGGTTTCTCGAAATCATCCGGGTCAGCGATAGAAGGATAAAACCCCGTTATCAGGTCAATAATAAATGATTCAGCGCAAATTTTCCCATTCTGAAGCAATAGGGGCAACCGTTTATCATTAGGGAAATTTTCTTTAGCTAAATTTTCATAATGATTTTTATCAGGTTCAAAAAGCCTTAACTCGGGAGTAGATTTTAAATACAGATTATCAAGAATTAATTCATGAAATTCAAAGTTTTTTACTTTTGATTCAGGAATTATTTTATCAATATTCTCTTTGTTCGATATAGTCTCGGCAAAAATTAAATTTTTATTTTTATCAGGAACAATTTTCTGGTCAGCTATCTTGCAGAGCATATCGGGAAGGAACCTGATATCGTGAGCTGCATTTAATGGCAGAATTAAATCAAAATCACTATTCCTTACTACTGTATCTGCAATTCTGCGAACAAATGAAGTCTTGCCGGTACCAAATATTCCACTTATCAAAAAGAACAAATTGGCAGCACCATCACCAGAAGGCATTGCCAAATTTTCACTAACTACCCTGACAAGGTCATTCTGACCGTTATCCATTAAACCCCCATAAAATTAACTCAACAGGAATACCATTCTGAGCGTGGTACCCTCAGGCCCTGATTGGTAATTAACTTCGTCCATCAGTGTTTTAATCAAAAAAACCCCTCGCCCGCTGGCTTTCATAAGGTTTTCAGGCTGCCTTGGGTCAGCAACTTCCTCATGGTTGAATCCGCTGCCTTCATCCTGTATAGTAATTTGAATCTCACTGCCGGTAGCCTTAATATGGAAGTAAACTTTTTTATCGGGATTCTGATCATTCCCGTGGCAAATAGCATTATTCAAGGCTTCAGTAACAGCAATAAGCAAGTTATAAAATTTCTCGTCCGGAATATCTACTTTTTTCCGGATATCATAAAAAAGCGGTTCTACAATCTGTACAGATTTTTTATCGCTTTCGAGTTGTTTTTCTATTTCAAACAGAATTTTTTCCATGTTATAAAAATAGTAAAAATTAATAATACTATCACCATATTATAAGGATTTTTTTATCAACATTTACAGTAATGTTCCCTGCCCGAGAATCCCTTCGGGATCAAATACTTTTTTAATCTCTTTCATACAGTGTATTTTGTCTTCATCGTACAAAATTCCAAAATATTTTTTCTTTAATTTTCCTATCCCGTGTTCCGCCGAAATTGTTCCGCCTCTTTTCACACTCCAATCAAGTACATTCCTGTATATTTCCTCTGCCTGTTTCTTTTCCTGATCATTTTTTGGAAACAGGTTCGCATGAAGGTGACAATTACCAATATGCCCGAAAATGCATGATGTCAGGCCTGAATCATTAAATGATTTGTCCAGATAATTGAAAAACTCTCTGAAATCATCAAGTTGAACAGCAGTATCAGTTGCCGTTTTAAGAAGCGCACCCCGGCTAATTATATCCTGGATCTTCAGGGGCAGCGAATGCCTGAACTCTGATAATTTTTCTTCTGTATGCGGATCGATTGCAAACCAGGTATCATCGGCATAGGCAGTATATTTATTTATCAAATCGTAATACTGTTCAATAAGTTCATCTTCGCGAGCAAGCACACATTCCTGCTCGAACCAAACAGCACCGGTCGTATTAGCAGGTATTTCCGGGAAATCCTGACGTAAAAGGTCAAGAGCTTTGTAGTCAAAAAATTCAATTAGCCTTGGCGAAATAGCAGTTAATTCAGCAAACTCCTTATCCCTGTTTTCAGCACCATTGTATCGCAATTCATCAATAAAATCAAGCATATTGTTTCTTTTATCGAAGAATACTATTCCACCGAATACTTTTTCCGGAGCATCAATAAATCGGAGAGTTATTGATTTGATCAACGCGAGTGTACCTTCGGACCCAATAAAAAGATCAATAGCATCCATAGCCGGTCGTAAATAGTATCCGGCAGAATGTTTGGTTGTGGGCATATCAATATCTTTAAAAGGCACATCATAGAAATTACCGTCGGATTTTTTAATTCTAATGGACCCCATACGTTCAAAGGTTTGTCCTCTTTTTATCTCAATTTCTTCTCCGTCTGCCATTACAAGCTCTAACGACTCCACAAATTCCCTTGTTGGCCCGTATCGAAAGGTCCGGGCCCCGGAAGCATTGGTGGCAGTATTTCCACCTATTGAACTATTGTATTCAGTTGGATTCGGAGGGTAAAACCACCCCTTAGTGGATAAAAAGTCGTTAAGTTCCTTAAGTGTTACTCCCGGATCAACTTTAATGGTTTTATTTTCCTCATCCGGCAGATATATTGTTTTAAGCTTTTCCATTGAAATCAATGCCCCGCCAAGAGGAACACCACTGCCTGTAAGCCCCGTTCTGGAACCGGAAACAGTTAGCGGAATATTTCGGCTCCGGCAATTTTTTACAGCCATAGATATTTCATCGGGGGTTTCCGGAATAAAAATAATTTCGGCACTACCATGAAAATTTGACGCATCTTTAAGAAAATCATGCATTTCATCCGATTGTTCTTTTATTACCATTATTGATTTCCGAATTTTGAAAAATTTTTGTGCTTAACATAACAATTTTTTGTTATCTTTAACAGATGTTGTGCAAAAAAAATCCCGGAATTGATCTTTAACATGAAAAAATTCATCATACTGCTGATAGTCTCGTATTTTTTGTCGTATATTCATGCGGCAGCTGCCGAAAAGACACTGAATAATGAAAGAATAGCCATTCACCCTAAGATTGGTTACCTGTTTAATTTTCATACTGCTGATTTTTATCGGTTCAAGGGCGCAATCGATTGTGGATTATTCAAATCCGGTTCTGGTAGCGGCCTGACAGCATCACTGTCTGTTGAATATCCGTTAAGTGACAATTTGAAAATTTCACTTGGCGCCGGATGGTTTGACAGAAGCGGCCTGCTAAAAGTTTCGAATTCTTTTCTTTCCCGGGATTCTGTACTGATGGAACCGGTTGAAGTTCAAACAGATAACAAAATGGATGCAACACTGCCATTTATCGAAATTATGCCGGGAATAAGGTATACCTTAACGGATAAATTCATTTCCGGGCCACTCAGGTTAAATGCCGATCTCAGGTTCGGTTTTTCTTCGGGCGCTACATTCAGGCAAAGCGAAGAGATAGTTTCTCCGAACAACGTGGTTTTCATTTATGATGGCAAAAATTTAAGGGAAAGAGAAATTGCATCAGGAGATATTGCACCAATAGCTTCTCCCGTTACAGGTATCAGTTTCGGGCTTGAAAATCTGCTGAAAGTTGGTAAAAGCAGCCATTTTTCACAAAGTATTGTGTTTGATTATAACTTAACTAATTTTGTTAAAGATGTAACCTGGAAATCAGCAGCGCTCAGGCTTGAGCTGGGGCTGCGTCTCGGAATAAAACGAAAAGAAGCTCCTATTACGGAGCCTCCTGCCGAAGAACCTGTAAAAGATATTGAAAAACCTGTTATAGCAAAAGAAGATAAAAAAGAAATAGAAAAAGAAAAAAAGATCATACCGCCACCTCCGCCACCACCGGACCCTGTATTGGATGTGGAGATTACTGATTATAAATTTGAAATTCTTACCGGCAATGAATTAACTGCTACGGTGCCACTGGTAAATGCAGTATTTTTTGACAGGAATTCAGATAAAATTCCTGACGAATACATTATCAAAAGCGGAAATGATTTTGAAAATATTGATGATGCAATAGATATCCATTATTATTTATTCCAGAGAATTGCTGATATTGTAAAACGAAATCCCGAAGCTGAGATAACTCTGGAAGGCGCTACGTCCGGCAAGGACAATGAACCGGCAGGAACAAGCCTGGCAAAGGCAAGGGCAGAATCAGCCAAAGATGCACTGATCAAATGTGGTGTTCCTGGAAATATTATCACAATAAGGTATCGGATTTACCCCAGAATATTATCTAATCAGGATTTTGAGGAGGGAGCTATCGAAAATCAGAGAGTAGATATAATATTGAAAAATGCTCCTACTCAGGAATATGTAAATATTCAGAATTATGCTGAATTGCAGGGTGATTATCAGGTAAAACCGAGATATGCCAATATTCCGGAAGGCAGGAAGCCAAGCCTGAAAGGATTTAGGAATTTTATTAAAGAAGTGGAACACGACTCTCCTGTTAAAATACCTGTTCTAAAACGCCTTGCAAATGATGAAGAAGTATTAAACCTTAAAGCTGTTCTGAATTTTGAAACTAAGACAGCTGAAGCTGATAAAGATATTGATATTTCGGATATTGAAAGCCGCCAGGTTGAACTTAATTTGGATAATTTTGAAGCTATTCTGCGCTTTGATTATAATTCTTCAGAATTAAGTTCTGAAAACAAAGAGCTTCTAAGGCAGCTTACAGAAAAATTACCCGAAGGAAGCAGCATAATAATATACGGATCGGCAGACGCACTTGGAACCGAACAACGTAATGTTCAGCTTGAAACAGAAAGAGCAGGAAAAACAAGAAAGTTTATCGAATCCGTTGCTCCCGGCAAATTTACTATTACTGCAAGCAGGGGTAGTGAAAAATATAATGAAGCAACTCCTCAGGGTCGTTTCCTTAACAGATCCATACGTCTGAGAGTTAAAGATTGATTTTTTAAAATTTATCCTGAAAACAGATAAAAAGTTGATTTATTTCCGGGAATTTGTATCATATTGCGGAAAAGAATAAGCGGAAATATTTATTTATCCCGATAGTAATTTTATAACGCAACTTTATTTTCAAACCGCCGTACTTATTACTAAAGGGTTATGATAAGTATCGAAGGAAAAAGAAAATGGAAAAATTGAAACGAAGCAGCAAACAGAAAATTTTTGCCGGAGTATGCGGCGGTATCGGAGAATATTTTGATGTTGACCCGGTAGTTGTAAGAGCAATTTTCATTCTAACAGCTCTTTTCGGTTTCGGAACAAGTATCCTGGTATATTTTGTACTTTGGATAATCGTTCCTAAGCAGTACGATTATGTAACTGTGAACACAGGGCCGGAAAACGATGAATATATTGTTGACGAAAATTATGTTCCGGGAAGTGAAGACTCTTTTGAAAATGAATATAACGAACAAAATGAAACAAAAAAACAGAAAAGAAACCTATTTGGTGGCATACTTCTGATCTTTATCGGTTTGCTATTTCTGCTGAACCAGTTAGCGCCATGGGTTGAGTTTTCGATGTTCTGGCCGCTTGCACTAATAGCGTTCGGTTCATACATAATGTTTAAAAATATAAATAAGACTGCTGAGGTGAAGTAATATGAAACCGAGTGCAATATTTTGGGGAGCTTTGCTCGTATTCCTTGGGCTATTTTTTCTTCTGAATAATTTCGGAATAACCAATATAGTATTTGCTGATATTATCGACTACTGGCCACTTATTCTAATCTTTTGGGGAGTTTCTCTTCTGAAAGTACCAGTATATGTTAAAGGAATTCTTGCCGGATTGAGCGCATTATTGATTTCTCTGATAATAATTGGCTCGATTACCACACCATACAGGTTTATATCCGATAATATTGACGATATTGAAGCGCTGGCTGAAGCTGCAGAGTTTGATGAATTTGATTGTGACGACATAGCTTCCTCAAGCTTTTCAATCAATTACGAAGAGAATGTAAAAACTGCCGAACTTGATTTTACGGGAGCTGCCGGTGAAATATATTTCGATACACTCTCGGACAACACCCGTCTTGTTGTTGTTAATACAAGAGGATTTACCAATGGTGGTAAGATTTCTTCTGAAATAGATAATGATGTTGCTGAGGTTAAATTTCGTTTATCACAGGGCGGGCATTTCATAAAACACGCTCATCATGATAACGAAGCGATCGTAAAATTAAACCCTGATCCTGACTGGCACATGAAAATGAAAGTTGGTGCAGCTAATGCAGTTTGCGATCTTACTCCGTTTAAACTCCACAGCTTGAAACTAAATGCCAAAGCAGCAGATATCAATCTAAAAATTGGCGACAAACAGGAATTTAGCGAAATTCAGATAGATGCCGGTGTCTCAAATATTGAAATTGAAGTTCCTGAAGAAGCCGGATGTGAAATAACATACAAAACCGGGCTGTCGAGCAGAGATTTTTACGGATTCAAATCTGTAGGAAACAACAGGTATATATCTGAGAATTATGATGATAGCAAGAAAAAGATTAGCATAAGGATAAAAGGCGGAGTATCAAATTTCGAGGTAAGCAGGTATTCGAAATAATTTAACAAATTTCAACGATACAATCCTTTCTTATAAATATATTTCTCAACTCCTTCCGGGACTAACCCATTTATAGTTCCGGATTTTTTTATAATGTCCCTGATTTCTGACGAAGAAATATTAATCATTGGGGAATTCAGAAATATCGGAGCTGTATTTTCTGTTGACAGGTCATTAATTATGGCATTTTTTTCTTCAGCATTAACATACCCTGGACGATCGATAATACATATATTTACATTACTTAGAATATACTGCCATTTTCTCCACTTCCTGAATAATCCTGGATGGTCGCCACCGATAAGAAGGAAAAGTTGTGCTCCGGGATATTTTCCCCTGAGATATTCAACCGTATCAGCAGTATAAGATATTCCGCCTTTGTCAATTTCATAGCTTTCAATTTCAGGCTTATTATCAGTAAATTCATTAACAAATATATCTAACATTTCAAGCCTGCTGATATTATCTGCAATATCATTTCTTAAATCTTTCTTGAAAGGAGAAACTGCAGCGGGTATAAGCAGCAACCTATCCAGATTCATTTCTTTAATGAAAGATTTCGCTATTTCAAAATGCCCGATATGCACGGGATTGAAACTGCCACCGAATATTCCGATTTTATTCATGGATGTAATAATAATAATTTTTCTGATTTAACACAAAAAAAAAGGCCTAAGTTTGTTACTTGGCCTTTATAAGCTGCTTTTGTACAGGGGGACTTAGTCAGGTTTTACCATTTTGTACATTTTATTCATATATCAAATCCAAGACAGCTCTTCCCTTACGTAATCGGATTATCATCTTCATCCCAATCTCTTTCAGCCTTGCTTTTTATATTTTCCTGACTAAACAGCAGCAAATTTTTACAACTTCTGTTTATACGAGAATTCCGAATAAAAGAATCGAAAGTATTGCCAGTATAAATACTACTGACGAGGAAATATCGCGTACTTTCCTTGATACCGGTGTTGTGTATTCAGTCATTTTATTGCCCTTTCCTGTATGTCTTCAATCATTACCAAAGCTCTGGTTGAAATATACTCAGTAACAGTTATTAATTCAATAGCTGAAACAATGATTTTATTGTAGTATATAGGATGTGGCTATTGTAGTAATACTACTACAAACATCAGGCAGGCAAACAATCTTTATTCCTCAACATGAATTCTATTTGACACACTAAAAAAAGAGGCTGCCCCATTTGAAACAGCCCCTTAAATATTCATCAATTTTTCAAAATTATTTTTTGCAGTATTTATCCAGCCACTTGAAAAATTCTGTATTCCAGATAATAAATTCCTGAGGATGAGCAATGAAATGGGTTTCATTCGGGAAAATAATTATCTTTGAATCTATTCCCTGTGCCTGTGCAGCAGTAAAAGCCTCGAGGCTCTGCGTGTATGGAACACGAAAATCATACTCACCTGTTGTTATCAATATTGGAGTATTCCAATTCTGAACGTATTTATGAGGTGAGAATTTCTCGTACTGCTCGCGATTTTCTTTTTCCCAATAGGGGCCGCCATATTCCCAGTTGGGAAACCACAATTCCTCGGTTGAACCATACATACTTTCAAAGTTAAATACCCCACAATGAGCAATAAATGCTTTAAATCTGTTATCATGGTGGCCGGCAAGCCAGAATGCAGCATAACCTCCGGCACTTGCTCCAACGGCACAAAGCCCGTCTTTGTCAACATAAGGTTCTTTTGCCATGGCATCGGTTGCGGCAAGAATATCAGTCATTGGCATTCCACCCCAGTCTTTGCTGATAGCATCATTCCAATCCTGTCCAAAGCCGGGAAGCCCCCTGCGGTTAGGAGCCATAACAATATACCCCTGAGAAGCCATCATGTAGTGATTCCAACGAAAATGGAAACGTGGAGTTATTGTTGACTGCGGCCCACCCTGAAGATAAGTTATCATTGGATATTTTTTGTTTGGATCAAAGTTCGGAGGATATAATACCCAGCAGTGAACTTTCTTACCATCCGTAGATTCTACCCATTTCTCTTCAACTTTAATTTTTTCGTATTTTATAGTTCTTGAAAAGTTTTCTTTTGTAAGCTGTACCAGTTCGCCACCATTAATTTTCAGCCTGAAATATTCTATGGGGTGCTGAAAATCCTGGCGTCCAACAACAAGGTAATTTCCGTCAGGAGTAATTTGCATACCACCACCATAATTATAAAACCCCTTGGTCAGCATTTCGTATTTTCCGGAAAGATCAATCTTATAAACCTGGATGGTAGCATTATCTCCGGCAGTAAAATAAATATTTTTACTATCAGGCGACCAAATATAATCATAAACCCATTGATCCAGATTTTTCGTAAGATATTCAATTTTCCCCGACTGACGATTATAAAGCATAAGGCGAATTTTGTCTGATTCAAACCCTGCTCTTTCCTGGCTGGTGAATGCTATCCATTTTCCATCAGGAGAATATTGAGGGAACTTATCAAAACCAGGCATATCTTTGGTAATATTTCTGGTTTTACCGGTATTGATATCAACAAGAAAAATATCTGTATTTGTATTCATCTCGTAGTCAGGGGTTTTCTTGCTCGTGTAGGCAATCTGGTTTGATTCAGGCGACCAGGCAATCTCCTCGGCTCCTCCGAATGGTTTTACCGGGGTTTCATATATTTCACCGTTCATCAGATCCTTTGCCTTACCACCACCAACAGGCTGAACAAATAAATGAGAATAATACTCATCATTCCAAACACTCCAGTGCCTTATAGGAAGATCATCGTATATTCTGATCTTTGCCTGGCTATAATCCGGGTATTGCTCTGCAACAGTTTTCTTCATTTGAACATCCGATGTGTAACAAACATATTTTCCATCCGGAGATATGTGATATGTTTCAACACCATTCGGGGCGTTAGTGATCATTTTTGCGCTGCCATTGGGATATTCGCCCGTATAAACCTGGTTGCTTCCACTGCCACTGTTCAAATAAGCAATTTTCTTTCCGTCTTTCATCCAGCTGATACTGCTTTTCCCGTTATTATCTGCCGGGATATTTTTTCTGTCCTCGCCGTCAATACCAATTGAATACACTTTCGATTTGAATTTATTTGATTTTATATCAGGTATCCTGACGCTGTAAATTAATGTTTTTCCATCAGGAGAAAGAACTGGCGACCCGAGTCTGCTTAACGACATCAGATCCTCGGCAGTAAAAATTTTACCTTCATGCTTAGTTGTTTTGGGTATTATATCCTGTGCATTAAGTGTAATATTCAAAACAAACAGGCCCAAAAATATTATGAAAAGATTTCTCATTCTTTTATCCAAAGATTTATAAAACAAATAATTACAAGTTTATGCAAAATAATCAAAATGGTTGAAAAATTTAGGAATTTTTGGATTTTACAGAAGTAAATGTAAAATCCAAAAGATTCTCCAAGCTATTATCAATTATCGATTTTTTTCATCCAGTAAATTTTTTAATCAGCTTTTTATCAAATTTATCCGATGACTTAAAGTCATCGGATAAATAACAACATAGATTAAATCTCTACTATCATCTTCTTCAGCTTGTCAGTCTGATCATGAAGGTAATGGGAGAGACGCAAAGCAAGGTCCGGATGTTTGGTAAGCAGCGTCTTCAGTTTGTCTTTCGGCAGCTTCATTATTCTCGCGGAACTTATTACCGGCTGGGCTGTAACAGAGGATTTGTCATCCCACACAGCACCTTCACCGAAAATCTCTCCTGTACCAATTACATTGATAGTACCGAGCCATCCCATTACCGAGTGCCTCATCTGCTCGACAGCGCCCTCACGAATAAGGTAAACATCCCTGTTCATATCATTTTCCCAAACAACTTCCTCATCGGGATCGTAATATCTTTCCATGGCAATGCCGGCTAATGATGAAATAGCCTCGTCATCCATTTCTTTGAAGAGATCAAGTGAATTCAGGAATTCTATTCTCTGCTGCAATGAATTAACCACCATATTTCTCATTTTATTTTCATCAGGTTTCTTCCATTCAAACCCGCTGAGTTCAAGAGCTTTGGCTGTTTTATCAGAAAGGATATCCATCTTTGTGGCGTTGATTTTATCGAAGTCCTCGCTCAGCCAACCCTTGTGAAGCATTATTGCCTCGATAAACGGCCTGAATCCATCTCTTTCGAAATTTGAATAAAGGAAGTGAATGAATTCTTTCAGGTCGAATGTTTCCACGTTAAGGTTCAACTTACTGCCGGATAATATGTCTGAAATATCAACCTTCATCGGATTTTCGATGTGGTAAGTACTGTTCAACAGGTTTTCCCTTCCGGAAAGAGTAAGCACGGCATTACTGACGTAATCAACAAAAGAAAAGTCGTAATAATCACCCTTTAGAACAGCACCAATATTTATAAATGCACGGAAAATGTTATAAAATGCATTGTCATCAATATTCTGCTGGTGAACTCCTGTCTCCGAATTATAAACTATATTTCCTATACGATAAATATTGGTTTTTATCCCTTTTTCACGGGCTGCGATAACCCTTGTTTCGGCTTCGAGTTTTGTTTTAACATAATAGTTATCTACTTCCTGGCCAATATCACATTTATCCTCGGAAAATAGAACAACATCATTGCCGGGAACATGTCCGAGAGCAACTGAAATTGTCGAAATATGGTGAAAATCTTTTTTACGTCCGTCACCGGCAAAGGCAAGAATATTATCGGTTGCTTTCACATTAGCCCGATAGAAATCTTCGTAAGCGCCGTAGTGCTTAACAATCGCAGCTGAGTGCCATACACAGTCGCATTCTTCACAAAGCCGCGAATAATTTTCATTATCCAAACCCAAACTGTCTTCGGCAATATCTCCGCATATTACCTCCACACCTGATTCCTGAATATCAATATAATCATTGGGGAAATAGAATTTCAGTTTATTTTCCAGCCTTTGCATTGCTTTATCATTACTGTCGCCTCGCACAATGGCAGTAATTTTAACACCTTCTTTGCGGCTTAAATCCCTTAGCAGATAAATACCGAGATAACCTGTAGCCCCTGTTAACAGTATATGCTTATAGCCATTGTGTACAGTCAGGTCAAGGCAGGCAAGCTGGCTGACTTCTTTCTGATATTCCTCTTCCTCGGTTTTCAATTCCGGTACTGTTCTGTAATCAACATCATTGAACTTAAATTCTCTCAGTTTTTCAAGCCTGATTTTCAGGTTATCCTCAGATTCATTGATATTTTCTGCAAGTTCTTCGATTGTCGGATATTCAAAAATGTCATTTACCCGGACGTCGAAGTCCTTCTGGAGTTTAGCCGTCAGCGCCACGGCTTTCAGGCTGTGTCCGCCAAGTGAGAAGAAATCGTCTTTGATACTTATCTTATCAAGCCCGAGAATTTCCATCCATGCGTTAGCGATCTTTTCTTCCTTTTTATTTCGGGGAGCAACAAATTCTGCCCCTGAGGAAATTTTATCACCCGGTTCGGGAAGCTGGCGACGGTCAACCTTGCCGTTTGAGGTAAGCGGAAATTCATCCATGTGGATAAAGTATGACGGAACCATGTAGTCCGGCAGATCCTTATGGAGAAATTCCCTGAGTTCATTAACAGTGATCTCATTTTCAGATACATAATAGGCACAGAGATATTTCTCGCCGTGTGTTTCTTCTTTAGCCAGAACAACTACTTTATTTATTTCATTATGTTTCAGCAGTTTATCTTCAATTTCTCCCAGTTCAATCCTGAATCCGCGTATCTTCACCTGGAAGTCTATCCTTCCAAGATATTCCATTTCGCCGGACGGCAGCCTTCGGGCAAGGTCGCCGCTTCGGTACATTCTTTCTTTAGGGCGGTATGGGTTGGGAATAAATCTCTCCCCGGTTAGTTCTTCACGATTCATATAGCCACGTGCAACGCCTTCACCTCCAACACAAAGCTCTCCTGCAACTCCGTAGGGGACGATATGCTGTTCAGTATCCATTATATAGCAGGTCAGTGTTGGTATAGGAAGCCCGATATTACTGATATTATTATCAATTTCATACTGACCTATTTCTTTATAAGTCACATGTACGGTTGTTTCAGTGATACCATACATATTAATAAGTTTTGTTTCCGGGTAGCGTTTGTGGAAATTGTTCAGCAATATCGGCTTCAGAGCCTCACCGCCAAATATTACAAAGCGAAGGCCAAGTAATTTCTCTGTAAAATGTTCCTCGGTTTCTATCAGGTTATAGAATGCCCCGGGAGTCTGATTCAGTACTGTCACTTTTTTATCTGAAAGCAATTTGATAAAATCTTCCGGGTTTTGTGCTTCTTCCTTCGGAACAACCACAAGCTTACCACCGAACAGCAGCGGCCCGTACATTTCCCAAACCGAGAAATCAAATGAGAATGAATGGAATAAAGTCCAGACATCATGCTCGTCAAAATCAAACTGAAAGCGGCTGTTTTTCAGAAGGCGGACAAGATTGTGATGTTCAAGCATAACTCCCTTGGGTTTGCCTGTTGATCCTGAAGTATATATGATATAAATCATATCATCCGGACAGGATATTGGTTCAAGATTTTCACATTTTTCAGAGTAAAGTGCCTGATCATAAACATCAATGATTTCACCCTCAAAATCCAGCCTTTTTCCAAGTTCACTGCTTGATAGAAGAATCTTCGTACCACTGTCCGACAACATGAAATCAATTCTTTCCGGTGGATATTCGGGAATAACCGGCAGGTAAGCCCCGCCAGCTTTGATAATAGCCAGGGCACTGAGAACCATTTCCATTGAACGTTCCAGAAAAATGGCTACAATTGTATCAGCTTTAACGCCTTTACTTCTTAGTATTTTCGCAAGGCTGTTTGCTCTGTCGTTAAGTTCGCTGTATGTCCATGATTTGTCACCCAGCTCGATTGCTGTTCTTTCAGGAAAGCGTCTTACTGTTTCCTCGAATATCTCGTGGGCAGTTTTATTCTCCGGCCATTCTGCTTCCGTGTGGTTAAATTCATATAAAAGCGCTTTAAGTTCGTGGGAATCAATCATCTTCATGCTGCCAATTCTCATTTCCGGAGCCAGGCACATTTCGTTCATTATATTTTCCAGGTGGCGACACATTCTTGCAGCTGTTTCTTCTTTAAACAGGCTCGTTCTGTAGTACAGTTTTAGGTTGAGCATTTCATTCTGCTCTGTAAAGGTAAATGAAAGATCAAACTTAGCGCTGTGATTATTGAATTCCTTAATAACTGAATTTATTCCTTCAGATTGGAATTCGTAGCCTCCCATATTCTGCAGAACAAGTATTACATCAAATAATGGATTACGCCCCGATTCCCGGTTAACATTTATCTTATCATAAATATTCTCGATCGGATAGTTCTGGTTTTCATACACGTCAAACAGTGTTGCTTTAACTTCATTAATCAGCTGAATAAA
Organism: Kapaibacterium sp. (SeqCode); assembly: GCA_963665665.1. Lineage (GTDB taxonomy): Bacteria > Bacteroidota > Ignavibacteria > Kapaibacteriales > UBA2268. The sequence goes on from OY762428.1 coordinate 599,768, forward strand.
AGTCTTGTCTTTTTCGGGGAGGGCCCTGACTGGCAAAGTATTTACGAACATTCCGATCATATCCTCGGCCTCCTCTTTCAACCTGCCGCCCGTGGGCGAACCAATAACAATATCATTCTGATTTGTATATTTTGCCATAAGAACATACAGAGCAGACATAAGTACAACGTTCAGCGTAGTGTCCTGAGCTTTGGCTATCATATTGATTTTATTTGTAAGTTCAGGCATTATATCAATTTCAAAAATATCGCCTTCATAATCGACCGATGCCTTTCTCGGCATATCTGTAGGAAGATCGAGTGTTGGTACATCAGCAAAGGTTTTTAGCCAGAATTCCTCCTGTTTATGTATTTCATCGGACTGAATAATTTTATCTTCCCAACTAACATAATCCTTAAAGTGCAGTTTAAGAGCTTCGGGAGTTTCAGCGTTGTAAAATGCTGAAAGGTCCTTCATAAGAATAGTTAGTGAAATCCCGTCGAAAATAATATGGTGGAAATCCATCAGCAGGCATACTTTTTCTTTGGATATTCTTAGAAGTTTGAACCTTGCAAGGGGAGCCTTCTGCAGGTTGAACGGCCTGATAAATTCCAGCATTTTATCATTTATTTCATTATCCGAACAGTCGGCGATCAAACGTTTTATCTTTGCCTTGGGATGAACTACCTGAACCGGAGTTCCATTTTTAACCTCAAATGATGTCCTTAATGCTTCGTGCCTTTCAACTAGTTTTTCAATAGCCTCGCTCAGGCGGGAAAGGTCAACATTTCCTTCAAGAGTTAAAATGCAGGGCACATTATATGTAGTACCGATATTTTTCATTTGCTCCAGTACGAACAGCTGCCTTTGAGCGGATGATGCAGGGTAGAAGTTCGCAGGTTCTGCCGGAGTAAGTTCAATTATTTCATGCTTATCAGTCTGGTCAATATATTCTGCGAGCTTGGCAACTGTAGTCAGGTCAAAAAGGTTTTTAAGGCTAATTCTCAGGCTGAATTTTTTTTCTATCCTTGCCTGTAGAACAACCGCTTTAAGGGAGTGTCCGCCAAGATCAAAGAAATCATCATTTTTGCCGATCTTATCAATGCCAAGAATTTTTCCGAAAATTGAAGCAATGATTTTTTCTGTTTCGGTTTCAGGCTCTATATACTCTGTTTTTGATTCTTCAATAACTTTTGGTTCCGGCAGGGCCTTCCTGTCCACTTTGCCAACCGGAGTAAGCGGAATGGAATCAATCCTCATCAGGTACTGCGGTATCATGTAATCCGGCAGAACCTCCCTTGCAGCAGCCTTAATTTTACCGGCATCCATTTCTTGATCTGCTATATAATAAGCGCAAAGATAAACACCCCGGGTATCCTGAATATCAACAACCACGGCATCTTTGATACCTTCAATATTTTTAATGGCTGTCTCAATCTCGCCAAGTTCAATCCTGTACCCCCTAACTTTAACCTGGCGATCAATCCTGCCAAGGTATTCAATCGTTCCGTCCGGCAGCCAGCGGCAAAGATCTCCGGTCCGATACATTCTTTCGCCGGTAACAGGGTTAGTAACAAAAACGGCATCTGTTTTTTCCGGCAGGTTCAGATAGCCTCTGGCAAGCTGTGCCCCTCCGACACATAGTTCACCCGGAACTCCAATAGGCTGTAAATTGCTGAATTTATCAAAAATATAGCAAGGCGAATTCTTCACCGGATAGCCGATTGGAATATTCTTTTTAATTTCATTAACATAGTAATATGTTGATATAACCGTATTCTCTGTCGGGCCGTAGCCATTAATCAGATCGAAACCGGTTTTTTTATATGACCTTAATTTCTCTCCGCCTGTAATCAGCCAACGCATACTTTTATTCTTGGTAATCTCCATAAATTGTTCGCCAAACTGGGTTATCATCACAGCGGTTGTAATCTTATTCCGGACTATATAATCCTCAGTCTCAACAATAGACTTCCTTATCTCTTCAGATAAAATATGAAGTTCAGCACCGGCAAGCAACTGAGGGAAGATTTCAATTACGGAAGCGTCGAAACTAAATGCCAAAGTTTTAAGGCAGCGGTCATTTTCATCCAGTTTGCCTTCTTCAATCAGCCACTGGCACATGTTAACAAGGGAATGATTCTCAATCATTACTCCTTTGGGTTTGCCTGTGGAGCCTGATGTATAAATAATATAAGCAAGGCTATCAGGGCCGGACTCGGATGGTATTTTTTCCACCAAAAGGTAGTTGTTTCTGTCATCCAGATCAATTACAGCTCCGTTAAAATCAATTTCTTCGTATAAATGTCTTTGTGATATTAATATAGGAGCGGCGCTGTCGTCCAGCATATATTTTTTTCTGTCCGCAGGATATGAGGGATCTATCGGAACGAAACAGCTGCCTGATTTCAGTACTGCAATAAAAGCAACAATTATTTCTACTGACCGCTCAGCAAGAATTACAACAGGAACATCCGGACCGCCTCCATGTTCAATTATCCTTGATGCCAGGGCATCGGCCTTTTTATTTAGTTCAGCGTATGTAAGCTTATCATCTTTGAATACTACAGCAGTTCTGTCAGAGAACATCCGGGCTGTCTTAGCAAACAGATCCTGGTAGGTAAAATCATGTTCAGGCAGTTCAACCGGCTTATTGAAATGGTTCAGTATAATTGATTTTTCATAAACAGGCAGAATATCAATATCTGACAGTGCTATTTCCGAATTTTCAATCACCTGGAAAACGATTCGGTTAAGTGTATCGATAATTTCAACGGCTTTTTTATCGTTTATCAGATCAAGGTTGTAATTGATATTGAATTCAATAGGATTAAGTTCAGGATTATTATAATCATAGGAAATAAACGCACATAATTCGCCCGGCCCTACATAAGAATTCACACTCGTAGATGTTGTTTCATTATCCAGAGTTTCAAAATTCTGTGCCAGGCTGATAGTTACCATTTCATCAAACTTACCATGAATATTTTCCAGGGCATCAATTATTAGGTCGTAGGACAAATTTCCATGATCCACATATTTCTTAATTTTATTATTAACAAATTTTATCAAATCAGAAAATGGGCCGTTAATATCTGATGTGATTCTGAAAGGCAGGTAGTTAACAAACATGCCAAAAGTATCTTTGAACTCCTCGGGCCGGTTTGCTATTGGAATGCCAATTGCAATATCGTTTTTGCCGCTTATCCTTGTCAGGTAAACATACATAGCAGCAAGGTAAAGTTTAAAAGCGGATGTATGATGCTCACGTGTAAATTCAAATATTTTTTCACTTTCCTCTTTAGAAAGGAAAATAGTTTTAAGGCCGTTGGCCTTGCTTTCCATTTTATCAAAAGGATTAACCGCAACTGGTTCGGGAAGCGTTGAAAATTCTTCAAGCCAATAATTTTTATCCTCTTCGGCCCTGTTGCTTTTCAGGTAATTACTTTCATGGCCGGCAAAATCAGTATATGATTTTGTAATATTGGGTTCAGGTGTAACTCCTGCTTCAAATATTTGAGCTAATTCTGATATACGGTCTATCATCAGTTTCATACACCAACCATCAACAATGGTGTGGTGAATATTCAGGTAATAGCCGTTTTTTCCGTCAGGAAGCTTTAAAAGCACAAATGAAAAAAGGTCAGAATCGAATAGTTGAATTGGCTTACGGGAAATTGATTTTACCCATTCATTCATTTTAGTATTGTTTGTTTTTTCCCGTTCTTCAGATCCGGAAAAATCGATTATTTCAAATTCTCTTTCTTCATATTCAGCAATATATTGAAATATTTTATCTTCAACTTTAGTATATCTTATTCTTATACCTACGGTTTCATAAATGAAAAAATTGATTGCTTTGGAGATTATTTCCGGAGAATAATCTTTTTTGAACCTTACTATCCTTGGAATATTCCACAAGGCGTTTTCCGGTTCCAGCAGGTCTATAAATAGCAGCCTCATTTGCGGGTGCGAAATCGGAATCAATTCTTTTTCCATTTTACTACCTTTGATTTTTCAATAAATGTTTTAACTATATAAAATTAATTTTTTTGCCTGGTTCACAATCATAAATACAGCTTGTCAGTTTATAATTCTCATCAAAAAAGTGCTGTCCGAATTTAAACTTTTTCCATTCTTTATTTTCAGAAATAATTTTAAATTTTTCAAGGTCAAAATCCAGGCCCAGAACATCAATCTTAAAGCCCTTACCTAAAGCCTTAATGAAACTTTCTTTAATCGTCCATAATGTATAAAACCTGTTAAATCTTTCTGCGTAAGTACTTGAATTTATGAAATCAATCTGTCGCCTGTTAAACACAGTTGGCGCTATCTCATCAATATCAATATCAATAATCTCCTCAATATCAATACCACAGGGCTGATCTGAAATTATGCAGGCAATATAATCACCTGAGTGAGATATGTTAAAGTAAAAATCCGAAGGCATTGCCGGATATGGCTTCAAATCCTTATCTGTTCTTATTATAATATCTTCGAAATTAATACCGGATTTTCTTCTGATCACTTCCCGAATAAGCCAGTCACCTTTAAGTGATCTGAGACGGTCGCTATCTAACTTCTTTTTTTGAATATACTTTTTTCTCTCGAATGGCAAATAATTCAAAAGGAAGGAATAATCTTCCGATTTCTCTGATTTTTCGATATAACTTAGGTAAATCTCGTTCAATCCCCGCCCTGTTTATACAATATTAAAGTTTAAAAGTAAGAAAATTTAGCAATAATTCATACAAATTTATTAGTGATTCCACATTTCTTTATAAAATGAAAAGAAAATTTATTAAGAACAACTCAATTTATTGATTAATGATTTTATTTCAATATTTTTGGGACAAAGAAATGATGTCTGCGAAGTTTATAATTGTTACAAATGATAAAATTCAGACATTCAAAGAATAAAATTTGAAAGCAAAATATTTTTGAAAAAGAAAAGATCATTATTTAAAATTATCGGCCCCGGCTTGTTAATAGCAGCTACCGGCGTTGGTGCGGGAGATTTGGCCGGCGGAGCATTTGCCGGATCGAAACTTGGGCTTGCAGTCCTGTGGGCTGTACTATTAGGGGCAGCTTTTAAATATGTAATTACCGAGGGCCTTGCCCGTTGGCAACTCGTTTCCGGCGAGACATTACTCGAGGGTGCCTTGCTGAGGTTCGGAAAATTCGTTCAGATTTTCTTTTTATTCTATCTTGTTCTTTGGTCATACACTGTAGGTTCAGCTTTGATAAATGCATGTGGTGTTGCAGGCCATGCTCTTTTTCCCATATTTGATGATCATACAACAGGGAAAATATTCTGGGGTATAGTTCATAGCCTTGCCGGCTTTTTGCTTATCCGTTTCGGCCGCTTCTCTGTATTCGAAAAAGTAATGTCAGTCCTCATCCTTTTCATGTTCATCACTACATTACTAACTGCAATACTTTCAGGCCCGGAAATTATTGAATTAATTAAGGGCAGCTTTATACCTTCGATACCTGAATATTTAGATTCAAACAATATAAACCAGGGGCCATCCTGGACCCTGGCCCTGATCGGGGGCGTTGGCGGCACACTAACCATTCTCTGCTATGGCTACTGGATTAGAGAAAACAATCGGGAAGGCAAAGAACAGATATCATTAACCAGGATAGACTTATTAACTGCATACTTCATTACAGCGCTTTTTGGAATATCTATGGTGATTATTGCTTCCGGTTCAAATATTGACAAACAAAGCAGTTCTCTTCTTATTGTTAATCTTGCCTCAATTCTGGAATCAACCCTTGGCAAAACCGGTTCAATAATATTTTTGATCGGCGCATGGAGCGCAATTTTCAGCAGCCTGCTCGGAGTCTGGCAATCTGTTCCATACCTTTTTGCTGATTTCATTATGATTTTTCAGTTCAAAGGAAAAATTGGAAATTATAAATCAAAAGTTATTGATACCAGAGCCTTACCATACAGGCTATATTTATTTTTACTCGCAAGTATACCCTTAACAGGTTTGTTTTGGAAATTTGTTACTGTACAGAAAATATATGCAATTTTCGGGGCTTTCATTGTCCCGCTTACTGCAATTGCATTGCTGATTTTAAATAACAAGAAAATAATGACTTCAGAATATAAAAATTCTCTCCTGAACAATTTAATATTGATCATTATAGTAATGTTTTTTATTTTACTTGGATTTCCTGAAATTATGAAACTTTTTCAGGGATTTATCAGATAGTTTTAATATTTTTATCGGATTGTTAAATAACGTTTTTGCTGAAATTATGCGGGTTGTTCCATTTTTGCTGTTGTTCGTGATATTTTTCCTGTCCTGCCGGGATGAAAAGACCTGCGTGGAACCAACAGATGAAGAAACAAAATGGAAGATGCATTATTCTTTCAGGGATTATGAATCCTATATTCCCTGGGCAGAATCAAACGATAATTCTCTCCTGCTGAATATTACAAAGGGAATTGGTATAATATTCGACGACGGCAGGGTTCTTAGGCAATCGAGAATGTTTAACCTGAAGTATATGTATTTTAAAAAACCCTTTAGCAATGATTTTGGCGTGGGGTTCAATGTTGACTATTGGAATAAATATTTATACTTTGTTCCTGTCAATTCCAATTACCCGAGCAGTGAAACCGTGGAAATGCTTGATCTGGACAGTTCTTTCTTAGACTTTAACCTGCCATTCCGCCATGTTCCAGTATTCGGATGCACCAATGATAACCAATATCTGATTCCTGCCAAAACTGAACAATCTGCCGCTGTTTTCTACCTTCTGAAACTGGAAATTGAAGACAACAACGGAATAGATCAAAGCCATGCTGCTCTTTTGAAACGTTTCGATCTGGGAATTCCTGATACAAGTGATTTCGAGATTTCTTACATTTATTCTGCCAATGATTATTTTATCATTAGTTCAAGGAACGAAGTATATAAATTGAATTCCAACGGCGATTTTGATTTGGTATTGGGGCAAATGCTGACAAATATTTTCAGGGTCTCAAATGTTCTTTATGCTGTCACCCCGGATACAAAAGAACTACTTATGTCCAGTGACGAAGGAAACAGCTGGCAATCCATTCTTTCCGACCTCCCCCCTATTATGACTAATTTCGGTACTCATTTCCTTTCTATTGATGCCAATATTATATTTCACAATAGTTCAAATATCTGGCGTTATGACATGACAAAGCTCGATATGGTGGAAATTGACAATACCGGACTGGAAAACAAAGAGATAACCTCTCTTTGTAAGTTCAACGGACTGGTTTATGCATCTACTCTTTCAGGTTTGTTTTCCTGCCCCGACAGCACTTACCTGAGCGCAAAAGCTGAAGTCGCTAATTAAAAAATTTTTAACAAAGAGAGAAACATAATTGATGGATTATAAATACAAAGAAATTAACGGCAAAACATTCGCCAGGGTTATCAGGGAGAAAGATGTATTTGAAAAAAAAGGTGTAAAAATCCAGTTCCCCGATGATATTGATATGCAGGTAGCTATTATTCGTATTGAAGGTGAATTGTTTGCCCTGAGGAACATCTGCCCCCACCGCCATGCAGACCAGATATACAACGGCATTATTAAGGAAGGCAACCTGATGTGCCCTCTTCACGGCTGGACGTATAATATCAAAACCGGCCAGAATGTGAACAGTCACCAGGGAGTAAAAAGCCTGAAGACATACGAAATATTTTCAGATGAAGGCTGGGTATGGGTTGAAAAACCAAAACTTGAAATTCCCAAATGGCGGCAGGAAGGCGTGTCTCTGGGATTTGCCGGTTCCGGAGAAAACGAAAGCAATGCCTGATATTGCTCAAAATATCAAAGAAATAATTATTTCGAAATCATACGAACTTGGTTTTGACGATTTAAAAATTGCCCGGGCAGAACCACTTGGAGATACTTTTCAGCTTTACAAACAATGGATCGGTAATGGATATCATGCTGATATGAAATGGATGGAAAACAACTTCGACAGGCGGGAAAACTCTGATAACATCCTTCCGGGAGTAAAATCCATTTTAGTTACGGCCTCAAATTATTATTCTTCAGCCAAACACACAGAAAACAATTTTAAAATCTCGCGTTATGCCTGGGGAACTGATTATCATGATACTATTTATCCACGGCTAAAAAAGCTGGGAAAGTATATTTCAGAATTGTCCCCAGGCGCTGAATTCAGGCCTTATGTTGATACCGGGCCTGTTCTTGAAAAAATATGGGCAGCGAAAGCAGGCCTTGGATGGATCGGCAAACACGGCCTGATCATCCATCCCCGATTCGGTTCATGGATTTTCCTGGGAATACTTTTTTCAACGCTTGAACTTGAACCTGATACGCCGGTTGCCAATCGATGTGGACAATGCACAAGGTGTATTGATTCATGTCCGGCAAAAGCTATCTATATGGATTCGATTGTAGATTCCCGGAAATGCCTTTCCTACTGGACAATAGAATCCAAATTGGATAATGATATTCCGAATAATATTTTAAACAATTCAAACGGATGGGCTTTTGGCTGCGATACATGCCAGGATGTCTGCCCCTGGAATAAAAAACTTGCCAAAGAAACCCGCGAGCCATTATTCCATCCGAGAAATGACGAAACCAATTTAAATTCTGAAATTATAAAACAGATGTCAGATGAGGAATTCCGTTTGAGATTCAGGAAAAGCCCTGTTAAAAGGCGGAAGCTTCAAGGCATAATTAAGAATATCAATCTGTTCGGGAGAAATTCCTGAAAAACATTCATTCTATATACAATCAATTTCTTTCAACTAAGTACAAATACGTATTCTTTCAAGTTGCCTGATAAATATTCCAATATATTCATATATATTTTGTCTATTAAAATAATGACAGGATGTTAATATAGATTGAGTTTAGGAAAATAATCAGGAGGCAACTATGTTTGACGTGAAAGTAGATGCAGGAAGAAATTGTATTATACTGACTCTTGAGGGACAGATTACAGCAGAGGAAATCAAAAAAGCAACCAACATTATCATTCAAAAAGGTTATTATCTTGGCAGGGGGTTCAATTTGATTAGTAATATTTCAAATTCAAATCCCGTTTCAACTGACGTGATAGATTTAATAATGTATCTTCAGCAAAGACTTTTCAAAATGGGAGTGGCTAAAGTAATAAGAGTTTTAGGGAATGCTTTTCTTACTGGCATGCAATTTTCCAGGCTTCAAAAAGAGGCCAGGGCAGATTATAAAATCATACATGTTGACAATATGGCTCAGGCTTACAAAGCCGTCAGTTGATTTTAATAAACAATTTCGAAACAAAAATGGCCGGTTTCAAATAATGGAACCGGCCTTAAATTTTAATATCTCTTTCGAATTACTGGCCAACTTTTATCAGCTCAACTTCGAAAATCAGTGTGGACATAGGAGGAATATTACCTGTGGCACGCGGGCCGTAACCAAGTTCTGCCGGAATGTAGAACATGTATTTTCCGCCCTCTTTCATTAGCTGAAGGCCTTCTGTCCAGCCCCTGATAACCTGGTTCAGGCCAAATGTAGCTGGTTTTCCTCTGTCAACTGAACTGTCGAATTTAGTACCGTCGATTAGTGTTCCTGTGTAGTGAACAGTAACCTTGTCAGTAGCAACCGGTGATTTGCCTGTACCTTCTTTAATTACTTTATACTGAAGGCCGCTGGCAGTAGTTTTTACACCTTCTTTATTTTTATTTTTCTCCAGAAATTCTTTGCCTTTGCCAACATTGGCTAACGAATCAGCTGAGCGTTTTTTCATATCGCGTTCGCGAAGCATTTCCTGGATTTTCATCAGAGTTGCACGCATTTCTTCCTCAGTAAATAAAGTTTTCTCTTCGTAAAGAGCGTCTTTAACTCCCTGGGCAACTATATCAGGATTGAACATAAGAGAATCATTTTTAAAATTTTTACCCCACTGCATTCCAAGTGCGTAAGCCATTGAATCAAGTTTTGTTTTAATTTCTGCTTTTTCGTGCGACTGTGCAGTGCAGGCAAACAGGCCGCCAACAACAGCCATGATAACCAAAAGACGTTTAGTCATCGTAATCTCCAATAAATTATTTAAAAAACTAATTTTCATAGTATGCAAAGATAAGTAAATTATTTTAAACAGGAAGGAATTGATAACATTTGTAAGTTATTTCATTTTCAGGCCACCCTTTATCAGATAAATTTTACATGCAAATTTCAATTTTCAGGCTATTAGCAAGAAAAAGAAAATTAATATTAATCACATATTTTTCTTATTTTATTAAAGAAGAAGTATAGAATAGTATATACCATATTCTAATAAATATATTTATTCAAACAGCGAGAGCTTATCAAGAGGATTTAGTACAATTAATTAAAAAGTCTGCATGTCTTTTAAAACAAAAATACCAAAAGCTATATTAGGCGAACCTATTAACAGGCTTACTTTAAAGTTTAGGGATGTACGGATTGAAAAAGAATTTAATGACTTTTATTGCGATAAGTATATTTGGCAATTACGACTAGCGCATATACTTGCAATAGGACTATATCTATTTGCCATCTTGGCAGAAAAATTATTTTTTGAAATACCATGGTTCTTATTTGTTATTCGAGTATCAATTGTGATACCTTCCTTTCTGCTTGGATTTGTTTTTACATTCATTTACAAAAGGCTCTATTTAAAAATTTACAAATTATTAGACATTTATTATGTCTTAATAACAAGTATAAGTTTTATTATAGCAGGACTTTATATTGAAGAACCATATGCATTCGTTATAAACAGTGGCGTTTTTATTGGCCTAATTTTCAATTACTCCACCATTAGACAGGATTTTATTAAAGCATCATTTACTGGGCTGCTGCTTCTGATAATATATATTCTTTTTGCATTTTATTATTATTCAATGTTTGAAAACACAATCCATATCTCTATGTACTTCTTTGCAGCCAACATACTCGGAATGTATATAGCCTATAATATTGAGTATGAAAGCAAAATGAGCTATCTGATGATGAAACAAATTCAAACAGCTCATTATGAACTTGAAGAGCACAAAAAAAACCTTGAACATCGAATAAAAGAAAGAACAAAAGAGCTTACTTATGCCAAAGAAAAAGCAGAGGCAAATGCCATCGGCTTAAAATTTGCAGAAGAAGAAATCAGACGCTCCAGAGATGAAATCCTTCTCAAGAACAAGATTTCAAATGCATTTGTTATGAGCTCTGAAGAAGCAATTTTCGATGAAGTTCTTCAAATTATTATAAAATTTCTTAACTGTGAATTCGGATATTTTGGATATATCAATGAGCAAAAAAGCCTTGTCTGCCCTTCAATGCTATACGATACCAGTGATAAATTCCGGATGTCGGACAAAACTGTAGAATTTGCTCAGGAATTCTGGGCCGGTATTTGGGGAGAGAGTTTAAAGTCAAGAAAGAGCATTTTTCAGAATGAAAGTTTATCATTGCCGCATGGACATATCCAGTTTAATAATGCTTTGGCAGTACCGATACTTTACCGGAAAGAGTTGATAGGGCAGATAGTGGTTGCTAATATCAATAATGGGTTTGATTATTCACACATAAACTTTCTGGAAGATATCTGCAACTATATTTCGCCATTGCTGAACTCTGTATTAAACCAGAAACGTAACCAGGAAGAACTTCAAAAGATATCCAAACTTGAATCTCTCGGGGTAATTGCAGGCGGAATCGCACATAACTTCAAGAATATTTTAACAGGCATGGCTTTAAGTGCTGAATTGGCAAAAATTAAGCCGGACAAAACAGTGAAATATCTTGAAAAGATAACTAAAGCTATCGGACAGGCATCTGCTCTTGCAACAAGATTCCAGACTTTTTCAAAGACGGATATGCCGATTTTTGAACCAGGTGATATTAACTCTGTAATCATGGAGGCATCAGAAATGGCTTTAACAGGATCAAGTATTATTCCAAAATATGAACTTGATCCAAATATCCCTAAACTGCTTTTAGACGGAAAAAGGATGAATGAAGTAATTACAAATATTCTTATTAATGCAAAACAGGCAATGCCCAATGGAGGGGATATCTTTATTAAAACATCGATAACTGAAAATCGAATTGAAGGGTTGAACCAACCTAATCTTCAAATAGATATTACTGATTCGGGTATCGGAATACCACCTGAAAAAATTGAAGATATTTTTACTCCTTTCTTTACAACGAAAGCTAATGGACACGGATTAGGTTTGGCTACTGCTTATAGTATGATAAAAAAGCATGATGGTGATATTCAAGTAGAATCAAAACTTGGCCAGGGTACAACATTTTCGTTATTTTTGCCGGTTAAAATAGCCGAAGAAGATCAGGATATAACCGATAATAAGGTTTTTAATTTCAACAGGGATATACATATTTTGCTGCTTGACGACAATAAGGAAATTATTGAAAGTATGAATGAGTTGTTTTCTGAATCCAGCATATCAATTAATTGCTATAGTGATCCCGGCCTTGTAATTCAGGAATTCAAAAATTCAATATGCACCCGGAAATATGATCTGGTAATTTTGGACCTGACTTTAGTCGGTTTTAAAATTGACGGGCTCGGAGTTCTTAAGAAGTTAAAGGAAATTGATGGAAATGTAAAAGCATTTGTTTTTAGTGGCCATTTCGACATTCCTGTTGTTGCAAACTATAAAGAATACGGATTTGTTGGCAGAATAGAAAAACCAATTTAAATAAAACAGTTCTTATCTGAGATAGAAAAAGCAATTAATGACTGACTTTAATATTTTTTTCAATATAAATGCTCTTCTCGGGACCCCAAAAAATACTTCAGGAATCACTTTTACCAGATTACGATTTTTTCAATCAATCCTTCATTTTTTATCTGTCAATTTTTCAACAAACGCTTAATTTGCTTGAGTTAAATAATAAAATTCAAGATGTCTTATTAACTTGCCTTTCTCATGAAAATTTACGATATTGATATTTGTAAATATTGGGGATGTCCGTAGATAGATTATGTTTTTTAGAAAATTTATCATTAGGGGCGCTAATAATCCGAAAACCAGAGGAACACATGAAAAAAGCAATTATTACATTATTACTCCTGCTGCCGATAGCAGCCCAGGCACAAAGCCTGAAACTATTCGACATTGATACAACTGACTATCCCGTTATAAGGGCAAAAATATGGGCTTTCGATGAAAACGGAAAACAAATTACAAATCTTTCCCCTTCCGATTTTGAAATAACCGAGGATGGAGTACTAAGGGATGTTATAAGTGTTTCGTGCCCGGAGCAGCAACCGGCCAATGCAGTTTCAAGTGTTTTATCATTTGATATTTCTGCCTCAATGCTCGGGGAAAATATGTCAATGGCCAAGAAGGCAGGTACGGTATGGATAAACGGTTTATCTCTTGGTATAAACGAATGTGCAATAACATCATTCGATCTGAAAAATTACCTGAATCAGGATTTTACAACAAACAAAGACAAATTGCTGAATGCTCTAAACAGCTTACAAACATTAGGAAGTACAAATTTTGATGCCGGATTTATTGATCCAATGGCCGGGGCTTTACTGGTAGCAGAAAAAGGTGATTTGAAAAGAGTAGTGGTTTTCCTTACTGACGGTATTGCTAAAGGGGATGAATATGCAATTATTGACAAAGCTAATGAAATAAACGCGACGGTGTTTTGTGTAACATTGAACATGCCCTGCCCGGAAATATTAAAGAATATTTCTGAAAAAACCGGCGGGGAGTGGTTTGACAACATTATATCAGCATCACAAGCCGAGGCTGTTTACCAAAGCATTCTTCAAACAGTTCGGGGCGGAAAACCCTGCGAGATTGAATGGCATAGCAGGCCTGCCTGTTCAAGAACTGACCAAACAATTGTTGAGATGGAATTATCGGTAAATCAGAGCCAGGCTGTGGGACATTACAACACTCCTTATAATTCAGTTGCAAACCTTGAAATAAATCCACCATACATTAAATTCACCGATCCTGATATTGGTGTTGAAAACTATCGGCAAATAACAATAACTGCAAGGAATGCAGACTTTGATGTTAGCAACATCAAAGTTTCTAATTCTGATTATGACATTAGTCCGAAAAGTTTTTTTCTTGCAAAGGATCAGAGTAAAATCCTGGATGTGAGTTATACTCCCGCCGGCAAAGATTATTCATATTGTAAGTTTACAATTGAAAATGATATATGTGAACAAGATTACAGTGTAAGCGGGCAGCATTCCGGCGGAGGTTTCAATAAAAATTATTTGAAACTGACACATCCAAACGGGGGTGAAAACATTTATATTGGTTCTGATTATCTAATTACATGGGAAGGAATTCTACCTTGTGATACTATCGGCTTAACTTTATCGAGAGATAATGGAAATAGCTGGGAAATAATTGATAATAATGCAACTAATCTATCTTACTCATGGAATAATATTTTTGGGCCGGAAAGTGAAAAATGTTTGATCAAAGCTGTTTATGGTGCTACTACACGTCCCCGAATTCTTTGGGAGAAAAATTATGGTGGAAGTTTAGGAGAGCAGGCTGAATCAATCATTGAGCTTAAAGACGGCAACCTGATTGTTGTTGGCCGTTCAGAATCAAAAGACGGGAATGTGTCAGAAAATCATGGTGAATGGGATTACTGGATAGTAAAAATTAATCCTGATAACCGAAGTATCATCTGGGAAAGATCTTACGGAGGCAGTAAATGGGATTATGCCCAATCGATTATTGAGATGAAAGACGGAAGTTTGGCTGTAGCAGGTTATTCATGGTCTCAGGACGGAGATGTATCCGGAAATCATGGCGGATTAGATTGCTGGATATTGAAATTAGATCAAACTGACGGAAGTATCATTTGGAAACAATCTTTTGGCGGGAGCAACTATGATTTTGCCGAATCAATTATTGAAACAAATGACGGGAATCTTGTTTTTGCTGGATTTTCCAGTTCTGATGACGGAGATATAACGGAAAGCCATGGAAAGCATAGTTATTGGATAGTCAAGCTCAATTCCGGCGACGGCAAAATAATTTGGAATAAATCTTTTGGTGGAAGCGAATGGGACGAAGCCTATGATATAATTGAGATGAAAGACGGCAGCCTGGCTGTTGCAGGAAAATCCAATTCTTCTGACGGTGATGTTACAGGCAATCACGCTTGGGCAGATTATTGGATACTGAAACTCAATCCGAATGATGGATCATTAATATGGGAAAAATCCCTTGGGGGTAGCAGTGACGATATTCCGGCTTCCATAATCCAACTTAATGATGATGCTCTTGTTGTTGCAGGGTATTCAACTTCATCAAATGGCGATGTAAAAGGTAATCATGGTGACTTCGATTACTGGATCGTAAAATTGGAACCAACAGATGGAAGTATTATTTGGGAAAGGTCTCTTGGCGGAACAAGCGCCGACTATGCTAATTCAGTTATCGGGCTTGAGGACTGTAGCATCGTTGTAGGCGGCTATTCTTATTCAACCGACGGTGATGTTACAGATAGTCATGGTGATTTCGATTTTTGGATTACAAAATTGGAACCGGCAGATGGCAGTATAATTTGGGAGAAAACTCTTGGCGGAAGTGCAGACGACAGGGCTAATGCTCTGACTGTTCTGACTGATAAGAGTTTTTTGATTGCCGGTTATTCTTATTCAAATGACGGCGATCCAGGAAACAACTACGGCCTTGATGATTTCTGGATTGTGAAGTTGACAGAACCTCAACCTCTGCTATCGGATACATCCGACGCTGTTTTCTCCATTTTCGCTCCTCATGCTGTGAGCCGTGATATTGATATGAAGCAGGTGTTGGTGGGAATTACCAAGGATTCAGTAGTTAAAGAATTTATAATGAATACCGGGCTGCACCCGTGCAGAATTGATTCTATATACATTCGCGGCGCTGATGCCGGAGCGTTCAGCCTTGTTTCCGGTTTTCCCGTCTATACCGTGAATATTTCAGAAAACCACTCAGGGGAATTCCGATTCCGGCCTACCGAAACAAGAATATACGAAGCGGAAATTGTGATCATAACTCAGAATGATACACTATTCCAGGCAATTCGTGGCGAAGGAATTGAACCCCGATTGCAAATTGTTAATAAATTGATAGATTTCGGCCAGGTAAGGCTTGGGGAATACAGAGACACTCTGGATGTGCTGACAATAAAAAACACCGGGACTAATCCAATTGATATTCTGAGTACTAATCATTCATGGCCTAATGATGTTGACTTTACCACCCGAAACGGCGCCGGGCCTTTCACGCTTCAGCCCGGAGAGGAATGGCCAATGACACTGCGCTTTACCCCTGGCGAAGCCGGCCGGACAAGCGGAATACTGGAATTTCATTATACTGGAGTGGGAAGCCCCGAGACTATTCAATTGTTCGGTGAGGGGTATTCGAAACCGGAAATTGATACGGCTTTCACAAATTTTGAAAACCTGGACTGTGAAAGTAAAGACTATCGGAATTTTAATATTATAAATACCGGAGCCTTCAGCATAACGGTTTCTGAAATATATCTTTCGGGCAGTAACCCGGGCGATTTTCAAATTGATATTAACCTTCCGCTGATAATTGAGCCCGGCAGTACTGAAACTATCGCTGTAGAATTTGCACCACAGGAAATCGGGGTAAGATCTGCCGAACTGAATATTATATCCGATGCCGTGAATTTCCCCTTAGTAAATTATACCTATAGCGCAAGAAAAGACAGCGTCGCACTCAACTGGCAAAATATTGAGATAGATTTTGGTACGATAAGAACCAACCGCCATATTGATACAACAATAATTATTGGCAATAACGGAACAATTGCCAATACGGGGTTAATAAGCGGAAATTCAGAATTTAATATTGATAAAGATGCGGTCAGGCTGAATGCCGGAGAAAGTGGAGAAATCACAATATCCTACAGTGGATCACCCACACCAACATCCCTTGATGAAGAGTTAGTACTGACTGATTCGATCTGCGGCAGGCAGTCGAATATCCGGATAAAAGCAAATATTGAAGCTCTTGCCACCGCATCTGTCAGATTAGCGGATATTCAGGCAATGCCCGAATCAAAAATTGTAATTCCCATAGTCCTCGACGCTGAGAATGATATCGGCAATTCGGGGATCGAAACAATATCAGTTGATTTTATTTATAACCCGACAGTTCTCTATCCTCTGGACTATTCCCAGGTTTATCTTAGCAACGACGAGGCGAAGATAAGAATTGACGGGCTGAACATACTTGCAAATCAGGGCGATACTCTGCGAAATATCCGTTTTTCAGTTGGCCTTGGCAATTCTGAAAACAGTGTGCTTCGCCTGTCCAACCCTGAATATGACGACAGCATTGCAGATATAACCCTGATTGACGGCACATTCACACTTCTCGGCGTATGCCGCGAGGGAGGAGCAAGGCTGATAAACCCGGACATAGAGGCCGGAATAATCAACATCTCCCCCAACCCGGCGGAAAAGAGCCTTAATATCGAAATCTCCCTGATAGAAGAAGGACAGACAGAACTTTCAATATTCAATTCCTTCGGGGAATCTGTAAAGAGCGTTTTTTCAGCAAATAACGAAACCACGGGCGTAAAAAAATTCAAAGCTGACATAAGCAATCTTGCCAACGGCGTTTACTATGTAATACTGAAAACTCCCAACCAGCATTTTATCGAGAAGGTGCTGGTGATAAGGTAGGATTGTCAGACATGCTGCTAAGAATGTCTTTTATTAATTTACGGCATTATTTTCCTAACTCGTTGATTTCTCGTAACAGGGTAAGGAGTTCTGAATATTAACTGAAATAATTGAACAAGCAATAATATAATAATCCGAAATAGTAATTCCGTATCGGGTAATTGTCCCTTGGATTTCCACCCCCATCCAACGGAATTTATATACCATTGGATTATCAATATTGCCGGGCATGTCAAACCCCAATATTTATGAATAAAACAGGTTCTATAACAGACATTGTGGGTAATCAAACTTAAGATTACCGTCAATAAAATAAACCTTATTGATAAAATTGTGAATATTTCCAAATCTTCTGACTCTTCTATTAGCAAACTTTATCATAGGATTGTTAGCTTCAACCGCTGCCGGGTGCGCCCACAGTAATGATATCGTTTTAATTCCATCTGTTTCAGTTTTGATTCCTGGTGCACCCACATTTATTAAACATTGGTTCTCAAATGAGTTAAGATACTGCCGGATCCTTTTTTCTGTATCAAGGCCCTTGCATTCTTTGCAGCTTGTTTCAGTAGATGTACCGCCACGACAAAAAATTATGTATATGTCCAATTGGCCGGGAGTATTTTGGCCGCATTTTTTTTAAGTCTGTCTTTTGTGTGAACACAATCGATAATAACATGAGAGCCAGTTCAAATTATTCTGCAAAATTTCCAAAATCAAAGCTGATTTTGATCGAAAACGAAGCTATTTGCAACACAAATTCATCCGGAAGTGGGCCGTAAACAATCTTGAGCAAGGAATTTATCAGCAATTTGCTTTTTTTCCACACCGAAAACTCCCGGAATTGTTTGCCTGAATAATATCTTTCGCCTGATTTATGAAATCTGGTAATCACAAATAAAAAAAGGGGCCTTACGGCCCCTCTGCCCAATCATTAAGGTTGGAGTGCTGCGATCTCTCGCAGCAGTGGTTAGAGGAGTTTTTAAACAGTTGGTTCAATACCTCTGTAATATTTTATTTTTCAAATAACATCTGTCGCTGTTCTGGCACTAATATAAAGTATTCTTTTTAATAATCCAAATACTTTTTTTTAAAAAAAATTCACACACCGTCCAAAATAAAAAAAGGGGCCTTACGGCCCCTCTGCCCAATCATTAAGGTTGGAGTGCTGCGATCTCTCGCAGCAGTGGTTAGAGGAGTTTTTAAACAGTTGGTTCAATACCTCTGTAATATTTTATTTTTCAAATAACATCTGTCGCTGTTCTGATGCTAATATAAAGTATTCTTTTTTATAATCCAAATACTTTTTTTAAAAAAATTCACACACCGTAAAAAATAAAAAAAGGGGCCTTACGGCCCCTCTGCCCAATCATTAAGGTTGGAGTGCTGCGATCTCTCGCAGCAGTGGTTAGAGGAGTTTTTAAACAGTTGGTTCAATACCTCTGTAATATTTTATTTTCAAGTTTCTCTCTTTCGTCGCTCATTTCTTGGTACTAATATATAGTTTTTACCAATATAATCCAAATGTTTTTTACAAAAAACTTAACAAATTTGTTAAGTTTAATGAAATGAAAATTGCAATTTTATTAATAAAAAGAACTTACATAAAATAATTATTTAAATAAAAAAATCATTTTTTTGATTCTTTTAATGATTTTATAAACATGATGGCCCTGAATAATCCGGGATCTCCAAAATAATTTGCTTCATCAGAGTAATTTTCCTTAACATCAGGTATGCAAATATCATCAAATATATTTTCTCTATCCGGTAATTCTCCTGAAATTCCGGTAAGCGAACATCTGTAGTTTCCGGGCAGCCAAAGCGGAACCATATCCCCTCCACTACCTGAACTATTATTACCAACAAGGGTTCCCATATCATAATATTTAATCAACTTGGCAATTGCGTCAGAATAGCCGCTGGTTCTTTCGTCAATAAGAAACAGGGGCATGGCGGTAAGCCTGATCTCTGCCGGATCGAGCCAGGATTGAAATATTTTGTAACTTACTGATCCACGGTCGGGATGTGTAAAAACCGGAATTTTCCATTTAATTGATTTCTTTGTATTATCAAGAAACAACCCGAGGAAATGCTCGGAAACGTTAATATTCCCGCGTAAATCAAAAATTATGTATTTAGCATTTTCAAGCATTTTCATATTATCGTATAAGAACTGGTCATTTATTGACGTAATATCCAGATAAATTATATCTTTGTCAATCTCTGAAAAGCTTGCAGGCCTGATTTCCCGTAACTCATTAAGCAGGGTATTCTTCTTAAGAACAATATCCTTAATATTACCATCTTCACTTCGGATTGTTAGTTCCAGACTATCGCCTTGTATGCCGGCCTTCAGCATAGCCAATGCTCTGAGATTCTTCCATTGATCTGAACTGCCTGCAATTCTGCCATACAATTTTTCAAGCATATCCTGCGTATCGGTTCCATTTATTTTAATTACCACATCGCCGGGCGCAATCTGGTTGTTATTCCGGGCAACATCTGTTATAATCAATTCAGAATTCCGTAATTTCCATATTAAGGGAAGCCCGTAACGAAAGTTTTCATTAATATTCCATACTCTGCACTGATTATCATTTGCAACCGAGGAAATCATTTCAAGTGTTTCAATAAAATCTTCACCATCCCTGTCAGTAGCAGCTTTCTTCAATGCACTGTATAATACTTCATTCATTAAATCTTTATTGACATCAGAAATCGTAAAATTTGAAATCAGATTCCAGAAATATGATAATATTGCAAAACGGCTTGTTCTGTCCTCCGGATGAAGATTATTTTCTCTCGGCTCATTTATATCCAAAGCATTAAGTATGCCATCGGGCCGGGGCAAAGTTGACATACTATCAACAAAAACGGACATTGGCACCGAAGCATATACATCTTCCGCCAGCTTGAAATTATAATTTCTTCCGGGCCCGGGCAATGCAAGCCTGTCCTCAACTGTCGAGAAAATTTTCAGGCTTTGCCGGCTCATGCATCCACGGCTTCTTACCTCAATGTTATAACCGGTTTTCCGATGTTTGTCACTAAATATCCAACGGCTGGGCAAATTACCAGGCCGGCTGTCTTCAAAATCGTTGTTTCCAATTTTACTTTCCAGCACCTCCCCGTTCATTTCAAATTGCAACTTATCGTAACATACTTCACCGTCTCCGATCATCACTAATCCAAGGCGGATATTGGCACAATTTTCGGGAACAATGAAAGAAACGCTGTCTTTAACCCATGTTTTTTGTAAAGCACGGGTTGGATTGGATTTCAAAGAACTGATCATATCATCATTAGCATCATCGAAACGTATCCAGACCTCTCCCCTGCTGTATGGCTTTATCAATTCGGATTTGTAATAATAGCTGATCTTTACTTCTTTTCCCGGCATGCCCGATGGGTCGATATGCTGCATAACTGCTGCTTCAGGGCGCCTTTGCGACTCATAAATATTTACCACGTGGCTGCCGGTTCCGGAATTTTCTTTATTAAGCCCGGCAACCTGATGTATCTGGGCTAAAGCAACATTATCAATAGCACTGGCCGGTTTGCTGAAATAAGGTTGCGGCTTGATATTAAAATCGGTTTTATAAATATTAACAGAAGGTGCTATTGGCAAAATTACATTTTTTAACCTTTCAACAAGATCACTATTATTTTCCGCTTTCTCGATATACTCCATTCCGAGTAAAGTAAAGCGCATTATATTTATCTGTTTAATTTCCGCGCTTGGATGGAAATAAGTTAAAGGACCCAAAATTTTTACAAATGCAGCCAGATTTTTCAATCCCTGATCTGATAGCGGAGCTGGTTTTACAAAAGCTGATTTATCTTCAACTACAACCTCTATGCTGATATCATCAATCCATACCCTGCCGCTTCCCCAGAACATTGCACCAAAATTCAAAACAGTGGCATACTCGGAAATTTCCGTCTCTATCTGATAATGATCCCACATATTCAAAACTATTGGATTATCCTCCATCCTGTTGATCATTCCCTGCTGATTGTTCGCAAACCTCTCGCTTATCCAAAGGTGAGCGCTGCCGTTATCCCCTGTTACTTCAGCTTTGACTGCCGCCCTTAAAATAATTCGTTTGCCCCTGTATGGGAAAGCATCAATACTTTGCATTACCGAACCGTAAAGCGTATCTGCAAATCCTTCTGCATGAAGCAAAAAGGACTGATTGCCCTCGTATTTTTCGTCGTTGACTAATTCAGCAGTGTATCCGAGTTTTGCAGCGTAGGAAGGTATCTTCCATCCAATTGGTAAAGACCCCGGAGCACCATCCTCGAAATCAAGGTTGACGGGTTGAATTAATGCCTGAGCATATATGTTATAAGCAAACAAAAACAGAACTAAGGATAATTTTAATATTTTTTGCACTTTTCTTTCTCCTGACTATACTTTTCCCTTAATAACACCATTTATCCCTTATGGTCTCAAATTGTTTTTGAAAAAGAAACAAATTAACAAATAACATCAGTTAAACGCAAAATTTTGGAATTTATTTATAATTTTGTAATTATTTTAATAATGGAAGCTGTGTATGTCTTATCCTGAAAATTTCTCACTCACTTCAAAACCCGGCGGATATTTTGAAAATCCCAGGCCGGAAATGCTTTCATATATTCCGGCTAAACCTGAAAGAATTCTTGAGGTGGGATGCGGAAAAGGCATCTTTGCCGGATCGATAAGAAAAAAAATCAACTGTGAAATATGGGGCATCGAGATTGACAGCCAGGCTGCAAAGGAAGCAGAAAAAGTTATCGATAAAATCATTGTTGATGATATTAACAGCGCTATATCAAAACTGACAGACTGCTATTTTGACTGCATTGTGTTCAACGATGTGCTGGAACATCTGATCGACCCTTTTGACGTTCTGAAGAAAATCAGGCCGAAATTATCCAATTCAGGAGTTGTGGTCAGCTCTATACCGAATGTGTTGTTCATAAGAAACCTCTGGCGTGTGGTGGTGGGCAGGCAATGGCACTATGAAGAAGACGGTATACTGGACAAAACACATTTACGGTTTTTCACCAGGGCAAGTATTATTGATATGTTCGAAAATACGGGATACGAAATACAAACAATAGAAGGCATTAATCCCGTAAAGGATTTCAGATATTCCATGTTAAATTTATTTACGCTTGGATTTTTATCCGAATCAAAATATCTGCAATTTGCTACTGTAGCAAAACCAAAATAGTCACGTGCATGAAGCCCCGGGTAAATTTGTGAACAGATTATGCAGCAAACCCTTTTTTACTTGGCTTCACCCCGCATTCTTTATATAAAAAAATATAATATCTCTTCGCTCTTGAAATTTAACATAACGAAAAAAAATTTTTCTCAGCTTCATTCGTTTTGTTTTTTGCCGGGAAATTTGACAAAAAACGATGTTTAATATAGGAGGCTTTTTTAATTATGAACATGAAAGTGTTATCAACAGTTGGAATACTATTTGTCGGGATAATAGCCGGAATAATCTTAGTATCCGAATTTAACCCGGAATCAGTTTCCGGATTGTGGGCAGATGAAAAAATTGGAGCAGATAAAGCTCCGGTAGTGGTCAGCGAGCAGGCTAATGCTATCAATAATGCTTATGTTACGGTAAGCGAGGCAGTAAACCCTACTGTTGTAAGCATCAGCGTGGTTATGGAAGACAAAGATTATCATCAATACCAGGAAAGATTCCAGGAATTCTATAAATTTTTCGGCCTCCCGGAAGATCAGAACGCTCCTTCGGAACCGAGAAAATCCGCAGCAGCAGGATCCGGTGTGATAATTACAGATAACGGATACATAGTAACCAATAATCATGTTGTTGAAAATGCCATAGAAGGTGGTATTACCGTTACTACTTACGACCAGAAAACATATTCGGCCGAACTTATCGGTGCAGACCCCCTGACTGACCTTGCCGTTATAAAAATTGAAGAATCAGGGCTTAAACCCGCTCATTTCGCGAGTATGGACGATATCCATGTTGGCGATTTTGTACTTGCAGTAGGAAATCCGCTCGGGCTGAACTCCACGGTAACAGCAGGAATAGTCAGCGCTATCGGGCGCGGACAGCTTTACCTGCCCAACAGAAGCAACTATTCGGTAGAGAATTTCATTCAAACCGACGCGGCTATTAATCCCGGGAACAGTGGCGGCGGCCTTTTCAACCTGGAAGGCAGCCTGATAGGCATCAACACTGCTATAGCCACGAGAACAGGTACTTATATCGGTTATGGATTTGCCATTCCAATAGATCTTGCTCAGTCTGTTGTATCAGACCTGATAGAAGACGGAAAAATTAACCGTGGATATATTGGTGTGGCTATCAGAACTGTAACCGACCCGGTTGCAAAAGCTACAGGGCTTGAAAAAGTTTCCGGCGTGTTGGTTCATAATATTAACGAGGGAAGCGCAGCGGAAAAGGCCGGTATTGAACCAGGAGATATAATTCTGGAAGTTGACGGTGAAGAAGTGGCAACTTCGAATGAACTTCAAAGCAAAATTACGATGAAACGTGCCGGAGATAAGGTAAAACTTACTATCTGGCGCGACGGTAAAAAATTATTTAAAAACGTTACCCTGAAAGCAAGGGATGATGATGAAGGCGCAATTGCCGGCGAAGATGTTGACAACACCGAAGAAAAGGATCCGGCTAAACCGGTAAACTTTGACGAGCTCGGGTTCAGTGTCGAGCCTGCAAAATCTGATGTAAAGAAACGTTATGACGTCAGTAACGGAGTAATGATAACCAAAGTTATTCCCTACAGCCGTGCTGCCCAGGCAGAAATGTTCCCTCGTGGAATAATCGTTAAGGCCGACCGCCAGAAAATAAAAACCCCCGGCCAGCTTAAAACCATTTTCGAAAATAAAAAACCGGGCGACGCTGTTCTGATGCAGGTTAAATATGAAGATACC
The DNA here is from genome assembly GCA_963665665.1 of Kapaibacterium sp. (SeqCode). GTDB lineage: Bacteria > Bacteroidota > Ignavibacteria > Kapaibacteriales > UBA2268. Next base: position 624,388 of record OY762428.1, read on the forward strand.
TACAGGATAGTAGCAATTGAAATTCCAAAGGAAGAATAGCCTTAGTTTCGATCTGAATTTAAAATTGGAAGAAGCCACCTCTCCCCCGCTGAAGCCGACGTGTCGGGAAAGGGCAGGGGTGGTTTCTTTTTCTTAGCCTACTTTATCCACGAGAATGCACATGGCTATTGAATTTGACGATTATAAGTCCGGGAGGTCATTCTTAGCGCAGCGAAGTATCCATTCTTTATACATTCCCCCTCATTACGAAGTTATACTTCGTAATGCAGTTTTCCTGAAACTGAGCTTCTCTATTTCAAAGTAGAACTTTGCAGGAAATATTCCTTCCCAAGTACAACTTGGGAAGGAGGCTCTATGTCCACCGCTGGCGGGGGTGCCCGAAGGGCGGGGGTGGATTTCCGGAAAATTCCCCTCGTTAAGGGGTGGCGAGCGCAGCGAGTTCCCGACACGTCGGGACAGGCAGGGGTGGTTTCTTTTTCTTTGCCTTCGCACCTTGCACATTTATCCACGAGAATGCACGTTGCAATTGAACTTGACGATGGTCGGGGAGGTCATTCTGAGCGCCAGCGAAGAATCCATTCTTAATATCTAATCTGCAAACAAAGATGGATTCTTCAGTCGCAAGCTCCGGAAGCCTGCCCCGACGTGTCGGGGAATGACAACATACTACCTCCTTCTCCGGCCCTTACCCCCCGTTTTTCCACCCCAATGAACAGGCCGCAGGACTTAATTCCCTATCCTGTGGTTTCAATGAACCGGATAATTCCCTTACTTCAATGCTGTTTTGAACCAGAATCCTGATGTATGGGCTAATTGCTTTATTGGTAAAGCTTTAAACTGCCTTGACCGGAGGTATTGAACTACTGTTTGGCCATATTGTAGTGAAATTTGGCCTTATTGACAGCCTGGTTGACCTTACTGACAGCCTGGTTGACCTTACTGACAGCTTGGTTAACCTTACTGACAGCCTGGTTGACCTTACTGACAGCTTGGTTGACCTTACTGACAGCCTGGTTGACCATACTGAACACTTGGTTGACCATACTGAACACTTGGTTGACTTTACTGAACACTTAGTTGGCTTTACTGAACACTTGGTTGACCTTACTGAACACTTGGTTGACCTTACTGAACACTTGGTTGACCTTACTGAACACTTGGTTGACCTTACTGAACATGTTCTTTGCCTCCGACCAAGAGTTCAATGACTTCGACCAAGGCAGCAATAACTTCGAACAAGGCAGCAATAAAGCAAAACATTGCTGCAATAGTGTCGACCAAGAGTTCATTATCTTCAACCAAGACGTCAATAACTTCGAACAAGGCATCAATGACTTCGACCAAGGCGTCAATAAAGCAAAACATTGGTTCAATAGCTTCAACCAAGAGTTCAATGACTCCGACCAAGGCTGCAATGACTTCGACCAAGGCATCAATAACTTCGACCAAGGCATCAATGACTTCGAACAGGGCGGCAATAAAGCAAAACATTGCTGCAATAGGTGCAAACAAGACCTCAATGATTCCGACCCCTCCCAAACACACGCGGTGTGGAACCCTCCCCCGAAGGGGAGGGCTTTGATGGAAAACATTGCTGCAATGACTTAGAACATTGGTGCAATAACTTAGACCAAGGCGTCAATAAAGCAAAACATTGCTGCAATAGGTGCAAACAAGACCTCAATGATTCCGACCCCTCCCAAACACACGCGGTGTGGAACCCTCGCAAGGAGCCGTGCCTCCCCGAAGGGAGTATGTCTGGATAATTTAAATAATAGTGTATAATAGCTTATTATACTGGTATTATAAGGTATTATGTAATAATTAGTTTGTTTCGAAATCAACTGTTATCTGTTTAAAGTTGTTATAATATACATCATTATGTTTAGATATATGTTTATATTTATTTGGATATATGGTTGGAATAATATATTTTTATCCAACAGTTTTAATTTATTGAAAGCGACAATTATGAAAATTGCAGTAAAATTCAACCCGCAATATCCAAAAATTGAGAAATCAAATATATTAGTTTCCGTTACCTGGGAGGGCAACAGGATACAGAAATCTATAGGGATTTCTGTTAAGAATAAGAATTGGGATAAAACAAGGGGTAAGGTTAAGTCCGGCGACAACAATGCTCTTGAATATAATATGTTCCTTGAGGGACTAAGCAGGGAAATTTCCAATTATTACTACAGATTGAAAAATGATAACATGATTGTCAGCCGGGAGATTATCAGAAACAAAATCAAATCACTGCTGTCGCCGGATGAGGGTATTGATACTGAATTTAGCCTTAGCCTTGTCGAGACATTTAATTCATTCAAATTGGAAAGAGAGAAATCCGGGAAATATTCGCAAAAAACCATTGAGCATTATTCAAATTGCCAGAATTATCTGAAGAAATTCTCAGCCCATTTGGGGCATACTTTGTATTTCAGTATGATCGATAAAGAATTTACTGATAAGTTTATGGAATTTCTTTTGAAAAAGCCGATGATGAGCAGCAGCGCAATTAAGATTCTTGTTATTCTCAAGGTTTTCCTGAACGATTGCTACTCGAAAAAGATAGTTAAAAATATTGATTTCAGAGATTATATAAATCAAACAATCAAAGAAAACGGCGGGATAAAAGAGGCTCAAACCATCGTTTTTGATGAAGAGGAATTACAAAAATTAGAGGATTTCAAATCCGAGGACAATATCCTGATGAAAGTTAAACATCTTTTTCTGCTTCAGATCTATACAGGGCTCAGAGTATCAGACCTGATGCGCTTGAAGCCGGAAAACTTTAATCTGAAAGAAAAACTTATAACAATATTGACAAAGAAAACAGCTGATTTTATCACAATTCCATTGCACCGTAAAACAGAGTCAATATTGAGTAATTATCCAAACCTGCAATTGCCGAAAGTCAAACTAAAATGGTATAATGAAAAGATTCGAGAAATCAGCAAAATGGCTGAGATTGACAAGCCGATTATCATAACTAAATTTTACGGCAAGCGCCGAAAAGAAGAAATACATCCGAAATACGAGCTTATATCATCACATACGGCACGCAGAACCTTCATTACTCTATCTTTGAAAAAGGGCCTGTTGCCGGAGTACATTATGAAGATCACCGGCCATAAAAGCAGAGCATCTTTTCAGAAATACGTGCGAATAGTCCAGGAGGAGGCGATAAATGAAGTCCGCCGGGCCTGGGATGATTGAATTAGCCCGCTAATAAAATAAAAAATGTTTGTTCTGTGATTTTTCAGAAAAATATCATATCTTATAAAAAAGAGATAAAATTATTTGCCGGAATTGTTAGGAAGTGGAATGAGTTGTTTTTCCGAAACAGGCCTGAAAGTAAATACGAAAGCTGGCTACGCCGCCACCGGAACCCCGGATACCGTGGGCTATTCCTACGAGGGCTTTATGACGCCGGAAATGCGTTTTGAACGCCGCCTGATGTTCAAGGAGTATGAACTGAAAGACCACCTCGGCAATGTGAGACTTGTGTTCGGGGATGCGACGGTGGCCGATGCAGCAGGTGAAACCCAGCTTGACGTGCGGGCGCTTAGTAACTACTACCCATTCGGTATGCTGCAGCCCCACAGGTACTATCAGGATGCTGGCTACACCAACAGCCGCCAGGGCTTTAACGGGATGGAGAAGGACGACGACGTGAAGACAGATGAAGGCCAGCACTACGATTTCGGCGCCCGCGCATACGACCCCAGGGTGGGAAGGTTTCTGAGTTTGGATAAATTTAGAGCCAAGTATCCTGATATTTCGCCTTTTTCTTTTGCTGCTAACTCTCCAAATATATTTATGGATGACAACGGTGATTCCATATATGTTTATACAAACAACAAGGCTGTATATGTTGCGTTGGATTTAGTCAGGGAAACACAAATTGGTAAAATGGTTATTGATAAGTACATGAACTCACCAAATGAACATGTTCATATTGGTGTAGAGGATTTAAGACATAGAGCTAGTAAAGGATTGAGTCTTAATGGAACAGGAAATCAGCGTAATAAACTGATTAAAAATGGCCTTACAGATTTTCCAAATTCTGATCAATCAGATTTTGCACAAGAATACTCACAGCTAAATCAAATCAAAGTAAAACCAGGAACAAATCATTTTGTGATTTTTTGTGAGCATTCGTTCAATCCTGAAATAAATGATAATTTTCTTGACGTAATATTTTCTTATAACGGTACTGAAGATAATGCTGAAACAGTATTCCATGAGTTTTTTGCTCATTTATATCGAGGATTGGATGCACAACTGGTTATTTATGAGTTTCAACTTAATAATAAATTTGATTATGGAGAAATTGAACATAATCATTTAGATTATGGTGATCCGTTCAGTTCCTTTTATAATGTAAAGGCAAATCAACCAGCAAAACAGATTCTACCAAACGAACAAAATTATCCTCCTTTAGATCAATTCAAGGATCAGTATGATCAGATTAGCGATCAGAAAATAGAAAATACTGAAAATAAATATAAAAATCAGCCTGCTAAACAAAATGGAAAGGCGGAAACTTATGTCAGGTAGAATGAAATATATTGTAACAGTACTATTCTTTGGTTTATTTTTTATACCAATGTTTGGAGTTCAAAATGAAGAAATGAAAAAAGGTTATGAGTATTTTAAAAATACATTACTAAATATGTTTTATCAATTTTATTTTCAGGAATCTGATATAAAACGCATTAATTTTTATGATACTTCGGATTATTTATTAGGATTTATATATTTAGATAAAAATATTTATTATTCTACGAATTATAGTAATGTAAACGAAGGAATTATTCGAATGGAATATGTAAAATTCGAACAACCAATTATAGATCGAATTATTACATTTGAAAGACAAGATGATTCATCTTGGGTTCAAACTAATATTGATAGTAGCACTTTTATCATTCTTGATTCTCTATCATATTCTTATACTAATTTCAAAAATGAAAATGAGGATATCGAAATTGAAAAAAATAATAGTTACCATATTATTTATGAGACAGATAAAAATATAGTACAGAAAACATATTGTTTCAATGATATAAGTATTATTTTAGCCAGAAAAAGGCACTTTTTTGATTGGTTGTTATCTGACTGGAGACAATATAAAATTATAGTCCGGAAAAATAAAAAATATGAATATATCCTGATTAGTTCCCGGCCATTATGGTGGAATGGCAATCATATATATTTACCAATACCTTCATATTATTTTTTTTATGAAAATGAATCATTAAATTGAATTGATAATATTTCAATAAATAATTATCAGGAATTCGCTGAAAATCTTCTTGAAGACATGCTTGATAACAAACAATTTGATATTGACAGCCTGATAGCAGTAAATTCCAAATACGATAGTTCGATAAATTTTAGAAAAATTGACGATACTTTATACTGCGATAATCCTGAAGAATTGTGGTTATACCCAAAAGTAGTTTTCAGCCGGGATTCAATGAAACCAGAGGAGTTGCCATTTTTAAATGATTAAATTATTACACTATTTCAGAGTATTTCAGCAAAAATTTTACAAAGGACCAAAATGAAACAACTATTTACACTATGCATTACAGGACTGATAATTATTATTGCAGCGGGGCGCTCTGCTGCCGGCGAAGGCAAATGCCCGGCTTGAAAAATACTAAATTGGTTTCATTTCTAATACTAATTTCTTATATTAGGGGAAATGGAATAACTTGCGGGGAGACTGATGGACGTCAGAAAGAAAAATTCCCCTTGAGTGGTGGCCGAAGGCCGGGGTGGAAAAAGACTGGAAACAGAAGGCATTGTTTCCATATTACCTGTTGCCCAAGAATAGGAAACTGATACAAAGGGCAAGAGAATTATAAGTGGTGAAAATAATGAAAAATAGTTATTATTTTGTTTTGAATTTTGCAATTATTTTTTTGAATATATTGCCAGATTTCGTTTTTTGTAATAATGATATTAATCAAAAGGATACATTAAACAAAAAAGTAAACTTCGACTATTCAGTTTCGAATTTTCAAACGAATCATGAAGATAATGGTGTAAATAATTTAATTGCAGATAATTATAATTTTGAGAATAATAATTCTTTTGTCAATTATGGGAATCTTCCAAGCTTGATTGATTCCATCTATATTCAGTTTAATGATTCAGCGGAAAAATATGTAAATTGGTATTATAAAGAAGATATATCTTTAGGAAGAAGAGCTATAATTTCGTCTTTGCTTCTCCCGAAACCGGAATATCTCCATGCACTATCGATGAATATGAAATATCTATATAAGTTAGAAAAGAATATTTTTAAAGATTCAATAGAAGTTGTAAAAAAAATGAATTTAGTAATTGTTGATGAAAACATAATTTTCTATGATATTATACATAAAACTTGGTGGAATATGTTGAAAAAAAATGAAGGAATTGAAATTTATCATAATGATGATTCTTTAAATATTGAAAGGATGAAGAAGCATTATGAAATCATCAGGAATTTCTATATTTACTGGTATTCCATTTATAAGCTGAAAGGACTTGATTATATGATTGAGAACAAAATCAGATGTCTGCCTGACAATTACCAGTGGCGGGAGTCGAATCAAAATAATTGATACTCTGAATCATTATTTTTTATTTATAAAACCATAATTAAAAAATACATACAATTTTGATAGCATAAACAGAATACGAAATCAAAACCCAAGGACCAAAATGAAACAAATATTTACACTATGCATTACAGGACTGATAATTATTATTGCTGCGGGGCGCCCTGCTGCCGGCGAAGGCAAGTGCCTGGCTTGAAAAATACTATATTGGTTTCATTTCTAATACTGATTGCGTATATTATGGGAAATGGAATAACTTATGGGAAGCCTGATGGACGACAGAAAGAAAAATTCCCTCTTGAGGGGTGCCCGAAGGGCGGGGTGGAAAAAGACTGGAAGCAGAAGGCATTGTTTCCATATTACCTGTTGCCCAAGAATAGGAAACTGACACAAAGGGCAAGAGAATTAAGAAAAGCAGGTGTTCTGTCCGAAGTTGTTTTCTGGAAAGCTTTTAAAGATAAGAGAAGTCTTGGCTGGGATATTGACAGGCAATAATAATTGGCAACTACATAGTTGATTTCTTTATTGCGGAGTTGGGACTTGTTTTTGAGATTGACGGGAGTTCGCATAATGAAAAGGTCGAATATGATGAAAATCGCGATGCCTTTTTATCAGGTTTTGGCTTGAAAGTTGTTCATTTTAGCGATAAAGATGTATTGAAAAATATTCATGGAGTTGAGCAGGAAGTGAAAAGAAGTATCGATGAACGTTTCAGGTTTCTGAGAAATGAGCAATAACCGGGTATATCCACCCCAGCCTGTCCCGATGGATCGGGAACTCGCTGCGCTCGCCACCCGCCCTGCCCCGGCCTGTCGGGGTCAAGAGGGGAACTGTCCCGGTATGCTGCAGCCACACAGGTACTATCAGGATGCTGGCTACACCAACAGCCGCCAGGGATTTAACGGGATTGTTGAGCGAAGCGAAATCCCGACTGCATTTTCATTCCATAAATCTATCGGGAAGAAGGACGACGACGTGAAGGCAGATGAAGGCCAGCACTACGATTTCGGCGCCCGCGCCTACGACCCCAGGGTGGGAAGATTCCTGAGTTTGGATAAATTTAGAGCCAAGTATCCTGATATTTCGCCTTTTTCTTTTGCTGCTAACTCTCCAAATATATTTATGGATGACAACGGTGATTCCATATATGTTTATACAAACAACAAGGCTGTATATGTTGCGTTGGATTTAGTCAGGGAAACACAAATTGGTAAAATGGTTATTGATAAGTACATGAACTCACCAAACGAACATGTTCATATTGGTATAGGGGATTTGACAAAGGATAGGGCTGAAGGGAAAACTCTTAATGGAACAGGAAATCAGCACAATAATTTAATTCAAAATGGCGTTACAAATTTTCCAAATTCAAAACAAAAAAAATATGCACAAGAATTCTCCCAGTTAAATAATATCCCAGTAAAACCCGGAACAAATCATTTCGTAATATTTGCTGATAATTCCTTTAATCCTGAAGTAAATGATAGTTTCTGGGATTTCTTCTCTTATGCTAGCACATCAGATAATGCTGAAACAGTATTCCATGAGTTTTTTGCTCATTTATATCGAGGATTGGATGCACAACTGATTATTTATGAGTTTCGACTTAATAAAGAATTTGATTATGGAGAAATTGAACATAATCATTTAGATTATGGTAATCCGTATAGTTCAACTTATGGAGGGCAAGGATTACAACAGGTTTTACCAAACGAACAAAATTATCCTCCTTTAGATCAATTTAAGGATCAATATGATCAGATTAGCGATCAGACAATAGAAAATACTGAAAACAAATATAAAAATCAACCTGCTAAACAAAATGGAAAGGCGGAAACTTATGTACGGTAAAACAAAATTATACATAATAGTCTGTCTTGGAATATTTTTTATTCCGCTATTTGGTGCAAAAAAAAATGTGTTTAATAGGGGCTATCAATATTTTAAGAATAGATCTTTGGGATCATATATTCAATTATATTTTCAGAATTCTGATATAAAACAAATTTTTTGTTTTGATACTTCAAATTCGATGTTAGGTTTCGTTTATTTAGATGAAAATCTTTTATACTATAGAAGCTATCAGGATTTAAAAGGTAATGATAATGTTCATTCAATTAGTTATTATTATAAATCAGGACAGTCGATAATCGGAAGATCAAAAATTTTTAATAAGAATGTTGATTCTTCTGTGTCGATCACTTTCAAAGATAGTACTGTCATGATCATTGATGATCCTGATTCTTATATCTATATATGTCCTAACAATGAAATATTTAAAATTGAAATTGAAGATTATGATAGTTATCAAATTATTTATGAAAAAGATGCTGATGGAATACTGAAGTCTTATCATTTTAAAGACATGAGTATAGTTTTATATAGAAATAAACACTTCTTAGATTGGTTAATACCCGACTGGGAATACTACAAAATTATTGTTCATAAAAATGAAAAAATTGAATATATTTTTATTGAGCCTCAAGCATCATGGCAATATTTTTTATATTCTCATCATATTATCTATGATAAAGAATCATTAAATAGAATTGATAATATTTCAATAAATAATTATCAGGAATTCGCTTATAATCTTCTTGAGGATATGCTGGATAATAAACAATTTGATATTGACAGCCTGATAGCTGCAAATTCAAAGTACGATAGTTCGATAAATTTCAGAAAAATTGACGATACCTTATACTGCGATAATCCTGAAGAATTGTGGTTATACCCAAAAGTAGTTTTCAGCCGGGATTCAATAAAACCAGAGGAGTTGCCATTTTTAAATGATTAAATTATTACACTATTTCAGAGTATTTCAGCAAAAATTTTACAAAGGACAAAAAATGAAACAAATATTTACACTTTGCATTACAGGACTGATAATTATTATTGCAGCGGGGCGTCCTGCTGCCGGTGAAGGCAAATGGGAATGGTACAACCCACTGCCTGGCGGCCAGCCAATACAAATGGAAAAAATTGGCGCGGATACCGCCCTGGCGCTTTGCCCCTTCGGCATGCTGGTTTCAACCGACCAGGGAGAAACATGGCAGTACAAGCCTGTGGTACAGGACTCCGCGTTCGTAAACATGAGCATTAGCGAAAGCGGCGCAATATGGGCAGGGAACAGGCGCGACCTGCTAAAATCCACCAATATGGGCGACAGTTGGGAAACCATACGCCAGCACGATAAAGCAATAGAGCAGATTTATTTTATTAACGACGAAAAGGGCTTTATTTTCAGCCCGGAATTAATTTACAGAACCACCGACGGCGGCCAAAGCTGGGACACCACGGGCATGCCCTCCTACTGCTTACCCCGAAGCATTTTCTTTTTCAACGATACTCATGGCTGGGGCTGCGGCGAAGACGGAGGTATTCTGAGAACCACCGACGGCGGCGACAGCTGGGAATTTGATAAAATATATTGGAAAGGTATTTTCAGGGGCGTTTATTTCCAAACCGAGAAATACGGTTACATGTTCGGCGAAGATGCCGAGCATTATGATGACGGAGATATATATAAAACCACCGACGGCGGTGAAAGCTGGCGTTTGGATGGCAGGTACAGGTCCGATACCAAATGCAAGAACTGGGATTTCTTTGATCGCAGGGGCGTGCAGGTGGGCAGGGCGGACAGCCTGATAAAGTATGATTTCACAGGATTCAACAACAAGTGGGAGTCTTTTGCCTACGAGCATGACGCCGTTATCGAAAATGTCCTGATGTTCAGCTATGATATATTTGTTGGCTGGGACAGTATGCAGCGCTTAGTGAAGTCAACCGACGGCGGCCAGACCTGGGAGGTAAAATCATATTCAATGGTTGGAAGCGCCGTGAACAAAATATATTTTCAGGACGAGAATAAAGGTTGGATACTTAGCGGCGGGGCTTACTACACAACTTCAGACGCCGGAGAGAACTGGACGGAAAATTCGATAGGTTCCGGGCATAATTACTTAGATATTGCATTCATTGATGATAATACAGGGTTTATGGCTGCAAAGCAGCTGGTTCAATACAATCCTGAGTATTATTTGTTCAGAACCGAAAACGGCGGTGAAAGCTGGGATGATATTTCCTCCGGGAATATGCAGCATAAAATACTGGGAATCACTCCCGGCGGCGTAGTTCTATCCCTTGCCAACGACGGGGAGCTATACAGATCGACCGATAAAGGAAACAATTGGGATACTATTTCGATAGAATCATTCCTATATGGTCATAATTTTGGAATTGCTGATGAGAATACCTATATAGTTTTTTGTGAGTCAAGTCCTCGTAAGATGTATTTTATTACTACTGATGCTGGCGCAACCTGGACGGGAATTGATACTATCCACTATGGAATTGGCAACTATTGTATAGAATTTATGGATGAACAAACAGCGTTAGTTGGTGGAGCCAAAGGGCATATATACAAAACCACGGACGGATGCCAGACCTGGGAATTGAAAAGCAGTACTGAAGAGAATTTTCGAATAAAAGATATTAAATTTATTGATGAGAACTTAGGCTGGGCAGTTGGAACGGAATCGGCATTTTTCGAGACCACCGACGGCGGTGAAAGCTGGTATTTCAAGAAAGGCCTGATTGACGGGGATTTGAAAACGATATGTATTGCCGGCTCGGGTAGCGCCTGGATTGGCGGCGATAAGGGCACGATAATTAAATACACCGGCGATGGCAGCCCCGTGGCTGAAACTTATGTCAGTAAGGAAGAGATAAGCGTTATGAACTACCCCAATCCCTTCCGGGATATGACGACGCTGCGCTTTAATTTAAAAACGGCAGCACATGTCAGCACGAAGATATACGACCTTTCCGGCCAGGTAGTAGCCGACCTTGGCAGCAAATATATCAACCCCGGCGACTACGAAATGCAATGGCAACCGGGCGGCCTGCCCTCAGGCGTTTATTTCCTTCGCATCAGCAACGGCAAAACCACAGCCGAGCGCAAGCTGATACTGGGAAGATAGGATAAAGAATAACATTTAACAATGGCGTCCGGATATGAGATATTCGGGCGTTTTTTTTAATTATATATGTTTTTAGAGAAAATCCTATATTGCACAAACCGGACAAAGTGTACCGGCTAAACCGCTCAAAGTGTACCACCCAGACCGGAAAATTAGTACCAGCATATTTCTGAAACTAAACACAATAATTTTACCTGAGGATTTCTATTATACCAAAGAAATTAATAAGAATGTGTTTTTTTAAGGATTTTTTTTCTAAAAACACAATTTTTTCCGGCAAAAAGCTATTGAAATAAAGTTTAATCCAGCTTTTCCCACCAAAACTGCCCAAAAAACGGTAATTTTCTTTCCATTTTGGTTGAAAAACTTTGAATTTTGGTATCCTCAACTTGTTTTTTGAACTTTTTCAAACATTTCTGACACTGTGAGGCTTTCATTTCGTTTGCCCTCGTAAAAATTCGTAAATTTTCGTAACTATACATTACTGTACAAATATATAAAGTATCATCTGAATGCAGTCGTAAAAATTAAGCTTACAGGTAATTTTATGGCGGGAAAAGTCAGCCATATTTTTATGTTTTGGGACATTTTCCTGACCTGGAAGTGATATTTTACTGTTCAATTAATATAGTGGAACGCGAAAGTAAATAATCAAAAATATTTTTGTATTTGTCCGGCATGGTCTCCATCCTCATTTTTTCATATTATTATGATATATGTAAATATAACAAATTATCCGGTATAAAGTTGCAGGGGTTTTGAATTATTATTTCCGGCCCTGTCTCAAACCCCGCAGATCTTTCACTCTGAGCGCAGCGAAGAGTCCATTCTTTATACATTCCCCCTCATTACGAAGTTGTAATTCGTAATGCAGTTTTCTTTTGAAGCTGAGCTTCATAATTTCAAAGTAGAACTTTGCAGGAAATATTCCTTCCCAAGTACAACTTGGGAAGGAGGGAAAATCACCTGTCCCCCGCTGGCGGGGATGCCCGAAGGGCGGGGGTGGATTTCCGGAAAAATTCCCCTCGTTAAGGGGTGGCGAGCGCAGCGAGACGGGGTGGATTCTTCACACACTATCTGCGAACAAAGATGGATTCTTCGGTCGCTTCGCTTTCTCAGAATGACCGCTTTATACAATTTTTATATATTTTCAAAGTTCAGCTGAATAGTAACATTTCGTTTTCCTTACTCCACAACCACCTTATCATAATAAACGCCGGTGGCGGTTTTCAGGATGAGGAAGTAGAGGCCGGAGGGCAATTCCTGAATGTTTATTTTAATTTTGTCTTTGCTGTTAATGGGAAGTTCGCGGAGGAGCTTGCCCTGTGAATCATATATTTCAAGGCTCTGCGGGTTGGAAATGTCGCCGCTGAGATTGATTTCGATTTGGCCGGTTGCAGGGTTGGGACAGGCTGTGATGCCGGGGATGGCGAATGTGGATATGGCGCGAAGGTCGCCAATGCAGATCTCTTCGACTTTCAGCAGGCCGTTTTCGGTGGAATTGTCGATATAGGGGCTGTCCCACTCGAAGCTGTTTATCTTTAAATCGCATTCGCGTATGTCGGACAGCAGCAGGCCGCCGGAAAGTTCCGCTATTGCCTGCTCGCCTTTGCTAAGGCTGATATTTTCTCCCGATATACTTAAAATTCGCTCTCTGCCGGATTTTTCATTGCTGAGAATGGTTGCGTTGTCAATGCCGGTAAGGTCGTACAGATAAGCGTCAAGGCTGATCTCGGCGGTGTAGGACAATCCGCTTATATCCTCGGTGGAATTCAGGCTTACCATTAACGGGATGCGGAAATCAGGATCGCCTATAGTTCCTATTGTTTCGGGGAAGAAAATCAGGTTTTCATGTTTTACTATACCGGATATATCAATAGTATCCCGATATTCGCAGAATGGGCCGGCAAACTTCAGGTATATTTTATCATCATAATCTCCTGCAATGCCTGAGAATAAAGATACAGTCAGCATTTCAGAATTACCTGTGTTAATTTTCCTTCCTGTCAGGTCGGGAGCAATAGAAAATTCGGCTGCATTTTCAAGGCTGATTTCTTCTATTGTAAAATCATATTCGCCGGTATTCTTTATTTCGATTTGCTCTGTTGCGTTTTCGCTGATCCTCGCCAAAACCGAGACTGATTCGGGAATTTCGTAAAGGATTGTGTATCTTTCGCCTTGCAGTTCTGTAGTGAATTCTTCCTCAACCATATCGATCAATATTATATTTCGAGCCTGTGCTGTTTTTGGGCCGTTTGTGGATGATTCGGGAGTGAAAACGACTTTCTCAATTATTGATTCTCCCGGTAGAATCTCCAAATTTTCATAACTATCTTCGAATGAAAACAGCTCTTTATCAGTGCCTTGAATTTCACTGGAAAGTAGTGATATTGGTAGGCTGCCTGTGTTTTTAATCTCAATATCCATCGTTTTTGACTGGCAGAATTCCGTTTCATTATAATTGCAAATGGGAGTTACTTCAACCGAGGATTTTATGCCGGTAGCATCAATTTTGAAAGCTACGGTATCAGGGCAGGGACCTTGAATAATGATCTGAGGCCATGCTGAATAATCAATTGCATCAGCCAGATTGATTTTCGCATCTATTTCGTATTCCTCGCTTGTCGGGATGATGAATGATTGCGGCTGAATTTCCAGCCAGTCATGGTTTTCAATTATTTCTGATATAACCAGGTCGAAACCGTTGTGGTTGGTGAGTACGCATTTCAAAGTAGAATCGCGGTTTATTCCCACATTGCCGAAGGAAATATTTTCAGAAGTCAGGTTTACGGATTCTGTCTCGCCGCGAAGCCTGACAGTTCGGAATTCCTCCTCCGGGTGGTCGGTTTTGATCCTCAGTTCGCCAGTTTTCAGGCCGTCGGGAGCTTGCGGAGTAAAGCGTATCAGGTAGAACGCGGTGTCGAGAAAATTAAGGACAGTCCCCATTGGCGTTGCCGAAACAATTTCAAAATCATCTTTATTATTAAGGTATCCTTCGTCAAGGAGTTCAATCGGGGCGGCGCCGCAGTTCACAAGCCTGACAGTATCGAGCGGAGTTTCGCAGGAAGCCACGAATCCGTAATCAATATCGTTGGCTTTTAGCTCGTAGCGAAGTGTTATAGTATGCAGTTTCACAAAGCCGTCGATCGGACAGGCCTCGCCAATCTTTTGGGTTTCAACAGAAAGCGTATCAAAATACTCAGCCTCGGCTGTGCCCTGAACTGTCATTGTAACAATCATGCTGTCGCCGGGAATGAGGACTGCCGGTATAGCCGGGGCTGTTTCGGTGATCCTGAATGGCAGATCGAAATCATTTAAATCACTAATGTACAAATCTGAGGTTCCGGTATTTTGGATAGTGAATGTCTTTTCTGGCCTTTTTCCGAACTTCACATACCCGAAGTCAATATGATTGCTGATCTCCATTCCAGGCTCAACGACGAGAGCTTTTATCAGCAGGGAGTCCATTATCGCATCGTCTTCATTGCAGTAGATGTACATCATTGTTTCAATCGGCCCGGTTTTGTCCGGGCCAATATGTATTCTCACACCAAGTGTATCATTCCAGAAAAGCGAGTCCCCACGCATGTATTCGCCGGAAAAATGCTCAATATCCGTGAAAACCGGCGGTTTTAGTTGCAGGCCGAAATCCGAGAAATTCTTAACTGCCGCAAAGCCTGTTTTAGTATCGCCAAGGCAAATTTTTCCCAGATCAAGGGTATCAAACTGCTCTTCAATGTTTTGGTCGTAAATCTCAAAATTAATCCTCTCAACGGTAAATTTCGCAAGGAATGCAGACTGCTTGGATACCTGGTAATCTGTATTTACAGAATCCCATACATCTGGTAAAAAGTCTTTCGCCCGGCCGCCAACTAATATTGTATTTGGCGGTTCAAATTTTATTGTAAATAGAGAAATCGGTACGTCGTAAGTCCATAATATTTTTCCATAAGGATCAATTTTATATACACCTTTCCTTGTTGCAATAAAAGCATTGCCATATTGATCAACGCTGTTTAACTGACATTCTGCCATAGGATCAATTTCAAATAAAACTCCTGTGGTAGGGTAAATAATATTATAGATCAGGTTCCCTTCTTTATCAATTTTTGTTGTACATTTATTATCCCAGGGTGTATCGTCAAAATTAGAATCAACACCCGAAAAAATGATATTATCATCACTATCAACTGCAATCCACCTGACTTCATATCCCGATATTGATTTTTTTCTAAACAGGACTGAACCGTCTTCTTTATTTAAAATATAGTAATTATAATCCAACATGGAATGTGTGTCTGATCTTAGAACGATCAGATCATCATTACTATTTAATGCAATAATAAGTACATAGTTTGCAAAATATTTTTTCCATTCAAGAATTCCGTCCCTATTAATTTTACAGAAATTTTCGCAATATCCATAACGGCAATAAATATTACCCTCTTTGTCAGAAATAAGATATGAGAATATGGGAACAACTTCGGGATTTTTAAATGACCATAATATTTTGCCGTCGGGAGAGTATTTTTCCAACCTGTTTTGGGTACCAATTATAATATTATCCCAGGGGTCAATACAAATAGTCGGGAGCCTGTCTTCCGGAAACATAATTTCCCATAATCGATTTGAATTCGAATCCATTTTGACTAAATATGTTTTCCAATCTTTTTTATGGCCCGGTTGGATATTCGTAACAAAAATAACATTACCTTTGGAATCGTAATCAATATCATACGTCGTTGCTCCTGCATAATATGCAGCCCAGTCTAAGTGAATTGGGATGCTGTCTCTTGTTTGTGAGTAGGATGAAGATAGTGATATTATAAAAACTAAAATAGATAGTATTAAAGCACGCATAAAAACTCCGGGATAGTATGATTCTAAACTTGGATTAATAGGATTTATAGGATGTATAGGATGAATTGGATTATTGGGATGTATAGGATTAATAGGATGAACAGGATGAACAGGATGAATTGGATGAACAGGATAAATAGGATGTATAGGATAAATAGGATAAATAGGATGAACAGGATAAATAGGATTATTGGGATAATCAATCTTATTTTTTGTTGGATATGGCATATTTTCATCCTCTCCTTTTTTATTCTTGTGATTTAGCTAATATAACAAATTATCCGGTATAAAGTTGCAGGGGTTGTGAATTATTATTTCCGGCCCTGTCTCAATCCCCGCAGATCTTTCACTCTGAGCGCAGCGAAGAGTCCATTCTTTATACATTCCCCCTCATTACGAAGTTGTAATTCGTAATGCAGTTTTCTTTTGAAGCTGAGCTTCTCTATTTCAAAGTAGAACTTTGCAGGAAAAATTCATTCCCAAGTACAACTTGGGAAGGAGGGAAAATCACCTGTCCCCCGCTGGCGGGGGTGTCCGAAGGACGGGGGTGGACTTCCGGAAAATTCCCCTCGTTGAGGGGTGGCGAGCGCAGCGAGTCGGGGTGGATTCTTCACACACTATCTGCAAACAAAGATGGATTCTTCGGTCGCTTCGCTCTCTCAGAATGACCGCTTTTAGTTCAGGGATGCCTGTTACCAGAGAAGAATCCACCCCCGCCTCTCCGCCGGACGGGAATGACCGCTTTATACAATTTTTATATATTTTCAAAGTTCAGCTGAATAGTAACATTTCGTTTATCTTACTCCACAACCAGCTTATCATAATAAATGCCGGTGGCGGTTTTCAGGATGAGGAAGTAGAGGCCTGAGGATAATTCCTGAATGTTTATTTTAATATTGTCTTTGCTGTTAATGGGAAGTTCGCGGAGGAGCTTGCCCTGTGAATCGTATATTTCAAGGCTTTGGAGATTGGAGATGTCGCCGCTGAGATTGATTTCGATTTGGCCGGTTGCAGGGTTGGGACAGGCTGTGATGCCGGGGATGGCGAATGTGGATATGGCGCGAAGGTCGCCAATGCAGATCTCTTCGACCTTCAGCAGGCCGTTTTGGGTGGAATTGTCGATATAAGGGCTGTCCCACTCGAAGCTGTTTATTTTTAATTCGCATTCTCGAATGTCGGAAAGAAGCAGGCCGCCGGATAGTTCCGCTATTGCCTGTTCGCCTTTGCTAAGGCTGATGTTCTCGCCTGATATGCTTAAAATCCGCTCCCTGCCTGATATTTCATTGCTGAGAATGGTTGCGTTGTCAATTCCCGAAAGGTCGTAAAGATAGGCGTCAAGACTTATTTCAGCGGTGTAGGAAAGTCCGCTTACATCCTCGGTGGAATTCAGGTTTACCATTAACGGGATGCGGAAATCAGGATCGCCTATCGTACCCGATGTTTCGGGGAATAAAATCAGGTTTTCATGTTTTACTATTCCTGATATATCTATAGTATCCCGGTATTCGCAGAATGGCCCGTTGAATTTAATATATATTTTATCTTCATATTCTCCTGCAATGCCTGAAAATAAAGATACAGTCAGCATTTCCGAAAGTCCCGCATTGATTTTCCTTCCTGCCATGTCGGGAGCAATTGAAAATTCGGCTGCATTTTCAAGGTTGATTTCTTCTATCGTAAAATCATATTCTGCCGTGTTCTTTAATTCAATTTGTTCTGTTGCGTTTTCGCTGATCCTTGCTGAAACCGAGACGAATTCCGGAATATCGTAAAGTATTGTGTATCTTTCACCTTGCAGCTCTGTAATGAATTCCACTTCAACCATATCGATCAATATTATATTTCGAGCCTGTGCTGTTTTCGGGCCGTTTATGGATGATTCGGGAGTGAAAATGACTTTCTCAATTATTGATTCTCCGGGCAGAATCTCAATATTCTCATAATTGTCTTCGAATGAAAACAGCTCTTTGTCAGCGCCTTGAATTTCTCCTGAAAGTAGTGATATTGGTAGTTTGCCGGTGTTTTTAATCTCAATATCCATCGTTTTGGACTGGCAGAATTCAGTTTCATTATAATTGCAAATGGGAGTTACTTCAACGGAGGATTTTATGCCTGTGGCATCAATTCTGAAAGCCACTGTATCAGGGCAGGGGCCTTGAATAATGATCTGCGGCCATGCTGAATAATCGATAGGATCACTTAGTTTGATCTTTGTATCAATTTCATAATTCTCTCCGGCAGGGATAGTAAATGATTGCGGCTGAATTTCCAGCCAGGCATGGTTCTCAATTATTTCGGATATTGTTAGTTCGAAGCCGTTGTGATTGGTGAGTACACATTTCAAAGTTGAATTGCGGTTTATTCCCACATTGCCGAAGGAAATATTCTCAGCAGTGAGGTTCACAGATTCGGTCTCGCCGCGAAGCCGGACAGTGCGGAATTCCTCCTCAGGATGGTCGGTTTTGATCCTCAGTTCGCCAGTTTTCAGCCCGTCGGGCGCTTGTGGGGTAAAGCGTATCACATAAAAAGCGGTGTCGAGAAAATTAAGGACAGTCCCCATTGGCGTGGCCGACACAATTTCAAAATCATCTTTATTATTAAGGTATCCTTCGTCAAGGAGTTCAACCGGGGCTGCGCCGCAGTTCACAAGCCTGACGGTGTCTTGCGGGGTCTTGCAGTCAGCCACGAAGCCGTAATCAATATCGTTGGCTTTTAGCTCGTAGCGAAGTGTAATAGTATGCAGGTTTACAAAGCCGTCTATCGGACAGGCCTCGCCAATCTTTTGAGTTTCAATCGAAAGGGTATCGAAATATTCCTCTTCTGCTGTGCCCTGGACTGTCATTGTAACTATCATGCTGTCGCCGGGAATGAGGACTGCCGGTATAGCCGGGTCTGTTTCACTGATCCTGAATGGCAGATCGAACTCATTTAAGTCGCTGATATACAAATCTGAAGTTCCGGTATTGTGTATTGTGAACGTCTTTTCTGGTCTTTTCCCGAACTTCACATACCCGAAGTCAATATCATTGCTGATCTCCATTCCCGGCTCGACAACGAGGGCTTTTATCAGCAGGGAATCCATTACAGCATCGTCTTCATTGCAGTAGATGTACATCATTGTTTCAATCGGCCCGGTTTTGTCCGGGGCAATATGTATTCTCACACCAAGGGTATCATTCCAGAAAAGAGAATCCCCGCGCATGAATTCGCCCGAGAAATGCTCTGAGTCAGTAAACACCGGCGGCTTTAGTTGCAGGCCGAAATCCGAGAAATTCTTAACTGCCGCATATCCTGTTTTCGTATCGCCAAGGCATATTTTCCCAAGATCAAGGGCACTAATTTCGTTAAAATTGTTATATTTTACTATTTGAAAATGAATTTTTGTTTTGGTACTCGCCGTTCTTACAATTCTAAAACCAACATATTCAGATTTATACTTAAGATACTTTGGACAATTCCTATCGGACGCTCTACAATATGCAGATCTATTCCCAAAACATCCCCCTCTCATAACATGGACCCTCCCTTTAATTGGCCCTCGAGGATCAACTGAAGGTGCTTCTTCGTAATATTTAGAATCATACCAGTCCCAAACCCATTCCCATACATTACCAATCATATCAAAAAGACCGTATGAATTTGGATCTTTCTTACCTACATTATGAGTCTCATTGTTTGAATTTCCACAATACCACGCAATTTTATTCTCATTGTTATCAATTGGGAAACAATCAAAATTATCAATATTTCCAGAATATATGTCAGTTGATGTTCCTGCTCTGGATGCACATTCCCATTCAACATCAGTTGGAAGCCTATATCCAGATGCTTCAAAATCACATATTACATTTTCATTTTCAATTATATAACAAGGCTCTAATCCGTCAATTTTTGATAAATTATTACAGAATTCAATGGCTTCAAACCACGAAATATTTTCGACTGGCCTGTTTTTACCATGAAAAACACTATTATTATATCCCATAACATTTTCCCAATCAGCTTGACTAATCTCGAATTTACCAATATAAAAACTATAGGATATTGTTGCCTTATGAACTGGAGTTTCATCACGATGAGACTCAGGAAATGAAGTAATATTGCCTCTAATATAAGAACAACTATCAATTTTTATCATTTTTTCAATAAAATAAGCATCTTTGGAGAATGCACGATAGCAACTTAGTATTAATAGAATCATTATAATAAAACGCATAAAAACTCCAGAATAGTTTATTATTACATGTATGTCAATTGTATATTATTAAATTTGTACTTGTCCGGCATATTTTCATCCTCTCCTTTTTTTTTCTCGTGATTTATAAATATAACAAATTATCCGGTATAAAGTTGCAGGGGTTGTGAATTATTATTTCCGGCCCTGTCTCAATCCCCGCAGATCTTTCACTCTGAGCGCAGCGAAGAATCCATTCTTTATGATTTTCTGCTATTTTATATGGATTCTTCGGTCGCTTCGCTTTCTCAGAATGACCGCTTTATACAATTTTTATATATTTTCAAAGTTCAGCTGAATAGTAACATTTCGTTTTCCTTACTCCACAACCACCTTATCATAATAAACGCCGGTGGCGGTTTTCAGGATGAGGAAGTAAAGTCCTGAGGACAAGTCCTGAATGTTTATTTTAATTTTGTCTTCGCTGTTGACGGGGTGTTCGCGGAGGAGCTTGCCCTGTGAATCATATATTTCAAGGCTCTGCGGATTGGAAATGTCCCCGCTGAGGTTGATTTCGATTTGGCCTGTTGCAGGGTTGGGACAGGCTGTGATGCCGGGGATGGCGAATGTGGATATGGCCCGAAGGTCGCCGATGCAAATTTCTTCGACCTTGAGCAGGCCGTTTTGGGTGGAATTGTCGATATAGGGGCTGTTCCACTCGAAACTGTTTATTTTTAATTCGCATTCTCGAATGTCGGACAGGAGCAGGCCGCCGGATAGTTCTGCTATTGCCTGTTCGCCTTTGCTAAGGCTGATGTTCTCGCCCGATATGCTTAAAATACGCTCCCTGCCTGATATTTTATTGCTGAGAATGTTTGCGTTGTCAATTCCCGTAAGGTCGTAAAGGTAGGCGTCAAGGCTGATCTCGGCGGTGTAGGACAATCCGCTTATATCCTCGGTGGAATTCAGGTTCAACATTAACGGGATGCGGAAATCAGGATCGCCTATAGTTCCTATTGTTTCGGGGAAGAAAATCAGGTTTTCATGTTTTACTATTCCGGATATTTCAATTGTATCGCGGTATTCGCAGAAAGGCCCGGCAAACTTCAGGTATATTTTATCTTCATAATCTCCTGCAATGTTTGAAAATAAAGATACAGTCAGCATTTCCGAAAGTCCCGCATTGATTTTCCTTCCTGCCAGGTCGGGAGTAATAGAAAATTCGGCTGCGTTTTCAAGGCTGATTTCTTCTATAGTAAAATCATATTCGCCGGTATTCTTGAATTCAATTTGTTCTGTTCCGTTTTCGCTGATCCTTGCCGAAACCGAGACTGATTCAGGAATTTCGTAAAGTATGGTATATCTTTCGCCTTGCAGTTCTGTAATAAATTCTTCCTCAACCATATCGATCAATATTATATTTCGAGCCTGAGCCGTTTTCGGGCCGTTTGTTGATGATTCGGGAGTGAATACAACTTTCTCAATGATGGAATTTCCCGGCAGAATCTCCAAATTTTCATAACTATCTTCGAATGAAAACAGCTCTTTATCAGTTCCTTGAATCTCCCCGGAAAGTAGTGTTAGCGGTAGTTTACCGGTGTTTTTAATCTCAATATCCATCGTTTTGGACTGGCAGAATTCCGTTTCATTATAATTGCAAATGGGAGTTACCTCAACGGAGGATTTTATGCCGGTAGCGTCAATTCTGAAAGCCACTGTATCCGGGCAGGGGCCTTGAATAATGATCTGCGGCCATGCTGAATAATCGATAGGATCGCTTAGGTTGATTTTCGCATCTATTTCATAATCCTCGCCTGCCGGGATGATGAATGATTGCGGCTGAATTTCCAGCCAGTCATGATTCTCAATTATTGAGGAAATAGTCAGGTCAAAGCCGTTGTGGTTGGTGAGTACGCATTTCAAAGTTGAATCGCGGTTTATTCCTACATTGCCGAAGGAAATATTCTCAGCAGTGAGGTTCACAGATTCTGTCTCGCCGCGAAGCCTGACAGTACGGAATCCCTCTTCAGGGTGATCTGTCTTAATCCTCAGTTCGCCATTTTTCAGGCCGTCGGGCGCTTTTGGGGTAAAGCGTATAACGTAGAACGCGGTGTCGAGAAAATTGAGGACAGTCCCCATTGGTGTTGCCGACACAATTTCAAAATCATCTTTATTATTAAGGTATCCTTCGTCAATGAGTTTAACCGGGGCTGCGCCGCAGTTCACAAGCCTGACGGTATCTAACGGGGTCTTGCAGTCTGCCACGAAGCCGTAATCAATATCGTTTGCAGCAAGTTCATAACGCAGTGTTATAGTATGCAGTTTCACAAAACCGTCAATCGGACAGGCCTCGCCAATCTTTTGGGTTTCAACGGATAGCGTATCAAAATACTCCTCTTCGGCTGTGCCCTGAACTGTCATTGTAACTATCATGCTGTCGCCGGGAATGAGGACTGCCGGTATAGCCGGGGCTGTTTCGTAAACCTTAAAAGGCAGCTCAATATCGTTAAAACCGCTGATATACAGGTCTGAAGTTCCGGTATTTTGGATTGTGAATGTCTTTTCTGGCCTTTTTCCGAACTTCACATACCCGAAGTCAATATCATTGCTGATCTCCATTCCCGGCTCAACGACGAGGGCTTTTATCAGCAGGGAGTCCATTACAGCATCGTCTTCATTGCAGTATATGTACATCATTGTTTCAATCGGCCCGGTTTTGTCCGGGGCAACATGTATTCTAACGCCAAGCGTATCATTCCAGAAAAGCGAATCCCCGCGCATGTATTCGCCCGTGAAATGCTCTGACTCAGTAAACACAGGCGGTTTAAGCTCAAGGCCGAAATCCGAGAAATTCTTAACTGCCGCAAAGCCTGTTTTAGTATCGCCAAGGCATATTTTACCAAGATCAAGGGTATCAAACTGCTCTTCAATATCTTTATCGTAAATCTCAAAATTAATTCTCTCAACGGTAAATTTTGCGAGGAATGCTGGATGGCCGGGTACCTGGTAATCTGTATTTACAGGGTTCCATACTTTTGGAAGATTATCTTCCGCACGGCCGCCAACTAATATTGTATTTGGCGGTTCAAATTTTATTGTAAATAGAGAAACAGGAACATTGTATTTCCACAATATCTTTCCATTAGGATCAATTTTATAAATTGCATGAGTTGAAGCTATATAAGCATTTCCGAACTGATCAACAGCATTTATCTGGTATTCATTCATCGGATCTACATCAAATAAAGCTTCGTTAGTGGGGTAAATAATATTATAAATCAGGTTCCCATCCTTATCAATCTTTGCAGTACATTTATTATCCCAGGGTGTATCGTCAAAATTACAATCAACACCCGAAAAAATAATATTATCATCACTATCGACTGCAATCCACCTGACTTCATATCCCGATATTGATTTTTTTCTAAACAGGACTGAACCGTCTTCTTTATTTAAAATATAGTAATTATAATCCAACATGGAATGTGTGTCTGATCTTAGAACGATCAGATCATCATTACTATTTAATGCAATAATAAGTACATCGTTTGCAAAATATTTTTTCCATTCAAGAATTCCGTCTTTATTAATTTTACAGAAATTTTCGCAATATCCATAACGGCAATAAATATTTCCTTCTTTATCTGAAATAAGATATGAGAATATGGGAACAACTTCGGGATCTTTGAATGACCATAATAGTTCACCGTCGGGAGAGTATTTTTCAAGAGTTTTATTTGTTCCGATAATAATGTTGTCCCAGGGATCAATACAAATAGTCGGCAGCCTTTCTTTAAGCAATAATTTTTCCCATATCCGATTGGAATTAGAATCCAATTTGACTAAATAGGTTTCCCAGTCTATTTTATATCCCGGTTCATAATCTGTTACAAAAACAACATTACCTTTTGAGTCGTAATCAATATCATCCGTTGTTGCTCCTGTATAATATGCAGCCCAGTCTAAGTGAATGGGGATGCTGTCAATGTTACGGGAAAAGGCTGATAAATAAGAAATGATAAAGATTGACATAAATATAAGGGAACGCGAAAGTATATAATCAAAAATATTTTTGTATTTGTCCGGCATGGTCTCCATCCTCATTTTTTCTTATTATTATGATAATATATGTAAATATAACAAATTATACGGCATAAAGTTGCAGGGGTTTTGAATTATTATTTCCGGCCCTGTCTCAAACCCCGCAGAGCTGTCACTCTGAGCGCAGCGAAGAGTCCATTCTTCAAGATTTTCTGCTATTTTGTATGGATTCTTCGGTCGCTTCGCTTTCTCAGAATGACCGCTTTATACAATTTTTCCAGATTTCCAAAGTTCAGCTGAATAGTAACTTTCGTTTATCCCTACTCTACAACCACCTTATCGTAATAAATGCCGGTGGGGGTTTTAAGGATGAGGAAGTAGAGGCCTGAGGACAAGTCCTGAATGTTTATTTTAATTTTATCTTTGCTGTTGAGGGGAAGTTCGCGGAGGAGCTTGCCCTGTGAATCATATATTTCAAGGTTTTGAGGGTTGGAAATGTCGCCGCTGAGACTGATTTCGATTTGGCCGGTTGCAGGGTTGGGGAATGCTGTGATGCCGGGGATGGCGAATGCGGATATTGCCCGCAGATCGCCGATGCAGATCTCTTCCACTTTCAGCAGGCCGTTTTGGGTGGAATTATCGATATAAGGGCTGTCCCACTCGAAGCTGTTTATTTTTAATTCGCATTCGCGTATGTCTGAAAGGAGCAGGCCGCCGGATAGTTCCGCTATTGCCTGTTCGCCATTACTAAGACTGATATTCTCGCCTGATATGCTTAAAATACGTTCCCTGCCTGATATTTTATTACTTAGAATGTCTGCGTTATTAATTCCCGAAAGGTCGTAAAGGTAGGCGTCAAGGCTGATTTCAGCGGTGTAGGAAAGTCCGCTTACATCCTCGGTGGAATTCAGGTTCACCATAAGCGGAATGCGGAAATCAGGATCGCCTATCGTTCCTATTGTTTCGGGAAAGTAAATCAGGTTTTCATGTTTTACTATTCCGGATATATCAATAGTATCCCGGTATTCGCAGAAAGGCCCGGCAAATTTCAGGTATATTTTATCATCATAATCTCCTGCAATGCCTGAAAATAATGATACAGTCAGCATTTCCGAAAGTCCCGCATTGATTTTCCTTCCTGCCAGGTCGGGAGCAATAGAAAATTCGGCTGCGTTTTCAAGACTGATTTCTTCTATAGTAAAATCATACTCGCCGGTATTCTTCAATTCAATTTGCTCTGTTCCGTTTTCGCTGATCCTTGCCGAAACCGAGACGGATTCAGGAATTTCGTAAAGTATTGTGTATCTTTCACCTTGCAGCTCTGTAATAAATTCTTCCTCAACCATGTCTATCAATATTATATTTCGAGCCTGTGCTGTTTTGGGGCCGTTTGTTGATGATTCGGGAGTGAATACGACTTTCTCAATTATTGATTCTCCAGGCAGAATATCTATGTTTTCATAACTATCTTTGAATGAAAAGAGTTCTTTATCAGTTCCTTGAATTTCACCGGAAAGTAGTGATATGGGCAGGCTGCCGGTGTTTTTAATCTCAATATCCATCGTTTTGGACTGGCAGAATTCAGTTTCATCATAATTGCAAAGCGGAGTTACCTCAACGGAGGATTTTATGCCTGTTGCGTTAATTTTGAAAGCCACGGTATCCGGGCAGGGGCCTTGAATGATGATCTGCGGCCATGCAGAATAATCGATAGGATCGCTTAGGTTGATTTTCACATCTATTTCATAATCCTCGCCTGCCGGGATGATGAATGATTGCGGCTGAATTTCCAGCCAGCCATGGTTTTCAATGATTGAGGAAATAAGCAGGTCGAAACCGTTGTGGTTGGTGAGTACGCATTTCAAAGTTGAATCGCGGTTTATTCCCACTTCGCCGAAGGAAATATTCTCAGCAGTGAGGTTCACAGATTCTGTCTCGCCGCGAAGCCTGACAGTACGGAATCCCTCTTCAGGGTGATCTGTCTTAATCCTCAGTTCGCCAGTTTTAAGTCCGTCGGGCGCTTGAGGAGTAAAGCGTATCAGGTAGAACGCGGTGTCGAGAAAATTGAGGACAGTCCCCATTGGCGTTGCCGACACAATTTCAAAATCATCTTTATTTTTCAGGTATCCTTCGTCAAGGAGTTCAACAGGGGCTGCGCCGCAGTTCACAAGCCTGACGGTGTCTAACGGGGTCTTGCAGTCCGCCACGAAGCCATAATCAATATCGTTTGCAGCAAGTTCATAACGCAGGGTTATAGTATGCAGGTTCACAAAGCAGTCGATTGGGCAGGCCTCGCCAATCTTTTGTGTTTCAATAAAAAGGGTATCGAAATACTCCTCTTCGGCGGTGCCCTGGACTGTCATTGTAACTATCATGCTGTCGCCGGGAATGAGGACTGCCGGTATAGCCGGGTCTGTTTCCGTGATCCTGAATGGCAGATCGAACTCATTTAAGTCGCTGATGTACAAATCTGAAGTTCCGGAATTGTGTATTGTGAATGTCTTCTCGGGACGTTTCCCGAACTTCACATACCCGAAGTCAATATCATTGCTGATCTCCATTCCCGGCTCTACGACGAGGGCTTTTATCAGCAGGGAATCCAATATCTCATCATCTTCATTGCAGTAGATGTACATCATTGTTTCAATCGGCCCGGTTTTGTCCGGGGCAATATGTATTCTCACACCAAGTGTATCATTCCAGAAAAGCGAATCCCCCCGCATGTATTCGCCGGAAAAATGCTCGCTATCATCGAATACAGGCGGTTTCAGTTCAAGGCCGAAATCAGATAGGTTTTTTAAAGCAATATCAGCAGTGTTAGTTTCATTTACACATATCCTGCCCATGTTAAGAGTATCAATTTTATATTTTGCAAGTTTATCCATGATTTCAATCTTCAACGCTTCGATAGTAAATTTGGCGAGATAGGCTATATGGTTTGGTACCCGGTAATCCGTATTTACAGGTGAATAATATTTTTCTAATTTACCAGGGGTGTTGCCACCAATACATAAAGTGTTAGGTGGTTTGAATTTAGTTGAATAGGCATAGTCATCAATGTGAAATTCATTAACTCCAAACTGGTATTCCCATAAAATCATCCCGCTGGGATCTATTTTTTTGATCAAAACATCAAAATTATCTTTTTTACCTGTTAGTATCAGTAGTGCAACAAAGGCGTTACCATATTGGTCAACTGAATTTATTTGAAATTCATGAACCGGATCAACATCAAAAATTGACATTGGCGGATGTATTATATTATAGATAATATTCCCTTCTTTATCTATTTTTGTTGTACTTTCATTATCCCCAGCTGAGTCGTCATAATTAAAATCACCACCTGAAAAAATTATATTATCATCTTTATCTACCGCAATCCATCTGACTTCGTATCCGGGTATTGAATTTTTTCTTTGTATAATCGAACCGTCTTCCTTATCCAAAATATAGTAATTATAATCTAAGGTAGCACGAGTATCGGACCGAAGAACAACCAGGTCATCATTGCTGTTAACAGCAATGATGAGTATTCCTAAGCCTAAATTCTGCTTCCATGCAAAATTACCATCTTTATCAATTTTCATAATTCTGTTCTTACCCTCTAACCTGGCATAGATATTTCCCTCGCTGTCAGAAACGAGATAATTAAAAATTCGTTCGTTATCATAAGAAAAATTCCATATCAATTCTCCGTCAGAAGAATATTTTTCAATATGTTCTGATGAACTTACGATAATATTATCATAAGGATCAATTGTTAATGCTCCCAAACCTCTGTCCTCAAAATTTATTTCCCATATTAGTTTTGAGTCAGAGTCAAATTTAACTAACCTGTCGTAACTTGCACCTGGCCCGTCAGCAATAAAATAGACATTATCTTTAGAGTCAAAATCAATATCAGATACAACAATTCCTGAATAATAAGCAGCCCAGTCTAAGTGAATTGGGATACTGTCTCTTGTCTGGGAATTGGTTGAAGATATTGATATTATAAAAACTAAAATAGATAGTATTAAAGCACGCATAAAAACTCCGGGATAGTATGATTCTAAACTTGGATTAATAGGATGTATAGGATTAATAGGATGGACAGGATTAATAGGATGAACAGGATTAATAGGATGAACAGGATGGACAGGATTAATAGGATGAACAGGATGAATTGGATGAACAGGATGAATTGGATGAATTGGATGAATTGGATTAATAGGATGTATAGGATGTATAGGATTAATAGGATGTATAGGATTATTGGGATAATCAATCTCATTTTTTGTTGGAAATGGCATATTTTCATCCTCTCCTTTTTTATTCTTGTGATTTAGCTAATATAACAAATTATATAGTGCAAAGTTGCAGGGGTTTTGAATTATTATTTCCGGCCCTGTCTCAATCCCCGCAGAGCTGTCACTCTGAGCGCAGCGAAGAGTCCATTCCTAATTGACAATGGACAATTAAGAATTAAAAATTGGAAGAAGCCACCTGTCCCCCGCTGTCGCCGACGTGTCGGGAAAGGGCGGGGTGGACTTCCGGAAAAATTCCCCTCCCTTGGAGGGGATTAAAGGGGTGGTTTCTTTTTCTTAGCCTCCGCACCTTGCACATTTACCCACGAGCTAAAGCACGTGGCTATTGAACTTGACGATGGTAAAACTGCATGTCATCCTGAGTGAAGCGAAGGATCCATTCTTTATGCATCAGCTACTAAGAAAGATGGATTCTTCGGTCGCTTCGCTCCGTCAGAATGACAACATACTACCTCCTTCTCCGGCCCTTACCCCCCGTTTTTCCACCCCAATGAACAGGCCGCAGGACTTAATTCCCTATCCTGTGGTTTCAATGAACCGGATAATTTCCTTACTTCAATGCTGTTTTGAACCAGAATTCAAATGTTTGGGCTAATTGCTTGGATTGCAGGGCTTTAAACTGCCATGGCCGGAGTTATTGAATCATTGTTTGGCCTTAATGTAGTGAAATTTGGCCTTATTGAGGACTTGTTTAGCCTTATTGAGGACTTGTTTGGCCTTACTGAGGACTTGTTTGACCTTATTGAGGTCTTGTTTGACCTTACTGAGGACTTGTTTGACCTTACTGAGGACTTGTTTGACTTTACTGAGGTCTTGTTTGGCCTTACTGAGGACTTGTTTAGCCTTACTGAACACTTGGTTGACCTTACTGAACACTTGTTTGACCTTACTGAACGCTTGGTTGATCTTACTGAACATGTTCTTTGCCTCCGACCAAGAGTTCAATGACTTCGACCAAGGCAGAAATGACTCCGACCAAGGCGTCAATAACTCCGAACAAGGCAGCAATATCATCAAACATCGGTGCATCGATTTGGAACAATGCAGCAATAAAGCAAAACATTGATGCAATAGCGTCGAACAAGTGTTCATTATCACCAAACATCGGTGCATCGATTTGGAACAATGCGTCATTATCTTCAACCAAGGCGGCAATGACTCCGACCAAGGCGGCAATGACTTCGACCAAGGCATCAATAACTCCGAACAAGGCAGCAATATCATCAAACATCGGTGCATCGATTTGGAACAATGCAG
Source organism: Kapaibacterium sp. (SeqCode) (assembly GCA_963665665.1). GTDB lineage: Bacteria > Bacteroidota > Ignavibacteria > Kapaibacteriales > UBA2268. Next base: position 654,629 of record OY762428.1, read on the forward strand.
CAATAAAGCAAAACATTGATGCAATAGCGTCGAACAAGTGTTCATTATCACCAAACATCGGTGCATCGATTTGGAACAATGCGTCATTATCTTCAACCAAGGCGGCAATGACTTAAAACATTGGTGCATTGCTTCCAACCAAGTCAGCAACAGAATCAAACATTGATGCAATAGCGTCGACCCCTCCCAAACCCTCCCCGAAGGGGAGGGCTTTGAAGAAAAACATTGCTGCAATGACTTAGACCAAGGCATCAATAACTCCGACCAAGGCGTCAATTGTTTCGACCAAGGCAGCAATAAAGCAAAACATTGGTGCAATGGCTTCAACCCCTCCTACCTCCCCCCGGCTCCCTCCTTCGGAAGGAGGGGGAGTTAATCTTATGATATTTAACTTCTTATCCCCTCCTCAGGGAGGAGGGGAATACAGGGGAGGTTTTCTTTATCTTAGCTTCCTTTATCCACGAGCTAAAGCACGTGGCTATTGATTTTGACGAAGACCGTGGTATACAGTTTGATTTGCCTGCCCCGATTTAAAGTATAATTATCCGGGGCTTGTCCGGGAATAACATATAGTAATTTCAGGAAAAGGTATGTATTAATTAAATAATTTGATAAATTTATAAAGCTAATTTTTAGATAGTTGTATTATCAGTTAAATTAACTCGATCTGAAAGTAAAGCAGGAAGTCATGGAAAGAAGAAAATTTATTAAAACTATATCAGCAGCATCGGCGGGGGCAGTTTTTGCACAGTCTGTAATCTCGTGCAAGTCGGACGCGGAACATGTGAAAGAAGAATCGGTTAAGCCGGAATTACCTGTTGCAATTTGCACATGGAATTTCCGGAATGCCATAGTTAAAGCCGGAGAGGTTATAAGTTCAGGAGGCTCTTCTATTGACGCTGTAGAGCAGGGAGTGATGGTTGAAGAAGCCGACGAGACTAATACAACCGTTGGCCGGGGAGGAGCGCCGGACAGGGACGGCAACGTAACTCTTGATGCCTGTATAATGAATAAAGACGGCGATTACGGTGCTGTTGCATGCCTCAGGAATATTCTTCATCCGGTTTCGGTGGCACGCATGGTTATGGAAAAAACTCCACATGCTATACTTGCCGGCAAGGGGGCTTTGCAGTTTGCCCTGGAAAACGGCTTTAAGGAGGAAAACCTTCTGACAGAAAAATCACGCAAAGAATGGGAAAAATGGAAAGTAAAATCCGAGTATAAGCCTGTTATAAATATTGAAAGCCACGATACTATAGGAATGCTGGCGCTTGATAAAAACGGCGATATTGCCGGAGCCTGCACCACGAGCGGATTGGCATATAAAATGGCAGGCAGGGTCGGGGACTCGCCAATAATCGGGTCGGGGCTTTATGTTGATAATGAAGTTGGCGGAGCCGTAGCTACAGGCCTTGGCGAGGAAGTTTTGAAAAATGTTTGTTGCTTTCTTGTTGTGGAGTTAATGAGGAATGGCGCCTCGCCCGGTGAAGCCTCCAAAACGGCTATTGAAAGAATTATAGCAAGAAACAAAGATTATAAGGATTTTCAGGTGGGGCTGATAGCTTTGAATAAAAACGGCATAGCCGGGTCATACAGTATTCACGACGGATTTTCATACGCCATGCACCAAAATAATGAGATAAAAAATATTCAGTCACCATTTTACAACAAAGAACAATGAAAGATAATAACAAGTATTTACTGCCGTTTATCGCCCTCACTACTCTGTTTTTCCTTTGGGGCTTTATTACCGTTCTCGTGGACGCCTTTATTCCGCGCCTGCGCGAGGTGTTTGAACTTTCTTATGGAAAAGCCGGATTGGTGCAGGTGGCATGGTTTCTGGCTTACCTGCTAATATCAATACCCGGCGGAAAAATAGTATCCCGGCTGGGCTACAAGAAAGGAATAATTGCCGGGCTTTTAATATCCGGCCTTGGCTGTCTGATATTTATTCCGGCAGCTTCGTTCAGGTCGTTCTACATTTTCCTAATGGCACTCTTCACTCTGGCCGGCGGCATTACAATACTCCAGGTTGCCGCCAACCCCTTTGTATCCGTTCTCGGGCCCGAGCAAAAGGCTTCGAGCAGGCTGAATCTATCCCAGGCATTCAATTCGCTTGGAACAACCCTGGCCCCGATTTTTGCCAGCGCTTTTCTGCTGAGCGACACAATAAAATCTTCTGTTGAGATTAATGAATTAAGCTCTGCTGCGAAGGAAATATATTACGCTTCCGAAGCATCGGCAGTTCAAATGCCCTTCCTGTTTATAGCAGTTTTTCTTATCCTGCTCGGGACAATTTTTGCATTTATCAAACTACCAAGAATACTGGAAAAGAGCGACAGCAAAAACCGCTTTCGCGACGCCCTGAAATTTCCGCAGCTGCGCCTTGGAGCTATTGGTATATTCCTTTATGTTGGCGCTGAAGTGGCCATTGGCAGTTACCTTATAAATTATTTTCTTGATATGGGAATGCCGCAGGCTATTATTGATAATGATGTTACCAGGGTAATAGCTACATTTATAGCTAATATTTTCCACGGCATGGATATTAATACGATAGATGCGAAGGCAATTGTCGGGACTTTTGTAATATTTTACTGGGGCGGAGCAATGATAGGCAGGTTTATCGGTTCCTGGCTAACCGGGAAATTCAATGCAGCCGGTATTCTTGGCCTTTTCGGGATCAGCGCTATTTTTCTTCTTCTTATTACTATTAATACAACCGGTTTTACTGCCATGTTCACTGTGCTTGGCGTTGGCCTGTTCAATTCAATAATGTTCCCAACAATATTTACATTGTCGATAGAAGGGCTGGACAGCTACAAACCGCAGGCTTCGGGTATTCTGTGTACCGCAATTTTCGGAGGAGCGGTAATACCACCCCTATTCGGAGTAATCGCCGACGGTTTTGGATTTAAAACTGCTTTTATTTTGCCAATACTTTGCTACATTTTCATAATATTTTTCGCGATGTATATGAGAAAGCGAACCTCCGAAGTTATGGCTTAGTCCTGGAATAGATGACAATTTCTCTTTTCCCTCCTTCCCAAGTTATACTTGGGAAGGAATATTTCCTACAAAGTTCTACTGTGGAATTATGAAGCTTAGCTTCAAGAGAGAACTGCATTACGAAGTACAAGTTCGTAATGAGGGGAAAAGGAGCTTGCGACTGAAAAATCCATATTCCTAACCCTCCTGCTCGATAACTTAACCCACAGCAACAGCAGCGATACAGCAACAAGAAACATTTGCGGGAATAATAAAGATTGATTAAGTTCCGGCAATCAATAACAATGCGAAAAAGTTTGAGACCAAATTGAATTTGATATGTTACTAACTATATATAAATAATACTACCCGATGGTAGTAATGTAAAAACAATTATGGGGCTTTACCATGAAAAAATTCATTTTATTAAGCACGTTCTTATCATTCTTATTTTCTGCCGGGGCGTTTGCCGGGGAGCAGGATACCTTATGGACGAAAGCATTGTCCGGAGCAACAAATGTGTTCTTCACGCCTGATGACCAATCAATAATTACGAATCGGATTAACCAGATTGTTGAATTAGATGTAAGTACTGGGGAAGTTCTAAGGGAATCAAAAAAAATCAGGTCTTCTTTTGTTGAATTTGAACTATCATACTCAGGCAACTATATTTTTATACTTCACTATAATCAGGACTATGTATCACTTGTTAATTATAATGATTTTTCAATTAAACAGGCAATTAACCTCAAAGATTCGAACTGGTTGCCACATTCGATAGCCATTTCAGCTGATGACAACAATTTAGCAATTGGTGTTCATGATTTAGTGAAGAAAGTTAATTATATTCTGGTTTATGATTCTGAAACGGGTAAATTGATAAAACGTTTGGAATCTTCGCAGGTAACCCGATATCTAAAATATTCCCCTGATGGAAAATACCTTGCTGCAATATCTGCTGCTTATGATTTTCAGGATTATCCGGATGATCCTAAATACTATTTGCATTTATACGATGCAAAAACTTATGAATTTCTAAGAACATTGGATTATACTAAATCGCATACAGAAAAAATTAATTGTGTAAATTTCAGTAGGGATAGCAAATATCTAATGGAGAGCTGTGGATTGAAGAAATCTCAAGTTTGGGATTTAATAACATTTGAAATAACACAGGAGTATCCTTTCGAAAATAATACTTTTGGAATCAAAATTACAAATAATAAAAAATTTAGTTTGTTAACATCTCTTGATATTGGGCAACTATATCTTTATACGTATAATAATATTGAAGAGAAAATTGTGTATAAGTATCCTGATAGGATAGCAAGATTTAATTTAAGTAATCAAGAAGATTATATTATAGCTAATATGGGTGGATATTTAATGCTGCTCGTACCATATTGGGAAATGAATAGTATATTTGATGATAAGCAAGAAATTCTATTGGATATTAGTTATAAGAATCAACTTTTAGCTATAAAATTTGAATCAAGTACCTCAGAAAATAATGAAATAACTATCTTCGATAATTCCGGAGTAAAGATAAAAACATTATACTCTGGTTTTTCACGAGAAGGCTTGAATATGATTGAAGAACAATTAAAACTTGCTTCGGGTATCTATCATTTGCAAATGAAGATAGGAGAAAAGGAAATATTCGAAAAATTTATCGTGGTTAACTAACCCCGCCTTCGCTTTCAGCGCTGACAGGTTCAGGATTGAAAGCGGCGGCTGTCCCTCAACTCAACCATCATCAAAATTCAATAGCCAGATGCTCTATCTCGTGGATAAAGATATCTTGAGGCTAAGAAAAAGAATCCACCCCCATCTGCTTGCGCAGACACCCCCATCCCGAAAGCGGCGTAGCCGCGACATTTTTGTAGAAAGGCGAATTCGGAAAGGACAACAGCCCCGTAGGGGCGACATTGGCAAAAGATTGTGTCGCTCCTACGGAGCTTTGAATAATCGTTATGTAAACATTATCTACAAAAATCCCGCTCCTACGGAGCTTTTTTTATATGATTTCGATGCTCTTGCGACGGAAGAATCCATCTTTGTTTGCAGATAATGTATGAAGAATGGATTCTTCGCTCCGCTCAGTATGACAATCCGCCCAGAGCATCGCAAAATTCAATAGCCACGTGCTTTAGCTCGTGGATAAGGGTGCAAGGTGCGGAGGCAAAGAAAAAGAATCCACCCCGCCCTTTGGGCACCCCAGCCAGCAGGGAAGTTTTATAAAATCAGCCATCCAGAAAGCGGTGTAGCCGCGACATTTTTGTAGTACGGGAAACCTTTGATTCTAACATTTTGTCATCAGAATTTGCTTGACTATAAACTAACATATCTATATCAGGTTCATAAGTATTATTATTATTCGTATCTTTGTAAATACTAATAAATGGTTGACTTTCAAAAAATGCTACCAAATCAATTGCAATTTCGGCAGATATACATTTTTTATTCAAGTCAAAAGTTTTAGGATGAAAGATATTTTGAAAAATTGATTATATTGGGGTGGGTGAAAATTGCCTGGAAAAACGGGTCAATTTTTAATGGGAATTAACAAACCAGAATAAGAATAATCTTTATTCTGCATTCTTCACATCACTCCATTTTTAATATGAAATATTCAATATTTTCATTTTAAGTGTGTTAAATTTATTAACCCACTCATCATATGATAAAATACCGCTTTCAGACCAAACCCGGTTAACATCATGGACATTTCCATCAATAATTGGCAAAGCATTTAAAGAACAACTTTGGCAGGGGAATATTTCAAAATAATCGTATTCACAGTCAAATTTTTGATTTCCAAATTGCATAAAAACAATAATATCTTGTCCCTCCTTTAAATAAAATAATCCATCACTTCTCAAGAAATTCGTATCAGGATATTGGTACATAGATCCTTCGGAACTCCATAAACTTGAATAAAGAAATGAACTTGAAGTGAAATTCATATATCCTACTGAATTACTGATTATTTTTTTTAAATTTGGAAATATTGTGTTTTCAGGTAATAATTTTACGACTTGACCTTTAAAAATTGTATCAATTCTAGCTAAAATATTATATCTATAATCTGGAGTACTTTCATCAAATGGAGAATATTTATTTCGCATACTGTCAATATCGGTAATATGTACTTTCAAAATATAATCAGCATGAAGAAGTGAAAACAATGCATTATTATCAGATGAAACTAATTCTCTGAATTTTTCGCATAAATTATAACGAAGTTTTAATAAACTATTTTTGTATACACCGTACGATTTTTGTCCGCTATCATATCTATCGTAACTTGAGTCCCTAATTGAATAATCAATTTCTCTATGCAGATCAACCTCACCAATATACTGATTGAAAATAATCGGATTATAATCATTCATCATGTATAAAAATTTACAAGTATATTTCATTGTATCATTCAATGAATTCCATGAATCAAGCATGATATCTGTTTCGTGTTCAGTTCCAAATCTTAATAAGCTATCAAGATAAATGTAACTTAACATGATTTCATAGGGCATGCCAGTTGAAAGTGGAGGAATACTCCTTATTATTGGAAATTGTGATTGATACATTGAATTAGATTCATTAAACCATAGTTTAGTTTTTTCGAATATAGGTTGATTTAAGTATCGTGAGCCTGATTCATTCTGCGCCCAGACTCCTGCGCTAATTAAGAATGATAAAATTGCTGTCAAAAAAATTAGTTTTTTCATAGCAAAACCTTTTAATTGTTTTAAGAATAGGGAGTATATCATAAATCAATGTATCAGCATATATATCAATCACACACATCACAGCTATTGCAATTCTCTTCACCGCTGATGCCAAAATATTCAGATATATACTGTTTCCGGCATTTTCCTGTCTTGAAATACCTGACAATTTCCAAAAGCCTCATCAGGTCGGATTTTAATTTGGTTTGTGTAAAATCATCATCGAAAAGTAATTCGGGCATATCCCCGGTGAGCCTTAAATTTCCCTTCGACAGGCTGCCCTCAGATGCTCCATAGCGGTCAAGCATTGCCATTGCTGTTTCAAGGCGGAAATCATTCCTGTTTTTGAAAACCAGTTCCTCGCGAAGGAATTCCATTCCAAGAGTATTGATTTTATCCGCATTTGCTTCCAGGATAGCATACAGCCTTCTGTAAAACTTGCTGTCGGGATTTGACCATTTAATAAAATCCGTTTGAATGTCAACATCGGAGTCGCTGAAGAGCAGTTTGCAAAGTGACGGATCGCCGTCACGTCCTGCACGGCCAATCTCCTGGTAATATGATTCGATGGAAGACGGCAGTTCGGCATGTATAACGAACCGGATATCTGCTTTATCGATTCCCATACCAAACGCGTTCGTTGCCAGAACCAAAGATTCTTCGGAGGAAATAAAAATATTTTGTGCGGTCTTTCTTTCAGCCGCTGATAATTTACCATGATAAACCAAATGAGGTATGTTATTCTTACTAAGGTAAGCTGAGAACTGATCAAGTGTTTTGATCAGTGAGAAATAAATTATTCCCGAACCCCTGAATTTCTGAAGAACAGAAAGAATCTCTTTCATTTTGTCCTTTTCATCATAAACATCCACAGCTTCAAGGCGAAGGTTAGGCCTTTCGATACCGCTGTTGAATTGAAGTATTTCATCAGGTTCAAGCCCCAGGTTCTTTATTATATCCTCTCTTACCGATGGTGTAGCTGTTGCGGTTAAGGCTATTGTCAGAGGGTTGCCGATCAATTCCCGGAATTCAGCTATCCTGGAATAATCAGGCCTGAAATCATGTCCCCACTGGCTAATGCAATGGGCTTCATCCACCGCGAGAAGAGAAATATTCGATTTTTTAATTCCCTCAACAAATTCTTTTTTCCTGAATCTTTCAGGCGTAACGTACAAAAGTTTGATCTTTCCTTTGATGAAAAGCTCAAGTCTTTTTTGTTTATTTTTTTTTGACACAGTGGAATTTATAAATTCAGCCGGAATGCCTTTTTCTTTTAGTTTATTTACCTGATCCTGCATCAGGGCAATAAGCGGGCTGATAACCAAAGTGCCGCCTTCAAATAGCATTGCCGGCAATTGATAGCAAAGCGACTTTCCGCCGCCTGTCGGCATTGTAACAAGGCAGTTCTTATTTTCCACAACTAATGAATTAATAATATCTTCCTGTAATGGAAGGAATTTACTTAATCCGAACTCTTTATTTAGAACCTGTATTATATTTTTCAATTGTTATCCTGTTTATTGATTCTCGAATTTGATAAAATTAGTTTGTCAATCACATTTCTTTCAATGAGTAAACCGGAGCAGGCTCCGGCCGTGTATGCTACAATGTCTAACGGGTCGAATGTTGAGCCAAGAAAATCATAACCGAAATATTGCATTACTTCAACAAAATAAGCCGGAACCACGATTATGAAAACCCTGAAAGTTTGATTCAGCCTGTCTGCAAGAGACAGGTATGTAAGCAGGTAAAAAGCAAATGGGATCATGATATCCATCAGGTATCCAAGAACAATATCTTTTAATGGCCCATGATATGTTCTCGGATTAATTACAAGATGCAGGGATGCAACCAGGATATTGATCAAAACTACTATGATTCTTACAGCTATATCGGCCTTGATTTTCATGAAATACCATTAATCTAAGTATTGCGCGTAGTGACAACAAAACTCGATATCATTTTTTAGTATTTTAATATTTTTCATGTTTTTATCCTGAATTTCCTTTTGAGTTATATCATAAATCTCATCTATACTTTTTTCTTTGAAAATTTTAACGGAAACAATTTTCAGGTCATACAGAATTTTGGCAAAAGCTGCTCCGATTCCGTTTATTCTTGCTATGTCGCAATAAGAAGCAAGCTGGTCGAAATCATTATACTGTTCTTTTAGAGTATCAATGGATTTGATGTTGTCCCGGTTGTGAACAAATAAGAAAAAGTCTTTGGTGTTTTTTATATTCAAATCTATTAAATCTGATATAAGGCTGCTGCTTATATCAATAAATTTATCAAGATTAATTGGTTTGCTTATATATGACTTTGCTTCCCTAAGCAGGAGAACTATATAATCCGGAGAAATACCTGATCTGTTTGCAATCTCTTCCTGCTTTTTCTTACTGTTCAAACATTTCATTAATTCTTCCATGTTCAGGTAAGAATTTTCTGAAAACCAGGAGAAATTTTTATCAATATTATCCAATAATACTGTTCTCGATGGTAAAAGTCGCTTTGTTGTCAGGATAGTTTTGAAAGTATCAAGAGAAATCTTTTCTAAGTCAACACTGTAATTTTTCAATTCAACCTGTCCTTGTATTTTTGGAAAATTTCTTTGTCTCGTTTATATTTTTTTCGTACAAGTATCAGGAATTTAATATTCATCACCATCGAGAGCCCGAAAAATAATCCGGCTAATAAAGATAGAATTGCAGTTTCATGACCGAAAAACAGCAATAAAATTCCACCGAATAGTGAGATTTGGCCTGTTGCCAATATTTGAAATGCCGTTAATCTTTTCATTTTTTTCTTTACAATATTATATAATTCAAAGTTTTATACATTAATATATACGATCCAAACAGGTGGTTGTTATCAGCTATTCATCATCAGTCAGTTCGCCAATACAATTTTTCTGCATCAATTTCTTTACTTCCTTCATATTCAGCTTTTCTTTCGATATAAGATAATATAGCTTGGCAAGGGCTGCTTCAACAGTCATGTCATGTCCGGAAATTACACCTGCCGATTTAAGGGATGTGGCATATTCATCAAGTATCACTTCGCCTCGCAGGCATTGTGTAACGGCTACGATTACGGTATCATCATTTTTTGTAGCTTCACTCAGAACTTTGAAAAATTCAGGATTTTTCTCTTTTGTAGGGCCATTACCAACTCCGTAAGCCTCAATAACAAGTCCCTTTAGTTTTGGTTGTAAAATATGATAAACAAAATCAGCGGAAATACCCGGAAATAATCTTAATACTCCAACTTCATAATCCCTTTCGTCTTCGTCCTGCTCAAAATAATAAACAGGGGCCTGTTTTTTTAATTTATCATTAATAAGATCTTCACGTAGATCGATATTGAAGGAGCGTTTCTTTCTCAGGCCAATATTTACTCCCACTTCTGCCAGTACAGGATAATTCGGGGAATCAAATGCTCCGAACCTGGTTGCATCTATCTTTGTTGAGCGGCATCCCCTGAAAAGTTTATTATTAAAATAAACAGATACTTCGGGAATATCATAGTTCCCGCAAATTATCAATGAAGTAAGAAGGTTATCTCTTGCGTCATTCCTGACCTGGCTGTAAGGAATCTGGGAGCCGGTAAGGATAATGCTGTTATTTAGCCCCTGAAGCATGAATCCAAGTACTGATGCAGTGTATGCCATTGTGTCGGTTCCGTGAAGGACAATCATACCCTGATAATTATTTTTATTTTTATCAATAACTTTCGCGATTTTATTCCAGTCGGCAGGAGTCATATTCGATGAATCAAGCAGTGGTGACATAGAAATTATGTCAAATGGCGGGATTTGTTCATCTTTGATTTGTCCAAGGTCTTTAATTATTTTTTTTGGGAAATCCGGATCCGGAATGAAACCTTTTTCAGATGGTATCATACCAATTGTTCCGCCCGTGTATATTATCAGTACTTTGCTATTCATATCCTGTCAGTCCGTTTAAATATCTGCCGAAAAATTCAATTTTAATACGAATGCAATTTCGGAAAAATTATCTCTATAGCCAAAATTACTCAAGCCTGATATAGAAATAATGATCAATTATCCATACTCCACGTATTTTTTAAGAAGCTGTTTTTTATTATTCCAACTCAGTCCCCGACCACACCCAACCCTCGTAAGGGGCCGTGCCTCCCCGAAGGGGAGGGCTTTGAAGTAAGCCCCTCCTTCGGAGGGGTTTGGGGAGGTCAGGCAAGACAATATTTTATAGTTCAAATATATTAGTGTGTAAATAATTATTATAATAAACAACATAATAAATTACGACATTGCCCTTATAAATCGTTGATTTTTTGTTCCGGGGTAAGGAGTTCTAAATGTACATACTTTATTTGAGCCACTGATTCATAACTCATAAGAAGTCCGTGCTTAATTAAAATTCTTAAAGTAATAAAATGCTCCCAACATTCTTTTTCAGGAAGGCCAGAATATTAATATTTTTTCTTCCAGAATTAATAGATTACAGATGCCACAGTTTTTTCCTGAACATCCTTCCTTTTTTTGCCAAATATAATATAATTCCCTTCCTGGAGTAGCAGGGGCCTTGTTTGTTTCAGTTCCCTTACAAGTTCATCGCCAATGATATTGAATTGCCTGTAGAAATATACAACCGGAATATCCGGGAAATTGTCGGCATCCCTTACAGCTTTATAGCTTAACCTGCCTGCCGGCATTTCCGCCCTGATCACATTTAAAGGATCAATCTCCAAACCCAGCTTTATCATATACCAGTCAAGCTGGGCATTCATATTTCCTGAATCGGAACCCTCGTTGTAAAGGTAGTAATAGTAATCCGCGTCCATCTCGGAAATTGATTTGGCCACTGCAAGAGCTCCGGTATATTCTGCACTTTCGGCAGAATAATTATTCCATCCCAGCCTTGCCATTAATATTACACTCAAAATCAAAACCGAATTAGTTAGAAAATTAGGTGAAAAGTTTATTTCTTTTTTGATTAATAATGGAGTTGCCGGTATTAAGATTATCAAAAGCAGGGTAATTATTCCCCCGACAGAAAATATTCCGTTAAATATCAGCAGCAAAAAACCCTGCATCAATGTAGGGAAAACGGATAAGGGCAGTGTAAGAAAAGCGAGTAATACGGCGCTTATTCTTTTGTTAGTATTCTGCGATGATTCCAGAACTTCAATAAACATGAATACGGAATATATGCCCGGTATAATCATCAAAAGAAGAAGGTCGGGAATTATTATAGATACAACAGAAAGAACAATATATATTAATATCGTCAAATCAATAGATAAGAATTTTGCTCTGCCATCTCCGAAATTTCCAACAAATTTATTTCTGAAATCACGTCCAAACAGACTAATAATAAAAGGAATAATAAGAATCATAACAGGTGCAGATATTATCAGCATTACCGGGTAATAAAAAAGGGCTGAAAGAGGATAAAATTCCTCTCTGAATTCCACAAATGAAAATTGCATTCCAAATAAAATAATGAACAATAATGCAACAGAAAATCTTAATATTTTGTTTCGATTAGAATCAAAAAAAGCGAAATATATTGCCCCGGTAAGGAAAAACAGCAAAGGCATACTTTCATCTGCTGACCGGGCAATACTGTTGAAAGACAGAGACACTGCAATAAGAACGGCAGCACCAAGAGCATTTTCCCAGTTAAGAAATCGTTTACCAATTAAATAAAATAAGAAAACAGTGATTGATCCCATCAGTGCATTTACGAATCGCATGGAAAATGTATCATCAGATATTGCAAGCGGCAATGCCCTAAGATATTGTGCCGGGTTTGTACTTTCTATCAATCCGGCAAAATTCTCAAAGAATCCGCCTTTAACAATCGCCGAAGAAGCCAGTGCATTTTCAGCTTCCTCCGGTTGTACTTCCGCGCCGCCAAGCCTGATAAAAAAAAGTAATGCACATATCAGCAATATTATTAGATTTTCCTGTTTCAATTTATTCAATGCCTTATTCATATTAATCCTTCCTGTCATATACCGCTATTAAATGTTCCTTTTTGTTTATTACTTTACTCGCCAGCGCATCCCATGCTTTCCATATTGAGAAAGGAGCCCAGGCGGATAGCCTGTACATTCTGAGCATAAGTAAAGCCTTATTTCCAAACGATTTTATTATTATTTTTGCATTGCTACCATCTATCAGTTTCTCCATCCGGGATTCGTCAAAAGAATGTAAATGAGCGTTTCTTGGCGTTGGTTTGTTACAATGAACGCAAAGCGAGTAAATAATCTTTTCTTTATAAGGAGTGCTTATAATCAGGCGTCCGCCCGGCTTTAATAAATTGAACAGCGAGAGCGCAAATTTTTCCGGATCAACCGTGTGTTCAATTATTTCAGCAGCAATAATAATATCAAACGATTTTCCGGGGAAAGGAGGATTCAATGCATCGCCTGCAACTGCGTAATGATTATCATTCTTAACAATTTCAAGAGCTTTTGAGGTATTCACCGGTGATATATCAAACGATACAACCTTGTGCCCCTTGGGAATAAAAGATTTTGCAGCCCATGCGCTTCCGCATCCAACATCGAGAATTAGTTTTTTACCGTCTGGCACATAAGACTGAATATATTGCCTTAGCCTTCGTTCGTCGTCGGCTGTTGCCGGACAGTCCCTTTCTTCGAAATAATCAAATTCCTCAGCATCTGTGATATAATGATCTATATAATCCATGTCCGTACCCGTCTTATCAGGCAATAAAACCGGAACATTTTCAAAATATTCGTATGCTTTATTGCAAGAATTACAACTGATTAAGTTATCCCCGAATTTCAACTCAGACTTGCATTTCGGACATATTAGATTTATTTCAGTCTCAATTTTATTCATTTTCCAGCTTTCCAATTTTTCATTAACCAAAAATAAGGCTTTTTAACCAAAACTTCACCAGTATGGTTGTAGTAATTTGAAAAGATATAACTTATTTATTGCCTGTTTTATCTTTTTTTCATACATTTCATTTTTTAGTATGTCATATCAGGGGTAAGAATATGGTCAGGTCAGCAGTAATATTAGTCTTTCTTCTTGCAGTGTTCAGTGCTTGCAAAACCGTGGAGGAAAAAGACAAAAATATCCAGAAGGGGCCGGAGTATACCGAAACCGGCAGCGGATTGAAATATCTTGAACTGAAAGAAGGTATTGGAGAGAAACCACGGTACGGCCAAACTGTATTCATAAAAATTGTCGGGAAGCTTGAAGACGGAAAAGAATTTGAAAATTCTTATAATACAGATGACCTGATTGAATTTGTTTACGGTGAAGGAATTCCGATAAGGGGTGTTGAAGAAGGTGTTGCTACGATGAAACCCGGAGGAAAAAGACGCCTGGTAATACCTCCCGACCTTGCCTATGGCAGGCGCGGTGTTGGCGAGAAAATACCTCCGAACGCCACATTAATAATTGATGTTGAATTAGTGAAAGTACAGTGAAATGAAAATAGAACATCTTATTCTTGTTGAACCTACCAGGTGGCATGATTACTATCCGTTTTCTGTTATGCATCCGGTTTGGGAAATACGGGTTGGAATTTTAAGGCTTTTTGAAAAATTCGAAAAAACTTTTAACCCGGCCAATACAATTTTCTATGGCAGGAAAGAACATCTTGATTCCTTTATTGCCCGTGAAAATGTGAAGATGGAAAAAATTGTGGAAGGAAATATTTTACTTCTCAATTCTGTAATTGTAGCAAATAGTCATCTAAAAAAACAGATTTCCGAGGCAATCGAAAAGAATCCAGGTGAGACATTGGTATTTAAACGCGGGGACAGGAAAATCGGTTTATATTCTCCACAGCAGATGTTGCTCCCACTTGAATGGGAATTAATACAACCCAACGGGCTGCCTTTTGACGGAAAGGAAATTGAAATTGAAGCGGACAAAATTGAATATCTGCACGATGCAATCTTTGCCAACGGAAAAAATATTTTATCAGATCTTGAGCTTTTGGGCCTGGATAATATTGATGCAAACACAGAATATACAGGCGCTCACCTCCTTGGAAAAGATAATATCTTTATTGGCGATAACTGCAATATTATGCCAGGTACGGTTATTGATGCCACAGAAGGACCTGTAATAATTGCTAATAATGTTAAGGTATTTCCCCAGGCAACAATTATTGGCCCCTGCTATATTGGTGATAACTGCCTGATTAAAATTGGTGCAAAAATATACGAAGATACAAGTATAGGTAAATTCTGCAAGGTTGGCGGAGAAGTTGAGAATACGATTTTTCATTCATATTCGAACAAACAGCACGACGGATTCCTCGGACATTCCTATATCGGAGAATGGGTTAACCTCGGGGCTGACACCAATAATTCCGATTTGAAAAATACCTATAGTAATATCAGCCTACTTATTGAAGATGAAGAAATTGATACTGGCGGGATGTTTATGGGGCTGCTTTGCGGCGATCATACAAAATCAGCAATAAATACATCATTTACTACCGGGACAGTGGCCGGAATTAGCGGAGTACTTGTTTACGAAGGTTTTCATCCACGGTTTATCCCTTCATTTAGTTGGGGAGGAAAGAAAAACTCTCCAATTTTCAGGCCAGCAAAAGCTATCGACATTGCAAGGAAAGTAATGAAACGCAGAAATAAGGAGCTCCTTCCCGAAGAAGAAATACTGATGAAAATGGAATACGACAGGATAAAAAATAAATGATGATTTTCAAAAATGGTTTAATTTCAATATTAATTTTATTATCAGTTTCGTGCGGCGAGGATAAACCGGAAAAATCTGAAATTTCCTTGCCACCGGCACCGGAAAATATCCAACGAGAAATAGCTGAACAGAGCAAAAGCCCGGTTCCTGAAAATGTTAAGCCGATATTCCTTACAAAACAGCAGGAAACACAATACTTCGAACTGGCTAACTCACCTGCCGTCTCAGGGCTCAGGAAAAGACTTGACGAATACATGGATAATCCCAAACCCTCTGAATGTATTGAAAAATCAGCAATAGATTCAACAATCAACAGCCAGAATGATGTATCAGGACTAAATGCTTTTAATAAAGATTATTACAAAAGAAAATTCTTCGTAATTTCCCAGGATATAATTTCCGAGAACAAAGTGGCAATCACAATAGCTTTCCAGGGAAGAAGCGACAGAATATTTACTGCTGTATTTTATCCCGGAAAAAACTGTGCAGTTCTCAGCAAATTTTCCGACAACGGTTTCGATAAAAATTCAATTAATAAATTTAACAAAATGTATGCGAAATACCTTGACGAACCGCGATATGGATTTTAGTATCACCCAGAAAATATTTGCGCGATGGTATCTTAGGATAATTGCGTTTTTACTTGTTTCACTTACAATGCTGATTGGCCTTAGTTTCCTTAGTTTTCCAGGCAATAATGAGTATTTGTATTTATTCTCATCAATTTTCATTTCCTCGGCCATAATCGAAGCGATGCGTCCAGGAGGTTTCTGGTATTCCTTCGGGTTTGGTATCGACCGCTTTACAGTCCGAAACTCCCTGACGGGATTAATATCCGGGCTGATTTGCGTATTTATTGCAGGAATTTTTGCAGTTTCATTCGGTGGCGATTTCAGTTTCTATTCATTGCCTGATACTTATGATTTTATAAATTTTTCATTTGTAATACTTTTAGCTGCTGCCACCGAGGAAATTATTTTCAGGGGTATCGTCTTTCAGGCATTAATTGAGCGTTTCAATCCAATTGTAATAATTATTTTATCCAGTTTAGTTTTTTCAGCAGGACATGCACTGAACAATAATTTTTCAGATATGGCAATGATAAACATATTTCTGGCTAATATTACCCTTTCGTTTATGTATATCAGAACCGGGACTTTATGGCTGCCCATAGCTTTCCATTTTTCCTGGAATTATTTCCAATACCTATTACTTGGGTCACCTGTCAGCGGAATAAGCTTCAGTGTGAATTTATTCTATATGGATATTCAAAAAATGTCAGAATTATCAAAATTTATTTACGGTGAATATTTCGGTATTGAAGAAGGGCTTCTGACAACAATTTTTATGATAGTTATTATACCTGTTATAAATAAAATATCACAACTCTCGCCCTATGCAGAAAGCAACAGATTCAAAAAGAATTATTATGAATCAAATGTAATGGGTTAAAATAAAATTAAATATTGAGATAATTCTATAAGTCAAACCCGTTTTGATTAATCAACAAATATGATGAATTTCAACGTTTATTTTCTATAGATTTTTACTTAAAAACAAAATGATCAGTCCCACTGTTTGTATGAAATCTTAAAAAAATTTCCAGAAT
This sequence comes from Kapaibacterium sp. (SeqCode), assembly GCA_963665665.1. GTDB lineage: Bacteria > Bacteroidota > Ignavibacteria > Kapaibacteriales > UBA2268. Next base: position 671,655 of record OY762428.1, read on the forward strand.
ATTTCTGATATAATAAATAGCAATTATTCAACAATTAGCTTTTCATAATAAATGCAGGTATCAGTTTTAAGAACAATGATATATAGTCCCGGCTGCAAATCTTCAACATCCAATTCAATTTTGCCTTTGCTTGAAACTTTACTGGATAAAATGAGCTTTCCCTGAGCTGAAAAGATGTCAATTATTCCCGGATTGCTAATATCAGCACTTAGTTTTATCTCAACTTTACTGCTGGCAGGATTTGGATAGATGTATATCCCTGGCATTTTGAATGTGGTAATATTCCTGAGATTACCGATACAAATTTCCTCAACTTCGATTACTGCGTCGGCTGTTGTTGCAGACAAGTCAGGATCGTTCCATTCAAAGCTGATTATTTTTAAATCACATTTACGAATATCAGAAAGGAGCAGACTGCCTATAAGTTCGGCTATTACCTGTTCACCCATACCAACACAAAGATTGTTGCCTGTGAAAGATATAATCCTATCTCTGCCAAGTCTTTCGTCGCTTACTATCGTTGCGTTTTCGATAGCCTCAAGATGATAAAGAAATGCATCAAAGCTGATCACGGCAGTAAAAGACAAGCCTTCAAGTATTTCATTTGAATTTGATTTCAGATATAGCGGTATCCGAAAATTCATATCGCCAATAACTCCGATTGTATCGTGGAATGAAATCAGAATATCCTGCTTTACAACACCGACAGTTTTTATTGTGTCCCGGTATTCGCAGTCAGGCCCTGAGAATTTAATAAATATCTCATCGTTATATGTTCCGGCAAAAGCTGAGAATAGTGATATGTCAATGGTTTTTGAACTACCGGGCAAAATTGTTTCGCCAGTCAAATCAGGAGATATTAAAAATCCTGTGCCATCTTTCAAGTATATCTCTTCGATTGTGATATTATTCATGCCGGTATTTTCAATTACTATCTGACTATTGCCGGTTTCATTGATTTCGGATAAAAGGCTTACCGATTTCGGGATATTATATTCAATTGTAATCTTTTCGCCAGTCAGGTCTGTGATAAATTCCTGCTCTGAATTATCAACAAGCAGTTTGTTTTTTACAATGGCAGATTTCATCCCGATTTCTACATTTCCAGGTGAAAAAATTATTTTTTCAATAAATGAACTATCCGGATCAATTTTGATATTTTCATAGATTTCTGCAAAAGTAAAAAGCTCTTTGTCCGGGCCGCTTATCCCGCCTGAAATCAGGGTAACAGGCAGATTTCCGGTATTTTTAATCTCAATATCCATTGTTTGGGTTTTGCAGAATTCTGCCTTGCCAAAATTGCAAAGCGAAGTGAGTTCCAACGAAGATTTAATACCAGAGGCATCAATATTGAATTGTACTGTGTCCGGACATGGTGCTTCTACTATTATTCTCGGAGAAATAGTATGGGCTTTGGCTTCATCAAGATTTATTTTTACTTCTATCTCGAAATCCTGGCCAGCAGGAATTATAAATGATTGTGGCTGAATATCAATCCAGTCCCCGTTCTCTTCAATAGCTGAAATTTTTATGTCAAAACTGTTGTTATTGACAAGAATACACTTAAGCGTGGAATCAGTATTTATGGCAATATCACCAAAGTGAATATCACTAACTGAAAGATTTACAGATTCGGATTCACCTGTCAGGCTTGAAGAAACAAATTCAATATCGGTATTGTCGGTCTTTATTCTCAACTCACCGGTTTTCAGGCCGTCCGGAGGGGTTGGATTAAAACTGATAATGTATCTGGCTGTATCAAGCAAATCTAACCTTGTGCCGGCGGCTACTCCGTCAATCAAACTAAAATCGCTGTTATTGGTTAGTACTCCTTCACTGAGAAGAGTTATAACTTTACTCGCGTAATTTACAATAAGAATCGTATCGATTGTAGTTTTGCAGGAAGCAATCATTCCGAAATCTATATCATTTGCTTTCAAATCGTATTTAAGCCCCGAAACATGGAGATTTACAAAGCCCGTGGCCGGACATGCACCTTCCGTCTTAAGTGTTTCAACTGAAAGCGTATCAAAATATTCTTCTTCTTCGCTAAGATTAAGTGTTATTGTTACTGCAATACTGTCGCCGGGATGCAGCAAAGCGGGAATTTCGGGAATAGTTTCTTTAAGTACGAATGGGGTATCAAAATCAGTCAGGCTGTTAATGTAGATATCAGTTTCGCCGGAATTGTAAATAGTAAAATCCATTTCCGGTTTTTGTCCGGTTTTAACATAGTCAAAATCAATATCATTGCTGACTGTCATTTTTGATTCAACAACCTCCGCTATTATCATCAGAGAGTCGATTATTGTTTCATCCTGCTCGCAAATAATATACATCATTGTTTCAATTAAGCCTGGCGAATCGGGTATCAATGAAATATTTAGCCCGAGAGTATCATTCCAATGAAGAGTATTTCCGCGAAGATATTCAGCGCTGAATTGTTCCGAATCTTCAAAATCAGGATCATTCAGCTTAATATCATAATCCGAGTAATTTCTGATTGTAATAAATTTTGTTCCTGTTTCACCGAGGCATAATCTTCCCATATTAAGTGTATCTATCGGATTAGAGCCGCTACTGTCGGAAATATCATAGGCTATTTCATTAACAAGGAATTTGGCAGTAAACGGAGGATAATAAAATTTCCGGTTATTTGAATCTTTCCACCTGTATCCCGAAACATAAATTATATTTGGAGCGCAAAATTGTATTTGGCTGTAAATTTCATTATATGGCAATGTATCGACATAGGCCCATTTTTCATTTCCGTCTTTATCCAATTTCAATATAAAAGACATATCATATTCTTTACCGCTAATATCGGAATCAATGAAACCGCATGTATAGCTTGAATTTCTTTCATCAAAACAAATCTGATCGTCCTTTCTGTTCCATCTGAATAAATTCGAGGAATGCCCGGGCTTGTATTCCGAATTCAAATTATATTCAAAAATTTGATCGCAATTATTTGAAAATTTCTTCAAACTTTCAGAAGGATATTGAAATGTGAAATAATACAAATCATCATCATTGTCCGAAAAGATTGTAGCCGGAAAATCGGGTAATGTTTTTGCAGAAATGTGATCGCCGTTTTCGCCCGAATATTTTATTACTTCAAAATCACCGTTCTTTTTTTTACAATAAAGCAAACAGTCGTCGTCGGAATTAATACCGAGTTGCACTTGCTCGAATAAAAAGTTTTCGAGATAAATTTCCCATTGCAACGAACCGTTGTTATTATACTTAGTAATGTATAAATCATTGCTTTCGTAACTTAGTTTATTTATCAGAAAAAAATTCCCTATACTGTCGAAAACAATAAAATCATTTTTAAAATTTATGTAAGCGAATTCATCCTGTATAGGAACCTGCCATAAATATTCACCTTCCGAATTGAATTTAAACAGAGTATCAAATTTGAAAATGAATATATTGTCGAATGGATCAGCTTCAATATCCCATTCCGGGTAATCTGAGCTTCCGGGTTCAAAACTCCACCGGTTAGTCCATTTTTTTCTCCATAATTCATTTCCGTTTTTGTCCAATTTGAGCAATCGGAGCGTAAATTCACTTGGATGCATTACATGATCAAGAACTTCAATTTTATACAGGCAGGCCTTAGAATCAGTGCATACATCAGTTTTGTAAGCATTGAAAAGAACCTCGGTATCAACTTCCCATTCTTTCGTTATCAAACGCCTTGCATCAGGCTGTGAATAAAGATTATTTAACGATAATATAAAAAAAAGGCAGAAAATGATAGGGCGCATGGTGTTTCCTCATAAAAAATCACAATCAATAGTTTTTCGAAATAATCTATGGAACAGTTTGATAACTGAATCTTTTTACAACATAATTCAACTGATTTACACACAATTCCTGAATATTTCAGTAATAATAACAGGAGAAAAGGAGTTTTGTTTCAAGAAAAACAATTTTTTTTTAATTATAATATTTTGATCATTTTTTGCATTTTATTTACAAGTTATTGAAAGAAAACACCTTGCTGAACGACAAAAACACACAACGATTACAGATGGTGAAATATTCTTGGTTTTTCGCATTTTTTTTCTTTGAAATTCAATCAATTTTTTTATATTTTTCGTTAGAACCTGAACTGACACTTTGATTATATCAGGATTAATAAAAAACGGAAAATCAGGTTTAACCCAACCGGAAGAATATATAAGACAGAATATTTTGAAAGAATAAATTTATTGATTTATGATTCGGGGATCATATTTTTCAATACATAAACTGTAATTAAATATGCTTATAATTTCAAATTTCTATTTTTATTTAATCCCTTTTTGTAAAAACCAAATTTTCAACTTTTCACGAAAGGTTACCGATGAAACTCAAAGAAAAACTTGCACAAAAATTTGAAGCGGAAAAAGCTGACATCGCTGCGTTCGTTAAGGAAAAAGGCGACAAAGAAGTATCAAAAGTAACTCTGGCACAGGCTTATGGCGGTTTGCGCGGAGTAAAAGGACTTGTTTGCGATACATCTGAAGTTCCGCCGGACAAAGGCCTAATTATTCGCGGTATTCCGCTGGCAGACCTGTTCGACAAACTTCCGGAAGAAATTTTCTATCTTCTTCTAACAGGAGACCTCCCCAACGATGAAGAATTGAAAGAGCTTCAGGACGAACTGAAAGCACGCGAAAATGTACCCGAATATGTATGGAATGTTCTCGATTCAATGCCGGCAGATTCACACCCTATGGCAATGTTCAATACCGGTATCCTCGTTATGCAGCACGAATCAGAATTTGCAAAAAAATATGCTGAAGGCATGGCAAAACCTGATTACTGGCATCCCACATTTGAAGATGCTCTCAATCTGATTGCAAAACTTCCGGCAATTGCAGCTTATGTTTATCGCAAACGCTTCAATAAAGGCCCGAGGATCGAAACAGATAAAAACGCTGACTGGGGCAAGAACTATGTTCACATGCTTGGCCTTGGCGACCCGAATGGCGAATTCACTAAACTGATGAGATTATACCTTACTCTCCATTGCGATCACGAAGGTGGTAACGTGAGCGCCTATTCAGCAGCTACAATCAATTCAGCTCTTTCAGATCTCTATTATTCAGTATCAGGCGGCCTGAACGGACTTGCAGGCCCTCTTCACGGCCTTGCAAACCAGGAATGCCTGAAATGGGTACTCGAAACAATGGATAAATTCGGTGGCTCACCGACTAAAGAAGAACTCGAAAAATTCACATGGGATACTCTCAATGCCGGTAAAGTTGTTCCTGGCTACGGGCATGCCGTGCTCAGGGTTACTGACCCGCGCTTCACGGCCTTTATTGGCTTCGGCAGGGAAAATTGCATGGATGATCCCGTTGTTCAGACAGTTTCAAGAGTATTTGAAGTTGTTCCTGAAGTTCTCAAACAGATCAAGAAAATCAAGAATCCATGGCCAAATGTTGACGCAGGTTCAGGCGCTCTTCTTTATCACTATGGCCTTAAAGAATTCAGCTATTACACAGTACTCTTCAGCGTATCCCGTACTCTTGGTATTGCTTCACAGGCAATCGTGGCACGTGCAATGGGCTATGCTATTACAAGGCCGAAATCACTGCCTACAGGTAAATTTAAAGAAATGGTAGGCTGATTTCTCAATATGATCTATTAATCTTAGATTGAATATTCCTATATGCCGGCATGAGTATTTTTTACAAATTACAATTGCCGGCTTTATAAACCCAAGTTTTTGAAAATATTTGGAGTAATAAATGAAAATAACAGTTATCGGCGCAGGAAATGTTGGCGCTACAACTGCTCAGCTTCTTGCCAATGACGAACTGGCAAAAGAAATATACGTAGTTGATATTCTTGACGGTATTCCCGAAGGTAAAGCACTTGATATGTACGAATCAATGCCAATCAGGGAATCAGATTCAACTATCTTCGGTACCAGTAATTATGAGCTTACTAAAGATTCAGATATAGTTATCCAGACAGCCGGCCTTGCCAGAAAACCAGGTATGAGCCGCGATGACCTTCTGGTAAAAAATGCTCAGATCGTTTCTTCATGCGTTGAGAATGCCTACAAGTATTCACCTAATGCATACTTTATTGTTGTATCCAACCCTCTGGATGTGATGACTTATGTAGCCCTGAAAAAAACAGGCCTGCCGAGAGAAAGAGTATTCGGTATGGCAGGTATTCTTGATACAGCACGCTACCGTTCATTCATTTCGATGGAACTCGGCGTTTCAATGCAGGATATTCAGGCATTGATACTTGGCGGACACGGCGACACAATGGTTCCGCTGCCAAGGTTCACAACAGTAGCAGGTATGCCTGTTACAGACCTTATCGACAAAGAAAAACTCGATGCTATCGTTGCCCGTACAGCCGGCGGCGGCGGCGAGATTGTTAAATATCTGAAAACAGGTTCTGCATACTATGCTCCTGCATCGGCAGCAGTTCAGATGGTTGAATCCATGGTTAAAGACCAGAAGAGGATTCTCCCCTGCTCGGTACTTCTACAGGGCGAATACGGATATAACGACCTCGTACTTGGCGTTCCTGCAATGCTTGGTAAAGATGGTATGGAAAAAGTGTTTGAACTGAATTTGAACGACGAAGAAAAAGCTCTTCTCGACAAATCTGCACAGCACGTTGTTAAAACAAATAAAGAAGCTATGGATTTGATTAATAAATAATCCTGAAAAACTCCTTAATGATAGAGCCCCGTTCAACGATTTTGTTGTCGGGGCTTGATTTTTGCGGTAAATACAGCATATAGTATCATTAGGATAAATTCGCCACCTGTATATACAAAAGCCGCCCCTGTTGCACCATAAACAGGAACAATTATCAGAGCTGCAACCAATATCAGGCTTGATGAGATTATCATCGATGGTATGATGGAATTTTCCCTTTTATTTGCCAGCAGATAGGATTCAAGAGTAAGGCTTATCATAACAGGTATAAATGACCAGGAAAGTATTCTCAGAACGGGTATTGCCGACTCGAACCTGAATGTAAGCATCATAAAAGGCTCGGCAAGCAAGGTTAAAATCAAACTTACTGCCAAACCAATCAACAATGAAATCAGAACTGACAATAATAATCTGAAATCTCCCTCACCCTGTTTTCTCGACGAAAATTCCGGCAACAGTGTATTCAAAATGGCTCCGGGAATTATCCTCAGGAAAGTAATGAACCTTTGTGCCGCAGAATATTCACCGAGAATCGATTTTGTTCCTGCCCATCCAACGGCGAGCATTGCTGATCTGAATTGCCATACACTTAAAAAGTTAACGCTTATCAACGGCAGCTGTGATTTGAATGATTTCCTTATTTTTATCAAAGAAGCAGTAGATAGCGCAAATCTCCAATTTCGAATATATAATGGAATAGATATTCCTGTTGATTTCTCAAGATAATTCCAAAACATGATTGACTTTAGTATTTCTATACATGGAAAAAAAATGAAGATAGAAAACATCTCCGGCTTGCCAAAATAAAGAAGTGTAATAAGTATAGCATACATCATCATATTCAGGCCGGCATCAATTTTTGCAATTATCCCCATACGCCCGAGGCCGCGTAAAACTGATTTATATGTTGATCCCATTGATAAGGGAATTACATAAATTAAAAGAATAATATAATCAAACCCTCCAATAGATAAATATCCGAAAACGGCAAATGGTACGAATGAAATCAGCCATATCGAATTTTTTACTAACTGTGCTTCCTCTATAAGATTGTATACATTTTCGTGGTTTTCGGCTGTCTCCCTCGGTATCCTCAGGTCATACCCGGATTCAGTAATCGTCCTTAACATGGTTGCCATTACAAATGAAAGCGAATAAACCCCAAAAAATTCCTTGCCGTAAAGCCTGCCAAGAATTATCGAGAAAACAACCGATAATATCAAACCGGCAGAATCGGCTGTCAGCAATGCTCCGGCAGATTTAAACAGCTTAAGGATAAATTCTTTTTTTGACATAATTTATAACGACAATTCTATGAGAATAAAACAGAACAACGATATACTAAATCAGCTCCGGCAAGTTACTAAGGCAATTTTACATTACAAAGAAAAACATCGGAAATCGTCAAATTTGTCAGAAAATGAAACGTTACAACTAAAAATGTGTAACTAAAACACAATTTGACTTGTTATCTAAATGTGCTTAAAAATGAAATTGAATCAGGAATAGAATGATAAAAAAATTATTTCCAATAATAATACTAACAATTGCGGCAATTTTATCAGTTGCTGAAAGTATTGCCGGAACAGTTATTATCAAGATAGATATTGAATCAGAACTATTTAGTAAATGGCAAAGCGCCGGAAAAAATTATAATTTTCCTGAGTTTTCGGGATTGATAGATCAGGTTAGTTCCAAACCATTGATTAGAGAAAAATTATTAGAAAAAGCATCTGAAAAATTATATGGATCATCGAATCTGAAATCCGGTTCGATGAGAAATATTAATTCCTTATCTGGCCTTTGCGTAATTAACTACAAGGAAGGGCCGGCAGAAGAAATTTCAGCTTCCAAACTCAGATCACACCCTGATATTATTTACGCCGAGCCGTTCCCCCGAAGAAACTTTTCATTTATCCCGAATGATCCATATATTGACTTTCAGCCTTATCTTGATTCAATCCGGGCTTACAAGGCATGGGACGAAATTGATGCTGGTTCTGAAATATTAATTGGTATCGTCGATACAGGCATTGATTTTGATCATGTTGAATTAAAAAATAGAATATATAATAATCCCGGTGAAACCGGCGAAGACAAAGACGGCAACGATAAAAGAACAAACGGTATTGATGATGATGAAAATGGTTTTATTGATGATTGGCGAGGTTGGGACTTTGCCGGTGCCGACGGAAACACACAGGATAATGATCCATACCCGGGGAACCCTCACGGCACACATGTTGCCGGAATCTCGGCTGCCGAGGTAAATAACGAAACCGGTATTGCAGGCGTTTCGCCCTATGCTAAATTATTACCTGTTAAAGTGGGACTTGATTTTTCTTTCGGCACATCAGTCTATAATGCTTTCGAAGGCCTGCTTTACGCTGCTGTAGTCGGATCAGATATAATCAATTGTTCATGGGGCGGGGAAAACAGCTCGGAAGCTGAAGCAGAGATTGTGGCTCTTGCAATTGACATGGGCTCTGTTATTGTTGCTGCTGCCGGTAATGACGGCGATAATATCAACAACTATCCGGCTGCATATAAAGATGTTATTTCGGTTGCATCACTTGATGGTGATAACAAAAAATCATCATTTTCCAACTATTCTTATGATGTTGACATTTCAACCTATGGCAGATATATTTATTCTACTGTTCCAAATGACGAGTATGATTACATGGACGGTACATCCATGGCTTCGCCTGTTCTTGCAGGAATAGCTGCGCTTGTTAAAGCAAAGTTCCCTGATTATTCACCAGTCCAGATAGGTGAACAAATCAAAGCAACCGCAGATGATATTTATTATATAAACGACTATTACAAAGAATTTCTCGGTAAGGGAAAGGCTAATGCATACAGGGCTGTTACGGAAACTGCTACAAAATCAGTTATAATATCTGATTACAAACTGATTGATGACAACGGGGACGGAATAATTGAAGAAGGTGAAAAAGTAACTCTTGACCTGATAATACACAATGTTCTTGCAGGAACAGACAGTATCGGAATATCAATATCTCCCGAAAGTTTTTATCAACCATATTTTACTGAAGATGAAATTTATATCGGCAGTATGAATCCCTCGGAGATAAAAACTATTCCTGCCGCCTTTGAGTTCACTGTCCCTGATAAAATTCCTTATGATTACATGATGAAATTTAAAATTATTGTTGGCAGCGGTACAAAACGTTATGACCTGGAACTGCTTACCATGACTGTTAAGCCGTCATACCGGACTTTTGACAACAACAATTTGTCTGTAACAATAAACAGCGCCGGTAACATAGCATACAATGACTACCCGGATAATCTCCAGGGAAACGGATTCAGGCTCAGGAACAGCTCGGATTTGCTTTATGAAGGAGCCCTAATGGTCGGAGTCTCGCCGGAACGTGTATCCAACGGGGCAAGGGGTGAAGATCAGCTTGAAAAAGTCTATGATTTTGTTATAGACAGTGTTATCTCTGAAAAATATTCACCTGACTTCAATGCCTGGATTGGAATCACTGAATTCTCGGATATGAACGATGAAAATGATGCCGGTATAAAGGTTCTTCAGAAAGTTTTCCAAAGCGTGAACAAAGCAGACAGTAATTTTATAATTTTAACTTATGATATAATAAATACTTCCGGATTTCCTTTTGATTCTTTATATGCCGGGTTATTCTTCGACTGGGATATAGGAACATCAGGCTCGAATAACAGGGTATCTTATGATATTTATCGCGGTTTCGGTTATTGTAAGAATCTTGCAGTTGATTCGCTGCCGATAACAGGTGCAAAACTATTAACCCAGCAACCTCTGAATTACTTTGCGATGGATAATGACGGGAACGGCGGAACTAATCCGGGAATATGGGATGGTTTTACAACAACTGAAAAATGGAATGTAATGTCCGGTGGCATGGCACGCCTTGCATCCGGAATCACGGATGTATCTATGGTTATAAGTGCCGGCCCGGTAAACATGAGGGCAGACGATACGGTAAGAGTCAGTTTTGCCGTGCTTGCAGGTAAAGATGCGGATGAAATTGTAAATGCACTTGAAGCAGCTAAAGCATTTGCTGCCGAACATGATCTGGACAGGAATATATACTCCTCTCCCCCGTCTGTGGATTCTTTGATATCAATTTATCCGAATCCCTCGCCCGGCGATATAATACGGGCAAAGTTCGGCCTTGCGAATTCATCGGAAGTAAGTATTGAGATTTTTGATATGGCAGGAGCTATTGTTAAGGAAGTGTTAAAGAAAAACTTCCCCCCGGATATTCATACTATTGATATTGACCTTAACGATCTGCCTGTTGGCGCCTATTGGATAAGAATAAAAACTGAATCAGAAGAACTGGCAGAAAAAATCATCATTAACAGATAATTTTGAAAATAATTAATACACCTGAATATTAAGGTTAGATTTTATTAATCAATGAAGATTTCAAAAATGGACAGATACCTTGAATTATCCGAATTGATAAAGAAATATGAGAAGGATTTTAACAAGTTTTATAACAAAGGCAACAAGACTGCCGGTATAAGGCTTAGAAAGCACATGCAGGAACTTCGCACATGGGCCAAGATGGTCAGGTTTGAAGTGCAGAACCTGAATAAGGAAAGAACCAAAGATTAATTTTCAGCCTGGTCGGATTCAATAGAAGTTTTTTTGGCAGGAATTTCCAATAACTCACGAGTCAGTTTTTTTACTTCTGCCCTGAGTTCATCAATAAGGTCATTCCGGATTTTACCTTTTACGAACCTGATCATATTTAGTGTGCCTTCGCTCAGGTCGCAATAGTGGAGTTCAATTTCAGCACCTTCGGGTGTTCTTTTGAACATTCCGGTAATATAAATTTGTACTTCAAGATCACTGAGAGCTTTAATTTCATAAGACGTTGGTGCCTTAAAATTTTCAATGCCAAACATATTGAACATAGCATAAATGGAATCTCTTGACTCAGTATCGTACACAACATGAGTGGGGCTTTCAATAGCAGCTTCAAAAATCGATTCCGCAACATCATAGGAAATTATCTCTTTACTTTTGAACAATTCCCAGTCCTTCTGATTCGGATCGTTCAGGAACATAAGTCCGCCAACCACAGTTGTCTTTGCCGGCAACACCCTGAAACTGCCTTCGAGATCAGCAAATAGTTCAGGCTTGTTTTCAGATTCTGCCAAAGCCCTCTGAACAGCTATCAAAATAGTAGGGTCATACAGAGGTTTGTTGTCATTTTCATGCCTGAACCTGAGTAGCGAATAACCTATTCCCCTGCTCTCTTTATTATTTTTCACCTTTTTGCTAACCATTTCAATCCTTACCATATTCTTCAATTGCTGGACGTTAAAGAACAGGATTTTATCTACATCAAGTTCCCTGGCAATATTCAGGGCTGTTGGTTCCTTTCCCGATTCTTCAATAATCGAAGATACCGAGTCTCTTTCAGTAAGTCCGATAACTTTATAATCTTTTGTAAGGCCGGCAGCAAGAGTCAGCGCAGCTTCAATCTTATAATCATCAAGGAATTCAGGAGTATTTTCTGAAAACAGGCATTGCCCAATCATCAGTTTAGTTTTATTATCATTTGAATACAGAGTATTTGCAAATAAAACAATCGTAAAAATTCCTAGCGTTATATATCTTGTCATTCCAGCCATTACAATTACTTAATTGTTAAGAAAAACTAAAAAACAAGTTAAGGAACTTCGTTTAATTACACAAATTTTTAAATATCAAATTCTCTAATCTTCCTTAATTTGAATTTTAGGACTCAGGAATCCACGTAAATTCAGACTTTGTGATTTTGATTTTTCCAATACATTTCCCTGTCCACCGCTGGCGCCGACGAGTCGGGAAAGTGCGGGGGTGGATTCTTAAAATTCCCCTCCAGTGGAGGGGTGGCGAGCGCAGCGAGACGGGGTGGTTTCTTTTTCTTAGTCCCAAGGTATTTTTATCCACGAGCTAAAGCACGTGGCTATTGAATTTTGCGATATTCTGGATGGATTGTCATTCTGAGCGCCAGCGAAGAATCCATTCTTAATGCACTATCTGCAAACAAAGATGGATTCTTTTTCCGATTGTTGGCCAATAATTTTAAAAATCCCCCCTAATCGCCTCATTCTTTTGCTCTGTCCCCCCGTTCTTCCACCCCAATGAACAGGCCGCCGGCCTTAATTCCCCAACCTGTGGTTTCAATGAACCGGATAATTCCCTTACTTCAATGCTGTTTTGAACCAGAATTCAAATGTTTGGGCTAAATGCTTTGTTGGCAGAGCTTTAAACTGCCTTGGCCGGAGGTATTGAACTACTGTTTGGCCTTATTGTAGTGAAATTTGGCCTCATTGAACACTTGGTTGGCTTTACTGAACACTTGGTTGACCTTACTGAACACTTGGTTGGCTTTACTGAACACTTGGTTGACCTTACTGAACGCTTGTTTGACCTTACTGAACACTTGGTTGACCTTACTGAACACTTGTTTGACCTTACTGAACACTTGTTTGACCTTACTGAACGCTTGGTTGACCTTACTGAACGCTTGGTTGACCTTACTGAACGCTTGGTTGATCTTACTGAACGCTTGGTTGATCTTACTGAACATGTTCTTTGCCTCCGACCAAGAGTTCAATGCCTCCGACCAAGAGTTCAATGCCTTCAACCAAGAGTTCAATGCCTCCGACCAAGGCAGCAATGACTCTGACCAGGGCGGCAATGACTCCGACCAAGGCATCAATAAAGCAAAACATTGGTGCAATAGTGTCGTCCAAGAGTTCATTATCTTCAAACAAGGCGGCAATGACTTCGAGCAAGGCGGCAATAACTCCGGCCAAGGCGGCAATGACTTCAACCAAGGCGTCAATAACTCCGACCAAGGCGGCAATAAAGCAAAACATTGCTGCAATAGTGTCGACCAAGACCTCAATACCTCTGACCCCTCCCAAACCCTCCCCGAAGGGGCGGGCTTTGAAGAAGAATAAGGCAACAACAGAATAAAACATTGATGCAATAACTTAGAACATTGGTGAAATGCCGCTGACCCTTCCTACCTCCCCCCGGCCCCCTCCTTGGGAAGGAGGGGGAGTTAATTCTATGATATTTAACTTCTTATCCCCTCCTAAAGTAGGAGGGGAATACAGGGGAGGTTTTCTTTCTTTGCTTCCGACCAGTGCATTATTATCCACGCGCTAAAGCACCTGGCTATTGAAATTTTCCTCCTTTCTCCTCCTTCCCAAGCCCCGCTTGGGAAGGCAAATACCACAGGAAAAAAAAGAAAACATCACATCTAAGCAGGGGCTTAGATGCGAGTATAAAAAAAATCCGGGCAATGGACCTTTCCACTACCCGGATTTTATTTTTGCCTTACCTTTCAATTATCAATGTCTTAACGCCGGGCATTAACTCGTGAGGTCCGGAATTAATCGAAGAACGGACGTAATATAATCCGTTTGGAATATCATCAAGAGCTACTCTTAATTCTTCTCCGGGACGAGATTTTGTATTAAATACTACAGAGCCAAGCTGATTGACTATCTCAATATTCAAAACACTGCTTTCATCGGTTGAAGCCGGAGTAAATGCAGTGATATAAACAAAATCTTCGGCAGGGTTGGGGGAAATCGAAATAATCTCATTTCTTTCATCTTTATCGTCTTGATTATCTACACCGACATATACTTTTTTTGAACGTACAAATCCTTCAAAACCAAGATTTCCGACATAGCGCCCTGATGGGTGAGGAAAAACTCTATATTCTCCATAACTTCCATAAGATTCAACTGAATCGAGCAGTTTAAGTTCATGGTTTGAATTTATTCTTTCAAATAGCAAGTATTTTCCTTCATGCCAGGTTGTAAACAAAAATTTGTCATCAAACCCAAGGTAGGACTGAACTTTCGCATTAAATTCTCCAAAGTCCGAAATAAATTCAACCTCCTGCCAGGATTCACCATAATCACTAGTATAAAAATTAGTAACATTACGCAGAGTTGCATATCCTTCTCCTGAATTATTGAAGTTAAAACTATTAACTTCCATACCTAAATGATTATGCACTTTCTTTTGCCAGGTTTTTCCTTTATCTTTTGATACATAAATTAACTCTTCCATACCACCAACAAAATACCAGTCTAAGCTGTTAATACCTATGCAATATTGTATTGATGGGAAATCAATTTCAAGAGTATCCCATGATTTACCGTCATCGGTTGAGAGTTGAACCCCGCCTCCCAAAAGCATTCCTAAAATATTACCTTCCGAATCAACTTTTAGATCGTCAAAAGGAACATACCCTTCACCTTCATAACTGTATATCAATCCATCTGAAAATATTTCCCAGCTATCTCCCTTATTGGTTGATCGATAGATACCTTCGCCATAATATTCACTTGCTAGGATACTTCCGGCTTTTGTTTCAACTAAAGAAGTAAACATTTTATTACAAAAATCAAAATATTCCCAGGTTTCTCCCATATCAGTTGTTTTCATAATATTGGGATAGTAAGTGAATATATCACCATTTGAGAATATTCTCATATCCTGAAAATAATATGAATTTATATTGCTTTCCATAAATTCCCAGGTTTCCCCTTTATCTGTTGATTTAAAGATACCCCAACTTCCATAGCTTTTAAAATAAACTCCTTTGTTATTAATATCAAAACCTTCAATTGAAGATGGCGTATGATAATAGTCTTCGAAACCATTATCCAATATTTCCCACGATTGTCCCGTATCACTTGTTTTAGCAATACCATCCGGAATATTTGCAATAAAATTATTTTCGTCATAAAAAATAATATCGCTAATAAAAAAATTTCGGTAGGGGCGATATATTGGATCGAATGTTTGATATTGGTCTTTGGTATAACAAAGTATTTCATTAAAAGAACAAATATTAAAATTCCATTTGTATTTATTTACAAAATAAATGACATTTCTATTAATATTCTCAAGTATTTCCCATGATTTCCCACCATTATTAGTTTTTATTATTGTAGAATTTAAACGATCAATATAACAATTACAAATAATTTGATTTTCATTAAATGCATAAATATTATTTATTCTCGAATTTGAAAATACAGTATCAATAATTGATATCCATGACTGGCCTAAATCATTTGATTTATAAATACCAAATTCATAAGAAAATGGACTATCAATTATGATATTAGTAGCAACATATAGATTATTATCAAAATCAATATCGTAGTCAATGAGATCCTCATCAAAATCATGAGGATTAGATGATTTTGGAAAAGGAGAAGATTGTATCCAACTGTCACCATCATCAGTTGAAATATATATACACCCACCTAAATCTCTTGATTTAAAATATAATCTATCCTCAGTATCAATTTTAAAATCATTTTTTCTTCCTCTAAATAATACATCCAATTTAGAATGTCGGGTTACTGATTCATAGGTCTTGCCATCGTCGTAAGACCTGAATATTCCATTATGAGTCAAGGCAAAAATAGTTCCTTTGCTATTAATTTCTATCTGTGAAACATTATGGTATTTGATATTATTCAATACTTCCCAAAATGAATCATCTGAATACAAATTGAGAGTAACAATGAAAAGTAGAAATGTTGTAACGGATTTCATCATATTTCCTTAAGTATTGCCGTGGTTAACAAACCACGGCAATATATGAATTAATTAAATTATTTGATAATTAATAATGACTTAGTAATTTTATTTCCATTCTATTCAATATTCCAATCCTGATTTTAAAATATCCGATACAAATCGTAATTTGCATGTTTTAAAACTGGCGAGGGAATTTTCTTGGATGATAAAAGGGCAATATTAAAGAAATACTTTGGCTTTGACAGCTTCAGGGACGGTCAGGAGGAAATTATTGATTCAATCCTTAATGACCGCGACGTTCTGGCTGTTATGCCAACCGGAGGAGGAAAATCCCTTTGCTATCAACTTCCGGCAATAATGAAAAAGGGTACTGCCCTTATCATTTCGCCGCTTATCGCCCTGATGAAAGACCAGGTGGACTCGCTAAAACAAAAAAATATTCCTGCCGAATTCATTAACAGTACTCTTGGAATGGGAGAAATCCAGGCACGACTGGACGGAGCCATTGCCGGCGATTACAAGCTGTTATATATAGCCCCGGAACGCCTGGAAAGCAAAAGATTTCTTAATATGCTGTCAATGCTCAATATCAGTTTTGTAGCAGTAGATGAAGCACATTGTGTTTCACAGTGGGGGCACGACTTCAGGCCATCTTATTTATATATCAGCAAAGCTGTAAAATCCATCAGGTACGGTTCTCTTGCCGCCCTTACAGCTACTGCCACCCCGGAAGTCAGGGATGATATTGTACAATCATTGGAAATGAAGCTGCCAAACGAAGTAATCAAAGGATTCGACCGCCCGAACCTGAAATATATCAGCAAACATTCGAATGATAAGATTTCAGACTTGCAGGATATTTTTTCCAATATGAAATCCGGAAGCGGTATTGTTTATTGCGGAACCAGAAAAAAAGTTGAAGAATATACTGCCGCTCTAAAATCCAAAAGAATTAATGCCGAAGGCTATCACGCCGGAATGAAACCTATCGTCAGGAAAAAAATCCAGGAAGACTTTATTACAGGCAGAAAGAAAATAATTCTCGCTACAAATGCTTTCGGTATGGGTATCGATAAGGCAGACGTCCGCACGGTAGTGCACGTGGACCTTCCGCAAACAGTGGAAGCCTACTATCAGGAAGCCGGCAGGGCAGGACGCGACGGAGAGAAATCAGAATGTATTATGCTTTACCATCCTTCGGATATTTTCCTCCAGGAGTTTTTTATTGATGCTAATTATCCCCCAAAGGAAGATATTCGCAAGGTCTATACAAGTATCTATGATATGGCAGGAGCAGGCAACGGCGAAAAGCCCGCTGCACCGCTTTATGCCGATGAAATTGAAATTGCCGAGCGCGCGCGGGTGAATGTATCTGAAACACGTTCGATTATCGGTTTGCTGGAAAGGTTTGGGATACTTCTGCGCAGCCAGGCCCTGAAATCTGCCAGGCTAAAGATAACAACCAGCAGGAACCGATTGGTTGACTACATGAATAATACCAACGAACAAAGAGCAAAGGTTCTTGAATCAATTTTAAGAAGCAGTACATCCGAATCCATGGAAAAATTCGTCGATTTTGACCTGAAAGGTTTTCTGCTGAAATATGATCTATCAACCGAGGAATTCAGGAAAGCTGTGGAGGCATTTGAATTCGCACGATTATTAAAATTCACATATAGTGGATCCGAGAAAGGTATATTGCTGAAGAAGGAACGCGCACCAATTCTTAAAATCCCCATTGATTTCAGCGAACTTGAAGAAAGACGCGATCATGCTGTGGCTAAAGCGGATATTATGCGAATGTATGCCGAAACCGCCGAGTGCAAAAGAAATTTCATTCTCCAGTATTTTGGTGAATCGAATATTCAGGACAGTTGCGGCAACTGTTCGTCATGCCTTTCGGGCAGCGGCAGAAAAAAAAGAAAACCCATTGCAAATTCTAAATTGCAGACAAAGGTTTTAACTGCTGTTTGCGAACTTGACGGCAGGTTTAATTTCACGATTCTCACCGACTATCTTCATGGCGATACAAACAAACAAATAAAAGACTACGGGCTGGACAAACCGTCCGGCTTTGGAAGCGCATCCGATAGCAGGCTTATCAGAATTAAGGAAGAGATAGATAAAGCCATATATGCAAGGCTGATTGAAGTAAAGGACAACAACAAAAACAAGCCAAAAATCACCAAAGAAGGCAGGCTCAAACTCGGACGCCCTGTTAATCCGCTAAAGCTGGAGTTCAAAAATCGAAAAGTTGATAATGCTCTATATGAAGAGCTTTGCCAGCTTAGGGAGGAACTTGCTGCTAAAGATGGCATCGTTCCCCGGGCTATTGCCAGCGACAGGGCCGTGAAGCTGATATCGAAAAACAAACCTGTTGATGATAAGGGGCTGAGCGAAATACAGGGCATAGGGCCAATTTTTAAAACCAGGTATGGCAGATTTTTTATATCCAGGGTTCAGGAATATTTAAATCCTAAACACAAAATAAAGTTAAAACCTGTCGGTGAAGAAATTAAAAAAGCCGCTGAACTTTGGAACACATTTACTGATTTCGAGCATGTTGCATCAAAAATGAAGATATCAACTGGTGAAGCCTCTTTCCATATACAAAAAGCTATTGAGGCAGGTTTGAAACTGGATGTTAGCGATTATAAAGATAGTTCTGTTATTGAAATAATAATTGATGTACTTATGAACCGCCCCAATGCTAATATTGCTGAGATCAGGCGAAATATACCTGTCAATATCAATATCGAAACATTAAGGATAAATATTGCCCTCGCAAAAAATGAGCTGGGAATACGGTAATTTTTTGTTGTGAAGCCAAAGTACACTGAAGTATATCCAATATTCATCAGGCTCATTGACTTCATCAGTTTCGAACGCTATTTCACATTAAAAATCCTCCCCGGGTATATTCCGGGAAGGTGATATATAAAAAATAATCTTCTTCCAAGTAAAAGCAAGCCATTGCAGGCCAACAGTTAATTATTTCTTAATAAATTTTACTATTTCATTTTTAAGGAATATATAATACATTCCCGGAGCTAAACCGGCAACATTAAATCTTAGTTTTCCGGTTGCGCTATCAGGCATTAATAGGAACTCTTCGCCCCTAACGTTATATGCTGAAATCTCATCGAAAATTCCAATTTGTTCAATATTGTCAAATTGAATCTCGATGAAATCATCAGCTGGATTGGGATATGCGTATGTTCTGATTTTTTCATTATTTCCTTCAACCGATCGAAGAATATCAACAGGTACAGGAGTTTCGTAGTAATAATAATAGAATGGGCATTGAGTTGTTGCGTAGAAATATCCTTTCCTGCTAACAAACGGAGGCGCATTACCTACCAGATTTTCTTTCGATCCGTCAAAATAATTTATAACATAGAAAGAATATGTTTGATATACCGGATCGTGTATATAAGAGTACCAGATTGCATCGCTGTTTCCGTATAGTCCTCTTTTTTGCATTTCCCATGCTTTCGGATACTGGCTAATTCCCCTGTAATAATGTGTGCTGAAGAAATTGTCGTAAACAATAACTGTATCATATGAAGTTTTTAGCAGCAGGTTCGTCCCGTCAGCAGAAATATCTTCAATATCATAACCCATCAGGGCATCTCCAAGCTCAATTTCATCAGATTCACCGTTAGCGGGATCAAAATTAAAAAAGCTGTTATCCTGAGTAAAATAGCGTATTCGGCCGAACTCGTTTGCAACCATTTTCATAATTTTCATATTTTCTGTTTTGATATCTGCCTGGCTTATTAACTGCAATTCCGGATAGCTATATGTTTTAATTTTTGTATTATTGCATACAATTAGTTTATCAAAGCCGCTGAAGTGTAAATATGATATATTGCCAAGTTCGGTATTAATAATTGTTTCGACAGAATCGCCTTCTATATCGTATTTACAGACATTACCATTTTCTGTAAGGATTAATGAAGTCAGGTCGTCAGAGAACGCTCGGGGAATATAATCGCTGTATATATACTTAACAAATCCGCCTTCATCGTTTACGAGCGCATTGAATGTATTAATATTTTCATCCGGATACTGGCTTTTCCCATAAACCGACATTAGTAAATTATCCTTGCCGATCACTATTTTCTCGGGATAGCATACATAACCTGCCGGGACGGAAGTTATTCTTCTTTCACTGCTCCTGTTGTAAATGAAGTATATAGTAGCAGCCCATGGCATATCGGCATGTGTTCCGCAATAGAAAGTTTCAGGTTCAAAAGTAAGAGCCCTTTCTCCGTCCGAACACATATAATAATAGTTAGGTGTTCCGGGCAGATATGTCTGCCCGTTTGTTCTGCTAATAATAGTATCTGCTTCAATATCAAAAAGAACTGAATATCCGTCAAAACCGTAAGTTAAGTAATTCAGGTCTTTTGAAAATTCAAAGTATGTAAATTGATCAATGGCAGTATGGGTAAATTCAATTTTCCCCGTTTCCGATTCCGCAATAGCAATTTTATCTCCCTTTGTATAAATTATCTTAGTACCGTTATTTCTAAAACTTACATTTGTACATCCTTCAACAAATGGAATTTTTCTTTTACTTTCTTTTGAATCGAAATCGAAAAATTCCAGACTGTCACCCTTATGCAGGCAGTATTCTTCTCCTTCAGGATTTAGGTAAGCACTTGAATAAAAGGAAGGATTAACGTCAATTTGAAAATTTTCAACAATCGCACCTGTCCCAAGGCTGTACGAAGCAAATCGCATAGTCGATTTGTCAAAGAAATAAACCATTTCCCCGTTGGATGAAAATGCTTTTTGCAATCGTGAGTCGGAAAAATTAAATATTGTTACAATTTCCTGTAAAGGTTCCCATGTCCTGAAATTGTATATCATTAATTTACTGTCAACCATAAATGCTATCCGGCTGCTTTCATCATTAATAATAGCACCGTAGCAATCCGATCCGTAGTGTGGAACAAAATTGAACTCTTTGTTGGCTCCGGTTGTCAGATCTACCAGGAAATAATGAGTTTTCTTATCATCGCCGACAATTATTTCATTGTCATTATACGGGTTTACAATATAAGAAACATCAAAATACTCCCTGCTGTTCCATGAAAATGCAACAGATTTAACTAAAATTAAAAAGAGAGTAGCGGTAATTAACTTTTTCATAGTATTCCTCCTAAAATAAAATCATTTATTCAGAATAACTTGTGAAACAAAAAAAGTGACGCAAATAAATAATTGTAATAAAATATTTTTTAAATTTTAATTATTTCCAACACTAATAAAAATGATAGATCGTTATTATGATTAATTAAATACGACTTTTTTAGTTCTATTTATTAATATATTTACACAGGAGTAGAAATGAGTTTATTAGTAGGAAACGCAGCACCGGTTTTTAAAGGAACAGCAGTAGTTGGCGGAAATGCCGATACACTTAACCCGGAAACTGCTTTCAAAGAAATATCACTTGAAGATTACAAAGGCAAATGGGTAGTATTTTTCTTTTACCCGCTTGATTTTACATTTGTTTGCCCTACTGAAATTGAAGAGTTTGGCAAAAATTATGAAGAATTCCAGAAATTAAACACAGAAGTTGTTGCATGTTCAACCGACAGCCAGTTCTCTCACCTGGCATGGCGTTCCAGTCATCCAGGCCTTAAAAACCTGCCTTATCCGATGCTGGCAGATTTCACAGGCGAAAATGCAAGAAAATATGAAGTACTTAATGAAAACACCGGCTACGCCCTTCGCGGACTTTATATTATTGATCCGGAAGGTGAACTCAGGTATTCAGTAGTACATCCGGAAGCAGTAGGACGCAATTGCAACGAAATATTAAGAGTATTATCAGCTCTGCAGAGTGGCGGAATGACCCCTTGCAACTGGGAAGCTGGCCAGGATACTCTATAGAAATTCATCTTCATCTCAAACCCGAAACTGAGGCTGGGCCATTGGCTCGGCTTCTTTTTTTTTACTAATATTCGAAAAACAATAATACCGAATCAGGACGTTAAACCAAATATCCCGACATGCCGAATGACAACAATATCGGACAAGTCATTGTTTATATATCCAACTGCAACGGGAAGTTGGAAATTTATTCAGATGTATTAATTATTACAAATTTCCGGATTGCGGTTTCAGGTATATCTCTTCAACCATCATTCTGGATTCCATGTTAAGCATCACAGCATTAAATACCGCAAGAGCAACGTCTCCGGCTTTCATCATTTTATCCGAGAATTTCTCTACCATTTTCGGATGCCAAATATCTGTTATAGCAGCACCGGGTATCACATCCACAACTTTAACGCCTGTACCCCTGACTTCTTCCCTGAGTGTCCTGCTCAACGCCATGGCTGCCCACTTCGAAGCAGAATATGCACCGTTTTGTGGAAATATCTCCCTGGTAACCACCGAGCTAATATTCAGGATAATACCTGATTTAGATTTAAGCATTGCCGGCAGTACTGCCTGCGAGCACGATAGTACACCGTAAACGTTCACGGAAAACATATTATTAAGTAACTCGGTTGTCAATTCCATATATGGGGCATTCTCGAATATACCGGCATTATTTATCAAAACATCAACATCGCCAATAACGGCTTTAATTTTATCATGAGTTTCCTTTACCTGGCCTTTATTTGAAACATCGCATGGGAAGATAAATACATTTGGCATTGGCGCAAGCTCTGGCAGTATTTCCCGGAATGACTCCTTGCTTCTGGCACTTAATACAACAGTTGCACCTTCTTCAATAAAAAGTTTTGCAGTTTCCAGCCCAATTCCCCGGCTGCCTCCGGTTATCCATATTTTTAATTCATTTATTTCTTTTTTCATATTATTCCTTTCTGTTCCGTTTATTTCAATTAGTATTGCTACACAGCAAGGACTAAATTAGCAATTTGTTCAGATTAGGCAAAAAATCTTTTTTTTACAAAACTCAAATATCAAGCAGGATATACCACCAAATATGAAGCCCGGATTTGAATATAATAATATCAAAGGCACAACCACAAATTCTTTGAAAATGTATTCGGTAAGAAGCTGCGTTAATTTCCCCCACCCTATTCCGTATCACATTTATCAACCATTAAATACCTTATCGCTTTGCTCATTGAATTAGAGCTTCACGAATATAAAACACAAGCATTTACATTGGCAGGAATATTGGGTTAATTCTTAATTATTTTTATACCTTCTAAGTTTATAAACATAAGCCAGAATCTGTGCCACAGCCCTGAACAAGTCTTCCGGAATTTCCTGGTCAACTTCCACGTTATAGAACAGGGTTCTTGCCAGGGGAGGCTCTTCCACAATCGGGATACCCTCGAATGTTGCTTTTTCCCTTATTTGCAAAGCCAGGTAGTCAACGCCCTTGGCTACAACTTTAGGGGCGTTCATCTCGCCCTGGTTATATTTCAATGCCACTGCAAAGTGCGTCGGGTTGGTGATAACAACATCGGCCTCGTTCACATTTTTCATCATCATCTGGCGCAGGCGGGACCGCATAATAGAACGCAGCCTTGCCTTGACCTTCGGGTCGCCTTCCGTCTGCTTGGTTTCTTCCTTTACTTCCTGCTTGGTCATTTTCATATCTTCTTTATAGCGGTGTTTCTGATAAATATAGTCAGCAACCGCAATAATGATATAAACACCCCCAACATAAAGTACCATCCGAAAACTCAGCTCCGCCATGTAGGTACCAATATCCATAAAAGGTGCATCCAGCATAGCTATAATGTTATCGGATTCGTCTCTTAAAACCAGGTATACCACTATGCCGAGAATAAAAATCTTTGCGAAATTCTTTATCAACTCGAAAAATGACCTGCCGGAGAAAAATATCTTCTTCAACCCGGACAGAGGCTTGAACATCTGAGTTGCCTGCCCCCCCTCGGAAAACTTCTTGGTGGCAATTTGAATGCCTACCTGGCTAACTTCTGCTGCGAATATAATTACAAAAACAATAACCAGTATGGGAAGCAGATGTTTGGCAAGGAAGAGTAAAATATCTGAATAAAATGTAGTAACATTAGCAAAATTTATCTCGATAGAACCTGAATTGTAGAAAAGATCCTTCATCAGGTTCTGGTAGCTGCTTAGCATACCACCGCCAAGCATAAACACTACCATACCGCCAAGAAGCAGCACGGACGCAGTAGTAACATCCATACTTTTTGAAACCTGTCCACGAAGCCTGGCTTCGTGGAGCCGCTTCGCGGTGGCCGGTTCCGATTTTTCCTGGCCGTCTTTATTCTCAGCCATTCAAGCTCCTATGGTTCATTTGTTCGATAACAATAATTACTAAGTTTTACTTCCTTTTAAGAAGTTGGCTCAAAATCCTGAAAATCAGTCATTCTGAACTCAAAATTCAAAATAAAGAGACATAACAATCAAGTATTGATTACATCAAATCAAAGAATTCCTACACATTTGCAGGATTCAAACTCATTAAAATTTTCATAGTCTCGGATTCCATAGCACCGAGAGAATATTTCGCTACAAGAACAAAAACAGGCACTGATGCAAATAATACCAGCAACCCCACCGCCACTTTCAACTGGAAACTCAGGATAAAAATATTTGTTTGGGGCGCAACCCTTGCCAGCAAAGCAAGTGAAAGATTAGTAAGAAACAATGCAACTAGAAGCGGCGCTGACATTTTAACGCCGATTATCAGCACACTCGTAGCCATTTTAACAAATAATGCTATTGTGCTACCCGATACGGCAAATGTAGTTAAAGGAACGATCCTGGCGCTGGCATATACAGCTTCTATTATAAAATGATGCCCGTTTATAAACAGGAAAAGCATCATCATGGCCAGTGTTTTAAATTCGCCAACCAGTGTAGGACTTGTTTCGTCCCTGTTAAACATCATCGAAGTATGATATCCCATATCAAAATCAATTAACCCGCCGGCAAACCTTGCTGCAAAAAAAGCCATATTTGCTGAAAATCCGATTGCCACGCCAACCATAAATTCTTTTATTGCAAGAACGCCCATATACCACAAGTGCATTTCCAGTTGGGGTTGTTCTTCCCAGTAAGTTGTGGTAACAATAATAGCAAGCCCTATAGAAAGCAATAGTTTTACATGTGCCGGAATAACCGAGTTTTTGAAAATCGGCGCGGCAGTGAACATCCCTGCAATTCTAATGAAAAACAGGACACCGATAAAGAATTTTCCGGTAAGAAAATATAATGTTGCGTCGTCGATCATTTAAGCTGCGGGATCATGTTTATTAATTCTACCGTAAAAGTCTTCAGGTTTGTTAGCATATATGGAAGAATAAGTACACTGATAAGAAATACCGCAATTAATTTCGGGACGAATGTAAGTGTCTGCTCGGAGATTGTGGTGGCTGCCTGGAAAATGGATATCGTCAGCCCCACGAGCAAAGAAACAAGCAGTAGCGGCCCGCAAACTATTATCACATAATAGAAGGCATCCCTCACTATCGATACAACCATTTGATCCGTCATTTTATCACCCCTTTTTTATTCGATTTCATTTTCATTAATTTTTAAGTAAACCATATTCAAAATGTGTTATATTTCCAAGCTAACCGCCACCGGTTATACTCCTCATCAGGGAATCCACCACCAGATGCCATCCGTCAACAAGTATGAACAGAAGCACCTTTATCGGCAGAGAAATAAGCTGCGGCGGCAACAGGAACATACCGAGAGACATTAAGGTACTCGCTATGATCATATCCAGCACAAGGAATGGTATGAATAGTAAGAATCCTATCTGGAAAGCCATCCTAATCTCGCTTAAGGAGAAAGCAGGAATGACAGTCCAGGTGGAAACATCATCAATATTATCGGGTTTATCCTCGCCGCTAAGCTTTATGAACAGCCCCAGATCTTCTTCACGAGTGTGTTTAAGCATAAATTCCCGGAATGGAAGTATAATATTATCCACCGCTTCGGCCTGTGAAATTTCCTCGCGCAAATATGGCTGTAAGCCCTTGTCATTGGCTTCATTCAGTACCGGCTGCATAACAAAAAAAGTAAGGAACAGAGCCAGCCCCGTCAACATCTGGTTTGGCGGCTGTGTATGTGTACCCATAGCCTGCTTCAAAAAATGGAATACAATTATTATTCTCGTAAAGGAAGTCATCATTATCAGAATTGAGGGAGCAAGAGACAGAACAGTCATTACTGCAAGTATTTGCAGCGTGGTAACAAATTCACCCTGATCAGAATTTTTATCACCTACCTGTAGTGATACCGAAGGTATGCTGATACCGCTGCCCTGATTTGCAGGCTGCTGCTGTTGGGCAAATATATTATTACTCCCCGCAAAAAACGTTAGCAGGAGTGCAATTATTAGAAATCTGATTTTGCAATAAACAATATGCATTTTGCCATAGTTACAAAACGTTAATAATATTCCGTACATGCTGCAATTCAATGATTATGCCAAAGATATTATTACACTGGTAAATGTTCAATTTACATAGACTTCACAAGCATCAAAGATTATATTTAATTTGGCGTAAGAATTATTCTTACTGCCTAATATTGAACAATTGGATTAATGCAGACAATTTTTTACCATCAAAATTGCATTGCGTTTAAATCATATATCTGTTTTCGAAGTAATCATTTTTATCTAATAATATCAGGCTTTATACTCATCTTATCATTTTCCGTCAGACCACCCAATTTATTTATACAATTTACGTGGTTAACATTAATATTTTGTTTGGTTAATATAAAACTTATCCAAACTTTATAAAAATTGAATTTTTTTCTTTGGTTTTAATTTAGTTTTATCTATTTTGCTTATTAGTTTTTCCTAAGCGGATAAAAAGTTATTTGGAATGGAAAGGATGTAAAGTAATGACATTAGTTGAAGCACCGGTGGGCAAAGACCTTGAAGTTATCAAAATTAATGCCGGGGAAGACGCCCGCAGGAAACTGCACACTCTGGGACTGCACATAGACGACAAGCTGAAAAGGCTTACAAACGGCAAATGGGGGCCGGTTTTAATCAGCAACATTTCAGGCGGTGCCGTAAAAATTGCTCTTGGCAGGGGACTTGCAGGTAAAATCCTTGTGAAACCGATAAAATAATTGATTAGCCTTAATTTCCAAATAATTCAATCTTTGATGTGGTTGTTTAATTAGCATATAGTAATGACAAAAGATAAAAAATATCCAAGAATTGCACTTATAGGACAGCCAAATTCCGGCAAAAGTACTTTATTTAATATACTTTCCGATATAAAATCCGAAACATCTAATTTTGCGGGTACCACAGATAATGTTGAACTATCTGATATTAATATTGCTGGAAGAGTTTTTACTTTGGCAGATCTTCCCGGGATATACTCTCTGAACCCAACAACTGATCAGGAAAAGACTACTTATGACTTTATAGTGGAGAACAAACCCGACCTGATAATTAATGTTGTGGATTCGTCTCTTCTGGCGAGAAGCCTGGAATTAACCGTAGAACTAATGGAACTGGGGCTGCCAATGGTTATTGCACTGAATATGCTGGATGAAGCTGAAAATCAGGGCAATGACATTGATATTGAAAAATTAAAAGATTTATTGAATTTGCCTGTGGTTCCAACAATGGCAAAATTCGGAAAAGGAGCCAAGGAACTTACCGATGCCTGCTTTAAACAATTTTTATCCTCTGATAGTTCCCCAAAGGGCCTTAGTTATACCCATCATGTTGAGAACAGGATAAATCAGCTTATTGAAATGATTGAACCTAATAGCAGGGATTTAATTGGGGGAGCACGATTCTATGCAATAAAATCAATTGAAAACCCATCTCTTGTTCCGAAGGATATTTTGCAAACCATAGAGCCTTTGAAAGAAGAGATTCAGAAAGAAGCTCTTCAAATGCACCGAATGGACAGCTTCGAAACAATATCTTATGAGCGTCATCATTTAGCCATGAAGATATCAGAACAAATATCAAGATTCAGAGATACCCGCCACCAGGGATTTCTGGATAAATTTGACAATCAGCTTCTACACCCTATATTCGGGCATTTTTATTTATTAGTATATTTCTTCATTTATTTCCTAATAATATTCATTGTTGGTGATTTAATATCATCAGTTGTAGAGCAGCCAATTGCCGACCTGGCTCTTGTTTTCGAGCCTTTGCGCGAAAGCTCGCCATTTCTATGGTTTACTATTAATGGCGCATACATGGGTATATCCGGAATTCTCGGGGTGGTATTGCCGTATTTTCTTCCATTAGTTTTGCTTACCTCCCTGTTCGAAGAAACGGGTTATATGTCCCGAATAGCTTTCCTTGTGGATAGTTTTATGCATAAGATCGGACTTCACGGAAAGTCAGTTGTTCCATTTGTGCTTGGATTCGGGTGCTCTGTGCCTGCGGTATATGCAACAAGGATGATAGAAAGCAAACGCGACAGAACAATTACAGCTGTTTTATTACCATTTATACCATGCAGTGCACGTATAGCAGTAATATTTGCACTAACTGCTGCCTTCTTAAATCCATTTGCGGCTATTGCAGTTTTCCTGTTTGTGATTTTCATAATTGCTATTGTAGGAAAGCTGATGTCCCGTTTTATTTCAAGGCCAACAGGTATGATAATGGAAATTACTGCTTTAAGAAAACCTTCGATGAAAATCTCATTCAGGAAAACCTGGTTAAAAATAAGGGATTTCCTGAAAGAAGCTTTTACTTTTCTGATGCTGGGGTCTATTGTTCTCGGGTGGGTTGAATACTTTAATGCCGCACATTACCTGAATATGTTTTTCCAGCCAGTTCTCGAATCTGTACTTGGATTGCCGGAAAATCTCGGCTCAACTTTATTATTCGGATTTTTCAGGAAAGAATTGATACTGGTAATGGCTACGCAGGCCATGCACGTACAAACTCTGGCACAGCTTCCTCTTACCCCCGACCAGGTTTTTGTATTTATTATTTTTGTTACTTTGTATTTTCCATGTTTTACAACATTTGTAGTAATATTTAAGGAATTCGGAACCCGGGTGGCTATGATTTCAGCAGTACTAAGTTTTGTGCTTGCTACAATATCGGCGTTCCTTTTTCGAATCATATTAGCATTATAAATATTTTTTATTTAGACAATAGTAAAATAATTCTTAGTTTAGAAGAAACCATTTGTTAATAATTATGAGTAAATTATGTTAAGCCAGGCTGTACAAGATTACTTGAAAACAATTTACAAGTTGGAAGTGAAGGGTCCGGTATCAACAACCCGGATAGCTAAAGAGCTTTCAATTTCCGGAGCTTCCGTAACGGGTATGCTGAAAAGGCTGTCAACAATGTCGCTTGTTGATTATAATTCATATAAAGGCGTAAAACTCACTGAATCCGGAAGAAAATTTGCACTTGAGATCATCAGAAATCACAGGTTGTTGGAATTATACCTTAAAGAAATGATAGGTTTTCCTCTTGAAAAGGTACACGAGGAAGCATGCAGATTAGAGCATTACGTTTCAGAGGAATTTATTTCCAGAATTGACGAACTTCTGGGCTTTCCTCATTTCGACCCGCACGGCCATCCGATACCAACTGACAGTGGAGATATTCCTGAATTGGAGAAAACACCTCTTTCCGAGTTTGACCCCGGAGAAAATGTAATTATAAAACGTATTGCCGATACGGATGCCGAAATGCTTGCATATTTTGAAAAAATGAAATTAGTACCAGGGGCAAAGATCAAAATATTGGAAAAAGCTCCATTCAACGGGCCGATAACTATCGAGCACCTTGGAAACAAAGAAATTGTAGGAAATGAAATTGCCAGGAATATTTTTGTTTCAGTTGCCGGATAATTTTTTTCTTTGATAAACATCCTGAAGATAAACAACATAACGGACGCTCCGGCAGCCAGGGCGTCCGGCTGAATACAAACCGGACATATTATCAATGCAATCCTGTGAGATGCAGGACATTAAAAGGATTCTTCACTGTCTTTATCTGCCGGAAGAGTGATTTCGATTGACGTACCTCCGTCCGGAATCGATTTAATAAACAATTCACCCTTGTTCATTTCAATAAATTCCTTAACAATTTTCAAACCAAGGCCAGTGCCTTTTTCTGATTTTGTTCCCGAAGTTGTGAAGTATTGATAGTCATCAAGAATTTTATCAATCATTACCCGATCTATACCTATTCCATTATCGATCACTTTCAATACAATATTTTTTTCTGCACTTTCAAGCTTGATACATATTTTGCCATTAGGAACAGTAAATTTCACTGCATTAGAGATAATATTTCTGACGATAGTGTCTGTCATATTAATATCAGCATAAACAGAAATATCTTCAGTTGGTAAGTATTGCAGATCAATATTTTTTTCTACTACATTATTTTTAAACAAATCAATATTTCTTAAAATCAGGTTATTGATATCAATATGCTTTGGTGAATATTCTATTCTGCCTGTTTGGGATCGTGCCCAATCCAAAAGATTTTCCAATAATTCTGACAGGCGATATACCGATTTGTTCAACTGATTATAAATTAGATCCAAATTTTCCTTATCAATATCATATGAATCCTTTACCAGCATATCCGTTGCCAGAACCAGTGCATTAAGCGGGTTTCTCAGGTCATGAGCAATAATTGAGAACAATTTATCTTTAGCTTCATTGGATTCTTTTAATTTTTGTGAGCGGTTTTTCAATTCTTCGTTAATAAAAACAAGTTCTTCCTTTTGGTCACTGATCAGTTTATTTTGGTCATTAAGTTTTTCATAAGCATACTCCAGCTGATCGGTTTTTTCTTTTAATAGTATATTATCTTTTCTTTTAGTTTTGTATTTCCAAAACAGCAGGATACCGATGGAAAGTCCGAAAAGTATAACCAATACCAGTAATTGAATATACATGGACTGTATTTTGTTTTCCTGCTCAAGCATTTGGTTTTGCCGGCTTTTATCCTGCATTTCATAGTGGTTAAGTAGTTCTGCAAGGTTGTCTCCGCTATCCGAGGCTTCTATTGAGTCCTCAAGTTTTTTAATTTCTTTTAGGATAACATAGGAATTTTCAAAATCACCTTTTTCCTCGTAAATATCGGAAAGGTATGTATTAATAGTAATTAGTAACTTAGAATAGTTTTTCTCTTTTGCAATTATTCTCGATCTCTTCAAAATATTCAGAGCTTTCTGATTTTTATTTTCAGTAATCAAAATACTTGCTTCAATAACGGAAAATCTTAAACTCATCATTGTATTTCTACATGAGAAACAAAAATCCTTTCCCATTTGAAGATATTTTTTGGCATTTATATAGTTACCATTGGTTTTATATATTTCTGCCATGTTAAGAATTGTATTCAAAGTATAAACGCTGTCCTTATGTTTCGGGAGAAGGTCAAGAGACTTATTAAGATATTCCATAACTTTAGGAGTATCATTTCTGAAATTATAAATCAATGCAATATTATTATAAATACCTGACAAATAGTGGGATGAATCAAGTTTTAAAAACAATTCTTCAGCTTTCTGGAAATAATTCATTGCCTTGTCTAATTGGTTTTGCTTGGCATACATAATGCCAATATTGCTTTGTGTCGAGGCAATTTTAGTGTCGTCATCAAGCTCTTTAGCAACTTCAAGAGCCTCTAATATATATCTTAAGGATTTGCTGTTGTCTCCAATTTGCAAATAAGTTTTGGCGAGTAATAGCAGGTACTTATAATCTTTCTCGGGATAATTTTTCGATTTAATTATTTCAAGCGCCTCTTTCGAAAAATTGATCTTATCATATATACTCAGATCATTTTGTTTATCCAGTAAAGAATCAATAAATTCAATTTTTTTATCATCAGTTTCAGATTCAACAGCCCTGTACAACGAATCGAATTTGCTGGCATTTAGTATCTGAATGCAGCACAAAATATTTATTATTATAATAGATAAGAATATCTTCATTTCAATCCAAAAAAAGTGTACTCAAAACGTAAAGTGAATCAAATAGTATACCAAATAATCACTGATTGATATTAACGTGTTAAATCTTTTTCTTTAAAAAAGATAAAGGATCATAAAACCTTTCGTTTAGTTCCTTCTTAGTCATTGTAAGCCAGCTGGCACAGCCGTAATCATCAAATTTTTTCCTGATTTCCAGATGTAAATGATCGTATCTGCCATTCAATTTTCTTGTTTCCTGCCTTGAATAAAGCCTTGCAATTTTGGTATCCTTATTTACCTGCCGGCCTATGTTAACAAAAACCTGGGCTAAATGCTTATACGAAGAATAGATGGTTTTGCCATTAAAGTCTTTATGTTTCACAACTATTGTTTTATGAGGGGCACCAAGATGAATTGAACAAACAACTCCGTTAGCTATTGGATAAACATACACAAAGGAATCTTTCCCGGCGGGGATGCAGTCAAGCCCGGTATGGATATGCCCTTTTTTATATGAATTCCGGGCAGATCCGAATGTACTGATAACTTGCAGCTCCTTCAGGTTTTTTCGTGTAGCTGTGGTAAAAGGCAGATACCATTTGTCCGCAATTTTAGCTGGAACAATATTTTTAAAATATGGCTTCCATCTGTTTTTATCCTGATCAATAAAATTTCCTGCCCACAACTGTATGAAAATCAGCATAAATAGTGTTGGAAATATCAATTTCTTCATATATCACGATCCATTCAAATTCGTAATCCAAAACAAGAATACAAAATTTTTATGAAAAGACAACTACAAATCTTGCCGATTGTCTATAATTTCTTTAATTTTATCAAATTTGATTATTGAAATTTAATGATAGAAATGAATTATCAGGACTTAAGTAAAGATCAGTTAATTGAAAAAATAAATCAACTTAATACAAAAATTGATTCACTTTGTTCAATACAGCAAAATGAAAAACTTGCCGATGATATTGGTTTTCGTCTTTCGGCTATTGTGGAAAGCTCCGAAGATGCTATCATAGCCGTTGATTTTGATACGGGCGTAATACTAACCTGGAATAAAGGAGCAAGAAATATATTTGGTTATGAATTTCAAGATGTAAAAAACAAACATATAACTTTTCTTTTTCCGGAAAAATCAGATGAAGTTTTGGCAGAAATCCGGAAAAAGCTGAATAAAGGGGAGGCTCTTGAAAGGTACAAAGCTATAGGTACAAAAGGTAACGGAGAGCTAATAAATGTTTCTCTAACTATGTCGCCGATTCTGAACAGGGAAGGGGAAATGAAAGCCGTTTCGATGATTGCAAGGAATATAACCGAAAGGCTTATATACGAGGAAGAATTAAAAATTTCCGAACAAAAATTTCGAAAAGCCAGCCGCCAGATGTCCTCGATAATTGAATTTCTGCCGGACCCCACCTTTGTTCTAAATAAGAACAGAGAAGTGATAGCGTGGAACAAGGCTTTGGAAGAAATTACCGGAGTTGAGAAAACAAAATTACTTGGAAAAAATAATTATGAATACGGTAAAGTAATTTATGGCCTGAAACGCCCTATCATTGTTGATTTAATATGGGAAGATAACGAGGATTTCCGGTCGGAATACAATTATATCAGGCAGGAAGGCAACGTAATTTTTGCAGAAACAATAATAAAAAATATCAGGGATAAAAAGTCTGTACACGTATGGATAGCAGCTTCGCCAATATATGACGAGAATGGGGACTTGATTGGCGCCATTGAATCTTTTCGTAATGTATCCGAATGGCGGGAAATGGAGGACAAACTTCTTCAGGCCAAAAGAATGGAAACAATAGCTCAGCTTTCAGCCGGTGTGGCACATGAAGTTAGAAATCCACTTAATTCCATAATGGCCCTGGTTGAAGTTCTGAACCAGGAATTAGAGGACAAGGAGGACTTCGGAATTTTTCTTGAACAAATCAACATGCAGGTACACCGCTTAGCAAGCTTAATGGAAGATCTGCTTGACCTCGGCAAGAGTTCCAGGGCGGAGTCCTTTTCATCAACAACAGTTAAGCAGGTTTGCAACGAGGGAATAAATCTTTGGGAAGACAGTCCCGGAGGTGCCCAGGGCAAGGTAAATCTTGATATCCTTGACAATTTAGATGATGAAATGATAAATATTGATACATCAAGATTTCCACAGATAATTATTAATCTTTTGGATAATGCTGCCCAGCACAGCCCGGAAAACAGTACTATCAGTATTAAAGTCAGTAAAAAGTTTTCGGGACGGGAAATACTTTTCAGGTTCATTGATTGCGGTACCGGAATTCCACCGGAAAATATGAAGAAAATCCTGGAACCATTTTTCACGATGAGAAAAAAAGGTACGGGCCTTGGATTGAGTATAGTAAACAATATAGTGAAGGATCACGGCGGGGCAATGAATATTTATAATAACGATTCAGGGATTGGATGTACGGTTGAATTTACATTACCTTATGCGATTAATCTGGAGGTTAAATGAGCGCAAGGATAATATTAATTGATGACGACGACGGTATCAGGTTCAGTTTTAAAAGATATCTTGATAAATCAGGGTATGAAGTAGAAACAGCAGAATTGCTGGCTGACGCCAGGGACAAAATGGAAAGAAATGATTTCGAGATCGCTTTGCTGGATGTTAATCTTCCTGACGGCAGCGGTATCGAGTTTGTTAAAGAACTCAGGGAAAAATACCCGGCCATGGCAATTGTGCTAATTACCGGCCACGGTAATATATCTCTGGCAGTTCAGGCAATGAAAAACGGTGCTGACAATTTCCTTACAAAGCCGGTAAATATGACTGAACTGGATATTTCCTTACAAAAAAGTGATGAACTTCATAAACTCAGGCATAAAAATCTGACTCAGCAAAGATTGAAACAGCAGGAAATTATACCTTTCTGGGGAACCAGCCCGCTGATGCAAAGAGTAAAGAAACTCGCGGAAATAGCCTGCCAGAACGATTCTACTGTATTGCTTTACGGAGAAACAGGAACCGGTAAGGAAGTAATGGCAAGGTGGGTACACAATAACAGCCTGAGAAAAGATAAGCCTTTCGTGGAAGTAAACTGTGCCGGACTTAAGGACGAATTGCTTACAAGTGAACTTTTCGGCCATGCTAAGGGCGCTTTTACTACTGCCCTGAAAGACAGGCAGGGCCTGATAGAAGCTGCCAACGGAGGCACTCTTTTCCTGGATGAAATATCAAGCATGAACATGAATATCCAGGCCCAGCTGCTAAAAGTAATCGAGGAAAAAACATTCCGCAGGCTTGGCGAAACAAAAGTCCGCAGGAGTGATTTCAGGTTGATATGCGCTACTAACAGGGATATTAGAACAGAAGTTGATAACGAACGTTTCCGTGATGACCTTTATTTCAGGATCAATATATTTCCTCTCGATTTGCCGCCCCTGAGGGATTTGCCTGATAATCTTCCTGCATTTATTCAGCATCTTCTGGCAGGAATGAATTACAACTATCCTAACGTATCACTTGAAGTCATGGAATTGCTTACTTCCTACGGATGGCCGGGCAATATCAGGGAAATGAAAAATGTATTGGAAAGAGCCGTTATTCTGTCTCTTGGGAAACCCCTGTCGGTAAATGATTTTCCGGGAATAATCAATCGGCAGAATTTTGACAGTATGAGGGAAATAAAAGAACTTAGTAATTTCGAGCTGGAATATATTAATTATGTAGTAAGGCACTTTAATAACGATACAAAAAAAGCAGCCGATGCTCTTGGAATTTCACGCGCATCGCTATACAGGAAATTAAATAAAATAAAAGATGAACAGAAATAGATTAGATTGTATTATAAATTGATCAAAGCATTATGAATATTAAAAAAATTACTACCATAGCAGTTCTACTTTTTGTTACGCTGTCTCTGTCAGCAAATGATAATAAAAAGCCGCTCAGCCACGATGATTACGATCAGTGGAAAAGTGTGCAGAACTACAAAATAAGCAACGACGGGAAATGGGTTTTATTCGAGATAAACCCACAAAGAGGTGATTCAGCACTGCATCTTACAAATCCCTCGGATAATTTTGAAACAATTATCGAGCGCGGGGGCGGCGGACAGTTTTCTTTTAATTCAAAATTCATGGCTTGTAATATCGAACCGCAGTTTGATACTATTAGACAAATGAGGCTTGATGAAGTGAAAAAAGATAAAATGCCTAAAGATACCCTTGGTATATTTGTTTTCGAACATGATTCGCTAATGAAGATAGGCAGGGTAAAATCTTTCAAACTTCCTGAAAAAGGTTCCTCATGGATAGCTTACCTTCACGAGAAAGAACTTCCTGCCCCGAAAGATACTACTGAAGTGAAAGACTCAACAAAAGTTGAAGAAGAAGAAACAGCCGAAAAGAAAGAAGAAGAATCCGAAGCTAAAAAGGAAGAGGAAAAATCCGATGAGAATAAGGACGAAAAGAAAAGTAAGAAAAAGTACGAAGGCACTAAATTTGTGATATATAATCCGGAAACCGGTGATAAACACGAATTCGAAAATGTTGAATCGTATGCTATTTCCGATAATGGAAAATTATTCAGCTTCGTTTCAGTTGTGAAGGATAGCGTTGACAGTGTTTATGTTTATTCCTTCGATACTGAAAAACAGGAAAAATCCCTTATCTGGGATAATATCGGTGCTATCAAAGGCCTTACAATTGACGAGCAGGGCAAACAGGCAGCTTTTGCATTTTCAACTGATACATCAAAGCGGAAACTTTTTTCACTTTATTATTGGGAAAAAGGGCAAAAAAGAGCGGCCTCTGTAGTTGATTCTTCCAACCAGGCAATGCCGGACGAATGGACTGTAGCAGAAAAGGGCAGGTTAGGATTTTCCGAGGATGGCACAAAATTGTATTTCGCCACTGTGGAAAAGCCGGAATTTGAAAAGAAGGACACACTGCTTCCCGAAGAAAAAGCCAAGCTTGACGTTTGGAACTGGAAGGATCCTTACCTCCAGACAATGCAGCTTCATAATTTGAAAAAAGATAAAAGCAAAACATACAAAGCTGTTTACAGGATAAACGACAAGAAAATGATACAGATAGAGACCGAGGAAATCCCCGATGTTAAAACACTGAGAAAAGGAAACAGCGATAAAGCAATCGGCCTTGAAAATATGAAATACCGCCAAATGGTAACATGGGAATACCCTGATTTTAAAGATATTTACATGGTTGACCTGAAAACCGGAGATAAAAAACTTATCCTTGAAGCGCAGCAGTATGAATTTGATGTCTCGCCGGATGGAAATTATATTGCTTACTACAGGCCTGAAGACAGCACATGGAGATCGCTTAACGTGAAAACAGAAAAAAGTGTTGTACTGACAAAAGGTATGAAAGAGATTTTCTGCGACGAGGAAAATGATGTCCCTGCCGAAGCATATCCCTACGGAGTTGCCGGATGGACAGAAAAAGAAGCAAAAGTACTGATCTATGATAAATATGATATCTGGGCATTCGACCCGTCCGGAAAAGAAAAACCGATTAACCTGACAAATGCTTACGGCAGAAAAAATGATATCAGCTTCCGCTACATGAAACTTGATAAAGAAGAAGAATTTATTCCTGCCGGAAAAGAATCAATGCTGAAAGCGAAAAACAAAGTTAATATGCAGGAAGGTTTCTGGGCAAGTAAGCTGCAAAAAGCGAAAAATCCTGAAAAACTTATGATGGATGACTACTGGATGCCATCAATTTCAAAAGCTAAAGATGTTGATCAGTATATCTTCCGCAAGGGAAACTATTATATTTATCCTGATCTGTATTACACCGAAGATTTTGAAGACACTGAGAAAATATCAGATGCCAACCCGCAGCAGAAAGATTATCTCTGGGGTACTGTGGAAATGATTGAATGGACTGATATGGAAGGCATAGAGCGTAAAGGCCTTCTATACAAACCTGACAACTTCGACCCGAATAAAAAATACCCGATGATAGTATACTTCTACGAAAGATATACCGAATCTTTGCACAGGCACTACGTACCCAAGCCTACAGCCTCGATAATTTATCCTAATCTTTACGCAAGTAATGATTATGTGGTTTTCATTCCGGACATATATTACGAAAATGGTTTCCCGGGTAAATCGGCATATAATGCAATTATGAGCGGTACTCATTACCTTATCAATAAGGGCTTTATTGATAAAGACAGAATGGGGCTCCAGGGACAAAGTTGGGGCGGATACCAGACTGCATTCCTTGTAACACAGACGAACCTGTTTTCCGCAGCTATGGCTGGCGCACCCGTAAGCAACATGACAAGCGCTTATGGCGGAATTCGTTGGGGCAGCGGTATGTGCAGGGCTTTCCAGTATGAAGTAACACAAAGCCGAATTGGCGGAACACTCTGGGAAAAACCTGAGCTATATATCGAAAATTCACCGCTTTTCTTTGCAGACAGAGTGGAAACCCCGCTTCTGATTATGCACAATGATGGCGACGGAGCTGTTCCATGGTATCAGGGTATCGAATATTTCAATGCCCTAAGGCGGCTGCAAAAACCTGTATGGATGCTGAATTACAATGGCGACGAACACAACCTGATGAAAAGGGCTAACCGTATGGACCTGAGCATACGCATGATGCAGTTCTTCGACCACTTCCTTAAGGATTCTCCCGCTCCGGAATGGTTGGAGTGCGGTATTCCGGCGGTGGATAAAGGCGACAATTACGGGCTTGAACCGGCTGAGAAGAAATAATAATTTTGCACAATTGCTAATAATTCATCCGGTCACTTCGTGATCGGATGAATATTAAATAATCTCAATCATTAATATCAAACTTATTTACTGCTTTTATTCCCCTCTCTCCTATTTCAATTTTTGAAGCTGTTGTAAATGCATCATGTTCATATATGATAGTCCAATCATCTTCTGCAGCCATGGTAAAATATTTCTTCTTCTCTTCAAGAGCTTTTAGAGGCTCGTTGTCATAGCCAAGAACAAATACAGGCTTAACATGTGCTGACGTTGGCGCAAGGTCGGCTGAGTAAAGGAATTTACCTTCACCGCTGTCAATTTTCACTGTTTGCATAGCTTTGGTATGTCCGTCAACTGTTATCAATGAAATACCGGGAAATATCTCGCCCGGCCCATCAATAGATATGAGCATTCCGTCATTTTCCAAGGGCTTCCAGTTATCAGGGATATAGGATGCCTTGTCTTTATCCGTTGGATTATTCGCCCAGTCGAGCTGGGCTTTCTGAATATAATGCCGGGCATTTTCAAAAACCGGTACAGGTTTGCCGTCAACATATTTTGTCAGCCCTCCGGCATGGTCAAAATGAAGGTGGGTAATAATTACATCAGTAATATCATCGGCTTTCAAACCATATTTGGCCAGCGCAAGCTCTATATCAGTTTTTTCGGCGTCAATTCCATATATCGAGCGCAGTTTTTCATTCATTTTCGTTCCGTTTCCGGCATCCACAAGTATTGTCTGATTTTTCCGTTTTATCAGCAGGGGCCTCGCTGCCAGGGGTATCCTGTTTTTTTCGTCACCCTCGTGATAAGCCCTTGACCACATTACTTTTGGAATAACGCCAAACATAGCGCCGCCGTCAAGATGGAAAATCCCCGTATCAATTGAATATATCTCAAATTCGCCAGTTTTCATCAAATTTCCATTTTAATAATACAACTGATTCATTTACGAAAAAAAGTATCATTTATTGATTATCAGCTTGTATGAAATATTTCCTGAGACCTTTTTCAGTTTTCCGTGTTACTAATAAAAACAAGTTAGCAAAACCCCGAACGGAGCTGAAATGAAAGCGCTGCCAATTCTTATCCTCTCCATCCTGCTTATAACTGCAGCAAATATCTATGCCGATAACCACTGGATTGATAAAGGCCAGTATTTAGAAAATGACCAGGATGCGGGGAGTATATCCTTCATCCGCTATTCAGATGATGGAAAATTGATTTATACTTTCAGCAATGGTTCAACCCTCCGCTTCTGGGACAGGGAAACAGGAGAAATTCTTTTCGAGAAGGATTTTAAGGAGTATGTTGAAGGAAAAATTCTAAATGTAGATATAAGTCAAGATGCAAGATTTTTTGTATTTACTTATACCGAAAAATATGGCCACGAACCATATCTGTTCATCATAAACTTGGAGACAAATGTTATTTTTAGTGATATTGCAGTTTTTATTTTATCCGATCCCAGCAGAGAAGAAATTCATCTTCTTGATCATAGTATCCCGTTAATTGATAATAAAAACAAGAAAGTAGTTGTTTCCAGTATGGTGTATATATATATGGAATGGAATGATATAAGCGCTAATCATTGGTTCGAAATAGATTTAACTAATGGGGATACGCTAAGTTATACTAATGAGAACAAAGGCGGAGTTTTTTCTGTTGGATCAAATGAAGATTTTTATTTTTTATTCAGACACGGTGGATATTTTGTTCCTGAAGGGCATGGAGGTCAGAACTCAAACGATTTTATATCATATATTGAAGGAAATATGGTTGACTCAACAATAATATTATTTCACCAGAAATGTGGAACAGGTTCAGATTGCAGTTATCTTGATTGGGTTCTCGGCATTGCTCAATCATATGATAATACGATCTTTGCAACGTTTGGAACAAAAAATATTCTTAGAGTCTGGAAGAGAACCGATCAGGTGTGCGAATTGATCTGTGAAACAAATCTTGATTTTCTATACTATTTTTCATCACATAGTATGGCAATATCAAAATCGAACAAATTCGCATTATTGCCGTTGAAATCATTTGATCCGGATTATAAAACGGAACTCGCTTTGTGGGATTATGAAAACGGAGTTAAAGCAGATTCAATCATGCTAGATTTCGGGAACGAGCTTGTATTTGCATATTATCCGGGAATCAGTAATGAAATAGCCCTTGGATCAAGAGAGAATAAATTAGTTCTTCTTAATAAAGGACTTTTTTCAGACAGCTTATCAGCAAAATTCAGATATTATGAACCAGTTATTTTCAAAGATTCATTAGTCAAATTTTATAATTATTCAACCGGTAGTCCGGATGAATTTTTATGGAATTTCGGAGACGGGCAGACAAGCAGTGAAGAAAATCCGGTTCATACATATCACAGTTCCGGTACTTTTACTCCAACTCTGATTGTCCGAAAAGGAGCTCAATCAGATACTCTAAGGAAAGAAAAATATATTGTGGTTCATGAACCAATATATGCTGATTTTGAAGCAGATATTCAAACAGGTTCTTCTCCATTACAGCTAAAATTTACAAACAAGTCACAGGGAAATATCAAATCTTTACGTTGGTATTTTGACGACGGCACATTCAGCGATGAGTTTAATCCTGTTCATGAATTTAGTGAGCCAGGAAACTACAGTATTCGTCTTGATGTAGAATTTGATCTGGGAAACAGATTTTCTGAAAGGAAAAAATTTATATCTGTTTATGATGAATCCGGATTGTTTGTTAAAGACGAATACAATGCTATTCCAAAAGATTATGCATCAG
Source organism: Kapaibacterium sp. (SeqCode) (assembly GCA_963665665.1). Lineage (GTDB taxonomy): Bacteria > Bacteroidota > Ignavibacteria > Kapaibacteriales > UBA2268. The sequence continues at coordinate 713,359 of OY762428.1, forward strand.
AAGGCCAAACGCTGGTAGAAACTGATGATGGCGAAATAGCTTGTATCAGGTGGAACTATTATAATCCTCACAGTTTTATAACTGACGCATTTTATAGTCTGGATTGGTTAGATAATAATTTGAATTTGATATGGCATTATGATTTTGATCCAACTACTGCCAATTATCAAAAACGAACCCGAGTTGGTGAAATCTATATAACTCAGAACAAGCAAGTTTGCTTTTATTCTTTTTGGGGTTCAAAAGATCCGGACAGTGATTCTAAAAGCTTCTCAATGGGAAGATCATGTTTTAATAACAAAGGCCTCGAATATGAGAAGACATATTTTCTTTATACTGATACTTTCTTTTATATTTATGAATTCAACCCAAATATATTTTTTACTTACCAGTTTTCTGAATTTACTCATAACTATTTTACCAATATATATGATTCAAATATGGTAGCAGTTAATTCAATTAAACCATATTTTATCCAAACAGGAGGAGGTTATAAGAGAGTAATCAGAAAGCTCGACAATAGTTTCATACTTTTATCAAGAAATACTTATGCCGGATCACTATGTGAAGTTGATATTGTTGATGGAGAACTATGGGGAAACACATACGATACAAGCATTGATATTTGTCCCCTCGACGGAGCATATATACCTGAACAGGGGTATATATTAACAGGATTTTCCTGGATGAATGATGTTAAGTATTCCTCCTTCAACCTTACTAACGAAAAAGGTATTGTTATTGATACGATACTTAATGCTGAAAACTCAGTATTATATTCTATTGTAAGCCTGAATGACAGCCTGTTTGCTGCCGGAGGTAATATTGACGGTAAAATTTGCCTTACCATAGTTGATAAGCATGGTAATATTGACGGAAATTACAAGTTGAAGAACAAACAGGGTTCGGTTTGTCAATTGATTAAATCAATTGACGGAACACTTCTTGCTGTTTGTACAACAAAAGATTATCGGGACAGCAGTTGCGCATCCGTGATGAGAATTGAACTTCCTGAAAGAATTCTAAGTTCCGTGAAGCATCCGAAAGATGATGTAAATATTGATATCTTCCCTAACCCCGCCTCCTCAATTATAAACATCACAGGCATTGAAATTTCGCGATGCAAAGGCAATACCACCATATACAACCGCCTTGGTCAGGATGTGAGCGGGCTTGTTGAGTTTGCAGGCACTTCTTCGATAAATATATCCGCCCTGCCGGACGGGGTATATTATATCAGGGTAAATATCGATGAACAAATTATTGTGCGGCAGATGGTAGTTGTGAAGTAGGTTTTGATTATCCATTGGGATGACACAAAAGTTAGAAGATCAGCCATCCTGAGCGAAGCGAAGGATGCATTCTTAATACATTATCTGCGAACAAAGATGGATTCTTCCGTCGCAAGCACCGGATAATTCCCCTCCCTTGGAGGGGACTAAAGGGGTGGTTTTATTTCTTTCTGATGCTAAATCTCTATCCATGAGCTAAAGCACGTGGCTATTGAATTTGACGATTATAAGGCTGGAAGGTCATTCTGAGCGCCAGCGAAGAATCCATTCTTATTACACTATCTGCGAACAAAGATAGATTCTTCGGTCGCTTCGCTCCGTCAGAATGACGGATGGGAATGTCCCCCGCTGGCGGGGGTGTCCGAAGGACGGGGGTGGACTTCCGGAAAATTCCCCTCGTTGAGGGGTGGCGAGCGCAGCGAGTTCCCGACACGTCGGGACAGGCTGGGGTGGATTCTTTTTCTTTGCCTCCGCACCTTGCACATTTATCCACGAGCTAAAGCACGTGGCTATTGAACTTGACGATGGTAAAACTGCATGTCATCCTGAGCGAAGCGAAAGATCCATTCTTCATACATCATCTGCGAAGGAAGATGGATTCTTCGGTCGCAAGCTCCGGAAGCCTGCCCCTGCCTGCACCGATTTATCGGTGACGTGTCGGGGAATGACAACATAATACCTCCTTCTCCGGCCCTATCCCCCAGTTCTTCCACCCAAATGAACAGGCCGCCGGCCTTAATTCCCCAACCTGTGGTTTCAATGAATCGAATAATTTCCTTAATTCAAGGCTGTTTCGAACCAGAATCCTGATGTTTGGGCTAATTGCTTTGTTAGCAGGGCTTTATACTGCCTTGGCTGGAGTTATTGAACTACTGTTTGGCCTTAATGTAGTGAAATTTGGCCTCATTGAGGACTTGTTTAGCCTTATTGAGGACTTGGTTGACTTTACTGAGGACTTGGTTGACCTTACTGAGGACTTGGTTGGCTTTACTGAACACTTGGTTGGCTTTACTGAACACTTGGTTGGCTTTACTGAACGCTTGGTTGATCTTACTGAACACTTGTTTGACCTTACTGAACGCTTGGTTGATCTTACTGAACGCTTGGTTGATCTTACTGAACATGTTCTTTGCCTCCGACCAAGAGTTCAATGCCTTCAACCAAGGCATCAATGACTCCGACCAAGGCAGCAATAACTCCGAACAAGGCAGCAATAACTTCGAACAAGGCATCAATAACTTCGAACAAGGCAGCAATGACTCCGAACAAGGCAGCAATATCTTCAACCAAGGCAGCAATAACTCCAACCAAGGCAGCAATAACTCCGACCAAGGCATCAATGACTCCGACCAAGGCAGCAATAACTCCGACCAAGGCAGCAATAAAGCAAAACATTGCTGCAATAGTGTCGACCAAGAGTTCATTATCTTCAAACAAGGCGGCAATAGCTTCAAACAAGAGTTCATTATTATCAAACATCGGTGCATTGCTTCTGACCCCTCCCAAACCCTCCCCGAAGGGGAGGGCTTTGAAGTAAAACAAGGCAGAAATGGATTCAAACATTGGTGCAATGCCGCTGCACCTGCCTACCTCCCCCCGGCCCCCTCCTTCGAAAGGAGGGGGAGTTAATTCTATGATATTTAACTTCTTATCCCCTCCTAAAGTAGGAGGGGAATACAGGGGTGGTTTTCTTGCTTTGCTTACGAACAGGGCATTATTATCCACGAGCTAAAGCACGTGGCTATTGAATTTTGATGATGGACGGGGGTGGAGTTCCGGAAAATTCCCCTCCAGTGGAGGGGTGGCGAGCGAAGCGAGACGTGGTGGATTCTTCATGCATTATCTGCGAGAGAGGCTGGAATTTTTACATTTCATCATCTTTCAGGCTTTCATAAAGGAGGTCTATATGATATGAAAATCCGGGAATAAGTTTGAATCGCCAGGCATCGTCCATGTATATAATACCATTGCAGAGTTCCGCCACTGCCGAAGCTATAAGCCCGTAGCTGATTCCCCAGAGATTGACACTGCCTTCGTACCTGGAAAAACGCCATAGTTTATTTACTTCTCTGGCTTTTTCCAGATGCATATCAATATCTTTTATTACCTGGTTATTTAGCTTTATTTCATCAATGAACCACCATGGGTCGCTGTCCTCCCAGCTTTTATCATAAAGCGTTTCGTTCTCGATTTTTATCTTTATTCCATTATTAATATAATTTACTTTGCAGTATTCATTTGCTTCCCAACAGAAAGGCTGCCCTGTTTCAGGAACGATAATGCCTTTATTTTTGTCAGGGGAATGAATTTCAACGGAAAGCTCCACAGGCTGGTTAAAACTGAAAAGATGAAGCAGGCTGTTAATTTTCTTTTGGCTCAATTCCAGAACATCGCCAAATGTGAGAATATTGTTTTCTGTAGCGACAACTTCAAATATTTTACTCATAAAATCTTATATAATTTTTAGAAAAAAAGCCGCCCGAAAAAGGAGCGGCTTTTAAAAATATTATTTATCCCTGCTTATTTGATAAGGCTCTGGCCAACGGCAAAAGCTTCAAGGTTCAGCGGGATAAGTTTGTGGTGGCGTTCCGGAAGCACTTTGTACAGAGCTTCTTCAACTGTTTTAGGAGAAACTGTTCCCCTTGCTTTGATGAAAGCGCCCAGGATAATCATATTGAGAACTTTCATGTTTTTCAGCTTAAGAGCTTCTTCACTACCTGGAATGGCATATATATTAATATCTTCCCTTGTGGGGGGATTAATAATATTCGTGCTGTCGAAAATAATGTTGCCGCCGGGTTTAACTTTTTCTTCGAATTTATCAACCGAAGGCTGGTTAAGCGCAACAACTGTATCGAAAGTAGTAATAACCGGTGAACTAACCATTGTATCGGAAATAATCGTGATACAGTTGGCAGTACCGCCCCTCATTTCCGGCCCGTATGACGGGAACCAGCAAACTTCCTTATTTTCCATCATTCCGGAATAAGCAAGCATCATACCCATTGAAAGGACACCCTGTCCTCCGAATCCTGCGAAAATTGCTTCTTCTGTCATAATTATTTGCCCTCCGGAACTTTTAAATCACCAAGCGGATAGAAAGGAATCATTTTTTCTTCAATGAATTTCATTGTCTGAAGCGGAGTCATTTTCCATGCCGACGGGCAATTGGAAACAACTTCTACAAGACAAAAGCCAAGTTCTTTTTGCTGATACTGGATAGCTTTTTTCAAAGCTTTCTTTGTCAGCCTTGCGTTCTTTGTTGTATGAACGGACTGGCGTGTAACATAAGCAGCACCCGGGAGCTGAGCAAGCAGTTCAGTAATTTTCAGCGGGTGGCCCTGGTCTGCAACGTCGCGTCCGAAAGGTGAAGTTGTAGAAACCATACCCGGCAGAGTTGTAGGAGCCATCTGGCCGCCTGTCATACCGTAAATACCGTTGTTTATAAATATTGCAAGGAAATTTTCACCCCTGTTAGCAGCATGAATAGTTTCATTACCACCAATAGCAGCAAGGTCACCGTCACCCTGGTATGTATAAACGATTTTTTCCGGCATTACCCTTTTAATGCCTGTTGCCACTGCGCAGGCACGGCCGTGAGCTGCCTGCTGCATATCAACATTCATGTAGTGGTATGCAAAAACGGAACATCCAACCGGAGCAACACCAATTGTGTCGTTCTGAAGCCCCATTTCGTCAAGAACTTCCATGAAAAGCTTGTGTACTACTCCATGGCCGCAACCCGGGCAGTAGTGCAAAGGAGTATCAGTAAGAGTTTCCGGCCTTCTGTAAACCAGGTTTTCTTCCTGAATAATATCTTCCTTTGTAAGTTTCTCAGCATTTATATTAGCATTGTCGCTCATTACTCGCCTCCGTTGATAAATGTTTTTTCAAAATAATCAAGGATTTCGTCCGGTGTCGGGATCATTCCGCCAGTTCTGCCATAATGTTCAATCCTGGTTTTACCCTCAACGGCGAGCCTGACATCTTCGATCATCTGACCGAAGTTCATTTCCATATCAAGAATACCTTTTACTTTCGGAGCCAGGTCTGCATATATCTGGTAAGGGAAGGGATAAACAGTGATTGGCCTTACAAGGCCGATTTTGTAGCCTTTTTCCCTGCCAAGTTCCATAGCTTTCGAGCAAATTCTTGCTCCAAGGCCATAACCTGTGAATATATAGTCGGCATCATCGGTGTTAAATGTTTCATAACGTACTTCGTTAGCTTCAATTTCCCTGTACTTTTTCTGGAGCCTGAGGTTTACCTGTTCCATTACTTCCGGTTCGATGAACAGAGATGTAATATAAACTCTGTCTTTATCTTCTACTTTACCGGTTGTTGCCCAATCAAGAGGTTCGGTAACTCTTTCCATCTGATCGAAAAGTTCAACTTTTTCCATCATCTGGCCGATAGCACCGTCTGCTAATATCATAACAGGGTTTCTGTATTTCATGCTGATTTCAAAACCAAGCTTAACGTGGTCAACCATTTCCTGTACACTTGACGGAGCAAAGGAAATAAGTTTATAATCGCCGTGGCCGCCGCCTTTTGTAGTCTGGAAATAATCACCCTGTGAAGGCTGAATAGTACCAAGACCGGGGCCGCCCCTGTTAACGTTTGCCAATACGCAGGGCAACTCGGCGCCTGCTATGTATGACAGCCCTTCCTGCATAAGGCTTATGCCGGGGCTTGAGGATGTTGTCATTACACGTTTACCACAGCCTGCAGCACCATAGATCATATTAATAGCCGCAACTTCTGATTCAGCCTGGAGTACAACCATGCCGGTTCTGGCTTTTGCTTCCCTGGCAAGATATTCCAAAACTTCTGACTGCGGAGTGATAGGGTATCCGAAGTAAGCGTCACAACCCGCGCGAATCATCGCTTCGGCCAGCGCTTCATTGCCTTTCATCAACCTAATTTCGCCCATTTCTTCTCCTATTGTATTATTTCGTTTTTAACTTTTGCTTAAAATTACTGTTTCGGTGTTTTAATTATTTTTCTGTAAACAGTAATGATCGCTTCCGGACATACTATCGCGCAGTTTGCGCACCCGGTGCATGAATCGTTAACGTTAACGGCGTAGTGATAGCCCTTTTGGTTTATCTTGGTTGCAAGGTCCAGAGTTTCCTCGGGGCATGCAGCAATACAAAGCTCACAGCCTTTGCACTTTTCGATATCAATGACTATCTCGCCCAATACCTTAGCCATGTCCGTTACCTCTTATTATCTTAAAAAATTCTTAATTAATCACTTAAAGTACAAAGCTTCGCGAATATTTTACTATTCAAACAGCTATAAAAAACAAAATTACAATATTTGAGTATATTTTCAAAAAAAATCCAAACGAAAATCTTTGAATCTTCGACAATTAGAAAAAAATATATTAGCCTTAGCAATACTTGTTTTTAGTATATACTATTTTATTAACAGTGATGCATTCGTTGTTAATCAAAATGTTGGGAACAAAAAAAAATAAAAAAACCTTCCTCAGAAATTTTATTCCGGGGAAGGTTTTTTACATTTCAATATTATTGTGCTAAATCAGCATTATTATTTCATTTGTAAAGAACCATCAGAAGTTTTGTAGGTGGCATATTCTTTCCAGAAATACGAGCCTTCTTCTCTGGCAGGTGCCCAGAATATATAATCGGCATATTTTCTGTCACCGGCAGCGTTGAATGTAGTTTCGCCGGTTGCGCCTCCATAGTGGTCTGCCTGGTAGATAAGGCTTTCCCTGGCAGTTTCAATATCAGCATTATAGCCGGCACGTTCATAAGTTAATGCCAGCAGTCGTACTGCATCGTAGGCAGCATAAGCATATACATCAGCTTCATGCCCCAGCTTTGCAGTCAGTTTTTCTTTTACCGGGCCGTAAGCATACTCAAATTCTTCATCCAGGCCGAAAACGGGACATGGCAGGCCGGCCAGGATAGCAAGATCAACCGCATTCTGGTTTGATAATAGATTACCGTCCTGCGCAAAGGCAGAACTTCCGTACCATTTTACTTCGGACATATAATCATAAATTTTGTCATCGTCATCGGTTACATCTTCAAGTATATCCATACCCTCGTCAAAGCAAATCATGTATATTGCAATATCATCTGCAGGTATACCATACTGATTTTCCGTATGCGACTGAAGTGATGTCAGGGTTCCGTTGAAATTATCTACGTTAGCATTATATGTTTCCTCAACATCAACCTGTATCCCAAGTGCTTCCATTTCATTCTTTGCCTGGGCATAGAGGTCATCAGACCAAACATCTTCAATTCTGATGGCTGCTACTTTTTTGATTCCGTCATGCTCCAGCATTTTGGCAATTGCTTTAGCCTGGTGTATGTCGCTTGGTGTAAGACGGTAAAGATTGTCATCTTCAATGGCCAGCGAAATTGCAACACTTGTCGGGCTAAGCAAAATGATACCGTTTTCATTGGCATATTCCAGTACTGCCGCGCAATTATTGCTAAGCTGCGGCCCGATAACAATATCTATACCCATTGAATGCAGGGCTTTCAACTGCTTCAGAGCTTCGTTCGCATCTGACTGTGAATCAAACACTGTAAGTTCCAGCTCGAAACCGGCAGAATTGTCTTTCAGGTAATCATTTGCATCGCTAAGGCCAATCTTTAAAGCTTCGTTTGCGCTTTCGCCGAGTGATGCACCATGGCCTGTAAGGCTAAGAATAGCGCCGATTTTTTTCACACGTGTTACCTCGTCATCCGAACAGGAATAAATTCCCAACGCAAACAGTAATAAAAATATTGATAATTTTTTCATAGTACTCTCTTATGATTTTAAAATTTTACCGATAACTACCGGTTTTTCGGATTTTAATATTTCAAGCACATTGTTTGCTTCTGATTCTCGAACAATTAAAATCATACCAATACCAAGATTGAAAGCATGACGCATTTCTTCAATATCCACATCGCCTTCTTTCTGTATCAGTTTAAAAATTGGCAGCCATTCCCATGAATTCCAGTCAATATCCATTGCTGTTCCTTCAGGCAAAACTCTTGATGTATTGCCGATAATACCACCGCCTGTAACGTGAGAAATTCCCTGAATAAAACCTTTGTCAATCAGTGGAAGCACAATGTGCTGGTATGAGCGGTGAATTTCAAGCAGTGATTCACCCACTGTTTTACCAAGCTCATTAATATATGTATCAGCTTTGAATTTCGTTAGCAAAACTGCCCTTGCAAGTGAATAGCCGTTTGTGTGGAGTCCGGTGGAAGGCAGGCCTATCATCACATCTCCGGGTTGAATTGTTTTGCCGTTTACTATCTTATTTTTATCTACTACTCCGACAATAGTACCGGACATATCGTATTCGCCTTCCTGATACATTGACGGCATTTCGGCTGTTTCACCGCCGATAAGGGCGCAACCGTTTTGCTTGCAGGCAATTGTAAATCCACGGACAACTTCTTCTGCTACTCCCGGATCAAGTTTACCTGTTGCAAAATAATCCATGAAATACAGAGGCTTTGCGCCGCAGGCCAATATATCATCCACACAGTGGTTTACAAGGCACTGCCCCACCGTATGATGAGTATTTGTTGCAAAGGCAAGTTTAAGCTTTGTACCCACTCCGTCCACACTTGAAACAAGTATCGGGTGCTCATATTCTTCGAATTTTGCATCGAAAAAACCGCCAAAAAGGCCAATATCTGTTAGAACTTTATCGTTAAATGTTGACCTGACAAGAGGTTTGATTCTGTCAACAGTTTCATCGCCGGCTGCTATATCCACACCAGAAGATTTATAAGTTACTGCCATTATTCCACTCTTAAATTATCTAAAACAATAAATATAATAATTATTGCAAAATTAATAAATAAATAGCTTAAAGCAGAATAAATAAGAATAAAATCAGTCGCCCATATTAAATATTACTTCAATTTTTTTTAAAATCCTTCTATCAATATTCTAAGAAAAGTGACAAAAAATGCTTAGAACTGGCAAAAGAATGAGATAAAAAAAGCGTTTACGAAGCATAAGCCGAAAAAGTGAAAAGCCGCTACAGTTCTTACTGTAACGGCTTTTTATTTTTTGTGATCCCGGCAGGACATGAACCCAACTAATATTATTAAACATTATTTTACTTAACCATATTATTATTTTGTTATTTAACAAGTATTTAGTAAATTACTTCTGTAAAATAATATTTATAATTATTGCTTATTATTAAGCAATTCTTTATGGAATATCTATAGATACTGAACAATAACTTCTGTGGACAGTAATATCCTTCAACTAAAAAAGAGCAGATATTATGGGAACATCTATAAATTTTTATCTGAATAATGACAGAAAAAGCAAAAACAAAGAGCTGGCTATTTATTGCTTTATTAGAGACAGCGGTAAAACAATTTCCCTTCATGCAAATGAGAGAATTGAAAAAAAATTCTGGGACAGCAAAGGGCAGAAAGCTAAGAGATCATATATTGGACATCCCGAGCTAAATGATTATTTGTATCGATTCCGCGAAAAAGTAAAACAAGTAATAAGAAATGCTAAAATTGAAAATCCTCTTATGCCTTTTGATCAATTGAAAGCATATATAATTAAAGAATTCAAGAAAAAAACTGACTACAATTTCTTTCAGATTCTTGATGTTTTCATTGATACCCGAAAAAGTACAGTTAGTAAGGCAACAATAACCAGATTCCATACTTTTACCAAACATCTTGAAGATTTCAGCAAGACTGAGCAATTGGATATTGCCCTTGATACAATTGATCTAACATTTTTTGATAAACTCCAAAGCTTTTTTATTTCGAAAAATTTGAGCAATAATTATATCTATAAACAAATGCAATTCCTCATATCTTTTCTTAAATGGGCCTACGAAAGAGAATTTACTAAAAATAACAAATTCGAAAAATATCAGAATGTAAAGAAGACACCATCTGATCAAATTGCACTGACAAAAGCTGACCTGAAGAAAATTATGGATGCAAAAAATCTTGGTGATAAACTTGAGAAAGTAAGAGATATGTTCCTGTTTCAGCTTTATACCGGCCAGCGTTATGCGGAAATTGCAAAATTCGACATCAGAGACGTTCATAATGGAGTTTGGAATCTGTATCAGGACAAAACCAAGAAGAAAGTTGAAATACCGTTGATCTCCCCTGCCCTGCAAATTGTGGCAAAGCATGGCAATAAACTGCCGATTATAACAAACCAGAAGCTGAACAAATATCTCAAGGAACTGGGCGAAAAAGCAGGGCTGGATGAAATAATAACTGTTGCAAAATTCTCCGGTGGCGAGAAAATCGAACAGAAGCTGCCGAAATACAAACTGCTGTGCACACATACAGCGCGGCGTACTTTTGTTTCTCTGGCAGGTTATTCGAATATCAATCCCGATGTTGTAAAATCATTCACCGGCCACAATACGGATAAGATGGTCAGCGTATATTTCAAAAAGAATACAGAGGACAGCCGGAAAGCCATTGAAGGAATATTTTCGAATTGATAAAAACGACAAAATAATTATTATTGGAATAATTTTAAGGTGTTATAGAAATGAGGATTTTGAAATTATGAACAAATATGAAGTAAAATTGGCTGAAGATTTTAGGAACAACCCTTTAGATTGTGACAAAATTATTATTGAAACCCCACCAATAATTATTAACAGTATTCTTGATATAGCAAATGAATTTATTATTGATTTTTTCGAACTTTATAATGAAGTATCAATGAAATTTATCAATAATACACATTTGATTGCACAGAAATACAACTCGATATTAAAATTATTTATTCCACTATTAATTTTATATGCATCAAAAGAGGAACAATTTCATAACAGAATGTTTTATAAAACAAATAGTCAATTACGCTCATATCCAAGAATATTTATTCAATTTTTTAATTTATTGATAAGTTCAAATAAGCAATACAGAACAACACAACAAATACTTGAAGAATTTCTCAATGCATATCAAAATAACATAAAACCGAATTATAAATTTGAAAACAGAATTAATTATACTATGGGAGTTTTTAATATTGGATTAGATTCATTTGGGACAAGCAGTCAAGTAAATATTCATTCTATTGAAAAATATGTTAAAACTTTCTTAAAATCAATAATAAGTGGATTAAAATCATTAAGTCACAATAGAACCCCACATTGGAATTATAATATTGAAATTATCAAGTTATATTGTAATAACAATCTGAAGAAGAATGAGGTATTCAAATATCTATCAAAATTATACGAAGATTTGTCTATTGAAGAAAATCAAAATATTTATGACAATTGGATAGATCTAAAAAGAGAAATAAAAGAACTTAATGAACATTTCATTTTAAGGTCAAAAAATATAAAACTTGATCAGGTAGCAAAAATTAAGGAATCTGTAAGAATAATTGATTCCAATTCAAAGGACACACGGATAGTTGTTGATTCAAGCGAACACACATTAGCCAGAATAATTATGTTTGCAATCCAGTCAGGAATTATTCTCAATCAATCTTCATTTTTAGATATTTTCAAGCACTTTAAGTTCAAGGATGATGAAGAGGATACAAGAACAAACCAATTCTATGAAAATTGTGATAATCTTATTAATGAAATTCTCAATGGGAATTATGATGAAATTCATGACAATCAATTTTATGAATTTACAAAATCATGCGCAACGAAGGTATTAAAAATTGGAAATATTGAAGAGTTTATTATTGAGCTATTAAATCATAATATCCATAAGAACGTTAATAATCATATAGTTCATGATGAGACCAGAAATCATTTAAACAGAATCATTATCAACACAGCACAAGCTACATTTATTAGATTTTTAGATTTACTTATTAAGGCAAATATTATTAAAGATCAACCCTCTTTAATTCATATCATTAAAAATTTTAAACTAAATAATGACCCCGATAATCAAAAAACGCAAAAATTAAATGATTCCATTTATAAAAAGTTTGATGAAATTAGTGGAAATGATAGAAATATAATTTTTCGTAAATTCACCAAATTATGCATGATGGATTTGAAAATACCAGATTTAGAAAATTTGCAGATTGCAATTGAAGAAGAGATAACAAAAAGAAAAAATAACAAATTTTTATAATATTTTAAAAAAACAACAATCACAGGTGTGAAACCTGTGATTATGCTCAGTAATTACAATCGTAAATTTGCTCCATAATTATTTTGTTCAACAAAATTAGATGGGGCTTTTTTTATGTCCAGCTCTCTTATTCTAAAAGAACTCACCGCAGCCGACCTAAAAGAAATGATGGTTGACGCTGTGAATTCGTGCCTTCAGCAAAGCGAACCGAAAGAATCATCAACCGAAAAGGATGATGATCTGATTACAATCGAGCAGGCAGCAAAGCTACTGCATATATCCAGGCCCACACTACACAAATGGAAAAAGCAGGGTACAATCCAGCAATACCGATTATGCGGACGTGTATATTTCCGCAGGTCTGAAATTTTAAATTCATTAAAAACAATTAAAAGAAAGGAAATCTGATTATGAGGTTCATATGCAGTACTAACAGAGGAATTATCGATAAATCGTTCAACCGCAATGCAGATATTAGCATGTGGAAGAATGTTGAGCTATCCACCGAAGAACTGAAGCACAACCTGGCTGATGGTTTTGCATTCTGCCCGGTTGTATGGAAAGATCCGGCGGCAGGCAGAAGCGAAGATAATTATTCAACGAACCAGATTCTGGCAATTGATATTGACAATGATATTTCTATTAACGGGCAAAAGCGAAAAAAACTGGATGAAGAAGGATACTTCAGTTTTGATGATGCCTGTAATGACAGGATGATCAGGCAGAACTCGGTGATGATATACACAACTTCCTCCCATACTGATGATCACAACAGGTTCAGGATCATTTTTTCGTTTAACAAGTCTCAATCAAGCAAGGTTTTTTACCAGGATACTTTAAGAATGCTCATTCGTAAGTATGACGCTGACCCAAATTGTTCTGATATTGTTAGATTGTTCTATGGTTCCTCTAACGGAAAGTTTCGAATATTTAATAATATAATGAGCAAAGATTTTCTTGAAATGCTTAAACATTCCGACCGCTTTGAGAAAAGAAATTCTGCTGAATACACAAAAAAATCAGGCAGATTAATTGATCCGGCACAGATTGAGGATATACTTAATACAATACCACCCAATCCGGGATATGATGTATGGTTGAAGATACTATCCGGAATAGGGAATCATCTTGAGGATGATGAGATCACTACCGAACTAATTGATAACTGGTCTCCGGATAAGAATCAGGGAACAAACTATAAAGTAAAGCATCGCTTAAGGAAGATCGGAATAGGGACAGTGATATATTACGCCCGTATGTATGGCTATGATATATCCACACTGCCCGGCCTGGAGGAACTGACCGAAAAATACCATGAACTTACAGAGATGGGCAATGCCCTTAGAATATACGACGAATGGCGCGATATTCTGGCATACAATCATACCCGCGACAAGTGGATGATATGGAACGGAAGATATTGGAGCATTGACGAGACATGCGAACATGAGCAGCTTGCGAAAAGAACAATCCGAAACATCATAAAGATAGAAGCAAAAAAAGAAAAGAACGAAGAAAAGAAGAAAAAAATTCTGAACTGGGGAAAAAACTCTCAAAAGCGGTCGATATTTACGGCTTCATTGAAATTTGCAAGGACAGAAACTGACTTCGTAACAGTTGAAAAGCACTACAATAGGAATAATAACCTGTTCAACCTTGCAAATGGCACTTATGACCTGAAGAACCAACGATTCAAAGACCATAATCGAAAAGACTATATCACCAAATTTGTGGATGTGGAATACAAGCCCGAAGAGGATGACGGAATATCCTGGGCCCTCTTCCTGGATACAATTTTCGACGGAAATATTGAGCTTATTGATTTTGTTCAGCGAGCTGTTGGTTACAGCATGTCCGGCAATATCAGCCATGAGGTTCTTTTCTTCTGTCATGGTAAGGGTAATAACGGAAAATCAATATTCTTTAATGTCCTGGATCACATGTTTGGCACTTATGGTGTGAAGATGGATGCATCTACACTGATGCAGAAAAAACAAGATTCAGCTTCAAATGACCTGGCAAGGCTTGTTGGCAGAAGATTTGCAGTCAGCTCTGAGATTGAAGAGAATAAACGGCTCAATGAATCTCGCGTAAAGAATTTAACCGGCCACGACAAAATCTCAGCCCGCTTTCTCTACCAGGAGCATTTCGAATTCGTGCCGGTGTTAAAACTTTGGATGTATGGCAACCATAAGCCGGTTATCAGAGGGACAGATGACGGAATTTGGCGCAGGATAATGCTTATTCCATTCAATGTCAGCATACCAAAGGAAGAACAAAGGCCGGCAGATGAACTTCTTGAAGAATTGTTATCGGAAGAAAGCCAGATTCTGAACTGGATGCTTGACGGCTATAAGAAATATAAGGCAGTTGGCCTTAATCCTCCCCGGATTGTAAAGATGGCAACAGACGAATACAAGAATGACAGCGATCAGTTGATGGAATTTATTGAACAAATTTGTAATACTGACGACACAACGAAGTGTATAAAAGTAGCAACTTTATTTAAAGTTTATCAATTCTGGTGCAAAAATAATAGTGAGTTTTGTATCGGAAAAAAAACATTCGTTAGTCGTATTGAGGAAAAAGGCTTCCCTAAGAAAAAAGGAGCACACAATTATCCGGAATTCAAGGGAATTTCTATTCGCCAGGAAGTGATTGACCAGATGAACCAGCAATCCGACAAGAATAATGATGACAAACTGAAATTCTAATTACTATCTTTGTTATCCATTGTGATACTTTTGACCAAACTCCCCTATAGGGAATATTAAAAAATCTCTATATAACAGTTTAGTAAAAAACGTCACCAAAAGTAACAAAGATAGTACAAGACAGCATAATTTTTCCAGAAAATAACAATCCGGGCCCGGATTTTCGATTTAACTAAGCTTTTCAACCCGCTTTTTTAAAAAGCAGGACGGGAAGGTATGTGCGTAAAGTTCGTAAAAAATCAATTTATAAATCAGGAGTTAACAATGGCCAACGATGTTACTATAATTTTTTGTATTCGTTAAAAAACTGTCTGAACATCCGGCACAATGAAATATTTTCATTGTCATTTTTATTAAGTTGCTTGCAGTGATCATCATTGCTTGCAATTAATTTCTTCACCATCTCTTCAAAATTTTTATTAAACTTAGTATCTTTTGAAATAATCTGCCAGGCATCACGAAATGCCTTTTTCGTCAGTGCATATTTCATTCCACCCTTCCATATATCGAAAATATCTTCTGTTATATAGCATTTATCACGAAGATCAAATTCCTCACTGCAAAGATCGAAATATACTCTCATGTATCTCATTGTTTTATCATGAGTTCCTTCATTATATTTTTCATCTAAAATATTGAAATCAAAATCTGACTGATTTATATTTTCAGGAAAATTTAAAATAATCTCCTGATAACGTTTTGTATAATCCGCGAAAATTTGAATTTGGAGCTGTTTTTTATAGCTTCGAATCGTATAAACAAGTGCAGCTAATGCTACTAATAAGGCTCCAAGCTGTATCCAGTCACTCATATCATGTCTTTCAAAGTAAAATATTTATGTTTGCTTTCGATATAGATAATATATTTGCTTGTCGGTTATGCTTTTCATTTCATTCCCCTTCATTCCCGTTTATGGTTTCCATTATCTCTTTGAAGCTTGCCAGCCCCGATTCAATGTTTTCTATTATTTCGGCTGCCAGAATATCCGGATCGGGAAGGTTATCCAGGTCGGTCAGGCTTTTGTCCTTCAGCCAGAAAATATCCAAATTGGTTTTATCTCTTGCAAGTATTTCTTCATAGCTGAATTTGCGCCATCTGCCTTCAGGGTTCTCCTCGCTCCATGTGTCTTTTCTTTTGTGGCGGTTTTCCGGATTGTAACATTTTACAAAATCTTCCAGATCCGCGGTTGTCATCTGCTTTTTCTTCAGTGTGTGGTGCACGTTGGTGCGGTAATCGTAAAACCATATTTCTTTAGTATGAGCTTCTTTACTCGCGGCTCTATTATCGAAGAAAAGAACATTCGCTTTCACGCCATGTGCATAGAACAAGCCGGTTGGCAAGCGTAAAATAGTATGCAGATCAGCAGTCATCATTAATTGTTTGCGTACTTCTTCGCCTGCGCCGCCTTCGAACAATACATTATCAGGAAGCACTACTGCCGCCTGGCCGGTTACTTTCAGCATGGTTTTGATATGCTGTAAAAAGTTCAATTGCTTGTTGGATGTGGTTTCCCAGAAATCCTGTCTGTTGTATGTCAGATCTTCTTTTTCTGCTTCGCCTTCAGCGTTGGTAACAGTGTAGCTGCTTTTCTTGCCGAAAGGGGGATTTGCAAGCACGTAATCGTATCGGCTGCCGTCGTCGGCTACTAAGGCATCGTTTGAAGATACAAAACTATCTCCGCCCATTTCGCCTATGTTATGCAGGTACATATTCATCAGGCACAAGCGCCGGGTATTGGCTACAATTTCGTTGCCATAGAATGTACTGTTTTTCAGAAACTCTTTTTCATCACGGTCGAGCTGGTTGTTTGTAGTTATCCAGTCGTATGAAGCCAAGAAGAAACCGCCAGTGCCGCAGGCAGGATCGGCTATTGTCTTCATTGGTTTTGGCCGGACACATGCAACCATCGTCTTGATCAGGGCACGTGGAGTAAAGTATTGTCCGGCGCCGGATTTTGTATCCTCAGCATTCTTTTCCAACAGGCCTTCGTAAATTTTGCCCTTTATATCGGCTCCCATCAATGACCATTCTTCCTGGTCAATCATATTGATTACACGCAAAAGCTTGGCCGGATCCTGAATTTTATTCTGGCTTTTGGTAAATATTTGACCCAGCATACCTTTTTCGGTACTCAGGCTGCGTAAAAGCTGTACATAAAACGATTCCAGTTCTGCGCCGCGTTTCGCCGCCAATGTTTCCCAATCGCATAGCTCGCTGTTTTCTATTTCATTTCCTTCAACATCTTTCAACCTGGGGAATTTTAAGCCTTTGCTATATGGTGGTTTATTTAATTCATCCGCCATTTTAAGGAAAAGTAGATATGTGATTTGTTCTAAATAATCACCGTATCCAACCCCATCATCACGCAGTACATTCGCGAGGTTCCATATTTTTGATATTATTGCTGTATCTGACATATTATATTCTGTTTATATTTTTATTTAGTAGTTTTTTTCATCTTCCCTGATCAAAGAAATGATACTTCCCGATACATGATAATCAAATCTCTTGATCTGATTGTTGCTTTATATGTATCCTCTCCTAAGTAAGCAGCATTGATGCGTCGCATAAAGGTGTAAAAATCTTTTTTATTATCGCAGCCTTTTTCAAAATTATATTCCTCGGTTTTAAAAATCAGGATAAGCAGAACATTGATATTTGCATCTGAGATAGTGCCAACAGTTGAGTAAAGAAATTGATAACGCAAATTAAAATCTTCTTCCGTTACCCGGTTCAAATTTTCTTTTAGCAGATTTTCGATTCTTTCAGGAGCATTTGTACTCTTGCCATTTAATTCATTAACTTTTGCTTTATGATAAACAGTGGCCACAGTGTCTCCGAATGGTTCGTCAACTTTTGCCTCAAGCCCGATAAAAATTGATTGATTTGATTCTGTTTTGCCCCATATACCTAAATCATGTTCTCTGCCGTGACCGAATTCATCAAAACGAACTTCATATTCGATTTCGGCTTTATCTAATACAACCTTTGTTTGAAGGGCATCAGATAACATTGTCTCTAATCGAGATATTCCATTTCTATTTAGAATAAAATCAGCAAGGGAGTACGAGCTTCGATATTTCTTCCAGTGTTTTCTTTTTTTACCACTTGTAAAAGCAGCATTTTTCCAATCATCAATGTTTTTTATTTCAAGGTTTCTGTATTCAATTTTCATTTCTTTTTCTCCTTTTTAATCCTTTCCAGCAGCACGCTTGCTGGTTCATAATCTGCTTCTTGTTTGCATTTTTCTATTTCTTCTTCACTTAATAGTTTTCCTTCAAATGCTTTTTTTAGAATGCTTTGGCGCAGGGCTTCTGATTTTTCTAATGCTTCTGCTATGCTTTGTTCTACCTTGTCGCATACGGACAGGCGTGATTCGATTTCTTTGACTATTTGGTGCTGTAAATTTACAGGTGGTAACTTTAACTCCAAGTTGAGAAAGCGATTTTGCGTTAAATTCACACCACTATCATTACCGCCAGTTTTAATCTCTTCAATTTTAGTAAGAAATTCAGATGAATTCATATTATACATAAAATAATCATTTAGTATATTATCAGATAAACGAAGACGATATACTTTATCACAATTGATAAGTTTTGGTCTTGTTTTCTTAATAAGGCAACATACGCCAACCCTGTTTCTTGGACCAGCTCGAGTAATTAAAATATCGCCATACTTAATTTCATGTTGTTTTCTTGGTTCTAAATTCTCAGGTAAAACTTTGTTTTCATTTTCATTAAAAAATCCATGTTGAATCGAAGAGGTTTTAATAACTGCCCATTCCTCATCATTTGTTGAACTCATATTCTTACATTTAGGACTCCAACCCTGTGATAATTCATCAACAACACTTTTCAGTTCTACAATCTCCCATTCCCCCTCAAAAGCCTTTTTAAGCACTGCCTGACGGTATATCTTCAGTTGTTCCTGTGCTTTTTTTAGGTCTGCAATACCTTTATCGAGCGAGGCTAAGAGGTTCTCGATTTTTGTAACTATTGCCCGCTGGATGGGGAGGGGAGGGAGAGGGAAATACTGTTTTTCAATATGTTGATAATGTCTTGCATAACCTTTATCTTTTATTTTAAAAACAAGAATTTCAGTTAATAATGCAATATACTTGGGAATTAATCCATTTTTAGGTTCTAATACTTTTGTTCCATCAGCACCTGGAGCAAAATGAAAATCAATGAGTTTGATTCTTTTGGTATGATCACCAAATATAATTACCGGCAAACGACAATTTAAAATCCTATTTTCATCTTCTGTATATCCTCCTATGGTAGATTGACCTTGATCTACAACAGGAATTCTCCCGGATTGTAAATAATCTTTTTGTTTCAGCTTGGTTTTTGTTGTAGATACTTTATAAACAGCATCCTTGTATAGTATCTCTACCCAATCTTCAGATATTATATTTTTATTTGTCATTATCGTTATCTTTCTTTTCAGAAAATAGATCATAATTTTGAGGATGGGGTCTTAATATTGTTAAATATTCAGGAAATTTTTCAAATACTTTTTGAACGAACCTTGTAGTATTTATATATTTATTCTCTGTGCCTTTTGGTACGCTATAATTCTTAATAAGAGAATAATATACACCCAGGGCATTTAACATCGGATCGATATTATCTTCCGGCAATGTACCCTGTGTGGCTAATGACACAGGCCAATTAATAATCCACCCGGGGATCTGGTTGTTTTTCAACGGTATGATCGAAGACAAAAATAATTTTTGAAAAACCTTTTTGTTAAATATTTGAGAATCAATCAAATCAGTTTGTAATTTTGAATTAACATCATTCAAATAATTAGTAAACTTCGGGGTTGAAATTGCGCCCATAAGGTCTGGTTGTTCATACCATGCGGAACAATCATTTATTGCTTCTCCGAAAAAGAAATTTTTCTCATATTCATAATAATTCCCGTAAGACAAAGCCCCTCTGAATAGCATATGGTTCACAAATGAGATAGAAATATAATACTGAACTATTGTCCCAAAATAATTTAAATATTTTACCAAATTATCTTCCTGTCCCACATCTAATGTAATAATAACTGTGTCCTGAAAAATAAAGAAATCAGGTTGAATTATTTCAACATCTTTGCCCAAGGTATCAATTTGGGCTAACATTTGGTGAAAGTCTTTATTCGAAATCATCTCTTTAACAAAAATATGGGATATCAGAAACTGCTTAATTTCATCAAAATTTGCATTTTTTGTACCAAGAGCATCTAATATGGCAACAAAACCGTATCTACTCTTTATTTTTTCTTCTTTTACTAAATCAATAACAGTTTCTGTATGGCTATTCTTATCAATTAATATTTTTTCCATTTATGGTTTTCTTACATTCACTTCAACAATAATTTCTTTTGGTAATTAATCAAATAATTCAAAATTTTCCTTGTTTTTCATCGTTTAAATATATAGATTTAAACATCTCATCAACCACGAGTTGAAAGAGAAAAGAAGCCGTCCTGATTAATCATGGCGGTTTTGGCTTTTAAAGGCCTCGTATTCTTTCAATAATTTTCTTTCCAAATAAATAGTTCTTGCATTTTATCGTCAATTATTATAGATTAGATAATAACTCTGTTTCGACCGAATCCTAACGTTATGCGTCAGGGGTATATGTAGGTCAAATGGGGTTATTTTTTTTGTAATTTTTTAAAATTACCACAATTCCACTTTCTTTATATACTCCGTTCCCTCATTGAACTCAATCAATTTCCTGTGCTGCAAACGCCCGACAATAACAGCAGGATGTGTATTGAATTTCTTCGCGAATTCAAGAATATCTTCATCTGTCAATTCATCCCTGCTTACAATTTCCATTTCTTCTTCTTCCTTCAGTAGCCAGTCGGCGGCAAATTTATCGGCTTCCCGCTCTTTCTTTTCATCTTTGTCTTTATGGTTCTCACTTTCAAGGAATATATCCTTTTTCCCATGCAGAAGGATATGTCCCGCTTCGTGGAAAAATGTAAACCAGAAAATATCATTTCTCCTGTACCTGCCGGACAGTTGTATAAGCGGCGTGTCGTTTATCCATCTTGTACAACCGCTAATTGGGGCTTTGGGAAGGCAAGGTGTGAAAACTGTTTTAACACCGGCATCTAAACAATAGTTCTGCAATTTTGTAAAGAAGTCATCGGGATGCCGAGCCATCAATGATTTAAATTTTTTCAAAGCGGTTTTGAATTTACTTTGATTGTATTCAGGAGCTTCTATTTCTTTCGACAACAGATCGCCCTGACGCAGCCAGGCAGAAACTGAATGTGCTTCTTTTGTATGTTTCAGTGATATACGAAACGCTAATTTCAGTTTTTCTTCATAATAATAGTTCTCCCATGCTTTATGGGAAGAAAAGCTGAAAAACTTCAACAAATATTCTGCTTTCTCTTCAATTTTTC
This sequence comes from Kapaibacterium sp. (SeqCode), assembly GCA_963665665.1. Taxonomy (GTDB): domain Bacteria; phylum Bacteroidota; class Ignavibacteria; order Kapaibacteriales; family UBA2268. Next base: position 734,890 of record OY762428.1, read on the forward strand.
GCGTTGCAGGCAAGCCAAATAATTTAGCCATATCAGGATACGGAAAACTTTTTGCCCATTCCACTGCCTCGGTAATAGCTTGCTTGAAATTTTGTTTTGCAACCGCTTCATTATATTTCTGCTGGTAATTCAACCAAAAATGAGCAGGGATATTCAACACATTTTCAAATTTTACTGCCATATCAGGCGTAATAGCACTTTGGCAATTAAGGATTGCAGTGATAGTCTTTTCAGGTTTTCCGGTTCTGACAGCAAATTCTTTCGGCCCCATCTCTAGTTCCGCCAGTTTTTCCCTCAGTGTTAATCCGGGATGAGTAAATGATTCGGGACTATATTCGCTCTTCATCATGTTTCACCTTTTTTTATGATAGTCCGTAATTTCAATTATTTCGACAGCCACAATTTCAATCCAGATATATTTTCCATCCGGATCTGTAGGTATAGGCTTTTCTCTTGGTTCAAAAATCAACCTGTAAGGTTGATCCAGATCACAAGCCCATTGCCCTTTTCTATTATCTGTCAATTCATGATATTTACCCGGCAGAAAACGAACATCTTCAAGATTTTCAGCGACATCTAACTGGTCAAGGCGTAATTTATACAAATCGCTACGTCTTTGACCAAGCTTTGCTCTACTTTTCTTGTCGTTGTTGGCATATTGTTCCAACTTCTTATCTGCAAAAGTAATAATCATATCTGTACAAATATACGAAATTAATTTACATATAGTGTTAATTATTTTAAATCACAGATTAATATTCCTATGCTGCCAATACTTCATTAAGTTCATCAATTATATTACTCATCTCTTTACCGAAAAGCTGGTACATCCTGCCCCGGCCTCCCCGCGCGTCAAAAGGAGTGAAATCAAGATCATCTATTTCAATGTGGTATGAGCTGACCACATGGTCTTTAATCATTCTCAGCCAGTCCATTTGCTCCTGGGTAAATCGGTTGTGCTGCCCTGCATTCTGCCTGAAAATCCAGTTCTTAAAGTTTTCGTCAATGGTTTTATCAAACGGTTTCAGTTCTTTATCAATGCCGCATACGCGCCGGATAAGGGAAACCAAAGCAGTCAATTCGTCTTTTGGCTGCCTGCTTTTTACCTTACCAACTGTATGATATGCTTCCCAAACATAATTCGGGGCAAGCATTGGTTCTTCAAGTTTCAGCTTTTCCATAATCTCCCGAATCATTTTAAATGTAATGTAACGACGATTATACGGCTGATCATAGAAGATGCTAAGGGCTTTTATTTCATCCTTGTTCTTTTCGATGTATGCTGTAAAATCCCGAATGGTTTCTTCAGCCTTTTTGGTAGTAAAGCTGTCCCATTCAGACTTTGTGACGGTATCAATATTAATATGATCAATAATCTGTTCGTGTTCTTTGCGAACATTCTCCAGATATTCATTCAGTTCGCCGTTGAATGTACCTGCCGCCTGCCGGATCAATCCTTGCTGTGCCTTTTCCTTGGCTTCTTTTACCAGAGCCGGAGTCCTGTCAATTTTCGGAATTTTTTCAATTTCCTTTTGTGCAATTTTATCTATCTCATCCTGATCATAGGCATTGATCAGCTCTTTGGTTATTTGTTTCAGGTCTTTGCCGCCGGAATATTCCGGAAGTTTTTCCTTTTCTTTTTTGGTAATCTGCTTTTCAAGGCGTATTAAACGGTTTGCCAGAGACAGGAAGAGGTCTTCTTCTTCAACCCCCATTGTAATTGCGCCGAGCAAATCTTTTAAAGTAACGGAATGCTTCCGCTCCAAAGGCCGGCTGTCGGTTTTCTTCGATTTTGTAACGCCAACAGCATCAACAACAACAAAGTGGGTTTTGCTATTGGCAGTACGGGTAACCTGCATTAATTTATCGCTGTCAATAGTGCGCGTACCACGGCCTTTCATCTGCTCAAAGTAATTTTTACTTTTAACATCGCGCATAAACAATAGAACTTCAAGAGGTTTTACATCAGTTCCAGTGGCAATCATATCCACGGTAACGGCAATCCTCGGATAATATGAGTTGCGGAAACGGTTCAGAACAGATTTTGGGTCTTCGTCAATTTTGTAAGTTACCTTTTTGCAAAACTCGTTTCCTTCGTCAAACTCTTCGCGTACAATTTTTATAATATCATCGGCATGGCTGTCAGTTTTAGCAAAGATCAGTGTTTTTGGAACTTCATAGTCAGCATTCTCATCAATGCGGTTGGGGAAAATCTCTTCGCGCAAAGCTCGTCTGAAGTCACGTATAATATTTCTGATCTGACTGGGGTTAACAACCTTTCTATCTAAATCATTATTTTTATATTCAATATCTTCATCTTCCTGTTGCCAACGCCTTTCCCGGGTCAGTTTATCCCTGCGGTCAACAAACCAGCCTGCCTTTATCACATTACCTTCTTTAGAAATTTCAGTCTCGATAGTATAAACATCGAAAGGAACATTTACGCCGTCAGTAACAGAATCCTCATAGGTGTACTGGCTTACAACATTTTCGTTAAAGAATCCGAAAGTACGTTTATCCGGAGTAGCCGTCAAACCTATCAGGAAGGCATCGAAATAGTCCAATACCTGTTTCCAAAGATTATAGATTGATCTGTGGCATTCATCAATAACAATAAAATCGAATTGCTCAATTGGCACTTTGCAGGAATATTCAACAGGAACTGCCTTTTTGTTATTTATTTGTTCCTGCATCCAAGTGCTATCGTTAGGGTTATCAAGTTCTGTACTTTCCTCTAATTCTTTTCCCTTTAGTATAGAGTACAAACGTTGAATAGTAGAGATACAGACCTGGCTGTCTTGTGTTATATAACTTGATGAAAGCCGCTGAACATTGTATAGTTCGGTAAATTTTCTATTGTCATCTGTTGGTTTAAAAGTCATGAATTCCTGTTCGGCCTGTTCACCTAAGTTTTTGGTATCCACCAGAAACAGAATTCTCTTTGCATCGGCAAACTTTAATAAACGATAAATAAATGTTGTAGCAGTGAAAGTTTTTCCAGCGCCGGTAGCCATTTGGATCAATGCTTTAGGCCGATTGTTCTTAAAGGAATTTTCAAGTTGTTCAATAGCAATAATCTGAGCCGGTCTGAGGCCTGAAGGATCAAGCACCGGTAAATCGTTAATTCTGTCCCTTAGGCTACGGCTTTTTTTGAGCCATTCAGCCAAAGTTTCCGGCTTATGAAAACTAAAAACATTTCTACCTCTCGGTTTCGGATCTCTGTAATCAGTAAATCGGGTAATTACGCCCGTGCTTTCATAAACAAACGGCAAGCTGTCATTATCCAGGTATTTAAGTTTTGCAGTAGCATAATCTTTTGATTGTTCCTCAACTACAGTTAACCGGTGTCCTTCTTCTTCTCGTTTAGCCTCGATTATACCAACCGGCTTGCGGTCAACAAACAAAACATAATCCGCCGGCCCGACATCAGTCTGGTATTCTCTAATGACCACTCCCTGTTTTGCAGAAAGATCTATTTTGTTTTTGGATTGTACCAACCATCCTGCATCTACTAACATTTTGTCGATTCGGTCACGTGCAATTTGCTCGGGATTTTGGTTGATGTTATCAGTCATTAAAATCTATTCTTTGTTTTACAAATTCAATTTTTTTATTTATCAAACCACGAAAAACACCAGTCAACTTAGACTGCCGCTTTGATTAAATTTTTTCTACCCTTCGCTCTGCCATTGCCGGAATACTCCCCCGCGAGCATTCAATTCCCAATATCGCAAATTTTCAGGAGAAAGGCAAGGGAAGGAATATACAAATCTTAAAATAAATTTTCCTTTATATCCAATAATATATTGTAACAAATATCGTTTTTATAGGTTAATATATATATAAGTAATTGAATTTATTATTACTTACAGTATTTTACAACAATTGACAAGGATTTACCATTATGCAAAATTTTGCGATGAACGAAGCCTCGAAAATGGGAATTTCACAGCTCGTAAGGGTAAGTGAAAAGCTGGGTTTTGCCTGCCTGACAAAAAATAATTTGCCGTCAGCAATACTTTTCCCTCTCGCACCGGAAAAAGAGGCCATTGACCACCTTGCCGATATGCTTAGAAAGCAGCACGAAACAAAACGCCTGAGCATGGAGCACGAAGTTCTTGCCAGCCCTGATTTCTACCGCAGCTATCTTCAGGATTTTCTTATGTTGGCGTTTGCCTGCATGAATGAAATCAAACTCAGTGATGATATGCTGAAAGAACTCACGGACGAGCTTTTCCGTTTCCTCGAAAATGCCCCGAAGTTGTTCCCGAATGCCCAGGAGGAACTATGAAAGCCATATTTGGGGATATAATCGGGGAAATTACTGCCGGACTTGGAATTAGCGCCGTATTTAACCACTGTGATGATTTGGATGCAGGGCTATGGTTTTAATCGAAGACTGCGGCTAAAATGGCTCTGAGAGCGATTATGAAGGCAGAATTTTTAAAACGAATATAATTTATTTTATTACTAACTATAAGATAATTGTATTCATGAATAGCTTCAATCAAACATGAAACACGAACATATAATTAATAATAGAAAGACAAATTATGTTTCACGACAACCTACCTCCACTGACAGGAGAAGAATTCCGACGGCTGAGGGAATATTTCGGGCTTAGCCAGGAAAATGCTGCACGGCTTCTTAACATGAGCAGTAAAAGTCAGATTTCCAGAATGGAACGAAAAAAGCAGGAACTGGTTCCGGCGAACATTGTGCAGAACTTCGTGCAGGGCCTTACCGAAACCGGCGGAGCTGCAGAATACGCCCCGGACGCGATTAACAGAATTAAGCAGACAATGGAATACGAGAAACAACTGAAACCTGCCTCAAAAACTAAGGAAAATCCGATGGAACAATTAAACGACGACGAATATACACGATACCTGACAAATGAAGTGCGTAAGGGAGAAAGTAAGATGGATAAGCTGGAAAGCCGAAATTATAACCTGACGCAGGAGCTTCAGGACGAAAGGCTGAAGAATATGCAGGTTATCCGCGAGGTTGACCACATGAAATACCTGTTCGAGAACTTCCAGAACAATATTAACGGCAAAATTCAGGATCAGGTTATGAATCTTGAAATTGTAATGGATGAAAAGCTGAAAACTAATAAGGAAGAAATCCGGAATTTGATTACTGAGATGGTTGAGAACAGGATAATTGAATTCGGTGACGAGATCCAATTAGAAATCGACAGGGTAATAGCTGAACTGCGTAAGAACTCAGATAAAGAAAGCGGCGGACTTTCCGGCCTGCTCGACAAACCGGGTGTGTCCGAGTTGCTTAAAAGCCTGGGCGAGAACATCGGGCCGAGCATCGCGCCGAAACTTGTCAATACATTTTCGAATATGTTCGCTGCCAAACAGCAACAGGCTGCAACGCCAATGCAACAACAGGCAAACTATCAGCAACCTGAGCCAATTGACTATGCAACTTACCCTGATTTGCCGGATGTGGATGACTTTGATGACGGTTTTGATACAATTGTTGCAGATAGTTCCACAAATACGAATGCAACAGGTGAAAAATTGCAGAATGTTGCAGAAAGTTGATAAAAGTTGCTACGCAGTGCTCTTTGTTGCAGAAAATCAACAAAATGTTGCTTAAAAGTTGTGCGAGAATCGCAATTCTACGCCGTTTCTACTGAAAATTAGCGGAATATCATGGCATAATGTACTCAGAAGAGGTTCTTTAGCTCCTTATTTTCTATTAGTTAATGGTTTGCCATGCGTTCCTTAGCAAGCCGGGAAGAAATTCCCGGCTTTTTTTTTGGTGGGAAGGAAGGGGGGACTTTGGAGCTAAATTTACATTCAAGTGAAAGACAAAAAAAATGTGCTAAATTATCTTAAATTTGTTATATCCAAATTTTATCGTAATGAAAAATATAATTTGGCAAAATAATTGTTAACAATTTGACATTCACGTAATTTCATTTGAAGCTAAATTGAAATATATAAAAAGAAGGTTTCCGTAATGGCTATTCTTTACCCAGATTGGAACACAATTTATAAATTACATCAGAAACCAACAGCTGGTGAATTGCATTTATTGCATTATCTTGATGATAATTTAGATGATGATTATGAAATATTTTTTCAGGCAAATATTAATGGGGATAGGCCGGATATTGTGTTAATGAGAAATAATTCCGGTGTATTAATTATTGAGGTAAAGGATTGGAATTTGAATTCTTATAGGAATCAAAACGGTGAGTGGTATGTAAAAAAAGATGGCAGGGAATATTTGAAACTATCACCTTTTGAGCAAGTTAAAAAATACAAAGAAAACCTGTACGATTTGAACGTACCTTCATTGCTTGAAAAAAACATCAAAAATTCAAAAATGTTTTCAGTTGTTGGATGTTCTGTTTATTTCCATAATGCCAATAAAGAGCTGCTAAATAAATTTCTTAATAACGAGAATTTAGATAATAAAAAATTTATACGTATCTTCTGTAAAGAAGAGCTAACAAAATATTTTTTGAATAACCGAATTCTATCTAAATATTACTTAAACAGACAATCAAAGTTATTTAGTGATGACTTATATGATGAATTCAAGAGGATGCTCAAACCACCTTTCCACACAATGGATGAGGGCATAGATATTAAATATTCAAAGGAACAGCAACTTTTAATAAAAAGCTCCGAAGTTCATCAGAAAATAAAGGGAGTAGCTGGATCAGGAAAGACTGTTGTATTAGCCAAAAGAGCAGTCAATGCTCATCTCAGAACCCGAGAAAAAGTATTGATATTATGTTATAATATTACTTTACCGAACTATATTCATGATCTTATCAGTAAGGTAAGAGAAAATTTCGATTGGCAAAACTTCGAAATTTCAAATTATCACCAATTTATTAGTAGTTCATTAAATAATTTGGGAATTTCTCCGAAGCATCTATTCTTAGAATATGTTAGAAACGATAGCATTTTAGAAAAATATTGGGAAGACTTCCCTGATTTTAACAATTTTCTAATTTATCTCAGAGAAAAAATTGGACATGATAAAGTGTCGGAGATTTGGGAAAAAGCAATTTACTCGAATCAAGAGCTTTTTGCAAAAATTACTTCTTCTAACATTGAATCTGATGATCAACCTGATGGTGAAAATACTAAAAAAATAGAAAGATACAATTGTATTTTAATTGATGAAGTTCAGGATTATAGCTATAAATGGCTTGAAATTCTCAAAAATAATTTTTTGGATCCAAATGGTGAATACGTACTGTTTGGAGATGAAAAACAAAATATCTACGGAAGGGAATTAGATTTTGAAAAATTAACAAAAACAAATGTGAAAGGTAAATGGAACAGATCACTAAATAAAACATATAGAATTCAGGAAAAAATTGCAAAATTAGCTTCAGAATTTCAGGATATTTTTTTCAAGAACTATACCCCGGAAATAATATTACCAACCAATCAATTAGATCTGTTTGGAAATTTTAACCTAAATATTGAGTATTATGAATACAATCGTTTCGATTATACCAGTATTTCAAATTTTATTATAAATTATATTAAATCAAATCAGATACATTCCAATGATGTTTGTTTATTGGGAACTCATGTCCGTCCATTAAGGCAGATTGATTATTATTACCGAAATAATTGCAGGGAAAAAACTACTACTACTTTTGAAACAGAGGAAATCTACAAATTACTTTTCAAACAAAAGATTCAACAAAAAAATTGGAATTCAAATGTTAATCCAAAGCCATCTTATCTTGAAGATGATTTGCAAATTGCCTTAAGGAAGGTAATTGATAAGCTTGATTTAAAAGAAAATGAATCCCAAAATGATGTCTCAATTATTGAAAAACCCAATAATACGAGAATCGATGAATTAGTAGATGTAATTACTCCTCGAATCGAATTGGAGATAGAAAAAATTAGAAAAAATAAAAAATTCAACTTTTGGATGGATTCTGGCCATTTCAAAATCTCAACGGTACATAGTTTTAAGGGCTGGGAGATCCCCGTTTTGTTTTTATTACTTGACCCATCAATCAATAAATATCCAAAACATGAATTGATCTATACAGCACTGACGAGATGCAAATTTAATTTAGTTATTATAAATATGGGATCAAGGATTTATAATGACTTCTTCAAAGAATACGCTGATATTGTTGAACAAATTGAGGAGTAGAAGAATGCTTTGTGATATAATGATGCTAACTATAAGTTTAAAAATATTTATTTACTGCAATTCAAAAAACTTAGATTTTATTTCTCCATTTGCGCTGTAATAATCCCCGATATAATCAGAGTTTAGCCCTGAGTTAGTATTATCTTTCATTTTTTTCAAGTCAGATATTTGTCTTTTAATTTCATTCAAATGATTGAGCATTCTTTCCGGATTGATTCTAATATTGGACTCCAGATTCATCTCAATTTCACTATTATTCTTTAACCTTCCATCCTGGGATAATGATTGAAGTGTATGATTCATATTTATTCGGAAATTGTTAGTTATCATAAATCGGTCATTAATAATTTTGTTCTTAATTAATAAAACTGATATTTTCATCGAACCCCTTTTTTTATCCTGCAAATTATCAATAATAATGTTGTAAATTCTTTGGGCATCAGAAATTGCTTTGCTATCAAACAAAGTTGAAATTAACAAGATCTCTGAATTTGATGAAAATATTTCGGAATTCAAAAGAACAATGACATTGTTTTTTATCGTCTCTTCATCTTTCAAAAGATAAGGATCGTAAATAATTGCTTCATTGCAAAGTAAGATGTCTTTGTAATTATTCCAATTAAAAATATTATCTCTCTTTTCACCAAAATATTCAATAACTTCCGGCTCTACAAATTTCTCAAAAAGATTAATAAAACGTTCAAAATTAAATATTATAAATCCGGTTTTGCTTTCAATATTATTGATAAAGCTATGAGGCTGCTTGATAAAATAGATTTTAAATAAATTATCCTTTTCGAAAAAATTTTTTGGAAGGAAACAACCTTTAACTTTATCTTCTGTATTCAATTTCGGTGGATCTTCAAATAACCGAATTATTTCATCAGACCTTTTTAATTTTTCATTATAAAATATATTGATTTTTTGTTTGTTGTTGTTATAAAATCGGCGAAATAAATAGAATATATCATTTTCAGAAGAATATTTTAAGTTCAGTATCTCCCTGAAAATATCCGGTTGGAAGTAATAATCATATTTTATTTCCATATCAATTATCGCTTTCTAAATCCCAAAGTGATGAAATCAATCGGGAAGCTTCATCAAAAAAGCCTTCTCCGAAATCAGGGTTTAATCTGCCATTTTTATCAATTTTTATTTCTGTTATATAATCACTTTTTTTAGGATCGTTACCAAAATAATAAATTGAAATATCTTCTTTTTTCAATATTCCTTTTGCAACAAGATACTGAAATTTTCTGATTAGGTATTCGCTATGCGTTTCGATAATAAATTGATTTTTAGAAGAATGAGACGGACTATTAGATTTATCTAAAACATCAACAAAGAAATCAGCTAATCGGGATTGTAGTGCAGGATGCAGGTTTGATTCAGGCTCCTCAATCCATTGTATTTTATCATAAGCTATACTTCCTTTTGAGCTGAAAATAATATTTAATATTAAAGAAATGATGCTATTAATACCGAAACCTTCATCTTTCAAATTGATCTTTTTACCATTTTTTAATAAAAATATCACTTTCCCATAACCTTCAATATCACGAAATTCGATCCCGTCAGATATTTTAAAAAACTTAAGCCATTTTTCCCAATCTTCAATATCAGATTGGCTTAAATTACTTAAAGAGCGACAACCTGAAGGAAGAAAATCTGAAATAAAATCTCTATTTGATAATATCCTTTCTTCGATGTGTTTTGGCTTTATAGTATTGCCAATTTCGTTAAAACTTATTAAATCAATAAAATATTCAATTCTAGTAAAAATTGATTCGAAGAATTCCGAAACTTCACCTGCTTGTTCTATGTAGAAATTTTGAATATTATTATTAAATTGTGATAAAATCATATCTTTTTTAAAATAATATTCATCATTAATTTTAACTTTATTTCTGAATATCTGATGAAATTCATGAGCCAGACCACATTCCTCAGCAAATGTTGATAAATTAAATAATTGAAAAACATTCATATGGGCATTAGTGTTGGGTTGTAGCAAATCAAATCTATTCAAAGTGATCATTTCCAAATCACCATTGATCTCAATTACTTCCGGAAATTCGAGTCCGAACTTATTTATGTCTATAGGATCAATGAACCATGAAAAATTAAAAAATGGCTTATAGTTGATTAATTGGATATAATCAGGTATTTCTATTTCTTTGTCAAATGTCTTTATATATTTGTCTGATTTGTTTATATAATCAGGTATATAATCAAAATCTCTAAAAAATGAATTCCTAAAATCTGATGAAGTAAAATCTGATTTCAAATTAATAATAAAATCATAGTTTATAAAAAATTTTTCGAAATCAATGTTTTTACTTTCCGTATCAGCCGCTATAGAAAATATTGGAATCATTTCATTTTCGCTAAAACAGCTTAATTGAAATTCAATGAGTTCCAATTTATATTTACCTTCAATATGATAAATATATCTATAATTAAATTGATTAATTATACAATTATTAAAAATAATTTTATCATCATGATGAGTTATTGAAACTTCAAGCTCCAAATTATCCTCATCAATATTATTTGATCTTATATCGCTGATAGTACCCAGACTTACATTTTCAAGATCAATCATGGATAATGCAGATAACTTCTGTGGCGTAAACACATTAAATAATCGTTGTACATTTGTTTTTCCGCTTCCATTTGGGCCGGTAAAAATGGTTATTGGTGAAAATTTAAAGTCAGCTTTTTTCCCATTCATTCCGAATGTTTTAAAATTCTTTATATTTATGCCACTTATCATTATATTACCACAAATTAAATGTTAATTTCGTTCATTATGCAAGATAAATCTTTCTCAAATGATTTCAAAGTCATATCAAATTTGATTATATTTTTTTAAAAGCTGGACAATGCTTATCAAGAGAATAACATATGACATAATTTACATTGTGAATATTTCATTTGTTGCCGATACAAGTTTCAGCACATTAAGCTATAACTTTATAAATGGCGGTGGAGAAGAATACAGGGTTATGTTCCTTCTGAAACGAGGATTGAACAGCTATACCGAAAGCCTGATTGTCAATCCTGACCTTGATAACGAAAGTTCTGCAAAACGCCCGATGTTTGTTTCACTCGTAAACCTGGGCGACAATGTAAACGAGTATGAAAACAAAATTTATCTCGGACTTCACCCCAACCCTGCCGAAGATGTTGTTTATATCACGGCATTTACTCCGGCTTCTTCTGATGAAAACCGCCTAATAAATATTGAGATAGTCAATCAGCTTGGCTCTGTAGTATTTAAAACAAAAGCTCGTCCCGGAGAAGAATTAAGAGTAGCTCTTGATGATATTCCAAACGGATTATATTACGTCCGTTCTTCGATTAATTCCGGTACTCATGGGTTTATGCCCGGCGTTAAGACATTGATAATAGAAAGGTAATAGTTCGATAATTTTATTGAAGCCGGGAAGAAATTCCCGGCTTTTTTTGTACATTTTAAATAATCCAGGGTTCAATTATTAGATTATGCTAAAAAATGTACTGAAAATGTTTATGGAATATTTGAGTAAAAAGAAGGAAAGCCTTTGTAAATTATTGTATTACAAAGGCTTAGTGTTTTGTTTTGTGATCCCGGCAGGACTCGAACCTGCGGCCCTTTGATTAAAAGTCAAATGCTCTACCACCTGAGCTACGAGATCATCAAAAGAACGAGCACAAATATACGACTATTTATAATACTATGCAAGTCTTTTTTTGTTTTTGTGCATTTTCTTTAAGTTTTTCAATGTGCGTGGGCCCTGCGTGATTTGAACACGCGACCTCTACCGTGTCGAGGTAGCGCTCTGGACCAGCTGAGCTAAGAGCCCCAAGAACAAGACTAACAATATAATGCCATTATATTGGCCTTGCAAGAAAATTTCAATTAATCATCCATCAATTCTTTTTCTTTGGCATCGAGGATTTCATCAATTTTTTTGACGAATTCATCAGTTATCTTTTGAACTTCATCTTCGCCCCATTTACGGTCATCTTCGGAGAAATCCTTATTTTTTTCTCCTTTTTTCAAAGCATCCATCTGATCCCGGCGAATTGAACGAACAGCTATTTTACCGTCTTCTGCATACTTCTTAGTCATTTTAACGAATTCGCGACGTCTCTCTTCTGTAAGAGGCGGAACAGAAATACGGATCACATTGCCGTCATTCTGTGGATTAAACCCAAGATCAGCCTGTTGGATAGCTTTTTCAATTACCTGAATGGTATTACGATCCCATGGCTGAATCATGATTGTTCTTGCATCAGGTGCTGATACAGTAGCCATTTGTGAAATAGGTGTAATTGTTCCGTAAAAGTCGGCTTTTACATCATCAACCAAAGAAGTAGAAGCTCTACCGGTTCTGACTTTTGATATCTGGCTTTTACAATATTCCAGGGATTTGTCCATTGCGGCCCTGGCGCCGTCAAGAATTTCCATCACATCCATGACTTATCCTGATAAATTATTTCATATCAACTATTGTTCCAATATCATCCCCGATCAACAGGCGTTTCAGATTGCCTTTTTCAAGTATATTGAAAACAACGATCGGAAGATCGTTTTCTTTGCAAAGTGTAATTGCAGTTTGGTCCATTACGCGAAGATTTTTCTCAATTACCTCGTTGAACGAAATATTGTCATACCTTCTGGCAGATTCGTTCTTTTCGGGGTCGCTGTCATAAACACCTGAAACCCTGGTACCTTTGATAATAACTTCTGCGTCAATTTCTATAGCCCTGAGAACAGCAGCTGTATCGGTTGTGAAATAAGGGCTTCCAATACCGGCGGCAAAAAGTACAACCCTGTTTTTTTCAAGGTGGCGTATCGCACGTCGGCGTATAAAAGGTTCGGCTATTTCACGCATTTCAATTGCTGACTGAAGCCTGGTTGCGACACCAACCGCTTCAAGTGCATTCTGGAATGCTATACAGTTCATTACTGTTGCAAGCATACCCATGTGGTCGCCTGAAACTTTGTGAATTCCATGTGCTGCTGCCTGAATTCCCCGAAATATATTGCCACCGCCAATTACAATACCGATTTGAGCGCCGAGGCTATATACCTCGGCGATCTCTTCGGCAAAAGACTTAAGCATTTCGGGGTCAATCCCGAATTGCTGGCGGCCCATCAGGGCTTCACCGCTTAATTTTAATAATAATCTATTGTACTTAAGTCCCATTTCAAATCCAATTATTCTTCGCCAAGGAAATAACGGCGGAATTTTGTAATCTTAACTTCACTGCCACATTCGTTAGAGATTTCTTTAAGAACATCAGAAATTTTCTTTTTTGAATCTTTAACGAATACCTGTTCTACAAGGCACTGTTCCTGGAAGAATTTACCAAGTTTACCTTCGGCAATTCTTTCAGCTATATCAGCGGGTTTCCCGGAATCAACAGCCTGCTGAATGTAAATCTCTTTTTCTTTTGCAAGAACATCGGCAGAAACTTCATCGCGGGTGATAAACATAGGATTCATTGCAGCTATCTGCATTGCAATATCCCTTGTCAGCGCTTTTGAATTATCATTTAGTTCTGCTGCAGTAACTTCAAGAAGAACGGCAAGTTTATTTCCTGCATGGATATATGCTTCGATATAACCTTCAGTAGTAACTTTTTCGAATCTGCGGATACCGATATTTTCACTGAATTTTGCAAGAATTTCATTATGAAGGCCTTCAACAGTATCATTATCAACAGAAACTTTCATCAAATCTTCTACAGTTGCTGCATCACTGCTAAGAGCAGCCCGGCAAACCTGGTTAGAATATTTTTCAAATTCTGCATTTTTTCCAACAAAGTCTGTTTCGCAGTTAACTTCTACTATGGCTGCTGCTTTGCTGTCATCATTAACCATAGCAATAACACAACCTTCTTTAGCAGCGCGGTCAGCCCTTTTAGCTGCTGAAGCAGCGCCTTTTTTGCGGAGAAATTCGATGGCTGCCTGAAGATCGCCATCTGTATCTACAAGTGCTTTCTTGCAGTCTCCCATGCCGGCTCCGGTTTTTTCTCTGAGCTCTTTGACCATTTGTGGAGTGATCTGTGCCATTATAGTTATTCCATTTATAATTAATAATTATTTGTCATTTTATCCCGAAACAACTTTATTCTGCTGAATCAGCTTTTGCTTCTTCTTTGTTTTCAGTAGTTTCTTCGTTATCTGATTTTTTGCCTTTACGTTCACGCATTTTCCTGCGAACAACCGGAACTTCTTCCTTATTCTCTGTTTCGTTTTCTTTTGTTTCCCTGTCGCTGCCAGCGCTGAGTTCAGCCATTCTTGCTTTTGCAATCTGAGTACCTTCGTTAATTGCTTCGGCAAGGATTTTTGTAACGAGTTCTACAGTTCTGATCGAATCGTCATTAGCCGGTATCGGATAATCAACCAGTTCCGGGTCGGCATTTGTATCAACAATTGCTATAACAGGAATTCCAAGGATCTTTGCTTCTTTAATAGCAAGGTGTTCCTTTTTAATATCTACAACGAAAAGAGCTCCCGGGAGCCTTGTCATATCTTCAATTCCACCGAAGAATTTGCGAAGTCTTTCGCGTTCGCGGCCGAGCATGAGCCTTTCTTTCTTGGTGATTTTTTCAAAAGTACCGTCAACTTCCATTTTATCGATTGCGCTAAGTCTTTTGATTGATTTACGAATTGTCTGGAAATTAGTAAGCATACCGCCAAGCCAGCGTTCAGATACGAAATTCATACTGCAGCTTTTTGCCTGTTCTTCTATTGTGGCTTTGCTCTGGCTTTTTGTTCCAACAAAAAGGACAATTTTGCCTTTTGATGCAATGTCGTAAATCACTTCTCTTGCTATGTCGATAAGGACTTGGGTTTTCCTAAGGTCGATTATGTGAATGCCGTTTCTTTCACTGAAAATGAACTGTTGCATTTTAGGATTCCAACGACGTGTCAGGTGGCCAAAGTGGGCTCCTGCTTCCAACAATTTTTCAATTGATGCGTAATGCATTTGTTTCTCCTGTGTTGTCTCTTCTGTTCCCTTCTTCTCATCCTTAAAACATTTTGATGCCACACCAGGATAATCCGGGAACATGATTTTTTAAAATTTTTAATTATTATATGCCGCAAAAGTGCTCTGTTCTGAAATAAAACGATTAACGTTTAGAGAACTGGAAGCGTTTACGGGCTTTTTTCTGACCGTATTTTTTACGTTCAACCATCCTGGGGTCACGGGTTAACAAACCGTGCCTGCGAAGCCTTGAACGAAATTCTTCATCGTATTGCAACAATGCCCTGGCGATACCAAGCTGCATAGCGCCTGTCTGGCCTGTCATGCCGCCGCCTTTAACTGTAACAAATACATCGAAGCTGGCGTTAAGGTCAAGAACTGTAAGCGGACGAATAGCTAAGGTACGGTTCAATTCAACAGGAAAGAATTCTTCAAACTCTCTCTTGTTTACTCTCACTTTGCCTGTGCCGTGAGTAAGGCGTACCTGTGCAATCGCATTTTTTCTCCTGCCAGTTGCTATATAAGCCTTCATCTAATAAGAACTCCAAATTTTATTGAAAAGAATTTAATCATTATTTAACGTCGAAAACTTCAGGTTTCTGAGCTGAATGAGGATGCTCGCTGCCTTTGTAAACTTTCAATTTCTTGAAAATCTGCCTGCCGAGTTTATTTTTCGGCAACATACCTTTTACGGAATGTTCGATAATGAATTCAGGATGTTCAATCAGCAAATCTTTAAATTTGCGGAATTTTTCCCTTCCGGGATAACCGGAGTGCGAGAAATATTCTTTCTGCTGAATCCTTTTCCCTTTCATTTCAACTTTTTCCGCGTTAACAACGATGACAAAATCACCGCAGTCAACATGTGGTGTGAACCAAGGCTTACCCTTGCCGCGTAATAATGTGGCAACATGGGTTGCAAGGCGTCCGACAGTCATACCTTCAGCGTCAATCAGCCACCAATTGCGCTCTACGTCTTCTTTTCTCATTGATCTGGTTATTTTTGCTGACGGTTCCACGGAAAACTCCTATGTTAATAAAATCATTATAATAAATTTCTGCTATATAAGCAGTTGCAAAATTTAAATTTATTGCTCCGTCCCACGGGAGCAGCCCGGAAATCTTGCATACCGGACGTCATGCTCGGGTTAGACTTGCAAAATTAATACTTTTTTGGGACTTAGAATAATTTTTATTGTGAATTTTTTAAAATTTTAGCAGATATTTATAAAATATTTTCAATTTTTTTGTATTTGAATTGCCCCCATCCCACTATCAGACCTGGCAACAAGGTAATAATTACCCGATGGAAGTATAGAAAGCAACTTATGTCCATTGAATTCATTCATTCCCGTGTTTAAATTCAAATCCTTCATAGATGAAATTTCCGCTCCGCTGTTATCGAAAATATAAATTGACACAAGCTCCTGTTTTGTCATCTCGATACTGATAGTTGATGACAAGCTTACAGGATTGGGTAATACCTCAATACTTTTTAAGGCACCGTATGGCTCAATCAGCCTGGGGCCGCCTTCCCGGCAAAAATCCTTAAGGTTAAACTTTCCGTTTTTTGAATTAATTACCCTGAAAAAGTCGGATTCAATCCTGATATTTTTTATTTGCAGGTCTGTAATCGTGTCGTTGCCAAGACCAACCTTGAAATCCAGAAGAGCAAATACATTTTCCGTTTCATTATGCGAAAACAATGAAAATGGCACTTTATAGCTTGATGTTCGAATATCATCCCGAACAGAATGCTTATCAGAATTCAAAGGGAAAAGCATGGAAAATTTGTATGAAATATCAAAACTGATACTGTCGGTTTCTTTCAGATTCAATTCAGGTACACTATTAAAATAAACCGGTATTTGAATTTCTGACGATTGCTCTGCTGAAGAACTTCCTACCGTAACCGACGAATAGGAACGTGAATCCATGATTTTCCACAGGAAAGAAGAATTTGTACCGGAACTTATCTTGATACTATCACCAAAATCAGCATTTCCCGTAAAAGCACCTGTGGTATATATTTCCGTGGAGTAATCGCCATATTCGGTTTTCACAGAATATCCAATATCATTTAGCCCGGGAACCTGGTTATCGCCTCCTGCGTCCAAAATCCAACGAACATTTCCATTTGTAAGCATTTTTGCTAAAAAAATGTTATTTTGTCCTACAGAATGAATTGTATCAGTTTCAAATGGAATTGTTCCGGAATATGTGCCTGTAACATATAGCGCATTTTTTTCATTACAATTTATGCTTGTGGGGATAGAATAAAAATCACTTCTAAATTTTTTTCCCCATTTAACCTTGCCGTTTTTATCAAGGCTTAATACAAATCCATCAGTATTTGTTGACAATATATTGACGGTATCCCAATTAACAAAACCATAGAAATTTCCACAAATAAAGATATTTCCTTGATTATCAATATCTATGGCTTCGCTAAAAGCTAAAGATGTTACAGGGGCTGTAAGCCATTCTACATCTCCGTCCATAGAATATTTACAAACGAACGGGGTTTCATCCGGATTTGCCGGGGATAATATATATTCGTTAAACCGTGTTTCTCTTTTCGTGTATCCGGTAATCACAATCTCCTGATCGAATATCTCAGCATCAGCAACTATATTTGTGTCAGGGCCGCCAACAGTTCTAACCCATTCGGGAGACCATTTTTTATCGAACAGGACAAGCAATCCGTCTTCATTTTTTAAGTTAAAAACATCAAAATCCCCAATCCTGAAACTTTGCAAAAAACCGCCTATAATCAGGTATTTATTATTTTCAGTTTCAAGAACCTTCCGGCAAATTTCACTGCCGTAGCCACCATAATTTCTGGCAAATATCCATTCTCCGTTCGTTGAAATCCCCGCTATATACATATCCGAAGATCCGGCGGATTCGAGTGTAAAAGGGCCGAATTCTGCCGTTTGGAAGAAATGCCCCGAAATGATCAGATTATTTTCTGAATTAAGCATTATATCCGACACCCCGTCGTTAAGTTCGGAACCACAGCTCTTAGCCCAAAGACATCTTCCTGATGAATCGAATTTTGCGATGAAAACATCATAGTATTCATTGGATTCTAATGTGTTTCCGTCAAAATTTATTGTACCGGCAAAAACGCCTGTAATATAAATATTCCCATCGGCATCCTTTACCAGGTCTATTCCATAGTCAAAAGTATTTCCCCGGCTTGCCTCGGCCCACACAGTAAATGGTCTTCTTTCGCCTGAATAAGAGCTTGCTGTTACGAACAGCAAGAAGAAAATATATATTATCAGATTTTTCATAATTTCTACGGATTAATTAATATTTCAACAGTTCTGCTGTAGATTCTTCCTTCGGGATATTTGTTGTCATATAATTGTTTTGTTTCACCATAAGAATTTACTTCTGCATTCCTGGCTCCGATTTTATCAATCAGGATTCTTGCTCTTGCTTCTGCACGAAGATTATTTGTTTCTTCAAAACCGGTTTTGTCGGTATACGAGTTAACTACTATCTTGTCGCCTGGTTTGATACTGAGTTTTATCAGTTCGGCAATTCTGTCGTTCAGCTGGTTCAGGTTCAGACTTTCATAATCCGGAAAAAGCAGAAAATACCTGTCTGTTTTCTTCTCGCTGTATTCTACGGGTATTTTTACGGTATCAACCCGGCTGAACGAATTATAATTTTTATTGGGGTGAACATTATATATATAAACAAGCTCATCATCAATCATTTTAACGTTATTTTCTGCACCCGAAAAACTATATTCAATACTTTCCGGCATCCAGCCCTTTTTTTCAACAGAAGCTATTTCAATTCCTTTTTTAATCACAGACATTTGCCATGATTTAACCCCGTCAGGAAAATCAATATCCGGAACAAATTTTATCCCCGAGCTAATCAATTCGGAATCTTCATTTTCAACAAACAAAGGAGCCATCAGATCCCAGGAATCGGGTATGATCTCCACCCTGTCCTTTTCTATTAATATAGCAGCATCTTCCATCTCTATAGCATTGCTGCTTTGTATATCAGAATCCATTGTTTTATTAACATTTACTGCGATTTTTATTCTGTCAGGTTCTATTTTCCAGTTTTTTACAAGATACAATTTTATGGATTCAGCTCTTTTCTGAGAAATTTCATCCGGATCAG
The DNA here is from genome assembly GCA_963665665.1 of Kapaibacterium sp. (SeqCode). Taxonomy (GTDB): domain Bacteria; phylum Bacteroidota; class Ignavibacteria; order Kapaibacteriales; family UBA2268. The sequence continues at coordinate 754,188 of OY762428.1, forward strand.
AATATTTGTTCAGCACAGAAACCCCGGTTTTCAATCTAATCCCAACATCCGGATTTACCGTCATTCTTCTGCCAAGAATGTTCAGAACGTGATAATAAGTTTCCAGTGCTGATTTTTCCGACAAATCCTCTTCGTAAAATTTTTGGGTTTCAGATTCCTCTAAAAGTTCATACCGCTCAGGAATTTCATAAGTATCAGGCTCAAAGAAAATATAGTTTAGAATAGGTTTCATAGTAACTTTAAGATTTTTTCTAACCATAATACTATTTTGCGGATTACCAAGTGAATCATAAGCAAAATAGACTACTGAACCATTCAAGTCAGTAAATTTTTTCAGGTAAGAATCAATAGTATATTTGGCTGAAACACCGAAAGATAATAAGTCACCGGTTAAGTCCTGATCGGAAAGATGGCTGCTCATTCCAAATTGATAAAAAATTTCCGGTGTAATAGTTAAATCCTTAGTTTTGGTTACAACAAAATCATAAGAAGCACCTAAAAGAAGATTTATACCCAGGGCTTTTGAATTCGACACAGACCCTGAATACTCATTTCTCCTGACAGTTCCGGAAGTAAAGGTAGAAATATTTTGTGATTTCAGCATTTCATATTGATCGAATTTCAATCCGGTCCGGTAACTCAATCCAATACCGGACATAATATTGGCACTTTTAAAAAACCTAAAACCGAGAAGATAATCAAAATCAACTGCAGAGGATTTTATTTCAAGGTAATGCCTGATAAAAGCTTCCTCGTATCTGTCATTATAAATAATTGTTACCGGCTCTTCATTGTTCAGTTCTGCATTGAAGGACACAAAAGAAACCCGGAATTCTGAAAAGAAGCTTTTCGTCATCGGGTAATCAACAACAAATCCAAAGTCAAATCCTCCGCCATTTCCCTCTGAAAATAGCGGGCAGCAATTGGGGTAACGGCCAATTTTCCTAATATCAGTTTGCACCGAAGATGAAATTTTACCGGCATTTATACCCGCTCTGAAGCCATAAAAATTCTCTTCGCCGGCATAAGTAGCATTGGCAGGAAATATTAATAAAATAACTAATATGTAATATTTATAAAATTTCAAATTATTTTGCCTGATTTTTAAAATTTTCGAGTTTAATAATTATCGATTTGAAATCTTCAAGCTGACCTTTAATTTTCTGACGGTTAAAACTCTCAACAAATTTTGTAAGATCCTTAGAATATTTTAATATGATACTATTATCAAATTCCGAACCAAGTTCTTTCAGCTCTGTTGCAAATTTTGAAATAGCACCAATCTTTAAGCCCTTGGCCAAAGAATCCGCCTGTGCCAGAAAATCATTTTCCAGCTTTGAAAGGATCATATCAATGTTCTCAAAACTTTTCCCCGAAATATTTGATTCGTCATAGATCTCGGAACCCGAACCGGGCATCTTTTCAGATTCTTTAATCTCGTGGCTGATAAATTTCCCAATTTCCTTAAGTAATACTTTTTTTGTTGTCGGCTTTTGTACATATCCGTCAAATCCTGTTTCTTCAATTTTTTTCTTATCCTGCTTCATCGCCGAAGCGGTTAGTGCTATTACAGGAATAGCGAAGGTTTTTTTGCCTGATTTTATATTTTCTGTTGCTTCAAATCCATCCATCACAGGCATTCTTAAATCCATAAGGATAATATCCGGGGTGTGTATTCTTGCCAGTTGCAGGCCTTCCTCGCCGTTAACAGCTTCTATCACTTTAAGATTTGTTTCATCAAGGTATTCTTGAATAAGTTGCCTGTTATGATCAATATCATCAACAAGAAGAACTGTTCCCGAATTAAAAATTATTTGTAAATCATCATCAATTTCAGATAAAATATTTTCAGGGTCTTTGCTGGAAATTTTTACATTTGGAATAACAATCGAAAATATACTACCAACATTCGGCTCACTTTCAAGTTCAATCCGACCTTCCATCATTTCAGTCAGCCTTTTAGTGATAGCCAACCCAAGCCCTGTACCGCCAAATGCTTTTGAGCTTTGTCCGGGGCGTTGCCGGAATGATTCGAATATTATCTCCTTATCGTCCTTCGGAATACCAATACCCGTATCTTCAACAGCAAATGTTATGGTACAGGTTTTATCTGCTATATCACTAACCAGACATTTAATTGTAACCTTCCCCTGTTCAGTAAACTTCAGGGCATTCCCAACCAGGTTAATTAGTATCTGCCTTATTCTGATTTCATCAAGTATAAGAGATTTGGGAGTATTTTTATCAACATCAATAAGAAGTTCAATATTCTTCTGTTCAAATTTGAACCTGAAAATAGTTCTAATTTCTTTTACCAATTCATTAACATCAATCGGGCTGAATTCAAGCTCCATTCTGCCAGCTTCAATTTTGGAAAGGTCCAGGAGATCGTTTATCAGGGTCAGCAGATTGTTTCCGCTGCTCACAATAGCATCAAGATAATTTTGGTTTTTACTACCGGATATCCTTTTCCTAAGCAGCTCACTAAATCCAAGAATCGCATTCATAGGAGTTCTGATTTCATGCGACATATTAGCAAGGAACTCGCTCTTGAACTGATTCGCTTTTTCGGCAGATTCTTTTGCCTTAACCAGGTTTTCCCTGGATTCCTTCAGCATAATATTGGTGTGCCGAAGTTCCTCGTTTTTATCCTCAAGGAATTGTGTATGCTTCTTCTTTAATCTGTTTCTGTAAGAAATAAATGTAACTATTACAATAATAACAAGAATACTGACACCAACTATGATATATAACATCATTTCCTGTTTGCCTTTTTCTATCTCCAGCTGCTGAGCTTTTTTTTCTGCTCGGAGCTTCTTATTTTCCTGTTCTTTTTTCTCCCTTAGTAATTGTTCAAGTTCTTTTTGTTTTGTCAGATTTTGAATTTCCTGTTCTTTTTTTTCCCTGAGCAATTGTTCAAGCTTTTTTTGTTTTCTAAGTATTTGATTTTCCTGTTCTTTTTTCTCCCTGGATAATTGTTCAAGTTCTTTTTGTTTTGTCAGATTTTGAATTTCTTTTTCTTTTTCCAGGCTGTCAATTTTTTTCTTATTGATTCTTTTTTCCTCTTCTCTTTTATTTTCCTCCATCTTATTAATTGAATATTCTTTATGTTCAATATAAATACTCAGCCATCTGGCATTATTCAGGTTTTTCTTCAGAATATTCAGCAAATCAGTATAAAAAATACTTTGCTCATTATCAAGGCGTTTACGGGAATTCAGAATAATCTTGTTCAGAGTATTGCTTATACCTTCTTTATCTCCCTTTTCCTCATAAATTTTCAGAGCCTGTTCTAAGTATCCAAAAGCAGAGTTAAACCTGCTGGAACGACTGTTAATATCTGCCAGTATCAACTGCGATTTTAATATACCGTCCTTATCATTCAATATTTTATAATAATCCAGAGCTTTAAAAAAATTTACTTCTGCCCTGCCCATTTCCCTTTTCGAATTATATATCCTGCCGGCTTCGAAAAGAGACTTTGCAGCTCCGTTCCTGTCCCCGCAGAGAATGAAAATCGAATCAGCTTTGATAAACTCTTCTAAGGCTTCGTCAGGCCTGCTCATTGTCAGAAAATATTTTGCATTCAGATAAGTATATTCTGCTATTCCGGTACAGTATTCCAGTTCCAAGGCAAGTTCTTTTGCCTGGTTTAAATATAACTCGGTATTCTCACCCTCTTCATTTATTGATTGGGAAACAAGTTGAAGAAATATATCTACTTTCGGCCTTCCCTCAATCTCTTCAAGAACTTTCAAAAGTTCATTTTCATCCGCCCGAAGTTCCGGTAACAGAATCAATACAAATAATAATATATATGCTACTGATCTCAATTTAGGACCATATTTTCAATATTGTAAAATCATCATCTAAGTTTTCCTTACCACCAATTTTAATTAGCAGATCATATAACGATTTCAGATTGTTCTCGTTTTGGGCATTGTAGTCTTCCAGCCATTTTTTAAGTTCATCAATACCCCATAGCTTGTTATCAGAAATTTCAACTTCGAAAGCACCGTCAGAAAATATATACAGGCTGAAATTCTCAGACAGTTCGATATTGTCGGACTTAAACTTGTGCCCTCGAATACCTCCGATAAGAGGGTTGGCTGTTGATAATTCAATCTTTTCACCTGAATTGAATAAAATGGCAGGATGATGGCCACCCGATGCATATACAAGTTTATTGGTTTTCTGGTTTATTACTCCGTACCAGATTGTAAAAAACAAAAAATTATTCCTGCTGATGTCATAAACATTATTCAAAGCGGTCAGAACCTGGTCGGGGTTCTTAAAATCAACATCGGGCAATGTTTGAAATTTTATGGTATTTAACACAGACACCGAATGTAGTGCCGGCCCGATACCATGTCCGGAAACATCAATAAGATATATGGCCAGGTGGTTCTCATCAATATTATGATATCCGAAAGTATCCCCGGAAAGCTGGCCCGATGGCACAAAATGCCAGTCTGCATTTAATCCCTTTGTGCGCAACCCCTCTGGAAATAAGGAACGAACATGCTGTGAAGCAACCAGGAGGTCTTCTTCAAGCTTAGCATAAGCTTTATCAAGTTCCTTAGATTTTTTTAAAATTACCTCGCGGGAGAATTTTAATTCCAAATGAGTGTGTATCCTGGCCATGAGTTCTTCTTTTTGGAAAGGTTTGGTGATATAATCAACCCCTCCGATCGTCAGGCCCTCTACAATATCTTCCGTTTCCGTTTTTGCTGTAAGGAAAATCACCGGTATATTCTTTGTTCTGTCATCTTTTTTCAATTCCTCGCAAACTTCAAAGCCATTCATCTTTGGCATCATTATATCCAGAAGAATTAAATCGGGAAGTTCTTCTGTTTTCAGAATATCCAGGGCTTCCCGTCCATTGTTGGCCATTGAAACTTCAAAACCTTCGTCGATCAGGTTGTTACCAAGAACCTGTAAATTTTCCAGAAGATCATCTACTATAAATATATATGGCTGCTTATTCTCAATCATTTTTGTTTAAATCTATTCGTAAAACTAAAGAATATAAGTTAGCAAAAACTACATCTCTTGCCAATTATTTTTATTAAAAAATCAAAAGAATTAGTCATTTTTTAATCTATATTGATAAATAATGTTTTTGATATAAAATTTTATTAAGTATTTTACTTTTATAATTGTTTTTATTTGAAAAAAAAATAACAAACAATTCTGCGATTTTTACGTTAATAGATTTATCAGTGAATAAATTTGGGTAATATGATCGACAAACTAAAAAATTTCAGAGATGATATTGCAATGGATTTCAGAAAATCTCTTGCTAAACTGACCATTTTATTCATTTTTATGAATTCCATATATATTCTTATGGATATTTATTTGCTTGAGCATAATCTGAAAACAATAATTATCATTAGAATATTTACCAACCTGATCATTTTCGGGCTTTATATTTTATCAAAAGTAAACAGTAAAGTCTTCAATGATTTATACCCCCACTTATATCCATTGACAGGTACATTTTTAACAGGATTAATAACATATTTTTCACTATCCACCCACGAATATTTCACGGAATATTTTCTTGGAACTATTATTGTGTTCTTTGTATTAGCCCTGTTTATTCCATTAACGAGGCCGCAAAGTATTCAAGCATTTTTAATAAATTATTTTGCTTTTGTAATCGCTGTTATGGCCTATTTTTATCCGCATATCAACAACGAATATTTGCTGACAATGGCATATCTTGCTTTCTTTGGCTTAACTGCATTTTTTGCATCCCAACTTCTTTATCAATACAGAATTAATGATTATCAAAGAAGAATAAAAATGACGGAGCAAAATGAAGAGATCAAGGCAAAAAACAAACAAATAAACGAGTCCTTGAAACAATTGAAAGAAAAGGAAACCTTCCTGAATACGGTTATTGAAAATATTCCGACTCTAATATATGTTAAGGATGCAGATAATTTAAGGTATATACGTTTTAATAAAGCCGGTGAAGAATTACTTGGAATGTCCAGGTATGATATTATCGGATCAAATGATTATGAAATATTCGATCATAACTTTGCTGATTTTCATCATAGCATTGATAAAGCTGTTCTGAAAAATCAATCACTTATAAATGTTCCCGAAGAAGTTATAAACACCAAAAGAGGTGAAACAAAATATATTCATACAATGAAATTACCAATTTCGGACGGCCACGGTATTCCAAAATTTATACTCGGAATATCTGTTGACATTACTGAACAAAAGCAATACGAACACGCACTACAGGAAAGCGAAGAAAAATATAAAAGCCTGATAAACAATGCTCTTGAAGGCATTATTGTTATCCAGAGGGAACGAATTGTATTCCATAACCCTGTTACTGAATCGATTCTTGGCTTCAGCAGCCGCTATCTGATGGGATTCAAGTTTTATTTGAACGTTCATGCCGATGACATCAGCAGGGTCCGAAAAATTGTCAGGGAAAAAATGCAAGGAGAAAAATCAGAAGAGAACTTCATTTTCAGAATTCATACTAAATCCGGTAAAACAAGATGGATTGAAGCGAAATCAGTGCTGATTGAATGGAGTGGCAAACCTGCTATACTTTCTCTTTTCAATGATATCACCGAAAGAAAAAGTTCCGAGGAAGAAATTGCGATGCTCGTTGAAAAACTTAAAAACCAGAAGGAAACTCTTGAGGATGTTGCTAAAGAAATGCTCGACCTGAATAAAAAGCTCAGGCGGTCAGAAAAACAGTTGAAAGCTATTAATGCTGATAAAGATAAATTCTTCTCGATTATTGCTCACGATTTAAAAAATCCGATTGGCTCCTTTTTAACCGGAACAGAGCTGATGGTAGACAAGTTCAGCATGATGGAGCCACAAAGGCAAAAAAAATTCATGCTATCCATGAAGGACTCTGCAAGAAATCTGTACAGCCTTCTGGAAAACCTGCTGGCATGGTCACGCAGCCAAAGAGGAATGATTGCATTTACACCTGTTGAATATAATTTTACAGTAACTGTAAACAGGATTTTTTCGCTGGTAAACCAATTAGCTGCAAACAAGAATATTTCTCTGGAGTCCAATATTAAAGAAAACACCATGCTGGTAGCTGATAAAGATATGATATTTACTGTTCTTAGAAATTTAGTTACCAACTCGATTAAATTTACCCCTGTTGGTGGAAAAATAGAGTTAAATATCGAGCAGGCAAATGGAATGTCGACCATAACTGTAGCAGACAATGGTGTTGGTATATCAGAAGAAAACAAGACAAAACTTTTTAAAATTGACGAATCAATTAAATCAAAGGGAACCGCAAACGAAACGGGTACCGGATTAGGATTGATACTCTGTAAAGAATTCATCGAAAAGCATAATGGAAATATTTGGGTTGACAGCAAAATCAACCAGGGATCTGTTTTCACGGTTCAGATACCAAAGATCCAACCCGTCAAACTCAATGAAAAAGAAGAACCCAGCGTGAAAATCTGGAAATGATCAATATTTATATTTATTAAGACGGAATTTGAATGTAGACCCAATACCGGATTCTGATTCAACTTCAATTTCGTGGCCGTGTTTTTTCAGGTATTCGTAGCACAAAATCAACCCAAGGCCGGAACCTTTTTCTCCTGATTTGCCTATTGAATTGGGGTTTATTTCAATTTTAAATAATTTTTCAATATCTTCCTTACTTATACCTATTCCGGTATCTTTAATTTCGAAAACAAAATGGGTATCTGATTCAGTTAATTTAATATCAATTTTTCCGTGTTCAATATTAAAATTAATGGCATTTGAAATTAGATTTCTTAAAACATTGTTTATTTGAATTTTATCGAAATAAGCATTAGCCTGCTCCGGTAAATTTGTATTTATTGTAATATTCTTTTTCTCAGCAGCAAATCTCATCAATTTGATATTTTTATCGATAATTGGCAGCAAATCATTAATCATCATTTCTAATTCTATTGAATCAGACTGGATTTTTGACCATTGCAGCAAATTTTCGAGCAGTTCAAAAACTTTACCGGCCGATATATCCATATTAATAACCATGTTCTTTACTTCTTCGGCTGATAGTTTGTCGTAATACAATGTTAATAATTCAATAAGGCTTTTCAATCCTGAAAGAGGGCTTCTAAGCCCATGAGCAATTATTGACAGGAAATGGTCCTTATCTTCGTTTGATTTTTTTAATTTCAATTCTGATTCGGCTAATTTTTCGTTAAGTGATATTATTCGTCGCGAATCATTAACTATCTTTTCCTGAAATCTGGTCAGGTTTTCGTTCTGCTCCTTAATCTGATCTCTTGAAAATTTCAATTCAAGGTGGGTAAATATTCTTGCAATTAATTCTTCTGTTTCAAATGGTTTGGTAATATAATCCACTCCTCCCGATTTAAAGCCTTCAACAATATCTTCAGTATCAGACCTGGCAGTAATGAATATAATCGGAATATCAGATAATCCGGGGGTTTCCTTCACAACTCTGGCACATTCAAATCCATTCATTTCAGGCATATTAATATCCAGCAGGATAAGATCGGGGTGTATAGCTTCGGCAGATTTAATTGCTTGAAATCCATCCAAAGCAAACGCAAATTTAAGATGATTGTCGCGAATAACATTTCCCAATACCTGCAGATTCTCCGGAATATCATCTACAATTAATATTTGCACATTTTTCAAAAATTCCTCGAAGTCTTTAATCTTCTTCATATTTATTTTCCGTGTTGGTTGATTGAAACAAAGCATTGAACTCGCCAAGGAGGGTTAAAATGCTTGAGATATTAATTGTATCAGTATAATTTATCAATTGCCCTGCAAAAAACTTAAGGTCCGTATTCATATTTTTATCAGCAATACCGGTTAACTCATCAGCAAAAGCCCGAATATCATCGATTACGAGTGTTGTCATAATTTGTTTGATCTTTTGCCTGTATTTTTCTTTCAGTATCTTCATTAATGATTCATCCGCCCTTACAGAATCAAACATTTTACCTCTGTCATCTCCATTATGTGAAAATCCCCCGGCAGATAATTCGGAATATTCCAGATATTTTGCTAATTCACTCAAAATATCATCCTTAACAACCGGTTTAGATATAAATCCCTGGCACATATTCTTTATCTCTTCCACATCATCATCAAGAGAAAAAGCTGTTAAAGCTATTACCGGAATATCGCGGGTTTTGGGGTTTTCCCTTATTTTTTTCGTAGCTTCGGTACCATTCATTAACGGCATATTTATATCCATCATAATCAATTTCGGATTTTCGTCTCTGGCTTTTTCAACGGCTTCAAGCCCGTTCAAAGCTGTTATCAGATTCAAATTATAGAGAGACAAAAACTCAGTCATTATTTTAAGATTCGATTCAATGTCTTCAGCTATAAGAATTTTTTGTCCTTTGAACATAATTTCAGAGAAATCCATTTCCGGATTTTCCGATTTTTCTAATAGCTTTTTATCAGGGCTCTCGATATTGAACAGCGTTATTGTAAATTTTGATCCATAGCCTAATTTGCTTTCTACTTTTATATCCCCGCCCATTATGTCAAGCAGCCTTTTGGTTACTGTCAGTCCAAGCCCGGATCCTTCAGGTTTATTTCTCTCGTTGCTTTCTATCTGCCTGAAAGCTTCGAAAATATTATCTATTTGTTTCTCTGAAATTCCTTTTCCCGTATCGGTTATTAATATTTTAAAATCAAACAGCCTGGTATTTACTGATTTCTCTGCTAATATTTCAACAGTTATTCCGCCTGATTGTGTAAATTTAACAGCATTACCAATAATATTGAATAATACCTGCCTAACTCTTTTCTCGTCAATTAGCAGATAATCCGGGAGACTATCAGAAAACACAACATTGAAGTATAATTTTCTGGCGCTAATTTTAACAGAGAATACTGATTTAAGTTCATCAATAAGTTTCCGAATATTCACACTGGAATTAGATACGGAAATTTTTCCTGATTCAATTTTTGAAAGGTCCAATATATCATTAATAAGGGTAAGAAGTTGCTTACTGCTTTTATTAATACCGCTGGCATAATCCAGTAGCAGGCTGTCCTTGAGTTTTGCTGCAATAAGTTCCGAGAATCCGATTATTGCATTCATAGGAGTTCTGATTTCGTGGCTCATGTTAGCAAGGAAAACACTTTTTGCCCTATTAGCTTGTTCAGCTTTTTCCTTTGCTTTCAAAATTCTTCTTTCGTAATCTTTTCTGAAAATCGCTCCGGCAATAATTTCGCCGCCAATTTTTAAAAGTTGAATTTTTCTGTCTGTCCAGATATTTTGCTTTCTTACACTGTCGAACCCAATATAACCAAGTAAAACGTTTTCATAATATAAAGGAATAACCAGCAGGCTTTTAATATCCTGATACTCCAGAACTTCTTTTTCGAAGGGAGCAATATCTTGCAACTCTTCCAGATCGTAAATATAAATATATTCTTTCCTGATCATTTTTCCCATCCACCAGGGATATTCAATTGTTGGTATATTCTGAAGATCATCAATAAATGACTCTATTCCTTCAGAACACCACTCATAAGAATTATTCATTAACGAAAGATCAGTATTGAAAGAAAAGATATAGCATCTGTCAACTTTAGAATATTTGCCGAGCATTTCAAGAGAAAGAGTTATCGACTTATCGAGAATATCAGTCGGTGACTGTGCAAGCATCGAGGAAATTTCGGTTATAAGGTTATTCAACCTGCTTAATTGATCAAGCTCAATTTCAATTTTTTTTCTTGAAGTTATATCGGTAATAGTACCGGTAGTTCCGATAACATTGCCTTCTTCAGAAAAAATTGCCTTAGCGTTTAGATCAGCATATTTTATACTTCCGTCATTAGCTTTAAAAGAAATTTCAATAAAACAACTTTCTTCTTTGGTATTGATAATTGACATCAGGCCTTCTTTCAGCAAATCCCTGTATTCATTATCCACTATTTCCCATATTTCAATTCCAATACTATCTTCAATCCTATGCCCGGATAATTCCGTCCATGCAGGATTAAGAAATGTACAAAGGCCTGTTATATTAGTAGTAAACAACACCTCTTTAATATTATTTACTACCGAACGATACTTTTCTTCAGATTTTTGGAGAGCTTCTTCGAATAATTTCCTGGATGTAATATCTGTCAGTATCGACATGTGGCGGCTGTCTTCTTCTTTTTCCCCCGGTATTGGAGTTCCGATTACGGAAAAAGTTTTCATTTCACCTTTTGCTGTTTTAAAATCAATTTCATAAGGCGGAATATCGTCTCCTTCCCATCTTCTTCGGAAATTCTCGATCATTTTGCCCCTGTCCACTTCATTAACAAAATCAATATCAGTGAAACTTTTTCCAATCCACAAATCTAAAGAATATCCAAGGTTCTGCTGGATTTGGCGGTTCGCTTCAAGTAATTTACCCTGCCTGTCAAAAATTAATATTCCTGCCGGAGACAGCTCAAAAATCCTCCTGTATTTTTCTTCTGAACGTTGAATCAATATTTCAGATTTCTTTTTATCGGTAATATCTTTAACTATACCGTAGATAAAAGATTTATTTCCAATATCAATAGCGGTTAAAGAAATATCACACCAAAACTCATCCCCTTCAGAGTCCTTATGCACCCATTCGAATCTTGTTGAGCCATTTTTCAGGCTGGCAATGATTTTTTTATAAAACATCTCTTCTGAGACACTGCCGTCAGGTTGTTTGTAAGGGGAAAAGAACCCGGATTTTCTATTTAGAAAATCTTCTTTTTCATTCAGCCGGAATTTTCTCAGTGCAGTATTATTACAATCCACAAACTTATTATTATGAATGATATAGAATATTTCATCAGATTCATAAAACAGTTTTCTGAATTTTTCCTCACTTTCTCTTAAAGCTCTTTCTATTGATAGCTTCTCATTAATATCTTTGGAAATGGCATAAAATATTTTCCTGTCAGATTTGAAAGCTGAAGTCAATTTGGTTTCAGCCGGGTATGGTTCCCCGTCAGATTTGAATAGTGGAAGTGTAAGTATAATATGCGAATCATCACCAATATTTTTAATATATGAGTATATGAAGTTCCGGTCGGAACGGGAAAAAAGCTCGGAAAAATGTTTTCCTGCCAAATCGTCGGAGCTATACCCGAGTTTATCTGTGGTAAAATCATTGATTTTTAATATGATTCCGTTTTCATCAAGAATAAACAGACAATCATTCATTAAGTTTGTCAATTTAATAAAATTATTTTCACACTCGGGGTTGAATAAAGTTTGAAGCCTGTGTTTGGGATTTGTTGCCATTTTTGCTCATTAAAGTTATTTCTCTTCTTTAATAAGCTAATAAATAATAATATTTTATCAAAGAATTATCTTATATTTATTGCAATTTCTGGCAACTTTGAACGCTTCAGGGATTATCACTTTGCAAACAGAGTACTTTATGAGTTTTTGGAGAAAATATTATTGAACCAATAATTTAGTGAAGTATTTCGAAATTATTCGTACATTCAGATAATATTTTTAAGGACGGTTTAAAATTCCAAAGGCAGATTATGATGAAAATATTAGCTTTATTGTTTTTATTCCAATATTCTTTAACTCTTGGCGGAGACATTTATTTTCCTCCGAACAACAGTGAAGAATGGGAGCCACTTTCTCCTGCCGGGCTTGAATGGGATGAAAATGAAATTGACAGTTTATATCATTTCCTTGATAATAAAAACACCAAGGCATTTATTCTTTTGAAAGATGGCCGAATTGTACTGGAAAAATATTTTGGCTCATTTGCGTGCGACAGCCTTTGGTATTGGGCTTCGGCGGGGAAAACAGTTACTGCGGCACTAATCGGTATCGCACAGGAGGAAGGCTTGCTCGCAATTGATGACTATAGTTCCGATTATCTCGGTAAAGGCTGGACTTCCCTTGATGAGGAAAAAGAGAACCTTATCACCATCCGGCATCAGTTAACCATGACTACCGGACTTGACGACTCAGTTGATGATTCATACTGCACCGAAAAGGAATGTCTCGTCTATAAAGCCGATGCCGGAAATCGCTGGGCTTATCACAATGCCCCATATACACTGCTGGACAAAATACTTGAAAATGCAAGCGGGCAGAATTTCAACAATTTTTATATAACGAAATTACGTGATAAGACAGGCATGAAAGGTTTGTGGGTTAAAAGCGGTTTCAATAATCTTTGTATTAGTGACGCAAGGTCGATGGCAAGGTTCGGTATTCTGATTCAAAACAACGGAGACTGGAATGGCAGCCCGATAATATCTGACAAAACATATTTCAATAATATGATAACAACATCTCAGGATATAAATCAGGCATACGGATACCTGTGGTGGCTGAATGGTAAAGATTCTTTTATGCTTCCGGGCTTGCAATATAAATTCAAAGATATGCTTTTTCCTGATGCACCGGAAGATGTAATTGCCGCACTTGGCAAAAACGGACAGTGCTTGAATATTTCCAACTCAACAGGAATAGTTTTTGTAAGAATGGGTAATTCCCCTGATACTTTGCAATTAGCGGCATCACCAAAGTTAAGTAATGAAATCTGGAAATATATTGATAAAATAAGCGGTGGGCTGAATTCTGTTGAAGCATCAAATATTCCAAATATTGAAATATATCCTCAGCCGGCAACTGACCGGATCAGAATTGAACACAATTTAGATAATAATTTCAGGAATGGGATTGAATATAAGATTTTTGATATTTTAGGAAATAATATCATGTCGGGAATTTGCAAAAATTATATAGACATATCAGCACTTCCATCAAATCTTTATTATTTGTTTATCAAATCCGGTAACAGTATTACTATAAAGAAATTAATAATCCTGAGATAATAATGGCTTTGCCAATTTTTTATTAAATTTAGTATGTGTGAAAGTCAGATTTTACCTTAATCATGAACTCTCAGAAATATTGCCATCTGATGTTGAAAGCCCCAAGGCTCTGCTGCTTTTTCCCTCCGGAAAACCTGCACTTTCAGGATTATACACATTATTAATGCTGAGAAACAGATTTTGATAGTAAAAATCAACTTTATTCGTTTCGAACTATTGTTTCATTACAAATTCTATAGTAAATTATACCTTGTTGAATATGATGATTTATTTATGTTATATTAACAAATTACGAAATATAATCGTCATATATCATGTCAATTAAATCATTGGTATATTATCAAAGTTTAATGGCTGACAATATTTTTTAATTATTCTGAGATCAGTTATGGCATTTACCTTTTTTTTCAGGGATTATCACACAATCGAAAAGGCTATTGAATTTCTATTACCCCAGGTTGCAGGCTTTAAAAAAATCAAAATTTGGGATGCAGGATGTGCTCACGGCCCTGAACCCTATACCTTTACAATTTCATTATCAGAAAAAATGAATCACTATAGTTTCAACAATGTACAGGTTGATGCCAGCGATATTGACGAAACTGATACTTTTGGTAAAATCATTACCGAAGGAATATATCCTTACCACGAATTACAAAGAATTCCCGAAGATATTTTCAAAAAATATTTTTCAAAGGCTGATGAAAACAATCATTTTAAAATATCTGAAAATATCAGGTCGAAAGTGCATTTTAAGAAACATAACCTGCTTACACTTCAGCCCTACGACCGTGGGTATCACCTGATAATCATCAAGAATGTATTACTTCATTTCCAGCCTTCCGAACGAATTGAAGTTATAAAAATGTTCCACAGCGTTCTGGCTGATAACGGACTAATGATGACTGAACAGACACAGCCATTACCGGATGAATGCAAGAGTTTGTTTGAGAAAATGGCTCCTGATGCTAATATTTTCAGGAAAATCGGATAAGATGAGAGTAACGAAACTGGCAAATAATCCAAAAGTATATTCCTGCAATGTGTATTATGTCAGGGGTGAATGGAATACTCTTGATGATGTAAACACTTTGATCGATACAGGCACTGATAATTTTACTCTCTCGGAAGTTAATAAGATAACATCATACGGAGTTGGTAAAAGAAAAGTTGAACAGATAATTCTGACACATGAGCATTTTGACCATACCGGAGGCCTGAAATTTATCAAACCGGAATACAATCCCGTTGTTCTTGCAGCAGCAAGAATACCGGGGGTTGATATTATGGTAAAAGATGAAATGCAGATAAAAATCGGCGACAGGAAATGTACCATATTCATGACTCCGGGACATTCCAACGATTCGATTTGCATATACTGCGAAGAACAGGGAATACTATTTTCCGGTGATACACAACTGTTTATAACAAATAATGACGCAACTCTATCGTATGAATATGCAGAGGCCATCAAAAGGCTGAGTAAACTTAAAATCAATGTTATTTACAGCGGCCACGACGACCCGTTTACAAGAAATATCGATCAGTTTTTTCAAGAATCACTTAGAAATATTAAAAATTCCAGGATTATTTAAATGTTTAATATTATCAGATTATCACTTTTAGTTATTCTAATTTCTATTCTTTCATGTCAAATTTCACGATCTCAGGTTGATGAGCAGGCAGCGAGAATAGCAGCCCGTGGTATGATAGCCATGAATAAGGCTGATTATGAGCTGGCCGCCAGAACTTTTGACAGCGCGATGAAAATTGACCCGGCCCCGATTCTATATCCTTATGAAAAAGCCCTTGCCTACTACCAGATGCAGCAATTCGATGCAGCAGCATTTATTCTTGATTCATTAACAGCCCTGGATGCAGCCAGCGACCAGATATGGCAGCTACTCGGAAATTGCTATGACTACATGAAAATGAAAAAGAATGCTCTTGATACATATAAGGAAGGCCTTAAAAAGTTCCCGAACTCCGGAAGGCTGTATAAGGAACTTGGCGTTTCAACTTTCCGCGAAGACTGGCCCCGGGATGCCCTGGGTTATTGGGAAACAGGAGTTCAGGCTCAGCCGGCCTACCCGGATAATTATTACTATCTGGCCAAATATTATGAAAATACCGGTGAAAAAATCTGGGGCCTGTTTTACTCTGAAGTATTCCTGAATAAAACTCCCAACCAGGTAAAAGCTGATGAAATCAGCCAGGTTCTTTATAATACATACAACAAAGCGCTGTTCAATTTCATCGACAGCGTCAGGACTATCTCTTTTACAAGAGTGAAAGTAAATGTTGACCTGGAAAGTAAGAACAAGTACATTCCCTTTCAGACTGCCTATCAATTGATTATGGAAAGCCTTCCTGAAGCACAGTTTTCACTTCTGGAAACAAAAGCTTCGATTGCACAGGTATCCGATATTAGAATTGCGTTTATAAAAAAATGGTATAGTGAAGGTTTTGATAAGAAGTTCCCGAATATAATCCTGGAATATCAGAAAGCCATGGATGAAGACAATGTACTCGAGGCCTATAATTATTGGATTTTAAAGAATGGGGCTCCGGAAGAATTTGAAGCATGGAAGGAAAATCATCTAAAAGACCTTGCACGTCTCGGTAAATGGCTGGAGATTAATCCTCTGCCTATCAGCCCTGAAGCATATTTCTCAAGGCAGTTTTACGAATAGAAAGCAGGCACAAATATTATGAAATCACCGATAAAGAGAATAGCTGCAATACATGACCTATCAGGCTTCGGACGTGCTTCGCTGACGGTTGTTACTCCGATTCTATCCACAATGGGGGCTCAGGTTTGCCCCCTCCCTACCGCGGTTCTTTCCACGCATAGCAAGTTCAAAGGTTACCACTTCGTGGATCTGACCGACCACATGCAGCCAATGATAGACCATTGGAAAGAACTGGACATAAAATTCGATGCAATATATTCCGGTTTTCTGGGTTCACACAGGCAGATAGATATTGTTATTGATTTCATAAAAGATTTCAAAAAAGAAAAGACACTTGTGGTTGTTGATCCTGTTCTCGGGGATAATGGTAAAGTTTACGGCCCCCTGAATGATGAGGTCGTTCAGGAAATGAAGAAACTTGTAAGGGATGCAGATATAATCACTCCCAACCTGACCGAACTTGCCCTGCTGCTTGACAAACCATACAATCCTGCAATCGGTATGGAAGAATTAAAAAATGATATACTACAACTGGCAAAAACAGGCCCGAGAATTGTTATTGCAACTTCAGTGCCTTCCGATTTGAATAATCAGAATGGTGATGCGAAGGGAACATCTGTGGTGGCTTACAATAAAAGAGGCGACCGTTTCTGGCGTGTTAGCTGTTCATACCTGCCTGCCGATTACCCCGGTACAGGCGATGCTTTTGCAAGTGTGGTTACGGGTTCCCTGCTGCAGGGCGATTCGCTGCCGATAGCCCTGGATAGAGCCGTCCATTTCATATCCATGGGTGTTAGAGCTACTTTCGGCTATGAATACAATCCCGACGAGGGTATCCTGCTGGAAAGGATGCTCCCAACCTTAAACGCCCCGGTTCAGATGAGCAGCTATGAAATTATTGATTGAATTTCTAATATGCCAAAAAGGACGACAAATTAGAGTGTCGTCCTTTTTTTATCATACATTGAGGTTTTGAATCAGCCATTATCAATCTGCTTAAGCATTTTATCAACTGATTTCTTAAGAGTATTCAGGTCATTCCGCATTTCAGGAAGGGAACGGATAACAGCCTCGATCTTGAATCCTTTCAGTCTTTCCCTTGCCGGTGAACCAAAATAGATACCTTTCTTTGTTATTGACTTGGAAACACCGGATTGTGCCATTACGATAACATCGTCGGCAGTATCCATGTGGCCGGCAAAGCCTACCTGCCCGCCAAGCCTGTTGCGTTTACCGATATTCACGGAACCTGCAATACCTACCTGCGATACTATTGCAGTATTCTCACCAATCGAACAATTGTGCCCTATCTGAACCAGGTTATCAATCTTCACTCCGTCTTCAACAATTGTTGAGCCAAGCAGCGCCCTGTCAATTGTAGTATTTGCACCTATCTCAACGCGATCTCCGATTACAACGTTTCCGAGCTGGGGTATTTTATCATAGGAACCGTCTGCATTTTCAAGATAACCGAAACCGTCAGCCCCGATAATGGCACCGGAATGAATAATAACCTCATTACCGATTATACAATCCTGATAAATAACAACCGATGAGTTTACCCTGGTTGATTTACCGATTGAAACATTGTCATATAGAGTAATATTTGGCATAATTATTACATTGTCGGCTACTTTGCAGTTCTCACCTATCACACAGTTTGCCCCGATAAAAGCAGTTCCGGATATCTCGGCGCTTTCAGCTATAACAGCTGAAGGATGTATCATAGGCCTGGGCTTTTCAGCCATTGCATCAACGGCTTTGAATAGTTCCGCCAGCTTGAAATAAGGGTTCTCAACCCTGATAAAACATTGATTATCCGCGGGTTCAGCTTTAAGTGAATCTTTTACTATTATGCAGCTTGCCCCTGTTGTGGCAAGGAACTTTTCAAATTTTTCGTCGGAAAGAAAAGTCAATTCTCCTTCTGTGGCCTGTTCAATTCTGTTAAAACCATTAACAGAAAGGCCGGTCTGTCCTTCAAACCGGCCATTGATTATTTCAGCAATTTTTTCGCATGAAATTGGCTTCATAACCATATATTCCAATAAATATTATTATTCTATTTTCTGTTCGGCCCCGTGGGCATTTCGGGAAGTTTTCCTTCTTCGCCCGGTTCCTTCGGATTTTCTTCCTGCTCTTCTACTTCTTCGCTGCCTTCTGCCGGCTGGCTGTTTTCAACAGGATCTCTTTCAATTTCCCTGCTTTTGCTTGAACGGCTTCTGCGGCGTGGTTTATAGCTTTTTTTCTTCTTGTTGCGCGGATCATTTTCGATTTTCTTTTTCAGGTCCTGTTCCAGTTTGTCAACATCCACACCAAGTTTACGAAGAACTTTAACCGTAAGGTCGTATTTAAAATTAACGTAAGGCATGGGCTGTTTACTCTGATCCCAAACCATGTCGAATCCCTGTTCCGCAGCAACTTCCTGAACAGCAGCATAAATTTTTTCTTCAACGGGTCGCATGATAATCTTCACAGTTTCATCATATTCCCCACCGGCTTCAAATTTTGTTTTAGCGTATTGAAGGCGGTTTTGTTTTTTCTGCTCAAGTTCTTTTTCCTTCATAACTCTTTCGGCATCGCTCCATACGAGCCTGTTTTTCTGTATTTCGAACTCGAGAGATTCAATTTCCTGCTGCATAGCATCAAGTTCCCTCTTCCACTCTTCCACCATAGACTGTATTCTTTGCTCAGCCTGTTTGTTTTCAAGAAAATGCTTCCTGATCGCATCCGAGGAAATAAACGCCACTTTCTGAGCCATCATTCCCGCCGGTAGCGAAAGGATTATTAGCATTGCTGCAAAAATAATTTTTTTAATAGTCATAATAAGAGTCCTGTTTTTAATACTATCTAAAAATCCGGTAAAAACTTCCACAGGCAAAAACAAATTAATTCAACTATTTATTACCACGTTTTATTTCATCCAAAACTCTGAAAGTAATATCAAATTTCTCGTCGAAATACAAAAGTGATGTACTTGAAGTATCAAATACGAGAGTAATTTTTTCTTTTTTGGATACTTTTTCTATGGCCAAACGGATTTTTTCTCTTATTGGCTCAAGCAGGGCATTGTTTTTCTGAATAAGAAGGCCTGTCTGCCCGAAAATTGATTCTCTGTACTGAAGAATCTGCATATTTTCCTGCTGCAAAGCCGCTTCTTCTTTCTGCTGCTGCTCGGGAGTCATCATACCTTTTTGCTTCTGATACTGCTGGAATTTTTCTTCCAGAGAGCTTTGCATCTGCATTAAAGTATCCTGATATTTTTTTGTCATATCCTGAAGGTCTTTTTGTGCCTGTTTGGCTTCAGGCATTTGCTGGGCTATAGTTTCCATGTTTACAACACCAACTTTAACTGCCTGTGCGTTTGCATTAGTATAAAGCCCGAAAAGAACAAGGGCAAAAATTACAGCATAAAATTTCTTCATTTTTTCTCCAATAAATTATTCATTTATAATAAACATTATTATTTACATATAATTACCAAGGTGGAACAGGAATTTCCATCCTGATTTCACTCCGGTGTTATCTTTGTCAAATCCATATCCGTAACTGAATCCGATAATCCCGATCGGGTTAATCATAAGCTGTACACCCACACCGGCTGATCTTTTCAAATCAAAAGGATCTGTATTTCTTAAGTTTGTCCATACATTACCTGCCTCGGCAAAACCGTAGAAATATATAGGCATTGGATTTACTGCCAGTGCAAAGCGCAGCTCGGCTGTGGTACGAAGCATAATCCTGCCTCCGTCCTGCACGCCAACAGCCCTGTCGTCATATCCTCTGAGCGGCGTAACGCCAAATCCTGATAAACCGTTACCACCCATATAATATAATTCCAGTGGCGACATAGCGGTATCAGATTCAAAACCGGTCAGGTAACCCATTTTTGTACCAAGGTAAAGTACAACCCTGTCATAATCTTCAATTTTATACAGAGGATTGTATGTATCAAAAGTTATTTCATTCTTAATATAGTCAGTTGTTCCAAGCCCGGCAGCCCCGAGAGCTACAGAAGTTGTATAGCTGAACTGTGAACCGTCGGTAGCGAAGAACCTGTTATTCAGGCTTATGCGTGAGAATGACTGTACCAATGTAATTTCTGTATTAAGTCCAGGCCTGTAATATGATGAAATATTTTCACCAACATTGTTTTCCTGAAGCCTGATGCTCCAGTCACCACGCCAGTAATCATCCGGCCAGCGGAATCTTCGGCCAACATTGAACTGAATACCCGTGCGTTTCAATTTGTAGAAATAATCAACATTTGTGTTGAATATATTAAAACCAACAGTTGTAGGTTCATCAAAAAGCCATGGTTCGGTGAAACCAAGTGACAAAGTCTGATACCTGCTGGCCTGTCCGAATTCCCATGTAAAATTCAGAACCTGTCCGGCTCCGCCCTGCAAGGGCTCGGCCAGAGAAAAATTATTGAATGTCATACCGATAGCTCCGGTAAGACCGAATGTTCCGGCAAACCCGATAGAGGCATTAAATGTATCAGTTGATTGCTCTTCAACGGTATATTCAAGATCAACGCGTGTATTATCAACAGGTTTCACGTCCGGCCTGAGTGCCTCGGGGTTGAAGTACTGAAGAACTCCAAGAGCCTTTACGCTGCGAATAATCGCGGAACGGTTGAAATAATCTCCGGGGCGTGTGTAAAGCTCCCTGCGGATAACTTTATCCTTGGTTTTGGTATTACCAACGATATTTACGCGCCTGATAGTAACCCTTGAATTTTCGAAAATACTAATCTTCACATCAACGGAATCAGAAGCTACTCTTTTCTCTTCTTTCTCGATCCTGAACATCAGGTAGCCGTTATCCATATATAGCGAGCTTACATCGGTCTGGTCTTCATTTGCTCTAAGATTGGCCTCGAACTGTTCGGCATTGTATTCGTCCCCGACTTTAAAATCAAGCCTTTTTAAAAGTAAATCGTCTTCATATACGGTATTACCTTCAAAGCTGACATTCCTTAAATAATATTTATTACCTTCATCCACATTCAGGACAATATCAACAGTTTCTTCATCTTCGTTATAAATAAGTGAATCAGACAAAATACGGGCATCAATATATCCTTCTCTCTTAAAAAATTGTTTTAAAAGCCCGAGATCAGTCTCATATTCATTTTTATCAAATTTTGAAGAACTCCAGAATTCGTACCATGATTTGGTATGAGTATCATCAAAAGCAGAAGCAAGATCGTCATCATCAAATACTTCATTACCGTTAAAAGTAATTGATCTGACATAAAATTCCACGCCTTCATCAATTTCGATATTCATATCAGCATACCGTGCAGTATCAGCTTTATCCAGTTCGGCATCGACTTTAGCGAACATCAGCCCTTCTTCTTCATAAAGCCGCTTAATATTTTTCTCTATCATGTAAAGGTCGTACCCGGTAATGATATCCCCCTTGACTTTGCCGATATCATCAATAATCTCTCTTTTTGTAAGTTCCTCGTTGGATTCAACATTAACTGAATTCAGACGTGGAAATTCTTCAACTTTGATAACCAGAAAAACGCCAAGCTCGGTAAGCCTGTCCACCATAATTTCCACAGAAGAGAATTGTTTTCTTTTCCACAGATTCCTGATAGCCGTATTCAATTTATTATCACTCGGCAGAGTAATCTTATCGCCGATCCTAAGGCCTGTAAGGTTTACTATAGTTTCGGCATCGGAATATTTATTGCCCTGAACTTCCATTCCGGCAATCGTATAAGTGGCTTGTTCCATTCCATATTGAGCAAAGGATTCGGTTTTTGCGCCGAAGAATATAATAATTGATATCGCAAGGGATATTGAGCAGAATAATCGCATTATTTTTTTGTTGACTTAATTGCTTTAACAACTCTTTTAAAATATGATTCGTTTTGAGAACCTTCTTCACTATTTTTCAATTGTGCGGTAGTGCGTCCGTAACGCCTTTCACGGGACATAAAGCTTTCCAGAGCCTCATAAAGGTCGTCCCGCCTGAATTCAGGCCAGAATTTCCGTGTAATGTACATTTCTCCATAAGCCATTTCCCAAAGAAGGAAATTGCTCAGGCGCATTTCGCCACTTGTGCGAATTAGAAAATCAGGATCAGGAATATCCTCGGTTTGAAGATAAGAAGAAAAAAGCTCTTCGTTAATATCTTCCGGAGATACTTTTCCGCGCCTTACATCAAGTGATATCATTTGTACAGCTCGCACAATATCCCACCTGCCACTGTAACTAAGCGCCAGTGTCAGTGTCAGTCCCTGGTTGTCTTTGGTTTTTTCCATGGCATCATGGAGCAGTTTCTGAACTACTTTGGGTAGCGAACTTAATTTACCGATAGCGTTAATACGAACCTGGTTTTTATGAAGTTCTTCGAATTCTTTTCTAAGATAAAACTCAAGGATCTTCATCAAACCACCAACCTCATCAGCCGGCCTGTTCCAGTTTTCATTCGAAAATGCGTACAATGTAAGATATTTAATTCCAAGCTGGGAGGATGCTTTCACAATATCGCGAACGCTGTTAATTCCTTCCTGGTGCCCGTTTATCCTTCCAAGCCCTCTTTCCAGAGCCCAGCGTCCGTTTCCGTCCATTATAACTGCTAAATGATTAGGGAACTTACCCAGATTCCTGATTTTTTCCTGTCTTTGCCTGTCTTCTTCCGAATTTTCTTTTTTCCAGAGCACAACTAATACTCCTAATTACAACATTACATTCTTGCAAATTACAAAAAAATTAGTTTATAAACCTAAAATTCATAGGCTTTTTACTAATTGCCAACTGAATTTTTATAAACTGGTAAAATCGGACCTATAAACCTCCGGTTCAAAATGCAATGTTTTTAATTAGAACGAATATAAGTATAAATTATTAAAATCCAAATTATAATAATCTGTAACAAACCAATTTTTAATTAAGTAAAAAGCTTACAATAATTCAATAATCGAAAAACTTATTCTTTTGTTAATAGTAATTTGTGAAAGAGTGATTTAAATACCCATCCGATGACTCCAGGTCATCGGATGAACATTAATAATTAATCCTGATAAATAACTTTTTCTGTCTGAACGAACCTTCCTGATCTGAGTTTAACAAAATAAACACCTGAACTTACATTTTCAGGTATCCATGAGAATTTATGATCACCGGCTGTCATGCTGCCAGATACTACCGTATAGACCGTATTACCGAATACGTCCATTATTTCAATGCTGCTGAATTCATCACGAGGAATATTTATTGCAATAACAGTCCTGTAATTGAATGGTAGCGGACTTATTGATATTATACCGAAACCTTCTTCAAATGTTTGCGGTACATCTGTATCAATTTCTGTTGTGAAGCTCCATGTTTCGCTAATTTCTCCCGGGCCTGCCGCATTGTGAGCGCGTACTTTCCAGTAATAAGTCGTTGAGCCTTCCAGTTCGCTGAAAATTGTTGTCCTGGCAAGGGAAATCCCGGTTTTTTCATACACGATATTATTGAATTCACTATCAGTTGATGCCCAAACTTCATAGAAGTCAGCATTGTCAACATCTTCCCATTGCAGCTTGGCTCTGATCTTAACTTCAGTAGCTCCGTTTCCGGGCTCAAGTAATACCGGAATACCTGGAACTGCCAATGTCATGAATGACCACGTATCACTCCATGGCCCGTAAGCAGGCCGCTCGGCATTAATCGTATTCACAGCGCGAACCCTCCAGTAGTATCTGGTATTTGCATCAAGAGAATCAGTAATTTTAAAAATGAAATTTTTGATATTTTCCTGATCTTCAACAATTTCAGTAAAGTTTTCGTCAAGTGCTAACTGTATGTGAAACATTGTTTTATAACCAAAATCAACATTATATCTGACATCAGACCAGTTCATTTCAGGGATGACGGTAACGTCGGTTTCATTATTCTCAGGTCGGTTTAATTCAGGCGCTCCGGGCGCAGGCATACCAACGGTGAACTGCCATGTTGATGACCAGTGCTCCGGGTTATTATTGCCGATATTATCGTATTCAGGTATTACTTTCCAAAAATATACGCCGTCTTCTAGTTCATCGAATGTGGGAAATTCAGATGTTTCTATTGTTTCAATTACATTTTCCGGATTGTCTTTTGCAAGCGAAACCGTATAGTTAACAGCATCCGGAACAAACTGCCATTCCAGGGTAACTGATGAAGTTTTGCCATAAGCAAAATTTTTAGGTGACAGCAGGCCAACAGCTGTTTTTACTCTTTTAATATTACCGTTTGTGTCCAGCCTGATACAAATATTAGATTTTAACCCTTTCGTCGTTCTTAAAGTCGTTTGTTCATCATTAACCGTAAAGTATAAATTATGTATTGCATTATCTCTGCCGGTTCCGAAATGAATCATATCAGATGATTGTGCAGCCCTGCCGTTCATAACAGATCCCGGCAGCCAGCGAACCAACTCGCCATTATTGGCAGCAAGCCTTGCCTTTGCACCATAACCCGAAGCATTAACTCCCGAGCCGTCGTTAAGGAATTGGTTTGAAGGAATAATTTCAAGGTACGAATTTTCGCGGGGAATATCATTCCTGAAAAGTTTTACATATTCCTGGCTGCTGGCAACAAGCAAATCCATATCACCGTCCAGGTCGTAATCCAGCCTTATGGGGGCCCATGCGCCGTGAATTACCGGGCCGTATTCCCAGGTTTTATCCCTTAAACGGAAATCATTATCGGCACCGGAATTCATGTATAGCCTGGACAGGCGGTCAACGCCGTCGCCTCTTCGGTCGTATGAATACTGGCAGTGGTAAAGGTCCTGGAACCCGTCGTTATCGAAATCAGCCCAAACCATACCTGCATTCATTTCAAAGAATTTTAATCCCAGTTCTTCCTTTACATTTGTAAATGAGTAATCATCGGGGCCGTTGTTTTTCATGATCATTGACGGATTGGAAACAGCACCGCGCCAGTCCGGATGCCCCAGATTGCCGATTGCAAGGTCCATGTAGCCGTCATTGTTGTAATCAGCCCAGTCAGAGCCCATTCCGTGCCCGAAATAATTTGCCTGCTGAGTTGGAACACCACGTGCGCCTGTTTCAGCTCCAACTTCGGTAAAGGTACCGTCGCCGTTGTTTTTATAAAGCAGGTCGGGAGCAAGGCGATATGTTGCAACGAAAATATCCGGCCAGCCGTCGTCGTTGTAATCGCAAACACTCGCGCCCCAGCAGTCGTAATATGGGGAAGGCTCGCCTGCTGCAATTCCTGATGAAGATGTAACATCTTCAAATTCCCGGTTGCCAAGATTTTTGAAAAGTTTATCCTGGTAGAATACTTCATTGGGATATGATCCGCTGCGGCCATAAGCTATAAACAGGTCAAGCAGCCCGTCGTTATTATAATCCAGCCAGATAGGGGTAACAGTAGGCGCATCCTTCACAATATCAGGGTCAGTCTGCTCTGTAAAAGTACCGTCGCCATTGCCCCAGTACATTTTATCGTTGCCGCTGCCCCTTGCGGAGAACGCATCTAAATTGCCGTCGTTATCAACGTCTGCCCAAACTGTTGCAAAGCAGTTGAAACCGAACCTTGAGCTAACATTGCTGTATGTTCCATCACCGTTATTCTCAAAGAATCTGCTGCCAATTGCAAGGTCTGCAAAGCCGTCATTATTCCAGTCCGGGGCGCTCGCCATAGCCGAACGCAGGGGATTGCCCGAGTCATCAGTCAAGCCTGCTTCAACGCTAACGTCAAGGAACAGGGGTGCAGGTGCCGGCTGGGAAGTATTATTATCCGGGTATGTATATTCAATTATGCTCCTTACCATGTAATCGCCCGTGGCAAGGTAATAATTACCGGGGCCACCAAGGGAATTTGTTTTAAACGGGTTCATCATATATGAGGTATATGGCTGTGTCTGGCTGTTATCATCCGCAGCGAACCATGGCCCGTTCTTTCCCGTGCTGTGCTGAATCCAGATACGGTCGAAGCCGTCTGATCTGAGGTTGCTAACTGGTATGCTAACCCATCCGGGATTTCCGTCGTACTCGATAATAATCGGATCGATAAGCAGGTTATAATCCCAAACCCAGCCTGTGGGTGGAATGGCACCTTCGGAAGGATCGCCGGCCACATAAATGGTGTCTAATCCGGGTTCATCGCCAGTGTAATAAATTTTAATTTCTTTAAATGAGCAAGGCCCGTCAGGCGACAGCATTGCCGATTCCTCGTAAGTTTCATTTTCCGCCCATCCGCTTGGCGTCTGGTGTCCGGCTCGTGGCGAGCCGTTATCATTAGCAAGCTCTACAAGATTTGAATAAACATTTGAAATCGAGAGAGAAAATATAGAAAAAATAAGTAATAAAAATTTCATAACGCCTCCGTTTGATATGTCATTTCCTGTGTAAGTACAATGGAAAAATATAAGGATAAGATATAAATAAATCAAGTGTTATTTTAGAAGGATGGTAGAGAATATCAATATTTGAATAATTTTGTTTGTCTTTTTGTATATATACGATATTCGGGATAAATTTATCTCAAATATTATTTGCTTTAGTTGAATTATTTACATATTATAGTACAGAATAATGTACTTTATATTGGACAATTCAATGATGACAACAACTTTAACGGAATTCAGGAAAAACCTGAAATACTATGCTGACAGAATTATTGAAAATTTCGATACCCTGATCATCAATCGCGGCAAGAACCGCGGCATTGTAGTCCTGTCCCTTGATGAATACAATGCTTTGTGCGCTACCAGGCATGAAACATCGTCCGAAAGAAATAAAAGCAGGCTGGATTCCGCAATTAAGAAGCTTAATGAGGGAAAATCGCATGAAAAATCTTTGGTTGAAGAATGAAATACATCTTTGTAGATGAATCATGGGATGATTACCTTTATTGGCAGAAAACTGATAAAAAGATTTTGAGAAAAATAAATAAACTGCTAAAAGATATCTCAAGAAATCCCTTTTCGGGCCTTGGCAAGCCTGAACCTTTGAAATTTGAATACAATGGTTTCTGGTCGAGGAGAATTGACGGGGAGCACAGGTTGATTTACAGGGTTGAAGGGGATGAAATACAAATTGCCAAATGCAGGTTCCATTACGACAGGAAATAGTTTATATGACCATGGCCGGTAATAAATAAATCAAGTGTTATTTTAGAAAGATGATATTTTGAAAATTGTAAATATTTAAATAATTCTTGTATATATGTAACGAATACGTTACATTTGTTTGATGAGAGAAATAGATATAACAGAAAAATGTTTAGAATTTATTGATTCCCAACCGGAAAGAGTAGCAAATAAATTCTTTCAATTAATTGAAGTTATTGGTGAAATTAAAGTCGTTCATAAAAATTTTGTAAAAAAATTGATTAATACAGAATATTATGAATTGCGAATTAAAGCAGGTAATGAATACAGAGTAATAATTTTTGCAATAGATCACAATAATTTCTCTGAATGTTCTCTTGCAGTATGTTTAAATGGATTTATTAAAAAGTCGAATAAAGATTATGTAAAGGCATTAAAAGAAGCGGATAAAATTTTGAAAGATTATCTGAAAGGTAAAGTATCATGAAAACAATCAGGGCAAAAGAAATATTGGCAGAACGCTATGGCGAAAAAGGATCGGAAAGCAGGGAACAATTCCGCAACGAAGCATATTCATACTATTTCGGCGAGATAATAAGAAACAGGAGAAAAGAACTTAATATGACACAAGAAAAACTAGCCGAGTTGATAGGAAAGAAGCGGCCGTATATATCAAGGATTGAGAACGGGGAAGACGTTAGAATATCTAATCTTATGCTGGTTGCCAATGCATTGGGTTTATCAATTCAGCTTACGGCAGTATAGAATTAAATTCAACTGTTTTTAAATTATTATTGATAGTAATCTAACGACACGAAAAGCAAAATATATCAAGTATTATTTTAGAAAGACGTGGAGCATCAAAATTTGAATAATTTTGTTTGTCTTTTTGTATATACCAGTATAGAAGGGATAAATTTATCTAAAATATTATTTGCTTTAGTTGAATTATGTACATATTATAGTACAGAATAATGTACTTTATATTGGACGATACAATGATGACAACAACTTTAACGGAATTCAGGAAAAACCTGAAATACTTTGCCGACAGAATTAATGAAAATCTCGATACCCTGATCATCAATCGCGGTAAGAACCGCGGCATTGTAGTCCTGTCTCTTGATGAATACAATGCTTTGTGCGCTACCAGGCATGAAACATCGTCCGGAAGAAATAAAAGCAGGCTGGATTCCGCAATTAAGAAGCTGAATGAGGGAAAATCGCATGAAAAATCTTTGGTTAAGAAATGAAAAAAGAGAAAATAAATAAATATTTAGAAAATGTATTAATTAGCAGGTCTAACGAAAAAATGAAGGTTACCTATATAAATAATGGAAGGTATTTCAATGATTTATTTGGTATTAGCTTCAAAGTTCCTAAAGAATGGACTATGTTAGATTCAGAGCAATTTGAAATAGGAATGAATAATCATATTCTTATGGGCGAATATGAGTATTATAAACAAGATTTCATTTCTGCTATTGGTTGTCCGTCTTTGAGGTTGACAAAGTATAATCCTGAATTTAATAAATGTTATGGATTAGTATCACCCACCTTTAATTTTGATATTACATCAAAATATCCTGATTATTTAAATTACTCTCTTAAAGATTATGCTGATTTAGTTGATAATCAGGCTGAATTTGGTTATCATATGTTAAAGCATTTTCGAGTTATATCAAGGGGTGATATATACAAAAGAAATGGTCATAAATACATTAAATATCATTTAGAATATTTATTTGAATGTAAAGAATTAGATTTTGGAATAATGGTTGAAATGAGTATTTTAAATATTGAATACGGTGATTTTTTTCTTGAATTTGACCTCACGGATTGCAAAAGTCAGAATCAGGATGAAACGGAAACTTTTAAAATGATTGAAGATTCCATTGAACTTTATTATTAAAAACATTGGATGGTCTTAACCATAATCAATATTCCTAATCCTTTTCAATACGGATACAACTGAAAATCTCATCATAAATTTGTTCTTTGTTGTCTGCTGATAGAGGCATGGAAACATGGAATACTACAAGCCAGGCTCCCTTTTTGAAATATACGATTCTATGATTCTCGCCGGGCCAGGATACATCAACGGAATCTATAGAATACTCGCAGCAATATAGATCGCCCGAAAAATTTAGGATACTGTTTTTACATGGTTGCATATCGCTCTCTTCACAATTTGTCCTGTTGTGAATATGCCACAAATTTTGGTTTTCATAAAAATTTAAGCTCAAGGTTATATTGCTATCCATGAAAGCTGCGGCAAACAGCTTATCGTCGCCGTAAATTTTTCCCTCATGCCGCAGGTAGTTATAAGTAACTGCCTGTTCAGGCTTATAAACTACCTCCCAGTCCTCGCCGGGGATGGATATTTCGAGCGTGTTGTCGTTCTCGCTTATATAATATAATTTACATGAGTTAAAAAGTGTTAAAAAGAAAATAAAATATACGCCGGTTTTCATGAGATTATCTGAATTTATATTGTAATACACTTGAATATATATTGCTTATATACCACTTCCCAAACTTTAAGCTGAAGGTAAAAATCAGGTAAGTATCCCTGCTATCGGATTTTAACCTGATAAATCTATTAATATTATTGTCATTAGAATTTTCCATGAAATAATTATTATAATAGATGCCGTCGAAATAATAATTATCTTTTTCAAAATCATTAAGCATATCCAATTTATAATTAAAATCGAAATAATGAACTATCGAATATCCCGCCGAGTCCAGTAATTCACATATATCATTGGGGTAAGAAGCTATAAGGCAACTGACGGCGATCTGATCCTCACGGCTTCCGTCGTCCGGTAAAATCAGATCATCCTTGATAGTTTGATAATTTGAAAATACGCATGACTGAAATGCCAAAGCAATAATAAATATTAATATTCTACCTGTCATTATCTTATTACTCCATAACAAAATTTTTAATGATGGTATAATAATATTTGAATCCAATTTGAAAACTCATAGATTCGGTGTCTAATTGATCGTATGAAAATTTGGAATAAATCATCCGAATCTGAATTTCCCAGTCCTTTATTCCGCGAAAATGCTTATTGTAATATTGGCCCATTTCGAAAAATTGCATTTTGTAGAAATTCAAACCGACTGAAGCCTGCCGGCAATAAAGCTTTTTACCTTCTTTATAAAGAAAATGAATATTATGAATGTATTCGAAATCAAGCGATACAGGGTTGAAATTAATATTACCTGCTATTTCAGGAGTTAAATTTGCCGAAGCCGACGAGGCCATACTGTGCCGGATTTCCGGAAACATTGAGTAGGACGGGGCAATTGAACCAATACCAGCCCTCAACCCGAGCTTTAAATCAATTTCTTTATTAAAATTTATCGGGAAACTTCGTAGCAATCCGAAACTGCCTTCGGCATAAGTTATTTTTCTGAAATTGATATTATCTTCTCGTTCCATAATTTTGAAGCCAAAAGAACGATCAAACCCAATGTGTGTACCGGTTACATCAAGATCAATTAAACAATATCCTACAGAACTAACATTTCCTGCGGTAGATAAGCTGTTGTTGAAATAAATATATGGTAACCTGATACATCCATCAACTTTCGAAAAAGAAGATAGTTCACGCCTATCGTTATATTTCAATTCCTTTAGATTTGCAATATTATCAGACAGGCCAATACCAATGCTCAGAAAATTATTTCCCCTTGAATTTTCATAAGAAGCTGATAAACTGAAAAGGTCTTCTACTCTTCTGAAATCAAAAGCTTGCAAGTTACAGCTAATTAAAACTAATAATAATATTGGTACAGGAAATTTCATAATAATCAGCCCACCGGCCCTCAACTAATATTCTGATTTTTCATTCACCTTAATAATATAACATTTATTATTGATTATAGGCACAAAAAAACCTTCCGCAGTTTCGGGAGCTGCGGAAGGTTTATTAAATTTCCGGCATTAACAGATATTTTCTGATTTTGCCCGAATTACAATATTTCTATATCACATTATCTATGCTAATAGTAAGCAAATATGATACGATTTTGTTAAGAGCAAGAACAACAAAATTTCTCAGAAATATTTATTATCCTTCATTCATTTATTATCAGCTTAGAAGTATCGAACAGATAATCACATCTTTACTTCCGGAGCTATACTTTCATTGTTCCTTTGTTCAGGAAATTAACGTGCCATGCCAAACTCTGTTCAATATTGTGCGGCGTTTGCTTGCCGGGAGAAGTTGACAATGCACGGCGGTAATATTCTTTAAGCATTGGCTTGTAGTCAGGATGAGCGCAGTTTTCTATCACCACCTTTGCTCGTTCGCGCGGTGCCAGTCCTCTCAGGTCGGCAAGCCCCTGCTCGGTAACGATTACATGCACGTCGTGTTCCGTATGGTCCACATGAGAAACCATTGGCACAATGCAGGAAATATCTCCATTCTTTGCCACAGACGGGGTCATGAAAAATGAAATATATCCGTTCCGGGTAAAATCGCCCGAACCGCCGATACCATTCTGTATTTTTGTTCCCATTATATGAGTTGAGTTTACGTTCCCGTATATATCGGCTTCAATCATTCCATTCATAGCCAGGCAACCCAGACGGCGGATAATCTCCGGGTGGTTGGATATTTCCTGAGGCCTCAGGATAATTTTTTTATTGTACTGACTCATATTTTTGTTTACTTCTGTCATCGCTTCCGGCGACAAAGAAAATGCCGTAGCTGAAGCAACAGTCAGCTTTCCGGATTTCATCATATCAATCATGCCGTCCTGAATAACCTCGGTGAAGGAAGTAAGGTTCTCGAAAGGGCCTTCGTTCAGGCCGTTAAGAACCGCGTTGGCAATATTACCCACGCCGGATTGCAAAGGAAGCAGATTTTCAGGTATCCTTCCTTTTTTTACTTCATGCTCAAGAAATTCCAGGATATATCCGGCAATTTTTTTTGATCCTTCATCCGGCGGGCTGAAAGGGGAATTCCTGTCAGGATCATCTGTTTCTACAATTGCAATTATCTTGTCATCGGGTATTTGGAAATAAAGTGAGCCCGGCCTGTCGGTTGGTTTTACAATCGGAATCGGAATTTTGTTAGGAACGCATTGGTCGCGGTAAATATCGTGCATACCCTCTAATTCTTCATTTTGCCATGAGTTAACTTCCAGGATCACCTTATCGGCGCAATCGATCCAGGTAAGATTATTTCCAACCGAAGAAGATGGCACAATTGAACCGTCTTCTTTAATTTTTGTTACTTCAATTAATGCTATATCCAATTTCCCAAGAAAGCCGTTCCTTACGAAAGGCGCTACATGCGACAGGTGAATATCGGTATATTCCATTTCACCGGCGTTAATTTTCTTTCTTGAAACGGGGTCTGACTGATATGGGAGCCTTAAATTCATGCCGTCCACCATTGCCAGTGCACCATCCAGTTCCGGTGCAGTAGATGCTCCCGTCCATACTCCGATTTTAAAATCCTCACCTCGCAGGCTCGCGTCCATTATCCGTTTAGCAAGGGCAAGAGGTACTGCCTTGGGATACCCCGAGCCTGTAAATCCGCTCATCCCTACATTGTCATTTGGCTTAATTAATCCCGCAGCTTCTTCTGCTGACATAATTTTTCCGTGTAATGATTTCCTTCCGATCCTTGATCTGTCTGCCATTATTTTTACTCTTCATTAATTTTACATTTAACAACTGCTGATTTATCAAAGCGGCTTTTTATCTATCCTGTATTACTTTTGCCTTAACTTCAAAAAAAGCCGCATATTTGCCAATATTACAAAGAACTTATCCCAATACATAAAAACCTTTTTACCTGAACGAGCAAAATTGATTCAGGCAAATATCCAAGCCAATTAAATATACGAAATAATGGAATAAAATCCTGAATATATCAAATAATGTTTTAATATTTAAAGGGCATTTTCAGGGGACTAAATTCTTCAAATCCGATCTCATAAGTTTCATGATTAATCATAAGTTTCATAAAACTTTTAAAAGTAGTAATAAAGTTGACGGGAAATTATTATAATTGTTAAAGTCAAAACAGGACCGATCAACTACTTTTCAAAAATTTAAACATCTGATCAATGTAGTATTGGAATATTGGTTATCCCCAAACAGCATAAAAGGAAAGGCATCTAATCCTTATATTTTTCTCTGTTTCGTGGTTTCATACTTAAACCGTTTTTTTAAATCATTACACTTCCGAATTGAACTCCCTGCAAACTCTGTTGTATCGCTGATCCGAAAAGTGCTTTATTTATATTCTTTGACACCTCCCGCCCCCTGTGAGAGTAAAATTTTGTCAAAAAAGATAATTTCGGAAGCATGAGGGAACGCTCGGGAAGCTTGGGGGAACGCTCGGAAGGCATGGGGGAATGCTCGGGAAGCATGGGGTATCGCTCGGGAAGCTTGAGGGAACGCTCGGAAGGCATGAGGGAATGCTCTGAAGGCATGGGGGATCGCTCGGGAAGCTTGAGGGAACGCTCGGAAGGCATGAGGGAATGCTCTGAAGGCATGGAGGAATGCTCGGAAGGCACGAGGGAACGCTCGGGAAGCATGGGGGAACGCTCGGGAAGCATGGGGGATCGCTCGGATCATTCTTAAAACACATGTATTAGTAATTACTAACTTTGATTTGGTAGCTAAATTTTAAAATTTTTTGTAAAAATTTATCTTTGAGTGCAGCAACCAAGACCATGACGGCACAAACCAAGGTAAAAAATTTCACAGAATACAGACCTTTCCCATAACTACCAGCCCGCAAATTCGTGATTGTGAATTTGGGGGATGTGAAATTTGATTCTCCAATTTCATTGTAAACAAGATACATCAATAATAATTCCTGTATGATCACTAAACTGCACGCTATTTTTAGTATTATTCTTTTTCCCATTTTATACTTCTATTCAAGTTTATCTGCATTTTGATCTGAGGGTGATTTGGTTATCGTATATTGATTTAACCCGGATTGCCTGACTGAATAATATTATGAAATTCATATATGAGACCATGTTAATTGTCCAGACAGTGTCTGGACATCCTGATATTCAAGATAAAATTTCCTCATATTGAAAAGATTGGATCTTGAAAATCCTTTACCAATTTCAGATGTTAATTGCTTTGATAACTCAAGAATTATTTGTCTTGATGAAACATTATCAATATTGTTGGCCTTTTCATTATCAATAATTATCCTGCCAATATTCCAGTATGCCATTATTAGTTGACGATTAACATTTACTGAAACAGATTTCCTCGCGGATAAAATGATTTCTTTGATACTGTCTAACAGTACATTTTCCTTTTTATATAAATCATTTTTCATAAACTTTACTAAACAAATTTGGAGTTGTCCGAAAAATTTAGCTTTATCAAAATATTAATATTTTGAAAAGTAATAATTTTATTTAGTGATTTCTATGTATAAAGCAAATTTACAAAAGAAATAAAATAAAACAAATGAAAACAGAAACCTTGATTCAGGTAGGATTGGAAACCTTTCGTTGTTTCAATTAGGTTGAATTGCAATTGCAGTATTTTTACATCATTCTCCCACCTACTAATTTTCCACCCCCAAATCAATAATACACTGCTAATTCCGTTCTAAACCCTTATATTTGTAGTTTACAGTAAATTTATAAGATAAACGGATACTATATGAAAAAATCAGCAGCATTAATGTTATTTATTCTAATACTATTTACCGGTTCAGCCATTGGCAAAGCCGACCCGGTACTGAAGGCGGCAAAGGCCGAACTTGATAAATCGATGAAGGTACTTAGCCAGGAAGATACGCCGCCCTATTTCATTTCCTACGGTATAAGTGATACCAGGAAAATTTCGATTACCTCCTCTTTCGGCAGGATAAAAACTGATAATGATACCCGCAGCAGGATTCTTGATATTGATATGCGCGTGGGCGATTACAAGTTTGATAATACGCATATCATTCGCGGCCAGCGCTTTTCTTTCGGCGGAGGGCGCAATTATACTGCTTTGCCGATAGAAAATGATGAAAAAGCTATTAGGAAATCTATCTGGTTCCTGACCGACCAGCAATACAAAAAAGCTACGGAAACGCTGGAAAAAGCCCGTACAAACCAAGCCGTGAAAATTAAAGAAGAGGATACTTCAGCCGACTTCTCGCACGAAAGGGCATATCAATATATCGAAGACAATAAGGAAATGAATATTGATATTGATAAATTCAGAAAGCAGCTAAAGGAACTTTCTGCTATTTTTATGCCCTACCAGTGGCTGTATATAGGCGAGCTAAGCTTTTTTGCCGAGATTCAGACAAAATACTTCGTCAGCAGCGAGGGAGCCGAGTTGAAATGGCCTGAAAACCGCTTCCGCATTTATGTTAACGTAAAAACCAAAGCAGAAGACGGGATGAGCCTGCCGCTTTATAAAAGTTATTTCTCATTTACTCCCGACGGGCTGCCTGATTTTGAAATAATAAAAAACGATCTGAAAAAACTTATTTCAACTCTCGACCAATTACGAAAAGCCCCCATGCTTGAGGATACATACTCCGGCCCGGCAATTCTGTCGGGTGAAGCTTCGGGCGTTTTCTTCCATGAGATATTCGGCCACAGGGTGGAAGGCCACAGGGAAAAAGACCCGAATTCCAGCCAGACCTTTAAAAATTCAGTTGGTAAGAAAATTCTGCCTGATTTCATTGATGTGATAATGGATCCGACAATTAAAACTATACGCGGCAGAGAAATATCAGGATTTTATCCCTACGATGATGAAGGGATTGAAGCACAGAAAGTTGTAGTGGCTGATAATGGTAAGTTCAACAGTTTTCTTATGTCGCGCTCGCCGATCGAGAATTTTGATCATTCCAACGGCCACGGGCGACGCTCGCCGGGCCACAGGGCTGTTTCCCGACAGTCTAACCTGATTGTTAATGCTGATGAAACTGTCAGCCGTGAAGAGCTGACAGCCAAACTACGCGAAATGCTGAAAGAAGAAAACAAAGAATGGGGCCTGTATTTCGAGCAGGTGCAGGGCGGATTCACATTCACCGGTCGCTCGATTCCAAATGCTTTCAACGTAAACCCGCTGCTCGTTTATAAAGTATATGCAGACGGCAGGCCTGATGAAATGGTTCGCGGCGTCGATCTGATTGGAACTCCGCTCGCCACTTTTGCCAATATAACTATGGCTGCCGACGACCTTGGTGTGTTCAACGGTATTTGCGGCGCTGAATCCGGCGGCGTGCCTGTTTCGGCTTGTTCTCCCAGCCTTCTCGTGTCGCTGATTGAGGTGCAGAAAAAAGCAAAATCTCAGGCA
The DNA here is from genome assembly GCA_963665665.1 of Kapaibacterium sp. (SeqCode). GTDB lineage: Bacteria > Bacteroidota > Ignavibacteria > Kapaibacteriales > UBA2268. The sequence goes on from OY762428.1 coordinate 791,106, forward strand.
AAGCTCCCTATACTTGATGCTCCGGTTCCCGGGAAAGATCAGTAAGGATAAATAGTAAGAAAGAAAAGATAGTAGCTACTCAGAATATGTGATTATATTGAAAATTTAATATACATATTAAAACCGACCCCTCCCAACCCTCCCCGGAGGGGAGGGCTTAGAGATCAAACTCTTTTTTCGAAGTACTATTTGGGTTGTCGCTGAAAAAATTAATAGAGAGTATAATATATTTAATAATTCTCTGAGCAGTAACACATAATCAATTTGAAATCAATATTTGGGATCAATATAAAATGACAAAGAATAAATTTTTAACAATTAGTAACAGTTTAAATACTGACAATAAATCCGGAAGTATATATAACAGTACAATTTTGCCCCCACTCATACCCTCCACGAAGGGAAGGGCTAAAAGGTTTATGCCCCTCCTTCAGAGGGGTTTGGGGAGGTCGATTACAATTTTTGCGCCCCTGTTTTTAATACTTTTCACGACGGCTTTGAGCGCTAACGATGATATTATGAATGCCATGCGCGACGAGATAAAACGTTCGATGGACGAATTGAAACTGGAGAACCTGAAAAGGCCTTACTTTGTTGAATATACGCTATCTGTTACGCATTCCCGACAGATAAAAAGCGAGCTTGGCGCTATCAGCGAAACTGCCGACAACAAATACGCCCAGCTTACTGTTGGCGTAAGGGTGGGCGATTACAAGTTCGACAATACAAATTTCTTTGATATCGGGCTTAGCTTTTTTGGTAGTGGCGATGACGAAGAAAGATTCAAGAAAAGAAATATCCCGATAGAAATTGATTACGATATGCTGCGCCGGGAACTATGGCTTGCAACTGACGCCGCCTACAAGCAAACAGCCGAGATATTCTCGAAAAAGGAAGCCACTATTAAAAACCGCATGAGAATGGACACTACCCACGACTTTATGCAGGTTCAACCTTCAAAGCATATTGATACTGTCAGTGCTCCGGATTTTGATTTTGAAACTTATAAGACAATATGCAACAAGCTTTCTGCTGTTTTCAGGGATTATCCGCAGATTTATCTTTCTGGCGTTGGTATGGAATATATCCCCAAAACAATTTACTATGTGAACAGTGAGGGGACCGAATATATAAAATCAGAAATGATGGCCGGGCTGGAAATTGTAGGGATCAGCCAAAGCGACGATGGCATGCCCTCATCTGATTTCTATACAGCTTATGCCGACAATCCATCAGAATTTCCATCTGAAGACTCACTTATGAGAGCTGCAAAAACAGTTGCAGACAAACTGAGTAAAATTCTTAAAGCAGATTACCTTTATGAACCTTATTCCGGCCCAATATTATTTGAAGGAAGAGCTGCTGCGGAAATTTTTGCACAGGTATTTGCTCCTAATCTTGTAGCGCAAAGGCCTCCGCTCACCGAGAACGGCACGCAGGACGGCGGCAGGTATTCCGCTTTTCAGACAAAGATAGGCGGGCGCGTGCTTCCGGAATTCATGAGCATTGAAGCGCTGCCGAACACAAAAGAACTTGAAAGAACAAAGCTGATGGGCTATTATAAAATTGACGACGACGGGATTATGGCAAAGGATGTTCCCCTGGTTAAGGACGGCTACCTGAAAAACCTGCTATCAGAGAGGATACCCACAAGGCGAGTGCGCGGAACAAACGGGCATAAGCGGGGCGGTTCAGCCATGCTAAGCAATATCGTTGTCAGTGCTGATGAGGAACACAGCAAAACGGACGCCGAACTGAAAGAAAGAATGATGCAGCTTTGCAAAGACCGTGAGCTGCCATACGGGTTGATAGTCCGTAAAGTACTGAACCAGAACCTGATGTTTACAACCTTTTTCCGTATGACGGGTGGCGAGTATCCTACTCCGGTTGGGCAGAATAAACTTGCCCTGACCGAGCTATATAAAATATATCCCGACGGCCGCGAGGAGATAGTCCGCACATCAGTAGGTAACGGCTTCACAGTGCAGTCTTTCAAGGATATTATACTTGCAGGCAAGAACCGCTACGCCATGAACTATCTTGCCCCGGCGGTAGTATCGCCATTTGTTACCGGCGGCGACCAGTATGTGGTTTCATCACTGGTAACACCGGATATTCTTTTTGAGGACGGCGAGATCAAGCCCTGGGAAGACGATTTCCCCAAACCGCCGCTTATCGGCAGCCCGCTGGAAAAATAAAGTAAGCTTTTAATTACATAGTTTTTCATCCGATGACTTCAGGTCATCGGATGAAAATGTTGAATTATTGAAAAACAATAAAACTATATCTGTTCAGTAAATGGAAACAGTTAATTATTCCACCCCAATGGATGTATGTATTTGTACAATTTTCCATCCGTCATCTCTTTTTTCCAATACCCCGCTCATTCTAACCCCTGAGAAACTGTAATGTTCGCTTTCAAAATCAAATTTCCAGTCCAGTAATTCTGAAAACCATGCAGTATATCCTTTCGGGCTTAATTTTATGGCCTGGTTGCTCACGGTGATTTCAGTATTTTGTGTCTGCCCGTTTTGTGCCTCCATTAATTGTTTCAATGCCTCCCAGCCAACAACGCGCTCATCAGCATCTGTTCCGAAAGCAATAATATCATCGTCGTGGGCATAAATTTGCGACAGCATATCCATATCCTCGGTTTCTATCTGAGTTACAAGATTATCAACAACTATCTGAACTTTGGCTTTTTCAGCAACAAGATCAACATCATCATCGCAGTCAGAATCAACATTAGATGAACAGGCAGCAAAAGCTATCATAGGTGAAGCGAGTAAAAACGACAGCAGTGATTTCATTGGATATCTCCATTAATTTGAAAAAAGAGGTGTATTGAATCCGGTTTACTTACTTTCCTGCCATTTTATGCCCAATCAAGCCAAGAATTAGCCAGGGAACTACCGCATCGGCAAGATAAGCAAAAATTCCGGGTTCCTTGTACCATATAAATTCAGTATATGGCAGGAATAAAAATGCTATTAGCCCTATAAATACTGAAGTCAATACACGGTTCTTAAGATTGGGTTCTTTTTGTTGCAGGAATATCCAAAACAGAAACCATGCAATAACAATATCAACAAGCAGGCTGCGGATCATAGGCATTGCCATGTTCATATCCATTTTATGCCTGTAATTAAGCGTTGCCCATGGTTTATCCATGTACTTCTTATCCCATTCTTTTTGAATTTCATCCTGAGAAAGAGAAGGGTCGGGCTGGCCTAAATGATACATTCCTTCATCAAGGTTTATTGCTTCAAGTTTTTGCAATATTTCATCCTGGTACGGAGTGTATTGGCTTGAAGCAGAATGAAAATTCGGAAAAGCATGGGCAAGAAACTGCCAGACAAAAATTACAACAGCGCCAATCAAAGAAAATAATATATGTTTCTTCATTTCTATCCTTTAAATTGGTAATAAAATTATTATATATTGTAACAAAACAGGTTTAAACTTTGCCGCGCCGGACAGGCATTGTCATACATCTTGCACCGCCGCCGCCACGTGAAAGCTCAGAGCCTTCAATTGTTATAACATATTTATCAATTCCGTCAATATTAATTTTGTCTTCAACCAGATCTTTAGCTTTTATCACTTCAAAGCCGTTATTGTTCAGTTCCTCTATCGTGTTAAAATTCCTGCCGTAACCAATCACTTTCCCCGGTCCGACAGCAAAGAAGTTAGCCCCGGAATGCCACTGTTCTCTTTCCTGGCTATATTGATCCTTTTTCCCGCCACAGTACATTGGCTCAAGATCCATTCCCAGATCCTTCAGTGCTGCAAGAATGTTTTTTTCCTCGCGAATAAATTTTACTTCGCCGTTTTCAACAAAAATATGGATCGTAATATTTTTACTTGATCTCATTATCAAAGGTTCGTATATCATGCATTTGTCCACATCAAGAAAAGTAAAAGCCATATCAAGATGAATGAAAGATTCCGGTGAGTGCGGTAGTTCCTGCACGAGGATATGCTTTTTACATCCATCCCTGCAAAGTGAATCAATAATAAAATCAACTCCCTGGGTTGTGGTTCTTGGGCCTATTCCAACCAAAATAATATCTTCCCTTGCTATCAGTACATCTCCGCCTTCAATTATTATCTCGTTGTTTCGAACTTTCATCGAAGGGTTTATGGTGTTGACATCAAAAGCAGGATGATGCCTGAATATAGCATCCATTATTGTTGATTCTCTCATCCTTACTTTACTGGCAGTCTTACCGATAAGAACTTTATCAAATATTGATACTGAAGCATCTCGAGTGAAAAAGAAATTATGAAGCGGCCTGAGAGAATATCTGTTTTTGTCAATAAATTTAGTAAGGTTGTTCTTCAGCATTGGCACTCCCTCGATAAGAAGCCTTGCCAGCTCTTCATCCTTTTTTTCCATAAGGTATGATTTATTCTCGTCAACTTTTTCAGTTTCAAATATTTTATCTATTAAATTTTCTTTAACATCCGAATCAACCAAAATATCTCTTAGCAGTTCATTTACTTTGAATACTTTTGTAAGCTTCCTTAATACTTCCTCGAACAGAGTATATTCTTTCCTTGCAACGGACAGGTTAAGTATATCTGAATAAAGTGCCCGCTCTACATTTTCAGGAATCATATTCTGCACCTCCATACCCGGAGAATGAAGTATTACTGCCTCCAGCGGCCCTATCTCAGAATAAATATTAATACCTGTTTTATTCATAATTTATTACTCTCAAAATAATTAGATAACAATTTTATGGTAAGATATTTACTTTTGTCGTAAAAATCAAATTCCATTGATATATTTATGGTAATGGAGCAGGGCAATGCAGAAATTCTAACTGCTTTATTCCTTTCCCGCTATCCTGCGGAATAGCCACTTCCACGGCTTATGATGAACTATATTCTGTATTTCTTTATAATTCTGATGCAAAGTGCCGGTTCCAACATTACTAATGTCAATAAATCCTAAATTCTTAAAGCATATAGATTTTACATTTCGGGCATCAGCACTTTTAGTAAGTTTGCACAGATATGTTGCTATACAAGGCAAACAAAAAAAGCTCCACTCCGGAGCTTTTTATATTTAAAATTTAATTCTTTTTTTTCAGGCTTTTACAAGTGCGTGTTTCAACGACATGTAACCAACAGTACCAAACCCTGCCAGGAACATAAGCTGGAAGGGTATTGCAGCTATTTCGGTGTAATACACAGAAATTACAATACCAATAAAGAAGTAAAGTGTAAGAAATAATTCCATAACAACTGTACCGCTGATCTTCCTGGAAGTATAATTTTTCTTCACTGTCTGCATTTTGCTGTCACCGGATTTTGGTGTACGTGCAAAACCTGATTTCTTGTTTATAAGGGCTTCGAAAACTGCTTTGGTATTATTAACGGCAAGGCCCATCGATCCGGCAAGAAAAACAGGAAATAGCAACAGCCGCCTGCGCCAGTCTATGTGAATGGCTTTTTGAGCAAAAGTATAGAATAAAAAAGTGGATATGGAAGCAAGAACGAAAATCGACATCAAAGAATAAACTTTGTCGAAACCGCCAATAGTATTTTTTATTACTACGATCGGCACATTCAGGAACGCAACCATTATTATAAACGGAAAAACAATATTGCTTGTAAGGTGGATAAAGCATTCCAATTTCACTTTCAGAGAAAGGTCTGAACGGAACACACTTGGCAGAAGTTTTTTTGCTGTTTCCACCGCTCCTTTGGTCCAGCGGAACTGCTGGGTTTTCAGAGCGCTGATATTATCAGGCAATTCAGCGGGAGATGTTACATCGGGAAGATAGATAAACTGCCATCCTTTAAGCTGAGCCCGGTAACTAAGGTCCATGTCTTCGGTAAGAGTGTCAGGCTGCCAGTTCCCGGCATCAAAAATACACTCTTTACGCCATACGCCTGCGGTACCATTGAAGTTCATAAAAAATCCGGCCTTGTTCCTTACCTGCTGTTCAAGCACAAAATGCCCGTCAAGCGCGAGAGCCTGCGCACGTGTCAGGTAGGATTCTTCCTCATTGAGATGTTCCCACCTGGTTTGTACCATACCAACTTTAGAATTGTTGAAATGCGGTATTGTTTTTTGCAGGAAGTCCGGATTTGGCACGAAGTCCGCATCAAAAATTGCAACGTAATCGCCTTCGGCAACTTCGAGCCCTGCCTTCAGTGCTCCGGCTTTGAAGCCTGCCCTGTCAATACGGTGGATATACTTGATATTGAATCCTTTAGCAACATAGCTATCTACCAGGTTCGAAGCAATTTTTACTGTTTCATCAGTTGAATCGTCTAGTACCTGAATTTCAAGTTTATCCTGGGGATAATCGAAATTGCATACTGATTCAATGAGCCTTTCCACAACATTCAACTCGTTAAAGAGCGGCAATTGAACAGTAACAACAGGATGATCTTCGGGCATTACAGGCGTTTCCCGCTTCTGTCCTTCAGTTTTCCTGAAATAATACAGGAGTACAAGCCCGTGGATACCAAAACCGAAAAGTACACTCAACGAGGCAAAGTAAACAATAAGTATAATATTTTCCATAAGCTAAGGGGTTCAGCCCCTAAGTATTATTAATGATAATTAATAAAAAAGTATGCTACCAGCCTGAAACAACTGCCAGCATAATATCATCTGCTATTTGACTTATGGCAGACCTGACTGCCTCATCACGCTCTGTAAAAGCATTATTAACATCAAAAGTTCCGAAGCTGTTGAACTTCTTCTCAATTAACATCACTTTTTTTACCGCGTCAAAATATTCAACTTTACATGATATTGTTATTTTCCTTTCGCTTTCCAGTTCTCCTGCCGAGCCTCCGTCGCTTATTCCTACCGTTGCTTCCCTGATTGACACGATACTTACGTTCAGATTAGCGTTGGCGTTCTGCTCAACTATTTCAAAGCTCTTGTCGTTCCTAAACTTATCAAACAACTCCTGTGCCAGAAAATTCCTGTATTCCGGATTTCCATATCCGCTGTTGTCTTCAACAGGAGAAATCTTCAAAGTTTTCAAATGCGGTGGTATCGAACCTCCTGTAAAGGAATAGCACCCTCCCAGAGTGAATATCACCAAAATGCAAGATAAGCAATGTAAATGAAAATAAACATTACTTAAATATGAAAAATATTTCATCTTCCGCAATGAAATGGTTCCGCCTGTTAATTTATTTATAATTCCCCCGAATAATCCGGCCTGTTCTTTTCAGTTCCGATCGTTGTCGGGGAGCCGTGCCCCGGCAAAACAGTGTAATCATCATTGAACGAAAACAGCACCTTTTTCAACGAATCCATAAGCACAGCCCTGTTACCACCGTGCAAGTCGTATCTCCCGTACCCGTTATTGAAAATTAAATCTCCGCTGAAAATTATTTTTTCATTTTCGGATACCAGAATTATACTTCCTTCAGTGTGTCCAGGTGTGTGAAATACCATCAGCTTCTCATTTCCAAATAGAATTTCGTCACCTTCGAACAGAAATCTGTCGGATTCTACCTTCTCAATTTCAAATGGCAGTGGAATTACAGTGTATGGTTCCGGGTCGATAAGCCTGTAATTATCTTCTTCGTGCAAAACTACAGGAACCCCAAATTCCCTTTTCAACTCGGCAGCGCCAGCGCTGTGATCCCAATGCGAGTGTGTAAGAACAACTGCCACAATCTTTATTTCCAGCTTATCAATCGTGGCTTTGAATGCATCCAAACATTCAGGCGGAGCATCAATTATTATACCTTCTCCTTCCTCCTCGTCGTAAGCAAGATATGTATTTGTTGCTATTGGCCCTGATTCTGCTCTGAATATTTTCATATCATTCAAATAAATTACACACTTTCAAACAAGCAAATATAAAATCTTTAATTGAAATTTGAAAATTTGTTTGAATTCCATATATTCATAAAAGATGAATGTACAGAAAAAAGAAAATAAAATTCTTTTGAAAATAAAGGTTTTAACTGATAATTCCGAATTTTGACCTTCTGAAAGAAAAAAAATTACCGACAGGCAAATTCTTTTGATTTCACAGCCCGGACAGATATAACAGCTAATTTCTCGCTTCTAATTGCAATTTTATTTGTTTTGAATTTTTTATTAAAAAAATTGGAGAATTTTTATGAACACTGTAATTCTATCCGCCGGCAGAACACCTATCGGAGCTTTTATGGGTTCGCTTGCACCGCTCAGCGCTCCTCAACTTGGCGCCGAAGTTATTAAAAACGTTATCGATAGAGCCGGAATTGACGGCAATGAAGTTCAGGAAGTTATTATGGGTAATGTGCTTACTGCCGGTATTGGCCAGGCACCGGCAAGGCAGGCAGCCATTTATTCAGGCCTGCCGGTTTCAGTGGAATGTATGACTATCAACAAAGTTTGCGGAAGCGGGCTGAAAAGCCTTATGCTGGCCGATCAGGCCATAAGATGCGGCGACAGTGAAGTATTCGTTGTTGGCGGAATGGAATCCATGACTAATGCTCCCTACCTGCTGCCTAAAGCACGATCAGGATACAGGATGGGCAACGGTGAGATAGTTGATTCCATGGTTAATGACGGCCTTTGGGATGTTTACAACAACCTGCACATGGGTATGGCCGGTGAACTTTGCGCGGATGAATATAAAATATCCCGCGAAGAGCAGGACGAATATGCTATTATGAGTTACAAACGCGCTATTGAAGCTACGGAAAAAGGCTGGTTTGCCGATGAAATGATACCCGTGACTATTAAAAACCGCAGAGGCGACATTGTTGTGGATAAAGACGAGGAACCATTTAAAGTAAAATTTGATAAGGTTGGCGCATTACGTCCGGCATTCAAAAAAGACGGAACCGTGACGGCTGCCAACGCTTCATCAATTGACGATGGCGCGGCAGCTATGGTGGCTGTATCCGATAAATATGCCGAAAAAATCGGTGCCAAGCCGATTGCTAAAGTAATTGCTCATGTTTCACACGCCCAAAAGCCTGAATGGTTTACAACAGCGCCGGCTGAGGCTATCAAAAAAGTTCTGGCAAAAGCTGATATGAAAATTGATCAGATAGACTTGTTTGAAGTGAACGAAGCATTTTCAGTGGTTACACTATACACACAGAAAGAGCTTGGGATTTCGATGGATAAATTGAATATCCACGGCGGAGCTGTTGCCCTTGGGCACCCGATAGGAGCTTCAGGAGCAAGAATAACTGCTACACTGATCAACGCGCTGAAACGGACAGGCGGCAAATATGGTATTGCCAGCCTTTGTATCGGTGGCGGTGAAGCCAACGCTATGATAATAGAAATGCTATAATGGAGCATTGTCTGAATTTTATTCGTGAAACTCAACCCTTATAAATGTAGCGATATGAATTTTTCAGATTAACGATGCATGGCGAAATCGCAAAATAAAAAAACATTCCGGCTTATTTCGGAATCCGTTTTCAAAGTTTAGCTGGATTCATACACAGAATTATTATATCTGATATAAATTTAATATCGTAAAAAAAAATCCTTCTGTCAGCACAGAAGGATTTTTTAATAAAAATTTGAGATAAAACTACCTTCCCACAACAAAGGACTCAATCATCTGTCTGCCAGCGGATGTTATTTTAACAAAGTAAACACCCGGATTTAAATCGCTGATATCAATTTTTTCGTCAAATACCCCGGAGTTGATTTTTTGATAATTCCTGATTGATTGTCCGATTGTGTTTAGTATTTCAACATTTACGGCGTTGGCGCTATCGGTATCGCATTTGATATTCAAATAATCTGAAGCAGGATTGGGATATATCTGTATATCGCTGCTCATAATAGCGAATTCGACAGAATTTGGTTTGCCTGTTGTGAACTCCATAATACGCGACCAGGGGCTAACGTCGTTCCCGTGAACAGCCCGAACGCGCCAGACGTAAACAGTATTGTCGGTCAGTTCTGTTTCAACTGTGTAAGTTGTATCGTGTATCTCGTATTTCTCGATTATCGGGTCGTCGAAATCCTTATCGCCAAGCAGGTTTGAATTTGTTTTTGCAGCGAGTTGCAGAATGTAATAGTCAGCACCGGTATTTGTCCAGTTCAGAACAGGAGTTGTGCTTACAGGTTCTCCTTCTTTGCCGATAGGAAGAAGTTTGGGAATTTTCTCAATATCAACCAGTTGAATAAAATCAACTGTATTTGTTAATTGATTGGGTATGGCCAGCTTTCCGTCGGCTGGATTGTACAGTATATCGCATGGTTGAGCATATCCCGGCCTGAATATTTCCGGCCGCCCCGAGAAATCAAAATTAACCTTATAAATTTTTCCGGAGAACTCGCCACCATTATCCCAGCTTGCAATGTAATATGCATCAGGCCCCTCAGTGATACCCTCAAGTTTGTAAAGGCTGGTTTCCATCAGCATAGTTACTTCGCGTGATTCAATATCAACAGCAACGATATTGGATGCCCTCATGGAATTTTTCCAGTTCGAAAGGATTATCAGGCGGTTATTATCCGCATCAAATATCATATCGGAAGGACCGCGAATAGAATCCATTGTATTGAACATTTCAAGCTGTCGCGTTCTGATATCGTAGCGGTATAACTTATAGCTTTTGCCTTCGGACATATAAAGATAATTTCCTCCGTCGTAGCAAACCGAATTCAGATTGAAATAATCGCTGTTGTTGAAGAAATAATCAGTTCCGAACACCTGTGATGAATTCAAATCACAACGGATAACAGAGCACATAAATACACCGTAAATAGTATCACCTACAATAGCAAGGTCAGTCATACCGTTAACAGTTGAATGAGGATATGTATTGCCAAGTGTATCTATTTTTAATACCATAGCCTGTGTAGTTGTTGCATTACACGATTCAGATGGTCCAATATTTGCCACATAATATGAATTGGTTTTTTCTGAATAAGCAATCCCGTCCGGTTTGTCGTACTGGGAAAAAAGATCAACTGAAAAAAATAAAATTACAACTGAAAGAGTAAACAAGTAAATATACTTCATCACTTCTCCGATTTTAATGATCAACAAATTGTTTTTTACAAAATATAAAAAAAAAGAAAATATTTAGCTAATAATTTTATCAATAATTTGATTCATTTATTAAATTTTGTTATATTAAAGCATTATATTGAAAACTAAGGTTTTATTGATGTTAGAGGTTTATCCTATGAAAAAACTCATGACTTTTACAGCTCTATTATTTTTAATCTTTTCATCTTGCGACGATTCTCCGTCCGGGCCGGATACTTATACTTTGGATAATTACAAAATACTGAAAGATCAGACTCATAACGTGATAATGCCGCTGGCCGACAGCAATCGCTGGGATTACCATACCTTTTCATATATAGATGAAAAATTTGATAGCAACAGATATACAGAAAATTACATTAAAATCTGGGTAAGCAAAGATACACTTGGAGGAGCCTATTTTGCGATTCTTTCAAATCTTCAATATTTTAAATCCTATCTGTTTCCCTATACAAATACTGTATCAGGTTTTGTTTGCATGGACTGCGATAGTTCCCTGCTGATTAAATATCCTGCAAAAAAAGGAGATTCATATAGATTAATCCGGGAAGCAAAGTATCCGGTTTTGGTAAAAGATACCGTTACAGGTGATATTATTGTTGATTCATTATGCGAATTTTTCTATGACTATAAGGTAATTTCAACTGATAACAAAATTACAACAACTTGTGGTAATTTCAGGACTATATTATATGAATTGAATGTTACAATACGAAGAACCGAAATTCAGGACAGAATACCTGATCTTAATTTTTTTAAAATTGAGTTCGATTTCGCTCCTGATATTGGTTTGATTAAAATGAAAAATTACAGTAGGAGATATAATCAGCATGAATTTAAAACTGTGTCAGAATCAGTATTGACAAATTATATATTAAATTAACAGTGGTCTCAACATGAAAAAAATACTTACTCCGCTAATATTATTTATCATCATAGCAGCATGTGACGATTCTCCGTCAGGGCCGGCAGAATACGACTATGACGATTTTAAAATCCTTGACAACCAGCGCGAAGGAGTTATAATGCCCCTTGCCACAGGTCATAAATGGGTATATGAAAACTGGAAGTTATACCCGGATGGAACAATAAACGAAGAGAAGCAATTGGATTCGATAGTAGTTGTCAATTCAGTAGATACTTTGGAAGGGCCAGGGTATATATTAAATGGATATGTGCCTGGAATTGATTTTGTTAATTATCCAATTTCAAATAAAGTAAACGGACTATGGTTTCTTGTATCCGAAGGCCATTTAAAATTCAAATATCCAATAAAAAAAGGAGAAAAATGGAAATATTCGAATCCTATTATCAGAATTGCACAATCGAAAGATACAACCAAATGGGAGAATAAATTTATCCGATCGGAAATTGTAAATGAAATAGTTGTAACAAGTGTTTCTGAACAAATCAAAACTCCTTTACAGGATTTTAAATCAGTTGTTTATAAAAAGCATCAAAAAGTTAAAGATACAGAAGAATTAGAAGGAGATTATTATCCTGTCCGGGCCGCAGAAGCAATTATTACAAGCTATTTAGTTCCGGATATAGGAATTGTAAAAATTGAGATATATTGGAAAGAATATAATATGGATAATTTTTACTTGCGTTGGGTATCTGAATTAACCCACTACGAACTTTATTAACCAGACATTACCATGAAAAAAATACTTACTCCCCTATTAATATTTATCATCATCGCAGCATGTGACGATTCCCCGTCCGGGCCGGCAGAATACGACTATGACGATTTTAAAATCCTTGACAACCAGCGCGAAGGAGTTATAATGCCCCTTGCCACAGGTAATAAATGGGAGTATGAGACAATATCATACAATTATGACGGTTCAGTTAATGATACATCAACAATGGTATATAATGTTTTAAATCCAGTTGATTCTTTAGATAATAAAGGGTTTTATTTTGATAAAGATTTAGTTTATTTTTCTTCAAACAACCCGGTAACAAATAAAACAAATGGATTTTGGATTGCAGCTTGTAGGAAGTTTTTGGCTTTTAAATATCCGGCAAAGCGTGGCAATCATTATTTGCATTCTTACACTTTTAAATACCCGTCTCTCGTCGTTGTTATTGAAAACGGAGATACATCAAATAAAATTATTGATGTTGAGACACAGTTAATTTATGATTTCAAAGTTCTTAGTACGAATGAAACTGTTCAAACCCCTGCCGGAAAATTCAAAGCATATGTTTATGAATTAAATATGTGCATGGATAATCTTTCTGACGAGAACGTTGTAAACCGTTATTTTAAATTTAAATATTTCATTGCTCCCAATATTGGCATTGTTAAAATTAATTATTACTACGAACAAAACAATTTAGAATCCGATTTTAAATTATGGTCTGAAAATTATCTTGCTCATTACGAACTTTATTAACCAGGCATTAAAATGAAGAAAATACTTACTCCGCTAATAATATTTATCATCATCGCAGCATGCGACGATTCTCCGTCCGGGCCGGATACTTATACTTTGGATAATTACAAAATACTGAAAGATCAGACCCATAATGTGATAATGCCGCTGGCCGACAGCAACCATTGGGAATACCAGGTTCTTAAATCCAGTTGTCATGATGATGATTGTTATATAACAATTTATGACTACCCGGATACCCTTAGAGGAAAATATTTTTTTCTTGGTTCAAATATTGGTTTTCTCTCATGCAGTGGATATTTAAGTTCAAATACTGATGAAGGGCTTCTGCTACTTGATTCAAACATGAAGCAATTCTTTAAATACCCGATCAAAGTTGGCGATACATACGATGTAGAAATTTCATTCAAAGTACCTTATCTTTATTACTTTTCGGAAAACGATTCTACGGCAGTTGTTGCAACGGATAGCATATTATTTAGATATACATTAATTTCAAATAATGAAGAAATAACAACTGATGTTGGTTCATTTAGTACTTATGCATATAAAGTCGAATCCTTCATGGTATTTCCTGAAGGATCAGACTGCCAGACTGAACTGGCCTGGGATACTTTCTATTATTTTGCCCCTGGCATAGGATTAATTAAATATCAAACTTATAAATATAATTATAAAACTTCTGAATATACTATTTTGGAAAAATTAATCCTTAAAGAATATACTTTGAATTAGCATCCAAAAAAGTTCAATTTAACACCTGCCCCCTGCCTGCCCCGACAGGTCGGGGAAGGGCGGGGGTGGTTTCTTAAACATTCCCCTCCAGTGGAGGGGTGGCGAGCGCAGCGAGTCGGGGTGGTTTCTTTTTCTTAGTCCCAAGGTATTTTTATCCACGAGAATGCACGTGGCTATTGAATTTTGCGATATTCTGGATGGATTGTCATTCTGAGCGGAGCGAAGTATCCATTCTTCATACATTATCTGCAATCAAAGATAGATTCTTCGGTCGCTTCGCTCCTGAAGCCTGCCCCTGCCTGCACCGATTTATCGGTGACGTGTCGGGGAATGACAACATAATACCTCATTCTTTTGCTCTGTTTACCCGTTCTTCCACCACAATGAACAGGCCGCCGGCCTTAATTCCCCATCCTGTGGTTTCAATGAATCGGATAATTTCCTTACTTCAACGCTGTTTTGAACCAGAATCCTGATGTTTGGGCTAAATGCTTTGTTGGCAGGGCTTTAAACTGCCTTGGCCGGAGTTATTGAATCATTGTTTGGCCTTAATGTAGTGAAATTTGACCTCATTGAGGTCTTGTTTGGCCTTATTGAGGACTTGTTTGGCCTTACTGAGGACTTGTTTGACCTTATTGAGGTCTTGTTTGACCTTATTGAGGTCTTGTTTGACCTTACTGAGGACTTGTTTGACCTTATTGAGGTCTTGTTTGACTTTACTGAGGTCTTGTTTGGCCTTACTGAGGACTTGTTTAGCCTTACTGAGGACTTGTTTAGCCTTATTGAGGTCTTGTTTGGCCTTACTGAGGTTACTCATTATCTTCAAACAAGGCATCATTATCTTCAAACAAGGCATCAATGACTCCGACCAAGGCGTCAATGCCTTCAAACAAGGCATCAATGACTCCGACCAAGGCAGCAATAAAGCAAAACATTGCTGCAATAGCTTCAACCAAGAGTTCATTATCTTCAACCAAGACGTCAATAACTTCGAACAAGGCATCAATGACTTCGACCAAGGCAGCAATGACTTCGAACAAGGCATCAATAAAGCAAAACATTGCTGCAATAGCGTCGACCATTGGTACATTGATTTCGAACAAGGCGTCATTATCTTCAAACAAGGCGGCAATGACTCCGACCAAGGCGGCAATGACTCCGACCAAAGCAGCAATAACTCCGACCAAGGCATCAATAACTTCGACCAAGGCGTCAATGCCTTCAAACAAGGCAGCAATGGATTCAAACATTGGTGCAATAACTTAGACCAAGGCAGCAATAGGTTAAACCATTGGTGCTTTGCTTTCGACACTTTCTACCTCCCCCCGGCCCCCTCCTTCAAAAGGAGGGGGAGTTAATCTTATGATATTTAACTTCTTATCCACTCCTCGGGGAGGAGGGAATTATAGGGGTGGTTTTATTAAACTGCTCGCCCCGCGATCTCCGTATCCCGACGCAAAAAAGGGAAAGGATTTCCCAATCCTCTTTTCTTTCGGATAAGATATCCGAAAGAGCATCGGAGCGCAGCGAGACGGGGTGGATTCTTTTTCTTAGCCTCCTCCCTTATCCACGAGCTAAAGCACGTGGCTATTGAATTTAACGATGGTAAAACTGCATGTCATTCTGAACGCCAGCGAAGAATCCATTCTTATTACATTATCTGCAAAGGAAGATGGATTCTTCGGTCGCTTCGCTCCGTCAGAATGACGGATGGGAATGTCCACCGATGGTGAGGGACAGAGGGGATTGAATTAACAAGAAAAATAAGTGATGTGCTAATGTTAATCAGTTTTTATATTTGGCGGAAATAAAAAAATGATTAATTTGAATTATCAATATATTATCAACAAATATTTAATTGGTTTAAGGATGAAAAAATTACTTCTATTATTCATTACACTGTTAGTATTTTCCTGTGATAACTCTACTGATAACAGTACTGCTGATATTGGCCTGATAGGACAGGTTATGTTCAGAACCCAAAGAACTGCCGACAACGGGCAAAAAATAGGTAAATATTTTAACAATGACGGAACAGCAGGGATAAAGGTTGAACTTATCAGCGGCGATGAGGTTGTTGCAACTACAACTACAAAAGAATCCGATACAATTGATTGTATGTTCGTTTTCAATGATGTGCAAACGGATGTGGAATATAGGATTAAAGCTTCAATAGCTGATGATATTTACAAAGAGACGGAACCTTTTACTATTAGCGATTCGGATATTTTCGAAGAGGATAAGGAAAGTTTTTATAGCAAGTTCTCGATTGTGCCTGAATGGTTTGAAAAGGGGGCTTATTATCTGAGAATGATGGAGTATAATCATTCCAATCTTGTTTTTGATCTATATGAAAATGATATCAATTTCTTGATTTATCCCCAGCCTGTTAATCAATACACCAATGTTGTATTTGAAGTTCCTGAAACAAATACTTGTGTCCTTGAGATTACAACAATTCTGATGGAACCGGTAAAAGTAATTGCCAATGAGATACTTGAAAAGGGATTTCATCAAATTTCAGTAGATGCTTCTGATATTTCAGATGGAATTTATATCCTAAGATTAACAATTGACGATGAAAAATATTATTATTCTTTCAGAAAATATTCTTTGTAAATGAAATATTCAATAAATCGGGCTTTTATCCGGAAAACGGGGTTCAGAAATCTGTTTGAACATTGTTCGGAATCCTGGTATATAATTAATAAGGAAAATAATTAAACATGAAAAAAATACTACTGCTATTCATTGCCCTGCTAATATATTCCTGCAATAGCGCAACTGAAAACGATGAACCCAAGACAAAACTGATAGGCGCAGTAACTTTCCGCATAATTCGAATTAATGAAATCGGGCAAATGCTTGGGCGCTTCCTGCAGAAGACCGGAATTGACGGGGTAAAAGTTGAACTTTTGAGCGATTCCAGAGTAGTTGCCACCACATACACCCGGGAATCTGATTCCCTGGACTGTTTTTTTGTTTTCGACAATGTGGATAGCGGAGTGGAATACAGGATAAAAGCATCCCTGGACGATAATATTTTCAGTATAACAGACCCATTTACAATAGCAGAAAACGAAACGGGCGAGCAAAATAAAGACAGCATCAGAAAAATTCTCGGTTTCGCACCCGAATGGTTTAAAAGCGGTATCTATTATATGGATATATTAAAGAATTATCAGAACAACCTTGTTATAGACGCTTATAACGAAGATATTCATTTCTTCGCTTTTCCACAGCCACTTAGCAATAAAGGAACAATTTTTTTCGAAATGCCCGAAACGGATGAATGCAAAATGGAAATTTTAAATCACAGATTTGAAAGTGTCAGAATAATTTTCAGAGGAATATTGGAATCCGGAAACCATACTTTTTCTTTCGATGCCGCTGATATTGACGAAGGTTTCTATTTAATGCATTATTCTTATGGCGAAAACAACAAATATTTCCCTATGTCTGTAAAAAGGAATTAATATGAAGAAAGAATTTCCGGCATTCGAAACCCAAAGGCTGATTCTCAGGGAATTCAGCCATCAGGATAAGGATATTATTCATGATATACGTTCTAACCCGTCTATGATGAAGTACATGAACCGTCCGTTGCACAAAAATTTACAGGAAACAATAGATTTTATTGATAATTCAATACGTGGTTTCTACGATTCCACTGGAATTAACTGGAGTATTGAAATGAAGGACAGCGGTATTGCAGCAGGATATATCGGCCTTTGGCGTATTGACCGTGATAATAATATCGGCGAAACGGGTTTTGCAATACATCCGGACTTTCGTGGGAAAAAGATAATCGGAGAAGCAATGCTTCCTGTTATTGAATATGGCTTCAACCGTGAAAAACTTAATAAGATTATAGCTGATGTTGATCCTGAAAATATTCCCTGCCGCAGGATATTGGAAAAACATAATTTCACGGCAGAAGCACATCTGCGGGACAATATATTTTTCCTAAGCAAATATTTCGATAGTATTATATATGGTTTGCTTAAAAGAGACTGGAAACAGTTATAATTTAGTTCAATCCTTATTACTCTTTTTAATAAACACCCTGAGAAGGCTTTCAATTTCTTTGGCACTGGAAAGATTATTTGTTCCCAGCAGGGAAGTACTATTTCCGGAAGCTGATCTGGAATGTTCATGCTCTGTTTCTTCGTCCTGTTTGGCATACATCAGGGTAGTGGCATAGGTTATCAGAAGCGAGAACTCCAGCCCAAGGGCAAAAAGAACCAGTGAAGGCTGTGTGGGAGGAATAAATTTTAACCCTCTAAGCCCGATAATAATAATCAGAACAGCAGCACCGATATACACAAAACCAAGTACGGCATTGTTGTATTTCACGGTAAAGTATGAATGCATGTATATTCCCAGCCCGTCACGAACATGAATTATTTTGTATAAAAGTGAGCCATTATACCACTTCAGTGCTTTCTGTAATATTTTCAATTCCTCTACATTAATATTCCATATCTCTTCATAATCATAAAGGTCGCGAATATCAGCATTGATTATTTCATCTGCAAGTTCATCATGATATTCTTCAGAATAAAAGCCGTCACGTGAAATAAGAATTTTGTCCAGGAAGTTGGTTATTTCGCGCTGTATCTTCTGATTCATGTATCCAATACTACGGGGAAGCAAAGCTGAAACAGAAACACCACAGGCAATAGACAAAAGCGAAACCGGAACAAAAACTGCAAGGATTGGATTAAACCAATATCTTCCTTCGGACGGAGTATTAACATAGATATCAACAGCCCAGGAAAAAAGCCAGTCAGTTCGGGATTTCGGATCGGGATATTCAAGGCTTTTGCCAAGAATTTCTCCGGAATGGAATACTCTGCCGTCAAGAAAATCCCTGAAGAAGCCTTCCAAACCAACAATAATAATATTAAAAATTATTATTGCGAATATTAGTATAACAACAAAGAAAACTATTACCTGGATGGAATTATGTTCGCTGAGTTCAAAATAAGATTTCCTGCCTGACTGATTTGATACCATAACAACCCGGAATATTACAAACAAAAGTTAATGCAAAATACAAAAAAACAAACGTATTTATTCCATTAGTAGGAAAAAATCCTAAAAAAATGACAGCAAATTATACATTACTTTTTGGTTTTTAAAAGAAGTTTTTTAATTGATTCAATATTTTTCTTTTCATCTTCCTGGTAGTGCTGAAGGAGCCGTCCTTTATCAACCTTGGGTTTATCTGAGTCTTTTGCGGAAGGTTCGGACGAAACATCTTCATTATCAATTCCGCTTATACGGTTTTCGGGTTGTTGAAAAGGTGTTTTAATAACATCATCACCATAGAACTGCGTTTCGGTATCGACATCTTCGCCCCTTTTAATCATGTCGAGAGCTTCTCTGCCGTATATATTAACAAGTTTTTCGTAAATGGTGGCTTTTGTGAATGGTTTGGAAATAAACCCGGCAGTACCGCTTTTCACTGCCAGCCCGAGATTTTCCACATCCGAAAGGGCAGACACCATTAAAACGGGTATATCGCGCGTAGCTTTTATTTTCTTCAGTATTTTTAAGGATATATGCCCGGAAAGTTCCGGCATAAGAATATCCAGAATTATGAGTGAAGGCTCGTGTTCAACAGCCAGGGCTATACCGTCAAAACCGTTTGATGCCAGGTAGGCAGGCTTGAACCCGTAGCTTTGCAGTGTTTTTGATAATATTCGCTGCATCCATATATCATCATCGATTATTAGAACCGAGTGTTCCTTCATTTTCAATTCCAGATAATTTTTAAAATCATTTTTTCTGCCCCGTACTGATAACTGATCCCGGCGTTAATTTCGAGTTTGTTTCATCCGGAAACTGCATTGCCGATTCGGACATTGCAGTTTTCAAGGCTGAAAGGTCAGTTTTCGAAGCCTGAGTATTAAGTTCAATAATTCTGTCGTAAACTTCTTTCCGGTGAACCGGTACTGATTTAGGTGCCTCGATTCCCAGCCTGACAACACCGCGGTCGAAACTTAAGACCCTGACGGTAACAGATGACCCTATTGTTATTACTTCTCCTATCTTCCTTGATAAAACCAGCATCTATGCTAATCCTAAATTTGTTAAAAACTCCGGGAACAACCCTTTTCTGATAACATATCAAAAACAATACCAGTTTTAAGCATCTCTTTTAGGTATCACAAAATCCGGAGAGTACCTGTCTTTTGGCAAAACCGTCTGAAGGCCTGACTGATCAACAACATCAAGAATAATAGGCGCTTTCATGTTTGCAGTCATTAATCCTCTTGAATTTTCAAGGGTAACAACAACAAAGAGCACTTTCCTGTCCAGGTTGAATTTTTTACCAGGATTATATGTCAGATCAATATGCCAGGGGCTTAGAAGAGGGAAACCAATTTCCGGCTGATCGATAGAAATCAGCCATTTAAACGGCAGGGTTTCTTCTTCCGCGATTAGAACGAAATGCTGTAATGTTTCAAAGCCAAGAAGGCCAGTCTCGAAAGTAAAAATGTGGCGCTGTTCGACTTCTATTTCGCCGAACTGAGACGTCCTGATGCGCCTTATTCCTGTTTTTTCATTAACTTCCATAACTCAAATGCCTGTTATTATTTATCACCGGAGTAAAAATACTTCCGCCGGAATATAATGTATGTAATTTATTAATCTTTTCAAAAGATTTATTCAATTGTCAAATTTTTAATTATCCAGTAGAATCATTCCGTTTCAAAGAATCATTTTCATCAGCATATCCCCTTGTAGATGGAACATTGCCGGGAATTTCGCTAATGGTAACTTCCACCCTTCTGTTTTTCGACTTGCCGGCAGCATCATTATTTTCTGCTATCGGCCTTTGTGAACCAAAGCCGCGTATGCTCATATTTCTTTCCGGCACACCGCTTCTTATCAATGTATAAGCTACATTGGTAGCTCTGGCAACTGAAAGATGCCAATTAGATTCGTACCTGAATGTTCTTATCGGATCTGTATCAGTATGGCCGTCAACGGCAATCTGTTTGTCAATTCCGCTTAAAACCCTGGCAAGAGTATCCAGAATAAACCTTCCTGCAGGCTCAATTTCAGCTTTTGCGGATTTGAAAAGCAATTTTTCCGGCAGGGTGAGAACAAAATTTCCGTTACCTCTTGTCATGGAAATTGTACCGTTATCAATGTACGAACTGAGTGCTTTTTTCGTTTCTTCAACAATTTCATCCACACTTACTTTCGATCCGCTTTGAAAGATCGGTTCAGGAAGTCCGTTCTTTTGTCCTTCCAAAAGCCCGTCGCCTCCCTCAAGAACCCCGGCACCTGTTTTAAAATACTGAGCCATGGCAGCAGAAAACTCACTGTACTTTTCCTGATCCACCTGCGAAGCAGCGTAAAGTATAACAAACAGGCCCAATAGCAGTGTTATTAAATCGGCATAAGTAATCAGATACCTGTCGGTTCCGGAATTATGTTCTTCATCGCTTAAATCATGTGTTTTTCTTTTTTTCAATCCGTTACTCAGTATATGCTACATATAATCAACGCCGATACGCCCTGCCAGATATTTCATACCAAAAGAATATTAATAAAAACATTCCAATGGGACAAATTTTAATTCGGGTGCAAAATAAAAAAATTTTCAAAAAACGTTCATAATTCTTTCTTTCCATTTTTAATTATCGGTATTTTTTAAAAAATCTTGCGTTATTATTTTGCAATTGTATCAATATCTTTTCCACATGAATAATTTTGGTATAACAAAACTGAAAAACCCCATGCGGTACTGAAGACTGCATGGGGTAATATCTTCATTATTATTAATTGTTTAATTCTTTTCCATCCGGATAGTTTCTTTCAATGTTATACACTTTTCAAACCTGAATTCTACTGTTTTCGCCTGGTAACCATCATATTCTAATACCACACGATAAACTGCCGGCGCTGTAAGGCCGTCGAATATAACAACTCCGTCGTTGTTTGAAATCAAATCTTCAATAATCCTTTCGCCACTATAAATAATTACTTTTACTCCGCCCAGAGCACGTGACGATTCTGCATCTTTGATAATCAATTTCAATATAGCATCATCGCAAGGTTCGCCATTGGACTTTTCCATTAATTTCACAGGATCAATCACTTCATTGCAACCTATCCTGACTTCAAATTCAACGTCCTGATATCCTTCGGCAATTATCTCGACTACATAGCTTCCTTCACATACATCTTCGAAAAGAGCGTAACTTTCGCCACAGACAGCATCAGCAATAACATTACCTGAATGCCATAACTTTACTTCCGCCCCTTTTATTACGGTCTTTGTTTCAGCATCCTTTGGAACAATATATATCTTGCCGTCACAGCAGGAATCTTTCTCCGATGTCCTGACAAGTTCCTTTACTATTTCCTTTTCTTTATTACAACCAAGTTCTATTGCAAATTCTATGTGCTTGTAACCCTCGGCCATTATATCAACACCATATTTACCCTCGCAAAGGTCAGTAAACAGTACCATGCCGTTCTCGGTATATTTGGTTTCAAGCTCTTTTCCGTCCTGCCATAATACTACTTTGGCATTATTTATTTTCTCGCCGGTGCGGCTGTCTTTGGCTAATATATATATCTTGCCGTCGCAGCAGGAATCTTTCTCCGATGTCCGAACAAGTTCCTTAACTATTTCCTTTTCTTTATTACAACCAAGTTCTGTTGCAAATTCTATGTGCTGGTATCCTTCGGCCATTATATCAACACCATATTTACCTTCGCAAAGGTCAGTAAACAGTACCATGCCGTTCTCGGTATATTTGGTTTCAAGCTCTTTTCCGTCCTGCCATAATACTACTTTGGCATTATTTATTTTCTCGCCGGTTCGACTGTCTTTAGTTATTATATATATCTTGCCGTCGCAGCAGGAATCTTTCTCTGATGTCCTGACAAGTTCCTTAACTATTTCTTTTTCTTTATTACAGCCAAGTTCTATTGCAAATTCAATGTGCTTATATCCCTCGGCCATGATATCAACCCAGTAATTACCCTCGCAAAGGTCAGTAAACAGTACCATGCCGTTCTCGGTATATTTGGTTTCAAGCTCTTTTCCGTCCTGCCATAATACTACTTTGGCATTATTTATTTTCTCGCCGGTGCGGCTGTCTTTGGCTAATATATATATCTTGCCGTCGCAGCAGGAATCTTTCTCCGATGTCCGAACAAGTTCCTTAACTATTTCCTTTTCTTTATTACAACCAAGTTCTGTTGCAAATTCTATGTGCTGGTATCCTTCGGCCATTATATCAACACCATATTTACCTTCGCAAAGGTCAGTAAACAGTACCATGCCGTTCTCGGTATATTTGGTTTCAAGCTCTTTTCCGTCCTGCCATAATACTACTTTGGCATTATTTATTTTCTCGCCGGTTCGACTGTCTTTAGTTATTATATATATCTTGCCGTCGCAGCAGGAATCTTTCTCTGATGTCCTGACAAGTTCCTTAACTATTTCTTTTTCTTTATTACAGCCAAGTTCTATTGCAAATTCAATGTGCTTATATCCCTCGGCCATGATATCAACCCAGTAATTACCCTCGCAAAGGTCAGTAAACAGCACCATGCCGTTCTCGGTATATTTGGTTTCAAGCTCTTTTCCGTCCTGCCATAATATAATTTTAGCACGATTTATCTTCTCGCCGGTTCGACTGTCTTTAGTTATTATATATATCTTGCCGTCGCAGCAGGAATCCTTGTATTCATTACTTGAAAGTGTAAAATCTTTTGCAACAGTATCACATTTTCCAAGTTCAAACTGAGTTTCAATTACTTTATAACCGTCTTTTGCAATTCTTATCCAGTAATTTGCAGAACAGAGGCTGTCAAACCTGATATAACCGTTATCATTTGTATTACCCTCTGCTATTATAACATCCTCCAACCCTATCCTGACATTTGCATTGCCGACCTTTTCTTTCTCCATGTTGCCGACATTTATTTCAACAACAGAACAGCAATCATCATCTTCAGCTCTTGAATCAACCAGGGTTATCAGAAGATTCTCTGTTTGTTTGTCATCGCCGCTTATATCGCTCAGGCTGGAATTAAACGGATCATGGCCATCAGCCTGAACTTTAATCGTAACAGAAGCAAATGTTTCAGGAATATTCATCAATTCGAAATTCCCTTCATCATCAGTTGTATCCCTGTCAATTAAATTATTAGCAGCTCCATAAGCTTCAATTACTGCTCCGCCAATAAATTTTCCGGAAGTACTTTTTATCTTACCGCTAATCGTTTGCAGGCTGCTGACGGAATCCGTTGAATTATCGCAGGCCCAAAAGGACAGTACTATAATTAACAGAAGAGCTCCTATATATTTTATCTTGTTAAAAGTTTTCATTATTTTGCTCCGAATGTTAAAGTTTATTAATTTAAAGCGACCCAATATTACTAACAGCTAATATAATAAAAGCTCACAAAATTCCCCTGATATTTAGCTAAGTTTTAAAAAAACGTATGAGTGTAATTATATAATTTAATTATTTACTATTTATACAAAAATAATAATGAAGAATGGGTTGTTTTTATTAAAATAAATGTTATATTATGTTGTACGACATAATAAAATGATAAGCTTGGAAAATAATACTAACTTAATTCAAATATGACGGGCCGTGAAGATTTTAATTAACGACATTTATGATCTTGCATTATATACTATTTCAGGAGATTATCAATGGCTAAAAAAATTGATGAAAAAGAAGCAACTATGCTTCCTACTGCCGGAAACTTAGAACAAATCAGAGATATCCTTTTCGGTAAATCCATGCAGGAACTGGAGGAAAGATTCGTTAACCTTCAGGAATCATTGACTAATGAAATATCCGTCCTAAGGGACGATACAAAAAAAATGTTCAATACTCTTGAAACTTATGTTAAGGAAGAGCTCAACTCTTTCGGCCAGCAACTAAAAAGCGAATCCGATGAAAGAGAAGAATCTGATGAAAGAATTATCAGGGAAAAAGATACACTGGCAAAGAAATTCAATGCCTTCGAGAAGGAAACCACCCGGGTTCAAAGTGATATAAGATCCCAGATTCTTGATCTTAACAAGAAATTTTCAGACGAACTTTCAGAAGCAAGGAAAGATCTTACCACGAACCTTAAAAAAGCACAGGCTGATTTGCAGAATAAGAAAACAGACCGTTCCAAACTTTCTTCACTTCTGACGGAAATGGCTTTAAGAATAAGCGACGATGATTCTGAAACAAATTAATATTGCCAGGATTCAATGAGTAAAAACACAGATATTGAATCATTGAAAGAATGGGAACAACTCAAGGAAATCCTGACCGGAGAAGAAAAAAGGCAAATCGAAAGTATTCTCCGCCGGCTTGACGACGATAAAATACACGCTTCGGAAATTAGCAGGATTCTCCCCGAAGCCCTCAGGCTGAGCGCCAAGCATGGTAACAGGCTAAACGAGGTTCTCATTCCGATAATTGAAAAAACTTTGCAGGAAAGTATGCGAAGGAATTCGCATATACTTGTTGATGCATTGTATGCTCTTATTGGCCCTGCTACCAGAAAAGCAGTTTTCGAATCTATGAAGGGCCTGCTTCAGTCTTTTAATACCGCGCTGGAAAGTGTCTTCACAATTAAGGGTATTAAATGGAGAATAGAAGCAATTGCCACAGGCAAGCCTTATGCCGAAGTGGTTCTTATCCATAGTATCGTTTACCAGGTTGAGCAGGTTTTCCTGATTCACAAAGAAACAGGATTATTGCTTCAACATGTTAAAACTGATAATATAATAGTCCAGAATGAAGATATGATCTCCGGAATGCTGACTGCTATTCAGGATTTTGTTCATGATTCATTTCAGGTAAGTGAAAATGATTCGCTGAACACGATGAATGTTGGCGAGATGACCGTATGGGTTGAACAAAGCCCGCATACAGTTCTTGCAGTCGCTATAAGGGGCACAGCACCTGTATCCTTAAGGCAGACGATGACTGATACAATAGAAAGGATTCATTCGGATTATATTCAGGACCTTATAGAATTTGAAGGCGATACAGATGTTTTTCAGCCTTCGGCAGGAGAGCTGGAAAAATGCCTTGAAAAACAGGTTAAATCAGACGATAAAAAGACCCCGGCTTTTGCCTGGGGGGGTATCACTGCTGCTATTTTGATTTTCATGACATTTTTATATTTTCAAATTTCGGATTCTATCAGATGGAGCGACTATACAGAAACCCTTAGACAACAGCCTGGAATTCTGGTATTAAACGAGGACAGGGGAATTTTCACTAATTATATTAGCGGAATGAAAGATATGTATTCGGAATCCCCGGACAGCCTTCTGAAAAATTTCGGATATACAACTGAGAATGTTGAATCCGAATGGCTTGAATATCTTGCGCTTGATCCGCAAATGATGATACGAAAAGCAATCCTTATCCTTGATGCTCCTGAAACAATTTCTTTTAGCTTCAGTAACGGATTATTGAAGGCCTGGGGCAAATGTAACGAGAAATGGTATGAAAGAGCTTTGAGAACAGCGCCTTTGATAACTGGTGTAAAGGATATTGACTTTTCAGGAATCAGTTTGTCCGAAGGAGAAAATGTTGATGCGATTATTAAAAGTATTGAAAAAACATATATCAACTTTGTAAAAAACAAAACCAGGCTGATAAAAGGGCAGGATGAAAAAGTAGAGAAACTGGTACAGAAAATTAGAAACCTGATAAAACTTTCGCCAAATAAAGAAATCAGCTTAGAAATAATGGGTCACACAGATTCAAGCGGCTCTGAAAAAACAAATGCCAAACTGAGCTGGAACAGAGCCAAGAGTTTTATGGAATTACTAAGCACTCACGGGTTGATAGATATTGATTTCACTATAAAAGGTATAGCTTACTCTCAGCCATTGGTTGAGGAAAAGACAGAAAATGACCGCCAACTAAACAGGCGGGTTAGTTTTGATGTTAAACTTGGATGGAACGAAAAATAAATGGTAAAGAAAAAGATAGTTATGCTTGGGGCATTTGCAGTCGGAAAAACTTCACTTGTACAGAGATTTGTCAGAAGTATTTTCTCCGAGAAATATCACACGACAATAGGAGTGAAAATTGATGAAAAAACTGTTATTGTCGGAGATATTGAAGTAAAAATAATTCTTTGGGATATCCACGGTGAAGATGAGTTTCAGAAGGTAAAAAAATCATACATCATGGGTTCTTCGGGATATATAATGGTTGCTGACGGAACCCGAAAAAATACTTTCAACACAGTGGAATACCTTCACGATCTTGCTGTATCAACAGTTGGCGAGGTTCCATTCCTGTTTTTAATCAACAAATCCGACCTGACAGATGAATGGGATATTGAAGATAGTGATATCGATAAAATCAAAGCAAAAGGATGGAACACTTTTATTACCAGTGCAAAAACCGGGAATAATGTGGAAGAAGCCTTTAGATTACTTGCAGAATTAATGGTTAAAGCGAAATGATTAATATACCTCCTGAAATAGTTGAATTTATTGCCTCGCGGGGATTAGAATTCTCCAAACCGGCATATATAATTGCTAATTACGATGAAAAGATAGTTAACTTCGGCGGCGAACTTAGTTATTATGGTTTCAATAATATAAGTTTCGGTGATGATATCAATGATGTTCATAGCATGTTCGAGGGATATTTCCCCTTCAGGGGTTCAGAAACAGAACTACCACTTATAAAATTCAATGACGACATAAGAGCAAACGTTTTTATCTTTCACCGCAGCAGTCATTACTGGATTGTTTTTTTAGATATTTCACAATCAGAAGATAAATTGAAGGAATTCTACCAGGCAAGGAATGATCAGAAATTGTTCCTTGACAAAGAATTTCATTTTAGTAACGATGACTCGGTATTCGATGTTCTCAGATTCCTTGATATTTTAGTATTGGAAAGGAAGAGCCAGGATATTTTCGCTGCTCACGGGAAAGCTCCTATTTGGGCAGATTTTCTGAAACCAGGTTCCAAAGGATATGTTAATACATCGAAACTTATTGACAAGTATCAATTTGTTGAAATATTTCTGATGACAGCTGAAGTTTTCTGGGAAAATAACAACCGCGGGCTGATGAAAAGCGATATATGGTCGGAAGAAGATGAAAACAGGAATGAAATATTTATGGAAGCAACGGCAATTAGCATGGGTGTAAGAAAGTTCCTGCTTATCCAGAAATCATCAAGTTCGGCCAATGAAAAAAGAATGCTGATACAGCGTGCCAGGGAACTTAGCCTTGAGCATGAACTCAGGAAAAAAGCCGAAGCTGCCCTTGAAAAGAAAAATAAAGAATTACAGGAGCTAAATGCTACAAAGGATAAATTTTTCTCGATAATTGCCCACGACCTGAGAAACCCGATCGGAGCTTTCAGAAATATTACCGAAGTATTTTCACTGCATCTTAATAAAATGTCTGAGGATGAAATCCATGAATTGATTGTAATGCTCAGCGATCAGAGCAACAACCTGATACGGCTGCTTGACAATCTGCTTCAATGGTCCAGGGCTCAAATGGGGTCCATTAAATACAGGCCAGATATTCATAACATAAATGAAATAATTTCAAATATTATTGAAATCCAAAATGTTCAGGCAATTGAAAAAAATATTAAAATTGAAAATAAAATTGATATTAAAGATGCTGTATATTGCGATAGTGATATAATTGCCGTTGTTACCAGGAATTTAATTTCCAATGCAATAAAATTTACTGAAAAGGGAGGTGAAATTGTTGTATGGAGTGAAGATAAGGATAATGAAATTATTTTTCACGTGCAGGATAGTGGTGTCGGGATTTGCGAATCTAATCTAAATAAATTATTCACCATCGACTCGAATTTAAGCACTTCAGGGACTTCAAAGGAAAAAGGAACAGGTTTAGGATTGATTCTCTGTAAGGAATTTATTAATTTACATAAAGGGAGAATATGGGTTGAAAGCGATTGCGGAAAAGGCAGTACTTTCAGTTTCTCGATACAGAAATAGATTTCATGGGGAAAAATGAAAATTGGGGATCACATATAAAAAATTTCTTAATTAGCCATTCATTGATTTAAAATATTTATAAAATGATATCTTAATTATTTATTATCAACCAAAATATTTTTATATACGATTGTAAAAGCAACAGTATGGGTACTTTCTCCTCCTTCTGTTATTTTAGACAGGCTCCTGAATCACTACCATCCTTTTTTATACAAGGGAAATGTTGGAGGATTATAGATATTTTGAAAAATTATTATATTGGAGCGGGTCAAAATTGCCGGGAAAAAAGGGTCAATTTTTTAATTGGAATCAACATTTAGTGAATCTGAAATTGAGTTTTATCGTTTTTTCAATTTTCTCAGTTGTTCAATATTGGGATTTTTACAATAAAAGTACTTCCATCCCCCGGTTTGCTTTCAACTTCAATTATCCCGCCAAGAGCATCAACATATCTTTTACTGATAGATAATCCAAGGCCAATCCCTCTTTGCAGGCCAATATATTTTGAACTTCTGTAAAATGGTTCGAATATTTTTTCCAGTTCCCCGGCAGATATACCGTCTCCAAAATCTGTTATTGAAAAAATAAAAGAATTATCAGGCATATTGAATGTAATGATAATTGGTTTTTCTTGTGGTGAATATATTTGCGCGTTAGTTAATAAGTTTTTCATGATATTTTTTAGCAAATGGATATCTGTGCATACCTTTGTAGTTGTGCTATTGTTCTTTATTTCAAGCCTTCTGCCGGAATTAGCTTTAATTTCCGAAGCAAATATATTGGCCAGGTCAACAAAATCTAAAAGTTCCCGATTTACCCGAATTTTGTGAATATCTGAGGGGTTGACTTCCAGAGTTTTGTCCAGCAGTTCTGTCATCGATTGAACTGAAGAGAAAATTTTATCGAAAAACCTATCGTATTTAATGTCTCTTCCTTTGCTCAGGGCTACTTTAATAATTTCAGCCGAAGATAATATTTCTGTCAGGGGTGTTCTGTATTCATGTGAAATTGTCGAAATAATCTCTGATTTTAAAAGTCCTATTACTCTTTCTTTTTCAAGCAATATTTCTAAATTATGATGGGCTTCTTCCAGCTCGAGGGTTCTTAATTTAACTCTTTCTTCAAGATCCCTGTTCATTTTAGCAAGGTCATCCCCGAATTTTTTTCTTTGGGTAATTTCGCTTTTCGCTTCATCAATTTCAACCTTTTTTTCAACTATACGCCTGGACAGGTCTGAAACATCATTAACTGTAATTGCCAGATAATTAACAGAATCATCCTGCTCGAAAACAGGGAACATTGATATATTCTGCTTAACATTACCGCAGTTTTTACCTTTTGCAACAAAAAGGCATTCATGCAGCTGAGATGACAAAGTAACAGGCAGGCCTTTTTCAAATGCAATCTTCAATCTGTTTTTTAGCAGTGGATTTGAAAAAGCAGGGAAAAGGCAATCAATTTTAGAACCCAGAATATGTTCTCTTTCAATACCGGTATATGTTTCCAATATTGAATTCCAGAATATTACTTTCTCTGATTCATCTATAATGCAACAACCTGTTGCAATGTAATCAAGCAATGAAAATCTTGCGCTAAAGCTATTATTCCTGATTGGCTTATTCATTATCTGTGCTTATGTGTTCATCAATAATCTCGATAATTTTGCTAAGTGTTTCAAATTTCAGAAAAAGAATAAAATCCCCTGACAGTTCTAACTCACTTATGGTAAATTTGGTTTTGGCAAGAAGTGCTCTTTTGGAATCATCTAAATTATTCTTAATAACATCCTGCATTGTTTGCTCAAGATAAAAAGGAGCCTTGAACCTGATCCGGGTATCGAGAACATTGCAAATCGATCCCATTAGTGAATTAAGTACAATATTTCCGATTTCAATAAAAGTAGCTTCAAAAAGAGATTCCGTATCCTCCTCTAAGTTATAATATCCCGCAAAAGCATGAGTTAATTTATGTGCATTTTCTTTTGTAAAAAATAATTGCGACACTCCGCTAAGAGGGCCGCCAAAATCCATTTGTACAATCGAGAGTTTGTTGTTCTTCAAATAGTCATATTCTTCGATAGCATCGGCAGAATTAATTATTTTAATATAAGGCACTTCAAGATTGATCGGCTTATTTACCAGGGAGTTGAGAATGTCCGCAGCCTGGAAAACCCCGATATTGATCAGGTCGTTTAATTTTTTTCTTAATGGATCCTGAATTAGCATACCGACTTCTCCGTTTCAATAAGCGGTTTCAATAAATTGAAAATATCTTCTTTTCGGGGCGGTTTATTAAGAAATCCGTAAGCACCCAGACTGTAGCATTCATCTTTTACTTTGTCCTGAATATCAGAAGTGAGTACGATAATCGGAATTTTCATATTATATTCTTTAATTAATTTCAGGAATTCAATGCCATCCATTTCCGGCATTAACAAATCAAGAATTATTATGTCAGGTTTTTTTGCAAGAACTTTAGCAAAGCCGTTTTTTCCATTTGCTGCTTCTATAGTATCCAGATTCAGTTCGTCAATTGTTCTTCCTATCATTTTTCGGGCTATCAAAGAATCGTCAATTATCAAAACACGTTTTTTACTTCTATCCATCAGGTCGTTTTCCTTCATACGTAAATGTAATCCTAAACCAAAAATAAATAAAATCATTACCAATTACAATCATTTACAATTACGAAAGTAATATTGGATAATTGTTAAAAATTCAAAACTCTTTGCACACAAATGAATTCAAGTAGTTTTAAATATTAGCATTATAAAAAAGTAAAATACAGTTTAATCAATTAAAATCGACTATTAATAATTCAGTTCATAAGATGCCGCTGATTCATCTTCAACCCAACATCCTGTATGATGGATCAGATTTCAATAGCTTTCCGGTAACTACTCAGCACAAAGGAAAGATTTAATGGATATGGATAATAATTGAAGAAAATGTCACTCTGAACAAAGTGAAGAATCTATTCTTCATAATTTTATCCAAAAAAAAAATGGATTCTTCAGTCGCTTCGCTCCGGAAGCCTGCCCCGACGTGTCGGGGAATAACAATTTTGCAATTATTCTTTTCATAAACAGAACAATATTATATTTGCTGAGCAGTAACGCTTTCCGAATATCAAAAATTCAAGTATTTAAGTGAGCCAAAGACACATAATCTCCGCGCCGTCGGTACAAGAAACATTGCAACGTCACGTCAAAGAAAAAGGTATTATGAACAAAAGGTACGGAAATGGAACGAATTATGATTTTTTTCTCGGTACTGCTGATATTAATCCTGCTTATTGAATTCTATGTATTAAAGAACTGGACGAGGTTTACCAAAGAAAGAAACTGGATGAAATGGACTTATCTTCTTCCATGGTTCGTTAGTGCTCTAACCCTTTTGATGACAATAATAACACTGGGAATCAGAATATCCGGTGCTGATAGTGGTTTAGCGGACAAAATATATTTGTCAATGGTAAGTTTGTGGATAGTTCCCAAGATTGTTATCGTACCATTCCTGATTTTAAAAGATATTTCAAAATTTCCCCGCAAAATTTTCAGGAAGTTATCGGGAAGAAGAAAGGATTTATCTGCTATCAGAGTCAATAAGTCCAATTCACGTAGAAGATTTGTACAGACCGTTGGGTGGAGCCTTGCCGGAATACCTTTTGTTGCTGCCGGGCACGGTATGATAAAAACCCGCTACAATTTTACGGTTTATGAAAGCGATGTGTGGCTTGATAATTTAGATCCTGCTTTGGATGGTCTGAAAATTGTACAGATCTCGGATATTCACGCTGGATCTTTTATCAGTGCCGAACCTTTTAAAAATGCTGTAGGAATAATTAATTCCCTTGATCCGGATATCATTACTCTGACCGGTGATTTTGTTAATAGCCGGCATCAGGAAACTGATATTATTCTTGATGATTTTAAAAGCCTGAAAGCAGGCTATGGAGTTTTCGGATGCCTTGGAAACCATGACCACTATATGGATGAGCCTGATAAAAAGATATTACTCGAAAAGCTAAAAAGCTCAGGTGTTGATATGCTTGTAAACGAGAACAGGACAATTACCGTAAACAGCCAGGGGTTACAGATTGCAGGTGTGGACAATACCGGGCATAATACTCACTATGCAGATTTTGATAAAGCCATAAAAGGATTATCTGCTGATGAACCAATCGTAATGCTATGCCATGACCCCACTAACTGGGATAAATCTGTAAGGAATAAGTTGCCGATAGACCTTATGCTTACAGGGCATACACACGGAGGGCAGATTGGAATGGAATTATTTGGCAGGTATATCTCGCCTGTAAGAATGGTTTATAAGCAATGGGCAGGCCTTTACAAAGATTCCGAGCAATATCTTTATGTTAATCGCGGACTTGGAACAGTAGGGCCTAATATCCGCGTAGCTATGCCACCGGAAATAACTCTTATCAGGTTGCGCTCATCGCAATCAGCGGTTTAAATATTTGAATGCGGTATTAGCCATCATCGCTGCTCCCAAAGCCAGAGCAGATTCGTCAGGACAAAAACCTGAATTGTGCAGAGGAGGCATTGTGGCCATTGAATTGGGCCTAACCCCGAGAAACCAGAACACTGAGGGCTTATAGCGTGAATAGTAAGCAAAATCCTCGGCCCACATTTTGGGTTCGGTTTCGATAACGTTTTCCGATCCGAATATTTCAGCAGCTGAGGTTTTTACAAAATCAGTCAGGGATTTATCATTGATCAATGAAGGATAGCCGTTTACGATATTCAACTCACATTCGGTATCATATAATGAAGCAATTTTACCCGAGTTCTCTTCGATGAACTTTTGGGCCTGTTTCCGCCAGTCTTCGTCGTAGGAACGAAGAGTTCCTTTCAGTTCTGCTTTATCCGGAATAATATTTGTTGTAAAACCTGAATTAAATGCCGTAACAGAAAGAACTCCCGGAGTAAGAGGATTTCGGAATTTTGATATCAATGATTGAAGGCCGGTAACAATATTGGCAGCAGCTAACAACGGGTCGCGGCTAAGGTGTGGCTGAGCAGCATGGCCTGATGAACCTTTCACAGTCCAGTATAGCTCGTCGGTGGAGGCCATGAAGGGGCCGGAAGCCAGATGAAGCTCGCCTACAGGAGCTTCTGGAAAAACATGCTGCCCGAATATGGCTTCGGGTTCGATACCTTCCTTAAGTATTCCCGATTCAATTATCTGTATGGCTCCGCCAGGCAGTTTTTCTTCTCCCGGCTGGAATATCAGTTTTACCACTCCATTCAATTTATCTTCATTTTCTTTAAGGTATTCTGCTGTGCCAAGAAGCATTGCTATATGCATATCATGTCCGCATGCATGCATTACCCCGGCATTTTCGGATGAAAATTCCAGCCCGGTAGTTTCCTGAACAGCTAACGCGTCAATATCAGCCCTGAGTGCCACGCAGCTCTTACCCGATCCAATCACGGCAACAGTGCCGGTTTCAAGAACTTTTGAATATTTTATTCCAATCTTGTCAAGACAGGAACGAATGTATTCCGCCGTTTGAAATTCCCTGAAAGAAAGTTCCGGGTTCGAATGGAACTGTCTGCGATGCTTTATGATTTGGTTTTCAATAGCATGAATTGATTTTTTTAAA
Organism: Kapaibacterium sp. (SeqCode); assembly: GCA_963665665.1. Taxonomy (GTDB): domain Bacteria; phylum Bacteroidota; class Ignavibacteria; order Kapaibacteriales; family UBA2268. Next base: position 825,889 of record OY762428.1, read on the forward strand.
TAATCAGGTTTTGTCATAACAGTTCCCGAACGTTAATATCTTTTGAATCATGTTTTAGAATAACGGCTTCACCATTCAACACTATACCTGAAATATTATCATTATCCAATTCGAACTTTACCTTCAAAATACTGTTTCCTGGAGTATGGAATGAATACTCGTTCCTTTTGTCTCCTGATAGAAAAAGGCTTACAGCTGATGACATAGCACCGGTACCGCACGCACCTGTTACCTTCTCCACGCCGCGTTCAAAGGTTTTTATATTAAAGCCTCCATCATCCCGGTTTTGAAGGATATTAATATTCGCTCCGCCACCTGGAAGTGATTTATTATACCTTAGATTCCGTGCTTTACTATCGATACCGAAATCAGCAAATTCAATTACTTTTCCCTGTCCGCGATGAATAACGAAATGATCGGAATCAACGTCAATATAATCGCCGCTGACCGTTCCGTCACCGGTTTCAATTTTCAAATCCTGACTAATTAAAACAGGGGCAGGAAAATGCACGCTAATCCTGTCTTTTAAAATTTCTGCTGAATAAATATTGTCCAGCATTTGAAAAGAGACATTATGACTATTCCCGATAAGGCCCGAAAATTCGGCAAATCTGACCGAACATCTTGCGCCATTGCCGCACATCATTGAAGAGCTGCCGTCCGGATTGAAGAATTTAACGGAAAAATCGGCATCATTACTTTTTCCGATAGTTAGAAATCCTTCCGTATCAATATATTTATTCCATTTCCCGGAACAGGATTTTACTGCCAGATTTGATAATTCCTCATTGCTCAAACCATATTTATCATTATTAATTACAGTAAAAAGGTTTCCGGCCCCGGACATATAATTGAAATCAATAAGCATCATAATTTTATATAGTGGTTACATGTACTTAGTTTTTTTACCAGCTCGGGATGCATTTTTGCAGAACTTGCTATCAAAGTCCGGTCAAAAAGATTATACTCATTGCCATTGAATTCAGTTACTTTGCCGCCTGCCTCCCGGATAAGAAGAATTCCTGCTGCAACATCCCAGGGATTCAGGTCAATTTCCCAGAAACCGTCGAATATTCCGGCAGCCACATAAGCCAGATCAAGAGCTGCCGAGCCAAGTCGCCTGACAGGGTTGCCATTACGTATAACATCTACAAAATGATCGATACAATTGCAGGGATTTTTATAAACATTATAAGGAAACCCCGTAACAAGAAAAGCTGTGCTGTAATCTTCATTTTGAGAAACTGACAGTGCGGCACCGTTCCTTGTTGCCCCCTGCCCCTTAATGGCAACAAAAATCTCATCCAGTACAGGGTGATAGATTACTCCTGCTACAATCTCATTGTCAATTACAGCAGCAATGCTGATACTGAATATTGGTAATTTATGAGCAAAATTAACAGTGCCATCCAAAGGATCAATTACCCAGGTAATTTTTTTATTCTCTATACCGCTTTTGCCGCTTTCTTCAGCAAGGAAATTGCTGTCCGGAAAATCATTACCGAGCATTTCAATGATCATTTTCTCAGACAGGGTATCAAATTCGGTAACTAAATTATTTCTTCCCTCTTTGTTATATATCTTGAAATCAGTTCCGAATCCTCTTCTTAGTTCCCTGCCTGCGGCATAAGCCGCTTTTACAGCCGCGTCGGCCAGTTGCTTATACATATATTTTCCAATTAATCATTAATCATTCAACTTTACAAAGTTATGAATATAAAGTAAAGGTTGCAAGAAAAGATAAGCATGTCAAAAAAAATTATTAATTACGATTAAATACTTTCATTAGATTAAAAAAAGTTTATTTGCACCTGAGATTTTACGTATTTTTTTGTTATTTTGAAACGATACATAAAACTGGCTGGGAATTAATTTTTGGAGCGTGAAGTGAACTTAAACCTGAGTAGAAAAATTACAATTTTGGCCATCACGGCAGCCTTTATTCCGGTATTGATAGTATATTTTCTTACAACTGCTTTCGAGGAAAAAATCGCGGAAAAAGCTAAAGAAGAACTGGATAAACTGGCGGAAGCAAATCTTGGGCAAATTGCCCGGGATGTTTACTCAATGTGCAACAATACCGATATCCTTCTGGACAACAAAATAGTTCACGACGAAAGAGTTCTTGAATATTTTGAAAATATTTACGGCGGATACAGCCTTGGGAACGAATCTGTTGTCTGGGATATGAAGAATCAGTTCACCGGCAACGTTTCCACCGTAAGGCTTCCAAAATTTCTTGTTGGCGGAAAGTGGTTCGGCCAAAATTACAGCCGAAATCAAAAGACTATCTTTGTTGATGAAATTAAAGAAAAGACAGGAGCTACATGCTCGATTTTTCAAAGAGCTAATCAGCAGGGAGATATGCTGAGAGTTGCGACAACCGCGGATACAGAAAACAACAGAGCTATCGGCACATATATTCCCGCGAGAAATCCTGACGGAACACCTAATGCCGTTGTTGATTCTGTACTCAGGGGAGCTACTTTCCGAGGCCCGACTTTTGCAATTGATGCATGGTATATTGCAACATATAAACCCATTTTTGACAGTAACAAAGAGGTTATCGGCATATCGTGCGTGGCCGAGAAAATCGAGGGAGTTGCATCTATCAGAAAAGTTATTAGCGAAATTAAAGTGGGAGAAACCGGAAAAGTGGTGGTGATCGGTGCAGATGGCATGCTGGAAGGTAAATATATTATTTCCAGAGATGGCAGCCGTGACGGAGAAAATATTATTGATGCTGTTGATGCAAAAGGCAATAAATTTGTAAGAGATCATATTAAAAATGCAAAGGCTCAGGTTCCCGGTGAATATATTATTGAAAGATATCCCTGGAAGGACGAGGCCACAGGTAAAATTAAAAATAAAATAGCAGCAATCATTTATTTCGAGGAATGGGAATGGATTGTAAGTATTGGCTTGTACAAGGAAGAATACTACACTGCAAATAAGGAACTGGAAATAATTATTAATGATCTTGAATCCAAACAGATGTTAACATCGATCGTGGTGGTTTTGGCTTTGATAGTTGTATTTATGATTATTGGCGGACGAATAACAAGGCCATTGGTATTTATTGATTCACTTGCCAGGAATATTGCTGCCGGAAATCTGACAGAAGCGAAAAATGAAATAAAAAAATATTCCGATAAAAGAAAAAATAAGAAAATGTCCAAGTTTTTCAGGGATGAAATCAGCCAGCTGTTCGATTCATTTAAACTTATGGTTAACAACCTGGAATCTCTAATCAAAAAAGTTCAGGAATCAGGAATAAAAGTAAATGCTTCTGCAACACAGATATCTGCTTCTGCAAGAGAGCTTGAATCAACAGTTGCAGAAAGGGCAGCTGCCACTCAGCAGGTAACAGCCACAACCAGGGAAATTTCAGCAACATCTGATGAGCTGGGCCATACACTGAACAGAGCTGCCGATACGGTTAATGAAACAATGGAAGTAGCTGATACCGGAAAATCAAAGATTGGGGAAATGGAAGGCGCTATGGACGGCCTAAAGAAATCGACAGGTTCGATTTCGGCCAAGTTATCAATTATTAATGATAAAGCCAGCAAAATCTCTTCTGTGGTTACTACTATTAATAAAATATCAGACCAGACAAACCTGCTTTCCCTTAATGCCGCTATCGAAGCTGAAAAAGCCGGAGAGTACGGAAAAGGCTTCTCCGTTGTTGCCAGGGAAATCAGCCGCCTGTCGGATCAAACGGCTGTTGCAACAAGAGATATTGAATATATGGTAAATGAAATGCAGGCCTCGGTTTCATCAGGTGTAATGGAAATGGATAAATTTTCACGGGGAGTTAAGGACGGAGCAGATAAAGTTTATGAAATTGGCGATCAGCTTGCTGTGATAATTGAAATAATCGAAAGGTTTAAACCGCAATTCATGACCGTCAATGACGGTATGAAAGCTCAGGTTCAGGGAGCGGCACAGATAGCTGAAGCAATGAGCCAGCTAAGCATTGCAGCAAATCAGACAAAGGATTCTCTTGCAGAGTTTAAATCAGCAACAACACAGCTGAACGATGCTGTAGGCGGCCTGCAGAATGAAGTTAGAAAATTTAAAATATAATACGGTGGTAAAATGCTAAGGAAAAGACCAATCGGATTTATTCTTTCTACCCTGATAGCCTTATGTGCCTCGGTTATTATATTAATCCTTTTTTATTATAATTACTTAATATCAGCAGAAAATGTTACGGGTATTGTAACCGATGATGCTATGAAAAATGCCGCTTCACTGGCAGGACAAATAGAAAAAGTATTAATCAATACACAAAAAATTACCGAAAATGCTGCTTATTTTATTCAGAGCAATGATTATAGCGAGAATAAAGTTAAGTCACTTCTAAAAGGTATTGTCAGAAATAATAATGAAATATACGGATCGGCATTAGCTTTCGAACCATATAGCTTCAAGCCGGATATTGAACTTTTCGGCCCTTATTACTACCGAAATGCAGGTGAAATTAAATATCTCGACCTGAGCGTGAGTGATTATTATTATCCCGACTGGGACTGGTATAAAACCCCCAGGAAACTAATGAAGCCAATATGGAGCGAGCCTTATTTCGACGAAGGTGCCGGCGATGTTATGATGACAACCTATTCCGTTCCATTGTTCAATAATAATAAGGTAATCGGCGTTCTGACAAGTGATATTTCCCTGGATTGGATGAGAAATTTGCTTGATTCTCTGGAATTGTATAAAACAGGTTTTGCTTTTCTGATATCCAAGGAAGGTAATATACTTTCTCATCCAAGAAAAGATATTATAATGACAGAATCAATTTTCTCTTTTGCCGAGAAATTCGATGACGAGCAGCTAAAAGTTATAGCCAAGGAAATGTTGGGCGGCAAGCAGGGATCTGTTGAATATGATTCTAAAGCATTTGATGTGGAAGGGATTTTATGCCACTATCCTCTGAATTCCTGTGGCTGGTCTCTGGCTCTTGTAATTCCGGAAGACGAGTTTATGGAGCCGGTACATGAATTGAATAAAATAATTGTAATCCTTGCTGCTATTGGAATACTCCTTATTGCAGCATTTACAACTTTTATTTCAAGAATTATTACCAGGCCACTAAATATTGCTATAAAGTCAGCAGAATCCATCGCCGTTGGAAAAATGGATGAAGCCAACAAAATATCCGATGAATTTACTTCAAAAATTCATCTTAATGACTCCGAAGAATCTAAATCAAAAAATGAAATTGTCCGGCTGTTTTGTGCTGTAAGAAAAATGTCCGGCAATCTGGATTCACTTCTTTCCCAGGTGCATAATTCGGGAGCGCAGGTAACAGATGCGGCCCTGAAAATATCATCTCTTGCCAGGGATCTCGAAGCAACAGCTTCGGAGCAGGCGGCTTCATCCAATGAAGTCAACACCACCAGCAAGGAAATATCGGCAACAGCTACCGAACTGGCTCTTTCCATGAGCAAAGTGGCTAAATCAGCCTCGGGTATATCAGATAAAGCCGGAATAGGAATACAGGGACTCAGCGAGATAAAGAATTCTATGAACGAACTTATTCAAAACAGCGAACTGATACTTGAAAAACTAAATGAAATAAATACAAGAACTGCCGGTATCAGCCAGGTTATTGATACTATTACCAGGGTTGCAAATCAAACAAACCTGCTATCGCTTAATGCTGCTATCGAAGCCGAAAAAGCTGGTGAGTACGGAACCGGATTTGCAGTGGTGGCCAGGGAAATAAGGCAATTGGCAGATCAGACGGCAGTAGCCGCACTTGATATTGAAGAAATGATCAATGATACTCAGAATTCTGTAAGCGATGGCGTGAAAACAGTTGAGAATTATGCAAGGCGAACTTCCGAAAGCCTTGAAAAAATGGCAGATATCAGCCTGGAACTTGAAGAAGCAATAACAAGAACCCGCGATATTGAACCGGAATTTGAACTTGTTGACAACGGAATGCAGATGCAGTCCATGGGGGCTGGTCAAATAAGCGAGGCAATCGGCCAGCTAAACGAAGTTGCAGTGCAAACAAGGGATTACCTGATTGATTTCAATAAAGCAACTGAATTGCTAAATGATGCTGTCAGGGGATTGCAAACTGAAATGGATAAATTTACAACAAGTGTTTAGGTTTTATTATGATGCTCCTGCTTTTCAATATCGAGAATGATTTCTACGGAATTGATTTTAAATTCGTTTCCGAAATAATTCCATTGGTAAATTGCGAAAAACTTCCCGGCGCTCCTGATTTCGTTACAGGTGTAATTAATATTCGCGGAAGGATAATCCCCATAATCGACCTCTCGAAATTACTTTGCGATAAGCCTTCAAGAAAAATGCTGAGTACAAGAATCATCATTATAGACAATCAGAGTTCCGGTAAGTTTTCTTCAATAGGCCTTATCGCTGAAAAAGTTACAGAAGCTATTACCTGTGATTCGAATGATTTTCAGGAAACAGACATAGGTCTGGGCGAAAACTGGAAAATTCTGGTCTATATGGGGAAGACTATCAGGCTGTTTGAACCCGGATCAATTTTATTGAAAAGAATTTCAGGACAAAGTGAATCCAATAAGCTCCCGGGCGGGAATAAAATTGATTAGCATTGAAAAAATACTTGAGCAAAGAACCGGACTTTCAGCATCAATTATCGGTGAAAGAAATTTTGATTCCGCCATCAGCCGGATATTAAAAAAATATTCATTGTCCGGAATTGAAGAGCTTGCCGATAAACTAAGGTACAGAGAAGAAATATTTGACTCTTTTATTGAAGAAATCACTATACCCGAAACATGGCTTTTCAGAGACAAGAATGTATATGAATATCTGCCGGGCCTCGTGTGGAAAATATTAAATAAAAATAATCCTGATTACAAAATAAATATTTTATCAGCGCCATGCTCTACCGGTGAAGAGGCCTATTCTATAGCAATTTCACTGCTGAATTCCGGATTTAAAGGCCTTTTTAAAATCAAGGCCCTTGATATAAATAAAAAATCAATTGATTTTGCAGGGAAGGGAATTTATACAAAAAACTCTTTAAGGGACACAAATCTGAATGTGAATTATCTAAATTATCTTGCTATTGACGATAAACACGTCAGGGTAAAACCTGAATTGAAAGAACATATTGAATTTAGCTTTGGAAATTTGATTGATGAAAACTGCATTGAAGAAAAAGAAAAATTCGATATAATTTTTTCCAGAAACCTGCTTATTTATTTTGATAAAGAATCAAGAGAAAGATATTTAAAAGTTTTAAGAAGACACTTCAATGATAATGGTGTTCTGTTCTGCGGACATAGCGAGAAATCATGGTTCATAAGCAAAGGATTTGACAATATTGATGAAGATGGTGTGTTTGCCTGTAAATATTTACGTGAAAAACATGATATCAGGCAGCAAATGAAAGCCGCAAGAAAAATTAAAAGCAACCACACCCCGCAAAAAAAACTTACCGGTTCAGAAAAACGAACAAGGCAAAAGTATATTGAAAAATCCAGACATATAATAAACAAACCGAAACCGGTGAAAGCAGAGAAAAGCGCTGAGGATGAACCGCTGAACAAAGCTATGTATCTTGCTAATCAGGGAGAAACATTAAAAGCTGAAAAAATATGCCTGGATATAATCAGTGAAAACAAGGTTGAATATCAAGCATATTATATTCTTGGACTTATAAAAGAATCAATTAATGATATTATTGAAGCAGAAGTCTTTTTCAACAAAGTGCTTTATTTGAACCCTTCTCACCATGAATCGCTGGTACACCTGAGCCTGATTCATAATAAACTGGGTAATAACGATCTTTCTGACAGATATAAATTAAGAGCTGAAAAGGTATTTTTTAAACGAGAGGACTTAAAGTGACGGACAAAAATGAACAAAATGAAAAATTTATGCGCTTACTCACCCAAAACACTTCGAAAATTTGTGAGGGGGATTATAGTGTTTCCAAAGAAATTGAAAAATTTACCAACGAAAATGAATATCCCGAAACAATAGCCCATCTTGCAGAATCATTCAGCATGATGGCAGTTAAGCTTGAAGCCCGGGAATACAACCTGGAACTTAATCTTGAAGAGCTTAAAGGTAAAAACCAGAAATTACACGAGGAAAGCCGTACCCGGTCGGATTTTGGATATCTTGCAATTGCTGTTATTGTTCTTCTCAGCCTTTATTCAATTATTCTTATATCAATGCATTCTTTGCTTCCATTCGAAATTTCACCATCAACAGGACATGTGATTTCACTCGTTTTACAGGTGATTTTCATTGTGATCGTTATCGCAGGATTGAAACGAATGAAGATGCCGCTCAGGGAATTCGGGCTGAATTTTAATAATATAAAATTGGCTTTGGGGCAATCAATAGGGTTTTCGGCAATAATTATGATAATAACACTTGGAATCAAATATTATTTAGTGAATTATTCCAATGTGTTCGAACCCGGAGAGCCACTATTAAATTTCACTCATATTGATTCTGTATTCTATACTTACCTTATAATAGCCCCTATGCAGGAATTCCTTGCACGCGGAGTAATTCAAACTACTCTTGTAAGGGGGTTTTCCGGAGCGTACAATATTTTCTGGGCAATACTGCTTACATCAATGATACACGGGAATTTTCATATACACGAATCTGTTTCCCTTGGTATAATTTCTATTCTTATGGGAATTGCGTGGGGATATATGTTTTACCGTCATAAAACAATTATCGGAGTCAGTATTTCTCATTTCTTATTGGGAAATTGGGTTGTTGTTCTTGGATTGTGGGATTTTATTTTAAATTATTAGATAAAAAATTATGAAAAAATGCTGGAATGATATAGGAGTTTTCGGGCTTGCAATCTGTGATGATCTGAATATCTACGGCCACTGCAGGCACTGCCCGAAATATTCCGAAGGTGGCAGAAGCCTGCTGGACAGGGAAATTCCCGGTGGGTTAATCGATGAATGGACCGAGAAACTTACAAAAGGAAAAAAGGAACTTGCCGATTCTTACCAGTCACTTGTTGTATTCAAAATCAACGGTGAATTACTTGCAATGCCTTCTTCAGGTTTCCAGGAAATCATATCTGTCCGGCAGGTTCATACGGTTCCTTTTCGATCGGATAAAGTATTTCGCGGGCTTGTTAACGTGAACGGAGAGTTGCTGCTGTGCATAAATTCTGCCGGATTTTTCGGGTTTAATAATATTCCTGAGGAAAAAAATCCTAACCCGGTAATGGCCGTATTGAAAAACGATCAGGAAAGATATGTATTCGAAGTTGATTCAATAGTGGGGGTTGTACAGATTTACCCGGCATCTATAACCAATGCTCCGTCCACGGTAGGAAAATCTCCAAAAGCATTTACCCGCGGGATTTTTAAGCTAAAGGAAAATGATGTCGGGATAATTGATGAAGTGAAATTGTTTTCAGAACTTGATAATAGAATAACTTGGTAAATTAGCGGATTGGTTATGGATATTTCATTATTGGAACTATTTAAAAATGAGCTTGAATTAAATTCAAGAATTCTCGAAGACGGCCTTGTAGCTATTGAAGGAAATCAATCCTCGAAAGAGGTTGAACCGCTAATGAGGGCAGCCCATTCAATAAAAGGTGCTGCAAAAATTATCGGCCTTGAATCTTTGGTAGGGCTTTCGCATTCAATGGAAGACAAGCTTGTAAAAGTAATGAACGGGAACTCTGTTCTTTCCCCGGCAGAAATAGAGTTACTATTAAAAGCAAATGATATATTTATTACCCTTGCTGAACATCCGGCGGAAGAAATTGAAGATATTACAGGATCTCAGTCTGATACAATTTCAGATATTCAAAATAATATATTGAAATCCGACACCCTGCCTGAAAAAAAAGAAACAACGGAAATAGAAAAAACCGAAGTTGTAAGCCAAACTATTGAAGCAGATGATGAGACTGAAAATTTCAGTCACGATATTGACCCCACTCTACTTGAATTATTTAAAACTGAAATTGAAACCAATAGTGAAGTGCTCGAAAACGGGCTTGTTGATGTTGAAAGCGACAAATCTCCTGAAGCTGTGGAACCGCTAATGAGAGCAGCTCATTCAATAAAAGGCGCTGCAAGAATCATCGGGATAGACAGTGCGGTGCAGCTTGCTCACGCTATGGAAGATATGCTGTCGGCTGCCCAAAAGGGACAATACAATATCAGTGCTGATGATATCGACCTGTTGCTGAAATCAAATGATTTTATTAAATCAGCCTCGGAATTGCCTGTAGATTCAATACCGGGATATTTTAACTCGCAGGCATCGAAGATGTCTGTAACAGCTGACGAGCTGAGACATAGCCTGAAGAATCCGGTTGTTGTAGATAAATCAAAAAAATCAGAAGAAAGCCCGGCTTCTGCCCCGGCGGATTCAACAAATAATCCCCAGCCAAAGCCCGGGCCCGTTAATGATACTTCCCTGCTTGACCTGTTTAAAATTGAAGTGGAAAATAATTCTCAGGTTCTTGAAGACGGCCTTGTTGATGTGGAAAACAATCAGCTGTCGGAAACCATTGAACCATTAATGAGAGCTGCGCACTCGTTAAAAGGTGCAGCAAGAATAGTTGGTCTGGATAATGCCGTTACACTGGCGCACGCCATGGAGGATATGCTTTCTGCTGCACAGAAAGGCGAATACCTGCTTTCATCTGATGATATTGAAGTATTGCTTAAATCCAACGACATGATAAAAGGTTCGCTGGAAACCCAGACTTCAGAATTGCCAATATACTTCTGGAACAAATATTCCGAAGTAATCAATTTAAAAGAAGAATTGAAATTTCAGCCTGGTGTGGAAAAAAAGATACCTGCACCGAAAAAAAACAAAACTGTCCGGAATGAAGAATCACTGACAGAAAAGAAACCTGTTTCTCCCGAAAAAATTCAGGAAACAGAAATTGTTGAAAAATCCCCTGCAATAGAAAAAAAGAAAGAAATTCATGCAGATCAGTTTGTAAGGGTATCTTCTGTAAATTTGAATAAACTTATGGGCCTTGCAGGTGAATCCTATGTTCAGACAAAATCATACAAGCCTTTGGCTGATAATTTATATGCCATAAAAGACCAGATTAATGAACTGAATTGCCTGAGGGAAGAAATATTTGAAAAATTAGTTATTGAAGACCTTCCCGAGGAAATCATTTCGAAATTTAGTGATTCGGAAAAACTGATTGAAAGGATAAGAACAAATATTACCAATCAGATAAATAATTTTGAAATATTTTCCCGTAAACTTGATAATATTTCAGGGAAGCTATACTCCGAAGCAATTGAAACCCGTATGAGGCCGTTTATCGAAGGCACCCACGGATTCCCCAGAATGGTCAGGGATATCGCCCGTAAACTTGGGAAAAAAGTAAAATTTGACATTACAGGCGAACAAACAAGGGTGGACAGAGACATTTTGGAGAAAATTGAGTCTCCGTTGAATCATTTACTTAGAAATTCTGTTGATCATGGTATAGAAATGCCCGAGGACAGATTAAACAAGGGAAAGGATGAGGAAGGAACCCTGACACTGAAAGCACAACATCGCTCAGGAATGCTTATAGTAACTGTTCAGGACGATGGTAAAGGAATTGACCCGGAGATGATCAGAAAGAAAGTAGTTGAAAAAGGATACAATTCCAGGGAAATGGCAGCACAGCTGAGCAATTCAGAATTAATGGAATTTCTTTTCCTGCCCGGTTTTTCCACTGCCGGCAAGGTTACCGAAATATCCGGACGCGGCGTTGGCCTTGATGTAGTATTTTCTATGGTCAACGAGGTTGGAGGTACTGTCCGGGCAGATTCTGAACCAGGATTCGGCACTAGTTTTATTCTTGAACTTCCATTGACACTTTCTGTTGTCAGATCGCTGATAGTTTCTCTGAACAATGAAATTTATTCGCTCCCGCTAACCAGAATTGACAATATTTTAAGGGTAAATTCTAACTTGATAAAAACTGTCGAGGACAGGCAGTTCTGCGAGTTCAACGGCGAGAATATCGGCATTATAAAGGCTGCCCAGGTATTGAATACAAAGGAATCGATTGAAAAAGATGATTATTTTCATATTGCAGTGATAAGCGACAGGCTGAACCGATACGGGCTTAATTTCGATAAATTTCTCGGAGAACGGGATCTTGTGGTAATACCGCTTAATCCGAGATTGGGGAAAATACCCAATATCAGCGCCGGAGCTATCATGGAAGACGGTACGCCTTTGCTAATTCTTGATGTGGATGACCTTGTTCGTTCAATAGATAAGATTCTTGGCAGCGACAGTATAAATAAACTTGAATCAAAAGATGATCAGCAATTGATATCGAAAAAGATACTCGTTGTTGATGATTCAATAACTGTAAGGGAAGTTGAAAGAAGGCTGCTGGAAAATCATGGCTATCATGTAACGGTGGCTGTTGATGGTATGGACGGATGGAACACAGTTCAGAGAATGAAATTCGATCTGGTTATATCTGATATTGATATGCCCAGGATGAACGGAATAGAATTTGTAACAAAAATTAAAAACGACCCAAATAAAAAAAATGTACCTGTTATGATAGTTTCATACAAGGACAGGGAAGAAGATAAGATAGCCGGGCTTGAGGCAGGGGCAAATTATTATTTTACAAAAAGCAGTTTTCATGATGAAACCCTTATAAACGCTGTAAAAGAATTAATTGGAGATGCGTAATTTTGATTGTATTTTTGTTGTTGTATTATGGTGTAAATTAAAGTATTTGTTTTTATTAAGAATATTCTGGATAGGAAAATGACCACAAAGTTTAAATTTTTGGCCGAAGAAATGGATGAAAATTTTGTAATGGCAATAAAAAAGAATTATCCCGGCAAGGAAATTGAAATTGAAGTTAACGATGAAAAAAATGGAATCTATAGTGCTGACCAACTCAAAAATAATATTTTGAAGGTTGTCAGGAATATTCAAGAGAAAATTAGCAAAAACTAAATTAGAAGTTAATGAAAATAGCAATAGTAAATGATCTTCGGCTTGCTGTAGAAGCCCTTAGGAGAGTTGTGGTTTCGATTCCCGGCTACGAAGTTTCATGGATTGCATATAATGGCCGCGAAGCAGTAGAAAAATGCAGGAAAGAAGTACCTGACCTTATACTGATGGACCTGATTATGCCCGGGATGGACGGCGTTGAAGCAACCTGCAGGATTATGCGGGAAACCCCCTGTGCTATATTGATTGTTACGGCAACGGTAAGCGGGAATTCTTCGAAAGTATTTGAAGCTATGGGCTGCGGAGCTCTTGATGCCGTATGTACACCGGTTTTTGATAATGCCGGCAATCTTGAAGGTGCCAGGGACCTGGTTAAGAAAATTGATACTATTGCACGCCTGATAGGAAAAGATCATGCCGTAAATAGTAATTCTAATATCAGAACCGATCCGGTTGAAATTGCCAGGGAAACAAAGCTGGTTGCTATTGCTTCTTCCACCGGCGGGCCCAAAGCTTTGTCTCAGGTATTAATTCCGCTGCCTGCAAATATTAACACCTCGATAATTATAGTGCAGCATGTTGATTTTCAGTTTGCCGGCGGGCTGGCCGAATGGCTTGATCAACAAACAAAATTGAAAGTTAAGGTGATAAGGGAAGGATCTCGGCCCGAACCTGATACTGTACTTGTAGCTGAAACAAACGACCATCTTGTTCTGGATAGCGACGGTAGTTTCTACTACACACCAGAACCTATTGACTATCCATACAGGCCTTCTGCAAATACTTTTTTCAGAAGCCTTGCCAGGAACTATCCCGGAAAGGGCCTTGCTATGGTGCTGACAGGTATGGGCAATGACGGTGCAAGCGGTTTGCTTGAACTTAGAAACAAAGGCTGGGAAACAATTGCACAGGATGAAGCAAGCTCGGTGGTTTACGGAATGCCGAGAGCAGCTATGGATAACGGAGCTGCGAGAAGGGCCGTTAATATCAAAGATATACACAAAGAAATTTTAAGATATATTTAATAATTCAGGAAGCTGACTATGACAGAGAACCCGTCTCAGAAAGTTGAACTTGCTAACTATAAAATTAAAGTGTTTTTAGTTGACGACCAGAAAATAGTCGGTGAAACTGTACGCCGAATGTTAGAGGCAGAAAGCGATATTGAATTTCATTTTTGTGAAGATCCCACAAAAGCTATTACTACTGCTGCTGAGATAATGCCGACAGTTATACTTCAGGACCTTGTTATGCCGGATATTGAAGGTATGACCCTGGTGAAATTCTATCGCGCGCACAAGCAGCTTAAAGACGTTCCTATCATTGTTCTTTCTTCTAAAGAGGAAGCAATTACAAAAGCTGATGCTTTTGCTGCCGGAGCTAATGATTACTTAGTGAAACTTCCGGATAAAATTGAACTTATTGCCAGAATAAGATATCATTCCAAAGGTTATATTAACCTGCTGGAAAGAAACGATGCCTATGATGCCCTGGTAAAAAGCCAGAAAGAACTTGCCGCTGAACTTGCAAAAGCCGGTGAATACTGTATTTCACTACTGCCAAAAACTATGGAAGACGAAAATGTGAAAACAGACTGGCGGTTTATTCCATCGGAACAACTTGGTGGTGACTCATTCGGTTATCACTGGATTGACGAAGACCATTTTGCAATGTATCTTCTTGACGTCTGCGGGCATGGTGTCGGTTCTGCTTTGCTGTCGGTTACAGCACTTCACGCCCTGCGCTCACAAACCCTTCCGAACGTGGACTTTAAAAATCCCGACGAAGTGGTTTCGGCCATGAACGAAGCTTTCCAGATGTCCGACCACAATGACTTGTATTTTACTATGTGGTACGGAGTATTCAACAGGCAGACACGCGAGATCAGCTATATAAGCGCAGGCCATCCGCCGTCCTTATTGATTAATTCAAATGGTGATGTCCAACAGCTTATGAATGATAATTTCATTGTAGGAGGCATGCCGGGGTTTCCCTTTAAATCAACAAAAGCTGTTGTGGATGAAAATTCAAAGCTGTTTATCTATTCCGACGGCGTTTATGAAATTGAATTTGATGACGGCAAAATGTGGGAGATGGATGATTATATTGATTTCATGAAAGATAAAGCCGGAAACAGCGAAACAGAAATTGATACTCTCCACGAGTACGTAATGAAAATGAATGGTGAAGAAATTCTGGATGATGATTTCTCTATGCTGAAAGTAATATTAAAATAAATTTGTTAATTGGCGGAAATTTCTTATAATTTAATAGATACTCTAAAAAGCGAAACTTATCAATCAACCTGGGGAAACTCATGATTAACTATCAAAGTATTGACGACCTTGAAAGAGATGAACTTCTGGAATTATTGAAAATTTACGCTAAAAACTGGCTGGCGCACGATGGTTGCTGGTTCCTTTCCATAGAAGAAAAATATGGAATGGATATGGCTATTGATATGGACAGGGAAGCCTGGAGAAAATTTACCGTGGTTGAAGCTAAACGAATTAAAAAATTCCTGCAGCTTGGCGATAATTCCGGACTTAAGGGCCTGGCAAGAGCTTTGGCGTTCAGGCTCTATGCCACCATAAACGAGGATAAAATCGAGATTATCGATGAAAATTCTTTCCGCTATTACGTTAAAACTTGCAGAGTACAGCAGGCACGACGCAAGAAAGGAATGCCCGACTTCCCATGCAAATCTGTTGGTATTGTTGAATACAGCTATTTTGCGAAAACTATTGACGACAGGATCGAAACAAAATGTATGTCCTGCCCACCGGAAATTGCCGACCCCGATTACTATTGTATTTGGGAATTCACGCTTAACAGCCGGCAGGATTAACAGGGCAAACTGAATTCACAAGTAAGGAAGTATTTTAATCCTGTAAATATCCGACAGCTTTCATACACTTTTTTTACTATCTCCCCTCCCTTGTCAGGACGGGGAGATTTCTTTTTATATTTCGCCCTGGCATACTGCTTCCTGCCTTCCTTTATGCAACAGCCGGCAAAATATTTTCTTTCACTGCCGGAAGAATGATAGCAGAAGATAAAAGAATCCCCAATCAACCGTGCTGATTCCTGAAGCGGATAATCCCGAAACCATAAGGCACGGGAGCATTTAATATTATAATAGTTGCAAATTTCTGTAGCTAAGCACTGAAATTTTATTAATTGTTCTGAAACATCAAAGCCACAATTGTAAAAAATATTAATCACAAATCGAAATCCCGGCACATTTTACAATTCCGCTGCTGTTTATAGTACTTTATTTATGTCAAATTACGCATCCTGAACCCAAAGTGGTTGAAATTTTGACCATAAAGATAATTCGGAAGGTACGGAGGAACGCTCGGAAAGCACGGGGGAACGCTCGGAAGGCATGAGGGAATGCTCGGAAGGCACGGGGAAACGCTCGGAAGGCATGAGGGAACGCTCGGAAAGCATGAGGGAATGCTCGGAAGGCATGAGGAAACGCTCGGAAAGCACGGGGGAACGCTCGGAAGGCATGAGGGAACACTCGGAAGGCATGAGGGAACGCTCGGAAGGCATGAGGAAATGCTCGGAAGGTACGGGGGAACGCTAAGATAGCACACACCAGAGCTCTCCTGAATTATATTGTTGATACGTTAGATATGCCTTATGCGAATCTGACATCAAACATTAGATTTCAATCTTATTACAAAATTTTTTCCCACGAAGGGCCTGAATTTTCAAATTAAGCAAGTAACTCAGAAATTTGAGTATATAAATATAACTTCCGAATACTTACCCGAATATCATTTCAAAAAAGTGAGGAATAATTTCAGGTACTAATATAGCTGTAACAATTATTCCACCCAATGCACCCCACAGATGTGCTTCATGGTTGATAAAATCACGTGATTTCTTAGCAGCGAACCAGCAGTAAACAAGATAAAGAACTGCAAATATCGGAGCCGGAATACCTATCGGAAACAGAATGAACCCTATCTTTGTTGTCGGGTCAAACAAAATATAACTGAAAAGTACGCCGGAAATTGCCCCTGATGCACCTACAGCACGGTAGTAAGGATCATCCTTATGTTTGATAACTGTTGTAACGTCTGCTATTATCATGCTTAGGAAGTAGATCAGGATAAAATTCAATGTTCCGGAATAATATTCCAGTTTGAATGCAAAGAAAAGAAATGTGAACATATTAAACATCAGGTGAGCCACATCGGCATGCAGGAAACCGCTGGTTACCATCAGATGGAACTGGTTCTGATTGGCAACACGCCACGGGCTTAGAAGAAACCTTTCGTAAATATTCCGGTCCTTGTATATTGCGTAAAGGCTTATCCCGACTGTAGCAAGTAATATTATCAAAGCGGCAGGCGATTCGGTAAACATATTTTATACTCTTTCAAAATTATTATCAGTATGATTTAGAAAAAACGAATATAAAAAAATCACAACATAATGCCAAAAATGATATTAATGGTAAATCTCCTTCCGACGAACGGGTTAGGAATGATAATCACCCGGGCCGGCGAGCAGGGAACAGTTAAATCAAACTATATGGTAAACCCTTGTGGTGCTCCCCCCCATCTGCTTTCTACCTCAGAAAGACTGCGGAAAAAGCTGACAGGACAGCCCCATTAGCTAATAATTAATTTTTCCTGTTTGCCGCGATAATAACAGCCATTTCAATAGCTTCAGCTGCGCTACGTTCGTCGGCCATATCCTTTCCGGCAATTGCAAATGCAGTGCCATGATCCACTGAAGTACGAACAATTGGCAGCCCGGCTGTATAATTTATGCCGGCGCCATCGGCAATCATTTTCAGCGGTATAAGTCCCTGATCGTGGTACATAGCAAGTATGGCATCGTAATTTTTGTATTCCCCGTGAGCAAAGAAACCATCCGATGGAAATGGCCCGAAAGCATCAATGCCTGCTTCATTTGCTGCTTTAATTGCAGGGCTGATAATTTCAATTTCTTCCTGCCCCATGCTGCCGTTTTCACCGGCATGAGGGTTCAAACCGAGAACAGCTATCCGGGGACTGCTTATTGCATGGTCATTTATCATACTGCCATTAACCACCATCAGCCTTTCCTCTATAAGCTCTTCATTGATAAGCCCGGGAACAGTGGAAATGGCTGTATGAACTGTGGCAAGCGCAACCCTTACTTCGCGCGTGCAAAGAATCATTACCTGTTTTTCAACTCCGCAACGGTCTGCAAGCATCTCCGTATGTCCGGGGAATTTCCATCCCGCCATGTACAAAGCTTCTTTTGATACGGGCATTGTTACAACAGCATCGTACTTTTTTTCAATTGTTTTCTTAACGGCATATTCTATTGAATCAGCGGCACATTTTCCGGCATCCCGCCTGTTTTCCCCCAGGTTTATTTCCGAATCCGGGCATACATCAAGGATTTTTATTTCTTTATGATTTATTATCAGCTTTCCATCCCTGATAGAAGCATCAAGTTTGCATTTATCAATATAATTAAGCAATACTTTTGAATTTCCAGCAATTTCGAATTCAGCATCCAGATTTCGGATATTATCCAGTTGAAAAGCTTTAACAAGTACTTCTATTCCAATACCATTCGGGTCGCCCATTGTCATGATAATCTTCATTCTATACTCCTTGTCAGCGTTTAATTTTTTTTGTTCTGTAAATATTCAGCAGCAGGCCTATCATGGCCATATTGGTCATCAGCGATGTACCTCCCGCGCTCATAAATGGCAATGGTATGCCCATAACCGGCATAAGCCCTATTGCCATTCCGATATTAATTATTGTATGGTAAAGAAATATAGAAGCAATGCCTATAGCCACAATACTGCTGAACGGATTGTCAGTCATCTGTGCTGTTTTTACAGCACGAAAGATTAAGCCCATAATAAGGGCGATTACTGCTACACCACCAACAAAACCAAATTCTTCCGTTGGAACTGAATATATAAAGTCAGTCCACTGCTTTGGTATATAGCGAAGCTGAGTCTGAGTGCCGTGCATAAATCCCTTGCCGGTAAGGCCGCCGCTTCCCACTGCCATTTTCGACTGGATAACGTTGTAGCCCTTGCCCCGGGGATCGTTATTCGGATCCAGGAATGTAGCTATCCTGTCCTGCTGGTGAGGCTGGAGCGACTGATAGATAAGAGGAGCACCCGAACCGAGAGCAATAAAAACAATTATAGCACCAACTGTAAGAAGTATCTTTTGGCGAAAGAATATTGCTATGGTAGAAAAAATTACTATTGCAATAATACCATAAATCTGGTTGAACAGAGAAGCAATCACAATAAAGGGCATTGCCACAATAGAATATATAATAAAAATATTATAACCAGTCCAGAGCAAAATGCCAAATGTCATTGCCAATAGTACGGTAGCTGAACCGGTATCCGGCTGCAGCATTATCAGAGCTACTGGAAGAAGTACAATCCCTGCAACAACACCGAAATCCCTGATAGTTCTGATATCCGTACCTTTTCTTCCCATATACTGTGCTACTGCAAGAAGGGTTGTTATTTTTGCCACTTCAGCAGGCTGTATTGAAAATCCGGCAATACTCAGCCAACCTCTTGTTCCGTAGGTTGATTTACCAATTATCAAAACTAAAACAAGCATAGCAACACCAATAGCGTAAAGGAAAATTGAATTTCGTTCAATCCACCTTTCCGGAATCAGAAAAATCGTAATCATACCGGCAAGGCCAATTCCTCCGGAAAGTAATTGCCTGTAAAAAGTTCCGCTCATTCCGGTATCATAAGCATTGCTGTATGTATATGTTGCGCTGTATATCGATATAAGGCCGAATGCTATCAGAGTAATAGTAAGGAAGAAAGTTATATAATCAAACGAATCCGTCTGCTTGCTGTCTATCTGAAAAAAAGCGTTGTCCGCCATATTTATCTCCAATTTTTCATAGCAGTTTTTCGATTTGTGTCAAATCAAAAAAAATAAATTTAGTAAGGAAATAAACAGAAAACAAGAAATAGAAGATATATAAAAAGTTGAAAATAATGTTACTGCTCAGCAAATATAATATTGTTCTGTTTTTGAAAAGAATAATTGCAAAAATGTCATTCTGAAGGAGCTTGCGACTGAAGAATCCACTTATTTTTAGGATAAAATTATGAAGAATAGACTCTTCACTTCGTTCAGAGTGACATATTCTTCAATTTTTAACCATAACCAACATATTTTTCCTTTGTGCTGAATAGTTACAAAATAATTATATAGTTATATTTACAATAATTGATACTTTTTTCGTTATGACAGCTTTTTGTAAGTTTTATAATAATTTTTAAAATTTATAGCGATTTGATTTCTCTTAGTCCGTTACTTTTTTTATATTTAAATGTTTATCTGTGTAACAGAAAATTTGGATTAATTGAAAACAATGATTTAACGATGATATTCAGGATTATATATATACTTTCGCTTTTATTATTTCTGCCTGCCCTGGCAAGCGGAAAGATTGGCTCATCTGACTATCATATAAATCTTGTAAATGTGCCTGAATTGTATCAGCCTTTGAATGGTTCTGCTGATGTTACTATCAGGCCTGAGTTTAGCTGGATAAAAGAGGACGGGGTTGTTTATCACCTCCAGGTTTCGGAATTTGAAGATTTCAGCGAATTGAACCTGGAAATTGAAAATCTTGAGGAATCTTTGATTACTCCCGAAACAGTACTTGAACATGACAAAACTTATTACTGGCACGTGCGTTCTTCTGATGGAACCGAGTATTCGGAATGGTCGGATACCTGGTCGTTCCATACGATTAAAGCAATTCCCGAACCGCCCCAACTCATATATCCGGAAAATGGAGCGAACGAAATTCCCAAAGAGTTTGCATTCAGATTTAAGCCGGTTGATAATGCCGAAAGTTATATTCTTTATGTATCTACCAACGAAGAAGATTTCGAATCGTTGAGCGATAGTTTGAAAGTAAGTGCTCTGGGCCATCTTGACTCTATTGAAGGAATAAAGACATATTCTGAAAAAACGGAGTATTTCTGGGCGATGAAAGCTGTTAATTCTGCAGGTTTCAGTAAACTAAGTGAAATATGGAGTTTTACGACTCAGGAAGCAGTTACAATAATTTATGAAAGCCGGAATGATTTAATTGAGTTGTCAATATTTCCTAATCCTGCATCGGACTATATTTACATTTCCAAACTCGGTATGAATGAAATATCAGCTTATAATATTTTCAGCTTTGATGGTAGAAATCTTTCTGAATTTGTTCCGGGTATCAATAACCCTGGTCAAATTATCCTTGATCTGAGAAACATACCATCAGGAAAATATTTTATTAATATTTATATTGATAATTCTATGATTACCAGGGGTTTTGTAATACAAAGATAATCACAGACAGGCTTTATGCTTTGGATTCTCCGTTTTGTTCAATTCCTTTAACACTCCAAATAATTATTTATTTCAATTTTTTTCATAAAAGTTGAAACCTTTTTAAACTGATGTCGTAGATTAGACTGTATATACTCCTTCTCGTTACAGTACATACGATTCGAACCGCAAGCTCCCGGCACCTGACTTGCGGTTCATTTTTTTATTTATCAATATTGTTCTGCTCCGAGCAACAAGGAGACTTTTGTATTCTGCCGTCAATATACTCTATGCGGTTAATTACCACATTTATCCTTCTGACGGGATCCAGAGAATAATAATCATCTTCTTTACCAACGTATCCTTTATGTTTAAAATCGGCTTCAGTGTCTATTTGCCTGCCCTCAATAAAGAATATAACTGATGCATTATCAAATTTAGCTTTAAATTCCGATTCAGTGAAAAATCTGTCGGGCAGTAGAACATCGCCTGAACTTACCAAATCAGCAAAAAGCGAATCTGACATAAGTACATCGAATAATGCTTTATAACCAAAATATGCCCTTAGCCTGGAAAGATTGGCGTTATTCTCGCTAACAAGTGACGTTCCGGGTTCTACTTTTACCGGGCGAATATTATATTTTTCAGTAATATCATTATAAGATCCGGAATAATAAAATACACTCTTACTGCCGGTGTAATCACCCTTTTTTATCGGCCTTCTATCCGAATAGCTGTTTATCTGAATTATTATTTTATTGTTGTTTCCGCCGGTTTTCAGATTCAATTCATTAAATGCGGGAAGTATATTGCTGCAAATTTCCTGTTTTATGATATTCAGATTATTGTCAACTTCCCTTGCATAGTCGCGATATTCTTCAAGCCTTACAGCATATTTCACCCTTCTGTTACGTTTTTCTTCATCTTCAAGCCCGTACCGTTTATAGCCGAAATACTGGTTCTCAGGGTGCAGTTCAATAAAAGAAGCGCCCGCGTATTCACGGTTTTTCAGTTCTTTTATATGTCGTTCAAGATTCTCGACAGTATTAACTTCCCAGAAACCGGTCTGGAAATATGGAATATTCCTCCTGTATTCGTCGATATGCTCAACAAATTCCCACCGGCACGGAGGGAAATAATAGTATCGTGGTTGCAGATAAACAATATCATCAATTACAGTATCATTTTCAGCGATAAAATCCGGAAACAATTTCTGCTTAGAAAGCTCGGACATAGCCGGATGATTTACCGTGCGCATGAAAGTAGTATCAAGAATTGTCAGCGTATCGTTTACAGTTACCAGTCTTTCCATTGGTTTAATATACCCTGAAATCAGGCTGTCTCGGCTTGTTATTTCCATAAAACTAACGGTAACCGAATCGCCGTTCATGGAGATATTTTTAATTTCCAGCATTTCATTTGATTTTATCCTGTCCGTTTCGGAAGTATGGAATTTTTTATTATAATAGCTGGTATCATAGAGAGTATAATACTCGGGACTGATAACAGTATCATATTTTTCAGTTACAATTCGTTCTTGGATTTCAATTCTCGGAGGAAGAGCTTTTGGCCAGGAATAGTGGCTCATAACGCTGTCGGTTCCCTCGCAATTAATTTCGTCATACATTGAGCCGCCATAAGCTCTGTATTTCCTTCCGCTTTCAAGGCTGAACGATGCAGAGGCCGCACTTACCTTCGCTATACTGACCTCACGTTGGTAATCAGGTGGCAGGGCTTCTCTTAATTCAATATACGGTTCTTTCACCGGGCGGCCCGGCGCTTCGGCATCAACAATATTGATTTTAATTTCCGTTTTTGGCTGGCGGCAATTTAAATCAACGGGAAATTTGTAAAAATCAAATCCGCCTTTGGCAGCAACAAGGGTGTCAAAACTTTTTTTGAATTTCTGTTTATACCTGTTCGATGAAAAATAAAGAAAAGGCTTAACACTGTCGTTTGTTTGTTTATACGGCCTGGGAATGAATGGATAGAAATCCTTGGCGCTTTGTGAAACAGAATCCGGAAAATTTAATAACTTTTTCACTGGCGCTGTTAGCTTCAGGTTCTGCCTGTCGTAGTCAATTTCAATATTTACCGAGTAGAGGTCAAAGTCATTTATTGATGTACTGTCCCGGTCAGATGAGAATATCAAAACCGGATTGTAGCATTGACAATAAACAAATGGTGTAATTTCTGAAAATTTAGTATTTATCTCAGGATTTATCTCGGCAAAATTCACTGGTTCAGTCCATTCCCCATTTTTTCGAAAGGCAAAGTAAAGATCAGAATTGCCACTGATAGTATCACTTCCCATATCCAGAGCCTTTTGGTATTGAAATGGAGAGCCGTAACCTTTTTTGTAATCCGGACGGTCTGATGACCATATAAGCAGGATATCCTTTCCGTTGCTTAGCGCACACGGGTGAGAATCCCAAAACCGGGAGTTAATATCCTTGCCGGGATTGGCAAAAACATATTTTTCTCCGTCCTTATCGAACTCGAAAATATCAGTACCGCCAACACCTCCGCCAATTGGAAGTTCCATGAAAAGTGCCGCGTTGGGATCCTTCGGGTGAGCTACAGATAAAAATCCATAATTCTCAGATATGAAAGATACTGCTCCTGAATTCAGCGCTCCGTCATATCCTGTTATGATTTCAAGAATTTCATTAGCAGGGATAATATTTCTTTCATTATCCGGAGATACTGCCGCGAACTCGTTAAAACATGGATCGGCATTTTTAATTGCTCCGATAGGAACCTGCGTTGGGGCAATTTCATTCTTCTTACTATTCAATATACTGATATTACCCTCGGGAAGCACCCTGGCTTTTCTGCATGCACCAAGGATGATAAGAAACAACATAATTGTGGATATTTTATACTTCATGATCAGATACAATATTCTGTTTTACAATAAATACTAAGATATAAAAAAGAAATTGATTCTTTTCTATTTAATACGATGGAAAACACAGATTTGTTATTAAAAATGGATTGTTTATCTCGAACATAAATAATTAAATTGAAGAAATACCCTTGATCATAATTGTTTACGTGGAAATATTTAATAATTTACCTGCAATTAATTGAATTATACATACAATTTTATCTACAAATTTATTGACTAAATTGTGAGTAATGCTAATTATGGATACAACAATAATTAGGCTGGAAAAATCCGTGGACAGAAAATTTAAAAACAGTGTCTGCGTTATTCGATAAATCAATGAATTCAATCATTGAAGAAATGATAGCTGATTATCAGAAAAATGATTTTTTAGGAAGAAGCAGATAAATCATTTAAGAATTGAAAGCTCAAATGAAAAACTATTTTCGAATTTGAATAAATTCTGATAATGATATTTATTTTGGGATAAATTTATCAATAAACACTTAAAAAAAATCATCCGAAAACACCAGGTCATCGGATGATTTGTGCAAATAAAAAATTAAGATTATATCTCAAGTCCTTTTTTAGCAATATCCCTGCGGTAGAAGGCATTTTCAAAGTCTATCATATCAACGTAGTAATAAGCTCTGTCCACAGCATCGGAAAGGCTGCTTCCCAACGCTGTTACAGACAGTACACGGCCGCCGGAAGTTATTATCTTTCCATCCTTTTCCGATGTACCAGCCTGGAAGACTATTCCACCGTCTTTTTCAGCCCTGTCAATACCTGTAATTTCATATCCCTTATCATAGCTGCCGGGATACCCGTCAGAGGCCATGATTACTGTGCAGGCACTGGCCATACAAACATCTTTTGCCAGTGTTTTATCCAGTTCGCCATTGGCAGCAGAATAGAGCAAACCGGCAAAATCTCCTTCGAATACCGGTAGTACAACTTCTGTTTCCGGGTCGCCGAAACGCACATTGAATTCTACCACGCGCGGCTCTCCGTTCTTTATCATCAGCCCGGCGTAAAGGCAGCCTATAAAAGGCGATCCTTCAGATTGCATGCCCGCAATAGCCGGAGAAATAATATCTTTACGAACCTTATTCAGGACATCGTCAGTAACCACAGGAGCAGGAACATAAGCTCCCATACCACCTGTATTCGGCCCTATATCGCCATCCAATGCCCTTTTATGATCCTGCGAAGGCGCCAGTGTAATAAAATCTTTCCCGTCGGCAACGGCAAGCACGGAGGCTTCCTCGCCATCCATAAATTCTTCTATAACAACTGTTTTCCCTGAATCCCCGAAAAGCCCTGCAAACATTTCATCAAGGGCTTTGTGTGCTTCTTCCTTTGTTTCAGGAATAATAACGCCCTTGCCTGCTGCAAGCCCGTCGGCTTTGAGAACAACCGGTGCATTGAATTCATCGATAAATTTATGCGCATCAACAGCTTTGTCAGCCGGGAAAGTTTCGTAAGCGGCTGTAGGGATATTATATTTCTTCATAAATTCTTTGGCAAATCCCTTGGAAGCTTCAAGCATAGCTGCATTTTTTACAGGCCCGAAAACTTTTATACCCTTTGCGGTAAGTTCATCGGCAATACCCTCGGCAAGAGGATTTTCCGGCCCCACCACAACAAGCTTTATATCATTTTCCCCGCAAAATGCTGCAACAGCATCAAAGTCAGAAGGATTGATATCGGCTTTTTCAGCAAGGTTGAAAATACCGGGGTTCCCCGGTGCGCAAAATAGTTTACCACAGCTTGGCGAGCCATGCAGAGCCAAAGCCAGAGCATGCTCCCTGCCACCACTGCCTATCAGTAATATATTCATATTTTATTTCCGTTATAGTTGAGAAAATCTTTAATATTATTTATTGCTTGTGTCAACGTAATAAATTCAATTTGGTCGCCAAATTCCTTTTTAATCCTATCAACTATCCTTTCAAAGTTCCTGGCATCAGGTGAATCTTTCATGTGTCCAGTTGCAATTACGGGCAAAGAATCTATCTGTTTTTGCAATTTGTTATATTCTTTAGATTTAAAAATTCTGGCGATAAGTTTTGTAAATGCTTCCGGAGGCAAATAGTCATAATCCAACTGGATAGCATTTTTTCCGGCAATAATATTTAAAAGCCAATTGATATTTTTCTTCTCGTTAGTTTTGTAGAATCTTCGATGTTTTGGGTACAGTTCATCTTTGATTTTATTTCTGTTTTCAAACCAGCTTTTATCATCTTTTGAGTATGATGCATTCAGAAACAATCTGTAATATAATTCTGGCAGAAATTTCCAAACAATTTTAGAATCTGTAATAATTTCGGAAAAAATTGGTATTTCAATTATTCCCTTCCCATTCAAATCTTTTGTGGTAACTGTTTTTCCGGATGTTATCCATGGAATAATATTTGAGAATGCATTACTGAAGTCGTATAAACCTTTGTTTACAAGTCCTTTAGTAACCGATACATCACAAATTATACCATTAGTGACCATGGAATCAATTATGTATTCAGCCGGCTCAATATAGTAACCACCTGCCCTGAAAGCTATACATGAATAATCATGTTTCACCTTCCTGATTAGTTCTTCCAGATATTCTTTACCATTTGTAATTATTTGATGAATTGTTTCCTTATCCAGATCAGCAATTCTTGATATCCCGATATTGACTTTCCATTCGGCATTTTTATATTCTGCTCCAAGCCATTGAGGATGCAAATGCAACTGGACGTCATGCCCTTTCTGAATTGTATCCTGAATTGTTCTATCCCAATCCTCAGCTACTTTTTCCAGGTCCGGATTGCTCACTGAAAATTTATGATGATAAAGCTGTTGCAATACTTCAGCCATCAGAGTTAGTTTAATATCATTATTTTCACAAACTTCAAAAAAATCATATAATGGTTTTTTTTGAATTTGGAAATAATTACCGGATCCGTCCCCGAATAATTCCCAGTCATTTGTGAAAACAATTGAAAGTTTCATTTTAATACTTTGAATAAATTGAAATATTCTTCTCTTTTGCTAAGTTTACCATGTAATCAAACATTTTTTTTCCATCAGCCCTGAAAAAATTCATCCCTTTATAATCAATATCCTCGCATATAGCATCGGGAATATATGTCTTAAAAAATTTTGGAAGATCGAAATTCATCTTCGACATATCATGAGTATATGTTTCAACATAATTCACATTTTTATTATAGTCAATGCACTTCACACGAAACAGTTGATCATGGTATGGCCTAACCGGAAAAGTTTCCCTCAAAAAATCATCAACAGTATGAACACAGGACAGATATGTTGTTTTTACACCTAACCCGACAATTATGGCATTATATTTAAAAATTTTTTGATAGGGACTGTTTGAATCATAAGGATAAGGTGACTTGGAATGTTCTGAAGTCAATTCTTCAGCCAACGGCCCAATAGCACAAACAGATTTAGTAGGATGCAAACTCCTTTTACTATTTCTCTGCTTTCTCGCAAATTCGCTTAATATACCGGTATAAGACGGTGTTTTTTTTATGTCAAAGGTATTTCCTGATTTCAAAAATTCATAGGAATTTACAGGTGGATAAGTTGGGAACAACATGGTTCCGTTTTCTCCAATAACTTTCCTTAACAGGAACAAAACACGAAAAAAAGGAAAATTTAAATTCAATTGATCAACTGAGCCATGAATAAAAACAACATCTCCGTCCTTTAAAAGAAGATTATCTCTAAGAATTGATTCAAACTCTGGTTCATCAATTTCCGGTAGAGATTTAATGTAATCCTGTTGTTTCTCTCTTTGTTTCTGTTTAACCTTATCTTTTATAAATTCAGGTACCAATTTTTTTAATTTATATAATCCCATCTTTCTTCCTTAACTTTTTAAACCTGTCTCCGTGCTGCTTTTCTGAAGTAAATTGAATTTTTACCGGGACTTTATAATTTTCGACTTTGCTTTTGCAAAATTTTTGAATTTTTTTCTTTAACAATTTTTTATCAACAACACTATCATTAATAGTAATTTTTGCACAAACAATATTACCCATAATACTATTTGCTTCTCCATAAACAGTAGCTTCAATTACCTCATCAATTTCCTGCAACAAGTTTTCAACTTCGGCCGGATAAACTTTTTCACCTCCGACATTTATTATTTCTGTTTCCCTGCCAAGAATTTTCAAAAAGCCATCTTTTTCTTCTACTTTATCTCCTGTTATAAACCAGCCGTCTTCAGTAAACGGACTTGGAGCATTAATATATCCTAACATTGATGTAGAAGCCTTTATTTGAAGAATCCCTTCCACAACTCTGATATCAGAAATTTGATCACCAAGTTTTATAAAAGTCGAAGTATTTGATTTTGATCTTGATCTGAGCGTACCTGTTTCAGTTGTTCCATATTTTTGAATGATCTTAATATCCGGAAAAATCTCATTGACCTTGTTCAACGTAAAATCAGACATAGGTTCAGTACCGTATGTAATATATTTTATAGACGATAAGTCAAATTTTTTATAATCTTCACTTAATAACATCATATTCAAAAAAGAAGGTGTGGCGGGCAGCACTTCAACTTTCCATTTTTCAACAAGGGAAAGAATATTTCTTGGTGATCGGTCATTTACGATAACAATCGTACTGTTATTGGATAATGAATAAAACAATGTATCAATACCACCAATATGGTCATAATACATAAACACAAGTGTTCGCAAATCCTTACCAGGTTGTTCAAATTTCTTTAGTAAATAAA
Organism: Kapaibacterium sp. (SeqCode); assembly: GCA_963665665.1. GTDB lineage: Bacteria > Bacteroidota > Ignavibacteria > Kapaibacteriales > UBA2268. The sequence continues at coordinate 854,849 of OY762428.1, forward strand.
ATAAATCATGAACAGCAGCCTTACTTGTCCCGGTTGACCCGGATGAAAACAATACCAGGCCGGAAGATTTTTTATTACGTATTTGATTATATAGCTCAATATCTGAATTACTGAATTTTATTACTTCTGGTTTGTTGTTTTTAAAAACAACTCTGTAATCAGGATGAGCAATATCCAGATAATTATTAATTTGATTTTCATCAATCAACGTTATAGGTATAGAAATCATATTGTTCTGAATACAAGCCAGAAAAAATGCTATTGAGTAAGGTGTCATCTCTGACTCTATACTAACAACACTGCCCTTAGGAATTTTTTGAGTAATAAAACTTGAAAAGTTAACAATTTTTGTCAAAAAAAAAGAATAATTAAAAGGGAAATCATCCCAAATTATTGCCTCTTTATCTGGGTTCAATCTAAATTCTTCAATCAATCTGTCTAACAGCATTAAACCCCGCCAAGATAAATCGTTTGTCCGGTAATAAAATCTGATTCTTCTTTGATAAAGAAATCAATGGCATTTGATACATCTCTGAATTCACCCAATCTTTTTATCGCCTGCCTGTTTATTAGGGCATCCATTTTTTCCTTGGGTACCGACCTGATCAAATCAGTAGCAATCGGAGTAGGGCCAACAGCATTAACTGTTATGCCACTATCGGACAGTTCTCTGGATAAAACTTCAGTAAGGCTGACTATTGCTGCTTTTGAAGCGGCATAAGCTGCTTCGCCTTCAAGTTTCAGAGGAGTAGCTACAGTTGCAAAATTAACAATCCTGCCAAATTTATTTTTTGTCATAAGCTTTGCCGCTTCACGACAAAAAAGGAAAGTACCAAAGACATTCGTACTGAAAATTTTATTTATTGTACTTAAGGGTGTCAAAAGAAAATGATTCATTGATGCTATTCCTGCATTGTTCAAAAGTATATCAACTTTTCCGAATTTCTTTCTAATCCCTGAGAACATTCTCCTGACACTGATTTCGTCAGAAACATCTAACGAATAATGCTGATAATCATCATTAATTATAGAACCATCTCCCCTACTACACCCTACAACAATACAATCGGCTTCAAGATAATATTCCGCCAGATATTTTCCTATCCCTTTTCGAGTTCCCGTTATTACAACAACTTTCTTCAATTTCTTAACCAATTAGTGATTGAACATATTCTGCAAGGGTTGTTACTGTTCTAAAAGGACTGTTTTTCAGAGACATAGCCTTTTCATCAGCGAGAGTGATTGTTTCATCAAGTTCTTCATCTACAATATTTTCAACTGCTACAATCAAATTTACCAGTCCAAGTGAATCTAACTTACCGTCAGTTCCAAATAAAATTGTATCAGGAGTCTTCTCCAGTTTTCTTGATTTAGGAAGTTGGTCGTTAATTTCCTCTATAGCATCGTATATAACTTTAATTATTTTTTCTTTATCCATTATATAATGTCCAATTATTTCCATTTGTAATTAACTAAGAAACAAATATAAGAAATAAATTTTTTTTTTCATTTTAACATTTGCTTTAATTGTTTTTTTTTAATAAATTATTGAAGTTAATATATATACACTATTGTTCTATTCATTGAAAAAGAGGAAAACATGAGGAGAATAATTTTTATCATTATTTTATTCCCCGGCTTTATTTTCGGCCAGTCAAAATACTTTAAAACAGATATGGTGAAAATTGAAAAATGTACATACACACGAGGTAATATTACCAATTTTTCAGAATCTCATCACGATGAAAAACCGGTACATAATGTAACGATTTCATACGACTTTTTTATTGGAAAATATGAAGTAACCCAGAAAATTTGGCAAGAAGTTATGGGAAATAATCCAAGTTTCTTTGTTGGTAAAAACCGGCCTGTTGAAAATGTATCCTGGCTTGATGCTTGTAAATTCTGTAATTCGTTATCATTAAAAGAATGCCTGACTCCGTGTTATCAGATAAATGATATTTATACAAAATGTGATTTTGATGCCAATGGTTACAGGTTACCTACTGATGCTGAATGGGAATGTGCTGTCAGGGCTGGAACGCAAACAGATACATATATTGGAAATATTTATGATTACAGCTGTATTCCAATAGAGAAAAACGTTGACCTAATTGGGTGGTATTGTGGTAATTCAGGAGATACTACTCATAATGTAGGATTGAAAGAACCAAATAAATTTGGCCTTTATGATATGATTGGCAATGTTTGGGAGTGGACTTGGGATTGGTACAATGATTACTATTACGATAATTCTCCAAGAACTGATCCGAGAGGGCCGGAAACAGGAGAAACTCACGTATTTCGTGGAGGAAGCTATGAAAATCGTGCGGCCTATTCCAGATGTTCAGACAGGAATCGCTCGCCTCATTGGGGTTACTATTCCAGCTTAGTCGGTTTTAGAATTGTTAAAGTAGGAACCCGGGAATGCCACCAGTCTGCCTTTGATTATCCTGCACTGAATTCTGCCGAGGACTTCTTCTTTATCGGTGATGCCACGCTTGAAGGTGATTGCTTCAGGCTGACGACAACCGAGGAATACCAGCGGGGTGCAATTTGGTATGCCGAGCCCGTGCCGGTGAAAAACGGATTTATTGCCGAGTTCTCGTTCAGGTTTTCCCAGCCGGCTAATAACGACTTCGAAGATGGTTCCGAGCCGGGAGCTGACGGTATTGCTTTCGTTCTGCAGAACCATTCCGAAAGTGCCCTTGGCAGCAAAGGATTCGGTATCGGGTACGCACAGATACCAAACAGTATCGCCGTGGAATTCGATACATACGCTAACGACCGCGCCCAGCTTAATAATATGAAAGACCCCAACGGGAATCATGTTGCCGTTCAAACTTACGGCCAGCAGCCAAACTCGCCCAGCCACGGCGGCGGCGCAGTGAAAGCTATTGAAGATGATATTATTCCCATTCATTCGGACAGCTCGCTTTATTATGCCAGGATAGATTATAACCTGATTGAAAACACCCTGCGTGTTTACCTGAGTGATACCGGATACATGAGTGAGCCCTGCATTGAATTGAAAGACTTTGATATTTCTTCCATCATAGACCTTAGTGATGGGGAATTCTGCCGGGCTGGTATCACTTCTGCAACCGGTAATGGTTGGGAAAACCATGATATCGTAAGTTTTTCCATGTGCCCCTTCCCTACCGATGCCGGAGTAGCTGTCGAGGATAATACAGAATTATATAATGATGAGATTTCAGTTTATCCCAACCCTGCCTCTGATTTTATCAGCATAAAAGTATCAGCCGGATTCGATGGCAGCTATCTGAAAATTGTGAACCTGATTGGCGAGACTATCGAAGAAATCAAAATAAATGATATTAACGACGGTATTATTTCATATTATACCGGAGATCTTTCTCCAGGGGTGTATTTTATTGAAATATCAAATAGTGAAAGCAAACAGCATATTAAGTTTATCAAAAAATAAAGCAAAAAAAAGCCCGGCCAAAAGCCGGACTTACAGACGGGAGTATATGAAGAATTTTTATTTGTTCAGAGTCATTCTGCCACTTTTATTGAATGACTCTGCATCAATTTTGTAGAAGTAAACACCGGAGCTCAAGTTTCCGAATTTCCCGTTATCAGCATTAAAATCAAAGGAGTGGCTGCCGGAATTAAGGTTCCCTTCGTACAATGTGCCAATCACCTTTCCGCTTGCGTCGGATATTGTTATCTTTACATTCTCATCGCGCGGCAATTCAAATTCGATCTTCGTGGATGATTGAAACGGGTTCGGATAATTTCTGACATTTCCGTTATCATTTTCAAAGCCTTCCACGCTGTTGATCATTTCATTATTGCCCGGGCCACTGTCATCATCTTCGGGGGCAACACCATCCCAGAGCATGAAGCGAATCCGGCCCTTGCTGCAATCAAGGTCTGGCATCATGTCGCGGTGATTTCTCATTTTTCTCATTGGATGCCCTCTTCTTGGCCTGTCCTTGTTCTCGCTCATTTTTTCGCGTGCTGCTTCAATAGCTTCCTCATTATTTTCTTTCCATGTATCCCTGATCTGTTTAATCGTTTCTTTCCATTCCTTCCGTTTATCGTTTGCTTTGTCGCTTATTGATTCCAGTGTTTCATCATATTTTTTCATAAGCGGCCTGCATTTTTCAGCCATTGTTTCCATTTTCTCCTTAATTGCCTCGCGGCCTTCTTCCATTTGCTCACGATGCGCCCTCATTGTTTCCTTGTCAGGCCTCTGTCCGGAACGTCTCATTTCCATACCTTTTTTCATGCGTTCTTTCATCATAGCTTTCATTTCAGACCTCAATTCCGCTGCTTCTGCCCTTAGTTCGTTAAGAGCCTGCAGGTCGTCCGAACTCATAGCAGCGTCAAGTTCCTGCTTCCAATTCAGCATTTCCGGTTGTACCTGCTCCTGACGGAATTTGCTAAGCTGTTCGTGAAGCTGTTTGCCAAGTTCCCTGTTGCCTGCCAGAAGGCCGCCGGCAAAAAGTGAAAATCCAATTGCAACAATCGCTGCAATTTTTGTTGTTTTGTTCATTGTTTTCATTTTTTAATCTCCAACTGTTTCGTAAAATAATGTTCTTTGACTTTCAAAAGTTTAGACAGGTAATTCAGAATTTGGTTTAAAGGGCAGGATAATTATTTTAGATTAGAACCCCTAACACATATTCCATGGTTTATGAAAATGTAACTCCCAATCCCCGAAATATCTCCTTATCAGAAAAAACATGTCTCATATAATAGCCAGGTACTTTAGCTCTTTGTAGGAAATCAATAAATTATCATCCTAAAAATATTTTACACCACCCTGCCGGCGCATGGATTGTCATACTGAGCGAAGCGAAGTATCCATTCTTTATACATTTTCAGCTAAGTAAGACGGATTCTTTTTTGGGCAACCACAAGGTTTGCCCCTAAGGTTTAATCACCTGTCCCCCGCTGGCCCCGACGTGTCGGGGAAGGGTGGGGGTGGACTTCCTCAGTTGCAAGAGCAGCGAAATCATATAAAAAGCTCCGTAGGAGCGGAATTTTTGTAGATAATATTTGCATAATCTTCATTCGAAGCTCCGTAGGAGCGACATCTGAAATGTAAATGCCGCCCCGACGGGGCTGTTATTCATCCCGGGATCGATTTACTACAAAAATGTCGCGGCTACGCCGCTATCCTTCATTCCGATGAATAGGGGGATGACGGATAGGAATATCTTCCTGGGACAGATTTGCCATTATTTACCACAAAATATCAATCATATATCCCATAATTTCGATTTTTTATATCAAAATAGTGATCTGATTGCTGAGAATATCAATTCTTTATCTCATAATATTGATTCTTACTTTTAAAATTGTGAATCAATGTCGGGAAAGTCTGATCATTTGAACCATAATTCCGATTCTTTATTTTAAAATAATAAATACGCGGATTATTTGAATGAAGCCTAATCCTGTAAATGATTTGGTGTGTGCAATTTGCTGGTATCGGATAATCGGATTAATATTTAGTAAGTGTAATCTATTATATATTTCATTTATCAGAGTATATAATCATCATAAAATTATATATTATCGATATATTTTATTAAATATTTAATCTATTTTATGCTTGATATAGTTTATCTAACTAATTTCCTTATTTATATTATTGATTAATTTATGTATATGATAAAATAGTGAGTTATGCTAATTGTATATTATATTTGTCCTATTATATAATAAGATATTATAATTTATTAGGTTAATCTGTTTTTTACTAAATAAGGCTGTTTATTTAATATGAAATGAACTGGAATTGATATTAAAAGTTAATTATTTACCAATATAGGTATGTTATTTAATATTTTTGATTGATTATTTATGGTTTTTAACATGGGAATTGCTCAATTATTTAAGATAAATATTAATTGTTATTATTTTATTTGTTGTATAAGTAGATTATTTCTTTGAACTTATAATTTAATTACTTATATTAATATTAGTAATCATATTATATATCGGGGAGATATAATGTCTGTAATACTAAACAATAATTTCTCGCAGGATACTCATGATATCAGGGCTGAAAGGCTTAGAAAAATCCAGGATAATCATGATTTTATTCGTGACGAGCTTCATGCGCCGGAGGAAATCTGTATTTGGGCTGAGGACTGTTATGATATATTCATGAATAAGATTAGTTCGTCGGCGGTGGACACTGCGCAGTGGCATTCACAGACCTTTTCGGTGCAGAACATGCTTAGGGAACTGACGGAATGTTATCAGATTGTGCGGGCATTGGGTATTCCGATTTACGCGGATGATCAGAAGCACCTGAAGGATTTTGATTTTGGGCTGAGGTTCCCAAAGTCGCGCCTGGAGATGCTTTCGAGGGCCGAGCTAATTATTGAAGTGCACAACCGGCACGTTCAGGAGGGGCTGCCGAAAACTATTCCGCAGCTGATGATCGACAGGCTGGCTGCGGCGATTGCCGATACGGAGCTGGCGATGGAGGAGCAGGAGCAGAAAAAGAAGCGCGGGCTGATAAGCGCTGTGGTGGCGGTGGGATAGGCGGAATCTCGAAGGATACCCAAAGGGCGGGGGTGGACTTCCGGAAAATTCCCCTCCCGTGGAGGGGATTAAAGGGGTGGTTTCTTTTTCTTTGCCTTCGCACCTTGCACATTTATCCACGAGCTAAAGCACGTGGCTATTGAATTTTGACGAAGGTAGTTGGGGATGTCATAATTAGAAAGCCCTATAAAAACATCAGGTATACGCTGGCGGGGAAAAATCAGGTTTGCTGTCCGTTTTTGTTGCTGCACATGATACAAGTATAAGCAGTATAAACGGAATCAGGTATTTCATCTCTCTGCCCTTGCAAAATGATTGATTATTTCAATATTAATAAACTTACGTTTTTTCGGCAAAAATTTCAAATATAAATAAATAAAAAATCTCTGAGCTTAGTATATACTGTTTCATCTGTACGTTCAGCAATTGAATTATGTAATAATAATTATTTTTCAATTGCTGCTGAAAAAGTTATTATTCGCCGGCGGGAATTATTATATTGCTGATAATTTGTTATACTTTGTAATTTATTACTTCGAAGCAGGAAAGAATGTGGCATTATATACTTGATGCTTTCAACATCATACATAAATCAAAAGAACTGAAAGAACTGATGGATTTTTCGCCGGAAGCAGGCGGTATGGGGCTTGTAAAGCTTCTGGATTCCATCCTGAATAAGTACCCTTCATACAAGTTTACTGTTATATTCGATGGAAAATGGGATAATGTTTATTCCAGGAATAAAAATATCAAAATCAAAATGTCAGGTGCACTGCCTGCCGATGACCTTATAAGGGAACTAATAAAAATTGACAAAAGGCCTTCGAACTGCGTGGTTGTTTCATCTGACATGGAAATATACAATTTTGCCCGCTTGTATGCCTGTACTGCCATGAAATCCGAGGATTTCCTTTTCAGCAGGCCGGGAAGGGAAGCAATAAAAACAGCCGCCTCGTTAATTAAAGGTGAAACTGAGAAGCCGGAATTCGTCAGTAAATACGAAATTGAAAGCATGAAGAAACTGTTTTCTGACGATGATAATAGCGAAAGCCCTCAGGATAATACGCTGAAGCCGGGCCGGAGTATCGAAATGAAAAATGCCCTGCCCGATGATGAAGTAAGTAAATTAAGGGAACACTTTCTGGAAGGCAACCAAATACTAAACGAGAAGAAGAGTTCCAAAAAACCGGATGAAAAGAAAAAGATCCCAAAAAACAGGGACAGCATTGAGATGTTCGGCAGCTTGGATGATGATGAAATAAATAAACTAAAAGATCACTTTGGCAAAAAAAGAAAGCCCCCGCAGGTGAAAGAAGAAGAACCTGAAAAACCTGAGGAGGTTTCGAAAGAAGAACTTGAAGAATTGAAAAGAAGATTCGGGAAAGGGTAAAATGAGAAGAAAAGACAAACAAATTAGCGTATTTGAGGAACTTGAAGCTATACTCCGAAAATCGGATATCTGCCGTTTAGCATTGAATGACGAAGATTATCCTTATGTCATACCAATGAATCACGGCTATAAGGATAGTACACTCTATTTTCATTGTGCTGCCGATGGCAGAAAAATTGAACTGATACGGAAAAACAACAGGGCTGCTTTTGAAGTTGAAACTGACTATTATTTAAAAAAAAGTGAGAAAGCCTGCAAATGGACTGCCGGGTATAGTTCGGTTATTGGCAGGGGAACAATCGAGATCATCGACGATACGGAAAAAATAAAGGAAGGGCTTGATATAATTATGAGTCATCACAGCGGACCTGTTGGCAGCTATGATGACAAATATTTAAAAAAAATGCTGATCCTGAAGTTGTCAATTATCAATATGACAGGAAAAAAATCAAAATAGACTAATCCATTTTAATAAACCTGGTTTTGTATAATTCACCTTCTTTGTTCAGGATTAAGAAGTAAATTCCGGGTGGCAAATCTGATATATCAATGGTTTGTGTTCTTCCGGATATTGTTAGATTTTTTATTGTATTAGCAAGAATATCGACAATACTGGCACTGGTATTATTTCCAATAATTCCCTGCAAATCAATCCTTATTTCATCTTCTGCCGGGTTGGGGCTGACAAGAATATCATTATCCGTATATACCGTTTCTTCCCAGACACCCACAGGCTGTTCGTCCGATTTCAGGCAAACATCGAATTTCATTATCTCATGCTTTTCATAGCAATTTCCTGTTGCCGCTGTGAAGCCTATATAGGAAAAAACATCGTCGGTAAGATCAAGTGTTTCGGCTAAATTAAAGTTCTCTACAACAGCTACAGGCTCGGAAAAGCCCGGAACAGTATCGCAATAAATCTTTAATTCGTTTGAATATTTATTATAGTCAACTCTTGCATAGTAAACTGAACTGTCAGTCTTTATTGGCAAAATACCGCCAACTGTAGCAATATTTGAACTGCCGGAATGATCGCAGGATATTGGTTCATCCATTGATGCAAATACACCGATATGGATGCCGTCCGGGTCATTCAGGTTATCATAAGCAGAAGAATTGTTATTATAGGTATCAAACTCTATTGCCAGGGCATTTGGTATTCCGTCATAACCGATCCCATAGCCGGATTTGCCTAATGCTTCAGGCGAAGTATTCTGAATTACAAACGCAAGGCCGTCAGCGCCAGGCAGCGAGCCGTCATCATAATTCTGATTGTTATAGCCGTCCGTAATTCTGAATGAAAAATCCGCTGTAAAGCCATTTCCTACAGAAACTTTATTCTCATACCATACTGCTCCTTTGCTCCATGTTTTTGCTTTGTTCAATATCATGGATTTTTCAGTAAAGCCGGCATCACCATTTTTTGTAAATCTTTCCTGCGTAATCAACCCGGGATAATTGAAAGAGGATTCGTTGCATTCTTTAAGTTTTATTATAAAAGCGTCCTGATATTCAATTGCAACTGTGGGTACATCCGGCTGGAAATATACGGTATCTTCGAAACTACCTGACATAATAATATCATAATTATTAAAAATCCGGGTTTTGATAGGATAATCAGAACGTTTGCCACCAACTGTAAAAGTTCCCATTACCTTATAGTTATCATCAAAAACTGTACAATATGCATCAGACAACCCCTTACTTTCAACACTGTCTCCTCCACAATCAATAAAACCGGAAAAACGCCCGGAAAGCAATAAATTACCGGCATACCAATTAAGAGAAGAAGACAAATATGTTTTTCTTGATTTGAAATTTTTTGAGTTGATAAGGTTGCCCTTATTATCGTATTTCAAAATATAACTATTTGTATGTTGGAAATATGAAGAAAACAGAAAATTGTTATTTTCATACAGGTCGCCGGTATAATATCCCGTAACATAACAACAATCACCCTCAATCAGCAAATCTCTGGTATAATCTGAATTTTCACAGCCTATTGTCTTTAGCCATTTCAATTTAAAATCTTTATCAATATATGCAATAAAACCGTCGGCTCCGCCACGGGAGGGTATCGAATCTTTATTATCATAAATTGAACCGCTGAAAAATCCGGCTATAAACATATTATCTGATTTATCTATCCCTATATGGCTTCCACGCTGCTGCTTATATCCGGATATTGTCATGGAATTTATATAATCTCCGTCCGGGCTATATTTTACAAGCAGCATATCAGTACTTCCTGTTCTCGCTGTATGAGTTTTACCGTTTCCAAGATCAATTGTATCCATGAATTCGCCGGTCAGAACAAGATTTTCTTCAGAATCAAAATCCATAGAATAAAAAGTATCATAAAATTCGCTTCCAAGCGACTTTACCCAGATAATATTGCCGTTTGGTTCAAGTTTTAATATTAAAATATCAAGGTCACCATTAGAAATATATTCATTGCCATCAATCATCACACTTCCCCGATACCACCCGGCAAAATATATTTTTCCATTTTTATCAACTTTAATATCCCAACCAACGTCGTCTCCCTGTGACTCGAATGTTTTTATCCAGAGAAAATTTCCATTCGGGTCGTGTTTGCAAATAAAAATATCAGTATCCCAATTGGCCAGCACAATCGTGTCCTTCATAACAATTGTTCCCTTGAAACTACCAGTGGAATAAATATTGCCTTCATTGTCACAGGCTATTGATTCTAAATTCTCGGAACCGCTTCCCCCGATTTGAGCTACCCACTCCACTGAGGGATTGAAAGCATTCGAAAACTGAAATGATATGAACAAAACTGATACCAGGGTTAGTATTCTCATCTCCAACTCCATATTGATGTTATCAAAAATATCCGCAGGCGGACTTATATTAAAATTACATATTTTCTAATTAATTTGAAAATATATTAAGAAAAGCATAATTTTATAATACGATAATTTTTGAAATCTACGGAGAACACTCGTGAAAAATTTTCTATTACTGATATTGGCTGTTATTCTGTTTTCGTGCTCCTCGCGGCAGGAAACTGCATTCGATAATATTTATAATACCGACCTTTATAAGGGTGATGTTATCAACCCTGATTCTACCACGGTCCTGGCAGGCGCTACCCTGATTAATACTAATGGTGATGACCCGATCGACAATTCGGTTATCATTATTAAGCAGGGAGCCGTTGTCCGTGCCGGGAAATGGGGAGAAGTGGAAATCCCTGAAAATGCAAGAATTGTGAATTTAAAGGGAAAATATATTATACCCGGCCTTACCGACAGCCATATACATTTCTTCCAGTCCGGAGGATTATATACCCGCCCGGATGCTCTTGACCTGAGACACAGAGTTAGCTACGAGGAAGAGAAAAAATGGATACAGGACAACATAGACGATGTTTTCAGGCGTTATATACGCTGCGGCATAACCACTGTTGTGGATGTTGGCGGTCCCTACTGGAACTTTGGTATCAAGCAAAGAGCAGAGAATACGATCATTGCACCTAATGCATATTTATGCGGCCCGCTTATCACTCCTTATATGCCGGAAGTATTCGCCGATGAAGACCCTGCATTTTTTAAAACGATGAATCCTGTCGAAGCAGCAGCCGAGGCAAGAAGGCAGATTGAAGCCGGGGCAGACTTTATTAAGTTGTGGTATATTGTGGGTAAAGGCCTTGAGATTGATGATTTCTACCCGGCAGCAAAAGCAGTTTGCGATCAGGCCCATGAGCTTGGTGTAAAAGTTTATGTTCACGCCACACAGCTTGAAACAGCCAAAGCAGCGGTAAGGGCTGGATGCGACGTTCTTGTTCATATAGTTAATGATAAACCTGTTGATGAAGAATTTCTCAACCTTCTGTCTGAAAATGATATTACACTGATGCCAACAATGTGGGTTTTTGAATCCTACGCTGCTGTTTATACAAAACAACTCGACCTTATGAAATGCGAACACCTTCTTGGTAATCCTTATGTGATCGGGACATTATTTGATATGCACGAGCTTGACGATTCGGAACTTGGCCCAAGGCAGAGAAAACTCCTTGCCGAAAACAAACCAATCGAAACAAGCGAAATAATTATTAATAATGTTGCAGCTCTTAACAAAAAGGGAATTAACATAGCTGCAGGAACAGACGCAGGAAATGTTGGCGTTCTTCATGGCCCGGCTCTATTCCATGAGTTTAAATGGATGAAAAAAGCAGGCATGACAAATATGGAAATACTGAAATCAGCTACTATCAATGCAGCTGAAATGCTGAACCAGGCTTGCTGGCTCGGTTCAATAGAAAAAGGTAAAGCAGCTGATTTGGTAATACTTAATTCAAATCCGCTGGAATGTATATGTAATTGCTCTGATATTTACCTTACAATTAATGACGGCTGGGGATACCCGCCGGAAGAAGTGATAAAGAATACTGCCGAAGACCTGGCACAGATTCAGCTTAACGCATATAACGAAAGAGACCTTGAAGCATTCGTCTCGGTTTACTCTCCGGATGTAGAAATATATAATTTCCCAGATGATAAAATTTATTCCGGCAGGAAAACAATGAGAGAGACATACGCACCGTTTTTCGAGAAAGCAACCAAACTTCACTGCCGCTTAGTTGACAGGATAATATTAGGCAACAATGTTATCGATCGTGAAATTGTTAAAACCGGTATTGAAGGCCGTGACACTCTGGAAGCCATTGCCCAATACAAAATCGAGGGTGGGTTCATAAGGAAAGTCTGGTTTACAAAGTAATAGTTTTTTTTACATTGGCATCTATTATTCCAACGATTTACAGATGTCCAACGCTTTTGAAGTTTTGGACATCTTGCTTTTGGAATGATTTTTTGTTCCCCGACAAGTCGTGGACAGGGCGGGTTTGGGGAAGGTCAGGAGATAAATGTTTTATTTTGTCAATTATTTTTTGAAAATATATAAGGCCAAACCATGAAAAGAGCCATTTTAATTATATTTCTAATGTTTTGCTTTTCTTTGTCATTATATGGTGGCAGCCAGGATACTATTTCTTACAGAGATACTGTATATCAGGTTTCATATGACGAACTAATAAGCAAAGATTCCATTTATTTCTCGTTAAACTCATTAGATATATTTTATAATATACGAATTGATTTCATTTATAAATATGAAATCACTGATAACAATAGCTTTTCAATCTGTTCGAATACAGTTTGGGACAAAATGATTGTTAGAAACCCGTGTATTATATTTAATAATATACGATCTATAGAAGATATTGAATATGATAAATTGATTAAAAAAATCGAAGAATCTGATTTCAAAGATCCGATTAGGGACAGTACAAGAACGGAGGATTTTTTTCTATCCATTACCATATGGGATGGAAAGTTTATGAAAACATACAATTATAATTTACCCGAAAAATATGAATTACTGAAGGAAATGTTCTGCAGTATAAAACCTGACAGGGTAAACTTTTGCGAAATTATGACTGATTTTCTTTCTGATCAAATCGAAGATGTAATACTATATAAAAGGCCACAAGATAAACATGAAAAATAAAATAATTATTCTTATAAGCCTGATTATTCCATCAACACTTTTTGCTCAAATGGAATGGGTTCAGAAGCATTATATTCAATACGAAGATTTCAGGACATTTGAATGCCTTGACAGCAATAATTGCTATGCTTTTACTGATGCTGTTGGTTCGACAATAATTTATAAATCAACCGATCAGGGAGATACCTGGTTTGAACTTTACAAAAAGGATCATCTTGCAACCAAAGATTCTTTATACAAAGTCTTTAGATGCCAGGCTCTTGATACAAATAATCTCTATATTTCATATCTTGACAGGCTTATATTGGACAAAAGTACCGATGGAGGTAAATCATTTAAAAGAATTACCTTTGATACTTTATCAGTTCAGTACAATGCGGATTGCTTTAATGCCATCAAAATGTATAATAATCATATTGGTGTTGGAACTTCGAATAATTTTATTATTACAACAAGCAATAACTGGGAAACTTATAAAATTATTGATAAAGTTGATCACAAATTGGCCGGAGGACCAATATATTTTATTGATTCTAATAATGTTGTATTATTAAAGAAATATAGATTAAGCGATCAGTTTGTTAAATACTCAATTTATGAAGATAGTTGGACAGATTATACTGTATCAGGAAATGATAATGAAGAGTACCCCAAAGTAATTGCTGATATTTCCTTTACTAGTGATTCTGTTGCTTTTGCTTGTGGCGGTCAAAAAACCGGGCAGAATTCACTTGCTCGGGATATAATATGGAAAACTACTGATAAGGGAATTCATTGGGAAATAATACTTGAGCAGGAACATGAACCGGTTTTCGGTTTAAACGGTATAACCTTCAAAGACAAAATGAATGGTATGGCGGTCGGAGCTTGGGGCAAAATACTTCGGACAACCAATGGAGGTAAAAGTTGGAACTATATGGATATCCCGGAATCAATAAATAATACTATTTCAATAAAAGGTGGCTTTGCCGGACAATATATGCTGATTGCCTGCCAAAGATCCGGAATACTAAGATATGAAGATATTACTGATATTGAACAAAAAATATTAGATATCGAATATATCCATATTAAACAAACTGCTGATAAATTGCTCATTAGTATTGAAGATAAATCATTCAGGGATTACAAAATGCAAATATTTGATATTTATGGAAATATCATGAATGAAATTGATTTGAATTCAGGAATCGGAATACTATATAATCCCATACCTTTGGATTCTTTTATAAATGGCGTATATTTATTTCAGATCACTACTGACGGGATATTGGTTAAATCCGGTAAATTTATTTTATGCAGGTGATTAGATTTTATAAAAATTTATGGTTACATTTTTATAAGGCAATTCGGTAAAAATAATTAGATTATTTTGCGTTTTTTTATAAATTTCTTTTTTAATATATTTCAATTAAAATAATAATAATCTTCACTTAGTGAATTATGAAAATTGAACAGCTAAAACTTAAAAATTTCAAGGCTTTTAAGAATGCTTCTATGCGAAACATCCCGGATCTTTGCGTTCTTGTCGGGGCGAACGGAAGTGGAAAAACCACACTTTTCGACGTTTTTGGATTTCTGAAAGACGCAATGACAGATAATGTGACAACAGCCCTCTCAAAAAGAGGAGGCTATAAACAGGTGGCAAGCCGAAGTCACGAAGGCCCGATTGAAATTGAAATTAAGTTCAGAGAAAATCCCCAAAAGCCTCTTATAACATATACATTAAAGATTAATGAAGAAAAGGGAAAAGCCTACGTTGAACGGGAAATACTGAAATATCGCCGAGGAAGCAAAGGGCTACCCTGGCATTTTCTTGACTTTTCACGAGGTGCAGGAACAGCTATTATCAGCGAATTGGAATATCAAATTGACGATGACACTGAAGTTGAAAGAGACGAGCAAAAACTTGCCAGAGAAGATATTCTTGCAATCAAAGGATTGTCTCAATTTGAAAAATTCCCGGCAGCAGTTAAATTCGGGAGACTGATAGAGAATTGGCATATCTCTGATTTTCATATTTCCACGGCAAGAAATATTTTGGAAGACTCTTATGCGGAACACCTCTCGCGAGAAGGCGAAAACCTTTCACTAGTAACTAAATTTCTGAAAGAACAACATCCCGAAATTTTTGAAAAAATTCTGGAAACATTGAAACGCAGAATACCGGGGATTAGCTCCGTAACATCCAAAGTAACTGAAGAGGGGCGGGTTTTACTAAAATTTCAGGATGAAAGTTTTAAAGATCCCTTCCTCGCAAAATACGTATCCGACGGAACAATAAAGATGTTTGCATATCTTGTTCTTCTGTTTGATCCGGCGCCGCATCCACTGATATGTATTGAGGAACCGGAAAACCAACTTTATCCCAGACTTTTAATGGAGCTCGCCGAAGAGTTTCGATTATATGCTAACCGTGGCGGACAAGTGTTTATTTCCACTCACTCTCCGGATTTTCTGAATGCGTACGAACTGGAAGAAATATTTATGCTCGTAAAAGAAAAAGGATATACTAAAATTATCAGGGCAAGCGAGGATAAGCAGCTTAGAGATTACGTTGCCGACGGTGATAAACCGGGCTGGCTTTGGAAGCAAGGCTTCTTTGAAGGAGTGGATCCGCGATGAGTCATATTGTTTTCCTGCTTGAAGAGCCCTCGGCAGAGGAATTTCTGAAACAGATAATGCCACGATTATTACCAGGTATTGATTTCAGAATTATTACTTTCGAAGGCAAACAGGATCTGGAAAAAAATGTTGAAAGGAAAATCCGAAGTTACCGGATACCAAACACCTCATTCATAATCCTTCGTGATCAGGATTCAGGAGATTGCAGCGAGATAAAATCAGTTCTGAAAGAAAAATGTGAGAAAGCGGGAAAGCCTGATACATTTATAAGAATAGCCTGCCGGGAACTTGAAAGCTGGTATCTTGCAGATTTAAAGTCGGTTGGAGAAGCGCTCGGAATTGATGGGCTTGAAGATTTACAAAAAAAGAAAAAGTTCAGGAATCCGGATTTATTAGAAAATCCTTCAATTGAACTGAAAAAACTAACGAAAAACAAATATCAGAAAATATCAGGTTCCAGAGCTATTGGAGGACATATAAATCTGAATATATCTTCCTCCAACAGCTTTCGGGTGTTTATTGAGTTACTAAGCAGATTTATTGTTGACTAACTCCCACCCGTCAAAAACTCGTTGTCAGGAATCTTTTGGCTGAGCTATCCTCGGATAAAGTAAAGCCCGTTGATGAACCTACTGCCATCTGCATTTTCCTTACTGTTTCGTCGAGTGTTGGTGTACTTATTTCCTTTGCCGGGCGTGATGCTATTTCGCTTATATAAACCGGTTTTTCTATAATCTTTTCAACAACAACGGGTACTTCCCGAATAATTTCCCGGTCAACATAAACCGTATCTTTGTATGCTATTACCCGTGTTTCGGTTTTGCCACCACCGGTGAAAATAAAAAGAAATGCAAGGATGCATACTGCCGCAGCTGCCTGCCATACCGGTATCCTGAATTTTACAATCCCTGAAATATTGAAAACCTTTGCCCGTTTGGGAAGCGAATCCTTCTCCGCCTGCAGCAATACCGCGTTGCCGATTTTTTCAGGCGGAGATTTCAGGATATCAGATTCCGAGGCGGTAAATGATGTGTACAGATGCCGAAAATTATCATATTCATTCTGAGTTAAAAATTTATCGACAAGGGATTTTTCGCTTTTAGTCAGTTCCCCATAATCCTTTGTTTTGGCAAGGATCTCAATTTCTTCCGGCAAATTTTCGTAATTTTTCATTTTTCCACTCCGGGATTAAATTCTGATAGATTCACTGATAATTTTTTTATTATATGGAATAACCTCGATTTTACTGTTCCTTCGGATATTCCCATCACCTCGGCAACTTCTTTAATCTTCAGTTCCTGCCTGAACCTGAGTATAAACACTTCCCTGTGCCCCTCCCCCATTCTGTCAAGTTCTTCCATAAGCCTGACTGCGAAAATTTTCTCATCGGGATCGGCAGGCAGCTGCACTTTCTCATCTGCCGGCAGAACCGTTGCTCTTACACTTTTCCTGCGGTACTCGTTCTTCAGCATATTGGATGCAATTCGGTATATCCATGACTGGAAAGACCCGGCAGGATCAAAGTTGCTCTTTTGCTCAATAACCTTCAGGAATAGCTCCTGCAGGAAATCGCCGGCTATATCATGATTGTAATTCAAAGAACGCAGAAAGAAATAGTACATCTTCTCCGAATATAGCCCGTAGAGTGTTTCAAAAGCCCGGGTATCCCCTTTTGCATATAGCTCCATGAGTTTTTCCGGGCTATATTTTTTATATTTTTTCCTGAACAATTCCGCTGCCGCCTATTATTTAAAATATTCCAGGTACTTTTCATTTCCTGCTTTTTTAGCAATCATCTCTGCTGTTTTATATACGAAATCTTTTCCGTTCAGATCAGATGAAATTTTAAAATGATCGTACAACTTCAGCAAAATCGGGAAAAAATTCATATTCATCCTGTCAACAAGTTCACGCGTTATGTCATTGCTGAATTCAATTTTCAGGTAGTCAAGCGCGAAATTATTCATAAAATTATTCTTTAGCACGGAAAGATTATCAAAATCCTCTTCGCTGTATTTCATTGCCAGCCCGGTAATATACAGATTATCCTTTATCTCCTCCATGAATTTTGAATTCAAAGTACTGCCAACATACACCGGCCTCTTGCCTGAATTCTTAACAATATGTTTTAGAATTTCTGCCATTGTGCCGGGTGTTTTTTTCTTGATCTTCATTTCACTGATACCGTATTCTTTGAATATCTTTTCCCTGTAATTGTCTAACATCATAAGAGATATATTCAAAACGCCGACATCCTTTTTTACTGCCAGCACCCGCTGAAGAATCCAGAGAGGGTAGGTATCATTGTCCCCGTTGGTTATAATAATTGCATTGTCTTCAACTGACTGTAGCACATTATAGTTATAAGCAAGCAATCCGGGGGAAGGGTCTCCGCTGTCAAACCATTCTTTTAAATATTTATCGAAGTTCTTTCTATCACGTCTAATTTCGTAATAAACCGCCAGCTCGTCATATAACTCATTGCTTTCTCTCTTTAGTTCAAGGGCTTTCAGCAAGTCCTTTTCCCCTTCTGGAGTGTATGGCCCGTTATTCCAGCATCTTATATAATGATATTCAAAAGTTCCTTTGATATGATCTTCCATTTCCTTAAGAATATCTTCAAGCTGTTTGAAATTCTTTTTATCCTCGGTGTACGCTTTGCGGTTTGTAATACCTGCCATCCTGTTTGCCGTATAGTAATTCAGCCATGCTTTTGCATTTTCGGGTTCACGGTCAATAATTTTCCTCCATTCAATTGACTGTGCTTTATACCAGTCAAAATCATGTAATTCTTTAACAATCGAATATACTGTCCGGGGTTCAGCGCTCTGCCCGGTTTTACTGTCGGCAAAAACGAGAATAATAATTGCACATATTAATAAAAGCCTGCTCATGATGTCTCCTTTCGGGTTTATGTAATCAATTTTCACTATCATACACCTATGTCCCGAAATGGTTCAATCATAATAAAAATACTTAAAACATTACAGGCCGGGTATCTGGAAATAATTTATTAAATATCTGTTTTATAAATATTTAATAATTTTATACAAGCTTTGAAAATTTTAGTTTCCTAAACATAGATTTTGTAAAATATTACAATATAGTTATATTGCATCTTTCGTGGGCGGGAATTAGATCAAGCAGTTAATTTTTGATATGCAGCCAATAATAATTGACCTTAATTAAATAAATTTAATATTTGTTTCATATTATTGTAACATTAATGTGTTGAATGTGTAGTTATAATAAGGATGAAAAAATTAAAGGTGACAGGAATATGTCTGAAAAAAATATAATACATTATAGCGGTTCGGTTGCCAAGTGGTACGATTTTCTTCTGACAGACCAGCGTGAAGATATAGAATTTTTGAAAACACTGATAAATACTAATGACGGCCCCGTTCTTGATATTGGCTGTGGAACCGGAAGGCTTATGCTTCCACTGGCCAGGCAGGGCGTTGAAATAGACGGATTAGATGCTTCGAATGATATGCTGAAGATATGCAGGGAAAAATTTAATAAAGAAGGGCTGAAAACAACTCTTTACACAAAGAAGTTCCAGTCATTTGATACAGAAAAAAAATACAAAACAATATATTGTGCCGGAAATATTCAGTTTATTGACAGTTTTTTCCAAACACTTATGGCACTTCAAAACATTCATTCCTCACTTCAAAAAGATGGTAAGTTGATTATCATCATGTCTTTTGTTATGCCTGTATGTGAACCTTCCGACAGGGGAATATGGAAAGTAGGGAAAACTTTTCAGGATGATAGCTACAAAGTTATTTACTATCATAACTGTGAAATTGATGAATTTGAACAATTAGTGATCACCAGGAACCGCTACGAGATTTTCGAGAATGATACAAAAATCGAGACGATTAAAAATGAGAGTGTAATGCGCTGGTACGGACGTTATGAATTCCTGTTGATGCTGGAAAAGAGTGGTTTCAAAAACATATCAATTACCAACGAAGATATTTTTAATACCGGAACACCCACAAGGATATATACTGCCTACAAGTAGAATTTCCGGATAATAAAAGATTTATCAGCATTTCTAACAATTAAAAACGGCCCGCCATTCGGCGGGCCGTTCATTTGATCCGGTTAGCAAGTATGATTACTTGTTAACAATAATTTTATCTGTGATAACTTCCGAACCGATCTGAATTCTTACAAGGTAAGATCCGCTTGAAAGGTTATCAAGATCAATAGTCTCGTGTAGCTGGCTGCCGTTAACTTCAAATGAAGAGGAAATTACAGCTTCGCCCATAACATTGATAATTTCAACATTAACTTTTCCTGAGAAATCTACTGCTATGTTCAGTTTTACCTTATCCTGTGCAGGATTCGGGTAAAGGCTGATACCACTGATGGCATCTTCAACACCCGTCATATCAACATAAAGTTCGTCTGATTCTTTTGAACAACCAAAAGTATTAGTTACAACAACGGTATAGTTCCCTGTTTCGGTCGGTATATGAGTATCGGTAGTTGCGCCTGTAATTGCATTTCCGTCAAGATACCATTGAATGTCGCCAGCAGCTGTTGTTTTCAGGTCGTCAAGGTCATCAAGAACGATACCTGGTTTTTCAGGAGCAGGATTAACAACTATTGTTGCCTGGGCTGTTCCTTCACATCCGCCTTCATTAGCATAAGTATAAGTAATTGTATGAGTACCTACTCCTGCTACAGAAGGATCGAACTTATTGTTCTCGGAAACACCGTCACCGGTATAATTACCATTTGCAGGTGTACCGTTAAGATTAATAGCCTCTTCGTTTTCACAAATTTCGCTTATCATTGTGAATTCAACAGTCGGTTCCGGATAGACTTCAACTTCAAATTCATTCAGTGATGAACAACCTGTAATTGTGTGAACCTGCTCAAGGGCAACTTTTGCTGTGCCTGTTGTAGTCCAGTCGATTGTTACAGATGAACCATTAGCACTGCCGCTAATAGCACCGCCGGATACCGTCCATGTATTAGTATAATCTGATGACGGGTCAGTATCAAACGTACTTGCAGACGAAATGCAAACTTTGTTATCGCCATTAATATCTGCATTAGGAGCAGCAACAACTGTCAGGTCTTTATTTCCTGATTTATTATATCCTGATTCCGTGTTTACAACTGCGATTTCAATTGAAGCACTGCCCGGAGTATTCCAGATAACGTCAACAGATTTACCATCGTTTGTGCCCTGAATAGTACCGCCGGTTGCAGTCCATTCGTAATCAGCTTCAATATCAAGGTCAGTTGAATATGTATAAGATTTACCAACACAAACATTTTCGTCACCTGCAATCGAAGGAGCAGGAGCTTTAAGGATGATAACATCTTTGCTTATTTCAGCTTCGGCATCAGAACCTGTATAGCGCTGTTTCAGGGTTAATTTACCGGATTTTTCGTCAACGTCCCAAACAACTCTTACTTCGTATTTATCATTATCACCAAGAATAGTTCCGTTTTCGATTGTCCATTCACTGCTAATGTCATCAGAATTGAGTGTCCTGTAAACATATACAACTTCAGACCATACGCTGCCTTCACCATAGATTATCGGCCTTGGAACGGCTTCAATATCAATATCCATTGAACTTGAAAATTCACAGCCTGTAATAGTATTGCGTTTCCACAACCTCACTTCGCCGGACTGTGAAGAAGAACCCCACCTTACTTTGATAAGGTTTCCTGTGTATTCGTTTCCAAGTATAGTACCACCGTCAACCTCCCACCTGATTTCCATGTCGTCTTCAATTTTTGTTGTGTATTCAAATTTCTGATTACTGAAAACAAGGTTATCGCCGGTAATTTTAACATCCGGAAGAGGTAAAATATTTATATTGATATAAGTTTCCGTTTCGCAACCATAAATATCTTCTTCTTTCACAGAAACTCGTCCGGAAGACTCTCTTGACCAGTCCACTTTAATTGTATTAGTATTCTGTCCATCAACAATATCGCCGCCGGATACCGTCCATACATAGCTGTTTCCTGAAACGTATTCCGTTGAATATTCAACCTCTTCGTCAAGGGCGCAAACAACTGTTTCACCCATTACATCCGGAACAGGATGAGCATGGATTTCAACTGTATAAGTATCTTCAATATAACATTCGTCAAGGCCTGTTACGTTTTCACGAACTGTTATACGGCCAACACCGGAATTGTCCCAGTTTACAGTTATAGCGTTTGAATTCTGTCCGCTGACAATATTTCCACCATCAACTATCCAGCTATAGCTATGGCCACCAACACTGTTTGTCTGGTATCTTACTGAATTTTCGTAAGCACAAACATCAATTTTACCGGAAATTTCCGGAGTGGGAAGAGCCATTATTTCTACGTCAAAATCATCTGAACCAAAGCATCCGAGTTCTGATGTTTCTGTAACTTCAAGATAACCTTCGCCGACATTTTGCCATTCAACTTCAATTCGACCTGTTCCCTGTCCTGACTGAATTATGCCATTTGTCACTGTCCAGCGGTAATCGTTGCGATTATCAGTTACCCAATATTCATGAGTTCTGTCATTAACACAAAGCCTTGTTGTCCCTTCAATCCTCGGTGCGGGATTGTCTTCTATCATAACTGTAAAATCAGTAACATTTTCACAGTCATTTTCGTTTGTTTCAGTTAATTCAAGCAACCCTTCTTCAGCACCTGTTTCCCAGACAACGACTATTTCATTTGTCCCCTGGCCACTTGTAATATCACCGCCACTTATATACCAGTCATATTCATTGCCTTCAACCAATTCAGTTGAATAGCTTGCATTTACTTCGGCACATACTTCACCCGGACCATTTATTCTTGGAGCAGGAATATCAACAACCTCAACTGCAAAAATATCATCGAACATACAGCCGTCGTTTACTTCCATTACTGATATTTCTGCCTCGCCAATACTACTGAAGCTAACTGTTATCTCTTCGCTACCCTGGCCGTTTGTAATTTCGCCGCCTTCAACAGACCATGTAAAAGAACTGCCTGAATTTGCAACGGTTGAAAATGTATAAGTTTCATTCAAACATGCCAATTCATCACCGCGAATTTCCGGTTTGAAGCCGTTCACAGTAATTTCTTTTCTGAATGTTTCCGAGCATCCCGTTGGGCAGGTTACTTGTAATGTAACTGTGCCGGAGCCACGAGTTGTCCACAGCACTCCAAAAGTATTTGAAGTATTGTCTTCATTTATAGGTGTTCCGTTTTCAACTGACCATGTATAGGAAACTGATTCTTCAGATACATAGGCCGAATATACTGTTTCATTATCAAGGCAAATTTCTTCAGTTCCATGAATTTCTGCTATTGGCAATGGATTAACTACAACAGTTATTGTATTGCTGGATTGGCATCCGTTGCCATCAGTAACTGTTAATATATAATTCGTTGTCTCTGTTGGGTTAGCTGTCGGCGACATTGCTGTTGAATTATCAAGCCCGTCAATTGGTAACCATGAATAAGTATATTCGCCAGTTCCGCCGTTAACTGCAGGATTCAGCCTGGTTTCGGATCCGATACATATCTCTGTACTTTCATTCCCGAATGTAATAGCAGGAATATCCAGAACTACAGTAGTAAATTCGTCGCTTGATTCGCATCCGTATTCACTTGTTTCCATAACATTTACTGTATATGTACCTGAACTTGCAATTGTAAGGTCAAACTCGGAATTGCTGTTTGTGGTAAGAGTTTCGCCGTTAAGCGCAACTTCCCATGAGTATGAGCTGCCTTCATTGGCATCTGTAGAATATGTAATTGTCGAGCCAATACAAGCTGTCTGACTACCGTCAATTTCCGGTACAGGCAAAGGATGTACAGTTACTGTAACATCATCAGAAAGCTCACAGCCTGTATTATTGTCAGTAACAGTCAAAGTATAAACTGTTGTTTCAGTGGGGCTGACAGTAGGTTTCACAGTTGTATTCTGAGCAGCCAGGCCGGAATCATAAGGTTCCGATGTCCATAAATAGCTATAATTCCCGGATCCGTTGTATACAGGATTATCAACACCTATAACAATTGACTCGTCATAGCAGATTTCTCCATCAGGAGCGTCAGAAATATTAAGACTATAAATTGTAAAAGGATTACTTGAAGATGTATTGCTTTCAGGATCAGAAGCATGAACCCTAACCCTGTATGCCAATGCTGTTGTACTTGATTCGGGGATTGTTACATCAATCGAATAATTTCCTGTTGCATAGGCTTCAAGGGAAGCATCAAGTGTGGCAGGTGATGAAAAATCACCATCTTCATCAGAAAGCTGTACCGTAAAAATATTATCGGTTGAAAATGAGCTTGAAACTGTAAAATTCACGCTGAAATTACTTCCTGCACAAGCAGAATTCGATGTTAAATCTCCTATTTCGAATACCTGGGCATTAAGGTTAAATCCCAGAATAATCAGAAAAACCAAACTATATAAAAGAGTTTTCATTATTTTCATTCTCCATGGTGATCAAATGAACTTCAGGGTATAAGAATCCCTGTGTGAAATAATCACATTTTTAAGGAATAGCTTTTATTTCTACTCCAATTTAGTTAAATTATAAGCTAAGCGTTTAAGTTAGCGGCGCCGAAGGCCTGCCCGAGGCGCTGCTTCAATTCTGACCCGATTTTATCAAGTCGTTCGTCGTTCTTTTGTCTATCCTGAATTAACAGGAAAAAATATTTCAATTCCAGGTTTTTTGCTTTATCACTCCCCTATATTTATGAATAAATATATACATATCAACTGCCAGACAAATTTTTATAAATTTGAACCAAGCAGTAATTTTTCAATTTGTTTTGTTTGGGGAAACGGCTGATACTGAAAAGTTACTATATAAAATATGTTATTATTTTCCTTTTGCTTATTATATATGCCCAAAAGCCAAAATCGTTATCCTAATCTTCACTCACGTTAAATACACCCTAAGAACATTTCTGTTAACAAAAAGTCACGGATTTTTTTTATTTTTTTTCAAATTGATTGATTAAGTGTTGTCCCATAGTCTCCAAAAGCAAGTTAAATCTTTTTAAGTTTACAAACAAACAATTTTTTAAAACTAAATGAAAAAATTATAATCATACTTTCTAATCAGCTTCCTACTGTTCAAAATGTATTTAAAAATAGAAATCCACCACAAACGGCGTTGACTTAACTGCCGCTTCAGAGCCCCATAATTCAGCTTTTATATAAGACAATCCATTAACAATAGAATTTGAGTATAAAAAAAGCCTCGTAAAAAACGAGGCCGGACAAAGAAAATATAATATCAAGCAGAGAGAGAATTCAACTAAACTGTTTTAATAATTGAAACAACAACACCCCATATCATTACATTGTCGTCACTATTTACCGAAATCACATCATATTCAGGATTTTCTGGATGAAAACTGATTTTTCCGTTGTTATACCTTACTTTTTTTACTGTTAGCCGTGAATTAATTTCTGCAACAACAATCCGCCCGTCAGAAGGTTCTTCCGATTTATCAACAATAAGAATATTGCCATCAGATATTCCGGCATTTTTCATCGAATCACCTGAAACTCTCATGAAAAAAGTATTTTCCGGATTATCAATAACAAGGTTATTAATATCAACTACCTGCTCTGCGTGAGTTTTTTTTCTTTTATTTCTTCCGAAAAGCGGATCCAGAAACAAAGGCAGCGATAGTTGCGGGCTTATTAAATAGTCATAACTTTCACCAGCATTCTTCAGAATATTGTGGCTGTTTTCTCTTGGCCTGCCCATTCCTAATTTGGCTCTCAATGCCATTTTTTCACCTTAATTAGTAACTAATATTCTTTTGATTGAAAACTATCATATATCGTGCCACAAATCCCGCAGTACCCTGCTAAAAAAAATTCCTATTCTTTTTGAAAAAGGAGTGTTGGTTTTTGACCGGATTTTTCTTATAATAAGAATGTTGAAAAATTAAAAATGATCACTCATCCGGCGGAATGATGCAGGAACAAAAAGGGGATTCGAAGAATAGATCAAGGTCAGCCAGGTTAAACAATTCGATTAAATCAAGGTCGGCTTCGGGTTTGGAAGAGTTTTTGGAAACAGCTGATTTTCAGAATCTGATAAACACCATCCCTGAAATGATAATCCTATATGATAACAATCAAGAAATTATTTGGTTGAATGCTGCTGCAATTGCAAAATCAGAGCTATTGCCAGAGCAAATTGTCGGCAAACAATGCAGCAATATTTTCAAAGAATGCGATACTATTTGCGATGATTGCCCTGTGGAAAAATGTTTTAAAACCGGAAAAGTTGAAGAAAAGAAAATCCATATACCCGGTGGATCAATTTATCTTATTAAAGCTATTCCGATTGTTGGCATAAGAGAAGATGTAAAATTTGTTCTTGAATCTGCCAGGGATATAACAGAAGAATTCAATATTAAAAACGACCTGGTTGAAAATAAAGAAACACTATCTGCAATGTTTGAATACCATGGATCAATTATGTATATGGTCGATCCGGAAACATTTCAAATTTTGGATGCCAATAAAGCTGCTGAGGATTTTTATGGCTATACAAAGTACGAACTCAAACAAATGAAAACTTTCGACCTGAATATGATGTCCGAAGAAGAAGTCAGGTCAGAAATTAAAAAAGCTGAATCAGAGAACAGGGAATCTTATTTTTTACAGCATAAAATTGCTAACGGTGAGATAAAAGATGTTGAATTATGTTCAACTCCAATTATTATCCATAATTCCAGAAAAGTATATTTTGTGATAGTCTATGATATTAGTAATCGCACAAGATTACAAAAGCAATTAATTGACAATCAGCGGTTTCTGGAAGATGTTCTTGACTCAATCCAAAGCGGAATAGTTGTTCTGGATAAAAAATTGAAAGTTCTCAGAGTAAATTCTTATGCCAAAAAGTTATTTAAAATTGACAATAATCCGCTTGGCAGAATATGTTACGAAGCTTTGCTGAACAATGATCATATTTGTGATAATTGCCCGAGTATTAAATCTCTGAACACAAGGCAGGCAAATACACTTGAAGCAAATTTTCCCAATTCAGATTATCCCGAGAAATGCCTTGAAATGACTTCATACCCTGTATTTGACTCGAAAGGTGATCTAACCGGGGTTATAGAATATATCAAAGACATTACAAGTGTTAAACAAATTGAAGCAATAAACAACTCCTTATTTGAAATTTCAAATGCTGTTCTGCGTTCGAAAAATTTAAATGAACTATTGCCAAAAATTCATGACATATTAAGTAAAGTTCTTGATACAACAAATTTCTTCATAGCTCTTTACGATGAGAAAACTGATATTATCCGGTTCCCATATTTTATTGACCAAATGGATGAAAAATTTGAGATAATCAGCGCAAGCAAATCCGGCTCTTTTACATCCAAAGTAATCCAGACCGGAAAACCTTTTATAATAAAAAAACACGAGATAATCGAGATTTTAAAATCCCGGGGCGCAACTCAGTGGGGAACCATACCGGAAGTATGGCTCGGGGTTCCGCTTATGGATAAGAATAACGTCATCGGGGCTGTTGCCGTGCAGAATTATGATAATCCGGAAATTTATAATAAAAACCATATTGCCCTGCTTGAATCTGTTTCTAACCAGATAGCAATTGCTATTGAAAGAAAAAAATATGAACAGGAAATTGTTGAACTAAATGCCGATCTTGAACGCAGGGTTTCAATAAGAACCACTCAGCTTGAAGAATCAAATAAAAAGCTGCAGGAATTGTTGCGAAACGAAAAAGAACTAAACCAGCTGAAATCCAATTTTATTTCGATGGTATCGCATGAATATCGAACGCCACTGACAGTTATTCTAACATCTTCTTATATTATTGAAAAGCTTTTTGATAATGCTGATAAAAATAATTTCCTGAAGCAGGTTGGAAAAATCCAGTATTCGGTTTCTGCTATGACAAAGCTGCTTGAAGATGTTCTTATGTATGGTAAAACAGTCAGCGATGGCTTTAAAGCAAATAATTACCCGTTCGATATTATCAGCGCCACAAGAAGCATTATTTACGAAATAGAAATTCTTGACAAGAAAAAACATAAAATTGAACTGAACCATAATGATCCCAAAGTTGTTGTTAATACTGATCACAACCTATACCAGCAAATACTCAGCAGTATATTGATAAATGCTACCAAGTTCTCCGACGAGGGAACCAAAGTAATTGTTAGTATTAACCAGTATGCAAATGATATGATAATAAAAATAAGGGATTTTGGTATCGGAATCAGGCCTGAGGACAGCAAACTGCTTTTTGAGCCTTTCCACAAGGGGCAGGGAGCAGCAATGATATCAGGTTCAGGGCTTGGCCTGTCGATTGCCAAAAAAGCTGCCGAAGCCCTTGATGCAAAAATTGAATTTGATTCAGTTCCGGGAGAAGGAACCGAATTTAAGCTAATAATTCCATTGATTGATAATCCGGAATAGGTTCAAACAAAACAGATTACTTTGCTAATAAAAAAAATCCTGAATATAAAAATTCAGGATTTCAATAAAAAAAACAATTGGATTATATCTGCTCAGAAATTATTTCTGCAATTCTTAATGCTTCAGCAGCCTCAGCAGCACCTACAGGAACAGGTTCATTATTAATTATCGCCTCTGCAAAGGCTTTTTGCTCCTCTGCAATTGCATTTTGCGGGATAACAGGCGGCTGTTCAAACAAAATATTTTTATTCTTTAAGCCTGATTCAAGGCTTCCGAGCATTGTAGCAGGAACCCCGCTCTCATTATTTTCAACCTCTTCGCCAATACGAAATACTTCCACTTTCTGTTCGCCAAAATCAACAGAAATGTAGGCGTTTTTCTGGAACATTCTCATTTTTCTCATTGGTTTTGCAGAAATCCGGGAAGCAGTAATATTAGCAACAGCACCGTTTTCAAATGTAATTCTTGCATTTGCCAGGTCGGTTGTATCAGTCAGAACAGACACACCGTTGGCCATAACGGATTTTACTTTTGATTTGATAAGCCAAAGCATAATATCAATATCATGTATCATCAGGTCATGAATAACAGAAACATCAATAGCCCTCGGTTTAAACTGGCTTAGCCGGTGTGCCTCGATAAATACGGGATCCAGTTTATAGCTTCTTAAAGCAGCAATAGCAGGATTGAACCTTTCAACATGGCCAACCTGCACAAGGACTTCATTGTCCTTTGCCAGCTTTATCAACTCCACAGCTTCTTCATATTTAGCGGTAATCGGTTTTTCAATCAGGCAGTGCTTTCCGTTTTGAATACATTTTACTGCAATATCAAAATGATTAACGGTAGGAGCCGCTATTGTAATTGCATCGGAATTTTCAATTGCCTCTTCAATATCAGTGAAATATTTGCAATTCAATTCAGCAGCAATAGCTGCAGCTCTTTCTGTGTCTGTATCAAATATTCCTGAAAGTGTTGCATTCTGTTGGCCTTTCCATAATTTGGCATGAATTGCCCCCAGATGTCCGGTTCCTATAACTGCTACCCTGATTTTTTCCATTATTATTCCCGTGTAAACATTCAAAAATTTCCAATATACAAAAAAGTTAATTATTAATATAGTTCTGTCTCAGGCACGAAAATTAAATTATCACTAAAAAAGCCCCGCGACAGCAGGGCTTATATTATCAAAACTTAATATTACCAGATCTTTGCTCTTTCTTCTTTCGGGCGATACATTTTATCACCTTCTTTGATATTAAAAGCAGTGTAGAAAGCATCAATATTCGGAAGAGTTCCGTTCACACGATACTTGCCCGGCGAGTGCACATCTGTCTGTATCCTTCTGCGAAGTTCCTCGTCTGCAATATTATTTCTCCAAACCTGTGCAAAGGAAAGGAAATATCTCTGAATCGGAGTTAAGCCGTCAATTTCTTTATTATCGCTGTTTTCCAGGGCTTTTTCCAGGGCAGTGAGCGACACAGTTACCCCGCCGAGGTCGGCAATATTTTCTCCGAGTGTAAATTCACCGTTCAAATGCAATGTATCAATAGGATTGAATTCGGAAAACTGCTTAACAAGCACCTGTGTTTTCTTATTAAAGTTTTTGGCATCTTCTTCTGTCCACCAGTTTGCAAGATTGCCGTTTACATCGTATTCACGTCCCTGATCGTCGAATCCGTGTGTCATTTCATGCCCGATCACAGCACCTATAGCGCCATAGTTAACAGCATCATCAGCATCCATATTGAAGAATGGCGGCTGAAGGATAGCTGCCGGAAAAACTATTTCGTTCAAAGTAGGATTGTAATAAGCATTTACCGTCTGTGGTGTCATGTGCCATTCCGCTTTATCAACTTTCTTGCCGGCTTTTGCCATACTGTAATCGAAATTAAAAACAGAAGCAGCAATTACATTGTCAAAATAAGAATTCCTTCCAATTTCTAAGTCGTCGTAAGAACGCCATTTATCGGGATATCCTATTTTTACACTCATTTTATTGAGTTTTTCAAGAGCTTTTTTCTTGGTATCTTCTACCATCCAGTCCAGTTCGCCAATATGTTTTCCGAGTGCATAGCGAAGATTGCCAACTAATTCAAGCATTCTGCCTTTGGCTCGTGGAGGAAAGTATTCTTTAACAAACAACTGGCCTACCAATTCACCAAGTTCACCGCTTGTATTGGATAGAACTCTTTTCCAGCGGGGACGGATTTTCTTTTGTCCGGAAAGAACTTTTCCGTAAAAATCAAAATTTGTATTCACAAAATCA
Organism: Kapaibacterium sp. (SeqCode); assembly: GCA_963665665.1. Taxonomy (GTDB): domain Bacteria; phylum Bacteroidota; class Ignavibacteria; order Kapaibacteriales; family UBA2268. Next base: position 885,662 of record OY762428.1, read on the forward strand.
TCGTTCAGGTATGGTGCAGCTGTATTAAGAAGGTTGAATTTAAGATAGTTCTTTAAAGTCTCAATATCGGATTTTTTATAGATATCAGATGCAGCTTTCATAAAGTCTACCATTGCCACATTGAATTCTTCCCGGGCATTAAGGTTTACACCGTCAAAAAACACATTCCAGTCGAACGCGGGAGTGAGCTTTGACAGCCCGGTAAAATCAAATTTATTGTATGTTTTATGCGGGTCTCTTCTTTCAACTCTGTCCATCTGGCTTTTAGCAAGTTCAGTTTCAAAAGCAATAATTTTATCTGCTACTTCATTTGAACCTGCTTCATCATTTCCAATCAGAGTAAAAAGTTTAACAATAAATTGTTTGTAACCATCCCTTATTGCCTTCATTGAAGCTTCATCGCTAAGATAATAGTCTCTGTCCGGAAGGCCAATACCGCCCTGATAGAACTGCGCAATAACATTCTCACTATTTTTTTCATCCTGCCCTGCATAGATGTAAAAAAGCGGAGCAATCTGCATACGGTGGAATTTCCCAATAATTGCCCATAATTCTGTATGATTTGTAGCTTCATCAATTTCTTTCAGATAAGGTATTATTGGTTTATAACCGGCTTCATTGATAGCATTAGTATCCATTCCGCTTGCATAAAAGTCACCGATTTTTTGTGTCATGCTGCCCTTGGCGGCATCTTTCTCGCTTGCAGCCGCTTCGAATATTGTTCTTAAAGCTTCGTAATTGGCATCCTGCAATTCATTGAAGGCACCATATCTTGAATACTCTTCAGGCAATGGATGAGCTTTAATCCAACCGCCGTTGGCATATTCATAAAAATTGTTACCCGGTACTACATTATCGTCCATATTTACAGGATCTATCGCTTTTACCACTACTTTTTCTTCTGCCACATCCGACTCCTTATTTCCACAGGAAACTAATATCATCATACCTGCCGTGATTAGTAAAACGGTTGATATAAATTTCATTTTCAGCTCCAAAAATTTTAACATTAATTATTCAATCCAATTTAATACGAAATTATTATAAAAAAGTTAAACATTAAAGTTAATAATTCTAAATTAAAACACAATTATTTACATAAAAAATGTAACTAATGATTAATTTCATCGTATTTTTTATAAATTTGTAATATTGAGCAGGTTGTTTATTAATTAATTTTTTTACGAAATGAAGACAAACAGTTTCAGAACACTGGCTGCCATAATGTTTACTGACATTGTCGGCTACACTGCAATGATGCAGGAAAACGAGTCCCGGACACGGGAGATTCGCGATATTCACCGGCAGGTTCTGGAGAAAAAAACACTTGGCTACCGGGGCAGAATTCTTCAATACTACGGTGATGGTTCCCTGTGCATGTTCAGCAGCGCCATCGAAGCTGTTCAGTGTGCTGTCGAGATTCAGAAAAAGCTTCATTTTGAGGAAAGTATACCACTGAGAATTGGTTTACACCTTGGTGATATTGTATACGAAGAAGAAGGAATATACGGCGACGGAGTGAATATTTCAGCAAGGATTCAAAGTAAAGGCGTACCCGGTTCTGTTTTAATATCCGGAAAAATATACGACGAAATTGCCAACCACCCTGAATTAAAAGCAAGCTTCATGGGTGCATTTAAACTTAAAAACGTAAAGAAATTGGTAGATATATATGCCGTTAGCTCGAACGGCCTTCCTGTTCCTGATTCTGAAAAAATGACAGGGGCAGAAAATGAATCGATGAAAAGGGTTGCTGTTTTACCATTTGTAAACATGAGCCCCGATCCTGAAAATGAATATTTTAGCGACGGAATTACCGAAGAGCTCCTTAACTCGCTTGCTAAAGTTGAAGGCCTGTTAGTAACTGCCCGAACATCTTCTTTTGCTTTCAAAGGTATGAATCAGGATATACGTGAAATTGGCAGGCAGCTTAATGTGGACACTGTTCTTGAAGGCAGTGTGCGTAAAGCAGGAAACCAGGTAAGAGTAACAGCACAGCTAATTAATACTAACGACGGATTTCATCTTTTCTCGGAAACCTACGACAGAAAACTTGACGATATTTTTGCTATACAGGACGAAATCTCTGAATCAATTGCAAAGATGCTGAAAGAGAAGCTTAATATCGGGATTAATCCCAAACCAAAACCAAGAATGACAACTATTACTAATAATATCGAAGCCTATAATTACTATCTGAAAGGCAAATATTATTGGAACAGGTGGTCTCCTGAAGAGTTTATTAAAGCTGCGGGTAACTTTCAGAAAGCAATTGAATTAGAACCAGAATTTGCCGAAGCCTATGCCTGGCTTGCAAATGTAAATACAGCATCTGCAGCAATGGGGATTGTTGACCCCACGAAAGCATACGCGAAAGCAAGGGAATATGCACTAAAGGCTATGGAGCTGAACGATGAAATTGCAGAGCCTCATGCCGCTCTCGGTGCAGTTAAACTTTTTCATGACTGGGATTTCGAAAAAGCCGGAAAAAAGCTGGATAAGGCATTCAGCCTGAAACTGCATGATGGTGAATTACTAAAAATATATGCTTTATATAAGATGATAACCGGTGATATTTATAAAGCTGTCAGTATTATCGAAGATGCCCTGCTAAACGATCCTTTATCTGTACCGTTGAATAATTCACTTGCTGATTACCTTTCCTGGACAAGGCAATTTGATAAGGCTGAACTACAATATAAACATACTCTCAGCCTCGATCCGGATTATGGCCCGTCAAAGACTGGGATTGGATGGCTGAATTGTTATAAAGGCAACTATCAAAAAGCTCTTGAAATATTTACAAAGGGGGATGCAGGAAGTTGCAGCGATGTATTCTCATTTACCAGCATAGGATATGTTCATGGAAAAATGGGAAATCGCCAGGCAGCATTAGATATGATCAACAAGCTGAAAGAATTGAAAGAACAAAATCCTGACTTGATTATTGATATTGATCAATCAATTATTTACGGTGCACTGGGCGATATTGATAAAACTTTTGAATATTTGGAAAAAGCCTACGAAAAACATCTTAGCGGACTATTGTTTATTAAGATTCACCCGGCATGGCGTCAACTCGATCACGATCCCCGCTATCATGAATTGATAGAAAAGATAGGATTGTAAAATCATAAATATAAAATATTATTTGCATTTGGAATTTTTTCCGAATGCTTTTTTTTTTAAATTGTACAAAGAGTTATTTGGTTTCGATTCGGGAAATACTGACATAGTATTTGATTTTGTACTTTATTATAACTATTGGCAAGGCCTCCACTAACTCTGATATTACGATTGAAGGCAGCACAAAAAACGATATAATCAGGAACGCCCGGGGCTTCTTTTTTCCTTGGATCGGGTTTTAATCCAGAATATAGGAAAAATGAATTTGATAAGAAATAAAAGATAAAGCCATTTTTATACAATCAGGAAGTACTAATATGAAAAAATTACTAATACTTTTAATAATTGCCGGCACTGTTTTCAGCGTTGCAAATGCCGGCGACTGCTGGCGCGATCCACTTGTAAAAATTTCAATATTACCTAACGATATTGACGTTGAAGATTTTCTGCCAAAATTGAGTAAAGATATTTCCGATGCTTCCGGTGTTCCGGAATCCGGTATAACTGTTATCTGGAATGAAATTCCCGCTAAAAGAATGATAACAGGAGGAAAACTGGGTATCAAAAATGAAAATGAGGAGCATCCCGTGGTGGTTGAACTGAATCTTGCCGGTTTCTTCACGCAGGAAGAGATTGAAGAAACCATGGAAGGTATTGCTGAATCATTCGAGGAACATACAAATGTGGATAGCAAGCAGGTTTTTATTATTACTACTTTGCAGGAATCCGGTAAAGTTTATGTTTTCGATGAAACAATGAAATGGGAAGACGGGGAAAACCCGTTTGCAGACTAAAATATTTTTATTATTGATGCAAATGCAAAGAATCAAATTTTGAAATATTCTACAACCGCTTTAAAAGACTTACAAAGATAGTCGCCTATGTTTTGGGACTTCATCATTATTAAACAAAATCCCCCTCAGGTTCTTTCCTGAAGGGGATGATAAATTATAATTTGAAAATCCGGTATATGAACTATTAGTTTACAACGGCGCCGCTTGTTAAATTGATTTTCAGGTCGTTGTCAACTGGCGGAAGATCAGTATAAATAGACTGTATCATAGAACCAACAAGTTGCATGGTAGCATCACCATTAGAAAGCATATCAACAACTCCCTGTGCCTGAGCTGTAATTATTTCATCCCCGTTGTAATGAGCAAGCCATGAAGCTGCAATAACAGGGGCAATTTGATTAGCAGAAGCTTCATCAACACCATATTCGTTCATAAGCACATACATAATCAGCAGATACATACCTTTTGAAAATTCCTCGCTGGCATAAGTCTGATAATCTTCTCCATCAAGGTCATAATTGATACTGGTAACATAATTTGTTTTAATATCAAGAATTTCAGAATTACTCACTTCAAGGATTCGCCAGGGGGATGGCGGAGATATTGCCGAACCGGTTTCAATGTCATAAATCCAATTATCATCAGGCTGATGCAATACAACATCATTAGCATGGAAATGCCCGGTAAACATTATTTTCATACCGGCGGCGGATAGTTCGTCTGCAACTGTTTCCCAATCATCTATAACATACTCAGACGAGATCGGGAATGATTTCTGTCCTTGAAAATGCTCAACAAGACCGTGATGCATCATACCAAATACCATTTTGCCATCGGTAACGGCAAGTTCTATTTGATTTTTGGCCCAAGCCAATGTTTGAGCTTTCAGCCTTCCGCCAACAATACTTTCCTCACCAGCCTGGTTTTCTTCATATTTCGAAGCATCAAGACAAATAATTACTAATCCTTCTACCGGTTCTATAACATAGCTCAGCGAACTTGCATCTTTTGCAAGAGCTTGAATATATCCGAAATCGCCCATTATAGTTTCAAAATCCGTTGCAGAGATCATATCGGTGGAAACAGCTGTTCCGCTTGAATAATCAACAGCCCAGTAATTACTAATATCATGATTACCCGGTATAACATATACTTCCTTACCGGAATTTTCAATCTGTTCAAGATAACCGGCAATACTTTGAAGGCTTGCCTTTTCTCCGTCTTTAGTCAGGTCGCCCGGTACCAGAACAAAATCAACATCAGAAGCTACTATGCTGTTTGTCAGAGATTCAAGTATTGCGTCGGATTCCTGCAGAAGTTTTCGTCCCTGCTCGATATATGCTTCACCTGGGTCGCCGGGAGTCATAAGTGATTTGGCCAGCAAGTGAGGATCCGAAAAAACGGCAAATTTGAAATTAAGCTTATCATCACCCGTATTTGGATTATCATCATCATCCGAACATGCACTGATCATAACAAGTGACAATACTATTGCCACAACAAATTTAAGACTATAGGCATAAAAAGTATCTTTCATTGGTAAACCCTCCGTTTAAAAAAATTTTATTATTATAATTACAATATACTCGCAAATAATTAAAATGGGGTTGAGAAAAGGTGATAAAACTGTTAATTTTTAATAAAATTCAATTATTTTTCATAAAATAAAAAAAATTTGCGTCTTTTCGCAATTTTATTTGTTACACTAATAGATGTATAATTGGCGGGATCTGATGAGAAGAAAGTATGCAAAATATTCTGATGATGAACTTCTTCCCCTGTTGCAGGGAAAGAAGTCTCAGGCAGAAGCAGCATTCACTGAATTTTATAACAGGTACGCCGTGAAAGTTCGTTCTTATTGCATGCTGATGGTAGATGATGTGATGGCGGCAGAAGATATTTTCCAGGAAACTTTCATTAGGTTCTTTAAAAACATAAAACCGGAAAGAGCACACTCTAACGTACCGGGCTACCTGATGAAGATTGCAAGAAACCTATGCATTAATCATCACCGGCAGAAAAAGCCCGCCGCTTCAGAAGAAGTTCTGGAGAATCTCAGGTCGGAAGGATTTTCTTACGAGAGTGACGAAATGTATGAAATAATCCTGAAGTCTCTCGATCTTCTGGATGATAAATACAAAGAGGCTTTTGTTCTTCGGGAATTTGACGGATTGGCCTATAAAGATATAGCCAGTATTACCGGAGTGTCACTGTCAAATGCAAAATCAAGAGTTGCAAGGGCAAGGGAAAAGATGGCAGATATTCTGGAGCCATACATCAAAGAGAAAGTTTAGTTCTTTTACAAAAGTTGATGCAGTTGTTCTTATTACTGCACGAAAATGGGAAACGGTGCTAATAAAGCGGGTATATCCTACGGGGATAGGTACTATACCTGCCCGCTTTATTACCCTTTTTTCAAATTTATTAAACGGGATAAAAAATGGATAATTACGATATACTGAACCAATACATTGACGGAGAACTCAGCCGTGAAGCCGAAAAGGATTTCTTCCTGCGAATTGCTGGCGATGACAATATGCATGGCAGGCTAAGAAATATTTCAGCCATGAGAAGTTCTATCCAGTCAAATTCAGCATCCATGGCTCCGCCGGTCGAATCAACAGCGGCAGTATTTTCGGCTCTCGGATTCAATCCTCCGGCATCAACTTCTGCTCCATTCCCGTTTTTACGAAGCCATTGGCAAAAAGGAGCCATGAGTATTCTTACATTGATAATTATTTACCTGCTTTTCTTTGGAAATGCAAATAATATCGGAATTTCAGACGGTTCGGATAATATATCAGGACCGACAGTAGAAAATACAACCCAAAAGAGTTCCATACCAATGATCGATTCCAGGGATAACGAAGAATCTGCACAGACAGAACCCGAGATTAGAACAGTTGTTAAGTATGTATATGTTCAGGTCCCTGTTGAAAAAGATGATGAAACAAATGAATATATACCTGAAATTGTAAATGGAAAATTTAAACATACCCTACTGCATACAAGCTCCTATCCGACCGGGCCCGAAGGCCTTGGATTTGTGAACGGGCCCGGTTATAATGATATGTTTTCAGGAATTGACCTTCCTCTTGATCCAATAGGGCTTGATATTGAATTCCGGGGTGCACAGAATGTTCACTTCCCTGGCGCTTCTGTCAACCCTGCAGAAACGGCTTTATTCAATAATTATGCATTGACCACACTATATAATGTTGGAGCCGGATTCAAAGTTGGCCTTGACCTGCGGAATGAAAACTTTTTCCAGCAATATGGAGGAATGGATGAACTCGGAAGGTATGTTAGTTACGAACAGCAGCCCAACCTTACAAGTTTAAGCCTGGTAATAAGGTATTCCTACAAGTACTCGGAAGTTTTATTTCCTTTTGCCCAGATTGCAGGCGGCGGGAATAAAGGCGGATATCTGATGCGCGGTATGGCCGGTCTGGAATATGCTCCATATACTAACCTTGGATTTGTTATCGGATTGGAATACTCAAATTTCGGATTCAGCTACCAGGGTGATAATTATTACTCCAATAAAATGGGCCTTCACTATGGTGTTAACCTGAAATTGTGATATGAATTATACATTGATACTTTGTTTTTAATCCTGAAGTTATTCACTTCAGGATTTTTTTTAAAATTAAACATTGATTTTTATCTGCCAATTCATTATAATAATAAATATAATCTTCAAGTATCATCCCCTTCGGAGTCAGCTATGAAAGAAGACAAAAAAGAAAGCAAAAAATTCAAGAAAAACGGGAAAATGGCAGTAAAATATTATGAAGATGAACTTGCCAGGCTACAGTTGGAGTTGGTAAAAATGCAATACTGGCTTCGTGATGTTGGTGAAAAAATGGTGATAATATTTGAAGGAAGGGATGCTGCCGGAAAAGGCGGTGTTATTAAAAGAATTACCGAACCGCTGAATCCCCGTGGATGCCGTGTTGTTGCTCTGGATAAACCGTCGAACAAAGAAATGACTCAGTGGTACTTCCAAAGATACGTTGCGCACCTGCCTTCTGCCGGTGAGATAGTAATATTCGACAGAAGCTGGTATAATCGTGCCGGAGTTGAAAGGGTTATGGGATTTTGTAAAGAGGAGGAATACCTTGAATTCATGCGTTCATGCCCCGAGTTTGAAAGAATGCTTGTCAGGTCGGGAATCACACTACTGAAATATTGGTTCTCGGTCAGTGATGAAGAACAGGAAAAAAGACTTCGTGACCGAACGATAAACCCGGCTAAAAGATGGAAATTCTCACCGATGGATTTGGAGTCCTGGCAAAAGTGGGAAGGCTATTCAAAGGCCAAGGATGATATGTTTAAATATACTGATATAAAGCAGGCGCCATGGTATGTAGTGGAAGCTGATGATAAAAAACGGGCACGGCTGAATTGTATTACTCATATAATAAATTCAATCCCTTATAAAGATATAATTCCCGGCCAGTTCGAATTGCCACCGAGAAGTACGGAAAGCCATTACATCAGACCGCCGCTTTCAGATTATTCATTTGTTCCTGATAATTATGGTGATTAAATTACAGCAAAACACCCTTTGTTCAAAACAAAGGGTGTTTCCATAATTAATTTCTATTTCAATATAATTTCAACTTATGCTTTTGTGCCAACCAGGCGTTTGACCATATAAATGAAAACGCCTGTAAGAACCAGATTCAGGGTCAGGCTTAGTAAAGCAACTGTAAGAATGTGCCCGCCTATTCCAAATCCGATACTGACAACAAGAACTCCTGCTCCGACTTCGCCCCTCGGCCACATACCGATAGCAAGAGCCAGGCGTGTTTTAAAATTAGCTTCTTTCCTATAGCAGAATGCAGGAAACATTTTTCCGATATTAGAGATTATTGTTACCATAAGAACGTGGAACATAATCATTCCCCACCCCGGCATTTCAAGTGTAGCAGTCAGGCTCTGAGCAGTTTCCTTCACGGCCGATACTTCATTTCCTCCAATAATCGAAGGCATACTCAGGCCAACAAGTACCATAAATATTCCCGATATAATACTGGATACTCTCTGCTCCTCTGGTGATTCCGGGCCTTCCTGATGCCCTTCTCTTTCGTCATCGGAATGAGGATCGCTTCCCTCAGGATGTTTCATTATAGCACCCAGAACAAATGCAGGCAGCAAAACTTCAAGGTGAATCGGAACAGATGTATCTATCTGAAGGCTTCCCCAGTGGATTATCTCAGAAATTATTACAATAATAAAGGAATATAGCAATACCCACTGCCATTTTGAACTGATATTGATTTTATGAAGATATTTCCAGGCTATCCAAACCAATATTACCATTACAAGAACAATAACCCCTAACTGCCATGCTATTCCAAGAATCAGCATCTTCAGAGGTATCATTAATAACACAGTATCCAGGTCGTCAAAAATTGCAAGTATCCTTGCTTTCTTGAAAAGCCATGAAGCGCTTAGCCCGGCTGCTGCCAGCATGGAAAATAATACACCTGCAGATGTTGGTGCTGCAAACCGTCCTGCAAGCAGAGATTCCTTCCATGCATCCCAATTTGCCCAGAACTCCGGTGGTATTAATACAAATACAAAATATAATGTTACAAGTATCCAGGGAAATGTAGCCGCAGTCATGGCTACAACATAATCCCAGCCATAAGGTTTGATATTGGATTTATCAATTTCAAACTCATACCCTACATGTATCATGATGAAAGCAAGGGCTGTCATTGTCAGGACTGTAATCACTTTATTAAGTGAACTAAAACCGGAACCTGCCAGTTCCGGCAGGAACTGGGACACAACAAGTCCAACGATTAATAAAACGGAATAAAATGCTACTTTTTTCATATTTTTTTCGTATATTTTAATAATAACATGATAAATAAGACTACGTTAATCCTATTTTATTTTATTTTTTTTAACAACAATAATAAGACCTTGAAAAGAATTTTATATACCTTTCTGAGTTTTATCGGCGGACTGGCTTTTATATTACTTGGTGTTTTATATTACATGGATACAATGGGATATACAATTGAAGGAGCAGAGGAGACAACCGGAATAATTAGCGGATGGAAAAAATCAAAAAATGATAACAGTATGCTTCCGAACTTTGAATATACTGTTTTCAATCCAAGAGTTAAATTTACAACAAAGGACGGCCGGAAAATTGAGTTCCTTGATTTAGTGAGTGAATCAGATAAAGTTTATCCTGTTGGCAGTGTTGTTGATGTTGTATATAATCCAATGCAACCCGGCGATGCACGTCTGATTCGGCCAAAATCTATATGGGGGCAACATTTGATATTAATAGGCCTTGGGGCGGTTTTATTAGGAATATCAATTATTATTTTCAGGTTTTCCTGATTTTTTCTCATGCAGAAATGGCAGGATCATCCTGAACTCACTTCCTTTTTTTAACTCGCTGTCAACTTCAATTATTCCGTCATGAGCATCAACTATCCATTTAACAATTGACAGGCCTAATCCCGTACCGCCAATTTCTTTCGATCTGGCTTTATCAACACGGTAGAATCTGTCGAATATTAGCGGAAGGTCTTTTTCCGGTATCCCCATACCGGAATCCTTAACAGTAAAAATTGCACTATCATCTGATTTTTCAAGTTTTATAAGAATAGTGCCGCCATCCGGAGTATATTTCACAGCATTGTCCACCAGGTTAAGCAATACCTGGTGCAGCCTTCCCGAGTCATATTCAACCATAACCGCGTTTTCAATTTCAGAATCAACTTTAATATTTTTCTCCTCAGCAAGAATAGTAATGTCATCTGAAATATCCATTACATGCTGGGAAAGGTCATTTACCGTCAGGTTCATTTGTAACTGCCCCATATCTGCCCTTGATAAATCAAGCAGTGTTTCAACAACACTTGACAGCCTTTGTACTTCATTCAGGGCACTGGCGATAAGATATTCATATTCCTCAGTCGACCTGGGACTATGAAGTGCAAGCTCCAATTCGCCACGTAAAATAGTAAGCGGAGTCTTCAACTCGTGGGATGCATCGGAAGTAAACTGCTTTATTTGCCGAAATGAAACTTCAAGCCTGTCGATCATTTCATTAATTGTTTCGATCAAGCGGCCTAATTCATCTTTTACTCTCGGTTCCGGAAGTCTGTCGCTTAAATTCCTTGCTGTAATGGTTTTAGCCGTTTTGGTAATTTTGTCGATTGAACGCAGGGAAATCCTGGAAAGATACATTCCGCCAAATGCAGAAATCAACAAAATCAATGGCATTGCATATATAAGAATTCTGAAAAGGCCTTTCAGGGTATCTTCCATTTCACCGATAGGATAGGCTACGGATACGGCTGCTTCCCGGTTAATCAAAGTAAATATCCTGACTTGAATATCTCCAACATAATTATCGGAAAATGCTGAGTCCGGGCAAGTATACTTTGAATTTTTAAAGAAACAGGGCAATGTATCGTTTTTAAGATTAGCTGATCTCCATATTTCATTTGTTTTGCGCCACTGCACCTGTATAAGATAGTTTCTTGAATCCATTAAAATATTATTATACAGCGATGTGAGCAGATCTTCAGAACCCTGGTTTTCAATTTCATTTTCAGCTAATACCGGCCCTATGAATTTTTTTTCCTGATTACTATTGGCTTTATTAATATCTCTTATAAAGTGGCTCACTTTATCGGACTTCCGGAATTCATCCAGGCTTATAACCTTCCTAACAGCATGGCCAATATCCATCAATGATTCATCGATATTTTCATTTAATTCCGAGGACAAAGACCAATAAAGGTAGAAACCAAATGCTGCAAGGGTTAATCCAAGAATTGCTGTGTACCAGAATGATAATTTCGTAAGCGCTGATATTTTCATCTATAATTCCAGCCGGCCAATATCTGTTCAACTGAATAGTACTTTTAATCGTTAACAATATAAAAAGTTTTTTGAGAAATTAAATAATTAAGTTACATTATTTTTTTATTTGTGTCAGGCTGAGAAAATTAAATTTCTGGTATTAGTTTAATGGAAAAAAGCAAAAGAAAAAATGACAATGGGGCCAAACCCAACAAAAACTTTGCAAAAAAACTTGGAAAGCTTCTTCTTTATTTAGTTTTGATTTTTGTGATTTTTAGCTTTGCACTTTATTTCTTTACAAAGACTGATGCATTCAGGGAATGGGCCAGTGAATTTATCAGCGACCAGGTTAATTCGGCACTCGAAGCTGATGTTTACTTCAGTGATTTCCAGCTGAATGGATTTCTCGGCCTGGAACTAAATAATGTAATTATGATTTCAGCTGGCGATACATTAGCCCGGATCAGGAAAATATCTGTTGATTTTGATCCCTATAAACTTCTTGACAATGAGCTTGATATACATCGGGTTTCATTGAATAATCCAAGGATCAGGCTTTTACGCTCTAATGATCTGAGCTGGAATTTCGAGCATATAGTCCCTCCATCCGATGATACAACATCTTCAGGAAAGGCCCAACTGAAAATCAACCTGGACATGATGGAAATAAACAATGCCAGTATCCGGCTTTTTGATTCCACATCTGATAACAGCTCAATATTTTCAGATTCAAGAATAACTGATCTGAACCTGGAATTGATTGCTGAAGCTGACATCGGTATTAATAGATATAAATTAAAACTGGAGGACCTGAATTTTAAAGAAAACAATAGTGGATTGATACTTGAAGAAATTGATATCGAAGCCTCAATTGATACAAATTCAATTGCACTCGGCAATTTATCGCTGAAGACAGGTAATTCCGACCTTTCAATTGACGCTTCTGTTGTTGGCGTGAATTTGTTCGGGGAAAAATTTAGCTCGGAATTAAAAAATGCAGGACTGGATATAAATATCGATATTGCAAATATTAATTCTAAGGAATTTGAGCCATTTTCAGACCAACTTCCAATCTCAGGAGATATAAGCCTTTTATGCAAAATATCAGGCCGGGTGGACAGTATAAATATGGAAAAACTCCTTCTGACTTTTTACAATTCACATATCAGCCTGAATGGTAAGATAAACGGACTATTATCTGAAAGCATAAGTCCTGATATTGTTGTTGAAAGTTCACTTATTAACACTATAGATATTTCTTCCCTGCTTACCGTAATAAAAACCGGTGATATTCCGGATCTGGAAGGAATAAAGCTTAATGGTACAAAAATCTACGGCGATTCGGACAGCCTGAGTACTTACCTGAATATCAAATCTGAACCTGTAAACATAGAGGGCCTTGCAGGAATATCGCTGAAGGACTCCATTCCTGTTTACTCGGCTTTGATTGATATTCGCAACCTTGATCTGAAACCATTATTGCGGGATAATAGTTTAGCCTCAGATATTGATCTTAGTATAAAAGCAAATGGAAGAAGTTTTGATATCAACAATCTGGTTGCCGTACTGGATATGGAAATTTTCGATTCAAGGTTTAAACATATCGATATTAAGAATGGTAAAATTCATACATCTATTGATAAATCTGGAATATTGCACTTAGACACTATGTCCCTGGCTTTCAAAAATCCAATATCCGAGTTATCATATTCCCCTGAAGAAGGCCATTTATTTGTTAATGCAAATATAAATGTTAGGGATTTGGCAAATTCAGATTATTACGCAATGATAGAGTTTGACGGAATAAACCCTGCCCATATTGTCGAGAATCCGGGAATTCCAAATTTAGTATCAGGCGCGGTAAAAGTACAGGGGAAATATATTGATTTAGATCAACTAAACGCAGATGTACAGTTAGAAGTAAGTGAACTTATGCTGGGAGAAATGTTTATATTTCCATTCAATCTTCAGGCATCGCTGCAGGATGCTGCCGATAGTACCAAACACCTGGTACTTAAGTCCGATTTTGCTGACGTGGATGTGAGGGGAGAGTTCATACCAACAGAACTAATTGACCTGATGGCAAATCACGGGCAGCAGATCGGCGAGGATATTGTCAGGAAAATTGATAATATATACGGTAATACAGATACGCTTCAGGCAACAGAATTCGAAAAATATCCCGCCCTTAACTTCAAACTTTCTGCCAATGTGAATGACCTTTCAGTACTGAACTCAGTTGTTGACAGCCTTGATATCACAGCCAATACAAAAATTGATCTTAGCTTCGAATCTGATTCCAATAAATGCCATACAACTATCAATGAGCTACAAATTGAAAATTTCGGGCTTGACCTTCCCGGGTTTGATTTGAATATTTCCGAGACATCATTATCAGGTGATATTGAACTAATTCATGATGAGAATTATCCGTATATTGGCAAGGGGAAGTTTAAAATTTTCAGTGCTTCTGATATATTTATTAACGATCTTTTGATCTCGGGCAGTTCGGTATCTGTTGATATTTCAAACAAAGAAATATCCTTTAACGCCGGTGCCGGAATAAACAATACGCATATTTTCGGAGCTGACGGGAAAGTTGTATTATCTGGCTCGGCAGCAAATGTAAGATTCTCCAATATCGAGTATAGTTTCGATACATTGTTTACCTGGCGGAATCAGAAAGAAGTAAATCTGTCCTATGATAATAATCATCTAAAAATATATTCTTTCAATATCAGCCGGGATAATTTTGAAAATATTTCAGTTCAGGGCAGTTATGATCTTGACGGAAATGCGGATATTGAATGTGATATCAGGAATTTTACTCCTTTAAGTTTTATTTCCTTTGTTCCGGAAAACCTAATAGAATATGTTAATGATTTTAGGGGTAAATTTGACAGCTTACATGTTCATGCCACCCGAAACATTGAAAATCCCTCAATAAAAGTTGATTTATATGGTGATAGCCTTGCTTACAATAAAAATATTCTTGGTGCTGTCAGCCTTTCTCTGGAATATCAAAATCAGAATATTTCCGGTAATGCCAATTTTACTGACAAAAATATAACGGATTCTCCATATCTGGATATTAATATCATCAAACTTCCAATGAACCTTCTTGCCAAAGACGGGAAGATTTTTGTTAAAAACACAGAATCAGATATAAGTATTATAGCATCACAGTTTCCTTTACAGATAGTATCCCCGTTTATTCCCGGCATATCTGATATTCGCGGCCCGGCAGACCTGAATTTGAAGATCGGCGGATATTTACCGGAAGACCCGGATATTAACGGGCAGCTTTCTTTTGACAATGCAGTTTTGGTTCTTGAAGCAACCAATATGCGCTATTATGCCCGGGGAGTAGTTGATATTAATGAGGATAAAATAAATATCAGACGCGTTAATCTTTATAATCAAAGGCGTGACCTGAACAATGGGGCGGCAAATGTAGAGGGATTTGTAACTCTGAATGAATTTATGCCGGACAAGATTGATATTAAAATTAAAACTGACCGATTTATGGTATTAGGCCCTTCATCAATAAAATCTATGCCCGGGCTTTACGGAGACTTTGTAATTCAATCCGGAGATAATCCTATTCATTTCTTCGGCACTCTTGATGAACCGAATCTCGAAGGTGATATAAATGTATTAAGGGCTGACCTGCAAATGCCCCAGGAAATTGAATCCACACAGGAAAAATCAACATTCAGATACATCATCGGAGATGAATTGCTTACTTTCGATGATAAATACAATCCTGATTCAAGTAATATCTCAACTCCGGACGATAAAATTATTGTTCCAAAACCTTCTTCGTTAAATAAGCAGGAGGTAGATTTTTCAGAATTGATCAATTACGATCTGAGGATAAAAATACTCGGGCCTTTCGATGTTACTATGGAATTACCTGTGATCTTTTCCAGCCTAACTGCTGAAATTGGTACACGGGACAGGTCTGTTCCGATTCGTTACGTCAAAACCAGGAATAAAAAACAGGCTACTCTGTACGGGGAGCTATTAATCAAAGAAGGATCTAAATTAAAAATATACAGAACTCTTGAAGCTCAGGGCAATATCAATTTCCCATCAGGATCTATCGAGGATCCCGGCCTTGATATCACAGCCGAATATCCATTCCGTAGTACAAGTGGCGAAACAACAAAAGAATACGTTGTTAAATTAAGAGTATCGGGTACTAAAAGTAAGTTAAACCTTTCATTTACCTATCTGGAAAATGGTGAGGAAGCCACCGGAGATTCGACAGAAATTGCACAGGATGCCATTTTCCTTCTTACCTTCGGGAAAACAAAGAACGAACTTATGGAATCAGGTTTTGACGGAAATCTTGGCCAGAGTATTGGAACTCAGGTATCATCAATAGGTACTTCCTACCTCCTTTCTCAGTTATTCTCCGGGATAAAGGAAATTCAAAGCGCCGATATTGATTTTGGCTCCGATGACCTTGATTTTTCCCAGGCAAGGCTGAAACTTACGGGCCAGCTTTGGGGACTCAGATGGGAAATTGGCGGATCGGTTGTTGACCTTGCCAATAATTACGAATTTACAATAGACGTGCCGATAGCTGCTTTGTTCCAGACTGACCTTATGAATATAAATCTGACAATTACCCGAAGTACAAGCATGAATATTTCACCCAGCCTGGATCAGAAAGAATGGGAAGTAAAATTCAAAATCGGCGGAAGCTGGTAGGAAATCTTAATTTTTTTAAATATTTTTTTTAAATATTGAATTTTTTTACTATTTTACTTGTGTTACATATTTCACAAGATTTTGAAAATTTCCCGGGAAATTATTTATGGCCGAAATTCGAAACACCCCGACATCCGGTGAAACAACTGTTATCGGAGATAACATGCTCCAACTGGTAAGTTTTAAAATTGGAGAAGAAGAATTTGGTGTTGACATCCTGAATGTGCAGGAAATTATTCGTATGGTTGAAGTTACCAGAGTTCCTAACGCACCTTCATTTGTTGAAGGTGTTATAAATCTGAGGGGTAAGGTTATTCCGATTGTCGACCTAAGGCGCAGGCTGATGATGGCCGAGAAGTCGAAAGATAAAAATACGCGAATAGTTGTTGTAGAACTGGAAAGAAAAGTTATCGGATTTATTGTTGACAGTGTAAATGAGGTTTTAAGAATTAACAAGAACATTACAGAGCCACCGCCCCCGATGGTTTCCGGGATTGATTCCGAATTTATTACTGCCATAGGTAAACTGGATGACAGGCTATTGATTCTATTGGATCTGGAAAAAATATTATCAATAGAGGAAGTAAACAGTTTGGAAAAACTGGATATTTAAAATTTAGAATACAATTTAGTTTTTTAAGCCCGGCTTCGAACCGGGCTTATTATTGCAACACAATTGTTACACAACCCTTTCATTTATTTTATTTTCTAATGATCTTTTACCAACTTGATTTTTATCATTCTATATGAATGTTATTTGCTATATTGTATTTTTTGGTATTAGTATTAAAGAAATATCAAAGAATTATTTATTCAGGGTTTTATAATATACAATTTAAGGTAGTCTAATGAGCTTTAGCTTTAGTCTAATTGGTAAATCGATCAAAGAATCAGCTACACTCAAGCTGAATGAAACTGCCGCGATATTAAGGGCAAAAGGCGAGCCGCTAATCCACCTTGGTGGCGGTGAACCAAAAAGCAAAGCCCCAATTGAAGCAATTACCAAGATGACCGGCCATTTGAATTCGGGTGAGGTAAGATATGCTCCGGCAGACGGAACGTTCGAAATGAAAGCAGCGGTAATACGCTACACAGAACAATTTTATGACAGAATGGTTTCCCCGGAACATATCGTTGTTTCAGGCGGTGCCAAGCAGTCAATCATGGTTGCCCTTCAGGCAATTCTCGATCCGCAGGACGAAGTGATTTTCCCTGCACCATATTGGGTCAGTTATACGGAAATGGTTAAACTTTGTGGTGGTGTGCCGGTTCCGGTTTACCCGGAAGACGGGTCTTTCTACCCCAGGCTGAAAGATATCGAGCAGAATGTAACAAGTTATACAAAAGCTGTTATTATCAACAGCCCGAACAACCCTTCCGGGGCGATTTATTCAGAAGAATTTATTTCTGAAGTAGTAGAATTCTGTGAAAAAAACAATCTCTACCTGATAATGGATGATATTTATCACAGATTGTACTTTGATAACAATCGTCCTGCAAATCCGTGGAAATATGTTAAGGATCGCACGGAAACTAATAGAATGATTATCATCAATGGTGTTTCAAAAGCTTATGCCATGACCGGATTCAGGATAGGCTGGGCTGTTGCAAATAAACGTCTGATTGAAGTTATGAGAAATATTCAGGCTCATCAGACTTCCGGGCCTTCAATCCTACTCCAAAAGGCTGCTATAGGCGCTCTGGACGGTAGTCAATCCTGCGTGCGTGCTTTACGCTCAACTTTGGAAAACAACCGCCGGGTTCTCGTGCAACAGCTGAAAGCCTTTGACGGCATTAATTTCCATGCGCCTGACGGAACTTTTTACTGTTTTGCTGATTTCCGCAACTATACAAAAGATACTACCAAAACAGCACAGTTACTACTGGACAAAGTAAGGGTTGCTCTTATGCCCGGCGTGGAATTCGGTTTGGAAGGCTGGTATCGTATTTCAACATGCGGATCCATTAAAGATATAATCGACGGTATCGAAAGGGTGAAGTGGGCTCTTGACCCGAATTCACCTAACGAACTTTACATTGGTGACAGAAAATTAGTGAGGGACTGGGCATGACAAAATATTTAGAATTCGATACCCCGGCCATTAAGCATGCCGGCGAACTTAAAGGGGATTACGGCCTTTCAAATCACGGGCTGAAACATCTCGACAATGTTTATTGGAACCTTCCGACTCCCGCACTGATCGAAGAAGCAGTCTTTCGTGGCGAAGGCCACCTGACTAACGGCGGAGCCTTTCTTGTTAATACTGGTAAACATACATCCAGGGCCGCAAATGATAAGTTTATCGTTCGCGAGGATTCTACCGAAGATAAAATCGACTGGGGTGAGTACAACAGGCCTATGGAGCCTGAGAAATTTGATGCGCTTTATTCCAGGCTTCAGGCTTACCTTCAGGGCGAGGATGTATTTGTTCAGGACTGTTACCTTGGGGCTGATCCCGAGCACCAGATAGCTGTAAGAGTTATCACTGAATATGCATGGCAGAGCTTCTTTGCCAGAAATATGTGTATCCCGATCAGAAACAGGGATAAACTAAAAACATTCGTTCCTGATTTCACACTTATTGCCTGCCCGAAATTCAAATCCGACCCGCGTGTAGACGGAACAAACAGCGAAACATGCCTTGCTTTGAACTTCCAGCAACGCACTGCACTGGTACTTGGTTCAAGCTATGGCGGAGAAGTCAAGAAATCACTCTTTACCGTTATGAACTTCCTGAAACCCCTTGACGGCGTTATGTCCATGCATTGCTCGGCAAACGTTGGTAAGGAAAACGATGTGGCTCTCTTCTTTGGTCTTAGTGGTACGGGTAAAACAACACTTTCAGCCGATCCTAAACGCCGCCTTATCGGTGATGATGAGCACGGCTGGAGCGACGAGGGAGTATTTAACTACGAAGGCGGATGCTACGCCAAAGTTATCAGGCTAAATGCAGAGCACGAACCTGAAATATACCAGTGTACAAAAACTTTCGGAACTATACTCGAAAATGTGGTTTACGATCTGCCGTCCCGTCACCTTGATCTGGATGATGATATAAATACCGAAAACACCAGGGCTTCATATCCTGTATGGATGATACCGAATATTATTTCCAAAGGACATGTAAAAGCTCATCCAAAAAATGTGATATTCCTTACATGTGACGCTCAGGGCGTGATGCCTCCGATAGCAAGGCTAAATCCTGAGCAGACTATTTATCACTTCATTAGTGGTTATACATCAAAGATCGCCGGTACGGAAGCTGGACTTGGAATAGAACCACAGATAACCTTCAGTGCCTGTTTTGGCGCTCCCTTCATGGTTCATCATCCATTTTATTATGCCAACCTTCTTGAGAAAAAAATGGAGCAGCACGGTGCAAAAGCGTGGCTGGTTAATACAGGCTGGGTAGGCGGCAAGTTTGGTGTTGGTAAGCGTATCAGTATCAGGCATACAAGAAATATGCTGAATGCTGCTTTGGACGGCGTTCTGGATAATATGGAATTCCGTAAAGACAAGCTATTTGGATTTGAAGTTCCTGTTATCTGCCCTGATGTTCCGTCTGATGTTTTCGAACCATCAAATGCATGGGGTAACAAAGACGATTACTGGCGGAAATATGATGCTTTAGCATCCTTATACATTGAGAACTTCAAGCTGTACAAAGACGGCGTTCCACCGGAAATTTACAATGCCGGCCCCGTCAGGCTGAAAGATACAATGGATTAATTTTCCATAATTATTTAAATTTAAAAAACCCCGGGATATTTCCGGGGTTTTTTTGTTTAGAAAATCGTTTTATTCAAAAAAAGCTATGAATAACAGGTTACGCTATTGGTCTTCTGAAGTGACATATCCAGCACTAACCTCGCATTATCAAATACAACTTCCGGAGATTCGCCTGAACTAATTTCAGAAATACCAATTGAAACGGTAACTGTATAGTTCTGCCCGTCGATATTGATTGATTCACCGGCTATTTCTCTTCTTATTTTTTCAGCCCACATCTGTGCCTGATCCAAATTCGTACCAACAAGTAATATGCCGTAAATACTACCTTCAGCCCTGCCAAACACATCATAAGGCCTAATATTCCCTGATACCAAACCGATAGTATGATCAATCGCCTGTTCTAAACGTTCAGGATAGTTCTGCGGATCAAGCGAACTATAATAGTCCAGGGAAAACAAACAAAGTGAAGCACTCTGCCCAAAATCAACAGAGCGGTGATATTCCTCCTCGATCCTGTATCCGAAGGATGCTTCGTTCATCATACCGGTATTAGCATCGAAGAGTGCACTGGACTGAAGCATTTCAACAAAATGAATTCTTTCAAGAGCATTCCCGGTTTGATAGCAGAGTGTTTCCAAAATATTTATATCATGGGGACTCAGCATACAGGGCTTTTCTGACTCGAAATACAGAACACCATAAGTAGAACGAAGAGTCCTGAGAGGAATCGGAAACGCAGCAATAAATCCTCCCTCAAGTCTTTCTTCTCCGGGATATATTCTGATTTGCGATGAATCCATAGATGATATTATCGATCTTTTACCACTTTTAATCACCTGTCCGCATATTGTATTATTCAGATCAATTATTTTTGCCGGTATTTTATCAGATAAGCTGCCGTTAACATTTCTTTTTAGTATCTTCCAGGCATCAATTGATGAATCATAACCTATAACACCACAATGTTCATAATCAAACATTCCAGAAACTGTCTCATTCAGGGCATTCACAATTTCAATGATTTCCGTTCCTGCTTTTTCCATCAGTCCCCTGAATTTTGAAAGGGCACCAAGAGTATTGGAAGCCTGAATAAGGTCGTATTTTTCTGTATATCCCTGGATCAGAGCTGCTATCATTTTGGAATAATGCCCCAGGAACCCGACAGTTACCGAATCATAAACATCACTAACATTGCTGTCGGCACAAATCACCCCTACAAGGTCAGATTCAAAGAATACCGGCACTCCGATAAAAGAGGAAATTTTTGCTGCTCTTTTATAATACGGCAACAGGTCAAGTTCGGCATTTGGATTTATCTCTGTAAGTATTTCCGGTTTTGCATTCATACATATCTGGCTGATAATGTCATTTCCTGCCGGAAAGCGCCTTTCTTCTTTAAGCGACCGAGGAACATCTGTCTCGAATGCTTCCAGAATCAATTCCCTTCTTTCGGAATTATACAGGAAAAATGATGCTGTCCGTGTATTGGTAACTGACCTTATGGACATTAATAAGCGCGACAGAAAATATTCAAATTCAAGCCTTGGTTCTGAATTTTCAATTTGAATATCTTCCATTAGGGAAGACAATGGCAATTCAATATCTTTAGTTTTATAATCAACATCCGGACAGTTTTCTTCCTGAATATTGCCGGTTGTTTTTTCATTTTCCTCAACTGTATCAAAATTCAATACTTCCTGAACATCCTTTGCCTTATCTTTTTTATCAATTATTTCCGGCACAGGTTGATCTTGAATTTCAGGTGGAATCGGTACAATTTTCTCTTTTATTTCAGGCTTTTGTTCATTCAGAGATTCCACTTCAGGCTTTTCCTGCCTTATTTCAGTTTTATTAACTATAGGATCTTTTGCAGTGGGTTCATCATCGGTTCTTTTAATTTTATCTGATACAGGACGATCAATATTCGAAGTTTGCTTCCTTTTTTTATTCCTGTTTTTCTTCCTTGCATTTTTCGAAAGTTTAGGCCTGATCGTCTGTTTTGCATCGGTTTCTGATGTAGCTGCAGCTGATCTTAGCTGATTGTTTTTTATTTCTTCAGGCCTTTCAGTGTTTTTCTCATTGTTTTCAGGTTCAGGAGTTTCTGGAATTTTAAGTGGTTCCGGAAATATTTCATTTTTTATTTCAGGAGGTTCATTTGTTTCAATTTTGGGTTCAGGTTGAGCATTGGATTTTTTTACACTTCCTTTTTTAATTATTCTGAATCCCTCATCAGATCCCATAAAGTCATTATCAACACTATCCTGAGTAATTGATTTGTTTTCATCAATTTTGTTTTCCCTAAACGGCATTTTTGGAGGAATTGGAATATCCTTCTGTTTTGAATTATCTTCAGGTACTGGTTTTGGCTTTGGTGGTTGTTTTACCCTGGTTTCTATCGTTTCATTTGAAATTTCTTTTTCCGCAGCCGGCCTTGTAATAAAATCAGCAGCAGGTTTAGGAGCTGGCTTTCTTTTTGTCCGGAATTCACTGTCGTCGTCGCCAAGGGCATCATTAAAATTTTCAATAACAGTCCTTTTTGCTGAAGTATCTTTTGTATGTGTAACTTTAAATTTATCCTGAGGCTCCTTTGGTGTATGCCTTATGGCAACGGAATCGGAAATTCTCTGGGATATCAGCATGAATAACATTACAACACTCAGCACGGAGATACTGGCTCCTATTAGCTTTATTGCACCTTCGTCAAGGAAGATAGCAATAAGCAAACCTACAATAATCACTAAAATTAAGATAAAATCACTGGGTATAAGTAATTTTTTATAGTCTATTTTCCTGCCCTGGAACATGCCACACCTGATTATAAATAAATAATATTGCCCCCCGGTCTATAACCCGGCATACAAAAATATTAATAATTATCGAGATATATTAATATCAATTATTCCAATTCAAATTTTATCCGGTGTTTTTTATCCCCCCGGCTCTTCCTCATATCTGAATTTTCAACCGATAACATTTCCCGTCAGTTAAATAAAATTAATTTTATTTAGAATTCAAAATAAAAAATTGAAAAATTAAAAACTTAGGGCAATTTTTCTTATAATTATCTGAATATTACAAATTTTGAGGAATAAATACTGCTATAACTTACAAAACGAATGAAATAAATGCCATTGGAAAAGCTTTTGGTATCAATTTTAATCTTTATTCCTTCTCCGCGAAGTGAACTTTTAGATTTGTTTACTAATCTTCCTGTCTGATCATATATCATTAATGCAAAATCAGAATCCTCAGGATTATTAATAACAATCTCCATTTTTTCATTAGAAACAGGATTTGGATTAATTGAAATAATTCCGGCGGGAAAGCTGTCGTCGAAAAGCCTGGGAATCGGGTCAATACATAGATCACTCAGGCATATCATGCCCTTACTGAAATTTGAAGAATACTCGCTGCAATCCCATTCGCATTCGATTGATATTTCGGTGCAGCTTTCATTTCCAAGCAGGGTTCTGAATTCAGGTCTGCCAATTATCGAATCAGCCGGGTTGAAGTCGATAGAGATGAAATTTGTATCATTGCGAATATAATTGGCATCAAATCCGGACAATGGAAAAAGCATGCTTTTATTGAAGCCGAGAATTACTCTTCCTGAATTGATTCCGCAATCTGCCAAACCGTACTGATCAATAGAAACATCAATTATTAATATTGTATCAACTGGTACGCTCAAAGTATCGATCGAAATGGCAGAATAAATATCAGCTCCGGAAACTACTATACTGTCAGCAGAAGTACATCCAAGGCTGTTTGTTGAATAAATCCTGTAAGTACCCGGGGAATCAACCATAATTTCATTTTCTTCCGATCCGTTATCCCATTTATACTCTATTCCGGGTTCCGGGTCTACATAAAGTCTGGCAGAGCTGCACGGACACAAAGGTATATTTTCCGCGAAAATTTCCGTTTCCGGGCCTGGCACAACGTCAATCACAACTGAATCCAATAAGCTGCATCCAAGGCTGTCCTGCACAAGCACATATATCACTTTATTTTCATTCCCACCAATCACAACAGTAGAATCAGTTCCCATAACGTCACCGTTATTTTCGAACCATTCAAATTTATATGGCAGGATACCCGACGGTACTGCGGCAAAGACCTCGGTACTGTCATCACGGCAGATACTAACTGTACCTGAAGTGTAGCTTGTCAGGAGGCAGGCAGGCTTAAGGGAGATATCGTCAAGTGCAAAATCATTACCCTTCAGTTCCAGGTTATTGTCGATAATTTTTATATCAACCGATTCAAGCCCGGGGGAAATCCACTCTATTTCGAATTCGGTCCAGTTGCAGGCCGTTGTATCAAGCTGAATATCAGCATCAATTTTTTCATCTCCGAAATATACTTCCAGGGTAGCCGGATTTTCCTCATATACACTGGTATGCCAGAAGGAAAAACGATATTTTTTTAATGGTATCAGCCCTGAAACTTTTTGTGACCATACAAGCTGATTCCTGTAGAAGGAACCATTAACTGCAAGCATATTCCCCGCACCGCTTGTATGATCGCTGCAATCAGAAAGAGTTGCATGAATTGCCTGCGGGTTAGTTACGATAGCATAGAAGCCTTCAGAAGAAATATCCGACGGAGAATATACATAATCCGTTTTGAAATCAGTATTTCCGGCTTCAAAATCCCCATTTTTAATCATTTCAAAATCATCAGAAGGTTCCGGGATATTTCCTGCTTCAATCGGATTTGCAGTACAGAAAAAACATAATAAGAATATTAAGAAATATCCTGTTGATTGCCTTTTATTTCCTACAAAAGCTGCCATAATGCAAATTAACCAAATCTTATGTTGCTGTAAAAGTTATTTTTCCATATTTTAATATATGTTGTTAAGAAATTACAACACTAATGATTAAAAAAATATTTTAGCTTTTGCTAATTATCCGTTAACTCATTATCTTTGTTATTAGCAATTACGCTTAATATGAAAAAATGCTAACACAAGCCGGGAAAAAGGCAGTTACAGCAAGGCAAAGGATCAGACAGCAGGAAATTCAGGATTATGTAATTGAATTAATTTGAATTTGAAATTGGATCCTTTTTATTGTATAATTTATGGGAATAATATATGAGTATTCTTGTTGACAAAAAATCCAAAATCCTGGTACAGGGGATAACCGGATCAGAAGGTACATTCCATACTTCCCAAATGTTAGAATATGGAACGAAAGTTGTGGCCGGCGTTACTCCCGGCAAAGGCGGAACAAACTACAAAGGCAAAGGCGAGATAACATTTAAGAAAGCCGTGCCTGTTTATAACACCGTTAAAGAAGCTGTTGCTGCAAAAAAAGCTAATGTTTCGCTAATTTTTGTGCCGCCGCCCTTTGCAGCCGATGCGATCCTTGAATCCATCGATGCTGAAATTCCTCTAATTATTTGTATTACCGAAGGCGTTCCAACAAGGGACATGATCAAAGTAAATGAAGCTCTTGCTAATTCAAATTCAAGGCTTGTAGGGCCAAACTGCCCTGGCGTTATTACTCCGGGACAGGCTAAAGTCGGTATCATGCCAGGATTTATCCATAAAGAAGGCAATATTGGCGTTGTTTCCCGCAGTGGCACGCTTACTTATGAAGCTGTTAAACAGCTTACAGACCTTGATCTTGGCCAGTCAACATGTATAGGAATTGGCGGCGACCCGATTATCGGTACGCCATTCCTGGATGCTGTTACACTCTTCAACGAGGACCCCGATACGCACGCGATACTTATGATCGGTGAAATTGGCGGTAATGCCGAAGAAACAGCAGCTGACTACATTAAGAAAAATGTTAAGAAGCCTGTTGTTGGTTTCATTGCCGGAAGAACTGCTCCTCCCGGACGCAGGATGGGGCATGCCGGTGCTATCATCGCAGGTGGCAAAGGCACTGCCGAAGACAAAATTGCAGCTTTGAAAAAATCAGGTATATCCGTAGCTGATTCACCTGCAGAAATTGGTGTTACAATGCAAAAAGCGCTTGAAAAAGCTGCAAAACCCAAAAAAACAACAAGGAAAAAAGCTGCTGCAAAATAATCAGTAATTATGAATTGTAAAATAAGGGTGATAAACTTATAAATTTTAAAGGTTTTTCACCCTTCTATTGTGTATAATCGAAAATATTCAGAAATTTGTTTGAGACCTTTTTGCAATTAATGGGTCTTTGTATATTAGAAAGAATATATTTTTTTGAAAGGAATAGAAAAATGGGCAACAGGACACTCGCCATAATTAAACCGGATTCGGTTAAAAAAAATGTTATAGGGCAGATAATTACAAAAATTACTGACGCTGGCTTTAAAATCAAAGCTATGACCATGATGAGTATTACTCCCAAACAGGCCGGGACATTTTATGAAGTACACAAGGAAAGGCCATTTTACGCTGACCTCCTTGAATATATGAGCAGCGGACCCGTCGTTCCCTTAGCACTTGAAAAAGAAAATGCTGTTGAAGACTTCAGAAAGCTTATCGGTAATACTGATCCTCAGAAAGCTGACGAAGGAACAATACGCCAGTTATACGGAACAGATATTGGAACAAATGCCATACACGGTTCGGATTCCGATGAAAATGCAGCTATTGAAATTGGTTTCTTCTTCAGCGGCAGTGATATTGCATCGATGAAATAGCGTACTTTGAATTTAATTGAACTTAGATTGTAAATGCTGAAAAAACTAAAGAAAATCTCGGGAGGGGTAAAATATTCAAACCCCTACTGGAACTATAATATTGACAATTACGAAATGCCAAATGGCAATACAGGGGATTATCATTACGTCAGTTCAAGGGGGTCAACTATGATAATCCCCAGGATCGGTGATAAATTTCTGCTGACAGCTCAGTTCAGGTATCTGAACCAAAAAGTCAGCCTGGAATTTCCCGGTGGCGGTATTCAGGAAGGAACAAATCCCCTGGACAACGCAGTGAAAGAGCTTAAAGAAGAAACAGGGCGTGATCCCGGGAAAATTACTTTTCTCGGCGAGCACAATCCCTTCAACGGGGTAACGAATGAAATATGCAGGGTTTATCTCGCTGAGAAATTGAGACCCTGCAATGATAAACCCGATGACTCGGAAGAATTTGAATTATATTTGATGACTGAAAATGAGATTATTGACAAAATACAAAAAGGAGAAATATGGGACGGAATGACATTGGCAGCATGGGCCCTGTATTATTTTTCAAAAAGGTAAATATTACCATTTTAATATTTTTCATATCCTTCGCGGGTTTTAATATTTATAGCCTGTCAGCCCAAACAAAAGGCGAGGATACCAAAAAGAAAAAAGAAAAAGCTCTGGAATACAGATTACAAGCAAATTTTCCTCTTAAAATGTATTTCAACTATAAACTAACTGAATCAACAAAAGTCTGGCGTCAGTTCTCCGATAGTTCAGTGATTGAATACGAGCGTGAAGTAACATATTATTTCACTCATTTCGCACCCAATCCTCCCGATGACGGTTTCCAGCAGGTCAGGGTGATATTTGATTCCCTGAGATATAAATTCAAAGAAGGCGACGCTGTTTTTGAATTTGATTCTCAGGCAGAAGAATTGCCCGCATCCAGCTTTATCGACCTTACTGCTACAACAGTGCCTATGGGAAGAAGTTTCGAAATGTTTTACTCGCCTTACGGTGATGTTGCAAAAATTGAAGGCAAGGATATTGACTGGCTTCTGAACTTTCTCAGAGAATCAGCAGGAGCATTTCCGGATACTGTCAGTGCTTATATATGGTATCATGGCATTTCTGACCCCCACCTGCAGAATATCGCTGATATACAGAAAGGCTCGCTCCCTTCAGGTTTTATTGCCGAGGATTCTACCTGGGAATCGAGATTTAACATAGAATTAGACGGAATAAAATTCCGTGATACTTTAAAATCAGAAATTATTGAGAACAAAGCCGGATTCATTACCGTAAAAGGTGAAATTGACAGCCTTATGCCCCTGCCAGAGCAATACAGGCTATATGGAATTAAAAATTCTCTTGTTAATATTGACGCTGGAAGAGGAAAGGGAAGCTATATGATAGAACTTACTCCGAGACGCGCCATTAATCTTGCTAAAGCTGAATTCTATGCCGAAGTGGTTGCAAGGGTGAAACGTTCCAAATTCAAACAAAAGATCCATACCAAAATGACATGGGAACTTATAAACCAATTCAAATTCAAATAGAAATTTCAGCAGAGTAAGCAGCCACAAAAACTCCTTCCAACTCCTCCGGTGATTCTTAGCCACCGGAGGTTTTTTAATTTTTTTCCTCTAATGTCCTATAAAGTTCATCAATTCTGTCGTCAATTGTTTTGTCATCCGGCCATAGTTTTTTTAATTTTTTCAGTAAGATCAGAGACGAATCGGGTTTGCCTAATGCAAAGTATGCATATACAAGTCCTATCATAGCATATTTATGGTCGGATTTTAGTTCAAGAGCTTTTTTCAGATGGTTCAGGGAAGCATAATAATCTCCGCTGCCAAAGAAAAAATGTCCGGCGTCATATTGAAATTTATAATTATATGGCGATAGTCTTACTGCTGCACTAATCTGCCTCTCCGCTTGGTCATTATCCTTCTTTTCAAGCATTACTTTATATAATATATAGTGATACATAGCCCTGTCCGGGAAGTCGTCAACAGCGCTTGAATAAAAGTTCTCAGCGTTTTTGTATTCAGCTGAAAAAGAGAAAGACAACACTGAAAATATAAGAAGGATTATTATCCAAATATATGCATATATTTTAATATGTCTCTTATAATCAAATTTTACTATCATTGCCAGCATAATTATTATCAACCCGGCGGTTGCTAAATATGCACGGCATTCTAAGTATTCGTTCCATTCATGGGCATTCAGCAAAGTTATATAAGTACCCGGTAATACAAACAGAAGAAAAACAGCAATTCCGAAAAGTAATGTTTTGCCGGGTTTGAATTTAATAGTCAGAAATGCCAAAATGACAATAAAAATTATTCCGGTTATTGTTATTGAAAATGAATAAACAGGCAGAACCGAAAGATCAATGGGAAAAACAAATTTAGAAACAAACTCCGGCAGGACCCTCAGGTTTGACAAAACCTCAGTAAAGCCACTTTCGTAAACAGGTTCGCCAAGAGTCGCATTTGATCTTAATATGAACCATATACCCGGGGGAATTAAAAAGAAAAGAACATGCCGATATTGCGATGCTGAATTCTTAGCACTGCGAATATATATGATAAGTGCCGGAAAAACAGGTAATAACAGGGCAGTTTCTTTTGATAATATTGCTAAAAGACAGAAGAAAACAGAAAATATTAAAATGATATTTTTTTGATTGTTAAGAAATTTTATAAAGAATATCATGGTCAGCATTGAGAATAGTGCCATCATCATATCATTTCTCCCGGCTATCCACGCTACTGCATTCGTCAGCAGTGGATGAGAGGCAAACAAAGCTGCCCCGGCAAATGCCAATATCCTGTCGAAACCGAGCAGCCCAAGCAGGATATAAAGACATACAGAGCATGCAATATGCAGAATAAGATTTGTTATATGATAAACCAGGGGATCGCTCCCCCCTATCGAATAATCAAGGACAAACGATGCCATAACAAGCGGCCTGTAATAATCCGTTGTCATGTATCCCTTTTCAAACTCCGATGGGATATTCGAAATAGATGCTAAACGTGAGGAATCCCTTAAAATAATATCCGAGTCATCACAATAAACATAATCATTACTTAGAGAATTGAAATAGATAAGAATGGGTAGAAGAATAAGAATAATTATAAATATGATATTTTTATTTTTTACTAAGTAATTATTTAGGCTCTCCTCTCCTGTTTTTTTTTTGATTTTCATTTCATTAAGTATTCCATTATTTATTAAATAATATTTTCATTTCTTTGATATTTTATCCATTCAGACTTTCAATGTTTCTGCATCCAGTCCGGTTATCTTTTCCACCTGACTGAGTGACAAACCTTCCTTGAGCATAGATAGCGCCATATCCCTTCTTTCTTTAAACCTGACTTCTTCGATAGCAGTATTCAGGCTGTTGGTCAGGTCTCGATTGATTTTGACACTTTCTTCATAAGCCATGTATTGTTCTTGTGTAAATTTTGCAATTTCAGCAGTCTCGAAGAATTTTGTAAAGATTTTATCTTTAAGTTTCAATGGAATTTCGTCTAACTTCGGAAGATTTTTTAACAGGTAAAGCCAAGTTTCAAACCTGTTACTTAATTCATCGAAGGTTTTATTAAATTTAGGCATTTCAAGATATATAAAAACAAGTTTGTCGTTGAAAATCCTGCATTTCTTCAAATCAGCTATGTTAATTTTATAGAGGTATCTATCCGGGTCTTCCTTATCATCGTCAAAAATAAAATCGAGTATGGCAATAGTATAAACTCTTTTCAGGTTGTAATCCCATTTGCTTTCCCCTTGCCGGGCAATTGGAAATGTTGAATAGTAGAGGCTTCTGTCCTTAAAGAATTTTTGCATTGTTTTCTGCATTTCAACAATGAATGTTTCTCCTTTTTCATTCACACATGCAAGGTCAAAAATTACTTTTTTATCAGATTCGGTTTTACCAGGTTGCTCGTTTTTTATGTATGTAAGGCTCTTTATTTCACCTTGTTCTTCTCTTAAAAGTTCATTCAGAAAATCAAGAAGCAGATCCTTGTTTGGTTCCTCGCCAAAAAGCTTTTTGAATCCAAAATCGGTAAAAGGATTGATATATTTTTCATTAAACTTAACACTCATTTTTTTCTCCTTTTCAACCAAGTCAGAGATAAGATCACAGTTTGTAATATAATCAATATATGAATATAATCAATTTAAAAAGTATAGCACCTGAAACTGATTTTTTCCTCAAATTATTTTTTCTTTTTGAAAATTAATAAGCTTTTGCTACTTTTGCTGAAATTATTTTTCAACGAGTACGGAACGAACTATAAAACTATTTTACTTTCTTAATTTTGTTTCTTAACAAACGGAGAGTATTTATGTTTTTGCCCAAAAGATCAATCACAGCGGTTGTGGTTCTGTTTTTTGCTTTTTGTTCATTGCTCACTTCAGGACTTAAAGATGAAGCTAACCAGGCCGATTACCTGATTATAACACCTGTTGAATTTCTTGCTGAATTCCCTGAATTTACAGATTGGCGGGAGGATAAAGGCCTGAAAACAATGATAGTAACCCTGGATGAAATAAGACAGGAATTCGGCCCGGTAGAGGAGTCTGCTGCTATTGGCGATTTTATCAGCTACTCGCTAACCTACTGGCAGGAACCCAAACCGCAATATGTCCTGCTGGCGGGAAGCGTTAATTTAATTCCTTCATTTAAAATTGAAAGCGATTTTAAGGATAGCCAGAATATTGATGAAGATTCAGTATCTACGGATCATTTCTATTCAATCAATATCAATGAAAATGACATTCTTCCCGATATTGCTGTTGGACGTTTTCCTGTACAAAATAAGGAGGAACTGAAGGCGCTAATTAAAAAAACAATGCTTTATGAAAATTATCCCGATGATCTGAAATACGAAAATGATATTGCTTTTTTCATAGATAAAGATGATTTTCAGGCTTTTGAAAGCAATATGACTAAAATTGAAACATATTTCCCGGAACAGACTATTGCTAAGTTTACAAATAATCCGGAATCAGAATATTTTGGCTCGAAACAGGATTTTTTTGATATTTATAACAGTGGCGCACGCCTTATGATGAATCTTTGCCATGGTTCACCTGCCGTCTGGTTCAGGGAAGGATTGATAAACAAGGGTGATTTTGATATGTATATTCAGGACAATAAACCATCATTATTGCTTTCATTCTCATGTCATCAGGCATTCGACAGCCTTAAAACAAAAACTCTTATTGAAGAACTTATCTCTAATACAAACGGAGGTGCTGCAGCCACAATTTTATCCTCAGGAACAACCTACATGGGCGTTTTGAATAAATTTTTTGATGGCATTTATTCAAAACTTAACAACGAGGATTATACAATTGGCAGGCTGGTTCTCGAAGCAAAAAATAATCAGGGAAATGGTTCATATTATATTGGCCTGATAAATATTCTCGGCGACCCGGCGCTGAAAGTACCGTTCAAACAGATTGCCGGAATTAATGATCAGGAAAATATCTCAATAAGCATATATCCGAATCCGGTGTCAGAAAGAATGACTGTTAATACATCCGGATCGCCGAATAAATATTATAGATTTGAAATATTTGACGCTACGGGAAGGATCCTGAAACAATCGAATTTAATTTCAGATATAACTGTTATTCCCGGCCTGGAAAAATTCTCGAACGGAACATATTATTTAAGGCTTATTAGCGATTCAAAAACAGAGATAATTCCGTTCGTAATTTTAAAGTAATTTGTTATATTTATTAAATTTTCAAATTTCAGAGTTTATGATATCTGAAATACCTTGTGAAGGCTTCCAATCTTCGCAAGCTTACAAAATCAACAAGCGTAAAGGAGTTAGTTATGAAAAATGTCAAGTATTTAGTTTTTTTGTTGATAATAATTCTTATCTATTCCTGCGGAGGAGTTACTGATTCCAAATATACACTTGATGATTGAAATGCTCCCTATTGCTTAGACAAATAAAAGTATAGTTTATGGTGTTTATTAATCTATACTTCTTCTCTAATAAAATAAGAAAAAAATATGTAATAATATTAATTTTTCTTTTTTTTGCTACTTTTTTTTCTTTTTGTTAACAACCTGGAAATTGTGGATAACTTTCACTCTCCTTTCTATTTCTTTTTTTATCAATTGCTTACCGGATTACATTTTTTCACTTTTCCAACAAAGTTTTCAATTAACGAACCGCTGTTCGTTCATATATTTTTCAGCCGGAATCTGGTATTCAATTCCTGCGTGCGGCCTCGTGTTGTTATACCAATCGACATAAGCCTTTATACCGCCATAGAGCTCTTTTCCGTCTTCGTAAGACTTCAGATACAGGTCTTCGTATTTAAAGCTCCGCCAGAAGCGTTCTATGTAAACATTGTCCAAGGCGCGGCCCTTGCCGTCCATGCTTACCTTAACATCAGCATCCAGAATCGTTTTCACAAAATCATTGCTCGTGAACTGACTGCCCTGATCCGTGTTTGTTATTTCCGGTTTCCTGGTTTTCAAAGACCTTTTTATTGTATCTATGCAGAACTCCTTCTCAAGGTTATTCGATAATTCCCAGTCGACGATATACCTGCTATAAACATCTATAATTGCTATAAGATACATAAATCCTTTACGCATCGGAATATATGTTATATCCAGGCTCCAAACCTGATCCGGACGACTTATTTTCATATCCCTCAACAGGTATGGATAAATTTTGTGCTCCTTGTTCGGTTTGCTCGTGTCCGGTTGGGGATATATTGCCCGAAGTCCCAATAATTTCATTAATCGCCTGATTCGTTTATAGTTAACATGGTATCCCAAAGAACGTAAGTGTGCTGTCATTTTTCTGGCTCCATAAAATGGAGTAATCGCGAATTGTTCTTTGATCAGCTTCATATATAGAATATTTGCTTCACTTTCACCCTTGGGTTTGTAATAATAACAGCTCCTGCTAATACCCAAAAGCTCGCACTGCCGGCTTATGCTAATTTCTTTATTATCAGCATCTACCATCTTCCTGCGTTCTTCTTTACTCACGGCCCAATTTTTTTTTTAACCAGTCTAATTCAATTTTTAGCCGGCCTATTTCTTCATATAATACTGATTCGTCTTTTTCTTTTTTATTCTTCCCTGGCCCACGCTTGTTTTCAAATACTTCCTTTTCACTTTCTTTTAAATGCTTTTTCCACATGCTTATCTGGTTTGGATGAACCCCGTACTCCGATGCCAGCTCGGTTATTGTTTTTCTCTCTTGGACTGCCTCCAGGGCTACCTGCATTTTGAATTTTGAACTGTAATTTCTTCGTTTGTTTGCCATTTGATGCTCCTTTTGATTTTTTGCAAGTTAAGATTATTTCACCTTAAATCGCTGTTTTTTTTAAAGGAAGCCGTTCAGATATTTATGGTTTTGCTATTGAAGATGCGATAACAATAGAACCCGATGAGATAAGTCACGATCTGATACCAATAACACAAGACAATGATTACTTGTCATGGAAATTGATCAAAGGCGAACCGCACGTGCTTGTTGTTACCTGGACAAGATATCCCGGCAGCTATACCGTGGATAGTACTATTGTAAATAACTGGGGCGAAATCTGGGTAACAGTTGTTCCCGAATTAATTGACTGGGTTGATGACAGGTTTTATACTAATCCTGTTAGCAGGGCAAGGTTGGAGCAACTCATCGGCCTGCCCAACGGTGATGGCAACACACATTTTGCTGAATTCTGGGTTAAACCGGACGATCTTTTCCGACCGTCATACGATAATGAAATTGATGACAATACCTGCGGAACCGAATTCCCTGAAGGTACTGATCCTGCCTATATTGAATGGTTCAACAATAATATCCAATACTCTTACTATCCACCTAAATATCCATGGACCAGGCTTGGTTATACTTATGACTGGGGAGGTGAAACAGAATTTGGATTAAGCGAGTTTGTAGTTAAAAAGAATTCAACAATAGTTGTGAAATCTTTGGTTGGCAATTGCGGATATGTAAATATTCCATGTGAATGATATAATTATTATAAGATGAAAATTAAGCCGGGATAACTATCATAATTGACCCGGTAATAATTTATTATTTTCAATGAAAAACTTGATTTTTATCATTTTGTTACGAAGCTAAATTTTAAAACGATATTGGGCAATTTGTTTGATTACTTGTCAGGAATTTTCCAATCAAAAACTATATCCTATGATTTTTCGAACTTTAATTGTTATTTTGCTTTCTTTTATTATTGGGAATAATTTTTCTTAAATATGAAAATCAGCGTTGTAATAGTGACCAGGAACAGAAGAGAGGATGTATTCGATACAATCCACGGATATAACCGCCAGACCTGGAAGGATAAGGAAATTATTGTAATCGATAACGCCTCGGACGACGGTACCAGGGAAATGATGGAAAATGATTTTCCGGAAATCAAATATGTTTACCTGCCTGATAATTTTGATATCCGATCGATAAACATCGGCGTTGAAATGGCTGAAGGAGAAATTATCTGGAGAACAGATAGCGATTCATATCCCGAAGATCCTGGCACTTTTGCCAAAGTTATTGATATATTTAATAAATATCAGAATATCGACATAATCAGCACAGAGGATGTGGAAGTTAATTCTAATGGAGCTATCTGGGAATGGTACCCGCTGAAAGTCGATAAAGAAAACGTTCCTGACAATGGTTATAAAGCTCATATATTCCCCGGCACCGGCGCTGCAATCAGAAAGAAAGTTTTCGATAAAATCGGAGGTTTCTGGGAATTCGGCTTCGAGGAGATAGATTTCTGCACCAGGGCAATTGTTGCCGGCTTCAATGTCAGGTACTTTCCCAATATCAGAACTCTTCACTTTGCTTCGCCGCGAGACAGGGACAATTCAAACCGCTGGGTACAGATATCCAAACAGCTTATGCGGTACAACTGGCGCTATTTCCCGTTTTTCACTGCACTTGGTAGAAGCATAGTTATATATATCACACAGATTCTTGGCTCATTCTCAATGAAGGTGAAATTATCAGCTTTTATTGAAGGCCTTTTGATAATGCCTGCTGTAATTTTCAGCACTTACCGGAATGAAAGAAATGTTGTCCCCAAAGACAAGATAAAAGATATTACTCTCGGAGTGGGAATAATGTCGTCGCAGTTCAAAGTATATGCCGACAAAGTTAAAAGAAAATTACAAAAATGGACCGGAAGATGAGGATACTTCAGCTTGCCCCCCGATTTCCATTCCCTACTGACGACGGAGGAAAGATCGGAATAGCTAATATATACAGGCAATTTTCAGACCAGGGAGCCGAAGTTACTTTTATAGCCTACAAAGAAGAAAATGAGAAAATTCCTGAAAGCGCTATACGTGAAGCTGAAAAATACGGACGTGTATTATTAATAAATCATTCCACCCTGAACAGCAAAAGTAGAATCTTAAAATCTCTAATTTCTTCATCATCAATTTATTGCAGCAAGCATTACTCTCAAGAAACAAAACAAAAAATTCTTGATCTTATTATAGATCAGGATTTTGATATTGTTCATGCAGATCACAGTGCAATGGCAAAAATGGCACTGGATCTTGCGGGTGAAAAAAATGCGCGTACAGGCATTCGTCTGCATAATATTGAATGGATGATATGGCAGCGCTATGCCGATATGCTTCCGGCATGGCATCCCAAACGTTGGTATATTCAAACCCAGGCAAACAGGCTGAAACGCGAGGAAATGGAATTCTTCCCTGCTATGGATGTATGCTTTGCAATAACTGAAAAAGAAAAACAGCAGGCTCTGCAAATGTCTTCGAATGCTAATGTTACTGTTGCAAGTGCGGGAGTCAATCCGGAAGACTGGAAACCTGATTCGAATGTTGAAAAGAACCCGAATGAAATTATTCTGGCAACAACTTACCACTGGGTTCATAATGTCGATGCAGTCAGATGGTTTATAAACGAAGTCCTGCCATTGATAAGACAGGAAGTTCCGAAAGCCTTTCTATCGCTTATCGGGAAGGAGGCTCCCGGCTGGCTTCATGAAATGAAGGACAAGGGCGTAAATGTTCTTGGCTACGTGGACAGCGTTCAGCCCCACCTGAGAAGGGCATCGGTGTATATTGCCCCGCTTTTTGTGGGTGCCGGAATCAGGATAAAAATTTTGGAGGCAATGGCAATAGGCCTGCCAGTTGTAGCAACTCCGGTTTCTGCCGAGGGAATAAACGCAACCCCGGAAAGCGGTCTGTTCATCAGCGATGACGCACGCGAGTATGCCGATATCATTATTAAACTGCTTAAAAATAGTAATAAAGCAATTTCTACCGGCAAAAACGCCAGAGAATATATAATCAATAATTTCTCATGGAAGCATAATGTCGGAAAAATGTTGGAGGAATACAGGAAACTGTTAAATATTTAGAGCATTTTTAAATTATTTTCTCCTTAAGCCCTTCGTACTGTTTTATCTTTTCCAGATCATACTTCTTACTAATCTGAACTTCTTCAATATCGAAATCATTTTGCAGGCCAAGCCAGAATTGCGCGCTGGTTCCAAAATACAGAGCCAGCCTTAATGCCGTATCGGCAGTAACTCTTCTTTTTCTTTTTATTATCTGCGAAATGCGTGTTTGAGGTATCCCGGTATCTTTTGCCAGCCTGTATGCCGATATTCCTAAAGGCAGTAAAAATTCCTCAAATAATATTTCACCCGGATGTATGTTTTCTATCATAACAATTTACTTATTTTGTATCAGTTCTTTTTCGATTTATATTTCTTAAATATAATTATTTCAGTATTATAAGGCAAAAAAAAAGGCGTTCCGAAGAACGCCTTTATTAAATATATCCTGCATGGAAAGACTAATCGTCTTCTTCCTGTGATTTTTTGTATGCTTCGATAAGTTCCTGCTGAACATTTGCGGGAACAACCTGGTACTCGGCATATTTCTGAGTGTGAGTACCCTTTGCCTGTGTCATTGAACGCAGTGCTGTGGCATATTTATCAAGCTCTGCCAAAGGCATACGTGCGTTGATCTTCTGGTAGCGTCCTTCTGAATCGATACCAAGGATTACACCGCGGCGGCCCGGAAGGTCACTCATTACGTCGCCGACGAATTCTTCGGGAACTTTGATTGTTACGTCATATACCGGTTCAAGAATCTGAGGCTGTGCTTTTGTAAAGATGTCTTTGAACACGTTACGTCCGGCTGTTTTAAAGGCGGCTTCGTTTGAATCTACCGGGTGCATTTTACCGTCGTAGATATACATCTTTATGTCGCGAACATAAGAACCTGTAAGCGGGCCGATGTGCATTTTTTCCATAACACCCTTCATAATAGCAGGAAGGAAACGCTGGTCAATAACACCACCAACAATACAGTTAACGTATTCAAGTTTTCCGCCCCATTCAAGTTCGATAAGGTCTTTGCCGCGAACATTGAAATCCGGGAAGTCTTTGCCGTCTTCAGTCCATGGTTCAATCATCATGTGAACTTCTGCAAACTGGCCGGCGCCGCCGGACTGTTTTTTATGCCTGTATGAGCCTTTAATACCCTTCTGGATTGTTTCCCTGTAAGGAACGCGAGGTTCAGTATATTCGGCTTCTACTTTATAACGGTTTTCAAGACGCCATTTTGTAGATGAAAGATGAAGTTCGCCCTGTGCATAAACTATCATCTGGCGAAGTTCCTGTGAATGCTCAACCTGGAGCGAAGGATCTTCATTACAGATGCTGTGAATAGCCATACCAACTTTTTCTTCTTCCCCTTTTGTCTTAGGAACGATTGCTACCCTTACCCTTGGTTCTGGATAAACGATCGGGCTGATTGTAATTCCTTTTCCTTTAACATGCAATGTATGGTTAACACCGGAGTTTTTCAGCTTAACTGTAGCACCGATATCACCGGCATGAAGTTCTGCAACTTCTTCACGTTTTTTACCATTTGTAACGAAAAGCTGTCCGAATCTTTCTGGAGCGTTTTTCTGCTCGTTAACAAGGTCCATACTTGGTTTCATTACACCGGACATAACCTTGAAGAAAAGCATCTCGCCAGTCTGCTGTTCGGAAAGCATCTTGTACATGAAAAGTACAGGTGTTCCGGCAGAATCATAAGGAAATTCTTCTTCTTCAATAGTTTTTTCAGCAGGCATTTCCAGTGGTGAAGGTAAAAGTTTGACGATATTTTCCATAAGGGTTACACTGCCGACATTACCTTTGGAAGATGCGCAGAATACGGGGAACATCTGGCGGTTAAGAATTGCTATTTTCAGACCCTTGCTTACTTCTTCTTCTGTAAGTTCGCCTTCTTCGAAGAATTTGTTCATCAAATCTTCATCGGATTCAGCAACTGATTCCATCAATTCGTTATAAAGATTTTCAACTTTATCTTTTTCACCGTCAGGAATATCAACTTTTTCAAATTTGTTAGAATCAGCAGTAAATTTATACATTGACTTTGTAAGGATATCGACTATTGAATCGAATCCGTTACCTGCATTAATCGGGTACTGAAGAGCAACAGTATTATGTCCGAACCTGTCTTTTAGCTCGTCCATTGATTTATCGAAATCAGCCTGGTCAACATCAAGCCTGTTAATAACAAAAGCAACAGGTTTATTATATTTTTGACAATATTCCCAGCCATTTTCAGTTCCAACTTCAATTCCATTATGAACATTTATACATATTATTCCCGTATCGGCAATCCTCGTAGCTGAAGCTACCTCGCCGATGTAATCATCGAAACCGGGAGTATCAATAATATTAATTTTAGTATTATTATATTCAGCATATAGAGGAGTACTTAAAACAGAACAATTACGTTCATGTTCAAGTTCGTAAAAGTCAGAAACAGTATTATTATCGTCAACTGTTCCGCGTCGGTTTATGTTTCCGGCCTGGTAAAGCATAGCTTCACCGAGTGTGGTTTTGCCCGAGCCGGCATGCCCCAGAAGAGCGACATTTCTAATGTTTTTCGACTCGTAAACTTTCATAAATTGGCTCCAAAAAATTCTATAGTATATAAATTACAATAAAACAACTATTTTACTTAAACAGAACTTCCAATATATTGAAATTTTTGCGTAAATTGAAAATATTTTTTAGAAATTTATTAAATTTATTATTTAATTAGATAATATATCGAACTGGATAATTTAAAATCAGGCAGGATATGAAGAAAAAAACGTCAGATAAGAATAAGCAGAAAACTCACAGATTCAAATTAAATAACGGCCTTGAAGTTGTTATTGTTCCAATTGGCAAAGCACCCATTGTCAATATTACAATGGCATATAAAGTTGGTTCGAAAGATGAAAAACCCGGAAAAACCGGCTTTGCACATCTGTTTGAACACTTGATGTTCGAAGGTACAAAAAATGTTGCCAAGGGCGGATTCGACGAGTACTGTTCCATGGCCGGGGGAACAAATAATGCTTATACAAGCTACGATCTGACTTCATACACGATGACACTTCCCGCTCACCAGGTAGAGATGGGGCTATGGCTTGAATCCGACAGAATGTTCAACTTTGAAGTAACACCCGAAGCTCTTAAAAACCAAAAAGATGTGGTAACAGAGGAAATCAGCCAGACTGTTGATAATCAGCCCTATGGTAAATGGAGGGAATTGCTTGCCGCAAGTGCTTTCTCGTCGGAATCGTCCTATTCCTGGGAAGTGCACGGCAGTAAGGAAGATGTGGCTGCAAGCGTAATCGAAGATGTTAAAGAATTTCACAAAATGTTCTACCGCCCGGATAATGCCTGCCTTACAATAAGTGGATCTGTTGATATTGACATCGTTAAGAACCTGATTGATAAATATTTTAACATAAGTATTGACTATAAAAACAAGCCGAAAAGAAATTTACACCTGCCTGAATACTGCCAAAAAGGAAGCTACTCATCCTTCAAAGATAATATTCCTTTCAATGCCGTTTTCGCAGCATTTCATTGCGATGGTTTCTTGTCGGAAAATATATACAAAGCCGATATTATCTCCAATATGCTGGGCGACGGAAAAAGTTCGGCTATATACAACGAACTTGTTTATAACAGGCAGATTGCATCGGCAGCAGGTTCCTTCATGGATAAGAGAGAGCATAATTCTCTCCTGACTTTTTTTGCTATCGGTGCCAATGAAAATGTCAGTAACGATGAACTTTTTAACGGTTTAATGGATATATTCGAAAAAATAATTCAAAACGGCCCGGATACCGATGTTTTCCTGAAATCCAGGAATCAGATAAGTACTTTCATAGCTTACGACCTGCAATACCTTGGCGGGCTCGGCGATCTTATCTCATCACGGACACTCTTCTTTGACGATCCGGAAAGTTCTTTCAACCTGATAGACAATTACCTGAATATTACTATCGATGACCTGAAGCAATACCTGAAAAATTTTAAGGGAAGAAATGAAGCAATACGGATTGATGCCACACCTGTCTGCAATGACAAAACCAATTAAAATGACAAAACCAGTTAATTAAAATAATCAACATTAAATTCTAATAATTATCGTTTTTGCTAAAAATATTCACGCTTTTGAGAATTACAGCTCATTGCATCTGCTTATTGAGTTGCTCTGGCAGCAGGTTTTAAACATTTTTCACTATGGCACAGAATTTAATACGATAGGTATGATTTAAAAATAATGACTTTGCAGAGGATAAAATGAATAAGAACGGAATAAAAGCATCTGACTTTATTAATGAGGACAGAATACAGGAATTGATAGCAAAATCAGTCAGCCCCGATAAAAAAAGAGTTGATGACATTTTGCAAAAAGCCATGGAACTAAAAGGGCTTGAAAAAGATGAAATTGCAGCATTGCTAAATATCGAGAATGAAGATCAGCTTCATAAATTGTTCGATACAGCGCTGAATATCAAAGAAGAAATATATGGTAACAGGCTTGTGCTGTTTGCTCCGCTATATATTTCAAACTACTGTTCGAATAATTGCCTTTACTGCGGCTTCAGGATTGATAACGATAAAATTGAAAGAGTTTCACTTACCAAAGAAGAAATTGAAAATGAAACTCTCTCGATTCTGGAACAGGGCCATAAAAGGGTTCTCATGCTAATGGGGGAACATCATAAAGCTTGTACACTTGATGACTTTATTGAAGCTATAAATACTGTTTACAACGTTAAAGATTCAAAAGGTTCATCTATAAGAAGAATAAATGTTGAAATTGCCCCTCTGACCTCCGAAGAATTTCAAAGGTTCAAAGATGTGAAAATCGGTACATATACAGTCTTCCAGGAAACATACCACAGGGAAACTTATAAATATATGCACCCTAAAGGCCCTAAGGCTGACTATGACTGGCGACTCGACACAATGGACAGAGCTTTGAAGAACGGGCTGCACGATGTGGGAATAGGCACATTATTCGGGCTGTATGATTACCGATTTGAAGTGCTGGCAATGATCGAACACGCAGAGCATCTTGACAGGGAATTTAATGTCGGGCCGCATACCATTTCTATTCCCAGGATAAAACCGGCAGCGGATGCTCCTATCTCTCAGCATATTCCACACCAGGTTTCGGACAGAAATTTCAAGAAGCTGATAGCTGTGTTAAGGTGTGCTGTTCCATATACCGGTATGATACTTTCAACAAGGGAAACTGCCGAATTACGCTCTGAAATTCTTGACCTCGGAGTATCACAGATAAGCGCCGGATCTAAAACAAACCCCGGAGGCTACAAACAGGCTCTGCACCTGGATATGGAAGCCGGTCAGTTCAGCCTGAACGACTGCCGTACATCCGGGCAGGTAATCCATGATGTTATTCAGCAGGGATTTGTTCCTTCATTCTGTACTGCTTGCTACAGGCTTGGCAGGATTGGAGAGGATTTTATGGACCTTGCAAAACCGGGCCTGATAAAACTGAACTGCCTGCCTAACGGATTAACAACACTGAAGGAATACTTAGTTGATTATGCAGATGAAGAAACAAAAAAACTTGGTAACGAGCTGATTGAAAAAGAACTCGAAAATATTCCTTCTGAAACCAGGAAAAAGAAAACCAAAGAATATCTCGGAAAGATCGAGAACGGTGAAAGAGACCTTTATTTCTAAAATTTAAAAAACTTTATGACTATAGACAAAATCCTTGAAAAGGATAAATTTACAAAAGAAGATATTATTTCCATGCTTTCGGCTGATGATGCGGAAAGCATGGAAAAACTTCGGATAGCAGCCCACAATGTATTGATAAAATATTCAGGCCATTCAATTAATCTCCGAGGCCTTGTTGAATTTTCTAATTATTGCACCTGTGATTGCAATTATTGCGGAATAAGGAAAAGCAATACTCATATAAAGAGATATAAGCTTTCCAGGGATGAAGTTGTTGAAATGGCTAAACTCGCAGTAAAAAAAGGTTTTGGCTCTTTTGTACTTCAATCGGGTGATCGCTCGGATCCTGAATTTATTAATTATACTATTGACCTGCTGAAAGCCGTAAAAGAAGTATCAAAATCTGAACTACTGCCCGAAGGCCTCGGTATCACTCTTTGTATCGGCGAACAGACTCTTGACATATATAAAAGAATTTTCGAAGCAGGTGCACATAGATATTTACTAAGGATTGAAACAACCAACAGAAAATTATTCTCACAAATTCACCCGGACTACCAGGATTTCGACAGCAGGATGAAATGCCTTGAGTACCTGGACCAAGCCGGATACCAGGTTGGAACCGGAGTAATGATAGGCCTTCCGGGCCAGACAATAGAAGACCTTGCAAATGATATACTCTTTTTCAAATCCAGAGATATTGATATGATTGGCATGGGGCCGTATATAGTTCAGAACGATACTCCCATGGCCAGATTCAGGAACGAATGGGAAAAACAGAAATATTCCATTTACCAGCTATCACTCAGGATGATTGCCGCAACAAGATTAGTCCTGAAAGATGTTAATATCGCATCTACCACGGCACTGGAAACAATACACCCAAGTGGCAAGAAAAACGGGCTTGCTTATGGCGGAAATGTGATAATGCCTCTGCTTACTCCGGAATCCATAAGAAAAGAATACAACCTTTACGACCAGAAACCGGTTAACGACCCCTATGCCTGGCAGCTTGACCTTGACACCATGGATATCGGATATGGTATAACCAGGCCTATATCTAAAAACCAGTGGGGAGACGCAAAACATTTTGCAGCAAGGAAAGCTAAATAGCAGTTGTAATCCGGGCGAACAACAGCAAAAAACTCCTGAGCTGGAAATTTTTCCATGTACATTATATCATAATCCTGTTATTGGCAGGCATCTCAGTAATTTCATACCTCGTCCGGTAGAAATTCCGTACAAAAATATTATTACCATTGCCGGGCATAGCAAACTTCAATATTTATAAACCAAATATTTACACGGCCAAATCGAATTCCGGAACTTCCTGATCAAAAAATCAATTGATAAAATGGTTCGACAGGACTAATAGATCGAAAATCTATATCAAAAAAGTGAAATTCGGTGTTTTCTGAGTAAAATTTTACCTGAAAAAGTGTCTCGGAAAGGATGGGGGAACGCTCGGCAGACATGAGGGAACGCTCGGCAGACATGAGGGAACGCTCGGCGAGCATTAGGGAACACTCGGCAGGCATGGGGGAACGCTCGGCAGACATGGGGGAACACTCGGCAGACATGAGGGAACTCTCGGCAGGCATGGGAGAACGCTCGGCAGGCATGGGGGAACGCTCGGCAGGCATGGGGGAACGCTCGGCAGACATGAGGGAACGCTCGTATAACACAAAACTATGGTTTTCCGGTTTAGAAAACTGTTACAAAAAAACGTATAAGCAGTATTAAGACCCATAATATCATACAATTACATCAATGGCAACCTATTCAGCTAAATTCCTAAATAAAGATGATCCGTAACGCCGAAATAATAATATAACCGGGCACTGGTTTATCAGAATTTAATTAATGAAAGCCCCGGGAAAACATATAATGCTCCCGCAGGGGGAGTATGGCAATTGAAAATTTTCCTGCCTGCCGCCTTTGTCAAAAATTGATTTCTTCCCCATGCTTGATAAAAGATAACTACCTTTCAGCGAAGTAGCATTTTTCTATTAATTTT
Organism: Kapaibacterium sp. (SeqCode); assembly: GCA_963665665.1. GTDB lineage: Bacteria > Bacteroidota > Ignavibacteria > Kapaibacteriales > UBA2268. Next base: position 930,624 of record OY762428.1, read on the forward strand.
AAAAACATCTTACATATTTTTCTTTTTATGCTGAGTTGTAACAATAAAACTGATTTAAAAAAAAGTCAACAGATAAAAAAAAGCATACGCCCGAATTATCATTACGCAATGGAATTAGCCCGAAATTAAGTTATAAGGAGCCTAGTACATTTCAAAATTAATATTCTCGCTGCAATGATTTTAATTTTTTCTAAAATTAATGAATAGTATACAACAAAACATTTTTTTAACGTCATTAACTGTAGTTTTTGAATTCTGTAACGGGGAATAGAAGAAACCCTTTAAAAATGATAATAAATTTGTATCACAATAATTGTTAGAAAAATGATTGATTTAACCACAAAGTACATGGGCCTTACGCTCAGAAACCCGATAATTGTGGGTTCATCCGGTTTAAGCGAAACACTTGACGGCCTGAAAGACCTTGAAAAGCACGGAGCAGGTGCTGTAGTATTGAAGTCACTTTTTGAAGAAGAAATTATTCTTGAAATGCAGCAGGCAGCTGCACAAATGAATGCTCCCGGGAATATTTACCCTGAAATGAACGATTTCTTTGACCTTGATACTGTCGAGGACAGCGTTAGTAAATATCTTCGATTGATTGAAGATGCCAAGAAAGAACTTTCTATTCCTGTTATTGCAAGTGTAAACTGTGTCAGCTCCCACGAGTGGCCTGTTTTTGCAAAAAGAATTGAAAAAGCAGGCGCCGATGCACTTGAGCTAAACGTATTCCTTCTTCCTTCTGATTTTGAACACACCAGCGAGGAAAATGAAAAAGTTTATTTCGAAGTTATTGATAAGGTGAAAAAGGAAATTTCCATACCTGTTTCACTGAAAATCAGCTATTTCTTCTCCAATCTTGGTTCGATGATCAAGAGATTATCCGAAACAAATGTTGATGCACTCGTGATGTTCAACAGGTCGTATAATCCGGATTTCAATATTGATAACTTCTCGATTACATCAACCAACGTTTTAAGTACCCCGGGTTCACTGTCAACTTCACTCAGGTGGATTGCTATTATGAGCCAGCGCGTAAGCTGCGACCTTGCAGCTTCAACAGGCGTACATAGCGGCAGGGCTGTTATCAAGCAGATACTTGCCGGTGCACAGGCAGTGCAGGTTGTATCAGCGCTTTACAGGCACGGCAACCATAAGCTGAGCGCCATACTTGACGAAATGGTAGAATGGATGAAGGAAAAAGGCTACGACAGCCCGGATGAATTCCGCGGACGTATGAGCCAGGCACGCAGCGGCAACCCCGCCGCCTACGAGCGCGTTCAATTTATGAAGTATTTCTCCGGAAAATAGTAAGCTGTTAAGAATAATTTAACCTCCTGATTGCATTAGCCTTCAGGAGGTTTTTTAATTGACAGAATCAATATAGAATGTATAAAATCTGTAATCAGGAATACTATATCTGTTTTTTTACAAATCTTAAAAATTGATATTAATTCCAACTTGTAGCCGGATTTAATGTAAGCAATAATTATATTGATCTATTTTTTTGAAAAAGTTAAAACCAATTTTATCCCTTAATCTTTCCCGAATTTTTCATAATTTTGAGGTTTGTTTTATTCAACATAATTATAAAGATAATCATGGCATCATATCCTTTCAACGAGATCGAGCCTGAATGGCAAAAGTACTGGGAAAAAAATGAAGTTTACAAAATAGAAGACGATTTCTCGAAACCCAAATATTTTATCCTTGATATGTTCCCCTACCCGAGCGGGGCAGGACTGCATATAGGCCATCCTGAAGGGTACACGGCAACCGACATTGTTGCGCGATATAAAAAAATGAAAGGATTTAACGTTCTCCACCCAATGGGTTTTGATGCTTTCGGGTTGCCAACGGAACGTTACTGCATGACAAAAAAAATTCACCCAAACGAGGCTACTGAGATAAACATCGGCGTATTTAAGTATCAGCTTAAAAGCCTTGGCCTGGGTTACGACTGGAACAGGGAAATTAATACTACCGACCCCGAATACTACAGATGGACACAGTGGATGTTTCTGAAAATTTATAATTCCTGGTTCGATGAAGAGCAGCAGATTGCCCGCCCGATAGAAGAACTTCCTATTCCCGAACATCTTACCGACGAGAAGGAAATTCAGGATTACGTGGACGAATACAGGCTGGCATACATTGCTATGATACCTGTTAACTGGTGTGAAGAGCTGGGAACTGTTCTGGCAAACGAAGAAGTTGACGAGTGGCGCGAAAAAGGCTACACAGTGGAACGCCGCCCCATGCGTCAGTGGATGCTCCGCATAACTAAATATGCACAACGCCTTCTGGATGACCTTGACCTGGTGGAATGGCCGACTTCCACGATGGATATGCAGAAAAACTGGATTGGCAAAAGCAGCGGTGCAGAAGTAACATTCAAAGTAAAGAACAGCGACGAGGAAATACTTGTTTTCACCACCAGGCCCGATACTTTGTTCGGTGCAAGCTATGTTGTTCTTGCCCCGGAACATGAACTGGTTTCAAAAATTGTTGCTGACAACAAAAAAGAAGAAGTAGAAAAATATATTGCCACATCAGCATTGAAGAGCGATCTGGAAAGAACCGAACTCAGCAAGGAAAAAACTGGTATTTTTATCGGATCTTACGCTGTTAATCCCGTTAATGGTGAAGAGGTTCCAATCTGGATAGCCGATTATGTATTGGCTCATTACGGAACCGGCGCTATTATGGCAGTTCCCGGACACGATTCGAGAGATCATGAATTTGCAACTGCGATGGATATGCCGATTAAAAAAGTAGTTGCTCCGGCTGACGGAAGCGAATGGGATATAAAAGCCGAAGCCATGACAGAATACGGTGTTGGCGTTAATTCCGATTACGGCGATCTGAATATTAACGGAATGCCCACGGCAGAAGCCAAGGAACACACAAATAAATGGCTTGAAGAAAAGGGAATCGGCAAGGCAAAAATTCAGTATAAACTCAGGGACTGGCTATTCTCGCGCCAGCGCTACTGGGGCGAACCGATGCCAATAATGTTCTTCGAGGACGGAACGCGCCGCGCCCTGAACGAGGATGAGCTACCACTGACTCTCCCGGATGTTATTGATTTCCACCCGGCAGGTACAGGCGAATCTCCATTGGCAAAAATTGATTCCTGGATAAATTTCACTGATCCCATGACAGGTAAAAAAGCAAGGTTTGAAACAAATACAATGCCGCAGTGGGCGGGCTCATGCTGGTATTACCTGCGCTATACTGACCCTCATAACCATGAGATTTTTGCTGATCCTGAAAAGGAAGAATACTGGATGAACGGTGGCGGAGTTGACCTTTACGTTGGTGGCGCCGAACACGCCGTACTCCACCTTCTTTATGCCCGTTTCTGGCACAAAGTTCTTTACGATTATGGCTACGTAAGCACGAAAGAGCCATTTAAAAAACTTTTCCATCAGGGGCTGATAATGGGCGAGGACGGACGTAAAATGAGTAAATCTCTCGGGAACGTCATCAACCCGGACGATGTGGTTGCTGAATTCGGAGCTGATTCTCTCAGGATATTTGAAATGTTCCTCGGGCCTCTGGAACAGTCAAAACCCTGGTCCAAAACAGGTATTGACGGCGTTAACCGCTTCCTTGCGCGCGTATGGAGAATGATCATTTCTGAAGATAAAACAGACGAAAACGGAAACAAAATATATACTGCTATTGTTGATGATGTTGATATGACCGCCGAACAGGAATACATTCTCCACAGCACTATCAAAAAAGTAGGCGAGGACATTGAAAACCTGCGTTTCAATACCGCAGTATCACAGATGATGATATTCGTTAATGAATTTACAAAATCCAAAACCAAACCGCGCGAGGCGATGGAGAAATTCGTTCTTTGCCTCGCTCCGTTTGCTCCGCATATAGCAGAAACGCTTTGGATGGCATTAAAAGGCAAAACATCTTACGAATCTCCCGAAGAATCAGTTGTTTTCCGTGATTTCCCGGATTTCGATGAGGCTAAGACCAAGAAGCAGGAAATTGAATTTGTTGTCCAGGTATTAAGCAAGATCAGGGCAAAGATCAAAGTTCAGCCGGGCTTAGCACAGGAAGAAATGGAAGAAATTGCCAAAAATGACGAAAAGGTTAAAAAGCATCTGGAAGGCAAGACAATTCGAAAAGTGATCTTTGTTCCAAATAAATTGATCAATTTTATTGCAAATTAAAATTATTATAATGATAAAAAATGTTGAAGCCCGGTAAAAATTATCGGGCTTTTTTCTTTGATAAATTTATAAAATATCATATATTTATAAATAAGATCATTCAGTCAGGGAATAATAATTACGTTCAGGCAATAATTGAATAATAAGCACTAATATTTTGATATGGACTTATATTACTATCATGCCGAATGTGTATGATAGCAGTAAGTTTCACCTTTTACACTTTTATAAGTTTTTTAAAGGCTAAAAATTAATTTTTTCAAAAGGGTTTATCATGAAGAACTATTTTACAACATTGATTTGCTTATTTGCTTTAACGTATTTCTCATCCGCACAATGGCAGGAATGCAACAACGGTTTGGGCAATTTAATGACAAGCAGCATTACTAGTAGCGGCAACAATCTTTTTGTCGGGTCTTTGGACGGGATTTTCTGCTCAACTGACATGGGAAATTCATGGACTCAGAAAAACAACGGCCTGAGCAATAAAATGGTTAACGCACTGGCAAGCCTGAACGGGACAATTTTCGCAGGTTGCTTTCAGGGCGGTGTTTACTGTTCAACAAATAATGGTGAATCCTGGAAAGCCAAAAATAACGGCCTTGGAACCCCGACAATTCTTACATTTTTCACCGTTGAAAACAGGATATATGCCGGAACCAACGGAAGCGGTATATATGTTTCTGATAATTACGGCGAATCCTGGACACAAAAGAATAACGGCCTGGAAAATCATGGTATCTGGTCGATTTACATGAAAGGCAGTACGCTCTTTATCGGTACGGCTCTTGGAATTTATGTTTCCGATAATAACGGCGATAACTGGACAAATAAAAGTAACGGGATTGAAGATAAAGTAATCAGGGCTATTGTTGAGATTGAAGGGATTCTTTCTGCCGGAACAGACGGAGCCGGAGTTTATATTTCCACCGATAACGGTGAGAATTGGACTGAAAGCAATAACGGATTGGATAATAAAATTGTCCTGTCGCAAGCAGTTTACGGCAACAATATATTTACGGGAACAAGTGGGGGCGGAGTTTACTTATCGGAAGACGAAGGTGATTCATGGAGCCAGGTAAATACAGGCTTGTCAAATCTGACAATAAAGGTTTTAATGATCGATGGTGATAATATTTATTGCTGTACATCAGGAGGAGGATTATTCAAAGCTAATGTCTCAGATTTTATTACCGGCGTTGAAAATAAGGAATTATCATCCGATATAAATATATTTCCAAATCCGGCAGATGATTTTATATCTATTCAAACACAAGAGAATAATATCGGTTATGATTTGGAAATACTGGATTCCAGGGGACAATCGGTAATGATATTTAACAGCATTTCTATTTTATCAGATAAAATTGATATATCAATGCTTCCGGCAGGTTTTTATATCGTAAAAATATCATCTGAATCAAAAATTGAAACAGGGGATTTTATTAAATATTGATATAATATTTCGAAAATTTTTATTCTGTTTGATGCATATTTCCCGCGAGGTAATAAATTCTTTTAGGCGGCATATTTCATAATTCATTTATCAATAGTTGAATTGAACTTCGATACAAATTACTCGCAAGCATAAAATAAAAGCCCATGCTTATCCGATATCAATAAATGGATAGCATTTTTTTCAATTAGTGAACGAAATTGCGTAAATTTGTTCTAACTGGATTATTGTGAAATTTAATGAAACGCGTTACTCATGATGAAAAGCCTAAAATTGTTGATTATCCCGGCATTATTGCTAACTTTCGTGGTATTCAAATCAAATGCCCAGGTGGAAGACGGGCAGACTATAGATAAAATTATCGCCATAGTCGGCGAGGAAATAGTAATGAAATCCGACCTTGACGGATCGCTTATGTTCCTTGCCTCGCAAAATCCCGGCATAGATATTAACGATCCTGAAGTCAGGAAAATGGTTCTGGACAACCTTATTAACGAAAAAATACTCGTTACTAAAGCTATTGAAGATTCTATTGAAGTTGCAGACGAGGAAGTCAATCAGCAGCTCGACTACCTGATACAGCTGAAAGTACAGCAGCTTGGATCTGAAAAACGCGTTGAAGATGTTTACGGAATTTCCATTAGCAGGCTGCGTTATGAATACCGCGAGGAAGTGAAAAAGCAAATACTAAGCGAGAAATTCCGACAGCAAATGTTGGGTGAGATAACAACTACTCCTAAGGAAGTTGAAGAATTCTACCAGGAATATATTGACTCGCTCCCCATGATACCCGCTCAGGTGGAACTTTATCATATTGTTAAGAATATTGAAGCAGATAATACAGCTAAAAAAGATGTATTTAAACTTGCCCGTGCAGTCAGGGACAGCATAATAAACGGAGGGGATTTCGCGGAATTTGCAAAACGCTACAGCAGCGACCCCGGAACTAAGGATGAAGGCGGCGACCTTGGTTGGGTAAGCAAAGGCAAATTCTATCCCGAATTTGAAAAAGCCGCATTCTCGCTTAATAAAGATGAAATTTCCATTCCTGTTGAAACACCTTTTGGCTTCCACATCATTCAGACTCTTGAAAAAAGAGAGGATGCAATGCACTCCAGGCATATACTTTTCCGTGTAGGGCAATCCACAGAAGACAGGGACAAAGCAAAGAACGCTCTGCTCGACCTGAAAAAGCAGGTGGAAGAAGGCGCATCGTTCGAAAATTTAGCTAAAGAACATTCCGATGATAAGGACACAAAGGGGTTTGGCGGTTTCATCGGCAGGGTCAGGATGAACGAAATGCCGGCAAACTTCCGTGAAGCTATCCAGGGGCTTGATGATGGCGGTGTTAGCGAACCTTTGCCCTACAATGGCGACCCAACCAAGCAGGCATACCATATTATCTGGAAGAAACAAGAGATACCTGCCCATAAGCCTTCGCTTAAAGAAGATTATAAGATAATTGAAAAAATGGCGCAGAACAGTAAGAAAACCAATGAATACCAGAAAAAGATGGATGAGCTGAGGAATGAAATTTATTGGGAAATAAAAGAGTAGCACTATTCTTAATAGTATAGAACAATCCCCTCTATAGAATAATATAGCGGGGATTTTTTTTGCTGTTATTATTTTGGTAAAACTACAGGATAGCAAACCTGCCATGCGCCGCTGATTCTCGGGTCATTCATGCGGAATTCAGTAGTCAGGCTGTTCCCTGCGCCCTTTATCTTATCATCCTTTTCCATGCCGTTAAAGCCCCACCTGTTGCTGCCGCCAAAGAACCTGCCTTCCTCCATAAACCCATTGTCTGAACTATGATTTTTGGGATGGGCAGGATTAATAGGATAAGAAATCTGAACATCCTATAATCCTTCTTTATCCTATACATCCCAGTGCAGAAAATGGAAACAGTGGCGCGCACATTACCGAGGTGGTCAGTTAAGTGATATTGCTTTTCGCCCACAATGCGGTAAAACTGGCTGCCCCGGTCATACTCCAGTGGCTCGTATGCCAGTTCTTCCTTCGGCTGGCGAATGGCAAACTTACCATGCGCCGCCGAGCCGTATATATCCCACTCGGAGAGGATGGGGTTTGTTTTCAAAGAACTGGAGAAATATCTGCATTTAATAAAAATTAATAAAAATAATTATTTTTTTGATTTCCAATAAAATCAATTTTTGCCTTAACTTTTTTCCAATTTTTGGAATAAATATAAAATATTGTATCATTTTTAGGTTTCATTATCAAATCATATTTGAAGTAACGGGTATATTCTCTGGGTATTCTGATTCTTATTGAATTTGAATCAATTACCTTAATAAAAAAGTAATTAAAATTCAATAAACTATGATTTATACAAGAATCAAGTGAAATCATTATATTTGAATATGAACTATGATAACTATTTTTTATACTATATATTTGACCGATTATTATATAATTTAAAAAGGCTCTATTGCATGAATCAGATACAATACTTTTTTCATTTGATGTTAGGTATCTAATATTGTAAGGTTCACTATACATTTCTTCTTCATTAATAATTGATTGTCTAATAACAAAAATGGCAAATACCACCCCAGATATTGCAATGATAAATGTTAAAATTGTAATTAAACATCCATTTTTTTTCTTTACCACTAATTACCTCTTAAATAATCTTTAATATCATTAGTAAAATTATTAATATGTGTCCAGGGAAACACCCCTCCAGTCATCATTTCAATATGCTTTCCTAATATATTTATTTGACCACTTGTTGAATTCATTAATTCTTTTGTTTTTACAGGATAACGATCTAATAGAAATGATACTGTTTTTGAATAAACATAATTCAATCGTGAACTTTTCCCTATTCCTACACCAAAACCGAAGCTAAAACCATACCAGTAATCTGCTTTCTCTGGAGGATCATTCCACCATTCATATCCTTCTCTTGCAAAATAAGTTGCACCAACAGAAGCACCATATTTCTGAAATATTGCAGCAGATATTGATTGATTGGTGTTCGTTCCAGCAAATGATTCTGGAGTAATATCACTATCATCGCCTTGCCACCAAGCAGCAAAAGCAGCAGCCTGAATTGAAATATCCGCTCCAGCAATATCTTTAATTTTTAATGGCATGTAATTTCCTCCTCCCAATTCTAAGTTCAAGTAGCGATATGGTACAAATGCATAATATCCTTTTGTAAAAATTACAAATGAAGCATCACCTATTGAAGCTTTTATTCCTGCAGCACTTACAAATGCATTTGCTTCTATTGAAATATCAATTCCAATAGCATCAGGAACATCATATTGATTTAGATTTTTGTATGAACTATTTTCAATATCAAATGGTACTTCAAAATTCTTTTTAGCAAATGAATCATGTTCAAACATTATTGAATTACCATTATTGCCAGTTATCGAAATAGTATCCAGACCGCTTGGATCTGCAAACCAAATAGGATTACCACTAAAAGAAGAGTATGGGCTTTCCCATTCCTTAACTACCATATCCTGTCGCCACCACTTTACAGTTCTTGTGTCTAACATCCGAAACTCAGTGTTCAGGCTATTCCCTGCCCCTTTTATCTCATCATCTTTCTCCATGCCGTTAAAGCCCCAGCGGTTGCTGCCGCCAAAGAAGAACCTGCCTTCCTCCATAAAGCCGAAGGGATAGAAGCTGGCAGCCGTAATGGTATTGGTAAGGAAGCCGCCGCCGCTCGGCTCTTTTATATCCGAAACAGTGGCGCGCACATTACCAAGGTGGTCAGTCAGGTGGTACTGCTTTTCGCCTACTATGCGGTAAAACTGGCTGCCCCGGTCATACTCCAGTGGATCGTACACCAGTTCTTCTTTCGGCTGGCGAATAGCAAACTTACCATGCGCCGCCGAGCCGTATATATCCCACTCGGAGAGGATGGTGTTGGTTTTCAAAGAACGTATATATAAATTCACTGTTTAAATGTTAGGGGAACAACTTTTTTTTCTTCCCTTGAATACAAAGCATCAAAAATATTTTTCATATCAACAGTATCTCTTTGGCCATTCTTCTCAATTATTTTTTCAAATAAGTAACTACCTCCTATAGTTTCCCAATCTCTATCTCTGAAATAAAATATACCATATTTATTGTTAAAATAATATTCGGGTACAAAAGGTATTGATCCTTGATTTTTTATACCGTACTCATTTTTGAATATTTTAAATTGAAGATTTGATGAAATTGAAATTTTCTGGAATTTTTCTAATTGATCATTAATCATTAGAGTATCAATCACCGCAAAAGTACTAAATTGGATATTACCATCTTTATCTAAAAGTCTAATATGATTATATAAAGAATCAGTATTTGGATAAAAGTACAAAAGTGAATCATTTGTATTAAATATCTTAAATATATTCCTATCACTTAATTTACCGTGTAATTCATATTGTAGCTTGTCTTTTTTTATATAAACTGTATCCCGATAATAAATAAGTCCATCAGGCGTATATTTATAACAATTGTTATAATAATCGTAGTGCTTTATTGTATCAAAATAAAAGTCATTTGAAATTGAATCATATTTCTTGATCAAAGGAATTTCTGACGAACCATAAAAAAAAACTTTTTTTCTTAACAACCAACTTCGATATACTATTTCATCATATTCGTTATCTTCAGAACAGGAAGAAAATAATAAAATGTTAACAAAAAGCAAGATTATCGATTTTTTCACCATTTCTTTTTATAACCTCCTGATTCAAATTTTTTCTTTTTCTCATTTAAATGATCTCTAACAGTATCATCTGGATCTGGTTTATCTTTTATTCTATTTAAATTAATAAATTTTTTGATTTCAGCTTTTAACTTTGCAGCTTTTAATATACTAATTATATGTTTGTCATATGTCGTTCCTTTTCTCCAATTCTCAGAATGTAACTTAATATATGCAAAGTAGTTAAAACACTCAATTTTATTAAAATCATTAAGTTTCTTATTATTTAACATTTCCCAGCCCAATTCCCTAAATTCAAGCCAAAAATATCTCCATTGATCACCATGCAAATTTACTTCATGACTCCAAGTATTCACAATTTTTAATAATTGATAATCAGGATAATTATCATATGCAGACCATGCCCACAAATCCTTCTCAACGCGAAAATTGATTAAAAAGCGCCCATCTTTTTTTAGTTCACCAATGGCTTCACCAGCTCCATCATATTTGGTGTCTTGAATACTAAAATTAGCATCCATACCATGATTATGATTCGTACCGTTTTCTTCAGCACTAATTGAAAAATCAATTATTTTTCCTTCCATTTTAAATCCTTCATGAGCATAAGATAATATTGTCTTTCTGCCTTGTGGAGTTGATGCCCACAACTCAAATGCTTTCACTTGGATTTTATTCTTCAATTCACCTGTTTTTTCATCATAGTTATAAATTCCATCAACATTAGCGCTATCACCCCTCGGATCGCTATAGAAAACAGGATTGTTGTCATATCCGGCATAACGGCTGATTGACGGATTTGGTTTGGGATCCAGGCTCCACCACCGGCCGCCAATTCTCGGATCATTCAGGCGGAATTCAGTAGTCAGGCTGTTCCCTGCGCCTTTCATCTCATCATCCTTTTCCATGCCGTTAAAGCCCCACCTGTTGCTGCCGCCAAAGAAGAAGCGGCCTTCCTCCATAAAACCATTGTCTGAACTATGATTTTTGGGATGGGCAGGATGATTTGGATAATAAATTGGAACATCCTATAATCCTTCTTTATCCTATACATCCCAGTGCAGAAAATGGAAACTGTGGCGCGCACATTACCGAGGTGGTCGGTCAGGTGGTATTGTTTTTCGCCTACTATACGGTAAAAAGCGCTGCCTCGTGGTATTTCACTCGGCGAGTACACAAGTTCTTCCTTCGGCTGGCGAATAGCAAACTTACCATGCGCCGCCGAGCCGTATATATCCCACTCGGAGAGGATTTTGTGTTGGTTTTCAAAAACTTTAATACAAAAACACTATGGTAGTAATTAATGACTACAAATAATATTATGGCAGAATATCAACGAATATTATCATCTATGATTTCGTTTTTTATGAAACTATCTCGCCAAGAATAAAAAGTAATATTATAATCATTAAAAATGCCATTAGTCTCAAATATAACATACTTTTACTCTGATATTTAAAATCAAATTCTTCTGCAATTTTTTTATGCTTTTCTTTCCATACATACATAAAAAAGTTTTTAAAAAACAGCAATATATAAGTAACAGTAATTACTATACTTTCAATATCCCATACAATATCAAATATACAGAAAATTAAATAAAACAAATTTATTAAAAAAACTAATTCAAAAAATGATATTAAAATAATTGTATAAAATTCGATATAAGTTTCTTCGCGACGAAATTTTCTATTGAGATAATAGATTATATAAAATATTTCTTTCATAGTGTATGTCCTTATTTAAAAATTGCGGTTTGTTTTTGATATTGGCCGAACCATATTTCCTAATTTTGATCCATCATACTGACTAAAATCATAATCCTGATCAAAAATTCGTTCCCATTTTCGAATTGCATCTCCCATTCGTCGAGGAAGATGAACAACTTTACGAATTAATGCCCAATTACCATTTGGATAATGTTCATCAGCTCTATACCAATAACGTGCATCGCGAGTATTGCTTAAAGCAAATTTTCCAATAGATAGTGTCAGTCCAGCTGGTGGTGAAATATATGCAACACCGCTAAACAAACCATCTAATGCAAGATCAGTTCCTGAAATATTATTTTCCCGATATTCATCTAAACTAAGTGCTGTTGAAAGTATAACCAATGATGTTCCAATTGTTTTACCAGCTTTGGCAATATTGAATGATGATGATGAACCTAACATTGCAGATCCAATACTTCCAATTAATAAGCCAGCTTGTGCTGCTTTATTAAATTGATCTTGATCAGTAATTTCAATTAAAATATTTTCTCCATGACCAACAATAACTAAACCCCACTCATCCATCACAGCAGTCCAATACTTATCTTCTGGGAATATATCAGCAACTTTTGGTAGACCGTATTTTCCAACAGCCTCTTCAACTCCTGATTGATCAAATCCTGTTATTTTATCAGCCTCAACCGCAACATCTTCTAATTTTGCATCATTCACCCAATTTCCATCTTGAAAAGTCCAATTAAATCCTTTATAATTACTTCTTGTATCTCCTTCATGTGGTGTTACATCTTCTCCTGCGTTATATTTTGAAGTCAGATCTTCGAGTCCAGACGGATCAATAAACAAGATTGGATTATTCCCATATCCACTATAAGGACTCGTCCAGGGCTTCACAATAGGATCTCTTGACCACCACCTGCCGCCAATTCTCGGGTCATTCATGCGAAATTCCGTGGTCAGGCTGTTCCCTGCCCCTTTTATCTTATCATCCTTCTCCATGCCATTAAAGCCCCACCTGTTACCACTACCAAAGAACCTGCCTTCCTCCATGAACCTCCCGATTGTTTTATGGAATTGGAATGCGGTCGGGATTTCGCTTCGCTCAACAAAGGGATAGAAGCTGGCGGCGGCTTCGCCGCAATTAACAATTGACAATGAACAATTGAAAATGAAGAGAAAAGAACAGCCGACCCAATTGTTAATTCTCAATTTTCAATTTTTAATTGGATACGGCTGGCGAATAGCAAACTTGCCATGCGCCGCCGAGCCATATATATCCCATTCGGAAAGGATGTGTGTTTTCAAAGAACGGAATTATTTTGATATTAATTTTCAATATAGGTTAATTCAAGATTGTTAATTTTTAACGAATAGTCTAGATTAATCTTTTGATATAAATCAACACATAAGGATAACTGGTCATTTACTTTAAAAATATACTTAAAAATTTCATCATGAATGATATAAACTTCAGAATAAAAACCATATTTATCAAATAAATCTTGAAAAATAATCTCAAAAGATCCACCGATACTTAATGATTTTATTTTATTATTTTCAGTATGTAAAAAAATATTATTAAAAATTTTATTTTTAGGTTTAATAAAATATGTACCAATTCCATTAATACTATCAATATCACCTAATTGCCTGATTGTTTTCTCTATGTTTTTTGTCTCAACAAGAAACAAAAAATAATCAATAAATTTTTGTAATTCTATAATATCAAGTTTAAATAATGTATTTATCATATTTAATCCACAATTTCGTATTTGACATTAGGTGAAAATAATTGAGTTTCACCACCCTTATAAATTTCTCCACTTCCATCTAAAGCTTTAAAATCATTTGCTGTACTTTGCAAGAATTCTGTGTTCTCTAATAGTTTAATTTTCACTTTTTTTCTATTTTTTAAAGAAATTCCAAGCTTGTTTTTATCTGCTCCCAATTTTGTGAAATAATTTCCAATTTTAACTTCTCCAGTATTTTTATCTACATAGGCCCATTGCTCAAGTATTGTCCCTTTTTCATAAGGTTTAGTAAATACTGGCTTATCAAAATCTATTCCCATTAAATGACTTGCTCTATGATTATCATCCGTAAACCCATTAATTCTATAAAAATTATCAGCCAATGAATATCTCTTGAGGTTTGTTGTTGATTTGATTATTGACTTAAATACTTTCATACTATTGTAAATGCAATAAGCAGAAGTTGCAAGATCTGCGGCTCCTCCCCAGAATCTTAAGTGTCCCTCAAAATCAGCATCCACAACATCATAGTGATTAGTTTCATATATGCCATTGTTTATTGACCAACCGTATGATTTCCCATCGCCTCCAGATGCTCCAGATACACCAATATCACCGAACAATTCATCAGCATTCGTTAAAAAGTAAACAATTCCATCAACAGTAGCTTCAAAAGTTGCCTTAAGATATGCTACTTCGGCTCTCTTGATATCATCACTTCTGTTTATCGGAAGGAATTCCAATCCCTCCAATTCTACACCATCAATGACTCGATTTTCAGAAAACGCGTAGGATGAGTTATGTGGATATTTTGCCGCAATTGGGTCTATGGCGAAAAATCTTCCGGAACGTGGATCATACATCCTGTATTTATAGTTTATGATGTTTGCAAGGCCACGAATTTCGTCGTCCCGTTCCTGCCCCTGCATGCCCCAGCGGTTCTTGCCACCGAAGAAGAAGCGCCCTTCCTCCATGAAGCCGAAGGGATAGAAGCTGGCGGCCGTAATGGTATTGGTAAGGAAGCCGCCGCCGCTTGGCTCTTTTATATCCGAAACGGTGGCGCGCACATTACCGAGGTGGTCAGTCAGGTGGTATTGTTTTTCGCCTACTATCCGGTAAAATGCACTGCCCCTGTCATACTCCAGTGGATCGTAAACAAGTTCTTCTTTCGGCTGGCGAATAGCAAACTTACCCTGCGCCGCAGAGCCGTAAATATCCCACTCGGAAAGGATGAGTGAGGTTTTCAAAGAACTTTAATTCAAAAACACAATGGTAGAAATTATTGACAAAAAATAATATTATGGCAAAATATCAACGAATATTATTATCTATGATTTCGTTATGTTATGAAACTATCTCGCCAAGAATAAAAAGTAATATTATAATTATTAAAAATGCCATTAGTCTCAAATATAACATACTCTTACTCTGATATTTAAAATCAAATTCTTCAGCAATTATTTTATACTTTTCTTTTCTAACATACAGAAAAAAATTTTTAAGATACAACATTAACCAAATTATTGCAACCACAATATTTTCAATATCCCATACAATATCAAATATACAGAAAATTAAATAAAACAAATTTACCAAAAAAAATATTTCGAATAGAGATAGTAAAATAATCGTGTAAAATTCAACATACGTTTCATCTCTTCGAAATTTTCTATTAAGATAATATATTATATAGAATATTTCTTTCATAATTCTTTCTCCAATTTAATTCAATACAGTATAAGTAATATTTTAAAATATTGAAAAATTACCAGTTTCGCTTTACTCTATGAGTACGAACCATATTTCCAAGTTCAGATCCTTCATACTGACTTAAATCATATTCTTGGTCAAATATCCTTTCCCATTTCCTTATTGCGTTTCCCATTCTTGTTGGAAGAAAAGCATATTTGCGTATCAATGCCCAGTTACCATTTGGATAGTGTATATCTGCCCGATACCAATAACGTGAATATATTGAATGACTAAGAGCAAATTTCCCAATTGCTAAGGTTATACCTGCAACTGGACAAAAATATGCTACACCTGTGATTCCCAAATCAATTGCAAAATCAGTTTTTGATATATTATTGTTTCTTAGTTCATTTAAACTAATTGCTGTTGACAATATTGCTAATGAATTTCCCAGAAATTTACTAGCTGTTAAAATATTAGCTTTACTAGAGCTACTTAGTACATTAGACAGAACACCTCCAAGTACTAAACCACCCCCCAAAGCTGTTTTATATTTATCCTCATCAGTAATTGAAAGTAATATATTATCACCATGACCAACAACAACTAATCCCCACTCATCCATCACAGCAGTCCAATACTTATCCTTAGGGAATATATCAGCAACTTTAGATAGACCGTATTTTCCAACAGCTTCTTCAACCCCTGATTGATCAAATCCTGGTTTTTTATCAGTTTCAACCACAACATTTTCTGATTTTACATCATTTACCCAATTTCCATCTTGAAAGGTCCAATTATACCCCTTATGATTTTGTCTTGTATCACCTTCATGTGGTGTTACATCTTCTCCTGCATTATATTTCGAAGTCAGATCTTCGAGTCCGGACGGATCAATAAACAAGATTGGATTATTACCATATCCACTATAAGGACTCGTCCAGGGTTTCACAATTGGATCTCTTGACCACCACCTGCCGCCGATTCTCGGGTCATTCATGCGGAATTCGGTTGTCAGGCTGTTCCCTGCCCCTTTTATCTCGTCATCCTTTTCCATGCCGTTGAAGCCCCACCTGTTACCACTACCAAAGAACCTGCCTTCCTCCATGAAACCGAAGGGATAGAAGCTGGCGGCGGCTTCGCCGCAATTAACAATTGACAATGAACAATTGAAAATGAAGAGAAAAGAACAGCCGACCCAATTGTTAATTCTCAATTTTCAATTTTTAATTGGCTACGGCTGGCGAATAGCAAACTTCCCATGCGCCGCCGAGCCGTATATATCCCATTCGGAAAGGATGGTGTTGGTTTCAAAGAACGAAAGAAATATATATTTTAAATCATTTATTATTTAAAATTTGATCCAATACATCTTTAGGAAATTTGAAGTCGATATCTTCATTTGAATGAAAGAAACTAGTATCCTTTTTTACCATTTGAATTAAATTCAATATCTCAGATTCTTTATATGAAGCTCCTTCGATTTTTTTTATTTCATACATGAATCTCATTTTTGTTCCGACATAACAAATGAATCCGATATTATCAACATAATAGGCTTCACATGAATGCATAGAATCTGATTTATCAAATAAGAATTTCGATACTTCAATTTCATCGTTAGAATTAATATTGAACAACTTTGTTTCTAAAAAGATTGATGTTTCTGGTATTACAGGCTTTAGCGAATAAACTATTTTATTCTTCCATTTTATGTACCGAAAATTAAATTCTGTAAAAGTTAAGGTATCTTTTCTAAAAAGTGATAATGATGTTATTTTATTTGTCGAATCAAACATATTATCATCAATCTTCAATTGATAGTAATGCTTGTATTCAGTCCAATTATGGAATGTACATCTATTATAAAACACCCCCGAATTATTTTTATTAACTTCAATAATGAAAGACAAATATCCAGAATATGAATCCTTATATTCGATCTTAAAAGTTTTAGTATTGTCCTTATCATTACAACATGAAAATAATATTATCATCAATAAAATAAAATAATTTTTCATAACTTCCTTTAATATTAATTATTTATTTTACTTAAAACCTTATTATTACTTTTTTTTAAATCATTTATATTCTTTACTGATAGATATTGAGTCCAGCAATGATTTAATACACCTAAATTCCAAATATCTTCCGAAGTTAGACCAAGATTATAATTATTTGAAAAATTTCGTAACATGGGAAAAGCTTCTTCCTTAAGTCTTTGGATATGGAAAAATAACTCGATATTTGTGCTCTTATAAAGTCCAAACAGCTGTGAATATAACCCGAGGAGAGCATCTTGTTGATTTGCTCTTTCCTGTTTATGATACCAGTCAAACCCATATTTAATTATTGCTTCTGTAACAAAAAGTTGATGTACATAATTTTCGTGAACAATTGTCCCTAACCTATCCAATAATAATAGATTATAAGTATAATCATTTGGTGATTCTCTGAAAGCTTTATGTAATGGTTCAACAGTATGAAGTGATTTATTAAATAATACTTCCACTTGATACCGTCCTCCTACTATTGGTACGGTTTTAGTTCCTTCATAATCAAAAAGGTTTAATTGTGATGCTTCATCACCCATATATTTAGTAGTATAAACGGCATCAATTTTTGCCTTATGGAAATCCCCATCTTTATCAAATTTAACCTCTTTTCCACCAACTTTTAATATTTGATCTTTTTTTGCAAATTGAGCTAAATATGCTTTGCCTTCAGGTGAAACCATCCATTCTCCAAAAATTTTATCTGTTGATTTTTCTGGATCATCAAATCCATTTAGTATAATTTCCCTTCCATCAGGATCGGAAAACATTATCGGGTTGTCGCCGAAAGCTAAATATGAGGAAAATCCGGGATATTTCCCAATTAAAGGGTCAATATTTTGCCTCATGGCCTTGCGCGGGTCGTAGCCATAATCCCCAAAACTAAGGCGGTTGCCAATTCCACGCACTTCATCGTCCTTCTCGTGCCCACCAAAGCCCCAGCGGTTGCTGCTGCCAAAGAACCTGCCTTCCTCCATAAAGCCGAAGGGATAGAAGCTGGCGGCCGTTATGGTGTTGGTGGTGAAGCCGCCGCCACTCGGCTCCTTTATATCCGAAACAGTGGCGCGCACATTGCCCCCGACAAGTCGGGGCAGGCAAGGTGGTCTGACGAGAGAGTTCCCCTCTTGAGGGGTGCCCGAAGGGCGGGGTGGATAAAAAGGCTGTAGGTTGAAGGCAGTATTTCCATATTTCGCAATACAAAAGAACCCCACCCCGTCTCGCTGCGCTCGCCACCCCTCCAGAGGGGAATTTTTGCCATGCGCCGCCGAGCCGTATATATCCCACTTGGAGAGAATTTTGTGTTTTCAAAGAACGGAATTAAGAAAGTTAATTCTAATTATCAATATATGTTCTGTCTTCAAATTCCCACTTTGCTTTAAGAATTTCTGATAACAGATATATTTCTAAAAAGTGATAAGTCTTATATTTTGGATTATTTCTGTCATACATCTCATCCATATCTGTATATATGAAAAATTCATCATTTAATTTAATCCAGATATTTGTTTCATAATGGACTTTCGAAAAAAGTGGGATTTTGTTCGATGTTTTGAAACTTTTTAATATGTATATAATTTTTCCAACAAATTCTACCGAACTGATGCTGGCAATAAACTTTGGTAAGTCATGTTTACTAAAGCTATATATCTCAATATTATAAGAATTACCATCCAGAGAGTCCGGATTTGAATAAATTCCATTAATTGGATTTTCAGTTGTATAACAATCTCTTTTAAATACAAACAAGTACTGCCTAGATTTGGGCCGGTTTCTCATGTCAACCATAGAATTCCATTGACGTTGAATTAGTATAAAATCAAAACTACTTGAATCAGAATGAACAATCTTACTCTTTCCATTGATTTTAGGAATAATATTTTTTATTCTTTCAATAATATAATCAATATCTGTTTCATCAGCAATAGAAGAGCCTCTATCTAATAACTTATTGTTTTTATTTATATTAAAAGGATTGCACCCAAAAAAAAGGAGTAAAACAATTAAAAAAATATATGTGTTAATATTAACATTTTTCATTTTATTAATCCTTGATCTCTCATACTATCAATAATGTCTTCTTCATCTTCATTATGGAACTCTTTTGGATCTCCGCCAATGGGAACTTTTACATCCAAAGGATCAAGTCCAAAAAATACTCTAATGGGATTAAGGAAATTTTTTCTCCATCCTGATGGAACCTTATATATACTTCTAAATCTAATTTCCCAAAGAGTTGTTTCCATGCAATTATCTTTCATATAGAAACCTCTAGTTTGGAATACTTTCCAATTGGGATGGGTAAGATATAGATACGAATGACCTAGTTCATGTAATGCGATTATTCCATATTCCCAACTATCTACTTCTTTTTGTTCTCTTTCATTCGCCATTACTATATCTTTAAAATAAATATTTACACTTGTTAGATTTCCATTAGCGTCAAAAACCGGATCAGCAAGACCATTACCAAACAGATTATCCAATTTACGAGTTTTTCCTCCTCCCCAGTAATAGGTCAAATTAGCGCTGCCACTCTGGGTGACCATATTAACAAAAATCGGATCTTCAATATTTCTTTTTACCTTTTCATAAACCTCTAATTGTTCGGAATTATAATTTGAAATATCAAAGTTATAATTGATTTCCCATCTTCTGGTTTTATTATTATACGAAAACGGATGATCTGGTCCAAGAGTATTTTTTAAACCTATATTTGTTTTATCCCATGAAGCCTGATCACTCACAACTGTATCACCCCTCGGATCGCTATAGAAAACAGGATTGTTGTCATATCCGGCATAACGGCTGATTGACGGATTGGGCTTGGGATCCAAACTCCACCACCTGCCGCCAATTCTCGGGTCATTCATGCGGAATTCGGTTGTCAGGCTATTCCCAGCACCTTTTATCTCATCATCCTTTTCCATACCGTTAAAACCCCAGCGGTTACTGCCGCCAAAGAAGAAGCGGCCTTCCTCCATGAAGCCGAAGGGATAGAAGCTGGCTGCGGTAAAGGTTTTTGTGAAGAAGCCGCCGCCACTTGGCTCCTTTATATCCGAAACAGTGGCGCGCACATTGCCCAAATGATCTGTTAAATGGTATTGTTTTTCGCCCACTATGCGGTAAAACTGGCTGCCCCGGTCATACTCCAGTGGCTCGTATACCAGTTCTTCCTTTGGCTGGCGAATAGCAAACTTACCATGCGCCGCCGAGCCGTATATATCCCACTCGGAAAGGATTTTGTGTTTTCAAAGAACGGGAATTAATGAATTTTAAAAATATTCAAGAAAAAACCGGATCAATTATTTCCATCCTTCTGGTAAATTTAAAAAATCGTATTTATTCGAATCAAATACTACCATTATTAAACTTGAAGGACCAAGGATAAATACCTGGTTTTGTTCATAGTCTTCTGGTTGACCAGAAATTATTATTAGTTTTTTACCATTATCAAATTTTATTTTTATGCCTAATAATTCATGATTTTTCATATAGGTGTCTGATAGCAAATCAATATTTTCTTCTTGATAACAAAAAGTTTTTTTTCTATACCAAAAATCTAACTCAATTATTTTTTTATTATATATTTTTTTCCAATTATTATCATTTCTCTTTGTATCATCATCAGAACAGCTATCAATTGTATCAATTTTTATTTCAGAGTAACTACCCTGCCAATAATCACTAAACTTATAATAATTCCCATCATCTAATTTTATAATTAACTTATTTTCTATCTCATAGAAATCTAATTCTCCTTTAAAAGGAATTTCTTCATCATAATACACAGGCTCACAATAAGCCTCAATTATTTTTTTTAATTTAATATCCATATTGCCTCGGGTTTTCTGGATGTACAGTTACTGTTTTCTTTCCTTTTATTGTAAAGATATTTGATTCTCCACTAATTGTCCCATCCTTTACTCTAAAAGTTCCACTTACCTTTTCGTATTTTACAACAATTTCGTTTTTATTTACTACTTTGAGAACAGTAGCGGTTCCAGAATGATAAGCATTAAGAACTCTTTGAGCATCCTCAATTGAATGCATTGTTCCTTTAGTTACGATTGTATTAGTCGGGACATTCATTTCTAAGTGCTTATGTGTTTTCATCTTTTGGATACTTACTGTTCGCCCAATTTGTAAATCTATTGAAGGATTGCTTGCTTCAATCTTAGAAATTATCTTTTTCGGTTTAAAAGCTCCAACGCTGGCTTTACCAACCTTACCCATGAAATAACCGTCAATTGCAAGCCGAATTGGATCGTCAAGACCAGATACTTCCCCGACACGTTTCCAGAAATCGAACTTATCATAATAATATTGATCAGGTTTTACCCCAATTTCAATTGCTGCATCAGGATTACTGGCAAAATCATCTTCTTTTTCGATATTCCACGACCAAATCCATAAGTTATCATCTTCAGGATTTCTATCACTAAAAGTATAGGTGTTGCCATTATAGTGATAAATACTATAATTCCCTTCAAGTTCCTGCCCGTTTAGCTCATCAACTGTTTCTCCTTCAATTTTTTCAAAACTGCCATCTTCGTTTTTCTTCAGGGTATAATGAGTTGCATCGAGTCCCATCGGATCAGCAAAAACAATCGGGTTGTCGCCGAAAGCTAAATATGAGGAAAATCCGGGATATTTCCCAATTAAAGGTTCAATATTTTGTCTCATAGCCTTGCGAGGGTCGTAGCCATAATCCCCAAAACTAAGGCGGTTGCCAGTTCCACGCACTTCATCGTCCTTCTCGTGCCCACCAAAGCCCCAGCGGTTGCTGCCGCTGAAGAAGAAGCGGCCTTCCTCCATAAAGCCGAAGGGATAGAAGCTGGCAGCGGTAATGGTATTGGTAAGGAAGCCGCCGCCGCTTGGCTCTTTTATATCCGAAACAGTGGCGCGCACATTGCCCAAATGATCTGTTAAATGATATTGTTTTTCGCCAACAATTCTATAAAAAGCGCTGCCTCTCGGTATTTCACTTTCAGTATATACCAGTTCTTCCTTTGGCTGGCGAATAGCAAACTTACCATGCGCCGCCGAGCCGTATATATCCCACTCGGAAAGAACATGCCGATCAGGAAACAGCAGCACATCATTTCCATCTGATGCATACAAATACAACTTTTCAGGCACAGTTTTTTTCGATTCATATATAGCGAGCACCTGCCCGTTGGCATCAAGCATGTAGTAGGTGGAACCTACGCCAACCTGATCAAGAAGGAGGTTTAAAGACTCTGTCGGATCTGCAACAAAAGGTGCAACAACATTGTTGACTTCATGTATCATCACATCCTTACCAACCCTGTTGCCAAATGCATCGTACATGAAGCTGATCTTCACGGGTTGGCTGACAGTATTGCTGTTATTAGAAACAATCATATCCTTTTCCACATAGCTGACCTTGCCGTCGGCAGTCCATTCTATGTGATTTATATTATCCTTCACGTCGCTGATCAGGTTTCCGGAAGCGTCGTAGGTATAAGCATAAAAATCAGTTACAGGATTTGGGGTTTCCAGGTCGCGCGTACTTGCCGTAGTTCCGGGCATATCTTTAAGAATGCTTAGGCGGTTGGTTCTGTAAACCGGCCCTGACGGTGAATACCGAAAGTCCTGATAGAGATAATTAAGATCATCAAGCTGTACGCCGGAATTATCATTCCTCACCAGGTTCATCAGGTTGCCATTGGCGTCGTAATTATAATGTGAGGAATTATTAGGGCTGTTTGCCCATGCTCCGGCAGTATAATTATAAGTAGTATTATCCTTCAGCCTGTTCAGCTTATCGTATTGGAACAGCCTTGCCCTGGAGCTTTCAAAATTTAGCGGGTCAGGCATCTTTGCTGATGTTTCTGAGCCGTAATACTCTTCCCATGCCGCTATATTGCCGTCATAAAGGGAATGATTAACGGCTCCGGCAGTAGGCAGCAGAGTAGCGCCGTTGCCAAAATCTGTACTGTTATGAACAAAATCCTTGTCGCCGCTGCCGTCATTGTAATAATCAAGAGTATATCCGTAGGCGTCGCCCGGAGTGGCCCCGGAAACGCCGTATTCCGGGTTGTTATGATTATCCTCGATATTAACGGATTTAAGCCATCCGTTTATGGTGTAGAGGAAGTCAATACCCTGGATTTTGTCCTCGCCAAGCTCGATACGTTTCAGCGGGCCATGGAGGTAGTAGTAATAGGCGGCATCGCGATCCCAAATTTCCATATCCCGGTCGAGCATCAAAATCTCCAAACCATAACTAAATATCTAATTGCCAATTAAATTATGAATATATTAGGAAATTAAAAAATTTATTTTCAGTTTAATGGATGCTTTCACCAATATAACAAAGCTATGCGAGAATTGAAACATATACAATTATCAATAATCAAAACAGCCCGGCAATAATATTATCGCCGGGCTGTTTCAATAATTACAAATAGCGTCGATCTACAGGCCGAGGCTTTCCATATTTTTCTTCACCTGTTCCAGCGAGCCTTTCATGCTTTCGAGTTTTTCGCGTTCGTAAGCAACAAGGTCGGCAGGGGCGTTGGCCACGAATTTCTCGTTGCCGAGTTTTTTCTCTGTTCCCCTGATATTTCCTTCAAGGCGTTTTATTTCTTTGTTCAGCCTTTCTCTTTCCTTGTCCATATCCAGGCTGCCGCCAACTTCCACGAAAATTTCAACCTCGCGTACAACAGATGCAAGGCTGCCTTCCGGCTTGGGAGTATTCACGCCGGTTTTCACTTCGCTGCATTTACCGAGTGCTGCAATAATAGCTGCCTGTTCGCCCATGAATTTTGCCTGTGCTTCATCCTTGCAGGAAATCGTTACGGGCAGCTTCTGCGAAGGAGCTATGGATGTGATTGAACGCATGCGGCGTATTTCCTCTACAACCATCTGCAGGTGTTCGAACATTTCCTCGATTGCCGGATCGATCAGGGCTGTGTCGGCTACAGGAGAATCCTCGGTGCTGATAGACCTTTCATCGCCGCGGTCTTCCATCAGGTGCCATATTTCCTCGGAAATGAATGGCATTACCGGGTGGATCATTTTCAGTATGCCCTCGTATATCGAGAATGCAAATTTCATAAGGCCGCGCGGGTGGGCGCAACCTTTTTCGGCGTTGAGTTCCACCTTGAGAACCTCCACGAACCAGTCGCAGAAGTCGCGCCAGATGAAGTCGTAAAGTATTTTGGAATACTCGTTCACTTTGTAATCATCAAGCGCTTTGTTCAGCTTGTCAAGCGTGGAATTATATCTTGATAGAATCCATTTATCTGCATGGGAAAGCTCGTCAATACTTAAAGTCTTATCTTCATTATCCGGACATACGTCCGGCAGATTTACCATGTCCTGTTTCATCATCAGGAAGCGGCCGGCGTTCCATATTTTATTGTTAAAGTTGCGGCCAATTTCCATTGAAGGAATGTCCTGAGCCTTCACGTCAACATCCATTTTAATATCCTGCCCCAAAGGCGAAAGATATATCATGGTGAAGCGAACAGCATCAGAGCCGTATTTATCAATAATATTCAGCGGATCGGGAGAGTTGCCGAGAGATTTCGACAGTTTGCGTCCCTGTCCGTCCCTGATTGTGCTGGTGAAATAAACATCTTTGAAAGGAATTTCCTGTTTGAAATGTTTGCTGGCCATTATCATTCTTGCCACCCAGAAGAAAATAATATCCGGCGCCGTAACCAGCAGGTCGGTGGGCAGGAATGCTTTCAGGTCGTCTGTTTCTTCAATATCTCCGTCTTCAAGCCATTTCATCGTGGTCATTGGCCAGAGCCATGATGAAAACCATGTATCAAGCACGTCTTCATCCTGGCGAAGCGACGTACCCGCGGGAAGGTTAAGTTTTTCCCTTGCGGCGTCTTCGTCGCGTGCAGCTGTGAACTGTCCGTCCTCGGTATAAAATACCGGTATGCGGTGGCCCCACCATAGCTGACGTGAAATACACCAGTCGCGGATATTATTCATCCAGTGCTCGTAAGTTTTCACCCAGTGGCCGGGGTAGAAATTGATCTTGCCTGATTCCACGGCTTCGAGAGCTTCTTCTGCAAGCGGTTTCATTTTCACGAACCACTGATCGCTGAGATAAGGTTCGACGGGTTCTCCGCCGCGCTGCGAGAAACCGATGTTGTGAGTGTAGTCTTCTTTCTTTTCCAGCAGGTCCAGTTCTTCAAGTTTTTTCAGGATAGCTTTCCGGGCTTCGAACCTGTCCATTTTATTATAATCTCCGGTCAGTTCATTCAGGGTTCCGTCCGGGTTGATAGTATTCAGCATTTCCAGTTTGTGCCTTTCGCCAACCATGAAGTCATTCGGGTCGTGAGCCGGTGTGATCTTCACGCAGCCCGTACCGAATTCGGGATCGGCATGTTCGTCGGCAATGATTGGAACAACGCGCCCAACGAGGGGAACGATACAATTTTTGCCAATCAGGTGTTTGTATCTCTCGTCTTCAGGGTTAACAGCCACTGCAACATCGCCGAAGATAGTTTCTGTACGAACAGTCGATACCTGTAGATATTCGTCGCTGTCCTCAAGGTAATAGCGCAATGTGTAGAGCTGCTCCTGAACTTCTTTATGCTCTACTTCCTCGTCCGAAAGAGCAGTAAGCGAAAGAGGCGACCAGTTAATAATTCTTTTGCCCTTATAAATAAGGCCTTCGTCAAACATGCGGATAAATACCTCGCGCACAGCGTTGGAGGCTGATTCATCCATTGTGAAAAGAGTCCTGTCCCAGTCGGCTGAAATTCCAAGCTCGCGAAGCTGTTTCAGGATAATGCCGCCGTATTTTTCTTTCCATTCCCAGACTTTTTCAATAAATTTTTCCCTGCCGAGATCGTAACGTGTAAGGCCTTCCTCGCGGAGCTGTTTTTCAACCCTCGTCTGAGTGGCAATACCGGCATGGTCGGTACCCGGGAACCAGCATGCTTCATATCCCTGCATACGCTTGCGGCGCAGGTACATATCCTGAAGAGTGATATTCAGCACGTGGCCGAAATGAAGGATGCCCGTAACATTCGGCGGGGGCATTAAAATACTGTATTTGGGTTTTTCGGACTTGTTGTCCGCCTTGTATATACCCATATCCTGCCATTTCTGATACCATCTTTTTTCAACGCTCTGGGGCTCGTAAGCCTTTGGGAAATCTCTTTTCATAATTACCTGTAAAACTTATATGTACAATTTTATTTTCAATATTAACCAAGTTACAAAGTTACGGAATTTTCAGGGAATTTATAAGTGGAATTAGATATTGTTGAAGGATAGTAAAATAGAAACGGGGCAGTCTCAAAAGGTTGAAAAACTGTCATTCTGAGCGCAGCGAAGAATCTATAACCAGCATGAATACTGGATTCTTCACTTCGTTCAGCCTGCCCTCGGCTTGTCGGGGAATGACAAATCGAAAATATTTCAAATAAAGAAACATCCCGATCAACAATCAAAAATTTTATCAGTATTATTTAACTCTTTATTTCTTTTTCAGTATCTGGAACAGTTCATCAAGTTTGGGCGTCAGGATAATTTCCGTGCGCCTGTTTTGTGCTCTTATTTCGGGGGTATCGCCCTCGGTTACGGGGAAGTATTCACCACGGCCGGAGGAAATAATCCTCGATGGATCAACTCCGCCGTCTTCAACAAGGTAGCGGGTTACTTCAGTTGCCCTTAGAACGCTCAGGTCCCAGTTATCCTTGAACCTCGGGTTGCCTTTCACTTTTGCCACGTCGGTATGGCCTTCAACCACAATATTGATATCTGCCTGTTCATTCAGAACATCAGCAAGGCTTTTAAGGGCATTTTTCCCGTTTTTATCAATATTCGTGCTGCCAAGCCCGAAAATCAGCTGGTTCGCCAGAGTAACATAGATTCGCCCGTCTTTTACAGCAAGTGAAAGGCCGCTGTCCTTAAATCCAAGTAGAGACGTTTCAAGTTTTGCCATCAATCTTTCCAGGGCACTTTCTCTTTCTCTGAGTTTTGATTCGATATCCTTTATAAGCGCTTCCCTGGCGCTAAGTTCCTGTTTGCTTTTTTCCAGTTTGTCTATCAGAGACTGGATTTCGGCACTGCTGCTGGATTTCATGGACTTTATCTGTTCTTCCAAAGATGCAATTTCCTTGCTCATAACTTCCCTGCTCAGGTTCAAAGATTCAATCTCTTTGTTCAGCTCTTCTATAGTCCTATTTCTTTCAGCAAGTTTCATCTCAAGGGATTTTCTTGTTTCCTGCTCACTCTGGAAATCCTTCAGAACGCCCTTGTATTTCAACTCAAGCTCGTCGTACTTTCCTGCGGTAACACAGCCGGTAAGAACAATCATAACCGCTATAAATAAAATGTTTACTGTTTTCATTACAATTCCCCGATATGGTTTATTAATAATTATCAAAATTAAATGAACTCTATTAATAGCAAATTGAAGTATTAATGTATATTTTATTGGGTAAACAGTTTCCAAATAAATTTTTTTGTTATTTCTGCACCCGATAACGAAAATATTGCAAATTTCCGGTCAGTGCATATCATAACTTCTCTGCTACCCTAAAGATACACAAAATAAATCTCCAGCTCTTCAAAAATCCGAAAAATCAGTACTTGTATGAAAGCTGCAATCCAAAGCTATGGAATGGTTTAGATTCAAATACAACCTTTGTTGTGTAAATACAAAACCTTGCGATAATATTATTTATGCCTGAAAGTTTAGTATATAAGTATATGAATTATCTTAAATTAATTTATTTCTTCTCTCCCGCCTGTACTTGTTCTGAGTATCATTCCGAATTCGGAGCTTATCACAAGGTTTTCCGAATCGATAGCAAAAATATCAAGCAGGACAAAGTCTGTATCAGTTTCCTGCAATGTCCATGTAGTACCGGAATCTTCGGTGTAATACACAGCCCCGTTATGTCCGCACACCCAGCCATGGTCTTTGTCAGTAAAGCATATCCCGAGAAGTGTGGCTTCGGTGCTTACCTGTATAGTTTCCCAGGTCTGTCCGCCGTCACTTGTCCTGATTATATCTTTGGGATTGGATATAATAAAAGCATGATACTGGTCGGGAAATGCAATTTTCTGGTAGTTATCCAGTTCGTCTATCTCAACAACATCCCAACTGGCACCTCCGTCATGTGTTATTATTACCTGCCCATAAGCACTGCTTACCATACCATGCAGCCCGTCGGCAAATGCAATATCATTAACATAAATATCATCAGGAAATGTTTCATTCTCCTGCCAGATACCACCGCTGTTCGTTGAATAAAGTATTTTATCGCCGCAAACAGCCCAGGCATAATTCCTTGAACTTACAGCCAGGCCGGAAACACTAAAATCCCCGGGATTATCCCATACTTTCATCCAGTTGGCTCCGCCGTCAACTGTCCTGTAGATATTTACACCACACAAGATAGAATTATTCATGTCATAATTATGGATATTATAAAACTGCTGCAATTCCGGATGCCTTTGTTCAGACCAGTTTTTGCCGCCGTCTGTTGTTGTTGCTATCAGGCTGCTGTCTCCGCAAACGCGTCCAAAACTATAATCGATAAAATGGGAGGATATTACATAAGGCCTGCTGCCGGTCTCTATCTTCACCCAGCCGTTAAAATCCTGAATATTACTTGTCGGATCATCGTCAGAACATGATACTATAACAATCAGTAAAAACAAAATTGATAATTTGGAATACATATTACTATCCGTTATTAATTACAAAATATATAACTAATATATTCAATACAGGCTAATATTCCAATCAAAATTGCTTATTGGATTCAACAATCTTTCTTTATTATTAGGATATTATATTCTGATAAGATTGATAACGGCTATTCTGCCGGAACGGGAACAGAATGCAGCATATATCGGGGAGCAGCTATGCCGGTTCCGTTAAAGTAGCCTTTTGCCGTCATGGTATAAAGCCTGCCTTTTTCTAGGATTGCCTCGGTGCTTGTTAGCAGGCTGTCATTTGAAGAATTAATAATATCAATAGTGAAAATACCCGGATCAAGCTCATCGAATGAGGAAAAGGATGTATATTTCAATCTGCTATGTTCCGGAGTATCACTATGCAATACAAAAAGTAGTGGCGGTGATTCATCCGGGAAATTTGTCATAACGTGGAGAAACCGCAAATAGGTCTTTTCCTGTTTATATCCGTTATCAGGATCATCAAGCATTAGCATCCTGATCTTCCGCCCGCTTCCGGGGCCATACCCGATAAGTGTGTAATATTTATCCTTTTCAAAATTTGAAAGAAGGTTGAAAAAAGGATAATCTGCATCAGGTAATTGAAAACGAACATTATTATCACCGGCAGCAATCCTGTGATATAATCCTTCCCGGCCTGTATAACCCTGGTTCTCAATTGTTACCACATCAGTTACAAGGTTGATCTGATCAATATCAGGCATAGCGTTGATAAATGTTACATTGGAAGCATCATCCGGATCAAATTCTTTATCAGTGTCAATTCCCGGAATACATTCACAAGCCGCTGACGCTATTAATATTAAAGCGCCAACGGCTAATTGTTTCCCCAATAAAATTATTTTACTGCCAATTTTCATGGCTGAAATTCTTTTTCAAATTAAAAATGATAATTAAATCCGTAAGTTATTCCTGATTTCCTTGTGTTATAAATATTTCCGTCAACATTGTACAGCAAGGTTGAAAGCTCGTAGCCAAGGCTGAACGAAATACCCCTGTATCTCATTGATAGTCCTGCCTGCCCCCTGAATACCGGCCCAAGTGAGGAATATGCCGCGAACACCTGCGAGTATGGTTTCAGCATAAGCCAGTTTGTCAATCCAAGGTCATCCATTGTATATCGAACACCTGTACCAAGCCAGAATCTTTCGGGGCTTTGCTGCTGAAGGCCTGTACGGCCGTCAATAACAGAAGTAAATTCCATCGGGAAGGCTTCATTTCCTGTTTCAAGCATCACTGCCCAATTATTGTTCAGCCTGTAAAAAGCTCCAATCGCAAAGTTTTTGCTGATAGCATTTTGCCCCGCTCCGGAATTGAAATCAACATTCGAATTCATTGAGAACCCGCGAACCTGAAGGAACATTTTTGTATTGTCAATATAAGGGTTATAATTAAGTGCACCGGGTGTATCGAAATAACTACCTGCCCCAGGCCCGTTAACATTTACAGGAACGGCTAATTCATTCGAAGCGTTGTTTCTGGAGATCAAACCACCATTTTCGAGATGATTTGCAGATGCAATAAGTTCTTCACTATTATGAGTAGGAGTAATTATCGATATTGTATTCCCGTATTTTGTGTCGGATGAATTTGTGATGTCATTATCGGCAAATCTATTATCGTTAGCAGGTTGATTCGATCTGTCCGTAATTCCGGAATTCGAATTAATTCCGTTTATATTATTCCGATAATTATTATCGGAACGGGAGTTTGAATTAGAATATTTCTTAGCAGCTGTAAATGAAAATTCATCGAAAGCTACCAGATTGTTTGCTGATATTGCATCATCACTCCTGGTGTTAACATTATTTTCATCTTCATAAGAGCTTACAACAGGAATGGAATTTCTGCCTGAATTTTCCGCAAAATTCATATCCGTGGTATTGTCCGGCCCTGTATAGAAAAGGGAGAATAATAGTGCTGTTACAGCCGAGGCCAGAAATGCGGCACCAAGAAGCGGATAATGCTTTTTGATCAGTGCCAGAGCGGCGGCATATTTCCCATTCCCCGATGGAACTTCTTCCATTGCTACATCGCCGGACGGTATAGAAAAACCGAGGGATGAAAACAGGGCGTTTGTTGTCTCGAGTGGTGGAGATATGGAATTCATATCCATTCTGGCGATATTATTAATACTCACCTGACGGTCGAATTCCTGCCTTATCTCCGGGTTTGCGGCAAGCTCGGAAAAAAGAGCCTCCTTCCGGGCTTCTTCAAGCCCCCCGTCGAGATATTCATGTATCAGTTTCGAATAAGACATTATAATTAACCTGCTATATATTTATTTCGACAAATCCTGCATATATGGTTCAAGTATATCCTTGATCTTTTCCTTTGCTCTCCAAACCCGGTTTTTCACTGCTGTAATGGAATCACCGGTGATTTTTGAGATTTCCTTGTAGCTCATTCCCTGGTATTGCCGGAGAATAAAAGCCTCGCGGTATTCGAAGTCAAGCAATTCAAGAGCCCTGGCTATCAATTCAAGCAATTCTTTTTGTTCATACCCGGTGTCAGTCGAGAAAACATTGTAGTCTTCAATATTGACGCTGATTTTCAAGTTACGCTTATAATTAATACACTGGTTTCTTGCAATTGTTATCAGGTATCCCGGAATATTTTCAAGGCGCTCTTTATTTTTTGAAGAATTATAGAAATTTGTAAATGTTTCCTGGAATATATCCCTCGCATCATCCTGGCTTCCCGTAACTCTTAGGCAGTAGGCATAAATCCTTTGTGAGTAGCGTGAATACAACTCGGCAAAAGCTGTTTCCGCTTCTTTCTTACTACCCCGGAGCTTCGAGTAAAGCTCGGAATCGGAATATTTTCCTACAGGTTTTTCCATTTACACAATTCTCCAAAGTATCTAAAGGAGAAATTCAAAATTTCGATGCTTAGTACCAGTATCCTCTTATTACATTGTTGCCTATCACCATCTGAGATACAGTCTTATCGTCTTCATCCAGCCTGATAAGTATCAAAGTAGCGCCATTATATTCATTGTCCAGTATAAAACGGCTATTATAGAGAATCATTTCACCGTTTGCCGACCATTGAGGATATAAATTGCTTTCAGTAGAGTCTCTTTCGGTTAACAACCTGAAATCGGGGTCACCGTTTTCTAGTTTCATCGACCAGATATCACCGTTTCGGGAACTGAAACTAACCCTGTTTTTAACTGTCGGAGACAGGTCAGGATTAATTGGCCCGAGATTATCAAGAAGAAATTCTTCGTAAGTCTTCCCAATAATATCATCAAGATAAATCACACCTGATTTCTCGGTTGTAATTCCGAAAGCAACAGAGCTGTTATCTCCGGACCAGTCAATTGACGGCGGCGCAATAAGTGCATCCTGCAAGATATCAATTTCCCTGCGATAAACCTCGTTCCTGATATTCTCTGTTTCTATCACCCTCAGAATCAGCTTGTTTTTTTCAGTATTGGATTCAAAAAAAGCAAGCATACTTCCGTCCGGAGAAAATGCCGGAAGAGTATTACCGGCGAGAACACTTGTCGGCCTGTCCGCAGAGCTACCGCTTATCGTCACCGTCCAGAGCTCGTTATTACCACCTGTGAAAGCTATAAGTTTGCCATTCGGAGATATAATTGGAGTGGAGATAATAGTTCCCACAAGCAGAGAGTTTATCACAGTTCGCGGATTATCTCCATTAATCCCGGCTACAATAATCGAATCGTTACCAACAGGATCATCCCTGAGAAAAGCAAGCAAGCCGTTTTCAGAGGGCGGCGAATAAATCGAGCCGTTCTCAATCAACTGCATCAGCCTGCTTCCTTTCGGTGATATCCTGAATACTGATGGTATCTCTCCGTTGATGGGCCTGGCAGTGAAATA
Source organism: Kapaibacterium sp. (SeqCode) (assembly GCA_963665665.1). Classification (GTDB taxonomy): domain Bacteria; phylum Bacteroidota; class Ignavibacteria; order Kapaibacteriales; family UBA2268. Next base: position 963,768 of record OY762428.1, read on the forward strand.
GATGTCTCCTTTCGAACCTCCCGCGCCGGAACCGCTTCCCGAACAGGGGTCATAACATCCCCAGGCTAACTGGCAAAGCATTAAAATTCCAAAGAACAATCCCTTAAATCCGGGTTTAGCATAGGCCATGGTTTTAAAATCAATTAATTTCCAAATATCATTATTTTTATACCCGGCCGCAGCCATAATTACCTTTCTTCTAATTACAATGACACACAAACATCAAAAAGGTCTCAGGAAATTATAATTTTTTTTTCAAAACCAGTAATTTTTTTTAATATTTTCAGAAAAAAGCTTAAAAATGGTAAATTGATATCAGTTGCCCGATGCATCTTAGCTATCTGACATTCTGAATAATACAAAAAAATATGCAAGAGCGTTAAAGGTATAATAAAAAAAAAGCGGCGTAGCCGCGACATTTTTGTAGAAAGGCAAACCCTGGAGAAATAAAAGCCCCGTCGGGGCGACATAAACAGAAACTGGTGTCGCTCCTACGGAGCTTTTGTCTTTTTCATTTTTTAGTTTATAAAAAGGAGTCCGCTTGCACTTAAAAGAAAAATGAAGAATAATAAGTTGACCCCATCAGGGAAAATCAGTTTTGATTTTTACCTACAAAATCCCTTTCATTGCCAAAGCTATCACTGCAATACCAAGAATAATCCTGTAAACAATGAACAGGAGCGTGGACCTGGTTCTTAGAAACTTCAACAGGAAAGCTATTGAAGCGTAGCCGCTGACCGCGGATACCAGAGTTGCAATAAGCAAGTTTAGCCCCTGAGAAGCGGTAAGGTAATCCAAACTTTGGTAAAATTCAAGCAGGCCGCTTCCCAAAACAGCCGGAATGCTTAGCAGGAATGAAAACCTGGCTGCCGTTTCACGTTTCATACCAAGGAAAAGCCCCGCCGTAATAGTAGTGCCTGAACGCGACGAACCCGGGATAAGAGCCACGCACTGAGCCAACCCTACGCCAAGGGCATCTTTCCAGCCAATATCTTTAGCTTGCTTTGTGAATTTTGCCGTCAGTTCGGCCAGCCCGAGTATCAGGGCAAGGCCGATCAGGCTCCCGCCGATGATGTAGGGATCTTTAGTCAGTGAGCCTTCAATAATTTTTTTCAGGCCCAGGCCTATAAAAACAATGGGAAGCGAACCAATAATTATATACCAGCCCATTCTGGACTGCTGCGACTGCTCCCCGAATTTCTTCCTTGAGCCGCCAATATTCTCTTTGAGGAAAGCAGTCGGTATCTCGCGAATTTCTTTCATGAAATAAAGCAGTACGGCAATCAGCGTACCCAGTTGAATTACGGCGATAAAGGCCGTCCATTGCTCGGGATTCTCCGGGTTGGTAAGACCCATTAGCTTGCCGGCAATAGTAAGGTGGGCCGTGCTGCTGATTGGTATAAATTCGGACAAGCCCTGTATAATTCCAAGTATTATAGCTTCAAAAATTGTCATTTTCCGTTCCTGTACTTCATTTTGTCTTTTATCAATTCCTCAAAATTACGATTTAAAATAGTTTTCTATAGCTAAAAAAATCCGGTATTATTAAAAGAGGTATAAAAACTCCTGTGCAGTTATTCCGGTGAAGAATCAGATACCTGATTAAATTCTGATATCAAGATGATATAAATAGTGAGTACAGTTGCATTAGACGCTGTCTGATGAATTACGATTAAATATTGATCAGCCCAAATTCGAATGAAATACCTGGCTATTTGTTGAATTTTACACTTGCAGATTCAATTATTAATCACTATTTTGATTTAATTGATATTACTCATTAATACCCTGATCATTATGAAAACTTTTATTACATTGATAGCCTTTTTCGTAGCAAACTCCCTTTTGTCCCAAACACCGGAATGGGATAATATCCAGTTCAATAACGATGTTTTTCACATTGACAAAAAGGACAGTATAGTATGGGCAGTAACTTCTGCTGGTATAGTTAAATTAAATGCTAATACTGATGAAAACCGGCTTTATAACCGTGCCAATACTCCGCTGTCGGGCAACTGGCAGGACATTTCCGCAATAGCTATTGATTCCTCCGGCAATTTCTGGGCAGGCTACAGCGATTTTAAAGTTGACAGAATCATCGGCGACGAATGCGAGAGTTTTGATTTGATTGAATTATTGAATCTATCAGATGTTCCTAATTTTACAACATATAGAACTGAAATAACTAATATACGAACAAGCCCAAATGGTGATGTTAATTTTTGGCTGCAAACAGGCGGATTAGCCATTTATAATAGCGGGGAATGGTCACACCATTATATTGATCAGGATTTTTATAATTGTAATGATTTCGAAGTCGGTTTGAACAATGAGTTGTATCTTCTACACAGTCATAGTTTGAGTATTTTTTATAATGCTGATTCAGTAGAAAAAGTTTCTTTACCAATAGAAAATATTTTGTATTCAATTGCAACACGGGGCGATGAAATTTTTATTGGCGATTCAAAGGGAAGGTTAAGTCTCTTTAAAAACGATTCTCTTAAAACAATTTTAGATGAAAACTCCATAACCAGCGGTAGGCAAATTGATGATATAATATATCAGCAAAATGTTAATAATTTTTATATTAATGCCGGGAACAGATATTTTGTACTTGGCGGAAATAATTTTGAAGAAGTGGAAAAAATTGAAAATTCTCTTCAACAAGATATACTGATAAACTGTATGATACCCGATATCTTTGGCAATATCTGGTTTGGAACTAATAAGGGAATTTTTGAAGGAGAGGAAAATAAATACTTTGCCGAATCAAGAATATCTGATAACTTTATCTATGATTTATTCCCCGATGGGAAAGATGTTTATATAGCTACAGAAAATGAAATTAAACGTTTCAATAGTGGAGAATGGATACTAATTACTGATGATGAAAAATATCTTGGTAGAAAATCAAATTTTGTGAAGTATAGGGATGGGATCGTAATTTCAACTCTTAAAAACTTACTTTTTATTAAAAATGACAATATTGTTGCCTTTAGTTATCCTCTGAATTATGAAGCCACCTTTACACATAAAATCTGTACCGATGATGAATATGTTTATATACCAGGATCGGATAATTTTTTTATGTTTGACTCTTATAACATAATTAGCTTATCCTATGAGGACGGCAAATCAAGATCAACATTTGATAACTATATGAAGTCCTGTTTTCTTGATGAAGATGGAAATGTATGGATTTGTACAAAAGATAAAATATTTAAATATGACAAATATTCTTTGGAAGAAATTTTTGGAGAAGAAACCCAACCCGCCAAGCCGTTTATAAATGCTGATTTTATTGATAACAATTTTTGGATATTTAATTCCGAAGGAGCTTTCAAAGAGGAAGATGGCAATTTTATAAAATATGATTTTGGGCTGGATTATGGTACATGGCGTGAAAATATTATGGATATTATTCCAGCAGAAGATGGAAATATGTGGGTAATTGCCAACAAACCCAGGCTATGGGACGGAGAGAAGTTTATTGACAGCGTTGATTATTCAAATTCCGGCATCCACTACGAAAATATTGAGGGAATGCGTAAAGATAAATACGGAAATCTTTGGTTCTTTGATAGTAACAAGGGAATTAGTATGTATCGCAAGGGCGGTATAAACAGTGTTGAGGATTTGCCTGTTTATAACCCGGAAGTTTATATTTACCCTAACCCTGCAAACGGAAAGATCAACTTCGAATTACCAGAAGAGTTTAATGCTATCGAAGCCCGGATATATAATATAGAAGGAAAATTGGTATTGGAAGAAGAGCTGACAGGAAACGAAATAAATTTGAACAGTTTGACTTGCGGCTCGTATATAATCGAATTTTCGGATAAGAAAACAAGAATAAGTAAAAAGGTTGAGATTGTAAAGTAGATACAACAATATCTGTAAATATAATTTTATGTATTAATATTTTGTTATTTTATAAAAATATTATAAGTTACAATAAGTTATTATTAATAATTATCTGCCAGATCATTATGAAAACTTTTATTACACTGATTACCTTCTTAGTAGCAAATTCCCTTTTGTCCCAAACACCGGAATGGGATAATATCCAGTTCAATAACGACGTTTGCCATATTGATAAAAAAGACAGTATCGTATGGGCAGTAACTTCTGCTGGTATAGTTAAATTAAATGCAAATACTAATAAAAGCCGGCTGTATAACCGTGCCAATACTCCGCTGTCGGGCAACTGGCAGGATATATCTGCCATAGCAATAGATTCCTACGGAAATTTCTGGGCGGGCTACAGTGATTTTAAAGTTGACAGAATCACAGAAAACGGTTGTGAAAATTATAATCTTATAGAAATTTTAGATCTGTATAATGTTTCTTCGTTTAGAACATATTTGAATTCCATATCAGAAATCATTGTCAACAGGGACGGCAGGGTTAATTTTTGGATAAATTCCGCGGGGTTTGCAACTTATGAAAACGGAAACTGGCACCATCACTTGAACGACGAATTAAATTACAATTACTGCTTTGATTTTGATCTTGGAAAAGATGACAAATTAGTTAGTTTGCATGGAGCCGAGTATCTAATTTATCATAGCGAAGATTCTGTTGAAATTGTAAATGTACCTGGTTATGACGGCCTGCTGAACGTTCTGTATTCAATTGAAGTTTGTGACAGTACAGTTCTTTTGGGCGATGACAGCGGCCGATTAAAAAGTTTCGACGGCGATACTACGATACTTTTAGAACACTTTAAATCTAACGGGCCGGCAATGAAGGTTTATGAAATAGATTATAATCAAAAATTAAACATTTTTTATATTGAGCTTTTTGGAGACGTTTTAGTATTATATGACGGAGAGAAATTTTGGGAACCGCCTTTCGTGAACGAATTAGCAAGATTTGCAATTTTTGCGGAATGTTTCTATCCTGACACAGATGGTATAATATGGATGGGATCAAACAATGGTATATTTTCAGAAAATATAGAGAGATATTCTAAAGAATCCCGGATTCCGGATAATGCTATCTACGATGTTTTTCCAAATGGAAAGGATGTATATGTGGCTACAGCAAGCGAGATTAAACGCTTCAACAGCGGAGAATGGTTTGTTATTTCAGCCGACAAAGATCATTATGGCAGGAAATCCAATTTTGTGAAATATAAGGATGGCGTTGCCGTTTCGACTCAGAATAGCATTCTTTTTATAAAAAATGACGAAGTTATAACATACGATTATCCCTGGAATTACAAAGCAACATTTACTCATAAAATTTGTGCTGATGAGGAAAATATTTATATAGCCGGTACAGATAAATTTTTCATTTTTGACGGCACAAATATATCCACTATCGATTACGATGATGGAAAAAATAGTTCTTATAAAGATAATTATATGAAATCGTGTTTTGTTGCTAAAGATGGAAATGTATGGATATGCTGTGCACAAAAAATTTTCAGGTATAACGGATTTAATATTGACGAAAAAGTTTTTAGTGGAACAGAACCTGAAGCGCCATACATTAATGTCGGATTAATTGACGGTTGTTTGTGGATGTTAACTTATGAAGGAGCTTACAAAGAAGAAGATGGCAATTTTATAAAATATGATTTTGGCCTGGATTATGGTACCTGGCATGAAAATATTATGGATATTATTCCGGCAGAAGATGGAAATATGTGGGTAATTGCCAACAAACCCAGGCTATGGGACGGAGAGAAGTTTATTGACAGCGTTGATTATTCAAATTCCGGCATCCACTACGAAAATATTGAGGGAATGCGTAAAGATAAATACGGAAATCTTTGGTTCTTTGATAGTAACAAGGGAATTAGTATGTATCGCAAGGGCGGTATAAACAGTGTTGAGGATTTGCCTTTTTATAACCCGGAAGTTTATATTTACCCAAACCCTGCCAGCGGAAAGATCAACTTCGAATTACCAGAAGAGTTTAATGCTAAAGAGGCCCGGATATTTGATATTGAGGGAAGAATTGTATTTGAAACAGAGTTGTCAGGAAACGAATTGAACCTCAACACACTGCCTTGCGGTTCGTATATAATCGAATTTTCGGATAAGAAAACAATAATAAGTAAAAAGGTTGAGATTGTAAGGTAGAAAGCATATTTTTAAAATGAGGCTGTCCAATAAGCTTACAATGTTGTCACTTAAACAAAGTGAAGAGTCCATAACCTGCATGAATACTAGATTCTTCACTTCGTTCAGAATGACAAATTGAATAAATTAAGAATAAAAAGACATCGCCATTATTATTTTTTAGCATTGTTTATTGTTCTATTTTTGTGTAATCAATTTCAGATCCTAAAACGCTGTGTGGTATAAGATAAACTGCCAGGAGGCCTATAGCAGCAATAATAGCCCACCATTTGTGAGCAGGGTTCTTCTTTATCCTCCATAAGGCAACAATCCAGAGAATAAATGCAGCAAGGGTTTTATTGTCTGTCAGGTCGTGTCCCCAGGGCCAGCCGGTCCAGAATTCCCCAAAAGCATATTTTTGAATTACAGGGCCAAGTATCATTCCCCCAAGGATCAATAAAAAAACGGTATATTTTGCCAGCTTAAGGGTATTTTCACCCTTAAATATTGCTTCCATACCTGTACGCATAGAAAACCACATTGCCGTAAACATAAATAATACATGCGGTATCAGAAAGTATAAAGGTACATAGCCTTTAAAACGAATGATAACTAATTCGTCAGAAAGCTTATAATCAGCCCCGTCTTTATTAAGAACGATATCGTAAATCACTTTTCCTGCGGGTGGCTGATGTGGGATTTCAGTTTTAAGAATATTTCCTTTCCTTACCAAATCAATTGTGGTCCATTCATCGTGGCTTTTAAATCTCTTGTAAGTCATTTTCCCGTTGATAGTTTTATCAGCAGCCTCTATTTCAATTTCCTGGCCGCCATCTCCGCCATGAGAGCGTGGTAATTTGAAATGGATATCAGAATTTTCAATTTTTATACATCCTTTTACAGGATAAGTCGGGCCTGTCATACGCTGGTAAATAGCAATAGACATCATTACTATCAGAGATATTATCCACAAGCTTATACTTTTACCCTTACTCATAACTAATCTTTAATTTAGTTTGCAATAATATTTATCACCATGAGGAAATAAACATGGTTTTATTTTATAATTTAATCATAATTCCGGGAAAGTAAAAAAAGGAATGATTTTATTTTTCAAATCACCCGACAGCATAATGCCGTCGGATGAATTTACTAACTACTTTGCAATTACAAGTTTTCGGACAGCAGAAAAAGGCCCGGATTTCATTTCAACCAGGTAAACTCCTGATCTTAATTCATCAATTGGCAGAGAGGCGGTATATTTACCGGGCCTAAGATTCTGATCAATAATATTTGCTGCTAATTGTCCGTTAGAACAAAAAATATCTATTGTTGTTCGAGCTTCAAGCCCAACACTGTAATTAATATCTGTTCCCATATTACCCACGGGGTTAGGGCTGATTTCCTCCAAAGAATAGTTTTCTGCTGAAAACAAAAGTTTCCTAATCTCATCGGCACAAACAGGCTGCATAGCAATCCTGGCGCTTCTGGATTCAAATTCGGCACATAAAGTTCCAACAGGCACCACCGAATGAGTTATTAAAGCCACATTGTTCGTGTCGGTTGGAAGATAAGTTTCAAACTCAAAATCAATCAGATTACCACTACCATCAAGATAATTTCCGGCAATGCTTACAAGTGATAATGTGAAAGATCCTCCATTTTCATTGATTTCGGGAGTACTCTCAAACATGAATAAACCATCAGCCATTTCTCCGGGAACAATAGATTCAGGAATTATCCTGATAAAAGAATTATCATATTCCACCATGACATCAAGGCGATCGATACCGGCCCTGCTAAAATCTTCACCCGGATCAATATACACCGACATTTTAACTTTTTCGCCAATTTCTGCTTTCCTCGTGGCGGGAGTTATTGATGATAGTTTATCAATAATTATCCCTTTCCCTTTTATTTCCGACATTATTCTCGGTTTCAACGGTAAGGATGTTTCTGCAACAAGATCAACAGACTTATCAACATCACCAACCGGTTCAAATATTAATTCAACTTCCTTTGACTCCCCGGAAGCTAAGCTGAAACCCGATGGTATCATATCGTCTGCAAAATAGAAATCCCTTTCAGGAGGATCTATTGATAATGAACGTACATCAACTTCAGAAGAACCGAAATTCTTGATCTTACAGATAATTGTATCTTTAAGGCCGAAACAAATTTCCGATGAATCAGCTAATATTTCAATACCGTTTACCAATCCCCTGCCCTGCCAGTTTGATACAATTTCGGACTCTGCATCTGATAAAATTTTTAGCTGAGTGCTAACATCGTCGGAAACAACTGCTTTGAAAGACGCATTAACCTGAAGGGCGGTTCCGGGAGCTAACAAATTAAAATCAAACAGGTTAGTATCGAGACGGAAGCCCTTGTTAAGGCTGAAATCCGGACTAAATGATATATCACCAATATTAATGTTTTCAAAATCAATTAATTTCAAAGTGTCACAAAACTCCCATTCATCCATACCAAGGTTTTTTATTATCAATTTTTTATTCGAAATACTGTAAACATCATCAATTACAGTTGCATCGAAAGTAATATCATTTACCGTGATAATCGGAACTACGCCAATTCCTTCGATAATGGTTCTTGTTTTGCTGTTACCGTCGTTATAATATTCAATAACCAGCCGGTGATATCCCGCTTCAAGGGGTTTAAAAGAAACAGGCAAATAAAATTTATCGTTTACATTGATCGTACGGTTCACTAAAAGGGAACTATCTATTTTAAAAGCACTGCCTTTATCATTTTCAATAATCGAATAGCCGGACAATTTAACGGGGGCAGAACCTTTATTTTCCAGGATAATTCCTCCGCCTTCACCCGGAAAATCATAAGGCCCGGCAGGAAATAAATCCCTGTGTATCCTTTTTCTGCCAAAATTACAAGATGTTGCTACCAGCCCGGGCTTAAGCCCTTTTCCGTCAAGATATGCAATACTGTCTATTCTAACAGCATTGCTGAAAAATACTATTGAATCCCGATAAGTTACCTCGTTGTCAGGAGAAAATTGAACATTAAATGAAACGTCAGGAGCTCCGCTTTTAATAATAAAAGGCACAGAGGGAGAACAATTTCTAAGACCATTGGGCATAATTGCTGTAAATTCACTACTGAAAGGGCCTTCATAACCAGTAATCAGCAAATCGGCTTTACCGGCATTGCTGATAATTACTTCTCCGTTCTGATTATCTGATATCAGGATATCGCCATACTGGATATCGCTAACATATATTTCCGGCCCGCCAATTTCTGCCTTTACTTTCGATTTAGGATAGTAAATGCAGGTATCCCCCAATCCTATAGAATCAACAAAGACCCCGTCCTTATCAGACATGAATGAAATTTCAATATTTTTAGTTCCCAGTGGGGGAAGAAGAAACGGAAGATCATCTGATTCAATGCTGAATCCCTGGTCATCTGTTTTGAATCCTATCCTGGTGATAATTGCCTCGGATGTTGAAGAAAGATTCCTTACGGTGATATTGCTTTTAACTTTCTGATTTGGAGAAACAAAACCAAAATCAATATAATCAGGTTCAATATCAAGTTTTACTGCTTTATATTCAATAGTAACAGTCGAATCATTCCCGGCCTGGTCGGTAAATCTCAGAGTTGCAACAGCATCTCGGCTTCGGTCGCCAACATTAAGTTTCCACCAGGTAGATCTTGTCCTGCCGGGTTCGAACTCTCCGTGGCTAAAATCAAAATTATCATTGTCGTCAAGGAAATTGAATATTGTAGCAAGGTTTGATCTGAAATTTTCATCCTCAGGCATATCTGTTACAAATCCCTCTACTGTTCCGTTACAATTCACGGTCCATGTTGGCACGGGTGCTTCAGTATCTGTTATCTCAATATTATTAACATTCGCGCTGGCAGGATAACCAAACGACCCATAGTTGGAAAATCCATAAACATATACAGCAAAAGGACTGTCGTTCTTTAATTTGTAAACACCCTTTTCGCTGATAGGCAGGATAAGAGAAGCATATTTATGGCCGCTAAGATCGAAAGCAAATTTATTAACATCTTCAACCTGCGGCTGATAGGCTACTTTACGCCAATAAAGAGGGCCATTTGTAACCTTAGCTATTTGCAGGCTGTCGGAAGGGTATCCGTCAAATCCGCATTGATAAATAATAACGATATACTGGTCATAATATGATTCCTGAGATTTTATTTCCGGTAAGGCAAAAGTAAGCTCTTTTTGGAATTGCTCTTCAGGAACTAAAGCCATTTGGAACGGGTCGCTCTTGGGTTTGGGGTCATCATCCTCTTCTTCGCCGGTATTATAAACCGTTACTCCGATATCATTGTCGCTCCAGAAAACAGCATTACCGGGCACTGAATCAGGTGTAACTCTGGCTTCGTAAAATCCCGGTTCTTCCAACGTGGCTAATTCAAAATGATCACGATATATGATAGTATTTGGCTCGCGCGTAAAAATTCTTACTATTGAACTATATTTCCTGCCCCTGACACTAATAGCCGGATAATTCTTACCCCAGGAATGAGCGGGAAATTCCATCTCGGCAATATAATCGCAATAATCATTTCCAATAGGAATACTTGCACATTGATTCCCGGATATTACGGCCACAGGTTTTGTTGAAAATATAAGGCTCCCGGAAAGATCTTTATCCGGGCCGCCGGAAGAAAACAACCAGACATCACCGCTATTCAATACTTTGGTTAAAGTATCTCCTGCTATCAAGCCACCCGTACTACTGTTTGTGCTGTCCCCGTGAAGAACAAAACTTACCTCGCTGTTGTCATAAGGAGCCACTACACCGGAAAGGCTGGGAAGCCTCAGCCCCGGATGAGACCCGCTTCCATCGCCATAAGAAGAAACATAATACCTGTTTCCAAGGGCTGAAACCGGCAGAGCCAGGAAGCCCTCTGTTACATAACGGTAATTAACCATAACATAAACCAGAATTGGCACCGAAGAATAAACATGAACAGCCTGTTTCATGGCAATGGCATTGCTTATTTCAGAAACATAACCATAACGTGTATAAATCTGTGCTTCCTCGGGAGTAAGAATAAATTCAGATACCTCGTAGGGTAGTGCATTTATTGTCGAAATTCTGTTCGGAAGCTCAAGTGTTACCTTTGCTGGTTGAGACGAAACAACAAAAACCTTTACAACATCTCTCAGGTCATAATCAAGCTGGAAAGCCGGAGGTACCGAAAACCAGTAATCCCTTCCTATATTGGTAATCCCCAGCATAGAAGGTAAATCTTCTTTTTGAATAATATCTTTCTCCTTGGCATTCATTACCAATGAAGAAATTATGACAATAAGAATAAGGTTTACAATTGTTTTCATATCTTTATTTAATTATTATTTCAATCTTACTAATATTAATGACACATGAATGGCAAAAAAGTCTCAGAAAAAATTAAAAAAAATATAATTTCCTGATAATATGTGCTAATTATTTTTGAAATTCAGTACAGAATACAAATTTGGTAAATCCTGCCTCAGGAATGAAAATGAACAAGTCGGTGGAATATTCGCAGGTTATCACCCCAAAGTAAACCTTGAAACGGTAACGCATAAAGCTTCAGGATGTTTGCATACCTCTCGATCAGGATCGTTCCCCTATCCAATTCCGAATTTTTTAATTATTTTATTCTGTCTATCCAGCTTTGAGTGAAACCATATTTTTTTGCTGCTGCTTTAGCCTTTTCTTTAGTATCAAATTTACCAAACCGCACACGATACCATACCTGATCCCGTATTTTCTGGCTGCTGATACGAGAGTCGCTGATATTCATATTCTTTATCCTGGCAAGCCATTCCAGGGCATCTTTCTTCGAAGGTGAAGAATACACCTGCACGGTAAAAATACCAGTCGAAGCAGGTTTCTCCGGTAATGGCAAATCCTTGTCTTTATAAGTTGTTTTTCGCGGTTTCGTTTTTCTCTGAACTTTCTTTGTAGTCTGAGCAGGCTTTGGAGTATGTTTAACAGTTTTTTGCGCTGTCTCCGGTTTGGGTTTTTCCAGAGGAATCACTGATTCTTCTTTTTGCTCTTCCTCAGGCTGGGTGTGAGAGGAATCTTCCGCAACTTCCTGATGTTCAGGCTGTTCTTCAACAATAGGCTCTTCTTTCTTCTCTTCATGTTTGGGTTCAGCATGATGTTCGGGGCCAACGGCATGGCTATCAACCGGGTGAATATCTTCAACCAAAGTGGAATCACTGCCACCAATTATACCTGCCTTTTCCAATTCCGGTTTGAAAAGATAGAAATAAGATAATATAATAACCGACAGAATTGCAATACTTCCCGCAGAAACAACACCGATCTTCATCCAGGGCAAAGGTTTACGATTCTTTCTCTTCTTTTTGCTATCCCCCTTCTTTACAGCAGGCTTATGAGCGGGCTGCGACATTTTAAAATCTTCTTTTTTCTCCTCATCAAAAGTTGAGGGATGCTCAGCTTCAATATCACTTATATCAATTACTTCCGATTCTTTGTCATCAATAGGGGCAAATTCTTCTTCAGTTTCATCTTCCGGACTATCTTCAATATCATCTGATTCAGTTTCTTTCTTTTCTTTCCTTTTCTTCGACCTTTCAAGTTCACCCTCTATCAGGTTCATCAGGTCATTATCAACTTCAGTATCATCTGAAATTTCATTTTCAGTGTCATCTGATTCAGTTTCAGTATCGTCAGAAAATGATACAGATTCATCCATAATTTCTTCTTCGGCTTCAGGTGCGGGGGCTTCATCTTCAATTTCGGTTTCTTCTTCCTCAAAACCAACAAAATCATCCTCCTCTGCAATTTCCTCTGCAACGGCTGAATCTTCTTCTTCAACAACAGATTCATCATCCAGATTCTGGCTGCCGTCTTCCTCTTCTTCAAATAAGTCCCAGACCGAACCGCCTTCCTTAGGAACATCAATCTGTCCAGCCATACTTACTTCATCACCATCTATATCGGAGTCCGCAATCCCTTCAGCAGCCTCATCACTGTCGATTCCGGATTTTTCATATTCTCCTGTATCATCTGTTTCAACTCCCGATTTTTCAGGAGTTCCAAGATCATCGTCATCATCAAATAAATCTTTTTCTGCATCGCCAATAGGTTCATCTTCATCTGCAATAGCAGCATCATCCTGATCATTTTCATTATCGGCAGCACCCGTAAATTGAGCTGCAAGGGCAAGCAAGTCATCATCTCCGTCCATGCTTCGATTATCAGCAGCATCTGGCGAACCTTCATCGGACTCTTTTTTGTTAGCCGTATTGCTGTCATCTTTATCAGCAAACATACTGATTATATCATCCGTATCAGCATCTTCAGCAATATCATCATCTAATTCAGTAATACCGTCCAATTCATTATCATCAAAAGAATCATTGCCGGCCGAATCTTCGCTAACGAAGCCCATATCAGGCTGGTCACCCGGATAGAAGCCGGTTTCTTCAACAAGAAAAGACTCATCATTTTCTTCCCCGGCATCAAAACCCGATAGTTTCTCTTCTTCTTTTAATTCTTCGTTGTCGAATGACGACATGATTTTTCCTTTTACTGATTTAGAACTTCAACACGGCGCCTGCTTTGGCAAACAAATTCCGGCCCTTGTAATTCTGCCAGATAAATTTATCGGAATTCAGCAAGTTCTCCAGGCTTAAAAATACACAGAAATTGCCGCTTACCCAATAATCAGAGTAAATTCCAATATCCGGAACAGCATCCAGCTCTACCTTATTATCAATATCGGCATATCTGCTGCCAAAATAAAGTATTTCAATTTCCGTGCCAAAGTCAGAAGTCCATAAGTGCCTGTATTTCAAGTATATATCCAATGCTGGCATATATGGCAACTGATTATTATTATCCATATTTGTAATATTGAAACTTAATCCGCCGGATAATTTGTTCTTATCGTCCACTTGCCAAAAACCACTGCCGGATATTTTTAAAATATCAGCATCAGGATAAATCAGACTAAAGGTTCCGGTATCGGCTAAAGCAAAAACCGGCTGACGCTCGGACATCTTGTAGGTAAGCCCGGTATAAAACCCCTTCTTATCATCGGGATGATAATTATAAAAAAGGCTGATATCTGCCAGGTTATATGCAAAATCGATAATTGCCGAATCAGAAATATAGGGATTCCGCCTGTACATTTCGGAAAAGCTGTTTATATCAGTTCCCGATGAAATATTGCCATCAATTGTAGATCTTTCATTAAGCTTAATTTCGATATCGGCATCAAGCAACAATCCGCTTCTGTTTATATCAATTGAATTGCTTGCTGTACGGAAACCGGCCTGAAGGCTTATCATAAAGTTATCGTTCCTATATGCCCCAAAAGCACTTCCTTCAAGAAAATTCATTCCTGTTCCGTTATATGAACGCAGATCGATATTAATTTTCCCACCCATGGAGAATTTATTAACCATATTTCTTATCGAAAGGTAACCGTTCAGCCCGTTATCAGAAGCATCTGCACTCTTGCCGCTAAGCGACAGTGATTCAAAAAAAGCACCTGTACTGAACTGATAGCCTTCATATTCACCCTCTGAATCAACACCTGCTTTGATATCCATTGCATTTCTGTCCGGAGCATTTTCCAGTGCATAAAGATTGTAAGCATCATTTTTCAGATTTAAAAATATGCGGGTTTTACTTCCTCCGAATATCCAGTATTTATCCGGAGCTATATAATCTGATTTAGCATTCAGGAATATCTTATTATAATCGGCATTATCAATATGCCCCTTGCTTATCTCAAGCCCTCCGTTCATAAAGAATTTATATCCATTCAAATCAAAACCATAGCCGCCTTCAAATTCAGGTGTGGAAAAGCGTCCGAATGATCCTTTCAGATATCCTGCCTTTACAGGTTTTTCTTCCAGCCCGTCTGGTAGTGGCTCTGGCGGCAGAAGCAGTGACTGGAGTTTTTCCAGTGAATTCAGCGAATCAAGATCCCGGCCTGACATAGACTGAGGCTTATCAGGAAACTGCTTTATACCCGAACGGATGTCGATATTGGCTTTGCCAACAATTATCATCTCAGGCATCGGAAGCGGCTCGCTATTGGATTCTCTTTCCTGGGCAAAAGCCTGTCCAATTGCAATAATCGCTGTTATCAATATTACAGGAAAATATCTCATTCTGTTTTCGAGTATTATTTTTTCTTTTATTTTCATAATAATCATTTACAATCAATTATAATTTCTTTTTCAATCGTTTAATTCTTCTATTGGCTGTTTTGCCAAAATCACTTTCCGGGTCAAGGGCTTCAAGGCTCTGATAAGTTTCAATAGCAGTATTGTAGTCCTCAATTTTTTCATAGCATTCGCCAAGATTCATCAGCGACAGGGAATACCACTCTGTAAATTCCTGGAAGTTATCACAATATTTTCTGAAAGCGAAAATTGCTTTGTCGTACTCTTCCTCTCGGAAATGAAGTTCTCCAATCCTGTATTGTGCCTCGGCAGCAATTTCAAGATTATATTTATTATCAGCCAGGATTTCAAATTCCATGCGAGCGGAATCATTCATTCTTTTCGACCTTAGATACATGGCAATTTTCCACCTGCTCTGCAACCCGTGGTCAAGATTTGGATAAGTATCGGCAATTGTTCGGTATATATTCATTGCCGCAACGGTATCGCCAATGGAGTATTTGATAACAGCTCTTTCAAATCCAGCCTGTGCTGCATTCTGATCTTTCGGGTATTCCCTTTGCAATATTGTAAAAATTGAATCTGCACGATCAATTTCACCTATACTTTTTCGCATCAATGCAAGCTCAAGCATACCGGCAGGCACATATTCGCTATCGGGAAATTTTCTTTTCAGACTATTGAATACTTCAGCCGCCTTATCATTTTCATTCATAGAAATATAACTTTTCTCCATCCAGTAAAGAGCTTCGGCAGTTTTTTCTCCTGAAGGATATTTCCTGACAAATTCATCAAATTCCTTGATTGCATCAGTATATTTTCTGCCGGAATAAAACATATTTCCCTTTTTGAATTTGAATTCTTCAGCAAAAGGAGAATCCGGATTGATAGCAATATAATTTTCAGCAATGGCAATTGCCTGCTCCGTCATATCCAGTAGCTCATAAGCCTGCTGTATATTTTTCAAAGCCTCGGGGGCCAGCGGATTGGATGGGTAGGAATCAATTATTATTTTGTAAAATTCGATAGCCTTCTCATAATTTTCCATATTATAATAAGAATCGGCAATTGAATAATAGGCTTTTGCTACCAGTTCACTCTGTGGATATGCCTGGATGAGGTAGTTGAAATCTGCTATTGCTTCGTTATATTTACCCTGCTGAAAACGAATCCAGCCTATCAGGTAAAGAGAATATGGTGCAAATTGGGAAGAAGGGTAAACCCTTACGAAGTCTATCAAAGAACTGATCGATTTCTCGTATGCGCCCTTTCGATAATAAACAAACCCAAGCTGATAGGCAGCATATTGCCCCTCGTTAGTATTCGGTGCCATCCTTTTTGCCTGCTCGTAAGCTGCCGCAGCCCTGCTGTAACTCCTGACATAAAAGTAACCATCCCCCTGCCGGGCAAGAACTTCTATTTTAAATTTTGTTTCCGGAAAATCTTTAATAAGCTGGTCAAAAGCCTTAGAGGATTTTGAAAATTCCTGAAGACGGAACCGGCTCCAGCCAAGGCCGTACAAGGATTCTTCCTTCCTCGGGCTGGCAGGATATTTCTTAAGTAAATTGGCATAGGTAAGCGCTGCATTTTTTAGCATCTCGCTGCGGAAATATGCCTCTGCAAGCCAGAACATTGCCTCATCTTCCTTTGATTTATGGCCTTTTTCTCCAATATATGACAAAAGAACCGGTATAGCCTCGCCACTTCTGTGATTTTTCACCAGTGCAATACCTCTTTTCAGCCTTGCCTCGGCAATATACCAGTCTCTTTGCGGCATTAGAATCTTACTGCTTTTAAGTGCTATCTGTTCAGCATTATAATACTGTGTTTCTGCTTTGGACCAACGGCCAATTTCCATGTAACTTGCACCAAGAAGTAAATTTATCCTGACCATTGCCATTGCATCAAGCGCCTCCCTGTTAGCTCTTTCAAGTGTTCTTCTTGCCTGCTCGTAATCTCCTTCCTCGTAATATATCTGGCCAAGTTCAAGCAATACAAGCCCGAGATAGAGATAGTTCGGCTGAACAGAAAGTGCAGACAATTCATTTCGTGCGGTATTTTTTTCGCCGGTACGGGACAAAGCTATTGTTCTGTATAATTTTGAAATATCTCTTATTCGTGACAGGTCATCATCCTTCAGGTCATATATAATTTCATCATAATAGTTCAAAGCCTGCCCGTATTGGCCCTGGTTCATGTGTGCCCATCCAAGTCCAAGGCGAACGTAATTTTTCAATGGTGATTCGTAGAAGGTATTCAGGAATACTTCAAAGTTGCTTATTGCCAGCTTAAAATTAGCAGAAAGGTTATAAGCCTCACCCTTAAGATACTGGATATCCTCGAAAGGATGCGAAATATAGGTTTGTTTTTCGTAGAGAAGGCCTGTTGAATCCTTATCCGCAATATGTCGGTAGGCTATTTCAGCTTCCTTCAACAACACGAGTGCATGGTTCGGATCCCTGAGCGACAGACGGTTATTAGCTTCCCTGATAAGTGAAGCAATAAAAGAATTTGATTTTTTATAATTCCTTGATATTGTTGAGAAATGCTCTATGGCATTTTCATATTTCCTGTTTATCTCGGCGCTTTGCCCGAGAGCAAAAATCGCATCATCAGAATATTGGCCGCCGGGATAAACCTGGCTGCAATTGTCAAAAACCGGAACGGCATCCTGATATTTCCCCTGCTGAACCATTGATATTCCCTGCCAGTACCTGGCGGCATGCATCATTGTTCTGTAATTGGTATCATTCCTTTTTTTAAACTCTTCGCTGTTAACAAGAAAAGCTGATGCAAAATTAATTTCAGAATTCTTATAATCTTTTGCCTGAAGAGAGATATAACCTTTCAAAAGTGCAGCGTAGCCCCTCAGTGGAGAATTAGTCCTTTGTTTAATAAAATTTGCCAGATTTGCCTGTGCAATTTTATTATTGCCCTGCTTTTTATCAATAAGAGCCTGGAGTATGATCGATCTGTCAGAATTAAGTGTGGTTTTGTAATTATCCAGATCCGATAGCAACTCCATCTCAGCCAGGTTAATCAGCCCCTCGTCATATAATATTTGAGATTCATCAACAGTCCCGTATTCGGCAGGTATAAGAATACTACCGAATTCGGCATGAACCGGAATGGTGTAGAGAAATACAAGTGTTGTAAAAATCAGATACTTCATTCGCATTATCATGTCCGCATTATCATAAAAATATAAAGATAAGTCTGACTGTATATAATATTTATATCAATCAAGACATTATGCTGCGTTTAAAATTAAGAAATATTTATTTCAAATGCTAAATATTAATGATGCTGTAGAAGATTTTATACACGGTATAGCGTGGTTATTTCTTATACCCACGGTATACTGCGGATAGTTAGGTGGTGGAGCTAATTCTAATAGAACAATATGTTTAAAAAATAACAACTATATAGCCGAACAGTAATTTTGCTTATATGATTAATTTTTCATTTCCAGTAATTTTATTTTTCGGGGGATTCAAAGCCACAGGATTTGGCTAAAATATCGCATAGCTCCCGCTTTTGACGGGAAGAAAGTTCTTCGGCGCATGATGAACCAGTGCTTTCCACGGTATTCCGTTGAACAATTTTATTTTTCGATCCACTTGCTGCCATTTTGTCAGTACATTTTTTATTCCCAAAATTTATCCCGAAAAATATAACATATACAAATGCTACAATTCCGGCGGATTCAAGAAATCCGGGAGGCCTGACATCAAGGTATTCACTTAGAAGCAATTCAAAACCATACGAGATAATAAATGACAGAACACAAAGAAGCCCGGCCGTGAAAAGTATAAATATCACTGACCGGGCTGCATTATTTAAAAATGTGTTCATATCTTCCGTCTTTAATACTGATTCATCAACTAAATGAACTGACGAAGTTCAATTAATAATATTGACGGAAAACTGCAAAAGCCTAATTTTCGCTCAAAGACTCGTACAAATCTTTCAGGCGTTTGCGCAAATGAAGCACTGCATAACGTTTACGTGCAAGCAGAGTGTTAATATTAACGCCTGTTTCTTCGCTCATTTCCCTGAAAGAAACACCTTCAAATTCATTACGTACAAACACTTCTCTTTGCTCGTCGGGAAGTTCTGCAAGGCCTTCCTGAACTGATTCCCAGATTGTCTTCCTTACCAGGTCGCTTTCAGGATCAGCTCCTACATCGCTGAGAAAATTCTCGAAAGTATCAACGCCGTCTTCAGCCTGGCCCGGAGTCTGCATATCCGAGAAGGTTTCTGCGCGTTTTTTTCTGTATGAGTCAATAATTCTGTTTCTTACCGCTGTGAATACCCAGGAAGCAATATTTTCAATTGGTTTCTGTACATTCTGGGATGCGGCAAGAACGTTTGTGAATACGTCCTGCAGAATATCTTCTGCTTCTTCCTGGCTTCTTACTCTCTGGCGAATAAAACCAAGGAATTTCTTGCGGTCTGTTTTGAACAGGTTTTCTATTTGCAAGGTTAAATCCATAACACCCCTCCTGTCTGAGATTTCATTTTGACAATTATTTTTAAGTTCGGCCATACCTTATTTTCACCCTGCTTTGCCGTGGCAAAGCTTCTTGTTACCGTTAATTAATTCTGTATAAAAAATATCATCCGACCTCTTTTTTATGTCAACGAAACCTGGTTTTAAAATAGGTGTCTCATAATAATGACACATATTTAATCAAAAAGTTTCAAAAAGAATAATAAATTTTTTTAATTTTTCAAATACATGACAAACTGTCATATCAAAACTACTCTACAGTAATACATGAAATTATTGTGCCAATTTTCTCTTTGTTGATAACTACCTGCTTCGTCCAAATATAATATTTAACATTAGAATTCAATTTATTTTAATAAATTGAACCAAAACCCTTTAAAATTGTCAAAAAACAACAATTTACAAGTGTAAAATTAAGATATTTTCATAAAAAAACAAAAAGAACATGAAAAATTTATAAAATCATGTTCTTCGCATTTACTTATTTGAATTTCCGCTACGCATAAGATTGCCAAAATGTCCTGACAATTTTTCCTATACTTTTTTAATAAATCTGCCGAAAAGGTCGTAGTAATCAGCTTCCTCAATTTCAGCAATAATAAAATCGCCGGCATTCAGCTCATCATCAGAACGAATATAAACTCCGTTATCCACCTCCGGGGCATCCCATTGCGTTCTGCCAACATAATAATCTTCAGATTCGCCGTCAATAACGATCTTTAATTGTTTTCCTACAAGAGCTTCATTCTTTTTTAGTGATATTTCAGATTGAAGCTTCATAATTATATCAAGTCGTTCAGCTTTTCTGCTTTCTCTGACACTATCACCCAGTTCAAAAGCAGGAGTATTTTCTTCCTGCGAATATGTAAAGACTCCTACCCTTTCAAGTTCAATATCAGCAACAAAATCTTTCAGCTCTTCAAATTCTTCCCGGCCTTCATTCGGATAGCCAACAATGAAAGCTGTTCGTATCATTACATCATTAATTCTGTTTCTTATCTCTGCGATTAGATTTCGTATCCCTTCGCCATCAATTCCCCGAAGCATTGAGCGGAGCACTTTATCGGAAATATGCTGCAAAGGTATATCAACATACTTGCAAATATTATCTTTCTCGTTGATCACATCAAGAACATCCATTGGAAATTTGGTTGGATAGGTGTACATAAGCCTTATCCATTCCACGCCCGGGATTTCCGACAGGTCTGCCAGGAGTTCGGCAAGTGCAGGCTTGCCGTATATATCGCGCCCGTAGTAGGTTGTATCCTGGGCAACAATACAAAATTCTTTAGTACCGTTTTCTGCAAGGAGGCTTACTTCTTTAATAATTCTTTCCCTTGGTATTGACCGGTGTTTGCCCCTTATATGGGGAATAGCACAGAAAGAACAGGGGTGATCGCATCCTTCGGATATTTTTATATATGCATAATGCCTTGGTGTAAGCTCTCGTTGATTACCAATATGATCATATTTATAAACTCCTGCAAGTTCAGTTACAATATCCTCTGTGCTGTCAACCCCGAAAAATCTGTCAACCTCAGGCAATTGCGCTTCAAGCTCTTTTTTATATCTTTGGGAAAGACAGCCGGTAACGTATACTCTTTTCAAAATGCCCTGCTTTTTCATTTCGCAGGCTTCCAGTATCATACTGATATTTTCTTCTTTTGCGGGCTTGATAAAACCGCATGTATTGATAATAATTGCATCAGCATTGTGAAATTCCTGTGTATATTTTATCCCGTTTATTTTCAATTGAGAAATAAATTCTTCAGAATCAACCACATTCTTGCTGCACCCGAGAGTTAAAACGGCCACATTTTCTACTCTGTCTTTTTCCTTAATTTTATTTTTAGCCATTTGATCACCATTCCAAATCATTACACAAACAATGCCATTAAAACAACCCTATTCTTCATTCATCCATTTATGTAAATATAATAAATTTTATTCAGTTATAGTAATAAATTCACTAACATTATCATAACCTGCACCAGCCCTTATCAATTCAAATTCCCCGGATGTCATGTCTATCACAGTAGATGGGCCGGTAAATGAATATTCGTCAGAACTTACAACAAGATCAACACGTTTTTTAAAAATATCGATTACTTCATCCGGATCGTTAATATATTCATCATTATGCTTTGCTGAAATTGAGATCATAGGAGCATCAAGTTCTTTCAATATAAGTTGATTAAGAACTGAATCAGGAACCCTGATCCCCGCAGTTTTTCTTTTTGGGTTCTGTGCAAAGTTTGGAACATTCCTCGAAGCCGGCAGAATAAATGTGTAAGGCCCCGGTATCAGGGCTTTTATTGTTTTATAGGCATCATCATTTACTTTTGCAAATTCGGAAATATTCGAAAGCGAACTACAAAGAAAGGTCAACTGATTTTTTAATGTCAATTTCCTGAGCTGACGGATACGGTTGATCGCATTTTTATTCGAGAGCCTGCAACCGAGAGCAAAACCTGTATCGCTGGGATATAATATTACCGCGCCTTCTCTCAGCTCATCGGCAACTTTTTTTATTTTTCTTATTTCCGGAGTTTGGCTGTGAATATTGAGTAACAAAGCTTCCATGACATCCTCGACAATCAACTTTTTATAATTTATCCAAATAATGGAAAGCAAATTACAAAAAAAACAGACATACAGTTTTATCTGTAATTCCTAAAATACTTTGGCATGGCTTGTAAATATTATGCAGTTAAGCAAAACTGCCAGGCATAAAAGTTAAATACAGGAAAGACTTCAGGTAAATCTGTCATAAAATTTATTTCAGGCCCTATGATCAAGGTATCATAAAACGATATGAAAAACTGGTTCTTAGAATGTTATTATATTAATCACCAATTTTTTTTCTTTTTCATTTAATTCAAAAGAAGCATCCTCGAATGAAGGTGGCCCGAAATTACCTTTTGCATCATTCGATGTTCCAAGCCCCTCATTAGGAATACCGATCCAGTTAGTATCTATCTCGCCGTCATTGTCCTCATCGTGATGAACACTGATAGCATATTTTCCATAAGGAATATTTTTTAAGATAAAAACTGCTTTCTTGTTTTTTATATCTATTACTACTCTTTTCAAGGCATCATTCTGTTCACCGGGGAAAGAATCATCTTTATCGGGAGTAAAAAGAAGAAGCCTTGCCTTACCGCTATTATTCTCAAATCCTTTCACTACCACTTTCAAAGTACCTGTTTTATCCCCGGCAAAACTACTAACCGACGGGATTATAAGTATTATTAGAAGAAAAATGGGCATTAATTTCATAATGAACCACCGCTAAATGTTTTCAAATTTTTTTAGTAGAACGAATTACAATATTAAATATGATATTTTTGCGGCTATTTTTCAGCTATATTTAGCTGATAAACAAAAAATGCTTAAATTTGTAGCTTGTATTAATTATAATTTTGTTTACCGGACAAATTACGGGCAAATATAATGGGCAGGTTACGAATTAAAAACGTCAGCATAGCGTTCGGAGAAAGAAAGGTTCTTAATAACCTTAGCCTTGACGTGTGGGACGGACATATACACGCTATTGTAGGGCCAAACGGAGCCGGAAAATCCACTCTTGCATCAATTATTATGGGCAGGGAAGGATTTGGAAACTTCACCGGCGAAGTATTCTGGGAAGGCGAATGTATCAACGACTTAAAGATAGATGAAAGAGCCAGAAGGGGTATTACATATACCTGGCAGGAACCGGCAAGGTTCGAAGGTCTTTCAATTGAAGCATTTATTAAAGCTTCAGCAAAAGATAAATCCAAAGAAAACATCAGGAAAGCCCTTGAAACCGTAGGGCTCGATCCGGATAAGTACATGACAAGAGCCGTTGATAAAACTCTCAGCGGCGGTGAAAGAAAAAAAGCCGAGCTGGCTTCCATTCTTGTTATGGAACCCAAGCTTGTTCTCCTGGACGAGCCGGATTCAGGTATTGATGTGGCTTCTTTAAACAAAATTTTTGATGTTATTAAAATATTAAAAGACAAAGGCGCTACGATCATAATGATAACTCACAGCGAAACAGTTCTTGAACAGGCTGAACATGCTTTCCTGCTTTGCAACGGGAAACTGGTCAGCAAGGGAGTTACAGATCAGATTTCATCCTTTTATCTTGATATGTGCAACCTTTGCGACCATAAAAACGAACCTATGTACGAAATCAACACGGAGATACAATGATAGACCTGACAGATAAAATCATGCAGGAAGCTCATGTTTCACCGCATGTTGCCAAAGATCCGGATACTGCATACTTATCAATCCACCTGAACAAAGTTACCGGGGCGAATCTTGTACCCGGTCTACATGTGGATACTGAAGAACTTGAAGACGGAGTAAGAGTTCATATCAACCTGGATGAAGGCGTAAAGATTGAAAAAAAAGTACACATGTGTTTCGGAATTATTCCGGAAACAGGCGTACAGAGGATTGAAATGAAAGTTGACCTGAAAAAAGACTCAAAGATTTCAGTTCTTGCACACTGTGTTTTTCCTAATGCCGTTGATATTCAGCACATAATGAATGCTGAAATTAACGTTGGTGAAAACGCCGATTACACATATCACGAAACTCATGTACACGGTAATACAGGCGGAATTAAAGTTATCCCGAAAGCTGTAATAAATCTTGAAGAAAATGCCCGTTTCAAAACCGATTTTGAACTTCTGGAAGGGCGTGTCGGATATATTGATATTGATTATCACATAAACAGCAAGGCAAATAGCGTTCTGGAAATGAATGCAAAAATATTCGGAAAGAAAGATGATATTATAAAGATAATGGAATCTGGAGCACTCAACGGCGAATATGCCAGGGGCGCTTTAACTTCCTATATTGCACTTAAAGACGACGCGAGAGCCGAGATAAACAGCAAACTTATCGCTAATGCTCCTTATGCACGCGGACACGTTGACTGTAAAGAGATAATTAAGGACAGGGCAATTGCTAATGCTGTTCCTATTGTTGAAGTAAGGGATCCGAGAGCTCATATTACTCACGAGGCAGCAATAGGAGCTGTGGACAGCAAACAACTTGAAACCCTGATGAGTCGCGGACTTGATGAAGATGAGGCTACTGACCTGATCATCAGCGGATTATTAAGCTAAAATACGATATAATCAATTTATAAATCAGCCGATATGAATGTATCGGCTGTTTTTATAATTTGTGATAATTATATTCAGAATTCCTTACTTCGGAAAAAATCAACGAGTTATAAGAGTAATGTCGTAAAATAATAAGTTGCCAATATTAATAATTGATTACTACACTAATATAAATATATGAACTATAAATTATCGTCTTGCTTGGCCTCACCAAAAACCTTCGTAGGAGGGGCTTACTGCAAAGCCCTACCCTTTGGGGAAGTGCGGCCCCTTACGAGGGTTCCACACTGTGTGTGTTGGGAGGTGTCGGGGACTAAATTAGAATAATCAATAGCTGCGACTTTATAAATTGAGTAGATTCCGGATTGCTGATATTATAAAAGAATTTTCCTTGTCCCGAATATCAGCAGTAAAGCTCCAAATACAATTGCCACCCACTCTGAAACAATATCACATATCGGCACTAAAATTGACGTTGGAAAATTCCCAGGAAGCAAGATGAGATAAATTTGCACCCTCATAAGCCGGATTATCAGGTTTAGATATTCGATATTATTTTCTAAAGTAATTGGGCTCACGAAAAAAAAAGCCTGGCAATAAAGTTACTACCAGGCTGAAATTCTTTTAAAAATGATACTTACTCAGCTTCGCCGTCCGGCATCTGTGTGTAAGCCCATTTAATCTTATCGTCTTTCATTTCTTTCATTGCAAGGAAAGTAGGCTTAGGGTATTTGTCAAATTCCCTGCTGATTGATATCTGGTCAAAATTTGCACCTTCGGATTCATCCGTGGTTGGAGTAATATCAGCCATTCTGTTGCCCAATTCTTCCTTAATATCGTCATTGATCTGCCTTGCACGAAATCCCATGGCAATTATTGACTGATAAACAGTTCCCTTCTCCGACTCTTTCATGCGAACCTGTACCGGATTTACAATATATTTTTCCAAAGATACCTCAATTAAAATTTCCAACAAGTAGAATTAGCAAATTTACGAAAATTTTTTTTATAATCAATAGAAATATATAGAAACAATTCCTTATATTTCGATTATTGTGATAATTACGATTGAAATTGTAAATTCTTGAATATTTTTGATTCAACCCATGCAAAAACTATATTATTCTATTAGTGAAATAAGTAAATTAATTGACGAAGAGCAACATATTCTCCGTTATTGGGAAAAAGAATTTGAACATCTTAAACCGAGAAAGAACCGTGCAGGCAACAGAATTTATTCCGACCGCGATTTCTCGCTGATTAAATTTATTAAAAAACTTTTACGTGACGACAAACTGGCGCTGAAGGATGCAAAGGAAGAGATAAATAAAGCAATAGACAAAGCCGGAGGAATTGATTTACTATTCGAAGAAAATTCACATGATTTGAATTTATTCACAAAAGAAATAAAATCAGATCATACCGATGAAAAAGCAGGAACAATTGCTTCTTTAAATCCTGAAAATATCACTATTATCAGGCAAAATCTGAAAGAGGCTTTGGACATTATCAGAAAACCTCTGTAGAAATTTTTTTTTATAAAACACATTGTTACATTCATCCGGGGAGAGAGCCTATGCGAGCATTCAGAAAGATTCAGCTTTTGCTGATTTTAATGCTTTTTTCCACCAACTTTTCAGCCTATTCACAAGACTACAATTACGATATGAAAACTATCGGGAATCATGCCGATGAAGTTCTTGGCGTTTTTGTGAATGAGGACGACACAAAAGTGGCCACCTGCAGTCTTGACGAAACGATCAAAATCTGGAGTTTGCCGGAAGGTAAAGAACTTATGCACCTGAAAGGCCATTTGGGACAGGTAAACAATATCTCATTCTCAGGCAATGACAAATATCTTGCCAGCGGTTCCAGCGACAGAACTGTAAGGGTTTGGAATGTTGAAACAGGCGAACAGCTTTCAGTTCTGAAAGGCCATACCGATCAGGTAATAGGCGTTTATTTCAGCCAGGACGACAGCAGTACATTTATTGCCAGCACAAGTTTTGATAAAACTGTAAAGCTCTGGGATACAAGGCTTGGCACTGAAGTTAAAACACTTCGCGACCACAGGATGCCCACAAATAATGTAGCATATAGCTACGACGGTAAATATCTTGCATCCTGTAGTGATGACAAAATGATCAAGATTTGGACAACCAACCTTGAGGACAAAGAACCCATAATGACATTACTGGGCCATGATGCACCAGTTCTTACAGTACTTTATAGTTTCGACAGCAAGCGCCTGATCTCATCAGATCAGCAGGGTGTAATTAATGTTTGGGAAATGCCAGGCGGAAAACTCCTGAAAACAATTAAAGCTCACGACGAGCTGATACAGGATGTTTCTTTTGCTACTGATAATAATACGATTGTAAGCGCCAGCCTGGACAAAAAAGTAAAATTATGGGATGCAACTACAGGCGAAAACCTTATGGATTTCGATGCCGGTGTTGAAATCTGGTCTGTTGACCTTGTTTCAGATGCAAGTATAATAATTATTGGCTGCGCTGACGGAACAGTTCGCTACCTGACAAAAAAAGAGAGTAAAAAATCGAAAAGGAGAAGAAGATGAAATCAAAATTAATTCTCACATCGATTTTACTTCTAATGGTATTCTCCGGATTGAAGGCTCAAATTGGCGGTATTGGTCCGGTTGTTGCATTAACAGGTAATGTCATCAATGAATTATCCAAAGAGCCAGAATCTGTATTCATGATGGTGCTTAATGAAAAAGGGAAAAGAGTAAACGCTACAAGAAGCAACAAGACCGATAACGGCTATTATTATCTTACGGGATTGAAACCCGGAAAAACCTACCAGATAGTCATTCGTCAGAAGGGATTCATGAAAGAATTGATAGAAATGACAATTCCAAAAACCAAGAAGTATCTGGAAATATCTCATGATTTCCTGGTAAAACCTCTGGAAATGGATGCCAAATTTAAGCTACCTGTAGCTCCTTTTGAACTGAATAAATCCAAAATCAGATTTGGCGCTGATTTCCTTTTGGAGGAACTTGTTTCAACTCTGAAAAACAACGAAAATGTCAATTTCCAAATTGTTTCATACCCTGATAATAACGATACTCCGGAAGAGAATTCCAAATTAACTGCTGAAAGAGCGGACGCATTGAAGAATTTCTTCAAAGAGCAGGGAATAGATGAAACAAGGATGACAACTAAAGGACATAACTCAACTGATCCTGATAATCCGCCACCTACAAAGAAAAGAGCTAAGGGTAAAAGGTATGTAGGATATAGTTATATAGTTATAACAGAGATCAAGCAGATTGAAAAGGATACAGAATAATTATTTTTTTATTTCATGCAGGGGCGTTATTATACGCCCTTTTTTTTTGCAGTTCAGAAAAAAAAATATAATTTGCATGAAACTTTTATTTTTGTTGAACGTTTGGTTAATAAAAAAGGTGCTACGATGCCAAAAACAGATGGCTATAAAACAAGGGATAAAATTTTGACAGCAGCAGAAAAAATATTTTCAGAAAAAGGCTTTGCAGGTACAAGTATCAGCATGATCAGCAGGGAGGCATCAGTCAATAAAGCCCTGATTTATTACCATTTTGAAAATAAAAATGATATTATCGTTTCTTTGATTCGCAACATAATCGATGAAGTTAATGAAAAGGTAAGTAAATCTTTCAGTATGAGAAATACATTCGAAAATTTACCACCGAAAGAAAAACTACGGCAGGAAATGAAATTCATGTTCGACAGAAAAAAGATATTGTCCATAATGTTGATGGAATCATTAAAAGCTGATGACCAGGATAATTTTTTATTCCAATGTGCCGATCTGATAATGAATTCTACAGGCAGAATGGAAGCCGATAGTACAAATGAAAAAAAAATGGAAATTGATAAATTCAAAGTCTATGAATTTTTCACTGGCATTTTGCCAATGCTATTATTTTCAATATTGAATAAAAAATGGAGCAATTATCATGAAATTAGCGAAGATCGATTGCTTGAGCTATTCACTGACGTTATGGTAGAAACACATTTAAAGGATCATCCTGTGCCTGAATAATATTTTGAAATTTTTTTACTTATTTTTTTAACCGGTCGTTCAACTAATTCTGGAGTTTTATCATGAAAAAGCTTTTACCCCCACAATTACTTTATATAAGCATGGCATTAGGAATTGCAGGAAACTGGCTTTTCCCGATAATTGATATAATTTATTTCCCCTATAATTTATTTGGAATTGTTCCTCTAATATTTGGTTTACTTATATCTATAGCAGGCTCAAACCTGTTTGAAAAGATTGGAACAAACATCAAAACATTTAACAAACCTGACAAACTGGTAACAGAAGGCCCCTTTAAATACAGCAGAAATCCTATGTACCTCGGTTTCGTAATATTCTTATTCGGAATTTCAACTCTCCTCGGTTCTCTTCTCCCGTTTATAATAACAATTATTTATTTTATAATCTCCAACTTATGGTATATACCATTCGAGGAAAAAGCAATGGCACTTGAGTTTGGTGATTTATATTTAAGTTATAAAGATAAAACCGGAAGGTGGATATAAAATAATCAGAAAATTTACTGCCTCAACCATCCCAAAACCAAAACCCCGGGCTTTGCCCGGGGTTTTTATAATTATTTAGCAGATCAAAGCAAAATTGTTTACTATAAGATAAAAAGCCTTAAGAAATCATCAGTTATATAATTACAGGCTTTATTAAAGAATAAATTTAATCATTGCATTTTCTAATAACTCAGATTTTCGAGTTAAAAAAAACAATAGAATTGCCCGTGATACATGGCCTGAGTTCTTAAATAATTGATTAGATTTTATTAAACTAATACAAAGCAAAACTTGCAAACGAAACAGCCGAATCCGTTGGCCGGTCATCCCACTGACGATATTCAAGAAATTCAATATCTACCGTATCGACAAGATTCATTATTGAATAAATTGGCGCAACGCCACAAACATTCCAGAAGTTGTTTGTACTTTTAATCTCTTGAAAAAAAGATGCAGAATCATAATACCTGATTCTTTCAATTAAAGATCGATCAGACTTTTTCAGGTCTTCAAGTTTATCAACAGCATTGAATCCGTGACCGAATCGCCGGCCTATGTGCCCAAAATCCACACTTGCGATATATAATACATTTTTTCCGGAATCATTCAGTACTTCCGTCAATCCCAGGATTGTTTTTTTATACTTTTCATTTTCAATTGGTTCATTTTCGCTGAGTGAACTGCCCTCGACAGATCCGCAAAGAACAGGCAGTATCTTTACTTTATCGCCGAAAAGTTTCTTAACCAAAACAGCCTGTAACTCAACCGAATGCTCCTTGAAGTGTGCCATCTCACTAATGGTAATTTCTTCTCCGAGTTTTTCCTTCAATTTATTAATGATATCTCTATCAGTTTCAATTGCACCAAAAGGGGTATTATAGTTTTTCTCTGTAAACATAAAGAAGCCGTCACTTACAAAATGAGCTGTCCCAAGAATTACAACCAAATCAGGCCGTGAATCTCTTATTGCAGCATAGCCCGTGGCGTAAGTCTGCTCTGAATCCTTACCAACCAGAAAATCGATATGAGGAACAATAATGGCTTTTGCTCCTGTTTTTATTTTTTCTTTATCAACAGAATCAAGAAGCTTTGATAAATATTCACCGGCTTCAACAGGTTCGGCAGGATATGAATTTCCGGCACAAACAGGCTGCCTTACATCTGAATTCTGATAAATATCAAGATTTTCCTTGTATTTTTTATAATCAGCTGTTTCCATATATCCCATTGAATCAATCTGAAGAACGATATCAAGCACCGGTTCAATATCAACAGGATTACCTTTTTCATCCCTCAATAAATTTCTCAGATCACCTACTTTTATCTGCCCGTTAAACAAATTTAACAATGGTGTCAGTTGCTCAGGAAAGCCCATCGGCTGCGAAGCATAGCCCGTAGGGTCAGACAAAACAAGTATCTTTTCTCCATTTTGTTCGATAGTATCAACGCTAATATCTTTTCTCAGGGCAGGAATTAATAGTTGGTCGCGGTTCAATTCTTCCATATCAGTATATTATTATTAGTCAAAACATTTATTATAAATATAAAAAAATTACTAAATTGTAAAACAGATATTTCAAAAATAATCTTGGAAAGTCTATGAAAAAGCTACTTATCCTAATGATCTTATCGATTGCATTTTACGCTTGCGAGCCACAAAAGTCCGATACTGAACCCGTTGACGAAACTTTGTCAATTGAAAATGAATTCAACATGATAAGGGATTCTCTGCTTAGTGAAAACGCCAAAGCAATGGTTCTTATCAATGAAATTGACGATTCAATCTCTGCGGCCGCGCCTATGCCTGAAACCGACCCGGAACTTGACCGTGGTAGAAAAATCTTCGTTAAGATAGACCAATTGAAAAACATGCTCGAAGATGCGAACAAAAAAATTAAAGTATATGAATCCAAAATCAGAAAATATAAATCTGAAAATACTGATTTTTCCAAACGTGTAGAAACACTGGAAACAATGATCAGGGAAAAGGACGAAATAATTCAAAAGCAGGAACTAAGGATCAGCAAACTGGAAACAGAATTGCAGATGACACGGGAAGAACTCAGCAGTGCAAACGAGCAAATTGTTCAGATCACCGACCGTGCAGATCAATTGCAGGTAAAAGCCAACACAGCATATTACGTTTTCGGTACCAAGGACGAACTTGAAGAAAAAGGGATTATTATAATTGAAGGTGAAACCCTTGGATTATTTGGCGGGAAATGGATTCCAAATCCCGAAGCAGACCAGACACTTTTCACAAAGATAGATATTGTTAAAGATGTCTCCCTGGATTTTCCTAACGGATGGGTTATTGATGAAATTGTATCTGCCCACGAACGCCGCCTGCTGGAATTGGAACCTCCGGGAGCCGGTTCCGCCAAACTAACGATATACGATCCTGAAGTTTTCTGGAAAAACGACAAGAGATTGATAATTATTATTGAAGAAGAATAACAGCTCCTTTTCTGAACTTACCGAAATATTTTACGGTATTTTAGTAAAACTATGATTCTTAAAAAATTTTTATCCTGTCCCGGATTATCCCGGGGCAGGATATTTTCTTTCAGTTTTTTCCCATTTCGGAAACATCTGTCAGAGTAGAGAGCTTGAGCAGTTCTCCAGGAAATTTGAGGAAAGTCATGCCAATAACCAGAATGCCCTGCTTCAATTACTCGGATGAGTTGCAAATTACGGCCGTGGGTGGATTTCCGGAAAATTCCCCTCGTTGAGGGGTGGCGAGCGCAGCGAGTTCCCGACAAGTCGGGACAGGCTGGGGTGGATTCTTTTTCTTAGTCTTCGGGACGTTGCGTCTTTATCCACGAGCTAAAGCACGTGGCTATTGATTTTGACGATTATAAGGCTGGAAGGTCATTCTGAGCACCAGCGAAGAATCCATTCTTCACACACTATCTGCGAACAAAGATGGATTCTTCGGACGCTTCGCTCCGTCAGAATGACAACATAACACCTCATTCTTTTGCTCTGTTTACCCGTTTTTCCACCCCAATGAACCGACCGCCAGCCTTAATTCCCCAACCTGTGGTTTCAATGAACCGGATAATTTCCTTATTTCAATACTGTTTTGAACCAGAATTCTGATGTATGGTCTAATTGCTTTGTTAGCAGGGTTTTATACTGCCTTTACCCGAAGTATTGAACTACTGTTTGGCCTTATTGTAGTGAAATTTGGCCTTATTGAGGACTTGTTTAGCCTTATTGAGGTCTTGTTTGGCCTTATTGAGGACTTGTTTAGCCTTATTGAGGTCTTGTTTGGCCTTACTGAGGTCTTGTTTGGCCTTATTGAACACTTGGTTGGCTTTACTGAACACTTGGTTGATCTTACTGAACACTTGGTTGACTTTACTGAACACTTGGTTGACCTTACTGAACACTTGGTTGACCTTACTGAGGTCTTGTTTGGCCTTATTGAACACTTGGTTGGCTTTACTGAACACTTGGTTGATCTTACTGAACACTTGGTTGACCTTACTGAACATGTTCTTTGCCTCCGACCAAGAGTTCAATGCCTTCAAACAAGGCAGCAATGAAGCAAAACATTGCTGCAATAGCTTCAACCAAGAGTTCATTATCTTCAAACATCGGTGCATCGATTTGGAACAAGGCATCAATAAAGCAAAACATTGCTGCAATGGCTTAGAACATCGGTGCAATGACTCCGACCAAGGCGTCAATGACTTCAACCAAGGCAGCAATGAAGCAAAATATTGCTGCATCGAATTGGAACAAGGCAGCAATGAAGCAAAATATTGCTGCATCGAATTGGAACAAGGCAGCAATAAAGCAAAACATTGCTGCATCGAATTGGAACAAGGCAGCAATAAAGCAAAACATTGCTGCAATAGGTGCAAACAAGACCTCAATGACTCCGACCCCTCCCAAACCCTCCCCGAAGGGGCATAAGCGCTAACTTAGTGTTTGATTTTTATATATAATTTTTTTATATTTGTAAATGGAAAAGTACAACAAGCATATAGAAGAATGGGATGTAGTTACAACCTTACTTCCTTTGGGATGGGAATTAAAGGCTAAAGAACTCCAGGCTTTCCAACGTCGCAGGGCATTTGATTCACCTTCTGAGCAACTTCGAGCAATACTTATGCATGTAGCAACGGGGCATTCTATGAGGGTGGTTGCTACTAAGCTTAAATATGAAAGAAATATAGATATATCAGATGTTGCGTTATTAAAAAAAATGAGGACGTCTGCTGATTGGCTTCGCTGGATTGCATTAGGATTGATTCATAATAGGGGGATATCATTAGATTCCCCAGAATGGCTGTCGGATTTCAATGTAAGATGTATCGATGCGTCTGTTGTTACTGAGCCGGGGTCAACAGGTACTGACTGGAGACTTCATTACAGCCATAATCTGTTCAACCTCAAGTGTGACGAATTTATTATTACCAGCCCAAAAGTCGGTGAGTCTATATCTAATTTCAAAATTAACTCTTCTGATCTTTTTTTAATTGACAGAGCATATTGCAGTTATAAGGGTATTTCAGAAATTCTCGGAAAGAAAGCAAATTTTGTTGTCAGATATAAGCATAAAGGTTTTACACTATATAATAGTAAAAATGATAAAGTTGATATTATTAAAGAATTAAAAAGTTTAAAGTTAGATCAAATATTTGACAAAATATTTTATATTTCCTCCTCCTCCTCAAAAAATAAAAAGATTCCTGTACGTATATGTGCTATCAAAAAAAGCAAGGAGCAAGCTGAGTTATCCAGAAAGAAAGCAAAAAAGAATTTTGCTAGAAAACAACAGACAATCAGTTCTACAGCTTTAGGACTTAATGATTATATTGTTTTGGTGACTTCTTTGATTAATGATATATCTTCTAATAATATCTTAGAATTATATAGAATGAGATGGCAGGTTGAAATTTCATTTAAAAAACTAAAAAGTCAATTTGGCTTGGGGCATTTACCAAAAAAAGATAAAAACTCTGCACGAGCGTGGCTTTATGCTAAGATGATCACAGCTCTCCTTACTCAGGCTATTATCGATGAAGGTGAGCGTTTTTCCCCCTGGGGCTACAGGTTTAATAAAAGAGAATGATAAAAGGAGTACATCACAATGGCGTGAAAATGTATTTGTTAAAGATATTTTATTGAAAATCATCAGTCCCGGTATTACTTTGTATCAATGTATTAACAACTGGGATGATGTTTCTAATTGCCTAAAAGAAGGACATCGAAAAAGGCAAAGTAGTATGAATTACTTATTTTCACTAAGTTAGCGCATATGCCCCGAAGGGGAGGGCTTTGAAGAAGAATAGTGCGCCAATATCCCAAACAATCGGTTCTTTGCTTTCGATCCTTCCTACCTCCCCCCGACCCCCTCCTTCAGAAGGAGGGGGAGTTAATCTTATGATATTTAACTTCTTATCCCCTCCTAATGTAGGAGGGGATTATAGGGGAGGTTTTCTTGCTTTGATTTGGACCAAGGCAGCAATGACTTCGAATATCGGTGCTTTGCTTTCAACCCTTCCTACCTACCCCCGGCCAGATCCTTCGGAAGAAGGGAAAAAGCTCCGTAGGAGCGGAATTTTTGTAGATAATATTGGCATAACGAATATTCAAAGCTCCGTAGGAGCGACATCTGATATATAAATGCCGCCCCGACGGGGCTGTTGTTCATCCCGGGATCGATTTTCTACAAAAATGTCGCGGCTACGCCGCTGTCGATTTTGTCAGATATTGGGGAAAGGAATTCCTGTTTGCTGAGAAGATTCCAACCACGACATCCTCAGGCAATCGGGGTGGATTCTTTTTCTTTGCCTTCCTTATCCACGAGCTATAGCACCTAACTATTGAATTTGACGAGGGCCACCACCTCCAACGGCAGACAATCCTTTTCATCCTCACTAATACTTATTGCTTTTGGAAAAGACTCCTGAAAAAATGCCGGTCTGGCTTAATTCCTTTTTGTTGATAATTTTTAGGAACAGGATAGAATCTATCCGGAATTTTAAATGGAGCCAGTTTGCCTTGCAGCAGATTTTTAAATTCCTCTCGTGATGGAATTTCCATATCTGTTTTGATATATGCTATTGGCCGCTTGCCAAATTCATCGTCGGCAACCGGAATTACAACAGCAAAATCAACAAATTCAAGGCTTGTTAGTGCTTTTTCAATTTCTTCGGGATGAATATTTTCTCCTCCTGAAATGAACATATTATCAATCCTGCCAGTCACTATCAGGCGTTTATTACTGTCGAAATATCCACAATCGCCGGTATGATACCAGCCCTCATTATCAATATTCTTAATAATTTTTCCTTCGGAAATATATCCCCTGAAAAGTGTTTGCCCCTTTACCAGTATTTCCCTGGAGTCATCAATTTCAATTTCCCTGTATTTCAGAACCCGGCCGGAGGTTTTCAATTCTTCAATATTATAAGTGCTTGTAGTGCATATTTGCGAAGCCATTTCAGTTGAACCATAACTGGTATGAAGTTTCAAACCATTTTCAATCGATGCTTTAATCAATGAACCGGAAACAGGCCCGCCACCAACAAGAATATGCTTTAACTGTTTTAATGCAGATATTCCTTTTTCAGTTTCAAGCAACCTTTTTAATTGGGTTTCGACAAGTGAAATATGAGTTATTCCATTATCGATGATAGTTTCTTCAAGTCTTCCATTTTTTGCAGGAAAAAATACCGAAGCACCGGATATCAGGCAGCGAATCAGGATAGCAAAACCACCTACGTGATATAGGGGAAGGCTGAGAAGATATCTGTCTGCAATTTCAAGGGGAATATTTTCATTTGCTCCGGCTGCGCTTTTAATATGCTGGCCCCATTCATGAAAAACCGCTTTTGCCCTGCCACTACTGCCGGATGTAAAGAAAATTGTTCCGCCCGGCCTTGTACCAATTTCCGGCTGAATAT
Organism: Kapaibacterium sp. (SeqCode); assembly: GCA_963665665.1. Classification (GTDB taxonomy): domain Bacteria; phylum Bacteroidota; class Ignavibacteria; order Kapaibacteriales; family UBA2268. Next base: position 1,000,132 of record OY762428.1, read on the forward strand.
CCTTAGGAAGTTCAGAACACTTGGGAATGCTGATTAAATCCGCAATATTTACAACCTTAATTCCCGGTAAAGAAAAGTCCTTTCTGTCAGTTATCATTATATCACAGCCAACATTATTTAGCTGCTCTGAAATGCTCGTTTCTCCTTCACGTATGTTCAGCATTGCTGCTCTACTTCCGGAATGAATTATTGCCAGTATGAGCAATGCACTTTCGGGTGAATTATCACAAAGCACAGCAATATTTTTGTTCTCTTCTTCCAGTTTTAAAGCAGTACTATAAATTATCGAAAATACTTCCTGATAGCTCAATGAATAGTCATTACTAATAAATATCGGCGGGAGCGTTGTATTATCAAAGGCTTCGGGAATCATACAATTCTCCTGCAATTACTGTTAAGTTTTGGGAATACTGTTTTATCAATTTTATCTGTCTCAATCATTGAATGATTAATATCCAACTTTTCTTCAAATACATCATTTCTGATAAATTTATATGTATCAAATCCGTGAGCTTCCGGATATAAACACAATCCGGACGCAAGGTTCAGAAGGGAAATCATTCCTATTCCGCTTTCATAAGCTGAACTTAAAATAATTCTTTTTTTGTTTGCATCAGCATATTGTTTTAATTCAAATACTGTTTTCAGGCTTCCGGTTATTGATGGTTTGATAATAAAAACATCAGCCTGGGATTTTAAATATTCATCATTAGGATTTTCTGCCAGGCTTTCGTCTATTGCAATTTTAAGCCCGGTTTCCTTTTTAATTTTCTCAATATATTTATGTGGTTCGGTTACCGGCTCTTCAACATAATCAATCATATCGGTTGGAAGCTTTTTCAGAAATTTTACTGACTGATGAAACTCAGTCCTTCTGTTCAAATCAAGCCGTATCTTCAAATTATTTAATTTGCTATCTATTTGCAGCTGCTGAAGAAAGGATATCTCCTTTTCTTCTCCTGATACTTTTAGTTTTATCGCTCTGTAGCCTGTTTCATACAATTTATTTATCTTCTGAATGCTCACATCATTAAGTTCCGGTACAAGTGCATTCAATGCTATAGCTTTGTCCGGTGAATCATTCAGAAATCCGGCAGGTGTTTTCCCGGATGCCGCTGCGAAGAGATTCCACAAAGCACATTCCAAACCAAAAACTGCTGCCGGATACAGATTATATTTCTCGATAATACTATAATTAGATATCAAACCATTCAAATCAGGATTGTCATCTATTGATATTAGATTAACTATATAAGTTAAATCGGATATTAAAATTTTTTCGTCAGGAATTGCTCCGGGAAGGAATGCCATATCACCAAACCCTGCATATCTATCCTGATATAATTTAATGATATAGCCTTTTCGGCTATCGGCGAATCTGTTGAAAAACCAGGCCGGCTTTTTAAAATCTATATTATATGAGTAAAGTTCGAATTTCAAGTTAGTTCTCAGTTTATTTATCATCGTTATTCAAGATCAACAGGTATGATTAACTTTTCCAATTGCAATAATTCAAAGTCCGCTATTACAACTCAAAATACTTAATTTACAAACTATCGCCAAGCCCGGTAATGGAAAATGTCATTTTTTTTCGATTTGTCCTTTTAAATGCTTTTGATTATATTGTTCAGGAAATTTGAATTCAAAGAATTGTAATTCTAAGAATCAAAATTCTCTTTCGGGCCGGCAACAATAATTATTGAATTATATGGGAAAAACTCATGAAAATGTATTCCCGGCTAAAATCCGCGTCAGTTTACGGTATTGATGCTTTTATTGTTGAAATAGAAACCCATCTGGATAACCAGGTTCCGGCTTTTACTATTGTTGGGCTGCCGGATTCTGCCGTTAAAGAATCACGAGACAGAGTTTCTGCTGCCATAAAAAATTCCGGTTTCATATTTCCGAATAAAAAAATTACTGTCAATCTTGCCCCGGCAGATGTGAAAAAAGAAGGCAGCGCTTTTGATCTGCCAATTGCTCTTGGTATTCTTGCCGCTCTTAATAATATACCACCTGATATACTTGATAATACCCTTACTCTTGGCGAACTTGCCCTGGAAGGATTTCTGAGACCGGTTCACGGCAGCCTGTCGATAGCAGTGGAAGCACTAAAGCAGGGTTTCACCAGGATAATACTGCCAAAGGAAAATGCCGAGGAAGCTGCACTTGTTGAAGGGCTTGATGTTATTCCTGCCGATTCCTTATACCAGGTAGTACAATACCTGAATGGCGATATGGAAATTGAAACCCTGAAAGTTGATATTAAATCAATTTTCGAGCAGGGGCATCATGACTTTTCGATGGATATGTCTGATGTGAAAGGTCAGGAAAATGTGAAAAGAGCTTTGGAAGTAGCGGCTGCCGGAGGCCACAATATGCTGATGATAGGGCCTCCCGGATCCGGGAAAACCATGCTGGCCAAGCGTATTCCGGGGATACTTCCTTCACTTGACCTTGGGGAAGCCCTGGAAACAACAAAAATACATTCGGTGGCAGGTATACTGGCCGGCGGTATTTCATTACTGACGGAAAGGCCTTTCCGTTCGCCACATCATACCATTTCCGATGCAGCCCTGGTGGGTGGCGGAATGGGCAAGATAAGGCCCGGAGAGATTTCTCTTGCCCATCATGGAGTATTATTTCTCGATGAATTGCCCGAATTCGCAAGGAATGTATTGGAAGTTCTCCGCCAGCCGCTTGAAGAAAAAAACATCACAATTTCCAGGACAAAAATGACAGTTGAATATCCTGCGAACTTCATGCTGGTATGTTCAATGAATCCCTGCCCCTGCGGTAATTTCGGCAGCCCCACCCAGGAGTGTACATGCACACCCATGCAGATACAGCGCTACAGCGGAAAGATAAGCGGCCCGCTGCTGGACAGAATAGATATTCATACCGAAGTGCCCGTAGTTAAATACCAGGAACTTAGCTCGGCAAGGCTGGGGGAACCATCCGAAAAAGTAAGGGAAAGAGTAGTAAAAGCCCGTGAAATGCAGTCCGAAAGATTCTCCCAAATACCGGGAATATATAAGAATGCCGATATGAATTCCAAGGCTATTAGGGAGTTTTGCCCTCCGGATGAAGCGTCGAAAGAATTGCTGAAAATGGCAATGAATAAACTTGGATTGTCTGCCCGGGCTTACGACAGGATTTTAAAAGTATCACGTACAATAGCAGACCTGGCAGGCAGTGCAGATATAAAACCTGAACATGTTAGCGAAGCAATACAATACCGAAGCCTGGACAGGGAATACTGGAGGTAGAATATCGATAGAATTTCAGTCAAAATTTCTTTTTAGTTCAATTGCTTCGGCAAGCATACCAAGATAGAGCCCTTTGGGAATTTCAACAGCACCGAGATTTTCCGTGTGACGGTTCAGGTATTGTGAATCCAACAGTAAATAATTTCTTGCCTTCAATCTTTCAACCAGGAAATAGAATGCTGCTTTTGACGCGTCATTCAGAGTCGTGAACATTGATTCCCCGAAGAAGGCTCCCCCGATAGCAACTCCATAAAGCCCGCCTACCAACTTACCGTCGCATCTTGTTTCCACAGAATGTGCATACCCTAACTTATGAAGTTCACAGTAGAGATCAATCACAACATCGGATATCCATGTATCTTCTCGGTCTGAACATGCCAAAATAACGTCAGAAAAATCTTTGTTAACTGTGAAAGAATAGTCGTACTTTCTGATGGATTGCTTTACCGAGCGTGGTATCTTTAATGCTTTGAAAGGAAAAACAGCTCTTGGGTCGGGGCTGTGCCAGTAAATATCTCCGTCCTTCGATTCTGCCATTGGGAAGAATCCTATCTTGTATGCGTATATCAGTTCGTCAATAGTAATAGTATCGTTCAAATTGCCCGCCATCATTCTTCACTTCTAATGAAAGATAACATTCTTTTCGATTATTAAAAATATTTTTTTCATTTTGTATATACAAGTTGGATTAATTAATTCTGATAGTCCGTTTTTTTATTTAAACTTTTCTTATGTAATTTGAATGAAATAATTACAAAGTAATTGGAAGATATTATTTGTATCAAGAAATAAAAAAAGCATTGAAGAAACTTATTCCGGGTTCAGCTATTTATAAAGCAGAACCATTTCTTAGGTATTGGCATTACCTATATCTAAAAGGCAATAAATACGAATGCAATATCTGTGGCTCAGGATTGAAAACATTTATACCCCAGGGAAATCACCTTATTTGCCCGCGCTGCGGCAGCATTGGCAGAACCCGGAGGCTTTGGAATATCCTGAATAATTATTTGTACGGAAATAAAAAAATCTTGGATTTTTCTCCTTCACGCAGCCTGTACAGGAAAATGAAGGATATGAGCCTCGATTATACCGGTTCAGACCTGTCAGGTGATTTTCTGTCAGATGTTTCGTATGATATATGCAATATTGATAGCAACAAGGAAACTTATGATCTGATAATATGCTATCATATTCTTGAGCATATTCCTGATGATAAAATGGCAATGCAGGAGTTATTTCGGGTTCTAAAGTCGGGCGGGTTGTGCATTATTCAGACTCCGTTCAAAGATGGTGATATATACGAGGATGAATCAATCCAAAATCCAGATGACAGGAAAAAGCACTTCGGCCAGGAGGATCATGTCAGGATATATTCCGTGTCAGGACTGAGGGACAGACTAAGAAACTCCGGGTTTGAAGTTGATGTAAGGGAATATTCAGAATCAGACGGTAATAAATTTTGTTTCGATCCGGAACATATTGTTCTTATATGCAGGAAATAGTAAATTGTACATTGATCTTATAGAGAATTGCTTTTTCCTGTCGGAAACATATTATTTATTTGGAAACCAAAGCGTAATACATTTTTTCATAAAGCAGATTGAACAATAAATTCAATGTAATTTTGTATATTAATAATAATTGAAAAAACACTGAATTGCGGAGATAAAAATGAAAAAACTGATAATTTTACTAATATTAATCCCATTTATGATTCAAAATTCTGCTGCAGATGAACTCAGGGCTTTTAAAATTTATAATAGCGACGGCGATGAAGTTAGTTTTGAAGAAATGGCGGAAGAATCCGGAGATGCAGATATTATTTTCTTTGGTGAGCTGCATAACAACACCATTTCTCACTGGCTTCAGCTGCAGATTACAAAAGCTATTTATGATGAGTACAAAGAAAAACTGCTTATCGGGGCAGAAATGTTCGAATCTGATGACCAGGTAAAAGTTGACGAATATTTTTCAGATGTAATCACTCAAAGCAGTTTCGAGAAGGAAGCAAGGCTATGGCCTAATTATAAAACCGATTATAAACCCATACTGGAATATGCTAAAAGAAACCAGTTGAAATTTGTTGCAACAAACATACCCCGCAGGTATGCATCGCTTGTTTCAAAAAGGGGAATAGACAAACTTGATGAACTAAGCCCTGAAGCAAAAAAGTTCATCCCGCCACTGCCAGTGGAAATGGATCTTGAGTTGCCCGGTTATAAAAAAATGGAAGAAATGTTCGGTGGAAACCATGGCCTGATGGGCAAATCTTCTAAAATGAAAACTAATGATAATAAAAAAGAAGAAAAACCCAGGATTCCAAAGAAAAATAAAATGGCTATAACACCTGATCCGGAAAAAGCCATATATTTGGAAACCAATCAGAAAAAAGGCCCTATGGAGAAAAAAATGACTCCACAGAAAAAAGTCAGGAACCAGGTGATAGAAAATCTTAAAGCCGCTCAGGCTATCAAAGATGCAACTATGGCTCATTTCATACTTGAAAATTATAAGAGCGGAGATAAATTCCTTCATCTGAACGGATCTTTCCACTCAAACAATCACGAGGGTATTTGCTGGTTTGTAAAAAAGGACAGGCCGGACTTAAAAATCATAACAATTAATACAGAGTCTGTTAAAGATATCGATGAAATAACTGATGAGCAAAAGAAATCTGCTGATTTCATTATCCTTGTTCCTTATGACATGACAACAACATATTAATTATTTTTCTGGGGAAAAAATGTTGAATTATAGAATGATATTTAAAACCGGAATCGTTTCGCTAATTATGATCTTTGCCATCTCTTGCGAAACGTTGAAGGAGATAAACCTGTATTCTCCGTCAGATGACGCTAAACTTGGCAAACAACTAAATGAGGAAATAAAGAAAAATCCAAAGGAATATCCCGTTTACAGGAATACCTATGCTACAAATTATGTACAAAATATGCTTAACGAAATTGTTAAATCTCCTCTTATTAAATATCGGAAGCAATTTGCATATAAAGTTACTTTGATAGACAACGATAAAGTTGTTAATGCATTTGCTACTCCGGGAGGTTATATTTATGTTTATACCGGATTGCTTAAACTGCTTGATAACGAGGCAACCCTGGCTGCAATAATTGCCCACGAGATAGCACACGCGGAACGCCGCCACAGTACCAAACGCATGACAAAAGCTTATGGGCTGCAGATGGCAGCCGATATTGCACTTGGAAAAGAGTCAGGGAAAACAGCCGAAGTAGCTGCAAATCTTTTTTCGGGACTGGCATTGCTGGAAAACAGCCGTGATGATGAATATGAGGCTGACGAGTATTCATTTAAATATTTAAAATCAACAGGTAAATGGTATCCGGGTGGAATTGTATATTTCTTTGATAAAGTCAGCAGTGGTTCGAAAGGCGGAGGATCCGATGCTTTTAAAACTCTGCTTTCCACTCATCCGCTGGGCCCCGACAGGGTGAAGGCCGTTAATGAACTTATGAAAAAAAATAATGTTCCTCCGCCGACGGAAAAAAATCTAAAAAGGCGTCCCTACCTGGAATTCAAGAAAAGATTGGATTGATTGTTTTTGGAAATATTTTAACTACTTTCAAAAACTAAGTCTGCAATGGGCGGACAAAGTACAACTTACAGGAACATAAACATTGTCCAGCACTTGCAAGGGGCATATAATCGTATAAAATTTTGATTCTATTTGGAAGTAATTTTCGAAAGATAGAAGTTGGGCAAGTTCTTTCACTGCATTACGTCGGGATTCGAAAATCGTGGCAATCAGTTTCAGAACAACGTCCCTCCTATCAATCTATGAAAACCGTGTGACAAAAAAAATTAATCGGCAACAATGAATTTTTCAACAATCTGACTACCCTGAACAGAAATTCTAAAAATATATAATCCATTTGCCAATTGGCTGATATCAATAATTCTGTTCCGGATGGATTCACTTATAAACATGTCCCGGCTGACAACAGTCCGGCCTGTCAGATCAATAATATTTATATGAGCATTAGCGGGAATTTCAGATCCAATGCTATAACTTAGAGTTTCAGAAGCAATTTTCTTATGAAGAACGAAATGCAATCCGTTTTCAAATTTTTCTTCAACGTTGGTAGGCCTTGGAATCAGCGGTATACGGCAGGCATTTAGTACTTCTCTTTGTTTGAATTCTCCTTTCCTGACCAGCGCTACAATAATTTCGATCCTCGTGGGATCAATAGGGACGACATCGTAATCCAGGCCCTCGTTTCCATATACAGGCAGTGTGAAAGATGTCAGGTCAGACACCTTATCACCGGGATCAATTTCATCAGGGAAAACATCTTCTTTTCCGAAAAATCCGTCCGGCTGATATTTACAAACATAATTGTGGGGATATTCAGGAATGGCAGACCAGTACCCAAACAGTTCTTTCCAGTTATACCCGTATTCAGTCGCCTTCAGGCCGGGACATGCCTGTGCATAAGATGTATGGGAAGATGTACCGTCCGGGCCGATTACGGTATCCTGTGTCAGCACAATATAAAATCCCAGATCACCGGATGCATAGTCAGTAAATTCGGCCTGATAATCAATATCTACTTTTCTGGTCAGGGTATCGAAATTTACCGAAGCGGATATTGAAGCCGGCACATAATCTGTTTCTAACCTCTTGTTAATAGTAATATTAGCATCCTCGCAGACTTCGCTAACCCCACCTCCGGCTTCAGCCTGATTTTCCGTATCCATAAACCTGTCAACGATAACACCGGATTGGTATAAAACATTAAAAATTGAATGAAAATTGCTGTAGGGATTATCTTTTTGCCATTCGCCAACTCCAACCGGCGCCTTGTTATAAACTACAACTGCAACATCATTCCTGTGCTCGTAAGCCAGGTTATGAATCTCCTCAATATGGTCAATACATCCACTGCATAGCACTCCACAGGCCATTTCGAGCAAAACCATTTTTTTCGAGGTTCCACCTATAGCCGTTCTTATTTTATATTCAGAGCGTGTTAATTCGCTGCCTTCGGTGTTTTCAATTTTAAGCAAAAGTATATGATTGCTGCCTGCGCCGCCAAAATTGTGTTCCAGTTCAATCTTACCGGTTTGTTCCTGGAGGGAATTTATCTCGCTGATAGTTTTTTTTATTTTCTGTTCGCTATCAATACTTATAGTCATCATATAATCTGCATCCCAGTTTGAAAGCAATTCCTGGGCAAATTCTATTTCTGTACTGTTTTCTCCTTCAATAACCCAGTTGTTTATTATGTAGCTTCCGGCCAGGTAATCATTGTTAACTTTAGCACTATTATTTCCAGCTATTAAATAAGGTATGGAAATTAAAAATACGATAAAAAAAGTATATAAAAATTTCATAATCAACTCCACCCTATTTGAAATTTGTACCTAATTATTAAATATAACAGATGAAAATAAAATTAGGTACAAAAAAATATTTTTACTGCTTGCATTGATGAATCCAATTATTTATATTATTTTTTTTAATCATAATATTATTTAAGGTTGATATGAGAAATTCCATACTGCTGGTTCTCCTGGCAATTTTTGTATCCTGCGGCGGAAACGAGTTGAAGATTGTTAACACAAATCTTCCTGAAAACGGTGAAATAAGTATTCGACAGAATATCGAGATTGAGTTTAATAAAGAATTAGCAAATGACTCTCTTTTTTTGAATTCTGACAGCATTGACTACTTCAGATTTACTCCGGACCTCCCCGGAACATATAGCTGGCTGGACAATAAAACTTTGTCCTTTTCACCATACGAGGGTTTCGCCCCGAATACAAAATACAAGATGGAAATCACTGAAAAAATATTAAGCCATTCAAAGGAAAAAATCGACCTCCCCGAAAAAAGGGTATTTGAATTCCATACGCCGCCGCTGAAATTGATTCACGCATCGGCAAAATGGGTTATGCCCGACAGCACTAATGGTATGCCTGCGCTGCTTGTTAACCTGCAATTCAACCATAAAATCAACCAGGCTGATTTAGATTCTCTGATGGAAATAACAATTAACGGCCAGGAACATTATTTTTCCACTCAGGATCCCGGCATTGGCAAAACTGCCAATGTTCTGCTGCGGGAGGACAACTACAGTGCAATTACCGACAAACCTATGGTGATAAAAATTGAAAAAGGGATGGAAATTATTAACGCCAATGATAAAATGGCAGAAGATATTATTTATGAGACTTCGGTTCCGGGGATTCATAAACTGGAAATAACCGGTTTGCAAACAAGTAAAGACATTTCAGAACTAACAGTTCAGCTGTTTACAAACCAGAGTATATCAAGAAATCAGAAACTGAAAAATTTCATTAAGATAAAACCATCGGTAAAAATTGAATTTGAACAAAATGAATTCGGATTGCTCTTAAAAGGAGGATTTAACCCGGAAACGGTTTATGAAATTAAGGTTTCAAAAACTCTGAAAGGAGTATTTGGGAAAGAACTTGGCGAGGATTATCATGGATTTGCAGCTTTTAATGATGTACAGCCATTGGTAGAATTTACGGAAGCCAAAGCCATGTACCTTTCATCAAAATCAACAAAAAATGTTGGTATAAGGATTTATGGAGTGAAGGAATTTGAAGTTCAGGTAGTAAAAATATTTGAAAATAATATTCTTGGGTTTTCAAGGCGCGGTAAATCTTGGGGCTACAGTTATGACGAAGAAGATAACTGGAATGAATTCAGATACTACCGGACGGGAAATTTCGGAGATGAGATTTATAAAGAAAAATTCCTGGCCAAAGACCTGCCGACAAAGTCCGGAATAAGCCTGCTGAAACTTGATTTTGAGGATATTATTAAAAAATACAAGGGTATCTATGTTGTAAAAGTTAAATCAACTGACAGCGAATGGCTCCAGGATTCGAAGATAATTTCCATTTCGGACGTAGGGCTGATAGTAAAGCGTGTTGAAGATCAGATTTTAGTATTTGCCAATTCAATAAAAACTGCCGAGCCTCTTGGCGGATGCGATATTAAGATTTTCAGTACAACAAACCAGATGTATGCATCGCAAAAGACCAACTCGGATGGGATTGCAATATTTCAGGATTTTAACAACACGGGAGTGGAATTTGAACCGGGAATGATTTCCGGCGATTATAACGGAGATGTAAACTATCTGCTGCTGGATTACAAAAGCGAAGTAGATAAAACCCGCTTTGAAGGTACGGATGGAATCGACGGCAAGGGATACAAGACATTTATATATTCCAGCCGCAACCTATACAGGCCGGACGATACGCTTGTTATTGCCGGAATAATCAGGGATGAAGACTGGGGGACGGTAAAGGATATGCCCGTTAAAGCAGAACTGCTTTTGCCGAATTCAAAAGTTTATAAGGAAATGAAATTGAACCTGAATGCTCAGGGCGGTTTTGAAACTCAGGTTTACCTTCCCCGCACACTTGTTACGGGAATATATAATATTCGTGTTTCCCTGATGAACGGAACCGTTTTGAAAAGCTATCCTGTGAGCATCGAGGATTTCGTGCCCGACAGGATAAAAGTTGAAATGGAATCAGACAAAAAAGAATATATAGCTCCTGATAAAATTATGATCAGCGCCAGGGTCAATAATTTATTCGGCCCGCCGGCAGCTAACAGGAAATATGAAATGAACTTTTCTTTCAGGAAGTCTGATTTCAGGCCGAAGGGATTCAGAAAATATTCATTTGCTATCCATTCAGGAAGCGACCGCTTGCTGGATAATCAATTCACGACCGGAAAAACAGACGAGAAAGGGCTGGTTGAAGAAAACGCTTATATTGACAGTGCACTTTCAGGTATGGGGCTGATAAAATGTAATGCAAATCTTACGGTTTTCGATGAGACCAACCGTACTGTTGACCGAAGCTTAGCTTTAAATATATATACACAGGATGCCTTCAATGGTATTGGAGATTTTGATTACTGGGTTGAAACAAGAAAGAAAATCAAAATTCCGGTAGTAGCCGTGGATAAAAATGGTAAAGCACTTAATAATCATAAGGCTACTGTAAAAATTTATAAATACGACTGGGAAACAGTTCTCCGCAGAAACCATAACGGCAGCTATTACTTTGAATCCCAGAAGATTGAAAAACTGGTTATGGACAGGAAATTAAAAATATCAGGCAAAAACTATTTCTTTGCATATAGTCCGCAATTTTCAGGCAGATACCAGGTAAGGATTTACAACGAAGGATCTAATAATTATGTAAGCCGGAATTTCTATTCTTATTCCTGGGGAACAACAAGCAATAAATCCTTCGCAGTCGATCCCGAAGGTAAAATTGATATTACCTGCGATAAGGAAAAATATAATATCGGGGATAAGGCAAAAATACTATTCAAAACTCCCTTCCGCGGTAAATTGCTGGTAACGGTTGAAAGAGATAAAATACTGGATCACTTTATTATTGAAACCGATAAAAATGCCGCATCTTTAACTCTTGATATCAAAGAAGAACACCTGCCAAATATTTTCATTTCGGCAACACTTATAAAGCCGCTTGCATCAGATGCCGTACCACTGACAATTGCTTATGGTTACCTGCCGGTTATAGTTGAAAAGAAATCAAACATAATTCCGGTTGAAATAATTGCAAATGAAAAAGTAAGGTCAAAATCTAAACAGAAAATCAAAATTAAAACTCTGCCTAAAAAAGATATTCACCTGACAGTGGCCGTTGTTGACGAGGGTATTCTCCAGGTTAAGAATTTCCAGACTCCCGACCCATATAAATTTTTCTACCAAAAAATTGCAATGGGCGTAAATTCATATTCCCTTTATCCATATCTTTTCCCTGAACTGAAGGCTGGGAAATACAGGTATGGAGCCGGAGATGCTTTTGGCAATCTCGAAAAAAGATTGAATCCCCTGACAAAGAAAAGAGTGAATCTGGTCAGCTTCTGGAGCGGGCTGCTAAAAACGAATTCAAAAGGGGAGGCAAGCTATGAAATTGATATACCGGAATTTTCGGGATCGCTCAGGGTAATGGCTTGCGCATACATAGATAAGGCATTCGGATCGGCAGAAATGAATATGACTGTTGCCGATCCTCTGGTGCTGAGTACAGCCCTGCCCAGATTCTTAAGTCCCTCGGATGAATTTGATATGCCGGTAACAATTACCAATACAACGGCCAAAACAGCAAAAGTTGATGTTGATCTTTCACTGAAAGGGGCTGTACAAAATATGGGTTCTGATGAGTCAGGCATTTCCATTCCTCCTAACAGTGAAAAACAGATTGTTTATAAAATGAAGGCGAGAAACCAGATAGGCGATGCTCAGGTAAAAGTAATAGCAAAAGCATTCGGCGAAAAGTTTACAAGTACAACCGATCTGACAGTCAGGCCTCCGGCATCATTGCAGAAGATTACAAAGTCAGGCAAGCTTGATGCTGGAAAGAACATTGTTATTGAAACAAATGACAAGTTTTTTGAAGAGAGTATTGATTCAAGGGTAATTGTAGCCCGTACTCCCCTGATTCAGTTCACGAAGGATGTTGAATACCTGATCGGTTATCCTTACGGATGTATTGAGCAGACTGTTTCGAAAGCCTTCCCGCAGCTTGCTATGAAAGACCTGCTGAAAGTGATAAATTCAGGCAACAGCGGCTACCTGGCAGAAGAAGCCGACCGCAACGTACAGCTTGCAATTGACAAGGTACAATCCATGCAGCAGTATTCAGGCGCAATGAGTTTCTGGCAGGGCGGTTACAATACATCATGGTGGGGCACCGCTTATGCTGTCCACTTCCTGATTGAATGCCGCAAAGCCGGATATAGCGTCAATCCCGGTATAATTGACAAAGGATTAAAATATCTTTCGGAACGGGCTTCCAAGGGAGAGAAACGTCTTTATTATTACTGGGAGGATGGCAAATATGCTTATAAAGAAAAATTTAAAAAGGAAAACGTTTACTCCTTGTTTGTCCTGGCATTGGCAGGCAGACCCAATGTAAGCCTGATGAATTTCTATAGAAGTAAATCCTCCGAACTGACTGCTGATTCAAAATCTTTGCTTGCTGCGGGCTTCGCACTTTCCGGGGACAAAAGGAATATAAGCGAGCTTACTTCAGGTGTTAACATGAAGAAATCCAAGAATGAAACAGGCGGAAGCTTCTCATCGCCAACCCGAGACCTTGCCATAACTTTATATACTCTTTCGATAGCAGATCCGAAAAACAAGAAAATATTTGAAATGGCAAGAAACCTAACTAATACGCTGAAACATACAAGATATTTATCCACTCAGGACAGGTCATTCGGACTTTTGGCGCTGGCAGCAATTAGCAGAGCTTCGGATGCAAAGAAAGCCAAAGCAAAGATTTTTATTGACAATAAAGAAGCTGCTGAACTTAACACCAGCAAGCCATTTATATCAGAAAATTACAAGGACGGAAAACTGAAAATTTCCAATAACGGTGGCTCACCGGTTTATTATTTCAGCGAAACCGAAGGGATTACAAAGGACGGTTCCTACACCGAGGAGGACAGCTACCTGAAAGTCAGGCGTACATTCTATACCCGCGATGGCAAAGAGATCAGCAATAATAAATTCAGGCAGGGCGACCTGGTGGTTGTTAAGATCACACTCAGTACAACTTATGATGAATATATTAAAAATATTGTTGTAACGGATATTCTTCCGGCAGGACTGGAAATTGAAAATCCCCGCCTGAATAAAGGCCGAGATTTTGAATGGATTAAAAAGCAGAGTTACCCCGAGCATTTCGATTACCGCGACGACAGGATTAATATCTTCTGCACAATCGGGGATTCCGGCGATTATAGCAGCAACAACAGCAAAGAAAAGAATTTCTACTACATGGTTCGAGCCGTAACCAATGGCAGTTTTACTATGGGGCCGGTCAGCGCTGATGCCATGTACGACGGTGTTTACCATTCCTACCACGGTGGCGGAACGGTGGTTGTGGAACCGTAAATAACAGACAATGGACAACCGTAGGGAACAGGCAAGCCTGTTCCCTGCATACATCTGAAATAATAAAATTGATTGATTTTACACAATGATTATTCATATGAGTAATAAAAAAATAAAATTTTTAATAATACTATTAAGATGACAAACAGTTACCTTATCAATATTCGAACATTGATTAATTATTTAAAGAGGAAAATATGAAATTTGTAGCTTTAGTTTTTGTGCTGATTACTTTTTCATTTGGAAAAATGATTGCCATTGAATCAGATACTTTATGGACTCGATCAATAAGATATAGTGATGGAATATTCTTCCTTCCCGGAGATAGTCTGATTTTAACAAATTCCTGGGGAAGATTTATAAAGCTGAATGCCAGAACAGGAGAAAAGTTAAATGAAACAAAATTGATCACAAATGATTTTAAATCTATTTTCTATAATGATGGTAATTTTGCATTAGCGATATCTCTTGATGCAGATGAAATTTATATTCTTAATGTCAACAATTTTACTTCATATAGATGCCTATCACTTTCAAAAAAAGATAGTGCAAAGTATTCGACTATCGAATTTATTGACAACGATACAATAGCTGTTTTAATAAAAAGGTCTGACGGCAGGTCAACTATTAAAATATACAATATTAAAAATTGGAAAATTGAGAATGAAATCGATTTACAAAATAGAGATGTTTGTTATTTTAGGTTTTCACCTGAAAGGAAATATTTAGGAATTGTAAGCTTAGGAGATTTTTCTCCACCTAAAGAATATAATGATAAATTTCTGTTAGAATTATTTAACGAAAATACTTCGGAATATCTTCTCATTGATAGTACTAAATATCATGAAGACAAGTTTGAAGTAATTAGCGATGTAAGATTTAGCAGTGACAATAAATATTTAATTCAGACAATGTGGGAATCTAAAAGCAAGATATGGGATTTGCAAAATCATACAGTGTTTAAAGAATTGGATATAAATCATGCCCTTCAAATGAAAATAACCGAAGATCAAAAATATATAATTTTAGCTGATTGTAGATTGAAAATTGCTGAATATGCTTCCGGAATGATAATTCAAGAATACAACGACATCCCCTGTGTTAGATTTGATGTCAGTTTAAATGATAATTCTATTGTAACTTATGGTAATGAACAAATATCTATGGTAATACCATTTTGGAAAATCAATAATATTGAATTCGAAAACTGTATTTCATTAAATACTGTAAAATATATAAACAACAATCTATTCATTAACATATCATCAAATTCGTTTGAAAATTATAAAATATGTGTTTATGACTTTACTGGCAATCTTGTCACAAATTTAATAACAGGAATGACGCAGGCTGGATCAAATCATATCAAAAAAAGAATCCAATTACAGACTGGTGTCTATTTCGTACAATTACAAATTGGTAATAATATGTTTTTTAAAAAATTTGGTGTTGTTAATTGATAATGATTGTATTACGAACCATAGCAATTCAATTATTCGGCATTATCTTTCCAATCCTGTTATTAATCAATAATTTTTAAAATTGAAAATAAAATAGCAGATAAATATCTTCGCATCAGGGAAGTGTAATGAAAAACACATTGAAAAAATCGGTAAAAAGAATATTGTCAGTTGTTGCAGCGGCAGCTCTTTTATTCCTTTTGCTTGACCTCGTTTTTCCTGTGGATACAGGTATTGATTTTTCGGGAACTCTAACCGACAGGGACAATAATGTTATTGCCGCAACTCTGAACAGCAGTGACAAATGGCGATTCCGGGCTGAATTGGAGGAACTTTCCCCTAAGCTGACAGATGTGACTATTTTCAAAGAGGACAGGTACTTTTATTATCATCCCGGTATAAATATTTTCTCGCTTGCGAGGGCATTTTTCTCAAATCTGTTCTTCGGCGAAAGAACGCTCGGAGCCTCGACGATCACAATGCAGACAGTCCGGATGCTTAAACCAAAGGAGCGCTCATACCTGAATAAATTTATTGAAATGTTCCGCGCCCTGCAATTGGAGCTGCATTACTCCAAGGATGAAATACTCGAAATGTATTTCAACCTGCTGCCCTACGGCGGGAATATAGAAGGAGCGAAAACCGCGTCAATATTATATCTCGGGATCAATCCGGCAGGTATGAGCCTTTCGCAGGCTGCTGCGCTTTCGGTTATTCCCCAGAATCCGAATAAATACCGTATTGGCAGGTATAATAGCGCTATTGAAAAAAAGAAGAACCTGATATTGAACACGCTCGCCGGCAGTTCTGTCTTTCCCCAAAAAGAGATATCAGGAGCGCTGGCCGAACCCTTTCATTCATCGAGAAAAGAAATCCCGAATTATGCCCCTCACCTGCTGAACAGACTGGCTGGCGAGTATCCCCTTAAAAATGCTATTCATTCCAAGATTGATTCACGCATACAGATCGAGGCATCTTCAATAATAAAAAACTATATTGATAATCAGAAGCTAAATGGTATTTATAATGCTGCGGCAATCGTCATTGACAATAAAACTCTGGACGTGCTGGCTTATGTCGGGTCGAATAATTTTTACGACAGCCGGCATTCCGGGCAGGTGGACGGCATCAGGGCTGTCAGGTCGCCGGGCAGCGCGTTGAAGCCACTCGTCTATGCAATGGGTTTTGACGATGGAATGATAACCCCGAGGCGGGTAATCCTTGACGTTCCGATAAACAGCAGCGAGTACAGCCCGGATAATTATTCCGGTTCTTTCCGGGGCGAGGTAACGGTGGAACAATCTCTTATCCATTCGCTGAATGTCCCCGCAGTAAGGGTTGCGATGGATATAGGCTGCGACAATTTCATCGACCGCTTATGCAAAGCCGGATTCAAAACCGTTGAGAAAAAGAAAAAAGGGCTCGGCCTGTCCGTTGTTCTCGGGGGCTGCGGGGTTACTCTCGAAGAACTGGCAGGGATGTATTCAGGCTTTGGCAATAAGGGAAAGATCAGAAATTTACGCTATACCGGTGATAAAAAATATGACACAAACACCGTTGCTGTATGCAGCCCGGAAGCAGCCTATATGATATCGGATATATTGATGAAATCCGCAAGGCCGGATGTTCTTTACGGCTATCTTTCAGGTAAGGATATGCCAATTATTGCATGGAAAACTGGAACCTCCTACGGCAGGCGCGATGCCTGGAGTATTGGGTATAATCCCCGATATACTGTTGGGGTTTGGGCCGGGAATTTCAGCGGGGCAGCATCGTCGGAACTTACCGGGGCAAAAACAGCCACTCCCCTGATGTTCGAAATTTTCAGGATTCTCGGATCAGCCGGCAATGATAAGTTTATAAAACCCGACGGCCTTTATACCCGGCAGGTAGATCAGGAAACAGGGCTTCTGCCGGGAGAATATACCACGCACACAGTGGACGATCTTTATATTCCTCTGGTTTCTTCGTCTGAAATTTCAAACAACTATTCAAAAATATTCGTATCAATGGATGAAACTGTTTCCTACTGTTCTGACTGCCTGCCCGAGGGCAATTACAAGGAAAAAGTATATAAGAGAATCCCCCCGGACCTGGCATCCTATTACGAAAAATACTCGCTGAATTATGAAAAGATTCCTGCGCACAATCAGGAATGCCCGAGAATTTTTTCAGGCAAACCGCCCGTTATCTCCTATCCGGTGGCAGGGCAGGAGTACCTGCTGCAAAAATCAGGGGACAGCCGGATAATGCTGCAATGCTTCACAGCCAATGACGTACAGGACGTTTACTGGTATATTAATGATAAATTCTACACTAAAGCACGCAACGACGAGAAAATATTCTTCCGCCCCAATAATAAAGGAAAAATTAAAATCTCCTGCTCGGACGATATGGGGCGCAACAGCGATATTGAAATAAATGTTAGTTTTTATTAACCGGGCCTTGAGTCCTATCTTACTCCAAATTTATCATATGAACAATAGATTTAGCAATTGCTTCATTGTTTACAATTATTTTTATAACGAAACCTTGAATACTTCTCATATCAAGTTGATAATATTTTTTTATAACTTGTATGTCATAGTATTGTTTCATACCCTTCTTCTTATATAATAAAATCCTGGCAGAGTCAGATTGCATCAAATCAGGAAACTCAATATTGAGCATCCCTTCTATTTCTCCTCTTGATAAAATCACAGAACTGTTCTTAAATGAAAACTTTGTTGAATCCGCAACACCATCTGCTAAAACTTTAAATTCGCTGACATAGTCTTCTTGTTCCTCTCTTATCTTACGCTTTCTGTTTTCTTCGATATTATCAATATAGTGTATTGTATTAGGATTAGCAAAGATATCTATGTAAAGATGATTTAAATAATTTTCAAAATCTGTATTTAAAAAGTTGTTTTTTGGATCAATTATAAAACAATAGTTTATGTTTTCACAGAAATGTTTCAGATCGTCATCGCCAGTTGTAATCAATGTGAAAAGATTGGGAAGTTCGTTAAACCTTTTTGGATAATAATCAATTTCTTTACTAATAAAAACCAGTGTTTGAAGAGCTTTTAAATTGAAAATTGTTTCGGGGAATTTATCACATTTGGCATATACTATTGCCATATCAAAGATATTATTCCTTTTTTCGAATTTCTTTAACTCCTGATCCAGATCAAAACCAGAAAAATCAACAGGGAACTCTAAAGAAAGCCTGATATAAGATTTTAGATTCTCAATCCCATCCGGAAGTTTTTTTATCCTGCAATTATAGAATTTAACCGCAAAAATCCGTGCAGTCGTATTGAAATCAGTAAAAGAACTAATACTATCACACTTGAAAAAGTTTAAAGTTACTATATTCTTACAAAAATTTAGTGATTTTGGAATATTTTTTATCGAGCTATTGGTTATTGTAATACTAATAATTCTGTATGAAAGTTTTTTACTGTTAATCTGACAGATTGCGCTGTCGATTTGATTTTCATTCATATTGTTAAAATTAATATCAATGAAAAAGGGATTTGTTTTTAGAATATCAGAATAATCTTCTGAAAAAGTATTATAAAAGGAAGTATACCTTTTAGCAAATTGGTAAATTGTATCCAATTCAGCTACCGAATTTATTTCAAAATTACACGATAGATAATATCTTGCAGGTGGAATGAAACTATAAATGTTTCCTTTTGTCAATCCATTTACTGTTGATACAAAAAAAAGAATCGATACGAGCCATATAAGTTTTTTGATTTTCATCTTTAACCACCACAATCATATTTTCTGATGAAATAATTTATTGATTTTTTCGCCGTTAATTTCAATTTCCAGAAAGCATGTTTCAATATCTCTTAAATCGATTAAGTATTCATCTTGAACAACCTTAATCTCAAATAATGAAGGTTTAAATTCATCTATAAATATCTTTATTTGCGCAGAATCTTCGTCTTTTAAATCAGGAAATTTAATATTTATAAATCCTTCTCTTTCATTCCTGGATACTATTGCAACCCGTTTTTGAAATATAAAAGAAACAGAATCAATTTCCGATTGATTAAATAAAATCGTATTGTTTGATAAATAATCTTTTTCTGCAATTTTGTTTGAGGGATGAAGAAAAAAATTTGAATTATCGTAAATAAATTTATAAAATCCTACGGGAAATCCGTCCTGTTCCCATAGGAAACTATTTTCTTCTGTATTTATGATTTTGAAAGCACAAATTTCTTCGTTGATACTTTCAATCTTACTTCTGGCAGATAAATACAGGCCTGTTAAATTTTGCAAACTATCAAAGCGATCCGGATAATCTTCAATTCCTTTACTAATAAAAATCAGTGTTTGAAGAGCTTTTAAATTGAAAATTGTTTCGGGGAATTTATCGCATTTGGCATATACTATTGCCATATCAAAGATATTATTCCTTTTTTCGAATTTCTTTAACTCCTGATCCAGATCAAAACCGGAAAAATCAACCGGAAATCCTAACGAAAGCCTTACATAAGATAACAGGTTTTCAATCCCATCCGGAAGTTTTTTTATCCTGCAATTATCAAAAGTTACCGCAAAAATCCGCGCCGTTGTGTTGAAATCCGTAAAAGAACTAATACTGTCGCATTTGATAAAATTTATACCATACAAATTATCACATAATTTAAAGGATTCCGGAATTTTCTTTATAGGACTGTTTTTAATATTTATTCCATTAATACTTTGAGAATAAGAATTTCTGTATAAAATCCGAATTGAGCTGTCTATCTGAGATTCGCTCATTGAATCAAAGGTTATTATTATATCTGGGACACCAAAAGTAATAATCCCAATATCTGTATCTTCAAGGCTGTTTGTGAAACTACGATACCTTTCATTGAATTTATCAATGGTATCCAACTCGGAAACTGATTTGACAGTATAGCTTTTATAATATAGAGAGTCCAGAGAGCCGTAAAATTCAACTAACGACCCAGCTGCAAACATTCTATTAGCCTGAAATAAAATAAATAAGATAATAATGATAGTTTTTTTCATTGTCTGACTCAGTAAATGAAAGAACCCCTGTTTATTTGTTGACACGCTATGTAATCAAAAGGTGACAGCAGTAAAGAAAATTTTTATGCGCTCAAAATTCATTAGAGATGCCTTTTTTGTTAAGCTTATGTAATTATTATAGATATTAAAAGTCCACCCCGTCTCGCTGCGCTCGCCACCCCTCAAGAGGGGAACCTATATATTTACAACAACTTGCGTGTAAGATATATGTCCTGCTGAGCAATCATGGTAAAAAATGAATATCCCGGATGAAATTTTATAATAGAGATTTGACTCCACCCCCAAATAAAAAAAGCGGGGTTAGCCGCAACCAATCCCGCTGAATGGATACTGTTTTTCAATCTGAAATATTATGCCTGCGCCGGGCCTGCCGAATTTGTCTTGCTGCGTTCAATCGATTGCAGGGCAAGATAGTTATCGCCGAAGCGGGACAGGTTGTCAAGTTCAGTGTCGTACTGGTCGAAGTGGCGTTCCTCGTCGTCCACCAGCGCTTCGAATATTTTCTTTGAAGCCGAATCGGCGTTTTTCGAACATTCGTTTGCCCATTCGTTATAATCTTTCACGCTGCTTTCTTCCATTTCAGAGGCAAGTTCAAGCATCTGTTTCACATCGTGAATTTTCTTAACTTCAGCCGAAGCTTTCAGTTCTACTTCGCCCTTCAGGAAAAGTATTCTTTCGGACAGGGTTTCAATATGCAACATTTCTTCGATGGCTGTACGCTTGAAAAGGTTAGCGATAAGGTCGTAACCCAGGTCGTCGCATCTGAAGTGGAAATACATGTACTGGTGTACAGCAGATAATTCATCTGCAACCGCTTTGTTCAGCAGTTCGATACTTTTTGTTTTCATCTTCGCCTCAATAGTAATTATCTAACACTATACAAATTCAAATTCAATTCGAGATTTAAATAAAAACCCGGAATTTATCAAACCCTTGATATTTTTACCATATTCTCGGGTGTGAGTTTCTCGGATGCAAGGCCGGCAACAAAGACAAGATAGTTGCCGTCATTGATGAAGTCCAGATCCTTAACGAATGCTCCGAGGCTGACAAAAACATCTTCCGGAGATTCTTTCTCGGGAACTGAAATTGGCATTACACCCCAGCAAAGCGAAAGTTCGCGGAGTACTTCAATCATATCGGTTAGCGCAAGGATTGGCTTACCCGGACGATACTTTGAAATATTTTTGGCAGTGTAACCTGAATGAGTAAGTGCTACTATTGCTGCGGCATCAATCTGCTCGGCAATTATGCATGAAGCCTTGCCAAGTGCATCGTCAATATTCGGGATTTCATGTCCCTGGGAGGCTCGCTTCTCAAATACAGAGGAATATTTACCCTCGATACTGCGGATTATTCTGTCCATGTATCCCACTGTTTCAAAGGGATACCTGCCGATACTTGTCTCGCCGCTTAGCATAACGCAATCGCTGCCGTCAAGTACTGCATTTGCAACATCGCTGGCTTCGGCCCGGGTAGGTATCGGATTGTTAATCATAGATTCAAGCATCTGCGTTGCAGTGATAACATATTTCCCTGCTCGGTTGCACTTGCGTATAATTTCTTTCTGCAGAACAGGTACTTCCTCGGCGGGCATTTCCAGCCCCAGGTCGCCCCTGGCAACCATAATACCGTCTGCTTCATCAACAATATCATCGAGGTCTGTATAGCCTTCGAAGCGTTCAATTTTTGCAATAACGGGAATAGACCTGCCGAAAATTTTCATAGTTGTTTTCAGTTCGATAATATCGCGCTCGGAGCGAACAAAGGACAGAGCCACAATATCAACTCCGTTTGCAAGCCCGAATTTAAGGTCCTCGATATCTTTCTCGCTGATTGCGGGAGCAGAAATAGTTATTCCCGGTGCAATAATACCCTTGTTGTTTTTCAGCATTCCGCCTTTAACAACTGTAGTATGAATGTTTTTCCCATCAATATTTTTAACTTTCAGGATAATATAGCCGTCATCAAGAAGAAGTATTTTGCCGGGCATTACATCCCTGTATAGATCCGGGTAGGTTGTGCCAACCTTATCGGAATTCCCAAGTTCATGATCTTCGCATGTTATAATAAAATCAGCTTCGTCTTCCAGCATTGCAGCATTATTTTCCATTCTACCAGTTCTGATCTTCGGCCCCTGGAGGTCCTGGATGATAGGCAGCGGTTTACCCGTAATTTTTTCTGCCTCGCGAAGCTGCTGAATAACTTTCAGGTGGTCTTGGTGGGTTCCGTGCGAAAAGTTAAGCCTGGCGGCATCCATTCCGCTTTCAATCAGTTTTACAAGGTTATCCGTTCCTGATGTTGCAGGCCCGATCGTACAGATTATTTTTGTTCTTCTCAATTTCTAATCCTGAAAAAGTAAATTGCAAATTCTTACTATTGCAATTTACCAAAAAATTATTGAATTATCTGTTTAGGAATGATCAATTCGGAATGAATATTTCGACAGCCGGTTTAATATTGAAGAATAGAAACATTAACAGAATCAGGGCATTAAATAATTACTGAATCATTGGTTATTAATATAAAATCTATTTTTTTGGATTTTCAATAATTTTGTATATTGGAATAGTTGTTTACGGAATCAGAAAATGCAGGAGATTTATAATTTTCCGGGTATTATTCAGATTAATTACAAATTATACATTTTCTTTATGCTTTGTTTAAATTGGGGGATATTTATATGAAAACAATTGCTCAAATAATTGTACTATTTTTTATTGCCATTAATGTTTTCTCACAGGATGCAATTTGGGAAAGTTCGTTTGAAATAGACCGTGTAATAGCTAAAGGTAAATTTATTGAAACAACGGACAGTTGTTATGTATTTACCGGAATGCCTTCATACCGGGATGCAACAGCGCTTATCACGGTAAAAGTAGATAAATATGGCAAAAAGTTATGGGAAGTTCCTTATTATCCCGATAGGGGAATGTGGAACAGAGCATTAGTGGAACTTGAGCCTGATGTTTATACGGCAGTTTCTTTATATTCAAACGGTTATTTTGATATGCAGGAATATTCCAAAGACGGAGAAACTTTAAGGTCTTTTTATCAGGATGCAATATTTTCAAAATTTGGATCACACATAACATTTATTAATGATAAATTTTATCAGACAACATATTTGAGAACTGATGAGGGATGGTTATACGAAGCGGTAAGAATATACGATTTAAAAGGGGAGTATCTCGGTGTTAAAACTTATGATTCTTTGTATTACACTGATTATAGAACTTTAGTTATTCAGGAATTACACAAACTGGAGCAGGGCGGATATTTTGCTCTTGGCGCTTATCAGAAAGAAACAGATTTTAAACATGAGGATAAAATGTTTTTTTTCGATGATTCTGTAAATATTATTAAAAGAATAGATTTTGAAAGACCTGAAAGAGCTGTTGCAGGTACAATAGAAACTTTGAAAGATAACAATGTTATACTATTTGGAAGAATAGCTGCCATTCCCTGGGCAATTGGTCAGCCACGCGACACCAACAGGGCTTTTATATGGAAATTTGACCTGACCGGTGAAACAATATGGCTGAAGGAATACCCTACAACTTTATATTCAGTATTTTCTGCTGCTGTAGAACTTGATAACGGCGATTTGATAGCCGTCGGGAATTCAGTTTCAGAGTTAGATTCAAACGTTGTTGAATTCTATCTTTTAAAAACAGATTCGGAAGGGAATGTTATATATAAAAGAACATGGGGCTATCCTGACCAGGGCGCCCTGTACGATGCGCTTATTAACAGAAACGGGAATCTGGTTGTTCTCGGTAAGTTCAATAGCTATCCTTACCTTGCAGAATTTGATGTTGAAACACTTGATATTTTAAACAGAGATGATGAAAACAATTGCGCAATTAATATAAGCCCGAATCCGGCAATTAGCCAAACTGATATAAATATTAGTATAGACGATCCCGGCAACTACAGAATTGATATAGTTGACGAAACCGGGAGAATAGTAGAAAAACTGAAGAATACCTGGCTTGAAGAAGGTATATATCAAGAACAATTGGATGTATCGGGTTACAATTCCGGAAGATATTTTTTGCGGCTGACAAATGATCTGATGACAATTACAAAGCTGTTGTGTATTGTTAAGTAAAGAATGCTTCCCGCCGGAAATACTCCCTGCCCTATGGCAGGGATTTTCCCGATAATTCCATTTGTATTATCAATAATAATTTCATAAAAGCTTGCAGCAATGATAATTAAAATCGGCATTCTTACTGGTATATAAAACATATTTCATCAAATCAATAGTTCGTTGACAATTGATATACCCTTAGTATATTCCGATGCTCTTTTTCGTGGATAAATGCACAAAGCCCCGAAGCAAAAATGTCATTCTGACGGAGCGAAGCGACGAAGAATCCATCTTCCTTCGCAGATATTGTATGAAGAATCCACCCCGTCTCGTTGCGCTCGCCACCCCTCAACGAGGGGAATTTTCCGGAACTCCACCCCCGCCCTTCGGGCACCCCTCAAGAAGGGAAGTTTTATAAAATCAGCCATCCAGAAAGCGGCGTAGCCGCGACATTTTTGTAGAAAATCGATCCCGGGATGAACAAGAGCCCCGTCGGGGCGGCATTTATATATCAGATGTCGCTCCTACGGAGCTTTTTCCCTCCTTCAGAAGGATGTGGCCGGGGGGAGATAGGAAGGGGCAGAAGCAAAGAAACGATTGTTTTGGATATTGACGCCTTGGTCGGAGTTATTGATGCATTGGTTGAAGTCAATGCACCAATGTTTTGCTTTATTGATGCCTTGGTCGGAGTCATTGCCGCCTTGTTTGAAGATAATGAACTCTTGGTCGAAGTCATTGACGCCTTGGTCGAAGTCATTGATGCCTTGTTTAGAGGCAAAGTACAGATGTTCGAAGTCATTGATGCCTTGTTTAGAGGCAAAGTACAGATGTTCGAAGTCATTGCTACCTTGGTCAGAGGCAAAACACCAATGTTTGACGCCATTGCACCAATGTTTGATTTTATTGTTGCCTTGATCGGAGTCATTGACGCCTTGTTCGGAGTCATTGATGCTTTGTTTAGGGGCAAAGTAATGATATTTGACATTATTGCTGCCTTGTTTTACTTCAAAGCCCTCTCCTTCGGGGAGGGTTTGGGAGGGGTCGAAGTTATTGCACAGATGTTTTATTCAATTGCTGCCTTGTTTTGGGGTAATGATTGCTTGTGTAGCGTTGGAATCCGGAATATTTAATTGATTGTATTATTTATAATATTTGAATAATAAAATATATCATAAGAATTAGTAAATATTTAAGTGTTTGTAGTAAATATATTTATCAGATTATTAAATAATCATATAAATTTACAATATTAATAATATAACTAATCAAATAAATAATTCAAACAAGTCATTAATCACTCCATTTTATTATTTATTATTCTTTATTTATAAAATATATTAAAGATCTAAGAATATATTTAATTACTCTAACAAATTAGAAATACTGATTAATTAGTAGGTTAATACTAATATTTAATAGTTCATAAAATTAATTTAATAAATCATATCAATTATTTAATTATATATATAAAATATTTAGTTATACATATAAAAAGTTTTGTTAGATGAACTATATCAAGGCTTGGATATGTTATATATATTATTATAAATACTATATATTTGTTATAATTAGTATAATATTTAATATTTTAGATTGAATATTTAATTATTAGTTTTATTTATATACTATTCTCATTTGTATCTTTGGGATTTCAATGCCAAACAAGCAAGCAATGAGGCGGAACAAGCAAGCAATGAGGCGGAACAAGCAAGCAATGAGGCAAGACAAGCGTACAATAAGGCCAAACAAACATGCAGTAAGGCGGAACAAGCATGCAATGAAGTAGAACACGACAACAGTAAGGCGGAACAAGCATGCAATGAAGTAGAACACGACAACAGTAAGGCGGAACAAGCATGCAATGAAGTAGAACACGACAACAGTAAGGCGAAACAAGCATGCAATGAAGCAGAACAAGACATCAGTAAAGCGGAACAAGCATGCAATGAAGTAGAACACGACAACAGTAAGGCGAAACAAGCATGCAATGAAGCCAAACAAGACATCAGTAATGTGGAACAAGTGAGCAATGAAGCAGAACAAGACATCAGTAAGGCCAAATTTCACTACATTAAGGCCAAACAGTAGTTCAATACCTCCGGACAAGGCAGTTTAAAGCCCTGCCAACAAAGCAATTAGCCCAAACATCAGGATTCTGGTTCAAAACAGCGTTGAAATAAGGAAATTATTCGATTCATTGAAACCACAGGATGGGGAATTAAGGCCGGCGGTTGGTTCATTGGGGTGGAAAAACGGGGGGTAAGGGCCGGAGAAGGAGGTATTATGTTGTCTTTCTGAAAGAGCGAAGCGACAGAAGAATCCATCTTTGTTCGCAGATAGTGTGTGAAGAATGGATTCTTCGCTGGCGCTCAGAATGACCTTCCAGCCTTATAATCGTCAAAATCAATAGCCACGTGCTTTAGCTCGTGGATAATAATGCAAGGTTCGGAAACTAAGAAAAAGAAATCCACCCCGTCTCGCTGCGCTCGCCACCCCTCAACGAGGGGAATTTTCCGGAACTTCACCCCCGCCCTTCGGGTACCCCTCAAGAAGGGAAGTTTTATAAAATCAGCCATCCAGAAAGCGGCGTAGCCGCGACATTTTTGTAGAAAATCGATCCCGGGATGAACAACAGCCCCGTCGGGGCGGCATTTATATATCAGATGTCGCTCCTACGGAGCTTTTTCCCTTCTTCAGAAGGAGGGGGCCGGGGGTTACGATGCTAAGTAACATTTTAATTCTCCATACCTTATAAAGCAAGATGTAACGTTCTTGTTCCTGATATTAGATATTATACAATACAGTGCAATATATTTTTTTACTTTATAATATTTTTTTAATTTGCAGAAAGAATTTGGAGATAGGATGAAAAAATTACTTGGAAAAACTTACGTCTCTACACCAGAGATAGCAGAGCAATTAGGATATAACTTTCAGACTATCCGTAGGTGGCGTAATGATGAAACCATACCTGCTAAAAATTGGCAAAGAATGTTTAGTTTTGGAAGAAGATTATCAGGCATTTTTAAAGGAAAAACTCAGCCAGAATGACAACAAAAAAGGCTGACAAAATGACATAGAGTCACGAATCGGGCACGAAGCCGCAAAGCAGGAATATTATAATCCCTTTAAATTTTAGGATTATAGAAATGCACAACACAATTAATTGACAATTGTACAATATAATACGGGTTATATAAATGGCTGGAATAAATGACAGTACGATCAGAGAGGCCCTGACCAATGTAAACGATCCGGACCTCGGACAAAACATCGTTGACCTGGATTTCATTTCCAATATTGATATAAATAACAATTCGCTTACCGTTGACCTGGAAATCACAGGCCCGGCGCATATAGCCGCCGAAAAAATCCAGACTGACTGCGTGAATGTTCTGAAAGACTACGCAGCAGATTTGAAAATTACAGTAAACGTAACCGAAAAGCCATTCGAGAAAAAAGGTAACGGCCCGCTGGACGGCGTTAAGAATATTATCGCTATAGCTTCCGGCAAGGGCGGGGTTGGTAAATCAGCAGTGTCTTCCAATCTTGCTGCTGCTTTATCACTAACCGGTGCAAAAGTTGGTATTCTGGACGGAGATATTTACGGCCCGAGCCAACCAACGATGTTTGGCCTTAATGATGCTTCTCTCCAGGCTATTCAGGACGAAAACGGTAAAAATATTACCTTCCCTGCAGATAAATACGGTATCAAAGTAGCATCAATGGGTTTTATAATTAACCGTGATGAAGCTGCTATCGTTCGCGGCCCGATGCTGGCAGGATATTTCTCAATGCTCTTTGAGCAGGTTCACTGGGGAGACCTCGATTATCTGATCTTCGACCTGCCTCCCGGCACAGGTGATATTCAGCTGACACTTACACAGAAAATTCCTCTGACCGGTTCGGTAATCGTTACTACACCACAGGAAATTTCCGTGGCAGATGTCAGGCGCAGCATTGCCATGTTCAAGCGCGTTAACGTTGATATAATGGGCGTAATAGAAAACATGAGTTATTTCGTTCCACCGGATATGCCCGACAAAAAATACTATATCTTCGGCGAAGGCGGCGGTCGCAAAGAAGCTGATGAGAAAGGCATTAACTTCCTTGGTGAAATACCACTCTTCATGGGCTTCCGTGAAAGCAATGATAATGGTATGCCATACGTGCTTCGTGAGGATGCAGGGCATCACGGTGAAGTAATTAAAGAAATTGCTGCAAAAATGGTTTCCGAAACAAGGAAGAAAAACCATGGCGGAGCAGAAGATCTGGATATTGAACTCTAATGTCCGATACAGAAAATATTATCGCCCGCATTCATAAGGCTATTGAAGAAATACGGCCTTATCTTGCCGAGGATGGCGGAAACATCGAGTTTGTCCGCTGGGAAGAAGAAACGGGCGTGGTAGAAATACGATTCCTGGGGCAGTGCATTGACTGCCCCATGGCTATTATGACGCTCAGAGCCGGAATTGAAAGAGTCCTTCTGAACCGTGTTCCGGAAGCCAGGCGGATAGAAGCTGTAAAGTGAAATATTTTTTCCAGACTTGAAAAAAAGTGTTTGGCAGATTAAAATAATCTCCGTAAATTTGTATCTCACTTGAGGGGCGAGTAGCTCAGTTGGTCTAGAGCACCTGCCTTACAAGCAGGGGGTCGGGAGTTCGACTCTCTCCTCGCCCACAAGAAACCTCAGTGATTCATTTGCCGGGGTTTTGTTTTTTGAAAAAGGATTTGGACTGATGATAGGTTCGTGGGTTTTGTGGCCTTGCGCCCATTGTCTATCGCCTCGGGCAGCCAAAAAGTTCTTTGCAGAAGTGGCGGAATTGGTAGACGCGCTAGACTCAAAATCTGGTGGCCTTTACGGTCGTGTGGGTTCGAGTCCCACCTTCTGTACAAATTGAAAATTTATTCCGGGCGAGTAGCTCAGTTGGTCTAGAGCACCTGCCTTACAAGCAGGGGGTCGGGAGTTCGACTCTCTCCTCGCCCACAAGTAAAGAGATATTCTTAATTGAATATCTCTTTTTCTTTTATATAGCAGCTTGATTTTTTTCATCTTATACAATTAGTGATCTCTCGCCCCGTGTCTTACGCACGATCGGGAGTTCGACTCTCGCCTCGCCCACAAGAAAAACCTCTGAAACGGGGTTTTGTTTTTTGAAACAGGATTTGGACTGATGATAGGTTCGTGGGTTTTGTGGTCTCTTGCCCCGTGTCTTACGCACGATCGGGAGTTCGACTATCTCCTCGCCCACAAGAAAACCTCAGTATTTTTATGCTGAGGTTTTTTTATTTTCTCTCGCCCCGTGTCTTAACGCACGGTCGGGAGTTCGACTCTCTTATCGCCAACCATCAAATAAGCTTCGATACATCGATATCGAGGCTTTTTGCGTTTTAGTATTTCCTCTGGTCCTTCGCCCCGTGTCTTAACGCAGCCTCGGGTGTTCGACTCTCGCCTCGCCAACCATCAAATAAGCTTCGATACATTGATATCGAGGCTTTTTTGCGTTTTAGTAGATATTATGGTCTCTCGCCCCGTGTCTTAACGCACGCTCGGGAGTTATCCCTCCTCGCCCACAAGAAACCTCAGTGATTCATTTGTCGGGGTTTTGTTTTTTGAAAAAGGATTTGGACTGATGATAGGTTCGTGGGTTTTGTGGTCTCGCGCCCCGTGTCTTAACGCACGATCGGGAGTTCGACTCTCTCCTCGCCCACAAGAAACCTCAGTGATTCATTTGCCGGGGTTTTGTTTTTTGAAAAAGGATTTGGACTGATGATAGGTTCGTGGGTTTTGTGGTCTCGCGCCCCGTGTCTTAACGCACGATCGGGAGTTCGACTCTCTCCTCGCCCACAAGAAAAACCTCTGAAACGGGGTTTTGTTTTTTGAAAAATAATGGTTCTCGCGGGTTTATGGTCTTGCGCCCATTGTCTATCGCCTCGGGCAGCCAAAAAGTTCTTTGCAGAAGTGGCGGAATTGGTAGACGCGCTAGACTCAAAATCTGGTGGCCTTTACGGTCGTGTGGGTTCGAGTCCCACCTTCTGTACAAATTGAAAATTTATTCCGGGCGAGTAGCTCAGTTGGTCTAGAGCACCTGCCTTACAAGCAGGGGGTCGGGAGTTCGACTCTCTCCTCGCCCACCATCAAATAAGCTTCGATATATCGATATCGAGGCTTTTTGCGTTTTAGTAGATATTATAGTCTCTCGCCCCGTGTCTTACGCACGATCGGGAGTTCGACTCTCTCCTCGCCCACAAGAAAACCTCAGTATTTTTATGCTGAGGTTTTTTTATTTTCTCGCGCCCCGTGTCTTAACGCACGATCGGGAGTTCGACTCTCGCCTCGCCCACAAGAAAAACCTCTGAAACGGGGTTTTGTTTTTTGAAACAGGATTTGGACTGATGATAGGTTCGTGGGTTTTGTGGTCTCTTGCCCCGTGTCTTACGCACGATCGGGAGTTCGACTCTCTCCTCGCGCACAAGAAAACCTCAGTATTTTTATATGCTGAGGTTTTTTTATTTTCTCTCGCCCCGTGTCTTAACGCACGGTCGGGTGTTCGACTCTCTCCTCGCCCACAAGAAACCTCAGTGATTCATTTGCCGGGGTTTTGTTTTTTGAAAAAGGATTTGGACTGATGATAGGTTCGTGGGTTTTGTGGTCTCGCGCCCCGTGTCTTAACGCACGATCGGGAGTTCGACTCTCGCCTCGCCCACAAGTAAAGAGATATTCTTAATTGAATATCTCTTTTTCTTTTATATAGCAGCTTGATTTTTTTCATCTTATACAATTAGTGATCTCTCGCCCCGTGTCTTAACGCACGATCGGGAGTTCGACTCTCGCCTCGCCCAGCAAAAATAAGTGAATAAAATTTATCACTTCTAAATTCAAAATGCGATTAAAATATTTACATAATCCCAAGAAAGGTTATTATCGATTTTTCAGAAATAAAGTTAGAATCTTTATTATTGAATAAATTTTTTGTATATTATTATTTAATGTTTTATCAAATGGAGGAAAGCCCATGAGAGACTTTATTGGCATTAGCCGAAAGGAATTAACAGTTTATTTCATTGTTGTAATTGCTTTAGCGATAATTCCACTATTTATTGTTATGAACTACAGTTTTTTTATTGATGATTATGGCAAACCAAACATGGTACTAATTGGCTTTTACGATTTTTTTGCAGTATTGGGTAGCCTGCAGCTTTTTGGAATTCGTATCGCCAGCCTTGTGATATTAATAATAGCCGAAAGAAGGTTGGAAAATCCAAACTACTGGTGGGCAGCAGCCGGGTTAGTATTTGGTTTTATTGCAGTAATTGCATATATGGCCTGGTTTGTTATCAACCGCCTGAATATTATCTCCAACCCAGAGGACAACAATCAAAGTTTAATTGAAAATATTAAAAATTTTGTTAGAAAGGTAAGATCATGGACCTGACAAAAAAAGAAATAATGATATACGCTATAATTGTTATTATTTGTACCGCTCTTCCACAAATAATAATGTATTATCCGACAATATTTATGCTGACACACAGCACTGGCGAACCTATGAACCATAATATCATAAATTTATATTCCCCGGTAAAATGGACTTGTATGCTGCTGCTT
This sequence comes from Kapaibacterium sp. (SeqCode), assembly GCA_963665665.1. GTDB lineage: Bacteria > Bacteroidota > Ignavibacteria > Kapaibacteriales > UBA2268. The sequence continues at coordinate 1,032,576 of OY762428.1, forward strand.
CATCTGTCATCTGCTGTTTTAATTGTCCTTGCAGAAAAAAGAAAAGGCGGCAAAGTTTCTGCAATTGCTGTTCTGCTTGGGCTTTTCCTGAACTTTCCAGGCTTTATAGCTTATATGATCTGGCAGGTAATTGATAGAAAAAAACTATTTCTGGATGATATGGAAGCATGAAAATGCGATACAATATAATTTTTGTTATTAATCAATATTTGTATTGACTTGATTACAGATCAAAACAATTGTAAAGTGCATTTTTATGACATATCAATTTGAATTGGAATAAAATTCAATCAATTTATTTATAATATTTCTTTCCATTTTTCAAAATAATTGATAATTTGGTAAGATGTAATCGGGGGTAAATTACCAAAATATACCGGGAAAAATCATGAGAATTGTTCATTTAGTTTTGATTATCACTATCCTATCATTCTTTTCATGCCAATATGAGCCAACCGGAGTTAACCATCTTGAAGTGGATTCTGAAGCTACGACTCCTGTGATGACGATTGATTTCGATGGAAACAATGACACATTAATTATAGACGGGCCTACTTATCTGCGTTTTAAATATTCTACCGGAGATAAGAACCTGAATTTTGCTTATACTTTTATTGACAGCAATGAAATTAATTCAAAGCTTATTGACGATGATTACATCGAATGTTATTTAGCTCCACAAAATATCGGATCCGGGTCTTACGAATTTACTGTATTGCTGTTCTCAAATTCTCAGACAGGCAGCATTGCTGACCTTTTAAAACTCGAAGGATTTTTATTTGCCAGAACATGGACACTCATCGTTATTAACAAATCCGACATGACTCCTGAAATTACCGGCTATGAAATTGAAAACGGATTACTTAAACTCAATTTCAACCAAAGCAATCCGGAACTAATATCCGAATATATACTTAATAAAAGATTATGGTATGTTGAAAGCAGAGCAGTCGCAACAGAAACGGACCCGGAAAAAAGATTCATTTTCGATGACTCTTATGTTGGGGAAAAGGCTACTTATGTGCTCATTTCAAAAACAGTTTTCGGCTATGAACTGGAATCTAAAATATTCTCTATAAATAATAATTTACCGAGTGTTACAACGGAAAACTATTCTTCTTTTGATGAAATTCATTATCAATGGGAAAAATGTCCATACTACAACGCATTTGAAGCATATAAAATCACTCTTCCCGGTGGTGAAGAAAAAATTATAAACGATATTGATCAGACCAGCGGGGTTTTTAACTCTATATTTGGTAAAAATGTAAGGTTTAACATCACTTTGATACCAAAGAACAAGCCGGATAATTTCGAAGAAATATCAGACAGATATACCGTTGAAACCTATTTGTCTCCTGGTGAAACTCTCCCTCATTCGGGTATTCCATTCAGAATCGGAAATAAACTTTATATCCCACAAAGTTATAGCTGGATTAAGTATGATCCTGTAAGGAATATTTCATCATCAACAATTTGTTTCCCATCCGGACAAATAAGTTGTTCCTATACACAGAACGGAAAATATGCTTTTATTGGGTACGCTCACGACCATCAGTTAATATTTTTCGAACCGGAAACAGCTGTATCAATGAATCCTATCAAAACTGAAAGCCTTGTAGGTGAAGAAATATTTATCTTGGAATCTGTTTTGTCTGACAATGGAATTGCAGGTTTCGGTCATTCAGATGGTGATCTGTATTTGTATGATTTTCCTAATAATAAGTTCATTGGAACAGTTGATATTGAATATGATATCAGGGGACTTGCAATATCTTCCGGAGGGAAATATTTACTTGTTGAAGATTTTGCAAGAACAAGATTATTCGATATAGGTGATGATATAGTTGAGTCAGACAGATTGCAGGAAATAAAAAGCGGAACTTTTGACGAAATGCAATTCCTGACAACCGATCCGGATCTATTTATATTTAAAGAATATGGAAAATTTAGAATTATTAATGCTAAAACTGCCGAGGAGGTTTCTTCTTTTGAAGTTGATAATAATGAAGATATTGTTTATTACGACCTGATTAATAACAGATTAGTAACAAACGACCGTAATTATATACGAATATATAACTTTCTGACCGGCGAACAGATTTCAGATGATATCCCTCATGATCTCAGATATGACCAAAACGGCTGTGTGCTGATCGGTGATTATCTATATGTTGAAGGCGGAAAAAGAGTGAAGGTGTTTTAAAATGAAAAAATTAATTACAACATTGCTGTTTATCTGTTTAGGTATTGTTGAAATGCATTCCCAGATAAGCATAAGTTTGCAAACAGGATATAATACGGTTGAAAAACCAAATCTGAATGAATTGAACCAGTCCTTACTGGAAGCACTTCCCTTTCAGGCAGGAATTGTTGATGATTTTCCTGATTATGTTTACTTCCAGGGAGCTTTTCTGATTTACCTTCAGAATTTTGATTGGGGTATTAATATGGCATATACATCAACCGGATCCAGAATCAGTTATGAGGATTACTCAGGAAATTACACACAGGACAATTTTGTTTCGGCCTTCAATATTGGTTTTTTAATTCAAAAGAGATTTAGATTATCCGGTAAGCACCAGGGAATAATATTTCTTGAAGGAGGATCGGTCATATCATTTCTAACAATAGAAGAGAACATCCTGATAGGGGAAGTAAACGAGAATTACAAATATGATTTTGAAAATACATCTTTTTATATCTCTCCGGGTATTAAATACCAATACCCGGTTTATGACTTCCTACGTGTTGGATTAAGCCTGTCATATTTCTTAGATTTGAACAAGGAATATCATTTAAAAAACAATGACAATGCCATATTAACATTAGAAAATAGCGGAACAAAAGTAAAAAGCAACTGGGATGGAATAAGATTTGGCATTTTGGCTGAGTTTTATATCAAGTCCATTTTCAAAATCGAAGAACCAGAGTACGGTATATAGTTTTTAAACACTTACTGATTGGCTACTACTAAGCAGAAATGGAAAATATGTCAGATGTTAAAAAAATACCAAAAAAATGTCACTTTGACCGCAGCGAAAAAACCTAATCAGCATGAATAGTGGATTATTCACTTCTTTCAAAATGACAATTCACAAGAATTCAGAACAAAGAGTCTTCTCGTAAATTAAGAATAAAAAAAAATTTCAAAAAATTTAATCCAGCAACCCAATCTTAATAGATACACGGCGTTTGAATTCATTGTCGCGGGTTTCGCGGGTATCTACTCCCATGCCTTCCACTTCCCATACAATATGGTCTTTTACAATCTGGTAGTCGGCGCGCTTTTCAAGTCGGCTCATCAGGAAACGGGCAGTAAAATATGCACGCAATTCTGATAAAACGATATTATCAACCTTTGCACCCCTCTCCACAACAAGGCCTGTGGCGGGATCGTCGATACCCGGGCCGCTGTACCTGGCAGCCGGGGATATCGGCCTTGGATCGGCAAATCCCCTAATGGTTATACCGAGTTTATCGCCAGAATCGGCGCATTTACCGCCGAAATAATCAAGCCTTTCCAGGATAAAATTCACAGCGTCTGCAAGAGCTTCGTCAACAACTTTGGCAAAGCCGTCATATTCCTCGCCCGGCCTTTCGATATACGAAGTGGAATCTGCACTGCCAACCAGGTTGTATGCAAATTTCAGCCTCAGGTCCTGCAGGTTATCAGTTGTATTAGGCAGGTAATATCCAGACACAAAGAACGGCACATTATACTGCTCGAACGAAAACTCATTTTGCAATTCCGGTATCCTGAAATTCACATTCATAACCACAACAGAAGTGTCCGAGCATGGTGCTTTTATAATCTGTACAGCTCTTGATTCCGGCAGACAGTGATTGGAATAAACTATCCTGTATGAATCTCCCGGCACGGCTGTGAAGTTAAAATTACCGAAAAACGTACTTTCACCCTCAAGTAGCAGGTTATCAGATTTATCAAAGACTTTATAATCACCGGTAAGCATCATTCCCGATGGAGGTTCTTGCAGCTTGCAGCGCACAATTACCGGTCCGCAAAGTTCCATGGAGTATATATCGAATCCACCACAGCCCTCGTTCCTGTCGGAACTGAAATATATCATTTTCTCGGTCACAAGGGGGTATTTCTCATCACTGTCGCTGTTTATCGGGAATGTCAGAACCATCGATTCTTCAGGATCCATAAAATTCCTTGCTTTTAGCAGGTCGAAGTCACCTTTATCGGTGAAACCGTTCGAGGAATAATATAGAACTCCGTTGCGGTCTATAAAGGGTGTCATCTCGTCGCCGGGCGAGTTTACCGATTCGCCAAGGTTTTTCGGCTCGGACCACTTGCCGGAAGACCTATTATAATGAGATATATACAGGTCGGTTCCGCCAAAGCCGTCCGGCCTTTCGCTGGTAAATACAATATGGGCGCCGTCGGGAGATATTGCCGGATGAGACTCATACCCAGGCGAATTGATTCCGCTAAGAGGAATAAGCGAGTTGCCGGAAATTTCGAACAGGTCGCTGTGCATCTGTCTGCCCTGCCGAACAATCGAAGCGGCATATTTTTTTACATCGTCTCCGGAATTTAAAACCGAACCTATCACGACGCTGCTTCCTTCCACCGGAACCATCGAATTTTCCGGTATGGCATTTGAATTGCCATCAGCAAAGAATTTAACTGAATAATATTCGAAATTTCTTTCTTCCATCCTGTCCGACGCAAAAACAAGTTTATTTCCAATCATAATCGGTGCAATTTCATCAGCCGGAGAATTCACGGCCTCGCCAAGATTACCGTTGGTGGTATGTTCAGGGCACACCCCCGGCTGCGTTGTTTTGCATGAGGATAAAATAATTGTGAGTATGAATATGGCGGCAAATCCGTTTGCGATAAAATTCTTCATCCTTCAATTCCTGTTCTAGAAAAAAAATTTTAAATTAAAATATAAAAAAAATCAATCAGTTCCATACATTTGTAATAATAATAATGTCAGTTTCCGAAAAAACCGGATTTTTTTGATTTATCGGCAGTAAGAGGTAGAAACTTAAATGAGAGCAACCAGAGCTTTGGTAAACCTGAACAATTTGAAGCACAACCTGGAACAGATTAAAGCAACAGCCCCCGGCAAAAAAATAATTGGTGTGGTTAAAGCCAATGCTTACGGCCACGGAATTATTGAAATTTCCAGGTTCCTGGAAAAACAGGACGTGGACTTTCTCGGAGTGGGCTACCCCGAAGAAGGGATAAAACTTCGCAAAGCCGGGATAACCAAGCCGATTATCGTTCTGGTGGCTGCTCAAAAGGAATCTGCCTACCTTTTCGTTAAATACAATCTGGAAGCGGTAATATCCAATTTATCATTCCTGGAATCGATAAATGAGAAAGCCGCCAAATACGGAATAATTATCAGGGCGCACCTGTTTATCAATACAGGTATGAACCGCGAAGGTATTCAACCGGACCAAGCCCATGAATTCATGAAAAAAGCGGAAAAGCTTAAAAACATTAATCTGGCCGGACTGACTACCCACCTTTCCACATCCGACCTCAGGGACGACGATAATATCCGCGACCAGCTTAATATCTTCAATGATACACTGAACCGGCTGAAAAACTCCGGGCACAGTTTTGAATTTGTTCATACTGCCAACAGCGGAGCGGTTCTGAACTATAAAAACTCCCAGTTCAACACTATCAGGCCGGGGATTGCCATGTATGGTTATGATATATCAATCATCCCAAACCGGCACATCCCGCTTAAACCGGTAATGGAAATTCAAAGCAAAATTGCCCTGACAAGGGATGTTTCACCCGGAAATTACGTGGGCTATAGCCGCTCTTACGAAGCAAGAAAGGCGCTGAGAATAGCCGTGATACCGATCGGTTACGGCGACGGCTACCCGTATTCGCTCAGTCATAAGGCTGAATGCATTATCAAAGGCAGGCGCTGCCCGATAGTCGGCACGGTATGTATGGATCAGTTTATGGTTGATATTGGCGACGCTGATTTCCAGCCCGGAGACAAAGTAACAATTATCGGCCAGAATGGTGATGAAGAAATAACAGTTTCGGAACTGGCTGCACGTGCCGGAACATTGAAATACGAGATACTCACATCCATTGCCGAGAGGATTCCCAGGGTCTATATCAAACCCAAAATGACGAGGAAATTATCGCAAAACCTAGCCAATTCCGGAAAAGAAGCCCTTGAGCATACTGATTATTGAAATAGATAATGGGATTTTTTGAATTAGCTGATTGGGAATATCACAATTTATAATTTACTGTCAGGAAGAAATTGGGGATTTCATCACTATCAATTCCATTGATATTTCTGAATTCATACCATCCGTCAAAATCAATTCTCGTTCCGCTTTCAAAACTATACCTTAGCATAAATTCGGGACTGTATGATTTGTGGTCAAGCTGGCCGGAAATGTAAGTTCCGGGGATTTTTTTCAATTGATCCTGCTTTAATCCGTAGAACCTTACACCTATTCCTGTATTAAGATTGCCTCGAAGGTTGCTGTATATCAACATCAATTTTACAAACTGTTCAGTCTGGCTGCTTTGTGGTGTTTCAGCGAATTTATCCCAGTATAGAATTCCCCTCTCGTTATACCTCAGAATAATTCCGGAGCTCAAACTATAATGCTTATCCAGCCTGAATGCCATAGAATCACGATAGGCAAACTGGCGGAAGCTGAAGCTGTTTATTCCGGGGCTGATATCCTCGAAATCATATACAGTATAATTTGCAAGAACTTCAAGTGAGGGATTAATCATCAGCCTGCCAATTCTGTATTCTATTTTCGGGTTAAACCTGAGTATCCTGTTAATATTGTTCAATGCACTTCTCTGTGCTTTAAGGAAAACAAGGTGAGTAAGCTGAAAATCAAATTGCAGGCTCATTCTCAGGAAAGGAGAAAATATCCTTGAATAATTTATCCCGGCCAGAATATTCAATTCATCCCTGTCGTCATAGTTTTGTTCACTCGGAGTGTCATATTGCAACAGCGACATGGAATAATCAAAATTTATACTATCCTTTAGCCCGAGCGGAATGTTCAAAACAGAAAACAGCCTTGTTTTAAAAGCATTATTATCCCTTTGGTTTTCCCTGTTTCGCAGAATATCTTCCTCATCTTCGGATATACCGTATTTGTTATTTATTGTATTTTCTTCAGTTCTTGAAAAAAAGTCCATTCCTATCTTTTGAAAACCAAATCCGTAATCAATATCAGTAGCAACAGAAAGATCCATATTGAATTCTTTTGATATTCTTTCAATACCTGATATACTAAGGACTTCGTAACTTTTATCATAAGCACGTGCAACCTTTTTGTCCGATACCGAAAGTTTAAATTCCGCAGGCAGGTTCAAGATATTTAGTCTCAGGTTCAGGTTGGTATTAAAATTATTTTCCAGCCGGTTTTCCACCGAATATAAATAATGGTCATCACCACCAAGTGCATTCAGAAAGTCCCTGCTCAATCGCCGGTATTTAAAATCCATTCCAATATAATTATTTCCCTCGTATGCCCTGCTGAAACCTGCAAAAACATCCATATCAGAATCTGTTCTGTCCGGTGAAATATTCTTATCCGGCTTCAGGGCAGTATATTCCTGCTTCGCTTTTGCAAAAATGTTGTAATTATCAAAATTATAATTTTTCAGCAATCCTTCCATCAAATAAGTCCATCCACGCGCATTAACACCAATTTGGATATTTCTTTCCGGCCCTGCTAAGGCTTTGAAATACGAATTATCTAAAAATTTATACCCAAGGCCAAACTTACTATTCAGCTTATCCAGTTTGTTAATTCCGATATTTCTTGTATCTGATGACAGAAGCCAATCCATAGTGGCATTCAGCCAAAGATAATCAGTAATGGGGTAGCGATATCCGATATTCATCAGCTCGTCATCCCTGAAAGAATTTGTTGATGTTTCTATTGCCGAGCCCCGGTAATTTTGATATAATGAAATTGAACCGTAGTCGGTTGATAACCAGAGATTCCCGAAACCCCTGAAAAAATATGTGTTAACAGATTTATCAACCCCAAACCGAATATCATTGACATCAACAGTATCTGTTACAACATCCGGGTATAGACTAATATCCTGTTGCGAAAACAAATATACAGGAATAATCTGAAAGCAGGAGATAATCACTCCTGCAATAAGAATCATGAAAAACTTCTCAAAGCCTTTTGACATTTCAGTCCCGGCCTGTTATTTCCGGCAATTTAGCAAACGCTTCTGTAAAGCATTTCCTTTTGAATGCCACAACCATTTCAGTTATTGCACCGGCACTTTCCCTTACAATTATTTTTTTCCCGCTTTTCAGGCTGACAGTAGTATCATGCGAGCTTTCAATAGTCTCTATCTCGTCAGCATTGATAGTAATGGGGCGCCCGTCAATTCTTGATAAATTAATCATCACTGATATTCAGATATTGCAACAGAATATTTTCAGCCCAAAATAAATAAATCAATCCTTAAAACCAAGATACTATTAGTTAGCAAATTGAATTTCAGCAGAAAATTTTTCGGACTTTAACTCCGGCTTTATATCAAATTAACATAAGGGAAGTAAATTGTCTTGCAAGAAATATGGACTTTCTTATTCATTTTATCTCGATTCATCGCCCTACCGGTTCCATCGGAGCCGGTATTTTTTTTTGTTTTTTCAAAAATTTTCATCAAATTATACGATTCGAAAAATTCATTGTTATACAAATTACCGGACAAACTAATGCACCTAATTTCCATACTACTAATAAGCATTTTTCTAACATTACCATCCCTTGTTTCAGCTGAAGAAAATGAAAAAAAAGACAGCGGCCCAATGAAAAGTTCAACCTTTAATGGTTTGAAATTCAGGGGTATCGGGCCCGGCATAGCATCGGGTAGAATAATTGATTTTGCGGTTCATCCCTGCAATAATGATATAATTTATGCTGCAATTGCCTCCGGTGGCGTTTGGAAAACCACAAATCACGGTACTACATGGATTCCCATCTTTGACTCACAGGGATCTTATTCGATCGGATGTGTTACTATTGATCCGAACAACCACCACACAGTTTGGGTGGGAAGTGGCGAGAATAACAGCCAGCGCTCTGTTTCGCACGGCGATGGTATTTACCGCTCGGATGACGGTGGAAAAACATGGCGAAATATGGGATTAAAAAAATCTGAACATATTGGTAAGATTATTGTTCGTCCGGGAAATTCTAATGAAGTTTGGGTAGCTGCACAGGGCCCGCTCTGGAACGCAGGAGGCGACCGCGGACTTTATAAAACAACCGATGGTGGTAAAACATGGGATAAATCTTTATATATCAGTGAGAATACAGGCGTATCCGACCTGGTAATGGATCCACGCGATCCTGATGTATTGTATGCATCATCCTATCAGCGCCGCCGCCATGTATGGACATTGATTAACGGCGGCCCGGAAGCTGCGATATACAAAACCACTGATAATGGTAAAACATGGAACAAACTTTCAGGCGGACTTCCCGGTGGCGAGCTGGGCAGGATCGGGCTTGGAATATCACCTGTAAACCCGGATTATATTTATGCCCTTATTGAAGCAGTTGGTAATAAAGGCGGTTTCTTCCGTTCAACTGACCGCGGGGCATCCTGGAAAGAAATGTACGATATGAAATCAAGCAGCGCACAGTACTACCAGGAAGTATTCTGCGACCCGGTTGATGTCGATAAAGTTTATCTTGTTGATACATACAGTAAATATACCGAAGACGGAGGCAAAACATGGAAAAATATGGGCCTGAAGGAAAGGCACGTTGACGACCATGCCCTGTGGATCAATCCAAAGAATACCCTTCACTGGATTATCGGCGGTGACGGCGGCATTTATGAAACTCACGATCATGGTAAAACATGGAAATTTTATGAAAATCTCCCTGTAACTCAGTTTTACCGTATAGGTATTGATAATACCGAACCTTTCTACTATGTTTACGGAGGAACGCAGGATAATGCAACAATAGGCGGGCCTGTACGCACAGTAAATGCACACGGCCTGATGAACCAGGACTTTTATTTCACCAAGGGCGGCGATGGTTTTCAGACCCGTGTTGACCCTGAAAATCCTGACATTGTATATTCACAGGCACAATATGGCAGCCTTGTAAGGTTCGACCGGAAAAGCGGGCAGAGAACGGATATCCAGCCAATGCCTGACAAAGACGGAGAATTAAGATGGAACTGGGACTCTCCGCTGATTATCAGCCCTCATTCCAACACAAGGCTTTATTTCGCTGCAAATGTTTTATTCCGTTCCGATGACCGCGGAGATTCATGGGAACAGATAAGCCCTGACCTGACAAAACAGATCGACAGAAATCAACTTGAAATAATGGGCAAAGTATGGGGCCCCGAGACAGTTGCCAAAAATGCATCAACTTCTTTGTATGGAAATATTGTTGCCCTGACTGAATCACCGCTTAAAGAAAATCTGATTTATGCCGGAACTGACGACGGCCTGATACAGGTTAGCGAGGATGCAAAAACCTGGAAGAAAATTGATAAATTCCCCGGTATCCCCGAGCTTAGCTATGTAAGCGACCTGATGGCTTCAAAGCATGATGCCAATACTATATACGCCTGTTTTGATAACCACAAGATGGGTGATTTCAAACCTTATATATTAAAGAGTACCGACAAAGGCACTTCCTGGAAATCAATTTCTTCCAATTTGCCGGATAATGGCATGGCATGGACAATACTTGAAGACCATGTTGATAAGAACCTGCTATTTGTAGGAACTGAATTCGGGATTTTCTTTAGCAATGACGGCGGAAAAAAATGGATTCAGCTTAAATCCGGTATTCCGACTATTGCAGTAAGGGATGCGGAAATTCAGCAAAGGGAGAATGACCTGGCGCTTGCTACTTTTGGCAGGGGATTCTATATACTTGATAATTATGCTCCGCTCCGTGAAGTAAATGATGAAATGCTGAATAAAAAAGCACACCTGTTTGCTGTGAAAGATGCCCTCCTATATGTTCCGAATACTGCTCCCGGCAGGAGAAATCTTGGCGAAACATTCTTCCGCGCAGAGAATCCGTTTGGAACAGATTTCACTTATTACCTGAAGGAAACACCGAAATCATCGAAGAAGATCAGGCAGGAAAAAGCAAAAAAATTGGAGAAGGAAGGGAAAACTCCTCCTTACCCGACTTTTGACGAACTAAGGAAGGAAGACCTTGAAGAAAGTCCATACCTGATATTTACCGTGAAAAACAGCGATGGCGTGCCGGTCAGAAAACTGTATGCGCCTGCTGCAGCCGGTATTCACAGAATTAACTGGGATCTGGACTACCCGGAAATATCACCTGTAGATAAGAATATGAAGGTTAACAAACGTTCAGGATATCCGGTTCTTCCGGGTCAGTACAGCGTAACAATGGAAATGTTTGACAATGGTAAAATTGAAATGCTTGCCGGACCCGTGAAATTTAACTGCAAACTTCTTAAAAACGAAACTCTTCCTCCAAAGGACAGAAAACAACTTGAAAAATTCCAGCAGGACATTGCCAATATGCTAAATACTGCTTACGGAGCTGACAAATATATGAAAGCTCTTAACAACAGGATTGATTTTATTAAAAAATCTGTCAAACTTTCTGCGAAAGCAGATAATAACATGCTGACAAAGATAAGGGACATAGAACTGAAACTTGCAGACCTGAATATTATTCTGCATGGCAACAGTTCAATCAGCAGCAGGAATGCCAACCAGCCGCCCAACCTAATGGACAGGCTTAACCAGACAGCATGGTATATGTGGAGTAATTCCTCAGCGCCTACAAAGACCAATATTGATTCCTATAATATTATGGTTGAACAGATGCAAAAGCTGATCAGCGGACTGAAAGAGGTCAGTGAGAAAGACCTTGCCCCAATCGAAAAACAGCTTGATGCAATAAATGCACCGCTTACACCGGGCAGGCTGCCGGTATTGAAAAAATAGGATAATGTTATTAGTTCATCCGATCACTCGAAGTGATCGGATGAACATTTCATTTTTATACCCAAAAAATGATAAACAATATCATTAATGAATGAAATTTCCATTAAAAATCAACAACTAATAAATCACACCTACTTAAGCGGGCTGAATATTTCCCGAAGATTTTGAATAATAGCTATAAATGTATTATATTGAACAAATTAAATACATTTTGATATTACTCCCGGAAATATTATGATATTATACAAAAAAAGAAGGAAGTATAAATACAACCTGCATTCAGACGAAACCTGCGAAACCGGTATTGTTCCTGAAAAACCGGCAGACCTGCATTTCCTGGCTATTGATGCAGCAGGAAAACTGACTATCCGCAAGGGATACTCCTGGGACGGCCCGAGCGGACCGACTATCGATACAAAAACTTTTATGCGCGGCTCGCTCATCCATGACGCTCTGTACCAGTTAATACGCGAAAAAGTACTTCCATTCTCAGCCAGGAAAAGAGCCGATGAGATTCTGAAGGAAGTATGCCTTGAAGACGGGATGTGTCCGTTCAGGGCATGGTATGTTCACCTCGGTGTGAAATGGTTCGGCTGCAGCTCGGCCAAACCGGACATGAAGCAGGCACCTTAAATCACTATGGCTGATCCGATGATTTTACTTTTCGGATCAGTCATTCATTATTTTACCATTTTTCAACATCCTTATAATAATTAATATCTGCTTCAATCTCTTCAATAGTCGGTAATGACCCTTTCAAATCATCAGGTAATATTTCAGTAAGAGTAAAATCACTAACTCCCATAGGTTTATTAATTCCCCTGAGCGCAAATTCTGTCTCAATTTTATTCTTTCCACGACATAACAGAATACCTATCGTCTGATTTTCATTTTCAGTTTTCAGCAGACTGTCAACAGCTGAAAGATAGAAGTTAAGTTTTCCGGCATACTCCGGAATAAATCTGGTATTCTTTAATTCAATAACTACATAGCATTTTAGTTTTATATGATAAAAGAGCAAATCGATATAGTAATCAGAATCACCTATATGGATATGGTACTGACGCCCGATAAAAGCAAACCCTTTTCCCAATTCGAGCATAAAATTGCTAATATGATCTATCAATTTATTTTCAATTTCACGTTCGTTAAATGGCTTTGTTATTGAAAGAAAATCAAATGTATATGGGTCTTTAAGGGTTTGTTCGGCAAGGTCTGACTGTGGTAAGTCAAGTGTATCTTTAAAATTTGTTATCGCCGCTCCCTGCCTTGCAAACAGGCTTGTTTGTATCTGTAATGCAAGCACATTCCTGCTCCACCCATGTTCAATAGCTTTATTTACATAAAAAATCAGTTCAGGCAATTCTTTAACTTTACCTGTCAACAATTTAATATGGCCCCATGGCAGCTTCCTGATTGACTTATATAAATCAGTTTGTTTAATAATCGTAAATTTGTCCCCAGTTTGGGGACTAATTGAAACCTGACTTTCGTCCCCGGTTTGGGGACTATTTGCCAGATATTTGTAAAACAATCTGCAATATTTCAGGTTAGTAAGCGAAAAGCCCTGTATATCAGGAAATTCCTTTCTCAGATCTGATGATAATTGATCAAGAAACTTGCTGCCCCATTCTGCATCTTTCTCTGCTATCATCCGCCCAATATCGAAATAAAAATCAATAAGCACGCTGTTTGCTGACAAAGCAGCTTTTAACCTTGCCGACCGAATCGCAGATTTTATTTCTTTAATCCAGATTTTATAATTTTCTGTTTTTATAAATTTCTTCATAAATTTGATCCTGGTATATTCCGGTTTCCCAATAGCATTATATATTTTCGATTACAATTTGACAGCATTTAATAAAACCCTACTTTTCAACCACAAGCAACTCATTTACTTTCACTCCATAGGTAATCAGTTGAATATTGTATATGCCGCTTGCAAGGCTGCCTGCATCGAAAGATAGCTGATGTTGCCCCGAAGTGGCCTCCCCTTCTGAAATTGTTTGCACAAGCTGCCCGGCAATTTTATATATTTTCAGAGAAACATAAGCTGCTTTTGGCATGTAATATTCAATATTAGTATTTTCAGAAACCGGATTGGGAGTGCATTTCAGGGATGTATCATCTACAAAATTCCGATTTTCATTAACCGAATTCAGGCCGTTTGAAATTGCTATTGTATGGAAAGAACCTGCAGCAACGCTAATCCATTTTTTATCTTTTACAATCTGTGTGGGAATATAATTATCTTCAAAAGTCACGTCGCCAGGTTCGCCATACCCATTACTTCCCCAAGTCCAAAGGATTCCGCTTTCCTGAGCTGATAAATTAATCTGAATTGATAGAAAGCTTACAATTAGCAAAGTAGAAATCTTTTTCATAACACTCTCTCCAACATTTTATATATACTTTTATTACAAGGAAATACCTCCGGGAGTATTCATTTATAATATCGTAAATTTATTTGAAAAAGGCAAGTTGAACTATTAACAATTATATTATCTGAAAATATTACCCGGATATTTCCGGGTAATATAACTGGAAATATTTATAATATTCTTGAAAATCAGCCAGCTACAGGAAGATATATCGTAGCTTCAGTATATTTTCCAAATTCGCTGTCAATCTTAAAAACCCCGCCATAAACTTCAGCAATTCTTTTCAGGCTAACAAGTCCAAGGCCCGGGCCCTGCTGTTCATATACCCTTCTGTCGAACTGTACGAATGCTCCGATTTTCCTTATTTGATCGGCGCTCATCCCTCTGCCATAGTCTTTTATTGATAATCTATATAAATTTCCTTCAACCGAGGATGTGATCTCTAACGGAGTACCCTTATCAGAGAATTTAAACGCATTATTTGAAAGCTCTTCGCAAATCTTTAGTAGATGTTCCTGCATAATTCGCACAGGAGTATCATCAAGTTCATAATGCAAATCATCAACCCGTTCAAATTCGGAAGCTTCTTTTTCGAATGCCGAAGTAATTATGTCCACAGGATTGGATGTAACATATCCTGTTAATTTTTCTAACTGTTCCCGGTCTTTGCTGAGTATCTCGATATCAGCATAAAACAGGTAATTCAGAATCAGCCTGTGAAGCCTTTGGGCAGAAGTATAGATATTTTTATGAAGCTGAACAACCTCCTCGGATTCCAGAGAATCAAAATATTCGATCAAAAATTGAGATGAAGCCATAATTCCGTTAAGCGGAGTTCTGAATTCGTGAGGCAGGGACGTAGTAAGGTTTTGCCTGAGTTCATCAAGATTCTTTTCAGAATCCTTGCGTAGATTATCCGTTTTTTTCATCCTTACTTCAATAGCCTTATAGAGCTGATCAGGTGTAAACGGCTTGGTTAGATAGTCGTCAGCTCCAAGATTCATACCTTCTCGAAGGTCATCCTTATCGGCCTTGGCAGTTAGGAAAATAAACGGTACGGAACTTGTTGATTCATTATCCTGAAGAGCTTTAAGTACACCGAAGCCATCTAATTCAGGCATCATAATATCACAGACTATCAAATCCGGTAAGTGCTTTCTGGCTAACTCAATTCCTTTAATTCCGTTATTTGCTCCGATAACATCATAATCCAATTCTTCAATTATCTCCATGATATTTTCAAGAACTGCATCTTCATCTTCAATTACTAATACTTTTTTCATAAGGCCATATAATATAAAATATAATTTTTTTATAATTTACAAAATTTTTCATGAATATCAAGGGAAATTATATATCACTTCCGGGCAACATAGCAAATCTGATCAAATTATTCAAAATTATTATATTTGTCCGACAGCAATTAAATAGTTTCAACCACTAACACAATAAAAAATATTCAGCAGAACAATTGTCTGCTGAATAATAGATCATAGCTTTGCTTATTGTATCAGAGGCTTCTGAATAAAAAAACTACGGGGTAACTGCTTTGGGATCAGGCCCGTATTGATTATCACCGGTTGTACCTTCCCCAACCATTAAAACAATAAGCCAGATTCCGCCAATGATCGGAATAAGTGATACTAATATCCAGATACCACTTTTATCAGTATCGTGCAGCCTTCGGATTGAAACAGCAATACCCGGAATTAACACAGCCAGCCCGTACAAAAGCTGAATAACGAAATATGTTCCGATTATCATGTCCAGAATACTGGCGGCTATTGCAAAAATGATGTTGAACAGAACAAACATCCAGTATTCTTTTCTTCTCGCTCTGCCGTCAAATCCGACGTAATTCTTAATTACTTTCAAATACCAGTCCATTGTAAAACCTTTAATAATTTTTAAAAATGTGGAAACAAGAATTAAACATATTTCTAATTTATTTAATATCGTCAGTTACTGCTTAAATATCCTGTATCTTGCCTGTTTCATTCTGCGAGTCATTCCCAGAAACAAATTACTAATTTCCTTATCATCAACAAAAATATATTTCTCATTTTCAAATAAGAATAAAATCTCTATTTTATTTATCACTCATTAACTTTAATTGGAAAAATATGGCTAAATTGCATATTTTGTTTCAGCGAAGTTGAAAAAATGAAAAACATCGCTGTTACGTCAATGAATTTGATAAAACTTGAACTGAATAAATTTTGGAACGGAGGTTCGAATTAATGAGCGATTCACCCGGAAAAAAGGATGATAACAATAACGATTTTAAGAAAATGAATCCTTTTGGTGATTTTGGAAAAAACGGTAATAACCAGCAGAACAAATTCTTCAGAAATATGCTGCTTTGGGTTGTTATCGCAGCCGGATTATTCTCGGTGTACGTTTTCACCCAGGGCAACCAGCGCGGAGAATGGCCGGTAAATTACACCCAATATCAGGATTTGCTGGAACAGGACCTGATCAGAGAGGCCACGATAACAAAAACCCAATTGAATGATTTTGAATTCCACGGAGAACTTAAAGAGAAAATAACTATTACCATTGAAGGGAAACCGAGAGAAGTAAAATATTTCGTTACCAAACTCGGAGTTCTGGATACTGACACCGAAAAAAGATGGGCAGAAAAGGGAATTACATGGAAATATGAGGAAGGCGAAAGCCCGTTCTGGGGAACGATAATTTCTATCCTGCCTCTTCTATTACTTGTAGTTTTCTTCGTGGTGATAATGCGAAGGATGCAATCAGGCGGTTCGAAGGGAATATTCACTTTTGGTAAGGCCCGAGTGAAACTTCATTCAGAAAGCCAGGTAAAAATTACTTTCGATGACGTTGCCGGAGCTGACGAAGCCAAGGTAGAACTTGAAGAGGTAATTGAATTCCTGAAAGAGCCCAAAAAATTCCAGAAACTGGGCGGAAAAATTCCACGCGGTGTACTGCTGGTGGGCCCTCCCGGTACTGGTAAAACACTACTTGCAAGAGCAGTTGCCGGTGAAGCTGACGTGCCTTTCTTCTCTATATCCGGCGCTGATTTCGTGGAAATGTTCGTTGGTGTGGGTGCAAGCCGTGTACGTGATCTTTTTGACCAGGCAAAGAAAAATCATCCCTGCCTTGTATTTATTGACGAGCTTGATGCTGTAGGACGACATCGCGGTGCCGGACTTGGCGGAGGACATGACGAAAGAGAGCAGACACTTAACCAGCTGCTTGTTGAAATGGACGGCTTTGAACAGAACAGCGGTGTTATTATTATTGCAGCAACAAACAGGCCGGATGTTCTTGATCCTGCCCTGCTCAGGCCCGGACGTTTCGACCGCCAGGTAGTTGTGGACAGGCCCGACGTGAAAGGACGCGAAGCAATATTTAAAGTTCATACCAAAAACATACCAATGAGTGACGATATCAAATTGGACGTTCTTGCTAAAGGTACTCCGGGACTTTCAGGAGCCGATATTGCTAACATTGTTAACGAGGCCGCTCTTCTTGCAGCACGCAGGGACAGCGACAAAGTTACGATGTATGATTTTGAAAATGCTAAAGACAAAGTTTTGATGGGCGTTGAACGCCGGAGCATGGTGATTTCCGATAAGGAAAAGGAAATGACAGCATACCATGAAATGGGTCATGCCCTTGTTGGCAAGCTGCTTCCTGACGGAGACCCCGTACACAAAATCACAATTATCCCAAGAGGCAGAGCTCTGGGTGTAACTTCGTATTTGCCAAACGAAGAATTCCATTCCTGGTCTCAACCATATATTGAAGCTCACATTATTACTCTTCTGGCCGGCCGGGCAGCAGAAAAAATAGTATTCAAAAAGCTTTCAACCGGAGCTGCCAATGATTTGCAAAGGGCTACAAAACTTGCCCGCAAGATGGTTTGCGACTGGGGCATGAGCGAGGCCGTAGGACCAATTACATTTGCCCACGAGCAGGAAGAAGTTTTCCTTGGTAAGGAACTTTCTCAACCAAGAGACCATAGCGAGCAAACAGCCCAGCTTATTGATACTGAAGTTCGTAAAATATTGCTGACCGCTGCCGATAGAGCTGAAACTTTACTAACCGATAATATTGATATCTTGCATCGGGCATCGAAAATCCTTCTTGAAAGAGAAAATATCGACGCTGTGGAACTTGATTTGATTATCAAAGGGGATGAACTACCGCCGGTAAGTATGGCACAGATTTCAGCCTTGAAGAATATGAATTTCGATGATAAAGAAAAGAAGAACTGAGAAAAGATAAATCTTTAATCACAAAAGCCGTCTTTCCGGACGGCTTTTTTTATTTTAACAAATCATTATAGAGCCTGTAGTTTTCCTCCTCGAAGCAGCAAAATGTTATCTCCATACCGCTTTTTGTTTCAGTTAGATAATCAATTACAGATTTGACGGCAACCATGGCGGCCTTCTCCAACGGGTAACCGTAAATTCCCGTGCTGATATTCGGGAAAGCAATTGACCGGCAGCCATTTTCTTCAGCGAGCTGTAATGAATTAGTATAGCAGTTTGCCAGCAGCTCCGGCTCATTATTCATTCCTCCTCGCCATACAGGCCCCACAGTATGAATAACGTATTTAGACGGCATAAGCCCTGCCTCTGTAATCACCGCCTCGCCCGCAGGCAGCCTGCCGATCTTTGCAATAATATCCATACACTCCATGTGTATTTCCGGGCCTGCAGCACGGTGTATTGCTCCGTCCACTCCGCCACCGCCGCCAAGCCCGCTGTTTGCTGCGTTTACAATGGCATCCACATTCAATTTTGTAATATCTGCTTTTATCAGGATTATATTATTCATTATCATTGTGAAATATTTTTTATAAAATTAAAATATTCTTTGGAATATGTTTCTTTTTTTTTACATTGTGTATAAATAAAATTGTACATTTTCTAACTAAGGTTGGGGGCCTTAATGACCAAAATACCCTGCTAAAATTTATATTAGTGCATATTATAAATACAGATATGCCGGTGCTTGCCAACATATCCGGGTTATTATTATTCAATGCCATCGAGTAACATAACCATGGCATAATATAGTGATTTCACAACAAATATCGAAATAATTTCACGCTTTCCCTTACAGGATTGTTGTAGTTTTTATAATAAAATGCGGGTTAAACATGAAAAAGATGCTATCCTTACTTTTCGCGTTTTTACTTTTCTCTTCGACTTTATTTTCGGAACAATGGAAAATTTTAGACAGCCTGAACTCTGTTAAATATCACGACAGATGGATGGAATGGGCGGACAGCCTGCACGGGGCCTGGCTTGCAACTACACTTTATTACGAGCACGGTGGAATTATCCGGCTGACAAGCAACGGAGGCAACTCGTGGGAAACAGTTCTTGCAGATACTATAAACCCTAACAATCTGATTTTTTTTCCACGTTTCAACAGTTTTTGTTTCAGAGATAAGAACCTGCTGCTTCTTGCCTGCGATTCAGGGCAGGTAAGGCGCAGCAGCGATCTCGGGAAAAACTGGGAAACGATTACAATTAGGGATGGGTGGTTCGTGGATGTGATTGACATGTATGACGAAACAAGCGGATACCTGAGAATATTCGATGAAAATGACAATATACATTTCTTTACAACAGCGGACGGGGGAATAAACTGGGAGGAAAAAGAAATACCACAGGAATTCAGGTTTCTATGGTATAATCGTAATTCAATAACTGCTTATAACAATTTTTTCCTGGGTTCTGATGAAAACGGGCCTGCACTTATTAAAATTGCCCGTGATTTTTCTTTATGGGAAAAATTTGCACTGCCCGTACTAAGCAACGACCTGAAAATGTACCAGTATAGCGACATACATTTCTTTGACGAAAACAGGGGTTGCCTTATCGGCTATACAGCTAAATTCAATGGCAAGTTTGATAATTATACCTTTACAACAAATGACGGCGGAGAAAGTTGGAAAATTGTTAAAACAGGCGATGAAACGCCTATGCATATCAAAAATTTCAGCTTTATAGATAATAATATTGCTTTTGCATCTACCAACGAGCATTCTTTATTATCAACTTCAAACGGAGGAAACAGTTGGAAAGAAATGAATTTAACCGAACTTTATAATTCTCGCGGATATTTTAGTTTTTCTTTTTTAAAGGCCTTCAAAACTTCAATAAAGCTATTGAGCGGGAAAAATCATATCATCGAGGTCATTCCCGAACCTACAGGAATAGACGATCACTATGATAATGCAAAGAAATGCATAAATGTATGCCCTGAATTTTCCGGAAATCCGGATAATATTATTTTGGAATATCAATCAATAAAGCCCGGAAGCCAATTTCTGATAACTGATATTTCAGGCAGGACAATAGCTGAAAAAATAATTACAAATGAAAGCGGCAGCATTAGTATTGGCAGTATCATCAGAAACATACTGCCGGCAGGTATATATATTATCAGAATTGAAAATATTAATGAGTCTGACTATGAAAAATTTATGATAATAAGATAATATTGCCCTACTTAATTTTATCAACCAGGAATTAATCATGAGAACAATTTTTATTACTATAATATCAATGATAATTTTACCCAACGTACTACTGTCATTACCCAATATAAACTGGGAAATTGTTTATATTAAAAATACAAGCTATTCTTTTTCGGATTTTGCCATTGAAGATGGTATTATTTATGCTGTAAACTCTTATAGTACTATCGGTAAACCGCAGGTAACGATCAGTTCGGACAGGGGAAAAAACTGGACTGATATCCTCCCCGATTCCATTGCCTTCCTCAACCCGGAAAATCATTCGGGAGAAGTATGGCCCCGGGCAATTTCGGTGTCAGGGCCACGCATTCTGGCCTCGTGTACCAGCAAATCAGACGGCTACTACATTTATTCTTCTGACTATGGCAAAACATGGGTCAGGGACAAACTGAAACACGAATCTAACGGAATTGGTTTTGCCCTTACATCCGAAGACGGATTCTCTATTGTCGGCGGATATTTTGGATTTTCAATATTTACCGATTACATGCAAAACAGAAGGGATATTGATAAAATAGATACTAACCGCCTGAATATTTTTGGGTTTTCATCGGTCGGGCCTGACTATTTGCTTATGCTCGCATACCTTGAACACGAGGGATTCAAGTTCCTTGTTTCCACCGACAGGGGGCAAAGCTGGGAAAAACATGACTATCCGTACAATGGCGCAGGCGCTGTTTTTTGCCTTAACAAGGATAATTGGTGGGGAATTCCCGCAAAATTAATCGGCAATAAAACTGTCGATATGATAGTACATACAAGCAACGCCGGTGACTCATGGGAAACAAGCCTGCTTGAAGAAAGAATTAATAAATCCCGTCAATTTGATATTTTTTTCGCAGATTCACTGAATGGTATATCTGTTGGAAGGTTCGGAAGAATGTACCTGACCCATGACGGAGGAAAAACCTGGAGCAGGGAGTACATGCTTGATTCAACTGACTGGTCTCTCGATTTGAACTGTGTGATAATTGACGATAACGGGGAAATATACGTTGGCACTAACAGAGGAATGATTTTCAAAGGGTCTTCAATTCTTGGTATCGAGGAAAAGCAGGAAGAACAATATAGAATTTACCCAAACCCCGCCGGAAAAGGCGAAACAATTACAATCCTTATAGAGGACGATAAATTTATTGCTTCATCCTGGTCTCTTTTCGATATTGAAGGGAAACTAACGGCTCAGGGGCAGATTATTAGTTCCGGTAAAAAAATATCAGTTCAACTCCCGGGAGATATTCCCGCCGGCAACTATTTTATTAAATTATTTAATAAACTGGGTACTGAAAAATATATACAGTTTCAAATAGAATAATATTCACCTGATACACATAGAAATATTGAATTTACGAATTTTTTGAAATCGCAGTTTCAATTATTCAAATACTGTTTCCGCTCCCTAAAGCGCGAAGTGTGAAACCTTCTTATGGAATCATGCATCAAATTGGAATTCATCTCTCCGAAAGTCCAATCAGGGGTACGCAGAAAAAGCAATTTAGGATATCATTCAAATCGCAACAAATAACCTGCAACCCGCATGAATACCGGATTACTCACTCCATTCAGTCTGCCCTACACCTGCACACTCTTACAATTAAATATCTGATAAACTCCGGAAAGCTATTAAGAAAAGTTTTAGTTCGATTATGGAACATCGTATAAGTTAAAACAAATTTTTAGTAAATTGTGAATAAAACATAATTCTAATGACAGAAAATATAAATATTGAAACTGAAAGTAAGGGTCAGGAAGGCATTGCCAGCCTGGAGCAGAAACTGGCAAACCTACCCGTAAAGCCGGGAGTATATCAGTTTAAGAATAAATCCGGAAAAGTGATCTACGTTGGAAAAGCAAAGATACTTCGCAACCGCGTCAGGCAGTATTTCCAGAACAAACGCCCGGTTGATGCTAAAACTGTAGCTATGGTCAGCAAAATAGCCGACCTGGAAGTAATTGTGGTTGATTCGGAGGCAGAAGCCCTGATACTTGAAGACACCCTGATAAAAAAGCTGAAACCTCGATATAATGTTCTGCTCAGGGACGACAAATCATATCCTTATATCAGGATAACCAATGAGGAATACCCGAGGATATTCTATACAAGAAAAGTGATAAGGGACGGATCGAAATATTTCGGGCCTTTCACGGATGTGGGGCAGATGAAATCTGTGCTGAAGATCAGCCGCAACCTGTTCAAGATCAGAAGCTGCGACCTGAAACTCACGGAAGCCGCTATCCGGGACAAAAAATTCAAGATATGCCTGGATTATCATATTGAGAAATGCAAGGGGCCATGCGAAGGTTTTATCACTAAAGCTGAGTATAACGAAGACGTCTCCCGTGCAGTCAAGATAATTACCGGAAAAACCAGGGAGCTTGAAAAGTCCATGGAAGAGGAGATGAAGGAGCTATCGGAAAAAATGGAGTTCGAAGCTGCTGCCGAAGTCAGGAACAAACTGCTTATGCTGAAAGATTTCACATCGAAACAAAAGATTATCACAACAGAAATGATTGACCGCGATATGTTTGCACTTGCCCGCGTTGATGATTCGGCATGTGCTATTGTATTTAAAATCCGGGAAGGCAAGCTGATAGGAAAACGTCATTTTATAATAACAAAAGCTGACGAACAATCCGACGATGATATTATACGACGAACAGTTGAAAAATGGTATATAGAAACAGATTTTATTCCTCCCGAGATACTTCTGCAAAGCGAGCCGGCAGAACTTGAATACCTGACCGACTGGCTGGGGCAGCGCAGGGGCAGGCCGATTCATATTCATATACCTCAGCGCGGCGACAAGAAAAGCCTGCTGAACATGGCCAGGGCAAACGCAGAATTCGTACTCAGGGAATATCACCTGGCAATAGCAAAACGCGAACAGTCAGTTCCCCATGCCGTAACAGCATTACAGCGGGACCTGAGAATGAAAAAACCGCCTCGCCGGATTGAGTGCTTCGACAACTCGCATATACAGGGAACCGACCTTGTATCATCGCTCGTGGTATTCGAGGACGGCAAACCCAAAAAATCTGATTACAGGAAGTTTAAAAATAAGACTGTATTGAAAAATGATGATTTTGCCGCTATGAGAGAAGTGGTTCAAAGACGCTATACCCGGCTTGTAAATGAAGAAACCGTGTTGCCCGACCTGATTATTATTGATGGAGGTAAAGGGCAGCTTTCATCAGCATACAGAATATTGACAGACCTGGGAATTCAGGATAAGATAACTATTGTAGGACTTGCTAAGAAACTGGAGGAAGTTTTCTTTCCGGGTGAATCCGAACCGCTGATCCTGCCCAGAACATCCAACAGCCTGAAACTGATTCAGCAGCTCAGGGATGAGGCACACAGGTTTGCGATTACTTTCCACCGCCAACTTAGAAGTAAAAGAACTTTTCAGACAATACTTACAAACATTCCGGGCATTGGAGAAAAGACTGCCACCAAATTACTAAGTGAATTCGGCTCGGTTGAAAATATTCGTAAGGCTGATGATGAAAAATTGAAAAATATCGTGAATGATAAAATTTTCAAAGCGATAAGAGAATTTGATTTCGAACAGGCAGAAAAGGAAGACGATGAAAGAACTGAAGAAATTATCTGAAGCCCTGAAAAATACAAAGCTGATGGAAGGGAATTACAGGATCAGGCAATTCCCTGAAATGTTTGTTTATAAGAGTATAAAGAATGGTGATAAATTCAGTTCTACATCCGACCGAATAAAAAATTTGCGAAATTCAGGAAATGACCTCCCCAAACCTACCTTGTCCCGACCTGTCGGGATCCAAAGGAGGGGCTTAAATTTAGTAGACCTCCCCTTGCGGGATGGATCGGAAGTCGAAAATTTTCCAAACCCAAATGAATTTTATTCAATGATCATTGATAATATTATCAACAATGATTTTGATTACAGGCAGACAGATATTATTTATAACCTGTTTATTCGATATGCATGTGCTTTCGATCATGACGGCGACGGGATCCTGGAAGATAAGCCGGGATTATTAAAAGAAAACGGGACCTTCCTGAAAGCTATTGCCATGCTGCCCTATATAAAATATCTCGGCGCCGATACTGTCAGCCTTCTGCCGGTCTGCAAAAGGGGCAAGTCCGGTATGAAGGGCAACCTTGGATCTCCCTATGCCGTAAGCAACCCTCTGGAAATTGATATTGATCTTGCAGATAATATACACGGCATTTCAGTTGATGAACAGTTCAAGGCATTTGTTCAGGCTGCACATAAAATGAATATCAGGGTAACAATGGAATTTGTATTCCGCACTGCTTCCCGGGATAGTATTCTGGCTCTTGATCATCCGGAATGGTTTTACTGGATATGGGACGATGAAGATATTATTGAGAATTACAGACCGCCAAATTTTGAAAATGAAGTTGTTGATAGAATAATTAAAAAGGCAGAATCAGGAAATCTGGAATATCTGCCTGAACCCGATGAAAAATATAAAGGAATATTTGCACCGGTTCCGGATAAATTAAAAATCGAAGACGGAAAAATTATTGGTTATTCGAAATGTAAGAGATGTATCATACCCGGCGCATTTGCAGACTGGCCGCCTAACGACCCTCAGCCGCCCTGGGATGACGTTACTTACCTGCGCTTATACAATCATCCGGATTTTAATTATATCGCCTACAACACCATACGTATGTATGATAACAAACTGAAAAATGATGGGCGAAAAGTCGATGATCTTTGGTATTATATTTCAAATATAATACCTCATTATATCAAAAATTTTGATATCGACGGCGTGATGATAGATATGGGGCACGCGATACCATCGGAACTAATGAAAGAAATAGTAAAAAAAGCCAGAAGTATAAAACCTGATTTTATATTTTTCGAGGAAAACTTCAATCCCGACGCGCATTCTGTCAGATCAGGATATAATGCATCGCTCGGCCGTTTGTTTTTTGATATTTATAATACTGATGATTTTAAAAACCTGCTCAGGAAAATATCAACAAAGAAACTATCCCTGCCAATATTTCTCGCTCCGGAAACACATAATACCCCACGAATTGCTGCCAGGTATAATGATGATAAATTTATGTGCCGTATTGCAGCTTCCCTCCTTTTGCCGGGCCTGCCATATATTCATTCCGGGGTTGAAACCGGCGAGAAACGCCCTGTAAATACAGGCCTGAATTTCTTTCCTGAAGAATCAGCCCAATATCCGGAGGAAGAACTGCCACTATTCTCGGCTCATTACATGAATCCGGGGCAGAATGAATTATTCAGAATAAATTTATTAAAAGAATTATTCTCAATCCGGGAGGAATTCGGAATTGATAAAAATTCTGAATTAGTATTGCCTGAAGTTTCAAATAAAAATATAATAGCTTTTATTATTACTGGAAATAAAAAGAACCTTTTATTTGTATCAAATTTTTGTGAAGTAAAGGAGATTTATTTCAACCTGAAAATCAATAGCGCCAAAACCTTTTATAATTATCAGGATAAAAGGATCATCAATTTTATCAACTCCTCTTTAATTTTAAATCTAAAATCAAATAAATATTACTATGGCGAATTAGTATTTTGATTTTAATTTAGAATAATATACATTACCCGATGTTAAATATTGCACAGGGCTGGCTATGACAATAGATTTTATTACTTTTTTTCGAACATTATGCAGAAACAGACGGCAAAAATCAGTATTAATCAAACAATTACCAATATCAATAGTGATAATTTTAATTTCTGTTTCAATTTCTTACTCTCAATCTTCGTTTTCATTAAAAGACGGCATTAATTTACAGGCTTCTGACAGCAGCGTCGCTTGTAAAATAGTTGTCAGTATGCAGCCGCGAATTGAAGGAGTATGGGGAAAAAATGCGAACGAAGACCTGACGCTGAATTCATATATAAGGCGTTCTCGATTAAAATTCAACGGTTTCATGTTTACACCAAAATTAACATACCTTATACAGTTTGGGTTCACAAACAGGGATATGGTTTCGAACAGGGATCCGGAAAAAGATAATCCGGGGCCTCTTTTTGATGCTATGATATACTGGGAATTCATGAAGGGTACAAAACTTGTATTCGGACAAGGTAAGCTTCCCGGCAATTTATCCAGGCTTATGTCATTTGCTACATTAAGTTTCCCCGAACGCTCATACGCCGAGAAAGTTTTTACAACATACAGGGATAACGGCCTGCAGATTCATCACGAGTCAGGTATTAATAACTTTAACTGGCGTTTTTACGCGGCTATGACAACAGGCGAAGGCAGGAATATGGAATCGAACGGAAACGGCTATTGCTATACAGGCAGATTAGAATTGCTTCCACTCGGGAAATTTGATAAGAAAAATGACAGGTCGGCTTTTGATTCGAACTTTGAGAAAAGCCCGAAATTATTACTTGGCGCTTCATATTCTCTAAACCAGGATGCAGTCTGGAACAGGGCTACACTTGGTACGGCATTATTATACCCGGAAGACATCAAATCTCTTTTTGCTGATTTATTATTTAAGTATAATGGGTTTTCAATCTTTGGCGAATACTATTCGAGGACAGCAGACAATATACTACAAACTAATACTGAAACCGGAGAAAGCACTTATATTTTTGCAGGAAGAGGTGGGTCTGCCCAAATAAATTATATGATTAGCAATAAATCAAATATTGCCTTTCGTTTTGGATTAGTAGAACCCGATAGCAAAATAAGCAATAAAGTAAGTAAACGAAAAGATTACGCAATCGGCTATAGTTATTTCCTTTTTAAGAATAAAGTTAAGATCCAGTCTGATATTAGTATGATAAGTGAGAAAAAACAAGGCACGGATAAGGACGAATGGTTCAACGCAAGGTTCAATGTAATACTTAGCCTGTAACAGAACAGTATTCCTGCTTCGAGGATATTCAATTTACCAAACCATCTCCTGCTGTCACAGAAGATGGTTTGTTTTTTAGTTTGCAATCTTAATTTATTTCAAAATAATATTTTCGTTTCTACTCAGGTTGGTAAATATATTGCTGTTATTGAAGAAAAATATCGAGAAATGTCATTCTGACCGAGAGCAGCGAGGGAAGAATCCACGTAATATAGCAGAATATGTAGAAGAATGGATACTTCGCTGACGCTCAGTATGACAGCTTCCTGCAATTTTATCGAATTTTCATTGTTCAGCTAAATAGTAATATATTTTCTTTATATTTGAAAAATGTATTTTCTGAATCGACGGATTGAATTATGAAACGTATTATATTACTTTTGGCGATCATTTTGACTTTTTCTTCATCGCTTAAATCTGCTGAAATTAACGGACGGATGGAAGATTTTAACGGTATAAAAACTCTATACGTTTGGGGAACTCACCAGGAAAGAGGATTTGCAATTGGTTATTACTGTGCAGAAGACTTTTACACTGTTTTCAAAGATTATTTCTTTGCTGAGTTATTCAGTGGGAACACTATTCTTTATAACAACTTAAAAGCTCAGGCCAAATTTCTTATTGGCGTGGAAGATTATTACATAGAAGAAGCTCAGGGCATTCTGGATGGTATAAAAGAAGCCGGCTGGGACGATGAGTTTTATGAAATTTTCGGTAGGGATTTCGATACTTTTGATATTATTATAGCAAATTCAGTTCCCGACCTCGCAGCAAGATTTGGTTGCTCAAGTGTTTCAAGCTGGGGAGAATCAACAAAAGACGATCCGGAATTACAGGGTGAACTTGTTATTACAAGGCTTCTGGACTGGAGCTCAAGCACAGTTCTTGTAAACAGCCAGTTAATGATTGTTCATATTCCTGCAAGCCGTTCTGAACAGGCATGGGTTAACTTTACATTCAGCGGGCTGATGGGTTCTGTTTCTGGTATTAATGCCGGTGGTGTATGCGCTTTTCACCACATGGGCAACGATCATGGAAATATTCCATCACAGCAGGCACACCCAAGTATGCTTACACTAAGAAACGGTTTGGAAATTTGGGATGCCAACGGCGACAACGAAGTAAAATCCTCTGATGTTTATTATGCTTTCAATGAAAAAGTTCAGGCCGGTGGTTTTATTATCCATACTGCTTCGGCTCTTGCTAACCAGGACAGTGCAATAATCCTGGAATGTAATCCTGATCACGGCGTTGTTGTCAGAACAATTGATGACAATACTGAAATTGAAGGAACAAACCTTGTAACAACAAACCATTTCCGGAAAATGATTGCCCCGGAAGATTGTGACCGCTTCGACCGACTTATGGATTCACTTAGTTCGGATTCCGATATGACCGTTGAAAGAAGCTGGAATATGCTTGGGCAGGCTTGTGGTGCTGACGGAACTTACTGGTCATATACAATTCATGAAGTGGAATATATCCCCTACCTGAGAAAAGTGAAGTTAGGAATGGCCACCCCGGAACTTCCCGGATGTATGGTTACTCCTATAGAATTCAACTTGGACGACCTTTTTAATGTAAACGGAATTGAAGACCAGGAAACCAGTGATATCAATGGTATATTGATAAGTCCTAATCCGGTTGATAACCTGGCCATTATCAGCCTGTCAGAAGAAATAAACGGGACTTGCAGCATGAATATTTTCAATATTAACGGAGAAAAAGTTTATTCTTCTGATTCATACTATTCAGGCAATAATATAATTGCAGACCTGTCAAACCTGACAAGCGGCGTTTATATCTGCAATATCCTGATCAGTAACAACAATGGAAAAACAACTTCATTCAGCAGGAAACTGATCAAAAACTGATGCCATCAAAATATTTTCTTCAAGCCCGCTATCTTCCGGATAACGGGCTTTTTTAATATTAAATGACATTCCTGAAAGCAAGTCATTTTCCTATAAGAATTTTTTTTGTGAAATATTGATTTCTTGTCATTAAAACAATATAATACACACCGCTGGCAACATCTCGAATATCAGTTTCAACACTTCTGATTACGATCTGATCGTTCAAGCCACTATCAATGCTCTTAACTCTCTGGCCATAAATATTGTATATGCATAATTCATAAATCCCATTTTCAACCAGGCCGATTTCAATTTTCAGTTTATCCTCTGCCGGATTTGGCGAAATATTTATAATTCCTGATTCCGCAAAAGGATTAACAAGCCGTGCGCCTCCTTCCCTACAAATATTTGATAAAGTAAATTTACCGTCAATAAAAATAATACTGGCGCTATTTAAATCGTAGATTGGATTGGAAAGAATCAGAGGACACTCTGGGCTGTTCCCCAAACCTGTAATAAAACGTACACGACTAAGCGTATCGCCCGGCACACCATCGATTATGAGGCTATCTAAGGTTATAGAAGCTTTATAATTATCAATTAATACCTGTTCATAATCAATTGGGTATAATAAAGAAGGATTATATTCCAGATCAACAGATTCCAATTTGATACCTTCCGGCAATTGGTTTTCTATGTTTTCAAGAAATATTGGAACACTAATTATCTCGCCGGTTTCTGCCTTTTTATCTGGTATTTTAAGTTGAGCCACAGCTAATGGTATTTCTTCTTTTA
The DNA here is from genome assembly GCA_963665665.1 of Kapaibacterium sp. (SeqCode). Taxonomy (GTDB): domain Bacteria; phylum Bacteroidota; class Ignavibacteria; order Kapaibacteriales; family UBA2268. The sequence continues at coordinate 1,062,998 of OY762428.1, forward strand.
CTATTTCTAAGAGAATTCGAATATTACTTTTCCTTTTGCAAATTGAATCAATTAAATTTAAATTTTCATCAATAATACTTTCGTATGCAATGCCCGGGAAAGATATTTTTAAATTCCCAAAGTCCTCTGCCGCAATTACAAATCTGTCCGAATTAAAATCAAAAACTCCGGATCCATCTACAAAGGCTGTGTTTCTTATTGTACCATTATTAATCAATTGTATGGTAGTATCAATGGTTTCACCGGTATTGACTGTTCCAAGATCAATAATATCATCTTTCCAATGTATATTAACACTATCTTTTCTGCCGGTAATTGGAATATTCAATATTGAATCAATGTATGAATTTGAATAAATTGATAGTTCTGCTTCTTTTTCTCCTGTTGTTGATGGCCTAAAAAGAATATTTACATTTTTAGAACTATCAGGTTCAATTTTAAATGGGAATATCTCGTTAACTACAAAATCCTCTTCATTAATACCTGAAATATTGATATCTTTAACAACCAATGTATCCTGTCCAATATTTTCTATATAGATATTAGAATAAATGGCTGGCTCGCATAATAAATTCCCGAAACCGGCAAAAGTGGCGGAAATCTTCGGAACAACAATGCCCTCACCAAACAATTGTAATTTTGCAGGACTGCCTAAGCCGTCAAAATAAAATTCCAACAAACCGCTTTTTCTTCCTGATCTTACCGGAGAAAACCTAATGTCCATCAGCCATTCCTGACCCGGGTTTATTACAAACGGGCCGCCTCCGGAAATTGTTGAGTACTCCTCCTCATTTTGTAATGCATATTTAGTCTTAGTAATTCGAACCGGCGAATCGCCAATATTTTTAATAGTTGTTATCTGCAAAGTATCTTTATTTTCTCCGACTACTACCTGGCCGAAATCAATCAAATTGTTCAGGATCTCAAGTTTAGGTTCGATTCCTTCCCCGAATATTTTATGACGCAAGGTGTCCGATTGGCTAATAATTATCATCTCAGCCTCGTATAAAATAGCTTTTTTAGGAGAGAATCTAATTTCACAAAAATGAGAAGCTCCGACCCCTACAGTATATTTTGGGAATCCTGAAACAACAGAAAAAATACCCCCACCGATTTTGAAATAAATTGAATCCATTCTACAGGGCCATTCCCCGGTATTAATAACAAAATCAGTAATCAGCGAATCTTTATTACTGCCAACCAAAACCTGCTTCATATCTATATCAATACTCTCTACAACCGGAGTAACAATTGAAAATAGTGAATCAGAAACATCCATCTGTCCTGGCAATTCCTCAGGATATAATTTTGCAACCCAGAAAGAATATCTGCCGTGAGCTTTAACATCTCCGTAATAGGATGAGCTGGGGCCACCGGCAATTATACCTCCGTCCTGTAAAATCCCTATTGCTGTAAGCCTGTCCCATTTCGGCCCACCAAGATTCTTCTCCCAAAGAATATTACCATCTTTATCAATGTTTACAATCCAAAAATCATAATAACCCCAATTATTCTGTACATCGCCATCATTGGAATAAGTATATCCTCCTAAGGTACAACCGTCGTTATATGAATTTACTAATGAATAAGCACAATCATCTTCGCTTCCACCAAAATTCTTTTTAAATAATATTTTTCCGTTTGAATTTAATTTTATCAGGAAAAAATCTCTGCTTTTTATACCACATAAATAGATATTACCAAAATCATTAACTTTGATATCGTGTATTTCATTATAATTATCCTTATCAATTAATTTATTCCAGACCAGCTGTCCACTATAGTCAACCTTTATTATCCAGAATTTTGAACTTTCAATTTTATTTCCTATATCTCCATCTTCCGAAGAAGTGACTCCTGCAATAATAAAACCACCGTCGATAGTAAGATCAATACAAGAAATTTTATCATCCTTACTCCCGCCATAATTCTTTACCCACTGAACATTCATATTCTCATCAGTTTTTATCAGGTAGTAATCATATCCGCCTTTATTTTGTCGAAAAATGCCATCCGATGAGCTTGATGATATGGCAATAATATTTCCACCGTCATAAGTGTTTTTAATATCAATAAAATCATTAGAACCATTTCCACTAAAGTTTTTCATTTCAACCACTCTGCCGTCATCTAAAGCATGAGCAATTTCAACAACTCCTTTGTTTGATCTTCCAAAATTAAAGCTACCGTCATTTTTCTCAATGCCTCGATAATAGTAAATATCTCTGACCCACAGAGTATTACCATTCTTGTCCAGTTTAAATATACCTTTACCAGAGAGTATTAAACAATTGCCATCAGCGAGAGTGATAAATTGATTACAGTTAGCCTCCCCCCCAGAACCTAAACATCTTTGCCATTGAATCTCAGGATTATATTTGTCCTGAATAGGTTTTAGTTCAGTAATCCTTATTAAGCATTCCTTACTCGGAGCTGACTGAATTTTGTTCCAGTCAAACTTTAGGCCATTAGTTTCTTTTGCAATTATTGACCAGGAGATGCCATTGTCGGTACTAAGTTCTATATCAACGCTATCCTGTTCCATCAAACCTTCCCAGGTTACCAATGTATCAGCTCCTGCAAGAAAAACCTCCCCTCCGTTAGGATGAACAACCTTTAGCACATAGCCATTGGAATTTAAAGTTCTTTCCCCGCCAATAGCATAATAATTAAAATTGCACGGAGCGGCAATAAATTGGAATTCAACATAAGACAGGCCGGATTTCTCAGGTGTAAAAGTTATTGTAAGCTCTTTGCTTTTTCCCGAATCAAGTAAGAAACTTTTGGGATTTATATCGAAATCAGGATTGCTGCTTATAATATCTGTAATATTAAACGAACTGTTAATAGCAGTAATAACTAAGCTTGTATCAATCGATTGTCCGGGTTCAATGTTTCCAATTCTAATAATAGAATATTTATAGGCAATCTTTGCAATCAATTCATCAGGTACGGAATAAACATTTGTTTCAACTTTATTTATCGGCAGACATTCAATTCTGAGATTTCTATCCTCTTGGCATGATATATCACTTTTCCATGTTATTTCACAGGGTTCTGATGAATAAGCAAACCGAATTATACGATTTACCAAATCATCGATCGCCTCTGATTCTGTAATACCGTCATAAAGCATACCATAGGTTGAGTCAGCAATTGTCTTTAAGGAAGATTTTACACCAATATCAGAAGAATTAGATTCTGAATATATTATTGCAAAAAATTGAATACTATTATTTCTACATAATTCAATGCATTCCTTTACATTATTATCCATATTGCTCCAGTAACCATCTGTATAGATAATCGCAACTTTTTTATATTTACCTCTTTTTGCAACATGTATCAAACCTGTATTTGAATTTAGCAACTGTTCATAAATATTTGTTCCCCCACTGGATTCAAATAACAGCAAGCCATTACGTATTAATTTTCTATCCGTCGTAAAATCCTGAATTATTGATGAATGCGAATCACAAATCAAAAGAGCAGCTTCATTTGGTGGCATAGGAATTTGATCACATAATCTATTAATAGTTGTTTTTCCTAAATTAATTGGGCTTATATCACTTCTCCCACCCATTGAACCTGAAATATCAATACTCATTGTTATTGATAATTTATCAACTTTTGTTTCGGTACAAGTTACATCAATGACTTCCCTCTGAATCCCATCTTCGTAAATGTTAAAATCATCAATAGAAAAATCTGTCATCTGATTACCAAGAGAATCAAAGGCCCAAAATTTAGCTTTTACAATTGGGAACTCATCTGTATTAATATTAAAAACACTGAATGTTTGACCCAAAACCGAATAGGATAGCAGGAAAAAAACAGTAAAAACAATCCTCATCATAAACCCTCCACCGGTAATATAAATTACGTTATAATTTTACAACAAATTAAAATCATTAAAGTTTCAATTTTTAATATTTTTTTAATACTATAACAATGAACAACTGATATTTCCAAGATTTGAAAAATATCCAAAACACTAACCATCATTGAATCTCGTATTCAATTATGGGAGTATTTCATTATGTGGTGTGTATTATGAAGTTTCATTTCTTTATTTTTTTTCTTTTGATTAGCTCATATGCAAAAGCATCCGACAGCACTGGTATTATACATATTGCCGATAAGATTTTTAAACCGATAAATGAAGATAACACTAAACTGGAATGGATGCCTCTTGCCAATTATGATTCGGATCTTGGATTCGGATTTGGCACAAAGGGATTTTATTTAAATCCTTTTGATCATGATGAATCATTTGATCTGATACTATTTGCAAGTACCGGAGGCGAAAGGCTCATACGGTTCACGTTTTCTTATCCGGATATTGAAACAAGGCAGGGCACAGAATACCCGCTGGCCGTTGATTTCCTAATAGATATCAACCCGCTGACTATTACTTATGCCTATTCGACAAATATGCTCCAAAGCAAAGATTATGATGCAAAATACAGGGATATACCAATATTATTAAGCCTTGTTTTCAGCCGGGGTTTTTCCGAAGAATTTGTTGGAAGTGCTGCCCTCAGATATAATTATCTGAGCTATGACAAATTCAATCCAAGACATGATGCAGTCGCGCTTTATGATGATGATGTATATTCAGCACCTTCAATTTTTCTAAACCTGTTTCTCGATAAAAGAGACAGCCATATCAGGCCTACAGAAGGATATAAACTCAGCGCCGAGACGGAATTATACCTGACTGATTTCGATCCTTCTGAAAGATTCACCCGTATAATGACCGAAGCCGCCTATTATAAAAAATTTCTAAACTACTTTATTTTTGCAACAAGAATTCAGTACAATACTTATTTGGAATCATCGCCGCCATTTCAGCTGCAACACAAACTGGGTGGCAATAAAACTCTCAGAGGCTATCCCAGGTATTATTTCCGCGGGCGCTCTACACTTCTATCAAATACTGAAATCCGGGTAACTCTCCCCTATAATTTAGGTTTAATTATGGGGGCCGACGCCGGAAAGGCATGGGATACTACTCCGGACAACCTGAAGGACGCTGCATCGAATTTTATTTCAGGGTTGCGTTACTTTTTTAAAACATTTGTTGTAGGCTTTGATTTGGGATTCAGTGAAAATCACATAGGTGCATACTTTAGCTTCGGGCATCTATTTTAAAAAAAGTTCACCGGTTATAATAAAATACCCGGTGAACTTTGAAAACAAATTACTCTGCTGATGGGAGGTTCTTATTATCCTTCTGTGTTGCAAGTGAAACAATTATCAGAACAACAAGAGCCAGCGTAAATGATATAATTGCAGGATTGTCCAGCATGTGCGGAGCGTTTGCACTATCAAGCCCATAACGGTCCCACATCGTTGGTGATGTAAGAATAATGCCGAGAGCTGAAACGATACCAGTCAGAATGGACCAGGCAATGCCTTTTGCAGTTGTTTTCTTCCAGAACAACAACATCAATATTGCCGGCAGGTTAGCTGAAGCAGCAACAGCAAATGCCCACCCGACAAGGAAAGACACATTCATCCCCTTGAAAGCAATACCAAGAACAATAGCAACAATACCAACGGAAAATGCAGCTATCTTACCTGCTTTTACTTTCTTGTCGTCACTAAGGTTTTTACCCATGTATTTATCGATTATATCGTGGGCAATGGCACCGGATGAAGCAACAATCAAACCGCTGACAGTTCCGAGGATTGTGGCAAACGCTATTGCCGAAATGATAGAAAACAATCCCACCCCGAAGGCTTTAGCAAGCAACGGAGCAGACATATTACTGGATTCCACGTCAAGAACCCCGTTTACAGCAGCACCAAGGCCCATGAACATAGTCAGTACATAAAAACCGCCAATAGCAGCAATTGCAATAATTGTAGATTTACGGGCATCTTTTGCACTTGGAACAGTATAATACCTGATAAGGATATGCGGCAATGAAGCCGTACCGAGGAAGAGTGCAAGCATAAGTGATACGAAATTCCATTTCGACCAGGAGTTGGCTCCTTCGCCGATTTTAAATTTCAGGCCGGGAATCATCATCGCTTTACCGGATGTTATATTCTGATACCATACCGTTATATTGTTCCCTTCATCATCAAATTTTACTTTTGAGAACCTTACAATTTCACTATTCTCAATTGTTTCCAGAAATTCAAACGGCCCCAAAGGTCCGGTCTCTGAAACTTCCTCGCCATCAACAATGATTTTGCTCATATGCCCGACAGGAAAGAATTTTCTTGCTTCTTTATCTTCCCCATTATAAAGCTTTCTACCGTCAGCCATATCGCTTATTGAAAGCATTTCTTTCAAAGTTGGTTTTCCTTCTACATCTACGAGATTAAACCACCTTATTACTCCTGCTTTCTCAAGCTTTACAAATTGATGGCCTTTAATTTCTTTTGTCCCAAGAACTTTATATCCGTCAACACTTATTGTGTTGCTTTCAATAACCGCTGTCAGGCTGATAAATTCATGATATTTCTGCTCTTCATTATCAGGCTGTAAACTGAAACCGTTATTAAAAATGTAAAAAGACAATATAGTTGAGAAAATCAACAGAAGGCCGCCTTTGATAAACTGCACGTAAGTTGTGGAGGTCATACCGGCTGTAGCTACTATGAAAATAACAATAGCCCCGACAATAACAACACCAACCCAGTGTGGCAGTCCAAGCAGCGGAGTTACGAGTGCCCCGGCACCAACCATCTGTGGAATAAGATAAAATATTGAAACTATCAAAGTGCTGATAGCCGCAGTTATCTGAATTGCTTTTGAATTGAATTTTGAATCCAAAGCATCTGTAAAAGTGAACTTCCCAAGTCGTTTCAAAGGTTCCGCTACCAGGAATAAAGCCACAATCCAGCCTGCAAGATAGCCAATGGAATAAAGAAAACCGTCATAACCCATAAATGCGATCATACCGCAAATACCAAGGAATGATGCAGCAGACAAATAATCTCCTGCAAAAGCAATACCGTTCACTGCCCAGTGAATGGTTCCCCCGGCTGCAAAATAATTTTGAGCTGATTTTGTTTTACGGGCGAAATAAAAAGATAGGCCCAGAACAAAAGCTACAAAAATTACAAATAAAATTACTGCAAAGGGTGAAGCTTCATAAATCATAATTCTTCCTCTTTGTTCATTCGATCTTCATATTTCGTACATATCATGTTGTAAACAACTCCAAGAATTATTGCCAGGATGATCAGGCCGAAACCATAAGTAACAGCAAGGTTTTGTCCCATAAATACGATTTCACTCATTGCCTCGAAATTGATAACAGCAATTGCAACGAAAATGGAATACACGATAAAATAAAGGATAAAAAGCCAAACCCCCAATTTTGCCTTCTTTTCCGCAGCATTGTCCTTACCCATTTGAACTGCCGGACCATGTTGCATGTTGACCTCCGAAAAAAATTAATAAATGAACGTCTGCGACGCTAAAAAATAAGTTCCGAAGATAAGTCTTTCGGCTGATTGCTAACTGCATTATTTTTATTCTATGTACTGCGTGTTGCTAAATGCTATTATCCGATATAAATATTTTGAAATAATTCCCATACTTCAATTTCAGGTGGATAGTTATTAATTTTTTCCCTAATTTTAAATGATAAGCAAATATTTTCCAATATTGGATCATTAGATGAAAATATCCGAACATGCAGCCAGCAGTGAAAAACAAACAGGTATAAGAGGTGAAGATATCCATAAATGGATTGACGGATTCTTTGATTACCAGGGCCTGAAACAATTCCTGAAAGCCGAGAATAACAGGAAATACGATCCATACGGGCATCGAAAATACCGTCACTGCTATGAAGCATTGGAAGAAGCTTATATTGAGTTCGAACACAAATATACCCGCGAACAGATAAAATCAGTTTTCGAATGTCATATCAAAGATGACTATGACGGCTATCTGCCAACCAGGGATGATTTTATTAATGGGACTTTTAAGGAAAAATATCATGAGGAAGAGAGGGTGGGGCAGGATGATTCCATTTTAAGCCCTGAGGAACTGAATCAATACTTCAAAGGAAAAAGATATTCAAAATTCAGGTCGCCAAATAGAAAAATTTCTTCTTTTTTCAGGTTGAAGATTGTAATGCCGACAGTAGTAGCAATTGTTCTTTTTGTTAGTTCTGTTTTTGCAATTATCATCCCGGTGTTCAGAACAAACATCATGGATAAGAAAAAAGAAATGATTAAAGAACTAACAGTTGCGGCTATAAGTATTATTGATGAAAAAGTGAAGCTCTATCAATCCGGCAAACTAACTCTGGCTGAAGCTCAGAACCTTGCTCTTAAGGAAATTGACGGCATGAGATACGGGGATGAGATGAAAGATTATTTCTGGATTACAGATATGCATCCAACCATGCTGATGCACCCCTACAGAACCGAACTGACTGGCAAAGATCTTTCAAATTATAAGGATCGGGAAAACAAAAGCGGCAAACGATTATTTGTTGAATTTGTTAATATCGTTAAGAAAGACGGCGAGGGCTACCTTCAGTACCTGTGGCAATGGAAGGATGATTCCACAAGGATTGCCCCAAAGTTGTCCTATGTCAGGGGGATTAAAGAATGGGGATGGATTATCGGCACGGGTATATATATTAACGATGTAACTGATGAAATAAATGATCTTTCCTTTAATCTTTTTATGGTTTTCCTTCTGATTTCAATAGTTCTTATCGGGCTTCTGACCTATGTTATCATGCAGAGCTTTAAAATTGACAGGGAATTGATCAAAGCCGAATCAGGACTGCGTGAAGCTAAAAATCGTTACAGGGCTTTAGTGGAAGCTTCCAACGAAGGGCATGTTCTTGTTATGGATGGAAGAAATGTTTATTCAAATCATACATTCAAGAAATTATTCGGGCTGTCAGAAAGTGAAATAATATCAAAAAACATTTCAGAAATAATACCCGGGGATATTGGATCAAATAAAAAAGCAATTGAAAAACTCAGAGAAATTGCTAATGGCAATATTTCTGAAACTGAATTTGAAGCTCAGATAAAATCGCCTGATAAAAAAATCATTAATGTAATATTTTCAACTTCGAAAATTTTCTTCTCTCAGAAAAAAGGCTGCATTATTTCAGTCAGGCCGATTGTAAGGAAAAAAATAAACTTCCTTTTGGAATCTTATGGGAATACCAAATACCATCCCGGCTCTTTATTTGTTTCTAAAAAGGCAGGAGAGCTTTGCAGGCCGTTTACATCAGACAGCTCTTTGGATAGCAATCCTGTTAAAGTAGGTTCAAATACAACTGTCTTTGAAGTACTGGCAATTATGAACCACAAGAAGAAAGATAGGCTTTACGTTGTGGACAGCGAGGAAAAAATTACAGGAATTATTGGCTACTATGATATTGCCATGATGTATGCCGGTTTGCCTACAGGTATCTTATACGAAATTCGTCACAGCAGCAATATGGGCAACATAGTCAAAACTTTGGAGCGAATGCCTGAAATGGTTCTGGAATTCACGCGCCAGGGAGCTTCATCTGAAGTAATAAGGGATAGTGTTGGTAAAGTCTATGAAACAGCAATTAGAAAAATAATAATATTATCACTTAAGGAAGTAGAACTTCCGGATGTTAAATTTACATTTTTATCGCTTGGAAGCACTGCCCGTCACGAGATGACACTGTTTTCCGATCAGGATAATGCTCTGATTTTTGAGGATGTTGATAATAAAGACCTTCAGATAGTAAGAATGCAGTTCCTTAACTTTGCTGACAAAGTATGTTCGAAAATGCAAAAAGCCGGATATCCCTATTGCCCCGGAGGAATAATGGCGGTTAACCCGAAATGGTGTTTATCATTATCTGAATGGAAACAGCAATTTAAAAGATGGATTTATGCAGCTACCCCCGAATCGCTCCTGGGAATACATGTTTTCTTTGATATTGAACCTGTTTATGGCGATATGAAACTGATGGACAGTTTGAATGATAATATTAAGGTACTGATAAGGGACAGGCCGGAATTCTTTGTTCACTATGCCCGAAATTGCCTGTCATACAGGGAACCACTATCGTTTCTCGGGAACATTAGCACTAAAACAAAGGACGGAGTTAAAACCATCAACCTGAAAGAATGCCTGATGCCGATTGTAAATTTTGCAAGGATATACGCTCTTCGATATCATTTTACCGTACCAGGAACAAAATCCAGGCTTGAGGAACTGCTGAAACATAGCATCCTTCAGGAAAAATCATTTCACGAGCTGATTTATCTTTTCAATCATTTATGGCATCTTCGATTTTACAACCAAATGGTGGCACATGAAGGTTTAAGAGCTGTCAATGACGAACTTGATATCAATTATCTAACGGAAATTGAAAAATCAAACCTTAAAAATATTTTATCAGAAATTTCAAAATTTCAGTCGAAAATCAATTACGATTTTCTTGGAGGATCAGTATAAATTATGAAAAAATATATATATGAAGTTCAATTTTATTATAATATTCTGATTTGCCGGTTCTGACAACAATATTGAAATTCGATAAATGCCTAAAGCAGCAAATGTTTCTTTACACTATGGCGGCAAAGTGTTATTTGCGTAACAATCCATTGTTGTCTGGTCCATGAAATTTTAGTCTCACGGAAAAATGCAAATTGCAAAAAATCAGACTGATTTTAAGTTTCAACTTAAAATAATTTATACCAAAACACTCCCTGTCATTTCTTCGGGAACAGGAAGGCCCATAATAGCCAATGCAGTTGGAGCTACATCAGCAAGAATGCCTTCTTTTATCTTAGAATAATCATCGGATATAAGAATAAGCGGCACCGGATTGAGCGAGTGAGCAGTATTGGGGCTCCCGTCCTGATTCACAGCATTGTCCGCATTTCCGTGATCGGCAATAATAATTGCGTCGTATCCGTTTTCACGGCACGCTTTAATAACATCGCCCACGCAAGTATCCACTGTTTCCACAGCTTTGATTATTGCTTCGTAAATTCCCGTGTGGCCTACCATATCGCCATTGGCAAAGTTCAGGCAAACAAAATCAACTTCCTGCTTTTTCAATTCTTCAACAATTGCATCCTTAACAATCGGGGCGCTCATTTCCGGCTGCAGATCATAAGTTGCCACTTTCGGCGATGGAATAAGAATTCTTTTCTCGCCGGGGAATTCCGCTTCTCTGCCGCCTGAAAAGAAAAATGTTACATGAGCATATTTCTCTGTTTCGGCAATTCTTATCTGCTTTTTATTATTTAACGACAGGTATTCGCCCATTGTCATTTTCACATTCTCTTTGTCATATACTATATGGACATTTTTAAAAGTATCATCGTACCTGGTCATTGTTAGATAATACAATTGCATTGTTTTCATTTCATACTCGGGGATATCTTTCTGGCTCAGTGCAATGGAAATTTCCCGAAGCCTGTCGGTTCTGAAATTGAAGCAAAGAACAACATCACCATCTTTGATAGTCGATAAAGGCACTCCGTTTTCGTCAACAATTGAAACAGGCTTGATGAATTCATCAGTTACACCATTCTCATAAGACGTTTTTATAGCATCGAGAGAATTTGTAAATTTTTCACCTTTGCCGGAAACAAGCAGGTCGTATCCCTGTTTAACTCTTTCCCAGCGCTTATCCCTGTCCATGGTGTAATATCTGCCGCATACGCTGGCTACTTTTGCATTCAAAGGTTGGATGTGTTTTTCAAGATTTTCAACAAATCCAAGTCCGCTGCGTGGATCAGTATCCCTACCGTCCATCAGGGCATGAATAAAGACTTTTTTAAGTCCCCGGGTTTCAGCCATATCACATAATTTATAAAGATGTTTATCTGAAGAATGCACTCCCCCATCGGATACCAAACCGAGAAAATGCACCTGTTTGTTATTGGTTTTTGCATAATCAAAAGCATTATTAAGGATTTCGTTTTCTTCAATCGAATTATCCTCAATAGCCTTGTTGATTTTTACAAGGTCCTGATATACAACCCTGCCGGCTCCGATATTCAGGTGTCCAACTTCAGAATTTCCCATTTGTCCGTCCGGCAGCCCCACTTTTTCGCCTGAAGTAAAAAGCCTTGCAGTTGGATATTTTTCCATCAGAGCGTCAATATTTGGAGTATTCCCGGTGAAAATGGCATCCGAATTATCATGTTTTCCAATTCCCCACCCGTCAAGTATCATCAAGAGAAGTTTTTTATTATTTTTCATTTTCAATATCAATTTATGTTAAAAATTATTTCCGTAAATAGTCAATCAATCAATAGACATTTCAAAATCATTTAGATTTTAACAGATACAAAATTAAAGAATATTATTATACCCGAAACAGAATTATTCTCCGGAATAAAATTTCGATTATAATCGGAATAAATAAGCTACGCCTTGCTTTTTTATTACGAAACAATGAACTATTGAATTTTTTCAGATGCGGCATATACCAGCAGTACGTCTTATTCCAAATAGCTTCGGAAGGGCGTTAACAGAAGCGGACCGGTTATAATCGTAAACAGAAGTGCAGTAAAATACCAGGGGCAAGGAGAAGTTTTTAAAATTTGTACTCTTTGAAATAATTTCCTATTTTATTCCAAATACTTGTGCAAAGGGAAAAAAGATGAGGGAATTTTCGTATATATTTGTCTTTCTTGTTATTCTGTATTCCTGTGATAATTCCTCCGGAAATAATATTGACAAGTTTTCAGACCTTGAAATTCAGGTTATCAGTTATGCCGATTCCCTGATTGAAACCAACAATATACCCGGAATATATATATCCTATTCCGAATCAGGCGATAGAAAATGGAGCTGCAGAAGAGGCAAGGCGAATATATCAGGCAACGCAGCTATTGATCCTGATAACTACTTCAGAATTGGTTCTATTACTAAAACATTCACTGCTTCATTGATCTGGATGCTGATTGAAGAAGGCAGGATAAGCCCTGACGACTGTCTCCCGGATTTTCAACTTGATAATATAGATACAAACCGGATACTTCATTCAAAATTCATCACCGTCAGGCAATTGCTGAACATGACAAGCGGCCTGTACAATTATTCAGAAAACGAGGAAATTCAAACCTTGTTTAATCATCCGGAAAAGAGCTATACTCCGCAGGAATTAATACAAATGGCTTATGATAAAAGCCCGACAGATTTTCCAGGGCAGTCTTATTATTACAATAATACATCCTATGTTCTGCTGGGTTTAATAATTGAAAAGATAACCGGGAAAAAGATAGAAGATTATCAGAAAGAAAAAATCCTTGCCCCCTATTCACTGAATAATACATTCTATCCTGAAAGCTCTGAACTGCCCGAACCATTTACATGCGGATATATTCATTATAATGGTAAAAATATTGATTTTACGGTTCAGTATCCCAGTTGGGCATGGTCTGCCGGAGCAATGGTCTCAACCTTATCTGATATGGAAAAATGGAGCCTGATCCTTGCCGGTGGAAAGTTCCTTCAGCAGGAAACCATCAAGGAAAGAAATAAGTGGATTGAAGCTATTCACGGGATTGATACGGTTTATTACGGCGGGGGTATTTTCAAATTTATGGACTATTACGGCCATTCGGGGGATATTCCCGGCTATATGAGTATAATCATGAGTAATCCCGACAATAAAAGAACGATAGTTATATCAATGAATAATAACAATGCAAGTATTATCACTGTATTTAAAAATGTACTAACCCTGATCGAAAGGCATTACAATGAAAATTAAATATTTTCTGATTTTGGTGATTTTATTAATTAGCAGCTGCAGCGACGACGATAGTTCAGATAAAAATGTATTTACTGAAGAAACTCAGGAAAAGATAAAATTCATTGTCGACTCCATAGTTGCCGAAAAAGATATCCCAGGAGCCATAATGGCTGTATGGTATGGCGATAAGGGAAGCATGATATATACTACCGGATACTCCGACCTGGAAAACGAAACGCCAATGGAATCAGGATTGAAATTCAGAATTGGAAGCGTAACGAAAACATTCACGGCATCGGTTGTTTTTCAATTGGTTGAGGAAGGCAAACTCTCGCTTGATGATAAACTGAACAGCTTCCAACTTGATAATATCGAGATGGATTCTATTCCATATTCCAATATTATTACTATCGACCAACTGCTGAAAATGACGAGCGGCCTGTATGATTATGCGGATTCGTCCCAGATGTATATTCTTGCAACCGAACCAACGAGACACTGGACTGAATCAGAACTAATCCAATATATCTATGGAAAAGAGCCTTATGCCCTGCCCGGTGTGATGTACCACTATACAAATACTGCTTACGACCTGCTCGGGCTTATTGTTGAAAAGATCACCGGTAATACAATAAAGGAAGAAATTGAAAGTAGGTTTATCTCGAAATTAAATCTGCAAAATACGAGTTTCCCTGATCCGAATGACGCATATCTTCTTGAACCCCATGCCGAAGGGTATTATTACTTCCCGGAGGAAAGCAGGCAAATTAACTTCACGGTGCAGGATGTTGGCTGGGCAGGAGCTGCCGGAGCAATGATATCCAATATCAACGACCTTAGAATTTGGGTTAAGGCGCTTAACGACTGCAGCCTTATTTCAAAGGAGATGACAGATAAACGCTATGACTGGCGAACAATGGATACTGATTATGCATTCTATGGCGGCGGATTGATGAAAGTTCTCGGATTTGTAGGCCACTCCGGTGGTATTCCCGGTTTCACAAATATCACTATGAGAAATGAAAGCGCCGACCTTACAATTATTGTAATGACAAACTATTATGATATCAGGCCGGAACGCATTGGCGGGCCAGAGCATACATTCATGAGAATTGTTGAAACAATTGCTCCTGAACTTATTAACAAATAATTTGTATTATAATACTGTACAAATCTCAATTTTTCGATTAAATTAATTCATTCTAAGGTTCGGTATAATTTGATTATTTTGATATTTAATCAATGAAATTATACCGGAAATTTTATATGGCAAGGCCTTTAATTGTATAGTCAATCCCAAGCGAAACCTGGGATTGATTTCATTTGTATTAGAATAGTCAAACACTGCGATTTGAAAAAATTATTTGATTCAGGATTTCTGAAATTGCATATATTCTTTTAAAAATCCGGTCCCTGATCGTCATCATTCGACCTAAGCCCCGGGGGTTCTTCATATTGAAGCGTAAGATTTTCGAAACGGGCAAAATCTTTCAGGTATGCCAGGCGAACAACACCCGTAGGGCCGTTTCTTTGCTTACCGATAATTATCTCGGCTGTGTTTTCAGTAGGTGTTTTATCATCATAGGTCATAATTCCGTAATATTCAGGCCTGTTCACGAACATAACAACATCAGCATCCTGCTCGATAGACCCTGATTCCCTGAGGTCCGAAAGCATGGGGCGCTTGTCCGAACGGCTTTCAACTGTACGATTAAGCTGTGCCAGTGCAACTACCGGTATATTCAGCTCTTTAGCAATCTGCTTAAGGGTCCGGGATATTATCGATATTTCACGTTCACGACTTTCAGCTTTTGGCGGTGACATTATCTGAAGGTAATCCACAAGGATCATCTGTATATTGTGTTCTTTCATCAATCGGCGGGCTTTGGCCCTGAGTTCCATAACCGAAAGCGAGGGAGTGTCATCAATAATCAGAGGTGCTTTGGCCAGCATACCCATCGATTTAACAATTTTATCCATTTCCGGCTGAGTTATCTGCCCGTTTCTGATTTTTTGCTGGTTAATTTTTGCTTCAGCGCTGATAAGGCGCACAACCAGCTGAACGGCGGCCATTTCAATTGAAAAAAATGCTATCGGGCGATTATATTCCTTAGCAGTATTTCGTGCAACAGACAGAGCAAAAGCAGTTTTTCCCATCGAAGGCCTTCCGGCAATAATTATTAAGTCGGAATTCTGAAAACCACCAAGCTTATCATCTATTTCATTGTATCCTGTGGGAACACCGGTTGTAACCCCTTTTTTTCTTTCGCGGGCTTTGCCGATAGCTTCGATAGCATCATGAGCAAGTTTGCTGATTGGCATATAGGATTTATGAATCCTTTTCTCTGCAATAGTGAATATCTTGTTTTCAGCTGTATCAACTTCTTCAAGAGCATCGCTAGTGTCATCGTATGCACTTTCAATAATTTCAGAAGCTGTAGTTATCATCAGGCGCTTCAGGTATTTCTCCTGAACGATATGAGCAAAATAATCAATATTGGCGGCTGTTGGTACTTTAGAGCTAATATCAGACAAGTAAAGCGAGCCCCCGGCCTTTTCAAGCAAACCTGTTTTATGTAATTCCTCAGCCACAACCATCAGGTTCGGTGTTGATCCTTTTTCGGCAATATCTATTGCCGCCTTAAATATCAGCTGGTGCGATTCATTGTAAAAAGCCTCCGGCTGAAGAAGCTCCTGAGCTTTGGTAACAGCTATCCTGTCAAGCATCATCGAGCCAAGTACATTAATTTCTGCATCAATGGAATGAGGTGGTATCCTGCCTCCCGGATATATATTTTTGGATATATTAGCACCGTTCTTCATATTTCTATTGTAATTTTCTGTCATAATATCAATCAATTTTTCAATTATTAGAATTGTATTTATCACCATTGTAAAATTGCAGAAATAATTTATGCCATTTTCAACATTTACTACACATACAGTAAAAAAAATGTGGAAAATTTTGTTGAAATCTATTAAAAAACTTGATTTATTAAATTTTTATGCTAATATTGTGTCTGAATTAATATAATTTTAATATATTTGTTTGGGAAATATGGTGGATGGATTTTTCAGTTTCATGGAGAATGGATGAAAAAGGTTTTAGTAATTGATGACGCGGATTTTATACTTGAAAGTACATCTACGCTTTTACAATTCGAAGGTTATGACGTTTTCACGGCAGAAGATGGATTAAAGGGCGTATCGGCGGTTGAAGAACATAAGCCGGATTTAATTTTGTGCGATATATCTATGCCCGGGCTTGACGGCTATGGAGTTTTAGAGAAAATCAGGTCAACATCGGAATTTGCAACTACACCGTTTATTTTTCTTACAGCTTTTACAGAAAAATCAAATATGCGTCAGGGCATGGAAAAAGGTGCTGATGACTTCCTCGTAAAGCCTTTTACAAGGGACGAGTTGATTGCTGCTATCAATGCTCAGTGGAAAAGGCATTCCCTGATAGCACAGCAGGTACAGGAAAAAGTGGAAGAAGTGGGAAGGAATGTTACTTACGCATTACCTCATGAATTCAGGACTGTTCTGAACCAAGTGGTCGGGTCTGCTAAATATCTTAGCAACAACTCCGACAATGTTTCACCGGATGAAATTCTTGAATTGTCCGATGATATTATGTCATCATCTCAGAGACTGCTGAAAATTACAGAAAACTTCCTGATTTACACAAGGATAGAATCATTTGTAGCCAATCCGGAAAAACGTCGTCAGTTAAGAACATACAGAACCGATGAACCTTCTGCTATGATTACTGATATTGTTTACCTGCTTGCTGATAATTACCAGAGAACCGATGACCTCAGCGTTGGTGAAACTGTAAATCAGATTGCACTCGAAATATCAACCGAGTCAATTCATAAAATTGTACACGAACTTATTGATAATGCATTCAGGTTTTCTGAAATCGGTGCTAAGATCAAGCTTGATATGAAAGCCAGGGATAATTTCCTTTATATATCAATATCAGATGAAGGCAGGGGAATGTCCAAGGATCAGATTAATAAAGTAGGAGCTTACATTCAGTTCGAAAGAACAATTTACGAACAGCAGGGTGTCGGGCTCGGGCTTGTAATTGCTAAGCGCCTGGTAGAACTTCATGACGGTATTTTCCAGATTGAAAGCGAAGAAGGAATTGGAACAACAATTACTTTTTCACTTCCTTATGTTGAAAGGCATTACGATTAGTTCTGATTAAATCAGAATTTGATTGAAAAATTTACTATTGGCAGGCTGACAGGTTCAGCCTGCTTTTTTAATGATTGCAGTTCATCTTCCTCATTAAGGTATAGAACCAGAAGTCCTGAAGCAGTTCCCATAACTGCCCCGAGAAAGGTATCGGAAAGCCAGTGCTTATCGTAATAAATCCTCGACATCATAGTCATACCTGCTAATGTATAGGATATGATATATGCGGGGGTTTTATTTATCTGGTGAGAAATGATCGTTGCCATTGAAAATGCAAGCCCGGAATGGCCTGACGGAAAAGATAAGTGTGAATCATCAAACTGAAAAAAATTGAATTTCATGTTGCCTTCATTCAAATAGGGCCTGCTTCTTCCGAAAATTGACTTGACGGCTGATATGCTAAGAGTAGTAACAAGTGTTGATTCAATAAGATAAAGTCCGGTTTTCCGGATTTTATCATCCCTTGCAGCAGCCCCTCCGATATATAGCACACCGGCAAGTCCTAGATTATTATGTATTTCTCCAAGTTGATTTGTTGCCAGGAAAATTCTGTCTCCCCATTTGCCCTTGTTAGCCTGGAAATAGTCCCGAACTGGTTCATCAGCCAGGAACAATAAGGGAGCGGCAATTCCTGCGGAAATGCTGCTTCCTGCCTTAATATCGAAATCAGAGCAAATCAGCTTGCTAATATTCAGGGTAAAGATAATTAGAAGAAGTGTTAACTTTTTCATTTGTTCCATATTTATAAATCCGATAACATCACATTCAAAATTAAACGTTTTTAAAATAATATCATTGGAATATCTGACATCCGATCTGTAAAAAGGTTTATTTAATCGATTTTTTTGCAAATATATTTTTCAAAAATTATTATTATTATTCAATTTCCCGGATATTTATGAATATCTGTAAGGAATTCAAACCTGAAATTTTATACAATTTTCACATTTTCATCCTTGAATATTTATTATTAATTATTATATTATTCCACAGATACACTTGTGTAATTATTCCCGGTGAAAAATGTCTGATTTTAAATCAATCCTAAACGGCCTTATTGTGAGATGGAATATTTCTACCTTGGATTCTTCTGAAAGAAATACTTTGGTAAGTGAAATTTTCAATGTAACATCAATTATTATTGATAAAAACAGCCTTTCGGAGATTCCTGATTCAATCTGGCATGAATGGCTGAATATTAGCGGGAATACATTTTTTTTGAGACATTTATCATCAATGAATCAGGAAAATCAATGGTCTGAACAGGCTTTTAAAATTATTGAGCATAGTAATTATACATTGTTAAGGATGTTCAGACAAAGAGTTGAAAAATTTCAGGATAAAACACTTTTCAGGGATATGGGTGGAGACATCCCGGCCGAATGGTCTTATGGCGTCATTTTCCGAAAAGTAAAAGAAATTGCCGCTGTATTGCACAGGCTCAGGGAAAACGAAACTCCAAGAGTAGCAATTTTATGTGATAATTCAGTAAGCAGCGCCTGTGCCGACTTAGCCTGCCTCTGCTATGATATTCTTGATACTCCTCTCAGTACACACTTCGAACCGGAAGTAATTCAACACATTATTGAAACTTTAAAAGTAAATATTGTGATAACCGACAGCCGGGAAAGAGCCTTAAAACTTGCAAAAATCGAATCAAAATGCAATTCTGACTTTACAATTATAACTACAGTTAATATTGCTGACTCGGAATTCATGCATTTAGACAGCCTCTGTGCCAAATTGGGCTCCGAGGAAATTGATGATATAATTGAATCAAGGAAAAGGTTCAGAATTGATGAGGTTGCTACTGTTATGTTCACTTCCGGGAGTACCGGCCTGCCCAAGGGAGTATCTTTTTCCGTATATAACCTGGTTACAAAACGTTTTGCAAGAAGTGCGGCATTACCATTTATTGGCGATAATGAGACTTTACTGTGCTTTCTGCCATTGTTTCATACTTTCGGACGATACCTTGAGATGTTGGGAACGATCTATTGGGGAGGAACTTACGTCTTTGCCGGAAATCCTTCGGCTGATACTTTGCTTGCTCTTTTTCCACGCGTAAACCCATCAATTTTTATCAGTATACCTTTAAGATGGTTTCAGCTTCATGAAAAGTGCCTTTCTGAAATGGATAAATACAGCGACAGCAGGTATCATATTAAAGCTTTTCGTGCTGTTGTTGGTGAAAGGCTGCGCTGGGGACTTTCAGCTGCCGGTTATCTGGATCCGAAAGTATTCCGCTTTTTCCATAGAAATGGTGTGGAATTGTGTTCAGGTTTTGGTATGACGGAAGCAACAGGCGGCATTACCATGACTTCTCCCGGCGGATATGTTGAAGGTTCTGTCGGAAAAGCCTTACCGGGAGTTTATACAAAATTATCAGATAAAGGCGAGCTGCTGATCTCGGGGCATTATATCGCTTCATACCTGGAAAACGCCAGGCCCGGAGAAAGGATCGAGATACCTGAAGATAATTCCAAATGGCCTGACATGCCCACGGGAGATATTTTTCGTGTAGACAGTAGCGGCCATTATGAAATAATTGACAGGCTGAAGGATATATATAAAAATATTAAAGGCCAGACAATAGCTCCCAAGAAGATAGAAAAGAAATTTGAATCCGTCCCGGGAATTAAAAATACTTTTCTTGTCGGTGACGGTAGAGCTTACAACAACCTGCTGATTGTTCCTGATAATATGGATCCGGTATTTGTAAATATGCCAGATGAAGAAAACAAGCTTGAATATTTTCATAATATTGTTACAAAAGCAAATGCCGACCTGCCATTTTATGAAAGAGTTGTAAATTTTAAACTTTTAGAAAATGATTTTGATGCCGAAAAAGGTGAACTCACGCCTAAGGGATCATTTAATAGAAAAAATATTATTAAAAATTATTCTAAACTGATTGAAAATTTATACGCAAAAGATCATATTCATTTCTTTATTGATGGAATTAATCTTAAAGTACCATTGTGGTTCTTCAGGGATATTGGAATTCTCGAAGATGATATTCAGGTAATTAATGAAGGATTGATCAATAAAAGAAACAACCAGAAAATCAGAATTGAACAAACTGGTACAAATAGATATATAATTGGTGATTATGAGTATATTTCCAACGATTTAATAATTGATTTTGGCATTTTCTTCCGCCATCCATTTTTATGGGCAGGTAATACAGGCATAATGAATTTCGGCAAATGCAAAGAAGGATGGGAAACGAACCTGAAAGGAATTCAAAAAGTAATATTGAGGCCCTATGGAATTCCATCAGGTGTACATCATGACGAAGAAGAGCTTATCGGAATAAAATCAGTAAAAATACGCCAGTTACATCATTATTTCCGGGATTCACTTTTTGGTGAAAAATCTGAAGCACTCAATGCAATTACTGAGCTCTCCGGATTTCTTGACGAGGGTGACCTAAGGATTTCAGGCCTTGTCCGTTCAAGGATGGAAGCTCTTGCAAGGCATCCCGAAGAAGATGTTCGCGCAAAAGCATACATGGCACTTTTAATGGCAAAACCCAATATGGATTACAGCAAGGCTTTCCCGGCGTTCCTGGAATCTGGAATGGCCTTTCTTACCAAGAAAACAATTTATGAACTTGCTGATTCGGATTTCGGTAAAAGAAGGCTTGAACAGCTTCGTCAAAGGCTTTTCAATTACAGAACACAACTAAAATGGCCAGCCAACGAAATCAGAAGGAAACAATTTAGCCAGATATTCCAGCTTCTTACTTCTTTTGTTTCGCGAAACGAAGAATATTATGCATCTGTCAGGGCTGAACTTGCAAGCTGGATACTATTAAAGCATGACAAAGAACTATCAAAAATTGCCATTAAATTCTTCGACCTTCTTTCTGAAGAGTATGAAATGAATCTTCTTGAAAAGAAAAAATCATATCCGTTTAAATATTGGGAAGATAGAATAATTTTCGAGGACGGCCTTTCTGATTTTGAAATCAAAAATATAAAAAATGTTCTGGTGGATACAACTTTTCTTAAGCAATCAGTAATACTTGCATTTGAAGAAGAAGAATTTGAAATATCAGATGTACCGGAACGTGGGATATGGATAAGCAGAATAATTGCCCTGCATCATTATATCCGCTATAGAATCTCCATAAATACTATCAGTGGCAAACATTTCGATCTCCAGCTTATCATTCAGGACAGTCTAGGTATGGATAATGTACCCGAGTTTGTATACTGGTACGCAGCCCTTGGCGGCTATCCTTTCAATCCCCAGGTACTCCCCAGGCTGGGATGTTGCCGTCCGGAACTGAAGGCCTTTTCTCTTGAATTTAATGGTAATCTTTCAGTATGGGAAAAAATAAGAGAATTTTCCAGCGCAAGGCTGCCAGGCAAGAATATGGAAGATATCAAACAGTGGAAAAAACTGTTTATTGAATCGATTGCAGCTTTTTTCCGGGTTTGGATCTATAGTGGAAAACAGGTTGTTCCCGGAATTTCTCCGGGAAATGTTGTTATTTCAGAACTTGATTTCCGTCCGGGTGCATCAATTATGTCCATGACAGGATTGAAAAGATATATGAACACCATGTCAATAATAAAACCTGTAATTAACAATTTTTATATGAAGACGTTCGCCCATTATCCATGGAGCGGAAAGTTTTTGAAAGCAGAATGGATTTTCGATGCCTGTATCGAGGCAATGGGAAGAAAAGATGCTTCTCATTTCTTTGAATTGCTAAAGCACGACCTTGACTATAAAGACATAAAGTGCATTAAAAATATTTCCCTTTCCCGGCATCTTAACAAGTATATCGAAAAATTCGAAAGATGCTGTTACAGGCCATTAGCATTGCAAAATGCTATCGACAGGTATAGATCCTGGCTGGAACTGAACCACGAAGCAACAACCCCGGCGAGGGAACAGAATATTATCGAAATAATTAAACTTTATGAACTCAACAATTATCCTGAAATTGTAAGGTATTTATTATATAAAGAAACATATTTTGTTGATTTTCCGATTCAGGTTCACCAGGCTTTTGATAACCTGATCTCCAAACTCGGTATTGACGAAAACTCACAGGCTGTAAGGCTGCTGGAACTTTCCGAACTACAATCCATGATAAAGGACAAAAGAGACAGGGCTGTTTTCAGCAGGCTGGTATTCCCTAAAGTTAAAAATCCAATAAAAATGGAAGTTACCAATCTTGGCAGCAGAAAGGAAAACCGCCTGGTGGTAAGTTCCGAAATTATGGACAAACAGAAGAAAATATTTACTGTACGTGAACCTGTCAGCCCGGCTGAAGTAGGCCATGTATACAGGCTGTTCTATACTGAAAAATATCCAAAAACTGTTTCAAAATCAGATAATTTCTTTGTTGTTTTGGACGAACAGGACAGAATTGTAAGCGGAATCTGTTACAAATACATTGACGAGCAAACGGTACATATTGACGGAACGGTTGTTGTTTCTCAATTGAAAGGACGGGGAATAGGAACAGCATTAGTCGAGGATTTCTTCAACAGAATGCTTTCAAAAGGCATTGAAGCGGTAACTACTTATTTCTTCCTCAGAGCATTCTACAACCGCCTTGGTTTCAGGCTGGATAAAAAATGGGGAGCGCTGGTAAAATTTTTAGAAAAAGAAGAAGTTGAGTGATTCATATATTTGATCAAAATATTTTGGATTAAAAGAAAAATTCTCAAATAGATTCGCCCCGCCATATATATAAAACCAATGGGCACAAAACAGACAAAAAACCCGGAGACTCTTCATCTCCGGGCTGTCGCATCGTTAAATATTTTCCTTATGCATCAGAATTTAATAAATTCCACACGCCTGTTGTTGGCTTTTGCTTCAGGTGTTGAATTATCGGTAACCGGTTTTGTTTCTCCCCAACCCTTTGTTTTAAGCCTTTCAGCGGCAATACCTAATTCAATGAATTTAGTTTTTACGGCTGCAGCTCTTTGCTCTGACAAAGTCTGGTTCATGGCATCATCGCCATCGCTGTCCGTGTGGCCCTCTATTGAAAAGTTGATTGAAGCGTCATCCTTCATAATTTTTACAATTTTCTTGATAACGCCCATTGAAATCGGAAGAATTTCGGCTTTTCCGGATTCGAATTTAATACCTGTAGTAACAATCTTACCGTCAGTTTTAACTCTTTTATATAGCTTCTGGCCGCCCTCAGCTATCCTGATATTCTTAATTACAGCAGGATGATTATTATCAAAACCATTGCTATTTTCAATTGTAAAGCCAGTGGGATTGAATTCCATGTTTGGAATATTTAATATTCTTGCTTCGTCAATATATACTTTCAAAGATCGCTTGTTAAATGATATTGAAATATGACGCCAGGTATTTTTATCTATTCTATTGGATCTTTCAGCGCCCGGATACATACCTTCGAATTCTCCGCATTCTGCCATACTAACAAAGAATTCTACATATTTATGTCCATTAGGATGCCTTTGTTTTTTAGCATCGAAGAAATGTACATAATACCGTTGGTTGTACTCGTCTTTTTGAAAATATGCATCAAATTCAATTGTAAATTTTTCAGGCATGTAGTCGGATTCACGATTCTTCATCAAAGGCATAATATAGGTGTTGTTAGCTTTAAATCCAATAACTTCCTGGCCATCGAAATACATCATCTCGCAATTCCCGGATTTAATATCCCATCTGGACGGAAATTCACCGACTTCTTCATCAATAAAATAATCCTGGAAAATAACCTTATCGCCGGGAACAAAATCATAATTGCCCCATTTCATTTCAGGATTATAATCTTCTGTTTCTTCAGTTTTATTATCAGCTGATTGTTTTGAAACATTTTTGCCACCTTTGTTCACAGGCCTTTCTGATTCCTCCTCTTCACTCTCTCCTTCAATAGCTTCCTCAATTCCTTCTTCTACTTCCTCTTCCACCTTTTCTTCAGCTTTCTTTTTTAGCTTTTTCATAAAACCAAACTGCGCATCAGATTCCTGATATGCCAAAAAAGTAAAGATCACCAAAAGAGCTGTAAGTATTCTAAAATTCATTTTAACATCCGTCAATTTGTTAAATATCCCCTTATTTTATTAACAAAATTAATTGAAATTTTCTTTTTTGCCAATTTTTTAAGCAACTATATTTTTCCTTAATCGTATGTTTGTACAGATACAATTAATGAAAGAAGCAAAATGTTAAAGAAAACAGTAATAATTTCAGGAGCAGGGTTGCTATCGGTAGCAACAGCAATAATAATTGGCCAATTTTTTCCTTTAATAGATAATTCGGATTTCATACAGGGATTCTTTACCGGCCTTGCAATAGTTTTCCTTTTAGCATCAGCAATAATGATGGCCTTTGAAAGACGGACAAAAAGGAAATAATTACGAGTTCATCTTCATAATCGTATTTTATTCTTAGAAATACGCTTGTTAATTTAACAAATTAAAATATTTGCTTAGTATAGTTTTTGAAAACTCATAATAATTGAAACAATGCAAGTCATAAATCAATTATTGAAATATTCATATTAATAATTACACTGCCCAACCGAATAGCGGCCCTGCCCGATTAAAACATCAATTGGTAAAAGGGATAGATCGGATCAATAGAATGAAATTCCATATCAACAGAGTAAAATTCTGTGTTTTCAGAATATAATTTTATCTGAAAAAATATCTTTATCAGCACAAACCAACGCTAAGATGGCACGATCCAACGCTATGATTATACGAACCATCGCTATGATGACACAAACCAATGCTATGATTATACGAACCATCGCTATGATGACACAAACCAATGCTATGATGACACGAACCATCGCTATGATGACACGAACCATCGCTATGATGACACGAACCATCGCTATTATAGTGCAAACAAAGGTATTTCCGAAGCTAAAAATCAATTATTAAAATTGCCACAGCTGCATTAATACCCTTATTTTCAATTATTTATATAAACATGAATATAATGAGCAATTTCTACAGGATAATCATCAGGAAAGATAAAATATTAAATCAAAAGGCGGATTTAATCCGCCTTTTGTTTTATTCAATTAATATTATTCTACTTTCTTGGTAATGGAGTTCCGGAAATAATTCTTCTGATTCTCGGGTCAAGCTTTCCTCCGTTGGCCTCAAGAGCTTTTATTACCGGTGGTATTTTTTCAGTCTGCCCAAGGTTCCAGTACAGTTGAACCAGGTTCTGATATATCGGATACATTTTATTGCTTACCTTAATTCCCTGAAGCCATACTGCTTCTGCATTGGTTAGTTGGTTTTTATTTGCATAGGCAGCGCCAAGATTCAAATAAGCCATCGGAATATTCCTGTTTCTTTTAAGAGCAATATTCAAAATGTTAATAGCTTTGTCATACATCTTTTTCTGCATATAAACAGTACCCAGATCGGCAAACCATGCAGCATGAGGCTTTCCTCTTTTAAGCGCTTTTTCAAGAGGAACAAGAGCTTCGTCATAACGCTTGTTTATCAGGTATGTTTTTCCGAGATTATAGTTTGCCAGATGATTATCAGGCTGTAACGCAAGAGCTTTTTTAGCATACTCTTCAGCTTTTTTCCAATTTTTCTGCCTGATATATACAGCCGACAGATCAATGTATAAATTGAAATTATCAGGATTTAGTTCAATTCCTTTGTGATAAAGGCTGTCAGCAACATCAAGTTTGCCTTCTACATAATATGCCTTTCCAAGGTCAAGATAACCTCTGGATTTATAGGGATAAACATCAACAGCATTCTGCCAGTAGGTTGTCCTGTTTTGGAAAACAGGTTCATAGGCATAAGTTCTAATTGCAAATATCACAAATATTACTGAAGCAATAGCAATTGGAACAGGTTTTTCAATATTAATTTTTAAAGCTCTGAAAATTTCGAAAAGAACTATAATAAATCCGAGAAATACCAGATAAGCCCTGTGTTCGGCATAATCAAAGAAGTCTCCTACATAAATAATTCTTATCAAGAGAGTTGGGAGCAGGAATACAAAAAACCAAATGAAGCCAAACCAGGCTCTTCCCTTGTTAATATCTTTAAGGACGAACATGGAAGCAAGGAGCAGCAGAAGAACAACAACCCCGGTGATAATTGTCAACTGTTCAAAATTAGCAAGTGCATGCATTTTTACCGGAAGGATCATTTTCCCGAACATTGCAAAAATAGTAGGGAAATTTTGTATCAATGCATCTGGCCCGATAGTATCCGGAGTGTTTATATGGTCGGTAGCACCCTTCCTTGCAGCATACCATATCAACCCAAGTATAAACCATCCCGTAACAAGCGATATACCCTCCTTAGAGAAGATTTTCTCCCTGTGGTAGATAAATATGTAAGCTATACCGACAAATGGCAGCAGAGCCGTTGTTTCCTTTGTAAATAATGCAATCAAATAAGCCAGCATACTCAGAATATAAAATACGAACTTTTTTGCGCCGCCGGATTCCATGAAATTTATCAGGAAAATAAAGCATAGCAATATAAAAACAGCTATCATCGAGTCATTTCGCCCGGAAATCCAGGATACCGAGGGAGATATTACCGGATGAACAGCAAACAGCATAGCCATAATAAATGAAGGTATTCTGTTATAGCCAAATTTCATCAATGCAAAAAACAATAAAATTGAACCCATTACATGAAAAGCCAGATTTGTCCTTCTGTAAAAGTGGGGGTCGGTTTTCCCCATCTGATGATCGATAATAAATGATGAATCCAATATCGGCCGGTAATAAGTTGCCCCGATAGCTTTTTTAAAAGAATTCTTTATATTGGACGGATCCTGATTATATGCTTGTTGATCAAGAACAAAAATGTTATCGTCGCAATAAACCAGGCCATAATCCAACGTACGGTAAAACAAAGCAATAGTTGTAACTGCTATTATAAATGCAAGCAAAGTATTAATCAAATAAGGGTGAACTTTATCATTTTTTTGTACAATTTCTGCTGATTGTTTTTCTACCTTATTTTTTTTCTGATTTTTCTTGTTTTTTTTGCTCATGGATCAATATCTATTAATTATACAGTTTACTTTTATGAAGTTGCAAGAGTTTGAAAACACCCGGTTTTATCTGTGTAAATCTTCGATATATTTAATAAAATAACCGAACAATCAACTTTTTGGGTTTTGTCATTTTTTAATATTATTATGTTCAAGCGCCTGTTCCCAGTCATGAACCTGGAATTTTTCACCGGCATCAGATTCTGCTTTTTCTTTGTTAGTTCTTATAAAACCACCATATTTTGTAATCACAGCAGCAGGGAATTTCCCATTTGTTGCAGCAATATATGTTTCTTCATTAAATTTATTATCATTTGCTATCCAGATGTCATAAAGCATTACACCGTTGAACTTTGTGTCGGTAATTATTTCACTTTCACTTTTCGCGCCTCTGAAATCATTACTTCCTATCCAAGTATCAAAATTTTCGCCGATTAATTCCAGCGAAACATAATTTCCTTCGAATATATTTTTTTCCACTTCAATGATACCTGACAGATCAATCAGGGCTAAACCTGCCTCGGAACAATTTTTTATTTCATTATTAGCTATCCGGGATAAATCTGCGACTTTCTTCATACTGTCGGCACCTATACAAATACCGTACAATTCACAATTTTCAATCAGGTTACCGTCTTTTCCACCGATATTATTCCCTTCAATTCCTATACCACTTGGAAAAACAACAATACCTGTACCATCAAAAAAATCGCTATCAGGAGATATTCTTTTGATATTTCTTATTATATTCCCATGAATCTCGGCAAAAGCAGGGCCGTCAAGAAATATTCCATAATTACAGTTTTCGATAGTATTATACTCGATAAAATGCTTTGCAGTTGTTGATTCTGAATAGATAGCAGCTCCATTTATTTGTTCCGGATTATTATATATATCATAAAAATTCCTGAAAACAAATCCTTTAATAGAAATATTATCCGTGTAGAGAGAAAAACCGTTTCTCTGAGAAATGGATTTCTCTTCGAAATCACCGTCAATAATCGGTTTATCAACACCAACAATTTCCATGCTTCTGTGCTGGTCGGTAAATGAATTACTTTCGTAGTAAGTAATTTGTTCGTCGTCATACATACCAACTACATGAACCACATCGCCTGTAACAGCAGATTTCAATGCTCTTTTTATAGTTTTAAAAGCTCCCTGCTCAGTATTGTCCTGCCCGGTGTTCTCATCATTTCCAATAGCCCCGTTCACATAATAATGTGCAGAAAAGGATGAGTAAGACATAAATATTATTGTTAAAAACCCAATTATCAATTTCATTATCAACTTCCTCATATATTACGGCAAAATAAAGATGTAATTTAAAGAATTTGCCTGAATAAAAAAAAGGCGGGGTAAAAACCCCGCCTCTTAATCTATCATCTAAGAAGAATTATCTTGCTATGATGAATTTCTTGATGATCTGGTCTTCACCGGCTCTAATATTCAGGATATAAGTTCCGGAAACAACGTTGTCAAGATTAATCTTGATATCGTGTGCACCGGCTGAATAATAGCTTCCGTTGAGTGCGCCGAGAACCTTGCGTCCAGAGAGATCAAGAACGTTAACTGTTACATTCTGTGAGCTCTGAAGCTCGAGAGTGAATGTAAGGTGATCAGTTGCAGGAACAGGCATCAGGTTAGATACGAAGAGGCCTGCTTCTTCATTTTCTCTGCTAAGGATGATAACATCCCTGTGTGCAAGCAAGAATTCACGTCCATCAATACCTACAGCTACCAGCTTGTAGAGATATTCGTCGCCAACTCTGAGGTTAACATCATCATCAACGAATGAGTATCTGTTATCTACGCCGCCAATTGCTACTAAGCCGGCATCGCTTGTAAAGCTACCAACTTTAACATAATCGAAGTCAACAGCATCCCAGGATGTGTTAGTTACGTCAGCTCTGTAGAGTTCGAAACCAACGATACCCTGTTCGAATGTTGTGTTGAAGTCGAGATATGCATTAGCATTGTATGACTTAGCTGTAAACTGATCGAGTTCTACATACATACCACCTGCAGTTATACGGCAATCCGGAATTTCGATTGAAAGCGGGTTACCTGTACCAAGGTCGTCAATGTAATTTGTTGTAGGTGCTGCTACGCCATGGTGACCATTGTAGCGATACTCAGTTACTTTAGCATAGTAGTAAGTGTCATCGTTAAGGCCGGAAATTTCACCGGACTCATCTACATCACCATTAGCAATGGCTTTAGAACCATCAGTGCCGCCTTCAGGAACAACAACTGTATTTGTTGTAAAGTTAATGTTTCCTGAGCCAACATTGTAGTATTCACCATCAACAGGAAGTGACGGATAGTTATTTTCACGCATTACAACTACACGAGCATTACCGTTACGGCCGTTGCTCCATGAAAGCTGAACCATACCTTCGCCGCCTACACAAGCGTCATCAATAACCTGAATACGTCTTGCCTGACGGTAAGGTTCAGTAGCTCTAAGAACGAAGCCATCATCGGTACCGCTATTTTCAGTATAACCTGACAGATAGCCTGTAGCAGATGCTTTGATCTTATTATAAGCGCGACCATCACCCATATACTGGTAGTAGCGTTCGTAGTTCGGATATGAATCCCATTCGAATGATGCGAATGTAACTGATGAGCTGCCGCCACCAATGTTACCTGTGTTGTTAGCTACAGCACCTGCATAAGTACCATCGTCGTAGATAGCATCAGCAAGTGTTCCAGCGTCAACAGGAGTAAGAGTGATATTAACAGTTCCGTCAGTTATAGGATTACCAAGCCTGTCTGTCCTTTCAACACCGAGTTCGTCGAATGTATCGTGAGATAATTCAACTTCAGCCGGCATGTAAGCTGCAAGGAAGCGAAGCTGGTAGATTGTCCAAGGATTCTGTGAGCAATCACTTGTATTGTAGTTCTTAGGACCAGAACCCTGGTTGTAAGCAAATACGTGTGCAACGTAGTTCTTATCTGATTCAAGGCCAGTAACAGTAACTGTGTGAGTTGTGTTAGAACCGTCTGTATCAGGAATTACGTCAACAACCCTGAATCCGCTTGCAACTTCAGTTGCTGAGCTCCAGCTTCCATTGTTATCCGCGTAGTCTGTGAAGTCTGACGGAGTCCAAGTGAATGCTGGCAGGCTGTAACCTTCCATAAGAACAACAATGTGTCCGCCATTTACAGTTCCATATTCCTGGAATGTGAATGTAAATGATGTGGAAGCATTGCTTGTGAAGTTAATTTCACAATCCTGTGCAGGTTCTGAAATGTATGCAGCACCAGTGAATTCAACTGTAAATGAATCGCCGGCATAGCATGTAGCATTTTCCTGAACAGTAATTGTACCACTGTGATTAAGGTGTTCACCCTGAGGATAATACTGTACCCAGAATGTACCGCTTTCATCAGTGAGTGTAATTGTTGATGCCCAAGCATCAGCAGCGTCTTCCCTTACCCTGAAGTTATCGTTACCGTCGTTATCTGCAACAGATACCTGGATAGGATAATCAAGTTCAGAGAATGTGTAAAGAACAGAGTATGATGTTGATGACTCTGTCATTTCTTCAATATAACCAAAGTCTGTACCTGACTGTGATACGAATGTAACTGTAGGTTCAGTTGTGGTTATTGTCGGTGAGCTTGTAAATGAGCTGGAACCGCAAGTACTGTTAGCACGAACCTTCACATAGTATGTCATGTTAGGATCGAGAGCACAATCAGAAGCTGTCCAGCTTGAAGGTGTTACAACAACATCAGAGCCAACCTGTACATCTGCTGATGTAAATACCTGAACGGTATAATCATCTGCATCTGTTACGTCTGCCCAGTCAGCTGTTATCCTTGTAGCAGGATAAGTATCATGAGCAGCTACTGCAACTGCTGCCGGAGCTGCCGGAGGCAGGTCAACAGTGATAGTTGAAGCAGGTGAGGATACAGCACCACAAGGTCCGCATACGAATCTTGCTTCTACTTCAGCGCCATCCCAACCACCGGATACTCCGGTAATTTCGATAGTATTAGGAGCTAAAGCAGGTATACTAATAGTTGCTGCATAGTCGCCACTGCCATAAGAACCAGTTGTAACCTGAGTCCATGACCTTGAAGCATTGGCATTTGTCCACCATGTTGGAACAACCGGGCCACATGCCTGACTATATGCGAGTGCGGAATATTCAAGATCTCCACCAATACAGATAGTTTTTGTAGTGTTATCCTGAATATCACCTGTTACATGCCAGAATATAGGAGCATCATACATAATCATCTGGCTGATTACTTCAGATGCGCAAGTACCATTGCTTGCAACTATCTTAATAATAGCATTTTTCCAATCCGGATCACCCGGGTTAGTCCTGCTATAAGGTACATTGCTTAAAGTAAGTGTTGAAGAATTAGCAGCACGAGCTGTAACTGTAGTTCCTTCAAATGATCCTGATAACGGAATAGCAATGTATGACTGAGCATCATTCAGGAAGTCAACATACCATGTAATTGATGTAGCATCTGCTACATTAGTTGAGAATGTTGCAGTTCCATCGTCGCATACATCGATTTCATTATCATAATCATCATTATTATCACCAAATCCTTCAATTGTAGTAATTGTCGGTATCGGTGAAGCAGTAAGTGTAACTGTTGTAGTTGTTTCACTACATGCTCCGTTAGATGCAGTAGCCCAGTACTGGAATCCATCCTGTGCAGTTACTGTCCATGATGCAGAATTACCAGCTAAGCTGAATGAGCCGCTTGTAACTTCTGTTACAGAACTGCCATCTGTTTCCCAGAGTTTAGGATTATTCATTCCTGAAATATTGTCATAAGTAATCCAGAGAACTTTGTCGTCGCCGATACAAACAGCGCCGGCTGGTTCTTCTGTGATATTTGACAAGTTAGGAGCGTCAGAAACTGAAATAGGACCATAAACAGTAGTATTTGCATCAGTACATACACCGTTTGAGTAAACGATCCTGAATGAAGCACTACTATAGCTAATCTGGTTAGAAGTTATGCTTGCGCTTGTACCTGAAACTGTAAAGTCGCCGCCAACGTTGATCCAAGTTGAACCATCGTTCCACTGCCACTGTCTTGTTCCATAAGCTGCGCCATCAGCTGTAAATTCAAGTTCAATTACTTCAGATTCGCAGAATGCAGTCCTTGTTGTTGCCCAAGTACCATTTGCATTAGGTGCCTGGTCAATATTAATTGTTATCGAGTTTGAAGAGCTAACTGTTGCAGCTCCGCAACCTGAAACATTACTATATGTAACCATAAGTTCCATACCGTCAAGTGCATGTACAGGACTGTCAATAACAAGGTTGTTACCTGTTACAGTAGCAGAACCGGTAGAAGTACCGAATGCATTACCTGCATCAGTTGATACTACTGCCCATGAAGTTCCACCGTCTGTTGTCCAGCTCCAAACAGGATTAGTAGGAGTCGGGTTACCTGTTACATCAGCAGTAACTGTGAAGTTATCATTTTCACAAACATCCTGATCGGCAGTTAGGATTGTTACTGTCGGAGGAACGTTAACCTGAACTTCAACTTCATCATTCTGAGGATCGATAACACAAGCTTTACCGCGGTTATCCCTCATGCTGATGAGAGTGTAGAGGTTAGTTGTAATGATATTGTTCACTGTATAAGTGTACGGGAATGAAAGGATACCTGTTACACGGTCAGTAGTCTGGCCGTTTGAGTACCTTACTTCTGAATTTGCACCATTCTGGCCGCCATCGATGTCGAATACGAGATCAAGATCACCATCGTAGCAAACAACTGCACAAACGTCAGCGCTTGTTGTTGGTGTTGCACATGCCGGAGTACCGGATGCTACTGTCATTGAACCAAGTGGCCATGTCCAGTAAGACCTTGAGTTCCTGCGTGCAAGATCAGGAGTTCCATCGATGTTTGTGAAGTAATTAGTCTGGTTGCTTGAGCCGTTGAATGAGAATACGCCGATTGTGTATTCTGTACCAGCGTTCAGGCCTGTAAGAACTAATTCTTCAGTACGTGTTGTAACGTTATCATTCTTATAGATAAGTTTACCACTTGTCCTTGTAACGTTGGATGTTTCAGCCCAACCTACTGTACCATTATCTGTAAGTGTCGGGTATTCCTGGCCGTCAACCGGATATTCAGATCCGTCTGTTGGCATTGAAGAAGCCTGGATAGCTCCAACAAGAACACCAGTACCGTCGCCGTTAGTCCAGCGGAATTTAAGTTCGCTGTCCGGATTTGCAGGCTTACGGAATATAATTATCTGTGCAGGTGTAGGCTCGTCATTCAGAGCAAATGCTGATGTACCTGAGAAGATACCCCATGCTGTCTGAAGGTGATCAACGCCTGAAACCTGGAGAAGGTCTGTTGTGTGATTTGAACCGGAACCATAATCTGTCCATGCATCAGGATCAAGTTCTTCATCCCAACGAGCAGCATAAGACCAGGCAGCGTCAAAGTTAGTGCCGGCAGTGCTGTTGCATGTAAGACCAAATCTCAATTCGAGATCAAGATCTGTAGATTCTGGATAAATTGTTCCTGTAGGATCATAAGCACCGAGATAATAAGTATGATCTGTAGCATAAGTATCATCACCTTTACTAAACTCATCAGCAGGGTTAGTTGCATTAACTCTTGCTGCATATTTTGATCCTGTCAGGAAGTTTGTTGAATTAGCTCTGAATTCAATTGGCAGATATTCTCCGCCTACACCTATCGGGAGTAATACTAAGTCATACTGGTCAACATTTTCTGCTACAAGTGAACCAGTACCGTTTGTAACTACAAATGAGTTGCAAACACCAACATTAGTAATTGTACCACCAACATTCATGTCATTGTCGCCAAGGAACATGTGAGCGGTACCACCAATAGGCATATTGCCTGTTGCGTAGAATTCATCATAAAGAGTTACAGAAGCGGAACTTGTATTGGAGATTGAAAGATCAATGTTTCCATTAATATAAGTATCGCCGTCGTTAACCCAGCCGTGGCCTTCGCCGGTAGCAGGAGTAACGTTTTCTAAGTAACTACCGTTTGTTACCCAGATGAATTCGCCGTCGTTAGCATCGTCGATAGCTGTCTGTATTGAAGCATAGTAATCAACGATATCAGCAGTTGTAAGCATATCTGCTGTTGTTGCAACATAAACGTTTGCACCAACGCAGGAAGCAACTGTCTGGAAGCCAACCTGTGAAGGATAAACGTCTGTGCCGTCATTCAGCCAAGGCAGGTAATCAACGCCATCAGAAACTGTAGCGCCAAGTGTACCCATCTTAGTGTTGTCTGCATGGTCGGGACCATTTGCAGAACCCCACCAGTTACATTCAGCTGTAAGGCTGCTTGAAGTACCGGTGATTGAGTATGAAACACTACAATCTGATGTAAACGAGTTATGATAAAGAATCATATCTGTTGACCAGTCAGTTGCAACATTAGCATCGGATAATAATCCCAAATACCCAATATTAACTTCTGAAGTATTTTCAAAGTTATTATTAGTTATTGAAGCGCTTGCCAATGTTCCTGTTCCGGTTGAACTACCATAATAGATTAATTCAGAAGCATTAAAATCATTATTATTAATGTCTACTACTGATAGATCATCATCATTTATTCCAAATAACAATAAGGAATTTTCTACATCATTGTTAGAAAATTCTGTATTATTGGCTTCAGATTCCTCAACAAGGAGTGCGTAACCCATAGTTCCTGTAAATACATTATAGTCTAATAATGTACCTGTAATTGATGCTGATGTTACAGCAACACCTACTGCAGGATTCTGAAGAATGGTATTGTGATCTGCTGCAAAATTGCTAATAGAAATATTTCTAATTTCGACAGCAGGAACTGTTGGTCCGGCCATTGAAGGAATCATCCTTAATCCACGAAGTGAAACATTATCAGCAGTAATTGTGAAGAGTTCACTTGGTGAAGATGTCGGAATAATTGTCGGGCCACCAATGTAACCTGGTGTAGTTGCATCGTAAGCACTTGTAAGGCCGTCGGCTTTTTTACCAACAACACAAACATCTGCTACGTGTGCATCAATATTATCTTCCTGATATGTACCATTCTTAACCCAGATGAACTGACCTGCGGAAGCATCGTCAATAGCTGCCTGGATTGAAGAATAATATTCAAGAATTGTAGCAGTTGCAGGATCTTCATCTGTAGCCCTGATAATCGGAGCATAAGATGTACCTGTAAGATTACAAACAAGGCCTGATACTTCTGTCCAGAACGGAACAAATGTTAATGAACCGCTGACATCAGTAATTGCAGCACCCTGATCTGCTGTAGAAGAACCTACATAAGTATTAAGTGCATTTTCAGGACCATACTGTGAATCATAATAGTTATCTGTAGCATCGATGCCGGCTGTTCCGCCATAAGCATTAGCGGCAACATAGATAGCAGCAGATGTTTCATCAGTAAACGAGTTGAAATTAATATTTACATCGTCCTGAATTGTATTGTCATCAGCTCTGAATAAAATCGGAACTGCTGTATAATTACTGAATATATTCTGAGTAATAGTAAGATCTGTAAGAGTTGCAGATGCATCAGTTGTAAATACATCAATTGCTCCATTTGTATATTCAAATGTATTACATGTAATTACAATATTATCAGAATTTATATCGCCAAATCCAAGATCAATAGATCCTGAATAGGAGGCTGAGTTACCAGAAATTTCGGCATTTGTAATACCGCCAAGGAATGTACCCAAACCATCCTGTACACAACCAAGCACGCTACCATAACCTGACTGGTTAACACCACCTTCGGCAGTAGTATAAGGCTTGAATGTGTTATCAGTAATATAAAGATTAGTAACTGAACCGCTTGCAA
The DNA here is from genome assembly GCA_963665665.1 of Kapaibacterium sp. (SeqCode). Taxonomy (GTDB): domain Bacteria; phylum Bacteroidota; class Ignavibacteria; order Kapaibacteriales; family UBA2268. The sequence continues at coordinate 1,099,756 of OY762428.1, forward strand.
CTGAGAAGGCACCACCAATGTCAGTACCAGCAGTTTCAAGAAGTGAATTCAGAACTCTTGCGTCTGCAGCCCAAGGGAATGACACGAGTTTTTCTCTGTCAGTACCGTCGAAACCGGCAGCGTAAAGCAGCCATGAATCCTGAATGTAAACAGTTGTTCTTAGAGCTCCGGCATCTGTCCAAACAGCACCGTCAAAGTCATTAGCATCGTTACCAAGATCAATTTTGAAGCCGTCAATTGTTACATTGTCAGCAGCAACAAAGATCATTGGTTCGTTGTAATCACCCTGAACCCATGGAGCACCAGGAGTCTGGCCTGAGTTTTTGTACTGGCCGTCAAGGACTGTAGTTGCTGAATAGCCTTTACCCTGAAGTTTAACTGACTGCGTAATAGTTGATGAAGTTACGAATGCAAAGTCACCATCATCGAAATAAACTATATTAGCTGCGTCAGTACCCGCAAGAGCATCGTCAAGGTTAGCAAAGTAATCAACAGGTGAGTCGTTGTTCCAGATTGGTGCATACAATGTTGTTAAAGCATTTGTAGTGAACCAGCGAACAAATTCAACACCAGGAGTTACTTCAGCACCCTGAGTAGGATACTCGAACTGGTTGCCTTCAAGTTCAACATAGCCGTAGTTGCCGTCGTGTTTAACAGCAGGGCCATTTGCACTTGCCCAGAAGTTCCACCTTGCTTCGAGGTCATTTCCACCGTTAAGTGAAATTGAAGCACTTTCGAAACCAACTGCAGGACTTGCATCTGTGTCAAGTACAATGTTGTAAAGGAATTTGAATTCGTTATCGAAGTCAGCAATATCGGTACCGCCGAGAACATCCTGCATAATATACAGAGCCGGATCATTTGTACTTCCATTCTGGAATGTATTATGGTGGAAGTAAATTCCGGAGAATGTTCTGCCAGTAAATGTCGCACTTGGATCAGCAAATACGAAACCGCCATCAGCGATATCATTATTATTTACTGTAACGCCTGCAATACCGGCACCAAGGCCGAAGTATGCATTGTTATTTCCGTCGACATCATTATTGCTGAGAGTTACGTTACTTGTTGTAGTTGATGTCGGAGTGATCTGGAACCAAGTTGTTGAACTTGCAGTTGTGAATGTATTCCAGTTAACATCAAGATAATTTACGCCGTTTCCGTCAGAAACGTCAACACCTGCATCTGTTCCGTCAAGATCAAATGAACAGTATTCAATTCTTGAATTGTTCAAAGAACCTGTGAACTGAACACCGGCTGTTACGCCAGTTGCAGTCATGTCAAGGTTGAAACCGCGCATTGAAACGTTATCAGCTGCAAAGAAGAAGAGAGTCCCTGTACCGTCGCCGGCAACGATAGGACCTGATCCTGTACCTGCTGTTCCGCCTGTCCAGGCGTCAGCTGTACCGGAAGGAATACCAGTTGTACCGGTTACCGGTTTTTTACCTCTCAGGTAAACTTCTTCGTCAACTGTAACTGATTCGCTGTATGTACCTTCTTTTACGATGATATGATCACCGGTTGCTGCAGCGTCAACTGCAAGCTGGATTGAAGAATAAAGGCCTTTAAGGTTTGTCTCTGCAGCATTGTAGAGATAAACAGGGCCTTCAAACTCTGTACCAGTAGCAACGGAAGGACAAGCACCAGTATAATCTGTCCACCATGGGGCAAATGTATATTGGTAATCACTTACGTCAGAGTCATCATAAATTAATGAACCCTGGCTGCTTGTATTAAATACGTTTTCCGGGTGAGTCGGGCCGTATTTGCCAGTACCCCAGAAGTTGTATCTGATATCAAGAGCATTGCTGCCATCAGCATTATAAACTGCATAATCAGGTCCGGCTGAGGAATAATTGCTGAAGTCATGATAGTAAACTTCAATTCCATTAGCAGAACCAACATAAACACCGATTGCAGCATCACTGATATTATTACTGTAGATCTCAACATTTGTAAATGTTGATGTTCCCGCAGCAATCGCAGCAGCAAATGAATCGTCATTAATGTTATTACACTGAACAAGAACATCATTAACATAATCGTAAGATGATCCTGAATATTCCACACCAATGTGAATTGCTGACGGCTCGTATGATCCAACAACAACACCAGAATAATCAGTATAGAATGTGTTTCCTGTTACTTCAACTTCTGACCTTTCAACGATAACACCATTGAGCATACTATTTGAGATCAGTGGCATACCGAACATATTGTCAAAAATCTGTACAGGGTCACCAGTGAAGCTAGTTGAACCATTGTCAAACATCCTTATACCGAAATAACCGTCATCTGTTGTTTCTAACTGACTTTCTTCAGTAAGGAACCAGTTATCATGAATATCCAGGCCGCCAATTCCGTCTTCGCTGCCAAGATAATCATTTACGATACCGATAGATGTTGTTCCAGATGCTTCTGTAAGAGGAACATAGAATTTATTATTCTCAATTTCAGCATCAGCTGACTCAGTAATACCGAGAATATAAGCTGCTTCCGAAGCAGGAGTAATATCCGTTTTAAAAGAGAAACCATGGATATAAACATCGCCGTTAATGGCATATACTTCGTGCTGAGGATTATGTTCTGAGAAAGTAGTAGCAGATGCTGTAACTATATCGTCGCAAATGATAACATGACTGTCAGGCGAGTTTGTATTTGCACCTGTCGGGTCATCATGAGCGAAAAGTTCGATACTAACAGGAATGTCGAGACATTCTTCATAAGTACCGTCTGATACCATAACGCGTTCGTTATTGTCGGCATCATCAATAGCATCCTGAATGTCGTAACGAATAAAGCGGGCTGAGCCGGCATCTGTACGTGAATCTGTAATTTCATCACCAGATGTTAAAGCAGCAGCAGAGTGGAGTACACTTCCGCCAAAATCATTACTATTGTTCCACCAGATATCATAAAGCATTATACCTGCAAAGTCCTGGTCGGCCTTTACAATGATATCGTTGGGTATATCAAACATGTTGTTATTTACATATACATCATTGTTTGATTCGTCAATGTTCAGACATGAGAGGTACATACCAAAGTTAGCTGTACTTGAAGTTGCAGAAGTTTCAAAAGTATTTTCTGAAATTTCTACAGCACCTTCAAGGTTCCAGATAGCTATAGCATAACCTTCTGTTTCTGCGCTGTTAGGTGTGTCACCGCAATCAGTAATTGTATTATACTGAATATAGGTACCTTCGGCATTAACATCAAATGTTGTACTACCTATTTGGATACCATTTGTAACACAGTTAGTGATAGTATTACTACCACCGCTAGTACCAATCGTATTCAGGTCAATGCTGTTTGAAGCATTTGTTGAAACGATAATAATACCAACACCACCGTGTGAATTGACTTTAGGATTGTCCTGCAAGTCAATTGATGTGTTTGTCACGGTCGCATCGCTGGTATTAGAAAGGTACATACCCCAGGTACAGTTCTCAATCGTTAGATTGTTAAAAACATGCCCTGCGGATTGGTTAATTGAGACAATGGCTGCGCCACCGTCATTAATAAAATCGCTACCGTTGGTTTGAGCAACGTAATCCTGAATAGTAAAGTTCTGGATAGTGACGTTATCCGCCGCTATATAAAAACCGACAGCTCTACTGCCGCCTCCCAGTCCTGTACCATCCAAGGTCGGGTAAGGGTCGCCATTATTTGCAGGAAGCCCTACAATAGTCAGGTTATTCTTACCAGCGCCAACATCAACACTTTCGTTATAAGTGCCGGTTACGACGTTGATTACGTCTCCACCATCGGCAACGTTAACTGCATTTTGGATAGTCAGCTTCGCATTGAGTAATGTCAAACCATCATTGGCATCATTACCGGTGGGCGAAACATAATAACCCGTTGCAGTCATGGCATACGTACTCAGGACGAAAGCCGCCAGGAGTACGAAAAGTCTACCAAAACGTTGCATAATAAGACCTTAGATTATTAATGGAACAAAAAATTAATTTGAAATTTGTAAAATATCTATTCAAAAATTCATTATACATTTAATTGTAAAATCCCTGATATTTATTTAACTATTAATATTTTCAATCATTTATTTTAACATCTCTTTTGGTTTTTAAATCCCCCGTCGGTGTACATCCTAATTTACGCTGTTACACAAAATACAAACAAATATAAAAAAGAAAAATATGCCAAGCAAAATATTTTTAACCATTCTTAATAAATATTAATTCAGACTAACCCTCTTATAAGTAGGATTAATCGTTGTTTTCAATTTTTGTGTAATTTACCTGACAGTTTCAATCTCCTGAATTACTTTTTCCTATTAATTTACCTGTAAAATAATTTAATTACAATTTCCATGCCACAGTAATATTACTTAATTTTAATTATTTCAATTAAGTATTAGTACAAATCTAATTTATTTTTTTGTTCTTTTCAATAAGACTTTTCCACAAAAAAAAAGCGCCCCCTGTCAGGGACGCTTTATATTTTCGTCAATAATGTTTAATTATTGAATTCTATGCCATACAAGGTTTGCATCAACAACAAACATTGCAGCATCACCAGGATTTAATACTGTTGAATCAGCATCATCAAGTGTAAGAACTGCTGTTGCATTGCTGTTAATTACATAAAGAACCTGTCCTTCTTCTGAGTAACCGCCATCAGGTAGTGTAATATTTGTAGTGCCAAGATTAGCAGTAACATCAATTACAGTTGCCCAACCCAGATTTGTCCAGTTTGTTGAAAATGTCATTGCTGTAGCAGCAGCGGCATCAAGTTCAAAGTAGGAAAGAACTAATTTACCATAGGACATATGGAGTGTTGTTGCATTTGAATTTGTAGGTTCGTTTATGTTAGAATTAATAGTAGGATTACCTTCTGCAAGGATTGCTTCCCTTATATTAGCATAAGATGATACTTTAAGAGTACCATGGTTTACTTCAAGGTCGCCTCTTTCAATTACAAGTGCTTTACCAGTTTGATCAGATCCATTTGTATATTCATTACGAATAACAACTGTAGGATCTCCCGTAGGATCTGAAGTGTTAGTTGCAATAAGTGATGTTTCATCTGCTGTGGAGTTAGCAAATGTACCTGTGTGGCTGAATGTAAAGTCACCGTCGATTGCAATACCAGTGTTCCTTGTAAGAACTTCATAACCGTCATAGTAGAGGTCTGATGAATATGTTCCGGAAGGAGCTGTGATAGAACCGTCGCTGGATACAACGATCTGATCAACGCCACCGGCCTGTACGCGAAGTGCACTTCCGATAACAACATCACCATCTGTCTGGATAGCTACGTCTGTTGCTGCACCTGTTGTGTTATTAACTCTTAATACAGGACTTGTTCCTGTTGCAGCATCAATTCTAACGGTTCCGTCAACATCAACTACATCAAGGTTTGTTGTTCCGTCAACATCAAGATCACCGTTAATGTCAACATCATCTGTAACATTAAGGTCATTGTTAACATTAATCGTATTGCCAACATATAGGTTATCTGTAACTGTTCCGGAAGAACCTACGATAAGTGTGCCTGAAACAGTCTGGTTTGTTACTTCAAGATCATTTCCAACAAATACATCAGAGAATGAAGCATCTGCAGGAGTTGTAGCACCGATAGTAACATCATCCATTGTACCGCCATCAATATTTACATTAACAGCTGTGAAAGCAGTGTTAGCTTCAAGTGTTGTGAAGTAACCTGTTGCGCGTGTAGTATTACCAATGATTGTAGCATCGATATTACCACCATTTACGTCAACGTCTGCAAATGTCTGTTCTGCAACCCAGCTGTTAGCATTGTTCATGTTAAGAGTAAGGCTGTTACTGTTTTCTGTAAGAGTACCGTCATACATAAGGTCAATCGGGTTAGCGGCTGTACCTGTACCTGTAATCGGGTGATCTGTTACAACTTCAGCATCGATACGAACTGTAGTACCAGTGTTAGTAGTAGTAATGTTTGTACCGCCTTCGAATGTGATAGCATGTGCAGCGTCTGTAAGATCAAATGCAGCACCTGCATCAGCACTTACAGAAGCGAATACTGTAGCATCAGCGATTTCAGTTGTACCAACAACGCCAGCATTAATATCAAGGTTAAGATCATCTGAATCTGTGCCTGTAATATTAATATCAGATGTAGTACCGTTATCATTAACAAGTACGTTAACGTTAGCAGCTGCTGTTAAGCGGCCATCTGCATCAACTGTAAATGTTGCAACTTCTGTAGCTGAACCATAAGAATCAGCAGAAACTGTTGTAGCAATAAGCTCATCAGCGCCAACTGAATTGTCAGCCATGTTGCGAAGCTCAACTGCGTTATCCTGGATCATACCATTTTCAATTGCAAGAGGCTGAATTGTGAAGCCAGCTGCATAGCTGCCGTCAATATCATTTACGATTGCAGGTGTATCATTGAATGTTACAACGTCAATACCATTTTCTGTAATGTCGCCGTTTACTTCAAGGTCGCCAGTGAAAGTACCGCTGCCATTTACAACAACAGGGCCTGTAGCTGTGATAGCGTTTCCGCCAAGAGCTGATTCTACAACAAGTCCGTCATAAACTGTTGCGCCGCCAGCTATTTCAGCGCCATTATCAACTGCAAGGAAGTTATGTATATCAACTCTTCCTGTGAAGTCACCTGTACCTGTTACAGTCAGATCACCATCAATATCAACATCGCCTGTAATGTCAGCACCGTCAGCGTTAACAAGAAGGCCACCGCTAACTATTTCAACACCCTGGTTAACCCAGAGGTCTTCATTAATTTCAACAAATCCGCCAAATACTGCTTCGCCAGTTGTAAAATCAATATAACCGTTAACGCCGTCCCATGTAAGGCCTGTGCCTGTTAATGTTGCGTTAGCACCTGCAGGATCGCCAACAAATAAGCCATTTGTGAAGTTCTGGATGTCTATCCATGTGTTTTCATGGTTCATGTTAAGTGAAAGGCTATTGCTGTTCTCTGTGAGAGAAGCATCATACCAGAGATCAATAGGATTGCCGGGTGTACCGTCGCCTACGATCGGGAAGTCAGTAATAACATCAGCTGAAATAACTACTTCATTTGAGGCAGTTGCTTCGATATGAACGTTAGCATTACCTTCAACAAATGAGAATGTTCTGTTACCATTTGTAACATCAAATCCAGGACCGTTATCGGCTGTTACTTCTGCGAAGATAGTTGCGCCGTTAATATCATCATTAACGATTGAACCGTCAACGATTTCTGTTGATCCAACAGTACTTGGATTAATATCAAGTGTTAAGTCATCAGAATCTGTACCGCTGATTGCGATATCAGAAGCAGCATTATCGTCAACAAGAATATTAATGTTAGCTGCTGCTGTTAATCGGCCATCTTCGTCTACAGTAAATGTTGCAACTTCTGTAGCAGAACCATAAGAATCAGCAGCAACTGCTGTTGCTATGAGTTCGTCCGGTCCAACAGAATTGTCAGCCATGTTGCGAAGTTCAACTGCGTCATCAGCAATGTAATCATTGATAACGCCATTGTCTTCAATACCAACTGTTGCATTAGTAGCAGGTGTAAGGTCTACATTGATACCTCTGATACCTTCAATGCCTTTGCTGTTTGTAAGAGCACCTGGAGTATCCCATACTATAAATGGTTCGTCAATGTCAGCTTTGAGAGCAAGGCCGTCATCAACATAACCTTTTGTTGTTAATGTTGTACGTCCGTCTGCTGCATCTGTTTCATCTGAATAACCTTTTCCATCAAGATAAAGGTCTGCATGTCCGGTAATATCACCAGCTGCTTCAATGAAGTCATTAACTTCCAGACCTAATTCAACATAACCCTGGCCCCAGAACCAGAAGTCACCAAAGACACCATCAATTTCAACCATTTCAACACCACCGTCATACATTGTAAGACCTTCAGATGAACCAAGGTATCCAGTCTGACCAATAGTAATTTCTGCACCACCCGGGAATGTAATATCATTGAAATTCTGATTTACTGCCCAGTTATTTACATGTGTCATGTTAAGAGTAAGGCTGCTGCTGTTAAGCGCGAGAGCTTCGTCGTAAGCAAGAGTAATTTCATCGCCAGGAATGCCTGAACCTACAACAGGATCAGCAGTCTGTACGAGAGCTGAAATTTCTACCTGGTTGCCAGGAAGAACTTCAATGCTTACGTTAGGATTACCTTCAACAAAGTTGATTGCATTGTTAGTGTTTGTAACGTCGAATGAATCCATATCAGGATCAACAACTGTTGCAAATACAGCGTCGTCATGAATATCGCCATTTACGATAGTACCATCAAGAATCTTAGCTGATGTTACAGCGTCAGGCTGAATTTCAAAACCGTTTGTATAATCACCGTCAATATCAAGTACTGTTAACGGGTTCATATCAACGTCTACAACATCAATACCATTGTGCTGAAGTGCACCGGCAAAGTTATAGTCCTGTGTAAGATCAACGTCTTCAGGAAGAATTGTACCGTTATCAATTTTATCAGTAGTTACAGCATTTGCTGCAAGTTTGTCATTATCAACTGCAAGATCAGCAATTTTTTCTGTTATAACAGCGCCATTAGCGATTTTTGTTGTTGTAACAGCTAAATTATCAATTTTGCCTGTTGTTACTGCAAGATTATTAATCTTACCTGTTGTTACTGCAAGGTCATCAATTTTAGCAGTTGTTACACCAAGGTCAGTGATACCAACTGTAGCATTACCTGCAGCTGCAAGGTCAACTGTGATACCTTCCACGCCTGCAACGCCTTTGCTGTTTGTCAGGTTTGTAGGAGTATCCCATACAAGGTAAGGCTCGTCTTCAAGAAGGTCGATATGATCTTCTACCCAGCCTTTTGTAACCATAGTATTAATAGGATCAGCATCAACTGTTACGTCTGAATAGCCTTTTCCTGTTATGTTAAGGTCGCCCATGATATCAACGTTTGCATCAAATTCTGCATCGCCGTCAACATCAAATGTACCGTCAACCCAAACGTTTCCAACAACATTCAAATTCTGTGAGAATGTTGAGCTTTCATCAACAAGAAGAGCACCGTGGATTGTTACATCATCACTGATTTCCATCGGAGCGTCAGGAGCTACCGGAGGAGTAAGTGTTACGTGGAGTCCGTTAGGATCACCAACGATTACTTCTTCCATACCAAGAATTGTTGTAGCGCCGATTGTTGAGTTTGCCCAGATATCGCCATAAGTTTTGATAGCTGTTTTCATTGCAGCAGCATTTGTGTTGCGTACAACGAGAACTGCATTGTCAGCGTCTGTAGGATCAAGGATACCAGTTACATTTTCACTGTTACCTTCGATATACATTGCACGGCCTTCATTTCCGCCGCCTCTGATTACTTCAGCTACGTATTCGTCAACTGCAGGATTAGACATTGCATAGAGTGCCTGGCCTGTTTCAGCTATACCAACGATAGCATCGGCTGTACCGTCTGCATCGCCATATACTGCTGCTGCATCATCGTCACCGGCTGTAGCTTCAAGATAGAAAGCACCGGCTGCGTGCATACCTGTTGTATTATTAATTACTGTATGTTCAACAACGAGAGCAGCTGAGCTGTGTCCGTCGTCGCCATCAACATCCATATCAATATAAGCGCCAATTGCATTGTCTTCAAGAGTTGTTACATCAACGTCTACATGAAGAGCACCTTCGCCAAGCTGTCCGTCAGTTGTTCTGTTGATATCAACTGTAGGAACACCATTACCACCACCGGAAGCAACGATAGCTGAACCGGCTGTTGTAAGGTTAGAAGGAACTTCAGCAACGATAGCGTCGCCATTGTTAGTCATTGTTACTGTAAGACCATCGCCATTTGCGGCTGAAGAGTTTGTCAGGTCAACTACATTGCCTGTACCGGCAGTTTTGTTGAGAGCAAACATTGTCTGGTCTTCATCATTATCTTTAGTTACCGGAACTGTGAAATCATCAATTGCCCAGTCAGCGTATCCGTCACCACCGTCATTGTTCCATTTAAGAACATATTCGAATGTAGGATCAACTGCAGGTGCTGTACCTGTATAAACCCAGGCTGTTCCATTCCAGTAAGCCATCTGGCCAAGAGTATTAGCATCAGCAAACTTATCAAGAGTTACTGCGCCATCTTCAATTTTATCTGTTGTTACTGCATCGTCAGCAAGGTCATCTTCCATAACCTGGCCGTCAGCAATTTTCTCTGTTGTTACTGCATCATCAGCAAGTTTGCCATTTGTAACTGCAAGGTCAGCAATTTTTGCTGTTGTTACATTAAGGTTAGCAATCTTATCTGTTGTTACATTACCGTCAGCAATTTTTACTGTTGTTACATTGCCGTCAGCAATTTTTTCTGTAATAACTGCTGCATCAGCAATTTTCTCTGTAGTAACGTTAAGATCAGCAATTTTAACTGTTGTTACTGCATCATTGTCAATCTTAGGTGTTGTCACTGCAAGGTCAGCGATTTTATCTGTTGTTACAGCGCCATTTGCAATATCAACTGTCTGAACAGAAAGGTCAGCGATTTCATCACTGCCAACTGCACCGGCGTTAATATCAAGTGTTAATGCATTTGCAACTGCACCAGAGATAGAAATATCTGATGTAGCAACATCGTCGTCAACCCAGATGTCAACATTCTGTGCGAATGTTAAACGGCCATCTTCGTCAACTGAGAACTGTGCAACTGCTGTTGATGTACCATAGTCGCCGCCTGTTACTGCTGTTGCAATAATTTCGTCCGGGCCTACGGAGTTATCAGCCATTTTTTCAAGTGTAACTGCATTTTCAGCAATTTTCATTTCTGTTACAGCGTCGTCAGCAATTTTTACTTCTGTTACTGCTGCATCAGCAATTTTTGCTGTTGTTACATTAAGGTCAGCAATCTTTGTTGTAATAACTGCTGCATCAGCGATTTTTTCTGTTGTTACATTAAGATCACGGATTTTACGAGTAGTTACAGCAGCATCTTCAAGTTTAGGTGTAGTTACTGCATTGTTAGCGATTGTACGAGTAATGATAGCGTTATCCTGAATATCAACATCCTGGATTGAGAGGTCAATGATCTCGTCGCTGCCAACTGTACTCGGGTTAATGTCGAGAGTTAAGCTTGATGAAACCGGGCCACTGATAGCAATATCAGAAGCAAGTACTTCATCAACAAGAATATCTACATTCTGTGCGAATGTAAGGCGGCCGTCTGCATCAACTGCGAACTGGCCTACTGCTGTTTCTGTTCCGTAATCGCCGGCTACAACCGCTGTTTCAATCAGTTCGTCCGGGCCTACTGAACCGTCAGCCATTTTATCTAATGTTACAGCATTGTCAGCAAGTTTTGCTTCTGTTACTGCTTCATTCTGAATTTTCGGTGTTGTTACTGCTTCGTCAGCAATTGTACGTGTGATAATTGCATTGTCAGCAATATCAACATCCTGGATAGAAAGGTCAATGATTTCATCACTGCCTACTGTGCTGGGATCAATTTCAAGTGTAAGAGCTGATGATACGCCACCGCTGATTGAGATATCAGAAGCTACTACATCATCTACAAGAATGTTTACATCCTGTGCGAATGTAAGGCGGCCGTCTGCGTCTACTGTGAACTGGCCAACTGCTGTTTCTGTACCATAAGTACCGCCAACAACTGCTGTTTCGATAAGTTCGTCAGGACCAACTGAACGGTCAGCCATTTTATCTAATGTTACAGCATCTTGAGCAATTTTTGCTTCTGTTACTGCTTCATTCTGGATTGTACGTGTTGTTACTGCTTCGTCAGCAATTGTGCGAGTGATAATTGCGTTGTCTGCAATATCTTCTGCAAGAATTGTCTGCTGAGCAATTTCTGTTGTTGTTACAACGTTAGGATTGATCTGAAGATCAAGCATATCCGGCATGTCATTATTAACAAGGATGTCTGAGTTCTGGCCGTCGTCGGCAAGTCTCATTTCAACCCAGTCCATACCGTTCCATTTCAGCATAACGCCGTCCATGCCTTCACCATTCTGAAGTTTAGAATAAGTGATAGCGTCGTCAGCGATGTCTGCTGTAATGATTGTTTCATCAAGGATAGTACGTGAGTCAATTTCACCGTCTGCAATCATTGCATTGCGGAGGAAGTCATTGAACCAGCGTGTACCATTGAAGAAAAGTATATTATTTTCGCCAACGCCTTCTTTCCACATTTCAATGGGTTCGTCGTAGCCGTTGCCGATAATTTCGTTAGCTGTGTTGATAAGAGCGTGGGGAACTTCCCATCTCATCTGCATTGCTGTGTTGTCCCATGTAAGAACATAACCATCTTCAAGAGCTGTAGGCTGAAGTGGTGTAGCATTCAGGTTGTTAGGCTCGATAAGCTGAGCTTCCCATGTACCTGATGCCTGGTTGAAATAGAGAACTGAATTTTCGTTACCAACGTATTCTGCATCATCTCTAAGTTTGATAGGATCATCAGCATTACCGCGACCTGTGATCGGGTGATGTGTTGAAACCATGGGAACGCCCCAGTAGAATTCGCCTGTTGCAGCATCCCATACCGGTGAGTACTGGTCTGCAGCAGGTTTTGACCATGTAAGTTCATTCGGTGTATCAACTTTATAGTTATAATACATGAAAGTACCAACATAACCCATACCTGGTTTGTCAACTGTTTCGCCTTCTTCTGTGCTGGCATAAATTTCTCTTACGCCTGCTACATCAGGATAAAGCTGAAGGTCAAGAGCATCAATGTCTGTTCCAACAACTTCAATGTCTGAATTAGTCATGTCATCTTCTGCCTGGATAAGAACATCTTCAGCAAAAGTTAAACGACCGTCTTCGTCAACTGTGAAAGTACCAACGTTATATTCATCACCATAATCGCCAGCCATTACAGTTGTTGCCTGAAGTTCAAAAGGAGTAACTGCTTCTTCAGCAATTTTCTCTGTTGTAACCTGGCGATCACCAATATCTGCTGTAAGAATTGTGCCGTCCATGATTTTGTCTGTTGTTACAGCATCGGGGCCAATTTTTTCGTTTGTTACAGCAAGATCAGCGATCTTCGGAGTTGTTATCTGCATGTCGGCAATATCTTCTGTAAGGATAGTACCGTTCATGATTTTGTCTGTTGTTACAGCATCCGGGCCAATTTTAATATTGGTTACCGCGCCGTTTGCAATTTTAACTGTAGTAACAGCGCCGTCAAAGATGCGGTCTGTTTTTACAGCGCCAACAGCGATCAGCGGATCAGGATAAGTGCCTGTCAGATCGCCTGCGGCCGGGCCACTCGGAGGAGTAGTTACATTCGGAGCAAGGTGTTCCTGAGTAATGGAACCAGCTTCGATATTGTCAATGATAGCCTGAGGATCGATACCCGGATTCGGATATTCGCCTGTCAGAACACCACCGGCCGGGCCAATCGGAATTGCCTGAACGCCGGGAGCAAGTTTTTCCTGAGTAATCGCGCCGTCAACAACATCCATTGCTACTCTTGCAGTATCGGCATCGATAGCATACATAGCATAAGGATTAGCTGTTAACCTTGTCCTCGGGAATGGAGTACCGTTACCAACAGTTACTTCAAGCCAGTAAGGCCTGTTGAAAGTAAAGTTGATAGGATTCTGAGTACCGAGGTAAACATTTACGAAGCCATCAACGGAATTCACGTCCTGGATTTCAACCCAGATAGGACTTCCGCCGAACTCGTCTTCATAAATTCTGAAAGTCACGGGTGTCCCCCCGTCGGCTATTGGTTCGTTATTCTCATCAAGCAAACTTGCCTGGTAGTTCAGGACTCTCGGAACAGTTTCATCTGCTGCCCAAGACTGAGTAAACTGAGCCATGGCAAGGATTGCTACTAGAACGAAACTTAGAAGAATAGATTTCTTCATCATTTAGTTCCCCTAAAATGGTTATACAAATAAATTTCACTATAACTTAATGTTATTATTTTCATAGTTATCTTACTAATACCATTACATTTCGCAAATTATAAGCTCTGAAGCTGTCGCCTGCCATCTGGGCCGGTTTAACAACCAGTTCATAAAGATAAGAACCGGAGGCAGCATCTGTACCTGTAAAGTCTTTTCCGTCCCAGGCTGCCTGCTGTTCGCCGGAATTCTGATATCCGCTGAACAGTTCTTTAACTTTGTTACCTGAAACATCGTAAACAGTTAATGTAACGTAGGCGTAACCCGGCAGGAAGTACTGAACTGTAGTACTGCTGCTGAACGGGTTAGGGTAGTTCGAAAGCCTTGCTTCCGGTGGTGTCGGTTCCGGCACATCAACGCCCTGGTTTGCCTTCGGCACCCAGTAACCCTGATATACATCGATGATCTCGCCCGAATCTCCGTTCGAGATCTTCTCGATTGCTAACTGCCCAATCATCCCCGACATTTTCATGCCTGAAGAATTTTGAGCAGCAACCATTCCACCGCTGCCCATTGCCCACTTCTGAATGCGAACATTCTGTGAGAACAGGCCGCTCATCGTCAGCGGCGCAAGGATGCTGACAATGAGGAGTAACCTAAAGTGTTTTTTCATCATGTGAACTCCTGTAGAAACTTACTATATAGACATTCATTTACTTATCTATCTTAAAAATTATTTTTTCAATCTTCGCGTATCTTCGAGGTTTAATTTTACATAGAACCCCGGATAGGGTATTCAAGCAAAATTTATGCCATTAAAAGAGCTAATTATCCGGTGCAATTTCTCTTTTGAATATTACACAGAATATGAGAACGAAAATACAAAGAAACAATATAATTATCAAAAAGATTTTAGGTATAACCAATAAAAAACCGGCATCCCGCGAATCTTTCTCGCAATTATTAATAAAAAACTAATTCATGCTAAATGTATCTGACTTATCCGCAATAACATCCCGCAGATTAATCAAGGGCTCCCCCCCTTTCATTAATTTTGAAAATTGTTAAAACCTGTTCTAATTTCCGAGCTTCGTATCATATATAACAAAAATCTTCATTCCCCTTTTCCAAGTTTCTTTAAAATAAAGTAATAAAAATATAATTCCAAATATTTATTTTCTATTTTCTCAATTAATTTAAAATACTCATATTGCAGTTAATTATTTGTATGAATTAATATTAAAATTCAGTTAATGAAACTTTCGTCTTTAATCGGCCATGCATCATACCTGGCTTCACTTATCGAAAAATCCCGTGATCCTTCGGACAGACTCGCTTCGCAATACTTCCGAAGCAAGAAGTATATCGGAAGCAAAGAAAGAAGATTTCTTTCCGAGTCTGTTTTTTTTCATCTCAGGATATTATCCCTGTCCCGCTATCTGACCGATAGTTGCTTTGATTTATTGCATAATGAATCTGCCGGTAAAATTGAGTTTATTACTTCATTGATTCTTGCAAAGCAATTTAATGATCACGAGATGATTAGTTTTGCCCCCTATGAATTGTTATTAAGGGCGGGCAATTCCGGCGAATTCCGGGTATTAGTGAATGAATGCCTCAGTGATATTCTAAACACTGACAGCACGCTCGATCAGTATTCGATGATTCTTACTGGATACAATAAACTTGCTAAGAATATATCATCCGTTTCTAATTGTCCGGGAAATAGTAACTTAAAATTACTATCCGACTATTTTATCATGCCTGAATTTTTATTGATGTCTCTATTAACATATTTAAATATCGATCAAATATCGGCGATTTCAAAGGCAATGATGGATTCGGCGCCGGCCGGAATTCGTATCCAGGGAAAAAGTATTGATAGAAATGACCTTATAAAGAGTTTGTGCCTGGAAGAAAATCATTATAAATCCGGCAGTATTTCACCTTCATGTATTAATATATATAAAAGGATACAAATAATCAGTTCAATTCCCTACAAAAACGGTTTTATTGAAATACAGGACGAAGGCAGCCAGCTAATTGGTTTCGCTTTGAATCCGGCGCCAAAATCAAGAGTTCTGGATGCATGTGCTGGGGCAGGCGGAAAAACAATGCATATTGCCGACCTGCAAAATGATAGTGGACACATTGTATCAGCCGATATCGACCTGAAAAAACTTAAGGAACTGAATAAACGCGCCGCCAGAGCAGGATTTAATTCAATCAACACTTTCCTGTGGCAGACCAATCCAGGAAAAAAAGCAAGCTCTAAACAAAAGGAACAATATAACAAACTTTTCAACAGGCCCTTCGATTATGTCCTGGTTGATGCACCATGTTCAGGTTCCGGAACAGTCAGGCGCAGTCCAATGCAAAAATGGAGGCTAAATGAGAAGCTGATCCAAAAACATTCACGCAAGCAATTTGAGCTTCTTTCGAAATATTCAGAATATGTAAGGCCTGGCGGAATATTGGTTTACGCAACATGTTCAATACTTCCGCAGGAAAACAACTATGTTATTGATAAATTCATGGATGTGCATCCTGATTTTGAGCCATCCCCACTTGCCGGTATTTTCAAAGAAAATGATATTGAAATTGCGAATTTAGAAAAAAATCAGCATTTTCTTACACTTTTACCAGGAATTCACGGAACGGACGGTTTCTTCATGGCCCGGTTCAAAAGGACAGTGTGTAACATTTAACACATAATTAATACAAGATTACAGTTTATTCATTATCAAATTCGGATATGAAAACATTACTTGAAAACATTGACACCATAATCTTCGATTTCGGTGGTGTTCTATATAGAATTAATCCAGAGGACAGCTTTTCTGCTTTTACTAAACTTATCAATAAATCAGGAGTTAAGGTAAGCCGTGAAGTAATTTTATCCAGACTGGTTGTTCCCTACGAAAAGGGCGAGCTAAGCAGCCCCGGATTTATAAACGGGCTAAGGTCATATTGCAATAATGTAATTGATAATAATGAATTAATACGAATTTGGAATCTCACCCTGAAAGAACTTTACCCTGATTCTTTTCAGATACTTAGTTACTTTAAGAAATATTACGACATATTACTGCTAAGCAACACTAACGAGATTCATTATGAATTCTTTAAGCCGGAATGCCGAGAGATTTTCAGTCTTTTCAGGAAAAAATATTTTTCGTACCAGATAGGAATGGCCAAACCTGATAATGAAATATTCAATTATCTTATTGAAGATGCTGGAATTAATAAATCTAAAAGCCTTTTTATTGATGACAATACCGCAAATATCGCTACAGCAAAAGCTATGGGCTTTAGAACACTGCTCCTTGACAACAGAAACAAACTGTCAGAATTATTTCACACTGTCAAAAAATATACACAAAATAATGAAATATGATTAATCAAACCAGTTAATCACATATATTCAACTTTCACTGACAAATTATTTTCCAAAATCATACTCACATCCAATTACTGATATAAATATTTCGTTACTAATCAGCATAAAGGAAGAATATGTTAGATATGGTTAATAATACCAGAAAATGTCACTCTGAACAAAGTGAAGAGTCTATTCTTCATAATTTTATCCAAAAAACAAGTGGATTCTTCAGTCGCAAGCTCCGGAAGCCTGCCCCGACATGTCGGGGAATGACATTTTTGCAATTATTCTTTTCAAAAAAAGAATAATATTATATTTGCTGAATATTAACAATATTTCAAAATACTAATGGAGCAAAAATAATTTTGAGTATTCAAAGGCTAATTCATATCGGTACAATTTGGTCTTATATAATTTACACTTAAAATAAATCACGGATATTTCGTTCTTATTAAAGTTAGAATTGAAAAATAAAGAGAAAAATATATTCATTTGGAGTCGAATTATGAAAATTGAAGTAGTAATGCCAAAAATGGGCGAATCCCTCCAGGAAGGAACAATCGTAAAATGGCTGAAAAATGTTGGTGAAACCGTAGAACGTGATGAAATGATCCTGGAAATTTCCACCGACAAAGTTGATACTGAAGTACCTTCGCCAAATGACGGTACTATCGTTGAGATTCTTGCAGAAGAAAATGATACAATAGAAGTAGGTAAAGTAATAGCTATTATTGAAACTGATGCTACTGATCAAAAATCAGAACCAGCAGAAATCATCCCGGAACCCGAGGTGGAAAAACCTGCTCCCCCTTCTGACGTTGAGACAATTGAAGTGGTAATGCCAAAGATGGGAGAATCCCTACAGGAAGGAACTATCGTGAAATGGCTGAAAAATGTTGGGGAAACCGTTGAACGTGATGAAATGATACTTGAAATTTCTACTGATAAGGTTGATACTGAAGTGCCTTCTCCTGCTAACGGAACCTTAATCGAGGTACTTGCCGAGGAAGGTGATACAATTGAAGTAGGAAATGTTATTGCCAGGATTACAACGGGTGGAAAAGCAGCAACACCTAAAGTAAAAACTCCTGCTCCTAAAGATTCCTCATCTGAACCGGCTAAGGAGAAATCCGAACCTGCTTACAGGCAAATTGCGGCGGGTACAACTTTCGATATTCCCCGTAAACATAATGATAAATTCTTCTCCCCGCTTGTTCGTACAATTGCCGAGAAAAACAGGATACCTCTTGAAGAACTTGAAACTTTGAAAGGGAGCGGTATTGAAGGAAGAATCACAAAGAATGACCTGCTAAAGTATATTGAAAATAAAAATTCCGGAAATATTTCAGCCTCTACAGCTGTAACAGAGAGGCCACAGACATCCCCGGCAACTGTACCAGACAGTAAACCCGTAAAAATGCCGTCTGCACAGCCGCAGTCTATGCCTGAGCAGAATATTCAGCCAATACAGGGCGACGAAGTTATTCCTATGGACAGGGTTCGCAGCCTGATTGCCGAGCACATGGTATTTTCAATGCGCACATCAGCTCATGTAACCAGTGTTGACGAAGCTGACCTTACAGGTATAGTAAAATACAGAAATAAAGTTAAAGATGAATTCTTTAAACGTGAAGGTGTAAAACTTACATTCATGCCTTTCTTTGCAAAAGCAGTAATCGACGCTCTTAAAGAATATCCTATGGTGAACGTAAGCGTTGACGGTAAAAATATTATCAAACACAACCGTATCAATCTTGGTATTGCCACAGCCCTTGAAGACGGCAACCTGATTGTACCGGTTATCAAAGATGCTGATGACCTGAGTATTACAGGCCTTGCAAAAAGAATTGCCGATCTGGCAAACAGGGCAAGAACAAAACAGTTAAGCCCCGATGAAATACAGGGAGGCACTTTTACAATAACAAACTTCGGTTCGTTCGGAACATTATTCGGCTCACCGATTATTAATCAGCCGGAAGTAGCTATTCTCGGTGTTGGTGCGATAAAGAAACGCCCCGTTGTAAAAGAGATTGAAGGCGACTACGCTATTGTTCCGAGAGACATCAGTTTTATATCACTCAGTTACGACCACAGAGTAGTTGACGGTATGCTGGGAGGCCTGTTTACGATGGCTGTAGTTAAAAATCTTGAAAAAATGGCAGCAGGAAATATTCAGCTATAGTATTCATATATTTTTTGATAAAAAAAAACATCCGCCTGATAAAACCCGGCGGATGTTTTTTTATAATATATTTTTATAATAAATATTATTACAGTTTATTTTACCACTACAAACTTTGCTGCGGCAACTTCTTTTCCACTTCTGACTATCAGCCAGAAAACACCGGAAGAAAGTTTGGAAACGTTAAATTCCATTTCAGTTAATCCCTGGCTAAGGGTTTTCTTATTACCAGGTAATACCAGATTACCAATATTATCGCAAATAGAAATTTCAGCTTCCATGAATGTACCGCTATTTATTTCAGCAGTTAAAATACCATTTGAATTTTCGTGTACTGATAAAATTTTCAAAAGGCCGGAACTAAGTCCGCCATTAGATTCAAATACATCACTATCTTTCAGAACTGTCAGTTTTGCAGCATCGGATTCGGCCTCGCCGCACTCACCGATTATCTCACAATGGTACATACCAGAATCAGCCATCGAAACACCTTCTATCATCAGGCTGTCAGATTTCATATTTAATATTTCCTGGCCGTCTTTGAACCATTGATATTCCAGGTCTTTACCTAAGGCTTCAACTTTAAAGACAACATTTGAATTTTCTTTTATCGTTTTATCCTCGGGACTTTGGCTTACTTCAGTTCCTTTAACAACAGTTAGCCGTACAGGGTCGCTTTCAGCCACCGGCTGGCAAAAGCCGCCAACAGAAACAGTATAATCTCCGGCATCAGTCATTCGAACTTCAGTAAGAACCAGAACAGAATCTGTAGCACCGTTAATGGGATTGCCATTCAGGTTCCAGGCATAATTAATTTTTTCTCCATGAGCATGGCATTCAAGCATAAACTCTCCGCCCTCACATACTATCAATTCTTCCGGCATTGCTATAAGCTCGTCAATTTCCGGTTTGGAAAGTATTGTTATAGGCTCGGCACAGGATGATGAAACACCGGTTCCGTGAGAAACCCTGATATTATAGTCATTTCCTGGAGTAAGGTCAGAAGGTATCGACCACCAGTATTCGTCAGTAATAGTATCTTTAACAATAGTTGTCCAGGAAGACGAAGAATTGCCTGTATATTCAATCGTAAATTTTTCTCCTGATATAAAGCCATTTGAAATCCAGCTGATCTTGATATCAGTTCCCGGACAATACTCTTCACCGCCATAAGGGCCGTTAAGGTATATTTCAGCATTAACATTTTTAAATATAAAACCGTCGTAATCACCACCGCCATATTCCGATTGCAAAGTAAAATCAGTCATTGCAATATTTTCAGATTCTCCATAACCGGCTACATATATATCACCCCTGTCGTCGAAAACAACACCTGTACCGTATTCTTCATACCTTCCTCCGAAATACATTAAATTGGGAATATCACTGCCATCGGAAGTACATTCAATAAATACGATATCCCTTGCTCCATGATTTTCGGTTGGGTTTCCTGATTTTTTCGGTAAATCAGTTGAATTGGAATATCCTACGATCGTTAAAGATCCATTAACAGGATTTTTTCTCATGTCAACTGCGATATCTTCACCTTTACCACCAACAAGCGTAGAGAAAAGCAATTCCTGGTTTGCAGCCCACCAGGACGATTCCCTTAATTTATCAAGTTTGGCAACAAATATATCTTTATCGCCACGAATATCAGATTCAAAGGCATTGTCCGAAATAGGGAAAGTTTGTTCCCCGGGTTCTTTTTCAGTATACCCGGTAATAAACAATGTACCATCATTATCTACTACGCATGCAGTACCAACATCATCAGAAATACCGCCAAAATATCCGGAATAAATAACATTACCGCCATTACCTGACAGCTTTACTGCAAAAGCATCGTATCCGCCATTATAAGTATAATCAAAAGGTTTTTCAAATACTCTGTTATACCAAATCCTGAGTGGAATTGTTGGGAAATCACCTGAATTAGTTTTACCGGTTATATAGACGATACCGTCATTATCAATATCAATACCATAGGCAATATCATCAGCTCCACCACATATTTTAGTTGAAAAAACAGGAGTGCCACCGTCTTCATCATATTTTGTTACATAGGCATCCCAAAGGCCTGAGTAATCAGGAGAATAATCTGATTTTACATAAAAATTTCTCGATTTAGTACCGCCGGCAACATAAGCATTTCCGTCCCTGTCAACCCTCATGCAATGAAGTTCTTCAACATCGGTTCCACCCAAAAATGTAGAATACAGGAGGTCGTCACCTGTTGGAAGGAATTTCGCTATAAATGCATCCACTTTATCAGCATATTCCAACTGGCCCGGGCGGTATTGCGGCAGGTCGTCAGAATCAGTAACGCCGGCAAGATAAATATTCCCCCACCTGTCAATAGCAACCTGTGTTGCAATATCGTCTGCGGAACCACCAAAAATTGTTGATAAAATCAATTCCGGTTCAGCACCTGAAAGTTTCATTAGTGTGAAGAAAGCATCCTGCTCTCCGTTGAACTCAGTATCATAAGTTCCCGGAGTAATTGTAATGTCTGTTGATTCGGTAACACCGCCAATTACAAACTTACCGTCTTCCATATAATCAACGGAGTTAATTTTGTCAGCACTGCTACCGCCAAAATAACTTGCAAAAACAACAGGATCAATGATTAGTTCTTTCGTTTTGTCATAATCGCCAATTGCAAAATTTATTTTATTACCAACAATGTTAAAACTACAATCAATCGTTTTTGTCTCATTGTCAATTTTCTGAAAAGCTAATAATTTGCCGTTATAGAGCTTTCCGAACCTGGTATTGATAGCAATTCCTTTTTCACCGGCATTCGCAATCTTATCAGACCCTTCAATTATTAATTCGATTAATTCAGGATCTGCTCCCGGAGAAACAATAAAATCATATCGCGGGAAACCATTGTCGGTCATGATTTTTAAATCGATACCTTCATAAATATCTCTTATAATCAGATTTTTATAAGCGGAAGCACCTTTAATCCATTTTCGGGTATCCTTACCCTTAAGGTAATTATATTTTGATACAGCATTTCCAATAGGCTCAATATTAAAATTATTTATATCGCCTGTAGACAAGCTGATAACATGGCCGTGAACAAAAAATTCCGACGACTCTTTATCAATTTCAAACAAGTCAAACACCAAAGATTGTTTAGTTATAGCAAATTTAAGATTCTTGGATCGATATAAAAACTTAACATTGTGATCCCATTGACCCTTATTTTCGATAAAACCAAAATTATCAGGAATACCTTCAGCAGGAATATTCTTTTCATTGGCATGGAGTGATAAGGATGTAATTTGGAATAAAATTCCGATTAGTAGTAGGTAGGTAATTTGCATTTTTAGCCCCGAAACAAATTAAAAAAAATTATTTACACATCAATACCCGATTAGCGGGTATCCCCTTGGTAATGGCATCTGTAATTATAACCAGTTAAAACAATATTTGTTACATAGCAATGCAATAAGATTTGGATATTTTTCAGTAATTTTTCAAAATTTCAAGGATTTTCTTCATGTCATCCGGCAAATCAGAAGAAAAACTTAGTCTTTCGCCACTGACCGGATGAGTAAATTCCAGTATACCAGCATGAAGCATTTGTCTCTGTGCAACATCCAGACATCTTTCTGCCATTTTTCTGAATTCTGGTAATTGGCCGCCGAATTTCACTTTGGCGCCCCCATACTCGCTGTCCCCGAGAATAGGATGATGATTAAATGCAAGATGCACCCTTATCTGGTGTGTCCTGCCTGTGTGCAGCTTAATTTTTAGTAGAGTGAAATGCCTGAATCTTTCAAGTACCTGATAATCAGTACGTGCATATTTCCCGCCGCGTTTTACTATCGCAAACTGTTTTCTGTATTTCGGCGAACGGCCAATATCACCTTCTATAGTACCTTCATCCTTGTCAAATTCTCCCCATGCAATTGTATAATAATATTTGCCAATAGTCCTGTCTGCGAATTGCTCCGCCAATTTTGCATGAATATCCGGATTTTTTGCAATCACCATAGTACCGCTGGTATCTTTATCAAGGCGGTGAACAATACCGGGCCTTACTTCCATTGAAGCAAAAATTTTCTCATCAGGCTCCTCAATAAATTCAGTGTCAACTTCAATATTTTCGCGCTTACCTGTATGCCACAAAACTGCATTCACAAGAGTGCCATAGCGATTACCAAATCCCGGGTGGCTTACCATTCCCGGTGGTTTATTTACTACCAGCAGATATTCATCTTCAAAAATAATATCAAGCGGAATATTCTCCGGAACAAGTACTACAGGCGGTGGTTTCATTATCGTACAGCGAATATTGTCTCCGGGTTGTATCTTTCTGCTGTGCTTTGATACTTCTCCATTAACAAGTACCTGCTCAGCATCAATAGCTTTTTGCACTTTCGTGCGAGAGGCATTGGTAATGCTTCTTGTAAGAAATCGATCCAGCCTTTCCGGGCTTTGATTCTGTGTAATATTAAATTCAAACACTTTTTCGACGTAGTCGGGATAATTTCTTTTGTCCTCAAATTCATTTTCATCAATATCACTCATATCGTATTTCTCGCATTCTCATCATTATCATCAATTAACTTATCCGTTCCAACATCACCATCCTTCTTTTTGGGAAATACTTCCGAAAATGAAGGGATTTTGCTATTGAACAACAAAAGAAAAACCACTCCCACGGTAACACATGAGTCAGCTACATTGAACACCGGAAAATGAGTATAATACAAACCCAGAAAGTCTACATCAGGAATATCAACCTGTACAAAATCCACTACTTTACCATAGAAAATCGGAGATTCCCCATAGAACACTCCATAGAACACCCTGTCAATTAAATTCCCTACTGCTCCGGCAAATATCAGCATTATACCTGTTTTAACACCAGGATGGAAAAATCTGATTTTATATAGGTATATTCCAAGGGCTATACTGGCAAATACAGAAAACAAACTTAGGAATATTTTTGCTGCTCCAAAACTAATTCCAAAAGCCATTCCTGCATTTTCCACAAAAGTAAATTGAATAAAATCTCCCCAAACTTCTACAGCTTCTCCCAGGTAAAAGCCTTCATGCTTAAAACCGAAAAGATTGAAGCCCTTTACAGATATTTTAGTAAGCTGATCAAAAATAATTAGTAAGAATGCTGTAAGAAAAAACAGCCTGGCTTTATTATCATTTTTTTCCAAATCTGCACCTTCTTTATAAAAAAAGGGACATTTCAATAAAACGCCCCCATGAATATTTAATTCCGGCCCCGATTAACCGTTTCTGGCTTCAATACGGTCAATACCGTCTTCCGGGCATTTCTGGTGTATTTTATAGGATGCCGACAGTGTTGTTATCGGCACAGCCATCAGTCTTGCTTTTGCGATTAAACACCCGCAAACCCTGCAAACACCATAAGTTTTATCTTTTATACGATTCAAGGCTTCATCAAGTTTCTTAATATAATCATGAATTCTCTGTATCTGAGCATAAGTTTTTTCTTTCTCCAAAGCTTCAGAGCCCTGCTCGGCCATGTGCATTGAATATATCATACTCTCTTCAGCAAAATCATAATTAGTAAGGTCTTCCAGCCTGTCTTTCAGCATACGAAGTTCATCCAAAGCTTCATTTTTGGATTCCATAATGATATTCCTGAACATATCAAGGTCTTCATCAGAGTACCTGAGTGAAGGATCGTAAGGCCTTTTAGCCTTTTCTTCGGCAGCATTCTGCAATTTGGGCCTTCCTGATTCAGATATTTCATTATTGGGATCAATCTTTTTCGTTTCGGCTTTTGTTGATTTTTTTGCAGTTGTCTTCTTTGCCGTAGTTTTTTTAGCAGTAGATTTTGCTGCTGTCGTTTTTTTCGTAGCAGTTTTGGCTTTAGTATTAGCTTCGGCCTTATCGGCAGTTTTTGCTGTTTTAGTGGTCGATTTCTTTGCAGCAGTTTTCTTAGCCGTAGATTTTTTGGCCGTAGTCTTTTTAGCAGTAGTTTTTTTCTCTTCTGCTTCAGGCTCTTTTTTTGTTGTTTTTTTGGCCATAATAATTCTCCTATTAACTTTGTCTTATTATCATTTTTTTTATTATCCGGCCTAAATATAATTATATACTCTGCCCCATTTTAGCAGTTTAATCGTTGCTCCGCTTAATTTGCCTGACGATATACCTACTCTCTGTCATGCTGTTCTACGGCCTAAGATAATAAAGAACTATATCAATTGCAATCAAATAATTACTTTTTCACTAAAGAAATTGTTACAATTTCTTCATCAATATCAATTTTTTCTCCCGAAAGAGACTCTACCCTTAAAATTTCTTCCGCAAGAGTTTCGTTTGCAATATAATCATTCATTTCAATAATTGCTTTACTTAAAATTTCTGAAGCGTCGAAACTGATAGAAATCCTGTCAGTAACATCAAACCCTGAACTTTTCCTTAGATTCTGTACCCTGTTAACAAATTCCCTTGCCAAACCTTCGGTTATCAGCTCATTATCAAGCTGGGTATCCAAAGCAACAGTTGTACCATGCTCGGTGGCTACCAGCCATCCTTCAATATCTTCACTTTGAATCTCGATATCCTCGTTCAGTATCTCAACGTTTTCGTCACCAATATTAAGATTATAACAGCCCTTTGTTTCAAGGTCATTAATCTGTTCAGAATTCATTCCGCGAATCGCATTTGCCACAGGCTGTGTTTTCTTGCCGAATTTCTTTCCAATTGTCTTGAAGTTCGGTTTGGCTGTTTTTTTAACAATATCTGAAGTATCATCAGTAACGAATTCAACAGCCTTGATATTCAATTCATCGGCAATAATATGTTCTACGGCCTGTATATCTCTTCTTTCCTCTGCACTGAGTACGGGTATCAAAATCCTGCGTAAAGGCTGCCTTGTACGAATACGCGCTTTTTCCCTGAGCGACCTTGCCAGGTTAACAATCACCTGTGCCTTTTCCATTCTTCTTTCCAACTCGGGATCAATATTTTCCCCGACAGGCTTGGGAAGGAATGTAAGATGAATTGATTCAGGTTCACTCTGCTTCTTTAGCCTCAGGAACAACGTTTCTCCGAGGAAAGGAGCAGTAGGTGATATCAATGAAGCAATTTTCAACATTACTTCCCTTAATGTCTGGTAAGCAGACAGCTTATCATTATCCATCTCGCCTTTCCAGAAACGACGACGGTTACGCCTGATATACCAGTTAGACAGTTCATATATTGTAAAACTCTGAATGGCTCGTTGCGCTTTTGTCAGTTCGAACTCTTTCATAAGCTCCATATATTCTTTAACCAGAGAATTAACACGTGAAATTATCCAGCGGTCAAATTCCGGACGTTCTGATACCGGAATTTCTTCTTCATTACCGGTAAAATTATCAATATTTGCATAGAGTGTGAAGAATGCATAAGTATTTGTAAGCGACCTGAAGAAATCCGAAATAACTGTTTTCGCAATATCTTCAGGATTGAACAATGTTGCACGCCAGGGCGGGTTATTTACAAATAAATACCAGCGTACAGCGTCTGCCCCGTATTTTTCCATCATCTCGAACGGATCAACAGTATTGCCTTTTGATTTAGACATTTTTACGCCGTTCTTATCAAGAATTAATTCATTTACGACGATATTCCTAAAAGCAGGCTTGCCAAAAATAGCTGATGCAATATTGTGAAGCGTATAGAACCAGCCTCTTGTCTGGTCAATACCCTCGGCAATAAAATCGCCGGGGAACATTGATTCAAATAATTCTTTATTTTCGAACGGGTAGTGATACTGCGCGAAAGGCATAGCGCCGGAATCAAACCAAACATCAATCACTTCATGTACGCGTCGGTAGGTCTGGCCGTTCTTTTCAAATATCACATTATCAACGAAGGGTCGGTGAAGGTCAGTTTCTATTCCACATTCTTTTACCGCTACTCTTCTGCCGTCCTCAAATTCATATAGCCCCTGCTCGAGATCTTCAATGGAACCAAGAGCAAACATATCTTTTTTATCTTCAGAAACCCATATAGGAAGCGGTGTACCCCAGAATCTGTCGCGTGAAAGCGACCAGTCTTTAACTTCTTCCAGCCAGTTCCCGAACCTTCCGGTCCCGATTTCAGGAGGCTGCCAGGTTATCTCTTTATTAAGGCCAATCATTTTTTCTTTATATTCGGGAGATTTAATAAACCACGACTCCCTTGCATAATACATAATCGGGTTACCGGTTCTCCAGCAATGCGGGTAACTGTGAAGATAATCGTTAGTGGAACGGTAGATTTTATCCATTTTTTTAAGTTCAATTACGATATCTTTGTCGGAACCCTCTTCCTTGTGATCTTCATATTCAAAGTTCTTGATAGCCCTTCCTGCAAACGGGCCGAGTTCCTCGGTAAAATGGCCGTTTGCTGTAACCGGCTGCACAAAGGGAAGATTATGAAGCCTTGACATCCTGTAATCGTCTTCACCGAAAGCCGGAGCCATGTGAACAACACCTGTACCATCTTCGGTTGTTACAAAATCACCGGCAAGAACAGAAAGTGCATTAGGATGCTTTTCCATATCAAGCTTTACATAATCGAATATCTGCTCGTATCTTGTTCCTACAATTTCGCTGCCTTTGAACTCTTTCAGAATTTCGTAATCGCCATCAAGCGCTCCGAGCCTCGATTTTGCCAGAACCAGCGTATCTTCTAAAGTATTCTCTTTAAATTTTCTTATATTTTTGATAAGGACATAATCAATATCTTCGCCTACAGCCAGGGCTACATTCGCAAACAATGTCCAGGGTGTTGTAGTCCATACCATTATCCTGGCATCTTCAATTTCTTTTATCGGCGAGGATGTTATTTTAAGTTTCAGATAGCAATTCGGGTCGCGCACGTCGCGATAGTTCTGTGCAAGTTCATGCGAGCTTAGAGGCGTTTCAATTGTAGGAGACTGCGGAACAACTTTAAATCCGCGATAGATCAGGCCTTTGTCAAAAAATTGTTTAAGAGCCCACCAGACTGATTCTACATATTCCTGAGTACATGTGATATAAGCAGAATCCAGGTCAATCCAGTAGCCCATCCTGTCGGTAAGGTAACGCCAGCCGTCAGCCATGTCAATATTTTTATAGACAAATTCTTTACAGGCAGCATTGAATTTATCAATTCCATATTCCTCAACATCAGCCTTATCCTTCAATCCGAGTTCCTTCTGAACCTGAATTTCAACGGGCAGGCCATGAGTATCCCAACCGGCCTGACGACGTACATAATGTCCCGTCATAGTTTTAAAACGGCACATCGTATCTTTGATAGTCCTTGCCATCATGTGGTGAATACCGGGCTTGCCGTTCACTGTGGGGGGGCCTTCGTAGAATGCAAAGGTAGGATTTCCTTCGCGCTCTTCCAGAGATTTCTCAAATATATTATTTTCCTTCCAGAATTTCAGAACGTCATGTTCTAATTCCGGGTAATTGAATTTATCAGGTAAAGGCTTAAACATTTTTCTGCCATCTTTTCATTAAACAAAAAACAAGCTACAATTATATTAATTTTAAATGAAATATCAAAGCTAAATTAAAGATAGAGAATAAAATATATTATTTGTGCAAAAAAGATATCAATATTGTAGAGCTGATTTCTGAATATTTGAGCAAATTCTATTGTTAGGCCATTATGAACAAACTTCAGGCAAATATAAAATAATTTAATTTTATTTTGGAAAATCCTTATCTTTAAAAAATCTAATAAGTGAATAATTGATTTACTCAATATTTTTATATGTAGAACTACCATTTGTTTAAACATCACACAGGATTATTATATGTCAGATTTAAAACCCGAAATTTTAGACGTGGTTAAAAAATCAAAAGCCGCTGCCGGAGTGTTTTCACAGTACACTCAGGAGCACGTGGACAGAATTGTTAAAGCTATTTATAAAGCTGCTTTCGACAACAGGATCAAACTTGCAAAAATGGCCGTAGAAGAAACAGGAATGGGAGTATTCGAAGATAAAGTTATAAAGAATGTACTCTCATCACAGTTTGTTTATAATGACATTAAAGACATGAAAACCGTGGGTATAATCAGTGAGGACAGGGTTTCCGGTATTACTGAGATAGCACAGCCTCTTGGCCCCATTTTTGCCGTTATCCCGGTTACAAACCCCACATCTACAATTATTTATAAAATTCTTATTTCGTTAAAATCCCGTAATCCGCTTATTATCCACCCGCACAGGATGGCTACAGAATGTTCAATAGAAACAGCAAGGATATGTTATGAAGCAGCATTGAGTGAAGACGCACCTGAGGATTGCATCCAATGGGTTAGCGGATTTAAACGAGAGGACACACAAGGCCTGATGTCACATCCCGACATAGCTCTTATCCTGGCAACCGGCGGCAGCGGACTGGTTAAGGCAGCATACAGCAGCGGTACTCCGGCTCTTGGTGTGGGTGCAGGAAATGTGCCTGTATTCATCGAGAAAACTGCCGATGTAGAATATTCGGTAACACAGATACTCTCATCTAAATTATTTGATTTCGGTACAATATGCGCCAGCGAGCAGGCAATTGTAACACAGAAGGAAATCTCTGATGATGTAGTTGCAGAATTCAAAAAGCAGGGTGCTTACTTCATGAATGAAGAAGAAAGAAAGAAAATTGAAGCTGTTTCCTTTGATATGAAGAAAAATTCAATGAAGGGTGATGTTGTCGGTAAATCTGCCGAATTCATAGCAAACCTTGCAGGAGTTGATGTACCCGATGGTACCAGAGTACTGATTTCTTTGCTGGATCAGGTAAGCAAAGAAGTGGCCCTTTCAAGTGAAATTCTTGCTCCGCTACTTGCTATGTATGTGGAAGACAATTACGATGATGCTGTAAACCGCTGTATTGACTTGAATTACCATGGCGGTATCGGACACACTGCCAGTATTTATTCAAACGATGAAGATGTTATCAGGAAATTCGCCCTGATAATGAACGCGGGCAGGGTTGTTGTTAATATGCCTTCATCTCAGGGAGCCGTTGGTTTTACAAGCGGTTTGAATCCTTCTCTGACACTCGGCTGCGGTACAGGCGGAAAAAACATTACAACAGATAATATCACTGCCACACACCTTCTGAATATTCAGAGAATTGCAAGATACAGGTCGAACTTCCTGTTTGACAGGTTTGACAAATCGAAATATTTCGACGAAAATTACAAATCAGATGACCTCGATAAAGAATTTTATAAAAATATATAATGGAAACTAAAATGCTGGAAGTAAAAAAAGAAAATGACAAAATTACCGTAGCTTTCCCTGCAAGCCTCGGAACAGCAATATCTAAGGATTTTGAACCGGAACTAAAGGAAATTGCAAAATCCGCCGAAGAAAAACTCACATTTGATTTCAATGGCGTAACCTTCATCTGCTCTTATTTCCTGCGCCTCCTTTTATCAGCTTATAAGGAAGTAGGCGGAGATAATTTCGAAGTTATCAATGTTGGACCCGAGATCAAAAAAGTATTGAAAATCGCCGGATTCGACAAGTATTTGAATATATAAATTTGCATGAAGTCTTTTTATACATCCGGTCACTTAAAGTGATCGGATGTATCATTTTTTATCGCCTTGTATGATCCCCAATCAATCGCCAAGCGGAACTATCAGCCTGCTTTTTCTTTTATTATCATGGTATAATTTTATTACCGCTGTTTTGGCATTGCGCGGATTATCCGACGACATGGAAAAACCACTGTTGTATGAACGCCTGAAATAGGGGTTATCAAGGCATCCGAAAAGGAAGCGGAGCCTGCTGCCCTTCCTTATCTCACGGGCAGTGTAGTGAAATGTATTCATATTCAGCCTGAATATTTCGCCTGGCTTTACAAGTTCAATTGAATCAAGCCGGTTTCTGAACCCGCCCCTGATGATTCCTGAACTAAGATAATTCACCTTACCGTCCGGTGTAATTTCATACACAATTCCCTCGAAATCAGTATCCGGTACATTCATTTCAATATTGGCTTCAAATTCAAATTGTCCCATTATTACTACATCCTCATCAAATGGAGCGGTATGGAATATTAGCTTATCGCCTATGTAGGCCTCGTTTTCCTCGCGCCAGTTATAGTTTATCAATTTGGGCTGGAAGCGTTTGGATACAAAAGTCGTATCCATGGGGTTATAAACAAATTCAGATGCTCCTTTATCCTTTGACGGAGTTAAATTCATAATTCCCGAATTGGAAACATCAAAAGGATTTCTACCCTCAGCGCTCAGGTAGTAATTAATTTTTCGCGAACTAAGTTTTTCGAGGCTATTGGCTCCTTGCCACTCATTTTTGCCGGGTATATAAACCCTGACATTGTTCTCCAGGAATTCCGGCAGCGGCGCCATTTTTATGGTATGGTCAAACCAAGCTATTATCATTTCGTTCATATCAATAACTGCATTATCGCCGAATTCCATATCCTCGAATTTTGCTTTGGGCCTTCTTGTACCGCCGTGATCCCAGGGGCCGATTATCAGCCGGCATTGATCTTTGACATCCTTATCTCCATATTTCATAAAATTGTTATAATAATACAGATTCCCAGCCTGATCATCGTCAAAGAACCCGGTAACTGTAAGGATGGGAATATTGATATTTGCGTAGTCCTGCTCCGAGAGAAGGATATTTTTATAATATTCATCAAATTGGGAATGCTTCAGCCAGTTATTGAAATTTGTTTTGCTTATCCCGGACAGTTCCGGCAGGTTGAAATATGGCTCGTGTTCTATATGCATTTTCCTGAAAATGGCGTTCCAGTATTCATGATCAATAAAAGCATTAGTCTGAAGTGAATTCCCTTCAACAAATGCAAG
Organism: Kapaibacterium sp. (SeqCode); assembly: GCA_963665665.1. Classification (GTDB taxonomy): domain Bacteria; phylum Bacteroidota; class Ignavibacteria; order Kapaibacteriales; family UBA2268. The sequence goes on from OY762428.1 coordinate 1,131,952, forward strand.
CCACTGCGCGTTATAGCTGTAGAATATATTGTTTATCATCGGAAAATCAATACCGGGGCAGACCGAAGCTATTGGTATAGCCGATTTCAACGCCGGAGGATTTTCCTTCATTATCAGCCACTGAACCATCCCGAGATAGGATGCGCCAACCATCCCGACCCTGCCGTCGCACCATTTCTGCGAGTCTATCCATTTTATCGCATCTGCTCCATCCTTACCGTCGTGCTCGAATGGAACGAAGATGCCACCGGAATTATCTCTGCCACGGCAGGAAAGCAAAACAGTAACATAGCCGTTTTCAGTGAAGTATTTCGCGTCCTTGTGGCTTCGGTCCTTACTGTATGGCGTCAGTATCAATATAACGGGGCGTGCTTCTTTCATGCCGTCCGGTTTATAAATATTCGCCGAAAGCTCAATCCCGTCTCTCACGGCAATTTTTCTATTAAACTCGATCTCGACAGCCTGCATAGCAGTAAAAGCCGTCAGAGAAGCAATAAGCACAGTAATCAGATATTTTAATTTCATCATCGCCGCCGGAAAAAGTAGAATCCATAATTTTCATAATTTAAAATTATTGTACGAATAAAGAAAATATATTAAAAGGATTTTTCAGGCTGGTTTTGAAATAGTAATACCGTTATCCCAGAGATATGATTCGCTAATATCAATGTCTTCATTCCAGGAAATACCATATCCCCCCGGATCAATCCTGGCCTGCTTCAGAAAGGAAATATCTTTTAAGGGTTCGAATACCTTATTTGGGATCAACAAACTAAGATCAACCTGCTTAATAGTATCATCGGAAAATTGCAGGGTAATTTCCAGTTTATCAATTTTTATAATATTTATAATTACAGGATATTTCATTATTTCAATCCAGGTAGTTTAATAAATTCCTGAGTTTCCCACATGGCTATTAAATCATCCTGATATAATTCCGCCCACTCTTTCACCATTTTTAAGGCTCGATTCGGGAGATCCCCTTCGATTATATCTAAATTGTCAATTGAAAAAAGTCCGTTATGTTCTCCGTATAGTGCGTGAAAATGTGGCGGAAGATGATCATTAAAATACATCTTTATAAGAATTCCATAAAATCTACTAATTTCCGGCATTTTTCAATTATCCTAAAATATCTTACTTACTATTGAAAAAAACGAATTAACTTAAATATTAGTGATTTTGAAAAAAGTTAACTGTCCTCAACAAATAAAAAAATTATTATTAATAAAACATCTCAATATGATTAAATCTCTTCAATATGCAAATTCTCTGCTTCTAGATTCATTTTAATTAAATCGACTTTTCGAACATCAATGTAAAACTTTATTTGAAATAATACAAAAATACCCACCCCTAAATTACAATTTCCGTTTTCATTTGCTTTATTTTTTTTCTTTGTGTATTTTGAAAAAAAAGCTAATTGCTTATAAAATAAGTTGTGTGAAATTAAGTCACGAAGATAGAAAATTTTTCGAAATATAACTAAAAATAAATAGATGAATTTATCAGCAACAAAAGTAACAGATAATACTCATGAAATGAGTTTTCATGAATTATTTTCTCAGTCGACTCAGATTCAAATTCCATTGTTTCAGCGTGAATACGTATGGACTGAGAAACAATTTAAAAGGATGATAGAAGAAATTGATATTATAGTTGATGGTGAAGATACTAATAGATTCCTAGGAGCCATTATTGCAGTTAGACGTGAAGCCAATCCATCTCAACCTCAACCTTTTGAAATTGTTGATGGTCAACAAAGATTGTCAACTCTATATTTATTTGTGTTAGCAGCGGCCTATGTTGCAGCTCGCAATAAGGAAGATGATTATGCAAAAGGACTTATTAATACAAATCTAATGATTGATTGGTGGCAGAATGGAATTAATACAAAGTTAGTTCCGTCATTTGCAGATAGAAATCAATTTTGTCAAGCATTTGGTCAATTAATTTGAAATGCTCCCTATTGCTTAGACAAATAAAAGTATAGTTTATGGTGTTTATTAATCTATACTTCTTCTCTAATAAAATAAGAAAAAAATATGTAATAATATTAATTTTTCTTTTTTTTGCTACTTTTTTTTCTTTTTGTTAACAACCTGGAAATTGTGGATAACTTTCACTCTCCTTTCTATTTCTTTTTTTATCAATTGCTTACCGGATTGCATTTTTTCACTTTTCCAACAAAGTTTTCAATTAACGAACCGCTGTTCGTTCATATATTTTTCAGCCGGAATCTGGTATTCAATTCCTGCGTGCGGCCTCGTGTTGTTATACCAATCGACATAAGCCTTTATACCGCCATAGAGCTCTTTTCCGTCTTCGTAAGACTTCAGATACAGGTCTTCGTATTTAAAGCTCCGCCAGAAGCGTTCTATGTAAACATTGTCCAAGGCGCGGCCCTTGCCGTCCATGCTTACCTTAACATCAGCATCCAGAATCGTTTTCACAAAATCATTGCTCGTGAACTGACTGCCCTGATCCGTGTTTGTTATTTCCGGTTTCCTGGTTTTCAAAGACCTTTTTATTGTATCTATGCAGAACTCCTTCTCAAGGTTATTCGATAATTCCCAGTCGACGATATACCTGCTATAAACATCTATAATTGCTATAAGATACATAAATCCTTTACGCATCGGAATATATGTTATATCCAGGCTCCAAACCTGATCCGGACGACTTATTTTCATATCCCTCAACAGGTATGGATAAATTTTGTGCTCCTTGTTCGGTTTGCTCGTGTCCGGTTGGGGATATATTGCCCGAAGTCCCAATAATTTCATTAATCGCCTGATTCGTTTATAGTTAACATGGTATCCCAAAGAACGTAAGTGTGCTGTCATTTTTCTGGCTCCATAAAATGGAGTAATCGCGAATTGTTCTTTGATCAGCTTCATATATAGAATATTTGCTTCACTTTCACCCTTGGGTTTGTAATAATAACAGCTCCTGCTAATACCCAAAAGCTCGCACTGCCGGCTTATGCTAATTTCTTTATTATCAGCATCTACCATCTTCCTGCGTTCTTCTTTACTCACGGCCCAATTTTTTTTTTAACCAGTCTAATTCAATTTTTAGCCGGCCTATTTCTTCATATAATACTGATTCGTCTTTTTCTTTTTTATTCTTCCCTGGCCCACGCTTGTTTTCAAATACTTCCTTTTCACTTTCTTTTAAATGCTTTTTCCACATGCTTATCTGGTTTGGATGAACCCCGTACTCCGATGCCAGCTCGGTTATTGTTTTTCTCTCTTGGACTGCCTCCAGGGCTACCTGCATTTTGAATTTTGAACTGTAATTTCTTCGTTTGTTTGCCATTTGATGCTCCTTTTGATTTTTTGCAAGTTAAGATTATTTCACCTTAAATCGCTGTTTTTTTTAAAGGAAGCCGTTCAATTAATACAGGAAATTTATCCGATTGGTTAGGTGTGAAAGCTAAACTACCAGAAAAAAGTGGTTCTGATAAAGGTAGATATATAAATCAATTTAATCGAATTAAATCTTTTCTTCAAAAAAGATATAAAGAAAATGGCATTGACCATCTGAAAGAGATTGTAACTGCTGCACAGACTAAATTAACTTTTGTCTTTATATTATTAAAAGACCCATCTAATGCAACTACGGTATTTGAAGGACTTAATGATCCAGGAATTCCAATTGGTATTGGAGATTTAGTAAGAAATGAAGTATTCTCTAAAATAAATGGTGATGCAGATAAAGCTCATGCAATTCATAGAGACATCTGGCTTCCATTTAGAGACAAACTAGGTGAACATTTCGATAATTATTTTTTTCCTTATGCAATAATAAATGAGTCATCTATTAAAAATGCAGACTTGTTTCGTGGTTTAAGGAAATTATGGGTTGATAAAAAATCCCCTGATAAAAAGTCCCCTGAAGATATAATAAAACAGCTTGACAATTACACAGTACCATATTTGGCAATTGCAAATGGACAATTTCCTGAAAATTATTCTAAATCGGTATTAATTAAGATTACGAAACTCAGGGAGGCAAAAAGTCCTACTTCAATTTACCCCTTTGTAATGAAACTACTTAAAGAATATGAACTTGATAGTATAACTGAAAAAGATACGGTTGAATGCTTAGAGGTTTTAGAATCGTTTCTTGTTAGAAGAGCTCTTTGTGGTATTGAACCTACTGGATTACTAGTACTCTTTAGGACAGCTTGGAGTGTGATGAATGGTATTCCAAATAAAGAAAACTTAACAAAGGCTATAAAACGACGAAATACAATTGAGTGGCCAGATGATTTAAGACTTGAAACAGCTATTCTAACACGGAACATCTATTCAAGTTCTATTTGTAAATATGCAATTAGGGAGTATGAAAAAAGCCAAGAGTCGGATTTTCCAAATAATGATTTCTGGATTGAACATGTAACTCCACAAAGCTTAAACGATGAATGGAGAAAAGTAATAACTGATGAAGAGCATCAAAATGTTGTCCACACCTGGGGTAATTTAATACCATTGACTTCTGAAATGAACAGAGATTTATCTCAAGCAGCATTTGAATTAAAGAAAAAAGAATATAGCAAACATTCAATTTTTTCTTCAACAAGGTCTCTAGCAAAAGAATATGAAGAATGGAATAAAACAACAATAACAGAGAGATCAAAAGTAATTGGAAAATGGGCTATAACCAGGTGGAAGAAATAACTACACACTACATGCGGTAATAAGTAATGCGGGTTGATGTGGCAATTTTACATGTTTACATTTGATAAAAATAGCAACGGTTTGATAGGTAAATGCTCCGAAATCCCGCCCGACAACATATAACTGGTCATTCTGAACGAAGTGAAGAATCCAGTATTCATGCGGGTTATGGATTCTTCAATAATTCTTTAAGAAAAAGATGGATTCTTCAGTCGCAAGCTCCTTCAGAATGACATTTTTAGGATTATTCTTCAAAACTTATACCATCTGAGTGATTTCCCATACTTTTTGCTAATTAACTATTAACGAGAAAATTCGGGGTTCTGTTACCCGGCAATCTCAAGCCTTTTCTTTTTTGCAAGGCGCAGGCGCCAGCGTATTATGCCGTATAGCACAAACAGCAGCGGCGGCAGAACCATGTTCCCGTATTTCAGGAAATTCCGCGTTCCGTCAGATATTTCGGCTATTATCGGCTGGGATACATTTTTTGCCCTGATATTTATAAGCCCCGCGTCGTCGGCGAGGTAATCTACAGTGTTGGCAAAGAGCGCCAGGTTTTCCGAGGACTGCCCGGCAAAGCGGTCCTGCATAAATATCCCCGAGCCGCAAACCACTATGGTAGTTTGGGGGCTTTCATCAGCAGCAGGCCTGAACCTGGAATTACCCCTGAAATAGGATTTGAAACTACCGTAGAAAGATGCCATTACAGGTATATGGTTCTCTGTGAAATCTGCCGGAGTCCACTGCCTCGTGGGGTCTATCCTGAAGTTTGAAGTTTCCCTGCCGCTGCTTTCGGACGTCATGGCAATCACTTCGGTTTTAATTCCGAGCTGCGCTGCAAGGGAAGTATCAATCGAGCTGGCAAATGGCATAAATACATTTTCCAGTCCCTGAGCAATCACATTTTCATCGCCGAAATTATTAATTATCATCAGGTATGGCAGTTGCACCGGGGTCTGAACATTGAACTGTCCCTGAGGCCGTGTCATTATCACATTTCCGCACAGGTCGTCCCTTACCAGGTCGGCATTGACAACAATACCGTATTTCCGGAGCATATCTTCAAGCTTTGTAAAGTTGAGCTGACCCTCGGGGTTTTGCAATGTTTCATCGAACATTACCGAGCCTTTGAAATAAGCGAGCCTGCCGCCCTTCATCAGGTATGAGTCTATGGCGTATAAGGCTGAATCTGAAAACGGCTGCTTGGGATCAATTATCAGCAAAGCAGCCAGATTATCAGGAATCTCTTCACCTTTTGATAGGTCAATACTAACAGGTTCGTACTGCTTTGCTATTGCAAGCCCTGCAACACGCATCTGACCCAGGTCGCTCTCGCCCTGACCAATGGTGTAACCTATTTCTTTCATACCTTTTGTTGTAAGCCGTTTTATCGAGCTTGACAGGTCATATTCCATCGTGGAAAGATCCTGGATCACCGGCAGAACCTCCCGCTTATCCTCGTACATAATTACTGCGCCCATGAAAGCCCTTTTCACTTCCGCTTTATCTTCTTCGACCACCTGTATTTCGAGTGGCGGAACCCCTTCAAGCTGCGCTTCCTTTTCCATTTCCCCGCCTTTTGGGTCGATAAATTCAAATTGCAGCATATCCCCGGCAAACTGTTTGTATTCATTCAGAATATCAACAAACAGCCTGCGGTTGCCATTGTAAGGTGCAGGAAGGTCCTCGGTAAAGTATGCTTTTACAGTTACTTTATCATCAAGGTTCGAGACAATTTCCCGGCTTGCGTCGGAAAGCGTATAAAGTCCGTTCGCCGTCATATCAACCCTGAAAAACAAGCGGACCGATATAATATTCAGCACAATGATAATTGCAAGTACAATCCAAAATGTAAACATATTCTGCTTTTTGGCTGATCTTTTTTCCATGTTACCATTTCCTCCTTCCAAGCGACAGAACCGAGGCATATAAAGCTATTCCCCCGATAGAAGCAAAATAAATTATATCACGGCTGTCAATCACACCTCGTGACATATTTGAATAATGGTAGGAAGTAGCGATAAATTCCATCGTAGAAACAATCACAGGTGGCATAAACAAGAGAAAATATCCCATCATGAAAAGCAGCAGGTTAATGATAAGCGCAATTATAAATGCAACTACCTGGTTCTTTGTAAAGCTTGACGCCAGCAGCCCGACAGCGATATTAACTCCGCTCATAAGCAACAGGCCGAAGTAAGCCGTAAGCACGGGCCCGTTATCCATATCCCCGAGCGCGCCGGCAGTCAGCCAGTAAAGAAAAGTCGGCACAAGGGCTATTAATATCAAAGCCCATGAAGCCAGAAATTTCCCGGCAACAATTCCCCAGTCGCTTACGGGTTTGGTTACGAGCAGTTCAATTGTCCCGCTTTTCCTTTCTTCGGAAAGCTGTCTCATGGTGATTGCCGGAACAATAAAAAGCAGTATCCACGGCGCCACACTGAAGAACTTTTCTAAAGTAGCAATCTTGTTTATAAAAAAAGTGCTGAACGTGAACCATCCTGTCAGCCCAAGGAAAACAACGATGATAATATATGCAACAGCTGAATTGAAGAAGGAAGCCAGTTCCTTCCTGAATACAACTCCTGCCATGTCTAATACTTTCATAATACAATGCTGAATAATTTATAAATAATTTTCAATTTTAACCTAACCATCCTTTTTCCGACCTCTCCTCCTAGTTATACAAGTAAAGGAGAACCTTCCGAAGGTTTTAAACCTTCGGAAGGTTATATTACTAAGGTGCTTATCTCTTTTCTTCATTAGTATTTTCATTCTCAATATCCGTCAAAACCTCCTGATAAAAATTCTCAGTTGTCAATTGCCGGAATAATTCTTCCAGGCTGGCGGTTTTTCTGCTAAGCCCGAGAATAGGCCAGTTCTGTTCCACAGCCATGCTGAATAGTTTCTCTCTCAGGTCTGTGCCTTTAGCAGAATACAGATTGAAGAAATGGCTATCACTCTCACTTTTCTGATAGACCACTTTCTCGCTGCCCTCAATCGAAGCTAAAAGTGGATGCATTTCCGCCATCGGGTCGCTGACTTCCGCTTTCAGCTCTACGTTTATAATATCCGAACCCCGGAAGCTGCCCTGTAGTTCATCCAGAGTTCCGTCCGCGACGATATTCCCCTTATTTATAATTACAACGCGATCGCATGTGGCTTGAACTTCAGACAAAATATGAGTTGACAGGATCACTGTTTTCGACATTCCAATCGATCGGATAAGCTGTCTTATTTCCACTATCTGGTTCGGATCGAGTCCGCTCGTGGGTTCGTCAAGTATCAAAACATCGGGATCGTGTATCAGAGCCTGCGCAAGCCCTACTCTCTGACGATAGCCTTTGGACAGTTCGCCAATATCTTTGTGGCGGACGGATTTCAGCCCGCAGACTTCCACCATCTCGTCCATTCGGGATTTTATCATTGATTTTTTCATTCCCTGCATTTTTGCCGAGAAATCAAGGAATTCAATTACATTCATATCGTGATAGAGTGGGTTCGATTCCGGCAGGTAACCGATCTTCTTCCTTACTTCTATGGAATGCTCAAAAATATCAAGCCCGTCAACTTCCACCATCCCCGAGGTCGGTGGCATGAAGCAGGTAATGATCTTCATCGTGGTGGTTTTACCGGCTCCGTTTGGCCCGAGAAAGCCAAGAATTTCACCTTTGTTCACTTCGAATGAAATATCGTTCACCGCCCGGGTGTCGCCGTATAACTTAGTCAGATTTCTTACTTTTATTGACATTTTTATTCGAAAATAATAATCAAAATACTAAAGACTGATCAATACCATACGAATTGTGAATTATTTCAGGTAAAAGGGATAATCCCTTGTATCAACTCAGTATTGAAAACAAAAATAAGACTATAATCAATAAAATACCATTTTTGTGAAAATAATATAATTATCAGGAACTGTTTCCAATCAAAATCCTTTGAACTATTACTAATCTTTCGTATTTTATTTTCACGATTATTATTATCATTGAAAAATATCATGGGGAGAATTATATTGAAAACGCTTAGTTATTTTTTACTTTTCCTGCTGATAAGTATATCATGCAAATCCGGCGCCGGATCGGATGAACTACGTAACGGCGATATTATTTTTCAGATAACAAACTCACGCCAAGGCCAGGCAGTGCAGATTGCCACCGGTTCAAAATATACTCATGTCGGCATTTTGTTCAAAAAGGATGATGAATTACTGGTTTATGAAGCAGTCCAGCCGGTAAAGATAACGCTGCTTGATGAATGGATTGAAAGGGGAGTAGATAATCATTATGTTGTGAAAAGGCTGAAAAATGCTGATAACCTACTTACGAATGAAGTATTAGCCAAAATGAAAAATATCGGAGAGAAGCATATCGGAAAGGATTACGATTCCTACTTCGAATGGACGGATACAAGAATGTACTGCTCGGAACTTGTCTGGAAAATATATAATCAGGCGCTTGGCATTGAGATTGGCGGGCGGAAAAGGCTTGGGGATTTCAACATAAAAAATGAAATAGTACAGCAGCAACTCAGGGAAAGATACGGCGATAACATACCAATGGACGAACCCATGATTTCCCCCGGCGATATGTTCGATTCCGATCTTTTGGAAACAGTTGAGGAGAATTGATATGAAGAGGGTAGAAGACATTCAAATCACAAATTGATTATATAATTGATCAATCCACAATGACCCTGGACTACATTGAAAAGGATAATTAAAAGCAAAAGGAAAATTTTATTACAAGAGGAAGCTCTACTGGATACAGAAAAACGATATTAAAAGGCGGAAAATTACATCATTGGCATGGGTGCGGAGGGAATATATTGACTTATTCTGATAGCTTTTTTTAAATGCATATTTTTTCTGTTTTAAATTATTTATATCTTTGGATATGGAAAAAAACACAAATACAGATAATCCGCTTGCTGAGGTTTTTGGTTTTCCGATTACAAATAGCAGCTCAAAAGCAAAGCGTTATAGAGAGCAACGATTATGCCCATATAATAACAAATCCCCAAATTGTACAAAAGATAAGGCTAATCATCCACTTGGGGTCTGTAGTATTTACCATAAAGACCAACCCGTGATTACATGCCCAACAAGGTTCAGGGAGGATTGGTTAATAATTGAAAACGCCGCAGAATTTACTTTTGGAAAGAATTCTAATTTTACTTCCTTATCAGAAATCAAATTAACTGACAAAAATGGTCAATCTGCCGGAAATATTGATTTTATTTTAGTTCAATATGATAAAAACGGAAAATTAACTGATTTCGCTTCTCTTGAAGTACAAGGCGTTTACATTACAGGAAATCTAAGAAATCCATTTGAAGAATTTGTCGAAAGACCAGACCCCAATTTTCAATGGCAGGCAGGTTATAACTATCCAAAACCGGATTATCTATCTTCTTCACGAAAGAGATTGATCCCACAAATGCTCTATAAAGGCGGTATATTTAAGTACTGGCAAAAGAAACAAACCGTAGCTTTGCAAAAATCCTTTTATGACACTTTACCGGAATTACCACAAACAACTAAAAAAAATGCGGATATTGCGTGGTTTCTTTATGATTTAGAATATAATAATGTTGCAAAAAAATTCGATTTGAAACTTTCTAATACAATTTATACAGAATTTGAACCGGCATTAATGAAAATAACAACACCGGAACCCGGAGATATTACGCATTTTATTGATATTCTTCAAACAAAACTTGATGAACATTTAGGTATTAATCCACCTGACGCTCCGACATTATCAGATATTTTGAGTAGATAAATGAAAGAACAACTATCACTTTTTGAAACAAAAGAAAAAAATACTCCGACAGTCGTTAATGTTGCGTCCATTCCTCAAAGAAGCCCGTTTAGGTATCCTGGTGGAAAAACTTGGTTAATCCCTATTGTCAGAAAATGGCTAAAACAGGGAAATAAGCCCGATTTATTATTTGAACCTTTTGCAGGTGGCGGTATTGTCAGTTTAACTACCGCATTCGAGAACTTGGCAGATAAAGTGATTATGGTTGAATTGGATAACGAAGTATCTGCTGTTTGGGATGTTATTATCAATGATGATTATAAATGGTTGGCTGAAACAATTTTTTCATTTGAACTTACAATAGAAAACGCAAACAAAGTTCTCAATAAAAAAAATAAAAATTCAAGGGATCAGGCCTTAAGCACAATCATTAAAAATAGAATCTCGCATGGAGGAATAATTGCCAAAGGTTCCGGTTTAATAAAAAATGGTGAAAAAGGAAAAGGGATAAAATCAAGATGGTACCCAAAAACACTCAGGAACAGGATAGTAAATATTGGCCTTATCAGAGAAAAAATTGAGTTTATTCACGGCGACGCATTTACTGAATTAGAAAAAATTGTCAATAAAAAAAATGCTTTCTCTTTCATTGACCCTCCTTATACTGTTGCCGGAAGAAGGCTTTACACACATTTTGATATAAACCATGACTATCTTTTCGAATTGGTTAGTAAAATTGGAGGTAAATATTTACTGACTTATGATGACACCGCAGAAATAAGATCATTATCAAAAAAATATAATCTTGACTTTAGAACAATACCAATGAAAACAACTCACCATATTCAAAAAAATGAAATATTAATTTCAGACAATTTTAACTGGTTATAATTGTTTGTGTTATTAATTTTTCAGGGATTAATATTTCTACTGGATACCGAAAAACGGTATTAAAAGGCGGAAAATTACATCATTGGCATGGGTGCGGAGAAATTTCTCCTGCTCGTTACGGATTTTATCTTCGGTTTTTTTCAGTTCTTCTTCTGCGTCTTCTTCGGATTCAATTGGCTGGTAATCCTCAGTTATAGTATTGCGGGATTCAACAAACTCAACTTCAGTCTTATTCAGCCTGTCCATTATCGTTTTAACTGTTTCCACGGCTTTTTCCATTTTTTCATCATCGGCTTTGGTTGCATCATCATCACTAAGCAAACCTGCAACCTCTTCGGCGAAAACAGCATTTTCTGTGGATGTACTGTTCAAAACCGAAGCAACAGAACTGCCGAAATCATTAACTATGTTTGATATTTCTTCTTTGTCAGAGGATTTTAAAGTATTAAGAACATCATTGGCATATTGCCTTGCCTGCCCGAGATTTTTTATAAAGCCATAGTTCGAAAAGAAATTATTTGATATTGTTGAGCCCTGGCGGTAATCAGTTTTTGCCTGAACCTGTTCGGAAGAAAGGCTACGATCAGTATTGACGGGCTTTTCAGGAGAAATTCCGTTAACACCTTTTATCCCTATTTTTGATACTGCCGTGGCCATAACCTACTCAAAAAGTATAGACACAATTATTCTTATTAAAATATAAATATTATATATGAAATTTCAAAATGTTTTTTTACAAAAAATTAATTTTGTGTAAAATTTATTGTTGCTCACATCTGGTTTAGTATTTTTGACAATTACTTCCTTGAAGGGTTTAAAGTTAAAAAAAATTGCCATTGGGTTCGATTTTAAAAATAATTACATTTACAACCCTCGGTAAATATATATTTTCATATTAATTAACGTGAGCAAGTACCAATAATAATACCATTAGCAATCTTATTTTAATTACATGATCGCATAATCATACTGAGAAAATTATTCTTTTCTATTGCTAAAAGATTTTATTTAAATATTCTGAAATATTAACTTTCATTATCTGAACATTAGCGTTTTATTATATTAATTTCATTATCACGTTAAAATATTAATAAAAATTCAAAATATTAGTAATTCAAACAAAAATATTTTGATTATCTTCTAATAATTCAATATTTTCGGCTTGTTGAACGGGGATTTTTGGTATTGTGTCGTTAACAAAGAAAACGGTATCAATGATTGTTTCAGGGGATGAAATTAAATTCTTTAAGAGTATATACGATTGCGTTAATGCTCCTGTTTTTATATCTGATATCTCTTCTGATATCATTTACTCTAATCCTGTGGCCCAAAACATCCTTCTGCTTAAACCCGATAAAACTGACATCAATAGAATTTTTCATACTGATAGTTTTCAGAAATATTCAGATTCTGTAAAAAATCTATCAACCGGGAAGACAATTGATTTGACAGATATTCAGATTCGAACTTCCAACGGAAATTCGTATCTGTGTGACCTGAAGATAAGTATTGTCAGTTTTTCCGGTAAAGATTATTATGCTCATTTCCCGGATATTAAAAAAGAAAATGAAGAAGGCGGTATAAGAAAACTGTTGAGTGATTTAAAAGCCGACAACGACAGGTATAAAATTCTGGTTGAAAATCAGTCAGACGGAATTGTTATTGCCGATGTCGATGATAATTTTAGATTCTCGAACGAAGCAGCTAACAGAATTTTCGGTACTTACCCCAACAGCCTGGTCGGGAAAAATGTTAAAGAATTCATCCGGGATAAATCCCAATTAGACCAATTGGAATCTGAAACTCAATCCAGGATAAAAGGAAAAAAAAGTCAGTACAAACTTGAAATTTTTTCTCCGGATGGTGATAGAAAGATCATATCAATCAGTGTAAACCCTAAGTTAAACCAAGACGGAAAATTTGAATACAGTTTCGGAATCATCAGGGATATAACTGAACTGGATAATGCCCTTAATGAGTTAACCATCTCTGAAAATAAATATAAAAGCCTGTTTGACAATGCTATTATGGGTATTGTAATTATCTCTATGGAAGGCGAGGTTCTCGAATATAATGATTCGATGAAACGTCTCTTCAATCTTCCTGAAGATTATTCCGGAGACTTTGGCCTTAAAGACGCTTACTTCGATTACTCCGAAAGAGAATATTACCTGGAAAAGCTCTGCGAAGATAAGATTGTTCCCGAACATGAAAGGCGTTTCAGAAATTTTGACGGAAATGAAATATGGCTGCTGATGACACTAAGGCTGATTCAATATGACGGCCTGCCAGCAATCCAGGCCACAGCCACGGATATTACAACCAGGAAGCTTATCGAAGATGAGATAAAAGAGCAATCAGCAAGAATGAAATCACTCCTGGAAAATACTTCCGATATGATTTGGGCTGTAAATAATTCCTATGAGCTGATTGTTTGCAATAATAACGCATACGAGATTTATCTTCACCTTACAGGTCAAAAAATTAACCTGGGCCAGAATTTTGTCAATTCTCAAAATGAGAACTTTAACAGTTTATGGAAAGAAAGATTTGATAAATGCTTGAATAACATCATTTATTCTGTTGAGGATACTTATAAATTTGAAGATATTGAACTAACAATCGAAACTTCATTCAACCCTATCAAATTTGAAAAACAGGTAATTGGTGTTTCCTGTTTCAGCCGGGATATTACCGACAGAAAAAAATCTGAGGAGGAAACACGTAAATTGATTGAAGAACTTCAGTGGGAAAAAGATACTGTTGAAGAAAATGCCAATCAAATGCATAAATTAAATTTGGCTCTTACGAAATCAGAAGATGAATTAATAAAATCAAATGCCGCCAAGGACAAATTTTTCTCGATAATTGCTCATGACCTGCGTAGCCCGATTTCCGGGTTCATGGGGCTTTCCGAGGCGCTTGCAAAAGATTTCAGGGAACTGAACCTTTCGCAGATTAAGGAAATCGGGCAAGGGCTGCATTCATCTGCAAACCAGCTATTCCGCCTCCTCGAGAATCTTCTGCAATGGTCCAGGACACAAACCGGCGACATACCTTATAACCCTGATGCTGTTGACCTGTTCTATTTTATTCGTGATACTGTTTATCTATACCAGAATAACGCCAATGAAAAAGATATTGAATTAATTGCAAATATTGATAAAGGAAATTTTGTTTGGGCGGATATTAATCATGTTGAAACAATAATTCGAAACCTTACTTCAAATGCAATAAAATTCACCCGAAAAGGCGGTACTGTTGAAGTAAGTACAAAACAAGTTAATGACTTTATATCTATCAGCATATCAGATAATGGCATCGGTATTCCAAAAGAAAAAATTGACGAATTATTCCAGTTAGGTAAGAACTCGACCACCCCCGGAACAAGTGGTGAGAAGGGTTCCGGCTTGGGACTTCTCCTTTGCAGAGAACTTGTTGAGAAAAATGGCGGCAAAATGTTTGTTGATAGCGAAATCGGTAAAGGAACCGTTTTCTCATTCACATTACCATTACCGAATTACAGCAAGTTATAAATTAATTCTATATCCCTGAACACTTCTGAATATAAATTATCTCCTGAACAATTTTCTGATTAATCCCGGCAAAGAAATACTGAAAGTCTCGTTGCTTACTCTAAGGGTTAATATAATACCCATGACTGCAATCACAATGTTACCAAGCCACATGCTGAAAACGGGCGATAGAAATCCCCTGTCGGCAAGTTTTTCCCCTCCTATCAGGCAAACCCAGTAAATAATGTAAAACCCGAGCGTAATCGCAGCGCTGATTCCGAAATTCCCGCCTTTTGTGATAATTCCAAGCGGGCATCCCACGAATACAAAAACCAGACAGGCAAAAGGAATGGCATATTTCTTCTGAATTTCCACCTCGTATTGCCTTGACCTTCGGGTATATTCATTTTCCTGGTAAAGATCCGACTGAATTTTGGAACGCAGAAATCCGAGCCGTTTGTTTACCCGTGTAAGAATTTCCTTTTCTGTAAGTTTCGGCATTTTTATATCGCCGAAATTAATAATTTTTTGCTTTGAAGTATCAGGCATACCTGACAAGTAGCCGAAATGTTCCTGTAACTCAAGATTTATTCTGCCGGTCGCCTCGTCAGATTTTTTGTCGGAATCAACAGTGATCTTTCTCATATCGGCAATTCTCATTTCACGATCTCCGCGAGACATTACATCTTCATCAGTCCTTTCAAACGAAAAACCACTTGCCGGTATTGATATTATATGCTTTTTAAAATCAATCACCCTGTAGCTTTTCACTCCTCCGGGTTCCATCTGGTGAATTTCTCCGTCGAATAGGGTCAGGACAAGTTTTGTAAAATCATTATTAAATTTAACCTGCCCGGTATCAGCCGAAACTACATTCAGCATATTCACTTTCCTGTGGTCGTAGATAGTAACGCCAAACAGGTCACCTGTAAGAGAATCAACCTGCCGTGTTAATATTGTGTAACCGTCAAGATCAGATGAAAAACGTCCTGATTCAAGTGAAAATGTCGGCTTTTTACGTTTAATATCACTCATTAAAATTTTCGCCTGGTGGTTTGCCTCGGGCAGAACCCTGTCGTTAAACCAGAACAGGCCGGTAGTAAGTATGGCTCCTGCCAGGATCACGGGCAACATCATCCTGATAAGGCTTCCCCCGCTGGCTTTGATAATTGTTACTTCATGTGCTGCCGCCATATTTCCAAATGCCATAAGGGTTGAGAACAAGACACCTATAGGTATAGCAAGTACGGCCATCCAGGATAAATTAAGTATAATTAACTGGATAATAACCCATACATCCAGCCCCTTCCCTACCAGTTCATCAATTGCCCGAATAACAAACTGCATAAGGAATAAAAAAATAACAATCGAAGACCCGAAAATAAACGGCCCGACATGAGCCCTTAATATATATCTGTCAATAATATTCATAATAAGTATTCATCCATTTGTTTCATCAGGCAAATTTATAATAAAAAAACATTATCTCATATATTTTATGACGGATTATTTTTAATATTGTTCCGGGATCAGAATTTTATCAATATTATGAAAGTATAAAGTAAATAGTAATCAGAATTTCTTTATCAGTCCCGTAACAGAACCGAGAATTATTGCACTGCTATCCCCTTTTGGGATATTTATTCTGGGGTATCCACGTGTATCAGAACGCAGTTCGTAGCCTTCACGGCCGTATTTTATTCGCCGGATCAGGTTCATATCGTTAACTATTGCGAATACAATAGATTCGTCGTCGGGGTTTTGTCCCTGGCGGACAATGGCGATATCACCTGCGCTAATTCCACTGCCCGAAAGCCCATCGTCCTTTACAATGGCGGCGAAAACCTGCCCATCGGCAGGAATATGCCTTGCGTCGATACTGATACTTCCCTTCGGGGCCATGAATATTGAGAAAGGATTATCCGATCTTCCCTCGCCGACAATTGTCAGGTCTTTGATATGGTCTGCTGTTGCTGTGGCGGTTTTATTATCATCATCCTTTATAATAATAGCCCGGGATGCCCCTTTTTTCAGCCTTTCAATATATCCTTTCTTTTCAAGGGCCCCAAGCTGCTGGTGCACTCCGTTTGTCGAGGCAAAACCAAATCGACTGCAAATTTCATGTATTGTAGGCGGGTAACCATTCTCCGATTTGTAATCCTTAAGAAATTTGAATATATCGCTCTGCCTTTTTGTTAGTCCGGTTTTTTCCATGATGTCATTTTATTCCGAATAATTCAGGATTTAATAATTTTTTTACCAAATGATGAACATTTGTATATGCCGATAAATCATAAATTGATAAGCCTCTGTCTATTTCGTTTTGAACCTGTTTTTCAACCCATTCACCATTAGAAATGGCCTTTGTAATTTTGTCCCGCAGCAAATTATAATAATTTAACTTTTTCTGATAATTATTAATTTTTCCATTCAGATACTTAATCAGGCCTTCGCAATTATCGTAAGCCCTGAGTGTTTTTTCGAAATGCAGCAGTATCCAGAATTCAAAACAGATTATTGAAATAGCACCATTGATCTTGTTGTCGGAAGCAAGTTTCGCTGCTTCTTTAAGCATTGTTCCCTCATCTTTATCCAGAACTATCCATATTTCGTTATAAGGATTTCTATCCCTTCTTGCCTTATTCTTCATTTTTATAGCAGCCTTCACAAGTCCGACAGGGCTATAATTTTTGGGATGTATAACCTCGATATTCACTGCGGATAATTCTCTTTTCAGTTTCTCGTCTTTTTTGAACGACTTGAAATAGAACAGGGAGGATTTACTATCTTCACAAAGGATCAATACTCTTTTAGAACAGGGTATAAGTCTCATTTTAATTTATGCCATATTAATCGAATAAATCCAGGTCTTCGATAACAGGTATAGCTTTGAACCTCCCGCTAAGATACCACGCATCATAAGGAATATCTTTTCTTACTCCTTTTATATCGCTCAGCTTATAACTTACAGTATTGCCCTGGTATTCCTTTTCGATAAAGCAAATCTGGTCTCTCCGGAACAATTCATTATCCAGAAGCGAGCTGTCATGCGTTGCAAAAATAATCTGCGCGTTTCTTGCATTTGCAGAAGGATTATGAAATAGCTTTATAAGCATCCTGGTTAATAGTGGATGAAGGCTTTTATCAAGTTCGTCCACGATCAGAACTCCGCCATTTGACAGAGTTTCAAGAATCTGGCTGCCTACTGATAGAAGTTTTTTGGTTCCTAGAGATTCTCTATCAAAATCCAACTCGGCATATCCGGTTGTATCGCCTTCCTTAAATTTCCTATGTCTTGTTTTAATATCATACCTGAAGGAATCAATTATTTTATTTCTCGCTTCGGGAGGTACGCTATCCGGAAAACGAAACCGATCGTTTGGATTTTCATTAACTTTAATATCTTCAATGTTAGTATCGGCTGCTTTCAGTAATTTCAGGAAATAGCTTTTATCAGTTTGGTTTTTTGAAATCGATTTCGCAAAATTCTTTATAAAATTTTCTTCAAAATCGCTGTCGTGGATTATCCGGATTTGCAGCATATTTGAGAAAAACAAGTACGCGTCATTCAGGTATTCAACATTTTTCTTTGAGGATATTGAAAGGAAAAGCTGATTCTTTAGCATATCCTTCTCTATCTTTCTTCCGTTTCCTTTGTAATAATCTCCAAAAGTAATTTGCTTACCTTTTCTTTCAAATAATTTTGCAGATGATTGAGAAGGATAGAAATGCAGGGCTTCATAAAGAATCTCTTTACTATTATATTTTACGTTGTAATTAAATTTTATATTATTGTGAACGAACCCGATTCCAAATTCGACAGGCTTTTTAGCAAAATCGTCATCGAAAAGGAAAGGTTCATAGTAGGGAAGTAAATCTCCGGCACTAAAATCATTCGAATTGAGAACGAGGTATTTAAGCGCTGACAGAGCTATCAATGTATTGCTTTTCCCCGAAGCATTGCGACCAAATATCAACAGGCTTTTCACCAATTTGTTTTTTTCTCGATCAATTATATTGTCTGACAAATCATTTTTATCTATCCTTTTCTCAATTTCCATCGAAAGCCTTACACTTTCTCTTATTGATCGAAAATTACGAATTTTAAAGTTCAGAAGCATAATATTACCTGCCAAATATTATAATTTGTATTATTTCTACAAATTAGAAGTTTTTATATAAATTGCAAGAAAAAAATTGTAACTACACCATTTTTTACTTATTGATTACACTTTATCTTTCTGCATTGTATGGAACAGGCCTGCCTGGTGCCTGCGATCTTGACCGAATAATCTACTAATATTCATTGCTTGTAATAGCCAACAGCCTGTTATTAAAAGCTGCTTGTTCTGCGTTTCGGCAAAGAACATTTGGGTAGATTTATCACTTTTATCATAATCACTGCATAAAGCAAACAAATCTCTGATTTTCTGGTAGAACCTTTTTTCGGATGCACGAATATCACGAATTCGTTCAAGCATCTCATCGAAATAATCAGGACGTCCGTCCGGATTTTTCAGCCTTTCATCATCAATCAGGAAGCCCTTCACCATATAATCCTTCAGGTTTCTGTTAGCCCAGATTCGGAATTGCGTCCCCCTTTTGCTACGAACCCGAAATCCGATTGCAAGGATCATGTCAAGTGAATAATATGCAACATTATACTCTTTACCATCCGAGGCAGTTGTAAAGTAATACTTTACAACTGAATCCTTTTCTAATTCATTATCGGATAATATCTTTGCGATATGCTGGCCAATATTTTGTTTCGAGCTGTCAAAAAGTTCAGCAAGCTGATTCTGATTCATCCAGACACTTCCGTCCTTGGCAAGAAGGCTGACTGAAGCTTTACCGTCAACGCTATTGTAGATTATTATATCTTTTCTCTCATCACACATTTGTATCAGATAATTATTTGTTCTTTTATTTGAATTCTATTAAATATAATCCAGACTAAACAAAACTCCTAAAAATAAAGAAATTACCAAAATCGATTATATTTTTAACCTATTACAGTAAACAGGCATACCCGATCCCTGTGATCCTAAACAATCCTAAACCCATAGAACTTACTAATTTTCCAATTCATAAACTGTATCTTTCCTTGTAAAATACAAAAAAATCTGTAAACTGAAAATATTATCAGTATTTTTTCAAAATCAAAAATGCCCTCTTTTATAAATCACCCACTCTACCCCCCGGATTGTGGATAAATAAAAACGGCGATTATTGTTAAAAAACAACGATTATTAGAAATTATTAAAGAAAATAAATTTTTTATAAAAAAATCCTTTTAGAATTCAATTAAATATTGTTTATTTGTGGGTGATAAGTGGGTGAAAGTGGGTGAAAGTGGAAAATGATGTGATATTAGTTCTTTAGTTATAATTCCGGGTTGCTGAAATGGCTTCTTTCATTGGAGAAGAGACATATTCGATAGACAACAAGGGGCGTGTAAACATCCCGGCTAAAATGCGTAAGGACATATCACCCGAAGCAAATGAAACTTTCGTCGTTACACAGGGCTTTGACAACTGCATTATTGCCTACCCGCACAATGTGTGGAAGGAAAAGTATGAAAAAGGCCTGGAAGAACTTGACCCGTTTGATAAAAAAAGCAGAATGTTTCGCAGGAAATTCCTGCGCTGGGCAGAAGAAGTAAAACTGGATGGAAGCCAGAGAATTTCACTGCCGCGTAAGCTCCTTGAAATTTTCGGAATAAAAGGAAAAGTAACCATCGTGGGCCAGATAGACTATATCGAATTCTGGAACCCCGATACCTACGACGAATTCCTTGATGATTCCGAGCAGTCCTACGAAGAAATCGCCGCAGAAGTAATGGCGAGAAAATAAGATGGGACGCAAAAAGAAGAAAAAAGCGGCTTACAGCTACAAAAATATTGATCGTTCCAAGGCGGAAGAGTATGATTATCACCTTCCGGTACTAAGGGACAAAACAATTGAATATTTGATAACTGAATCTAACGCCTTCTATGTTGACGGTACTCTCGGAGGTGGCGGGCATGCAGCAGAGATCATGAAACGGCTTGATAATGGGGGAAAATTATTGGCCTTTGATAAAGATGAGGAAGCTATAAGCCACTGCCGGGCAAAATTCAAAGAAGAACTTGATAAGGGCGAAAGCAGCAGAATTGCCCTATTCAATGATTCCTTCGAAGAATCGGCCGCCGTAGAAGGTATCAAAGGCAGAGTGATGGGGATCCTACTCGATCTCGGCGTTTCATCCATGCAATTGGACTCTGAAACGCGGGGATTCTCCTACAGGGTGGAAACCGCGCTGGACATGAGGTTCAGTTCGGGGGGACCTTCCGCCGAGCAGCTCCTGAACGAAGCCAAAGAGGATGAACTGGCCTGGATTCTCCAGTCCTACGGCGAAGAACCCTATTCAAAACCGTTAGCGCGGCGTATTTGTGAATTGCGCCGCGCCACACCTCTTAAAACCACTCAGCACCTCCGCCGCATAGTGGAGGAAATAGTTCCCGAAAGCCAGAAATACAAGGCTCTTTCCAGGGTGTTCCAGGCAATACGAATAGCCATAAACGACGAGCTGGAAGTATTAAAAAATACTATTATCAGAATAGTTCCCATACTTGCCAAAGGCGGCAGGATTGTAATAATTTCCTACCATTCGCTGGAAGACCGGATAGTGAAGCAGCTTTTCCGCGAGATTTCCCGCCCTGTGCAGGAAGGACAAGCGAACAAATTCGAATTCCCATTACCCGCACTAAAATTACTCACCAAGAAACCCATCCTTCCCGACGCCGAGGAGCTGAAAAGAAACCCGCGTTCGCGCAGTGCCAAGCTACGCATAGCAGAAAAAATTATTGATTGATATTTTTAAGTTTTTTTGATATTTTAAAAAACTTAGTATATTATATTTAATAATTTTTATGGAATTTTCTGGTAAGTGCATATATAAATTATGATAGAAGCCAAAAGAATAATCAACTATTTGATTTCGAATAAAGAACGATTTCAAAAAGAGTACCATCTAACCAAGATAGGCGTTTTTGGTTCTATTGCCCGAAATGAATTTTCTGATGATAGCGATATTGATATTATTGTAGAATTTGAAGACAATGTTCAGGATTTATATTCTGTTAAAAAAAAGTTGCGGAATGAGATAAGTCAGCACTTCAATCGGCAGGTTGATATTTGCAGGGAAAGATATATCAAATCAATATTGAAGAAACATATCATCGCCGAGGCAATATATGTTTAAAACTTCTCATAAAGATTTTAGCTGTCTGCTAAATATTATAGAATCTTCATCCATTGGAAATTGAAATACATAAAATAATAGATTGATTTGATCAAATCAATATTTCTATCTCTAAATCACAATACATAAAAATCCCAACTACATCCCTTCCAAATCCAGATGAACGGAGCCCTGACGGAGTATTTGCGGATTGTCGCCGCTGATATCAAGTACGGTGGAAACAAGGCCAATCGGAGCAAAACCGGAATCGAAAACAGCGTCGATTATGCCATTTAAATTATTCCTTAAATAAAGCAATATTATAACTTGCACTTAGTACAAATTCTCTTGACAAGCCTGGTAATGGCAAGGCATATCCGGTTGCATCAGAGGGAGAATGTGTTGAATTGTAATCTTTAAACGGCAGTGTATAATCCTCGTTTGTGTTCAAAATATCATAAGCTCCCAGGCCAATCCTGAAATTTTTTGCAGGGAAATCATTAATATTTATGAAAACATTCAAATATAGATCGGGGTCTGTTTTGGTATAATAACCATAATCAATATATGCTCTCTCGATATAATATGCATTTCTTGACGAAAGATAAATCAACGATGAATTGAGTGATATTTGATTTGTCAGGCTAATCCCGGCAAATATTTTTGCAGTAATTTCAGGACTTTCAATTCCCCTGAGACAAAACGCACCTGCTTCGGCGGTATTATCAGGAATTAAAACAAATCCGTCGTTACTTTGGTAAGTCAGGCTACCGTTTATATATCCCCATTCCGGCTTCCAGTTGTATTCCAGCTCAAATCCCTGAAAACCTGAATTTTGATAGTTCTCAAATCTGAGCATTCCTGCAGTGAAGATTGTGATCGGATTTTCTACTTGGGTATGGAAAATATTAGCCCTAACAAGCATATCGTCTGCAAATAAATATGAAGCGCCAAATTCAATTGTCTTGAAGGTCTCCGGTTCAATTTCAGATTCCATATCATTGTCAATATAATATCTCTGATTTGCTAAAGCTATCCCGGGAAAGTTCCGAGACTGACCGTACCCGACCCATAAACTAATATCCCCAATATTCTTACTAACACTGACAGCCGGAGAAATAAAAGAGCCATATTTCTCGTAGTTATCAAAACGGGCTTCAATGTTAATATCTGCAATATAATTTTTATATGAAGCAGATCCGAAGAAACTGGAATTTGTATAATCAATTTCTTTTTTTCCGTTATTGAAAAGCAAATCATCTCTGTTTGCATTGTCTGTGGCTTTATCATTGAATAATTCTCCACCGCATATAATCTCTATTCCGTCAATTGGTTTGTAGTTTATTTCAAGCCCACCCGTAATTCTTTCAACAGAGCGATTATAAAAACATTGGTCAAGTAATTCGTAGTTAACATTTTCCCAGTTGTCCTGATAGGGATAGAACGGATTGAAATATTTATAGCTTATCTTTGGTTTCACTACCAGGTTATCAAGTATATCCATTGAATATCCGATATTGGCAATTATTGTTTTGGATTCAATTTTTATATCGTTCATAGTGGATATTGAAAAATTATTGGCGGCAGTTGATCTATAATAGTCATATATGAAATCAATATCAAAATCATATATTTCCGATTTTAGAATCAGAGACGCCGGGTCGCTATCAATTTTGAAGTTGTCTTTTAATTGTTTGCCGGGATTATAGACAAACGTTTTCTGTGTATTATGGCCGTCGCCGGCGAAGGCATGCAAAGCAAATGAAATATTTTCCGATACTTCAACTCCAGCAGAGAATCCTGCATTTGTTCTTTTTAATTCGTTCGGAAATAAACTCGTAGTTATGTTGGCAGAAATACCGTCTAATTCTTTAGCGGCCTTTGTAATAATATTAATTGCCCCTACCGTGGAATTTTGACTTGTAACCGAAGCGCCTCTATAAACTTCCACTCTCTGAATACTATGGATATTGAAGTGATTTCCATGCTGATAGGAAGAAAACAAAAGCTCATTAATTTCTATACCGTTTATCAATATCGGAATTCTGCCATATCCTGATTTAAAACCCCTATAGCTTATATTTCGTACGCCATCGTTATTTATATCAAAGCTGTATCCGGGAACCATATTCAACACATCGGTTAAATCCCGACATCCTTGCATTTCAATATCTTTGGCAGCAATTATTGTAATATTGCCATTTTCAGAATGAGTGATATTTGTTGCAACTGAAACAGTGGTATCCACTATGGTTGAAAAAGTAATTTCCGGATGAAATAGAAATAAAACTAAAATTATCAGCAAAACATTTCGGTTAATTTTTACATTCTTACAGATGAAATGAAATTGTTCCATAATCCAACCCTTAATTTTTGAAAACAATTTTAAATTGTTATTTCCTTTAAAAATAGTAAAATTTGTTTTTTAATGCAAAAGAAATATCCCAACTACATCCCCTCCAAATCCAAATGAACGGAGCCCTGACGAAGTATTTGCGGATTGTCGCCGCTGATATCGAGTACCGTGGAAGCAAGGCCAATCGGAGCAAAACCGGAATCGAAAACAGCATCGATTTGACCGTTGAAATTATCCATTATCTCCCCGGCGCTGATTGCCGGGTCTTGTCCGGAAAGGTTCGCACTTGTTCCGGCCAAAGGGTTGGGATAATATTTCCCCAGTTCATGGAAAAAGGGATGTTCCGGATATCGAATGCCTATTGTGCCGCTATTGTTATTAACCACGGGCGGTACTGTTTCATTGGCTTTAACTATCAGGGCAAGCGGGCCGGGCAGGTATTTTTTCATCAGTTTATCGAAAAGGATGTTTTCCCCGGCGATAAGGCTGCGGGCCTGGTCGCGCGAAGAAACATGAGCAGACATCGGTTTGGTGGAATCCCTGCCTTTCAGCTCGTAAATTTTCGATATTGCTTCCGTATCAAACAGATTGCATCCCAGCCCGTAAACTGTTTCGGTCGGGAATGCTATAATACCTCCGGCAGCCAGTATTTCAGAAGCCTTTTGTGCCGCTTCTGCAAAACTGAAATCAATATCTATTTTAAATAATTTAGTTTCCATTTACAATAATACTATTACTCAGCATACATCAATATTATATTGTGGCAAATATAAATTATTTGTTCCGGAAAATTTCTTTTTATTATTTTTTATTCTGACTATATTAAAAATCACAATTGGACTAATTTGAATTTTATTTGAATATAAATACTTACAATTGAAAATAAATAAAATTATATTAAAACGGAGACTGAAATGAAACCCCTACACAGCTTTATTGTTACAGCAAGCCTGCCGCCAGAGATCGAGCAATTAAAAGAACTTGCCTACAATTACTGGTGGTGCTGGAATTCCGATGCTAAGGAATTGTTCAACCGAATGGACAGAACGCTTTGGGAGGAAGTGCATCACAACCCGATAATGCTTATAAACAAGCTCGGTCCGGAAAGGCTTGAGGAATTATCCCGCCAGACTGATTTTACAAGCTTCCTTCATTATGTTCACGAAAAATTTCAGTCCTACATGGAAAGCTCTTCCTGGTTCAGCGAGATGACTGATACCGGAAGCGCAAAGATAGCATACTTTAGCCCAGAATATGGAATTAATGAAAGCTTTCCCAATTATTCTGGCGGCCTTGGCATTTTGTCCGGCGACCACCTGAAATCATCATCAGACCTTGGATTGCCGTTGGTAGGGGTTGGATTGCTGTACCAGCAGGGATATTTCCGTCAGCGCCTGAACCACAGCGGCTGGCAGAATGAAATATATAAATATAACGATTTCTTTTCCCTTCCGATTGTTCTTATGCGCGACGGAACGGGCTCGCCAATTGTTATTGACGTTGACCTGCCGCTTGGCAAAGCCTTCGCACAAATATGGAAGCTTCAGCTCGGAACGGTTTCCCTGTTCCTGCTTGATACCAATATTGATATTAACGGCATAGAAATGTACCGCGATATAACCGACCAGCTTTACGGCGGTGACCGCGAAACCCGCATACAACAGGAGATGATACTCGGCATCGGCGGTATGCGCGCCCTGGAAAAAATCGGTATCGAGCCTGAAGTAATTCATATAAACGAGGGGCACGCAGCTTTTGCACTTCTGGAAAGAACCAGGATTTTCATGCAGAAATATTCTCTTGATTTCCGGACTGCCAAGCAGATTACAAGGGGTTCTTCGGTATTTACAACACATACGCCCGTGCCGGCTGGAAATGAAACTTTCCGACAGGACAGGATGGATAATTATTTTAGAAATTATCCCGGTATGCTTGGTTTGTCCCGCGAGGAATTCCTGGAACTCGGCCACGAGGGAAAATACAATAACGAGGAAAAATTTTCTATGACCGTGCTTGGTTTAAGACTGACATCATATCACAACGGTGTAAGCAAGCTGCACGGTGAGGTATCAAGAAATATGTGGCAGAGAATATGGAAATGCTTTCCTACAAATGAGATCCCGATTGGACATGTTACCAATGGAATACATACTCAAACATGGGTATCAAGGGAATTCACTCAGTTGTTTGACCGCTACCTGTCTCCTACCTGGAGAATAGATACAGATAATCCTGATATTTGGGAGGGCGTGGATAATATACCCTCCGAGGAGCTTTATCGCGAGAAACAGAGACGCAGAGTCAGGCTGGTTCTTTACGTAAGGGAATACTTGTCTAAGAGGCCGAAAAGCTATTTAAATTCAGAACAGTTGAACCAGATAAACGAATTCCTGAATACCGATGCACTTACAATAGGATTTGCCAGGCGTTTTGCCACTTACAAACGCGCCCAGCTTTTGTTCAGCGATATGGAGAAGCTAACAGCTATCCTGAAAAATATTGACAGCCCGGTTCAGATAATTATTGCCGGCAAAGCACACCCCCACGATATAGCCGGCAAGGAAGTAATTCAATCAATAATTCAGAAAGTGAAAGATTACGGCCTGGAAAGGCATGTAGTTTTCCTTGAGGATTATGATATGGTGATAGCCCGACTGATGGTGAAAGGGTGCGATATTTGGCTTAATACACCGGTTCGCCCAATGGAGGCTTCCGGCACGAGCGGTATGAAAGCTGCCCTGAACGGAACTCTGAACCTTAGTATTCTCGACGGCTGGTGGGATGAAGCCTTTAACGGTTTGAACGGGTTCGCAATTGGCAACGGCCAGGAATACGGCTCGCAGGAAGAACAGAATAATATTGAATCCGGTGATATATATGATATTCTTGAAAATACAATTATCCCGATGTTTTATGATCGTTCCAGAACAGGCGTGCCCCAGAAATGGGTTAATTATATGAAGAACTGCATTAAAACTATTGCCCCGGAATTTTCAACAACAAGAATGATTCGCGACTACGCCACAAAATATTATATACCGGCTTTAGCAAACTTCAGGGAATTTTCCGCTGAAAATGCCGATAAAGCACGGGAACTTCGCACGTGGAAGGATAAAATTAAATCAAACTGGGAAAGAGTGGAAGTGATCGACGCGTCAATTATTGGCAACGGGGAGGTATTTGTCGGTAAGGAAATAAAAGTCTCGGCGGTTGTTGCGCTGGGCGACCTTAGCCCTGATGATGTATTAGTTCAGGTTTATTACGGCTCAATAGATTCCCACGGCAATATAAGCGACGCCGAATATTCTAGACTTGAACGGGTTAATTCCCAAAATGACTACCATCATTTCGAAGGTATTTACGTTTGTCCCGGAACAGGAATGCAGGGCTTTACAATCAGGGTATTACCGACACATCCGTTGATTGTGGAACCTGCTTCAATGTATTTGTGCGCATGGGCGTAATATTATTGGCGGCGAATTTTTGGCAATATCTCTTTATTCAAAATATTTACGATTTGTCATTCTGAACAAAGTGAAGAATCCAGTATTCATGCAGGTTATGGACTCTTCGCTGCGTTCAGTCGAAGATCCCGGCTTGTCGGGAAATGACCGCTTTTCTTACTTTTAGAGACAGCCCAATGAATAATCAAGCCCTACTTCATCACCACAACCTTCTCTACAACAAACTCATTCCCCACTTTTACCCTGATATAATATACCCCGTCAGGCAGGTTGGATATATTCAGCGAAGATATACCCGGGAACTCGACAAGTCCGGTCACATCCTGACCCAGGCGGTTGTAAATAGTAGTATTTGATTCATTCAGCGGCATTTCAAGCCCTGAGATATTGAGAATAGAAGAAGCTGGGTTTGGGAAGATCAGGGCTGATTGCTTCGTTTCTTTCGATACTTCAGGTGTTGAGGCAATAATATTATCCGGAAGCTTAACCCTGAAAAGCTTGGCTCGGGATTCATACTCATTTATCGTCTCGGTTAGGAAAACAAGAACGCTGGAGCTGTCCGAATGAACAATCTGGGCAATTTTTCCGCTCAGCCCCTGAATGTAATAATCGTTAAAAATATGCAGATTTTTATCAAGAATAGTCAGAATCAGCTTGCCGTCTGTATCATTTCCCCCTGCTATAAGCAGGCTATCATTCAGATTGATAATATAATCGTATCCGTTAATGTTATCTCTTACTATTTTATTGAAATATTCACCTGCCGGCCCGACAGCCATAAAAGTCCCCTTTCCCTCGGTATCCTTTAAGGTTTTTCCACAGAATACATAACCGAAGTCCTTAATATGGCAGCCCTCCTCGGGACAGAATCCTTCGTAATTCAGCGTTGTATGCCATCTCTCGCCATCCTCAATATCAATTTCACCGAGATATGAATCGTCCGGGCAATACCTTTTGAATAAAATAATACTGCTTTCTGTTTTGTTCAAAACGTGGTAGTGGCTCCATTCCTTAGCAAAAACGGAGTGGTTTTTTAATTCAACTTTTTTCGATGGGCTTTCAACAAATACGCTTATTTGATCCCAATTGAAAGGGATAAATGCATGAAAATAAATATCATCGCTAAATTGGTAATAGAAATAATCTTTATAAGCCTTGCCAAAATGCAAAGTATCATCAGGCCAGTACCACCAAACAATTTTTCTACTTTTAACTATTCCGGTATCATTTAAGGTATAAATACTTGCATCATACCAATCAGAATCAGTACTCATATTGAAAAGATATTTATTAATAGTAATATTTACATTATTGTTGCCAGAACCTGTAAGTACTCCTCTCAATTCTTCGTAATAGGCATCAATCATTTCAGGTTCATCTGATTTTAGATTGATATACTTCTGAGCCAGGTTGATTGGTTGAATATTTTTTTTCTGTAAGTTATAATCCATCCAAATCAATTTGTAGGCGCTGTTTACATAATAATTGTCCAATTTTCTGTCATTATACGCTAATGCAGCAATCTCTCCATTAGCTAATTGCACAACTGAATGAGCGTAGGAATTTGCATTATTATCAGGTAAAGTTGTAAGAGCCCGAATTTCAAATCCATTGTTTCCCTTTACAACTATGAAGTCTTCCTTTTTCAAAGTTCTTTCGGCACCATTATCAAATTTAACTGTGAGTGTTACATCATATAAACCATGATATTTATATATATGGGTTGGATTTTCCTCAGCGCTTGTTTCGCCGTCTCCAAAATCCCAGTACAGACTTTTGATTTTTCCCTCGGACAAATTATAAAATTTTACCTGAAGCGGAGCCTGTCCTTTAACTAAATCAGATTCGAAGTCAGCCCATACCGGATCAATAACAATAATTTCTTTTTCTGTAGTTGCCAGGTATTGGCCCTTTTGCCCATATAAGCGGGTAGTAAAAGTTTTCGAAATATTGTAACTATGAACCGGATTTTCTTCAGTACTTTTTATCACATATCCGAAATCCCACAGATATCCATCAAAATCTCCCCATGAGTAGTTGATGAATTGTAGAACTGAATCACGTATATACGGTTTTTCAATAACCTCAAATGCAAGCTCGTTTTTTCTCGGCAGAAAATCATGCTTTAATATGATTAAATTATTGCCGGAACCTAAAGCCATTTCCTGGATTTTTAAGGGATTGTAGCTATATGAAATCTTCTCTTTTCCGGGTATATCAGTTGAATACATTACTTTGTTAAAATTGAAGTCATAATAAGAAAGTCGGGTATACTTCTCGTCATCCTTATCAATTTCCTCACCTACGATCAGGAAATCGTTATTCCGTGAAAAAAAACAATCCTTGACATCATTGAAACCTAATTCAGAAAAATCGTTTTTAATTAATGTATCAATTTCATCATCGGCAAGATGCCACAGGTAAAGGAGCCTGTTTTCAATAATCGCTGAATAATACTTATTATCAACGGATTGGCAGGAATAAGTAACGAAATTGACAACCGGTTCGTTGTAGTCCCTTGCAAAATGATCGCGATAAAGTTTGAAAGTTTTCCCGGATATTCTATCAAAAAGAGTCAACCTGGATTCGTAATCAAATGAATTCCACCAATGTGCTCCACCTCTGTCGTATCTGTTCATATAAGTCAGATTGAAATCAGAATTTGAATTTTCGCCCCAATATCCAATTATTGGTTGCTCATTATATATCGAATCACCAGTTTCCAGATTGAAAACCTTATGGAAGTAATCAGCATCAATTGAACTACCATTGCCTTCAATTGTCTTAATATTTCTGAAAGCTGAAATGTGAACAATGAGGTTGGAATTATCAATTATTGGTTGCAAATATTTTGCCCCCTGACTAAACTCATAGTTTGATTCATCAGGTTTTTCAAAAACATTTAATACATGTTCAAGGGTATCAATATCAAGCCTGTAAATAATCATTCTGGCAAATTCCCCGAATTGGCCGCCCATATCATCCGTAAAAACAAAATACTTCCCGTCGCCACTTATATCCACTCCCAGTATATGGCTTTTCAGATCTTCCCGATTGTAGTACAAATACTCCTTAAAATCCTTCTCGAAAAGAATTTCTCCAGTTTCCCTGTCCCAGAATCGGAGGGTGGAGCCGTCGCTGAAAGTATAGATTTTCTTTCCGTCGGCAGAGTAGCGAATAAAGGATAAAATACCGGCGTCCTGATCGTTCACCAGGTATTGGCCTTTATCAATCCAGTGGCTGTCTGCATAACTATAAGCTGTTGTTATAAGCAGGAAGGATAGGATAAGAATTGGCAGCGCTTTCATTTCAGCTCCGTTCGGGGTTTTGCATTATCATTTCATATAATAACACTAAAATATGAAAAAGGTCTCAGGATTCCTTAAAAATAATTAAATCCTGTAATTGTTATTATTTATGATATCCTGCCACATATCCCACTTTTGAAAAGCTATACCAGCTGTGAGACGCTTAGAAAAAATTTTTGCACTTATTCCCAGCCTTAATCAGAAAATTTTCTCAGCCTCCCGGAAATCTTCAACTGTATCAAGTTCCATACAATTCAGGCTGCCAACGCTAACGGCAAAGATATGTTTGCCGCTATTGATCAACCTCTGAAATGCCGCCTCGTAGAAAATATTTACCATTTTTTCTTCAATAATCATTTCGTCCAGGAGTTGAAAAAGGCCGGTAGAAAAGTTAGCGCAGAATTTCTCAATCCCTATTGACTCACCCGCAGCCTCGGCAGGAATAACTTCCTTACTTATCTCGGCTATGGAATAATCAGCATTCAGCAGAAGTTTTATTTCTTCATCAGCAACTTCCCCCTCGTCACGCATGGCAAGGCAGTTAGAATAATCAGAACTCAGCAGCCTTCCAATAATTTTCTCTTCAAAAAGAATATCGCTGTCCAGAAGCAGGAAATCCTCTCCGTCAGCCATTTCTTTCGTAAGCCACAGGGAATAAATATTATTAGTAGAATCGTAAACATCATTATAAATAAATGTGAACTTGTAATCCTCGTAGCGGGAAATTAAAAAATCTTTTATCTGTTCCTGCAGATAGCCAGTTACCACAATAAATTCTTTAATACCATTATTTATCAAGGCATTTATAGTTCTTTCAAGAATTGTTTTCCCGGAAATTTTTAATAAACACTTCGGGGTATTTTCAGTTAAGGGACGCAATCGGGATGCAATTCCCGCAGCTAAAATCACGGCTTTCATATTATTCGTTCCCGTTTAGTGTGTAAAAAATAAGATTGATACGATGAGTCAATAATTTTTTGAATTACAAGCAATATAATAGCAATAGCATTGGCTGCGGTAAGTAAGCCAATAATATAAATATCCAGCCTGTTCAGCAAAATGCAAATTATCAGGAAACTTAGCTGGCTGGTAGGGCCGAGATAAGTCCAGAAATGGATGATCTTTTTATTCTTTGCAACAAATAGTTCTGCATCAGGGAATTGCATGAAAACGGATTCTTTTCCTGATGCCATTTTCCTTTGAATGCCGGAATAAAAGAAATAGATTCTAAGCAGCATTTTTTTTCCGGCATTTCCCGGATATTCTTTAAGTTGTTCATATTCCTCGCTGAATTCCCTTAGTTCTTCATCAAGAACACTCTTGCGGCTAAGTTTTATATCAAGGAAGCGATTCCTGTAGTAGTCAAGTAATGATGCATGAAATACATTGCTAAGCCCGGCAGCAATCATTAATAGCCACCAAATTGCGGGATTATCGGTATTTTGGGCAAAACCGAAACCGATCCCCATATAAGCAATTAGATTTACTACATAATCAGAAAGCCCGTCCAATACCCTTCCGATTGGCGTACCGTTTTTGTTTATTCTTGCAAGCTGCCCGTCAGCACAGTCAAGAACATCGTATAGTATAAACAATATAGCGGCATAAACAAACAGGGATTGAACTCCTGTTGCCAGAAAAACTCCGCCAATCACACCAAGGATCATAGCCCAAAGCGTAACCTGATTTGGCGTAATATCTGTGTTTTTAATAATTTTTACAAAAACAAATGCAAGAGGCCTGTAAAAAATCAGGTCGAGTATTTCCTCGACCTCGATTGATTTTAAAGACCCGATATATTCTTTTACTACCGAACTTTTTTCATTTCTCATGCAAAATATTCTTTCATAGCTTCAATCAATTCTTTATTCTGTTCCTGTGTTCCAAGCGTAATTCTAAGATGATGGTTCAGAACTTCCTCGTTCATGAATTTTATTATCAGGTTCCTGGAATCCAGGTGTTTTTTAAGTCCTTCTTTCACGCTTTCCGGAATTTCAACAAGCATAAAATTGGCATGAGATTCAAATACGGTAAATCCCGGGAATTTACTTAATTCTTCAGTGAACATTTTTCTGTCAGCAGCCATTTTCTCTGCCACCTGTTTGTAATATTCTCCCGAATCCAGAGCAGCAATTGCAATTTCCTCGTTAAGTCGGTTATAACCCAGATAGCGGTTAGTAAATTTTACGAGCTTGCTGATATTATCGCCAATAACAGCGTATCCAATCCTAAGGCCTGCCAAAGCAAAATATTTTGAAAATGTCCTTACAACCATCAGGTTGGGATATTTCCGGACAAGGTTGGCCCTTTCCACGAACCCGTCATAAGCATAAGCCTCGTCTATAACGATGATTGCATCATTTATTTCATCAAGTATCCTGAGCAACTGGCCTTCTTCTATTGCATTACCGGTAGGGTTGTTAGGAGCTGAAATAAAAACCATACCCGGCTTTTCTTTCCTGTAAAGGTCAAGCAGCTTATCAACGTTATAATAAAAAGTATTCTCTCCCTTTTCGATAGGATATTCAACATTCACCCCGTCAACTTCGTCGGCAATAGCCTTGTAATACCACCAGGAATAAGTGGGCACAAGAAGTTTGGCACCGTTACTAAGGTAGCATTGAACAGCCTGCTTCAATATATCTTCGGCTCCATAACCAAGAACGATCCTGTTCTCCGGAAGGTCGAATTCCTCTGCAAGCCTTGCAGCCAGAATGCTTTTACTGCCTTTGGTAAATGATTTGGAATAACAGCTTATTTTTGAAATATCAGCATTTTTTAAAATATCAAAACATGCCGGTGCAGGCCCGTAGTAATTTTCATTTCTGTCCAGATATAATATTTCGTCTCTCATATTTATCCAAAAAAGTAAAACAATTTTCAGACTTAACTTTTGTTAGTTTTACGTGTATTTTCCCTTAAAAGTTCCAATACATCAACAATCTGCATAAACTCATTAAAATTAATAAAATAATTTTCTTTTTTCAAATATGTTTGCCATATTCTTAACAAAAAACAAATAAAAATTATATTTATAATCTTTCCTGCAATTAAGTAATTATTTGAAGCCGGAAAAATGGAAAAACCACATCGATGGTTTCAGAAGAATTAAAAAATTGAACTAAATTCCAACAATATTATTATCTTTGTATTTTGTATTTGCCAATGAAGCAATATTGGTATTTTTTGCAAAAATTGAAATTTTGATTAATGGAAAAACAAAGAACAATAAGCAAATCAGTATCCTTTACCGGAACAGGGCTACATACCGGCAAGGATTCAACAATAACATTCAACCCTGCAGAAGCCAATACGGGTTATGTATTTATAAGAAAAGACCTTCCCGGCCAGCCGGAAATTCAGGCCATTGTAGATAACGTGGTTGATATTTCACGGGGAACAACAATTGCAAACGGAGACGTGAAAGTACTTACTGTAGAGCATGTACTTGCAGCTCTTGCCGGGCTGAAGATCGACAACTGCCGGATAGAACTATCGGAAAGCGAACCACCTGTTCTGGACGGCAGCAGTATGCCCTACGTTGATGCATTACTTACTGCAGGCATAACAGAACTTGATGCTGAAAGAGAATATTTCGTTATAGACGAATCAATCAGCTATTCCAACGAGGACAAAGGCGTGGAAATAGTTGCCCTGCCACTTGACGACTTCAGGGTAACGATAATGATCGATTATTTCAATCCTGCTCTTGGCAGCCAGCACACGGGATTATTCGATTTAGAAAAAGAATTTGTTAAAGAATTTGCACCTGCCAGAACATTCTGTTTCCTGACCGAGGTTGAACAGCTTAGAAAATCTGACCTGATAAAAGGCGGAAAACTTGATAATGCACTGGTAATAGTTGATAAAGACATAACCGAAAATGAAGTCGGCTGGATGATGGATACTTTCAATTTGCAGGAAGCTCCCACAGTTGGCAACAACGGATATTTAAATAATACAGAATTAAGATACAAAAACGAGCCGGCAAGGCATAAACTGCTTGATATGCTTGGAGATATGGCATTGATAGGCATACCTGTAAAAGCGCAAATTCTTGCTGCAAGGCCGGGCCATGAAAGTAATATTGAATTTTCAAAGCTGGTTCGCAGGGCCTATCTGGAACAAAAGCGTGATAACCGCCTGAAACCATGGAAAAACAAAGGTATTCTCTGGGATATAAATGCCCTGATGGAATTCCTTCCTCACCGTTATCCATTCCTGCTTGTTGACAGGGTTATGGAATATGACAGAGAAAAGAAAGTTATTCTCGGATATAAGAATGTTACTTTCAACGAGCCATTCTTCCAGGGACATTTCCCAGGGCAGCCAATCATGCCGGGAGTACTGATCCTTGAAGCATGCGCACAGATGGCAGGCTTGATAATGCTGAACGAAATAGACGAACCTGATAAATATCTTGGACTCTTCAGCACCATAAAAAATGCGAAACTTAGAAAACCGGTTGTTCCCGGAGACCAGTTGGTAATTGAAGCCAGGATGTCCGGAAAGAGATTTAATATTTACTCATTTACTGCCACCGCCTATGTTAACGGCCAGGTAGTGGCA
This sequence comes from Kapaibacterium sp. (SeqCode), assembly GCA_963665665.1. GTDB lineage: Bacteria > Bacteroidota > Ignavibacteria > Kapaibacteriales > UBA2268. The sequence continues at coordinate 1,167,727 of OY762428.1, forward strand.
GAATCTGATTTTACAGCAGCTTTAGTTAACAGGGAACTATGAACGAAACTTTAATTCATCCTACAGCTATTGTTTCTCCAAAAGCTGAACTGGGCACGGGGGTTAGCGTCGGGCCTTTCAGCATAATCGAAGACGACGTTCAGGTAGGAGACAACACAGAGATACGATCAAGTGTGGTATTGGCAAACGGCGCAAGGATCGGTAGCGATTGCAGAATTCATTCATCATGCGTAATTGCTACAGAACCTCAGGATTTGAAATACAAAAATGAGAGAACTTACGCCTTTGTCGGAGACAGAACAGTGCTCAGAGAATACGTAACTGTTAACCGCGGAACAGTGGAAACAGGAAAAGCCGTTGTCGGAGACGATTGCCTGATAATGACTTACTGCCATGTGGCACATGATTGCCGTGTCGGTAACAACGTAATTATGTCCAACGTGAGCCAGCTTGCAGGGCATGTAACCATAGAGGACTGGGTAATACTTGGCGGTGTAGCAAAGATACATCAGTTCTGTACTGTCGGCAGCCACTCCATGATCGGGGCAGATGTAAAAATAGTGAAAGATGTTCCGCCCTTCACACTTGTTGGACGCCAGCCAGCTAAAGTTGAAGGTGTAAATAAGATAGGCCTTAGAAGAAGGGGATTCAAATCCAAAACGATCAGGGCCATCGAAGAATTTTATGATACAGTTTTATTTTCGGGTATGAACAATACCGAAGGTATTAAGCATTACAAAGCAAAAGGAGACCTATTAGAAGAAGTAGAATACTGCATCAAATTTATCGAGAATTCAAAACGGGGAATTCACAGGTAATAGTGTCGGCTTTATTTTAGAATTGCACTATGGTATCCTACAAGTTTTCCATTTTTTTCAAAATTCATTCATTTTGGATTTTGACAGCTAATTTTTTTTTCTTATATTCAATTAGTTGATTATGAACTAACCGGGAAAACGCCTATTGAAGGATTGGGTACCATTAAACACAACTGTTTTTTGGGTACAAATAAGAAGAGCTAATGGAAACTCCAACTCTTAAGCAAATCTCAAAGATTCTTAATTCTCCTTCATGGGAGCCACTTAAACAAACAAGTATCGCATACAGGAAACTGATTGTTTCCATGATTTATATTTTTGTTGATATGTTTGTTTTGTCAGCATCAATTCTCGGAGCTGTTCTGATCAGGAATTTTTTCATGTCTCCCGAGATAATGCTTGCCGATTACCTTACTTTGATGCCATTTATTCTGCCAATTTTCCCACTTGCGTACTACTTCAGGGGGCTTTATCCCGGTTTTGGTATTGACGTGATTGAAGAATTGCGCACGCTTACCTACAGCACGTCCGTAGTGTTTGCTGTACTTGCCACAACTACTTTTTTCTTTAACGGAACATGGGAATATTCCAGGCTTGCATTCATTCTTTCCTGGCTGATTTCACTTCCTGCTGTTCCGCTGGCCCACGCCGGGGTAAGAAAAATTCTTGCAGGAAAAGACTGGTGGGGAATACCCGTTATGATAATTGGTGCCGGCAGGGCCGGTGAAATGGTGATCAAATCCCTGAACAAGCATGTTCAAACCGGCCTCAGGCCAATAATTGCCGTCGACGATGATGTTGACAGGTGGGGATATATCAAAGATATTCCCGTCGTTGGCGGTTTGGATATTGTTCCGGAAATTTCCCGAAAACTTGGTATAGACCATGCTATCATTGCTATGCCACGGGTTTCAGGAAAACGTCAGCAGGAAATTATAATGACATATTCCAAGTACTTTGAGCATACAACTGTAATACCAGACCTGTTCGGTATTTCAAGCCTTTGGGTTTCAACAAGAGACCTTGGCGGTATTCTCGGGCTCGAAGTTCAGCAAAAACTTATCAGGAAATCCTCTCAGCTCAAAAAGCGGATTTTCGATATTATCCTTTCATCCATACTTGGTTTGTTGCTTTTCCCTATATACCTTGTGGTTTCTGCTGCAATTAAACTGGATTCAAAAGGCAAGGTTTTCTTCCGACAGCTTAGAATGGGCATGAATGATATAAATTTCCAGATCATAAAGTTCAGGACTATGCATCTGAATGCCGAAAGCAAACTAAATGATATACTTGATAAAAATGAAGACCTGCGCGAAGAATACAATGTTTATCATAAATTATCAAATGACCCCAGAATGACACGAATTGGCCGCCTGCTCAGAAAGTTCAGCATTGATGAACTTCCTCAGTTCATTAACGTACTAAAGGGCGAGATGAGCCTTATCGGCCCCAGAGCATATCTCCCGACGGAAAAGGAGAAAATGGCAGGCCTTGATGAAATGATTCTACAGGTAAAACCGGGAATAAGCGGTTTGTGGCAGGTAACTGACAGGAATCAGTCCTCCTTCGAGGAAAGAAACAATATCGATGTGTATTATATCAGAAATTGGTCGATGTTCCTCGATTTTTATATTCTGGCCCGGACAATTGCAGTGATCCTGACAGGTAAAGGGGTATAAATTTAATATATATTACAATGGCGGAATTTTTAATATTCCGCCTTTTTTTATTTAAAGTTCTGTGCAAAATTCTATTACAGTTACTCAATATGAAAAATATTTATACAGTTATTATCACACTTATTTTTTCTTCAATAACCTGCCGGGCTGAACTTCTTTTTGCCCCACCCATTGCTTCTGTGATCGAGCCCAGAATCGGATCTTTTTACCAGGCAGATGATGAAAGGCTCAGGCTCGACATAGGCTATTCGATGGATATGGCCAGCATTTTAAAAAAGAATGACTACGAAATGAACTTCGGCGCTGATTTCTTTACTTTCACAAGATTGCGATCTGAAGGTAAAATGAAATTCCCCGTGGAAACAACAGATTTTTTCTTCGGTGTGAACGTTAGCGGTAAGCAAACTGCCAACAATAATTTTTTTGATTGGCGGCTTCGTCTGGCCCATATATCATCTCACCTTTCAGACGGATACTCCAACAGTGGAAAGTTTCACTTCGAACCTTACGTTTACAGCCGGGAATTTTTCGATCTGCTGATATCATACAATATGGCATTCGAAAAAAAAATCAATTTAAGGCCATACGCAGGTATTACATACATATTTTCAACAATACCGGACGATATTGTCAGCTTTATACCTCAGGCCGGAATCGAAACTGAATATTTTCTAACAGATAAAGTTACTTTGATTGCCGGAGCTGATGTTAAAACGGGTGGTACTGATAAAAACACTGAATTGATATCGAACGTGCAGGCCGGAATAAAGTTTAATGGCCTTGGCAATACATCCTTGCTTCTTTCTATGTATAAATACGACGGGCCTTCTTTGCACGGACTTTTTTTCCGGGAAAACGACAGCTATTTTGGAATCGGATTTCAATTGCTTTTTTATTGAAATTTAAGCATATTGCAATATCATTTATACGCTAATAATATAAATCAGAATAAGGGAGTTAATTAAAATGGCAAGAAGTCTTAACCGCGCACAGCTTATTGGAAATCTCGGTCAGGATCCGGAGATAAGATCAACTCCGTCGGGAGCATCGGTATGCAATATAAGTGTTGCAACCACAGATTCCTACAAAGACAGAAACGGCGAATGGCAGGAGCAAACAGAATGGCACAGGGTTGTTCTTTGGAACAGGCTTGCTGATACGGCCGGACAATACTTAAGAAAAGGAAATAAAGTTTTTATTGAAGGCAAAATTAAAACAAGAGCCTGGGATGACAGAGACGGAAATAAAAGATATACCACCGAAATCTGGGGAGACAGAATGATTATGATGGGCGGCGGCGGCCAGGACAGCAGCCCCTACGGCCAGGTTCAGCCCCAGCAGCAAAACAATTACAATCAGCAGCCCCAACAGCAGCAGCAGGGTGGTAATAGTGATTACCTTGCTCCGGATGCTTTCAATGATGAAAATGATGATGTTCCGTTTTAAGGAATAAAGAATTGTTCAAAAATAGAGCGGCAATCCGCTCTATTTTTTTCTTTGCATATCAAATTGCTGACATTTAAATTATGAAAATACTTCAGTACAACGTAGAATTGAAACCAAGATCCCGCGGCTATCATATCATCACCTCGGATGTTGAATATCAATGCCCCGGCCTCAGGAATGTGAAAGCAGGCCTGGCACATATTTTTATCATGCATACAAGCGCCGGATTATCTATAAACGAAAATGCAGACCCTTCGGTCAGAGATGACTTCGAAACTTTTTTCAACAGGCTTGTTCCCGAAGATACGAAGCTTTTTCGCCATACAATGGAAGGGCCGGACGACATGACATCACACATAAAATCCTCTCTTACAGGTTCTTCGGTTTGTGTCCCCGTAAGTAACGGAAAATTTGCACTTGGAACATGGCAGGGAATTTATCTTTGCGAATTTAGAAATCACGGAGGCAGCAGAAATCTTACCGTTACGATAATCGGCGATGAAATGAATTCATTCAGGCGAAAAGATACTTGATTGGAATTGAAAATGAAAAATAAAACAGCAGTAGTATTAATGAGTGGCGGTATGGACTCTGCTCTATGTGCAGCAATAGCAAGATCACGTGGTTTTAATATTGCTGCTCTGCACACAAATTACGGACAAAAAACAGAATTGAGAGAATTAGAATCTTTTAACAGGCTATGCTCGTTTTATGAAATAGATAAAAAATTGGTTGTTGATATTAATTACCTGAAACAAATCGGCGATTCAAGCCTGACTGATGAAAGAATTAATATTGATGACGCTAATTTAGACAGCACTGATATACCTTCAAGCTATGTCCCATTCAGAAATGGCAACCTCCTATCCATTGCAGCATCATGGGCAGAATCAATTGGTGCCAGAGCAATATTTATTGGAGCAATAGAGCAGGACAGCAGCGGCTATCCCGATTGTCGTTTGTCATTCATAGAACAAATGGAAAAAGCCGTTAACCTTGGTACAAAGCCCGAAACGAATATAAAAATCATTGCTCCGCTTGTTGATATGGCAAAATCCGAAATTGTTACAGAGGGTATGAAACTTGGCCTTCCGTTTGAACTGACCTGGAGTTGCTACAAACAATCAGGAAAGGCTTGTGGTGTTTGTGACTCCTGCGCACTCAGGCTTCGCGGATTCAGAAAAGCAGGATTCCGGGACCCTCTGGAATACGAAACACGGCCACGATATTGATTTTATCAATATTTATTATAATTTTAAAAAAAACTTAAAATTATTTACATAAACCATTGTTTTTTTTGATAAAAAGATTTATATTTGTTTTCTTGTTTGAATAGAATGTTCAAACACTTTACAATTGAAGAACAAATTAAATATAAAATATTAAGAGCGTAATAAGATGAATTACAACGGACCAAAAGTAAAAATTTCAAGAAAACTTAGCATCAACCTTTCAGCAAAGGCTGCCAAGGTAGCTCAGAAAAAATCATATCCTCCCGGACAGCATGGAAATTCCAGGCGTCGCATGAAACAATCTGACTACGGCCGTCAGCTTCTGGAGAAACAGCGTCTGCGCCTGCAGTACAACATTTCAGAAAAACAGATGCGCAACTACTACAAAAAAGCTACAAAACTTACAGGTAACACAGGTGAATTGCTTGTACAGCTGCTTGAATCAAGGCTTGATGCACTTGTTTATCGTTCAGGATTAGCCACTACAATTTGGGCTGCCAGGCAATATGTAAATCACGGGCACATAAAAGTTAACGGCAGAAGGGTAAATATTCCTTCCTATAACGTAAAAATTAACGACGTTATTTCTGTTAAAGAAAAAAGCCAGAAACTTGATTGTTTCCAGGATGCAATCAGGAATTCCGCCTGCCCGGCATATCTTGAAGTATCAAAAGCAGACTTTACTGCAAAATATCTTTACAAACCGGAAAGAGAAGAAGTTCCGATTGAATGTGAAGTTCCACTCGTTATCGAGTTCTATTCACGTTAATTTCAACTTTTTTTTAAAAAAACCTTTCGAATTTTAATTCGAAAGGTTTTTTTATTTGGATTATTCGCTAAAAATAATATTTTCGCAGAAAATAAAATACAACAATGTTGTTGAGTAGTTTTTTAGTTTTTAAATAATTTTCTTTTTTCTTGCTGCTTTAACAAAAATTGTTATTATCAAGATATACTTTTTTGAAATATTACGTGAGGCTGATTATGTTTTGGACACCTGAATTGGCACAGAGCCTTGAGGATGCTCCCTGGCCGGCAACAAAAGAAGAACTTTTCGATTATGCCAGCAGGACCGGGTGCCCTATGCAAGTTCTTGAAAATCTGATGGAATTGGACGATACTGACGAACTTATTGAAGGTATGGAAGACCTCTGGCCGGAATATGAAGATATGGCCAACGAGGAATACTTTTATAACGATGACGAGGAAGAGCAATACTTCTAACTACTTTATCGCCGGCGGCGCTTATCTTAATTACATGCAGCCGGCCTTATTAATTTATATTATACATTATTGCTTATGCTGATCAGGATATCCAATATATTCATCCTGATGATATTATTATCATTTAGCACCATCGTTGCACAAAATAACAATGGTTCTTACGGGTTAATTCCGTCCCGTTATGAAAGCCTTCTGTACGAAATAGGGGAAATCAGGATTAGCGGTAATACGCACTTCAATTACGAGCAAATTTCAAACGTTATTAATTCCAGGGCCACAAGCCGAAGCATATCCCACAGGTTAATGCAATCTTTTTATAATGAGATCATCCGGATAAACTCCACACCGGACCAATTATTAACCATTCTAAGAAAAAACTTAAGGGGCAGGGCTGATGAAATTCGTTTTTTCAACAGTATAACTGCCGATGCAGATGCTGAATCCATAGAAAACCTGTATAGAAAAAACGGCTTTCACGACGCAAAGGTCAGTTATTCTTTTCATGCAGATTCTTCGATTATGGAAAATATTTTGGAATTTCATGTTAACGAAGGTAAAAGAGCTTTCATTTCCAGCATGAATTTCCTTGGTTTAATGGATTTAAAACCTAACCTGCATAATAGAATAATATCTGCAATTAAAATTAAGGAAGGAGACCCGTTTAGTGAAAACTCCATTATGTCTGATATAAACAGAGTCCGGAATATTCTTCTGGATAACGGTTATTTTTTTGCAACCTATACCTCGCCTCCGCTGGTCTTTCGCGATACTGCAAATTATAAGGACAGTATAGTTGTAACTTTCAAAACAGGCAAACCTCAGAAAATCGGTGATATATCCATAATTGACAGCACCAGGGGACAACCGAAGATACAGGGGAAATTAATTCGTCAGCAATTGCTTATCGAACCCGGCGACCTTTACAAAAGAAGCAGGATATTGCAGTCCGAAGAAAACCTCAGGTTTCTGAACATATTTGCTTTTGTTTCTATTGATACGAGTTCGGAATTCGAGCCGATGACCGATTCAACACTGAATTTCAAGGTACATACCCAATACAGGAAAATGAGAGACTGGGGATTCGGTTTATTTATTAACCGTACAGCTTTCGATAAAATCACGAACCTTGGCCTGGAAGGTTCATTCACACATAGGAATTTACTGAACAAAGCCCAGACATTCAATCCGTTTGTAAGGGTGGTTCTTAAAGACCTGTCAAGAACAATAGAAGGGCAAAAGCCCGAATTCGAAGTGCAGGCAGGTATTAAATACGGTCAGCCTGTTTTATGGACACCTTCGCATGCAAAGGTAGGAGTTTACGCTACACCACTTTTTTCTATTCGTTCTATAAGCCTGATTCAGGACAATTCATTTAATCTTTATACTTTTTCATTTCCAATTAAATTTCCTGTTCAACAGCCTCAGTGGACATATTTCAACAACATATCCTTCGATTTTACATTCGAAAGGCAGTGGCCCTCAGGATTCCAGGAAGCAATCAACAGTTCACTGGATTCCGCAAGTACAGATGAAGACAGGGAGAAAATAATCGGCCCGCTGTTATTATATGATAATCTCGACAAATATATTAACGGAAACAATTCAAAATGGTATGCCCTTACTGCCAATCTGATAGGTATCAGCCTGACAGCCGACCACAGGGACAACCTGTTTTCTCCTACCCGTGGAGATTTTGCATCAATTTCGGCTGATGCGTGGAACCCGCTTTTTATATTCTCGGATGAACTCGGAGGTATTGCCAAATATGTAAGACTACAATTTGCATATTACTGGTTCAAAAAAATATCTAAACGAAACGTTTTTGCATTCAAAGGAAAATTCGGCGGTATCTGGCAGATAGATAAAGAAAATTCATACGTGCCATTTGAAAGGCAATTTTTTGCAGGAGGAGCTAATAGTATCCGTGGCTGGTCTTCCAGAAAATTAAGATATTCCGTACTTCAACCCGATTCATCTGATTTATATGAATTTGTACAGGATTTTGTAGGTAATGCCGGAATAATCGAAAGTTCAGCCGAATTCAGGTTTAAATTCACTCCTCCATCGAAATGGGGTAATTTCTGGAAAGAACAAATTTCAGCTCTCGGGCTGACAGTTTTTGTTGATGTTGGAAATGCATTCGACTGGTTTGCTGACGACGAAACAAAGATGGAAATTTCTGATTACTTCACCAAACTTGCAGTTGCAGGAGGTTTTGGCCTTAGATATGACACTCCCGTCGGCCCTTTCAGAATTGATTTTGCCTGGCCTGTTTACAATCCGAACAATCCGGATAACCCAACCATTTTCACCCAGGAAGGATTTATGAATAAAATGCAGTTCCATATCGCTCTTGGCCATGCATTCTAAGATTTTGCAACAATTCATTCTAAAATGCGTAATATTTCCAGTAGGACTTTTTTTATTATCGGGGACATATTGATGAAATACAGACACATACTTTTTTTATTGTTGGCCGGATTATTTATTGTTTCACCTGCAATTGCTAATGACGATGAAGAATTTGATGTAAAATTCGATGATGAAGAAAGCAATAAAAGCTGGGATGAGCATGTTTTTAACGAATGGGATTTTGACAGATTCAAGAGTTTCGAGCATCTGAAGGAATCCTCAACAATAGAGATCAGTTCAGGTATTGCCATACCTGACATACATGATAATGTTTATAAACCGGATTTTAAAATGCCTGTTATTATGGACTTAAGGCTTGGATCCGTTCAGATCAGGGAATCAGGTAAAAAAAATGAACTCGTAAAATACAATTTTGATTATATCTTTATTGACAATGCAAATAAAGACATAGGAATATATGATGAAAAAGACGAACAATTAGGTATCCAGCTTTGGCGATTTGGATTTACTGACAGAACCGGATATGGCTGGTCTCTTGGAGACAATGCACACTTCGCCTTGTACAAAGGTGCCGGTTTTTCCTGGACAAAAATTGATTTAGATAACATTGCAGATACAAATATGGCTATTCTTGCAATGCCTTTGGATAAATTTAATGACCGTTTCTCCTTTTCAAGGCATTTTGAAGCCGGAATGAATTTAAGATTTATGAAGAACCTTGCTTTGAATACCGGATTTGAAAGAACTGTGGTAATGCCCCGGCATTTATTCTGGTACTGGTCAGGTAGTGAAATAATTGAAGCTATAGGAAATGGCCTTCTTGATAGTTTTATAAGTAAAGTCAGAAAATCATCCCCGGAGCTGGCACCAATTGTCTATTTTGTATTAAAGAACGGTTTTGCTTACGGCATGTCCGAATTAAAAAGAAGCAACATGAATTGGCCGTTTTCAACTCCTGAGCCTTTTATTTATGATAATATCAAAGTTGGCATATCTTTTATGTTCTAAACAGACCGAAAAAATATGATATTTTTCAAAAAATGATTACTTTTGTGGCGCTCATTGTTGGGCGCCATAAATATTTGTATGAGGAAATTGTTATACATATCGATTATTATCTTATTATCTTCTGCAGCTTTTGCTGAAGAGAGAGGCGACACGTCCGAAACTTCATTCGATGCTTTCCTGAAAAAACTCTATGAAAAACCCAACTTTGTAAAAAACAGGACAACTCTTGACGTGCATTATGGTGCATCTGCTGTGAGCTATCCGGCCGGAGTCCTGAGAAATGATTTTGCTTCCGCTTACCCGGCAGGTTTGGGATATGGCTTTACCAGGTTTGATGATAAGCAGCCAATCGATGATATATTCTATTATGCTTCGGAATTTGTATTTATTAGGAACAATTCATCACATTTCAAACCAGCAACGTTCGAAAAGGATGGAATAACAACGGACAGCTGGCATTTCGGCGGAGGGATTAGCAACGGCTACGGCTACGGAAGCGAAGAACATGAGTTTTTCTTTTTCCACACCGGACGCTTCATCTGGAGCAGAATTGATATCGAACTTTACCCCTTGAATCCTTTCGACAGTTCAGCATTGAAGCAGGTAGATGAAAATTATAAATTTGGAAGCTCATGGAGCGGCGGTATCAAATATCATCTAACAGGGCCTGTATTTCTTAGCGCAGAATACGAGCACGTACTTGTTAATACAGACTTTCATTTTGGTAAATGGTTTGGCTCCTGGGCAATTGAAAACCTGTCCCAACGATGGATAGACTTTTTTGAAGAAGGCATGATGAAAAGTTATGGGAAAAATTGGCCCTGGGTGAACTGGGTAATAAAAAATTCCTTATCGCTGGCTTTGTACGAATTAAGAAGAAACAACGTCAATTGGCCTTTTGACTCCCGTGAAGCCCTTAGTTTTAATACTTTCAGGGCTGGTATTACATTTGTGTTTTAAACTCCTTTAAGCGCTTTTTGAAGCTTAGCATCATCAAATTCATACGAGAACAAAGACCTAAGTGGAAATTTTTTGGACGCCTGAAGTATTTCTATGCCCACCACTTCGTTTTTCTCTGTCATGTCAATCATTACACCCTCGACTATTTCCACAGCCCCTGAAGGTTCTTTTTCCGATAGCTGGATATATGCAGCATCTACTTCTTTGTCGTAATTAATTTTCATTTCTTCTTTCCTTTTCTTAAAGGGTGTACGCTAATCAGTATAATTTTTTCCGGATTCACGAACCTGAAAACAACCCGTAGCGGATATTTTCTCATCCCGGAAGGCAATCCTTCAACCTGGAAACATATTCGGTTTTTATCAGGTTCTTCTTCGATAGCTTTATCAACTATCCGCAGTATATCATCATACTTTATATTGTATATATCTGCTCTTCTTTCTGCGTGCCTTGATAAAACCAGTTCCATCTTGTATTGCTCATTGAAAAATCAACCATCTCAATTATAAACTTTAAAAATGTAAAATTATTTTATTCTCCCAGCAGCCTTTTAATCATTACCCCGGCAGATACATCCTTAGGAGACGGTGCATTGGAAGAATAAATCTGAGAATAGCGATCAATTAACACATACCGGGGAATGCCCGTTAAACTGAAGTATTTCGCAATCTCTGATTTCAACCCCTCAGGAACAACAACCACCCTGATATCAACAAGTTCTCTTTCTTCAAGATATTTTTTCACTTTACCGGCATCAGGCTCGAAAGCAATACTGATTATTTCCAGATCATCAGCTATATATGAATCATGCAATACTTTTAGGTATGGAATTGATTCCACACAATACCTGCAGTTTGTTGACCAAAAGTTCAGATATAATACTTTTCCCTTCAGGTCTTTTAGTGTGAACTCATTTCCTTCGCTATCCTTCAAAACTATATCATCGGGAACATCAGAACCGGGAACCAACCTTTTCATTTTTTCATACATGGCTTCCAGAGGCTTTAAATACTTTTCTTTGTCATTACATTTCTTTGCATACTGCTCTATAACCAGGCCTGCATGTTTGAACATACTTTTCGCCTTGGCCTTGTACATTATCTCCCTGCTCGGTTTTATTCTGAGAGTTTCATTTATCTGGTCACGAACTATCATAGCTCCGACAATATCATAGGCCTTACCTTTAAAAATATTTGCATACCTTTCCAATAAGAAATAATACCTTTTTGCCGGCGAAACATCCCTGCTGTTTTTAATTTTTTCGAGGCGGTCAATAAATTGCTTCTGATACATATACGACATAGCCATCATTACAAAGCGAATATTACTTTCAGGATCCGGATTGTTAAAATCTATTTCATAAATAAAATCAAAGAAATTACTGTCCAGTACGGGAAAATTATTTTTCAGATCAGCATCACGGTACTTTGCTGGATACTGGGAAAGATTCATCACCCAGCGATAATCAATTTCGGCCCTGATAAATTTCAGGAAATCAGAGCTCAGATTCATTTCTCTGCGTTTTTTTTCAAGCATGGCAAGCATTTTTTCACGGCGCAGATCAATATACTCCCGGAATTCATCCTGAGGCAGTGAAAATGATTTCTCGAATTCCTGCCTTTTAGCTCTGTCAATATCGAATTCTTCAGAAAAGTAATGTAAAAACATATTGGCATCCGACCAATTGGCGGCAATATCCATAAAATATCCACCGCCGCTTTGAGCATTGATTTCAAGTTCAACACTATCACCCGGTTCAAGATATTTATTTCCGAAAACCCACCTGCGGCCATTTTTAAGATAAAATTCCACGGGCGCGTTGATATCCATCTTAATTTCGAAACTCCCGTCAGTTGATATAACAGTTGAATCAATTGTCTGCTTCTGTAATATCCAGTTTATTTGGGAATCATAATAACCTGCATACATTTTATCGAACTGGTAATTTCTGATATGCCCTTTTATTATTGTCTCTTTTGCAGAAACAAATACTGAAGCATAAGAAATAGTTAATAGCCAAATTAAAGCCTTGAGATATAAGCTGTGATTGCCCAATTATCTTCTCCGGAAATATTTTATGCTTGTAATATAGTCTTCAATATCCCGATGCCATTTTCTACGGATCAGCATCAGCTCGTAACCGTCTGAGTCATATTTATAATAAGAAAGAAGCCCGTCATTATTGTATAGCCTGAGAATATTGAAAGCATAATCCCAGCTTCCGCTTACAGTACTCCAGCTTCCCCCGTTACGCGGCCTGGTCTGATTGAAAAAATCACCTCCGGCATTAAATTCATATACCTCATCTATCTGAACGTCAAGTACAGAGTAGCTATTTGTATCAGTCCCACGGATGCTGTCAATTCTTGTCAAATCCCATAATCCGGCTAATGCAGGGTCAACATTTATCCTGTCGTAAGTGAACAGCCAGGTGGTTGAAGTCATATTTTCTCTATTGAAATCAGAAGTTATGAATGAGAATTGCTGGTTGGACATTGAAAAGGTTCCCTCAATATCCTGACCGTTAAAATCATAAAATTTCAACTTATTGTCCCAGGCACGCCAGTTGCCAATTCCATCAATTAATAATGCCTTATCAATAATAACGTATTTATAGGATTCGTCATCGAACATCTGCAAAAAAACATGATAGTCAGCATCGTCAGGCGAACTCGCCCAGTAGGTATTGTCATCATAATCCTCACGGATATTTGTCATCAGCCAGTCACCATCAAAATCGGCTATCAAATCAGGATCCGTTCCATTTTCAACACAGGAAGAAAAACCCAGAATAATGATCACAATTATTGTTAAAAAAGCATATTTTTGAATAAACATATTTTTTCTCCTAATATTTTTTTCAAAGATAATTAACAATTGTCAAACTTCACAAACAAACATTTTTCTTATTATTACGTTAACAAGAATTTTAGGTTATAAATTATTTTGGCAAAAAGGATGAATAAGTCTCGGGAGCTTGGCGAGGAGAAGATCGGCAAATTGTTATGGAAATATTTCCTTCCATCATTCATAGGGATGACAGCCAATTCACTGTATAATATTGTTGACAGAATTTTTATCGGACGCGGAGTTGGGACTCTTGAGTTATCAGGAGTCAGCCTGGTTTTTCCGGTAATGATGATTGTTTTTGCAGTTGGGCTTTTGTTTGGTATCGGTACTGGTGTGCTGGTATCAATAAATATGGGTAGAAGGGACATGGGTTCGGCAGAAAAAGTTCTGGGAACCGGGACTCTCCTGATCGTTTTAGTAGCTTTGCTAACAACCGCGTTTGGATATTTAATTAAAACACCGCTACTCGAATCTTTCGGTGCCAATTCTGAAACTATTGGTTTTGCACAGGAATACTTAGATATTATTCTTGCGGGAACAATACTCCAAATGCTGGGCATGGGCCTGAATATTGTTATCAGGTCGGAAGGCAATGCCAATATAGCCATGTACTCAATGCTTATCAGTGCCGGTTTGAATATTTTGCTCGACCCGATATTTATTTTCTGGTTTGATATGGGGATTTCCGGAGCAGCTATAGCAACCCTGATATCTCAGTCTGTCCTGCTAATATGGGTTCTGGCTCACTTCAGAAGCAAACGTTCAGTTGTTCATTTGAAGCCGGCTAATTTAAGATTTAATCCTGAATTCGCAAGAAAAATTTTAGCCATCGGAATGGCACCATTTGCCATGCATATTCTCGGCAGCCTGATAATGGCTGTACTCAACAGTCAGCTTATCAAATACGGAGGCGACATTGCAGTAGGTGCGATGGGCATAATTCAAAGTATTGCAATGATGATAATTATGTCCATAATATCCCTGAACATGGCTTCTCAGCCAATTATTGGCTTCAACCATGGTGCAGGGCTTGTTTCAAGAGTAAAAGAAACACTTGTGCTTGGTATGAAAGCAGCAACAGTAATATCAATTGGAACTTTTCTCATTGTTCAGTTATTTCCTGAAAGTATAATATCACTGTTCAGTTCCGGCGATCAGAAATTACTTGATATTGGCTCAAGGGGAATAAGGATGTACTTACTTCTTTTGCCATTGATTGGCTTCCAGATTGTTGTTTCTAATTATTTCCAATCAATAGGAAATGCAAAAATCGCAATGATACTAACCTTAATGAGGCAGGCAATAATACTTTTACCTGCATTATTCATACTTCCATTTTTCTATGGCCTTGACGGTATATGGCTTGCAGCTCCCATATCAGATTTTGCATCTTCAATTGTAGTTGTTTGGTTTCTGGTAAGGGAATGGAAGGTTCTTAACATTGAAGACAAGTTACCGGAAGAACTTGATCCTGTCCCTGTGAAAATAAGATAGAATCAGATTTTTAGAAATTCAAAGATTTCATGCATTTGGGTAAAAGTAGAATTCGGGCTTAAAATATTAAATTTTGGTTGAATTTTCGCATTCAACTTTGCATTTTCAAGATATGGTTTTAATCTTTGATAAATATCCTTATAATTTTTCTTGTAATATCTTTCTGATTTATTATAATCAGAGATCGGGGTATTTTCTAATTCACTAATAATTTTATCGCAATTATCAATATACTTGAAGCCATGCTTGAAGTACAACAAATACCAATATTCAAGACATGGAAAATTAATAATGACACTAACATTGTCCATTTTTTTAATTTTTTCCAAATATTCAATAAATCTATTTATAGTTGATTTATCAGTCTTGCTTCTTTTGTGTTCCATCAAAATTGTATCGAAATCAACAATCCAAAAAACCTGATCATAATGAAGACTATTTTCAACTACAATTTTATACAAATCACTAAGACTTTTTCTTTTTGGCAATTCCGGCTTGAATGCAATATGCCGTATATTCTCATTTTTCTTCATCATTTGAAGATACCAAATTTCAGTTTTCCCATCAACAACAAAGGAATATTTTTGAGCCGCGCTTTTCTTTCTTCTATGTTTTGATCTATTCATCATCCATATCAATATAGTAATCACCAATATTCGGAACAGCTCCGAGTTTCCCGATTTTATATGCATTATAAACAGAACTCGTGTTCCTGATTGTTGAAGAATCAAAATCAGCAAGCGAATATAATTCCGTACTGCTGCCTTCGTTTTTCTCTGCAAACCAAATAGAATCATTTCTGAATATATCCTTTTCCGTTAGCAACTCCCTGTAGTGGGTTGTGGCAATCAACTGTGATTTATTACTATTGACAAGAAAAGAAAGCAGAAAATGCCTAAGTAATTCAGGATGTAATGAAGATTCAATCTCGTCAATCACTATAATTGAACTCTTCTTTATCATTATATTCAATAATCCGGCAAGTTCGTAATATTTTATAGTTCCTGCTGATTCGTCTTCCAATTTTAAATTATACTTTGAATTGTCAATATTATGGGCAAATAGAATTTCACCCACTTCCATTTTGCCTGTTTTTTCGTACTCTTGTATAATATTTTTCGGGAAAGGAGTAATAAATTGTAAAAAATCAATTTGAGATTTTTCAATATGCCTTTCGGATTTCTTTAAAATAATATCAGAAATGTCAAAATCAGCTTTTCTAAGAAGCTCAATAATTATTTTTTTGTCTAGAATGTTTTCATCCAGTCCGCCTGAAATATTAGGATATAGTGGAGACGAAGGCTCAACAATTGGTTTAAGCAGGTTATTAAACCAATCTGATACATTCTCCAGTTGTTCAATATAAATATTTGTTTTCAGATAGCCGCCAAGCACCGTATTATTAGTCAATGTATTGGTTTCGAGAACATTTTTAGCTTCCTTGCTAATACTTATCTTACTTCCAAAGGAAATTTTTGATATCATTTTTAATGTATCAGTTGTCCGGTTAAATACAATCGCCTTATTTGGATCATGGAAAAGAAGTGATTCTTTTACAATAGAAGTTTGATTAAATTCTAAATAATAGGTGTATTTTATTCCCTTATGAATAAAATCTATACCTAATTTAGTGTTTGCCTTTGACGTTACCGCGTTAAACAGAAAAGGTTTGTAGTAAAGTAAATCATTTTTCTTTTCAAGCGGTTGAGTTACAAGAACTCTAAGTAGTTCAATGGCCATTAAAATATTAGTTTTTCCCGATGCATTGGCCCCGTATATCAAGCCAAATTTTAATATCCTGATCTTCTTTCCATTTCCGCATTTTAAAATATAATAATCTTCGAGATCTTTTGACCTGTCTGCTTCAAAAGACAAGACAATCTCTTCCTTAATCGATTTGAAGTTCTCAACTCTAAAATTTAATATCATTTTTTATCTAATATTTGTAAATCAATTACATATATCAATATAATTATTATAATATAAAGAATATTTGTTAAAATACAATGATTATTTCTACAAATTATCACAATAAAAAATATTTTATTTTCCATTTTTTCAGTTTCTTCTATTTGACTGATTTTACTATTCCTATTGTGAAATATTAAATTATTTTGATATTTTTGATACTTGATTGATAATCGGAAAAAAAACTATAAAACTGATTAGAATAAAACGATGACATACAACGGAGCAAAAATGATAAGGCCAGACTGGGATCAATTATACATTACAATGTGCTACCTTGTTGGTATGCGAAGCAGGGATTCACATACTCATGTGGGCTCGGTAATAGTGGATTCGGATAATGTTTTGGTATCCACGGGGTACAACTCCCTGCCACGTGGAATTGAAATAGACAACGAGGAAAAAAGGCTTTCCAGGGAAAACGGTGAAAAATATTACTGGCTGGAACATGCCGAAAGAAACGCGATTTACAACGCTGCCCGGCGGGGAACCGTGCTAAAGGGATGCAAACTTTACGTACCGTGGACTCCTTGTGCCGATTGTGCCAGGGGTATCATCCAGTGTGGTATTTCCGAGGTAATTATCCATAAGAACGGCCAGGATTTTTACGATGAACATACAAATGGCAAATGGGTTGCCCAGCACGACAGAACCAATGAAATGTTCAGTGAAGCAGGCGTGAAAGTTCGTATGCTTGAATGTGACGTAGTAATACCGGAAATTTATATGAATGCGAAAATCCACGATGCACAGGTATATCTTAATAAACAGACTTAAATTTTATTTGAATTTGATATTAAAAACGGGACTTTTTAAAAGCCCCGTTTTTTTAATTTTTTATCTGACTATAAATTTTGATACTTTGAAATTCTTTCCTGATGAGACCCTTATAAAATATATCCCGGGGGAAAGCTTTAAGTTCAGGTTTTTGGAATAAACCAAATCCAACTTTTTAAATTTACCCTTATCAATAATATATCCTTTTAAATCAGATATTTCATAATGAATATCACCAATAAACCCATTAGATAGTTTAAGCGCAAATTCACCATCATTAGGATTGGGAATTATTTCAATATCACTATTTGATTGAAGATTATCTTCAACACCCAAAATATAATCATAAGCCTCGGATTCTGCATCACAACCATTTTCATCATAAATTACTACCGTAACCAGGCCACTACTTTGAGGCTGAAAGGTAGATGACTCCTCACCCTGAACCGGCTCGCCGTCAAGATTCCACTGATATCCGGTTGCCGGAGTAGAATAAAGAACCCCGTCGGTTTCCGATATTTCTGGTTTATCCGGGTTGGGAACCACCGTCACTTCCAGGCTGTCAATAGCTTTACAGCCATCTTTTGTCCAGGCCGAAAGAGTATATATACCTGCTTCAGTAATAAATCTTTTTTTATCAGTAGAGCCGTCCTCCCATTCGAAATCAATAAATCCAAGCCCGGATTGCAGCATAAGGGTATCTCCTTCACACAATGGATTATTGCCATTTGTCCGGATTTTTAATTCAGGAACGCCATAAACAGTTACGTGGATAGTTTCTGACTTGGCAAAACAGTTTTTCTCGTTAGTGATCTTAACATTGTAAAGTCCGTTATCTTTTACAACAATCGACCTTGTCGAGTCGCCTGTTGACCATTCAAATACCAGGTTATCAATATCATCGCGATCTGCAATATCAATTACCAGGCTGTCGCCTTCACAAAAATCAGTTTCCCCGAGAAGTACAAGTTCCGGAGCATCAAGGTCGCAGTCAATAATCTCTGTTTCCCAAACTCCCCTGCCAAATGTAGCAGCTCTTAATTTTCCGGAACCATAGTGAATCTCAACTTCATTAACAACAACAGATGGCATACCATCGAAGAACGGTTCCCAATCCGAGGAATTATTATCCCTGTAAAACACTCCAATATCAGTACCTATATAAAGCCTGTCATCCGAGCTCTTCTCGTAAACAATAGAACTAACAGGAATATTCGGAAGTGTTCCTGTAATATTTATCCACTCGCTGCCATCATATTCAAAAACTTTATTTATTGCCGAGAACCCAGACAGGCAAACCCAAAGGCGCTCCGGATTCTCAGGATGAACTGCTATCTGAGAAATATTGCCGGGAGGAGTAAACAATACTTCCCAGCTATTGCCACCATCACTTGTATAATATAGCCTTGAACTATTAGCTGCAAAAATATACTCAGAATTTGAAGGAGCTACAGCCAAAGCAGCCATAGTACGGCTCTGATTCAGATCGGATATCTTTTCCCAGTTATTCCCACGGTTTGTCGATTTCCAGACATTTTGAAAACCTGCGTAAATTATCCGGGGATCGGATGGGTCAATTAGAAATGGTGTAATCCATGCACCATTTTCATTAGTAATATTTCCGTTTAGAATCCCGGTTGCACTATAACCGCCGTCAGTTGTTCTGGTAAGATTACCATAATACTGGGCATAATAAGCAATTTGCGAATTAGCCGGATCAACAGCACATTCCATACCGTCTCCACCGACAATATGTGCCCATTCACCGTTGGAATATCTCTGCACACCATTGTCCTGTGTTCCGCAATAAATTATGCTTTCATCTGTAGCAGCATTGCCAAACCTGTATATCTGATGAATACTCATCCCGTCAGTAATATCTTCCCAATTTTTGGCATTATCGGAAGTTACATATACGCCGCCATCATTGGAATTGAAAAGTTCATTAGTTCCCGGCCTGAATTCCAGGTAATGCTGATCAGCATGAACATAGGGCCTTTTGCTGCCCGTCCAATGAGTAACACTTTCCCAGCTGCCTCCGCCATCCTGTGTTCTCCAGATATTTATTCCGCCAACATAAACAACATTATCTTCAGTTGGAGAAGCCGCAATGCAAAGATCATAGAACCCCTGCCCACCATCGTCTCCCCCGTTCCTGTTCCTGCCAAGAATATTGGGTTCAGTAGCTGTAACAGCCCAGGTATCACCGGCATCAGTAGAACGCACAAAAGAATGAAAACCCGAATCATAAGAATTGGCTATAACAGCAAAAAATTTATCAGTGTCGAACGGACTTGAAGTCAACTCAATCCTTGAAGCTCCATTTGCCTGAAATATATGATCCCATTCCACTCCTCCGTCAGTTGACTTAAAAATGGCACAATTACCTGCATTATAAGATACAGTGGCAACAATAATATTCGGGTCGTCGGTTTTGAATTCCATATCTTTAAAAAATCCGGCAGATGAGCGCTGCTCCCATGAATCACCACCATTTGTCGAACGGTAAACACCACCCTTACCCCCGGCAAGAATAATATCAGGATCATCCGGGTTTATCAACAATCTTGCTATCAAATGGCCATCATCTATTTCTCTCTGCAAGCCTGTTAGCTTCCAGGTCTGTCCGCCGTCTGTCGATTTGATAACACCAATGCTGTAGCCACGCGTCATGGAATACCCGTTTGCATCGCCTGTGGCAATATAAATTTCATCTGAATTATCAGGATTAATGGCAACATCAGTAATTCCCATAGCAAGAAAATCAGTTGTAGGCAGCAGTTCCCAATCCTGCCCGAGATTTGTTGAACGCCAGCAACCTCCGCCAGCCGAACCTGCATATAAAATATTATTATTGTTAGGATCAAACCTTAACACATTTACCCTGCCAAGCCCGGAAGATTGATACCCCAATTTATTAACCGGCACATCAACAGGCCCGATCTCTTTCCAGTCAGCCACTGAGGATAATTTAGATTCTTTTCTTTTCTTCTGCATGTAAGAATCTATTTCCATCTTCACACTGAGCATATCAGGAAAAGAACCATCAGGCAACAAACGCTGGCTCCAGAACCATTCCCATCTTTTAAACTGCTTCCAGCCTTTGCCTTTCTGAATTTCTTTGTCTTTAAAAAATTTGTTGAACGAACTACTGATTTCCTGGAAATTTTCTCTCTGGTCGGGGCTGATATTGTAATACCAGCTTTGGCCGAAAGAATAAGAAAAAAAGCTAAAAAAGAAAACGATTATCAATAAACTTGTAATTTTGGTCATTTTTCTGCCCGGTTAATTGTAATACTCCCTGCTAATTGTTCCCTTCGAATATCAGATGGCACCTGATATCATACTTAAAAATTGCCGTCCGAATAATATTATATCCGGACGGCTGATAACTAAAAGATTATCTATTCTTTCACAAATCTTGTATTCAACAGTTTTGAACCTGATTCCAGGATAATAATATAAACACCCGGCTCCAGATTCGATATATCAATTTTCTGCCTGATCATCTGAGAATTAGAATTGTACTCTCCGCTATAACAATTCTTGCCCAGAATATCAGTTATTCTGATCCGGTAATTATTAATACCATCAGCAAATGATTCAACAGTTATCTGTTCGGATGCCGGATTCGGCCTGACCACAAGGTAAGAACTAACTACTTCCTGATCATCTACCGAGGAAACGATTACCTCCATTGGTTCAGATACTGCCTTGCAGCCGTTTTCAGAACTTATTTCCACGTAATATATACCGTTTTCAATTACTGTATAATCACGGGATGTAGCTCCGCTGATTTTTTTGCCGTCTTTGTACCACTGATAGGCTTGTGCTTCTGAACTTGTAAGAGTAGTTTCATTCTTAGTAACAACCGGTTTGTCCGGAGCATCAAGCATTTCAACCATAATTGTATCAATTTTTATACAGCCGGCATCTGTTGTTCCTTTACAGCTATATTCTCCGGGCTGCCAAACTTTAATATTTCTATCTGTTTCACCTGTTGACCATAGAAACTCTTCAAAGGAAATACTGGCTGTAAGTGTGATTGTATCACCCTGGCAGAATGGATTTCCGCCAAGTGCCCTTAGCTTTAAGTCCGGAACGGGATTAACCGTAACTGAAACTGTTTCCGTACTGGCTTTGCAGTTTTGATTATCTGTAACAGTACAATAATAATCTCCGGTTTCATCAACAACAATCGAATTAGTTGTTTCACCGTTATTCCATTCATAAGATTTATAAATATCCGGAACGGATAAAGTTGTTGTTTCTCCTTCACATAAAGAGGTTTTTCCCTGAATTTCCACATCCGGTGCTTGAAGGCTGCAATTGGATACAGGAACTTCCCATAAGCCGCGGCCATAAGTTGCCGCCCTCATAACACCATTTGAATAAACAATATCAAGGTCGTTAATTACTACATTCGGAAGATTAACCCCATACAGTTCCCAATCTTCCATATTGTTATCTTTATAAAGAACACCAATATCAGTGCCGATATAAAGCCTGTCGGGTGTATCATTCTGATAGGCAATACAGTTTACCGGAACATTAGGTAATGATCCTGATACATTCACGAATTCAGTTCCGGTAAATTCATATACTTTTTCCCCATCTCCGTAACCGCCAAGAGTAAACCAGAAATGCTCCGGTGATTTAGGATCAACAGCCACGGAGCTGAAAGGAAGCCCTGCTGTTATTAAAATACCCCAATTCCGGCCTCCGTCAGTTGTCCTGATCATTTTATAACTCTCCCCATCCCAATTCATCAATACATATATAAAATCGGAGTTGGAAGGTGCTACAGAAATATGCCTGACAGTTGTGGGCAGACCAAAATTTGATAACCTTTCGCCTGTTTCTCCCCTGTTTTCCAGTTTAAAAATATTCTGATATCCAATGTAAATAGTTTTTGTATCCTGAGGATCGAACACATAAGGTGTTACCCAGGCACCCGCTTCATTAACAGCAGCCTGGTTTACCAATGGCAGAAAGCTGTCGCCACCGTCAGTGGAACGCCAGACAGAACCATAATAAAGCGATGTATAAATATATCTTTCGTCTTCCTGATCTATCAGGCAGTCCATTCCGTCACCACCAAGGATGGTTTTCCACTGCCCGTTTTTCAGCATACTGGTTCCGTTATCCTGTGAGCCGGCAACAATTAGATTCTTATTTTTTTCTGTTCCGGTTGATTTATAAAACTGAGTTATCTCAAGGCCGTCAGATAAATCAGACCACGAAGTCCCCCTATCCGTTGTTTTATGAATTCCACCGTCATTTCCACTATATAAATTTCCATTGCTGTCAAATACAAGGCAATGCTGATCGGCATGAATCCAGGGAGCGCCTACCCCCGTCCATGATGTAAGGATACTAAAACTAACGCCGCCGTTAACAGATTTCCAGAGGTTAACGCCGCCAATATATACTTCATTTTCATTATATGGAGAAATTGCTATTGCAAGATCATAAATACCCTGGCCGCCTTCACCACCTCCGTCAATATCACTATGAAGGTAATTTGGTGTTTCAGCGCCGTCAGCAACAACAAACCAGTTCTTCCCGGCATCAGTTGACTTAAGCAGGGAATGGAATCCCTGATCGTTGTTGGCATTCAGCATATACACATAATTTGCATTAGCTTTTGTAACTGCTATTTCAGGTCGTCCAACACCAGGAAGCGGCAGAGGATCGCTTACGCTCGTATTACTCAAATTCACAGTTCTGAAAGTGTACTGGTTATTCTCGATAAAACAGGCGAACAGAGTAGTAGGGTCGTCAACCTTGAATTCCATGTCACGGCAGATACCCTGAACATACTGATACCAGTTAGAGCCGCCGTCCGTTGTACCAAGAATACCGGCATTTGATGCAATAAAAACAATATTTGGATTCGAGGGGTGTACTAACATCCTGTTAATAAGAAGGCCGTTTGCCGGTTCAATATTCAAATTAGTCCTTGTCCAGCTTGTACCGCCGTTAGTAGTTTTCATTACTCCAACACTAAAACCTCGAACAACACCAAAAAATCCTCCTGCATCGGAATCGCCTGTGGCTGCGTAAACAATGTTTGAGTTATTAGGTGCAATTTGTATATCAGATATTCCTATAGACATTATACTGGTAAAAGGAAAAGTAAACCAGTCGGTTCCGCCGTTTGTTGATTTCCATACTCCGCCTGTTGCAGCGCCGGCCCATATTATATTATCATTATCAGGATCAAATGCAATAGTATTTATCCTCCCCATACCAGACTGTGGTGTCTGAGGTTTCAAAGCAGGCCTTCTTGTAGGGCCGAGCAATGTCCATTCAGGCTCGTCATCAAGCAGCTGATCCTTTTTCTTTTTTGAATTCAGGAAGCTTTCAACTTCTTTGAAAACATCTATTTGATTGGGGAATTTGCCGTCAGCGCCAATTCTTTGCGACCAGAAATTCTCAAGTCGCTTGAATGGCTTCCAGCCCATTCCCTTGCCGGGAGACTCATTCCCCCAGTAATTAAAATAACTCTCACTTATTTCATGCATGTTCTTAGGTGAATTTTCAAATTCCATCCATACCTGCGAACTAAGGTTGGAATATGAAAAGAGAAAAAGCAATGTTGCCAAAATTGAAACAAATTTCATCAATTACTCCGTACAAATATTAATCACAACACTCTATCAAATAAAACATTGCAGTTTAAGGAAATATTTAATAATATTCAAGGAATATCGGAAAATAATGACAGGATTTATATTAATACCCGCAGTTAGCATTATAAACAAACAAAAAAGCCCCGATTAAAACCGGAGCTTATAATATAAATTTTAGAATATTTCAGAATAAAATTTTATCTGCTGATAGAAAGTATTTCCTGCCTTGTAATACCGTTCATTTCCAGGTTCAAATAGTAAATACCTGTAGGAATATTCGGAGCCATAAGATTATATATATACTCTCTTCCCGTATTTTGAATATTATCTGACAAAATCAAGGTTCCGTAACTGTCATATAATTCAATACTGATATTACCCGGTTGCAATGTCTGTATGTTTAGTTTTGTACTTCCGGTAAATGGATTGGGGGCTATAGTGCAGGTAAAGTTTTCACTTCTGTCAGACACGGAATTTATCAAATCCAATACCATTAAACTGATCTTTATTTCCTCACCGCTATTCATTTTAATAAACAACTGATATTTGTTAGCATAGCCATAATAGGGTGATTCGTCAATAAAAGGGCCATACAGTTCCGTAGAATCAGAATTTCCTTTTGCTTTAACCGCAATAATTACTTCGTCGTCATATACTCCCTGAACCCCTCGCGTTACTTTGAAGCTGTCAATTTCGGCTTCATAGATCGTACCCCAACTGATTACAACTCTATTATCCTCTTTTTTCGGGAAAAAAATATTATGGCAGTCGAAAAACACATAATCAATATCAACCATCAATATTTCAGATGTTTCAAAACTACCATCCTTATCATGAATTTCCAGTTTGTATGCATTTTCTGCTCCTGGAATAAAATCAGTATCATTAATAGTATATTCCTTTATCTCCGCACTTGACCCGGCAGCCTGAACTTCTGCAACAACTTCATAAGGCCCGATAGCTCCCTGCTCAGCAACTGCCCTTTTCACAACAAATTTATCAGTATTTTCTTCAGAATTTGTTGCCCAGTCAATTTTAACTGATTCGTCCTGCCAGCTTGCTTTAAAATACGATAGCTCCGCCGGACATATTTTCTTACCGTTTCCGGCAAATAATAAAAAGGGAATAAAGAAAAATATTAGCATTGTTAAATATCTCATTGTTCCTCGCTCCGGATAATTGTGATTGAAATCAATTCGTTTTATAAATGTAACAATCAAATTTATGAAAATAATTTTGTATAACAAAAATTCCTGATATACCAGCCACCACAATCTACAAATTCAGACGCAGAGCAGAGAAAGGATTTCCCGGGCCTTTTCAGAATGTCATTCCCTGTCCCGCTACGGATAAATCCCCGATAAATCGTGTCAGGCAGGTTCAGGCTGCCGGAGCGAAACAACTGAAAATCCCATATTCTATATCAGATAATGTTGAAGAGCGGACTGTAATCTTAGCTTAGTCAAAGATCCCGTTCTGTCGGGGAATAACAAACTGCTAAATGATCTGAATAACAAAACATCCCGCTAAGAGTTTTAAGCCTTTTCCTGATACGAGCATTAGCCTGCCGGATTTTATGCTTTGTGCCGCATTTCCCAGTTTTGTTCCCGAATGCAATATTGAACCTTCCCCGCGAAGTCCCTGAATTCCTGCCCGAAAAAGCAAAATTATTTCTCATATATAAATTTTCCCGCTGCTGCACTTGCTCTATGGCCTCCGGGATATTTAATTTCACCCTTGTATTTGCCATTGTTTGGCAGACATATCCAAGCTTTTCTGCAATAATATAAATTCTAATATTTGAATAATTATATTATTATTCCAAATTATACTATTATCTATATAAATTACTATATTTTATATTGTTATAATAATATAACCAATCAGTCTTACCCTTGATATAGTTCATCTAACTAAATTATTAATATAAATTATTATATAATTATTACATATTATTAAATAATATTTGTAATCGATATAATTATTGATTTATCCTATAAAATATATTATTAATTTTATCATTTATATAGTATATCTTTTTTGTTAGATATATTGAGTATTTTATAATTTATGTTATTTATTTTATTGCTTTAATCAATAATCTTATAATTTGTTATGATAATATTTTTGAATGCGTCAAATTAATTATTATATGGATCGCTAATATTCTAATTTATATCATTAATTCCATAATTAGTAATAATTATATTATAGTTTGATTTAGATATTTTATTTGACAGTTCAAATATTTACTTATTTATATAACTTATTCGATATTATTAATTCAGGAATCTGTATTGACAGGCAAACAGAGATTATTACGAAGCAATACAAAGCCATTTTTTGTTCGAATTTTGCTGAAGTAAATGATCGGATCGATATTATATGTAAGGAAAATCCTGTACAAGGGAATTAATTCAATATTTTGGAACTTCTAAACGCATTGTTCTGACCTACGAATTATAATATACGTTGGATAAAAGACTTCCCAAGCCTTTATTTCTATCGGATTAAATGATCGAAAGAGCTTTTAGTGTGAATAAATTCAACTTTCCTATACAATAACAGAAAACTTCCGACTGTTGCCGGAAGTTTTCCATAAACTATCAGTAGGGATAATTCTATTTGCAGTCAAGCTTCAGAGCTTCGGCAATTTTTTCCCAGGATAATGTCAGCCACATGCCTTTTTACTTCTCATATCAGAAAATTAATCGGTTTTTCCTTTTCCTGCCAGTGGCGTCTGCTGCAATCAATGCATTCAAAACTTTATCCGGCGAAATAATTCCGGCTTCTTTATGAATTGATTCCTGTGGTTGGCATGCTTTTCGGGCAGCATCCGGCAATAAAGCCATTTTATCGCTGTTGATTCCAATTTCAGCAAATGTTGTCGGAAGGCCTAGTTCTTCACAGAAAGAATATACTTCCTCGATTTCTTCAATTGGCGCATCATTCAGATGCAATCCGGTAAGTGTTCCGAAGGCCACTTTCTCACCGTGGTAATAGTCCCGGGTTTCGGGAATTGCAGTTAACCCGTTATGAATTGAATGTGCAGCAGCAAGGCCTGAGCTTTCAAAACCAATACCGCTCAGCAGAATATTCGCTTCTATAACATGATCCAGTGCGGGAGTAACAATATTGTTTTCACATGCTGTTTTGGCTGCCGAACCATATTCAAGCAGAATATCATAACAAAGCCCGGCAAGATTCATTGCTGCCAGAGTGCTGTATCCACCGCATTCATTTGCAGATTTGCTACGGTTGCAGGAAGAAGCTTCGAACCATGTGGCCAGGGCATCACCCATACCGGCAAGAAGAAAACGCACCGGAGCCATAGCAATAACCTTAGAATCAACCAACACAACTTCGGGATTCATCTTCTGGTAATAAACCGATTCAAATTTTCCGTCCTCTGAATAAATAACAGCGCACCCGCTGCAAGGTGCATCCGAAGATGCAATTGTCGGAACAATAATGACCGGCAAACCGGCACGGTCGGCAACAATCTTAGCGGCATCAATAACTTTTCCGCCTCCCATACCGATAACAATATCTGCATTATTAGTTTCGATTACATTGCTGATACGTTGCAACTCACTCTCACAGCATTCTCCGCCAAAACCGGAATATACATTATTTGCCGGTAGAGTAATTTTAGGTAAAATATCTCTCATTACTGTCGGGGAGGCAATTGTTATCGGACTACTGCCCAGCAGGCTGATCAAATCGGGAAGCTGATCAATTGCATTTTCTCCCTGGATATACTTTCCTGGAAATGCTGCTTTGAATATTTCTCTGTTCCCTGATTCCATGATGGTCTTTCAAAATTTATTAATTATTAAATTGATTTTATTGCATCCGATGGCAGCCAGCCGACGTCTCCGTTTGCAAGTTTTATTTTCAGCCATTCATTCACCTTATCAAGAACTTTTACTTTAGCGCCCTCGTGCAGGATGAAAAGATCAGTACTATTCTCATCGGGAGAGCTCTTCACGTAAACGTTAACTGCAAATACAACGCCGCCACTGTTATCATTTTCAATCTGATTCGACTGATATCCCAGGTATGTTGAAATCCCGAAAAGCACTATCATCATAAAAGCTCCGGCAAAAAGTATTTTTTTAATCGCAGGCGACCAGATAAACATGAACCCGACGAGCATAAGGAATGCAAGCCATATAAATATAACAGCCGAAACGGCCCATCCTGTTGAAGACATCATACCAATAAATGATTCAAGCCACTCGGTAAGGAAGAATTTCGGTACGGGTGGAATTTTATCAATAGTACGAAGCATTGCCACATTTCTGTTAAAATCAATATCCTCATCTCCGGGAGATAGTTTTGCCGCTTTTTCGAAATATAAAATTGTCTCCGGAATTTTCCTCAGCCTGTAATAACAATTACCCATGTTATAATACAGATCAGCGGATTCTATCCCGTTTTTTTCAAGTTGGCTGTATAATTCCAGAGCCTGGGAATATTTGCCATCACTATAAAGATCATTAGCTTTTTTGAATGTATCAGTATTGCTTTCCGCTAAAAGCGAAACAGTAGCAAGTATTGTTATCAATATTATTATCAATGTGTTTCTCATTTTAACCAGCCCTCCATGTCAGTTATCAATGAAGCCGCGTTATCATAGGTTTTCTGCATAGCGCCGCTCTCACCGGAAGGTGAATAGCGAGCAAACTCGCATTCGTCAATTGTTTCCATATACAGTTCTGCTTTTTCGAGTGATACTTTGCGTTTATGCAATTCCTCCAGGGCAACATCTTTATTCAGATCGGCAAATTGAATTCCAAGTTTATCACTTAGATATCCCCAGAGAGCTTTACTTGTCTCTTCATAAAATTTATCCCTGTCGTTTGCCGTCAGATGTTTCTTCGCGGCTGACAATCTTGCTTTCGCAACTTTTGTAGCTTTTTTATTTCTTAAAAGGCTTTGATTCCTATTTTCTTCCTCTCGTTTTTTCCTGAAGAAAAACAGGAGAAAAAACAATGGAACAGGAAGCAGGGTGAGAATAATAAAGCCGAAAGATCCGAAAAATGATGGTTCCGATTTTGCTAAATCTGATGCATCAGTTTTAATAAACCTGATATCTTTACCAAGGTATTTCACATTTTCTTTCCGCACCCCTTCAACAACAGCCGATGAAGTACCGCCTTTACCTTTTGTAACTTTAATAGTAAATGGTTCGGAAGTGAGTGTAACATACTTCTTTTTATCCAGGTCGAAATAAGTAAATTCTACAGGTTCAATATCGAACTCACCCGGATTGCGGGGAATCAGTAAGTATTCAAAAGTTTTATTACCCTTGAAGCCGCCTGCAGAAACAGAAAGATTATCGGATTCCTTGGGTTCGTAGGATTCAATATCCGGTGGTAATTCAACTGCTATAGGGTCAATCAATTTGATATTACCACTGCCGCTGATTCGGATTTTCAGGCTAACAGGCTCATTGGATTTTGTTTCGGTTTTGTCCAGCCAGGCTTTCATTTCAAGCCGGCCAACACCGCCTGCAAAACTTGCAGGAGGATTATCAGGAAGTGGTTTAACCGTTATCGAACCTGCCCTGGAACGCACGGTATGATCAAAATTCTTATAATTCCTTGATCCGAAGAATGATTCAAACGGATCGCGAGACCTGCGGCCACCGTTTACCTGAAGCTGAGCCACGGCATTAAGTTCAACAGGATCGATAGACAATTTTCCAACCTGTTGCGGCAGAAGCATAACTTTCTGAATAGTAACAGCCTCATAACGTACTCCGTCAAGTACTTCAGCCCGCCAGTTCTGCTTTGCCCCCAGGTCCTGAGCCCAGAATCCGTTGAAAGCAGGCATTTTAGGAAGATCAAGATCTGCAAGACGCAAATCGGGATGCTTGTATAATGTGTAAGTTACCATAACAGGTTCGCCAAGATACACGGTCTTTTTACTTTGGCTGAGCCTGACAAAAAGATTATCTGCAATTATTTTCCTTGCCTGGCTGGTTTGATCCTTTTCCTGCTGCTGTTTTGCTATCTGAGCCTTCGTCGGGTCTGTTACCCGGATAGTTATTGAATTCGATCTGACAGTTTTACCATCAACTTTTACCGTAGCAGGTTTTATTGTATAAGTTCCCTTTTTGGGTGCCTGCAGGACATAAGTAAATGATTTCGACTGGCTCATCCTGCCGTTTATAATACTCGTACTCGAGGATTGGCTGGGCCCCATCAATACTTTGAAAGGCGAAAAGCGTGGCGGGCTGAAATTTGAGCCGTTCCCTTCAATATTAAAAGTCAATTGGAATCTTTCACCCTGCGATACCGGATTCTTGCTGACCGATGCCGTGAATTTCGCGGCAAATAAATTGGTCAGAGCCAGTGTAAATATTACTAATATTAATGATAATCTTTTCATAATACCGATTCAATATTGATTGACAATAGTTGAAATTACCAGTTCTTTTCAAGTTTTCTTTTATTACCTTTTTTCTTTTGCAGTTTTTTCAGAACATTTTTCTCATCCCTTTGCAATGCCTGGAGAATCCTGCGCGCTTCCTCGTCAGAGATTTTTTGATCTTTTCTTTCTCCCTGCTGAGCCTGCTGCTGGTCTTTCTTGTCTCCCTGCTGCTGTTGCTGCTGCTGCTGCTCTTTTTTATCCTGGTTTTGCTTGTCCTGATTTTGCTGCTGCTGGTCCTGTTTATCTTTATTCTGGTCTTTTTTATCCTTATTCTGCTGATCTTTGTTCTGTTGGTCTTTGTTTTGATCTTTATTCTGGTCTTTTTTGTCCTGATCTTTCTGATCCTTATTCTGCTGTTGCTGCTGTTGTTGTCTCATTTTTTCAAGGGCATACTGAAGGTTATATTTCGTATCCATATCTTTGGGATTAAGTTTCAATGCATTTTTATATGCATCTATACTTTCCTTGTATTTCTGCGCCTGTAAAAAAGAGTTCCCAAGATTATGAAATACTTTTGCTTTAGTATCATCATCAAGGTTGAGATTTGATACATTGGCAAAATGTTTTGCAGCATCCTCGTAATTTCCCTGCTTATAAATAGCGTCGCCCAGGTTGAAGGAACCTTTAGTATTCAACGGGTCTTCCTCCAAAGCCTTTCGGTATTTTATTTCCGCTTCATTGTATTTTTTTTCTTTATACTGCTTGTTGCCTTCGCTGATCTGGCTTTTTACTTCGTCAGCTTCGGCATAAGAAAACAGAATAAAAATTGATAATAACACAGGAACAAATATTTTCATTTTACTCATTTTCTTCCCTCCTTTGATTACCACCTGCAAATACATTTAGTGCTGTCAGGTATTTGTTTCTCTTGTCGGAAACAACAAATTCAAAAACAATAAATACCAGCGCTGCCGCTATCGGATATTGGAATCGGTCTTCATATTCGGTAAACATTTTGGACCCGTATTCCTTCTTTTCCATTTTATCAATATCCTGAAGCAGTTTTTCCAGGTCCGGATCAGGGCCGTCGGCGCTGATAAACCTTCCGTTTCCGGCTGCTGCAACCTGCTGAAGCATTCCTGGATCAAGTTTAGTCAGAATGGTCTCCCCGTATTTATCTTTTCTGAATCCAACCCTGTTACCGCCTTTGTAAATCGGAATTGGCGCGCCACCGGCCGAACCCATTCCTATTGTATGAATAACTACTCCCTGCTCGGCGGCTTTTTTGGCAGTACCAAGGGCATCATCTTCATGATTCTCGCCGTCAGTAATAATAATCAGGACTTTATGCTTCTCATCATCCTTCTCGAAAGCGCTTAAAGCCGTTTCGATAGCACCACCAAGGGCTGTTCCCTGTGTTTCTATCATATCCGTATCGATTGTTGACAGCAGAAGCTTTGCGGCACTGTAATCAGTTGTTAAAGGAAGCTGCATGAAGGATGTTCCAGCAAAAGCCACAATACCAATACGGTCATTTCTTAACTTATCAATTAGCCTTGAAATTGATTTCTTTGCCCTTTCAAGCCTGCTTGGCTTTATGTCTTCGGCTTCCATACTATTTGATACGTCAAGGGCAATTACTACATCAACACCCTCTCTTTTTACTTCCTCCATCTTGGAACCTATCTGCGGATTGGCAATACCGAGAACGATAAATAATATCGTAATCATAAGAAGAACAAACCTGAACCAGGGCTTGAATCGGGATACATCCGGCTGGAGCCGCCTTATAAGCCTTGTTTCACCATACTCTTCCATCAGTTCCCGCCTTCTGTGGCGAACAAAAATAAACAACAGAATGAAAAAGGGTATTAATGCCAATCCATAAAGGAAAACATCGTTTTCAAATCTGAATATGTCCATTAATTCTTTCTCCTATAATATACATTTATTATAATTGTCATAAACAGTTTTGCAAGTTATGAATATTCTAATAATAATAAAACACTCTGCTATCAAAAAGGATTAGCCTTTTTGCGTTATTTATGACGAAGATTTCTGCAAAAATGTTTTAAATTTTTTTTGTAACCAAACAGGATTTTCAAACGACATCCTGATGTATTTGGAATTAAGAGAATTGAAAATGGATAATCCGGATTATACAAAGCAATTTTTTGACTTACTTGAACCGGTTTACAGAAAACTGGAAAGGTTCGCCCTGGCAATTTCGCGGGATGAACATCAGGCAAAGGACATTGTAAGCGAAACTGTGCTTACAGCTCATGCCGGCTTCTCGAAATTGAGAAACAAACAAGCCTTCCTCAGTTTTCTGTTTACAATAGCAAGGCGGGCTGTCGTGAATGAATTTAGAAAAAACAGGCCTGACAGGTTTG
Organism: Kapaibacterium sp. (SeqCode); assembly: GCA_963665665.1. GTDB lineage: Bacteria > Bacteroidota > Ignavibacteria > Kapaibacteriales > UBA2268. Next base: position 1,200,965 of record OY762428.1, read on the forward strand.
ACTATGAAATCGAACCCGACAACTTTGCTAAAGATTCAATGCTTCCTGACGTAAGGACTGATATCACCCTGCTGAGAGAGGCAATTAATAAGTTGAAAACTAAGGACAGGGAAGCAATTGTTCTTTATGAAATAAGCGGTTTTTCCGTGAAAGAACTTGCTGACATTCAGAATTGCTCGCTAACAGCAGCAAAAGTGAGGCTGTTCAGGGCAAGAAAAAAACTGGCCGGAATTCTCGGTGTTCCGGATATTAAAAAGAATGAAACAATAACCTTACAGGCTGGCGCCGGAGGTAAAATATGAAAAACAAAAAAAATCTACAGACATATTTGAATAAATTGAATAGTGAAATAGACAACAAAAGTCTTTTCACGCAAGATGAACTCCATGGATTAATTAGTGAAAACAGCGGTACCGCGACAAAAAGCAATAGAACTTTTAAAACAGGAAAATTTAAAATGATAACAAATTCGGGAATTTTTAAAATGTTAAGTATATCAGCTTTAATTGTCGCAGCAGCATCCTTCCTGACTTTCAATGGTTTCTTTGGCTCGGGAAGCAACAATGAAAACACGGAAACCGGACCAACGGTAAAAATTCCGATAATCAAATTGTCGGAAAGCGAATTAAAAAAAATTGGAATCACAAAAATTGAAAATGGCTACAGCTTTTTATCCCAAAGTTGCGCGGACGGCGCTGAAAGCTATGAGAAGGAAATGCTTATAAAGGGATACCCGTCCAATGACGATGAAGATATATTTCGTTCAACTGAAATACTGACCTTCACGAAAAAAGAATACTTTGATATGAGTGGCGGTATGATAGACTATGCTGGCTGGGATTTAAGAAAGCCATCTCCGATAATGCCCTTGGGGCTGAATTTTACTTATCATACTTCTGGCGGATGTGGTTCCGGCAGTTCATGCTTTGGATTTGCACCTCTTATTGAGGAAAGAAGAGATTTCTTCAGAGAGATCGGTGATTTCTTTACCATTAAATTTATTAAACCAAAAATTAATCCCGAAGAAATTGAATTTCTTACTATAAATACAGAGAAAAATCCATACGCAGCTCAGATAATACCTGTATTTATTCCATTCTATGACGAAGACGGAAACAGGGGCGATTGCATACTGTGGTATCTGCCAACGCCGGAATTCGTTGATATGCTGCCCGAAAGATATTCTTCATATATTAGAGAAAATTTGAACATCATATCTTATCTTGAAGATACCGGCAGTGGCGACTTGGAGATAAAACCCGAAATGAACATGAATTACCAAAATCAAAAGGAAATTGCAGGTATTAAATATATTGAACTGAGTGAAAATGAATTACTGCAATTGAATATCAGGTATAAAGACAATTCATGGCTGATACCGGCAAGACATCAGGAAGTTAAAAAATCCGAAACTGATGGGGCACTGCTTTCGGAACTGAAAAAATCAGGTATTTCAATCAGCAGGGCAGTCCTGAATTTTGATGAAGTAATTTCTGCCGGCTTAAAAGAAAACAATACGGAATATATTTCATTTGATAATAGTAAAACCAAAATTTTCCCTCTTGTAATATCATCATTAGGAAAGTTTTGGAACTACAGAAAAGATATCGACTACTGGGAACCGGCTTCGAGGCAGTCTGTAATTACCCTTCTTGACGAATATAAATCAGACGATGAAGAAATAAAGGCTGTAAATTCAGTAATTAAGAACAATGCGCTTAATTCAATCGCCGGAATTGAAAATTTAATCAATGTCAGGATTTTAAAAAACTATTCTTCACCTGATGATAAAAAGCACCCTGTAATTCATGAAATAAACCTCTGGTATGAGATCACTCCCGAATTCATCAACGCATTGCCGGACCGATACAAAGTACCATTATCAAAAGAGTTCAATATAATGAAGAAAATTGAGCAGGGAACTATCAAACCGGAAAAAGCCTGCGATGAATTGAATAATGATACTAGCTATATGAACGTATGCGAGACAGCAGCAGCAAAAGAATTCAAGCTCCTTGTTTCCCCTAACCCGGCTACGGATAAAATTACAATAGGATTTCATCTTCCGGAAGCCTCAGGTATAAGTCTGGGATTGTACGAAATTACCGGTAATAAAATTATGGACTTCATTCCATTCGATAATATGAGTGCCGGCATTCATGATAGAAACTTCAACCTGAATGGTTTGAGTCAGGGAGTTTACCTGCTGATTCTAAAACTGGAAAACGGCAAAACTGCAATGAAAAAACTGATCATACAGTAAAAAAACTGTTTCTTATAAAAAAATCCAAAGATTACCCGGGATAATTTATTCCGGGTTTTCTTTTGAGTTTAATGCATTCGCAGAATAAAATTGTTTTTTCTGTAAATTCTGATTATTTTTAAGTACGGATTCTGTTTAATCTGAATCCTTATAGTAGTAATCAAAAAGGTGAATCATGTCAGGTATAAAAAACAATCCGGAAAAAATTGATATGACTAAAAATATTGTTCCTGTTGCAAAGCTTAAATGGAAATGTCCGGCTTCAAAATTAAAATTAAAATCAACTGAAGAAATTGAACCGCTTGATAAAATCGTTGGCCAGCCGCGAGCTATTAATGCATTGAAATTAGGCTCGGAATTATTTTCGAAAGGTTATAATATTTTTGTTTCCGGTATATCAGGTACCGGCAGGCTTACCACTGTAAAAAAACTATTGCAAAAGGTATCCACACATAACCCCGACCTGTTTGACTACTGCTACGTGTATAATTTCAGCGCACCGGACCACCCGAGATTATTAAAACTAAAGAAAGGCGAGGCCTGTAAATTCAGAACCGCTGTTGAAGAAGCCGTTACATTTACCAAAAGACGCCTTCCCAAACTTTTTGAGGATGAAAATTTCAGAAGGAACAGGCAAAAAATAATTGAAGATTACCAGGAAAAAGAAAGGCAAATATTAAATAAGTTCGATAAAAAAATTGAGCCTTTCGGATTTATAAGGGGCCAGATTGAAAATGAGAACGGAACCACACAGCCTGAAGTATTTCCGATTATAAACGAAAAACCTATTCAAATCGAAGATATTGACCAGTTTGTTGAATCGGGTGATATTGATATTAACATTGCAAATGAAAAAAGAGAATTATACAGGAAATTTCACAACGAAATATTTGATATTGCCCGCAAAGGTATGAAACTGATGCAGGAATTCCGCCGGGCAATATCCAAAAGTGATAAAAAAGCTGCATCTGTGGAAGTTGAAGCCGCCTTTGACGAAATACCCGATAATTTTAATTACCCTGAAATAGAGATATTTATTAATGAAGTAAAGGATCATATTCTTGATAATCTAAGCGTTTTTGTACCTTCAACCAACCCTTTCCCGCAGCTGTCGGATAACGGCAAAACCAATGTTGAAGATCATTTACACCTGTTCAATGTTAATATTGTTCTCGACAACTCATCTACATCTGCCGCACCGGTTGTGATTGAAACAACCCCATCATATAATAACTTGTTTGGAACTATCGAAAGAATTCTCGATTCACGGGGATTCTGGAGGTCGGATTTCACAAAGATAAAAGCAGGTTCGATTCTAAAAGCAGATCAGGGCTACCTGATTGTCAGCGCTGGCGACCTGTTTTCGGAGCCCGGCGTATGGCAGGCGTTAAAAAGAGTGCTTTTATATGATAAATTGGATGTACAGCCACTTGATTCGTATTTCAATTTATCGCAGACTCATTTGAAACCGGAACCAATAAAAGTAAATGTTAAAGTTATCATTATAGGCGGGCAAACGCTTTATAGGATGCTCTACCTGCATGAGAAAGGATTTAAGAAAATTTTCAAAATCAATGCTCAATTTGATTATGAAACCAGGCGAACTGATGACATGATTGAGCATATCAGCCGGTTTATCGCTAAAATATGCAGGGATGATAATCTTTGTCCGTTTGCCCGTGACGGAGTTGCATCAATTGTAGAGTGGGCTATTGCTCATGCCGGCAGCCAGGAAAGAATTACCCTGAAATTCTCAGACATTGCAGATATTATAAGGGAATCAGCCTATGCATTCAAAAATTCAGGAGATAAGGATTTTATTACTTCCATTCATGTAGACAGAGCAATTAAAGAAAGACGCTTCCGGAACGACCTGGTTGACGAAAAGGTTAAGCACCACATTCTAAACGGCAATACTTTTATTGATACAGAAGGCAGCAGGATAGGACAGATTAACGGCCTTACAGTTTATGATACCGGCCTGCTGTCATTTGGCAAACCTGCCAGGATAACCTCCACAATTTCTGCAGGAAATGCGGGAATTGTTAATATCGAACGCGAAGCTGATATGAGCGGAACAATACACAACAAAGGTGTTCTGATTATCACAGGGCTGCTTCAGGAACGATTTGCTTATAAACATCCCTTGTCATTAACAGCATCAATTGCTTTTGAACAGTCTTATGGAGGTATTGACGGAGACAGTGCCTCGGCTGCAGAGATTTATGTCCTGCTCTCAGCCCTGACAAATACTCCGATCAAGCAGGACCTTGCAATTACAGGTTCGGTTAACCAAAAGGGAGACATTCAGCCTATTGGCGGAGTAAATGAGAAAATCACCGGGTTCTTCGAGATTTGCAGGGACAGAGGCCTTACAGGAAAGCAGGGAGTAATAATTCCATCTCAAAATGTGAAAGACCTGATGCTGACAGACGATATCCTAAACGCAGCAAAGAAAAAGAAATTTTTTATCTATTCAATCGAAAAAATTGAAGACGGAGTACCACTGCTAATGGGAATAGAAGCCGGAATAAGAGGCAATGACGGTTCTTATCCCAAACAAAGCCTGTTTGGGCTGGCAGAAAGAAAACTTGAAGAGTATTATAAGCTATCGCGAAATATTAAGGACAAAAATTCGAAAAAGAAAAAAAACAGTTAATTGTCAGAAGGGCAACTTTTTGTTAATTTGAACGTTGAATAAATGAGTATTTTGAAAATAATATTTGGAAAATATTATGCCGGTTTTTGCAATTGAAAGCAACGGACGAATAGAAAAAACCGCTATTTATTATAACGGGGAACAGATTGGCGGTGTCAGAGAAATTTTCCTGAACCTTGACGAAGACGGTACTTTCGATGCCGTTATGCAATATCAGGGCCACGACGGGGAAATATATACCAAACAGATATTTGCAGACAACCTGCCTAAACTTCGCTATGTGGAGCCTTCGTTTACCGAAGATGAAGCTCAACACCTTGTGCTATTCGAACTGGAAAGCGACGGAGATATTGAAAGCTGCCTTCTGTTACTGAATGAAGAAGAACTTGAAGGCGTTGTTAATGTTTTACTTCATGTAAAAGCAGAGCCCGGAAAATCCGGTTTTGGGAACCTGTTTAAAAAAAGAAAAACCGAATCGGAAGAACCTGTTTTCAAGGCTCAGATAACTTATAGAAATGATGATGATTCAATTGAAACGGAGGATATATTTTAATGAAAATGCTAAAATTCAGATTACCCGGAATAATGCTGATTATTGCCCTGATAATTTTATTTGTTGCTCCGGAATTTGCTGACGCAAGACGTGGCGGCAGAAGTTTCGGAGGGCGCAGAAGCACGTCAAAATCTTATAAAAGCAATACACGAAGCAAAACAAGTACGGCACGAAAACCTACAAGTTCGATGAATGCCAGTAAATCTACTAATCCTGCAAAAAGGACAAGTTTCGGCGGGAGCCGAATGACAAGTTCCAAAGCGTATACAAGCAAGTACGGCACCCCGAGAAAGAAAACCGAATATACCGGAACCAATGCTGCAGGACAACAGCAGCGCTATGTAATGCATGGTTATGGCGGTTACGGAAGCGGCCTTATGACCGGATATATGATGGGAACAACAAGCTGGATGTGGTCGATGCCATTCCACCCTGCTTTCTATTATTCCCGCCCCTATTATGTAAACAATCCCGACGGAAGTATGGGGGTTTACCCTCCCACATTTTCATTTACCCGACTTCTGTTTACCCTGATTGTTGTAGCAATAATACTTTATATTATAGTAAGGCTGATAAAACGCAAGAGCAGGAATTCACGTTCCTACTCGCAATCATCATTTTCATAATAATCAGCTGAAAAAAAATTTCTTACAAGTTCCAAAGCCCCGCTTTGGAACTTTTTTTATTTTATAAAATATTTCAATTTCCTGATTCTTTGAGAGTTTTTATTGCTATCCTGATTCTACCGGAAAGAATAGATTATTAAACTTATTTGATAGTTCCAAACAAGTTCTTAGTACTGTTTGTCAATATCAATAATAGCGAATATATTGCGCGCTTTAACTATGAAAATAGTTTTTTTTGATTTCTTATCCTGCTGTATATATTAACATCCTGATTCATTTAATATTATGTTTTTTTATGAATTTTTCTTATCTTATAGAATATTTAACTATTTATATAATATTAAAATTATTGTTCAATTGAATTATTATTTGAATATAATGATTTCATCAGGGTTCAATAATAAAAAGTAGCAACTACGCTAACAGAAATTTTCAATATATATTGCAGGTAACAAATGAAGACCGTAAAACTTTTATTTTTGGCAATATTTTTTCCGTCATTCTTATTTGCACAATACTCCGGTGGTAATGGTTCTTCAGATAACCCTTACAAATTATCTACTTGTGCTGATCTTGAAAAGCTTATGAATAGCAATTCTGATTGGAACAAGCATTTTATAATGACATCGAATATTGATCTATCCGGCTACACGCCAACTCAGGGTGGTATTAAACCAATTGGAGATGGTATCTCGGATTTCTCTGGCAGTTTTGACGGGCAATCCAAATGTATATCAAATCTTGCAATAAATACTTCGTCTAATTCCTACGTCGGACTATTTGCTTGTACTGCTTCATCAGCAACAATTACTGATTTGTCACTTCAGAATATCAATATTACCGGCAATAAGCGTATAGGCGGTCTTGTTGGTGAAAATTTTGGCATTGTGACAAATTGTTCCTCCAACGGAATAGTTTCAGGAAATGAACATACAGGCGGACTAATTGGTTACAATTATGGCTCTGTATCTAATTGTGATTTCACAGGTTCAGTTTCCGGAAAATCTGAAGTTACTGGCGGATTGGTTGGTTTTAATAGCCGTTTTAATGGGTATGTGAGCAATTGTTATTCGGGAGGAACTGTTTCGGGAACATCCCATGTAGGGGGATTGATTGGTTATAATGATACTTTTGTAAGTAACTGCTATTCAACAAGTACTGTATTGGGAAGCTTAATATACACAGGCGGATTAATTGGAAGTAATCGTTCTACTGTAAGTTCTTGTCATTCTTCAGGTAACGTTGTCGGGATTGGCGAATATGTTGGCGGATTAATTGGTGCAAATGATTATGGTAGTGTTGAATTCTGTTATTCCACAGGTAATGTGACAGGTGATGCCTATGTTGGCGGATTAATTGGTGAAAATATTGATGGTAGTGTTGATTTCTGTTACTCCACAGGTAATGTGACAGGTAGTTTAACGCGCTCTTATTATACCGGCGGATTGATTGGCTATCATGAAGACGCTGAAGTAAGTAATTGCTATTCTACCGGAGATGTGACAGGATTATATTTTTCAGGCGGTTTTATAGGCCAAAATTATGGTGTTGTTGACAAATGTTATTCAACCGGAAGCGCTTCCGGTAGTTATGCCGGTGGTTTGATTGCTGATAATATTGGCCGGGTAAGAAATAGTTTTTGGGATACAGAAACTTCAGGAAATACTACAAGCTCCGGTGGCACCAGCAAAACTTCTGCTCTGATGAAAACACAATCTACATTTACCGGAGCCGGATGGGATTTTACAAATGATTGGGCAATTTGCCAGGGATATCCTGAATTAATACACAACAGGCCAAAAAATACAGAGGCAGTATATATAAATAGCTCATACACTGAGGGCAGCACCGGAGGATATGTTTACAATTGTAATGCATTTTCAAATATTGAAAATGCAAAAGAAGTGCTTAGCCCTGGTGGTAAAATTTATATTTTTGGTAACTACGATTTTGAAACAGACCCTTCTCTTGATGGTTATCAAATTTATATTTCCGGATCCATCCTAAATGCTGACGAAGATAATTTTTTTAATCTTGGCAGTACCGGGTCGCTGACTCTTTCCACTGCAAGTCCTGTAACTTTTCCCGTCGGAACGGACGTAGTCGGCTACGCTCCTGTAGTAATTAATGCACCGTCCAGCAACACTTTTACAGTATCAATTACTGATAGCACATCGAATTATCTTGCCAAGGTATTCTATTCAAAATGCTGGTGGGATATTGAACACACAGGTGGTAACGATCCGACAGATATTGATTTCGTATATAATAAATCATTGTTTACACGCAGTAATCCGTTAAAGGCAAGTTATGTGCTGCACTTTGATGAACAATGGGAGAATCTCACTCCGGACGGAGCTGCTACTTTGGGCAATTGGAATGGGGACGAAAATTATTTCTGTACCAGTATAACCAATGTTTCTTCGTTTTCTCCATTCTCAGTACACTTTCTGCCAAAAATTCCTTCTGTTTCGGTATGGGCTTTGATTATTCTTGGAATAACACTTGCTATAAGCGGTGGATGGATTTTGTGGAAAAGGTTTTAACGATTTGAAAAATGAATATTGTTAGACTTGCTGGATGACTATATCAGCGACACTTGATAAAAAAGTTATTTTTCATATCTTTTAGCATATTGCGTTATCTCATAAGATTGTAATACTGTCACTCCCCGTCAAGCCGAGAGCAGTCTGAGCATAGTGAAAAGAGCATAAACTACATTAATACCGGATTCTTCGCTGTGCTCAGAATGACCGCTTTTCTTGCTTTCAATGCAACCTGATTTTTTTACAACCTCAAATATCTACTGTCACATCTTCAAGGCCTTCGAGTTTATTGGCAAACCTTGCAGCAGTAAAGAAATAATCAGATAATCTATTCAAATATTTTACAGGAATACTTCCAATATCCTGAGTAGCACTTAGTTTTACAGCCAGCCTTTCGGCTCTGCGGCATATTGTCCTGGCATGATGTAAATGAGCTGCAGCCCTGCCTCCGCCGGGAAGAATAAACTTTGTAAGTTTCGGAAGGCCGGCTGTATATTCGTCGATTTTATTCTCCAGCCAGTCAATACTACTTTCATCCATTCTTTTTACAGGAAATTTTGGTTCCGGATCGCGCGGTGTGGCAAGGTCGGTTCCAAGGCTGAAAAGAGTTTTGCTTACCTTGCAAAGATCCGACAGCAGGGGTTCCCCGGGTTTGGAGGCACATGCTATCCCGATTACGGAATTCAGCTCATCAACAGTTCCGTAAAGCTCCACTCTCGGGTTGAATTTTTCAACTCTCTGCCCGTTAAATAATCCTGTTTCTCCTTTATCTCCGGTTTTGGTATATATTTTCATTTCATCCTTAATTATTATCAGCAACATCTTTGAATATAGAAAGACGTAAAATTAAAAAATCATTTTGATTAATCGTAATTTTTCCTGTTTTTTAGGGTTTGAGAAACATTTATTTTTGAATATATTGATATTTATTTGGATTATTTATGAGAACTATCCCATTTCTTCTGATTCTATTACTTTCAGCCACAATAGTATTGTCTGAAGAAGTCCGGAAAGATACGAAGGTATCTGCGCTAATAAAGCAGATAAAACCGGCCGAACCAAGCCCGGGAGATACTATCAGGATACAGGGCCTTAATTTCGGGCAGGAGCAAACTAACAGAAAATTGAATTTCGGATCCGTGCAGGCAGATAACATCATGTCCTGGAGCGATACACTTATAACATCAATTGTCCCCTTAAATGCCGAAAGCAATATCTTTATCAGCTGCCATGTCAGCAATGATTACGAAGCTGAAATTAATGATACTTTATTCATTGCAATATTGAAATTCCTTATCAAAATTTCTCTGTTTATCACTGTTCTTTTTATCTACCTGCAGGTGAACAAAATATGGAAAAGAAAGCACGAGCAGGAAGTAGCTGATTCCCAGTCGCTGTCCGGGCTTTTCATCTATGTGCTGAACTGCATACTATGGGTGCTGTTCTATGTTTTCGTGGAATATAATGTAGAAAGTATTATCGATACATCCGTGTATATTTTCCAGGGCGGCATTTTATTCCTGATAGGAACGGGCGTGTTCGTGAAAGGGCTTAGCAGGAAGACATTTACCGACCTGATAAAACGCTCTCTGCGCATTGAACGAAACGAGGCGGACTACTTGTGGAAAAGGATGTTCCGTCCTGTGGATGCCAAAAAGATTCTCGTACTACTCCACCAACTGGCAATGATTGACGATCACCTTGATAAAAAGGAAATAAAAATACTTAAAAAATTTGCCGATGAATGGGGACTTGAATATAATCCGGACCAGATAAACCAAAACAGGAAGAACGGATCGCATAATTTTATTCAACTCAGGAATGACCTGCGGGATTATCTCGAAGATTTTCCCCCGAAGGAGCAAATATCCCACTTGCGTGAAATGATCGAAAAACTGATAATGGCAGATAAAAAAGTCAGCGAGGAAGAAGAACTGATCCAGGCGGAACTGCTTGGCCTGATCGATTCTTACCTGAACGGGGGCAATGGAGGAGATCTTTTCAACGTGGTGATAATTCCCCAGCAAACCGGCGACGACCAATCAATCAAAGTTCAGTACCCGGAAGCCGTGAAAATTGATTTCTGCGGAGGATATGCTTATTCAGTAGGCGAGTATCATTCAAAGGAATATGCCGCTATGGTCTGTGACGAATACAAGAAAAACCGTTTTCTCAGCGTGGTTAAGCTTCCTTTTAACGGCAACGAGGGTGTGATTTAATGATTAATATTGTTGCTTAGAATTAATTTCTTCTTCGTTAAAGAATTTTTCCAAAAAATTGCCCGGCATTTTTAAAAACCGGGCTTATTGAAAAATTAATATGAAACCTGAAGCTTTTTTATTCGCCGTAACCCTGGCCTTCGCACTCCCCATCCTCACAAGGTAATGGATCGCCGGTAAGACAGTCGGTACATCCCGAATCAGAATCACATGTGGTTATTGATTCTACCACCGGTTCAGATACAGATGTTAATGTTTCGCCGGAAACTGCATCATAATACCTCGTACAATGATATACCCGGGCACAGCACTTATAACCGCATGTCTGCCAGTTATAAACATCCCAACACCAATGTACTTCTCCTTCAACAATTCTTTGGGAATATTCTGCGTTAAATTCCGTTCCTTCGGAACAGCACGCTAATTGTTTATCTCCATCAAGCCTCATTACTGTTTTTACTTTGACTCTACATTCTGAATAATAGTAAACCCTAACATCACAAGAATATGGGTCGGCATTATTTGGAACCAGATTTCGTACAGCTACTTCCTCAAGTAATTTTTTTAAAGCCAAATCAGGAGCAAAGTCCGAATCGTTATTAAATGATGTCCAATCCATTACGATTCTAAAACCATTATTATCGGTATTATAGAAGTAACCTACGTTTCCGCCGGAACCGCAATCATCAAAACCAAGATTAGCTGTTCCGTAATTCCAATTGGTAATGCCGGGAGGGCAGTCATCTTGCGCATTACAAATATTAAATGATATATAAATTATTAACCATATAATAAATAAACTTCGATACTTTCATTACTATAAACCTTTAAATTAATTATCTAATTTAATAAAATTCTCTGTTTTAATTTCACCTGCCGCGAACTGCAAGCGAATATAATAGCTCCCATCCGACAGGGAAGATATATCAATTTCAGAAGAGCGTGCTTTGCCCTCCAGCAGTTTTTCACCTATGGTATTAAATATCGAATAGGAATACTCCATACCCGAGCCGTTGATATTAATTATATCGCCAGCAGGATTAGGATAAAGCAAAGCTTGTACATTGGCTTTGTTTTCTTCCACGCCTGTAACAACGGATTTTGGCAATATAAGTATGCCGGATCCCAAAAGCAGCCAGAAAGCGTCGCCATGATCAATTAGTTTAATCCTTTTAGATTGAAGGGACATATCTTTGTAAAAAAACTCGAATGATTTTGTTAATGAAGCAATCCCTTCCTCTGTTTTATAGTAAGAATGAGACAGGATAAACTCCGAATTGGCAATTATATCTTCCCAATTCAGTTCAATTAGCCTGTTACTCCTGTCGATATTATAAACTCTTTTTCTGCCAATAGCAAATAATCTATCTTCGTCAAGCCTTGCCATCATATATATTGGTTCTGTGGTTGAATCCTTGCCGCGTACAAGCCCGTCGGTTTCGTTGAATATTTTCCACGATCCGTCATCTCTTAACATTGACAATCCTGAGCAACAGCGATACACTCTATCCATTTGCAGAGATTTATAATAATACAAAGATCCCATGGCAAACCATATCTTGTTCTTGTCAGGGAATATCTGAGCCACTTTCCTGCTGTATAGCTTGCCTTCAGGCCATGTATCTGTTTGTAACCTCAGTCTTTGGAAACTGAAATCCTGGTTAATAAAATATATATCATCGAGGATACCCTGTTGAATATCCTCGTCATCGTCGGAAAGTTTTCGGCTAAGAACAATTCGTCCGTCGGGCAGTGCGGCCATAACATAGCCAGAAAATCCGTCGGCGCCACATCTTTGAAAAATACCAGAGTTATTGATTCTTATAACTGTTTCAAACCGCTTCCCGTCGTAACGCAACAGTTCGCTGTATTTCTCCGGTGATCCTGAACTAAAAATTTCGGTTGTCACCCAAACATTATTAAATTTATCAATACAAATTTCACCGTATGAACGGATATTCCTGAAACTGTCGTCAATAAATATCTCCCGCCATTTTCCATCATTATAATTATAAAGCGAATAACCGGAAACCCAGATACTTCCGGTTGAATCGTAATTAATCGTTGACTGAGAGCCGCTCACCTTTAAATACCCTACCGAATCGCCTGTAATAACATCTGAAGGAAGTTCAGTCCATTCATCATTTTTATTTATAATGACACCTCCCTGATCAAATCCTGAATAATATTTCTTGTAAAATAAAACAGCTGTTTCTCCGCTTTTATATGCCATATTATAAAAACCGATATATTCAAGCCCATAATCAAGCATTTTGGGTAATTGGCCGCAATTTAGAATTCCAAAACTCAAAAATAAAAATAAAATAATTATTTTATACATGAATCACCTCAATTAATTATCTCACAATTGGAATTACAAGGTATTAAATCGTCATTCAGACAGTCGGTATCACCATCCTCGCATTCATCAAAAGGATATTTTATGATATTTAGAATATCAACCCCAGCCAATCCGATGCCCTCGATATAATTGCACATTACAGAATATTGATACAAGCAACATTGGACATCACAAACTTCTTCATATTCAACTTTGTAGTACTTAGATCCGTCCTTTTCATACACAGTCATATCAGGCCCTGTCCAGCAATCGTCCTGGCATTCTATATAAGTATCATAGTATAACTTAAGGTAACAACGTTTTTTTACAATACATGGGGTTTCCTCATAAAAAATAAATTCTTGACTTGGAAATGTGCAACCGGTAGAAAGTATATCCACAATTATTGCTTTATACATCATCTGCCTCAACTCATTATCAGTTAGATATGCTTTGTATTTGTTCAATTTCGACCAATCAACTATTACTTCAAATCCGTCTGAAAATTCCCTAATTTTAACATCAGAAATTTCTCCAATTTTTTCAAGCGAATTTTCACCCAAGGTAACTGTTTCAATTACTTCCCACCCGGGATCACCTGATGACGGAGGACAATCCTGGGCAATAGCCGGATATGCACCCGCTACCAAAATAAAAAATAAACATACGACCGCAATTAGTTTTTTCATAAAAACCTCTTACCAAAAATTAATAAAATATTCGCCAAATAAGGCAATTTATTATGTTAATATTTTCAATTTATATTATGTCTTCCCAAAAATAATTAGGTCAACAAATTCATAACAGCGCTTATTTCATAAAACGTTTCAATTATTTATTAAATATGATATTTAAGTTTATATGCATCAAATGTAATAAATATATTTCTATATAACAAGTATTTTGTTTTATAATCTTACTAATATCCTTTTAATCATTTTCATCAATCTTTTTATTATGCTTTTCTTCTTTTTTTCATAAACCAATTTACCGGGCCATGCCCTGCGTACCTGCATTTTCCCTTTTATCACATTGATGTTTTCCGGCGGCAGGCCGTGAGAATGCCATATTCGTACCAGCCCGCTAATTCTTTCACCAAACCCCCGGTAGTTATATGATATCGACAAAGTATATGGGTTGAAATCAAGCAATTCCATTGCCAGGGTAAAGAATGGCTGGTCATGCCTGTATCTATCCCGGTAATTGCTTGCAAGTTCTTTCCACTTGCTCAGAACAGCAGATACTTCCGGAGCAACGCTAAAGAAAATAACGCCTGAATTGTATTGAAGCTGTCCCTTGCAATCAATGTTTTCACTTTTCATAACGAAATCAAATTTCATAAAGTAATCCAGGCTGTAGGCAGGAGCAGGGGCAACTGCAATTCCGAATTTCTCGGCTTTCTCAAATCCCAGGCTAATATCCTCTGTAACCTGTGTATCGCTATCCAATAATAAAAATGAATCGTAGCCGGATGGCAGAATATCTATCAATTCCGTTTTTCTTAAGTGCCCGGATTGCTTAAAATCCACCCTGGCCACTTTGGAAAAATGATCCTCCACCCTGACTGTATCGCTATTTTTATCGGTAATCAGAATTGTATCATAATTATCAAGCCATCTGCTTTTGGCAGACAATGCCGCCTGATTAACAAATTTCTCTCCCCAGGCTATATATAATACCGCCCTTCTTTGCATTATCTTATTTATCAAGGTTTAGTGTTTCAAGAATATGATTTATCCTCAGTTCGTTATTTTTCTCGATATCGCCCTCGACAAACATCGGAACCTCCACAACATCATACCCGAAACGCTGATACATAGTTTTTGCCTGCTCAAATACAGACAATCTCTGCTCCCAGGTGAAATGCCTTGATTCAGTAATATCCGGAGCCGCAAGGTCCATACTTTTAACCGGGGCAACAAGGAATACCGGGTTGGAGTAACGGATAGCCATATTCAGTTCATCATACCAGTCAGGAAGCTTTATTCCGGCAAAATGGCTGAGCAGCTTCCAGTGATGAAAACACCTGTCGAAAAAAGTAATGCCCTTTTCAGAATTAAAATACTTTTCCCGGTCGATTTCAACAATAGTCTCAAGCCATGCTTCCGGAGCCTTTTCAAAATCGAGGCCCTTCTCTGCAATTCTGACGTTTGCTTCGGCCACGGATTCATGTATACAGTGGTATCCTTTGCCAACCATGGTGTTATCGAAATTATCCCCGGATTCACCATCCGAAATACCGAATAATACCGTTGATTTCCCCGATCCGGGAGGCCCGTCCAGCACGTAACGTTTAATGTCGGAGCCGTAATCAAACTTCATTCCGCACTGCCGGCACACAGAAACAAACATTCCTGAAGCGTCCCGGCTGATAATATGCTCCGTATCGGAAGCGCATGAAGGACATTTTTTCACCAATGAAAATTCCATTTGCTCTCCTAAAGTTTAAAAGAAAGTTTTATACCTTCAACAACCATTCCCGTTCCCATTATTGCAAGAATCAGGCCCATTAGTTTGCCGATAACCGTTATAAGATTCTTGCCAATTGCCTTAACAATATACTCACTTAAAGAAAATGCAAGATATGTTAGAAATATCATAAGCGCAAAAACAGCAATTACAATACCAAGATGAACATATTCAGTATTGGGAATAAAATTCATTGCCGTAACAATTGTACCGGGCCCGGCAAGTATAGGAATAGCAAGCGGAGAAACCGCCACCCCGTCATCAGCATCAACGTGATCCTGGCTGTGAACCTTTGACTTCTTTGCCACAAGCATCTCGAATCCGACATAGAATATCAGGATACCGCCGGTAAGTTTGAATGCCGGGATAGTAATCCCGAAGAGTTCAAAAATATACTTCCCGAGTATCAGAAAAGCCGTTACAATCAAAAAAGCCGTAATTGTAGCCGTACGGGCAATCCCTTTACGGGTTTTTTCGTCTTTTCCCTGCACCAGCCCAAGGAAAATAGGCGTATTGGCAATGGGATTCATTATAGCAAAGAATCCGGTAAATACGGAAATGGCAAAAGTCAGTAGATTGTCTGTCATCTCATTTCCCTGAATATTTTGAATAGTAATAACATACAGAACCTGCCCCAAAAGCAGACTGACATTAATATACAAAAAATGGTGGTGGAGACGAAATTTAAATGGGTGGAAAGAGAATTAATTATTCTAACAAATTTTTTATTCAAGGGACCAAAGCCCGTCTGTTAATTTCTTATTTGCTAACCACGAGCTAAAACACGTGGCTACTTTGAATATAATTATAGATAATACGTTCAGTTATATTCAGTACTTTCTATATTATTGTCATTTTGCATTATTTATTTATCGATAAATTATAAATTCCGAATATTGGAAATAATAATAGATATGTTTAAATTAAACTGTGTTATAACAAAAAGTGTCTTTTAGGATAATTAGCTTTATCTTTTCCGGATTGAAATAATGTATTATTTTTCATTTGAATTTGATCAATAAATGAGTATTATAAATGCTTCAAATGATGAATCATTTCAATTAATTCTTGATATGATCCAAGAATCGAGAGCAAAAGCATCGAGAGCAGTAAACCATGAATTAATTGACTTATACTGGAAAATCGGAAAGTATATTTCTGATAAATGCTCTGTTTCGGGTTGGGGAAGCAGTATTGTTGTAAATTTATCTGATTTTATCCATAAAGCCGAGCCAAAGTCCAGGGGATTTTCATCTCAAAATCTGTGGCGAATGAAACAATTTTTTGAATCATACCGTGAAAATAAAAAACTCTCGCTAATGGTGAGAGAAATAAACTGGACAAATAATATGCTGATTGTAGGCCATGCAAAAAGCGATGAAGAAAAAGAATTCTATTTGCAAATGACGATAAGAGAAAAGTATTCGAAATCAGAACTACTACGTCAATTGGACAGTTCCCTTTTCGAACGAACCATGCTTTCCACTGAAAATATCTCGCCAATAGCGAGAGAAATTTATCACGGGATAAAGAATCATATCAGGGATTTTTATTCTTTTGAGTTTCTAAGTTTAGGAGATAATTTCTCCGAAAGCAGTTTTCAAAAGGCAATTCTTAAAAATCTGAAACAGTTCATACTTGAATTCGGGAAGGATTTTTTGTTTATCGAAGAGGAATACAGGATACAGGTTGGAAATACGGATTATTTCATTGATCTCCTATTCTATCACAGGGGACTGAATTGTCTGGTTGCAGTAGATTTGAAGGTTGGCGAATTCAAACCCGAATTTATGGGAAAGATGGATTTTTTATCTTGGGGCATTGGACAAATATGTAAAAAAAGAGCATGAAGCCCCGAGTATTGGTATAATAATGTGCAGAACAAAAAATGACAATATTGTTGAAATATCATTGAACAGAAGTTCATCACCGACAATTATCAGTCAGTACGAAACGAAATTGATCAGCAGGGCATTGCTAAAAAGCAAAATGGACGAGTTATTTGAAAATTTAATAAATATGCTTAATTTATAAGTAATCAATCAGTTCTTTGAAATGTGCAGATTCAACCTTCGGAAGGTTTGTGTTTTATATCACCGGTATTATCAACGACATGTTTCTTAAATAGGAACCTTCCGAAGGTTTTGGCAAGCGTAGAAAAAAGGTTAAAGCTCATCCTTCGGATCCCGACAAGTAGTGGACTGGGCGGGATTGGAGAGGTCAGTAGATGAATTATATTTTATAACTATTATTTTTAAAAAAAATATAAGGCCAAACCATGAAAAGAGCCATTTTAATTATATTTCTAATGCTTTGTTTTTCTTTGTCATTATATAGTGGCAGCCAGGATACTATTTCTTACGGAGATACTGTATGGCAGACTACGTATGAAGAGTTATTAAAAGAAGACTCCACATACTACTCGTCAAATCCATTTAAGATATTCAATAAAATTAATATTGGCATCATTTATGATCCCAATGAATATTATAACAAGGATTACGTGACCATATACTCGAATACAGTCTGGAATAAAGTTGTGGAGATAAACCCTTCTCTTAAATATCAACGTGTATTAAATATCGAAGATATTGAATATGATAAATTGTTTAAGAAAATTGAAGAGTCTGATTTCAAAGACCCGGTTTTTGACAGTACAAAAACAAGAAAATTGCATTTATCCATTACCACATGGGATGGAAAGTTTAAAAAGACTTACAGGTATAATTTACCTGAAAAATATGAATTACTGAAGGAAATGTTCTGCTGTATAAAACATGAGAGGATAGATTTTTGCGAAATGATGACTCGACTTTTATCCCATTACTTCAAAGACTAATAAAATCCAATGACAACAAGGTAAAACATGAAAATAAAATAATTATATCGATTTTAGTTGCTTTTTCGCAGGGGTAGTACAGTTCTTTAATACCCAAAAACTTCGAAATATTTATGCCATATAATCTTTTCATATTTTGTAGCATAATTTTCAGCATAGTCTTCACCCCTTTGAGAGGAATACCTGTCTTTTGTATTAATTCTGTCGTGGTGATGTCCTAATTCATGAAGCAAAATATGCAATAATTGGTATGCCCTAATCTGATCTTCATTGAAATGACAAACAACTACTTCTCTTTTAACTTCATATTTAACTTCCAATCGGTCAAACAATTCTTTGTGCTCAAGGAAATAATCCTTATCAAGTGATGACTTCATATTCTTATCCCATGCGCAAATACCAATCACTCCGTCACAATACCAGCCGTCATCACCGCCTCCCTTACTAAGTACTATAGCATCGAGTTCAATATCAATTTCCTCCCAGTTTGGCAGTAACTCCAGGAATTTGATAATATCAGATTTCTTCAGGAAATGTTTATAACCCGCGCCCGGAGGATCCCGGTCGATAACAAGGTAGTCCTGTCTTGTATTCCAATAATTTGGCGTATCTCTGTACAGATTTTTTTTCTGTACTTTTCCGTTCTTAACCTTTGGCGTTGTCTTTCTGTTCATATCTAACCCCTAACATGAATATCACCCAAAAAACTCCTTCAGCGCCATTCCGGTGTAAGACCTCTTATTCTTGGCAATATCCTCCGGTTTTCCCTGGGCAACAATCAGCCCGCCGCGCTCGCCGGCTTCGGGCCCGAGGTCAATTATCCAGTCGGCAGATGCGATAACGTGCATATTGTGCTCGATTATCACAACCGAATGCTTCTGCTTTACCAGCCTTCGGAAGCAGTCATTCAGTTTGGAAATATCGTCAAGATGAAGCCCTGTTGTAGGCTCGTCGAAAATAAAAAGAGTATTGGAAATCTTGTGGGTATCCAGATGTCCGGCAAGTTTTATCCTCTGGGACTCACCTCCGGATAATATCGTACTCGGCTGGCCAAGCCTGAGATATCCAAGCCCGACATCGTGAAGTATCTGCAATTTTTTGGTTATCTTGGATACTCCTTCAAAGAATTTCAGAGCCTCGTCCACACTCATACTTAGCACGTCAACTACCGATTTCCCTTTGTACAATATATTCCGTACTTCTTTTTTATAGCGTGTACCTTTGCAAGCTTCGCATTCAAGCTGTATATCAGGCAGGAACTGCATATCCACCTGCACTGCTCCCTCACCGTCGCAAACGTCACACCTGCCCCCAGGAACGTTAAAGGAAAAATGCCCCGGTTTCCATCCAAGTTGCTTTGCAGCCTGTGTATGTGAGAACAATTCCCGAATATGATCAAATACTTTTACATAAGTTGCAGGAGTCGATCGCCTGGACTTACCAATTGGCGATTGATCAACCATTTCAATATGCTCAACATATTCCGATCCGTTAATTTTTTCAAAAGCTCCGGGCATACCATTGAACCCGCCTTTTAGCTTTTTTAGCCCGGCATACAATATATCATGAACCAAAGTACTTTTTCCCGAACCCGAAACACCTGTAACAACAGTCATACAGCCGAGAGGAAATTCCGCTTTCTCAATATTAAGATTGTGCTGCCGCGGTTTCAAAACAGTAACTTTGTTTTCAGGTTTGACTCTTTTCTTAGGGATTTTCAATTTCATTTTTCCTGATATATACTGCCCTGTCAAAGATTTTTTCGATTGCAGCATATCATAGAAATTCCCGCTGTAGATTATCTCTCCACCATATTCCCCCGCTTTGGGGCCAAGATCAAGTATATAATCCGCTTCCCTGATGATATCCGGATCATGCTCGACCACTACCACGGTATTACCGAGATCTCGTATTTTCTTCAATATTTTTATCAGCCTGTCGGTATCCCTTTGGTGCATTCCTATACTTGGTTCGTCAAGCACAAACAAAGTACCAACCAGGGATGATCCCAGCGCAGTGCTAAGATTAATTCTCTGTGCCTCGCCACCGGACAGGGTATGAGTAAGTCGTTCAAGCGTCAGGTAGTCAAGCCCGATATCGACAAGCAACTGAAGCCGCCATTCAAGTTCCCTCAATACCTGCGCTACAATTTTTCTCTGATATTCTGTAAGGTTTATACTTTTTACAAATTCGAGTAGTTTTTCAAGCGGTTGGATAATTAGCTCAGGAATGTTTTTTCCTCCCACGTAAACCTGCCTGGCAGAAGTCCTCAGGCGTGAACCGTTGCATGAGGTACATTTAGTATAGCCGCGATACCTGCTAAGCATAACGCGGTTCTGTACCTTATACATTTTGTCTTCAAGCATGGAAAAAAAGCCGTAAACACCCTCGAATTTTCCAAATCCGTTAAGGATTTTCTCCATCTGCTTTTCATCATACCTGCTAACGGGTATATCCACAGGGAAGCCAATTTTATCAGCTTCCTTGATCAACTGGCGGTTAAACTTTGCATGGCCCGGAGAACGGAAGGGATGTATCGCCCCGTTTTTGATCGATTTGGATTTATCAGGAAACACCAGGTTCAGGTCAATACCGATTGTTCTGCCGAATCCCTGGCAGTTCGGGCAAGCCCCGTAGGGATCATTGAATGAAAAGAGCCTTGGTTCGGGTTCATAATATAGTATCTCGCAGGAAGCGCATTCAAATTTGGTTGTAAAAATATTATTGGAATTATCTTTCAGCTTATGGATTATTGCCCTGCCGTCGCCGTGGATAAGCGCTGATTCCACGGATTCATGCATACGTGAGCGATTCTCGCTGTCATGCCGTATAGCCATCCTGTCCACCAGCACAAGTATATCTTCAGCCAAAGTACCCCGTGGTATGGATTCATTTTCCAGGTCAATCATTTTACCGTCTTTTTTAAGAACGATACGAAAGAACCCCTTTTTACTGAGTTTTGCAAGGGCATCTTTCATATTCAGATTACCCGGTTTGAATGGGAAAGTTATATAAACTTTTTCCCCTTCAGGCCAATCCATAATTTTATTAACAATAGTGTTCGGAGAGTCTTTTTTTACTTCCTCGCCGCATTTGTGGCAATAAGTGGTTCCCACACGCCCGAAAAGCAGCCTCAGGTAATCATATATTTCGGTGGAGGTTCCAACCGTGGAACGCGGGTTTTTCGAACTTGGCCTCTGCTCGATAGCAATTGCCGGCGGCAGGCCGTCGATACTGTCAACATCGGGTTTGGCCATTCTCTCAAGGAACTGACGGGCATAGGAGGACAATGACTGTACAAAACGCCGCTGCCCCTCGGCGTAAATAGTGTCGAAAGCAAGCGAGGACTTGCCCGAGCCGCTCACTCCGGTGATAACCGTCAGAGAGTTTCTTGGTATATCAACATCAATATTTTTCAGGTTGTGGAGCTTTGCGCCCCTTACTTTTATAGATTTTAAAGCCTGCCCGTTATTTCCTGCCATTTGCAAAACCCACGGTTTATTCCAATATCAATTTCACAAGAAAGCAATATAAGAATAATTATTGAAAAGAGGACGAATGAAGTTATAAACCTGAAATTTATAAATTCAACACATTCCTCATCAGTAATATATAATTTATACTCCCCATTTTCGTTTAAAGCTTTCGGAATTAGGATTATTTTGTATTTAGGAATGGAAATGAAAAAAATCAAGGATATAAACGTAAGTACACTAAACGGAGAAACCGTTAACCTGATGGATGTTTATAAAAACAAACCAATGCTGATACTATTCTTCAACCTGAAATGCCTTGGCTGTGTCGGACGGGGCATTCCGCTTGCTTATGATTTCATGCAGGAATTCGTTGGCCTGAATGTTATGGCAATCCACAGTAAATTTACCGATGAAGTTTTTACTAAAGAAGATATTCTTGATATTTTCATCGATAATGCTCTCCCCTTCCCAATTTATTTTGATAATGAACACGATGTTTACGATCAGTTTGAATGCGAGGGCACTCCGCACTGGATAACAATAAACAGAACTGGCGAGATTCACCGCTCGCTTTTCGGTTCGCAGGAAAACGCATCAAACCGCCTGGGCTATGTACTTCAAGACCTGATGGAAGGTTAATAATAAAAAGTCAAATACAAAAAATGATAAATTTCATCTTTGCCAAAAGACTTAATAGTATTAAATTGTGAGGTTTTTTGTGACTGAACGGATTATTGTTGATGAAAAAACCGGATTTAAAAATTCATTTCACTGATTTCTGGCCTGTATTCAATCCGCAGGACAATCTCTTTGTTAAATTGTTGAGCAAAAAGTATAATTTATTATTTGACAATCAAAATCCGGACATTCTATTTTATTCGGTTTTCGGATGTGAACATCATTATTACAATACAAAGAGAATTCAGTTCATCGGGGAAAATATCAGGCCCAACTTCAAGGAATGCGACTACGCATTTTCCTTCGATTATATTGATTCGGACCGCCATTACAGGCTGCCTCTTTACGCTCTATACATGGAAGAAAATGATATCAGCTCAGTTTTTCGCGAACCAGATATTGATAAAATCCTTAATGAAAAAAAGCGCTTCTGCAATTTTATCTATTCAAATCCAGGACAAAAGAAAAGAAACGAATTCTTCAAAAAACTATCAAAGTATAAAAAAGTTGACAGCGGTGGCAGGTTATATCGAAATATTGACCGACCGATTCTTAATAAAATTGATTTTATTAAGGAGTATAAATTTACAATTTCCTTCGAGAACTCTTCTTACCCGGGATATACGACGGAGAAGATTTTCGAACCGATGATTGTTGGCAGCCTTCCTATATATTGGGGCAATCCCTTAGTCGATAAAGATTTTAATTCTAAAAGTTTTCTGAACTACTTTGATTATAACAACGATGAAGAGCTGATAGAACGTATTATTGAAATTGACAATGACGATAATCTTCTCGCTGAAATTCTTAAGCAACCCTTCTTCCAGGGTAACAAAGTTAACGAATTCGTCAGTCATGATAATATTCTGAATAAACTAACAGAAATAATTGAATCGGATATCCGGCTTGTCAGTTCCGGTTCAAATGTATTTTCCAAAAATCCGCTACTTGCCAAAGCAGCAAAAAATCAAATAAAGGCCTCCTGGCAGGCTTCTGTATATTATCAGAAAATGAAAAATTTTAAGTTTTATAAATTTAAGATCAAGCTTGATAAAATTATAAATAAGCCCCGGTAAGCTATTTCTCCAATAATTCCTTCATTTTTATAAATACATTTCCGGCTGTTATCGAAGTCATACATTCCAATGTACCGAGCGGGCATTCTTTGCTGCCATGTATTGCGCAAGGCCTGCATTTCAAATTTTCGTTCTGCATTATTGCATTTGTTCCGGACATTGGAGAAAATCCAAATTCAGGTACAGTAGGGCCAAAAATTGCTATTACAGGACATCCGGCAAGCCATGCAAAATGGGTGGGAGCGCTGTCGTTTGTTATCAGCAATTTTGATTTTGACAGCAAATTAATTGTTTCAGGTATCGTAGTTTTTCCGCACAGGTTAACAGCTCCGCTTTTAGAAGATATTAATTCACACACAGGTTCATCAGCCGCTCCGCCAATTAAAACCGGTATAAAATCATTAGATAATAATATGCCTGCTAATTCCGAGAATCTTTCTTCCGGCCATTTTTTTGTTTCCCATACGGATCCGGGAGCCAATACTATTAGTTTCTTATCATTATAAGGATTGATTTCCTTGATTATATTATCAACCTTACTTTCAATTTCATCGCTATATTTTACTAATCCGGTTAATACCGGCTCATCAGGACAATATTGCAATTTTTTTAATAATTCATAATTACGATAAATTTCATGCCGGTGAATTTTATATTTAGCTCTTTTAGTATATAAATATGATATTGATGCTTTGTTGAAGCCAATTTTTGCATCGGATTTGGTATGATAAGCAATTAATGTAGAGCGTAAAGACCTGTGTGGTACAATCAGGCATTCAGTTCCAAATTCGTCAATTTTTGCAGCAATATCCTTAATACCACTATACCCTTTTTGGGCTTTCCTTTTATCGAAACTTACTACTTCCCTGATAAAGGGAGACATTTTTGTAATTGACGATGCGGCGGGAGTTGTAACAAACTGAATTCTCGCTTCAGGATTAACTGAAATAATTGTGGCAGGCAGATGCATTGTAAGTGCCACATCACCAAGAAAGGCCGTATTAAGTATTGAATAACTTTTATAATCGTAAAGGCTATTTTTTTTCATTATTAACTCCCGGTGGTTGATGTTTCCATCTTCTGTGCTGCCATGCCCAGAGTTCAGGTTTCTTCCTTATCTGGTTTTCAAGCTCCCGGACGTGCCTTTTAGTTAGTTCAAGGATTCCCTCGGTTGTATCTTCAAGATCATCGTGAGGTATTTCTTTCAACTCGACCATGTATCTTCCGTCATTCTGTCTTTCGGCAAATCCCATAATAATCGGTGTTTCAAACTTCAATGCCAGAGCAGCCGGTGATTCAAACGTTGATGCCGGCCTGCCAAAAAAATCAACAAAAACATCCTTATCTTTAGAAGCACTTTGGTCGGCAAGCAGAGCAACTGTCTCGCCTTTACGAATTGTTTTCACAATTGTCATAGCCGCTTTGTACATTGAAACAATTTTATTACCCGAACGGGTTCGGAATTTATTCAGGTAATTGTCGAAATATTTATTCTTCTGTGGTTTAACAATGATCGTACAGGGAATACCTGTGAATATTCCGGCAGAATATGCCAGTATTTCCCAGTTCCCATAATGTCCTGACAATAAAATCAGGCCTTTACCCCGGGCATGAAGATTACGAACCATATCAATATTTTTATATTCAATCAGATTCTTCAGGCTATCATCATCCATATTCCTGAAAACAAGAGATTCAAGTAATACTATACCAAGATTCTGAAATGATTTTTTTGAAATAATTTCAATTCCGGATAATGCTTTTTCAGGAAAAGCCTTGGACAAATTATTAAAAGTAATCCTTCTTCTTGATGGTGAAATCAGGTAAAACACATTTCCCAATATCTTACCAAATGCTCCCGCAGCTTCAAAACCAAAAAATGATATTACTTTTCCAATAATCAATAATATATTCGTTATAAATATTTCCTGAAATTTTATTTTCATCTCTACAAACCATTGTCCTGTGTATCGTTATTATCGCGAAAGATCTGCACATTGTTTCTGAACCAATCCGGATCATACATTTCCCCGGTCATATTGGAATGAACCAGAAGATAATTACTTATTCCCTGCCTGTCCACAAAAAAGAATTCCGAACCGCCCCTTAATTCAGCGTAGAACCAACGCTCGTAAGGCCTGTTGTTGCCTTCCTGTGGAAATCTCTCTATTTCAGTAGGTTGGCCATATACTAACAATATCCTGCCCCGATCGGTTCTCCAGCCGTCTCTTAACTCACCAACTTTGAAAAACTTGTTAGCATAATCAATATTTCTTCTGTATTCAACCAATTTTTCGTTAACAGGGGTCTGGTTATCAGTATCCCTTAGTTTCCAGAACCTGTAAAGAAATCTTTGTTTTGCCTCGGTGGTTTCAAGTATTTCAAATTTTTCTTTCTCATCTTTTGTTGCAAGATATTTTGCCTGCTGGAATTCAAGTTCCAGCCTGGCATCAGACATTGTGGAAAATTCACTTTGCTCGAAAGTACCACTTTCAATAAATTTTGTTAATTGTTCAGGCGGCATTTCAGGATTGATATAATAGAATCTTTTCTTTGTTCTAATTGTATCATTAGAATTTTTTGTTTTATTCACTATACTTGCAGTAAGGAAATACAAGCCACTGGTTAATGGGTCGAGAGATAACTCAACTATTTGCCCCATACCGTCGGAATATGGCTTAAGTGATTTATTTAAAGTAACTATTTCCTTATTCAGCGCATTGTCAAGCCTGTATGAAATCTCAATTTCATCACCACCAAAAGTTGCGGCATTGTAAATTTCGTAATAACCTCTTAATATGGGGTTATCGCCATAGAAAGTAATTTCCGGATTGGGAACAACATAAATATTGTTTTTAACAAACATTTTATTCCATGTATCATTTTTTGTTGTATCGGCACTGATGAACCTTGCAAGCTGTATCTGGCTTATTCCGATAGTTTTCTCCGGAAATGATTCGGCTGTAAACTTAAATTTTTTTTCGGCCTTAGTAGATGGATCATATACATCCCTTACCTTCAATACCACTTCATACTTGCCCGGGCTTACAGAATATTTCTTTTCGCCCATAAGGTCCTGCATCAACTTTTTCGATGGCGATTTTGTTGTATGCTTCAATTCCCAGGAATCAGTCAGCGTATCCAATCCTGATGATATTAACAGCAAATCAATTTTTAACCTGCCCTCGTAATTGCCCTCGTTGACGTATTCATATTTCAGCAATGTATCCGGAAATGAATAATATATCTCCCAAATTAAATTTTTTCCCTCACCCCTGAACAAAGCGGCATCAAATGATAAATTTACTCTTTTCGCCGGTACAGAATGAGCAAATGAAGATAATAAAAAAAGTATTAAGAAAATCGACCTTTTCATATTAGCACCATAGTTAAAATATTAAACATATATATATCCGGCGAAACTTTAAAAATTTATTTTAAAAAAAATGCCGCCCTTTTGAATATAAGAGCGGCATAATCAAAAATAAAACTTCGGCTTAGTCCATTTTCATGCCAATTGAAATTCTGTGTACTGTTGTGAAGTCTTCCAATGGGCTTATTGAATAATTAACAGAACCGTTGAATCCGCCACCAATATACTGGATACCAGCGCCGCCGGAGAATCCGAATGAATCCTGGCCAAGCAGGTAACCGGCGCGTAATGAAAGCAGATTGTGCCATGTATATTCTGCTCCGAGAGCAAACTGCTCGGGAACATCAGAATATGTAAAGAAGTCGGCAGCAACCAAAAGTTTGTGTTCATCTTCAATATTAATAATTTCCGATGACAAACCGGCACGGAATATCAATGGAATGTTGTATGAACTGGAAAGATATTCAGCATCAAGCGGGCTTGCGTCAAGAGATGTGAACAACTGTTTTGTTGTCCTCAGGTCCTGACCCATGTACTGCATGGTTGTACCAAGATTAAAAATAGCAAAACCAAGAGTAATACCCTGAATACCGGTATAATATTTCGTTCCTACGTCAAATGCAATACCGTCACTGGAAAGGCTTGCAAATGAATTCTGAATATACTTTGCTGTAATACCGAATGAGAACTGATCTGTGAGATAACCACTAAATGACAGCCCTACTTCAACATCACTTACAGTATATTTAGAACCTGTTCCCTGCTGTTCTTCCATTGTTGTAATCGGAATCGGGTCGGAAGAAAAGCTGATTGCGTGAGCAGCAACAGTAAAGCTTTCGCCAAGTGGAGCTGCAACAGCGGCAAAATTGTGTGAAAAATCAGCAAACCACTGAGTATAAGAGAAATTTGCCCCTAATCCTTTCACGTCGGCAAGGCCAGCCGGGTTCCAGAAAATTGATGTAATATCGTTTGCAACGCCTGTATAAGCGCCACCCATAGCATTTGCCCTGGCGCCAACTCCAATTTTAAGGAACTGGGAGCCAGAGGCACCAATTTTTTCAAAATCACCTGCTGACGACCCGTAAACTACATTGTCAACAGCCTTTGCCTGGTAGCTGAATAAGATCAGCACGAGACTTAAACAAATAATTGAAAATAATTTTTTCATTTTATTACGTACTCCGATAATTTTTTTCAAATTTTTAAATTCAGGCCGGTTTAATAATAATCCGGCCTGATCATTAATATTAATTATCATCAGATATAATCCTGAATCCACCAACTACAACAGAGAATTTCTTCACTGTCTGAGCTCCGTCCGGAGTTTTAATTAAAGCTACCAGAGTCTGACTTTCAATTCTTTGTTTATTTGTTGAAAGTAAATCCCAAACTTCAACTGAATGCCTGTCAACTTCGCCGGTTCTACCATCGTGCTCGATTGTCTGGATAAGATCACCGAGTACAGTATAAATTTCAATTGTACAAACAGGAGGAAGTTTTGTGAAATAGATTCTGCCGTCATAAGGTGATTTCTGTCCCTGGTGTGTAACATAATACGGGTTAGGAACAACCATCACATCATCCATCATATCGTCTGAATATTTACCATCAAGAGGCTGTTTCTGGCTAACAGTAAAGCGTACTTTTGCATTTGGTAAAGGAAGCCCGAGAGCACCGCCAAATGTTTTGAATGTAACTTTGTCGCCATCTTTAAAGTCAGGGCCGCCCCACTGGTATTCATCAACAGGAACAGAAAATGGCTCATCATTACCATATACATCATTCCAGTCATTATTGGAGGCAGTTTTGAAACGTGCTTTATTAGCATAATCCATTACAAACTGGCAACTGGAAACTACAACCCTGTGTGTAAAGTCAATAGTATCCTGTCCGTCTTCGGAAACTGCTGTAAGATAATATCTTCCCTGCTGTCCGATAATCGGGAACTGCTGTTCGGAAAGCCAGCCTGAAACAGGTTTTGCTATCTGCCTTGGAACTCTGATTGTTGTATTAACCCTTCTACCGTTAACAAAACCAACAGCAGAAATATTATATTTATCAATCATATCTTCACTATCAAAACCAAGTGTCTTTGGATGCGGATATGATTCAAGAGTCTCATTTCCATCCACAACAGTATCAATAGGAATATATTTGTGTTCCATTATATTCGGATATCTAACAGCAACAGAATCAAGTGAGTTCATTGATACAGGCCTGTTATAGGATATTACATTCTTAACAACCATATCAAGATATCTAACCTGGAATGTATTTCTGTCAGCGCCATTATTCCATGTAAGGTCCATTGTTTCAACCCCGCCATTATCTACAAATTCAACTTCAACTTCGGCAGGGCCGTTATTGAATGAACTGTAAACAGGAACAGGATACCAGGAAGTACCAGTATTTAATGCAGACTGCTGAGCTACTTCCATTGTTGTGTAACACTCACTTGTGTACTCTAAAATATCTCCATCTTCAACTCTTTGACGATCGACATCAATAAATGATACAGGTGTGATAGCTTCAACACCAGAGTTCTTTATTGCTGTATCCGGCCTGTACCTTCCGCCCCACTGCTCTAAGCTGTAACGGAAACTGAATCCCATTGTGCCATAAGCTTCGCGGGAGAAACTATAATTATAGCAGAAACGAGGAGTTCTGAAATCGCCTGTTTTGAATTCACCGGAACGATATCTTTTCTCCCTGTTATAGGGCCTTCCGAATGTAATTTCTTTATTTGAAATCGAGTCGATAATTACTTCGTCAGACAGGATGTATGAGTAAGAGTTCTCTGTGAAAGCACCCCTGTAAAGGAACTGGCAGGGAGATACTTCAAGAAGAGTAACACCGTCGAATAATACATCGTCTGTTTTTTCATTTTTAATAGTCATTCTTCTGCGGTAAAGGCCAAATTCTCTTTCATTGTCTTCGCCAAAGCGAATTGTTGAAAGATCCCAGTAAGGATTAAACTCAAGAACCAGAGTATCACCGCCAAAGAGCTGTGTTACCCTGTCTTCGTCTATCGCGAAGAATTTGAAATCATAAAGGCCGCCAATAAGACTGGAGTCAACGCTGAGAATATTAAATTCAAGTTCTTCTCCAATTTCTTCAGCTTTTGGTATTGAAGTTACAACGTTAGGAGTCTGTGTGTTACCACTGTTAATCTTCACAGGTGTTTTCTGTGCGTAATCACCTTCGTCATAAGCAAGCATTTTATAATAATAATCAACATTGTTGATAATTTTCTCGGTTTTTGCCGGATCATCGTTCAGGGAAATAACACCGTCAACATTATCATCACCGATATCAACAAATGTTCGGCCATTAGTCTGTTGTTCCATGTAAGGTTTAATTACACTGTCAAGAACATTAAATCCGCGGGATTCATCAACAGCATAAAGATCTGGAAATATTAGCTTAACCGAACCATCCTCGATGAACTGATAAAGAGAATCCAGAGCAGCCTGAACGTGCGCGCTGTCAAGCATGCATTCTTCAGGATTTTCAAAAGGAGTTCTTGTATCAATTACCCATCTGTCGGCACCGTCAACTTCAATCTGCCTGTATGTATTCCTGAGATAAACTTTAATTATCTCGTTTGTTGTCTCGTCTTTTACAATACCGTTTTCAGGAAGTCCTGTGGTATCGTCAATAGTTTCAGTTTTCGAGTAGAAAAGCAATGGGTTGTAATCGATAAGAGCTGTATTAAGTTCAGCTTTACCAACCATAACATTTTCCATAATAAAATGATTCGGCTCATCTTCTCTCCAAATCATCGGTGTAGCGCCTTCTTCAACAAAACTGTTATAATACGGACCCCATGGCCTGGAACTTGAAACCGTATCAAACATAGCAATGATCGGCGTATACAGACCAGCATTTAATACTCCGGCAAGTGAGTCGCCAAATACCCTTACACCCTGGCCAAGACGAAGAACACGAATTGAATTCATATCAACCTGTCCGTTTTCAATTACAGGGTAGAGAATTCTAAGTGAATCAATATACGGATACCCTGTTCCGGGTTCATTTCCGCCGGCAACATGAGAAGATTTCTGGAATGGAGTGGGTAACTGCCACTGAGCAATCTGTTTCCATCCAAACGGGCCTTTTCCTGAAGGATATGCCAGGTTGGCAGCTTCATTGTTTACGCTGAATGTATCAAGGTCATCCCTGCGTGCACGATATAGCCTGTAGCCAAGAAAATCAAGGCCGTCTTCTATTTTATCCTGTGATTCTTCTGATTTTTCGTCCCAATGAACAATTACGCCATTATTAATCGGACTATAAGTTAATTCACACCTCTGCGGCGGAGTAGGAGCGCGGAAGTTATTGTCGTAAACAGCCTGTGCAAATTTATCTCTTTCCACAAGGTCGGCAAGGTCTTCTTCCGATCCGTCCGTTTCATCCCTTACAGAAGCATTAGCAAGAACAATAGCAACCACAACACGAACAGTATCGCCCGGCCTCATGTGGAAGGGCCCGGTTGCCATCATAAATCGTTTATCACCAGGGCCGTTATCGCCGTCCCTCAGGCCTGACGACATAAAGTCGTACCTGCGATAATCCTCGTTTATATCATCTGCAATAGCCCAGTTACGGAATGTTCTCAAACCAAGCTGTTCCGCATTAGCATAAAAGCGTTTGTCCTTACGAACAAAATTTGTACTGTCAACAATTCTTTCAGCATAAGTTGTATCATAAACCCAAACTGAATTAACAGAATCATAAGTTCTGTCAATTGTAGTGTCTATCACGTGAATAGTTGCAGGAGATTCCAGGAAGTCGAAACCAAGATATCCAAAGCCGTAGCCTTTTTCACCCTGGTCGTCGTTTGTCCACTGGAAAGCCATATTCAGTGTTGAATCTTCTTCATAATAACGAGTCCTGTCGTTAGCAGCACCATTCTGAGAGTTGGCGCCGCGGGCAATATCTACGTCCATAACCGGAGCCATCCAGCATTGCCAGAGTGTATCAGGCGAGAAGTTGATAATATCATATTTCAGGAAGATAAAATCTTTATAATCGCCAAATCCCCATGAATAAATGGTTGTTTCAAACTGAAGGCGCATCGGGTATCCGCGGTCGAGCATTTCTGTAACACCACCGTCAAAGAAGTTAATATCAGTATCTTTGAATACTGCAATAATATCTTCACCGGAAATAAATGCGGGGCCTTTCGGGTGCTCTGCCACAGTCCTGAGTTCAGGATCAGCTTCATAAGTACCGAAATAGCGGTTAAATTTAAGTGTATCGTTGGGGTCGTCGCTTGAATCCCAGATTGGCCATGCTTCCATGTCAGTATCACCGTAAGGTGTACCGTCGGAAGTATTAAAATCAGTAGAGAAATATGTTCTGTATTTTGTTGTTTCATCCTGATCTGCAAGGTCCTCATCATCATAAGCAATGTGGCCCGGCACCATCCAGGAACGTCCGTTATTCGGATTGTAGGAAACTTCAACATACTTTGTCATAACTGTATCTTCGGGAAGCCTGTATTTCTGCGAACCAAACCAGATACCACCACCAAAGATGTACTGGTTCTGGGAGTTGCGCGGCCAATACCCGCCGCCACGTCCGGTGGCAACATTCAGGCCAAAGATACCATAGTTAGTTGTATAGAACTGTATATTACTTACAGTATTCTGCTGTAAATCAAAATATCCGGAATATGTTCTCTGAACCTGCTCTTTGTTTTTCTTTGCCACAGGCTCCACCGGAGTTTTTGTTTTCGCCATTAACTGAACTGATGATGTTGTAAACATCAGTACTGCCATGAAGAAAACAATTCTCTTAAATAATTTCATAATTTTTTATCCTTTCGACAATACGCTGATAATTCAATTTTTAATAAATTACCGGGCCTGATGAAAAATTCAGGCCCATATCATACTAAATTTAGAAATGGAAATATAGTCCGACCTCTGCTGTTCTCGGAGTCTGGTATCTGCCCCTGAACTGAACGAGAGTCCTGATATAATTAATATAGCTTTCATATTTTTCGAGCTGTGTTACAATACCGTTACGATCGTGATCGGAATTGATATTATAAAGCCTTTCGCCATAAAGATCATACTGATCGGAGCTGAATGTTTCTGCTATGGAGTAATCCGGCTCGTCATAGAATGATACGCTGCTGAATACACCAATACTGCGATAAATTGAAATACCATCGTCATCAGGATCGGATGTTGCAGGATAGTATCCTGTCGGTTCCTGTCTGTCAAGCAGGTTAAATATATTGAAATAAAGTTCAAGCTGTGAGTCGGCAGCCGATTCACCAAAAATATCTTTAAGATTAAATGTTTTTGACAGCCTGAGGTTTATATTCCAGTAGGAAGGATTCCTTTCGCCGTTCTGTTCGCCAATAGCCACACCCGAAGAATTGATCTTCGTGTATGGGTAACCTGAGCGCCACAGTCCCGAGAAGTTTGCTCTTGTGTTTGCAAGAGGAAATACTCCGCCGATTTCAGGGCCTTCTTCGTCGTTAAGGAATAAATCAATAATAAAGTTAAACCTGTGCCTTACGTCATTGCTAAGAGCATAAGTTGAAAGCGGGAAAGCAAGAAGGTCAGTGTATGGATCCACCGGCGGGTTATAGTTTGAACCGGAACCGGAAGATGTACCTTCAAGGTATCCCAAAGTATAATTAAGCCTGAAGCCGTAGTTGTCGGAATGCATTTTCCTGAGTGTAAGCTCAAGGCCTCTTGAATTACCATATTCGTTCACAGCATACTGATAGAAAGGATCCGGAACCACTGCGTAATAAACCAAACCAACCTGGTTGTAAATATCACGATAATATAGAGTGGCAGAAATTGACATTTCATCAGTAAACTGATTTTCGTACTGTACCTGATACTGATTAGTTCTCTGTGCATCAATGTTAGGATCGCCAAGAACCTGATTTCCCCTGGCATCGTCTTTGAAGAAGTTATCATACAACAAGCCAACCTGAGGCATCTGGAAATACATACCGTAGTTGATAGATATATTTGAACTTGCTGTTATAGGATAAGCCACGTTGATCCTCGGGCTTACCTGAATTTTGGCATCAGAATCAACAAAAAGTGAATCGTCTGAAATACCAAGAAATACATCAGTACCTTCAGGCCTTGAATACAGGTTTGGATTGAAATAATCAAACCTTACACCAGGGCTGAAAATCACGCCTTTATAAGTAACCTGGTCCTGTGCGTAAGCAGACATTCTCCATGGTTTAACAGGCTTACTTGTTTTTTCGGCTGTTTCAAGATAATCCACGTAGAAGTTGCCGCCCCACTCGTCTGTGTAAACATCAAAAAAGGGGCTCTGCTCGGATGGTGATTGATTATAGTGACGTCCCATTTCATAAGTTCTGAATTCAAAACCAGTCTTGAAAATATGAGAGAATTCTTCGCCTTCACCTTCACCAATTGGCGTAGTGAATAATTTTGTATAAGAACCTTCTATCTGGTAGTAGGATCCTCTTCTAAGCTGGAATCCGGATGATCCGTGAGTAACGAAGAAATACTGTAGTCCGTAGGAATTCTTTGTACCACTTGAATTTCCAGGGCCTTCGAAATAACCTGTAAGAGGGTTTACAATTGGCATGGAACCGAAAAGATAACCGTCTGAAGTTGTCCTGAAAGCTGTAGGCTGCTGGTAGTGATCCACGGCACCGTCGCCATAACCAGTTCCTGCCCAAACCAGGCCGCTGTTCGAGAACCTGATATTATCCTGAGGTATCAGGAAGTCAAAGCCGGTGAAAAATCCCGGGTCATCAGTATTTACTCTTCTTGCAGTTTCATCATTTGTTTTTGATGTAGAAACTTTTAATTCGTAAAAGCTTTTTGAATCGATTGTATGATTCAATTTAATATATGCAGTTGACATCAATGAGTTAGAAACATTTTGCTTCATAACTCTTTCAGGAATGCCATTTGTTGTTTCAAGAATTTCTCCCTGCGAGGTTGTATCATAAAATACCCCGGGGTCGTCAGCAAAATACCAGTTCCAGGATGAGTTAGCCCAGCTTGTAAGGCCAAACTGGCCGCCAACGATAAGCTGAATATCCTGTGAAATTGAAAATTTCAAATTACCTGTAATATTTTTCATCCATATACCAGAACCCGGAATATCTGATATTGTCAAACCGGAAGGATCCTGGATATCATAACCTGAATTTTCAGTACGTGACTGATATTTTGTGGCAATATAAAATGTAGAGTTTTCAAGAACAGGAAGAGGCAGCGGGCCGCCAAAACCAATGTCGAACTGGTTTTCGTTTGATGAGAACAAATCAGCTCCACCATCAATCTGGATAATCTTCAGCTGATTTCCATCGCGGATAACATCTGCTGTTTCATCGTTCGAACCATAAAGAAGCCCGAAAGGCCTTGTCCAGTTGATAAAACCTTCATATTTATTATTACGGCCGTGTTTAACCATTGTATTAACAATACCGCCAAGAGCATCGCCATATTCAGCAGAAAAACCACCGGTAAGAACCTGGATCTCTTCTGTTGCAAATGATGAAACGATCGGGGCATAAGTCATACCTGCACCACCGGCACCACCAGTAAACTGATTACTAACATCAACACCGTCAACGCGGATCTGAGTTTCAGTATTCCTGGCACCCCTGATAGATACACCACCGCCGCCTGTTACAGCACCGGCTGTGAAGCCGATAACCGACTGAACGCTGGTACCAACAGTCGAAGTGATCTCTTCGCTGCCCATTTGCTGCACCTTACCAACCGCGCCGTTGTTAACCATTACTTTAGCGCCGACAACTTCAATTCCTTCTGTTTCAGTAACTTTATTTGTCAATTCAACAGAAATATTGGAAGTCTGATCGGCAGAAATCGTAACCTTTACGTTGTATTCATTGAATCCAACAGAAGTTACTTTAACAGTATAAGTACCTGCCGGAATGTTCACAATTGTAAATGAACCGTTTTTGTCCTTAACGTAGGTACCTCGGGTAGTACCCTCGACCCTTACCGTCGCACCTATAACCGGCTTGCCTTCATCGTCCACGACTTTACCTTTCAGAATACCGTATATACCGGCATCCGAGGTGACGGGGTAAAGGAAGCAAGCTACCAGTAGTAGAATAAGCACTTTACGCATATTACTTCTCCTTTTATCAAACCGTGTTAGTAAAAAATTATTAATCATATTATTTTACAATATTTAATATTTGTGTTTCCCTCTCGCCATTTACTGTCAATACGCAATAATATGCGCCTGAAACGAGATTATTAGTTTCTATCCTGATATTATGAAGTCCCGCAGTTACAAAATCATTATGCAGAACTTTTATTATTTCACCCTGTACTGTATATAATTCTATTTTACAGTTTCCGGGATTATTAATATTAAAATGTAAGTTAGTATAATCAGAAGCCGGATTGGGGTAAACACCTTCAATCCTGCTGTTTTCTTTTTTAATATTATCTTCAACACCAACCACAACGTTGAAATGGCCGCAAAGCAGGTACTGAGGAGCATACATACTGCGGTAGCGGATAATCCTGTCCTGATCACTGTCATTTTCATTCGGAATACTCATCAGTTCAAGTATCGGAATTTCTTCAAGATTATTTGGCAAATAGTCAGGTATCCATGTTATCCTGTGGTACACAAGGCTGTCATTTGTCAGGTTGGTAACATTCCAATCAGACTGCCCGACTTCCCTGCTGGCTATGAACAGGTCGTGATCGGTAAATGTAACTGTACCTTCATCAACATCATGATTGAACCCTTGCAGGTCAACCCATTTAACAAGAAGGTTTTCGCCGTCCAGAGTCCTTGATATCTGCATTTCATAATCCACCTGGTTCACATCGAAACGGAATGAACGCGTGTTATCTTCATCCCAAAGCGGCAGCCACAACGGAGCAACGTCAGATATTTTCCTCATGCCCCATACACCTGATTCGTTAAAAACTTCAACAAGATGATGCGGAAGTTCGTTATATGATAAATTGGCATTGCCTTCATAAAATTTTAATACGAAATAAACATCACCATTATCAAGAACAGTCATATCTTTACTTCCTGAGAAGAAAGCAACACTGTCAGGATTCATTCCCTCGTTCTGAGCATAAGTCCTGGCAAGTGAAAAATCAAAGTAATCAAGATCGGACCATGTTCTTCCGTGGTCTGTTGATTTGCAAAATGAAGGAACGAACCTGTTATTGTATTCAGATTCATTGAAAACGCAAAAAGCGCCCATGTAAATATCTTTATCTTCACCGGCAAAATGCAAACTGATTATTCTTGCTGTAGATGCGCTGTCCGAAGTAGGCTCTAAAAAGTTGGAAGCACTCCATGCTTCGGGAATAACATAATCCCAGGCGCCGAAGTCTTCTGTATACCTATAGGCCATATTACTATTATCATTATAAAGGCCGCCCCTGTTACCACCCGGAGGCATTACACCGCCAATAGCAAAAGTGTATGGTTCTTCGTCAACCACACCGCCAAGCAATTTGGCATCTGTTCCCCAGCCGTAATTATTGCCTTCAATATCCAAAGAATAATTTGCCGAAAAAGTATTTATCGGCGCGCCATAATAGATTCCGTTCAGGAATCCCTGCCAGCCATCGCCGTCAGTTAATGGGGAAGTATATATATATACCAGGTCCTCTTCAAATATAAATGGATAAATGCTGGGATAACGTGCATAATACCTCGGCTGATCTGCCTTAGCATTGTAAACCAGCATAGGATCTGTCCAGCTGTAGCCCCAGTCATCAGAAGTCCTGTAAAAGAGGTTGTCAAGTGTATTGGTTCCCGCATCTTCATCATCCCTGGAAAGAGCGCCACGCTTAATAGTAACGAGGGTGCCCGTTTCCGGGTGATAAACAAATGGCTGCTGCCTGTAGCTGAAGTAGGAGAAGCCGTTCCATAGAGAATCCAATATCATGTAATCAACTTCCTGGATTTTGTCTTTTCTCTTATCGTTAATTCTCGATATCAAAGAGGCATCAGAACTTACATCCGGGGATATTGGCACCAGCCCCGAATATTGATTCAAATATTCCGTATCTTCGATAAGTGGTTCCTGAGCGTTCGCTTCCGCTGTTCCTGCAAGCAGGATCATTACTGAAAAAACAACGGTTGTAAGAATAAAGCAAGTAAAATTACGTTTCATATACTCCCTCCGGTTTAGAAACATTTGTTTCAAGGAAACAATTCAAGTTTACAATATAAAAAGATTTTTTCTAATTAGGTAAAATATTTGGAACAATCATTCGGAATGTATTGTTTATTACATGGAAATGAAAATTCCTTGAAATCATATTAACCTTATAACCTAAATTGAATTCCATATACCAGGGATGCCGTCGATTTTAATTCACTGTATTTTTTCGATAGATTATACATCGCAGCCGTAAAAAGTCTCGCTTCGCCTCCTAAAGTTATATAAATACCAGACACAAGTTCATATTTTCCAAAAAATCTAAGGTATCCCAGCGGGCCGTCATTCGAAGCGCCGACACCAAGGCGTCCGTTCAACGACAGGTTACTGGAATTCATCAGGGTTGCCTCGTAGAAAGCAGACCCCCAGAACATTTGTTTATCCCTGTCAATTTCCATGGGATAAGAGATCATATTTTCCCCGTCATCGGGATTAAATTCTTCAACCATATTGCCGGTATTTGCTGGTGGCACCTTCCCGGCAGGTACGCTGATAAACATTGTTTCCGAGTATGAATACTCGGTATATCCAATTTCAATACCCATTCTTTTACTATCATTAATATTATAGGCCAGTGACTGTGAGAAATGGGATATCGCGGAATTATTCCTTGTATTAATCCCTTTCCTGTAAAAATCACTACCGAAGAAAGAAGATATCTGAATTTCATCATTCAGCGAAATATTATCAAAGAATGCAAATCTTGCGGATTCACCGGGTGCACCCATCATTAAATCATTCATTGCGGAAATACCCGATGCCATTCCGAATCCATTATTGGAAAAGGTAGGCAGTACATTGGCACTTGTTTCGATTTCTTCAATATCGCTAACGTTAGAAAAGGATTCCGCAGCAAAATTCAAATTACCATTTAAGTTCTCTTCTTCGGGCATTTCAACAGCAACCATCAGGTTGTTTGAAATTGGTTCCGAATTTGCCCTGTTCATTAACTCATTTTCATTGTTTCCGAAAGCATCCTCTGCCATAGCCGGGCGCTCAACAGGGCCGGGCACCTGAGCAACAGCATTATCATTATTGTTTTCGGAAACAAATTCACCATCATTTTCCCTAACCTTTGCATCATTTTCATCCACGGACGTTCTGTTAATTTCCTGATCGTTCTGTATATTTAAGTTGTAGCTCATTATGGGGTCGGTTTCCAGCCTTGCCAAATCACTTATATTAAAAATGGTAAACAGCAGGAAAACAGCAACCATAGAAGCATAAACCGGGATGGGCCTTCTTTTGCGCGGGATAGGATTTTCATCGGGAAGCTCGCCCATAATCCGCATCATAATTTTATCTTCAGTAGCTCTGAAGATATCCTGCGGAGTTTCGATCGAAGCTGCATCTTCCCTGAAAGCAACGTGAAGGCTGACTGAGGAGTAAAATTTCTCCCTGGCATCATCATCGCTGGCAATCATCTGGCGAAGGTCTGCATCTTCGGCCTGGCTGAGTTCCCCATCGAGGTATTTCGATATAAGATCCTCAAGATTCATAAAGTTCCTTACGCAATGGTTTCAATAGTTTTCTTAAAAGTACTCTGCCCCTGTGAACACGTACCTTGGCCAGAGAAAGGTCTATGCCAAGCACGTCGGAAATTTCCTGGTAAGTCAGTTCCTCGTATTCCCTCAGAATGATAGCTTCTCTCATTGCCGGCGGTAACATCTGAATAGCACTTTCGATATATTCTTTCATTCCAATATCGCTTTGCTTTTCAGTTTTTTTGCCGTGAAAAACTTCATCGAAGGAATCGTGGTCTTTACGTGCGCGGATAAAATTCAGGCAGGTGTGCCTTGCGATGGTAAACAGCCAGGCTGCGAAATTTTTCCCGTGGAAATCTTTCCTATGCTCGTAAACACGGATAAAAGTTTCCTGGAAAGCATCCTTTGCCTGAGCTTCATCGCCGAGCATTCTTAGGCAGAATCTGTAAACCTTGTTGTTGTACTTGGCATACAAAATCTGAAAAGCCTCGGCGCTACCCTTCTTCAGGTCTTTTACCGCCTGTTTCAGCTCGTCATCATTTACCCTATTTGCTCTTTTCCCAAACATAATTTCCTGTTAGTTTCTCACAAGGAGCTTTTATTCGAAGACACTTTATCAGAAAAAAAAGTTACAATAAAATAGCCTTGAAAAAAATAATTTTCAAATCAGCTTATTTCTGTCGAATTTCGGCAATTAATTCTATAAATTTTTCATATTCAAGTGTGTTAACAACATCTTTTTTTTCAAGGCCGGCTTTTCTTGCCACATCAACACCATAATAAATATCACTTAGCGTTGAAGTTTTATGCGAATCGGGATTAATCGCAATCTTCACGCCCTTTTCTTTAGCATACATTGCATTTTCCCAGGATAAATCCAGCCTGTAGGGATTGGCGTTAATCTCAATAATTTTCCCGTAGTCAGCCGCAGCCTGAATAATATCTTTAACATCAACCTCGTAGGCAGGCCTAACAAGTATCAGGCGTCCGGTAACATGCCCGAGCATAGTAGTATAAGGACTCTTCAAAGCGCAGATGATCCGGGTTGTCATATCCTTTTTACTCATA
This sequence comes from Kapaibacterium sp. (SeqCode), assembly GCA_963665665.1. Taxonomy (GTDB): domain Bacteria; phylum Bacteroidota; class Ignavibacteria; order Kapaibacteriales; family UBA2268. The sequence goes on from OY762428.1 coordinate 1,241,835, forward strand.
TTGAAAGAGGAATGAACTGATGCAACAACCATTTCGAAACCCGCAAGAGTTTCCTCATCGTAATCAAGTGAGCCATCCGAAAGAATATCGGCTTCAATTCCCTTTATAATTTTAATACCATGATTCTCTTCATTCAGCTTATCAATTTCGTAATGCTGTTTTTTAACCCTGTCAGGTGTAAGGCCATTGGCATAAGAAGCAGCCTGGCTGTGATCGCAGATTGCAAAGTGTGTGCATCCGAGTTCTTTCGATGCCAGTGCCATTTCTTTTATACTGTTCCTGCCGTCGCTCCATGTGGAATGGCAGTGCAGCATCCCTTTTATATCATCATTCTTAATTAACTCAGGGAGCTCACCCTTTTCTGCTTTATGCAGGAATTTTGCTTTTTCCCTTAACTCGGGAACCACAAAATCCATTTTCATCTGACTATAAATATCTTCCTCGGAATTTATTCCTGTGAAGTATCCGAAACTGCCATACTTCGTTTCAATTAAATTATTAAATTTTTCAAGATATTCCTTAGAAGCAGAAAGCTCATGTATTTTCAGGTAGTAACTTCTATCCTCCTCCGGGTGGATATTTATCTTCAGGGCATCAATATCAAAATCTGCAAATTTTTCATTTCTTCTGATTTTTTCAATAATTTCATTCCTGACCGAATCAGAATCAAATATTGTCGGTTCGGAAACCATAACAACAATATCTATACTGTCAATTGTTTCTGATTTTTTCTTATAGTCACCTGAAATCTCGAACTTTACAATATCGGGATTATCAAATTCAATCTGTTCAATGAACTTTGTAATTTTCCTGGCCTCTTCCTGTCGTAGCCTTCCCTTACCAGCCTTAACATGCTGAATACTATTCAGAACCATTTCCTGGGATTTGGCGCTGAATCCTTTAATTTTCCTGAGCTCATCATCAACACATAGTTTTTCAAGGCTGTAAATATCTGAAACACCATGTTCAAAAAATAATTGTCCGGCTTTCTTTGGCCCGATATTAGCAATTTTCCTGATCGTTAAAACAGATTCCGGAATTTCAGAAGTGAGCTTTTTGTAATACTCCATTTCCCCGTTCAAAACATAATCCGAGATTTTTTCCTGAAGAGCCTTGCCAAAGCCTTTTATATCTTTCAGGGTATTTTCCTCTACTGCTTTTTTTACATCAATATTCTGCTCCCTGATAATCTCGGCGGCATTTTTATATGCTCTTGTTTTAAAATGGTTTTCACCTTTTATCTCGAGCAGAGATGCTATATTTTCAAGGATTTTTATCAGTCTTTTATCAGCCATATTCATAGTTTTCTAATTTACAATAATTCAACTTGCAAAATAGCCATTTTTACCGAGAGAACCATAATCCAACGTCATCACAAACTCATCAATTCAAACAATAAAAGTAACAGATATTATTGATCTGAATTCAGCTGAATAACTGATATATTGCTCAATTTCCAAATTTATTCCTAATATATTCAGTAATAACATTGAACTAAATCAAATAATCATTAATTTTGCAGATTACAGTAAGTGAAATAAATTAGAAAACCGGATAATAAATGCTTCAGGTTGTGCAATATCAAAAAACAGGAAAAGTATCGGTGGAAGAACTGCCATCTCCGGGATGCCCGGAGGGCGGAGTTCTCGTCAGGACAGATTATTCCCTGATCAGCGCGGGTACCGAGAAAATATCAGTTACAAATACGAAATCTTCTTTAATTCAGAGAGCCAGAAAACAACCGGATCAGGTTAAATTAGTTATTGATTTCCTGAAAAGGGACGGCGTAATTTCAACAGCCAAAAGGGTTCTTTCAACTCTGGATTCTTATAAAATTTTAGGATACAGCGCTTCGGGAACTGTTGTGGAATCAAGATGTGACGAATTTTCTCCGGGTGACATGGTTGCATGTGCCGGAGCGGGTATCGCAAACCATGCAGAAATGCTTGCCGTGCCAAAAAACCTTACGGCCAGAATCCCGTCAAACGTTGACTCTGCTGACGCTGCCTATACAACCGTCGGCACTATTGCAATGCAGGGAGTGCGGCAGGCTGATGTAAGGCTCGGCGAAAATGTAGCCGTCATCGGGTTAGGCCTGATAGGGCAGATAACTGTTCAGCTTTTGAAAGCTTCGGGGTGCAGGGTAGCCGGAGCCGATATTGATACATCTCTTTTTGATCTTGCCAAAAAATCCGGCTGCGATGAAGTATTTCCCAGCTCTTTTGATTCTATTGATTCCATGTTGGCTTTCACGGGCGGTATTGGATTTGATTCTGTGATAATCACAGCCAGTACGCCTTCGGATCAACCTGCTGAATTAGCATTGAAATTAGCACGAAAAAAAGGTAAAGTTATAATTGTGGGCGCTATTGGTATGAACCTGCCACGTTCCCCGTTTTATGAAAAAGAACTTGATTTAAGAATGTCATGCAGTTACGGCCCCGGACGATATGACGCAAATTACGAACAGAGAGGACAGGATTACCCGCCCGCCTATGTTCGCTGGACTGAAAACCGCAATATGCAGTCATTCCTGCAATTAATATCTTCCGGCAGCATTGATATGAAAATGCTGACCACACATACATTTGATATTAATAAAGCCCCGGATGCCTACGGACTGATAACAGATAACACCGAACCTTACCTTGGCATTTTGCTACAATACCCGCAACGGGAAGGGGCAGACAAAAGAACAATAAATATAAAGACAGAAAACAGCAAAACTGACAAAGTAAAAATTACTTTCGTCGGCGCCGGCAGTTTCGCGAAGTCATTCCTGCTGCCACCGCTAAAAAGCCTCGGAACAGAGATGGTAGCTGTAAGTACTGCTACGGCAGTAAATGCGGAAACCATGGCAAGGCAATACGGATTCGGCCAGGCATCAACTGATTCAAGCACAATCATTGCCGATAAAAATTCAAATACAGTATTTTGTGCAACTCAGCACGACACTCACGGACAGTATGTTCTGGAAGCAGTAAATGCAGGAAAAGCCGTTTTCGTGGAAAAACCATTATGTACAAATACAGGCCAATTGAAAAAGATCAACGATGCGGTGGAGAAAAATAATGGCCGGGTTATGGTCGGCTTCAACAGAAGATTTTCTAAGTCTTTTGAATTAATCAAAGAGTTCTTTTCTTCCAGAAAAGAACCGATGAATATCATGTACAGGGCAAATGCCGGTAAAATGCCGAAATCGCACTGGGTTCTTACTCCCGAAAACGGTGGCAGAATTATTGGCGAGGCATGCCATTTTATCGACTGCATGGCTTACCTGACCGGAGCAAAAGCTGTTAGTGTTTATGCTAAAGCCATCGGCGCAGTTGATACCGAAATTACCAACAGGGATAATGTATCGATTGTAATTTCTTTCGACGACGGATCAGTCGGTACTGTTTTATATTTTGCCGACGGTGCATCAACCATTCCCAAAGAGTACTGTGAAGTATATTGCGAAAAAGCTACTGCCGTAATGAATAATTTCAAATCGGTTGAACTTCACCGGGCTGGTAAGATAAAAAAACACAGCCTTGACGGCAGAAAAGGACATGATGAAGAAGTAAAAGCATTTATTGAATCCTTAAGGCAGGGAAAAAATCTACCGATTGATTATTCAACTTTGCAAAATATTACACTTGCAACTTTTGCCGCCGAAGAATCTATCAGTACTGGCAGAGTAATTAATATTAACGAGTTAATATAAAATGAACTTATACAATGAAATATTGACAAAGACAAACGGGAGAAATATGAATAAGAATATTAACCTGAAATCGATCTCAAAATATTTTACAACAATATTTTTATTTATGTTGTTTACAATTCCCGGATTGGCACAGAGCAGTAAATACAAACCATTTTCTGAAAATGAACTTAAAAAAATCGTTCCTTCATCTACCAGGCTGATTTACAGCCTGGCGGGTAAATGGCAGAAGTCATTCGATGAATCGGAATGGACAAACGTCATTCTGCCTGCTTCCGAAAACCATGAAGAAAGAGTAGTATATAAAAGAACGATTAAAATTTCTTCCGAACTTACCGAACAGTATAACTGGCAATTATATTTCCTCGGTATTGAAGACCACGTGGAAGTTTATGTAAATTCACAGTTTGTTGGCAGATACTTCGGGGGAATGACCCCATTCTATGTGAAACTTCCTGCAAGAATGGTAAAAGGCGGAACGAATGAAGTAAAACTGGTTGTAACCCCTGTTAGCAGTACTTCAAGGCAAATTCGCGCTCAGAATATATTCGGCCACAGAATATATACAGGACTTCTTCGTGAAGCTCTTCTGATTGGAACGCCCCATATATGGATTAAGGATATCAGCTATACAACCAAACTGAAAAGCGGCGGCAATGCTCAAATTAATTTTAAAGCAAATATCAGCGCCGGGGAAATTGAAAGCCTTTTCAAATATGGAGCTTTTAGGGATTCTCTCGGCACTCCGGGAGCCGAAAAATTACAGGTATCGCTTGAATACAACCTGAAAAGAAAAGATGCACCTGCCGAATCCATTCCAATTACAGGTACAAGAATTATTACTGTTGAAAGAGAAAGAACTCAGGATTTCAATTTTAACCTGAATATTTCATCCCCAAAATTATGGGCCCCGGAATCTCCTGAATTATATGATCTTACCGTGAATTTAAAAAGAAACGGGCATTTAATTGATGACTTCAGAATCGATGTTGGTTTCAGAGATCTGCGAGTTAGTAATTCTGACAGCCCGGTTATATATCTGAATGGTAAGCCTCTTAAAATCAAAGGTATATCATATATTGAAGATATATATTCCGGAGGACAGACCCTTAACCCGGCCCAGATGGAAAGGGATATAAGGAAAATTAAAACCTTGGGAGCAAATTTAGTAAGATTTAAAATGGCTCCCCCACATCCTTACCTGTTATCATTATGTGATAAATACGGAATTATGGCTCTTGTTGAATTACCCGTTTATGATGTTCCCGCAGAAATACTGGACATGGATGAAATCAAGGTCAGGATGAAAAATATTTCCAAACGTTTTGTTTCTTCCTATTCCGGCAACCCAAGTGTTATTGCCTGGGGTATAAGTACAGGCATTCGCGAAAATACTGAACCTTCCGAAAGATTCAACTCGCAGATGATAAAAACACTTAAAAACTCCACCGATAAATTGATTTATAAAGTTTCCTATTTCGGTGCAAATGAAAGCAATTTAAAAGATTTTGATTTTGTCGGTTATAAACCTGTCAGGGAAAAATACAGTTTCACTGATTTCAAAAACGAAGCTGCAAGGCTGATGTCAATTTCAGGAAAGAAACCCGTAATTTTTCTTTATGGTATCGCCATTCAGCCCAAAAACCATAATGGATTTTCCGATCCGTTGTCAATTGAATCGCAGGCATATTATATCAGGAATTCATTCCATATTGTAAACGAACTGAAAGCTGCCGGAAGCATAATTAATAATTTCAATGACTACGAACTTAACGTACCTTTGCTGATTACAAATAACAGCCAGCGATTTGTATGTTCCGGCGGGCTTGTTTCCAGAACACGTGATCAAAGGCTGTCTTATGAGTTATTACAGACTCTTTTCAACGCCGAGAAGGAACCACTGCTCAATGCGGGATCTTACAATGAAGAAACGCCTGTAATATTTATCATTACCGGCATCATTCTTGGAATTATTCTTGTATTCCTTATAAACAGATTCAAACGTTTCAGGGAGTATCTTTTCCGTTCAGTGCTCAGGCCTTATAATTTTTACGCTGATATCCGGGACCAGAGAATCATGTCCTCTGTGCAAACTATCCTTCTTGGCCTTGTCATTTCAGCAACAGCAGGCATTTTCCTGGCATCAATTTTCTATTACTATCGCACGAACATTCTTGCCGAATACTTATATATGCTGGCAATACCCGGTAGTAACCTTCGGGAACTATTCTTCAGGCTGATTTGGATGCCTGAATTTCTGCTGATATTCAGTACATCGCTGATTTTTATCCTTGCAGTTATCTCGGCATTCTTTATCAGGATATTCGCATTCTTTACCAGGGCAAGAATATTTTATCGCGATACACTTACGATAACAATCTGGTCAGCAGTACCCTTTCTGATACTTCTCCCGGTTTCGATTGTTCTTATTAGGCTTTTAGTTTATTCCGACCAACTGAATATGATAGTTATGGCAGTTATGGTACTAATTGTGATCTGGGTATTATTCAGGATACTAAAATCAACATCAGTAGTATTTGATATACCAAGTTATAAGGTATATATTGTTGGATTGATACTTATCATTTTTTTAGTTGCTACAGTATTATCAATATACCAGTACCAATTCTCACTATTCAGATATATTGAATATTTTCTGGATGTAATGCTGAAATAAACAGTAATTATTATTATAAATATTGAAGAGGCGCATTATTCAGCGTCTCTTTTTTTTCTTATTCAAAAGAAATGATTCCGGACTAACAATAAAAACACTGAATAAACCGCTCTCTGACCAGGGCCGGCTATCAGGATAGGCCTGGTTAATTTTTATAATTTCAGAAATAATAACTGAAAGTGTCAAAATATGATAGATTGAAGCGATAATCCTTTTACAGCCGGACATATTAAGCATTTCATACCTCGTCCGGTAGAAATTCCGTACAAAAAAATTATTACCATTGCCGGGCATAGCAAACTTCAGTATTTATAAATAAAATATTTACACAGCCAAATCGAATTCCGGAACTTCCTGATCAAAAAATCAATTGATAAAATCGATCGACAGGACTAATAGATCGAAAATCTATATCAAAAAAGTGAAATTCGGTGTTTTCTGAGTAAAATTTTACCTGAAAAAGTGTCTCGGAAAGGATGGGGGAACGCTCGGCAGACATGAGGGAACGCTCGGCAGGCACGGGGGAACGCTCGGCAGACATGAGGGAACGCTCGGCAGACATGAGGGAACGCTCGGCAGACATGAGGAAACGCTCGGCAGACATGAGGGAACGCTCGGCAGGCATGAGGGAACGCTCGGCAGACATGGGGGAACGCTCGGCAGGCATGAGGGAACGCTCGGCAGGCATGAGGGAACGCTCGTATAACACAAAACTATGGTTTTCCGGTGTAGAAAACTGTTACAAAAGAACGCATAAACAGTATTAATACTCATAATATCATACAATTACATCAATGGCAACCTATTCAGCTAAATTCCTAAATAAAGATGATCCGTAACGCCGAAATCGTAATATAACCGGGCACTGATTTATCAGAATTTAATTAATGAAAGCCCCGGGAAAACATATAATGCTCCCGCAGGGGGAGTATGGGAATTGAAAATTTTCCTGCCTGCCGCCGGTTTTGGGCGTGAGGCAAATGACAGCTCCTTATTAACACAAAAAATCATCCGATCACCATAAGTAACCGGATGATTCAAAATCTGTAATTTCCTGAAACTAATTTTCAGGAATATCTTTAATAGAAACTTCTTTAGGTTTATGCTTCCCGTTTCCGTTATGGTGATATCCGTTTTTGCCGTTTATTGGCTTTTGTGTACCATTGCCATTACCGTTTCCATTCGATGGATAAACTATCTTTCCCTTTTTCTTGTATGCCTCAACTTCCTGAAGGGTCATGCTGGAATAAGCGGATTTTTTATCGTTGTAAAGGTATACAATCTCTTTGAAAATATCCACTTTAAGGATTTTCAGCCTTCCTTCTTTTGTTGTGATAATAGAATCCGGCGGCGGGAATTTCTTGAAAGCTTCCACATAGTTATCATACTCAAACAGCAGGCAGCATTTAAGCCTGCCACAGGATCCGCTAAGCTTGGCCACATTGTTGGAAAGCTGCTGCAATTTCGCATGTTCCAAAGTAACATGGGAGAACTCCCTGAGGAATGAAGTACAGCACAATGTAAGCCCGCAAGCCCCCGAACCGCAGCCCAGTCGTTTTGTTTCCTCACGCGAGCTAATCTGACGAAGCTCAATCCTGGTTTTGAAAGTACGCGCAAGTTCTTTCACCAGTTCACGAAAATCTATCCTTTGCGGAGCTGTAAAAAATATTGTCAGCCTCATTCTGTCGAATTGCCATTCAGCCTCGGTCACTTTCATATCCAGTCCGAGCCTGTCAACAAATTCCTTGGCTTTTTTTACAACTTCAGATTCTTCTTCTGTATTATGTATATGCTGCTCAATGTCCTCACTTTTTGCGCTGCGCAGAATTTTGAATTTTGGCAGCCTGATATGCTTTTCAGATTCATCTTCCTCATCTCTGAGTTTTTTCATCTTGCTGATAGTAGACACGCAGCAGTTAGACACCCGCCCTGCGTCAATCCCGTTTTCAGTTTCCACGATAACCAGCTCTGAACCTTTAAGCTGAAGACGTTTATCATTTCTGAAAGCCATCTTCCGATTGCCTTTGAAGAGCACTTCTGCTACCGGGATATCATTTTCTTTTAAATTGTCATAAACCCTGTAATCATCGTTGGTTATTATCTGATCGCCAAATGTCTGAATTCTGTTTTTTATACATGGTATTCCAAGCTGCTGGTCGTTTATTTCATGAAAATCTATGCTGTCATTATTATCATTATTTCCGTTATTATTGTTTCCTCTGCCATTGATTTTATTATTTTTTAATTCTTCATCCCTTTGGTTATCTATTATTTTGTAATATTCCTTTTGATTTTCTTTATATGTATCCGGAACGTCTTTATTTTGATCCATTTTATTAATCCGTTCATTATGTAATCTATGTATATCTTTAATTGAGAAAGTACGTCATTTCAAAAAATTCAAGCTGCAATTTAATAATTTATTAACTCTTTCCAATGAAAATATGCCTGAGTTTCAGAAAAAGCCCCAACAGCATCAAGCCGGGAGTTATATTTCTGGACATAGTTCCGATAGTTTTTTCAACTTCCCAAACCGCAGCTTCAAAGTCTCTTCCTTTAAAATAACCGATGAATTTAGCAATCGTTTCATGCTGGTCAAAATTAATCAGTCCGTCGGCAGTACCGGTTCTTGCAAGAATCGCAGCATCTCTGAGCCAAAAATGAAGTAAGCGCAGGTAAGTCTCAGTTTCACGTTTGTTTTTCAGAGCAGTAATCTTATCAATAAATTCGCAAAGTTCAAGCCTGTATTTCTTTTTTACTGAAGTTCTCAGCATGTTTACAATATCAGTTCTTTTTTCCTGCATCCCCTCGTCCATAAAATCTCTGGCAGCATTGTAGGAGCCTTGCGAGAATGCAGATATTATTGCTGCTTCCTCGGTACTTACTCCATGCCTGCTAACAAGTATTTCGCTGATAATCTCATCTTGTATGGGTTCGCACCTTACCTGCTGGCAACGGGACATAATAGTTATCGGAATTGCACTAACCTTCGAAGTAGTAAGAATAATAGTGATATTCTCATGTGGTTCTTCAAGTGTTTTCAGGAAAGCATTAGCTGCCTCGGTAGTCATCTCGTCGGCATTCGAAATAATTACAACCCGCCTTCCTTTCATTGGAGAAGTCATAGCCAGGCTATTCTTTAAATGCCTGATCTGTCCGATTTTTATCTGGCTTGCATTAGGAATATTAATCTTATGGTAAGGATCTTTTGACTTTTCATCCAGTTCCTCTCTGATTTTATCAACCTGCTCATTACTCATTCCGGCAAGAGGAGAATCAGCCTTACTTTTAGGAGTTTTTGGGGTAGGCAAAGAATGGACAAAAATAATATTTGGATGCTTAAACTCTTTCGCCATGCGGCAGGCACTACACTTGCCGCAAGCCTCAATTTCATTATCAGTTACATTTGGCGACTGACAATTAACGACTTTAGAAAATTCTAAAGCCAAAGCATCCTTGCCAATACCATCCAAACCATGGAAACAGTAAGCACCCGGAATACGTTTATCCGCTATGGTTTTCTGCAATATTTTCTTTATACGCTCGTGACCTAATATCTGATGCCAAGCCATATCTTTTTCAATTTTGGTATCAAAACTACGGGGCAATTATTCTCCCCCGAAAAAAATAAAATAGCAAATTTGACTTGAATTTACAATTCGAGTTTTCCACAGCAAACAATTTAAAGTAAAAGAATCGATTATATAATTATGGCAAAAAAAAATACAAGATCAACAAAATCAAAAGGTAAAACCCAATCCACAGATAATCAGCCTGAGGTTTTGGATTTAATCGAAAATTCTAAAGATGCTTCTTCCTGCAAACATTCCCGCGGCCCGGCTTGTTCGGTTGAACCTGTTGTTTTTAAAAGCACCGATCCACCACATATCGAGCTTGGCCTGAATAAAGATGACCTTTTGTCAGCTCTGAAAAACATGCTGAAATCCAGGATGACCGACGAGAAACATCTGACACTTGTTAAGCAGGGAAAATCCTTCTTTCATATTGGCGGTTCAGGACATGAAGCAGTACAAACTGCTATTGGAATAGGATTGGAAAGCGGAAAAGACTGGTTCTGGACATACTACCGTGACCTGGCATTGTCGTATGCAGCAGGGTTAACTACTAAAGAGTATTTCCTTCTTGCCCTCGGCAAAGCTGACGATCCTGCGACCGGCGGCAGGCAAATGCCGAATCACTACGGGCATCCGGTATTGAATATGCCAACCCAGTCATCGCCAACCGGCACTCAATTCCTCAACGCTGTTGGAACAGCTCTCGCTTCAAGGAAAAACGGAGCCGATGAAATAACTTATGTTGCCTCCGGTGAAGGAACAACAAGCCAGGGAGAATTTTATGAAGCAATAAACTGGGCATCAAGGGAAAAACTGCCTGTAATGTTCTGCATTCAGGATAATGGATATGCAATATCTGTTCCCCGCGAAAATCAGTCAATGGGTTCTACAGTTGGCCATAGTTTCTGCTGCTATTCAAATCTGAGGATGAAAACCTTTGACGGTACCGACTTTTTTGAATCGCTCAAAGCAGTAAAGGATTCTGTAGAGTACCTTCGTGCAGGGAAAGGCCCCGTTCTGCTTCATGCAATGGTGGAAAGGCTTCTGCCCCATTCTTCAAGCGACGACCAGCGAAAATACCGCCCCAAAGAGGAACTTGAGGAAGCAAAGGAAAAAAGGGATGCAATTACATTTCTTTCCAATTATATGATCGAAAATAATATTATTGAGGAAGAAGAATTCGACCTGCTTAAACGCGAAGTTAAAAATGAAATTAACGATGCCGTTGACTGGGCAATGGAACAACCCGACCCGAAAGCTGAAGATGCAACAATGCATATCTTTGCACCCGAGGAAACACGCAAGCTGGCTTACACCGATAACAAAGAATATTCAAATGATAAAATTGTTCTTGTGGATGCCGTAAACCATGCACTGCACGAAGAAATGAAAAACAACCCTAAAATGCTGATATTCGGCGAGGACGTTGCCGATCCCAAGGGCGGTGTATTTACTGCCACACGCGGCCTTACTCAGGCCTTCGGAGAAGACAGGGTGTTTAATTCGCCACTGGCCGAGGCCTCAATTGTCGGTGTTGCACTTGGTTTGGCGGTCAGGGGTTACAAACCTGTAGTTGAAATCCAGTTCGGGGATTATATATGGCCGGCATTTCACCAGTATCGCAATGAAGTATCAACAATGCGTTTCAGATCTAACAATGGTTTTGCTGCTCCGGTTGTAACAAGAGTAGCAGTCGGGGGATATATACACGGCGGCCTATGCCATTCGCAGAATATTGAGGGATTTTTCTCTCACATCCCCGGACTTTTTATTGCATACCCGAGTACCGCCGCAGATGCCAAAGGCCTGTTGAAAACAGCTATCAGAATACAGGACCCCGTACTATTCCTGGAGCATAAGGGAATGTATCGGCTGCCTTATGCCGCAGGACCCGAACCTGACGAGAATCACCTTGTGCCATTTGGCAAAGGCAAAATACTTAAAGAAGGCAGCGACGCAACAATAATCACATGGGGTATGTCCTGCCGTGATTCAATGAATGCTGTTAAAAAATTCGAACGCGAAAACGGCGGCAGCATAGAAGTAATCGACCTCCGGACAATAGCACCATGGGATAAGGAAATGGTACTGAAATCAATTGCAAAAACCAACAGAGCGTTGATAGTTCACGAAGACACAATGTCCATGGGATTTGGAGCAGAGATTTCAGCAACACTGGCCAGGGAAGCATTCAGTGACCTTGACGCACCAGTTATGAGAGTGGCTGCCAAAGATTCTCATATCCCTTATTCACCTAATTATGAAAGTGAAGTTCTTCCGAATGAAAAGAAGATAAAAGAAGAACTTGAAAAACTTATGAAGTTTTAAGACAATTAATAAAAGCAGAATATTAAAATACCGACTCGTTCAGCATATATATTGTTGGACGAGTTTTTATATCATATAAAATCAAGATATTCCCGCAGTGCTTTCTGATTTGTTCCCGTTTCATTTAATTGTTTGTTGCTTTTTGATACTTTCGATGAACGGAAAAACTTGCTACTGTTCTCTGCCCAGTATTTGAAATAATATGGAATAATTGCCGGAAAATTCCTGCTGCATTTATACCTGTAGGCAATTAATTTTGGAGACTTAAATATCTCTCTCTTAAAAAATCGTATCTTTCCAATGAAACTTACGTTTTTATATTCTCTTTCAAAAGCAGTACTTGTAGCACCTAAACTTTGGGTATCGGAAGAATTTATTAAAAGCCATGCGCATTTTTTAATTATGTCATCAAATTCCTCTGAAGCTGGAATTTGATATTTTTCAGGAAAATACCCGGGGATGATATTCATAAATATTGTCAGTTCTTTCAGGACATTCATCTCTTCAGCTTTTGAAATTAGTTTTTCCGGATCCGGTTTCATACCGGAAATTATGAATGAACAGTCCGACAATACTTTCATACCGCCGGCAAGATTATCCCGAAAGCCATGCTCAATGCAATGCAGCAATGTTACTTCCGGTGCCAGAAATGTAACTTCCTGCCCGAGAATATCACCTTCGCGGCAATTATCCCAGAGTACATCGGCTGAAAACCTATCAGTGTTTTTCTTCCTTTTGGTAATATGGTAGTGCAGTTCGTAAGCATTCCCCAGCTTTGATTTCAACATGGGTTTATGAAAATGATGGCCAATTTCTTCAGTTGGTGTAAACCCGTTTTCAACCATCAGATTCCAGGCTGTATCAACTTCATTTTCAGAAATAAGAATATCACTATCGCACATAAGCCTGAGAGCCGGATGGGGATAAGCCTTATAAGCAATACATGCTCCTTTCAGCGGAGCAGCCTTAATATGACTATCACGAAAAAGCTTCAAAACTGATTTCAATTCATGGGAACGACGCAATTCCATAGCAGAAGCAGCCCTGAACGAAGCAGAAAACTTAGATTTCCAGGGCTCCGGAATATCATTTTTATTAAAGAAATAAATAAGGTTCCCCAGGTTATTTTTGTCTGCCTGGCTACACAGTTCCTCCCTGTCATCGGTCTTTAATGACAGAAAAAAATCATTTTCCGATTTTTTAAAAGTATGATATTTAATGAAATCTAATAATAACTTAATGCTTTTCAAATTTCTGATCCCTATATCACAAAAAAGAAAAATATGAAGATTTCTTTACAGGTACAAATAAAAAAACCGGATGATCTGTTAAGGACCAACCGGTTTCAACTTGTAAGAACAGATTAATTAATCATGTCCGCCAAGCTGGCAGCATTTGGGCAATTTGTTATATGCCCTTTTCTTCGCCTTTACCTCGTCTGCATTATATCCCGTGCGGGAAATTTTTTCTTTAATATCATCAAGCTCAATTTCTTCAGGATCATATTTCACATACATTTCTTTTGTTTCCAGATCGAGATTAGTTTTAATTATCCCGTCCATTTTATTAATAGCTTTTTCGAGCCTGTCCTTGCACATACCGCACTGTGCAGTTGTTTTTAAATTTACTTCTTTATATTGCTTTTCATCCTGAGCATTCAGGTTAAAAGCAACAAAGATCACAGCCAAAATCATTGTCAAAAAATTTATCTTTTTCATACTATTTTCTCCTGTTATTAATCATTAAAAAGAGTCAGCCTGATACCGGCGTATACTTTCCTGCCCATAACCGGCGCCCATATAATCGATGAATCGAAATATTTCCCGAAAGGTTCCTGCCATGCAAGGATAGGATTTTTCTGGGTATAATCGCCAAGGTTTTCACCACCGACATATATTTCGAAATCCTTGAATTTCTTGGTAATCTGCCCCATAAATAAAAAGTAAGCATCAAATTCATCCGGGAGGCGGTATTCCACCGGATTCTGAGAAGTATTAGGAAGCCTTCCGCTGCCTATCCTGTTGGCAGTGAAATCAAATGCCCAGGAATCATCATCAGTTGTATATCCAATATTTATAAAGGATTTGTTCCTGCTTTGCAGCGGTTTTTCCTCCAGCTTGCCGTTTAGAGTCATTTTTACATCCACCCACCTGTACGCTGCTGTTATTTCCAGTCCGTATATTGGTTCAAGATTCATATCCACCTGAAAAGCATTGGAATATGAGTCGCCATCCAGATTATATATATGAGTTTCGCCGGGTGAACGATCCAGGTCAATTATCATCTGGTTTATGAAATTCGTATGGTAAAACTCCGCATTAAAATTTACCGGCAGGTCGAAAATATTAACTTCTGTTGATGCGTTCACACCAAAATTCCATGCTTCCTCAGCATCAAGGTCTTCCTCGAAGAAAATTTCACGGGAACTTGCCAGCAAATTGATATTCTCTGCATATACATTCGGAACCCTATAGCCTTTACCGGCAGAAGCCCTGATCACATTGTAGTCATCAAACTGATATTTTAAATGGAAACGAGGTGTTACAAATGTTCCGAAATTATTGTGAAAATCAGTTCTCAGGCCGGTTATCACAGTAAGTTTATCAATTCCGGTAAAAGTATATTCCGCAAAGGCCCCCGGAACAATCTCATTCCTGTACATACTTTGTCCGTTCAGCTCTTCAATATATTCATCAAATAAAAAACTGATCCCGGTGTTCAATTTGTGATCCGACACCCAATGCCCTACATGTTTTACACAGTTGGGCAGGCCTTCTTCATGATCATGCTCTTCCGCGTGGCCGTGCCCTTCGTGGCTGTTATGATCATGCTCTTCCACGTGGCCGTGCCCTTCGTGGTCGTCATGTTCTTCCGCCTCTTCTGCATGATCGTGGCCTTCATGAGTATCATGTTCTTCCGTCTCTTCTGCATGATCGTGGCCCTCGTGGTCTTCATGCTCCTCGGATTCTTCTGCATGATCGTGGCCTTCATGGCTGTTATGATCATGCTCACACATATACCCGAATTCCGTATCGAAAAGCAGATTTAAATAGAAAGAATTTTCGTCGGCCTTATAATTATTGCTGCCAAAGAAAGCATCCTGCTCGTGCCTGCTGGCCGAAAATAGCAAGGCTAAACTGGAGTGATCGCCAACAAAGAAACCACTCTTGCCAAAGGCTTCATAGCGCCTGGTATTAATTTCCATACCGTAAAGATCGTTATTATCGCTGCCGAAATATCCTTTCTGCCCGCCTCTTCTTTCTTCACTCAAAGCCTTAACGCCAAATTGAGTATGGCCCAGAGAATGGTCATAAGTCCACCTGTTCATAAAATTGATCTGTCTCGTTGTCGGCATATCAAGAAAAGTATCATCATTGTGGTCAATCTCAGTTTGCATCTGGCTGACATGAGCAAAAATTGCCGTCCCTAGATTCTCACTAACTTTTATTGAAGAGTTCAGGTTGGCCTCGAGCCTTGCGGCATCATTTGCAAACAGATTTATAAATAGTGGTTCACCTGTATTTGGCTTTTTATAATCAACGCTGATCTGTCCGGTTATTGATTCATAGCCTGTAGCAACCGAAGCAGCCCCTTTGGAAATGGCAATCGATTCCATCCATGACCCGGGAACGTAGTTCAGCCCGAAAGTATTAGCCAGGCCACGCATCAAAGGAATCTTTTCAGTCAGCATCTGCGAATATATTCCCGCCAGCCCAAGAAGTTCTATCTGTTTCGCACCGGTTACAGCATCACTATATGATACATCAACAGATGGATTGGTTTCAAAACTTTCCGCCAGGTTGCAGCAGGCAGCTTTTCTTAAGCCGTGGCCGCCTATCCTGTCGGTACGTATATCATCGTTAAAATTGATAAGAGTTGCAGTTTCATTTGCTGTTACAACTACTTCGTCGGTGCTGTAACTCGATTCCAGGACAACTTCAATATTGTCAACAGTTGATGATATTGATATGGTATCCTTCATATATCCGGTGTAGGATACAATCAAATTATTACTGTTGTCGGGTTTTGGGATTGAGAACTTACCCTCTCTGTCTGCAAGAGTGCCTTTTTTTGTACCCATCCAGAACAATGTTGCTTTCGGAAGTATGTCTTTCTTCCCTTCAGCATCTATACCATATACAACACCATTAACGGTATTTGGTTCGGCATTCAAATCTGTAAAAATTCCAAGCGTTAATAATATTATAAATATCTTTTTCATCATAATCTCCGTAATAAAAATCAATAAATCGCTCCGCAATAAGCGGATTCAATAAAAGTGTATTTGTAATGATTAAGATTAAAGGAGATTATCCGGAACATCATCCCGGTCTGAACTGAATTGTTTGGCCAGTATTATTGAAAGGATAAGTTGTGGTTTCCGGACAATTTCTACAAAGGGCCCGGAAAAATTATTATCAAAGTCAGATATATAAAGCTTCTCTCTTATAATATCGCTGATATATTCTTTAAGAAGAACTTTCACTTTCGCAAAATGATTAGGAATATCAAAGCTTACATCCAAAACATGGAAATCAGAATAATTGATACAATGCCCGAAATCATCAAAAAACTGAGTATCATTATTTCCGTAATCATTCGCCATAGTGCAGCAAGCACCACCACTACAACAATTGCAATTTTCATGATGCCCCTCGCAGCTAAGGTCGGAACTTAAAGATGCGAACTTCATACCTGTATGCGAACACTCGTGATAATAAATCTCAACACCAATCAGCGAAAGCATCACCGACTGGATAAGAATTATTGCTACGATATGTTTGAAATACTTTTTCATATTCTTCAAGAATTACGAATAACAAAATTACATATTTTGGATTGAAATTAAAAAACATGATCGAATAATTATTCAGGTTGCCTGCTGCCTGTAATGAAGTTTATATAAAACAGACAAAATATTCAATAGCTACGCTCTTTAACTCGTGGATAAAGATGCAAGGTTCGGAGGCAAAGAAAGAAAACCACTCCTATAACCCCATCCTCCGCGAGGATGGGATAAGAAGTTAAATATCATAAGATTAACTCCCCCTCTTTCGAAGGAGGGAGCCGGGGGGAGGTTGGGAGGGTCTATGGTAATGCACCGTTGTTTTGCTTCATTGATACCTTGTTCCAAATCAAAGCAAGAAAACCACCCCTGTATTCCCCTCCTACTTTAGGAGGGGATAAGAAGTTAAATAACATAGAATTAACTCCCCCTCCTTTCGAAGGAGGGGGGCGGGGGGAGGTAGGAAGTGTCGAAAGCAATGTACCAATGGTTGAAGATAATGAACTCTTGGTTGAAGCTATTGCAGCAATGTTTTGCTTTATTGCTGCCTTGTTTGAAGCTGTTGATACCTTGTTCGAAGTTATTGCTGCCTTGGTCGGAGTTATTGACGCCTTGGTCGGAGTTATTGACGCCTTGGTCGGAGGCAAAGAAACAAAACCTCCCCTGTATTCCCCTCCTCCGCGAGGAGGGGATAAGAAGTTAAATAACATAGAATTAACTCCCCCTCCTTCCGAAGGATGTGGCCGGGGGGAGGTAGGAAGTGTCGAAAGCAAAGCACCGATGTTCTAAGCCATTGCAACAATGTTTTGCTTTATTGACGCCTTGGTCGAAGGCATTGCTGCCTTGGTCGGAGGCATTGCTGCAATGTTTTGCTTTATTGTTCCCTTGGTCGGAGGTAAAATACCGTTGTTCGAGGGCATTATTGCCTTATTCTTCTTCAAAGCCCTCTCCTTCGGGGAGGGTTTGGGAGGGGTCGGAGCCATTGCACCAATGTTTGATTCTATTGTTGCTTTATTCTTCTTCAAAGCCCTCTCCTTCGGGGAGGGTTTGGGAGGGGTCGGAGTTATTGCACAGATGTTTGATTCAATTGTTGCCTCGGTCGGTGGTAATGATTGCTTGTGTAGTATTGGAATCCGAAATATTTAGCTGATTGAATAATTTATAATACTTGAATAATAAAATATATCATAAGAATTAGTAAATATTTAAGTATTTGTAATAAATATATTTATCAGATTATTAAATAATCATATAGATTTACAATATTAATAATATAACTAATCAAATAAATAATTCATACAAGACATTAATCACTGTTTTTTATAAATTCTTCTTCTTCTTTTATAAAATATATTGGGTATCCAAGTATATATTTAATTGTTCTAACAAATTAGATATACTGATTAATTAATAGGTTAATACTAATATTTAATAGTCTATAATATTAATTTAATAAATCATACCAATTATTTAATTATATGTATAAGATAAATAGTTATTTATATAAAAAGTTTTGTTAGATGAACTATATCAAGGCTTGGATATGTTATATAAATTATTATAAATACTATATATTTATTACAATTAGTATAATATTTAGTAATTTTACCTATATATTTGATTATTAGTTCTATCTATATACTATTCTCATCTCTACCTTCGGGATTTCAATGCCAAACAAGCAAGCAACGAGGCGGAACAAGCAAGCAATGAAGCCGAACAAGTGAGCAATGAAGCCGAACAAGTGAGCAATGAAGCGGAACAAGCGAGCAATTAGGCAAAACAAGACAGCAATTAGGCAAAACAAGACAGCAATGAGGCATAACAAGTGAGCAATGAAGCAGAACAAGCAAGCAACGAGGCGAAACAAGCGTACAATGAAGCGGAACAAGACATCAGTGAGGCAAAACAAGTGTGCAATAAGCCGGAACAAGACAGTTTAAAGCCCTGCCAACAAAGCAATTATCCCAAACATCAGGATTCTGGTTCGAAACAGCATTGAATTAAGGAAATTATCCGATTCATTGAAACCACAGGATGGGGAATTAAGGCGATCGGCCTGTTCATTGGGGTGGAAGAACGGGTAAACTGAGCAAAAGAATGAGATGTTATGTTGTCATTCCCCGACACGTCGGGGCAGGCTTCCGGAGCGAAGCGACCGAAGAATCCATCTTCTTTAGTTAGATAGTGTATGAAGAATGGATACTTCGCTCCGCTCAGTATGACAATACACCCTTAAAGCCTCCTTCCCAAGCCCCCGCTTGGGAAGGAATTTTTCCTGCAAAGTTCTACTTTGGAATTATGAAGCTCAGCTTCAAAAGAAAACTGCATTACGAAGTACAACTTCGTAATGAGGGGAAATGCATTAAGAATGGATTCTTCGCTGGCGCTCAGAATGACATCCCAGCAACTATAATAACTTCAATAGGAAAAGAATCCACCCCCGGCCTGTCGGGGCCGGCGGGCTTCTCCCAAAGTTGCACTTTCGGGAGTTTCACTCAGCCACAATGAATTTGAAATGATCGATTGTTTTATTGTGTTTGATTTTCAGGCCTGATTTTTCAACTATGGGTTCCAGTCCGCCATTTCGGTAATAATTAACAAAACCGCTAAAATGATCCGGCCCGGCAAAAAACTCGGCAAGATAATTTGATATTCCGCGCAGGTCAAGTGGCTGTGGTATGCTGTAGTCCACTATTATTAATTTGTCCGATACGCTTTTCATGGATTTCAGCACGTCGATACGTATTTCCGGTGGCATTTCGTGTAGTGCATAAGAAATAAATGCCCAGTTGAAACCGCCGTTTGATATTTTATTCAGTTCAAGGGCATTGCCGTGAACAAAATCCACATTACCAATCTTTTTATTTCTTCTTATTTTATCAGCTTCCCTGATGTTTTTCGAGGAAAGGTCAATTCCTGTTACTTTATCGGCAAGGTTTGCTGCAATAAATGAGAAGCCCCCGGTAGCGCAGGCAACATCGAGAACGGAGCCCGTCCTGCCGATATATTCAGCAGCCATTTTATATACTTTCTCCTGGTGCGGCACAATAAACTTCTCATAAAAAGCGCCGTCGTACCAGTGTTTCTTTTCTCTTTGCATTTTCCAGCTGTTATTGTTTAATAAAAGCCAAGTTCCATCTGTGCTGCTTCGCTCATCATTGACTGATCCCAGGGCGGATCGAATGTAAGAATAACTTTTGCATCCTTTACAGCGTCGATTTCTTTAACTTTCGTTTCCACTTCGCCGGGCATAGACCCCGCAGCGGGACAGTTTGGTGCTGTTAAAGTCATTAATATCACTACTTCTTTTTCGGCTGTAACCTTTACGTCGTATATCAGGCCAAGCTCCCATATATTAACAGGTATTTCCGGATCAAATACAGTTTTTATCTGATCCACTGCCTTCATTTCGATTTCTTTGAGTTCAGTTAACTGATTATCCATAACAACCTCAGCATTCATCTTTTTCATCAATAGCATCTATCATTGTGTGCCAGGCAAGGGATGCGCATTTCACCCTGGCCGGAAATTCGCGCACGCCGGAAAATACTGCGAGTTTGCCAAGCTCGGCCATATCCGGTTCTTCATCAACAGGCATTGTTACTACATGATGAAACTTATCGAACATTTGCTTTGCCTCTTCAACGGTTTTACCTTTCACCATTGTTGTCAGCAGCGATGCGGAGGCTTTGGAAATAGCACAACCCTCGCCGGTAAACTTTATATCTTTTATAATATTATCCGAATCAATATCCAGCTGTATATCTATCTGGTCTCCGCATAGGGGATTATGACCGTGAGCACACCTGTTCTTAGTTTGAAGTTCACCGAAATTCCTCGGTGATTTATTGTGGTCCAATATTACTTCCTGATAAAGATCATTTATTTCACTCATCTCAAAACCTGAATTTTTTACGAAAACATATTTATAACTTTTTTAAGTGCTTTTGCCAGTTCGTCAATTTCTTCTTTTGTATTGTAGAATGCAAAGGATGCACGGGAAGTAGCCGGAATACCAAACCTTCTCATTACCGGTTCTGTGCAGTGGTGACCGGTTCTGACAGCTATACCCTGCGTATCGAGTAAAGTTCCCACGTCATGCGGATGAATATTATCAAGAACAAAAGAAATGGCTCCTGCTTTTTCCTTGGCAGTACCAATGATTTTAAGTCCGTTTATTGCAGATAGCTTTTCGGTTCCATATTCCATCAATTCTTTTTCGTATGCGGCAATTTTATCTATCCCTGTTTTTCTGACGTAGGTGATAGCTTCTCCAAGGCCAATGGCACCGACAATATTTGGCGTTCCGGCTTCGAACCTGTAAGGCAGGTCGTTGTAAATAGTTTTTTCAAATGTTACGGATTTAATCATATCCCCGCCACCCTGATACGGCGGCATTTCAGCAAGAATATCTTTCTTTCCGTATAATACGCCTATCCCTGTAGGGCCGTATATTTTATGGCCTGAAAAAGCCATGAAATCAACATCGAGTTCTCTTACATCGACGGGAATATGCTGTATAGACTGTGCCGTATCCATTAAAACAACAGCACCAACTTCATGGGCAGCATCAATAATCTGCTTTGCAGGATTGATAGTGCCAAGGGAATTCGATACATGAACAAAAGATACAATTTTTGTCCTTCTGTTCAACATTTTATAATATTCTTCAAGATCAATTTCGCCATCGTCGGTTATCGGAACAACTTTAAGAATAGCGCCGCTGTCTTGTGCAAGGAGCTGCCAGGGAACAATATTGGAGTGATGTTCCATTCCGGTAATAAGTATTTCATCGCCATGTTTTACATTGGCCCTGCCCCATGTGGATGCAACCAGGTTGATGGATTCAGTTGTGCCGCGTGTAAAGATCAGCTCGATATCCCTTGTGGAATTTACCAGCTTTTGTATCTGATGCCTTGCCGCTTCGTACCTGCGGGTAGCTTCCTGGCTAAGGTGGTGCACCCCGCGATGAATATTACTGTTATAATTAGTATAATATTTCGTTATTTCATCAATTACCTGCCTGGGTTTCTGCGTAGTAGCAGCATTGTCAAGGTAAATCAGCGGCCTGTTATGCACTTCCTGCGCAAGTACCGGAAAATCTGACCTGATCTTATCAATATCCAGGCCGTGGGTATTTAATTTAGTTGCTGTTGCATTCATATATGGATCTTTCATTTCTTTCCGGTTTTTTATTCTAAAAATTCAATATGTCATCTATTTTCTCTAATAGAAATTTCTTTAATCCTTCAATTTCAATTTCCTCGACGATTTCATCGGCAAATGCTTTTAAGAGTAGTGAACGGGCTGCATCTTCGTCAATTCCACGAGCCCTGAAATAGAATATAGCTTCGTCGTCAAGCGATCCCGTTGTAGCGCCATGACTGCATTTTACATCATCGGCATAAATTTCAAGCTGGGGTTTTGTATTAATTTTTGCATCGTCAGTCAGCAGGATATTCCTGTTTGTCTGGTATGCATTTGTTCTTTGTGCATCAGGCCTTACCAGGATTTTCCCATTGAAAACGGCTCTTGATTTGTCATCCAGTATACCTTTGAAAAGCTGATTGCTTGTACAGTCGGGACTTTTATGGTCAATTAAAATGTGATTTTCAACAAAGCGCTCGTCTGTGGTTATAAAAACACCTTTCATATCGGCATCAGCTCCACTGCCAAGCAGGGTGGTTTTTAAATTATTCCTGACAAATGAACCGTCGATGCTTACAGTATAATTTTTAAATGAAGAATCCCGATGCTGATCAAGGATAAGGTCGTTTATACTATAGGAGCCTTCCCTGTCATTTCTCACGGCATAATAATTTACTCTGCTTCCTGCTGATAAGCTGCCATAAGTAGCGGTATTTGTAAACGACATATTCGAACCGAGCGATAAATCGGAGACCACTATATTTATAGATGAGTTTTCGCCTGCCTGAATAAAATTCATAGTGTTAGAAAATACATTTCCATTATTCGTATCGCTCAGATTTATTATATGTACGGGACGAGAAAATGAATAATTCCGAGCCAGCTTAATTAATAAGCCGTCCGAAGCAAGTCCGGAGTTAACGGCAAGGAATGGATTTTTTCTGTAATCCCCGGAAGTAATCATATCCTTAACAGGAATAATTTCTTCATCGACGGTATTTCTGATCGGCTTTATTGTAATATTTTCATTATTCAGCAATTCCGATCCGTCTTCCTGGACGTAGCCGTTTACGATATATATTTTCACTGCATTTTCAATATCAGGCAGCCTGTCTGATTTATCAATAATAATCTTATCAATATCATCAAAAGACGGTATTGTAAAATCATTTTTTCTCAGGAAATTAAGCGAGGTATATTTCCATTCTTCATGTTTCGGAGTTGGTAAACCCATTTCTGAAAAAACTTTAATAGCTTCTTTTTTCATAATATTTATTTCAGAATCGGCATTTCCGTTCATGGCTGCTTTTATCCTGTCAAATTCATCGGCAACCAGTTTTTTAAAATCAATTTTTTTTATTTCATTCATAATTTGCTCCGCTTATGCTGCATTTTCATTTTTTATCCAGTCGTAGCCCTTTTCTTCAAGTTCCAGCGCCAGTTCCTTTGAACCGGATTTAACAATCTTGCCATTATAAAGCACATGAACAAAGTCAGGCACTATATAATCAAGTAATCGCTGGTAGTGAGTAATTACCACGAAGCCGTTTTTGTCGTTTTTCAGTTTATTAACTCCGTTTGCTACAATCCTCAGCGCGTCGATATCAAGCCCCGAGTCAGTTTCATCCAGTATTCCTACTGTTGGTTCCAGCATTGCCATCTGGAATATTTCATTCCTTTTTTTCTCGCCCCCGGAAAAGCCTTCGTTAACTGAGCGGCGCAGGAATTTATCATCCATTTCAACTAAGGATGCTTTCTGTTTCATAAGCTGGAGAAAGTCCATGGCGTCAAGCGGATCAAGGCCGCGAAATTTCCTTACTTCATTTACTGCTGTTTTCATAAAATTAGCATTTGACACTCCGGGAATTTCCATCGGGTACTGGAATGCCAGGAAAAGGCCTGATCTTGCCCTGTCCTCGGCAGGCATATCAAGCAGCTCTTTATCGTCAAATGTTACCGAGCCGGCAGTAACTTCATATTCTTCTTTTCCTGCCAAAACCGAAGCCAGGGTGCTTTTTCCCGAACCGTTCGGCCCCATAATGGCGTGTATCTCGCCGGGATTTACCTCAAGGTTTATACCGTTCAATATTTGATTGTCGCCAATTTTAGCGTGCAGGTCTTTTATGCTTATTAATGACATCTTCTACTCTCTTTAAATATTTATAATTTATATTCTCGTTTATTTTTTCGGTGAAGCTTTTAGCTACACCCGGATTTTGTAATTTGGGTAACAATTAAAGTTACTCCTGCTATCCGACGCTTCCTTCAAGGCTAACCGCAAGAAGTTTCTGTGCTTCCACGGCAAATTCCATAGGCAGTTGGTTCAGCACTTCTTTGGCATAGCCGTTTACGATCATTCCCACAGCATCCTCGGTTGAAATACCTCTTTGGTTGAAATAAAAGAGGATATCATCGGATATTTTCGAGGTTGTGGCTTCATGTTCCACCATTGCTGATTTATTTGTAGATTCAATATAAGGGAATGTATGCGCACCGCATTTGTCGCCAATCAGAAGAGAATCGCACTGGGAATAATTTTTGGCATTCTCTGCTTTTTTATTAATACTTACAAGTCCGCGATAGCTGTTCTGGCTTAGCCCGGCGGAAATACCTTTTGAAACTATTCTTGATTTTGTGTTTTTACCGAGGTGTATCATTTTTGTTCCCGTATCTGCCTGCTGATGGTTATTGGTCATAGCAACAGAGTAGAATTCGCCAACCGAATTATCGCCTTTCAGTATGCATCCAGGGTATTTCCATGTTACCGATGAACCTGTTTCCACCTGTGTCCAGGAGATTTTTGAATTATCGCCTTCGCATATTCCGCGTTTTGTTACAAAATTATATATTCCGCCTTTGCCTTCCTTGTCTCCGGGGTACCAGTTCTGCACTGTTGAATATTTTATTTCAGCATCCTTGTGCGCTACAAGTTCCACAACTGCGGCGTGAAGCTGATTCTCATCCCTCATTGGTGCAGTACACCCCTCAAGGTAGCTAACATAAGCGCCTTCCTCTGCAATTATTAATGTTCTTTCAAACTGGCCTGTCGAGGCGGCGTTTATCCTGAAATATGTGGAAAGCTCCATTGGCGAACGTACTCCTTTGGGAATATATACAAAGGAACCGTCTGAAAACACGGCCGAATTCAAAGCGGCAAAGTAATTATCCGTTACCGGTACCACGCTGCCGATATATTTTTCCACCAGGTCAGGATGCTTTTGCAAGGCCTCGCTGATAGGCATGAAAATAATACCTGCTTTTGACAATGTATCTTTAAAAGTAGTTGCAACAGATACGCTGTCAAGAACTGCATCAACAGCCACGCCGGCAAGTTTTTTCTGCTCATCGAGAGGAATACCCAGTTTATTGAATGTTTCAATCAGTTCAGGATCAACGTCGTCCATACTTTTCGGGCCTTCCTTTTTTACCGGGGCGGCATAATAATACGCATCCTGGTAATTAATAGGAGGATACTTTACTTTTGCCCAATCCGGCTCTTTCATTTTCTGCCACTGGCGGAATGCCTTTAAACGCCAGTTCAACATGAATTCCGGTTCGTTCTTCTTTTGCGATATGAACCTGACAATATCTTCGTTCAGGCCTTTAGGAGCAAATTCCTGCTCAATATTTGATACGAAGCCGTGCTCGTATTCTTTATTTGCCAGTTCATCTAATATTTTTTTTTCATCACTCATTTATATACCTGTAATTAAATTCAAAATCATTTCCGGGCGAATCCGGCAAGCTCTTTGATAGTAGTGGATTCAAAAATATTATCAATCTTTTTTTGAATGTGTCCCATCGGAGTTCTAATAGTGCAGTCTTCCACGCGCCCGCAGGAATCTTTACCGTCCTTGAAGCACTGAACAATACCGATTCTCTGCTCAACTGCACGAATAATATCAGCAATGGAAATTTTTTCAGGTTTATCGCCAAGAATGTATCCCCCGCGAATGCCCTGTAAAGATTCTACAAGGCCTTTCTTGTTTAATAATTGCATCGTTTTGGAAAGAAAATCGAATGATATATTCAATTTCTCGGACATCTCTTTCACTGAGGTTTTTGCCTCGTCTTTTTCGGCCATATATTGCAGGGCCAATATTGCGTATTCCACTTTTTTTGATAACCTGAACATCTTGTTTCCCGTAATAAAATAAACTCATTTCACAAGACGGAAAACAAATAGGACTATTGCAATCTTATTTTAATTGATTTTTATAAATTATGCGTATGGCATTCAGCGCTAAAATAATGAATTTCCTTATATGTTCCATATATTAATATTTGTTCCAAAAATTGTTTCATTTATTGTGGTTGAGTTTTTTTTTAAATCCTGACAAGTAATATAGTTATAAAAATAGAAATACTTGTGAAAAATATTTAAGAGTATTTATTTTTTTCTTGCTTTTTTATTTTCTTTTAATTAACTTTATTCAAATTCATATTTCGAATTGAAAACAGTGGAGTCAATGCTTTTATTAAGCCAATGCTTTTATTAAGCCAATATTATTGGAGGTTGAGATGAACAGAAGCCCGTAGCAGAAAATTATCCCTATGACAGCAATAATAAAAAGGCCGGGGAAAGCCCCGACCCCACATTGACTCTACGTTCCAGCCAAAGGAATATTATAGAGGACAATGTGCCTTGTTTTTCAGACGCTCTTGCGTTTGCTGTATTGCTTTGCAGTAAATGCAATGAAATTTTCAAAAAATGTAAAAATAATAAAATAGTGTGATATATGAAAAAGACTATATTTTTAGTATTTGCAGTATTAGTACTTTCGTTTAGTTTAAGTCAGGCGCAGGATCCTTGTGCGGCTTGTCTGGCGCCTAAAACATGCGGTATTGCAGATATCGGATCAATGATACCGGGTTGTCCTAATGCCAAAGCAGTTATTTGTTTTTATTGTGCTCCCACGCAGCCAATTATGAATGTAGAGGTTTTGGAAATATCCGGAATTTGTCCGGGATACGAAGATGCCTGTTGGGATGCTGTTTGGCCCTGGGTTTTGGAAAACCAGACAGAATTATGCGGCCAGGTAAATTGTGAAAACGGTTCAAACCTTATAACTATAATAGAGCCACTTTGCTGGGACAAAATGTGGGACGGACAAACTATAACTTTAACACATAACTACTGGTCATGTGATTTGCGCTGTGTAAAAGTTGTAGAATCATGCTACTGTACATGTACGCCTTCATGTTGGGTGCCTGATTGCGAATCACATATGGAACAAACAGTAATAAGCGTCGAAGTTGTTGGAGCCGGTGAATGTGATGAACCTTCAAAACTTGCACAACCTGGAATTCCATGGACTGAAAGTGAAACTTGTATTTCTGTTGGAGAATGTAAAGCCGATGAATAATTTGTAAAAAAAACTCATCCGATCACTCTAAGTGATCGGATGAATTATAAATATTATAAACCAGGGAAAAAAACTATGAAAAAATATATTATTGTATTATTTGTTTTAGTAGTATTCAGCGCCCGAGCCGAAACCTTCAACCTGATGCCACTGAAAATTCATTATCTCGGGGCTGTTGGAGCGGGGGATAATATTATTTCTTACGGAACTAACGGGGCTTACCTGCTTTCGACTGATAAA
Organism: Kapaibacterium sp. (SeqCode); assembly: GCA_963665665.1. GTDB lineage: Bacteria > Bacteroidota > Ignavibacteria > Kapaibacteriales > UBA2268. The sequence continues at coordinate 1,269,664 of OY762428.1, forward strand.
GGGCAAAGCTGGGAGCAGCGAAGCCTGAATAATTTCGGGCAGATAAATCATATTATAAATTTTAAAGATACTCTATGGGGAGTGGTAAATAACGGCTATATTATCAGTTCAACTGATAATGGCTTGCATTGGAATGAATATAATTTTTCGATTGATACTGCCGACAGGCTAATTAATATTATAGTAAATGATAACCATTTATTTATCCGCAGTCTTAAAAATATTTATCTCTTGGATAAGAACAAACAAATAGTTAAAACTTACACCAATGACCTGATAGAAATTATGAAATATAATAACTGCATAATAAATGATTCATCAATATATTATGAAAACTATTATGATTATTTTTTTGGTTTTCTAAACGACAATTTGGTAATTAATACAAAACCGGGAAATAACAATTTCATTGTTTTAGATAAAAGTCTATCAGTTATTAAAACAATTAATCTTGAAGAAAATATCAAGGTTGGATCACCCTGGTATTACGATATATATAATATCTTTGAAGTATCAGGAGAGAATATATTCAATATAGGCGCGCAACTTTACCGGGTAAATGATGATTTTAGCTCATTCGAATATTTTTTTAAAGATAAAACATTCATGAATTTTAATGACAGCAATTATTATAAACGCAGATATGTTAATCCTAATAGTTATTTCTCTTTCAACAATGAATTATATGCTTTACGCAATGAAGATGATACTATTACCTACAACGATAAGTTAATAATAAAAAAACATTATTGTACTAAACAGGATACGTTTATTTCGTTTAATAACTATTTTATAGATAATTATGCAACAAAATATTTTCAAGCTGGCGGTTTCACCAATAGTGGTTTAGTAAATAATTTAATAAATAATGGCGTTCAATTAATTGAGGATTCCCTGGTTTTTTTGAATGGATTAAAAAAGGAAATCATTTTTACAAGCGACCTTGGCAAAAGCTGGAATTTGGTTTCATACCTGACTGGCGCTCCTGTCGCAATTATTAACGATTCCTCTTATATTTTTCACAATGATAAGAAATATTCAAGAAGTAATTTCAACGAAATATGCAGAAGTAACGACTATGGCTCAACTTTCCTGCCTATGTATCAATGCGAAGACTGTTCTTATACTATTCGAGGATTAACTTATCCGTCAGTATTCTATATTAATGAAGCAGGAGAAGGATTTCTTGCAGCATCAAAAGATCAATCAACCGATACAAATAATCTGGCGCTGTTGACAGACGGGTGCAGTAAATATAAAATGATTACTCTTCCAAGAAGTTCTTATAACGCGACCAAAATTTATAAAGGGAGTAATGTGATTGATCTTGACGGGCATTATATGTTTTCAACAAGCAGTATTCAAACCAGACCGGGATATATCCTATACTTCACTGATAAAAATTTTGAGAATTTCAGGTATATAACTTATGATTCTCTATTCTATGTTCATCATATTTTGGCGGAAGAATTTGAGAATTTCCTTATGTTTTGCTCCGTGAAAGAAGACAGGGATCATAACTTCTCAAGTTTCGAGGTTTACGAAACAAATGACAGCGGCAAAACCAAATCGTCTATTTGCAAAATTGATGATTCATTAGCTGTTAACCAGATATACGAGCTGAACAAGGATTCTGTTTTCTTTGCAGCTACATATCCCGCACGAATACTGATGTACGACAGGAAGCGCAATACATTCGATAATCTTTACGAAAACGCAGAACTGGACAGCATTTTCTTTATGGAACTTAGCGGGAATTTCTACATTCTCGGCGAGGAGCTTTTCCTTGAAAATACTGACAGAAACGACCTGACGAAATGGGAGGAAGCAGATTGGGACTACGGACGGCCGTCATTTACATCAGTGATATTCAAGGGCAATGTGGCTCTCGTCGGGCTAAGTGACAGCCTGCGCCCCTTCAACTATTACCGCATGATGACAGAAGAACACGCCCCGGTAGGGGTTGAAATACAAGCCGAGAAGCTTTACTACACTAATCATTTCTATGCAGGGAATCCATATCCCTTGCCGGGCCGCAACCTGATAAAAACATTTGTAACATATGACAAAAGCTTCGACCTTGAAGAATCAATATTAGGGGTTTACGATCTATCCGGCGAACAGGTACAAAACAAAGAACATATCGAAATAAATTGGCTGAACAAAGCCTCGGCTGAATTTATCTGGAACTGTTCGGCTGTTCCCTCGGGCATTTACTTCATCCTCGTCCGCCACAACGGCATCACGGATAGTATTCCGATAGTAGTGGAGAAGTAGAAAGAGAATGAAACAACTCATCCGACCACTTGAAGTGATCGGATGAATATTATCAGTTAGTTTACTTTTCAATTCTGATCCTGGCATCCACGGCAGTTACTTTATCTTTTGTGCCGAGGAGCGGGTTCAGGTCAAGCTCCATAATTTCAGGAGCAGCTTTCAGCAGGGCAGAAAGCTGTACGATGATATCTGCAAATTTATCCTCGTTAACGCCTTCCTGACCGCGAACACCTTTTATAAGGCCATAAGCTTTGATATTGCGTATCATATAAAGGGCCTCTTCCTTGCCAAGCGGTGCAAGGCCGGGCATAACGTCTTTCAGTACTTCAATAAATATCCCGCCAAGGCCGCTCAGCACTAAGTGTCCGAAATCTTTCTCGTGGTTAGCTCCAACAAAAAGTTCCCTGCCTTTAAGCATTGGTTGCAGCAGAACGCCTTCAGCTCCTTCAATTTCCATCATTCTTGAATAAGCACCGAGTACTGCTCCTTCACTGTTCAGATTCAGTTCCACACCACCAACATCGGATTTGTGAACCGGGCCAACAACTTTCATTACAAGTGGAAAGCCAATTTCATGAGCAGCATCAAGAACTTCTATCTTGTTGGAAGCCGTAAGCTCTTTTGCCCTTGAAATACCCGCAGCATCAAGCAAAGCCTGAATCTTTTCGGGCTGCAGGTAGCCATCCCCGGAATTTTCAATAATATTTCTTATACTTTCATTGTCAACTTTTGGAAGCTCTGTATCCTCAGCCGGTTTCGGTGTGTGGTATATTTTTGTCAGAGCACGTCCCATATCCACTTCGTCAGGAATATTGGTGCCCCCAAGGTCAAGGAAATGATCAGTTGCTTCTTTGGCTTCAACAATCGAAGGCAGCACGGGATAAATTGGTTTTTTACATGTATTTATCTTTTCCCATAATACGTCGTAAACCGGGCTTACATCAAACATTCCGGGAGTACCGAAGATCACAACAGAAGCATCAATATTATCGAATTTATCATCTACGAAATCAAGAATTATTCCAAGCTGTTCGGCATTTCCGGTAGCAAGAAAATCAATGGGATTAGCCACTGAAGAACCATGGTATAGTTTCTCAAGTAGTTCCTCTGCTGCCGGGCCCTGAATGTGCGGCACTTCCAAACCACCCTTGGACAAAGCATCTGTAAGCATAACACCAGGCCCGCCGGCATGGGTAATAACTGCAATGCGTTTTCCTGTAAGTTCCTTGTATTGGAATACTGCGGCTACCTGAAGGAGTTCATTCCTGGAATAGCAGCGAACAATCCCTGCCTTGCGAAATAGTGCATCAACGGCAACATCGCTTCCGGCAAGAGCCCCTGTATGAGAAGAAACAGCCCTTGAACCGGCATCTGTTGTTCCGGATTTCAGCGCGGCAATACGGCAGCCCTTCCGTATGAGTGACCTGGTATGTTTCAGGAATGCTTCAGGATTGTGAATTTGTTCAATATATATAATTTTTGTTTTTGAACTTGTTTCGGGGTCAAAAGTTTCGTCCCAGTATTTGATTACTTCTTCAACCCCTATCTGAGCGCTGTTCCCTACGGAATACAAAGAAGCGAATTTCAGGCCGTTAGGTATGGCTGCTTCAAGAATAAAGCAGGCTGTTGCCCCTGAACCAGTCACAAAATCACATCCTTTGGGGTCAAGTTTGGGTATTGGGCCTGCAAAAGTACCTTTGTATGCCGGAGTAAGAACACCTATACAATTAGGCCCTATCAAGGATCCGTTAACATCATTAACTATCGAAACCATCCTGTCCTCAAGCTCTTTTCCGGCCGGGCTGGTTTCGCTAAAACCTGCAGACAATACAATAAAAGCCTTGGTGCCTTTGTTCCTGGCAAGGTATTCCATCGTATCCGGAATATATTTTGCAGCAATAGCAATAATTGCAAGGTCTGCCTGTTCAATACCTTCAGGAGTTTTAGCACAGGGTATTCCCTGTACTTCTGTTTCCTTGGGATTGATAGCCGAAACCTTACCTGCAAAACCACCGTCAAGAATATTTTTCAGGGCTTTTCCGCCCGGTTTTTCAACATCATTGGAAGCTCCTACCACAACAATGCTTCCTGGTTCAAGCAATTCCTTTACTATCATTTCTCTTCCGATCTATTATCATTCAACAAATAATTTTTCCGGACTTGTTTATCAAAAGCAAACAAAACAAGACTTATAAAGATAAGAAATTTGCTGCTTTTTGGGAAGGTATTTGAAGGTTTTTCAGGATTATGATTTTGGAAAATTTTTATCAATGAGCATAAAACACAATTTTTATTAACCGCTAACCGTGTTTATTAATAATAGCGATGATTGTTGAAAGATTAATTTTGTTATTATTGAAAAACAATGGTAATTTTAATTTAGGAAATTAGATGTAATTTAATACGGTTTGCAGATGAGTTTAACAGGATACGATAATGATGCGGGAAAAAATGAATCTTTTGACGATATGGAAGAAAAGCTCAGGAGGTTCAGGAAAGAACTGAAAAAGAAAGATCCGGAAGATATTGAACTTCCGGGGCTTGATATGGTAGAGGGGCTGGTTCAATATTGCATCGATAAAGAAAAATTCGACGATGCCTTTAACTTTTGCAAACTCTGGCTTGAATACATCCCGTTTTCAGCCGAAGCTCTTCAAAAAATGGGCCTTATTCTTACAAACCTTGAAGAATATTCTGTTGCCCTGGATTATTACGACCAGGCATTGAACTATAATCCTACCGACGTGGAAACCCTGATAAACAAAGCTACCACTCTGGATCAGGCAACAAGATCAACAGAAGCCCTGGTAGTTATCAACCAGGCTTTAAGCTATGACCCGTCAAATTTTGATGCTTTACTACAAAAAGGAATTATTCTGGAGGCTCTGGACAACTTTGATGAAGCTATTCAGATTTTCGAATATATTTCAGGTGACAGTTCATACAGAAAAACTGCCTATCAGGAAATTGCATATAGCTTCAACAACAACCGAAAATTCTCCAAAGCAGCTGAATATTACAAAAAAGCAATCGACGAAGAGCCATTTGATTCGAATCTGTGGCATAATCTTGGGGCTGTTTATAACGAGATGAAGCAATATTACAAAGCTATTGAATGTTATGATATGGCTATTGCTATCAGGGATGAATTTTTTCTGGCCCATTACAACAAAGCAAATGCCTACTCATTACTCGGCAGGATGGGTGATTCGCAAATTGCTTATGAACGTGCCCTGGAAATAAAACCGGATGATGTGGATGCCCTTACTAACTATGCCGGAGTTCTTGGGGATACCGGAAATTACAATAATGCCATAAGATTCTTTTCTCTTGCTATTGATTATGATCCTGCAAGATTTCAGGCATATTTCGGCAGAGCTATATGCCACGATGCCCTTGAGGATTTCCCGAAGGCTATCAAAGATTACAAGGCTGCACTTCACCTTAGCCCCATGCAGATTGATATATGGTATGCATTGGCAGATGCACTTTATAATTATGACAAACCCGAAGATGCGCTGTTTTGCTATAAAAAAGTAATTGAACTGAAACCAAACAATGTTGAAGCTCTTTATGATTACGCATCAACATTATATGAAATAAACCGCACTGAAGATTCAATTTCGATTTTCCGCCAGATAATTGAACTGTCACCTAATTGGGCAGAAGGGTATTACTGCCTTGCCCGCTCACTCGCTAAGGAAGGTATGTTCGATGAGTCATTAAGATTTATGGTTGAAGCTATTAAGCTTGAACCCGAAAAGATCAACGAATTCAGGGTTGATTTTAGTGAAATTCTTGACCGCCGCGAAATGACAATAATGGAGAATGCCATAAAACCGGTTGATGAGTAGGAATATTAAATCCGGTTGGCAATCCAGGTTTTATCACTCAATATTTGTTTGTATAAAACTAAATTTATCAGATTACACAGTTCTGTTTTAATTATTGCAATTGCCTGTACTGCATTTATTGCCCGGAAATTGTTATTAAAATCCTTGGGATGATGCAATTTTTCTTTCAATGATTATTATTCAACTATTATTCTTATTTTTGAGAGATGTTTTATCTGATAAATTTGGATAAAATTAAAAAAAGGGGTTAATGTATTTTTAGTTTTGTGGATTCATCACGCTATTCAAATATATTGGCGTTACGAACGACAAAGTAAATATAGTTTGTAATCAGAGAGTTATTATGAATTTAAAAGTTTTATTTTTTGCATTAATTATTGCCTTTACCGGCACTGCACAATCCCTTATTGCCAATGATATTAATAAAAATGACAGCCTGAACAAAAATTTTTTGGAAAAAAAACCTTCTTTCAAAGCTATTGACCTGATAAAGGGGGATACAACCCTTCCGGATACAAGCTCCAAACCCGGGCCCCTTATGCCGGGTGGCCCAAAAATACACTACAATCCGTTACAGGACAGTGCATATTTCAGGGATTTATCAATAAAAATTCCTGTAACCACCAGGCTTAACAATGATATGAAGAGATTTCTTGCTGAACGTGAAGCCAGGGTGGAACTATTAGAAGGCACTCCATGGAGATTTGCAGTAAAGAATATCGAAGAAATACCGAGAAAACTATTAGAGCCGTCTCCTGAAGAAATGGTTCAGTATCAGATAAATATCCGGCGCGGAATGGCGGCGCCGGGAGTGCAGAACCTGATGAATTCCGGGCTTAGCGTTCCGGTTGGCATGGTAGCAACCTTACTGGGCATAACCGAAGATGTCTCGCCCGAAATAAAATACCAGCTGGAATATCCGGCTGATGTGAAGATAACGATTTACTCAGTAAATGCCAAAGCCATCGCTGTAATATTCGACGGGAAACAGATTCCCGGCAATTACAAGATAACCTGGAATTTCCGCGATGATAATGGCAGGAAAGTTGCTGCGGGAGATTATGTAGGCGAAGTAAAAATCGGTAAGGACAAATATGTCCGTAAAAGGATTGTTAAACCCTAAATTACAGGTGATAAAATTAAAACAACAATAGCGTTGGCAATGATAGTAAAAAATGGTGGTGACTACCTGAGAAACGCAATCAAGTCAGTCAGCTCATTTTGCAGCCAGATAGTTGTTGTTGATACAGGCTCCGTTGATGACAGCCCTGCCGTAGCATCATCCGAAGGGGCGGAGTTGTATTTCTATCGTTGGAACGACGATTTTTCTGCTGCCAGAAATTACGCTATCTCTATGGTTCGAACTGAATGGATTATCATCATTGATGCAGATGAAGAATTTACAGGCAGCTTTAAAAATATTTACCCTCTTTTAAATAATAATTCCATTGGCGGAATTAATCTTCCGATATTGAATATTCTTGATGAAAAACATACCCGGAAAACTCATAGATATACCCGTATTTTCAGAAACAGGAATGAAATCAGGTTTAATGGAATTATTCATGAACAGGTCAGGCCATCGATAGAAGAGGCCGGACTTGCTATTAGCGAATCTGATGAAGAAATAGTTCATCACGGTTACAACATAAAATCCACAGACCGGACAGACCGAAATATCAGAATGCTGAATACTGAGCTAAAAAATAAGCCTGACGACCATTTCTCTATATTCCATCTTGCACAGGCTGAGTTTGCGGCAGGAAATACAGACCAGGCGTATGAACATTTCAATCATATATTTGATTCGAGTGAATTGTCAATACCACAGAACGAGATGGTGAAACTACGCATGGCCCAAATCAACCTTAATAAGAATAACATAGGCAATGTTCGGCATCTTTTGGATTTTGTCAGCTGCGATATCAATATTGAAGGCTTCCGAAAATATATTCTCGGGGCGGCAGCCCTTAGCCTCGGAGAAATGGATATTGCCAGAGAAATGTATAATGCCGCTGAAGTTATTCAGAGTGAACTTACTGATAAAAATATACTTAGCAAAGTAATGTCAATCATTGACTAATGCCTCGCCCCATATCGGATTTTTCAGGCCAGATAATTATAATTATATTTGAATAAATGGGTAAATACAATTTTTTATTTTGTTGATTGTTTTTATCCATGAAAAAACGAAATTGATATAAACGGAGCAAATAAATGACAGACGAGGAAGAATTATTATCATCATTTGATATGTCCGGGGAAAAAGAAATTGTCATACCCGAAAGATTGACAATACTGCCTTTGAGGGATATCATTATTTTTCCAAACATGATATTTCCTGTGCTGATCGGCAGGACATCGTCCTTGAAATCAGTTGCCGAAGCAGTGGAAAGAGAAAAAATGATCTTTGTAACTGCACAAAAAAATCCGGAAATTGAAGAACCGTCCTTTGATGATATATATCGGCATGGCACTGTAGCCAAAGTTATTCAGATATTAAAATTACCGAATAATTTACTTAAAGTTCTTGTGGACGGACTTTTCCAGGCAAGAATTAAAAGAAAACTGAAAACTAAAGATTATATGGAAGCAAAAATTGATATTATCCCAAATATTTATGATGACAGGGATAAAGAATTAATTGCTTTTGTAAGGAATACAACAGAACTTTTCAGCGAATATATTAAAAATAACAACAGCCTGCCTCCGGACCTGGTCAGTGCTTTCGAAAATATCGATGACCCGGTTAAAAAGCTTTTCTATGCTGCAGCAAACGTTCAGACAAAAATTGAAAGAAGACAGAAATTATTAGAAATAAGAGACCTGAAAGAGCAGTATTTCGAACTGTCAACTATTTTAACGAGTGAAATCGAGCTTCTGAAACTTGAAAATGAAATTGGGGACAAGGTTCATGACAGCATTCAGAAAACGCAGAGAAAATATTATATCCAGGAACAGATAAGATTATTACAGCAGGAACTCGGCGAGGATGAAGAAATTGCACCCGAGCTGATTTCCATAAAAGAAGCAATAAATAATGCGAAAATGCCCGGGGAAATTCATGCTAAAGCAATGGAGGAATTTGAAAAACTCAAGAAAATTCCACAGATGTCGCCTGAATTTTCCGTTAACCGGGCTTATCTTGAACTTCTGACAGCAGTGCCCTGGCACGAACTAACTTATGACAACCTTGATATCGAACATGTCAGGACAATACTTGATGAAGACCATTACGACCTGGAAAAACCAAAGGACAGAATTCTTGAATTTATTGCCGTTTTGAATCTTGTAAAAAATTTGAAAAGGCAGATATTATGCCTTGTGGGGCCTCCAGGTGTTGGTAAAACATCACTGGCAAGGTCGATTGCAAGAGCGCTTGGCAGAAAATTTATACGATTCTCGCTTGGAGGAGTACGAGACGAAGCAGAAATACGCGGACACAGGCGAACCTATATCGGGGCCATGCCCGGCAAAATAATCCAGTCCATGAAAAAAGCAGGTACAATTAATCCGGTTATCCTTCTTGACGAAGTTGACAAAATGGCTATGGATTTCAGGGGAGACCCTACTTCAGCGCTGCTTGAAGTACTTGATCCCGAACAAAATGTGGCTTTTAACGACCATTATCTTGAAGTTGACTATGACCTCTCGCAGGTTATGTTCATAACAACAGCCAACGTGCGTTACGATATTCCACTGCCGCTGCAGGACAGAATGGAAATTATCGAGCTTAGCAGCTACCTGGACCCGACAAAACTGGAAATTGCAAAAAGGCATCTTATACCTAAGCTGCTTACAGAATTCGGCCTTGATAAAATGAAAATTGACTTCCAGGATGATGCTATTTTAAAAATTATCAGGGAATATACCCGCGAATCGGGAGTCAGGAATTTAGAACGCAATATTGCCTCGGTTCTGCGCAAGCTTGCTAAAGAAATGGTTACGGACTTCGATAAAAAACGAAAAAAACCTGAAGAGGGCGAGCAAAGAAAAGCCCTGAGGGAACTTCCCGAATTCAGGAAATCAGTAAGCCGAAGAAAATTTTTGATCAATTCAAAGAAAATCGAAGAATTCCTGAAAGCGCCTAAATTCAAGCCGGAAAAGGATGACCTGAAAGACAAGGTGGGCGTAGCAATGGGCCTTGCATGGACAAGCGTCGGGGGTTCAACACTGCCGGTGGAAATAACTATGATGCCCGGCCCGGCAAAGCTGACTCTTACAGGAAAGCTTGGCGATGTGATGAAAGAATCGGCAATGGCAGCACTATCTTATGTCAGGTCTAATTTCAGAAAGCTGAATGTACCTGAGAACTTCCAGAAAAAAAGCGAAATACATATTCATGTTCCGGAAGGCGCCATTCCCAAGGATGGCCCGTCGGCCGGTATTACTATGACTATGGCCCTGATTTCATGCGCTTCAAAGAAGAAGCTTAAAGGCGATACGGCAATGACAGGCGAAGTTACTCTGCGCGGGAATATACTCCCGATCGGCGGACTGAACGAAAAGCTTCTTGCAGCAAAACGCCTCGGCATCAAATCGGTTCTTATTCCGATGGACAACAAAAGAGATATTGAAGATATCGACAAGGAGATCACGGATGGACTGGAAATTATTCCGGTAAAAAATATCGAGCAAGCTTTGCCACATGCCTTCAGGAATTGGGAAGTCAAAAAACAGAGAAAAACAGCAACTAAGGCCAAATCGAAATAATCATTGCAAATATATTTATATTAAAGCCCGGGGTTGAACATCCGGGCTTTTTTAATTATGATAATTTCTTGAATAATATCCGAACTTCAGAAATTTAAAGTACACCCTATTAATACTTCTCCTTTACAAAAAGATAACAGCGGAGAACATTTCTATCCGTCATTCCCCGGCTCGTCGGGGTCAGCGGGGGACAGTGCCGTTTTTGTTCTGATGTCCCCCTCAACGATGGTGGGACCGTCAGGCCGGGGAGGATTTTCAAGTAATTCTATGCTTTAAAACCCCATTTAAAAATCTGTTTTGCAAGAGCATCCTTTTAATTGGTACGTATCTTCGAGTTGTTTTCCACCCCTGCCCTTCGGGCATCTCTCAAGAGGGGAAGTTTTATAAAATCAGCCATCCAGAAAGCGGCGTAGCCGCGACATTTTTGTAGAAAGACGAATCCGGAAAGGACAACAGCCCCGTAGGGGCGACATTGGCAAAAGATTGTGTCGCTCCTACGGAGCTTTTAATAATCGCAATGTAAACATTATCTACAAAAATTCCGCTCCTACGGAGCTTTTTCCCTTCTTCCGAAGAATGTGGCCGGGGTGAAGCAGGAAGGGGCGGAGATAAAGCACCAATGGTCGACACTATTGAACCAATGTTTTGCTTTATTGCTGCCTTGTTTTACTTCAAAACCCTCTCCTTCGGGGAGGGTTTGGGAGGGGTCAGAGGTATTGAGGTCTTGTTTGCACCTATTGCACCGATGTTTGAAGATAATGACGCCTTGGTTGAAGTTATTGATGCCTTTGTCGGAGTCATTGACGCCTTGGTCGAAGTCATTGATGCCTTGGTTGAAGATAATGACGCCTTGGTCGGAGTCATTGATGCCTTGGTCGAAGTCATTGCTGCCTTGGTCGAAGTCATTGCTGCCTTGGTCGAAGTCATTGCTGCCTTGGTCGAAGTCATTGCCGCCTTGGTTGAAGTCATTGATGCCTTGGTTGGAGTTATTGCTGCCTTGTTTGAAGATAATGAGTAACCTCAATAAGGTCAAACAAGTCCTCAATAAGGCTAAACAAGTCCTCAGTAAAGTCAAACAAGTCCTCAATAAGGCTAAACAAGTCCTCAATAAGGCTAAACAAGTCCTCAGTAAGGCTAAACAAGTCCTCAGTAAAGTCAAACAAGTCCTCAATAAGGCCAAACAAGACCTCAATAAGGTCAACCAAGACCTCAATAAGGTCAAACAAGTCCTCAGTAAAGTCAAACAAGACCTCAGTAAGGTCAACCAAGTCCTCAGTAAAGTCAAACAAGTCCTCAATGAGGCCAAATTTCACTACAATAAGGCCAAACAGTAGTTCAATACCACCGGCCAAGGCGGTATAAAGCCCTGCCAAAAAAGCAATTAGCCCAAACATCAGGATTCTGGTTCAAAACAGCGTTGAAATAAGGAAATTATCCGATTCATTGATACCACAGGATGGGGAATTAAGTCCGGCGGTTGGTTCATTGGGGTGGAAGAACGGGGGGAGAGGGCCGGAGAAGGAAGTATTATGTTGTCATTCTGACGGAGCGAACCGACCGAAGAATCCATGCAAAATAGCAGATAATTTATAAAGAATGGATTCTTCGCTGGCGCTCAGAATGACCTTCCGGCCTTATAATCGTCAAATTCAATAGCCAGGTGCTTTAGCTCGTGGATAAGGGCGTAACGTCCGGATGAAAGGCTATTTAAAAAAAACGTCCGGCACTTTAAAAGTATCGGACGTCTGAATATAAGTGAATTCTATTAATTCATTCTACCAGTAAATACCTTCAAGGTTCAGCTTGCGGCTGTCGTTGAACATTTCCTTGTCTTCGGTGCTTGTGAATGAAGAGGAAATTTCATTATATGCCTTGGCGGCCCACTGCGCGTCGTTGAAAATAGTTACAATGCCTTCGGCCCATGTAAGTTTGTCGACGGGAGTTTTCAGGGCGGATTTAGCGCTGCTGTACACTTCTTTGACTTTAGTCCTTCTTATGCCGAGTTCCCTAAGCCTTACGGCCAGGTTGTAAAGCATTTCTCCGCTTTCACAAAGCGAGGCAGCTTCTTTGTAGTATTTCATGGCATTGGCGTCGTCTTCAAGCTTGCAGTAAATACTTCCCACGTAGCCCTTTGTCATGAAGTCGCCTTTTTCGGCAGCAAGGTTAAGCAGTTCAAGTGTTTTATCCTTGTTTTCCAGGGCGTTGTATATTATACGTGCCAGCCTGGTAAAGTCATAAGGATCGGCGGTTTCGTCAGCTTTCAGTTTTTCTTCGAACATTGCAGTAAATTTCTCGACAAGAGATTTAGATTTATTTTTATCTTTGATCTCATCGAAAGTAATATTCACGAGGTCTTCGAGTTGGAACATAAACCTGACTTTGTTTTCAGCCATAAAGTCAAGAATCCTGATTACCCATTCCTTATCGGATAAATACTTATTAATAGCTTTGATAAGTTTCTGATATTTTTTCGGGTCGAACATGGTATCGGCAAGAAGAGTTTCAGCCTTATCAAGAAGCTTTATGCAATAGTATTTATCATCAAGGGCTTCCATCATTTCTTCATTGATATCAAGGTAATCCTTCAGCGTCAGTGCATGGTCCTCACGTTTCTGAAATTCCTTGTAAATATCCTGGTTGGCTTCGCGTTTCTGATATTTCTCATCCACGCGGGCAGCCCAGTCAGCATCGTCGGCAAAATGATTTTTAACTGAATCAACAACCTTTTTCATTTCTTCAAGGGTTGTTACGTTTTCTTCGGCGGCTGTAATGATAGTTTTTGCGTAATCTTTATCAGCAATCACTTCAATCACTTTTTCGCCTATCTGAAGCATCTCGGGAGAATTAGCAGCTATCTTTTCTACGCTTTCAAGGATTGAACGGCAAAAATCTTTATCGCCGAGTTGTTTGTCTACTTCGCCGAGCAATTCGATATACTGCGTGAATTTCTTACAGTTATCCTGAGATTTCTGATAGATTGTTTTAGCATAGGCTTTATCGTCAAGGTTTTTAATAATATCGCCTGCCAGAATCATCAGTTCTTTCGGATCTGTAATGCTTTCTTCAGCGCGTTTGTAAATTTCAAGGGCATAGTCCTTGTCCTTCACATCGTCGATAACGGCCTGTGCCAGCATTGTCAGGTCTTTAGCACCGGACATTTTGCTTTCTGCCCTGGCATAGAATTTCTTTGCAAGTTCAAGGTCCTGCATCTCGGTAGCAATATTCTTAGCAAATTCGAGAAGCTGTGCCTTGTCGCTGATATCGTTCATGCCTTTTTCATAAGCTTCCGATGCAGCTTCTTTGTTTTTAAGAAGGTCCCAGTAGCCTTTAGCCAGGTCGATATTTTCTTCACCGGACATAGCGAAGTCGGCAGCCTGCTCCATAAGCTCTTCGGCTTTTTCTTTATCATCGCAATATTTGATAAATCCGGTAGCGAGGAACACATATTCTTTTGTGAACTGGGCTTCGTCTTCAACGTCTTCGAGCAGTTCGGCAATCCATTCTTTATCGCCAAAGAGTTCATTGATGGAAGAACAGAGCCCGAAAGTTTCTTCAATTCCGTCAACCTTGTTTTCAGCTTTTTTAAAGAATGCCTTAGCTGTTTCCTTATCGTTCTGTTCTTCGATAAGGGATTTTGCCAGATTTTTATAATCGTCTAACGTTTTGCACTGTTCTTCAACTTTACCCATCAGTTCTTTTGCTTTATCCTCATCTCCGAGGTCGGACTGAACATACTGGGATATTGTAAGGAATTCTGCAATTTTTGATGCACTGTCAGCTGCCTGTTCGAGCAATTCTTCTGCTTTTTCTTTATCGTCAAGAAGGGTAGCATAGCCATGGCCTACAACGGCATATTCCATAGCTTCGAAACAACCGTCTTCGCCTTCTTCCAGCATATCGCCGGCATAGTCCTTGTCATCAAGGCCCGTGGCATAGACTTCCGCGATTTTCACATAATCTGCCGGGAATTGGCAGTCGCCTTCGGCATTATCTAAGAGTTCCCTGGCATAGTCCTGGTCCGCGGGTTCCTGCGTTGCTTCCATGGCAAGCTGCGCCATTTCGGCAACAGTTGTGCATTCAGCTTCGCGTGCCTCAAGATCAGCTCTTGTTGCCATATTTCACTCCTGTATATTATTATATTAATTTTCAGTATAATCTGGCTCCCGAAACCGGGAGCCGCTTTAATCATAATTACATTTCTTTATACGGGTTGGGACCGACTTCATCAATAGTTTCAGCGAAGTTATTGATAATATCCGGCAGCTTGTGATACTCATCGATGGCAAGCATGTGGAGTTCAACCCTTTCAGGTTCAAGAACAAGCTGTTTCAGTTTTTCCTGAACATTTTCCATTCTCTTGTTAGCAAGCATACTGCCGTGAATAAAGTGGCACTGGTAATCGTCGCCGTACTTACAGCCGAACAGGATAACGCCATCGAAACCTGCTGAAAGTGAATCTGCTATCCAGCTTGTATTCACCGAACCAAGGCAGCGCACCGGGATGATCCTGATATTCGGGGTTATCTGTGCCCTGCTTTTTGCAATAGTGTCCAGTGACGGATAGGCATCGTTCTCGCACATGAAGCAGAGAATCCTTGGTGTGGCTTCTCCGTCATCTTCTTCCGTAGGTACGTAAATCGATTTGATCATATTGGAGATCATGCGCACGGAGTAGTTCTTGAAGCTGATGATCCTTTCCGGACATGCCCCCATACAGATACCGCAGCGACGGCAGCGAGTCGGGTTGGGTTTTGGAGTTCCTTTGGCATCTTCATCAAGTGTGCCAAAGGGGCATTCCTCGGTACAGCGTTTACACTGTGTACATCTTTGCAGGAAGAAGTCCGGGAATGAAGTATCGCCCGAACGCGGATGAACTGCCTGGCCCTGTTTTGCATTTTCGATAATCTGGATAGCTTTCAGTGCTGCACCGTAGGCATCGTTCTTTGCTGTCATGATATCCATTGGGGCCCTTACCGTACCGGCTGCATATACACCTGTCCTCCTTGTTTCGTATGGGAAGCAAATATAGTGTGAATCAGGGAACCCATATTTCAATGTCGGTAGGTCTGTTCCCTGCCTGTATGTAAGCTGTAGTATCTGAGCTCCTGCTTCAGCCCCTGCGGCGGCTTTTTTGCCGTCTTCAAGTTCAGCTTCGTCAGCAGCCTGGCCGTTACCGTTTTCTTCAACTTTCGTGGATGGAACCATACCTGTTGCCAGAACAACCAGGTCAGCACTAATTGAAATATTTTCGCCAATCAGGGTGTCGTCAACATCAACTGTTATTTCGCCGTTTTCATTCTCCGCTATATTGGCAATTTCACCCTTGGTAAGGAATATATTATCGGCTGCCTGCACTCTTTTGTAGAATGATTCGTACTGCGCCGGTGTACGCATATCTTTATAGATCACAAAAATTCTTGCATCAGGATATTTTTCCCTTACATAAAGGGATTGCTTCAGCGAAGTCATACAGCAGAAACCCGAGCAGTATGGCAGGTGGTTTTCATCCCTGGAACCGGCGCACTGGACGAATACAACAGTTTTAATATTGCTATCGTCAGATGGTTTTTTGATAACGCCGTTCTTTGCCATTTCCTCAAGTTCAATATTGGTTACCACGTTCTTCATCTCGCCGTAACCGAGGTGGCCGAGTTTATTAGCGTCGTAAGGTTTCCAGCCTGTTGCCTGAACAATAGCACCAACCTGGAATTCAATATTACTACCTTTATGTTCGGCTGTAATATCATACATACCGGGAGCACCATCGGTTTTCTTTATCGTGGTATTCAGGAGAACCTGGATATTCTTGTCAGATTTAACTTCTGCAATCAGTTCTTCGCTGCGGTTGGGCTGGAGGTCGAGATAAGGTTCGCCGAATGGAGTTGTTTTATAAAGTTTATTATAAAAGCCGCCAAGCTTATCTTCTTTTTCAACAAGTATAACGTGGTAATCAGCTTTGGAAGCTGCAATAGCGGCATTCATACCTGCCACACCGCCGCCAACAACCATCACGGTTTCATTAATATCAAGTTCCAATGGTTCGGGATATTCCATCACATTAACTTTGGCAAGGCCCATTTTCATGTAGTCAAGAGCCATGTTGTATGTGTTAATATCGCCTGCTTCGTGCATCCAGGCAACCTGTTCACGCAGGTTCACCCTGTCCAGCATTACATGTTTGTCGAATCTGAAAAGCTCTGTATGGTATCGTGGAGAACTTGCGCCAATAACAACAGCGTTAAGGCCGTTTTCTGCAATATCTTTTTTAACTTCTTCCACACCGGCTTTTGTACAAAGGTTTTCCATAACTTTTACAAGAGCCACGTTTTCCTGGCCGGCGAGGTCTTCTTTCAGCTTTTCGCAGTCAACAGCCTCGCCTATACCGAATGCAGAGCAAATATATAATCCTACTTTTCTTTCATCAGCCATTTTATTTGCTCCTCTTAATAATATGAATAGCTTTCATGGCAGCACCGGTTGATTCCTGAACAACACCGGCAACATCTTTCGGGCGTGTACATACGCCGCACCCGATAATTCCGTCTTTAATATCCGTTCTTACAAAACCGCACCTGTCCAGAAGTTCAGGATTGAATTCGGCAATTTTCTGTGTGCGCGGTTTCATACCTGTGGCAAGAACTACAAGGTCAACGTCAAGCTGGTTCAGTTCGCCGGCAATAGTATCTTCGGCTTCAACTGTCAACTTGTCGGAACCGTGTTCTTTGAAGACTTTAGCAACTTTACCGCGGTGGAAGAATAATTTCTCATCTTCTTTGGTATCATTGTAGAAATCTTCAAAAATTCCATAAGACCGAATATCAATATAAAATATATGTACTTCCGCTTCGGGAAGCTGTTCGCGTATATAACGAGCCTGTTTCAGCGATGCAAGGCAGCATATCGAAGAGCAGTATTCCAGGTGGTTTTCATCCCTGGAGCCTGCGCACTGCACAAATGCCACACTTTTTATTTCTTTATCCATACCCGG
The DNA here is from genome assembly GCA_963665665.1 of Kapaibacterium sp. (SeqCode). Lineage (GTDB taxonomy): Bacteria > Bacteroidota > Ignavibacteria > Kapaibacteriales > UBA2268. The sequence continues at coordinate 1,287,496 of OY762428.1, forward strand.
AACCTGTATCTTTCCTTCAGTAGGTCCGTTAGGTGCGGCGAGCCTTTCAAGCTCAACGTTGGTGATTACATCCGGGTTGTTCTTATAGCCAAGAAGTTCAAGCTTATTTGCATCATAAGGATCCCAACCGGCAGCCCAAATAACTGATTTAGCAGTAAAGACTTTGGTTTCCGGTTTCTGTGCCAGGTCAAGGCAGTCAGTAAATTTTTCCCCGAGTTCGTCAAGCTTATCTGCCGGGCAGGCAGATTTGTCGAATACATATTTCATGGGGAAAGCATTGTTGTAGGGCATATACATTATTTTTGATTTATTCAGCCCGTAGTTAAAATCATCATCTTTTGTGAACTCAATTTCGGAAGCTACTTTCTCGCACAGGTCTTCCGGGGCTTCATCCCGAATATAGCGCGGTGTTATCTTAACTGTAACTTCATAATTTCCGGGTTCGCCCTTAATACTTTCAACTTCCGTAAGTGTATAAAGAGTTATTCTCGGGTTTTCTTTCAGCCTTTTTGTGTTGATCTCCAGGCCGCAAGTCGGGGGACATAATTTTGGGAAATACTGGTTTAGCTGTGCAACGCGCCCTCCGATGAAGGGATTCTTTTCGATCAGGGTAACATTGAACCCTGTTTCGGCTGTTTCAAGCGCTGCTGATAAACCGGAAATTCCCGCCCCCACTACCAGAACGTCGGTTGCGATGGTTTTTTTTTCCATAACAGGCCTTTCCGTTATTAATCAATAGAATTATTTATTATCGAAAATTCAATTCTGATTTATTGTTCTATTCGTCAAGCCTTTGCGGTCATTATCCGTGCATCTCGTCTTTTTTAAACTAAAACAGGGGTTGTTCATTCCCCCTACAGCGTATCGCGTCATCAATTCCTAAAAGTCGTCGGAATATAAACCATAAGGGCTGTTCAAACAAAATGTATTCTGATATTGTAACCTGACTGTTGGCGGGGCTTTCTTGTTGATTTTTATAAGCTGTAGAAAAAAAATGAAATAGCTTTGCCAAAATCATTTTTTTGTTGATTTCAATATAGAATTTCTTCTGATTTTCAAGCATTTTCAGCAGGCGATCCATAAATATTCTATCTGATGTTTTTTTTTGAATTAGTCGCAAACAAAAAAAATAATTTTTTTTGCGACCAATTGCCGTTTGATCGGTTATTACTGTAAACGTCTTTCAAAATTTGTTAGCGGAGTCTTTATGAAGAGTCTATTATTTGTAGTATTATTTATGAGTTTTATCAGCCTGAATGCGCAGACATTGAATGTGTTATCTGTTGATACTGACAGCTACCCGCTTATGAAAATTAATTTTACACTATCGGATGCGAACGGATTTATATACGGGGATCTGGACAAGGACGATTTTTCCCTTAAGGTTGATAATATTGTTAACGATGATATTTCGATAGAATGTGATTCCGAAAGCTATGGTGAGAATACTTACATTATTTTATCCCTTGATGTTAGTACTTCAATGAATAACTCTATCGGGAACAATGAAAATCGCTTTGACTGGGCCAAATATGCTTCAACAAATTTTATTGACCAGGTAGAATTAAGGAATGATTCCAAAATTTATATCAGTACTTTTTCAGATGATGTTAAGAATGTAAGCGGATTCCAGGGCAATAAAGATTTTCTTCATGAATTTATTGATACAATAAAGGTAAAGGGGGGAGTAACTAATTATAACCCGCCATTCCTGAACGATGGTAACGGTGCAATAAGCCTGCTCAGAAATCTTCCCAAAGAATCACGAAAAATTGTTGTTTTCCTGAGCGACGGGAAGCCTGCCTATGAATTTATGTCAGATCAGATTGCGCTTCTTGCCAATCAGTATAATATTGAAATTTATACAATTCTTCTTGCCTCGCCGAAATCAGAAGAACTTACGAAGTTCTCGGAATCAACCGGCGGTGCGCATTATTCCACTTACGACAAAATTGAACTCAATGATATATACTCCAATATTGCCAAAAGAATAAAAGGAGAAAATGTCTGTACAATCGAATGGCTTCAGCCATGGGAGTGTTCGCGGGATATAGTGGCAAGGGATATTGATCTTTGCTTTAAAAGGGAGATTATTATCCGGGAAGTCAACTACGAAATTCCTGAAGAAGCCTATGTTGAATCATCAACGGATAAGGATGAAATAATCTTCGGTACCGATATGTCCATTGGAAAAAAAGAGATCTTTACCGTTAAAGCCGAAAGTGGAGAGTGTATAATTGATGATTGCCGGATTTTACCGGACGACGGCGCATTTGAACTCCGCCTGATCAATAATAGCTTCCCGATTACTTTGAAGGAAGGCAACAGCGTCGACTTTGAAATTGAAATGACGGCAGAACCACAGGAAGAAATATACAAAGTTGATTTCCTTTCTTCTCCATGCCCGATCAAAAGCATTGATATTTATACAGACTGCAGGGTCGGTGCTTTGGATGAAATCGATCTTGGCAGCAGAATTCATCAAAGCAAAAGAAGTTTTAGCATAAATAACGTTATTACAAACAATAATCAATTTGATATATCCGGCAGATTTATAATAATGGGTAAAGATGCCGGTAAATTTTCTATCGGGGGCAGCAATTATTTCGAACTAAAGCCGGGGGAATCTCTGGATATCGACCTTGACTTTTTCTCCGACGAAGACGGAATATTCAATGCCGGAATTGAGTTTCAGCTAATCGACGCTTGCGACGATGTTGTGATACCTCTGTTATTCGAATCCTATAAAGCTTTTGAATGCAATGATATTAACTTTGGAATCAACCCGGGATGCGTAACAAAGGATACAACAATTATTTTCTCTGCTCCGGATAAAACTTCGATGACTGTTGAAGATATTGAGCTATACGGATCTTCTGCCAGTTTTTATGCAGTAGATTATGAAAAGAGAACATATCTCCCGAATGAAAAAATACCTTTGAAAATTTTATTTACACCTCAGCATCACGGTACATATAATACCGATATGAAAATTAATACAGATATTGGTTCATCATCCATACATTTATCAGGGAATGCTGAAAGAGCAGAAGTTGCGATTATAAAATTTGAACCCCACGGGAGTTTCGCCTCCGACAATGATACATGGCAGATTGTGCCGGGAATAAGAAACAGCCTGCAAATGAATTTGTCATTACCGGAAAGCGCTGATATTGAATTTGACTCAATTAAAATAATTATTGATTATTATGAAAAAATGTTCCTGTTCCTTCCCGAAGATTTCATGATTTCAAATATTGATGATAAGAACACCAACATATATTATCCGGAAAAAGGTAAATGCCACATTGTTGTCAGGCCGGTAAAAAATCAAAATATTGAATACAATCTGGCTTTCCTTCCCTTGCTTGCAGATACCACGGGTTCGGCATTGAATGTGTCTGCTGAATGTTACGGACCGTTTTACTGCGTGGATAATACAAGCACAGGCAGAAATATTTATATGAAAACCTGCAACAGCGAGGGCAGGGTGGTAATTGTAAACGCCGACCATAAATTGAAAAACATTTATCCACAGCCTGCCGGTAAATATCTCAACTTTGATCTCTTCCTTGGCAGAAACGATAATGTTAATCTTAAGATATTCGATTCTTATTCCAATATTATTAATGAAATAAATTATAAAGAGTTATCTCCGGGCAATCAGCAATTGAAGATAAATACCGGCAGCTATTATTCCGGCTTGTTCTCTTATGTCCTGACAGTTGGCAGTGCAGTCTTCAAAGGGAGTTTTATTAAAGTGGAATAATATTCTAAGCTCTGAAAGGTATAGATACCCAACATCCCCGGGGTGTTGGACATCTATACCATACAGTCTGTCTTTCTGCCTCATTCCCAAGCCCCGCCTGGGAAGGATGGAAATAATTCCCCTCCCTTGGAGGGGTGTCCGAAGGACGGGGGTGGACTTCCGGAAAAATTCCCCTCGTTGAGGGGTGGCGAGCGCAGCGAGACGGGGTGGTTTCTTTTTCTTTGCCTTCGCACCTTGCACATTTATCCACGCGCTAAAGCACCTGGCTATTGAATTTGACGATTATAAGGCTGGAATGTCATTCTGAGCGCCAGCGAAGAATCCATTCTTAATGCATTCTCCCTCATTAAGAAGTTGTACTTCGTAATGCAGTTTTCAATTGATGCTGAGCTTCTCTATTTCAAAGTAGAACTTTGCAAGAAATATTCCTTCCCAAGTACAACTTGGGAAGGAGGGAATCAGCTACTAAGAAAGATGGATTCTTCGGTTGCTTCGCTCCGTCAAAATGACAACATAATACTTCCTTCTCCGGCCCTCTCCCCCCGTTCTTCCACCCCAATGAACCAACCGCCGGACTTAATTCCCCATCCTGTGGTATCAATGAATCGAATAATTTCCTTAATTCAATGCTGTTTTTAATCAAAACCCTGATGTTGGGGCTAATCGCTTTGTTTTCTGGGCTTTATACCGCCTTGGCCGGTGGTATTGAACTACTGTTTGGCCTCATTGAGGACTTGTTTAGCCTTATTGAGGTCTTGTTTAGCCTTATTGAGGTCTTGTTTGGCCTTATTGAGGTCTTGTTTGGCCTTACTGAGGACTTGGTTGACTTTACTGAGGACTTGGTTGACTTTACTGAGGACTTGGTTGATCTTACTGAGGACTTGTTTGACCTTATTGAGGACTTGTTTGACTTTACTGAGGTCTTGTTTGACTTTACTGAGGACTTGTTTAGCCTTATTGAGGACTTGTTTGACCTTATTGAGGTTACTCATTATCTTCAAACAAGGCAGCAATAACTCCAAACAAGGCATCAATGACTTCAACCAAGGCGGCAATGACTTCGACCAAGGCATCAATAACTTCAACCAAGGCGTCAATGACATCGACCAAGGCATCAATAACTCCGACCAAGGCATCAATGACTCCGACCAAGGCATCAATGACTCCGACCAAGGCATCAATGACTTCGACCAAGGCAGCAATAACTTCGAACAAAGCATCAATAGCTTCAAACAAGGCAGCAATGACTTAGAACATCGGTGTTTTACTTCGGCACAAGGTTGCAATGACTTAGAACATCGGTGTTTTACTTCGGCACAAGGCAGCAATGACTTAGAACAACGGTGCTTTACTTCGGCACAAGGCAGCAATGGCTTAGAACATCGGTGTTTTACTTCGGCACAAGGCGGCAATGGCTTAGAACATCGGTGCTTTACTTCGGCACAAGGCGGCAATGGCTTAGAACATCGGTGCTTTACTTCGGCACAAGGCGTCAATGACTTAGAACATCGGTGCTTTACTTCGGCACAAGACGGCAATGACTTAGTACATCGGTGTTTTACTTCGGCACAAGGCGGCAATGGCTTAGAACATCGGTGCATTGCATTCGACACTTCCTACCTCCCCCCGCCCCCCTCCTTCAAAAGGAGGGGGAGTTAATTCTATGATATTTAACTTCTTATCCCCTCCTAAAGTAGGAGGGGAATACAGGGGTGGTTTTCTTGCTTTGATTTGGAAAAAGGCGGCAATAATTTCAAACATCTATGCAATTCCTCTGACCCCTCCCAAACACACGCGGTGTGAAACCCTCCCCCAAGGAGAGGGCTTTGAAGAAGAATAAGGCAAAAATAGAATAGAACATCGGTACTTTGCTTTCAAACATCGGTGGATTGCTTCTGACCAGGATGTTTTTAAGATTAACAAGGCCGTCAATTAGGCCAGGTAATGCTGTATAAAGGTTTGCCATCAGGATTATGATGCCAAACATCCCTGATAATAAAAACTCATCCGATGGCTTAAGGCCACCGGATGAGTAATTAAAGCTAAAGAATGAGTTACTAATACCGCCGGATGAAACTGCAAGGCGGGGGAGTGAATCAGATTGGCAAATAAAAAAATTAAGAAAGATCGCCAGTTGATTCAAAACTATTGCGGAAAGAAAGTAACAACGTCAGAAGGAATTTCTTTCGCCCATATTCTTGAAGCAGTACTCTGGTTAGCGCGAATCAGTGTTTTTACATCTCCTTCATTCCTGATCATCATTATTTCCTTGTTTCTGCCGTGATATTGTAATCCGGTATATTCATAGCGGCTTACAAATTTAACAAGATCTTTGTATCTTAAATCGATTTTGAACAATACGTCCTGGGTTGCTATGAATGCCCAGTCGGTTTCCGATATTGTCATATCAATGGGAATTCTTGTTTCAGCTTCGGCCCCGGCAATTCCAAGAGGAATATTATGGGCGATTTCTGCATCAGCAACAGAAATAAACTGAACGTAGGCAGAGCTGGCAGGCAGGTTGTCGAATTTTCCCTGCCCGGCGCTGATAACAACTATGGTCTGGTTGTCATGTGATGCCTCTATAAGTACCGGGTCGGGATTAACCACCAAAGTTTTCGTTACCCGATTCAGTCTGCTGTCAATAATAGAAACAGTATTGTCTTCTAAGTTTGCCGTGTAAACCTGATTTCCCGAGCCTGCAATAGCAACAGGTTTGCGCCCGACGGGAATAGTTTCGTCAGCAAGTTTCAGGTTTTTAGTATCGAAAACGCTGACCACGGAATCCTCACCGTGAGCAATATATGCTGTAGTGGCATTAACAAAGCAAATATCAAAGGGTTTTAACATATTTGCAGAGTAATCAATGGTTGCAATATGCTTGTAATTCAGGTCGCTGATAATTTCAATTTTATATGCATCGGGCATCAGAAGATATAACTGGCTGTTGTTTTTCAGGATTTTGGTTACTTTTCCGGGCAAAGTCTCGCCATTGGCAGTTTGATAAATATCCTGATCGCTTATGCTTCCCGAGGGCATATTCATAAGCGAGAGTACCGACATATTGCTGCCCCTTGCCAGCAGAGCTTTCCATGCTTCGCCTTCGGGCCCGATTACCTTTTCATCGTCGTTGCATGAAGCAAGTACAAGCAATGATGCGACAAAAAATATGACAAGTAAATTTTTCATAATAATTTTCTCCGAGATAAATTTCAAAATTTATAGTTTCCTGATAACATTTCTGATTATTGCATTCATTTTCGGTTCGGCAGTTTTTGCAGCAGCCATAACTTTTTCAAGTGTAACCACTTCAACACCAACAGGAAATCCCACGTCCGTGATAACCGAAAGGCCGAGGCATTTCATGTTCATGTGGTTGGCAACAATAACTTCCGGTACAGTACTCATACCAACAACATCGGCACCAATTATGTTGAGCATCCTGTATTCTGCCCTTGTTTCAAGGCTTGGGCCGGAAAGAGCGGCATAAACGCCTTTATGAATTTTTATATTGTTTTCGAGCGCGGCCTGTTCCGCCAATTCTATCAATTCCTGCGAATAGGGTTCGGACATATCGGGGAATCTCAATCCTATCGAATCATCATTCGGGCCGATCAGCGGATTGGTGCCAAGCAGGTTAATATGGTCATCTATTATCATAACCGAACCAGCAAGCATATAATTATTCACCGAACCACAGGCATTGGAAACGATCATAGTTTCGATGCCAAGAGCTTTCATCACCCTGATGGGGAAGGTGATCTGCTGCATGGAATATCCTTCGTAAAAATGGAAGCGCCCCTGCATTGCCATTACGTTTTTTCCGCCAAGCTTTCCGAATATCAACCTGCCTGCATGGCCTTCCACCGTTGAAACAACAAAGTTGGGAATTTCATAATAATCAATTACCTGTTCTTTTTCAATATCATCGGCAAGTCCTCCAAGCCCTGTTCCAAGGATTATTCCAATTTCCGGCTTTTCCGAAATAATATTCTCAATAAATTCTGCCGATTCTTTCATTTTTTGTTTTAATTCACTAATATTGCTGTTCATTCCTATCCTTTACTTATTATAATTTCTTTGCCCGAAAATTGCAGTGCCAACCCTTACTATAGTTGCGCCTTCTTCGATTGCATGCTCATAGTCATGAGTCATTCCCATCGAAAGATGTTCGAATATTTCATTGCCGTGCTTATCGGCGAGTTGGTTCCTAAGTTTTTTCATCAGCCTGAATTCGGCCCTGTAAACGTCTTCATCGTAGGAGAAAGAACCAATGGTCATCAGCCCGCGAATTTTCAGATTTTCCATTTCCAGAGTTTCTTTGGCTATATCAAACACATCATCGGGCTCACAACCGGATTTAGAATCTTCGCCCGAACTGTTTACCTGCAGCAGAATATCGATTGTTCTGTCATGCTTTGCGGCCTGCTTGTTAATTTCTTTGGCCAGCTTAACGGAATCAACCGAATGTATCATTGCCGCGACGGGTGCAACATATTTTACTTTGTTGGATTGCAAATGGCCGATATAATGCCATTCCGGAATTTCGATATTGTTTTCTGTGGCATACTTGCTTTTGTCCCTTAGCTCCTGGGCATAGTTTTCGCCAAAATATCTGATTCCGGCTGCCAGGCCTGCTTCAACATATTCGAAGGGATGCGTTTTAGAGACGGCAATAATTTTAATTTCTTCCGGTTTACGTCCGCAACCTATGGCTGCTTTTCTTGCATTTTCCTGAACTTCTTTCCAATTCTCACCGAACTGTTCTGCTAATTCCATATTTATCAATTTATTTTACCATCTGTTTATTCAACATTCTGAATTTAGTAATATGCAAATTAATCTCTTTTTGCTGAATATTGCAAATCAGGATATCAACGTATAATTACTAAGGGCATTCTTCTGGCACATTTGTAATTATCTATTACAATGTTGTAAAGGCCCGGTGATAGTCCGGAAACATCTAATCTGCTGTTTTCCATAATTGTCTCCATCAGCATATACCCCTGAATATCAAAAATCGTTAACCTGGCCCCGGATAAATTCTCTCCGCCTATATTAATAACATCTGCGGCAGGATTAGGATACAGGAAAATATTATTTTTCTTCAGGTCTTGAATTCCGCTGATACTTTCGGTTTTCATCAAAGTCCTTAATGTAGGCCCCTGGTTTATCGTAACATTAATAAATTTGGCGAGAGAATCAAAAGTAAATTCCTGCTGTACTTCATTCATCCTTACTATTCTGTATTCAGTTCTTCCCATGTTGTTCTTGAAACCGAATTCCAAAGGTATTCCAAGATAGGCCCCATAGCTTTTGGGTTGTACCTGTTTGGCTTTTATCCTGACTTTGCTTTCGCTTTCTTTAATCAATTCGAAAGTCAGCACAGGCCAGCCACGCCCGTAAACCCATTGATCAAAGAATGTACTAAGGTCCTTGCCGCTGAAATTCTCCATAGTGGTTTGAAGGCCCTTGGTTGTTACATTCCCGTAGGCAAAATCATTAAGATACTTTCTTACAGCACCGAAAAACAAACTGTCGCCAAGTTCATATCTGAGCATTGCCAGCACCGAAGCCCCCTTATGATATATAGTATATGGGTAGTTTGATGAAGGCTCCTCACGCGGAAAATCATAAAGGGGAAACACATGTTCATCTACGGCATTAGTATAAAGGTACTCGTTCATCGTTTTTTCAACATAGTTCAGATACCCGGTATAGCCCCATTGGGCTTCGGCCCATATTGCTTCGCTGAATACGGCAAAGCCTTCGTTCAGCCATGTATCGCGGAAGTCATAAGGGCTTACCATATCGCCGAACCACTGGTGGGAAAGTTCATGAGCAACGGTCATATTCATATCATCATTGCTCGAATATAAATATCTTAGATAGTTGGATGAAAAGGATATCATAGTCTGATGCTCCATTGCTCCCCTGGCTGTATTGCAGTAACCAATTTTTTCGAAAGGGTAAGGCCCGAATCTTTCTTCGTAGGCAGCAGCCATATCCTTAACGTGTGAATAAACGAACTTGCTTGCTGTTGTGTCGTCAGGAAGCGAATATAATTCTATTGGCAGCCCGTTGTAATCATCTTCGATCAGTGCATAAGGGCCGGCAGCAAAAGTCAGAAGGTATGTGGCCGTGGGGTAATCATGCGTCCATTCATAAGTATCGGTTCCGTTGTCGAAATTAATTACGTTAACAACTCCGTTGGAAGCAACTTTATTCCCAACCGGGACGTTGAATTTTGCATGAAACCTTGCCTTGTCCGAGGGAACATCATAGCAAGGCAGCCAGTGCCTAGTAGTTGATACATATCCATTGCTGAAGCCAACTCCGAGTGCATAAAGAATTCCTTCCTGATAGCGTACACCGCCCCAGTGGAAATCAGCCTCGTCGGTCATTTTACCATGATAATATACTGAAAGTATAGCTGTGTCTCCCGTTTTTGCTTCGTAAGGAGCCTGTACGTAATAAAAAAAATCATCATCCTCAGGCCGACCGTTCACAAAATAAACAGATCCTTCATCATTGTATTTAACTGAATCAATTGTTAAATCCCTTAGATGAATAAAAACAGCCTTGTTCCGCGGGTTTTCTGTCCATGTTAAGTGGATATGATTAACAGCAGTGATCTCGACTGATTCAAGGTCGGAAAATTTAATATCGGCATCATAAAGAAGTATATCATAAGGCTGTGGAAAATATTCAGTGGCAGTGGATATTTTATTTTCTATCGCATGTATATCAATAACGTAAAGAAAGAAAAAAATAATAATTGAAATTCGACAAAATGTTCCCATTGCATCAGCTCCGTTTTTCATCAATTGTTAAAGAAGATATAATCTAAAAACTTTATTCTAAACTGACAAATAATTTAATTTTTTTTCTTGCTTATTGCCTTTTTTTATTCTATTTTAAATCAAAGTATTGAAGTTTTTAGCGATTAATTAATTTTCTCGGAGGTTAAATGCAGACCATCTCAGACGGAAACGGAACGGAGAATTTTCAGAACGAAAATATCTTCTTTGATTTAGACAGCGCACTGGCAAATGTTGACAAAGTTTATAAACTTGACCTTCACTTCAAAGACCTTGAATGTTTTCCGAAAGATATTTTAAAACTAAAAAATTTACAATCATTGGTTCTCTGGAATAATCAGATAGAAGAAATTCCCGAAGAAATAGAACAATTGAAAGAACTTTCCAAGCTGGAATTAAGCGGCAATAAATTGAAAAAACTTCCCGAATCAATCGGAAATCTCAGTAAACTTCATACACTTGTTGTCAGCTGGAATAATCTTGAAACCTTGCCTGATAGTATTGGCAAACTTAACAATCTGAAAAGGCTCGGGCTGAACAATAATAAATTGAAATCCCTGCCGGAATCAATTTCCGGGCTTGAAAACCTTGATGAGCTTATTCTTAGAGAAAACAGGCTGATCGATCTTCCTGAAAATATAGGCAACCTTAAGAACCTGAAAAAGCTTCGTGCATCGGGCAATCATTTATCGAAATTGCCGGATAGCATTTGTGAAATAATTTCACTTGAAAAACTGGAAGTAGAAGAAAATAATATTGAAGAATTGCCAAAAAATATTGGCAATCTTATCAATCTGGACAAAATCAGGCTTCATAAAAATCTTATTGAAACGCTCCCTGATTCATTCTGTAAGCTTGCTTCACTAACCAAACTCCTGATGTATGAAAATGAATTGGTTAAACTTCCCGAAAATATTGGCAATCTTACAAATCTGATAGATCTGAATTTCAGTTTCAATCATTTGTCATGTTTGCCGGAGAGTATGGCCGGGCTGAATGAAAATTGCCGTATTGATATTACAATGAATGAATTTGATGAAGAAGGCCTGAATAAAGCCAGGGAAATTCTTAAAGGCCATATTGTTCATAGCTAATTCAATTCATAAATGTTTATGCTAAATCCCTTCCATATTACGGAGGGGATTTTTTTTTATTTTCCTGGAGGCAGAAAATATTTTCCGGGGATTTTTAAAATAAAACAATATTGTTAGCGTTAGCTAAATATAATATTTGTTACGAATAATTCTTCGGAGATATAAATGGATCAGAATATTTGCCCCAATTGCGGGAACGTAAGAAACCCCAAAAATATAGACAGAAGCAGGGATTTGGATAATCCCCGCAGCGAAGATGACATTCCAAATAACTGGCTTTGCCCGGGATGTGGTGTTGACAAACGTGGCTTTGTAGAACTAAAACTCAACTTCGAATAAATTTAAAACTTGGTGATAAGTTCTTCTGATAACTGAAAACCCTGCTGGCATGTGCAGGGTTTTTTTATTTTTCCACAGAATCCAAATACTCAATCTTTTTATTTAATATTTTTTCAATAATTCCGTAGTTTTGAACTTTTGATGATACATAGAATGGGCTGATGATGACGGATCATAATTACATGCAAAACCCCGATTTGGACAAACCAAGGCCAAACTGCGCCGTGGTTGGTGTTTTTAACCACCCCCAGGCTTCAATAATGAGCTATTATATGCTGCATTCACTACAGCACCGCGGACAGGAAGCTGCAGGAATTACAACCATATATTATGACGAGCAAAAGAAAAAGAAAAGATTTGCCTATACAAGGGGCGAAGGCCTGGTATTAGATGTTTTTTCGGAACCGGACACGCTTACCGAAGTCCTGAAAGGCGATTCCGGTATAGGGCATAACCGTTATTCTACTACAGGATCATCTTCAAGAGCCAATATTCAGCCTTTCAACATGCTTTACCACTCGGGAATTCTTTGCGTGGCTCATAACGGCAATCTTACAAACACAATGGAACTAAGGAAAAAACTCCAGAGAGAGGGTGCTATTTTCCAGACAACAACAGATTCAGAGATTTTTATGCACCTGATTGCACACAGCAAAAAGGAAACTCAGATTGACCAGGTAAGGGAAGCTCTGGAAACAGCCAAAGGAGCTTATTCGCTTTGCATTCTTACAGAAGATTCCCTGATTGCGGCCCGCGACCCGCATGGTGTCCGTCCTCTTTGCATTGGCAGAAAAAAAGTTAACGGCGAGTGGGCATATTTTGTTGCTTCGGAATCCTGCGCTTTTGATATTATCAGTGCTGAATATGTCAGGTCGGTAAAGCACAATGAGATAGTGGTTATAAACCGAAAAACTGTTGAAACCGGCGAAATGACAACCTATAAAATTATCGAAGAAACACCGGAAGCACATCATTGTATTTTTGAATATATATATTTCTCTCGTCCGGATAGTAAAATTTTCGAGCATAATGTTGATAAAGTAAGAAGAAAACTTGGCAAGAACTTAGCGGCCGAAAGCCCGATAAAAGCTCCTAAAGGAGAAAAAATTACGGTTATACCTGTGCCCGACAGCGGAAACACTGCTACTCTTGGCTATGCTGTTGAGAATAATAAGCACCAGGGGCCTACCCGCTACGAAATAGGTTTGATAAGAAGCCACTATGTTGGACGAACATTTATTGCGCCGGGGCAGGACAATCGGGAATTCAAAGTGAAAGTGAAATTCAATGTGGTTAAGGGAGTTATAAAAAACAGAAATATTGTTGTAATGGACGACTCTATAGTTCGTGGCACAACTTCAAAATCGCTTATTAAGCTGATAAAAGATGCCGGCCCTAATTGCGTTCATTGCAAAATCACTTCACCGCCAATAAAATACCCTTGTTTCTATGGTATGGACTTCCCGAGCAGGGAAGAACTTATTGCCAATCACTACAAGGATCAGGATGCAATAGCAGAAGCAATCGGTGTTGATTCCCTGCACTACCTTACACTTGATACTTTGCTGAAATCTGTTCCAAAGGATGAAGGCGTATCATACTGCACAGCCTGCTTTAATGGTGATTATCCCATTCCGGTGAATGGAGAGGTAAACAAAGATTCGGCGGAATGATAGCTTGAATATTTTAAATTTAATTTTTAAATATTATCTCCTTTCAAAATTAGCTGAAAGGAGATTTTTACATTCAGAAAAAACTATGTTGAACAACTCTCAAATTCTCATCATTGTAATATGGCGTGATATTATTAATTTGTAAGCCTGAAAATTTTAATTTTAATAAATGAAATTTAATGCTTTTTAATTCTTATACATTTATTGCATTTTTTATTATTGTTATCAGCCTGCATTATCTCGTTAAAAACTGGCAGGTAAACAAAACTGTATTGCTTGTTGCAAGCTACATGTTCTATGCTGCCTGGAATCCGCCTTTCGTGATATTATTGTGGGTTTCAACCCTTGCGGACTGGTTCCTGGCAAGGCGTATCCATGTGGAAGACAGTAAATCAAGAAAAAAAATATTCCTTGCCGGAAGCCTGATTGTAAACCTCGGGCTGCTGTCATTTTTTAAGTACGGCGGTTTTCTTGTTGATAATTTTTCAGCTTTTATGGCTTTAATCGGGGTTAATTACCAGCCTGCCGCACCCGATATTATCCTTCCCGTCGGCATATCATTTTATACATTTCAGACATTGTCATATACAATAGATATCTATAAAGGAAAAGGCAAACCCTGGCATTCATTCCTTGACTACGCGCTATATGTTACATTTTTCCCACAGCTTGTAGCAGGGCCAATAGTCCGTGCATTTGACTTTCTGCCCCAATGTGAAAAAAAGAAAGAATTCAAATCCTCCAATCTTTCCTGGGGAATGTATCATTTTGTGATTGGCCTTTTTCTGAAAATTGTTGTTGCCGACGGCCTTCTTGCTCCGATAGCCGAGCAGATATACTCAAATCCCGCGCAGCCAGATACAATCAGCGCTTATGCCGGTACTTTTGCCTTTGCCGGGCAGATATTTGCTGATTTTTCAGGATATTCCACCTGTGCTATTGGAATTGCAATGACCCTTGGTTTTATCCTGCCGGAAAACTTCCGCTATCCCTACGCTGCAATCGGCTTTTCGGATTTCTGGAGGCGCTGGCATATTTCACTTTCTTCCTGGCTGAGGGATTATCTTTATATATCCATGGGCGGCAACAGGAAAGGCAATGTTAGAACTTACATTAACCTTTCAGCTACTATGCTGCTTGGCGGCCTGTGGCACGGAGCTTCATGGACCTTTGTTGTATGGGGCGGGCTGCACGGCTTTTACCTGATAGTAGAGAGGCTGCTGCGCAAAGTAATTCCGGCCGGTAAAATATGGGAAAGAAAACCGGTTAAAGTAATTCTTGCACTTTTCACCTTCTGGCTGGTGTGCATAACATGGGTGTTTTTCAGGGCTGATACATTTACCCACGCATTCGATATTATCGAATCGATGTTCGGACTTCAGAATGCAAGTATGCTCAGCCTGAGGCTTAAGGATCTGGCAATTTCATATTTTGCTACAATTGTTATCTTAATTATCCATTGGAATATGAGGGATACAAGTGTGCGCCGGGTTACAGAAAAAATGCCGGCGTTCCTTAGAATAATTATCTTAGCTGCCATGCTTCTCGCTATTGTTACACTTTCCGGAGACGACCGTGCCTTCATCTATTTCCAGTTCTGAGCCAATGAAATTATCAGGTAAGATTTGGTTGACAGCAATAGCTTCATCTTTGTTGGTATTGATTGGCATGGAAATTTTTTTCAGAGCTATGGGTTATCCTACAGTTATAACCGATGATGCCGCACTATGGTCATTGGAAAGGGACAAACTGGGAAAAAGCCCGAAAGAATTTGTTCTTATAGGGGCATCAAGAATTCAGCTGGGTTTTGATATGCAGCTTTTCAGGGAAAAATATCCGGATTATAATATTATCAACCTGGCTATTGACGGCAGCAATCCCAAACTGACTTTGGAAGCACTGGCAAAAGATGAGGATTTCTGTGGAATAGTTCTTTGCAGCATAAACGAGGCTGCTATTCTGAATGCCGATCCGGGACGCAGCCAGGCATATCATAACAATTATTACAGGAACAATTATAATCTTAATACAAGGATAAACCGTGAAATATCTACATTTTTACAGAAAAACCTTGTACTTGCCAATCCGCTTTTTAACCCTGTGAACTTTGCCGAATCATGGATATCTCTTGGGGAAATGCCTTCCGAAAATTATCTTAAAACATTCGAAGACAGAAGCAGAAGAGCCGATTACACCCTGGTTGATATTAAGAAACACCGACGGCAGAGAATTGATATTGAACTTAAATATCTAAAATTTATTGAAAGTAAACTATCTATTGAGAAATTTCATAAGGGAACCTCTGTTCTCAGGAAATATTCAGAAATGATCAGAAATCGGGGTGGGGTAGTTCTTTTTATTCGCTATCCCACATCCGATGCACTGTTTGAAAGGGAAAATGAACTTTTCCCGCGAAATGAATTTTGGGATTACTTCGGGGATAATGTAGGGGCTCCCTGCATTTACTTTGCAGATTATCCGGAATTATCGAAATTTAAACTTCCTGAAACATCACATCTTGATCAGAGGGATGTTTCGGAATTTACCGAATCAATAATTTCAATTCTTGAGAAAGAAAAAATATTTGATCGAAAGGGAACGAAATAGATTTTTCTCAGTTATACTTATAGAGTGATGATTATTTGAAAACCTAACTTACAATAATTTGTAACCTTTTTTGTTGTTTATGTGTCTCACAAACCGAGGCTGAGGTGAAATTGCGAAAGTTTTATTATATTATTTAGCTGTTTTTGTTAAAAAATTGTTAAGAAATTATATTAAAAATGTAAATTTACTTGATTGTATATAATTTAAGAGTTAATTTTGTCCGAAATTGATAATTGTTTTATTGTTTTATATAAATCTTGGAGTTAAGATGAAAAAATTAATTTACGCTATTGCACTCATCGTGCTTCCTTTAAGCATCTTTGCTAAGGACATGATGGTAAGCAATGCTCCGGACCTCAATAACATTGAGATCAAAACACAGTACATGAAGGATATTGACACAAAAGATCACCTTCCGACAATTTTGGGTAAATACAACCCTGCATTTTCTTCTGGAAGCGGTTTCTGGGGTGCTTATTTCAACTCAACACCTATTGCTTATGATGCAACTTCAGGCATGACTTTTATTGCTGACTCACCTTATGGTTTGAAAGAAGACGATGATGAGATAATGACTGGTTTCATCCGTATTCACTATACAGCAGATGGCACAAACTTCACACAGATGGACGTATTCGAAGAACAGGGAACTATTTGTGTTAACCCGTCGATTGCAGTTCTCAATCCAAACGGAAGTTCAAACCCGGCAGAAATGAACTATCTGATAACAACAAGGGTTTACAAATGGGACGGCCAGCAGTATGGTTATAATGGCGGTTTTTATCTTTTCATTACACCCGACGGCGTGGAGAACTTTGAAATTGACGGCCCCGGCACAGGCTATATGTGGTCGATTATGAATACAGTATCTTACCAGGGCGAAGACGAAGGTTATGCATATAATACTTCAACTCTTAGCAATGCTGACGGATACCAGTATGGCGCTTATGGCTTCTCAGGTGTTTATTTCGATTCAGACAACGCTTTTGATTTCACTTCTCTTGATATTCCGAGCCAGTGGTCAACATCCAAATTCCGTTCTTCAGACGGAGGCCTTGGTTCATCTTACAACGGCCCGATGGATATCGACGTTGATGAAGCAGGTAATGTGTATGTAGCTGTAAACAATATGTTCATTGAAAATCAGGATGCCCGCGTACCTGGTGTTTCAAAATCAACTGACCTTGGCCAGACATGGTCTGATTTCGATCAGATGCCCAGCTCACTGCTTACAACTCTTATCGATGAATTAGGCCAGGATCCAAACGCTGAAGGCGTTGCAATTCCCGGTTCTATGCCTTACTCCGCTAATGGTTTCGTTGTTACAGGCGAAGACGAATTCAGCATGGCATACAGGATAATCGTATGGGAAACAGATCCTGATGATCCCGAAAATCAGATTGGTACTCCTCACCTTGTTGAGGCATATAAAAAAGCCGGCGCATGGGGCGTTCGTGAAATTACCACATACAGATACCGCGATCCTTACGTTATCCAGAATCAGGGCTCGGGCGATGTACTGTTTGATTCTCTTATATCAAATAACAGGGCACACGAAGTTCAGTTAGCCAAAACTGCTGACGGCGAAGGTATCATCGTAAAATGGATGCAGGAAGAATTTGATGAAGAAACTGAAAAATATGTAATTCTTGATCCTAACAAAAAAGGCCTTGGCGGCTGGGATGGCGATTTCTTCCCGGATACAATGTGGACTTCCGATATTCATGGTGCTTTCAGGGCTCATGGTGATAATGCCTGGGGACCTGCAATAAATATTACAGACGACAACCAGTTTAACAAACTTTCATGGATTCCTAAAGTTGTTCCGAATGCAATCGCTGCACCAGTTCTAACATATATGACAAGGGAATATCAGGCAACTTCAACAAGTGATCGTAAAGATTATGATCCGCATATCATGCAGATGATAATTGACGGTGGCCAGGATGCATACCTTGGAATGTGGAACTTTAAAACTGTTGGCGTTGAAGTAAATACACAGGCATTCAACTTCTCACTTAAAGACGCTGTTCCGAATCCTGTTGTAAATAACATTACTGAAATAGGTTTTGTTCTTGACAGAGATGCCAACGTTCAGATGGATCTTTACAATGCTGTTGGCCAGAGGGTTCAGAGCCTTCTTAACAGCCATCAGTTTGAAGGCGTACACGTTGTAAATGTAAACACAGAAAATCTTTCCTCAGGTGTTTATTATTACACACTTACAGTTGAAGGCCAGTCTGTAACAAAGATGTTTGTTGTTAACCGTTAATCTAAAAGATATATAAATATCAAAAGGCCGCGATCTTCGCGGCCTTTTTTTATTCTTCCCCGGGAACAGGCATTTCTGAAAGAAAATGACATTCTGAACGAGCTTGCGACTGAAGAATCCATTTTCGTTTGCAGATAATGTATGAAGAATGTGGCCGGGGGGAGGTAGGAAGGGTCGAAAGCAAAGAACCAAAGTTTTAACCTATTGCTGCCTTGATCCAAATCAAAGCAAGAAAACCACCCCTTTAATCCCCTCCAAGGGAGGGGAATTTTTCCGGAATTTGTCGGCGCCGGCGGTGGGCAGTTACCTCCCAAGCGGGTATTGGGAAAGAGGTAGAAAGACAGACCGTATGTATTACCCGGATACCGGATTTCTGGAAATTATATATAAGTGGAATTACGACAGAGATTAGAATACAAAAAAAGGAGCCCCGGTATTGGAACTCCTTCAATAAAACAAATTTTATGTTTATCAGCTGTTCATACCCATAAGGAAATCGCGGTTCGAGCGTGTGCCCTTGATCCTCTTGAGCAGGAATTCCATAGCTTCCATAGGCTGCATATCTGCAAGAACTTTCCTGAGAACCCATACCCGCTTAAGCTCGTCTTTCGGCATAAGTAGGTCTTCCCGCCTTGTGCCGGATTTATTAACATCCATGGCAGGATAGATTCTCCTGTCAGAAACACGGCGGTCAAGCACGAGTTCAAGGTTACCTGTACCTTTGAATTCTTCAAAGATAACTTCGTCCATTCTTGAACCTGTTTCGATAAGAGCGGTAGCAATAATCGTCAGCGATCCGCCTTCCTCGATATTCCTGGCAGCACCAAAGAAGCGTTTGGGTTTGTGCAATGCATTGGCATCCACACCACCGGAAAGAATCTTGCCGGAATGAGGGATAACAGTGTTATGAGCCCTGGCAAGCCTGGTTAGCGAATCCAGAAGGATAACCACATCCTGGCCTGTTTCTGCAAGCCTTTTTGCTTTTTCAAGAACCATTTCAGCTACCTGAACGTGTCTCTCGGGCGGCTCATCAAATGTGGAGGCCAATACTTCGGCACGTACATTTCTCTCCATATCGGTAACCTCTTCAGGCCTTTCGTCAATCAGAAGCACGATAAGTTTTACATCCGGATGGTTTGCGCTAATACTGTTAGCGGTTTGCTGCAGAAGGATTGTTTTACCTGATTTGGGCGGAGCAACTATCAGCCCGCGCTGCCCTTTACCAACGGGGCAAAGCATATCGACTATTCGCATTGAATATTCGTTCGGCTTTACTTCAAGTTTAAATTTTTCCTGGGGGTAAAACGGGGTCAGGTTATCGAACCTTGTTCTCTCGCGAACATACTCCGGATCCATGTAATTGACTGTATCAATTTTAAGGAGTGCAAAAAAACGCTCGCCCTCTTTCGGGGGCCTTACCTGCCCGCGAATAGTATCACCGGTTTTAAGCATAAATTTTTTAATCTGGGATGGCGATACATAAATATCATCAGGAGAAGAAAGATAGTTGTAATCAGATGAACGGAGGAATCCATAACCGTCAGGAAGAACTTCCAGCACTCCTCCGCTTGTTATCAATCCGTCAACGGATTTAATTTCCTTATGCTGTTTGTTCTGAGACTCAACGATCTTTACAATCAGCTCCTGCTTTCTCAGGTTTGAAAGGTCTGCAATTCCCAGTTCTTTGGCAATTTTGGTTAATTCAGCAATTTTTTTTGATTTCAGCTCAGCGATGTCTATCAGTGGTTCGGGAATCGGAATTTCTTCCGGCTCCTGATCTACCATAGTCATATCATCAAACGGCAATTGCTTTTCCTTTACCGGTTTTTCTTTTGGCTTACGTTTTTTAAACGTTTTCATATTGTTTTTTCCGAATTTTTGTGAATTATTAAGTGTATGATAATTTCGAAGTGATTTTAAGCTGGTAAATTGTGATAAGTTATATATTTCAGTTACTTAAAGCGAAGTCGCTTAAAATAAAAATTTATTGTAAAAAATATTGCTATTGCTCAATATAGTCAAATATCCTATATTGTTTTTCCGGAAATCATAAAAAAATCAAATAACGCGGTTGAGATAGAAGTAATTAACAGATATGCTCT
This sequence comes from Kapaibacterium sp. (SeqCode), assembly GCA_963665665.1. Classification (GTDB taxonomy): domain Bacteria; phylum Bacteroidota; class Ignavibacteria; order Kapaibacteriales; family UBA2268. The sequence goes on from OY762428.1 coordinate 1,308,173, forward strand.
TACATTCAGGTACAAAATTAAATTATTTATATCATTTATGCAAATTCTTAACGCTAATAGTTTTAATTTTAAAAAATATTTCAGGGAAACAGTTCCAATTGGATACCAAAATCTTTCAAGGATTCAATTACACCTGCTTTTGCTTCAGGAAGTTCGCCCCAATTGGTTGTATATCTGCCCGAGAGTTTGTCCCGGCGCATATTCCAGTTCCTGCCGGTGCCGGATGAAGCGTGAAAAATCGTTTCCCTGCCATAGATTGCATTTACTTTATCCACAATTTCTGTTATACGTGCCATTCTTTTCCTGTCCTCTGTTTCAAAAAGGGACATCTGCGAACTGTCGTGCGGCACAAGGCCGCTAAGCATAACGCCCACTTTCTGGTATTCATATCCTTCCCGGTATATCTGTTCCAGGGATTTCATCGCATAAAACAGCAATTCGGAAGTTGAAGATGCCGGAACAGGCATCTGTGCCTGGCAGCCATTGTGGTACTGAGGTTTTTCCTTGCGGAATGGGTTGGTTCGCAGGAAAACAGCAAGCAATGTGGCTGCTGATTTTTGCTGACGCATCTTTTCTGCTGCTTTGCTTGTGAATAATGAAATGGCTTCTTTCAAATCATTCAATTCTGTTACATACCTGCCAAATGACCGGGAGGATACAATAGCTTTTTTTGCAGGGGGTGTATATTCCATTTCAATACATGATATTCCCCGTAATTCCAGTACTGTTCTTAAACCCATAACCGTCATTTTCTTTTTTACCCAGTATTCGTTTGCTTTGGAAAGCTCCCAGGCATTATTTATTCCGTTCTTGTTCAATAGTTTAGAATATTGCCTTCCTATTCCCCAAACATCCGAAACATCTGTCCATTTCAGATATTTGTCTATATCCGGGGCATCCGAAATATTGAGCGCTCCATTGCATTCGGGATGTTTCTTCGCATAGCGGTTGGCGATTTTAGCAAGTGTTTTCGTCCGGGCAACTCCCACTGAAACCGGTATGCCCGTCCAGCGATAGACGGTTTCGCGGATTTCGCTGGCATAATCATCAAGGTTTCCGTTTATACCCTCCAGGCTTACAAAGGCTTCATCTATAGAATATATTTCCACATCAGGTGAAAACTGTTCCAGGGTATCCATTACTCTTCGCGACATATCTCCGTAAAGAGTATAATTTGAAGAAAATACCCTTACATCATGTTTTTTTATAAAGGGTTTGATCTTGAAAAGCGGCTCACCCATTTTAACGCCAATTTCCTTAGCCTCATTCGACCGTGCAATGATCATACCGTCATTATTTGAAAGGACAACAATAGGCTTGTTCCTGAGCGCCGGGTTGAAAACCCTTTCGCAGGAAGCATAAAAATTATTGCAGTCAACAAGGGCTACAGGTCCTTTCATTAAGTTTTGCCTTTGGTTTTTTAATTAAATAAGTATACTCTGGATAAAAAAATGAAATCAATAATAAATTCAAATGTTCCCGATAAATGGCATCCCTGAAAAAGATACCTGAAAAAAAAGACGGCACAGTATCCGGAATATTAAAACGGCATCTGTTTCAGGTTTTTGTCAGTGCCGCTAATTCAACGGGAATTTATTAAATTTTTACAAAAACCAGTACAAAAATACTAAAAAACAATTACGCCAACAGGTATCATTCTATAATGTATCACGATATTCATGCACTGAGGGACGAAATTAAAATCCAGATAGTCATCAATTGTAATGATTAAGTTCCCAAATTCAAATACGAAATGGTTCAACTTGGCAGGCTTATTAAATTTGTGGGCCGCAAATATTATTCATCAATTTTATGATCAGTTAAATTCAGTGCATATTGGTACAAATCAAAATCTGAAACCAATGTTAATACCCATAATTAAGCTGCTTCTGTTTCCTTCCAATGCCATCCTGTAACCGATACGGGGCATAAAAATGAACTTTTTGGATCTGCCGATTGCCGCTCCTACGCCAAATTCAGAACAATGAGTTCCAACACCTTTGTTATATTCAATTCCGAGAAAATTCATGTACGGATGCACCGAATAGTCATCGTTAAGATTGATATTTACCGTCACTCCCTCGGGAAGTATCATAAAACAAACAGCAAGAATTGCCCCGACAGCAGAAATTTCATTCCGGGCTTCACACTCACTTTCATACTCATCATCGCTGTAATATTCGTCGTCGTCGTCATCATTCGTTCTATAATCGCCTATTGATTCAAAAAGATGTAAGCCGTAAACCGGGCCTGCAAAAACATGAGTAACATTTCCAATATCCGGAATTTTGGCAAAAGATACAGTATAGTTCAGGCTTAAAGCTTCGAAAAGATCATACCGGATGCTTAAGCCAAAGAAATTTGCACCTTCCGGGCCGTAAGAAGGGCATCTGCTGTAGGTAAAGGAAAAAGTCCATTTAGTCGAATCAGAATTTTTCACTGATGTTGATTCCTGTGAAAACATTTCTGAAGGTATCAATATTATCATAGCAATTACAACAAATCTCATTTTTCTCTCCTTTTAATGATTCAGCTCAGAGTAAAAAATCGATAGTACCGTTATTTCAGAAAATTGTTGATATATTCCAATATCTGATATTTCAATAATGCCGGGCTTTTACTCAAAATCTGACATACTGTTAAATTTTCAAAACCGGCGATGCCTCTTTATTATGAATTTTTGCTATTTTGGGTTCTGAACAAAGTGAAAAATCTGCTATCCATGCAGGTTTTAGACTCTTCGCTGCTTTCAGAGTGGCAACATTGTCAGCTTATGAGACAGCCTCAATTTAAAACTTATAACCAAATTCAACCCCTAAAACCACGCTTCCGGTTATTCCCTCGTAGAAGAACCTGTAGCCGGCTTTGGGCATAATCAAAAAATTCTTTGTTTTCCCAATAGTTCCTCCAAGGCCAATTTCAGAACTCATCAACCATCGCTCGTTATAGTATTCGTAACCCAAAAGATTGATATATGGATTAAGTGAATAATCATCGTTCATATCTAAGTTAAAAGTTACGCCTTCGGGTATTAGCAAAAACAAAATCGATCCTGCTTTGATAGCGTTGAGAAAATCAATTGCTGCATTTTCCCCGTCATTACTTTCAATTGAACTGATAAGGTTATAACTCCATACCGGGCCTGCAAAAACATGAGCCAGGGATCCGATTTCCGAAGAACTGCCAAAAGATAATGAGTAATTCAGGCTGACAAATTTCGTCAAATCGAATTTCATGTTAATGCCGAACATATTTGAACCGCCGTTTTCATAGCCGGGAAAATGGTTATAGGTTAGGCTAAGTGAAAAGCGTTGCCAGTCTTCCTTTTCAATGTATTCCATTTCCTGGGAATATAGCTGCGTTGAAAGCAATATAACAATTGAAATTATGGCGTATCTCATATCTTATCTCCGTTCAAGTTTATTAATAATACTTCCCAAACGAATAAAAAGTTTCAGAAATAATTAATTTTATTGAATTATAAAAACTACCACCATTACTGAAGGGATGAAAACTATTCAGGAATTACATATAATATTGCAAAATACAGCAATTAATTAAAATAACAATGGAGATAAAAGTTGGAATATATACAAACACAACTTGCCGGGAAATCCGTTTTTAAAGCTAACTTTAGGGTTCATACCCGAGAATCACGAAACATATTATCCAGGGATTCTGTCAGGGCATCCCAGTTATAATTATTTTCAACAAACTCTCTGCCTTTACGTGCAATTTCGGCAGCAAAATCCTTATTGCATAGCAGGTAGTTAATTAGCTTAGCATAATCTGCCGGAGTTTTTCCGATTAATATTTCTTTTCCGTCTACGGCTCCAAGAGCATTGTTTGCCAGTGCAGAACTAATGCAGGGTATTTCCATAGCCATGGCCTGAAGCAATTTATTTTGCAGGCCTATTCCAATCTGCATGGGTGCAAGAAATATTCCGGACTCGGCATAGCATTTCCTGATATCATCAACCCAACCCGTTACTTCAATATTTTCCGATTGAAGCTTTAGTACGGATTTAGCAGGATTTGCTCCGGCAATCATAAACTTTATATTCGGAAACTCATTTTCAAGAAGAGGCATAATTTCCGAGGCAATATAATTTACAGCCGATACATTTGGCTGGTAATTCATATTGCCGATAAACAGTAGTTCATATTTCTTTTCAGCTGCAATCGGCTTATAGAAATCCAGGTCCACTCCGTTTCGAACTATTTGTATTTTATTTTTTTCGGGATGGTCTATCAGGTCTCTGTCCTGCTCAGAAATAATTGTTTTGTTTTCGAACAGCTCAAACACATCCCTTTCATATCTTAAAAGTCTTGAATATTCCAGCTTCAATAAGGGCAAATAGTAGACAGGGTCGGTTTTGAACCTTCTTTCCACACCTTTCGAGAAAGCATCCTGATAATCGATCGTTTTTGGAATACCATCTATCTCCCTTGCATATTCCGCAGTCCGGACTAACTGGCAATAAATATGATCAGGCTTGGATTTACGGATAATATCCATTATTTCATTTTTTATTTTTCCTGAATAAAAATACCCTGCCTGCAGGGGCTTACCACTGAAAAATGCTTTCAATACATTATATGCAATAGTCGCCTTTCCCATCTCGAATACATGAACTTCAGAGCATAATTTATCTAATTTCTCTTTTTCTTCCGGCTTAACTTTTCTTGATGAAACTGCACACAATACGATATCGTTATTCTTTGATAGATGTTTAATCTGATAATATGCCCTGAGTTTATCACCCTTTTCAAGAGGATATGGAAAACGCGGCAATATTACAAGAATTTTCATAAAACAAACTGTATATTAAATTTATTATATATATTTTATTCAAAAATAAAGAATTTGATGTTTTAATTTTAATTTTTTAGAATTATATTACTATGTAGGTAAGTATTCTGGAAAATTATTTCATTGTACAAAATTTTGTAATCAACATCCTTTACTCTTGGAATTGGCAGAAAAAATATGACGAGTAGTTAAAAAAAGGATAAAAATATGAAAGTAAATGAGAAGTAATTCAATATATTGGAGCATGACAGATAAATCAATTATACGCGTAATGCGTATAATAGGAATTGTGGTAATTTCAGCATCATTTATTTCAATGAACGAAGATATTTTCTATCTTAAAGAAACAAATTGGGTAAGCATTGTTTTAAGGCTGTTACCGATTTTATATAGTATTGGTTTTATTGGTTTTTCCTTCATAAATCCCGACAATTTTATTAAGTTGTTAAAAGTAATAATTATTACCGGAGTAATAATTATATCAATACCTGTTTCGATAATAAGTGCCATGATCGGAGGATTCAATAATCTCTATTTTCTCGGGATAATTCAACTGGAATTCGGCCTTATTAGTTTTATCCATTTGTCCCGAAGGGATTCATTCCTGATTATTCTTTTTCTCAATTCATTTTTTATTGTAAGCAATATTGTTATTCCTGATAATTTTGACATGGCAAATGCCTTAAGTGTTTGCACCGCCCTAATTATTTTTGCCCTTATCAGCATAGCGGCACATCATGTTTTTTCAATCAGCCGTGAATCTATTGCAATTAACAATCAGGAAAAAGATATTAACCTTGAGAGAATCAAACACGACTTGATCATGAGTGAAAAAAAATTTTATGAATTATTTTACTCTTCTGACCTTCCTTTGCTAATAATTGAAAAGAACAGGATAGTTGATTGTAACAAAGCATTTCTGAAGATGCTTGGATTTCAGGACAGGGAATTAGTATTAAATTTAATGCCGGCAGATTTATCACCGGATTATCAACCCGATGGCTATAGCTCGATACAAATGCAGCAGGAATACTATACAAAATCCAGGGAAAGAGGTAGTATAAGCTTCTACTGGAAATATCAAAAATCCAATGGTAAAGAAATTGATACAAGAATCAACCTCGTATCTATCCCGCTTAAAGGCAAAAGTGTGCTGTACGCTATTATTGATGATATTTCAGAACAAATTGTTGCCGAACAGAAGCTTAAGCAATCAGAAGAAACTGCAAATGCTTTTATTCACTCAATTAAAGATATTGCTATTCTGATAGATATTGATGGGGTAATTCTGAAGCACAATAAATTGCTCCCTCTGTCAGTAGGGAGCAAAATAATGGATATGACAGGATCAAATATCTATGATTATTTTGATTCGGAAACAGCGGAAAGAAGAAGGTCTTTTTCCAAAGTAATTATAAATACAGGAAAATCTCATACTTTCGAGGATACAAGGGACAACAGAATTTTTATAATCTCTCAATCCCCGATATTTAATTCAAATAGTAAGATCGAAGCTATAGCAATCCATGTTCGTGATGTTACCAAAGAAAGAAAATCCGAACAGGACCTGAAGAAATATCAGAAAAAACTTGAGCAGATAGTTAATGAAAGAACCAAAGACCTCATTAAAGCAAATAATGACCTGACTTTGAGAAATACAGAAATTACTGAACAAAAGGAGGCTCTGCAGGTTTTAAATATTGAATTGAAAGAAGTTAACGCTGCTAAGGATAAATTCTTTTCGATTATAGCCCACGACCTGAGAAACCCGCTTATAAATCTCAGGGATGCCACGAATATACTTCTGGATTCAATGGCAGATTTGGGCAAGGATGATATCACCGTTTATCTCAGAGATATAAATTCCTCTGCCTCGGGGGTGTACAGCCTGTTGGAAAATCTTTTGAACTGGTCGCGGGCACAAACTGGCAAAATTCAGTTTGTTCGCGAGGATTTTGACCTTAGAATATTGGTTGACGCTGTTCTTGCAATACACAAACTTCAGTCGGAAGCAAAGAATATTAAGCTGATAAATAATGTTCCCGAAGGCATTATTGTGCCTGCCGACCCGAATATTACATCAACAATCATCAGGAACATTGTATCCAATTCCCTGAAATTCACAGCTAACGGCGGCGAGATAAAAGTTGATATGAATGAAATGGACAATATTTTCCAGGTAGTGATTTCTGATAACGGTATTGGTATGTCCCGGGATACTTTGCTTGATATTTTCAGCATAGACAAACAAATATCCACTCCCGGAACAAATGATGAAAAGGGAACGGGCCTGGGGCTTATCATCTGCCGGGACCTTGCTAAAATCAATCATGGCGATTTAAAAATCGAATCGGAAGAAGGCAGGGGCACACATATTATTATTACTCTGCCTAAAAAGGCATAGGATACAATATATTATATTCTTCAAAGGCCATGCGAATATTTCGTATGGCCTTTTGAAATAGATCAGTTCAGTTTCAATCTTCAGTTAAATGGATTTTCCTCTTCGTCTTCATCATCAAAATATTCATCATCAAAATCTGACAAATCCTGTTCAATAGCGGCAAGGTTGCTCAATGTGTTTGAAAAATGTTCTAACGCCTGGCTCAGGTTTCTGATTACTTCGCTATATTTTACCTTGTCGTCAACGCTCTTTGCTTTTTTCAATTTTTCCAGATTTTCGCCAATCTGGTCAGAGATGGAATCAATAAAAATTTCCTGCATTTTCTTTTCCTTTATAATATAGAATTACTTTCTTACATTTCTAATTTCTATGGTAACGGCCCTGCTCAGGAACCTGTCAATAGGAGTGGCGTAGCTATCAATACCCGGAGGGAATTCACTGCTGGCTACTCCCTCTACTGTTGTAACTTTGGCATCCGGGCGAATTTTAATAATTGCATTGGCGGCACTTCTTGCCCTGCTTTCGGACAGGGCTTTGTTTCGCTCCGGAATTCCAAGGGCATCGGTATAACCTTTTACGCTGATTGTTGCCCCCGGCCTCATGTCGTTAAGAAAAATCCTGATCGATTCGATACCTGCACGGGATATTCTGTCGCTTCCAACATCGAACAGTACAAGAGACATCCTTGATATCGACACTTCCGAAGTATCTGAATTAATTGCAACCTCGGCATGAGCCTCAGTTGCCTGGCCGTCGCCGTCCACCATATAAAGGTCGGCTTTCAGGCTTGAACCGGCAGCAAGGCTTGATTTCATTGTTTCATCCAGAGGGATTGTTACCCTTGTAGGCGGAGTTGAATATTCTTTTTCCCAGACCGTATTATCATTTACCCTGCATTTCATTTTAGCAAGCTGAATACCGGTTCTCGTACCACCGGAAGTATTAAATACCACATTCTCGGTAGAAATGCCGGTTGCCTCAAGAAATCGCTTCCGCACAACAGGCATAAACATCCTTGGATCCGCGGAAGTGAAATCAACCCTTCGGTTTTCCGACCATCCGCTGTCATTAGGTGTTAATGTAGGATTTTTGGGGCTGCAATTGCCTCTTGCCGGTGCAATTTTTAATCTTATAGGGTCAATATTCCAAACATTAACAAGATAATTAACCACAGATTCCGCTCTTTTTCTTGCCAGACCGCAATCCGATTTCTCGGTTGTTGAATCAGCAGCCCCCTGAAGAGTTACTGCCGCCCTGGGATACATCGTCAGGCGCTGGCCGAGTATATTAAGCGCATTATCGTGAAAAGCGTATGGATTAGGCTCGATAGCATCTATATCAAAATCTTTACCATTTTCAATTTTTATGTAGTTTTCAGCCAGTTCAGCTGAGTTTTCATCAAAAAACATAACCGGCAGCGATGGAAATGATTCTGAAACAAACCTGGCGCTTATATCTATGAGTTTTGTTTCGGGCAGTAGAGATGCCTCGGGAGCAGGCCTTGAATACAGAGTGTCTGTCCTGTAGGTAATCTCCATTTCAAATATTGTATCACGAACAAATTCATCGCGATATTCTTTTCTTTCATTTCCTTTTACAACATGGCTTTTTGCAATATCATAGGAATCAATTTTTATTGTATCAATATGTTTCCTGTACAATTTCTCGCGTTTCGACGGTTCCTTGTCGGGAATATACCTGTATTTAACAGCCAGGCCGCCGCTAAGTGAACTTATAGTCCAGTCTTTCTGGTCGGCCATATTACTCAGCCCCTGGAAGTAGAAAACTTCCGGAACCAATTTTAGGGAACCACTTCTGTTCAGTGGCAATTCATAGCTCAGCCCCATAAATATTGAACCATAGGCTGCATTGTATTCGGGAATATCTCCGGACTGTTCGTTTCTGGTTCTTTTGCCATTTTCAACGAACACTCCCTGATCCGAAGGATTTGTTATCTTTTCCTTATAGTCGAAGGTTGCAGTTGTAATATTGCCGATCCTGCCACCAAAATGAATGCCGAAATTCTCTACCGGGCTGTAGATAAAGTATGGGTCAAAATTTATCAACATGAATTCAGAACTCAGAATATGGGCAAATTTCCCGTTAACAACACTATTACCAATCCTGACAGGAATGCTTTCATCTTTGCTTAATTCCCCGTTCAAAGTGGATATACCAGCCCTCAGCCCTATGCGAAGGTTCAATGGCAAATCAAATTCCATTAATGCACCCAGGCTGAACCCACTACCATGGCCTGTTTCAAAAACCGGGCAACAGGTAGGAACATTCTTGAACTCCCTGAAATCGGCTTTATGCAGGTTTATGCCGTAATTGGCATATACCCCGAGTACGGGCCTTAGCGGAGCTCCGTCTTCCGCGTTCAACCAATCTGCTGATAAGGCCAGAAAAGTAATCAGTATTAATATTTTTTTCAATTTATTACCCGGTATTATTTTTTATTCATCTATTTATCAATATATGATTAAGCAAAAAAAATACCAAATCTTAATATTTATATTTGAAATAATTTTATCTGGATTTTGGCTGCATTAAAAAAAAATCATCCGATAAAATTAATCATCGGATGAATTATATTTGCTTGTTTCAATTGTTATTCTTCAACAAATTTTCCGTCTTTGATTACTATCTTGTCGTCAACAAAGAGTGTGGATTCGCGAAGTACGGCAGTAACATTCTGGTCTACCTGCAATTTTCCCCCGAGAGCGATATTGTTTCCGAAGCCAAGTGATATTGCCCCTAAAACTTTTTCTTCTTCAAGCATTGAACCGGAAAATTCAGCTTTTTCGTTACAACCGATACCGATCTTGCCAATATATTTTCCCATATCGCCGCTTTTGTTTATAAGCCTTGAAAAACGTTTTGCATTTCCACCGCCTGCTACTTTGTTTACCTTTCCTTTCCTGATGAATATTTCAACCGGAGATTCAAGATTGCCAAGAGTAGAAACAGTACCATTAAGAACAACAATACCATTTATCCTGTTTTCCCTTGGCGAGAAAAATACTTCGCCCGAAGGAAGGTTGCCACCTTCGCCAATATTCAATAATGCAATCGGGCTGGCAAAAATTTCCCTGTCTTTTTTCTCGAATTTAAGAGAAGTCCCATTTTCGTGATATACTCTGAATTTCTCTCCTTTAGAAATTTTCTCAAATACTTTGCGGGTAGTTTCTTCGGTCTGAGAAAAATTCTTTGTAAAGCATCGTTTTATAGTATCACCTGTTATTGCAGGCATCAAGGCTATCCTGACACCAAGGTCAGCAGCCTTTTTTCTTGCCTTTGTATATGCAATCGAGGTAGAAGCAGGACAAACAACAACATCAACTTCAGTCATCATTTTGTATGCCTGTGCAGGCGGTTCCCGACCGTCAATTTCCATTGTCGGCATTTCAAAGTAAAAAGCTTCATCTGTTATTTTTGATGCCGATTCAAAAAAAGTCAGCCCAATATCCCTGTTGGCTTCATCGCATAATACCATTATGCTCTCGTCCTCTTCCAAACCTATATAAGTTTTCAAAGCAAGAGTGGCAGCTTTCTTAACTTGTAAAGTAACAGCCATTATTATTACCCGCGTAATTTAAAAAAAATAATAAATCTAATTTGTAACAGATATAAATCACCCAGTGGGGCAACAATCAATTCACCTGTTATCAAATAATATATGTCGATTAATATCTAATAAATTTAAAATAAGGTTTTTATATTTTAAATACAAATTATTTTTTTATTCCTTCAAGCCCGAAGCCGGAATTTCTGCTGTCCTCACGCTTCAAAAAGAATGCGAAAGCAAGCCCTACCAGGCCCAGGCCGGCAAACATGATCATCGTATAAGTATAATCATAAGTTGCTGTTCCGGCTTTTATCATCTCCTTGGTTACGCCCGGGTTGGAAATATCCAGGATTCTCCCCGCCAGTATCGGGAAAGCAAACAGGCCAAGATTTTGCAGTGATGCCATCATCCCGTAAGCAGTCCCTATACGCCTTTCATCAACTATCAAGGCAACCGAAGGCCACATTGCGGCAGGAACCAGCGAAAATGCAATACCGAGAACAACCATGGAAATTACCGGTGTAAGCCCCGTTAGCCCCAAAGCAAGATGAGACAGCAGCAAAAGGAAGGAACCCAGTATCATCAGAGTTGCACGCTTACCTACTTTATCCACAACAAAACCGAAAAGAGGCGTAAATACAATAGTTCCCCAAATAATTGCACTTGTCCAGGTACCACTGGATTCAAGAGAAAAACCGAATTTATTGTGCAGCAGGTCCGGGCAATAAGCCTGAAATGGAAAAACTGCCGAATAAAATGTAACACATAGTAATATTATAAATATAAATGATTTATTTGTAACCAATGCAACAATGTCGGAAAATTTAAATTCATCCTCCGGATCTTTAAGTGCTTCCTTATCTTCTTTGGGTGAGACTTTTATGTCATAACTCATGTAAAGTACAAATACCAATAATCCAAGCCCCATTAGAATTGCAGCAACCCATACAGCAGTTGTCCAGCCGGTGGAAGCTGTTATAAGTATAGGTGAGAAAATCAATGCCATGGCCGTACCTAATCGCGCAATTGCAACATTAACAGCAAAAGCAAAAGCAAGCTCCTTGCCTTTAAACCACTTAACTATAATTTTATTTATCACAACAATACTTGTTTCCGCTCCAAGGCCGTATAAAAGCCTTCCAATCATAAGCATTTTAACTTCGGGAGAATAATCAGTAGGTAAGGCATCAATAAAACCATATCCAAAACCCCCAGCTGAAAAATAATCACTAATTCCGTATGCGGAAATAAATGTTCCGAGAACACAAAGAAGAACAAACAGGAAACCGGTTTTTCGAATACCCCATTTATCAAGTATTATGCCGCCAAAAATAGTCATCAACAGGAATGTATTTGTAAATGAATACATTGCAACAATAATACCATAGTCTGTATTATCGATCCCGAGTTCGCCGGTTAAAACTGACTTAATTGAAGAAAATGCATCATAAACATAATAATTAGCTGCAATTACAAAACTGACGATTAATAAAATAATCCATCTGACCTTAGGGTTGGCAGCCGCCTGTCCCGAAAATATCTGTTCTTTTGTCATAACTATACTTCTGATTTATACAGGAAACCTGTTGTTTAATTAGTGATGCAAAGATATAATATTTTTTTACTTTTGAAAAGGATTTTCCAACAATAAAAAAAATGTAATATTTTGATAATATTTATTTATTTCCTTAATATTCAGTATTTTATTGATATATTCACAACTTTATGCTCCATGAATCAGCATTTTGTAATTGTTTAAAATTCAATAAATTAGAAAATGTTAGCAAATTTGTTAATATTTTTCAAAAAAAATTTCCTCAATCATCTTTAAAATTAAATTTTACTGTTTATCCAAAGAACAAAAAATTCCGCTGAATATTACGATAAATTACATTATCTGCTATCCCTGGTTAGCGGCAAACTGAATATCATAAAGCTTGCGATATACACCATTTTTTTCAAGCAATTCAGAATGTGAGCCATGTTCAGTTATTCTTCCCTTGTCGAAAACAAATATCTCGTCGCAATCGATTATTGTGGCAAGCCTGTGGGCAACAATTATTGCAGTACGGTTTTCAAGAGAATGGTTGATAGCTTCCTGAACAATTTTTTCCGATTCTGAATCCAATGCCGAAGTGGCTTCATCGAATATTAATATCTCAGGATCGCGAACAAGAGCACGTGCTATTGAAACACGTTGCCTTTCACCGCCTGAGAGCATAACACCCCGGTCTCCGATATAAGTATTGTATCTTTCCGGCAGTTTTGAAATGAAACCATGAGCATTAGAAACTTTTGCCGATTCTTCAATAGTATTATCATCAGCGTCAGGGCTTCCGAATTTAATATTGTTCGAAAGGCTGTCATTGAATAAAATACTTTCCTGGGCTACAATGCCAAACAAAGACCTGTATGATTTCAGAGTATATTCTTTGATATCACTTCCGTCAATTGTTATTCTGCCGCCTGCGGGATCGTAGAATCTGACAATTAGGTCCAGCATTGTGGATTTTCCGCTTCCGCTGGCACCTACAAAAGCAACCTTGGTACATTTTTTTATTTTAAGAGATACATCCTTAATAACAGCGCCTTCATCATAGGCAAAATCCAAACCACTTATTTCGATTGTATCATTGAAGTTATCAATTACCTTCTTTCCGGTTTCCTTTTCCGGCTCTTCATCAAGAATAGTAAAAACTCTTCCTGCCGCAACATAACCAAGCTGGAATTTGGAAACAGCATTGATAACTAGTGATATCGGGTTCATGATTGCAAATAAAGCAAAAAGAAAAGTCATAAGTTCTTCTGGCGGCATTTCGTTATTTATTACCTGAACGCCACCGACAAATAACACAACACAAAGCGCCAGTATTGCAAATATTTCATTTATGGACGGAATAAGTGCAATTATTTTCTTATGCTTAATGGCAGAACGCACATACCTGGCTGTATCGGAAAAGAACCTTCCATTAGCGCTTCCCTCTGCATTATATGCTTTTACTACTTTTATTCCGGATATAGATTCCTGAAGTGTGGAAGTATAATCTGCCATTGCCGACTGCATCCTTTTGGCGTAACGTCGAATATATTTCATCGCCAGGTTTACAAGAACCAAACTGACAATACTGGTACTGAAAGCAATAAAGGACAGATTGGTTGATATTGAAAACAGTATTACAAGGAATAATAATATTTTTGTTGTCTCGCGAAGAACCGTTGTAAAAGAGGAAATCGTTGAATTGTTGAGCGCGGTTACGTCATTCGTAATTATCGACATAAGGTTGCCCGAACGGCTTTTAGTAAAAAATCCGATCGGCAGGGAGGTTAGCCTGTCGAAAACCTTATCCCTTATTGATTTGATAACCCCCTCCTGCAATTTAAGGGAAACAACGCTGCTAAGATATTTAAAGAAATTTTTCAGAATGAATGCAATAATTATAAATATTCCAAGATTTATCAGTGTTGCAATTTTATCTCCCGGCTCTTCAATCAGGTCGTTCAGTACCTGGTAAAGGTAGTCTTTAATTCTTGTTAATGATTCAGGTGTTGGTATGATCTCCGTCATGCTATCATCATTTGCCGGAGTCTGCCTTACTTCAGTTCCCTCACTTGCCGGAAATATAAGTTGAAAAACCGGTTTTATTGAGGCAATAGTAATAGCATCGAATGTAGAGAAAAGGATGTTTAAGAATATTGATAATACGAAAAGCCTGATAAAAGGCTTAATAAATACAGATATTCTCCTGAGCATCTGAAAGGAGCTGATCTTTTTTTCATCACTGTCTTTTTTCATCGTCAACCCGTATGTAAAAAAAAACTCCGGTAAAATTACGAATTTACCGGAGAATAATATCAAAATCAGTTAAATCATTTTTTTGTGAGTTCAACAATTTTCTCGTAAAGCTCTTCTTCATCACCCGGAGCATATCCGTTATGTTCCCAAACGATATTGCCTTTGCCATCACAGAGAATTGTGTGTGGCGGGTTGTTTATACCCAGGGCACGACGGAAGTCACTGTTTTCATCCAGGTAAACATCATAAGTCCATCCGCGGCCATTTACAAAAGGAGCTACTTTGCGACTGTTGCGCGAATCATCAATTGAAATCGCAAAAATTTTCACGCCTGTCTCATCCTGCCAGTCCTCATAAACATCACTAATAGTATTCAGCTCCATGATACAGGGTTTGCACCAAGTTGCCCAGAAATTAATAACAAACGGTTTACCATCATTTTCAAAAGATGAAGTATTTACAACTTTTCCCCTTAAGTTCTTAACCTTCACTGAAGGAACCTTTTTGGT
Source organism: Kapaibacterium sp. (SeqCode) (assembly GCA_963665665.1). GTDB lineage: Bacteria > Bacteroidota > Ignavibacteria > Kapaibacteriales > UBA2268. The sequence continues at coordinate 1,323,260 of OY762428.1, forward strand.
CGATTCTTTAGAAATTACCTGCTGAGCCATGAAGCCAACGAAAACGAGAAGAAATAAGCTTAGAATTGTCTTTTTCATTTTGCACCTTTACTGAATTGTCCCTTTACCAAAAAATTTTAATTTTTTCATTTATTTGTTTAAATTAAATTTCTTTCAAAAGAAAGATGTTATTATAGAATTAAAAGTTACAAAAAATTTGAAAAAATATGTAACGAAATTTAAATTAAAGTGTCTCTAATATTACATACGGGTAAGATAATGGAATGTTTCCCGTAATAATATTGGCAAAGGGTAATATATAATAAATCCGGAGAGGTAACATGAACAAAAAATTCCGCAATTTCTTTACTGCTTTAATGGCTTTTGTTGTTTGCGCATCATTTAGTTACGCACAGAGCCTTGAATTCACACATCTGGAAACTGAGAAAACGGTTAATCCGGATTCTTCATCTGCTGTTTTCCACGCCACTGTAAAAAACATCAGTTCTTCTGACGTCAGCGTTAAAATCACAGTGACCGAAGTTTCGGGTGAAGATGATTACGACGTTTCCTGGTGCGATCCGAACTCATGTTATTTCCTTATGAATAATCCTCAGACTTCACCAGCATTCACATTAACCCCCGACGGAACAACCGAAGAACAGTTCCATCTTGAAATATCTCCTTACGGTATTGAGGGTACATCAGTTGTGAAAGTTCGTTTTTTCAATGTTAATGATGAGAATGATTACATTGAGTTTGAAGCAATCGCAACTTTCGACAAAACAACATCTGTTACAAAGTTTACTATTCTTGAGAATAATTTCTCATCATTTGCCCCCAACCCGGCAAATAATGCTACTTCATTTGATTTTGACCTTACCGGAATAGCAGATAAATCAACACTTGAAATTCACAGTGCTACCGGTGCTTTGGTAAAAACAATTAATATTACAAACCATAGTGGAAATGTAACTATAAATACTTCAGATTTACCTCAGGGTATTTACTATTGCACATTGTTTGTTAACAGCGAAACAAGAAAAACACGGATTCTATCCGTAACAAGATAAAACCTGAAAACAGGAACTCCCCACATAAAACCATCCCCGACCCGGGATGGTTTTTTATTGAATATTGGAAGAATATATATTAATTATAATAAATAATTTTTGGTGCTTTATAAGTTGTCATTATTCACTATTCATTACAATCCTTTGTTAATTATTGATTCAAACCAGCAAATATATTAACACAAAACATAAGAAATCATTACAATATTTTTGTATATTTTTTTGTAACAAAATGTTCTAATAATATTATTCCAACAGTATAATATATTTATTAAACAATATATTATAAGATTTATAATTTGGTATTTAATAAAATAATATCAAAAAATATGAATTTTTATGTAACATTTCCAAATTCCTGTTGTTATTATTATTGAAGTTCGAAATAATCAAATTATCCCTGCAAACTACAAAGGAATTATTTGAAATGTGGCTTATTGTGTTCTTTGAATACTATGAATAATTCTGTGTTGATTCGATTTTAAAACGAAAAATTTTAGATTTGATTTTAATTCATATTCCAATAAAATCATTTTTTTTATTTATCAGGGGATTTTTAATGGATACTACTAAACTAATCAGGCATTTAATAGCAATTGCTTTTTTCGTTGCAATTGCCATTAGCGGTGCAAAAGCGCAGCTTTTAACGGAGTATACCGTCATGGAATACGATGGTGTTTATACTCCGATTTCAGGCATTTACCTTGGGGGAGGCGACTTTGCCTCTTACAGGGTTGATCTACCCTTTACTTTCATCTACGACGAACAGGAAATCACCTGGGTACAATGTGGCACAAAGGGCTGGATGTCCCTAAATTGGAATTACGGTACCTGGTATCCATATTCGCCAACTGAGAGTGCGAATATTATAGCTTTCAATGCTTGCGATTTGCTTGTTGACGGCGAAATTTCATACGAAGTACAGGGATCTGCTCCAAACAGAGTGGTTGTATTTCAATGGCGAAACACCAGATACTATAGTGGGAGTAGTGTCTGGGTAGATTGCCAGGTAAAACTTTACGAATCATCGAATAAAATCGAGATTGTCTGGGACGAACCTCATAACCTTGGTTATTACACAGGGGGATGCTTTGTTACCGGCTCTACAATAACCCGGTATATAAACGTTAAGCCGGGTGATCCTTCAACATTCTATTATAGTAATGTTAATCCAAATACAACAACCTGGATTAATACTGCTGCGGCTCCATATCTATATGCAGGGAAGACTTTTGCATTTACAACCTACCCGAGCCTTGTGGGGGCTTATCCTCCACAGGATGCTATCCTTAGCAGGGGTAACATTATTAGTGGAGATAATAAACCTGGGGTAAGACTTGAAAATATGCAGATGGACGGCGTTTATGTAAAATACTCGATTGAAGGTCCGCTGCCTGCCAGCAACCCGCAATTCGGAACAGTTTATACTGCTACAGTTGAGGGAAATACCAGTGAGGATTTAATACAGGTATATAATGAAGGCATTACAAGATTTACTCACGCAACAGGCCTGATTGCAAAAACGTCACCTGACAATGACGGCGATATCGACCTGCTGACAAATGAACTCAGTATTCCCGGCGGTACATATAAAATTAAAGCAGAATTACAGTTGCCTTCTGCCGAATATGTGCAGGAACTACCTGATCAAACATTTATTATTGCTCTTGAAAACGACCTTGCAATAAACAGGATAATTTCTCCAAAACCGAAAGAAGAAAAGAAATACCCGCTTTCAACAGGCCGCATCCGTGTGCAGTGCAGGGTTCAGAATTTTGGTATCAATGATGTATATGAATTTGAAGCTAACGCTATAATATATAAAGACGGTGAAGAAGTTTATGATGAAGATGTCGAATGGTCATCGGCAAATCCACTTGTTACCGGAGATTATGTTGATATAAGCTTCCCGGATTATCGCCCTTATGAAACAGGCGATTATGATATAGTATTCAGTGTTAGTACAGTTGGTGTTCAGGACAATGACCTGACAAATAACACATGGCCAAAGCCAGGCGAACACTTTTGGTTCGAAGTTGCTCATGAGATTGAAGCTGAGGCAGTTGAAATTATTAATCCTGTGGGCGAAGTATTTGTAGGCCGTCCGGTCAGGCCTTTGGCAAAATTCCAGAATAACGGTGTTTCTGATATTTCCGATATTGATGCTGTAATGGTTATCACAAATTCCAATGGCGATGAAGTATACAGAAGTCCGATTATCATTCAGGATATTCCACAGGGAAGGTCAAATAAAGTTATTGCTGACTTCGACGATTTTATTCCTCCGGCAGCAGGGAATTACACTGCATGTATCACAATTACATCTAATGATGACCCCGTAACTGAGAATAACTCAGTTTGTGAAGATTTCTCTGTTGTTGAAGCTCTCAGCGGTACATATACAATAGGAACGCTTAACGAAGGAAATAATCGTAATTTCCCGACCTTTAAAGCAGCTCTTGATATTCTTTACCAAAGAGGGATGACTGGCCCGGTTACATTTGAACTTACAGATGCTGTATATAATATCAGTTCTCATGAAGATTCAAACCAGCCGGCTATAGATATGAGTTCAACAATTGTCGGACTTAGCGAAGATCAGCCGATATTATTCAAAGCATCAAGTCAGCGTGCTGTTTACCGTGCAGGTGTTAAAATCAACATGAATTCTGACAATGGTGTTGGTATCCTGATGGGGCAGAACCTGCTTCCTTCAAACTCAAATGCACCTGTACACATTGTCAGGTCCGGTAATAAGAAAAACTATTCTAACTTCCCCGGATATGTAACATTTGACGGCGGTGCTAACAAAGCTTTACAATTTTCTATCGACAGTGATGAAGATTTCAGGACTGTATTCTATCTTTCCCAGGGTACATCAAACGTTACTATTAAGAACTGTATCATCAAAGGTGATTACAACACTACACCTTCATTTGATGCAAAACTTCCGAAGATGGTTTTCAACTCTGCACAGAGCCAGTTTCTTTATGAAGAGAATATACGTTCTTACGAAACTTTCAGTGCCGGGATTCTTCTTAGGAGTGTTCCACCCACAACAAGGGAAACTGCTAATCTTTACGCCCTTGATTCACTGTTCAACCAGAACAACGTAATCGAGAACAACGAGATCACAGGCTTTGGTTATGGTATAGCATCAATGGGTATGGGCGTACTGTTCAAACAGGAAGCCAACAACTTCGTAAAATACTACAACATGAATAACGAGTATAAAGACAATGTTATCCATAATGTAAGCCGCGCAGCTATATTCCTTGGTTCCGAGCAGAACTCAACGATCAAAAACAACAGGATATATGAAATCAACGGCGTAAGCGGCATGGACGCAGCCGGTATTATCCTTGGCGGCGACGCAGAACGCGACTGGTTCGGTTACAACGTAATCGACATCACAGTTGACGGCAACGAAATAAGCGAAATCGACGGCGACTACGAAATCCGCGGAATCAAAGTATCCCAGGATCCTATCGTTATGCAGGCTCCGGGCGGCGGACTTTCCTTCTATCCTGACAGGGCAGAAACAGTTGTAATTAAAAACAACGTTATCCGCAACTTAAATCCTGAAAATGCAGACGTGAAACGCTGCGGTATCCAGCTTTCAACACAGCGTGCAGGCATTGCAGACGAATACATGAATATACTTACACCTGCAAGGAAAGATTATCTTTCACGCAATGACATAATAGCAAACAATACTATCATCATCACAGATGACGCTGTTGAAAACGTAGGCGCAACAGCAGGTATCATGCTTCAGCAGGTAGACGGCGCAGTTCTCAAGAACAATGCAATCGCCTTTGAAGACGAAGAATTTGCAGACAATGCATACACAACAACAGCTATCCTGCTCCAGAGCGAATGGCCTGAATGGGGTGCAGTAACATCCGACAGGAATGCCTTCGACATGGGCAATGCCAATGCAGACCTCATCCGCTTCATCCACATGGACGAAGACCAGAACGTAATAGAATACGGCCAGACAGATGAATTTGCAAACATAGCACAGTGGCAGGTATGGACAAAACAGGATGAGAACTCCGTAGTAGGCGAGTTCATAGGCGACCTTGACTATACAGGCAACTATCCCTACCAGCTTCGCGTTGTATCGGATCCTTATCCTCTTGGATGTATCCTTAACAACCGCGGCGGCGAAGTAACAGAAGTAGAATATGACATCGACGGCAACCTTCGCGGAGCAGCAGGCCAGCGTTACGACATCGGCGCCTTTGAATTCTCAGGCCGCATGTATGTAAGCGACGTAGAAATGCTTAACGTACCAACACCGGGCGCATACAGGGCCGGCATGGGTACATTCAGCGATGCAGAATACATAATGACAGAAGCCCCGACAAACATCGTGGCAAGCCTGAGGAACAACGGTACACTTCAGCAGTCAAACATCAATGTATATGCAAAGATCTATCGCGAACAGCCTGACGGATCATTCTCTGATACAGTAGAAATAGAAACAACAGTAAAAACAAGCATTCCAACAACAGAATCAGTTAACGTTGACTTCCTTCTTGATGACCAGGACGGCGTAGACTTCTATCCTCAGACTTACGGCGAACTTGGCTTCTACAATGTACCTGATCATTTTGCAGGTATGGAATCCAATGTAACACCACGCTACAGGATAGTAATCTCGGTAGAATCAGACCAGTATAACTCTAATAATGTTATCGACAAAGTTGTACGTTTCTATGTTAAACGTTCATCACTCGGCCTTCTGGCATCAGCCAGGGATATTGCCACAGAAATCTACTGGGGCGAACCGACAACAGACGAGATAGCCGGTAAGCTGAACCTTGACAGCCTTCGTGAAGGCCTCCGCAAAGTCGGCTGGGTATCAGACCTTGGCGAAGGACAGTATGATATAGACCTGTTCAACAGGCTCGGCTGGGAACCCAGGTCAGTAAACTACACAATGTACAAAACACTTCTCTGGTCAGACGGTGATGAAAACACAATGAGCAGATACGAGAAGATGGACATTGAAAGCTTCCTTGAAGGCGGCATGCAGAATGATAAGAAAAACCTTGTAATAGGTTCACAGGAACTTGTACGCCAGCTTGGCGGCAATGCATCCTCACTTGATTATGATCCTGACTTCCTTGATGAAGTATTCAGGGCCGAATACGTAACACCTGGCAACCCGATGGGCGCCGGGGTTAGCAACAGCGGAAATACTGCAATCGGTATCTCGGTAGGAACAAACCTTGAAAATGCAATCGTGGCTACAAACTATGAATTTGCAGAAGATGAAGATCCTTACTGCTCACTGATGAAAGTAACACAAAACGGTGAAGGCCTTGCAAGGCCGGCATATTACTATACAACACATACAGCCACACCTTCGGACAGTACACTTGGCGTGGCAGTAACATCCCTAAGCAAGAACATCGTGACACTTGGCGTTGACTGGCGTCACTGGGCAGACATGGAAGACGTTCTTCGCCAGGTACTTGACTTCCTGGATCAGAACGGCGGATCGGTAGTACCGGTAGAACTTACAAGCTTCGATGCTATAGCAGCAGGCCAGAGGGTTGACCTTAGCTGGGAAACAGCAAGTGAATACAAATCCTCACACTTCGAGATAGAAAAAGCCGAAGTAAGCCAGGCAGGCATGGGTTCATTCATGCAGATCGGACGTATGAAAGCAGCCGGAACAAGCAGCTATGCCAAACAGTACGGCCCTGTGGTTGACTATGATGTAAACTATGGCAATACTTACGCATACCGCCTGAAAATGGTTGACATTGACGGAAGCTACGACTACAGCGATGAAGAAGTAGTAACAATCGGTGGTAATGAAATGATCTCGCTCGGCGAGGCATATCCGAACCCGAGTAAAGAATCAGCTAAGTTCAAACTTACAACTGGCAACGATGTAAATGTAAGCATCGATCTTTATGACATGAGCGGCAAGCTTGTACGCAACGTACTCAGCGAAACAACAAGCGGAACAGTAACAGTTGAAGTGGATACCCGCGACCTTACAAGCGGCAGCTACACACTTGTTCTTCGCAGCGGCTCAACAATCATCAACAGGACAGTACGCGTTGTTAAGTAATCATCCTTAACAGCTGAAGAATAATTCTTATAATAAGAAAAGAACCCCGGGGCAAAGCCCCGGGGTTTTTAATTTTGTAATTGAGTTTTCTTTTCAAAATATGTTTTTAAATTTTTAATTATTTTCACTATATATGAAATGGAACAATAAGTTTCATTAAAACAGTAATCTTAAAATTATTTATTCACTTTGAAATTTTAAAAATCATGATTATACTTCCTCCGGACAACAATTTCCTTGCTGAAGATATTGGGCATTTTGAAGATTGCAAAATAGCAATACTTTCTGCACCTTATGAACATACTGTTTCCTATGGTGGCGGAGCGGGTAAAGGGCCTGAAGCGATAATCAATGCCAGTGCATACGTAGAGTTTTATGATGATGAATTCGACAGAGAACTGTGCTTTGAGAAGGGCATTGCAACTATCGAACCAATAAAGTTTAATGGCAGGATCGATAAAGCAGCTTTGGATTTGATAGAAGAAAATGTGAGTTCCCTGCTGGAAAAAGACAAATTCGTTGTTACACTTGGCGGAGAGCATACTATTTCCACTGCTCCTATTGCAGCTCATTTTAAAAAATATCCCGATATGAGTATCCTGCATTTCGATGCGCATTCCGACCTTAGAGACAGTTACGAAGGCAATATTTATTCGCATGCTTCTTTCATGGCCAGAGTAGCGGAGTTTTTCCCTCCTGAAAGGATTACCCAGGTCGGTATAAGGGCTCAATGCAGGGAAGAACGGCAATTTATCAGGGATAATAGCATCAATACTTTTTTTGCTTCTGAAATCAGAAGGGGAATTTACAGCGAAAACTGGCAAAAAGAAATTGTTAAAACACTCGGCAAAAATATTTATATAACATTTGATCTGGATTACTTTGATCCGGCAATAATGCCAGCAACAGGAACACCTGAACCTGACGGTTTTCTTTACAGTGAAACTTTGGATATTTTCAGAGACATAGCCACGCAGGGTAAAAATATTATTGGCTTTGATGTTGTTGAACTGGCCCCTGTGGATGGATTGAATCATCCTGATATGCTGGCAGCAAGACTGGTTTACAAATTGCTGAATTTTTCTTTCTGCAAAAAATAATCTATCTTATAAGAAAGATGATTTATTAATTTTATAACTCTTAAATAATTTTATAAATATTTTATCAGTATTATGGAATCATTACAAAAAAGAATCCACAACATCTATACTCAATCAGAAAAATACTCACCCGACTCGGTTAAAGTATTTTTTTCAGAGTTCGTAGATATGCTTAATAACGGAATGATCAGGGCGGCTGAACCAGACAAAGAATGCAGCTGGAAAGTAAATACATGGGTAAAGGAAGGAATTCTTCTGCTTTTTAAATACAGTGAAATTACAGATATGTCAATCGATAAGAACTTCAGGTTTTTCGATAAAGATACGCTACCACTGCGGCCGGCAACCCTTAACGACGGACTTAGGATAGTGCCGGGCGGCTCTTCTATCAGAACTGGCTGTTATGTTGCGAAGGGCGTAATTTGCATGCCTCCGATGTACATTAATATTGGTTCTTATGTTGATGAAGGAACAATGATCGATTCCCATGCACTTGTTGGAACCTGTGCCCAGGTGGGTAAAAATGTACACCTTAGCGCAGCCTCGCAAATCGGCGGTGTACTGGAACCTCCCGGGGCAAGCCCTGTAATAGTTGAAGACGGCGTTATGATTGGGGGCAATTGCGGGATTTATGAAGGTGTAAGGATAAAGAAAAGAGCCGTACTTGGTTCCGGTGTAATTCTTACTGCTTCAACTAAGGTTTTTGACCTGGTTAACGAAACAATTTTGAAATCCGAACCGGGTAAACCTCTGGAAATACCTGAGTCGGCTGTTGTTATTCCTGGTACAAGGCAAATAAACAATGAATTCGGGAAGGAGCACGGCCTGTCAGTTTCATCTCCGATTATAATTAAATATCGCGATGAGAAAACTGATGCCAGAACGGCATTGGAAGATACTTTAAGATAATTCATACGGCCGGGGTTAAAGCCGGCCGGGGATTACTTGTTTTTGGGCAGTGTAATGATAAATTCACTGCCAATATGTAATTCGCTTGTAAAAGAAACTGTCCCGTTAATCCTTTCAATGTAATCTTTAACAATCGACAGTCCGAGGCCGGTACCTGTGATAGCCCCTACATTTCTGCCACGGTGGAATGTTTCCCATATCAGGTGTTTGTCCTCTTCAGGTATTCCAATGCCTTCGTCAGAAATTTTTATCAACGCATTGTTATCAACTTCCTGAATCAGAACGGAAACCTTCTTTCCGTTTGGAGAAAATTTAACTGCATTATTAATAATATTATTAACAACTACTTCAAGAATTCTGGTATCGGATTCAACAAACAAGTCATAAGGCGGGAATTCATAAACGATTCTGTGCTTATTGTTATCGATATCTTCCGTGCGGTTGATTGAAGATTTCACGAGACTGTTAATATTGATTTTCAGGAATTGAACATCTTTCAGTTTTTCACTACGGTCAATTATCAGAATATTTTCCAGCAGATCTGTCATAAGGTCAATTGATTGTTTCACCCTTTCGATCTGCTTGTTAAATTTTTCGGTATTTCCTTCTTCAAAATATTTTTCAAGGATATAGGTTGAGGTCATCACCACAGTAAGAGGAGTTCTGTACTCATGTGATATCATAGATATAAACCTGCTTTTCAGGTCATTTAATTGTTTTTCCTTCTCAAGAGAATCAGAAATCTTCTCTTTTGCAATAATAAGCTGTTCCTGAGTCTTCTTCCTTTCTTCATTTTCAATTTTCAGATTTTCCATAGCAACTTTAAGCTGTATGGTTCTTTCATCAACTATCTTTTCCAGGTCTTCGTTCAGTTTTCTGATCTGTTCTTCAGCAGCCTTTATTTCGCGAAGGTCCATAAATGTTTCCAGCAATACCGGCTCATCTTCCATACTGATTTCTATCACACTTTTAAGGATAGGTATATCAACATTATCTTTTGTCAGGAGGGTTCTTTCAGAGGAATCAACTTTTTGCCCAAAATCAATAATGGGGCATTTCCCAACTTCAGCCGGACAAACCGTTTTATGGCATATTATGCAGTTTATTTCATCAAATGATTTATAACCCATTAAATTCAAAGCCGCATTGTTTGCCTGCCTGATCTTCTTGGTTTTATCAATTATCATTATTCCGAAGGGCATGGAATCAATAACACGCTGAAGGAACGCCCCTGATTCTTTTAGCTTTTTGTTGGCTTTTTTTCTTTCCTTAATTTCATCAACAAGTTTAGCTGTTCTTTTTTCAACCTGAATTTCAAGTTTTTGATTCATATTTTTTAGTTCGTCATAGGCATTTGCAAGGTCACCAGTCATTTTATTGAATGAATCAGCAAGTTTCTTTATTTCTCCCCCTCTTTTTGTTATAGCCCTTACTGAAAAATTTCCTTCGGCAACATCGCTCAGTTTTTTTGTGATCATTGATATGGGATTGAAATACATAGTCAGGATAAATACAGCCATCAGAAACCCGATTATCAGAATAATCGAGCTGAATATTGCAGTATAGTTTTTTAATTCGTTGATATTGGAGTTTATTTCTCGTAAAGAGTAGCAAATCACCAAAGTTCCCAGGCTTTGGTTCCTGTAATTAATCTCAGTACGTCCGAAAAATATATCTCTTTCATCACAAAAGCCATTCTTTTTTTGCTTGATTTTCTCTTTTAAGAAATCAATATCGGAATTATCTTTGCTATAGAAATAAAACAACTCATCATCATTGGTATTTATCTGTATTATTTCAATATTTCTGTTTAATTTCAGCCCCCTTACTGCATCTTCCACACTCTGAATATCATCAAAATATACACCGGGGCTTATTCCATAAGAAGTAATTGCTATTATATCATTTACTTTCTCTTTAATATTTTTTCTGGACAGATTATCAATACCCTGAACAAAGTATGAATATATAATCACGGTAAGGCCTGCTATCAGAAAAAAGAAAGAAAGCAGAAGCTTAGTTCTGATAGATATTCTGTTCAGGTATGATCTTAATTTGTTCATAATTAGTCGATAAGCCGTGATATTCTCAAAATTTGTGAACTTAGTTTTGCCCCTTCAAGTTTTGATGCTTTCAGGTTGATCAATATCTTTGGTTTACTGTTGAAAAGGTCTATCCCAACGGATATGCCTTTCACAACATATTCAGGAACAGCTGTAAACGAAAGCATTTTGCTTTTCCTGCATTCTTCGGATATATCACTGATCTTAAAGGCCCTTAATGGCAAAACATATATAATATTGATTTTCTTTTTATCAATTGATTTTGCCCATTCGTTAGTTTTATCCAGATTGATACCATTTATTATAATTTTCCTGTTACTGAAAACATTTTTATAGTTATTGATTATCTCATCGCTAATTTTTTTATAAGCCGAAAATGATTCTTTGTAGTTTTCCTGATATAAAATATTTACAACCACATCATCATCTTTATCAATCAGGTTCCGTTCGAATGTCAGGACTTTTAAAAATATTTTTGCCTGGATACTTTCAGGAACAGTAATACTTTGTGATTTCATACCAGAAATCACAAATAAAAGCAAAAATAATATTATCATTGTCCTGTTCATAAACGAATCCCGGCTGACAATCTAATTTCCCTGCCCCGCTGTGGCAGCATTTCCTGCAAATGTTCATTACCGGCAGGAAGCTTATATTTCAAATCTAATAAATTCCGAACTTTAAAAGAAATATGAAAGTCCTTAATAATTGAATTTTCAATGGGGATTTTATAAGCAGTATACAAATTAAGTAAATAGTAGTCGCCAGTCTCTTTCATCGCAAATGTTTCCCGGCTGGTCTCATAATATAAATTTGCAGAAACTAATAAATTCTTAAATGGATTATGAGAAAATGCCAATTTGAAAATATGATCAGGCATGTTTAATACTAAATTTTGACCGTTTTTCTTCGAACTGATATTATAAGTATAGTTTAAATCAACTGAAGTCATATCAGAAGCCTTGACTATAAATATCAATTCCAATCCCTGCATTTCGAAAGATTCCTTATTTACGAATTGCGCAAGGTTGTCTCTATGATCCATTGCCTGATTAATAAAATCATCTATCCAATTATGAAAAAATCCTAGATCAACAATAAAATTATTAAAAAATATCTTTTCAAATCTGAGTTCTGCTGATTTGATTTTCTCAGGTTTTAAATTTGGATTTGGTTTAGATTTTCCTTCTTCAAAATAAAATCTTTCATAGATGTTTGGAATTCTGTATGCCTGGCCGTATATTAATTTTATGGATGAATTTTCGAAAGGATTATACACTAAAGTAAACCTCGGTGAAAATGAATTTTCATCCTTTGAATAAATATCATACCTGAGTCCGGACATTAATTTTAAGTTTTCATATAGCTGCCAGCTGTCTTCTGCAAAAAGTGAAACCAATTTGTAAGGATAATCAGCATAAAGGAATTCTTCACCTGTCATCCAAAGTCGATAATCATTTTTAAAAATATCAAGATATTCAACACCACCCACTAACCTGTTGGCTGAATTAATATCCCAGGTTAGATCGGTTGATGCACTGAAAACTCTTCCTGTTCCGGAATCATAATAATCAACATAATCATCTTCAAAATATGGATAGACCCCTTTGTAAAAATAGTCATCAAAACCCGCTTCAACATCAAGGTTCAAGTTGGGAAATATCTGTTTTTTATATTTTAGCTCTGTAAAGTATTTTCTATCGCGATAAGAAAGATTTGGATTATTAAAATCTGTGAACCATGCAGCAGTTGGTATTCCCTTGTTTCTGTTTCCCCAGAAAAAACTAAACTCAAAATCTTTCCACTCAATAGTTGAATACAGCCCCCAGTATTTTTCCCAATCAAGATTTTCGGCAATCCCATTATTATTTTCCGGTGAATCATATTCAGGAAAATAAGGATCGTCTCCATCAGAATCAGACATTGCTCCGTTCACAGAGATTGCAACATCTCCGAATGCTGCATTATAATATCCCTGCAGGCGTTTCTTTTCCAGGCTGCCATAAGTAAAATCAAGCCCTCCACCTGTATTTCTTACCGGATCTTTAGTAATGATATTTACTGCAGCAAGCATAGAACCGGTTCCGTACATAGCTGATACCGGGCCCTTAACAATTTCAATCCTTTCCACATTCTTTAGGTTCAAAAAGCGGTCCACACCATAAAAAGCAGCGTCGAACACAACCTCGTTAATTTTGTGCCCGTTAATTAGCAATGTAATACTTCCACCGTAACTTGACAGCCTTTCTACACCCCGTACTCCTGCGTAATCATAGAACATATCTGTCCTGGAAAAAAATCCCGGGGCATCCTGTAGCACTTCGTTTATAGTTTCATAGCCAAAAAGGGCAATTTTTTCCTTCGTTATGGTAACTACCGACAAAGGAGCATTCAGGGCCTGTTCTTCAATTTGGGAAGCTGTTGATATTTTCGTATCCAGAAGTTCCATAAGGTCGAAATCATCCACCTTTTCCCTAGGATACAGAGGCAATGTAAGTAGTATCAAAAGCAGATAGTATTTTATCATATCAGGTTTCCGTCAAAATTGTAAGTAAATTTCCCAAAAATCTGTTCTTGATTTTAACTACAAATCAAGGCCAATTTTGAACCTCAAAAACCTTCCCCATTGTGGAATAGCATCCTGTAAATGTTCATTTGATCCCGGAAGGGAATATTTTTTATCGAAAAGATTATGAACCTTCAAAGAAAAATTAATATTTTTTATCAACCAGTTATCAGTTCTAAAAAGATACGATGCAAAAACATCAAATAATACAAGATTGTCAGTATAATTTCCATTTAATGTTTCTCTTTCTGATTCAAAATTGATATTAGCTGATAAAGTTAATCCTGCTAAAGGTTTTGAACAGACCGAAAATTTATATATATGCTCGGGCATATTTACAACCCTGCTTTCACCATCAAGTATCAAATGGTAAGTATAATAACTTTTTAAATCCAAAACTTCAGATACTTTAAATATCATATCAATATCAAGCCCTGAAATCGAAACAATATCTGAATTTTGAAATTGGAACTGCCCGTCATCAGGATCTTCCACCTGTGAAATAAAGTTAATAATCCAGCTATGGAATAATCCGGCATCAACAAAAAACACTTCTGAAAACAATTTTTCGATACGGAATTCCCCCAGCCTGTTTCTTTCAGGTTTCAGTGCGGGATTTGCTTTTGCAATTCCGGGGTCCATATATTTTAGTTCATATACATTAGGGACGCGATATGCTTCGCCGTAAATCAATTTTATTGCTGAATTATCCATTGGATTGAATACGATTGATATGCGGGGAGAGAAAGAATTATCATTAATTGAATAATGATCATATCGAAGCCCCCCGAGAATACTCAGTTTCGAATTTACCTGCCACCGGTCTTCCAGAAAAACTGAAATAATATTATAGGGCATATCAAGATTTATATATTCAGCTTCTTCATCCCAATAAATATAATCTGAAACCATAATATTCTGATATTGAAGCCCGCTGATCAGCCGGTTCGATGAATTAATATCCCAGGCCAATTCTACTTCACTATCAATCCAGCGGCCAAGGTCTGAATCATATTCATCATACACCGCATCTTCATATTCGTATGGATAAACTCCCTTGAAAAAATACTCATCAAAACTTATTCGTGATTTGATTCCCAAAGAGCTGCTTAACTGTTCGTTATATTTTAAATCGGCAAAGAATCTTCTGTCACGGCTTCGGGCAGCCATGTCGTTAAATTTCATTTCCCAGGCAGCTGTCGGAACGCCTTTGCTTCTGTTGCCCCAAAAGATACCCAGTTCAAGATTCTTATATCTGATATCGGAATAAATACCAATATTTTCCTCCCAATCAAGGCCTTCTGCCAAACCATTATTGTTTTCAGGAAAGTCATATTCCGAATAATAATGATCAGGCCCCTCGGAGCTTAAAGCTGCTCCGCTCAGACTGAATGAAAGGTCATCAAGGGTTCCGGAATATGCGGCCTGCAATCTGCTGCTGCCAAAACTACCATAAGAAAAATCAAGTTTACCACCGCTGTTTTTCTCCGGCGATTTTGTAATAACATTAATTACAGACAGCATCCCTCCGGTTCCGTATACAGAGGATGCAGGACCTTTAACAATTTCAATTCTTTCTACATTATCAAGATTAATAATATTTTCCACACCAAAAAAAGCTGCATCAAAAACCACATCATTTATTTTGTGCCCGTTTAATAGCAGTATCATTGTTCCGCCGTAACTTGAAGGCCTTTCCACACCCCGAACACCAACATAATCATAATTCATATCCGATCTAATAAAAAATCCTCCGACATCCCTGAGTACTTCTGTTATCGTTTCGTAACCATGATCGGATATTGTTTCCGAGCTGATAATTTTTATTGATAAAGAAGCATTAATTGCGTCTTCTTCGGTTCTTGTTCCCGTAACAACTTTCGATTCAAGTAAAGATAGAAGATCAGCATCATTTACGGGGGCAGCCGAATACACTGAACCGAAAATCAATAAAAATAAAATTACAATGCACTTACTCATAAATAATCCCGCAATATAGTCTAACACGAGCAGGGGCGGATGTATCAATAGTAAATATAGCAATTAATTTTATTAATCCAATTATTAATTTTTACCACATCATTATTTCTGAACAATTGAAATATTATCATGTTTGACCCTGGAAAACGGAGAATTGTATCAACATTATTGATCAATTTCCTGGAATTAATCGCCCTAAAAGTTCAGTATTCCGGAATTCACATTATCTGAGCAGATGCTTTTGATATTCTCAGTTGTAATACTCAAATCTTGTACGGGTTATCATTTTCTTGCCGGAATCGAATTCGGATTCCAGAAAATGCTCAATTTCCCTTCCAAGAGAGTCATATTTATATGAAAGCACAGTTTCAAGATTACGAAATTCAGTTTCATTGGTTTTTGTGTAAACCAATTTGCCGGAATCATCGTATTCGGATATTTCCTTCCTTATTTGAATCCCGTTTTTATATATGATCTTTTCAACTAAATTATTATTATCATTATATGTATATTCTGTTCTGTCTGTCTCAGTATTATCAGGCAGGGTAGTTGTTTCCAAAATTTTATTGCCCCTGGAATCCTTATTTACAGCTATCCTTTTTATTAATGTTTCGCCGAATCCAAGAATATCGATAAGTGTTTTACTGTCGTTATAGGAGTAAACAGACCGTTGAAAAACCGATCCATCCCTGTTATACCACACCTGAAGACTCTTGTTTCCGTCATCATCGTAAAGATATTCGTATTTCAGATATTTTTCATCATCAGCATTAAAAGCATATTCCCTGATAATATTTCCTTCGTCGTTATACTCATACTCCGCCGATCTTAATTGGAATTCCTCTACTTTTTCTCCGTTTGAATACCTTGTTTCAGCAAAAGCAATTTTGTTGCCACGGCTGTCGTAGGAATAATTTCGTTCCTTTTGCAGGCTTCCGTCTGTACCAAAAAATTCTTCTTTGGCCAGGTTGCTTTTCTCGTCGTAAAACCTGACAAGGCGATGCCTGACTTCACCGTCCTTTATAGCCTCCTGGATTATTTTTTTCAGGCCATTATTATTAGTATTGGCATGCAATGCTGAAATAAATACTGCTGATATAAATACATAAAGCAATAATGCTGGCAGACTTTTGAATCCGGACATTTTACCTCCTTATAAAAATTCAATACTACTTAGTCCTGACCCTGATATAATATACAATTTTTTAATTAATAACTGCAATATTTTTCTTTCTTGGCTTTAATTGCTAATTTTACGACTAAATACTTTTAGAATGAAAAATTAAATTTGATACGGATAAAAATGAAAAAAGTAATTATCGGAACACGTGGATCGAAACTGGCATTGTGGCAGGCTGAATTTATAAAATCTGAAATCGGGAAACTGAACAAAGAAATTGATGTTGAGCTTAAGCTGGTAAAAACAAAAGGAGACAAGATCCTGGATCAGGCGCTTTCGAAGATAGGCGATAAAGGCCTTTTCACGAAAGAACTTGAAAACGAACTGCTCGCTGGAAACATTGATCTGGCTGTACATTCCCTGAAGGACCTGCAGACAGAAATTGCCCCGGGCCTTAAAATTGCCGCTGTTACTAAAAGGCACAATGTAGAGGATGTTCTGATTGCAAGGGATAATGGAGCAGGAATTAGTGACATTCCCCGGGGGGCTACTATTGCCACGGGGTCTCTCCGCAGAAGAGCACAGCTGCTTCATATCCGTCCGGATATTCATACCGTTGACCTTCGGGGCAATGTGCCAACAAGGATAAATAAATTCAAAGAATCTGACTGGTATGGAATAATACTGGCCCGTGCCGGGGTGGAAAGGCTGAACCTTGAAAAACACATATCTTCGATAATACCGCTTCAGCAATTTCTTCCGGCCGTAGGGCAGGGAGCTCTCGGAATTGAAATCTCCGATAACAATGAGAATGCAAACATGATTGCAGGCCTGTTGAACTCATCAGATACATGGGACTGCATTAGTGCTGAAAGAGCATTCCTAACCGAACTTGGCGGCGGATGCCAGACCCCCATAGCAGCTTATGCGTATCTGAATAATGATATGATTGTTCTTGATGGACTTGTGGCATCACTTGACGGCAGGATATACATGAAAGACAGAATATCAGGCAGCAGAAATAATTCCGTAGATATTGGTAAAAAGCTTGCCCAAACATTACTGAAAGCCGGAGCTGAAGATATTATGGCAGAAATCAGGGGTTAGTTCCCTGATATTCAGCATTTTATACTTTTATCATGGAGTTGGTGATACCAAAGTATCCCCGCCGGCGCCGACGTGTCGGGGAAGGGCGGGGGTGGATTCTTTTTCCGATTGAAGTTATTATAGTTGCTGGGATGTCATTCTGAGCGAAGCGAAGAATCCATTCTTATTGCATTATCTGCGCATTCAGCGAGTTTATCAGGGCCTGCTTTATTTTGCTATCATCAAGTTTGAAATATGAATTTAATTTCTTATTTTATGCCACCGACAAAACAAGCCGGAAAAACTTTAAAATGATGATTATACTACTCGGATTTTCAAATGACAATCGAACAATATCTTGATAGTATTAACAGCCGCTATAAACTTGGAAACGCTACCGAACACAGTTTCCGCGGAGACCTTCAGCAGCTTATCGAAACTATTGCGCCCGGCGTTCAGGCAACGAACGAACCAAAAAGGCAGTCCTGCGGCGCTCCCGATTATATTATAACGAAAGGAAATATCCCGCTCGGATTTATCGAGGCGAAAGATATTGGCGCCGCCGACCTCGAGGGAAAGAAAAAAGCCGGCAATAAGGAACAGTTCGACAGGTACAGGGCTTCGCTTTCAAATCTTATATTTACCGATTACCTGCGCTTCCATCTTTACCACGACGGCAAGATTGTCAGCAAGATAGAAATTGCCGAAATCGACGATAAAGGAATAACAGCCTTACCTGATAATTTCCCCGCTTTCGAAAGCCTTATAAGGGATTTCTGCACTCATATAGGCCAAACAATTAAAAGCCCCAAACAGCTTGCCAAAATGATGGCCGGAAAAGCCCGGCTGCTTTCCGATATTATCGAAAAGGCGCTGAACAGCGACGAAGAGAACGAGGAAAACAGCTCGCTTAATGACCAGATGGCGGCATTCAGGGAAATACTTATTCACGACATCACCCCGAAAGGCTTCGCGGATGTTTACGCCCAGACTATCGCCTACGGTATGTTTGCCGCGAGGCTTCACGACGAAACACTGAATGATTTCAGCAGGCAGGAAGCCGCCGAGCTGATCCCGAAATCCAATCCCTTCCTGCGCAAGCTGTTCGGATATATTTCAGGTCCGGATATTGACGACCGCATTAAATGGGTGGTGGACAGCCTTGCCGAAATTTTCCTTGCCACCAATGTTGAACAGATTCTGAAAAACTACGGCAGGCAAACAAAAACCGAAGACCCCGTTATCCATTTCTACGAAACTTTCCTGAGCGAGTACGACCCAAAACTGCGTAAATCGCGCGGCGTATGGTATACGCCCCAGCCCGTTGTAAATTTCATTGTCCGTGCGGTGGATGACATTCTGAAAACAGAGTTCGGGCTGCCGCAGGGACTGGCAGATACATCAAAAACAAAAATAAAAATTGATACCCAGGAACGGGACAAACGCTCTTCCACGGGCTTCAAACAAATGGAACAGGAAGTGCACAGGGTGCAGATTCTTGATCCCGCGACGGGTACGGGAACTTTCCTTGCCGAGGTGATCAGGCACATACACCGGAAGTTTAAAGGACAGCAGGGAATATGGAGCAGCTACGTGGAAAACCACCTGCTACCGCGCCTGAACGGATTTGAACTGCTGATGGCAAGCTATGCGATGGCACACCTGAAACTTGACCTGCTGCTGAAAGATACAGGATACGTCCCGACAAAGGAACAGCGTTTCCGTGTATTCCTGACCAACAGCCTGGAAGAACACCACCCCGACACCGGAACGCTATGGGTAAACTGGCTGAGCGCCGAGGCAAACGAGGCCAACCACATAAAACGCGACACCCCGGTTATGGTTGTTATGGGTAACCCGCCCTATTCGGTCAGTAGTTCAAATAAATCCGAATGGATAGAAAAGTTAATGGCGGACTACAAGAAAGACCTGAACGAGAGGAATATCCAGCCGCTTTCGGATGATTATATTAAGTTTATCCGTTATGGGCAATATTATATCGAGAAGAACGGCAGCGGAATACTTGCCTATATATCCAATAATTCATTCATTGACGGGATAATTCACAGGAAAATGAGAGAACATCTGCTGAAAACATTCGACAAAATTTATATCCTTGACCTGCACGGCAACAGCAAGAAAAAGGAAACAACCCCCGAGGGCGGAAAGGACGAGAATGTTTTCGATATTATGCAGGGGGTGAGTATTAATATTTTTGTGAAAAAGAGCAGTTAATATCATTATATATCAAATAAGTTTCTATCATTTTTTCAATAATCAGGGAGAAGATTATGAAAGCAATAGAAAAGCAAAAAAATATATTCGAAGCAATAAAGAAAACAAATGATGAAGGAATAGAATACTGGTCTGCCCGGGAATTAGGAAAAGTTCTGGATTACAATGACTATCGAAATTTTCAAAAAGTTATAGAAAAATCCAAAATTGCCTGTAGCAATAGTCATAATGATATCGAAGACCATTTCGTTGACGTCACCGAAATGGTTCAGATCGGTTCTGGCGCACAAAGAACGATCTCAACCGTTTGGCTTTCGAGATATGCTTGCTATCTGATCGTCCAAAATGCCGATCCACAAAAAGAAATTGTAGCCCTTGGCCAAACCTATTTTGCTTATCAAACAAGAAAACAGGAAATTGAGGAATCAGAAGAATATAATTCTCTTGAAACCGAAGATAAGAAACGACTTTATTTGAGAAATCAGTTGAAAAAACATAACATTCAGTTGATGAGCGCCGCAAAAAATGCTGGCGTTGAAACAAATCTTGACTATGGAATTTTTCAGAACCACGGCTATAAAGGGCTGTATGGAGGCCTTGATCAAAAAGCAATTCATAAACTTAAGGGACTAAAGAAGAGTCAGAAAATTCTTGATCACATGGGTAGTACCGAATTGGCGGCTAATTTATTCAGGGCAACCCAAACTGAAGAAAAGCTGAAAAAGGATAATATTAAAGATAAAAGGCTGGCAAATAAAACTCATTATAATGTTGGAAAAGAAGTAAGGAATACCATAAAAAAAATCGGGGGTGAAATGCCGGAAAACATGCCGACTGAAGACAGCATTAAAAAAATTGAAAGAAAAGAAGCAAAAGAACTGAAATCCAAAAAATCCTGATTTTCAACCTACCATATCGGTGACGTCAACGATATGGTCTAAATGTATAAATAAAAAGAGTTAAGAAAACAATGAAAAAAATAGATAATGCCCGGGTTTATCACTTTGACCTGCACGGCAACAGCAAGAAAAAGGAAACACCCCCTGAGGGCGGAAAGGACGAGAATGTTTTCGATATTATGCAGGGCGTTAGTATTAATATTTTTGTGAAAAAAGGCTAATGCAGATATGTCAATAATTAACAATCCTGATTTTAAAGTGGCCTAATTTGACCACTTTAAAGTAAATTGTCAAATTATAAATTAATCTATTAGGTGTATAGTGAAAAATACAAAAATTGTTGTTCTCGGCAGTGAAATAACTGTACATCAGATAAAAGAACAGGACTATATATCTTTAACAGATATGGTAAAAGATATTGAAAACGGATTGGCTCTTATTGAAAAGTGGCTTCGTAATAAAAATACAATTGAGTTTTTGGGTATCTGGGAAGAAGTCTATAATCCCGGCTTTAATTCCCCCGAATTCGAGGGAATTAAAAATCAAGCAGGTTTGAACAGATTTATTTTGTCAGTAAAACAATGGGTAGCAAAAACAAATTCTATCGGCATTATTGCTAAAGCAGGTAGATACGGTGGCACTTATGCACATAAGGACATTGCTTTCGAATTCGCTTCATGGGTATCACCACAATTTAAAATTTACCTTATCAAAGAATTTCAACGCCTGAAAGAAGAGGAGCAAAAGCATTTAGGCTGGTCTGCCAAACGCGAACTGGCAAAGATCAATTACCACATACACACGGACGCCATCAAAGAAAACCTGATACCTAAGGAACTCACGCCGAAGCAAACTTCTGTCATTTATGCCAGCGAGGCCGACGTGCTGAATATGGCATTGTTCGGAATTACCGCTAAGCAGTGGCGGGATCAAAACCCCGGCATGAAAGGCAACATTCGTGACTATGCCTCGATAAACGAATTGATTTGCCTTTCCAACATGGAAAATATCAATGCCGTTTTCATTAATGAGAATATACCCCAAAAGGAACGCCTTATAAAACTGAATAAAATTGCTATACAGCAAATGAGCATTTTAGAAAACATTGAAAACAAAAAATTACTGAGATAACAATGCCAAAACAAAATGAACACGCCCGGGTTTACCACTTTGACCTTTACGGGAAAAGAAATGAAAAATATGAATTCCTGAAGGAAAATACTCTTGATTCAATCCGGTGGAACGAGCTTGAAAACAGGAAACCGGAATATTTCTTTGTTAAAAAGGATTGGGAAGAGGAAATAGATTACTGTAAGGGATTTCGTCTAGATAAATTATTTGAAAAATATGCTAGTGGTATTAAAACTCATGATGATAAAAATCTAATTTCAAATAAAAAATTCAATGAAAACAATAACAAGTATTTTTATAGACCATTTGATGTTCAATTTATCAATTATGATTTGAATAAAGTTAAAAGACATAGATTTTCTTTGATGAAACATCTTATGGTAAATAATATAGCTATCCTTATTCCGAGACAAGCCATTACTTATCGATTTGGATTTTTTATCAGTAAAGGTTTAACAGATATTAATTATACAGGCACTGCCGGACAATTTGGGGCTGGTTTAACATTCCCCCTCTATCTCTACCCCGAGGATAACGGGCAGCAGACTTTAGAGCAGGCAACCACCCCTGCTCCTCCGGCGGAGGGGAATAGGAAACCCAACCTGAATATGGAAATTGTAAGCAAAATAGCCGGGAAGATAGGCGCAGGATTCGTTCCGGAAAAATTCCCCTCCGGTGGAGGGGTGGCGAGCGCAGCGAGACGGGGTGGTGTTTCCGACTCCTCCACCCGAGGGGTGGCCGAAGGCTCCCGACACGTCGGGACAGGCCGGGGTGGTGTTTCTTACTCCAACGGAGGAGATAATGGTGAGGTTCTGGCCCCGATAGACATTCTCGACTACATATACGCCGTACTGCATTCTCCCGCCTACAGGGAAAAATACAAGGAATTCCTGAAAATAGATTTCCCGAGGGTTCCCTATCCCAAAAACGCGGACACATTTTGGAAGCTTGTAAAGATCGGCGGCGAACTGCGGCAGATACACCTGCTGGAAAGCCCCGCCGTGGAAAACTACATAACCCAATACCCCGTTGACGGCGACAACACAGTAGAAAAACCCGTCTATGAACAAGGGGCTTCAGCCCCTTGCACCCCTCATACCGAAGGAGGGGATGAGGAACAAAACATTTCTTCTGATACAAATTCCCCTCCTCGTGGAGGAGGGGATAAAGGGGCATATGCGCTAACTTAGTGAAAATAAGTAATTCATACTACTTTGCCTTTTTCGATGTCCTTCTTTTAGGCAATTAGAAACATCATCCCAGTTGTTAATACATTGATACAAAGTAATACCGGGACTGATGATTTTCAATAAAATATCTTTAACAAATACATTTTCACGCCATTGTGATGTACTCCTTTTATCATTCTCTTTTATTAAACCTGTAGCCCCAGGGGGAAAAACGCTCACCTTCATCGATAATAGCCTGAGTAAGGAGAGCTGTGATCATCTTAGCATAAAGCCACGCTCGTGCAGAGTTTTTATCTTTTTTTGGTAAATGCCCCAAGCCAAATTGACTTTTTAGTTTTTTAAATGAAATTTCAACCTGCCATCTCATTCTATATAATTCTAAGATATTATTAGAAGATATATCATTAATCAAAGAAGTCACCAAAACAATATAATCATTAAGTCCTAAAGCTGTAGAACTGATTGTCTGTTGTTTTCTAGCAAAATTCTTTTTTGCTTTCTTTCTGGATAACTCAGCTTGCTCCTTGCTTTTTTTGATAGCACATATACGTACAGGAATCTTTTTATTTTTTGAGGAGGAGGAGGAAATATAAAATATTTTGTCAAATATTTGATCTAACTTTAAACTTTTTAATTCTTTAATAATATCAACTTTATCATTTTTACTATTATATAGTGTAAAACCTTTATGCTTATATCTGACAACAAAATTTGCTTTCTTTCCGAGAATTTCTGAAATACCCTTATAACTGCAATATGCTCTGTCAATTAAAAAAAGATCAGAAGAGTTAATTTTGAAATTAGATATAGACTCACCGACTTTTGGGCTGGTAATAATAAATTCGTCACACTTGAGGTTGAACAGATTATGGCTGTAATGAAGTCTCCAGTCAGTACCTGTTGACCCCGGCTCAGTAACAACAGACGCATCGATACATCTTACATTGAAATCCGACAGCCATTCTGGGGAATCTAATGATATCCCCCTATTATGAATCAATCCTAATGCAATCCAGCGAAGCCAATCAGCAGACGTCCTCATTTTTTTTAATAACGCAACATCTGATATATCTATATTTCTTTCATATTTAAGCTTAGTAGCAACCACCCTCATAGAATGCCCCGTTGCTACATGCATAAGTATTGCTCGAAGTTGCTCAGAAGGTGAATCAAATGCCCTGCGACGTTGGAAAGCCTGGAGTTCTTTAGCCTTTAATTCCCATCCCAAAGGAAGTAAGGTTGTAACTACATCCCATTCTTCTATATGCTTGTTGTACTTTTCCATTTACAAATATAAAAAAATTATATATAAAAATCAAACACTAAGTTAGCGCTTATGGGATAAAGGGGAGGTCGGAAGAGTTTACATCAACGCCACCCAATACTTCTCGGGCGTACCCGAAGCAGCCTGGAACTTCTACATAGGCGGATACCAGCCCGCCCAAAAATGGCTTAAAGACCGCAAGGGCCGCCAACTCAGCTTCGAGGATATTTTCCACTACCAGAAAATAATTATTGCCCTTACCGAAACAGACAGGCTTATGAAAGAAGTTGATGAGGTGGGGGTGGAGTGAGAATTGAAAAAATTTGAGAACAAAGAATGAAAAATTATGAAGTAACTTTTGAAATAGCAAAAAAAATAAAAAATACGGATTATCTATCTTTGAAACTTACTGAAGATAGAAATGCTGGATGGGAAGAAGCAATTGATATGTTCGATAAAAGAATCAAGGAACGTTTTCTTGATCCAATTGATGTATTAATAAAAAACGAAGATTGTTTACCATCTGATCAAAAAAAATTTGGATTTGTGATAATGGCTATAGATTTTATGCTAATTGAAACTTTACAATCATTCAGAGAAGGTGTTACAAATTCATCTGGTAAATCAAGAGATTTATTTGTAAGTTTTCTAAAAAAAGGAAATGCATTTAAGGAATATTTTGTAGATAAATTTAATCCTGAAGAAGTTTATAAAGATTTTCGATGTGGGATCATACATCAAACTCAAACTTTCAGAAACACAAAGGTGTGGACAATAGGTGATTTAATATTTAAATCTGATGAATTTACCATTATTAATAGAGAACTATTTCATGAGAAAGTTATTAATGAATTTTATGAATACAAGGAAAATTTAATAAATTCTTCGAATATTGATCTTCGAAAAAAATTCATCGTAAAAATGGATTACATTAGTGGTAAGGATAATTGATAAATCTGAAATTAATTTTTAGAATAATTTGTAGGATTGAGATATGAGGATAGTATTTATTTCATTATTGTTGATTATAAATTTGAATGATATTGTTGCAAAAGAATTTTCCGCAAAAGAAATTTTCAATCTCTTTCACAATTCAGTAGCGACAGTTGTTTGCTATGAACAAGGTAAAGTTAGTTCTCAAGGAAGTTGCTTTTTCATTGATTCAAATATTATTGCAACCAATTATCATGTTGTTGAATGGAGTGATTCTGCATCCATTATTACAAGCTCAAAAGAATCAATTCCAATAAATGAATTAGTAGCCTATGATATAAAAAATGATATTGCTCTGTTGAAAGTTGGAAGAAAGTTAGAACAAATGCAACTTCCAAAAATTAATTTTCATTATCCTGAAATTGGATCAGAATGTTTTGTAATTGGTACGCCAAAGGGGATGGAAAATACCTTTTCCCAGGGAATAATTTCATCCATAAGAACAGAAGACTCAAATAATGTTTATATCCAAACAACAGCTCCAATATCTTCTGGTTCAAGTGGTAGTCCTTTATTTCTAAATAATGGAGAGATTTGTGGTATAATAACATCTCAATTAGTTGACGGTCAGAATATAAATTTTGCCAGACCTGCCAAATTAATTCATTCTTTACCTTTATCAGAATTTACATCACTTGAAAAACACTACAAATATTATGATAATATCAGGCATATCAATATAACTACTATTGAGGCAGCCCTACATGCTTATGGTTGGAAATTAACTGATATATCGCCTGAAGATTTTAAAATTATAATTACAGAAATTGCTTTATCAATACCTGATTTTAGTAAGGAAACAATTATCGATTTATCAACTGCAAAAAAAATTGTTTCAGATATATTAGGGAGAAAAAAAGTACCAGTTGAGAATAATGCAAGAAATAAATATATTGATGATTTTTATGATGATTTTTATGATGATTTTTATGATGATTATCATAATAATTATCATAATAATTATTATTATGATAATTATTCAAATAACGATAACTATTCAGAGAACTCTTCATACCCTAACTTCATAATTATTAATGGTATAAAATTTTGTTTTGATTTCCACACTGATATAACTTCAGATTTAATCAATCCAGAAATAAAAAATGGTAAAATGAATATAGCAGTTAGCTTCGAATATGAATTTCTTTTCAGGCTTTACAAATATTTTGATATTGGGCTTGGTATTCAAGCAATGCTGCCAAGGGATGTTTATTCTTTTGATGGTGATGGTATGTATAGTGAAGATTTTGTTAAGCAGGATTTTTTACTCATACCAATTCATACAATATTTCATTTCAATTTTCTTAATTGGACAGATTTTCATTTCGAGAAATTTATTGCAAGATATACATCAGTCTATCTATTAGGAAAATTTGGAATAATTCAATATGGTGAATTAATTGATATTAACGGAAAAAAAATTCTCTGCAAAAATTGGTTTAAAACTCAGGACATTAAAGATCATTCAGTATTTTCATTTGGTATTGGCTGGTCTGTAGAAAGTAAAAATGGAATTGGTTTCCTAGTAGAATTAACTTATCAGAATTTTACAAATTATTTTTCATTTGACCAAATGAAAAAGAAGACATTAAAATTAGATCAAATTCAATTCAATTTGGGTTTAAGATTTTAATAAATTCAAATTACTTTTTTTAACAATTTTACTTATAAAGGGATAAGTATAACTGAAGTAGATATTTTAATTAAAAAAACAGGAATTAATAAAGACCTATGCCTGAAATTCTTCTTTCTTTTCTCAAGATTCGAATACAGTTTGAAAAGGGCAGGTTATATGAAGAAGGGATATAGGGATATTTGTGAACCTGATTGGAATAAATTTCGTGATAAATACCAAGACAAAATTGAGGAAGATATTCTGAATGATAGTAGAATTATTTATTTAGTAAATAATCCCCCTAAGCAACAGATAATAAACTCTAAAAATAAAATTGGATGGAAAGATATTGAAAATAGGAACAAAGTAAAAAAATTGATTTTATCTCTAAAAACCATAAGAAACAATTTATTTCATGGAGGGAAATATCCATGTGGAGAAAAAGAAGAAGATGGTAGAAATAAAAAACTACTAGAACATGGTATTTATATATTATTATCATTAAAGGATATTGATACAAAAGTTAAAGAATACTTTGAATATGATATTTAATCCCCCCATCCTCAACTTAATGGCAGATGAGATGAAGCCGCCCTGTCCCCCGCTGGCAGTGGACAAATTCCCGATTAATCGGGACAAGCTGGGGCCGGCAGTAAGTGGAGTTCCGGAAAATTCCCCTCGTTGAGGGGTGGCGAGCGCAGCGAGTTCCCGACACGTCGGGACAGGCAGGGGTGGATTCTTTTTCTTAACCTCCCTTATCCACGAGCTAAAGCACGTGGCTATTGAACTTGATAAAAGGCGGGGGAGTTAATTCTATGATATTTAATTCTTATCCCCTCCTCGCGGAGGAGGGGATTATAGGGGAGGTCGGGGGAGGTTCACACCTGCAATATCTCGGCCATTGCCTGGACGCTCGGTTCGCTGCGCTGCTCCCCGGCGGTGGCAATTATGTAGTAGTAGTGGCGGGTCTGGGCGGCAACCTCGTAATCAAGGTAGCGTGTGGCGCTGGTTTCCACTATCTTGCTGAACGTTCCCGGAGGGTCGTTTATGGGGGTTATCGAGCGCCATATCTCATAAAGATCGGCACGTGCGGATTCCGCCCATGTCACTTCCACATTGTTCTGTTCCACCCTCGGGGCGGGGGCATCGCCCGGGGCTGCCGGCGCTCCGCTGTAGTGGGCATAAACCCAGGCCGGCGGCAGCAGCGTGTCATCAAGTTCGGCTGTGATCGGAGCGGTAAAATCGCCGTAGCCGTGCTGGTTGCGGGCACGAACGCAGAACTCCCAGTTTCCCGCACCGGGGAAAAAGTTGCTGCTTGTTTCGCTGCCATGATAGCCCTGCTCCCAGTTGTCCGAGCTCCCGGCAGCACGGTATGCCAGCTGGTAGCTCGTGGCTGTTTCCACTGCATCCCATGAGAAAATTCCCGTATCGAAATTGTAGGTGAAATCCGCAGGAACGCCGGGAAGCCTGCCGCCATGCCGCGGCCTGGGGTTCACCATGCCGATATAATCAATCCTCGCGTCCTCTTTGCCCATAACGGCAAACCACCAGGACTTCAGGGAATTCAGCTTTTTGGTATCATATTCTATCAAATCTGTCAGCTCTGTGGTGGCGTGCTTTGCCTCTGCTCTTTCCACGTCCTGAGCTTCCAGCGCGGCCTTGAAATCCGTCATTGCCGTGGTCAGCCTTGTTATCAGAACGTCAGGGATAAGATGCACAATCCCTTCGGCCTGATGCCTTGCATGAACGTTCAGCACATTTTCCACCCGCGCTATACACTGATACCTTTCCTGCGGGTAAGCCGTATCGAAATCAAAATCCTCCAGGTTCACCGGGTCGTCCACGTAGGCGGCCATTCCCGTGCTGCGGCAGTTCTGGTATTCTTCCTCCATTTTTTCTTCTTTCAGCGTAACATCCAGGGTTGCGCCCTCGCTTTCTCCGTGCTCGGTTTCGGAACCGCTCCATTTCTGCATAAAAATATCATAGCATCCCGAAGCCCATCCGGTAATTTCCGGCGGGGCGTTTAATTCGGGCTGAATAACGGGCAGGTTTGCCTGTATGGTGTGCAGACGCTCGGCGCGAACGCCGTAAGAATCTCGAGAGAAAATGTTATCAAGGATAATAGCCATAATTATAGCTCCTTTATTATTTTGAAAAATAACGGGATTGTATTATCCCGCGGATATTATTTTAAATTTGTTGCTTGATTGCCTCCGGACTTCTTTTTCCGATTGAAGTTATTATAGTTGCCGGGATGTCATTCTGAGCGAAGCGAAGGATCCATTCTTTATGCACTATCTGCAAACGAAAATGGATTCTTCTGTCGCTTCGCTCTGTCAGAATGACGGATGGGAATGTCCCCCGCTGGCGGGGGTGTCCGAAGGACGGGGGTGGACTTCCGGAAAAATTCCCCTCGTTGAGGGGTGGCGAGCGCAGCGAGTTCCCGACACGTCGGGACAGGCTGGGGTGGATTCTTCACACACTATCTGCAAACAAAGATGGATTCTTCCGTCGCTTCGCTCCTGAAGCCTGCCCCGACGTGTCGGGGAATGACAACATAACACCTCATTCTTTTGCTCAGTTTACCCATTCTTCCACCCCAATGAACAGGCCGCAGGACTTAATTCCCTATCCTGTGGTTTCAATGAACCGGATAATTTCCTTACTTCAATGCTGTTTTGAACCAGAATTCAAATGTTTGGGCTAATTGCTTTGTTGGCAGGGCTTTAAACTGCCTTGGCCGGAGGTATTGAACTACTGTTTGGCCTTATTGTAGTGAAATTTGGCCTTATTGAGGACTTGTTTAGCCTTATTGAGGACTTGTTTGGCCTTATTGAGGACTTGTTTGGCCTTACTGAGGACTTGTTTGACCTTATTGAGGTCTTGTTTGACCTTACTGAGGACTTGTTTGACCTTATTGATGTCTTGTTTGACTTTACTGAGGTCTTGTTTGGCCTTACTGAGGACTTGTTTAGCCTTACTGAGGACTTGTTTAGCCTTATTGAGGTCTTGTTTGGCCTTACTGAGGACTTGTTTGACCTTATTGAGGTTACTCATTATCTTCAAACAAGGCATCATTATCTTCAAACAAGGCAGCAATGACTCCGACCAAGGCGTCAATGCCTTCAAACAAGGCATCAATGACTCCGACCAAGGCAGCAATAAAGCAAAACATTGCTGCAATAGCTTCAACCAAGAGTTCATTATCTTCAACCAAGAGTTCATTATCTTCAACCAAGGCAGCAATGACTTCGAACAAGGCAGCAATAAAGCAAAACATTGCTGCAATAGGTGCAAACAAGACCTCAATACCTCTGACCCCTCCCAAACCCTCCCCGAAGGAGATGGCTTTGATGGAAAATAAGGAGGCAATGGGTTCGAACATCGGTGCATTACCATAGACCCTTCCTACCTCCCCCCGTCCCCCTCCTTCAAAAGGAGGGGGAGTTAATTCTATGTTATTTAACTTCTTATCCCCTCCTAAAGTAGGAGGGGAATAAAGGGGTGGATTCTTTTTCTTAGCTTCCCTTATCCACGAGATAGAGCACCTGGCTATTGAATTTGATGAAAGCAGGGGGAGTTAATTCTATGATATTTAATTTCTTATCCCCTCCTAAAGTAGGAGGGGAATACAGGGGTGGTTTTGTTTCTTAGCTTCCCTTATCCACGAGATAGAGCACCTGGCTATTGAATTTGATGAAAGCAGGAGGAGTTAATTCTATGATATTTAATTTCTTATCCCCTCCTAAAGTAGGAGGGGAATACAGGGGTGGTTTTGTTTCTTAGCTTCCCTTATCCACGAGATAGAGCACCTGGCTATTGAATTTGACGAAAGCAGGGGGAGTTAATTCTATGATATTTAACTTCTTATCCCCTCCTAAAGTAGGAGGGGAATACAGGGGAGGTCGGGACAGGAAGCAGGAATTCATTTCTTTGTCCATCCGAATTCAGAACTAATGGCATTAAGAACTGTTTCCGGATTTTCAAGAACAAGTTCATTTTCAAATCTCAGTACTTTTATTCCATAGGCTTCAAGAAATAAATTCTTTTCATTGTCATATTCTTTTTGATGAATTAAATGATGAATTTCACCATCAAGCTCAATACCGATTTTTTCCTCCGGACAATAAAAATCAAGAATATAATCACCAATACTATGTTGACGCCTGAATTTATTCCCTCCAAGCTGTCTGTTTTTCAGAAACATCCATAAACGGCTTTCTGCCTTTGTCGGATTGTTTCGTAGATCTTTTCTGAAAGTTTTCAGATATCGCAAGTTATTTAGTCTACATTTCATGATATTCCTTTCAATTCCTGTCTTCTTCATCCTTCATGAAGAAGTATATTGGATTGTTTCTTATTTAGTCCTTTTCTTTCTACCTCCCCCCGGCCCCCTCCTTCAAAAGGAGGGGGAGTTAATTCTATGATATTTAACTTCTTATCCCCTCCTAATGTAGGAGGGGATTATAGGGGTGGATTCTTTTTCTTAGCTTCCCTTATCCACGAGATAGAGCACCTGGCTATTGAATTTGATGAAAGCAGGAGGAGTTAATCTTATGATATTTAACTTCTTATCCCCTCCTAATGTAGGAGGGGAATACAGGGGTGGTTTTGTTTCTTTGCTTTGGAACCTTGCACCTTTATCCACGAGATAGAGCACCTGGCTATTGAATTTGATGAAAGCAGGGGGAGTTAATTCTATGATATTTAACTTCTTATCCCCTCCTCGGGGAGGAGGGGATTATAGGGGTGGTCGGGACAGGAAGCAGGAATTCATTTCTTTGTCCATCCGAATTCAGAACTAATGGCATTAAGAACTGTTTCCGGATTTTCAAGAACAAGTTCATTTTCAAATCTTAGTACTTTTATTCCATAGGCTTCAAGAAATAAATTCTTTTCATTGTCATATTCTTTTTGATGAATTAAATGATGAATTTCACCATCAAGCTCAATACCGATTTTTTCCTCCGGACAATAAAAATCAAGAATATAATCACCAATACTATGTTGACGCCTGAATTTATTCCCTCCAAGCTGTCTGTTTTTCAGAAACATCCATAAACGGCTTTCTGCCTTTGTCGGATTGTTTCGTAGATCTTTTCTGAAAGTTTTCAGATATCGCAAGTTATTTAGTCTACATTTCATGATATTCCTTTCAATTCCTGTCTTCTTCATCCTTCATGAAGAAGTATATTGGATTGTTTCTTATTTAGTCCTTTTCTTCCTACCTCCCCCCGCCCTCTCCTTCAAAAGGAGGGGGAGTTAATCTTATGATATTTAACTTCTTATCCCCTCCTAATGTAGGAGGGGATTATAGGGATGGATTCTTTTTCTTAGCTTCCCTTTTCCACGAGATAGAGCACCTGGCTATTGAATTTGATGAAAGCAGGAGGAGTTAATTCTATGATATTTAACTTCTTATCCCCTCCTCGGGGAGGAGGGGATTATAGGGGTGGTTTTGTTTCTTAGCTTCCCTTATCCACGAGATAGAGCACCTGGCTATTGAATTTGACGAAAGCAGGGGGAGTTAATTCTATGATATTTAACTTCTTATCCCCTCCTAAAGTAGGAGGGGATTATAGGGGAGGTCGGGACAGGAAGCAGGAATTCATTTCTTTGTCCATCCGAATTCAGAACTAATGGCATTAAGAACTGTTTCCGGATTTTCAAGAACAAGTTCATTTTCAAATCTCAGTACTTTTATTCCATAGGCTTCAAGAAATAAATTCTTTTCATTGTCATATTCTTTTTGATGAATTAAATGATGAATTTCACCATCAAGCTCAATACCGATTTTTTCCTCCGGACAATAAAAATCAAGAATATAATCACCAATACTATGTTGACGCCTGAATTTATTCCCTCCAAGCTGTCTGTTTTTCAGAAACATCCATAAACGGCTTTCTGCCTTTGTCGGATTGTTTCGTAGATCTTTTCTGAAAGTTTTCAGATATCGCAAGTTATTTAGTCTACATTTCATGATATTCCTTTCAATTCCTGTCTTCTTCATCCTTCATGAAGAAGTATATTGGATTGTTTCTTATTTAGTCCTTTTCTTCCTACCTCCCCCCGGCCCCCCCCTTCGAAAGGAGGGGGAGTTAATATTATGATATTTAACTTCTTATCCCCTCCTAATGTAGGAGGGGATTATAGGGGTGGATTCTTTTTCTTAGCTTCCCTTATCCACGAGATAGAGCACCTGGCTATTGAATTTGATGATGATAAGGCTGGAAGGTCATTCTGAGCGTCAGCGAAGAATCCATTCTTCATGCACTATCTGACTAAAGAAGATAGATTCTTCACTTCGTTCAGAATGACCGCTTTTCTAACCTTTTAGAAAGCCCCATGAGGGAAATCCTCTTTGCTTTCGGATAGGACAGCTGACAGAGCATCGGAATATACTAAGGGTATATCAATTGTCAAAGAACTATTGATATGATGAAATATGTTATAAATGCCCGAAAGATTGCCGATTGTAATTCACATTACTGCAAGAATTTATGAAATTATTTATAAAAATACAAATGGAATTATTGAAAAAATCCTGAAGAAAATGAAGACAAATAAAACCGGATTGAATATGATTAAGTAATTGATACAATTGTTCCACTGGAACAGGAAGAAAAAATAACAGCTCAAGATATCGCCAGATTGAATAAAATGCTCGCAAAATTTGAAGGTGTAAATATCCCATAATATCGTTTACTTATTTTCCTTCGATATTTCCAACGCTTCAATTATTGATGAAAAAAGTAGAGAATCGCTGCAATCCTTATTACTAATTTCGATTTTCTCATCGTTATATTCCTTCAAAGCCCATCCCGGCCTACTTTTATCATAGTATATATATGGAGTAATTGTAGTTTTTTCTCCATAATCCTTTATACAACAGGAACAAGAAGTCCTGTATAATTTTGAGAAGGATTTTTGCCCCATCTTATCCAGCAAAAATCTTTCTCTCTCTTTACACTTTTCGCGAGGCGGCCTTATAACATCAATTCTGCTGCTGTTTAAAGCTATTTTAACTTTCTGAAGAAATAAATCTGTTTCAATATCTATTGGCAAAACAAAAATTGGTTCATCAGAAATAGTAATTCCTTCAACAGATTCTGAATTTGTTACTATGATAAATTCTTTTTTAGTTTGATATATATAACACATTTTCATGATTTAATCCACAACATTTATAGAGATATGCCACGCCTTTACACCTCCTATCATATTTCCCCATCCCATCCGTTGTAGCAGCCTGCCAGTCCCTGCCAGAAAAGTAGATAATCCTCACCTCCGGCAGCAATTGAAGCTTTCAGAGCTATATCACATTTGTCGTCGTAACTAAATGTATCTTCTTTACTTTTCAATTCATTACAGTATTGTACAAATACGATTGCCAGAGCATCAAGAAAAGAAAACTGATCTCGTGCACAACTGTAAAATGTCCTTGGCTCGATATCATCAGCTTCCATAAATTGTATTTTCCCATTCAGATGATTTATCACAATTGCATCATCAGAATATTCTGCAACAACCTGACAATGATCCGGGTAAACAACCGTTTCGGAAATATCAAAATTCAGCCCTGCAAATCCGAAATTTTCCAATTCATAATTCATAAGCAAATCTTCAACCGGTTTACCTGAGAATTTCTGATTAGCTTTTTTCTCAAAATTCAATTCAATCACAAATTCTTGAGAAAGAGAATCCCCAAGCCCGGCAGCAATCATTTCATCATAGCCAGGTGCGTTTTCATTAACAATATTATAGAATTCTTGTGCTGTCATTATAACACATATCAATTATTTATTGGAATCACCCCTTAAATATCCTGGGTTCTTTGATACCATTGTCCTTCATAAATTGTTTTAATTCTGCAATTTTTTCATCTGCATCTTCTTTTGACAGATAAGTATTTATGATTTCAATATACATATTTCTCCATGATTCCTTCTTTATATCAAAGTAATCATATATCGAACTTCCATTCCTAAGTAAATAAATAGCAGATGTCATATAAGGAATTGAATTAATGTGCTTATAAATTCTGGTTGGTAAATGTCTAATTTCTTCATATGAACATCTGATATATTCTGTGAATTCTTGATAACCTGGATTTTTATATCCAATTCCTGTTTTCGACCAATCTAATTCAAATGGATAGCAATCTAGTTCTTTAAATAATGGAAATTCCCTATTATAATTTGAATTAGTTCCAACATATTTCCATATTGCATTGCCTTTATTATTTCTCGGCATACTAAAAACCTTTACTGCTTTGATAAGTAATTTTTGCCTAATTATACTTTCAATTTGAATTTTTTTACATATATCAATTTCAATATAGTCATATACTTTTGCTATTAATGAAGATACATCTTTAAAGTCAACAATTTCACAAAATGAATATCCCAAGTCTGCTAATAATTTAAATCGATATATTCTTCCTGATTTTTTATGTTTCATAACTTTTACCTCTTAAAATATGTCTACTGTTTTTTGAATATAGTCTCCCAATTTGGAATATTATGATTTAACCAATCTCTTGCTGCAGATTTATATATTTCGTTAACTGTAGCTCTAATTTTATTAGCAGTTCGGTTTATGGCTCCTGCCCTAACTTCAGCTTTAGTTTTAAAACCATTCAATTCAATAATAAGTTGTTCAATTCCTTTTGCTATTCCAATATTCGGAATATTCCCTTCAAGTTCTTCAAATGCTCTAATAGAATTTTCTAATACGAATTCTAACGAATATCTGCCTCCTCCAATTGCATTCATTGTAATTCCAATATATAATTTTTTTTCAGACAATTCTTTTAGCGTTTTAAAATAATGATATACCGTATACCCATTTTTAACTTTTTCGAGAGTACCAAAATTGGAACCTAATAAACTGGAAATCTTTCCAATATTTTTTAATGATTTCACAATTGTTTGATAACTTGTAACACTGGCATATACCGTATTAAAACCAGTTAAGTATCCATCACTATCTACAATCCAACCATTCCATCTCCTCTCTCCAACAATAAACCGAGAAAGACCTGATAATTTAGGTAGCACCTGCCCACCTTCCCAATCAAGATTCACTATTTCATAATATTCAGGCAAATACCATCCAGCTTTACCGTAATCATTGCCTTCATGATAAATTCTCGTTTCCTTTTTTCTATATTGGGTAGTTCCATCATCAGCAAAATATGGATCCCACATTATTGTTTGCTCATCACCTTGCTTACCAACGCCCCAAACAGCTTCTTTCCCATTTTGAGTTATGATATTTTCATCCAAACCCATCGGATCCACGAAAACAATTGGATTATTACCAAAAGATATGTAGCCGGAGACATCGGGTTTCACTACCGGGTCCAGCTTTAGCCAGCGGGCAATATCCGGATCGTATAATCTGTGGAGAGTTGTATACCCCTTCCCCTCTCCCCTGAATTCCGGATCCTGTTCCATGCCGTTGAAGCCGAAGCGGTAAGCGGGGCTGTTGGCGCTTATCCATGTTTGCGCCAGGCCGAAGGGATAATAATTATTGATGGCCAGCGGCGTCAGGTTGAATGCGAAATTCTCGCGGTCGGCATTCAGGTTGACAGGCTGCTTTATATCTCCTATCAATGCACGCAGGTTGCCGAGGTGATCCTTGTACTCGTATTCCTTGAAGCCAAGCTGCCGCTCGTTGGTTGCCGGAGTGAAATTAAAATAAGGATGCGAAGCAATTGCTACAGCTTCGGGATAAATAATATTGCCGTTATCGTCGGGGTATTCCGTGGAATTATCCGAATCCTTTTCAGGACGAACTGTTGCTATGCGCCCCATGGCGCCCGAACCATACACAAACCACTCGCGGACATCCAGCCAGAAGAAAGGCATGCAGGTAGTTTCTTCCAGTTTTCCCATTGTTTCATAAACGGCAAGTACGGTATTATTGGCATCAGGGATATAGTAAGTTCCCTTCATCTGCACCTGGCCGAAACATTCACTGCAATTGCTGATCTCATCCCTGGCCGCCATAAGCTCAGGCGAGTATGTCAGCTTTGCCACCCTGGTTCCGGAAGCGTCGTAAAGGAAACGCGTTTCCATTGTAAAATCGCTTGCCGGAGCGCAATCTATATTCGGCAGCAGATCGCTTTTTATATTCCTGATGATCTTGCCGTTATGATCCCATACCATCGTGTTAGTATAAGTATCCTGCCCGATGCTGCTTTCAGTATCAAGGTTCCCGATATCGTCATAAGTATAATCAACAGTACCAGCGCCCTTAACCGCCGAGATCAGTTGATTATTCGTTCCCGATATATTCATCATCACATCATTGCTGTTTCCGCCATTATCACCCCGGAAAATGGTTCTTATGTTCCCGTTGGCATCGTAGTGATATGCGCTTTTCAGCCTTTCCGACTCGGCATTCCAGGTATTAACATATTTATTCCTTTTCGATCGGGTCAGCCTGTTCAGGTAATCATACCGGTACTGGTAACCATTTCCGATTTCATTCAGTGTAGAAGGTGCTTTCAGCCCAAGATAAAATTTCAGAGAATCATCAAAAGCATACTCGGCGGAGGCAATATTCCCGTTATATAGATTCACAAGGCCCGGCAGACGATCAACTGAACCAAGCAACGCCGGATTTACCGGGTAGATAAAATCGTTTTCGTAATAATTCAGCACATAGCCAAAAGCATCGGGGGCTGTCTGAGTTCCGTAGTCCTGGTTAATTCCCGCCCTGTAACCCTGGACGCCGCCGTTCACAGCTTTAAGCTTGCCGTCGGCAGTATAGTAATAATCGTCGGCAGTTATCAGGTCCTCGCCCGTAACCGTGCGCTGCAAAGGCCCGTGAGGATAATATTCATAGCGGTTGTCCCTGTCCCAAAGCTTCCCATTCCTTGAGCTGAGAGCAAGTGAAATTTTATTATCGGCGTCATACTCGAACATCTGGTGGAACTGGTCGGCGCGGCCGGAACAATAATGCACCTGCCGGGTATTCCCGCTGATAAGGTCGTACTCGTAGTCAATTTTCATGCTGATAGTTTCCGGCAGGAAGGTTTCCTGGCCCTGGAACATAGCCCATTCCATAAGCGGTATTTCCTGCACCAGCCACTTAATATTTCCATGCAGATCGTAACTGTAGGAGGTAGCCACTGTAAAATGACTTCCGAGCGGCTCAGGCAGCCGTCCGCCCTCCCGGTTATTATAATGAACGGCATAGCTGAGCCTATTTCTTAAATTGTCCTGCTGTAGATTTTCGTAAGGAATTTTGAAAGCGCCAAAGGGTTTGGTATAGAAATATTCGGTATATGAAACCCTGTCAATAAGCGGATCAGGATAAAACCTGTCATTCGCGGGATTTCCGTTTGCAAAAACTGTCTCGTCGTAGGCAATCTCGCCTTTTTCAATCACACGGTTCTGCAAATCGTACTTAACATAGGAAATCAGCGGCGGGGCGTTAGCCTTCTGCACGGCGTCGCGCGAAAACCTGAGGCGGCCGAAATCATCGTAGAAATATTCCTTCGGCAGTATTTCATCCGGGGATTTTGCGCTTACAACATTGCCAAGCGAATTATACTGGTACATACTTTTGTAGCCATGCTCCGGATGCTCCAGCCTGCCAGTCCTTGTTCCGTCAATATCCACCCCCTTTGGCGGCACTGTTTGAACAAGATTTCCGGCGCGGTCGTAATAAAACAGGGTGAAATGGTTATAATCCACATCATACTTTACCGTAAACTCCTCGTTTATCAGCGAAGGATCGTCCATAATAGCAGCTATTCTTTCTCCAATCTGTTCTTTACCCTGCTTAATCAGTTCCTTTCGGCAGCTATTCATCTGCGCATTAAGCGAGTTTATCAGAGCCTGTTCAATTTCGTCGTTACAATCCCGGAGTGTCAATACCTTCTCAATATTATCCTCATCATATTCCCTGTCAATCCACCGGAAGCAGAGTTTGGGATTGCCTCCATTAAATTCAATCGCAGAACAAAGAAATGTATAATCCTGAGGAGTAGGAAAACCTTTACATATGTTAAGAGGCTTATCTAAATATTCAAAACTTCTGGAAAGAAGAAGATAATCTATTAATTCTCCGTTATTATAGTAGTTATTAATAACAAAACGATCATAATATTTAATCTTCCATATTGATGTTTCCAAATTGTAACAATTATTTCTGGTTTCAACATTTATCCATTTATCTTTTGGAAAGAATACCCATTCATTAAAGGCAAGTCCGTTTTCATCTTTATAGAATGAGGAATAATGAGGATAAGGCATATTGGTATAATGATTATATTCAGGATTGTTTTCCGGTATTGCCCATGGATGTTGTTCAGTTCTTGGTACGACATTTACAAATTGATCAGTAGTTTCACAACTATAACATTCGTCAAAACTTAATGTTTGGTCAGTACAAATATCATTTAACATATCAAAAGCAGCTTTAATCAGTAGGCAATTGACCTGCCTCATTAAACTATCGCCACTTTCTGCTGCATATTCATCTGCAATGATATTAACATTATATGGTATATAATCTTCGAGGCCTTCTATTAGATAATCCAGTCTCATATTCAAAAAATCAACAATAAATTTTTTATATGCAATATCCGTTGGAATATTTAGGGTTGTGTTATCATAAGAATATTGATTATCATATAAAGTAGTCCAATAACTTGGACATGGCGGATCATCTCCTGCAAGTTTTAATTCATAATCAGCATACATTGAATTGTGGAAATTTTCTCTGGCATTCAAATCACCGAGAGCAATTTCCCCAAAATTATCCCTTCTGATATTAAGCTTACAACCTCCCTTGCAGTGGGCTACCAGGATATCAACATAGTCATCTGCTGCATCTTCAGTCAGATAATGGTTTATATTTAAAATTTGATCACCATTTGCATCAACCGGATACGGATTCCAATCACTTATATAAATATAATCATCACAACTATTGTTTTCCGGATTGGGATCAAAGTATTTGTCATCATAAATAGCATAGTCATTATCCCTGTGCAGTTTGATAATACTCGCCCTGAAGTTTCTTTCCTCGCAACCGTCCTCGCATTGATCAACCAAAAGAGCTACCATTTCCTCAACACATTCCATATCAATATCGCCGGTAGCAGGGTCAAGACAGTGAGAAAGATCTACATAGTCAAACACCCCGGACAAAAACGGATCATTATCAACTTCATCCTTCTTTTCTTTTATCTTACTTTTTACCACATCATAGGGAAGAGTTGCAGCAACGCATTGGTAAAAATTATTCCACTCGTCCGAAGTAAAACTATCCGGATCAAGATCAATGCTTTGTGTTACAATTGGCGGTATCGTTGCAGAAAATGAAAAATTTGGAAATACAGCGCTAAAATTTTCCTCGCATAATTCCTGATAAAATTCCAGATTACTTATATTATTTGTAAATGCCGGGAAATAATAGAAATATTCAAATGCGTAGTCAATATAGCCCTTTCCATATTGCTGCGATGTTTGTGTATTATCCCACAGGCCATTAATATCGGTTTCACTTGCGTATCCTCCTAATCCACCGTATGGATGATTGGAAATTCCCTTTATCTTCCTGCCTGTACAATCCAGAAAAGCGTTAAGCAGGTTAAAGTCTTCGGAAGGAACCCGTACTATTGATCCGTCGCTCCTTACAACATTGTTCCCGGAAGCGTCAATATATTCCTCAGTACCCTGGGCAACAAACATTTCCACAGCATTTACCCAGCAATCACAGAATTCATCCTTTTCATAATCTTCATATTCAATGGTACTTTGCATGTTTCCTATTAAGGCATCAAAAGCGCCGTTACCCCCGGTACTGTATGGAGATATTTCTGGAATAATTTTTTCAATATCCCCGTCACGGTTCATGTCTCCCCAGAAATATGAAGAAATATTTTCACTATTCAGAACAGTTTCATTATCTATATCTCCAAAATTTGTTGTATAAGGATCATAGCACAAACTGATTAGCTCAACAGCTTTATCTTTAAGGTATTCTTCATAACTTCCTACAATTTCGCAAGTCTGCTCGCATGTAACAATACTGATTTTCGCTTCAGAGCAGCACCCGATTT
The DNA here is from genome assembly GCA_963665665.1 of Kapaibacterium sp. (SeqCode). Lineage (GTDB taxonomy): Bacteria > Bacteroidota > Ignavibacteria > Kapaibacteriales > UBA2268. The sequence goes on from OY762428.1 coordinate 1,364,640, forward strand.
GTTTAGTAAATATATTTTCCTCCGAATTATAAACCCAGCCAATATCAAGGAGTTCATAAGTATCAGAAGGATCGTCAGCAACATGGAAGAGCCTCGTTAAATCCGGCTCAGTACTGATCATTATCGAGTTTATCAACGAACTGACCTGAGTGATTTCTATGTTCCAGTCATTTTCAACGGCAGTTTTTACTTTATCTGTAAAGTCCTGCTCAATTTCAGAAACATCAAATCGGATGTATTTTTTTGCTTCATATTTACCACTTCCGAGCAAATCTTTACCATTTGGATTACCATCAAAAGCCCATGATTTGGTATAAACAATCGGGGCATCAGCGTCCCGGTCATCGCAGGTCGGATACTCCTGAAAGGGTTGCGAAATAAAGGAATTGTCAAGTGCCGGCAGTTCTTCCGGCAACAAATCTCCCCCGTTACTATTTTTCTGATATAGCCCGAGATCAATCTCAAAAGGGATAAAATAACAAAAAAGCAATTCCGGACACAATTCAATATCCAGCTCAGGAACCGATATTGTATAATCAACATATACATTGTTCTGCTGGTTGATTAGTGCAAATATCCTGCTTGCAAGAAAATCATAATTCTCGCTGATCCTTTCATTATTCTTTATTCTAATAATATTTTGCTTATATAATCCCGGATCGCCCGTAAGCGGATCAAGCAAAGAATTCTCGTTATTCATCTTCAATGCCGTAGCAAGGGTCTTACCACTTAAATCAAAGAATTCATATGAATTAACCTGGTTGGGATCAGTAATTATTCTTTTAAGAACAAAATTCTCCGATGGTGCTTCGTCACCAAAAATTGCTATTAATTCATCATCGGATGCAGTAGATACATAAATCCTTGTAGAAGTGGCTTGTTCTCCGGCTACGGGATTGAAAGATTCAAACCTGTTCAATGCCGCTCCGAATCCTCCCTGTTCATAAACCCTTCCGCTCCCGTCATTCATATATATGGTTCTGGCAATGGGATAGCCCTCGGCAGAAGGAATGCCATCATTAATTATACCAAGCGATGAAAGCAGATTATCCCCGTCATAATAGTCTTCAAGCAATCCGTCAGTTATTCCGGTAAATCCCGTGGACGTAAAATCATTACTATTCAACGGAATACCTGATGAATTTGTTATCAGCCCGTCTTTGTAATAAAGTCCAGAAATCGTTTTTGGAAGCAAATCCTGGAAACTATCCCAATAATAATCTTCAAAAATTGACACGGGTAAAGTTGACAGCAGTTTCCTTCCGATATTGTCATAGTAAACTTCTGAAACCAATGCATTATCTCTCATCAAATTCAGGCTTTGACTCTGCCTGGGTTTTAAAAGATTATCATAAAAGGAAATACTATTAAACATTTGTGTACCGGCAAATTTATCCTCAACAAATGACTTGGTATATATCCAGTTCAGATCGCTGTTATATTGCCAGATTGCAATAGCAAATAGCTTCTCGTAATCCTTAATATTTGTATTACCCTGAGGGTTATATTCTTCGGTACAGGGAATTGTTACAACATTCTGATAGTTTAAAGCCCTTACCATGTTCCACTTTCCATAGTTCAGGTCGTTTCCAATACCTCCCGGAAAGTATGATCCGACAGGCCTTACTCGCCAAAGATAAAAACCCATTCTCTGCGAAAGTAATACATCAATAAACTGATTAGAATTCCCCGTGTAAAGGTTCAGCGCCTTCGACCAGTCAATTTTGCTATCTAATTTTACAAAATCAGAAAAATAATTAACACTTCTGTTTCGATTCTCTAATTTTAATATCTGTATATGGTAATTTGGAATTGAATCTCTTACACAATCATCAGCAAACTCCCATTCAAGTCGGATTGGTTGAATTTTATTCGAATATGATACTGCAAATGACTTATAGAAAACATATAATGTTTTCTCTGCTGCTTGAGCACCGAATATATAATTAATACAAATAATTGGTTCTTCATTTGGATCGGGAATAAGATCTTTCCTCGCATGTATTTTTCTGTCTTCAATAGTATAATAGTATTCAAGGAACAATTCATCCTGAAGTTTCTGAGCAATATTGGAATTCATTGAATCAAAATCATAATCAAACACTAAATTAGTTAAGGCAATATGCGGCGTTTCTTCCATTGTTGAATAATCATCTTCCGGAGAGGCAAACACAATGTCTGTTTCATACATATCCTCCGGCTTTACAAACCCATCCTTAGCATTAATCTTTAAAGTACACAGCCTAACATCTCCCGGACCGTTCAAAACAACGCCTGAATTATCAACCTTATGGAATTCAGCAATACAGCTGACAGTGAAATCCATATACACATTATCAAAATCACCGAACTCATAATTATCCAGGCCGATCTTTAACCTTACAACCAACTTGCCGGAATGAATACTTGGCAGACAACTTACAGGACTGGGATCTCCAAATAAGTGAAGGTATTTTGTTTCAAGCTCACTACTAGTATGATCGCACAAAAATTCGTAGTCTAACGTCCTTTTTGTACACTGATCTAAAACGGTTAATTTTTCAGCTTTCTTTTTATTGATTACCTGCCCAAAAGCTGTTTCCAAAGAAATGGAAATTATAATTATCACTATAATAAATCTGATTAGTTCCCTCATTGTACCATCTTTCAATGTCTGCCAACAAAAATTAATTATTCAATCACAATAATTTCAAACGCCGGGGGTTGGCCCGGCATTTCAATACTAATTACATAAGTTCCGTGAGGATAATCACTGCCCGGGATAAATTGAATGCTGTTACCGCCAAGGAAATATGCACCGAAGCTCTCAATCAGCTCACCGCGGATAGTATAAATCTTAATATCAGCCCTTACGCTGATGTTTCCGGTTGGTTCAATATTTATCACTTCACCTGTTTTTGCAGGGTTGGGAAAAACGTTGAATTGCTTCACATATCTTTCATCATATTGCAGGACACCGTTGCCATCTGGGAAGTATGAAGCTATCCAGTCGTTCAGCATACAGAAAACATTATCTGGCGAATAGCCTTTCAGGCAGTCCATACCTGTCCAGTAATCTATTGATGTGTAGTCTCCATTGCTGATATCTTTGTCGAAATGCTGAATAGTCCAGCTTTTACCTGCATCCGTCGTATGATAAAAATATTGATAGCTGATTCCGGTTAGTTCTGTCTTCTTGGAATAATGCGGATTTGTGATATAGTTCAGGCTGTCCAGATATACAAATTCATCCAGGCCTACACTATATGAACTATCCTTTTCGAACAGAAGGTTTTCCCAGCTCTCTCCTCCATCGGTGGTTCGGTACAGGACAGAAACAAGATAATTCGATTCTGGGTATTCAGGGTCTCTTTTTCCTCCCCACATAAACCCAAGATTCTCATCAATAAAATCTATCTGGCGACATAATACACTATCCGTATTAGGATATTCCTTCCAGGTTTTGCCACGATCAGTGGATTTCATTAATGAGAAGTTATCAGGCTGAAAATCTCCACCAGTGCCATCCCTGAAATAATCCAAGTTGTATTTTTGAAGTATGAATGTATTGTCAAACCAAGAATAACTATTAAATATTACCGTATCTTTAGAGATTTGTACCTTTTCAAATGATTGAAACTCATCATTAGTTGTATAAAACCAACCTAAAGAATTATTAAATCGAAACATTGCTTTAGCTGAATCGATTATTGTCATATTTATTAATCTTTCAGATTTGTAATTATCTTCACTACCAAGAGGTACTTCATGCGTCATTTCCTTTACTTTCCAGTTATCCCCGCCGTCTGTAGTTTTCAGAAAAAGGCGGGATTCTTTGAAAAAGAAATACATTACATTGTCATCTACAACATACATATCGATAGGCCTGTTTAAATACTCGCATGGATAACCTTGGAGTGAATCTCCCATCTCATCCTTATACTTTAAAACAGATCGCCAGTTTTCGCCCTTATTCCATGTTTTAAAAATTTCAAAATAACTATGGCTTGACCAATATTCATCCCAGAAAAAGAGGTCTCCGTCAGGAGTTACATTTAGAGTTCTCATATATACAGCTTTTAAATAGCCTGTTATACGCCATTCACCCGCTTGTACCATAATTGGTAAAACTAATATTACAAGTAGTAGAATTCTTTTCAATTTTTTTCCCTTAGCAGTTGTTTTTTAAAATTGAGGCCAGCCCAATTTAAAAGCCAGCCCCATTATATCTATGGAACTAATAAAAATTTGTCACTTTTTAAAATTGTTATGTCATTCTTCAAAACATAGTAATATGTCCCGCTGACAAAATCACTCATATCAATTTCAAATACATCAGGGGATTCAGTTAACCTATTATCTACTATTTTGATTCCTTCCGAACTATAAACAGACAACTGATTAACATTACCGGCAACTCTGCATAAATTGAATTTTATTATACCGTCCGAAGGATTTGGATAGATTAACATTCCATCAAATTTTAAATCATTCCTATTTTCTTTAATATCATTTATTTTACCTGATTCATCTTCAAAATTTAACAGGGCATAGCATTTGTCATAGCATTCGTGTAATTCATCACATGGTTCAGCAGAACTACGTGAAACATCTCCGAATCTTCTATAAGTTGTATTCCCAGGAATATAATTTCGTTCAAAATCATACCCCCAGGTAATTTCCAAACTTATCTGGCAGCAGGCTGTACTCAGGCATTTTCTATAAACTGTACTGAATGAAACCAATTCATTATCTGCGGTTTTATCCTTGTTATTTTTCTTTATTGTTCGTGTTTCGAATAATGGAAATGTTATCCCCTCGCCCCCGACAGATGCTAAAGTCCTGAAATATGATCTGTCAGTTGTCATTGAGATATTATCTCCGGTCCAGCAAGAAGCAATTGATGCGCCATAAAAGTTTCCGGACTTTGGTATTCCATTTGGATCGCTTGGCAGCAATCCCTTTGACCTTAACTCTTCAAAACAGGCTTTAGTTGCAATTTCTACAAGATCTTCAAATTCTGGAATATCACACTCACATTCTTCTTCATCCGGAAGAAATATTTGGGTTATTTGCACTTCAGTGTAATTAGTAGTATTTGTTCTCCAATTAGCATCAAATGCAATTTCACATTGATAATTAATACCATTAACAGTACAATTAATTAAAATTGATGGATAAATATACTCTCGAATATGTTGAACAACCAATCCTCCTTCAATCTCAACTATTCTGTAATATTCAGCAGTTATTTCGTAAAATGGCTGCCAGACACCAACATTTGATACACCTTCAGGTAATCCGGGATCACAAGGTGCATCAGGCTCAAATGGTATATGGACATCTGTATATTGTCCATTTGCAAATGAATTTAATAAAACAAAAAACAATATAAACAAGAATGATTTCTTCATCTCATTTCTCCTTAATTTGGTTAGGGATAGTTTTTTTATTTCTCATAATTAAATACCTATTCAATCACAATAATTTCATACGCCGGGGGATGGTCCGGCATTTCAATATCAACTACATAAGTTCCGGGAGGATAATCACTGCCCGCGATAAATTGAATGCTGTTACCACAAAAGAAATATGCACCGAAGCTCTCCATAAGCTCACCTCGTATTGTATATATTTTTATCTCAGCCCTTACGCTGATGTTTCCGGTTGGTTCAATATTTATCACTTCACCTGTTTTGGCAGGGTTGGGATAAAGGTTGAACTTCTTCTCATATCTTTCATCATATTGCAGGACTCCGTTGCCGTCAGGAAAGTATGAGGCTATCCAGTCGTTCAGCATACAGAATACATTATCAGGTGAATAGCCTTTCAGGCAGTCCATACCTGTCCAGTAATCTATTGATGTGTATTCCCCATTGCTGATATCTTTATCGAAATGCTGAATAGTCCAGGTTTTACCTGCATCCGTCGTATGATAAAAATATTGGTAACTGATTCCGGTTAGTTCTGTCTTCTTGGAATAATGTGGATTTGTGATATAGTTCAGGCTGTCCAGATATACAAATTCATCCAGGCCCACACTGTAGGAACTATCTTTCTCGAACAGAAGGTTTTCCCAGCTTTCACCGCCATCGGTTGTGCGGTACAGGACAGAAACAAGATAATCCGATTCCGGGTATTCAGGGTCTCTTTTCCCTCCCCACATAAACCCGAGATTCTCATCAATAAAATCAATCTGGCGGCATAATACACTATCCGTATTTGGATATTCCTCCCAGGTTTTGCCCCGGTCAGTGGATTTCATTAATGAGAAGTTATCAGGCTGAAAATCTCCACCAGTGCCATCCCTGAAATAATCCAAGTTGTATTTTTGAAGTATGAATGTATTGTCAAACCAAGAATAACTATTAAATATTACCGTATCTTCAGAGATTTGTACCTTTTCAAATGATTGAAATTCATCATTAGTTGTATAAAACCAACCTAAAGAATTATTAAATCGAAACATAGCTTTAGCTGAATCGATTATTGTCATATTTATTAATCTTTCAGATTTGTAATTATCTTCACTGCCAAGAGGCACATCAGGCGTCATTTCTTTTACATTCCAGTTATCACCGCCGTCTGTGGTTTTCAGGAACAGCCGGGATTCTTTAAAAAAGAAATACATTACATTGTCATCTACAACATACATATCAATTGGTTGATCAATATATTCCCCCGGATACCCCTGATAGCTTTTTCCAAAACCATTCTTTATTCTCAATGCATTCGTCCAACTTTTACCTTTGTCAGAAGTTTTCATTATCGTAAGATATTTCGAATCAGACATTCCTTCATCCCAGAAAAAAAGATCACCATCAGGAGTGACATTCAGTGTCCTCATATAAATAGCATTCAAAAAACCTGTTATTCGCCATTCACCGTAGCAAAGGGTTATGGGAATAAAAATCAATATCAGGGTTAGTATCTTTTTCATAAACAAACACCTATTCAATCACAATAATTTCATACGCCGGGGGCTGGCCCTGCATTTCAATACCTATTACATAAGTTCCGGGAGGATAAAAGTTATCCAGGACAAACTGAATACTGTTACCGCCAAGGAGATATGCGCCGAAGCTCTCAATCAACTCACCTCGGATTGTATATATTTTTACATCAGCTCTTCCAGTGATGTTGCCGATTGGTTCAATATTTATCTCTTCACCTGTTTTGGCAGGATTGGGATAAACGCTGAATTGATTTTCATATCTTTCATCATATTGCAGGACTCCGTTGCCGTCAGGAAAGTATGAGGCTATCCAGTCGTTCAGCATACAGAATACATTATCAGGTGAATAGCCTTTCAGGCAGTCCATACCTGTCCAGTAATCTATTGATGTGTATTCCCCATTGCTGATGTCTTTATCGAAATGCTGAATAGTCCAGGTTTTACCTGCATCCGTAGTGTGATAAAAATATTGATAGCTGATTCCGGTCAGTTCTGTCTTTTTGGAATAATGCGGATTTGTGATATAGTTCAGGCTGTCCAGATATACAAATTCATCCAGGCCCACACTATAGGAACTATCCTTCTCGAACAGGAGGTTTTCCCAGCTTTCGCCTCCATCGGTGGTTCTGTACAGAACAGAAACAAGATAATCAGATTCCGGGTATTCAGGATCTCTTTTTCCTCCCCACATAAACCCAAGATTCTCATCAATAAAATCAATTTGCCGACATAATACACTATCTGAATTCGGATATTCCTTCCAGGTTTTTCCACGATCAGTAGATTTTAACAGGGAATAATTATCCGCCTTGTAATATTTGTCTGACATCTTTAAATATTCTAATTTATTTTTATGTAGGATAAAGGTATTGTCAAACCAATGTAAGCTGTTAAATATTGTTGTATCCTCACTTACTTTTATTTTTTCAATATTCTTAAAATCATCATAAGTAATATAGAACCAGCCAATAGAATTTTTAAAACGAACCAATCCCTTTATAAAATCAAACATGGATATTGTCAAGGCTCTTTCAGATTTGTAATTATCTTCACTGCCAAGAGGCACATCAGGGGTCATTTCCTTCACATTCCAGTTATCCCCGCCGTCTGTGGTTTTCAGGAACAGCCGGGATTCTTTAAAAAAGAAATACATTACATTGTCATCAACAACATACATGTCAATTGGTTGATCAATATATTCCCCCGGATACCCCTGATAGCTTTTTCCAAAACCATTCTTTATTCTCAATGCATTCGTCCAACTTTTACCTTTGTCAGAAGTTTTCATTATCGTAAGATATTTCGAATCAGACATTCCTTCATCCCAGAAAAACAGATCACCATCAGAAGTTACATTCAATGTCCTCATATAAATGGCATTCAAAAAACCTGTTATTCGCCATTCGCCGGAATATAGGGTGATAGGAATCAGTATAATTATCAGAATTAGAATTTTTTTCAATTTGATTACCTTAAAATAATTTAAAATAAGGCCGATCAGATCTTCTGACCGGCCTGAGAATATCTATTGTACTAATATAAATTTACCACTTTCAAGAATTGTAATATCATTTTTCAGAACATAAAAATATATCCCGCTGACACAATCACTCATATCAATTTCAAGAAGCCGTGAGTGAATATCAGTTAACATTCTACTTAAAACAATGATTCCTTCTGAACTGTAAATTGACAACTGATCAATATTATTTGGAATGCTGTTTAGATTAAATTTTATAGTACCATTCGAAGGATTCGGATAGATCATTATTCCATTAAATTCAGAATCATTATTTATTTCTTCTTTATAGTTTATTTTACCTGATTCTTCTTCAAAATTTAATAGTGCATAGCACCTGTCATAGCATTCGAGTAATTCATCACATGGCTCAGAACTGCTTCTGGAAACATCACCGAATCTAGTATATGAAGTATTTTCCTGATCATAATTCCCAAGAACATCATACCCCCAGTTTATTTCCAAACTTATCTGGCAGCAGGCTGTACTAAGGCATTTTCTATAAACTGTACTGAATGAAACCAAATCATTATCTGCGGTTTCATCCTTGTAATTTTTCTTTATTTTTCGGGTTTCGAATAATGGAAATGTTATACCGTCGCCCCCGACAGATGCTAAAGTCCTGAAATAGGTTCTGTCAGTAGTCATTGAAATATTATCCCCGGTCCAGCAAGAAGCAATTGATGCTCCATAAAAGTTTCCTGACTTTGGTATTCCATTTAGATCGCTTGGTAATAATCCCCTTGACCTTAAATCTTCGAAGCAGGCTTTTGTTGCTATTAAAACCAAATCTTCAAAATCAGGTATATCGCAGGGACAATCACTTGGATCGGGAAGATAGAATTGGGTAATTTGAACTTCGGTATATTCATCATTATCAGTCCGCCATCTTGCATCAAAAGCAATATCACACTCATAATCAACATTATCAATTGTACAGTGAAGAACTATTACGGGGTATTGTAGTTTCTTTACAGTTTGTGGTATCAACTGCCCATTAATTTCAATGAGTCTCTCGTAAGAACCCAAATATGTATAAAATGGATTCCAACCGCTGACAGAATCTTCGTCAACACCGTCAGGTACTCCCGGGTCACAAGGTTCTTCAGGGTCAAAAGGTTCATAAACAACACTTGGCGATTGCCCAAAAGTTAATGAACTAAAAAACATAAAAGCTGTTAATATCAAGAATGCTTTCTTCATCTTATTTCTCCTTAATTTGTTTATGGTTAGTATTTTTATTTCTCATAATAAAAACCTATTCAATCACAATCATTTCATACGCCGGGGGTTGGCCCGGCATTTCAATACCAATTATATAAGTTCCGGGATGATACAAGTTATCCAGGACAAACTGAATACTGTTATCGCCAAGAAAATATGCGCCGAAGCTCTCAATCAGCTCACCACGAATTGTATATATTCTTACCTCAGCTCTTCCGCTGAAGTTCCCAGTTGGTTCAATATTTATCTCATCCCCATTTTTGGCAGGGTTGGGAAAAACGCTGAATTGCTTCTTATATCTTTCATCATATTGCAGGACACCGTTGCCATCTGGGAAGTATGAAGCTATCCAGTCGTTCAGCATGCAGAAAACATTATCAGGTGAATAGCCTTTCAGGCAGTCCATACCTGTCCAGTAATCTATTGATGTATATTCCCCATTGCTGATGTCTTTATCGAAATGCTGAATAGTCCAGGTTTTACCGGCATCCGTAGTGTGATAAAAATATTGGTAACTGATTCCGGTTAGTTCTGTCTTCTTGGAATAATGTGGATTTGTGATATAGTTCAGGCTGTCCAGATATACAAATTCATCCAGGCCCACACTGTAGGAACTATCTTTCTCGAACAGAAGGTTTTCCCAGCTTTCACCGCCATCGGTTGTGCGGTACAGGACAGAAACAAGATAATCCGATTCCGGGTATTCAGGGTCTCTTTTCCCTCCCCACATAAACCCGAGATTCTCATCAATAAAATCAATCTGGCGGCATAATACACTATCCGTATTTGGATATTCCTCCCAGGTTTTGCCCCGGTCAGTGGATTTCATTAATGAGAAGTTATCAGGCTGAAAATCTCCACCAGTGCCATCCCTGAAATAATCCAAGTTGTATTTTTGATAATAAAATATATTATTAAACCATTCAATACTATTATATACTAAACTGTCTTTACTAACTATTATGGTATCAATAGTAGCAAAATCATCAGATGTTGTGTGAAAATACCCCCGCCATCCAACAAATCCAACAATTCCCTTACCGTCGCCAATCATATTAGCAATTCCGATCCTTTCAGATTTATAATTTTCATCACTCCCAAGAGGTACATCAGGCGTCATCTCTTTAACATTCCAGTTATCTCCCCCGTCTGTAGTTTTCAGAAAAAGGCGGGATTCTTTAAAAAAGAAATACATTACATTGTCATCTACAACATACATATCAATTGGTTGATCAATATATTCCCCCGGATACCCCTGATAGCTTTTTCCAAAACCATTCTTTATTCTCAATGCATTCGTCCAACTTTTACCTTTGTCAGAAGTTTTCATTATCGTAAGATATTTCGAATCAGACATTCCTTCATCCCAGAAAAAAAGATCACCATCAGGAGTGACATTCAGTGTCCTCATATAAATAGCATTCAAAAAACCTGTTATTCGCCATTCACCGTAGCAAAGGGTTATGGGAATAAAAATCAATATCAGGGTTAGTATCTTTTTCATAAACAAACACCTATTCAATCACAATAATTTCATACGCCGGGGGCTGGCCCTGCATTTCAATACCTATTACATAAGTTCCGGGAGGATAAAAGTTATCCAGGACAAACTGAATACTGTTACCGCCAAGGAGATATGCGGCGAAGCTCTCAATTATTTCGCCACGGATTGTATATATTTTAACTTCAGCTCTTCCGTTGAAATTACCGGTTGGTTCAATATTTATCTCTTCACCTGTTTTTGCAGGGTTGGGATAAAGGTTGAACTTCTTCTCATATCTTTCATCATATTGCAGGACACCGTTGCCGTCTGGGAAGTAAGAGGCTATCCAGTCGTTCAGCATACAGAAGACATTATCAGGAGAATAGCCTTTCAGGCAGTCCATACCTGTCCAGTAATCTATTGATGTGTATTCCCCATTGCTGATGTCTTTATCGAAATGCTGAATAGTCCAGGTTTTGCCTGCATCCGTAGTGTGATAAAAATATTGATAGCTGATTCCGGTCAGTTCGGTCTTTTTTGAATAATGCGGATTTGTGATATAGTTCAGGCTGTCCAGATATACAAATTCATCCAGGCCCACACTATATGAACTATCCTTTTCGAACAGAAGGTTTTCCCAGCTCTCGCCACCATCGGTGGTTCGGTACAGGACAGAAACAAGATAATTCGATTCCGGGAATTCGGGGTCTCTTTTCCCTCCCCACATAAAGCCAAGATTCTCATCAATAAAATCTATCTGCCGGCATAATACACTATCCGTATTGGGATATTCCTTCCAGGTTTTTCCCCTGTCAGTGGATTTCATTAATGAGAAGTTATCAGGCTGAAAATCTCCACCAGTGCCATCCCTGAAATAATCCAAGTTGTATTTTTGAAGTATGAATGTATTGTCAAACCAAGAATAACTATTAAATATTACCGTATCTTCAGAGATTTGTACCTTTTCAAATGATTGAAATTCATCATTAGTTGTATAAAACCAACCTAAAGAATTATTAAATCGAAACATAGCTTTAGCTGAATCGATTATTGTCATATTTATTAATCTTTCAGATTTGTAATTATCTTCACTGCCAAGAGGCACATCAGGCGTCATTTCTTTTACATTCCAGTTATCACCGCCGTCTGTGGTTTTCAGGAACAGCCGGGATTCTTTAAAAAAGAAATACATTACATTGTCATCTACAACATACATATCAATTGGTTGATCCAAATAAAGGGCAGGATAGCCCTGAAGGCTGTCTCCCATTGAAGTTTTATACTTTAAAACAATTCGCCAGCTTTTACCTTTATCCCATGTTTTTGATATTTCGAAATAGCTATGGTTTGACCAATATTCATCCCAGAAAAAGAGGTCTCCGTCTGGGGTTACGTTTAGGGTTCTCATATATACTGCGCTGAGATATCCTGTTATTCTCCATTCACCCGCTTGTACCATACTTGGTAAAACTAATATTACAAGTAGTAGCATTCTTTTCAATTTCTATCCCTTAGTAAAGTGTTTTTAAAATTGAGGCCAGCCCAATTTATGAGCTAGCCCTGTAATATCTATGGAACTAATAAAAATTTGCCCCTAACAAGAATAGTTATATCGTTTTTCAGAACATAAAAATATGTTCCGCTGACAAAATAACTCATATCAATTTCAAATACATCAGGGGATTCAGTTAGCCTTTTATCAATTATCATGATGCCTTCAGAACTATAAATTGACAACTGATCAATATTGCCAGAAACGCTGCTTAAATTGAATTTAATTTTACCGTCCGTAGGATTTGGATAGATTAACATTCCATCAATATTTGAATCATTGCAATTTTCTTCAATATCATTTATTTTTCCTGATTCTTCTTCAAAATTTAACAGGGCATAGCACCTGTCATAGCATTCGTGTAATTCATCACATGGTTCAGCTGAACTCCGTGAAATATCTCCGACTCTTTTAAAAGTTGTATTCTCAGGAATATAATTTCTTTCAAAATCATACCCCCAGTTTATTTCCAAACTTATCTGGCAGCAGGCTGTACTAAGGCATTTTCTATAAACTGTACTGAATGAAACCAAATCATTATCTGCTATTTCATCCTTGTTATTTTTCTTTAATTTTAGGGTTTCGAATAGTGGAAATGATATACCGTCACCTCCGACAGATGCTAAAGTCCTGAAATATGATCTGTCAGTTGTCATTGAAATATTATCCCCGGTCCAGCAAGAAGCAATTGATGCACCATAAAAGTTTCCGGACTTTGGTATTCCATTTGGATCGCTTGGCAGCAATCCCTTTGACCTTAACTCTTCAAAACAGGCTTTAGTTGCAATTTCAACAAGATCTTCAAAATCAGGAATATTGCAGGGACAATCTTCGGGATCGGGAAGATAGAACTGGGTAATTTGAACTTCCGTGTAATTAGTTGTATTAGTCCTCCAATCAGCATCAAAACCAATCTCACAAGAATATTCAATATTATCAATTTCACATTCTAGTTTTATCATTGGATAGTTATACTCATGTATATATTGAACAACCAATCCTCCTTCAATCTCAACTATTCTGTAATATTCAGCAGTTATTTCGTAAAATGGATGCCAGACACCAACATTTGATACACCTTCAGGTAATCCGGGATCACAAGGTGCATCAGGCTCAAATGGTATATGGACATCTGTATATTGTCCATTTGCAAATGAATTTAATAAAACAAAAAACAATATAAACAAGAATGATTTCTTCATCTCATTTCTCCTTAATTTGGTTAGGGATAGTTTTTTTATTTCTCATAATTAAATACCTATTCAATCACAATAATTTCATACGCCGGGGGATGGTCCGGCATTTCAATATCAACTACATAAGTTCCGGGAGGATAATCACTGCCCGCGATAAATTGAATGCTGTTACCACAAAAGAAATATGCACCGAAGCTCTCAATCAACTCACCTCGGATTGTATATATTTTTACATCAGCTCTTCCAGTGATGTTGCCGATTGGTTCAATATTTATCTCTTCACCTGTTTTGGCAGGATTGGGATAAACGCTGAATTGATTTTCATATCTTTCATCATATTGCAGGACTCCGTTGCCGTCAGGAAAGTATGAGGCTATCCAGTCGTTCAGCATACAGAATACATTATCAGGTGAATAGCCTTTCAGGCAGTCCATACCTGTCCAGTAATCTATTGATGTGTATTCCCCATTGCTGATATCTTTATCGAAATGCTGAATAGTCCAGGTTTTACCTGCATCCGTCGTATGATAAAAATATTGGTAACTGATTCCGGTTAGTTCTGTCTTCTTGGAATAATGTGGATTTGTGATATAGTTCAGGCTGTCCAGATATACAAATTCATCCAGGCCCACACTGTAGGAACTATCTTTCTCGAACAGGAGGTTTTCCCAGCTTTCACCGCCATCGGTGGTTCGGTACAGGACAGAAACAAGATAATTCGATTCCGGGTATTCAGGATCTCTTTTTCCTCCCCACATAAAGCCAAGATTCTCATCAATAAAATCTATCTGCCGGCATAATACACTATCCGTATTGGGATATTCCTTCCAGGTTTTGCCTCGGTCAGTGGATTTATACAAAGAATAATAATCTGGCTTATAGTATTTACTTGCAGATTGATGATAATCTAATTTATATTTTTGCACTATAAATGTATCATCAAACCATTCTATGCTATTATAAGCCACGCTGTCTTTACTGACAATTATTGTATCAATGGTAGCAAAATCATCATATGTAGTATGGAAATAACCCCGCCAACCTACGAATCCAACAATTCCCTTACCGTCGCCAATCATATTAGCAATTCCGATCCTTTCGGCTTTATAATTCTCTTCACTGCCAAGAGGCACATCAGGCGTCATTTCCTTCACATTCCAGTTATCTCCGCCGTCTGTGGTTTTCAGAAAAAGGCGGGATTCTTTAAAAAAGAAATATATTACATTGTCATCTACAACATACATATCAATTGGCCTGTTTAAATACTCGCAAGGATAGCCTTGGAGTGAATCTCCCATCTCATCCTTATACTTTAAAACAGATCTCCAGTTCTCACCCTTGTTCCATGTTTTAAAAATTTCAAAATAACTATGATTCGACCAATATTCATCCCAGAAAAAGAGGTCTCCGTCTGGGGTTACGTTCAGGGTTCTCATATATACAGCTTTCAAATAGCCTGTTATCCTCCATTCGCCCGCTTGTACCATAATGGGTAAAAATAATATTACAAGTATTAGAATTCTTTTCAATTTCTATACCTTAATCAGTTGTTTTATAAAATTTAGGCCAGCCCAATTTATGAGCCAGCCCTGTAATATCTAAGGAACTAATAAAAATTTGCCACTATCAATAATAGTTATATCGTTTTTCAGAATATAAAAATAAGTTCCACTAACGAAATAACTCAAATCAATTTCAAATACACCAGAGGATTCAGTTAGACTTTTTTCTATTATAATGATGCCTTCAGAACTGTAAATTGACAACTGATCAACATTCCCAGAGACGCTGCTTAAATTGAATTTTATTTTACCATCCGTAGGATTCGGATAGATTAACATTCCATTAAAATCTGCATCATTTGTAGTTTCCTCTTTATCATTTATTTTACCTGATTCCTCTTCAAAATTTAACAGGGCATAGCACCTGTCATAGCATTCGTGTAATTCATCACATGGTTCAGCTGAACTCCGTGAAATATCTCCGACTCTTTTATAAGTTGTATTCTCTTGTATATAGTTATCATAATCGTCATACCCCCAGGTAATTTCCAAACTTATCTGGCAGCAGGCTGTACTCAGGCATTTTCTATAAACTGTACTGAATGAAACCAATTCATTATCTGCGGTTTTATCCTTGTTATTTTTCTTTATTGTTCGTGTTTCGAATAATGGAAATGTTATCCCCTCGCCCCCGACAGATGCTAAAGTCCTGAAATATGATCTGTCAGTTGTCATTGAGATATTATCTCCGGTCCAGCAAGAAGCAATTGATGCGCCATAAAAGTTTCCGGACTTTGGTATTCCATTTGGATCGCTTGGCAGCAATCCCTTTGACCTTAACTCTTCAAAACAGGCTTTAGTTGCAATTTCTACAAGATCTTCAAATTCTGGAATATCACACTCACATTCTTCTTCATCCGGAAGAAATATTTGGGTTATTTGCACTTCAGTGTAATTAGTAGTATTTGTTCTCCAATTAGCATCAAATGCAATTTCACATTGATAATTAATACCATTAACAGTACAATTAATTAAAATTGATGGATAAATATACTCTCGAATATGTTGAACAACCAATCCTCCTTCAATCTCAACTATTCTGTAATATTCAGCTGTTATTTCGTAAAATGGCTGCCAGACACCAACATTTGATACACCTTCAGGTAATCCGGGATCACAAGGTGCATCAGGCTCAAATGGTATATGGACATCTGTATATTGTCCATTTGCAAATGAATTTAATAAAACAAAAAGCAATATAAACATGAATGATTTCTTCATCTCATTTCTCCTTAATTTGGTTAGGGTTAGTATTTTTATTTCTCATAATTAAATACCTATTCAATCACAATAATTTCATACGCCGGGGGTTGGCCCGGCATTTCAATACCAATTATATAAGTTCCGGGATGATACAAGTTATCCAGGACAAACTGCATACTGTTATCGCCAAGGAAATATGCGCCGAAGCTCTCCATAAGCTCACCTCGTATTGTATATATTTTTATCTCAGCCCTTACGCTGATGTTTCCGGTTGGTTCAATATTTATCACTTCACCTGTTTTGGCAGGGTTGGGATAAAGGTTGAACTTCTTCTCATATCTTTCATCATATTGCAGGACACCATTGCCATCGGGAAAGTATGAGGCTATCCAGTCGTTCAGCATACAGAATACATTATCCGGGGAATAGCCTTTCAGGCAGTCCATACCTGTCCAGTAATCTATAGATGTATATTCCCCATTGCTGATGTCTTTATCGAAATGCTGAATAGTCCAGGTTTTGCCTGCATCCGTAGTGTGATAAAAATATTGATAGCTTATTCCGGTCAGTTCTGTCTTCTTGGAATAATGCGGATTTGTGATATAGTTCAGGCTGTCCAGATATACAAATTCATCCAGGCCCACACTGTAGGAACTATCCTTCTCGAACAGGAGGTTTTCCCAGCTTTCGCCTCCATCGGTGGTTCTGTACAGAACAGAAACAAGATAATCAGATTCCGGGTATTCGGGATCTCTTTTGCCTCCCCACATAAACCCGAGATTCTCATCAATAAAATCAATCTGGCGACATAATACGCTATCGGTATTGGGATATTCATTCCAGGTTTTTCCCCTGTCTGTGGACTTATACAAAGAAAAATAATCGGGCTTAAAGTATTTACTCGCAGATTGATGATACTCTAATTTATATTTTTGCACTATAAATGTATCATCAAACCATTCTATGCTATTATAAGCCACGCTGTCTTTACTGACAATTATTGTATCAATGGTAGCAAAATCATCAGATGTAGTATGGAAATAACCCCGCCATCCAACAAATCCAACAATTCCCTTACCATCGCCAATCATATTAGCTATTCCGATCCTTTCGGCTTTATAATTCTCTTCACTGCCAAGAGGCACATCAGGCGTCATTTCCTTCACATTCCAGTTATCCCCGCCGTCTGTAGTTTTCAGAAAAAGGCGGGATTCTTTAAAAAAGAAATATATTACATTGTCATCTACAACATACATATCAATTGGTTGATCAATATATTCCCCTGGATAACCCTGATAGCTTTTTCCAAAACCATTCTTTATTCTCAATGCATTCGTCCAACTTTTACCTTTGTCAGAAGTTTTCATTATCGTAAGATATTTCGAATCAGACATTCCTTCATCCCAGAAAAATAGATCACCATCAGGAGTGACATTTAATGTCCTCATATATATTGCATTCAAAAAACCTGTTATCCGCCATTCACCGGAATAGAGAGATAGCGGGATAAAAATCATTATCAAGAGTAGTATCTTTTTCATAATAAACACCTATTCAATCACAATAATTTCATACGCCGGGGGTTGGCCCGGCATTTCAATACCAACTACATACGTTCCGGGAGTATACGAGTTATCCGGGACAAACTGGATACTGTTTCCACCAAGGAGATATGCGGCGAAGCTCTCAATTATTTCGCCACGAATTGTATATATTTTTACCTCAGCTCTTCCGTTAATATTCATGGTTGGTTCAATATTTATCTCATCCCCAGTTTTGGCAGGGTTTGGATAAATATTAAATTGCTTCTCATATCTTTCATCATATTGCAGGACTCCGTTGCCTTCTGGGAAGTATGAGGCTATCCAGTCGTTCAGCATACAGAAGACATTATCAGGAGAATAGCCTTTCAGGCAGTCCATACCTGTCCAGTAATCTATTGATGTGTATTCCCCATTGCTGATGTCTTTATCGAAATGCTGAATAGTCCAGGTTTTGCCTGCATCCGTAGTGTGATAAAAATATTGATAGCTGATTCCGGTCAGTTCGGTCTTTTTTGAATAATGCGGATTTGTGATATAGTTCAGGCTGTCCAGATATACAAATTCATCCAGGCCCACACTATATGAACTATCCTTTTCGAACAGAAGGTTTTCCCAGCTCTCGCCACCATCGGTGGTTCGGTACAGGACAGAAACAAGATAATTCGATTCCGGGTCTTCAGGGTCTCTTTTTCCTCCCCACATAAACCCGAGATTCTCATCAATAAAATCTATCTGGCGGCATAATATACTATCGGTATTAGGATATTCCTTCCAGGTTTTGCCACGATCAGTGGATTTCATTAATGAGAAGTTATCAGGCTGAAAATCTCCACCAGTGCCATCCCTGAAATAATCCAAGTTGTATTTTTGAAGTATGAATGTATTGTCAAACCAAGAATAACTATTAAATATTACCGTATCTTTAGAGATTTGTACCTTTTCAAATGATTGAAACTCATCATTAGTTGTATAAAACCAACCTAAAGAATTATTAAATCGAAACATTGCTTTAGCTGAATCGATTATTGTCATATTTATTAATCTTTCAGATTTGTAATTATCTTCACTACCAAGAGGTACTTCATGCGTCATTTCCTTTACTTTCCAGTTATCTCCGCCGTCTGTAGTTTTCAGAAAAAGGCGGGATTCTTTGAAAAAGAAATACATTACATTGTCATCTACAACATACATATCGATAGGCCTGTTTAAATACTCGCATGGATAACCTTGGAGTGAATCTCCCATCTCATCCTTATACTTTAAAACAGATCGCCAGTTTTCGCCCTTATTCCATGTTTTAAAAATTTCAAAATAACTATGGCTTGACCAATATTCATCCCAGAAAAAGAGGTCTCCGTCAGGAGTTACATTTAGAGTTCTCATATATACAGCTTTTAAATAGCCTGTTATTCGCCATTCGCCGGAGCTAAGGGTTATGGGAATAAAAATCAATATCAGGGTTAGTATCTTTCTCATAATTAAATACCTATTCAATCACAATCATTTCATACGCCGGGGGCTGGCCCGGTATTTCAATACTAATTACATAAGTTCCGGGAGGATAAGAGTTATCCAGGACAAACTGAATACTGTTACCGCCAAGGAAATATGCGCCGAAGCTCTCCATAAGCTCTCCGCGGATTGTATATATTTTTATCTCAGCCCTTACGCTGATGTTTCCGGTTGGTTCAATATTTATCTCTTCACCTGTTTTGGCAGGGTTTGGATAAATATTGAATTGCTTCTTATATCTTTCATCATATTGCAGGACTCCGTTGCCGTCTGGGAAGTAAGAGGCTATCCAGTCGTTCAGCATACAAAACACATTATCAGGTGAATAGCCTTTCAGGCAGTCCATACCTGTCCAGTAATCTATTGATGTGTATTCCCCATTGCTGATATCTTTATCGAAATGCTGAATAGTCCAGCTTTTACCGGCATCCGTCGTATGATAAAAATATTGATAGCTGATTCCGGTCAGTTCTGTCTTCTTGGAATAATGCGGATTTGTGATATAGTTCAGGCTGTCCAGATATACAAATTCATCCAGGCCTACACTATATGAACTATCCTTTTCGAACAGAAGGTTTTCCCAGCTCTCTCCTCCATCGGTGGTTCGGTACAGGACAGAAACAAGATAATTCGATTCCGGGTATTCGGGATCTCTTTTGCCTCCCCACATAAACCCGAGATTCTCATCAATAAAATCTATCTGGCGACATAATACACTATCCGTATTAGGATATTCCTTCCAGGTTTTGCCCCTGTCTGTGGACTTATACAAAGAAAAATAATCGGGCTTAAAGTATTTACTCGCAGATTGATGATACTCTAATTTATATTTTTGCACTATAAATGTATCATCAAACCATTCTATGCTATTATAAGCCACGCTGTCTTTACTGACAATTATTGTATCAATGGTAGCAAAATCATCAGATGTAGTATGGAAATAACCCCGCCATCCAACAAATCCAACAATTCCCTTACCATCGCCAATCATATTAGCTATTCCGATCCTTTCGGCTTTATAATTCTCTTCACTGCCAAGAGGCACATCAGGCGTCATTTCCTTCACATTCCAGTTATCCCCGCCGTCTGTGGTTTTCAGGAAAAGCCGGGATTCTTTGAAAAAGAAATACATTACATTGTTATCAACAACATACATGTCAATTGGCCTGCTCAGATAATTAGCACAATACCCCTGAAGAGTATCTTTCAAAGTATTTTTTATTCTCAGGACATTGCTCCAACTAATGCCTCTGTCGCTAGTCTTCATAATGGTCAAACGTCTTGTATCCGAGACTCCTTCGTTCCAGAAAAAAAGATCACCGTCAGGAGTGACATTCAATGTCCTCATTTGTATTGCATTCAAAAAACCTGTTATTCTCCATTCACCGGAATAGAGAGATAGCGGGATAAAAATCAATATCAGGATTAGTATCTTTTTCATAATCTAGCACCTATTCAATCACAATAATTTCATACGCCGGGGGCTGCCCCGGTATTTCAATACCTATTACATAAGTTCCGGGATGATAATCACCACCCAGAATAAATTGAATGCTGTTACCACCAAGGAAATATGCACCGAAGCTCTCAATCAGCTCACCACGGATTGTATATATTTTTATCTCAGCTCTTCCGCTGAAGTTTCCGGCTGGTTCAAGATTTATCACTTCACCTGTTTTTGCAGGATTGGGATAAACGCTAAATTGCTTCTCATCCAAATTATTTCCAGCAAAAGGTACAGTAAGATCATCCGGAAAATACTTGCAAAGCCATTTCCATACCATACAGTATATTCTATCGGGATAATATCCCTGAAGACAATCCATCGGCTCCCACTCTTCTATATAGCCGTAGATATCATTAGCTATATCCCTGTCAAAGAACTGCAATTCCCAGGTTTTACCGGCATTACTTGTATGGTAAAAGAACTGATAGCTTTTGCCTTTTGGTTCAACTTCCGATCTGCTTACAGGGGTTGCAACATAATGTGAACTATCCAGATAATGAAACTCGTCAATTCCAATGTATTTTGTACTATCTCTCCTGTACAATATGTTCTCCCAGCTTTCGCCACCGTCAGTTGTTCGATAAATCACGTTTATATTGTAATCTGATTCAGGGTAAAGAGTATCAGCCTGAGCGCCCCAAACAAAACCGAGATTTTCATTAACAAACGTTATTTTACGATAAATTACACTGTCAGAATTAGGATATTCTTTCCATGTTTTTCCCCTGTCAGTACTTTTTAGTATTGAATAAAAATCTGCTATTGATTCACAACCCAGATTAGAAGTATATTCCCTTTTTGCTTTATCAAGATAGAATGTATTTTCGAACCAGCCACAAACTTTGAAACTTGTTGTGTCATCGCTAACCTTAATATAATCTAAATCTTCATAATCATTATTTGTAATACGGAATCCCCAGCCATCATCATAATATCTAATAATACCACGATTATTATCATAAAGTATAGCATATCCAATTTTTTTAGTTCTATAATAATACTCACTGGTGGAAGGAGCCTGCGATGATAATTCTTTTATTTCCCAATTCTCACCTCCATCAGTGGATTTTAAAAACAATCTTACACCATCAAAAAATAAATATATTAAGCTGTCATTTAAAACCTGGAAATCCATGGGTGTATGGAAGTATTTTGTAGCATATCCCATGGCTGAATCTAAATTATTGGTATTCATTAAAAACAAGGTTTCCCTGGTTTTTCCATCGTCTATGGTTTTTGTTACTTCCGTCCAGGCCTTTTCATTTGCATACCTGTCAAAGAAGTAGCATGTACCATTGGGACTAACCTGCAATGTTCTCATTTCAACATTATGTATCCTGTTCATAATACGCCATTCACCGGAATATAGACTCGAAATACAGAATACAAAGACTATTATTAGTTTGAATTTCATAATCTTACCGCTTTTATAGAAAAATCCAACAAAAACAACCAACTCCATTCTGGCATAAGCAGAATGGAGTTGAATGACTATTTTATTATTATAAACTTCCCACTTTCAAGTACTTTAGAACCGTCCTTTAATATATAAATATACGTCCCGCTTGCAATTTCTGGAAGATTTAGTTCTATAGAATCCTTTTCGTTGTTATCTATTATCGAACAATAAACCGATATTCCCTCAATACTTACTATTTCTATACTTATATTCTCAGAATTTATTTCCTGTAGATTCAAGGTAAATGAACCGGAATTAGGATTTGGATGAATTCTTCTATTATCTTTTGCAGATATTAATTTAATATCATTATTTTCTCCATACTTAGGCAACTGACCACA
Source organism: Kapaibacterium sp. (SeqCode) (assembly GCA_963665665.1). Lineage (GTDB taxonomy): Bacteria > Bacteroidota > Ignavibacteria > Kapaibacteriales > UBA2268. Next base: position 1,387,676 of record OY762428.1, read on the forward strand.
ACAGTTTTTTTCAAATGTCATGAGAGCATTGCATTTGTCTTCACAGACTTCAACTATTTCGCAAGTATAATTTGGTGAATTACTTGATACTTCATCCTCAATCCTGCCAATTTGAGATACTATCCAAATTTTATCTATGTCATCCCATTCCCATATTATACATACACCAATATAACAGCATGTTGATAGATCACATTTAATCCAAAATCCGGGAGAAGATTGTGATGAGTTCTGAATTTCATCACTCTTTTTACCAGGAATTGGAATATTAACAGATGGAGGTGTCAAATTTGGAAAGTCAATCACATGATTCATTTCATCATTGCTAACATCAACTCCCTGATTGAGATAATGCCAACATGAAGCAATTGCTGCCGAATAATAATTTCCGTCAAATGGCCTTCCATTCTCATCCTTTGGAAATAAAGGATATTGTGCAGCTTTAATAAAAGCAACCTGTACGGCATAATTTAGAAAGACATCGAAGGATAGAGGACAATGGCAAGGATCGGCAGGATCCTGAACAATTTCCCACCATGTTATCTCAACCTGGGTATAATCATCTTCATTGGTTCGCCAATATGCGTCAAATCGATATGTACAGGTTGTATTATCATCGCATTCAACAGTAAAAGATAAAAATCTGTATTCTTTTACTCTCCTTTCTACCCATTGTCCGTTAAGCTCAACAAGTTCCACCTGATCATGAATCAATTCATGCAAGGGTTTCCATTCGCCAACACCAGTAATACCTTCTGGAATATCCGGTGTACAAGGAGCTTCAGGTTCTCTTCCAATAACATAAACCGGCGGCGGGTCGCTCAAAGCTACAGCTACATTTAAAACAAAAAGCAATATAAACAAGAATGCTTTCTTCATCTTATTTCTCCTTAATTTGTTTAGGGTTAGTATTTTTATTTATTTTTGAAAGTGAATCCACTTTCTTTTTCTTATCTTCGATTATGCCATTGATTTCTTCTTTTGGCAAATCAGGCAATTTGATCTCCGGAATAGGTTTTTTACAGGTTTCTAATTTTTCCTCAATTCCCTTTATCGGTGATTTGATATCACTTCCTTTAATATCAGTGCCGGGCAAATGAAGAGAATCCGGCAAATTTGGTTTAGGAAGTATTTTTTTAACATTGATACTGTCCTTATCCATACCAAATACTTTGATTTTCTGATTCTCAGGATCAAATTTCAGCTCAAAAATGTCTAAGTCGGCATCAATACCCGGACCATCGGTTTTATGTTGTTCCTGAATGTTTCCCGGGATCATAAAATTGTTATAATCAAACTCAAAATCACTATCAGGTGCTGGTATCTTTCCTACAGGAAAAATCAAATTTGGATTGTATAATCTATCCTGAAAAGGAGTATTAGTAATAGTTTCAGAAACAGTCATAACGCCCCGGGCAGTTTCCTTCATAGTTCTGATAAACTGCCCCTTCTGGTTATACTGAAAGTATGTGGCAAAATGATTATTATCGAGCATTGCCATCATACTATTATCAATATTATCATATACATAGCAGCTCATTTCTGCCGAAAGTGGAAGAATCCTGACATCATCCAACCATATATAGTTTTCCTCAGCAATTCCATCATAAGTACTTTTGATATTGACCTTTATTCTAATATCATTCCCGCCAACAGGAGAAAAGTCTTCCTCCTGGAGTATTGCCTCATACAAAGCCCACTGTCCTGTTTTAACGATATGATTCATATTGATTTCAAAGGAGTTTGTATTTGCCTGATCATCACTAAAATCGAACCTGCATTGCAGATCACAATCAATTACATCCGGAAATCCTGCCACAGAATTGCTATAGTTATTGATCTCTGATTCGGACATTACCCGGTGCGCCCATAACTGTACCAGTAATCCCCTGTCAACATTCTGCTGATCATATTTCATTGCCTCGCTTATATTTATTTCGCCGGCAGGAAGCATATATTCATTATCAGTTAGCTTGTATGAGAATTTCCCTGTGTGTGCATATTCTTCACTAATATTAGCACTGACTCCAAAATTTTCAAATCCCTGATAACTAACATTTTTGTAACCCGCATTAGCAGCGGCAGCAGAAATATAACTAATATCAGTAGGTTTGAACTCACTCGCTGTGTTATCCCAAATTTGATTGCCAACATTTATTGAACTAATCAGATCAGGATTGCTAACCATTTGAACAGGAATACCGTCAGGAGTAAAAGAATTACTCTGTGAACTGATAATCCAGCCCGGCTGTGGAATACCATTCCTATATCTGTGAGGCATAAGGAAATCTTCTATAACACCGGCATTTGTATATATCCTGCTGTCCGGATCGTTAAAATCCGACCCCGGAACAATGCTATAGTTGGGAACAATTGTTTCTTTAGTTCTCCAGCGTCCTTTTTCACCACGCTGATAAGGATTATCGGGATTGGAATTGTCAATACTAAAGCCCTCGATGGTTTCCCAATCATCCGAAAGTCTTGTAGCGCCGGCTACAATTATGTTATCAATATTATAATTTGGTTCGTAATCATCGATAAACTCAATACATGATATATCTCTTGACCATGTATGTGGCAAAAATCTATCCTCACTATAGCATTGAGAATTATCAGGATTTACACAAAGTTGACCTTTCTCATTCAACATCAGCCATTCATGATCCTCCGGGACATTATAACCGGGAGTCCATCTTAAATCCATTGTGCAATTTACAGTATCAAGATCTCCAATATCAAAGATCATCATTGGTAATTTTCCGGCAACGAAATCATTAACTGAATTAACTAATCTGCTTGTATATTTAAGGCTGCCATTAGGATTGGCTGAAAAATAAACATACTGATCAGTAAAATTAATTGTATTTGCCTGATCGTACATTCCGGTAATAGTTGGGTAACCAAAATTCGTAGCAAGGCAAATTTCAATTTGCGGGCCGCTTGCATTTTTAAATCTGTTTATTCCAAACCACCTGTTCAATAGCGGATCGGTATTAAATCCTTTCCAATAATCTGAATATTCCGGCTTAAAAGCAAATTGGTACTTTCCAAGGATACATTTATCATTGCACCTGTCATATAGAATTGAGATTTCATCTCCTCTTTCAAAAAGATCGTCACCTGATATCCAGATGCCATTTATCGAATAAACCGATGATCTAATTCTTTCAAATCCGGTGATTTTATCTATAAGTTTTTTCTGCTCATCATTAATGAATATTTGTACACAACGTATATCATCATTTGTACAAATGTCTGTATGGTGAAAACCTCCAAGATTATTATCCGCCAGGAAATCCGGAATTTCTTTATTCAAATCCACAGAAAAAATTCTGTCAAGGAAATTATTTAAATCACTAACAAGCCTGTTCTTTTCTTGTGAAAAATCCAGTATTTGCACATCTGATTCTAAAACTTCGTTTACACCGATCCTGAAATTAAGTATTGAGTTCCAATAATCATTAATAACTTCAAGATATATTTTATCACTGATATCCCCTGCATTTATTTCCATAAAACCACCACAGGGCTTAGCAATTTTCAATGGGCCGCCTGTATATATTATACTGCCATCCCAATAACCAATAGTTTTTATACAAGCATTCAATGCGTCAACAAGCAGTTGTCTGTTCTGAAGCTCTGAATCCGAGATAATTGGCAATGCCTCTTTCGTTAAGTTACTTTCAATTGGCAGTGAAGCGCTATTACCGTAGGTTGTCAGGTAAGCAAAATCTGAACTTAGTTCATTTGTCCTACCGCTTTTTACTATCCTGAAACAGCATTTCATATCAGACGGAGCTTCGCTTTCCGGCTCATATAATGGTTCAAGACAAACAACATTTCCATGAATATCAATAATCTGGTAATATTCAGGATCATTCAGGCTGATAAATACTTTTTCCCCGTCTAAAGTGCATTCAGGTGCAACTTCAATTATATCTCCCGGAATTATTTCAGAAAGAAATAGTGTTTCATTGTTCTGCAAAACCCATGCATCAGAGCCGAAGTAATCCGGTTCGTGGTCTTCGGACGGAAAATACAGGTAAATAAAATATCCCTGGCCGCTGATACGCCTGTACATGTGCATATTATCATTTGAAAAGAATTCCTTATTCTCAAATTCCGCCTTCTGACCTGTCTCTTCGTACTCATGACTTATCGGGATAACAATATTATGATAAGAACCGTCGTGATTTGCAGACTTTTGCAGGGACAATTCATCAAATCCGTCATTGCTTCTTGTTATCAGAGCCCTGCCTGAATTCGGATCGAAAGCAAGATTCTCAGTCAGGCTATACCTTCCGTCCATATAGCTTTTGATTGACTTTGTAAATACAGGGCAATTAATAATGGTATTGGTCGAATGAATATGTGTCTTTGTACAAATCCTGTCATAACCTGCATTCGCGCTGATGCTCCAGGGAGTGAACGGAAGCTGGACATCAAAATCAGCTTCTCCCTTGACTAAGTACAGGTCATCCATCATCTTCTTCGACTCACAGACAATCTCCATATCAGTCCCAAGGAATTCATTTTCCAGGCTCTTTGTTTCCCAGTTATAAACCGGGACAGGATCGTCATAAGGATAATATTCCCACTCAGTAAATGAGGTTAAAGACCAGTTATCCGGATTAACATCATAGTCACCATCAGTAGCAAGCGGAACAGCCATGTATGAAGCAGTTCTACGGGGCTTTCCATGCATATTGTTCAGGATAAATTTATATCCCTGAGAGCCGTAATATTTTTTTACAATCCTTGTAACAGGCCATACCCAGGGAGTTAAAAAATCGAAGTCTTTATCAATATTAGTGAGTTTTACAGATTTACTGTTTAACAACGGATAGTCCCTGCAAGTCCAGAATTCTTTCTCGACTATACCGCCATTATCGCTGCCATCGTAAATACTTTTAGCAACAATTCTGGAATATGCCACAGACGGAGCCGGAAGGAGGCTCTCCCCAATCGGCCCCTCCTCAAAAATCAATTCTGCAGGTTTGTTGCTGAATGAAAACAATCCGTCCATATATGAAATACTGGCATCAACAACATCATCTTTAATATTGCGGATTAGAGAATTTTCATAACGGCCTATACCCGGTTCGTTTGTTGCCACACCGCTGCAATTATTATCCTGAGTTTTATAAATATATTCTGTCCCGTATAATTCCGCTTCGGCATCTTCGTTAATCCTGCTCATAAACGGGTCGAACATTAATACCCTTTTAACTCTTATTCCTCCTCCTTTTTTGGGCAGACTTTCCGGCAAAGGCAAGCGGATATATGAATTGTCAAAATCAATATGCTTGCAAAGATCGTCGTCGCCTTCAATAGCTGAAAACATATTCCAGAAATCACTTAGCTCTTCATAATCCAGATAGCTCCGTTCATAGGAACTGCAAGGCTCGCAGTTATACTCATTCTCATCCATAATGCCGGCCCTGTTATTTTTATAAAACTCCCGGCAGGAAAACAATGGAATATTCTCGTTGTTTTCCCTGGCAAAATGGAAATATAATTTATTCGTGGCGGGATCAATATATGGATCATTTCCGAGAGTAAAATTCACATGTGACCAGCCATTTATGAATTCTGAGGTACAATAATCAATACCGACCCTGTCTCCCAGTACAGTATATAAAAATTTAAAATAGATCAGTTCATTTTCTTTGAAAAATATTCTATTGAATAATTCCAGGATATCAGAATTTACTATACTTTTATCAATTATATCGGAATAGCCGGGAAGCTGATTCAAATCAACAACTACCTGCATATTCCCGTCATAACTGTCTATTTTGCACATCACCGATACATTTCTGTCCTGCACGAAGGAATATTCATTTGGTTCATAGTGAATATGAATCTCACCCTGTGATGGCAAATTGATATTTTTCAAAGACCAAGCCGCCGGATCAAAATCACTATCCGGATTCTGATTCAACCATGTCTTATAATTATCATTCCAGGAGAATCCTTCTTTTCGATGATTACCCCATCTGTCAATTTTAAATTGGTCATAGTCCGGTTCCTGCTCCTTTTCAGCACCATAATCCCTCAAATTTTCATATATTTCCGGATAATTCTCACCACTATCATAAACATAATCAAATTCATAAGTACTTACTCCATAATCCTTGATGTCTCTTTGGTCAAACCATAGTCTTCTAAGTGACAATTTTCCGAAGTTTTTACCGGTTTCACTATTCGCGATTGAATTCGGCTGATCTTTCCATATTGGATAATCAATATAATATTGGAATTTTGTTGTAGTTAGTAGTTCAGCATGTATAAGGCTGCTCCCTCCGTTGATAGTCTCTGAAGCTTTTGAGTAAAGTTCAATTCTCTCAAGAAATTCTGATTTATTTACTTCAGGCAAAGTATAATCATCCGTTTTTCCAGCATTATTTTCATTATGATCTGCTTCATATCCATCCTTCCTTTCAGCCACTTCATCATCAAGCAGGGTTCCGGTTATTTGTTTTGTTGTTATTTCCCCGTCGTCGTCAAGGATGGTAATTGTCAGGTTGGTTTTGTTGGTAACGAAATATGCTATGTGGGTTTTGGTTTCTATTGATTCCAGGTAGTAAAGTTCCCTTTCGCCGGATGAAAAGCTGCACATGTCGTCATTATAATCGCTCAGGGAGTTCCTTTGGAATAGATATCCCCGGTATGGATTGCGCCATTTATACCAGCAGTCATTGCTGTCCCCGGGGCTGAAGCCTGTTTCGGTATTTTCGTATCCGTCTTGGTTCTGCCACTGATCGGCATAAGGGTCGCTCTTCATATCTGTTCCCGCAGCCCGCCTGTAGTTGAAGATGGTATATCCTCCGTGGTCGTCCGGCGTGGGGCCGTTGTTTGTAAGATCGACATAATCCGGGGTAAAAATCTCAGTCAAAAGGTAGGAGCTGACATAAGGCGCGTTGCATTCCGTGCCGGTAACTACCATCCTGTCCTCCTGGTTGTACATATCCATGAAAACAATGCTCTTGCCGTATTTGTCGGTTTCAAAGCTTATTGATCCGCTTGAATAATTTTCAATATTTTCCATGTTTACGCCATAGCTGATATTTCTTTCATTCCGGCTGAAAACAGGCAGGCCGTAATTCCGGCGGGTTCCGTTTGCATCAACAATTGAAAATTCGGCTATCAGGTTTTCATCCATGCCGTATATGGCAGGATCGCTAACAGCCCTGTGACGTTTGGAATATATTACAGGCGATTCGGCTCTTTCTTTCTTCAAATCCCTGAATGTATTGAAATCTACATTTATTGAAGCTTTCCCGTCCATATCATTTATCGATGCGCCCGGTGTGCTGATATTGCCGTCGGTTCCGGCTGCGATTATTTTGTCATCATCCAGCAAGTTCCCTGACTGGGAGGATATCGCCGATTCGTATATGCGTCCGGATCCAAGGTCATTTTCAAATTTAATTGTATATCTTTTTTCTTCCTCGGGATAGAAATCATTGTCATTCTCCCGCCAGTCAAAAACGAGATATTGAGTTCCATGTGAATAATCAACCCCTACATTTACAATATCAAGAGTATTATCATATCCACCAGCAAAGCCATATTTTCTAAGTTTCGTAATATTATTGGTATAGAATGGCTTGTAGCATCCGATATCATTGTGTTCTATTCTGAATGCTCCCTGAAGTCCCATTCCGCTAACCATGAACCTGTCGGCGTTTGAATATGGTATGCCAAGGAATCGGGTTTTCATGTCATAGCCTTTGTCCCTTTCAACTGTATAATCCATCCTGGAATCCCGGCCTGTCGCGTCACCATTATACAGGTGCCCGTATGCCATAACTGTATAATTTTTAGTTTTCTGTGTTCTGACGCTGTGATCGATAATATCTGATTCAGCTTTCAAATATCCATCCTGGTAATTCCCGGCAAATGAATATGATGTTTCTTTGCCTGAATAATACGGAACACTGCCGGGCATGGAGAAGAAACGTCCGCTAAGGGATTCCGACAGATTCACATTAGTGATTATATTTCCAAAAAAACCTCTGTTAACTGCTGCAGAACCAATTTTTACTAATTCTGCCCTGAATGATTTTTCAAAAAAATCCAATTTTTTTTCCTTCTCAGGAAATAGACTCCAACCTGTCAGGTCTGCTAGTATCCTATAGAAATTCGGCTGAAAATCAAGTCCCCAGTTTCCTTTCGAGTCCCAATTGCCGGAAAGTGTGAAATAATCGGCGTATCCACCGCCAACCCCGTACATATTCGTGTAGCCGCAATAATTATTTAAAATTTTTGAATATGAAGCATTAACATTCATATCCACATCTTCATCATTATCATCAAGGCTGAATAATTCTGTTCTGGCGGAGAACCTGTCTTTGATTGTTATGTTGTCCCTTGTCAGATTCCAGTATTTCACTTCCACTCCCTTAAAGTCGTCAGGGAAGCCGGATGTCTGCCGGGTTATTGCACCTGCATTCAGGTTCCACCCAAATCCAACCCAGGATGCCTGTTCATTGGGGGAACTGCCACTTGTATAATTCAATATCATACTGTAGCTGCTGCCGTTTGGGCCGGGAACAGTTAAAACCGGGATATTGAAATTGAAATTACCGTTGAATTCGTTTACCATATCATTAATGCTTACCGGCGTAAAGGATTTATATTCCGGCTGCTGCGGACCATTGGTCTGGGCAATTACTTGTTGTATGGAAACAAATAATATAAGGAGGGGTAGAATCTGTGTTTTCAACTTCATTTTAAAACCTGTTATTAAATTTATTTTTCTGATTTTACTATCTTCTTTATGATTTCACCTTGGGCAGTTCCGGCTTTCAACAGGTAAACGCCAGATGGAATATCTTCTTTTCCGGAACCGTTGCAAATCCATTCAAATTCCATTGTTCCGGGATCAATATTTCCTGAAAAAAGTTCAGCAACCTGTCGTCCGCTAAGATCATAGATGCCAAGAATAAGTTTCTGCAATTTCTTGGATATTACAATTATTCTTGCATTTTCATAAACCGGATTCGGGAAAATACTAACAGACAATTTGCCTGATTCAGGATTATCGTTTTTATCTTCAATTTCATTAATGCTGTTAATTATACAGTCATATTCAATGCTTTCGCTTCCGTCGGCATAAATAATTCTAACCGAATCTGTTTTTTCGGATTCGCCGGTTCCAACATGAATAAGCCCTGTTCGTTGTTTTTTTATTCCGGACTGATTATTTCCGTCGGCGTAATATTCCCCACAATCAGAATATACGGTTATGGAATTAATCCCTTTATTGCGAAATTTGAATTTTATATAGCTGTTTGTATTTTCAGACTGATTCCTGTACAAAGAAAGCCTTCCGTTCTGAATAGTTACCAGGTCTGTTTTCCCGTCCAGGTCAAAATCTTCGCAGATAAAATCTTCCCCGAGATTAGCGCCGTTAAAACCTGACTGCCAACTGAAGTTGTTAAGTTTACCGTTTTCATCCCTTAAATATAAAGCTGCATGTCGGCACGGCCTTTCGGAACTCAGAATCAGATCGCTTAGGCCGTCATTATTAACGTCAATGTACTGCGCCCCTGTAAAATGTTCCTCGAATTCAATATCTTCCGTATCGTTGAAATAGTAATAATTAGACAGGGAACTTGTTAAAAACAAAGATGTCGGATTTGGTCCGATCATTTGTCCCGGCTCAGTTAAAAGAGCTATTTCATTTTCTCCATCATTTCTGACAGAACGAAAGTTCCTGCTGCCTTTTGTAGAAATCAAGCCTGATTGAGATTCTATCCCGTAATCAGTTTTCTCGTAGGTAATTTTATTTTCTCTGATCTGTGACAGGAAGATTTCATCGTCAGCTTTATTATTAACTATGTACATATCATTCATGCCATCGCCATCAATATCAGTTATTACAGTAGTTATCCCGTTGGAATATGACGGAAGCAGATATTCCCTGAAACAATAGTCCCCCTGGTTCAGTAAAATCAAAGGCTCTTCGGGAAGAGAATCTAAAGTATTTCTAAGTATTACCAGGTCTTGCATGCCGTCGGCATTCAGGTCGGCACATTTAACGGATTTCACTATCGCTGTTTTATTCATAAAAATGCTGTCCGCAAAAACTCCGGGCGTGGCAATATCTTTAATAACCGAGAATGCCGAGGCAATCCGGGGAAATGATAGTATTTCAAACTCGCCGTCATTATTCAGATCTGCCGATAAAATAAATTCTGATTTTTTTAGAAATCTGTCCGGGTATTCTACATGGGAGAAAATCATATTTCCATGATTGCGATACAGCTTTTTATTCAGTATAATATCCGGCAGATCATCGTTATTATAATCGAATATAACAATATTATCATCAGTGATAATCGAATCTTCCGGGAAAGCTTCCGGGGAAATATCTGAAAATATCGGATCTATATCCGAATATAATAGTTCAATTTCCGGCAGAATATGATAATAGCTATCCCCGATAAACCATGAGCCGTCAGTTTGCTTCACGCTCTGATATGAATAAGTCTCATAATCAGAGGAGCATTCCGGCAGTATATTAATCTTGTCCGTACAAATTTCAACGCCCTTACTCAGGCTGTCAATAGCAATAAAAAACTGGTTGGATTTGATTATTAAATCGGGAATTTTAACCAATAACTCCTGCCTGCCTTTTTGTTCCTTTGTAATCAATATGGGCTCAATTAAATCCTTCTCGTAGAATGGATAGGCTCCTCCACCCTCGTTTCCGAAAATTCGCAACCGGCATTTCCCCCGTTCGGATTTCCCTGCCAGAATCAACCTGACGCTCTTTAGAACTACCGGTTGGACAAGAGGGAATCTTGCAGCCTGAAGTTCTATTTTTTCATTAGTATGGTAATAAAGGTTTTTTTCATACGCATCAATTTGAAATAATGCACAAAACAGAAATACAAATGATGTAATCAAACATCCGGGGAGATAAACTTTAGCGCGAATAATATTTGCCAAACCAAAATGATTTAAAGCGCTCATCCCGGCCTCCGAGAAACTGAATAACTATTGATAAAACAGGAATATATTACCCGTTATATCGCTTAAATATCGTATGTCTCAGAATTTTTTAAACATTTTCGTTTCCCATAATAATATAGGAAACTAATTTTTAATATCCAAATCTTTAAATTCGTAAACACTTATTTTCTAATTAATTAAGTTTAATCCGAACACTGATTTTTAGGTATTTTTATACTAATTAGTATAAATTATCGGGTGATTTTTGGACCATATTAACAAATATGTTAATTTTTATGACAAAAAATTTAATTTAATTATTTAATAAAAAATTGAATATTTTTTTTATCATCTTTAAACTCGCATCTAAGCCCCTGCATAGATGTGTAGTTTTTTAACCAATGGAATTTGCCTTCCCAAGCGGGGCTTGGGAAGGAGTAGAAAGGAGGAAAATTTCAATAGCCACGTGCTTTAGCTCGTGGATAAAGATGCAAGGTACAGAAGCAAAGAAATAAAACCTCCCCTTTAATTCCCTCCTATCGTAGGAGGTTTTTTTTGGAAATAGCTATTATCTTATGGCGATGACTCATTTTTAAAATTTTTTCCTAAGGTCATTCTGAACGAAGTGAAGAATCCAGTATTCCGGGAATGAATGAAAAGATGGATTCTTAAACTCGCATCTAAGCCCCTGCTTAGATGTGTAGTATTCTTTTTTTTACCAATGGAATTTGCCTTCCCAAGCAGGGCTTGGGAAGGTTGAAAAACCGAAAGCAGCGTAGCTGGGGCATTTTTGTAGTTTCTTGCAATAGGCCCCTCCTTCGGATACCGACAAGTCTTGGACAGGGCGGGTTTGGGGAGGTCAAACATGATAATATTTCATAGTTCAGTTATATTGATTGCCAAAAGATATTGAAAATCCAAATTTTTATCAGCATTTTCATGGCTCAGGCTTGCTTTTCACTTGGCAAATAATTAATTTGTATATATTAGATTATATTGTTCAGTATTAAGCAATTTATATCGCTATGAAATTCAAATATTTAAAAGGAGGAGCCATGAAGAAATTATTTATTGTTTTAATTATTTTCCTGGCTTATGCACCATTGACAAATGCACAGGAATTATTTGGCTGGGGTAATAATAGTAGTTATCAACTTGGCTTTGCTGAGCACTTAACCCCTGAACAAACAGTTCCAGGTTTAAATTGGGCTTCGGTTGCTTGTGGAGATCATTACACGGTAGCTATTAAGGCAGATGGCACTCTATGGGCTTGGGGAAATAATGAATTCGGCCAGTTAGGAGACAGCACAACAATTGATAGATCAAGGCCGGTACAAATTGGAAGCGGAACTGATTGGTCTTCCGTGGCTTGTGGTGGTTCTCACACAGTAGCAATAAAAATAGACGGAACTCTTTGGGCCTGGGGATCGAATAATGCAGGCAAATTGGGAGACGGTACAACAACTACAAGAACTAGCCCGGTACAAATTGGAAGCGGAACTGATTGGTCTTCCGTGGCTTGTGGTGGTTCTCACACAGTAGCAATAAAAACAGACGGGACTCTATGGGCCTGGGGTGTCAATATCTACGGCCAGTTAGGTGATAATTCTAAAATACATAAAACAAGGCCGGTACAAATTGGAAGCAACACAAATTGGGCTTTCGTGGTTTGTGGAGTTGAACACACCTTAGCGATAAAGAGAGACGGAACTCTATGGGCCTGGGGACGGAATAGGTACTACCAGTTAGGAGACAACACAGAAACTGATAGAATCAAACCTGTAAAAATTGGAATCAGTACAGATTGGGCTTCGGTGGCTGGCGGGCAGAATCACTCATTAGCGATAAAAACAGATGGCACTCTATGGGCATGGGGATTAAATAGTTACGGCTGTTTAGGTGACAGCATTACGACCAATAAAACAAGCCCTTTTCAAGTAGGAAGCGACACCAATTGGACTTCGGTTAATTGTGGAGCTCGTAGTACAATAGCTATAAAGACAGACGGAACTCTTTGGGCCTGGGGATTGAATAATTGGGGTCAGTTAGGAGACGGTACAGCAACCAATAGAACCAGCCCGGTACAAATTGGTGTAGGAACTGATTGGGGTACGGTTAACTGTGGATACTCTCATACCGTAGTTATAAAGGCAGATGGAACACTCTGGGCTTGGGGTTATAATATTTACGGCCAGTTAGGGGACGGGACAACAACAGACAAAACAAGTCCAAAAAAAATTGGTAGCTGTGATAATTGGACTTGCATCGCTGGTGGGATAGCTCACACCTTAGCGGTAAAAACAGATGGAACACTCTGGGCTTGGGGATTGAATCTTGACGGCCAGTTAGGTGACGGCACTAAAACTAAGAGAACCAGACCGGTACAAATTGGAAGCGGAACTGATTGGGCTTCGGTTGATTGTGGATATCATCACACCGTAGCGATAAAAACAGACGGAACACTCTGGGCATGGGGTTATAATGAAGACGGCTGTTTAGGTGACGGAACAACAACCACAAAAACCAGCCCGGTACAAATTGGAAGCGGAACAAATTGGGCTTCGGTTGCTTGTGGAGATCATTACACGGTAGCAAAAAAGACAAATGGAACACTCTGGGCATGGGGATGGAATAAAAACGGCGAGTTAGGAGATGGCACAACAATACGAAGAATAAGACCTGTACAGATAGGAATTGACAAGAATTGGGTTTCGGTGGCTTGTGGTGGGGCTCATACCTTAGCTATAAAGACAGACGGAACTCTATGGACTTGGGGATCTAATCTTTGGGGCCAGTTAGGGGACGGTACTTCAACTAAAAGAACCAGCCCTGTACAAATAGGAAGCGGAACTGATTGGGCATTGGTTGATTGTGGATCGTTGCATGGCGTAGGTATTATGACCGACGGAACTCTATGGGCTTGGGGTTGGAATGAATATGGCCAGTTAGGCGACGGAACAACAACTCAAAGAACTTCCCCTGTAAAAATAGGGAAGCAAACTGATTGGGCTACTATTGATTGTGGAGGAGACCACACCATAGCGACAAAGACAGACGGAACTCTATGGGCCTGGGGTTGGAATGAATATGGCCAGTTAGGCGACGGAACAACAACTGACAGGTATAGTCCGGTACAAATTGGAAGCGGTACAAGTTGGGTTTCGGTTGATTGTGGAGAATCTCACACAATGGCGCTGAAGAATGTGGAAACAGGCATACCTCAAAATATCACTTTTCCCGGTGAAATAACGCTCAGCCCGGCGTATCCCAATCCGTTTGAAAGCAGAATAAATATTGGCGTGAACATTGCAAAAGAGCAGAATGTTGAGATAGAACTTTATGATATATTTGGCAAAAAGATTCAAACGATTTACTCCGGCAGCCTCGGCTTAGGCTTCCACAAGTTCGAAGTTGACGGCAGCAGCCTGAGCAGCGGGGTTTATATTTTCAGGGTCACATCAGGGAGCTACACAAAATCATGCAGGCTTATGCTTAATAAATAAGGCTCAAAAATTGTTAATAACAGCAGCCGGATTCAATGAGTCCGGCTGTTTTTATAATAAAACGAAATTTCCTACATTCTCATCAATCCTTCAATATCAGCTTCACTTCAAGCAGTGTCCTGGTTTCCCTTGATATAATGATGCATAAATAATCATCAAGCTCAATTTTTTCATTTTCTTCAGGTATTCTGCCTGTAGTGTGCATAATAAGTCCGCCAACAGTTTCGTAGTCATCACTTTCAGGCAGATCGACAGGCAGGGTATCGTTAGCATCGTCGATAGCAGCAGAGGCATCAACAAGGAATTCCTTATCGCTGATAACTTTCACAAAAGGTGATTCCTCGTCATATTCATCCTGAATCTCACCAACTATTTCTTCGAGAATATCTTCAAGTGTAACAATACCGGCAGTACCGCCAAACTCATCGATTACCACAGCAAGGTGGATTTTTTCATATTGAAGGTCGCGCAGAAGTTTCTTGATCTTTTCATCTTCATTTACCAGGAATGGCGGACGTATAATATCGCTTATTACAATCAGATCTTTGTGGGCAAGCATACTTAATACATCCTTGGCGTAAATCACTCCGACTATGTTGTCAACAGTCTGGTTGAATACAGGCATTCGGGAAACGCCTTCGTCAATAAAAGCATTCATTATGTCTTCAGTTGACATACTCAGGTCCACACCTATAATCTGGTTGTGCGGAACCATTATCTGCTTAACGGGTGTACCCGAAAAATCAAAAACATTTTCGAGCATTTCATGTTCGGTTTTATCCAGCAGTCCGCTTTTTGTGCTTTCCTCTATCAGGTAGCGCAGTTCGTCGGAACTGTGTAAATCCTGTTCCTCGGTGACCGGTTCGAAGCCAAGCATTTTTACCAAAGAGTTGGCAATATAATTCAGGAACCAGATAAATGGCTTGAATACTGTATAGAATATTTTTAATGGCAGGGCAATAACCAGAGTAACAGTTTCCGAGCGTTGTATGGCCAGAGATTTGGGAGCAAGCTCGCCAAGTACAATATGCAAAAATGTAATAACTGCAAAAGCCACGGGCAAAGATATTTGGTGGATCAGTTCAGGACTGGCTTCAATATTTATAAATTGTAGAAGATTTATAATCAGCGCCGCAACTACGCTTTCTCCAATCCAGCCAAGGCCGAGAGAAGCCAATGTTATACCAAGCTGCGTAGCAGAAAGATATGCGTCCAGATGGTTTACCATACCTTTGGCAATTTTTGCAAGCGAACTGCCGTCGCGAACACGGAGCTCAAGCTGTGAAGACCGAACCTTTACAATAGCAAATTCCGCAGCAACGAAAAAGCCGTTAAGAAAAACAAAAAACAGGGTTAAAAATATATTAAATAGTACCATTGCTCATCAAAATAAATTAAAGGATCTGAACCGGAAACTCCTGTCCAGATGAAAACTGTAATATTTTTCAAAAAAATCAATTATTCGTTTTTTCTGAGAATCATTCAATCTGTCATGATAATATCCTGTAAGGACTATCTCATTCAGAATTGAATAAATCTCTTTATCAAACCTGTACATGGAAGAATACGAATTCTCCCCATTTGCCAGACAGCCGTTCTCGAAAGAAAACCAGCATGTGCGGCCATCGACAATATCATTTGTAAAATCAACATTTATGCCAAGTTGAACCGTAAGAAACACCTGGAAAAGAATAAATACAACAAATGGTTCTTCAGGCAGCAGGTTTAGTTCTTTCAGAGATTGAACCAAACGGCCGTAAAGCTCAATATTTATATCGCCCTCCTCCTGGGTTCGGCTTACAGATTCCAGAATAAGCAGCCCTGCTGAAATATGATCCACATCCTCAGTCAGGCGGTTCATAGGAATGGCGAGTTCCGCCCGTGAAAGAGTTTGTAAGCCACGGTTAGGTTTTTTATAATATGATACTGAAGAGCAGCACAGAGGTTCCAGTGCGCCGCCAAACTTGCTTTTGGATTTCCTGGCTCCTTTGGCAATCAGCGAAACAAGGCCCTCGTCACGAGAATAGGCAGAAACAATTTTACTTGAATCCCCGTATTTCCTGCTATGCAGAATTACCACTTCAGTACTAACTATCATTAAAAAAACGGCCCGGATATGATGTTGAAAAAATAGTTTTATATTTGAAAATAAAATATTATTTTCGCAACCGTAATTTAGCTAATAAATGCTAATTTAACAATAGAAACTAATATTCATTGCCGATAGAATTCGGCAGGCACATTGAAAAAAAATTTAAAAAAGTTAAAATTATTCTTGCACAGAATTGAAAAAACTTTTAACTTTGTACTCCCTTTGAGAGGGAAATTGACAAAAGAGATTCCTGAGTAGCTCAGTTGGTTAGAGCATCTGACTGTTAATCAGAGGGTCCGCGGTTCAAGTCCGTGCTCAGGAGCTTCAAAACAAACCCGCTACAAATAGAACTGTAGCGGGTTTTTACGTTATACGACGATATTTTTTCTTCTTTTTTTCTTTGGCTAATTTTAACCAATTCTACCTTTTTCTACTGTTTTCTACCGTTTTTAGTAGAACATTGGTAGAACATTAGTAGAACGTTTTTTAAAACTTTTCCTCCAATATATCTTTCAATACATCAGTATATTTCTTTGTGTACTTTCTGTATGTCAAATTTATATCGGTGTGCCGCATCAGATTTGCAGTGTTTTTTAATGACACCCCGGAATTAATTAATTTATTGCTGAATGTATTTCTCAGCCTGTGGAAGGATTCCCCAGGAACATAATACCCCAATTTCTTGCACACATTGTTAAATTTTTTTGTCAAATTTGATTTCGACACAGCCTCCCATTTAAATACCTTTTGTTTCTTAGCACCGTATCTTGATTGTGCAATCTGGTACTGCTCCAACAATAACTCACTTATATTTTTTGTAATAGGGAAAGTATCAATCACTTCCTTATTTATTTTATTTGGCACTTCGATAATCCCTGTTTCAAAATTTATGTCTGTAAACTTCATGTTAAGCGTTTCACTAATTCTAAATCCTGTCATATACATAAAACGTATAAGATTATTAAACTCTCTGTCCGGCCTGTAATTTGTTCCTTCCATTGTTTCCAGAAAATGAAATATATGTTCCATTTCCTCATCAGAAAATGGCTCTTTGGGCTTATTCTGTACTTTTTTCATAAATTCATTACATATATTCGTTTTCTTGATATACTCTTCGCTAATACAATAATTCACAAAAGTACGAATATGCCGCAATGCAGTGTTTTTCGATACAACCTGCATATCGGAATTCAATACAAAACTATTTATCATTTTTTCGAGTATTTTCTTTGATAATATTTCATCAGGTTTCTCAATAACCTTGCAATATGCCCATTCATAATTTTTCATAGTCTTCTGTGCCCTTCCTTTTGCTATCTGCCTATCTGTGAACTCCTGCCAGGCTTGCGCTATTGTTTTTTGCTTTGCCGTTGCGTCTTCAAATTGCCCGGTTATTTGCTGGCGATAATACTCGTCCTTCAGCTTGTACGCCAGGGCGTAACCCTGCTTATCGGCATTCAGGCCGGTTTTATACCATTTGTTTGATATTTTTATATACAGCTTATTCCGTTTTTTCACCACACTTCCCGGTGAGCTTGTTCCGCGTTTCCTTGCCATACATCTCTCCTGTTTTAGTAAAATATGGCGGGGTTTGCGGCCCCGCCTGTAATTACAGAATTATACCAATTTCCCCTGTTGCCTTCCCGTGTTTTGCAATTATTACACACATTCTTGCGTATGTTTTATCATCTGAATAAGCTATACCAATCCCGCAATCAATACAATCTTCCCAAAAATCTATAATCCCTAATAAATGATTCCTATGGCCCGGCGGATCCCATCCCTCATCAACAATCAAACACTTTATCCCAACTGTATCAAAATTGTTTAAAGGATACTTCCCATCACCCCACTGTGATATTGATTCAAAAGAAGCATCAGATTTATTTTGTATAAAATTCTCTGACATTTCATAGCCAGCATCATGTAACCGTCGATTTATACCGTATCCATCCGGATCAACATGCCCGAAATAATCTCTTTTAATCATATCCAATGCTTTTTCCTCTGCAACCTGGGCGCAAATGCTATTCCAGACAAGTTTGTGGCGCGGTTCCACGTAGGATAAATCCACGCCTATTTCATTACTGTAAGCGCCAGGGTTCTGCCTGATATTGTTTAAATAATTAAATGCCTCCTGCGCTTCGGCTTTATCCAAAAAACCGCTGACTTCCGGGCTGCTCCCGTCATCGGAACAAGATAATATAAATATTCCTATGAATAAACTGATAAAGGTTAGCTTCATTTTCATTTTTTCCTCCTAATTAACTTCGTATTCTGTGAGTTCATAAGAAACTTGTTCAGAACTTTCATCCGTGCATTCGTATTTTATCAAGCCAATTCCGGGCTTCATATAAATAAATTCACTTGCAGCGCAATCCGCCTTCTTCCAGCCAATTTTCCAACAACCTTTGTATTTTACTCCGCCTGCCTCAACTTCATCTATCCACTGGTAATCAGTTTCCATACATGCTTCAGAAACATGGTATTCTTTTTCTTCAGGTTTGTTATAAAAATGTGACATAGGAAAGATCATAGTGCCATTCGTACCTGTATATTCATACAAGAAATATATCTTGTCATCTCTGTATAGCACATAATGTGGCTGGAACCTTAGTGTTTTTTCCGGATGGGTGGAATACACCTGCATTTTATATATTTCAGATGTTTCGTATGTTACAGTATTTAAAGTAAATTTCTTAACAACTGCACCTTCACATTCCTGATAAAATTGTAATTTTTCGCCATTGTAATCAGCCTCGTAGGTTAATTTATTCCCTTTTGCCAAAGGAATTAAATCTGAATTATCAATCTCGACACCTCCGTTGTTATTCGTCCCGGAATCATCACTACAAGAAAGAAACAAAACAGTAATAATTACACTCAAAATTCCTAATAACTTTTTCATTTTTTTATCTCCTATTTCAATTCATAACCAATTAATTCAAATTCTGATATTTTCCCCTCTATGCCATCAATTTTAACAATTGGGGTCTCCATACTTTCATTCAAATATTTTAAATTTGTAATTCCAATCCCCTTTTCAAAATAATATACTTCAACCCCTTCACTATTCACACCATTTATAACAGATACAGGTAACACCTTATACTGTTTTTCCCCAATCTTTTCCCATTTTGAAAAGAAATCTCTTTCTATCCCATGACTTGAATCTTTAAGATACTGCAAACGACCTTGTTCGACACCATTTTTTGGGTAATATTGTAACTTAAGACTTCCATTCCATATCGTGTCTTTTGATAATTCTAACCAGTTTCGGAAATCTCCCATTATTGGATTCCCTGAGTATAAAAATAAATGGGAAAAATAAGTCTCTTCTACCTCTGAAAAAATATATTTTTCATCTTCATAATCAATAATTTCTGCTTTAATAATTTTACTTTTCGTTTTGTTGTCACCAATATCTACTGTAACACGGTACCACCATTTGTTCCCAACAGATAATGGTAAAATCTGGTCCGGCTGTAATATTGATGCAACCTGTGGCAAATCCTCATCCGGGTTTGTCCCGCTGTCCGAACATGCCCAAAATGCCAACATTGCTAAAATGCTAATAAATACAAGTAACTTTTTCATTTCATAAACTCCTGTTAATGTAAAATATTAATGTATATTATGCCAATAACGGAAGAATCCTTCAACCCGAAATATTGAAGTTGCGATTTAGCAAATAATTTTACTTTCGTTTTTTATTTGTTAATAAAGTAACTGTTTGGAATATGATTTCCAAATTTATCTTTGCAAAAAAAATATTAAAATCAGATTAAAATTTTTAAGTCTAAAAATCACAATTAATTGAATTTTATAGAATCCTCTCCCTTGCCTTTTTCAAGAATATTAACGATATTGAAGCTGAATGTTCGTTAGGGAAAATTTCGCTTTTAGCTTGTACAAAATTGATAGTTCCATTTTTTTTGACTTTTATTATGCAAAAAGATAACAAAACTTATAGTATCACTGATCTGGTCGAAGCTTACAGGCAATTTATTAGGTATCAGAATAACGAGAACTTCCAGTATCATGTTGAAAATTATCGGGCAATGAGCAAAGCTTTTGGGATATTCTTTGAAAATAAAATACCTGACAGGGTATTGGAAGATTACAGAAATTGGTTTGAAAGATCAATCATGGACAGCCTGAAAAGCCTCAGCCCTTTCAATGGTCTTCTGGAAGCTCCGAAGCATATTATCAAGCTTTTCAAATCCCAAGGTGGTCACTTCAAGCAAATTGAAGATGATTTTATGATTGCACACAGAAATTTTCAAATACACCTGGTAGAATTGATGTTTGGAAAAGTTGAAAAATCTGTAACCTCGGATGACCTGCTGGAAAATGGTTTTGATGACAGACGTGAAGCTCCTGATCCATTTGATTATTCGTAGAATTGTAGTACATTCGATTTTCTTTACCCCAAGTTAAAAAATTACTGTCATTTCTAAAATATCGGTACAACAATAACCATTCAGTCGGTAAACTTTGAATGTTTTATGCGCTAAACAAAAATGAAAACTGTTTGTAGGAAAATATTTGTTCAGATCATTGAATTACGCTCCCAATTGACTGATTTGTTATTTTGAAATAAATTCGTATATTAAATTGTTATTTCTACTTCTTTTGTTTGAAAAATCAGGTGCCATTATGAAGAGGTTCATACCATTTTTATTTATTTCCATTTTAACTTTAATTGAAGTTCAAGCTCAATGTGTTGAAGGAGATTGTCAGGACGGCTATGGTGTTTTAAATACTCAGAGTGAAATTTATAAAGGAGAATTTAAGAACGGAAAGATGAATGGCAAAGGCAAATATATCTGGCCTAATGGAAATTATTTAGAAGGAATATTTGTTGACGATTATCTTGAAGGCCTTGGATATAGTTATTATGCATCTGATAGTACACTATACAAGGGGATGTTCCATAAAGACAAATTGCAGGACGGACATGTTGAAGTTTTTCGGAATGGAGATACAGTCTATGTAGGGGATATGGTTAATTCTAAATACAATGGTAAAGGAAAAATATTTCTACCGAATGGAGATATTTATCAGGGTGATTGGAAGAATGATAAAATGGATGGAAATGGTACATATTTTTATAAAAATGGGAATTATTATACTGGCGGGTTTCGAGACAATTTGTTTCATGGCAAGGGAAAATGCTTGAATGGAAGTGTTCTTTACGATGGCGATTGGGTCAATGATGTTATTGATGGAGATGGAATTTATATTTATCAAAATGGTGATAAATATGAAGGAGGATGCTATAAATGGATGAAACATGGAAGGGGAACTTTGACATACAAAAGTGGTGGAAAAATGATCGGCCAATGGGAATTAGATGTTTTTGTAACCGGAAACGAAATTGATAAATATCAGACAAGTGTCGTTTTTTTGGAACATTCTGAATCCGGAATTTATTTTATTCCGGTAAAGCTCAATGACAAAATTGAAATTAATATGATATTGGATACAGGCGCTTCAGAATTGTTTTTAACTCCTGATATTGTTCTAACTTTGATCAGAACCGGAACCTTAACAGAAGATGATATTTTGGAAGGTGGTACATTTACTGATGCCAATGGTGATTTAAACTATCATGTTCGGTTCAATATTAAAAGTGTTAAAATCGGAGATTTTACTTTTGATAATGTTTCTGCTGCAATAGCTAACCAGGTAATGGCATCAAACCTATTAGGCCAAAATGTATTAAATCAACTAAAAAGGTTTACATTTGATTATGTCACTGCTACTATGATTTTGTATCGGTAAAAAATTTGACAAATTCAGATACTATTTCAATATAAAAAATTGTTCACATTATTGGGGTTAATTATGCAAGATGATACTTATTCAGAACTCGAATTAAGAATTAAAAGTATTGAGAAGAAACAGAAAAGAAGCAAATTTACAAATCTATTCCTGTTACTAATAATCATATCCGGGTTAATGTACGGTTTCCAAATGACTCAAAAATTTAAAACGCTGGAAGTTGAAAAACTTGTTTTAATAGACAGTCTTGGTAAACAAAGAGCTGTAATGATGTTTGATGAAAAATTTGATCCTCAGTTCCAGATGTTTAATAAGAATGGAGATGAAGTATTTAATCTGTGTATATCTGAAGAAAAAGCGGCTATAGATATGCCGAATATTAATTATATTGGTAATTATTCAGGATTAAGGATAGCCCCAAATAGTATTTTATTAGCATCGGATACGATTGGACTTCTTCATTTAAATACAAGTTCAAAAAGAGGGCCATATATATATCTAAGCATGGAAGATAGTATTGGTTCTTCTTTTAAGTCAACTTATAAATCAACATCGATAAATTGGCTTCATAGCAAAAACGGAAGTTTGAATAGTACTGTAAAAATTGAAAATTATGGCAGAAGTGATTCTCTGGGTATTTTGATTGGGAATATGTTTTCAGATCGAGATAGTTCTAATGCGGAAATAATTGATTTGAAAATCACAGATTTAGGACCTTCTCTTGAAATGTATGATTTTAATAAAACTAATTTTAAGTTCCGGCAAAGACAATCATCAACTATCTATGGAACAAAATTCAATTCTCATGATGGC
Source organism: Kapaibacterium sp. (SeqCode) (assembly GCA_963665665.1). Lineage (GTDB taxonomy): Bacteria > Bacteroidota > Ignavibacteria > Kapaibacteriales > UBA2268. The sequence goes on from OY762428.1 coordinate 1,410,836, forward strand.
CCTGACTTGATTTTTGGATATAATTGGTTTGATTTGGGAAACGTAATAAGAGTGAATGATCCTGATCCTGGAATGAGAATTTTAGATAAAAATGATTCTGTTCGTTTAAAAACTTGTATTAGAAGCGATAATGATATGGTTTATACAGCTTTTTTTGGTAACTCTTGCTCTGAAGGAACATATATTGGTAATTTAAAAAACAATGGTTTTTTGGAATTTCATAAAAATGATCGAAAAAGGTTAACTTTGAACTTTACAGATTATGGCGTACCACGATTATCTATGTTTGACTATTATGGTAATATTCGATTAAACCTTGGAGGAATGGTAACTACAAGAAATGGCAGGTCAATTAATAATTACGAATCTTCAATATTTCTATTTAATGAAAAAGGAAATAGTCTTTTTTCAGCCCCATAAAAAAGAAAGCGAATACATGAAAATAGAAGAAATAAATAAAATGATCGAAGAAAAGAAACAATCTGAAACGTTAATGTATTTTAGTGAAATTGATAATGCAGTTGATTCCTTAGAAACAGCTTTTTTTTTAATTGACAGAGATGATTCCGGAAAGTGGAAATGGGTATCTTTGTGTATTTATCATTCTCTGTATAATTTTTGCATTGCTTCACTAACAAATGGATTTTCTGGTAATGTTCTTCAAGGTAAAAGAGGTAAAATATTTTATTCTCGTGATGAAGTTAATTGGAAAAAGGCAGTATGGAAAGAAATTGATGGTACAACGTTTGGAAGAATACAATGGAATGATGTAACGGATAAGTCGGAACTACCGAAGATCAATAATAATATTCCAAATACTGATGAAGTGTTTTGCGAATATGAAAAGAAAGATTTGATTTCTTTTCAATGTGCCTTGTCCCGAGTAATGGATCAGGAATACTGGATGGGAAGGCATGAAAGACAGAAAGCGCTTATTTTATCCGATGAGGAAATTAAAGATATTGATATAATTCATAAACTTAGGAATGATTTTATTCATTTTAAACCCAAACTGGTAATATATGGTATTGAAACAATTAAGAAAATTTTAGAAGTTTATTTGAAAGCTATAAAATTTCTCGTTTTTGATTCTAATTCAATATTGGAAATTGGAGAAACACCTTTTAGAGACAGAGTTGAGGAATTATTACATAAACTGAGTATAGAACTTGATATTCAGAACTGAAATTTCGATTCGTTAGTTTGGTCAGAAAAAAAAAACCGGTAGCTTGTCACTGCCGGGGTTTTCGACTATCAGGCCAATGCTCTGTTTTTAACAATCCAAGAATATACCACAGGTTTTCTTTACACCAAGTTACGAAATTACTGTCTTTTCAAATATACTGGTACACTAACAACGGTTTAGCGGTACACACTACTGCCGGTTTGTGCAAATCGTGCTTGGCAACTCAGCTAACTATATAAATCACATCTGACTCCTGTTAGAAATTATATTCAAAAATATTATGGCTTTTCTGTTCGATGTATCAAAGATTGAACTTTATAGAAACATCATCTTTTTATCATAAAATACCAATATATTAACAATCCCACGAAAAAAAGCCGGGAATTTCTTCCCGGCTTGCTAAGGAACGCATGGCAAACCATTAACTAATAGAAAATAAGGAGCTAAAGAACCTCTTTTGAGTACATTATGCCATGATATTCCGTAAATTTTCAGCAGAAACGGCGTTGAATTGCGATTCTCGTGCAACTTTTTAGCAACTTTTTGTTGATTTTATGCAACAAAGAGCACTGCGCTGCAACTTTTATCAACTTTCTGCAACATTCTGCAATTTTTCGCCTGTTGCATCCGTATTTGTGGAACTATCTGCAACAATTGTATCAAAACCGTCATCAAAGTCATCCAAATCGGGCAAATCAGGGTAAGTTGCATAGTCAATTGGCTCGGGTTGCTGATAGTTTGCCTGCTGTTGCATTTGTGTTGCAGCCTGTTGCTGTTTACCGGCGAACATATTCGAAAATGTATTGACAAGTTTCGGCGCGATGCTTGGGCCGATGTTCTCGCCCAGGCTTTTAAGCAACTCGGACACACCCGGTTTGTCGAGCAGGCCGGAAAGTCCGCCGCTTTCTTTATCTGAGTTCTTACGCAGTTCTGCAATTACCCTGTCGATTTCTAATTGGATCTCGTCACCGAATTCAATTATCCTGTTCTCAACCATCTCAGTAATCAAATTCCGGATTTCTTCCTTATTAGTTTTCAGCTTTTCATCCATTACAATTTCAAGATTCATAACCTGATCCTGAATTTTGCCGTTTACATTGTTCTGGAAGTTCTCGAAAAGGTATTTTAAATGGTCAACCTCGCGGATAACCTGCATATTCTTCAGCCTTTCGTCCTGAAGCTCCTGCGTCAGGTTATAGTTTCGGCTTTCCAGCTTATCCATCTTACTTTCGCCCTTACGCACTTCATTTGTCAGGTATCGCGTATATTCGTCGTCGTTTAATTGTTCCATCGGATTTTCCTTAGTTTTTGAGGCAGGTTTCAGTTGTTTCTCGTATTCCATTGTCTGCTTAATTCTGTTAATCGCGTCCGGGGCGTATTCGGCAGCTCCGCCGGTTTCGGTAAGGCCCTGCACGAAGTTCTGCACAATGTTTGCCGGAACCAGTTCCTGCTTTTTTCGTTCCATTCTGGAAATCTGACTTTTACTGCTCATGTTAAGAAGCCGTGCAGCATTTTCCTGGCTAAGCCCGAAATATTCCCTCAGCCGTCGGAATTCTTCTCCTGTCAGTGGAGGTAAGTTGTCGTGAAACATAATTTGTCTTTCTATTATTAATTATATGTTCGTGTTTCATGTTTGATTGAAGCTATTCATGAATATAACTATCTTATAGTTAAAAATAAGATAATTTATATTCGCTTTAAATAAATTGCGTTCATAATCGCTCTCAGTGCGGTTTTCAAAGGCTTGCACAACTAAAACCATTGCCGGAGCAACAAGTGCTGATAGCGGACGTATACGGCGCTAATTCCAAGTCCGGCAGTGATTTCCCGGATTATATCCCAAAAAACAGCTTTCATAGTTCCTCCTGGGCATTCGGGAACAATTTCTGGGCTGATTCGAGGAAACGGAAAAGCTCGTCCGTGAGTTCTTTCAGCATATCATCACTGAGTTTGATTTCATTCATGCAGGCAAATGCCAACATAAGAAAATCCTGAAGATAGCTGCGGTAGAAATCAGGGCTGGCAAGAACTTCGTGCTCCATGCTTAGGCGTTTTGTTTCGTGCTGCTTTCTAAGCATATCGGCAAGGTGGTCAATGGCCTCTTTTTCCGGTGCGAGAGGGAAAAGTATTGCTGCCGGCAAATTATTTTTCGTCAGGCAGGCAAAACCCAGCTTTTCACTTACCCTTACAAGCTGTGAAATTCCCATTTTCGAGGCTTCGTTCATTGCAAAATTTTGCATAATGGTAAATCCTTGTCAATTGTTGTAAAATACTGTAAGTAATCATAAAATCAATTACTTATATATATATTAACCTATAAAAACGATATTTGTTACAATATATTATTGGATATAAAGGAAAATTTATTTTAAGATTTGTATATATGTGTATTGCCTTTCTCCTGAAAATTTGCGATATTGGGAATTGAATGCTCGCGGGGGAGTATTCCGGCAATGGCAGAGCGAAGGGTAGAAAAAATTTAATCAAAGCGGCAGTCAAGGCGACTGGTGTTTTTCGTGGTTTGAAATTAATGAGGCTGATATGTTTTTGATTGACAAAGATAAAAATGAGATACAGAAGATTGAAGAAAAATCCTTTACTGAGCTTGGCTTTAAGGAAAGAGCAAACTTGCAGGAATGGCTGGCAGGCAACCCGGAAGCTCTGGGCGAGGAATTATTGATTATTCAGAAGGAATTTGCCGGATTTATTGATACCAGGGAAAGGCTTGATCTTCTGGCGCTTGATAAGCAGGGAAACCTGGTAATAATTGAAAATAAACTTGACGACAGTGGCCGGGATGTTACCTGGCAGGTTTTAAAATACGCATCTTACTGTGCCAGCTTATCGAAATCACAGATAATAAAAATATTTCAGGACTACCTGTCGCAAACAAGATCGGAAACAACGGCGGAAGAAGCCCTGACGGAGTTCTTCGATAATACTGAGATTGAAGATATTTCCCTCAATAAGGGCCTGACTCAGCGTGTTATGATGGTAGCAGGAAACTTCAGGAAGGAAGTAACATCTACTGTCCTCTGGCTCCTGAATTATAATCTGAGGATACAGTGCTTTAAAGTTACTCCTTTCAAGCTTAATGACCAACTCCTGCTTAATATCGAACAGATCATCCCGATGAAAGATGCCGAAGAATATTCTATTAATATGGCGGAAAAAACACAGGAAGATATTAGTTCCCAGGAAGAAATGAAATCAAGGCATATTATCCGCCTTGAATTCTGGAAAATATTTCTTGATTACATTTCCGGAAAAGGTGAAATATTTCAGAATATCAGTCCGTCAAAATACAGTTGGATAGCTTCCGGATCCGGTTTAGGAGGCGTTTCCTACAATGCCGTTGTTTCGAAGGCATATGGCAGGGCTGAATTATATATTGACCGTGGTGAAAAGGATGAGAATAAAAGAATTTTTGACTTCCTGTACGCCAGAAAGGAAGAAATAGAAGAGCTAATGAGAACAGCTCTGGAATGGCAAAGGCTTGATGAAAAAAGAGCCTGTAGGATAAAATACGAGCTTACAGGTGTTAATGTATTTCATAAGGAAGATTGGGACGAAATGATTAAATTTATATCCGATGCTATCCTTAGAATGGAAAAGGCATTCAGGAACAGCGTAAAAGAAGTTGGATATGAATTGAAGAAGTAATATTGATAAAACATCCGGGAAGATAAATGGCTAAGAAGAAAAAAGAAAAGAAAGAGGAACCTTTAGAAAAACAATTATGGAAAGCAGCGGATAAACTTCGTAAAAATATTGATGCTGCTGAATATAAGCATATCGTCCTGGGATTGATATTTTTGAAATATATTTCCGATGCCTTCGAAGAGTTATATGCTTCGCTGAAAGCCGAAGAAGCTCAGGGCGCCGATCCCGAAGATAAGGACGAGTACAAAGCCGAAAATGTCTTTTTTGTACCGGCGGAAGCCCGCTGGACTTTCCTGCTTTCCAAGGCTAAAGAGCCGCTGATAGGCAAAATTGTTGATGAAGCTATGGATGCCATTGAAAAGGAAAATAAATCGCTTAAAGGTGTGTTGCCAAAAGTCTTTGCAAGGCAGAATCTCGATCCGGCAAGTCTCGGTGAACTGATTGACCTGATTGGCAATATTGCACTTGGCGATACGAAGGCACGAAGCGCCGACGTTCTGGGGCATGTGTTCGAATATTTCCTTGGCGAGTTTGCTCTTGCAGAAGGGAAGAAGGGCGGACAGTTCTATACGCCGCGTTCCGTTGTGGAACTTCTGGTTGAAATGCTGGAGCCCTACAAGGGCCGAGTTTTCGATCCCTGCTGTGGTTCAGGCGGTATGTTCGTACAGTCAGAAAAGTTTGTTACCGGCCACCAGGGCCGTATAAATGATATTTCCATCTACGGACAGGAAAGCAACCAGACCACCTGGCGCCTTGCAAAAATGAATCTTGCTATCCGTGGTATTGATAGTTCGCAGGTAAAGTGGAATAACGAGGGTTCTTTCCTGAATGACAGTCATAAAGATTTGAAGTCTGATTATGTTATAGCTAATCCCCCATTCAATGACAGTGACTGGAGCGGTGACCTGCTTAGAAAAGACGGGCGCTGGAAATTTGGTGTTCCCCCTGCTGGCAATGCCAACTATGCATGGATTCAGCACTTTCTCTATCACCTGAACCCAGGTGGTCAAGCCGGTTTTGTACTGGCGAAAGGAGCATTGACTTCAAAAACATCAGGAGAAGGAGATATAAGAAAATCTCTCATTGAAGCCCATTTGGTAGATTGTATTGTGAATCTTCCTGCAAAACTCTTTTTGAATACACAGATTCCGGCCAGCCTATGGTTCCTGAGCAGGAACAAGGCCAATGGTAATTTCCGGAATCGTGTTAATGAAATTCTGTTTATTGATGCACGAAACATGGGGCATTTGATCAACCGCAGGACAAGGGAGTTTTCTCAGGAGGATATTGACAAAATTGCTGAAACTTATCATAACTGGCGCAACCCTGACGGCAATTACGAAGATGTAAAGGGATTTTGCAACTCTGCGAGTGTGGAAAGAGTCAGAGAACTGGACTATGTACTTACGCCGGGCCGATACGTGGGACTGGCTGCCGAGGAGGATGACTTCGATTTCAAGGAAAGGTTCAGCAGCCTTCAGAAGGAGTTTGAAGAGCAGCTTAAGGAAGAGGCCGTTCTGAACGAAAGAATAAAAGAAAACCTGAAAACGATAAAAATATGAGCTTTAACGATAAAATCAACCAGCCTGAAGGCCGCCGGCTTGAATTCAAATCTAAAATTCCGGCAGGCCCTGAAATTGCCAAAACGATCATTGCTTTTGCCAATGATGCCGGCGGAGAACTATACATTGGTGTTCAGGATAATCCCCGAAACGTTTTGGGCCTTGATGAAGACGATCTGCTGATGCTGGAAGAAAAGATCAGCAATATTGTCCATGACAATTGTAATCCCATTATCCTTCCCGAAATTTCCTTCTTCAGATTCCAGAATAAATATCTTATTAAAATTCAGATATATAAGGGCAACAATCCGCCGTATTATCTGAAAAGCAGAGGCATTGACAGCGGGACATTTATACGTGTAGGATCGTCCAACAGGGCGGCAAGCCCGGAAATGATAGCAGAACTTGAAAGAAGGAAAAACAATATTTCCTTCGACAGCATTCTGATCTATGAAAAGGAACTGTCTGAAATTGATATTTCATCATTTGTCAGGCATTTTAAGGAGAAAACCGGTGAAAATGCTGGCATGCAGACACTTTCCAAACTAAGGCTTTTTGATTCCGACCAGGGAAAAGAACTGCCAACTAATGCCCTGATCCTTCTTTCCGATGATGATCTGCAAAGCCGCCTGTTCCCTTATGCAAAGATAGAGTGTGCAAGGTTCAAAGGTATTACTCCGGGTGATTTTATCGACCAGAAAACTATTTCCGGGCCGCTAAGTTTGCAGGCCGAATCTGCATATCAATTTATTTTGCGCCATATTTCGCAGGGGTCTTCCTACGATGGCGTTTACAGGATTGACCGCTGGGAATATCCTGTTACAGCTATCAGGGAAGCCATTCGTAATGCTGTTATCCACAGGGATTATTCCCTGACGGGGAAAGATATTAAAATTGCCGTATTTGATAATAAAATTGAGATCACAAGCCCCGGCAAGCTTCTTCCTACCGTGGATTATAACCAGATGGAAGCCGGGCAGTCCGATATTAGAAACATGGTGCTGGCGCCTGTCTTTAAGAAACTTGGTATTATTGAGCAATGGGGCAACGGCCTTCAGCTTATTTCAGATGAAATGAAGCAATATCCTGAAATTGATATAAAGTGGAACGAACCGGGCATGGCTTTTCGGATCAGCTTTATTAAGAGGGATTATATTGAGCAGCCCGAGTCAAGGCCTGAGTTGGAGCAAGAGCCAAGGCCCGAGTCGAGGCCCGAGTTGAGGCCTGAGTCGAGGCCCGAGTCGAGGCCTGAGTTGGAGCAAGATCAAAGGCACGAGTCAGGGCAAGAGTTAAAGCAAGAGTCTATATATGATGCAGTTATACTCAGTCTATTTAATATAGCACTTTCAAAGGGGAAATTAGCAAAAGCCCTGGGGCAGAAAAGCGTTTCCGGCGGATTGAAAAAAGTTATTAGCAAGCTGATGGAAGAAGAAATGATAGAATGGACTATTCCTGAAAAACCGAACAGCTCCAAACAAAAATACAGGCTGACAGAAAAGGGAAAAGGTTATTATAAGACTAAATTTGGAAATGATGAATAATGAGAAAATATTAAATATTTGCTTTTGCAAAAAAACAATAAAAGATGGTGCAGACACTGTCTGCACCATCTGAAATCAGCCAGGAAACAAAATCAGGCTGATATTAAAAGGAAACTGATAATTATGAAAAGAACAACGATAATACAGAAAAATGACGAATATATGGACGTGAAACCAAGATACACTGTAGGGCAGCTTATTGAAATGCTGCAAAAATTCCCGCGGGATATGCCGGTGGTGATGGATGCATTTGAAAGTGATTATAAAAATGTTATGCCGCCGCGAAGGCAGCTTGTAAATTACTGCCCCGATGATGATTATTATATCGGGCAGTTTCAGTGGGTAACCGAGGGTGTGGACGGCGCATTCGAGGTTGTTGTGATACCGAGGGAAGTGAGGCTGTGATGGTAACGGAAAAAAATTTGCATGAACTTGTTTGGATGCTGAAACGGGCAGTAGATACTGTGTATAATGAAGAACCAAAACTGCTGAAATACGAAGAAATATCCAAAATGCTTGAACATAAAGATGATAATGAAAAAGAACTTAAAGGTTTGGAGCAGGCTTTTGCATTCAGGGCAGGGGTTTATTTTCAGGAATATTTAAATCGCACTCCATATAGAAATTTGAATCTGGATATGGAATATACGAAAAAAGGGGCTGATCCAAAGAAACTTAACGATACAACCATTAGGCCAGATATGATATTGCATGAGAGGCATATCAATGATAATAATATTTTGGTAGTTGAATTTAAAGGCTGGTGGAATGATAGATGTGGTGACAAAAAGAAGCTAGAATTTTTAACAAAACAAAAAGAAGAAGAAGGCTTTAATTACCTGCTTGGGATATTTATACGTATAATAAAGGATGAAGCTAAATACACAATGTTTGAAAATGGAGAAATAGTAGGTAATGATGATGGGGAGGTCAAGTGATTATAAAGGGGCTAATAAGTTTACTCGATCTCAAATGTGATTTTTTATCTGGTTTTGCTTTCAAAAGTAATGATTATCAAGATCACGGAATACCATTAATAAAAATTGGAAATATGCATAATAGAATTGTAGAAATTGATGAAAATGGGAATTTTGTTGGAAAAAAGTTAATAAATGAAAAAACTGAAAAATTTTTACTTTCAAATGATGATATTTTAATAGCTATGACTGGCCAAGGAAGCGTTGGGAGAATTGGGAAACTAAAATTAAATAATGGACAGAATGCATTTTTAAACCAACGGGTTGGAAAATTTTTATGTGATGAAATCCATTTGAATAAAGAATTCTTGTATTATATTTTAACAACCGAACGTTATCAAGATTATTTATTTAATACTGGAGCTGGAAGCGGCCAGCCAAATTTAAGTCCAGAATTAATATTGCAAACAGAAATCCCAATATGTGATTATAATACCCAAAAGGCAATAGCCTCTGTTCTCTCCAGCTTAGACGATAAGATAGACCTGCTGCACCGCCAGAACAAAACCCTTGAACAAATGGCAGAAACCCTCTTCCGCCAGTGGTTTGTGGAGGAAGCACAGGAGGATTGGGAGGAAGGAGTACTTTCTGACTTGGGAGTTATCATTACTGGTAAAACACCAAGTAAAAATAATCCTAATTATTGGGGAGATGAATTTAGCTTTATCACACCTACTGATTTTAAATCATTTGGTATGTTTTCAAATTCACCCGATAGAAAATTATCAAAATTAGGATGGAATAAAATGAAAACATTACAATTGCCCAAAAATTCAATATTGGTTACATGTATTGGCTCCGATATGGGAAAGGTTGTAATATCATCTCAACCGTGTATTACAAATCAACAACTTAATTCAATCGTAATAAATAATCAGAAATATTTAGGTTTTGTTTTTCAATATTTGAAAAGTCAATATCTTTTATTAAGAAATATGGCTTTTGGTGGTACAACAATGCCAATTATTAATAAGTATGATTTTTCAAATATAAAAATTCCTATTCCACCTGAAAATATTATAGAAGAATTTCAAAGTCTTTGGGTTTCTTTTAGTAAAAAAGTTTTAAAAAACCAAACTCAAATCTGCACACTTGAAAAGATGCGGGATACACTGCTGCCCAAGCTGATGAGCGGAGAGGTGAGGGTGGATTACAGGGAGGAAGAATGAGAATTATTGACAATATAAGCGGAATTTTGCTGGGAGCGGGGACGATGGATTTGATAAAAATATAATGCAAATCAGTATTTTTGGCATTTTACTTTTAGGAGGAGTAATGATAAAAAATATTTATATCAGAAATATTGCTACTTTTGGTGATACTGTTGTTAGTATGCAGAATCTAAAAAAAATTAATTTCATTTATGGCTCTAACGGCAGCGGTAAAACGACGATTAGCAATTTTATTAAAGAACCTGAAAATCCGGATTATGGTGATTGTATTCTGGAATGGAAGTACGATATACAGATTAATACCCTTGTTTACAATAAAAAATTCAGAGAAGAAAATTTCGGACGGGGACTAATTCCTGGTATTTTTACCTTAGGCAGCGATTCAGTTGACGAAATGAACCTTCTAAATGATAAAACTGAAAAATTATCAGAAATTCATCAGGAAGGTATTCGCGAAAAAAGAATTTTGGAAAAACAAAAAAATAAAAAAGAGGAAACCGAAGAGAGGTTTAAAGAAAATTTTTGGCAGGCTGTTTATAAAAAATATGAGCATCAATTTTACGATGTTTTCAAAGGATGCAGGCAGAAGAAGTCTCTTAAAGACAAAATATTAAGGGAATTCGAAACAAATTCATCAAAGTTACTTTCCTACGAGGCTATCCTTGAGAAATATAATAATATTTTTGGACAAAGGCCGGAATGGTTGGATAAACTTAAAATACCGGATTTTTCCGACATAGGTGATATTGAAAAACATGATATATGGAATAAAAAAATAATTGGAAAAGAAGATATTGATATAGCTGAATTAATAAAAAATCTTGGCATTAACGACTGGGTTTTTGAAGGCCGCAATTATATTCAGGAAGATAGCAAAAAATGCCCCTTCTGCCAGCAGGAAACGATTTCACCAGATTTTAGAAATCAGCTTGAAGAATATTTCGACGACAGTTTCCGAAATGACATCAGCAATCTGAAACAATATTCTGATCGTTATGAAAGCGCTTACAGCAGAATTATCAGCAACCTGAAACTGATTGAAACAAGAGAAAAGGATAATAATAAAACGCGGCTTAATATCGAAAAATTCTCGGGTTTACTTTATAATCTTGAAAAAACAATTTCTGCTAATTTGATATTAATAAATTCCAAATTGAAAGAACCAAGCAGAGCATTTGAAATTATTTCATCGGAAAGAATATTAGAAGGAATATTGGATACAATTGAAGATGCTAATAATGAAATTATCAGGTATAATAAAATCGTTGATAATTATCTAAACGAAAAAGTAGAATTAATTTCATTGGTCTGGAAGTATTTATCAAACGAGAATGAATCGTTGATTAATGAATATTTTGAACAGATTAACGGATTGCAAACAGGTATTAATAACTTAATCCGAAAAATAGAAGAAAAACGTGTGGAATATAGAAATCTTGAGCAAGATATTCGGGATATTACAGCTGATATTACAAGCGTCAAGCCAACAATTGACAGGATTAATTCAATATTATTATCCTTTGGTTTCGACAATTTTCAAATTGAGCCTTCTTTGGAGAACAAACATTACTATAAAATCAGGCGTAACAACGGCGAGCCGGCAGAAGATACGCTGAGTGAAGGTGAAATAACACTGATTACCTTTCTATACTTTATACAACTTGCTGAAGGTAGTCTCGATAAAGACAATATCACAACAGACAGGATCATTGTTCTTGATGATCCTGTATCAAGCCTTGACAGTAATGTATTGTTTCTTGTCAGTTCGCTACTGAAAAAAATAATTGATGATGTTAAAAGAGGTGATAACCACATAAAGCAATTTCTTCTTTTTACTCACAATGTATATTTTCATAAGGAAGTAACATATATAAACGGCAGATCAGTCGAAAATCGGGATACAAACTTTTGGATATTGAGAAGAACAAATTCATTCACTTCTATAAAAAACTACTACATGAGCAATCCAATCTGTAATTCTTATGAATTACTTTGGAAAGAATTGTTTACTCAGGAAAATACATCGGGTATATACATACAGAATATTATGAGAAGAATTATCGAAAATTATTTTAAGATATTGGGTAGGATTGATTATGAGGATATTATCAACAAATTCGATGAACCCGGAAATAAAGAAATTTGCAGGTCTTTGATAGGCTGGATAAATGAAGGATCACACACAATACCGGATGATATATTTGTTGATGTTCAGGAAGATACAATCGGGAAATATTTTAATGTATTCAAATTGATATTTGAAAAAAATGGACAAATAGAACATTATAATATGATGAAACAGGGAGTATTATCCACAGGAACTGATGATTATTTAGTAAATTAGTTCTATAAAAACCGCAAAGCTCGGTATATATCCGGATATATCGAGCTTCGAAACTCCTTCTTCCTATAACGGAAAGATGAGCAACGACAATAAAGTAAAAATTAGAGATATAAGCAAACAATTATTTTGAAAATATAATGACTAAAATTACCGAAAATACTATTGAAGAATTTGCCCTGGAACTGTTCCGGGAGATGGGATATAAATATATTCATGCGCCTGAAATTGCCCCGGACGGCGACAGCCCGGAAAGAAAAAGCTATGACGACGTTATACTGGAGAGCAGGCTCAGGGATGCCATTAAGAGGATAAATCCCGGACTTGCTCCCGGACTGACCGATGATGCTGTTAAAGAGCTGAGAAGAGCAGGAGCTCCCGACCTGATCTCCGCCAATGAGGAATTCCACAAAATGATGACAATGGGCATTAATGTCAGCTATCAGAAGGACGGCAGCACCCGTGGCGAAATTGTCCGCCTGATTGATTTCGAAAACCCGGAAAACAATGAATTTTTAGCAGCAAACCAGCTAACCGTAATAGAAAATAACCGGAATCGCAGGCCGGATATAGTCCTGTTCGTTAACGGAATTCCGCTGGTTGTGATTGAGCTGAAGAACCCGGCAGACGAAAATGCAACTCTTAAAACGGCATTCGACCAATTACAGACATATAAAGTACAAATTCCTGTGCTGTTTACTTATAACGGTTTTATGATCATATCCGACGGGCTGGAGGCAAGGGCAGGGTCACTGTCGGCAGGTTTCACCCGGTTCATGGCATGGAAAACAGCCGACGGCAAGTCCGAAGCCGATCCTCACAGCGGCCAGTTGGAAACACTGATAAAAGGAATGCTGAACAAAGAAACATTTCTTGATCTGATCAGGCATTTCATTGTTTTCGAGAAAAGTAAAAAAGAAGATAAGAAGACAGGTATCATTACTATCAGCACTGTAAAAAAACTGGCGGCTTATCATCAGTATTACGCCGTGAATGCTGCTGTTGAGTCAACGCTCAGGGCTGCCGGTTTCAATAATGGGATCGAAGAAGATAGCATCTTCATGAAAATTCAGGCTGGATCAAAAGTTATGACTCCGCCGGAAACCTATGGAGTTCCCGGTGTAAAGAAACAGCCAGCCGGAGATCGGAAAGGCGGAGTGGTATGGCACACTCAGGGCAGTGGTAAATCACTTTCTATGGTGTTTTACACTGGTAAGATAGTTCTTGCTATGGATAACCCTACAATTGTTGTAATAACCGACAGAAACGACCTGGACGATCAGCTTTTTGATACATTTGCGGCATCAACTCAGCTTCTTCGCCAGGAGCCGGTACAGGCTGAAACCCGCGAGAACCTGAAGGAACTACTTAAAGTGGCATCAGGCGGGGTTGTATTTACAACAATCCAGAAATTCCAGATAGACAGGAAGGACAATACTTCAGGGGCAGCTTATGAAATGCTGACTGATCGCGAAAACGTTGTTGTGATAGCTGATGAAGCGCACAGGACTCAATACGGTTTCAAAGCAAAAACCATAGACGCTGTTTCAAACGGCGAGGTTATCGGAAAGAAAATTGTATACGGCTTTGCCAAATATATGCGCGATGCCCTGCCAAATGCAACTTACCTTGGATTTACCGGAACTCCGATTGAAAGTACGGATGTTAATACTCCGGCAGTTTTCGGAAATTATATTGATGTATATGATATTGCCCAGGCCGTTGAGGACGGCGCTACTGTGAAAATCTATTACGAAAGCCGTCTTGCAAAAGTAAACCTGAGCGAGGAAGGCAAAAAAATTGTAGATGATCTGGACGAGGAGCTAAAGTATGGCGACCTGTCGGAAACGGAAAAAGCCAAAGCAAAATGGACTCAGCTTGAGGCTCTTGTTGGTAGTGAGAACAGGATAAATAAAATTGCCGAGGATATTATCCTACATTTTGAAGAAAGACAAAAGGCCTTTATGGGCAAGGGCATGATAGTCTGCATGTCGCGAAGGATAGCAGCACAGCTGTATAAAGAGATAATAACTATCAGGCCGGAATGGCATTCCGACGAGCTTGACAAAGGCGCAATAAAAGTAGTAATGACCACATCAAGTTCCGACGGCCCGGACATAGCGAGGCACCAGACAACAAAAGCACAGAGAAAAGACCTTGCCGAAAGAATGAAAGATACTGATGACGATTTGAAGCTGGTTATTGTCAGGGATATGTGGCTGACAGGGTTTGACGTACCCAGCCTGCACTCACTTTATATAGACAAACCAATGAAAGGGCACAACCTGATGCAGGCTATAGCAAGGGTGAACCGCGTTTATCTGGATAAGCCCGGCGGCCTGGTGGTTGACTATCTTGGCATTGCCTCCGACCTGAAAAAAGCATTATTATTTTATTCTGATGCAGGCGGCAAAGGTGATCCGACAGAAATGCAGGCCAAAGCTGTTGCTCTGATGCTTGAGAAGCTGGAAGTAGTTTCCGAATTGTTCAACGGATTTGCCTACGAAGAATACTTCGATGCGGATGTATCCCGGAAATTATCTATTATTCTCGAAGCAGAAGATTTTATTCTCGGGTTGGAAAACGGCAAGAAAAGATATATTGATGAGGTTACAGCCTTGTCAAAAGCATTTGCTCTTGCAATTCCCCATGAACAGGCTATGGATGTGAAAGACGAGGTAGCTTTTTTCCAGGCAGTTAAAGCCAGGCTGGTGAAATTCACTTCCGGCGGTGGTTCTTCATTTGGAAACGGTGATCTGGAAACAACAATCCGGCAGGTAATTGATAAGGCATTAGTTTCTGAAGAAGTTGTTGATATTTATGATGCTGCCGGAATAAAAAAGCCGGATATTTCAATTCTGTCTGAAGATTTTCTGCTTGAACTGAAAGGAATGGAGCAGAAAAATGTTGCCCTGGAAGTGTTGAAGAAACTTTTGAACGATGAGATTAAATCCAGGTCAAGGAAAAACATGGTACAGGGTAAGACCCTGAAGGAGATGCTTGAAAATGCTATAAAGAAATATCAGAATAAAATTTTGACGGCTGCCGAAGTAATTGAAGAATTGATCAAGCTGAGCAGGGAAATAACCGATAGTGACAGCCAAGCAGAGGAACTTGGCCTGAGTGACTTTGAATATGCTTTTTATACTGCTGTAGCCGACAATGAAAGCGCTAAAGAACTAATGGAAAAAGACAAACTCCGCGAGCTGGCAGTTGTACTGACAGAACAGGTACGGCAAAATGCGTCAATTGATTGGACGATCAAGGAAAGTGTTCGCGCCAAATTGAAAGTAGTTATAAAAAGGACTCTGAGAAAATATGGCTACCCACCCGATATGCAAAAACTTGCAACCGATACAGTTTTAAAGCAGGCGGAAATGATAGCAGAGGAATTGACTGGATAAAGATAAAAGCAGAATAATAAAATATTGAAATTATTCTCAGGCAGTTCAAAATTATTTAACTATATTTATTTCGAGTACATTGAAATCAATAATTATAATGGCAATTTTTTCCATTCTCTCTCTCTTTACTGGTTGTTTAGTGAATTAATTTTATTTTTACTTAGCAAAGCCTGTGTTTTATTTTTAGCCCTGCCTATTTTCGATTTCTATTAACATCCGTTATAATTTTTAACACTGTTAATGTTGCCTTATTAGATAACTTTTTGCTGAAAAACACCGGAAATTAGTTGTTAAAGTTACTATCGTTGTCAGTTTTGACATACCTTCAATGTATAAAAATGCTGTTTAAATAATATAAAGGTATGCGAGAACATACAACGTCTGTAACTTAAACAATTATTTACATGACAAAAAATTCATCATAAATTCATATAAGTCTTCTAAATTTCTCCTCTCGTGATCGTTTAGGATATTTTCATTATCCTTTATTGCTAATTGAATTCCTTCGGGTTTTAGCAGAAGGGCTTTTACATATTTTACTCCGTTTGGATGAGATATTATTTCTATATCAAGTGTTTTTAATTTATTGATGAAATAATCAATACTACGGGGTTTAAAGCCATCGCAGTTTTTGCAAAAAGACTGATAAACGGCATAGTGGACGTTCAGGCTAATGTATACAGTATCGTTAACGTTATAGACTATATCATAATTCATAATATTTCTTCCTAAAATTATTTAAACATGCTGTTATTTCCAGGATTCGGGTTGTTTTTGGGATCGTCAGCAACTTTTTTCCGGGCTTCCGGTTTAAATTTTAATCCGGTTATATATTTTTTATTTCCGGTACCTGTAATTTTTTTAAATCCTTTTTCTTCCAGTTTCCTGTAAAAAGTTCTGTTGCCGAGTATCCTTTCAGAATATTCCCTGCACCAGGTCTGGTATGATACGAAAACACTTTTCGCAAGTATCTTATCATTCGGATCATTTGTTATATCAAAAAATTCTTCAAGAAAATCCCGTATAACATCATTTTCATTGCGGTATTCGTTTGTGGCGGATAATACGATGCGTGGAGGCTTCAGCCCTGTCTTCTGGTATTTTTTCCATCCTTCTATCATCCAGTTCAGGATCACGGATTTTTCGCTCTTAAGCTCTGCCATAATTTCGTCGGCGGGGCGGCGCTCTTCATCGGGAATGGTAACAGTAAAAGGAATAATTAATATGCGCCGCCATATTCCTTCGTCAGTTCCTTTTATTATTGGTTTGTGATTGCCGTACATCCAAAGCGTATGTGTAGGAAAGAAATTAAAGTATTCCTTAAACAGGAAGCGTGCCGAAATTTTATCGTGGCCTGTCAGGTCTTTTATTTTTTCCTCATTCAGGCGGCGGCTTTCAGGAAGTTCCGAGCTTACCACCAGACGTTGTCCTACCAATTGGGCTAAATCATTGGAAACACCTTCGTTTTGCTTTTGCATCAGCGTTTCGGCATTAATCTTCATGCTGTAATCGCCAAACATTTCATCCAGTACGTTGAAGAAAATAGATTTTCCGTTCTTACCGGTTCCGTAGCAGAAGAATAGCACCTCCTCGCTAACGTCGCCGCTCATGGAGTAGCCCACGGCCCTTTGCACAAAATCAATAAGCTCCTGGTTATCATCAAAAACTGTGGCAAGGAATAGATCCCATGCAACGCCCATATCCTCATCGGGTTTATACTCTACATTTACAATTTTTGTAATATAGTCGTCCCGTTGGTGGGGGGTCTTGAAAACATTGTCCCGCAGGTCATAAGTTCCGTTTGCCAGGTTAAACAAGTGGTTATGTTTATTGTAATCGCTTTCCAGTGTGGCAAACCCGTTCCGGCCTTTAGACATTTTTATTGAATTATAAAAAGTGCTGGCGCTTTGGGATTTCAGGCTCCATTTGTAAAGTTCCTTTTTTTTCCCTCCGTTTTTTTCCTGGCTGGCCTCCAGCTTCAGCTTCATAACGGTTTTATCCATATAGCTTTCGTGTTTGTTTTCCTCGTCCGGCTTCCATATTTTGCCGTCCCATATCATCCACAATTTGCGGTTATGGTTAAAGCGCAGGGTATCTTTCCATTGTTCGTAAAACCTGACGGAGTTTCCGCGTTCCGTCATATCGGGGCCTTCGTTCTTTGCGCGGTTGGCCTCGGCAATACCCGGAATTTTATTAATATCGTAGCCGTAATGCTTCGCAAAGTATATTAGCGTACCGATACTGATATTTCGCAGGCGGTATTTCATTTTTCGGGCTGTCCCCATATCTTCGTCGCGGCTCCAGTTTTCTACAATATCCACGGCGGTTGTCATGTCCGATTCAAAATAATTGCCAATGGCGGAAATTATCTTCAGCCAAACATAGTAGCCGGGATAGGGGGGTATCGCGTCCAGCATTTCTTCTATGTGTTTGCGCCCGATTTCCCTGTCCGCGTACTCCCTGTAAAACTTTGTTTTGGGTTCCTCGTGGTGGTAGTCCTGCTTTGCTGCTTCCCAAAAAGATCGTGTCATCAGGTTATCAAAAATATAGAAGTCACCTTTCGAGCTGCCGTAATACATTCGGGAAACATCTTTGCACTGATCGTCCGCGTCGTATTTGCGGATAAAGAACAATACTGTTTCCTGGAACTGTGTGGCGCTCAGGCTTGTTTTTTGGAACGAAAGAACTATCCTGAACTTGTGATGCTCCGGCGTATGGCTTGCAGTGGTATAAATCATTACGGCATTATTTGTCAGCTCGGGATCGCTTATCGCATCATCTACCCGAAAGTATCCTTCGTGTTCTTTTTTGCATCTTATTTCGCCGGTTTCCTTGTCAGTAATAGTGTTATCAATATCCAGGGCCACCAGCCGGGCTTTCAGGAAATTAGCCGCGCCGCGCCCTTCTTTCGGGTTTTTCCAATACGCACAGGAAAAGGCAAACCCTTTTGCAATATGCTCCTTCAGCTCTTCGGCAGTAAGCTCGGCATTTTCCCATTTATGCGTATCAGCAGCGCGGTTATGGGCCTTATCAATAATCCCCTTGTTAATACTGCAAGGGTATGTTCTTGGTTTTGTTTTTTTAACTAAGTCAATCATTATTTCAGTTCCTCATTATTACATTTATCATCCTGAAATAACTTCATAACTTCTGATCGTTTAAAGAATATTCTTCCGCCAACTGGATGAACTTTGATTAGTCCTTTTTCTATCCAGTTATAGATTGTTGGCCTTGACACCTTCAACAATGAAATCAAATCAATCATTGTCATAATATCGGATTCTGTTGAGCTTGATTCACTTTCATTATTTTTCGTGTTCAGATTATTTAATTCCTGTTTAATCATCGCACGAACTTCACTGGATTGAAAGTGTTTTGATTCCGGGGTTTCTTTCTTGTTCATAATAGATTCCATTATTATTAATAACAATTATTATCAATATCTTACTTGTCTTGTCAAGATTTAATGGAATTTATCGTTTGAGCTATAATAATAAAAATATATTTATGAAAAGATTTTTCAAAACTTCTTAACTAATTGGGGAATATTCAGATATTATTTTTGAAAAATTTCCTCTTTTATAATTTCCATCTCTTTATCAGTTAAATACTTTAAAAGTCGACGCTTTGCTTTTTGCATCGCAAGTATCCTGTCCCTATTCTTGTAATACCTTTCCCTCGCCTTAATTTTGATCCTTTCTTTATTATCCGGGTCAGAATAATATGCCTTATTCATCGCCCTAATTTCCTCTTTAGAATAGCATTTTTTTCGCTGTGGCTGAAGCTTAATTTCCATAGGGATACCATGATAGTAGAACATCAGTAGAACATTTTGTAAAAATACGCAAAATTTGACAAAAAACAGCACTTACTATTTATCTGTTAATCAGAGGGTCCGCGGTTCAAGTCCGTGCTCAGGAGCTTCAAAACAAACCCGCTACAAATAGAACTGTAGCGGGTTTTTACGTTTTTTTTGTGGGGGGATGTGTGATTATCTCTTATTAATCATTATTTTTTGACGGTTTTTATTAGAACTTTTTTGATACCATTCTATATCCAAATATTACAACAATGTTAATTTTCTCACGCATTTTTTCAGTATAGTCATTGCTAAATTCATTCTCCTAAACTTGCCTTTCTCCGGAAAATTTGCGATATTGGAAATTGTAAATATTGGGGGTGCTCGACGATAGATTAAGGTTTTTATCAATCATTGGGGCGCTGAACATTTGGAAACCAGAGGAACACATGAAAAAAGCTATCCTTACACTATTATTCCTGCTGCCACTTGCAGCGCAGGCGCAAAGCCTTTCAGTATTCGATATTGACACAAGCAACTTTCCGGTTATGAAAGCCAAATTCTGGGCTTTTGATGAAAACGGAGAACAAATCAGGAACCTTTTAAATTCTGATTTTGAAATCACCGAGGATGTTGAACAGAAAGATATGATTCGTGTTTCATGCCCGGATCAACCTGCGTTGCAGGCAATATCCAGCGTACTTACTATTGACATATCCGGTTCGATAACAGGGGACATACAAACACTGACCAGGAAAACGGCAGAAACATGGATCAATTTGCTGCCGTCCGGAGAATCGGAATGTGCAATTACTGCCTTCAATTCAAAAAATTATATGGTTCAGGACTTTACTAATGATAAATCCAGGCTGCTTGAAAAATTAAATTCCTTGAGCCAGGAAGGCAGTTCAAGTTTCGATGCCGGTTTTATTAACCCGATGTCCGGAGCTTTGCTTGCGGCGGAAAAGGGTAAAAATAAAAAAGTTGTCGTGTTTATCACTGACGGTAATGCTGTTGGCGATGAGCAGTCAATAATTCAAAAAGCAAATGAAGTTGACGCTCAGGTTTTCTGTCTTACGATCGGATCCGATAGTCCGGAAATTCTGAAAAACATCTCGGAACAAACGGGCGGACAGTGGTTCGATAATATAAACACAATAGAAAAAGCAGAAGAAACTTGTTATAAAATATTACATATAGCACAAGGCGGCGAACCATGCGAAATTGAATGGGAAAGCAGCCTGAGATGCGATTATAGCAGGGTAGGTTTGCAGGTTTCAGTTCCGGCATTATCGCTACTAAGTTCTAATAGATATTTTCCCCCGGAAAGTTCAATAGCCGAACTAAAATTTTCTCCGATGGCAATTTATTTCAGAGATAAAGAACCGGGACAGACAGCGGATACTACAATAACAATTACTGCAATTGGCAGCGATTATGTTATCACAGATATAATAAGTAGCTCCCCATATTTTGAAATTAATCCCAAATCTTTTACTCTGCCAGAAGGCGAGAGCAAAGAATTAACAGTTTCATATACCCCCGCCGACAGCTCATATACTTTTGTAAAATTTGCAATTGTAAATAATGTTTGCCCGGATAAATATTTTTATAGTTCCGGAGGTTTCAGCGGCATCCCGCCAAAGGAAAAGACCCTGAAACTTACACATCCGAATGGAGGAGAAAAATTTCTTGTCGGTAGCGATACTGTGATAACCTGGGAGGGCATTTTGCCATCTGATAAAGTATCATTGGATTACAGTATTGATAATGGCGAGAATTGGAATAAAATAACCGACAATGCTTATAATTTGAGATATAGATGGGAAGATATTCCAAAAAAAGAATCAGACGAATGTTTAATCAGTATTTCTCAGGCAAGAAATCCGATTATTCCAGAAATTGAGTGGCAAAGATGTTATGGTGGAAGCTCTGAAGATCAGGTAAGTTGTATAACCCAAACCGACGATAATGGATATATTTTTGCAGGTTTTACAAATTCTATTGATGGAAATGTATCAGGTAATCATGGTAAATTTGATTTCTGGATTACTAAAATTGATTTAATCGGAGCTATCAAATGGCAGAAATGTCTTGGTGGAAGTAATCGTGAGTATGCAAATTCAATAGAACAGACTATTGATGGGGGGTATATTGTTGCCGGATATACTTATTCTAATGATAATGATATATCAAGACAAAATGGTAAGGATGATTATTGGATCGTAAAGTTAAACGGATCAGGTGATATCGAATGGGAAAAATCTTTTGGAGGTAGTCATGAAGATATAGCAACTTCAGTAGCCCTAACTGACGATGGTGGATTTGTTATTGCAGGTCAATCAAGATCTAATGATGGTGATGTTACCGAAAATTACGGTTGGTTTGATATATGGCTTGTAAAATTGAGTAGTTCAGGAAACATGGTCTCCCAGAGAATATTAGGCGGCGATGAAAATGATATTGCCAGTTCGATACAGCAAACAAATGATAAGGGATTTATTCTGTCTGGGTACACATATTCGAATAATATTGATGTTAGTGGTTCTCACGGATGGGAAGATTATTGGATTGTTAAATTAAATTCCAAATTTGATATCCAATGGCAAAAGTGTTTTGGAGGAAGCGAGGATGATAAAGCAAAAAAAATTATTCAAACTACTGATAATGGATATATAATTATTGGTTCCACCCAGTCTCCAGATGGTGATGTAAGCAATTGGAAGTCGGCAAGGGATTTTTGGGTAGTCAAAATAGATGAAAATGGTGAAATCCAATGGGAAAAATGTTTGGGAGGATTTAGTAATGATGTAGCATCATCAATAATTCAAACATCTGATGGCGGATTTATTATTTTGGGTGTTTCTGAATCAGGTTTTATTGAGGGACCTAAAAATCATGGTGGTTGTGATTTTTTAATTATCAAGCTCAGTTTTCAAGGTGAAATTGAATGGCAAAAATTTCTTGGAGGAACAGAATCTGATTGTCCAACATCAATTCAACAGACTAATGATGGAGGTTTTATTCTTTCTGGATATACTGAGTCTGATGATGGAGATGTATCAGGCAATCATGGGGATAGAGATGGTTGGATAGTAAAATTATCATCAGAGGGTAAAATTGATCAATCCGACACATCCGATGCTGTTTTCTCCATTGTCGCTCCTCTCGCAGAAGCGCGAAGCATAGATATGGGCAGGGAAATAGTTGGCGATATGAAGGATTCCCTTTTCGTGGATTTTATTGTTAATACGGGAGAGTATAAGGTAAGGGTGGATTCTATATATTTCACAGGTGCTGATGCAAATGCTTTCGCGCAGGTTTCTGCTTTTCCTGTTTATGAAATTGATGTGAATAAAGCGCAATCTACTGAGTTCAGGTTTATACCCAATCGGGTTGGACTACATACTGCAAAGCTAAATATAATTACACAGGCAGAAACACTGGAATATGATATTACCGGCATTGGCGAAGAAAGAAAACTGGAACTTGCCTGTGATATTCTGGACTTTGGCGAAGTAAAAACGGGTAGTGATAAGATTATTGCAGATACTGTGCTAATAAAGAATATTTCCTCGGAATCTATTAATATTACTAACGTTGGACAGCTCGGGCCGGATATGGATCAATTCCGGATTATCAGCGGGGGCGAAGCTTTTACATTGGCTCCCGGCGAAGAACAAGAAATGACTTTGCTATTCAAACCAATATATACAGGCAGAACTTCCGGCCAGATTGGGTTTGAATACGATGGTACAGGAAGCCCTGCCAAAGTGCAATTATTTGGTGAAGGTGTTAGCCAGACTGATATTGAAGAGGATTACATCTTAACTGATGAGAATTGTCATTTACGTGTTTCGCCAAATCCATCGACCGGAATCCTTCAGGCTAAAATAAAATTATCAAATCCTGCCGAAATTGATTTGATAATTATTAATTCATTAGGTGAAAAAGTATCAGATATTTATTCCGGTTATGTCCAGGAAAAATCAGCTAATATATTCAAGGCTGATATCAGCAACCTTGCCAACGGTGTTTATTATGTTATCCTGAAAACACCCAACCAGCATTTTTTTGAAAAGGTGTTGGTGATAAGGTAAGAAGAGAAATCAATTAAACCAGAGGAACAGATGAGAAAAGCAATTATGGAATGCAGCGGATAAACTCCGTAAAAATATTTATGCAGCTGAATACTAACATATAGTTCAAAGGAATTACTCCAGGGGATTTTATCGACCAGAAAACTATTTCCGGGCCGCTTAGTTTGCAGGCCGAATCTGCATATCAATTTATTTTGCGCCATATTTCGCAGGGGTCTTCCTACGATGGCGTTTACAGGATTGACCGCTGGGAATATCCCGTTACAGCTATCAGGGAAGCCATTCGCAATGCTGTTATCCACAGGGATTATTCCCTGACTGGGAAAGATATTAAAATTACCGTATTCGATAATAAAATTGAGATCACAAGCCCCGGCAAGCTTCTTCCTACAGTTGATTTTGAGGAGATGGAAGCCGGTCAGTCCGATATTAGAAACATGGTGCTGGCGCCTGAATTTAAGAAATTTGGTATTATTGAGCAATGGGGCAACGGCCTTCAGCTTATTTCAGATGAAATGAAGCAATATCCGGAAATTGATATAAAATTGAACGAACCGGGCATGGCTTTTCGGATAAGCTTTATTAAGAGAGATTATATTGAGCAGCCCGAGTCAAGGCAAGAGTTGCAGCAAGAGACGGATGTAAATACGCCGGCATTTTTTGGGAATTATATTGATGTATATGATATTGCACAGGCCGTTGAGGACGAGGCTATAGTGTGAACTGTAGCGGGTTTTTACGTTTTTTTGGGGGGGGATGTGATAATATCAACTAACCCAAAAGCCTGTTATAAGAATCGATATATTTCGATGCCACTACAGACATATCAAAATTTTCCTTCACACGGTATATACAATTAGAAGAAAACTGCCGATAAACATCTCCGTAAACAGCCAGGCGGGTTATTGCTTCAGCATATTTTTCATTATCACCGAAAGGAATCAGGAAGCCGTTTTTGCCGTCACGGATAATTTCTCGTGGGCCGTTAATATCGTATGATATAACCGGTTTTCCGGCAGCCAAGGATTCCAATGCCACAAGCGAGAAAGATTCCCATTCCGAACAAATTGCCGTTATATCCGAGGCAAAATATAACTGTTTCATCAGATCGGGATCGTTTATCTGTCCCGTAAAAAATATTATATTACTCAATTCAGGAGTTACATCCGGTTGATTCCTCCCGACCGCAATTATTTTTGTTCTTGATTTTACATCCGGCTGGAGTAATTTAAAAATATCAATTAGCCGCTGAAAGCCTTTGTTCTGCCTTTGCAGGTCATCCGAAACAAAAAGAATAACAAAATCCTCCGGGCTTAGGCCTTTTTCCTGCCTGAATGAATTTCTGTTATTTTTATTGTATGCATTCAGATCAATACCATGGGGTATATGCTTATGTCCAGATCCGCTAAATACCACCGAGGCTCTTGACATATCCAATAAACCACGACTTGGAGAAGTGATAATTTTTTTATCATTTTTAGCAAACAATTCTATCTTTTTCTGTAATTGCTTTTGGGCGAGATATTTGCAAAACGCCCCTTCAATCTGCGGGCAGGGATAGCAGTTTCCGGTATAACCACTGCAATCAAAGGCTACGTGGCATCCGCCGGTAAAATAGTTCATATCGTGAAGCGTAATCAGCAGAGGTTTTTTATTCTTCTTCAGGAATGACGGCAGATCAATAAATTCAGATGTAAAATGCAGATGAATTAAATCGGCATTCCTGTATTTGGCAGTAGAAGTCAGATCGAATAGTGAGTGGAGAAATGAAAATCCCTCGTAATCGTTTTTTCTTCCTAGAAGTTTCAGTCTGTCGAACTTAGGCCTGATATGGCGTTTGAAGAAACTGAGACCTGAGCCTTGATTTATATACTCAGTATTTTCAATACCCCCCGTATTTTTATCAAGCGCGAGAATATTTGATTCGATACCGTTCTTCAATAATTCACGGTGCAGCCTGATGCATGCAATCCCGGCGCCCCCTTTGTCTGAAGTTGTTATATGCAGAATATTCATTTTATTTCCCAGTATTTTCCGCAATATAATGATTTGAAACCATATAATTGAATTAAAGGATTTGCGTGATAATTATTTCATTGTGATCAATAACGGAGAATTTGTCCATCGCGAAAAGCTGATAGTGATTTAACAAAAAAATTAAAGTCCGGCAGAATCAATCTGTCGGACTTTTTGAATTTTCATTTTACGGAATAAAAAAACCCGGAATCTCAAGTATTCAATCAATTTGTTTTATTACATACCCAAACAAGAAATTTCCCCTTTTCTCTTTTCAAACAATTGAATAATTAATATTCCGGGTGAATCTTTATATTTCAAAGAATATTAGCGGATAAAAGCGGGCCGGACATCGTTCGATAAAGTCAGATTTTTCATTTTCAAGCGGAGACTTATATGAAAAATAGGAGACACTTTCTCAACACAACCAATGACTAAATCAAAGTCAATCCGGACCATAATTAGAATGCCATCTATTACCCGGGGGATAATCAAATTTGAAATTTTTAAATGCCTGAGACCTTAACCTACCCGAAGACACTCTGCCAATAAACTACTCATCAATCACCTATCACTTATCTCTCATCATGAGCCCCAGGCATTTATAAAGTTTTTTCTTTCCCGAAGTAAATCCGCTGATTTATCCGTTTCGTACCGTGTTTTCAAATAACTGGTACAAATATACAGAACGAGGGTACGCAATGCTATAGCAGGAAACATGATTTGTTTGTAGTAATTTTACTACACAGGTGTAGAGCTAACATGACCCAATGCGTAACATGAGCGGAGAATTATTAAAAACACAGCAAAAGACGCTGCGAATATAGTTCTATTGTATTAATTCCGTATTAATCAAATGTTAAAATTTCAGGTATTTAATATAATAGCTGAAATATATTTTTGTAATAACTAAAAATAACAGCTAAGAGAAATAATATTATGTTTGTTCTTACCTAATAATAAAATTATTACAGCCTTAATACCTTTTTTCCTTGAAAAAACCGCAATAATTACAATTCCCGATAAAACTTTTGCCATTGAAATAAGAAATTTTTGACATCAAGTCGTCCAATAAATAATAATTGCTGCCGTTTCTTGTCAGGTATTTGAAAACTTTGAGAAAAAATTATGCAGTTACCTGACTTCCTTCAGGAAAAATATACAGGATTAAAACCAGCTATTCAGAAAAGGCTTGCTGAATTTGCGACAGTTCCCGAAGAAGATTATTTTTATGAACTTTGCTTTTGTGTGTGTACTCCTCAGTCCAAAGCAAGAAGCGCCTATGCCGTGGAGCAAAAACTTCGGGCATCAGACTTCCAAAACAAGCCATACGACCCTACTCCTTTGCTCAGAGATCCCGAACATTATATCCGCTTCCATAATCAGAAAGCTGCACGCTTACTTTATGCAAGAGAATTTTTTCCTGTTATTAAGGAAAAACTTGATTCCGAAGAAACTCCTGAAGAAAAAAGATTATGGCTGGCAGATAATTTCAAAGGATTCGGGATGAAAGAATCTGCACATTACCTTAGGAATATCGGTTATCGGAATCTTGGTATCCTGGACAGGCATATTCTGAAGCATCTTGTTAGTTGCAGGGTTTTCGATGAAGTACCAAAAATTGGGAGCCGTAAAGCATACATGGAAACTGAAAAGAAGTATCTTGAATTTGCCAATAATGTAAAAATTCCTGTTGATGAACTTGACCTTCTTTTCTGGAGTTACGAGGCCGGAGAAATATTAAAATAATACTGAATAAAAAAAAGTTCTTGAATTACAGGCTATTAAACCTTATTTTATTGCCGGATTAGGAGAAAATGAACGTTAGGAACTTGTACCTGCGCTTCTTACTCTGCTTTTATTTAATTCGGAGAAAGAAATGGCTTGTAATTTTTTTAGTATAATAAAAAAACTTGATAATCATTCGCCTTATTTTAAATCGGCAATATCAATATCTGAAATTTTTTTCGATTATGATTATGACTCCCAATTTCAACTTGCAGGGCTATTCTTCCCTGATTTTCTGAACGATAGAACCTGCAACGAAGAAATATCTTCAATTGCAGGTCAGGAAATAGCTGACCTGTGTGAACGCAGTATAATTGTTTTCAATAAAATCAGTGAGTCCGATCGTAGTTCAATCAGCACAAAAGAGTTCCCAATTGATGCTTTATTACTTATAAATGCACATTTGCTATCTGAATTAAGAGAAATTTTCGAAAATTATATATCCATCGGCCGTGATGTATGGAAGGAATATAAAACCGGCAGCAAGGGTAAATTTGAACAGTTTCGTAAATTTGCCGATGTTCTTGAAAACAACAAAGATAGCAGGCTTGATATTCTAAGGGGGCCGTTCCAAAGGGAACTTGATGAATTCTATCTCAGGGTAAAAGATGATAAGTCGCGTCGCGGTGATTATATAGAGTGGGCGGACGTACTATCTATAATAAATTCCAACAAAAACAAAAATCCGTTGGCAATGGAAAAAATCGGGGAGAAATTGTGGAATATTTTTGACGAGAAAGGCCTGACAAAATATGAGGATGAATTTGATAAAAAGAAAATTTTTCTGCGAATAATCACATTATTTGAAATTATCAGGGAATTTGAAAACCTCGCGGCTAATATCCTGATTACCGAGGCTGAAAACGATTACAGGTTGTACCTTTTAAATAATTTGAATATCGACTGTGAGTGCCTGCAAAGGATATCAGGAAATTATTATATTCAGTCCTCCGAATTGGAAACCCTGCTGAATTGTGCTATGAACAAAGAAAAAGACTGTATTGCTTCTGCCCTGATCCAAAAATTCAACAAATACGAAATTTTTGAACTTCTCCTGTCCGGTTTTATCATCGATGATGATATTGAGGATGACGAAGAGCTGAGTGAAGAAGAAATACGTGAATTAACATTCGAGAATTGCTACAATCGTGTTCTTGCTGATGAAGACGGCCCCGGTGGCTACCGCGAAATGCGAATATTTGACTGGATAGGGAATTCTTTTAAGTTAAAGGTATTATAGATACTCGGAATAGAGTAAACTTTCTGGTAATATTTCTCTCTGAAAATTTAGCTATTTTTTTTATATTTATTTTTTTCAAAAACGGAGCTTAAGAAATGGAACAGGAAAAAAAATATACTGCTAATCCAAATATTGTATTAAGAGTAGAATTTGATGACTGGGGAATATTATTTGATCCTGATACCGGTAAAAGCAAAGGACTTTCTCCAACCGGGATTTTTATATGGCAAAAACTTGACGGCACAAGAACAAAAGATGAAATTCTGAAAGATCTTAATGACGCATGCGAAGGCGGGATACCTGAAACAGCATCCGATGAATATGATGCTTTCATAGCCCAGCTACAGGAACTCGGGTATTTATCAGTATGAAACCCATATCCGAAAAACCTAAAAGAGTAATGTACTCCCCCAAAAAAGTTGACCTTACAATAACCGGAAAATGCAATCTTCGCTGCATATACTGCTTTCATTTCAATAGTCCGGCGGATATTCCTAAAGATTTGACAACTGATGAATGGCTACAATTCTTTGAAGAACTAAACGCAGCAAATGTTCTCAGCGTAAGTGTCAGCGGTGGCGAAGCCTTTGTTCGCAAGGACTTCAATGAAATAATTGAAGGAATCGTACGAAACAGAATGCGCTTCAATATCCTTTCCAACGGAACTCTGATAACTGATGAAAAGGCTGAATTCCTTGCAAGTACTAAGCGCTGCGATTCCGTTCAGGTTTCTATTGACGGCCCGAATAGCAGTGTCCATGACCTTACCTGCGGGACAGGTTCTTTCGAAAAGGCAGTCAGGGGACTCCAGGCATTAAAAAAATTTGGTATTAACCGTGCAGTAAGGCTGACGATAACCAAGCAGAACTACATGTACTTAGAAGAAGCTGCCGATACTCTTCTCGGTGAACTTGGCCTGAGATCTTTCAGTACAAATTCGGCTTGTCCATTCGGTATGACGAAAAAGGATGCTGAAAACATCATGCTCGGACCTGATGAATTTGCCAAATCAATGGAATTGCATAGCCGGGTTATAAAAAAATATGGCAACAGAATATCAGCACAGGCAGGGCCTCTATCCTGCCACACTCATTGGAGTGAAAACGAGTATAAAGTAGAAAACAAGGTGGCTCCCAAACCGGGCGGAGGATACCTGACAAGCTGCGGAGGAGTTTTCAGCAAACTTTCTGTCAGGTCTGACGGTACAATAACTCCCTGCACTCAGATGCCCCATATTGAACTTGGCAGGATTAACCGGGATAATTTCCTGGATATCTGGCAAAATCATCCTGAACTGAAAAGGTTAAGAGAACGCAGGCTTATTCCGCTTTCTGATTTCGAGTATTGCCGGGATTGTAAATATATGCCTTATTGTCGGGGCGGGTGTCCTGCAAATGCTTATGAACTGCATGGTGATGAGAATCATCCGGTTTATTCAACTGACAGTTGTTATAAGAAGTTTCTTGAAGAAGGCGGTAAATTGCCTATAAAAGAAATTGAAGAAATTAAATAATCTGTGAAACTTAAAATATTAAATAGATGTTTGAAACTAATGACCTATCGTGCACTGTACCTAATAAATTATATCCAAAACCGGATTGCGGCTATTATCTTGGCTGTATTTATTTTTATATCCTTGAAGGTTGCAACCTGAAATGCAGGCACTGCTGGATTAACCCTCCTTTTGAATCAGACAGCAAAAAGCCTAAATATCCATTCGTGGATATCGAACTTTTTAAGCATATCATAGAAGAGGCTACTCCACTTGGATTGAACTCAGTGAAACTTACCGGCGGCGAACCACTTATCCATCCGGAAATTGAAAAAGTAATAAAACATGTTCATGAAAAGAACCTGAAATTAAATATTGAAACAAACGGTGTTGCTATCACTCCTGCTTTGGCAAAATTAATTTTAGCTTCAAAGAAAAGAGTAAATCTTTCTGTCAGTATTGATTCTCACAAGCCGGAAGTTCACGAATGGGTTCGCGGCGTTCCCGGATCATTCAATGATGCCGTACGCGGTGTGAAAACCATGGTGGCCGAAGGTTTCCATCCCCAGGTTATCATGTCTATCATGAACAATACTTATAAGGACGTTGAAGGCCTTGTGCAGCTTGCCGAATCCATTGGTGCCGGCTCTGTAAAATTCAATCTGGTTACGCCCACAGCCCGCGGAGAAAAGATGCACGAACGCGGTGAAGTTCTTACAGTTGAGGAATTATTCAATCTCGGTAAATTTATCGAAGAAGAATTACAGCCGAAATCAAAGATCAGGCTGATATATTCATACCCACCGGCATTCAGGACGGTAAGAAATATTAAGCGAAGGCCTAATATTGCAGGCTGTGGGATATTCAGGATAATTGGCGTTCTTGGTACCGGAAAATATGCACTATGCGGAATTGGCGAAAGCCTTCCGGACTTTATATTCGGGGATGCGAAAACAGACAGCCTCAAAGAAGTCTGGAATAACAACCCCATGTTGAACAGGATAAGGAAAGGCCTTCCATCCGAACTTACCGGAGTATGCTCTGACTGCATAATGAAACAGGGTTGCCTTGGTTCATGTATTGCAAATAATTACTATGATTCGGGAAATTTATTTGCACCTCACCGCTTCTGCCGTCTTGCTTATGAAGAAGGTTTCTTCCCGAAATCAAGGCTTGTACCAGGTAGCGAATATGATAAGAATTATTCAGAGATCAGAAAATAAACAAACCTTCCGAATATTCTGAATCTTAGGAAGGTTATACATCAAACTGAGAGAAAAAATTTTATAATGCTCTACTATAAAGTATATAACCTGATTATCAAATCAGAAATGGAATTCCCTGAATTTAATTCCGTTTCTGCTGAACCTGTTGACAAGCCGGATGTATTTATACATTTCGGCGAAGTTCGGGAAAGACTCCCCTACCCAACCAAACTTGGCGTTTGTTATACCTTGGGGAAAAATGTACTCCACCTGAATATCCCCGGTATAGCCCGATACCTGGTATGGAAAGGCAATGAGATAATTATTGATCCGGCAGAGGAAGCAGCAACTGATGCTGTCAGGTCTTTTATTTTCGATGCACCAATCAGTTGCATTATGCACCAGAGAAATATGCTGCCAGTTTACGGAGCCGCAATAAAAAATGGAGATCAGGCTTTTATGGTTATCGGAATTTCCGGCAACGGTAAATCCACAGCGGCCTTTGAACTGATTAAGCGTGGATATAAACTCATATCGGATGATATAAGCGTAATTTCTGATTTCGATGGGAAATTGACTGCCCTGCCCGCTTATCCATCAATAAAACTGCCTCTTGATACAATAAAAAGAGCGGATATGAATCCTGATGACTTTCCCACAATCAGGGATGGTATCGTTCAAAAAAGAATACCGGTAGATACAACAGATTTTTGTGATCAGCACCTTCCTATTGAAAAAATATATATTCTATCAGGTTGGAACAAAAGCGGTACTGAAATAAAACAGCTTGAGGAAAATACAGCAAAATTCAACCTGCTTCATGATTCCATGCACAGGCAGTACCTGGCAGGTATGGGCGGAGGGTTTTCACTGGTAAAGATCACGGCCAAACTGATGAGCACAATGCCGGCGGCACAGATTGTACATTCCAGGAATGTAAAAGATATCGACAAAATGATTGATATGATCGAGGAGGATTTGAAAAATGAATAACGTAACGTGGCTGGCCTCTTACCCCAAATCCGGAAACACCTGGACCAGGGCTTTCCTGACAGCCCTTATGGGCAATATCTGTGAAGTAAATATTAACGGCCTCGGCAATATTACTATAGCCTCGGCTATGCTGCCTTTTGAATTTGCAACCGGAGTAAGGGCATCCGACCTGACAGATGATGAGATCGAAACACTCAGGCCCGAAGCTCACAGGTTTCTTGCAGAAATGAATGAAAATCATTATTTCCTGAAGGTACACGATGCCTACATCTATACTGCAAAAGAAGAACCAATGTTCCCCACGGACGCAACCCACAGTGCGGTATACCTCCTGCGAAACCCACTGGATGTGGCCGTTAGCTGGGCAAACCATAGTGGAATTACAATTGAAAACTCCGTTAACCAGCTTTGCAATCCCAAACAGGCCTTATCCCAAACAGGCCCTGCCGGAAATATCGGAAACCAGCTAAGGCAAAGGATGTTTACCTGGGGCGGACATGTGGAAAGCTGGATAAACGCTAAAGAGATAAAAGTACTTACTATTCGCTACGAGGATATGAAAGCAGATGCCGTCAGGGAATTCTCAAGGCTTGTTGACTTCACCGAACTCGGGAAAACGAAAGAAGAAATCATTGCCGCCGAAGAAGCCTGCCGTTTCGAAAAACTAAAAAAACAGGAAGAAGAAAAGGGCTTTCGCGAGAAGAGGGCCGGATGTGAAAACTTTTTTAATAAAGGGAAAACCGGCTACTGGAAAGATGAACTCACAGAAGAACAGGTAAAGAAAATCATCGATACTAATTTCGATATGATGCTGAAATTCGGGTATATTGATGAGGATAGTGTTCCTGTTTAACATTACATAGGATTTTATTTTTTATTTTTCATAATTTTATTATTTTTAATAAATTATGGATTATCTTAATTCAAAGGAGTATTTAAGATGGAAGAAACCAAAACAATACAATATTGCTCCCCGGAAGTAGTTGATTTCAAGTGGATGGCTGTTTTAGGTGATTGTACTAATAATGGATCAGATCCGGGAGCATACTGTACTTCAAATGGAGGCATTGCAACGCAGGCATGCGACTATAACGGATCTGGGGCTGTCGGAGGATGCGCTTCTAATGGTGCCAGTGCTACAACATGCGGGAACGGAGCCGGTACCGGCACCGGCGGATAAATTAAATATCTCATGCTCCTCCACACAAGCTGCTGAAAATTATTTCCAGACAACTCTGGAAAAATGATCATACCGGAGTTGTTTATTATTAACCTTGTACTTTAAATTAACAATCAAGTATTAATATAATCAAATTTTTATTCTAATACATTTCACAATTACTCAAAACAACCAGTACTATCAAATTTTAATTGCAAAACTTCATCTTTTTCTTTATATTATTGATATAAATAATCTTATTAAGGAATATTATAATGGATGAATTAGAAAAAATTCATTACTGCACTCCTGAAATAGTCGACTTTAAATGGATGAAAATATTTGGCGATTGTATATCCCATGGTACAGGGGATTCAACCCGGTGTTCTGCCAATGGGTCAACAGCAGGAGGTACAAAATCTGCAACCAAAGGATGTACCAGTGTCGGTTTACTTGCAGATAATACCTGTAAAGCCGGACTAAAGGCTTTTTGACCGATTATTAGAAACCGGTATAATTGCCTGAATGATTATTTCGGTTTATTAATTTACAACAAACCAACTTTTACGGATACCCCGAATTCTTCGCTGAGCTTAGAATAATTCTCGCCTGTTAGGTCGTCCCCGAATCTGTCAAAGGGATTGTTTGGAAGAACAATATGGTCGATAGAAATTTTCTGGTCTTTATACTTTTCAAACGCCTTTATAAGTGCTTTCCTGAAGTCTTCAACCATTAACAGGCCTGAACAAATTATATTTCCTTCGTAGGTATAATTCTTTACACATTCCGAATAGTGATTGTTCGGCACAAAAGGCAGGTTTTTTTCAATTATTTCTTTGCCCCTTGCGTATGCCGCTTCAGAAAACATCCAGAGAACATTTCTAAACCCCTTATTAAATGAGCCAATCATAAATTGATAAGGATCGAAATTCAAAGGTTTGTTCAAATCAGGACGTACATCCAGGTCGATTTTGTACTTCTTTCTCATTTTCGCAAAGAAATCACTCATTTCAACAAGATCAACATCCATTATCTCTTTTAGTTCAGGCCCCGCATTTTTGCTCCACCCGGGAAGATAAACCAATACTTTCTTCACATAGAACATCAGTGCCTGAATCGTTTTTTCAATATCTTCATAACCTACCAGTTTCGGCAGCGGAACCATGGCGGCATCCACAAAGAAGCCTTCTTTCAAAAGCCTGTAAAAGGAATTCCGGGCTATTTGGAATTTTTCTATCTTGTTTTTATAAATCCGGCTCCAGTTCCCGGGATTATCAGAGTGATAGGAGATAGTAAATTTCATTGGTTTAAAAGGCAGAAGCTCCTTTATAAATTCCTCTGTAAACAGGGTTCCGTTTGTATTAACCTGGATGACTCTGCCCGGAATTTTTTCGCGTATGAGCTTCAAAATAGTAAAAATGTCCGGATGCAGAAGTGCCTCACCCTCGGATACTCTGCCCGGCAGGCTGTCCCCTATCCTGATATCGGCATTAGATTTTGTATCCAATATGGCAATACCCTTCTTAATATCATCAAGTGAGCGAAAACCTTCCCTGTATATTTCAAATGGGTTCATATCGTTTGAACAGAAAAGACATTTGGCATTGCAAACAGAGGAAACAGGCAATTGATTAGTATATCCGCCTGCAAGAGTTTCGTACATAAATTTACTTATCTCAATTCCGCCCATGATAATTCCTGACAATAATACTATTCAAAGCCTGACATATACTTCGCAACATATCTTTGGAATAAAATAAATAATTTTTTTTGCAGCAGCAAATTTATGTTTCCAGATAAAAAGAAAAAGTATTATTTGGTATTACTTCTTCAAACAAATTGCCATTTTAAATTTCCGCTACTAAATATCATCACAGGTTATTATTTTGTAAAAATTTTTGTTTTTGAATTTTCATAGGAACTTAGGGATGGAAGGAACTGTGATATTATCTTATTGTACGCCTGAAGTTATTGATTTCAAGTGGATGGATTCAGTAGGCTTATGTAACCCCGGATCTGGGGACTCTTCAAATTGCTCTGATGGTAATGTTGCAAGTACGATTTGCAACCAGGGAAATACAGCAGGGGTTAATTGCTTTGTTGGCCCTGACTTTTCATAATTAATTATTGTTTTACAAATATTGAGTATTGTTATGGAAGAGGCAGGAAGAATAAAATATTGCATACCGGAAGTTGTTGATTTCAGGTGGATGGGTGTTCTTGGTCACTGTACAAATGGAACTTCCGCAGCTCATGCCGGAGGTTCGAATTGCTCTCAGGGAAGTAGTGCGGATTCAGTTTGTAATATTGGAAATGATGCATATAACTGTGCTGCCAATGGTAATGTTGTTTCAAGTTAGATTCGTATCAATTAAAAAATTTCTGAATAATTGAATTAACAGATAAAATTCATTAATTTGGGTTTTATCTGTTTTATTATTTAGATAAAGTATGGAATATATTTTTAACCTGGCAAATGGCAGAAAATGGAAGCTAAAGTCATTATCCGAAAAAACTGATTTCGTAACAGGAAATTATGCCCGTGTTTGTTCAATGAAAGAATCTTCAAACAACATCGACTGCGAAATTTCCTGTTTTGTGGATACAACTGAAGAAGTAAATGAATATCGAAAGTACCATCCTGATTATATTGAAACCGGAAGAAAAGATTACGTTCGAATATTTTTCTCTCCCGATTATAAAGAAAGCATGGTATTCTTCAATCCGGAAAATCTTGATCACGAAAATCTGAAGTATTTATCTACAAATTATATTTCACGGGCATATCAGATACAGGCAATAAAAAACTACAAGGCTCTCCCCTGCCATTGCGCACTGGTGGAAATTGAGGGCAAAGGCGCAGTGATCGGAGCCGTGGGTGATTGCGGAAAATCCACTTGCGCTACAAGGCTCCCCCATCCACACAAGGCCCTTGCCGATGATTATGCAATGATATTTCCCGTGAACGGGGATCTGATTGCACAGGCCATGCCCACCTGGAGCGTTTTCATAGGGGGCGACAGGGATTACCGGGCAAACTGTTCTCAATCAACAATGGTAAAATCATTTTTCTTCCTTAAACAAAGTAAAACTGACTATGTAGAACGCACCAACGGAGTAATAGCCCACCAGCATTTGAACAATAATTTTCAGGATCTGCTTGCCCTGAGGGTTTTGAAGGACCAACCTGAAGGCTTTGGCGAGGAAATACGCACTAAGATATTCGATATGGCCGGGAAAATATCCGGGAAGTGGCCTACTTATTTTCTTCATGCCACACTTCATGGTGATTTCTGGAATAAAATGAATGAAGTGATGGAGGAATAAAGCCATGCAGCGAATTACCGATTACGACTATACCGGCCCCAGTATGAAGCGGGTTTTCAAACCCGCCGACGGCCTGATTATTGATCAGAATACTGATTTCAATGCTCTAAAACCCGGGGATATAATAAATTTTAAACCACCCGGAAATATTCATCATATTGTTCACCGTATAATAAAAAAAACAGCGGAAGGATATATTACCCGTGGCGATAATAACAGCGGTCCCGATCCATATATTATTACCCCGGAATTCAATCCCAGTCTGGTTGTTGCTATTCGCCGCGGAAAAAAAGACATAAAACTATACCGTGGAAAGATTGGAGTGATGATACATCATAAAAACCTGATGTTAAAGAAACTGCAGGTCTATACTAAATCCCCTTTGAAAAGAATATTGGATAGAATTTCAGATGCCGGTATATTTTATAAACTCCATTTGTATGACAACAAAATTGAAGTTAAGCAATACAGAAATAACAATTTCTCGCAGAAAATCCTTTTCCTTGGAAAAAAGCAGATTGGACGGAAGATTCAATCCGAAGAATGGAATATCCGGCAACCGTGGCGGCTTTTCATTGATCCGAAAATTCTGGATGAGGCAAACCAAAAATGAGGCCGCGAAAATCCAGGCCTCATTTATTCTGTCACTATTAAAGTATCATTTTCCAATTATAAGCCTTTTCATAGCATGCTCTCCGGATTCGGAGCTTATTGCCACAAGGTACATTCCGGTTTTAAGATTCCCCAGGGAAACTTTGATTTCTTTTGTTCCCAGATTATATTTCGAAGGTTGGATCAGGTTTTTAATAAATTTTCCGCTTATATCATGTAGTGAAACTGTGTAAGTGTTCTCCCGGAGAACTATAAAACTGACTGTTGTTTCATTTATTGCCGGGTTAGGATATAAATTCAATTCAGCAATTGATTCTGACTGCATACGGCAAACATCAAAGAATGATTCCTGATCAGACAGCCCTTTGCAGGCGCTTTCATAAGCAATTTCATTTTTCTTGAGTTCACTGAGTATTTTCAGTTCCTTCCTGATAGGAGCAGCGTACCTTTCAGGAATAGCATTCAGGAACTCTTCATTGGGTATGAACCAAAGATAGCAGTCAACAGACAGGTCTTTTTCCGGATTGTCCAGAAATTCAGACGGAGGGCTACTTAATTTCACAGGAACAAGATAATTAGAGCGCAACTCGGTTCTCATAGCCTCAAGTTTAACAAATTCTTTAGTATATTTTTCCTTAATTGCCAAATTTTCCGATGCACTTCGCCCGTAGCCATCCCTCATTTCATCTAATGCATTTTCTGTTTTTGCAAGCTGCCGGTAGTATTCACTTGTTTGTTCGTCCCCGAAATGAAGCAGAGGAGAGTATATCATATTTGAATGTAATTCAATCGACCAAAGTACTGGCGCTACCCGGGAATAATCTTTATAGTCCCATCCTGTATATTCAATATCCTTATCTCCGAATTGAGCGGTATATTTATACCTGATTTCATCGGTATCATTGAAT
Organism: Kapaibacterium sp. (SeqCode); assembly: GCA_963665665.1. Classification (GTDB taxonomy): domain Bacteria; phylum Bacteroidota; class Ignavibacteria; order Kapaibacteriales; family UBA2268. Next base: position 1,449,321 of record OY762428.1, read on the forward strand.
TTCAGCGGATTCCGAACTGAACTCAGCCTGGTTCCTTCCACATCGAATTCATCGTACTTTTTCCAGGCTATAATACTTTTGGATCGAAATAGTACCGGTTCGGTGAAAGTAGTATCATATCCGGATTTTGCCATTCGTTTCTTCCAGTATCCGCGTTTAGGGGCCAGAAACAGTTCCTCGGTTATATAAGAATACGAGTTCCCGTTAAATTCAATATTAAGATTTTTCAACTCCTCGGGATTCAATTCTAATACGCTTAGGCCGGTTATATCCTGATCGGTATCTAACCTGCTTTTTACTTCTTCATTCGCAGGTTTGGTTTGTTTAAGTTTTTCAGCATATTCTCTCGCTAATTCATCCGCAGATACAGGTTTTTTCTCAGTGGTATCAGCTAAAATATACGATTCAGAAACTACGGGTTTATTGTTGTCATTTGTTTGAATTGTCTCGGTTTTCACAGTCTCTTCAGCCTGAGATTCCGTTACTTCATTATTGTTCAAAGTATTCAACAGCATTATCGCCGGGATTAAAATTGTTAACAGCATAACATACCAATATTTTTTAAACATTTTTTTGATTTTGTTTTGTTGATGACTATCAAGCGCTTGATTGGTATCCAACAATTCATCAATATCCTCTTTCGAGTAAATATTTTCAATTTTTAAACTTTTATTAGCGGTTTTCAGGTATTTATCTATATTTTTCATGATTCAGCCTCAATGAAATTTCCTTTTGAATTTATATTTTCAGGAATTTCCGCCCCGAGTAATTTTCTTAGTTTTGTTTTCGCCCTGTGCAATCTTACCTTTACAGCCGGAAGTGACGCCTTCTGTATTTCACATATTTCTTTAAGTTTAAAGCCGAAAATTTCATGCAGCACTACTACTTCTCTAAGTTTTTCACTCAATTTATCCAAAGCTGCGTAAAGTATCTTTATATCTGCAAGTTTTTCGGCATTTTCTGCATTCGAAAACATTTCATCAATAACTTCATTAGTCATACTGTAAGTCTTACTGGATTTCCGGAAATATTTTATTTTTGTCCTTCTTGCTATTGTAAGAACAAAGCTGAGGAATGATTCATGTTTTTTCAGTTTTTCGAAGTTCTCGTAAGCCTGTAGTATTGTTTCCGAGATAATATCCTTTGCGTCATCCCTGCTGCCAGAAATTGAATATGCAAACCTTTCCAGCTTTGGATATACCCCATCCAATAATTCCATGAAGAGTTGCTTTTTGTTTTCAAAGCCTGTCATTTCAATTCCTTGTTTCACTTTCTGAAAGGGTAGTAGCCAATAGAGCCAAAAAGGTTACATTTACTTTTTAAATATTTTTCTTCATATCCAAAATAACTAATCTGCAAACAATTAAATAATGTCTCCCGTTATTTTATCAATATTATTAATTTGCAATTATGTAAACAGATAAGGAGTAAAAATGTACCTGTGCGGAACAAATATTGATGTAGAAAAAATGATTGAATTTTTAAATGGCAACAATATTGCTGATAGTGATTTTGTACACACCGGCAATTTTCTTTTCCATAGCAATACAGTCTCAAGAAAAGAACTTAGCAGCCTATGTGTTGAACGAAATATAAATATTTTCATTATTAGGGGAAGTTTAGATGATCCGGATGAATTTATTTCCGGCAGCGGACTGAATAATTTAACATTCATGCAGGACAATACTTTCCTGAAAATTGCGGGTAAAACAGCATTTGCCTGCGGGGGCGGTATTTCACCTGATAAAGACATGTTCGGCCCAAGAAAAGACGGCGAGCGGCTGGATAAAATCTATTTCGACAAAAAAGTTTTTTCCAAATCTAAACCTGAACTGATAATTACCCATTTAGCTAACCCGATAATATATCCCGAGAGGGCAGCCTTTATAGAAGGGCTTGAGCAATTGCAGGATTCGCCCTGCGTTTGCCGCCAGCTTGAAAACGAGGCTAACTTGCAAAATATAATGTACAGGGCAGTTAAAAGACAAAAATCCGTTAAGGCATGGCTGAGCAGCGGCAATTTCGGCATAAGAGAAAAAAATGATATCCAGTATATTGGCTTGGGAGATGAAGAGATAATGAATATAGAATTGAAAATATTTTTCAATAGAATCAATAAAAAATAAAATAATTTTTGGTTTTTAAAATAATTAATGTTAAAATTGACCATAGAATCTTGAAAAAATTAATTGCGGGGAGGTATTATTATAGAATAATATTATTAACAAAAATTTAAAGCGTTGTCTTTATAACGTTCTTGATTGAAAATCGCCAATTTTCTTAATGAACGGAACGGTATTAAGGACGCGCCCCAGCTTGGGGCGTTTTCCTTTATGTTTCGTTCAAGGGTGTTTGGCGATACCTCAATCAGAGACATAAATGTGAAAATGTCCCTTTTTCAATAATCTAAAGGTTTAAAAATGTTTAAAAGAATTACTATCCTGATACTTTTTGTTTTTTCTGCTAATGTTTTATTCGCTCAATTTCCAATAAAAATTGAAGTCAATTCTGACGGATCAATATCAGAATCACCTGTTACAAAAGAAGGTGTGAAATATATTATTACAATTACGGGAACTTATTCAATGTGGCCTCAGTTTGAAGATTGTCATGGAGCTGATGCCGGATATGTTTACGATGTACCACAGGAAGAAATCGATAATTTACGATGGCCACCTGAATATATTGAAGTTGGTGGATTTAAAATTGAATTAGTAAAATTACCTCATTGGGTTGGTGACCCTAAAGTATGGTCTATCCCCCCTGAGGAAATTTCAACACCAATGTTTAAAATGAGCTTTAGAGATTATAAGGGCTTTAGAATTGATGGAGAGCCAATTCCCAATACTGGATTTCAAGAATTAACTCATAGATATCAAATTGAAAAAATTGGAACAGGAAACCCATTTATCTTCCAGATACTTGATTCTAACAGAAGTATTATCGAAGAAAGAACTGTCCCAAGGTATGAAGATAATTGTGGTTTTTTAACTATTGATATTGAAGAAGTGATTGTCAATAATGATGACGACGATGAAGAATTTGATATTTCTGTTGGAAATGTTGATTTCAGAAGAAATAACGATGGAAAAATTGATGGCAGAAAGATTGAAGTTAGCATAGAAATCGAAGATTCTACAGAAATAGATGGTTCTAAAAACATCCTGGAAGATATCCCGATTGACAATATTGGTATTATATATGATGGCAAAATTATTTGTGATATCGACTCAATAATTTGTAATGAAAGAACAGAACCCGTATCGATAGGTTTATTAATCGATCGAACTGAAAGTATGGGAGGCCCTATAAGTGAAGAAGATATGACACAAAGAATGAGTGCCTCAAAAGAAGCATTAAAAAACTTTGTTGAAGTTTTATTAGATGAAGATGAAGCTTTTGTTATGTCATTTTCTGAAGATACAAGAATGGATCAAACATGGACAAATGATAAGACACTACTAAAAGATGCAATCGACGGATTAGAACCCGACGCGCTTACTGCCGTGTGGGGAGCAATCAACACAGCTATTGATACATTATCACTAAGCGATGACCCCAATCGTTTTCTTGTTGTATTATCAGATGGTGGTAATACATTCCCTCCAGAATGGGACGAAAGTCAAGTATTAATCAAAGCACAATCAAAAAATATCAAAATATTTATCGTTGCTTTAGGTTTTTCTCAATTGCAAATAGATCAGGATGGCAGAGCAAAGCTTGAACAGGTAGCTGAAGTTTCCGGTGGTAAAATATTCGATGTCTATAATTCTGAACAATTAAATACTGTTTATGAAAATCTTAGCGAAGAGCTTACAACTGAAGAAGATTGTTTTATTTATTTTTCTGCTGATAGTTGTGAACCTGGAAAAGAAGGTTGGATCAGGATAATATATGCTCCTAACGACTCGACAATAGTTACTGAAGTAATTAAATACAAATGCCCTGATGAACCTAATTCTGTATTTTGGGAAATTAAATCTGAATATAAAGATGTTGAAAATTTAAATATATTCCCTAACCCAACCGATAGTAAAATATTTATTGATTTTGATTCACAAAAAGCTGAAAATATCATTATTAAAATTGTTGATCTGAATGGAAAAGAAATTCTGAATAGTGATTTGGGGTGGATTGATATCGGGAAAAACTCATTTGAGTTTGACGTTTCAAAGCTGGCTCAGGGAAGCTATCAAATACTTTTTATCAGCAACGAAAGTATTATCGCAAAGAAAATTCTTATAGTTAAATAATCTAAAAAAAACCTTCCGGATGTTCATAACATTCGGAAGGTTAATAAAATCTGTATAATCAATCCCTTACTTCAGATCAACAATCAGCTCTGCATAAGCATCTTCGGTTTCGTAAACACGGAGGCATAACCTGTGCAGGTTATCATACTTTTTAAACTCAGGAGAAAAAATATCCGCCAGATGCAGTGCAATATTTTCCGCCGTGGTGTAATCGTTAATAACGTAATGTTTGAAGCCGTTAGCCTTAAGAAAATCTATCATCAGCTTATCGTTTTTATCACAGATAAAAGTATGATCCAGGATTTCAACCATCGGCTTAACAATTGTTTTAATAATATAATAATCCAGCACCATAGAATCATTCGTCGGCTCACCTTCAAGCTCCACCCTGATCCTATATGTATGCCCGTGGACATTTCGGCACAGGCCGTCGTGAAAAGGCAGCCTGTGGCTCATTTCCCACTGGAAATCCTTAGCAACCTTGATCATTTTCATTATTTGTTTTCTTTTTTGTGAACAGCTCTTACTGTTGAACGCATACCGCCACGGGTGCTCCACTCGGTAATAATTTCCATTTCAATCGGGTCGCAGGCTGCTACCAGGTCGTCAAGGATTACGTTTGTTACGGCCTCGTAGAAAATACCTTTATTGCGGAAATTCATAAAGTAATATTTAAGAGACTTTAACTCAAGGCATAATTCGTCCGGAACATATTTAATAAATACTGTTCCGAAATCAGGAAGTCCGGTTTTAGGGCATACTGATGTAAATTCGGGATTCGAATGTGTTATCTCGTAATATCTTCCGGGAGAAGGGTTTTCAAAAGTTTCTATTTTATCCATTATATTTACCTTTATTCATCATCTTTAATTTCAGGACTTCAAATTTAATATAATAATTTGAAATAATTTAATGAATTTTTTGGAATTTCTTCTTAGTTTGGATAATTGATTTAGTCATTAAACGGATTGAAAATGAAGGAAAAAGAATTACACAGCAGCGGCGACAGATATATATACGGACGAAACGCCGTAATCGAAGCCCTGAAAGCCGGAAACGAGATAGAAAAAATTTTTGTTATTCACGGTATCAAAGGAAAAAACGTGGATCAGATATTTTCTTCCGCAAAAAGGCAGGGAATATATATATCCATACAGGACAGGCGAAAATTCGTTGTAACAGAGGAAAAAGCAGGGGCCGATAAGACTAAATCACAGGGAGTTGTTGCATTACTTAAAAATGTGAAAACAATCAGCCTTCCTGAGTTGGTAAAAATTGCTAATAATAAAGAAGACAGGCCGGTGATAATCGCTCTTGACGAGATTACCGACCCGCAAAACCTCGGTGCTATTGCAAGAAGCGCCGAATGTTCCGGAGCAGCCGGTTTGCTGATGGCTGAAAGAAACGCGGCTCCCTTGTCTTCCGTAGCAGTAAAAGCTTCCGCCGGCGCTTTGGAACACCTACCCGTTTGCAGGGTTGGCAATCTTGCCCGCGCCTTGGAAGAATTGAAAGACAAAGGATTCTGGGTACTCGGAACCGATATGGATGCAGAAAATACCTATGACGACAATGTTTATGACCGTCCCGTGGTTATAATAATCGGCAGCGAAGGCAAAGGCATGAGGCCCGTGATCCGCAAGCAGTGCGATTATTTTATCCGCATACCGCTGCACGGTAAAATATCATCGCTGAATGCTTCTGTATCGGCAGCAATTGTACTATTCGAAATAAGAAGGCAGAGGAAGTAATATCTTTTTTTTAGGTATCATTCATTTGAAAATCAAATACACAGGAATAAAATGCAGACTTTATACTTAATAGACGGAATGTCGATTGTTTTCAGGGCTTATCATGCAATGTTCCGCTCGGGCCTGACAAATCCCGCCGGCGAGCCAACCGGAGCAATTTTCGGTTTTGTAAATATTATCACTTCCTTGCTCGAAAGAGAAAAACCAGAAAATATTGCTGTAGTTTTCGATACACGGGAACCTACGTTCCGCCACGAAATGTTCCCGGAATACAAGGCAAACAGAGCTGAATTCCCCGAAGACCTTGGCCCGCAGCTTGAAAAGATAAAAGAATTTCTCGACCTGGTAGGAATACCGCGTGTTGAGCAGCCCGGATTCGAAGCAGATGATATTATCGGCGCTATTGCCAAAAACGCTTCCTCCAGGAATGAAAAAGTTGTCTGCATTACTAATGACAAGGATTATTATCAGCTTGTTGATGACAATATAAAAATAATGAAACCCGCAAAAGGCGGTGAATTTGAAATTGTATCTTATGATGAAGTAAAGGAAAAGTTCGGCGTAACCCCGGATAAGGTTATTGACGTTCAGGCATTAATAGGCGATTCTGTTGATAATATCCCCGGAGTGAAAGGCGTTGGTGAAAAAACGGCCATTCCTCTGATAGTTGAGTTCGGTTCGCTGGAAGGACTTTATGAAAATATCGAAAAAGTTGAAAAGAAGGCAGCAAAGAAAAAATTGATTGAAAATAAGGAGATGGCATTCCTATCTAAAAAACTTGTGACTATTGCAACAGATATGGAAACCGAACTGCAGCCGAAACAATGTATTATATCAACACCAAATTATGAAGGCTTAGACAAACTTTTCGCCGAAGCAGGATTTAATACGATTAGAAAAAAATGGCATAACAAAGCAGTTGAGGCCGGACTTGACACTATACCTGAAGTTGATGAAACTCCGGCAGCTGAATTAAAAACTATTGATAATACTCCCCACGAATATATTTTTGCCGACAGCTTTGAAAAAGTAGATGATTTGATTGATGAACTCTCCGGGAGTACTCTTATATCTTTTGATCTGGAAACAGACTCGCTCGACAGGTTAACCTGCAACATCGTAGGAATAGCGCTTGCTTCGAAAGCGGGTAAGGCATGGTATATACCTACGGATGAAATCACTGGTAATATCGAAAAGAAAACAGAAAACGAACAATTCAGCATGTTCGATTCAAATGATAGTAACGAAGAAAGTGAAACAAGGAAGATCCGCAGGGAAAAGAGCCTCCCAATCAGTGAAGTTCTGGAAAAAATCAGACCGCTATTGGAATCTGATAAATACGGGAAATGCGGACAAAATGCCAAGTTTGACTCATTTATACTTCGAAGATACGGCGTTTGGGTAAAACCAATAATATTCGATTCGATGATCGCTGCTAATCTTATTAACCCTGAAGGCAAGCATGACATGGATACCCTGGCGGAGATACATCTGAATTATAAACCTGTACCGATCAGCTCGCTTATCGGCGAGAAAAAATCCAACCAGCTTTCCATGGGCGACCTTGACCCGGAAAGTATATCGGATTATGCATGCGAAGACGCTGATATAACATTACAGCTTTGCCAGATACTAAAGCAAAAGCTTGAAAACGAAGGAATGCTGGAACTCGCCGAAAAAATTGAGTTCCCTTTGATAGAAGTCCTTACAACAATGGAAATAAACGGTATAGCCATTGACGAGAACTCACTTAAAGAATTGACCGATAAAATTAAAATTGAAACAGTAAACCTCGTTAAAAAAATTCACGAGGAAGCCGGCACTGAATTCAATGTGGATTCGCCAAAACAACTCGGCCACATATTATTCGAAAAACTGATGATTCCACCGATTAAGAAAACTAAAACCGGCTACAGCACAGATGTTCAGGTGCTAACCAAACTTGCAGATACCTGGCCGATAGCAGATTATATCCTGGAATACCGGCAGTTGGCAAAGCTGAAATCCACCTATACTGAATCACTGCCGAAACTGGTTGATAAAAAAACCGGCAGGATACATACAAGCTATAACCAGGCAGTTACAAGCACCGGAAGATTGTCATCCACTGATCCTAACCTTCAGAATATTCCAATTCGTTCAGAACTTGGCAAGGAAGTCCGGAAGGCATTTATTCCGTCGAATGATGATTGCACAATTTTGGCCGCTGACTATTCTCAGGTAGAATTGAGGATTATGGCTCATATCTGCAAGGACGAGCACATGGTACAGGGTTTTCGTGAAGGCCTGGACGTACATTCGGCAACATCAGCCGTATTGTTCGACGTGCCTATTGAAGAAGTTGATCAGGATATGAGAAGAATTGCAAAGACTGTTAATTTCGGGATAATGTACGGGCTTGGAGCATTCGGGCTATCCCAGAGGCTGAATATTCCCCGAAAAAAATCTTCGGAGATTATCGAAAATTACTTCAAAAAATATCCCGGAATAAAAAAATATATTGATATAACCATTGAAAATGCCAAAGAGAAGGGATATGCCGAAACATTATGCGGCAGAAGAAGGTATTTCCCGGAAATCAAATCAAAAAATGCCAATGTTAGACGAGGAGCCGAAAGGGCTGCTATCAACATGCCGATTCAAGGTACTGCATCGGATATGATGAAAATAGCTATGATAGCAGTTCATAAAGAAATGATCAATAGGCAGTTTAAATCAAAAATGATGCTACAGGTTCATGATGAGTTGGTTTTCGAAGCTAAAAAAGAAGAACTGGAAGAATTGAAATCGATGGTAATAGAAAAAATGCAGGAAGCCCTGAGCCTTGGGGATGTACCAGTAAAAGTTGACGCCGGTATCGGCGCCAACTGGTTTGAGGCTCATTGATCGTAATACTATTTCACTTTTACCCGCGTATCAGCCCGAGAAATCCTGTTGGATTCTGATTGGCCTGCGCAAGGGATGTAAGTGAAGCCTGTTGCAGGAACTGTGACTTGACAAGTTCAAGCTGCTCCTTTGCAACGTCCGAATCTTCCAGCCGGGAAATGGCTGCATTATAATTTACAATTTGTTCCTGAAGCAAATCTTCCTGAGAAGACATCCTGTTAGCAATACCGCCAACCATGGAGGCGACTTTGTTAACATTATTTAGAGCTTCAGCAAGGCTCGTAAGGGTAACATTAATTTCCTCACGGGCAAAAATACCGAGGTTATCAGAAGTAACTTCATCCAGGCGGGCTAAATCAAGGCTGGTAACACCGCCAAATATATCAGTTGAAAGTGCATTCAGATCAAAATTATTGCTGGAAACATTAAAATCCTCGTTTCCTTTTGTCATATCAACACTAACACTGATTGCAGTATTTGCAGCAGTAAATCCTATAAAGAAATCAGCGGAAAAACCACCCTTTAAGAGCTGTGCTCCGGCAAAAACAGTCGAATCGATAACCGTCTGTACCTGTTGAGCCATGCGGTAGGCCGCCTTGGCAAGTGCAACTTTCTCATCTGTTCCCATAGCGCCCGAGGAAGCAGTGGCTGTAGCATCCCTGATATTCGTTATCAATGAGTTAATATTATCCAGGCCATCCTGGAGAATATTGGTCATATTCAGAACATCACCCACTGTATTGAGAGCGCTTTTCAGGGCGCCATTCCTGGCCTGCAATGCTCTGGCAGTTATGTATGCCGCTACATCATCCGCAGCATTATTGATTCTTTTACCTGTCGATAATCTCAACTGCCTGAGTGAAATATCCTGGTTAGCCGCATCAAGAGCATTGTATGCGTTCTCTGCAGGAGTATTTGTACGTATTCTTGCCTGTCCGCCTGTTGCAAATGGCATAATTTACCTCGGATTTACAATAAATGTCTTATATTTTTCTACTTTTACCCGCTAATCAACTGCAGGAATGACTGCGGATTCTGGTTGGCCTGAGCCAACGATACAAGCGAGGCCTGCTGCAGGAACTGAGCTTTAACCAATTCAAGCTGCTCCTTGGCAACATCTGCATCCTCAATCCTGGAAATTGCAGCGTTATAGTTAACAATCTGCTCGTTCAGCAGGTCTTCCTGTGATTGCAGCCTGTTAACAACACCACCAACATAAGATGCAACTTTGTTGACATTATCAATAGCATCTGCAAGGCTTGTAAGGGTTGTCTGGAGAGTATCAAAATCGAATATACCCAGATTTGATGCCGTAACATTGTCAAGGTCTCTCAGATCAAGGCCTGTAACACCTGCAAAATTATCAATCGACATAGAATTAATATCGAAATGCCCGCTTTCAACATTGAAGTCCTCATTCTGCGGTGTCATATCCAATGCCAGTGTCAGCAGGTTATGAGATGCATTCGTACCGATAACAAAATCTGCCGAAAAAGTACCGTCAATAAGCTGCCTGCCACCAAATACGGTTGAATCAACAACAGTCTGAATCTGCTCTGACATTCTGAAAGCAGCCTTGGCAAGAGCAATTTTTTCATCAGTACCCATAGCGCCGGATGCTGCTGTTGCTGTTGCTTCTTTAATCTGGCCCAGCAGATTATAGATATTGTCCATAGCGTCCATAACTATGTATGAAACGTTCGACGCGTCGCCAACGGCTTTTAATGCAGCTTTCAAAGCGCCGTTCCTGGCCTGCAGGGCACGGGATGTAATGTAACCGGCAACATCATCGGCCGCATTATTGATTCTTTTTCCCGTAGATAGTCTCAACTGCCTGAGCGAAATCGACTTATTCGCTGAATCCAACGAGTTATAAGCATTCTCCGCCGGCGTGTTGGTTCTTATTCTTGCATTTCCTCCTATAGCAAAAGGCATTATTCACCTCCATGTGAATAGTATTACATAAATAGATCAATTGCCTGAAAATTTCCGGGCGAAGCAGGTTTCATGGTTATCGCTTTTATTTTAGCTCCGCCCCGAATTAAACTCAATCGTTAGTTTTCAAAATTATAGCACTTGTTCAAAACCCTGATTCGGGTTTCGATATTTAAATGCTCTTTCCATTTTACAACTTGTGTGCCAAACAGGAAAATCATCCTTTTTATCAACTTTTCAATAGTGCTTTATTTCCTTTATTACTTGTGCCATTCAATGATAATACCATGCCAAACTTAAGAGCCAGACTGCCTTTTGCCATAAATTCAAGCACGAGGGCATCTGCTCTTACTTTGTGAAATTTTATTATTTTCAGCCGTTACCTGTCAAATTTTAAAATGTCTAAAATAAACACATCCTTGAGTATAATAATCTACACTTGGCTAATCATGGTCATTAATGACCAAAAAATTCAACCCAACATTTTCTCATCTAAAGCGTATTTTTAGTATATTGCAATTGAAATTACAGGAAGAATTTATGTTAAAGTTTTTATTAGTCATATTAATTATTTTCATTCTGTTCCTTGTTGGATCAAGTATGATACTTCGTTGGGCCCGAAAGATTGTTAACAGTTTCGGAACAGGAAGACAAACCAATTCAAAAATGGGCAACGAAAAAAAAGATAAGGACGTACTATATAATAAAGACGATATTGTTGTCATGAAAGGCGACGCAGGGAAGAAAAAGAACTAAAAATCTGGTATTAATGACAAAACGGATAATCTAATGAACGATCAGGCTCCTCTAATTGCAGCTATTGACCTTGGCACTAATTCATTCCACATGGTAATTGCAAGTGTGAACCAGCGTGGAATGCTTGATATAAAATCCCGCGATAAAGAAATGGTGCGCCTTGGCAGGTCGCACAAAGATATGAAAAGGCTTCATCCCGACGCAATTGAGCGCGGTGTGGAAACATTGAAGAACTTTGTAAAAATTGCAAAAAGCGAGTTTGCACAAATTCGTGCAGTTGCTACCAGCGCTGTCAGGGAAGCTTCCAACCAGAAAGAATTCCGGGACAGGGTAAAAGAAGCTACAGGTATTAATATCGAGGTAATATCAGGTGCTGAAGAAGGCAGGCTTATTTACCAGGGTATCATCCATTCTCTTCCTGTGTTTGACAAAACCACACTTTTGATTGATATTGGCGGTGGAAGTACCGAAACTGTAGTTGGCCTTAGTGGTAATATAAAATATGTTCACAGCGAAAAAATCGGGGCAATCAGGCTTACAAAAGGATTTTTCCCCAATGGAATCTCCAATCCTTACCGGGTTGAGGAATGCAGGGATTTTATCAAAGGCGCATGGTCACCAACAATGAAAAGGCTGAAAGAATGTAATCTTGAAACTGTGGTTGGTACTTCAGGAACTATACAAAATATAGCGCTAATGGCCCTTGCTGCAAAAAATGTTGACATTCCGGATATTACTAACGGCCTGAAAGTATCCGCTAAAGAAATGCTTAAAACAATTGAAAAAATTGTCTCAACAAAAACCCCCGAAGAAAGACTTAATATAAAAGGTATGGATCCGAAACGTGCTGATATTATCGTTGGCGGGGCTTTGATAATTGAGCATGCATTAAAAACCTTAGATATTAAGGATATTGTAATTTCATCCTACGCCCTGCGTGAAGGAATCGTTTTTGATACTTACTCCAAAATGAAATCTATTAAGGAACACAGGAACCTTAATAACCTGAGATATGAAACAATTTTGAACCTGTGCCAGAGATACAATGTTGAAATGATTCACTCACGCCACGTAAAAGAAATTGCCCTGGCAATATACGACGACCTTCAATCCATGCACAAACAACCTGCCGATACAAGAGAAATGCTGGAAGCCGCTGCATTGCTCCATGATGTCGGATATCACATATCTCACGATCAGCATCATAAGCACAGCTATTATATTATTAAAAATTCAGTTATGCCGGGGTTCACTAACAACGAATCCGACCTGATAGCAAATATTGCCCGATACCACAGGAAAAGCCACCCGAAGAAAAAACATGATAATTTCAATCGGCTTACTAAGGAAAAGCAGGAAATTGTAAAGCTGCTTGGCGGAATATTAAGAATTGCCGAAGGTATCGACAGGCGTCAGCTTAAAGTTGTGAATAAAGTCAAAGCTGATTTCCACAACAATGAGATCAATATCTATTTGTACCATGCTGAAAATGAAATAATCCCTGATATTGAAATATGGGGAGCTAACCGAAGAAAATCACTGCTTGAAGCAACCTTCGATAAAAAAGTCAATTTCCACCTTGTTGCTGAAGGATAGCTTTTATTACTTTTTCAGTGGATATAAGGCCGGAGTATAATGGTAGTTTCATTATGAATATGAACTATCAGATCTTCGGAATAGACGTAATTTTTATATTCTCAGTTTTGATTGTTTCGATACAGTAAACGCCCGTTATTCTGAAATGCCTGGATATCCAACACCTCCGAAGGATGGGCTTGCTGAAAAACTGCAAAAATGCCGCAGCTACGCTGCTTTCGGTTTATACTCCTTCCCAAGCCCCGCTTGGGAAGGAGGGGAAACTCCCTCTCCAGCACTCTCCCTCCATTCTTCCACTTTAATGAATCGAATAATTTCCTTGTTTCAATGCTGTTTTGAATCAGAATCCTGATGTTTGGGCTAATCGCTTTGCTGTCGGGGTTTTAAACTGCTATGTCCGGAGGTATTGAAGCATTGTTTGGCCTTATTGTAGTGAAATCCGGCCTAATTGTACGCTTGTTCCGCCTCGTTGCTTGCTTGTTTCGCCTAATTGCTTGCTTATTCCGCCTCATTGCTTGCTTGTTTCGCCTCATTACACGCTTGTCTTGCCTCATTGAAGTCTTGTTCCTCTTCATTGCTTGCTTGTTCCGCTTCATTGCTTGCTTGTTTCGCCTTATTTCTTGCTTTTTCCGCCTTATTGCTCACTTGTTCCGCCTTATTTCTTGCTTGTTCCGCCTCATTGCTTGCTTGTTATACCTCATTGCTTGCTTGTTCCGCCTCGTTGCTTGCTTGTTCCGCCTTACTGCTCACTTGTTCTGCCCTATTGCTTGCTTGTTCTGCCTCATTGATGTCTTGTTTCGCTTCATTACTTGCTTGTTCCGCCTTATTTCTTGCTTGTTCCGCCTCATTGCTTGCTTGTTATACCTCATTGATGTCTTGTTTCGCTTCATTACTTGCTTGTTCCGCCTTATTGAAGTCTTGTTCTGCTTCATTGCTCGCTTGTTCCGCCTCATTGATGTCTTGTTCCGCCTCATTGTTTGCTTGTTCTGCCTTATTGCTTGCTTGTTTCGCTTCATTGAAGTTTTGTTTTGCCTTATTGCCTGCTTGTTCCGCCTCGTTGCTCACTTGTTCTGCTTCATTGCTGTCTTGTTTTGCCTCATTGCTCACTTGTTCGGCTTCATTGCTTGCTTGTTTGGCTTCATTGCTTGCTTGTTTGGCATTGAAATCCCGAAGGTAGAGATGAGAATAGTCTTTAGATATAACTGATAATCAAATATATAGCCCAAAATATTAAATAGTATACTAATTCTAACAAATATATAGTATTTATAATAATTTATATAATATATCCAAGCCTTGATATAGTTCATCTAACAAAACTTTTTATATAAATAACTAATTATCTTATATATATAATTAAATAATTGGTATGATTTATTAAATTAGTATTATAGACTATTAAATATTAGTATTAACCTATTAATTAATTAGTATATCTAATTTGTTAGAACAATTAAATATATACTTGGATACTCAATATATTTTATAAATAAAGAATAATAAATTATAAAATGGAGTGATTAATGACTTGTTTGAATTATTTATTTGATTAGTTATATTATTAATATTGTAAATCTATATGATTATTTAATAATTCTATAAATATATTTATTACAAATACTTAAATATTTACTAATTCTTATGATATATTTTATTATTCAAGTATTATAAATTATTCAATCAGCAAAATATTTCGGATTCCAACGCTACACAAGCAATCATTACCACCGACCAAGGCAGCAATTGAATCAAACATCTATGCAATAACTCCGACCCCTCCCAAACCCTCCCCGAAGGAGAGGGCTTTGAAGAAGAATAAAGCAGCAATAGAATAAACCATTGGTTCTTTGCTTTTGACCAAGGCAGCAATGACTCCGACCCCTCCCAAACCCTCCCCGAAGGAGAGGGCTTTGAAGTAAAACAAGGCAGCAATAGAATAAACCATTGGTTCTTTGCTTCCGAACAAGGCAACAATGGTTTAGACCAAGGCGGCAATAACTTAAAACATCTATGCAATAACTCCGACCCCTCCCAAACCCTCCCCGAAGGAGAGGGCTTTGAAGAAGAATAAAGCAGCAATAATGTCAAATATCAGTTCTTTGTCTCCAACCAAGGCAGCAATGACTTCGACCAAGGCAGCAATAACTTCGACCCCTCCCAAACACACGCGGTGTGGAACCCTCCCCGAAGGAGAGGGCTTTGAAGTAAAACAAGGCAGCAATAGAATAAACCATTGGTTCTTTGCTTTCGAACATTGGTGCATTGACTCCAACCAAGGCAGCAATGACTTAGAACATTAGTGCATTGCCTTCGACCCCTCCAACCTTCCCACGACCGTATCTTTCATACATTATCTGCATAGTAAGATGGATTCTTCAGTCGCAAGCTCCTTCAGAATGACTTTTTTTTATCAGGGATGCCTGCCCCGATTTTACCGGGAACTACTGCTTTTCAGGTTTGTAAGTCAGGTTCTTAGTTGGGGGAAATAACTTGTATTGGAATAGTTAAGGCTATGGAATGAACAATTTCGTGGATTTCGGAGTTCTGACTACTTGAATATTATCTTCAGCATTGTAAAGTCGTCATCAAGGGAATGATGGCCGCGCATTTTCTTAACGTGTTTGTATAGTTTTATTATCTCGCTGCCACCGGGTTCGGTATTTTCTTTAAGGAATGATGTCATGTTATCCATTTCCCAGAACTGGCCGTTTGCATCCCTTATTTCATAAACTCCGTCAGAATATACAAATATGGTAGTGTTTTCCGGAATAGTTATTTCATCTGCTTTAAAATCAAAGCTTGCCAGCCCTGCAATAGCATAGTTTTTTACATTCAAATCGCGTGATTCGCCCCCGGGAATCAGCATAAGGGCCGGTGGATGGCCGGCGCTGGAATATCTGATAGTCCTGGTTTTCTTATTATAAACGCCGTACCAAATTGTGAAGAAAATATTATTATGTTTCTTCATCATGAATGATTTGTTTAGTGAAGTAAGCACTGACACAGGATCCCGGTAGTCCGTATCCGGAAGGTTCTCGAATCTAAGAACATTCAGAACTGAAACTGAGTGCAAAGCAGAACCCACACCATGGCCGGAAACATCAAGCAGATAAAAGGCAAAATGTTCATCATCCATCCAGTGGTAGCCGAAAGAATCGCCGCCAATCTTGGATGAAGGGATAAGTTCCCAGTTTGTTGTAATTGCACCATTATTAATTCTTGGCGGGAGCAGTGATGCAACATAATCCGCAGCCCGGTTCAGGTCGTTATTAATAATATCAAGATAGCTGTCCTTCTCCCGATTGGAATTAGTCAGGTCATGTTCGGATTTTACCAGTTTCTCGTTTGCAATACCAAGTTCAACATTTTTCTCTTCCAGAAGGCGATTGGTTCTTTTGCTGAATACAAATAGTCCGTACAATATTAATGCAATAAGAAGGATAAGAGTAAAACCTATTATCAGGTAGTTTTTCATCTCCTCCTGAATTTCCTTATCTTTGGACAGGGTCTTAATTTCAGTTTCCTTTTTCTCCAGCTCGTACATAAAGCGTACTTCAGAAACATCTTTGGAATTCCTGTGAGTACCCAGGCTGTCTTTCAATTTATCATGAAGTTTTCGATATTTAAAAGCCTTATAATAATCCTGTTTATCGGAAAAAATATCCGACATAGCAGAATATATCTGAACCAGGGACTCGTTTACATTACCGATAGTGGCAAGATTTTCAGCCTCGCTGATATATTTCAAAGCTGTTTCGTAATCACCCTTATTTCGGTATGCCTGACTCAGGCTATAGGCTGTTTGAGCTATAAGGGGGTACATCTCAAAATCCCGCCAGATAACAAGAGCATTATCATAGAGTTTAATAGCCTGGTCGGGTTTATCCAGGTTCAGGTTCACATTTCCGATATTCATCAAAGACCTGGCAATCAGAGATTTGTTCCCCATTTCCTTATATATCAGCAAGGCAAGTTTATAGTAATGCAGCGCCTTTTTATAATTCTTTTGCATTTCGGCATTCAGCGCTATCATACCAAAAGTTTCGGCTATCATCTGATTGTGTTCCATTTCGCGGAAAATATTCAGCGCCCTAAGCAGATAATCCATTGCCTCGTCATATTTTCCAAGCCTTGTATTCAAATAACCGATATAAGAAAGTACCTGCGCTTCCTGAATTTTATCATTTTGCTTAAGAATAAGTTCAAGAGCTTTTAGATAATAAGATTTCGATTCGTCGAACCTTTCCCAGCTGTGATATATCGTACCCAATAACTTCAGATATGTTATTTTTCCTTCAAATCCTTTAATTTCATTTGCCCGCTTCGAGGCCATCACAAAATATTCAACGGCCTTCTCGTAATCTCCCCGGCTCTTATAAATATTACCCATATCCTGATAATTCCATACAAACAGGAAGGAATTGGCATCAAGCGAATCATATTTCAAAGCCTTGTTAAAATATTCAAGTGCTTTATCATAATGTCCGGCAGAATTATAAAGCCTTGCCATATTTGTATATGAAAAAGAGGCACATTCATAATAATCAATATCAACTGACAAATGTGCTGATTTTCTGAAATAATCGAATGCTTTTTCGTGCTTGCCCTGGTTTGTGGCACAAACACCGAGATATCTAAGTACAAAAGCCTTGCCCTTATCATAATTAGTAGCCATTGCCAGATCCCTGGCCTGTAATAACTTCTCTTTTCCAACTTCACATCTGCCAGAATGGCTGTATCCGGCACCCATATACATCAGGGCATCAATCATACCGACAGAGTCTTTTACTCCCCGGGCAATTTCCAACGCCTCGGTGGATAACTTTATTGTTCTCTCGGGAAAAGTAGCCCTGTATTCATTGGCAAGTTTATTCAAAGGTTCAATCCTGTCTGCACCCTGTAGATTTTTCAGGCAAAGCTCCAGGCTGTCCGGTTTTTCATAAGATAATAGCGGGTTAATAATAAAAAGTAAAAGGATTAATATTTGAATATTTTTTTTCAATTTATATTATAGCTTAAAACTTTCATAAAGAACTTTCACGGGAACCCTTCCCAGTTTTTTGGACAGGTAGCTGTCCTTGATATTTCTCGCGGCTTTTGTAAGGTCTTCGGATTTGATTCCCGCATTTATTGAATTATACGCTTCAAGAAATGCCGCCAGATGATCCGCCCCACGGATCAATTCACCGTCATAGGGATTAAAGACGTCGCTGTTGTAATTATCGTTGATGATATCAACAGTAATTTTGCTTTTTAAAATATCTCCTTCAACGAAAACTTTATTGCTGAATTCATCCTGTGTAAAATATTTAATTTCTTCGATCCATTCTTCTTCAAGCAGTGGGAATATTTCCTCTTCTGCAAGCTGTCTTTCAATATCTTTCAGAAATATATCGAATTCCGTAACGGATTTTTTCAACGGCGAAATAATATCCCTTGTAACAGCTTCTGCAAGATCATGGAACAGTCCACCAAAAAAATCGTTATAAAGGCGCTTGAAGCAGGCTTTATTCTCCCGGGCAAAGAAATAAGATATTGCAGCAACAAGCATAGTATGCCCGAGTACAGAAGTAGAAGGGATCCTCGGAGTTTGAGCCCAGCGCACCTGAAAACGCAACTGCCCGAAAAGGTCGACAAAGTTTGAAATCGTATGTCTGTTGATCAGGCGGTAAACACCATCCAGATCTTTATATTTTTCAATTCTGTTCAGTAGTTCTTTTTCAATCCTGGTATTTTGATAATTATTCGGATTTGAGTTCTTAATAATCTGAAATTCCCAATAACTGGCATAAATATGAGCAGCATTCAGGCATTTGTCAGTCAGGTCTTCATCATCAATATCTGTGAAAAGATATTCTTTCAGTTCATTACTTATCTCTTCGTTCTCTATTTTTGATTCCAGAACGGAATAAACATATTCGTTCAGCTTTCTGAAAACCTCTTTATCCCTGGTAATCCTGGAATAAATCGGCGACTTTATGTCGGAAATGACTATTCTGCGCAATAACTCGTAGATACCATTTTTTATTATCCTGTCCCAATCAATTTCGTGGCCGCGTTTCTCCTCATATTTACCAAGAACGTAGGCCACAATCATTTTATGGGCATGTTTATCCATTTCGGTGATTTCCATGGGACGTATCCTGTCATTCCACCTTTGAATATAAAAACCTCTGAATAATTCGTTAACAAGTGAAAAATTTGCTATCACTTTAATATCCCGTTATAATGGATAAACCTTAAAAAAATTACGATACAACAATTACAATGTTTCGATATTTCAGAAGATACTGCTTATAGCCTGTTCAAATGCCTCGAGAGTTCTATCCAGGTCGGTCAGATGGTGTTCTGTTGATACAAACATCGCTTCGAACTGTGAAGGAGCCAGCCATATCCCTCTGTCCAGCATAGCATGGAAATATTTTGCATACATTTTTGTATCGGATGAAACTGCACCCCTGAAATCTATTACTTCTCCTTCGGTGAAAAACATACAAGACATAGACCCAACGCGGTTCATTGTAAAGTTCTTCCCCGCTTTCGACCTAACAGCATCCTTCATACCCGATTCCAGGTACGCAGCTTTTTCTTCGATGAAGGAATAAATATCGGGATGATCTTTTATATATTCAAGCATTGCAATACCCGCCGACATAGCGAGAGGATTCCCGCTAAGCGTACCGGCCTGGTATATTGATCCGAGCGGCGATATTTTTTCCATAATTTCTTTTTTTCCGCCAAAAGCCCCAACCGGCATTCCACCGCCAATCACTTTACCAAAAGTAACCAGGTCGGCATCGATACCATAAATTTCCTGAGCTCCTCCGGCAGCCACACGAAATCCGGACATAACTTCATCGAATATCAATACTATTCCTTCGTTTGCACAAACTTCTTTTAATTGCAGCAGGAACTCTCTGTCTGCGGGCACAACACCCATATTACCTGCTATCGGTTCAATAATTAGCGCTGCAATTTCTCCTTTGTTTTCCCGGATAATATCTTTCACGCTGTTAATATTATTATATTCCGCAAGAAGAGTATCGGCAGCTGTAGCTTTAGTTACACCGGGAGATGTTGGAACGCCGAATGTAAGCGCACCTGAACCGGCTTTTATAAGAAAGGAATCGCCGTGGCCGTGGTAGCAGCCCTCGAATTTTATAAATTTATCCCTGCCGGTATAACCCCTGGCAAGTCTTACAGCGCTCATTGTAGCTTCAGTTCCGCTGTTCACCATTCTTACCATTTCGATTGAAGGAACCAGGCTGCAGATCAGTTCCGCCATCTTAACTTCCTTTGCTGTAGGAGCACCAAAGCTCGTACCGTCTTTCATGGCTTCTGACAGGGCCTCGCGGATAAACCCGGGATTATTGCCAAACAAATGAGGCCCCCAGCTACCCACGTAATCAATAAATTCATTTCCATCCTCATCGTAAATGTATGGCCCTTTTGCCGATTTCACAAACAAAGGATCGCCCCCGACAGACCCGAAAGCACGAACCGGCGAATTTACACCGCCGGGAATATATTGTTTTGCCTGCCTGAATAGTTCTTTACTTTTTTTGATTTCCATTTCTCAACCTGTAATTATATAAATTTCAATACCAGAGGCATTAAATCATAATATTCGATAAAAATAACATTGTTCGAAGATAATAGCAAATCCTATTTATTATTATTTTATAAATATGCTATAAAACCCCAAAAAAAGCATATTCACAAAATAATTATTTCCATTCTCATTGCTTTTATCAAAATTATCATTTTTCAATAATACGAATAATAAATAAAATAATATTTTGTGCAATTAAATTTGAAAAATATCAAATTTGAATGCTTATTTAAAACAAAATTGTAATATTCTAATAAATTCAGTGACTTTTTCCTTTTTCACGTGTTATAAATAGTACAGATCAGAATGGCATCTGGTTTGACGTTCTTTTTTAGCTCCGGGGCCCTGGATACTACCGGGCCCCATAGTTTTTTAATTTATACAAAATATATAAAACATAACTACCCGGTAGTTTGATTTCTCATGTCTTTTTCCTAATTTATAATTCTTTTAACGAATATTATTCAAGAGGTTTTAAATGAAATTAAAAGATAAAATCGTATTTGTTACAGGCGCTTCCGCCGGAATAGGAAAAGCCTGTGCCGATATGTTCGCCGAAGAAGGCGCAAAGCTGATTCTGCTTGCACGCCGTAAGGGTGAAATTGATCAACTGGCCGAAGAATTGAAATCAAAATACGGAACGGAATCACTCACATTCAAATGCGATGTTAGAATCTACGATGAAGTTGAAGCTATAGTTAATCACTTGCCTGATGAATGGTCACATATTGATATTCTTATTAATAATGCCGGGCTTGCCAGGGGACTGGAAAAGCTCCACGACGGTGTTCTTCAGAATTGGGAAGAAATGATTGATACCAACATAAAGGGCCTGCTCTATGTTTCAAGGCTTATTATGCCGGGAATGGTGGAAAGAAAGAACGGCCACGTGATAAATATTGCATCCATAGCAGGACGCCAGGTATATCCTAACGGGAATGTTTACTGCGCATCCAAGGCCGCTGTAAAAGCTATTTCCGAAGGAATGATGATAGATGCTAACGGCTCGGATATTCGCGTAACAAATATAGATCCCGGCCTTGTTGAAACTGAATTTGCAAAAGTTCGCTTCCATGGTGACGATGAAAAAGCCGCTACGGTTTACAAAGGCTACAAGCCGCTTACCGGCTGGGATGTGGCAGATATGGCATTGTTTGCAGCCACAAGGCCCGCCCACGTATGCGTACAGGACATACTGGTAACACCAACAGACCAGGCAAGCGCAACTATTGTGCATAAAGAATTATAAGAAAGACATTTTATATCGGGATGTCTCATTATTCTGATTTTTGTGAATTTGTCATTCTGAACGAAGTGAAGAATCCAGTATTCTTGCCAGTTATAGATGCTTCGCTACGCTCAGAATGACCGCTTTTCAGACTTCCCCGAGACAGCCTCGTTTTTAATTGAAATTATTAATGCAGCAAATCCAATTTTTTTGTTTATTCATCTACGGATTAATTATTAAGCATTTCAATTTACTTGACAGAGATATCTAATTATTAATGAATTCATATCTCAGGTAACAATTTCAAATGGCCAGACATAATTTTTATATTGATGAAAATTCATTATCTTAATTTTTAAAAATTTTATTCTAAAAGGATACAATATGAATATACTTAACATCAAGCATTACCGATTACATCTTTTATTTTTAGTATTCGCATTATTTACTTTAGCCTGTGAAAGCTCTAATGAGTCAACACCTGATAATACTACTAATTACGCTGATCCCTATAATTGGGCTCATATTGCTGAGTCTCCAGTATATGATGCTGATATTTTTTATATACACCCAACCACTTATTATGATGATTCTGATACCGCCAAAGCTAATTGGGAAATATCCAACAATGGCCAGCCAGCAGAATATGTAAATGGAGCATTATTCAGCCAGGCTTCAATTTTTTTCGGAATTGCTAATATTTATGCCCCTTATTACCGCCAAATGAATATTAATATTGCCTTTGATGAAAACAACGATTATGAGTTCAATATTGCTTATCAGGACTTAAAAAAATCTTTTTTATATTATTTTGAACATTATAACAATGGCAGGCCGTTTTTTATTTTGGGGCATAGCCAGGGAGCAAATCTTGGATTGGAACTGATCAAAGACATTTTCGATGATAAAAAATATTCAGACAAATTGATTGCCGCTTATATCGTGGGGTGGCCGGTAGTGCAGGAAGAACTTGACGCATATCCACATTTGAAGGTATTGACTACACCAGAAGGAACCGGCGGCGTTATTCCATGGGATGTTGTTGCTGAAGATACTCAATGGGTTTTGCCGACAGTTGCCCCCAATTCTATTATGGTTAATCCATTAACCTGGACTGACAGTAGAGAACCAATACCGGCAGAAAATAATCTGGGGGCTGTTTTCTTTAATACAGTAGATGGTGAATATACACAAGTTTGTAATATCCCCGGATTTACCGGCGGACAAATTAAAGAAATGCCTGCAATAGACGGAGTAATTCAAAACAGTTACACTTCTATTGCAACACCGAACATTCTGAATGACCTGGTAAATGCAGGTGCAGATGTTGATAAAGATTCAAAATATGGATGCTATCACGTTATTGCAATTAACCTTTTCTATGAAAATATCAGAGAAAATGCCGCAATTCGAAAAAGTGTATGGTTTGAAAACAACTAAGCTATACAAAAGAACAGAATCAGTTATCGAATTTTGAAAAATTCAATATCCCAGACTCCTCCCGGACTTTCGAAAGGAACCGAGACTCCGGGAAAGGGTATCGGGAAGATTAGATGATATGGAATAATCAAAAATAATCAACGACTCCATATAATGAAAAAATTAGTTTTTTGCATTAGTTTTGTTCTTATGTTTATCATTTTTTTCATCAATGAAAAGCTAAATGATAGTCAGACTTTTGACATTGATACACCTGAAAAAGACTTGTTTCTGCAGCTAAATTATTTATCGGGTGAATTGAGAAACAGCGCCGCAGATGATATGCAAAATATCTACCCCGAGGGGTTTATCTTCACTAATGTTCTTTACGGACTTTCCTGGGCTGAAATTGCCAGATATAAAAATATACCTGATAGCATTAAAAGACGGGCTTTATCAGAAGCGGAATGGGCCTTCAATGAGATAAAATCCGAAAGAGGCAGAAATTTATTCGAAAGAAACAAATCTCTTTGCCCAAAGTATGGTATATTCTATTTCGGCTGGAAAAACTATCTTAAAGCCTCAATCCTCAGGGTAAAACCAAAAATATCGGAAAAGGAGAAAAATGATTTTAAACTCAATTGCGATTCGCTTGTTCAATGCTTCTCTGACTTGCCTGTTCCATACCCTGAATCATACAGATATTCAATATGGCCTGCCGACGCATTCCCGGCTATAGCTTCACTGTCTATTCATGATCAGATTTTCACTCCGAAGTATGGGGAATTTATATTACAATGGCTTCGGGAAACAGAGAAGTATCTTGATCCGAAAACAGGTTTAATTCCACACTCCGTTAACTACTCAAACTACAAATTCAGAGAAGCCGCAAGAGGCTCATCAACGTCATTAATAATAAGGTTAATGGCTGAAATTGACAGGAAAAAGGCAAAGGAATATTATCATGTATTCAAGGAAAATTTTTATTCTACTTTCCTTGGTTTTCCAGTTATAAGGGAATATCCGAAAGGAATTAACGGCTTCGGGGATATTGATTCCGGGCCTGTTATTTTCGGGGTCGGATCAGCAGCAACAATTGTATCGATTGGTACTGCCAGGGCTGTTGGCGATACGGAAATTTCGGACGGCCTCTCAAAATTAATTGAAATAATCGGATTACCCATTCAATACCATGATAAAAAGATGTATGGGTTTGGCCTCCACCCCATTGGCGATCTGTTTATATGCTGGTCAAAATCAACATTGCCAACAAACGGAATAAATCAGGAATTCAGCTTCAGCTCTTTGAAAATAACAAGTATCATTCTGTTACTTATATTATCTGTTTTAATATTTAGAATCAGACTAAGAATGTTTTCTGATAATAATAAATCCTTCAATAGATCAGTTTTCATCCTGGCATCAATATCATTTTTATCATTCATCCTTCTTCTGATAATCCCGGAAAATAATTTTCAGAATCACTTACTTCATAATATCATACATATCATACCACTTAAAATTATTGCTGAAATATCAGGCTTATACGGCTTTATCAACTGGATAATTATCTTTATAAACAGAAAAAAAGAGCAAACAAAAAAATATCTTCTTTATTTGCCCTTTGTATTGCTTTTACCTTTTATTTACGGTATAGTACTTTTAATTCAATATCTATTCAAGTAGTCTTGATATTTCAGTGACTCTTTATTGAATCATTTTTATTAACTTTATAAATTCATTTTGAATTCTTCAAGATCAATCTCCGCCTGTTTGAGAATTACTCTAAGCGTATTAATTTTCACAGGTTTATGAGCAGGTACCGTTATTTTAATAATTCTATCGACAAGATTTTTCTGCAACCTGATATGACTTCCTTTTTGCCTGATTACTTCAAACCCCAATCTTTTTAGAGAGTTAATAATTTTTACATAAGACAATGAAGGAACCTCGCTCATAATTCAATTTCTTCAAATATTCGTTTTCTTGAAACTTCAGTTTCAGTTTCTAAAGGTTCGAGATATAACTCGGCAGCCTCGCGAATATTTATCATTGCTTCTTCAACGCTATCGCCTTCGCTTATGCATCCGGGCAAAGCGGGTATATAAACTGTATATCCTCCCTCTACACATTCTTCTAATACAACTTTTAACCTCATTTTACACCTGTAATTATTTTGTAGTTAAGTAATAAACGAATCTGATCAGAAGAAATTTCAATACCAATAGGTTGGTCTCTATAACTGCACTATCAATACTTTTTTCCTGCCATCTCTAAGTACATCCACAGTAATCATCTCTCCGGCTTTCAGTTTTTTCAGTCGGTGCATGTATTCATAAATGTCTTTAACTTTCTCGCCGTTGATAGATACAATAATATCGCCTTTCAGCATTCCGGATCCCTCAGCCGGCCCGCCCTTGCGAACACCCCCAACACCCAGGCCTTCAATATCTGTTCGAGTGAAATCAGGCATAATGCCAAGAGTAACCTTCAGCCTTGTCCTCCTGCTTGCCTGTACTTTAGGGCCTGCTTCCAGAAAAGCCAGCATATCCGGGGCCTTGTCAAGCTCGGCTACCAAATCGGATATAAACGTCACAATCATTTCCTCGGAGTCATAGTCCAGCCTGTCCACGTTGTCGAAGGGTGTATGGTAATCCTCATGTGCGCCCGTTGAGATAAAGAACACGGGAATATTTTCGCCGTAAAATGCAGCATGGTCCGAAGGTCCGTAACCCTCGGGTGAATAACTTAATTTGAAATCTAAATCTTCTGCAAGTGAATTCAGAATATCTTCGGATTCTTTTGATGTTCCGGTACCGCCAACCATAACTGTTCTGCTATCTTTATTAAGCCTGCCCAGCATATCCATATTCACCATGGCCTTAACTTTTTTCAGATCGAAAGGAGTATTGTCAGTAAAATATTTTGATCCGAGCAGTCCCATTTCCTCTGCACCAAACGCCACGAAGACAAGAGTTCTTTTATTCTGCTCATTCGCAAAGTATTCAGCCAGTTCCAGCATTCCGGCAATACCCGATGCATTGTCGTCAGCGCCGTAATGTATGGCATTCGTATCCGGCATCCTTGAACCCGATCCCTGTCCGCCATAGCCAAGATGATCATAATGCCCGCCAATAACTATATATTCATCTTTTAGTGCAGGATCATTGCCGGGAATTATTCCGGCAACATTCTGAGTCATTGCTTTATTCCGGATAACATCTGTTTTTAAAAGGATTTCTTTAGGTATCGAAAATGAAGCAGGTAATTTCGATTCGTTCAGTTTCGATTCGAGTTCTTCAACAGTCTTACCAGTTCCATTAAGGAATTTATCGACAGCTGACCTTTTAATATTAACCACAGGAATTCCGGCGCCGGAAGAACTTTTATCGTAGAACATCGAAACAAGTTCGTCTTTCTCGCTGAATTTCGGACCTGATACAAATATCACCCCTGCTGCGCCTTTATCTTTTGCGGAAATTACTTTTTCCCTCTCATCAACATGGTTTGCAAACAGGCTTTCGGTTTTGTCAGATTCGGGATCTCCCCTTAGTATCAGCGCCCATTTGCCTTTCAGGTCAACCCCCTTGAAATCATTCCATTTCAGGCTGTCCTCATCAATTTCAAAACCATAGCCGCAAAAAACAACTTCGGCTTTCACATCTTCATTGGAACTAAATGAATAAGGGATAAAATCTTCTTTAACCTTGCCGGAGAAATTGTCGAATTTAAGCACATTTCCATCTCCGGCATCCACGGATTTTATAACCTCAAACTTCTGATAATAATCTTCACAAAGCGGTTTCAGCCCGAAATCTTTCATTTTTCCCCGAATATAATCAGCAGCAAGCTGCCCGCCCTTAGTTCCGGGTTTTCTGCCTGCGGTTTCATCCGAGGCAAGGTATTCAATATAATCTTTGATTTCATCGGCATTAATATCATTTTCTGCAAAAGCAAAATTTGAAGCAGTGATAAAATAAAGAACAGTAAAAGCTGTGAAGATGTATTTCATTTTATATCCATTAAAAATTTTAATTCACTCCAATAGTTCATCGAATTTACTATAAATATATTTTAATATGAAATAAACTTATGTAACTTTTTTTATAATCAGGGATATTTTTTGGACTAATGAAGCAGTACATGGACTATCAGATATAATATTTTGATTTTTCAAAAAAACAAAGGCGGCCCGAAAAGAGCAGCCATATTTTTACTTTCTTTAAGATATATTTTGTAAAAACAAAAATACTTCATATATTTTGAATATTTGAAAAAATACTACGTGAAATTGGAGTAGAGATGATATTAGAATTTAGAGTTGAGAATTTTCTCTCTTTCAGAGAAGAGCAGATACTTAGTTTCGAAGCTACTGCTGAAAAGGGATTTGAATCAGAATATTGTGTTGATATTAATAAAAACTTAAAAATATTAAAACTAGGATTTATATACGGGGCTAATGCTTCTGGAAAAACAAATCTGATAAAGGCTCTTCACTTTTTAAATGCTTTTATTTTACATCAAAAAAATGGAAAGAATGAACCTACTGGCTGTGACCCATTTATTTTCGATGATTCTTGTATTGATAAGCCAAGTAGATTTTATTTATCCTTTTTTATAAATAAAACAAAATTTATTTACAATGTTGAGTTAGACGAAAAAATAGTTTATTATGAAAATTTATCTTTTTTCCCGTCTTCCAAGTCAGCTCTCATTTACGAGAGAACTTACGATAGAAATAAGGATAAAACCATTATTAAATTTGGCAATTATTCAAAATTAAAACTAAAAGACAGAAGAACAATTGAAGGCCTGACAATATCAAATAGCTCTGTTCTTTCCTCTTTTGGTAAAGCCAATGTTGAAAAATCAATAATTACAGATATATATAATTGGTTTATAGATGGATTTGCTATACCTATATATCCCAATTCTGATTTATTTGGTTGGGCACAATCGAAAATAAAAAACAACAAAAACCGCTTAGAATTTCTCCTTGATGTTTTAAAAAAAGCTGATTTTAATATTTCTTCAATTGATATTACTACCAAAAAAATTGATATTGATAGTACTATTGAAAAAAACATCAATAGTATGAATATACCTGATGAATTAAAACAGAAAATCATTAATGATAAGATGGTGGAAGCCGAAGAAATTCGCTTCCAACATTCAACAAAAATGATGAAAAAATACCTCCCAATATCTGCAGAATCAAAAGGAACATTGAGATTTTTTGGTATGGGAGCTGTTTTAGAAAGCCTGATAAAAGATGGTTCGATATATGCTATTGATGAACTTGAGAATTCTTTGCATTATGAATTAGTAGCTCATTTTATTAAGATATTCCTGGAAAATTCCAATAGTTCTCAGTTAATATTTACAACACATGATATAAACTTGCTAAACCTTGATTTTTTAAGGCGCGATACTGTATGGTTTGTCGAAAAAAATGAGTATGGAGCCTCAGAATTATATTCTCTCGTTGAATTTAAACTTCACAAAAATCTTTCGCCATTCAATGCATACAGGGTTGGTAAATTAGGCGCAAAACCAAATTTGTCAGATTCATCAATAAACAATTATGAGTAGAAGGAAAAGAAATACTAAACCTACCAGAAGTAGTATCGCTATTGTAGGAGAGGGCAAAACAGAAATAATATATTTTCGGCAAATGAATATTTCCAAAAAATATAAATTTACTCTCAAACCGGATTTTCCAAAACATTCTGATTTAAAGTCGATAATAAAAAAAGCGAGAAGTATGAAGGATGAAGGCTATGATCATGTTTTTTGTGTATTCGACCTGGACAGAATATTAACCGATACCACTGAAAAAAGAATCTATGAATCGGAACTCAAAAAAATCAGATTAAAAAAAAATATTTATTTTATTGAATCACACCCTTGCTTCGAATTATGGTTTTTATATCATTTCGGAAGAAGCGGATTAAAACAATATAATTGTTGCGATAGTTTAATTCATGATTTGAAAACACATTTACCTCATTATTCAAAAGAAGAATCTTATCTGAAAAGAAATAATATTTACAAACTTCTTATTGAAAATGGAAATATTGAAGCAGCTATAGATATTGCAACAGAAAAATGTAGTCAAAAAGCACTTAGTAATAATGAAGGCCTGAATTTTACTATGGTACATAAGCTAATTGAATTCCTTGAAAAAAAATAGATTATTTCAACTCATTCATATAGAAAAGACTATTTGAGATAAAAATCTGACACCAACAAACAAAGGCTGCCCTAATGAGCAGCCTTAATAATTTGATAATCAATATCGCTTAGTCGATAAACTTCCCGCGTTCAGTATATTTAGTATGAAGCAGCTTGTGTGACTTATGGCCTCCCGGACCATCAATCAGGAATTTCTCATAAATATACTTCACGCTTTCGTTCTCGAATGATTTGTTAACGGAAAGATTCTCGGCTTCTTTGTATATTGCCTCCGCCCTCTTTGCCCTGATTTCCGGGCTGGTAGGAACAGGCTGGCCGCCGCCGCCAAGGCATCCGCCGGGGCATGCCATAACTTCCACAAAGTGAACATCTGTAAGTTCCCCACGCTTCAGGGCATCCATAACTTTCTTGGCATTTGCCGTGCCGTGGGCTATCATGAATTTAACATCAACGCCTTCAAGGAATTTCCATTCTTCCTTAACATCTTCAAGTTTTACCGTTGCTTCCCTTACGCCGTCAAAACCACGGCAGGGAGTAATATTCAGGTTCTCGAACGGTACTTCGCGGCCAGTTACAAGTTCGTAAGCAGTACGCAGGGCTGATTCCATAACCCCACCAGTAGCACCGAAAATCAAACCTGATCCTGTATCGCCGAATGGCTCGTCAAATTTTTCTTTTGGAGCTTCAGGAAGATGTATACCGGCTTCCCTGATCATCTGGGCCATTTCGCGCGTTGTCAATACAAAATCCACATCTTTGAAACCTGAATCAGTCATCTCAGGCCTGTTTGCTTCAAATTTCTTTGCCGAACAAGGCATCAGGGATACCGATACAATCTTGGAAGGATCAATACCGTGTTCATCTGCATAATATGTTTTGATCAAAGCTCCAAACATCTGCTGAGGCGATTTGCACGATGAAACATGTGCAAGATACTCAGGATAGAAATGTTCAATATATTTCACCCATCCAGGAGAGCAGGATGTAAACATTGGTAACTTAACGGATGAATCCTGATCTACAATTGCTTTTTTCAGTCTTGTCAGGAGCTCGGTTCCTTCTTCCATGATCGTAAGGTCGGCAGTAAAGTTAGTATCGAATACTCTGTCGAAACCAATAGTCCTGAGAGCGGAATTCAGTTCATAAGTCATTGAAGTTCCGGCTTCCAGGCCGAATTCTTCTCCAATAGCTGCCCTGGGTGACGGCGCTGTTTGGATTACCACATGTTTTTCAGGATCATCAATTGCATTCCAGATTTCATCCGAAGGGTCATTTGCCTTCAGCGCTGCTGTAGGACAGCGGTTTATACACTGGCCACAACCGATACAGATAACATTAGGCAATGTTTTATCGAGGAAAGTGGAAATTGTTGTTTTATCTCCACGATTAGTAGCTTCCAGAACGCCGACTTCCTGCAGGTCGATGCAGGTACGGATACAGCGCTTGCAGAGGATACATTTATTCATATCCCTTGTAACAGCATAGCTGTGCCTGTCAACTATATGCTGAGGCTCTTTGATATGTCCGAAACGGAAAAAATCAACCCCGTATTCTTTAGCCAGGGCCTGAAGTTCGCAGTTATTGTTCCTGCGGCAGGAATAGCACTCACCGTAGTGTTCGCTAAGAAGCAGGTCAAGAATATGACGTCTTGCCTTGCGAACTTTGGAAGTTGAGGTAAATACTTTGATTTTATTTGTAATCGGGAAAGCGCATGAAGCCTGTAATGTGCGCATACCTTCCACTTCAACCACGCATAAACGGCATACGCCGGCTATGCATAGATCTTCGTGATGGCACAGCGTGGGAATATGAAAATTATTTTCCCTGCATGCTTCAAGAATTGTAGTACCGATAGCAACTTTTACCGGTTTATTATTAATCTCTATTTCAATCATCCCGCCAATATCGCTGTCGTCAGCTTTCTGTTTTACAACCATAGGCTGCTGGCTGACCGGGGCACGGGAAGTATTATTTATATTTGACATTATTATTTCCGCCTATCTTTGTAAAAATATCTCGTTTTCGAAATGTGTCATAATAGCTATAAAAGGGTTAGGGCTGGACTGGCCAAGCCCGCACTTTGACGTAAGCTGCATCGTCCTTCCAAGGTCCATCAGTTCCCTGAGATAAGACATTGAGCAGGTTCCCTCTTCTATCATTTCCACGCCTTCAAGCAGTTTGATATTTCCAATACGGCATGGTGTACACTGGCCGCATGATTCTTCAACGAAAAATTCCATAAAGTTTTTCAGAACTTTAAGCATATCCCTTGTTTCGTTGAAAATCAGTACCGAACCGCCCGTTGTTAGGTCTTCGAATGAAAGGTTTCGCCCGAACTCGGATCTTGGAATACAGATTCCCGAAGCTCCGCCAACCTGGACAGCTTTTGTGTTTTCAGCGCCAACCATTGTAAGCATTTCTGTAATTGTGGTACCGAAAGGGACTTCATAAACTCCCGGTTTAGCGCAATCACCTGAAACGGAAATCAATTTCGTACCTGTGGACTTGCTGGTTCCGAGAGAATTAAACCATTCAGCGCCCTTAAACATTATTACAGGAATAGCAGAAAATGTTTCAACATTATTTACAACGGTAGGATGCCCCATAAATCCTGTATTTACAGGGAAAGGCGGCCTGTTTCTGGGTTCGCCCCTGTGCCCTTCGAGTGATTCTATCAACGCAGATTCCTCGCCGCAAACATAAGCTCCCGCGCCAAGCCTGATTTCAATATCAAAAGAAAAGCCTGATCCAAGGATATTTTTTCCAAGGCGGTTTGCATTTCTCATTGTTTGCAGAATAGTTTCCAGCTTCCTGAGCAGGTAGCAATATTCGCCACGCAGGTAGAGATACCCCTTTGATGCGCCGATAGAATAACCGCAAATAGCCATTCCCTCGAATATCAGCTTCGAATACTCGTCCAGAAGCACCCTGTCTTTGAATGTTCCGGGTTCTCCTTCATCAGCATTGCAAACAACATATTTTTTATTAGATATTGCAGCAGCAGCAAGCATCCATTTAGTTCCCGTGGGGAATCCGGCTCCGCCCCTGCCTTTAAGCCCGGACTCGCGAATATCCATAACGATATCCTGAGGTTTCATTTTCAGAGCCTCTGCCAGCCCGTCGCCATGATTCTTTCTGTTAAAAAGAACTGTTTCGTTTAAAATCGGCATTTCCTGACTCCTATTTGCAACTGTTCAGAATATCAACAACCTTATGAGGAGTTACTTTTGTAAACACCTCATCATTAATTAACATCGCGGGACCCTGATCGCACATACCCATGCAATTGATATATTCCAGGGTAAATTTTTTATCGGGTGTTGTTTCCCCGAATTTAATCCCAAGTTCTCTTTCAATAGTCCTGGCTATAGCGTCTTTTCCTTCCAGGTCGCATGAAATTGTTCTGCAAAGCTTAATAATATATTTACCTTCCTTACTTGATTTCAGGAATGAATAAAAAGTAATAACGCCATATACTTCAACCGGATGAATATCCAGAAGCCTGGCAATTTCCTGCTGAGCAAAATCCGAAATATGCCCGTGCTTGCGCTGAATATCCTGAAGAATAGGAAGCAGTGCCTGCCGTCCGTCGTCATATTTTTCGACTAATTCTTCAATTTCTCTTGTCAATACATTTTTTTCACTGACCAGCATTAGTTAGCTCCTCCTGATTTCAGCAATTTTTCAGTAACATCAATCAGCACCGAGGGCTGTACAGGTTTCTCGAGGAATTCGTCAATTGGTAATACATCCGTTTTTCCGTACTCGTAACCTGTAACTCTTGCAATTGAAGTCAGCATGATAATCGGTGCGTCAATTCCGATTCTGCGGAATTTGTTTGCCAGGTAAAACCCGTCATCAGGTTCGTCCATCATAACGTCAAGAATTATCAGGTCGTGCTTTTCGCTGCCTGTCAGTTCCAACGCTTCTTTTACATTGGCCGCTGAGGATGTTTCGTGTCCTTTTGCCTGAAGAATAAGGGTAATTGCCTCGACGATATCCGGATCGTCATCGATTATTGCAATTTTCGCCATGTGAATACCTCTGTTAATTAGTATAATCTATAATCGTGATAATGCAAATTCGGAACAATATTTTTAACAGGGTAATATTGCAGAAATTATGTAACCCAAATGTGTGGATATTCCAATATTTTGAAAAAAAATATTATTTGGATGAATTTTGATTTTATTTTTGGCCGAAATAATATTATATTCAAATAATATGAATCTGATATTTATTATTCGAAATTATATTTATTATTCAATAATTATTGATCATGTTTTGAGCATTATTTTATCTAATAATTCAATGGTAAATTATATGTTATACAAGAAATTGAGTATAAAATCATTAAGCAATAACGACTGTGCTTTATGCTTAGCCGGGTCAATGGCAGGTTCACCTGCAGCTCAGGTACTTTGTGAATCGGGTTCAGCTCCTGATAATATTAATAAATATGGTTGTACCAACGGCTACGAAAATACTTCTCACGATATTACAAAATGCAATTCCGGATCGCTAAATCAGATCCCCTCTTCCTGTTTTAACGGGGTAGAACCTTTATAACCGGCCAATAAAAAATCCCCTCCTGCAATAGGAAGGGATTTTTTAATCAATCTATTATCGGGATTAGCCTTCGCCGTTTCCGTCAAATTTTCTTTCAGAAAGATATTTATAAGTTGCATATCTTTCATCAACATCTTTTTGTGCCTGCTCATAATATTTAGCAGCATCTTCAGGTTTGATCTTCTTAAGCATACGGAACCTTGTTTCAGCATCCATGTATTCTGCAACAGGCATTTTCGGAGCTTTTGAATCAAGTGAAAGCGGGTTTTTGCCTTCTTTTGTAAGCTCAGGATTGTACCTGTAAAGTATCCACTGCCCTGAATCGATTGCCATTTTCTGGTGTACGAGAGGATTGGTCATATCAATACCATGAGCAATACAGTGGCTGTATGCAATAATGATTGACGGCCCATCGTAGGCTTCTGCTTCAACAAATGTTTTAAGTGTGTGAGCATCGTTCGAACCAAGAGCTACAACACCAACATAAACGTTGCCATAAGACATTGCCATCATACCGAGGTCTTTCTTTTTGTCCGGTTTACCGCCGGCAGCGAATTTTGCAATTGCGCTGATCGGTGTGGCTTTTGATTTCTGGCCGCCTGTGTTCGAGTAAACTTCAGTATCAAGTACAAGAACGTTAACATTTTTGCCGGTTGCTAGTACGTGGTCAAGTCCGCCGTATCCAATATCATAAGCCCATCCGTCACCACCGATGATCCAAACTGATTTCTTAACAAGGTAATCAGCAACTGCTTTCAGACGTTTTGCTTCAGGAGTATCAAGATTTTCAATTTTTGCTTTGAGTTCAGCTACTCTTACGCGCTGCTCTTCAATGTCTTTATCTGATTTCTGAACAGCATTCATAATATCGTTTGCCAGATCAGCACCGATAGCATCTTTCATATTTTCAATAAGTTCAAGGCCAATTTCATTCTGTTTGTCGATAGCAAGGCGCATTCCAAGGCCAAATTCAGCATTGTCTTCGAACAGTGAGTTCGACCAGGCAGTACCGCGACCGTTTGCGTCAACTGACCATGGAGTTGTAGGAAGGTTACCACCGTAAATAGATGAGCAGCCTGTAGCGTTAGCAACAACAGCGCGATCGCCAAAGAGCTGAGACATCAGTTTAACATAAGGTGTTTCACCGCAACCTGCACAAGCGCCGGAGAATTCGAATAGCGGCCTCTGAAGCTGCTGCTGACGAAGCTGGTTAACGTTGATAAGGTCTCTTGATTTTTCAGGAATGTTAAGGAAGAATTCCCAGTTTTTAACTTCTTCTGTACGCAATGGCATCTGAGGTGCCATATTGAGTGATTTCCTGCCAACATTTTTCTTATCTTTTGCAGGGCAAACTTCAACACAAACGCCGCAACCTGTACAATCTTCAGGAGCAATCTGAATAGTGTATTTTTCGCCTTTCCAGTTCTTGTCCTTTGTATCCATTGCTTTGAATGTTGCAGGAGCGCCTTCAAGATATTTTTCGTCATAGGATTTAATCCTGATTGAAGCGTGAGGACAAACCATTGCACATTTACCGCACTGGATACAAAGATCAGGTTCCCAAACAGGAATATCAAGAGCGATATTGCGTTTTTCGTACTGTGTTGTAGCCATTGGCCATGTACCGTCTGCCGGGAATGCACTAACCGGAAGGTCGTCGCCACGGCTGGCAATAATTTCACCAATAACATTCTTAACAAATTCAGGTGAACTTTCCGGAACAGGCTTGTGAAGTTCGAATGTGCTGTCTGCTGCAGCCGGAATTTCAACCTGCTGGAGATATTCAAGAGTATTGTCAACAGCTTTAAGGTTCATGTTAACAATTTCATCACCTTTACGGCCATAAGTTTTCTTAATTGATTTCTTGATTTCTTCAATTGCCTGTTCGCGAGGAAGAACGCCTGAAATAGCAAAGAAACAAACCTGCATAACAGTGTTGATCCTGCGTCCCATGCCACTGATATCTGCTACATGCTGTGCATCAATTGTATAAAGTTTGATTTCTTTGTCGATAATTTCCTGCTGAACTGTTTTTGGCAGGTTGCCCCATACTTCTTCTTTTTTCCAGGGAGCATTGATAAGGAAAGTTCCTCCTTTTACAAGGTCTTTTACCATATCAAGTTTTTCCAGGAATACTGTCTGGTGGCAGGCAACAAAGTTAGCTTTGTTTACAAGATAAGTTGATCTGATCGGTTTCGGGCCGAATCTGAGGTGAGAAACAGTAAGAGCACCTGCTTTTTTCGAATCATAAACAAAGTAACCCTGAGCATAATTGTCTGTATTTTCACCAATGATCTTGATAGAGTTTTTATTAGCGCCAACCGTACCGTCTGAACCAAGGCCGTAGAACATAGCGCGAACTACATCATCACCTTCAAGGCTGAAGTCTTTGTCATATTCAATATAGTTGCCTGTAATGTCATCAACGATACCAACAACGAAGCTGTTTTTAGGATCGTCGTTTTTCAGTTCATCATAAACGCCTTTAACCATTGAAGCTGTAAATTCTTTTGAAGAAAGGCCATAACGTCCGCCAACAACTTTTGGCATATCTTTAACTTCACCCCAACCCTTGTTAAGGCCTTCGTAAAGAGCTGCAACAACATCCTGATACAAAGGCTCGCCTGCTGCACCAGGTTCTTTTGTCCTGTCAAGAACAGCAATTTTCTTAACTGTTGCAGGAAGGGCTTCCATGAAACGTTTTACATCGAAAGGACGATACAAACGAACTTTTACAACACCAACTTTTTCGCCGTTATTTGTTAAATATTCAACTGTTTCGTCAGTTGTTGCACCGGCGGAAGCCATAAGAACTATCACGCGGTCAGCATCCGGAGCACCTTCGTACTGGAATACTTTATATTCACGGCCTGTAAGTTTGGCAAATTTATCCATGTTCTCCTGAACGATATCAGGGCATGCTTCATAATATTTATTAATTGTTTCACGATTCTGGAAAAATACGTCCGGGTTCTGGGCTGTACCCCTGATAACCGGATGGTCAGGTGAAAGTGATCTTTCCCTGTGTTCTCTTACCAGTTCGTCGTCAATCATTTCTTTCATAACATCTTCAGAAAGAAGTTCAATTTTTGCAACTTCGTGTGATGTACGGAAACCATCAAAGAATGCAAGGAAAGGAATCCTCGATTTCAGAGTGGAAGCCTGTGCAATAAGAGCAAGGTCCATTGTTTCCTGAACAGAACCTGCTGCTGTCATACCAAAACCGGTACCACGGGCAGCCATAACATCACTATGATCGCCAAATATTGAAAGTGCATGTGTAGCAAGAGACCTTGCACTAATGCTGAATAACGCCGGAGTTAGTTCGCCGGCAATTTTATACATGTTAGGTATTTTCAAAAGTAAGCCCTGCGAGGCAGTAAAAGTAGCAGTCAGAGCGCCTCCCTGTAAGGAACCGTGAACAGCACCGGCAGCGCCGCCTTCACTCTGCATTTCCATTACTTCAGGAATGTTGCCCCAGATGTTCTTAACACCCTTGGATGCCCATTCGTCTGCCCATTCACCCATGTTCGATGATGGTGTAATCGGGTAAATAGCGCAAACTTCGTTGGTCTTATAAGCAACGTAAGCTGCCGCTTCATTTCCGTCGATCATTACAAATTTCTTTTCGCTCATATCAATATTCCCTTAATATAGAGTTTAAATGGAAAAAGTCATAAAATATTTAATTGTCAAGATTTATCTTTTTAAGAAAAATACTATTACAGATTACAAATTTAAGAATTATTTGTGAAAATATCGAAGCATATATGCAATATTTTTCTTATATTTAATTGTTATTATTAACAGTTAGACTAATATAATTATTAGTCTTCACAAAATATTACAGTTTTTTTTGTATACAATTGGGAAATTAATTTACAAAAAATAAAATATGAAGCGCAAAGAACTCAAAATCAATGCACTTAATAAAAGATATTTCAATTATCCGGCAATGGCGTTTTTCCAGGAAGAACTGTCGGGCTATGTTTTCCTGGCCATGTTATTGCTAATCATGATATACACTCATTAGCAATACCCTATTAGGCCTTTGTTATCAAGGTAGATATCCGCTAAGAGCAACGGGAAATTCCAACAAATCAAATACTTATTATTACTCAGAAAAATTATGAAATATACTAAACCAAGGCTTAATAATATAAATTCCGAAACTATTCGAACATATTGTGCAGACGGAACTGCCGCTCAGGCTTCAACAGGATGTATTGCCGGAGGAGCTATTGATTTTTTATGTTCATTTGGCATAGAGAAGGGTAATTGTGTTGCAGGGTTCGAGGCTTCATCAGGAGGATTATCAGTTGAATGTGATAACGGAAGCGATGATATTCTCTAAGAATTGTTAATCTGACTTAGAATAAACATTTTAAACAAAGATTAATTTTGTTAAATATAAATTTATCCTTAAATTAATTTTGTAAACAACTATCCATTGAATTATTGTTGATACAAAATGAAATACTCAAAACTGCGCTTGTTATCGCTTGATGACGACAAGGGCGAAGCATACTGTGGCGATGGTTCATCAGCTTTTGGGCTAACGGGATGTACTACTGGCTCTGTTGATGGTTCTTCATGTACCAATGGCAATGGCGATCTTGCCTGTTGGGTCGGAAATTCTGCCGAATTGGGCAGCCTTTTCACTTATTGCAGTAATGGCGGAGATGATAACTCCCAACCCTGACTTTCTCAACTTGTCAAAATATTATCCCCGGCAAATAATATATTTGTCGGGGATAATTTATTTTTTGAATTCCCTTAATTCTCGTAAAGAACCTCATCATCATATAAAGTTTCAAGCATCAATTTGTGCTGAGATTCTTCTGCTGCAAGCTTCAGGAACAATTGCTTAACAGCAATATCATCTGAAGCATTCGATAGAATTATATAAAGGCGGTTAGCCTTTTCTTCTCTTTTCATAGCCGTAACAAGAATTTCCTGGAAAGTCATATTATCATGAATATCCGGAGCTTCCATTGAATTTGAAATTTTCAGATCCTGAATTTCAGGTAGTTTAAACCCTTCAAAATCTTCTGCTTTGAAATTCCTGATTTTTTCTGCATGAATTTGTTCCATTTTTTCAAATTCTTTCAGCATATTTTTACTGGAATCGGATTTCACTCTATCCTGAAGACTACGATAGAACTCAGCAGCTTCAAGTTCTCTTTCAATCGCGTATTCCAGGACTTCACTAACTTTTGCGTCCATAAATATTTCCTTTTCTATTTTAAAAACAGCCTTTGAATAAAAAATCCAAAGGCCTGGTTGTCAAATTTTTAAATTATTTATTCAGCAGTTGGGGGAGTAAACACCCTGCTTTTGAGTTCGCTGTCAAGGAAGAATAGCCCTGCACCCGATTCGCCGGCAAGTTTAACCCTGTCAACTATCTCGCTGACAGTGGCTTCTTCTTCCACCTGCTCGTTAATGAACCATTGGAGCATAGTTCCCGAGGCGTGGTCTTTTTCCTGCAATGCAAGATCATAAAGGTCGTTTATACTTGCCGTAATCGACTGTTCATGCGCGTAAGCTGCTTCAAAACCCGCAAGAGGTGACTCCCATTCAGTAGGTGTGGCATTTATCTGCCCAAGTTTAACTTTTCCGCCACGGTCAAGCAAATAATCAAATAACTTAAGAGCATGGGATTGTTCTTCCTGAGCCTGAATCCTCATCCAGTTAGCGAATCCGTTCATATTTATTGAATGATAGTATGCAGCCATAGCAAGATAAAGATTCGATGAATACATTTCTTTTCTTATCTGTTCATTAATTGCATCAACCATAACCTGCTTAATCATAAATTTCTCCGTTTTTAAAATATTATCTATAACAATTTACATATTAATATTTAACGCTACATTCTGTGATTTATTTGATTTAAGTATCTAAATTCAGTATTTTTGTTGAAATTTTGATATTCAATATTTACAGGTAATTATGATTTACAGAAAACCACATCTTTTAGGATTCAATAGTGAAACGGCACAACTTTGCCAGGACGGCAGTGGAGCCACTGGAATGGTGAATGTATTTCCAGGAACCCCAACGCATTGCAACAGCGGAAGTACTCCTGATGATTCAACTGCAAGCAGTGGATGCAATGACGGAAGCGTTGACAGCAATGCCACTTGGTATAGTTGTCTGTCAGGATCGTTAAATGCATTAAACGGCTCTCCTTGCGATAATGGCGGAACTCCTTAGCATATTTGATAGTAACTCATTTGTAATTGTATGTTGTTTTTAAAACATTGAGAAAGAAATTTAGTATGATATATTCCAAACCAAATCTTTTTTTTGTAAAGGATAGCTCCTCACAATATTGTTCTGCAGGAACAGCTGCTTCTGGAAGTATTTATAACTCTACTTTATGTAATCCTTCCGGCAGCAGTCCAAATGCAACTAGTCCATACGGTGTTTGTACAGATGGTAATACAAATTCATCACCAGCCTACCAGACATGTAATTCCGGATCAACTGTTTCCGTTTCCGGTTTTGCATGTGACTCAGGAGGAAGTAATTAGTTGGAATAAATACTCCGAAGCAAACTTCGGTGTATTTATTCAATTAGATAAAATTTTATAACCGAATATTTGATTTAATCATAATATTCATAATAAGAAATTATACTGACAGAATCATTTCTTATTATTTCCGTTTTGATTAATTTATTTCCCTCGTAAATATTCTTTCCCGTTTGAATAGTTTTTTGCGGTTGATAAGTTGTGTTTTGATAGCTTAGGATTTTTTCTTCATCATTGTATAACAATACATTTTCACTATAGAGTAAGGAATCTTTATAAAATTGAGTTTTTACGATTTTATCACCATCATAAATATTCAGATTTTTCCTTTGTTCTTTTCCATTTGCATCGGTTGTTATTCTTGATATTTGTTTTTCACCATCAAAAATTGTAACAGTTCTTTGAATCAATGTGCTATCCGGCTTGTAAACTTTTTGAATATTTTCTTCATCACCGTATTCAGTATAAGTCCTTTTTGTTATTTCACCTTTTTGATTATAATGAACTTTTAATATTTCCCGCCCTTCTGAATCATATTCGTATGTTTCGTAGAGATATTTTTCCTCTTTTTTATCAAATTGATAGCGTTTAATGATTTTACCATTATCATTATATTCAAAGTCTGAAAAATATTTTGTTTTTTCGTTTTTTATATTACCGTTATCATAATCGATAGAAGTCATGCCCAACGTGTTGCCTAACGAATCAACTATAAATCTGGTCTCTTTTTTTAAAATATCGGCTGGTTTATATTTTATCTGCCGTTCAAATTGTCCGGATTCATTCATAAACATAATATCTTTGGAAACTAATTCATCATTTATATAAGTTTCCTGAATTACTTTACTGAATTTTGGGATTTCTTTAACAGATGCGCAGCCAATAATGACAGATACAATTAATACAGGAATTATATTTTTCATTTTATACCAAATGTAAATTATTAATAACATGGAATTTACTAAATTGTTTTGAGTTATAAAATAATTTTTATATTTTGAAATAATTGTATAATTATTTTTACTGTAATATGAAATATCGAAAACTAAACTTGCTTTTTTTAGAGGTTACAGACAAGAATACTTGTGCTGTTGGAAGCAGTGCTTCTTTTAGTCCACTTTGTACTAACGGCCCGGATGTAAATTCCGGAATGAGTTGCAGTACCGGCCAGACAAACTCCATGACATGCACCATAGGGACTTCTGCAATGGGTACGGGCTGTCAAACGGGTACTGTTTTTGGTACTGGTTGTGTAAGTGGAACAACAGATACTTAAAGTCATTATTTTAAACATTACCAAAATCTTAACTGATATCTTCACAGTATTATATTTTTGGTTCTATAACGGATAGTGTGGGTAATCAAACTTAAGTTTCCAGGCAATGAATTTTATTATTTTTATAAAATCTTTCCCCACAAAACGCAGATGTCCCACACTTTTTAGGTGTAGGACATCTTTTTTAATAATGCATATTTTTATCAACCTTCCGAAGGTTTGAAACCTTCGGAAGGATTTTATAACAATTATCCCATCAGCATAGCTACTGAGTGTTTTGCCCAATTAAGTATTGGGGTAAAATATACACCGAATAATAATGTAGGTATTGCAAGTAAAATTACAAGCGCATAGCCTGGAGCTTCAAACTTAAACTCTTCTTTCTGATTATCAACGCCACGTACAAACATGTTGCGGAACACTTTTACATAGTAGTAAAGCGATACAACACTGTTTATTACACCAACAACAGCCAGCCAGATATATCCGGCATCTATAACAGCCGTGAAGATATAAAGTTTACCTATAAAGCCTGCCGTCGGAGGAAGCCCGGTAAGAGATATAAGGAATATAACCATACATACGCTTAATGCGGGAGCGCGGTATCCAATCCCGGTATAGTCTTCAATATCTTCGCTGCCAATTTTATTAGCCAGAAGCATTATAACGGTAAATGCGCCAAGGTTCATAAACAGGTACATCACGAAATAAATGATAACTGCTTCCACCCCTGCGTCCGTCATAACTGTTACGCCCATCAGCATGTATCCGGCATGAGCTATACTTGAATAGGCAAGCAGCCTTTTCATATTTGTCTGCCATACGGCTACAAGATTACCGAGAGTCATGGAAAGAACAGCCAGGACAGCAATAATATTCTTCCAGTCAATATCAGACATCATAGCCCAAACTGCGTCAGTCTGAACCATTCCGTTATCAATAAAGCCTATTTTCAGGAAGCGGATAAGAACAGCAAAACCTGCTGCTTTTGATGCAACCGAAAGATAAGCTGTAACTGTTACCGGGGCCCCTTCGTAAACGTCGGGCGTCCAGAAATGGAATGGAACAGCTGATATTTTATAACCAATACCGGCAATTATCATCAGGCCTGAAAGCAGCAGGGCAAAATTGTTCATATCATTATGCCCGAGAACTATATTCAGGTCGTAAAGGTTAAGTGTGCCGGTAAGGCCGTATAATATTGATATACCATATATCATGATACCGGATGACACCGCACCGAAGATAACATATTTCAGGGAAGCTTCGCTTGAGCGTTTTATTTCCTTTGTGTATCCGGCAAGAATGTAGGAAGTGATACTCATAATTTCAAGAGCCAGGTAAATCATGATAAGATTTACGGCCTCGCTTATAAGGAACATTCCGAACGTCATACCAAGTATCAATGAGAAGTACTCGCCCATGCTTCTTCCGTCCTTGTACAATTCTTTGGACAGGAAGGAGATAAGGACTATGATAAGACTTGATATAAGTATCAAAAACTTAAAGAACTGTCCGAACGGGTCAACCACCAGCATTTT
This sequence comes from Kapaibacterium sp. (SeqCode), assembly GCA_963665665.1. Classification (GTDB taxonomy): domain Bacteria; phylum Bacteroidota; class Ignavibacteria; order Kapaibacteriales; family UBA2268. The sequence continues at coordinate 1,492,871 of OY762428.1, forward strand.
GGAGAAAGTATAACTTTCTTCGCCGGATTGGCCAAGCAGGAATATGCCTGAAACAACCAGCCCGATAATTGCAATAATACCCGAGATATTCTTCGATTTCTTGAATATCAGGTCGAATATTATTGCTACCAGGAAGGCAGCAACAAGAGTAAATTCCGGCTTGAACAGGCTAACGCTGTTCTGCAGTTGTGTCAGGAAATTTACGTCTATAGAATTCATAGAATTATTCAGACCTTAATTAATTCAAAATTATAATCCGGCTGCAGCAAATCCGCCGCCGATTTTAACGAAATCGATAAGATGATTAACTGATGTTGACATCAGATCAAGCATCGGGTTCGGGTAAATACCAAGATAAATAATAATAATAGCAAGCGGAATAAGAGCAGTAAGCTCGATACCGTTTATATCATCATGTTTGTATTTTTTTCCTGTAGGATCCCAGGGGCCTTTCCATTTTTCAGGAAGCTCGCCGAAGAATACTTTCTGTAATGCCCAGAGCATGTAGGCTGCGCCTATGATAATACCAAGAGCCGAAATCACAGTATAAACCGGATATGTTTTGAATGCACCAAGGAATACAAGAACTTCACTAACAAAACCGCTTAGCCCCGGAAGTCCGATAGCAGCAAAGAATGCAATAGTCATAATACCTGTATATATCGGCATTTTGTTTGCAAGGCCGCCGAAATCGTCAAGTCCTCTTGTGTGAGCGCGGTCATAAATTACGCCCACGATCATAAAGAGCATAGCAGTGATAGTACCGTGGTTGAACATCTGGAAGATAGCTCCTACCATACCCTCGCTGTTCATAGCAGCCATACCGAGCATAACATAACCCATGTGGCTCACTGATGAATAAGCGATAAGTTTCTTGAAGTCCCTCTTGCCAACTTTGTGCTGCCCAAGAGCACATAACGCACCGTAGAGAATCGAAACCATACCGATAACGGCAATCAGTTCCTGGAAGTATTCAACTGCATCAGGGAATATCGGCCATGCTATCCTGAGCATACCGTAAGTACCCATCTTCAGAAGAACACCGGCAAGGATAACGCTTATCGCGGTCGGAGCCTCAACGTGTGCATCCGGAAGCCATGTGTGGAACGGTACAGAAGGCACTTTGATGGCAAAACCGACAAAGAGCGCCATAAATCCGACGTATCGCCAGGTAGTGGCAAATCCTGCAAATAAGGAATCCGGATTGTAATTTGCCGGATCCATCATCTTCAGCATATCGAACGAACCTACAGCAAGGTATAGCCCGATAATAACGAGAAGCATGAATACCGAACCTGCAAGAGTGTAAATAAAGAACTTGATGGCTGCGTATTCTTTTCGCGGGCCGCCCCATATACCTATAAGGAAGTACATCGGGAGCAGCATAAGTTCCCAGAATAAGTAGAAAAGGAAGAAGTCCAGGGCAATGAAAACGCCCATCATACCGGCATCAAGAAGCAGGTACATGGCGAAATAGCCCTTTGGAGCTTTACTAATACCGAATGATGCAAATGATGCAACAAAGCAAACAAGTGCAGTAAGAAGTATCATGGGAGCGCTAAGCCCGTCAATTCCCACGAAATAGTCGATATTAACATCGCCCAGCCCCGGTAGATTTGTTACATGAATCCAGGATACACGCTCAACAAACTGCATACCTTCCTGTGTATTAATACCTGCAACATCAATATTAAAATTGTTGTAGATAATAACAGCCAGAATTAACTGCAGGAAAGTAAAGAATACGGTTGTCCACCTGAACAATGTTTTTGAAATTTCTTTACTGCGCTCATCCTTACCCGATGGAATCAGGAGAAGAACAATCATACCGAAAATCGGCAGGAATGTTATCAGGGTAAGAGGCCCGACACCGAATAATTCAAACATTGATCCTCCAAAATTTAAATATTTCTTTTATTATTTCAATTTCAAGAGGCATCAGTTCCGGGATTAAAATACCCAGAGAACCAATACCATAATTACCACGATTACCATTATCACGTAAGTCTGAACCTTACCGGTCTGGAACTTACGGAAAGCAGCGCCGAAGAATCCGACGATATTAGCAAGCAGGTTAACGATACCGTCAATAACAAGTCCGTCGAATTTACCGGATACCCAGCCGATGAAGCGGGCTATTGTTGCGGCAAAATTCACCAGGCCGTCAATAACTTTATTATCGAACAATGCCATAAATTTTGATATAAGAATGGTACCGCCGATGAAGCTGTAATGATACATTTCATCTATATACCATTTATTAAGAGAGAATTTATATAATGGCATAATCTGCTTTGCAATATTATCCGGGTTGGCCACTTTGAACTGATAGATCGCAAAGGCGATCAGTATCCCCATAGCGGCAAGGAAAATTGATAATCCCATGGCCGGATAGTGTGCGTTATGCAATTCTTCTTCGAATAAAGTGGCAGCATGATGACCGCCGTGAGCTTCTTCTGCTTCTGCATGATGTGATTCTTCATGAACAGCTTCGTGCCCCTGGGCAGCTTCGCCGTGTCCGTGAGAATGAACCCCGGCTGCCTGAGTGTGGTGAGCTTCTTCCAAAGGAAGGAGATGATTCCACTGTAATTCGGCAGGTATAACATTTTCAGGTGTCTTCACAGCTGAATGGAACCAACCGGCTCCGGCATTAAACGGGTTTGGAGAATATACAAACCATAATGTCAATACCGAGAGAAGTATCAGTGGAAATACCACAACAAATTTATTTTCATGCGTTTTAGCGGCAATATCAGTTTTTGGTTTACCGTGGAAAGAAATTATCAGAAGCCTGAACATATAAAATGCCGTCATGGCTGCGGCGCCAAATCCCATAATCGGGATAAGCCAGTGGCCGGTAAGTACGCCGAATGCGAATGTACCTGCAAGGATACCGTCCTTACTAAGAAAACCTGACAGGAAGGGCACACCTGCAATTGCCATTGTCAATAGCAGAAATGCTCCATAAGTCCAGGGCATTGTTTTTCTCAATCCACCCATATTATTTATATCCTGCGGGTCCATTGAATGGTTATGAGCCTTGTGCATTGAGTGATGCATAGCGTGAATAACCGAACCTGCAGAAAGGAATAACGCGCCTTTGAACCATGCATGGGTTACAAGGTGCATAAATCCTGATGTGAAAGCGCCAACCCCAAGCCCCATTACCATGTAGCCAAGCTGGCTGACGGTGGAGTAGGCAAGCACTTTTTTGAAATCGTTTTGTGTTAAAGCTATTGTGGCGGCCATGAAAGCAGTAATTGCGCCGATATAAGCGATAAATGTAAGCGCATCGCCAGTCATCATCTGGAATACCCTGGCCGTCATGTAAACACCGGCGGCAACCATTGTTGCAGCATGGATAAGCGCACTCACGGGAGTAGGGCCTTCCATAGCATCAGGAAGCCAGACATGAAGAGGGAACTGGGCCGACTTACCAATAGCGCCGCAGAATATAAGAATACCTGCAACAGTCATCATTGTTCCGCTGTCGAATGGGAGAATTCCCATACCGATTTTTGCGAAAATATCTTCGAACATGAATGACTGGTAAGTAAAGAAGAGTATCATTATACCCGCGAAGAAACCAAAGTCGCCAACCCTGTTGGTAAGAAAAGCTTTCTTACCGGCATCGGAGGCTGATTTTTTCTCATACCAGAATCCGATAAGGAGGTATGAACTGAGGCCAACAAGTTCCCAGAATACATACATGAACAAAAAGTTGTTAGCGATAACAATACCAAGCATCGAGAATGTAAACAAACTCAGGTATGCATAGTAACGCGTAAAGCGTTTATCGCCGTGCATGTATTCGGTTGAAAATAAGTGAACAAGGAAGGATATCATAGTAACCACAACAAGCATAATTGCCGTCAGGTTATCAACCCCGATCCCTACCTGGATACTCAACGTTCCAAGGCTGAACCATTCAAACCTTTCCAGTACCGGTTTGGCAACTGTTTCAGGGTGATGAATGAATACCTTGCCAATAAAAATTATGATAGAAAGTATCAATCCGATACCAAGAACCGAAGTACCCGTTACAGAAGAGATCTTATCGCCGAGCCTTTTCCCGAAAAAGATCAGGAAAATGAAGTTCAGCAAAGGCAGCAACAGGACAATCGTTGCGATTTGTAATAAGGTATCTTGTGCCATAATTATTCTTTATACTATCTTTGAATTAATTTGTTCATATTATCCCGGCGCACAGGCTTAGTCTTTCATCTTGCTGACTTCATCCACATTAATGTGGTTGTAGTTCTGATAGATGTTAAGTACGATAGCCAGCGCCACTGCCGCCTCTGCAGCAGCAAGTATTATCACGAAGATGGTTGCAACGTGCCCCTCGATATTCATCCCGCCGAACTTCGAAAATGCAACGAAGTTAATATTTGCGGAATTAAGTATCAGCTCAAGGCCCATCAGCACCATAATAGCATTCTTGCGGGTGACAATACCGAATATGCCAAACACGAAAAGTATGGCGCTTACAAATAAATAGTGTTCTAATCCAATACTCATGATGTTTCCCGTAGATTATTTGTTCTTCCTGGCAATTAAAGCTGCACCGATTATAGCTATAAGCAATAGTACAGAAGCTGCCTCGAAAGCAATAAGATAATCAGTTAATAAAGCAGTACCGATAGGTTCTATCGTAGCATTCAGGTTTGGCCCCGAAGCCTGGTACCAGTCAACATTGTTAAACATGATAATCAGCATTATCGCCATAGCAACGGCGACTGCAGCAGTTATCCCGTATTGTATCTTGTTGGTTATCCCGGTCTTGATGTTCACGCTGGTCACTTTCATGGTGAGCATCACACCGAATATGATCAGAACAAGAATACCGCCTATGTAGATCATTATCTGTGTAATTGCGATAAAATCAGCATTAAGCAGCACGTAAAGCCCGGCAATCCCGAATAATGTAAACAACAGCGCGAAGGCAGAGTACATTATATTGCGGGACATCACAACCACAGCGCCTGACAAGATTATCAGTGCCGCGAAAATGTAAAATATTGCATCAAATAGTGCCATAGCTCTTAAATATTATTGTTATTTAAAGAATTATTTCCGTTATTTCTTTTCTTCTTCTTTCTTAGCAGCAGCAGCCTTGGCTGCTTTTGCAGCGGCAGCTTTTTTCTTTTTCTCTGCCTGGAATTTGCCAAACATTTCTGTCTTTTCTTTTATCATTTCATCACTCATAGTTGCAAAGCTGTATTTTAGCTCTTCGCGGTTATAAGTGGAGTATTCAAATTCAACAGTTGTTTTAATTGCTTCTGTCGGGCATGGCTCGCAGCACAAACCGCAGAAACAGCATTTGGCAAAATCTATATCATATTTAGTAACCCAAAGCCCTCGCTTACTTCCGTCTTTAAGCGGTGTAGCATCAGGATCACCCGGTACAACTTTTACCGTATCAACGGTTATACAACTAACGGGACATGCACGTTCGCAGCTGCGGCATCCGTTACAAAGTTCCCAATCAAGGAACAACCTGTTCCTGGAATTCGGAGGCATGTCTCCCCTGCCGGGATCACCTTCGTACCATGAACGGCTGCCGTCAAATTTTTCTTTTATCGGATGCCAGCGGTCGGGGTACTGCTGAGTAACATTCTTGCGGAAAAGGTGGTCGAGAGTGATCTTCATACCCACCAAAACCGTGTAAATGCTGTTAAATATATTTTTTATGTATTCGCCCATTTATCTTTTCTCCAATTAACTATAATTTCACGTTTCCTGATTTTACTTTAGCATCACGAATAATGCAATCGCCATGAAACAAAGGAATGATAATGGTACAAGTACTTTCCATCCCACATACATAAGCTGGTCAACCCTGAGTCTCGGAAGTGTCCAGCGCAGCCAAATCTGAAGGAATACAAAGCAGAAGGCTTTTAGGATAAACCATGCAGGCTGCATCCATGGCTGATTCAGGAAATCACCAAAAGGAGAGTTCCAGCCGCCAAGGAAAAGAATTGTTATCAGAGCTGAAACAACGAACATATTTGCGTATTCAGCAAAGAAGAACATTGCAAATTTCATTCCGCTGTATTCCGTGTGATAACCGGCAACGATCTCTGATTCGCCCTCGGGAATGTCAAAAGGTGTCCTGTTTGTTTCTGCAAGAGACGCTAAGATATAGATGAGAAATAAACCAAAAGTAAAAGGCAAAATAAATATCTGCCAGAAAGAGGTCCATTCACCACCAAAAATATACCAGTTCCAGAACCAACCGTCCTGGTTTTGATTTATCACCTGCATATCCAGGGAACCTGCCATAGCAGCAATAGTAAGAAGTACCATAGCCGCGGGTATCTCGTAACTGATTATCTGAGCAGCAGCACGCATGGCGCCAAGTATCGAATATTTATTATTCGAAGCCCAACCGCCCATAACGATACCAATTACACCAAAAGATCCGATAGCAAATATGAAAAACAAGCCAAGGTTGATATTAGCCGGAACAAATACCGAGCTAAAAGGAATCACCGCGAATGCGGCGTAAGCACCGATAAACATTATAAACGGCGCAAGGTTAAACAAGGGCTTATTAGCCGCGTCGGGTGTAATATCTTCCTTCTGTAGAAGTTTCACTACTTCGGCTATCGGCTGAAAAATTCCCCAGGGGCCTGTACGCATTGGCCCGAGGTGCTCCTGAACGAATGAAGCGATTTTCAATTCACCGAGAATTGCCACAAGGGCATAAGGCAAAAGGAAAAGCAGCGGTAATATTGATATTAACGCTATCGCTATAAACTCGTTGCTGAATAATCCGTAAATAAAATTACTTTCCATCATTTAATCGGATTTATGTTATAAATATTATTTGTCATCTTATCTGTCAACTTCCCCAAGCACGATATCTATTGAACCAAGTATCAGGATTAAGTCCGCTACCATATATCCCTTGGAAATTTCCGGCAATACTGCAAGGTTTACGAAACTTGTAGCCCTGGAACGCACCCTCTGCGGTTTCGGTTTTCCGTCGGATACAACGTAGAATCCAAGCTCGCCTTTCGGGTTTTCAGTTCTGCAATAAACTTCGCCTTTCGGAGGCCTGAGTTTCTTGGGAATATTTTCTTTCACGTCGCCTTCGGTCGGCATCTGCGCAACGGCCTGCTCGATAATCTTGCAGCTTTCTTCCATTTCGCGCATCCTTACCATGTTACGGTCCCAACTGTCGCCGACAGTTCCTACATCGCCCTTACCCACCTGAACTTCAAAATCGAACCTGTCATAAATTGAATATGGTTCTGATTTTCTCAGATCGAAAGGAAGTCCCGAACCGCGAAGAACCGGGCCGCTGCAGGCATAATTCACGGCAACATCAGCCGGAAGTATACCAACATTAGCACAACGTTTCACGAATATTTCATTATATATCAGAAGGTTTTCAATTTCAGCATTTGTTTCTCTTACCTGCTTAACAACTGCCAGGCAGTCTTCTTTGAAGGTTGGGGAAACATCCGCGGCAAGGCCGCCAACCCTGAAATAATTATAAAGCAAACGTCCGCCGGAAGCCTTTTCGAATATATTCAGGATCCATTCACGATCGCGGAATAAATACAGGAAAGGAGTAAACGCTCCGGCGTCAAGGCCGAATGTTGCAACTGCTATCTGGTGATTGGCAATCCTGTTCAGTTCTGCCATTATTACACGGATGTATTCAACTTTTTCAGTAGGTTGAACATCCATAAGTTTTTCAACAGCCATAATATAAGGCCACTCGTTATTCATCGAGGAGATATAATCCAGCCTGTCGATATAAGGAGTAACCTGCGGATATGTCATCACTTCACAGTGTTTTTCGAAACAGCGGTGCAGGTAGCCGACATGCGGGATAACATCAGTAACGATCTCGCCCTCGAGTTCGACTTCCAGGCGTAGCACACCGTGTGTTGACGGGTGCTGCGGGCCGACGTTAACACGCATTCTCTCGGCTTGTACAGCGCCAAAATCGTATTCAAATATTTTTCTCTCAGCCACTATTTATACCCGTTTTTTCATTAATAAAATCAATATGGTACTTTAATACCGTGATATTCTTCCTGAACCTTGTAGTCCTTACGCAAAGGATGGCCTTCCCAATCGTAACAGGTAAGTATCCTGATAAGGTTGTGATGCCCGTCGAATTTTATACCGAACATATCCCAGGCCTCGCGCTCATGCCAGTCGGCAGTACGCCAGACATTTTCAACTGTTTCGATATGCGGGTCTTCGCGGTCAAGTTCTACTTTAAGAACAATGCTGTGCTTATGCTTAACAGAATAAAAATGATAAACCACTCCGAGTTTATCACCGTAATCCATACCGCTCAGGTTTGTCATATAATCGAAAAGCATTTCTTCGTTATCCCTGAGCTCAAGGCATATATCTACAATTTTTTCAGGATTCACGTTAATAAACGGATCAGAAGGCTCTTCGGCAATCAGATCGATGATCGCATCGCCGAACTCTTCTTTTAGTTTCTCGAATATTTCCTGAGCTGTCATAATTCCCCGAAATTAATTATTACTACAAGGGATTAATGATCAACTTCCGCATTGGCTTTTGCTTCTTCAGCAACTTTATCCTCGGCGGCAAGTCTTTCACGTTTCTTGAAAATTTCTTCTTTCTTTATCTTTGACTGAAGCTGTATCATTCCTTCAAGGAATGCTTCGGGCCTTGGCGGGCAACCGGGAATATATACATCCACCGGGATAATCCTGTCCACGCCTTTCAGAACATGGTAGCCATGCTCCCAGTAAGGGCCGCCGCAATTGGCGCATGAACCCATGGAAACAACATATTTTGGCTCTGCCATTTGCTCGTAAAGCCTTTTTACTCTTTCAGCCATTTTTATCGTTACTGTACCGGAAATGATAATAAAATCTGCCTGGCGCGGACTTGCTCTGGGAATACATCCGAATCTCATGAAGCTAAAATGCGCTGCGTTTGCAGCCATGAATTCAATTGCGCAGCAAGCCAGACCAAAATGAAGATACCAGTCAGACTTCGACCTGCCCCAGTTTAAAACATCCTCCATTGTGCCGAGTATTATACCATCAGCATTGTAAGGATCGCCAAGCTTATTCAGTAGTCCCATCAGCGACTCCGATTCTTATTAAATACCATTAATTCAAATTACTCCGACAGCAGTTATTGCTGCTGTGCTTCCCGGTCTTTCTTTGTTATCACAAGGTCTTTCAAATTCGGAATGTAGGGTTTCGGTTTATCCCATTCCAAATCGCCTTTTGCCCATACATAAGCCAGCCCTGCAAGAAGAATTACCACGAATACGAACATCTCGATGAAAGCAAACCACCCGAGGCCTTTGAAAACTGTTGCCCAGGGAAATAAAAATACGACTTCCACGTCAAACAGCAAGAAGACAAGAGCTACTACGTAAAACCTGGGATTAAATCTAATCCAGGGAGTGCCTATAGGTTCCTCGCCGCATTCGTAAGTGGATAATTTTTCTTTCGTGGGTTTGCTGGGCCTGACAATCGAGGAGGCAAATATACCTATTGCAACAAAAACACCACCGATTATCATAAATAAAAGGATAATTCCAAAATCGGTTAGCATAAATTCCCCACTATGATTATTAATATCTAAATGCTCTGTTACAAGCAGTCAAGTTCTAAAATAAGGAAATTTATCATAAATATCGATTTTTTTTGCTGTTTTTCTAAATTTTTTTTTCAACCGGAATTTTCAAATTATTTATAATCAATAATTTAATTACAAACAATATTCCCCGGCGGTAATTTTTTAAAATCAGCATCAATACTAATAATAATTAAATTTCCGAATTTCTTTTTCCAATCACTTAATAATAAGAAAAAATGATTACTATTACAGCTATGTTTCTTTATCTGTAATCGTGATGTGTGCACATCAAAATCATACGCCCAAAGCAGTATCTGTCCTATCAAACTTAATTATGTGTGATAATTGAATTTGCCTGATTCCGAATAAAAAAAGCTCCGGAAAACTACTCCGGAGCTTAATAAAAAATATTTATTAAAAAGATTATTTATCCAGATTTTCCAGGATAATCTCTGCAATATCTTTAACCTCTATGTTTTCTTTGTCGAGAGCTTTCACGCCGTCGGTAAGCATGGTCATACAGAAAGGACAGTTAGCCGCAATAGTATCGGCTCCTGTTGCCAGTAGTTCTTCTGTACGTTCGATATTAACCCTCTTTCCTTCAGTCTCTTCCATGAACATCTGTCCGCCGCCGGCACCGCAGCAGAATCCTTTATCGCCGGTTCGGCCCGGTTCCAGTATGCTCAGCCCGGGAACACTTTTAATTGTATTTCTCGGAGCTTCGAATATACCGTTGTAGCGGCCCAGGTAACATGAATCATGATAAGCAACTTTCCTGGCTCCATTGCCTTTAAGTTTCAGCTTGCCTTCTTTTATAAGCTGGTTTAAAAATTCCGAATGAGGAATAACTTCATATTCCGCACCAAACAAAGGATAATCATTTTTAAATGTGTTGAAGCAATGCGGACATATAGTAACAATTTTCTTAACATCATATGCGCTCATTGTTTCGATGTTTGTTTTTACCAGCATATCAGCCAGGTATTCATTACCGGTTCTGCGGGCAATATCGCCGTTGCACATTTCTTCTGTACCAAGAATAGCGTAATTTACGCCTGCCTCGTTAAGCAGCTTGCTGAAAGCCATAGATATTTTCTTTGCCCTGTCGTCATAGCTGCCCGCGCAGCCAACCCAGAACAAAACATCAAAATCCTGCTTCTCGGCAGCAGTAGGAACTTCAAGCCCCTCTGCCCAGTCAGCTCGCTCTTCCTGTGAAAATGACCAGGGTGTGGCGTTATTTTCCAGATCGCCAAAGCTTGACTGCAATTCTGCAGGAAAATCTGATTCCATCATCACAAGGTTTCGCCTCATGCCAACAATAACCGGAACATGTTCGATTGATACAGGGCATTCCTGCATACATGCACCGCATGTAGTACACTGCCATAGAGCTGTTGTACTTTCATAATCACCAACAAAGCGTTTTTCAAGAACTTTTTGTTCATCCTCAGTAAGTTCTGCCTCCGGATTATCCTGAAGTTTCAAAATAATAGCGGCAGCATCAACCGTGCGTTCCCTCATCTGAACAATTATTTCCCTCGGGCTGAGCTCTTTACCAGTTGTATTAGCAGGGCAAACACTTGCACAGCGTCCGCAATGAGTACATGAGTAAGAATCGAGGATATTTTTCCAGCTCAGGTCATCAATATCAACAACTCCGAATTTTTCAATACTTTCATCCTCGAAATCAATTGTTTCCAGGCTGTTCGGAAATCCGAGCTTTCCAAAATAAACATTTGGAATTGAAGTATAAACGTGAAAATGCTTTGAATAAGGAAGAAAATTCGCAAATCCCAGAATTGTAATTATATGTATCCACCAGCAAACCTCGTAAACAGTACCGGCTGAAGATAATGAAATTATTGAAGCTCCAATGGCGCTGCTAACCGGCCTTATTGCCCATGCCTCGCCCGGAATCAACACAGAATGAGCAGCATTCTGAATAAGAAGTGAAACGGTGATAGTAAATATTGCACCGAGAACGATCGTTGCATCCAACACTTCGCTCTTGTCGCCCTGAAGCCTTTCAATTTTAAAAACAAACCTGCGCAGGAAAGCAATTACTATTGCAATAATAATAACAACACAGAAAATATCTGTAGACAAGGTTATCAAAGAATAAAGCGGCCCGAGAAATCCCCATGTAAAGCCATGATAGAATCCCTGTATAACACCTTCCGAAGCCGAAAAAAGAAATACCAGAAAGCCCCAGAAAATACCGGCATGAACGGGTCCGGCGGCAGAATCACGGAAAATCTTGGATTGGCCTATGGCAATTTTCAGAACATTAGCTATCCGGGCTCCTGCATTATCGGAACGATCCTCGGCTTTTGCCACTTTCATCAATCCGAGGACTTTCTTCAGGCTGGTATAAAGAAATACCATCGCTGCTATAAAAATCAAAGCGAAAACTATTGTTTTGATCATCTCATCTCATCTTTATTTTTCAACAATATTATTTCCCAAAAAAAATAAAAGCACAAGGCTTTTCAAACCCAAAATAACTTGAAAATTAGTCCTAATCATTCATTTCTGCAAGGAATTATCCAAACTAATATTATTATCCGAAACAAAACTTTTATATTCCCCTTACTCTATTAAGCTAAAAAATAATGAGTTATGAAAAAAGATAAATTTTCAAAATTCTTGAAAAGATTTTATCTTGCTATCAGGTAAAATGCATTTTTAAAATAACGGTTGTTATAAAAAGATGGCCAGATCAATAGTTTTTACCAGGAATGATGTAATTGAAGCAGGCTTCGACATCGTCCGGGAAGAAGGAATACATTTCCTGACTGCCAGGAAAGTTGCTACAGAGATGAACGCCTCTACGGCTCCGGTTTACAGTCACTTTGCATCTATGGATGAGTTACGTCGCGAAGTAATAATTAAATCGAAAGAATTACTTACTGAATATACAGTTAAGAACTATGAATTCGAAGAATACATAGATATAGGCATCGGCATTGTTCTGTTCGCACAGGAGGAAGGGAACCTTTACAAAGCTCTTTTCCTGGAAAATACGGAAGACAGGGATATCGTTAATGATTTTCTTATTAACATGAAAATAAAACTGGACAAGAACCAATCCTTCTCATCAATTGACAGCTTTCAACGAATAAGGCTTCTGTACAAAATGTGGTTTTTCGCTCACGGATTTGCTACATTAACCTGCGCCGGACTTTATAAATCATGCAGTGCTTCAAAAATTGGAAAAGTACTGAATGAAACAGGCGAATCCCTGATAAACGATGCACTAAGGAAACATGGTTCCGAATAAGTGATTATTTGCCTTACTTAAAAAAAATGCTTATATTATCTAAAAATTATATAATCAGGATAGATCATGAACAGTAAAGCTGCAACAACTAAAAATGACAGCATCATTCCCGGCGGCGACCTGGCAGACGAACTGCCATTGTGGTCATCGAATTTTGCCTGGATGCTGTTGGAGAAAATCAATTTCAAGAAGAATATCAATATACTTGATGTAGGATGCGGTACCGGCTTTTTAAGTATAGAGCTTGCTCAACGCTTTGGCAATGATTGCAAAGTAACGGCTCTGGATATTGATCCGATCATGATAGACAGGCTTAAGCAAAAAACAGACTTCCTAAACATAGAAAATATTGATCCGGTTGTTGCTAATGCCGAAGATATGCCATTCGACAAGCAAAGTTTTGACCTTATAATATCAAACAACGGGGCAAATAATGCTGATGATTTTGAAGCAGTAATAGGAGAAGTTGGCAGAGTTTCCAAACGCGGGGCGCAATTCCTCCTTTGCCAGAACACAAGGCGTACATTTATTGAATTTTATGAGCAGTTCGAAAAAGCAGTTAAAGAAATCGGAAAACCCGAAATTATAAGCAGTATAAAATCACATATTAATGATAAAAGAAGAAACCGTGACAGTATATACGAGACGCTTATAAATGTTGGATTCAATGTGAAAAATATTTATACAGACACTTTCTTCTATCGCTTTGCCGACGGAACGTCGATGATGGATTACCACCTGATAAAGCATTTTTTCAGGAAATCATGGGATAAGCTTGTTCCCGAGGAGGACAGAACAAATGTATACGCATTAGTTGAAAAGAACCTTAATAAAAAAGCTGAAAGACTTGGAGAAGTAATTCTGTCTGTACCATATTTCTGTTTCGAAAGCAAGAAAGTTCTGGCATTTTAGTTAAGATTCGTCCATACGGAGGGCACAATGAAAAAGATAGGTATTATATACGGTATGGAGCAGAGCTTCCCCCCTGCCCTGTGCGAAAAAATAAATGATAAAGGCAAAAACGCAGTTGTCGCTGAAATAATGAAAATCGGGGCCGGCCTGTTGGATATAATTCCTGAATACGACTTGATTTTCGACAGAGCATCACAGGAAGTCCCCTTTTATTCGTCAATGCTGAAAGCAGCTGCGCTAAAAGGAATCAAAGTAGTTAACAATCCATTCAGGAAATGTGCCGATGATAATTTTTTTCACGCTGTAATGGCAAATATGAATGGTATAAAAGTCCCGCGCACAGCTTTGCTTCCAAGCAAGGAGCATCCTCCCGGAGCAAGTTCGGAATCTTTGAAAAACCTGCAATACCCTTTGGATTGGGATGAAATATTTGATTATGTAGGATGGCCGGCAGTTCTTAAGCCTAATAAGGGAAACGGAAATTTTATATCATATAAGGTATACAACCCAAATGAATTTTTCGCGGCCTACGACCTTACAGGCAATAAGGTAATGATACTTCAGGAATCAATTGATTATAAGAAGTATTTCAGATGCTATGTTATCGGCGGCAGAAAAGTAAGAATTATGGAGTACGAACCTGCACGCCCCCACCACATGAGATACAAACCCGGCGAAGCTGATATCAGCCCCGACCTTAAGGACAGAATATCTGAAACTTGTACACAAGTCAGCCAAAAGCTGGGATTTGATTTCAACGCAGTGGAATTTGCACTTTCGGGGAATGATCTGTACGCTATGGATTTCCTGAACCCGCAGCCAAACGCCGAACAGGCATTCCTAAAGGATGAGAACTTCGGGTGGCTTGTTTCCAAAACTGCCGACTTCCTGATACTTCAAGCTCTGGAGGAAAGGAAAGAAAAAGAAATATTCTGAAATTATCAGGCTTTACTAAAACATGATAAATAATTTTCTACACACAAAAAGTGTAGGTTCAAGTGAAAACTTCTATTATTAACATGATGTTTTTAAACAATAACCATTATTTATATTAAAAATTAAGAAATTTTTGATTATTGTACTATCTTTTTGTATCTTCAATTATAGCAATTTTTTAGGAATTTGTTCAGCTAAAAAGATTCAAGATTTAATAAAAATAAATCATTTGTCTTAATAATTATAATATTCGAGGTTGTCATGAAGTTACTACCCTTTTTCCATCTACTACTACTCGTCTCTTTTCTCATATCTTGTAACGATAGTAATTCAGAATTTAACAAAACTATTCAACAAACAAAAAAGTTGGATATTGTAAAAAATGAACAAAATCAAAAATTGATGTCTGAAATTGAAAAAAAAGAAAAAAACATTACCTTCAAAGAAAAAATTTTTAGAACTTCTACCAATATTGATGAGTTTCTTTTATTTGACTCGAATCCGGAAATTTATCCAGGAGCAATTGTTAGAATTAATGATATCTCCAAAGGACAATTAGATGGGGTATTTAATAGTAATCGTTCTGGATCAACAATAACACTTTCTCAGGTTGGTAGTTCCTTTGCTAAAAAAATTGATGCAGCAAATGTACAAACAACGATATTTGATATTTTAAAAAATCTTAATAATTCTCAACAGGCAGATTTTAATATACTCAGTTTAAAAACCGAAAATATTGAGAAATCTTGTATTGAAGCCAAAATTGAAATTGGTTGGCTACCAGCAAAATTTAAAGCAGGTGTAAAAAACAAAAACAGTCATAAATCATCTGAATCTATCTTAATATTTCGTCAAGTTTATTATACTGCTTCTTTTGAAGCTCCTGATAACCCGAAAGATTTATTTAATACCGAAGCCAATTTAGCCGAAATATCTAAAACCATCATTCCTAATAATCCGTATGCTTATGTTTCCCAAGTTAGTTATGGCAGACAGGTTATTATTAAAACAAAAAAGCAAGGAAATATTAAAGAACTTGAAACCAATATTGAAGCAAGGCTAATGGGAGCAAAGTCTGGAATTAATAATCAATCATATTCTTCATTGAAGGAAGAAAAAATTGATGCATTAATAATTGGCGGAAGAGCAAAAAATGGTACAAACCTACTTAAGACCGACAATGTTAAATCATTATTAGATATTTTAGAGAAAGACAATACTGTAAGCGTCTCAAATCCAGGAGTTCCGATATCATATAAATTAAAATATTTATCTGATAATTCAACTGTTGCGTATGGCAAAGAAGTTGAGTTTAAAGAATATGAGTATAAGAAACAGAAAATACAAGTTGAACTAACAGGCTTTAGAATTATTAAAGACTGCGATGGTTTTCTAGAAGGTTGGGGAGAATTTTATTATGATTTTAATATTCTTGATAAAAATGGAAACCAACTTGTACATTATTCCAAAGATAACAACCATTGTCATAATGGTCGTAATGGTCAATTTGTTGAATCTTTACAAGAAAAGAAAATATTTGAAATTGATAAAAGTCCTGATAATTTTTTTAAAATTAGTGGTGCTTTAATGGAAAATGATAATGGGAAACCATTTTTAGTTGGTAAAATTGATGAAATAATCTCTTTTCCCTGGTCAGCAAATGATCTAAGTAATCGGAATAAAAATGATAAATATTTTGGTTACTATGTAATTCCATTAAAAAATGGTACTAATTGTGAAGTTGAAGTTTGGGTAAAATTTACAAAATTATAACGGTATAAATTATGCTTACTATAGTTGAAAATCAAATTAAGATAATTGTTTTAGTTGGAACAATTTCAATTATATATGGATTTTGCTTTGGTTATCTAACATCAGAATTTGGTTTTATTTATTTGATAATTGCAATTGTTGTACACTTGTTTTTCTTACTATTTCTATCAAATAAAATTCGAAAAAAAATCCGGATGTGAAGCCACACCCGGATTTTTTATATTTATCATGTACTAAACTGCTACGGAACAATCCTGTGGATCATTCTCGGGAATGGGATAACCTCGCGGATGTGAGCTGCGCCGGAAATCCATTTTACTACCCTTTCCACACCAAGGCCGAAACCGCTGTGCGGAACTGATCCGTACCGGCGGAGGTCCAGGAACCATTTAAATTCTTCCTCGGGCAGGTCGTGCTTTTTAATTCTTTCAAGCAGGTAGTCGAAGTTGTCTTCTCTCTGGCTGCCGCCGATGATCTCGCCGCCGCGTTCCGGGGCAAGCATATCCATTGCCATAACAACCTGCTCGTTTTCGGGATCCCGTTTCATGTAGAATGCTTTCACCTCTGTCGGGTAGCGGTGGATAATACATGGTTTATCGAACTGTTCCATGATAGCTTCTTCCTGTACGGTACCGAAATCCTCGCCCCATGGGAAAGGCCTCGGAACGTCCTTGCCGTCGATTTTCTCTATCAGCGGAACGTCGTTTTTCTGTAGCCATTCAACAGCTTCGGAATAGCTCATCCTGTAGAACGGACGTTTAATTTTTTCAAGTTTTGTAATGTCTCTTTCCAGTGTTGCAAGTTCGCGCTGGCATGTTTTCAGAACGTACTGCACGATATATTCCACCAGGTCTTCCGCCAGGTCCATATCGTCGTTCAGGTCGAAATAAGCCATTTCAGGCTCAACCATCCAGAACTCTGTAAGGTGTTTCCTGGTTTTGGAATGTTCTGCGCGGAATGTAGGGCCGAATGTATAAACCTTGCCGAGCGCCATTGCGGAGGCTTCAGCATAGAGCTGGCCGGACTGTGAAAGGTATGCGCTTCCCAGGTCGAAATATTTTGTTTCGAACAATGTGGAAGTACCTTCGCATGCATTAGGAGTCAGGATTGGGGAATCCATCAGTCGGAAACCGTTGCCGTCGAAGAAGTCCCTGATAGCTTTAACTACAGCCGAGCGTATACGCATAATAGCGTGCTGGCGCGATGAACGCAGCCACAGGTGCCTGTGTTCGATAAGGAATGCGTCGCCGTGTTCCTTAGGAGTGATGGGGTACTCCTGTGCAATCTGGTGAACTTTTATATTAGATACTGCTATTTCATATCCGCCGGGAGCCTTGTCGGTAGCAACAACTTTTCCTGTAACGGAAAGAGATGATTCCTGGGTAAGTTCCTTTGCGGCAGCGAATGTTTCCTCGTCAACATCATTTTTAAAAACAACACACTGGGCAACGCCGGTGCCGTCACGCATAATTATAAAATGCAGTTTTCCTTTACCTCTTTTGTTATATACCCAGCCGTTCAGGGTAACTTCTTCGCCCTCATGTTTTGCCAGGTCTTCAATTGCTATGTACGATTTGTAACGTGATTCCATTTCATTCCTTAAACTAATTACAAATTTTTTTACTATATTTAATACAAAGATACGAAGAAGCAACGGAATTATTAAATTATTAGCTGATACAGCCATGGACAATAAAGAAAAAATCGTTGAAAAATACCGGTTCGAATATTATAGCGCTGAAGAAGAAAAGTTTGCAGCCGGGCTTAAATTTAAAATTGAAGGCCTGGGATTAAACGAGGAAGCAGCGCTGATAGCCTACCTGATGAAAGCCGATATTAAAAATGAAAATATTAAAAAATATATTATTGAAAAATTCGGTACGAAAATTCACGAGAAACTTGAACTACTCCACAGGATAAGCAATATTAACTTCCCGGAAACAAGGAAGCAGATAGAAAACCTGAGGAAGCTTTTCGTTGAACTGACCGACGACCTGAACCTGATTTTTATAAAACTGGCAGAAAGGCTGATAACGCTGAATCATTATGAAGAAGAAAATCATACTGATTTAATGAAGATATCCGAGGAATGCCTTTATCTTTATTCTCCTATTGCACACAGGCTTGGTATTAGGAAAATTTATACGGATATGGATGATATTTCCTTCAAAATACTATTTCCCGAAGATTTTAGAAAGCTGAACAGGATTATCGAGAAGAGACGGAAAAAGCTTGAAGACAAGCTCGACAATATGAGCAGGAAAATCACCGAAATACTTAGGAAAAACGGCATTGAAGCGAAAATTCAGAAACGTGTGAAAAGGCTCTACTCAATATTCCTGAAACTGAAGAACAAGGGCGTCAGCGTTGATGATGTATTCGATCTGATGGCTCTCAGGGTTATTACCGATTCTGTTGAAAAATGTTACCTTACTCTCGGGCTGGTGCACAGGAACTGGATCTCGATAGAAGGACGATTTCGCGACTGGGTTACATTTCCCAAGCCGAACGGATACAGATCAATACAGACAACAATTGTAACAAGGAATGGCGACCGGTTTGAAGTACAGATAAGAACTGACGAAATGCACCGGGAGGCTGAATACGGCTCGGCGGCACACTGGGCATACAAGGAATGCCTCACTGCCGATTCGTGGGTACTAAGGTTGAAAGAATTTCTTGAAAATGATGAATATTTTGATAATCCCTACGAACTCCTGGACCAGATGAAAGCCGAGATGAAAAGGGATTATATCCATATATTAACCCCACGCGGAGATATTCGAACTCTGCCCAAGGATTCCACGGCTGTGGATTTTGCCTATGCCATCCATACAGAAGTCGGCAATAAAACCACTGGTGCCAAAGTAAACGGCAAATTGGTAAAACTTAAAACCAAACTGAAATCCGGCGATGTTGTGGAAGTGATAACTAATAATAATGCCAAACCTTCCAGGGACTGGCTGGAATTTGTTAAAACATCAAGAGCCAGAAGTAAAATTCTTGTATTCGTGAAGAAAAACGAGGAGGCACAGCTTATTCAGGACGGCAAGCGGGCATTTGAAAAATTAAAAAAACGTTTCCGCTCGAAAATTGAAGGACTTGACGACGATACTGAATTCCGCCGTAATTTGGTTAAAACCGGGTATAAATCGCCTGATGATTTCTATTCCGCGCTGGGCATAAAATCAATCAAGCCCGGCAGGCCTCTGCTCAGGAAACTCTACCCTGAAGCTTTCAAATCCGAGAAACCGGAAAAGCCGAAAACAACTGTGAATACGGAACAGGCTGCACCGAAGATAGAAGTTGCAGGGATAAAAAACGTTACAACGACTATTGCCAAATGCTGCAATCCAATCAAAGGAACTGATATTATCGCTTATCTGACAAGAAATTCACAGGTGAAAATTCATTCCAAAAAATGCCGTATTGTCAAATCCGGACAGCTTGACGAGGAAAGGCTGCGCGAGGCAAAATGGATGGCCAATGATTCCGCTCAGTTTGCAAGTATTCGCCTGTTCGGAATTGAATTCAACAAGATGTTCAGCGAGTTCGTTACAATAGCCGAAGAAAACCACGTTTCTATCAACTCGCTGGAACGCCATGACGTGGACGACAGGGTTGTTGCAATTTATTCCCGGATAGAGGTAAAGGATGCAAGCCAGCTTGCCGGATTAAGAAGTAAACTACTTCTTTCGCGTGAAATTGATTCGGTGAAAATTATGTAGGTATATTTTTTATACGATTTTAAGAATATTAAAATTCATGTTAAAAGCATCTATTGTTAATAATTTGCCGGAAAGAATTTCTCCCAGGCCGGTTACAATTTTTATTACTTCCATGGCCTGAATTGACCCGACAATACCGGGTAGTGGACCCAACACTCCAATCTCGTTATCATTTGACATTACGACTTCCGGATATAAGTCCCTGAATCGGGGCCCTGATAAGTAATTGAAAACTGAAACCTGTCCGGCAAATTCATTTATTGAACCATATACAAAAGGTTTATTCAATTCTGAACATATATCGTCAATCAAATATCTGGCCTGGAAATTATCAGTGCAATCAACAATAATATCAAAATTGCTAATTATTTCCGAAGCATTATTTATATCCAGTTTTTGGTTATATGTAAGTATTTCAATATCGGGATTGATTTTTTTTAGTTTTGATTTGGCAGTTTCTACTTTAGATTTATCAATATCTTCAGCATTATAAAGAATTTGTCTTTGCAGATTGCTGACTGAAACGATGTCATTATCAATAAGGCCTAAAAGTCCTATTCCCGAAGCTGCCAGATACATTGCAACAGGAGAACCCAAACCTCCGGCGCCTACCAAAAGCACCCTGCTTTTTTTCAGCATAATTTGTTTTTCTTCGCTGAAACCGGAAATTATCAGATGTCGTTTATATCTTCTTAATTCTTCCTTCGAAAGCATATTGTTACCTTATATTT
Source organism: Kapaibacterium sp. (SeqCode) (assembly GCA_963665665.1). GTDB lineage: Bacteria > Bacteroidota > Ignavibacteria > Kapaibacteriales > UBA2268. Next base: position 1,513,828 of record OY762428.1, read on the forward strand.
GTACACAACGGTCCCAATCTTTCCAAACTGCTTCATATCCGTTACTTTTAATCATAGCAGCAATCTCGGCAGGAGTTCTGTCATCATGAACCTCAAACTGAGCCAATGAGTCTTCTTCAGAGTTATAACCTCCGGGATTCGTTTTTGACCCGGCGCTCATGCTTGTAACGCCTAACTTCATAATGTTATTCCGGAAAGATTGTTTTTCCCTGACAGAAATTGAAAGTTCAAGGTTTTCGTCTAATAGGCGGTAAGCACAAATAAGCTGCACCAGCTCCCTGTCAGACATTACAACATTTGGAGCAAACAGCCCGGTATGAGGCCTGAGCCGGGGGAAAGAAACAGAGAATTTGGTTCTCCAGAATTTTCTTTTCAGGAAATTTAAATGAAGAGCCGTGAAAAAACTATCTGTACGCCAGTCCTCAAGTCCTATCAGAATACCAAGGCCGATCCTGTGAATTCCGGCAAAACCCAATCTTTCAGGAGTATGCAACCTGTATTCGAAGTCCTGTTTTTTTCCGTTTAGATGATACTTATTATAGTTATTCCTGTTGTAAGTTTCCTGGTAAACATATATACTATTCAGTCCCAGGGGAATTAATTCCTCATAATCACTCCTGTTCATTGGCTGAATTTCCATTGATATCTGTGAAAAATCATTTCTAATTATTCTTAGAACCTCTTTGAAATAATTCAGCCCGGCTTTTTTTGAAGATTCTCCGGTAACGAGAAGAATATGTTCATAACCATAGGATTTCAATATTTTCACTTCATCCAGGATCTGCTCCATGCTCAAAACGGTTCGTTTTATTTTATTTTTTGAATTAAAACCGCAATAAACACATTGATTTTCGCAATAGTTGGAAAGATAAAGCGGGATATATAGCTGAATTGTTTTACCAAACCTTTTCAGAGTCAGTTCACGTGATAATTCTGCCATACATCCCAGAAAAGCAGATGCCGAAGGCGAAATTAGAGCCTTAAAATCTTCGAGCCCTCTTTTGGGGTTATTCAAAGCATTTATTACGTCGTTTGGAGTTTTGGAATGAATACTTTCATTAATATCATTCCATTTGTATTTTCCAATCTCTTCTGAAAAACTGCACATGGTGTCTTATATCCGAATCATTAATCTAAAAAGTCAGTTAATGGACTGCTTGCTACGGCTTTATCTGAAATTTTACCGAGTTTAGCCTCAAATGCCATCCTACCAGCTTCTACAGCCAACCTGAAAGCTGTTGCCATGCTAACCGGATCTGATGATACTGCTATTGCTGTGTTAACAAGAACGGCATCTGCTCCCAGCTCAAGAGCTTCGGCAGCATGAGAAGGGCTGCCAATACCAGCATCAACAACAACCGGCAGATTGCTCTGTTCAATAATAATTTCCAACATATCTTTTGTTTTTAGCCCTTTGTTACTGCCAATCGGAGCACCAAGTGGCATTACCGCTGCGGCGCCTGCATCTTCAAGGAGCTTGCAGAGTACCGGATCGGCCTGAATATATGGCAGAACAATGAAACCTGATTTTACAAGTTCCTTTGTTGCTTCAAGTGTTTCAATTGGATCAGGAAGGAGATATCTGGGATCAGGATGAATCTCCAGTTTTAACCAGTGTGTTTCCAATGCTTCCCTTGCAAGCTGAGCTGCGAAAACAGCTTCTTTTGCCGTTCTGACTCCTGATGTATTAGGAAGTAAATTTATTTCAGGTGACTTTAAATGTGTAAGAATATCATCATTTTCATCATTCATATCAATACGTTTAAGGGCAACAGTAACTAACTCGGAGCCGGATACCCGGATTGCTTCACCCATTATTTTATTTGAACTGAACTTCCCGGTTCCGGTAAATAACCTGGATTGGAAAGTTTTATCTGCGATTGTTAATTGTTCCATATTAATCTGCCAATTCGTTTAAGATAGTTTCACATTTAGCGGAATGATTAGACGCATCGGTAATAAGCGATGAGACTGCAATTCCATTAATACCGAGTCCCATTAAAGGCTTAATATCTTTAGTTTGAATACCGCCAATAGCTATAATCGGAATATTGATATTGTTTTTTATACAATCGTTTATTATTGTTTTATATCCTTCCATTCCGAGTATAGGGCTTAATTTCTTTTTTGTTTTTGTAAACCTGAAAGGCCCAAGCCCGATATAATCAACGGCAGATAAATACAGTTTTTTTATGTCTTCAAATGTATTTGCCGTAGCACCGATTACTGCATCGTTTCCAAGTATGGCTCTTGCTTCAAGCGGATTCATATCCTCTTTTCCAAGATGAACGCCGCAATCGAATTCTTTTGCAATATCAACGTGATCGTTAATTATTAAAGTCACATTGTTTGTTAAGCATAATTTTTTTAATATTGATGTATTCCGGCGAATTTCACTAACGGGAAAATCCTTCATTCTTAGTTGAATCCATCTACACCCGCCCCTGATCACTTCCCCGGCAAGTGGTATATGTCCTGCTATGTTTGTTGAATGTGTAATAAAATGTAATTTTTCTATATTCTTCATTTTAAATCTATCATTAATTATCAGTGAATTCCTTCAACTTTAAAAATCTCGGCAGCAATTTATCAGAACTAACAAAGTTCTGCCACAAATATCCCAACACAGCAATGCCTTCAAATCCGGAATTTAATGTTAAAGAAGCATTTTCGGCTTTTATTCCTCCCAATGCAATAACAGTCTGGTCAATATCCATTATCTTTTTTCTAATTCCAGAAATATCAAAATTGCTTTTATAACCCTTTTTCGAAATACTGTCGAAAAGAGGACTGAGAAAAACATATTTGTATTTTCCCTTCAGGTTCAGAATTTCTTTAATACCGTGACAGGATATACTTTTACAGAATTCTGAATTTATAGAATCATTTTCTTCCTTAAGATGGATACCTCCAAGATTAAATTTTTCAGCCAAACCATAATCAGTATGAATAATAATATTGGGGTGGAATTTCTCAGGTATAGCCTTAATAAATTCCTCAAAATCATTATTTTTCATTCTTCTTCGAAGGTGAAAATATTCAAGGCCGTATTCGAACATCCTGACTACCGCTTCAGTTTCACCTTTTAAAGGCTCCGGATTCGATATTACAATTAGTTTTTTCGTTTTGTTACTTTCATTCAGATTTATAAACATCTCCGCCGAATTCTTTGAATTCTTTATTTTTCTTTTCAAGTTCTTCTGCAAGTGTCCTAACTTCCATCGTGGATTTCATGGAACAAAAATGTTCGCCGCACATTGAGCAAAAATGCGAAGATTTGCTTCCTTCGTCCGGCAATGTTTTATCATGATACTGCATGGCTGTATCGGGATCAAGTGACAGGCTGAATTGATCTTTCCATCTAAACTCGAATCTTGCTTTGCTAAGAGCATCGTCTCTTAGCTGTGCCGCGGGATGTCCTTTGGCAAGGTCTGCTGCATGTGCTGCAATTTTGAAAGTAATAACTCCTGTTTTCACATCATTTTTATCCGGCAACCCGAGATGTTCTTTAGGAGTTACATAGCACAGCATTGATGTTCCGTACCAGGCGATCAGTGTTCCTCCGATGGCAGAAGTAATATGGTCATAACCGGGTGCAATATCTGTTGCCAGTGGTCCCAAAGTATAGAAGGGAGCTTCCATACAGTGTTTCAGTTCTTCTTCCATATTCGCTTTGATTTTTTGCAAGGGTACATGGCCGGGGCCTTCAATCATAACCTGAACATGTTTTTTCCATGCGATTTTTGTTAATTCACCCAACGTTTTTAACTCTGAAAACTGAGATTTGTCATTCGCATCTGCTATTGAACCGGGACGCAGGCCGTCACCAAGCGATACTCCTACATCATAAGCAGCCAGGATATCACATATCTCATCAAAATGTGTATAAAGAAAATTCTCTTTATGATGAGTAAGGCACCATTTTGCCATAATCGATCCGCCCCTGGATACAATACCGGTTTTCCTTTTAATTGTTAACGGAACATATCGCCACAGTAAGCCGGCATGAATAGTAAAATAGTCTACTCCCTGCTCGGCCTGTTCAATCAAAGTATCCCTGTATATTTCCCAACTGAGATTCTCAACCGAACCGTTTACTTTTTCCATGGCCTGGTATAGTGGTACTGTTCCGATAGGAACAGGTGAATTTCTGATAATCCATTCTCTGGTTTCATGAATATTTTTACCAGTGGATAAATCCATAACAGTATCAGCTCCCCAGCGGAAAGACCATACTGCTTTTTCAACTTCTTCCTCAATTCCTGAACTTATCGGTGAATTACCGATGTTGGAATTAACCTTGCACAGGAAATTCCTGCCAATAATCATTGGTTCGCTTTCAGGATGATTAATATTTGCCGGGATAATTGCCCTTCCTGACGCAATCTCATCACGGACGAACTCCGGAGTAATTATTTCCGGTATAGTTGCGCCGAAATTTTCACCCTTATGAAAGTTGCCTTTATCTTTTATTTCATTAATTTTCTGATTTTCTCTTATTGCCACATATTCCATTTCAGGAGTGATCATTCCGTTCCGGGCATAATATAGCTGGGTTACAGCTTTCCCTTTTTTGGCTCTTAAGGGTGTAAGATTAACATGTTCGAACCTTAGTGAATCAAGTTCCGTTTCATTGAGCCTTTTCCGGGTATAATCAGAACTGGAACAGTCAAGAGCTTCTACATCAGACCGATCAATAATCCATTTTTCCCTGATTTTCGGAATTCCTTTTCTGATATCAATATCAATTGCAGGATCAGTATATGGGCCAGAAGTATCATAAATTGTTATCGGCGGATTTTGTTCAGACTGTCCGTTAATATCAATTGTATCATGCTGGCTTACCTCTCTCATTGCAACTTTGATATCATGGAGATTTCCGTTTACATAGATCTTTTTTGAGTTAGGAAACGGTTCTCTGCCGATACCTTTTAGTTCAGATATTCTTTCTTTAATCATTATATTTTCCGTGTACAAATATTTTAAAATTAAAAAACGGGAATTACCCGCCCCTGGCAGCTGTAATCACAATTATTTTGTCATTTTGATTCAGGTCTGTTGTTTCCCATTTATCTTTAGGAATGATTGTTTCATTTACAGCTACAGCAATACCTTTCTTATCAAAAATGTCTTTCTGAATAAGAATGAATTTCAGGTTTGTGTTCGGTTCGTAGATTTCTTCCCTGCTATTAAAAAATATTTTCATATTCTTTCCTTCAAATTTAACAGGGTTTATGAGCCATGGAGTTTATTTTCCCTACGTCGGTACTAACCGAATCAGGTTCAAAGGGTATGATCTCAGCCAAACAGGCACCCCTGCAATAAAATTAAATTTTTACAACAGCAAAATTATGAAAATTACTATTAATGTGCAAACCTGATCATTCCGGGCGAACATTGTATCGCACAAATTTGACAAATATATTCTTTGAGAATAATTTCTGATCAAAATGCAAAAACCCGCTACAGTTCTACCTATAGCGGGTTTTTATTTTCGAGCCAACATGCGGACTTGAACCGCAGACCTGCTCATTACGAATGTTGACGTTATTGCCGTATTTTAACAAATATAGGCGTTTTTGATAAAGTTCTAATAATTGTTCTAATAACGATAACTTTCATTAGAACTGCATGATAACAATTTTGGTTCAAATAATGATTTTTCATAAATTATAAAGTAGACAACTATTCAAAATCAATCATTGAGGTTCCAAATGAGTTACTATTTTACCGATCCTACAAATATGATAGAATACGAAATTTCATTAACATCATTATCTAATTATCCAAGTTTGAGAATTCAGGATTTAGATAAAGATTTAAAACAATATTCTAATCCTGAAGAAAAAAATATTCTGGTACAAAAAGTACAAAAAAATATATGATGAAGCAAACATTATAAATGAGTCTATAATTGCGAACATGCCCAGTCAAATTGATGTCGAATTTTATAATTGCTTAATAAAACAAATTAAAGACATTATTAACTTAATAATTTATAAAATAGATGCCTTAGAAGAATATAGTTCATCAGTGAATAAACCAGCAAAGAATACAGGAAGCAAAGCTAAAGCCCCATTGAAGAATAGAGCTTATTTCATGTATCGTTTACTGATTTATATGAATATGAAAACAACCATACCTAAAACAAAAATTTACGATTTGATGGCTTATGCTACCGGTACACATCCAAGTTATATGAAAGACGTTTTACTACCAATTATTAGATATTTTGAACAGATAAGCAGTGAAAACCCCTATGAAAAGAATCCAATTCAATATTTAACCAGGGAAGATATTGAAGAAATGCTTGATTTACTCATCGGAATTGGTAAGGACGATATTGCTGAGTTTTTTAGAGATGATTTAGAAATTATTTAAAAAAAGAGAAAAAAGAATTAAAGTGAAGTACTCCAGTCATACTCCACGGAATTTATTTTTGTTCCCAGAATGAAATTGTAAAATAATTATCTGGGAATTTTTATGGGAATCCGAAGCAATCAAACTCAAAAATTTGATAAAGATCATCGTCAGATAGCCTTAATAAATCTTGCCCTCACATTCAGGATTTTTACTGCTCCGACAAAGATCAAAATCTTGCTCCGTACGGGAGTTGTATATTTGTGTACATTCATTGAAGAATCGAATCAATTCACCTTTTGGGCGCATAAGTTAATTCCAGATTTGTCATTAGGATGATTTTCTAATGACAAATCTGGGTTAATACCAATTTGCGAAACATTTATTACTTATTAAATGCACAATAGTATTTTTCTTGAAACATATTTTTCGCTTATCAAATTAGCTTTTCAAAATATGACAATCTTATTTCTTCAATAACTATAGGAAAACAAAATGACCACACGGCATAATTTGGAAGAAAATGGCTATCAATTGCCACATATCATTGATCTAACTCGTAAAGATGTACGTTCTATCAGGCAAAGAGCAGGATTTACACAAAAGGATATTGCAAGGATATGGGGTCTTAAATACGGCAATTCTTATTCCAGCTATGAAAACAACAAAAAACGTAAACATGAGCTGATCCCTATTAAACGTGTAAGACTATTGATCGAAGCGATTAACAACGAATATGGCGAAGGAATATTCGAAGTTATGTACAGAGAACTTCAGAAAAGGAAAAAGTCCGGTTAATCCAGTTTTTTATATCCGCTTCCGGGACAGCTGCTGAAAGGTGGCTGTCCCGGCTTTATAAAAATTGTTCTGCATAACTTTACGACTTTCAAATGATGATTGTATGCTTACCAAAAACAGCCGGACTCATTGAATCCGGCTGTGATATTGAAAAAGAATAATGTTTATTTATTTAGGATGAGCCTGCAAGATTTTGTGAAGCTCTCTGAGGAGATTCTGAATATGTAAACACCGCTGTTAAGACTGCTGCCATCAACTTCGAAGTTATGGAAGCCATTACCAATATTACCTGAGTATATATTTTTGACTACTTTGCCGTTAATATCGCAAAGTTCTATTTCTACATTCATATCTTCCGGCAGGTTAACACCAATGTTTGTTTTGCTGTCAAACGGATTTGGATATGCCAGGCTGAGCATTACATCGCCCGGGGCAGCATCCTCGAATTCATATACTTTCCAGTCGCCGTAAGATATTTTTCCGGAGGCTGGAGCAGGATATGTCACTGTTCCGAGCCTGTAACGGTCGGAGAGGAAATCGTACACTTCCTGTCCGGTTGCCTGGTCAAAAGCGCTGTTGTAGAGAATTACGTCGCCGATAGCCCCGTTGAAAGTACATGAGTAAGTTTCGCCTGTGTTGTAGTCGTGGAAACATGTTCTTGCAGCTCCGCCTACGCCTGTATGGTCTTCGCCGTCTTTCGATATACCTGCAAACGGAATCTGATCTGATTGCACAAGCATATCGCCACCCGACTTACTGACAGTAGCCTGAAAATCGGTTCCGTCATACTCAAGCTGGGCAATATAAACGGAATTGACATCGAGAGGATAAATGCTGTTATCCATCGGCGGATCATAAACCATGAATTTTTGCTGGAAGCGATTCCACATGCCGAATGCCAGCTTGCCGTTGATAATATAGATATTATATCCCGAAAGCGGCCCGCCTGCTTCGAATATCACCTGCCTGCCATCGGAATAATATGGTTCCGGGTCGCCATCAGCATCAACAGAACTGCCCGTTTTGAACACGACAATAAGCGTTTTCGGGCTGTTGTCAGGAGACCACTGGTCTTCAGTGGCAGTTGTAATTTCCGCGTTGTATGGGCTTGTCATGATGTCTGAATTTGCGTAGCCGGATGAAGAATAATCATTGGCAAACTCAATTCCGGTTATACCGACGCCGAATTTATCTGCTACCTGCTTGGGCTGCTTATTCTCATCAGTTTGTGTTGCATTTTCTTTCGGGAATGTAACATCCGTCCATACATCAAAGAAACTATCAGGTGCAATCGGGCTATCTTTTTCACCGTCAGCGTCTTTATCCTGGCCATTGAGCCAAAGGACGAGATCTGACATATTGGGACTATTAACTGTATTTACATTTAATAAAGCTAACGAATACTCTTTTCCGCCTGCAACTAATGCCCAGTTTGTTCTGCTATCTAATTGCACAAAGCTGCTTTTCGCAGTTTTATTTCCTATACCCAACTGTCCATAATTATTCGTGCCACAGGACCATAGTGTTCCGTCGTTTTTGATTGCCAGGGTGTGATAAGCGCCACATGATACCAACTTCCAGCTGGATTCGCTGCTTACATGCAAAGGGCTGCTTTGATTAGCTGTCGATCCTATGCCAAGCTGGCCAATACCATTGTAACCCCAGGCCCACATCGTCCCGTCGGTCTGGATTGCTAAAGTGTGATAATCGCCACATGATACCAACTTCCAGTTTGTACCACTTCCTACCTGCACAGGGTTGCTTTGATCAGATGTTGATCCAATACCAAGTTCGCCATAATAATTATTGCCCCAGGCCCATAATGTCCCGTCGGTCTGAATTGCTAAAGTGTGATAAGCGCCACATGATACCGATTTCCAGTTTGTACTGCTTCCCACCTGTACAGGGCTACTTTGATTATCTGTCGATCCTATGCCAAGTTGTCCATAATTATTATAGCCCCAGGACCATAATGTCCCGTCGGTCTTGATTGCTAATGTGTGATATTTACCACATGATACCGACTTCCAGTTTGTAGCGCTTCCCACTTTTACAGGGCTACTTTGATTAGTAGTACCTCCTATGCCCAGTAGTCCCAATCCATTACCATCGTATCCCCAAGCCCACATCGTTCCGTCGGTCTTGATTGCTAAAGTGTGATAAGCGCCGCATGATACCGACTTCCAGTTTGTACCGCTTCCCACTTTTACAGGGCTACTTTGATTAGTAGTACTTCCTATGCCCAGCTGGCCATAACTGTTATAGCCCCAAGACCATAGAGTTCCATCGTCCTTTAGTGCCAGTGTGTGATAAGCCCCGCACGAAACCGAAGCAAACTCGCCCAAAACAGGTACAGGAGCTAATTTATCTGTTGTCGTACCGTCGCCTAACTGACCGTGCTCATTTTTTCCCCAGCCATACAATTCCTGTTGGGCAAGGGTGGTAAATGCGCTGATAAAAATTAAAATTACGATACTTAGTAATAACCTTTTCATGTTAGCCTCATTATAAATATTGAAGTAAATCGATAATAATATTAACCGGCAAAATGATATAAACTTTAAAATCCCTTGATTCAATTTTTCATGTTTTATAAAATATTTCTAAGCAAGTATCCATAATATTTTTAACTTATGCAAGCATTTGCCTCCAAAATACCTACAACTACGTAGCAAAATCAGTATTTCATGGTATGCTGTTTCTACGTATTTATTGGTATATACAGCGATAAATTTTGGAGATATGGATATTTTAAAAAACAGATAATCTTTACAGGAAGACTAAGCTAAAATTCTTCTTCATCCCCTTGCCTTTCTCCAAAAAATTTGCGATATTGGAAATTGAATGCTCGCGGGGGAGTATTCCGGTTATGGCAGAGCGAAGGGTAGTAAAAATTTAAGTAAAGCAGCAGTCATTTGACTGGTGTTTTTGTTGGTTTGAATTTATGAGGCTGATATGAATGTTCCGGATACAGATATTAATCTTGTCGAAGAATTCGGCCAGATCGCCTATAAGCTCTACAACCTGACTTACGATGAATGCAAAACCGTTGACCCGGAATTCGATGCCGCCCTTACCCTTGCAGGCCTCAACAAAGAAGACTACTAAAGAATGAGTATTGAAGAACAGGCGGAACTGGAGGAGTAAAAAAGTTGCAATATAAACTATATAATGAAAACAAAAGAAGTAATTCAAAGAAAGATAGATGAAAAAAGAAAATAAACAATCGGCATTTATTTTGTTCAAAACAGAAGATCAAAAAATATCGGTAGATGTACGCTTTGAAGAAGAAACAGTATGGTTATCGCAAGAACAGATGGCTGCTTTGTTTGAACGGGACAGAAGCGTTATTACAAAGCATATTGCTAAAATATTTTTGGAAGGTGAATTGGAAGAAGAAAGCAATGTGCAATTTTTGCACATTGCAAATTCAGATAAACCGGTAAAGTTTTACAACCTGAATGTAATTATTTCTGTGGGTTACAGGGTGAAATCTCTCAGAGGTACCCAGTTCCGTATTTGGGCAACCCAGCGGCTGAACGAATATATCCGCAAAGGTTTTACAATGGATGATGAGCGTCTCAAAAATTTGGGCGGCGGCAGCTATTGGAAAGAATTATTGCAGCGCATACGCGACATTCGCGCTTCCGAGAAAGTGTTTTACCGTCAGGTTCTGGATATTTACGCAACAAGTATTGATTACGATCCCAAAGCGGATGTTTCGATCACATTTTTTAAAAAAGTACAAAACAAAATTCATTATGCGGTACACGGCCAAACTGCAGCCGAAGTTATTTTTAACCGTGCCGATGCTGAAAAGGACTTTATGGGTTTGATGACATTCCCGGGCAATCGTCCCTATTTAAAAGATGTTGTTATAGCAAAAAAATATTTAGACGAAAAAGAACTTCGCTCTCTTGGTCAAATAGTATCGGGGTATTTGGATTTTGCCGAACGTCAGGCCGAACGTGAGCAAGCAATGACTATGAATGATTGGTCTGAACATCTGGACAGAATTCTAATAATGAGCGGAGAAGAACTGTTGAAGGGCGCAGGTAAAATCAGTCATAACGAAGCTGTTGAAAAGGCTACAACAGAATATAGGAAGTATCAGCAAAAAACGCTCAGCGAAGTAGAAAAAAATTATTTGGATAGTTTGAAAATGTTAGAAACCCAATCCAATAAGAAAAAGAAATGAGTATTGAAGAACCGGCGGGGCTTCGGCTTTAGAATTTTCAATTCATAATTTGTAATTTATAAACTTATAGATTTTTAAACTTATTGAATTAGAATGGCTAAGGAATATAAATACGATCTGGAAGAAAGAACGGCTCTTTTCGGAGAGCAGGTAATTGCCTTTTCCCGGTCCATAAAATTGGATATAATTTCGAAGCCATTAGTATCCCAAATTGTACGTTCAGCCACGAGTATTGGAGCAAACTATATGGAAGCCAACGGAGCTTCCTCAAAAAAGGATTTCAGAAATAAAATTTATATTGCCAAAAAGGAAGCGAAAGAAACACAACATTGGCTTCGTATGATAAGCAAAGCATGTCCCGAAAAAGCAGATGAAGCAAGAAAAATCTGGAAGGAATGTAAAGAAATAGTCTTGATATTTCAATCAATTTGTAATAAAATAAACAGAGAAGAGAAAACTTCAGACGGTGTCTGAAAAATTTCAATTCTCCTAAATTATTTAAAAATTAAGAACTAAAAATTAAAATTTGAGTAAATATGGAATTTAAGCAATTACCGGATTTGATAAATATTTTGCAGGAAACTGCTCAAAACAAGGCATTGCAAAGTGTGAACAGAATGCTTACAATTCGCAACTAGCTTATCGGTTACTACATCGTCGAATATGAACAGAACGGCGAGGACAGGGCGGAATATGGAGCCCGGCTGCTTGAAAAATTAGCTGTCGAACTAAAGAAGAAGAAACTAAAGGGAATGTCAAAAACTAATTTAAAGCAGTTCAGAACATTTTTCCTTATTTATCCGCAAATAGGTCAGACAGTGTCTGACGAATTTAAAAAAATCAGCAGACAGCGTCTGATAAATAAACGGAGCTGGAGGTGTGCTAAAGTGAAAATTAAGACAATAAAATAAACTTATAAGTTGATTATTATGAAAATTATCCCTATTTTTGACAAGGATAATAAACTTCTTTCGTTTATATATGAAGAAAATGTTGTTTGTGAATTCGAACGTTTATTTGATCTTTGGAATGATATTGAATACCTGGAGTCTTTTTTCCACGACAACGAATCGTATCTGAGAGACAGCTATTGGGATGGAAAATCGAAAGATTATTTAGTAAGAAAGACAAGAGAAATCGCAAATGATTTTGAAGACAAATTAATTGAATACGAGAATGTTGCGGATGACGACCAAATACGATTTTTGCAGGAATTATTCGAGCCTCTCGGCCAAAGTGATTTTACAACCTAGGTTCTAACTAAAAGCAAAGCGAAAGAATTCTGGCTTCGAATTTATGCCTTGAAAGTAGATAGATCTACATATATTATCACCGGAGGCGCTATAAAACTTACAAAACGGATGGAAGATCATGAAGCAACAAAATTAGAATTGAGAAAATTGGAAAAATGCAGAAACTGGTTGTATAACCAAGGTATAACAGAAATTGAACAAATTGAAATTACTATATAGAGCAGAATATGAAAAAAGATACTGATATATTGCAAAATTTGATCTCTGATACGCCTTCGAATTGGAAGGCTAAAGCCGAATACCGGAAAACCAATAAAGCCTGGCTGGATAAATCTGCCGATATAGCATTACTTATTCTTGAACATTTACGGCAAAATAAAATCAGCCAGAAGCAGCTTGCTGAAATGATTGATGTAAGCCCGCAATTTGTTAACAAGTTAGTTAAGGGTAGCGAAAATCTGACGTTAAAAACAATATCAAATATCGAAAATGCTCTCGGGATAAGCTTGATCAAAGTTCAGAATGTAGCAGAGAGTATTGCTCTTGACAAAATTCCGATTCCTCCATCAATTGAATACTCGCAAGAGGTTTCTAATGAATTTGATTTTGCAAACCGTTTTGAAGAACTAAATGAAAATTGTCTAATTTATAGATTAGGCGCATGATGAAAAGCAATGTGACGATTAAGTTTAAGCTTGCCGGAATAAAAACAGAACAATTTGCAATTATTGAAGAGAACTTTGATGACACGGCAAAAATTGAAATTAATGTAGATTTCAAATTTGGCGGAAACGCAGTACAAAAGGGAGTCGGAGTTCTGGCTTCATTCACATATCTTAATCAAACAAAAGCATTTTTAAAAATTGCAATTGGATGTCATTTCCAATTTGATGACGAAGCCTGGAGTAAAATTCAGTCCGATAAGCAGGAATTGATAATTCCGGTAAATATTATAAGGCACTTGGCTGTTTTAACTGTCGGAACTTGTCGCGGCGTTCTTCATGCCAAAACGGAAAATACAAAATTTAATCAGTTTTTCCTTCCAACAATTAACGTTGAAACTATATTGAAGGATGATATTGTGATACAATTAGAGACTGTATAACATCTTTATTCTACTTTAAGGTTGGTAAGCATAACGCAAAAATCTATACGCACTTTATCAGCTTATAAGGAAATTGGAAATGGGTAAGAAAAAGCCGGAATTTATAAGAAACGTAGGGCAGCTAATACATTGGCACTATGCGAAACTAATAGCCGAGGCCCGATGTGGCAGCCGGGAAGAATATGCCCTTGTGATGCATGGATATAAAAAGCTGGAGTCGGGAGAAATCAGTATTTCGGGCTTGATCCGCGATAATAAAAAATTTCTTGAATTGGAAAAGTGCTGTGTGTACTGCCGATCAACAACCAATATTCAACTTGATCATATAATACCGTTAAGTAAAGGAGGCCCGGATACCTTTGATAATCTTATCTACGCCTGCCGGAATTGCAATATCTCAAAGGGTAACAAAAGCCTGCCAGAATGGTATGGCGATAATTACAGTAATGAAATTCCTGCAATCGTTTTCTCAAAATTTCTGAAGCTGATCTATCAAAAACATAAAGAAAACGACACCCTAAAGGAAACCGATTTTAATGGTGACGGAATTCTTGATTACCGTGATTTAACAGATGTCTTTTGTTAAAGGAAAAACAAAGTATTTACCTATTACCCTCGTAAACCCTTCTGACCAAATCTTTTATAACTTCATTATTGTTCTTTATTTCATCTTTTGTAAGCCTGATTCGGTAGCTTCTGCCTCTAATATCATAATCAATAACTTCGAATCCGGCTTCATCAAAAATATTTTCAATTGACTCATTTTTTTCAGATCTCAGGTGCAGTACGATATATTTCTTCCTTGGTTTAAGGGCAAAGATATTGTTCGATACTCCGTTCTTCCGAAGGCCAATATAGAATTTATTATATTTCAGTTCGTACTGGTTATCAAATTCATGCAGGATTTCAAGAAGTTTGTCCGCAAGAAGAACTGTTTCCTTTGTTGCTTTGTTTTCCCAGTATGCCCTGTCAACCAGTTCCTGTTCAGACTCGTCTTCGTCCACAAGGCCAAGAGTAAGCTGATTAAGTATGGTAGTAAAAACGAGGGATATTTTGTCCTCCAACCTAATCGCATTCAGCTGTATGGCAATTACTGGAATAAATCCGTTGAACAGACTGATCACGTTGAAAAAACGGCTGGTAATATCCTCGGCAATAATAACAGCGCAATGTTCATATTGCGGATAGCGTTTTCTTTCGATGTCCCAATACTCAAGAGTTCTGATAATATGGCTTTCGTCAGTTTTTCCAAGTTGGAGTTCTACTTCATACCTTTGGTAAGTATCAGGATCCTGTAGTAACAAATCCAATCTGCCGGAATTTGGCTGGCTCCTTTCAATATCTTTAAGAATCAAATCTCCAAGGCCAAGAATCGATGGATCTTCGGCAATTCTTTCCTGTACCCATTTCTCGTTTATATTCGGCTGATCTTTTAGTGAAATCTTTACAACTTTAACATAATTTGTTGTCATTTTTTACGATCCCCTAAATTTCAAACAGCTATTATGGAATTAATCTTTAATATTACAAGATTATTCTATAATTTTATAGCATAAACCAAGCCAAAACTGAATTGGGAATTGTATATTGGCGGTATTTTACAATATTAGCCCAGCCTAATAAAATACCGGGGTATAAAACCATGGGGTTGCAAATAAAAACCCCTTAGAAGCGATTTATGTAGGCCAGTCTTGAAAAGCAAGGACTGGTGAGGGTTTTGGGGTATGCTTCAGGAAATATTATGAAATTTATAGGAATTTGCAATATTCTATTTACTTTTCCGGTTTAAATGAAAGCCCTTTATAAATAAATTCCCCTTTTTGGCCTGAAAATATTCTATCATGTTTTATTGAATTATCGAAGATGTTTTGTGGAATGTTATCGAAGGCCTGGCAGGATTTATCTGAGATGAAATATTCACAACTTAAACATTGGGAGATACAGTTTGAAAAATCATCTGTTGCCCATCTTTCTTGTATTGTCATTGGTTTCTTCTTCATTGTTTTACCTACCACACTCTATCCCGAATAACTGGTATTCGAGGCAGTCGTGTTTCTTATTAGATTTTGATTTCTTCCTCGGTTTTGTTGTTTTGCTGCCTTTTGGATAACATCTGTTGAATTTATCAAAGATTTCTGCTGCTCGAGGATTTTTGCGGCATCCTCTTTCTATTGTTCCGTAGCGTATCTGGTAGCCTATCACTTCGCAATTGTTGTCCACTATTGGACTGATAACTACCTGCTGAGGCGACAGTTCCGGAGCAATCTCTATTTCCGGAATATAGTCGATATTCATTCTTTCAACGGTCTGGCACATTTTGGAAAGTTTAACTTTCGATTCAATTTTATCAACAACCTTCAAAAAAGCCATCTGTTTCAACAGTTGACAGTTCAGGAGTTATTATTTACGGCTATGTAGAACACCTATCAGTTAATGAATTGAGAATTACTTTCAATTATCCTTTCGCTGGGTTGGCGGTTTGTAATTGAAACAAAAAGCAGGGCCGGAACCCTGCTAATTATAATTATGTTGTTAATATTTACTTAGTAAATATAAATTTCTCAATGATGCTTGTATTGCCATCAGATATTCTGATAAAATACATTCCGGTAGATTGATCCTGCATATCAAATTCAATTTTATTTCTTCCGAAGTTTAGACAATTACTGAGATTCATCAGCTTATTCCCAAACATATCAATAATATCGAGAGTATAATTGCCAGGTTGGTAAATCTCAAGTTCTACTGTGCCCTGATACTGTACCGGGTTAGGATAAACCGCCAGAATCCTGAATTCCTTGTTGTCTATTTCTTCGACGGAATTAGCTTCGGACGGGACCGCGCTGACTACTTTTGAAAAGCTGGATTCCTCGAAATCCTCGTTAATCGACGTGTACATGTAATAGTAGCGTTTGTAGGCTTCCACGCCTTTGTCGGTATAAGCGAGGTCGGAAACTACGGTCCCGTTCACCCGAATAGTGTCGGTGTAAGTCGTGTCCGTTTTATTCTCAAAGCGATAAACGTTATATCCTATAGACGTTTCGCCGGGCTCGGCTTCCCATTCCAGATCAACCTGTCCCTTGCCGCCTTCGGCAGTGAATATGGTGGATGCAGCCCCGGCAGCATCGATAACGAAGGAGAAGCGGCTGTCCTCGATAGGAATTTTGAAGTATTCATCATCCTGGGCATCAGCAACGCGGATGTAGTTAATCCCGTCGCCGGTATATTTATTGAAATAGTAAGTGGCCGTCCAGATTTTTCCTTCTGCATCCCAGCTGCCGCTCGTTTTCACCGCGTGCTGCGTGAACGGTTCCCGCACGCCGAAGGACAGGAAGGGCTCTACGCTCTTATCCATTTTCCTGTTAAAGTACACTTCGAATGTATGCTCTCCCTCGCCGAATGCGTCAATATTCCCCGCTTCGGGGTACTTACCGTCAACCAACACTTTCCAGACTATGCCGTGGGCGGAGTCGGAGGGTTGGGTTAGGAAGGGTTCGTAGACTACTAATCTATAATCAAAATTATCCCAGAAATCATAAATCATATCATCAATTTTTTTCTTGTCGGAGGTTCCCCAATAGTTATAATTATTTATGCATGTATCTTTTCCTTTAAAGCTACTAACTGAGTACGGGTTGTTATTGACAAAACTATTGTTCTTTACCACACTTCCTTTATATATGTTGTGCATCGCACCACCAGCAATTGAATTTTCTGAATTATTCCAAAAATTATTATTAGTTATTACAGATGATAAGTCACGGTCATGATTGGTTATGTTGTTAATTTGGTTATGAATAAAATTATTTCTGTCAATTGTCGCATTTTCGATAATATTGCTATTTGTTGATGTTCGTCCAATATTCTGCTTTGATAATATTGAATTTCTTATTTCCAAATATCCGCCAAAAGAATAAAACCTAATATTTTCAAGAATACAATAATTAATAATGCATTTATTACGGATTTCAATATGCTTATCATGATCAAAGGGATAAAATCCCATGAATTTAATAAGATGATCTTTATTACCTATCGCAATAAGCTCTCCTTCAACTCTTAAATAAATATTATCATAAATTTCTATTTCGGTTCCAGACTCAATAGTCAAAATTGCACTTTCTAGCAACAGTGTATTCCCAACAATCAAATATAAATTATCCTTAGTCCATGTTTGGTCCTCAGATATAACTCCGCTGATTTCAATTCCTTTTTCAGTATTAACAATAAGCTCTTTTTTGCTGGTGTCCGCCGAACCTTCTTCCCAGGCAAGAGCCTCGAACACAATGTCCCTGTTGTGAACTATATTATTCGATATTTTGACTTGAAAAGGGTTGTCGAAATTTTGACGGGAAGCGTATGCTCCGAGCGCTCCGAGGTTTACAAGACTATTATAAATCGTTGCGACGGATTTGTCTTCGTTGTCGGCAAGCTGAAGTTTCATCCAAACCGTTTTTGAATTTCCTCCGGCATTACGAATCTTGACGTTGAATTCAATGTCTTCGCCGGCGTCCGCTCGGTAATCGCCGTCTCCTTTCAGCGTGTCGACAAGTATAAACGAAGCGACCTGGAGAACCGGCTTTGGCGAAAAAGCCAGAGTTTTCTCAAGATCGAAGACGTTAGTACCGTTTGCGCCTATTATTCTCGCCCAAATCATTTCCTGGGATTCGTCTTTTAAATCTTTGTAAATCGATAAAGCGCCGGCAATAACAGGCGCCGCCATCGACGTGCCCTGCAAACTTTTATACCTGTTATTGGGATACGCGCTCATTATCTCCGTACCGGGAGCGACAACTTCATAATTAAGCAAATTTGGGTATCCGCTATTAATCGGTCCGTCGATGTCGGTATTCGTAAAGTCCGCTAATTCGTTTTGATTATCGCTCGCCTTTACGCCAAGAACATATTGAAAAGCGGCCGGGTAAAAAGGCTCGCAACCGACGCCCGGTCCGATACATATAGCGTCATTACCCGCAGCCGCAACCAAAACCGCTTTCGAATATGCGTAAGCAAGCGCGTCTTCCATAGCCTGGGAGCGGGCATAAGAGCCGAAGCTCATATTTATGACGGTCGCGCCGTTGTCCGCCGCCCAGCGAATGCCCTGGGCTATGGTCGCCGCGTCTCCGCGGCCCGAGCTCTGCAATACCTTTACGGGCAATATTTTTGCGTTGGGGTTTACGCCGCAGATTCCGATTCCGTTGTTTCCGACCGCGGCGGCTATTCCCGCTACGTGCGTACCGTGACCGTTGTCGTCGTTTGGGTCGTTGTCGTTGTTAATAAAGTCTTTTCCCTGCAGGCAATTCGCTTTTAAATCGGGATGCTCCGTATCGACGCCGGTGTCGAGAATACCGATAATCTGGTTGCTGGTTCCGCCGGTTTGCTCCCATACTTTATCGATTTTGCAGCGTTCGATATACCATTGGTCGCCGTAAAGCTCGTCGTTGGGGTCGGCGCAAGCTTCATAGATATAATTCGGTTCGGCGTATTCAATTTCGTCCAGATACTTTAGCTCCCTGATCAGAGGCTCCATGTCCCGGCTGTTCTCAAGCTTTAGCATGAATATCTTCGACAAATCTCTCAGCTCAATATCATCTCCGCCGAGAACCTGAATTTTCTTTTTTTCGAACTTAAAATCACTGAAAAGCGGTTCTGTATTTTTTACAGAATAATTTTTCAGAACTTCATTCAGTTTATTATCGCTTGATAATACCACATCTCCTGATTTTTTTATTGTGGTTGTAGTTTTATCTTTGAATTTAACGATTACGTCGCCCGGGACGTATGGATGAATCTCAATTTGCTGGGATTGCAGGGATGTAATTGAAAAAAAGAATAAAATGGCACTGAGAAAAACAGTAAAGCGAGTAAGCATAAAGCCCCCTGATAATGTTATATTTCTATTGCTAAATTATTTTACAATAACAATATAACCAAAATTACCAAAATTGAAAAAAAAATACAAAAAATAATGAAACTATTCCCGACAAAAAATGTCGAACAACAATTTTTGTCTGTTTTACCAGGTGGCAAGTGCCCAATATGATAAGCTCCCCAATATTTAGACATATTTAAGTATAGTTTAAGTTATTTCAATTGATCAAATAGATCAAAATAACCAAATAATCAATGTAAGACACATATTAGATAAGTTAATAATTTTCCGGAAGTGTGAGCGGCTTCCTTCAAAAATAACAGCGAATTAAGATAAGATATTCTTAACTTGCAAAAAATCAAAAGGAGCATCAAATGGCAAACAAACGAAGAAATTACAGTTCAAAATTCAAAATGCAGGTAGCCCTGGAGGCAGTCCAAGAGAGAAAAACAATAACCGAGCTGGCATCGGAGTACGGGGTTCATCCAAACCAGATAAGCATGTGGAAAAAGCATTTAAAAGAAAGTGAAAAGGAAGTATTTGAAAACAAGCGTGGGCCAGGGAAGAATAAAAAAGAAAAAGACGAATCAGTATTATATGAAGAAATAGGCCAGCTAAAAATTGAATTAGACTGGTTAAAAAAAAAATTGGGACGTGAGTAAAAAAGAGCGTAGAAATATGGTAGATGCTGATAATAAAGAAATTAGCATAAGCCGGCAGTGCGAGCTTTTGGGTATTAGCAGGAGCTGTTATTATTACAAACCCAAGGGTGAAAGTGAAGCAAATATTCTATATATGAAGCTGATCAAAGAACAATTCGCGATTACTCCATTTTATGGAGCCAGAAAAATGACAGCACACTTACGTTCTTTGGGATACCATGTTAACTATAAACGAATCAGGCGATTAATGAAATTATTGGGACTTCGGGCAATATATCCCCAACCGGACACGAGCAAACCGAACAAGGAGCACAAAATTTATCCATACCTGTTGAGGGATATGAAAATAAGTCGTCCGGATCAGGTTTGGAGCCTGGATATAACATATATTCCGATGCGTAAAGGATTTATGTATCTTATAGCAATTATAGATGTTTATAGCAGGTATATCGTCGACTGGGAATTATCGAATAACCTTGAGAAGGAGTTCTGCATAGATACAATAAAAAGGTCTTTGAAAACCAGGAAACCGGAAATAACAAACACGGATCAGGGCAGTCAGTTCACGAGCAATGATTTTGTGAAAACGATTCTGGATGCTGATGTTAAGGTAAGCATGGACGGCAAGGGCCGCGCCTTGGACAATGTTTACATAGAACGCTTCTGGCGGAGCTTTAAATACGAAGACCTGTATCTGAAGTCTTACGAAGACGGAAAAGAGCTCTATGGCGGTATAAAGGCTTATGTCGATTGGTATAACAACACGAGGCCGCACGCAGGAATTGAATACCAGATTCCGGCTGAAAAATATATGAACGAACAGCGGTTCGTTAATTGAAAACTTTGTTGGAAAAGTGAAAAAATGCAATCCGGTAAGCAATTGATAAAAAAAGAAATAGAAAGGAGAGTGAAAGTTATCCACAATTTCCAGGTTGTTAACAAAAAGAAAAAAAAGTAGCAAAAAAAAGAAAAATTAATATTATTACATATTTTTTTCTTATTTTATTAGAGAAGAAGTATAGATTAATAAACACCATAAACTATACTTTTATTTGTCTAAGCAATAGGGAGCATTTCAGTGAAGCAAGTTTCCATCATATAAATTACTCTGCTAAACAGTTTAATTTTTTAACCATATTATTCATCAATAGATAAAATTACTTCATAAAATATTTATTAGGATATCCAATAAAATTAACAAAAAACGATTTTAATTTTTTCCAATTACACAACAGGTAAAAGAATTATTATTGGAGCAACTCAAATTTGCAAAAAGTCGTTTAGGAACTGACAAGAAGGAAAAAGTCTTTCGTTGGGAAGCCAGTTCCTCCAGCCGTCTGACGAGAAGATTCAACACTATCTGTAACGAAGCCGGCTGCCGAATCAACAACCAATCATTTCACCGCCTGAGAAATACTTTCAGCAATAAAATATTGGATTCAGATATGACCGCTGTTGAAATGCGGCGCGCTATGAGGCATAGCAATATTCAGACAACAATCGAAAAGTATGAAAAAAGAAAGAAAGAGAAGATGGGGGAAAAAATCCAAAGTGTTGTTACGATTGATAAATCATGGAAGAATTCTCAAAAACAAAATAATAAATGAATCGGAAAAAGTTCTAATAAAAGTTCTAATAACGGAGCACAAATTTAACTTGAAATGCACAAATCTGACAAAAATATTTTTTGAGAATAATTTCTGTTCAAAATGCAAAAACCCGCTACAGTTCTACCTATAGCGGGTTTTTGTTTTCGAGCCAACATGCGGACTTGAACCGCAGACCTGCTCATTACGAATGAGCTGCTCTACCAGCTGAGCTATGTTGGCTTTTTGCTTATGCAAAAAAGAACGTTTCCAAAAATACTCAATACCTAAATAATTTCATAAATTTTTTTTATCTTCTCACGTTGTAATTGTCAGGTATTAACAAACTGGATTAAAATTGAGAAATCAGGACAGAAATATTATAATTCTCGGGCTAATAGTTTTAGCCACGATACTTCTATGGCAGGCGCCTTTCGGACGTTATGCATTATATCCTTTCATTATTCTCGGCACCTGGTTCCATGAAATGGGACACGGGCTGGCTGCAATGTTACTCGGTGGAAATTTTAAACAATTAGAAATATATTCTAACGGATCCGGACTGGCCATTCATAGCGGATCGCTATTTCTCGGGCCGATCGGCAGCGCCATAGTAGCAGCTGCAGGGCCAATTGGGCCAACACTTGCTGGCGCCGGCCTTGTTATAAGTTCCTCAAAAAAGAAAAACGCTAAAATAGCTTTAATTATCCTGTCAGTATTACTGATAGTTTCTCCAATTATCTGGATCAGGTCAATTTTCGGCTTTTTAATTATCCTTGTATTCGGTATAGCTTCAACCTTAATTGCCCTGAAAGGCAATGACCGGCTTATACAATTTACCGCACAGTTCCTGGGCGTCCAGGCATGGCTCAGTCTGTATCTAAGTATTGACTACTTGTTTTCTGCCGGGGCGGAGGTTGGCGGAAGCCGCTTCATGTCTGATACTTCCGTTATTTCTGAAAATCTATTTCTTCCCTATTGGATATGGGCCGGGCTTATAGTAATTTTCTCGGCTTTTGTTATTTATCGCAGTATAAGCTATGTTCGAAAGCATTAGATTATTCGAAAAGCAAATATCAAATGGTAAAACCGGCTTTCCAAAAGCAGTTTATTAATAGTTTTCTCTGATATTTTTTCTTAATTTATAGGGATTTATTTTTTCAGGAAAGGGATATGGAAAACAGCAGGAAAACTCAATTAATTAATCTGGCATCTTTACTTGATTTCAGCGCCAGGCTGAACGAAACTTACGACGAAACTTTTATTTTAAATGCAGCCTTACTCAGCCTGATGGGCAAATTGAAGATACTGCGTTCCTGCGTGTTGATCCCCTTCAAGAAAAATCATTTTAAAGTTATCCTGAACAAAGGCAAACTAAATCTTGATTTTCTTCGTGAGCAGAATCCGAACAAACCTGTTGTTCTGCACTCTATCCAGGAAGCTGAAAGAATTTTGAAACGTTCTGGCTACGTTTATTTTCTTCCAATAATA
Source organism: Kapaibacterium sp. (SeqCode) (assembly GCA_963665665.1). GTDB lineage: Bacteria > Bacteroidota > Ignavibacteria > Kapaibacteriales > UBA2268. The sequence goes on from OY762428.1 coordinate 1,537,153, forward strand.
CATCAGGATGAAACGCTGGCAGTTATCAGCCTTGGCTCGAAAGCCGGAAATGAAAGTGTAACGGAAGAAGAAGAACAATATTTGTCGCTGGTTTGCACTATTACTGCCAATGCTTTGCAAAATGCAAGAAACCACAGTTCGATGCTAAAGGAAAAGCAACGGGTGGAACAAAGGAACCAGCTTCTGAGCTCTCTTTTTGAAGTCGCAAGGGATTTTTCAACTCTTCTGTCGCGCGATCAGATACTTAAGATGCTGTCGCATACCCTGATGGGACAGCTTATGGCAAGCAGGTTCGCCGTTTTGCTTTTAAACGGGGCTAACGGGTATGATGTAATAATCAATCGTTTTCCGGTGGAACCCGATGAAGATATATTAAACCGACTGTATAATATTGATTCAGCAATAACTACTAAAAATCCAGACATGGACGAAGAATTACGTTTCCTGCTAAAAAAAATGAATGGCAGGATAGTTTCTCCGATGAAAGTTCAGGGCTCAGTTAAGGGATTCCTGATTGTTGGAAGAAAAATGAGCGGCGGGCCTTATGACGAACAGGACCTGCAGTTCACGGAGTCACTTGGGAATACTGCTATTGCAGCCCTTGAGAATGAGAGGCTTTTTAAAGAGGAAGTAGAAAAGAAAAAACTGGAAGGCGAGCTTGAACTGGCGCTTGAAATACAGAAAAATCTATTGCCAAAATCTACTCCGGTAATAAAAAATTTCGATCTTGCAGGGGTTTCGATACCATCACGCCACGTGGGTGGTGATTACTTTGATTTTATCGAACTTCCAAGCGGAAAAATTCTTATTGCTATCGGTGACGTTTCCGGTAAGGGAATGCCGGCTTCCCTCCTCATGGCGAACGTACAGGCTTCACTACGCTTGCTTGCGCCCCTGTCAATTACATTGGTAGAATTGATATTAAAAATTAACCTGTTAGTTTGGCAGAATACAAGCGCTGATAAATTTATTACATTCTTTTGTGCTATTCTCGATCCGGGAAAATCTGAAATCACTTATGTAAATGCCGGTCATAATCCACCCTATCTTATCAGGAAAGACGGACAAATTGATGAGCTTCGAAATGGCGGCCTGATAATCGGTTTTACTGACGAACCCTTTGAATATGAAACAGGAACAGTAACAATGGATCCTGGAGATTATATATATATGTTTACTGACGGTGTTAACGAAACTCTTAACGAACAAAGAGAGGAATTTGGCAACGACCGGCTTCTGGAATCACTTATGAAAGTAAAAAACGCTGACGCTATCACTATGATCAATAAAGTAATTGATGATGTAAAAGATTTTGCCGGCAACCTTGCCCAGTATGATGATATAACAAGCGTTGTTCTAAGAAGATTGTAATTATAATTATACAACTGAACAATAATGTTGAACTGATAATTGAACAATAATAGTACACAATTGTTGTTGAAAAAACAGCCATAGTATTTTTCTATGTTTCCGTAGCTTCTCCCATATTTTCGGAATTGTCATTTTAAACAAATTTATTTTACATTCTCATAATATTATTTTTTATGCTTTCGGGTGTGCTTTCCTATATGCTTCTTTCAGGCGTTCCACAGATACATGTGTATATTTTTGGGTTGTCGACAGCGAAGAATGGCCAAGCATCTCACTTACAGAACGAATATCAGCCCCGTTGTCAATCATGTGGGTGGCAAAAGTATGGCGCAGTACGTGAGGGCTCTTCTGCTGAGCTTCTGTAATACCCTTCATGCTACGGTTAATAATCCTGTATGCTGTGGCAGGATTTAGTTTTTTTCCTTTTCGCGATAGAAAGAGAATATCAATATTATCAGGATTTAATTCCTTTCTCCTGAGAAGATACTTTTTAAGTTTTTCGATAACAATCGATGTAACCGGAACTATTCTTTGCTTCCGCCCCTTACCGGTAACTTTTACAGTCTGGTCGGGAGCATCAATATCATTTACATCCAGGTTAAGAGCTTCGCTTATTCTGAGTCCGGAACTATAAAGCAATTCAACGAGCAGAGAATTTCTTAATTCTTCCGGGCCGTCGCCTTCCATTTTTACAGTCAGGTTTACTGCTTCTTTTTCCAGCAGATAAGAAGGAAGCCTTTTTTCAACTTTAGGAACCGACAGCCCTCCGCCGGGGTTTTCATCAATGTATCCGTTTTTATAAAGGAAGCCGAAAAGGGATTTTACCGCAGATATTTTCTGGCGCAAAGATGACCTTTTCAGATTCAGGTCGTGCAGCCAGCCGGGAAAAAGTCGTAAATCCTCTGCTTCAATATCTCCAATATCAGGATTAGCTTCATATTCCGACCTGAAGAATTCAAAGAATTGCCCGAGGGCCTTACGGTATGAACCAACGGTGTATGCAGAGAAGTTTTTTTCAAGCTCGCAGTATTTCAGAAATTTATCTATTGCAATATCTAATTTCATATCTCACCTTTGTTATTAATCAATGAAGATATGCAAATTTCAAGCCAGAGATTTACTTTCATCGGTTCCCGGTATTTAACTCCAATTTTTTGATTCCAATTCTTTTGAACTGCATTTTCAGTAATCAGACTTGCAAAAACCAAGAGCATTCTGCTCCTGATATGCAACATTCACTTTTGTTAATCGTATAATGATTTTTTGGCTTTTTCACTTCGGAATATTTGTTATATTTACCGAATTCTTGTTATAGGAACGATCGAATTATGATAGCAGATAAGAAAAAAACCGGATATATTATAGCAGTGTGTTCTATACTCCTGAATCTGATTCTATTTGGCATTAAGTATTATGCAGGTAAAAAATCAGGATCAATAGCTGTTATAGCAGATGCGTGGCATTCCCTTTCTGATACGTTAACATCAATTATTGTAATTCTCGGGCTTTGGATAGCATCACGCCCACCGGATCAGGAACATCCATACGGGCATGGCAGGGCAGAATCTATCGCCTCGATCATTGTTGCCACGCTGCTTGGCATGGTTGGTTTTGAATTTATTTTTGAATCGATTTCACGAATAGCCGATGGAGTTAAAGTTGAATATGATTCAACAGTGCTGATAGCTCTTATTATATCAGTTGTATCCAAAGAAATTATTGCACAGGTATCCATCAGGTACGGCAAAAGGATGAAATCGGAATCGCTTGTAGCTGACGGCTGGCATCACAGGACGGATTCGATATCATCAGGTTTAATAATTATCGGTGTAATTTTTAATTATTTCTGGTGGTTCGATTCTGTAATGGGTATCGGGGTTGCTTTGATGATACTCTGGGCTACTTATAATATTATGAAAGGATCGATAAGTACACTTCTTGGCGAAAAACCCAATCCTGAAACAATTAACAAAGTCGAAAGTATTATTCGTGATGTTGATAGCAGGATAAGTGATATTCATAATTTTAAAATGCACAGTTACGGCACAAGAAAAGAAATGTCGCTGGATTTCAGGCTTCCGGCTTCAATGAGTGTTGACCAGGCTCATGATATTGCAACAGATGTTGGAATTGCTGTATTGGAAAAAACCGGAATAAGAACTACGATTCATACCGAACCTGAACATGAAAAAGAAAATTCCGACGAAATGACTGACCCGGTTGAAAAAGAATGAGCAATAAAATGAAAAATGATTCCAACAGGGAAACCAACCCGAAGCTTATATCAGGTATAGCACTGATTCTTTTCCAATATATTTTTATTACAATTTTAAAATTTGACCCACCTGTCAGAAATCTAAAATATGTTGGTTTCATCCTATGGCTTGCAGGCCTTATTCTCTGGTCTTTGTCGGCATTAACTTTATATAAGTATAAAATCACGGCAAAAGCAGACTATATGAATACTTTTAAACTTGTTAGAAGTGGAATATATTCAATTATAAGGCATCCTCAGTACCTGGGTTTTATTCTTTTTTCAGCAGGCTTCATATTCATCACTCAGAACTTATATATTATTATTGTTTCAATTTCCGCATGTGTAATATTGTATTTAGGTATAAAGGCGGAAGACAAACAACTTCTTCAGAAATATTCCAATGATTATCGTGAATATATCAGAACAACCCCGGCTATAAATTTTTTTGCAGGATTGATTAATAAATTATTTTTTTAATCCCATAAAACATATCGAAATATTTTATTTCAATTTTGTTTGATTATTTGGCACAATTTATGTTTATTGGTTATCTAAAGTATTTTGAATTAAAATAATTAGTGACAGCTATGGAAAAGGATAAAATTAAATATTTCGGAATAATAAAAAGCCCGGCTGCTTTATTGGTACTGATAGCTCTGATAATTTCTGCCTGTGATAGCGACAGTCCTTTTACTTCTCTTCCCGGTGAAGATATACAGCTATCGACCGGTAAAACTTATATTGGCGATACAATTACCGTATTTGGTACAGGATTCGGAAAAAGAATTGATGAAAGCGGTATTTGCATGGAAGGTGACCTGTTTGTCTCATCTTATGATTGTATTCGCTGGGGTGAGCAGAAAATCGTATTTGAAATTCCTATAGCAGCCTGCTCCGGAACCGTATCTGTTTGCGTGGCAAACGACACTCTGAAACCTGTTAACATAGAAGTTGAAAAGCTGCCGCCTTTCCAGATGGTAAAGATCAATCCCGGAACATTCTTCATGGGGTCCAACACAGGATTCGACGAGGAAATGCCTTTGCGCGAGGTTGCAATCAGTAAACCGTTCTACATATCAAAATATGAAGTAAATATCCTGCTGTATAAAGCAGTAACCGGAATTGGCGATAGTTACAGGAAAGACCTTCCTTTAAGCAATGTTAGCTGGGAAGATGCAATACTTTTCTGCAATGAAATTTCTAAAATAACAGGCTTCGACACCTGTTACAGCTTTGATGGAGAACAATACTCGTGGAATAAGGACGCTAACGGATACAGGCTGCCAACCGAAGCTGAATGGGAATATGCTGCCCGGGCCGGAAGCCGGAATGACTTTTATTCCTATATTGATAATGCCGCATGGTATAATGAAAATTCCGGATATAAAGTACATCCCGGCGGACTAAAATCCGCTAATGAATTCGGACTGTTTGATATGATGGGAAATGTCAGAGAATGGTGTTGGGATTATTTTGCCGAAGATTATACCAATGCTTACGATACTGACCCTTCAGGCCCACTTACTGGCGAAAGGCGCGTACAACGCGGAGGCTGCTATGCCGATGGTAGAACCTGGTGCAGGCTGTCCAATCGCGTATTTCCTGACTATAGCGAGAAATTTTGCGGTATCCGGCTGGTAAGAAATGCAAACTAAGCTTTAAATATATGGTTTAAATTACTAATTGTTAACTTCGCAAAAACTTTTGCCAGGTAACTTATATTTTCATCCGGCTATGCATGGCAAAGCTGGATGAATTAATTCAACAGCATACACTATCAACAAATCAAAAACGCTGGACGAACTGGAAAGTTCAGTCGCTTCCTGCGGCCTTTTCCACCCTTTTCCCCATCCACTCGGAAAAAAGCCCCATGCCTGACAGCAAAAGTGGCAGCGGTATCAGTGAATACATCAGCAGCCGTGTATATACATCAAAGTTTTTCCAACCTCCGAAAAAGAAGAATAAGCCTACACCGACAATTACCAGGAATATACCCATAAGCAGCGGGAATTTCTTTGACAGGAATACTAACGATACAATAATCAGGAATGGTATTATCTCGATTAAAGCGCTAAGAGACAAACCGTGCGATAAGATCACAAACAGGAACCAGAAAACACAAATACCATAAAGAAAAATTCTGGCAGCTCCGCCCGGACCGAAGTTTCCTTTCAGGCTTGCAGCGGTTTTGGCAATCAGCGGCACAATCATCAGGAGCATCCATATTTCCCCTACATGCCCCGTCTTGTAAAACACAATATAAACCGATGCAATGGAAAGGAATGAATAGAATGCGATATGGCTGGAGAGGTCGCCGATATGCTTTTGTCTTTCGTCTACCATTTTCGAAGGTATAAGCCCCCGAAAAAATACCAGCAGCCAGTTTCGGGCACTTCCAACAGAGCCATAGCCGAGTGCTATTGATGTTAATGTTTTTGCAATAAGCGGCGCCAGAAGAAGAACAAAATAAATTATTTCGGGCGGGTTGCCGTTTTTGTTCCATTCCCGGAAGATTACGAAAGCTGTAAGCAGGGTATAAACCCAATAAGCTGCATGACTCGAAGAGCGGCTTATCTGAAGCTGCCTTTCATCTCTTCTGCCAAATTCACTAAACTCAAATATTATACCCGTGGCAAGCAACGCAAAAACCAGTATTACTTTAGGTAATAATGGAAGATACATACCGGATAATACAAATCCGCTGATGCCAATAAACCAGAACAGCTTAATAATACTTTGCCATTTATTAAAAAGATTTTTCATTTCTCGTCTTCCTCAAGTTCAAATAATTCTTCAACTTTCACTTCGAATAGAGCTGCAAGCCTTAATGCCAGTTTTACCGAGGGATTGAAACTTCCCTTTTCAATTGCAATAATTGTTTGTCTGCTAACCCCTATCATTTCTGCAAGTTTCGCCTGGGTTATTTCACCCTTCATGAACCTGTAATATTTTATCTTGTTTTTCATGGAACAAATGTAATATATAATATTCTAAATGTCAAGTATTATTTACATTATGTATGATATTATATACAATTTATTACAATATGCTTGACTGGAGAACTTTGATTGTTGAAAAATCCGGCAGATCAGTATCTAAAACACAAAACCCCTCGCCGGTTTGGCAAGGGGTTTACACTTAAGATAATATTATATCTTATAAATTATTTTTCTGCAATAAGTTTTTCCAATTCGTCAAGAAGCCTGTTAGCTTTTGCAATAACGGCAAGAATTGGCTCTTTCGTTCTCATGTCAACTCCTGCTTCCATCAATGTCGGTATAGCATATTTTGAGTTTCCGGATTTCAGGAAGTTTAAATATTTATCAACTGCCGGCTGGCCTTCATTCAGTATCTTTGCTGCTATAGCTTCGGCAGCACAAAGGCTTGTGGCATATTGATAAACATAGAAATCATAATAGAAATGATGAATGCGCGGCCAGGAATTTCTTTCTTCCTCGTCCACAAACATATCATCACCCCAGTATTTCTGGTACATGTTGCCGAATGTTTCAGCAAGTTTATCAGGAGTAACAGCATTTCCTTTTTCAAGTTCTGACTGAACAACCATTTCAAACTCAGCAAATCTTGTCTGCCTGTAGAATGTACCCTTGATATTGTTCAATGCAGTTTCAATCAAAGCCATTTTTTCTTCTTTTGTTTCAGCATGGTCAATCAGGTAGTTCAGCAAAAGAACTTCATTAGTGATTGAAGCAACTTCGGCAACAAATATCGGGTAGTCAGAGTAAGGGAAATTCTGAGTTTTCTGAGTATAGAAAGAATGCATGTTGTGGCCCATTTCGTGTGCCAGTGTAAATACATCATTCAGAGTGTAGCCCCAGTTCATCAGAACATAAGGGTGTGCTCCCTTTACAGGGCCTGTTGAATAAGCGCCGCTGCGCTTGCCGTCTGTTTCATAAAAGTCAACCCACCTGTTGTCGAAGGCAAATTTCAGTTTTGTGATATAATCTTCGCCAAGCGGTTTAAGTGCTTTCAGGCAAAGGTCCATGGCTTCTTCCGGGGTGTATTTCTTCTCTGTTGAAGGGAATAAAGTTACATAAGTATCATATGGATGAAGCTCTTCAACTTTCAATACTTTCTTTTTCAATTTACCCCAGCGGTGGAGCGGTTCCAGGTTTTCATTTACAGTATTGACCAGGTTGTGATAAACTTCAACCGGAATGTTATTTTTATCAAGCGCTGCTTCAAGTGTATTTTCGTATCCTCTTGATTTAGCCCTGAAAATTTTTGCCTGTATAGAGCCAACATAATTTGATGTAAGGAAATTAATATTATTCATAAAAGGAATATAAATAGCCTGATAGGCTCTTTCCCTGAATTCCCTGTTTGTTGAGTACATGGCCGAGTAATAACGTGCATGTGACATCTTTACGTTCTCGCCGTTTTCGTCTTCCACTGATGGAAATTGAATATCGGCATTAGCCCAAAGGCTGTATGTTTTCATAAAAGCGCTTTCAACAGGGCCTGCATAAGACATTATCTTCTCTTCAGGTTTTGGAAGAGTATGCTCTTTGAAGCGAAGCATATTGTCGAAATAATGTGTGAAAGCCTGAAGCTTCGGATCAGCAAGATAACCTTTGAGTTTTGCTTTGGGTATGGCAAGAAGTTCCGGCCTGACAAATGAAATATTGCTTGCCATCTGGTTGTAGAGGTTCATAATCCTGTCGTACTGAGCCTGGTTTTTATTATCTTTCTGGTTCAGGTCTTTTGCAAGGGAAGCATAAACGCGAAGGCGCTCGAACCGTTCTGAAAAATCTTTTTCCATTTCAAAATATTTCGCAAGCATATCAGCTGACTGGCCGAGTTTTCCTTCGAAATCTTTGAACTTATCTTTTGAAGCGTCAAGCGCTTTATATTCTTTCTCCCAGTCGGCCGGTGTTTTAAAAAGGTCTTCAAGATTCCATACATATTTTGCTTCAATCTCGCTCCTTTTCATTAAACCGCCGTCATCACCTTTGTTTTTGGTCTTGGAGGCTTCAGTATCGTTAGCTGAAAACATGAAAAAACTCAGAGCCAAAACCACACCCGTAAATTTGTTTAAAAATTGTCTCATAATCCAAACCAATTCCTGTATTATTTAAAATAAACATAACATAGTTAATACTCTGCAAGATAATAAAATGTTGCAAATAATTTATAAGGATGAAAAAATTAGTTGTATCATATATATCTTTAATTAAATAAATACATATCAAATATAGAAATAAATATTGTAACTAATTCTTATGCCAACTAAGGAATTAAATGACAGTTAAATTTGTATAATTATTACCTGTAAAATCTGATAATAATTATTAATATTCTTCAATTTTCCTTATTTTATATATAGGGAATATTATTAATAATATTAATATGTGGGGCTATGATTACCAAACCGTCAAACCTGATATACGGCCTTGATGACAAACCGCCGGTTGTTGTTAGTTTTTTACTCGGTATACAGCATTACTGGATTGTTGCAATTAGTTTTATTTTTCCTGTATTAATAATACAGGCTATTGGCGGAACTATCGAACAGTCCGAAGCTTTAGTATCGATGAGTATGCTTGCCGGTGGGATTGGAGTAATTGTTCAGGCTGTAAGATTCAAACATGTCGGAGCAGGTTATTTCATACCACAGGTTTGCGGCCCTTCTTTTCTTGCAGCATCAATACTCGCCGTAAAAACAGGAGGTTTGTCACTGATGTTTGGTATGACGCTTGTTGCAGGCTTCTTTGAAGCGGCATTCAGCAGGGTGATGCACAAACTCAGGCCTTTGTTTCCGCCCCAGGTTACCGGGCTGATCGTAGCTATGGTTGGTATATCTGTTATAAAAATTGCCGCAACAAATTTCTTTGATATTAGTGATGATCCGGATATTGTAAAAATTGAATCTATATCAGTTGCATTCCTTACACTCGGAGTAATGGCAGGACTGAATATCTGGTCTAAAGGTAAAATGAAATTGTTCTGCATTTTGATTGGAATGACTGCCGGATATATTTTTTCTTTCATTTTCGGTGTGCTTGATACAAGTCATATTCATGAAGTACTGAACGATGATTTTTTTGGTTTCGGGCTTTTGGAGCATCCCGGCCTTAGTTTTGAATGGTCTATGGTTCTTCCATTTTTTGTTGCAATGCTTTGTTCGTCCCTGAAAAGTATTGGCGATATTACTACCTGCCAGAAGATAAATGACGAGAACTGGATAAGAACAGATTTTAGAAATGCACAAAAAGGTATTCTGGCTGATTCAATTGGCTGTATGTCAGCCGGACTGCTTGGAGGTATGGGGCAGTCAACATCTTCAACAAATATCGGTCTTACTATTGCCACGGGGGCAACAAGCCGGAAAATTGGATTTTTCCTTGGTGGTATTTTAATCGTGATGTCTTTTCTGCCACAGTTGTCAGGTTTATTTTCGATTATGCCCCGGCCTGTTATGGGGGCAACATTATTTTTTGCTCTCAGCTTCATGATAATTGCCGGATTCCAGATAATCAATTCCAGAATGGTTGATGCCCGGGTAACATTTACCGTTGGCTTATCCATGATCATCGGGTTAAGTGCTGATTTTTATCCCCATGTATTCAAGGATCTGCCGGATTTCCTTGAGCCAGTATTTGCAAATTCCCTTTCCACAGCAGCTGTAATTGCAATTATACTTAATTTTATATTCCGCCTTGGTACAAAGATGAGGGTTTCGAAAACATTCAAATTCAATGATAAAATTTTTGATAATATTAAATTATTCATGACTCAGAATGGGGGCTCTTGGGGTGCCAGGCGCGAAATAATTGCTAATGCCGTTCATGCTGTTTACGAAATTGCCGGAATTTTAAAATTGAAAAAACATGATAAACCCCTAATGGTTATTGCTGAATTTGATGAATTCAAGCTTATTGTGGAAGTTGTTTATGAAGGCGATATGCTGGATTTCAACCAGGAAAAACCAAATCCGGAAACTTTACTCAATGATCCGGCTTCTATAAATAATCTAAGCCTGCATTTGATTAAACATTATGCTGATAGAATCAGTACAAGTGTTAAAGACGGCAGAAATTATATCAGGCTGTCTTTGGACCACTAAAACGAAATCGTTTATTTTTAAGGAGTATATATAATGACAGTTTTACCAATTATATTATTTAGTATTGCCTGGTTTATTTTTGCATACTACTGGTATGGCGGAATAATAAAAAGGAAAGTCATCCTTTCCGATGACAATCAACCCACCCCTTCCCACCAGCAGGAGGACGGGATAGATTATGTGCCGAGTAAGACTTCCATACTTTTCGGCCACCATTTTTCATCTATTGCCGGCGCAGGGCCTATTGTCGGGCCAATCCTTGCTTTTGCATATTTTGGCTGGCTGCCGGCGGTAATATGGATTCTGGTAGGCTCGGTATTTATGGGCGCGGTGCACGACTACACTGCCCTTATGGTATCAGTCAGGAACAAGGGAGTATCAATCGTTGAAGTATCCGATAAAGTACTTTCCAAAAAATCCAGGGCAATTTTTGCAGCCTTTGTATGGATAACACTTATGCTTATCCAGGCTGTTTTTGCAGACCTAGTGGCAAAAACAATGGTTCAGAAGCCGTCGATCGTTATTCCGACTTTCGGCATTATTTTTATAGCGCTGCTGTTCGGCTATTTTGTTTTCAAAAAAGGATTTAATAACATAGCCGGTACAGTTATAGCGCTGCTGATGCTTCTTGGGACAATACAGCTCGGCGATATGTACCCTATCGAAGGCGATTACCAGGTATGGCTTTTTATAACTTTCCTGTATTCCTACCTGGCGTCTATCCTGCCGGTTCAGATTCTTCTTCAGCCGCGCGACTACCTGACAATGTTTATACTGATATTCGGGCTGCTGCTCGGCTTTGTGGGTGTAGCAATCCTGAATCCTGAAATAAATGCCCCCGCAGTTACGGGGTTCAATTCAAGCAACGGGCCGCTCTTCCCCATTTTATTTATAACCATAGCCTGCGGGGCAATTTCCGGATTCCACTCATTGGTTTCCAGCGGAACAAGCTCCAAACAGCTTAACAAGGAAAGCGACGGACGGAAGGTTGCTTACGGCGGGATGCTTATGGAAGGCGTTTTAGCCCTCCTCGTTATCGTTATGATTTCTTCCACACTTACATGGAGCCCTGACGGAGCAGGCGGTGAGTTTGTATTCCAGACGCTGCTGAAGAAAAGCGCCATCCTGGTATTTGGTTCAGCGCTCGGGCTTTCATCCGAATCCCTCGGCGTGCCTCTTGTTCTTGGAATAATGTTCGGCGTGATGATGATGAAGGCATTTATTCTGACAACGCTGGATACTTCTGCCAGGCTGAACCGATACGTGATGGAGGAAACTCTCGGCGCCTCAATTGGCGGCATATTTAAAAACAAACATTTTGCCACGCTTTCAAGCCTGCTGGTAGCGTACGCGCTCTGCCTTTTCGACGGCTACAAGGTTCTGTGGCCGATGTTCGGAGCATCTAACCAGCTTATTGCGACACTGGCGCTGTTTGTAATTTCCGCTTACCTGTTCGGTTTCAAGATTCCGAAATGGTACACGCTGATACCAGCTGTTATAATGCTCTTTGTTACCGAATCAGCGCTTATTTACCAGGCATTCTGGGTACACATGCCTAACAACGCCTGGCACCTGGTAACCATATCAGTTCTGCTGTTTGTTCTCGGACTTGTAGTAGCATGGGAATCTGTCGGTAAGATAAAGAAAATCGGCCTGGAAAACCTTCAGGCTGCTAAAAGTTGATTGTTGTAATATTTTTAGAAATTATTTTGGGAAATGTGCAGTATGTAACCGAAAAGAATGGAAAACATTTAACTGCTTTAGCTCCGTAGGAGCGGAATTTTTGTAGTAATTGTATTCATAAATAATAATTAAAGCTCAGGAGAATCGACAGCCTGAGGATATGGGACGACCGCGGAGAACTGATAAAGGAAAAGGCCTTTTGCTATAAAAATTATCAGCGGGAATTTGTCTCCGGCGGTATTGGCTTCGCCCTTGGCATTATATTCCTCGCAGTATTAAGAAGGTTGATGAGGAAGTGATCTTTATGGGTAAAAATGGAAAAAATAAATAATAGCAAAAAAATTCCCCGTAATATTTCATTCAGGGGAATTCTTATAAAAATTGTACCGATTAATTTTTAATAATCGTTCTTCAGCTTTCTAAGCAGTGTTTCGAAAGCGCTTTTTACTTCTTTATCGGTAACAAGGTAGTTCTCGATTGCGCTGTAGGAATGAAGAACTGTAGAGTGGTCTCTGCCGCCAAAGTTTTTACCGATATTTTTCAAAGACAGGTCTGTCAGGTTTTTGGCAAGGTACATTGCCATCTGCCTGGCAAGAGCAATTTCGTGTTTCCTTGATTTAGATTCCAGCATTTCCACGGGAATATCATAGAATTTCGAAACATAGTCTTTTATATCGTCAATGGTAAGAGGTTTGTCCTCGATTTTAATTTGCCCGTGAACAACCTCCTTGGCCAGGTCAAGATCAAGCTCCCTGCCGTCGAAAGTTACTTTGGCTATAAGGCTGATAAGAATTCCTTCAAGCTCCCTGATATTCGATCTGGCATGTCGGGCAATATATTCTATTACATCTGTCGATAGTTCGAAACCTTCGTCAAGGCTTTTTCTTTGCAGGATAGCCATTCGCATTTCAAGGTCAGGCTGCTGAATGTCGGCAGTCAGGCCCCACTGGAATCGGGAAATAAGTCTGTCATCCACTCCCGAAAGTTCTTTTGGCGGACGGTCGCTTGTCAGAATAATCTGCTTTCCTGCCTGGTGCAGTGCATTAAATGTATGGAAGAAATTATCCTGAGTTTTTTCCTTGCCGCTGAAAAATTGAATATCATCAACGATTAATGTATCTATCTGGCGGTAGAAATTTGTAAACTCGTTGGTTTTGTTGTTCTGTATCGCGTTAACAAATTCCATCGTGAATTTTTCGCTATTGGTGTAAAGCACCTTGCTTTTATCGTTGGTTCTGATTATCTGGTTGCCGAGCGCCTGTGCAAGGTGTGTTTTGCCAAGGCCTGTTTCGCCGTAAAGTACCAGTGGGTTGAACCTTGTTCCGCCGGGATTCTGGCTAATGGCAAGAGCAGCAGAACGCGCAAGCTGGTTGCTTTCGCCCGTAATGAAATTCTCGAAAGAGTAACGCGGGTTAAGGTTCGAGCTGAAAATCTCGTCGGAAACCATATCAGTGGCAGAAGCGTCGCCGTCCAATCCGCCGCTTGAAGGAGGCTTGCTTAGTCCCGGAAGTTTAATAGTCCTGTTTTCCAGGCTGTCTTCACTTTCATCTACTACAATCTGGTATTGAAGGCTTGAACCCTCGCCAAGAACTTTCAGCATAGTTTGCTGCAGCAGATCGTAATAGTGCTCTTCAATCCATTCAAAAAAGAACTGGCTGGGAACCAGAATAGTAAGCTTCCTGTTTTCCCATTTAAGCGCCATAATTGGTTCAAACCATGTTCTGAAAACCTGCTTCTCCACGTTGTCGCAGATAATTTCAAGGCATTTACCCCAATAGGCAACAGCTTTTTTATCTTGGATTATATTTTCATTTTTCCTGATGGTAGGAATGGCATTCACTTCCGTTTCATCAGGAAATAATGATAACTTATCAGATTCTTTCTTAAACACTTCTTATCCCGTAATAAAGAATATAATACATTCCCCCTTTTCCCGCCGGGGCTGTGAAAAACAATCAATAATAATGGTTATCTTTCAATTCAGAGACAAAAAAATATACCTGTTAATCTGTGCTAAGTGCCTGATATTTAAGGTATATGGTCGATTTTCCAGTCTTAAATTAAAATTTCTAAACCGAAATTTTAAAAGTCATTCCACTATTTACTTCCACATCCAATTTGTAATATTTTTTACAAAAAGACAAGCAGAAAATTTGTGAATAAACTTTTTTTTTACTTGCAATTTTCCAAAGTTCGAACTATCATATAGTTATTAAATTCAGGATTTAATATTAAAATAATATCATTAATGATTCATACTGAAATAATATCCCCGAATCAATATTTAAGAGCCCGAGAATTTTGAAAAATAGATTTTAACTTTTTCTGCATTTCATGTGTCATAACAATGACTGATGAAATATTTACGCCAAAGAACTGTCATTAACAGTAATGAACTATTGGCAAATTATAACAAAATTAATTAACAAAAAACTTTGAAATTTGACTGAAATGATAAGAATATTCAATACAAAAACTTACCTGCTGACATTTTTTTTAGCTTTTTTTACATTGCAAAAAGCCAATGGTTTCTGGGAAAAAATTGATATTGACTATACGGGATTTCAGGATGTCTACTGGCTGGAAGTTTTCTTTCTACCGGATAATCCGGACTACGGGTGGCTTTGCGGCTACAACAGCGCCGTTCTGATAACAACAGATGGCGGCCAGACATGGGAAGGCTCTCATGTTGAAGAAAACATGATAATGCAATTGGAGAGTATAATATTTGTAAATGAGAAAACCGGGTATACATCCGGATCAGGCAGGATTTTTAAATCGACTGACGGCGGGCATAACTGGCGGGATGTAACACCACGTTATTTCTCCCCAAGTATCTGGGGGAATTTCTTCATTGACGAAATGAACGGAGTCTGTGTTGGCGGAGGCTGTATTCAGCAAGACCCGCAACAATTCTATATTACATCGGACGGAGGATTGAACTGGGATGTTACATATAAAAACAAACTCGGAACAGGCCTTACCGATGTGGTGATTTATGAAAAGGGAGGCCTGGGGTATGCAGTTTCAAGCGGTAAAATATGGATTACCGAAGATGGCGGCAAAGACTGGTTTATATTTTCGGAAAGCGGCAACGAGGACTGGCAGGAAGAACTTGCCCATTCCGGTAACAGCTTCCTTTTTCCATTCTCAACGGAATGCTCGGGAAACGGAGATAGCGGCGGAATGCGAATGTCGACCAATTTTGGATCTACCTGGCGCGAATATACCACGGGTGCTTCCATGTTCGGTTCCTTTCTGCATGATGAAATGCGTGGCTGGACGTGCGGTTTCAGTGGGAATATACATTATACAAGCGATGGCGGGCAAACCTGGGAACTTCGGAACTGCGGCGCGGAAGGATACAATCTTGACGATATTTGGTTTCTGAACGATACTGTCGGTTATGTTGTAGGTGAATCTGCAATATTTAAGTATATAAATGTTTCAGATACTGCAAAGCCTGAAATATTTGTAGACGGCCCCGATGTTCTATGCCCCGGCGAATATACTTCAATCAGAGCTGCCGACGGATTTGTATCATATAAGTGGTCAACTGGTGAAACCGGACAGACCATAGTAGTAGACAAACCCGGAAAATACTGGGTCAGGGCGGAAATTAACCCTTGCATAAGGGGTAACTCGGATACCGTCGAGATAATGTTGGCACCTGAACCGGAGATAACTATAACAACCCTGCCAGAAGGGACTGTATGTGAGGGAGATACCATACAGATGACGGCAAATTCAGAATATGATATCTATCGATGGGATGACGGAACAACAGGCAAAGTGAGTACTGCAACAGAAAGCGGTACATATACCGTTTATGTTACAGATATTTACGGCTGTGAATGGAGCAAAAGTATTGAACTTGATTTTATGCCAAATCCTGAACCTTCCCTGGAATATATTGGCAGGTACAGATTCTGCCAGGGAGATACTGCAATATTAAGAACGGATCAAGAATATAATACTTATGAATGGTATAGGGAAAAAGGCGGTAGCATGCAGGAGCTTGATGAAAAAACCAGGAGTATCGCTGTAACCGAATCGGGATTATATAATGTTGTTGTTACCAACCAGTGGGGTTGCGAAGGTGTATCCGAGCAAGTTGAAGTAGAAGTTCGCCTTGATACAAACAAATTGGAATTCGTTTGGGCTTCACAGCGAAAAGAACATGAGATTGATTCAACTGTTTACCGTGATCTGACATGCAATGATATCATTATCCGTAATAAAGGCTGGAAGCCTGCGGTTATTGATGAGCTTGTCCTGTTTAATAATATTGCTTTTTCATTTCCGCAGAGCCAATTTCCCGTAACAATAGCACCGTTCGATTCCGCAAGGATAGAAATCTGCTACAGCCCCACAGATATCGGTACACAACGCGATACTGTTCTGCTTCCGGATATATGCAGCGACCACCTGCTGCCAATTATTTCCACCGGGCTGGAACTTATATACAATATTGATACCAAATGTGATGTAGGTATAAGACTGTCTGCCAGGCCTTATGAAAATTACGTTTATGTTCCCCTGGGCAACTATCCAAATCCTGCCTCGGTTAATTTTGTTGTTGATTTCTTTGAATTCCTGCCGGAAGATGAAGAGTCATTAGTCAGCGCCAGGCTGTATGATTATCTCGGGAACAAATTAATATCAGCCCTGCCTGACTTTTCTAAATCAGTAAAGAAAGAAAAAGGAACAGAAAGATTCGGTTTCTTCAATATCGATATTTCCGGTTTAAGAAGCGGTTCATACCAGCTGGTTATCAATGCCGGCAGAAAGGCATATCACTATTCGGTTGTTGTCAACAGGTGATTTTTCATAATTATCACAATTTTTTCTATTATCCGGAAATTGTAAAATCCTTCTTCCTAAATTCAAAGATGCAGTTTTGCTAAAGTGCTTATAGAATCATTTCTCATTCTTTCACAACCTGAACACTGTCCTCTCCGATATCAATTAATCTTGGGATTTCGATCTTTTCAAGCATAGGATTATATTTATCCATGAGTGCATTGAAGTTGGCACGTAGTGAGTCCGGAACCGGTTTTAGCGGAGGCGCAGCTACCTTGGAAGGGTTCACTGCCCTGCCTCCCTGGTACATTCTGAAGTCCAGATGCGGCCCGGTGGAAAGGCCGGAACTGCCTACATAACCAATAACCTCGCCCTGCTTTACATGTTTTCCTGCCCTTACACCTTTTGCATATCCGCGTAAGTGCAGGTAAGCGCTTGTATATGAATTAGCATGTTTCACTTTGATCATTCTTCCGGCTCCGCCACTTCGCCCTGCAAATATAACCTTACCGTCGCCAATGGAATAAACAGGCGTACCGATCGGAGCTGCATAATCTATCCCGTGGTGAGGGCGTCTGATTTTCAGGATTGGATGTAATCGGCTGTTTGAAAAACCAGAGCTGATCCTGCTGAATTTCAACGGCGCCTTCAGGAACATACGCTTCATGCTCTCACCATTCTGGTCGAAGTACTCGCTATCAATTTCATCGAAGCAAAAAGCACGGAATTCCTCACCCTCGGAATTGAAAAGTGCGGCATAAATTTTCTCGGGCCCGATTGATTCTCCGCCAACAAAACGTTCGTTAAATATCAGTTTGTAATAATCGCCTTTCTGCAGTCCGAAGAAGTCAACTGTCCATGCAAAAACATCATTCATCATCATAGTAAGTTCAGGGCCTGAGCCGGCATTTATCATGCTGTTCCATAAGCTGCTTTCAATGATTCCTCCTATCATCCGCAGGGAATCTTTTACAGGCCTGGATGCTTCGAACCATCCTTCCGGCTGTGATATTGGGAAAACAATGTAACTGAGCGCGTTATACTCATAAATAAAATAATCCGGGATTGTGGTGCTGTCTTTTTCTTTTAGGAAAAAACATGTTTTTCCGGCACGAATTTTTTTAATATCAAAATTTTCAGTCTCTACTTCAGCAATTTTCAGAACAGTTTCGTAATCAATAAACTCATCCTGAAGAATTGTTGATATTATTTCATTATCAGCTATTTCATGCTTATGAATTTCAGGTTGATTCCTGAAAAGAGTATCAAGGGCAGGGCCGAAACCGGTGATAACTTCCGGCGGCATTTCTACTTTTACAGGTTGATCAATTGTATCTTTGTTTTCTTTTTCATTGCATGCAAAGGCCGATAGGATCAAAAAAATCAATAAAACGGAATTTAAAATTTTCTTTTGCATTATTTCTTTGTTATCTTTTAAAAAATTTTTTATTTCTCAAATCGTAGTTTTAACACATACAAAGATAAAAAATATGATAACAAAAACATTTATGAACGTATATTATATGATGAAAGAAATGAAATATTGATAAAATCATTTACACTCATCTGATTGCCTGGAGCAAACGGATGATAAATAAAGCTAAAAAAGAAATTAATAACATGACAATGGTTAAGAAAATTATGAACAAAAAAATCAAATTTACAATCCTGACAACCCTTTTTACATTTATTTTATTTTCCGGGGCAACGGCGCAGATGTTTTCAGTACCGGGGCATATCACAAGAGAAATGATAAAGGATTCCGTACAATATAATGGCCACAATGTAAGATATTTCAAATCCCTGCCGGTTAATTATGATAGTACAAAATTCTACCCGGCAATGATAGCTTTTTCCGGTGGATTAGCTTTCGAAAGGATAGTTGAATATTGCTATTTCACACAGTTCCGGTCAATTTATATTCGTAAGGATTTTATCACTATTATGCCTGTTGCAGACGAAGGTAAATCTTTTAAAGATTATACTGATGATGATCTGAAACTTATGCTTGGAGCGATCAGGCAGCAGGAAAGTATAGCTGATACCGGATGGATAGCTGCAGGAACAGCTTTTGGCAGCCATGCTGCTTTCAACCTGCCAAGAATTTATCCTGCAATGTTCCAGGGAATTATTGTTATGCCCGGAGAAATTCCTTTCAACGATATTCCCGAAGAATGGAAGCACTTGAAAATTCTACTTGCAATACCTGAAAAAGACAGCTATGAATGGAAAGAATACTGGGAAAAAACATATAAAATTTTAAGCGAAAACAAAATTAAAACTATTAAGTTCGTTATGAAAGACCAACCTCATGTTGTTCTCCCGCGATATGATATTGACCTTGTTTACGAAGAATATTTTAATAATTAATCAAATAATCTGAGATTGTTATGAAGTGGCATTCCCTGTCAGCAGATGAAATATTAAAGCATTTTGGTTCCGATAAGAAAAAAGGCCTTGTTAGCGAACAAATTGATTACAACAGAGAAAAATTCGGTATAAACAGTCTGATGGAACAGAAGGACAAATCAATGGTACGTCTTCTGTTTGAACAGTTCAACGATCCGGTTATTTATATACTTGCCGCAGCCGCTGTTGTAACAGTTCTTGTTGGCCATGCAAAGGACAGTCTGGTTATCGGTTTTGTTATAATTTTGAATACTCTTATAGGTTTTTTCCAGGAAAGAAGGGCCGCCGACGCATTGAAAGCTTTGAAAAAAATGGCGGCACCATCAGCCAGGGTTATCAGGAACGGAAAGCAGGAAAGTGTGAGTGCCGCTGATGTTGTATGCGGAGATATAATACTTCTGGAAAGTGGGATGAGCGCCCCGGCAGACGGGCGTCTGATAGATTCACAGAGCCTGCTGATAGATGAATCCATGCTGACAGGCGAATCATTTTCAATTGAAAAATTCCATAACCGCGAAATCAGCGAGGATGCCCCGCTCGGCGACCGGATAACTATGGTTTATTCCGGGACTATTGTACAAAAGGGAAGAGCAGCGGTAGTTGTTACTGCAGTTGGCCGTGATACGGAATTTGGTAAAATTTCCGAAAAAGTCCTTGAAGCGGAAGAGACAATATCACCGCTTCAGAAACAAATAGAGAAGTTCAGTAAGAAGCTAAGTATTGCAATATTATCCATTATCGTTGCAATTTTTGCTATCGGTTTTTTACGCGGGAACGAATGGATTCAAATGCTGATGACTTCCATTGGCCTTGCTGTTTCAGCAATTCCTGAAGGCTTGCCGGTATCTGTTACCATCACATTGTCGATTGGTGTTTACCAGATGGCAAAACACAAGGCAGTAGTTAAAAAACTTGCCGCCGTGGAAACCCTTGGCAGCACAAATGTAATATGCACTGATAAAACCGGTACTCTGACAAAAAACCAGATGACAACTACGAAATACTTCCTTGGCGGCGAGGAATATGAAGTGGAAGGATCGGGCTATCTGAACGAAGGAAAGGTAAAAGATAAAACTGGTAAAATTGTCAGTTTTAATGATAATCCCGCTGTTGAACTTGCCGCAAAAGTATCGGCGCTATGTACAGAATCATCAATTGACCTGAAAGATAAGGAATGGGTAATCACCGGAGACCCCACTGAAGGATCGCTGCAAATTGCCGCCGAGAAAATGGAATTTCCCCTTGAAGGATGGGATGTTTCCGTTGATCTGCCTTTTGAATCTGAAATACAGATGATGGCTGTAAAAGCTACGAAAGATGATAAAAAATATGTTTTCGTAAAAGGAGCACCTGAAAAAGTTCTGGCCAGATGCAGTTCCGCAATTGATTCAGATGCTAATAATATTGATATTAACAATGATTTCCTGCTTGGGAAAATAAAAGAATATTCCGACCAGGGACTCAGGGTGTTAACACTTGCGTACTGCGAAAAATGCACCGAAAAGCCACTGAATTTTGAAGATATTCGGGAGCTGACATTTATCGGGTTTGCCTGTATCCAGGATTCAATCAGAAAAGAAGCTGCCGACGCCGTCCATGAATGCCATAATGCAGGGGTACGTGTTGTAATGATAACCGGAGACCATGTTCAGACGGCACGGGCCGTTGGCAAGTCAATAGGATTAGCGCCTGAAAAAGAAGTTCCGGATGCTATCAGCGGGGTGGACCTGGATGCCATGGACGACGACGAATTATTTAACAGAGCCCCGGAACTGGATGTTTATGCCCGGGTAGCGCCTCATCATAAATTCAGGATTGTAAAGCAGCTGCAAAGGCATAAAAACACTGTTGCCATGACAGGCGACGGCGTAAACGATGCTCCGGCCCTGAAACAGGCTGATATCGGAATAGCCATGGGCAGCGGTTCTGATGTGGCAAGGCAGGCTTCGCACATGGTGCTGCTTGACGATAATTTTGCCACGATTGTAAATGCAATTCGCCGGGGCAGGGTTATCCTGCAAAACCTGAAGCATATCATTCTGTATATATTATGCACGAGTTTCGGAGGTATTCTAACAATTGCCACATCAGTTATTCTAGGTTTCCCCCTGCCTGTGCTTCCCGCCCAGCTTCTATGGATAAACCTTGTAACCGACGGAACCAATACATTCCCGCTTGCCTTCGAGAAAGAACACGGCAACGTTATGCACTTCCCCCCTACTACTAAGCGAACGAGCCTTCTTACCGGCGAAATGATCCTTAGAATTTTCGGCGCCGGCCTTATTATGATGCTTGGAACGCTGGGGATATTTTACTATACTGCCGGGGACGTTTATAATGTCAGTGGTGACGAACTTCTTAAAGCCCAGACAATGGCCTTCAGCGTGCTTGCATTTTTCCAGATATGGAATGTTCAGAATTCACGCTCGGTGGATCGTTCTCTATTCTTACGCCTGCCCCACCCGATGATGTTTCAGCCCGGAATGGAAGGGCAGAAACTGGATCCTGCCGGGCCTTTCAGAAATCCGGTATTGCTGGCTGTAATGCTTCTGTCGATATTTCTTCAGGTAGGAGCCGTGGCCCTGCCGTTTATGAATGTTGTACTTGATACTGTACCTTTGGCATTGAATGAATGGGCATTGGTTTTCGGACTGTCATTCGGAATTATCATTATTATCGAGTTGGCAAAACTTATTGAAGCTTATCTAAATACAGCAAGAACAAGGAGGAAAGGGTAGTAAGGATAAACAATACGCTGATAATTATTCATAAAAAAGTCAAACCCCGCCGGGTAGCGGGGTCTGCCAATAATGAACCGGTCGGCACCTGACAAAATATATCATCCTGATATACTCCTTCCATTGTCCGGGATGGTCCGGTCACTAATTTTTTTTTTTGCTATTTCAGCCCGGTAAACAAAGAAGTTCCCATACTGGTATCAATATGTTTCACATCCCTGTACCAGCCTTCCCGCATGGTAATCCACAGATCAGTGTGAGTATATACTTCGCCCCCTTTGGTTTCCAGCATTAGCGAAAGTGATTTTACGGCTGAATCCTCGGGGCCTGTTCTCTGATCATTCAGAACATAATCATGAATAGCAATATTTCCCCCGCTGTTAATAATATCATAAGTTTTCTGCATCAGGTTAATATTATTCCATAGCGAATGCCTGTGAAGAAACATAGAACAAACAACAAGATCATAATTACCAGTAAGCTCATCAATATAAGGATTTCCTTCAATAATCCTAACCTTATCGTTTATACCGGCAGCTTCAAGAAGCCCCAGGGATTTCTTAACAACGCTCGGAAGAATCATCATATCAATTTTTAATTCCGGTTTACTATCCAGAAATTCGCGGGTATAAATTCCTGCATTATCTCCAAGCATCAGTATTTTATTTACTTTGGAAAGGTTCAGAGCCTGAACAACTTCAGGAGCACACTTACAGTCGAATCGATATTGAATGTCGAATTCACCTGCAACAAGCATTTCCAGTTGTTTTTCCTCGTTTTCCTCATCTATCTCCCCCTTTTTCACTATGTCGGTCAGTTGGCCGAATTTATCCCAAAGTGAGGAAATAGAGTTCAGATCGCCAATAAAATCCGGGCTTTGCTTTACAAGATACCAGCGGGCGCCTTTAGAATTCATATATTCGTCGCCCTGCTTGTATGTAAGCCCAATTGAACATAGGGCATTAAGAAGTTTTTCAGTTGAGCCGGGATCAGCATCAATATCGTGAGCAATTTCTTTAGCAGTACGGGATTCATTCCCGAGTACGGTAAAAATACCAAGCTCGTTGGCAGTCAGCAGGATTTTACTTTTCCTGAAGGAATAGGCCAGATCAATTATCATCCCTTTTGTATCAACTTCTTTTGCCGGTAAAGAGGTAGTTCTACTTTTCATATAGTCTCCTTTATTTGTATGCACCCCCTGATACACATTTTTTATCACTTGTGTAAAAGTTACAAAAGATTCCAACCAATATCAAGAATAAATATACTATAAACTGAATTTATTTCATTTTTTAAACAGAATTGCTAACTTGTATTATAGATTATTAATAATAATAGGATTGAATATGAAAAAAATTACCACATTGCTCATCATTCTTATTCTGGCTGCATGTTCATCGCAAAGATACTCTATTGATGAAATCCTCGGAAAAAATAATATTATCAAAGGCCAGCTTAACTGGACAGAATGGAAAAAACATGCCCAATGGATTGACTATGATGCTGACAATTACAACCCTGACCAGAAAGCGCTTGAAACCCTGAAAACAGCTATTGAAAACTACCAGCCCAATTTTATCCTTTTTGCCGCTTCGTGGTGTCACGACTGCCAAAGCGAAGTTCCGAAAATCTATAAAATTTTCCGCGAGATAAATGTTTCCGAAAACTTTGTTCAGCTGATTGGAGTTGATAAAAACAAGCAGGACATAAAAGGGATGGCCGATGATATGAATATAAAAAAAGTCCCCACACTCCTGATTTTCACAGAGGGAAAGGAAAAAGGCAGGATAGTGGAATTTCCGAAATTAAGCTGGGAACAGGACATGGCCGATATTATTCTGGGCATGGAGTAAAAGGTGCTAAAGATATATCTTAAACTCAACTGTCAGAACATTAGTATAAATTTGCGGAACATCTTCAAGGTATGCAGAAAAGAAAAAATAAATATATCCGAATTGGCGACGGTCCAGAATCCACATAGCAGATTGGAATATTTCGCCGAATGTTTCTTCATAAGGGTTGTTTTTAAAATTTCTGTATAGCAGGCTAATTGTGTTTTTGGGATTTTCAATACCAGAAAGATCAACAATAATCGAATCTTTTAAGGTTAGCGTGTCAGTCTTTAAAACAAAACCTTTTATTCTGTCATATCTGCCCTGTTCTGCAATTTCAAGGTCATCAATCATACTTTCCACTTCAAGCCGTTTTATCAGTATCTTCAGTTTTCCGTTTGTTGTATCAATTTTGATATCATTATGTAAATATTCCAAAACATCAGAGGTAAACCCAATAGGATAATCAAAATTGCCTTCTGAATATCTCATTGACTTAATCTCTGCTTTATTAAAAGGATCAACTGTACCGGAACCTGAATCATCAAAGATCAGGTCTTTTTGCACTTTTGGATCAATTCCAAGCGAATCCTCGCATCCGAATGACAAAATTATCAGAACAACCATTAATAAAAAAACTAAATACTTCATATTCTTAACCTACAAACAAAAAACAATACCATAATGAATTCCTATCTTCGGAGCATTAAAATAGCTGTCCGAATGTTTATAAAACAGGTTACTTCCTTCAACTCCAAGGACAAATCCATAATCCCGGCCGGCCATGTAGCGAAGGCCTCCCATCAGCCTGCCCACGGCACCGGCTCTGCTCAAAGAGGCCCCTGCCTGCAGGAAGCCGTTTATCTTACCGGAATTAAACAGGTAGTAACGTGCAACTGCTCCTGCACTGAACAGGTTCGGATACTGGCGGTAGCTGTAAAGCTTACCGTCATCCACACCTTCGAATTTCTGGTAGAAGAATTCCTGCCTTACATCAAGCCCTACAAACAGATTCTCATTAATACTATACAGTCCGGTTATATTCAGATTCTTCAAATCCGGAGAGGACGACTCGGAAATATCTGCTTTTGGAAAATCAAAATAGCTGGCTCCCCGGAGTTCAAAATCAATCCCGATTTTTTCCCAAACTTCTTCGGAAACAGTTACATTTTTTTCAGCATCTACCTTTACAGGAATAAATACAATTGATCCTAAACTTTGTTTGGGTGTATGAACAGGATTATATATCACATCTTTTGACTTTAGTTCCGGAAAATTTAAATCCATATAATGTTTTTCATCGTAATCTTTCACGGCATCATCAGTTGAAGAAACAGTTTCACCCGGGGAAGATTGATCATCTTCAGAAGCAAGAATTGGATTATTCTTTGCCTTAGATTCGTGATGTTTTGATTTATTTGCATCGTTAATATTTTCAAAAGAATCGCTGACCGGGATATTTATTTCCAGCGGTTGGCGGTATATATCAGGATTATCTGCAGCCATAATGGTATCGGCTCTCTCAGTACCGGGCATTGCTAAATATATTAAAATCGCCGTTACCGCTGATGATAGAAGAGCTGTAAAGAAATGTGACGGCCGTGTTGCAAAAAATGATGAAATTTTGTGCCCAATAGCTGACAAACCTCCTGCCGGCGCAGGGGATTGTGGTACATTAAAACCAAGCCTGTCGAAAACAGCTATAGTAGATTTTGCTGAAGGAGCCATTCGGGCAGCATCAGACTTCATCGAATTCTCGATATTCAGCATTTGCCGTAATTCGTGTCGGGCATCATCACTGGACGAAAGATTGGCAAAGAAGTTTGCCTCAGCTTCCGAAGTAAGCTTGCCGTCGAGAAAATCATTTATATATTTATTGTTATCCATTACTAATAATCCGTTCGGGTATTAAAATCATACTAACTTACAGTATCCTTTATGTAAGGAGTTAAAATTTCTTTTAGTTTCTGCCTGGCCCTGAATACTCTTGATCGGGCATTAACAGTACTTATACCACAAATATCACCGATTTCTGCATATTCCATTCCACTATAAACTTTCATAATCAGAGGTTCACGGTAGTCAGGCCCGAGAAGGTCAATAGCCATTTTTACTAGTTCCACCATTTCCATATCGGGCGAATTATCAATTGCAGGTAATATTTCTTCGAATTCTTCAATAGGAATGGTAGTCTTTTTGCCTCTCTGCTGATTCAGATACAGGTTTCGGGCTATTGTTATCAGGAATCCGATTATTGACCCGGAACATTTATCGGCACTTGCCTTCATAAAAAACTTGTAAAATGTTTCCTGGAAAATATCACCGGCCTGTTCGGGATCGCCTGTTATTCTTATACAGTAAGCATTCAGCCTGGTCGAATATCGGTCATATATTTCAGTAAATGCCGCTTCTGCTTCAGTTTTTTCTTTCTGAAGCATTTTCAGCAATTCAATATCAGGATATGACGCGAGTTTTTTCTTCATTTCAAACCAAAAAAATAGTAATCTATATAATTCATATACTCAAAAAAGGTTTGAACGTTGCAACAGAAAATAATAAAAAAATAAAAATCATATTGAATTTTTTCAGAAAAATCCATTATCAACAATAAATCATGTTGGCAAAATTTTATAATGTGCATTATTATTATTGTGATACCATTGATTAAATAATATCATTTTGGAAATCCAACCCTTCACTAATTGATTCTCCCTTAGATACTCATGTTTTCTGAAAGGCATCTTTTTTAATTATGCTAAAACTATTACTAATTTTTACCGTAAATAAAAACAATGACTTTAATTACTGAATAAATATATTAACAGGCAGAGAAAATGGGACTTGAAGAACAGGGAGGCAGGCCAAGCGGCAAAACCGGGATTTTCTTCGGGAAAATGATGAATTTGTTTCATACCGGCTTTTACAAAAAATATTATTCAAAAATCCTTCCGGATACCCCGGCTCAACTACTGGACATTGGCTGCGGTGGCGGCAGGCTTATACATCATCTGTCCGGAAAACACAAAGACTATAAAGTATTCGGGCTTGATCACTCTGAGGAGATGGTAGCTCTTTCGAAAAAAATAAATTCGGAATTGATCAGTTCGGGCAGGGTAAGCATAGAAGCCGGATCGGTTGGGAACCTGCCATTTGCAGGGGAAACCATGAATATTATTACTGCAAACGAAACGGTTCAGTTCTGGCCTGATATTCAAATAGCATTTTCCGAGATATACAGGGTTTTGAAATCCGGCGGCAACTTTTTTATTATCAACAGGTATCCGCCCGAAGGCAGCAAATGGCGGAAAATAGCCAAACTTAAAAGCGGGGATGATTTTGCAGAAGCTTTCAAAAAAGCCGGTTTTCAGAATATTGAAATTGACCTGGAAACAAGAAAAGGATGGATTTTAACCAAAACAACGAAATAGCAATATGAAAAAACTTTATATACCGCCTACGCTGATTGCATATTGTGCAATTTTAATGTTGGTTTGTTTTGTCTTTCTGCCGCAATACAACATGATAAAATTCCCTTTTAACCTGGTTGGTTTATTAATTGCTTTTTTGGGTTTTTACTTAATGGGAAAGGTACGGGACATGTTCAAAAAATATGAAACGACCTTGAAAATTGAAACCTCGCGGCATCTGATTGACGAAGGAGTTTTTTCAAAATCGCGAAACCCGATGTACCTGGGAATGTTCTTCCTGATAATTGGATTTTCCGTATTTTCAACTAATGTAATTTCTCTATTATTGCCCTTTGCCTTTTTAATGGCCGTCCGTTTGATATTTGTACCCAAAGAAGACAAATTAATGCTTGAACAATTCGGAAATAATTACCTGGAATACAAGAAGAAAGTAAGAATGTGGATATAGGTTCTGTTAATAGAACGAGTAACTGAAATGAATAAAATCCGGATAATTTGATATTTAACAGAATTTTTTTTTGAATTTTTATCGGAATGACTGCATTTTTTCAAATACTGACCATAAGCTAAAGCAAGTGGCTATATTAAATATAATTACTTACAAATTTTGCTTTTTAAAAAACAAACCAGATCACATCTTCTTTGTATTTTATGGACACATGAAACGTAAAAAGGTCTCAGAGAGAGAAATATCATTTCCTACCTCCTAATAACAATCTTCTTTACAATACCTCTGTTGGTGCTGATCCTGAGGATGTAAATACCAGGAAGTATTTTGATTAACGGAATCGAAATCGATTTGTTATCACTGTCGGCTACATATTTTTCAATAAAGTTTTCGTTTTTATCAAGCAGTTTAAGAGAGCGAAATGTTAAATCCTGAATATCTGAAGTCACAATCCATTCACCGGATGAATTCTCCCTGACATTAATATCTTCATCGCTTATTGAAGGAATTTCAATAACAACTGTTTTCTCCTGAAGGTAGGGATATCCGTCATTTATTTCCGGATCGATAGCCCAAACATTTTCAAAATCCCATCCGGCCTCAAGGAAAGTATTTATGTCCTTCATATCAGCAGTTGGCAGGCCGGTGGCATTTTCAGATATATTAACGCCGCTAAGCTCGTTGTCCCAAAAGCAGGAAGTTATCCAAATCCTGTTTGTATCTCCATAGTACTTGCCGTTAAAACCGGATATTTCGGCAGAACAATCCATTTCACCTGCCCAGTAGCAGTTCTTTATCTGATTATCAGTATATTCTGAATTAATAAAACCACAAAAACCAAAGGCAGAAGAATCAGCTTTTAAATTAATCCTTGAATAACAGTTGACAATACTTGAATTATAACCAGGTTCCATGTTCATTCCACCACAAAAACCGCTTATGTTTTTATGTCCTGTAATCTCGCCTGTACAATAACATTCAGAGATATGATTCTGATCGGATTCAATTTGTCCATTGAAACAGCAAAATCCGTACAAACCGCTGTATCCGGTTATACTGCCCTCGGCTCTGCAATGTGATATAATACTCGAATCCGCATAATTATTTGATGTCCCGTTACAATAGCAAAACAGAGCAACATTGGAATCGTAATAATCTGAGTTTGCAGAATCTACAATGCAGCTGCTATAACTATTTATGATCTTATTGCTATTTTCATAACAGAATCCTCCGAAACAATGTGCATTATGAACATGGAAATCAGCGCTGCAACTATCAATAATCCCATGATTTATAAAACAAAAACCTCCGGAATTATCAAAATAATCCATTTTACCATTAGACTCGCAATTTCTTATTGTTCCATGATTTCTATTGCAAAAGCCTCCGCTCCAATTTCCTGAAAAATTGACAATAGCAACACAATTCTCAATAACCCCGCCATTTAATTTGCAGAAACCACCCGCATTAGCAATTCGTTCATTCTTAATCTCACATTTGCAGTTTCTTATTATTGAATTCGAGGCTACTGCACAAAATCCTCCGAAATATTGATAGCCTTCTGATAGCAATCCCGAAACTTCACAATTTTCGATAATATTGATTTCATCCGTATTCTTGTTTGAAATACTTCCAAACATCAAAGCAACCGTCGTAAAATCCATCGATATTTCACATTTGGTCCCGACTTCCATATCAATTATTCTCAGATCGTGAATATGAAATCCATCTCCGGCATAATTGAAGAAAGCAGAAGTATTTCCCTGCTTCATATTTACACAAATATTCGAAATCGTTTTGTTGTTCCCATCCAGTTCTCCTGTAAAAGGCTCAATTAGCGTTCCTGGCTCATAACTTGATACTTTTCCTATCCCAATAAAGCCATCGCCGTCATTCCAATCCCTTGTCTCGGAGGCATCAATATCATTCATCAGAATGTAGTGGGCTGCAAGGTCGTCGTTCATTTCCTGTAGTTGTTCCACAGTTGTTATCCTGTATGGATCGTCGGGCGTTCCGCTGCCTTCTCCGGAAAACCCCCGAAGAATATTCGTGGCAAATATTAAAATCAAAAGAGTAATGAATACTTTCATTCCAACCACCTTTATTGGTTTTGTAATATTTTTATTTCAAATGGAGCTGTCTCATTATTCAAAAATTTTTGCTTTTTGTCATTCTGAGCGCAGTGAAGAATCCAGTATTAATGCGGGTTATGGACTCTTCGCTACGCTCAGAGTGACAGCATTACAAGCTTATGAGTCAGCCCAATCTTCTCTGTATTTTAAAGACACATGAAACGGAAAAAGGTCTCAGAGAGAATTATATTTTTTAGAAACTCTTTAAAATTTGAAATTTTTAATTGATAACAACGATTAATAGTTAACAAAGTATTATTTCACAATATATTACAGGAAATTACCAGGAAGTTCATATTGCAGAAAATGATCGAATTGGCCAGAAATTTCCCAATTAGTTAATTTCAATAAAAAAAATTATATTACGTGTGAGAATATAGCAGGCAGATGTTAAAGAACTTACAGCCAATCAATAAGAAGGCTGGCTTTTGTTAATAAAATGATAAAAATATGAATAACCAAACCACAATATCGATTGATTTTCCGGCAGACATCTTTCTGGCATTGAATAAAGACGAAGTTGAAATAAAGAAGGATATCAAATTATCTTTGGCTATGCGGTTATTCCAGCAACAAAAGCTAACTATTGGCAAAGCTGCACAATTGGCTGGCCTTTCCCGTCTTGATTTTGAGACTATTCTTTCAGAAAACAGGATCCCCATATCTCACCTTGATATCGAAGACATAGAAAGTGATATTAATAAGTTGAAATAATATGAAAAACAAGCTGGTAATAGCTGATTCAGGGCCAATTTTTTCATTATTAATAATTGGCAGGTTAGATTTATTATTAAAACTTTTTGAAGAAATAAGGATTCCGAGAGCAGTTTGGGAGGAAATTACACGAGATGAGACGAAAGATTTCTATAATCAAATAATAGATTTTTTCCATGATAAGATTCAGGATATAAACAGTTTTAATGATTTATCCTTTATAATGGACTATGGTGAATCGGAATCAGTTATACTCTATAATGAATTACAAGCTGATTTCCTGCTAATTGACGATAAAAAAGCAAGGAAAATTGCTGAAAATTTTAATATAAATTGTATCGGAACAATTGGACTATTATCTGTTTCAAAAGAAAAAGGTTTTATCAGTAAGTTGAAACCAATATTTGAGATATTACTTTCAAATAACAGATATTATTCATTGGATTTGCTTAATTGCATTTTAGAAAAATATAATGAGGATTTAATATTCATATAAGAATTCAATATTTTCTGGCATTATAAAATATTACGGGCCGTCATCCTGATATTACTCAGAGTGTGGCCCGTGTTTGCTTTAGGTTCCTGTTACCTGAAATAAATTTCTGCTGGAATCAGAAGTTAATCATCATCTTCTTCGTTCTCGTCATTATCATTTTCCTCTTCCCGGCTGATTTTAGTTCCGTCATCTTTAATCAGAACTTCCAGTTCTTTATCGCCGCTTTCCAATTCAAATTCGTATAGATTGGTTTTTTCAGCAGTTATTATGTATTCAACTTCTTCAACCTTGTGATCGGGATATTTCTCTTTTAATACATTCATTACTGATTCGGGAACATCCTCTGCATTTATCTCTTTCTCTGTGGCAAGCCACTTGCCGTCTTTGTCAAATTCCACGCTGTATTCCACTCCTGAAATTTTAAATTCAGCTTCGTAGTCGTTTTCTTCTTTTTCCCATTCAGTATCTTCGGCTTTAGGGAATTCGCTTTTGACAAAATCTACGCTGCTTTGAGGAATGCCATCTGTATTTTCGCTATTTAAAATATTTTCGACTGATTTGTTGTCAGAGGCTTCTTTAGCTGAGCAAGAAAAAAGGAAAAGAACGGTTAAAAGGATTGCAAAGTATTTCATGATATACCTTCTATATGTTTATTAGTAATTTTATACAAAGTAATTAATTATTGATTTTAAAACAAAAAAAGCCCCGCAAATAATTACAGGGCCGGGAAATTTCTCTATTCAGGGAGAGATTTATTTAAGGTATTTCTGGTATATTCTACCTCCGAAGCGATACCTTTTCAGGTAATTGCTCTGTGATATATGGCTGTAGACAACGCCACGCCTTTTCCATGAGGATGCATGTGCAAACACGCCATTGCCAATATAAATACCAACATGCCCTATCCTACTTGAACGCCAGTTGGAACCAGTGAAGAATATCAGATCGCCAAATTTCAGGTCATCAACCTTTTTAATTTTATCGAAGATCCTGGCCTGATTTGCAGCGCCGGCCGGGATATGAAGCCCTATTGATTCTTCCATTACAATGGAAGTAAAGTTGGAACAGTCAACGCCTTTTCTGGATCGACCGCCCCAGGTATATCTCGTTCCGAGCCACCCTGTAATAGTTGTCATCAGTTCAGCTTTCCTCAGAATATCTTCAAATACCGGTTTGTACCAGTCAGGTTTAAGATACTCAGGCATACCGATTTCGGTAACTTTTTTCGGGCTAACCCAATATCTCTTCATTATAAAATCCCTGTAATAGGGGTTGATAAATGAAAATGAAGAGAAAAGATCAAAACTCCAGAATTCCATTTCCGATTTGTTTATAAGGGTGTAATCCTTTGATAAAATATTAGGTTTTTCAATTGATCTCGGAGAAAAACTAAACTTTAGTTCTTTACCGAGGTCCTTGATAACGGGGCTGTTTACAGTTTTCAGAAATGATGAGGGAGAGAATTCGGTAATATATACTTTGCTTGTATAATTGTAATATTTCGGGCAGTATTCTTTCAGAAGTGTGATAGAACGCTCTATCTTACTTTTTTTGGTATAGCTTTTTCTTGCAGAAACAACACTGACATCAGCAAGAATAAACAATATTGTAATTATAATCAAAAGCGGGTATATAATTCTATTTTTATCAGTCATAACAGAGTTTTCCAATATTCAACAAAGTACAGGTTACAAATGTATGCAAACAATACATAAATACCAATTATTGATTGTTAATGAAATATTAAGAATCTGATATCAGAAAACCGGGGATTTCTAATTGAATTTTTGGATCAAAGAATGAGTTTTTTCACGAATAAAAAAAAATCAGAACATAATATTAAACTTTCAGCAAAGAACATCCGTCAATTGGATTATTGTTAAATTGTGAATGAAAATTATGAAGCTGTTATTCTTATTTTTTTTGATATTTATATTCTCCAGTAGCTTGTATGCTGCGTCCATCAACGGATTTGTTACGGATGAAAAATCAGGAGAAACTATTGTCGGGGCAACTATCTACCTGAAAGGTACAAAATTCGGGGCCTATACCAACAAGGCCGGATATTATTCTATAAACGGAATCCCTGCCGGAAACTACGAAATAAACGTATCATCGATCGGATATAAAAAATATTCAGAAAATATCAAATTGACAGCCAACCAAAGTTTAAGGAAGAAGATAATCCTAGAGCCAAATGATATTTATACTGATGAAGTAAGAGTAGAAGCAGACCGCGAAGCTGATAAAAATGAAATAATTATCAGCCGTGTGGATATACCAATGCGGGAAATCAAAAAAATCAGAATCGGAGGCGAAGCTGATATTTTCCGTTCTATCCAGTTCCTGCCCGGTATTCTGACATCTTCGCAG
This sequence comes from Kapaibacterium sp. (SeqCode), assembly GCA_963665665.1. GTDB lineage: Bacteria > Bacteroidota > Ignavibacteria > Kapaibacteriales > UBA2268. The sequence continues at coordinate 1,570,924 of OY762428.1, forward strand.
ATATCAAGCGGCCTGTTCGTCAGGGGTGGTTCGCCCGACCAGAACCTTGTTCTGCTGGACGGCTCGACTGTTTATAATCCTACCCACCTTTTTGGATTTATTTCAACATTCAATCCCGAAGCAATAAAGGATGTTGAGCTGATCAAAGGCGGTTTCCCTGCCGAGTATGGTGGAAGGCTCTCGGCTGTTCTGAATATTACTCAAAAAGACGGTAACAAAAATAATTATGACGGAATGGCAAGTATAGGGGTAATTTCTTCTCGAGCATCGGTTGAAGGCCCGCTTGGGAACGGCTCTTTTTTCCTCGGAGGCAGGCGTACATATTTTGAACTTGTTAAAGCATTTATACCTGATGATCCGGAAAGCCCGTTGCCTGATTTCAATTTCTATGATGTTAACGCCAAGGTAAGTCAGCAATTCGGAAGAAATGATAAATTCTTCGCCAGTGGTTTCGTTTCGGCTGATAATCTCAGCTATGGAAGCTATGGAATTGACGTTGGCCTGGGAATAGGAAACAGATCCGGCGCACTTAAATGGACACATATTTTTGGTGATAACCTCTTTTCCGACCTCAATGTATCCGCATCGCATTATAACAATTCTCTCGACGGAGGACAATCAGGTTTCAATTTCGCTTTTGAAAATACAATAACTGATTATACTATCAAAAATACAGTTGAGTGGTTTACATCCGACAGAATAACCCATAAATTCGGATTCGAAACTGTTTTTTATAATTACGGTTACTTTTCCAATTTTTCAGGGGACGAAGATTCAACTGCCAGCTCTTCATCAAATGAATCAGGTATGATCAACCTGAATGTAAAGGATGTTTCTCACAGCGGATTTGTACAGGTGAACTGGAAACCAATGGACATAATATCACTCCAGGCCGGCTTACGGGGCAATTACTGGAAATTGCGTAATGAATTCAATTTAAACCCAAGGTTAGCAATAAGATACCAGCTAAATGGACAGGTTGCCCTTAAAGCAGCATGGGGAATGTTCAGCCAGAATCTGCGCCTTGCTTCACAACCTGATTTCTCATTCTTTGATACATGGCTGCCAACAGATTCTACCCTGCCGATAAGCAAAGCACAGCATTTTGTTTTCAGTGTGGAGACAAAGCCCTATGATGAGTTCAGTCTTAATTTTGATACCTATTACAAAAAACTTAATAATATCAGTGAGATAAACAGATACCTGCTTGATGCCGAAACAAGCAGTGACGTTTTTTTCATTGGGGATGCTAACGCTTATGGAGCAGAAGTATTCCTGCAAAAGAAAACAGGCAAACTAACAGGTTGGTTCGGATACGCTCTGGGATTCATATATGCGAAATTCGACAGTATCAACGGCGGAAAAGAATTTCGGCCCAAGTATGACCGCCGTCACGACCTGAAACTGGTTGTTAATTATCATTACAATGACAGCTGGGACTTTGGGATGAGTTTTACATTTCAGTCCGGCCAGTCTTATACCGGGGCCACATCCCGTTTCCAGATAAGAATGCCGGAGATGACCACAGGCCGTGGAGTATTGATACCTTCGGAAAGATACGGGCTAAGGTTGCCGCCGTCCCATCAGCTGAACATGAATGCTGCCTATTCATTTAAAATGTATGGTTTCCCTGCCAAAGTAATTTTGGATGTTTTCAACGTGTATAACCGCAGGGATATATGGTTCAGATATTATGACACCAAAACTGATGAAACTAAGGTAGAAGACGTAAGGCTACTCCCAATCCTTCCCACACTCTCATTTGAAATTAAATTCTCGGAGGCAAAGTAATGAATTTTAAATTGGCCATTATACTGTTAATAATTGTATCAGCAATTATATCCTGCGAGGATACTCCGCCCGAAAATTATATTCCGCAAACCTATGTTGAGGGTTTCTTGCTTGTCGATCAACCGATAGAAGGAATAAGATTATTTACAACACAGTCCGTAAGCGATTCTTTTAATTACTCAGAAAGTATAATCAGAAATGCCGAAGTCAGAATTATTGATGAAAACGGGAATCTCTATGACCTACAATTCCGTGACAGTATTAATGATTATTTCTATCCGGGCAACGAAACAGTACTGCCAAAAACTAAATATAAACTGGAAATCGATCCCGGAGACGGGAACCTGATTACCGGGGAGACTATAACACCTCAACGATTTGAATGGGTTGAAAGTCCGAAAGATATTATTCACTATCCCAAGGATACTCTTGCTCTTGATGAAGTGGATTCCCTGGGTATATCATGGAACAATTCAGCAGGGACTCTCTGGTATATGATCCAGGTGAAATGCCTCGATACCCTTGATTACGGCATATATTTAAACGATATTGACGATGAAGAACTTAACAGGAGAATTGAAAGGCCGTTCGGACAGAATTCCAGGTACTGGACTGATCCGTCCCGCTATGTCGGGCCGTTGGCAAATACCGAACTTCCCACGGTGTGGAATACTTTCAAGTGGTATGGTAAACATGAACTAAAGATATATGCCCCGGACTTTAACATGCTCAGGTGGTTTATTCACATGCAGCGTGCATCTTATTACGAACCTTTGCTGGGGAGCATTGAAGGAGCAATAGGAGTTTTCGGGTCTGCATCGCTTATCAGTGATGAGTTCTTCCTGATAAAGAATCAGAAGTAGCTGATACCATATATTATAATATATTTTACAATTTTTTCAATTACTCAGGTATTTAACTACAAACCTGATTTTGTTATGATCAGATATATCCATGATATTCAACCTGAGGCGTTAACACGGATCAGTTTTTAAAAGTTGGGGATTAAATGCTGAATTGCAAGATTATACTCTCTGAAACCTGATACATATTGTGACTTAGTTATCTCTACTCCCATCCGACAGAATTTCTGTGCAAATTGATCATCAGGTTTGCCGGGCATAGCAAACTTCAATGTTTTTCAACTGAATATTTTCATCGCCATAACGAATTCCGCTACTTTTCTATTAAAACATCAATTGATCAAGGAGATCGAACGGACAAATAGAACGAAATTCTTTATCAAAAAAGTGAAATTCTGTGTTTTCTGAGTAAAAATTTACCTGAAAAAGTGTTTTTGGAAGCACAAACCAACGCTAAGATGACACGAACCAAGCCTAAGACGGCACGAACCAACGTTAAGACGGCATGAACCAAGCCTAAGACGGCACGAACCAACGTTAAGACGGCATGAACCAATGCTAAGACGACATGAACCAAGCCTAAGACGGCACGAACCAAGCCTAAGACGGCACAAACCAACGCTAAGATGACATATCCCAACGCTAAGATGACATAAATCAGCGATAATCAGGCTTGGGGGAACGCTCGGAAAGCTTGGGGGAACGCTCGGAAAGCTTGGGGGAACGCTCGGAAAGCTTGGGGGAACGCTCGGAAAGCATGGGGGAACGCTCCGAAAGCTCTGGGGAACGCTCGGCAGGGTCGGGGGATCGCTCGGAAAGCTTGGGGGAACGCTCGACAGGCACGGGTGAACGCTCGACAGGCACGGGGGAACGCTCGGCAGGCACGGGGGAACGCTCGGCAGGGTCGGGGGAATGCTCGGCAGGCACGGGGGAACGCTCGGAACGCTCAGAAAAAGGGATTTTGGCTGTAAAAAATCGTTTCAGAAGGATGTATAAAAGGCATTAATATCAATAATATCAGTCAATTACGAGGACGGATAGTAAATAAGTAAAAATTCGACAGGAATATGATCCGGATAGTTGAAAATCAATTGCATTCAGGGAATAATTTCTCCAAATTATGCGTTTTAAAGCCCCCGGGAAAGAATAAAATTCTTCGGCAGTGGCAGAATCGAAATAAAGAATACACTTGTTTCTATGATAAAATCATGAAGAATAGATTCTTTACTTCTTTCAGGGTGAAATTTTACGGCTTTATCTGCTACTAACAGTAGATGTGTCTCCGGCAGTGATCTTTTCTTATTAAGAATAATGAAACTTTTTGCTTAGTCCCCAGTTTTGGATGTGAGGCGTTAACACACATGTTGCCGGAAATCAATTTTAAAACAGAATTTTTTGATAATTTAGTAAGTGAACTACTCTGTTTTTCAACGAAGTAGTTGCCGTCACAGTTGCCGAAATCATCAGGACTATCAATTTTATTGAAAAATTTTTTACAATATTATTTCAATATGATCGAATCCTATCGAAAGGTTTGTCAGTTTTAGGAAGAATTTTATAGAGAAAACATATAACCACGTTTTGGGAGTTTATGAATTTACTCAGGTGGTTTTGTATGTTTTTTTATTTTTTTGCCCATACCCGTCACGTCTCTGATCTCACTTTTCTTAAGTTTTTACCTGTATTCCTATTAATAGTATATTCATCGCCATCCCTTGCAGATGAATATGATTATGACGACCGCACGGAATCCCCTCGCTTTATAGTTAAGGGGAGCAAAAGCGGAAAATTTCCTCTTGTCCATACCGAAGCCGACGTACATATTACCGGTGTAATAGCCGATGTTAAAGTAACCCAGGTATATGTAAATAACGGTAAGGAAACCGTTGAAGCGAAATATGTATTTCCGGGATCAACCAAATCTGCTGTTCATGCTATGACTATGTTCGTTGGAAAACGAAAAATTGAAGCTAAGATCAAGAAAAAGGAAGAAGCCCGCGAAGATTACGAAACGGCTAAGGCAGAAGGTAAAAGCGCTTCTCTGCTTGAACAGGAAAGGCCAAACGTTTTCAGTATGAACGTTGCAAATATCCGCCCCGGCGATACGATAAAAGTTGAATTGAAATACAACGAACTTATCAGCCCGGAAGAAGGAGTTTATGAGTTTGTATATCCAACCGTGGCCGGCCCGAGATATGAAGGTTCCGGAGGAACTGATAAAGACCCCTGGGTTACGAACCCATACACTCATGAAGATACTCACAAATACATGTCCAATACTTACACATTTGATATAGATGTAGAATTGGAGGCCCCTCTGCCAATCAGCGCCGCTCAATGCAGCTCTCACGAAGTAAATATTAATTACAAAAGCGAGAGAAATGCAATTATCGGACTTAAGAAAATGAAATCCAACGGAGGAGAGAAGGATTTTATTTTCAGGTACAGCCTCTCGGGAAATGAGCCTGAAACAGGACTAACAGCTTACAAAGGAAAGGACGGGAATTACTTCCTGTTCACTGTTCAACCGCCAAAAAGACTGGAAAAAGACAAAATTCCGCCAAGGGAGTATATATTTATCATGGATGTTTCAGGCTCCATGAGCGGTTTCCCGATTGAATTATCAAAAAATATGATGAGGAAGCTCCTGTCAGGGCTAAAACCTCACGACAGGTTTAACCTTATGCTTTTTGCCGGATCATCCGAGATAATGGCCAATGAATCCGTTGCAGCCACCAAAGCAAATATTGACAGGGCTATGGATATTATCGACGGGCAGAACGGAAGGGGAAGCACGGAAGTATTATCCGCCCTGGAAAAGGCGCTTAGTATGAAGAATACAAGGGACTATTCCCGCTCATTTATCATTCTTACGGACGGTTATGTTACTGTTGAAAAGGAATGTTTCGACCTGATCAGGGATAATCTCGGAAATGCTAATTTCTTCTCAATCGGCATAGGAGAAAATGTTAACAGGTTTATTATTGAAGGTATGGCTCATGTGGGCAATACCGATCCTATAGTAGTTACAAGCGAGAGCAGGGCCAGGGAGGCATTCCTAAAATTTACAAAACTCGTGTCAGGCCCTGTTCTCACCAATATTGAGCTGGATTTCGGGGGCTTTGATGCTTACGACTTAAACCTCCAGAAAGTCCCCGATCTCTTCGCTGAAAAACCTGTAGTTATATTCGGAAAATGGAAAGGCCCGCTACAGGGCGAAATAAGGCTTAAAGGCCGCAGCGGCGACGGTATATTCAGGGCTGTTCACAGGGTTACGCCTAAAGATATGTCTGAGGAAAGTTCAGTTCTTAAATATCTCTGGGCCAGGGATAAAATCAGGATACTATCTGATTATAATAGTATTGATAATGATGACGACCTGGTTGAAGAGATAACTGATCTCGGACTAAAATACAACCTGCTAACCGATTATACATCATTTATAGCAGTTGACCATAAAAGGAAAAATTCAATAAATGATGATCTGGATATGTCCTTTAAAGCAACAGACAGTCAGAAACCTGTAAGCATTAGCAGCAAATATTCCGGTGGCAGTTCAGGCGCTGTGCCCGAACCGGAAGAATGGCTGCTGATAATAGCACTTTCACTAACTGCAATTTTTGTTGCATATCGTAAATTTTTTGCCTGACGGTTAAACGCGGGCAAGCCTGCCGTATCCATAACCTGACCCGGGTACGGCAGGAATTATTTTAAGATCATAATTGCGTTTACAATGAAATTCAACAAACAAATCATTATAACGATTTCCTTAGTTATGGCCGTAATAGCAGGCTTTTTTGCCGGGCCTTATTCCCCTTTCATAAGGGAATTTGGCATCAGCGAGGCAGGCCTTATATTCGTGCCGCTAATGCTGCTAATGAAAAAAAACGGGCAGAAATCAGCCAGGTTTCTTTTTCCGGCAGCATTATCCATTATTTTATATCTCATAATTTACCGGGCTTCGCTTCTTTATCTCGCTGTTTTCTACATTGTATTTTTCATTATTGAATATCGGCAGGGCCGGTTGAATAACGGGGCTTTTTTCATTCCTCTGGTTCTTGCCCCCTACACGGGATATTTCCTGAATGTTTTCGGATTTCCGGTCAGGATGGAGCTAACGGAAATATCAGCACAGATTTTATCTTTTATAGGATATATTTCAAAAGCGGTAGGAAATATAATTTATATAAATAACCAGAGTTTTTCTGTCGATCCGGCATGTATGGGGCTGAAAATGGTAGTAACAACATTCATTGCTGCACTTGTGTTTGCGGCCCTGCACGAGAAGAAAGGCAGAATATCCGGAACTTACCTCAATTATATATCGATTTTTACTGTCAGTTTTATCCTGGTAATAATTGCTAACATAGCGCGGATGATTTTTTTAATTATTTTCGAATCACCTGCCGGCAGCGCCTCGCATGAAATTATCGGCATTGCCTGTCTTATATTGTTAACGTTTATCCCCCTGTATCTGATTATACCTCGCCTTCCTGCCTTTAATAATTTTGAATTTTTTTCAATATTCAGGAAATTCAAAAGCATAAAATTATTCAGCAAGGACATTGTCCTGAACATCTCCGGTATTCTTCTTGTAATCAGTTCTTTATACCTCAATATTTCATACAGGCCGGATAATTATTCTTCAAATATGGAAATATTCAAATGTATAAATATGCCGGGCTATGCCAAGTCACTTGAAAAATTTAATATTACTAAACTTGAAAATAAAGAATACACAATTTTCATAAAACCTGTTGAAAGCCTTTTTGCATCATATCACGACCCCATGGTATGCTGGAAAGCTTCGGGCTATTCAATAAGCAATGAGAAAGAAATGGAAATTGGCAACATGGTTGTTTATACGGCAATGCTTTCTCTTGGCAACACCCGCCTGCATACTGCCTGGTGGTTCGATAACGGTGAAAGCAGAACAATCAGCCAGTTTGAGTGGCGCTACGAAATGATTAAAGGCAGCGACAGGTTTAACCTTATAAACGTCACTGCCGGCTCCAGGAAAAATCTAATGTCCGAACTCCTGAGAATATCAACAACAGAAATCCTCTGATGATATTCCCGATTAAGATATTACAATATTTCAAAAGTCTGATCTACTAACTCTTTTTTTATACAAAAGAAAAAATATTTTCGTATTATCACCGCAGTAGAAGCGCTGATCCGGAAATAAGTCAAAAAAAATTCCAAAAAAATATTCCTTGAATGTAACTTCTTGAAAAAATCTGTGTTATTATTGCAGGATGACAAAGAAATTGGAAGAAAATAGTGATATTGAGCTTTATAATCTTCTTGATTCAGAAAAGAAAACTTCGGACAGAGCATTCGCAGAATTGTATAACAGATTGTCTCCAAGAGTATATGCATACTGCCGTCGGTTTTTAGGAAATAAGGAAGAAGCTCAGGACGTGTTCCAGGAAGTATTTGTCAGGTTCTTTAACAGTACGAAACAAAAAAGGGAAATGACCAACGTCCCCGCCTTTATCCTCAGAATTGCACGAAACCTTTGTGTTAATGCAAAAAGAAACGAGAGGGTAAACATAAGTTACGAAGACTACATGTATATTCATGACGACGACAGGGACGAAAAGGATGAACTCCTTAACCTTATTAAAAAGGCCATCGACCTTCTGCCCGAAGATTATCGGGAAGTTTTTATCCTTCGGGAATATGACGGCATGACTTATAACGACATTGCCGAAATAACCGGGGAATCGCTTTCGAATGTGAAAGTAAGAATTTACAGGGCAAAGCAGAAAATCAGAGAAATTCTGCAACCCTACATGAAAGAAATGGAAAAATATAATTAACAAATATAGTTTTTTGGTGTCGAAATGAACAAAATGAATGGAAATACGCCTTCCGAGTACCTGAACCAGCTCCTTGACGGGGAACTTCCCGAGGGAAGCGGCGAAGATATGTACTCCTTCCTGGCTAATGACGAAGGCCTGAAGCAGGAGATGAAAGAACTCCTTGCTATAAGGGAATCGGTCAGGAAAGATACCGAGGCGTTTACCCCGCCATTAGAAGCAACCCGGGGTGTTTTCAATAAATTGGGAATAAATCCCGAAGCTGCAACCCTTGCGCCTGCCGGAAAGTCGGCGCTTACATCCGGGGCTGTCGGCCTGTTGAAAAAAATCTGGGTTCCTGCAGCAGCGGCTATCGTTGCTACAGTCGTAACAACATTCGTTGTTTCCAACATATATGATAATAATCAGCCTGCCACTGTTAGCGAAAATAATATTCCGGTTATCAGCTCGGTTGAAAATAATAATGCTCCTGTTACATCCGATATTATTGAGGATTCAAAGAAAACCGATACCCGTCTTATTGCAAAAGATGAAGATACCCGAATAACAGGCAACGGCATTGTATCAGCTAAAAATAATATTACAAACGAACCTGCTAACCTGGCTTCTGTTAGCAGTAATGAAATTTCCGCGATGAACAAAATTTACGCGCCGGAAATCATCATTAATAAATCCGACAGAAGAGAAGTTCAGCCTGTTTCCTTAACAAGGAATAACAATAGCGGACTTATAACTCCGGCAAATATTGAATTCAGCAGCCTGATGGAACAACTTAAAATCCATGATAAGAGCTATTCAATTGCAGCAGGAGGGCTGCAGGGCCTGAACAATTCCTTCAGCGGTTGGAATCTCGGAGTATTCATTCATACAAACGAATTCGTTTCGCTCGGTGTAAAATTCGGAAAGGAACCATTCAACAGGCTTATTTCCGAAGATATTGACGGCGTTGAAGTCCTTACCGGTAAAGATATAAACATGACCTGGCTTGCCATAGCCGGACGCTTTTATAATCAGGACTGGAATCTGCTTGGCGTAACACCATTCGCCCAGGTAGAAGCCGGCGGCTCTACAGAAGGACTTATTGGCCGTGGCGTACTCGGGCTTCAGTACTCTGTCCTGGACAGAATCACACTGTCCGCGGGTTATGAATCAAGCCTGCTGTATTATCAGCATCAGGGTTCCAGAACAGCAAACAAAGAAGGCTTGTCCTTCGGAATATCGTATAACCTTAAATAACCCGTCAGGAAATTATCCTAATATTCGATGTCCTGCATCTTCCCCGGTGCAGGACATTTTTTTCGCTAATTCAATAGTTTCAGAACATGTATATGCTACTGCAAAAATCATTTGAGATAGAAATTAGCATCTCCATAAGACAGAAAGCGGTAATTCTGCTGCAAAGCTTCATCGTAAATCCGTTTCCATAAAGCCCTGCCGAGAAATGCCGCCACAAGTAAAATGAGCGTGGAGCCGGGCAGGTGGAAGTTTGTTATCATTCCGTCAATGATTTTAAAATCGTATCCCGGCATGATAAATAATGACGTGTATCCGCTAATTACTTCTGTTTGTTGATTATCACACCAGCTGATTATTGCGTCAAGCGATTCCCTAAGGCCGGGAAGGCTGCCTTCTGCCATAGAGTTATAAGGTTCCCACTGTGTAAGCTCCAGCTGTTGATATTCTTTATCGCCTTTTATCAGTTTAAGCCCGAACCAGTATAGAGATTCGAGCGTTCTGACGGATGTTGTTCCGGTAGCCACGATTTTATTTCCGGATTCCCTGGTGGAAATAATTTCTCTGATAAGAGCTTTATCAACGAAAACCTGTTCCGTATGCATTTCATGACCGCTTATATCGTCGGCATCGACAGGCTTGAAAGTTCCCGGCCCAACATGCAGAATAAGTTCCCGTTTATTTATTCCCTTTTTATTGAGCTTTTCCAGGATATCGTTTGTGAAGTGCAGGCCGGCAGTTGGCGCCGCCACCGATCCGTCGGTATTTGCGTAAACGGTCTGGTAGCGGTCTTTGTCATTTTCCTCGGCTTTTCGTTTTATGTATGGCGGAAGGGGTATCTTTCCAATTTTTTCCAGTACTTCGGCAAAGGAAATTGACTTGTCAGCCCATGAGAATTTTACCAGTGCCTCGTTTTTATCCTTAGTGGTAATTTCGGCAGAAAATTGAATTGAACTGTCCGGGTATTCTGGAAGCAGCTTCATTCCGTCGCAAATCTTTCTGCCGCCAATAATACAATTCCAGGAGCATTCCCCCTTTGCCTGCATGGTTATCTGCGGATCGGCTGAAGGAAAAACCGGGTCTACACAAAGGATTTCCGCTTTGCCGCCGGTTGGTTTCTGCGCTTTAATTCTTGCGCTGATAACTTTTGTGGAATTAACCACGAGCAGGGAGTTTTCAGGTATAAGCGAGCTAATATCCGAGAATTTCCCGTGCCCGATATTACCTTTAGCCACATCAGAAAATATAAGCCGGCTTTCGTCTCTTTTTCCGCTTGGATAGTATGCTATTCTTTCCTGGGGCAGCTTGTAGTGGTAATCTTTTAAATTTATATCTGGTACATTTCCAATGTTGATCATTTTTTCCTGTAGTTTATTCACATTCATCCGGATACTTTTTGTAAAATCGTCATAAATCCAAATATAAAAATAGCTTAGAATAGCATATTTTTCAAATTATTTATTCTTCCGTGAAATTTTATTACTGATTCTATCTGAAACTTTCCAAAAATTGGAAAATTATAATTGCCTGATATATTCTCACTCAACCCCAAAAAATCAATCTTCCGGATGAGAAAAATAAACATAATTATCTAATAAAATATCAAATCACTCCGTAGTAAACTCCTGCACCGCTTGCAATCTCTAAAACAATCAGGATTCAATTATTCGTGGAAGGATAACGCGAAAAATTGTACCTGTATCCTTGTCAGAGTCAAACTCCACTTTGCCTTTAAAATATCCTTCGGTAAACAATTTTACGCTATAAGTTCCAAGGCCTCTGCCAACTCCTTTTGTTGAAAATGATCGCTGAAAAATCTGTTTCTTAGTCTCTTTGGACATTACTGACGGATTGTGAACTTCGAAAACTGCCATATCATCTATAATACTGGAAGATATTTTAACAATGTCTTTTTTATTCGAGGCTTCAAGTGCATTCTTGATCAGATTGGTCAAAACTCTTGAAAGTAATAAAGGATCAGTTTCAAAATTAAAGTTCTCTGAAGAGCTATCTATCACGACGTATTGATTAGCATAAGTTTCATAAGATTTGAAATCATTTTTCAGATTATCCAGTAAAGAGAAAGAATCTATACGGCATGGAGATATTTCCAATTCATTATTTTCCGCCTGGTTGAATGATTTTTGGAAATTTATATCACTGATCAACTCCTTAGTACCTCTTTTGATAATATCAACAATTTCCCGTGCATCATTTGCATCCTCTATATCCAATATGTTTATCAACCCGTTAATTGAGCCGGCTTTGTTCATAATATCATGGAAGAATAATCGCTCGAAATATTCCTTTCTCTTAGAACTACTGATATCCTTCATTGTAACGATATAATAGTTATTTTCTTTCCATTCAAAAGGTTTTGAAGTTATCTCAAAATCATTGCCAATCACAGAATCACCGTTTTCAGTCAATATTCTGGCTTCCTTTGTTATCATCAGTCCGGTTTTCTGGCTTTCGAGTACGGACCTTACAGCCCCGCAAAATGAGCAATGCTCACTTGTACCGCAGCCCCCCTGCTCTTTATTAGAATGAATACAACGAAAAATTTCACCGGGACGCAACCCCAGTACATCTTCTTTTCCTTCGTACCCCAATGCTTTTATTAGAAGTTGATTGCTATAAACAATTTGCCTTTTTTCATTCAGCAAAAGAAACAGAACAGGTATCTGTGAAAATATTTCAATAAAAAAACCGGAATCCGATATCGACAGATACTGCTCTTTTATAATATCCTGACTAAGCCGCTCTGCAGGTGCAAATTTCGTTTCCTGAATATTTATATCATAATTTCTCATAATGTTCATCCCAATTTAAATGAATATATGTGTGAAAAGTAAAAAAACAACTACAATAAGTTAAGTTTAACCCCGCCGATTATCCATCTGCCCGGAGCCCGGATAATATCAATATCCCGATAACTGCTATTGAAAAGATTATCCGCCTGAAGGAATATACTGAAAAATCCAAAATCTCTTCTTACTTTTAGCCCGCAAAGAAAAGTATTATCAAATTCCCTGACCTCATTTGAAAATGGATCAAAATATTTTCCGGCTCTTTTGCGGTAGTTTAATACCCAATGAACACCAATATTGAAAATCAGATCATGTTCAACTGATATTACCAGTTTATCCTTAAGATAGTTCATTTCATATTTGGAATATAATTCTTCGGATTCCTTGTCCCGGTATAATTTATTATACCCAACTGTTACTGAACTGACAGGAAAAGACTCTCCAAGAATCCTGTCAGGCCTGATAGACAAAGATGCCCTGAACCCATAGGTATTTAATTTAGTAATATTCTTTGTTTGCCATTTTACCGAGTCGAATTCTCTCACCCAATCAATAATATTATCTCCCTTACGGTAATATAAAGATGATTCAAGGCTATAAATGTTTTTGGCAATTTTCCAGCCCAGTTCGCCTGCGAAAGCCTTTTCAGGTTCAAGATCCGGGTTGCCGATATTTGTCGGGCCGTTATAATACAGATCTGTAAAAGTTGGGAGCCTTACCGACTGATTTACACCTGCAAAAAGCGAGGAATATTTATTTAGTTTGTAGGAGAGTTCCAGTCCCGAGCAAAAACTGTTTTCAAATTCGGAATCGATATTCATGTTCATTCCGCCTGTAATAGTCCAGTCCGATATAATAATAAGATGCTCCAGGAAAACTGAAAAGTTCAATCGGTCTGCTGCTTTGGTAAAGTATGCATTTTCTTCTCCGCTTACTTTTACGGGTTCACTCAGGCTCTCGCCCAAAACATTGCTGTAAACATGTTCATACCTGTATTCCATACCAAGGGAACTCGTACCGAAAAGCCAGTTGAAATCGCTGCGAACATTAGCGCCGATAATATCTGTTTGATGATAGTTATGCCCGCTATACCATTCAGGAGCATCATTCCTGAAAAGTTCAAACTTATCATTGTTTCTTCTCCAGTAAAATGCCGGAAGAACAGTTAAACCGAAAACATCTGCCCTGGCATCTATTGATGCAAAAAAAGTAGATAATTTTTCGTACTGCTCAGGATAATCAGCAGTATAGAATGAGTTTGCACCGAAGCCCTTATCCATATATCCAAACTGTCCGTTTATTTCATTGCTTCCTTTTTTTAAAGTTGAGCGGAAGAAAAAATCTTTCTGGCGGAAATCAGTATTATCAATATATCCGTCCGATTTTTTTAACGATGCCGAAGCATAAGAACCCCAATAAATATTATCTCCAATATCCTTGTACCAGGAAGCAGCCAAACCCATATCGTAAAAGCCATTTTCCCCTCCGCTAAGGTTCAGGCTTGCTCGTTTTTCGAGTTTATTTCCGCTCAGGATATTAACAGCCCCGCTGAAAGCATTAGGTCCGAAAATCCTTGAACCGGGTCCTTCAAGAACTTCAATGCCGGTTATTTCGCTTAATGTGATTGGCAGGTTCATGCTGTGGTGTCCTGTCTGAGGATCATTCAGTGGTATGCCGTTTATCATAACAAGGGCCTGATCGAATGAACCGCCCCTGATACTTAGATCTGATTGTATTCCCAATGGGCCCCGGGAACGTACATCCACCGATGGCAGTATATTCAGGACTTCATCCACACAACTGACGGGGGTGTGTTTTATCATAGTTATATCAATAATATTTACTATCCTTGAAACATCAGAATAAACTTTTGGTATTCTTGAAGCACTCACAATTATTTCATCGGTCCTGACAGAATCAGCTGCATTCAATTGGAAAGTTATAAAAGTTATCAGCAGAATCATTAAGTAATTTTTCATCATCAAATCCGTTTTTGTCATTCAGTAAATTATAAAATTAAGAATATCTAATCAAAATACTCTGCCAATTTAACAACATAGGTGCTGATATTTTTCTTAAGGCTGAAATTCCATGAGTGATAAGAAATAAAATTGAACAAGCAAACTAACTATCTGAAATTGGAATAAACCCCGATATAGCTTAATGCAACATCAATATCCATAGTTGTTCAGGGATTCATAATCCTGATTGATATTAATTATGAATCAAACAGCTAATACTTCATTATTTCATTTTTTTATGATAAAATATCATACTTAATGCTGATATCGATCCGATAATAAAAAATGGGCCCCAAACTATCCAGGGAGAGTATTGATCCCATAGAAGCACTGTGGCATCAGAAGCACTGAGGCCGGTTTTTTGTAAAAGAATTGAAAATGAATTTTCCGGCTCAATATTATTTAAACTAAAATTCTCTTTCAGATACCGTAATGCCAGATAGGATTTTTCTGCCCAATTTTTGTACAACCACCCCCCAAGAAGAGCGCCACCACCAAGCCCCAGGGCCCAGGAAAAATTGAGGAAACTCATATATTGGGCTTTCTGTCCAGCTGGTGCAAAGCTTCCGATATATTCATTAAACTTCGGGTTAGTTATCATTTCTCCCAAAGTATATATTAAAACCCCGCCCGCAGCGAGAAAACCGGACATTCCCAAGCCGCAAAGCATCAGGCCGGCAGAAGAAATACTAATGCCAAGAAACAGTGCTATCGTATTTGGTATCTTCGAAAACAGGCGTGAAACCAAAACCACGGCCAGAATAATAAATCCCGTACTCAAATTGTAATACCATTCATAAGCAAGCATCAATCCCCGATTTGTTTCCATAAGCATAAAATCCGGCAAACCAAGGGCAACTGCCATATTAGCGCTGTCTGTCCAGTCGATAATAAAATTTGGCAAAGTTTCATAAAATTGCATATACGTAAGTGTGAAACCAGACATAATAATAATAAATATGAAAAGCCTCGGCTTAAAAAAATTCCTTGTTGTTGCTTTTAACATCTGAAAATTGCCAGATAGTTTGCCATGAAGAACAGGAAAATCCTTATAACAAAAGAGAAAAATATAATTTAAAATAAAAATCGCAGCCGAACCAAAAAATACAAATTTCCAGTGAAATCCTTTTAGGAAAATTGTAATTGGCGGAGCAAGAAATACTGCGCAATTTATAAGCATAGCGTGAATACTCCAGCCAATAGAAGCATTAGCATCGTTCAGTGAATTTGCGATAGAACCCTGAATAGCAGGCTTAAAAATTCCGTTTCCAAAACCGAGGACTAAGGCTCCGGCAAGAAATGGCCAGAACTGTGTTTGTGTTCCAAGCAGGATATAGCCCGAAATAATTATCAGGAAAGAGATGGCCATTACTTTCTTGTGGCCGTATCTGTCTGCAAATGCACCTGTAAAAACGGGCGTAATATTCTGCATTATAGCCCACCAGAAAAAAATGATCCCCTTGGTTGTTTGCTCCCACTGCAATCCACCGGGATTATCTTTCTGTGCTATGTAAACCGGCAACTGAAGCAAGGCTATCCAAAAAGCCATTCTTTCAGCCATTTGAATAAGATTCAAAATCCAGAAAACTCCGGGCAACGCTCTTATAGATTTCACAATCTGCATTAATCAATAACCCTGAAGTTCTAATGGCCTTAAAACGCTGATTCCTGTATTCGTTTTAACAGATTTTAAATATTCTTCCACAGCCCTGTCAAGAACAACTTTTTTCTTTGCCGAAGAAGCATGAAAAAATCTTGCTGTATCGCCAATTTTATTTATCAGGCCCGTATGGGAATAATCAAGGCCCTTTTTTGATGTTGTAATCGCAATAATATCACCGGTTCGAATTTTTCCGGACACCGACCCGACAGAATCAAGCGGTATAAAATAAATTTTTTCTTTATTAATTAACGACTCGAAACCGGCAATTTTATCCACCATTTCCGGATTATCTTTCAAAGCAGGATAATACTGAGGATGTTCGGACATAAAATCAACATGCTGCCCCAGCAATTTACCACCTAAATCTTTCGATATATTTTCAACCACCAGCTTGTTTTGATTATCAATTATCCAATCGGATGTATAATGAAGGCGTGAAGAATAATCTGTAAGAATACCTCCTCGGTATCTTATAAAAGTTAACTCGTCGGTAAGATCAGAAAATAATTTCTTTCCTTTTTTGATAACTCTTGCAATAGCAAGTGAACTTTCGTAAAAAGTAACACAATCCAACCCCTCGAAATTGATCCTGCACATTTCGGGGTTTCCTTCAAGAGTGCCGCCAATATACGGTATGCCCATGAACTGATCTGCAATTTGTACTATCAAATCTCCAATAGGCAGTAAATTCCAGTTATCCCTTTCAGCTTTTTTAATTATTTGCTCAAATTTCTTTTCCGTGTAGCCTTTTTCATCATTAACCGGAGCAGGTACAACAGCATTAAGCCTTAGGGCAGAAAGAAAAACACCGGCAGCGGATAGTTTAATAAAATTTCTTCTATTCATTGTTTTTGTCCTTAATTTTTCCTGCAAAGCTAATTACACCGGCTATCGGCAATGAAAGTATATATGGCAGTAAACTAATTTTACTATTTCCTGACCTTTTTTCTTCAACTGTATTGGAACACAGGTTCCCGAAAATTACACTTTTAATTGATATTTCAATTGACTTTAAGGCATTCTCGCCATAAAACTCCAAAGCTGTATTTCTTGCTTTTCTGCTTACCTTCCCATTTTGTTCGGCCCAGTGCTGAGCATAAAGAACAGCCGGAAGCTCGTTTTGGCTTAGTTGGCCGTAATCACCATTAAGCAGCAAATTTATTTCATTTTCATTCAATCCTGATTCAAGAGCTGTTCTTGAATGCAGGTAGGAACAATTGCTGCAATCGTTTACCCTGCTAACACTCAATGAAATAATTTCAGACAGCCTTGGAGAGATACTATTCTTGTTGAAAAATAAATTCCACAGCTGCCCTGACAGCATTTGCCATAACAATGAGGCCCAATGGCCCACTGCTTGAAAATATCTGCTTTCATTATTCAATTACTGTCCCCAGAATATCTTTAACAAGTTCAGGTAGTATCGTAGCCGGAAAATTAATCTGTATATCATTTTCGTTATCAGCAATGGTAATGATTTTCTGTCCTGCTTCACCCTTGGAAGAACTGACACATACAACATCACTAATTATTTCAATACTGACATTGTCAATCGGGTTTTCATACGAACTAACGAAATCCCCGCTTTCAATAACTTCAAAAATATCCGGCCCGGGAAGCCCTTCGTAATTGGAATCAGCAGGCAGGCCCGGTTGGTCGGCCACACTGCTTGCCAGAAAATCACATCTTTCGTTTTCTTTGTGCCCGGCATGGCCTTTCACCCAAACGAATTTAACATCATGGATTTTCAATAATTCTGATATTTCATACCAAATATCTACGTTTAACACTTCATTACCATCAGACTTCTTCCAGTTTTTTCTTATCCATGAGTTCAGCCAGCGCTTGTTAATCGAATCAGTCAGTAACCTGGAGTCACTATATAAAATTGCAGATTTCGGCTCTGTCCCTAATTCTTTCAGCCCAACCCATGCAGCTATCATCTCCATTCGATTATTGGTTGTTTTTCTGAATCCCCCGTAAAATTCTCTTTCTGAATTTCCATCCCTGATAATTGTTGCCCATCCACCGGGACCCGGATTTCCCCTTGCAGCACCATCCGTAAATATTTCAATTAAATTTTTTTCTGCTGTTTTCATAATTTTTATTATTTATTTTATAGTAATGTTTTAATAAGAATACCATTATTTAGAAAAAAGTTCAATATTAAAACTGTAATTTGTATTTTTTTTCTTATATTCACAAAAAAGAATGTTATTTTCAACCTGATTTTGAAAATTAAGCATATAGAATATTAAATAGTTGCAGCAGGTCAAACAAAAATATGAGCGGAATTAAGTACAAACTTTTATTCAAGAACCGTTATGTAAAAATTATTTTACCAATAATTTTTACCGTGGTACTGTTTGTTTTATCAATGATAATTTTCGTTCTGCCCATCGTTGAAAACAGCCTGATGAATGAAAAAAGAGAAATGATCAAAAAGCTTACTGAATCAGCAATATCAGTAATTGATCATTACAAGAAAATGGCTGACAATGGAAAACTGACCCCGGAAGAAGCAAAAGAATTAGCAAAAGAACATATCAGGAATACCCGTTACGGCGAGGACATGAAAGATTATTTCTGGATAAATGATTTCCACCCTGTTATGATTATGCATCCATATCTGCCTTACCTTGAAGGTGAAGACATTTCTACCTGGGAGGACCCAAACGGAAATCATTTATTTCTAAAAATGGTTCAAATCTGTAACAACAACGGATCCGGTTATGTGGAGTATGAATGGCAAAAATTAGATTCAGTTAACAAACTTGAACCGAAATTATCCTTTGTTCTTTCTTATAAGCCCTGGGACTGGATTGTAGGTACGGGGGTTTACTATGATGATGTTAATATGGAATTGCAAAAATTACGAAAAGCCTTATTTTCAGTCAGCTCGATAGTACTGACAATAATGATCGTTCTGCTATTTATTGTTGCCTATCAAAATAAATATCTTGAAAAAGAAAGAAATACCGCTGTTGAGGAATCCAGGATAACCGAAAAACGTTTCCAGGATTTTACTTCCCGGGCAAGAGACATGTTCTACCGCATGACGCTTCCTGACGGAGAGTACGAGTTTGTAACCGACGCTGTAAGAAGAATAACAGGATATACAGCCGAGGAATTTTCTAATAAAGATTTCTTTATAAAATCAATACTGCACCCTGACTGGCTGGATTTTTTTCACAAAGAGTGGGACAATCTTGAACGCGGCAATATGCCCTCGTTTTATGAATATAAAATAATCCATCGCTCAGGTGAGATAAGGTGGCTGAACCAGAGAAATACCATGGTGAAAGATGAATACGGACGTCCGGTGGCAATCGAGGGGATTGTATCCGACATTACAAGACGAAAAGTTGCCGAAGAAAAACTGGAACGTTTGAACGAAAAACTTGAGCATAAAATTGTTGAAAGAACCGCACAGCTTGAAGAAGCACTTGAAGAAATCAGGAAAGAAGTTGAAGAAAGAAAGAGAATTGAAGAATCATTGCGTGAATCGAATGCCGCAAAGGATAAATTCTTTTCAATTATTGGCCATGATCTGAAAAATCCTCTTCAGGGATTACTCCTTTCAACCGACATGCTCCACACTGCATTCGACAGATTTGAAAAAAAGGATATAAAAAAACGTATTGGTGATATTTTTAAATCCTCTATGTTCCTTCGTGAAATGTTGGAAAACCTTCTTACCTGGGCAAGGTCTCAAACCGGTGTCATAAGTTTTTCCCCTGTAGTATTTAATTTCAGGGATACTTGTTCAAAAGCTGTTAGTCTTTCTTCGCAGTCGGCTCAGCAAAAAAATATTGTAATACACAGGCCGAATAAAAATGAAATTAATGCTTTTGCCGACCCCAACATGGTAACTGTTATAATAAGTAATCTGTTATTCAATGCTATAAAATTTACTCCCCGCGGGGGCGAAATTTTTATGGATTGTGAAGTTTTCGAAAAGAATATGATTATTTTTTCAATTCGTGATACTGGTATTGGCATTAGCTCCGATGACCAGGCAAAAGTATTCAGAATTGATAAAAGTTACTCAACACTTGGAACGGAAAGTGAAAAAGGTACAGGCCTGGGATTAATTATTTGCAAGGAATTCGTTGAAAAGAACAACGGACAAATTTGGGTTGAAAGCAAACCCGGCATTGGTTCCACATTTTATTTTACACTTCCATTGGCCGATGAAAATTAAATATTGAAGAAATTTTACCGGGAAAACATTATTTGGAAATTTTCACCTTCAATTTTCTTAAATTGCAGGTTGGCAAAATGGCAAATAATTCTTTTAATATTGCGTCAGCGATGTTAGAATTTTGACTTTAATTAACTTATTTGTCAATTTAAAATTTACTCAAACGTTTATATAATTAATCGTAAGCTATTGAAGAAAAGTTAAACAAAAATAGACAGAGTTTTTTTATGGAAGGAAATTTTTCCAACAGGGTAAATGAAGTAATCAAATTGAGCAGAGAAGAAGCGCTTAGGCTGGGGCATGACTACATCGGAACGGAGCATCTCCTTCTTGGTATTATTCGCGAAGGCGAGGGTATTGCCGTAAAAGTTCTGAGAAATCTCGGAGTTGACCTTTATAAACTGAAAAAAGGCATTGAAGATACTGTCCGGGTTTCGGGTTCAACCCTTACAATAGGGAATATCCCGCTGACCAAACCGGCAGAAAAAGTACTCAAAATAACATATCTTGAAGCAAAATTATACAAATCTGATGTTATCGGAACCGAACATCTTTTGTTGTCCCTTCTCAGAGACGAGGAAAATATTTCCGCCCAGATATTGTCACAATTCAGCGTGAATTATGATTCCGTTCGCAGGGAGCTGGATAATATTATCAGCGGCAGGCCCGGGTCAGGCATTCGCCCTCCGGCGCCGGGACCAGTTACGAAACAAAAAGAAAAAGTAAAAACTCCGGTTCTTGATAACTTCGGCCGCGACCTTACTAAACTGGCAGTTGAAAACAAACTTGATCCGGTTATCGGCAGGCATAAGGAAATTGAAAGAGTTTCCCAGGTTCTGTCCCGCAGGAAAAAGAACAATCCGGTACTGATTGGTGAGCCGGGTGTTGGTAAAACGGCTATTGTTGAGGGCCTTGCCCTTATGATTGTTAAGAAAAAAGTTTCCAGGGCATTGTTCGACAAGCGT
Organism: Kapaibacterium sp. (SeqCode); assembly: GCA_963665665.1. Taxonomy (GTDB): domain Bacteria; phylum Bacteroidota; class Ignavibacteria; order Kapaibacteriales; family UBA2268. The sequence continues at coordinate 1,592,299 of OY762428.1, forward strand.
ATTGTTACTCTTGACCTTGCATCGCTTGTTGCCGGTACGAAATACCGCGGACAGTTTGAAGAAAGAATGAAAGCCGTACTTCAGGAACTTGAAAAAGCCCGTGACGTTATTCTTTTCATCGACGAACTTCATACTATCGTTGGCGCAGGCGGCGCTTCAGGATCGCTTGATGCCTCGAATATGTTCAAACCTGCCCTTGCCAGGGGCGACATACAGTGTATCGGCGCTACCACACTGGACGAATACAGACAGTACATCGAAAAGGACGGCGCACTGGAAAGGCGTTTCCAGAAGATACTCGTTGATCCGCCTTCGGCTGAAGAAACAATGGATATTCTCGATAAAATTAAATTCAGCTACGAGGAACATCACAATGTGGCATACTCTCCGGATGCTGTTGATTCATGCGTCAGGCTCTCGGAAAGGTATATCAGCGACAGGAGTTTCCCCGATAAAGCAATTGATGTTATGGACGAAGCCGGGGCTCGTGTCCACCTTGCAAATATTTCAGTTCCGAAAGAAGTTCTTGAACTGGAAAAAGAAATTGAAACAACAAAAGTACAGAAGAATAAAGTTGTTAAGCAGCAGAACTTCGAGGAAGCTGCGAAACTAAGAGACCTTGAGAAGAAACTTCAGGCTGAACTCGAACGTGAAAAACTGGATTGGGAAACTAAATCCGGCGAAAGGATTTATCCGGTAACCGACGAGGATATTGCCGACGTAGTGGCAATGATGACAGGTATCCCGGTTAATAAAATTGCCGAGAGCGAGCAGAACAAACTGCTTCAGCTTCCGGAAGAATTGCAGAAAATCGTTGTTGGCCAGAATGATGCTATCGGATATCTCGCAAGAGCTATCAGGCGTGCACGTGCCGGACTGAAAGATCCTAACAGGCCGATTGGCTCGTTTATGTTTCTTGGCCCGACAGGCGTTGGTAAAACCGAACTGGCAAAAGCTCTGGCAAGGGTAATGTTCGATTCTGAAGATGCCCTTATTAGAATTGATATGAGCGAATACATGGAGAAATTCTCCGTATCCCGTTTTGTTGGAGCGCCTCCCGGCTACGTGGGTTATGAAGAGGGCGGCCAGCTTACTGAAAAAGTAAGAAGGAAACCTTATTCTATAGTACTCCTTGATGAGATTGAAAAAGCTCATCCTGATGTATTCAACGTACTCCTTCAGGTATTCGATGACGGTATCCTGACCGATGGCCTTGGCAGGAAGATAGACTTTAAAAATACAATTATTATCATGACATCCAATGTTGGTACCAGAGATGTTAAAGCAGGCGGTAGTATCGGTTTCTCGGTTGATAAAGAAAAGAGCAACTACGACGCGCTGAAAAACACGATAGAAGACTCTGTCAGGAGGCTCTTCAATCCCGAGTTCATTAACAGGATTGATGATTTCATCATCTTCAGAAGCCTGATGCGTGAAGATATATACGGAATCATTGATATTCAGCTATCATATCTGACTGACAGGATGAAAATTAATGATATGTCTCTTGAACTCAACAAAGAAGCAAAAGATTTCCTCGTTGAAAAAGGTTATGACGAAAAATACGGCGCAAGGCCTCTTCGCAGGGCATTGCAGAAATACGTGGAAGATGAGCTGGCAGAGCAGATACTTAAAGGCAACCTGTCGGTAGGGTCGATCGTTAAAGGTGAGTTCAACAAAGACAAACAGATTATTGACTATACATTCACTGCTAAACCCAAAAAAGCAGAGGATGAAAAAACAAAAGAATCTGAGAACGATGAAGTCGGGGAAGAGATCAGCGAAGACTCAGCCTCGGCATAGATGCCAATACTCCTGATTAAATAAATGCCGCTCCACTACGGGGCGGCTTTTTTTTATATTATAAAAAATAAAGTGTTACTAATATAAAGGATAAGAAAGCAACAATTTGTTTCCTCATTTCAAAAAAATTTAAAATTTCCTGTAACTAAATTCAAAATCGCTGTGTCGATAAGTTAAGAACATGATGGGAATTGGAATTATCCCAAAAGTAATTGAAGAAGAGAATGTCAGCCGCTGATTAGAAAACTAAGCTCCATTTTTATTGATAGAAAACCTTGTGCAATAACTACGCCCGGGCCATCCCGGAGTGAAAGGAGTATATATTATGCGGAAAGTATTATTCATATTTGCAGCCCTGCTGCTCATATCAGCAGAAACTTATGCCGGCATTTACGGCATACTGAAAGGAACAGTAAAGGACGATGAAGGCAAAGCTATTATCGGTGCCACCGTGCGTGTTGAAGGAACTACACGCGGAACTTATGTTAAGCAGAAAGACGGCTCGTTTACTATTGTAAATATCCCGGCTGGAGAATATTTGGTAAAAGCAACAAGCGTTGGATATACCGAATTCAAGCAGAAAGTAAAAATAAAACCTGATACAACTGCTCATATTACCATTGTTATGAGTAACAAAGTAACCTGTACAGAAGGTATTTGCGTGGCCGCAAGTAAGCCTATGGTTGATAACAGCTCAGTAGGAAGTGTAAATAAAATTACGCCATTTGGTTCTTCGTCCGGTGGATCAGGCAGAAGAAAAGTAAAGAAAATGGGTAGCGAGGAAACTACTTCCACAGTTGGTACGAGTGTAAAATCTGTAATAAGCTATACTCCGGGTGCAGTTAGCGGTGCTAATGGCATATCCATTCGCGGAGCCAGATGTTCTGAAACGCAGATACGCGTTGACGGAGTGGATATTTCGAACCAGTATATAGGAACATCTTCCTATGCTAAACCAGTATCTACCAAAACAGAAAAATTTAATACAGAAAATTACAATGCCATTATAGAAAATGAGTTTAAAGAAACTTTAAGCAGCCCCCTTTCGACTTTCGCTATTGACGTTGACGCGGCATCATACAGCATGGTGCGCCGCAGTATTAACGAGGACAGGCTGCCGCCAAAGGGCGCTGTGAGGATCGAGGAGCTTATCAATTACTTCAATTACAATTATCCTCGCCCGGCGGATGGCGGCCTGCCCTTCACTATAAACAGCGAATACGGCAAATGTCCCTGGAATGATAAGCACGGCCTGCTTATGATAGGACTTCAGGGATATGAAATCCCGACTGAAAAATTGCCTGCTGCAAACCTGGTATTCCTGATTGACGTATCCGGTTCCATGCAGTATTACGATAAATTGCCTCTCTTGAAGAAGTCCCTGCGCCTGCTGACTACAAAGCTCCGCCCAATAGACAAAGTCTCGATAGTCGTTTACGCGGGCGCAGCCGGACTTGTTCTTGAACCTACATCAGGCAGTGATAAACTGAAGATAGACAAAGCAATAGAGGATATTGAAGCCGGTGGCTCAACTAATGGAGCCGGAGGAATCAAACTGGCCTACGAAATTGCCGAAAAGAATATGATAAAAGACGGGGTTAACAGGGTGATACTTGCAACTGACGGAGACTTTAACGTGGGAGTTTCATCAGAAGACGGATTGCTTGACCTGATCAAAAAAGAAAGAAAGAAAGGAATAGCCCTGACAGTACTTGGATTTGGCTCCGGAAATTACCAGGATGCAAAAATGGAACTTCTTGCCGATAAGGGTAATGGCAACTATGCATATATTGATAATATCAACGAAGCACAGAAAGCCCTTGTTAACGAGATGGGAGCCACCCTGGCAACAATTGCCAAGGACGTGAAAATACAGATAGAATTCAATCCCCTGAAGGTGAAAGGCTACCGGCTGATTGGTTATGAGAACAGGATGCTTCAGAATGAAGACTTCGACGATGATAAAAAAGACGCAGGTGAAATTGGTGCCGGGCACAACGTAACGGCATTTTACGAGATTATTCCGGCAGGTTCTGATGAAAAGGTGAAAACAACCGGAAAACTGAAATACCAGGAAAACACAATCACTGCCAGAGCTGCAAAATCTAACGAGTTAGTAACAGTGAAGATCAGGTACAAAGCCCCGGACGGCGATGATAGTAAACTTATCAGCAATACAGTAGCTGACAACATGGTAAACATTAATTCCTGTTCCGAAAATTACAGGTTTGCCGCATCAGTAGCCGCATGGGGAATGCTTCTCAGGGAAAGCGAATTTATCAGCAATTACAACTATTCTGATATTGAAAAACTGGCTGCCTCTGCCGCAGGAAGCGACGCCAACGGCTACAGAAAAGAATTTATTGACCTGGTGAAAAAGACGAATACAATTTTCGGCCTTCAGGCCAATAGCAATAAAAATTAACCCTTAACTCCGGCGATAAGCAGCCTTTTGGGTAGGTTGCGAACAAGCGGTCGGGAGCGCGCCCGGCCGCTTGTTTTATTATTATATTGTCGAATCTTATTGCCTTATGACGAATAATCGAATAACTGACCTCCGCTGGCGTGGGTGAACTCTTCATTCCTGAGTTTTATTACTAATTTCTTCCAATTTTTTTGCAACCTGATCTTTTAATGTGAAATGTAGAACCAAGGAAAGAATTAGAGAAGGAAATACAATTTCCAATATTGATATCCTGTAGCCATCCCCCAATACATAAAATAATAAATCAAAAATAATTGAGTTTAATAAACAAAATAAAAATGTCAGATACCACTTTGACAGAATCTTTAGTACAAATTTTTTCATCCTGGTACAATCAATTATCAGATAATGATCATTTCATCCTGTTTTTCTTACGTATGGCCTTCACATCCTTTACCATTTTGCCGAATTCCTTATCGCGGCGGCGGCGTTCCAGGTCCGTGCGTTCATAGTGGGCTGCTTCGCGGCTCAGCTTATGATAATTTTCCAGCACATCGGGGTCAAGTTCGCCCTGCTCCACTGCGAGTAGTACCCTGCATCCCGGTTCGTTTACATGGGTACAATCATCAAAACGGCATTCAGGAGCAAGTTCGCTGATCATTTCGAATGAATTATCCACCGCGTCGGTTCCTACTGAAATACCTACCTCGCGCATTCCCGGTGTGTCAATTATCAATGCTCCGGACGGGAGAAGAATAATTTCCCTGCGCGTTGTGGTATGGCGTCCCTTGCCCGTGCTGTCACTTAATTCCAGTGTTTCCTGAATATCCTTTCCGGCAAGCCTGTTTATAAGAGTGGACTTTCCGGCTCCGGACGAACCGACAAAGCAATATGTTTTCCCTGCGGCAAGCGAAGATTCAAAATTATCTATACCCGAGCCGTCCAGGCTGCTGAGGAAATGAATGTCTTCCACGTTCAGCCTTGCAGATAGTCTTTCCTTCATCTCATTGATCGAATCTTCGCCGGTCAGGTCCGATTTGCTGACAATAATGCCGGGCTTAATATTACCCTCGCGTATCAGTGTGATGTACCTTTCCACGCGGTTGATATTGAAATCCCTGTCGGCGGCCATAACAACAAAGGCTATATCAATATTTGCGGCTATGAGTTGTTTGTCTGACCTGCCGCCCGAGGCTTTCCTGGCAAGGCTGGATTTCCGGGGCAGCAAATCCTGTATAATCGCGCTGTCGCCGAAAATAGTAACAGCAACATAATCGCCCACAGCCGGCAGTTCGGACTGGTCATCAGTAGAGTACATCAGTTTTCCGCTAAGTTCCGCCATGCCGGTATAGCCTTCCGCAACGATAGAATACCTGTCCTTATGCCGCGAAATAATTCTTGCAGGCGCGAAGCTTTCCGGGAACATCTTCCCGAACTCTTCGCTTAATAATTCCGTGTAACCGTATTTTTTCATTTTTTGTATTTATTTGTTTATGATAATAATTTCAAAATTAGTGTAAATTTGAACTTATACCAATATTTTATATAATTAAATTACAAGTTGAAACTCGGATGGTTTAAAATTTTGAAGAAAAAACCTATAAATGTCATTCTGAAGGAGCCTGCGACTGAAGAATCCATCTTTTTCTTAAAGAATTATTGAAGAATGGATTCTTCGCTGGCGCTCAGAATGACCGATTTATACAGTTTTTCCAGATTCCTTTCTCCTCCTTCCCAGGTTGTACTTGTGAAGGACATATCCCGCAAAGTTAAACATTGAAAAATTTAGAAGCTAAGCTTCCATTGAAAGCTGCATTGCGAAGTACAACTTCGCAATGAGATGAAGATGTTTTTCATAATTATACATCATTCGTCCAATTCACGATTATCAAAGTCTTGAATAGCACATAAAATAAATTGGTTTTTATTAGGACTTTTACAAAAATAGAAATAAATTTCCATTCCAGTATTTTTACTAACTATCCCGATGATGTAAATATGTGTCATTATACTGCCATTTGGCCTTTTCACATCATAGGAATCACCATATAATACCTCATATCCCTCAGAAAAATTCAACTCAATATATTTGATCCATTTTTTTAAAATTCTGGATTTTAACCGTGTTAGTCTTGATCCTTCATGATAGTAATCACTTTTATCAATTATTTTTTCAATATCTGAAGGATTCTTCATAATATCATCAATGAATTCCATTTTAGATACATCTATTGTTTTGCATGAAGTTATTAAAGAGGCAATAAAAGTTCCTCCCATAATCAATAGGGCCACCTTAGCCATCCAAAAGTATTGATTCTTACTAAAAACCATGGCCCCGTCCTTTTTTTTGATTCAAATACAAAAAACAGTTTTTTGTTTTCATCATTCTCAATCCCGATAATATGATGAAAATGAGTTATTTCCCAATCAGTTTCTTTAGCAATTTTCTTATCGCCAAAATAACTATAATCCTGAAATTCGGTTTTTATTATTTCTGCATATAATTTATAATCTGTTTCTCTATCACCTATCCATTTCTCAGTATAAAAACCATTTTCCTTGACAATATTCTCAATGTTATCAGGATCAGCAAGTATTTTTTCAATTAATAAACATTTCTCTTTATCAATCTCTTTGCATGACAAAGTAATAACTATGGGTATCAAACATATTATAATCATTAACTTACTCATAAATATTTCCCCGGGTCGCAGTCGTTTATTCATTTTAGCAAATATAATAAATCATTTATTAATTGAATAACATCATTATTTAATTAACCGTTAATTATTGAACTAATTACATTGCAGCCTGATAATATGGCGCAATTTCGGAGGAATTATAAATAAAAGGGCATCCACAAGGGAGGCCCCTACGGTTTCTCCTCCCTCCCAGATTATACTTGGGAAGTACATATCCCGCAAAGTTAAACTTTGAAAAATTCCGAAACTCAGCTTCTGCGGAAAACTGCATTGCGAAGTACAACTTTGCAATGAGATGAAGATGTTTTTCATAATTATCCCTTATTCGTCCAATTCACGATTATCAAAGTCTTGAATAGCACATAAATGAAAATGGTTTTTATCAGGTTTTTTACAAAAATAGAAAAAAATTTCCATTCCGGTATTTTTACTAACTATCCCGATGATGTAAATATGTTTTATTAGACTGCCATTTGGCATTTCCACATCATAGGAATCACCACATAATACCTCATATCCCTCAGAAAAATTCAACTCAATATATTTGATCCATTTTTTTAAAATTCTGGATTTTAACCGTGTTAGTCTTGATCCTTCATGATAGTAATCACTTTTATCAATTATTTTTTCAATATCTGAAGGGTTCTTCATAATATCATCAATGAAATTCATTTTAGATACATCTATTGTTTTGCATGAAGTTATTAAAGAGGCAATAAAAGTTCCTCCTATAATCAATAGGGCCACCTTAGCCATCCAAAAGTATTGATTCTTACCAAAAACCATAGTCCTGTCCTTTTTTTTGATTCAAATACAAAAAACAGTTTGTCGTTTTCATCATTTTCAATCCCGATAATATGATGAAAATGGTTTATTTCCCAATCAGTTTCTTTAGCAATTTTCTTATCGCCAAAATAACTATAATCCTGAAATTCGGTTTTTATTATTTCAGCATATAATTTATAATCTGTTTCTCTATCACCTATCCATTTCTCAGTATAAAAACCATTTTCCTTGACAATATTCTCAATGTTATCAGGATCAGCAAGTATTTTTTCAATTAATAAACATTTCTCTTTATCAATCTCTTTGCATGACAAAGTAATAACTATAGGTATAAAACACATCATTATAACTATTTTTTTCATAATTCGCTCCCCGTGTCGCAGTCGTTTATTCATTTTAGCAAATATAATAAATCATTTATTAATTGAATAACATAATTATTTAATAAACCGTTAATTATTGAACTAATTACATCTAAACTTGTCCTCGTTGTAGAATACTGTAATTGGCAATTGGCAGCTACGGCCAGCCCCAATGGTTTCTTCCGGGGCTGTCTCAAAAGTTGAAAAACTGTTATTTCCCGACAGGCCGGGATCTTCGACTGAGCGCAGCGAAGAATCTATAACCCGCATGAATACTGGATTCTTCACTTCGTTCAGAATGACAAATCGTAAATATTTCGAATAAAGAGACATCCCGATTTATCCAACAAAGTTAAACTTTGAAAAATTCCGAAACAAAGCTTCTGCGGAAAGCTGCATTGCGGAGTACAACTTCGCAATGAGAAGAAAAGTTGAGTTCGATTCAGATGCAGATTCTGTAACAATCTTCAGAATAATACTTCCTTTATAAATCCAATAATTCTTTAGATATTTTTAGCCCCTAAATAAAAATACATAAACACCTTTCCCGTATATCTTCGGGAAAGGTGTAATATTTCGAACAACTTCCTGCTTTCAATAATTATCTAATGAAAAACAACGATTAAATTTTATTATCTATATACTCATCAAAAGGCAGGGGTTTTCTGCCGATAATTTTCTCAACATCATCAGTAACTCCGGCTGTATATCCAGCACTTACAGTTCCGTATAAGGCACACATCATTTCAACTGAAGGCTCCGGCATTCCATTGTCCAGTGCGCCCTGCTTCATATCTTCCATACTTAGTTCAACATAGCTTATATTCTTCCCTGATATTTCGGAAATAATAGCTGCAACTTCATAATGATCCAGTATATCCACACCTGTCAGATTATAAGCCTGCCCTTTGAAATTCTCAATATTATTAAGAATTGCATTTGCACAATCTGCAATATCATCCACGGCAATAAAACTTGTTTTCCCTTTGCCTGCAGCCAGAAATATTCCGTTTTTATGCTGAATCATAGGTGCTATAAATCCGGCTGTAAAGTTTTCCATGAAGAAATTCGGCCTGATAATAGCATAATCGATTCCGCTTTTCATCAAATGCTGCTCTACTTTATAAAGTCCGGAATCAGGAGCCATGTCTATGCCAAGAGCTGTATTCAGAAGAATAAAATTAACACCAGATTCGATTGCAGTATCAATAAAAGGTATAAGCTTTTGATCAGAAAAAGGATCCATTGAGGGGGCAACAAGAGATACTGAATCAACATCCTTTAGAACCTCTCTGAATTGAGCGGGTTGTTCATAATCAAATTTTACAGGGGTCAAATTCTGTTTTTTCTCAATTTTATCAATATTTCTACCTGCTGCAAAAACATTGTTGCCACTTTCAGCTAATTTTGCAGAAACTTTACTTCCCAGGTTACCAGTTGCTCCTGTTACCAAGATATTCTTCATTGTTTTATCCTTTTGTTATTTAAAAATGTATCCAAATGTCTGGTACAAAATTAAATATTCGTCAGACGCTGATAAAGGTAACAAAAGGACTATGGATGGTAAATTTCGGAATCAATAGTTAAACAGGCTTTCCCGGAATTGCATTGGCGGGCTTCCCGTATGTTTTTTAAAATACTTTACCATATTTGTCGGTTCATCAAACCCTGTCTGATATGCTATCTCCTTCACAGTCATTTCAGTATATGAAAGCAGTCTTTTTATTTCCAGAATATTTCTGCTGTCAATAATTTTTTTTGGTGTCCTGCCAGTACAAAGCTTAACAACTTTTGTCAGAGTTTTATCAGACACATTCAATTTATCTGCATATCCGGCAACACTGATTTTATTTCCAAGATTATCTTCCAGTAAATCCTCAAATCTACTAAACAGTTCAAGTGAATCAGAGCATGAAACCACCGATAGATTTCTTTTTGCCCGTTCAAGGTTAATTAATAACTGACTGAGTATATTTTTGAGTATATGTTCCTTACCAAAATCAGGTTTCCTTTCCTCTTCAAGCTTCAAATTATGTACTATTGAAAGGATCATATCAACATCATAATCGTTTCTTTCAATAGCCAGCGGTTGAATTTCCGAGTTAAACAGCAGGAAATCGCGGAAAAACCTGAAATTTGACTTCGATTTAAAAAGGAAATCTTTGGTGAATAATATGGCATGCCCCTTCACTTCGGGATTTTCCCGAAACATTTGAACCTGATTAATTCCAATAGGAATAATAGTTCCTGACTTATAGTTAATTTCCTGAAAATCAACGATATGCTTACCTGCTCCCTTAGTAAAAATCAATATCTGATAGAACCTGAGCTTATGTGGCAATACAGCAATATCAGTATTTTTTACAACTATGTGGTCAATATCAACAATTTCAAATTGTATTTCAGGTTCATGGCTTTTCAAAAAATCATACTCTTCAATCGATTTCATTAAGTTACCCTGTAGAAAATCATGGTTAACATATTATATTCTTATACAAATTAGTAAAATAGCTTAATAAATACATTCAAAATCCGTCAATTAAATTTATTTAACAGTTTTCATTCTTATATCAGAACATTGGAATGAAATTTGCGTTAATAAAAGAAGAGTTATAAGAAATAATGGAATTATCACTAATATTTCTTATATTTGAAAAGAATATTTTAAACCATTAAAAAACAAATCGGATAGATTTGATTTATGGGGGGCTGAGATGTATAAATCAACAAGGCACGAAAACGAATCAAGCCTTAATTTTAAATTACCTTGGGACAAAAATACCGCGAGGGGATTCGGTATTGCCGTCCTGACTACTTTTTTTACAATATTTATTGCTGATTATTTCAACCTGATAGACAATGAAGTACATGTTAGAACCATAGAAATCAGATCTATACCAATCGAGCTATTAAATTGGGGAGACGGTGACGGTACAGGAATGAGTGCAGGAAACTTGCAGGATGAGGGAAAAAGACACAAGGGCAATGAACCCAACAGTGTTCTTGAAGATGCTAAGATTGCAGCTAAAACTAAAAGAAGTAATACATCATCCAATACAGATATAGACAGGGCTACTGATTTCAAACCTGTTAGCGAGTTATCTTCAAACGAAAATTCCGAAAGCTCTGAAAAAGGAGAGTCAACGTCGAATATCGGTTCCAAAGACGGTGATCCTAATGGTACAGGCCTTAAAGATAAAGGCTTCGGAAAAGGTGCAGGCAACGGATTTGGAGATATAGAATGGGGCGGCGGCGGCAATCGTACCGTATTAACAAAGATTGTCCCCAAAATGCCTCCGGGTGTAAACAGAACAGCTTCTATAAAGATTAAATTCTGGGTTCAGCCTGACGGAACTATTCGTAAAATGATTCCGCTTAAAAAAGCAGATCCGAGAATTGAAAAAGCTGCTATGGACGCACTTAGAAGATGGCGTTTCAACAAATTGGACGACAATCGCGAAATGGTCGGGATAATTCCTTTAACTTTCCGCCTGAGGTAAGCAATGGTTTTAGCTTTCATTGCCGGACTTCCGACTGTAGCAATTGTAATTATAGCTATTCTTGCTATAATGATACTTTTTATGATCTTTAAAAAGCTGATTAAATTTGCTATCTATCTTTCAGTTTTAATTATCCTCATAATAGTAATCAGCAAACTGCTTCAAATGCAATAAAAATTTAAAAGACTCTGATTTCCACTTTGAAATCAGAGTCTTTTTTATATCGTCCTAATTCTTACAATCTCTTCTTCAATTAGCCCAAAGCATCAATACGTCTTTTTACAGCATCCATCATCATATCAGGAGTCAGGCTGTCTAAGCAGAAATATTCATTGTTTTTACATTTCGGGCTGAAGAAGCAGGTACATTCTTTTTGGGGCATAACTATCTCTCCCCTGCCGTAAAGCTCAAATTCATTCGGGTTAAATATATTATTCATCAGCACAAGCTGCTTTCTTAAAGCTATAGCAATATGCATTCCCATCGTTACGGCGGATACTATCACATCGCACTGGTTCATCAGGGAAATAAAAACAGGCAGTGGGAAGTAACCGAGATATTCGGCTCCTGTCTGTTCGGCATAAAACCTGTTCTTATCATCTTCCTGAGGCCCGCCAAGCAAAAGCGGATAAAAGCCTTCAGATTGAATTTTCCTGATCAACTCAACCCAATAGTCATCTTTCCATAGCCGGGAAGTCCAGCGCGCTCCGCAGCCCGTATTCAAACCTATTATTTTCTTCCCTTTGCTTTGAATATCCCATTCGGCGCTTTCATCGAATTCAATTACATATTCCTGTCCTTTGAATTTCCAACCCATTATTTCAAAGATTTCCTCCATGTAATTCTTTTTATTGGACTGGTTAACATCATCAAAAAGACCGGTAATAAATTTATCCCTCGATGCTGAATCGATAGGGGCAGGCTTTCCGTTAATCAAAGTATATCCGATTTTCCTGTCAGCCTTTGTCATATTGGTAAGGGCGCAGGCATAATCATCTTTGTCAAGATTAATAAGTAGGTCAAATTCAGTTGCCTGCAAAACGAGCAAAGCCTCGGGACCAAATTTTAATACCTTTTCAACAGTTGACGGAACAACTTCAGGCGTTAAAGTCAGCCACCAAATTGAGTATCCGGGATATTCCAATCTGAATTTTTCAAGCAGCGGTGTTGTTCTTATAACATCTCCGATAGCACCAAGTTTAATTATTAATATTTTACCCTGCTCCTGGCAATAATCCGGACAATCCTCGCAGTGATATCCCTTTGTTTTGTGAGGATTGCATGGAATATGCCCTCTGAAGTACTTACAATCAGATTTGTATTTAATATTTTCAAACTGCATTAACCAACCCGTAAAATTTAATTTAAAGCCTGTATTGAACTAAGAATCTGAATTGAAAATTGGAAACAAATGATTCTTCATATTCTTTAGAAACTTTAGGTGTGAATAGCTCGCCTCTTTCCATCGGCTTTGGATTACCATTAGGATATTTCAGTTCTTCGTCCCGAAGCAAGAGATTCATCATACTCAATGAACCACTTATATTCAGATACCATCTTTCATAAATCCTGCCTTCAATACCGAATTTTCCAAATCCTCCCAGCCGGAATGTTGCCTCTTTCGACGGATGAATAATTGTTGTATCATTCCTTGGTACATTATTGTAATCAATGAAAACAGTATATTCATCACCATAAACAAATGTACCCATAGCATGAAGCCCTACAAAAAGTTTTGCCTCGGCCAGCGGAAATTCAATAAATGCCCAGTCAAGCCCAAGGCTGAATGTTGAAACTGTAACTTTATGCTTCAAACTGAACTCAACCTCGTTATTATAAGGCAATCTTTGAGCCGAACTGTAAAAATATTGGTCGAAGCCAATCGGTATTCTAAATCTTTCCTTTTTATCGAGATAAGTCATAAATTGAAGTGCAAAACCCGGCTGCGGGCCTCCGAACCCTCCGCCAACAACATCCGATTTAGTTGAATCTCTTTCAAATACAGGCAAACGGCCGGGATTGTTTCCAAGAATTTCTATTGTGGATATTCCAAATGCAACACTAAAACGATCCTGAAACTGAGCTTTTGTGTCTAACTTAAACAAGAAGAAAAATGATACAACAATCATAAGCAAGGATAGCGGCAATCTAATTTTATTATTATTCATAAGTTTTACCCGTTGATATTATATTCTTTCTTTTATACCATAGCTTTCATTTTTTACATTATTCTTTGTGATAAGCTCACCTATTAACCCCATTGATATAAATTGCACGCCGACAATAATCAGAGCTATTCCGAACAGGGTAAGCGGCCTGTTACTGAGTGACGTTTTATTCATAGCCCATTCTATTGTAAGATATAGATCAATAATAAAACCTGTAATTGCAAACAAAGACCCGAATGTACCAAAGAAATGCAAAGGACGTTTCATATACCTCGTTGTAAAAAGCACCGTTAGCAGGTCAAGATAACCTTTCACCAGTCTGGTAATGCCATATTTTGATTTACCGTATTTACGTGCGTGATGATGAACCGGGATCTCCGTAACCCTGAACCCCGCCCAATTTGCGAGGGCAGGTATATACCTGTGCATCTCACCATAAACTTCAACATTTTTTACAACATCTTTTTTGTATGCTTTCAAACCGCAATTATGGTCATGAAGCTTAACACCGCTTGTTTTTGAAGTAACGTAATTAAACAATTTTGAAGGCAGTGTTTTGGATATCGGATCTTTCCTGTTTTTCTTCCATCCGGAAACAAGATCGAATCCATCATTAAGCTTTTGTATCATTAACGGAATTTCAGCCGGGTCGTCCTGCAAATCGCCATCCATTGTAATTACATAATTTCCTTTTGCTTCATGAAAACCAACAGATAAGGCGGCAGCTTTTCCGTAATTCCTTCTGAATCTTATTGCCCTGAATTTTCTATTTCTTTTATTGATTTTTCTTATAACGGAAAAGGAATTATCCCTGGAACCATCATCAATAAAAATTACTTCATACCTGTTTTTGGTATATGAATTCAATACATTTTCTATCGATTCTGATAATTCTATCAATGATTCTTCCTCATTATATATTGGTATCACAACAGATACAATTAGATTCTGAAATTTATCCGTATTTTTTGAATCTCTGTTTTCCCGGATATTCTTTGCTTTCCTGTCCTTATCATAATTTCTCGGTTTTCTTTCCCTAACGGTAGAAACATTCTTTTTCCTGCCGGAATTTATTCGCCCGCTAATATTTTTATTATCTTTTCTTTCCGAATAATCGGATTTTCGTTTTTCTGAACCCACTAATTGCCCCTTATGACAATATTAACAAGATAAAAGAAGAAAAATTTCATTTTATTTTAATTTTTTATCAAATTGATTCTTTTTCTTATCATTCCGGATTTCTTTAACACTATAATATAAAATCCTTTATCAAGATTATTAATATTCAGATAAGAACTTTCTAATTCAACCAGGTCAGTATCAATTTTTCTGCCATTCAGGTCGAAAATATATAAATCAACATCACTTATTTCATTTTCAAAAAATATCATATCATCCGCAATTACGGAAATATTCTCATCTATTACGTTCTTTCTATCAACGATACCTGTAGGTACTTTATTATATTCTATTGAGATTTTAAATTTGTCGAGAAATTCATTCCCTACTTTAACCATTTTATTTTCTATCATATCAACTGTAAGAATACTACCGTCAATAGCGTCGCTTATTGTAGCATTTTTTACATAAGCCGGATCGAGATCCCATGATATTGTTATAGTATCAGCTCCGAATACAACACCAAGATAATAATCTACTTTATATGTATCGTCATCAGGCAAAGAATCAACAGGAGCCCTAAAATCCTTATATGACAAAACGGTCGGGCTAATATAAAAAGCGCCCTGAAGCTGACTTGGGGCAAAATTTGGAAATTCGAACTCGCCGTATACTGTATCTATTCCATCGGTAGCATCTGGCATTATTCCAAAGATACATTGCTCGAAATGATCATTATTATTATTATCCAGAATTATCTTATTTGTTATTTCCTGGGATAAACCGAGCGACTGGCTAAGAACTATAAGCGCCGATATTGCAATTAATAATCTTTTCATCTTCTGCTCCTTTTTAACATAAATAAATATAAGAAATTTTCCGGGAGTGGCGCTACTTTTAATAAAAAACGGGCAACCACTAAGGTTGCCCGTTTAAAAATAAATCTTTTCAGATTATTTTACAACATTGATTGTACGAACAGTTGCTTTACCATTAATGATCATCTTGGCAATGTACTGCCCTGATGTTAATGAAGCGGCATCGATCTGTACGTCTGTATATGTTCCTGCATTCCTGCTTGCATTATCGAGTAATTTTGCTACCTGGTTACCAAGTGCATCATAAAGAACGATAGTTACATTTGCATTTTCGGGAACAGTATATTTAACAGTTGATTCTGAGCTAACCGGATTTGGATAGTTTACAAGAGCTGATTCAAGAGCATCTACTGTTTCGATTTTAACAGAATTTGTTTTTGAGCTCGGTATAACTACAGTTCCGTTGCTGCCTTTTTCAATTGTACCATATATCTGGCCTGTTACAGGATCTGAGAATGTATATTTTGCATCAGCATTGTGTACTGCAAATGATGCAGGATATTCAACTGCCTGAAGAAGAACTACTGATGAATTCTCTGTTGATAATTTACTGTTATTATCAAACCTTACATCAAATAGATCTGCTGGAGGAAGAGGAGGAAGTACAAAACTGTTTGCATCAACATTCTGGTTTGAAAGATATAGAGAAGCTTCATTCTGTGAATTATCACGAAGAACAATAGCGTCTGACATTGCCATTACATCGTCTCTGTTTGATGCATAGATCTGTGATCCTGTTTTGATATTACTCATATCAAGGTTCAACCATGCACCTGCATCTACATACAGCCAGTAACCAAGTCCTGGTTCAAGTTCAGATACTTCTACATAACCACGGTTAGTTTTGTATCCATACACACCAAGTTTCATTGATTCTGAAAGTGTTGGCCTGTTGTTATTATCAAATGCATCAAGGTCGATGTGATCAATATTAATCGGGATAGAAAGTGCACCAATTGTGTTCCATCCTTTGTAAAGCCTTACAGGATCGCCTGTAGCTTTAGAAATCTTAGAAATAAACACACCCTGGAAAGTAGTGTCAACTCTGTCTTCTGAATATTTAACGAAGTAACCAACACCAGGCATTAATTCTTCTTCCTGCTGATAGATACTAAGTGTAAATTTAATCGGTACGTTCATTGCATTTGGATAGAATACATTCCAGAATGAATTAGTAGGCCTTACTGGTAATGACAGAAGGTTCCAACCAGGATTAATTCTTGGTGTACCATCAGCATTTACGTAACGGATTACTTTTGGAAGTGTGTATTCAATCATAAATTCACTGTATTTAGGATCAGTGATAACATAAGACAGGCGGCCATTTGGCAGTGGAGTAGCTGAACGCATATTAACATTGAATTCCTCGCCGTTGCGTGCATCTCTCAGGAAGAGCTGTGCACCATCCGGGAAGTTCTTTGTATCCCATTCAATTGTGATAGGATAATTTTCAGCACCACCAGCATTGAATTTCACCCAGTATGTAATTGACTGAAGTGTATCAAATGCACTTCTGATATCTCTTGAACCATATACAAGGTTGCCATTTTCGTCGCGAACTGCAGTTCTTGGAAGCTCATCGTTAGGAGCCCAATCACCAAATCCGAAAGGTACCTGTGGCTGAATATCTGTATCTACAGGATAGAAACGTGCGCCGAATCCCTGAAGATCATATTCATAAGCAAATTCACCAAATAGTTGATCAACACCGTCAGTAGCTCTGTGGCCTGTACCAAAGATAAGTTTACAAGAATCGCCTACAGCACCGCGTGAGTTTCTTACTGTTAATTCGATACCTGGTTTTGAAGTAGTATTAAACCATTCTACAGGATTTCTGAAATATATAAATGTAACTTTAATCCTTACGGGACTGTCAAGTGCATAGTCAGATCTGAAAGTGATGTAACCAGTATAAACACCGGCTTTTTCATCATCAGCCTGGATTTCATTAGGATCGCACTGTACTTCTAAGTAAAGATCGCCTTCAGCTGTTGTAGGATCGCCATAAGGATCTCTTTCTTCACCAAGAATTGTATTGTCTAACCAGTCAATCCAACCGGATCTTGTTGGTGATGCAAAGTCAGCAGGATATTTATCAGCTGTGGAAAGCCTTCTTGCCTGAAGTTTCAACCATTTCTGATCTGTTTCTACTTCGATATCAAGCAGCCTTGTTCTTTCAACGCCATTCATAACTCTAAGAAGCCTTGTTCCGAACAGAGGATCGAAAGAAGCGGAATCTATTGTAATCGGGTCAACGATTTCCCATAGATTTTCTTCATCCTCAACTTTTTTGATAGCGGGAATTGAGCCAATACCTCTTTCAATTGAGAAATTGAATTCCGGAATAGCAGGTGTAATGCTCATATAAATTGAGCCTTCTTTTGTAGGTTCAATTTCACCGGCTGCATAGTCAAGGTTATTAATACCTGCAAGTCCTGTTATTTCAGTAGGTTCGTACTGTTCTGTGCCCGGAATACCTAATTTATAAAGATGTGCAAAAGGATTATCTTCTCTTACGTTAATATCATTATATTTTATTGTATCTGGTGCAAAGTGAATTGATGGTTTTGCTACAGAACCCTGGCCGGGGTTATCTATAGACTGCATCACTTTGAAGCGTACATAAAGAAGTATCTGCCAGTCTTTTCTTCCAAGGTCAGTATTAGGAAGCGGACGTGTTGTGGAAGTACCTGTTATACGCATTGCACGGCCTCTCATCCTGTCCTGGAGAGCAGTTTCGTCAGAAAGATAAACCCTGTAACGGGAAGTATCTTTGAAGTCGTGCCAGGAAATATTAAAATGTTTTGAAAGTGGTTCCTGATCCATTTCTTCGTCCCTTGGTCCGAACTTCTGAACACCTACCGGCCTGATTGCCGATGAGTCATAAAGAAGTGTGAACTGGAAACTATAGATCGGGTCCGGAACAAATCTGTCATCGTCATATTTTGCCCACCTGTTTTCAATCCAAACAGGAACAAGAAATTCCCTGGGATGTTCGTATTTTTCTGATGTGGGAATCCAGATACGTCCGTCAGGATACCATTCTTCGTTATATCCGTCATCAGTACCTGTAAGAGTAAGATTGGGCACCGCAGGCTTATCAAAAGCAGCGAATGCATCCTGGCCTGTTGAAAATAAAAGGCCGATTACAAGCGCCAAGCCCATTAAGACTTTCATGCCCTGGTATTGTGATAAGAATCTCTTCATGAGAACCTCCAAAAATTAAAAAAAATATCAGTTATTATTCTTTTATTAAAACAATTCTTTTTTTCTCGTTATTTTCTGTTACAACAATTCCGAAGTATATTCCCGGTAATAATTCTGCAACATCAATTTCTATTCGGTTTTCAAATATATTGTCAATTTCTTTAATCTTATAACCCATCAAATCGTAAAAAGACGCAAATTTTATAAGATTTTTTTCATTTTTTATAATAAAACTATTTTTACCTGCACTGTACCATGATTTAGTATCGCTTTTATTACTAATTTCAATTATATCATTACCTGTGGTATCTTTTTTTATTGATCTTAAATAAAGGTTTTCAGATGAATATCTCGTAACGCAAGAACAAAAACCTGTATTTATTGAATCAATTGTAATACCAGATAATAAACTGTCATTACTTTTTCTTTTAATATCAAATTCTAATATTGTCTGATCGCTGAAATCATTATTCTTTTGAAATCTGATCTTTTTTCCATCATCAATATCTTCAACAGACAAATTTGATATTAAATCATCTACAGTTTCAGTTTTTAAAATTTCAAAGTACGTTTTATCATAAACCAGGTTAAATTCTATCAAGTCGAGTCTTGCAATGTTTTCATCATATTGCATGTACAATTCGAACTTTTGAATCGAATCATTCCTGAAGAACAAAGAATCTGAGCTGAAACCGGCAGTTATTGCCCTGGTTTCTTTATCAACTTCCAATCCTTCGATTATCAATGTATCCTGTTTCTCTACTTCTATTTTGAATTCCTCGGTGAACTCAATATCCTCGAGATATAATCTTGTTGTATCCGGGCAATCCCCGAGAAATCTTCCGTACAAAACAACCAAAGGTTTATTTCCGCTCGAAGGCGGAAATGAGAAATTGAAGGTTGTGGCATAGCCCTGTACTCTTCCTTCTTCAGAAATAAATGATACTTCCCTGGTTTCAAAGAACTCTGATAATGTATTTGTGTAGAGTGCTGTTATCCATTGTATTTTTTCCGGATTATAGTTTAAATAATACTGGAAACCATACAAGCTGTCGAATCTTTGCACTTCTCCGATACTCAGTGAAACATAAAACTCTTTTTTATCTGCCGAGCCGCAAACATCAATAATTTTTTGTTGTGTCAGTTCAGCTCTTACCGTTTCCTGAGATAATCCGGTCAGGCTGCTGCAAGCAAAGAGCAGCAGCCATATCCAGATTTTATATTTCAATGAACAGCTCATCAATTACTTGTTGAGGATCATTTTCTTTGTAGCAGTGAAATCATCGCCTGTTAACCTGTAAACATATACACCGTTTGCAACAGCATTACCACTGTTGTCTACGCCATTCCATGAGAATTTGTGTGTATCTGTAGAAAGGTTTCCGTTAACGAGAGTTTTTACAACATTACCAAACATGTCATAAATTTCAAGTTTGTAGCTTCCTGCATCTTTAATTGTTACAAAGATATCTGTGCTTGCTGTGAATGGGTTAGGATAGTTTTTGAAATTAAGACCAAAATCATTATCCTGTCCTTCAACATTTGTAAGAAGCGCAGAGAAACCATCGATATTGTTATCGTTGAATCTTGCATTTGTAACTTCTATCTGAGCATTTTCAGATTTTACTGTAACAAATAATACGGGTGTTGATGTTTCAAATTCGCCTGTACCTGCAAATACTACAGTATTGCCTTCATGTGTTGTCTGAACATTACCGTTAACAGATACTATGTCAGCATTAAGGTCGAATTTACCTGCAAGCATACCATCAAGATAACCATTCAGGTTAACTGTCAGCATGTATTCGTTATCGCCAAGACCTTTAACTTCAGAAATATCGAAAGCAGTTGCTTCTTTTTCGTTGTTTGAGATCTTACCATATTGTTTTATCCAGTCATATATCCAGGGCAATTCAGGAACGCGGCCTGAAATATAATGCAGAATCCATGCTGCATCATATTCTGTTGCCTGGAAATAAACGCGGTTAATACTATTGATACCAACAGGAAGGTTATCTGCTACATTCATATCACGCCAGGGAATATCTTTCCTGATAATGAGTGTAGCTTCATATTCTTCACCCTCATCGTCGATGAGAGTAGTATCCACATAAGCATAGTAATAACGACCATTATGGTTAACGTCTGCGTGATAAGCTTCTCTTCTGCGAACACTATCCAAAGGAATATTTGTAACAACGTGACGCATGATAATACGTGCATCGTTAACTGTTACAAAGCGGTTCTGAGGCATACCATAATGTCTGTTACCATAAGCTTTAGAGAAATCAGCATCACCGTCGCCCCACCATTCGTCAATATTCAGACGTGTAAGTGCGCGGAAGAAGATTCTCTTGTCTGTACCGCCGGAAGGTGGCCAGAGGTTAGTTAGTGTAGTTTCAGTTCTTGCATACATCGGGTCGTAATCTTCATCATCCGGACCCATGAAATAAAGGCCGTTCAGGAAGTCGCCGCCAGTACCGTTAATACCTACTGAAGCATCTTTAGTAATAATTGTATTACCAGCATCCGGGTCGGGATTGCCACCAACAGGGCCATAACAGAATTCAATATTACCCTGATTTGAGAATTGGTCAGTAGATTTATAAATAACAACCTGGAAGTTTGCTACCGAAGATTTTACATGAACCATATTACCTTCATCATCTTCCTGTTCGAAGTTAATGTTAAGGTCTTTCCATTGAACCACGAAGAAATCACCACCGTCGTAAGTAGAAATTTCTGACTCCATAAATCCATCAAATACATCAGTTGCATTTCTGTAGTAGTGGTCTCCCCAGAATGGAGCAATTACATTACTCGGGAAAGAAGTTGCATTCTGGAAAAGAGCAGTAGGATCGTCAGGAGCTACGAAAGGAGGTGTAGTTCCCTGCCTTGTGAATGCAATGAAACCATTAATGTTTACCCATACCTGGTTGTAAACTTCACTATTATATTCGAACTGGAACGGAAGAGGAATTGCCTGGTGATAATATCCGTTCCTGCGGTCTTCCCTGAAACTGGGCGGAAGCCCGAAGTCCTCAGAAGGCAGTACATCAGGATATTCGAGGAATTGGAAAGGAGCATTTTCCCTTACAATTACCGTATCGAATTCGCTGTATACCTGCGCTTCAGCTTGCTGTGACAGGAATGTTACTCCTAAGATCACAATCCCTACAGCAAAGATTAAGAAACGTTTCATTTGTGAACTCCAATTATATTTAAAAATATTTATTTCCGATTTATAATTGGCAGGCCATTGAAGGCCTGCCTATTTTTATCAGATATTTTACTTCACAATTACCAGAGGCATTGTTGAAGTAGTACCATTTGCTGTAAGTCTTACTACATAAGAACCGCTTGAGAGAGCTTTGCCATCAAGGTCGTTTGCTTTCCAAACAATGTTATGTGTTCCAGCTTCGTAATATGAGTCTGCAAGTGTTGCAACTTTATTACCGAGAGCATCGAATACATCAAGAGCAATTTTGCCAGATCTTGGAATCTGGAATCCAACAGTTACATCGCCAGTGTTGCTGTACGGGTTCGGTGATACCGAATTAACTTTGGCAACAGTTGGTAATCCAACCTGAGTTTCTACCGGTGTTGTCCAGTCATAGATAATCAGGAAGGCATCGATTTCATTCTGTTTGATGCTCAATACTGTGTATTCACCATCTTCAGTAAGTTCAATATAAGAGGCGATATTAGGATCGTTATAGTTTGGATCTCTCATATCTACTCTGAATATATTACCGTTTGACTGTGCATCTTTAAGATACCATGAACCACCAGAAGGATTAACCTCGTTATTGTCCATCGGAGGAATCTGAGATTTTTTCCATTTCAGTGTTACAGGATATGCAGGTGATGTCTGACCATTTTCTCCACCAGCCTGGAATGATGCTCTGTATACATAAGTACCTTCCTGGCCAGGAGCCTGTGGGAATACGCTTATAAGTGTACCATTCCTTGTAGGAATTGTCCAGCGAGCGTCAAATACGTCAAGCGGAGGAAGTGGAGGAAGATCATACTCGCAATAGTTTGAATCAAGCATACCAAGCGGGTTGCCATCATCAGCATCGCCAGTTGAAGCGTTACGTGCTGCAGTACCCCATGTCAATGTTTCCATTGCACCAAGGTGGTTTTCGATAATAATATCGCAAAGGAAGTCTGCTTCTTCCATAAGTTTCAGCCTGAACGGAAGCTCTTTTTCAGCTCCGTCTTTGTCTGTTACTTTTATTATAATAGTTACTTTACCGTCAGCATCTCTCGAAAGTGCTGATGGATCTGTAATTGTTACAGATACTTTTACAGTGTCAAGATCAAGCGGACCATTGATAGTTGTCGGATCGAGTGTTACTCCTGCTGAAGGTTCTACTACTGTAAGTGTAAGAACTTCATTTTCACCATCAACTCTGCGGAGAAGATCAAGATCGCTTACAAGCAATGTATCGTTATAAACTCTGTCGTCAGCATTGAATTTTGCACTTTCAATACATTTAACGATAGGAGCCTGGTCAATATCAGGATCGTGGTTTGTTTTCAGTACTCTGAGAGGAATCTGCTTAACATAAGTCAAGTCATCTTCGTCTCGTACAAGTACAGTTACCAGTTCGTCCTGAGGAGCTACTTCGTTATCTGCCTTAAGCATCGGTTTTCCATAAAGAAGACCGCTTTCTTTATTTATCTTAAGCCAGTCAGGAGTTGTTTTCATATTTGAAACATCCCAAACGCCAGCTTCCGGGAAGCACGGATCTTTCTGAATTTCATCCTGCGGATAATCTTCATAGATCAATTCATATTCGTGCCATTGGCCGAAGTTAGGATCGTAAACTGAGATAGCTCTTGTTGTATCATCAAGGCCAGGATTATAATCAATATCTTCCTCTGCGTCAGGAAGTGACTGAGTTATAATTTCAGGCTGAATATTGATAAATACAGGCATATCCATGTAGTTCACTCCACCATGACCGTCATTTACAACAACTGTAAATACTGTATCAGTGTTGAGTTTGTTATTAACCTGTTTTGAAGGAGTAAGAAGCTCAATTGCTTCATCTCTGTCAATACGAATGTCAAGTTTACCCCAAGTCTGGAACTGAGCGCCAAATGTATCTGATGCAGGATCGGTTACACCATCACCATATTCATGCAGATATTCATTAGCCATCCAAACAGGCCTTGTCTGAGTGATAGTTGTATCGTTTTCACGACCATCACCATCATTATCATAAATTGTGCTGTCGATAACAACATCATCTTCGCCAGCGCGAACTGCAATGTTCATAAAGCCATAAGCTGTACGTCCGTAGCGGAAGTCCCAGCCACTTGCCCATGAATCTTCAAGCTCATCATCTGTATTAAAGTCAACTTTAAAGCGAAGTTTATCTGTAAGGTTTGCCATTAATGTACCATCTTCGTCTGAACGACGGCAAGGATAAAGTGAAGGCATATATGTACCAACAACTTCTCTTGTTCCTGCCATATCAACTCTTCTTGTTACTTCTTCTTCTGATTCATCAGGACCAATGAAGCGAGGAGTTGAATCTACAACAATAATACGGAATGCATAGTCGCCAGTATGGTAACCGTTCTGGCCAACATAGTCAATTGTATCCTGCTGCAGATAGCGTGCTTCCATATCCTGATATGCAGGAGCTGAAAGATAAGGCCTGAAGAGCTCGATAAATTTAGCAATATATTCATCGCTTGGCCTTAAGCTGTCCGGAAGAGCTTTAAGAGAATCAAGAGTTCTGTAATAAGGAGGATAGCTCATACCTTTAACGTTAATCCACTCGCCGCCAGGTACTACGAACGGGTTCATAGGCTGACCACGGAACAAGATGTAACCGTCTGCATCATCTCTTGGAAGCTGATATGAGTTTTCCCAATCTGTATTGTTTTCAGATGCTACTGTATCAACGAGAATCCAGTGTTCAAGTGCTGTATTCGGGTTGTACTGTCCGTGTCTCGGATCTGTAGGATCGTATGTCGGATGCCATTCATAAGTAAGGAATGAATACAATTCAGGATACATCTGTGATCTTGGATCATAGTACTGATTTGTATCCATAGCTGTAATTGTAAGAATAGAATCACGTCCTGCAGCATCATCACCAATATTAGGATCATCAGGATCGCTGTAGAAACCTTCTTCAACAGGATAATACCTGTTTTCAGTAAGGAATATTGTATTAAGTAATGAAGTCATTACAAGTGTATCAAGCTGTTTGCCCGGAACTTCCGATGGAACGATCTTTGTAACTGAAGCTGTATCGTCACGAAGTTTAAGAACGTTACCTGTAAATGTCGGAGGATCAACATTGCGAACAACCTTGAATGAAATACCATCGTCATAAGCCGGGATAACGCCTTCTCTCCAGAGAACTGTACGAGAGATCACTCTAACAACATCGCCGGTATCAACCGGAAGTGCTGTGAAACGTTCACCAGCGTAGAATGTTGCCTGGTTGTTATTATCAACTGGCATTGCAAAGTTACCGTTATCATCCCTGTTCGAGAAGAGATCGCTTACATTACCAAATGAGTAATAAGGATTATCATAGCGTCTTCCTTCGAGAGTAGCTTCGTCTTCACTGTAAGGATCGTTAGCTAACTGACGGAGGAGATATTCGCCTGTACCAAGGTTAATAAGGCCTTCAGCTGTACGGCGGATAAGAGAGTTAGGATTCCTGTTAGTAGAATCAGGAACAAGTTCAACTCTCGCACGGAATATTTCACGATAAGGAGCTTCATTGTGAACCTGGTTAAAGTTAACGCGAATGAAGTCACCAGTTGTTTCATTGATTACGAAGAATACTGATTCGTTAAGTGTTCTCGGGTCGAAGTTGGACCTTTCAGCAACACCATCATAATCAACCATTGATTCAAGATACAGCGGATAACCAATCGGATGGATCATTTCGCCGTTTTTATTAGCGCGGAACTCATCCTGAAGCTGAGCAATAGCAGGGTATTTTAATGCGCCTGTGCTATCAATTTCTTCAGCTACGAAAGGATCGCGTGTATAACGTTTTACATATTTACCGTTTGAAGGCATAAGGGCATCTTCGAATCTTTTAACGATCGGAGGAATACCAACTGCAAAGTCTTCAATCGGGCTCATTCTGCGTTTTGAGTAATCAGCAGTTTTAATGTCTGTACCTTTGTCATAAATGTCGTAGATACGACCTGACTGAAGAACTGCATCAGGAATTGATCCTGCTTCAGGAGTATTTTCATTACCACTGATGTTCTTCATAGGTATTGCTGTATAAGTATATTGGCCATTCTTTTCAAACGGACCCTGATCGCGGAGATCGCTGGATGAGTTGTATTTCAGCCAGAGATTGTTATTTCCGTCAGTGTCAACAAAGAATGTATGCTGAATAGCGCCATTATAACCAAAGCTGTTTTCAATTACGATGTCAACATTTGCTTCTGTACGGCCCCAATAGTTACCGCGAAGTGTATCTGTTCCGCCATAGCCAATACCGGTTGTTCCTGCAAGAACGCCTTTTGTATTAGGAGCATCAGGAAGCCTGATAAGGAAGCGGGCATCGTTATCATAAATTGAGTTAGCTGCTTCTGAGTAAATTGCATTCGGAAGCGGACCCTGAACTTCACCATAAATGATAGAGCCTGCAAGATCGCTGGATGCAAAGTTTGTTGTAATATCGTTTGTATTTTCATCTCTTACGATAGGACCGGTAATAGCATTTTGTTCCATACCGATTTCTGATTCTGCAATGTTTCCGGCAACAAGTGACCTGTTAAGGATAAGTTTAAGGTCAAAGTTGTCTGAGTAAATTGCAGCGCCGGAGAATGATTTATTGTCCTGCATTCTTACGCGGTTGAACCAAACTGAGTCAACACGTCCGATTCTGTTAACAGTTACACTGTCCAGAATATAAAGAGCACCACCAAGGCCTACACCATTTTCAGGAAGCATGATTTCCTGGTGAAGGCGAACAACGTCAGTGTGGCTTTCGTCAACAGGCCTGAGGTCGTTCCATGTAGCGCCTGCGTCAGTTGTTGATTTAACAAGTCCTGCATCGCCAACTATATAACCATTGCTTGTTGTCGGGAAGAATACATCATATAAGTTATAATCTGTTTCTGCATCAAGTTCTGTCCATGTGTCGCCACCGTCTTCTGTTTTGTAAAGTGTACCGTAAGTACCTGTTACATAACCAGTGTTCTGTGAAGTGAAGAAACATGAATAAAGGTCATCATTAATACCAAGATCAATAACTGACCATGTCTGGCCGCCGTTTTCTGTTTTTACAACAAGGCCGGCATTACCAGTGATATAACCAACGTTAGCATCAACGAATGCAATGTGGTTAAGTTTAACAATAACTGAAGGAATGAACTGTACATCCCATGTAGCGCCACCATCGTCAGTAACAAGGATAAGGCCTCTTTCGCCTACTGCATATCCCCTGTTAACGCCTGTGAAGAATACACCAAGAAGGTCTGCATCTTCGGGGCGTGTATAAGTCCATGTAGCACCGCCATTGATTGTTTTAAGAATATAACCATCGTCACATACAGCATAACCTGTGTTTGTGCCGATGAAGAACAGGTCGTTTACAGCTTTCTGAATAGGAGTTGTAAGTTCTTCCCAGCTGCTTCCGCCGTTTTCTGTTTTCAGGATAACGCCCATTGCATCGGGCCTGCCTGTAACACCACCAACAGCGTATCCAACATCTGAACTTGTGAATACAACATCATTAAGTCTGTAATTTGTACCTGAAGTCTGATATGTCCAGTTTACACCGCCGTTTGTAAGTTTGGCAATTTTTCCGCCATAACCAACAACGTAACCGGTATTGTTATCAAGCCAGGTTGTAGCATAGAAGTTGCTTGTTCCAACGAGTGTACCTTTACCAATCTGTGTTGTACCGGAACCGCTCTGAGAAGCAAGAATTTCGTCGTCAACTTCAATTACGTTGCCGAGGAATCTTGTAAGCATTCTCTGGTCAGCAGGATAAGGAACTTCTTCGAATGTAAATACATCGTCGTTTGACATAAAGTCATAAGCTACGCCATTCTCGTCATACATAACATGGTCAAGGTCTGACAAGAAGAAACGTTTTGTAGTTGCGAACGGGTTAACCATACATACGGCAGCACCGTTAGCATTATAAAGCATGTTTTCACGGAATTCAACGCCTTTAACAACGTTAAGGTCAGCATTGATAGTATAGATAGCAGCACCACCGCGAATTTCCGGTTTGTTAGCATCTAAAATACCTTCACCAACAACGTTTTCGTTAAATTCAGCTCTGATGATTTGAATCATTCTCTCGTGCGGAGGTTTGATTTCAATATCAGCAGGAATAGCAACCATTAAAGCACCACCGGCATAACCGGCTGTATTTTCATGGAAACGAACCGGATATTTACCACCATAACCAATAAGGTTATCTGCAGCAACACCACCGGCACCGTTTATCGACATATTTCTTTTTGTAAGTACAGCGCCACCCCAGCTAAGAGCTTCGTTTTCATCAAAGTAGATATTGAAGCCGTAATCGCGTGTCTGAACGCCGGCATCACTACCACCAATGATCGGTGACATTTTAGGATCTGTATTACCATCAACATAGATAGCACCACCGGCGCCTGCTACGTTCTGGTAGAATTTTGTCTGGTTGTTAAGGTCTTCCCTTGTGGGGCCACCTCTTACCTGAAGACGGCCAAGAGTATTTTCTTCAAAGATAGCGCCACCCATTGAGTAGTAACCGCTATTCTGTCCTGAAGCATCGTCTTCAAGGAATTTAGTATATGTTTTGTTATGGCTGAATTCGCCGGCAACAATCATGGAAGTGTAACGGCCAAGATAAATGGCACCACCGCGAGCACCTTTTGTGCTTGCAGCATCCTGATAGTTTTCAGCAAAGTTGCCAATGGCATGGAAAGTATCTTCATCATCAAATACTTCAATGTTGCCATCAATTTTAATACTGTTGTTCAAACCGAATGCAACTTCGATCTGCCTGTCTTCTGCACCTTCACGGCCTGCTATATAAATAGCACCGCCATAAGCACAGTCACCATAAAGCTGAGGATAATCTGCCGGATTATCGTAATCCTGCTCAACTACCTGGAAACCACCCTGATTTGTAAATATAATGTTTACAAGCTCAACTTTATTCTGGTTAAATTTAAGATTACGGATACGGCCAAGATAAACAGCAAGCCTACCGTCGTCATAAGCCTGACGGTCGTAATCTGACATTGGTTCTTCCATACCCGGTTCATCGATCATATCGATTTTCAGTATGGGGTTATTTCTTACTATACATGAAATATTACCGTCTTTATCAGTAATATTCGGGTTTTTATCAGCATCATAGTAGCCAACAGCCTGATCTGACATCGGGAAACCTGCGGGAGCCTGAAGAATATTCAGAGCACCACCGCGATAGCGTGCAGTATTATTTGAGAATTCACAACCAAGGAGCCAAAGCCTTGATGAGAATGTTGTAATAGCACCACCGGAACCGTTAGATGCCATCACCATCCTGCGATTAAGATCGCGAACTTCATCCCAGGTATAACCGGGGAAATCAGCCTGTGAATAATAATCAGTACGATCTACCATAGTATCCTTGCGGAAACCTTCGAATGAACAGTTCCTGAAGAAAGCTGCCCTTGCACCAGGTAGAACAACGATATGTCCCCATTCCCTTGAAAAATCATTTGTCGGCTGGCCGATAAATGTAATTCTTTCAGGACCGAAAGGAACTGTACCGTAGTTTTCTCTTTGCCAGGGATTGATAGTCAGGTTGATATCATCATTAATATCTTTGTTCATTCTGGCTGCTTTGAACATAATAGCCTGTTCGAAGCTGATAACAGCTTCATTTTCATCAAGTGGATACATTACAGCGCCGGGATGTTCCAGATCGCGGATAGTTCTGTCGTCCAAATCAAGGATAACATTATAAACGTAATCATATTTGTCTTCGTGAACTGTAATGTCTCTTGCAGTTTCCACACCAATAGTCGAAACAGTTCTGCTTGTTTCTGACTGGTATAGGAAATAGTCAAGGTCTGAATAGCCGGCCCAACCATAAGGGTTAGCCGATGAACCCGGAGCGGCAACTGGATCGATGTTGTCCGGATTTTGTGTGTAAGTTGCTTCGGCAAAACCGTCGGCGATTACTCTACCTCCGGCTGCAACAACGAGCTTACCTAACGGGTTGAATAAAACTTCCGTACCCGGTTCAATGATAAGCGTACCTTTTACTGTGTATGCCCTGTCAATAACATAAGTTGAGTCTTTGACAAAGATACGGACATGCCCGGATTCAGTTTCCCCGGACACATACACCTGGTCGGCTTGCCCGGTATTATAACCGAAAATGGCAAGTATAAACGCCAGGATGCTCAAACGAAAAAATCGTTGCATAGTACCTCCAATGAATAAATACCTGTTATTTATCAAAAAATCTATTGTTTTCTCCATAAAAAAATTCATTTCAAATCTATGATTATTCAATTATCGTGCCAATACGAACCAGTCCTGTCTTAGCTTTTCCGCTAAATTCGGATAAGCCTGACTCGTCAATAATTTTTCTATAAAGTTCTTCTGCTTTTTCTTTATCGCCGGCTTTTTCGTAATTCCTTCCGGCATAATACTGATACCTTACTTTCGAAGAAGATTCGGATGCAGTATTTGCAGCATCTTCGTAATGGCCGGCAGCTTCTTTATAATTTTTATCAGCTTCAGCACAAACGCCAAGGCCGGCATGAGCGCCAATCAGAACCAATTTTGATTCCGAATCCATAGCGTTTTCAAAATATGATCTTGCTTCTGAATATTTGCCAAGTTCCACATAAGCATTTGCAGCATAAAGGGCTGCTGTTTTTCCCGGCTCCACACCTGAATATTTATTTGCAATGGCAGTTAATCCTAATATAGACTGTCCCCTTACCTTTTTATTAGGATCGCCGTTAATAGCCAGCTCATATTGTCCCTGATTATAATAATTGAGTATCCTGGAAAGTTCTGTGGTAGCTTCCTTCTGCTCGTCTGCCTGGGCACTTCTCATGTAAAACATACCAAGAACAATAATAATTACAGCCCCAAATCCAATAACAAAATGTTTCCAATATTTCTGTACGAACTCTAACGATTGTTCAGCGGAATTTTCTCCCGACTTTTCTCCATTTTCTTGTGTCATTTTTTTATTGTTTTCCATTTTTTTCAAAATCCTTATTTTCTATTTACTTGATACTCTTTTTAACTCGTTTATTTTCAATTTTGTACGCCCGAAGGGATTCGAACCCTTAGCCTTTGGAACCGGAATCCAACACTCTGTCCAGTTGAGCTACGGGCGCTTTTAAGCCACGTCAATGCAAAATTAAAACACAAATCCCGAAAATCCAATTGGAATTTCGGGATGTATGCCGTTCAAATCATTAATTTTGTGTCATATTTGCGTTCTTTGTGTGTCTTTTTTTACAGTGTCAGGTTTATTACACACTTTGAAATTATCTGACAATTTTGCTAAATTTTTTCCACACTGTTCTAAAACCTGACAACTTTTTCCACACTTTGTTTAACATCTTCCACACTTAGCAATATAGCATTTTCGTAGCTTTTTGCAAAACCAACAGGAGTATTTTTCGATCCTACACGTTTAACAGGTGCATCAAGAGAGGTAAAACAATTCTCTGTTATCTCCGCGGAAATCTCACCGCCGAAACCGCCAATAAGTTTATCTTCATGTGCAATCAATGCCCGGCCTGTTTTCCTGACCGATTCAAATACAAGTTCCTTATCCCATGGTATCAAAGACCGCAAATCTATAACTTCGGCTGAAATCCCGGATTCTTTTTCAAGTTTTTCTGCTGCCATAAGGCTCATGTGGACTGCATTCCCATAGCTAACAATGCTTATATCCGTACCTTCCCTTCTAATTTTTCCTTTACCAAACGGTATGATAAAGTCATCATCCGGTGTCGGGCCATAAGCCTGTTTGAAATTGTAAAGGAATTTGGGTTCCAGGTGCATAGTTACACCTTTTGACCTCATTGCATTTCTGATCAAACCGATAGCATCCTCAGCAAATGAAGGATAAACCACCCTTATTCCGGGAAATGTTGTCAGCACACCTTCAATTGTCTGAGAGTGATATAACCCGCCCTGAATATAACCGCCGCTTGCCAGCCTGATAAGAACATTGGGGCTGAACTGGCCTTTTGTTCTCCAGTATTCATGCGAATGTTCAACAAGTTGTTCCATTGCAGGCCAGAAATAATCTGCAAATTCTGCACCTTCTACAACAACTCTGATTTCATCGTCGTACCTGCAGAATCCGTTGGCCGTTCCAACAATACTATCCTCGGCAATAGGGGAATTGAAAACCCTGTCGTTGCCAAATTCATGCATCATACCTTTCAGCACATTGAATACACCGCCTTTATTCTTCGAGGCAACATCCTGCCCCCACAGGTAAGTTTTCGGGTTTCGCCTGAACTCCTGCTTCAGAGCATAATTAATACCCTCAAGATAAGACAATTTTGGAGCATCAGGATTCAGTATAGTTTCTGTATTATCTTCCTTTTTAACAATTGATTCCGGAATTATAAACTCGTGATAACTACTACCGTCTGCATCAGGCGCAGCCTCAGCTTTATCTGCCGCTTCGAAGATCTTTTCCTGATTTTCTTTTTCAAGTGCCAAAAGTTCCTTCTCTGTCATGAATCCTTCACTAAGGATTGTGTAACGCAACTGAAGCATCGGATCTCTTTGAGCAGCTTCGTCAATTTCTTCCGGTGTTCTGTATAATTCATGCGGATCAGAATTGGAATGGGAACTCATTCTGTCACAATCGGCATGAACCATAGCCGGCCCCATACCGGATTTTACATAATCCATGGCGTCAAGCATGGTATTATAGGAATTGAACGGACACCTGCCATTACAATTATATATCTCAAGGTTTTTAAAGCCTTTATAATTATCTGAAATTGTAGCGTTTGCCGTTTGTTCGTAAATCGGAACCGATATAGCATACTTATTATTCTGAATCACGAAAATTACAGGGAGTTTTTCCAGAGTCGCAGTATTAAGAGCCTCCCAGAAGTACCCTTCTGAAGAAGCTGATTCACCGGCAGAATAAATTACGAATTCCTTTCCGCCAAACTTCTTGATTGCCCTGCCCAAACCTGCCGCGTGAAGTGAATGGTTCCCGGTACATGATGATACATTCTGGATTCCGATTTCCGGCTTTGCAAAGTGGTTGCTCATATGCCTTCCACCGCCTGCAACATCAGTTTCTTTACTCAGGCCGTTGAGAATTATTTCCTCTGGAGTCATTCCTCCTGCAAGAACTGTCAGCATATCCCTGTAATATGGGAACAAATAGGATTTGTTTTCTCTAAAGATTTTTCCAATTGCAAACTGAATTCCGTCGTGCCCCCCAAATGGTGCGTGGTATGACCAGCCTTTTCCCATTTTCAGATAGAGAGCAGCTTTTTCATCCAGCCTCCGCCCCAGATGAATTGTTTTGTACCATTCAATAATTGTATTCTTGTCATAATTACGTGCATCGAATGCACAATTTAAAACCAATTCTCTTTCAACGCCAAGATAATTCATTTTTACCTTGGCGGACTCTGTGTTCAATATTTTTCCGACATTAACTTTTTTTGCCATTTTAGCTATCCTTATTATATAGACATATTGTATTATGAAATTTCAATTTTTTTACTACTTCAACTGCCTATATAACACTTAAGCAGCAATGTTATTGTTTTTAGATTAAACTTAATTTAATATTAGGCTCATTTTAATAATTTCTTTTTCAGAATTTCCTCCAACAATTCAGTATCAACATTCCCGTTAAAAGACTGAATAATCAATCCTTTGAAATATGTAAAAGCTTTTCTGTCTCCATCGGACAGCCTTTTGAAAAGTCCGCTTTCAGAATCTATCAGTGTTTCGATAGTGTTATTTATAATGTTTGGATCGCGAATGATTTTCAGTTTTCTTTGTTCAATTATTTCCTCAATATCTTTATTATTCTTGGAGAGTTCATTTAGAATAATATTTGCGGATTTGGAAGAAATAATTCCCTGCCGAATATATGTTACAATTTTGGATATTGCTTCCGCCAAACCTTCGGAATATTTATCAGCTATATCCCGTACTTCATTGATAATAATAGAAGCTGCGGTATTAATATTATCGGCATTGTAATCAATAATAACTGCAATTTTTTCAAATAAACTATATAAGGATTTGTCATCTGCAATCACCTTCGCATATTGATATTTCAAACCGAAGTCAAAAATGTACTTTTTCAACCTTATGGATGAAGGGGGAATCACTCCTTCCTTCAATTTTTCGATATAATCTTCATCACAAATCAGGGGCAGAAAATCAGGTTCATTGAAGAACCTGTAATCATTCTCATCCTCTTTTGTTCTCATTAATATCGTTTCTTTTTTCCTTTCATCCCACCTCCTGGTTTCAGATTTCAGAATTTCCCGGCATGATAATATATTTCTCTGCCTTTCAATTTCAAATTTCAGAGCCTTTTTCACATTCGCGAAACTATTCAGATTCTTTATCTCTACTTTATAGCCGGGTATAACATCAGAATTACAAGAAAGCGAGATATTGACATCACATCTTAGTTCTCCTTTTTCCATCCTGCACTTTGATATTTCATTGTTAACCATCAGGTTTTGAAAAGCCTTTAAAAAATCATATATCTCATCCGGCGATTTACTCGAAGGTAGAGTTACAATCTCCAATAACGGAGAACCGCTTCTGTTAAAATCAATCAATACATTTCCGGAATCATCGTGATAGCTTTTCCCTGAGTCCTCCTCGATATGAAGCCGTTCAATTTCTATGGATAAAAATTTACCTCCGGATTCAAACTCTAACTCACCTGATCCACAAACTGGCGAATCACCCTGGGTTATCTGGTAACCTTTAGGCATATCAGGATAAAAATAATGTTTTCGGGTAAATTCCGAGATTCTGTCTATATGGCATCCTAAAGCAAGCCCTGCCATTATTGCTTTATCTTTTACTTCATTGTTAAGGGAAGGCATTGCTCCGGGATATCCAAGACAAACCGGGCAAACATGGTTATTTTGTTCAGCATCCCGGACATTCCTGCAATTACAGAATACTTTCCCGGATGTTTTTGGCTGAACATGAATTTCAAGGCCTACAATTGGTACAAATTTCATGAATAGACATTAGAATTATTTTTTATTAGGTATTCTTAGCCTGAAAGTTGTACCTGAATCCTTTATACTTACAAAGTCAACTTTACCTTTCAGGTATTTCTCGCCGAACAGTTTCATGGAAAAAGTACCCATTCCCCTGCCGGGCTTATTTTTCGTAGTGAAATTCTTTTTAAAAACCCTTTCTTTTATACTATCCGGAATCACACAAGCATTCCAAACTGCAAATTCCACTTCATCCTGTCCTATATGATAATGGAATTCCACCTTGCCACCCTTTTCAGTTG
Source organism: Kapaibacterium sp. (SeqCode) (assembly GCA_963665665.1). Lineage (GTDB taxonomy): Bacteria > Bacteroidota > Ignavibacteria > Kapaibacteriales > UBA2268. Next base: position 1,627,760 of record OY762428.1, read on the forward strand.
CTTCTAAAGCATTAAGCAGCATATTAGTCAATATTCTGTTCAGGAGAAACGGATCGGAATAGAAATATTTACTTTCACAACTTTTCTGGCAAACAAACTCTTTATCCTGAGAGCAGGGCTGAGAATTGACCATCTCTGAAAGTTCATCTACCAAATTAGTAATCTCAATTGATTCAATCATCAGTTGGTAATTATCTTCAACATGTGCGTTCAGCAATCTCTGTAAATCTATTTCCCTGGAAAGCCTCATTGATATTTTTTTTATTTTAGATGATAATCTTTCATAATCATCCTTTCCCTTGGAGTCAAGCAAATAAGTACTTGTAACCAGGGAAGTAATAATATTATTAATATCATGAAAGAAAACCCTTTCGAGTAATTCTTTCTGTTTCATTTTTGTAATGTCATTGATAAAGAACAGAATAAATTTTTTCCCACCGAAAGAAACAGGGGATGATTTAATCTGAAAATAATAATCAACCTGAACCCCGTTCTTCTCTGCCGAAATAACACAATCTCTCTCATCTGGCGAATTATCGCCAAGGGCAGCCATAATTGAAATAGCAGCACCGCATGTACTACATGTGATTGATGTACCACAACCACCTGGCATCTCGTCGGAATAAACACAGTTCAGCGCTTCCCCCGGCCTGAGTCCAAGAAGCGGGGATGCTTCAGTAATATCAAGAACTTCAAGCAAATGATCATTGACAGCAACAATCTGCCTGTCTTCATTCAGAACAGCAAATATCCCCCCGGCACTTTCCAAAAGTTGTGTTATAATACTATTATTGGCAATAAAATCAATCTCCCGATCTATCTCTTTAGCAGTCTTCCTTTTAGCAGGGGCAAAATATGTTTTAATTGCTGGATTATCCTCTGTCATATTAACTTCCATAGTAATTTTCCGGCTTATTAATTTTTGATAATTAAGAGCAATATAAAAATTTCTTTCGAATATTACTAACAATTAATAATAGTATCAGGTTCTGTTATAATTATTTGAATAGGTCACTTCAGCTTTACTTTTGGAAGCCGATACTCATAGTGGAATAAAATATTCTTTGGCACGTTCATTGATAGAAACAGTCTTGATGAAAGAGTATATAAAATAGAAAACATGAAAACAGAAATAAAAATATCCATATTGATCATCAGCTTTTTACTCCCGTCAATAATTTTCGGGCAGACATTTAAGCTTGAAAGGACAGATGTTGATTCCACGCGTTCATCGTTTGTTACTGCAACGTACAATTTTGGATTTGACGTAATTGCCGAGGATATAGAGAATTGCAACGGAGCTGCTTTTGAATTACATTTTAACCAGACTGATTATGTTAAATTCAACGGTTATGATCTTCGCGGTTTCGGCGAAGATCCCATTCCTATCGTATTCACAGAAGAAGACCCTGCAAATGACATTTCAAAGATTCATGTAGGTGTCCTGTCAGGTGAAACCCTGGAAGAAAACGGTTTTGATAATCCTAATATTATCCACCTTGAGTTTACAGTTGCACAATCTGCGCCAAACGAGGATGATTTAACTTTTACCTTTGTCAACCCTCAGGCAGTTGTCAGTTCAGACAGCGGCGTTGGAGAAGTTCTTGATATAGAAACCGAACCGGTAACCTATCAAATACATAGCTTCATTGACGTTTGGCCCGGCGATGCTGATAATAATGATTCGGTGAATACAAAAGACATATCACAAATATTACTGTTTCTCGGGATGGGTAGCAATACAAAATTCATGCGCAGCTTTAAACGCCCCAATGCCAGTACGTTATGGACCGGCCAGAGAGTTCTTGGCTGGGACAGCCTGACAGTAACTTATGCAGACTGCGACGGCAACGGTGATGTTACTATGAGCGATGCACTGGTTGTTTACCTGAATTACGGAAAAGCACACGGCATTCCGATTATTCCTGTTTCGGAAGGTAATATTACCGAGAATGCTGATATCATTTATGAACCGGTAGTTGAAAAAACCGAAAACACTGTTTCAATCCCCGTTCAAGTAGGTGAAACTACTTCTTATATTGCAGCAGGAGCAGTTTTCGATTATTCGTTGATAGGTAATAACTACAACTTGATCGGATTTGAAAGAGGAGATATTTTCAATCCAGGAGAAAGTTATTTCACTTATAATATTAATCCTGCCAATAAAACTGCCAGCATTGCTTTTGGCTCATTGGACAAAAATATCACTAACAACTCGGCCGGAATAATTGCTTATGCACTGTTGGAACCAAACGGAACAACAAGTTCTAAGCCCGCATCCCCGATTATTACCGAACTTAAAGGTATTAACCGAAGCGGAATGGTATTCCCACTTATTGGAATAACCGGTGTCGATAAATCATCTGCAAATTCAAAAGATTTTACAATCACTCATCTTGATGAAAATATACATTTGTCACTCACCAATGATCTTCCGGAAACAAGTGAACTCGAAATATTTGATTATACAGGTAATAAAATTAGAAATTTCTATTTGCAACCGGAATTATCCGGCAATACAACAATTTATTGTCCTCTGCCTTCCGGCGTATATTTCGCAATTCTAAGATCTTCCAGAGAAATAAAAAGCTGCCAGTTCATATCCAACTGATCTATCATCATAATTAACATCATAGCTGATTCTATATTACAAATTACTATATAGATATAGTAATACTTAACATCGGTGCACCTTGTTGATTAATTAATTATATTTATTCAGCATGTTAGATTGATAGCCGGAGTTAGAAATGAAATATTTAATCTTAGCAGCATCACTTCTGTTATTGGTTGTTATGAATGAAAATATCAATGGTAAAGGGCAGATTACAATATCATTCACCGGGGAAATTGAATTCGAAAGTTCAGAAAACAGTTCGGAATTGAAATTCCAAAATAACAGCATCAATAATATTGGAAATACTCTTCCCTGTATTCCCGCAATCAGCAGCCCCTGTCCGAAAAACAATATGATTAGTTGTCTGTATCAACAAGATAATTCAATAAAATATTTTAGAAGAAATACACATAAATAAAAGAGCCCGCCAAAAAGGAGGACTCCTTCAATAAATCGTTGCTGCATTGTCAATGTTGATAAAAGAAGCAATATTGATGGATATTCACTATATCAGGGATTCAATATGCATTCATGTGTAACATTAGCGCCTGCTGCTTTGAACATTGCAGAAGCACCGCAATATTTATCCTGTGATAGCTCAACACACCTTTCCAGGTCGGCCAGGGAAGCATCAGGGCTTGTCAATTCGTAAATGATATGTACGTTTATGTACATTTTAGGATGTTTCTCCCCTCTTTCACCTTCGATTTTTATCTGAAAATCATCAATAGTTTTACGTTTTTTCCTGAGAATACTGACAACATCCATTGCTGAACATGCAGACAGTGACTGAAGCATCACTTCCATAGGGGTGGCAGCTGTGTTTTCCCCGCCTACTTTATCCACGGTATCGAAAGCCGTTTCGTGGCCGCGTCCGTTATCAGCAACAAACCTCATTTTTCTGTCCAATTTCAGGGTATGCATATTTTTACCTTTCTTTTTTTTAATTATTAATCATTTTAAAAATCATTATTTTTGTTATTCGTTATCATTTGATAATTAACGTTTTGACTTTAAAATTACTGTATGGTAATATATTTTTAAAACAAACAAATGAAAATTAGATTTTATAAAAATATAAATAATTTCTTTATTATCAAATATTTATTAAACAGGAGAACTAATGGCTGATTTAGCACCAAAAGTTTCGATAATAATGGGAAGCGATTCTGATCTTCCCGTAATGAGAAAAGCTGCAGAAGTTTGTAAAGAATTCGGCGTTGGGTATGAAATGCGTGTAATTTCTGCACATAGAAATTCAATAGACTCTATTGAATATGCACAGAATGCAAAGAAGCGCGGTATTAAAGTAATAATTGCCGGGGCCGGCGGCGCAGCACACCTGCCGGGCGTTCTTGCCGGAAATACTACTCTCCCGGTTATCGGTATTCCTGTACAGTCAAAAGCTTTGAATGGAATGGATTCACTGCTTTCAATCGTTCAGATGCCTCCCGGGGTTCCGGTTGCTTCAATGGCAATTGACGGCGCAAAGAACGCAGGCCTTTTTGCTATGCAGATAATCGCGCTTTTCGATCAGGAAGTATCAGATAAATTTGACCAATACAAGATTGATATGCGTGATGCTTCAAGGGCAAAGAATAACAATCCGGAATTCACCCCCATATACGATCCTGAAGCAAAATAGGTTGAATTCCCAATATCGCAGTAATTTCTAAGAATACCCCGGAAACTAACCGGGGTATTTTTATACTATATGATTGCCTGAATCGGGGAAGACGTGCAATTACCAAGCTCTGCTAAATAGTTATGGCTTCATCATAATCATCCAAAAACTTTTTCCGAAAGTACAGAAACAATTATCAGCTCGCATATATTTCATGGGAATTAATTCACCGGAAACCAATATGATATTTTTAAGGCAAAACTATTATAGCCCTGCGCGGCAAAACTTTCAAGCAAAGAAGCAGGTGCAGATGTCCTTGTTTCATTATAATAATCAGACCTGTTTTGCTGCCATACAAGATAGAGGGTGCTCCCCGGCAGCCATTCCCACCTTAAAACAAAATTGCTCCGAAGTGAAATGTATTCAAAATCTCTGTATCTTAGCGTAAACTCCTTTTCACCGTCTTGCACAGTATATGATCTGTCATCATTCCTTACTATCGTCGTTCCGTCAGTTCCGTATTCCCTGCGGACAACAGAACCGGCTGAAGGAAGTTCCCAGAACCTGAAATAATTTCCACTTGTTGCAAAAGGCTCAGCATATAGTTCCACTGTAAGATCCGGAGTAAAAGCATAATTTATTCTTACAGGCAGCCTTAGTGTATTTAACTCCGTAAAAGAAAAAATATATCTTTTGCCGAAAGTTGATTCGCTGCCATTATCCAAAGTATTAATATACTGCCTGGGATTTGTTTCATAAATATATGCCGGTGAGATTGTTACATCCAGCCTGCCGGCCATTCGAACCGTTATATCCCCTGATAGGTAAAGAACTTCCTTTCCGGATTCATCCCAATTGTAATATGAATCAAATCCGTAAACATGATTTTGGGAATAGTCAGTTGAAAATCCGAAATCAACCCCTGTTGCTGCAGCTAATCCAATTATCGGCCCTCCGCGTGTAAGGGCATCATCCTTACCCTGGAATCTGTGCCATCCATTCAGGTAGAATGAATTTCTGGAAAGAAATGTAAAATTTGATAGCAGAGTAATTGTATTTGTCAGGTTCACTCCTCCGAAATTCATTTTGTTGTCAGTGTGCAGGCGTGCATTCCAACTATAAAATATCATTCCCGGAACAGTTTCCCTGTACTGGATATTTGTCCAGTAGTTAATATCATCAGCAGATTGTAGCTGGCCAATATCATTAAGTTCAAATTCAGGCGATTCAACCCAGAAACCTGCGCTGCCCAGCCAATGATCGCCGGCATTTTTATTAACTTCAAGCGAGGCAGCATAACCGCTTAGTGATGTCCTGTTAGAATCAACAGTTACATGATTGGCATCGGGACGCTGAAAGTAGTGAGCAGGTGACAATTGAGTATTAAGAATAGAATTCTTTGAGCCTTTCACATGGCTGAAACCGGCAAATCCTACAATATTGTATGCACCGTTATCAAAACGGATATTCCAGTCAAGGCCTCCTGTATATGCATTTCTTCTTAATATTTCATCAAGATATGACCCTTCTGTCATATCCCGGTGTACTCCTGTCAGCGTTATACCCAAGGTTGAAGCATCCCTGCCAAACTCCTGCTGCAAGCGCAATACATTATAACTTGCAAGTGGTTCCACCCTTTTTTCTTCAGTTTTTTTATCAATTGAATGGTATAGCTCCGCATACTCCTCAGATGTTAATGAAGTTAATGCCCCAATAGAAAGCCCGGAAAATGTTCGTCCGGTTATTTTTGCAGCTCCGAGAATTTGTGAATTGTCAGGCCTGTCTATATAATCAGCCTCAGGAGAGCCTTTCGGGGGGGCGCCAATCCTGCGGGAATAGAAATACCCGGGCCCTCCGCCGGATAAAAGTTGAGCCCCTTCGGTAAAGAATGGCCGCTTTTCACTGAAAAATGTTTCATAAGCGCTAAGATTAACTTCGGCAGGGTCTGCTTCAACCTGCCCGAAATCAGGATTTATCGTTGCATCAAGTGTGATGTTTGGCCCAAGCCCCATTTTGAAATCAATACCGGCTCTTCCGTTCAGGGCAGTTTCTTCGGCAAAAGGATCATTTCTGTCAATATTAGGATTTACTACAGCACTCCCGGCAACATAAGGCATAAGTTCCATTCTTGATGAAGGCTTAATACCTTTTATACCAATAAGCTGCCCCATCCTGGACGACCAGCCGGTTTCGCTTTTCGGTATCACAATCCAATAATTATCCTCTTTGTATGCCGGAACATACCAGTTCATATTCAGCCCCCATGTCTGAATCTTTGTATCATTAAACCTAAGCTGGGAAAAAGGTATTTTCATCTCGGCTGTCCAGCCATTATCCGTAATATTGGTTTTCCCGTACCAGACAGGATTGAAGGAGTAATCACGGCTGTACTCGCTATCCTGTGAGTGATAATAATCAAATCTTACAGCCGATGCCGTTAGGCCGAAAGTATAGGCAGTACGTTTATCATTATAAGTGTCAAGGGAAATAATTATCCGTTCCGAATTTCCGGATTTGTCTCTTCGCGAAGTAGTATATCGGATATTTTCTTTTTTATCCCTTTTGATATCGACGGCAATAAAAAAATTATTCTCATCATAAGCAAACATCACTTTGATAGGGAATTCTGTTTTTCCTCCTTCAACCGGGTCTTTTTGCAGGAAATCAGTTACTACACCGGCTTTATTCCAAATTTCCTCATCCAAAATACCGTCAATCTCAATCTCACTGTCTTCAATAAAATAAGCTCTGGCTGTTTTATCATCATTTGAATCCGAAGAATACAGATTATGATTTTGCCCCGCGATTATTAATAATATTACAAACGTGAAATAATTTAATTGCCTTTTTATCCCTGCCCCTGTTCTCATTCTCTCTTCTTACTATTTATCCATCAATCAATCCTGCAATATACAAGGATGCTTTTTGTTATCAAAAAGTTACAATGAATATATTGGGCTTTTATTTTGTTCATAAAATATTTTCAGCTATTCAAACGTAGATAAGTCTAAGATAATTTATTATTTCGGATAGTCTAATATGAAAGTTTTTTTTAATTTAATACTTGTGTCTATATTTATACCTTCGCTGATTATTGCAAAGGAAGAACAAAAAAAAACCGATGTTGATTTTAAGATCATTCCGGAGAGAACTTCATACATGCCGGGAGATACGATCAGAACTGCCGTTCCTTTCAATATAGAGGAAGAATGGCATATTTATTGGGAAAACCCCGGAGATGCAGGAATACCCAGCAGCATTGAATTTGATTTACCAAAAGGAGTTGAACTCATTTCAACGGAATGGCCGGCTCCGGCAATACTGAAATACTCGATTTTTGCAAATTTTATATTCGAGAGCAGAGTTACTGTTAGATATAGTTTCCTGATTGGCCGGGACTACAAAGGCGGCAACTTTTTAATTAAGGGGAATGGTAAATGGCTTGTTTGCAAGGAAAAATGTATTCCGGGAAAAGGCCGCGATTCAACCATTATTGTAATCGGAAAAAACAGCAGTGATAATCCTGATTACCAAAAAGCATTCGATTCCCTGCCATATAAGTTTCCGGAAGATGATGGAATCAATATTGAATTAGATAATATAAAAAATCACGAGTTGGTTCTAACTATATCAAACCCGGAAACAGAAATCAGTAAAGCATACTTCTTTCCCCGGTCAGATGACTTATTTGCCCATGCTGCCGAACAGATAACTGAAAAACTTGGTTCGAAATATATACACAGGATAAAATTTGAAAAGCATATAAAAAAATACCCTGAATCAATAAGCGGTATATTTGGATTTGTAACGGAAAATGGAAAAAGATTGTACTACAATGTTGATGTTAAATACAAACAGGAAAAACAATGATATTAAAATACTTAGCAACTTTTACAATTGGTCTGGCAATGATATTTTCAATTGCCATGGCAAGTGAGAAAGAAGATTTTACTTTGAAAGACCACAAGGGCAACAGCCATAACCTGTCTGACTTCAGGGGAAAATGGGTTGTGCTTGAATGGATAAACTTTGGATGCCCCTTTGTTAAAAAGCACTACGACAGTGACAATATGCAGAGTCTTCAGAAGAAATACACCGGCAAAGATGTAGTCTGGCTTTCGATTTGTTCATCTGCGCCCGGCAAGCAGGGATACTTCGAAAACCATCGGCTTACTGACATTCTGAAGAAACACAAATTTGCCGGCACTGCATATCTGATAGACAGCGATGGAAAAGTAGGTAAGCAATTCGGAGCTAAAACCACCCCCCAAATGGTAATAATAAATCCTGAAGGAGAAGTTGTTTATAACGGAGCTATTGATGATACTCCTTCAACTGACCAGGACGATATTAAAGATTCAAAGAATTATGTAAGCCATGTACTTGATGAAGTAATGTCAGGCAAAAAGGCACCGCTGGATTATACCAAGCCCTACGGGTGCTCTGTAAAATATTCTGATTAGAATTATTACCTGACAGGCTTTTTTCTTCTCCTTCCCAAGCCCCGCCTGGGAAGGAGTTCCTATATCCCCCGCCGGCCCCGACAAATTCCGGAAAAATTCCCCTCGTTGAGGGGTGGCCGAAGGGCGGGGTAGTTTTATTTCTTTCAGATGCTATATCTCTATCCACGCGCTAAAGCACGTGGCTATTGAATTTTACGATGATAAGGCCGGAAGGTCATTCTGAGCGCCAGCGAAGAATCCATTCTTAATGCATTATCTAACTAAAGAAGATGGATTCTTCGGTCGCTTCGCTCCTGAAGCCTGCCCCGACGTGTCGGGGAATGACAACATAATACCTCCTTCTCCGGCCCTTACTCCCCGTTCTTCCACCCCAATGAACCAAGCACCGGACTTAATTCCCCATCCTGTGGTATCAATGAATCGAATAATTTCCTTAATTCAATGCTGTTTTTAATCAAAACCCTGATGTTGGGGCTAATCGCTTTGTTGTCGGAGCTTTAAACTGTCTTGTTCCGCTACATTGTACGCTTGTTTGGCCTTATTGTAGTGAAATTTGGCTTCATTGCTTGCTTGGTCCGCCCTACTGATGTCTTGTTCCGCTTCATTGCTTGCTTGTTCCGCTTCATTGCTTGCTTGTTCCGCTTCATTGCTCACTTGTTCTACTTCATTGCTCACTTGTTCCGCTTCATTACTCACTTGTTCCGCTTCATTGTACGCTTGTCCGGCCTTATTGATGCCTTGTTCCGCCTCAATGTATGCTTGTTCCACTTCATTGCTCACTTGTTCCACTTCATTGCTTGCTTGTTCTACTTCATTGCTCGCTTGTTCCGCTTCATTGTACGCTTGTCCTGCTTCATTGCTCACTTGTTCTACTTCATTGCTCACTTGTTCCGCTTCATTGCTTGCTTGTTCCGCTTCATTGCTGTCTTGTTCTGCCTTATTGCTCACTTGTTCCGCCTCAATGTATGCTTGTTTGGCATTGAAATTCCAAAGGTAGAAATGAGAATAGTCTATAGATAGAACTTATAATTAAATTTTCAATCAAAAATATTAAATATTATACTAATTCTAACAAATATATAGTATTTATAATATATTATATATAATATTCAAGCCTTGATATAGTTTATCTAACAAAACTTTTAATATGATTAACTAAATATTTTATACTTATAATTAAATTATCAGTATAATTTATTAATTTTTTTTTATGAATTATTAAATATCAATTCTAAACTATTAATTAATCAGTATAGCTAATTTATTAGGACAATTAAATATATACTTGGATACATAATTAATTTTATAATAAGAGAATAATAAATAATAAAATGTAGTGATTAATGTCTTGTATGAATTATTTATTTGATTAGTTATATTATTAATATTGTAATTCTATATGATTATTTAATAATTCTATAAAAATATTTACTACAAATACTTAAATATTTACTAATTCTTATGATATATTTTATAATTCAGGTATTGTAAATAATTCAATAAGTTAAATAATTTGGATTCCAATGCTACACAAGCAATCATTACTCCAAAACAAGGTTGCAATTCCTCTGACCCCTCCCAAACCCTCCCCGAAGGAGAGGGCTTTGAAGAAGAATAAGGCATCAATGCCCTCGAACAACGGTATTTTACCTCCAACCAAGGTTGCAATGACTTAGAACATCGGTGCTTTACTTCGGCACAAGGTTGCAATGACTTAGTACATCGGTGTTTTACTTCGGCACAAGGCAGCAATGACTTAGAACATCGGTGCTTTACTTCGGCACAAGGCAGCAATGACTTAGTACATCGGTGTTTTACTTCGGCACAAGGCAGCAATGGCTTAGAACATCGGTGTTTTACTTCGGCACAAGGTTGCAATGGCTTAGTACATCGGTACATTGCTTTCGACACTTCCTACCTCCCCCCGCCCCCCTCCTTCAAAAGGAGGGGGAGTTAATTCTATGATATTTAACTTCTTATCCCCTCCTAAAGTAGGAGGGGAATACAGGGGTGGTTTTCTTGTTTTACTTCGGCACAAGGCGGTAATGGCATAGAACATCGGTGCTTTACTTCGGCACAAGGCAGCAATGACTTAGTACATCGGTGCTTTGCCTCCGCCCCTTCATACCTACCCACGGCTCCTCATTCATAAGGAGGGGAAGTTAATTCTTTGATATTTAATTTCTTATAACCTCCTTGGGTCGGAGGGGGGGCGAAGGACGGGGGTGGTTTTCTTAATACATTATCTGCTAAAGAAGATGGATTCCTGGCTGCTCTCAGTTGAAGATCCCGGCCTGTCGGGAAATAAGTACTTTTCTAACTTCCAAGACAGCCACATAGCATATTCACATAAATTTATAATAATTAAGATTCAGATATTTCAGAATGATTCTTAAATCAATACCCCTATACAAGTTTATTTATTAAAAAAGGGAGCTATATTAGCTCCCTTTTTTTCAAACATTGTATATAATTCTTAGTTCAGGAACCATTCGATACCAATGAAACCGCCTGCAATACCTGCAATTACTTTTGAAGGATCGAACTGGAAATCAAGAACCCTTACACCGCCGTAAACACCAACGCTGGAATAGGGGAACCATTCGCCGCCAATGCTGGCAGCAAGGCCGGTTGTTGATTCCATGTGTGATGTAGTTAAATTCTGATCAATAGGATCGTACTCTGAAACCGTTTGTGAAGAAACTTCGAACTGGAACATTGCAAATGGCCTGAGATTACGAATCGGCTCCATGAAAAACCATTTTGCTGTAGGTGCAAAATAAATCTCTGTTTTGCTGTCTTCATTGTCTGCGCCTGTATCAAACTTCAGGCCTACATAAGCGCCAAGGTGAAGGTTTTCCTGGATGGCATAGGTGAACTGTCCGCCAAGATTACCCACAGAACCAAGAGCAACACCAATGCCCATTACGTCTTTAGGCACTTTTGATGTTTTTTTCTGGGCATCTGCTGCCGCAAATGAACCGATAAAAATTGCTGCTATCAATAAAACCTTTAGTATTTTAAGCTCTTTCATAAACCCTCCGAACAAATTTGTAATTGAAATATAACATTAGAAAAAAAAAATTTTCAATCTGATAATGACAATATATAACAATTAGAAATTTATTCAAAAAACAATATGAAAAATTGTTTCCCTTAATTAGTTGAGTTGAGAAGGATGTAATAATATATGTTCAAATTTCAAGGTTTTTGCAGGATTTGCATCAGCAATTGTTATATTTACAAATATTGAGACTGAATATTTTTATAATATAAGAGATAATGAAGAGATTAAGAATAACATCAATAACTGACCGGCTTGTTCTGTATTATGTGATTCTTGGAATTAGCTCACTGGCAATCATCGGCTATTTATCGTTCTATATTTCAAAAAATGCCCTGCTTGAAAGAACTTTCGACCAGTTAACATCAGTCAGGGTGGTAAAAAAGGATCAGATAGAAAGCTGGTTTGCAGAAAGAATGAATGAGATGAAATTCCTTAAAACCGTAATGGATAGCAAAACAGGATGTGATGCAATTATTTCGGGATCTACCGGCGTGGTGGATAAATTCCTTGCCACAAACAAACATTACCAGAATGCATATATACTGGATGCCGATAATAAATTAAAATCAATAACTTCCGAAGGAAAGGTACTTGATTCAATTTATTCCCTTCAAATAATTGAAAAAATCAGGGAAAAATCCGGGAATATATCAGAATTTACTTTTATTGATTTGAAAATCGACAGACCAACCATTTTCCTGTTTTCAGCAATAAGCGGAAAACCCGGCAGATATTTAATTTTCGAAATGAATTTTAAAGATATTAACAGGATAATGCTGGACAATAATCCTGAAAACGGACTTGGTAATTCCGGTGAGTCTTATCTTGTCGGGGACGACCTGCTGATGAGAAGCGATTCAAGGTTTGTAGAAAATGCGCTTTACAGAATTGAAGTAGATACAAAAGGAGTACAAAGAGTTAAAGAAGGATTGTCAGGAACTGATATTTTTCCGGATTACAGGGGGATAGTGGTTCTAAGTTCATATTCTTCTTTGAATGTTAGCGGGCTGAACTGGATATTACTTGCAGAAATTGATAACAACGAAGTTGAACTTCCGATAATCAAAATCAGAAACACTATTATATTTTTTACCATCATTGTATCGATTTTTGTATTTATTTTTGTTTATATCCTTTCAAAGAGAATATCAAACCCGATAATAAACCTGACACGAGCAGTAAAATCATTTGGAGAAACCGGCGATACTGAAAAGCTGGAAATCGATTCGAATGATGAAATCAGGCTGCTGACTGATTCTTTCGGAGAAATGACATCACAACTGAAACAAAAAGAAAAGGAGTTGGAACAGGAAAGAATGCTGACTGTAACATCAGTGATTGATGCACAGGAAGAGGAAAGGGAAAGGCTGGCAAGAGAGCTTCACGACAGCCTTGGCCAGCGTTTTATTGCACTGAAACTAATGCTTGAGAATATCGAGCCCGGGAATCCGGAAAACAACATGGAACTTGTAAAAAAAGTTCAGGATGCAATTGATTCATCGGTGAATGAAATCAGGCAGATATCGAACAATCTGATGCCTGCTGCCCTGAAACAGTTTGGGCTTGTAACTGCAATAAAAAATATTTGTACTGACCTGAATCAATTCAGTAATATCAAAGCTGTTTTCGAGCAGAATGGGAAATATAAAAATGAGAATAAAAAGATTACCATATATGTTTACAGAATAGTTCAGGAAGCAATTAATAATATTGTTAAGCATTCCGGCGCTGATAAAGTAAATATTTACCTTGAAAATAAAGAAAATTCCCTTATACTTGTTATTGAAGACAATGGCCGTGGTTTTGATAACACAAGGCCAGGCAGAACAAGTGGCAACGGCCTGTATAATATCAAAGAAAGAGCAAGGCTTATAAATGCTGCCCTGGATATTGATTCGAATATTGACAAAGGAACGAAAATAACACTCAGGCTTTCATCAGGAGTCATAGAAAATGGATAAAATAAAAGTAATTCTGGTTGATGATCATAACCTGGTAAGAGATGGTATCAAATCATTGATAACAGGTGAAGAAGATATTGAAATAATCGGAGAGGCTGGTTCCTTCGATGAATTAGAGCTGATTATGAAAAGAGGCCTTCCGGATATACTGATACTGGATATCGCCCTGGGCGATACATCGGGCATCGAAATAGCTGAAATGTATAAGGATAAATATCCCGGAATTAGTATTATGATGCTTTCGATGTATATGTCCGATGATTTTATTTTCAATTCCCTGCGGGCCGGGGCAAAAGGCTATCTTCCGAAAAATACTTCAAAAAAGGAATTGCTGGCAGCCATCAGGACAATTTTCAGTGGCAGTGTGTTTTTCAGCAATGAAGTTTCTGATATTATCCTTAAAAGTTATGTAAACAACGCTAACCCCGACAGCCCCCGGGAAGGCAGCGAGGAAATGCTTACAAAAAGAGAAAAAGAAGTGCTGACTTTCTTTGCAGAAGGAAAAACCAACCAGGAAATCGCCGACCAGTTGTATATCAGTATAAGAACAGTTGAGTCGCATAAGAATCATATAATGCAAAAGCTAAATCTGCGCACTCCCGTGGATTTGGTAAAATTTGCAATAAAGAATAAATTTATAGAGTTGTAATATTAGAAATGTTAGCAATACCGGGATTAAGCCGGATATAATTGTAAAAAGATCCCGATGATAAATACCGTCAGGCTTTTCCCCGGACAGTCAGAAAAATCAACTGCATTGAATATTATTTTTAAAATTGTAGTATCTGCAATTGTTTCAACGAAATTTTTTTTGATAAAAACCGTTATTTATTTATATTAACGAAGGTATCTTCCGGGTCTCTTTTGTAATTTAATTTTGGGTTTGACATGAAGTATAATATCAGCAAATTGACACAACTATTAACTTTTCTTTTCATTTCCATATTGATATTTCCATTTTTTTCCTGCACAAAAAAACAGGATACAATAAGTGATATCGTATGGATAAGATATAAGAAAAACGAACCAAAACATCTTGTTGCTTTTACTAAAGACGGTAAATTTCTTGACTATAGTGAATTGGAACGTAACTCCACTTACGAATACAGGCAAAACAGAATAACGATAAATTACGATTACGGTCAAAAAGAAGTTTTTTATATTGATAAATTGAATGATAATGAATTACTTCTTTCCGAAGTCATGGAGGTGGGAGAAGGTAAAACTTTAGACCTGAAAAGACCCGAAACTCATGAATATTTCCTTGGTAAATGGATAACACCCGAAGACAGCAAAGAATATCTTGAACTTGAATTTGATCCTGATATGGGCGGTAAGGAAGAAGTCCTTGTTGACGGCTACAAAGCAAAAAGAGATTTCAACTACCAGGTTGATGATAAAAACCTTACTATTGATGATGTTAAATGGGAATATAAATTTGACGGGCCGTATTTGAATCTTGATATAAAATCTAAAGACGGAAAAAAATACCATTTAATCAGAAAATAAACTGAGTTAAAATATTTCGTTTTGAAATCCCGGAGCACTCCGGGATTTTCTTTATATATGATTGCCATATATGTAATTTGTTTGATATTAATTATTTAAGTTTTATGCATATTTGTTCCCGAAACAATATTTTCTTATATTATATTACTACACAGGCATTTGGCTTAATATACCTTGTAAATTCCATGAATTTTCTATAAATTGTTCTGTAATTTTGATAACAATATTTTGGCAGAATGAAATTTCTTGTTGTAGATGATTCACCCATGCAGAGGTCCGTTACAAAGGCTATCCTGAGAGAAATTGGTATCAATGATGTTACCCTTGCACGGGACGGCCTGGAAGCGTTGAAACTACTTAATGACAATAGCTATGACATGGTTATCACAGACTGGGTAATGCCAAAGATGGATGGCCTTAACCTGGTGGAGAAAATAAGAAAAGACAACAAATTTTCTGATATGCCGATATTGATTGTTACAGTTAAAGACAATAAAAATGACGTTTTAGAGGCATGGAAAGCCGGTGTGGACGGATATATTGCAAAACCTTTTTCCCCCGGAACATTGGCGGAAAAGGTTTTTGAGCTATTAAAAGCCAAGGTAATAAACAACCTATAACTTCGGGAAATCAGGCATTAACACAATTTATAATTTATTATAACAGTTACTCATAATAACTGCTATAGATTATTTGGAAATAGAAATATTTTATCCTATTTATATTCCGGAGATTTATTCTATGAATTTCAAACAACTGCCTTCCGTCTCAGGAAGTAAATCCCGAAAGAGGTTTACAAGTTTCTTCTTCTTATTTTTAATTCCACTTTTTGTGATGTCCTGCTCAAGTTCCAAAGATATGATAAACTGGAACGTGGAATTGGAAGAATCGAAACTGCCTATCACAAACAGATGTGATCCCGATGAAAAACTAACTTCGGTGAAATCGCCCGAGAAACCTATCCTGATTCCCGAAACCGAGGACAGGGTTGCAAGGGTAAAAGTACTCAGCCTGCCATGCTCCGAAGGTGAAGATGCCGAGTATTATGAAATTCCCGTATCCAGGGTTAAAAGAATTACTTATGTGAGCGATCCCCTTCAGCCGCCGGTTGAAGTAGCTGTTAACGATCTTGAAATCGTAGAGGGATGCTGCCGAATGAGAACAGGACTCTGGTTCTTTGATAAATTCGAGATTCGTGGAATGCTCGGTTATCGCGGGAGTGATGATGAAGTAGTCTATCCCGGACAGCCCGAACCTACCGTGTATGAGTCATCATTCTTCGGTTTCGACCGTGGCGGTTCCACAATGTTCACCGGATTTGAAGCAGCCGGATTGTGGAATGTAAAATTCTTAGATAAAAGCGGAAAGCTTCAGGCCGGGGTGCTAACCGGAATATGGCCCGTGGACGGATCAGCTTTCGTTCCGCTCGGCTTATACACAAGATATACATTCAACCAGATGCCCGGGCGATTCTCGGACAACTGCAACAGTTGGTACTTTTACGGAACATTGGGGCTTCCTTTCGATTTCAATACCGAAGCGCCAATATTCGGCGACAACATGGATTACCAAAGATATTTCTACGGTATCGGTATAGGGCATGACTGGGCTATTACCTGCGGACTTGATTTTTCAGTCGATCTTGGCCTGAGAGGTATGAACCTTCCGCTGCCGCCATTTGAATGCTGCCCGAATACTCCCGACGAAAAGAAAAATCCCTTCAGGGATTCGCAGGCATTGCTTCTTCGCTTCGGATTAACCTGGTAATAATGTAAAACAAAACAAGCAGATAAAAATGAAAAATATAAATACAAACAAGAGATTGATAAATAAACCCTTAAGCGGCTTATTCATCTTCCTTGCAGCCGTTTTGTTAATTATATCAGGCTGTATGGAAACATCAACTCCCGAGAACAGGGAAACACATGAGATTACTGTAAGAACATTTCTCCGGACTGACAACAACCCCGAACTTACGCCGATTGAAGGTGTTTTAGTAGATGTTGAAGGTGCTGATGAAAATGCAATCGGATCAGGACAGGGAACAACAAACAACCTTGGATTGGCAAATTTTGACATTACTTCACCTCTTATCGGGGCAAATTATAATATCACAGCTAATTACAACGGGGAGACTCAGTATAAATCAAACCTGCTGATCTGCCGTGATACGCTCCTGGTTTTCGTTTTTGATAATTCTACAGTAAATAATATCGACTGCTCGATGATAAACGGCAGTGACTCCCTGATATTCTATGACGATCTTGGTTCCAGGCTGATAAGCCAGAACTCACCTCCGGGCGTTAATCGATACGAAAGATGCCGTACTATCAGCAATTCGCTATCCAACCCGGAAACAATTACGGCACAAATACCTGCTGCTACATCTCCATTTGAACTTGTATCGGTTATTCTGGATGGTACAAATGTTCCGTTGAATACAAACGATATACAGATAGAACCCGGTTCCAGCATAACATTCTGTTTCTCAGTTTCAACCGAGGAAGCAGGACGTTTCAACGAAACTGTACAAATTCCGTTAACATGCGGTGGCAGCCAGGGCAATTTCTCATTATACCTTGACGCTGAAATCGTGGCTCCGCAATGCGATTGTGAAGAATTACCCGATTCCTATACTTTTGTAATGCCCGAAAGTGTGGAAGTAGGCGAATCAGCTGAACACATTGAAACGGTACTTACAAACACTTTGCCATGTGCTGTAACGATTGGGTTCTCTAATATCGACAATGGCGATGAATGGGAAATTCTTTCACCCGATTTCCCGCTGAGGCTTGAAGAAGGTGAAAGTATCGAACTATCAGTCAGATTCACACCGACAACAGCCGAACAATCAACTGCCGTGGTTACTTACCTGATACAGCCTGAAGGCTCTAATCAGAGCTGTGAATTCGAAGTTTATCTTGAAGGCCAGGGTTGTTCGAATGCCTGTCCGCTATTCAGTACCAACGATTTATTCTATGAAACATTCGGTTCCGAGCGTACCGTTGATACTCTTTCAAACAGGAACGACAATCGTGTATTTGCCTCGGTCAGCGATTGGAACGAATCAGTCGCCACAAGAAACTACTACGTAATGAATCCCGATACCGCATGCGGCGATGTGGTTATTAATATCATTGCCAGCGGTGCGGACAGCTATGCAGATGAGTATTATGAAGTATCTCCGAGAAGCCTGACGCTTGCTCCGGGACAAAAGGGAACATTTACAGTAGTGTTTACTGCTCCCGAAGTAGCTGAATTCAGAGATATCATCGCAGAAAGAGGCGCAACGGGTTCAATTATGGACAGCCTTTTCAAAGTTAATATCAGGCTGACTACCAGGGGTTGCAGCCAGAGCCTTGAAGCAAATGCCGTTGTGACATCATTCCCGGATATCAGCCCCATTATAAACCTGAGGGCATATAACCAGAGCACACCCCAGAAACCTGACCCGGAAAATGAAGTTTATACATTCGGCGATGATGCCAGGACTATTAATAAGGGCACTGACGGTTCTCCGGGAGAATATCCACCCCTTAACGGCCAGATTTACATTGATGTTGACGATAATACAGCAACAGCAAATCCACCTCAGGAACCGATCCTTACATCAGTTAATAACAATGTGGAAATGAAATTATGGCGTCGGGCTTACGCGGAATCAGACTTTACTAACGTGCCGCAGCTCGTTACTCAATTCCTTACCGATCCAAATTATGAAACCGGTTATTCAACCAATCCGATAAGGAATATCCAGATAGGCGACGTTTATGCTATCAGGTCAGGCGGCTTCATATATGCATTGCTCTACATCCGCAGGGTTGACAACGGTACGGAAAATACCTCAAGCAAGCAGAGCGGCATTGAATTCAGGGCAGTTTATCCGATTTACGCCTTTTAAACAATAATAATTTTTCCCATTGGGAGATATAAAATGAAAAAAATAATATCAATATTAATATTTATACCTCTTCTGTGCACATATCTTTTCGCATCGGAAGAGCTTACGGGCGGTATTCTCGACGACAAGGTTAATTCCGACCACGAGGATTACGGCGCCTACCTGATTTTTGGCGAAGTTAACGATACTTTGTTCTTTACCAGTTCCAGGCCTGTAAAAAACCGCAGACCTATTGCCATGGCCGCCGAGATTTTCTTCTCGGTTAGGCCGGCGGCAGACAGGATGACAAAACCGATAAACAAGGGCTGGGGCAAGGCCCAAAGGATAGTCACTGAAGCTTCCCGTATAGCACAGTTTACCAGGGGATCGCAGGCACTGAGCAGCGACAGAATAATATTTGCCGCTGAGCGCGATATGTCAACAGAAAATGCTTCGGGAACAAGTTATCTGTTCGACTTGTGGCAAATGACCAAGCGGCAAGACGGATTTTCCCTTCCTGAACCAATCGATGAAGTTAATGATGTTGACGCATGGGATTCGCAGCCTGCGCTTTCCACCGACGGCAAAACGCTGTTTTTTATATCAAACAGGGAAGGCGGTTCCGGCGGGCTGGATATATGGTATTCAGTAAGGGATGCCTCAGGCAAATGGACGGCTCCGCTTCCCGTACCCAATATCAACACTCCCGGCGACGAATTTTCACCCCATTGCGGAACCGACGGAAGATTCTATTTCTCGACAAACTGGGATTATGAACAAAACGAGAAAGGCGACAGGGGAAAGGATATTTACCGCGCCGATTATAATACTATAAACGGAGTACAGCTGCCGGTTAATCCAATCAATCTTGATGACGCTATCAGGAAAGATGCCGAAACATACGGATTGGCAATTCCCGGAGATATTTATTACAACTCGGAAGCTGATGACGAATTTCCATTTATAACACCTGACCGCACGGGTATTTTTATTACATCGAATCGCGAAAGCAGCTACGACAAACGTGACATTTATGCTTTTAAATTGCCGAAATCAAGGATTATGCTGCGCGTGCTCGTCAGGGAAAAAATACTTGACGCTAACGGTAATGTGCTTGTTCCGGCAACGCTGAAATCCGGCCTGCCCCTGAATATTGTTGATGAGGCTTCAGGAGTATCCAAGGATATTCTTTCAGGCGAAAACTATGATGTTGATGCAGACAGAACATACAGGATTGAGTTTACAAAATTTGTTGAGGAAGAATGCTATCAGAATAAAATCGAAGGGCCGCACGAAATGAAAGTGCTCGCTGCCCGCCCATGGGGGCCTGATACACTTTATACAGTTGAAGCTCTTATCACCAGGCAGAAAATTGAGATTCCGCCAATTGTATTCCATTCAACGGACACTCTCCCATACTTTATAACAGGCTACTGGTATCCAAATACAAGCAAAAATATTGGTATTTACCGCCAGAGGGAAGCTTCAGGATTTTTTGATGAAACAGGTTTCGTGGATTCCACAGGGCATGACTATGATTTCATCTCCGGTAGAATAGATGATGTTTTTGCAGAAAGAATCTATAAACCGTTGGAAGAACTTCTCCCGGCATTCCAGGATTTCTGCCAGGATACATTGTTCCTGAAAGTAACCATACACGGATATACCGATCCGAGGGGGCTTTCCGCCGGGAACGAACACCCGTACAGGCCGCAATCCAGGTATAAAAGGGTTTATGGTGATGAGACAGTTGAAGTTGGCGTTGATGCCAAAGGGTCTGATCTTGTTATACCCAATGGTATAGATATGTTCAAGCGTAAATGGCCTGTCGATCCGAATGATAAAAACGGCAAATGGGTATCGCTTCCCGACGAAGGTGAAGAGGGCAACGTGCTGCTTTCAAAACTCAGGGCTTATTATACTTTCGTAACATTCGACAGGGACATGAGGGAACGCTCGCCGATATATTCGCAGCTTCGCGATAACGGCAGGGTGATTCTTGATGCCGAGGGATTCGGTATTGACAAGGATGGATATAAAGAAAGAAATCTGCGGGACGATCCCCAGAGCAGGCGCATCGAGATATATGTTGACATTCTTCGTCCGGAAGAAATTTCAACACATAAGAGAATTAAGGGCGGAACTGAACTGGTAATGAAGTCGCAGCTTATCCAGAATGAAGATACACCTGTTGCTCCGGACAAAAAAGTTGAGGCTCCCGAAAAGAAAAAAGTGACGGAATTCAATAAGCCAAAGAAAGAAGAACCCAAAGCAACAATAAAGATTAAAGAACCGAAAAAACCGGAAGACGAACCGAAAATGTTGACAAATCAGAAACCCGTGAAGCTTGAAGAAATAAAACCCGCGAAGGAAATTAAAGAAAATATCAGCAAGCCGCCGCGTCCGCTTGACCCGCCGGTTGATATACCTGAAAAGCCAAAGAAGATTGATCTTTGCTGGTCTCTTCACTATAATAATTATGAAGAGAAAAAAGGCGCTGACGATGCAGCCGATATTCTTCGCACGCACGGCGTTAAGGACGTGAGAGTTGAAGAATACTTTGATAATTTTGGTACTCGCAGCTACAGGCTGCGTTCGGGATGCTATAAAACAGCCAACGATGCCGCCGCAGAGATTAAGAACCTGAGGGAAGCAGTAAATGCAATCGGGCTGAACAGTAAGCCTTCGATTGTCAGATAGTTTTTTTATTGAGTGCAAGAGGCTGTCTCACAAGCTGACGATGTTGTCACTCTGAGCGCAGCGAAGAGTCCATAAGCTGCATGAATACTGGATTCTTCACTTCGTTCAGAATGACAAATCGCAAAATTTCAGAATATAGAAACATCAGCTAAAGAACATTGAAAATGAAAGGATTTTAGATTGTCATTCCCCGACACGTCGGGGCATGCTTTCGGAGCGAAGCAACTGAAGAATCCATTTCTTTCTGCCTTTTCCGGAAGAATAGACTCTTCACTTCGTTCAGAGTGACATCTTTCAAACTTCCGAAGCTTTCTTGATATTCTCTCTAATTCCATATACAAAAGAGAATGCTTTGAAAAATCATTGTTTAAAATTTTCGCCAGAATCAGGAAATCGTGAAAAGTATTATAAAGTAAAATAGAATTAACACAGGAGAAATTATATGAAGTATGTATTAATTTTGATAATCGCATTTGGCATGGTAGCCTGCCAGTTACCCCAGCAGAAACAGTTCAAAACTCCGCCGCAGGAAGTTGAACAGCAGGAAATGACAGTTTCGCAAAGCGTTTCGATACCCCAGGACGGAAGCGCGCCAATTGCAGGAATAAGCCAGGTGGACAACCCGGATCAGACAGTTACTTTTACATCTGTCGGTGAGAAATTTGACGTGAAGAACGGCCAGGAAGTAAATATAATTTACGACGGGATTGACCCTGAAGAAACATATATAGTTTATGAATCAACTTTCGACGGCTATTCCCTGGAACTGGCATACAGAAGCGACCCCGTTTCGATTTTCTTCGAAAAGCTTTGCCAGATAAAGATTGTGGCTAATCCGGCCCTGACCCAGGTTGTAATACCAAAAGAGCTGCGCTACGAGCAGATTATCTGGACGCCCCGTGCCGACGGTACATGGGAAGTAAGAATCGGAACCACCCAGCGCGGATGCAAAAGCAGCGCTCTAAGGGAATTGCAAAAGCTCAGAGATAAAGGCTACGAGAAATCAGTCCCGAAATAAGCAGTAGTTGCAATAATTCTTACAAAGTATTCCCCTTCTTTTTCAGGAGGGGAATTTTTTATTATATATCAATGAATTGAATTAAACACCACTCTACTTTGCCAATACCACCTTGCCGAACTTATAAAAACGTCCTACTGCAAGGCTGTAAAGGTATTCTCCCGATGGCAGGAACGACAGGTCTTCGTTAATAATATACGTGCCGGCATTTAGAATTCCGGAATCTATTTCTTTAATTATCCGCCCTTCTAAGTCGTACAGGCTTATTACAACCCGGTCGGCAGATTCTAATGTTACTTCAAAGTTTACATTTCCGTGGCTCGGGTTGGGAAAATTCTTAACGCTGAACGCCCTTCCTTCAAGCACGCTGCTTGGCTCGGATATATATTTATATATATTGCCGAATTCTCTCGATATTCCCAATACGCAATTTTGTGAATGCATTGCAAAATCTTCGAAATACCCCTGAACAAGACCGTTGACATAAGCTGAATCTCTTTTCCAACTTTGGCCTCCGTCGCTTGTACGGAACATGTAATACCAGTATCCAAGGGCTATTCCGTTATTAATATCCGTGAAATGTACGTCAATAAGTCCGTCCTGCTGCGGCGTAATCGTATCGAGTTGAACCTCCCAGTTATACCCTCCGTCAGTGGTATGCATTATCTTTACAACTTCCACATCGTTTGAAACGCTTGGCCGGCCAACCGCCCACCCGTTCAGGCTGTCAATAAAGCAGATTGTGCACATTCTTTCACTGAATGTATATCTTCTTTCCCAGTTTTTTCCCTGGTCTGTTGTTGTTAGAATATAGTTCTCAAGGCTATTTGTAAGACCAATTGTAAATATAGCGTTTTCATTTAGAATTTGCACATACTCATAAATTGCAAAATCTGAAGTGTCATTATTTATTAATTTTTGCCAGCTATCACAACCGTCTGTAGTTAAATATAAATCTCTCCAGGTTGATATTACGCCGGTTTTTTCATCAAAAAATTTAACCTGCATTAATTTATCATTTATCCCGTTTAAATTTCGTCTTTCCCAATTCCGGCATTTGTCTTTTGATATCCAGTAGTAGCCTTCTTCACAAACCACAACACAGAGCCCCGGGCCGGGGTATGAAATACCCTTTGCCTGCGTTGGCCTGTACAATATATTGACTCCGCCGCTGCCCCATTTCCAAACAAGAGAGTCATTCAGAGCAACTGACCATGTATTTCCGCCGTCGGTTGTTATCCTTACAAGGGGTTCCTTAATATTTACATTCATCAATGCCGCGTAATTCAGGCTGTCATAAGAATCGATTTGCACATACCTTTTTGCAAAATTACCAATTTCATTTGTACCTAACCTGGTTTTTAATGCATCGTAATGATCAATTTTTTCCCAAGTTTGGGAATAGGAAGAAACCTGAGTAATTATTAAAAATAAGATTGATTGTATAAAAAAATTATGTAGAAATTTTTTCATTTTTTGATTTCCCGATTATATGTTAAAAATCCATGCGCCAATTTGTTTACTGACGCATGGATAGATATTATTGAATTAATTCGAATTTAAAATGAATTTCGAGGATCCGATTTTTAAACCATTTATTTTTACAGATAAATTATAACTTCCTAATGGTTTATCGCTTATATCAATATTTATTAGCAATTCACTACCAGTTTTGTTAATTTCATCATGGAAGACATCATTTCCTATCAAGTTGCTTATAATTATTTCGACCATACCTTTTTGAGTTGAATTTATTTTCAGTTCAAATATACCGGAGTTAGGATTAGGAATAATTTCAAGCTTGTCGGCTTGATCCTGTTCAATTAGAATACCGCCTTTTTTAAAACTCAGGTCGGGTTCAAAATCGCATACATAATAGCAGGGCTGTGTTTCATTGTCACAATCAAGGCCGCTATATCCTGCATCCAGCAGTGTATAAGTATATGTATCATATATTGTTCGGCAAACTTTATATTGTCCCCAACAGCAGCCCTCCGTATATGAACATGGAAGGTAATTATTCGGGGGCGACTGATCATGCATCCAGCAGGAAGCCTGAACAATCCTGAAATTTGTTTTACACTGACCAGGTAGCAAATCGTTATGTTCACCATATCTTAGCAATATACCCATTACCATTTCATGCAATTGTTGGTTGGTATAATAATTGCAATTTTCACATTGATCAACCATATCATAAGGGCAATCGTCATATAATTCATATTCCAACAGTCTATAATCTTGATATTCCGGAGTACATCCAATTGTTTCCCTATATTCATACACAACGTGAATATGACAATGCGGACAATATGGCAAATCGACTTCAATTTCACTCTGCGTCCATTCGCCAAAATCACAGGGTAAATCGCATAGCACGCTGTAATATGGTTCATACTTGGGATCGTTACATTTTTCCGTACAAGTAGTGGGGCAGGGTGGCTGGATTGGTTCATTATATAGCCTGTTTGTACTCAGGAATTCCCCGGTATCCTTATCAAATAAAACGTAGAAATTATTACGACAGCATCTGCTTGTTTCAGGATCGCATGGTTCGTCGCCATTTACACAACTTCCGGCAATATAGGTATATTGTGTAGACCCATAATCAGGAGCAATATTATCCCAATAAAAATTCGGGTACTGTGTTGTTAAATCCTGCCAGAATTTTTTGTAAAAAGCGTCTATTATTTGTTCCGTATCAACCCCCAAACAATCATCACCATCATAAAATATACCGGTTATACTCATTTCAACGAATCCGTCATCATTAATATAATAGTAATAAATAACGGTAAAGCAGCAATCTGTAGAATACATTCCGGGTATTTCATTAGCACATATCTCCATTTCCAAAGGAGATAAACCCGAAAAATCCACATATCCGTCATCACAGGGGGGGGGGGGTATAATCTTCCCATGGTATTTGGGAATAAACATTTGATAAAGAAAATACAAAAAAGGCAAAAACCAACAAGGTTCTCATAGTTCCTCCAGAGAAATTTGATTAAAAGTAATATCTGTATAAATAATTTAAGAAATATAATTAATTATTCCAAATATATTTATACAAAACAATATTTTAAATATTTTTAAGTTCATTTATTGTCTTCCTATGCTTTTTTCTATGATAATAAATTAATTTGCAATGGCTTTTCCATCGAATTTCTTATCTTTGCTGAATTGATTTAGATTAAAGGTTTTTATTAACAATTTTATTAAAATTATGGCAGATACACAGAAAAAATCAGGCGTAAAGGATTTACCTTTCACCTATTGGATAGCTATTATCTATGAATTTTTCGAAAGAGGCTCATATTACGGAATGATGAGTATTCTTTCTGTTTACATGATCGATCAGCTTGGATTTGAAAGAATGCAGGTGGGTATTATCAAAGGTACCATTCAGCCATTGTTATATATCCTCCCGATATTGACCGGGGCAATCGCTGACCGAATGGGATACAGGAAAACTCTGATGGTGGCATTTACGCTGCTGGGAGGAGGTTACCTGCTTACCAGCCAGATGACAGAATACACAGGCGTATTCATTGCCCTTGTAATAATGGGCTTTGGCGCGGGAACTTTCAAACCGGTTATTTCAGGCACAATTGCCAAAGTAACTGACGAAGGAAATAGTACTTCGGCCTTTGGTATTTTCTACTGGACAATCAATATGGGAGCTTTTCTGTTCCCGTTCATTCTCGTACCGATCCTCAAATCAATGGATTGGTCTTATATTATAATCGCCTCGGCCATTGGTACAGGCGCAATGATTATTCCAACAATTTTTGTCTATAAAGAACCACCTAGGGAAGAAATTAAGAAAGAGCCTTTCGGTACAATTATGTCTGAAATATTTCTTAAAATCTGGATGGTAATCAAAAATTGGCGCTTCATGCTGTTTATTGGAATATACTCCATGTTTTGGATTCTTTATTTCCAGATGTTCGATACAGTATTATGGTATGTAAACGATTTTGTAGATGCCACTCCGTTGAATAATTTTATGCAACCATTTATGTGGGACGGATGGCAATTCGGCGTTGAACACGTTACGGTTATCAATGCTCTTACAATTATTTGCCTCCAGTTTTTCATTACATTCATTGTAAGAAAAACCCCAGCTCTGCCAACGATGGTAGTTGGTATTACACTCGGTACACTTGGAATGGCTTTACTTTCCGTTGGCACTGGAATATGGATATTTATTGCAGGTATTTTCCTGTTTTCAATCGGTGAAATGACTGCTCATCCAAAATTCATATCCTATCTCGGGCTTATTGCTCCGCCTGATAAAAAAGCGACTTATATGGGTTTTGGTTTTCTGTATGGTTTCTTTGGTTCATTAATAGGCTCTCCTCTCGGCGCTTTCCTTTATGTACAATATGTCGATAACCCGACTATTAAATTCATCCAGGAACAAATTACTGCTAAGGGATCCGACCTTGTTCTCGCAGCAAACGCAAGTCGCACGGAAGCCCTTGAAGTTGCCGATAAACTAAATTTAACACCCGATCAGCTTCTCCAGCACGCATATACAAGCGAGCTTTGGCTGACATTCAGCGCGATCGGCGTATTTTGTATTATTTCAATACTTATTTATCATAAGTTTATTAATAAAGACAAATAATCGATATAATATTGAATACAAAAAAAGGCTGCCTTTACCCGGCAGCCTTTTTTTCATAAATCAAAGTAATTATAATCGTGCAACGCGATTAATCTCGCTTATAAGAGCCTCGTATGTAACGGGCTTCTCTATCCTTCCCACGAAACCAAACTCCTCGTAATTTGCAACAACAGGCTGCACAGAATGCCCGCTGAAAACAATAGCCTTAATATCAGGATCAATTTTCTTCAGGTCGTTCAGTACGTCAAGGCCGGATTTACTGCTGCCGACAATAGTGAGGTCTAGAATTGTAATATCAAAAGGCTCATCGCTTTGATAGGCATCGGTAAAGCATTCTATTGCAGATTCAGGGCCTTCCGCCAGGCAGATATCACAATCTTCCAGGCTTAGCAGGTCATTTATAATATCCCTGATTTGCTCATCATCATCCATAAGCATTATCTTTGGGTTATTATGAAATCCGGAATTATCATCAACATTTTCAGCCTGTCCGTCTTCTTCCGGTTCGGCTGCCGGCAGGTAAATTGTAAATTTGGTTCCAAGCCCGGGTGCTGATTCAACCTGTATGGCACCATTATGCTTCTGTACAATGAAATGAACTGAAGCTAACCCCAGGCCATGCCCCTTATCTTTGGTTGTAAAGAATGGGGTAAAAATATCTTCAAGATACTTGGCCGGAATCCCGAGGCCCTCGTCTTCAATTTCTATCTTAACATACTTACCGCGTTCAAGGTTTGCAATTTGATTATCGTTTACAATCTCGTTGGCAGAACGAATAAATATTTTACCACCGCCGGGCATTGCCTGGTCTGCATTCAGAACCAGGTTCATTATCACTTCATTTATCTGCTTGGGGTCGATCAATCCGGGAAGAAGATCAGGAGCAAGATCGAAATTCAGAAATACATTAGAACCTTTCACGGCCATATCAGCAGATTCATTAAGCAACATATTAATATCTTCTTTTTTTAGCACCGGGCTTCCACTTTTTGAAAATGTCTGAAATCTTGTAGCCAGCGCTGCTGCCTGCTCGATTGAACGCATGATTTTATCAAGATATGCCTTGGCTTTCATTGGTTTAAGCCGTGCAATTTCAACACTCAGGGACATTGAAGTAAGCATATTCTTGAAATTATGGGCAATTCCGCCGGCAATAACTCCGAGTGATTCTAACTTGCTTATTTTCTGTAATTCTTCCTGTATTCGCTTTTTACGGGTAATATCTTCGAATATTGATATTATATCGGACTCCGGATCATTTTTCCTCATAGAAGTGGCGATATAATTCAACGTCATTATCCTGCCGGATTTAGACTTCATTGGAATTTCATGTTCAACAACATCTTTTTCAATTAAATTGCTGATTAGTTCGCCTACCTGCACGTAGCTTTCATCATCAGGATAAAATATCCGCGTATTCATCCCGATTATTTCATTTTCATTATAGCCTACCATTTCGGCAAAAGCATTATTAATTGATAAGATTGTCCGGTTATTAGAAAGAACCACCCCCACAGGCAGTTTGCGGAATAAATTCCTGAGCTTGTCTTCACTTTCCTTTAACACTTCCTGGGCAGCATAAACATCTGTCATGTCATGAGCTACTGCATAGATAAGGCCCTGTTCCGGCCTGGAATAGGACATCCAGTCGAAGATTCTGTACGTTCCGTTCTTACAGCGATACCTGTTTTCGAAATTGAACACAGATTTACCTTTTTGCAGGTCTTCTGCTACAATTTGGTTGGTTTTTTCAATATCATCGGGATGAATAAACTCGTTGAACTCATGGCCAACCATCTCGTTCTCGGAAAAACCAAGTACTTTTTCAAATGCAGGGTTTAGAACTAAGAATTTTGATTCATCAAGATCGGCTATACAAATCGGGCTGATCGACATTTCAAAGATAGATCGGAAACGCTCTTCGCTTTCCTTAAGTGCTTCCTGTGCTTCAACCCTCCGGGAAATATCCCTTCCTGTACCAATTATTTCAATGACTTCGTTATTATCATCCAATACGGCGCTGTCTGCCCATTCAAACCATTTCCAGCCATTTATTGTTTTTGCTCTCTGCCGGATTGTGACATGATAAGGCGGGGAATAAAGTTTTTTCATTTCATTCAAAGTTGATTCAATATCGTCTTCATGCACCAAAGGCATAAATATCTGTCCAAGCAGCTCCTCCTCCTTTTTACCAAATGTTTCACAATAGGATGGGCTTACAAATAGGAATCGTCCCTGCGTGTCAACTTTTACTACAAGGTCGGTCTGATTATATAGCAGCAACCTGTATTTCTCTTCACTTTCACGTACTTTATTCTCAGCTTCAATTCTTTCGGTAATATCAACTGATACTCCAAGAACAGCGGGAACTTCAGTATCGGAAGTTTTGAACGGAATTTTCGTAGTCTGTAATGTTTTTGTGTTACCTGAAGAATCAGTAATCTGTTCCTCAACTTTATAATCTCTCACTTTATTTTCAATAACTTTTCGATCTTCAGATATAAAATATTCTGCTTCTTTTTCATTCGGGTTAAAATCAATATCTTTCTTCCCAACGATATCCAGAGTAGTTGTTCCATATAAATCTGCAACAGCCTGGTTGGCAATCAGGAATTTTCCGTTTATATCCTTTGCGAATATCAGGTGCGGTACCAGATCGATTATCTGGCGCAGTTTCTCTTCATTTTCCAGTAGTGCTCGTTGCACTTTCTTCATTTCAGATATGTCAACATGCGTACCTACAACTCTGTAAGGCTTTCCATTTTCATCCCTTATAGCAAATGCTCTGGACAGTATTTCTACCCAATGGCCGGCCTTGTGTTTCATTCTGAATTCCACTTCAAAGCGCTTTGTTTTTCCCTGAAGATGCCAATTCATTTCGTCCAAGGTATTCAGCCTGTCTACTGGTTCAGTTAATTCTTCCCAAACTGAGAATTTATTCTCAATTTCATGATATTCATATCCCAGCATGGATTTCCAGCCGGGGGAATAATAAATATCATTTGTAATCAAATCCCAGTCAAATAATCCGTCCCTGCTCGCCTTCATAGCCAGCAGGAATCTTTCCTGGCTTTCTTTCAGGTCTTGTTCAATTCTTTTCTTCTCCGTTATGTCCATGCCAATACTAAGTACGCCTGTAATATTTCCGGAATTATCCCTTGTAATATTATTATTCCAGTTTATAAGCTTTTCTTCTCCGGACTTTACTTTTATAGGGTTTTCATATCTCGAAACTTCGGGGGAATTATTAAGAACATCCTCGAAAACCACAGGGATTTCGGACTTCATTGAATCCGGCAAAAATATTTCAAGCCAGTTTTTGCCTATTACTTCAGATTTTTTATAACCCGTAAGGTTTTCAGCATATTTATTAAAAGTAGTGATAGTGGCATTTTTATCGAGAGTAACGATAATTGTATTTGCTGTTTCGATAATATTTTCGGCAAAATCTTTTGCTGTTTTTAGTTCATCTTCAGCTTTAACCTTATCTGTTATATCGCTGACAATGCTAATTGTACCGTTAGCATTTCCTTTATTATCATGGGAATAATCCCAGTTAACCTGTGTAATGATAATTTTATTATCTTTTGTAATATCCTTACCAAAATAAACTACAGGTTGGGGTTGTTCCGTCATCAGGTAATTATAATATTGTTCAAGTTGGATTTTTTCATTTTCGTCTGCAAGTAATTCCCAGATATATTTTCCTATCAGCTCCGGATAATTATATCCGTGAATTTCATGATGGGCAGGATTACTAAAAATAATTTTCCCATTAACATCTGCAAGCTGAATCCCGTATGGTGCAGTATCCACCAAGGCACGATATTTTTCTTCGCTTTCCTTCAGAGCATTTTCAGCCTCTGTCATCTCGGTAATATCCAGTATTGATACAACAGTCAGGGAAGTTTTAGGAACAACTTTTACATTTAAAAGTGCATCTCTTGTTTCTCCGAATTTGTTGATCATTTTAACGCTGTATCGGCTCGGAACCGATTCTTTGTTAGTTAGTCTTGCAGCGTTATTCTTCTTCATAAGTTCCAGATATTCCGGAACCACGTACTTCGTCCAGCTATTTCCTATTAGTTCATAGGGCAAGTAGCCGGTTACCTTTATAATTTCGTTATTAGCCATGATAATACTGGTATCAGAGTCAACGATCATCATGGCAGTACCGGTTGATTCAAATATAGTCCTGTACCTGTTCTCACTTTCAATCAGCAACTTCTCGGCCTTTTTTTGTTCGGTAGTATCCGTTACAAAAGCCATGAACCTGTTATGCGAAAGCTTAACAGCGCTAACAACCCACCAGCATAAACTACCGCCTTTGCGAATAAATGCAATTTCTTCTGTTGCTTTACCTTCTTCAACTACCTTCCTGAAATGATTTTCAGCCTTTTCCAGGTTATCAGGAACAATAATTTCTAAAAGATTCATATTCAAAAGTTCTTCTTCAGAATATCCGGTAATTTCTTCTGCGGCAGGATTTACTTCAATATATTGTCCTTTTTCATCGGCAATAAAAATTCCCTGTGGTGAATTTTCAATATAAGACCTTAAACGCCTTTCACTTTCAATAAGTTGTTCTTCAATTTTCTTTCTATCGGTAATATCCCTTGTAACGTTAAGAATATAAACATCCTCTCCGGAATCAAAAACAGATGCTGAAATAAGCCCTGTTCTTATACTGCCGTCTTTCATAGCAAACTGAGCTTCCATATTCGATACTGAGCCGTTCTCCCTGATAATATTAACCATTTTTTCTCTGTTATCAGGGTTTTTCCAGATATTCTTATCTATCGATGTTTTACCGATAATTTCCGCTCTGCTATATCCGGTAATCTTCTCGAAACCATCGTTAATATCAATATATAAGCCATCTGATAAGCGATTAATATTAATAGCATCAGGGCTTATTTGAAATGCTTTCCTGAATTTTTCTTCAGATAATTTAAGAGAACGCTCAATTCTTTTCCTATCTGTAATATCTGTAAATATTACAATACCGGCAATTATATCACCCTCTATATTTAATATCGGCGCAGCATTTGAGAGTACCCAATGGTCATTCCCATTTTCATCCCGAATAACTAACTCCTCCCCTTTTACAGATTCACCATTAATAATTGCCCTGGACAAAGGCAATTCTTCAGGATTATATAGAGAGCCATCAGGATAATAAGTTTGCCATTTGCCGGAATGATCTGAAACATCAATACCAGTCAACATTTCCCTGTCGCCGCCACGAATATTGAAAGCCGCTGAATTTGCCATCCTTATCTTGCAATCTGGAGCATCTGCAATAATCACTCCTGAAGCGGAAGCTGCCAAAGCAGTTTCCAGGAACTCTTTTGCTTCGAACAGCTCATTTTCCCTTTCTTTCAGGTCACTGATATCAGCATGAGTACCAACCATTCTTATAGCTTTACCATTTGCATCCCTTTCAACGACTTTGCCCCTGCCAAGTATCCACACATAAGAGCCGTCTTTCCTTTTAATACGGGACTCCACTTCAAAACTTTCTGTAAGGCCCTCAATACATCCAATATTCGCTTTCATTACTTTATCGAAATCATCAGGATGAATTGAATCCTTCCAGGAATCCTCTGAATTGCCGAATTCCTCTTCTGTGTATCCGAGTATAGCAAGATAGCCGTGGCTGTAATAAACCTCATTTTGGGGTATATTCCAATCCCAGATGCCATCCTTTGTAGCTTCCATAGCAAAGGTAAATCTTTCCTCGCTTCGTTTCAATTTTTCCCTGATATTATATTTTTCAGTTACATCCCTAAAAACAAGTACAACGCCACTTATCTCCTGGTCAGAATCGATAATCGGTGCAGCAGAATCTGATATTTGGAATTGCCTTCCGTCTTTTGATGTTAATTTAGTATGGTTTGCCAGGCCGATAACCCTGCCTGTTTTTAAAACTTCTTCAACAGGATTCTTAATTTTGATTCCGGTATTAGCATTTTCAATTACAAATACCTTCTCCAATGCCATTCCGATAGCATCTTCCTCATTCCATCCGGTTAGTAGTTCAGCTATCGGATTCATAAAATCAATACAACCGTTTTTATCTGTGGCTATAACTGCATCCCCAATAGAATCCAGAGTTATTCTATACTTCTCCTGGCTTTCTAATATAGTTCTTTCCTTTTCTCCAAACTCATCAATAAATATGTTCTTTTGAAAATCTATTTGCTCTTTCCTTGTAATGTTCTCCAGAATTACAGACAGCAAATCCATTGAATATTTTAATGTTTCAAATAAACCAATATCAACATCTTCCGTATTGCCATGTATTATAAATAGGCCTGAAACTTTACCATCTGTTGTTATTGGTACAGATGCTGCATCTGCTACATCTAATTTGGAACTATATTCAATATTAAATTCATCAGACAAATGATTTATTTCGTCCACGAACAATTTAATAACATTTTCCCGGCTTTTAATCCCGGATAATTTATTCAACAATTGTAAAATATCGGTAGCTATATTTTCCATAAATTCACATCTGGATTATTTTAAATAACTGACAGAACGAAAACAAAAACAACATACACAACAAGAAATCTTTCGAACAGTATTTTCCGGATACTTCTTTCTTTCGGACTCGACTATTTATTACTTTGCCAGCATATATCTCCAATTATAAATATAATAAAAAAAGACGATATTTAAATAGTGCAATGTGATTTTATTAACGCTCGGATATTATTAGCATTCCAACATAAAATAATTACAATTACAAAATTTCAGCAGATTTTTTGTGGCCAACCCACTTTTCTATGCTTAAAATTACTATTTATGTAACTTAGCCTGAGAATTTTAAAAAAATATCACTATTTTGATGATAATTATTAAATCTTTTAAATAATATAAATAATCAATTTCCTGCTATATGAGTGAAGAACTTAATCTGATAGATAAAATAAAAGAAAAAACCGGCTGGATAATTAAGCCTTTCAGGTTTAAAATAGTAACAGATACAACCGAATGGATGAATATTAACCGCGGGGATGTGATAAGGCTTGAAGGACGGGATTTCGTTGTGCGTGGAAATATGAATGAACCACGCTTTGGAATTGATGACCAGCCGAAATACTGGGTATTCAGTGCGATTGACCTTGAAACATCAGAGGAGAAGATCATTAAAACCGTCTTCAACGAAGACTTTATGGTTCATATTGGCTTCTTCCGTATACGATGCTACAGAAGCCAGGACAAAGAAAGTAAAGTCCTTGACCTTATAAGGAATGACATGAGGTTCATGCAGGGCCGGACAATCTATGACGAAAAAGGAAATAACGTCAGAATAATTGATTATATACGCGGGAAGAATTTCTTCCGATACATACCCCAAATCGAAAAATCACATTATGAATATTACCATGAGGACCTGCCAATCATATTCCGGAAGCTTCGTGATTCATTCGAAGCTATTCGCTTCCTGCACAAAAACGGACTAAACCATGGTGATATCAGAAATGACCATATAATAATCGACAGCGAGACAGGTGTTTTCCGCTGGATCGATTTCGATCTTAATCAGGACGTATCGGATTTTGACCTGTGGAGCCTCGGCAATATCCTTTCGTACGCAACAGCAAAAGGAATTAAAACATTCGAGGCCGTAACCAAAAGCCCGGAATTCAGCAATGATATTAAAAATTCACTCAATCATGATGATGCATCAGCATTCTACGAGTACAGGATAATGAATCATGCAAAAATTTATCCATATATAGGACCAAAACTGCAAAAGCTATTGATGCATTTCACGATAAAGCCAGTTAGCTATTATTCAAGTATTGATGAATTTATGGACGAATTTGATGATATGCTTGAAAGCGAGTTCCCGGAATAATATTACAGCCTCTGCGCTCATACAGCATCCCGCTGCCCTGCTCCGGTCAAAGGGCTTAATATCGGTAGTGTAGATCGAAAATATTGTTTCTTATTTTGTTCCGGAGACACCCAAACTATCTGCAATTACCACCAAACAAAACAACCAATAAAGATTTGATTTGAAAATCAGCCGATCATTATTTAACTTGCAAAAAAATGCGTAGTAGTAATATTTCAGGGGATTTGATGAAATTGAAATTATTAGCAGGTATAGCCTTACTTATTATTTTTACTTTTTTATTTAATTCTCCGCTTGGAAGCGCCGGAAACAGCTGCGTACAGAATGGCGAAGTACTGGAATACGAGATTTCATACATGGGTGTTTCCCTTGCAAAAGTAAAAGTTGTAACCAATGGCAATGAAAAAGTATTTGGCAGGCCAAGGCATGTAGCCAAAGCTTATATTAATACATATTCACATGTTCCAATGGTTGATGTAAACGCCATTCTTCAAACCTGGTTCGACCCGGCTTACGGCTACTCTGCAAAATATTCCAGAAATCTTAAACTTAGCGACAAACCGCGCGAGTACCAGGAACTGCTTTTCGACTACCAGGACGGCAGAATAAGCAATAAGAAATGGGTAAAGAAGAAACTTGTTCACAGTTCCGGGA
The DNA here is from genome assembly GCA_963665665.1 of Kapaibacterium sp. (SeqCode). Taxonomy (GTDB): domain Bacteria; phylum Bacteroidota; class Ignavibacteria; order Kapaibacteriales; family UBA2268. The sequence goes on from OY762428.1 coordinate 1,663,759, forward strand.
TAAAAATCAATAAAAAACAACGTCTCTCCGATCCCCTGGGGCTGTTTTTTAAGGCAAGGGAACTAAGTACAAGAAGACAAAAAAAATCAATTTATACTGTTTTTGAAAGGAATCCTTTCTATGTAAGCCTGAATATTACCGGTAAAAAGAAAAAAATGGAGGTAGATGCTCTTGGAGGCATGATAAAGGTTGCCCAGATAAAAGCCCACGCAAACTGGGAATCAGGTTACGGCCTTACCGGAAATATCGAAGGCTGGGTAACCGCTGATAAAGCAGCCGTACCTGTTATTGCCGAAATTGATTTTTATATCGGAAAGATAACCGTCGAGTTAGTGAAAGCATCACGTCCGGGATGGAAAGCCCCGAGATGATAAACGCGGATGAAAATTTAAACCGCTGGATGATGGATTCCGATCCGGCGATTAAATGGCAGTACATGAAAGATATACTTGGGCTGCCACCAAAAGAATACGAGCCTGTAAGGAAATCAGTCTCGGAAACAGGCTGGGGTAAAATGTTCCTGGATTTTCAGGATAAAAAATATACATGGGGCGGGGATTTATACTCACCTAAATGGATTTCAACCACATATACCCTGCTGACATTGAAATATTTCGGCATTGAACCTGATGTTAACAGCAGAAAAGGATGTAGCCTATTAATAGACCGAGGACTATACAGGGACGGAGGGATAAATTATTTCGGATCTATTAACTATGGAGAACAATGTGTAACAGCCATGGTTGCTTCACTAATGTCTCATTTCACTCCTGACGATGACAGAATTCACGGTTTAGTGGAATTTCTATCGGCAAGGCAAATGGCTGACGGCGGATGGAACTGCCAGTCACCAAAAGGTCATCAGCACAGCTCCATGCACACAACGATCAGTATTCTTGAATGTATGGCAGATTATAATAATACTTACGGCCAGCAGCAAAAGCTGAATGAACAAATACTTAAAGCGGTTGAATTCGTCCTGCAGCATCGTTTATTTAAGTCTGACAAAACCGGCAATATCATTGACCAGAAATACACCCGATTTTCTTTTCCACCAAGGTGGAGATATGATATTATGAGAATGCTTGAATTTTCGGCTAAAAATAATCTCCACTATGATGAAAGATATTCAGATGCAGTTGAACTGTTCCTTAATAAGAGAAATAAGGACAGAAGCTGGAATGTACAGCAAAAATATAGCGGCCGGGTATTTTTTGATATGGAGAAAACCGGAAAGCCCTCGAAGTGGAATACATTAAGAGGGATGAGGATTTTGAAATGGTTAAATGATAAAATTTAATTATTGATTATTTTTATACATAGCCGGATGACCCATTACACTTATTCTTTGATTTTGGATTCTTAGATATGGGCGGCCACAAGAACCGCCCCTACAGATAATTTCAGACATCCAGAATCCACATAATTTTTGAAGTCTCAGTTTTGAAAATTCCAATTCAGTTTCCGCACCTCCCATACCCTCCCCAAAGGGTAGGGGTTGGGGAATGTCAGGCATGATAATATTTTATAGTTCAGATTTATTGATGTGGTAAAAGTTGATATTTATCTGAAAACTACAAACCTGCGCGTTATGATTCCTGAATCTGTTTTGACCTTCAAATAGTATATCCCGTTTGGAAAACTATCCGTTTGAATTCTGTTTCCTTTCAATAGCCTAATATCTTTTATTTCAAATCGTGTATTACCATAAATATCAAATATTAAAATTTCTTTTCCTGAAAAATTGTCTGAATAGGATAAATTTATAAAATTATTTGTCGGATTGGGGCAAATGGTCAGATCATTTTTATTTTTATTTTCATCAACAGATATTATCAGCCTGAAAGTGTCTGCTTCTGAAAAGCAGCCGTTATCACCAAGCACTTTTACGGAATAATCTCCACCATAGTGCACGTAAATGGTGTCGCCGTGGTCGTTGTTTATATATTCGCCGTTGAAGTACCAATAGTTGTTCTCAGGCGACGATGATATCAGCGCCTGCAATGTTTCCGCCTTGCTGATTGTAGCCTTTTCCGGACGTGGCAGAACCTGCTTAACTATTGTGTCCCTGCTGATTTTATTAATTCGTGTTATATTCTGCAAAAATTCAATTCTTGCAGGGCCTGCTTCTTTCCATTTGATTTCCACAAACGATTCATTGGAAGAGCCGTTTATCGAGCAATTTTCCAAAGCTGTCCATTTAAAATTTCTATACTCTCCTTCAGCCTGGTAGCTGTCTGTTTCTTTTTCACAAACGTTTCCCGGACCATTGTAAGCAATATCAGTACTTAAAACATTAAAAGTAACAACTTCGATTGCTGTTGTGGATTCCGATGAATTATATACAAAATTCACATGATAGCTTCCCGGTAGTGCGTCTTCCGGAACGGCGAATATATACTTTCCTTTTCCCCGGTCGTCTGTGAATACAGTATCAACTACTCCGGATAGGTTGTACTTACAAACTATCTTTTTACCATGCAATGGAAATCCAATGGAATTTTCCGTGGCCAATTCAAATTCTATTGTTTCACCCGGAAAGTAGTCATTCGTATCCTTATCAGTTATCAGACAAGCGAAAATATTTTTTACATTTGCAGTGATATTATCAATTATCATCTGCATAATTTTTTCATTGTTTGCCAGATGACGAAAATCAACAGCGAAATATATCGAATGATACCCCTTTATATAATTTGTTAAAACAGCTATACTATCCGTATTATTAAAATTTTTATAGTACATGAATTCATTAACAAAGCCTGTCATTTCCGGGGCAGGTTGAATTAAGCCGCAATGTGGAGCATTGTCTCCGGGAAATTGTGTGGATTTAATTGGAATAATATATTTATTGTCCATTGAAATTATTGAATTCCCGTCATTATTAATATTCTCGCCTGATGGATTTCCGGGTGGATTGTTCCTGGCACCAATAAAGTCCATAAACCCTCCGTCATAATCCGGTACATTACCGGTGTGAAACCTTGCAATTTCCTGGCTGAATATTACAACCGAAAGCCTGTCATCCCAGCTGCCATTATAACCAAACATAGCAATATTATATCGCTCATGTTTGCTTACTGGTTTATCGTCCCCGTCTATCCAGAAAATAGCTTTATATTTTGAATAGTCTACATTCTGCGGCTCCCATGAATTTCTGTCAAAATAATCGAATAAGGGCTTATTTACTCTGTTTTCAATGTCAGAACACAGCGTATGAAGGGAATCGAAATTAAGTTTTCCCGCAATAATATCTTTCGGGCTGTTTTTACCAATATCCTGCCATGTATTTTCTGCCGAAACAAGCGCAATTCCTTTTTTCAGATAAAGCCTGAAAATCAGTTCCCCGTAATTATTAGTCGTATCTTTATCCGGAGACAATTTGATGACAACCTTATATCGCGGAGTTACATTTTTTGCCATAAATTTGAATCTGTCAGGTATATGATAATTTGCTCCCTGAGCATTTAACTCAAGATATGATTGAGGGTGAAAGGATCTTTCATCATAATCATAAGGGTCCATATTTATAAATATCCTCTGGACATAGGCAGTTAAACAGGCATCTATTTGTTCATTAAAAACCTCTGTGGTAAAAATTCCATATTCATCTTCACGATAAATTTTCATTTTACCAATATTTTCATATACCGTATTTCCGTTATTGTTTAAAACAAATGTAAAATAAAGATTCGAAGCATCCATTATATACATTGCATCTGAAAATTCTCCTTCTTCAGATTGGTGCACGCCGGGGGATTTAAAATATGCGAATTCAACATCATATCTTGGTTGGGCCTCTGATTCCTTCAGCACAAAGAATGATAATAAAGCAAAAGATAATAGTAATAATCTTCTCATGATTTCACCGGAATAATTGTTTTTTGTTTATTATCTTAACCCATGAAACTTAAAAAAGACGCAAAATATTTTTCCTCACAATAGATTATTTCAGAATTATCCTTGCAGTTAATAATTAATAGCAACACTATGGTTACATAGTCATTTTCAATTTTATTATAATTCTTTCTCTAAATTTCTTAATTTTGTTTTCTGTTATGGTAACGATTGGAAAATAGAGATTTTAGAAGAAATGAATTTGATTATTTAACTGAATTTGGGGAAATTATGGAACACGAGTTTGAAGTACCAATTTATTCATTGATCCCGTTTGTTTTAATGTTGGGGGCAATAGCCGTATTGCCGCTGGCAGCTCATAACTTCTGGGAAAAGAACAGGAATAAGCTGTTTATAGCGCTCGGGCTTGGGATACCAACAGCGGCATGGCTGCTTGCCAATGGTATGCTTCACGAACTGGAACACGCCGTGATATTTGATTATGTACCTTTCATCCTGATGCTGGGAGCTTTGTTCATTATCACCGGTGGTATAAACATTAGTGGTAATATCGAGGCAAAGCCAAAAACCAATGTGATTATAATTGCAATTGGGTCGGTTCTGGCATCACTTATGGGGACTACCGGAGCGGCAATGCTTTTGATACGCCCGCTGATAAATACAAATAAGGAAAGAAAGTACAAAGTTCATACTATTCTCTTCTTTATTGCCACAGTGGCAAACTGCGGCGGTCTTCTTACCCCTCTTGGCGACCCGCCCCTGTTCATGATGTACCTGCGCGGAGCACCGTTTACATGGTTCTCCAACCTTGTTGTTGAATGGGCATTTGTAAATATCGCACTTATAGTAATATACTTCTTCGTGGATTCCTATTTCTACAAAAAAGAAGATCCTGAAGACGTTAAAATTGACCATGACAATAAAGAACCTATCAGAATTACAGGCAGCCTGAACTTTGTATGGCTTCTCGGTGTTGTTCTTGCCGTAGCCTTTATCAATCCAAATACAATTTCCTGGATTAAAGCCGGTACAATTAGCGCTTTCACCCGCGAGGCAGTTTTTGTATTGATGGCCGTTCTTTCGTTAAAACTTACAAAGCAGAAAGTCAGGCTTGCAAATCAATTTTCCTGGGAACCTATCGAGGAAGTGGCATACCTGTTTATCGGTATTTTCATTACAATGGTTCCCTGCCTGTCATATCTCGAGGCAAACGCGCACCAGCTTGGAGTTGACGCTCCCAACCTGATTTACTATGCAACCGGCGCTTTGAGCGGATTCCTGGATAATACCCCGACAGCCGTTACATTCTATTCTCTTACTGTCGGGCTTACACAGCAAAACCCTGCAATGCTGGACGGAGTTACAGCTATTGCCGGAATTCCTGAATCATTTATGATAGCAATTTCCGTAGCTTCAGTATTCTTCGGTTCAATGACTTATATTGGCAACGGCCCGAACTTTATGGTTAAAGCTATTGCCGAAAGCCAGGGAATTAAGATGCCTGATTTCTTCTCATACATGATTAAATTCTCGCTGATAGTATTACTCCCGTTGTTCATACTGTCTCAGATATTGTTTATTCATTAGAAGATAATTTACATAATTTTAAAAAAGCTCCGGAATATTGCTTCCGGAGCTTTTTATTATAATATTTGAAACGATCAAATTGTGTTTCCAAAGAATTTGTCTAGTATGTCAAGGGTAATATTTATCCTGGCAGCCATAACTTCGGGTGTAAAATCTCCTTCGAATCTGATGTTATTCGCAAAATAATATACATTAGAGCCTTTTTCCACCCAACCAACAAACCACCCGACTTTGTCGAATGTTGACAGCCCTGATTTGGCCCTGATTTTCATTCCATTTTCATCTGAAAAAAGCATTATTTCCTTGACGGTTTCAAGATTCTTTTTTTTGAAATCAAGATTATTATGATACAGTTTTTTCAGGAAATCAATTTGTTCCCTTTGTGATATTCTTATCTTTCCGTTCAGCCAGAATTCGTCAACGGGGCCTGAAATATCATTATTTCCGTAATTTACTTTTTCGATATATTCCTGCATTCTGTCATGCCCAATGCGCCTTGCAATTTCCTTGTAGAACCAGACAACGGAATTTCTATAGGCGCTTTGCAAATTATGATCCTGATCCCAGACTTTCAGCCAGCGCTTCTGCCCGTCCCATTTTATTAGTTCGTCCTTGCTTTCAACAGCGCCGCTTTCCAGGGCAAAAATAGAATTCGGAATTTTGAATGACGATGCCGGGCAGAATCTTTTTCCGGTACGCTCCTTATTGAAAAAATGATAACTATCTTCTTTTTCATCAAGCAACAGGAATGATCCGCTATAGCCGTGTTTCCCGAAAACGCTGTCGGCATAAGTGATTTCTATCCATTCAGGATCAGATTTAATCTGATCAGCCTGTAATTCTTCGTTCGTGTTTTCCTTGCCGCCACAGGCAACAAAGATCAATACTGCTGTAATTACAAAAATAATTTTCATCAAAGTATCCTTTTATTTAATTATTGGTTTTCTTTTCCCAAAATACAGAAGATGTGCCGGGCAAACAGAACAATCCGATGAGCCAAAACCTTTTACCGGGACTGAAACCCCTGGTTCAATCAGCAGCATGGCATTCAACTCGCATTCGTTCTTTTCATCAGACGGATAGTATAATGTTTCTTCAATTTCAGTACAACTGTCATTCAGAAAATAATCAATATGCCATCTCAAAGTTTTTTCTTTTCTATTATGCCTGTCAACTCTTTTTTGTAAGTTATTCATGGCACTTCCGGTATAAACATACCATCCCTTTTTGAAAAAATATTTACCCAGGGCGCCTATTTCAATTTCTCTGTCCGTGGATAAATAAATAATAAGCCTGTATGCTCCTTTGTTCACTTTTTTTTCCTCGCGTTTTTATCCCAGTTTTTTAAAGCAGGTTCAAATATCCATGACGGAATTATCTTAACAAGTCCGGTAAGAAGAGCCATTTGTTTCGGGAAGGCAATTATTCTTTTTTTCTTTCGAATCCCGTCCATAATTATCTTTGCAGCTTTTTCCGGCTGCATCAAAAATGGCATTTCAAAGTCATTCTGGTCTGTCATATCGGTTTTCACAAATCCGGGCCTGACTGTAAGAACATCTACATTATATCTTTTCATCTCAATACGGGCAGATTCCAGCAACATGCTTAGCGCTGATTTACTGGAACTGTACGATGCGGAACCCGGGAAGCCGCGCACATCAGCCATAGAACTGATTCCTGCTATAATTCCGCTTCCGTTTTCTTTCATTCCCGGAATTAGAAATTCAAGTGCGTGTGCTATACCAAAAACGTTCACTTCGAAAATCTTTTGCAGATTGTTACTGTCAAACTCAGCAATTTTCTCCGATCCGCCTATTCCTGCATTCAATATAGCTATATCAATTTTACTTAGAAAAGCAAGCGCCTGGTTTATACTCTCCATTACCGAATTTTTATCGCTTACATCACAAAATGAATATGATGATTTGACACCAAATTTTTCACTAATCTCTCTGCTAAGATCTGTCAGCTTTTGATTATCTCTTGCTGCGATAAATACATTTGCTCCGTTTACTGCTGATTCAATGGCTAAAGCCCTGCCAATTCCCCTTGACCCTCCGCTTATATAAATATTTTTGCCTTTAATTTCTAACATTATGTCACAGCCCTTTTTCATAATAACAGATGGAACAAATATATCAAAAATCATGCTGAAAATTCAGAAATCCGACTCCTCGTAATTTTAAGTAGCAGTTTTAGATTAATCCAATTCAGTTCCCGTCCCATTCCAAACACAAGCAGTGTGCAACCATCGTAAGGGGACCACTCCTCCACGAATGCGAGTGCGTTGAAGAAAGAACAAGGTGGTAATAGGTTCAAATATCGGTGCATTGCTCCCAATAAGGTCTGAAAAAAGCAAATTTTTGCTTCAAAATGCTCAGGCTATACTTCAATATATCCCGACATGATAAGTTAAAATTATACAAACAGCTTAGTTTGCATAAACATAAGTTTTTTATGATAGACAGCCCTACAAATAAAATTACTCATCCGGCGGTTTAAAGCCACCGGATGAGTAATTATTGTAAAAGAATTAGAAAATGAGAAAGTATACCTACCTAACAATTGTGAACCTTCCCCGGATTCCGTTAGCGGCTATATAGTAAGCTCCGGGAGCCAGATGTGAAATATCCAGCCTAAGGGAGCCGGAGTTCAGCGATTCAATCGGAACCAGCAGGCTGACATCGCTGCCATAAATATCAATTATTTTCATATCGCCGTAGAAAGCAGCCGGATTGCTTGTTTCAATATTCAGCGCGTTCACTGCGGGGTTGGGGAATACTTTTATTGTTGTTTCATTGCTAAAATTATCATCGACATCGGTAATGCCGCTTATACTTATATCGTCAATATACCAGCCGTCATTATTTCTAAATACCGAACTCCGGAAGCGGAAACGCACAAAAATACTGTCCGTCTGCTCGAATCTGCCAATTGATATTTCCTCGTGTTTCCAGTCGTCGGCGTTTAGCTCGCCGTCGTCCCATGGATCAAAATCAGTTATTAAATATTTTCCAAGTTCGTTCCAGTTCTCACGGTCGGTTGAATATTCAACCATGGCATCGTCGCCCTTTTCAACTATTGCGGTATGCCAGAAGCTTAGTATTATTTCCTGATTTGGCGCTGCCTCGACCGGGAAGAGCATAAGAGTATCTGCCTTGCCGTCCTCGTAGTTGCCGTCGGGGGATTCCGTTATACAATTTGGAGCTGATTTGTAGAAAGTGCTGGTTGTTGCCCATCTGCCGGAATTGAAATATTTATTGAGTGGCAGATTATCAAAGTTTTCGCTGAGTTCATCATTTACAGGGCCTGTATATCCGAGGACAGGGAATGATTTATCGCTGGTCTGGGGATCGATACCGGAACCGAAATCATCGCTGACCGTTGCAGTAAACATATAAAAACCCGGAGCAGAAAACTGATATGCAAAATTTACAACTTTGCCGGTATCTGTGGGGCTTACTTCCTCGGAACCAAGCAGCTCGCCGTCGGAAAATACTGCAAAACGCTTCAGAGCTGCAAGGGGTGTTTCCATGTCTGCCCTTACCGCAGGCATTTTCACATAAATCGTCGTATTGTTATCAGCTTCGCCTTTCACATATTCTATATCAGGAAAGCGCGGCTCTTTGGCTCCGCCTGCATAAGAAAAATCTTCCTTTGCCATACTTGAATCGGAAGTTCCGATAACTCTTATCTTATAATCATATCTTTTAAAAGGCTCAAGCCCCGAGTCTGTGTAGCTGTCCGTTCCCGAAGGAAGCTGCATAAAATACTCCCCGTCGCGCCATAATGAATAATGAAATTCTCCTATCGGAGCGCCAAATGAAGTTTCTGTCGGTTCTTCCCAACTAAGTTCAAGGGAAGTAGGATCGGCTGCAAAAACTGACGCTTCAAAATTTTGTACCGGAAGCGGCGCTCTTGTATTAACTATTGCGGTATAAACATCACTGTCAAAAACATCACTTACAGCATTCCGCATATCAATCCACGAAGGATATATAATTCCGTCGTAGAAAGCACACCCGCTGTAATCGCCGGCAAATGCATTGCCGGTAAAGGGATTCAGTCTCAGGTCGCCGGAAACATCGGCAGCGGGGCGGTCTATCCATGTATCACCGCCGTCGGAGCTGTAGCTTACCCAGCATTCCACCATGATATTATCCGGATCGCGGCGGCTGTCCAGATACATAATTGCAAGGTCACCGTTCAAAGGGTCAATAGCCAGCCAGGGCCAGAACTGATCATTTGTGTTATCTGAATGAACGGTTATCGGATCCGTCCATGTTTCACCCTGATCCATTGATTTTGAAAAGTATATATTTGGCACTCTGTCTGCAGCCCAGATAAGATAAATCGCTCCGTTATTGGGACCGCCGGTAACATCAGTTACCATTGCGGGATAGGCCTCGGCACGAACTTTTCCTTTCACTGAGTGACGCCATCCCTGTCCGGGAAGATTCCTGGTTTCACCGAAAATTTCATAGTGATGCACAATTTTTGCATCCGAAAATGTTTCGCCTCCATCCATTGATTTTGCAAAACCAACGCCGTGCTCTATACCGTGATTCCACACCACGTAAACCTCGCCATTAGGCCCGCAGGCTGCCAAAGGCCAGCTTTGGCCGTAAGTAGTATCTTCAGTTGTACCTGTAAGCCTGTCGGAAACACCAACAGGAACAGTCCATGTATCACCGCCATCAACGGATTTCGACATTACAATCTGTGTGGCTGAATCGCGTGGGCTCATTCTTTTCCAGGGAATGTACAGATCGCTGTAATGAGGCGAAGAAGGGCTGTTATCAACAGTAATATAGTATTTATCTTCGAATGAAGAATCAAGTGTCATGGTTCCTCTGTGAAGGATGACGGGAATATGCTGTTCCCATGTTCTGCCCTCGTCGAAGCTGCGGGCAAAGAAAACACCATTCTCGCCCATCAGCACTCCGCCGCTGCTCATTGTTCCGAAACCGCCATGAACAAGATAGCCCACGCCCTCGTTGCTAAAAGCCACTGAGGGGTCGTTGGAAGACCTCCATGTTCCGAATACATGCCCGAGGTTAATGTTTTCCCAGGTTTTACCGCCGTCGTGGGAAACATACACCCATGTGGCCGAGTTATCTCTGTAGTCCACTGCCGATGCAATCAGGTTCAGCGGATTTGTAGGGTTCACGGCAATGGAGGATTCATTCTGTACCCTGTTTCCGAGGGCATCGGCATCAACAGTTGTGCTTGAATTCAGGAAAAGCGCCGATTTTGATGTTTCGGCAAGAGGCAGCATAGAAGGCACTTTCGGGGCTTTCATCGGCGTAGGGTGCGCCGATTCCATGAAACGTCCGAAAGCGGATCCGGCTTCCTGTATTTCATCTTTGGGCTTGTCCGGGTTTGCCGGTGCAAGGCTCGAAATACAAAATAATGTTATCAATATGGTTAAAACTTTTTTCATTACAGACACTCCGGTTCAATTATTAAAAATCATTATAATATATTGAATTTTGCAATGAAAGTAAAGCGGGAAATAAGAAATAGTTGGCTGCCACGCCGGAATAGTAAAAAGTTGCGCCGTTTTTTGTAATACACTTGATTGATTTAGAATAAAGGAGTATATTGAGATAGGAATTAAAACAAAGCTAAATGGAATAATTCGTTTAAATAGTTGAGAGAAAATGAAACTATTTACAATTGATAATAACGGTAAATTCGTCCAATTCAGGGAGCAGGATTTCAAAGAACAGAACAAAGAGATTGATTTGGAGGTTCTTCTTGAAAACAACCCGGAATATTTTTTTGATAATTCAAAAATCCTGATCATCGGAAGACAGGTAACAACAAATTTGAATACATTCATTGATTTGCTTGGAATTGACCAATTTGGAAATACGGTGGTAATTGAATTAAAAAGAGGAAAGACTGCACGGGATACTGTAGCACAACTTATTGAATACGCATCCTATATCGACAATCTGGATTACGAACAACTGAACGAAATCTATCAAAATTATTCAGGAGAAGACGCTACTCTTGAAGATTATTACCAGGAATATTTCAAATCGGATATTGAAGAAAAACTTTCCTGGAATAAAAGCTCCAAACTTGTTATTGTCGCTTCGGATATAACAAAGGATATTAAGCAAACAGCGTTGTATTTACGAAAAAAAGGCTTAAATATATTTTGCGTTGAATTTAAATATTTCGTTAATACAGCAAACAAAAAGATGATTTCCAGCGATTTTATTGTTGGGGATGAAGAATTTATAAGAACAAAAGCAAGCTCTTCCTCGCCATTGCCAAAAACTGATAAAAGTAAATTCATGTCGGAATTAGATATTATTGGGAAAGAAGTATTTAATGCTTTATTCGATTTTGCAGATAAAGAAGGATTATCAATCCGCTGGGGTTCAAAAGGATTTTCTTTGAACAAGCTATTTGAAAATGAATTTGTCGGATTATGTTTCGGTTATCCTCCCGGCGCGGTTTTCAAACAAAGCATTTACACCGGATTTGAAGAAATCCGAAAAAAAGTTAACAATGCCGATTCAATAATTGATTTCTATAAAAAGGAACTGAAAAAAACAGATAGATTTCAACCGGCAAAATCCAATTTGAAATGGGTTTTAAATAAATCAATCAGTAATAGCGATATTGATAAATATTTGGAAATTTTGAAACAGGTAATTATAAAGATTGATAAGGCAGGATTGAAAAATTAATTGGGAACAGGTTACTGATTTTGTAAAATTCTACCAATGGGTTGAAAAGATGTTTTAAGAATTTATTTTGCTAAAGTGGTTATGAATTATCATAAATATCAATGTTTTACGTTTTAAAAACAGAGTTAAAGACAAATTGATTGACTAATGTTGGCAAAAATATTATTTAGGAATACTCAGTAATCTTTATTCGTTTCATTTTTAATTGTGTATTTTTTGCAATGAGATTGTATTAATGAAATGTTCGGAACTATACAGGCTTCTGATAAAAGACGGATGGTATCCGATATCACAAAAAGGTTCGCATATAAAGATGAAACATGATTTCAAACAGAAATTGATTATTTTCCCCAACCACGGCAGCCATGAAGTTGGCAAGGGACTTGAGAAAAAAATTCTGAAAGACGCTGAATTAAATTGACGACTGATTAAAGGATGATTATGAATTTTTTAAAAAATAAAATATTAATGATCGTTGAAAAAACTGATACCGGCTTTTCGGCTTATAGTAAAAATCACCCGATATTTACTACCGGGCTTACAATTACCGAATTGATTGATAATGCATTAGAGGCTGCAAATCTATATTTCGAAGAAGAAGATTTTGAAATTCAGGAAGAAAATCTCAAATTTGAAGTTGATTTTAAAGAATTCTTTCAATATTATAAAGCTCTGAATCCCGAGTATTTAGCTGAGAAAATAGGTATGAATCATGTATTATTGTCCCAATATTTAGAAGGACAGAAGAAACCTTCAGATGAACAGACAGAAAAAATTTTATATGGTATTCACGAGATTGGCAGGGAATTATCAGAAATCAACCTGATCTACAAACGTTGATGAAGTTTTTACTTCCAATGATTTATTTTATACCACACACATTCTATTAGGTAAAATATGTTTTTATCAACAAACCTTTAAAAAATATCACAGCAATTCGGATAGATATTTCAGCGCTATGAATATTATTGAAGCAGTAAGAATTATTTTTATAAGGTTTGCCGGCAGATATTTTTGAACCCTTGCTCCGGTATAAATTCCAGCAAAGCCTCCGATACCAAGAAGAAAGCCGTTGAGCCAGTCCGGGGTTATAGCAATTCCGGGATAATAATTTGATAGTATCATAAAAAATATAACGCCTGATAGTGAAGTCAGGAAAGTACTGAACAAACATGCTCCGGCAATTGTATATACAGGCAGGCGGTAAAAACTGATCAGAATCGGCGCAATAATTGCCCCTCCGCCAATGCCGTAAGCTCCCCCGACAATTCCAATAAATAAGCTTATAAAAGCCAGGCTTAAATGCGGGATACGATATTCAATACCGGAATAGGAAAAAGACGTATGTGAAAATGATATACTGTTGACGGAAACCCTGGCATTTATTTCAGCCTTTTCTTTAGGCTCTGATTTATTACTCCTGCCTGCCAGTAAAGTCTTTAGCATCCTTATGCCGATGTATATTAACACTAATCCGGCGAAAATTTTAAAATTTCCGGGGTCAGGTAGTAGTTCAATCCTGATAACAGCACCAATGAAAACTCCCGGAAAGGTACCCACCGACAATGATAATGCCAGGGGCCAAAGCATTCTTCCTTCACGGATGAACCTGTAAACACCTCCGGGAATAGCCAGAATATTGAAAAGGTGGTTTGTAGCACTTACACCGGGGCCGGTAAGCCCTAAAACTGACATTTGGAATGGAAGTAATAAAAAAGCCCCCGAAACACCCCCGACAGATGTGAATAGGGAAATAATAAATGCTGACAAAGGCAAAATCAAAACAAAGATATCTGTGTCGGCAAAGATTCCCATAATATCTTCTGATAATTATTTTTCTCTGATTATTTCCGGTGGTGTTTGCGGCCTTTCCATACCAAGTTTTTTTCTGGCTATACCCGTAATTCTTTCAGCGCTTTCCAGATCTGCTATTTTAGTGCCCAGAAGTTCATTACTGATATTAAGCGATTTCTTTTGTTTTTCCATTTGCCTGATTTCATAAAGCAAACCGTTTACCTTGTTAACGTTGAATATATAAAAAATCGTTAACGATGCTGCAATGGTAATAATTGCAAAAACCGACCACCTGCTCATTTTGAATAAAGCGGAGGAGGATTTTTTATCCTTTTCGGTAAAATCATTTTGCTCTGTATTTTCGAAATCTTCTATCATATTCATATTACCCGATATCTGCTACCATTGCCAGTTCTCTTGCCAGTTCTCCTGTCAGCAGGCTGCGGTCGTACTTTGAAGTAAAATCAACGCTTATTTCCGGCAGGTTTCCGGTTTTCCACATATTATAATATTTAGCAATAGCGCTCTCGATGGCTTTAACGTCTTTCGGATCAGTACATATTGCACAGCCGGATTCCTCGGCAATAGTTCTCATAATACCGGGAGGAGATGAAACAAGCAAGGGTTTGCGTGCGCCAAAATATTCGTATAATTTGCCCGGAGTTCGAATTGTATCGTTCAGCATCATCCAGAGTACATCAGAATTAATAATATGACCGACGGCTTCTTTATGCGGAACATATCCAACTAAATCAACATTGGATTCCAATCCCATTTTCTTAACCATTTTTGTATGGCTGCTTCTCATCAGTCCAACAAATTTTGCGTTTATATCTTTGCCTGCTGATGGATTTTTTTCTATAAAATTCTTCAGCGCTTTCAGAAAATACTTTGGTGTTCTGTTATCCTGGAATACACCGGAATGAGTAATTGTGAATTTTTCGCTTTTTTGAATTTCCGGGCTGAAATAGAAATCATCAGGATCAAAACCATGAGGTATTATCAGTACATCATTGTGATTCAGAAATCTGTATCTTTTCAGCAGCAATTCCTTTGAATACCTCGTTGTAACAATTGCTTTTTCCGCATGAGTCAGGATATCCGTTTCAAGGTTTATACTCCTGTTTTTATGGAAAGGAGTAGGATAGAAATGAAAAGGGTTATCCACCCATGTATCACGGTAATCAACAATAAATGGTTTGGAGAATTTTTTAGAGAGTTCATTTGCCACCAGGAAATCAGTAAAGGGTGGTGCAGTTGAAAATATAGCATTTACGGGGTATTCCCTCATTATTTTCTCGCCCATTTTTACTGCTGATTTTTTCCAGCCGATTTTACTGTCCGGCTGATATATTGTCTGCAGAATGCCACGCCCGATTTTCTGTGTAAAATAGGACGGGAATTTTTTCTCTTTTTCTTTTTTCTTAGGGGCTTTATTATTTTTTGAAGCCCTGAAAACCTCTATCCCTTCTTTATCAATTTCAAAAGCCAGGGATTCATCATAAGCATAATATGATTTTGGCTGTGCTGTAAGTACAATAACCTTCCATCCGTACTGAGGCAGGTATTTCACGAATTTCATTGTCCTCTGAACGCCGCTAAGCCCCATGGGCGGAAAGTAGTATGCAATTACCAATAAAGTATTCTGGAACATTTTTCATCCCGAAAAATCATTCAAAACCGGCATTTATCCCCCTGCCGTGATGCAAAAATACTAATATTTACAGCAGTAAAAAAAAATTATAGGAACCGGCTGATCAATTATAATTATATCTGCCATTATTTCATGCATTTAACAGCAGGTCATTCAATAAAAAAATCCGGCTGAATACCGGATTTTATGGTTAAAGTTCATTTCCGGATCAATATAGCTTATAACCTTCAAGCAGTGCTTCGGTTGCAAGGCGGTTACTTAATTCAGTTCTGACCATTTCCTTAAGGCCGGACATATTAAGAACCTCGGCAACCTGAGCCTGGACTCCGGTAAGTACAATATCGCCTTTTTTATTACGAAGCAGATTGGCAGTAGCAAGTATCACCCTTATGCCAACTGAACTTATATACTTAACATTTTCAAGGTTAACAACTATAAAACATTTTTCTTCAGCAATTTTTTTCAGGTCTTCATCGATCTGAGAATGTGTGCTGTTATCAACTCTTTCAAATTCTACATTATATTCAGCAATCTGTTCTTTGCTGTCAGCTTTAACTTTTAAGCCCATAATTTTCTCCGAAAGTTTTGTTTAAAGAGTAATTCAAAGAATTAGCAAATATATATTATTTATGGAATTTATCAAAGAATAAAAGAATGTATTATTTATCAGACTTTAGTTCAGTATCATTTTTTTCATTTTCTTTTTCATTCTTGCTGTCATCAGCATCCGGTTTCCATAATTTCCCGGAGTTTACAACCGACATTGCCTGGCCTTCCCCAAGCCTGACAAGAGTTTCGATACTTTCAACAGCCCTTGAAACCATAATATCTTTATCAGATATCTCATCGTCCCTGAAGCTTGAAAGCACATAATCAACCATTTCCCCCGATTCAAACCCTTTGCCTATTCCACATCTCAGGCGGAAAAATTCATTTGAATCGAGTTCTTCAATTATTGAAGCTATACCATTATGCCCGCCGTCACCGCCGCCACGACGCAAATGAACCTTCCCGACGGGAAAATTATATTCGTCACAAATTGCCACAACTCTTTCCGGAGCTATGCCAAAATCCTTGCAAACCTCTGAAACAGCTTCGCCAGACAGGTTCATGAATGTTGTAGGCATTATCATAAGAACAAGCTGCCCGTTAATTCTTTGTGCTGAATGCATATATTTAGGGCTGAACTGCATAACAGGTTTCTTGTATTTTTCAGCCAGTGCAGTACCTACCATCCAACCGATATTATGGCGTGAATGTTTGTACTTATCACCCGGGTTGCCAAGCCCCGCAATCAGCCATTCTACTTTTGAAGCCATATTTTTTCCTTAAAAAAAAAGGGTATCTGCAACAGATACCCCCGATATAAAAATTTCATCAAATCTATTCTTCTGTTGCTTCTTCTTTCTCTTCGCCCTCTTCGCCTTCTTCGCCTTCTTCATCATCAGCATCAGAGCTGAGACGTGATTTAACAACAGAAACAACAACAGTATCGCCCGGAATGGCAAATTCAACATTTTCCATCTGAGCCTGCCCAATAGTCAGGGACTGGCCAACATTAAGTTCGGAAATGTCTAATTCAATAAATTCAGGCAAGTGCCTTGGGAAGCATGAAACCTGGATTTTACGAAGTGCCTGCTGAACAATACCTCCAAGACGTTCACCAATTGCCTGGCCTTTAAGAACCACGGGTACCTCTGCTGTCATTTCCACACCGCGTTTAATTCCGAGGAGATCAAAATGCAGAACAGAATCTGTTATCGGGTGAAGCGATACATCTTTAAGGAAGCATTCCCTTGGTTCGGCTTCGCCTTCAATTTCCAGATTTACAATACGCATTGCCGAAGTATAAACAACTGGTTTCAAATCCAGTGGCTCTGCGGAAATCGGGATATTTCCTTCTTCTTTGAAATAGAAAATACCAGGTACTAAACCTTCTCTTCTTGTCTGGCTGGCCGCACTCTTGCCTGTCTCTCTTTTCTTTACTTTTAAGTTTATTACACTCATTACTATATATCCTTAAAAAAGATTTATATTTTATTTCTTATTGTTTCTATATAATATAATTATCTTTCAATTTCAAATAACGAACTGATCGACCTGTTATCATGTGTCCTGATAATAGCTTCAGCCAGAAGTTCACTAACTGATACAACCTCAATTTTATCATAATCTCTTTTCATTGGTATTGTATCTGTTACAAATATCTTATCAACAGCACTTGTAGCTTCAATTTTGTCCAATGCCTGGCCGGAGAACACGGGGTGAACACAAACGCCGGTTATTTGCAAAGCGCCGCGTTCCTTCAATGTTTCGGCAGTACGTACAAAAGTAGTACCGGTATCGATCATATCATCAACAATAATTACATTTTTCTCATTGACATCACCAATCACATGTACTATCTCGGCAACATTGTGTGCAGGCCTTCTCTTGTCAACAAGAACCAGGTCGGCATCCATTCTTTTTGCATAAGCACGAGCTGTTTTGATACCACCGACATCGGGAGAAGCAACTACCAGAGAATCCATTTTCTGGCGACGAAGCCTGCGAATCAAAACGGGAGAAGCATAAAGGTGATCCATCGGGATATCGAAAAATCCCTGTATCTGTGATGAATGAAGGTCGATAGTAATAATTCTGTCAGCCCCGGCACTTGTAAGCAAATTTGCCATAAGTTTTGCTGTTACCGGCACTCTCGGCTGATCTTTTCTGTCCTGTCGGGCATATCCAAAATAAGGAATAACTGCGGTAACCCGCTTAACTGATGCCCTTTTTGCCGCGTCAAGCATAAGCAGCATTTCGAGCCAGTTCTCAGCAGGTGCAGTAGCAGACTGAATTACGAAAAGGTCAACACCGCGAACATTGTCTTCGTATTTTACCCATAATTCCCCGTCAGAGAAATTACGAATAGTGGTTTCAGACAACTCAACTCCGAGATGTGCAGCAACTTTCTGTGCTAATTTAACGTTTGAACGTCCGGTTACAACTTTCAGGTCTAACATATTAAAATCACCTTTGTAAAAAAATTACAGCTGGGGCGGCAGGATTCGAACCTGCGTATGTCGGCTCCAAAGGCCGATGCCTTAGTCCACTTGGCGACGCCCCAGTGGTACTACTCTTTAGAGCTTACAAATATAAGGGTATAAAAAAAATTATCCAAAAACTTTTTTTAATAATTTTTCAATTACTTAGCTCATTTGTTGCTGCTCGTGGGTTTTACAATATAAAAAAAGCATCCGATAAGATTCGCAGATTTGCCTGAAGCAAGGCGTGCCGGGGCAATATTGTTAAGTATTTCTGACTTACAGAAAAGCATCTGTTTTAATTAGCGGGATATTAAAATATATTGAAATTAAAAGCTTTGTAAATTTTCCGCTACCATTCCGGCTGGGTTATGTATTTATCCAGGCCGCCATCGGATTTTTTTCCGCCGGCTATGTGTGGTAATGTCAGTTTCTCAATATACTTCCCGATAATATCAAATTCAAGGTTTACTTCATCGCCGGCTTTAAGTTTTCTGAGAATAGTCACGTCCCAGGTATGAGGAATGATTGTTACCATAAATTTTGGGCCGTCAACCCTTGCAGTAGTCAGGCTTACTCCGTTTATTGTAACAGATCCTGAATTAACAACATACTTTTCGAACTGAGAAGGGAAGCTTATCCAAACAAGCCGGTCGGTAGCAGTTGCCCCCACCGAAATCACTCTGCCCGGTGTATCAACATGCCCCTGAACAATGTGGCCGCCCAGTCTGTCGCCAAGCTTTGCCGCCCTTTCCAGGTTTACTTCGTCTCCGGTTCTCATCAATGCAAACGTAGATTTCCGAATTGTTTCCTCTACTGCGTCAACGTCAAATGTTGAATCACTAAAAGAGACAACTGTCTGGCAAACGCCGTTAATAGCCACCGAATCGTCAATTTTCAAATCGTCCATTATCTTTTTTGCTTTCACCCTGATTCTTTTTCCGCCACCCATGGGCGTGATCGATTCGATTTTGCCAACTTCTTCTATCAATCCTGTAAACATAATTTCCCTCCGGATTTATTTCAATTATACCAAATATACAGGTTTTTCTTCAGAATCCGATCAGATTTAAAACTTTATGTTCAGAAATAAAATATGGGTGCAGCAAGCAGTTATTATATTTTTCTGATCACAATAATTCTGATAGTGACGCTTACTATTCTTATCTTGTCTAAAAACAATGCAATTATAATTTCAACTAACTCAACACAATAGTTATTATCAAAATTATTCTTTAATAATTATTTTATGTATTTTCGCAGGAAGATAATTTCGAGGATGATTTTGAAACGTATAATATTTATTGATTTAATAAGGACATTTGCCATTCTGTCGATGGTGCAGGGGCATTTGATATCTGGTGTGCTGGCAGAGAAATTTACCCAATCGGGTTCCGCCCTTTACAGCTACTGGAATTTTAACCGGGGTTTAACTGCACCGGTATTTTTCTTTGTTTCGGGATGCATTTTCACTTACCTTCTGTTTAAAAAAAATGAAAACAGCTTCCTGGAAAACCCGAGAGTAAAAAAGGGAATTAAAAGGGCCCTGGTACTGATCGGAACCGGCTATCTGCTCCAGTTCAACATGGATATAATATGGGCTCTCCCGAATATAAACATTATGGATTTTACCCACATGTTTCTTTCCCATGTGCTGCATTGCATAGGGTTTGGCCTGCTGGCTATTATTGGTGCGTATTTCCTGCATAAAAAGATGAAAATGCCATATCCTTTGTTATCAGTAATAGCAGCCCTCGGAATTTTCCTGATAACTCCAACGGTTAATTCCATCAACTGGCTTGAGATATTTCCACTACCGGTAGCAACTTACTTCAACAAGGATTATAATTCAATATTCCCGCTATTTCCCTGGGTTGGATTCGTTTTCTGGGGAAGTGCTCTTGGGTGGGTTATTCACAAACGGCCGGGATTTGTTGATAGTTATTTCTTTCCGCTGATCCTTGTAATCCTTGGCATAATATTGAAACTATCCAGAACGGATTTGTTGGAATTGGCTTATGAATACACCGGTTGGGAGAATTTTAAAGAAATTTTCATGTACGATTATACTTTCTACCACCTGCCGCATGTACTTATTGTTTTTGGGATTTTTGCTTTAATTCCAATGATATTCAGAAAAATCCCCAAAGGTATGCTGGAAATAGGCCAGAATACGCTGCTTGTGTATGTACTTCATGTGCTTTTACTATATGGCTGCACATTTTACTCCGGGCTGGTTCCTGCTTTCAAGCACAGTCTTGATCCCATTCAGAGTATTCTGATGGCTCTTATTAGTGAAATTTTGCTGATAGTGCTTGTTCTAAAAAGACAATTCTTCATCGACCTGTACTTCAAATACAAACCAATATTTTTGAACAAGCTTGCAAGGATTAAAACGAAATAAATTTTTCAGATTTAATACTATCCGGCCATCCGGGAAAGCGGTTAGACATTTCAACTATTGGCAATTATTTTCGATTATATATTTCCCTAAACCATCAATCTCAAAATCAATTTCCTCATAATTTTGTTCGAACTTATCATAACCGACCTTCAATTCCTTCCAGAAATCAATTAGTTTTTTATCAGCTGAATATCTGGAGGAGAATTGCTTCCATTTTGCCTTGTTCATTTCAAAAGGAAAAATATATACCGGAATTTTGCTTTGGCCATTTTTGGCAGCCAGCAAACAAATCGGGTATATTTCCTTTATCAGGTCATCTGTAACTGGCAGGCAACCCAGAGTATAACATCCGCCATGTATATAGATATCTCCTCCCAGATCAGGAGCATACCCGCGAATGCTGTCAGACTTATTAGGGTAATTAATTCCAAGCGACAAATAGAAACGGCTTTGCGGATTAAACACTTTGATATAATAAAAACCTTCGGGCACCTGTTTATCACCTGATCTTCTTTTAGGACCGGGAATGCCGCTGGACTTACATATTTTATACTTGCTCAGCAATTCATACTTCGTGCTGTCCCTGTGCCGGACATATAGCAGAATATCCCTGCTTTCCTTAATTGCGACTAACAAAGTATGGTAATTATTTTCATTGAGATTCTTTTTTTTCAGCATTTTTAAAATTTTTGACTTCTTTTCTTTAAATGCTTCTTTTACCCTGTCTTCATCCAGTTGGCCACTGAAAAAATCCTCCGAACCAAATACCAACATCCCAAAAACAAAAGATATTATTACTGACAAAACTCCGATAAATCCTCTACTCATTTTTTACCTTTACGTTTAGCTTATTATTTTAATAATGATAATTTCTATGAATATAACAAAAATAATCAAATTATCCGATGATTTTGCAGTTATATGTTAAAGCCAATTTTCCCTGGCGGGAATATCACTTTAATCTCAGATTCCCTTAAATAATAACTGACTCATTGAATCAATTAATTATTCATACTTGAAAAAATCATTTCTCCACTTTTTTTATTTACAAACTAAATTATTTTCGTTATTATACGATAATAATAATTAGCAGGCGTTGCAATCGTCTTTGTTATTATGTGTGATTTATCGCGGACTGACTATAGTTATTAATATACCGGGTAGAAATAAATGAAAAAATTCTCTTTCAGGCTTGATCCTGTTCTCAGGCTTCGCGAGCATAAAGTTCGCGAGGAGAAGGAAGCATTCGGGCAGGCTGTAAGTTCCAGGCTTAGCAAGGAAGAACAAATCAGGCTTAAGAAAGAATACCAGGGAAAGATCCTGAAAATGAAAGCAATATCCGGAAAGGCAGAAAATATTCAGGCTATTTACCATCATAGTATTTTTATTAAAGATGAGATTAAGATGCTGGAGCACGAAAGAAGTCAGCTAATAGAAATTGAATCTGCCAGGAGGATTAAACTGACCGAGGCCATGAAAAACGAGAAGATAATTACCAAGCTTAAAGAAAAAAAGAAAGATGACTATAATATTGAAAACAACCGCGAGGAAACCTCGAATTTAGATGAAATTGCAAGGAATAGCAGAAATGATGAATTTAAACTGTAACAGCAAATGAGTGCCAAGACATTAATAATAATTGTTGCCGTGCTGGCAATTCTGATGACAGCAATCACCGTCGGTATTGTAGGGGTATATAAATATGACAGGACTCTGCTCGGGTTACCCCCCGCCCCGCCTGATTCAACAGTACAGGACACAACACAGATATGGTTCAATATATCCGAAAAAAGATATAATTACCTGGAGAAAAGCCTTAAACAGAAAAATCAATACAAAAAGCAAAAAGACTCTCTTGAAAAATTAAAAAAAAATCTCCTGGATTCGATTAAAGCAGTTCAGGCAAGTCTGGGAATGTTCAATGATTCGATTAAAACCGTTGAAAAATCCAAGAACCTTACTTTGAAGGAAAAATCAAAGCTCAATGATTCCCTGAAAAAATTGAACCAGGAATATATGCAGGCCCAACGAAAGATCGAGCTGGAAAAAGAACTTCAGAAAAATCTTGAAAAAGAACTAACCCAGAAACAAGATTCTTCTAAAACAAAAAACTTCGAAACATTTGCGAAAATTTATAATAATTCCAGTGCCGCGGAAGTTGCCCGTATCCTGGAACAGATAGACGAGCAGGACGCCGCAAAAATTCTCAAACTTATGAAGCAGAAAAAAGCTGGCAAGGTTATTGAAGCTATGCAACCTGAACAAGCCGCTGCAATTTTATTACTTGGCGGCTACGAGTAAAAAAGGACAGGAAGTCCGTTTACAACCACAGTGCAGGGAAGCGCTAATGACAATGCAGGCTAATAACGTTCTTGCCAATTCGGCAGGTAAGGGACTATCGTTGAATAAACCCCGGGGAAACAATTCCGGGAAAGGATTGTTCAGCAATATTCTTCTGGCAAGTCTCGGCAATAGTTCAACTACCCTTAATTCTACAAAAAACAATATGTTTAATATCAGCTCCAAGGGGCTGAAAAAAGGGGAAATACGCCTGCAGTTGAAAAGCACAAAGCCTGCTGATCCTGATATTACAGATGCTGAAAATGCCACTGTACTAAATGGAAGCTCCGGGATAGCTCTCTTCACAAAGCAAAAATATTCTGAAGTTAAAAAGAGTATTCCGGTATCATCGATGGCTGCTATTATTAACCATACAAAGCATTCTGCACAAAATCATACACTGAAAATTAAAAATAAAACAACCGAAAACAGTGATAATAATGGTGTGGGAAAAAATTCTTCAACAAAATCTGATGTCAAAATAAAATTGACCAAACCATCACTTGGATCGAACCTGAATAAAAATGCTCAAAGCAGCGATGCAAATATTAACAAAACAAGTAACAAAGCAAGTATTTCGGCCAAATCAGATAGTGATCTTAATATTAAAGAAACAGTAGATAATAAATCATCTGCTGCAATAGCATCATTGAAGCAATCAGTGATCGGTTCAACAAATACCAGCAGTAGCAGCGCCGGAGAAAAAAGCACAAGTATCGCAGCCACAACGGTAAATAACAGATCCATAACAATTAACAGATCTATAGGTAAAAGCGATACCCTTAGCGGTAATATTATCAGTAATTCCACAGCAGAGAAAAGCCTCCAGGCTCGTCCTGATAAAATCAACCCCTTAGTTTCAAATAACGGAAATTTAACTAAATCAGATAATTCGGCTGTCAATACCAAATCATCAGGCATAAGTTCACTAAGCAATTTGCAAAAAAGTACTGAAGCACTAAAAAACAATAAATCAGTTCAGAAAAATGTTAGCGAAAATACTGAAACAAAACTGAATAAACCTGCCGATATTATTAATGATAATATCTCAAAGATTACTTTAAACAAAAAGCAGGATCGGAAATATAATCAAAACAGTGTTAATGATGCAGCTAATAGTAAAAACGGCATATCCCGGAATAATAATATCAATGATAATATCTCAAAGATTACTTTAAACAAAAAGCAGGATCGGAAATATAATCAAAACAGTGTTAATGATGCCGCTAATAGTAAAAACGGCATATCCCGGAATAATAATATCAATGGAAATATCTCAAAGATTACTTTAGACAAAAAGCAGGATCGGAAATACAATCAAAACAGTGTTATTGATGCAGCTAATAGTAAAAACGAAAAAAACAATCCCGCTTCTTCAGCAATTAATGATACCAATGTAGAGAAGAAAGATAATTCTGCAACAGTTTTAAACAAAAATATTGCTGATACTGCTCAATCCTTAAAAAATAATAGAAATACAGCAGTTAAAGATTCAATTGTTCAGACAACCGTTAGTATTGCACCGGTTGTTCAGCAAACAGATACAAAGTCCGTTAAGAAAAGTGCGTATATCTCAGGCTCACAGGATTATCAGGCTGTTGAAGGCAGTAAAGATAATATTTCAGCTACGCAAGTTAGTACGAAAACAGATTCCGGCAATGAAAAGAAAAACCAGGATTCTGCAAATGAAAAATTGGGCGCTAATATAATCGAAAATATCAGCAGCAGGAATCTGGCGAATAAAGTTGCTTCTGCATATAATGCTGCAGCAAATATTAGTTCGGGAACAGATTCATCAGCTTCAGTGCAGGGCAATAACACCACAACAAGAACAATTTTGCCAAATGAAATTACATCCAGAACACTTACAATGGCAAAAAATCTGAACGGCGACGGCACTACAAGCGCCAAGCTTCAGTTGCAACCGGCAACTCTCGGCTCTATAAATATTGATATAAGTATTGTAAATTCAACTGTAAAGCTTGTTTTCAAAGCAGATACCCGCGAAACAATGCAGATGATAGAAAACCAGGCAGCAGGGCTAAAAGAAAGCTTTGCCAAGCTTGGCCTTAAAATGGAATCGTTCGATGTAAAATACGAGAGTAAAGACAATTACTCAGAAAATAATTCAAATAATCAGTTTAACAGGAACAGTAACTCCAACGGCAGGCAGCAGAGTACAAAGCAGGAATACCTGAATACTCTGAAAGCAATGTCAGAACAGAATCTTACTGATTCCATAAATAACTATTTACAATAAATCCACGGGGGGATTTTATAATGGCAACAGAAGGAATAAGTTCCATGTCCGAAAGTACACAAAGCTACACAAGTGCCAGCTCGGCATCGAGCGTAAGCAAAGAAGAATTTCTCAGGCTTCTGACATACCAGTTGAAAAGTCAGAATCCGCTTAGTCCGTATGACAACCAGGAATTTGCTTCACAATTGGCACAGTTCTCTCAGCTGGAACAACTAACGGACATGAAGTCACTCCTGGAAGAGCAGATTCAATCAAATCTGCTTCTTACCCAGACAATTTCCAATACAGCACTGCCGGGATTACTCGGAAAGACGGCGAAATCACTAACCGGCAGCTTTAGCTATAATGGAGATAACCAGATGAACATAGGATATTCCCTGCCATTCGCAGGCAAATCAGGTAATATAACTATAACTGATTCAGCAGGCGCAGTTGTTCGGAATATTGAACTTAACGGTTCTGAACTGAGCAGCGGTTATCACGCCTACGAATGGGACGGGCTTGATAATAACGGGAACAGTGTTGCTGCCGGAACTTATAATATCGAGTGTAATATTACCGATTCGAATGGATCCACGGTAAATGCCGATACTTATATGACCGGAAAAATTGAAAGCGTAAAATTCAAATCAGAAGGCACGGTTCTTGTTGTAGACGGGCAGGAAGTGGCGCTGTCTGATATTGAAGATATTTCCACTTAATAAACTATTGTTTAACTAAATACAGGAGTAAACGTGCCTGAGATAAATGGTGTATCCGTACCTTTCCTGCCAGCCGGCGGGGTTGACGGACTTAGCAGGAAGCCAAGCCAGACCCTGAAAGGAACAGGAAGCGTACCATTTGAAGATGTCTTCCGGGAGGAACTTGGCAAAGTTAAGTTCTCCGGGCATGCTAAAACACGCATGACAGGACGGGACATTGCTCTCAGCGATACCGAAATGACAAGGCTTGAAAGCGCAGTTGATAAAGCCACGGAAAAGGGCGCGAAGGAATCGCTTGTTCTTTATCCCGATAAAGCTTTTATCGTAAGCGTTCCGAACAGGACTGTTATTACCGCAATGGACAGGCAGCAGCTGGACAACGGGGTGATAACGAATATCGACTCTGCCGTTATGGCATGACAGGGGTTGGACCCTTACGGGGGACCCCTCCGCTGCCCCGACCGACTGACGGGCGGCAAACAAAATTTAATTCAAGGATGAACTGATATTTTAACCATGGAGGGAAAATATGGGGATCGCAAGATCACTTACCACCGGAGCGAGTTCGTTGCGTGCACATCAGCAGCGAATGGACGTAATCGCCAATAATATTTCCAATACTAATACTGTTGGTTACAAATCCGAAAGAGCATCATTCGTAGAACAATTCAGCCAGGTATATTCCATGGGCTCATCGCCGAACTACAGGGCCGGAAACGGCAGCGGCGGCGTTAACCCGCTGCAATTCGGGCTTGGTGTTAAACTTGGGGCTGTTACCCCGGATATGAGCCAGGGCTCGCTTGAAACTACAACAAGAAATCTTGACCTTGCCCTGCAGGGAGACGGTTTCTTTGTTTACGAAATGAATGGTAGCCAGCTTTATTCCAGGGCCGGCAATATTGTTCAGGATCAGGACGGCTTTTTTGTCGATTCTTCAACTGGTGCATACCTGCAGGGGTATAATGTTGAAACCGACGCAAGCGGAAAGATCGTTAAAGATGAAAATGATATTAACATTCTGGACAGGCAGGTTACTGATATTCAGATAGAATCTTCTGTGATTTCAGAACCAAAGCAAACTCAGAACATAAAACTTCAGGGTAATCTGAATGCTAACGCCGCCGAAGGCGACGAAAGGAAAACAAGTATTAATATCTTCGACAATCTTGGCGGAAGCCGTACTCTGGGACTGACTTTTACCAAAACAGCCAATGCTAACGAATACACTATTGCCGGTTCTATCGACGGGGTGGACCTTACACTCGGCACTACAACACTTACTTTCAATGCCGACGGAACTCTGAATACTCCTACCGATCTGGCAATCGCGGCAGCAGACCTGAACGCTGCGCTCGGTTCTACTGTTTTCGACGAGAACACACCGCAGGACATTACAGTTAGCCTTTCCGAATCCGGTAATCTTGGCGGCAGCCTGACAAATTTCTCCGGCCTTAATACCGTTACTATCTCCGAACAGGACGGATATAAAGCCGGCGACCTCGTTGACCTTTCGGTTGATAACGAAGGAAGGGTATGGGGTTCATTCACCAATGGCCAGTCCGAACTACTCGGGCAGGTAGTTATGGCAAAATTTGCCAATAACGAAGGCCTGGTGAAAGAAGGCGGAAACTTTTTCAGTGTATCGCCGAACAGCGGGCTGGTGAATATCGGCACTGCCGGGGAAATATTCCCCTCAACAAACATTATCGGGCAGGCGCTGGAACAGTCCAATGTTGACCTGACTACGGAGTTCACGGAAATGATCTCAACCCAGAGGGCTTACGAGGCAGCCTCGCGAACCGTTACCGTAACCGATCAGATGCTTAGTATTGTAAATACACTTAAGAGGTAATAGATATATAAGATAAAACATATTTCATCGCCGGAGAATCATTCCTGATAAACCGGCCCCAATACAATAAATAATATTCCGAACAGGAGCCGACGGGTTCCTGTTTTTTTTGTAATATGATTTCAATATATCGCTGGTTCCGATAAATCCCCGACACGTCGGTGCCGGCGGTGGACAGATGTAACCGAAAAATTACTCACTCCTTCACAAACATGCCTGAAATAATATCATTGCCAGTTTCGATTCTGATGTAGTAAATGCCTGCCGGAAAATCACGGAGAGGAATGCTTGTATTGTGTTCCATTACAGCGGAAAAAGTGGTGTTAATGTAAACTTTTGCGCCGAGCTGGTTATATACGCTGATATTTGCAGGGGCTATGGCTGATATTTTGAATTTCAGGTCAATGTAATCACTTGCGGGGCAGGGAGATATATTGATTCCTCCATGTTCGATTGCTTTAGATTCGTTTTCAACTGATACATATTGATCATTACTGCGGTAAAGGCCACGATTTTCTAATGCCAGAAAGTAGTATCCATCAGGACTAACAGTCATAAAATTGAAAGGATAGGGATCATGTAATAGACCAGTAGAAATGTCTTCCCATTCATAATTATTTCCATATTCAATTGTTCGGCGAAATTTTTCATAACCTAAACTCCAACCGAGAAGCTTACAGGTTGAATCAATTGCAAGTATGCTATGTTTTAGTTTTCCAACTTCACTGAACCAGGTTCTGCCATTATCAGTAGTTTGAAATACTGAACTCGCATAACCGTTGGAATATTTATCAAAAATAATTTTTCTAATTTCTCCGCTTCCTGTACCAGGTTCACCTTCAAAAAGTTCATATTCCCCGACAACTTCCTCCCAAGTGTCGCCATCGTTGGTGGAACGGTATATCTGCCCGTGTTCGCTGCCGCGGAAAATATGTCCCTCCGAGTTCATTCCATAAGAATAATTACCGCCGCTGATCCAGTTATCAGTCCAGGTTTTGCCTCTGTCTGTTGATTTTACAAGTGAATTTGTAAAGTCATGCCCGATATAGATATGGCCGCGATTGTTCTCAAAGAAATTATTTGGGTCAACGTTATAAGTTTCGGGTCTGGGTAAATAATCCCAGGACTGGCCGTAGTCTGTTGATCTTGCTATCCAGCTAACGCCACTATTATTGAAATAGATGGTAAGTATAATATCATCTTTGGATATGAAAATTGGAGCCAGGCTATAGATTGGATCCGTTTGTAAATCATTCCATGTTTCGCCATCATCTGATGATTTAAATACTGAATGTAAAGCTACAGCATATATATCGCCTCTGCTGTCAAAATTAATTGCATTAACATTCGAGGCAACAAAACCTTTATTCGAACTGATCCAGTTTGCTCCTCCGTCAGTGGAATAGTAGAAACCGCGATAATTCCCCGCGTACATTTCACCATTTTCGCCTGCTATCATTTTATCAAAATAGCAGTCCTTTCCTTCTTCTGTTATTCTCTGCCATGTTCTTCCGCTGTCAACAGATTTGTAAACCGAATTATATTCCCCCTCACTGCCATTGGCAAAAAGTTCGTCTTTGGAGTTGCGACACAGGTATTTTGAAAACCCATTAACAGTTGTGGAATTCCATGTTTCCCCTCTGTCATTTGAAAAAAGAATTCCCCTGTTTGTTGTAATGACAATTTTTTTATAACTAATGAATTGTAAATCCAATATACTTTTAGGAGCTTCAATATACTCCCATGATTTTCCGGAATCGGGACTTATCAAAATAAAACCTTCATAAGATTTATTAATATAACCAATAATCACGAAATTATGATTTTCTTCAATGTTATAGTCCCACGAAATAAAATCTTTTTCATATGGATTTTGCCAGTTGCCAAGCTGTTTGTAGCTGCCATCCTTTTCAAAGGAATAAACCACAATCGAATCTTTGATTTTTTTCCTTACACCAAAAATATTACCATTAATATCCATTTTTAAGGTTGGATCATTTTCTGTTATTGAATAAAAATAATCCTCCATTTCAATATCAGTCCAGTTATCACCATTATCATTTGAATATCTGAAATAAATAACGGTTTCTTTTATTTCGTCATTTCGGTCATAATAGTATGAATACAGGGAATCGTTTTGAGTGCCCATAATCGAACCAATAATATCCATATTATAAAGTGATTTCCAACTCCTGCCAAAATTATCAGATCGAAAGTAGCCGTTATAAGTACTGATAAATATCTTTTCGTTATGGATAGACATATCCCAAATCATCCCTCCCTCAGGACTCCAGAGATATTTCCAGAAATCACCGGCATGAAGGTTGAAGGGAACAATAATTAATATGGCAATCAGTAACAGCTTTTTCATGGTTCTTATCCTTTTGATATTATTACTCACTCCTTCACAAACATGCCTGATATAATATCATTGCCAGTTTCGATTCTGATGTAGTATATGCCTGACGGGAAGCCGCGGAGGGGAATGCTGGTGTTATGCCCCGTGTCGGAGGAAAAAGTGGTATTTGTGTAAACTTTTGCGCCGAGCTGGTTATATACGCTGATATTTGCAGGGGCTATGGCTGATATTTTGAATTTCAGGTCAATGTAATCACTCGCGGGGCAGGGAGAGAGCGATATTCCACCTGCTTCTATCTCATCTTTTTCATTTTCAACTGATACATATTGATCGTTGCTGCGGTAAAGGCCGGAATTATCAGCTGCAAGGAAAATATATCCATTGGGAGCAACAGCCATACAACTGTAACTATTATGGGTAAAGCCGCTTGAAATATCCTGCCAGTCGCTCCCGGCTGACGTCATTGTTCTATATGCTTTGTAATGCATCCACGAGAGAAGACTGCCGGTTGAATCAATGGCACGAACTGGGCGGTACTTTTTATCTTCATCAACAAACCAGGTTCTTCCATTATCGGTTGTGGTTATTCCATAGTTCGAAAACCCATTCGAGTACTTGTCAAAATAGATACTCACTATTTCTCCTCCCATCCCTTCAAAAAGTTCATATTCCCCTACAACTTCCTCCCAAGTGTCGCCATCGTCGGTGGAACGGTATATCTGCCCGTGAATACTGCCACGGAAAATATGGCCCTCCGAGTTCATTCCATAAGAATAATTACCGCCGCTGATCCAGTTATCAGTCCAGGTTATGCCTTTATCAGTTGATTTTACGAGCGAATTTGTGAAGTCATGACCGATAAAAATATGGCCGCGATTGTTTTCGAAATAATTTTTGGCAACAACGTTATAAGTTTCGGGTTTGGGTAAATAATCCCAGGACTGGCCGTAGTCTGTTGATCTTGCTATCCAACTAACGCCACTATTATTGAAATAGATGGTAAGTATAATATCATCTTTGGATATGAAAATTGGAGCCAGGCTATAGATTGGATCCGTTTGTAAATCATTCCATGTTTCGCCATCATCTGATGATTTAAATACTGAATGTAAAGCTACAGTATATATATCGCCTCTGCTATCAAAATTAATTGCATTAACATTCGAGGCAACAAAACCTTTATTCGAACTGATCCAGTTTGCTCCTCCGTCTGTTGAATAGTAGAAACCACGGGAATTTCCGGCATACATTTCGCCATTTTCACCAGCAATCATTTTATCAAAATAGCAGTCCTTTCCTTCCTCTGTTATTCTCTGCCATGTCCTTCCGCTATCAACAGATTTGTAAACAGAATTGTAATCGCCGTCACTACCGTTGGCAAATAATTCGTCTTTGGAGTTTCTACACAGGTATTTTGAAAACCCATTAACAGTTGTGGAATTCCATGTTTTCCCTCTGTCATTTGAATTATAAATTCCTCCACCTCCTGTTGCAATAACTAAATTTGAATCACTGAAAAATTGAATTTGAAGAACACCTTTGGAAGTTTCAATATATCTCCATGATCTTCCTGAATCTGGACTCAAAAAGATAAAACCCTCATAAGATTTCTTTATATAACCATATACAACCCATTCTCCTTTATCATTAAAACAATGACCCCATTTAAAATATTCTTTTGAGGAGGCCAATGGAAAGCTATTTATTCTGACAATTTTCTTATAATCCGGAGCCGAATAACTAACAATTGAATCCGGCCAAACAATAACACCAAACATATTTCCATTTTTATCCATTGTTAAGTTAGGATAGGGATCAGTAATCTTATACTTCTCGTCATATAAGTGTATATCCCATGTATCACCTTTGTTAGTGGATTTCAAAAAAGCCAAAATATCCCAACTCAATTCTTCATCATGATAAAATGTAGTAGTCCAAAAACAACCGTCTGGATTTATCATTATATTCCCAATTTCACGAAATTCATACAATGATTTCCATGATCTACCGTTGTCGCTTGAACGAAACAATCCATTATTAGAATTTATAAATATATTACCATTGTACTCGAAAAGATGATTAATAGATCCTCCTTCCGGCCCCCAGAGGTATTTCCAGAAGTCCCCGGCAAAGAGATTGAATGGGATGATAATCAATATGGCAATTAGCAACAGCTTTTTCATGGTTCTTATCCTTTTGATATTATTACTCATCCGATCACTTGAAGTGACCGGATGAATTGTGTTAATCATATACTATAATAACAAATTATTTTTAATTTGGTTTCAGAAGATACGCCACCTATAAGCAAAAGTCAGACCTGGGAAGAGTACGCGCCCTCACTCCTTCACAAATATGCCTGAAAGAAGATCATTGCCCGATTCGATTCTGATGTAGTATATGCCTGCCGGAAAATCACGGAGAGGAATACTGGTGTTTTGCCCCGTGCCGGAGGAATATGTGGTATTGCTGTAAACCTTTGAGCCGAGCTGGTTATATACTCTGATACGGGCTGGCGATATGGTTGATGTTCTAAATTTCAGGTCAATATAATCAGTGGCGGGGCAGGGAGATATATTGATTCCTCCATGTTCGATTGCTTTAGATTCATTTTCAACTGATACATATTGATCGTTGCTGCGGTAAAGGCCGGAATTATCAGCTGCAAGGAAAATATATCCATTGGGAGCAACAGCCATACAACTGTAACTATTATGGGTAAAGCCGCTTGAAATATCCTGCCAGTCGCTCCCGGCTGACGTCATTGTTCTATATGCTTTGTAATGCATCCACGAGAGAAGACTGCCGGTTGAATCAATGGCACGAACTGGGCGGTACTTTTTATCTTCATCAACAAACCACGTTCTTCCATTATCGGTTGTGGTTATTCCATAGTTCGAAAACCCATTCGAGTACTTGTCAAAATAGATACTCACTATTTCTCCTCCCATCCCTTCAAAAAGTTCATATTCCCCGACAACTTCCTCCCAAGTGTCGCCATCGTCGGTGGAACGGTATATCTGCCCGTGAATACTGCCACGGAAAATATGGCCCTCCGAGTTCATTCCATAAGAATAATTACCGCCGCTGATCCAGTTATCAGTCCAGGTTATGCCTTTATCAGTTGATTTTACGAGCGAATTTGTGAAGTCATGACCGATAAAAATATGGCCGCGATTGTTTTCGAAATAATTTTTGGCAACAACGTTATAAGTTTCGGGTTTGGGTAAATAATCCCAGGACTGGCCGTAATCGCTTGATCTTGCTATCCAACAAACACTACTGCCATTAACATAACTGGTAAGTATAATATCATCTCTGGTTATAAAAATTGGCTCCAAACTATAGATTGGATCCGTTTGTAAATCAGTCCATGACTCGCCGTTATCTGATGATTTAAATACTGTACCTGATGCCATTGCATAAATTGCCCCCTTACTGTCAAAACTTATCGATTGTACATCCGAGGCAACAAAACCTTTATTCGAAATGATCCAGTTTACTCCTCCGTCAGTGGAATAGTAGAAACCGCGAGAATTTCCGGCATACATTTCACCATTTTCGCCTGCTATCATCTTATCAAAATAGCAGCCCCTTCCTTCTTCGGTAATTCTCTGCCATGTTCTCCCGCTGTCAACAGATTTGTAAACCGAATTGTAATCGCCGTCACTGCCATTGGCAAATAGTTCGTCTTTGGAGTTGCGACACAGGTATTTTGAAAACCCATTAACAGTTGTGGAATTCCATGTTTCCCCTCTGTCATTTGAAAAAAGAATTCCCCTGTTTGTTGTAATGACAATTTTTTTATAACTAATGAATTGTAAATCCAATATACTTTTAGGAGCTTCAATATACTCCCATGATTTTCCGGAATCGGGACTTATCAAAATAAAACCTTCATAAGATTTATTAATATAACCAATAATCACGAAATTATGATTTTCTTCAATGTTATAGTCCCACGAAATAAAATCTTTTTCATATGGATTTTGCCAGTTTGATAGCAGTTTGTAACTGCCATCCTTTTCAAAAGAATAAACAACAATCGAATCTTTGATTTTTTTCCTTACACCAAAAATATTACCATTAATATCCATTTTTAAGGTTGGATCATTTTCTTGTATTGAATAAAAATAATCCTCCATTTCAATATCAGTCCAGTTATCGCCATTATCATTAGAATATCTGAAATAAATAACGGTTTTTTTTATTTCGTCATTTCGGTCATAATAGTATGAATACAGGGAATCGTTTTGAGCGCCCATGATCGAACCAATAATATCCATATTATAAAGTGATTTCCAACTCCTTCCAGAATCATCAGATCGAAAGTAACCGTTATAAGTACCGATAAATATCTTTTCGTTCTGGATAGACATATCCCAAATCCCACCTCCTTCCGGCCCCCAGAGGTATTTCCAGAAATCACCGGCATGAAGGTTGAAAGGAACAATAATTAATATGGCAATCAGCAACAGCTTTTTCATGGTTCTTATCCTTTTGATATTATTACTCATCCGATCACTTGAAGTGACCGGATGAGTTCATTGTAACATATACAATAATAACAAATTATTTCAATATTTGTTCCTAATTATCAGATCATTAATCAGCTTTAATGATCTTCCTGCTTATCGTCCGGCCTTCCACCGTCATCCCCCTGTTTATCGGAATGAAGGATAGCGGCGTAGCCGCGACATTTTTGTAGAAAGACGAATCCGGAAAGGACAACAGCCCCGTAGGGGCGACATTTACATTTCAGATGTCGCTCCTACGGAGCTTTTTCCCTCCTTTCGAAGGAGGGGGCCGGGGTGAGGTAGGAAGTGTCGAAAGCAATGTACCAATGGTCGACACTATTGCAGCAATGTTTTGCTTTATTGATGCCTTGGTCTACGCTATTGCACTGATGTTTGGTGATAATGATGCCTTGGTCGGAGTCATTGCCGCCCTGTTTTACTGCAAAGCCCTCTCCTTCGGGGAGGGTTTGGGAGGGGTCAGAGGTATTGAGGTCTTGTTTGCACCTATTGCAGCAATGTTCAGAAGCAGTGAACCAATGTTTTGCTTTATTGATGCCTTGGTCGAAGTCATTGCTGCCTTGGTTGGAGTCATTGCTGCCTTGGTTGGAGTCATTGCTGCCTTGGTTGGAGTCATTGATGCCTTGGTCTACGCTATTGCACTGATGTTTGGTGATAATGATGCCTTGGTCGAAGGCATTGCCGCCTTGGTCGAAGTCATTGATGCCTTGGTCGAAGTCAATGATACCTTGGTCGGAGTCATTGCAGCCTTGTTCGGAGTCATTGATGCCTTGGTCGAAGTCATTGCTGCCTTGGTTGGAGTCATTGATGCCTTGGTCGAAGTCATTGATGCCTTGGTCGGAGTTATTGCAGCCTTGGTCGGAGTCATTGCAGCCTTGTTCGGAGTCATTGACGCCTTGGTTGAAGTTATTGATGCCTTTGTCGAAGTTATTGATGCCTTTGTCGGAGTCATTGATGCCTTGGTCGGAGTTATTGTTGCCTTGTTCGGAGTTATTGCTGCCTTGTTCGGAGTTATTGATTCCTTGGTTAGAGGCAAAGTACTGATGTATGAAGTCATTTACGGCTTGGTCGGAGATATTGATTGCTTGTGTAGCGTTGAAATCCGGAATATTTAACTAATTGTATTATTTATTAAAATTGAATTATTAAATATATGCTCAAAATCAGTAAATATTTAAGTGTTTGTAGTAAATATATTTATCAGATTATTAAATAATCATATTGATTTATAATATTAATAATATAACTAATCAAATAAATAAATCAAACAAGTCATTAATCATTATTTCTTATAAATTATCTTTCTTCTTTTATAAAATATTTTATGTATCCAAGGATATATTGAATTGTCCTAACAAATTAGATATACTGATTAATTAATAGTTTAATACTGATATTTAATAGTTTATAAAATTAATTAAATAAAACATACCATTTATTTAATAATATGTATAATTTATTTAGTTATTCATATAAAAAGTTTAGTTAGATGAACTATATCAAGGCTTGGATATATTATATAATTTATTATAAATACTATATATTTAATATAAATAGTATAATATTTAATATTTTGGATTAAATATTTGATTATCAGTTCTATCTATAGACTATTCTCATCTCTACCTTCGGGATTTCAATGCCAAACAAGCAATCAATGAGGCGGAACAAGCCGTCATTGAAGCCAAACAAACATGCAATAAGGCCAAACAAGACATCAGTAATGTGGAACAAGTGAGCAATGAGGCAAAACATCCAAGCAATGAAGCGGAACAAGACTTCAATAAGGCGAAACGAGTAAGCATTGAGGCGGAACAAGCATGCAATGAAGCAGAACAAGACATCAGTAATGTGGAACAAGTGAGCAATGAAGCCAAACAAGACATCAGTAAGGCCAAATTTCACTACATTAAGGCCAAAGAATGCTTCAATACCTCCGGCCAAGGCAGTTTAAAGCCCCGACAACAAATCAATTAGCCCAAACATCAGGGTTTTGAATAAAAACAGCATTGAATTAAGGAAATTATCCGATTCATTGAAACCACAGAATAGGGAATTAAGGCCGGTACTTGGTTCATTGGAGTGGAAAAACGGGTAAACTGAGCAAAAGAATGAGGTGTTATGTTGTCATTCTGACGGAGCGAAGCGACCGAAGAATCCATCTTTGTTTGCAGATAATGTATAAAGAATGGATCCTTCGCTTCGCTCAGGATGACATGCAGTTTTACCATCGTCAAGTTCAATAGCCACGTGCTTTAGCTCGTGGGTAAAGATGCAAGGTGCAGAGGCAAAGAAAAAGAACCCACCCCAGCCTGTCCCGACTTGTCGGGAACTCGCTGCGCTCGCCACCCCTCAACGAGGGGAATTTTCCGGAAGTCCACCCCCGCCCTTTCCCGACACGTCGGGCCAGCGGGGGTTATAAAGCCTCCTTCCCAAGTTGTACCTGGGAAGGAATATTTTCTGCAAAGTTCTACTTTGGAATTGAGAAGCTCAGCTTCAAAAGAAAACTGCATTACGAAGTACAACTTCGTAATGAGGGGGAAATCCATCTTACTTACAGAAAATGTATAAAGAATGGATACTTCGCTCCGCTCAGTATGACATTCCATACGCCGCCGGGGGACAGGTGAAATCACAAAGTATGAATTTACATGGATTCTAATTTCTGTGTTATATCCTTTTTCATTTTCAACTTAATTCTCCGTGTTTCACGTAGAAAAAATCCGAGTAATCCGCATATCAAATTCAGAATTACCCTAATTGTGCTGCCTTATAATTATTGATATTATGCAGGAAATGACGTTGTTACACTTTAATAAAGATTTCTATGAAATTCAAAACATTACTTCTTGTTTTTGCTTCATTGATAATTGCTGTTGCGAAACCGGTAGCAGCACAGGAATTAACGCCGGGCGCCGACCTTGTGAGCAGGTATGTATGGCGCGGACTCGACTTTGGTTCTTCTCCTGCTATTCAGCCGGGACTGACATTTTCGTATGGTGATTTTTCTATCGGTGCCTGGGGCTCGCTTACAATCAACGATAATAAGTTTCAGGAACAGGACATCTTTGTTTCTTATACTATTGCAGATATGTTCTCGGTTACTGTTACTGACTACTTCTTCCCGAATGATGATGTAGCAATGAATAATTATTTTGAATATGATGAAGATATTACCGGCCATATCCTGGAAGCCACTGTCAAATTTGAAGGAACGGAAAATCTTCCTGTTTGGGCGGCTTTCAATGTGAATTTCTGGGGCGCTGATCCTGATAATTCAATGTATGTTGAGCTTGGATACAAAGGAAAGATCAAGGACAATTCCTTCGATGTATTCCTTGGTGCAACAACTGATGCCGGAGTTTACGGGCATACAGCAGGTGTTGTTTATTTTGGTATAACCGGGTATAAGGATATCAAGATATCAGAATCCTTCAGCCTTCCGGTATTTTGCAGATTTATTACTAACCCGCAGAACGAAAACGTACACCTTGTGTTTGGTATGAGTCTATAAGTGAATTATTTAAACTATCGATTGGAGAATTAAATTGGATACAGGAACAACCGCTTTTATGATACTGGCCACGAGCCTTGTAATGTTAATGACCCCGGGACTTGCTTTCTTCTATGGCGGACTTGCCGGAAAAAGAAATATTCTTGGAATTATGATTCAGACCTTTGTTTCTCTTGGTATAACTACAATATTGTGGGTAGCAGTTGGTTATTCACTTTCCTTCAGCGGCGGTGAAGGTGGAATTATAGGAAATTTAGATAAAATGTTTCTCAACGGAGTAGCATTCGATCAGTTATTCGGGGGCCCGGACGGTAAATTCCCCGAGTATATCTTTATTGCTTATCAGATGATGTTTGCCATAATCACTCCTGCTCTGATAACAGGGGCGTTTATCAACCGGGTCACGTTCAAATCATACCTGATATTCCTTGTTGCCTGGCAGATATTAGTTTATTACCCGTTTGTGCACATGATCTGGGGCGGCGGACTCCTTGCAGAATGGGGAGTACTTGATTTTGCAGGCGGTATAGCAGTTCATACAACAGCCGGTTTCGCAGCTCTTGCTTCAGTGATTTACGTAGGTAAGCGCCGTGACACTAACGCTCCTCCGAACAGTATTCCGCTGGTAGCTATCGGTACCGGACTTCTGTGGTTCGGATGGTATGGCTTCAATGCAGGCAGCGAGCTTGCAGTGGATTCTATCACAACTCTTGCATTCTTAAATACTGACGTAGCCGCATCATTTGCAGCCATTACATGGATGGTAATTGAATGGGCACGCGAACGTAAACCAAAATTTGTAGGCCTGCTGACGGGTGCAGTTGCAGGATTGGCAACAATTACTCCTGCAGCAGGATTTATCAGCCTGCCAATGGCTATTGTTCTTGGTATCCTTGCCGGAGCAGTATGTTATATTGCCGTACAGCTTAAGAATAAACTTGGCTGGGATGATGCCCTTGATGTTTGGGGTGTTCACGGTATTGGTGGTGTACTTGGTTCTATACTTCTTGGTGTTTTTGCTTCATCAGCGATAAACGGCCAGGCAGGCCTGCTGGAAGGCGACAGTATGTTCTTTATTAAGCAGGTTGTTGCAGTAGTGGTAGCTGCGGCTTATGCGTTTATATTTACATATATCATGCTCGTGATAATTAACTTTATCACTCCTGTAAAAGTTGGTGAATCCGAAGAAACACTCGGCCTCGATGAGTCTCTCCACGGAGAAAAAGCTTATGACGAAGGCGCCTTATAATATTTAAATTTCAAAACTTGACCTCTGCAATTTAGGAGCAGTCAGCCTTAGGGCCCTGCTCCTTTTTTTATTTTATAAGTTCAAGGAATAATAATCCCGGAATTGCATGGAAAAATGTATGAAAGCCAAAATCATCCTCGGGCAATAAGCCCATAAGATTCCTTTATCCTGCCAAGCAACACTTCGTCTACCTCGGAGATTTCTTTTATTACAGCAGCATGAAAAACTCTTTTGCCACTAATCTTTACAGATTTTAAAATTCTCGGGTCATTCCATTCTTCCGGCAGTTGAAACTCAAGTTCAACCTTGTCTTTTTTTATTTTCAAAGATAAAAAAACAGCCCCGGAGCGAAATTGAATCGAGGATTTTACCGGAATAACTTCAATTTCACCAAATTCTGCACAACGATCAAGCAATGCATGAAATATTTCTCTAATTTCATCCGGGCGTTTAGCAAGATGATCCTCAATGCCAACAGTATAGCATGAATGCCACTGATTTTTATTTCTGAACTCGCGTCCGCATTTATTGCATATCCAAACCAATGCCTATCCTTTGCTTAGTACCATATCAACAAATTCGGCAGGCATAGAAGATTTTTCAACAATTTCATCTCTGCTCAGTCCCCGGGTATTCAATCTGATTACAACACTATTCATAGTTTCCCCTATTTCCACTATATGCCCGTCGGGGTCGAATATGCGGATTACTCTTTGCCCCCAGGGCTGTTCCCGCAGCCTGTGCAAATATTTTATACCGGATTTTCTAAGTTTTTCATCAATCTCTTCAGGATTATCTGTCTCGAAATACAATTCGTGGTTATATGAACAATCACTTCCTGATACCTTAGCGCCTGTTATTTTGCCAAAATGTTCGTCCAGGTGAATTGCAAACCCTCCGACAAAGGAAATATTTTCCCCGTGATCAAATTCCACCTTCTGACCAAGAATTTTTTCATAAAACACACGTGAAGCGGAAATGTCTGAAACTGTAATCAATGCACATTTATAATTCAAATACATGCTAACTCCAAATATTTTTTAATTAAATTATGATAAAATATTAAGAACGAAAAAATTTTTTCTAAAAAACTTAAAATTAATAAAATATAATTTTTAATATTCTCCTAATTTATTTATATTAGTTCTGTCGTCAATGACGACTGAAAACAGAACCTAAAAATTTTCACCTTCGGGTGAAGAGCCTCATAAATAACCCTATAAATGTTGGACCCCGGTTTTCCGGGGTTTTTTTATTTCTGAAAAGCTCATATCAATTTTTTATATTTGTGTATTGTTAAATTGATACAGCGGAGATTTTGTGTCTGACAATGGACAAACAAATTTTCTTATTGCCGGCGGGGGCACCGGGGGGCATCTTTTTCCGGCTATGGCAGTAGGCCAGAGCCTGGAGCAGCTGCTCGGCGGAAAAGCAAAGTTAATATTTGCAGGCAGCAGGGAACGTATGGAATCCGAGATCGTTCCCCGCGCGGGTTACGAGTTTCATGGTATGGATATAAGCGGACTCACAAAATTATTATCGTTGAATACGCTGCAATTACCTTTTAAAATATTCAATGCCATGCGCCAATGCAGAAAAATTATTCGTGATATTAATATTAAAGC
This sequence comes from Kapaibacterium sp. (SeqCode), assembly GCA_963665665.1. GTDB lineage: Bacteria > Bacteroidota > Ignavibacteria > Kapaibacteriales > UBA2268. The sequence goes on from OY762428.1 coordinate 1,705,224, forward strand.
TGTTATTGTTACCGGAGCATATATCAGCTATCCTCCGGGCCTTGCAGCATATAAAGAAAACGTACCGCTATTTCTTCTGGAGTCGAACGTTAACCCGGGCAAGACAATAAAAATGCTTTCACCGAAAGCAAAAGCCATCCTGACAAGCTTTGACGAGAGCGCTGAGTTTTTTCCAAATGAAGTAAGGCAGAAAATACATCCTTTCGGGAATCCCGTCAGAAGCAATATTGGCAATTCAGCAGACAGGCAGGCAGCACTGAAACAATTTGGTTTCAATGATAAAAAACCTTTATTGCTTGTTTTTGGCGGAAGCCTCGGGGCTGCTTCAATAAACTCTGAAATTGAAAAACTCATCTCGCAAATTTCAGAATTAAATATAAATATGCTCTGGCAAACAGGAAAAAATTACATACCTTCTGTTGATATTCCGGACTTCATTCGCCAAACTACTTTCATTGACGATATGGCAGCAGCTTATGCTGCCGCGGACATGGTTATTTCCAGGTCAGGAGCTACGACGGTTGCGGAACTGTGCCTTGCCGGGAAGCCGTCAATACTTATTCCATATCCGGGTGCGGCTAATAACGAACAGGAAAACAATGCGAAAGTACTATCCGAACGAGGTGCTTCTATATTAATCCGTGATAATGAATTATCCGTAAAACTTCAGGGTGCGATAACTAAAACAATGAAGGATCAGGTACTGAGAAATGATATGGCTGCAATTGCAAAATCAATATCAAAACCAAATGCATCTGTTGATTGCGCCAATTTCATTTTAAATTCAATTTAATAACAATGGAATTAATATTTAGATTTCTCAGGAATTTTTAATATTATTATATATATTGATTTTATTGAAACAGAAAAATGACATCAAAAACAGACAATCAGAAATTAAAAGAAAAACGTTTCGACCAGAGACTTGATTTCTACTGGCAGTACCTTTCTGTTTATGCTATTATTCTTGTTGCATACAGCATATTGAAAGGTTCGATAAAAGAAGGTTCTATAACTATTGCAGTAAGCGACCCAATCGTTATCCTGCTTTCAGCCCTGGTTATCTTTTCATTGGTTTCCCTGCTTTATAACCTGTATAAAAGGCGATCGATAACAACCGGCCCTGACTATATAATATTTCACAGCCGTTTCGGAACCAAACAATTCTTTCTGAAGGATATTAAATCCATTTCCGTAGGCCGGGAAAAAATGATAAAAGTTCGCAGGGGAATGTATAAAGTAATCAGGATGAGAGTTGCAAGCCGCAGAATGGCTATCAGGATCAGGCCATCACTTTTTTGGAAAGAACTGAAACTTGTCGAGGAAATTGCCAGGCTAAAAAAAGATCTAAAAAAATTATCCTCCGAAAATGCAGGCCATCATTAAAATATTATTTCATTCATCAACAAACCGGGCAAGAATTCACGGCCTGTTAATTCTTATAGCAATTTTATTTTGCATATCATCACCATATTTATCTGCTGATGAATTAAATTTACCCCCTGCCAGGCACATTGCAGATTCCGTTCTTAGTGAAGGATTCACTGAAATTCTAAAACGCAGCGGCCTGAGTGCCGGAGATACTATCTCGGTAAAAGATATTGGCAAAGGCTCCAATATATATATCGTTTTCAAGCTGGAACATTTTTTACAGGAAAAAGGTATTTTTATTAATAAGAATCCTGAAAAAAAATACCCCGAATTCAGATTACTGGTCGATAATTTTGGGTTTCAATATGAAAACACCGATGACCCGGACAATATTCAACGGAAATTTGAACTCGGATTAAGCTTCTCCCCCACCAACTACTCAGCTATTGATGATATTAATTTTGAATCAACTGATACAATACCAAGGCTTTTTTATTTTCAGGAAAAGCATTACCAGCATCCTTATTCTAATGGCAAACTACCTGAACCCGACGGTTCATTCTGGGATGAAATTGCCGAACCGGCTTTAGTTATATCAGCCGCGGTTATCAGTGTTATTACCTTATTCTCAGTCAGGTCAAAATAATCAGGTTAGTTTTTCTTTTTCCTGTATTGCTGTACGTTTATCCCGTACTTCCTGATCTTATTATGTAATGTTTCCCTGCTGATACCCAAAATAGCAGCGGATTTGCTTACATTGCCACGACAGCTTTCCAGAGTGGATTCAATTTTTTTCTTATCCGTTAGCTCGATGTCTTCCTTAAGAGTCCTGCTGTTTGACAGAACCGTAACCTGTGGCTCAACTTTAACTTTTGAATGTGTGCCCGACTGAATAATCTTAGCAATATCAGCGGCTTCTATCTGGTCTTTATGAACAGTCTGAAGCACAACCCTGATAACACTCGCCAGTTCCCTGACATTTCCGGGCCACTTTTGTTCCTGGAGAAACTCTATAGCACCTGGTGCGAAGAACTTACCTTCATCATAATCACGGTTGTGCCCTTCAAGATAATAAAGTACTATGTCAGGAATATCATCAAGTCTTTCTGCCAAAGGAGGCAGGTAAATTTCACATTCGCGAAGGCGGTGATATAATTGCTCACGAAATTTCGAATCTTTCATTGCGCTAATAAGGTCTCTGTCGGTTGCCGATACAAACCTGATATCAACTTCCTCGGGTTCGACAGCTCCAACCCTACGAACCATCCTTTCCTCGATAGGAAGAAAGAGATTTGATTGCAGATCTAAGGAAAGATCGCCAATTTCATCAAGGAACAATGTTCCCTTGTTTGCCTTGTGGAACAATCCTTTTTTTGTATCGGTAGCGCCCGAAAAGGATCCTTTATTATGGCCGAACAATTCGCTCTGGAACAATTCTCTTGGAATATTCGGAATATCAACTGTTACGAACGGGGACTTTTTCCTCCTGCTTACGGCATGTATTGCTTTTGCAACAAGTTTTTTACCGGTGCCTGTTTCTCCTGATACCAGAACATTCAGATCAGTTCTCCCGTAACGAATGATATTATCGCCAACATTTATCATGGCTTTGCTTTTAGCTATGATACCCTGTGAAGCCAGAAAATTAGCTATTTCCCGTTCTTCGCCACGGGCTCCTATCTTTTCGCTGGCAGTATCAAATACAGCTTTTAGCTTATCGCTGCTTACCAGGCTTTTCTCGATAAAATTCATAGCTCCAAGCTTTGTAGCCCGCACAGCAGTTTCAATAGTCCCTTTTCCGGAAATCATTACCACGGGGACAGCAGGATTTCTCTTTCTTATACCCTCAAGAACATCAAGCCCGTTCATTGAAGCATCCGGGCCGAATTCAATATCGAGAAGAATCAAATGTATATTATTCTTATGATTACTCATATAAGCAACAGCTTCCTCGGGGACGTTCAATATCCTTGCATCATGACCGGACGACTGAACTATGTCAGCTATCGTGGTGCAGAAATCTATACTATCGTCAACAATTAAAACATTCATTCAATTCATCCTGAATAATACTATAATAGTTCGCCGGGGAAACAGCTCATCCTGAATCTCAAAAATAACAAATCATCTAATATTTTCTACATAAATTTCAGGTATAAGGACTAATAAGGAATCAAATAATTTTTGAAATTCTTCATTTCCGACATTTTTGTGATTTGGATTCCAAACAGCCCTCATCCTGACATTTAAATCGGGATTAATAAACTCGATAAAACGGTTAGTATCAGCCGGAACATTCAAGGCTTGTGTTTTTAGCAATAAGGCCTGAACTTTCGACTTAAATTCACAAAAATACTCACGTTCCATTTGTAATACTTCTTTATTGCCGGGTATACTTGTTATAACTCCGAGGGAGTTAATATCAAATCCTGTTACTTTCTTTTCGGCAGCAATGTAATTCCCCCAGCGAATTTTCAGATTTTTTTCCTTTTCCGAAATACAATCCGGAAATTGCGGTGTACAGGAAATAAACATTGCACTAAGCAGAAATGCAGCAAATATCTTTATATATATCAATTTCATTTTATTAACCGTGCTTTTCAAGAAAAGTTTCCATTCTGCGAATACATTCATCCTTGCCAAGAACTTCCATTGTCTCGAACATACCTGCCCCGACTGATTTCCCGGTTATCATCAATCTTAGCGGATGGATTACCGGCTTGAAACCAATCTCGTTTTCTTCAAGATACTGTTTGGTCAGGGTATGAGCAGCTTCATGGTCGAACTTTTGCATTGCCCTGAATCTTTCCATTAATGGCCTGAGAAGATCAGCGCTTGTTTCTTTCCAGTGTTTATTGAAATATTTTTCCTCGTACTCTTCAATTTCAGCAAACATGTATGGAGCAAAATCAGGTATATCCTGAATAAATGATACTCTTTCCTTGAATAGTTTGATAACTTCTTCAAGATAGGAATCAGAATAATTGTCCTTTCCCTTATCAGCAAGTGTATCTTTAAGGATCGGAACGAGTTCTTTTTCAGTAAAGATTGTTCTAAGATATTGTTCGTTAAACCACTTCAATTTATTAAGATCGAAAATTGCACCGCCCTTGTTTACTTTTTCAATGTTGAACAATGAGATAAGTTCATCCATTGTATAAATATCCCTGTCGGCAGTAGGATTCCAGCCAAGCAGAGCAATGAAGTTTACGAATGCATCTTTCAGGTAGCCCTGATTCTTGAAATCTTCAACTGCAACAGAACCGTGCCTTTTGCTTAGTTTCTGCTTTTTGGAGTTCAGCAATAACGGAAGATGAGCAAATTCGGGTATATCCCATCCGAATGCCTGATATAGAATCACGTGTTTGGGAGTTGAAGGCAGCCATTCCTCGCCACGGATTACATGACTTATCTTCATCAAATGATCATCAACTACATTTGCCAGGTGATATGTCGGAAAACCATCCGATTTCAATAAAACCTGATCGTCAATATCTTTACCGTTAACTGTTACGTCACCCCTGATCAGGTCGTGAAATTTAATATTCTCCATTGGCACTTTCAGCCTGACAACATATTTAGTTTCCGAATCAATAAGCTTTTTAGTTTCTTCTTCACCGAGAGTAAACTGATTTCTCATTGTGTCCCTGTCATACTTCGGATCTTTTTTCTCGGCCTGCTGTTTTTCACGCATGGCTGTAAGTTCTTCTCCGGTATCAAAAGCATAGTAGGCAAGGCCTTTATCAATAAGTTCATCAGCATATTTTTTATAAAGGCCAAAGCGTTCCGATTGAACATAAGGTCCGTAATCACCACCTAAAACCGGACTTTCGTCAAACTCTATACCTGCCCATTTCATAGATTGAATTAAATTGTCTGCTGCATTTTCAACCAGCCTTGTCCTGTCTGTATCTTCTATTCTTAAAATTACTTTACCATTATTATGCCTGGCAAAAAGATAATTATATAAAGCCGTACGCAAACCACCCACGTGCAGGTATCCTGTCGGGGATGGTGCAAATCTTACTCTTACGGACATATCATTCACCTGTAAAATTAATAAAAACCATGCAGCAGGAAATTGTTTCCGAAAACTGCTAATTCTCCGAACTTAAAATTACAAAATTTACATTTTTTTTCTAAATCTTATAATCAATAACCATAAAAAAAGGGATCTACCCATTATGAGTAAACCCCTTTTATAGTTATTTAAATTTTTATCTTGGATTTACGGTAAATCCATTATTTAAAGTTGCCCTGCTCCTGTCTCTGTTTTTAACAATCACATTCCATCTTGTAGGATTCCGTAGCCAACTGTTACGAATTCTTACCGTGGCTCTGATCTCTGTTGAACTGACAACTGTTACACTTCGGGCAATCGGTGCCCTTCCTCTGCCACCTCGGAATTTTATACTGGCTCTATCCTGAAAACCACTTCCCCTGATAACAATATTTACAGTAGTTCTCTCCCTGCCGCTATTAGGTGTTATACTTGCTATCGTCGGATCTGTTGTTGCTTCGCTAACAATAACTGTCAGCTGATCCGAAGACGTTGCTCCTCCATTATCAGTAACAGTTAAAACAACGGTATGGGTTCCAACATTGAAACTATAATTTAAAGATGCTGTTGTTCCAATTGTATTTCCATTTAAAGTCCAGGAATAGGACACTATTGTCCCATCTTCGTCGTATGAATCTGATCCGTCAAGTTGAACAGTTTCTGAACCATTATCATCCTCATCAGTAACATTAATAATATTACCTGCATCAGCAACAGGATCCTGGTTTTCAATAATTGTAACAACAACTTCATCTTCATCAGTATTTCCGTCATCATCAGTAACAGTCAGGATGATATTATGAATTCCAACATTGAAACTAATATTAATTGTGGAGGAAGTTCCAATTACAGTGCTGCCTTCCTTCCATTCGTAGGAAACAATACTGCCGTCATCATCATAAGAATCACTTCCGTCAAGCAGCACAGACTCTGATCCGGAGTCATCATCATCATTGGCTGTTATTGCATTTCCTGCATCAGCTACCGGGTCAGAGCTGTTAGAGCTACCTGATCCGGCCCATCCCAAATTCTCGTGATTATTATCCGGATCTTCAGGATCACTATCAGATTCCAGACCATTATCGGAGGTGTACATACCTTCTCCGCCATTTATCAGAGCCTGCCGAATTGAATATACTCCCGTTGCATTTGTAGCTCTTCCATTCTCTGCAATGTACATTGCCACTAATCCTGCTGCATGTGGAGTAGCCATTGATGTACCGCTCATATATTGATAATTCCCGCCAGGTGAAGTTGAATATACATTAACTCCTGGAAGAATAAGATCTATAGCAGCACCAGATGATGTGACCGGATTATTAGAAACAACACTTTGACTATAATTACTAAATTCTGCGAAAGAATCATCGTCTCCGTAATAGTTCGAATTACCAAGGCCTCCGGGCTGACCATCTGTATCACATAAAGCAGATATCGTCATTGCTTCAGGAAAACTGGCAGGTGTGTCATCATCGTTTGTACCAAAGTTTCCATCTCTGCCATAAATATCCCGTGAATCATTACCAGCTGCAACAACAACAACAATTCCTTCCGAAACGCAATCCTGAACAGCTGTTCTAAGAGAGGCACTATATCCTCTGCCACCAAGGCTCATACTGGCTATTTCAATGCTCGACGATCTTTCGCTTACCCAGTCTAAACCTCGTACAATATCAGAGATAAATCCACTACCATCCTCATCCAATACCTTTACTCCCCAAACTCTTGCTCCGGGAGCAACACCAACCACACCAATATTATTATCTATAGCAGCAGCAGTTCCTGCACAATGAGTTCCATGGCCATTGTCATCATCGAAATCATTATCAGAAAAAGGCCTCCACCTGTTCCTTACATATTCCCTCCAGTAATGGATACCTGAAGTATGCACATTCAGATCAGGATGATCAGTATCAATGCCGGTATCAATTATTGCTATATCAACATCTACATTTCCTGATACGGATGTGGCATCGGCTTCGATTCTGCTAATTCCGTTAGGTATTGTCTGAACATTTGCTCTGACTATCATATCCTGCTCAAGATACTCTATGTCAGGATTTTTCATCAGAGCATTGACAAGCTCCTCTGTGGCGTTATAAAGAATAAAGCCGTTCAATACTTTTCTGTAAATATAAAATTCCTCTATACCATACTCTTTAATTATTTCCTCTGGTACACAACTTTTCTTAACAACGACGATATACTGTCCTTCAACATATTCAGGGCCATTTTCGATAACCTGGATTCCCGGTACCTCATGTTCATCCGGCACATTTATTAAATCGTCTTCGATACATCCGGCAAACAGCAGCAAAGTGCCAATTAGCATTATGGTATAGATATTTCTCATTGCATATACTCCTTATTATTAAAACATTTTGAACCCGCACCTCCTAAATATAATTAACATTTTTTAATTATCAAACTTATTATTGTACTTTTATGATATTATATTAATATTTTGTTCATATTTATATCATTCCTATGTCAAAAAAAAAGAGGCCGAAGCCTCTTTTAATATATTCTTTTTTGTTGGATTACTTTGCAACAATAACAATTTCCGTACGGCGATTAAGCCTCCTTCCGAAATCCTGTCTGTTGCTGGCTATAGGCCTTCTTTCGCCATATCCTTTTGTTTTAATTCTATTTTCGTCAACACCTCTTGAAACAAGGTATCTTTTAACACTTTCGGCCCTTTGTAATGATAGCCTGTCATTAATCCTGTGCGACCCTATGTTATCAGTATGGCCTTCTATCATAATAGCTATCTGAGGCTTTACCCCCATAAATTCTGCAAGCATATCAAGTTCCGGCACTGAATCAGGTATATCAAACCTGTTTGTAAGATAAAGCAGATTTTCAATAATAAGCTTTCGCCCAAGGTCAACAATAGGAATTGTTTTCCTTACAAGCCTGCCCTTTTTCTTATTGAAAAGCGCTATTTCGATCGAATCCGGCACAGCAGGTTGGTCTGACCTGTATGTCATTGAATACAGGTTTGTAAGTTGATTCGAGAAGTTATCCAGAATGGTTGAAAATGGATAACTGATATCATAAAAGGTACCGCGGGTTTTTTTAGTTATTTCCTTATACCTTCTCAATTTCGGAGGTACTATAGCAAAAACTCTTAATTCTTTTTCAATTAAATCTTCTGTTATTGATTCTGTGGTCTGGTTTGTAACACCAAAACCATTTTCACCTTCCTGGTGATAAGGAGCATCTGTTAGAAGCACTGCCACACGGCTCGCTTCAGTCCTGTACTTTAGCTTTGTGGCAGCTTCCAGGGCTTCCAGGGCATTTTCCTTCTCATCTCCGCCACCCCTTGCTTTTAGTTCATTTAGCCATGAAAGAAACTCTGATACGTCTTTCGTCGGCTGGTATTTTTTTTCCACATCATCCGAAAAAAGAACTAAACCGAGGCGATAATCGATACCACGCCGTACAAGATTTTCCGTAAACCTTGAAATATTTGTCCTGACAGCATTAATATGCTGCTGCATTGATCCGGTTCTGTCCAGCACAAACACAAAATCCACTGCCACGACTTCACTAACCGGTATCTTTTCAACTTTTGTTACTTTTTTCTGAACTCCGTTTTCATACACGAACATATTCTCGGATGTTAGTGTATCAAGTGGCTGGCCTGCTTTGTTAAATGCTTCTATGAAAATCTTAATTGAAGGGAATTTAGTAATATCAATACTACGGACAGTAATTTCTATCTCCTTGTCCGCGTACTTAATATTTGCCTTTTCAAGAACTTCTTTAGAGGATTTTGGCAACTGCGGGCCATAAGTATCGTTTTGTGCAATACTTTCCTGCCAACATAAAAACATGAAGGCTGTTATAATTATGATTGCTGCCTTTTTTGCAACAGATTGAAATTCCGACATTACATCTCCCCCTGAGATTAAAATGCTGCCATTTACAATCAGCAATTTATATAATATTATACTTAACTAAAAATATGCTGCTTAAAAAAAAAGCCCTCCACGAAGTTTTTTACCAGCAGGGAGGGCTTGTAAAATCATCTTTAAACTATATTGTCAATCTCAGAACCGGTGAAATCATGAAGAAATTCTCGATTTCATAAGGCCTTGCATCACGCAATGGTGTAGCATATTTACCTTCAATGTAAAGCCAGGGGCTTAGCAGAGGAATATACAGGCGGCCCATAAATATCTGGTTAGAGATCTGCGCGCTGATTCCGAATGGAAACGCAGCCTGGTTACTGTATTCAATTTTCGCGAAGATGTAATCGGCAGCTTCACTGTTTTTGTATGTTCTGAGTCCGGTGATCCCGTCTTTTGAAAGGAAGGAAACAGCAAGAGTATCATCACGATAGTAAGCCATTTCAACTACTTCGCTGTAATTAACACCAAAATCGAACCTGATGAAGTTCTCAGGTTTCTGTTTGTCTATCCACCAGTTATAGAACAATGAAAAGCGGCCTGTTGTGCGAAGCATAGGAGCAACTTTTGTGATCCTTGAAGTAAGTGCACGAGGATCGCCATCAGCAAATTCTACTATCTGGTCTTCCGGCATCATCATATATCCAAAAGCACCTTCATCAATACCCTGTGTCTCAAGGCCTTTAAGCGGAACTTCAACATTGAATGTAACACCGGCCTGAGGATGGAAAGGCATGTGGAAGTCAATACCACCGATAAGTTTTCCACCCGGGTCAGAATTAAGTGTACGGCCTTTTACCCAGCTAAGCAGTGTATTGCCGTCACCGATACCCGAGGTTATTTTATAAGCACCGCCAAGATGAGCATTAATAAGGAATGGAATTACTCTTCTTGTAGCATCATCATCATTTCCATACAGAGGCCTTTGAAGCATAACTTTGGCTTCGCCTGCCGACCAAAAGTGATAACCGATATCATCATTTCCAAGCTGTGAAGTCAGCCAGAATCCTGTTTCGCCGATTTTTACTGTCTGTTCGAAAAGTGAAAGAGTGATAGCCTGCTGAGCATCAGACGGCCTGAGAAGGAAATTGGTAACAACATCTTTCTGAACATCCATCAGCGGAAGGCTTACCGGAATATCTTCATAGCAGTAATCTCTTGATGCAAAAGGTTTCACTTCGCCGCGAAGTTCACCTGTATAATAATATTCTCCCGAAAGAACACCAAGCAGGAAATCACTGAGAGTAGACTCGATTTCTACAGTATTCATACTGTTTTCAGGCATGGGTTCACCACAGGATATCATAAGAATATCATAAGGAACATCGCCCCATTCCCTCGGGGCAGCCATTATCTGAATATTATTCATGTCCAGGTCGGCTTTGTTGTAGCCCATCTGAACAAACGCGGTATAAATCTGAACCATAAGATCCTGCTCGCAAACTTTCCATCTCGGAAAATATTGTTTGATCTCAGGATCAATATCTGTAAGGCTTTCCAGGATCTCACTCTCGTCAATATCAACATCCTGTGAATAAAGATTTGACAATCCCAGAAGCATTAAAACAAAAACCGTTATTTTCATATATCTTTTCATAGCAAGGCTTTAAATTTTTCCTACTAAATTATTTACTTAATCACTAATTAAAAATTGACGATAAACCTGGCCATTGGTGTAAACACGCTGCCGTCTTCCCATGGGTGATCTTCATCGCGGAATGCGTTGAAATAACCCTTGGCATCAAGCCTGATTGACAGTGTATTGTCAATTACAGGGAATTGTATCCATACTTTTCCGAATAGAGCTTCATCAAAATACTGGAGAGTAGCTCCGTAAGGAGTAGCAACGTCTCTTACCATGAAGTCCATTTTTCCGGAAATTCCACCTTTAGTTTCATCTTCAACTTTATAATATTTAACCTCGTCTTCGCTATCGCTACGGTCGTATTTGTATCCCCATTGTTCCACATTGTAAACTGTGGCGCCGATACCAAACCTGAGCATGTAATCAGCATCAACGGAAATTGCAAATGTATAATGCAACTGAGCATTGCCTCTTATGAAATAGTCATATTTCAGGAAATTGTCGTAAGCGTTATACTGATATTCAAAATTATCAATATTAAGATTTCTGTCTTTATATGATGCTTCTTCTGCATCACCGAATATATAACCACCGCTAAGCTGGAAAACTCCGCCCTTTGGAATTATTTTAATCGGGAAATCAGCAGCGCCTGAAATACCAACGCCGCCGTGAGTAAGCATTCTTGTCTGGTCGAAAACATCTTCTGAAAGTGAAGACCAACCGCCTGTCGGGAGAATAACACCAAGCTTTACGTTCTGCCAAAGAGCGCTAAGAGTCATCCTTTCACTCCAAAGCGAAGCATAGTTGATCTCGTCGATACCGTATTTAAGTTCCACACCGATCTTCGGAAGATCAGTATTAGGATAGAAATTCACGGTGTCAATATCATCTTCAGCGTATTCAACGGTTCTAAGCTCGTATTGTTTCCAGCTTATCAGGTCCGGGCTGATGATCACTTCATTTTCTTTCAGCTCAATATCAAGCGGAGAGCCTTCTGAAATCCTCATGATAGTCTGGATTTCTGATGATGTAATATCATTAGCATTTTTTACAATTGATTTTGAAACACCCCTGGTTGGGTCAAGCCAAATAAGGTCAGTACCGATACCCTGTGCTTCAAGAGTGATATTTTTAACGTTGTTCTGCAGGAATGCAGTCATCATAAGCTTATACATATTGTCAGCGCCAAATTCTTCCGGATCGAGGTCAAACTGTTCCATTTCTTTCACAGTAAAAACATATTCCGGATTTGGCCTGTCCATAGCCCTTTTAAGATCTTCTTCATCTTCATACTGAATCATTGCTGCTATTATTACTTTCGGCATTGGGTCTTCATGACTAACCCTGTTAGTAATAAGAAAAGTTCTGCGGATCATTTGGGTTGACCCGGAGCCGGGATCAGCACAGTCCCATAGAACATCAAAATTCGGGGGAACTGTAATACCGCGTGAAAAGAGAGCCCTTTGAACCTGTCCTTTGGACTGTCCTTCGGTTCTTCCCCTTTTAATCAGATTCCAAACAGCAGCGTCAACTTTTTTCTGTTCTTCTTCGCAATCGCCGCTTGTGGCATTTCTTTTCTTTTCCTTGGTTTTAATAGCTTTCTTGATATCACTGAGATTCTTAAGCTCCCAGATGGATACCTGGCCGAACCTGTAATTCTTAAACCTGTTAAGAATGCTTTCGAGCTTTATCCTGAACGATTCGTCATATTCGGCTGCATCGGCTTGCTGGCTTAGTGGCAGAAGCATTCCGCAGAGAATCAGGCTCAAAACAAAGATTCTTGAGATGTTATTAATCATTTTTATCAGCCCTTGCAAATATCACTTAATTATTAATTTCTATTATTTTCAATTTCATTTCAATTTAAATTTCGCCAACCGGATTATCTTCTCCTGCCACGGTTACGTCCGCTTGAAGAAGGTTCATAATTGATCTTAACAGGATAGTTCTGCGTAATTTCTTCAGAGCTCTTTCCATTTACCGGATTGGTTGCATAAGCAGTTATCGGAATTGTAATAGTTCCACGCACTTTGTTTTCGCCACGTTCAAGTTTACCGCTCAGCTCGAAATAAATACTGTAACCTGATTCCGGGTCGCCTTCAATACTCGGCGAAACGGCAATGCTGTATGTTTTAAGTCCGTCTACGATTGATGCAGAACCGCACTTAATATTAATCTCGGCATTTTCGCTTGAACCTGTAATTGGTGGCGTAACAGCAATACCGGTAATTGTAACTTTAAGTTTTTTGTCAGTACCCGAATATTCAGGGGATGCTGTCCTGGTTGAAATGCTCGGTTCTTCCTGTTTTATCTCAAATGTTCTTTCAGGATAAAGGTCAATTTCAGTACCTGTAAATGGCTGTATCCATGTTACGCGTGCCTTAACAGTATTTGCAGATGAAGATAGTTCCACACGCTGATCTTCAAGAACAGAAAGGCCTTCAATAGGAACAGGCTGGTTATTCAGGTCAGTACTCAGGTAAATCCTGAACTGGTTGGATTTAATCTTACCGCCCGATGTAGGCATAGCATCTATACCGATTTTATATCCGTAATATGAGAAAGCCGTAAGCTGTCCTGATATTTTATTTTCAGATTCCTGTGAAAGTTTTGATTCAAAAACTTCGTATTCCGAAATTTCATCATCCTGCCTGCCACCGATCTGATGTTTCATTTCCAATGTATATTTGCCAGCGGGCAGGTTTTCTTCAACATAAGCCCTGAATGTTCTGTCAAATCCCTGTACCGGAGGAGCACCGCTATAGTCTGCAAGTTCATCTGCCGGACGGCAGATAACATTTGATACTACCTGTCCGTTAACATCTTTAACAACACCGCTCACAACATTCTTTCCGCCATCCTGATACGGGGCTATCGAGAAGTCAAATACACCCGGGGCTTTATCAAATGTAGCCGTATATTTCGGTACCTGAAGTGTAGGCTCGGATACTTTAACTTTAGGAGTAATAACGCGAATATCAAATTCGATAGCGCCTGTATTCTGGTCAAATTTTGAAGACATACCGGGAGCAAGAAGCTTGCAGATATATCCGTAAAGCTGAATTTTACCCATCAGGTCAACAGCATCGTCTTCATCCCTTGCAAGAAGTGATGAAGCTTTAAGGCCTTCGTCAAATTTGTCAATATCCTGCTCATCAGTTAAAATATCAATAAGCGGAAGGCTATATTTGTCAAGTTTCCTGAGAAGTTCTTTCTGAACCTTACGAAGGTCTTTAACTGTAAGCTGAACCGTACCGATATTAACAGTTGTTTCATCATCAAGTTCTTCAATATTTTCACCAGCTCTGACACCAAGAATCATGTTCGTTCTGGAAGCAAACCTGAGTTTATACCATCCAGCCTGGTTCGGCGGTTTGAAGTTTACAACAAAAGCTCTTTTCTGAAGATCCTGAACAGATCCGGGATCAAGATCGCCGAAAGATTCTTTTTCAGAATAGCAAAAGATAGAATCTTCAGGAACTTCATCAGGCGACATATTCGGGCCTTTTACAATTTCAGATTCCTTCGGGTAAACCGGATGTAAAGAATTTAATGTAATATTCTGGAGATCCATATTATTAAAGGCAGCTTCTTCGTCAAGAACCAACCTTCTGATTCCGAGAAGTTCCCATGAACTGCCGTCCGGAGCCTCAAGGGCAAATCCGGGTTCTTCCTGCGACAAGTCCATATCTCTTAATATTTTTGTATCAGGGAAGGGCGGGGCATTGTCAGGGTCTTCGCTGGAGTTATAGAACACCTGGTACTCAATATCCCTTACATTGCCGAGCTTGATAAGAGTTTTCAGCCTCTGCACGTATTCTTTTTCCGATTCACCTTCCACACGTTTAAGTGATGTACTTACGTCAGTAACACCAACTTCCACGATGTACTTACGATAAGGTTTAAGGTCTGCGCCAAGTACTTCTTTAATATTCACACCTGCCGGCGGAATAGTAATTTCATCCTGCGGACGGGTGTTGATACCTTCGGTACCGGCCCCTGACTGCAACTGTGACAGAATACTTTCCACAATCTTCATCGTCTCTTTCTGCTTCTGTAAAAGTCCTTCTTCGGCCTCATCACGTTCCACGATAATGATGAGCAGCTCCAGCACAACCGCCAGATACAACACGAAGTAAACTTTTCCTGCACCACCGCCTTTAGACATAATCTTACCCTTTATAAAGCGTCAACATACTATTATTGTCAATTTGCGCCCGCCGTTTCCCGAAAGAAAATGCCTGTCCGTTTAATTTACGGCAGACATCAGGCGGGATTTCTATTTAATATTTTTCCATCATTTTCCGGTTAATTATCCTGTGCTCAATTCCATTTCGTCACAGGTTTTACAATTTATTGTAATTGTATCAGATATACAAGAAAAAAATTAAATTTCTCCTACGCATTCTCATGATCAAGGAACGTAAAATCCCTTGAAATATGCTCCTGAACTGCGTATCGATAAATAAGTTGTCAATCAAATCCTATCAGCAAATATTTCATGCAATATTTATAATTGATGATAAAAAAACAATTCACCAATAAGGAATTAAAAGGGAAATATAATTGTGGGTACAGTTAAATATACGAAAAAAATTTGAAATTATTATAATAAAAATTGTTATTAATATTTTGAAAATAAATTCATAATAAATTCATTAGAACCAAATTATTTTTTTTCGAGCCGGACACAATAGAAAATCCAATAACAGGAAAGCCCGGCTCGAAGCCGGGCTTTCCCTTTCATAATCTTATATTCAATATATTTTTACAGTTTTTTTGCTACATTGTCCCAGTTAGCAAGTTCCCAGAAATGCTCAATGAATTTCGGGCGTGCGTTGCGGTAATCAATATAATAAGCATGCTCCCAAACATCAATTGTCAGCAAAGGAGTATCTGTTGATGTCAGCGGTGTACCGGCATTGCTTGTCTGAACTATATCAAGTTTCCCGTCTTCTTTTTTAACCAGCCATGCCCAGCCTGAACCGAACAGTGTAACGGCAGCTTTCGAGAATTTATCCTTGAACTCATCAAAGGATCCGAAATTATTGGTAATAGCTTCCAGCACTTTTCCGTCAGGGGTTCCGCCTGAATTCGGAGAAAGGCTGTTCCAGAAGAATGTATGGTTCCATATCTGGGCAGCATTGTTAAATATACCGCCTTCTGATTTCCTGATAATATCTTCAAGTGCCATACCCTCGAATTCTGTTCCGGCAATAAGGTTATTCAGGTTATTTACATAAGCCTGATGGTGTTTGCCATGATGATAGTCAAGAGTTTCTTCAGAAATGTGCGGAGCTAAGGCGTTTTTGTCGAATGGTAATTCTGGTAATTGGAAAGACATAATTTTCTCCCGTAATTAATAATTCAATAATACATTTATATAAAAGGATTGGTATTTTTAAATGGCTGCCGTTTCCGGCAGCCTTTATTCTAATTAATTGTTTTCAAATTAAGCGTGACATCCGCATGTGTTGAAATTATTCGGATTGTTAAATATAAATCCGCTGCCCTGCGGGCCGTCAACAAAATCAAGTGTAACGCCAAGAAGATAGAAAAGGCTTTTTGCATCAGTTACAATTTTAAGGCCGCCAACTTCAAAGTCACGGTCATTTTCATTAACATTGTTATCAAAGCCCAAAGCGTACTGCATGCCCGAGCAACCGCCGCTCTGAGAACCTATCCTGAGGAAGTGGCTGTCATCAAGGTTACTTTCTTCCCTGACTTTAAGAACCATTTCAAGAGCTCTTGTGGAAACATTAAAAGTATCGTTTTCTTCCGCGCCTTCTATTCCGGTATTAATTTTTTCAACTTCAAGTTCTTCGACTAATTCAGCCATTTAATCTCCTGTTTCAAAAATGTGTAAAAAACTTTTAAACTAAGACTTATTTAATCCGAAAAAATTGTTTCGGTATCCTAAAAAAATAAATGTATTATGATTAATAATTCCGGGATTATTAATTTTTCCTGTCATTCTCAAGAATTTTTCTATACTTTTCTTTCATCCTGGCAGTTAATACAAAAGCAAGCACCAGGCCTATCAGTGTAAGTGCCGCAGCTACAAGCAATAAAATTTCATCAGTCATTGCATAGGCAGTAACAAACAATATTGTGGAAAGCAGGTTTGCAATAATCATTATCGTCCTGCTTTTATCGATATTTTTCAGCGCCTGATCTTTGCTCATGTTTGCTCGTTTTTCTCAAATGTTTGCAAATCAAAAATATAAAGATAATATAATTAGAAATATCGGACAAAAAAATCATCAGCTAACTACACAACATTGTTGAATCCATACAATAAAATTTCATCTGCCACTATATATTATTTATAATTTTCCTTATCTTGGCAGATTATTGAAAATCAGATGATTTTCATTTTATAATGTAACTCAAACTTATTTTTAACAAATATAACGGAATTATCATGGATCTGAATGCTATTCAAAAAGCTTTGAAAGATGAAAACCTTGACGGTTGGTTGTTTTACGATTTTCACGACCGAGACCACATTGCCCACAGGGTGTTAAATATGGATACAAAAAGATTTGCTTCCCGCCGCTGGTTCTATTTTATACCGGCAGAAGGCGAGCCACAGAAACTTGTTCACGCAATTGAACCCTGGCGCTGCGATCACCTTCCGGGTAAGAAAAATGTTTACCTGCCCTGGCAGCAGCAGCATGAGCTTCTGAAAACCATGATGGGAGACGCAAAAAAAGTTGCCATGCAATACTCGCCGAATAATGCCATACCTTACGTATCAATAGTTGACGGCGGAACAGTTGAGCTTGTAAGGAGCTTTGGCGTGGATGTTATGTCCAGCGCCAACCTGGTAAGTATTTTCGAATCACACCTGGATGAAAAAGACCGCCAAAGCCATGAAGACGCTGCTAAAAGGATGCAATCCGTTAAAGACGAAACTTTTGCTGAAATTGCCAAAAGAATAAAAAATGGCGAACATCCGAAAGAATTTGAAATTCAGGCCTTCATGCACAAACGTATGGAACATTATGATATGAACTGGGAAGATGATGGCCCGATTGTAGCAATTAATGAGCATGCAGGCGACCCCCACTTCGAACCCACACCTGAAAACAGCCACGAAATGAAGGAAGGCGACCTTGTTCTTCTTGATCTCTGGGCAAAACGCAATCTGGAAGGTTCAATATATTATGATATTACCTGGATGGGATATATCGGAACAGAAGTGCCTGAAAATATCGAAAAATTATTCCGCATAGCTGCCGATGCGAGAAATGCCGGCGTTGCACTTGTAAGGGAACGTTTTTCATCCAATACCGACGTCCATGGCTGGGAAGTGGACGATGCAGTACGTAATGTTATCGATAATGCCGGATACGGAAAATACTTTATTCACAGGACCGGCCATAATATTGCCGAACAGGTACACGGCAACGGCACTCATATTGACAATCTTGAAACAAAAGACGAACGTCGTATAATCAAAGGATCATGTTTCTCGATCGAACCGGGAATATATATGCCTGAGGATAATCTTGGTTTCCGCACCGAACTTGATGTATTCGTTACTGACGAAGGCGAAGTACAGGTTTACGGTGCAATTCAGGAAAAGGTTGTGCCTATTCTCAGCTTGTGATTTTTTTTAATATAATTTTTTTTATCCTCTTTGCTATTTCAGGCAAAGGGGATTTTTTTATCTGCTTCTTGCAACTTTGGCTAATCTATTAATAATTATTTATTGTGTTTACACGATGTAAATTACTGATGGATAATGTAGGATTGAATATTTTAATATTTAATTAACAAATATTAATTAAAAAGTATGAGACCTTTTTGTAATACAAGTGTTATATTATATTAACAGGTAAAGGTATTTGTAATAACAAAATGAAATATTTATTGAAAAAATAGTTTTTCATAGTTAAATTGATTTCTTATATTTATACACTTGGATTGAAATTGTGTTAGGTAATGTATATTATAATTACAATAAAAAATAAAAATATGAGCTGTTTAAAATTCATAATATAACCTCGGGAATATAAAATTCCCATTAATGCGGTTATAATTCGCGAGAGGGAACAAAATAGAATTATACCGAATTTAATTTTTTAATTTTTTTACTAATTCAGGAGATCAGTTATGATCAGAAACATTACGAAATGTTTCATGGTAATCGCGCTTGTAGCTTTCTTGGCAGGCAGCGCTTACGCCCAGACAAAAAGGGTTCTTTTGGAACAATATACAGGCGCATGGTGCGGCTGGTGCGTTGACGGTACAGTTGTTATGGATAAACTTATTGAAGCAAATCCCGAAACACTGATTGGTGTTAAACTCCACAATGGCGATGCCATGGAAATTGCTGTTGGCAATGCTGTTATGAGTGGCCTTGGTGTTGGTGGCTTCCCGTCAGGTTCTGTTGACAGGGCTGCATTTAATGTTGGCGACGAAGTTCAGATAGCAATAGGCAGAGGTTCCTGGGAACAGGCAGTTAACTATATGCTTCAGCAGGCACCAAAAGCAGAAGTTGTAACATCTTATGATTACAATGAATCTACAAGATCCTTAACAGTAAAAGTTGACGTTGAATTTCTTGCGAATGTTGACGCTGAAACAAGGCTGAACGTTTATCTTTGCGAAGACGACGTAACAGGTACAGGTTCCGGTTATGACCAGAAAAATTATCTCTCAAACCGCGCCGGTTTTGAAGATAATCCTTACTACAACGAACCAAGCACAATCACAGGCTACCACCACATGAAAGTTGTTCGCGACATTCTTGGCGGCGCTTTTGGTGCTGAAGGTTCCGTTTCTGGCAATGCAACTGCAGGCAGCAAATACTCATATACTTTCCAGACTACTGTTGATGCAAACTGGAACTGGGATAATATGTTCATCGTTGGTACAGTTGCAGAATATTCACAGAGTTCACGTCTTATTCTTAACTCTTCTTATGCTGTTAAAAACACACCGACACTTGAATATTCATCAACAGGTGAATCATTATTTGTTAAGAATAGCGGTGAGAAAGCTGAAAACACAATTACTATCAAAAACGTAAGTAACAAATCCTATAATATCACTGCCGAAACTGCAAAAGTTGACGGAACTCCCGCTGGCTGGACTGTAGAACTAATGGGAGATGCTCAATTTTCATTAGCTGCCGGCGAATCAAAAGATATTACTTATTCTTTAACTCCAACAGATGAATATGGCCTTGGAGCAGCATCAATAGAATTCAATGTAACAAATGATGCTGAAGCAATGGGTGGTTCCTTCCAGTTTGCAATTCTTTCAAATGAATTCGAAAAATTTGAAGTTGTTGCAGGTTCAACTGCCGAAGCATTCTATCCTGTTCTCCAGTCTCAGGGACACACAGAATATTATCCTGTTACAAATGCAATCATGTCCATGGCCTTGGATAAACTTACAAACGTGAAATATATCCTTTGGAACTGTGGTGAAGGCGGCGAAGTTTCAGCTGTTGAAGGCGGGCTTCTCAGAACTGCAATGGCAAATGGCGTTAATGTAATGATATCAGGCCAGTTGGCTCCTTATTTCATCAGTGCAAATTATCCGGCTCTGTTCAGCTATACAGGCGGCGAATTTGAAGCTGTATGCTTCCAGGGTTACAACAACTCACCAATTGCTTACGTTGGAATTGACGGCGATCCTATCTCTGACGGTTTCGATCAGGACATTGCACTGAAAGATTATCTTTCAATGGCTATCAGGCCTACAAGCCAGTTCTCTTATACAGTACTGAAACACAGAACTGTTGATACAGTTTGTGCTTACCGTACAGAAATTCCGGATGGTGCAAGGATTATCATGATGGGTATCAACCTTGAAACAATTGCAAATGTCGCTGTCAGGAACGACCTTCTTGACAAAGCTGTTCAGTGGCTTGAAGGCGAGCAGGTTGCAGTTGGGCCGAAAATGGCTCTCAGCGTTGAAGAAATCAACCTTGGCGAAATTTATTTGAATGAAACAGAAGAAAGTTCATTCGAAATTTCCAACCCTGGTGATGAAACTCTGAATGTTTCAGCTGTTTCCTTTACACAGGACTATGGTGCATATGAATTTATTGATCTTCCGACTTTCCCGCTCACAATCGAAGCAGGCGGATCATATACAATTGATTTCTCATTCACACCTGATACTGAACAAGAATATAATACAACTATAGAAGTTGAAAATACTAATGCAGCCGAAACAATGAAATCAATCGACGTTATGGCTAATGGTATTGTTAACTCTGTTGATGATAACGGCGTTTACGGAAACAAATCAATCTTCACAATGCAGGTTGGCCCGAATCCGTTTGCAGACCATTCAACTGTTACATACAGCCTTAACGGTGTATCTTCACAGTTCGTTAGCATGAATCTTGTTGATGCAGCTGGTAATATTGTTCTTAATATAGTAAACTCAACTGTAACACCCGGCCAGCACACAGCTCAGATTACATCTGACAATCTTGCTTCCGGAACATACTTTGTTGTAGTAAACGTTAACGGATACTCAGAACAGATGCCTGTTGTTATCGTAAAATAATTTTACGATAGAAATATTTTACTCAAACCCGCCAATTTTGGCGGGTTTTTTTTGTTATTAATGTAATATGGAAATTCTGAACTCCCGATTCCACGAAAAATATTAAATCGCCTTTATTGATTATTCCAATACTGTTTCCGACCCCTCCCAACGGGATGTCTCATAAGCTGACAAATTTGTCACTCTGAGCGCAGCGAAGAGACCATAACCTGCATTTATACTGGATTCTTCACTTCGTTCAGCCTGCCCTCGATTTATCGGGGAATTACAAATCGCATCAATTCATAATAAAATGACAGCCTTATTTACAGTCAGCCCCTCCTTCGTATTCCGACAGCCTAAGACAGCGCGGGTTTGGGGAGGTCAAATATTATAATAATACTCCACGACTTAAAAGTCGTGGCTATTCGGATGTTGATTCAGTAAAATACTTGCCATTAATTATACTTCTTTACAAAACCATTCACGTCAAACTTTCTTTTTGCGCCATTGTAGTTCATGTACCTGACCTTGCCGAAAACGGGCCTTTCCTGCCATGCCCTGTCGTGTACGCCGCCTATGCTCCAGGCAATCCCGGCATATCCGTTGGGGTCGCGTCCGTCAAGCTGGTAGCCGTCGTTCAGGCGGATGGCATAATCCATAGCCTGCTCAGGGGATTCCGTCCATTCCAGTATCTTCTTTGCCCAGTACATACGCAGCCAGCCGTGCATCCGGCCTTCGCGCAACATCTGTTTCTGTGCGGCGTTCCACAAGCCGTCGTGCGTTCGCGCATTTTCCATTATGTCGATCTTGTACAAATATTCCCTGCTGTCGTCTCTGTGTTCGCTCAGGGTTTTCTTTGCCCAGTCATGGAAACCATTGAAATTATCATAATCCGGGTTGTAGAAACAGAAGTTATCGGCAAGTTCCTTTCGGACTATCAATTCTTCGAGAAAGGCTTTCCTGTTTTCGTCTTCGGGATAGTTCTTCATCAGCTCCAAGGCAATTCGGAGCGATGAAATCTGGCCGAAATGCAGGTATGCCGACAGGCCGGATACCATATCTTCGTTCGGGTCGTTCCTTTTTTCAGCGTATTGCGGCAATATATTTTCCATGAAGAAATTCAGCCGCTTATGCGCGGCGTATTCCCCCGGAACAACGCTTTCAACTTCATCAGGGCCGCCCTGGTAATTGTTTATAAGGTCGAGTGGTTCCGTTTCGCCGCCTGGAAAATCTGTTTCCATTGCAAAAGGATGTTTTTCCGGCGTTCCCGGTTCTGCCAGGAATTCGGTAAGCTGTTTATGTATCTTCGGCCTGATTGTATAAGCGGCAAACTCGGTTTTATTGCTTACATGGCGGCATGGAATAACATTATGCGTATCCACCTCGAAGAAGGGAATATTTATCAGCCCGGCTGTTTCTTTGTTCCATTTGCTTTTTATCTTCAGTGGATCGAAATCTGTTATCAAAGTGCAGGCTTTGATTTCATTAACAAACTCTGCAACTTCAATGCCCGGATTGCCCTGCCTTATGACAAATGGAATATTAAGTTCACCAAGACGCTTCTTTATATCCGACAGCCCTCGGAGCATAAACCCGAACTGCCTTTTCCCGGCCCCGTGGAAATTATCAGCAAGGCAGAAAAGAACAATCAGCGGCCGCTTCATTTCCAATGCTTTTTCCTGTGCGAAAAGCAGCGCATGATTATCGAACACCCGCTGGTCGCGGCTCATCCTGTAAATCACCGGGCCGTCGGCGCTTATACCGCTTTTTATTTTATAAATTCGTTCAGGCTGGATCATTTAATTAAATATATTATTCTAAATTTATGTTTCATATATCACCTCGGCCCAATAAAGCGGTCGCCATTGAAATGGATCAGGTGTTCCGGAAAATCCATAATCCATACCTCCGTATCCCATGCTATCGCGGAAGTATGTTTTTTAAACTCGGCGAAATCCGGAAAAGCGCTAACGAATATTTTTCCGGCATAGCATTTTTCAAACATCTCATTCAATTCAATTATTCTTTTTGGTGTTACCGGGCCGTGCGATGTTACCGCTTCAATCAGGAAAAGCCAGTTCCTTTCGGGATCGAATAATATTACATCGGGCAATTTTCCGTGTTCATCTATCGGGGCTCCTAATTCTTTCAAGAGTTTCTTATTCATGTACAAATTTTTCTTCTCGGTATCGCCAAGATAGATTAGCCGGGCTCCAACAGCAAAGCGTGATGCAAATTCCTCAACTACTGCGGCCTGTACAATATTATGCTTTCCCGGAGATAAATGAAGAGTTCTCCCATTCGACAATTTCACCGGAACTCTTGCCATTTCTCTTTCCTGATTATATCTTTTTGAAAGTTCCGAAGGTTTTCCATATTTGTCATAAATTGCATCCATTATACAAATATACGATAAATATCATTTTAAATTGGTTGTTTTCCAATCACCCCTTCTGTTGCTGTATAAGAGCGCGAATAAATGTTGACTGCATTCGGTGCACCAGCGAGCGCGTCATTTTGTCTACCTTGCTGATACTTTCGGTTGGGAGCTGAGATTTATATTCCTCGAAAAGCTGCTGTCGTATCATCTCGAATTTTTCTGCGTAGGGTTCCAGCATCTTGTTGTTTCTGGAATCTGCCCAGGCGTCAAACAGCCGGGCCTCGGCAACAATTATTTCCTCGGCAAGGGGAATATCCATCATCGCTTTTTGTCTTTCCTCATCCAGGAAGTGCTGCAGGTCGTTGATTGTATAAGCTTTAATATTTTCAGGTAGCCCGGCGGTATCAATATCTCTCGGGACTGCCATATCCACTATCAGGCGCGGGCAGCGCTCCTGCACGGCAAGCCTGTGAATCATTTCCTTATTAACGATAAAGCCTTTGGCTCCCGTGCTGGCAAACACTGCATTAGAGCTTGCGAGCGCCTTTTCGATTTCACTCAGGCCCATGGCCTGCCCGCCGTAGGTATGAGCCAACTCCTCGGCTTTGTAAAATGTACGGTTGACGAAAATAAATTTATCAAATCCCGCTTCGGAAAGAGCCGAAGCCATAATACGGGAGTTTTCGTTCACGCCGACGATGGCTATGGTATCGGTCGGACCGAGATTTTCCGTCATAATTTTTGCAGCCACGCCGCCGGCCGATTGACGGCAGGCTCCCATGCAGGTATTACTCCTTACATTCTTTCCGGCGCGGAAAGCCCCGTGAAAAAGCCTGTGAAGTATTCTGTCGACGGTTTTTGCTGAACATGAAAGGCTGTATGCTTCCTTCACCTGGCCCTGTATCTGGTATTCACCTATAACAAGTGAATCAAGGCCGGAAATCACTCTGAACAAATGGCGCGTTGCTTCTTTAGCTTCGTGAGTATAGAATTTATCTTCGTCTGAAATCTCAATATCTCTGGAATGAAAGAAACGATTTAAAATATCGGCAGGTCTGGTTTTAACATCAATAACCATATATAATTCCATACGGTTGCAGGTGGCTACAAGGGCCGCCTCGGTCACTTCTTCATAGGAAGTTATTTCCTTAAGGGCATCAGGAACTTCCTTCCTGCTTATCTGATATTTTTCCCTTTGTTCCACCGTGGAGGTTTTGTGGTTTATCCCAATCACGGCAAGTTTATCTTTGTTGGCCATTTCTATTTGTCCTGTAAGTCTTTCATATACAAAGCTATTTATCATACCCCCTCTTAATCCCCTCCTTTAAAAGGAGGTGAAAAAGGGGTGGTTAATCTTCTACATCCGGTTTCGCAAGAGCGAATTCCATACCGCCGCAAAGATAAACAACTTTTTCGAAACCTGAGTTCTTCAGCAAACGTGCAGCTTCGTAAGAACGAGGCCCACGCTGGCATATAATATTTATCTGCTCATCTTTCGGCAGTTCTCCAATTCTGCCACGCAATTCTTCTATTTGTATCATCCTGCATTCTTTTCCAAACGGATAAGCTTCAGCTTCGGCTTTTTCTCTTACGTCAAGGAATATACCGGGTAAATCAGGCATTACATGATAATCAGCTGCAACAATGTCATCAACGTCTGTATTTATTATCATAGCGCCAATGTTATTCAACGGGCTCACAGGCGAGGAGTGCGTAGGTGTATAGGCATGTTCGGCATCAATCAGGTCGTAAGCGTCCGCTTTGTTTTTAAGCATTAAAGTAAACTGATCAATATAGCGTGTCAGTTCGCCGCATCCCGCCAGCTGAAGTCCAAGAAGCTGCAATGTATCTTTTTCGTAAACCACTGTTGCATTCAGATTTTTATGTTCGGGATGATATTCCGGCCTGTCGTAGAAATTGGCGTTCATAGCCTCAGCGTTTATTCCAAGCGCTTTTGCTCCGGCAAGGTTCAGGCCTGTAGCGGCAATTGTTAATCCGAATACTTTCAGTGAAATTGCTCCGGCAGCCCCCTTGAATTGCGATTCCCTGCCTGCTATATTATTTGCTATCACACGGCCCTGCCTGTTTGCCAGCGAACCAAGCGGCATTATTTCCGCAACGCCGCTCACCAGGTTTGGAACTTCGCAGCAATCACCACCGGCGTAAATATCAGGATCATTCGTGCGCATAAATTTATCTACGATTATTCCATTCTGTTTTCCTGTTTCTATTCCGCACGCCTTTACCAGTTCTGTTACAGGTTCCACGCCAGTACATACAAACATATAATCGGCGCTTATTTCTTCTCCGTTTTCAAGTTTTACCACGGGCATATCGTCGTCATTTACAGCGGCTTTAACAACTTTTGTGGAAGTCATTACCCTTATATCCTCGGCTTCGAGCGCTTTTTCGAGAAATGTGGAAATACCCTTGCTTATGCTGCGGGGAAGCAGGCTGTCCTGAAGCTCGATAAGGGTGGTTTCAATTCCCCACAGGCTTACCATTGCCTCTGCAAGTTCCACCCCAATGAAGCCCCCGCCGACAATTATCGCCGAGCCTACCTGCCCGGTCTGCGCTTTCTGGCGGAATTTCTTTGCATCCAATGGATTATGGAAGGATGATATATTCTCATGTTCCGGACATTCGAAAGGAGCTTTCAGCGGCCGGGCACCGGTGGAAATAATTAGTTTGTCATATCTTTCTGTTGTTTCTTCGCCGGACTTCAGGCCTTTGATATTTATTGTTCTATTTTCCCTGTCGATAGCAGTTACTTCAGTTTCTGTACGTACTTCCACGCCTTTTACATCATTAAAGAATTTAGCATCTCGCACAACTCCCCAGGTAGTTTTTGCAAGGTCGAAAAAACCGTCAACGTCGCCGGAGGCGAACAACGGCATACCACAAGCCCCGTAGGACACGAAAGGACGTTTTTCAATAATAGTTACACTGCTTTCCGGCATAAGCCTTTTCAGCCTTGCTGCGGCCTTACATCCTGCTGCCATTCCGCCGATAATAAATATTTTCTCCATTTTCACTGCCTTGTAAATGTTTAATAATCTATTTGATTTCAGTGTGTTCAAATCGTTATATTTTTAAATTGTCATTATAAATAGTTTAATCTTTGTCATTCTGAACAAAGTGAAGAATCTAATTCTTTTACTATAGCAGCCAGAATAATAGAATTATTACGCCTTTCGGTAACAGATTTTCAATCAGCCGATACCGGCATCATTTCCAAATTATAATTTATAATCTTAAGATCGCTATTAAAAATTTATCTGATTTTTATAATTCAAATGTTGTTAGGTTGTTTCCGGCAGGATGAGTAAATATCTTCTTAATTTGAACGGCCTAATATACCATTTAAAATACACTTGTTAAAGCAATCTATTGTATAAAAAGAAATTACACTCAGCAAGAATGCTGTCTTTCAGCCAATTCCCTCAGTAAGAATAATAATTATATAACTGATATGATTAAAATAATATAATATCCTATAAATATTTAAGTATGAATTATCAAATATTTAACCTGATTTATAAAATCAATGAACCTGATTATAATATTAATAGTATTGTTTAAACTATTAATTATCAATGTAATAATTTATTATATCCAATTTAAAAAATTATTGATATGAATTAGTAAATAAAATATCTGTTTTATAATATTTACGATATGAATTATGAAATATCTAATACATCTAATTAAAAAGGCATACTATATAAATTATTATGTATATCATTTATTTAATAGGATATATTTAAAATAATATCAGATATAAAAATAATATAATAATATGAGTATTATATTTAATTATTTATATAAAAAGTTTTGTTAGATAAACTATATCAACGGTAGAATAAATTTAAAATATTATTATAAATATTGAATATATATGATGTTATGTTTATAATAGATTAATTTGTATTATTAATATTATTATTTTATCAATATATATTATCTTTCCGGATAAACTTTCGATATTTGCTGGTATGCCAACGTAGTTCCAGCACTGATATTCAATTTAAGGGATAGTAACAAAGCAGTGCAGCAGCAGAGAAAGAAAGATTATTTGCATGATATTGATTTTCCGAACCGGATATTCGAGATTTCAGGACAGAGGTTCGATATTCGCAGGCAGGAATGGTATTGGTTAGAGAATGTTTTGGCTTTTCCGGACCGGATATTTGGTTTTTTGTAGAAAATATTCGGTAAAAAGAAGTGTGTAAAGCATCAAAGCTATGTTGTTTTTGTTCTCTGATGAAGAATGTCCGGACATTAATATCTGCTTAAAAGCTATACTAATCAAATACTACCTATATATTGTAACCATTGCGGAATGAAGGGATTCCGGCCCGCTGTAACGGAAAATATATATGCCGTCAGGCAGCTGACCGAAGTTAAGTTCTGTTGATTTTTTATCAAGATTATATTTCTCAATTTCCCGGCCCTCGATGGTAAATACGGACAGGATGCCCCCGGTATTCGATGCGGAAATTTCCACACTGCCAATTGAGTTAACAGGATTTGGAGTAATGTTCAGCCCGGGTTCCCCGAATATAATATTGTTTACCAGGCCGTAAGCGCAGGATTGTATCTCTATACTTCCCGAACGTAAGCTCGTTTTTATCAGTTCGCTTTCAATTTCAGCCGAATATATTTCAAGCGGGAAAATCCTGACATCATTCAATAGCGACTTACCGGGAATTTCGAATAGTAAATATTTCCCCCTTCGTACAGTATCAATCATGCCTTCCTTTTTAAGGTAAGCAAATTTGCTGTCCGATCGGTAATCAAATCCTGCCGGTTCGGCAAGGAAGGATTCCAGCGGGTAGCGTATCACGATTGAATATGGAAGTTTGTACAGAACAGTATCAAAATCAAAATCCGCGTAAACAGGTATCTTTATGATTTCTCCAATATTGGCAAGTGTGTCGGGACAGGATACCAGGCAGGGAAGCCCGACACCAGTTCCGGCAAGAGTGAAGACAGGTATATTAACAAGTTCAGACGAATAAAATTCCAATGCCGCCCCGGTACGGCCAAATTCTAATGGAGAAAATCTGAAATTCATATCTTTGGTTTCCCCGGCGGCCAGAAGAAAGGCGCCGCCACCGGAATTTATTGAAAAATAATCTTTTCCGAAGCCTGTAATCTTAATGCTGTCAATCAGCAGGTTGGTATTGCTGATATTTTCAATCACGGGGTTGATGCTGTCTATATGGTTAGCTACCGGAACCAGCCCGAAATCGAGAATATCAACGGCAAGACGTATCTTGTTCTGTGAGCCAGTCCCACGGATACTGCATTCTACGCTGTCGCATGAAGTTAAAAATATAATTTGCGCGTTCCTGGCGCCGATATCGGAAGGAGTAAACCATATTTCCAGAGGAAATGTGCCGCCCGGAGGAATTACAAGCGGCGGCTGCACGTTTGTAATAGCGAAATCGGCTGCGGCTGACCCTGTGATTTTTACTCCATTAATTGTAAGTGGAAAAATATCGTCGTTATTTATCATTATATTGTTAATAAGAGTGTCCTTCCGAACCCCTTTATAGGATTCTCCTATATCAATATTATCAACAGCAAGTTCAGGGCAGCGTATTTCCCAAACATCATCGGAAACATCTTCGATATATCTGTTCCCCGATATCTTCCACACAAAAGCGCTGCTGTCCCTTTTGGTTATCAGGGTATCTTCTCCGAATGCCGCCTTATCCGAGAAATAACCGCATGAATAAATACTGCCATCCATATCTGTAAAAATATTGGTTATTAGGTCAACTCCGCGGGCTCCGGCAGTTTTAGCGAAACTATCATTCCCCAGGGGATCAATTTTTGCAATAAATGCATTGGGCCCCTGCGATGTCCAGTGGGTAACAGACCCAAGACTGAGACCGGATTTGAACCAGCCGCCAAGAATAAGATTCCCGAGATCATCTTTCGCAAAATATGTTGTCGCATCGTCTCCTATGCCCCCGTTATTCTCCGTCCACTCAACATTTCCGTCTGCATCTAATTGAATGTAATAACCGTCGCGGGCACTATTGGAATACCTTACTGTTTCGCCAAATTGAGTTTTTTTATCATAATCGCCGGACATCAGAAGCTTGTCTCCGTAGGTAGTCAGGGAAAATACTCTTTCATTGTACTCGTGCCCGTAGGATTTCAAAATCCTTATTTGATCGCTTTCATCGAAGGAAAGGAGAAAGATATCTCCGTTGCCCCAGGAGTTAACTCCCTTGCCGTTAATGAAAAACAGATCCCCATAGTGGCCGGCAACATAAACATCTCCGCCGTCGATTGCAGCCATCCTTACTGCTTCGTCAAAATAATGCCCGCCTCCCCCGCTGATGCCAAACATTACATTCAAATCCCTATCATATTTTATTATTAGCGCGTCGCCGGAACCGATACTGTACAGGATATCGCCCCCAATTGTTATCCGCTCGGTGAATGAACCCGCAGCCCAGATGTTCCCGTTGCTGTCCCTGCACATACAGTTAAAAATTTCGAACCCTATGCCGTCCGGATTATTAAAACCTGTAAAATCCATACCCGGATCAACTCTGGCGATAAATGCGTCTCCCTTTTCAGAGGCGTTCTTCGGAAGGCTGCCAAAATCAACATCGCCTGTAAATGAACCACAGATCAGCGCGTTGCCATTGCCGTCCGACATTATCTCCCCGGCAAGTTCCGCGCCCGGGCCGCCAATTGTTATAAGGGTGTCCAGCGATCCGGATTCACTAAGCCTTGCCAGGAACAGGTCTGTTTCTCCTGCCGAATTAACAATCTTTCCCATAAAATCCGCGCTGCCCTCGAACTGCCCGAAAACCCATACGCCGCTGTTGTCAACCATAATATCCGTAGGAGTAATTACTTCATTGCCGCTAAACCCGCGGGCCCAGTTCGATTCGGAGAATGTTCCGGCCTTCAGCAGACACTGTTCGGAACTGACAGACGGTACTTTCCACTGGTAATTATAGCCGTAAACCTTATCGATATCTGTCCAGTTTGAGCCATTATTTAGGCTGAATTTTAAATCCACCAATTCCGAAGCCCTGTTGCCTGACCATTCCAGCGTGGTGTCGCTGCCTGCAAGAAGAACTTCACCTCCGTTTGGTTTTAACACTTTGATTCCGTCTTCTCCGGCAATGGCGCCGCCGCTCAGGTACAGAGTATTGCCAAGGCATGCATTTGTAATTAATTTCAGGTATGCTCTAACGTATTGTGAATCCACGGGATTGAACGATACTCTCAGGTTCTTCTGCCTGCCTTCTTCAATTAAAAGCGGCAGCTCGGATACCGTTGGTTGCTCCACACGGAAGCGGCTGTCGGAAAAATCAAACCCGTATATCTCTACATCGCCGTTAACTGCCGTCATTGTTATGTCTTGATAGTCGCTGGCGCCGGGAAGTATCAGCCCGAAATCCAGGTAAGACGAAGGTGAAAGGCTCAGCCTTGGTTCAAGTTTAGTCGGCGGGAAAAATGTTAGCTCATAAGTATAATTGTAGGGCAGAAGTTTTATCTCTGTTCCCGGATCAAAACTACAAACTGATGATACCCATTCAATTGTGCAGCTTCCGTCAGTAAATATATCGGAAAACAAGGCCCCGGCAATTTCCTCGGAAGTTGATTCGTTTGCATTTCCATATACCCGGCCACCTGTGGAAGATGCGATCATTCTCAGATTATAACCCACCGACATATTGATGACAACAGGATAGATTGATGCATCAATATTATTTGCACGGGTTACAACATCATTTACATCGGCATCTCCCGCTCCGTCAGTAAGCAGAATAATTGCAGGTTTATTAACTGCATTTTCAGCTATATTCAAAGCGCCGAACTGAAGCTCTGTAAGAGCAGCGTTGAAAGAAGTACCGCCGTTAGCGCTGATATTATCGAGCCTGTCGGTAATTTCAGATTTCTCATTTGTAAAATCTTTTACAATATAGTTTTTTGAATTAAATGTTATAAGTGCATATTCGGCCATACCCTCGGGAACATAATCCAAAATGCCCGTTATTATTTTTTTAGCTATGCTTAGCCCTGAAGTAGCCATTGAACCGGATACATCAAGTGCGAATACCACTGATGCCGGTTGGAACTGACCGCTCCCGGTACAGCCGGCATAAAGAACTTCCTTTATGCCGCCCCGGTCTGTAATTTCAAAATCATTTTTTGAAAGATTGGTTAACATCTTGTTGTTATGGAAAGCTTTAAACTGTGCCTTGACAACCGGAAATTCGCTCATATCCGGATTGTAAACCAGAAGTTGGGCGCTAATGGTTTCAAATCCTAAAAAAATTATAATTATTAGAAGTATTTTGTTTAAGTTTTTCATTATTATCTCCAACCCATAAATGTTTAAATCCTTTAAATATTAATGTGATTTCCCGTTCTGATCTTCCAAAAATACAGCCTTTTGAGAATGTCATTCCCCGACACGCCGGGGCCGGCTTCCGGAGCGAAGCGACTGAAGAATCCGGATTTCTTTTCAAATACTATTTATGAATCTAATAACTTTTATTACAATGGATTCTTCACTTCGTTCAGAATGACAAATCTCAAAAATTCAGGCTTTCGAGACAACCCCGTTGCAAGGGTCGCCATTATGTGATTTGAGAATGTACCAAAAATTTTCGTTTCATATCAGATTCTGCCCATAATATATAAAATATTATCTACATCGATTATTAAAATAACAAACTGAAATATGAAAAGTGCCCTGCCTAAATTGAAGAAAAATTGAAACTATTATAAGAAAAAAATATGAAATTCGAACATCACAGCCCTTCGTGGCTGGCTTATACACATTCCTGTGGGGCATGGATACCGGCCCGCCATATAATGCATATCGAGAAAAGCATACTGAAAGAGCTTGCCATGGGTGGGGGCAGGATAATAGTAAATATGCCGCCCCGCCACGGCAAATCGGAGTATATATCAAAATATTTTCCGGCATGGTTTCTTATCTCCAACCCCGGCAAGCGGGTTATCCTTTGCTCCTACGAGGCCTCCTTCGCGGCGGAATGGGGCAGGAAGGTCAGGGATATTATATCGGGGATGGCTGATAGCACAGGCATCGGGATAAATCCATCCAAAAAGGCAGCGGATAACTTCCTTATAAAAGATCATGGCGGTAGTATGATCTGCTCCGGCGCCGGAGGCTCGATTACCGGCAGGGGCGCCGACCTGATAATTATAGACGATCCGGTGAAAAACGATGCCGAGGCAAACAGCCGTACAATCCGGGACAATATCTGGAACTGGTTCCGAGCTACCATCTATACACGGCTGGAACCCGGCGCCACCCTGATACTGCTGATGACCCGCTGGCACGAGGACGACCTCTGCGGACGCCTGCATAAGTATTTCCCGGACGAGTGGAAAAGAATTTCGCTTGCCGCTTTTGCAGGGGAAAACGACCCGCCTGGCAGGAAAGCCGGCGAAGCGCTCTGGCCGGAACGCTTCCCCGCGGACAAGCTTGGGGAGATAAAAAAAGGCATAGGCTCCTTCTGGTTCAACGCCCTTTACATGCAGAAGCCCACGCCGCCGGGCGGTTCGGTATTCAGGGCGGCATACTTCCGCTACTACCATCAAAACGGGAAGATATTCGAATTGCAGAACGGCGGCAGAATAGCGGAATACAAGCTGCGCACATTTGCCGTGGCAGACCTTGCCTCCACCATCAGCGAAAAATCCGATTTCACTGTTGTACTGGTATTTTCTGCAGCGCCGGGCAATATCGTACTTGTAAGGGACATAATCAGGGAGCGGATTGAAGGCGCGGGGCACGCCGATCTGATAAAAACAGTTTTTGCCAGGTGGCGGCCCCTGCAAATAGGCATTGAATCGGTGCAGTACCAGGCATCACTTGTTCAGGCATTATCGCGTGACGGGCTGCCAGTTCGCCCCCTGAAACCGGACAGGGACAAGCTGTCCCGTGCCCTGCCCATGGCCGCCCGCGTGGAGTCCGGCGATGTTTACTTCCCGGCGGAGGCCCCCTGGCTCGCGGATTTCGAATCCGAGCTGCGCCAGTTCCCCAACGCCGAGCACGACGACCAGGTTGACGCTTTCGCCTATATCTGGCAGATGATGCAGGGCGGCGGCGGCATTATGCCCGCCTCGGCTGGAAGGAAACGGGAGTGGCGGTTTATATAGCTGTTACATCCATTTATTTTTGTAAATAAATAATTTTTAAAGTTATGCGTAATTTGATAAACTGCATCGAACTGAAATGGAATGACATTATGAAAATAAAACAAATAAAACGTATATTCAGGATCGTATTTATTATTGCCGGCATAAGCTCCTTATACTTCGTACCATGGATTTTAGTGAGAGCATGGATAATGCCACTGCCTGATACGGTTCAAGAACAACTCAACGAAGGAATAAATTACGGATTTGACGGAATGATTGTTTATGTGGACGAAGCAGGAAAGCCGCCGAAGTTTTATGCCTCAGGCTGGCATAACCGAAAAAAGAGAATTCCTGCTTACCCTCAGGCATTATTCAAAATTGCGAGTATTACAAAGTTATATATCGCTGTGGCCACCACAAAATTGGTTAAAGAAGGGCGTTTGTCTTTGGATAAAACACTTGCTGAATACTTCCCGGAACTTACGAAACGAATTGAATATTCAGACAAGATAACTTTGAGAATGATGGTGCAGCATCGGAGTGGAATTCCAAATTTTGTTGACCATCCTGATTATTGGACAAAACCTCCAAAAAACAGGCAGGAAACACTTGAATACGCCCTGGATTTGCCCGCCGACTTTGAGCCGGGTGAAGATTATGGTTATTCAAATACCAATTATATGT
This sequence comes from Kapaibacterium sp. (SeqCode), assembly GCA_963665665.1. Taxonomy (GTDB): domain Bacteria; phylum Bacteroidota; class Ignavibacteria; order Kapaibacteriales; family UBA2268. The sequence goes on from OY762428.1 coordinate 1,739,891, forward strand.
TGATTGAGAACCTCATTGATAAAACTTTGGGCTATCCCCGCCAACAATATATTAAGGAGAGAATATTGATTCCACTCGGGCTGAATCACACTTTTGGTTCGCTTGGCGAAGTGAATATGGGCGATGTGATGAGTGGCTATTATGTTGGCGTTGAAACCGATTTCAAGTATGAAAATACCGGCTTAATGCTGGCTACTGCAGAAGACGTGGGCTTATTCCTGCGGGCGTTAAACGATGGTTCGGCGTTTGATGAAGGTGAGCAGGAAATTTATGCTTCAATTTACGTTTATGAACATACAGGTCTGCTTCCCGGCTACCAGAGCATTGCAAAATACTACAAAGATACGGACATGGTTGTTGTTCAATTCAATAATACAACTAATTTTGATGGATATGACTGGAATTTAGCGGAAATCATTTATAACCGGATTGTCAAAATATTAAAGAAATAAAGCACATAACATGTTGTATAAGTAATGGCAGGGAATGTGGTAAACATCAAGGTTTGCATTCCGCTTCAACTGCGTAGCTATAGAAAAAATTATTAACATACCCCCCACCCTTATTCCAAAACCGGAGCAAAAGATTGATATGAAAAAGATAGAAGATAAAAACACAAGATACTGAACGGCTTCCTTTAAAAAAAACAGCGATTTAAGGTGAAATAATCTTAACTTGCAAAAAATCAAAAGGAGCATCAAATGGCAAACAAACGAAGAAATTACAGTTCAAAATTCAAAATGCAGGTAGCCCTGGAGGCAGTCCAAGAGAGAAAAACAATAACCGAGCTGGCATCGGAGTACGGGGTTCATCCAAACCAGATAAGCATGTGGAAAAAGCATTTAAAAGAAAGTGAAAAGGAAGTATTTGAAAACAAGCGTGGGCCAGGGAAGAATAAAAAAGAAAAAGACGAATCAGTATTATATGAAGAAATAGGCCGGCTAAAAATTGAATTAGACTGGTTAAAAAAAAAATTGGGACGTGAGTAAAGAAGAACGCAGGAAGATGGTAGATGCTGATAATAAAGAAATTAGCATAAGCCGGCAGTGCGAGCTTTTGGGTATTAGCAGGAGCTGTTATTATTACAAACCCAAGGGTGAAAGTGAAGCAAATATTCTATATATGAAGCTGATCAAAGAACAATTCGCGATTACTCCATTTTATGGAGCCAGAAAAATGACAGCACACTTACGTTCTTTGGGATACCATGTTAACTATAAACGAATCAGGCGATTAATGAAATTATTGGGACTTCGGGCAATATATCCCCAACCGGACACGAGCAAACCGAACAAGGAGCACAAAATTTATCCATACCTGTTGAGGGATATGAAAATAAGTCGTCCGGATCAGGTTTGGAGCCTGGATATAACATATATTCCGATGCGTAAAGGATTTATGTATCTTATAGCAATTATAGATGTTTATAGCAGGTATATCGTCGACTGGGAATTATCGAATAACCTTGAGAAGGAGTTCTGCATAGATACAATAAAAAGGTCTTTGAAAACCAGGAAACCGGAAATAACAAACACGGATCAGGGCAGTCAGTTCACGAGCAATGATTTTGTGAAAACGATTCTGGATGCTGATGTTAAGGTAAGCATGGACGGCAAGGGCCGCGCCTTGGACAATGTTTACATAGAACGCTTCTGGCGGAGCTTTAAATACGAAGACCTGTATCTGAAGTCTTACGAAGACGGAAAAGAGCTCTATGGCGGTATAAAGGCTTATGTCGATTGGTATAACAACACGAGGCCGCACGCAGGAATTGAATACCAGATTCCGGCTGAAAAATATATGAACGAACAGCGGTTCGTTAATTGAAAACTTTGTTGGAAAAGTGAAAAAATGCAATCCGGTAAGCAATTGATAAAAAAAGAAATAGAAAGGAGAGTGAAAGTTATCCACAATTTCCAGGTTGTTAACAAAAAGAAAAAAAAGTAGCAAAAAAAAGAAAAATTAATATTATTACATATTTTTTTCTTATTTTATTAGAGAAGAAGTATAGATTAATAAACACCATAAACTATACTTTTATTTGTCTAAGCAATAGGGAGCATTTCACTTTTCTTCTATATATTTTAATGTTTCATCAATATGTTTTTGAGGATATTTATCAATTATTTCTTGGGCTTGATTTGGTGTTAAGCAAAAATAATTAATCAATTTATTGTAATGCTCGTAATTATAATTATCACTCAATAATAATTCAGCTTTATCTTCTTCCAGTAATATATTATTTGATTTAATATGAAATACTATCTCAACTACTTTTCTTCCCTGTTTCCTTTCAGAAAATGTAAAATTTATATCAGTTGTTTCATTTATTTCTCTCTGAGCCTGTTGTAATACTTTTATTTTGAAATTTGAATAATTAGGATATTGACCATCTTTTATCCATATTTTCTTTTTTAAATCCTCAACCGATATCCTCCTTTTAGCAATTCTTTCATACTGTTTCAGCATTTCATATAATCGTATACTGTAGGTACTTCTTAATCTCAATACATATTTCAATGTAAATTTTGTAAATTTTTCTTTCAATTGTAAAAAATACTTTTGTACATCATTTCCCAATTCTATTACTAAATATCCTTTGTTATTAACGTATTTACATTTATTCACCCAATGAAGTTGATAATGATTTTCCCCGTCATCATATTCTATTACTCTGGTCATTAACTGCCGTGATATAGTTCTCATTTCACTATAATTATTTTTACTCTTAGTACCTAATATTTCATTCAAATCTTTAATATTTAAGTGGTATTCCTGAAATTTTGTATCACCTTTTTCAATTAATGATGCTACAATCAACAATAATCTTTGTTCCTGTAAAGATAACTTATAAGGCATTTCAATTAATTCATTATGCTTTATAATAGTTCGTCTATCATCAATAATTTTCATTTTAATGACTTTTTTCATATTATTCATTATGTTATAAGACAATATTATCATAAAACAAATTAAATGCAACTACATTTTATCCACAGTTGCATTTAATTTGCCCCAAATTGGTTGCACTTAAAAAAACTCAATCCGGTATGTATACCCCAATGTATAGGTAAAATATTTATTATAATATCTGTAACATATTATATTTTCACGTATATAACTATTGTTATTTATGAATTCCCCAACTGCAACCAATTTGGGGTGAAACCACTTGCTTTTTTCATTTTCGAGGAATATTTTGGAAAATTACTATCATATTCCATATAAAAACGACCTATAACAGACCCAGGTCGCATTAAAATGTCTGCTATACCCCAAATCGGTTGCATTTCGCCCCAAATCGGTTGCATTTATTTTTTTATTTCCTTGTTTTAAAAGGGTTTTCTGCATCCTAAAATATATAAAATAATTAAAAGATATAAAACAACAACAACAGAGCATCATCACCCCAAATCGGTTGCATTTAAAATATTATTCGTTGTTGTTGATTCTTTTTTTCAGAATTAAAATAAGAATAAGAATACTAACTATATAAATATCAACTACTACATAAGCCTGTACATAGTATTATAAACACCCGGTATGTATACCCCAATGTACAGACAGAAAGTACGACTAAGTTATTGCTAACAGCAATGATATAACTATTTCCCCCGCGCCGGTCGCAAGCTCCCGACTCCCCTCCTTTTCCTGACGGCTCCGCTAACGCTCCGGAGCAAAGTCTAACGACATATTGCCAAAAGGAGGGGAGCCGGAAGCACGTGTTTGCAAACCGCTCGCTGTCGCTCACGGGCAAGCCACGGCACCGGCGCGGGGGAACTTGTTTAACCCAGTCAGGAAAAGGATTTCCTTCCCCAATATCCAAATGCAACTAATTTGGGGTCAGGTCGAATATTTAGGCAAGCCTAAACCAAAAATTATTACATCCGAATTCTCAGGCAACAATGTGATGAAGAAAAGAAAAACAAGAAAAAAAACGAAACCCGACCCACCAAAAAGGTCGCATTATAATCCCGTCGTTCATTATATATTCATTATTAATATTCTATGTCTAATTGATTCAATAGTTTAATATGTTTCTATTTTCTTCCTTTCCCCAACTGCAACCAATTTGGGGTGAAACCACGGACAAAAGGATGATCTGCGACCAAAAACCAGGCAAACAGTGGCAAACAGGCAGAAAAACAGCAGGAATATTAACAAAAACTAATAAAACTACCAATTTGACCCCAAATCGGTTGCATTTCGCCCCAAATTAGTTGCATTTAACGTAAAAATCTAAAAAATGACCCCAAATCGGTTGCATTTCGCCCCAAATTAGTTGCATTTAACGCAAAAATGTAAAAAATGACCCCAAATCGGTTGCACTTAGAGAAAAATATTACTATTTTAATATCGTGAGCCCGGCGAAGCCGGGTCCGGACGCCAGACATTTTAATAAAAAAAAGAAATTATTTCCCGGCAGAGCCGGGAATAAAACATTTTGTTATAAAAAAGCATCGGGAGATGAGCCTTTGAGGTGGTTTTCTCTAATAACATCGCTTATAGCGGCGGTATTTTTCTTATACATGTTCCTCCGGGGCATGGCATACTCCGAGATAGAGGAGGCAAGGGCAGAGAAAAGGGCAACCGACAGTATCCTTAACTCGGAATCAATTCCGGCGCCAGTGGAAGAGGAAAATGTCCCGGAGGGTTTCTTTCGCGTAAGGGGAGGGGCATATAATAACATAAGCATTCTGCGGGGAAAGATTGACGGCATGCTGATCGGAAATGCCTGGACAATGACGGACAAGGAAAGGATAACGTCCTTCTGTTACTACTGCGATATCGATACGGACATAAAGCTTCTTGTAAGCTATTCGCGTTTTCAGCAGTATGAAACAAACGACGCTAAAGTAAAAAAAAGAAAAAAACCGTCTTACCCTTTGTTTACCTGGCTGGAAAAATCCGATTATTCCTATGTCGGATATAATATGAAAAAGGGCATGGCCCTTATTCTTCCTCCGCAACCGGAATTATATTATATAAGCCGCAGGGACGCTTCGGGAAGCGAGGACAACATATTAATGCCTGCCATGCGCGACGACAGGAATACGAAGATATACCGTTCCTTCGGCAGTGAGAGAATATCGTTTTTTGCCGCAGAGAAGGATTTTATGTTCCGCATTAACGAGGCTCCCTGCCGTGAGACGATGAAGTTTATGGATGAGGAAAGAAAATCGGTTTACCTGCTTCCCGGGGAAACTTACGATACGGGGCTTTGGACAGACAGGGGGGATCAACTGATAATATTCTTTACAGGAAGCATAAAGGTAAGCTCGTTAAACTACGGGGAAAGGACATACTGGCCCTGCCATGACGCCGACAATTACCGTTGCAGTCATTATTACTGCCGGGAGGGTCAGGAAGGCTTTATAAGCCTGCACGCCCTTGATTCGTCGGCTCTCCTTTCAATAGAAATAAAGAGGGGATACGGCGAGAAACTGGACCTTGAACCAGGCAAAGCCGCTTACATGGATTTGTTCGAGGGCGACGAGTTTGTGTTTTTCTCTAAGTCAAGGTTTTATCTTAACGGCAAATTGCAGGATCCGATATACGGCCATTACAGTGACGCCCTGTGGAGCGGCAAAGGCCGCTTTACCGCCGACAGCAACTGCACGGTGGAGATAAGGGCTTCGGTCAATCCTAAAACAATATACATCAGGTCAATAAAAAGAAGGGGTTACTGATATGTTTTTTACGGTATTATTCCTTGCCCTCGGGGTATGGATTTTTGACTTAATAACGGGAACGCTGGACTATTATATATTTATAATTTACGCTTTCATGTCCGTTTACCTCGGCATTTTCTACTTTGCCCGTTATACCACGAGCCGGTCAGAAAAGGCCATATACAACAAATTCACGAATATGGTGGAGGATTTGAGCGACAGGGCTGATTACCTCGAGGCGAGGAGACAGGGCAGAAACAGGGCGAGAGCCGAGAGCATGTCCGAGATGATAGGCAGACGAAGATTATCGGAGGGAAAAAGATATGAGCGATAAAAAGTATATAGTAAAGCTTGATCAGGGCGAGTACGATGCCTACCTGAAGATGAGGGAAAGGGGAGACATTCCCTCCGGACTGGTAAGCTCAAGGCGCGGCCCCTCCGGAGGGCAGCTTATGATAAACATGCCTCCTCCGGAGCCGTCAGGAACGATTATGGGGAACAATTACCAGGGAAAGAGGCTGGACTCCTACAACAGCCTTTTGAACAGGTACATGAACCTTATAAACGGTTTTATGAAGCTTGAGAGGCTTTATCACAAGTATGAGAATATAGAAAAATATTTCTACAGCGACGACCTTGATATAGAGATAGAAATAAAACATAAGGAAAATTATTTAAACAGCCTTACCGAATCATATAAAACAACGGTAAGCGACGAGGAGCTTAAAAGAAAAATGAACTCCTATAAGATGGAACTGGCAGACATAAGGCTTGAGGAAAGACGCCTTAAACTACAGGCAAAGGGGGAGAAAGAGGAAATGACTGCTGCCGAGAGTTACCGTCGCGAGCAGGAGGAAAAGCTTGAACTGGAAGCCATAAAGGCAGAGTACAGCCGCAAAAGGGAGAGGATGAAGCTTGAGGAAAGGCTGGCAAACAGGAGGGAGCTTGACGAATATTTTATGAAGATGTCGGAGAGTATTTTAAAGGGCAGGACAGCGGAGGAATTAAGCCCGAGGGAAAGAACCGATTACGAGAACCTTGAGGACGAGTATAATGCCTGCTTCGGAAGGGATTTTGAGTAGTTTATGAAAAAAAGCGGAATAGTTCTCGGAAAGGACAATAATGGCAATGATGTATTCATGCCTGCCAAAACCAGGTCAACGCACATGCACGTGATAGGATCCACGGGAACGGGAAAATCAAAATTTTTCGAGAGCATGATAAGGCAGGATATATTAAACCGCCAGGGGCTTTGCCTTATAGACCCTCACGGTTATCTTTTCCATGACATAATAAGGTGGTGCGAGACCATGGGCCTGAGGAACGGCAGGCTTGCAAAGAACATTGTTTTGCTGGATCCGTCTGCCGACGGATGGGCCTTCGGTTTTAATCCGCTTCGCGGAGGAAGCTGCGAGATAAGCTATCACGTGGATACTATGGTAAAAGCCGTAAGCAAGGTATGGGGAGGAGAGAACTCCGACAGGACGCCGCTTCTTAAAAGAGCTTTAAGAAGCATCTTTCACGTTCTTGCCGAGAACGAGCTTTCATTGCTCGAGGGGAGGTTTTTAATCGATCCCGTACATGCGGAAACAAGAAAGAAACTGACGGAAAACATCAGCGACCCGGTAATAAAACAGCAGTGGGATTATTTTAACGAGCTTAAGCCCAAGCCTTTTTACGACGAGTTTGGCTCGACCATTAACAGGCTCATGGAATTTTTTTCATCTCCCCTTATACGGGCAATGATAGGGCAGACCGAAAAAGTCATAGACTTTCGGTCAGTAATGGACGAGGGAAAGGTAGTCCTTGTAAACCTGTCGTCCTCCGACCGCGTTTCCCCGGACAATGCCCGTCTGCTCGGCTCTCTGATTGTTAACGACCTTTTTATGAGGGCTATGGGAAGGCCCGAGGGAAGCAGGCCTTTTTATTTGTACATTGACGAGTGCAGCCTTTTTGTAAACGAGGATATAGAGCGCATACTCAACGAGGGACGTAAGTTCGGCCTTCACCTTATCCTTGCCCACCAGCAGCTTAAGCAGTTAAAGAAACAGGCCGGGGAGGGCGTCTATGACGCCGTTATGGGAAGCGCAAAGACAAAGGTGATATTCGGAGGGCTGTCTTATGAAGACGCCGAGGTCATGGCCAACCAGGTATTCCTCGGTGAGATAGACCTCGAGGAGGGTAAGAAATCCCTTCGCAGGAAAGCCGTCACTGGCCAGGTAAGGATATGGATGAAAAGCATGTCTGAGGGTGAGAGTGAAAGCACGGGCAGGGGGGAGGCAGACTCCTGGTCGGAGACGGAGACGACAAGCACAGGGGATTCTTCTTCTGCATCATTGACTTTCCATGAATCGGGCCTTGTAAGAAGCCAGGGAAGCGGCATGAGCAGCGGGGAGAGCTTTTCCACGTCAAGCTCAAAGAGCGTCAGCAGTTTTAGTTCCGAGGGGAAAAACAGGAGTAATGGCATAAGAGAGAGTTTTCAGAATGTATATACCGAGCAGGAGGGAGGCCTGTTTTCTTTAGAGGAGCAGAGGTATAAGAAGATGGCGGTAATGGTAAACCAGGAGCCGAGGCAGGCGGTGGTAAAACTGCCTGCAAAGAGGAGTAATGTCATAGAAACGCCTTTTGTAAGGGAGGGCATAGCAAGGCGTGAGAGGGTGGAAAGATTTAAGCGCGAATGCTTCGGGAGCGAGGATTTTGCCATGACGCGAAAGGACGCTGAAAGGCTTATTGACGAGAGGCATGGCAGGCTTACAGCCGGGGAAGCGCCGGAAAACGAGGAGGAAATCACCGGGCTGACGGATTTTGAGATAGTGGACGATATTCCGGATAGCTGGAAAGATCTGAAATAATGTATTATAATTTAATTGTTATTTATAATATTTTATTTATTAATAATATTTATGGCGGAAAGAAGAAGAAAAAAATTTAAGCCGGATCCATCTGTATCCTTCCAGTTGCAGGAAAGGGACGTTGACATTATTCACGACGTTTATACTCACCGCTTCTTAGACACTTCCCTTATCACTCTCAAGACGGGCGCAAGCCGCCAGGCAGTGCAACGCCGCCTTAACAAGCTCTATCATAATGGCTACCTGTCCCGTCCCGGAACGCAGAGGACGCGCCAGGGAAACAACAGCATGGTCTATGCCCTCGGCAACGAGGGGGCGCGCCTGCTTGCCCGGCGCTATGACTATGACATAGAGCGTCAGAACTGGGCGTGTAAGAACAGGGAGAGCAAGAACGACTATCTTGACCACAGCCTTATGACGGCGCGTTTTCTTATCCTTGCCGAAGTGTTTTGTAAGACATACGCCAATAAGATTGATTTTATTCCCGCCCGTGAAATGATAAGCAAAAGGCCCGTTCCGGCTAAGGAGAGGTTTAACCCCCTGTCCTGGAGAGTGGAGGGAAAGGCTTTTCCGGAGTACAAGGGTTCTGTCGTTCCCGACGGAGCCTTCGGGCTTAAGTATGCCCTGAAGGACGGCAGGAAGATGGAGAAGTATTTTTTTATCGAGGCAGACCGTTCCACAATGCCTGTTAAGAGGAATAACCTTAACAGGTCTTCATATTTTAAAAAGCTTATTGCCTATTGGGAAAGCTTTGACCAGGGACTTTTTGAAAAGTACTGGGGTTTTAAGTCAGCAAGAGTCCTGACCCTTACCCTGTCTGTCGAGCGTTCCCGCAATATCCAGGCTGCCTGCCGGGAGCTTGACAGGAAAGGCCGCGGCCTGGGGCTTTTCCTCTTTGCTCCCGAAGCGGTCTTCAGGCATGAAGATGTTAAGACCTTTATAGGAAGGAACTGGATATCAGGTGCAGGGAAACAGGTCTCGGTCGTGGAGTGAATATTTGCCTGAAGCGCTATGTTCCTGCTTTTCCTTTGCTCCTGTTAAGACATATTTTGCTTTTATCATGCTGAAATTTGATATGATTTTGAGTTGTAAGTTGTAATTCCGGCCTGTTTCTGACCGTTTATGGCTATGCACATATATGTAACATTAATTGCACTGTTATTGCACTGTTATTGCACTGTTATTGCACCGTTATTGCACCGTTATTGCACTGTTATTGCACTGGTTGTTCTTTGTCTGTGTCGTGATATGTATCCGGTATTTGACAATCACTGAACAATCACTGCAAACAGTATCGCATAGCAGAAAACAGGCAGATTAATACAATGCAAAAGGCAATAAACAAGCAAATAATTGTTTCCCGGATCAATATGGAGCATCAATATACGATCAGACAAGTACCCGAAAACATCAATTTTTTACATTTTTTAATTATGTGCGGGCTAATTTTGTAAGCTGTCGCAACCATGTACCGCCGGGCGTAATTATCGTTTGTTTTTCCATTCTTCCGGTTTATAATCCAGGTTGATGAATTCCTCTGCTTTTTCTTTATTGAAACTGTAGAGCTTAGAATATCCTTTGTCACCGACGGGCCTTGTGCCGCTTACAAGCATCCACGAAGGCTTATATTCTTCTATCCATGCCATTTCCTCGTCGGTAAACAGGTTGTTATTCCGGCAAAGGCTGCATTTTCTTTTAAACTTATTGAATTCTCTTATGTTCATAGATAAAAACCCTGTAAAATATAATGTCATTAACGTTTGAAAGAAATATTATTGAATAATAACAATCGAAAATATGCTTTTGTTTCAGATAGTAATTGAATGATTGTATTAATTATCAACAGAATATATTTAAGGCATTGAAAAATATTCCTTAATGTTATATAATTTTCATGCCGCGCGCCGCCGATGCCACGCCGGATAAAAAACACCTACCAGGGGGCTGCCTTAGGACAGGGGCGGCCCCGAATAAAAGTTTTTTCCAATAAGCGGCGGCTCTCCCTGACGGGTTCCCTGCCAAAAAAAAAGGCGGGAGGGTAGCCGGGCTTATCCGCTCCTTGACGAACCCGCCTGTATAATGGGCGATAGGCCGGTATCACCACTAAAAGGCCGCGGCAAAAAGAAAAACGGCATCCTGCATCAAAATAATGCGGGGCGCCGTTTTAATTGCCCGGAAATCATATTCGGAGCAACTTTTTAATATCCTCATCTTTTAAAAGGTGAGGTTTTTTTGCGTAAGGCATTGGCGTTATCGCCCTGACAAAGAAATGCTCCGAGAGCTCCTGCGTCCACTGTTTTCGGGCTTTAAGTCCGGGTTCGTCGTGATCGGCTATAATTAGAACTCTTGCCGAGGGGCTCAAAACAGCCCTCAGGAGGCTTTTTTGTTCAATTGCAAGGTTTGTACCCATCAGAGCCGCAACGTCCCTGTATCCCGCCCTGGCGAGCCTCAGGACGGACATAAAGCTCTCTGTGAGGATCAGTTTTTCGGCTCCGTCTTTGATCTTATGGATGTTATAGATTTCCGCATTCTTTTTAAAGCCCTCAGGAAACTTGTATTTTCCTTCCAGTTCGGCCTGCTCACGTGTCACGGCCCTGCCGCAGTAAGCGACAAGCTCGCCTTTCCTGTTTCTTATCGGTATGACAATTCTGCCGGACATAAGGCCTTTATTGCAGAAACCAAGCCCAAACTCCCTGATGATATTTTTGGGTATTCCTCTTTCGCTAAAGAATGGATGTTTATTGTCTAAGTTTTTCAGTTCGAATGTCAGGGGCTCGTTAGAGCTTGTTTCCGCTTTTTCTTCACTGGTTTGAGTATTGTCCTCCTGTGGCGCATTCATGAACCATCCCTGCAGGAGCAGGGCAGCTTCATGAAAGCTTATTCTTTCCATGTTCTTTACGAAGTCGATTACGTTGCCGCCGCCCTTACACTTGCCGAAGCAATTGTATATTCCTTTGTCAATGTTTACGGAGAACTGCCTGTCATTGCTTCCCCCGTGTACGGGGCAGCAACCGGTCAGGTTTTGTCCTGATTTTTTTAACTTTTCAAGGAGGCCGTAGCGGGAGAGAACATCCCTAAAGTTTACGGTCGCTTTTAGCTCGCGGTAGTCAACCCATTGTTTCTTTTCTGTCATGATTATGCCTTTCTTTTTTTTAAAGGAACTTTTTTCTTTAATACTAGCCCGGTAAGTGATTTTAGTAAAGGGCAGGCCTTCAGGCTGATAATGCATTTTAGCGTCAGCTTAGCCATGTCAACCTCGTACAAGTCTCCAAATTGACAAAGGCCACAGCGATCAGCCGCTTTGTATGTCTTATCATCCTGAAGCTCAGAGCGCCGTTTCAGTCATGATTTTTTAATTAAAGGCGTTCAAAAAAAAATATGAGTAATCTTAAAAATTACTTTCCGGGAGTTTTTATCACTACCGGAATACATGAACTTGCGCGATCAAAGGAATGTTTCTGGCTCCTTGACCTTATCGTGTCTTACCAGGCACATCCCGTTGTCGGTAAAGAACCATTTCAGTCTTACAGGCTAAAGGTCAATCCGGACGAATCCGCAACGCTTACCGTTACCGACGGCAATGACAATGTCCTTGCCGAAAGGAAAATACCCTGGACTGATTTTGCGGGTTCTGCGCTTACCGTCTGGTGCGTTGATAAAATCATTTTGTTGCCTTCTGAATACTGAAGGCAACATTTTCTTTTTTTTATAAAGGCAGCTCAATGGAGCTTTTTGTTAATTATTCCGGGGAGCGCAAGTCTTTACTTTATGCTTTTATAACCCCTTTTGTGCCCGTCGGAATCCTCATTATAGCGGCAGCTTAACCGTGTCAACCTCGTACGGAGTCTCCAAATTGACAAAGGCCAGAGCGATCAGCCGCTGTATTCGGGGCTTGCCGACAGGTAACAAACACGGCGTTACCGGCAGGCGGATATAAATAAAAGCCGTGAACAATAACTTTATGAACAAAGTTCAAAAAGAGAAGCATGAAAATGTTTCCGAAGCAAAACAGGATTTTCTGAAAAAACAGGAGATCATCAGAAAGCAGATCAAAGCCCGATGGGGCGAAAGGGATGAACGGCTTCCTTTAAAAAAAACAGCGATTTAAGGTGAAATAATCTTAACTTGCAAAAAATCAAAAGGAGCATCAAATGGCAAACAAACGAAGAAATTACAGTTCAAAATTCAAAATGCAGGTAGCCCTGGAGGCAGTCCAAGAGAGAAAAACAATAACCGAGCTGGCATCGGAGTACGGGGTTCATCCAAACCAGATAAGCATGTGGAAAAAGCATTTAAAAGAAAGTGAAAAGGAAGTATTTGAAAACAAGCGTGGGCCAGGGAAGAATAAAAAAGAAAAAGACGAATCAGTATTATATGAAGAAATAGGCCGGCTAAAAATTGAATTAGACTGGTTAAAAAAAAAATTGGGACGTGAGTAAAGAAGAACGCAGGAAGATGGTAGATGCTGATAATAAAGAAATTAGCATAAGCCGGCAGTGCGAGCTTTTGGGTATTAGCAGGAGCTGTTATTATTACAAACCCAAGGGTGAAAGTGAAGCAAATATTCTATATATGAAGCTGATCAAAGAACAATTCGCGATTACTCCATTTTATGGAGCCAGAAAAATGACAGCACACTTACGTTCTTTGGGATACCATGTTAACTATAAACGAATCAGGCGATTAATGAAATTATTGGGACTTCGGGCAATATATCCCCAACCGGACACGAGCAAACCGAACAAGGAGCACAAAATTTATCCATACCTGTTGAGGGATATGAAAATAAGTCGTCCGGATCAGGTTTGGAGCCTGGATATAACATATATTCCGATGCGTAAAGGATTTATGTATCTTATAGCAATTATAGATGTTTATAGCAGGTATATCGTCGACTGGGAATTATCGAATAACCTTGAGAAGGAGTTCTGCATAGATACAATAAAAAGGTCTTTGAAAACCAGGAAACCGGAAATAACAAACACGGATCAGGGCAGTCAGTTCACGAGCAATGATTTTGTGAAAACGATTCTGGATGCTGATGTTAAGGTAAGCATGGACGGCAAGGGCCGCGCCTTGGACAATGTTTACATAGAACGCTTCTGGCGGAGCTTTAAATACGAAGACCTGTATCTGAAGTCTTACGAAGACGGAAAAGAGCTCTATGGCGGTATAAAGGCTTATGTCGATTGGTATAACAACACGAGGCCGCACGCAGGAATTGAATACCAGATTCCGGCTGAAAAATATATGAACGAACAGCGGTTCGTTAATTGAAAACTTTGTTGGAAAAGTGAAAAAATGCAATCCGGTAAGCAATTGATAAAAAAAGAAATAGAAAGGAGAGTGAAAGTTATCCACAATTTCCAGGTTGTTAACAAAAAGAAAAAAAAGTAGCAAAAAAAAGAAAAATTAATATTATTACATATTTTTTTCTTATTTTATTAGAGAAGAAGTATAGATTAATAAACACCATAAACTATACTTTTATTTGTCTAAGCAATAGGGAGCATTTCACTCAGCAGATCTGTGGAATTTCATTACAAAAGATAATTTAACAGCAGAAGATTCTTTTGGATTTACAACACCAAGGAGCCTATCAAAATCAATTAGAAAAAAAGATTAGAAAAGGATAATCGAAAATGATATCAAAAAAAATTATATTTTGTATAATATTCATCATAGTAAATATGGCAAAATTAGCATCAACAGATAATCTTAATGAAGATTACATTGGTATTTGTAAAATATCAAAAGACACAATCAGAATTGATTATTTTAGTTCTGTGCATGGTATTTCAAAAGTTTGTACTAAAATTAACGGTGATACACTAAACCTTAATCTTTTAGTAAGAGTTGGCAAGAAGCAAGATAGTCATTTCATTAAAATAAATGAAAATATAAAAGTTATATCAACTGGAAATATTAAATATTATGTTAATGATTTGGATTCATGTGGACAATTATATGAGGGAATTGATGCAATAGAATATCTAAAAAAGCAAAGAACTGAATAATTTATTATCCACTTTATCCCCCCGCCCTTCGGGGCGGGGATATATAAAGATCAATAACTGATGTATCCTTAATCATAAGAAAAAAGAGTTAAGGAATGGAGGATTGTTAAGGTTAAATGTTAGAGTTAACATCCACTGCTAAATCATTGGTTATTTTAATTTACTAATTAATTTTGGAGGTTGCCATGAAATCAGGCAAAGGAATTTTTATTGTTCTTGCAGTAATTTTGTTTTCGTATTTAAACATGCAGGCTGACTGTTATTATCCCTACCAGCAGTATTCATTCACCGGAAATTATGACGGTTGTGAATATATCTGCTACATTTGTTCAAAAACTGATTCGACATATCCGTTTGATCAGACATCATATATCGATAGGATCGAAGTTTTGAATATTAACTGTTCCGACATGTTTGAAGATCCCTTATTCTGGGAAGAAGTAAATGAGAATGTTCTGTTAACTTTAATGAATGATGCAAGCTGGCCGCCCTGCAGTAATGAAACTTATGAGTTTCTTATAAAAAGCGCACGATGCTGGAAGATTATTCATGACCATGTCGATAATATGCTCACAATGAAAAATTGCGGGTATGATGCTTATTGCCTCAGTACTTATGAAGTATGTACCGATTATAACAAAAATCCGCCGGAAAACAAATGGACAATGATTGGTAAATCAGTTATTAGTACTCCGGGATGTTCCGGAAACGGAGTTCCCGATTTACCTCCTTCGGGCAAAACCTGGAGTCAGGATTGGGAAACAGACTGCTTTATATTAGATTGCTATTAATTTATTAATTTTCGTCATCCATCCGTATATTTGTACGGATGGATGATTTATTATTATTTTGGTTAGACTATGAAAAGATTAATCCTTTTATTCGCTTCGATTATTTTTATTACATCGCAAGCACAATCTGAACTTGTATTTGACTATCAAAGATTGGATATCAATTACACCGCAGTTATTCATAAATACAATAATGTTTTCTTCTCAGGAAATTCGAATATCATAACGAGATATAACAAAGCATTACAGAAATGGAATCATATTAAAGTTGGGAAAAAAGATATTGATATTATAACTATAAAGGATTCTGATCAATCTCTTTACGGAATCTTCAAGCACCAATATATTTTTAAACTTGATATTAATGGAACGCCCCTGCAAATTGAAAATATTTCGGATACATCGACTAAGTTTTTAGATGTTCAATATCACTTAGGCAAATACTATATATTATGCAGGGATAAACTTATTGAACTTGATTCCGGATTTTCGTTTGTTCGGGATATTGAATTGCCTGAGGAAATAGAAGTATTGGAACTAACAGTGTTCGATGAAGCAATGATTATCGGAACAACTAATGGTAAACTGCTTGTTTTTGAAGGGCAGGTTAACAGCAGTCCTGATATAATCGATTTAAATAGTATGCAATTATGCGAGCCTGATGCCAGGGTACATAAATTTATTGAAAGTGATAACGAGCTTTACCTGATAATTGGTTCAAAGATATATTCAAGCGGCGATCTGGAATCTTTCAGGCCGCATGAAACCAATAATTTGAACTATAATGTTAATCATGGCAAAGTTTTTACTTTTTCAGTTGGTGGAAACGAGTTAAATCAATGTTCCTTTCACGTGTATGAAAATCAGGAACCTGTCCTGGTTAACAGGGGAAAGCTTGACAGATATGTAGAACAAATAAACGTATTGAACTTCTACTTTGTTGATTATAACATTATTTATGCTGTTGGCTCCAATAACCTGATCCTGCGTTCAACGGACAGGGGAGGAACCTGGAAAGTAATATCATTTCTGAAACCTTATTACAAGTCTTCCTGGATAAGTGATGAAACAGGTTTTATATATGCTGATGACGGTATTTTCATAAAAACGACAAACGGCGGTATTACATGGCAGCCACAATTAAATACATGGGTAAGCCTAAAGAAATTTAACCGCAAAACAACCTGCAACTTTGACCAGGATGGTAGATGTGTGATGTTCAGAGGATATGTTCAGGGTAGCGATCCGCATGCAGTTATTTCAAAAGACAGCTGTAATACTTTTGAATACAAGAGAATTAATGAAATATCATCCTATGGGTTTGTTGATTTGCAGGCTCCGATAGTCAGAACAGAAGATGAATATAAGCTTTTTTATCCCGGAAGGCACGGGCAAATGACTTATACTCTTATTTATACTCTTGACCTTGAGTTGAATTATAAAAACAAAGAGTTACTGGATGCAATCCATATCTTTGATATTAAAAGCTATAAAGACGGTTGGCTTGCATTAGCCAAGGATTTTAAATATACAGACCTATACAGTCCTGATACAAATGTATACCATGTTATGTATTCTGATTACCCGGGCGTGGAATGGGATACCCTTCTGACGGTTAATCTTATGGATACTATTGCCCGAAATATAAACATTTTTGGTGATCAGGTTTTTCTGAATGGTCATGTATTTAATCCTCTCCCTGATACATCAAGATATGTCCTTTATTTGCTTGATCCGGAGTATTCCACATATAAATCAATTCGTGTTGATTATGAATCAACTTATAATAAAGTTTTTAAAACAGGCAATTATTATGTAACCGGCGGAAATAATTGCCTGTTGTATTGCGAGGATATTGAGAATAACCCTGAACATTGGGAAAAAACCACGGTAGAAGGGTATAATATCTTTTATTTAATGGGTAAAGGCAACAATTCAATGTACGCCTATACTTATGATGGGCATTATTTAAAATTCACTTTCCAAAAGGAAACCTCGGTTGAAGATATAAGTGTTGAAAAAGTCAAAATGTATAGCTATCCTCCCTATCCTCAACCGGCGAATTATTCCGTGAAATTTGAAATTTTCTGGGACAGCCGCTATAATCTTGAAAATGCAGCAATCGCAGTTCATGATTACATGGGCAGGGTTGTAAGCCGCCCCGGTGAAATTAGTATTGATAAGTTAAACAATTACCAGGGCTATCTAAATTGGAACTGTTCCAAAACGTCCAACGGCGTATATTTCATTACTATTAATAATGCAGGTACTGTAAAGACTGTTCCTGTTGTTGTTGACAGATAGAGTAGTGATAAGCAGGACGTTCCAGAAATAAATATTAGTTTACATAAGATAGATTATAATGCAAAATCCGGGAAGATTTTTCCGGATTTTGTTCGTTTTGTGGCCGCCGTTGACGCATGCCGACGGCCAGCGGCAGCCAACTACGAAAAATGACGAGCTGCGACGCAAAAATTACTCTCCGGAGAGAATTCCTTCATAAATTAGTCGTTTTCAGGAAAAATTTCCGGAAATTGTCCCATCCCAGAGGCTATTTCTAAAAACGACCGCCATAAATCGCTTCTAAGGGGTTTTTATTTTTAGATTCGGTTGATGTATGGTAATTTTTGAAACGAGGCATCGCTTGACAACAATCTTATAATGATGTAATGTTTGCTAATGTTCTTTTTACAATAATATAATAGGTGTACAATGTATTCTAAAAATAATTCTCAATCAAATTCAAATTATGGCATTTGGTTTGTGATAATAGCATTAGTTTCAATAAACATCATTGCTTTTGGTTTTTTATCCTATTACCTTTCTTACTGGTTTATTGTTTTAGTTTCAATCCAATTTCTTTATTTTTCTTTTTTTAAAAGGAAATCTGAACGGCTTCCTTTAAAAAAAACAGCGATTTAAGGTGAAATAATCTTAACTTGCAAAAAATCAAAAGGAGCATCAAATGGCAAACAAACGAAGAAATTACAGTTCAAAATTCAAAATGCAGGTAGCCCTGGAGGCAGTCCAAGAGAGAAAAACAATAACCGAGCTGGCATCGGAGTACGGGGTTCATCCAAACCAGATAAGCATGTGGAAAAAGCATTTAAAAGAAAGTGAAAAGGAAGTATTTGAAAACAAGCGTGGGCCAGGGAAGAATAAAAAAGAAAAAGACGAATCAGTATTATATGAAGAAATAGGCCGGCTAAAAATTGAATTAGACTGGTTAAAAAAAAAATTGGGACGTGAGTAAAGAAGAACGCAGGAAGATGGTAGATGCTGATAATAAAGAAATTAGCATAAGCCGGCAGTGCGAGCTTTTGGGTATTAGCAGGAGCTGTTATTATTACAAACCCAAGGGTGAAAGTGAAGCAAATATTCTATATATGAAGCTGATCAAAGAACAATTCGCGATTACTCCATTTTATGGAGCCAGAAAAATGACAGCACACTTACGTTCTTTGGGATACCATGTTAACTATAAACGAATCAGGCGATTAATGAAATTATTGGGACTTCGGGCAATATATCCCCAACCGGACACGAGCAAACCGAACAAGGAGCACAAAATTTATCCATACCTGTTGAGGGATATGAAAATAAGTCGTCCGGATCAGGTTTGGAGCCTGGATATAACATATATTCCGATGCGTAAAGGATTTATGTATCTTATAGCAATTATAGATGTTTATAGCAGGTATATCGTCGACTGGGAATTATCGAATAACCTTGAGAAGGAGTTCTGCATAGATACAATAAAAAGGTCTTTGAAAACCAGGAAACCGGAAATAACAAACACGGATCAGGGCAGTCAGTTCACGAGCAATGATTTTGTGAAAACGATTCTGGATGCTGATGTTAAGGTAAGCATGGACGGCAAGGGCCGCGCCTTGGACAATGTTTACATAGAACGCTTCTGGCGGAGCTTTAAATACGAAGACCTGTATCTGAAGTCTTACGAAGACGGAAAAGAGCTCTATGGCGGTATAAAGGCTTATGTCGATTGGTATAACAACACGAGGCCGCACGCAGGAATTGAATACCAGATTCCGGCTGAAAAATATATGAACGAACAGCGGTTCGTTAATTGAAAACTTTGTTGGAAAAGTGAAAAAATGTAATCCGGTAAGCAATTGATAAAAAAAGAAATAGAAAGGAGAGTGAAAGTTATCCACAATTTCCAGGTTGTTAACAAAAAGAAAAAAAAGTAGCAAAAAAAAGAAAAATTAATATTATTACATATTTTTTTCTTATTTTATTAGAGAAGAAGTATAGATTAATAAACACCATAAACTATACTTTTATTTGTCTAAGCAATAGGGAGCATTTCATACTATATCGAGATTGATATAAAAACAATGAAGATCATCAATTATGATTACGACCAAAAAGAAAATTTTGACCTAAACCAGTTAAACAAAGGGCCGACTCAAATAATATTTTTAACAAAAGGCCAGTACAACAAATTTGTTGGCCGCCTTGCAGAATAATATCCGCAACCAAATCGAAAGATTAAATAATTATATAACTACTGATTTTACTGCCAATATCGCTTTGGGCTCAGGCTATCAATAAAATTTCTCCTTTTTTTGGGTTACTTTTATTATGAGGCAACGATATTTTTTCTATTTTGATGGGTTACATTTTTTATGAGGCAACGACATTTTTAAAAAATATTTATGGTTACATTTTTTATGAGGCAATTCGTCCTCTAACCAAATCCACCTCCCCCCCTCTTTCCTATTCCAAAATATTTTGTATATTCAGGAGTGATTCTGGAATTGCTTTTCGGCTGCATTTAATCCTGTGGGCAATTACAGGCAAATATATAATATGAGTTTGATTAAATTTGCGGATCAAAAAATGGAAAAATCTGAAAAATTTGAAGATATTTACTCCTCGCCGAATAATGCGCCGTGGACATACCCGGAAATCCCCGCTGAGTTTTACGATCTGATCGAAAAGAAGATAATCACGCCGCCGGGAAAAGTCCTTGAGATGGGCTGTGGCGAAGGACACATCTCAATTTTCCTGGCAAAACTCGGATTCGATGTTACCGCCATCGACCGCTCCGCTAATGCAATCAAATTTGCCATGCAGAATGCAAACGCTCAGGACGCAACAGTCGATTTCAGAACCGGGGAATTTCATGAAATAGATCATTATAATGAAAGATTTGATTTTATCTTTGACTGGAGATTCCTGCACGAGATTTGCGATGAGCCCCTGCGTGAAAAGTATATTCAATCAATAACTAAGCTGCTTAAGCCGGAAGGGATATATCTATCTGTATCATTTAGTGGTGATTCCGATTTCATGGGTTCCGGCAAACTCAGGACGTCGCCTGCAGGAATCGAGATATATTTCTCACCCCTTACCGATTTACAGAGTTTAGTTGGAAATTATCTTCAGGTTCTGGATTCAGGAATAATCATTGTACCCCAGAAACCCGACCTAAAGATAAAATCAAACTATATTCTTGCTAAGAAGGTAAAATATTGAAGAATTGGAGGATGATTTATTTAATGAGAATTATTGAATGGTAATTATATGGCAAATCGTTGGGGAATACCAAAGGATGTTGAAGAAATTGTAAGAAAAAGAGATACTGCATGTGTTTATTGCGGAGTAAAATTTTCGAATGATAACACTACTCGGGCAAGCAAACCATCATGGGAACATATAATAAATGACATTAGAATAAATGGTACAGATAATATTGCTCTTTGTTGTATATCCTGTAACGCAAGTAAGGGCGCTAAATTGCTTGAGGATTGGCTTGCATGTGATTACTGCAAGAAAAAAAATATTACGGTTGATTCTGTTGCAGAAGTAGTAAGAATGGCATTACTGCAACCACCAGGATTGAAAAACAAATAAACCCAACACAAGATATAGTTAACAAGGGTTTAAGCGGTTAGCGCAATTTTATCTCCCGCTTTAGCTTTATCGTATAGAGCTGATATTTTTACAATTATTTTTATATTTTGTATATTCAGGGGGTTGATAAATAGAAGTTGCTTTAATCGGGTCAACTAATTATTTCTGTTATCGATATTTGTTTCGTTTTTAAAACAACTGGAGAATCATAGATTATGAATTATTTAATAATCACAATTTTGTTATTCAGTTTAACTGTTGGAGCTTTTGGGCGGGAAGAAACCATTGAAATTAAACTAAATGAAAATTACGTCCTGATTCTAACAAAAATACCCTTTGACCCCCAGAAACATTCCATCAGGGATATCGGTAATTATACTTACATCATCGACGAAAAACCGATATTTGGAAACGACGGGCATTTGCCGAGATTTGAATTGATTAATGCTCAACTTCAATTTGACGGAAAAAGTGTGAAATTGGATACAGATTCAATGTTCGAACCCTGGTTTGAAAAAAATATCAAAAAAGAAAGCTTTAAAATTAAATACGATGAGGCAGGACTAAAACTTTCAGGTTTATTTTCTGACGGAGCAGGTCTTTATGGGGCTGAATGGTTGATAGTTGACACTGTAAGTATTAGAACGATTATTACCAAAGATGAAGAAGTTTTGTTTGAATATTTTTAACAATATTCTCAGTTTACTATATTGTAACTGAGATAATGCAACCGATGTTCGAGTTGGAAAAACAGCAAATAATATTTAATCAATTTGAAATATATACGTGAAAGAAGAAATTACTCAATATTACAATGATTTGGCAAAAGACTATGATAATAATAGATTTAGTAATACTTATGGGCAATATATTCATAAGCAAGAGGACGAAATATTAATTAGGTATTTGGGCAAGAAAAATACTGAGTTCAATTTAGATATTGCATGTGGAACAGGGAGATTCTTGAAATACACAGATTATGGCATTGATATCAGTAAGGAAATGGTGAAAATATCAAGGAAGAAATTTCCTAAAAAGAGAATCTCAATTGAAGATGCAGAATCTTTATCATTTGAAGATTCATTTTTTGACAATGTTATCTCGTTTCATTTATTCATGCATCTAAATATTGTTTCATTCAAAACAATACTTATTGAAGTTTATAGAATCTTAAAAACTGGAGGATATTTTATTTTTGATATACCTTCAGAAAAGAGAAGAAAACTTTCAGGATACCACAGTTCCAATTGGCACGGAGGCAATCAAATGAGTGTTAAATCAATAAGAAGCCTAATCGATCCAGAATGGGAATTGGTTTCTTTTCACGGTATAGCATTTTTTCCTATTCATCGTATACCTAATAAACTCAGAAAAAGAATTGTAATTTTGGATAGTTTTATGAGTAATTCATTCCTAAAAGAATATAGTTCACATTTAATTTTTATTCTCAAGAAAAAATGATAAACAGGATTATTCCATACTTCATAAAAGTTAGGCTTCAATTAATTAAAAGAAGAATATATGACATAATTATGGGGTATCATTATAACTATGCGAAAAAATTGAATTACAAAAACAATTTACCAAAAACTTTAACAATTAAACAGGAATTAAAACCAAATAAATCAAAAATGAAAAATCTGGAAATAGCAATAAAAAGTATTGAATCTGTCCAAATAAATCCAAATGAAATATTTTCTTTTTGGCATATTTTAGGTAGACCATCACAAAAGAAAGGGTTTGTAAAAAGTCGTTCTTTGGTTAATGGTAAACTGGACAATTCTTTTGGTGGTGGTTTGTGCCAATTATCAGGTTTAATATATTTTATTAGTTTATTTGCCAACCTTGAAATACTAGAAAGACATAATCATTCCATGGATATTTATACTGATGAAACTCGTTTTACTCCATTGGGTTCTGATGCTACTGTTGCTTATGGTTACAAAGATTTAAAGATAAGAAACACATTAACTAGTCCAATAAGATTTGAATTTTCTATAGAGGAAAATAACATAATAATTTACCTTAGGCACGAATGTTTAATAGAAAAAAATAAAGTTGAGTTTATAATAAATGAGATTGATAGTACTGTTATTGAAGTTGATACAAAAATCAATAATGTACTCATAAATAAATCGAAATATCAAAGACTTCAGTTAAGCTAGATAATATGCATCCTAAAAAGCTGAAACAGTCTTAATTTATTGCAGTTAAACCTATTAATACAACAGCAATTCGCTTTGCAAGCACAGGTTTATTAAAAATTAGCCGTTATTTAAGCTCTGTATTTCCCTATCCAAATCATTCCACATGACTTTACTGTTAACCATATATTTTGTATATTCAGGTATTGATAATCCTGCTGAAGGAGGAAGATTTTAATGAACACAGCTATGCAAAAATTCGAGAATGATTTTTATAATAAAGTTGCCGATTTATTGAAAGAAGCGCGGCAGAACGTTGTTCAAACAGTCAATAAAACTATGGTTCGCGCTTATTATGAAATTGGGCGAATGATTGTTGAAGAGGAACAAAACGGAAAAGAACGCGCAGAATATGGCAAATCTCTATTGAAGGGACTATCCCAAAAATTGATATCTGAGTTTGGAAGGGGGTTCTCGGTTACAAATCTCCAACAAATGAAGAATTTTTATGCTATTTATGGAAAACAACAGACACTGTCTGTTAAATCTGAACATAAAGATATGAGTTTTCGGCTAAGCTGGTCTCATTATTTGTTTTTAATGCGAATAGACAGTATTGAAGAAAGAAAGTTCTATGAGATTGAAGCAATAGATAACAATTGGAGTTTGCGCGAGCTTCGCAGGCAATTCGATGCCTCGCTATACGAAAGGCTTGCATTAAGTCGGAACAAAAATGGAATAAAAGAACTTTCTGAAAAAGGACAGGTAATCGAAAATGCAAGGGATAGTTTGAAAGATCCATATATTCTTGAATTTATCGGTCTGCCGGAAACGAACAAATATTCCGAAAGTGAATTGGAACAAAAGTTAATCGATAAATTGGAACATTTTCTCCTTGAATTGGGAAAGGGCTTCACATTTGTTGGCAGGCAGGTTAGATTTACATTTGATGAGGAACATTTCAGGGCAGATTTGGTTTTTTACAATCGACTTTTGCAATGTTTTGTTGTTATTGATTTGAAAATCGGAAAATTAACACATCAGGATTTGGGTCAGATGCAGATGTATGTTAATTATTACGACAGATTTGTAAAACTTGATTCGGAAAATAAAACTATAGGGATAATTTTATGTAAAGACAAGAAAGATACGCTTGTGGAAATAACTTTGCCGGAAAATAATGACCAGATATTTGCGAGCAAGTATCAGACAGTATTACCCAGTAAAAAAGAATTAAAGAAATTGATTGAGAATAAAGAAGATTAGCAAAACTTAAATTTTTTGAATATTCAGGAGTTAGATGTAGTAATTATTGAGTTTATGTATGGAATATTTAATCGATTATGTTTAATTGAAAGACTTATGATTGAAATTTCTCAAATTCTAAAGGCCGGATACCAATGGGTAAGACAAAATTAAAAGTTAATGAGTTAGAAATTGTTCTTTATAAACTAAATGAGGAAGAATATATCTCATTGACTGATATGGCAAAATTCCGCGACTCTGACAGAACAAATTATATCATTCAGAACTGGATGAGAACCAGAAACACAATAGAATTTCTGGGACTTTGGGAACATCTGCATAATACTAATTTTAAAAGCATCGAATTCGATGCTTTTAGAAATGAATCAGGTGCAAACAGTTTTTCTCTTACTCCAAAGAAATGGATTGATGCTACAAAAAAGGCCTGGTAAAATAGAGCCTAAGCAACGGCAAGATAATTTTTTAAATTTTTGGGTATGTAATAATAAGGCTGCAATCCGTTTCAATTCTCAGGCTTAATGCACAAAGAAGGAATGAAATTTTACCTACCCGCAAACGGAGTCTGGCTGACTGAATTTGTAGCACATAGATTTATTGCAGAAGAGTAGAATTTAGTTTTATTATCAAATAATTATTTGTTTCAAAATTTATAAAGGGTTGTTTCAATGAAAAGATTGATTTATTCAGCATTTGTGATTGGCGTATTTGTAATGTTTGGCTCGTCGGTAATAGCAAAGAATGCAATGAATATCGATGAATTTACCAAGGAAATCAGCAAGGCTGTTCCAAAGGAGTTCAAGTTTGATGAAAAAGGAACGGATAAAGGTAACCTGTACGTGGTTTATAAGAAAAGTCCGCAGGAAGTAATGACGGTGAATTGGCAAAAAGAATATGATATTGAGTTCCCGGACCAGGAAACAACAACTGTTAAAGGCCATAAAACAATTTTTTATTATATGGGATTCAAAAAAAGCGCGGGGATTGTTGTATTTTTAAAAAATAACGCAGGATATCTTGTGGTTGGATTCAACAAACCCTATATGGGCGAAGAGATAGTGAAAAAGGAAGAGCTTATTGACATCGTAAAGAAATTGGATTTAAGCAGGTTTGAGTAAAAAAGAAGAAGACATGCGCTTCAGAGCAAATACTTTGGAGCGCATGTTTTGTTTGAAAACCGATTCCAATATTTCGAGTATTTATGATTTGTTTAGATAATTTGTGTTTTTATGGTGCTGTAAAATAAGTAGAAGAACAAAAAACAAAAAATGCAAATAACAACTAATCTATGTTTATTGCATTTCGACTATTGAGTGCGCCCGCTTGTAGTCTCAAATTAACTATATGCCTCCGGCAGACTTTGAAAATTTGCGGCTTTAACCTCCAAAGGTTTGGTAAAATAGCTCCGTAGGAGCGACACAAAAAGCGATATGCCGCAGCTACGGGGCTTATACATGTGATTGGGTAATAAATTCTACAAAAATGACGCAGCTACGCTGCTTGAGAATTGTTGAATTTTATTGAAATATAAGGTTTGGATACCCTTTTTCACTGCAAAGAATCGGCATCGGCTGGCATTATCTGCGTGATTTGATGCAGATGAAAATTATTTGTATATTATTACGTATAGGAAAGTAACAAAGAAAAGGCATATTATCATGGAAACAATTTCAATTTCAAAGGAAGAATATTTGTCTCTTAAAAAAGAGAATGAATTGCTTAAAGACCAGGAGCTTTTGAACAAAATGAATATTCTTATTGATATATTGTTCGAGAAAAAATATGGCCTTTATCTTGGCGATGACACCAGGGATTTAACTGAAGCTTTATTAGATAACCTGCCTGAGTGGAAAACCGACAGCGAGGCATGGGATGGAGTTTAAGCAGAGAGATGTAGTATTAGTTCCATTCCCGTATTCCGACCTCACTTCTGTCAAAAGAAGGCCGGTTCTAATTATTTCTAATGATTCCTATAACAATAAAAGGGAAGATGTTATTGTATGTATCCTTACAAGTAATACCTTTATTGATGAATATTCTATCCCGATATCAAATGATTCTCTGGAATACGGGCTTTTGCCGGAACCATCGGTAATCAAAGCCGCAA
The DNA here is from genome assembly GCA_963665665.1 of Kapaibacterium sp. (SeqCode). Taxonomy (GTDB): domain Bacteria; phylum Bacteroidota; class Ignavibacteria; order Kapaibacteriales; family UBA2268. The sequence continues at coordinate 1,766,617 of OY762428.1, forward strand.
AGTTGTTTACAATTCATAAGGCAATGATATTGAAGAAATTTAGCGTGGTTAACAAGGAAACTTTTAAAGAGGTGGTTTCGAGATTGTCAAAAATATTCAAAAACAATGGCAAAAAATAATCTTATCAGTTCTTTGAAATTACGCATCCATCCCAGGGAAGATTTTGCATTCAGCTCCGTAGGAGCGATATTTTTGTAGAAAACATAAATCCCAAACGCATTCCCCAAGCTCCGTAGGAGCGACACAAAAACGACATATCCCAGCTACGCTGCTGATGTATTATTAAATTTTTGGAATTTTTGATATTAACTCCGAAAGGTTTTGGCAGGTGGATTTTTTACTCTACTATCAGCCTTTGGGAATAAATATCTGTTCCGGTTTTTAATAATAGCATGTAAATTCCCGACGGGAAATCAGTTAAGTTCAGGATGTAATCCCCGTTGGTTTCTATATCGATATTTTTTATACAGTTGCCAAGTAGGTCATAAATACCGAGAATGGTATTATTTATATTTGTTGAATTTATGGATATAGTCGCCCGGGCGTTTGCCGGATTCGGCGAAATAGTTAGCGGAGGAGCCGAAAACACTACTCCCCTTAAATCCGGGGCGCAGTATTCTTCTATCGTAAGCGAACCGGGCTGACGTGTTACTGTTGCTGTTGGAAAAAAGTTTACCGCATCGATATTAACAACATTATTCATGGTGTTAAAAAGTAATAATTTACCCGATATTTTCGCAAGTATGGTATTCTCATTGCTCAGTTTGCCCTGCGATCCACTGAATCTGATGATTCTATCGTAACCTTCTATACTATTCGAAAGTTCGTCGGCGCCCGATATAGTTAAAGGCAAAAACATAGATGCATCGTAGCTTATTGTACATTCGTAGTTAATATCTGTTATAACAGTATTTTCATTTTTTGTCCTGGCATATACGGGAATTTCAAAATTGTCAGTTCCGGGCTTTCCTTTCAAATCCGGAATACTGACGATAATTTCGTTATTTACAGCCTTTCCCGTGCCGCTTATCTCCGCGGAATATTTTCTTTCGCAAGGCGAGCTTACGTAAATATACACGCTGTCGGTATATTCCTGCTCCAGATCGGGCGAAAAAACAATATCAAAATCCAGCCCTGCGCCTGAAGCTATCGCTCCGGGTTCATTCCCTTCAAGCGTAAATACATTTCCTGATAATCCTTTCAGGCTGATCGATCCCACTACGATTTCAGTATCTCCGGTATTTGTGATATTGACTGTTTTTCTGTCGCTTAGGCCGATATCAGCGGAGGGGAAATTATAATCGCTCAGGCCTTCAACTGAAATAAGCGTTTTCTTTGTAGTAAATTCTGTGCGGCCTTTGCAGCCGCTTGAATTTGTAACTTCCACCCAGAAATTGCCTGAATCGTCCATTAATATCGAAGGCGTGGTTTCGCCTGTGCTCCAGAGATAATCTTCATATACTTTTTCTAATTTTATTTCTATCTGGCCTCCTTCGCAGAAAGGAATATTACCCGTAACTTCAGGTTGCGGTTTGGGCGATTCTGTAATCCGAAAAATATCAGAAGTCCCGTCGCATCCGGAAGCGCCGCTTACTCTGACGCTGTAATCTCCGGCTTTGTCAACAATAATTTCTCTGACTGTCTCTCCTGTTGACCAAAGATATGTGTCATATTCCTGTTCTGTTTTCAGCGTTATACCCGGCCCGTCTTCGCAAATAATATCAGAGCCGATTATTTTCGGATGCAGGCTGTCGGCTATTTCAACATAAAGAGTATCCGAAGCCGCGCAGCCTGTAACAGGGTTGGTTTTAGTTGCTATCAGTTCGCCAAGGCCTTTCTGTGGCCAGTCTGTTGCAACATTGTCTTTATCGCTGTCCGAAGTTATATTGCCGAAATTACAAGTCCATTCCACTAAACAATTATCGCTATTATCGATAGTATAAATATTACCTTCGCTTACGCAAACTTCCCGAGGGCCGCTGATTTTAATTTCCGGAAGGGGAAGGAAATTAATCTCTACTTCATCGGATACGCCTTCGCAGCCCTGCGAGGAAATTACAGAAACGTAATATATGCCGGATTTATTTACTTTTATCGCAGCCGAGGTTTCGCCTGTGCTCCATTTATAACTATCGTAATTTCCATTTACTTTCAGTTCAATTTCTTCGCCTTCGCATTTATCATTGTCGCCGATAATTAGTATTTCAGGTTCGGGAGCAGGATAAACCGCCAGGCTGACGCTATATTCGTCGCTGCATCCTTGATTATTAGTGATTTCTACCGTGTATTTGCCGGATTCCTTTGCATAAATTTCTTTTGTTTTTTCCCCGGTTGACCAAAGGTATGAATTATCCGGATCATCCGGAATACTGTAGGCAGTAAGTTTCAGGCTGTCTCCTTCGCAAAAAGCATTATCTCCGCCATTATCAATTTTAGCCGTAGGCTGCTTTCCAACAATAACATATACGGAATCCCCGACGGTAAAATTATCATTTGTTGCATTAACGTGGTACCAACCGGAGAAAGAAGTAATACAATTTTTTCTGACAGGCGACGCTTTTTCCGATTCAAAATAATCCGGGCCGGTCCATGAATAGCGCATATCTCCTATAGGCCGCGATAATTGCCCGGACAAAAGCAAGTCCTCGCCTTCGCAGATTTTAATTGTATCTCCGGCATCTATTGAAACATGATAATCGCTGTTTAAAAACCTTGGATAAGAATAATTACCAACTTTTGTCGAACCAATATTTATTGTGTCAAGTTTGCATTCTGAAATATCAAAATTCGGTTTATCTATACATCCCAGATAATAAGGTTTAACATAACCATTTTCTGTTAGAACCTGACCTGTTGATAAATGAAAATATAACTGTCCGTCAGGTCCCATTAAATTATAATGAAACTCCAAATATTTAGAAAATTCCGGCGGAATCATAATTACTTCAGTATCTCCCAACGATAGTTCATCCGGGGTCACATTCATATCTATTTGTGTAATACAATTATTATTAATAAAAAACCATAGTTTGTTTCCGTCCGGAGAAAAATCCAACAGTTCTACCGCATCATGTATTTTATATTCCTTCTTCAGTTCCATCTCTGCCGTTTCGGGATTTAAATCATAAATCGCTATTTTTGCTATTTTCTTATCCATATCTTCTCCCAATAAGGTCGCATATTTGTTTCCGTCAAGAGAAACAATATCATTATTAATTATCCAATATCCCCAATGTTTAGGGGATGCAAATTCTCCATTAATTGAATGCGAATAGCTTATCGAATTTTTTGTTACATTGTAAATACAAAGAGAGTCATAACTATATGAAGAAGATTGGTTGGAATCATATCTAATAAGGCAGAAAAGCCAATAATTATCACTATCAGGTCTATTAACAGGAGTCAATTTTAATAGCAGTGCATTTTCCTCCAATATCTTTATTTCTTTAATATCGCCAAGTCCTCCATCAAGGTCTATATCAATAACAGCACAGGCAAATTTATGATGATTATTTTCATCCTGTTCATAGAAGAGATAATATTCATTATCACTTCCGGGTTTTTTGTGCGCAAAACAAGCGTTATAATCTGTACTTGGATATAAAATGTTACTATTTGGCATTATTTCAAATTTTTTGTTATAAACATAATTCCCATCAAAATAAAATAGTATTTTTCCTTCAGAATCTGAAATGATTGCATGCCTTCTGCTACCATAGGAATTAATCATTATAGGCTTTGGATTTACACCATTGGGATTAAATGTAATGCCAATATTTTCTGCAATACTCCAATTATAGGTTTCTTTTTGTGCAAAAGAAGCGGACAGGCTGAATAAAATCAGAAAGGCAGTAATACAATATTTCATAACATATCCTCATTTATAAATTCTCCTTACCTCAATGACACTAAAAAGTGAAAAAGGTCTCAGGGAATTGAAAAATTAACAGGATATGATCAATCTATATCTATCTTTTTTCTCAGGCGGAAAAGCATTGTGAATATGGCTATCACAGTGGTATATGAGGATATGGCGATGCCGTATTTCATAACGAATGCCAGGTAGTCAATCTCGCTTGGTTTTATGTAGAAGAAGAAGTAAACGATATTATGGAAAAATGAGGCAAGGAAAACAATGTACAGGAAACGGTAGCGGCCTATTTTGTGCTCAAGGCTGCCCTCGCGGCAGAAAAGCCCGGCAATATAAACTGCAACCGTTTTGGCAAGAGCGTTGGTGCCAATCACGTCGGCGGATATGATATCAAACATTATACCCACCAGGAAACCGGCAAAAAGCCCCTTCAGGCGCCCCTCGGCAAGAGTAAACCATACGCAGAATATCAGCAGCAGGTCCGGTGTGATGTTCTGCACGGAAATGAAACGCAGGAATACGATATGCAAAATAACAAGGAATAACGCTGTTATGGCGTATTTAATATATTTTATTATTGCATCTCTTGTGCCTTTTGGCGTATCGAATTTTACCATGCCGCTATCTCCTGCCCGTTCTTGCTTTTAATCTTTGTTCCATCTCTTCTATCAGCTGCTGCCGCTCGGGGTCGGGCGTGTGCAATATCACAAAAACTTCTTCAATTGTATTGAAATCAACAAATGGCTTTACTTTTATTTTCAGAAACAGTGAGGATTTATCTTCTTCAATCAAAATAATCTGCCCGATGGGAATGCCTTCAGGAAATTTATTACTGAAATTCGAGGTCATAACAATGTCGCCTGTCTGAACGTCGAATGATCCCGGGATGTTTTTCAGCAGGAAGTTATTGCCTCCTTCCCATGCCAGTATGCCGTTAATATCAGTTCTCTGGATTTTAGCCGAGATTTTAATATTCCGGTTGGCGATAAGCTCCACTAAGGAATAATTTTCACTTACGCCTACCACCACTCCGCAAAGCCCCGCATCGGACCTTACGGTCATCCCGCGCCTGACACTGTCCGCGGCACCCGAGGCAAGTGTGAAATACTGACGCATTTCCACGGTAGTTTTGCCGACAATTTCCGATGTGATATATGGTCTTTCCTGCGCCTCTTCAAGCTCCATCAGCTTACGCAGCTCCTTGTTTTCTATCAGGGCATGGCGCATCCTTGTAACTTCGGATGATAACTTAAGGTTGAGTTCCCTAAGCGCTTTGTTTTCGCTTTCCAAAGCTCCCGGGTTGGGAACCCATGAAAAAAGCTCCTGCAGCCAGCCTGTAGCGCCGATAACCACGGTGCGGAAACCGCCTATCTGAGATACATTGCCCATGGAAATAAGAGACAAACTAATGATAATCAACGCTGCAAACGTTATCATTTCCTTGAATCTGACTATCAGCTCAATTAGTCTCTGCATAGGGTAAGTTTAAATAAATAATATAATTTGTAATTATGTTTCACTGAAGAATTTTTCAATTTTCAACTTTATCAATGTTTGTAATTCCCCGACAGGTCACCGATAAATCGGTGCAGGCAGGGGCAGGCTTCAGGAGCGAAGCGACTGAAGAATCCATTTCCTACTTTCTTTATCAGAAGAATAAACTCTTCGCTCGGCTCAGAGTGACAACATCATCAGCTTATGAGACAGCCTCCTTTTGCTCTTAGCCATCCCCTTCGGGAAGACGACAGTCTTTTCGAGGGTTTGGGAGGGATCAAGTGTAAGAGACTTATTAAATTTTCAAAAATTTCAATACAATTTCTATAAACCTTCGGAAGGTTAATCTAAAAATTTCTATCAATATCTTGTATTCTTGATCAATACCGAGGAATAATCATTCAGAGATTCCAGGGCTTTTCCTGTTCCGCGAGCAACGGCAAAGAGTGGTTCTTCGGCAACATTTACCGGAAGGCTGGTTTCGCGCCTGAGCCTTTCGTCAAGTCCTTTCAGCAATGCACCGCCGCCGGAAAGCATAATACCGCGGTCGAAAATATCAGCCGATAGTTCCGGTGGAGTTTTCTCCAAAAGGCTGCGAACGGCATCAACTATCTCTGAAACTGCCTCGGAAAGGGCTTCCCTGATATCAACCGATGTAACCTGGATCATTCTCGGGAAACCTGAAACCAGGTCGCGTCCCTTCACTTCAATCTCGATTTCTTCTTCCAGTTCCACAGCCGAGCCAACTTCACATTTTATCATCTCGGCAGTTCTGTCGCCGATCAGGATATTGTGCTGCCTGCGGAAATACTGCACGATAGATTCCGTCATCTCGTCGCCGGCCACCCTGATGGATTTGTCGCTGACTATACCGGAAAGAGCAATCACGGCAATTTCTGTTGTACCGCCGCCGATATCAACTATCATGTTGCCAATCGGCTCATGCACGTTCAGCCCGATACCGATTGCAGCAGCCATAGGTTCCGCAATCAGGTGTACTTCTTTGGCACCGGCATGCTCGCAACTGTCCCTTACAGCGCGTTTTTCCACCTCGGTAAGCCCCGAGGGAACGCAGACCACAACCCTGCGCGCGGGCTGCCAGCTAAGCGATACCTTGCGGATAAAAGCCCTGAGCATACCTTCTGTAATTTCGAAGTCGGCGATAGCGCCGTCCCGTAGGGGACGAATAATTTTAATATCTTTATGTGTTTTACCCACCATAGCCTGCGCTTCGCGCCCGATAGCGATAATATGCTTGCTGGAACGGTCGAAAGCAACAATGGATGGTTCGTTCAATACTATATTTTTCCCTTTCATCCAGATAAGGGTATTGGCGGTGCCAAGGTCAATTGCTACGTCATTGGAGAAGAATCTGAAAGAAGCCATGAATTTATCGTTTCGTTATTATGTTTCAAAAATGCTTTTATTCCATTTACAAAAATAACAGAATTATGAGAGTTTTTTTAATCTAAATACAATATAAATGAAAAAATTTATAATAATAAGTGATAATCAAGAATTGTGGAGCTATAGTTTAGGCAAAAGAAAGGATTTTTAAAGAAATAAGGCATGGGAGGTTTGGAGTAAATTCGGATTTTACATCTGAATGGTTTTGATTGAAATTTAATATTCCGAATTGTTCATTGAATAGAATATTGATGTCAATAATTATTAAATTCGGATCAATTTTTCTCGAGATTATCTTATATGTATTCAAATAACCTGAATCTGAAGTAACAAAATAAAAAATTGATTCATCGCAATCGGATTGAGCAAAAAGTATAGAATCATTGGGAATTATAGCTCGGAATTGCTTCAACACAGGCCATCCTGCTCGATCCAGGAATGCCTACTAATACTTTCACGGGTATTCTCTCTTTGTTGTTTCTGTCTGTCAGCTACAAATGCTTTCCGTTATAGTCAACATACATCTTATCGCCGTCCTTGTGCTAAAAATGCGTTACCGACTGCTTCTTTTGCAGTTTGTTGTTCAGGTGTGCAGAACCGGGTATAGTTATAGCCTCCGGGGATTTCCTTTTTATATTCTATCCATTATAAGAATTTGTTCACGCTCGTTTTTGTCAGCCCTATCCCAAATACATGAAAATTATTTGCAGGGTCGGCATAGCTATCTTCAGGGGGCATATCTGCTTATGGAATAAATTAAATAATTCGTCATTGCTCATATTACTTATGCCAGAATAGTTTATTCCTGCCGAACCTGCCAGTACCAGGCAGCGGCTCAATGTTTTCCTCGATACTCCTGCTATAGTTGATGTTTTACTTTTACTTACCTTCACTCTGCCGAGCCTTAATATCTGTCTTATATCAATCATACTGAAACTCGTTTTAGCAATAATTGTTTCCTGTTATGTGAATTGTTTTTTTATCATGGGGATTAGCATTATTCGTGCAATTTTTGGCTAAAAAAAACGGGCCTTTACTGCGAAATAAACATAGAACATCCTCCGAAACAAGGTTGGACTTTGAAGCGAAATATACAGCTAAACCCTCCTTTCTTCTTCATACCCCCGTGCCCTCTCATTCATAAGCCGTGGACAGCCATAGTTTCAATTTCCTGCTTCCCGGGTTGCACTTTGGAATTCTGAAGCTCATATCCAAAGTAGAACTTTGCAGGAAATATTCCTTCCCAGGTACAACTTGGGAAGGAGGCTTTAAGGGTGTATTGTCATTCTGAGCGCCAGCGAAGAATCCATTCTTAATACCTAATCTGCAAAGAAAGATGGATTCTTCGGTCGCTTCGCTTCGTCAGAATGACGGATGGAAATGTCCCCCGCTGGCGGGGGTGGATTCTTAAAATTCCCCTCGTTGAGGGGTGGCGAGCGCAGCGAGTTCCCGACACGTCGGGACAGGCAGGGGTGGATTCTTTTTCCGTAACCTCCCTTATCCACGAGCTAAAGCACGTGGCTATTGAATTTGACGATTATAAGGCTGGGATGTCATTCTGAGCGCCAGCGAAGAATCCATTCTTAATACCTAATCTGCAAAGAAAGATGGATTCTTCACTTTGTTCAGAATGACGGATGGGAATGTCCCCCGCTGGCGGGGGTGGATTCTTAAAATTCCCCTCGTTGAGGGGTGGCGAGCGCAGCGAGTTCCCGACACGTCGGGACAGGCAGGGGTGGATTCTTCACACACTATCTGCAAAGAAAGATGGATTCTTCGGTCGCTTCGCTCCGTCAGAATGACAACATAACACCTCATTCTTTTGCTCAGTTTACCCGTTCTTCCACCCAAATGAACAGGCCGCCGGCCTTAATTCCCCAACCTGTGGTTTCAATGAATCGGATAATTTCCTTATTTCAATGCTGTTTTTAATCAAAACCATGATGTTTGGGCTAATTGCTTTGTTGGCAGGGCTTTAAACTGCCTTGGCCGGAGTTATTGAACTACTGTTTGGCCTTAATGTAGTGAAATTTGGCCTCATTGAACACTTGGTTGACCTTATTGAACACTTGGTTGACCTTACTGAACACTTGGTTGACCTTATTGAACACTTGGTTGACCTTACTGAACACTTGGTTGACCTTACTGAACACTTGGTTGACCTTACTGAACACTTGGTTGACCTTACTGAACATGTTCTTTGCCTCCGACCAAGAGTTCAATGACTTCGACCAAGGCGTCAATAAAGCAAAACATTGCTGCAATAGTGTCGACCAAGAGTTCATTATCTTCAAACATCAGTACAATGATTTGAAACAAGGCAGCAATAACTTCGAACAAGGCAGCAATGACTCCGACCAAGGCATCAATGACTTCAACCAAGGCGTCAATAACTTCAACCAAGGCATCAATAACTCCAAACAAGGCATCAATGACTTCGACCAAGGCATCAATAACTCCGACCAAGGCATCAATAAAGCAAAACATTGCTGCAATAGGTGCAAACAAGAGTTCATTATCTTCAAACAAGGCGGCAATAAAGCAAAACATTGGTGCAATGACTTCAACCAAGGCAGCAATAAAGCAAAACATTGCTGCAATAGTGTCGAACAAGACCTCAATACCTCTGACCCCTCCCAAACCCTCCCCGAAGGAGAGGGCTTTGAAGAAGAATAAGGCGGCAATGAGTTAGAACATCAGTGCAATAACTTAGACCAAGGCAGTAATAGGTTAAACCATTGGTGCTTTGCTTTCGACACTTTCTACCTCCCCCCGCCCCCCTCCTTCAAAAGGAGGGGGAGTTAATTCTATGATATTTAACTTCTTATCCCCTCCTCGGGGAGGAGGGGAATAAAGGGGTGGTTTTCTTGCTTTGCTTTGGGTCAGGGCACATTTATCCACGCGCTAAAGCACCTGGCCATTGAATTTGACGATTATAAGGCTGGGATGTAATCCTGAGCACCAGTGAAGAATCCATTCTTAATACCTAATCTGCAAAGAAAGATGGATTCTTCACTTTGTTCAGAATGACGGATGGGAATGTCCCCCGCTGGCGGGGGTGGATTCTTAAAATTCCCCTCGTTGAGGGGTGGCGAGCGCAGCGAGTTCCCGACACGTCGGGACAGGCAGGGGTGGATTCTTCACACACTATCTGCAAAGAAAGATGGATTCTTCGGTCGCTTCGCTCCGTCAGAATGACAACATAACACCTCATTCTTTTGCTCAGTTTACCCGTTCTTCCACCCAAATGAACAGGCCGCCGGCCTTAATTCCCCAACCTGTGGTTTCAATGAATCGGATAATTTCCTTATTTCAATGCTGTTTTTAATCAAAACCATGATGTTTGGGCTAATTGCTTTGTTGGCAGGGCTTTAAACTGCCTTGGCCGGAGTTATTGAACTACTGTTTGGCCTTAATGTAGTGAAATTTGGCCTCATTGAACACTTGGTTGACCTTATTGAACACTTGGTTGACCTTACTGAACACTTGGTTGACCTTATTGAACACTTGGTTGACCTTACTGAACACTTGGTTGACCTTACTGAACACTTGGTTGACCTTACTGAACACTTGGTTGACCTTACTGAACACTTGGTTGACCTTACTGAACATGTTCTTTGCCTCCGACCAAGAGTTCAATGACTTCGACCAAGGCGTCAATAAAGCAAAACATTGCTGCAATAGTGTCGACCAAGAGTTCATTATCTTCAAACATCAGTACAATGATTTGAAACAAGGCAGCAATAACTTCGAACAAGGCAGCAATGACTCCGACCAAGGCATCAATGACTTCAACCAAGGCGTCAATAACTTCAACCAAGGCATCAATAACTCCAAACAAGGCATCAATGACTTCGACCAAGGCATCAATAACTCCGACCAAGGCATCAATAAAGCAAAACATTGCTGCAATAGGTGCAAACAAGAGTTCATTATCTTCAAACAAGGCGGCAATAAAGCAAAACATTGGTGCAATGACTTCAACCAAGGCAGCAATAAAGCAAAACATTGCTGCAATAGTGTCGAACAAGACCTCAATACCTCTGACCCCTCCCAAACCCTCCCCGAAGGAGAGGGCTTTGAAGAAGAATAAGGCGGCAATGAGTTAGAACATCAGTGCAATAACTTAGACCAAGGCAGTAATAGGTTAAACCATTGGTGCTTTGCTTTCGACACTTCCTACCTCCCCCCGCCCCCCTCCTTCAAAAGGAGGGGAAGTTAATTCTATGATATTTAACTTCTTATCCCCTCCTAAAGTAGGAGGGGAATACAGGGGTGGTTTTCTTGCTTTGCTTCCGGTCAGGGCACATTTATCCACGCGCTAAAGCACCTGGCCATTGAATTTGACGATTATAAGGCTGGGATGTAATCCTGAGCACCAGTGAAGAATCCATTCTTCACACACTATCTAACTAAAGAAGATGGATTCTTCCGTCGCTTCGCTCCGTCAGAATAACAGATGAAGAGTACGCTGCTGCCATGCAGAAAATGTGATGGAATATTATCATTACATAATCATCTTATAATCTATTACCTGCTTACAATTATATATTACATTGAACCGTTCATAGTTATTATGAAAATATTAGTAACCGGCGCTACAGGATATATCGGAAAAAGGCTGATCCCTATTTTATTACAAAAGGGACATAATGTGATATGTGCTGTCAGGAATGTATCCAGATGGATTAAATATGATATGCCTGAGGGAAATATAACACCTGTTGAAATTGATTTTCTTGATTCTCCCGAAAACTATCCCGAAATTGAAGCTGATGCTGCTTATTATCTGATTCATTCCATGAGCAGTTCACTGAATGAATTCCGGGAAATGGAAGAACGAACAGCACGCAATTTCAAACAATTTGCTGTTAAAGGCAGGGTTCGACAGGTAATTTACCTGAGCGGTATTGCAAATGAGAACGAATTATCAGAACACCTGCAATCACGAAAAAACACAGAAGACATTTTAAAATCTGATAAATACTCTTTGACGGTACTTCGTGCAGGAATAATTGTCGGGTCGGGTTCCGCCTCTTTTGAAATAATCCGCGACCTGGTAGAGAAACTGCCGTTTATGATAACACCAAAATGGCTGAACACAAAAATACAGCCAATTGCCATCAGGGATGTGCTGAAATATTTAGTTATGACGATTGAAAATCCGGAATTCAAAAACAGAACCCTGGATATTGGCGGGCCGGATATTATGACATATAAAGAAATGCTGATGGGATTCGCAGAAGTCAGGCAGTTGAAAAGAATGATCATAACATTGCCTGTTATGACTCCGAGATTATCTTCCTACTGGCTTTATTTTGTCACGTCAGTTTCGTACAAGCTTGCCGTGAACCTTGTTAAAAGTATGAAAATAGAAGTTGTATGCCGTGATAACACTGCTGCGGAACTATCCGGATTCGAACATATTTCTTATAAAGACTCGGTAAAGCTGGCATTCACAAAAATCGAAAATCATGAAGTTCCGTCCAGTTGGAAGGATTCGCTTGTAAGCAGTTCTGCCAATCCCTCATTTATGAACAGGGTATCGGTTCCCAGGCATGGCTGTTTTAAGGATATTCAAAGTATAAGGATAATTGACAGAGAAAAAACTATACAAAACATCTTCTCCATTGGCGGTGATAATGGCTGGTACTACCTGAATTTTCTATGGTCAATAAGAGGATTCTTAGATAAACTTCTTGGCGGCGTCGGGTTGAGAAGGGGCCGGACTGATACTGAACATATCTCGTCAGGTGATGCACTTGATTTCTGGCGTGTACTTTATGCAGACAAACAGGCAGGCCGGCTTTTACTCTATGCTGAAATGAAACTACCCGGCGAGGCCTGGCTGGAATTCAGAATTGAAGGCGAGGGCAAACGGCAATATCTGGTTCAGGAAGCAACATTTCGCCCGAAGGGATTATCGGGCAGAATGTACTGGTATTCTATGCTACCGTTTCATTTTTTTGTTTTCTCGGGTATGGCAGCTGCTATTGCTTCAGAAAAAAATTAAAGCCATCTCATACTAAAACCGGAATGTATCAATTTATAATTACAGATTAATAAGCTGAATTATTAATAATTCAGCCTGCAGCCTGAAATAATTATCTGATCTACTATATAATTGCAGCAAGCATCATTCCTGGAAAATCAAAGCTGAAATTACACGTCAAAAAGTATTAAGTAGTTTGTTATTAAATTTTTACAAATAAGGATAATATATGAACGATTTTTGGAACAAAAGATATTCAGATAAAAATTACGCTTATGGCAAAGAACCGAATAAATATTTTAAAAAGTTTATTGACAAACTCAGCCCGGGTAAAATACTGCTCCCCGCAGATGGCGAAGGCAGGAATTCTGTATATGCTGCCGAACGTGGCTGGGATGTATATGCTTATGACGGCAGCAGCGAAGGGCAAAAAAAAGCATTGCTGCTTGCCGAAGAAAAAAATGTGAAAATTGAATATAAAGTATCAGATGTACAGGATTATAAAACAAATGAAACCTTTGATGTCATTTCCACTGTGTTCCTGCACCTCCCACCGGATACCAGGGCGGGATTCCATTCAACGCTGCCATCGTTTATAAGGCCCGGCGGTGAAATTCATATACTTGGATTTTCAAAAAAACAAATTGAAAACAATACAGGTGGGCCAAAGAATATTGATTGGCTCTATTCATCTGAAATGTTGACCCGGGACTTCCAGGATCTGAAAATAATTAAATGCATTGATTTTGAAGATCCAATCAGCGAAGGGCCACATCATTCCGGGCCTGCCGCAATGATTGAATTTATTGCCGTGAAGCAATAGTAAAAAGCATTTTAAAAATATTTTCAACGTTTTGTGATCCTCAAAAAGGGAGTAGTATGAAATACAAGATAATTTTAATTGAATTTTATATTATAATACCCTTTCTAATTCAAATCAGTTACACGAATCCCAAAGCAATATTCAGGAACAGATTCCGCAGCAGTCAGAGTTCCTTTTTTCGTGGATTCGCCCCGCAATGTTAGCCTGATAAATATCTTGTGGTTTTGCTCATAAAAACCAGGCCTAACGAATTCATGCCTTGATGTTTTTCAATAACAGCTGTTCGGGATCAACTAAATGCCCGGGGATTTTTATATTATTGCAAAATAATATCTTTACTTTTTCAATTCTTTTTTTTAATATTAGCAATCTTTAATTGTGATAATTGAAAGGTATCCCTATGAGAATTCCCTTACGAACTTCGAAATGTATATTCCGGATTATTCCTTTTTTACTTTTTTTCATCCATATCAGCTTGTCGGCACAGGATCCGAGATATATCAACACCAAAGACCATTCTGTTCTGATAAATGCCTTAGCGAATGAAGCGGACAATTCAATAACCCTGAGTTGGCTGGAGAATGACCTGGAACTGGGATATAAAATTGAAAGAAGAAAGCTCGGAGCCTCCTATTTCCCGATATCGCCACTGGCAGAGCTGGAAGGAAAGATTCATGAATTTGTTGATAATGGTGTTGAACCTGGGCAAATTTATGAATATAAGATTACCGGCCTTCGCAATGGCTCTGTATCTCTTACCTTTGAAAGACAGGACGGAACTGAATTCGATTCGGCTGTTGCATTTAATTTCAATTCCTACGGCTATATTCTTGCAGGAGTAAAAGCAGTTAGCGATAATCAGACTGGCAGGCTGCTTTTGCTTGTTGATGAAACAATTGCCGAACCTTTGCAAGCTGAAATTGAACGATACAAAATTCAGGCAGCCAACGAAGGCTGGGATGTTGTCAGCCGTGAAGTCCCGAGAACTGAAAAATTTGACGGGAACGCCGTTGTTCAGGTAAAATCAGTGATACTGGATGTATATACTGAATATCAGGATCTTAGCCATATATTTATTCTCGGCAGGGTGGCAGTCCCCTATTCGGGCAGAATCAATCCCGACGCACACAAAAATCATATTGGTGCCTGGCCTGCTGATGTTTATTACGGAATTGCCTACGACAACAACTGGAAAGATCAGACAATATATGATACTTCCGCTTCACGCCAACAAAACAGGAACATACCCGGCGACGGAAAATTCGACATATCAATGCTTAGTACCGCGATAGTTAATTTCGCCGTGGGCAGGGTTGATTTTTATGACATGCCGGAGTTTGAAGAAAATGAGATCGAACTTCTCCGGAACTATCTTGACAAGAACTATCAATACAGAACCGGTAATACCGCTTATCAGACACGCGGCCTTGTTGATGACAACTTCGGTGCCAAAAAATATCTGGAAGGCTTCGGATCAAGCGGCTGGAGAAATCTTGCGTCTCTTTGCGGAAAAGACAATGTAGTTTCGCTTGACTGGTTTACTACACTTGAAGAACAGTCATATCTGTGGGCTTACGGTTGCGGTGGCGGCACATATATTAAAGCCGGAGGAATAGGATTTACGGAGAACTTTGCAAACGCCCCCGCCGTGAATGCTGTTTTCACTATGCTTTTCGGATCTTATTTCGGAGACTGGGATTCTCAGAACAATTTTCTAAGGGCATCACTTGCATCGAAACCTTCGATTCTGACATGTGCCTGGGCCGGTAGGCCGCCCTGGTATTTTCACCACATGGCAGCTGGTATGAATATTGGTTTTTCTACTGTGCTTTCGCAAACAAATTCCACTGAATACCTGCCAAATGGTTACTTCCTGAATGGCCCGAATGGAAATGCAAGCGTTCAGCAATACGGCACTAAGCAGGTACACGCAGCCCTGATGGGCGACCCTACACTGAGAATGTTTATGGGAAATAAAGCCCCGGAAAATTTCAAAGTTACTAGCAATGAAAACGGTACTGCTCTTCTTACCTGGAACAGCCCCGATGGTGTTTCTGATGATCACTATTTTGATGTTTACCAGGACTATCTGCCTGATAACGAAAGTTTTGAAAAAATTAATATTGAACCTGTCAGAACAAATAGCTTTGATATTGGTTATGAAACCGACGGAGACTATAAATTCAAACTTGTACTGATGGAACTTAAGGAAACCAATACCGGATCGTTCTACATGCAGGGAGAATGCAGCACAGTGCAGGCCACCCTGCTTGACGTGCCTGAAGACGAGAGGGCAAACAGCCTGATATCCCAACCTAATCCTGCCACGGATAATTCTACAATTACAATAAGCATGGCCAATCCCGCCGAACTAAGGGTTGTGGTTTATGATATTGCGGGTTTGCCTGTAAAAACACTGTTCGGCGGCAGGAAAGCGGCAGGAAGCCATAGTATAGCCTGGTCTCTTACTGATGATGGCGGACACAAGCTTCCCGCAGGAGTTTACTTTATACATTATTCAATCGGAAGCCAAAGCGGTTCTGAAAAGATAGTAATATTAAGGTAGCTCATCTTTCCGATATTGATACAATTTTATCAGGATTATGTATGTATCGTAACCATTCGGACTGTGTTAAACTAATTGAATATTTTACAAAATAACAGCTGAAAAGTGTCATTCCCCGATAAATCGGGGCAGGCTTCCGCATTTTGCGAGTGAAGAATCCACGTAATATGCAGAATATGTTGAAGAATGGATACTTCGCTTTGCTCAGTATGACTGCTTTCTACAATTTATCAGATTTATATTGTTCAGCTGAACAGCAACAATGATTTTAATAATATAGCTTGCATATTTGATCATGATAATTATATTTTGCAGGAATATTTTATTAAAGGATAAAAATACATGACTGAACTTATAAAACTTCTTTCCATTTCAGATTTAAAATGGGTTAACGCACCTATTGTTCTGGCACTTTATGTTGTTATTGCAATAATTATCGACCTGATTATACGCAAAGTACTGATAAAACTTACAAAATTTACCAAATCGAATATCGATGATAAAATTGTAATGCTCCTACGCAAGCCGATATTCTATTCAATTTTAGCAACAGGCCTGCTTGGTGCTTTAAAGATCCTTGAGCTGTCGGGAAATTATGAACTAACTTCAAGAAGAGTGATTTATTCCATTGTTGTTCTTATCTGGATAATAGTAATTATCAGGGCTTTGAAGCATGTAATCAGCGAGGCTATATATAAACTATCCGACCATACCGGCCTTGGGAAGGACATTGTTCCGCTGATAACGAATATTGCCAAAATTGCAGTAATAATTGCCGGTGTAATGACGCTGCTTGCAGTCTGGCATGTGGATATCACACCTATATGGGCATCGGCAGGTATAGCCAGCGCTATTATTGCCCTGGCAGCAAAAGATACCCTGGCAAATTTCTTTGGCGGTATAAGTGTCTATTTCGACAAGCCTTATAAAGTGGGCGACTATATTGAACTGGATCAGAAGGAACGCGGCGAGGTTGTTGAAATTGGTATCCGCAGCACAAGAATAAAAACCAGGGATGATATTTTGATTTCCATCCCGAACAGCATTATTGCCAATTCAAAAATAGTAAACGAAAGCGCACCTGTTGAACATTTCCGCGTTAGAATACCTATTGGCGTTGCTTACGGATCGGATATTGATAAAGTGGAAACATTGCTATTGAGCGTAGCATTAGAAAATGATAATATTATAGAAGACCCCGAGCCGCGTGTGCGTTTCAGAAATTTCGGAGACTCCAGCCTGAATTTCGAGCTGCTCTGCTGGGCCAAGGAGCCTGCCCTGCGCGGCCTGACAATACATGAAATGAATAAAAAAATCTATAAACTTTTTGCAGAAGAAAATGTTACAATACCCTTCCCGCAAAGAGATCTGCACATTATCAGCCATAAGCGGGACAAAAGCGATAATAATTAGAAATATTTCTTTTGGGATAAAAATGAAAAGCCGTCCAAACTGTTTAAGTCCGGGCGGCTTTGCAATATTTATTCAATATCAATCAAATTACATCATCGTAAGAAATGACAAAAATGGCACTGCCTGGGCCAAAGCAAATAAAATAAGGCCAAATCCAAGCCATGTTGCAAATACTGCAATAATAAACTTTGTTGAATTTTCAGACCTGTACATCTTGGCAAGGCCTAATCCAAGAACCCAATAGAACCAAATCCTTAACGGGTCGAGTTTTGATGTAATAAAGAAAGTGAAATCTCCGGGTTCAGAACCCATTACGGCAGCAACACTTGTGCCCATAATAAATTTACCGGCTATCATAGTAATAAGCAAAATAACAAGTAGCTGAATACTTGTGATAAGTGTGGCTAACCCGTACACGGAAAGAGCCGAAGAATACGATCCTTCTCCCCTTAATATAAATCTTGCTAAAATAAACCAAACCAGCCCAAGCAGGAATACCTGCAGGAATGCCCAGATAACAACTCCTATCATATTCATTATCGGGCCGGCCTCAAATTGTTTTTCCACCTGGGCATAAGCAGCATCCATTGCACTGTCTGCCTGCTCTTTTGTTAAAAAGCCTGCTTCCACCTGTTTGTCGATAGATTGCTCTGCCTGGTCCAAACCGAATTCTTTCAGTTGCTGTTTTATCTCAGGGCTTGAATACATCATAAATGTTGAAACAAAACTAACAGCAATCATTATTATAACGGGAATCAGCCAGTCAACAGCTTTTGGCTGGTATTTTGCCATTTTACCAAATGTTGCCGAGGGCGAACTGATAACACCGACCAGTTTATCGGCAAGCGACGGTTCGTCTTCAGGGTTTGCAAATGGCGGGATATCCTGAGTTTCAGGCATTTGAGTATCATTTTCAGTCATATTTTCTCCATGATATTGCGAAAATTGTTTCTTCACCGGAATACGTAAAATAAAAAAAATTGTTCTACGGACAAATTGATAATAAAAAATGGGGCGCTCTATTCTCGGAAAAGTTAGCAGAAGCTTTAATATTTTTTACACAAATATAAGAGTCATAAATAATCAACAATATTATTTTGAATATTTGAAATATTTTTATATGTTGTTATTATTGAATTACAATCAAATAGCGAGGAAATTATGCCCAAATTTATCTTATTTTGTATTATTGCTTTTAGCTTTGTCTCATCGCCTCATCTTAAAGCTGACGAGGATTCCCGTGAAGGAGATTCTCTGGCCCTGGTAGCACTGTATAATTCAACAAACGGCCCGGAATGGTATGATAGCAGAAACTGGCTCAGCAATGAACCTATTGACAAATGGGAAGGAATTGAAGTTCGTAATAACAGAGTTTTCTGCATCGATTTAATACGTAATGATTTGGTTGGTGAATTACCTGATGAGATTGGCAACCTAAAGTGGGTGCACTATTTTGCTTTGGCATTTAATCGCCTGGAAGGATCAATACCTGAAACTATTACAAATATTGGAAATTGCCAACTTCTTTATCTTAATGCTAATTGCCTGACTGGGCATATTCCAGATTCAATTTCTAAACTACAAAATCTTTTATGGCTTGATCTTAGTAATAATCGCCTGACTGGAAAGATTCCGAATTCTATATGTAGTATGAAAAAACTATCATCCATAGACCTTAGTCACAATATCATTTTTGGCGAATTGCCTGAAAAATTGTATGAAATGGAAAATTTATCGAAATTAATATTAAGTGATAATAAAATAAGCGGCAATTTTATCGAACCCCTGCAAAATGCAAAAGAACTAAAGGAATTGTATTTGAACAATAATGACATGATTGGAAGTTTAACTGATGATCTGTCTGGTTTTACCCGATTAGAAGTTTTAAATATCAGCTATAATAATTTTAGCGGATCAATAACAAATAATCTTTCCGCTTTTTCAAAATTGAAAATCCTTGATATTAGTAATAATTATTTTTCAGGGACTATCCCGTCCGGGTTAAGTGCTTTAAAGGATTTAGAAAAGTTTGATATATCAGGAAATAATTTTTCGGGCCAAATACCGAAGGAATTAACTGAATTACCTGAACTATCAGTTCTAAATCTGTCTTATAATATGTTTCAGGAAAAGTTTGACTTTGAATTAGATTCTCTGAAAAATTTAGACTATCTATATCTCGGAAATAATAAATACCAGTTTGATATGTTCGAAGAGATTTATTCAGTTTTCGATCGACTGGACTATTATTGGATATCTCCTCAGGACTCAATCGGAGAAGCCCAAACCATTATAGCTGATCTGTATGATAATATAATCCTATCGGCAGAATGCAGGGGGCTAAATAATATTTATCAATGGTATAAAGATAGAAAAGCTTTCAGTGAAAAATCGGATAACCCATTTCTTGAAATAAATAATTTTTCTAAAATTGATACAGGTGTATATATTTGTAAAATAACCAATTCTTTAATTAAAGGTTTAAGAATCTATAGTAAACCACAGGTATTAAAATTACCTCCTATGGGAATAAACGAAAACAATCAGGTTGTTAAGGATGATTTTGAAATATTTTTGGATTCTGAAAACCATTTGGCCGCAAAGTGGAACAATTTTCTTAGGGATGTGATTTTATATATTCACGATATTCGGGGCAGCAAAATATATGAAATCAATCCAGAAGGCAATTGTACAAATATCCCTGTGAATAACTTTTCACCGGGAGTTTATATCTGTACAATTTCCGATGGCCTTAAATCATTTTCTAAAAAATTCATTGTCAGGTAGGAAATTGCAGCCTCCCCGATAAAAGGAGGCTGTTTAAATTTTACGGACTTTCTATCCTTACAGACTGCACTATCTGGTTCTGCCACATTGAATATAGCGTAGTTTTTATCTCTTCTTTCAATTTGTCATTAAGTTCCGGTTCATGTCGTTTTTGTACTTTGTATAAAGAATATTTATCAGCCTCCTGAATTGGTCCGACAATCTCACCTTCGTCGGCAGTAAATACTTTTCCTTCAATTTCCGGCGCAAGCATTCCCCTGCGTATATTACCGATATTTCCACCTGACATCTTCAGGCCCGGATCTTCGGAATACTTAGTGGAAAGCCCGGAAAAATCCTTGCCGTCGTCACGTGCTTCCATCAGCAGTTCCTCGGCCTCTCCTTTTTTTGAAACTAAAATCTTCAGCAGGTCCACGGTAAGGTAGAGCATTTTATTCTGAATAAAATACTGCTCAATTTTATCATCGCCAATGATTGTTTTTTTTACCTTGGTTTCAAGAAATTCAAATTCTATGCTATCTATCCACTGGTCAGAGGTAATTCCCATCTGGGAAAAATACTGCTGCGTTTCCTTCGCTGATATTAGTCCGAGTTTTTTTCGTTTATCATTAACGTAATTTTGCAACTCATCATCACTAACTTCAATTTTCTGATGCTTGGCAAAATCCTGGATAGCCCTGATTCTGATCAGATCCTGAAGGGCCTGGCGAAACTTCCCCTGTGTTTTCAGCAGGATAAGTATGTCATTCTGGGTAACCTCAGCATCATTTACTTTAATAATTACATTGTTTTCCATATTCGGAATCCTGTTTAAATAAAAAAAGCTGCCCCGAATTCTTTCCGGGACAGCCTGTAATTTAGTTTGGATTTACAATGAAGCAGCATAGTTTTTAAATGCAGCTTCTTTCACCATGCTCATGAAAGCCTCATTTTCATTAAGGAATTTCATAATATCGTCAGCGCCGGTTTTCGCCTCATAGAATTTATTTATTGTTGCGCCTTTTTCGCACATATCAGCCCATGTATCTTCGCAAATTGCATGAGCATCAAGCCATGCGCCGGTTTCTGCAGCGTTGTGCAGTCCGTTCATTCTGCGCAGGTTGTCCGAAAAATCATTTATTTCTTTATCAGTTGCTTTAATACCTTCAGTACCGGCAGCATTGAAGAGTTTAGCATAAGTTACCATATCGTTCAGGGCAGCTGCAAATTCTTTTGAAGCCAGAACAGCTTTCACGATTTTCTCATCATTGAAAAGTTCAATACCGTCTTTGGCAAATTTGCGTTTCAAAAGCTCGGTAACTACCATGTACTCGAATTCATCCATGCTGAGCCCTGTGGAATTCAGCCATGTTTCGAAAGTAGCAACAGAGTGAAGTTTCATTATCCTGCGGAAATTATCTACAAATTCCTGGATTTCGTTTTCTTCAATGTCAATATTGTTTTTCTTTGCTTTTGCATGGATAATCTGGCCGAAGAGCATATCGGAAATCAGGCTGTTCAGCACGGGATACTTCTGTAATGCATTAGCAATCTCATTCCTGAAGAATTCTTCCAGGTTTTCATCCTGAAGCTGATTAAGTACAATACCAGAATGTACATGTTTTTCCCAGTCGTCTTCATTCATACGTACAGCCGCAAGGAATGTCTGAAATTCTTCCAGGCTGTGCATACCCATAATCCTGCGAATATCGTCGGATGTTTCCTGAAGAATTTTGTCATCGGCTGCAATACCTTTTGCTTTGGCCTTATTGATAATTTCATCAGTAATATGATTTCTAACTTCAGGAATACCTTTTACAAGTTTCCATGCATCAGCCATTACAACTGAATTACCAATAGCAGCACGGGCTTTTTCCCTGAACAATTCATTTTCCAGGGTTTCTTCCCATTCGTCAAGAGTAATTCCCAGCGCTTCAAAGAAATTATTTGTTTCATTTGCATTGTGCAGCCCGAGTTCCAGCCGCCTGAGATCGGAATATGCCTGCAAAGTTTCGTCGCTTATCTGCAAACCGCCATGAACCGCGTGGTCCCTGATAACTTCGTTCATAACGACAGTTCTGCGAGCATTGTGGTAAGAGCCGTTCATTTTCATAAATGCCAAAACATCTTTTGCTGTGATTTTGGTTCCGGCTATGTCGCATAAAGTTTTGTCCATTGTCTCTCCGGGTGAATGTGTATAATGTATTTTCTACTTGGATAGCCATTTTTTGAATTTACATATAGTGAATATAAAAAAAAACTTTATATGATAAAAAAAATTTATTATCTTTTCCTAAGAAAAATTATACATTCAGAACCTATTCAAGATTTTTTCATCATATCAGGGATAAAAATTATGGCAAAGATTAAAATCAATGACCTGGAACAAAATTCCGAACTTGATGCCAAAGCAATGAAATCAGTAGTTGGCGCAGGCCTTATTGATCAAAGCAGCGGAATAAGCGGCAATACCGGACACAAAACCGGGGGCTCGGCAACAAACCAGGGCGACCAGACAGGTGGTGCCGGCGGAGCAGGCGGAAGCTCATTTGGTATTAATGATACAGATAACTTCGGAGGCCACGGCGGAGGTGCAAGCCAATATACCGGAGGCGGCCATCACGACTGGTGGGGCTGGGGTTGGGGCGGCGGTGGCTCTATTACCGGTTCGAACGCTACCGGCGGAGCAGGCGGCGGTGTAACAAGCATTGGCGCAGTTGGCGGAGCAGGTGGTGCAGGCGGTGCTGCAGTAGGAGCAATGGGTGGCGCTGTTTCTGATAATGTATCAACATCCATCTCAATGCCCGTTACCATGAATATTTAATTAATCCGGTTATTGGAACTAAAAAAGGCAGGATTTTCATCCTGCCTTTTTTAATTTATTTTTTCTTTTTACCGCCCTGTTTCGGAGATGATTTTTTTACATCTTTTTTCTTGGGTGGAATATATCCTTTTCTTTCAGTTCCGCCCGAACCGGCCTTCTTGCCCGGAACAGTCTTGCCCTGGGAAGCAGCTACTTCCTGTGCCTCGCGGAGTTTTTTCTGGAACCAGCCTTCCTTCTTAGGTGCTTTTTTAAGATCATCCAGGGTAAGCTGATTTTTTGAAAACTTATTAATATAAACCTGCTGAATAATACCTACCAGGTTGAACATGAAATAATAAAGGTTCAAACCTGACGGGAAGCTTGAGAAAAGAAGGGTGAACATGACAGGCATCATGTAAACCATTGCTTTCTGCCTCGGGTCGGTTATTGTCAGTTTCTGCTGGATAAACATTGTTACGCCCATGGCAAGGGCCAGCCCGCTGAACTGGTCGATATTAAAAAGCGGTATCCTGAACGGCAACGAAACAAGTACATCCGGTACCGAAAGGTCATTAATCCACCAGATAAATTCCGTCTGCCTGAGATCAATGGCCGAGCGGAGGATTGACCATAGCGAATACAGGATTGGCATCTGCAGCAATAACGGCAGGCAGCCGCCGGCGGGGTTTACTCCGTACTCGGAATAAAGTTTCATAGTAGCCTGCTGCTGTTTTGTGTTGTCGTCCTTGTATTTCTCCCTCAATTTCTCCATTTCCGGCTGGAGAAGCTTCATTTTGTTGGCGCTTCTCATCTGTTGGATGGATAGGGGATAGAGAAGAATTTTTATCAGAATAGAGAACAGAATTATTGCCACGCCGTAATTGGGTACAAAATCATGTATGAACTGAAGGATCGGCAGCATGAAGAACTCGCCTATTGGCCTTACCAGCCATTTCCAGCCCATATCAATAGTTTCACTCAACCCGTATTCCGAAAGAATATCATATTCCATCGGGCCGATATAAACCATAAATTTATTGGTGCTGGAAGCATTCCTGTAAGGAATTCTGTAGGACATATTGTATTTTTCTACAAGGCCTTCGTTTCTAACTGCTTTTTGCCTGCCACTCAAATCGATAGTGCCATCAAAATCTCCCTGTGGCCGGGGCATAATAGCAGCAACAAAATACTTCAGCTTTATGGCAGTATAATCCACGATGCCTGTAGGTGAAATACGCTGCTCTTCGGATTCATCGGCGTTCAGGTATTCAATTTCCCCGTTCATCGAGGCCATGGCTTCTGCGGAATTGGATTCATCAACAGAATTCTTTTCCTGGTAGCTCAGGCCGTCGGACCATATAAAATTGTAACCGCGTTCAGGTATAAAAGACTGCATATTCTGAAGGCTGATATCCGTATTTATATGATATTTATCGGCGTAAATAACAAAAGTTTTATTGATATACTTATCAGGAGCAACATTCAGCCGTGCATTAAGCAGAATGGAGTCTTTACCTGATATTTGATAATAATCTTTATCAAGATTAAAATCGAAGAACAGGTCGCGGGAATCAATTTTCTTGCCTTCATAAGTAAGGAATTCAAGGAAAAGTTCACCTTTCTTATCAGAGATAAGCTGTGTTGGTTTCTTATCCCATTTTTTATAATTTTTCAATTCCCATTTTACCAGGTCGCCACCCATTGTAGAGAACTTTGCAGTAACAAGGTCAGTTTCAATAGTAATAACTTTCCTGTTACCATTGGCAAATGGTGCAAAAGTTTTTCCGAATTTGAGCTCATTGACGTTACTTGCGTTTGCTGAAGTTGCAGAATCGCTAAGGATATCGTCAGCTGAATCAGCAGAAGCAGTGTCGGTCTGTGCTTTTTGCTCAACAAGTGTTGAATCATTAATATTTTGATTTTTTTCGGGCAGGTCCGGCGCTGTCATCTGATTATAAATGAGCCATGCCGCAACTATCAGCGTAATTAGCAGAATTGCCAGTAAATTATTTCTGTCCATGCCGCTTTAATTTTTTAATTATGAAATTATTATTGTCATTATCCGGTTCCGGTACCGGATCAAAACCACCCGGGTGCAGGGGATTACACTTCACGATTCTTTTGGCTGCCAATAACGAACCTTTGGCTGCCCCGTGTTTTTCAATAGCTTCGTAAGCATAGTGTGAACATGTGGGATAAAATCGGCAGGAATCGGGAAACATTGGCGAAACTCCAACCTGATAAAGCCTTATTATATTCTTTAATATGTGTTTCACCATTTTATTTTTCCCCCGTTTCATTTACGGGTTTAGCGCTATCCGGTTTGCGTCTTTGTTTTCTGATAAAAACGTTCGTGTAATAATCCAGAGCATTGTAAATCAGTTTTTCCACAGTTGGCTGAATGTCCTGAAGCGATATCATACGTGGAAGCTTCGGAGCTTTTCTCCAACTGATAACCAGCAGGTGAAGCGGAAACTGATCGTCAAAATCAAGTTTATTCAATGTAATCCGGACGCTTTCGCGCAGTAGTCTTTTCACCCTGTTGCGGGTAACAGCTCTTTTTGCTGATTTTTTTGATATTGTAACAGCAAGATATGTAATGCTGGCAGCAGGATGTTTCTTTTTGATCAAAACTTTTTTGCATGGCCTGAAGCAGGCGGCAAGAGTAGCCTCGGGACATGTAAACCTCCTGCCGTACCTGAAGACGGCAGGAATGGTTTTATATCCTTTTATGCTTTTTAGCCTTTTTTTAATCATACCGCTGTGCGGCCGGTTAATTCAAAGAACATATTTATTTTGCTTACATGGAATCGCTTACAGAAAGCCTCATGCGGCCTTTTGCCCTGCGGCGGGCAATTGTTTTACGTCCGTTTTTAGTAGCCATTCTTGCCCTGAAACCATGCTTGTTTTTCCTTTTACGCCTGCTTGGCTGAAATGTTCTTTTCATCTTGTTACTCCTTGCATTTAATATTATAAATTATATATTATTACTTATTTACAAATATCTATTCCAAAGAACTACAAAGATAGAAATAATTTTTCAATTTTTAAATAATAATAGTATTATAACATGATTTTTTTTGGGCCAGGGGAACTTTGATTTGCTAAAGAAAAATCAAATAAAGCCGATTTTATAATTAATGAAATATTTTCTATTTTAACAAGTTAATAATTTTAGATATAATAAATGATGAATAAAATTAAATTTTATTACTATTTAGAAAAAAATTTCTATTTTAGCGACGAGAGCATTTAACAGTATTGGTGTAATATGAGCATAAAAGTTCCTTTTATAATAGTTGCTGACGACGACTCAGTGTCAGCTCAGTTTAAGGGTTTGATTCAAAAAGTATTCCCGGATGCTAACGTATATAAATATTACGATGGTATTGAAGCATGGGAACACATCCGTTCGATGAAAAGACGCAGCATCATTATTTCAGAATATTTCATTCCAAAATTTTCCGGGCTTCAAATACTCAAAAATTTGAGGAAAGACAAACACGCCGCGGATTCCTACTTTATTATGGTTTTTGATGATAAAGATGAAGACAGCGAGATCGAGATCCTGCAAAAGGGGGCCGACGACGTAATGAAAAAGCCCCTGAACATTGCCCGGATGATCACAGCATTAAGGAACAGCCACAGCGTTTATTCTTTGAAGGAAAGCCTGGAAATTGAAACTGCTAATATCAGGCAGCTTGAAAAAGAATTATCCTCGTTTGTGGACAAAGTAAGAGAAGTTCTGCAAATTACGATTAAATCCAGAATACCCAAATCCCTTGTCCCGAGCGATAAAGTTGTGAAAGCTTCCGCCTGGGTTGCATCACGTTTCCAGAATATGGATGCAGTAAAAATGAAAACAATAATCACCGCTGCTGAACTTTGCCACCTGGGCAGACTGGCTCTATCGGATGAAGATATCAGCAAACCTCATCTGAAAAATGGAATGGTGTATAGGGAACTGATGTCGAAATCACCAAAATACGCAAGTGAAATTCTTTCCCGGATCAGCGGGCTGGAAGAAATCGGCCAGATACTGCGTCATGTATATGAAAATCATGACGGTAGCGGCATGCCAGACCAGTTCAGAGCATCACAAATACCTCTTGGCTCTAAAATTCTCCGGGTGATTTTAGATTTCGAGGAAAAAATGGATGAAACCCGTGGGCGGGTAAAAAAATCAATGGAACACATCTATTTAGAGTCAAAACGCCTTTATGATTATCATGTTGTTGCTCTTTTCGACCAGTACCTGGCTGAAAACAGGATTAATGACGGGAATTACCGCGAAGAAGGACTTGAACTGGATAAATTAGTTAAAGGAATGACAATTTCCCGGCATATTATTACCCGTTCGGGGCATAAAATGCTTTCCGGCGACCAACAGCTTGACGACGATAAGATCAATAAACTTAAATCCCTAAATAAAAGAGATCCGATTATTGGCAAAGTATATATCCGGAAAAAATAGTCATAATAATATTAAATATTCCAACTCATCCGGTTTGATATATCGGGTGAGTTTTTTAATTATGCAAATTCAGGTAAATCATTTATTATTATTGGAATTTATAACAAATTATCATCAACTGCTGTTTGTTTCCCAAAATAATAATATTTTTGTGTCGTTGGTTTTAACGGATTGAAAATAATAAAGACGGAAGAATGAAATTTATCAAAATTATAGCACTAATGATATTATTCAGCGGAACTGTGCGGGCATCTAAAATCCTTATACCAATGGATCTTGCCCAGACAGACCATCTGAAAGCTTACGGGCTTGTTTACTGGGTACTGACCCAGGGAGCTCAGGCAGACTGGCTGCTAAATTACAGGGGCGGTGCATTCATGACGGATGGTTCCGACCTGATAGCTGCAGAATGCCGTATCAGGGGAATATATTTTGAATCAATTGACGGTGCTACGGCAGCCTCGATATACAGCCAGGCAAAAAGCGAAGATGAGAACATGGATGTGGTCAGGCTGGAGAAAGCACCGAAAATTGCTGTTTATGCCCCTCCGGGTTCCCAGCCATGGGATGATGCTGTAAGGCTCGCGCTGGAATATGCTGAAGTGAAACATGAAATTATCTGGGACGAAGAAGTAGTTTCCGGCAAACTATCGGAATATGACTGGCTTCATCTTCATCATGAAGATTTCACCGGACAGTACGGAAAGTTTTATGCAAATTTCCGAAACCAGCCATGGTATATTCAGCAGGTACAACTTAACGAAGCTATGGCAAAAAAACTTGGTTTTCCAAAAGTATCACTATTGAAATTAGCCGTTGCCAAGAAGATTAAGGAATATGTGGCAAACGGCGGATTCCTCTTTGCTATGTGCAGCGCCACTGATTCTTACGACATTGCACTTGCAGCCGAAGGCGTGGATATTTGCGAAACTATGTTCGACGGCGACCCTGCCGACCCAAATGCAAATAAAAAACTTGATTTTTCGAAAACTCTTGCATTCGAGAACTTCCAGTTGAAGATGAATCCTTACGAGTATGAATTCTCGGATATTGATGTCCGCCCGGAAAACGGAATGGGAAACCCCGACACTGATTATTTTACCTTATTTGATTTTTCTGCCAAATATGATCCCGTACCAACAATGCTTACCCAGTGCCATGTTAATGTGATTCGTGGATTCCTGGGGCAGACTTCAGCCTTCCACAAAAAATTTATCAAAAAATCTATAATAACAATGGGTTTAAGGGATGGAACCGACGAAGTGAAATATATACACGGGAATTTCGGGCGCGGAACTTTTACCTGGTTCGCGGGGCATGACCCCGAGGACTACCGCCATGCAGTAGGCGACCCCCCAACGGAATTGAAACTGCACAGAAACTCTCCGGGATACAGGCTGATTTTAAATAATATCCTTTTTCCGGCTGCAAAAAAGAAAAAACAAAAAACTTAATATTGCTTATTTTTGTAAAAAAATTATTTTATGGTTTGATTAGCAACCGTTGATATGCTATATTTGCCATAACATTAAATAATTAACCGGAGAAGAATACCCTGATGAAAATATCCAAGTTATTGATTATTTTTTCAATATTATTTCTTTCAACAGCAATCTCTGTTTTAGCTCAGCTAAGTATTGAAATTGCTGATACCACACTACAAAGAGGAGAAGACAATAAAATTCTACTCCCTGTAAAAATCAACCTGCCCCCCGGTGATATAAATTCAGTAACTATAAAATTCAAATACGATGCGAGGATAATTGATATTAGTTCCGTTTCCGGCGGTACTGACTATATTATGCTCAGCCAGGCCCCTGATATTAAAAAAAGCTTTTCAGTTCTTGAGGAAGCTGACATAACTGTTAGTGACAATACAATAGCGCCGGACAATGGCAATATTCTTTGTGTTTTTGAAATTGAAGGCCTTGCCGCCGAAGATTCAATAGCTTATATCGAACCGGTCGAGCTATATATCGATAATGAATTAAAAGAAGAGGCTGAATTGGCCAGAGCCACGATAAAAGTTACCGGGGATGCGATTATCAGGATTCTGCCAGAGGGCCTTGGGGATAATTACCCCAACCCCTTTTACCAGAACACCAGGGTAATTTTCAATATCAAAAAAGAAACAAATGTAACGTTTTCACTTTTCTCTGTTATTGGTGAAAAAGTAGCCGATTCGGAAAGCTCCACTGAAGAGATAAAATTTGAATTTTTTACAAAAGACGGTACACCACTTGATGTAGAGAGCAACCCCAGGCTGCAACCCGGAAAATATGAACTCCTTCTGACTCCCCTAAACTGGAAATTTGCAAGCGGCCCTTATTACCTGCTACTGGAAACCGGTAGCGGAGCTTACAACAAATCAATATTATATCATAAGTAATGAAAAAATGAAAAACTTCAAATATATACTGCTGTTTACTATATTACTAACCTGCTGCCGGGTTGATGTCGTTGCACAGGAAGACAGCAGCGATGTTGTCAATAAATTGTTGAAAGTTAAGAATCCCGAGGGCGTTGACTTCTGGTTGTGCTTTATGAAAAACTTCAAAGAGCCGAAAACTATTACTACATCCAACGCACTGCATCTTGAATTATTTATTACCGGTGATGAAGATGCGAATGTTGTAATTGAAGCAAAAAATATTGGCCTCAAAGAAGAATTGTTTGTTCCTGCCAGAACAATTAAAAGTATTAAAATTGACCCTAAAGCTCAAATCCAAAGTTCGGAGATACTTGAAAAAAGTGCTGCTGTTCACATTACATCAGACAATCCAATATCTGTATACGGCCTGAACCGCAGATTCCAGACAACCGATACTTACCTGGGCCTGCCCAAACGGGTGCTTGGCAATGATTACCGTGTTATGTGTTATTCCGTATCCGACGGGCTTATGGCACAATTTGCAATTGTGGCAACAGAAAACAACACTATTGTAAAAATTGATCCGGCTGCAAATACCACAATATTTCCTGATAAGGAAGAAAACAGGAAAATGCACAGCAAGGGAGAAATATTCCAAATAAGGATGAACAAAGGTGACGTTTATCAGGTAGCTTCAAGGTTTGAATCAGGAGACTGCGACCTGACCGGAACCAAGATTTCGGCAAATAAAAAAATTGCCGTATTCAGCGGGCATCAGTGTGCTTATGTGCCCAAAAAAGTTATAGCGTGTAACCACCTCGTGGAACAGCTTCCGCCACTGCCGTCCTGGGGCAAGCATTTTTACCTTGGTATGCTGAAACCAAGATCAAAATACACATACCGTGTGCTTGCAAATGAAGACAGCACAAAAGTATTTGAAGATGCTAAACTTACAAGGATATTAAAATCAGGGCAGTTTTTCGAAAAAACAATCGAAAAGAATGTTCAGGTAAGTGCAGACAAACCAATCCTGGTATCCCAATATTCGCAGGGCTTCAGGAATGGCGATTCTATCGGAGATCCGATGATGCTTCTGATTAGCCCTACACAGCAGTTTCTTCGCAAATACAGGTTTGCAACCCCGATTAACGGCTCGTGGAAGCACTACGTTAACGTGGTTGTTCCTACAAATTCTATTTCCACCATGCGGCTGGACGGACGAGGAATCGACACTGTTCTTTTCGAACGCCTCGGGCTAAGCCGGTACTCCATTGCATATCTCAGAATACCATTTGGCACTCACGTTATTGAAGGCGCAATGCCTTTCGGGATGTACTCATACGGCTTCGGTTACGGCGCAGATGCCTTTGATGCCTACGGAACTATGGGAGGACAGTCCTTCATGGATTACGAACCGGCAAGAGATACATTGGAACCAATGGCGGAAGCCTTGTACGAAAAAGAGATTATGCAGATTATCTTTCGCGATGACCGCGTGGATGATACAGGTATAAAAAATATTAAAATACTTGATGCTGTTGGTATCAGGGCTGTTGTTCCTGTTATTGAAGAAGGCTCGCCGCAGGTTTCGATGAACGTGCGGCCTGTTAATCCCTCTGCTCCCGGCAGAATGATAATCGAAGCAACGGATATTGCCCTGAACACATCAGTTTTCACTCTTTGCTACGTAAAGGACAGAAAAACCAAACTATTTGATTTCGAACTGAATGAAGGCGCCGAAGAGCAATGCCTGCCTGAACCGGGATGGGATCTCGGATTATTCGGAAAAATGTCTGTTTTTATGCATTCCGCTGATTTTTCCAGTTCCGGAAAAATTGTTTCTAAAGGAAAATTTTCTGATGCAATAGGATTTGGAGGATACGGAGGTATCATTCTTAGCAGGTATGTTAAGCCAAATCTGACTTTAAGCGGCAGGCTTTCCTTCGAAAATTATGGCGGAGTAATTTCTGCTCCGGACAGTTCACTTTCACAAATCCGTGAAGATACAACAGGCAAGTTGCTTCCTTACCAGGAATCAAGAGATTTAGAGCTTAAGGGTATTTTCATGCACATTGGCTTTAGTGCAGAATGGTACTACAAGGAGCATCTTTATCTGCTTGGCGGATTAAATTTCTCTTTAGCCCTGAGCAAATCTGTTGATTATTATCAGAAAATATTAATACCCGATGATATTACTTTTGCAAACGGCAGCCGTGTTCGCGTACCCGATGATGCTCCTGATAGTTTTGATAATATCAAAACATTAAGGCTGGGGATATTTGCAGGGGCAGGGTTTTCATACCCCATATACCACCGGGTTACAGCCTTTGCAGAAGGAATTTTCGGCTATCATTTCGGCAGCCTGATTTCGGATGGAGACTGGGGAATGAGCCAGCTTTCGTTTGTTATTGGTGCAAAATACAATTTATAAAGGCATAAATTTGCTTAAGCAGGGAATAGCGGTACTTAAAAAGGACCTGAAATCTGAATTCAGAACCAGGTATGCATTATCATCTGTTATTCTTTTCGTACTTATAGCCGTAAGTGTATTGCTTTTTTCCCTTACCGGCGAAAAAATCAATGTGGAAATATCATCGGCGCTATTGTGGGTAATAATGTTTTTCGGTTCCATGAGCGGCCTTTCCAGGGGATTTGTCAGCGAATACGAACGCTCCACAATGATGCTGCTTGAACTTTCGGCAGGTAACAACCCGATTTATATCGGCAAGTATGCATTTAATGTGTTTCTGTCACTGGTAATCAATATATGCAGTTCACTATTATTTTTCCTGCTTCTGTCTCCTCCCCCGCTGAAAATGCCGGTTGCTTTTATAATATTAATATTCCTTGCAGCCCTGGGCCTTGCTTCTTCAACTACAATCATTTCTGCAATAATTTCTGCGGCAAGGGGAAAGAATTCACTCTTCCCGATATTATCCCTGCCGGTTACACTGCCCCTTATACTTATCGGAGTTGAAACAACTCAATGGTGTTTCAATGGAACAGAAACAATATCCATGTTGAGAAATTTTACTGTAATATTGGCTTATTCTGTAATTTTAACAACTGCTTCGTTTCTTCTATATGATTTTGTAAGGGACGAATAGACATTTCTTTTAAATTGGAAATATTTCTTTTTTTTCGTTATATTGAAATAATATTCTGAATATTATCACCGGGAAATTCATGGCTCTGAACAAAAAAATATTGGCCAAAATGACGCAACAGCAAATATTTGATCTTCTTAGGGATTATCAAATAAAAGAAAAAAAATGGAAAGAACGTGAGCAGGAGCTGATTGATCAGGAAGAAAACTACCGTTTGCTATATGAAAACGCCCCACTCGGATATCAGTCTCTGGATGAAGAAGGCAATATTATTGAAGTGAACAAAGCCTGGCTGGATATTTTAGGTTACAAAAAAGAAGATGTTATCGGAAAGAATTTTGCTGATTTTCTGCCAAAAGAATTTCAGGAGCATTTTAAAAAGAATTTTCCGCAGTTCAAATCAATGGGATATATTCTTGGTATTGAATTCGAGATGATAAAATCAGACGGCAACGATGTAATAGTTTCCTTCGACGGGAAAATTGGTAAAACAAAAGAGAATAAATTCATAAGAACACACTGCATACTGAGGGATATTACAGGAAAAAAGAAATCCCAGGATTACATTTATAAAAAAAATGATCAAATCGAGAGTTACAATAAAGCAATAATTGATATATCAACTGATGACGATGTAAACTCCGGAAATTTTTTTCAGGCAGCCCAAAAGATCTGCAAGAAAGCTACTGAATTAATGGATATTGAATATTCAAGCATCTGGTTTTTTAACAAAGACCATTCTGAACTAAGGATGCTGACACGACACAAAAGAAGTGAAAATTCATTTGATAAAGATATTGTGATCAGCAGAAAAAAATATCCCAAATACTTTAGCGCTATTGAAAAAGAAAGGATCGTTATTGCTCAATCTAATTCGGATGATGAAATTTCACGGGAATTTCTCCATAACTATTTTAAGTCCAACGATCTCCATTCAATGCTCGATGTAACTATCAGGTCAGGAACCGATATAATCGCTGTTATCTGTTTTGAACAGTCACGGCTTAACAAAGATTGGAATGATGCTGATATCATGTTCTCTGTTGAACTTGCAGACCAGGCAGCCCAGGCTTCGGCAATTTCCCAAAAAGTAAAAGCCCTTGAGAACCTTGAAAAAAGCCGTGATGAACTTGAAGAAAGCCAGGCAACAATTGAAGGAATATTAAATGCAGCGCCCATTGGTATTGGTATTGTTAAGGACAGGATGCTGGGATGGACAAACAGGTTTTTTAAAGAATTCACCGGCTACACGGATGAAGAGCTGAATGGCAAAAGTGCAAGAATAATATATCCGGATGAAGAGGAATACAACAGGGTTGCTGAAATAAAACATCCAAAGGTGGAAAGATTCGGTTATGGTGATGTTGAAACCAAAATTCAAAGGAAAAACGGGGAAATAAAAAATGTAATTATGAGCAGCGCGCAAATTGCTCGCGGCGATAGTTCAAAAGGATTGATATTTACTGTTTATGATATAACAGATTTTGCAAATACCAGGAAAGCCCTTGAAAAATCGGAAAAAGAAAAAAACCTTATTTTATCCACTGTTACTGAAAGCGTTATTTACCTTGATACTGACATGAACATTATCTGGGCCAACAAAGCAGCAGAAAAATTAAGCGGGAAAAATTATGAAGAAAACAAAAATTTAAAATGCTACCAATACTGGTATGGGCAAAATGAAAAATGCATGAATTGCCATATCGAAACTGCAATTAAATCAGGGGTGCTTTCACGTGCTGAAAGATTAACTTCCGACGGAAAATTTTATGATATAAAAGCTATACCTGTTTTTAATAAAAACGGGGAAGTAAGCGGTGCTATTGAAACGGTATCCGATATATCGGATATAAAAACCTTATCGATAAAATTCGACCGCGAACTAAAAATCAACCAGGCATTGGCGGATGTATCTGCAAAGCTGTTGGAACCCGTACTTGAATTCGAAGATTATGCTGAAATAATATTAGACGAAGCGCTAAAACTAACAGCAAGCCCTCATGGCTTTATAAGTGCTATTGATGAATCTAACGGCAGTAATATATTATATGCCATGACGGATATGTTCGATCAGTTTTCCGGTATGAAAAATGAAGACGGGTATATCGTGATGAAACCGGATGAAAATGGCTTTTATCCCGGATTTATCGGGCATGTTCTGAATACCGGCGAACCAATGTTTACAAACAATCCCCACAATCCCGATGATCAATCGCCCGAATGCCTTTTGAACGTGCAACGTTGTGTTTGTGTACCGGCAAAATATGGCGAAACGATCCTTGGCCAGATTGCAGTTTTCAATTCCGCCAGAGATTATAAATCCGAAGAAATGCATATTGTTCAGAAAATTGCCAATTTATATGCCAGTATGCTTAAAAGAGTCATGGCAGAAAACGATCTGAAAAATCTGAACAGGGAACTTGAAAAACGAGTTGCACAAAGAACCGAAAAACTGAACGATGCTGTAGAATATCTGAGAATTGAAGTTGAAGAAAGGCATCAGATACAGCAGGAACTTATGATTGCCAAGGATAAAATATCTGAAACACTGGAAAATGAAAAGGAAGTTAATAAAATGAAAACCAGGTTTATTTCAATGGTTTCTCATGAATACAGAACCCCCCTGACGGTTATTTTGTCTTCCTCGCATTTGATCGGCAGATATTCAACCGGCGAGCATAAGGAAAAAATTGACAAACATCTCAGGAAAATCCAGAATTCAGTCAGCCAAATGACAAAACTGATAGATGATGTACTGATTGTAGGCAAAAGCGAGGGGCGTTCTTTCACTGTAAATTCATCAATTATCGATATAGTCTCGCTGCTCAAGGAAATTTACGAAGAAAGCAAAGTAATTGATTCCGGCAAACATTCTATTGAATTTTCCTGCGATACACCAAAGATGAACTTTTTTACCGACAGGGCAATCTTAAAACAGATACTGACCAATCTGATATCAAATGCTTTGAAGTATTCCCCGAACAGCAAAATCGTAAAACTTACGATGGAGCACAACGAAAAAGAAGTTGTGATAAAAGTAAAAGATCAGGGAAACGGAATTGCACAACAGGAACTGAATCAACTGTTTGAACCTTTCTTCAGGAATCCGGGCTATATTGGCAATATTCCCGGAATAGGCCTGGGGCTTGCAATTGTTAAAAGGGGTGCAACCGCACTTGGCGGGAAAATTGAAGTTGAAAGCATACCGGATAAAGGCACTGAATTCATTTTAACCCTGCCGGTGAAGAAAATTGATGCTATTAAAAAGTAATGATATTACAACAATTAAAGGTAATATTTTACAAATGTGGCATTTATATTAAACTTACTGATAAAATACATTTTTATTATAACAAACTTTTCTTATATTGCATCTATTGTTCCACTGTA
Organism: Kapaibacterium sp. (SeqCode); assembly: GCA_963665665.1. Taxonomy (GTDB): domain Bacteria; phylum Bacteroidota; class Ignavibacteria; order Kapaibacteriales; family UBA2268. The sequence continues at coordinate 1,803,094 of OY762428.1, forward strand.
AATTACAACTGCCCCTAAAAAATCATTGGATAATTGTACAACTATGGTTTATATGATATGCAGAATTTCGAAAATAACGCGGTAATTAGGGTTATACATAACAGAAAGAGCGTCAGGACATTTATCAAACAGGCAATTTCCAAGCAGCAGGTGATGGCACTTGTCAGGGCAGGAATGGCAGCTCCTACTTCGAACAACAAACAACCCTGGGGATTCATTGTTATTAATGACCGGGATAAACTTGACAAACTTGCAGAGGAACTACCTTATGCAAAAATGCTTGCTGATGTTGATTCGGCTATTTGTGTTTGTGGCGACCTGACCAAAACTCTGCCGGACTGGGAAGCAGATTTCTGGATTCAGGACTGTTCCGCAGCTACTCAGAATATTCTTCTTGCCGCAGAAGCCCTTGGGCTTGGTGCAGTATGGACAGCTCTGTATCCGGCAACGGACAGGGTGCACACAGCACGTGAAATACTTGAAATACCATTCAATATCGTCCCGCTGAATATTATTCCTATTGGTATGCCCATGGGCAAAGAAAAACCAAAAAACAAATTCAGCATGAATTCAATACACTGGGACAAGTGGTAATTAATCCGTTTCAGGAAATTTTGAAAAATCAAATATCCCCTTTTTCCGGGGATATTTGTTATATTTATAATTTGCCTTCGCAAAGTATTTTATAATAACTCATAAATTTCTTTATTCTTATATCATCCGGTTCATTTTCCCAATTACCGGCCTTTTTGAAGTGCGAGCCAACAATAAAACCATCAAGAAAGGGGAAATACTCCGCAAGGTTACCCCTGTTTATTCCCGAACCTGCAAGAACCGGGATATTTGATTTTGTTTTCACCATTTTTATTTCTTCAACATCAGCTTTTTCCCCGGTGGCCCTGCCCGTAAGGATCAGCCCGTCAGACAAAAAGAACTCAGCAGCCTTTGCGGTTTCTGCTATATCAACATCAGAGCTTATAGCATGCGAGGAATGCTTTTTCTTAATATCGGTTAAAATTGAAATCCCGCCTGCCCCGATGCTTTTCCTGTATCTCAGCAAATCAGCAGCACAAGAATCAATATATCCCTCATCAGCGAGGTGTCCGAACACGAAACCTTCCGCACGGATAAAATCCAATCCGGCGCAATAAGCGGCAGCAAGCGCTTCTTTATTCGCACCGGCAAGTATTTGTATTCCGCAGGGCAGCCCTGTAGCCTGCTTCACTTCACGGCCAATAACTGACATCATCGATACAATTTCCGGCCCGGCAGAATTTTTCCGGTAGGGCCTGTCATGCATATTCTCGATCATTATTGAATGTACTCCGCACTTTTTATATATTTTGGCTTCCTTCAATGCCTGCTCAATTATCTGTTCCGGAGTAGTGCCGGACTTCGGGGCACCCGGCAAAGCCTGGACGTGTATCATTGCAATAACAGGTTTTGGAGAGCTGAATATTTTTAGGAAATCCATATTTCACCCTTGAAGAAAATTATTTATTTACAAAATCTCAATTACTTTGCCATATACATTTTTTGTCCACCCGTTGATTCCCCCGTGGTTATTTCCTATCAGCAGGCCCCGCTTTTCATTCTTCCCTTTCACTTTATGGGTATAGTAATTACCCTTTACTTTGCAATACACAATATCCCCGGTGCGGCATTCCTGCCAGCAAGCCGGAGCTATCCTGCACGGCTGTCTGGATTTTAATACAGGTTCCATCGAGTTGCCGGGTTCCCTGGATACTATAGTCTCGCCACGCTGTAATTTTTCAACTTTAAAGTTTCTATACATAATTCAGTTATACATTAAGTTAGATTCAAATTTTACTATAAATATAAGAAATAATATTGATTGCAATATTATAACAGCGGAGAGAGGCATATAAAAGTATCCTTTTTTTATTCAATTGATTATATTTTTTGGTTCCTTGAGACTTTTTCTTATTTTATATGTTATTATATAAAATAAGATAAACAGCTGCGCGATATTTTTTTGGGATTTTCTCTCTCAAATTAAAGCTAAAAATTTCGATTGATAATTATTATGGAAAGGTTATGAAAAAATTACTACCAATCTTCATATTCATCATAAATACTTCGATACTTACTGCTACTGATTTTTGGGAAAAAGCTGATGTGCCGGATATTCCGCCTGTAGCTTCGATTGTAAAGAATGCTAACGGGGATATATTTGCCTGTTCGCACTGGGTTTCAAAATCTACCAACGGAGGCGAGAGTTGGGAAGACGCTAATACGGTTGTTTCGGGGAACAGCAACTATAACTTATATGACCTTCCTTATTTCTATAACAAAATAGTTGTTGCCGGCAACGGCTATTTATTCATCGCGCCGCCAAAAGGGCAAATGCTAAGGTCAACGGATTATGGTGCATCATGGCATATAATATCGGAAGAATTTGAACCGGAAGAAGTACTTTGCATTGATAATAACGATGTATTATATTCACAAAATGACAATGATCTGTTTGTGTCAACGGATTATGGTGATACCTGGGAAATAAAATATTACCCCAAACTCTTTTCGACATATTTTATCTTTGATATAGTGTGCAACAGCAGCAACGATATTATTATTGATGGTTGCACATCTCTGAAGTATAAAAAAGCTGACGGTGAATGGAAATATAAATGGCCATTTACATCTGATTTAGAAAATACTGTGGATCTGACTTGCAATGATCAGGAAATATTTCTGCTAACATCCGAAGCATTTCACTATTCTCCTGATTTCGGGAAAACATGGACAAGAATTTATCACAAATTTTCATTTCATGATGTTGCTCTTCCGGAAATCAACTATATAAACGGAACAATATATTTAACTTCAGAAAGCGGAGTTCATTTTAAAACAACGGATAATGGAAAAACCTGGGAAGAGGCTTTGCCGCAATTCAAATTTATTCCTATCTATGATATTGCACAATATGAAGATGAAATATATATCTGTGGCCCCGGACTTTGGAAATCGACTGACAGTTTAAAAAGCTTTGAAAAACTACCCGTGCAACCCGGTTATACATTCGGTACGATACAGGCTGAAGATTCTGATAACAATCTTTATTGCATTATGCCGGGCGGGATTTATACTGGAAAAGATACTGAATGGAACATAATGCCTATGCCCGAAGGATTAAATCCCTATTTTACCGGCAGCCTTTATTCCACATCTAATTTTGACTTATGCCTTAATTATAATCATATCCATGACTATGAATACTTTTATTCTGAAAATGGACAATACTGGCAAGCTATGGGACTCGATAGATATTTTAAAAATAGTTCACTGGGTAAAAAAGGTAAATTTTTCTTCTGGAGCAGTAAGGCTCTTGTTTATACTTCCAATGGATATGATTTTACTGAAATCGAGGTTCCTACGACAATAGGGGCTGTTTATATCGGAGAAAATAATGAAATACTTAATCGTAATGATACTATATTTAATGTTTCTACTGATTTAGGATTAAGCTGGAATAATTATACAACAACAAGGAAAATAACCTGGTGGAGAATTTCCGACTTTGCTTTTGTAAATAATGTGATTTATGTAATTTATCAGGACGGAGTTTATTATTCCTCTGATTACGGAAAAAACTGGACGGGAATTGACATTATTAACAGCCTGCCGCAATACACAGATTGGATTGCCGGAAGCTTCTATGTTAACGGCCAGGAAATATATGTATCGTGCGATAAAGGCGCATTCAGAATAAATGCCGAAGATAATACAACAGAAGACTTAAACTCAGGACTTGATTCAAAAGTAGTCAGATGCATATTCCATGCCGCTGACGGTTATTTATATCTTAGTTCCAATAGCGGAATTTACAGAAGCAGGCAAACAATTGCCGGAGTCGAAGACAGATATAATGATTCTGATTTCTCACTACAGGCAAATACTGACAATGATTACTCCATGCTTGATTTAACGATAAGCAGTAGTGATTCAGGAAATTATTCAATCAGCATTATCGATATTAACGGAAAAATTGTTTATACATCTGATAAATACCTAACTGGCTATACATCAGCAATTCGTGATATAGATATTTCACGTCTTGCATCCGGAGTTTATATCATTAATTGCAGTTCGGAATCAGGCGCTGCATCAGCAAAATTTACCATAGCAAGATAAGTTTAATTATCATGATTGGTTTCTAAATTATTTCTTGCTTCAATTTGAATGATTTTGTATTTTATCTTTGAGACTCATTGATGATATTCTTGGCAGGCAAAAGATCAAACAGTATCAGACAATTCACATAAACTGTCGGATTATCATTCATACTCGAAAATTCTAACATATTTTTAACATTTTATTGGAGTTATCATGGAAAACGAACAGAATGAAGTAATCAGCATGCCAAGAATAGGCGATCCGGCCCCCGAATTTAAAGCTGTTACAACACAGGGAGAAATTAATTTCCCTTCTGACTATAAAGGAAACTGGGTAATACTGTTCAGCCATCCGGCAGATTTTACTCCTGTATGCACATCTGAATTTATGACTTTTGCCTCGATGGAGGATCAATTTGCAAAAGCAAACTGTAAGCTGGTAGGGCTTTCTGTTGACGGATTATACAGCCACATTGCATGGCTTAGAACTATAAAGGAAAAAATTGAATACAGGGGAATGAAAGATGTTGAAGTAAAATTCCCGCTAATAGAAGATATATCAATGAATGTTGCAAAAAAATACGGTATGATACAACCAAATGAAGACACAACCAAAGCCGTAAGGGCAGTATTCTTTGTTGATCCTGCCGGTATCATCAGGACAATTATTTATTATCCGCTTAGCCTGGGAAGAAATTTTGATGAACTTTACAGAGCCCTGATAGCACTTCAGGCATCCGATGAATTCGGAGTAGCAACGCCAGCCGACTGGCGTCCGGGTGACGATGTTATTATCAGCCCTGCCGGTTCATGCGGAGCTGCTGCCGACAGGATGGACGGCAAAGACGATAATATTGATGAGTGTAAGGACTGGTTCTTCTGCACAAAGAAAATATCTAAAGAGACGGTGCTTGATAAGATCATTAAAAAATAGTATTTGTTAATACCATCAAATTTCTGAGGTAGATCAGAAATTGAGAGATTTTATCGAAGTATATATCTCCATGAATTGAATTAATAAAAAAGCTCCATCCTATTACAGTTGGAGCTTTTTCATAAAATATCGAACTTAGCTGTTATTTGATATTTATCATCAATTTTTGCAGAATATTATTCTCGTGAGTGAATATCAGGTAATATGCACCGGCGGGAAGGTTTTTGGCTTTAAACTTATATCTGCTCTCTCCCGGAATAACTATACCCCTGAATACATCAAACACCCTGCGCCCGGATGCGTCTACTATAAATATTTCTGCTTCAAGATTTTTATCATATTTATTTGTGCACACGGCTTCTGCTTTGGCGCTGAATGGGTTGGGAACTATCTCGATACTGATATTATTGTCAAATTCAGCAAGTTCCTCAACATCGGTTGGTATTCCTGTTGCTTTTACAATAATACAGCTTGTAGTATCCATGTATGCATCAGATCTTACACACATATCATATTCGTATTTTTTGTCTTCGGCAGGTGTAAATCTTAGAGTTATTGTTTTTTCTACAGACGGCTCAAGAACAAACGGAAATCCTGCACCAGGGAATGTAAAAATTTCATCATAATCACCGTCAAGATAAATATTCTCAACAAAAACAGCCTGTTCTCCTTCATTTACAATAGCAAATTCTTTCTCTTTATAGTCGCCAATTTCGGTTTTGGTAAAGGACAGGAAGGGCTTGTCAATATTTAAAATACCAATAGGGCCGTCAGAAATTCCATTCAGGTAAACAATCTGTTCTGCACCGTTAAAGGCATTTGAATTTATCGTGAGCCTGCCTGTAAATTCCCATTTTCCTGCCGGCAGGAATTCAACAGTAATTTCCTTACTGCTGAAGGCATCAATTGTTATGTTGTTATACTCCTTATCGAGCGAAAACACTTCATTCAGATCATTAACAACAGTAATAGTGCTAATTTCAAGAGCTTCCTCACCCTTGTTTTCAATTGTCAGTGTTTTGGTTTGAAGTTCGTCCTTCATTCCGTCAACATATTTTAATGTATCGTTGCTGAGTATCATGAATGGTTTGGGGCTGTAACCATATCCCCATATATCATGATATGATACTGGAGCATTAACAGCGTCCGTTGTAAATTTGATAGTTCCGAAGTAATCCTGTCTTTTTATCGGAGCAAAATTGACTTGATAATCAAGTTTTTCACCGGGATTTATTATCTGAGGCATAGCAATATCACCTATCGAGAATACTTCGTCAGGATTGTCTCCTATGCTCATGCTTGTAATATTCATCGGAGCATCGCCAACATTAATAATAGAAAATGTCATATCCTTGCTGTTTCCTGTGTAAACAGTATCGAATCTTGTTACAGAAACGTTATATTTAACAACCGGTTTGTCGCCTTCCCAGGTTTTTATATATCCGTCATACCCGTCTTTGTCAATATTAATAACTACATTGATAGGAGGATTTTCGATAGTAGTTACATCAATATCAGCGTTCGGCCAGCGAACTTTTATAGAATCAATTCCATTTGTTTTATCAATTCCAAAGTTCCTGATAAAAGGTTTCTGTCCTCCGAAATGCCCCTCGCCCGCCTGAATTTCACGGATTTGAGCAATGCCACCTGCGTAAGTTGTTATTCTGGCGCCCATTGCATCACGATTGCAACCCTCGGGAACGTTAGTCAGTTTAACGGAAGTCCAGTTTTTCTCGTTTCCGATTTTATTTTCAAGAAGAACCATTCTTAGTCCTTCTGTCGGGTCGTTGTGACAGACAAATAAGTCTTCGTCGCCGTCAAGGTCGAAGTCAGCCCCAACTGCTTCAGATGCATCCACCACCCATGAAAGGCCGAGATCCGCAGTAACATCATAAAATTCATTATCGTCACGCTGAATACATGCGTAAAGCCTGCGGGACTGAGGAGTATAGTATCCTTCAGCTATACAAATATCCTGCCATCCATCGTTATCCATATCAATAAACAGGCCGCCATAATCGCCAAGGTGAGCATAAGCAGGTGCATTCCTGTGAATGAGCGACATATCCCATTCCAGCCTGTAATCCGGGTATCCGGTGTTAACAGCTATATGTGTATGGCCTTCGGGTTTGCCGTCCCTTTCCTCGTATCCGCCGTGGATAAGGCATTGCAAAACATCAATATCACCGTCATTATCAAAATCGGCAGTAGGGGCTTCCCACTGGCAGAGTGGTTTCTGCACCCAGACACCATCGCTCTGATACCAGTCTCCACCGTATTTTTGTGATGTATAGTGTGCCTCGTTCTGTGCATCTGTAAAATTGCCGTTTTTCATATTTTTCAGAAGGCGTCCACCCGTTCGGCAATAAGGAGATGTAAGAACATCCTGCCATCCGTCGTTATTCCAGTCTGTTACGTTTACTCCGTAAAGCGGTTCAGCAACAGCCTGCACGCCATTGTTCTTAATATAAGTGTAAGATCCGTCGCCGTTACCTTTAAGCAGTACATCCGGAAAATTTACACCGTATCTATAATCCACGAATTTCGTAGCTACGTATACATCAAGAATACCATCATAATCATAATCAAGGTAGGACATACCAACTGCATCTATCAGGCCGTTCGGCAAGGTGCTGTAATACTGAATATCATTAATTCCGGAATCTTCTTTCAGTGTGAACTTACCGGTTCCGTCATTCAGGTAAACTTCCGGCCTGTCGGAATGTCCCGGCTGGAACCATTCTAAACGGTGATAATAAAAGAATGTAACAAGGTCCCTGTCTCCGTCATTATCAATGTCTGCAAGAACAGCAACATCGAATTCCCTGTAATCTTTTTCAGGATCACGATTTTTATTAATTCCGGATTCATCTGTAAAATCAACAAAAACTCTTTTCAGGCCTGAATTTGAATCAGGGTTGGGAACGTTCAGGAAAAGTGAAAAAGTTGAACTGTTTCCGGCAGTAAGGCCGGCTGTACCAACGAGAATATCCGGGTAGTTGTCCCCATTAATATCGCAAATCTGAATTTTATCAGTCGGCAGGCCCGTAAGCCCGGCATTATCAGTAATATTGCTGAACCACGTCTCGTCCTGCGCGAAAGAAACAGAATACGCAATGAATAAATATGCAAATATCAGGCTGGTAAATCCCTTAACCGGGGCAGGTAAGTTTCTCATAATTTTCCCACTAAAATAAAACACGTTTTTTGTTCTTTTCAAGATATTAAATATAAGTATTTAACATGAACAGGACAATTTTTTCGACAGATAAATATATGATAATCTGGATTTTTATTTATAATTACCACTCTAAATGAATAAAAGGAAATATTGTTTGCCCTAATAATTCGTTTGCACTGAAAAATTTTATCAATTTTTTCTGATAAGGAGACTGGAGAAAAGCCCCAACCCATGCGAACATCGGATTAACCTAAAAGCATAGTGGCTCATATCGGTGAAGAATATGTTAACTAATTATCAGAGTATAATCGGGAAAATCACCAGCCCAGAAAGTTTCGTTTTATCTTTTTAAACGCATTTATACCAATTCCAATAGGATTTTTCAGGGCATAAACCTTCCAATTATCCAAAGCATCGATATATTTTTTATCGGTATTGTTTTCAGCGGCCCATATTCGGAAATTATCAAAACATTTTTCCTTAACATCAGAAATCCCAAGATTTTTCGTTCTGACGCTTGCAGCCGGTTCATCTAAGTAATTAACAAGGCATTCGTTTACAAAAGTAAAACCGGTTTGGGTAGCAACTCGCAGCCACAAAGCATAATCCTCTATAGCCCTCATTGCTTCCTCTTCCGGGAATCCACCTGATTTTAATACCAGTTCCTTTTTTACCATTGCAGAACTGTTAATAACTACATTCCCGACTATAAGGTCAAAAAACGTGATTATGCTTTTGTTCCAGTAAATAAACTCTTCGTATGGCGGGTTTTTTCCGGGAATAACCCGAAAAGCATTTGTGCTGACAGCTTGTGTGCCGGTATGCTCCGCTGCTTTGAATTGCTTTTCCAATTTATCGGGCAGCCACTCATCATCAGAATCCAGAAAAGCCAGCCAATCAGCTCTTGCAGCCTTTATCCCCCTGTTCCTTGGGGGTGCAGGACGTCCGGCACGCTCTCCGGGCAGCCAGATAAGGCGTGTGTCATCTATTGAATTAATGATTTCAGAAGTATCATCATCTGAGCCGTCGTCGCAGATTAATACTTCAATATTATCAAAGGTCTGGTTCAGGGCGCTTCTCACAGTTTTTTCAATTACGTCGGCCCTGTTCCAGGTTGGTATAATAACGGATATTTCAGGTGTATTATTCATAACTATTAACTATTTATTTTATATATTTTTGGGAATACATAACTTAAAACCAGAGAAGGGAGAATTCTGCCGAACTTTTCGAACGGAACTATCAATGATTCAAATAATTTTAAAAATTTTCCAACTTTTAAAAATTTGTTCATTCCTTCTTTTCTTTCGCGGAAAAATGCATCCCTGTTTGTTTTATCTGAACTTATTCCATCAAGGTTATATACGCAGAAAGGAACAGGTATGTGCTTGTAGGAATATCCAGGATCAAATATTATCCTTAGCGATATAACATAATCTGAAGCATAAACAAGCGAAGTATCGTAGTATCCAAGTGATTCAAGGCATGATTTCTTCGTTAGCGTTGCCTGATGAGGGATACTGTCGGCAAGCATATAACTTTTCCTGATTTTAGCCGGAGATTTTTTAAGCAGCCTTTTCCCGTTTTTTAATAATACAACAAGATCAGCAAAAACAAAGTCCTCTTCTGAAACCTGATTAAATAATTTTTGCAAAACGAACGAATTAAGAAGAAAATCCCCACTGTTAAGGAAAAACAAATAATCTCCGCAGGCAACTTTTGCACCCTTATTCATAGCATCATAAATTCCCTTATCTTTTTCTGATATAAATGTGTCAATCCTGTCGGAATATTTATTGATTATATCAACCGTACCGTCTGTTGATCCGCCGTCGATAACGATATATTCAAAATCGGTAAAAGTCTGGCCTACAACGCTTTTTATTGTTTTTTCAATTGTTTTGGCCTCGTTAAAGCAGACAGTTATGATGCTTAATTTCTTCATTCATCTTTCGTATAAACAAAAAGATAAAATTAAGCAATTAACCGGAGTTAGAAAAATGCGGGAGAATGAAAATATTAAAATGAACATTTATGTATGCTTTCCCGGACAAAGTCCGGGAAAGATATGAAAGTTAAGATTACTTTACCACCCTGATGTTTATTGTCTTCTCGAAACTGCCTGAACTCATCCGGCAGATATACATTCCTGAGTTCAGCTTTTCAATCGGCAGGCGGACAGAATAATTACCCGGCTGTTGCAGGTTTGAAACAAGCGTAGATACAATGGTTCCGTCCAGGCTGAACAATTCTATCTTCACATCCGAGTATGACCCAATTGAATAATCAATAGTAGCTCCGGCAGCGCCAACGGGATTTGGCCGCACTTCTTCAAGAGCGAATTCCATTCCGGGCAGAACTGCCGAGGGTTTCTTGGATTTTGCCACGAGATCGACTGTGTCCCGCCCGCTCTGATTATAATATACAATCAATCTGTTATTAAATATTCCTTCGTCAGCAGACGTATAAGATATTTTACAATCAGCGCTTTCGTCAGATGCAAGTATCTTTCCGTCCATGGGTTCAGGCAAAGTGAACAGACCGTCTTCATTATCCAGCCTTAGGCTGTCTATCGTTACCGGGAAATAGTCAAGGTTCGTAATAACCAGTGTATCTTCTTTGCTCTCGTTTATTTTATTTTCTCCCAAATCCATAGGATTACTGTTATACGATAATGGTGGTACTATATCCCTGACTACAGCGACAACAGAAGCGGTAATTTGCCGCGAATCTTCATACGTGATTATTACATTATTATTGAAACTCCCGTGCATATCGCTTGTGAATGCAATTGTTTCCGCGTATTCTTCATCCGGTTGGAGCGTGAATTCAGTGCCGAAATCCTGCAAAGTAAAATGCCCGTCGTTTGTTTCAAGCTCAATATTATTTATCGTAATTTCTTTTGCGCTGATATTTTTTAGCGTCAGTTCCTTCTCATTGTCGTATCGCGGATCAACATTTCCAAAATTTACAGTATTCGATGACAACGATAGATACACCCCCTGGTAATAAATATCGATGAGGGTATCATTTCCGGCCCTGTCAACAAAACCAATTAAAGCCCTGGCATTTTTTTCTTTATTAATTACCGTCAGATTCCATTCTGTTTCCGAGTCAACACCAGGTATAAATTCATCGTAGCTGAAAGTGCAATTAAACGTACTGTCCCTATATAAGATTAGCTTAGCCAAATTCGACCTTAATTCGGGATCCAGCGGATAATCCCTTACAATCGCATTGATTATATCGCCATACTCATCCTGAGTGTATTCCGGAACAGGCGGCAGTGTATCTTTAGGATCCAGGTCGTTGAATAACGCGCCGCCAGGGTAACCATAAGCTCTCACGCCATAAGTATTTTCTTTGGCGCCAAAGATATAGGCGGCCAAAGGGCGGTCGGCTTTTACCCCACAAAATTGATCGACTCCCGGGTAAACTACCGTTACATACTGACCGTAATAATCTTCACCAACTTTTACAGGCGTCGGATTAGTATAGTCTAAATGCATACTTTCCCATATTATTTCGTCATTCTCAACCCGTCCCAATGAAATATCGTCGGGAAGCATCATATAATTCGAATCGCATTTAAAAACAATTATCAACTGATTTTCCACGGGAATGTAGCTTCCTGCAATATCAGGGATATTGAATAATATTTTTTTTCTGAACTGCTCTATCGGGATAACCGGAAAGGTAAACGGGCCGGAATTCAGAGAATGATCTTCCTCTTGTGTGCCCTGATTGTAGAAGTTTACACCAATTGGCTTATCGCTGCTGATGTAAGTCGGCTGATAATCTGATATTATTTTGTCATCAGGCAGCCTGATCTCGGCATAACCCGCGCCACACTTGCCCCCGCTTTCCGACAGGTGGAGTTTCGGCTGGCCGTTGATATTTATTATTGTGTTATCTTCGCTTGCGTAAACACGGGCAATACCCGGATTCAACCGGCCGGGAATAACAGGAACAATATATTCTTTTCCGAATGAAAAGACAGGAAAAGTCATTTCAATTATATAATCGCACCATTTGTTTCCTACGGGAATATCCGCACATTGATTTGCGGCAACTACCGAAACCGGTTTATTAGAAAGAATCCTGCTTCCGCTCAGGTCGCCTGCATATCCCTCGGACATAAAAACCCAAACGTCACCTTTTTCGAGAGTATTACTGACAACTTTTCCGGGGGTAAGGCCACCGGCAGTTTCAGTTTCATCATTCCCAGCGAGTGTGAAGGAAACTTCAGTATCGTCCTCGGTTGCAGTTATGCAGCAAATACCGGGCAGGTTCATATTAAACTGTTCGCTGAAACCTGGATCCTCGTTATACCCGGAAACAATATATTCCGTTCCGAGTGATGATTTCGGTATTGCTAAAAAACCGTCGGCAACGGAAGAATAATTAACGCCAACAAATACCGATACGGGATTATCGGATATTACTTGTATTCCGGAATTTTTATATACCATTTCCGGCAGGGGAGCATCGGCATTTGATTTAATAACCGGATGCGCCTGTGCAGGTGTAAGTTTAATTGTTTTTGAATCAAACACGCCTAAGCTTAATGTACTGTAGTAGCCTTTTCCATCAATTTTTATCTCAACATTTGATTCTTCGGTAGAAACCACCTGAATTAATATCTCATTGTCATTAGTTTCAAGCAAAGCCGGGGGAATCGAGAACCAGAATTCCGTACCGTAATTTGAATTCTGTATTAAATAGCCAGTATTTTCATCGGCTATGACTGTATTGGCGAGGCCAGATAAAAGCAATATGACAATCATAGCAAAAAGTAGATTTCCTATCTTCATGATAAGCCTCCGGATATAAATTGATAACATTCTTATATATAAACAAATCAAAGGATTGAAAGTTGCATAAATATTTTTCCCGAACGTTTATTTGAAAAAATCACTAATTAATTATTCGTTGATTTGTAAAAAAAACCGGCGAGAACGCCGGTCTTTCCATAAACAGATTTCTAAAATGAAAAATTACTTTACCACCCTGATATTTATTGTCTTCTCGAAACTGCCTGCACTCATCCGGCAGATATACATTCCTGAGTTCAGCTTTTCAATCGGCAGGCGCACAGAATAATTACCCGGCTGTTGCGGGTTTGAGACAAGCGTGGATACAATGGTTCCGTCCAGGCTGAACAATTCTATCTTCACATCCGAGTATGACCCAATTGAATAATCAATATTAGCTCCTTCCGGGCCGGCAGGATTGGGATGAATTTCATTCAATGCGAACTGGCAGCTTTCTGTAACGGCGCTGGAATTTTTTACCAGAATGGATAAATCTGCGCTTTCCGATCTGTTCTCATCATAGCTGACTATAATCTCATCCTGATAGTAACCGGGTGAATCCGACTGGAATTTTACTGTCAGTTCTATTTCATTTTGACTTTCCAATATTTCATCGCTAATCGTATTTTCTATTTGAAAATTATTATCGTCATATTTTAATGTGATTTCATTTATGGTAACATCCTGAAAACATACATTTCTTATCTTAATTTTTTTCTCATTTTCTTCGCCGGTTTTCGTTTCCTCGAATTCAATTTCTCCCGGATTGATTTTTACAAGACGTTTGAACACATTTATATCAACCAGGGTGTCGTTTCCGGTTTTATCAAAGAAATAGATCAATCCCCTGGAATTTTCGGATGTGTCAGTTTGCTCCAGAGTCCATGATACGGCCCGATCCAACCCCGGCATAAAATCACCACAAGTGAAATTAAAATTATAGCTGCTGTCCGGGATCATCATAATTCCTGCCATGTTGGAACGTTGGCCTTCATCTTCCGGGAAATCTGTTATTGTTCCGGAAAATGTAGCAGTATTTTCATCAAAGGAATATTCCGGAACGGGCGAGGCCGAATCTGCAATATTCAGAAATTTCGTCCCGGCAGCAGAAGGAAATCCATAAGAATCGCACCAGTCAAATCCGAATGAATAAGCCGCAAACGGGGCTTGGGATTTTATCTTATAAAACCCTGTTGCAGGTAAAAAAAGCGTTTTTAGCATATAATTCTTTCCGTCGGTGGAATCAGCAAATTGCTTATTAAATTTGGTTCCAATAATCTGATTGTTCTGAATATTCTGCCAGTTGCCATATTCATCCATAATATCGATTAATTCAATATTTTCAGAAGCGTTACCAAGAGAATCTGATTCATATATTAAAGAAATATAATTCTGATCATATCCCGCCCTATGATCAATGCCTGGCTGAAAAATATTTAATTCCTTTTGCAAATTTTCAATCGGATATATATTCATTTGGAAAGGATCTGAATCAGGCAAGGGATAACTGTCCTCCATACACCCTGTATTATATAAAGATACTCCGATCGGTTTGTCTGCCGTGATAATTGCCGGATGGTTCGGGTATTCCTCTGTTTTCTTGCAAACTCTTGTCTCTATATAGCCTTCGTTTATCAAGCCCCCGCCTGTTGTCAGAAAGCCAATATGGTTTCCGTCCAAGAACACATTCGTACTGTCTTCCGATGCATATATCCTTACGATACCCGGATTTTTCCTTATAGGAACAAAAGGAACCAGATATTTTTTTCCCCAGCAATCAACTGGCAGGTCCGCTTCTACAATATAACCGGCATATTTATTTCCAAAGGGAATCATTGCACAATAATTCCCGCTTACAACAGCTACGGGCTTATCCGAGCTTACAACCGATCCGCTTAGGTCGCTTTCGTCGTTTTTGCTCATGAACATCCATACGTCGCCTTTGTTCAGCGTTGCTGTTTTTTCTTCTCCCGGAAGCATTCCGCCTCCGGTTTCAGTCTTTGAATTTCCACCGAGTGTGAATTTAACCTTGGTATTATCATATACAGATGTGATACAACTAACACTCGGGAAACGAAGGCTCCAATTTTCCCTCAGCATAGGGTCGGTGCCGTAGGAGGAAATAATATATTTCGTTCCAAGCGACGAAACCGGGAGAGCAAGAAATGCTCCCGAAGAAGCTTGGAATCTTACAAGAACATATACCATAACAGGCGCTGCAGATTTAATTGCAATGCCGTTCCCCTGGTAAAGGGCCTCCGGTAAAGATTCTTCATTTTGATCTTTTATTATCGGGAATCCCAATTCCGGTGTTAAATCAACATGAGATACAGTGTTTGATGTAAGTTCGATACTTTTTGAATAATCTTTGCCACTGATACTGATATCTACATTAGTATTGAATTGCGAAGCAATAAAAATTCTTAAAAAATATGTCTCGGAATATTCCAGCATGGCAGGCGGAATGGAAAAATAAAATTCTGTGCCGGTGTTATTTGAATTAAGGAGATGCTTCAAATCCTCCTCTATTTTGCTGATATCCTGCTGTGCAAATGTAGCCGATGGAAGAATCAAAACAAAGAACAATACAAGTAGTTTGTAGCAGTAATTCATAAAATTTTCCTCTTTTTTTTTTGTTTTTCCAGTATATATTTTTCAATTTACAATTTTTAAACATATTAATGAAATTTGTGCAGGGATATTTATAATATTACCATGATATTATCTGTTTTCAAATTCCAACAAAAGAAAATGTTTTGTAACCGAAAAAGTTTTTCTAAGCCGTAAATTTTAAGTATATTGAAACTTGCGGCAAATTTGATTTGGATTAGTCTGCAACAGAAAATTGAATAATTGTAATTCAGGCATTAAGCCATAAAAGGAGTTTTTCGGATGAACAAAATTGTTGAAGCAAGGTTTATCGGCCCCGATGTGAAGCTGTTTCGCATTGATGCCCCTAAAATTGCCCAAAAGAGAAAAGCAGGACAGTTCATTATCCTTCGCGTATCGAAGGATGGTGAGAGAATACCTTTAACTATAGCTGATTCTAATATTGAGGACGGCACTATTACTATTATCGTTCAGGGAGTTGGCAAAACCACACGCCACCTGAACGGCCTTGAAGCCGGGGACTTTATACAGGACCTGGTTGGTCCGCTTGGCAAAGAGTCTCATATCGAGAATTTCGGTACTGCTGTAAGTATTGGCGGCGGAGTTGGTACTGCCATTGCTTTCCCTACTGCCAAAGCGCTGAAAGAAGCAGGCAACAAGGTTATCGGTATTATTGGAGGCCGCTCTAAGGAATTCGTTATCCTTGAAAAAGAAATGGGAGAAGTCTGCGACGAAGTTTACCCGACTACTGACGATGGTTCCTACGGCTTCCACGGATTCGTTACACAGAAACTTCAGGAGCTTATCGACTCCGATACAAAAATTGACTTTGTTCTTGCAATCGGCCCTATCCCGATGATGAAAGCCGTTGCAGAAGTTACAAGGCCTTATGGCATAAAAACAGTTGTAAGCCTTAACCCGATTATGGTGGACGGCACCGGTATGTGTGGCGGTTGCAGGGCTGTTGTTGATAATAAAACTGTTTTCGTATGCGTGGACGGCCCTGAATTCGACGCCCACCTTGTTGATTTTGACGTGCTGACAAACAGGAATAAAATGTATCTCGAGCAGGAACACGCATCACTCGAAAAGCACAAATGCAATATTGACAGGATGTACGATAAGGCTAAAAAAGAAACCGGGAAGGAGGCTTAAACCATGGCTGAAATGACAAATAAAGAAAGAATGAAAATCCCCCGCCACCACATGGCAGAGCAGGATCCGAATAAAAGAAATAAGAATTTCGAAGAAGTAAACCTTGGTTACGACGAAGCAACTGCTATGGCTGAAGCCGACAGGTGTATCCGCTGCAAGAAACCTCTTTGCATTGCAGGATGCCCCGTGGCAGTGAAGATTCCCGACTTTATAAAAATGGTTTCCGACGGTAAATTCAAGGAAGCTGCAGCAATCCTTAAAGAAGACAACGCACTACCCGCAGTTTGCGGCCGCGTTTGTCCTCAGGAAGAACAGTGCGAGCAGGTTTGCGTGGTTGGTAAGAAACACGAACCGGTTGCTATAGGCTATCTGGAAAGATTTGTTGCCGACTGGGAAAGAAAAAATGTCGGTATTCAGGTTCCTAAGATCGGCGAGAAAACAGGCAAGAAAGTCGCAATCGTTGGCGGCGGCCCGGCAGGACTTAGTTGCGCAGGCGACCTTATCCAGATGGGACACGACGTAACGGTATTCGAAGCCCTTCATTCTATCGGCGGCGTGCTGGTTTACGGTATCCCGGAATTCAGGCTGCCTAAGGAAATAGTTCAGGCCGAAGTTGACGCCCTGGAAAAAGCAGGAGTTAAATTCGAAACAAATTATGTTGTGGGAATGATCGAAACAGTTGACGAACTTCTTGAAGAATACGATGCTGTATTCGTTGGTGTGGGAGCAGGGCTTCCCTACTTCCTGAATATTCCCGGCGAACACCTGAACGGCGTTTACTCTTCAAATGAGTTCCTTACCCGTGTAAACCTGATGAAAGCATACAGCTTCCCGAATACCGACACTCCCATGTTCAACCTTGTTGATAAGGAAGTAGTTGTGTTTGGAGGCGGTAACACTGCTATGGATGCCGTAAGGACATCGCTCAGGCTAGGCGCTAAGCGCGCGATTATTGCCTACCGCAGGACAGAAAAAGAAATGCCTGCAAGGATTGAAGAAATCAAACACGCCAAAGAAGAAGGCGTTGAATTCATGCTCCTGGTATCACCACTGGAATTCCTCGGCAATGAAGACCACAGGCTTCGCGCTATAAAACTTCAGAAAATGGAACTTGGCGAACCGGACGCTTCAGGGCGCCGCCGTCCCGTTCCGATCGATGGCGCTATCGAAGAAATCCCCGTTCAGGCTGCTGTTGTTGCTATCGGCAACGGATCGAACCCGATCATCAGCCAGACAACACCCGACCTGAAAGTGAACAAATGGGGTAATATCCTTGTGGATGATAAAACTATGAAATCCAATAAGAAGGGCGTTTTTGCCGGAGGCGACATCGTTACGGGCGGCGCCACGGTTATCCTTGCTATGGGCGCAGGCCGCACAGCCGCCGCAGCTATAGACGAATACCTGAAAAACCCCGACACATGGGAAGAAAAAGAAGAAGAAACTGCTGAATAATATTTCAGCATAATATATTTGAAAAACCCGGCCAAGGCCGGGTTTTTTTTGCTATAAATGGTTTTATTAGTATATTATAAAATGTTCAACAGTTCTTTGGTATTTATATTCTTAGCTCCGTAGGAGCGAAATTTTTGTAGTAATGTGATTTAAGAAATTAAATAAAACTCCGTTGAAGTGACACCAAACATTTTCTATGCCGCCCCTACGGGGCTTATACATATCATTGGGTAATAAACACTACAAAAATGCCGCAGCTACGCTGCTGTTGGAATATTAGAAACCCTTTGAAATAAAATAAAATATGTTTAAATTTAGGGCAAGTAATCAGCTCTTTTTGAATTGTATTCCAAGCTCCGTAGGAGCGAAATTTTTGTAGAAAAAGGATATAAGAAATTAAACAAAACTCCGTAGGAGTGACATATCATGGCTAATAAATACACACAACTTCTTGTTCAATTGGTTTTTGCTGTTAACGGGCGGGAATGTATGGTAAGAGAAAGAGTGCGTCCTGAAGTTGAAAAATATATTATGGGTATAATCAAAAACAATTCTCATAGTCCTTTATCAATCTTTTGTATGCCGGAACATATCCATATTTTACTTGGCCTTAATCCAAATCAGTCAGTAGCAGAAATTGTTAGGTTAATTAAAGCAAACAGTTCAAAATGGATAAATGATAAAAAGTTGATACCATTTAAATTCAGTTGGCAGGAAGGATATGGCGCTTTCAGTTATTCCAGAAGTCATTTGGACAGAGTTGTTAATTATATTCTGAATCAGCCGAAACATCATAGAAAAAAGACATTTAGAGAGGAGTATATCGAGTTTTTACAAAAATATGATGTTGTTCATGAAACTAATTATCTATTTAACTGGCTGGATTGATTCTATGCCGCCCCTACGGGGCTTATAAATGTCATTGGGTAATAAGTACTACAAAAATGCCGCAGCTACGCTGCTGTTGGGATTTTAAATATAAATGAAGAAGAAAAAGAGGTTAAGAGAAAAACTTTTGATATAGATACAGAATTTGTCCTATTTAAATTGAAAATATTTTGGATTTGTTCATGAATGGAAACTTTTATTATTATATTTTTTATCGATATTTAACAGGTTGGCTTATAAGAAAAAAAGTCGTTGGATATAATGAAATTAATTCAGGGCTTTTCTCTACTGTATTAAAAATATATATGCTCCAAGGTTTTATTTTATCAATAATTATTTTTTCTTTAATTCTTATAGGCATTGATTTAACATTTTATATTAAGAAACTTGGTGAAACTTTATGGTTGGCTATTGTTATGCCAATCTATTTTTTGCAATACTTTTTTTTCAATTATAATCGTAGAGCTGAAAAGATTTATCATTTTTACAAAAACAAGTTAAATGAATCCGAAGAAAGAGAATGGGGTATACAGTTGATTTTTAATATTTTATTACTTATTACTTTTGTATTCTCAATGACTCTTTTCTTTATTGCAAATGCACTTTATACATGACTAATATTTTTATTGGAAGAAATTTAATTTCATTTTACATAAGATAGATTATACTGCAAAATCCGGGAGGTTTTCGGCTATTTACTTCTTTTTTTTCTAAGATATTAGGTTCAAAATATCTTTTTTCAATTCTTCAGGGTTTTCCTGTACAAATACCGGAATTTTATATTTGGCAAGCAGTTCCATAAACTCAATTCTTGTAATTCCCAAAACCCGGGCCGCCGTCCCGGAAGAAACCCGGCCAGATTCAAAAAGTTTAACCAATGAGTTTATCTTTATTTCCATTTCAAACTCTTCGCTATTCAATTGCAAAGAGTCTGCAAGAAATTTCGGATATTTTATATTTATCATTCCTTCCATATTAATCTCATTTTTTAATATCATCTCTAAATATTATGATACAAAATATTTAGATTTATTGCAATAACTGATTTTATTCATTAATTTATAAATCAATCAGTTCTTTGGTATTTCACGTTAACCTTCGGAAGGTTTGTGTTTTATATCGCCCTTATTATCAACGGCATGTTTATAAAAACAGCTCCGTAGGAGTGACACCAAACATTTTCTATGTCGCTCCTACGGGGCTTATACATATCATTGGGTAATAAACACTACAAAAATGCCGCAGCTACGCTGCTGTTGGGAACAATTATAAAAATTTGAAATGATAATAAATATGTTTAATTTAGGGTAAGAAATCAGCTCTTTTTGAATTATATTCTTAGCTCCGTAGGAGCGGAATTTTTGTAGAAAAAGGTCACTAGAATACAAATATGAAAAATTCCACTCCTACGGAGATGAGGAAAGATCTCAAAAACAATTAAGGTATTGGATATCTGAAGAAAATGTAAGAAACTCATCGGATGACAGGCAGTCATCCGATGAGCAGATATTTGGTCAATCGTAAATAAATTTCAGCGATAATACAGGTTGTCGTATGCTTTTTCTTTGTCCAAATGTATTGGCATTTTTAGTTTCGCCAGGTCAATTCCCGGGCTCAACCCCTGCGGAAATCGGCAATACATATTAACAATATCCCATTCTATTCCGGTATAATAATCGTCGTGGCTCATATCATAGCGGTTCAGCATTGATTCCGAACTTGACGCCCCTATCCCAGTTATCAACCATACCGGGGCCGAAAAAACTAATACAAATCCATGGCTGATAGTGCCAATTGTCCCAAGGATACTCCAGGCAGAAACGCCCCCGACATTATTATCAGTTGTCTGAATATCTATCCTGAGAGTTTTTGTTTTAACAATACATTTCACTCCGTGATCCATTGTTAACAGATAGAAGTTTAGTGAATCTGTTGCTATAAGCTCCCCTCCGATAGTAATTGTACTGTCGTAGAGGTCAGAAACACCATCGAATATTATATCAAGATCCTCGTATATGATGTTATCATAGTCACGGCAGTGATAATAAATACTGTCAAAAGCAAAAGTGACAGTTGCCCAGGCTCCGTTTGCGTGCTGTACGAATTCCTGCTCTTTTTTCAGCCATCCGTCGGGTGCTTTATTGGAAGCACAGGATGAAGCAAAAATTACAATAGCGAGGAAGAATAATAAATTACGGGTTAACATAGCGGCTCTCCCAAAACATTTTTTCCATTTCATTTTCATATTTCTTGAATTCCGGGGCCTCAGCTTTCAGAAACTCCCCGGGATTCATGAACATCATTCCGGCTTTCATCAGGTTTTCTCCGGCAATCCATTCTTTGCGCATCCATTCTAAGTAATATCCACTGTTTTCCAGAAAGTACTCGTAATTATTAAAGTCTTCCGGCAGTTCATAGATAAGTTTACGGCTTTCGCCCGGCAGGTTCATCAGGTAATCGTCACTGTTGTTAAGGGCTTTCAGGTTTTTATCATCTATCAGCCCGTCAGTCAGAATAAGTTCGGGAAATATTTCGACGGTTTCGGTTTCCCCTGTAATCTCGGCAAAGGCAAGATAATCTATTCTCCAAAGCCCTTTTGTCATTTTCAGCCTGATTTTTATATTTTCATTCTCACTGCTTTGGAGCTGTGTTATTTTTATATCCCTGCAAATAGGCCCTATCTCTCCGGTTTCCCCGATCTTTTTATATTCCCCGTTAATTTCCTGGAATACTTCAATTTTTCCCAATAATTTGTCAATTTCAGAAATTCCGTCCCCGAAATTTCCTTTCGAACGCTCGTACATTGCTATTGCATCAGTTGCCCTGCTGCCGAGGTAAGTCAGCCCCTGATAGAATAGGTAAGTTGTTAGTAATGTTTGCCTGGATGCAAGTATCAAACCCGGATTATTGAAGTTGTTTCTGATATTTAATTCCACAATTTCTTTTTTACCAAGATCTGTTGAATCTGCGGGGCTAAACCATTCATCAGAATCGCATTTTGATATTTTCGGTAAAATATCACCTTCTTCCGAAAAGGCATTTTCCGGGTAAGAGAAATTTATTGCAGACAAAAACCTGCCGTTTCCGTCATCATAAACACGGCCGTTTTTCGGTTTCTTAGCTGCTATCATTTTATTTGACCTGATAAAATGACTTTCGATAGCTTCATTACTTACTTCAAGTTCGGCGAACCTGCCGCGGGGCTTGAACGAATAGAGCGCATCAATATCGCTGTATTCCATTGAAGGGGTTATTGCCCTGGAAAAAGCTTCGCACTCCATTCTCATGGTGTCGCCGTCGAAAGCATAAAAAGTCGGACAACAGCCAAAGCATGCTTTGGGATTTGCCAGGCAGGCTATTGTAACAACAACTGATATTCCTGTAATAACTGCAAGCCCGGCATAATTTTTATTACTCGTAATTTTGTTTGTTTCTATCAGAACTACATCGTTTTTACATCTTCTGAATTCTCCTGATTCAACCGTATCCCTGTTTGCATCAAGTATTACTCCCTGGCCAAAGAAGGAAGAGTCGCTGAAAGCGTAATCCCATTCATCAAAAACAATGGCATTGCCGTCCTTTAGATGAAGCTTCATGAATGCATCTTCGGGAGCCGGAAGATATGTACTCAATGAGTATGTTTTGGGATTTATCAATTCCCGTTCAAGTGTCTGCCTGGAGCAAGATATACCTAAAATGATAACACTTATAATCAAAATTCTGCATAAAAATCTATTCAGAAATTTCCTCTTTGCGGGAATTTTGGGGTCAGGCTGCCTTTCCATAATAGACTCCGATTATTTGTATGATAATAAAATATAAATAAATGCTTTGTTATTTCAAACTAAAAGTTAATACCACTCTCATTTTTGAATTTGTCAAACCTGATTGTAACAGTTTTACCCAATGCGTTATGTTCAATATCAACAATCTTACAATTGCTGAAAATATATGTATCAATTGTACCATCATCAGAAATGTTCTCGATTTTAAATTCATCAATAAGTTTACTCTTTTCTGATTCAAAGGTTGACTTCTCATCTTCCTCTATTGTAAAACTGTATAGCCCGGAACCTCTTTGGGGTTCACGAAATTCACCACTGTATTTAATTGCTAAGCTGTAGCGTCCCCAGGACATTGTCCCGTTTAACGAAGCAAGTTTTTCCCCGATATTCAGATTGTCAAGGGAACATGCGGTCAAACCGATTAATATGATAACCGTGATTATTGCAAAGTATTTCATGATATTCTCCGATTTCTATGTTGAAAAACTATTTCAAAATCAATTCGAAGGAAAAATACCGAACATAACAATCTGATTTGTCACACGGGAATAGAAATAATGTCAAAAAAATGTCAGGATAATTAATTGATAAAAGGTTTTATGGCAATTTTTTAATAACTGGCTTTGTTTTAATATTAATATTTACTAAAATGTGATAAAGTAAAAGAAGTAAATTATTTGAAGAAAAATCCGGCAATGAGAATTGTTAGCCACGAGAAATTTAATGATAGTAATTATGCCAGGGATAATGCATCACTTCCTGGTAGAATGGAGGCCATTCATAAAGAGCTTAAAAGAAAATATCACTATATCGATGCTGTTCCGGTTGATGAAGCTTACTTGCTTTCGGGGCACAGCAGCCAATACATTGATACTGTAAAACAAGATAGCGAATTATATAATATGGCTCTTCTTGCTGCCGGCGGAGCCAGAATAGCAGCCGAAACCGGCGCACTTGGCGAACCTGCCTTCGCTGCAATCCGGCCTCCGGGCCATCATGCCTACAGGGAACAGGGATGGGGATTTTGCCATTTTTCCAATATGGCTCTTTCCCTGCTGCACCTGAAAAACAAAGGCTTCATCAAATCCGCTTTCCTGCTGGATTTCGATGCCCACACCGGGGACGGTACAATTGATGTTTTAAAGAACGAGAAAGATATTTTCATACTGAATCCGATGGCTGAAAAAAATGATATTTATAAAAAAGTAATCGAGGACTATATAAAAGAGCTGCCCTTTGTGGATATTATTGCAGTATGTGCCGGATTTGATTCCTACAAACTTGATCTCGGCAGGAAACTGGAAACATTCGATTTTTATTATATTGGAAAAACATTATCATTATTCTCTAAAAAGCTGAGCCATAATAAGCGCTATGCTGTCCTGGAAGGAGGCTATTACCTTCCGGACCTCGGTAAAAATGTCCTGGCTTTTTGCGAAGGGTTTGAATAGGAGATATTTATGAGCGAAGAAGTAAAAATTGACTTTATTGAAAGAAATCAGCAGCATTCGGATTATGACTGGGCAAATATAACTGTTGCCGATGACCGGGTTGGCAAAGCCCGATGCCTGATTGAAAAAAAACGTTTGATAATTTATTCTATCAATATTTACCCGGAATACTCGGGTAAGGGCTACGGAAGAATATTCGTGGAGCAGGCTGCTGAAAAATGGGATGAAATTGTGGCAGACAGAGTCCGCGCTACTGCAATTGGATTCTGGGAGAAACTCGGTTTCGTGAACAACCATGATGGCAACTGGATTTTCAGAAAGAAATAAAAATTACTTTCTACTTAACTTCAATAAATTCTTTCATCTTTTCGAATTTTTTCGGGCCGATTCCTTTTACATTCATGATGTCTTCTACTTTGCGGAAAGGAGTCTTTTTCCGATAATTAATTATTTTCACGGCTGTTTTTTCGCCAATGCCATTCAGCTTTATCAGTTTAGCCTTGCTGGCACTGTTCAGGTCAATCTTTCCCATAATGGTGGATTTGGGTTCTTTCCCGGGTTTTGCCTTCGGAGAATTTATATTTATACTATCAGTTTTCACTTCCCTGTTTATACTTCCGTCAGGGTTTGTTCCTGTGTATGTTTTTCTCCGGGCTTCCGCCAGGCTGTCAAGGATATTAATTGTTTCTTCAACACCAGGATTACTTTGCTCCGGCGGATTGTATATAAGGCCGGCAGTCAGGCCACTTGCAATTATCAGCACAATTACAAGTTCCTGCCTGCTTACTCCAAGCAAGCCCTGCAAGCGTGAAAAATAGTCCTTTTTATTCATGAGAACTCCCTGTTGGAAAGTCCCCAACCCGAAAAAACAGCAATATGTTACGAAATTATTTCATAAATATCAAGATAAAACTTTTGAAATATAAATTTAATTGGCTAAATTTTTGCAACGTTACTTTTTTATGCTATTCTCGTTATTTTATATGAGAACTTAAATAAGGAATGATATGAAAAGGTTTGTATATATTTTAATAATTTTATTGGCATTCGGGGATTTGTTCGGTCAGAACGTCCCGGTTCTGTATTCCGGGATAGATAATGGCGATAGCAATATTCGTCTTTTTATTGAGGGTAGCGGAAATCCTCCCTATTTCGGGCTTTATTATATAAACGGGGAAAAAACTAATGAAGATGATTTTGAACAGATCGCTCTTATCCCGAATACCGCTAACGGCAATGCTGTTTCGGTAATAGTTACAGGAACCGGAACGAAATCCTCGTTTTACGTTCGGGAAATTGATACATCCGGAGCAGGGCCTGCAAGTAATATCCTGCTTGTAGAATTAGCCGGTGGTAATGGTGATTCTGAATATAATCCCACTGTTTATACCAGTATTCGCGAAGATTACAGCACTTCGGGACTGACACTATATCACAAAGAATATGATGAACAATGCAAAGCAGAATTTAAAATATCCGACATAGATCAATATGAAAGGGTTAATATATTTTATCTTCGGGGATTTGATACCATACCTAAATTTTTGGGATACCTGTATTATCAGAATGAAGAATATGATTTTGAATTAAGCTGGCTAACCCACGGAGACCGGGTAATTGTATCAAAAGATATTGATATTACCGGCTCTTCACAGATTAGTAACGAGGCATTCGTTTCAATGCCCGGCTGCAATTTCGACCATTCCGATCCCGGATTTTATGTTAATGTTGCTAACTCCAGGGAGGAACTAAATAAAATATCACTGGAAATGACAATATACCCTAACCCCTGTGATGAAATAATCAATATTCCATTTAACCTGTCTGATGCCGAAAGTATAGAAATAATTGATTCAAAAGCTATTACAGTATTAAAGTCAAATCCCGTTTCAAGCCTTAAAACCTCTGAATTAGCCGGCGGATTATACATTCTTAGAATAAATTATAAAAACAGCGAAACAAAATTCCACAGATTTATAAAACTCTAATTTCTTCCGGTATCCTACCCGGCTTCCGGCAGAAAAACATTCTCTATGATTTTTCCTTCTTAAGCTTTGGTATTTTCTTTGGCGGCGCAGGTGCTGATTCCATCAGCCTGGCTACGAAACTGAAGTCCGCACTTAATTCAAGGATCAGTTTAAGCAGTACAAGCAATGGTACCGACAGCATCATTCCCGGAATACCCCATATATAACCCCAAAAAACGAGTCCGAAAATCACGGTTAGAGTGTTTAATTTCAATCCGGACCCCATAATTATCGGTTCGATAAAATTCCCCATTAACATTTGTATAAGAACGAGCAGGATGAGCAGAAATAATATTGTATCAGGCGAATCGAACTGGACTATTCCCATCAGGACAGGAGGGATAACCGATATTGTTGATCCTATTGTGGGAATGTAGTTCAATAAAAAAGTAAGGAAAGCCCAGAAAAACGGAAACTTCACACCGAAAATAGAACAGACCACAAAAACAAGGAACCCGGTAATAATACTGATAAGTGTTTTTATTCCTAAGTATTTAACTATTGATTTCTGTATCTTTTGGAAGTTATCGATAAGTTTTTCTGCATAATCATTGCCACCAACATGCTGTAAATAGCGGTCATAATTCATCATTCCGGAGAGAAGAACGATATAATATAGGGCGAACATGGCAAAAGATGTTGTAAATGATCCAAGTGATGAAGCCAGGCCGCCGGCAAAAGAGGATAAATTTTCGAAATTAATATATTCGTTAACTTTATCAAGATTTATCCTGGAATTGAAATGCTTTGCTCCTATCTCATTTGCCCAGCTAACCACAGAGCTTACGCGGTCGTTGAGCTTGCCATATATAAAATCCTGTTGGACTGCTATTTCCTCGCTGGTTTCAATTACTACCTGGGAAATTCCAAAAAGAACAAGAAGGGTAACTACAACCACTACCGGCAAAACAAGCCAGGCCGGCAATTTTTTATCTTTGAAGAATTTTATGAACGGATAAAAGAAACTGGCAAGCAGAAAGGCAAGTACCAGGGGAATTAAGATTGATTTCAGTACGGACATCAGGTAAAATACTAATGCCATGAGAAAAATTACAAGTATATTCTTAATAGTTTTATCGTTCATTGATGGCCCCGTTCAGGAATAATATATTTTTTTACAGCTTTGCTAATCTAAGGCTGAAACCAACAATAAGCAAGAAAAATTTTAAATGAAGGCCTTGGTTTTTATAAATCGGTTAACCACGGCCGAATTGAAATAGAAGCTCTCCTTTATTGATACTCAAGTTCTAACAGAAAAACTACAAAAGCCGGCATTACAATCAACACCGGCTTTTGCATTTGTAAATTCATCAAAAACTATTTTTTCCCGAGTTTTATCTCTGTGCTGTTTGTTTCTCCGTCGCGTTCATATTCAATTGTGATTGTATCGCCGGGGTTCATTTCCCGTATCATGAATTCGATATCGTAACGGTTATTTACTTCGGTTCCGTTTACAGTTTTGATTATATCGCCTTTTTTAACTTTTTTTGCAGCCGGGCTTTTCCTTTCAAACCCTGAAATAAGTATTCCGTCCTCATCATCCATTTCTTCTTCAATGCCAATAAATGCGCCGTTTCCGGGCATTGTATATGCCAGATCGGAATAAATATTTATGCCGCTTTTGCAGTCAGGTTTCGAATTGTTTGAAGCGATTTTTTTCAACAGGTAATCAGCAGTTTCAACTATCTTTTCCATACCTTTGTAGCGAATTTTTCTTTCAATATCATCCGGCTCTTTAATATCTTCATGCAGGCCGCTGGACAGCATAAGGAATGGAATACCACTATTATAAAATGCCTCGTGGTCCGAAGACAGGTCGCCATTGACAGCGCCGATAATATTAAGATCGGTATCAACAGCAAGCGTATCCACAATTGATGTTAATAATCCTGAACTATTTATACCATAGATGCTAAGTTTGTCATCATCGAGCCTGCCGATTATATTCATATTTATAATTGAATTAATATTTGCAAGCGGAACGGGCGGTTTTGCAATAAAAGCGTTCGATCCTGTAAGCCCTGCTTCTTTTCCTCCGAAGAAAGCAAATATTACAGGCCTTGGGAGCGGATTGGCAGCAGTCATCCTTGCAAGTTCAAGAACACCGGCACAACCGGAAGCATTATCATCCGCACCATTCATTACCTGTGGCTTATAGAATATCCTGCGTATGGATTTTTCTTTTTTCCCAAGATGGTCGTGGTTTGCACAAACTACTATAAATTGATCTTTCAGCGCCGGGTCATTACCTTCAACCATGCCAAATATATTGGCTGTCATCTCAGTTTTGTCAGTCATCTGAAGTTTAAGATTAATTGATACGTCGGGCAGTTCGAAACTTACAGGCTGCAAAGTTTTATCAATTTTTAATTCCATGGGAACTATCTGGTATTCCTTGTTCCTTGGGAAAAACTTTGCAACTTCGTCCCTGTTTACCTGAATACATACTATACCTGATTTTTTTGGAACCGAGATATTTGTTAAGGGCTCGTAAACACTTGCAGAATCGCCTTTTACCTTGATTAGCAGAAGGCCTGCGGCTCCGTGCTTTTCGGCATTTTTTGCTTTGTATTCCATTGATGCAAAGGGATCAAAAGGGCCGCCCTTTTTTTCTTTGTCCGGGGAATTGGAAAGAGAAATTACAACTTTGCCTTTCACATCAACACCGGCATAATCATCATAATTTAGCTCCGGAGCGCTTATCCCATAGCCTACGAAAACCAGATTTGTAGAAATCTCACCATCGCCGCTGAATGGCAACGGAGACCATTCCTGCCCGAATGTCCATTTTTTCTCTACTTTTCTCCACTTATCTTTCGGAAGGCCCGGCCTTGGAAGGAGGGTATTGAATGAAATGGCTGATTCTGCGGAAGGTGTTACCCCCGTAGGAACTGGGAATTCCATACTCCAGTTGCCATTAACTGGCTTTAAGCCGTAAAGCTTCATTTTTTCAAGAATATAATTTCTGGCAGCAACATCACCTGCAGATGCAGGATAACGACCCTGTAAATCTGAAGAAGCAAGAAAAGAAACATGTTCTTTCAGGTTGGATTTAATATCAGCTTCATTCTGCGCAAACAGACATGAGATTTGAATACTACCAATCAGGAAAGCAAGCAAAAGGCTTTTAGTAATTTTTTTCATTTTGAACACTCCATTATCATCTCAGATCCGAAAAACCCAAACAAGGGGAAAAAACTCAGTTGGCAATTTATATTAAGCGAATGATTAATGCAAGAAAAAGGACGAATTTATATTGGTATAAATGGATTTATGCACTAAAAAATAAATTATGCCGCCCCGAATGGAGCGGCACCAATATTAGTCGGAGAGGGAATCCAAAAAATAACTACTTAAGTGAAAAAGTTATTGGTATGTTTACCCAGCATTTTACAGGGTTATTGTGCATGATTGCCGGAGTATAAGTAGCATTCATAACTGCTTTAATGGCAGCTTCTTCAAGCAACAGGCTGGATGAATACGTAATCTTTGCTTTTTCCGGTTTGCCGTATTTACCAACAAGAACCATCACGACAACTTTACCCTCTGTGCCTGATTCTCTTGCAAGGTGCGGATAAACAATACTTTTTTGCAATGCAGGAAGATCTACTCCCGGCTCCTTGTCAACCATTAACATAATTTCCGGGTCAGGTTCCGGTTCAATCTTTGATTCGATTTGGATCTTTGTTTTCCCATCGTCGAAAACCGACTGCGGATTGTCGAAAATATCCCCGATAACATCACCGGCAACTGACAGTGAACGATGGATTTCATTCACGCTTGCAAAAACGTTATCTATCTCCTTCAAATCTGTTTCCGGTATCGGAATAGGATTTCCTGCAACCATTCCGCTGCCGATAATTAATTTCGGATTATTAGGGATCACCGGCGGTGCAATTTCTGTTTTAATATCGTATAGTCCGAGAGTGGTAACAATATGCGTATTATCAATTGGGGCAGTAATTATTTCGGAATTGCTGCTGCTGATAATAGCAAAATAAACCACAAATATCAAAATAAAGAACGACATGCTGAAAGCGAACCCCCTCGCGGTATTGGAACGGATCTGGTCCATTAGTTCCCTGGCGGGAGAGAGTATCATTACTTTTCCGGGTTTTGTATAAGCCCTTTTCATATCACCTCCTAAGTTTAAAAATACTTTCCGAGGAGCTTATCATTTCGGTCGGCCATATCCGGATAATGTATGCAACCGTTCTTACTATTCAGACACTGGCAGGATCAAAAAAGTTACAGCGGCTATTTTCAGACATCCGGAATCAATGTAAATTTAATTGTCTTAGTTTTAAATATTCCAACAAAGTTTACTACCCCTCCCCAACACACCCAGTGTGGAACCCTCACCGAAAGGGAGTGCTTGGCAGTATACACCTCCGATGGAGGGTTTTGGGGATATATAGGATAATAATATATCATAGTTCAGATAATCTGATGAGGTAATGGCTGATTTCAGCAGACTGGATTATGGGTGGCTTGTAAATAAAAAAATCATATTCTCGGGAGCAAGTTATTCTTGATGTGCGCAAGGCTGTTTACTGTGAATATACAAAAATAATTGAAAACATCAGTTTATCATGGCAGTTCCGGCAATATTGATTCGGGGTGAAGTGATTTAATTTATTGCTGTCCGGGCTATTTTGTATATACATTGTTAGCAGCATACCTTTTTTATTTTTCTCTGTTATCATAGAAATATTCACCAAGTTCAATAACCTTATTTTCAGTAGAGTCCTTCGCCTGATGTTTGAATTCTCTTATCAATTTGTTGGAAATTTCATTGCCAAACGTCCTTAATGTCTCGTAAGCGTCTGCCCGATAAACTTCCTGTTCTGTTTTGTCAAATAGAATTTGTCCCATTAGATCAGTCGCAGGTTGATAGTCAATCTTTTGAAATCCGAGAATGGCGTATCGTCTGTACTTCATTTGCTTGTCTTCAATTTTCTCTGTCAGTATCGGTCCAATTTCTTTACCTGCTTCTTCGATCGGTCTGACTAAATATCCTTCGGCAACTGATTGGTTATGAAAAACAGAATAGTAATGGAAAGCACATTTTTTGTCGATTACTTGTTCAACTGTGAAGTGATAAATTAAAGTCAATACTATTACGGCTCCTGCTGTCTTAAAATTCTTTTTTCTCAGTTGAAGAAATCCGAACACAAAGAGGTTCGCTGTAACCAACCAAAAAAATGTCTTGTAGAAGAATATCGAAGTCAGGGCAATGTCGAGCATTAGCAATTCTTTTCCTTCTGGAATCCAAGCGTAGTTGTCCGTCCAAGTCCGCATTTTCCAAAATCCAATTACCAACAAACTGGTAATCAAATAGGGTAATATTTTCTTGGCAAGTGTCTTCATTTTATGGTTGCAGGTAACGTTTAGTATATGCAAAGTAGGCGATTGCGGACTTCAAACCTGTCAAACCGAGATGAAGTTGAAGCGGGCAACAACCGTTGAATTTATTACTGTCCCGGCCTATTTTGTATATACATTGTTGTGTGTTCGTGCATTATTCATTCAGTTTATTTATCAAATCTATCCATTTTTCCGACTCAAACAACATCCTCCTTTTAGTCAATACATTTGAAATCCTTGTTGCAATCAATCCACCATAAACCATTAGTTCTTGTATATTCATACTACTTTGGATATGTTGATTACACCTGGCTGAATATAATCCTAAGTTCTCTATTGAACTCTTACTGTCAGGGTTTTGATTACGAGAAAGTAAATGTCCCCACTCATATTTTATGTAATCACAATCCCAATCTGCAGGTCTATTCCAACAAAGAGGTAATTCAGTCCCCTCAACGTGAAAAAATGGTCTCTTATCCTGAGTGTCAAAGAGTAGATTTACAATTTCTTTTAAAATCAGCTTTTTATCATTAGTGAATCGAATATCTGGAAAATCCGGTTTAATGTGATTTATCATAGTTTTCACTAATCTATCATCCTCTAAGTCTTTTATATAAGCCTCAGAATTACTTTCGATTATTTTTCTGTGGTCAATTAACTTCATCGTCATTTTTAATTAAGCCCAACAGTTAATTAAAACCAATTTAACAAAAAAATAATAAATAATTTGCAATATCGGCTTTATTAAGCCAAAAAAAAAGCCCGGGACGAATCCGGGCTGAAGTTAAAAAGTTGATTTAGAATTCTACTTTTCCTGCCATTCCACATCATAGAAGCCGGGCCTTTCTTTCAGAACCTGCTTCAGGAATTCCTCGCCGTAAAACGAGCTTTTCGGGTGGCGGCCGCCGTCGTTGTTCACGTCGTTTATATAGCCGTCATTGTATTTCATTACAAGCTGTTTCCAGAGGTCGCGCCAGATGTCAACCGTCATTTCCGCCTGGCTTACGGAATAATCGCTAAGATAGTCGATAGCAGCCTGTTTGTCATTTTTATACATTTCCATTGCAGTTTTTTCAATTGCTGCCTGGTTTTTGTGGAATTTATTTTCCAGCACCGACTGAACTGCCTGAATATCCTTTATCACATAGCTATATTTTGTGTAGGCTATGTTTGCAACCAGGTTGAATATCCAGAAACCTGATTCAAGCGAGAAATCATTGATAGCGCCTGTAATGTATGATTTCGGAGCTTCTTTCATGCAGCAGTAAAGCGGCTGATAAACGTTGGAATAATTATCGTCCACGCCATACCAGAAGCATCCGCCGATCTCATCAGGAAGGAAGCTGCGGCTCTGTGATACAAAGGCAAAAGCTGTCTGCTGGGTTGACACGGGGCGTCCCCATCCGCATGATTTGGAAGTATCGTTCGGGTTTTTCCATACAAGGCCTTTCCAGCGGTAAGGGCATCCGTAAGGGCCTGAAGCAAGACCTTTTGTCATATCGTATTCAGTGCCTTCAAAGTGGTCTCTCATCAGGGCTATAACATCCTGAACGCTAAGTTTTTTATCCGGTTTGATAAACAGGGGATAAGGTTCGGCATCTTTTACTGCGCGCCAGTAATCTTCAGGAAGGTCAAGCGATGGTGCCGCCCTGCGGAAAATTGACCATACCCTGCCCTCGCAGAATAAAGCGCCGCCCGGATCCAGCGGACAATATGCATCCATGAAACTGAAGGGTCCGTCTTCTTCTTTGTAATAGCCGTTTTCTTTAGCAAATTCAATAACATCCGGGGAATAAATGCAATTTTCGGGATCATCAAGCGGGAATTCCCTGATCCTTGACTGGTTTGCATGAACGCAGATATATCCGTCCGGCACCCTGCGGGCAACCCATACGGCTCCTTTTTCCTTGCCGCCCTTGCCTATCATCTCAAGTATCCATGCCTCGTTGGGGTCGCTAACGGAAAAGCTTTCGCCTGTGCTGTAATATCCGTATTTTGCTACGAGGCCGGTCATCACTTTAATGGCTTCGCGGGCTGTTTTAGCGCGGTGCAGGCCCAGCCACATCAGCGATCCGTAATCAATAATACCGGTAGAATCTTTAAGTTCTTTATGTCCGGTGAAGGTGGTTTCCCCTATGCTCACCTGGTGTTCGTTCATATTGCCGACAACCTGGTAAGTATGTGAAACCTGTGGAATTTTGCCAAGGAATTTTCCGGAATCCCACTCGTAAATTTCTATCATCGTGCCGGGTTCGTGATCCATTGCCGGCTTGTAGTAGAGTTTTTCCATGAAGCCGCCCGCGTCGGCATTGTATGTTATCATAACCGATCCGTCGGCGGAAGCGCCTTTGGATACCAGTATATTGGTACAGGAGATCAGTTCATTTACTCCAAAAGCCATAAGAAAAAGAAATATCGCACTAATCGTTGAGATTTTTCGCATTAAGCCCTCGTAATTCATTCAGTAAAACATATATAAATCATTAAATAACTTTCATATTAAATCATCGCAAAATTGCAATCGAAAAAGTTAATAATATTTGGGGATATAGAAAAGAACTTTAGGAAATAAACTTGAAATTGGACGGAACATTATATATATTATCCTCGTCAAATAATAAAGGCCGATTTTGTTGTTATGAGTTTTTTGAGAAAAGGAGATGGGATGATTAAACTGTGGTATTGGTAATAATACTCGGGCGCTGATTTATGTGTTTTGGTTAATTTTTTGAGATAGTTACTTTTAATTATTCGGGGAGAACAATGTATGGGATCACTGATAAAGATTTTTATTGTTATTATACTCATAATATCATCTTATAGTAGTTCAAACTGTAAGAAGGAGTCAAATGCTTATTACGAGTATAATTATATACTCGGAAGAAACATTATTACCACAGACGAGTGG
The DNA here is from genome assembly GCA_963665665.1 of Kapaibacterium sp. (SeqCode). Lineage (GTDB taxonomy): Bacteria > Bacteroidota > Ignavibacteria > Kapaibacteriales > UBA2268. The sequence continues at coordinate 1,837,805 of OY762428.1, forward strand.
GACGAAATAGATAGTAATAAATTTAATCCTTATAGCCGAAGTTTAAGGTATTATCGGCCTTTCAAAGAACTATATAAGTATGTCAAAGAATTTTACTGGGAGGATGAGTTCGTATTACTTTTCGGAGAAGTTAATACGATGACTTTTCTTTTTCAGGATAGCTCTATGATTTTTAAGCGGCTTCCAGGTGTAACCTGCGACTTTTGTTTCTTTGTAAAACAACCAGATAATAAAACTCGATTAGTATATACGAAATCGGTAAAACCGGTGATAGTTATATCAGATATTGAACTATCAAATGACACTTTATCTTTTAGTAATTTTGATAAATTATATGACATTAATGACTCATGTGATAATATTTCCTATTCTGCATATTATAATATTCTCATATATGCTTTTCTTAATGACGGATACAAGGAATCATTTTTTAGAGAAACATGGATATATCCGTTTAAAGAAAAAGGCAATCGATGTCATCCTGAACAATCAAAGGAACTTGTAAAGATATTGCAATTTTTAACAAAGTATGATCTTTTTACTTATAATCCATTAAAGGATTAAAATTCGAAAGGGATGCACCATGTACAAAACAATTATATTTTTGACAATTATATTAATATTCGGCGCTTGCGGAAAAAGAGAAAAGGTAATAGAAAAATTTGCAGATGGAAAGATCATGTCTGTCCACGAAGTAGTAAACAACGTTCCGGATGGAAAAATGACTCTGTATTACCGAAATGGGCAAATTCAATATGAAGGAGAAATGACTTATGGTAGAAATTCGGGTACACATAAGCAGTATTATGAATCCGGAAAAATTCGGGCCATCCTGGAATTCAATAATTCAGGCAGTTTAAGAAATTGTAATTACTGGGGTGAAAACGGCGAACACATGGTTGTTGACGGGGACGGAACCTATATTTTGTACTATCCGGATGGAACTAAAGAATCACAGTTTACTTATAGAAACAGCCAATTAGTCGACACATCATTTAGATGGTACAGAAACGGAAATATTGAAAGGGAAGTTTATTATCGAAATGGCAAAATAATAGGAGAACCGAGACACTGGAAAAAGGATGGCAGCGAGTATAATAATGATTATTAAAATTATTTTAAGGAGGGTTTCAATTGAAAGTCAGGCAGAGATTTAAAAGATGGAGGTTGCCCTGTTATCAGGTATTTGTTCAGATTTGATAAATTTCTCTCAAATTATAACCACGTGCTTTAGCTCGTGGATGGAAGTAATAATCCCTCAACCTCTGGGTTAACCCTGAGGTTGAAGGATGGCTATAAAGAAGTACTCTCTCCACGACATAAAAGTCGTTGCAATTGGAATATTAATAACCCTATTACGAAGTTGCAAATCGTAATGCTGTTTTCCTGAAGCTTTGCTTCGCAAATCCAAAGCAAAACTTTAAGGAAAATGGCCTTACCGGGTACAACATTGGAAGGAGTACCAATCTTTCTAAGATCAAAGCCTGTCCCAACAGATAGATGATCTTTCATCCTTTTAAAGACTAACAAACAATATGTGGCATATCTCTGTATCTACGGAATATTTATTATTTTGCAATTTTTTCAGTTAAATTTTTATTTGATATTAGTGAACAACTTTGATGACTTTGAAAAATAAATATAAAGACAATCTTCCCAACCTGATTTTCAGTTTCATTCTTGTCCTGATTGTCAGCCTTAGTTTTTCCCGCTTTCTGATGTTCGTGGAATCCAGGCCGGGATCGCTGCTTGCCGACCCGGTACTGGCACTTTTCGAGCCTATTGACCTGACATATTATACATTCGGAATTCTGTACGGGGCGCTGATTATGGCAATTTTATCGGTAGTGAAAGATCCGGCAAGTCTGGCGCTGGCGATGAAGGCCTACGCTATTATGCTGCTGATACGCGCCGTGTTGATGTATGTTACCCCGCTCGAAGCCCCTGAAAAACTAATAGTACTTGAAGACCCCTTCGTGAAATTATTCAGCGACGGTGTGGCTTTGCGTCGCGACCTGTTCTTTTCCGGGCATACTTCCACGATGTTCCTTTTATTCCTAACGGTAAAATCCAAATTGCTGAAAGCCCTGCTGCTAATGGGAACCGTTGCTGTTGGTGCCTGTGTTATATTGCAGCATGTCCATTACTGCGTTGATGTAGCAGTTGCACCACTTGCCGCATTTGCAGCATGGAAAATTGCCGGAAAGATCTGGGGTGGGAAAGAAAATGGGAAGAAGTGAATCAATCCAAATTCAAGATAATTTATCCATTAATATCAAATATTTTCTTATTTTTAGCAAATACTTTTTTACAATAATTTTGACAAGAGGAGAAATTATGCGATGCTTAATTATTATAGCAGTTATATTATTCAATACTTCATTAGGAATATTTGCTCAAAATTATCAAACAGTAAATTCTGGAAGAATTCAATATTTCGGGCGATTGGAGCCATATGTTAGATTTCCAATAAAGGCTGCAAAAGTTGATTCGGTGAAGTATGACAAAGATTCAATTCTATACCTGAACAACAATATTCATAAGATCCATGAAAATTGTTACACACCATACGGAGCTTCCTTGCTTGGCTCAAAAATTAAAATTGACAAAGACTGCAGGAATATTTTCTATAACAAATTTGGTCATGAAATTGTTATTGACACAAAAGCCGGATTGAATGATTCCTGGGAGTTTATTTATGCAGAGGATTCTACTAACGGGTATGCAGAAGTAACTGAAATAAAAGAAATGGACTTTTTAGGTTTTACCGATACTGTTAAAGTTATAGAAGCTCATGTTGAAAATGAGATTGATTCCAAAGAATATAATTTTGAAATTATACTTGGAAAGAACTTGGGATTAATTCAAACTGTCGATATGTTTAATTTACCCTTTTATAAGAATATATATGAAAACAATGTAGATATACATTACCAATTAAAGGGAATATCCAGCCCGAGGCTGGGTTCAAATGATATGACCTGGCTCGAGGTAAATGATTTCTATCCCGGTGATGAGATTCATATTCATTACAATTACTGGGAAGTCAGGGATACCTCAATATATAAATACATTGACAGGGTTGATTACAAGGATTCCGTTAAATATACTTATACCAAAGAAAGCCTGAGAAGAATATCTAATTCGGATGGTCATGTTGATATAGAATATTCTCTTGATACTCTTGAAAAAACATTTTATCCGGATATAAATTTTGACAAACCCGTGGGGCAACCGATAATATATGGTAATTTTATGTCATTATATAGCCTCGGAGATGCACAAGATGATGAAAAATTTGAATATAATCATCCATATATTTATTACCGTCGCCAGGATTCTTGTTGGGAGTTAAAACATAGTGAAGGTTATGGATTTTCCAAATATGTAAGAGGTTTGGGAGGACCTTATTATAGGTTATATATTGAACCGGTTGAAAAACTTAGAAAAATTTTATATTTCAAAAAAAGAGATACAACATGGGGCGAACCCGTAGTTATTACTGCAAAAGAGGATGTACCTGCTACAGATGAAATTCTTGTTTATCCAAATCCATGCAGCGATTACCTGGTTTTTAGAAATACTCAAAATAATTTTGGGCTGAAGTTCGAATTATTTGATATGAATGGGGTTAAGATTTTTTTCAGCGCTATAAAGCAGAATACCGGAATACAGCTTCCGGTATTGTCTAACGGAGTTTATCTATACAGGATAAGCAATTCATTCAGAATTCTGAAATCAGATAAACTTGTAATTATCAGGGATTAAATTCTGTGAGTATTAACCTTATTCAAATAATAGATGATATTATCATTTTTGGCGAGCTTTATCAGGATATTCCTGATAAAGAGACTATCCTGGAAGAAAAATTAATAAGATTGTATTCTGCATATTTTGACTTGAATAATTTGAGTCATGAAAATTCTGATAATGAAACAGAAGGATTCGATTATTATAATATTCGTATGATTGTCGATGAGAATTTTCCGGATTTTGGTTATTATAATTCTGTGCTGAATATAAAAGCGCCAGAGGAAGATATTTTAGCCGGCATGGGAGATTCCGTAGATGACCTGACAGATATTATCATTGATTTAATAGAAATTAAAACCCGTTATATCAATTTTGGGATTGAAGATGCTGTTGGCCGGTTTTTGATTTCCTTTGAAACGCATATAAAGCAGCATCTGATAAATTTATTAAACTATATCCATAATAAATAGTCCAAAAACAAATCATCCGATAAGGGCATGTCATCGGATGATTGATAAAATTCAATATTATGAAATTTTTTACCTGCCGCCGCTGATAGATATCCTGATATCAAGGCCAAGCTGGTGGGTACTGAATCCCGGCTGTGCAGCGCCCTCGGTAAATGTACCCTCGTAGCGGTAGAATAGCGAGGCTGTAACACGCTGGCTCATGGAATACCTGGCGCGCGGCTCGATAATCAGCTGTGTATTGCCGTCAAGGGTGCGGCCTTCGTTGTCAGCGCCTTCGTAGCTGGCTGTATCCAGGATATCGAATGTGGCTCTCTGGTTGGATTTATAAGTCAGGAGCAGGCTCCATTCAAAATCATTTTTAAATGTGAATCCAAGAAAAGGAAATTCAAAACTGCGCATTGTATAACTTGCCTGAAGAGATATTTCCTCGGTTGCCTGCTTGGAAATAGTGGACTTGTTGGATGATACCATCTGGTAATTAGTTGTGGAATTCCACCTGAACGTTGCCGTCAGCAAGCCGCCGAGTTTTTTCTCGTCGAATCCAACAGTAACGCCGATCAGCGGCTGGAAGCCAAATTGTATCTGCTGCCCCTGCACGGCGCGCCCGTTATCAGTGATCTGGGCATTTTCCTGGTATTGGGACTGATAGGCATGCTCGAATGTAACCCTTTTAGCATATCCGTCCCAGATACCCCATTTTTCGATACCTTCCCAGCGTAGTCCCCAGTTGACTGCCGGAAGGAACTTACCTGCTTTGCCGCCTATCATGCTGAATGTTTCAAGCCCGTCGTGGAAAGATTCAGCAAGTGCATTTTGCAATGCCTGGTTTTTCTTTACTTCATCATTGGGGAACGCCGCCTCGATAACGGCTGCTCTTTCGTTGTAAAGAGCAACAACATCCTCGATTGTTGAGGAGCCGAAAAGATTCATCCCAAGTATCGGCGGGAATGCCAGGTATGTTTTATTGAAGGATTCCATAGCAACAATATTGGTAAATGTAGGATTTCCTTCATCATCTGTTTCAACTGTCTGGTTTTTGTTGTATCCAAGGTCAGTCTGCCAGTTCAGGTCAAGTGTGGCACCTTCCCAAAGCGGCCTTGTAGTCTTTATCTGCAAAGAAGTAGTTTGCGAGAAGTTATCCTGAAGAACAGCATTGGGCGGCCTCAGCCCGGTTTGGGTTTCAAATCCGAAGAATGGGAAGTTGCTTGAACCAACCATGCTGTATGATCCGTGCGGATTGGATATAAGGCCAAGCTGGTATGCCATACTCGGGCCGAATAAATTCCTGCTGTCGCGGAACATAGCCCCGCGGCTCCAGAAGTTATCAAGTCCCGTACCTCCGAATACACCGGGATTATTAGCAGAATTTGTCTGGGTAATATTAATATCTATCTTGTCGTAATCCAGGAATATCGTTTTAAATATTTTACCAACAGTGCTGAAGAAATCGCTCCCGCCTGCTGATGTTGTATCCGGAACTTTGAAAGGCACTTTTCGTTGGTCTCTGATTCCAAACCATTTATCGGCCATGGATTTCAAACGGATACCCGTATTGAACCTGATATTATTGGTAAAGCTGGCCTGCTTTGCTATATCCCTTGTCTCCGGGTCGGCCTGCAATGGATTATACCATGAATAATTCGTGGTAAAAGAACCGTTCATATCAAGGAACTGATTCATTCCTCCGATATTTGGCAGAGTTGGCTTAAAGTTTAAAGTAACTGATTGGGTGTGTTGGTTATTACGCCCGAAATCAATTAGTTTGCCATCGTTGAACAGGATTTTCTTGGCCAGCTCGCTGCCTGTTCTCTGCATTCCGTCATCATTTAGTTCGTAAGGCACCAGGGTGGAATTAGTATTTACAGAGTAATCCAGCCTGGGATTTAAAAATCCGTTCTCAGCAAATTTCCAGGAGAACTGTATATTTCTCATTGCCGAGAAATCCCTGAGAACCGGACTTGGTATGTCAAGGAAGCGGGATTGTTCGGTGGTTCTGCGACGTGCCATATCCAGCCCTGCAGAAAAGTTCGATGGGAGAAGATTGATCTTCACATCCTTATAAGTATCAAGTATGGGCGTTTCGGCAGCCCATGTTAAAGGTTGGAATTCCAGGTATCTTGGCAGATTGGTTGAATATTGCGCGGTAAGTTTCCATATCCAGCTGAATCTTTGGGCAACAACCGGCGACCGTTCGAATTCCTGGGAATATGAATAGCCGAAAGTCATTTTATTCAGGGTTTCATTTATAAGGAAAAATTCCGTTGGTATGCCAAGCTGAACACCGGTTAAAGCCCAGCTGTCCTGCACTTTCAATGTTTGTGATTCGCGCCTGTAAGAATCAGCCAAAGCGTCTGCCTCGCCTTCAGTTGCCCCGTTATCAAGAGCCTGCTGCCTGATATTATTTGCAGCCTGGTCCAAAAGAATATCGTTATTAGCTTCATATTCCGGATTCTCGTAGAACTCGGCGTGAGTATATGTAATCGGAATTTTCATTTTATTAAAACTTTTCGGAGCAAATTTTTCAAGATTTCCCTGCATGGCCACAGACCAGTTGGATGATGTTATCCTGTCGCCGAATCGTTCCTCCAGCTTATGGAAATTTGGCTCGGCCCTTTGGAAGGATGCGTTGATCGAGCCAAGATCAGCCAGCTTTACATCAAGATTGGAAACACCTGCCCAATCAACAGATCTTTCAGGGCTGATAAGCCTGAGCTCATCCACCCACATACATGTTGTCAGCTCGTTAGGGAAACGCTCGGAGGGGTTATAAATACCAAGCCCGAAGAATTGAACCCTTGTCAGGATTGGATTACCCTTTATAGCAAAAGAGCCTGTCTCGTCTGATGAAGGAAATACCTGCCTGTCCCATATACTTGAAGTATCCCTTATCTGTTTGAATGAAGTAAGTTCGCTTAATTCAACTTCAATATCCTGCCATCCCCTAACAAGTGGCCTGCGATATTCATAGTAGTTTGCCGAATCAGTACCGAACCTTACAAAGGCGTAAGCTTTGGGAATAGCATTATTGGCAAGGTAATCGGGCATGGAGCCGTCACCGTGAATGAAGAATTTCATTTTTTTATAATTAAAGATATCCAGGGGACGGAAAATCCTTACGGCCATTCTTTCCTCGCCATAACGCAGGTTTTTAACACATACCGATATTGATTGTTCGTTAAGGTAAATATCCTGGTTAGGATCGGGATTGTTGAGCTGTTTTGGTGGCCGGACACCAGGAGGCATAGTGTAGAAGTCAGGTTCGCCGCTGTTTTCTTCCCTGTTTACGAAAGCAATGGACATAACACTGTCATTTGCCGGAACATCAGACTGGAAGTTGGATATTCTCTGCCACTGAGAACCAACAAGTCGCCATTGGGCAATCTGTGCATTGATCATACCACCCTTGAAATATACCCTGATATATTGAATATTAGAGAACAAGGGATTTCCAACCCTGCGGGATGGTTTCCTTATCGGAATCCTGTAAAGATACCAGCCGTTATTACCTCCACCCACAATCTGGCTGTTTGTTTGCGGATCAGGATTCAGTTCAATTTCGTAGCTGAAATAACTGTTGTCAAGAGAAATTGTCTGGCCGTTGTTTGTATTTAAAATTTCAGTATCCGGGAACTGGCCTATTTCAGAAACCCTGGCATTACCCTCGAAGTTGTTGTAACGGTCGAAATCAACTCCAAGCGCATCCCTTGTCTGGTCGTCTTTTCCGAAATTAAAGTAATAATCATCCTTTGCAGGGTCATCTTCCTGATCCAGGGGAGGCGGATAAAATTCTTTTTCCTGTTCGTTGAACCAACCGTCAATACCCCTGTCCTCGCCAACATCGATTATATTATTCGGAAGCGGGTTGGCATCAGTGGAACCGTCCTCTGTATCAGTTGTCTGGTTGGGGATAATATCCTCGCTGATCTGCCCGAGATCAATATACATTTGCGTTCTGCCGGGCTCGTAATTATTCAGCCTCATCATCACTTCAATATATTCGATATTTTCCGTATCAAAGTTTGTATTGAATGATGAGAACAGACGCTGCATACCTGCCCATATCCTTTCGCGGTTTTCAGGTTGAGCGGAGAATTTTGGGAAATTATCGTATTCAGGATTAAGAGTATCAAGGTATTCAGGATTTTTATTATAAATACCGCGAATATCCGGATCGAAATATATTTCCAGGGGGTTCAGGTTTGAACGGCCCTGAACTGTTGACCTGTTGGGGTAAACTTCCTTAATAGGTACGCGGGGAATAAAGAACTGCCACCAGCGCATTTTACCACGATACAAGGCAGCTTCCTCATCAGTAAAAGCAATTGAACTATCCTGTGGCTGCGATGAGTGCTGCCATAATGTCGGGTTCAGCCCAAGCGTGATATATCTTTGTGCTCCTTCAAAATCATCGATATAAACCACTGGTTCGTTGTTGTCCGATGTTACTTCCGAGAGCCTTTTGTTTGGTTCAGGAAGAACCAAAGCCAATTCGCCTCGCAGCTGAACTGATGACTCCGCCTTTGTGGAGAAGAAAGGCAGTGCATCAAGTGCCCGTGTAATAAATGGTGTAGTCCAGAGAAGTTTACCGTCAATTCCAAACATAGTGTTTGATACGGGCTCTTCACCGATACGAACGCGATCAATTATTGCCGACTGGTCGTAATGCATAATTGTAAAGCCAAGCCCGGCATCTATCTTCCTGTTTTTCACCAGCAGGTAATCCCCCCTTACTCCCGCGAGCGTTCGGGTGGAGATGTTGAATATATCGTGCTGTTCGTATTCTATTTTCAAGTTGGCGTTGGGAAGCCCTGCCGCCTGGTTCCTGAGGGTAAGTGTACCGGCATAATAGTCAACTATATAGTCTTCATATTCGCGAAGTTTTCGTCCGTTCAATGAAACTTTCACTGATCCGGGCGCCAGGTTGAAAGCTCCGAGAGAAATCCTGTTTGTTGACCTTCCGGAAAGTTCGCCGGTAATCACGAACCTGTCGCGGGCAGTATTCCTGCGGGCAACATCGTAAGTTGTATCGTAAATTTCTCCGTAGGTATATTGCTCGGCAAGTTCGGCATTGCCCTGGGCTGCGAAATAATCGATAAGTCCGCCACGGAATGGTTCCGGATGAGGAAAAACAATTTCGCCGTATCTTTCATCAAAGAAGGGAGGCTGAAGGTCAAATTTACCATCGGGAGGAGCGGCGCCTGTACCATTTGTATAGCGGTCAACACCAAAAATTGAAACCAGCTTATCTGGTGCTCCTTCAAGAAGGTCGGTTGAATCATTAGATTTATTTATATACCAGATACCGATATTTGTTTCGGCTTTGTTGATGTTTGTGGCATTCATTGAATAAATATTCTTCATCTGCCTTGCCCAGAGCTTGCTGAACTGGGGCTGAAGGTTCGGCCTGTATATAAGTTTCAGGATAATAGTATCTTTAGTATTCTGATTAACTGAAAACTCACCAAAGTATTCATCATCATCCGGAGTATCAGTTCTGATACCTTCAGTTCTGTATGCTACAGCATAGGTACGATCTTCTCGAAGATTGTAGATTGTAAGAGTTCCAAGATTCCTGTCATAACGGTAACGAGTTGTATCCAATCTTTGAAAACGTCCTCTTTCAACTTCACCGGACACAATAGGACTCTGCTTCATAGCATCAGGATAAGCTTTAATTGGCGAAGTATTATCCCCGGCAAAAACTGAATCAAGAGTAGCAAAGGCTATAGCCTCGGATGAATGAACTTCACGCACATCATTTGATGATTCCCAAACTTCAATTTCCTTAATTCTCATTTTCTTAGGTTCAACAAGAATACTGTCATTATTGTTGCCAGCCATTTTAAAAGGGCTGGCTGGAATAACAGGATATCTTTCAAAATACTTAGTATAAATACCTTTGTATCGGGTATCCAGGAAAAAGTGATTTTTCGCAAAATCATAGGCTCGTATCTGGAAGTACTGCTTGTTGGCTCCGCCGCGAACGTCAACGAATTTTCTTTCGCCACGCCTTTGCGAAAACAATGTCTTTAGGTATAAGGGGCCGAACTGGAAATCCGCCCGAACACCAAACAGTGCCTGGCCTCCGCCGATCAGTTGGGATTGAAGAGGAAGTGTTACATTACCCACCTCAACCAGTTTTATTATATCATCGTCGTAGCCTTCGTAGCCGATCTTGAATTTATTGTCGTAATCGAATGTTCGCCTTGTATTCCAGTCAGTGCTGAGTTTTAATTTATCACCGATACGGCCGGATACATTCACTCGAATATCCTGGCTGAACATCGGGGTAGCCTGGGACTGCCCAAATGCCGAAACCGTACCAAGGTTCTGAGTATCCCAGCGAAAACCCATCCTCAGGTTAACTTCACCATTCACGTTGATGCTGATTTCCGGTTTTCCGAAAATACCGATAACCGGGTTTGGGGGAACCGGAATTGTCAAACCGGTAGCCTGCCCTATAAGGCGGGCAATATCGCCGCCGGAAAGCGCTTTTTTAATATCGTAATCAGTCAGAAGAGAATCCCACACTGCATTGCGCAGCTTATCTTTTCTGTCAGCGAGATATTCGTCAAGATCCATTTCATAAGGGTAGGATACATCCACGCTGTCGAGAAGATCCCTGCGAAGCATTTTATTTCCGGTAGTATCCATTAAAATTGAACTTTGATAACCTTCAGGATTCAACTGATCATCAGTTCCGAATTTATAATTATCCTCGCCAACACGCCTCATAGGTTTATGATCATAAAGAAGCGGCTTGTCGGAATATTTCGAATTGGTATCAATAGTTTTCCTCAGGCTGTCTAAGTATGTATCCGATGAATCCGGCAGAGTAACCTGCTGCGGGAGCATGAATATAAAGGGAATGTTCGAAAAGAAATTCGAACCGAACAGGCTGTTGAATTGCAGCCATGAGAAACTATAATAATTTGCATGCAGGGTATTACAGCCCGCTTCGTGCACGTTTGTTGTCAGGGCGAAAATAATGAAGGCCGACAAAGTGACTATTTTTTTTATACTGCTACTACGCAATGATTTTCAATCGATAATCCAACATGTTTATTTGTTCCGCAAAACCTTTCCTTTTACCCGAAAGGTATGTAATCAAAGATCATTCCATTTTGTTATCCGGAATGTTGCACCGGATAAACTTACAAATATATAAATCGTAGCAGTGTTTTTCTAATAATCACCTTAAATAGTTAACATTTTCCAAATATTAATTTAGCGTACTTTGCAGCTAAAAACAAATAAAAAAAGAAAACAAACAAAATTTGGCTTTGATTATGCAAATACCGGGCCCTAAATGACTGCAAAGAGCTTATTAATTTCGAAAATTTCTAACTTCTTGTTTCAGACTGATTGGTAAAGGATTAATTGTAAAAAAAATTACGAAGTATAGAAACAAAGTGGGTTGCTTTATAACAACTGCCTTGATCTCAGAAAAATTTCAGGAGTCATTGCTGCAATATTGCCGGGTTTGTAATCCTTCAGATTCCTTGTAATAATAACATTGATATCTCCATGATACATTGCGGAATAGTGTTGGAGGCCGTCTTCAAAATCTTTAAATTCCGAAAATAAGGCTTTGACTACAATATCCTTATTCATGGTCAGTACATCTGTAATTCTAAGTAAATATTTTAATTTATCAATTGTTTCCTTGTGAGAAGCTGCTTTTCTTAGTAAATAATAAAGATTGCTGATTATCACCGGGGTAACAAAACCTCTGATAATTTTTTTCTCACAGAGGGCAAGAATTCCTGAAGAATGGTCTGAAAAAGGTTTCCTGTCAAAAAGAACATCAATCAGAACATCCGTATCAATTAAAATTTTAATCATTTATATTATATTTCTTAACTAATTCTTTTGTCAATTCATCTTTATATTCAAATTCAGATGGTGCTTTAAATGATCCACGCAGTGAATCAGTTATAGGTGTTAATTCTTCAATGTTTACATGTTCGGTTTCAGAAATCATTTTTAAATAATTTTCAACAACTTCCGACAAACTTTTACCATTTTTCTTAACGTATTCTTTGGCTTTGTCAATAATTGATTCTTCTATTGTTAGTGTCAGCTTTCTGTTCATACCGGTCACTTTATTAAAAATTTTAGTTCTGTTTTTTAAAACGTATAAATTTTCTAATTATTACACGTGTATATCAGGTAATAGTATTTCAGTTACCTACTCCGGAGAATTTGAGCCTAATGAATAAATCCCTTTTTTGTAAATTGCAATGTTGAATAAATACTAATCCGGAAATTATGAAAAAGAAAAAAATATATATAGAAACCTATGGCTGCCAGATGAATCTGAATGATTCCGAAATAGTTTCATCCATCATGAAAGACGATGGTTATGAAATATCAGCCAGCCCGGAAGAAGCAGACCTTGTTTTGCTGAATACATGCTCTGTCAGGGATAATGCAGAACAAACCATAATTAAAAGAATGGATAACCTGCGCCATTTGAAGAAAGCCAATAAAAACTTGAAATTCGGGATACTTGGCTGTATGGCAGAAAGGTTAAGAGAAAAATTACTTGATAAAACCCCGGATGTGCAGATTATTGTCGGGCCTGATGAATACCGGCGTCTGCCCGAGCTTGTAAATTTTGCCGAATCGGGGGAAACGGGTATTGCTGTTAAGCTCAGCAGGGTAGAAACTTATGAGGATATTCAACCGCTAAGGACGAGCGGGCTAAGTGCCTGGCTTTCCATCATGCGCGGATGCAATAATTTTTGCACCTACTGCATAGTGCCTTATACCAGGGGCAGGGAACGTTCGCGAAACATGGACTCGATTATTGACGAAGTTAAAAAGCTTGAGCAGGATGGTTTCAGGGAAGTAACCCTGCTGGGACAGAATGTTAATTCCTTCAGGGATCGTGAAAGCGGGGCCGGATTCCCGGAACTTATTGATAAATGTGCCCGTTCAGTACCGGAATTGAGGATCAGGTTCGTTACATCCCACCCAAAGGACATGAGCGACCAGCTTATTGAAACAATGGCTGCCCATGACAATATTTGCAAGTACATTCATCTTCCTTTCCAGTCAGGCTCAAACAGGATATTAAAAGCCATGAACAGGGGCTACACTGCCGAACACTATCTTGGAAGAATAGAGAAAATTAAGGAGTTAATGCCCGGATGTTCCCTTTCAACAGATATTATCGCGGGATTTCCGGGAGAGAATATCCGCGATCATGAAGCAACGCTTGATATGATCAGGAAAGTACGCTATGACGGCGCTTACATGTTCAGGTATTCGCCACGTGAAGGCACAAAAGCATTTAAAATGATTGACGATATTCACGAGGAGGAAAAACTCCGCCGCCTGAACGAGATAATAGCTGTTCAGAATGAGATTTCCAAAGAACTGAATACAGAGGAAACCGGGCGTCAGCACCTGGTGCTTGCCGAAGGGCCAAGCAAAAGAAACCCGGATGAATGGCGGGGCAGAACAGATAGCAATAAAAATTGTATTTTCCCCAACCCTGATAAGAAAATTAAAGCCGGAGATATTGTAAGGGTAAGAATTATTAGGTCAACAAGCGCTACCTTGTTTGGTGAACCTGAATGTTAAATATTGTATCTGAATAAGTTGTCCGACTCCGCCGGCGTGTGTCAGTAATAATAGCTGATTATTATGCTCTTCCGGGTATTTGATCCGAAAGTAATAAGGATTGGAAATCTTTTCCTTTTTTGCGTTGGAATATGGACCTCCCGATAAGTAGTTACAGAATACTATTCGCCCTCAGCCGCCCCGATTTATCGTGGACATGCCAGGCAATAGCATTTGCCTTATTTTTGATTTCTTCAGGGGAATAAGTTTGCTTTTATGGCTGATCAATAATATCAGATAATAATTGTTGTGCATTTCTGGAACAATAAAAAACCTTCCGAAAGTAACAGCCCTTCGGAAGGTAAATTATTTGCGGGTTTTCAATTAATAACCGAAATCTACCACTTCAGTATCGCCATTTCCGCTGTTACGTTTGCTATCATTGTAATCGTTAAACCTGTAAGTAAGAGTAAGATTTACAACCGGTGATTCTCTTTCAAAGATATTGTGGCTGTACATGTATTCTGTCATGTGAGTGTTTTCATGCTTAAAAGATCCGATCAGGCCTCTTGAATTTAAGCTGATAGACAATTTCCTATTGAAAAGATCCTGGTTAATTGCAGCACCCATCATGAAAAATCCTTTCCGCTCACCCTGAGACGTGATACTCGGGCCACGATAAAATCCGTTTATCTGGAATTTTGTACCGGTGCTCATAAGCATATATGTTGCCATGAAGCGGGCATCCCAGACTTCCGTGGATGTTTCAACATCACTTTCCACTATATCGCCTTCAATTTCATAATGGTAGAAATTACCGGAAAGATTAAGGTTCAGCATTTTCATCGGCATATAATTAATCATAGCTTCAGCACCTATCGAGCGATCCTCGTTCAGGTTTTCTGAAGTAAAGACAACAACTTCGTCTTCTCTGACATTAGCTACTCTGTCAATTTTATTTTTTGTATGCCTGTAATATCCTTCAAGGGATATGAACGATCCGTTGAAGTTTTTCTGAATACCCAGCTCATAAGAATCTGTATATTCAGGCTCCAGGTCGGGATTACCCTGGCGGACAGTATATTGATCCATGTACATCAGGAATGGTTCAAGGTCGTGTCCGCGGGGACGTCTGATCCTTCGGCTGTAACCGCCGAGAGCCTGCAGGCCGTCACCCATATCAAACGACATGTGAAGAGTCGGGAAGAAATCCACCCTGTCAATTTTATATTCTTCATTAGTCTCGGTCAGGTCCATTAGCCTGTAGGTATATTCCCCGCGAAGCCCGAGCTGATAGCCAAGGTTACCGAACATGGAACCCCACATAGCATATAAGGAGTGAATATTCCTGGTAAAATCCATATAATTAGAAAAAGCATCGCTTTTTACCCAATCACTAACATCCGAATCCCATTCGGAGAAGATATAATCTTCCTGATCGTGATCAAGCCTGGCCTGGTATCCGGCTTCAAATTTTGAATCCTCATCAACGGGATAAACATAGTCAGCTTTCAGCCTTATATCTCTGGTTTCCTCATCTTCGGTTGACCTGATCATCTCAGGGTTATCATCAGAAATTATAAAATTCTGATCTGTAATATAATTGATCTGGTCGTCGCCATCACTGGCATCCCTCATAGACAGATAGCCGGTGATATTGATCTGATGGCCCAAATCATCGAATTTGTGAAGGAGATCAAAATTTCCCGAAACATAATCTCTTGTTCTTGTTCCTATAGCTTTGCTCAGCTCGTATTCATGTTCTGTCTCAACAGAGGGAGAAGACCATACCTCAAGCCTGTTCCGGCGAATTCTTTCAAAATCGTGAGAGCCGGTGCTCATTTCAAGGGTCATGTTAGTCATATCACTGATATCGAATCCGACACCGCCTTTTACAGACCATGATTTTCTGTTATGGCCTCCATCCATGTCCGCATCCTGATAATTAGTAGTATCTGTCAGGAATGTTTCACGATAAACCAGTCCTTCGCCGTGATATCTGTCGTCACGCCAGTCGCCGCCGATAAAGGCATTCCATGATTTTGCCCTGTAATTGAATACCCCGTCAACACCGTATTTATCCCTTGTTCCGATTTTTACGTTTGCAATTCCGTTTACGCCGGCCTCGAAATCATCTTTCAGAACAACGTTGATAATACCAGCCATTCCGTCAGGATCATACTTGGCTGAAGGATTTGTGATAAGTTCAATATTATTTATCATTTCCGACGGAATCTGCTCCAGGCCGTCAGTACCCTGAATAGGGCTGGGCCTGCCGTTAACAAAAAGGGTAAAGTTCTCGCTGCCCCTAAGCGATACATTACCATCAACATCAACAGTCACAGAAGGAACGTTCTCGAGTGCCTGTACTGCTGTTCCTCCCTTTGCCGAAATATCATTAGCAACGTTAACGATTTTCCTGTCCATCTTAAATTCAATTCTTTCACGCTCGGCTGTTACTTCAACTCCCTGGGATTGCTCCGCTGACTGATTAAGTTTAACCTGCCCCATATCAACAACTTTGTTTTTGGGAGTTACCATGATATTCTGAACAATTTTCCTCTTGAAGCCAATAAATTTAATATCAATATAAAATTTTCCGTAAGGAACTTTTTCAAGTTTGAAATTACCCTGCTGATCAGCAATTCCGCCTGTTACCTGGCTTGAATCCCTCATGCTGTACAAAATTACAGTTGCAGAGGGTAATGGCGAGGATGTTTTACCGTCAATAATCTGACCTGTAATTATACCATTAGCGTTCATTTGCCTGTTTCCCATTCCGCTGCCACGCTGTCCGTAAGCCGTTGTTAACGAGGCAATAATAATCATAAATACCGCAATGTACCTGCTCATTGTTTCTCCGTTATAATACATTTATCCAACAACATACTATTTGACACTCTGCCAGATAAAAAGTTTATTTATTAAATCCAAGGTAACGAAATATTAAAAATTATATTATCGAGATGTAATATAGTATTACCCGCAAATATCAAAAATACTAAAAAAGCCCCTGACAAAAGGGGCTTTTCATGAAATATTTCGATGAATTTATTCTGCTTTTGCAGCTTCTTCTTCAGCTTTCTTTGCTTCTTCTTCGGCTTTTTTCTTAGCTTCGGCTCTATCTTTGCGTTTTTGTTTCAGCCTGTAATACCTTTCAAGAGCATTTTTCTTATGTGCTTCAACAGCTTCGTCAATTTCTGCAGCAGGTTTGTTCTTGAATTCAAGAGCACGGCGGAGCATAACGCCTTCCTGTTTTAGGATTCTGCCAACGATCTCCGAAGGCTGAGCACCAACGTTAAGCCAATAGATTGCTCTTTCAGGCTCGATAGTAACAGTATTCGGGTTTGTGTTAGGATCGTAAAATCCGATTCTTTCGATAAAAGCGCCGTCGCGGCGTTTACGTTTGTCAATTGCTACGATATCATATACCGCGTGGTGAATTCTTCCTTTTCTTCTTAACCTAAGTCTTACCATTGTAGTAACCTTGATTTTAATTTAAAAATTTCAGTAATTTATAAAATCAGAAACCGAAACCTTTTGGAAGGCCGAACCCCTTCATAAAACGGGATTTTTTGCCCTTGGTAAGGTTTTTCATCATTTTATTCATTTCATCAAACTGCTTCAGAAGTCGGTTAACATCCTGAATTTGAGTTCCGCTTCCTTTGGCAATTCTTTTCCTGCGCGAACCATTAATAATTTTCGGCTTGGCTCTTTCGGCTTTTGTCATTGAATGTATAATAGCTTCAACGCGGTTGAAAGCTTTATCGTCAACCTGAACGTTTCTTAGAGCTTTATCCATACCCGGGATCATACCAAGCAGATCTCTTACAGAACCCATTTTCTTGATAGTTTTCAGCTGGTCAAGGAAATCGTCGAAAGTAAACTGGTTCTTGCGGATTTTTTCTTCAATCTTTTCTGCTTCTTTTTTGTCTATCTGTGCTTCAGCCTTTTCCACGAGTGTCAGAACGTCACCCATACCAAGGATACGGGAGGCAATCCTTTCCGGGTGGAATGGCTCAAGTGCATCAACCTTTTCACCGACACCGACATATTTAATCGGCTGGCCGACAACATTAAGAACAGACAACGCGGCACCGCCCCTGGTATCACCGTCAAGTTTAGTAAGTACGATACCTGTCAGGCTGAGTTTTTCATGAAAGGCTTTGGCTGTGGTAACAGCATCCTGGCCGATCATGGCGTCGCAAACGAAAAGTGTTTCCGTGGGATTGATGGAAGTTGATATATTTTCCACTTCGTTCATCATCATTTCATCGATAGTCAGTCGTCCGGCAGTATCGACGATAACAACGTCACGGGCAAATTTCTTTGCGTAGGACAGGGCTTCTTTTGCTATTTCTACAGCATCGCGGTTTTCTGTGTTGTAAACCGGGATTTTTATGGACTGGCCAAGTTGTTTCAACTGGTCGATAGCAGCAGGCCTGTGAACGTCGCAGGGAACGAGCAGAGGCTGACGGCCTTTCTTGCGCAGATTCCTGGCAAGTTTGGCGCAGAATGTAGTTTTACCGGAACCCTGAAGGCCGGCGACAAGAACAACTGTAGGCGGCTGAGGCGAAAATTTTATCTCGCTCATCTTGCTGCCCATAAGTTCCACGAGTTCCTCGTGAACTATTTTAACAATCAGCTGTTCAGGAAGCAATTTACCACGGACTTCCTGCCCGACTGCTTTGGCTTTAACATCTTCAACAAATTTCCTGGCAACATGCAGGTTAACGTCAGCTTCAAGCAGTGCCCGCCTGATCTCGCGCATAGCCTCGGAAATATTTTCCTCGGAAATTGTCGATTGTCCTCTGAAGCGCTTTAACGCGCCTTCTAATTTCTCTTGTAGGTTCTCAAACATAATCCATCAACTACATAATTTTTCAGAACTACAAAGATATATGTTTTAGTTGTTTTATGCAAAGGATTTATCAAAAAATTGAAAATAAATGGAATTTTGATCCCATTAAGGATAAATATCAGGATTACTCTGCCCTGAATAAAAGTCTCTTTGCAGTTACAGGGCAAAATCTTAATGAATTTGAAGGTTTACATACAGGATGCAAATTATATACACAGCTTACATTTCTGTTAAAACTGTTATTAGAAGCAGATAGAAATAGATTGCAGGTGCAGTAAACAAAATACTGTCAAAACGGTCGAGTATTCCGCCGTGGCCCGGAAGTAATGAACTGCTGTCCTTAACTCCTGCATCTCTCTTCAGCATGGATTCTGCCAAATCACCAACCTGGCCAAATGAACCTGCTATTGCTCCGCAAATAACCGAGTGGATTATTGGCATATCCGGAACTAGGAAATAGGTAACAGCAGTAAAACCGATAATTCCTCCGAAAAAACCGCCAATTGCACCTTCCCATGTTTTTTTAGGGCTGACACTTGGAAAAAGTTTATGCCTGCCAATTGCCCTGCCTGTAAAATAAGCTGCACTGTCGCAAACCCATACAGATACAAACATGGCAAGAATCAACCATGCTGCCTGAGTGTTTCTTGAAATAGCGTCGCCGCTTAGGAAATTAAAATCTGACAGGCCGTTTTCAAGCAGGATAGGAGATAAGGAATTGATCTCCCGAAGGCCTGTTAAAGTCAGCATCAGCAGTGATATATATATTACCCCGCTCAATGTTGTTGAAAAACCATGCATAGATTCGGCTTTACGACTGAACATCTGGGACAGCAAAGTAATCAGCGAGAAAACGATAAATGTCATCAGTATCAACGTTACTGATATCCAGGGGTAGGAAGAAGAATAAAATTCGAAGAAAGAATACTGGATAATTGCCCCGGCAAATATCCCAATAATTTTATCAGGCCTGGAGCCTTTTTTTTCGGCCATGCTGTAATATTCCCACAATGCCATTGAAGAAAGCAGCATTACAGCAATTAAAAAAATATATCCGCCGGCATATATAATTGCGATAGCAGCCGGTATTCCTATAACTGCTACAATAATTCTTTTCCAGAGTTCACTCAATTTTTTACCTGTCATTTCATGTTTAACTACCAAACTGCAAGATTACGAAAAAGGCGGTAAATAATCAAAAATGAGTTAAAGTATGATTTTGGGTAATCATAATCTGCTTGCTATGATACTTATAATATCATCAAATAATTTAAAATCCCGGCTTTATTAATCAGCGGGCAGGCTTTCAGATTTTCAATCCTATCCTGTTTTTTCCAGTAATTATTTAAAACCTTACGCCAATACCAATCCTGAAAGAGAAATTATCAGTTCTTGAATTATACTTATCAAATTTTACTTCTCCATCATAATAATCTAACGAGCCGCTTTTAAGGTATTCTGCTTTCCCGCCAAATAAATACCTGGCGTTAACATCAAGATATAATCCTCCGGCTAAATCTTCCGGGCTGATAAGAGGAATCATCACTCCTCCGCCAAGGCCAATATTAGACGCGAAATCATCAAGTTCCACGTTGGAGTCATCTTCAATTTCATCATCGTCAAAATCAAGGCTTGTATCAGTAAAAAGATAGTTAAACCCTGCAATAAACTCAATATAAGGCTGAAAAGAACTTGAAGGCGGCTGCATTCTGATAATAAGGTTTGCCGAGAGGAAATTATACCATGTGGAAACATCAAGCCCGCTGCCGTAATACTGGTAAATTAGGGCATCGTTCCAGTCGTCAGAGCCAAAAGTTGAATATTTGAAATCAACGCCAACATACAGGTTGTCCGGTACAACAGCCCCCATAATATTTGCGCCAATGCCTATTGCCAGGTTATTACCTCCGGGTTCGTACTTAGCTCTCGGCGCAATAAAATCCAGGCCAAGCCCGATAATCATATAACTTTCATTTGCATCAACATGGCTTATTTCTACCTGATTTTTTTCTTCAGCCCGATGTTTCTGTGCGTGAGAACTAATAGTAAACATGGTGAAAATTATGATAACAATTTGTATTCTTTTTTTCATTTAATACTCCGTCTTTCATTTATCAACTCTTTACCAATATTACGAAATGTAATATCAGCAGTTTCAGATGCTATATATGATTTTATTTACTATCCTGATATAAAAATATAAAAACAAATTTGATTATCAATAAATAAAAGAATTATTCAAAACATCGGGATCCCAAAAAATGCAAATGTTAAATTGTTTTCATAAAAACTTAAAAAATCATGTAATTTTATCAAATAATTGTTTATATTGAAAAAAAATACCCTTAGTATCGGAGGCTGAAATGGAAAGATCTAAATATATACCTTTTATAATAGTAATGATAATTTCTTTTACGGGAGATATCTTCTGTCAAAAGGAAGCGGAAGTTGAGAATCAGTATAAAACCTGGTTCTGGAAAAGTTCGCTTACACCGGAAGAATACATGCATGAATTCCGTTATGTTCAGGATAATATTCCTGAATTCAGCCATAAACCCGGAACCGATGCCATGCAATCAGTCGGCAAATGGTATCCTGCCGGGCCTGTGCATGTTAAAAATCCAAATAACAGCAAAATTGTATATCACGGCAGGATAAGATGTACAAAGTGGCATTATACCCAGGAGGATGGCTGGGAACTATATCTTGGAAGCAGTAGCGGCGGCCTGTGGTATGGAAATACTGTTCTGCTGATACGTAACTGGCAGCAAATAGGGGAAAACCTTCCCAATCCTTCGGTTTCCGCAATTGAAATGAGAAATAACAACAAAGACATGATATTTGTAGGAACCGGTGACTGGGGGCGATTCTCCGGGGCAGGCCTGTTCAGAACAACCGACAGAGGCAAGACATGGAATAATATTCCTTTGCATGATGAAAATGGAAATGAAGTAATCCCTGATGCAATAACCGATTTGTTTTATGTTCCGGGTACTGTGATGAAGGATATGTACCTTTCGTCAACATCCGGATTCTTCAAATCAACTGATGGCGGCACAAGCTGGCGCAGAAAAGAGATCAAACCCGGCAGCCCGGGGCAGGCAATCTTCGATATGGTTTCCCACCCCACCGACGGACAAATTGTTTATACAGCTTTGCCTAAGAACGGTATTTATAAATCAACTGACGGTGGCGAAAACTGGAATAAAAGCTATATTGGAATGATGCTCCATAGTGAAAACAGCGGTTCAACACTTGCTTTGGCTATTAGCAAATCCAAGCCCGACAAACTTTACGCAGCAGTGCCGAATAAAGACAACAGCGGAGCAGGAATTTATAAATCAACTAACGCAGGCGGCAGCTGGCAATATATGTCTTCACCGCAATATATGTACAACGGCCAGGGTTTTCATACAAATGTAATCTCTGTTGATCCCGAGAACTCCAACATTGTATATGCCGGTTCTGTGGGCTCGATCAGGACTACCGACGGCGGAGCAAACTGGAGCACTTTTGATGCCGGCCATTGCGACCTTACTTCTTTCGACTACAACCCCGACAATCCCGCCACTGTAATCGTAGGCAGCGACGGCGGTATTTACCGTTACAACCGCAATGATGACGAAACATTGAATTTTAATGAATTCTTTTCCCCAAATGCTCCGATACAGGCTTATGAAATGGACGCAGTTAATGCCGAACCGGCATTCCTTGTGGCAGGAACCCAGGATAACGGAACCATGCTTACTCTTAACGGTAGTTCCCGAAGTGATTGGGAAACTATAAGCGGATGCGACGGTGGGGACAATGTGAATATCAATCCTGATAATCCGAATATTCTTTATTATAATTCATGGTGCGGTGAGGATAACCCCAGATTCTATTCTAACGATAAAGGCACAAACGTTACTAATATTTCAAACGGACTGGGTGAACTTTATTATACACCTATAAGGATCAATGAAGCTAACCCGAACTATGTTTTTACTGTTGATGGTTCTAATCTCTACTACACAACAAACCACGGGACTACTTGGAAAAGAGCCACCACTGCCGGGAAAGATTTTGCTTCAACAGAAAGGCAAAGAGCAATAGCCGTCAGCAGGTCTCCTTCAGGCCAGGAAGTAATCGTTTATGTCATTTTCTGGTATAGCAGCGACGATCCTTCTGATTGTGAAAAAGTTAAAATATTTAAGGGTCAGCCCGGCTCGATGACGAGCAGTGATGCACAGTTTACACTGGGTTACCGTCCGCACAGAGTTATAGCAGACAGGATAGAAAGGCAGAAAGTATATGTAATCGGCGGCCTGAGCCCGTACAGAATCCAGATGAGCACCAATAGCGGACAGACCTGGCGGGATATTTCAGGTAATCTCCCGGTTGTTCGAAGATATGATATTGAACGCGGCAGAAATAGTGCCAATGAACTATACGTGGGAACTGATCTCGGAGTATTTAAAACAACCGACGGTGGCACAAACTGGTACAAATTCCAGAGGGGGCTGCCTACGGTTCCGGTTATGGCCATGTCCTACCTGAACGGCTCACATTCGGACACTCTGAAAATAGCAACCTTCGGGCAGGGCTTCTGGTACAGGCAGCTCGGTATTGACGATCCTGAATTTGAACTCAGTGAGTACAGTTTCGGACTTAATAAAATATCTACAGTTTATAACATGCTCTCAAAAACTTATCAATTGATAATTGCCGGCGGTAAAGGAAAAATGCTTTATTCCGATGATATTTGCGAAACAATTTCTGAATCAGTCAATGAAGAAACATCATATTATTCCTGTCAGTTGATTCCTAACGGATTCAGCCCTGCCAAAACAGCCATTCTTTCAGGTAAATCAGGAGCAATTGCAAGAACAACAAATCTTGGCAAAAGCTGGACAGCTGTTAATTCCAATGCTACCGGCGATATTTATGATATGGCTTATTATGATGCTACATGCTATGCGGCCAGCTACTACGGAGAATTTTTAAAATCAACTAACGAGGGAGCCGGCTGGGTAAAAACCTTCCATGATAGTGATTTCAGGATAAAAGATATTTTTGTTCGTGCTGAAATATTCCTTGCCGGAGGAACAGCTAAAACAAATTCCTGGCATCCGGCATTGAAATATAGTTCAAATAAGGGTATAAGCTGGATTGATGCATCTCTTCCGGAACCGATAAAAAGCGGCTGGGGCAGAGTAAATTCAATTATCCAACCGGCAATCGGTACATATTATGCTTTCGGGGAATTTGCTCCCTCCGGTAGCAGCACATTCAAAGGCTTTATGCTTAAAAGTATAAATAACGGGGAATCCTGGACGATTGTAAATACTAATATTGCCGACAGGGTGTATTCATCTGTATTTATTGATAAATATAACGGGTTTGTCTGCGGTATTGACGGTTTTGTTGCACAAACATCAAATTCAGGCCAGACATGGAAAAAACTAAACTCCGGTACTGACAATAACCTAAATTATACACTTTACCTGGACGGCACATTGCTTATAGCCGGGGATAACGTTCTTCTCAGAAAATATTTTGGAATAACATCGGCAGAAAAATATGAGGCTAATTCTGAATCATTGCTGGAACAGAATAGTCCCAACCCTGTTAAAAACGAAACAATGATTAAATACACGCTCGTCAATTCCGGAAAAGTCCGGCTTGAACTTGCCAGTTTAAACGGAGTTAAAGTAAAAACACTTTTCACAGGTTACCAGGCCGCCGGCAGGTACGAGATCAATATCGATATGGCAGGGTTGCCTGCGGGGATATATTTCTATTCATTGTCTACAGCTTCAGGATATTGCCGGAGGCAATTAGTTTACATTCCATGATAATTTTAATATCTTTGTTGTTTGAATTTAACTTAATATGATAGTTTCTCTTTTGTAAAAAGTTTTAAGTCAAAAATTTAAATGAAAGCAAATGAAATATTCAAAACTTAAACTTATTGATATCAATATTGATAGTACTGAAGCAGTATGCGATTCCGGTAGCGGCGCGTCCGGCGATGGATGTATTAATGGCCCCAGTGTTGGTGCTGCTTGTGGCAATGGCAGCAACCCCGGTATAGGGATATCCTGTTGGGACGGTTCAAGTGCCGGTTGGTGCGGTTATGGCAATGCTCCTAATACAGGAACATCATCTCGTTGTGAAACAGGAACAGGCGTTGTTAATCCATAGTTTTATGGGGAAATGTATATTACAAAAGTCACTGCTCTGCAAATATAATATTATTATCCATTAACCATATCTAATATATTTTTCCTTTGTGCTAAGTAGTTACTTTTAAAATATCTTTAAAATAAATAGTTTAGTTTGATATACTCAAAAAACAGTTTCTTCCGATTATTGTAATAGGCAACCTGAAAGACCATTAATCCTGGTACTTTGCAACACTTTTAAAATAATTTTCCAAATACTTCATTTTTAATTGTAATGAAGTATTGTCAACATATTGATTTACGAGCGTTCCTGTAACTTATTGATTTTAGTTCAATGGTCAGGATTCACGAAAATTATTTTTCAATAATTAATGAATATATTTTATCATATAAGCGAATATACATTAAGTACTCATTTCCAAGTTATGCCTTATACTTACTATAAATATCAAGAAGTTCCATAGCCCCAAAATCAATTCATTATTAATCGAATTTATATTTGCAATTTTCCATTTCTATATTTTTCATTTGGTTAGCTCGAAAAGATTGTTTAGATTTGTACTCTCTGATTAAAGCCGTGAAAAATATTGCGGCTTTATAAGGAAAAACAGATATTTAAAGCTTCGATTACAACAATTATCGAAATTTATATCGAAATAATTAAAAATAATTTATTTATTCACTTTAAGAAGGAAACCACTCATGGCAGAATCAACAAGGCCCTGGGCAGAACCTTACAAGATTAAGGTTGTTGAACCTTTGAAAGTAACATCGAAAGAATACCGCGCAAAGAAAATGGAAGAAGCTGGTTATAACACTTTCCTGCTTAAATCTGAAGATGTATATATTGATCTCCTGACAGACAGCGGTACTAACGCTATGAGCGATTACCAGTGGGCCGGAATGATGCTTGGCGACGAAGCTTATGCCGGAAGCCGCAACTTCTACTATCTTGAATCAAATATCCAGAAATTCTACGGATACAAACACGTTGTTCCTACTCACCAGGGACGCGGCGCAGAGCACATGCTCTCACAGGTTCTTATCAAAAAAGGCGATTATGTGCCCGGTAACATGTACTTTACAACAACAAGGCTTCACCAGGAACTCGCTGGCGGTACATTTGTTGATGTAATTATCGACGAAGCACACGATCCGCAGTCACTCCACCCCTTCAAAGGAAATGTTGACTTAGATAAAATGCAGAAACTCGTTGACGAAGTTGGCGCAGAACACGTACCTTACGTATCTGTAGCAGGCCCGGTTAACATGGCAGGCGGCCAGCCGCAGTCAATGGCAAACATGAAAGAACTTCGCGAATTCTGCAACAAGCACGGAATCAAAATCAATCTTGACGCTACACGCGCAATTGAAAATGCATACTTCGTTAAAACACGCGAAGAAGGCTATGCAGACAAAACTATCGAAGAGATCCTTCTTGAATACTGCTCGCTTTCAGACGGCGCTACAGTTTCAGCCAAGAAAGACCTTCTGGTAAATATCGGCGGTTTCGTTGCTGTAAACGATGATGAAGTATTCGACAAACTCCGCAACATGGTTGTTGTTTACGAAGGCCTTCACACTTATGGTGGCCTTGCTGGTCGCGATCTTGAAGCAATGGCACGCGGTATCGAAGAAGCTGTTCAGTACGATCAGATCCGTTCAAGAGTTGAGCAGGTTGGCTACTTCGGCAAAATATTAAAAGATGCAGGCATTCCGATTGTTGAACCTTGCGGCGGCCACGCTATCTTCCTTGATGCAAAGAGATTTTACGATCATCTGCCTCAGGATCAGTTCCCGGCACAGGCTCTTGCAGCAGACCTCTATGTAGCATCAGGCGTACGCGGTATGGAACGCGGTGTAGTTTCAGCCGGGCGTAACGCGAAAACAGGCGAACACAACTTCCCGAAACTGGAACTCGTTCGCTTAACATTCCCGCGCCGTGTTTATACACAGTCGCACCTTGACCTCGCAGCATTCGAGATAATTAAAATGTACGAAAACCGCCACGAAGCTAAAGGTCTTAAGATGGTTTACGAACCGCCTTACCTCCGTTTCTTCCAGGGCCGTTTCGAACGCATGAAATAAGATTTTCCTTCGGGAATTCAATTATTAAAAACAAGAGCCTCCGACATTCGGGGGCTTTTGTGATTTTTAAGGATAAATTATATCAAAAGAATCACTATCCAGCCGGATAAAAACAAAAATCATTTCTCAGATTTTTTTTCCTTCA
This sequence comes from Kapaibacterium sp. (SeqCode), assembly GCA_963665665.1. Taxonomy (GTDB): domain Bacteria; phylum Bacteroidota; class Ignavibacteria; order Kapaibacteriales; family UBA2268. The sequence continues at coordinate 1,864,859 of OY762428.1, forward strand.
TCGAAAGCAGCATCCCGTCTCCGACAGGAAGGAATGTATGTGTAAATTCCTTTTGTTTAAGTACGTATTTATTATATTCCCTTATAGCGTTTACTTCCACCATTCGGTCCGGCACATCCTCGGCAAGTCGTCCGTAAGCAAAAGCATTATCAGCAATTATAACTCCTCCTGCTGTTAAATGATTCCTTGCCAGGTTGAAATAATCCATGTATTCCTTTTTATCGGCATCCAAGAAAACAAAATCAAAATCAGGGCCGGAGTACTCTTTCAGGAAATCAATCCCGGATCTATTCACAACTTTTATTTTCTCTTCCAGTCCTGCTGCCCTAACCTTCTTAATTATAAACCAGGCGTATTCTTCATTGTACTCTACTGCTGTCAGCCTTCCGCCGTCACTCAGCGCACTTGCCATAGAAACTGCGGAATAACCGCCAAGTGAACCAATTTCAACTACATTATTTGCATTCATCAGTTTAATCAGGAATTGCAATACATTTGCCTGAAGTGGCGAAATATTTATTTCAGGCATAGCTTCTTCAATGGAATCTTTCCTGAGATTTTTCAGGAATTGGTCTTCAACGCCAAAATTATTATAAAGCCATGATTGCAGGCCGGGGGTTAACAGAATTTCTCCAACAGACATATTTCGCTCTTATTGTTTTCTAATTTTATTTTGAGATTAAATATCATATCCTGAACTTACGGCGAATCTCCCGATCGGTTTCTTTTTTCTTATTGCTTTCGCGTTTGTCATATTTTCTTTTTGGCTTAGCCAACCCAAGTTCCACCTTTACATAAGGGCCGGAAAAATATATACTAAGAGGAATAATTGTCATCCCTTTTTCGGCAACCTGGGCTTTCAGTTTGCGAATTTCCCTGAGGTTCAGAAGCAGTTTGCGTGGGCGTTTGGGTTCATGGTTATACCTGTTACCATGGTCATACTGGTTGATATGCAGGTTGAAAATATATATTTCCTCGTCATTTTTATACTGAAATCCTGCGTAAGCATCCTGTAGACTGACCTTTCCGTTTCGTAAAGATTTAACTTCAGTGCCCTGAAGAACAATACCGGCCTCGTAAACCTGGGCAATGATATAGTCATGATAAGCACGCCTGTTCTTGGATATTAACCTGATTTCCCGTTCTTTATAATCTTCAACCATTTTTTCTGCCTGTAACTACTAATATATTCCAAAGTCTGCAAATATAGCAATAATTAGGGGAAAATCTGATTATCATAATTTTTAACATCAAAGTTACCTTTTATTTCGAGGCAACATGTATTGTAAGAAACGGGAAATGTACGGCCATTAAATCGCCTATGGTACATTCATTAAAAATATCTGGTAAAAAGAACAGCTCCTTCAGAAATACAATGGATCACATTCAATATACTTAATGCAAACAAGCCCGTACATCTCCAGAACAAAAGCTTATTTGTTATGGGAAATTGCTTTAACAGGCAGGAAATTTATTCATGGGTCGGGCTTAATACTAAGAATATATCAGTGTACTTCAAATTAATAACAATAGAATGAGTATATATCCTATTAACGATACTACTCAATATAAAGAAAAAATATATTAGATTTTTAAAATACCCAAAAATGTCACTTTGAACTAAGTGAAGAGTCTATTCTTCATGAATTTATCATAAAAATAAGTGAATTTTTCAGTCGCAAGCTGCGAAAGCCTGCCACTGCCTGTACCGATTTATCGGTGACAAGTCAGGGAAAGACAATTTTGCAATTATTCTTTTCAAAGCAGAATAATATCATTTTTGCTGAGTAGTAACCTATTAACTAATAAGCTATTTTATATTGTGCTATGGGAAATTATCATTATAACATCCCCGTCCTGATCCTCCCGGGGGAGTATCAGGACAAAGCCGAATATGGTAGCTCAATAATCAGAACCGCAAGGTCAGAAATTGAGTTGGTTGCGGATTCTTAAAATTGATGTTGTTTCATTTTGCAATATGATAATCCAGCAAATCCATTGTTGTAATTTTTTCATAATTTCCCCTGTCGAAATTCCCTTTTATTCTAACCAGGCCTATACCTTCGGCAAAATAATACTTGGCGTTCCAGACTTGCAACTCAGTTCCGTCCTTTGTTTGATAAAAATGATTGGCTAAAAGGCAATTGAAATTTCCGGCATCAAGTTCAACATTAACATTTTCCTGAATTCTGATTTTATAATCAACAGTGTCTTTGTATTCTTCGTTGTTTCCCCAAACCAATACTATGTTTTCCTGAATTGTATATACCTTGCCGTCGGCCCATGGATAAGGAATCACTTTGATATAACTGCCAGGATCAAAATAATAGCCGTCTTCTTTTTGATAATGCTTCATTGTATTATTGGTGGAAAAATAATTTTGAGTAATATAATAGGCTTCATATCCCTCCCCGATCTTATCAAGAACTTCGATCGTAACAGTATCTTCGTCACTAAATTCGGTACAATAAACTCTATAAGTATGGTAGGTTCCTATAGTAGACGGAATATCAAACATTTCGTTGCCAGACTGACTGACAGGATCGTCATCGCTGCAGGAAAAAAAAGAAACAGCCAATAATAAAAATAGAAAAACAGATTTCTTAACGCTCAACATTTTACACCTCTGAAAAATAATAACAAAAGATTATTATGTTTATTGAATTGTAAAACTAATATTATTATTCAGAAAAACCAAATATCTGAATTGTTTTGTATTTAGCCCTTGTTGATTTTGTATTAGTTCGAGCTGTATAAAAATATAAAAGCCCGTATTTTTAACAAAAACGGGCTGATTTTTAAATTTAAAATTTTTTTTAATTTTTAATAAACGGAGTTGTTTTTCCGTCAATGATAACGAAATACAGGCCCGGAATCAAGGTGGAAATATCAATTTTCCCGGAATTATTGGAAGCAACAGGCTGAATAACTTCAGTGCCAATGCTGCTGACGATTCTGATTTCCTTAAATTCAATATCAGGAATAATTATATAGTCGCTGGCCGGGTTAGGATAAACAGCAACTTGTGTATTGTTGAGTTCCTCTACCGAATTCGGAGTCAGCCATTCGGTTATTACAGAATTCATTGGGCTAACCTGTGTAGCCACCCAGCGATATAAAGTGCCGTCTTCATTTATCAGGTATTTCTGGAAGTTCCACTGCACTTCCGAATCCATAACGCCATTTTTATCTTTTTGGGTTAGCCATTGGTAAACGGGATGAATATCAGCGCCTTTCACCGATATTTTGGACATCATGGTAAAAGTAACCCCATAAGTAGATTTGCAAAAATCTTCAATGTCTTCATCCGAGCCGGGCTCCTGGTTCATGAAGTTATTTGCAGGAAAACCGATTATCTCGAAATTATCCCCGCCGTATTCTTCATAAAGCTGCTGTAACTGAGCGTACTGGGATGTATAACCGCAATACGATGCTGTATTGACTATTAGCAGCTTTTTGCCTTCAAGTTCAGAAAAACTTAACGAATCACCATTTATTTTCTTTGCGCCAAGACTGTAAAAATCTTCGGCAGCAAAACTAATCAACGGAATTAAAAGCAAAAAAATTATTGTAGAAATACGTTTCATATTACTCTTCCTGCAAAATATTAAAAATACTAATCAGCAATATAGTATTTTTTCTATTTCAAAAAAATTTATTTAAGCCTGTGAAAAAATATCCAGGTTTAAAAAATATTCATTGCTTTATGAATGATTTTTTTTTATTATTCTGCTGACGGATTAGAACAAAAAAAGGATGGATCATGAAAAAAATATATGTTTTTATTCTTCTTGCTATTTTACCAGCAGTATTGCCGGCTCAAAAATTGGTAAAAGAAATTAATCTTTCTGCCGGTTCAGCTTTTATACACAACTCGGCCGGGCCGGTAATACTAAAATCCGATGATGCCAGGCTAAGAATTGTTGCAGCAAACACACTGAGTTCCAATATAACCATACTGCATACACGCTCGGGTGCTGTTGTTAATATTCCCGTATCAGGCAGGGCATTGCAGCACCTGAAATCAGCATCGATGGCAATCAGCAAACGTACTGGATTTGTATATTTGTGCGGAATTAAAAAACTTATTGTAGTGAATCCGGATAACGGACAAGCAGAAAGCTATGATACTGAATATCAGTTCGAATCCGTTGCAGTAGATCCATCCAGCGGAAATGCTCTCCTTGCAGGAAGGGAATGTCCAGGGCTGGGATTTTATAATTACCAGGATAAAGAGTTTGAAATTATTGACTGGCTGGAATCCGGCGAAGAACTTAAAAATGAAAACCAGACACCACCCCCGCCCATAAGAAGAATAGCAGCATATCCATCAAAGAAAATGTTTATCGCTATAGACGGTTATGAAGCAAAAATGTATAATGTCGGGGCTGCTGACGGTAAAATACTATCCAACAGGGAATTAAACCTTACCAAAGGCGGGCGCTGGCATGTTGCCGGCCTGAATGACGGAACTGGTGCTATATATATTATGACGGAGAATAAAAGACGCCGCCCGGTGGAAGCTGCAAAAATCGACCTTAAGGGAAGTAAAGATATAATTGTGAAAATGGATCAGAATTTCAGCGAGCCGGCAGGAATAAATTATAATTCGTTGCTGGATGAAATGTATGTTCCATACGACAACCAACCTTCAGTTCACGTTATTGATTTTAAAAAGGACGGTAAAATAAGTGAAATTGCAATTCCGGCTTACGGAAATGACGGCTCGGTGGTTGACGAGCAAAAACACCGATTGTATATCGCAAGCTGGGCCCTGGGAGAAATTGAAGTAATAGACCTGAAAAAAAGAAAATTTCTACACAGTTTCAAAAACCTTGGAATTATTCCCCACATGTTCGCGTTTGCAATAAACAATCATAAACTTTATTATCCGGTTGGTGCAACTGCTGTTAACGGTTGCTTCGGGGCTTCCGTTACGGAATTGGATCCAATGTCGGGTGATATTAATAAACATAATACCGGATGGTGCCCCGTTGATATAATCGACATGCCGTCGCGCAGCAGCGTTTTGGTATTCAACAACGAGGATGAATTTGCCGAAATAGAATCAGACTATAAATTCAGGTTTCATAAACTGCCATGGCCACACCCTATTGCTTGTTGTGCCGGTAATGACGGAGATATTCAGTTAAGTTACGGAGCTCACCAGTCATATTGGCCAAATGTTTATATCTGGGATTCCAAAAACGGAATACTGCGAATAGATGACAGACTAACTTTTCACGACAGGCGCATTCCTGCACAGGCACTTCAAATGATAAAAACTAATGACGGCAGGTTCTTCCTCAGCTCTAATAACTGGGGGCGGCGAGAACAGTTTATCAGTGTACTCAGGGACGGGATACGCAAGCACGAAATCGGCGACAGAATAAGAATGCCCGATACAGTATCAAGAGAAACAACTCAAAGAATAATGAAATACGACAGCGTTAACAATATTGTGTTTCTTTGCAGAGTTGGCGAAAAAGAAGGCGACCCGGGAATATTGCAGGTGATTTCTGCGGACAGCAATAAAGTGATTGCCAGGATGGAAACAGGGATTAATCCGACAGACCTGGCTTTTGACGACAACAAAATATATGTTGCCAATTTCGGTTCTGATAATATATATGTTTTCGACAGAAATAGTTATGAACTTTCTGGCCAAATAGAGATTGAAAAACCGCTAAAGATGACATCAATAAATAATACAATCCTTGCAGTAAGCCATAGCGGATCTATTGTTCTTGATGTTACCAGCGAAAAAGAATATGACATTCCAACAGAAGGAAATCTGGAAAATATTTTTAATTGGGGTAAATATGCGTTAATAAGTGCTTTTACACCTGATAATCTGACGATTTATTCAATAAATATGGAGAACAACGATTTAAAGCCAGTTTTTTCAAGCCCTTATAAATATGGAGAAACATCATTTGCCACCACAAACTCGGCTTTTTATATGAGCGGACAGTACGGCGATGCTATTCTGTCGCTGACACGTGGTATTGAAAGGGCTGACGGTAGTTTTTGGATTTCAGATTTTCTGTCCGGTAAAGTCTTTGTATTAGAGAATTAAACATGGGAAACAAAGCTTTATTTTTTGATTTCGACGGGGTAATAATTGATGCCGTACCGATAAAAAACGATGCGGTCAGGGAACTATTTGCCGAATATGAAGGCCGGATACTTAATAAAATAATGGAATATCAAAAAAATACCGGTGGAATTTCCAGATACGAGAAATTCAGATATATCTATGCCAATATCCTAATCGAGCCTTTGCCGGACTATAAACTGGAAAAACTTGCCGGAAAGTTCAGCTCGATAATTAAAGAGAAATTGATAAAAGCTGCGGTAATTCCGGGTGTAATTGATTTTATTTTCAAGTATAAAAAAAGATATAAAACTTATATTGTTTCCGGAACGCCGCAGCATGAACTGGAAAAACTTGTAGAAGCAAGAGGATGGAGCAGTTTGTTCAATAAAATCTGCGGTTCACCTCCGGGCAAAAGCCTGCTGCTGCAAGAGCTGATAGATTCTGAAGGTATTGCTCCCTACAAATCAATTTTATTTGGTGATGCAATTGTTGATATGAATGCAGCAAATGATAATGATGTTAGTTTCGTGCTTGTCGATTCGCAGGACAATGCCGAATTGAAACAAGTTTGCCCGATTATTATCGCCGATTTTATTAATTTTGAACTTTAAATATTAGTAATACCAACAGGAACAATATGAAATACCTTGTTCTGGGAAACAAAGGACAGCTTGGCAGGGAGTTTGAAGATACTTTTATCCAGAAGGGATACGACTTCTCCGCGTATGACATTGATAAGGTTGATATATCAAATTATAAAGATATCAAGTCGCTGATTGAATCAGTAAATCCTGGAATAATAATTAATTGTGCTGCTTATAATCAGGTAGATGCGGCTGAATCAGATTATTATAGCGCCATGAAAGCTAATTACACAGGGCCGCTTAACTTAGTTAATATTTCAACAGACAGAAAAATTAAATTATTGCACTTTTCTACGGACTATGTATATGACGGTGGCAAATCTGAACCATACAACGAAGATGATGAAGCCAATCCCCTTTCAATATATGCAAAATCCAAATACATGGGCGAAAGGGCAGTTCTTGAAAATTCCGACAAAAGCCTTGTGCTAAGGGTTAGCTGGGTATTTGGAAAGGGACGGCAGAATTTTATTTATCGCCTACTGCAATGGGCCGGGAAAAATCCGGAACTTAAAATTGTAACTGATGAAATATCGGTTCCCACATGGACGGGCAGTATTGTGGAAATATGCATGAAATCGTTGGAGCAGGGACTTTCAGGCTTGTATTGCTCACCAAACAGCGCTTCGGCATCCAGGTACGATTGGGCAGTGAAAGCAATGAAAATCCTTGGCAAGGATATTAAAATCATACCTTGTAAATCCGAAATTTTCGATCTGCCTGCAAAAAGGCCGGGCTACTCGGTAATGACAAACCAAAGAATATCGGAAACCCTGAGCATTGAAATTCCTGAATGGCATGAGGTTCTGAACAGTTTTTTGCAAAACGAGATTATTTAATTCTCTGTTAAGCACCTGATTTCTTGTTAGAAAATGAAATCACAATAATAGCTTTGATAGAAATCTTTGAAAAATAATTCTGACATCACCACGACTTTTATTCGGAAGGCTTATCGGAGATTAATCAGGAAGCTGTATAAAGCGCAGCTTGCTGCGGAATAACTTTCCAAAATTTGCCTACATATTATATCCGTGATTGCAGGATAAACAGGCTTTTTTAAGTATTATCTAACAAAAATAAATCATATTCATGATGAAAAAAATTATTCAAACAGTATTATTTATATTTTCAACAATTCTTGCTCTGCCTTCTTTTGCACAGGAATCACTGCCCGAATTGCTTGCCGCGTATAAAAAGGATTCCCTTTGGATATTCATTGACCACACCGGGGCAGAAACTTTCAGGTCGGACAAAATTGTTGCTGTTGGCGGCATGAATGAAGGCCTGATAAGAACCCGTTATGATAATGGCAACGACACTGTCTGGGCTTTTTTCGATATTTATGGTAATAAAAAATTTGAAAGTAAATATTACCAGGTAAGAAATTTTTCCGACGGGATGGCGCTGACAGTTCTGAAAAAAAATGATTACTATATCCGCTACGGCTACATAGATAATGAAGGAAATGAATTAATACCTCCTCAGTTTGCTGATGCCCGTGATTTCCACGAAGGCCTGGCTTATGCCATGCTTGGAAATAAAAGAGGATTTATAAACAAAAAAGGTGAATTTGTACTGGATATTGCAGACAGGTTCAGTTCAAAATTCAGCGAGGGGCTGGCACAAGTTTCTAACTCAGACTTTAAGTTCGGATTTATTGACAGGGAAGGCCAAACAGTAGTTCCATTTCGTTTCGATGAAGCAAGGGATTTTAGTGAAGGGCTGGCTGCTGTTAATATAAATGCGGAATTCGGATATATTGATAGATCCGGCAATATTGTTATCGAGCCGAAATATGATTTGTGCCGTGAGTTTTCCGAAGGGCATACATTTGTAGCAATTGCCGGTACTGATTTAAGGCGGAAATGGGGAATGATAAATAGTCAAGGTGAAAACCTCACTCCTTTTACTTACGACAACTACAGGGTTTTCAGCGAGGGGCTGGCTGCCGTTTATAAAAATAAAGAATGGCGTTATATCAACTCCAAAGGAGAAGCGGCATTTAACAGGTTCTTTTCAACTGCCGGGCCGTTCAAAGCAGGGCTTGCATGGGCAACCGATGCAACGAATCCTACTTACGGCTTTATTAACCGCTCAGGTTTTTATTCCTTCGAGATAGAGAAACCCGACCTTCTGATTGACCTGCGTTTTAACATCAGGGTTTACTAAGCAACAATTCGGTTACACAATTTCAAATAAGAAAATTCTTAAGATAATTTTTAATATCTTTATTAAATTCTCGTATCTTACGAGAATTTTTATTATAAATTGAAATTATCAATAGTCAGGATTTTATGAGTTTTCTGAAGAATATTTTCCGAAAAGAAGAAACCGAACCGGCAAGAACAATAGATTCTGCCGCACTTTGGAATATTCAGAAAAAATTCAGGAATTTCCACGCGATACTGGACAACAACAGCGAATCCTTAAGGATAATGAGCGATATGGAGGAAAAGACCCACGGGGATTACCTTTTCGATATGAATTACATTGAAAAATCACTTGTTGACCTTAGAAATTGCGTACAGGATATCCTTGAAAACCTAATGCTCCTGGGGGGCGAAGAGTATTATAGCCTTGTGGAAAAAACAAGAGAAATAAACGAGGAAGTTGAACATCTTCTGAAGAATCAGTATCTTATTCCAAAATCTGATTTTACGATCAATTTTTTCGGGCTGACACATGACAAAATCGATATGATAGGCTCGAAAAACGCTCAGCTCAGCGAGGTGAAAACAAAACTGGGCATACAGACTCCTGCGGGATTTGCAATTACTACATGGGCATACAAACATTTCCTGAATGAAAACAAAGTCGATGAGCTGATTATGAATAAGCTCCGCGACGTTGATATAAAAAATTATGAGGACCTTGTTAAAGTCAGCAGTGAGATAAGGCAGGCCATAAGCAAAACAAAAGTTCCTGATGATCTTGCAGAAGCTATCAAAAATTCATATAGCGAGTTAATTCAGAATACCGGCGATGAAATGGTTTCCATGCGTTCAAGCGCGCTTGGGGAAGATTCGCAGCTGACATTTGCAGGGCAGTATGCTACTTACCTGAATGTAAAAGAAGAAGAGGTAATTGACAGATACCGCGATGTTATTGCAAGTAAATTTACTCCAAGGGCTATTTACTACCTACTGAGCCATTCCCTGCTTAAAAGCGAGCTGGCGATGAGCGTTGGATGTGTGGAAATGATCGATGCCGGAAAAAGCGGCGTAATTTATACCCGCGACCCGGTTACCCCGGATGACGGAACCTTGCTGATACATTCGATTTACGGCCTTGGCAAGCACCTTGTTGATGGCACGATTACACCGGACAGAATAAAAGTATCCCGTGATAATGGGAAATTGATTGATATTGCCATTTCAGACAAACCGGATATGCTCGTAACAAGAGAAGACGGGGGTATTGAAAAAGTCAGGCTATCCAACAGGCTAAGGAAGACTCTTTCCCTGAGCAATGAAGAAATTGGAATACTTACTTACCTTGCACATAAAATTGAAGAACACTATGGCAAGCCCCTTGATATAGAATGGGCAATCGACAGAGAGGGCGAGCCCTTTATATTACAGATAAGGCCATTGCAGGTAATGAATTCACGTCCGGGAGATGCAGGCAGCTATGATTCCGGAAATCTGAAAAAACTTGCATCGGGCGGCATTACTGTTTGCCCCGGTGGTGGTATCGGCAGAATTTACCGCGTTACGAGTTCCAGCGATTTCGTGGATATGCCAGACAATGCGGTAATTGTTGCACCACATACATTCCCTAATATGATAGCTGTAATGAATAAAACATCTGCAATTATTGCTGTTGAAGGCAGTTCGGCAAGCCACACAGCTACAATTGCCAGGGAATACCGAATCCCGACAATTGTTGGAATGCATGGTGTGGAAAATCTTAAAGACGGCGAAATTGTTACCGTTGACGCTACTAATAAAGCGATTTTCAAGGGAACACATTCAGATATTTTGCTCGCAGTGAAGCCTGATTTTGATTATTTCAAAGATGACCCGCTGTTTGATATTCTTAAGAAAGTTCTTACGAAAATATCCCCGTTGAACCTGATCAACCCGAATGATCCTTCTTTCAAACCATCGAATTGTATTACTTTTCATGATATACTCAGGTATGCCCATCAGAAAGCAATGAAGGAAATGTTCGAGAGCGCAGGCAAAGCCGACAGTGAATCTATTGGTATAAAAATGAAAAGCAGTATACCGTTGGATGTATATATTATTTATATCGACCGCGATCCCGCAGAAATAGTTGCACAAAAACATGTTGATGAAAACGAAATCGGTTCGGTTCCAATGGAAGCATTCTGGTTAGGTGTAAAAGAAATCGGCCTTCCAAAATGCCCTAAACCAGATAATCCCTACGCACACATATCAATTTCCGCAACTAATAAAGTAACTCACACACATAAGGATTTTTCAAAAAACAGTTTTGCTATTCTTGGCAAGGAGTTTATGATCCTGAGCCTGAAAATGGGTTATCATTTTTCAACTGTGGAAGCCATGTGCAGCGATAAAATATCAAAAAATTACATCAAACTGCAATTTAAGGAAGGCGGGGCCTCTCTGGACAGAAGAGCAAGAAGGATACGCCTTATAACAACCATTTTGGATGAAATGGGATTTAATAACAAGGGAATGGAAGATTTTCTCGATTCATCAATTATAAATATTTCAAAGGAATCGGCAATCGAGAAGGTCAGGATGCTTGGGATGCTCTCAATATTAACCAAACAACTTGACATGACACTTGTTAATGATTCAATAACAAACTGGTATATAAACGAGATAAGAATAAAAATGGGATTACCCCGCAAAGATATTAAAAAGTACAACTCTGAAAATGGAGCCAATTGATGAAACAAAGTATTTTAGTAGTTGATGACGATACACACATGCTAAGGCTGGTTGAAAAGATCGTTCACGAGAAAACGCTCCACAGGGTTGCTACAACTAACAATTCTCTGGAAGTGCCGAATATGCTGAAAGATAAAACCTATGATGTGATTCTGACTGACCTGAGAATGCCTGGTATGGACGGAATGGATATCCTGAAATGGACTGTTGAAAACAAGCGATTTGAGCAAGTGATTATGATGACGGCATTTGGAACCCTGGAAACAGCTGTTGAAGCAATGACTCACGGAATTTTTGATTATATTATTAAGCCTTTCAAGAAAGAAGAAATAATTTTCAGCCTTGAAAGGGCAATGATGTTCCAGAAAACAAAAAGAAAATATATGCATTTAAGTAAAATTTGTAACAACAAAAGTTATAAAGAAGCATTGAATTCATTCCACATGGAATATATATCCAGGTTAATTGAAAAATATCCCAATACCGAAGATGCTATTAATGAATCCGGTATAGACCCGGAATTATTGAAAAAATATATTGATTAAGGTTTGTTTTAATTAGTAGGTCCGGAGCAAAAAGATAAAAATTCAGACACATTTTTTATAAGGAGTTTTATCATGAAAACAGCAAACGCGGAAGGCCTGATGATACCTTTAGATAGTTATCCTCATATTCCATATTGGTTTACTATCAGAGAATGCATCGCCTTGCTGCACCACTCGGAATTAGAAATTAACGGAAAAAAATCCCTTGCAAGGGCTGTTCTCGTGTTCGACGAAGAATATAAGCTGCTTGGAATGGTCAGGAGGCGCGATATTCTAAGAGGCCTTGAGTCCGTTGATTTCCTTAATAAAGAACATAATTCAGAGAAAATGCTCTTTGAAATTGATCCGGATCCAAACTTACTGGAAGTTTCAGCCGAGCCTCTGATAAGGAAAATCAAAGAAAAAGCAGAAACAACAGTTGGTGAAATCATGGTGCCCGTTAAAGCGACAGTAAACCATGACGACCATTTAATTAAAATTATCTATGAGATCAGCGAGTATCAGCACGGCATGATTGCCGTTATGGAAGAAGATGTTGTTGTTGGTGTGATTAGAACTGTAGAGATCATGGATGAAATAAGAAAGATTTTGGGAATTGATCATTCTTAAAAGGAAAATTTTATGGCCGCAAATAAATATAAAAATGACCGCCATGGCTCTCTTCCACCTATGCCGGACAGAATCAAACTTGCTAAAGAAGACAAGAAGCCGATTGACTGGAAGAGAATATTTTTCATATTTCTCGGACTCGCCCTGTTCTTTGGCGTGCACCTTTCTCCGGAATGGACCCCGGCTATTGATCCAAACGGACAGGAATTCGTACTAACAAGGGAAGCAAAAGCTGCAATAGGAGTATTCCTTCTTGCGGCAACCTGGTGGGTTTTTGAAGTAGTTCCGATAGGGGTAACAAGTATTGCTATTGCAATATTTCAGGTACTATTCCTTATCCGGGAACCTAAAGTTGCATTCAAGGATTTCATGGATCCCAGCGTTTGGTTTATTTTCGCATCTATTGTAGTGGGCCTGGCATTTGCCCGAACGGGGCTAACCAAAAGGCTTGCTTACAAAATGCTTGCGCTGGTAGGCGAGAAAACCAGCATGATATATCTCGGATCATTTGTAATGGTAGCTGCATTAACACTTATTATGGCCCATACAGCTGTTGCTGCTGCCATGTTTCCGTTGCTTATGACGATATACAGCCTGTACGACCCTGAAGGCAAACAAACAAAATTTGGCAAAGGATTATTTATTGGTATGGCTTTCGTGGCCGGAGCAGGATCAATTATTACATTGTTGGGAGCTGCACGCGGAGCTGTAGCTATTGGATATTTTCAGGAAATTATTGGCAGGGATATTACATTTTTTGAACTGTCTTATTATATGCTGCCTGTTGGCGTTGTAATGGTTGTATTATTATGGCTTTCATTTATGGTTATATATAAACCCGAAAAAGCCACAATACCCGGGTTAAGAGAAAAAGTAAAAATGCTCAGCTCTAATCTCGGACCAATGACGAGGAATGAAATTACAACTGTTGTGCTTGTGTTTTCAGCTATACTTCTGCTTAGTATGCGTTCGTTCGTTCCTGAATTCGATTTCCTGCACAAAAGCGCAGTACTGCTTGTAACCACAGTCTGCTTCTTCATTTTTAAAATCCTTACTGTTAAAGATCTTGAAGATGTCCCCTGGAACATTATTCTGCTTTTTGGCGGAGCAATGTGTATTGGTTTCTGCCTTTGGGAAACCGGCGCAGCTTCATGGATAGCCGTTAACTGGTTGTCATTATTCCAGAATGCACCGGGAACTGTTTTCATTATCGGAACGGCATTTTTTGTAATGATAATGACCAACCTTATCATGAATGTTGCCGCCATTGCCATTACGATGCCTGTTGCTCTGGTAACATGCCAGTATCTTGGAGTAGCTCCGGAAGTTGTAATATTCTCGGCACTTGTAACGGCAGGCATGCCCTTCCTTTTCCTTATCGGCGCTGCCCCGAATGCAATTGCCTATGAAAGTAAGCAGTTTAGTTCAGGTGAATTTTTCAAAGTTGGTATTCCAATGAGTATTCTTCTTATGGTTGTTCTATCGGTCTTTGTTTATTTTATCTGGCCGGTAATGGGAATGCCGATATTTATCGATTAATTTTTACTGTTCAATTGAATATAACAATCAGTCCTCTTCGTTGAAGGAGACTGATTATTTTTTTACATTCCAGCGTTAAGTTTTTACCACGTATTTTCCTTTCGTCAACAAGCATCGGCATCGAAAAGTATGTTCCCATGAAAGTAATAATATGCATTCCACAATTGTCCATATTCGGGCTAAGAATTGAATTTCCAGAATATTCTTTATGCTTCATAGCTACAATAAAAATCCGCTATTTTTTCGTATTTTGCATGTTATTAGGTTAATTATGTAATATTTAATATCGGAAAAGAAATGAAAAAAGTATTCCTGTTTCTAACTACAATATTTATTATTGCTTCCTGCGCCTCGCCTGTTGATGACAGCCCGATAGATTCAGAAATGGATAAAATGATCGGCCAGATGCTGATGATTGGCTTTCGGGGTTATAGCGTTGATAGTGATTCCCCGGTTGTTGAGGATATTAAAGCCGGAAGGATTGGCGGGGTTGTCCTTTATGATTACGATGTTGAGCTGAAGAAAGCAGAAAGAAATATCCAATCTCCCGAACAGGTAAAAGCTCTGATATCATCATTGAAAAGCTATACCGATGATATACCCCTGTTTGTATCTGTGGATCAGGAAGGCGGCAGGGTATGCAGATTGAAAGAAAAATACGGATTTCCGGCTACTGTTTCACAGCAGTATCTTGGCGATATGAATAATCCGGATACAACAGCATATTATGGTGAACGAACAGCTACAACACTGTCGCAAAACGGATTCAACCTGAATTTTGCCCCTGTTGTAGACCTGAATATTAATCCCGAAAGCCCGGCAATAGGAAATATTGAGCGCAGCTTTTCGGCAGACCCTGAAGTGGTCGTAGATAATGCCTCAATAATTATCAACAAGCTGAATGACAGAGACATTTTTGCTACTCTGAAACATTTCCCCGGGCATGGAAGTGCAGGCTCTGATTCCCATCTTGGCTTTACCGACGTTACCAACACATGGCAGGAAGCAGAACTTGAACCCTACCGCCAACTGATAAATATGGATAAAGCAGATATGATAATGACAGCTCATATATTCAATTCAAATCTCGATCCGGATTATCCGGCTACTCTATCAAAAAATATCATCGGCGGAATGCTAAGAGACCAGCTTGCCTTTGACGGCGTGGTGATAACCGACGACATGAACATGGGAGCAATCAGGGATTATTACGGCCTTGAGGAAGCCATATACCTGACAATTGACGCCGGAGCAGATATTATTCTTTTTGCAAATAACCTTGTGTATGATCCTGAAATTGCGCAAAAGGCCGGTGATATTATCAGGAAACTGATAAGGGAGGGCAAGATCAGCGAGGATAGAATCCGCCAGTCGTATAACAGGATAATGAAATTGAAATATGAACAAATGATGTCCTTTTCACGGGTTTCTTTTTAAATGAATAGTTTCAAAAGCTTACATTGATTGACTAATAGGGAAAATTCAGAAACATGGAAAAAAACATAATTCGAACCTAATTTCAGGCAAATCCGAATTTAGCGGATAAATTAAAATTATTTCCTTAGTCATTCGATTATTAGTAAATTGAAATAATTAGGTTTGTAAAACTTTATAATTTGGATAACAAATGATTAAATTCGGTACTGACGGATGGAGAGCATTGATAGCCCGAGACTTTACTTTCGAGAATGTCAGGAAAGCAGCGCTTGCCACGGCAAAATATATTAAAGAACTTAACCCCGACAACCCTACAGCCGTTCTTGGTTACGACACGAGATTCCTGTCAGGAGATTTTGCCGCTGAATCAGCCTTAGTTCTTGCTTCGCAGGGAATCAAAGCATTCCTGGCAGATAATATTTCCTCAACTCCGCAAGTTTCTTTCTGTACAAAATTCAAAAATGCCGACCTTGGCGTGGTAATTACCGCCAGCCACAACCCTCCACAGTATAACGGGTTTAAGATTAAAGCAGGTTTTGGCGGCCCCGGAACACCGGAGCAAATTGCCAAAGTTGAATCATACCTGAAAGAAATTGAAAACAAAATGCCGGAACTGAAACTTAAAACTCTTGACGAGTATATTTCGGACGGTATTATTGAAATGTTTGACGCAAAGAAACCTTACCTGGAACATATCAGGAAAAAAATCAACCTGGATATGATCAACAAAGCAGGTTTCAAAATATTGTACGATCCAATGTTCGGCGCCGGTATCGATACTTTGAAAGAACTTATACCCGACGCAGTGGAAATTCATGATCATCATAATCCAGCCTTCCCGGAAATTGGACATCCCGAACCAATTGGAAGCCACCTGGAACAGGCTATGGAAAAAATCAGGAAAGAAGGCTTTACGGTCGGGCTGGCAACAGACGGCGATGCAGACAGGCTTGGCGCTATTGACGAGGACGGAAATTTTGTAGACTCCCACAAGGTATTCATGATACTTATGAAATATCTTTATGAGAAAAAAGGCGAACGCGGATCCGTGGTAAAAACAGTATCCCTTACTTCAATGGTTGCAAGATATTGCGAAAAGAATGATATAAAACTGCATGAAACCCCGGTGGGATTCAAGTATACAGCCGACCTTATGACACAGGAAAACGTGCTGATCGGCGGCGAAGAGTCCGGCGGCCTTGGTACCAGCGTACATATTCCCGAACGCGACGGTATATTCAATGGTTTGCTGCTGCTCGAAGCAATGGCTTCCGAAGGAAAATCGCTTAAGGAAATGTGCAATGACCTTGATAAAGAATTCGGTCCCCACCGCTACGACAGGCGCGACATAAGAGTAACGCCCGAGAAAAAAGAACAGGTGCTTGCCGCGGCTGCAAAACAACCGCAGGAAATCGGCGGGTTCAAAGTAAAAGAATATAACGGCAGGGACGGCCACAAATTTATCTTCGATAACGCCTGGCTGCTTATACGCGCTTCAGGCACCGAACCTCTGCTCCGCTTCTATGCCGAAGCTCCCACGATGGACGAAGTGAACAAGCTTCTCGACGCAGCCCTCCAAATGGGTTAAAATTATCAAAAATAATATATTATTCTATTCATCCGGTGGCAAAAACCACCGGATGAATATCTGATTTTTACTTCACATAGGAAAGCAGACGCTGCTCACCTCCAAGCTGCCTGATCCTTGTTGCATCCTGAACTACTTCCAGTGTTCCGAGATAGCTGCCTTCTTCATCCCGAACAGCATAGTATGTGATGTAAACAAATTTGCCATCGAAATTGATCCAGAATTCAGCCATAGTTTCCTTGCCGGATTTGAAATCCTTGAGGATTCTTTCCACCATGCGAACACTTTTTGGCGGGTGACACAACCTGACATCGCGGTTCAATACAGCCCGGTTTCGCTGAAATATCCTTTCGCGGCCATGCGAAAAGTATTTCACTTTATCTTCAGAATCAACAAAGGATACTTCAACAGGCAGCATTTTGAAAATGCCTATAAGTTCCTCAACACTCAGGCGTCCGGTAGGCAGATTTATAGTATCCCCCTTGAAATAACTGGGTTCAGCCTGCTGTATGTTTTCCGGCTTCCACTCATGTATCGGATCTATCAGCGTAAAACCTATCTCATCAGTCTGATTATAAATATCAAACCATTCCTGCGTACTCAGTTTGTCCATGGCCAGCGGAAAAAGAACATTTTCTTCTTTCCCGCACATTTCGCGCAGTTCCTTTACCAGCGGGCTTAAAATTTCATTATTAATTTTTATCAGCTTATCTTTATCCAGGTTCGCTTCGAAATATATAAGTTCAAGGCCATCCTTCACTAATTTCCGGACTTCGTCATGTTTTGCCCACATCACCTTGGGTGGACCGGTAATTCCCTTTTTCTCTAAGTAAGGGAACAGCAGGTTTTCTTTCCTCTGGTAATGTTTTTCAATATCCGCCAGGTTATTCACACCGTTCCTTAACTTAACAATCATACCTTTCAGGTCGGAATTCGGAGATAATTTTTCTGTCTCAACAAATAATTCCTCCATCTCGTCGCAAACTTCCAGCAACTCAATATTTTCGTTAATAAAGGTATCCACTGGATGCCCTAACGGAATATCCTTCATTTTGCTTTTATCCACGGCATCCTCGATAACATAATGATGTATATCACACAGCCTTTGCACTTCCTTCACAGGCAGGCCGCCGGCAATCAGTTCCTGTTCCACCTCCACGATCTCCGACGAGGGGATATTCAGCATCATCTCGCCAATTTTTATCTTTATCTGCCCAGCATCCTCTCCGGCATGAAGTTTAAGAATCAGCTCTTTAAGCTTAGATTTTCGAGTTGTTTTTTCAGACATATAAGCCCCCTGTATTTAATATTGATAAGTTATTAATATTCTCATTTTAAACGAATAAAGGCGAATATTATTCATTTATTATTGAATAAAATAATTACGACAAATTTGATGGAAAATTATGATTATAAAATTTTAAATGTTTTTCTTTTCAAATCTTAAAAATAATTCATATCTTAGAGAAGAAAAATTGGCACGAAAATTTCTTGCAGGACGGGATTTTTATGATATTGATTGATAAAGTTGGCGTAGATAAGGAATTATTGACAGAACGGTTTTGTTGCGATTTGGTGAAATGCAAAGGGGCCTGCTGCACATTCGAAGGTGAATTCGGCGCTCCGGTGGCAGACGAGGAAGTGCCGCTGATGGAAAAGAATCTAAAAGCAGCAAAGAAATATCTTAACGAGCGTTCTCTGAAAATTATTGATAAGTACGGGCTGGTGGAAGGTGTGGCAGGTTCGTATTCTACGGTGTGTATCGACAAAAAGGACTGTGTTTTCGTCTATTATGAAGGCACAATTGCAAAATGTGCTTTCGAGAAAGCATATTTCGAGGGTGAAAGTGATTTCAGGAAACCTGTTTCATGTCATTTATTTCCGATCAGAGTTGGCGATTTCGGAGGAGAGTATATTTATTACGAGAAAATTCACGAATGTGTACCGGCAGTGAAAAAAGGCCGGGCAGACGATGTGAAACTTGCAGATTTTTTAGAAGATGCACTTACTCGTAAATTTGGCAAAGAATGGTATGATAAATTCAGGAATGAAGCAAAATAATTTATTTTTCGGGGGACAAACTTTGGTTGAATTGCTATGAAATTATCACTTGATCTAAGAACGGCTCTGACCCAGACCCTGACGCCGCAGCAAATTCAGTACCTGAAACTGCTGCAGCTTCCGGTTATTCAGCTTGAGCAGCATGTTATGCAGGAAATTGAACAAAATCCCATGCTGGAGGATTTCAGCGAGGGAGACCTTTTTGATGATGAAGTCGGGAATCTGAATGAATTCGACGACCCGGACGGAGACGGGCCGGAAGCGGAAATTACAGACCGGAAAACTGAGATACAGGAACGCCAGATGATCAGCGATGAAGGCGATCCGTTTGAATTTCACAAGATGATCTATCAGGACGACCAATCCTATGAACCAAAGCCAAAAAATTCTCAATGGGATGAAGAGGACAGCGAACCTTTCCAGATAAAAGATGCAGAATCCCAGATTGAAGATCTTACAAGCCAATTGAAACTGACTGACCTGAGCGAGGAAGAGCAGGTTTTTGGCGAACAGGTTATTGGTAATATTGATAATGACGGCTACCTGCGTAGGGATCTGGCTGAGATAATTGATGAAACAAATATGCTAATTGCTGAAATAAATTTTAATAATAAAAAAATTATTCGGGAAATTTCAAATCTCTCCAAATCAGGTATTAAAGATAATCCGGCAAGGCAATTTGCACTTTCCGAAGATTCAAAAACTGTGCTACAGGATATTTTTATCCAAAATCCGGACCTGATGGATAAAGTCAGCGACACTGCAAAAAATTATATCGCGGAAAATATTGCTGACAACGGTAATTATGAGATGCTGAAAGAAATTGACGAACAAAAAGCAGAGAAAGTTCTCCGGGAAATCAGACATCTTGATCCTCCGGGAATTGGCTCGCGGACTATCCAGGAATGCCTTGTATCTCAACTTGAAATTATTCCGAGAATGAATGCAGCCGAAAAACTGGCTATGCTTATTCTGACCGATACCTATGACGCTTTTGCCAAAAAGCATTTTCATGTTATCACCAAAACTCTCGGTGTAACTGATGATTACCTGAAAGAAGCTATTGAAGTAATCAGGTCGCTCAACCCCAAACCGGGTGGCGGGGACTATCAATCGGAAATAAATACGGTAATTCCGGACTTCGTAATTGAAATTGACGATGAATCGAAAGAACTGACTATTACGGTTAACGACAGCCGGATACCGTCGATTAAACTCAGCCAGGCTTATGAAAAACTGAAAAAAGAAGCACAGTTCAAGCGTTCGAATAAAGAAACAAAAGAGTGGATCAGGAATAAATACGAGGATGCTAAATTCCTTATCCAGGCTATCAGGCAGAGAAAAAGTACCATGCTGAAAGTAATGACTGCCATTGCCTACCTGCAGAAGGGTTTTTTCTTTGAAGGGACAATCGGCCTGAAACCTCTTATATATAAAAATGTTGCCGAGAAAACAGGGCTTGATATATCAACTGTTTGCAGAATAGTTAACGGCAAATACTGCCTTACTCCCTTCGGTACTTTCGAACTGAAATTCTTCTTCAGCGAATCCCTTCCTACTGACGAGGGAGAAGAAGTATCCACCAAAGTTATTAAGCAGGTAATACAGGATATTGTAGCCGAAGAATCAAAAAAGAAGCCTTACAGTGATGATAAAATTAGTAAATTGCTAAAGGAAAAAGGCTATAACGTTGCACGCAGGACTGTAGCGAAATATCGCGAACAACTGAAAATTCCGGTGGCAAGGCTTAGAAAAGAATTATAAATAAATTTATTTATTTACTTAGCGCGTATTGAAGAATTTGAAAATCTGAAATTTTATGTATTCGACCCTTATCCGGGAGGATGTCTCAAAATTTTAATAAGCTGTCTGTCATTCTGAGCACAGCGAAGAATCTATAACCTGATTAAGCACTGGATTCTTCACTTCGTTTAGAATGACAAATGAAATATGACCCCTCCCATAACTTCCACAAGTGGAGGGCAAAGAGTTATAAATCTTGCGATAATAGCGTTTCTCAGAGGTCGGCAACAGAAATTCAAATTAATTTAATAATACTGATTAATAAGGTATTAAATATCAGATAGTAATCGATAAACCGAACTGAATTTTTCAGTTCCACTCAGGATGAATAAAAAAATCATGGAAGTTGTAAAAGATACATTTAGCATTGAAGGCAGTAGTGGCAGAAATATTGATGCCGATATAAGGTTTCCGGACGGGAAGGAAAAATATCCCTGCCTTATAATTCTGCATGGCTTTAAGGCTCATAAGGACTGGGGCTTTTTTCCCTATATTTCCTCAGAAATGGGAACTCAGGGGTTTATTACAATCACTATCAACTTCAGCCATAATGGAATTCTCGATCCGGAAAAAAATATTCTCGACACAGAAGTGTTTGCCAATAATTCTGTTTCCAGGGAAATTGAGGATATTTATATCCTGCTGAAAGAATTAAAATCAAATAGAATCGTTGACTGCCATACTGATAAAAACTGGGACGGCAGAATATTTCTGCTCGGGCATTCAATGGGCGGAGCCATATCAATTCTTACTGCATCTGAAAGAAATGATATTGAAGCTGTTTGCCTGTGGGGAACTATCGCAAAATTCAACCGCTACACCAAGAGGCAGAGGGATTTATGGAAAAATGCCGGATTCATAGAGTTTGAAAATACTTCCACAGGACAGGTTTTAAAGCTTTATGCTTCATTCCTTGAAGACCTGGAAAAACATGACCGGGAATTCAGCCTGCCGGACAGGATAGCAATGATAAATGCACCGATAATGATCCTTCACGGCAACCAGGATATGACGGTTCCGATAAAAGAAGGGCAATTGCTAAAAGATTCTGCAGGGGAAAACTGTGAATTACAAATAATTGAAAAAGCCGGGCATGTTTTTGGCGCTGAACACCCATTTGCCGGAACTACAAGAGCACTTGATTCGTTATTAGATTTGACAAAGAAATTTTTTGACAGATATAAATAATGATAGTTAATAAATCCATATTTTCTCTTCTCTTGATTCTGCTAATCGGCGGATGTGAACTGATTGTGATCGGCAGCAAAGCCAAACCCGTTGTTGCAATCGACCGTACATCGCCGGTAGGTACGGTTTACCTGTTCAAAACCGAACTCGACAGCAATAATGTGGCCGCTGCCACAGAGATACTTGCACGCCCCAACGGCACGGAATATCTTGCTCTGGAGCAGTACGAACTCTACAATGAAGTGGCTCGTATCGGACGTATTATCCGCGACCTGCCCGTAACTGACGTTAAAACTGATTCCCTGAAGCCTGATCTTTACAGGGTTAATATTGAATTTGATTATATCCGCCCCATGAAATTTTCCACCCTTCTGATCAATAATGACTGGTACATTGTTCAATACGAGGAGTAAGGGATAAAATATTAATGCGGAAATTGATGTTTATTAATTACCCAATATTCTTTCTTTTTGAAGATTCAATTTGCTTGATAAGTTTATCAAAATCACTTTCAAACAAAATAAAACTAATAAAAAAACAGCTCTTAATATTATTTATCATCAAATACTGGTTTGACATTATTATTGATAATATAATGTTCGATTTCTTCAATTTCATCCAAAATCAGATACTTAATACCTGAAAAATTTCTGATTTCATTCCATAAAGAATGATTTTTCTCATTAACTGATAATGGTTCGTCGCCTATTATAAAATGGTTATTATTGTTATTATTATTAACGAAGTTTACAAAATTGAAATATGAATTAAAATCTGCTTTTAAGTAAAAGAATTGTTTATTGAAATCAAAAAACTGACCGGAAATATAATTGCCATTTTTACCGAAAATATTTATAGTATCAGGAAGAACTGCTTTTTTATTAGCGATTTCAGGAATAGAGATTTTATCAATTTCAATATCCAGATTTACTTTTTTACTAATTTTAGCATACAACTTATCTCGTGCGAGAACCAACGAATTAAAGGAGTTATCATCAGGCTTCAGTTCATTAGCCGTTGAAATATATTTTTCGAATAGGGACTTAAAATTATCTGCATTTGTTTCAATAGATATTTCGCTTGGTTTAGAAAAAGTGATTAGGTTATTGCTATAGGAATGAAGATAATTCAAATATTTCTCGGAATAAGAGAAATAATATCCGGGAGATTTTTTAACCAATACCTCATCATTATTTATTTCATTCTGAAATCGTTTAATATCTTTATTAATCCCATTAAGATAGTTTCTTAAAAATTTAACGCTGTCATTTGGAATCAGTTTATTAAGAAAGCTTAATTTTTCAGGAGAATATGAGAAGAACATATTCTTATTATCAACCATCAACAAGGCAATACTCACCTGCTCGTTTATAACGGGCCGGATGGGAGTAAACATTATAGAATAATAACTTTTCATCTTTATTGCCTTAAATAGTAATAATAATGTAATTCAAATGCCTTTTTTACTTTATCTAACCAATCCTCGTTGAAAAGGTTTCCTATTAAAAAATCACGTTTCAGATCAATATCTATTTCCCAATCTGATGGTATTATTTGTAATAATCTCTCAAGAGAGTTCTTACAATCATCTACAAAGATCGTAAAATTTTCAAATAAATCGAAAATTATTTCATCATGATTAATTATTTTTTTCTTGAACAATATTTGGAATAAGTCATGTCTCAAAATTGTATCATTAATAGTTAATTCAATCAAATCTGTATAAGAGTTATTATTAAATATGCTGCCATGGTCAATTGCATAAAGTCTTGGTTCAGAAGCGGAAGGCTTGAACAACATATTCGGATTATTGTATGTTCTGTCTTCATTTCCAATCCAAATATCAAATAAAGCTATTTTTAATAAATCCCAAAAATTTATCTTTCTAAGAATTTCTTTTCTTATCAGATTGAAATTTAAATCAATTTCCTTAGTATCCTTCATGTAATAAGAGGCAAAGCAAGTTTTCGAAAACCACCGGGGCTGCATATCATTTTCAATTGCAAATCTATTAAGGTATTCATTGCCAGGCGAAATAAATGCAAAATCCGGCGTTGGGATTTTCCAGAATTCAAGAAATGAAGATGCTATATACTCATTGAATGGACTCGTTGATGAAGGATAATTATGCTTACATACATAATCATTCAGATCATTACAGGTTACGAGTAAAGGCTTATTGCCGGTATCAAAAACCTTTGCCGGCTCTGTGATTACTGATAAATATCTAATTGGCATATTCATACTTTTTTATCCATCCCTCACCCCTCCACTATCTTTATTTCGTCTTCGGTCAGGTTGTTGAGCTTATAGACGAGCCGGTCTATTTGCTTATCGGTTATGGCTATCTGCTTTTGCAGTATTTTCTTTTCCCGGCTAAAGGACTGATAATAGTAGTTGTTCATAGTTTTTTTCAAAAATCCTTAATCGTTTAAGAAATTTATAAATTCCCTGAGTGAACTTTGCAGTACTTCCCTGGGAATTAGTTCCCGTTCGTATTTTGCTATCATGGTCGGGCTCATACTACGGTTCAACGCGTATTTTACAACCTCCCTGTTTGTTTCTTTGCAAAGCAGTATGCCAATCGAAGGATTTTCGTTGCTGCGTTTAACATCATTATCGAGAGCTTCGAGATAAAATTCCAGCTGCCCCATAAATGCAGGCTCGAATTCATCTGTTTTCAATTCTAAGGCCACCAGGCAATGCAAAGCCCTGTGAAAAAACAATAAATCAATTTTAAATGTTTTGCTGCCTACCTGAACCGGATATTCCTGCCCCACAAACAGAAAATCTTTGCCAAGTTCAAGTACAAAATCCTTCATGTTTTCCAGGATACTTTTTTGCAGACGTTTTTCGCTGTGTTTTTGCGGGAGTCCTAAAAAATCAAGATAAGCAACATCCTTGAACATATAATTCGAGCCGGGGTATTTTTTTTGCATTCCGGCAGACTGAATATTTTCAGATTTTATTATATGGTTATATGTATTGGTTTTAATAGCTCGCCTTAGCTCTTTTACCTCGAGCCGCTCATGATTTGCATACAGGATATAGAACAGGCGTTCTCCGTTTGTCCGGCAGCAGTTCAGAATTTCCACATGGCTTGTCCAGTTAATTTTGCCAAGAATAGACGGGAAATTCTCAGGCTTATAAATTTGTGCAGTTTCAAACTGCACAATTTCACCGGGCTTATTATCATCAGATTCTATTTGTGCAGTTTCCGGCTGCACAATTGCGGCTTTGTATTTCGTATTGCCGGCCAATTCAATAAATTCATGCGAGGAATAGGTATCGAAAAAACGAACCATATTGTAAATATTACGGCGGCTATAGCCTTTAAGCCCGGGGTCTTTAGTTCGCAGGTATTCCGACAGTTCCGTAACCACTTTGCTGCCCCATTCACTGCTTTGCAGTTTTGTAGAAACATATTGACCGACGTTCCAGCATATAAGCAGGCTTTCGTCGTTTACTGTTTTCAAAGCCCGCGACCGGTGTAGATTAATTATACCGCGGATATGCTCGAAACGGCTGTCTCTTTTATCTGATTTCATAATTTTATCTTTTTCTTTTCAATATATTCATTATCCCATACTATGCAATAACATTTCCACCCCTCACCCCTCCACAATCTTTATTTCTTCTTCGGTCAGGTTGTAAAGATTATAGACGAGCTGGTCGAATTCTTCGACAATATTAATAACTAATATCTGTATCAGGAATATTCATATCAGCCTCATAAGTATCAAACTGCGAAAAACACCAGTCAACTTTGACTGCCGCTTTGCTAAATTTTTCTACCCTTCGCTCTGCCATTGCCGGAATACTCCCCCGCGAGCATTCAATTTCTAATATCGCAAAATTTTTGGAGAATGGCAAGGGGAATCGGATGAATCGAATGAGTTAATTATTATTTTGAAAGAAAGTAAATTTCAGAGCCGTTACTGGGTTCAAATATAAAATTTTGATACAAAATGTACCAGATATTTTTATGGAATGTTTAGGTAAAAACAATTAAGCCTTTGTAAAATATTTATTTACAAAGGCTTTTATTTTATCTGGCGGAGAAGGTGGGATTCGAACCCACGATAGCGCTTAACACACTATGTCCCGATTGCATCGGGATGCCTTCAGCCACTATTTATCAGTTCCTTAATATAACTTCTACTTTTCATTTTTTTGATTTTTAATTCATATACCACCGCTTCTGAGCGGCTTTCAAACATCTTTGAATAAACTAATTTCCATGGACGGTATGGCTTTGTTGATTTTACAGAGCCGGAATTATGTTTCTCGACCCTTTGCTCAATATTTTCAGTCGATCCAACATAGTAACGGCCTGTACTCAGGCTTTGTAGTATATAAGTGTAAAACATTGAAAATCCTCACCATATATGAAAAAAGGGAACCTGTAGTTCCCTTTATCCTGCGGAGAAGGTGGGATTCGAACCCACGATAGCGCTTAACACACTATGTCCCGATTGCATCGGGATGCCTTCAGCCACTATTTATCAGTTCCTTAATATAACTTCTACTTTTCATTTTTTTGATTTTTAATTCATATACCACCGCTTCTGAGCGGCTTTCAAACATCTTTGAATAAACTAATTTCCATGGACGGTATGGCTTTGTTGATTTTACAGAGCCGGAATTATGTTTCTCGACCCTTTGCTCAATATTTTCAGTCGATCCAACATAGTAACGGCCTGTACTCAGGCTTTGTAGTATATAAGTGTAAAACATTGAAAATCCTCACCATATATGAAAAAAGGGAACCTGTAGTTCCCTTTATCCTGCGGAGAAGGTGGGATTCGAACCCACGATAGCGCTTAACACACTATGCTGGTTTAGCAAACCAGTGCCTTCAGCCACTCGGCCACCTCTCCGTTTTTCAAATTTTTATCGCCAAGTGTTTTTTTCACTATGTCCCGATTGCATCGGGATGCCTTCAGCCACTCGGCCACCTCTCCGTTTTTCAAATTTTTATCGCCAAGTGTTTTTTTCACTATGTCCCGATTGCATCGGGATGCCTTCAGCCACTCGGCCACCTCTCCGTTTTTCAAATTTTTATCGCCAAGTGTTTTTTTCACTATGTCCCGATTGCATCGGGATGCCTTCAGCCACTCGGCCACCTCTCCGTTTTTCAAATTTTTATCGCCAAGTGTTTTTTTCACTATGTCCCGATTGCATCGGGATGCCTTCAGCCACTCGGCCACCTCTCCGTTCTGACTGATTGTATCAATCAGAGAGTACAAATATACAACTAATTTATAATTTCAAAAAAGAATTTTTTCACAATTTATATGAATTTGCTCATTCTGTATGAAATAATATAAGAACAATTGCCGATATCTTGTCATATCAGTTTTATTAATAAAAATCAAACAGAAGACAATGCTTGAAGAAAGAACCAGACCAGTAGTTACGAGCCGGTTTATTTATATTATGCAGATATTAACCGGTTATATAGCGTTTAATTTTTCAGAGGCGGGGGGATAATAGAAAGAACAAGATATACAAACACCCGGTATGCAAGTACTGATCCTTTCGGTACTATTATCAGGATCGGGTAAAAATTCCGATGCCACTAATTTGAATTGCTGTTTCGGTATTTGATTTATTTACTACTTGAAACAATAGCTAAGCTGTCCCGGCCAACTCTTCGCCTCAGGTATTCCCTGAATTTCATAAATCTTCCCTCCAGTTCTGCCTTTTCTTTTCTTTTTTCGGGCAGGTCGTAATCAACAACTACTAATGGCTGGAGGTTTCTGTAATTACTATCGTTGATACTTGCCATCAGCCCGAAAGCAAGTTCATTCATTTCAGGGAACCATATCTTTGACTCCGCATAAACTCTTTGAATAAGGTTAGAATCTACAGTCAGCCTGCGGTTGGCTTCCATCAGGCTGTCAATTCGGCTGTCCAGTGTCGTCTTTACATTTTTCTCAAACTCAATTTGCTTCATAACGTTCAGGGCAACGTCATTCAGCATCGCTGCCCTTTCGTCTTCGGGAACGTTCATCTGTACCAGTTTCAGTTGCATATCCTGAATTTTGTGGCTGGTAAGGAATCTGCCGTCAAAAACTTCAAGCCTGTCTCGCAGTGTATCGCTTTGTGCCTGGGTAAGTGGTTCGCCAACAACATATATTTTCAGATACAGTACACTGTCACGGTCAACAGGTTCCCACTTCAGCACATCCCTTTCCTCGTTCCTTATATTATCACCAATAAATGCCTGAACGTCTTTTTCAAAATTATATTCGGCAATAACATTTACAAGAATATAAACACTCGGAACTGTAACGAATGTTGCAAACGCCATAACCCAACGCTTCATCTTTCTTTTTGATTCGGGGTTCAGGAATTCCACTTCCGGGAATTTCAGGTAGCGTACAATTATATAAGTAGAAAAACTGATAAAAAAGGCATTAATGAAGAACAGGTAGAAAGCCCCGAAGAAATACTGCAGGTTACCCGTGGCAAGCCCGAAGCCTGCAGTACAGAGCGGTGGCATAAGGGCTGTGGCAATAGCAACTCCCGGAATAGCATTGGTTTTGTCTATTCGTGAATTAGCAACTATGCCGGCAACGCCGCCAAAAACCGCCACGCCCACATCGAGCAAAGTAGGAGTGATCCTAGCTGTCATCTCGTTTGTGGTATTGCCCAAAGGCGTTAGTTTAAAATAAATAAAACTTGTTACAAGGCTGATGCCAACAGCAATAGAGAAATTCTTGAATGAACTGAAAAGCAGTTCCCGGTCGCTGATACCAACAGCAAGGCCAATACCGAGAATGGAAGACATCAGTGGCGAAATAAGCATAGCGCCTATGATAACAGCGCTGGAATTCAGGTCAAGGCCTATTGAAGCCAGCATAGCACCGCAAATAAGTATCCATGCATTAGCGCCTCGCATGGGTACGCCGCTCTTTATTGTTGTGATAGTACCGGCCATATCGGTAGTACCGGCAAGAGAGAAAATCTTTGTTATCTTTTCTTTCAATATCCTGAGAAGATAAAGCCCTACATTCATTCAGCCTCCGACAATGAACTGTTCATAGAAATGCTTCCCACTAAAACTATCGGGTTATTATCAAATCAATTCCCGAACATCACAGATAAAAATATAATTATTTCTATTTAAAACAAAGACAATATTGAGTAGTGCTGATATTTACTATTCTATTATCAGGCATTGGTTTCAAACTGAAAATTATCTGCCGGATTATTATCAAAAACTCAATCCCCCGTTCGGAACAAAAATCTCTTATCCCGGAGGGCCGAAACAGAGCAGAAATTGCAACCAAAAAAGATGAAGGGAAGAGTAATGTAAATTCTTTCCCGGGTAAAAACATTTAATTCACAGCAGGAAGTGTAAAGCTGAATTCGCTGCCTTTGTCCTTACTGCTTTGAACCGAAATACTGCCACCATGTTTTTCTACAAATTCCTTGCAAAGTATCAAACCCAGGCCGGTGCCTTTTTCCTCGGAGGTACCGATGGTTGTGTGATTAACGTCTATCCGGAAAAGTTTTTGCATATCCTGATCGGAAATTCCTATTCCGGTATCAATTACCGAAACTTTTATATCGTCTTTTTCCCTGACAGATTTAACAGTGATATTCCCGCCTTCCGGTGTAAATTTTATTGCATTAAGCACAAGATTCCTGAGTACGGTAATTATCATGTTTGTATCAATATTTGCCTTCAGGGAATTCTGAATTGCAGATTGAAGAGTAATATTTTTACGGGCAGCATTTCCCGATGTAAGCTCAAGCACATTATCGATAATGGGTTTTAACTCATAAATATCGGGTTTATAGTCAATTCGTCCGGTCTGAGACCTGGCCCAAACCAGCAGATTTTCGAGAAGCGCATAAACCTGGCTGCATGATTTATTCATTAGCATAATCGATTCTTTTTTCTCAATTTCATCAAGCACATCATATCCCGAGCTCATTGAATGAGAAATTTCCTTTACGGCCCAAAGCGGGCTTTTCAGGTCATGGGCAATTATCGAGAAAAATTTATCTTTGGTAGCTATCAGCTCGCGAAGTTTGTTGTTGTTGTTTTTCATTTTTCTGTTGAAGCGATAAATAATAAAGCTTATCGCAGCAATCATCAGAACTATCAGCGCCATAAAAATAATTATGGTTTTTTGCCTGCCAATTTCCATATCCTTTATCTTATTATCTTTTTTCAACACCTTGTTCTCTATCTCCATTTTCTCGGTTTCGTAAAGGAACTTAAGGTCATTTATCTGCTTCATGCTTGCTTCATTCATTATCGAGTCGTTCAGGAGAAGGAATTTATCATAATAATCCACGGATTTTTTATAACTCCCGGTTTCATAGTAAATTCTTTTCAGGTGAAAATATGCTTTCTTCTGAACTTCAATAAGCCCGGCTTTTTCTGCATGGGAAATACCATTGTGGATATAATCAATAGCAATATTGAACTTTCCGGATTTAGAATACATAATTCCAATATTTATCATATTTACTGCAATATCTTTTATTACTCCGGTCTTTTTATTTATATCAAGAGACAAGCTGTAATATTCAATTGCTTTTTTGAAATCTCCTTTTTCGGAATAAATATTAGCTATGTTTGTATAATGATTAGAAATGCCGATTTGATAATTTAACTCTTTGTCGATATCCAATGCTTTGAAATAATAATACAAAGAGCTGTCGTAATTCTTTTTTGCAAAATGCATCAGCCCGATATTACTAAGATTGAAAGAAAGGCTGCTTTTATCGCCGTGTATTAAGTTTAAATTATAAGCCTCGAACAAGTTAGCCAATCCTATATCGTATTCCTGAAGATAGTAATATACAGCACTTAAATTGCCGAGTTTTACAGCAATGCCGGATGAATCGCCGATCTTCTTGTCCAGTTCTATTCCCTTTGTATAGAATTCAATAGCTTTTGGGTAATTTGCAAAGCCCGTGTATATTATTGCAATATTACTTATCTGTTTGGACATAGCAATACTGTCCTTAAGTTGCTGGCTAAGCTTTAGTGCAGACTTATAATATTTCAAAGCCTTAGACATATTGCCGGAATAATAATGTGTTGTTCCCAGCAGGTTACTGGCTTTTTTTTCAAGGTTTTTCAAGCTGAATTCACGAGATAATTCAAGGGCTTTTTCCGCATAAGGAAGTGCATCCGACGGCCTTGTCCTGACCTTCGAGGTAGCTTTGTCAATCAGTAGCAATACTTTCGAACTGTCATCAGGAATGCCTGTTAGCAGGCTGTCTAAATTCTCTGCCTGGGAAAATGTTGATCCGGGTGAAATAACACATAAAAATAACAGAAAGAATGCCCTGAGCATTTTCATATAAAGTCTCCTTGAATTGTTACGGAGGCAATTTATACGAAAATAGTATTATAAACAAATTAATAATTGAATAATGTTGCACCTACTCACTGATGTAATTATACGGTTATGGAGTATGCAACTTACAAAAAAGGAATTTTTATCTTTCATCTAAAAATCCAAGGCCAATTATTTTTCTTAGGATATTGTTCTATCGCTTGATTATAAAAATGATAATCAAAACAGTCAATATTCCGCTGATTTTCGTGGCATACCGTGATATTTTCAGAAAAGCAGGTTTAACATATCAGTACTATCCTTTTAAATATCAGCCATATACAATTATTGGCATGAGATTATCCGGTAATATTATAAATTTCTAATTACAATAAATGGATTATTATGAAATATGATATATTAAGAAAAGCTGACCAGGCAGTTGGCGGATTTAACAACGGTGAAATAATCGAAAATAAACCAATAGGTTTTCCGGGTGAAACAAACGGATTTAAACCATATTCAAATTTATTCTACTGGGCAAACGCAAGTTCCCGGAATGAATCACTTATCGCAGAACATCCACATCAGGGGTTCGAGATAATGTCCTTTGTTTTGAAAGGGTACATTGAGCATTACGATAGTAAAAACAAAGACTGGCGCAGATTAAACCCCGGTGATGCCCAGATAATCCGTGCCGGTAACGGGATTACTCACGCTGAAAAAATGGGTACTGATACCCAGTTTTTCCAAATATGGTTTGATCCGGGCCTTCAAAAAACTTTGGGAATGCCTGCCTCATACAATGATTATAAAAACGAAAGCTTCAGTGTGAAAACCAATGAAAACCTTAAAATGAGAACCTATGTTGGCAAGGATAGCCCGATAATTATGGAGTCTGAAAATGTAACAGTTAAGCTTTTGGATATTGATCCGGGTGATATAAGTTTTAAGGTGGACGAAGGAAATATCTTATCAGCATATCTGATTGAAGGTAAAATACACGTTGACGGCCATGATTTGGTTAATGACGATTTTTTCAGGTTTGCCGGAACTAATATTAATATACGGTCTTATGAACATAGCAGGCTTTTTGTTATTGAATCACCTGCAGTGCCATCATATAAAACTTACGGACAGCTATATGGCAGGGGTTAGAATCCCTGCCTTACAGCACTATGCTTAAAATCGCTTAGTATAGAAATGGCAATAAGGTTTGCTGCCTTTACGCTCGTAGTAGTCCTGATGATAATCCTCTGCAGGCCAGAATTCAGCTGCCGGGGTTAATTCCGTAGCAACATCATATCCCTTTGCTTCAAGCAAGCCTATGAGGTTTTTTGCAATAATTTTCTGTTTTTCATCGAAATAGAATACTTCGGATCTGTATTGATCCCCAATATCCGGTCCCTGCCGGTTTACCTGTGTAGGATCATGTGTTTCAAAATACAATCTTGCAAGTGTTTCATAATCTGTCTTCAATGGATCGTAAACAACCTTCACGGCTTCTGCATGGCCTGTATTCCCGGAGCAAACCTGTTCATAGGAAGGATTATCAACATGCCCGCCAATATACCCGACAGTAGTGGAAATAACACCCGGTTCCTTTGAGAAATGATACTCTGTTCCCCAGAAACACCCCGAAGCGAAAATTGCTGTTTCAGCATTAACGCTTCCGGGATCCAGTGGTTCAAAGAGAAGGGATATGGAATTTACGCAATGCCGGGTATTCTTCTCAGTAAAGCCTTCACCAAGGAACACATGCCCCAGGTGGCCTCCGCAGTTTGCACATACAATCTCTGTTCTGTGTCCGTCAGCATCCGGTACCCTTTTCACCGCACCGTCAATTTCATCGTCAAAGCTGGGCCATCCGCAGTGCGAATCAAATTTATCTTCCGACTGATACAGCTCTGCACCGCATTGTTTGCATTTATACACTCCGCTTTCTTTATGAAATGTATATTCACCGCTGAAGGGCCTTTCTGTACCTTTATTAATTATAACTCTTTCCTCTTCCGGTGTAAGCTTGTTAAATTCCATACTTTCAGTTACCTCTTTGTCTTTACAGTTAGTTAATCCTGTCATTGAAAACAGCACAGCTAAATATATTATCAATTTCATATAGCCTCCATTAATTTTACTATTAGTGACGGCTAATTTGTAAATTTGTTGAACAGAGATATGGGGAGTTGTAATTTTTGATTTTACATAATTTGCCGGCAATGTAAAAAATGGGTATTTTTGTTAAAATGAAGAAACGTGAAGGATGAAACGATGAAGAAGTTAGTTATTCTGTTTATTATTCTTGCTGCAACAAATTATCTTTATTCAACAGTAAGCGACAGTTCAAACTGGAAAAAGGGAGGCGCCGCCAGCCTGGTGTTCAACCAGATAGCATTCTCTAATTGGGCGAAGGGCGGCGAAAGTTCTGTTTCGGGAACATCTGCATTGAGTTTCTTTGCAAACTTTAAAGACAGTGATATTGTTTGGGATAATTCTGCGGACTTTGCCTTCGGAATAATGTATTCCGACCAATTTGAAACCAGAAAGACAGAAGATAAAATCGATTTAAGCTCTCAATTTGGTTATCGCGGGTTTGGCGATTATTATTATAGTGTTTTGCTTAGTTTTAAAACTCAATTTGCCGAAGGATTCAATTATCCCAATGATTCTGTTCTTGTTTCAAAATTCATGGCTCCTGCCTATCTTGTGATGTCAACGGGGATGGACTATAAGCCAAACGAAGGATTTTCTGTATATCTTTCGCCTGTAACCGGCAGAATAATTTTCGTGGAAGACCAGAACCTGGCAAACAACGGTTCATTCAGTGTTGACCCTGCCGTTAAAGACAGCCTGGGTAATATTATTAAGCCCGGCAAAAAAATCCGGGCTGATTTCGGCGCTTACCTGACTCTTAAATACAAAAAGCAAATAATCGAGAATGTAGGTTTTAAAACAAACATCAATCTGTTCAACAATTATACAGATAAGGATTCCGGCAATCGGGATAATATTGATGTAAACTGGGAAAGCTCGCTTGACATGAAGGTGAATGATTTTATAACTTCAAATATATTTGTCCACCTGATATACGACGACAATATCAATGTTCCACTATACGATTATCAGAACGGAATAAAAACAAAAACAGGTGAAGGGCCAAGATTACAGGTAAAGGAAATTCTGGGGATTGGTTTAAAATATAAATTTTAATTTTCATTTTTATTCTTATTTTTTTTATTTTTATACTATCATAGATATTACAACATGTTTCATTACACAAAGGTTATTTATTATGGCACAATGTGAATGTTTGGAAGGATGTCCTTTTTTTCATGATAAAATGGAAAACATGCCATCGATGGCGGAAACATATAAAAACAAATACTGCCTTGGCGATTTTGAAGAATGTGCACGATATATCGTCTTTTCAAAAAAAGGGAAACCCGCAGTACCCAAAAATCTCTTTCCGAACCAGAAAGAAAAAGCCCTTGCAATTGTTAATTCATAAATTTGTGAATTATAATATTTCTAAAAAGCAACTCTATTTTCCGGAGTTGCTTTTTTTAATGATATATCTTCTCTTTCCATAGAAATTTTTATCAGATTCGATCATTTAAATGAAAATCAATGATATTATAAAGTCAGGATTTAATTTAAAATTACTCCTGTTCGTTCTTTTTATCAGGAGATGGCTCGAAAGCCGTATAAGATTATTTCCCTTGAAATGATAAAGGAGTGCCCGGATATATCGGGGAGAATAATTATAAAGCATTTCTCCGGAAGAATGTTTTTTTTAGGCTGGTTGTACATTATAATTATTCTTTTCCGTTGAATGCACTATGATTTGTAATATCGGAGATCCGGCCGATTATAGATTAGATATTTGATATTTCCTAAATTATCCTTATTATGTTAAAAATATTACAGGCAAATTTTTTTGCGGATAAATAATGATCTTATTCTGAAATATAATATAGCGGAGTAGTAATGCCGGATACCAAAATCAAATTCGGTCTTAGTATTAAAACCCTGGTAGCTTTTGGCTCATTATTTTTATTGTTCTTTTTGATCAGTGGAAAATTCATTTCTGATATTATCGAGGATCTTATAATTGATCAGCTGGATCAGTCTATGGAAGTTTTTGTAAATGATGAAGCTTCTGATATTACAGAATTTTTCAGAAGGATAAAGAAAACCGGCGTAAAATCCTCCTTATTTATTTCAAAAATGATCCGTGATGATAAAATTTTAAAAGACAGTGACTATAATAGTAAATATACAAGATTCAACAAATCAATAAGAACAGATACAAGTAAAATAAAAAACAAAGATATTTCAGGAGTATTTATATCTGAAATTTCGCCTGATACTGAAAGATCAATTGAATTGGTTAAAAGAACCGAAACAGGCTTTGATGAATATGCAAAAGGGCTTTCTGTTTCAATTTTCAATATGTATTTCATCACAAAAGGCCAGATGATCAGGATATATCCCAAGAATTGGGCTTTGCAAATTGAAGGCAATCATAATTTCCATGAAGATATTTTTTATTCAATTGCTACTCCTGAAAATAATCCGGGTAGATTACCGGTTTGGACTGAGCCATATTACGATCCGATATGGAAGCATTGGATGACCTCACTTATAACTCCTGTTTATGTTGATAATAAATTTGAAGGTATTGTAGGGCATGATGTGATTCTTGATGAAATATATCTTGAAGTTCTGAGCAAAAGATTTTACAAGACCGGTTACGGGATGATTTTTAATTCAAAAGGGCACATGATAATTTCGCCGGAACTTGCCCAAACCAAGTTGAAAAATAAAAATATCGATATATTTGAAAATTATAGCCACCGGGAGGAAACTGAAATATTCAAAGCAATTGACAAGCTGAATAATTCCCTGCTAAATGATAAATCCTTAAAAAAAATTGATTATTCTGACAACAGTGATTCATACTTTGTTGTTAGCAAAAAACTGGATTTCCTGGATTGGCATCTTGGTATAGTAATTCCAGCCTCTGAAGCACTTAGTGGTTTGCCGGCTTTTTACACAAATTTTGCAATTATAGTCCTGCTGTTCTTGTTAGTTCTTCTGATATCAGTTATAATTATTACCAGGCTGATAATACTTAAACCGATATATGAATTAAACAAAGCAGCTATCAAAATCAGTGAACAAAACTTCGAAAGTAGAATTGAGATAAAAGGGCACGATGAAATTTCTCAGCTCGCAGAGTCTTTTGTTAAAATGAAAATAAAACTGAAAGACACAATGCAGCAACTAAAAAGAGACCTGACAAAGCGTGAGAAAATGAAAAACGCAATAATGCTGAGCGAAGAAAAATACAGGGCCGTGATAGATAATGCCAACGAAGTAATCTTAATTGCTCAGGACGGTCTTATTAAATTCTTTAATCCTGCATTCCCGGATATTGCCGGTTATACCGATGAAGAATGTATGGAGCAGCCCTTCATGAAATTTCTGCATGAAGATGACAGGGATATGGTGCTGAGGAACCACTACATGAGATTAAAAGGTGAGCAGGTAAAAGATTATTACGTCACCCGAATTCGCTCTAAAGTCGGTTCGATAATTTGGCTTGAAATCAAACCAGTTTTGATTAACTGGGATGGCAAACCTGCTACTCTGAATTTTATTACTGATGTTACTCAAAAAATTAAAGCAGAAAAAGCGTTAAAGCAATCCGAGAAAAAATACAGGCAGCTATACGAAAACATGATCGAATCCTTTGCCCTCGTGGATATGAAGGGTAATATCCTGGATATGAATCCTGCTTTTGAAAAACTTATCGGCTATTCACGCGAAGAACTGAAAAAAATGTCTTATAAAGATATTACACCTGAAAAATGGTGGCCGATAGAACATAAACTTATCTATGAGCAGGTTATTCCAAAAGGTTATTCGGATAACTATGAAAAAGAGTATATCAGAAAAGACGGAAAGATAATTCCTGTTGAGCTTCATATCTTCATTCTGAAGGATGATAGAGGCGAAAATATTGGTATGTGGTCATTTGTAAGGGATATAAGCGAAAGAAAACGCATTGAACAATTAATGAAAGAGAGAATAGATTCGCTGACCAAACCATTAACAGACAGTGTGAACTATTCATTCGAACTTCTTTTTGATATTGAAAAAATTCAGGAAATTCAGGATGCCTTTTCAGAAGCAACAGGAGTTGCTGCATTAATAACCGAACCCGACGGAACACCGATAACCAAACCAAGCCGGTTTACATTTTTCTGTGAGCATATTGTCCGGAAAAGCGAAAAAGGCAGAAACAACTGTATTATCAGTGATGCTGAAATAAGAAATAACTCCGGAAAGGAATTATATATTGCACCTTGCAAAAGTGCAGGCCTTTGGGATGGTGGTACAAAAATCATGGTTGGTGACCAGCACATTGCAAACTGGCTTTTCGGACAGGTAAAAAATGAAAAGACAAATTTGTTATCCCTGGAGAAATATGCTGATGAAATAGGCGCTGACAAAAAAGAATACATGGCAGCTTTGGAAAAAGTTCCGGAAATGTCCTTGGAGCAATTTGAAAAAATTGGTTTGGCAATCACCCTGATGGCAGATCAGCTTTCTCAGTTGGCTTACAAAAATATTCAGCAGGCCAGAGCTATAGAGGAAAGAAGAAAAGCCGAGGAAAGAGTAAAAAAACTGAATGCAGATCTTGAGCTGAAAGTTGAAGAAAGAACTGCCGAATTACAAGTTGCTAAGGACAAACTTGAACTTGCCCTGCAAAGCGAGAAGGAACTAAGCGCTCTTAAAACCAGGTTTGTTTCCATGGTTTCGCATGAATACCGTACACCTCTTACTGTTATAATGCTATCAACTTATGTGCTGGAAAAAATTATCGAAAATTCCGATAAATCTAATGAACAATTGAAAAAAATCAGGCACAGCGTTGAAATAATGACAAGCCTGCTTGAAGATGTTATTACTGTTGGCAAAATTGACAGTGACTCCGGAGTAATCTCATCGGAATTTCAGGAATTTAATTTATTGAAGTTTTTCACTGACTTAATTGAACAGCAAAAAACAATAGATAAAGATAATCATGAAATCAATCTGGATTTTGACCTTGATGAAGAAATAATTATAAGTGATAAAAAAATACTCGGCCAGATATCAAGAAACCTGCTTTCAAACGCATTAAAATATTCT
Organism: Kapaibacterium sp. (SeqCode); assembly: GCA_963665665.1. Lineage (GTDB taxonomy): Bacteria > Bacteroidota > Ignavibacteria > Kapaibacteriales > UBA2268. Next base: position 1,903,764 of record OY762428.1, read on the forward strand.
GAACCGGGTAAATTGGTTCAGATAAAAATTAGTAAAGATGATGATAAAATTCTGATGGCATTCATGGACAAAGGATATGGAATCGGTTTCAAAGATCAGGAGAAAATTTTTGATCCCTTTTATAGAAACGAGAAATTTATAGGTTCTATTTCGGGTTCCGGGTTAGGGCTTACAATTGTTAGGAACTGCGTAGATGCATTGAAAGGAGAAATATCAATTCAAAGCGAACACGGAAAAGGAACTACTTTCTTTGTTAAAATACCAAAGATCTAACTGATAGATGTTAAGTCTTTCAAACTGTTTATCTTATTTACAGTTTTATCTCTCAGCTCTGCCAGGGTTTCCTCGCTAAGCATTTTATAAGTTTCATCCCTGAGCTTACCCCATTTGTTATGTACCGGGCAGGGTTCCGAAACCGAACAGCCTTTAAAACCCAACACGCATTTGTGAAAAATTTCAAGGCCGTCAATTGCCATTACTATATCAATAAGCCGGACATCTTCAGGGGATTTGTCAAGAAAAAAACCACCTGACTTACCCTTCTGAGAACCAACAATGCCGCTTCCGGTAAGTGTTTGCAGTACTTTTGATACAAATTCCCTGGGTACGTCAAGTTCTTTTGAAATATCTGAAGCGCTGAATTTTTTACCTGCCTTCTGCGCTGAGAGAAATAATACTGCCTGAAGCCCGAGTTCACATTTTTTCGAAAATATTACAGTCATTCTTATATCCTTATTATCAATTAAAGGAATTTATAAAATAATTTTTAGAAATTTAAAAAAAATGAAAATTTTTCTTGCATAGCAGACTTTTTTGTCCTATTTTAGAATCAGACAAATGAGTCTGAATAAGAAAAGGAATGAAAATGAAAAGACAGATAATAAAAATAGACGAAGAAAAATGTACCGGATGCGGCGATTGCATACCGGGGTGTAAAGAAGGGGCCCTACAGGTAATCGATGGAAAATGCAGGCTTGTAAGCGAGCTGTTTTGCGACGGCCTGGGAGCATGCATAGGGCATTGTCCGGAAGGGGCAATCATAATAGAGGAACGTGAAGCCAAGCTATACAGCGAAGAACTTGTTATAGAATCCTTGCTGAAGAAACCCGAATCCGTTATGATAGCTCATCTGAAACATTTGAAAGAGCACGGGGCAATGGATTATTACAATCAGGCAGTCGATTACCTGAATAAGAAAGGCATTGAAAATCCCCTGAAAGAGAATTCGCCGGCTATTCCTGAAGTTCTAATGCATAAGCATCACAATGGTTCAGCCTGCCCGGGATCGCAAATAAAAGTACTGAATGTATTGAAACCGGAAAAGAAAAAACCGGAAACGCCCGAGGGAAAGAATGAATCACTGCTGGAACAATGGCCGGTACAGCTTCATCTTGTTAATCCTGCGGCTCCTTACTTCAATGGCAAAGAACTGGTTATTATGTCAACATGCGGGCCAATTGCCTCGGCAAACGTTCATACTGACTACCTTGCCGGGAGGTCGGTTGTTGTTGCCTGCCCCAAGCTTGATTACACCGAGCCATACGCAGAAAAACTTTCACAAATATTCAGCAATAATGATATTCCGAAAGCAATTGTTGTCAGGATGGAAGTGCCCTGCTGCAGCGGACTAAGCAAAATTGCAAAGACAGCAGTTTTGTTAAGCAGGAATAATATTGAAATAGAAGAGCATGTAATGGATTTGCATGGTAACATTGTGCAAAAAATTCAATTAAGCGATAAAACTATAGAAATTAACAGATAATTATTATTAATATTTTTTTGGAGAAAGTTATGTATTGTTTTCAGTGTCAGGAAGCCACAAATGGTGTAGCATGTACAGCAAAAGCAGGATATTGTGGTAAAACAGCCGAAGTTTCGGATTTGCAGGACCTTTTGGTTTATATTGTAAAGGGAATATCCTTTTATGCAGAAAAAGCAAGAGAAAAAGGAATCGACAGGGATGACGTAAATCAATTTACTCTTGATGCTTTATTTGCAACAATAACAAATTCAAATTTCGATGATAAAGCTATCAGGAATAAAATTCGCAAAGGCCTGTGGATGAAGGAAGAAATAAAGACTGATCTCGTAAATGCCGGTGGCAGCACTAATGGAGATACTCCGGATTGTGCAACATGGTACGGGAACAGCGACATTGATTTTGCCAATAAAGCTGAAGAGATAGGAATTCTTGATACAAAAAACGAAGATGTACGCTCATTGCGGGAACTTATTATTTATGGTGTTAAGGGAATGGCTGCATACGCAGACCATGCTTTCCGTCTGGGTTATAAAAATACTGAAATATTTGCATTCGTCCACAAGGCAATGGCTGCAACAGTTAACGATAATCTCAGCGCCGACGAGCTGGTGGCCCTCGTTATGGAAACAGGTAAATACGGTGTGGATGTAATGGCACTTCTGGATAAGGCAAATACTGAAAAATTTGGCAACCCGGAAATTACCAAGGTTAATATCGGTGTCAGGAACAATCCCGGTATTCTGATAAGCGGACACGACCTGAAGGATATGGAAGAACTTCTTGCACAGACAGAAGGTACGGGAGTGGATGTATATACCCACAGTGAAATGCTTCCGGCTCATTATTATCCTGCATTCAAAAAATATGATCATTTCGTTGGCAATTACGGTAATGCATGGTGGAAACAGAACGAGGAATTCGAATCATTCAACGGGCCGGTACTCTTTACAACAAACTGTATTGTTCCCCCGAAAAAATCTAACAACTATAGCGAGCGTATTTATACTACTAATGCTGCAGGATACCCCGGGTTTAAATATATCCCTGACGGCCCGGACGGTAAGAAAGATTTTTCTGAGATAATCGAACAGGCTAAGAACTGCGCACCTCCGGTAGAGATTGAAACAGGAGAAATTGTTGGCGGATTTGCCCACGAACAGGTATTTGCGCTTGCAGATAAAGTTGTGGATGCGGTTAAATCCGGCGCAATTAAGAAATTCTTTGTAATGGCAGGTTGCGACGGCAGAATGAACAAAAGGGAATATTATACTGAATTTGCTGAAAAATTACCAAAGGATACTGTAATACTTACAGCTGGATGTGCCAAATACCGTTACAACAAACTGCCTCTTGGCGATATTGGCGGTATTCCGCGCGTACTTGATGCAGGCCAGTGCAATGATTCATATTCTCTGGCACTTATAGCCCTGAAGCTTAAAGAAGTTTTCGGGCTTGAAGATGTGAACGACCTTCCGGTGGCGTACAACATTGCCTGGTATGAACAGAAGGCCGTTATTGTTCTGCTGGCGCTGCTTTACCTTGGCGTAAAAAATATTCATCTCGGGCCAACGCTTCCGGCATTCCTATCGCCGAATGTGGTAAATGTTCTTGTCGAGAAATTCGGTATTGGTGGTATTGGTGAAGTTGATGAAGATATAAAGATGTTCATGGATAATTAATATCCGGCAAACAGATTTTTTATATATTTATAACTCATCCGATCACTTCAAGTGGTCGGATGAGTTTTTTTATTCTTTCTACTTCTCCACTACTATCGGAATACTATCCGTGATGCCGTTGTGGCGGACGAGGATGAAGTAAATGCCCGAGGGAACTGCCGAACAATTCCAGATGAATTCTGCCGAGGCTTTGTTCAGCCAATTAATTTCGATATGTTCTTTGTTTTGTACCTGTTCGCCGGATAGATCGTAAACCCCTAATATTGATTCTTCAAGGTCGAAGCTCATATCGTAGGATATCAGGGTTTTTATCAGGTTGCGGCCCGGCAAGGGATATGGATTCCCTGCATAGAAATGATTAGTGTAGTAAAGCTTTTCGGCTTGAATTTCAACCCCAACCGGGGCGTGTTCTTCTGTCATCATGCGGTAGTAGTTGAAGGGGCGCAGGCTGTCACTTAGCCCGACGAGAGCCACATTACCCTTGCATATAACGGAAGAAAATGTCGGGCGGCCATAATCCCAAGGGGCGTCCTCCCATTTCGTCAGGTCGTTTCGGTCAGTATTTTCAAGGAAAAGCTCCTCGCCGAGAATGTAGAACTTCCCGCTAAGTTCCATAAAGAAAATGCTGTCCAGCTCTGCGTTTTCGTAAAGATTATCAAATGTATTGCGTTTTCTGTCGTACATCAGTATTCGTGCGGGATATGTAGCTGCAAAGAACACAGAATCCTTGTTCAGTTCATATATTTGGCTGAACTCAAGCCACTCGTCAATTTTGTATATTGATTTTCTTACCCTGCCGCTGTCTGTGGCTTCTAACACTTCAAAAGCTGAAAAATAATTCTGGCTTTGCTCTTTTGTTGAGCAGAACTTCAAAAAAGAATCAAAATTATCGGCAAGAACATAATGAACATAGCATAATGAATCGGTTACAGCAATATCGCAGTTCAGCTTCACCTCCGGGTTGGTCTCCTCGAATATGTTCTCGTCAAAAATATAAGTATAATTCGTTGATAAGGGATTGTCAAGATAAGCGCAAAACAGGTATTTGCTTCCGGATTTGCATATATTAGTCATGTTTCTTTCGGCAGGATTTCCGCATTGGTTAAATGGAGTTAAAGTATGCGGATAAAATGATTGCCCGTAATTGTTTGTATAGAAAATATTTCCGCAAGGGTAGTTCATCCAGGATTTATAGCCAAGTATGAAGCCGCTTCCGTCTTTATTGAAATACTGACTGCATGGATTTGTTAAAGATTCGTATTTTAAGAACGGTACTGTATCCTCAGGATTGGTAGTTGTCATTTTGGTTGGTTGGAATGTATTGCCATAATTATAGCTTGTATTGATTTCATTAAAATTATTATCGGAATAATATTCATTTTTCCTGAATGAATATGTGGAATCATTCCATATAAATGCAGGCATACCGGAATTGCTGGAAACAAGCTCCCAGGATTCCCCGAGATTTTCAGCTTTAAGCAATGTGTTTTCTATTCCGGCGCTTAGAACTGTTTTATTCCCGCACACGTTATTGCGTTCCCTTATTTTCTTATATATGCTTGTTTTAAAAACTAACGGGTAACCGTAATTATACAGGCTGTGGTAATGATTAATAAATTTATTGCCGGTAATTAAAAAGGTGTCGGCAGGCGTAGGCGAATACTGATATATCGCGTAATCCGAATAAAATTCGAATGTTGTATCGTTAATATAATCATTAGCATAAAGCATCTCATCAAAAGCAAAAAAAGTATTCCTTAGAACATAATTGTGATATATGTTATAATTTTCATCGGCGCTGTTCATATAAAGCGTATCTGCGAAAAAATATGTCCAATTCTGGTAATCAGCGTCAGGCTTATATAAGTGATCTGTAATATTAAAAACCGGTTCGCCATAAATACTAAAAATATTTCTCAAGTCGTAAGTGGCAGGGTTGGTGATTGACATTTTATCATTTAGCGTAACTACCCTGCTTTCTATAAGGTCCGGGGAAAGAACAAGAAATGAACTGTATTTATATGAAAGAGCAGCAATAATATCGTTATTACAAACGCCAATAAATGTGTTGTCGTAACGTCCCGGCAATTCCTTCGGATATGAAAACGGATCGTAACTTTCTTCAGAAAATATTAAAGTATCAGAAAATTCATTTATCAGGTTGTAATTTTTATCGAATCGGAAAATACTTTGTTGGGTTCTGATATAAACAAAATCACCCGACGCTAAAATATTAACAAAAATATTATCCTCGCCTGTTTCGAATTTGGTTTTCAACCATGTTTTCCCTTTATCAACCGATTTGAGCAATATATCCGGGTTCAATATTCCAAACAAAGTATCGTTTGCATTAACAATTTTCCTTATTTCACCGTATTCGTGAATATATCTGTGCTTCCAAGTTTTACCCCCGTCCATCGATTCCAGCCCCGAACCGTTCGTCCCGTAAGCAATAATATAATTCCCTGCGGCTACAGTACCAAAATAATGTATTTTAAGCGGCATAAGGTTGAAGGTTTCGGCGCGTGCGCTGAATATTGCAGTTAGAAATACTAGAACAATAATTTTTTTCATCTTCTCACCATTTATGATTAGTCAACAATTAAGTTCAACCGATGGCTTAAGCCATCGGTTGAACTTTCAATTCTACTTCTCCACTACTATCGGAATGCTGTCCGTGATGCCGTTGTGACGAACGAGGATAAAGTAAATGCCCGAGGGAACTGCAGAACAGTTCCAGATGAATTCCGCCGAGGCTTTGTTCAGCCAATTTATTTCGATATGTTCTTTGTTTTGCACCTGCTCGCCGGAAAGATCGTAAATGCCCATAATTGATTCTTCAAGGTCGAAGCTCATATCGTAAGATATCCGTGTTTTTATCAGGTTGCGGCCCGGCAAGGGATATGGATTCCCTGCATAGAAATGATTAGTGTAGTAAAGCTTTTCGGCTTGAATTTCAACCCCTACCGGTGCGTGCTCTTCTGTCATCATGCGGTAGTAGTTGAAGGGGCGCAGGCTGTCACTTAGCCCGACGAGAGCCACATTGCCCTTGCAAATAACGGAAGAAAATGTCGGGCGGCCATAATCCCAGGGAGCGTCCTCCCATTTCGTCAGGTCGTTTCTGTCAGTATTTTCAAGGAAAAGCTCCTCGCCGAGAATGTAAAACTTTCCGCTAAGCTCCATAAAGAAAATGCTGTCCAGCTCTGCATTTTCGTAAAGATTATCAAATGTATTGCGTTTCCTGTCGTACATCAGTATTCGTGCGGGATATGTAGCGGCAAAGAACACAGAATCCTTGTTCAGTTCGTATATCTGGCTGAACTCAAGCCATTCGTCAATTTTGTATATTGATTTCCTTACCCTGCCGCTGTCTGTGGCTTCTAACACTTCAAAAGCTGAAAAATAATTCTGGCTTTGCTCTTTTGTGGAGCAGAACTTCAAAAAAGAATCAAAATTATCGGCAAGAACATAATGAACATAGCATAATGAATCGGTTACAGCAATATCGCAGTTCAGCTTCACCTCCGGGTTGGTCTCCTCGAATATGTTCTCGTCAAAAATATAAGTATAATTCGTTGATAAGGGATTGTCAAGATAGGCGCAAAACAGGTATTTGCTTCCGGATTTGCATATATTAGTCATGTTTCTTTCGGCAGGATTTCCGCAGTGGTTAAATGGCGTTAATGTGTGTGGATAAAACGATCGACCGTAATTGTTTGTATAGAAAATATTTCCGCAAGGGTAGTTCATCCAGGACTTATAGCCAAGTATAAAGCCGCTTCCGTCTTTATTGAAATACTCACCGGATGGGTTTGTTAAGGCGTGATACGTTAATTCCGGAACAGAATCATGAATAATTGCAATTCTTTTTACTGGTTGGAATGTATTGCCGTAATCAAAGCTTGTATTGATTTCATTAAAATTATTATCGGAATAATTTTCTTTTTTCCTGAATGAATATGTGGAATCATTCCAGATAAAAGCAGGCTTACCGGAGTTGCTGGAAACAAGCTCCCAGGATTCCCCGAGATTTTCAGCTTTTAGCAATGTGTTTTCTATTCCGGCGCTTAGAACTGTTTTATTCCCGCACACGTAATTGCGTTCCCTTATTTTTTGATATATGCCGTTCTGAAAAACCGACGGCTGTCCGTAATTATTCAGGCTGTGGTAATGATTAATAAATTCATTTCCGATATTAACAAATGTGTCTGCAGGCGTAGAAAAATATTGAAACAAACCAAAATCCCACTGAAATTGAAATGTTGTATCATCTATATAATCATTAGCATAAAGCATTTTATCGAAAACATAATATGTATTTCCTAAAACATAATTATTCTTAAAATAATCCTTATCACTCCTGTTCATATAAAGCGTATCCGTGTAAAAATAAGTCCAGTTATCATAATCATCATCCGACATATATAGCTGACCGGCTATATTAAACACGTATTCTTCATTAATTTTCATTATGTCTCTTAGCCTGTATGTTGCCGGGTTAGTAATATACATTTTATCATTTAGCGTAATCACCCTGCTTTCTATAAGGTCCGGTGAAAGAACAAGGAATGAACTGTATTTATATGAAAGAGCAGCAATAATTTCGTCATTTCTTTCTCCAATAAAAGTGTTATCGTAATATTTAGGCAATTCATCAGGACTGAAAAAAGGATTTGAGCTTTCTTCCGAAATTATTAAAGTATCTATATATTCATTTATCAGGTTATAATTTTTATCGAATCGGAAAATACTTTGTTGGGTTCTGATATAAACAAAATCGCCAAAAGATAGAATATTAACAAAAATATTATCCTCGCCTGTTTCGAATTTGGTTTTCAACCATGTTTTCCCTTTATCAACCGATTTGAGCAATATATCCGGGTTCAATATTCCAAACAAAGTATCGTTTGCATTAACAATTTTCCTGATTTCACCATATTCGTGAATATATCTGTGCTTCCAAGTTTTACCGCCGTCTATCGACTCCAGCCCCGATCCGTTCGTCCCGTAAGCAATAATATAATCCCCTGCGGCTACTGTACCCAAATAATGTATTTTCAGTGGCATAAGGTTGAAGGTTTGTGAACATATACTGAAAGCATTAAAGATAAAAAGAAAGATTGGCAGTAGATAATATTTTTTCATTTTTTCACCTGAAATTAAGAATATGTAAATAAAATTGCGGAGGCATGGCAAGCCATACCTCCATAAATCAATAATTTAATTGCAATCATCCTGGATTTGAACGCAATATAATACCCATGGTGTGGCTCCGTATATATAATTTGTATTTGGACCATACGGTTCTTTTACGCATTCTCCATCTCCTGTAGTATAAGGATCATTTTCTACATAGTTTGTAAATGGTGTACAAGGAGTACGCGGAGAATTCCCTATACAGTCCGGAGTACAATTACACCAACACCAATCAAAAACCCTTGTACAACGTAAATCACAACTTGAAGATCTTTTATAAGTCAAGGATGTCCCGTCCCAATATATATCGGCGCATGAAAAGTTTGTAATTTCCACTGTTTTGGAACCCTGATCGCATGGTATTGAACCGCATAATTCTGCCTGGTTTTCTAAAACCCATTCATCAAGAATATCCCATACAGCATCTTCATATCCGGGACAAACTCCCTGCATTTCTAATACTTCAACATACATATATGGTTGTGATGGTGGACATTCGTAACAAATTATTGCTTTTGCGTCAGGGCAGCCCGGCAACATATCCCCGATATTTGCTACCGAACAGACCTTTGGCGACAAACAAGCCGCGCATGGATCCTGTGCCTGGCTAAAACTAAACGAAAGCACTAATACTGCTATTACTAAAAATATAGTCTTTTTCATATATCACTCTATTTTGTTATTTTTACATTTTTTGAAAATTTCATTGCATTTACTGCAAAGCAATACAGCAAACGCAAGAGCGTCTGAAAAATATGGCACATTGACCTCTACAATTTTCCTTTAGACCGGAACGTAGAGTCAATCTGGGGTCGGGGTTTTCCCCGGCCTTTTTATTATTGCTGTTATGGGGATTATTTTTGTTACGGGCTTCTGTTCATCTCAACCTCCAATTATTTTGGCTTAATAAAAGCATTGGCTTAATAAAAGCATTGGCTCCACTGTTTTCAATTTGAAATATGAATTTGAATAAAGTTAATTAAAAGAAAATAAAAAAGCAAGAAAAAAACAAATAATCTTAAATTTTATTTCACAAGTATTTATGTTTTTATAACTATATTACTCATTAGAACTTTATAAAAAAAATCATCCGATCACTTAGAGTGATCGGGTGAGTGGTATATGTACTACCGTAATATCAATTATCCGATTACTTATATCAGAATGTATTTGTACTTTCTCAAAAAAAATATGTTTATTATAAAGTTTGATCTTGGTAATTAGATTGCAAAATGATAACTTGCCTGTTGTTTTTGATAAAATATTATTAAGGCTGACAATGAAAAAAATATTATTGATAATGTCTGTATTTCTTATAGGATTTGCCGTGCAGGCACAGGAAAAAAGCCTGATACAGACTGCCTATAACGCGATAATGAACAAGGATTACGACCTGGCAATGAAAAATTATTCAGAAGCGATAAAGGTGAATTCAAATTACGCTCCGTCCTATTACGGGCGGGGGCTTGCATATTTCTACAAAGGAGATATTGCTAATGCCATTAAGGATTTTGAAATAGCCGTAAAATTATCGCCGGATTATTATGAAGCATGGTACAGCAAGGGAGTATGTAATATCAAGGAGGGTAATTATCAGGAAGCAGTTGCAGACCTTACAAAAGCAGCTGATCTGAATAATGAATCTGCTGATGCTTATTATTCAAGGGCCAATGCTTATCATTTTATGAACAACGATGAAAAAGCATTAGAAGACTACTCAAAAGCTATTCAGACGGATCCGGATTACGGTTTGGCTTATTATGGCAGGGCTGTTGTTCATAAGCTTGCCGAAAGAGACGAACTTGCCCTTAGCGATTTTAATAAATACCTTGACCTGAATGGTAACGACGACGGGCTTCTTGAAGAATGCCAAAGGCTTATCAGGGAAATAAAAAATCCTGACGATTATTAAGATTTTTTGTTATTACTCAGCATAAAGGAAGAATATGTTAACTGTTTTAAAAAAATTCCAAAGAATGTCACTCTGAACGAAGTGAAGAGTCTATTCTTCGTGATTTTATCCAAAAACATGTGGATTCTTCAGTCGCAAGCTCCTTCAGAATGACAATTTTGCAATTATTCTTTTCAAACAGAATAATATCATCATAGCTGAATAGTAACAATTTTTTATGCAAATTGATTTAAAGAATTATCCCGGATGAATGTCCGGGATTTCTATTTCTGCTAATATTTAGCTTTCACTAATTAATTCCCACTTAATATTCAAGTAATACGTCTTGCTGAATGAACTTATTATTATTAGGAATTGAAATGCAATTTGATACAGAAGAAAAATCTTTAAAAGGGCTGCGTAAGATCAAAAAAGCGCTTATTCCAATATTGAAATCTGATAACTGGAATGAAAACCTTATTGATTTTGCAGAAAAATATGATTTTAGAATTTCGGGCCCGTTGTTCTCGCTGATATGCGGAAATGATATTGAAATAAAAAATAAAGCTTTAAAGGGATTTTCCATACTGGGCGGTATGGATACCGACAGGGCAAGAATCCTGATCCGCCGTGCTGTATGGATGCTTACAGAGGAATCCGGCGGCCTGCCCTGGGGTGCCCCTGAAGCTATTGGAGAAATAATTGCTGCAAACAGGCAGCTTGCCATAGAATTTTCCAAACTGCTTATATCCTACGTTGATGAAATTGAGGAAGGCCCGGATAATTATATCGACCACACTCCACTGAGAACCGGCGCTTATTATTCTTTATTGTTATTATCCGAAACCTATCCCGAACTGATGGAGGATTCGTGGAAATTATTGTACCGCTGCGTGTTCAAAGAAAATTCAGCAGCGTCGCTGGCCTTGCTTCTGCTGATTATCCAAAAGTTGAATGCAGCAGAATTGATACCGATGATTGAACAAAAAAAATTCCCCGACGCGAGAGTGGAATTACACAGATATGATCAGGTACATATTTATTCTTTAAAGATTTTAGCAGAAGAAACAATAAAAAAATTGAAAGTACAATAATAAAAATTTGTATTTATAATAAAATCAATTATTTTTCAGTTTGTTAATTAGTATGATATTTGAATTATTATTATAAAAGGGATTAAGATGAAACCATTCCAGGCAAGTATCAGAGAAAAGGATAATTACGTTATTATGTTCTTGTCCGGTAGTTCCACTGCTGTGAACAAACAGGCTAAAGAAGTATTGAATTTGAGAAATAAATTTAAAGAGCTGGCAAAAAAATACAACAGGGTGATTGTTGATTTCAAGGAAGTGGAATATATAGCATCTGATACTATTGGCGCTATTCTTTCGGGTAATGCAATTATGAAGAAGAACGACGGCAAAGTTGTTTTGTCATCAGCTTCCGATTATGTGAAAAAAATATTTGATATCGTTCGTCTCGGGGATGTCCTTGATATATGCTCCGAATTGGACGAAGCCGAAAAAGTGATATTCAAGGACTAATATATTTGATAAAGGCTTGTTCCTGTCAGGGTACAAGCCTTGTTTATTTTCAGGAGATGTGATTTGAAGCAGATAAAATTAGTTTTTTTTTCAGACTCACATCTTGGTTTTGATTATCCCGTGCGTCCCCGAAAAGCCAAACCCCGCAGAGGCCCTGATTTCTTTAACAATTTTAATATTGTTTTGAATAGCGCCATAGATTCCGGCGCTGATATTGTAATACACGGTGGCGACTTGTTTTTTCGTACTCTCCTGCCCAAACAAATAGTACACAAAGTTTATGAAAGCCTTAATGATTTTGCCGAAAGCGGCATTCCTATTCTTATAGTACCGGGCAATCACGAAAGTTCGAAACTTCCGGAATCCTTGTTCCTTAACCATAAAAATATTTTTGTTTTTGACAGGCTAAGGTCATTTTCATTCAATATTAATGATATAAAACTCAGGATTAGCGGATTCCCCTATTATAAAAATAATGTCCGGGATAATTTTCCTGTCTTCATGGAAGAAGAAAAAAAAGACTGTGATAAAGCCGACTACAATATCCTGTGCTTTCACCACAGCGTTCAGGGTTCTACTTGCGGACCCGGTAATTTTACGTTCAAAAAAGGTGAAGATGTAATACAGATAAAAGACCTGCCAGAAGAATATAACCTTTTTCTTTCAGGGCACATACACCGGCATCAGGAACTTAGCTTTCGAAAAAACAACAGGCTGTATCAGGTACTCTACGCCGGCTCGATAGAAAGAACTTCATTTGCTGAGATTGAAGAAACCAAGGGATATTATAAAATCATGTTAGAAATGACGAAAAATAATAATATTCTGATGAGAAAAGGCTTTGTGCCCTTACCGGCTCGGGAAATGTTTTTACTTGATATTGATTATGAAGCAGATAATTCCGATGCCCTTGCCAAATACTTAGAAAACAATACAAAAAATATTAAACCGGGGTCGATTGTAAGGGTCAGATGTAATAATGATAAAGTAAAAAAGCTGATAAATGTAAATTATCTGAAAAATTTTATACCGGAAAACTGTTATTTGGAATACAGCGGTTTCGGAAAATTTAACGGGATGAAAAATGAAAAGAGAGCAGATAAGGAAAGAAGTTAAGAAGATACCCGAAAAGCCCGGTGTATATAAGTTTTTTGATGCTCATGGGAATATCATTTATATTGGGAAATCAGTTAATCTTCGCCAAAGGGTTAGCAGCTATTTTTCCCATAATATATTTAATTATGGCATAAATAACCGAAACGGTTTTCATAGCGCGAATAAAGAACCGGATATATTTTTTACTAATAAGGGAATATCCAATTCTCCGGGGCTGAATACGCGAACAAGGATAATGATCAATAGTATCGAAAGGTTTGAAACAGATGAAACGGGCAGCGAACTCGAAGCTTTGTTGCTGGAAGACAGGTTGATCAAGGAATACATGCCGGCTTACAATGTTCAGCAGAAAGAATTTAATTCTTATTGCAGTATAAATCTCTCAAATGATGATTTCCCAAGCCTTAAAATTGAAAATATTAGCAGTAATAAGCACAGCAATCCTAATTTTTTATTATTTAAAAACAGATACAGAGCCGAGGAATTTAGCAGGATTGTCAGCAAATATACGGGCATAAGAACCTGTGCTGATAAAACTCCCTTATTACACTGTATGAATTATGAATTAAGCAATTGTTCTGCTCCTTGCAGGAAATGTATAAGCACTGAAGACTATCTGAATATTGTTGATGAGTGCAGAAATATATTATCCGGGAATACAGATCATATACAGAAAAAAATGGAAACTAAAATGCAGAAATTATCTGCGGAACTTAAATTCGAAGAAGCAGGAGAAGTAAAATCGGATTTAACCATTTTTAAAAAATATTCGTCAAGAATAAAATTTCTCAGGAAATTTGTCTCCGGTATTACGATTTTGAAAGAATTTAATAAAAACGGGCTGGTATTATTGTTTAAAAACGGAAACCTGAAAAATATAATAAGGAATAAACTAAAAGATAATGATATTGAACTGATATTAATGTCTGAAGGTTTTAACTCATCAATAGCTCCAAAACTCAATTTTTATGAACAATTCGATCGTGCAAATATTCTGTATTCCTATGCGAGGAAAAACAGTGATACAGTTAGTTATGAATTTATTCATAATACTTAAAATCCAAAATCACAGGAGAAAGTAAACTGCAAATAAGCAATCCTGTATCCTTTTGGCTTGCCCAAAAATCTATTCCGGCCTTTGGGACATCAGATTTCCAAAAATTACTTCAATTTTCAATAAGAATTTCTATCTTTTATATCATACAAACAAAATATTCCATTTAATATCAACTGATTAATATAATCCGATAAGTTGAATTAACCGCTTAATCAGAATATGAATCGCAAACAATAATCAGATATCTCCTTCACTCTTTATCCAAAAAATCCGGGCGGAAAAAACCGTCGTTCTTAATGATATTATTTACAGTTTCGCTTTCTTTTATCAGGGGTATTACTTTGTTCAGGTGTGTACGTATCATTTCCAGACGCCTGTTTTCGGATCTCATCTCAAGTAATTCCTGTTTCTGCCGCAAAGTAAAACCTGATTTGGTAGCAAGGAAAAAGGAAGGAAACTTTGTTTTAAGTTCGTCGGTAATTATTTTATCCATTTTCAGATCGGGAATGCTATCTACTATCAGGTTGAACATATTTACACAATTTCTAAGCAGGTATAAATTAAGTTCATCAATTTCATCTTCTAAGTAATCGATATTGCCGACATAATATCCGAATTCCGACTCCGAAAAATTGTTCAGCCTGTATCGCTGTACTCCTTCCACAAGGACATCCATTCTTCCGTCGCTATATTTCTTTATCAGGCTGTCCACCCTTGCAGTAGTGCCAATATTGTGCAGTTTGTCGTCATTTAGATTTATTCCGAAAACGGTTTCATTTGCCATGCAGTCCGATATCAATATCTTATATCTTTCCTCGAAAATATGCAGTGGAATGATCGATTCCGGAAATATCACGATTTTTAGCGGAAACAAAGGTAATTCAGTCATTAAAAACAGGAGATTGATGAATAATATTTTTATTAAGATATTTATAAGTTGAAATAAAAACAAATAATTTTGTGAAAGTCCGTGTGATGGCCTTAAAGGAACTGCTTCCATTCTTCCGGCTGGTATCCGATTACCGCTTTATTTTTGTTTCTGACAACAGGTGTTTTCATTATCAGAGGATCATCCAGTATCTCTTCATAAGCATCATAAACCATGAATGCAAGGTTCCTTTTTTTGAATTGTTTGCTATTCTCATCTATAAGTTCCTCCGGACTTGAGTTCCTGCAAATATTGTTCAGCTCGCCTTTGCTAAGTTTCTTCTCGTTTAAATCAAGGAACTGCACCTGTATTTTTCTCTCCTTGAAAAACCGCAATGCTTTCTGAGTATCTTTACATTTTTTCGTGCCAACTACCTGTACTTGCATGATCATTTCCTTTATTCAAACAAATTATCGCTAATTACAAATGTAATAAATTCCGACGGAACAAAACAAAACCCGTCCTCAGTATGAATATTATTCGAGTATTTGAATGATTCTGCTATAACAAAAAAGGGGAGCAGGCTGCTGTTCTGCCGGGCAAGTTCCAAACTGGGTATCCCGTTAACAGCTCCGCCAGATCTTATCAGCATATCAGCACCAATTAAAATGGCAGTACCCCGGGTGATTGCGTGTGAAATATTTTCATCGGGAACAATATCACAGATGATATTATGTTGCCCGCATTTTTCCGCCATTTGTTTGCCGAAACTTTTGTCTTTCCATAAAGATTCGATGGCTATAACTTCAAATTCAATACCTGATTGTTTTGCTGACCTGAACAAATTAAGAACTGTTCCGCTGTATGAGCATGTAATAATTTTCTGGTGATCCCTGCTCCTGAAAATTTTATCAATGCCAATATTAATTATATCCCGTTTGGCTCTATCCATTAGCTGCAAAATTTGCTCGTAAACGTAATTATTGTTATCAGAATTTTTATATTTTTCAGCCGCAAATTTGATGATATTTTTGGGTGCAGCCATAGCAGGCTTTACTTTCAGAAGTAATTGCTCAATGTTTTCCTGATCAATGCCTGATTTTAAAGCAGTGTCAAATATTTTCAAAACTTCTCGGGCTATATTAGTGCTTCCGTTTGAAAAATCACTATTAATATTTGTTATACGTTTTAATATTTCAGCAGGGATTACTATTTCATGCATTATTATGGCATTAAATTTGTGATAAATATTTTGCTAATATTAATAAAATTTATGAAATATTCATAAATTTTATATTTTAGAAGAAATGAATGAACCAGGGCGGTAGTAGTGAAAATAAAAAAGTCAATAGATCAGAAGGAATACCTGAAGGAAGACCTGAAATTCAATAGTAAGCTGACAACAGCAAATAGTATTGAAGATGACGGGCTTGATAATCTTGAAGGACTAACCAAAAAGATCCGAAAGGAATACGATCAAGCACTGCTGATTTCCGAAGGCCCGAATTTTGAGCAATCTATTGAAATGTTCGAATCGATTCTTGAAGCCCTGCCAAGGCATTATCCTGCACTGTACAAGCTGGCATGGGTGAAGCTGAAAATGAATTACAGGGCCGAGTCACTTAAAATTTGTAATAAACTTGTTGAGATCCTTCCTACCCATGCAGAGACCTTCAACCTTCAGGGGACGGTATTTGCTCTTGATAAAGATTATTACCAGGCAATTATTTCTTTCAGGAAATCCATTGATATTGACGGCGAATATTTCGATGCTTTCAGAAATCTCGGCGTTGTTTACTCTTCGGTAAAGAAATATAAAGACAGCAATGTGTGTTTTGCAAAATGCCTTAAGCTCGATCCTAAACACGCACTTTCGTATTTCAATATTGGCTATAATCATTATTTTCTTGGCAACTATGCTAAAGCAGTTGAAGCTTTCAAAAAAACAATAAGTTTCAATGATAAATTTACCAACGCCTACCACAATCTTTTTCTGACTTATTATAAAATGGGTGATTTTGACAGGGCTATTGATACGCTTGACAGAATAATGATGCTGAATCCAAAATACCCAAAGAAGGATTTTAAATATGGCCTTTGCAATTATAATCTCAGCAATTTTTCGAAAGCCTCAGATCTTTTCAGAAAATCAGTAGAAATTGATGCCAATGATGAAGATGCGCAATATCTTCTTGCAAAATCATTATTCAAGCAAAATAAATATGAAGAAGCTATAAAAGAATTTGACGAACTGCGGCTGATGAATCCTGATACAAGGGAAGGAATGATTGAAACGGCAGTTTGCTACTGGTATCTTGGCGATGTGGATAAAGGCATTGACGTATTACTGGATATTGTCAGCGTTGACAGCAAATCCTATATTGCACATATATGGCTTGGGGTGATGTATATAACAAAGAAAGATTATGCCAACTCTCTGAATTCTTTTAAAAGAGCGCGGGCAGTTAATCCTGAGATTGTGGATGCACATATCGGTATAGGCATATTGCATATTATGCACGACAGGTTCCTGGATGCCATTCAATCTTTCCAATATGCTTCCACACTCGATCCATCATTGGCGGTTGCCTATTTCGGCCTGGGCGAAGCACATCTGAGAATTGCGCAGGAATCAGGATCAAAGTATGAATGTACGGTAGCTATCCTTGCATTTAAAGAAGTACTCAGATTTAATTCCGGGAATGCCTCGGCACTTATCAAAATTGGTATGGCTTATGACAAAATGCAGCAGTATAACAAGGCTATTGAATTTTTCCTGAAAGCAAAGGACCTTCAGCCGGATAATTCCGAGGCGGATCTTCAGCTCGGGCTGGCATGTGCTCACAACGGACGTTATCAGGCAGCTCTCAGATATTTAAAAGCAGCTGTAACCAAGAATCCTGATAATCCTTCTGCACTATTCCATTATGGCCTTATGCTTGGGTATCTGGAACGAAACAATGAGGCAATTGCTGCCCTGGAAAAAAGTATTCGCCTGGTACCCGATTTCGCTGAAGCATACAGCAGCCTTGGTAAAGTATTCCAGAATACAGAGGACTACAACCAGGCAGTTGGTTTCTTTACAAAAGCAATAGAACTCAGGCCCGACCTTGCAATCGCATTATATAATCTTGGAGTTGCCTACCTGGAAATGGATATGCTGAAAGAAGCATTACAGAAATATGAGGATTTGAAATTTATTGATCAGGAAACAGCAGACTTATTAAATACTAAGATTGAAATATACCGCCAGAAGAAAAAGAAAAAATGATATTTTTAAATTTATTGATATACATAAGCCCGGAAATTCGAATATCCGGGCTTTTCTTGTTTATTCAAAAACTGTAATCTTCCAAATCAAGTGGTTTCTGGATTTCTGTAATTATTAATTCCAACCAAAAACAGACATACCCGGCTTATAAAATTGTAATTTTTTAAAAAAGCAATTTGATTTTTTATGATTAATAATGTAAATTAGAGTTTGGTAGTGTGTGCGCTAATCTCTTTATTTAATTAAAGATAAAAATTGCGCCGCCAAAACGCAGCAAAAAGAGATTGTTTAATATATTTAATGCCTATTGGCATGTGGGGGAAAGATGAAAAAGATTCTGCTTCTTGCATTTTCCGTATTCCTTATATCTAACCTTTTTTCAAAGGCACAGTCGCCTGACGACCTGATTGCCGACTATCTTAAGCTGGTTGCAACCGGCCGTGTTGACGAAGTGAAAATGGCTCTGCCGGACTTACTGGCAGCATATCCCGAAGACCCGGGTGTAAACCTGGTTCACGGAGTAGTTATCGAGGACGCATTCAGGGCACTTGATATTTACAAAAGGATTATTAATGATTATCCTGACAGTAAATGGGCAGACGATGCTTACTGGCGCGTTGTTCAGTTCTACGCGGTGCTTGGGGATACAACACAGGCAAGGATATCTCTTCATAAATTCCGGCAGAACTATCCCGATTCGGAATATATTGGCCCGGCAGCCGATGTTGTTCGATCATCGGTAGGGTTGGCCCGCAGCGGAAAGAAATCAACAACGAACAGCTACAGGCCTGAGTACAAACCTAAAGAAAGAGTTGTCAGGCATGAAGAGGATGACCTTGTTGATCCTTCTACCCAGCCGGTAACAAGGATTCAGCGAAAAAAGGAGAAACCTGTTTTTAAATACGAACCTAAAGAAAATACAAACACTATACCTAAAGAAGAGCAGCCGGCTTCACGCCCTGTGATCACACAGCCGGAAGAAAAATCTGCTGAGCCTGTGAAAACTGACAAAACGCTTGCTAATGTAGAACCTACCCCGGAAACGCAGGTTAATAATTCTGAGCCGTCCGGCGAATCAACCGGCTGGGGGCTTCAGGTGGGTATTTATAGCAGTAAAGACGCCGCAGAGGCCGAAATGAGGAAATTCCTGCGCCAGCGTATGCGTACCGAAGTTTTTCAGAAAGTTATAAACAATGAAATGCTTTATGCAGTTGTTATAGGTAATTATAATTCCAAGGAATCAGCCGAGGCTGCTAAGCAGATCGTTCAGCAGCAATGCAGTTGCACACCGATTGTTTTTAAAAAATAATTTATTTGATAAATCTATAGCTTTTTAATTAAAAGGGTATTCTGCCGGGAATACCCTTTTTGTGCTCATAATTTCTATACTTAGTATGGATAAAGTTTATCAATTAAACGACGGGAATGAGCCCTTTACACAGATTGGAACTTTAGTAATTACACCAATATCCATCACGCTGTTGTCTTTTATCAGCGCGGCATCCCAGTATGTAAACAGCATATAACCCATATACAATCCTGTTTGCAGGCCGAATTTCACATCGAGGTCTTCTTTCCGGATAAGCGCAGCCCCGCCAAGCTTTGCCCCGGCAAGCAGAAATGATGTTTCCAGGCAGGCCGATACCTTAATATCCTTGTTCATTATGTCAATATTCACTACGCCGCCATATATAAATGTAATATCATCATAAGCTGTCAGGCTGATTTCCGGGCCGTACATAAAATCAACTTCTCCCGCGCCGAGCCTCCAGCCGAATTTCATTCCCACATTCAAAAACATATCCCTTTGGGCTATCATATTGGTAGTTGAAAATAATAACAGGATTAAGGGTAACAATATCAGTTTTTTCATTGTTTTTTTCTCTGTAATATTTAAAGAAAATAGTTAAATTTTGATAAAATTGAATTACATGTGTGGCAGGCTGCCGGACAATCTCAACGGGGCTTTCAGTATCCCGCCCCAGTCCTCTACCGTAATTTTATTACCGAAAAAAGCTTTCTCCCAGTATATATAAGCCAATAGTCCTGTATAAACACCTGTTTGCAGGCCGAAGTTCAAATCTAAATCCTTTTTCCTTATTAGCATAGCGCCTCCGAGTTTAGCGCCGATAATGAAAAATGAGCCTTGTAAGCTGGTCGAAATTTTTATATGCTCATTCATAATGTCAATATTAAAGACGCCGCCCAGAGATGCGAACGAGCCTTTCGTCAGGCTGATCTCAGGGCCGTACATAAAATCAACTTCTTTTGTGCCCAGCCGCCAGCCGAATTTTACTCCGATGTTGAGAAAAAGAGGTTCTTCAGCAAATAATTCCGCTGATGATAATAGTAATAGAAATAATGGTATTATAAATAACTTTTTAATTGTTTCTTACCTTCTATTATTTTAAATTTTGAATTTAATATATATGTACAAAAATTGAGGCCATTCCTTATCGGCAGAATTTAGCGACGAGCCCCCCACATTAAAATCCAGGCTAACATTATCAATTGCCCTATATGATAATCCGATCAATTTCGAATCGCTAAGCCTATATACCAGTTCTATTCCTAAATCCACTGCTCCATAAAATCTGTTTTGAACTGTTAACGCCATACCCAGGTGAAAAGCCATCCCTATATTCTCACTATCTGAAAGCTTCATCGAGTTAACTTTTAATGATAACGAATGAATAATACCTGAATAATATTCATCATTCAATTTCCAATAATTTCTGTCAGCGTGTTTATTATTGTCTTTTGCAGCGTACCAGTTAAAATTCATCAATTCAAAAGATATTAGAGAGTTGTCAGAGGGGAAATATTCGAGTCCTAAAAGAATGGAAGCGCCGGGGGAAAATGGCCAATCATGATTTGTTAGAATGGCTCCAGCCCCTGCGGAAACAAATAGTCCGTCATTTATTTCAATTGTATCCTTAGTATTTGCAGCATTCGCTTCTTTTGCACAGAAAATAATAAATAGAATTAGTGTGAAGTAAGGCAAGCACTCTTTTTTCATATCAAATCCGGAAAAATATTACAATGATTTAATCGGTAAAACTATTATTTACAACATCTTATTCATATGCTTCTTAGCAGTAAGAATCTGTATTATATCCGCTCGACTCAAAATAATCATAATTGTCAGTAATACTCTCCAATTATTTGCTGAATTGTGATTTCAATAAATTATATGCTTCTATTGTAATTCTTGAGTGAACGTACTTGTTATCATGTGCATGTATCGTGTTATACACCAAAAATATTTGTGATAAAGGCAATAAAAATAATTTCATAACTTTTTCATATTTTAAACCTGTAATAGCAATTAATCATATAAAGGTCGGGAACATAGCTCGTGCTGCTGCAACCAGCCGGGCAAAAATGAAAATCAAACATCCTTCTGTAAGTGAGAGAAAGTTGAAAGCGTTTATTAAGCCTGTAATATACAGCGCCGCCGAAATCCAGGTCCCTATAATCATTATCGCTTGCAAACAGAGGGAAGCCAAAGTGAAGTGAAAGCCTGACCGGCCATTCCCGGGGCAACAGATATACTTTTGGGGCAAGAAAGACAGCCCACGCTGAATAGATGTCAGAAGAAACATGAGTATAAGTACTAAGATTATACTCTTTGGCACCCTCTCTTTTTGCGGCATACCAGTTGTGGCCGTATATTTCGAAAGCGGCATAGTGAGATGAAAACACCGGTATTTCGAAGCCCAGGGCGGCCGCTATTCCGGCTTTCATTGTCCTGCCGTAAACATCCTTATCATTTGCTATACCAAGTCCGGCGATTGCCACAAGGTAGTAATCATCAGGCAATATTTCCGATGGCCTTTTCTGCGGCTCCGTTTTACGGAGTTCTGATAATGTCTTCGGGGCATCGCCGGTTTCCCGGGAAAAGGAACAGCCGAACCCAAAAAAGAATATGGCAATTACCATGAATTTCATTTTATTAACTTGTAATAATAAATTTTATTTGTTTTTGTTTTTACAACCACAATACCAGGCTGTTGGGTTAAATTTGAATACATATCCTCTACAGAAAGACAGGTGCCGGTTAAAATGCCATCAATGGAGTATATGTTAATTGATTCAATATCTAAGGAGTTGATATCAGGCAATCTATCCGGAGTTCCGGAATAATTTAATTCTTCTACCGAAGTAACTTTGTCACATTTCCAGAGTCTGCCTCTATCATCAAGGTAATAGACAATATTATCAATATTAATTATTTCATAAATTGATCGAGGATTGGTCGCCACATGGATTGGAATCTTTGTAATATCAGTTAATTGCACATCATCAATATCTTTTACAAAATATATATTTTCATTGGCAGAAACTAACAAGTCGTCTCCATATTTTTCAAAACACCCAGTTGCATAAAAAAAATCTATTCGTCTAAATAAAATATTTTCAATTTCAAGATTTTCAGAATCTATTAGTTGAATATCACTTCCACGCGGATTTATGATTAAATCATTACCATTGAACAAATATGAATTGGTTATTATATATTCGTGATATATTGGATTGTCCAGGTTTTTGATTTCGTTATTATAATCATATGAACATAGATTGAAGGTATTACCCTCTATTCTCTTAAAAAATAAAATTTTATCATCAGTAGCTTTTATTATACGGAAACATTTATCCACATAATATCCTCTAAGAATTTCCAAAGAATTGAAATCCAGTTCCATAACACTATTTTCTGTTGAACACCAAATCGAATTCGTTGAAGAGGAATAATGTATACTTGAAAGGGTTTCTCCGAAATCATGTTTTAGTGATAAATTATTTTCAATATCATAAATAACAATCTGATTTGTGATTTCCTGATAGATAAGACCTCTGGGATAAACAGAATAAGCGTTTTGAGCTGATATATATATATAATTTAATGGTTCGTTATCAACGGTTTGTATCAACATTCTTGGCGGATCAGAATAATTTTGATTATAGAGAATTCCGAGATAACCGTTAATGTTAATCATTGTTCTCGGACATGTTATATTGCTCATATTGATTAAGTATTCTGCCTTACCTTCAATGATGGTATAAATACTCGGCCCAATAGAATAAACAATTTGGGAATTCCCATAAATATGTAAAGCCAAAGTGCCAATATTTGCTGTTTCTTTTGTTTCAAGGTTGTATGTATTTACTTCTCTGTTCTCATCACGATAATATATCAGGTTGTCTTTGAATCCAATTTTAAAGCTAAAGTAATATCCTGTCGGGACTTCTGTTTCTTCTTTTTTGTTTACATCATAAATATGCATTTTGGAAAACGATCCGTTTTCATAATATCGGAAAATGATATAATCATTACCATTGTAGCGATAATGATAAAAGTCTTCTAAATCTATGGATGTTAGCTCTTTAATCAATTTGAGCTCGCCGTTAATGAATTGATAAACATCACTGTTCCTTAACAAAATGAAAAGGTTGTTTTCATCAACAGCAAATACTTTTTCAATTGTAGAGCCGTCAGGCAATGAAAAGAAATCGGAATATTTTTTCAGGGTTTCTTTGTTTTTATAATCATATAGGATAATATGATAGTTGCTGTAAAATAATAAATTATCGTTGCAGTAGATAATTGACTTAAAGCCTTCTAATCTCGGGTCCTGATAAATTCTCCTTTCATTTGTTTCATAATTCAGATATAATATCTTATCTTCACAAATTGATAACCATAAGTTGTTCTCATCATTCAGGCATGAGCCACCCCCTAAGTTCAATACATCGTCATCAATATCTTTGAAAAGAAGATAATTAAAGTTCATAATCAATTTATTTTTTCGAAATAACCAGACTTCATCGCCAGCATTGACTTCGACAATACTCTCATCCGCATTTACTGAATTTGAACGTAGTTCAGCCGAAGGATATACAGACACTAATTCGCTTCCACGGGATTGAATAATTGCGGAAAAAAGTATAAGCAGAATAAATATTGATCTTTTCATTTTGGGCTTACTCCGTTTTTAATAATTAAAGGTAATATAAAAAGTGTTCGAAGAATACAATATACAAAAACTGTATAAGAATAGAACAATTACCATGAATTTCATTTTCCTGAATATTTCACTGCCTTCCACTTTTTTTTTGCCCCCATCCTATAAAGCGCTTCATTGGTAATTCCTTACGTTTTAATCGTATATTTAGTAATAGCGCTTGCCAATAAGCATATATATACTAACGGATTATTTGATTCATAACTTTTTGTATCAGCCCGTAAGGGATTTTAAAGTGATTCTCATTTCCCCATAAATCTATAAGTAGATTCTCCGGCTCGGAATTTGGCTCCCATGAATCGCTTTCTTCGTGATTATCCGCATAAATGCCATTTCCAAGATTGTAACCGTAGTTGAATTCTGTTACCCAGGGGAAAAGGCATGTCAAATCTTCTTTTTCACCTTCAATATAAATGATCGCCCTGTTGGAAACAAAGCCAATAACAGGTTCTTCAATATGGCTGGATATTTTTCCCGTGGGGAAATCCTTATCCACCAAAAGAATAAACCCGGCCCCCAATGATGAAGGCGGCATGTTGGTACAAGCCAGTGTTGGCGGATAATCTTTGAATTCAACCAGGAAGGTCATATTTTCCCAATCGATATCTCCTTCGCCCCAAACAAAAACATGATCCTCGGCTGATACGGTTACAGCCCATGCAATCACTACCTTAGCGTCAGGTGGTATATCCCGATTGTTGGGATTTTGGATTTTGCCGGATACTTTATAAATAACTTCTTTAACATCGTTATTGTTGTCATCGTCATTTTCGGTAATAGTGGTTGCATCGTTGCAAGAAATCAAGGTAATGATAAGAACTAATAGAACTGATATTTTCTTCATATTTTATTCCTCTGTTAAATTAAAACCAATATGGAAAAGAGGGCATTGGATTATCCGCAATTAATTGTATCAATAAATTGTTTTTATCATCATACTGTTCCCAATACCCGTTAACTTCATCGGTATAAACTGCCGAAGCAAAATTATAGCCATTTTTGAAAGAAGCAGTCCATGGAAGAAGATTTTTTAGTTCGCTTCTGTCGCCGGCAATATAAATAATTGCCCTGTCCGACAAAAAACCTAAATAGTCGTCTTCATTGGGCTCGCTGAATTTTCCTTTTGGAAAGTCATTTGTTACAAACATTAAATAGCCGACTGCAATCTGCGCGTTGCCAAAAGTATTAATCACTTCCTGGTCAGGTATGGATTCCATGGGTATTTTGAAAGATAGATCGGAAAAATTTATATTAAAATCTCCGCTGGAATAAAGGTACTGTTCGGAATTATCAATAACAAGCCATACCAGCGCTAATTTACTATCGCCGGGAACGGAGCGGTTATTGGGGTTTTCAATCTTACCTTTTAAAACAAACATATCAGCGTCAGGGTCTGTTGTCGCATCATTGCACGAGAACAAAGAAATAGAGCCGAAAAGGAATAATATTAGGAGCTTCTTCATTTACAAACCTTCTTTTATATCCAATTAAAATCATTATTTACCTGATGAATAATACACTCTAATTCTTCACATTAAAGGGATAATAGTAGCTGTTGCCGTTGTTGGAATATTTCATGATATAAAAGCCGTTATCAAGATCCCCGCCGTTGAATGAATAAACTTGTGGTCCGACAGGATATACTCCGCTATATACTGTTTTTACATTAGTAAATTCCGAATCTGCTTTATGTATGCTTACCATTAATGGATCGGTACTTTCTACCTGATATTGTATCGTTCCCACTTCTTTAACCGGTTGTGGCCTAATAGCCATATTTGATTTTTGTTGTGTCAGGTCAAAAACAAGCTTTGTATCATAGTCGTCCATCAAATTGAGATAGTAATTGCCACCTTCCATCCAATCCGGCGCTATTCCGTATTTGTAAAGGAACCTGTCCTTGTCCTGGTAAATCAGATCATATTCAAGAACTGTGAATGTATCGGTTTCGAAAGTAATTTCATCGCCTATCGAGGCCCGTATTTTGTAATTGATATTTTTTTCGGCATTAGAAAATACAAAGAAGCCGTCCAGAGTATCAGAGGACTTTGTATTAGTTGTGGCTGCTATATTACCGCCTTCAATCAGTTCCAGCTTAATATCCGAAAACCCCTTATACTGCAAATAATTACCTACAAATTGGCCGTTGTCCAGTATGGAGTCGCATTTGAAAGTTATCAGCCCGATAATATTGATACCATTATTTTCGCTGTTATCCGGTTTTGTAGTTGCATCAGGGCAGCCCGCCAATGCAAACATGCATAATAAGATAATAATTGATAGTTTTTTCATGATATTTTTTTATTCAGTTATTGAAATATTTTTATTTACTAAAGAAGTTTGGCCCTTATTTTCAACCATTGCAGTAATTTGAACATCTCCCGCAATTATTGCTTTAAAGGCCGATATTGCAGAATACCTGTTATCATCTTCCGAGCTGTTTGTAGTAAAACTTATAGCCATTTTCCCAATATCGTTGTTGGCATATTTGTATTCAATTTTAACATCGGCATATACGAGTTTTTTGTTTGATTGAATTTCTACAATTATTGAATCCTGGATTGAAAAACTTGATTTGTTCGTTTTTTCAGAATCGAGATAGGTAAGAATTCCGATTTCAAAATCTTGTTCCGGATTTGTTGTAGCATCATCACATGAAATTATTGCAAACATGCTTAATAAGATAATAATTGATAGTTTTTTCATTGTATTCTCTTAGTACTATGTATTTTCAATATTCCCACAGGGGCTTCTTAGATATATGCCAACCTGTTCCGTTATCAGCTTCCACCAAAATTTTCCCGTCATCTGTTGATAAAATTAACGGCTTCCAATACATATCAAAAAACAATACCTGCTCTTTTGTTTGTCCATTATCTGATGATTTGTAAAAACCTTCGGATTTCACGGAATCTGCCTCGATTTCTGTTCGCACAAAGTATATATTGTTTGTATTGTCCACATCAATATAATCCAAATTACAGTTGTTGTCCGGATTATTATTATCCAAATATTGTATGTCCCGTTCATCCCATATTATGCCACCATCCGAAAAATAAGTAGTTGATCCGACTTTCGGTATATACGCCCATTGTCCGTTCATGCATTCTTTAACTGTAAATGATTCATCAGGATAATGGTCATAATTTATTCCACTTACATTCTCAAGAGATTTTGATGTCATATTGTCAGAGAAATAAAATCCCTTATAAGTAAATATTATCAACTTATCGTTTATCATTTCCATTTCACATCCAAATATTTCACTGGTTTTCTGCCATTCGGCGCTGAATGATTCCTTATAAAATAAATCATACCAGCCCGCTCCGAGATCCACCGAAATTAAAATTTCCCCCTTATTGTTTACAAAACCGTTATTGATCTTATAAACTATCTGCTTTGGATTGCTTGCCGTCCAGATGACAGGCATATCGATACTTATCCATTTATTACCATTTGCATTGTACATAACAATACAACTTGAGTCGCTAATTTCCGCAGAAGAATTATTTACAACATTCCTGCCGAAGATATAATACATATTATCATTCTTGTCTTTAGCAAATTTCCTGAAATAAATACCGTATTCTTCTGAACTTGTATATTTCAGCGGTTTTTCAATAGTGGTTTCCCATGTTGAATTAAACTCATCAAATTTGTAAATGTATAAATCCCGGTCTCTCTTTTTATCATCATTGTCAACTCCGTTGCCCCAAATTTCATCATTTATTTTTGTTACTGAAATAATATTTTTTTCACACTTTATCGCTGTAAAATTGTTTAGAATTTCAGTTTCATAGTCATAGCCGTATAAATTATTATCATTATCATCAGGAGTTACTGTCGCATCTTCGCAGGAAATAAATGCAAAAAAAGCAGATAGAAGAATGATGGATATTAGTTTCATTTCGTCACCAGTTATTATTATTATTAATTTTTCGGTTTCCAGTCGGGATAACGTTTTTCATTTTCATCCCAAAGCTTGCCCAGGTCAATTACAATATCAGATTCTGAACTGCTTATGCTCCAGCCTTCCAAACCTGTTTGAGCATTTGTTGTGTAATCGGCGCTTCCCAAACTAAAGCCTGCTGAAAATCTATCTACCCAGGGCATTGACATACTGATAATTCCTTTTTCTCCTTCTATAAAGATCAAAGCATTATCTGTTACCGTACCAATTTTCGCCCCATAGATGTCGTTCCAGGAATCATATTTGCCGAGTGGATAACTTTCCTTAACAAGCATAATATATGCAACCCCGAGTTTCCCGGAATTATAGGCGTTAATACATGTATCTGACGGTAACTCACTAAGGTCAATATGAAAAGTCATATCTGACTTATTAAAAGTACCTTCATGAGAAACCCAGGCATAAGACGGAGATGCTTTATATACATGCCACAACAGTACTGCTTTAGCATCCTCAGGGATAAAATTTTTATTTGGATTTAATACCTTTCCACTGATTTCTTTCAGATTCTCCCAAGTGTTTGTTTTAGGGTCAGGTTTTGTAGTAGCGTCCTTGCAGCTAATGAATGCAAAAATGCCGAGAAAGAAAATGATTGATAGTTTTTTCATGCTAATTCCTTTTATTTCCAGTTTGGAAATTTAATTTTAATATCATCAGTTTGGTCTTCTTCTAACATTAGTTCAATGTTATCAGTATCCGAATCAGGAATCCAATTGTCATGAACTTCGTTTGTATAAACACCTTCAGCCCAGTTGTAATTCTCTGCCATATCATTTAGCCAGGGGTAATATTCCACAAAATTAGTCATATCTCCTGAAGTAAATATTATAGAATGACTTGAAACCGCTCCAATCAATTTCGGGGCGTGTATTTCATCATCCCAGACACCTGTTTGAAAATCTTTTTGAACCAGAAATAAATAATTTACGCAAAAACTATTATTTCCATCAAGAGTTAATGATAACGAATCCGGAATTGTCGATAAATCAACATCAAAAGACAAATTTGATTTTTTAAATTCAAACTCTCCCCATGTGTAAGCATAATCTCCGTTATTTTCTGATTGAACTAATGAATATAGAACAATTTTAGCATCGGTTGGAATATCCCTGTTGTTTGGATTTAATACTTTACCGCTTATTTTGAATAAGCTTCTATCACCATTGTTGTTAACGGGACTTGTTGTTGCATCATCACAGGAAATGATTATAAAAAGGCTTAATAAGAATAAAATCGATAGTTTTTTCATAGTTTGTTTCCTTGAGATTAGAAGTAAAAAATTTATTTACAATATTCTATCGGAGCTGTCCCAAAAATTCGAAAAGCTATTATTCTGAGTGCAGCGAAGAATCAATAACCCGCATGAATACTGGATTCTTCACTTCGTTCAGAATGACAAATCGTAAAATATTTCATATCATAGAGACATCACCTATTTTTTGTACCTAAAAATTCAGCATAATTCCATAGTTCAAACTGATCTTGCCCGATAATTCATAGTTGCCGTTGTACCTGTATCCAAGTGCCGAACCTTCAATGGCAGCATAGAGTTTGATAATTGTTTCCGGTTTCCAGATCAGGCCCAGCCTGGTTTTTACAAAAGGCCCAACGTTTGTTCCGCCTATGATGTTTTCAGAAAAGAATAAAACTGTCGGCATTTTTTCATAATCAGCAAACTCATGCTTATATTTTAAGCCATATAAATTAAGGGATTTATTCAAATTCAGCTCATCGTTCCGGGCAATAAAAATATCATAGGTTTCCCTGCCCGCTTCAAATCCAAGGTAATCATTCTCATCCAGTTTCAGGCTTATTCCTACAGTGAAATTATTCAGGGTGTTGTCGAAGCTTGCGATTTGCAGCCTTTTCGGGAAAAGGTATATTCCTGTAATATTCGAGCTTGAAAGTTCAAATCCTGACAGAAAGCGCAATAAACCGGATTTCTTTTTGCCAATTATGCCCGGCTCATTAATTGTGAGAGTAGCAGCATTGATAAAGTCAGTATCATTATATGTATAGCTGCCAATTGGAATGTTATTATTTTCCATTGCGATGTATGCAATTTCAATTTCAGGGATTTTATCTACAGGAACTTCTTCATTTTCAATTTTTTCCGAAATGGTTTCATTTTTACTTAGTGAAACAATGCTATTTTCAATAAATCTCTCTTCCTTTACCTTAGCAACAGGAGAGGAATAAGAAATCATCTGATCATTTTGCGATTTTGCTTTTTCTTCAATTGCCTTGGCTTCAATATTATTTTCCGGCAGTAAAGTTGCATATTCCAGCGTAACATTTGAAGCATTCGAATCCTCGTCGGATAGAATTCCGTTGGCAAGGAATCCAAGGATAAACACTGAAGCGAATATGCCGAATCTGAGTAAATAGGAAAGAATTGGCCCGGACTGATATATCCCTGCCGCCTTAAACAGTTTGGATTTACTGCTGGCATCAGGCACAGCACGAATATTATCTTTAACAACCCCATTGTGGAACAGCATAAGCTCATGGAACTCATCCTGAAGCTCAGGGTTCCCGGCCAGGCCGTTAAACAGTTCCGACCTTTCGCCGGGAGTTGTTTCGCCGTCTTTAAAAACGTATAGCAAATCTATTAGTCGTTCATTTTCCATTTCTAATTCTGCTTAGTAAAAATTACAAAATGATAATATTATCTGATATTTCTGATAAAGGCCTTCCCACCATATCCGGATGAACGGCTTTAGAAGCTTCGGAGGCTGTCTCAAAAGGTAGAATAACTGTCATTCTGAGCGCAGCGAAGAATCTATAAACCTCATAAATACTGGATTCTTCACTTCGTTCAGCCTGCCCTCGATTAATCGGGGAATGACAACACACCAAAATTCTGAATAAAGAGACATCCAGTGGGGTGGGGTCGGGGAGACTAAAATCAATTAGTTTTCTCAGAATATCTATTTTTGCCAGTAAGCTATTCATTTTTCAACTCGCTTCCGTTTGATAGGATTTGATATATTCCCTGACTTCCCGTTTAGCCCTTACAACCCTGTTGCGCACTGTGCTAATCGGGATATCAAGTATATTTGCAATTTCTTTGTATGAGAAACCTTCAAAAACCTGAAGAATAAAAGCTTCCTTGTGTTCAACAGGAATTTTATTCAGTGCATGTTCAATAATTGAATTCAATTCTATGCTTTCCATATTATTTTCAGTACAAACAAGATGCGATTCTTCAAGCTCAACATTTTTTGTTTTCCCGGATCTCCTTCTATTCAGGCATGTATTTTTTGCAATCCTGAAAAGAAGGCCGCTTATGTTATTTATTTCCCTGTTTTCTTTTATATAAAGCAGAAATTTCATCATAGCCTCCTGGAAGGCGTCTTCAGCTTCTGTTTTATCTCCCATAAACTTCAGGCAATAAGTATAGATTTGTGAAGAGTACAATTCATACACTCTTTCAAATGCTTTTTTATACTTACCTTTCCGGATGTATTTTATTATTTCCGTTTCACTATTTTCTGCTTTTATCGCCATTCATTAACTAAGGCACATTAAAATTCAATTTGTTTCAAAAATAATTAAAAAATTATGATGGGGACAAAACTTCTCTTGTGAACTATAGCAGCACGGAAAATTTACCTCATTTCCCAAACACTATTCTATCCGTATTATTACCCGCCAAAGCAGGGGCTTTGGCAGGAGGGGATAAACGATTTCTTCTCTATCCAAGACACCTGCCTGGGATAACATCTAATTCCATTCGTTCGGTTTGGTAATCAACAGGCCATCTTTTATTAAAAAGGAATGTTCTAATTGGCTGTTTCGTATATTATTTTCACTAATTGTAAAGTAACCATCCGATATATACCTTAATTCAAAAGATGACCTTTTCGGAGGAAAAACAGAAATAAATCTTTTTGTCGGAAATAGTTCTTTGGCTCTTCTAATTGCCGGAACAAGGTCGCTATCCCCTGAAATTATCAGAGCTGTATCATAGTTATCATTTACAGCATCAGTAAGAATTTCAACTGCAATATTAACGTCTGTTTCTTTCTCCGAAGGTAAATTTATGATGGATTGGCATTTCGGACATTTAATATGATTGGTATGATATTTTCCAAAATATATTTGAATATTATCTTTCGCCTTCAAAGCTTCAAGATATTTATTCTGTCTTTTTCTTTTATCTTCAGGATTTTCAATACGGGATGTAAAATACTTTACACTGATTAGTTCCTGCCCTTTTTTCAATAACCTGCAGGACAACTTATACAGATCAAGCCAATAATATTTCCTGCCATATTTATCCTTTAAGCCAAAATACAGGTTGAATCCGTCAATATATGTAATAACTTTTTTCATTTAATTGAATTATCAGCTTGACTTATATCTAAAATTATTTTATTTTGGTATAAAATATAACCCCGCAAAGGATAGTATCCTTTGCCTGACGCTTTCTGCAAAGAAAGCGTTTCTTTATTAAATTCAATTAAATATAAAAAATACTCAAGATATAATCAAAAGGAAAAATTTAATTTAGTCTTCTTCAACTTTTAATAATATATTGATATATCACTAAGCAATAATATCTAATTTCTACCCGCCAAAGCAGGGGCTTTGGCAGGAGGCGGTAAACAATTTCTTCTCTGTCCCAAGCCCTGCCTGGGATAGTTGTGAACTATAGCAACCCTGTCAATTTGCCTCATTTTCTCACACACTATTCTATTCGGATTTCTACCCGCCAAAGCAGGGGCTTTGGCAGCAGGGGATAAAGGATTTCTTCTCTGTCCCAAGCCCTGTCTGTGATAGCCACCTCCCATCTGCTGAATGACTCCGAATATTCCTGACAATTTTCTCATGCATTCTGTCAATAAATAGCATACTTTTTTCCTTTATCATGAAAAATTTAGTAATTTGTAATATCATTGCATATCAGGCAATAATTTCAGGATTAATAGTCTATATTTGACAAGAGGAATAACAACAGAGAGAAAACAATGGCTTTTAAAAAAATTATATCAATTATATTAGTAGCAATATCTGCTTATTTAATTTTCGGCTGTGCCGAAGAGAATGAAAATCTTGTAAACCCGCCCTCGGCAAGCTCACTTATTCAGATCAGGGTTGTAAATGTTAACAGCGACGGGAAAACGAGGAAACTTGATTTTGAAGGGCTTGGCGAGTCAGGAGAGGCTGCTCCATTTGCATCTACCGATTTAAAGAATCCTCCTGCCGATTCAACTTATGTTACAGTACTTGCTTCGGGAACAGAGGAGTTCACCACTTACAAAAGGGAACGTTTCATACGAAACATTTTTTATTCTTATGTTCCGCTTCCCCCACAAAACTCTGCGGATACCAAAACAGATACTCTGAAAAGAATACAAAGCTCATCAACAATCCCTGATGACAGTAAATCGGCTTTTGTAAAATTCTTTAACGCATATCCGGATACAACCGTTACTTTTTCAGTCCGCTCGGGATGCCAGAACGGTTCTGTTCTGATGTATGCAACCGAATACGGCAGCCAGGTGGCAAGCAAGGAAGTCAGGCCCAAAGATTTTACTTTCACCCTGATGAGATATAATAAAGCCGACAGCACGGAAGATGTAGTCGGTTTATATAAGATAGATAACCTTGTAGCAAGGGGTCAGTACTCCCTGATCGTAGCAAAAAATGGGGATAATACTGAACTGTATTTATTGGATCTGATAAATAGCCAACCTCTTGAAAAACTTGAAGCAGAAGTAAACACTACTGCTAATCTGAAAATAATAAATATTGCCAAAAGGGATATTGATTTTAAAATTTCCGATTCAACTATCGTAGAAAACCTGCCTGATCAGACATTGAGTAAAAGTAATGAAATAACAGTTTGTGCATCGCTTGATATGGACGAGCTAATGACATATACAAGCGGAACTTCCAATACTTTTGGCAACATGATGTATTCTTTCGAAGTTCTGAAAGATTACACTGGAATTGTCTATGATTCAACCGGTAATGGCGACGGGGCGCTTATTATGCTGGAACCGATTTACCTTGAAGATGAGATGGGCGATAACGCTATGGTTCGCGTTGTAAATACTTCCCTGCATAAGGATATGATAACTGTTTCCCTTGGTGCAAGGATAGACACCAACAGCGTTCTTGAATTCAGGGCAGGGGACATATTTGCCGAACAATTAAGTTTCGGTGAGGTTTCCGATGCCATGCTCGTAAAAAGCGGTATTGCCCCGATAGCGGTTTTCACAGGATACGACCCCCGGAAATTATTATATACTTCATATAGTAAAATTGAAGCCGGCAAGGAATATATTGTTATTATTACCGACGACGAAAACGGAGATTATGAGTTAATAATGATAGAGGATAAATTTGAAAGCAATGACCAAATACTGAATCCTCTTGATGAAGGGATTTTCACCCAGGTGATGAATGCCCTGCCGGGAATTGACGAGGTATCAATTTCAATAACCAATTCAGAGGGCATCCAGATTGACGGAGCCATTGCTCACCTGACTGAATCACTTACCACTGTAATTCCTCAGGGACAATCCACTATCAATATAAACGGTAACCCAATTGAAGTTGAAGCCGAGGCAGGCAAAAGGCTTATGATTATTGCTGCGGGCCATCCGGATGATATTGATTTGCTGGAATTTAAGTATAGTCCCATTACTTCCGATATATCGCAATTGCGGAGAAGATACATAAACGCATCAACGGGCGTTGCCGAGATGAGTGTAAAAATCAATTCCAATGATACTTTAACAGATCCTGAGGTTGATTATATTTCTTACAGTCAGAGTTCAGGAATAGTCAGTATCGACAGAGATGCAAAAATATCAATGTTCTTTATAGACGCAATTCTGGATGAGCAGGTGAAACATGACCCTGATGCAGAAGTACGCGAAAGTTCCACGAAAGCTATGCTGGCAGACATCAGCCTTCCATTGGGCAAAGGCTATACTATCATCTTTTTCGGCGATGAGGAAAACGGTTATAATGCCGTTATTCAGCAGGAATTTTGATCGGAATTGTGAGTTTATATTTACGATAAAAGCCCGTCCTTGCACTAAGCCGTTTTTTACTGCGACGACATGTAGTCGGGGTTCATGCACGATCGGCAGAGCAGCAAAGTATGTTCGAAAAAGCCGCTTTTCCTGGCGGATACAGGAATCTGACAGATTTTGTAATAGCTGCCGTAAGGGATAAAGCAAATGAAATAATTGAAAAGAATGAAAGCATAATTGCCTCGGAAAGAGACAAGGAAATATTCTTCAGCGCTTTAATGAAACCGCCGAAACCGAACAAAGAACTTTTGGCAGCAAAAGAAGAGTATGATAATCTGGTTTTGGCATAAATTGGTTCAATATCCTGAGAATACAATATTTATAACTACATAGGTTTCGTAAATGAAAATCCTTCTGATAGGAATAATAATTGGCATTACAACATCGAAAACCAGACAGGATTAATTATATTCCCTTACGGGCAAATAATATTTCCATGGCAGCGAAATTATGCTTATTTTTGTAAGTTTATTATACTATTGTAGAATTTTGCGAATGTTTCTATGCTAAAAAGTATGACCGGCTTCAGTAGGTGTGAAGCAAAAGAAAACGGAATTACAGCTACAGTCGAGGTGAAAACTTTGAACGGCAGGTATCTTGAGTTCAATTGCAGGCTGCCCAGGCAGATAACCCACAAAGAACTCGAAATACGAGAGCAGGTAAGAAAAGTAATGGAAAGAGGCTCGGTTACGATCATGGTAAATATCGAAACTGATGATTCTCAGGTTCCATTCGATATAAACATGGACGCTGCCGCCCATGCTTTGGAAAGCCTCGGCGAGCTAAAAAAGAAACTGAAAATTCGCGAGACAATTAAATTCGATCATATCCTGCATTTTTCCAATCATCTTATGCAGAAAGATGATGATACTGACATCGAAGTGCAATGGAAAGTTGTTAAAAAAGCTTTGATCAATGCACTTAAGGACGTTGATAAAATGAGGAAAAAGGAAGGCCAGCAAATTGGCAAGGATATTACTGCACGCATGGCAAAGATGCAGGAAGTCGTTGATGAAATCGAGGGACTCGGACTTGACAGAATCCCTGATGAACGTGAAAGACTGCGTCAGCGTGTAGCTCAGCTCTTCGAAAGTGACGAGATTGACGAACAGCGTCTGCAAATGGAAATGGTACTCCTTGCCGACAAATTGGATATCTCGGAAGAGTGTGTGCGTTTGAATTCACATTTCAAATTCTTTGAAGAATCAATAATATCTAAAACTCCTTCGGGGAAGAAACTAAACTTTCTTCTTCAGGAAATGCACAGAGAAATCAATACTATTGGCTCCAAAGCCAATGATGCTAAAATTTCTCAGCTCGTTGTGGATGTTAAAGAAGAATTGGAAAAAGTCCGCGAACAGGTTCAAAACATTGAATAGTTATATTCCTATTCATAAGCGAATTTTCAAAAAAACTGTCCATGTGGACAGTTTTTTTGCTTTAAGGTCAGATAAAAGTATGGCCCGCTTGAATGGCGGGCCTGTTTCAGGTATTTATTGTCTTTATAGTAGTAATTTCTAAAATCCCATACCAAATGGATTTTTCTTGGAATCCTTTTTTATCCAGTTATTTAGCACCCTCATAGCCGAGTCGTGGTTTTTTGTAATTGCATCGCCAAGATTTTTCTGGATTTTTTTGTCAATCACGGATACTGATGCCAGTTTATCTGTTTCTGATTTTCTTTTAAAAGCTGAATTTCTCATAATGAACCTCCTTGTTTTTAAAATATTAATGTCCTTACTATATTTATCGGCACTTATATGAAAAGTTTTAGAAAAAATTAAGCTTTTATGAATTATTAATAACAAAAAGTGAATTGTCAAAGTTCGATTGATTATCAGTTTATTGTAATTATATTGAATGCATATTTTGTATTTTATAACAGCATCGTATTATCAAAGGCTATGGCACTCCGTTTGGCTCAAAACAGAACCCATATTTAATTTAACCTAATAATAATTTTTAATTTACGT
The DNA here is from genome assembly GCA_963665665.1 of Kapaibacterium sp. (SeqCode). GTDB lineage: Bacteria > Bacteroidota > Ignavibacteria > Kapaibacteriales > UBA2268. Next base: position 1,941,169 of record OY762428.1, read on the forward strand.
ATAAAATGATTATCTTTGTACTCTTAATTGGTTATCCGGTTTACTAACCCGATATAAACTTCTCTCGGGATATTGCTTATTGCTAAAGCGGTTGTAGTTATTGCCGGTTTCCAATATTCTTTGATAAATGGTAGTAAATTAAAATCGGAGTTTGATATGTTTTACCACAGAAAGATTGAGGGTATTGATATTACCGAAGGGGCTGAATTAATATTGTCAGACCTGCTGAATGAAAATCCAAAGCTAAAGCAAATATTTGATAATGCTAAAGATAAAGAACAGGTAAACGGCGAGATAAAAAAATGGGCCGAAGAAGAACTGAAAAAAAATCCTGATGCCGAAAATTTCTATAACTCCGATAAACCAGACAGAGAAGATTATGACAAACTGATGTGGAAAGATTTTGCCACTATCAGAATACTTGACTACGTTGAAAACTCCGGCCGTGAATTTGAAAACCCCAATCTGCGCGGCGATATGATCATTAATAATCCTTTTGCAAATCTTTGGCTTGAATATAATAATTCAGCAAAAGCAGTAAATGTAAATTTCATGAAAGATATGCTGAATTTGTTCAGGCAGTTCAGGGACAATTCAAAGCCTCACCTTCCGAAAAAAGAAACTGTAATGAAATGGATGGACCGCCATCACTCCGGATTGGACAAAGACATAATAAAAATTCATGAGGACAACAGGGACAGAATTCTTAATCTGATAATTGACAAAATCGATTCAGGCGAGATCGACGATCGAAATTATAAATTTAAAGAAGGAATTTCGCAAGAGGAAAAATTCCGGACAGCTCTGCTATGGTGGCAGGAACCAAAATTTCATTTGCGTTTCGCTATCAGGAATGCTGACAGGCTTAATGAATTTCTGGGAAACAACCTTGACGACGAAACAATGGATATCCTTCATGAGGCCGAAAAGCTCGGGATTCCAATTTTTGTTAATCCATATTATCTTTCTCTGCTGCTTGTAGATTCTGACGATCCTGAAAAAAATTATGACTGGGCTGTAAGGAGTTATATACTTTACAGCCGTGAACTGATTCAGGAATATGGACATATAATGGCATGGGAAAAAGAAGACATTGTAAAAGAGGGCGAGCCTAATGCTGCCGGCTGGCTTGTTCCCGGCAACCACTGCGTTCACAGGCGTTATCCTGAAGTAGCAATACTGATACCTGAAACAATGGGCAGAGCTTGTGCAGGCCTTTGTTCCTCTTGCCAGAGAATGTACGATTTCCAAAGCGGCCACTTGAACTTCAACTTAGACAAACTAAGGCCTAAGGAAACATGGAAAGAAAAACTTCAAAGGCTACTCAGGTATTGGGAGGAAGATTCACAACTTAGAGATATTCTGATTACAGGTGGCGACGCACTCATGAGCTCGGATAAATCCCTGAAGCAGGTTCTCGATGAAGTCTATAATATGGCTGAAAGAAAGAAACAGGCAAATAAGAGCAGGCCGGACGGCGAAAAGTACGCCGAACTTCTTCGGGTAAGGCTTGGAACAAGGCTGCCGGCATACCTGCCTCAACGTATTGATGAAAATCTTGCAAATATCCTGAAAGATTTTAAAAACAAAGCTTCCAAACTCGGAGTCAGGCAATTTGTAATTCAAACCCATTTCGAATCCCCTCTTGAAATTACACCCGAATCAAAAAGAGCCATTGATCTTTTGATTTCTGCCGGATGGATGGTAACGAATCAACATGTTTTTACTGCAGCATCTTCCCGAAAGGGCCACGCCGCCAAGCTGCGCTCGGTACTTAATCAGATAGGGATTGTTAACTACTACAATTTTACTGTAAAAGGCTTCATGGAAAATCATAATAATTTTGCAACGAATGCCAGAGCTGTACAGGAACAACTTGAGGAAAAAAGATTTGGCATCCTGAATGAAGATTTCTACGAGAGGCTGAAAGCACTTCCTGACCACAGCGAGGATATTGTAGCTAATATCGAAAAAATTAAAAATGATGCTGACCTGCCTTTTCTTGCAACTGACAGAAATGTATTGAACCTTCCCGGTGTTGGCAAAAGCCTGACATTCAGGACTGTAGGTATAACTATGCTTGGCCGCAGAATACTTGAATTTGACCACGATGCAACAAGAAATCACAGCCCGATTATCAATAAGATGGGTAAAGTGATAATTATTGAATCCAAGGCAATTGGTGAATACCTGGCACAACTTGAAGCAATGGGCGATAATATTGAAGAATATAAGGATCTTTGGGGCTATTCAATCGGCAATACCGAACCCAGGATGCCAATTTATGAATATCCGGATTATGATTTCGATATAACCCCGGAATATTCCAATCTTCAGATTGATTGAATTTGATCCTTTTGCACTTTTGGGAGAAAAGATTTTAAGCCGGCATAATTTTCAGTGCCGGCTTATTTTTTTTTTATCAGTTTAATAAAAATCAATTATTTTTGAATTTTGAAAAAATATCTGAGACCTTTTACTGCTTTTAGTGTTTATACTAATTATTTGAAAATATTTGAAAAGAGGAAATTGTGGGTAATAAAATATTTTATATAACTATGTTGATAGTAATTAATACTTATCTTTCTTCAGCACAGATAGTGATCAATGAAGTATGCCCGAACAACTATGAAACTTATTACGATGAAGATTATGATACGCCCGACTGGATTGAAATTTATAACAGCGGAGATGAGGATATTAGTATCAAGGATTATCGTATTTCCGATAAAGATAATTTTACCGAAGCATGGATATTGCCTGATACGATTATTCCCGCCAAAGGCTATATTACAGTTTTTGCATCCGCTAAGGAAAGAAATTCTTCCGATAATCTGATCCTTGAAACATCAGGCGAAGGAATGTATTATTCAAGCCACCCAAAAAGTTTTTCTTTCTTATATAATGAATTTGAAGGTGATATCTGTTTGGATTTACAGGTTCTATCACTGAGAAATGAATCGGTTGCAGCAGCGGCAGGGCTTGTTATCAGAAATTCACTCGATGACGATTCTGATTTCTGGGGTGTTTTCACCATGTCCGACCACAGGTCGTTCGGAGATTATGCATGGATAATCAAGGACGACGGAGGCGTGGTTAATATCGGAAATGAATATCCCGAATGTTATCTGAGGCTTGAAAAATCCGGCAATATTATTAAGGCTAATATTGTCGATTCTAAAGGCCTGGTTATATCTTCAACCATTTTCGAGGGAAATATATCCGACACTTTTTATGCAGGAGCAGCTGTTTTCAGTTTCAATAAGAATCAGCTTTCCCAAAACTGTGTAAATAATTTCAGGATAAATGGCAAAGATGTTGAAATTGATTCTATGATTTATCAGGATTTTAACTGCCATTTGCCCGGGAATACTTTTTATTCCGAAGAAATACACACTAATTTTAAACTTAGCAAAGACGGAGATGCTGTTTTCTTATGGAACGATGAGGGACAATTGATTGATAATATTAATTTTAACTACCTTCCGGCTAATGTATCCTTTGGCAGGTTTCCGGACGGCAGTTCAGAAAAGTATTGTTTTTCTCCGTCAACTCCCGACAATTCAAACCAGAACAACTACCTGGGAATTTCCCCTTTACCTAAATTCTCGATTGCCGCCGGATATTATGAAAACGGACAAAATGTATCATTATCTGGCGAATTACCAACAGACAAAATTTATTACACGCTGGACGGTGCTGAGCCTGATACAACGAAAGAATTATTTGATACTCCTATCTATATTGACACAACAACCGTCATAAAAGCTACATTGGTAAGAGACAGCTATGTCAGCCGGCAATCAATATCCAAAACCTATATTATCGGGCAAAATTCCAGCCTGCCGGTAATATCATTCACAATTGACCCTTATGATTTGAATAATGAAGATAACGGGATGTTTGTTCACTTGTTCAGCAAATACGAAAAAAAATCAAGCATCGAATTCTTCGACGATTCATTTTCCGGATATTATTTTTCTAATGCAGGGGTAAAGCCCCACGGACACGGTCCGGCAATAGGTTTTCCACAGCATTCAATCAGATTTTATGCCAGGGACAAATACGACAATGACCGGTTTGAATATCCTTTCTTCGGTAATGATCATGCCAGGGATTTTGATAAATTATTATTCCGAAACGGAGGCAACGAATGGGGATACTCTCTTATCAGAAATTCCTATTATTCAAGGCTCCTGGAAACAATGGATATTGTTAATGTGGAAGCTCCGCTTTGCAGGCTGGTAGCATCATACCTGAATGGTGATTATTTTGGCATTTACAGCATGATGGAAAGAGTTGACGAAGAACTGATAAGGGACAATCATAATATTCGCAAAGATGATATAAATTTACTTGAAGATCAGGAAAGGCTGCTACACGGCGATAAATTTGATTATATAAAAATGTATGACAGAATATTGGCGCTCGATATGGATGCCGCCACTTCTTATAATATTATCGACAGTTTGATAGATATTTATAATTTCATTGATTATATGATATTTAATATTTATGCTGCTAACCACGACTGGCCTGAACATAATCGTAAATTCTGGAACGCTCCCGAAACGGGATTCAAATGGCAATGGTATTTAACCGATCTTGACTGGACTACTTCATTTGACTATTTAACTCAGCCTAACGCAAAAAAACTGCATAGAATATTTTCTAATGCCGATACCTGTTCTGATCCCGAAAACTTCAGGTTTTCCAGGTTCTTTATTCAGCTATTGAACAACGAACAATTCAAAAACTTATATATTAACAGAACTGCCGACTTGCTAAATACGATATTAGAATTCGATAATATGGATAAGCTTCTTACTGAGATGGCCAATGAAATAAAAGATGAAATCCCCCGGCATCAGGAAAGATGGGAAAATTCAGCAGTTGATTGGGAAAAGTCAATAAAAGATATGAGGATATTTTTTGATTTGCGGGATAAATATTTAATTGATAATTATATTGAGCATTTTGGCCTGACGGACAGGTCTCATGTAGAGCTGAATATCGACCCGCCCGATGCCGGAAGAATTCAGGTATCTACAATTACTCCTGATAAATATCCATGGAAGGGCATTTATTTCAGGGACGTGCCCCTTCCAGTAAAAGCAATACCAAACAGCGGATATAAATTTCATTCCTGGTCCTTAGCACAGTATAATAATGATAATTTTCACATCCTGCTTCCGGATTCTATAACTATTACTGCTGTCTTCGAAAAAACGTCCGTAGTTGAAAAATCAGTTGTGATAAATGAAATCATGTATAAAAATAGCGAAAATTGCGACTCTGATGACTGGTTTGAATTATATAATGCCGGGAATAATACAATATATCTTAGCGGTTGGAGTTTTACTGACGAAAAAAGCGACCATATTTTTAAATTCGAAGATAATGATACAATCGCTCCCGGCGGGTTCATTGTTGTTTGTAGAAACAAAAATAAATTTTCCGGCCAGTATCCTTCGATTACAAATATCAAAGGCAATTTTGATTTTGGCCTCGGCACTGAAGATGCTATACATCTATACCGTCCCGATGGAAGTACCGGTGATTTAGTAAGCTATACTGATAAAAGCCCCTGGCCTGCAAATAGTAAGGGAACAGGCAATTCCATAGAATTAATCTCGGCAGATATGAATAATAACGATGGCAATAACTGGAGATCGTCAGCTTATCTGTATGGCAGCCCGGGATATGCCAATCCCGGAACATACGTTGAAGAGCAATCCATATCGGATGTTGATAATCTGAAATGCTTTCCCAATCCGGCAAATGACAAAATTAATATCATCTTTTCCTGTAAGGATTTTATCCCGACGAAAATTGTATTATGCGATTTGTCGGGAAAAGAGGTATTATGCGGATATTATGCGGTTTCAAATAAGGGATTGAATGAAAGGGAAATTGATATAAGCGCTCTGTCTCCAGGAGTATACATAGCCCGGATTATCCGCAGCAGCGACAATAGGATATGTGCTAATATAAAATTTGTAAAAAGATAAATAATATAAAAAAAATGCCGGCGGCTGCATAACCCGGCATTCTTAATTTTTTTATACTTTACGGATTTGATAAATATTATTTATTTTTATAGCTTGTAAAAAGGTTTGAGACATTTCTATTATTAATGTGTCATTACTATGATTGTTTAACCAGTTTTAGATGACTATGAAAAGCATTGCTCAATTTTTAATTATTTTACTTTCTTTCGGAAGCCTGTCAGCAGAACTTAAAATTAATGAAATAATGGCTGCCAACGGAAATGCACACCATGACGAAGATTTTGATACGCCGGACTGGATAGAGATTTATAATGATTCCGATGATGAAATTAACCTCGGGGATTATTATGTTTCGGATAAATACGATTTTAGCAAAGCATGGAAATTACCGCAAAGAAATTTGCCGGGGAAATCATACCAGCTTGTTTATGCCTCGGATAAAAACAGGTATGGAACGGATCATTTTACTACTGCTGCGTCTGGATTCCATTTAGGATCCTGGGCAAAAGACGATGGATTCAGGTTCAATTATATTCCTGTTGACGGCGATTTTGATATTGAGTTCGAAATTTTCTCGGTCAGGGAGTATTATTACGGAACGACTATCGGGCTGATGGTAAGAGATGAATTAACCCAGAAAAGCCCTTACGCAGCATTTTTTGTGAACAGCCCGGTAAGGTATAATACAATTTTTCTGCTTCGTCCGGAAATTGATGCTACTTTCCTTTGGAAAGGCACATCGATAGAATTGAAGAACTCTCAGGCAAAGATAAGGCTTCAGAGAACCGGGGACACTGTTGTATCATACTATTATTCAAATAATTATTACTGGAAAGAAACCGCCCGATTCTATTACCCGCCGAAGAGTACCGATTATATGGGTATTGCCTATTGTTCAGGCGAAACACAGGGGCTTTCGGTATTTAATTTTGCAGATATCAAAGTAAACGGAATTTCAAAAACACTTGATGATTTCCAATCCGAAGAAATTAACACGACCATTCAGGGCTGGCAAAAGCAGGCCGACGAGATTCATACAAACTTTAAACTCAATGCTGATGGCGAAGGTTTTTATATCTGGGATAAAGACGGGAACATTGTTGATGAAATGACTTTCGGCCCTCAGGTTGATAATATCTCTTTTGCCAGGTTCAAGGATGGCGAAGGAAGCTTTGGCCTGTCATATCCTTCAACACCGGGAAAACCGAATGATAACGTTTATTCCAAAATTTCATCGGATGTTATTTTTTCTCATAATACGGGATTTTATAATTCGCCAATAGAAGTTGAGCTCAGCGGGCGGCAAATTAACGGTAAAATATATTATTCCACAGACGGTTCAACCCCTACGGATACATCTGCCGTATATGACGAGCCAATAATGATTGACCATACTTGCATGCTGAGAGCAGTAATTTACGAAGACGGCAGGATACCCGGAAAGGAAAAGTTTGCATCTTATGTTGTTGGTGTTGATACAGAACTGCCGGTGGTTGTTGTGGGGCTTGATTCTCTCCTTCTCTGGGACAAATGGACAGGGCTTTTCGTTGACATTAATAACTATATGCACTTCGAGGTACCCGCAAAATTTTCTTTCTGCTTTGATGACGGGGATTACAGCCAGGCCGGAGGCATGAGGCTTCACGGCGGAGCAACAAGAATATATCCGCAAAAGTCTTTCAGGTTTTACGCCCGGGGTGAATATGGCGTTACGAAGTTCGAATATCCTTTTTTCGGGAAAGAATCCCAGCCGGAATATGACAATATATTGCTGAGGAACGGCGGGCAGGACTGGAATTATAGCATGATGCGCGACGGTATTGTATCCAACCTGTTCAAGCCATTAAAAAAACTTGATGTTTGTGCCTATCGCCCGGCGCTTTGCTTTATTAACGGAGAATTCTACGGAATGAATAATATTCGCGAAAGAGTTGATGATGATTTCATTGCAATAAAGTACGGCCTGGATGATAAGAATATTAATATTATCGAACATCCCAACAGATTGCTAAATGGTGACTTCGCAGCATACAGAGCTTTCTTCGACAGTTTGCTGGCAATGGATATGTCCGTAGATGAAAATTACAGGAAAATTGAAGCAGGCCTGGCCATTGATAATTTTATCGATTACGTTATCAGCGAGTTGTTTATTGTTAATTATGACTGGCCGTTTAACAATCTGAAGTTCTGGAGTTCAGATGATTATGACGGTAAATGGCGTATGGTTTCGTTCGATCACGACCTGTCAATTGGGTTTATATCAGCCACACCGGACAGGAACCATATTTCATACCTGCTTGGCCATGAACTTGAATTTTCCCGAATTTTCGGTACTATTATGCAAAACAGCCATTTCAGAAATAGTTTTATAAACCGCAGTGCCGATCTTTTAAACACCGTTTTCCTGCCCGACAGGCTGATTTCAATTACCGACAGCCTGGCAGCTAACATCAGAAATGAAATTCATTGGCAGCAGTCAAGATGGGACAGCTCCGGGAAGGACTGGGAAAACCAGATTGTACTGATAAAAGATTTTGCAAGGCGAAGGCCGGCATTTATGAGAATGAATTATGTTGATCAATTCGGACTCGCGGACACGTCGGTTGTGGAACTTTACAGCCATCCTGACAAGGGCGGACAGATCAGAATAAGCACTATAGAGCAGCCTGCAAATCCCTGGCGCGGAATATATTTCCGGGATGTGCCGGTCAGGATAGAAGCAATTGCAGCTCAGGGTTATAAATTCGAGGGATGGTCCTTGCCTGGCTTAAAGGATTCCGCTTCTGTTGCACATATTTTGCTCGATTCAATGAATTATATTGAAGCATACTTTGAAAAAACCGGCCAGGACATTCCGAAGATAGTTATAAACGAGATAATGTATAATCCCGGGAACGAAAACAATTGCGGGCAGTGGTTTGAGATATATAATAATGATGCTGATGCTTTTTCTACTTCTGATATTGAAATATTCATCGATAATTTTAAAATTCTGCCGGATAAGAATTTCGACCTGCATCCGGACAACTATCTTGTTTTCTGCAATAACCAGGAAAAATTTTCCGCTATTTACAACATGGATACCATGAATTTATCAGTAAATGATTTTACTCTTAGCAATACCTCGAGGATTACGGTTTATTACCGGGAAGAAATTGCCGCAGATTATGTTCACTACAGGAATAATGCTCCATGGCCGGCGGCAGCAGACGGAAGCGGAAACAGCCTTGAGCTGATAAGCCCCGACAGGGACAACAGGCTGGCAGTAAACTGGACTGGCAACGGAGCCATGCAGGGGTCTCCCGGAGGGCCTAATACTCCTGTTACATCAGTTAGTGAAGACTGTAGTAATATTAAAATGAGTGGTATCTATCCCAACCCGGCTGCGGATAAAATTAATATTCAATTTATTTGTGAAGATATTATCCCCGTATCTATCAACTTTTATGATCTCTTAGGAAATCAGGTCCTGTCCGGTTCTAAAGCAATTTCCAATAATGGATTCAATAACAGGAAAATTGACATTAGCAGTTTATCTCCTGGAGTTTATATTGCCAGAATAATCCGGGGCAGCGACAATAAGGTATGTGCTAATATGAAATTTGTGAAGAGATGATCGCTATAACAGAGACGAGCCACAATTTTGTATTGTGGCTCGTTCTTATGAAATAAAATTAATAGCCGTAATGTTTTAGCATTGTAGGATTATCGCGCCATTTATCCCTTACTTTCACGAACAATTCCAAAAATACCGGCATTTGCAGATGTTCTTCAATATCAGCCCTTGCTCTTTGGCCAATATCTTTTATCTTGGCGCCCTTCTTTCCGATAATAATGATCTTCTGGGATTTCCTTTCAACAATTATCTCGGCATGAATAAACCACTTGCCCTCTTCTCTTTCTTTGAATTCGATAATATTAACTTCTGTGGAATAAGGTATTTCCTTTGAGTACCCCTTAAAAACATGCTCTCTGATTATTTCCGACACGAAAAACCTTTCCGGCTGCGTGCTGAGCATTTCCGGATCGTAGTAAAATGGTGATTCGGGCATATATTTCTTCAGAACATTAAGGTAAGTATCAATATTGCTGTTTTTAAGTGCCGAGATCGGTATGATTTCATCAAATATTCCCAGCTTGTTCATCTCATCAACAAGAGGAAGCATCTTTTTAATATCAGCATCCAGATCGATTTTATTCAGCAGCAATATTTTAGGAGCCTTGTTTTTCTTCAGCAGGTTGATAATATATTCATTGGGTACGTCATAGCCTTTCTTCATCGCATCGGAATCTATGATAACCGTTATAATATCAGTTTCAACAACCGCTTCTTCAACATAATTCATCATAGAGCGGTGCATTTGGTATTTGGGTTTTACTATGCCGGGAGTATCAACAAAAACAGCCTGAAAGTCATCTGCTGAATAAATCCCTTTTACTCTTTTCCTTGTTGTCTGGGGCTTATTCGTAACAATAGAAAGCTTTTCGCCCATAATGGCATTCATAAGTGTTGATTTGCCCGAATTCGGCTTTCCTATCAAAGCAACAAAACCAGCTTTTGTATTCATGTAATAATCGATCCTGTTCTGAAAAAAAACAGCCATTCTATCCGGCACTTTAATTTGAGCAGAGATAAAATGGCAAAATTTATTTTAAATAATATCAGTCCTCTTTCTTATAATATTTTAGTATTGCAAATGGAATGATAACACAATATCCAATTACAAGTACTACCGGGGCCACTGAAACAGCCCAAGGATTATTCCAGGTTCCGTCAATGGCAGCAGGGCCGTCGCTAAGGCCGGTTGCCATCAGGGCATAACCCACGATAATAACAAGAATACCGATCAGGGCAATTTTAATATTTTTCCCGGATAAAGGAAATTCCCATTTTACAGTATTTTTATTTTTGATACTTCTTTTGGCCGCTACAGGATTTTTTCTGACTTTTTTTGATGCTGTTTTTGCCATTATCTGCCTTTATAACTAATTAGTGTTTATATCTTATATCTATTTAACTACAAATTTAATAAATTCAAGACAATTGCCAATACTATTAGGCGTATTATTCAAATTAATATTATGAATAATTTTAAAATTTGATAAGTTAGTCAAACCAGATACAGGGCAACCCTAAATGCAGCAAATGTCCATAATTTTTAAATCTATCTTCCAGATGGATTTGAAAACTGTTTACTAAAAAAATATATATAATAAAATTTTCAATTGCAATGCAAAGCATTCAGAAAATAAGAATATCTTAAATTTGAGTACTAAAAGTATAATATTTTGTAAATTAGCAATAATTACTGACGGAAATAAATCAGGGAATAGTAATTGTATTCGTTTTTAGAAAAAAAATGCCCGAAACTTTACAAGATCATTTTTCGGATAGATGATTTCTTTGAACGTGTATCAGAACATCACGTTTATCTGATCGGGGCCGGTATTGCTTTCAATATTTTTCTTTATCTGATCCCGCTTTTCCTTTTGGCTGTTTATGTTGTCAGTTTGCTGTTTGGCCAGGAACTGATGAACAACACGCTCGAAACAGCAATGACGGATCTTTTCCCCCCGACTGATACCGCGCGAAACCTGATCTCTGCAATTCTGAACGAAGTGTATTTTATAACCGAGCATAGCAACTGGGCAGGATGGATTGGCCTTGGTATTTTGTTATGGCTGTCATCCACTCTGTTCAATTCATTGCGCACGGGGCTGAACGCGGTTTACGAAATAGAAACACCCAAAATATTTATTTTCTACCGCCTGAAGGATATGTTCCTTGCGGTAATACTTGCTGTTTTGATATTACTATCCTCCTATGCCGTACCAATATATTCTTTTATAATATCTATCCTGGAACGTGCCCTGCCGAGTACTTTCGAACCTTTCATCTCGGGTTTTGTTTTAACAGGCGGTTCCATGCTAATGTCCTTTGTGTTTTTCTACCTTCTTTTTCGTTTCGTTCCCAACAAGCGTGTTGAACGATACCCCCGTCTGATAAGCACTGCTATGAGCGTTATCCTGATAGAAGTTTCCAGAAATCTCTTTGCATGGTATCTGACCAGCCTGAGCAATTACGGCCGTTTTTATGGCACTTATGCTGCCCTTGTATCCATGGCGCTCTGGGTATATTATTTCACTCTGATAATTTTGATTTCAGCAGAAGCCGGCTATTATATTAATGAATTGAGAAAAGCCGGAAAAGAAAAAAAATCAAAAGCAGAGCAAACAAAAACAGAAGAAACACAGCTTAGTAATTCCGACAACCCCTGATTCTTCAACATAGATTATCACGGTTAGAAATATGCGATAGAAACAAAAGTGTATAAAAACATTTATAAGCTCTAAAACTATGTGCCGAAGCAGGATACGATATTATAAAATTTAATAGCCCGATTAATAATACGCAATATATAGTAAGTATTGTCCTATTGATAATATTTCAAGTTCATAGTGAATACTACTGATATAAAGGTCGGCAATGATGAGATTGAAATTAGCCTTAAAAAGAAGAGAAACCTTCCGTTGTTATTGGTGGTAATGTCTGATTTCAAACGTCAGGATTATGGGTGGTTGGGAAATAAAAAGTTATATTCTCCGGTAAAGTTATTCCTGATTTACGCACGGCTGTTTATGTGACAATCTGTGCTCATAAAAAAAAAGGCCGCCGTTTGGCAGCCTTTTTTTCAAATCTTAGCTAAAGACTTATTATTTGTCGTCGTCAACTACTGTGTAGTCGGCTTCTTCAACGTTGCCGTCTTTCTTGTTATTGTCCTGTGCGCCGCCGGCATTCTGCTGCTGTGCATTGGGGTCGAAACCTTCTGCACCGGGCTGGCCCTGCGGACCCTGCTGCTGGTACATGTTCGTGGAAGCTTCGCTCCATACGGCATTCAGTGCATCCATTGCCGGCTGAATATCGGCAGCATTTTCTTTAACTGCTTTTGCAAGACGTTCCTTGGCTTCCTCGATTTTCTTCTTGTGTTCTTCGGGGATCTTGTCGCCAAGTTCTTTAAGCTGTTTCTCTGTTGAATAAACCAGGTTGTCAGCTTTATTTCTTGTTTCAATATCGTCCTTGCGTTTTTTATCTTCAGCCGAATTGTCCTCAGCCTGTTTTTTCATATTTTCGATCTCTTCTTTCGAGAGTCCGCTCGAAGATTCAATCCTGATATTCTGCTCTTTGTTTGTTGCTTTATCTTTTGCAGCAACACCAAGAATACCGTTAGCATCGATATCGAATGTTACTTCAACCTGCGGGATACCGCGTGGTGCCGGCGGAATTCCGTCAAGGTGGAAACGTCCGAGCGACCTGTTATCCCTTGCCATGGGGCGTTCGCCCTGGAGAACGTGAATCTCTACCGATGTCTGGTTGTCCGTGGCTGTCGAGAAAATCTCTGTTTTGCGTGTAGGTATTGTAGTGTTTGCCGGAATCATAGGAGTCATAACACCGCCGAGTGTTTCAATACCGAGAGTCAGCGGAGTTACGTCGAGAAGAAGAACGTCTTCCACGTCGCCGGAAAGAACACCGCCCTGAATTGCTGCGCCGATTGCAACAACTTCATCGGGGTTAACGCCTTTTGAAGGCTCTTTGCCAAAGAAGTTTTTCACGAGATCCTGGATTTTTGGAATCCTTGTAGAACCACCAACAAGAATGATATCGTCAATCTGGTTGGGTGAAAGTTTTGCATCGTTCAAAGCCTGCTCTACAGGCCTTAGTGTTTTTTCAAACAGGTCAGCACAAAGTGACTCGAAAGTTGCACGTGTAATATTTATGTTAAGGTGCTTTGGCCCGTCCTGTGTAGCTGTAATAAACGGCAGGTTCACGTCGGTTGAAAGCATCTGTGAAAGTTCTGTTTTTGCTTTTTCGGCAGCTTCGCGAAGCCTCTGGAGCGCCATCGGGTCTTTCCTGAGGTCTATGCTTTCCTGCTTGTTGAACTCGTCGGCAAGATAATCAATAAGTTTCTGGTCGAAGTTATCGCCGCCAAGGTGTGTATCACCGTTAGTTGACTTCACTTCAAATACGCCGTCGCCAATTTCAAGGATAGAGATATCAAATGTACCGCCGCCAAGGTCATAAACTGCAACTGTCATGTTTTTGCCTTTTTTATCAAGGCCGTAAGCAAGGGCTGCTGCCGTTGGTTCGTTGATAATCCTTCTTACTTTAAGGCCTGCAATCTCGCCGGCATCTTTTGTTGCCTGGCGCTGAGAGTCATTAAAGTATGCAGGAACAGTGATAACGGCTTCTTCAATTTTTGTTCCGAGGTAATCTTCAGCTGTCTGTTTCATTTTCTGGAGAACCATTGCTGAAATTTCGGGCGGAGAGTACTGACGTCCGTCGATATTAACACGAGCTGTGTTGCCATCTCCCGAGCCGACTACTTCATAAGGTACCATTGAAGTCTCTTCGCCAACTTCACCCATCCTGCGGCCCATGAACCTCTTGATTGAATAAACCGTGTTGTTCGGATTTGTAACTGCCTGGCGTTTAGCTGCCTGGCCCACGAGCCTTTCGCCATTCTTGGCGAAGCCAACCATCGAGGGAGTTGTCCTTGCACCTTCGCTGTTAGCAATAACTGTCGGGTTTGAACCTTCCATTACTGCAACGCATGAGTTGGTTGTTCCAAGGTCAATTCCAATAATTTTTCCCATAATATTACTCCTTTTCAATAAATTCTGTTATGTGATAAATATTAATTTTTTCTTCAATAGTAATTTGATTTATTGTCTTTCCGAGCTCCTCAAATCCCTCAGGAAGAGGATATTTGCATCTTAGCCCTTCCCTTAGGGGAGGGTTGGGAGAGGTCGAAAAATATTTCTTTTATTCTTTGCTCGTCTGGATTTCCATATCCCTACTTATAATAGGGAAAGGATTTCCCAATCCATCTTTCTTTCGGATAAGATATCCGAAAGAGACTTTTTCCAACATTATCGTCAATAATATTTCGTATATCTTAAAACAACTGTCTTTTAAAAGATAAATGTATGTCATTCAAACTCTATAAAAGAAAATTCCTGCCTCAGGAAATGGCAATTAAATAACGGGGAATTCCCCTCCTGCGGAGGGGTGCCCGAAGGGCGGGGTGGTGAATAAATTAAAGATTAATAAAACCACCCCTTTAATCCCCTCCAGCGGAGGGGAATACCATTTAAACAAGCTTCCTTTTAATTCAAATTTTCAAAGTTCGTTTTAACCATTTCAAATATTCTTTTTAAGTATGACAGCAAGAAAGGGATTCTTTCCTGCTGCCGGTGTTCCATAATCTATAGCTTACAAAATTAACACATATTTTTATATTTTATATGCTTATGCAATATTTATTTCAATTTCTTTCGGTTTTTCCGGTTCAATCTTGTCAATTTTCAGTTCAAGAATACCATTATTGAAAGATGCGGAAACACTTTCGCGATTCACTTTATCTGTTAGTTGTATCTGGCGGCTGAAATCACCGAACATTCTTTCATTGCGGATGCAGCAAACTTCCTGGTCGCCTTCGGGACGCTGTTTTTTACCTTTTAGGGTAAGTACATTTTCTTCACTCACGCTGAGTTTCACATCTTCCTTTGCCACACCGGGAATTTCAAATTTAATATATACTGATTTTTCATCTTCCAGGATATCCATGCGGGGCGAAAATCCGCCGAATTCAAAGTTTACGCCTTTTTCCATTTCGCCGGCAATATCGCTCATACGTTTTGTGATTGAACCAAAGCTTCTGTAGGGATCAAATCTTAACATAGCCATTTTATTACTCCTTAAATTTTATTTTCAATTTATTTATTTTTATTCTTTTTGTCATTCTGAGCGCAGCGAAGAATCCATTCTTAATTTTTTAACCGGGAAATTCATGGATTCTTCAGTCGCTTCGCTCCATCAGAATTATATAGTTTTTTCAAAGTTCTAATCAGTTTTACGAAATCTCAACATTTATTTCTTTCGGTTTTTCCGGTTCTTTCTTGGCAAGCGAAATTTCAAGAACGCCATTTACAAATTTTGCTTTTATGCTGTCGTCATCAATATTTTCCGGGAGAACGAAAGCCCTTGTAAATTCGCCTGCGCCTCTTTCGGATTTAACAACTCTCATGCCTTCGGCAAGTTCTTCATTTTTCTTTGCGCCCTGGATAGTTAGCACTTTGTCTTCATTCACACTGATCTTTACATCTTCTTTACTGAGGCCGGGAAGTTCCACATTAACAAGAACTGAATTATCATCTTCGGTTATGTCCACCCTGGGAGTAAAGCCTCCGGTTTCAAAGCTGAAGCCTTTGTCGAAATCGCTAAGGAAGTTATTCATTCTGCGGTTCAGGCCTTCAAAGCCTCTGAAAGGATCAAATTTTACGAGTGTCATATCAAATCTCCATTAAAATATTTATAAATTCTGTAGTAGTTTATTTTTCAATTTCCGTTCTTGATTAGCCAATACACGAAAAGTGTGCCAAACTTAAAAACCTGAAATTATTACAGTTAATACTGATTTAATGGCATGATGCATGGCAGAACATACTGACAAAATGAACACCTGATTGCGACATTGCGACATAATGACAGAATTAATGACAATATGGCTATTGTAGAATCAGGGCAAAAATATACTATACATTTTGACGAATTATCAAGATTTTTATAAACAAACATAAATTCGTAAATTATAGCAAACGTTATTTATCATAGAGGACTGCTATTATGAAAGCCGTAACCCTGATCATCATTTTATTTGTTTCTATTGCTGTTACTATTGCCAATGACGATGTGGTGTGGATAAAATCCGGGGGGAGATATGGAAGCACAGCATCAAACTATAAAATTGCGGGAAACAATAAGTATTTCATATTTGAAGAAAACAATGCTACCAATTACATTGATATTAAAACCGGTAACCTGGTAAAAACCTATACAAATTCCATTAGTGATGACGATTATTTTGATAATCGAATTTTTGAAGATTTTATTGATGATTCAATTCTTGTTCAGGTATATAGGGATACAATCAACTATTTGAATTTCTATACCAATGAGATTAAAAAGCAAATAATTCATAATGGTGATTATATTGGTTTCGGAGAATTTGGTTTTGCTGATTATTATGAGGAAAAAAGTTTTTATTCAGAAAAATATAATGCTCTTATTACAACCAGCAATTCTAAAAGTATCGGAATATGGTATTTTGATACCGGAGTAATTGAAGAATATGAAGGACGCTCAAAAATCATGGGATTGAACTATTTGGAGAAAACATCAGAAATAATATTTAGTGATGATGTTAAAATTTACGTATATGATATTGAACAAAAAAAAATAACTCGTGAGTGTATGGTAACAGAAGGCTGTCCTAATAAAGCAGCCTATAATATTGTTTTATCTCCGGACGAAAGCCTGTTTGCTTTTCAGACATACGATTATTATAACGGATCGTACCTGTATATTTATAATTCAAAAACATTGGAAAGAATTAATGTTTTTGAATGCAGGTGGTTTTCCTGCCAGGCATCCATAAGCTTTGATAATAAAGATATAGCTTTTCCTGATAAAAACGGAAATATTAAAATACTTGATATTGAAACAGGAGAAATAAAGTTTGATTATGATCCAATTGACATTTTGTCCCAGGTATTTTTCTATAATAATGATAAAAGTCTCATAGCCGTAAATCAATATACCGGAGTCACTTTGATGTTCGATATTGAAACGGAAGAACAAGTTAAAACATTGGTTGTTAACGACGATGAAACTGATATTTTAAAATTGTCCGATAACGGGGAATATCTTGTTGCTTATGGCTATGGTTATGGCAGAATGAAAATCATCAACAGCGAGACGGGAAATCTTGAACAACTTTGGGTGCTAAGCGGCGCTTTTGGCGACAATGAGTTTTTCCAGGTTGATTTCCACGATGACCTGATATTATGCTGCAATCAGTCCAAAAGAATTTACCTGATTGACAGGTTCGAAGGAATCCTCGGAAGGTATGATATGGATGAGGAAATTTGGGACGTTGCTTTTGCCCCGGACGGTAATACATTTTTGTCGGGAAGTGTTGACGGGAAGATAAGAATACACAACACATTGAACGGCATAGTAATTAACGAATTGAATGAACAAGATGGTTTAACCATTTCACACTTATCATACTCGGATGATCCTTCAATTGTTTATGTAATATCATTGGATCAGAATGCTGATTCATACGGCAAATATCATCATTGTAAATTTTCAACTAATCAATTGATTTTTCAGTATCAGGGGTTTGAAAAAATATATTACAGATGGTCACGGGATATAATAAATAACAGGTATTTTAAAACTCTTGGAAAGATATTTGATCTTAAACAACAAAAATATATTTTGGACATGGATTTGGAATATTCTGTTGTAAATTTAGATATATCAAAAAACAATAAATATGTTGCGTTTGGAAATCCGAGCCATCAGTTTTTTGAAAGAGAATATTTTGATTTATTCAACTTTGAAACCAATAAATTAGCATATAGGTATTATATCCCTGACTACTGGACTCGGGTAATAGAAAAGAATTTTCGGGGCAGATTTGGTATTCCCTCGTCTGTTGCGATTTCGCCGGATAATAAATACATATATACAGGCTTAAATAACGGTACGATTATGAAACTTAAGCTGAAAGATACTCTCGGCACAGACGTAACAGAAGAATATAATCGGGAGGAAGGACTTTTAGCTTATCCCAACCCGCTAACCGACAGGATAATAATTGAAAACCGGGCCGACGATAAAATAATTAGTGGCCTTTGCCTGGCGGATATCTTCGGAAACGAGATTGTATCGTACTCTGGTATTGAACTTAGCAGTTCGAATAATAATATTGAAATAAATTCATTAAATCTGCCAGCCGGAACATATCTCCTTATTGTCCGCTATTCGGACGGAGGGCAGGCGGTTAAAAAACTGATTAAGTATTGATATTTAAATGTATTCCTCACCCGATCGCTTGAAGTCATCGGTTGAGTTTTTTTCTTCATATTTTTATAAACAAACATAAATTCGTAAATTATACCAAACGTTATTTATCATAGAGGACTGCTATTATGAAAGCTATTGCCCTGTTCATCTTCTTGTTTGTATCAATTATTTCCGAAACTATTGCCAATGACGACGTGGCCTGGATCAAGTCTGGTGGAAATATTGGAGTGGAAAATATTATCGAGGCTAAAGTATCTAAGAATCCAAAATATTTTATTCTAAGAGAGCATGAAGCAACCAAATTTATTGATATTGAATCCGGTAATTTAATTAAAACATATACCAACTATGGCGGTATAGATTTCAGAGTTTATGAGGATTTCGTTAGTGATTCTCTAATAATACTGGTTAAGCGGGATACTATAAGATATATTAATTTCTATACTGATGAAATTGAGAAAGAACTCATTGATGTCGGAGCAGCTATTGGTGGTCGCAGGCTGGGATTTTCAGATTACAGGGAAATGAAGAACTATTATTCTGAAAAATTAAATGCTTTAATCTCAACAGTCAGTGAAACCGAAATTGGTGTGTGGTACTTTGATGAAGCAAGAATTGAAAAATTTGGAAAAAATTCAGGAATTCTGGGTGTAAACTACCTTGAGAAAAGTGGAAATATAATATTCTCGGACTTGTTTGGGACATACTTATATAGTATTGAACAGAAAAAAATAATTAATCAGTGTGATATTTCCGGATATAACATTGTTCTTTCTCCGGACGAGAGCCTTTTTGCGATACAGACTTACGATTACTACGATGGTTCATATATTCATATCTATAGCAGCTTGAATATGCAAAAAATAAAAACTTATGAATGTAACAGCTATCCCTGTGAAGCTTCAATAAGTAGTGATAATAAATTTATTGCATTTACTGCTGAAGATTGGAATATTAAAGTTGTTGAAATTGAAACAGATAATATAATTTTTGATTATGATCCAATTGACATTTTATCCCAGGTATTTTTCTGTAATAGCGACAAAAATCTTATAGCCGTAAATCAATATACCGGCGTTACTTTGGTGTATGATATTGAGACAGAAGAACAAGTTAAAACATTAGTTATTAACGACGATGAAACTGATATTTTAAAATTGTCCGATAACGGGGAATATCTTGTTGCTTATGGTTATGGTTATGGCAGAATGAAAATCATCAACAGCGAGACGGGAAATCTTGAACAACTTTGGGTGCTAAGCGGCGCTTTTGGCGATAATGAGTTTTTCCAGGTTGATTTCCATGATGATCTGATATTGTGCTGCAACCAGTCTAAAAGAATATACCTGATTGACAGGTTCAAAGGAATTCTCGGCAGGTATGATATGGATGAGGAAATTTGGGACGTGGCTTTTGCTCCGGACGGTAATACATTCGTCTCAGGCAGTGCAAATGGTAATCTTAGAGTCCATAACACCGGCAGTGGAGAGGTTATTAAAGAGATAATTGATGATAATATGCAAGCTGTTCCATTAATATCTTACTCGGATGATCCTTCCGTGGTTTACTATATTTCAGCAGATATGGAATCTTCTCATATTGGCAGATTTTATCATTGGAACCTTGAAACGAATACTTTGAAATATCAAAACCAGGAATTTTATGACATTTATCCAAGCAGAGCCAAAGATATAATAAACAGGAGATATTTTACCTATCGCGATTACATTTTTGATTTAAAAGAAATGAAAATAATTTACCATGATTTTCTTGAATATTATTCGGCAAATATTGATATATCCGATAACGGAAAATATATAGCTTACGGCCATAATTCAAATCAGGAATATTTTGACTTGTATAATCTTGAAAATATGGAGATTGCTTACAGATATTCTATTAAAAATTATTGGAAAAGGGTTATTCTTACAGATTACTTTCTTTATCGTGGGATACCCAAATCGATATGTATTTCTCCTGACAATAGATATTTATATGTCGGGTTGAATCCCGGCGAGATTATGAAACTTAAGCTGAAAGATACTCTCGGCACAGACATAGCAGAAGAGTATAATCGGGAGGGCGGACTTTTAGCTTATCCCAACCCGCTAACCGACAGGATAATAATTGAAAACCGGGCCGACAATAAAATAATTACCGGCCTTTGCCTGGCAGATATTTTCGGGAATGAAATTGTATCTAAATCTGCTAACGAATTATACAGTTCGGATAATAAATTTGAAGTGAATTCTTTAAACCTGCCAGCCGGAACATATTTCCTTATTGTCCGCTATTCGTACGGAGGGCACGCGGTTAAAAAACTGATTAAGTATTGATATTTAAATGTATTCCTCACCCGATCACTTGGAGCGATCGGGTGAGTTGTAACTATAAAGAATTTTACCTTACTTCAGCGCCAAGGCCGATTTCCGGATTCTCCGGAGTCATCACGCAGAGCTTGCCTTCCTCGTTGCTCGCGGCAAGTATCATTCCCTGGCTTTCCACGCCCATCAGTTTGGCCGGTTTCAGGTTTACAACCACCGAAACAACCTTGCCGATTAGTTCTTCCGGTTTGTAGTGTTCTGCTATTCCGGCAACTATCTGCCTTTGTTCCGCTCCAAAGTCCACCTGGAGTTTGAACAGCTTCTTTGATTTCTTGATCTTCTCGGCGCTGATAATTTTTCCGGTACGAATTTTTACTTTCATAAAATCGTCGAATTCTATCAGTTCGTAAACCGGTTTTTCCGGCGCATTCTTCTCGCCGAGCTTGGCTGTTTGCTCTTCAACAAGTTTGTCCTCAATCTTTCCGAAAAGTATTTCAGGTTTGTTTATCTCCCTGCCTGATTCCAACTTCGGTAGAATAGCGGCATTAAATACATCCATACCTGGAACGCCGTTGTTTGGTAAGCCTGTTACTGCTTCCTCGTTGATCAGGCGGAAAGTTCTATCCATGCTGAAAGGCAGTATCGGAGCAAACAGAACTGCAAGCGAGCGGACAAGCTGAGCACAAACATACATGGTTTTGCCGCATTTGTCTTTATCGGTCTTGCCTGATTTCCAGGGTTCCTCGTCGTTGAAATACTTATTTGCTGCGCGGGCTATGTTCATTGTCTCGGTTATAGCGTCGCGGAAGCGGAAACGACTGTAGTTATTGTTTATCTTATTTATTCCGGAAGCTAATGAACGGAAAAGAAGAAGATCGTTTTCATTCAGCCCGGAATAATCAGCCAAATTAATTTCAGCATCAGGTTTCTCGCAGAAAATGCCGGTAAGTTTTTCCCAGCTATCATTCAAATTTTTATAATCGCCGCTGAGTTCCGGTACTTTTCCATCAAAATTCTTATGGATGAAATGTACCGAGCGGTTAACGAAATTGCCAAGAATGGCTGCAAGTTCGTTATTGTTCCTTGCCTGGAAGTCCTTCCATGTAAAATCGGAATCCTTTGTTTCCGGGAAGTTCATTGCCAGGGTGTAGCGCAGCGCGTCGATATATTGCGGCTCCGGCAGGTCGGCAATGAAATCTTGCAGGTCGATGCTCCAGTTGCGGGACTTGGAGAATTTCTGCCCTTCCAGGTTCAGGAATTCATTCGCCGGAACGTTATCAGGCATAATATATCCGCCTCTGGCATGAAGAAGCGCCGGGAATATCAATGTATGAAAAACAATATTATCCTTGCCGATGAAAGCGATATATCTTGTTTCTTCATCCTGCCACCATTTTTTCCAGTCTTCGGCCCTGTCCAGTGATGCCATTAATTGCTTAGTAGCTGAAATATATCCCAGAACGGCTTCGAACCAAACGTAAAGAGCTTTACCTTCGGCTTTTTCGTCAGGTACGCCCTTAATATCATTAATCTTTACGCCCCATGTCAGGTCGCGCGTAATGGCTCTTTCTGCCAGCCCCTGTTTCAGCCAGCTTCTGGTTTGCTGGAGTACGTTGTCTTTCCAGTCTTTGGCATGGCTCTCGATATAATTTTCAAGGTATTCCTGAAATTCATTGAATTTCATATACCAGTGAACAGTTTTCCTTGCTTCGGGGGTTTTACCGGAAACAAGGCTGATCGGATTTTTCAGTTCCGTCTGGTTGTAGTATGCACCGCAGGCATCACACTGGTCGCCGCGTGCACCAGTAGTTCCGCAATTAGGGCATTCGCCCTCCACGTACCTGTCCGGCAGGAACATATTTGCTCCGGGGTCGAAGAATTGTTCTTCCTCTTTTTCAATCAGCAGGTTCTTAGCAAGCAGATCGGCAAAGAATTCGCGGGCTGTTTCGTGGTGTTCGGCAATAGAAGTCCTGGAATAAATATCAAAAGACATCCCGAACTTCGCGAAAGCTTCTTTATTGGCATTATGGTATTTATCAATAATATCCTGAGGCTTAACTTTTTCTTTTTCTGCGGCAATAGTAATAGCCACTCCGTGCTCGTCCGAACCGCATACCCATATCATTTCCCCGCCCGAAAGCCTTGTTTTACGTGCATAAATATCGGCTGGCAGGTAAGCACCGGCACAATGCCCAAGGTGCAGGAAACCGTTGGCATACGGCAGAGCTGAAGTTATCAATGTTCTTTTCATTAAAATCCACAATCAAATATTTGTTACATTTTTTTCAATTTCAACATTTTTTTCAATTTCAATCATATTCAAATCCAATAAGTATAAGAACTACAAAGATAAGCTATTCGGACGGATAATGAAAATCCGAGCTTTATACTGAATTGGGTGTGAATGGTTTTCTATAATATTTATTCTCCGCCTGCTCCCGGTTTGCCTTCTTTCTTGTTGTAGTAATAGCGGGTTGTAGGATATGCAAAATCTATATCGTCATGTTTTGCAAAGCCATCCAGCAAATCCTCCCATACTATCTGGTGACTGTCCCGGCGGGCTTTTATATTGCAGGGATAACGGGCGGTAAGCATAACCCCGCTATCCTTAACTGATGTATATACAACCGGCATAATATTCTGATCCAGCAATAAATATTCCCCGGAAAGTTTCTCAAGTTCCCCGGCTGCTTCAAGGCTAAGGTCCATTGCATGGCGGTTTACCACAGCCTCGATTATTTCCTTGGCTTTTTTCCAGTTGCTTTCGAATGTTACAAGTACGCCAATTTCATTCCACACAAAGCTGAAACCCTTATTATAATTATATTGCATTTCAAGGAATACTTTACCATTGGGTATCATTATCATTCTGCCTGTATGCTGGTCTGCGTCAACCCAATTACCAATTTCCATTACCGTGAACTGGAAAATTCGCTGATCGATAATATCACCTGAAACATCCCCGATCTGAACCCTGTCCCCAACAGCGAATGGTTTGCGCCAGATGATAAAAAGCCATCCGGCAAGGTTTACAAGCGGATCTTTCAATGCAATTGCTA
This sequence comes from Kapaibacterium sp. (SeqCode), assembly GCA_963665665.1. GTDB lineage: Bacteria > Bacteroidota > Ignavibacteria > Kapaibacteriales > UBA2268. Next base: position 1,965,497 of record OY762428.1, read on the forward strand.
TACCTGCCGAAAGCAAACCTACAAATGTACCGACAGAACGTGCCTCCTCGGACCATATTCCTGCAACGATAACGATGCCAACAGCCACAAAAATATAAGTAGTATATTTCCTCCAGTTATATATTATCCTGGATTCGTGAGACTGGCGCCGGACAATTCTCAGAATAATCCAGCGTATCAGCACAAGTATTAAAATAAAAACAACAGATGTCAGTAGGTTTGCAGCGAGCTGAGAAGTCAGTAATAGTTCATAATCAGCAAAAGAATTTAATTTATCCATAGATCACCGGAATAGCTAATTCAGAAAACAAAGTTGCATTTATTGAAAAATAGTAAAAAACATTATTCTACCAAAGAAAATCCCCTCCGGATATTTGCCGGAAGGGAGTGATTTTTTAAACACAATCTTATGATACCTTACCGCTTATGTAATCATAAAGATACTTCTTCTCGTCGCGGACCTGTGTAAGAAGCGACTTAACAACATCGCCTATAGAAATCATACCAACAAGGCGTTTTTCACTAAGAATAGGCAGGTGGCGGATGTGATTGCTTGTCATTACTGATTCAACATACTCAATATCGTCTTCGGGTTCGGCAATAATTAGTTTTTCGGTCATTATTTTGTTAACCGGAAAATTCCGAAATTCATCGGGGAATTCATGCCCTGCTTTTAGAATGTCCCTTTCAGTAATAATTCCTACCATTCTGCCTTCGGCGTTTAGAACAAGTAGGGCGCCGATATTATTAACCACCATTACTTCCCTGGCATCGGCTACTGTTTTTTCGTCACCAATAGTCATAACCTGGGGGCCTTTTGCTTTCAGAATGTCTTTTACTTTCATAATATCTCCATAAGTATATTTATTATTTTGGTTTATATTGTATTTATTAATCGAATCAAGAGACAATTTATTTTTAATGTTACCCGGATACCAAATATAAACTTCATCGATTAGTTCCACTTGAAAAAACTATAAAAGTTGAGAATAAAATAGTATCAATATATTATTGAAAGGCATAGGTATAAATTGGTTATTGGGGAATTACAATATAATATCCGTATTAGCGTTGCCTAATTATATTGTTCGTTGACAATAATATTATAGATGTACCGGAATATTATATTCTGGATCAAAAATGTCATCCTCTGATTATTTTTAAAACATCACTACTGATAATTCCTGTAAAAAAGGTATCCCCGGAATTTGTTTTATAAAAAAACATTCCTTTAAAAAAAATTATATCTTTTTTATTACTCCAAAGGAATGTGTATAGTCAAGGCTTTTACAATGTTAAATTGCCATGAAATAAATGAATACAATATTTTTTTGAAACCCTCTTGATGAATTATCGTATTTCCAAGTAGAACTTGAATTTAGAAACAATGTAACACTTAACATACAGGAGCAGACATGACAAGCAGGATTACAAAACTTTTCGCAGCAGCAGCAGTAGTAATGGTTCTTTTCGCCGGATATTCATTCGCGGCAGATAAAGTTCAGAAAGAAACTACAATCAAAACATCAGCTTTCACATGGGAAAGCAAGAACTCTCTTGAAAACGAGATCAACGATATTGAAGGTGTAACAGATGCATACCTCGACATCGACGAGCAGGTTTTCACAATAACATACGACGGTGAGAAAGTTTCAGCAGACCAGTTAGTTTACACAATAACAGACCTTGGATATACGGCAGAAGTAATGGAAACAAAAGACCTGAAAAAGAAAGACGACAATAAAGCATCGGCAAAGATCAAAGAACCGAGCATGAACTAACTGATGATAGGCATAAGTTAAAGAAACCGGCTTGCGAGCCGGTTTTTTTTATGCACATATATTCATTGTTCTAAGTGCATAAATAAAAAATAAAGGCAAACCGAAGTCTGCCTCTATTTTTAGTTGCTTTATTGCAACTCGTGGGGGGGGGATGTTATTTTATTGGCTTTATAGTAAAAACAGCGCCGAAAATGTTGCAGCAGAGATCGATACTGCATACAGCAGAAGCAGTACGTTTTCTTTCTTCAGCGGTTTTTCTTCTATACTTATTTTAATCGTTCCGTTATTCATATATTCCTCCGTTCAAATTTCCATTATCAAATACACAATACTTATATCAATTGCCGTGCCAAATATGGCGCAATAGCAACTCTTGTGTTTATATATAATTATGGGCATCCAAATCTAAGGTAGGGCGCAATTCTTTCAATTTCAGGCGTTATTACCACTGGCTTGAACCTCGAAAAAACTTTGGAAACATATACGGCAACAGCCTGCTTTTTTCCAATCTAACTTATTCTTCCGAATTAACAAGAATTCTGAATCCTCCGTAGGCCATTCTGTCGGCGTTAAAAATCAATTTTTCGGGATTGGTAAGTGGCGCTATTATTTCTGCCATTCTCAGGTCTGTGGGTACTTTTTCGTTGGCCGAATCGCGTATCTCCTTTGAAGGAAACACAACCCAGCCAAAAACGATCAGCTCATCTTCTTTTGCAGCAACAGCTTCTATGAAGGATTTAGTACCTTATAATTACATGTCATCACCAACGAATTCGTAGTAGGCAATAGCGCCATACTCTTTCCAAATTTCAGCAACTTTTTCAGCCGCCTTTTTGTATTCGTCTATATAAATCCGTGGTATCGATAGAATGAAGCCGTCTATGTAGTTTGTCATAATTTTATCTTCAGTGTTCATGTTTTGTGTGGGTTGGTGGGTGATTGTAGAAACAGTTAAATTATCATAAATCATAATATTAATCAAGATTCGAATCACAACCCCTATTTTATCTCCAATACATTTATCATGATGAGCGGAGCAAATCTTGCAAAAACATAATAAAACTTAATATACAAATAAATCTGATAATATTCAGCTTATCCTTCTGTTTTTATTTGTTTTTACGATTAATAAAAATCATCCTCTAAGCTTCTTTTACGGAACTTATTTGCAGAAATTCAGTTAATATTGTAGGTGTTAATGTATTTTTGAAATTGTCTGAGTGGAGTTAACGTGCGTTTTATCATTTTTGTATTAATTGTTGTACTTGCAAACACCTACTATTTATTTGGCCAGGAAATTGAAGAAGTTACTATCGGCTCGCAAACCTGGATGGCTAAGAACCTTGATGTGGTAACTTACCGAAATGGCGACACTATCCCCAGGGTTACTGATCCGAAAGCTCTTTACACCAGAACTTACGGAGCCTGGATGTATTACAATAATGATCCTGCGAATGGAGAAATCTATGGTAAAATATATAACGGATATGCTGTTCTTGACCCAAGGGGCCTGGCGCCGGAGGGCTGGCATATTCCGCTTAATAAAGAATGGAAAACACTCGAGATTTATTTAGGAATGAGTCAGGAAGAAGCTGACAAAACCGGCTATCATAGAGGTACAAATGAGGGATCGAAACTTGCCGGAGGATCTAATCTGTGGATTGACGGGGATCTGAAGAATAATAATGAATTCGGAAAAAGTTCGTTTAACGGCCTCCCCGGAGGATACCAGTTATATAAATCCAGGAATTTAGGAGAAACCGCTATGTGGTGGTCTTCTTCATTGAAACTGTCATCTGATTCAGTTCTTTCTATCAGGCATTTGGAAGCTACTGACAGCAGCATTGTCAGCGATGCCATATTTTTATTTGCCGGTTGCTATGTACGCTGTATAAAAGGGCCGCCCCTTAGCGTAAATTGTAATAACCCCGGTGATATTAACATAAAAATTTACCCCAACCCGGCACAGGACGAAATCCATATCTTAAAATATGAAGGCCGGATAGCTATCTTCAATTCCCTCGGTATTGAAGTCTGGAATGGCTATGTTCAGGAAGGCGCTTCAATTGATATTTCCGGATTCGCCGAAGGCTGCTATATTGTAAGAATGAAAGATAGGATCGCTAAGTTTATCAAGTGGTGATCTGATTAAGTAGTTTATTACTTGAAATATTTCAGGATACGCTCTCTGTTCTCAAGCGCTTTTTGTGATTTGTGGTATAATTCAATAAAGACAATTCTGTTCTCTTCTTCGAACCAGGCATATACTAACCTGAATCCCGACTGTACGCCCTTGCCTTTGAAACTTTTACTGGCAATCTTATTCACTTTGATCGTGCAACTTTCTATGCCAAGATCGCTGATCCGGTAACTGAACGGAGGCCTTGCATCCGGTTTTACTTTTAGAACCTTCTTTACTACTTCAACGTCGTCGTATATGGTTTTGTATTTTTTTGAAAGTTTCTTTATATCTTTCCGGTATTCTTTTAGCTCTTCAAACATTATCAGCCATTATCTCCGGAATCGTTATAATTTCTTGCTGAAAAAGGCTCTTCACGGTAAAAAGCCAGTTCATAGTCAATTATTTCGCCGTCTTCGGAGGCCAGCCAGGGCATATCTTTGTGGGAGTATTCGCTGATCTTTGCTGCTGTCCAGTCTGAATATTTTTCGATTACTTTATCAAGAACATCTTTCTCATGCGCCCGAAGTTTTCTGAGATCAGCTTCCTGAAGCGCTATATGCCTTGTTTGCGGGTAAGAAAGAAATTGCGTTTCAAATCGTAGAATTTGCCCCTGTTTTACCATATAATTCAATATGCTTTCAATATCTTCCGGTACCGGTCCGTAAGGTAGTTTTTTATATATTGCCCCGCTCAGGTGTTCTTCATAAATTTCATAGAAATCAAAATCAGAAAAATAGAGTATCTTGTTTAGAACTGTTTTGCCAAAGTTAGCCTTTCCTCCACACTTGTTTAGGATGTAGAGCAGAATGTTTTTGAATTTATCCATATCCATTGTTGGCACAGAAATCCTTGTATCATCTTTACTTTCAGAATTTTCTTCAAATTTTATCTCAGGCGCTTTAAATTCATCAGCAAGAATTTTCTCAATGGAAATTTCAAGAATATCAGTAATTTTTCTCAATTCTATTGCTTTCAGGTTTCTATTCCCTAACTCAATCTGGGTCATGGTAGATCTTTTCATATCCAATAATGCAGCCAATTGTTCCTGGGATAGTCCCCTGTTCTGACGAATCCCGGATATTCTTTTTCCAATTTCTTTTTCTGTTATCATATTTTCTCCTGTTCTTTTATGCTAAAATACATAATGTTATATTTTCATACAATATATTGTTGCATTATCTAACAGTAAAACGAAATATGTATGTTTTTCTTGTGATATGATTTGAATTAAATAACTTTATAACTGCCATATTAAGTTCAAAATAAAATACTAATATTTTGATAATTGCTGAAAAATGAATATATTATACGTAGTATAATGAGGTGTTTTATAGTTTTGCCAAATCATCATTCTGGTATTCCATGGTGAAAATGCAATAATTGAATAGTTGAGATTTATAATAAATATTTTGATAAAATTAATGTTTTCTTATAAGGTGAGATATGAAAAGAATGATACTGTTTATTGCAATTTTATTATTTGTTTGGGGAATTTCCGGCTTGCAGGCTGCTTCAAAAATTGAAGTATTCGACCAGGCAAAGGAATCAGTAGTTAAGATTAAAACATTTTCAAAACCGAAATTTACCGGATTTCAGGCTGTTGGCCAGGGCAGCGGTTATGTTATTGATCCCGATGGTTATATTATTACTAATTATCATGTAGTTGAAGACGCACTGGGAATAATTGTTTACCATAGTGATAATTCAGAAGAAGATACTCTTGCCGCCCGGGTGATAGTCAGCAACGAGGATATTGATATCGCTGTTTTAAAAGTTGAGAAGAATAATATGAAAGCACTGAAAGTTGCTGACAGTGCTGATATACGGCAGGGGCAGGAAATACTTGTGCTTGGCTATCCCGCGGCTGCAAAAAATTCCGATCTGATAAAAGTAACATGGGGAATAGCAGAATACAGGAATGCTGTTAACGAGTGGTCAAGCTTCAATATCGGAGCAGGTGTTTTCCTGTAATAGTCCGGGCACTGATTTTTGTTTCGAATTTCAGCTTTTGGCTCGGGAATGAAAAATCATGTGCTTATTAGAATAACGCCGTAAATTAATATTTCATTATATTAATTATTATAATTTAGAAATATATCTAAACTTGTAAATAATATATGGTTTGACCTCTCCAAGCCCGCCCTGTCCAGGACTTGTCGGGATCCGAAGGAGGGGCTAACTGCAAAGCCCTCCCCTTCCGCGAGGGGTCGGAAACAGAATTAGAATACTCAAATAATATCCATAAATTATTGAAAACAAAAATATGACCAAAATAAAAATACCATGCGTACAGATAGCCGGCTGCCTTGATAAAAAGGAGGCCCAATTGATGTCCCGTTCCGGGGTAGACTATATCGGGTTCCCGTTCAGGCTTGATTTTCATGCTGAGGATACAAGTGAGGAAGAAGCAGCTGACATTATTCTATCCCTCCCGAAACAAACGCAGCCTGTATTAATTACCTACCTGAACAAGGCAGAGGATATCCGGCTCTTAATGGATAAAATGCATTGTAATGTTGTTCAGCTTCACGGGGATATTGATTTGCCTGAGTTGAAGAAATTGAGGGCACAGGACAGCGATATAGCTGTAATAAAAAGCATAATTATCAATAACGATGATATTGACGTTTACAAAAGGCAGGTTGATATATTTGCAGGGCTGGCAGATGCATACATAACAGATACATTTGATCCCGCTACTGGTGCAAAAGGGGCTACCGGAAAAACGCACAACTGGGATATCAGCGCCGCGATAAGAGAATACAGCCCCCAACCGCTGATACTTGCAGGCGGAATAACCCCGGATAACGTCTATGCCGCAATTAAACATGTGAAACCCGCCGGGATAGACTGCCACACAGGTGTAGAAGATTCTACGGGCAGAAAAGATAAAGCCTTTGTGGAAAAATTTGTGAACAGAGCAAGAAAAGCGTTTGAGTCAGAAATATTTTGAATTTTTATACTATAATACGGCTTCCTGATAAAAAAATCAGCAAAAAAAAACGGGAAAACTAAACTTTCCCGTTTTTAAAAAGTAATATTTACGATTCTACTTGAGCCAGGAATGTTCACCATCCAGGAATTGTTGTAATTCATCAATATTTTCAGCGCTGCCTGCAAAAAACGGAACTCGCATGTGAATATTATCGGGCTTAATATCAAGGATATTATTGCCCCGGCCATCCACACCCTTGCCTCCTGCCTGCTCGACAATAAATGATAATGGAGCAGCTTCATACATCAGCCTGATTTTACCGTTTGGACGTTTTGAATCCATTGGATACATGAACACTCCGCCTGTGATTAGAGTTCTGTGGATATCACCTACAGCAGCGGCAACATAACGTGATGTAAAAGGCCTGCGTTTGTCTTTCGATGTTTCTTTCACGTACTGAAGGTATTTCTGAAGATTTTCCGGCCAGCGCGGAGCATAAGCTTCATTAACACTGTAGTATGAACCGTAAAGAGGAATTTTAAGATTTTCATAAGTCAGAAGGAATTCTCCTATAGTAGGGTCGTAAGTAAATACATTAACCCCATGCCCGGTGGTATAAACCAGCTGGGTACTGTTGCTGTAAAGAATATAACCGGCAGCCTGAAGCTGATGCCCGGTCTGGAGCACATCTTCCGGCTTTGCATCACTGTTATCATCAGCGCTTTGCCTTTTGTAAAGGGAAAATATCGTCCCGATAGGGCAGTTTACGTCAACATTCGAAGAGCCGTCGAGAGGATCGAATGCAAGTATATACTTGCCTTTTTTATAATCTTTCGGAATAGCTATCACTTCTTCGTTTTCCTCGGAGATCATAGCGCAAAGCTGTCCGCCGTGACTCATTGCCCTGATAATAACCTCATTGGCATATTCATCAATCTTCTTTACTTTTTCCCCGTGTACGTTTGTATTCGATGTCATACCAAGGATATCATTAATACCTGCCCTGCGGACTTCCCGCGCGATAATCCTTATGGCAAAGGTCAGATCGTGTAATACTCTGGTAAATTCTCCTGTAGCGTCGGGGTATTTTCTTTCCTCTTCGGTAATATGCCTGTCAATAGTATATAATTTTGATGTTTGAATCATATTGTAGATACTCCGCAAAAAAAAAACCGAATTAATCGGCAAAAAAGTGTTGTCTGTTATTGCCAAACTTCGGATTAAAATTTAAGAAAGATTAAGTTCTTAGGCAAGAAAGATTTTCCTATTGACACTTTTATATTGATTATTTTTTGATTATTCCCTTTGAAGTATAAATATATTGGCTGAGTCCAATATTTATTAAAAGTTTAAGGATGATAAATTATCAAAACTTTATGGAAATACTTATGCCACTCCTGTAAACGTCCGGCAGGATTGTAAGCTCTTTGCCGCCAATCTCAATTTTCTTATTCACATTCAGAACCGCAAGGGCTGATAAAGTTCCCACGCTTGCCCCTGCTATCACATCGGACAGGAAGTGCTGATTAAGGTAAATCCTTGACCATGCGACTAATCCGGCAGTAGCATATAATGGGACTGTAGCCCACCAGCGGTCTATTTCACCGGCAAGAATTGTTGCAACACAGAATGCAACTGTTGAATGGCCCGAAGGCATAGCCTGGAAATCATTGCTCATTTCAAAAAAGCGGTAATCATTCAGGTGTTCAGCACGCCAGGGACGTGCCTTGCCAAGAATAACTTTGAAAGAACCGGTGATAATTCCCGACAAAGTCATGGCAGTAATCAACTTCAACCCGGTTCTTCTTATCCTGTCAGTACCTGAAACAAGACCTCCAAAATAGACTCCGGCGGCGAAAAGTCCGATATACTCCCGCTTAGCCAATGATGAAATACTTTTATATTTCTCATAAGTAACATCATTCATTCTTTCAACGTTCCAGTCCCGTATTTCCATTTCGGGTATTGAACTTAAAGCTATTCCGCCAAGGAGTGAAGCTGCAAGAATCATTTCATCGCTGCCGAGATGAAATATTCCCTTTCCGATATCTATGAAATTATCTTCCATTGTAAGAATATCTTCGCCAATGGTATAAATGAAGCATTTGCTGCTGTAAGAGTCTGAAGACAACATGAGAAAAGGTGAAAGAACAAATATTAAAATAAGAACTATAATATGATTTTTCTTCAATTATACACCGTTAGAATTTATAGCAAAAATTAACCCCAACCGGATAAACGCTAATCGATAATGATTGAGCCTTACTTTCATTATTCCTGTCGTTTGCGTAAATTACAGCGTAAGCCCCGCCAATACCAACCAGCGCACCCATAAAAACATCGCTTATAAAATGCTGATCGTAATTAAGCCTGGATAGCGGTGTAATCGATGCAATTCCGAAAAAAAGGGGCCATCCCCACCACCTGTCCACCTGGTGCGCAAGCACTGTTGCCATAGAAAATGCAACAGTGGTGTGTCCGGAAGGGAAAGACTGGTAATCCTCAGTAAACTGCATAAATTTGAACTTTGTTACTCCCTCCTCCATATAGGGCCTTGCCCTGCCAAAACCAATCCTCATGGCCATAACGGCAGTTCCCGATACTGCCAGGGCTTCAAACATAAGCCTGCCGGTTTCCCTTATATCCTCGCATCCGGAAAACAGACCTGTTAAATATATCCCGCCGCTAAACATCTCGGCATAAGCTATTCTGCCCATATCATCGCCGATCTTAAAAAAGTCGTCACTTTCCGCAGTTCGAATCTCCTGGAAATAATCCCTTGCCGGCCTGTCAACGGAAAACAAGGCAGCAGTAATGCCGGTATAAATTCCTGCCCGGAGAAGGTCATCGCCGTCAATTCTTCCGATTGAAGCGCCAATCTCGTAAAAATCATTTCCGGCTGATTTAATATCATCCCAGAAAACTTCATATACAGCAGGACTTGATGTTTTAACAGTATCCTCTGCTATTAAATTAAGGCAATTAAATCCAAATATTACAAATATGATAACAAATTTCATCGATCACGATTTACATGTAAGACCAAAATGATAAAATATTAATACTGTTGCATTAATCAAATTCTGATTGTTCTATTCATTATAATTAAATATTGACTAAGATATTTTCAGAACATGAACAAATATTAGAAGCACAGTATTACCAAATTTTTAAAAAAATTATTACTGCAAAAAATCAGATTGCTATTTAAAAAACTATCTTCCGCCCCTAAGAACATTTGGTATTTCACGTGTTCCGTCGTAGTCCTGTTTCATTGGTACAAGGAAATAAAAAGTAGATCCTTTTTCAAGTTTGCTCCTTACCCATACTTTTCCTTTGTGTGCTTCAATTAGTTTTTTAACAATCCATAATCCAAGTCCGGATGAAGGTTCTCCTGCAGTTGGCCGGGCTGTAAGTTTAGATCCTCGTTTGAATGCTTTCTTAACATCGTTTTCCGAAAGTCCCGGGCCATTATCACTAACGCCAACAACAATAACCCCGTTGTCCTTTTGGGTTTTAATCATTACTTTGCTTTTAGGATTGGAAAACTTAATGGCGTTTGAAATCAAGTTATCCAGAACTTCTTCAATTTTCTGGGGGTCAACTTCAGCATCCGGAAGGTTTTCTTCAAGCTCTACCAGTAATTCAATCGATTTATCCCTGGCCCTTGCACTGTTTGTATGTGCAATATCTTTTACAATTTCATTAATTGATACCGGTTCCATATCCAATACCAGTTTGCTTCCTTCCAGGGCAAGTATCCTTGAAACTTCCTGTGAAAGGAAAACAATTTTATTCGTTGTTGCAAAAATATCTTCCATTACTTCCTGTTGCTCAGTAGCAGTCAGGTCGTAAGATCTAAGAAGTTCCACCAGGCTTTTTATCAATGCGGCCGGATTCTTGATATCGTGAATTATCATGGCAAAAAGGTCGTCCTTCTGAGTTTGCAGGTCTTCAAGTTCCCCTTTTTTGCTTTGAAGTTTTGCAACTTTTTCCTGTAATTCCTTGTTTTGTTTCATTAGTTCCGATCTTCGTGATTGCATGTTATCAATCTGTCCGCGAAGAGCAGCTATTTCGGAAAGAAGCTTTTCATTTTCTGCTTTCAGTTGAACTGGATCAAGAGTGTCATTACCAGCCTGGTTCATATTTTGGTTCCTGGTTTGTTTTGATTTTTTTATAATAAAAAGAAGTATTATTATCATAAAAATTGCAATGCCGGCAATGCCTGCTATCAAAAATAATAACGGGATATGAATAGTTCCTGACTGGCCACTAAGTTCGCTGTTCAGGGATTTCACCGTACTGTCCTGCACTGCCGAATGTTTTCTCAGGGAGTCGAGTTCACTGTGCATAGCAGCCCGGGCATTATTTACCGCAAAATCGAGCCGCGCATGTGAAGCCATCCATTGCTTTCCCGGATCGAAAGCCTCTATCACAAGTGAATAATTATCTTCAGCCATTTGTTTGTATTTCAGGGTTGTTCTTCTGTCGGTATGATTGGATGAATCGACAGAATTTGAAAGCTTTATCCTGAACAGAAAAGGAGTTCGTTCCCCTCCGTTTATCTTGCAGGAATATTTAATGATCACAGAATCGCTCGTAGAAAGAACGATATTAGAGTATTCGCCTGTTTTATAGACCTTTTTACCAACAATAACCGAATCGATTACTGTTTTTCTGTCTTCTGCCAAAGTTTCGGAAAAATTCGATAAAACAAAAGCGAAAACTAAAGCAGTTAGTAGAAGTTGTATTTTAAAATATTTCATTTCGATTTCTATTCAATTTCAAAAGCTTTTTTTCTTTTCAACGCAGCCTGGTGTCGGGTGCGAATTTTATTTTTTTTCACGGCATTTTCAAGGATTCTCCTTACATCAAAGAAAGTATGGTAAGGATAATGCGGCAGCCTTTTTTCGTTACAATATGCAGCAAGGTCTTTCTTTGCAAAAATAATATCAGCATGCTCGGCAGCGCAAAAATCAGAGAACCCGTCGCCAATAAGAACGTATATCACATCTGGTGAAGTGTACGAAAGCATCGAGTTTCTTTTGCAGGAAGCACAGGTACAATCACAGGATTCACTTGCCCCCGGAAAATACGGCTGTGGCGGCAATCCTTCCCTGAAGATCATTTTATTGCAGAATACCCTGGTATCAGTGGCCCCGGCCCTTTCCAGAACACGGTTTATATAAACGTCATAACCGTCGCTTAGTATTGTAAGTTCAAAATCATTTTGCCTGCAGAAATCAGCAAAAGCCCCGAAATAGGGATCAACTTCAATGCTGTCGGTGAATTTTTCAATATTTTCCTTTGTTGCATCCGGACGAAGTTTCGAGCATACTATACGCCAGTATTCATCAATTTTCAGTTCGCCATTTCTTAGCATACTGTGCCATGGTTCAAATTCGCCGAACTCCTGAAACAGCACATCACCTATATCTTTATGGGTAATTGTGCCGTCAAAATCTGTAAATATACTGAGTTGTTTCTTTTCCTTCCCCATTTTTGCCGGTTTTCTTTTTCGATAATAACTAAATATTCCGCTAACAAATTTAATCATCCATCAGGAATATATTACGATTTTTTCACATAGCAAACAATAAAATTTTGTTCTGAAAGATTTCAAAGAACATAACTATACAATATTCTTATCGGTAATAAAGTACTATTCTTTATTAGTGAAAATCAAATTTTATCCTGCCTTGTTCATGGAATTACCGGATTACTACTTTAAATAAAAATGAACAACAAATAATCAAAAAATACCTAAAACAGGGTATTGACTTTTTAGGATAAATGGTGTAATATATCTTTATTTCAATATTTTATCCGGAGGGGTAATGTCTGGTTCAAACAACAGAGAGGTAGGCCAAAAAGGAGAGGAAGAAGCTGCAAAATTCCTTGTTGACAATGGATATAAAATTATTAAGAAAAACTTTCATTTCGGCAAAACCGGAGAAATTGACATCATAGCAGAGAAGGATGATATACTTGTGTTTGTAGAAGTAAAAACCCGCTACAACGATAAATATGGCGATCCATTACTTTCAATTACCTACCGAAAGCAAAAATCAATTCGTAAAGTTGCAGAAGGATATTTGTATATAAATAAAATCCGGGATCAAGAATGCCGATTTGATGTGATCATAGTGGATAAACGGCCGGGAATAAATGAAATTTTTCAGATGGAAAACGCATTTTAATATTATTCTGGTTTTCTTATGCCTTGTATCCGTTATGAAGGATTTCTCTTATATCATTCATACAAAATGCATTCAAGGCTTTTCCGGCAATTCTTTTTGAACGTGTCATGTCTGTATTTCTTATTCTGCTTTTTAGTTCAAGCAGCACGGAAGGCGGAACAGAAAGTTCCTCGATCCCCATGCCGATAAGTAATTCAGTGGCAGCTGCATGGCTGGCGATCTCGCCACAAAGCCCCACCTTTACATTGTTGGCTTTTGCAGCATCAATCACAGATTTGATCATTCTCAGCACTGCCGGATGGAAAGGGTCAAAAATATCTGCAACCAGTTCATTTGTTCTGTCAGCGGCAAGTGTGTATTGTGTCAGGTCGTTAGTTCCGATACTGAAATAATCCACATGGCATGCTATGTCCGGTGCCAGCATAACAGCCGCAGGTGTTTCTATCATAATACCAATCGGGAGATTATGGTCATAATGGATCCCTTTGGCATCAAGTTCAACTTTGCATTTTTCTACCAGGTCAATGGATTCAAGTACTTCACCGATATTTGATATCATTGGAAGCAACAGCCTGACATTTTTGTTTTTTGAAGCCCGGAGAATAGCTTTAACCTGTATCTCGAACAGATCTTTCCTGGACAGTAAGAACCTTATTCCCCTGAAACCGAGCGCCGGGTTATCCTCGTGTTTGGGAATACCTTCGGCATATTTATCGCTGCCAACATCAAAAACACGAATAGTTACAGGATGCGGGTAAATCCTTTCAGAGAGTTTGTTGTACCAGTCGTATTGTTCTTCAATAGACGGAAACACTTTTACCGGGAATATCATGTGCTCGGTTCTGACCAGGCCTATTCCCTCTGCTCCAACTTTCACGGCATTTTCAACTTCGCGGGTAAAATCAATATTTGCCAGGAGGTGGATCTTTTTCCCGTCCTTGGTTTCCGAGGGCAGTTTAACCAGCTTGCCAAGCTTCCTTTTATATTTAATTTCGTCGGCTTTCTTCTTCCTGTAAGCCAAACGGGTTTCATCAGAAGGATTGGTAATAACAGTACCGGTAAATCCGTTCATTACAATATTTTTGCCGTTTTTTATTCCGGAAGTGGCATTTTTTACACCAATAACTGCCGGAATTTCAAGTGACCTTGCAAGAATGGAAACATGTCCGGCAATCCCCCCGACTTCAGTTACTAATCCGGCAATGCCGATTTCTTTGAAGTGAACAATGTCAGTTGGAGTTAAAGAATTAGCAACCACAATTGAATCCTTGCAGGCAGAGTGGAATATATTTCTGTTCCTCAAAGCTGCAAGCAGCCTTTCCTTCAGGTGGTCAAGTTCGGCGGCCTTTTCCCGGAGTATCCTGTCGTTGGAATGTTTGAAGAACTTCATTTGGGCGTCGAATGATTGAATAACAGCACTTTCCGCCGCAATAGATGTTTTAATTATATTCTGAACCGATTCAATGAAAAACGGATCCTTCAGTATAATAATATTGGCGCTAATAATATCCCCGACTTCTTTTGGCTGCTGGCCAACTTTTCCCAGGGCCTGATCAAATTCTTTGATAAGCTCCTCGGTAGATGAAGCAAAGCGCTCAAGCTCTGAATCAATTTCAGATTCGGATATCTTTACTGTCGGGACTACAACTTTTTCGGGTTTGATAACAAATGATTTTCCAACGGCTGTTCCGGGAGAGGATGGAATACCTTTCAATAACTTTTCTTTTTGGGTTGTACCTGTTCGGGAAACGCTTTTCATAAATTTCTCAATTTTTTAAAAAATTGATCAGGGTTCACCGAATCCTGATGCGAACAATTCCTTCAAGGCGTTTTCAGCATCTTTTTCATCTTCGCCGTCACATTGCAATTGGAGCGAGCAACCCTGCTCAGCCGCAAGAGTCATTACGCCAATAATACTCTTTGCATTAATAGAAAACCCGTCCCTGATAAGATATATCTCGGAACTGAATTTCGATGCTGTTTTTACAAGCTCTGCGGCAGGCCTTGTGTGGAGCCCCGCCCTGTTTACTATTTTTACCTCGCTTTCGAGCATTCAAACTATCCAATATCAAAACATAAAAGATTACTAATATACGAATGTTTTCCATATTTTTCAAAAATTTAGATCGGTTGCTGTTATATAAATACAAATTTCATTGAATAATGATGTATGCTGGTATTTCCGGACACTGCGCAAAGAACTTATGCCGACAAGTTAATATTTAAAATATATCTTTCTGCCCTCCTGAACCTTTTTCGCCAATAATTCTTATGAATTTGTACATTAGCAAAATATTCCTTTCAGGCCCAAATTTAAATGGACTTTGCAATTTTTCCGGATTAGCTGATTAGCTGTGCCCGGTATTAATTTAAAAAACAGATCAAAGTATGCGAAATTATCGGATAATTATCTTAATTTTGAAAAAAATAATTACACGATTTAAAGGAGCTGTTTCATGGCAGACAACAACAAAACTGAAAATGAAGAAAATGCTAACAAGCCTTCCAACTTTATCAAGTCGATAATCAGGGAAGACCTTAAAAATAATAAAAATGATGGCAGGGTGCACACTCGTTTCCCACCGGAACCAAACGGCTACCTGCATATTGGCCATGCCAAATCCATCTGCCTGAACTTTGGGCTGGCAAATGAGTTCGGCGGCAAAACCAACCTCAGGTTCGACGATACCAACCCGAGCAAGGAAGAAACCGAATACGTAGAATCGATAATGGAAGACGTACACTGGCTGGGATTCGACTGGGAAGACCGCATGTTCTACGCTTCGGATTATTTCGATAAACTTCACGCTTATGCTATCCAGCTTATCAAACTTGGCAAAGCGTTCGTATGCGACCTGAATGCCGAGGAAATTCGCGCGCACAGGGGCACGCTAAAGGAACCCGGCCAGGAAAGTCCCTACCGCAACAGAAGCATCGATGAAAACCTTGATTTATTCGAAAGAATGACAAAAGGCGAATTCCCGGACGGAACCAAAGTACTCAGGGCAAAAATTGATATGGCCTCGCCAAACCTGAATATGCGCGACCCCGTTATTTACAGGATAATGCACCGCGAACACCACAGGACAGGCGATAAATGGTGCGTTTACCCGATGTACGACTGGGCGCACGGACTCAGCGATTCTATTGAGGGGATAACACACTCAGTTTGTACTCTTGAGTTTGAAGACCACAGGCCGCTTTATGACTGGTGCTTAGAGCAGCTTGGTGTTTTCCATCCACAGCAGATTGAGTTTGCAAGGCTGAACCTAAGCAACACAATAATGAGCAAAAGAAAGCTGCTCCAGCTTGTTGAAGAAGATATCGTCAGCGGTTGGGACGACCCGAGAATGCCCACAATTTCCGGCTTGCGGCGCAGGGGTTTTACACCCGAATCTATCAGAGATTTTGCCGAGAGAATAGGCGTAGCAAAAAAAGACAGCCTTGTTGATTACGCCCTGCTGGAATACTGCGTCCGTGAGGACCTGAATAAGCGCGCACAGAGGGTAATGGCCGTTCTCAATCCTGTGAAAGTCATCATTGACAACTATCCCGACGATATTGAGGACGAGCTTGATGCCATTAATAATCCTGAAGACGAATCAATGGGTAAAAGGAAGGTTCCTTTCTCGAAAGAAATATATATTGAACGAGACGACTTCATGGAAGATCCGCCCAGAAAATTTTTCAGGCTGGCTCCGGGCCGCGAGGTAAGGTTGCGCTATGCATACCTTGTAACCTGCACCGACGTTGTGAAGGATGAAAACGGTGAAGTAAAAGAAATTCACTGCACTTACGATCCCGAATCGCGCGGCGGCAACGCCCCCGACGGAAGAAGAGTGAAGGGCACTATCCACTGGGTATCGGCAAAGCACGGAATCGATGCCGAAGTAAGGCTTTACGAACACCTGCTAACACTGGAAGACCCCGGCGACGCCGAGGAAGGCAAGTCGTTCATGGATTATATTAATACGGACTCCATGCAGACGATCAATGCCAAAGTAGAGCCTTTCATGCAGGGCAAAGAAGCGGGCTTCCGCTGCCAGTTCGAGCGCAAGGGCTATTTCTGCGTTGATAAGGATAGTACAAATGACAAACTGGTTATTAACAGGACAACGGGCCTGAGAGATTCCTGGGCAAAGATGCAGCAGAAAAAGAAAAAATAATTAAAAATACAAAATATATTAGAATACATCCGATGACTTAAAGTCATCGGATGTTTTTTTATAAAGTCCTGATAAGTAATATAGTTATAAAATCATAAATACTTGTGAAAAATAATTATGATTATTTGTTTTTTTCTTGCTTTTTCAATTTCTTTTATTTAAGTTCATGTCAGATCATATTAAGTGTATTTTATAACAGAGCCAATGCTTTTATTAAGCCAAAATTATTGGAGGTTGAGATGAACAGAAGCCCGTAGCAGAATATTATCCCCATAACAGCAATAATAAAAAGGCCGGGGAAAGCCCCGACCCCACATTGACTCTACGTTCCCACCGAAAAGGAATATTATAGAGGACAATGTGCCATATTTTTCAGACGCTCTTGCGTTTGCTGTATTGCGTTGCAGTAAATGCAATGAAATTTTCAAAAAATGTAAAAATAACAAAATAGTGTGATATATGAAAAAGACAATATTTTTAATATTTGCAGTATTAGTGCTTTCGTTTAGTTTAAGCCAAAATGCTGAAGCAGGTTGTTCTCCTGGATGGGATGAGTATTCAGTATCCGGAACATATTACCACAATGGTACATTGTGCAATTATACTGCTTATTACTGCGTTTTTGTCGATGCTATGGGAATGATAAATTCTTATATTGACAGGATTTCTATTGATTACGCATGTATTGATGTTTTTACGGAAGATGGATTTTGGATGAATGTTGAGAATGAAGTTATAAATCACTTAATAGAAAATGGTAGTTTCTCTCAATGCCCATTGTCTTCATACAATGTATCAATAAAAAGAAGTCAATGTTGGAAAGTAATAAATATACCCTGCCAAGGAATCTACGAAATTGTAAATTGCGGTTATGTTGGTGCATGCCAGTATCTATATAAAGTATGTACTGACTATACCCAAAATCCACCGGAAAATCAGTGGGAAATTGTTTCCAGACAAGCGATCGGAACAGCTGATTGTAACGATCAGGGATTGCCGGACTTACCCCCAGACGGAAAAACAAAAGAAGATGAATGGGAAACAGATTGTTTTCTGATTGGATGTTTTAATTGTAATTAATTATTATGCTTCCTTGGCTTATGTCAAGGAAGCAATTTTATTGAAAAGGTGATTTTATGTTGAAATATTTATTATTTATTTTTTTTCCGATAATTGCTTTCTCTAACGAACTAAATTTCGACTATAAAAGATTGACCATTGATTATTCGGGAATTGCTTCCAATGACAAAGCGGCTTTATTCTATGGCAATGCAGACTTTATAACGAAGTTTGTATTTGCAGATAATGAATGGGAAAATATTTATTTGAATACAGGAATAGATAGAATTTCAAGTATCAGAAACGACGATGAAGGTTTTTTCGGCGTGTTTAACAAACAAAATGTTTTTCGGCTTGACTCCGATGGCTGTTTAGTAGAAATACAGGAAATTACAGGCGATTCCTTGCTTGTATTGAAAGATATACAAAAGTTTGAAAATAATTATTATATACTAAGCGATAAAAAAATCATCGTCTTAAATTCAGATCTTCATTTTGAAAATGAAATAACGTTTAACGGGAATATTGGTGTCACTGAGTTTATAATATTTAACAACCAGTTGATTGTAGGCACCGAAAATGCCCGGCTGATATTATACAATCTTCCATCCCTAAATGATAATAATATTCTTAATCTTTATGAATTAGGGCTTTGCGATCCGGATGTCAAAATCAGCAGTTTTAAAAAATCATCAGGCCTTTTTTATTTTATTGACGGAACTAAAATATACTCTACTGAAGATTTTTCTGATTTTATTGCCCACGAAACAAAAAATCTATTCTACGAAGTTTGCGACGGAAATATTTTTACAATGGCTATCGGAGGAAACAGATTAAACAGGTTGCTTTTTTATGGTTATACCGAACAAGGGCCGTATTCCATAAGCACTGGTATTTTAGACAGATATACAGGTATGCTCTATACGGTTTGTTTCAATTTTATTGATAAAAGTCAATTATTTGTTGTTGGTAATGACAATTTTATTTCTCGTTCAACAGACGGGGGAATACATTGGGAAGTACAATCCTATTATACCTTGGGAAACTTTAGTTTTTCTTTAAACGATAAATTTGCTTTCCAGATAGAAAAAAATGCGCTTTTTTTTAAAACAACCAACGGCGGAATTACCTGGCTGACCCAACTTGCGAATAGCTATTCATTTGATAATTTCAACGGAGATTACGCTTATCACTTTTCTGAAGACGGCAGGGGTGTAATTTTCAGGTCTCATACCCAGGGCAGCAGCCCCCAGGCTTTAATAACAACAGACAGCGGCAATACTTATAAAGCAGTTAGAATTGATTCGATTAGATCTTACGGATTTATCGGTAGTTCAGCGCCATTAATCAGAAATAATAGCGAGTATGAACTGTTTTACCCTGCGATGTTTGGAACAACATATAAATATACTCTGCATTTTACGCTTGATTTGGATCTAAATTGCAAAAGGAAGGAACTTCTTGATTCTATTCAGATATTTCAAATTTTGAAACGTAAACAAGGCTGGATTGCCCTGTCGCAAAATTATAAAAGCTCCTCCGGAGAAAATAATGTTTACCAATTGCTATGGGCGGAGAAACTCGGAATTGATTGGGAGGTTCTTGCAACGATGAATGTTAAAGATACAATTTTACAGGGAATGACAATCATTGACGACAACGCATATCTTAACGGAATTGTTTGGGATGAACCGGAAGATATAAATATTTATAAAATTTGTTATATAGTTAATCTGAATTCCTACGAATATAAATTGATAAGAAGTGATAATCGAGGATATTATAATAGTTTCATCAAATTAAATGATAATATCGTTACCGGAATAAAAGAAGGTTTTTTATATAACGATGATATAAATAATAATCCATATAAATGGGAAGTTGATTCAATTCCTGATTGTTCTATTACGTGGCTATCAACTTTATTTCAAAATCAATGTTTTGCAATAACAGCCGGAGCCCTTAAAAAATTCACATTCTACGAAGATACACCAGTAGAAGAACCAGGGGCAGAAGTAATAAAAATGTACAACTATCCTCCATATCCACAACCTGCAAACAACCATGTTAGTACGGAAATATACTGGGATAGCAGGTACGATATGCAAAACGCCGCAATAACAGTACACGACTACACGGGCAAAACAATCAGCAAACCCGGCGAGATAAGCGTAAACAAGATGAATGTATATCACGGCGAAATAATCTGGGACTGCTCCTCAGTCTCATCAGGAGTGTATTTTATTAATATCCGTCTTGGCGGCACAACAAGGACTGTGCCGGTTGTTGTGGGAAGGTAGTTGCTTTAATGGGAATTATAATTGTTTATAAAATTAACAAAAAAGGCGGGTAATACCCGCCTTTCAGAACAATATATTTATCGTTATTATTTTTTTACATTTACTGCCCTGCGTCCAATACAGTAGTATTCAAATCCGAGTTCTTCCATGTCATCGGGTTCGTACAGGTTGCGGCCGTCAAAGATAAGATTTTCTTTAAGCAGTTCTTTCAGCTTATTAAAATCCGGATTGCGGAATACATTCCATTCCGTTGCTATCACAAGGAAATCGGCTCCGTCTATACATTCATACATGTTTCCGGCATAAGAAATTTTATCACCAAACCTCAGCCTTGTGTTATCAGCAGCTTCCTGGTCGTAGGCAATTACGTTTGCACCTGCTTCAAGAAATTTATCAATAAGTACAAATGCCGGGGCTTCGCGGGTATCATCAGTATTTGGTTTGAATGCCAGGCCCCATAAAGCGATCTTTTTATCCTTCAGGTCTCCGTTGAAACGATTATTAATTTTATCAAAGAAACGAAGGATCTGCAAATCATTCACCTCGTGAGCAGCCTGAACGATTTTTACAGGATGGCCTACGGACTCGGTGGAATGAATAAGCGCCCTGACATCTTTAGGGAAACAGGAGCCTCCGTAGCCAATGCCTGCAAAGAGAAAACGTTTTCCAATTCTTGAGTCAGAACCAATACCGCGACGTACCATTTCAATATCTGCTCCAACTTCCTCGCAATATCTTGATAAATCGTTCATAAACGAAATTTTTACTGATAGGAAGGAATTTGCAGCATATTTGGTTATCTCGGCACTGTACTCATCCATGATATGGATTGGATTACCGCTTCTTACGAAGGGGGCATACAGGTCGCGCATGATTTCTTTTACATACTCGCTTTTTGTACCTACAACCACACGTTCCGGTTTCATCGAATCTTCAATAGCAAAGCCTTCCCTCAGGAATTCCGGGTTGCTGACAACCTCAATAGGTTTTCCGGGGATAACTTCATCGAAAATTGCCCTTACTTTGTCTGCTGTTCCAACCGGAACCGTACTTTTATTTACAACAATTTTTTTGTCATTTATGTCGTTCTCTTTAATAATCTCGCCGATCTGCCTTGCAACATTCATAACATGATGAAGGTCTGCCGAGCCGTCTTCATTTGGCGGTGTAGGCAGGCACAGGAAGATCAACTGTGATGATTTAACGGCATCCTCAAGCTGTGTTGAGAAGTGCATTCTTTCTTCGGCAATATTATTTTTCAGTAGCCTTTCAAGGCCCGGCTCAAAGATCGGGGGAATACCCTGACGGAGTTTCTGTACTTTTTCTTCAACGATATCAATGCAGGTTACATTGTTACCAGTTTCGGCAAAACAAGTACCCGTTACCAGCCCTACGTATCCTGTTCCGATAATTCCAATATCATAAGCCATTGAAAATCCTTTATTTTGATAGTCAAAAAAACTACAGTACCAAAATTAGTAAATTTTATTGATATGAAAGGAAAAAAAATAAAAAAACCTTTCGAAGTTATGAAGCGACGAAAGGTTGGGTAAAAAATATCAATAATTCAATTATCTTAGTTTTCTGCGATATTTATTCTTTTTGGATTTTTTTCTTTTTCCGTATCCCGATTCTTCTTCGTTATCGTCATTTGCAACAGGTTCCACAAGCAGCATCTCGCCATTGTATGAAGCCTGCTGGAATGCATCAACAACATCCGATTTATATCGGCTGTCAATCTCGAAAAAGGAAAATTTCTTCATCAGGGATATTTTGCCAATCATTGCACGGCTGTTGCCAAGCCCTTCGTTAATTATACCCATGATCTTCTGAGCAGACATGCGGTGGCGCAGCCCCAGGTTGATATAGAATTTGGCAAAATCTGTTTCCCTCCTCTGTCCTTTTGATTTTTTTCCATCACGGCGGTCGTTCCTGTCATTTCTGTCCCTTCGGCCTTTTCTGTCCCGATCGGGATTATAATTCAGGTCGCGTGAGCCTTTATAATAAGACAGGTAGCGGTCGAATTCCATCCATACAAATTTCTTGATAAATTCCTCGCGACTCATATTTTCAGTTTTTGCATAAATGTCATCGAGAAATGGCTTAATCTGTTCTTCATCTACATCCACCTGATCCAGCCTGTCAATAAGATTGAAAAGTCTTTTCTCGCAAACTGCTCTTCCCCCGGGAACTTCCTTTTTCTCGAATTTTTTACCAATTTTCTTTTCCAGGCTTCTAATTTTACTTTGAGCGCGGGAGTGTACAATCGAAATAGATATCCCGCTTTTGCCTGCACGGCCTGTTCTGCCACTGCGATGTATATAAACTTCCTGCTCCTCGGGGAGTTTGAAGTTTATAATATGGCTCAGGTCATTTACATCAAGGCCCCTGGCAGCTACATCAGTAGCAACAAGAAACTGCAGGTGGCGATCGCGGAAGCGGTTCATTACTATATCACGTTGTGCCTGGGACAAATCTCCGTGAAGGGCATCTGCATTATATCCGTCCTGAATGAGCTTATCAGCGATTTCCTTGGTTTCGCGGCGCGTCCGGCAAAACACGATACCATAAATATCAGGATTTATATCGGCAATACGTTTCAGGGCTTCGTACCTGTCTTCCGCCCTGACCATATAATATTCATGCTGAACATTTTTTGCACCAGTATTTTTCTTCCCGACGGTTATTTCGTATGGATTGGTCATATATTTCTTTACAATCCCTTTAATTTCTGCGGGCATGGTAGCCGAGAAGAGCATGGTCTGTTTGTCATCCGGCATGGATTTAAGAATGCCGTCAAGTTCTTCCTTGAACCCCATGGTGAATATTTCGTCAGCCTCGTCGATAACCAGGAATTTTATCTCTGTAATATTAAGTTTTTTTCTTTTTATCAGGTCAAGGGCCCTGCCAGGAGTACAGGCAACAATCTGTGCGCCCTTGTGTAACTTGTTTATTTGTGTTTCAATTTTAGCTCCGCCGTAAACAGCTACTGTTCTAATCCCGTCAAGATATTTTGAATAACTGTCAATATCTTTTGTTATCTGCATGCAAAGTTCTCTTGTAGGGCAAATTACAATACCCTGTGGGATTTTTGAACTGAAATCCACCTGCTGTATCATGGGCAGCCCGTAAGCTGCTGTTTTACCCGTACCTGTTTGTGCCAGGGCTATCATATCCCTATTGGAGGCAAGAAGTTCCGGAATGGCTTTTTCCTGTATCGGAGTGGGTGTTTCAAATCCCAAATCACTTATCGCCTTTATTATTTCTTCATCAAGTCCAATTTCTTCAAATGTCATTTTATATCAATCCTGTTGTTTCGTAAAGCCAATCCGAAAAGTATCGGCAAAATAATTGTTATTCTTATACTTACAAAGATAAGCAAATTAATTGAGAATCAGCATAAAGAATTATTTTTGCATTTTATCAATTTCTAAGTAAATTTACTGAAATTACAAATAATTAATACTTTTATGAAACTTTGTTTTTTTTTCACGTTATAAATAAGTATAATATATGATAGCAGAAGCAGATTCTGCTTTTTAGTGTTTTAAATTATTTAGCGGCAATATCGTCTTAACAGGAAATTAATTTAAATAGTTTATAAATTAAAGAGGTTCGCAAAATTATGAGTTTCAGGACATTAAAATATTCCGGGGCCCTATTATTAATTATCAGTTCGATGTTCTTCTGTTCCAATTCCCCTATGAACGAACTGAAGAAAACCGATGCTATAAAAAATCTAATGATGAGAAATATCAGCCAGGGACATTACAGTACATTAAATCTGAACGACAGCCTGTCTTCAAAAATATTTGATGAATATATCCGCCGCCTGGATTATGGAAAGCGTTTTCTCCTTCAATCAGATGTTGACCAATTGGAGAAATACAGGTTTAAAATTGACGACCAACTTAAAAAAGATCCGGTAACAATTTACCAGGAAGCTTCGGAAATAATCAATAAAAGAATAAAAGAAGCTGAGAAATATTATCTTGATATTATTGATAAGCCCTTCGATTTCACTAAAGAAGAAGTGATACAACTTGATCCGGAAGAACTTACTTTTGCCAAAACAACTGACGAGCTTAAAGACTACTGGAGGAAATCACTTAAGTATGATATCATGAACAGAATAGTTGATAAATTAAAAATGCAGGAAGATGCAAAAGAGAAAAATGATACAACCGTAAAGCAACTTCCTTATGATTCTGTTTATGCCCAGTCAGTTGAAAAAATTCGCAAGCGCTACCACGACTGGTTCCACAGGATGTACAAAATTGAAGAAAATGACCGTCGGAATAATTTTTTCAATACTGTAGCAAACGTGATTGACCCCCACACGGGATATTTTCCGCCAAAGGACAAAGAAGATTTTGATATTAAGATGTCCGGTAAGCTTGAAGGTATAGGGGCATTACTTTCACAGAGTGACGAATACATAAAAGTGGAAAGAATTGTTCCCGGCAGCCCTTCCTACAAGCAGGGCGAGCTTGAAGCAGGGGATATTATTATGGCCGTTGCCCAGGCTGAAGAAGAACCTGTTGACGTGGTTGATATGAGGCTGGATAAAGCTGTTAGGCTTATTCGCGGCCCCAAGGGATCTGAAGTAAGGCTGACAGTTAAGAAAATTGACGGCGCTATAAAGATAATCCCGATAATCAGGGATGTTGTTTACCAGGAAGAAACTTTTGCCAAATCAGCAATTATTGAAGAAGATAACGGAGCTAAAGTCGGCGTTATCAAACTTCCTTCTTTTTATATTGATATGAAAGACCCGCGTGGCAAAAATTGCTCGAAAGATATGAAAGAAGAAATTCGCAAGCTGAAAGAAGAAAATGTTGACGGAATTATTGTTGACCTGCGTAACAACGGTGGCGGTTCGCTTCAGTATGCTGTGGAGATTGCAGGCCTCTTCTTTGATAAAGGGCCGGTTGTTCAGGTTCATTCACGCTATGGCCAGCCTTACATTTTCCAGGATCGCGATCCTTCGGTACAGTATGGCGGCCCGCTGATAGTACTTGTAAACAATTTTAGCGCTTCGGCTTCCGAAATTTTTGCAGCTGCTATGCAGGACTACGGCAGGGCAATGATAATGGGTACTAAATCCTCTTATGGAAAAGGTACTGTTCAGCGTTTCTTCGAT
Organism: Kapaibacterium sp. (SeqCode); assembly: GCA_963665665.1. Lineage (GTDB taxonomy): Bacteria > Bacteroidota > Ignavibacteria > Kapaibacteriales > UBA2268. Next base: position 1,991,263 of record OY762428.1, read on the forward strand.
CTGGACGAAAGGCTTCCGAAGATGCTGGATGATGTGAAACCGCTTGGTTCGATTAAAATGACTATTCAGAAATTTTACAGGATCAATGGCGATGCCACTCAGCTTAAAGGCGTAATTCCGGATATTATTATGCCTGATTACTACAAATATATTGATATTGGCGAGGCCGAATATGACTTTGCTATGCCCTGGGATGAAATACAGCCCTCACAGTATAAACCCCTGAACAGCATTGCGGATAAAGATGAAATTATTAAAAATGCTTATGCCAGGATTGAAAAAGATACATTGTTCCGCCTAATTGATGAAAATGCAAAAAGGCTGAAAGAACTTCGCGAGGACAGAGACTATACGCTGAATATGGAAAATTTCAGAAAATTTAAGGAAGAACGCGAGGAAAGCGGCAAAAAATTCAAGCGCATTGGCAAAGATTCACTCGGCTTGATTTGCAACGCCCTTGAAGCTGATATTCCTGAGCTTGAAGCCGATTCAACCAAGCTGGCAAGCGCTAAGGAATGGAGAAAATCTCTTGTAAAAGATATATATCTTTACGAGGCTTACAACGTTATGCAGGATATGATAAAAAATCCCTGATAATCACTATTGTTAAAACAACTCATCCGATCACTTCAAGTGGTCGGATGAGTTTTTTTTATAAACAATTCCAAAATGAATAATCACCGCCCTACAACCACCGGCACAGTCCTTGTTGTACCGCCAAGGCGGATATTAATAAAATACACTCCTGAAGAGACCGAGGAACAATCCCAGATTATTTCGCCGTGATATACATTCATTTTGTTTACGCTTATCTCTCCGGGTTTGCTGATTGTTTTGCCCGTGTAGTCGTGCACGGTTATTGTGGCGTTTTGCATATCGTACCTGGCATCCCAGTATATTTCCGTACTAACACGGTTGTTTGCAGGTTGTGGATATGGAGGATAGTTGTACATTTTTATTACTTCTGCCCCTGGTTCTTCTACTGGTGTATCTTCGTGGAATGTGAATTTTAGAAAATGTCTGTCAAGGGTATAAGCATACATTGTATTGTCAAAAAAACCGGTTATTTTCCAAACGAAGTATCCCGGTACCGGTTCTTTCTTCCAATAATAGGGATTGTTTTCAATATCCTCGCAATACAAAAGGCAATTGTCACCTCCGGCTACGATGTTGTTTTCCCATTTTATTAAAAATGCTTTATATCCTGATTCGTTGTCCAATCTTATTCTTTTATATGTATTTGTTTTTAGGTCAACTTTGAACAAAGGATGCCTGCTGTTTGTATCTTCACCCGGATACCAAACAATACCACTGAGGAAAATATTATCATCGATTATTGACATATAATTTATTATTGTATCCATCATGCTCAGATTAACAAGTGTATCCCAGGCAACACCTGGCGCATCTGCCGTAAGTATCTGATATGTGTTAGTATCTACCCCATAGCCATCTTCATGTCTTCCGTCAAATGAAAGCGCATAATATTTGCCATTATATTTTTGTATATTAAAAAGCTTAGCTGAATCTATACATTCAGTACTTTTGCAATTCATATCTAAGTCCAATGTAAAAATAAGTGTATAATACAAAGATTTGAATCTGGAAGGATAAAACACTTTATATTCATCATTTATTCTGATAATTGGAGCATCAGAGCTAAAACCATATCCGTATATTTCATCAATACAAGTTGTATCCCATGTATCGCCGTAGTCATTTGTGTAAAATGTGGTTGGATAATTGACCTGTGAATGGCTGCCGAAAATAACACCCCTGCCATCTTCGCTGTAGAAATAAGAATATCCTAATGACCAATTCTTTAGATTATAGTTGCCTGTTTTTTGTGTTTGCCATGATACTCCTCCATTCCTTGTTTTGTAAACTTCTTCTTTTCTTTCTGTCTGGTATCCTGTATTAACATTTACCCATTGCATACTTCCACTCGGGTTTAGGTATGATATTAATTCCCAGTTATACCCGCCGTCAGTTGATCTTAAAATTAAATTTTGGGAACCGTAAGCAAAAATCAAATTCGAATTAATAAATTCAAAACCTATTATCCTGAGCATTTCGCAATACCTGTCTAATTCCGGGTTGCTGATTTGCTCAACTATAGAATCGCTGCTACGGCAGAATTTTACAAGGTTATAATCACTGCTGCCAAAACCTGTATATGAATGAATGGAATAAATATTATCATCATAAATATTGAATACTAATGAACCGCTATTTTTTTTGGTATAATTTTTTAGATCGTTTGTTTGATAAATTGAACTGCCAACCAAAATGTAAAGATCAGAGTTGTATTTTTTAAAACGATAAATTTTAGCAGCAGAATCCAGGTAGCCCTTTTCTACAAAATCAAATATTTTCGGCTCGTTATCAATGCCATTAACAAATGAATAAAGCGAACCGTTTGTTGTCCCGACAATCAGATTATCGTTGAATAATTCCATTTCAGTTGGTACAATATTTTCATCTAAATAAACGGAATTTATTTTTTCAAAATCATTATCAAGAATATCAATACTGTTCTCATTAAGAATCAAGAAATTATTATCAAGTTTGATTACATCTTTAAATTTTGAAATCGCATCAAAAGATTTTGTATTCAATGGCCTACCTTCACTGTTCAACCTAAAAACAGATTGTTCGGATATACCGTAAAAACCGCTATCTTCATTCCTGATTTTGATAATATCGGTTTCCTCGTTAATGATTTTTATCAATTCCCAGTTTTCATTATTCAAATCAGTTCTTGCAATAGAATTATTAGCCCCGTAAAAAAATATGTAATTATCATTAAAAACCAAGCCGTCGTAATGCATATCCAGCCGTTGATAATCAAATTTCAAACCGGCATTGGAAATATATACAATTATTAAGAATAGCGGTAATATCTTTTTCATCTCCAATCCTTTATAATTATGGATAATTATTTTCCCCGAATGATTAATATCTAAATCTGATTCTTTATTAATGTAGGAAATATTTTATACATAAGCAAGAAAAAATAAATAACCTTAATTTTTTTTCACAAGCGGAAATGCTTCTCCACTAACTGCCTGTCGGGATATTGGTATCCCGCAAAGCAATTTTACAAATATCATTTCTTCATGGGTAAAAGATTGTTTGACAGTGCAATCAGAATAATGCTTCAAGACTTTTGAGACATTAGCTTCTACCCCCGTAATTACTATTCAAATAAATTATTCAAAACGGGAAAATACTCAGGCGATTATTCGTCAATTGTAATTTAAGGGTATAATTTAATATTATTTTTTGGCAATTTACCCGTTCTTTTATTAAATTCAGAAATTATTGAAATATTAATATACACGGCAGAGATATGGAAAACTATAGGAAACAGATCATTAAAGAAAAGAAAACCTGCAATTGCAAACCTGAATGGCAAATAATTCTTGATCACCTTGTTTATCAGGATCAGATTTTGCTTTTCAGAATTTGCCGGAAAATGATCATTTACCTGAACAGGATAAATGTTCCTGAAATACAGGATATTATGGAAGGACTTAACCCGACTCTGAATACTCAGGATAATATACAGAGCTACGGCCCGAACTGGCCAAAGCCCAAGGGAGCCCCTTTTGTGGCTGATATAATGTTTGATAAAATTTTCGGGATCGCGGACATCTATATCTCTGACAATGATATTTCCCGCCTTCTGCGTCAATGGATACACCAGGAACATCTCGGGGTTCTGTCCCGTGTTTTAGAAAAGAAAGACGCTCCTTTCAACGAGATCCAGGAAGCCGTTAAAAAGTATCTGAAACTATTCGGACCCAAAAACTACCAGTCAATAGATGAAATTGTCGGGCTGAGGGTAGGGCTTATTTCAAGGTTCCTGTCGGAAAATTTGAGATATATTAATATTGCAAAGCGCCATCTGCGAATCAAAGTAATGGATGAAATTCTGAACAGAACTATCGGCCCGGCTGCCGGGTACGGTAAGCTTGGCGGTAAAAGTGCAGGGCTTATACTTGCCAGACAGATACTACTCGATAAGAAAAAATATAACCCCCTGCTTGAAAAGGTTGCCACGCCAAAAAGCAGGTTTATCACATCTGACAACCTTTCGGACTTCCTGCATTACAATGCCCTGGAAGAGTTCATTTATACTAAATACCAGGACGCTGAAGATATTAAAAATGAAGCTGCCTTTGTTGAATATATTTTTAAAAATTCAGTATTCCCGCCGGAAGCTATAAGTGCATTCAAAATGATTCTTGATGATTTCGATGGCAAGCCAATAATTGTTCGTAGTTCAAGTTTGCTGGAAGACAGTTTCGATGCCTCATTCAGCGGAAAATACAAAAGCCTTTTCCTGTCGAATATCGGAACAAAGGAAGAAAGACTAACAGCCCTTGTAAATGCCATATCAGAAGTTTATGCATCTACTTTCGGGCCTGACCCGATAGAATACCGCCATGAGCGCGGCCTGATAGATTTCAGGGAGGAAATGGGTATTCTCGTGCAGCAGGTTGTGGGCAGGAAAGTTGGAAAATACTACCTTCCGACCCATGCCGGCGTAGCATTTTCAAATAACGAGATGAGATGGTCAACAAGGATAAAACGTGAAGACGGAATTATCCGGCTGGTTGCAGGGCTTGGCACAAGAGCCGTTGACCGGACGATAGATGATTATCCTTTGCTGGTATCCCCGGGCAAACCGAATATTAAAGCAAATACAAGCTATGAGCATACTGTTATGTATTCCCAGAAATATGTGGATGTAATAAATCTGGAAACAAATAATTTCGAGACAATAGAATTCAGCGAACTTGTAAAAGAAGCCAAAGGGCAGATACCGGGAATTGGCAAAATAGTATCATTTGATCGCGGTGGAATTATTGTTGATCCGATTACCAACCTGGCGGATTACGAAAAAGAAGACCTGGTGGTTACTTTCAATAATCTGATCGGGAAAACCAATTTTATTACACAGATGAAAGAAATGCTTCGCGAATTAAGCGATGCAATAGGAGGGCCGGTGGATATTGAATTTGCTCATGACGGAGAAAGGTTATACCTGCTGCAGTGCCGTCCGCAAAGCCAGTCAACTTACACGCGGGTTGAAAAACTTCCAGCCGGATACAAGGACAGGGATGTAATATTTTCGGCAAATGAATTTGTAAATTCAGGATACGTTCCTGAAATACAATACCTGGTATATGTTGATCCTATCGAATATTCCAAGCTTCCGTCAGCCGAAGATATGAAGGAAGTCGGGGCAATTGTCAGCCGATTAAATACTAATCTGCCGAAAAGAAAATTTGTTCTGATGGGGCCGGGACGCTGGGGCAGCAAAGGCGATATTAAACTCGGAGTACCGATTATTTACAGTGATATCAACAATACCTCTATGCTGATAGAGATTGGCAGGGAAAGCAAGGGCTATGTGCCGGAATTATCTTTTGGTACTCATTTCTTCCAGGACCTTGTGGAAGCTGATATTAAATACCTGCCTCTTTATCCTGATAAAAACGGTAATAAATTCGACTATGACTTTTTCCAGAATACCGAGAATTCATTACATAAATTTGTACCCGGTAAAGAAAGTTTCGATAAAGTGGTTCGTGTAATTGATACGGACGATGTAAAAATCGGAAAAGTAGTTAATGTTTATATGGACGGTGATAAAGGCGAAGCCCTGGCAATACTTGTATAGTCTTTATCATTGTTTTTAGGTGCTGTCTTATTCGTTTGTAATTATTACACCTGGAATGCCTCCCTATAAATCATGGAAGGCCGGGATATTAGTTTGAGCACATTGAAGGATCCATTCTTAAGCAATTTCTGATTGGAACGATGGATTCTTCAGTTGTTTTGTTTCGTAAGCCTGCCCGTGGTTTGTATGTGAATAACATCTGCCCTGTAAATTACTTAATGGTTATTAGCCTGTTTTCGTGTTTCAACCAATAATGACAAATCGTAAAAATTCAGAATAAGGGTATCTCTCCCAGGGTTGGCCAATTGTAGGCAGAACAAATTGCATATTTTGATTATACACGGAATTTATAGGAATTATTCAAAGCCTGAATATTTTTTTCGGATTTTTTAAAATTCAAAATACTATTAACCGTTTAATGTTTCAGTTTAATATGTTATTGCCTAAAGTTAGGCAAGCTAAAATTATATTCTGATATATTACAAAAATATTTGTAATTTTGTAATTCGTTGGTTTTACTAACTAATTTCTGAAGGTTCTATGAGAGCAATTATTCCGGTAGCCGGCGCGGGAACAAGACTTAGGCCGCACACCTACACACTCCCGAAAGTATTACTTAATGTAGCAGGCAAACCTATTCTTGCACATATCCTTGATGCCCTGAATATAAGGGGTGTAAAAAAAGCAACGATCATCACCGGATACATGGGGCAACTGGTGGAGGATTTCGTCCGTGAACGTTACGATATGGACGTGGAATTTGTTGAACAGCATGAAAGGCTCGGCCTTGGGCATGCTATATGGACTGCCAGGGAAACTTTCGAAGAAGAACCGCTTATGATAATTCTTGGCGATACAATTTTTGACGCCGATCTTACACTTGCTCTTAAATCAGGGCTTAGCTCCCTTGGTGTGAAGGAAGTTGAAGATCCGAGAAGGTTCGGTGTTGTGGTTCCCTCCGAGGATGGATATATCTCGAAACTGGTGGAAAAACCCCAGGAAATTATTTCAAAGATGGCGCTTGTAGGTATTTATTATATTAAAAATCCTGCTGTTCTTACAGAAAGCCTCGATGAAATGATTAAAAAAGATATCCGCACAAAAAACGAATACCAATTGACTGACGCGCTTCAGCTTATGATAGATAAAGGCGAAAAATTCACAACCTTCCCGGTTGACGGATGGTATGACTGCGGTAAGCCGGAAACCCTGCTTTCAACTAACCGCTTTCTTCTTGATCATTCTCCAAAAGAAAGAAAATTCAAAGATGCTGTTATTATACCGCCGGTTTATATTGCTGACGATGCTAAAGTTGAACGTTCCGTAGTTGGCCCTTATGCTACAGTAGCCAGTGGAGCCAATGTTTCGGACAGCATTGTAAGGAATTCAATAATCAGCGATAAAGCTCACGTGTCTTCTATGGTATTACAGAATTCAATAATTGGAAACGGAGCCTCTGTTGAAGGCCATTTCAACAGCTTCAATGTCGGCTCATTAAGCGAGATAAAACAATCAGGTTAATTTATAGATTTATATCAGGTTATAATGGATAAGAACACATATTATTTTACATCGGAATCAGTTTCCGAAGGCCACCCGGATAAAGTTTGTGACCAGGTGTCGGATGCTGTTCTTGATGCGATGCTAAAGGATGATCCGGCAAGCCGCGTAGCATGCGAATGCTTTGCTACAACAGGAATGATATTGATTGGCGGAGAAATTTCAACACAAACATATTGCGACTTGCAGCAGCTTACAAGAAATGTTATAAAAGATATTGGTTATACAAGGGGTGTTTACAGGTTCGAAGCGGAATCAGCCGCTGTTGTAAACGTTATTAATCATCAGAGTCCTGATATTGCCCAGGGCGTTGATATTGGCGGCGCAGGCGATCAGGGTATGATGTTCGGTTATGCATGTACCGAAACTGAGGAACTTATGCCAGCGCCAATAATGTATGCTCATAAACTCGTTAAGAAACTTGCTGATATCAGGAAAACAACAAAAGATATTTCTTACCTCAGGCCGGATGCAAAATCACAGGTTACACTGGAATATTCTGATTCAGGTGAAATTTTAAGAGCTGATACAGTTGTTATTTCCACTCAGCATGACGGCGGGATAACCAACGATACTATCCGTGAAGATATGATAGAAAAAGTAATCAAAAACGTGATCCCCTCTAATTTGTTAGATGAAAAAACAAAGTATCATATCAATCCTACCGGTAAATTTGAAATTGGCGGCCCTCACGGTGATACCGGCCTTACCGGACGCAAGATAATTGTTGATACATACGGTGGACGCGCTCCTCATGGCGGCGGTGCTTTTTCGGGCAAAGATCCTTCCAAAGTTGATCGCTCGGCTGCTTATGCAGCAAGATACCTTGCCAAGAATATTGTGGCTGCCGGACTTACCAGTGAGTGTACAATTCAGCTTTCTTATGCTATAGGCGTGGAACAGCCAGTGTCTGTTCACGTTGATACTCATGGGAAAAGCGAAATTCCAGGTTACAAAATTGCTGATTTCATAATGAAAGAAATTGACCTTACACCAAAAGGAATTATTACTACGTTAGATCTGCTCAGGCCGGTTTATCGTGCAACGGCAGCTTACGGGCATTTCGGAAGGCAGGAATTCAGTTGGGAAAAAACTGACCTGGTTGACAAATTCAGAACGATCAATGGTTAATAATATAGTTTATAGTTTTTTATATCAAGGATTTAGAAATGGCAGAATATCCCCCAAAAAAAGCACAGGGAAAATTTGACGAAAAACCCGGAGTTTATTGTGTAAAAGACCTCGGGCAGGCAGAAGAAGGAAAAAAATTAATTGACTGGGCAGAATCAAGAATGCCTGTTCTGATGTCGCTCAGGGAAAAATACAAAGAAACAAAGCCTTTCAAAGGTTATAAAGTATCCGGTTGCCTTCATGTAACAAAGGAAACAGCCGTACTTATCAAAACATTCCAGGAAGCAGGCGCTGAAGTTTCATGGTCAGGATGTAACCCGCTTTCAACAAATGATGCCGTTGCTGCTGCTCTTGCAGCAGATGGTACTTCAATTTATGCATGGTATGACAATGGCGAGGACTTTTACTGGTGTATCGAACGTACAATCGACACTCCTCCGCACCTGACTCTTGATGACGGTTGCGACCTTATCAACACTGTTCATGAAGACCATATTGATATGGCTAAAAACTTTGTAGTTGGCGGTACAGAAGAAACAACAACTGGTATCCAGCGCCTTCGCGCCAGGGCTTCTGCCGGTAAACTTTACTATCCTGTTTATGCTGTTAACGATGCCGAAACAAAATGGGATTTTGATAATGTATATGGTACAGGCCAGTCCACTCTTGACGGTATCATGCGTGCTACATCAATCCTTTTTGCAGGTAAAACAGTAGTTGTTGCCGGACACGGCCACTGCGGTTCGGGTGTTGCCAAAAGGGCAAAGGGCCTTGGAGCAAACACAATCATTACAGAAGTTAAAGCAACTGCCGCTATCAAAGGTACACTTGAAGGCCACGAAGTAATGAAAATGGACGAAGCTGCCAAGCACGGCGATGTTTTCGTTACAGCAACCGGCGTGAAAGATGTTATCCGCAAACAGCACTTCGAATCAATGAAAGACGGCGCTATTATTTGCAATACAGGCCATTACGATGCGGAAATCAATATTCCCGAACTTGAGGAAGTATCTGTTTCCAAACGTACAATCAGGCCGAATTGCGAAGAATATACTCTGAAAAACGGCAGAAAAGTTTATCTGCTTGCACAGGGACGCCTTATCAACCTGGCAGCTGCCGAAGGACACCCGTCAGAAGTTATGGATATGAGCTTTGCTAATCAGTTCATGTCTCACCTCAGGCTGGTAGAAGCACACAAGGCAGGCAACAAACTTCCGAATGAAGTGCTTGATTTACCGGAAGAACAGGATCAGTATATTGCAGGAACAAAACTTGATGCAATGCTGATGAACATTGACGAACTTACAGAAGAGCAGAAGAAATATATCACCGACTACAACGCTGGCACATAATTTCCAATAGCTCGTATTATTTTAACTCATCCGATGACTTGAAGTCATCAGATGAGTTTTCTTATTCTCTTTCTACTTCTCCACCACTATCGGAATACTGTCCGTGATGCCGTTGTGACGGACGAGTATGAAATAAATGCCCGAGGGTACTGCCGAGCAGTTCCAGATGAATTCAGCCGAGGCTTTGTTTAGGTGGTTGACTTTAATATTTTCTTTTCCCTGAACTTTCTCGCCGGATAGATCGTAAACGCCCATAATTGATTCTTCAAGATCGAAGCTCATATCGTAGGATATCAGGGTTTTTATCAGGTTGCGGCCCGGCAAGGGATATGGATTCCCTGCATAGAAATGATTAGTGTAGTAAAGCTTTTCGGCTTGTATTTCAACCCCGACCGGGGCGTGTTCTTCTGTCATCATGCGGTAGTAGTTGAAGGGGCGCAGGCTGTCACTTAGCCCGACGAGAGACACATTGCCCTTGCATATAACGGAAGAAAATGTCGGGCGGCCATAATCCCAAGGGGCGTCCTCCCATTTCGTCAGGTCGTTTCGGTCAGTATTTTCAAGGAAAAGCTCCTCGCCGAGAATGTAGAACTTCCCGCTAAGTTCCATAAAGAAAATGCTGTCCAGCTCAGCGTTTTCGTAAAGATTATCGAATGTATTGCGTTTCCTGTCGTACATCAGTATTCGCGCGGGATATGTAGCTGCAAAGAAAACAGAATCCTTGTTCAGTTCGTATATCTGCTTAACGGCTAACGAATCCTCGATTTTGCAAATAGATGTTTTTGTTTTGCCGCTGTCATTAGTTTCAAAAACCTCGAAACTCGTAAAATTATGATACCTGTCTTCCTTTACCGAGCAAAACATAAGGAAATTCTCAAATTCTTCAGCCAGAATATGATGAACATAGAATAGAGAATCATAAGTTATATACCTGAAATTTTCAAAATTTTTATCAGTAAAGTAAAACATTGTGCCTGATTTTTCATATGAGTCTGTACAAATAAACATATAATTATTATTTATTTCAATAACATTGCTACCTTTTGCAAGTTTGTTTGAATTGCTGGAATAGAAATTATTTAATGAAAGTAATTTAAAAGTACGTCCGGCATCCTGTGTAATTGCTATATTATTTTTATCTGTATCAACAACTTTTTCAAACCCAATAAAACCACTACCATCACTGCTAAAGTGCTTTACAATCGGACCTAAATTCCATGATAGTAAACTATTGCTGGTATCTGACAAATAAGTAGGCTTAAATGAATTGCCATAATTGTAGCTGCTGTTTATCTCATTATAATTTGATTTCGAATATCCACTTCCAAAATTAATATCATTATAAAATATATAAACAGAATCATTAATAATTTTTTCAGGAACTCCCGATAAAAAGGACAAAAGAGACCAGTTAGCACCTTTATCTGCCGAAATCATAAGCGAACGACTCATACCTGCTTTTACATATATTCCATTCTTTAATATATTACACTTTTTTGTAAACAAGCCTGACGAAAGATCGTAACAACCTTTGTTTTCTGCTCCAATTGTTTGGTATTTATTTATATAATGCTTATTGATTAATTTGAAAGTGTCTTTAGGTATTTCGCTATATATTTTTATCAGCATATTTGTTGATCCTTGGTCGTTGCCTTCCAGACTTACTCCATATAGATCTTCGTTATCAGTAAAATAAGTATTGTCATTAATCCAACGCTTAAGATATATCAATGAATCACTTCGATTCATGAACAGACTGTCCTGGAAAAAGAAATTCCAATTATTGTAATCATCGCTCATTCTGTATAAATTGCCTCCGATATTAAATATATTTTCATCCTTTATTTTATAAATATCATTCAGATTATAATATTCCGGATTGGTGGTATATACTTTCCCCTTCATATTTATCATTTTGAAATTCTCAAGCTCTGATGTTAGTTTTGCAAAACCGTTGTTTTCTGATATAAGGTCTATTAGCAAATCGTTTTTTAATAAAAATATATTCGAAACCGAATAATTTTCATAATATACTTTGGGCTTGTAATAGAATGAATCAATTTTGCTCTCAATTATTACGTTTTCAAAATGATTAATCAAATTCATATCTTTATCATAACGCAGAATACTTTTCAAACTTCTAACATAAACAAAATTGTCAGATATAATAATATTTATTAGTCGGTTTGAAGTATCAATCAAAACATTAAACTGTTCCCAATTTAAGCCATTATTAACCGATCTGATAACATTACCGTAATTTACTACTCCCCACAAGGTATCATTATAATTAACAATTTTATTAATCTGCCCTCTCTGAGCGATACATTTTTGCCTCCAGCTTTGCCCTTTATCGGTTGAAAGCAGGTAAGCCCCGTTAGTCCCGTAAGAAATAATGTTATCCCCCGCTCCAACGGCCCCGAGATAATGAATTTTCAGCGGCATCAGGTTGAAAGTTTCGGAATATGAATAAGTAAAGCAATTGAAAGTAATGATTAAAATAATAGAAAAATATTTCATGATTAATCCTAAATAAGAATAAAATATTTATTATCAATAAAATTATCGAAGGATTGGAAAAATCCAATCCTCCATATTAAAAAATACTACTTATTCACAATGACTTATGACACCACGTACTTTTGAACATAAGATAGACCATGGTTTTGAACTGTATTCATATCCAGGAACTCCATCTCCATATGGTTCTTTTACACATTCACCATTACCAGTTAAATAAGTATAATTCCAAGTTATAACGGGATGTGGCACACAATCTGGATCAGTATCGCAATCAGGGGTGCAATTACACATACATATTGTTAAATTTAAAGTACACCTTAAGTCACATGTTTCGCTTCTTGTATAATTCAAATACGTACCATTCCAAAATATGTCATAACAAACGGGATCAGTAATTTCCAGAGTTAGTGAACCCTGATCGCATGGTTGCAACCCACAAAAATCGCCATGATTGTTATAAATGTAATTATACGTCGCATCCCAAATGGCATCTTCATATCCTGGACATACGTTGTTAACCGCCAAAATTTCAACTTTTGTAAAGAAATTGCCTGTTGGGCTACATGTGTAGCAAACAACTACTTCTGCATCAGGACAACCAGGGACAAAATCTCCCACTGGTAAAGTTGTACAAATCCCAGGTGTAAGACAAGCCGCGCATGGATCCTGTGCCTGGCTTAAACTAAACGAAAATACTAATACTGCTATTACTAAAAATATTGTCTTTTTCATATATCACACTATTTTGTTATTTTTACATTTTTTGAAAATTTCATTGCATTTACTGCAAAGCAATACAGCAAACGTAAGAGCGTCTGAAAAACAAGGCACATTGTCCTCTAATATTCCTTTGCTTGGACGTAGAGTCAATGTGGGGTCGGGGCTTTCCCCGGCCTTTTTATTATTGCTGTCATGGGGATAATTTTTGTTACGGGCTTCTGTTCATCTCAACCTCCAATAATATTGGCTTAATAAAAGCATTGGCTTAATAAAAGCATTGGCTTAATAAAAGCATTGGCTTAATAAAAGCATTGGCTTAATAAAAGCATTGGCTCCACTGTTTTCAATTTGAAATATAACTTTGGATAAAGTTAATTAAAAGAAAATAAAAAAGCAAGAAAAAAAATCAATAATCTTAATTATTTTTCACAAGTATTTCTATTTTTATAACTATATTACTTGTCAGGATATTATAAAAAAACATCCGATGACTTTAAGTCAGGATAGGTGTCGATAAAATCAAATATATCCCTACCGAGCGAAACGTCGTCATTATCGTAAGTATTAAACGGTTCCGCGTCAAAATCCTGATCATCGTAACAGTCATAGAGATTATGCAACAATCCGGCCATTTGTGATATTTTCGTTTTCCTTATCCACTCTGCTTGAGCTTCTGCCGGCGGAAGCGTATTATCATAACCGGCTACTCTTGGAAAACGTCTTCCTTCCTGGTCATACCTGAGTCTTCCCATTCACCGTAAGAATATGAAAACACTGATAATAGGAATATAAGGCTTAGGGTTAATTGCTTTTTCATTGGATTGCCTTTCTATTTTATAATTATCATTTTCTTGCTGGCAGCAATTCTGCCGTTTATCTCTATTGCATATACATATACTCCTGTAGGAAATTCCCCGGCGTCAATAGTAATGGCGCAGGGCCTGCCAAAACATGCTTCGGTTTCTTTTATTATACTTTCGCCCCTTTCGTCGCTGATAATCAACCGGACGCTGCCGCTGTAATTATCGGGAATATAATACATTATCTCGGTTTCATCCGAAAAGGGGTTGGGGTTGTTCTGGTAAAGGAGGATATCGCTGCCGTTCATTTCCTCTCCTTCTATTCCCATTACTTCGTCAACTATACAATCGGTTAGTTCGTGGCGAAAATACCTGTTTGTCCAGAATTTCATTGACAGGATGGCATAATTATTATTAAAAATCGGAACATAAGGTTCCATATCTCCCGGTATAATCTTTTGCCATGTAAATCCCTGGTCTGTTGATAAAAATAATCCAGCCGATGAGTTGATATTATTAACTAAAGCGCTTGCATATAAATTTTTATTGCAACTCGAAAATTGATTCAAACAAGTATAATAGTGTTTGCCTTCAATAACACCATTATTGAATTCATGAATCTTTTCCCAGCTCATGCCATTATTTATAGTGGAAAACAGGTAGGGTCCAATCGATAAAAAAACTTTGTTTTCTATGTTTGTAATTCCGCGTTGAAGATAATGCCTATAAGTATTAAACACATTTCTAATCTCTTGATTTGTTATAATTTTCCAGTCAAGGCCGTTATATGAAAACAATATTTCCCTTGTTGTAAGTGCGAATAATCCCTTGCCCAGTGCTCCAAAGCCTTTGTTCGTAGCTAATATCTCGTCCGAATTTCCGGCATTGTTTCCGTAATCTCGGAAAGTCCAGGTAGTTCCGCCATCTGCGGAATAATAATAACCAATATATTTTTCTCGCAACATATATAATGTATCATTTTGCGCGGTAATCTGCTTTATTCTAAAAAAATAGCAATCCTCGTTATTATCATCTTTCAATACAATTCTTTCGAAAGTATTACCCTTATTTTTAGAAACAAAACATCTTCCGCTCGTTGTCTGAACTATCAGGCTTTCGTTAATAAATTGCAAATATTCAAGAGATTTATCATTATATTCATTTTTAAATACCAAAAACTGCTCCCATGATTCGCCATTATCAGGGGAATAATATATTGTACTATCCATCGCAATATAAAGAGTATCCGAATAGCTAGCCATATTGTAATATAATGGGAATTTCGGAAAATTTAAAGAAAGGTCTTCCCATTCACCGTAAGAATATGAAAACACTGATAATAGGAATATTAGGCTTAATGTTAATTGCTTTTTCATTGGATTGCCTTTCTATTTAATAATTATCATTTTTTTACTCGCGGCTATTCTGCCGTTTATCTCTATTGCATATACATAAACGCCTGTAGGAAATTCCCCGGCGTCAATAGTTATAGCGCAGGGCCTGCCAAAGCATGCTTCGGTTTCTTTTATTATACTTTCGCCCCTTTCATTGCTGATAATCAACCGGACGCTTCCGCTGTAATTATCGGGAATATAATACATTATCTCGGTTTCATCCGAAAAGGGGTTGGGGTTGTTCTGGTAAAGGAGGATATCGCTGCCGTTCATTTCCTCCCCTTCTATTCCCATTACTTCGTCAACTATACAGTCGGTAAGTTCATAGCGGTAATATCTATTTGTCCATAATCCCATTGCCAAGATTGCATAATTGTTACAAAAAATCGGGACAGAAGGGTCCATTTCTTCCGGTATAATTTTCTGCCAGGTAAATCCTTGGTCTGACGAAGAGTAAATTCCGACGGAATTATGAAAAGTATTAATGCACGCCTTAGCATATAACACATCATTGCAACTTGAAAATTCAGTCAAAATTGTGTCATACTGTATGCCTTCAATTACAGGCGATTCGAACTCATGAATCTTTTCCCAGCTCATACCATTATTAATGGTGGAAAACAGGTGGGGTCCTATAGATAAAAAGACTTTGTTTTCAATATTAATAATTCCGCGTTGTCTATGATGGCCATAAGTATTTAATAAATTTTTAATCTCTTTGTTAGTTATTATTTTCCAGTCCAGGCCGTTAAATGAAAACAATATTTCCCGTATTGTAAGCGCAAACAAACCCTTGCCCAGGGTTCCAAAGCCTTTGTTAGTAGCTAATATCTCGTCTGAATTTCCGGCATTTATTTTGTAATCTGCGAAAGTCCAGGTAGTTCCGCCATCTGCAGAATAATAGTAACCATTATAAACGTCTTCTCTTATAAGATATAAAGTATCATTTTGGCTCACAATACTTTTTATACTAAAATAATACCAATCCTCGTTATATTCATCTTTCAGAATTATCCTTTCATAAGAATTGCCGATATCTTTTGAAATATAACATCTTCTTTTCGTAGT
Source organism: Kapaibacterium sp. (SeqCode) (assembly GCA_963665665.1). Lineage (GTDB taxonomy): Bacteria > Bacteroidota > Ignavibacteria > Kapaibacteriales > UBA2268. The sequence continues at coordinate 2,007,503 of OY762428.1, forward strand.
TTGGATTATCAGGCTTCCATTTATAAATTGAAAGTATTCAATGAATTTATCATCATATTCATTTTCCAAATTTAAAAAATATAGCCAGGAATTGCCATTATCTGAACTGTAATATATTGTATCTTCAATTGCAATATAAAGAGTATCTGAGTAACTTATCATATTATATTCTATAGGGAATTCAGAAAAATTATTAGTGAGGTCTTCCCATTCGCCGTAAGAATATGAAAACACTGATAATATGAATATAAGGCTTAGGGTTAATTGCTTTTTCATTGGATTGCCTTTCTATTTTATAATTATCATTTTCTTGCTGGCAGCAATTCTGCCGTTTATCTCTATTGCATATACATATACTCCTGTAGGAAATTCCCCGGCGTCAATAGTAATGGCGCAGGGCCTGCCAAAACATGCTTCGGTTTCTTTTATTATACTTTCGCCCCTTTCGTCGCTGATAATCAACCGGACGCTGCCGCTGTAATTATCGGGAATATAATACATTATCTCGGTCTTATCCGAAAAGGGGTTGGGGTTGTTCTGGTAAAGGAGGATATCGCTGCCGTTCATTTCCTCCTCTTCTATTCCCATTACTTCGTCAACTATACAATCGGTAAGTTCGTGGCGAAAGAATGAAGAACTATATAAATCCCAGCGTACTGCTACGAAAAGGTAATCATTATTTACTGCAAGATTAAAAGGTTCTATGATTCCCGGTATAAGGTTCTTCCATGTTTTACCGCTATCGGCAGAGCATAACAAACCGGCAGATTCAGATCTTTGAGCACAATAATCAGCGGTTGCATAAAGAATGTTATCGCAGGAGGCTAATCTCGTTATTATTGTATCGTAATCGCGGCCTTCAACTGTTTTTGTTTCAAACTTGCTTACAGAATCCAAATAATGCCCCTGGGCGATTGTTTTAAATAAGTATGGCCCAACGGAAAGAAAAACCATGTCTCCCATTTTACCCATAGTTACATCATCATTAAAAATATATTTTTTCCATTTATCATTCAATTCAAGCGAACTGACCAACTTCCAGTTTTCAAGGTCTTCAGACATATATACTTCTTGATATAACAAAGCAAATACGCCGTCTCCAGTTGTTTCAATATCATAAATAATTGTTTCATATTGTTTAACGGTCTCATTATTCCAGGTTTTTCCCATATTTTCCGAGATATATAATCCATCATTTGCTGCTAATAAAATATTACCTTCCCAAAAATTTAAACATTTGTAATTATAAAAAAAGTAAACATCATCATTATTATTTTTTGTAATAACTCTTTCAAAACTATCTCCCATATCGCGGGTTATAAAAAACCTGTTCAGATTTGTAATTAGAAAGAATACGCCGTCAAAATATTTATAATCTATTATTGCAGTGTCATCAAATTCCGTAACTAAAGTAAATAACGTTTCCCAAGTTTCCCCGTTATCCGTACTTTGATATAAGTTCATACCGCCCGTAGTATATAAGTAATTGTTTTCAGGAGATATATATACTTTGCCGGGATTCTTTTGAAATAATTCCGTTACATTTTCCCATTCACCGTAAGAATATGAAAACACTGATAATAGGAATATTAGGCTTAGGGTTAATTGCTTTTTCATTGGATTGCCTTTCTATTTTATAATTATCATTTTCTTGCTGGCGGCTATTCTGCCGTTTATTTCAATTGCATATACATATACGCCTGTAGGAAATTCCCCGGCGTCAATAGTTATGGCGCAGGGCCTGCCAAAACATGCTTCGGTTTCTTTTATTATACTTTCGCCCCTTTCGTCGCTGATAATCAACCGGACGCTGCCGCTGTAATTATCGGGAATATAATACATTATCTCGGTCTTATCCGAAAAGGGGTTGGGGTTGTTCTGGTAAAGGAGGATATCGCTGCCGTTCATTTCCTCCTCTTCTATTCCCATTACTTCGTCAACTATACAATCGGTAAGTTCGTGGCGAAAGAATGAAGAACTATATAAATCCCAGCGTACTGCTACGAAAAGGTAATCATTATTTACTGCAAGATTAAAAGGTTCTATGATTCCCGGTATAAGGTTCTTCCATGTTTTACCGCTATCGGCAGAGCATAACAAACCGGCAGATTCAGATCTTTGAGCACAATAATCAGCGGTTGCATAAAGAATGTTATCGCAGGAGGCTAATCTCGTTATTATTGTATCGTAATCGCGGCCTTCAACTGTTTTTGTTTCAAACTTGCTTACAGAATCCAAATAATGCCCCTGGGCGATTGTTTTAAATAAGTATGGCCCAACGGAAAGAAAAACCATGTCTCCCATTTTACCCATAGTTACATCATCATTAAAAATATATTTTTTCCATTTATCATTCAATTCAAGCGAACTGACCAACTTCCAGTTTTCAAGGTCTTCAGACATATATACTTCTTGATATAACAAAGCAAAAACGCCGTCGCTTGTTGTTTCAATATCAAAAATATTTGAATTAAATTCCTTAACATTTATATAATACCAGTTTTTTCCCAAGTCATCAGATACAAATATTCCATAGTATGTTGATAAAAGAATATGATTATTCCAAAAATCAATTTTATTATGATAATTTAAAAAATAAATATCTTCATTGTTTTTATTTAATACAACTCTCTCAAAACTATTACCCATATTTCTGGTTATATATAAACTGCTTCTGTCAGTAATTAGAAAGAAAATATCTTGATATACTTGAATATAAATAATTGCATAATCATCATATTCAGTTTCTAAGGAAAACAGATTGTTCCAACTTTCTCCGTTATCTGTACTTTGATAAATATCAAGGCCATCGGAATGATACATATAATTATTATCTGTATCAATGGCTATTCTTCCCGGATGAACCTGGTTTAATTCAGAAACATTTTCCCATTCCCCGTAAGAATATGAAAACACTGATAATAGGAATATTAGGCTTAGGATTAATTGCTTTTTCATAAATACTCCCATAAATTATGTTGTTTGTATTTATCCGGAAAAATGAAATAACCGGATAAATCATCTAACTGCCGCGCATACAATACACAACAGTTGTGAACTAATTAAGTTTCAATTCTTTCAATATCAATTAAAAAGCAAATGATGCGGCAATTATCCAAAGCCTGTAATCAATAACCCTTTATCAATCCTCAATTTCCAAATTCCAAAAATATTCTCCTTTTTCCCCCGTAGTGTCGTAAAGGCATTTTCGGGAGCAGTAATACGCATCAACCATAAAGTAAATAAAAGAATTGATATTTGCAAGTAAATATACAAAGAATATATATTCATAAAACACAGCTCACCGTTTGCTTAAAATCACTTCTTATTTACCATCATCATGCTCTGCAGGGCAAGCTGATAGTCCGGTTTTACTTTCAGCGCCATACCGAATGCTTCCCTGGCGGTTGTTGTGTCCTGAACAAACATGGCATAGCGGCCAATATTTGTCAGGTTCATAGCGGCGGTTTCCGTTATGCCTTCGTCAAGGTATGATTTTTCCTCAGGAATTGAAGCAATGAACTTATCAAGATTAATATTCTTACAGGAGGCTTTATAAACGCCTTTCTTTTCCAGCCTGAAAGCAAATCCCTGGGGGATTTTTTCATAATTTTGCGCCACCTGCTGTTCGGATTGCAATACATCCATTGTGATATAAACCGGACGCGTTTCAATATTTTTATCGATAAAGGAATTCAGCATCCTGACAAAATTAGCCTGAATGCTGGCAGGATTGTAAGGTTTATCCGCCTCGAACAGTTCAAGGTCCCGCGAGAAAGCATCAATTTCCGGACGGCTCTTGTCTGTTATTTCCGGGTACCAACGGGACAACTGCGGCAAAAACCATGTGCGGCGCAGGAGTTCTTTCTCAATCAGCGCCACGTCCGGCCTAAGGCCTTCCACTCTTTGCTTATACCAGAAAGCCGAACACCAGAAGTCCCACTGGGCGGATATAATAATAGCATTCTCATCTAAGTTGTCGACAAGTATATTTGTGTATTCGGAAACAAGGTAGTCTCCGGATTCATCGTTTTCTGTATAATTCATTACTGCTGAAAGCAGCGGTATAACAAATAAGGCAGGCAGCAAAGCTTTTTTCTTTTGCCAGATAAAGTAAAACCCGGCGCTCATGAAAAGAAGCAAAGCAATTATTGCAAGCGAGAAATAAGCATCAATATCATGGATGGAATAATTCATAGTATAGAAAAGGCATGTAAGAACCAGCAGAAGCATGAATAGAAACAGTTGCTTTGACTTCTTCCATACCTGCCAGAAACCGGCAAGTAAGGGCAGAATGCCTATCCAGCCGAACTGCAATGGCAGAGCACTGAAAAATTTACCAAGATTTTTTCCCCATACTGAGCTGTCCGAAAACATCCATACCTGGTACTGCTTGCCCTGCACGTGATACATAAATTTATCAAATCCCCGGGAAACCCATCCCCAGTTGAACTCGGGCTGCGAAGCACTACGCAGCGGCAGGTAGATATATAGGCTGATGCCGATAAGCAGGGGGATGAATAACAAAAGCAATAACTTAATATTTGCCGTGCTGAAATCTGCTTTCTCTCCCGGTTTGAAGAAAAATATAAACAGCAGGGCAGGAACAAGAAGAATTGCCGTCATGTGGTTGGCAAATGTAAGGCCGAGCATTAGAGCCGCAACAAAAAGCATATTGACGGATTTTTCAAATAATCCCCTGAAAAGAAAATATAATACAAGGTTGAACATGAGGAGCTGGAGGCTGTAAACTTCGAGAGAAACGCCCTGCGCCCATATCGTAAGCGCGAATGAATACGCAAGCGACGATGCCAGCGCAATGATGCTGTGATCGTCATCTTTGCCAGAAATATACTTTATCAAATTTCCGGAAAGCAGGTAGAACACCAGCCCCGAGGCTGCAGTAACAAACGCGGCGAATATATTCAGCGCAAAGATCTGCGATCCGGGCAATGGCAGATAAGTCCATAAATGACCAAGGATGGTAAACAGCGGATAGCCCGTGGGGTGAGCTATGCCAAGAGTGGAACATACAGCCGCAAGTTCGCCGCTGTCGGTATATTGCACGTCCGGCGCAAGCGTCAGCAAATAAATAATAAAAGGCAAAATAAACGAAAGGCTCAAAAATATAGGTTTTAGCTTCTTCATGCCAATTCCTGAATAATAGGGAATAATCAATTAACACAACATGGCAAAAATAACAAAGCTGATGGATATATGAAACTTATTTAGGAATTTTGAAATTTTCCGAAATTTTCACTCAGGTATTTAATTAAAAAGAAATTTGGATAATTCTATCCGGTTGAAATTATCGCTTCTCTTCTGAAATATTCAAAGAATTAAACTATTATTGAAATAAAGTCTGTTGTTAATTGTCTGTCTGACATAATTTTGTGAGTGTTTTTCTGAGTTAAAGTCTGATTTAACTTTGTTTAGATTAGTTAGTTAAAAACCTCAGATGATTACTTTGCATTTAACAAAATCATTACAAGTAATGAAAATATCAGGATAAAGAGATTAACATGACAGCAACAACGGCAGCAATAATTTTCGCAATTTTTTCAGGAGTAATCATGGTGTTCCAGGCATGCCTTGCAGCGGGACTGCCATGGGGAGCAGCATCAATGGGAGGAAAATACCCCGGAAAATATCCGCCTAAAATGAGATTTGTAGCTGTTTTAAATATATTTATTCTTGGATTTATGGCACTTATTGTTTTATCAAGAGCCGAAGTGATACTTTCCGCAATGAGGGGCTTTTCGGAAATTGCAATATGGGTTGTTGTTGTATTCTATTTTGTCAGTACAATATTGAATACCATCACACCAAGCAGAATAGAAAGAATATGGGCGCCGGTAGCTTTCATATTATTGGTATCAGGTATTATTGTTGCACTGAGTTAACGCCTTCAAACCTGGAAAATTTGTTTTATTAACTGTTAATCAGTACGTAAATTAAAATAAATGATTTCTGTTATCGTTGTTTCGCATTAATAATTAATGTTATAATGAGGCTATAATGTATCAGAAAATTATTCCACTATTAATTTTTGTGGTTGCCATATTTCTTTCCTCATGTTCGGAAGATGATCCCGTCGAACATCATGAGGAGCATTTCGAAGCTGACGGTATTATCCTGTATCTGGATAACGAGGAGTACCTGAGAATCTACCAGGGGCAGATTGAATCCGAACGAACATCATTCGAGATGACAAACAGCGAAACACTGGGAATCTTTACATTGAAATTTATTGATGATCACGGAGATTTGATTGATCCCCCGGATGATTTGGATAAAAATCTTTCCATTCAGATTGATGATGAAGGCATTGCAAGCTATACTATCGACAGTAATAACCGTTGGGGATTTAGCATTACAGCTATTAGCATTGGTGTCACACAGATTGAAATAAGGGTGCAGCACGAAGACCACTTTGGTTTCCGTACTCCAAAAATAGATCTGAATGTGAGCGAGTAAGATGCCGAAATTGTTGAATGGCCTGGTAGCGATAGTTGTCTTTATAATTACAGTTACTGCCGATCTATACTCCGGCGTTATAACTGTTGAAGGGCAGATCGTTGACTCTGAAAGCGGAAATCCTGTTGATAATGCTGTCATCAGGATACCTTCCGCTAAAAAGACGATTATCACTGATGCTGACGGCTTTTTCACAATTGACAGCATTAGCCCCGGAGAATACCACGTGAATTTTTCCCGGCTGGGATATAAAAGTTTCCAGAAACATTGTATAATAAGCGCCGATTCTCTTTGCGGTATGGCGATAAAAATGACACCGATGGGTGTTAGTTTTCCAACCGTTGTGGTATCAGGAAAAAAAGGAGAGCTTAAATTTGTTGAAGTCAGCGGAAATAAAACCGACCTGTCCGGCAGGAAACTTCAGAAAGTAATGGGGCAAAGCCTTGCCTCTACCTTGAAGAACGAAGCCGGAGTATCAGTCAGAAGCCTCGGGCCGGCACCTTCAAGGCCGGTTATTCGGGGGCTTGGCGGCAGCAGGGTGGTCATTGCCGAGGATGGCGTTCAGTCAACCGATCTTTCAGCAACTTCACCTGATCATGCCGTTACAGTAGATCCGTTCACTCTTGATGAAATCTCTATCATGAGGGGTCCTGAAGCTGTTCAGTATTCCACTTCTCTTGCCGGGGGAGTTGTGAACGCCACGAGGAATGAAATACCCATGGATATTCCCGAGAAAATACTTCTCGGTTTGGGAGGTTTTTACGAATCTGCTAATCAGGGCAAGCTTCTCGCTGCTTCTATTGAAGGGCCTTACAATAAATTTGCTTATAATACTGATATATCATACCGGAATACCGCTGATATGACCTCGCCGGATAAAAAGCTGGATAATACATCGATCAGGACTCTTAATTATAATGCCGGGATTGGGTTTGAAGGAGATGGCTGGGTAATAGGTGCAGGATTCAGGGAGTTCGATTCCGAGTATGGTATTCCCGGAGGATTTGTTGGTAGTCACCCGAACGGCGTTGATATTAAAATGCTGAAAAGAGCTGCCGGGATAAAGGGCATTTATCATTTCCACGGATCATTTATCGACAACCTTAAGTTCAGCGCCGAAAGGTCTTATTACAAGCATACGGAATATGAATCGGATTCGACTATCGGCGCGGAATTTGTGATCAGGGATTACATTGCAAATATCAGTTTGCATCAGAGAAAAGGAAATATTTTTGAAAACGGAAGTATGGGATTATTCTTTAATTATAAAGACCACAAAATGGGAGGCTATGTTTTCACTCCCCCGACCGAGGCATTTACTGCTGCAGCTTTCATTTTCGAAGAATATAAATTCGGAGATAATTTCATTCAGTCTGGCCTGCGCTATAGTTTTGATACATATATCCCAAATAAAAATTCCCTGATAACCGAGAAAGAAAGCCTGGAACAGAGGGATTTCCATTCATTCGCTTTTTCAATTTCCGCAGCGCGTGAACTATTCGATGACTATTTCTTCGGTATAAATCTTTCCAGGTCTGTACGTCCGCCTTCTATCGAAGAACTATTCAATAAAGGGCCGCACCTTGCCGCATATTCCTACGAGAGAGGAAATCCTGATCTGGATGGGGAAAATGGCATGTCTTACGAAATATTTACAGGCTATCGCACGGATAAGTTCAGTCTGAACCTAAACGCCTTTTATAATCATTTTGATTATTATATAATTCCCAGGAATACTGGTGATACTAATTATTCTGTACTCCTGCCAATTTATATGTCCGAAGGAGTCGAGGCTGAGTTCATGGGTTTCGAACTTGAAGGTTCTTTGTCTGTCGGTGGTTTTGATATCAGCGCCGACGCCGCTTACACCCGGGGTGAAATAGTTGATGAAAATTCTCCGCTGCCAATGATTCCGCCGTTTAAATCAAATCTTGAGATGGAATACAATATAAGCAGGATGAAATTCGGCGTACGCTTCGAATATGCCGCCCAACAGGACAGGGTTGACCGTTTCGAGGAAAAAACAGATTCTTATTTCCTGACAGGTCTTTTTGGGCAATATACCTTTACATCCGGTGGATTTATTCATAATGTTTCGCTGAATATCGACAATCTTTTCAACAGGGAATACCGTAACCACTTGTCCAGGATAAAATCTATCATGCCGGAGCCGGGATTCAACATCAGGTTTGTGTACCGGGCACTCGTGGAATTATAATATCCTGATATCTTAACATATTCTTAACATTTTAATTAAAAGTTTTATCAAAATATTTATAATATTCTTTGAATATTGGAATTATAAAATTTTGTCTGATCTGTTTAAAATTAATCACTACTTAAAATTAATGTGTTAACTTTATATTAAGTAATAAGAGCAAACTGATAGATTTTCATCAATGCTTTTATAATGTTAATGATTCAATATGGCAGGAAGAAATAAATGATGAATATTACAAAAGCCGGAAAAACGTATCTCAGCGTTTTATTGCTTTCTTTCGTCTTTGTACCATATATAAACGCGCAAACCAAATACGCACCTAAAACACCGAAAAATATAATAATTGTAATCAGTGACGGTTGCGGTATAAACCACATAGAAGCAACAAACTATTATAATAACGGCAAGGCGGAAAGTTCTGTTTATCAGTCTTTTCCTCATTCTTACTGGATGGCTACATTCCCGCAGAAAGGCCCCTACCACGATGGTGACCCGCTTTGGGATAACGGCTATAATTCCTACAAAGCATGGACGGATTTCGAATACGTTAAACAGAGGCCTACAGGTTCGGCTCCTGCTGCAACAGCTATGGCTACCGGAAAGAAAACATATATGCGTTCGATAGGTATAGGAGTTAACGGTGAAGCGCTGTATAATATTACTCAGCGTGCAAAAGACCTTGGTAAAAGTGCCGGGGTAGTAACATCTGTTCAACTATCCCATGCAACACCAGCAGGATACGTTGCTCATAATGCCGATCGGGGAAATTATTCTGAAATTGCTAGGGAAATGATTCTTGACAGCAGGCTGGATGTAATTATGGGCTGCGGCCATCCCCTGTATGATAATGACAATCAGTTGACTGACTCGATTAATTATAAGTATGTTGGCGGTAAGGAAAGCTGGGAAGGCCTTGAATCAGGCAGTATCAGCTATAAAATTGCATCAAACAGCGGTAATGAAAAGGTCAGGGATTGTGACGGCGACGGAAGGCCTGATCCCTGGAGGTTGATTGATGATAGAGCAGATTTCGAAAAACTTACCGACGGGGAAACACCAAAAAGGGTTTTCGGGGTGGCACGTTGCTTCGAAACTCTGCAATACGACAGAAGCGGCGACACTAAAGCCGATGCATATACTGTTCCATTCAATGATGGAGTTCCTTCTTTGAAAATCATGGCTAAGGCTGCATTGAACGTACTTGACAACAATGAAAAAGGCTTCTTCCTGATGGTTGAAGGCGGAGCTGTTGACTGGGCAGGACATGACAATAATTCGGGGAGGCTTATCGAAGAACAGTCTGATTTGAATGAAACTGTTGAAGCTATTATTGAATGGGTTGACACACATGGAGGCTGGGATGAAACTCTTCTTGTTGTTACAGCCGACCACGAAACCGGATATCTTACAGGCCCGGGTTCTGGCCCCGGCGCTATACCTTTTGATACTGCTCATCCACCGGTCTGGAATGATATTGTGAATAATGGCAAAGGCAAAATGCCGGGTATGGAATGGCATAGCGACGGCCATACAAACCAGCTCGTACCTTTCTATGCCAAAGGCTGCGGTAGTGAAATATTTGAAAAATATCTTGACGAGTTTGATCACAAGCGCGGCGCATATCTACAAAATACCGAACTTGGTATGGCTCAGTTTGAATTATGGCCTTTGCCCGAGGAATTTATTATACCTGAAAATATTATTGTGTTTATATCCGACGGCTGGGGTATTAATAAAATTAATGCTGCTAATTATTTCCATGGTGAAACCCAGGCTTACCAGGAATTTCCTTTAAGCATATACATGAGTACATATCCGGCATACAGTAACAGGATTATTAACCCGCAAACGGATATAACATTGACAAACAACGGATGGGATGTATGGTATAATCCTTATGTGAACTGGAATAGCAATTGGAATGCCATGAGTAAGGGAGCAACAGGTTCGGGAGCCGCGGCCACAGCCATGGCCTGCGGAGTTAAATCATCATATAAATCTATTGGAGTTAATATTTATCATGATTTACTACCGAATATTACAGAACGTGCGAAATCACTTGGTAAATCGGCAGGTGTAGTAACTTCTGTTCAGTTCTCACATGCAACCCCGGCTGCTTATGTAGCACATAATACATACAGGAATAATTACTCAGCAATTGCACAGGAAATGATACTCGACAGCAGGCTTGATTTGATAATGGGCTGCGGACATCCCTTGTATGATAATGAAAGGAGGCTTATTGATACTCCTGATTATAATTATGTGGGCGGAAAAGCTATGTGGGAGCACCTTACCGCAGGAAATATTGAATTTTCCGGGCTAAACAGAGATAACAGAGGGCGTATAGCTCCATCACAAAATACGACAGTTAAAGATTGTGACGGCGACGAAAATCCCGACGCCTGGAAACTGCTTCAGAGTGTTGAAGATTTTAGAAAACTAATGAATGGCGAAACGCCGAAAAGAGTTATCGGAGTGCCGCAGGTGTATAAAACACTACAATTTGACAGAAGCGGGGAAAAACACAATGCGAAATCTTATGACATCCCATTTACTGATAGTGTACCGACACTTGAAGAAATGACACGCGGGGCACTGAATGTTCTCGACAACAACGAAAAAGGCTTTTTCCTGATGGTGGAAGGTGGAGCAGTTGACTGGGCCGGGCATGACAATTCTTCGCCCCGTGTTATTGAGGAGCAGCAGGACTTTAATAAAGCTGTGAATGCTGCAATAGAATGGGTTAATGAAAACGGAGGATGGGAGAAAACACTGATAATAGTTACCGGTGATCACGAAACAGGCTACCTGACTGGTAAAAGCGCAAACCCGAATGGCTGGAATCCGGTTATTAATAACGGCAAAGGCAATATGCCAACTATGACATGGAACAGCGGCAGCCATACCAACCAGCTTATTCCATTCTTTGCCAAAGGCGCAGGTTTTGAAATTTTCAAACGCTATGCAGACCAGACAGATGAACGCCGGGGCGAATATCTCACAAACTCAGAACTGGGGCAGGCCTGTTTTTATCTTTGGGGCAGGCTTATTACTAAAGGTCAAAAAGTTAAAAATTAAAATTATCAAAAATCAGATCTCGAAATTACAGGTAATTATACAACCTGCCAAGGTAAGTTGCCAGAATTTGCTGAGTTTGTAGGGGTTTTAATTATAAATGGAATGAAAATTGATATTTTGAATCCGAATAATTTTATACTACTGTGTGAGAATATCAGCTAAACAAAAATTAATTTTCATTTTATTTGAATATTAATTATTTTATAAGGTTGTGAAAACAACTCTTTTATAAAACATTTTTTTGGGGTTTTTTATGATAAAAATTAAATTATTACTTTTTGCCACTTTGCTGATTGCTGCAAGCATGAATATGCTTGCCTCCGGGCATCCCATATCTGCTACCAACGACAACGGTGCAATATGCTTTGACGGAACTGATAATTATGCAAAGGTTTGTACTACTTCTGTCTTAAACGACATGTCATCTTTCACAATTGAAGCATGGGTTTACTGGACAGGAAGCGACTTTGAATTTCTTTTCGGAGCAGGCTCTTCGGACTTTGCTTCTGAATTTTTAGAAGTTCAAACTACTAGTTTAAACAGCCTGAGATTTATTCCTGCCAAATCAATTTATATTGATACAGAGCAAAATACTTTTAATCCGAATGTATGGAACCATATTGCCGTTGTATATGACCCTGCAATTTCAAAGGCTGAAATTTATATCAACGGAGTTTTTCTACATGTGGGCGTAATGGCACCATCTTTTATGAACTGGACGGCAGTACACAGTACCTGCGTCGGGATGAATATTGGTTGCAGATATAACTCAGATACACCTGTTAATTTCTTCCATGGTAAAATGGACGAATTTCGCTTATGGAAGTCTGTCCGCACTGCAACTCAGATCAGGGAAAACATGTTCAGGGAGCTTCCTTCCCCCGGAACAGAATCGGATTTAGTTTTATACTACAAATTTAACCAGGGCAATCCCGGAGGCAATAATGCCGGCCTGATTAATGTAACCGATAGCAAAGGTAATTCTCACGCACAATTAAAGAACTTTAACCTAAGCGGTGATTGCTCCAACTGGATAAATTCGGGAACCATATTCGCAAATTATTCCGAAATTGTTTCGGATCAGGCTCTTGGTTCAGTAACTTATTCTGTTTCAGGTACTGCCGCAAATATTGGCAGCGATATTTTTACCGGTATCGACAGGGTTATTTCGATTGAACCAACCAACAACAGCGGCCTGAATGCCACTTATATTTTCCATTACGAAGACGCAGACCTGAACGGAATGCCTGAAGATCAGCTTCAACTTTACCGCTCTACTGACGGTGGTGCTACATGGGTTGCAATGGGCGGTGTAGTCGATCCTGTTAATAATACTATCACAGTTACAGGAGTAGATCACTTCTCGCACTGGACTGCCGCTACAATACCTTACGGGATACCAACACTTCCGGAATGGGGACTTATCATCCTCGGAACATTGTTCGTTCTTGGAACTTCACTGATAATTTTCCGTAAATTTGCATAATTTGGCTTTAAAATTGCTTTAATCACAACCGGGTAGTTCATTCTTCCCGGTTTTTTTATTAATAAACAAAAAAATGTTTTACATATTATTGAATTTGATTAACTTGTGTAACTAATGAAAATACACATACTTCTTTACAATTTCAGAGGTCTTTATGAAAAAAATCAATCTTGCTTTATTGTCAGTAATGTTACTGGCTTTTTCTTTTGATTTTGCTTATGGAAAAAACCCCTCGATGAACGAGAGCGGTGCTATATGTCTTGACGGAACTAAAGATTATGCAAGGATTTGCACTACATCTGTTTTTGATGATATGTCTGCTTTTACAATTGAAACATGGGCTTATTGGACAGGTAATGACATCGATTTTCTTTTCGCCGCAGGCTCTTCAGAGTTTGCCTATGAGTTTATGGAAGTCCACACTAATAGTAATAACAGTCTGCGATTTATTCCTGTAAGAAATATGGGAACTGCTCAGGGCTGCTATTTTGATACTGATGCTAATTCGTTCAATCCAAACTTATGGAATCACGTTGCTGTTGTTTATGATCCATCTGCTCAAATTGCTAAAGTTTATATCAACGGAGTTGATGTTCATGTAACAAGAGCCGGATACACAGCCGGATGGCCGGCAGTTCATTCCTCATGTACTGGTATGGATATTGGTTGCAGATATAACACAAATAGTCCTACTTATTTCTTTCAGGGAAAAATTGATGAATTCCGCCTATGGAATACTGCCCGCACTGCAACTCAGATCAGGGAAAATATGCACTGGGAACTGCCTTCCCCGGGAACAGAGTCAAACCTAATTGTATATTACAAATTTAACCAGGGCAATCCTGGCGGTAACAATGCCGGCCTGATTAATGCAACCGATACCAAAGGAAATTCCCATGCACAATTAATGAGCTTTGACCTAAGCGGTGATTGCTCCAACTGGATAAATTCGGGAACTATGTTCGCAAATTATTCCGAAATTGTTTCGGACCAGGCTCTTGGTTCAGTTACTTATTCTGTTTCAGGTACTGCTGCAAATATTGGCAGCGATATTTTTACCGGTATCGACAGGGTAATATCTATTGAACCAACAAATAACAGCGGCCTGAATGCCACTTATATATTCCATTACGAAGACGCAGACCTGAACGGAATGCCCGAAGATCAGCTACAGCTTTACCGCTCTACTGACGGTGGTGCTACATGGGTTGCAATGGGCGGTGTAGTCGATCCTGTTAATAATACTATTACAGTTACAGGCGTTGATCACTTCTCGCACTGGACTGCCGCTACAATTCCTTACGGGATACCAACACTTCCGGAATGGGGACTTATTATCCTTGGTACATTGTTTGTTCTTGGAACATCACTTATAATATTCCGTAAGTTTGCATAATTTTATTCAAAAATTTTCAATAAAAAAACCGGGATGCTAATATATCCCGGTTTTTTTATACCATCACATTTATATGCAAAGTCTATTCTTCAATTTCCAGGTTAGTGAATTCTTCTGTGATATTAAAATCATACTCCGGATATTCATAAATCGGCATCCGTGGCTCAGTTGATCCCATTGAATAGCCCCAGATATTTTCATATTCTGCCCTGTTCTCGCCGATTTCCTCTAATTGATTCAGGTATTCACTGATTGATTTCGATTCAATAATAATCACTTTACCCATCTTGTTAATTATCGGGCTGTGGTTTCTGGTTGAGTCATGATCGAATTCAAGAATCCTGCGGCCATATCTTGTAATTCCTATTGTACGGAAAGTAAGGCTTTTACCCACGCCCGGCAGGTTCAGGACGTTTCTGTCCGTAGCAAGGAAAGGAATGCCGGCCTCAATTCTTATTTTATCAATATTATTTATACTATTCTCGGGGTCATCGGGAATTGTAACCAGTTTGTCGATAAGTCCGTCAGGTACAACGCCGAATTTCTTTTCTTCCATTTGCTCCTGTACAGCCCTGGCATTGGTAGCAAAGTTAAACTGATTTTCCATGTAACCCTTAACACTGAAGGTATAGTAGTTCAGGATGCCAATGTCGTTTAATACTTTCCTTAGCTGAGCAGTGTGGCCTCTTCTTGATGATGCAGTAGTAAATACATGCTGGTTCGTAACTGTCCAGCCTGCTTCGTGAAGCATTTTAACTGCTTCCAGAACTTCGGGTGTTACTTCCATGGGGGATTCGAAATGGGTTTGAATTACGAACTGGCGGATACCGACAGCCGCGGCTTTTTCCCTGAAATCTGAAAGCACGCCGATAAGGCTGTCTGTTATTCTTTGCGGAAGGTAAACAGGAAGCCGCGAACCAAGCCTTACCCTTAATAACTCGGCATATTTTTCGTTCTCGGGCCTTGCTTCGTTGGCTTCTTTTTTCCTGACGGCCATTTCATAAATAGCATCAAGTATACGGGCAAGAGATTTATCCGAGCTCATCAGTGCATCTCCGCCGGTAATCAGTATATCCCGTAGCTGTGAATCATTTTCAAAATAATCCATATACTTGCGCAGGCGTTCAGGCCATGTTTCCGTAGGCTTCAGCTTTTTCAGGTTGAAATTCAGGTTGCCCCGCTGGAAGTCGTACATCCTCTGGCAGGATGCACAAAGTCCTCCGCACGCACGCCCCATGGTATCGGGAATAAGAATAGCCACTTCCGGGTATCGGCGGTGTACATTATGCTGCGAAGGAAGTATCCATCCGGCGGCATTGGGTTTGCCTTCTTCTACTTTGTCCTCTTTCTCCCAGGCAACTATTTCTCCGTATTCATCAATAAGCTGTTTGCTATAAAGAATATAATATCTTATACCAAGGTCAGCTCCGATTGCAAAATAAGGAACGCGAACATGCAGCAAAGACAGGTAATATGGATTGATAAAGAAAGGAATACCAAGTGATTCAGCTTCGTAAAGTATTTTCATAGTATCGGGATCAAGTGAATTCCCGAGCAGTTCATTCAGCAATTTTGGCGAGCGAACTGCAAAACGAAGATGGAAACGGGACTCGTTCCACCATTCCATTGCCCTGATGATTTTCTGAGATTTGGACATTCCCGGATCGAAGTTATAGATAGAATCATTTATTTCGCCGCTGTCTATTTTCTCAATCAGAATTTTAATAATTCTTTCCCGGTTCTCTTCCCTTAGCTTAATAATTCGTGGGTCCAGGCCGGACGGGTAGCGTTCCATCCACTTTTCAAGCTTGTTTTTATCAGGCATTTCAGGAGTAAACTTACCGCTGAACTGGCGGAAAAGCTGTAGCATATCTTCAAAGAAGAATGGTTTGGCACCGCCGGTACCATAATTCACCGCCAGCCATATCAACTGTATGGGATTGCTAACTGCTATTTCACCGCGAATATTAAGGTCGTCGAATTCACGCCCGGCATTATCAACATAATCCAGGAGCCTTATCGTGGCGTAATCTTTCCATGTCAGTTTTTCGAAGAATTCTCTTGTTGCCTTGCCGCTTTTATAGAATTCATAAGCATCTTTATTCTTTTTCAGCTCGGCTACCACCCAGTTCCTCATTCCGACAAGAGCCTCGGTTTCATTTCGCGAGTTTCTCATCAGTTCTTCAAGGTAAGGATTTTCCTTTAGCAGAATTTTCAGCAGCCTGTGCGATTTTACGGTAATGGCAATTTGGTCAAGTTGATGAGTATTTTCCATGATATCCTCGAAGTAGATTTAATATGATAACATATTATAACAAATAACCGTTAAATTTTCAAGGATGAAATCAGAAATATTGACTTTTTTTATAAATACAATTGATTTATATCTAAAATTACTAACATAATTCTTTACAATCTTTATACTGTTCCGGGCAGGATAGGTTTGTATTTAAAAGCATTTATTTTCTCCAATTTGGGGATAATTGCTTAGAATTCAAATTAACTCCCCCCCTGCTTTTATCTTTCAACAATAATATCAGCCTTCATTCTTTTCTGTATAAGTTGTGACTAATTATTATTAATTTTGCTTATAATTACAGATAGTATTTAGAAACATATAAATATGTCAGAAAACAAAGAGAAGAAGACAAAGGAATCCGAAGAAGAAAGTGAAGAAAAAGAACTAAGCTTTCTGGATCACCTTGGTGAATTAAGGAAAAGAATAATATATGCTGTAATCGGAATTTTCGTCGGTGCAGGCGTGTCTGCACTTTTTATTGATTTTATTATGGATACTGCTCTGCTGGGGCCTGCCGTTGATAACGGCCTTGTTCTACAAAACCTGAGGACTTTCGGCCAGCCGATTGTATTTTTCAAAGTGGTAGCTATTGTTGGTGTTATCATATCATTTCCTCACACTCTGTATCAGCTTTGGAAATTTATTGCGCCGGGCCTTTACGAGAACGAGAAAAGCTGGGTAAGGGTGATAACTTTCTTTACTTCCCTTTGCTTTATGGTAGGCATTGCTTTCGCGTATTTTGTAATGATACCCTCGATGCTTTCGTTTGCTGCATCTTTTGGAACAGAGCAGATAAAGAATAATATTGATATAAATGAATACTTCAGCTTCATTTCCACAATACTACTTGCTGCGGGGCTGTTTTTTGAGCTTCCCATGGTTAGCTTCGTGCTTTCAAGGTTCGGTATGCTTAAAGCCAAAACTATGCGTAAATTCAGAAGGCACGGAATAATTGTAATATTGCTCCTTGCAGCAATTCTTACTCCGACACCCGACCCTGTAAGCCAGCTGATATTTGCCATACCGCTTTTCTTTCTTTACGAACTCAGCGTATTAATTGCTGTATTTGGTGAAAAGAAATATAATAGTAAGAATTAAATTATTCAAAAAAAGCTTGTTATTCGCCAACTTTAATTATTTTTGTATATTCTTATTTATTCTTTGGATTAATAATGGAATTAAATGGCATTAAAAGAAATCAGTAAGCCTGTTCATAAGGAACTTGAAACATTCAATAAAGTTTTCAAAGACTCAATGAAATCCGATGTTTCACTTCTGAACCTGATAATTGCATACCTTACAAGGAAACGCGGGAAACAAATCAGGCCTACCCTTGTTCTCCTTGCTGCAAAGGCATGCGGGGGAATTACGGACAGATCTTATACCGGTGCTGCTATGACTGAACTTCTGCATAATGCTACTTTGATTCATGATGACGTTGTTGATGAGGCAACCGAACGCCGCGGGATGGCTTCGATAAATGAAAAATGGAATAACAAGATTTCTGTACTTATTGGCGACTACCTTCTTGGAAAAGGATTATTAACAGCTATTGACACTGATGAATTTGATTTCCTTCGTGCTCTATCAACAGCTGTTAAAAGAATGAGCGAGGGGGAATTGCTGCAAATCCAGAAAAGTAAGGATTTTGATACCGACGAGGATACTTATTTCAGGATAATCGGAGATAAAACCGCGTCGCTCCTTTCTGCCTGCTGCGAAATAGGAGCTATAAGCGCCGATGCCGACATGGATACCAGAGAGATATTCCGGCAGTTCGGGGAAAACATAGGCCTTGCATTCCAGATACGCGATGATGTTTTTGATTACCAGGGATCAAGCTCACTAATTGGAAAACCCGTTGGCAACGACCTGAAAGAAAAAAAACTTACTCTGCCATTGATCTATTCTTTCCGTCATTCCGAGAAAAGAGATTCAAAAAAAATACTCGGGTATATCAAGTCCGGAAATCTTAGCAAGGATAAAATCAAAGAGATAGCAAATTTTGTTAACACCAGGGGCGGTATAAAGTATTCAGAGGAAAAATCTTCAGAATTATCCCGGAAAGCAGTTGATTTACTATCACCTGTAAAGGATAGCGATGCTAAGGAATCGCTTATCAGCCTTGCCGAATATGTGATTAACAGAAAAAGATAGTTTTTTTTCAATATTTTGCCTTAAACTTAGTCATTAAAATAAAATTTAATTAGAATAATCATGGAGAGCTTCTAATGGAAAAAGAAGTTTATTACAAAGAATTAAGCAACGAACAGGTAGCTGATGCTCAGCGTGCATTTCTTACAAAAGTATATTCCTGGATGGTTGGTGGGCTTGGAATTACTACCCTTACGGCATGGTGGGCAAATTCAAGCGGGCTTGACGTTAGTATAGCGCTTGGCGGATACTCACTGTTCCTGATAATACTTCAATTCGGATTGGTATTTGCACTTAGCGCAGCAATTAATAAAATGAGCCAGACAGTAGCAATGATCTCATTTATTGCCTATTCATTTCTTACAGGGCTTACTTTTTCTGTAATTTTGATGGCCTATACCACAGAAGCAATATATAATACATTTTTAGTTACTGCATCTATGTTTGGCGCCTTAAGTTTATACGGATTCGTGACGAAAAAGAACCTGTCGGGCCTCGGGTCATTTATGTTCATGGGGCTAATCGGCATCATTATTGCTGCTGTATTGAATATGTTCATTGCCTCATCGGCATTGGGCTTTGTAATTAATGTGATTGGCGTCGTCGTTTTCGCGGGCCTTACCGCTTACGACACTCAGCGGCTTAAAGAAATGCACTACCTTATGTTGCAAGGAGAAGAAATTGCAACAAAAGGGGCTATTCTCGGCGCTCTGAGGCTTTATCTTGATTTTATTAATTTATTCCTGCTCCTGCTCTCATTCTTCGGAGGCAGCAGGGATTAAAAACAAACGAATAATATATGAGTGAAATTTCTCCTTTGTTTGCCGTGGAAGCCGAACAGCTTATGCTGGCCGGTGAAGTTGACGAGGCAGTGCGATTATGCCTTGAAGGCCTTGATGTGTACCCGGGATATTCGGCAGCCTACCTGATACTGATCAGATCCTTCAGGGAAAAAGGCAAATATGATGATGCGATGGATATTATTCGCAAGGCAGAGGAGAAATTTCCACGAAACCCCGGTATTATTGCCCTGAAATCCGAACTAAGATCTGCAAGTAAAGAAATATCAACACCAGCTCTTGACCCGGAAAATGCTTCTGAAACCAGCAATAATACAAATAAAGAAAATATTAGTCTATCTGAAGGAATTGAAGAAAACCAGAATTCCGAAAGTTTTAAAAAAGTAAAAAATCAATCTTCTGATGAAATCATCCCAGTCATTGATGAAGATACGGCCAAAACTGATGAAGATGTAATTGCTGAAACGGATAATGAAAAAGAAGAGCCCGTTGATTTTGAGGATAAGGTGATTGAAAACGATGCCGATTTTGATGTTGATGCCATTAGTAAAAAATTTGAAACCCAAAAAGAATCCGATAAAACAACCAAAGGCCTGCCACTTTCGATACTTCTTGATATTGATCCCGGGGAACAATACGAAAGTTCGAAAACAATTAAACATGATGATCCCAACCTGATACCGGGAATTGATTTCTCTCCCCTTGGAATTAGTACAGATAATATTACAATACCCGAGCTAAAAAGCACTCCTGTGTTTTTTCCTCCTTTCCCTGAGTTTTCAAGGGGTGATTTTGATCTTGGGGGCGTGGATACTCTTTCTACTGTTAAAAGGGCGGATAATGAAGACAGCATTCCTACCACCCTTTCCGGTCCTTCACAAACAATTGAAGAATTGGCCCGCAGGCTGGAAAGCCTGAAAAAAGAAGGCAGCTCCGATATTAAACTACCTGAATCCGAATTGAAAAAACCTGTTGTTACTGAAACCATTGCTGATATATTTATCAGCCAGGGGCTTTATGATGCTGCAATAGATGCTTTCAATGAATTGATAACAAGTTACCCGGACAAAAAAGAATATTTCATAAGCAGAATATCTGAAACAAGAGAATTGCAAAATCCTTGCTGAGCAATTATTTCCCGAGTATCATTCTGCCGTCTGTTACAGGTTTATCATCACCGGCAAAATACAATTCCAGATTATAGCCTATTTTATCAACAATTCCTGATCTTATTAATTCCCTGTCCCCGCCGGACGGATCGGTATAAATACTGGCAAATTTACCAGGGGCAACGGACATATCCCGGTATTTGCCTAACATATTCTTATACCCGTTCTGAAGCAGTGCCTGATAATTTTGTTCAAGTTTATTCAGAAGTATCCTAAGCGATGTTGATACATTAGTTTTTTCTTTCATAAAATCATTTATACAGGCTGCTGCAGGCACATAGCTGTCGGTAATAACCTCCGGCGCCATTTCCACATTAACTCCTATCCCGAGTATCGCGGCATTTACAATATTTCCCATAAGTTTTGCCTGTGCCAGTACCCCGCTTACTTTATTTCCTTCTATCAGAACATCGTTTACCCATTTGATGCCGGCATTTTTTTCCATCCCGGGAAAATCATTTATCATTTCAGCCACGGAAACAGCAGACAGCATAATAAATCCGAGGCTTAAATTTTCAATTTCACGGTTCGGGGCAAGATAAGCAGATAAGTGTATATTGCCTCCGAGGCTTTCCCAGTACCTGTTCCTGTAACCGTGAAATTCCCTGCCCTTGTCTGCAAGGCAAATAATATTACCGGGAAATTCCGTTTTTGATGATTCTTCTATCAGGATATCATATTGCGATCTTTCAGCAAAATCTGTTATGAAAGCATAATCCCATATACCAGGAAATTCAATGTCTGAATTATATATTTTGTCCGAATCAAGCAATCCCGAACACAAAGAAGCAATGGGATTATCGATCATATCCGGGTTTGTTCCTGCCCATTTTGTTCTAAGGCCAAGAATTTTTTCTGCGTATATGCGGCTGTCTGTGTAAACTATCATTATTTCAATCCATGGAAATTATCAAAATTAAATAATTTCATTATAAAAAATGCTTTTGATTTTTCATTTTAAATATTTATTATTACAAACCGTGAAAAAGAAAACGATTGGAGTTTTTAAGATGGCAAAGCAAAAGACCGATTTTCTTCCTGCAGAAAGAACAGACAACGCATTGTTGGATATTCAGGCCAAAGATATGTCAAATATCAAAAACCTGAAGGAAATATCCAAAGCAATACCGGATGTATTCATGATACTTAACCAGGAAAGGCAAATAGTGTTTTCGAACCAGGCTATGTTTGACTTTCTTAATGTAAAAGATGAAAAAGAAGTTTGCGGCCTCAGGCCAGGAGAAGCTTTTTCCTGCGAGAAAGCTTTTATCGACAAAGGCGGGTGCGGAACAACAGAATTCTGCCGGACATGCGGGGCAGCACAGGCAATTGTTAACAGCATGAAGGGAAAAGCCGATGTGCAGGAATGCAGGATTATACGTAAAGAAAACGGAGACCCCCTTGACCTTAGGGTTTGGACTACTCCTTTCAAACATGAAGGTAATGACTATACCATATTTTCTATAAAAGATATAAGTAATGAAAAGCGCAGGCGTGTTCTGGAAAGGCTGTTCTTCCATGATATTATCAATACGGCAGGAGGCCTGAAAGGCTTTGCTTCACTTCTTAAGGATTTCCCCGAGGATGTTGCCGAATACAAAGATATTATTTTTATGCTCTCGGAAAAGATAATTGATGAAATTCAAATGCAGAAATTGATTTCATCTGCCGAGAACGGAGACCTGGTGCTTTCACTGCTTACTGTAAATACCAAAATGCTGCTTTCCGAATTAGAAGATACTTACAGAAAACACGAAGTTGCAGACGGGAAATATATACACTTAGACAGATCCACTGCTGATGTGAGTTTTGAATCCGACCCTACCCTGTTGCGAAGAGTTCTTGGCAATATGATTAAAAATGCCCTGGAAGCATCCGAGTATGGTGATACCGTAACAATTAAAGCTGATAATACCGACGGCGCTGTCCTGTTCTCTGTTAACAATCCGGCCGTGATGCCGAGAAATGTTCAGCTCCAGGTATTCCAGAGGTCATTTTCAACAAAAGGAGGAGACAGGGGGCTGGGAACCTACAGCATGAAATTACTTGGCGAAAAATTCCTGAAAGGCAAAGTCTGGTTTGATACCGAAGAAGGAAAAGGAACCACTTTCTACCTGCATTTGGATATTTAATTTGTTTATACTCCGTTTAAAGGAAAAATATGTTAAATATTTTAAAAAATAAAAAAATGTCATTCTGAGCGCCAGCGAAGAATCCATTCTTAATATTTTTATACTAAAACAAGTGGATTCTTCAGTCGCTTCGCTCCGTCAGAATGACAATTTTACAATTATTCTTTTCAAAACAGAATAATATCATCTTAGCTGAGTAGTAACTTTAATTTTATTCCATACTCAAAAACAATAAAAAACAGCGCTGCTGTCTTCACCTGTAAAAGAAGACAGCAGCGCTTTAGTAAATCAGGCCGGAATATTATTTGAATTTATCCAGCACTTCGCAAAATCGGTTGAATACATCATCAAGAGCACCAACTCCGTCAACTTTTACAGCAATACCTTTATCTGTGTAATAACCTATAAGCGGCATTGTTTGCTTTTCGTATACTTCCAGCCTGTTCCTGATAGGGCCTTCGTGGTCGTCATCCCTTTGGATAAGCGCAGACCCGCAGGCATCGCAGATGTTTTCCTTTTGCGGCGGCTTAAATATCAGGTGATATGATTTCCCACAGTTCGTGCAAGTACGGCGTGCAGTAAGCCTGCTGACAAGTTCCTCGTTCGGAACTTCAAGCACCAGTGTAGAATCTAATTTCTGGCCCATTTCTTCAAGAAGTTTATCCAAAGCTTCTGCCTGCGGGATAGTACGCGGGAAACCATCAAGGATATAACCGTTTGCCATTTCGGGTTTTCCCAGTTCATCCCTTATCATATTGATGATCACTTCATCGGGAACAAGATTTCCGCCATCAATATATTTTTTGGCGAGTGCTCCCAGTTGAGTTCCTCCCTTGATATTTGCCCTTAGTATATCGCCTGTGGAAAGCTGGATAATACCATATTTTTGGGTAATTCGTTCTGCCTGTGTTCCTTTGCCGGCACCCGGAGGGCCTAAAAAAATCAACCTCATGCCAATTCCTCATTGTATTATTAATAATTCAATTGTCCGCTCTCTTTTTCGGCGGTTTAGTCCTGAGGCCACAGCTCTTGGTCTCTTCAAAAAAGCTTTAACTGTCTTTTCCGTCTTCTCGATTTCAAGTGATTAAACAAATAAAAAAAAACAATAAAGGCAATATTTATTTTCATTCATACTGGAAAAAAATATTTGGCTGTAACCAGTATGTGGATTATTTCACGGCAATTCCTTATAAATCGAAATATTATTACAATTGTATTATGCCCGCCCCGCCCCGATGCATTTTAAGATCACGCAGTGATATGGAAAATCCGGCTCAGGTTAGGCCGGATTCATAACAGAAAATCCATCCTGAAGTATAATTTACGGAATTTCCTGCTCAGGAATGAAAGATCACCAAGCCTTATATCCCCAACCCGCCCTGATCTATCATTCTTTGGCCTCAGGCAATAGTTGTGCCTTATCACTTCAAAGAAGTTCAGCATCATAAACACGAATATTTTGATAAATATATTGATTACATGGAATTATACATCCATAGCCGGATATATTGAAGCAATCTCAGGCCACATTAAACCGACATCGGACCACGCTATACGCTTCATGGACATCATTGAAAGATTCCCTGACCGTATAATAGCAAAGGTTTGCCATAAAATCAGAATATTTTGCCTAACTGCCTGCTTGCTTAGCCCATAAGAAAACCCGTTTTGCCTAATTAATTGCATTTTTTAAATAAAACCCCGGAAGGTAAGCCTGAAAACCACCTATAGATTATATTAATAATTAAATATCTAATCCAATATATTATATATTATACTAATATTATTAAATATCAAGTATTTATAATTAAATATATAATATATTCAAGCCTTGATATAGTTTATCTAACAAAACTTTTAATATATCTTATTAAATATTTTATATAACTAATAATTTATCCTTTATATTCAATAAATTCAATTTTATAAACTAATAAATATATGCCGTAAAGTATTAAATAATCAGTTTGTCTATTTAATTAGCCGGACTGATTGAACGGCTTCCTTTAAAAAAAACAGCGATTTAAGGTGAAATAATCTTAACTTGCAAAAAATCAAAAGGAGCATCAAATGGCAAACAAACGAAGAAATTACAGTTCAAAATTCAAAATGCAGGTAGCCCTGGAGGCAGTCCAAGAGAGAAAAACAATAACCGAGCTGGCATCGGAGTACGGGGTTCATCCAAACCAGATAAGCATGTGGAAAAAGCATTTAAAAGAAAGTGAAAAGGAAGTATTTGAAAACAAGCGTGGGCCAGGGAAGAATAAAAAAGAAAAAGACGAATCAGTATTATATGAAGAAATAGGCCGGCTAAAAATTGAATTAGACTGGTTAAAAAAAAAATTGGGACGTGAGTAAAGAAGAACGCAGGAAGATGGTAGATGCTGATAATAAAGAAATTAGCATAAGCCGGCAGTGCGAGCTTTTGGGTATTAGCAGGAGCTGTTATTATTACAAACCCAAGGGTGAAAGTGAAGCAAATATTCTATATATGAAGCTGATCAAAGAACAATTCGCGATTACTCCATTTTATGGAGCCAGAAAAATGACAGCACACTTACGTTCTTTGGGATACCATGTTAACTATAAACGAATCAGGCGATTAATGAAATTATTGGGACTTCGGGCAATATATCCCCAACCGGACACGAGCAAACCGAACAAGGAGCACAAAATTTATCCATACCTGTTGAGGGATATGAAAATAAGTCGTCCGGATCAGGTTTGGAGCCTGGATATAACATATATTCCGATGCGTAAAGGATTTATGTATCTTATAGCAATTATAGATGTTTATAGCAGGTATATCGTCGACTGGGAATTATCGAATAACCTTGAGAAGGAGTTCTGCATAGATACAATAAAAAGGTCTTTGAAAACCAGGAAACCGGAAATAACAAACACGGATCAGGGCAGTCAGTTCACGAGCAATGATTTTGTGAAAACGATTCTGGATGCTGATGTTAAGGTAAGCATGGACGGCAAGGGCCGCGCCTTGGACAATGTTTACATAGAACGCTTCTGGCGGAGCTTTAAATACGAAGACCTGTATCTGAAGTCTTACGAAGACGGAAAAGAGCTCTATGGCGGTATAAAGGCTTATGTCGATTGGTATAACAACACGAGGCCGCACGCAGGAATTGAATACCAGATTCCGGCTGAAAAATATATGAACGAACAGCGGTTCGTTAATTGAAAACTTTGTTGGAAAAGTGAAAAAATGCAATCCGGTAAGCAATTGATAAAAAAAGAAATAGAAAGGAGAGTGAAAGTTATCCACAATTTCCAGGTTGTTAACAAAAAGAAAAAAAAGTAGCAAAAAAAAGAAAAATTAATATTATTACATATTTTTTTCTTATTTTATTAGAGAAGAAGTATAGATTAATAAACACCATAAA
The DNA here is from genome assembly GCA_963665665.1 of Kapaibacterium sp. (SeqCode). Lineage (GTDB taxonomy): Bacteria > Bacteroidota > Ignavibacteria > Kapaibacteriales > UBA2268. The sequence continues at coordinate 2,034,116 of OY762428.1, forward strand.
CTATACTTTTATTTGTCTAAGCAATAGGGAGCATTTCAGATTATTTGCTTAGAAGCTTAATATATTCTATAATTCGATCTTGATATTTTATAAAATCTAAAGAAGAATTGATAAAAAGCTTAGAATTATCGTTTGGATAAAGTGATATTTTAATTGATTATATTATTAATTTTATTAATCGATATGATTATTTAGTATTTCAATAAATATATTTAATACAAATACTTATTTTATTAATAATTTTAATAATGTATTTTATTAATTGTCTTTGTTAAATAAAATATTAAGGCAGGCATTCCGAATTCTGATGCAGAATAAGAAAATAACACAACAGAAATTCCGGATTCTGATGCAGACAAAGCAGATAATATGGCAGGTATTCCCTATTCTGATGCCGAATAAGAAAATAATATAACGGACATTCCATATTCTGATACAAACAAAGCAGGTAATATGGCAGGCATTCCGGATTCTGATGCCGAATAAGAAAATAATACACCGGACATTCCTCATTCTGATGCAGACAAAGCAGATAAATAGGCAAGAGTTCCGTAATAGAAACTGCCGCTTTCTTGAAATTCCGCCACTTAATATTTCCACAACATAAAACATATTGATTTTCATCCGTATCAGGCTTCTCCCGGGAAGGAATTTCCCTGTAAGCTTATACTTTTGGATTATTCTTGTTTTGTGAAATAATTTAATTTCGCGGCCTGTCCAAAATATTATACATCAATGCATTATTCCCAACTAAGAATCCCGTTTTTGAAAAAAAATCCTTAAATTGCAAAAAATCTATATTAGGCATTTTTAACGAATTAGAGATTTTCATCTATGTACGTTTCATATAATTGGCTTAGAGAATTAACCGAGATAAAACAATCGCCCGCTGAACTGGATCATGCAATGACTATGCTGGGCCTTGAAGTTGAAGGTATTGTTGATTATAAAGAAAAATATAAGAATTTTTTCACCGGCGAAGTGACAAAAGCCGAAAAGCACCCCGACGCGGATAAACTAACTATCTGCGAAGTAAGTACGGGAGCTGAAAATTATAATGTTATTTGCGGCGCTCCGAATGTGGCGCAGGGACAAAAAATAATATTTGCCGCCCCGGGCGCCCTGATACCTTCGGCAGGTTTTAAAATTGAGAAAAGAAAGATTCGCGGAGTTGAATCCAACGGTATGATATGCAGCGAAACCGAACTTGAAATCGGCGATGACGGAAGCGGTATTGTTGTACTGCCGGAAGAAACGGAACCCGGTATCCCCCTTTCCGATTACCTGGAACTCAATGATATTGTTTTTGATGTCAGCCTGACACCGAATAAATCCGATTGTAACAGCCATATAGGTGTTGCCCGTGAAGTAGCCGCTTATAATAAAACAAGCGTTAACTATCCCGACACAAATCCTGTGGAAGGCGGAAACGACGTTAATGATGAAATTAAAATAGAAATTGAAGATACTGAAAACTGCTACAGGTATATTGGCCGGGTGGTAAAAGGCATTAAAGCAGGGCCGTCCCCCGAATGGCTGAAACAAAGGCTTACCGCAATTGGCCAAAGGCCTGTTAACGTGGTGGTGGACGTTACCAATTACGTGCTGATGGAATACGGCCAGCCTCTGCATGCTTTCGACCTGAAAGAGGTTCAGGGCAGGAAAATAATTGTGAAAAGGGCTGCAAAAGGCGATAAATTCACTACATTGGACAGCAAGGAACGCGAGCTTGATGATAATATGCTGATGATCTGCGACGCTGAAAGACAGATTGCCGTTGCCGGAGTTATGGGCGGCGAAAACAGTGAAGTGAGCGATGAAACTACTGATATTCTTATCGAGTCGGCTTATTTCTTCCCTACTTCTGTTCGTAAAACATCCAAGAAACTTGGAATACAAAGCGAAGCTTCCTACCGCTTCGAGCGCGGCGTGGATATTGAAAATGTGGAAGCTGCTGCCGACAGGGCTGCAAAACTTATTGCCGAACTTGCCGGTGGAACTGTTTGCAAGGGCAAAGTTGACGCTTATCCCGTGAAACAGGAGAAATTGAAACTGAATCTCCGCTACGCCAAAGCAAGAAGAGTTACGGGTATTGACGTCAGCGACAGTGAAATAAAAGAGATATTTGAAAATCTGAACTTCCCGATTATCGAGGAAAATGATGAAGGCCTTACCCTTGAAATTCCGCCATACAGAGTTGATATCAGCTACGAGATTGATCTGATCGAAGAAGTTGCCAGGATGTATAACTATGATAATATTCAGCCGGATTACTCATCCGTGATTAATTTCGGTGCTGTGAAAGTTCCTGAGCACCTTGCCGTACCGGCGCTTCGCGGAAGAATCAGAGATTATCTTATTCCCCGTGGTTTCAAGGAAATAATCACACAAAACATCACCGATCCGACATCGGCATCAATATTTACCGACAACCCGATAAAGATTTCCAACCCGCTTGGCGAGGAACTATCGGTAATGAGGCCCTCGCTGATACCGTCAATGCTTAAAACAATCGAAAGAAATATCAGGTTTGGCAATCATGACCTCTGCTTCTTTGAATTGGGAAAAGCATTCAGCCATGTTGACGACAGGGAAGATACTTTTATAAAAGGACACAAAGAGCAGGAATATCTGCTTATTGCCATGACGGGTAATAAAGCTCCTGTAAACTGGAATTCCGAGCGGGGAAACGCTGATTTTTATGATATAAAAGGCGTTTTCGAGGAAATGATAAGCTTCTTCAGGCTTCGCTCGTTTAAACTTCAGGCAAAAGCCGATGAAAATGGAATTTTTGGCGGAAATTCCCTTGCTGTTAAATACCGCAAGGATATAATTGGAAGACTTGGCGAGCTGTCCGGTAAACTTTTGAAAAAATTTGATATTGACGTGCCCGTTTTTGTATGCCTGCTGGATATGGAACAGCTTTATGCAACAGATATCAAGCATCCGCAGTACAGTCCGGTTGCTCCCTTCCCCGGCAGCAAGCGCGACCTTGGCTTTATTGTTGATAAGGAAGTCAATTCGGGCGAGATAAAAACTATGATAGATAACAAGGGCGGTAAATACCTTCAGAACACAACAATATTTGATGTTTACGAGGGTAAAAACATTGGAGAAGACAAGAAAAGCGTGGCGTTTTCACTTCTCTTTGCTTCGCCGAAGAAAACCCTGACGGACAATGAAGTTGATGCAGCCGTTAATGGGATAGTTAAAGCCGTGGAAAAGAAATTCCAGGCTGAGCTTCGCAAGTTCTAAAGCAGGATTTGAAATGGGACTAATTCATGAGTTTGTCTCAAAGATTTGACAAACGGTCATCCTGAGCACAGCGAAGGATCCGGAACATGTATGAAAACTGGATTCTTCACTTCGTTCAGAATGACCACTTGGCAAAAAAAGAACACGAGTCATTCTCATGATTAATTTAAACAATATAGCCGTTTAATGATCATTTAATGATTAAAAACTACCTCTCAGGTGAATTATGGCAGCAGATGAAAACAAAATGATATCCGGTAAACCGGGAGAAGATATTCAGGAAACTATTATAAACCTGTGGGATATGATATATCGCCTAAGCGATAAATATGATAGTATCCGTAAGCAAAATGCTTCAAAAAATGAAGAAATTGAAAACCTGAATGCCAGGCTGGACGCGGAAAGAAGTTCACGTGACGAACTAAGCGGCGCTGCAGGCAATATGGAGCAGAAGATAGAAATTGCCGAACAGGAAATTCACGAAAAAAACCTTGCTATTGTGGCCCTGGAGGAAAAGCTGGCAAAAGCAAGGGAGTTTGAAGATAAATACAATCGTATAAATTCGGAATACGAAGCGCTTTTGTCTGAAAACAATGATTACAAAAACAGGGCTTCCGGTATTCCCGAACTGACAAGACAACTGAATGAGGAAAGGGAGTTACATTCCGGGCTGAAGATCAGAACTGATGAGCTGACTGCAGAAATTGAAAAACTCAGAAATACAGGCAAAGACCTGGAATTCACGAAAAAAGAAATTGCCAGGAAGAACGTGGAATTGCATTCCAAGAGCGAAAAACTATTGGAGCAAAAGAATCGATTATCATACCTTGAAAGCCGCCAAAGGGAATATGATGAAGTTGTTAGTAATAATGCCAGGTTGACACTGGAAAACACTTCCCTGAAAGATAAAATATGGGAACTGGAAAACAAGCTTGACAATTCCACCGGGGAAATTTATGATCTGAATAGAACTATCGAAAATATTGAATATAAAGCAGAATCAGAGAAAGCCGCTTCCGGTAAAATCATAAGCCAAAAGAATGCAACTATTGACAAATATTCAAATATTATCATTGATAATAAACTAAAAATTATAAAATTACGCAGGCAGGCCGCTGATGCAGGGCAGCAAAATTCATTTCTTTCGGATAAATTGAAAAAAGCTCTGGAAAGCAAAAAGGATATACTTTTCTGGAAGGATAAATATTATAAGCTGATGAAAGAATACGAGGAAGCCGAAGAAAAAATATTTACAATCCATGAACAAAGTCAGGCGATAAAGCTTGAATTAAGAGGTAAAGAAGAAGTTATTAATAATTTAAACAGCGAACTTTCTGTGTTAAAAAGCAGATATGAGGCATTGAAGGAAAATACCGAAAAAGCTGAAAACATTATAAAAGACCTTAAAAACGAGAAATTTATACTCGAAGGCCGTATCGATCAGATGAAGAAGGAATTGGATGAATCCGGAAGCAGAATAAAAACTGCAGAGGGTCGGCAGGATGAGATTAAAAACCTGATATCTGAAAACGAGAACCTGAAAATGGCTATCATAAATAAAGATATGCAGGCCGACGAATCCGAAGGCCTGCTGAAGAATCTCAGGAATGAAAAAATATTACTCGAGTCCCGAATATCAGAAAAAGAAAAAGACCTGGAAACCTTTAAGGATAAGATCAGGTCTCTTGATAACGAAATTAACAGGTACAAAGCCCTGCTGGAATCGGATAATGACAAAGGTGAAAAACTTGAAAAACTCAACCAGGTAATAAGCAGCCAGGCATTCGATATTGATGAGCTTAGAAGTGAAAACAAAAATTTGAGAACACTCAATGACGAGTTCCGATCATTGAAAAACAATGCTGAACAGAAAAGAAAAGACCTTCTGGAAGAAAAACAGGAAATTGAAGCGAAACTTGTTGCTCTTATGAAAGAAAAAGAAATAAACGAACTGAAACTGAATAACAGTCTGAACCTGGCAGAAGAAGAAAAACTTATGCTTGAAGCCCGGATAAAAAATATTGAATCCGGGAGCCGGAAAATATCCGAAGAAAAGCAGATTCTTGAATCGGACTTGAAAGCCCGGGACATAAATTTGCAGGAGTTCAAAACTGCAAAGGAATTACTTGAGATGGAAATCAAGAAGAAGGAAGAGGAAATTTCTGATTCTATTGCCAAAATCCAGGAACTGGAATCAAGGCTGGGGCAGATAGAGCAAAAACTTGTAAATTCAATTGATTTGGCTGATAAATTGCTAAGCGGTAATTAAGAATTAATAAATATCTTATTGATTCGTTAATATTTTTACGAATAAAAAATTTGTTTGTTGACAATTTAAAAGTTAATTTAACCTTGAATTTTATTAAATTTTTACTATTATTAATATAAGTTAGTGAATTCTTCTGAAGTATAACCGGAAATGAAATGGCAGAAACTGTAAGAGTAACAATCGGTGGCAGGGAATACTCCCTGGTAGGGGAAGATTCGAATCTTACCCGAAATGCTGCGGAAGAAGTAAATAAACAAATAAAGGAGCTGAAAAAGAACTACGGGGATGAGTCCTCGAATACTTTATCCGTGCTGGCAGCGCTAAATATAGCCGAAGGTTCCTTACGGGACCGGCAGCAAAATGACACAGATATGAAATTCGCTAATATTGAATTAAATAAAATGGCGGAATTTTTAAAATCGACCATAGATAGATAGGATTAAAAGCGGAGCAATTATTTTTGTAATTTTAAATACAACCGAGGTTTAATGGGTATTTGATATACTGTTTTAATAAAATCATATTATAATTATATCATTTTATATGACCGCTTTTCTACGCGTTCTTTGAATTTGTTCAGATTATTTCAGCCGCATTTGGTTTCATTGTCACACGGATAAAGAACATATAATTTTTATAAAATGGGAGGTAGGCTCCGTTTTTTAACAGCAGGCCTCATACCGCAACCCGGTAAGTCCTTCACGGGGCTCAGTGGAAACTGGAGATTGACGGGATGCCACCCACTGTGTCAGAGAGAGTTCTTTCTCTCGTGCACTTTAAAATGATACTAAATGCGGTTTTTTTATTTTTTTAATTTAGAATTTTCGAGGAAAGCAGGCTGACTTTCCGCGCCCGTGTTATCAGGGGGTGATAAGGGCGTTTAAGTGTTAAAGCCATCTTTTTAGTTAAACCCGATGGGATTGTTTAATTATTAATCCGGTTAATCCCGGAAGCGATAGGAGATTGAACTAATGAGCGAATTATTTATCGTGCTGGCCTCCCTGGCCGGCCTGATTGTCAGTTTCTTCCTTGGCTATACAGCCGTGAAGAAAATATCTACGGCAAAGCTTGAGGACGCCGAGAAGAATGCCAAAAAAATCCTTCTTGATGCCGAAAAGGATGCTAAGAATGCAAAAAAAGAGAAGATGCTTGAAGTTAAAGAAGAATGGCATCGGAAAAAACAGGAATTTGAAAGCGAAACGCAATCCAAACGAGCAAAGATACAAGTGCTTGAAAAACAAATCAAAGCTCGCGAAGAAGGTATAGAAAACAAGCTTGATATCATCCTGAAAAAAGAAAAGCACCTTCAGATATTCGAAGAAGACCTGCACAAGAAAGAAGACAAAATAAAAGAGAAGGTAGCCAAAGCCGACGAAATTATCGATGACCAGATGAAAAAACTTGAACAGATCAGCGATCTGAGCAAGGAAGATGCAAAAAAGATGCTTATCGATAACATGGTTAACGACGCAAGAGTGGAAGCCGCGCAGCTGGTAAAACAAATAAAAGACGAAGCACAGTCGCAGGCTAATCGCGAAGCGCAGAAAATAATTGTTCAGGCAATACAAAGAACTGCTTCCGACCACAGTGTTGAAACTACAGTATCTGTTGTAAGCCTTGACAGCGACGAAATGAAAGGCCGCATTATCGGACGCGAGGGAAGGAATATCCGTGCGTTTGAATCTGCAACCGGAATTGACCTGATTATTGACGACACCCCCGAAGCCGTTGTTATATCCGGGTTTGATCCTTTCCGCAGAGAAGTGGCTAAGATGTCGCTTGAACGCCTTATGCTTGACGGACGTATTCACCCGGCAAGAATAGAAGAAGTGGTTAATAAAACCCGTAAAGAACTGGAAGAAGAGATTTCCCGCGTTGGCGAGAACACGGTTCTTGACCTCGGACTGCACAGAATGCACCCGGAACTGGTAAGAATGATCGGTAAAATGAAATACCGTTCCAGCTACGGCCAGAACCTGCTTAACCACTCGATAGAGGTTTCTTACCTTTGTGGTATTATGGCAGCCGAACTTGGAATGGATACAAGCCTTGCCAAGAGGGCAGGCCTGCTTCATGACGTAGGTAAATGCGTTGACAGGGAAACAGAAGGCCCGCACGCCCTTATCGGACTTGAGCTTGCTAAAAAATTCAAGGAACACCCGATTGTATCAAATGCTATCGGCGCCCACCACGAAGACATCGAAATGGAATCAACCATTGCCGTTCTCGTTCAGTCTGCTGACTCGATCAGCGGCGCAAGGCCCGGAGCAAGGCGTGAGTCTCTCGAAAATTATATCAAGCGCCTTGAAAAGCTGGAATCTCTTGCAAACGGTTTCGAAGGAGTTGCCAAAACATTTGCAATCCAGGCAGGCCGTGAAGTCAGGGTTATTGTTGAACCTGAAAGAGTTGACGATCCTTCGGCAGACAATATGGCTTCATCCATTGCCGAAAGGATTGAACAGGAAATGGAATATCCGGGCCAGATAAAGGTTACGGTAATCAGGGAACGCAGGAGCGTTTCTATAGCCAAATAAATTCAGCAAATTTGATTTTTGCATTGTATATATGGTCCGGTGCGTAAGCTCCGGACTTTTTTTAAATAAAAATTTGCTGTATCTCCTGGTGGAAGTTTATCATGAAAAGCCATCTACCTGGATAAATTAAGTAAGAAAGCATCAGGAATGTTTGTTTGTTAGTTTTTTAGTTCAACCCTTCCGAAGGAGGGGCTTACTGCAAAGCCCTCTGCTTCGAGGAGGGTTTCACACTGCGTGTGTTTGGGAGGGATCGCAAACTGAATTAGAATAATCAATAATTGCAATTTCAAAAAACACGTTGGTTCCGGATGTGTGAAATTAATATTATGACTTTACCTGATAATTTCCTGCTTTTCTCTTCGGCTCAATATGATTATTTTTGCCCGAATAGTGATTTATAACAACGATCATGAAATAAAATGCCGAAAAAAATTATCAGAGACGAATATACTGCCAGAATAAACCGCGTGTTAGATTTTATTCAGGATAATCTGACAGAAAAGATGAACCTGAAACAACTTGCCGGAATAGCAAATTTTTCGCCATATCATTTCCATAGAATATTCAGCGCTATCACAGGCGAGCCGTTAAATAAATTTATTCAGCGCGTTAGAATCGAAAAAGCGGCAATATTGCTGCTTACTAACCGCGACAGGCCGGTAACTGATATAGCGTTTGATTGTGGTTTTTCCGGATCGGCAGCTTTTGCAAGAACCTTCAGGGATTTTTATGGTATGTCGGCATCTGAATGGCGCAGCGGGGGTTACGAAGAATATAGCAAGAATCGTAAATCATATAGCAATTTCAGCAAACAGGATGGCAAGCATTGTAAAGATTCCGATCAACACTTCAGGTATATTTGCAGCGTAGTTGATATTAATAATAACAAAATCAAATGGAGAGTTGAAATGGAAAACAACAAAAACATGACAGCAGATGTTGAAGTTATTGATATTCCGGATATGACTGTAGCTTACGTTCGTCATATCGGCCCATATAAGGGAGACAGCGAGCTGTTTGGCAGGTTGATCGATAAACTGATGAAATGGATTTGCCCCCGGGGGCTTTTCATGCCGCCAAAAAGTCAGCTTATGGCAGTATATCACGACGACCCTGAACTGACTGATGAAGATAAGCTCAGGATGAGTATAGCAGTAAATGTGCCTGAAGATACCGAGGTAAGTGGTGAAATTGGTAAAATGAAATTGGAAGGCGGACAATTTGCGGTTGGACGTTTCGAACTTGCCGGTGATGAGTATCCAAATGCCTGGGCTGCTATGTACGGCGGTTGGCTGCCGGAAAGCGGCTACCAACCGGAGGACAAACCACCCTATGAGATATACAGGAATGACCCTAAGGAACATCCCGAAAACAAGTGTATTGTTGATATTTGTATTCCGGTTAAACCTTTATAGATCATTATTATTGCAATAACTATGCAAATCACTCCTTTGCCGTTTCAGGTGGTAAAGGAGTTTTTTTTCCGGCTGACTTAAATTGTCCGGAGAAGTAGGATATGATTATTCTTCAAATCATAGTACCACAGTATCAGACGAACATTAACATCATTTATATGTCTGGAAATAAAAAAACCGCGAGTCAGGTGCCGGAAGCTCGCGGTAGGTCGTATGTACTTGGATTGAGAAGGAGTATATACAATTTATACTACGGGCACACAAAATTAAAGTTTCATTATATTATCATTTTTTTTATTTTATGTTCAAACAGTTGAACTATTCTCGGACAGAGGTTATTATGAATTCAGATAAATCGCAATATTTCCCAATACTGGTGAATCTTGGAAAATTCAAATCACTTGTTATAGGCGGGGGCCCCATTGCTTTCAGGAAAGCTATGAACCTGCTTAATTTTGGTGGCCAGGTAACTGTTCTTACCCCTGAAATGTGCCCGTCAATGCAGGCTCTTGCAGATGAGAAAAAAATTGAACTAATGCAGAAATCTTATGAAAAAGGAGATGTTAACGGCTATTCCTTTGTATTTGCCGCTACGGATAATGAAGAAGTTGACAATATGATAAAAGATGATTGCGATAAACTCGGAATTCTGCTGAATGTTGCTGATGTTCCCGATCTTTGTAACTTCATCATGCCTGCAACGATCAAAAGAGGACGCTTTATTGCAGCAATATCAACCCAGGGTGATGCCCCGTTCTTTGCAAAAGAAATGAAGCAGCATATCAGCAAAATATTATCCCCAATGGTTGCCGATGTTACCGATCTTGCCGGAGAGTTTCGTATCCGATTGATGAACGATCCGCGATATGGCAACCCTGAATTGAGATATGAGCTTTTCCATAAATTCCTGGAAATTAACTGGGAAAAAGTTCTCTACGAATACGGCAAAACCGGCGCTGATAAAAAAATGGATGAGCTTTTTGCTGAATAGTGTTACTTGTACTAAATGAATTTTTAAAAAGCACCGGTATTATTTCTGGTGCTTTTATTATTTTTTTTGATTAACCTATCAGCTTCAACAATTTGTGGAAAAAGATATTTCATTTTCAGTTAATTTATGAGTAGCTTTGCATAATAATTTATATTATGAAATAAAATATTGATTCTGAAAAACTGAATATGAAAAATTTTGCCATTACAGGGGTGGCCGGATATATTGCCCCAAGACACCTAAAAGCAATTCATGATACGGGGAACCGGCTAATTGCAGCAGTCGATCCGCATGATTCCGTAGGAATATTGGACAGGGATTTCAAAGATGTAAGTTTTTTTACTGAATTTGAAAGATTCGATCGTCACCTGGAAAAACTGAGAAGATACGACCAGGAAAATAAAATTGATTTTCTGACAATTTGCTCCCCCAATCATCTTCATGATGCTCACATCAGGCTGGCTTTAAGGCTCGGGGCCGATGCAATATGCGAAAAACCACTCGTATTGAAGGCTTCCAATCTTGATACTCTTCAGGAACTGGAGGATGAAACAGGAAGAAAAGTATATAATGTACTTCAGCTGAGGGTTCATCCTGCAATAATGGCATTGAAAGAAAAATTTTCTGCTAAGCCCAAAAATGGCAAACATGAAATATTACTTACATATATCACTTCCCGAGGCCCGTGGTATCATTATTCATGGAAGGGTAATATTGAAAAATCCGGTGGTGTTGCCACTAATATCGGCATACATTTCTATGATATGCTTATGTGGATTTTCGGCCCTGTTATTGGTACTGAACTTCATATTTCCGAAAACAGCAAAATGGGCGGATATATAGAATTAGAAAATGCAAATGTACGCTGGTTCCTTTCGATTGACAGGAACGACCTTCCCAAGGAAGTAACAGAAAAAGGGCAGACTACATTCAGGTCAATTACTATCGACAGCGAAGAAATCGATTTTACTCACGGATTTACAGACCTTCATACAGAGGTTTACAGGGATATACTCAAAGGTGGCGGATATGGCCTGAAGGATGCCCGCCCATCGATTGAACTGGTAGAAAAGATCAGGAACCTGGATATTGTTTCTGATACGGCAAAAACTCATCCCTATATACTGGAACTAATTAAAGGAAATAAATAAATGGATTATTTTGTTCATGAATCATCCTATGTTGATGATAATGTTGAAATTGGCGAAGGTACAAAGATATGGCATTTTTCCCACGTGCAAAGCGGAACTAAAATCGGAGAGAAGTGTGTATTCGGGCAGAATGTTAACGTTGGTAACAATGTTAAAATCGGTAGTTTTGTGAAAGTACAAAACAATGTTTCTATTTATGAGGGTGTCGAGCTTGAAGATTATGTTTTCTGCGGCCCGTCGATGGTATTTACAAATGTTATCGACCCGAAATGCCTTTACCCGCAGCGCGGTTCGGAATTCTATTATAAAACTCTGGTAAAATTTAATGCATCTATCGGCGCTAATGCAACTATAGTCTGCGGAAATACAATTGGCCGCCATGCTATGATAGGCGCCGGTTCCGTTGTTACAAAGGATATTCCTGATTATGCTCTGGTTGTTGGCGTGCCGGGCAAAATAATCGGCTGGGTTAGCGAGGCAGGCAAAAGGCTTGAATTCAACGAAGATGGAATTGCATTTTGTGATAAATCCGGTAAAAAATATAAGTTAACTGATAATATCTGCAAAGAAGTTGATTGATTAATACTTAAGTAATGATTTATTTTGACATTGAATTAAAAATATTTTATCTTTGTATGTGTAATTTGTGAAATACTTCACGTGATAATTTCGGGGGACACTTTATAGATGCTTCATAACAAAACAGTTGCAGTTGTAGTTCCGGCTTACAATGAAGAAAGCCAGATTGGTATGGTTATCGATACCATGCCTGAATTTGTTGACAGGATTGTTATCGTTAACGATAAATCCAAAGACAAAACTGCCGAAGTTGTTATGGAATATATCAAGAAAGAGAAAAAAGGCAAAACAATTATAGATAAAGCCCTTAGCAAGATAAAGCAAAACAAATTCAACCGAGCGGAAGTTGTTCTCCAGGAAGCAAATAAAAAAGAAATAGAGCTTTTTACACCTTTTGAAGTTGCCAACGAAGACCCTGATAATTGCAGGATAATTCTTGTAAACCACATTGAAAACGGAGGTGTTGGAGCGGCAATAGCCACCGGGTACAAGTGGTGCAAAGATCACGATATAGACTGTACTGCCGTTATGGCAGGTGACGGACAGATGGACCCCGGTGAACTTGAAAGAATTTGTGAACCGGTTGTAAAAGAAGGGATTGATTATGTGAAAGGTAACCGCCTGATTCACCGCAGCGCTTTGCTGGTAATCCCGAAAGTCAGGTATATTGGTAACTCAATGCTTTCCATTCTTACAAAAATAGCTTCCGGATATTGGCACGTTTCCGATACTCAAACCGGTTATACTGCCATATCCAAAAGCGCCCTGAATGCAATCAGGCTTCACCAGATATTTAAAAGATACGGAATGCCAAATGATATGCTGGTTAAATTGAATATTTCCATGTGCAGCCTCAGGGAAATTGAGATCAAACCGGTATACGATGTGGGCGAACAAAGTAAAATGAAGATAGGCAAAGTTATTCCAACCGTATCATGGCTTCTTGTAAAATCCTTCTTCAAGCGTTTATGGTTCAAGTATCTTTTCAGGGATTTTCACCCTCTGTTTCTCCTTTATCACCTGGCGCTGATTCTTGCAGTTATATGTCTTCCTGTAGGATTGAACATGCTCTATGCCATATTCGATCATGGAAATATGATAGCTGATCAAACCCTTCTGATTTTCATCTTTCTTGCTACCAGCAGTTTCCAGTCTTTCCTGTTTGCGATGTGGATGGATATACAGGATAATGAGCGGCTCTATAAGTAGCTGTAAATCTGATTATTCCTCAAAGAAATAGCCTTCATTTTTAATTACCAGATCAATTTTCCATTTCATTACAATGAATAGCTGGTCGGATTTCGATGATTTCACGTACCATTTATCTTTACCGGCCTCATAGAAATACAGGCATGTTTCGTTTATTATTAACGATCTCCACAAGGGAGGCAATTCTGCAGGCGGATTGTCTTCGAAAAGATCGGTCTTGTAGTCAGCAAGATATTTAAGCAAAGCATCAAGGGCTTCCTTATTAACTTCCTTATTATTCAGAAGCCAGTTCCCGGCATGTTGTTCTAAAACAAAATTGTTCCCTTCGCCCGAGTATGCAATACTTCTAATAGCATCTTTAGCAATTTTAAATATCGTTTTGTCTCTCCAGTCCGACAGTGGAGCGCTGAAAACACCTGCAAGAGCACCTTTAATTAATTTTACTTCGTTGCTGCCGGGTTCGCGGACATAGGAATCCAGACCGGCTCCCACGGGTTTTCCTATTAATATATCCATAACAATCCGGCTTCCCTGCCAAACTTTCAGCTTTATTGCCGAAGAATCATCAAGATTGAATGCGTTCTGTTTATCAGGGTTATCCGAGAGGATATTCTTTATTTTACTTTCGGAAATATGTTTCAACGCATTTTCAACTTTGGAAACTGCTGCCGGGTATCTGATCGGGAATGAAACAAACCATTCCCCGGTATGTTTTTCAAGAGTAATTTTGCCCTGGAAATTTTCAAATTCAATCCTGCTGATTGCAGCGCTGTCAATTTTAGCAAGTTGTTTTCTTTTACTCAAATCTTTGTTTTTTTCCCCCGGCTTTTGCATTATATAATAAGCTGCAAATAACAGGGCTGCAAAAACTGATAGCAATACAATTGTTTTCCTGCTCATTTAATAATCCCGATGATAGTTGCTTCAAAATCATTACTCATAAATTACGCAATGATTTCCAGGATATGAAACATATTCTGATATTATAATTGGTGATGGAAATTACTGCTACCTAAATTCGAAGCCATCATTTATTTATTCTATCCAACAATAACGTTTCTCTTAGTACAGCCTGAGGGTGAATTTATTGAACGTTTGGCATTTCAAAGCAATTTACTATTAAACCGCTACATTGTTAATTAAATGTTTTGAAGTATAATTTTTGCAAATTTCCCACAATACATTTTTATATTCTTATGATAAGTTAAGTTCTATTTATATAACCAATCTATTGCTGCTTTGTAATCTGAAGTAAAAAACATGAATAAGCCTTGATTATTCGTTACTGTTTCATAAAAATCTAAATTGTCAAGTTCATTTATATCAACTAAAATCGCAACTTGAGCAACTTTTGGTGCTGCTTTTCTTGTTTCTGTTGCAAACAATACCGTATCAACAACTCCAAGTTCGTGTCTTAAGTGTTGTTCATCACATAGTATTTTTTTGCTTTTATATTTAAGAGCCGCTTCGATAATTGCTTTAGCATAATCTAAAGTTTCTTCCATATCATCTGCAATACCAAATGCAAAAACTTTTAATAGCTCTTTTTCAGTTTCAAATTTGTATTTGATTGACATTTTATTATTCCTTTTATTAGTTTGAGAATTTTGTACTACACTAAAAATAAAACCAATATACAAAATATAGTTGAAAATATCGGTTTATCATGGCAGTTACAGCAATACGAATTCAAGCTGCAAGCCTTGAATTTACTACTGCCCCGGCTATTGTGTTTATACACTGTTAGCTACAGGCATTAATTCTTTTCATTTATTTTCTGAAAAGTCAAATTTCAAGAAGTGTAATATTCTCTTTCAACTACGCAGTCTCTTGTTAAGGAATATGTAAATAAATTTTTTCCATCTGAGTATTATATTATTTTGCACAATGAATGATAAATAACAGAATACAATCATGAAGGTTAGAATGCCGAAAAGTTCCTTTTCTGAAAAAAGCAGATTAAAAATATATTGAAACTATATACTGAATTTAAAGAATAGACAATAGGCCGGGAATTTATTTATTTATTGAATAACGCTAAAGACGCTCCTATTTCGTATTTTTGTACAGTATATAAAAGAACATAGAAAATTTAGTTATGGATGATTACCGAAAATACCTGCAGCCGGACACAATAGCAAGGCTGAAAAATATTGAATTGAAAGCAAGAATGGTTGTTGAAGGATTTATTACCGGGCTGCACAAATCGCCTTATCACGGATTCAGCGTTGAATTTGCCGAACACAGGCCGTATAATCCGGGCGACCCGATAAGATATCTGGACTGGAAGGTTTATGGCCGCTCAGATAAATTTTATATAAAGCAGTTCGAGGAGGAAACCAACCTTCGTTCTGTTATTGCGCTTGATTCCAGCGCTTCAATGAAATACGCGTCAAAAGGTAATATCAGCAAGTACGAATACTCTTCCTACCTTGCTGCTGCCATATCCTACCTTTTAATAAAACAAAGAGATGCCGCCGGCCTGGCTTTATATGATACTGATATTAAAAGATACCTGCCCCCGAATTCCAGGCAGAGTTTTATCAGCGAAATATTGAAAGCTATAGCTGGCAATGAACCGGAAAATGAAACCGGGACTGCAAAAGCCCTTGACCTGCTGGCAGAAAGAATTAACCGCAGAGGGCTGGTTGTGATTATCAGTGACTTCTTCGACGAAACCGATTCAATAATGCAGGCTTTAAAACATTTCAGGCATAAAAAGCACGAGGTTATTGTATTCCAGGTACTTGATCCGAGAGAAGTTGATTTCAAACTTGGTAGCGGTGCTAATTTCAGGGATATGGAAACAGGCGAGGAAATGATCACTCAGCCACATCAGCTGCGAAAAGTGTATCACGAAACAATGCAGGATTTTATCGAGACGATTAAATCAGCCTGCTATGCGAACCATATAGACTATCACCTGATTGATACTTCAATGCCTTTCGACAGGGCAATGAAAGAATTTATTATCAAAAGAAGCAGGGTATAATAAATACAAAAGCTATTCAAATTTATAATGACAATTACAAGCAATAAAAGCCCCGCTAAAAAGCGAGGCTCTGCAAGTGGAATTTATCGTAAAAAAAAGTAAATACTTTTAATTAGACGGATAAACCGATATTCTGGTTTTTTCTCTTCCGTCATGCTCAAATTTTACCTGTCCATCTATCAGGCTGAAGATTGTATAATCTTTGCCCAGGCCGACATTTTTGCCGGGATGGAATTTAGTGCCGCACTGGCGTACAATTATGTTCCCGGCTTTTACAATTTCGCCGCCGAATCTTTTAACGCCGCGTCTCTGCGAGTTGGAATCGCGTCCGTTTTTTGACGAACCGCCACCCTTTTTATGAGCCATAATTAAACCTCTCTATGAAATTGTAATATCTGTAATTTCAATTGTTGTGAAGTGCTGTTTATGGCCGTTAAGTTTTCTATAACCTTTGCGGCGTTTTTTGTGGAAAACAAGCACTTTATCACCCCTGCCATGCTCAATTATCTTTGCCTGCACGTTACCTTCAAGGTAGGGTGTGCCAATAACGGTATCTTCACCGTTTTTAGTCAGAAGTATGTTGTCGAATGCAACAGTATCGCCCGGCTCGCCCTGCAATGCCGGCACTGTTAATACATCATTTTTGCTTACTTCGAACTGTGTTCCTGCTATTTCTACTATTGCTAACATTCGTGTTACCTTTTTTATAGCTATTTCAAGTTATCAATCATAAGAGCATTCAAATTAGCAAAACTTTTCCACATTTCCAAACAATAATTGATAGATATCTGAAAATATTGAAAGATTCACTACCTCGGTTTTCTTATGCTGATTTCGTTTTCAATTCAAAATCTGTTAAAACCAAAGGTTCAACGCCGTCCCTGATAGATTCTGCCGTCACAACACAGCTTTTAACATCCGGCATATCCGGCAGGCTGAACATAATGGGAAGCATATTTTCTTCCATTATCGAACGCAAAGCCCTGGCGCCGGTTTTCCTTACCTGTGCCTTTTTCACGATTTCCTTCATGGCTTCTTCTTCAACTTGCAGTTCTACGCCTTCCATCAGGAAAAGTTTACGGTACTGCTTGATAAGAGCATTCTTCGGATCGACCAGGATACTCATCATTGCTTCATCGCTAAGCTGATCAAGCGGGGCAAATACCGGCATTCTTCCGATAAGCTCCGGAATGAAACCGAATTTTAAAAGGTCTTCGGGTTCGGATTTTTTAAGAAGCTCGTAGCTTTCCTCAATATTTTCCTCTGCCTCGGCAGCAAATCCAATTGTTGAAGAACGCAGCCTTTGCTTTATAATTTTCTCAAGGCCGTCAAATGCACCGCCAAGAATAAACAGTATGTTTTTTGTATCGATATGGATAAGCGGCTGTTCCGGATGCTTTCTTCCTCCTTTCGGGGGTACGCCCGCAACTGTTCCTTCCAGAATTTTCAGCAATGCCTGCTGAACGCCTTCTCCTGAAACATCACGTGTAATGCTTGTGGATTCGCTCTTGCGTCCTATTTTGTCAATCTCGTCGACGTAGATTATACCGCGCTCGGCCTGTTTCACGTTGTAGTTGGCATTCTGAAGCAGCTGCACAAGAATTGTTTCCACGTCGTCGCCCACATAACCGGCTTCAGTTATTGTAGTGGCGTCCGCGATAGCAAAAGGTACTTTCAGTATCTTGGCAAGAGTCCTTGCAAGAAGTGTTTTGCCGGTACCAGTTGGGCCAGCAAGCAGAATGTTTGATTTCTCGATCTCAACTTCTGCAAGATCGCCTTCCATTTCGCCGTGTTTAATCCTTTTATAATGGTTATAAACAGCTACGGAAAGAACTTTTTTCGCATAGTCCTGTCCGATAACATGCTCACTGAGCTTTTCCATTATTTCGGATGGCTTTGGCAGCCTGCCGTCAAAATCCTTGTAAAGCTCCCTGTTCTCATTTTTCTTTATTATTTCCAGGGAACTATTCACGCATATATCACATATAAACACATTGTTAGCTCCCTCGATAATGGTTGAAACTTCATTGGAAGTCCTTCCGCAAAAAGAGCATTTTATCTGGTCCCTGGTAAATTGGTTTCGCTTTGCCATTATATTTTATCAAGTATTAAAATCACAATATTATTTTTCTTCACTCATCTGCTGGGCGGTATCAATAACTTTATCAATTATACCGTATTCCATAGCATCAGTCGGTGTCATGTAGTTGTCCCTGTCAGCATCTTTTTTGATCTTTTTCAGGTCCTTGCCGGTATGTTTGGCAATAATCTCAAAAAGCTGTTCCCTTGTTTTCAGCATCTGGCGCGTGTAAATTTCAATATCACTTGCCTGGCCCTGGGTGCCACCCAAAGGCTGATGCATCAGTATATTGGAATTCGGAAGTGAAAAACGTTTACCGTTTGCTCCGGCACAAAGAAGTACCTGAGCCATTGATGCAGCCATGCCGATAGCTATTGTAGATACATCAGGTTTGATAAACTGCATGGTATCGTATATAGCCAGCCCTGCAGATACAGAACCGCCCGGAGAATTAATATACAGGTGAATATCTTTGTTCGGATCCTCGCTTGTAAGGAAAAGAAGCTGCGCAATTACAAGGCTCGAAAGCTGATCGTCAATCGGCGATCCGATAATAATGATCCTGTCTTTCAAAAGTCGGGAGTAAATATCATAAGAGCGTTCGCCCCTGCTTGTCTGTTCAACTACTATCGGTACCAGGTGATTATTCATGTTTTTATCCTTATTCTTTTTAATATTAAAACAATCAAATCAATTAACGAATCATTTAATTGTATCTTTTATCGAAGTTCGTTCTACTTCCTATTAATAAATCAACCCCGCTAATGCGAGGTTGAGTGTTTAATTTTTTTGATGTCTGCCCGGGAAGAGAAAATGTTATTCTTTTTCCTCTTTTTCTTCACCCTCGTCAACATCATTTTCTTGCACATCTTCAACCTCGACATCCTCATGATCGTGATCTTCATCATGGTCATGGTCGTGACCCTTGTGTTCAAGTTCTTCAAATGTGATTTCGTTTGTTTCAACAAAGTCCATCAAAAAGTCCATGAGTTTTTTATTAAGAATATTCATAACAAAGTTCTCATTCTGCATAAGCCTTTGTTTGAATGTATCCTTATCTGTTTTATATTTTTCAGCTTCAGTTGCAACTATCGGGTCGATATCATGATCCTCGACTTTTATCTCTTCTTTTTTAACGATTGCAGTGCGGATCATTTCCCATTTAACCTGTTTTTCTGCCATCGGAACAAGGTCGTGTCCCATCATTTCATAGGTTATCTGATCCATTCCCGGCTGGTTTGAATATTTTTTCTTGATATCTTCGAACATAGCTTTACCAACCTGGTCAACGATTGACTTGGGAAGCGGGAAGTCATGTGCATCAACAAATTTATCCACAAGGTCATCTTCCATTGCACGGCGGGCTTTTTCGTCCCATTGTTCCTGGATCTGGAAGGAAATTTCTTCTCTTAGTTCTTCAGTAGTTGTAAATTTACCTTTTGTATATTTCTCAGCAAATTCATTTGACCATTCTGCCGGAACCAATTCCCTGATACCAAATACTTCAACTTCAAATTCCTGGTCTGGAGCATGAGTATCGTCTTTGCTCGGGTTAATCCTGAATTTATCGCCTGTGTGTTTGTTCAGAAGATTTTCTTTAAGAACCGGAAGGACTGTTTCATTGGCAAGATAAACAGTTGTTTCTTCTTCTTTTGCGTCGCCAATAAGAATCATACCAGATTCGGGATCAATTTTTCTGATCTTGATATCAACAAGGTACTGATCGTTTTTAACTTCAGTATCTTCTTTCATTTCTCCGTTGTTCCGGCAAACATTTTCAACTTCTTTATCGATTTCTTCTTCGTCAACAACGTGAACCGGTTCGTCAACTACTATAGATGAATAATCTACAAGATCAATTTCCGGGAACTGGTCGTAACGGACATGATAATCTACGCCGTCATCAGTTTTATTAATATCCATCAGTCTTGGTTCGCCGATCATGTGAATCTGGTCTTCCTGGAGAATTTTATTAAATTCTTCGGTTACGATATCCTGGTCAGCTTCAAGCCTGATCTGTTTTCCGAAAAGCTTTTTAACTGTGTTCAGCGGAACTTTTCCTTTTCTGAAGCCCTGTAGGTCGATATGAGGCCTGGCTTTTTTATAGGCTTTTTCGTAATGAGGTTCCAGTTCTTCATTGCCGAGTTTCAATATCATTTCGTACTCGCAACCCTCAACTAATTTAATTTCCTTTTCCACAGCTAAATCCCTTGTAAATTATAAGTGTTAAAAATATTGTGCGGACGGGGAGAGTCGAACTCCCACGTCCTAAGGACACTAGATCCTAAGTCTAGCGCGTCTGCCAATTCCGCCACGTCCGCAAAGTACAGAATACAAATATACGGGTATTTTTCAAATTAACAAACATAATTTTCAAGTGATTAGAAATATTTCCACAAAATACTAATGCTTATAAATAAATACCCTGCCGAAGAGGTCTTGTTCTTTCGGCCAACTTCAGCTATCAGTTCAGATAATTGCAGGAAGCTCTTTTTAAATCAGGTTATCAGGCGGATCACACTCCGGTATTACTGCCATTTATTATCCGGAAGTTTTATTAAAAATATTTTCATTAGCCCGGAATTTTGAAGTTAAGCATTGCTCCAAAATTGTTTTCCGGATCTATCTTATTGTATAATATATGCAGCCCAAAATCAGGTTTTTGAATATATTAACATTCAATCTAAAAAACATGGTTTTTAATTATTAACATTTTTATATATATTGTATCGTTGATTTAGGATTCAAAACGTTCGGAATATTATCATAGTTTGCATTCAATAAAGCCGGCCCGGGATGATGTTGATTTTTAATAATCATCAGGTAGCAAAATGAAGATGAAAAATTTCCTGAAACTCTTAACGAAATCTGATAAAGAATCTATGCTTAAAGTGATTCTGATTCTTGTAGCTGTAAGTTTATCCGGATGCTACATGAAAACCACGCTGCCTAAGACAATCGATTGTCCTCCGCCCGAGCAGGATTGCAGGCCCGGAGACTGGAGCGGTATGCCATTCGATACTTCGAAGACAAGCGCTGACATAAAGGGGTGGTACTGGGCAATTGAAAACGTGAAGCAGATAAATTCTCCTGATGACGAATGGGGCTTTTCGTTCATAGATAATAAGCTGGCAGCCATGACTTATTCTGATTTCGACAGGCAGAATATGCTTATTGCAAGAATGATCAGGCCCGATAAATTCGGAATGGAATCAGGTATGTATATTCCTAAAGCAGGGCATATCGGGGCAATAAGCCTGAGAGGTAATAAAGCTGTGCTTGCTTCCGTCAGGACCGAGGAAGATTATCTTGACGATGCCAGCGAGGAGGAACTTGAGGAATTTTACAGCCGGAAAGCACAGGAAAATTCGGAGAATGAATTGCTCCAGGTTGTTCCTTATGATTATCTGGTAGGGAACTCGGATCTATATTCAGCAAATTTCGAAGGGAACCAGTTAAAGAATATTGTTTCGCTCGGAGATAAAATCCATTATGATTACCAGACATGGGAATCACACCCGGCTTTATCACCAGACGGAAATGTTATATTATTTTCATCGGACAGGCCGGGAGGATATGGCGGAACTGACATCTGGATGCTGTTCAGGGGAAAAAACGGCGACTGGAGCGAACCAGTTAATGCCGGTGCTTCGATAAACACAAAATGTGACGAAATTACACCATTTATTACTTCCGACGGAAAACGCCTGTTGTATTCCTCTTCCGGCGGTGAAACTGTTGGCGGTTATGATATTTATGAAGCAAAAATCGTAAATGAATTATGGGCCGATGCCGGAGCAGGATTAAAAGATAAAACTTCGAATATTGATTATTTTACTTCAATACGGAATATTGGCGCGCCACTTAATACTGAGGCTGATGAATTATTTCCTTCATCACCTGCTGATCCCGATTCGATACTTTATTACAGTTCGAACCAGAATCAGGGCCGTACTTCAATTATATTAATGCGTGGAGGTTTCGACATATTTGTCCGTTACCGCAAATATCCACCTGAATATCTTGCAAAGCAGAAAAGGAAAGAAAGTGAAGTCGGTATTGATCTCGGACTGGCCGACCTTCCCGAAGAGCAGTTAGAAGATCCTGATATTGACTATATTCCTTTCTTTGAGCTTAAAGGTACGGTAGTTAATGCCGAGACAAAACAGCCGGTTGAAAATGCCTCGGTTATTATTGCCGAACTGCCTTCAAAAGAAGTGAAGGAAGAAAAGGTTACTGATGAAGCCGGAGCTTATTCCGTTAAGCTGGAAAAGGGCCGCGAATTTGAAGTTACCGCCCAGGGCAAGGATCTTTTCTACGATTCCTTCAAATTGAACGTGGCAAAAGAAGATACCGTAACCGAGATAGTAAGGGATGTTATCCTGCCGCTGAAGATGGAACTCAGGGTAAATTTCCCACTGGATAACCATACAGATCCATACAAGTACGTTCTGGACAGCAATGGTGTGGAAACTAACCGCACCTGGCAGCAGGAACTTGATAAACTGGCAGATAATATAAAATTGTCAATGAAAAACCTTGAAAAAATTATTCTGGTAGGTAATACTGATTATCTTGCCAGTGTCAGCTATAATAATAAGCTCGGCCAAAGGCGAGTTGATTTTGTAATCAGGGAACTGATAAAAAGGGGAGTTCCGGAAGACATCCTTGAAGGACGTTCCGCAGGTGAACTGGAACCATTGCCTAAACGACCAGGTGAAAACGAGAAAATGTATCGCAAGCGTTTAAGAAGAGTGACTTTGGAAAAGGTGCTGAAGAGTTAGCGATTTTTTTTAATAAACGAAACCATAAACTTAGGAAAAGTGATAAAAAAGGGATTATAAGAAAATGACGCCATTAAGATTTCTATCCATATTATTAATATTATTTCTCGTGGGTTGCGGGAGTGTTGCCCTGTATGTGAACAGTGTAGTATCAACAGGTCTGCCTTCGCTTGAACAACTTGAAAACCCCAAGCAGAACCTTGCTACCCAGGTTATCAGTGCTGACGGTAAAGTACTTGACCTGTTTGCTAAAGACAGAAGGGTAAGGCTGCCACTTGATAGTATTCCAAAAAACTTCATTAATGCCCTGATTGCAACAGAGGATAAAGACTTTCGTGATCATTGGGGCGTATCTGCCGAAAGGGTAATTAAAGCTGCTGTAAAAACCATTTTATACAAAGTTCTGGGTTATGGCAGGCAGGAAGGTGCTTCAACTATTACTATGCAGCTGGCCAGAAATCTTTTTTTAAACCATGATAATCGAATGGAAAGAAAAATACGTGAAGCTTTTGTGGCTGTCCAAATCGAGAAAACATATACTAAGGAAGAAATTCTTGAGATGTATATAAATACGGTTCCCATGGGGCGTGGTGCTTACGGGCTTAATGTTGCTTCCCGAGTTTACTTTGATAAGTCTCCTCAGGAACTAACTTTGGCCGAATGCGCACTATTGGTAGCCATTATTAAAACTCCCGAGAGATATAATGACAGAAATGTTGACCTGGGGCTGGCAAGAAGAAACCTGGTTTTACGCCTTATGCATGACCAGGGATATATTGGCTCTGAATACGGAAAAGCATTGAAAGAACAGATTAATTTCAAAACAGGAAAGTGGACTTCGCGCGATATAAGCATAGCGCCTCATTTTGTTGAAATGATCAGGCAGAAACTTCATCGCGGAGGCCTGTTGGCAGGCAAGGGAATCAATCTTTATGAAGACGGGCTGACTATCTATACTACTATTGATACCAGAATTCAGCAGTATGCCAATGAAGCCGTTGAAGAACATCTGCTTGAATTTCAGAAATTATTCGAGAGGAACTGGCGCTGGAAATACAACCGTGAACTGCTGAACGATTTTGTCAGCAAAGCTATCAAAGCCAGGGCTGATTATAAAGAAGCCTCAAAAGACATGAAAAAACGCATAGCTGCTTCACTCAGGAAAGACAAGAAATTCCTTGATTCTCTTAAAAATATTCTGACAACTATACAGACAGGATTGGTCGTTATTGATCCTGCAAGCGGAGCTATCAGGGCAATGGTAGGTGCTTCTCCGAAATTCATGAAAGAGCACAACGATGCAAAATACTCGCTGAACCATGCTACCCAGATACGAAGGCAGCCGGGTTCATCCTTCAAACCATTTGTTTATTCTCTTGTTGTTCAGCAGGGCGTCCCTACCGACACCCTGATCGAATGCGGGCCTTTTTCTTTTGAAACCGTTACGGGTGAAATATGGAGCCCAAGGGGTACAGGCGGATGTGAGGAAGGTGGTAAAATTTCCTTGCGCGATGGCCTTAGGCGTTCTATAAATACTGTGGCAGCAAGGCTTATTACGGAAGTAACCAGCCCTGCTAAAGTTGTTTCCCTTCTACGCAGAGCAGGAATAAAGTCGAATATTCAGGCTGTTCCGGCAATTGCCCTCGGTGCCGGTGGTGAAGTTACTCCTCTTGAGTTGACATCGGCATACAGCATTTTTGTATTCAATGGCTATCATGTTGAGCCATGGTATATTGACAGGATTGAAGATAATAATGGGAACATTATATATCAGAAAAAAGACAGCAAACAGGTTCGTGATGCTTTGGAAACAAAAACAACACATACTATGACCGGACTGCTCAGCAATGTTATTCAGCATGGTACCGGCTGGCGCGTAAAACAATTCTTCACCGGGGTTGACTGTGCAGGTAAAACCGGAACAACCAATGACAACACCGATACCTGGTTCGTGGGTTATACCCCCGAACTTGTTGCAGGATGCTGGGTAGGATTTGATGATATGAGAGTCTCATTTGGTGAATACGGCGAGGGTGGAAAAGCTGCAGCGCCGATCTGGGGCAGGCTTATGGGGAAAATTTATGACGATAAAACCCTGCCATATAAAAAGAAAAAATTCGATTTCATGCTGAAAGATACCTCGGAAATTGTTAATCAGACTTTCTTCAATGATTCAACAATTAATACCGAGGCAAGCAACAGCAATAATGCAAGGAAATTTCCGCGCTTAAGGCCGGAAAACAATTGATAAACAGTATTTAGCCGGAGAGGGATATGAATAAAAACTATGATTTTACTGACGGAAGGGAAATGCAGATTGGCACTATGTTCTGCATTGGAAAAAATTATGAAGCTCATGTCAGGGAAATGGGCTCTAAAGTTCCCGAATATCCTTTTATATTTATTAAACCTCCGCAGGCTTATGTTCCTGATGGTTCGGCAGTAGAACTTCCTGAGTTTTCCGATATGATACACCATGAGGTCGAACTTGTTATTGTTATAGGTAAAGACGGGCAGGATATCAGCGAAGAAAATGCTTATAACCATATTGCCGGCTTCGGTATCGGGCTTGATCTGACACTGAGGGATCTTCAGACAGTGGCAAAGAAAAACTGCTTTCCCTGGGCAATTGCAAAAGGATTTAAAAATTCTGCTCCTTTGTCCCGTATAACTCCCTATAATAATGATAAGCATGGCAAACTTATTCTTGACCTTGAATTATCTGTAAACGGGGAAAAACGTCAGGAATCTAATACATCCATGATGATAAACAGTATACCCAGGATAATATCTTTTCTTTCAAAAGTTTTTTCCCTAAGGGAAGGCGATTGCATTTTCACCGGTACACCCGAGGGAGTAGGGCCTGTGAATAGCGGTGATAAACTGCATGCCAGACTGAAAGGTGTTGCTGATTTGAATATTGAAATAAAATAGTATATCATAATAAATGGCATTACTATGAAAAAATTACTCTTAGCGCCGGTTATTGCTTCTCTGATATTTTCAACCTGGGGTTGCGGCATAGGCCTTAACAGGATTGAAAAAGACACATATACAATATCCCACAGGGATACAACCACGGAATATCATGTGCAGAATGCTCCGGGCAATCGTGATAACGGGGTGATATTTCCTTCATCCCGGACATTTAAATCCGAACGTTACCTGCTTCAGCAGGATAGTGTTGTGGAAAGGGAATACCCGGATTTCATCAGGATGGGAGCTTTCGAAAGTGTGGGTTTCCTGCTCGGCGGTGATAAAGATTACGCCCTTGGTTCGGGATTATTCGGTATATTTCATGATTTTGACAAAGATTATACTAATTACCGTGGCGATCCGGACAAAGTATTTGTAGGCGGGCTTTACAGAATCGGAATCGGAGAGTGGCGCCTGCGCTGGTTCAGGGATGCCAAAAACTGGACTATTGGCAGTTCGGCTTTCGAGGCTATAGTTCCTGATGCCCGTTTGGAGAAGACCCTTTTGAGTATAGCCCCGATATACGTCAGGAAAAGGTGGTTCCTGAGTGAGGATATTCCTTATCTCTGCCTTACCGGAGCTGTTGGAATCGGGTATTATCCGTCACAATATATTAATACTTCCCTGTCACTCGACCTTGGTTCATTATCCGGCCTTAATTTCAGAGCTTACGCCGGATTTGCCGCCGGGCAGCATTCGGCATCCGCCCCGCAGGTAAAAGAAAGCAATTTTTCCAATGAAGCTCAAAAAACTTATATACCTTACGCCGGTATTGGAGTTTCATTGCTGGATTTCTTCAATTTGGTTGAGGAAACAGAAACCGAATGGAAAGACTACAAACATAGCGGCTGGGATATCGGGCTTATGCAGATAGGTTTCCTTTCCACCGGTTCTGATTATTCATCCTTTGCAGAAGATAACGAGGAAGGAATGCTTAACGGCTTGATGCTGCGTTTCCTGAATGCATCAACGGCTATACCAGTGCTGAACAATCAATTTTATGCCGGTACATCCCTGTTCAGTATGATTGCTCTTGGAAAATACGAATGGGGCGTAGGAGTTTTGCCAATAAGAGTAGGCTACTGGCAAACAATACTTGCAGATGAACTAACCACAGAACCATTCATGGAATTCAATTATTATCCTTCATCATTTGTAAATATCGGAAACAGGGTAAACCTGAGGATAAGCGAGCAGATTAACGTCAGCTTTATTATTGGCTATGCTTCCGGCAGTACAAGTGAAGTGCTTGGTAATAATCTGGTTGACAACTTTGGCGCTCCGGGGGATTTTTCCGGAACATATATCGGCCTTACGATAGGCTTCATGGATAAAATTTTCTTCCCTGAAGAAATCAGATATAATAAATAGCAAACTTTATTATTAAACTTACTATTATGAAAAATATCCTGATAATTCTGATATTGATTTTCGGCATAATTTCCTGCAATAAGGAAAAAGATGATTCCCAGTGGGAAAAGGTAATTGGATTCAATGAGGTGAAAGAAACATCCGGTATAAATCAGCTTCCCAAAGGAATTGCTTATTTACCGTTATATTCACATATCTATCATATACATGAAACTAATCCATATATGCTGACAGTAACTGTAAGCATTAGAAATGTTTCACTTCTTGATACGGCTTATATCCTGAAATGCGATTATCATAATACTGAAGGAAAAAAAATCAGGGAATACGTTCATAAACCTGTTTTCTTAAAACCATTGGAAACAATAGAAATTGTGATTTCCGAAGCCGACAAAGACGGAGGCTCAGGAGCAAATTTCATATTTGAATGGGCCATGAAAAATAAAAAATATCCTCCGCTGTTCGAAGCTGTTATGATATCAACTCAAAGCCAGCAAGGCTTATCATTTGTAACAAGAGGAATAGATATCAGCAATTGAAAACAGCTCCGGGATATTAATATAACTATATCTGAACAGGCGAATTGTCGCCAGAAAAATATTTATGAATAATATTATCCATAAGAAAATGACTGAAATGAAAAAGATAAACATCCTGATTGCCGCTTTAGCATTGTTTTTGCTGAATTCATGTCAGCCGGATACATATTTTTTAAACCGCAAAGTAGCTGAATATATGATAAGCGGAGAAATATTATCCCACATAGACAGTGTGGAAAAATCCGGAGAAAATGCTGTTTTAATCCACTCAGGCGGAATTACTTCACTTCGTGTGCTAAAGATTACACAACTAATTGCCGATTTTACTATAGAGGCAAGCAATGGGAAAGGAATCCGGTTTGCTTTCCGAACCAATAGTAATGATTATCCCGAGCATAACGCTATCAGGTTTGATTATACTACAGAAGGTTCGTCGGTATTTGAAAATAATAGTCTTTTGGCACGGGTGGATTCTGTAAAGCTGACTCATTATGAACCTGTACGGCTGAAAATTTACA
Organism: Kapaibacterium sp. (SeqCode); assembly: GCA_963665665.1. Classification (GTDB taxonomy): domain Bacteria; phylum Bacteroidota; class Ignavibacteria; order Kapaibacteriales; family UBA2268. Next base: position 2,062,779 of record OY762428.1, read on the forward strand.
ACGATGGTATATATTATAAAATACTTGTTGATTGTGATACGGTTTATAAAGGATCAACTATGCTACCGGCAACGGAGTATGTTATCATCGAATCTCTCGGAGGTACTGAAGCTCTTCTTTCTGGCATAGATTTTGCCGAAATCGTAGATGAGTTTTAGTACTTTGACAAATTATCCGGCCCCGAAGTATTTTTTTTGGTAATTAATTTAAATATCAAAAAAAAATCTAAAGTCTGAAAAAAAAATGCCGAAAAAGAAAACTAAGAAGGAAAAAATAATAATGTTGGCAGGATGCCCTTACATTTATAAACAACACGGAGGTATATTATGCCAACAGCTATATCGGGTGGCTCAAGAATTCGCACCAATATTCAGGCGGAAAATGCTTACAACGCACTGAATAAAGCGGGCAATAATATTGCTAAAAGCCAGTTGCGATTATCAACCGGTAAAAGGATTAACAACGCATCTGATGATGTTGCCGGTTATATCACTTCAAGGTCTTTGCAGTCAAGAAATGGCGCTTTAAAATCAGCCATGCAGTCCACTGGTGATGCTAAGAACGTTACATCCATTACTCAGGATTCCCTGGATAATATAAACGGACTACTTACAACCATTAAGGACTCGGCTGCTACAGCATCTTCAGGCTCTTTGGGAACGGATGAGAAAGTTGCATTGGCCAAGGGAGCTTACCGTTTGGCACAACAGATTCAATTTGTAGTTGATTCTACTGTATTTGGCGGCAAGCAGCTTCTTCAGGGTGATTTTCAGGGCGAATGGACTATCGGCTATTATGCTGACAACACAGTGCTGTCTATCGACCTGAATTTGAAAACCGACAACTCAGACTTTAACGTCGATAGCCAGAACTTTAACCTGAACGCTACAGCAAGTGCAAGGGCCGGAGTTACTAGCACATTTGCCGGTGTTGAAGGGCTGAATCTTGAAGCATTGAACAGTGTTTCTGCAGATGAATTGGGCATCTTCTCTAATGACCAGATAAATACTACACTTACAAGCCTTGCAACGGCTTTGAACAATGTGAACAAAGTTGCTTCATATATTGGTGGTGTTGAAATCAGGTTGAATTCACAGGAAGATTTGCTTCAGTCACAGATGACGAATTATTCAGCTGCTATATCAAGAATTGAAGATACTGACGTTGCTAAAGAACAGCTTGACCTTATTAAGAGCCAGTTCCTGCAACAGGCATCAGTGATTTCCCTGGCACAGGCAAATCAGAACCCGCAGACATTCCTGCAGTTAATGGGTTAATGACTAATTAAACTTCGGAGGCAGCGGGTAATAAATTCGAACAATATTTTCCGGCAAGAGGCGGAGCGACAGCTTTCGCCTTTTCCGGGCTAAAATAGAATAGGAGTTGATCAAGTATGGCATCAGCAGCACAACAACTCGCGGCCAGCAAGCTGTATGGAACAAAAGGCAAGGGGCAGGTTCCCTCTTACCTTGAGCAGGAAGTTTATTCCTGGAGCAAAGAAAAAATCATACTTAAAATGTATGATCTTTTCATAGTTAGCTGTAAAAGGCAGGATGTTCAGAAAATGAGCCGTGTTCTGATAGAATTAATGGGATCGCTGAATTTTGACTACGAAGAAACTTCTACCAGGCTTTATCGTCTTTATGAATATTGCCAGAGATGTATTTTTCAGAAGAAATTCGACGAAGCTCTTCATATTATTACAGACCTCAGGAATACCTGGGCAAAAGCATTTAATCTTGATTAGGAGTTGAAATATGGCTGATTATTCTTTATCAGGCGTTTCATCAGGCGGTTACGAATCGCAAACTGATCAAATTGTTGCTGCTTATAAACAAACACAGCAATACCGGATTGATGCGCTCAATACAAAAAAATATGATTACCAGGAAAAGCAGGCCTTTTTCAATACGCTTAATTCGAAGCTTAGCACATTAATTTCCAGGCTTGACACATTTACGGCTGATGATGCTGCCGACAAGTTTGTTACACGGTCGATAACATCGTCAAATACCTCGGTTATGACTGCTTCTGCCGACAGTGACGCAATTGTCGGTATTAGTCAGATTAATGTACAGCAGCTTGCAACAAATGACATTCTAATCTCTGATCAGATGAACCTGGATGATGACTTTAAACTTAAAGCCGGAACCCAGGAATTTGTATTAAATATCGGAGAGAACGAATATACGATCAATATGGAACTCGATGGTGATGAAACCAACGAAGAAGCAATGAAAAAAATTGCAAAGGCTATAAACAGCTTTACCGATGATGATGACGAAGAAATAGCAGTTACCGCTGCTTTTATTAAGGATACTTCAACAACCGGAAGGCTTACACTCACTTCCACCGAAACAGGTTCTGAAAATGAAATATCCTTTACACAAACTAAGCTTTCAAAGGAACTCGGGTGGTCAAACAATCTGAAAAGTTCAGGCGATAGCCGTACTGAAGCAAACGATACTTCGGCCGGCTACAGATACGCCGACAGAAATGAGCTTGACGCAAATCTGACAGTAAACGGAATTGACATCACAAGATCGTCAAACAGTATTGATGATCTTCTCCCGGGAGTAACCCTTAACCTGAAAAAACCTCAGGAAGAAGATGAACTCCCCGTAACATTGACAACTGAAATTGATGTTCAGGCAGTGGTTGATCTTCTGGAACCATTGCTTAATTCGTATAATGATACTTTGGAATATCTTAATTATGATAAAGATATCAGAAGATCCGAAAGCTCGGTAAGCGGGTTATATTCAAGGCTTAGGGGAACATTATCAGAAAAAGTTACCGGCCTTGGTGATGGCGACCCGAATTATCTGGCTTCTATTGGAATAAATATTGGTTCTGACGGCACAGTAAGTATATCCGATAAGGAAAGGCTTGAAGAAGTTCTGGCCGACGATCCTCAATTGGTAGCTAATTTGTTTACAGCGGAGGACAGTTTTGTAAATAAAGTCAGCTCGGCACTTGAAAATCTGACCGGCTCCGGCGGGTTATTTCAAACAAGGGCATTGTCACTCGGAGACCAGATAGACTATACCGCTGAAAGAACTGAAGAATTACAGGCAAGAATAGATGCTCAGGCAGAAACACTTCGGAAGCAGTACGAAGATATGCTTGAAGTTTACCTTGAAGCTCAAAATCAATATCAGCTTCTCGGCACGTCGTCTTATTCTTATTAATTAAATTTTTTAAAACCCGGCAACGGAGGTTATTATGATAAACGCAATAAAGGGAATCGCAGCCACGGACAGGGCTTATTCCGCGTATGGCAATACCTCCGGACCCTTGCATTCGGACCTTAGCTCCGGATTGGAGGAAATATTAACCGGAAAAGAGGAAGAAAAGGTTAATAAACTTGATCTTAAGTCTGCATCTTTGATCAAAGAGAAGGACAAGGAAAAAGTAGATAATGAAAAAAACGGGGAAGAATCTCCTGTAATTAATTATGGTGAGATTACTGATAAAATAAACAATCTTATCCAGGACCAAAACCGTTCTATAGAATTTTCGCTTGATAACGATTCTAAGCAAATGGTTATGAAAGTAATGGATAAGAAGACCAATAAAGTAGTGCAGCAAATTCCTCCGGAAACAACTCTTAAATTGGCAAAAATGGTAGCGTCAATTTTAGATAAAGGGCTAGTGGCTAATGCAACAGTCTGAGGTAATTGATATAAAACAGGCTTTAATCAGCCTTAGAAACCTGTCTTTAAATATTAATATTAAACTCAGGGATGAAGCTAATACAGATTTGGCTGAAACCATCGCCAGGCTTTACTCTGAGAGAATGAAACTTATTAATGAAATAAAAAATTGGCAAAATTCAGAAAAAGGAGCTAAATTTATTGAAATAAGTGCCGATACTTTTAAAAAAGGTATCGAAGAAGTGCAAAAGATTGAAGATGAAAATATTGCACTGATAAAAAACAGATACCAAAGTACAGGTAACAAACTTAAAAAATTGATTAAGCAAAAATCAATTTTAATCTATACCAGAGAGAAATGAAATGACTATAGGATCAGTAAATAATCTTGGGAAAATATACCAGGCCAAAGAAAGCGAATCTGCAAAGCCGAAGTCCGGCGATGCCGCTAAAGCTGCAAAAGCCGGTGAAACATCCAGGCAGACTGCTCCTGATACTTTGGTTCTTTCGGCAGAAGCCAAAAAACTCCGCCCTATTAAAGATAAAATAGCGGAAGGATTTTATGACAGGCCGGAAGTAGTGAAAAAAGCTGCCGCTAAAATTTCGCAGGAGCTTCCAAAGTCAGGCGCAACAAGCTAAATAGTTTTCCCGTTTTAAAAAACGAACAAGCCGGCATAAAGCAGGTTTGGTTGTTTTTTTAATTACCCCGTTACTTCATAAGCCTTATTATTCCCATTAATAATGTATTATTTCTGTTTTATTAAAATAAATGCTGTGATATATTTCACGTACATAAAAAACAACAAATTTACACAATTGTGATTTTTTTTATTGCATTTTTAATGATTTTTCATTAAAATTCGTTTGTAATGTCTCTTTTGAACTAATGCTTTTAGATTAATGAAAAAATAGATATATTATATTTACCGTTTTGTACAAGTTTTACCTTAAAGTAGGGAGAGTAAAAGTATGTCGAGAACATTGAACAAAGTGATGCTGATTGGGAATGTAGGAAGAGACCCCGAATTAAAATTCACTCCAAGTGGTATTCCGGTCACATCTTTCAGACTTGCTACATCTGAAACATGGAAAGACAGGGAAGGAAGTATACAGGAACATACAGACTGGCACACAATAGTTGCCTGGCGCGGTTTGGCAGAAGTGATTAACAAGCTGGTTTCAAAAGGTTCTCGCGTTTATATTGAAGGACGAATCCAAACACGTACTTTTGATGATAAAAGCGGAAATCGGAGGCATGTTGTTGAAGTACTGGCTGACAATATGCTGCTCCTTGACCCCAAGGGGAAAAGTAATGATGACTATGATTCTGAGGATAGTAGCGATGAATACAGCTACGACGATTATGATTCCTCCCGTTATTCCACTAAGAAAAGCGATGATCTGATTTTTTAATTTTGTCAGGATTGGCATTTTTTCATAAGCCCTGAGAGGGCTTTTTTATTTGGGTATAGCAGAATGAGCTCTGAGAAAAATAAAGAGATTAGGGTTGGATTGGTTTCTATTGCAGGAATTCTTTTGGCAATTGCCGGAATATCACTTGGAAAGGGTTGGTTCGGCGGAGCAACCGGAACCGAGTTGTTATTAAAATTTCCACATTCCTCGGGAATTGCAATGCATGATCCCGTAACTGTTTCAGGAGTTGACCGAGGCAGGGTGGAATCAATCAATAACATAGACGGCGGTGTACAGATCGTTGCTACTATTGATGATATTTCAGATTTCAAGGAAGATGCCTCGGCAAGGATTTTACTTCTGGAAATTACCGGAGGTAAAAAAATTGATATTAATCCGGGCAAATCCGAAATACCATTTAACCCGGAAAATATCATTGCCGGAACCACACCTGCCGACCTCCCGGAACTTATTGCCACTCTTGGCGGTGTCAGCAGCGAGGCAATTACATTGATGAGAAGGCTGGATACGATTTCTGTTGCTTTAACAGCTCTGCTTTCCGATGAGAAATTTGTTAATGATATAAAATCAACTTTTCAAAGTGCATCGGAATTAAGCTCTGATATCAATCAGATTATAAAAAATAACAGAGGTAAAATCGAGAACTCTATTGCTGATATTAGTGATATTATTGATAAGCTTCGAAACAGTATTGATAGAAATGAGCCAAAAGTAAGCTCTATTATTGATGAATTGGATAAATCGATCACCAATCTTCAGCCTTTGATTGGCAAATCTTCCGAATCACTTGACTCCTTGGATAGATTAATAGCAAATCTTAACGATATCAGCACACAGGTTAAAGATCCGGAAGGCAGTATCGGCAGGTTACTTTATGACAAAGAATTATCTAATCGGCTTGATTCAACTCTTACCGAATTGAGTGAGTTCATTAAAAAGATGAATAAATACGGTATAAATGTAAATGTAGGGCTTGGACACGAACCGTAGAAACAAGTTCGTGCCCTGCTAATTATTCTATTGATGTTTTTTTAATTCCTCAACATCATCGAAATGTGTTTTTTCAGTTCCGATAACCTGGTAAGTTTCATGGCCTTTTCCGGCAACAAGGATAATATCATTTTCAAGAGATAGAAGCACAGCCTGCTTAATGGCATCGCGCCTGTCTTCTGTTCTTATCGTATCTTCAATGTATTCATCATCAATACCGTCGAAAATATCATTAATGATTGCAACAGGATTTTCTGTCCTTGGGTTGTCACTTGTTACTATTGTCAGGTCGGAATTTTCAACAGCTATCCTGCCCATAGGGGCTCTTTTGGATTTGTCCCTGTCGCCGCCGCACCCAAAAACGGTGATAAGCCTGTTTTCAAAATTACCGGCAGCATCAAGGGTTTCACGGCAGGCATTAATGGCCTTTTCAAGAGCGTCAGGAGTGTGGGCATAATCAACGATACCAATAGCGCCATTGCCAAGTAAAACCTTCTGCATACGCCCCGGAGCGCCTTCAGCAACTTTCAACCCTGATGCAATTAACTTTTTATCTATACCAATATTATAGCAATATGCCGCCGCCTGAGCCGCATTATAAATATTGAACATCCCCGTTAGTTTTGTGGATAGCAGCAACTCTTCGCCGTCGATATTAGTACCGAGTTTAAAATATGATGATTTCAGCCCGAATTGCTCGCTGCTGATTTTCATATCAGTATGTCCCTGCCGCCCTATCCTGACAATTTTGTTTGCTTTGCATTCGGTAATCATTTCCTCTGAGTATTTGTCGTCTAAGTTCACCACAGCCAATCCGTCCGAGGGAAGTATATCAAACAGAATTTTCTTAGCAGAAGCATATTTATCCATACTGCCGTGATAGTCAAGGTGCTCATGTGTAAGGTTTGTAAAAATTCCGCCATTGAAATTTATTCCTTCGGTTCTCCCCTGTTCCAGTGCATGAGAGCTTGTTTCCATAATCACGTGAGAACAGCCTGATTCTCGTATCATATTAAAATATTTGCAAAGCTCTGTTGATTCAGGTGTTGTATGAGTAGCCGGTATAAATTCACTGTCGATAATAATACCGGTTGTTCCGATAAGCGCAGTCTTTATGCCGGCAGCTTCAAGGATAGATTTCAGAAGATATGTGATCGTAGTTTTACCGTTTGTGCCCGTAACGCCGATTACATACAGATTATCAGTAGGATTATCATAGAAATTGTGTGCCATCAGGGCAAGTGTTTTCCTGGAATTATTGCATAGAATGTATGTTATATCAGGGTTTATATTTTCAGGAAGCCTTTCACAAATTATAGATGATGCTCCAAGTTCAAGAGCTTTTGAAATAAAATTATGGCCGTCGAAGGCTGCCCCGCTGATAGCGGTAAAAAGTGAACCTTTGGCACATTTCCTGGAATCATATTCAAGGCTTGAAATTTCAATATCAACAGGCCCTATAACTTCCTTAACGTCAATATTCTTTAGTAATTCTTCCAGCGTTTTCATCATTTCTTCCGGTATTTTAATATTCAAACAGTATTTTCAAATCACATTTTTTGTGGATCATAACTGACAATTTGTGTCGTCATACATTAAATTTTCAGTTTAAAACTGTAAAAAAGTCACACTCAGCCAAGATGATATTATTCTGTTTTGAAAAGAATAATTGCAAAATTGTCATTCTGACGGAGAGAAGCGACTGAAGAATCCACTTGTTTTTAGTATAAAAATATTAAGAATAGACTCTTCACTTCGTTCAGAGTGACATTTTTTTGTATTTTTTACAACATCTAACATATTTTTTCCTTTATGCCGAGTAGTCATCATAAACTTATACTTCAAGCCCCTGCTTTAGAATTTCAGCTCTTTCGGCAACTTTCAGGTTGTCGATAAGATTATCCAGTTCGCCTTCGATGATTTCCCTGAGGCTGTAATTCTTTGCTTCTCCTTCCAGCCTGTGATCAGTAACACGGTTCTGAGGCCAGTTGTAAGTACGGATTTTTTCAGACCTGTCCCCCGAGCGAACCATTGATTTCCTGTTTGAAGAAATTGCACTTTGCTGCTTTTCAAGTTCTAATTCATATATTCTTGAGCGAAGTACTTTCATTGCTTTTTGTTTGTTCTTGAGCTGAGATCTTTCGTCCTGGCAGCTAACTACTATATTCGTAGGTAAATGTACAAGGCGTACCGCTGTTTCAACTTTATTCACGTTCTGTCCGCCCTTGCCGCCGGCACGGAAAATATCTACCCTCAGGTCCTCGTCGCGTATTTCCACATCAACATCTTCTGCTTCAGGGAGTACAGCCACCGTTGCCGCCGATGTATGTATTCTGCCGCTGGCCTCGGTTTCAGGAACTCTCTGCACACGGTGCACGCCACTTTCGAACTTACAGTTTCCGTATGCGTCGTCCCCGTTCATCGAGAAAACAACTTCCTTATAGCCGCCGCGCTCGCTCTCGTTAAAACTGATCACTTCAATTTTGTAATTCTTCAGCTCGGAATATTTTTGATACATCCTGAAAAGGTCTCCTGCGAAAATACCGGCTTCATCTCCGCCCGTGCCGGCCCTGACTTCGAAGATACAGTTTTTCATATCATTGGGATCCTTGGGAATGAGAAGAATTCGAAGCTCTTCATCCATTTTTTCCTTTTGTCCGTTAAGCCCGTCGATCTCCTCGTAGGCCATATCTCTTAGTTCATGGTCTGTTTCCGGGTCATCAATCATTTCCCTGTTGGACCTTATTTCGCTGCAGATACTCAGGTACTCAGCACCAGCTTCGGCAAGAAGCTGCATGTGCTTGTATTCCCTGTTCACTTTGGTAAATTTCTTTATATCAGAGGCAATTGCCGGGTCGTTCAATTTTTCTTCAAGCTGTTTATATTTCTCTAATATCGACTTTATCTTATCTTCCATAATCCCAATTATTCTATTTATTAATACTTACTAATACAAAAATACTATAAATCAAGGAAATAACATAAAATTGAAATTCTGGGGTTGCCGGATGAATTTAATCACCTGTCTTTAACATCTTACAAATAATTCAGCGGAAAGCATTCCTTCCGAATTACAATTAATATTTGTTTTTAATTCTCAATGATAATAACATAACCCCTGCTGTACTTCGATACCGGATCGAGCCATTTGCCTTCCTTCATCAGGTCGAATTCCATAAAATATTTGCCGCCAAGTTCAGGCACAACAAAGTTATATTCAACTTCCGAAACTGATAATGGCGTAAATGCCCTGGGCTGTGATTCATATATAATTTTTCTGGTGGCAAAATCCCTGAGCCTGATATTTAATGAAACATCATTTCCAAGTGATCTCATAAGGTCAAAAATATCGAAATTGAATTCAACAGTATCCCCGGGTGAGAAATTAAATTCCGGCAGCTTGAATATCGGGTCAAGGACTATGTCATAATCCTGCCAGGGGAAGAAATCAAGTGATTCTAATGACTTGGGCAGCCTTTTGCCCTGTATCTGTACGGAATCAACCTTTATTCCTATAAGTTTTTTCTTTTTATTTCTTTGCAGGTCTCCGAAGAATTCGATATTCAGCACGGGGGGAATCTTCTTCATCTTGAAATCTATTTTAAATTCCCATTCCCCCGGCCGCATATCATAGTTAAAGACCTCTTCCTTGTTTATCTTTACTATCATATTTTGCTTGATCTTGTTGTTGTTCGTTACTTTCAGCCAGAGCGCTGTTGCCGTGTCGTTCGGGCGTAGCGGCATGGTAATATTTGCACTGCCGTTTATCCAGCGATGTTCGTAAAAGCCCTTAGTTAGAGTTCCATAAAACGAAGTATCCAGCAGGTCGCGGTTCAGGTATGACGGGGCAAGAGCCACCAGTCCCTGGTCTGCCCTGCTGTTCTTCAGCCACAGGTAATCATCGCTGTCAAATTCCTTTGCGATAAGGAATGCAGCATTGTTTTTTAAGTTATATTCCGGATTATTTGTGAGCAATACAGGGCTGTCAGAAGTGTCATTTTTAATCGTAATAAATTCAGCTTTTAATTCCGGGCACTGATATTGGTAATTAAATACGTTGGGAGAATTTTTGGTAGCAAGGTCTATTGCCAAATTGTTCTCAGCTACCCCGGATACTCGTAGAGCATTTGTAATAATATTTCTTTCCAGGCGATTCTGATGGTGATATTGAATAACATAAATATATGTGACTGCCGAAAATGCAATGAACACAAGCCCCATGGCCGGAAAAGCAACATAAGGCAGCTTTTTGCCAAGAAAACCGACAAATAAATAACCCGCCAGCATGAAAGCTGTGAAAATCATTATATTTATTGTTCCGAGCGCAGAACGCAACGGGAAGAATGACATGAAGTTTCTGAAAGAAGGTTCCGCTTCGATAATATTTCCGTAAGTGGAAAGCGGCAGGATAACAGATATTGCAATAATCACAAATGCTGCCAGATGTATCTTCCAGTTAAAGAAAGCTTTTCTATCAACAATACCGTAAAGGGCAAAGGCAAATACAGGAGCCAGGAAAACCTCTGCGTAACGGCCATAGAAGAACCTGTCCGGACGGTAATCCATATCGGTAATACCGAGGTTGGTAATAATAAAAAGCATTCCGAACACATTCAGTATCAGGTACATTAGCGCAACGCTGCCGGGATCTTTCAGCAGTTCCTGCCATTTCATTTCTGATTTGGTTGCCATATAATAAACCATGTATGCAATGCCAAAGGCAAAAAAACCGAAAGTGGCGACATTCAGGTAATAAATTTTACCACTAACGTTTATAACCCATTTCCATAGTGAATCCAGGATAAAATCAATGAAATCCGGGCCGGGAATAACAGCATAAGTCATTCCGAGAAATATAGCGAGGAATATCATCAGCTTTATCAGGTCTTTCCAGTTGAATTTGCCTTTAAAAGTCAATAATACAACAAATGCTGATTGAATAAGCAGCAAAGCAAGTCCGATCATTATTGTCGTTGAATTATAACGCAGCAGAAAGGCTGATACAATGCCGGTGATTGATAGATTTATATAATGCAGGTTGTGTTTTTTTGGAAGGAACATTCCGGAGAGAACAGCCATGATTACTATCAGAAGGTCAATCCTCCCAAAAAGCTGCTCAATTATCTGCTCAATTGAATTTTGCTCGCCGTGCATCAGGCTGCTGAGCTGCTCACCGTAGGATAAGGAAAAAATCAGAACAAAGAAATTTATTATCAGAACGGTTGAACCGAAACTGGCATCCAGAGACTTACGGCGCATCAGGAATATCAGGAATACGAAATTAAGGAATATAATAGATATACCCCTGACATGAATTGTGTAAATCAGTACGGAAACAAGTGCAAATAAAACAGTCGATACCCAGTCCTGCTTTTTATAAAAATATGCAAATGAAAAGATGAGCAATGCAAAAAATGCCGGGGTCACGGCATCAGTCCATGCCATCTTTGATTGCAGGAAAAATGCCGGGTAAAGCGAGATAACGAAGGACAGAAGCAGAGACCTGTTTGTCTTAAGTTTAAAAATATGATGCAGTAAAAGAAAAAGCCATATTACGATGGTAGCGGAAAGTATGCCGTTAATTACCAGCGCCGCTTTGTAAATCATAGCGGGATCGCTGAAAAGCATGAATGCGGGAGAGATTATCATGGAATATCCAAAACCACTGGGCTGTCCGCCGCCGGGATAAACGGGCATGGAACCGCCCGCAATATAACGCGCTTTGCCAAGGTATCCGAATTCATCGCCTGCTACAACAGGGGTTTCAAGGCTGAGTCCCATAATAATATGTGTTGCTGCAAGAATAATATATGCTGTAAAGATTACGATAAATGTTTTTCTGTTTTCTTTCATGCCTGATTTCATTCTGAATAGGATTACATAATTCCAAACGCAAAGATAAGAATTTAATATATGATAATACAAATTGAATCTTGTGAATATGCAAACAACTATATTCTGATGTTAGTAATTTTATTCTTGTATTTTCATATAAAAGCATTAAATTTGACCTTTAGGATGGAACAATTTGGACTTTGGTTTAAAATTTTTCATATTTTGTTTCACTAAACTTTGGTTTTCGTTATAGTTAATGGATGAATGCTTACATACGGGGGGGCAGGCTGATACCCGTGAATTGAACTGGTATCCGTTTTATACGCGCAGCCGCCATGAGAAAAAAGCCTATCAAAACCTTATTCGTGAAGGTTATAATGCTTATTTGCCTCTAAAGAAATCTGTAAGGCAGTGGAGCGACCGCAGGAAAATTGTGGAAACGCCGCTGATTTCTTCCTATGTATTTGCCAAAACAACGAGAGACCAACTTTACAACATAGTAAAACTCGACGGAATAGCACGTTACATCAGCTTTGCCGGCCAGCCTGCCACGATTCGGGACAAAGAAATTGATATTATCCGAAAAGCCTTGACTGAGGATACGGAACTGGAAGTTAAGGATGGTATGCTGGGCGAGGGCCGCGAAGTGAAATTAAACGCCGGGCCTTTCATGGGATACTCCGGAAAGGTAATAAAACTAAAAGGGAAAAACAGGCTTGTGATTGAGATTGAAGCCTTGAATAAAACTTTGTTGATTACAGTTGAAAGAAATCAACTGTCGGGAAGATAAACCCGAATCAACCGCTTATTATAATAAATATTGCGGTATACTTATAAAATACAATGATTTGTCCGTAGGCCACAGATGTGACTGAAAGGGCTGTGCCTTGGAAAGAGGGAAAGAAAACACTTTGACACTTGCAAAATTGAAATCTAAAGTTCCCCTCTTGGGGGGTGGCGAGCGCAGCGAGACGGGGTGGATTCTTAATTGAAAATTTGAAATTGATATTTAATAATGCTGTATAGCTTAAAAATATTCATAGATGTCATCCTGAGCGAAAGCGAAGGATCCATTCTTCAACAATATCAGCAAAGAAAAAATGCATTCTTCAGTCCCAAGCTCAGGAAGCCTGCCCCAACCAGTCGGGAAATGACAAAAGGGTTGTTGATGGAAAATGAAGAAGAACCGGACATAAATATATATGAGTAAGTCTGATAAGAATATAAAACTGATAGAATTTATTGACAGGAATAGACGGCTTTTCTGGTATATTCCTGATGATGCCATGCATGACATAAGCGACGAACTGATACTGGAAAATACTCTTAATTATGCAGGCCTTGATTCTATTGTGGAATATTTCAATATTATCGGACTAAGTAGGGCAGCCGGTATATTCAAGTCCTTGCACGGCAGAAAAAAGCACAATATCTCTCCCGAAATTTATAATTTTTTTTCACTGGTATTTAAAAGGTATGTACCCGGATATTCTAAATAAAAAACAAATTGAATTACTTGAATTATGTAAAGTTTTCAAAAGGGAATTTTATCTTGCCGGAGGTACTGCTATTGCTCTTCAGATTGGACACAGATCGTCAATTGATTTCGACTTTTTTAAAAAGTCTGCAATCAATCCAAAAAAAGTTATCGACAAAATTGAAAAAGCAGGTTACGATCACTCAATTGTCCGCGCAACATCTGACCAGCTTGATGTTTTTGTTAACGATGTAAAACTTACATTCCTGCATTATCCATTTGAAGTTGAAGCAAAACAGAAAATGGATAATTATTTCAGGACGCCGGAATTGATTTCCCTGGCAGCCCTGAAGGCTTATGCTCTTGGCAGGCGTTCGAAGTGGAAAGATTATGTCGATCTTTATATTTTGATAAACAGGCATTTTTCAATTAATGATATATCCCTTAAAGCCGGAGAAATTTTCGGTCAGCTTTTTTCAGAAAAACTTTTTCGAAGTCAGCTATCCTATTTTGATGATATTGATTATTCCGAACCAGTGATATGGAGCGGCCATGAATTTTCGGCTGATGAGATAAAAGCTTTTTTAGAAGAAAAATCAACCGAAATATTTTAATTTCTAATGTATAAAATGCCCCATAAGGGATTGACTATTTAATTAGAAATTGATAATTAAAAATGCTTCATAGCTTAAATAAATCGAGAAATGGAAGTATCCTCCCCCTTAATCCCCCTCCAAAGGGGGACATCCCAGAATTCCCATCGAGAGGTGGATTGCGAAGGATCCATTCTTCAACAGTATCAGCAGGAAAAGATGGATTCTTCAGTCGCAAGCTCCTTCAGAATGACAAGAGGGTTCTTCAAATGAAAATTAAAAATAATAACAACCGAAAATGAATAACCAAGACTGATGGGCAGAAAAAATAAAAAGAAAAAATATTACGATGAGCCTCTGAGCAAGGAAATGATCAGTAATATTATACATGAGGCTGTAGAAAAGCAGATAAAGGAGAAGAATCCTCCGGAGGTTGCGAGAACTTATTACAGGCTGATAGTTATGGGATTGAGTTCCAAAGATGCAAAATCACAAATAATACGGGCTTTTTCAATTGAACTCAGGCAAAGTAAAAAATCGGACTATGCCTGGGAAAAAGAATCATATATAGAAATACTTGAAATGCTCCCCATGGAAGATGAGGAATTATATGCTCTTTACCATAGTTTCGAGGACTAAAGAAATAATCACGATAAGAGTGCAAAGTAAATTAAGCAACTAAGCTATCAATAATGGAAAACGTTGAACAAATAAAGAATATACTTGAAAAAATCTTCTGGGATATGAACCCCGGGGAGAAAAACAGAAATATCAATATTATTTTGTCGGACAAAAAATCAGTCCTGTCCGATAAACGAATACTGATAAAATTGCTTACGGGGCTTGCATGGTACGACCTGCAAAAACTTTTCACGCAGGAAGAATTAAAATCTGCCTTAAATTATGATGTTATTGACAAATTATTCCCGGTTTCCTTAAGAAATTATTATAATGATGCCGCAAAATTACTACGAAAATATTCTTTACCCTCTGCAGGATAAAATTTTAAAATTGGTAAGCTTAGCCAAAACTGATTTCTACCTGACAGGCGGAACTGCTCTTAGCAGGGTTTACCTAAATCACAGGTATTCAGACGATTTGGATTTTTTTGTTAATAACAGCCCTGATTTTAAGCCGGCCGTGGAAGCAGTTCTAAATATTTTTGATGATGGGGAAGTTATCTATAAGCCAATTTCAACAAATAACGGATTTGTCAGGTTGGTAATTAATGATAAAAACTGCAATCTGAAAATTGACTTTGTTAACGATATTTCTTTCAGAGCGGGTGAAGTTGGTGAATGGAAGAAATACCCGAGAGTAGATAATATGCTGAATATATTATCTAATAAGATTACTGCACTGACGCGCTACGAAACTAAGGATATCGTGGATATTGTCCATATTGCTGTCAAAACAGAATTTAGCTGGGAAGAAATCTTCAACGATGCCCTCCAAAAAGATGTTTGGGCAAACCCGGTGGAAGCTGCAAAGATTCTTGATGCTTTCCCAACAGGAAAACTTAAAGAAATAAAATGGATAGCTGATAGTCCGGATGAAACGATCTTTTCGGATTATATTTCCCAAATTATTCAGGATATTCTTTCAGGCAAAGACAATAGCCTTTTTGGAATTTGCAAATAAAAAATTCCCATCGAGGGGTGTCCGAAGGGCGGGGTGGATTCTTCAATTAAATAATTAACAATGCTTCATAGCTTAAAAAAATTGATAAATAGTAGTATCCTTCCCCTTAATCCCCCTCCAAAGGGGGACATCCCAGAATTCCCATCGAGGGGTGGATTTATTATTGAAAATGAAGAAGAAATAAAACATAAATTCAAATGATAGATAAATCAGCAATAAATATTACAAGCAAAAACAACGATACATCTGAAATTGAATATTGGAGCCGTAAAACGCCGATATTGCGGATTCTTGCTTTAGAAGAATTGAGAAAAGAATATATTAAGTGGAAACATGATTCAGAGCCGGGATTTCAAAGAGTTTATAAAATTATTAAACTCAAAGAAAGTTAAATATATGATAATTGGCGGCTATGCTGTTGCTTACCATGGATATCCCAGATATACGGGCGATATAGATTTTTGGATTGATAATAGCAGGGAAAATGCCAGAAGAATTATTGCGGTTCTTAACGATTTTGGATTCGATTCACTTGAGATAAAACCTGATGATCTTGCTAATCCTGATAATGTAATTCAACTTGGATTCCCTCCGAACAGGATAGATTTGATTTGCGGTATTGAGGGGATTGATTATAACAATGCTTATGATAATTCTGAAATAACCGAAATTGATGGCGAAAAGATCAGGTTTATAAATCTTGACGATTTGATAACCACCAAGAGTATTAGCGCCCGAAAACAGGATCTGGCCGATATTGATAAACTTGAAAAGATTCGCCTGATGAGGAAAAACCTTAATGGAAAGAGTTAATTAAAATAAACACGCAAAGGCGCTGAGAACTCAAAGAAAAAAATTCACCTTGTATGTTTGTAAAGACAGATAATTAAAAATGCTTCATAACTTAAAAATATTCAAAAATGGAAGTATCCTCCCCCTTAATCCCCCTCCAAAGGGGGACAATCCAGAATTCCTATCAAGGGGTGAATGCGAAGGATACATTCTTCAACACTATCAGCAGGAAAAGATGGATTCTTCAGTCGCAAGCTCCCTCTGAATGACATTTACACACTTGTTCCATTAGCTTCATAGTTCTGCTAAGTACATAATAAAAATGCAAGTCACAGAAAAATATATTGACAGTCTCCTTAATCAGGGCGAAAACAGCGGGGTAGAGTTTAAATCCGCTGATGTGCGGGTCGAATCCCTTGCAAAGGAAATCGTGGCTTTTGCAAATACTTCCGGCGGTACTGTTTTGTTGGGCGTGGATGATGATTCTACTATTTCAGGCCTCTTGCCAGATAAGAATTATGAAGAATGGGTTATGAATATTGCCCGCAACAATATAATCCCGGCTATTCAGCTTGATTACAGCGAACACGAGAAAAATAGAAAAACAATTGCCATTATCAATGTTCCTAAGGGCAAGGACAAACCCTACCAGGCAAATGACAATAAATTTTATCTCAGGGTTGGATCTACAAACAGGGTTGCCACTATAAATGAACTACTCAGGTTGTTTCAGGAGAGCGGCGCTTTTCATTATGATATTACCAGCGTGGATGGAAGCAGCCCCAAAGCTCTGAATTTCTTCAAACTATCCGGATATTTCGGGGCCTATAAAATTGATTTCGACAATTTACCGGATACAGAAAAAATCACACTTTTGCAAAATGCAGATATTCTAAATGAAGAAAGCAGCTGCACGGTGGCAGGAATGCTAATATTTGGTATCAATCCGCAGCAATACATTCCTTTTGCAAGAATTTCCTTTGCTCATTACAAAAGTCCGGAAATCAGCTCTGACCTTCTCAATAAGAAAAATATCGGGGGCGGCCTGTCGGAGCAAATTGATAATACAGTTGCATTGATTGCCAATTCTATACCCGAGCCGTCCGAAATAGTCGGCACAAAACGAAAAAGCAGCGTTGCAAAATATCCTGTGAAAGTATTCAGGGAATTGATAGTAAATGCCTGCTGCCACAGAAACTATTCCATACTTGGATCGGCAATCAGAGTGTTTTTGTTTTCGGATAGGTTGGAAGTAATAAGCCCCGGCAAATTACCCAATACGGTAAGCATAGAAAAATTAAAAGCCGGGGTTTCCTACGCCGCGAACCCGGTAATAGTAAAATTCATGGAAAATCTGAACTATATAGACAAGCTCGGCAGGGGGCTGCCCATGGTTTGGCAGGAAGCCGTGAAGCTAAATAAAAAAGTAATTTTTGAAGAAATTGGCCAGGAATTTAAAGTAACTCTGCAACTATGATAAAATTCCCCTCTCTAAGGGTGGGCTTTTTTAATTGAAAATGGAAAATTAATAATTGAAAATGCTTCATAGCTTAAAAAATTGAGAAATAGTAGTATCCTCCCCCTTAATCCCCCTCCAAAGGGGGTACAATCCAAATTCCCCTCACTAAGGGTGGCAAGCGCAGCGAGACGGGGTGGACTTCTTTAAATTGAATTCGACAAATAGAATTAGATAATGGAAATAGTCAGATTCGAAAATATTGAAGATAAGATAATAATCCTGAGAGACCGGCAGGTTATCATCGATAGCGATGTAGCTGAACTCTATGGCGTGGAAACAAGGGATATAAATAAAGCAGTTAAGAATAATCCTGAAAAATTTCCAGAAGGATATGTTTTTGAATTGAATGAAAATGAAAAGCGTGAGCTGGTGGAAAATTTCCACCACCTTGATAAACTCAAATATTCCAAAGCATTACCCAAGGCCTTTACTGAAAAGGGTATGTATATGCTGGCTACTATCCTGAAAAGCGCCAGGGCAACTGCCACAACTATAGCAATAATCGAAGCATTTGCAAAAATTCGCGAGCTGGGAAAGAATATCAGGGAAATGGCTGAAATGGAAAGCGAAAACGAAAAACGCTCGCTGATGAGGCGCAGCGGTGAAATTATATCAGAAATATTTGACGACGACCTGACAATTGGCGAAACGGAAACCAGTATTGAAATTAACTTCGCCGTTCTGAAACTAAAGCATACAGTTAAAAGAAAATAAATATGCTGAGAAAGAAAAATTCCCCTCTCTAAGGGTGGCAGCGCAGCTGACGGGGTGGACTCCTAATTGAAAATTGAAAATTAAACAATGCTACATAACTTAAAAATATTCGGAAATGGAAGTATCCTCCCCCTTAATCCCCCTCCAAAGGGGGACAATCTAAAATTCCCATCGAGGGGTGGATCACAAAGGATCCATTCTTCAACATCATCTGCAGAGAAAGCATGGATTCTTCAGTCGCAAGCTCCTTCAGAATGACAAGAGGCTTCTTTAATTGACAATGGAAAAAATATCCTGAATTATAGAGCGTTCCTTAACTAAAACAGTTAATTACACCGGAGAAAATCATGTTGGCAATAAATGGAATATACGAAGACGGAAAGATCAATCCTTTGCAGGATATTCCTGTGAATGAGAAGTATATTGTCAGGATTACCTTCCTGAAGCCTTTGGCCAATGCAGATAAAGAAAATGCTGAATCCTTCCTCCGGGCTGCCGAAAGCTCTCTTGATTTCTGGGATAATGAAATTGACGATGAAATCTGGAACAATGTATAAATCCGGCGATATACTTCTTATACCTATCCCTTTTACTGATCTGAGCAGCGCAAAAAAAAGGCCCTGCATAGTAATTTCAGGAACTAATTACAACCGGGTTACCGAAGATATAATTGTAATGGCAATAACTTCCAAACTCAGCGATAAAAAATATTCGGTCAGGATTACAAATGACGACCTTGCCTATGGTATGCTACCAACAACTTCGCAAATAAGAGTTGATAAAATTTATACAATATCCCAAAATATTGTGCAAAGAAAATTAGCTTCGGCAAATACTGAGATTAATGATAAAATATTTGAATTATTTGATGAGATAATTAGTAATTGACAATGGAAATAGTCAGATTCGAAAATATTGAAGATAAGATAATAATCCTGAGAGGCCGGCAGGTTATTATCGACAGCGATGTTGCCGATCTCTATGGCGTGGAAACCAAAAGGATCAACGAGGCTGTTTCCAATAATCCTGAAAAATTTCCCGAAGGATATGTTTTTGAGTTAGATGAAAAGGAAAAACGTAAACTGGTCGAAAATTTCGACCACCTCGATAAACTTAAATATTCCAAAGCATTACCCAAGGCCTTTACTGAAAAGGGCATGTATATGCTGGCTACCATTCTGAAAAGCGCCAGGGCAACTGCTACTACTATAGCAATAATCGAGGCGTTTGCTAAAATTCGCGAGCTGGGAAAGAATATCAGGGAAATGGGCGAAATGGAAAGCGAAAACGAAAAACGCTCCCTGATGAGGCGCAGTGGTGAAATTATCTCAGAAATATTTGACGACGACCTGACAATTGGCGAAACGGAAACCAGTATAGAAATTAACTTCGCCGTACTGAAGCTAAAGCATACAGTTAAAAGAAAATAAATATGCTGAGAAAGAAAAATTCCCCTCTCTAAGGGTGGCAGCGCGAAGGATCCCGATAAATCGGGACGGGCTGGGGTGGACTCCTAATTGAAAATTGAAAACTAAACAATGCTTTATAGTTTAAAAATATTGAGAAATGTCATCCTGAGCGTAGCAAAGGATCCATTCTTCAACACTATCAGCAGAAAAAGATGGATTCTTCAGTCGCAAGCTCCAGAAGCCTGCTCACTGCCTGCCCCGATAAATCGGGGACCAGTCGGGGAATGACAAGAGGGTTCTTTAATTGAAAATTGAAAATCGATAAATGGCAATGGAAAGAATAGTAAATATATCAGATAATCATGAACAAGCCAGGGAATATGAAATTCTTCAGCAGTTAAAAATGACGTCGATTGAAAGACAAATGGCCGCCCGGGAATTGAAAAAGAAATTTTACGGCGAAAAAACGCCTGATGTACGTAAAAGCCGGGCCTGGAAAGTTTCATGATATTTTCTGATGATATATTGGAATTTTTATATCTGCTGAATAAGCATAATGTAAAATATATGATCGTAGGGGGCGAGGCTGTTATTTATTATGGCTATGCAAGGCTTACCGGCGATATTGATATTTATTATGATCTTAGTAAAGAGAACTGTACTAAATTATTTTCATGCCTTAATGAATTCTGGGATAATGATATCCCCGGATTAAATCAGACGGAAGAATTAGAAAGGGATGGCATTATTATTCAATTTGGCTTGCCACCAAACCGGATTGATTTGATCAACAATATCGACGGAGTTAATTTTAATGAGGCATGGACCAATAAAGAATCCCTGAATATCGAGGATAAATCACTATCTTTTGTGATTAATTATATTGGAATAGATGATCTTATTAAAAACAAGAAATATTCCGGAAGAAATAAAGATATGGATGATCTGGATTATTTGACTAGAAGAACTGGTCGAAAATTTCGACCTTAATCCCCCTCCAAAGGGGGACATTCTAAAATTCTCATCGAGGGGTGGATCACGAAGTCTCCATTCTTCAACATCATCAGCAAAAAAAGATGGATTCTTCAGTCGCGTGCTCCTTCAGAATGACAAGAGGGTTCTTTAATTGACAATGACGAGAAATCGGATATAAATTCAAATATTCAAGCAGCTACTTAACTGAAACGTATAAACCATGAATGCCGAAGAACTATATAATAAATCAATCGATTATATAAAAGAAGAACTGAAGAAAATGCTTCCGCCAGATACATGTGTTTATCTTTATGGTTCGTCGGCAAGGGGCGATCGCGGCCATAGCTCGGATATTGATATCGCGATTGAATCCAAAAATATTAACAGCAGGCTTATCGCGGAATTATGTGATAAATTTGATGATTCTTTCGTTCCATACAAAGTAGATATTGTTGATCTGGCCAAAGCCGACGACAATTTTAAGAGCATAATCTTTCGGGATGCAGTGAAATGGATGTGAAACTAAACCAGTTAACCAAAGCTGTCAGCAGCCTGAACGATCTTGCAAAAAAGATAAACAATCTGACAACTGAAGATGAGATAATCCTTGACGGTTTGCAGAACGGCCTGGCGCAGAAATTTGAATATACAATTGAACTGTTCTGGAAAACAGTAAAAAAATACCTGCTTAAATATGAAGGAATTGACACCAAATCTCCCAAGCAGGCTATAAAAGAATTTTATAAGAGCGGCAATATCAGCGAAGATCAATATTTGCTTCTAATACGCGCTATCGACGACCGCAACGTTTTAAGCCATGTTTATAACGAAAATGATTTCAGCAGGATAATTGATTCTATTTCCGATTATACTGCCCTCATCTTTGAAATTACTGATCTGCTGAGTAAGAAATAACCGCAAAGAAAAAATTCCCCTTGAGGGGTGGGATCTTTAATTAAAAATGGAAAATTGATAATTAAAAATGCTTCATAGCTTAAAAAAATTAGCGATAGTAGTCTCCCCCCCCTTAATCCCCCTCCAAAGGGGGAAATTCCAGAATTCACATCAAGTGGTTGACCGCGAAGTATTTATTCTTCAACACTATCAGCAGGAAAAGATGGATTCTTCAGTCGCAAGCTCCTTCAGAATGACAAGAGGCTTCTTTAATTAAAAATTGAAATTGATAATTAACTATGCTGTATTGCTTAAAAATATTGAGAAATGTCATCCCCCGACAAGCCGAGGGCAGGCTGAGCAAATGCGAAGGATCCATTCTTCAACACTATCAGCAGGGAAAGATGGATTCTTCACTAACCACTAATCACTAACCACCAAACTTAATTCATGAACAACTCTCAACTTTCCACTATCAACTATAAACTATCTAAGGATTTCACCCTCCCCCGCTACCGCCAGTATCTGGAAGCGATAAAGGAGAAGTATGAGAACGTGGTTTTATTCAGGGAGTATATGGCTAATCCAATATCTTCATTCTGTATGATAAGGCATGATGTGGGTTTTAAACAATTTTTATTTTAGGATAAATTATGTGCGGAATATTTGGAATTTCAATAAAAGAAGAATCAAAAATTGATAAGAGTCAATTTAGTAATTTATTGAAAAACCTTTTTATTTATTCAGAATCCAGAGGCAAAGAAGCTTCAGGATTTGCATTCAGTAATAATACAGAAATTAAGGTTTTTAAAACAAAACATCCGGCATCACATTTAATTAAATCCAAAGAATTTGAAAATAATCTTGATTGGCTACTCGAATCCAACAGTTTTAAAACTGCTATTGGCCACTCCAGGTTAGTTACAAACGGTAACGAAGAATTGAATATTAATAATCAGCCTGTTATTAAAAATGGAATGGTTGGTATTCATAATGGCATTGTGGTAAATGTTGATGAATTATGGAAAAAATATTCTGATATTAAAAGGACTTCAGAGCTGGACAGCGAAGTAATTCTTGCTCTTTTAAAGAGAAATTTAATTAATCAGGATATTTTGGAAGCCAGAAATAAAACTTTCGATGATATATATGGTATGACTAATGTTGCAGTTTTGTTCGAAAATTATCAAAATCTATTGATAAGTACAAACAATGGGTCACTATATTATTATTCTGATAATGATATCTTTATTTTTGCTTCGGAAGCTTTTATTCTAAAAAATGTTGTAATAGAATATTCTGAAAATCCAGAAATTTTACACGTAGAACCCGGGAAAACAATTTTATTGAATCTTTTAAACCTAAGTGATAATACTCAAAATATTTCTAACGGAATAATTAAACAAATTACTGATCTGACAAATAGTAAATCAGATATTGTGTTTAAAAAAGAAACTCAAATATTTATTGTTAAAAACAGTTTTTTTGAAGAATTTGATAAAAATGCTGCCAGAGTATCCCTGTTAAAACGTTGTGAGAAGACAATATTACCGCAAACCTTTCCTTTTATTGAATTCGATGAAAACGGTATTTCAAATTTTGCTAATAATTATAGAGAACAAAATCTTCAGGGTAAAGAACAGTTACTGGAATTTGTTGAACCATACAGAAAATCAAACGGCAAACCGGACTGCCTGGTAGCTTTTAGCGGTGGCAGGGACAGTAGTTATGGTCTACATTATATTAAAGAAGAATTAGGCCTCAACCCAATTGCTTATTCTTATGACTGGGGTATGATAACTGATCTTGCCCGGCGAAATCAGGCAAGATTATGCGGGAAACTCGGAGTTGAACATATTCTGATTTCGGCTGATATCAGGAAGAAAAGGGAAAATATCAGAAAAAATGTAAGCGCCTGGCTGAAAAGGCCTCATTTAGGTACAGTACCTCTTTTTATGGCTGGCGACAAGCAATATTTCTATTGGGCAAATGAATTGATGAAGCAAAATAATATCAAACTTGCTTTCCTTTGTGAAAACATGCTTGAAACAACTAATTTTAAATCAGGTTTTTGTGGCATAAAGCCTGTTTTTGATAAAGATCATACTTATAGCTTATCAATTAAAAATAAATTTAAAATGCTGAGTTTTTACGGAAAAGAATTTCTACTAAATCCCGGATATCTGAATTCCTCAATGCTTGATACTCTTGATGCCTTTAAATCTTATTATGTAATGGACCATCAGTTTGTGAATTTATATAATTATATTCTATGGGAAGAAAATCAGGTAGATAAAATTTTGCTTGGCCACTATGATTGGGAAATTGCTGAAGATACTGAAACAACCTGGAGAATAGGAGACGGAACAGCCCCATTTTATAACTACATATATTATACTGTTGCCGGATTTTCAGAAAATGATACTTTCCGTTCGAATCAGATCATGGAAAATATGATAAGCCGTAAGGAAGCCCTCAGACTTGCAGAACGAGATAATAAACCAAGGTTTGAATCAATAAAATGGTATTGTGATACAATCGGAATTGACTTCGAATCGACAATTAACAGAATTAATCAGATAAAGAAGCTGTATTAATGAGATTACTTTTCTTTATTGTTCATCCATCAAAATACCACTTGTTTAAGCATACCATTCGTAGATTAAAAAACGAGGGGCATCAGGTTGATTTAGTTATTGTGACAAAAGATGTATTAGAGGAATTAATTATCAACGAAGGATGGGAATATACCAATATTATTCCTGAAGGCAGAAGAAGTAAAAAATTGCCTAAAAAACTTTCTACGATATACTTTGCAGCAAAAACTCTGTTTAAACTATGGAATTATACACGAGGGAAAAAATACGATTTATTTATAACAGATGATCTGTTGGTTCTGATTGGTAAAATTCGAAAAGTAAAATCGTACTTTTTTGTTGATGATGATATTTCAATTGTTCCAGAATTAAGAATTCTTTTTAAAAATGCTGTTAAAATTGTAGCTCCTATATGCACCAATATAAATGAATTTGAAAATAAAAAGATTGGCTTTAATAGTTATAAAGAGTTGGCTTACCTTACGCCGGAAATTTTCCAGCCAGATATTGATATTATTAATCAATACTTTGATTTCAAAAGTAAATTTTTTCTGATAAGATTAGTGGATCTGACAGCTACTCATGACATAAACAATAATGTTGGGGGTTTATCAAAATCAAATGTAGAAAAATTGATCAATTATTTATCAAAATTTGGCGAAATAGTAATTTCTTCTGAAAAACCTTTGTTACCCGAGTTTGAAAACTACAGATTGAAAATCCATCCTAAAGATATTCATCATTTTTTATATTATTCGGATTTGTTAATTACTGACAGTCAGACAATGACATCTGAGGCGGCTGTTTTAGGAACACCTTCTGTAAGAATCAATGATTTTGTTGGCAAAATTTCAGTAATGGAAGAGAAGGAAAATATATATGGTCTTTCTTATGGCTTCAAACCATCTGAGTTTTATCTGGCATTTCAGAAAATCAAAGAAATTATTGAAAATAATGAAATGGATGAATGGAATTTAAAACGAAAAAAACTTTTAGATGAAAAAGTTGATATGAATGAATTTTTATATGAGAAGATAATCAATAAATATGAAAATTAGTAGTATAATTGGTACCAGACCAAATTTTATAAAACTTGCGCCACTGATTGATGAGTTGAAATACAATGATAATATTGATCATAAGATTATTCACACCGGGCAGCATTATGATTTGAATATGTCAGATGTTTTTTTTAATCAGTTAAATATACCTAGGCCGGACTATAATCTTAAAGTTGGATCTAGTACTCTCACATCACAAACAGCCGATATTATGAAAGGCCTGGAAGATATATTAAGTGAAGATATGCCAGACTTAATTTTTTTAATTGGCGATGTTAATTCTACACTTGCTGCGGCTGTAACTGCTGCACAGATGAATATTAAAACAGCACATATTGAAAGTGGACTCAGAAGCTATAATAAAACTATGCCTGAAGAGATCAATAGAATAGTCACTGATCATTTGTCGGATATTCTCTATGCTCCAACTGAAACAGCTATGAAAAATCTTGCAAATGAGGGTTTAACAGAAAAGTCAATTTTTTCTGGTGATATTATGTATGATGCAATTTTGAGAAATTTGCCAATAGCTGAAAAAAATTCAAATATTATTGAAAAGCTCGGAATTATGCCAAAAGATTATTATCTGGTAACTCTTCATAGGCCGTATAATGTAGATAACAAGGATATTCTGAATAATATATTTTATGCTCTTAAAGAGATAAATAAACCTTTTGTTTTTCCTGTTCATCCAAGAACAATGAAAAATATAAAAAAATTCGGGTTAGATATACCCAAAAACCTAATATTAACTGAACCTATTGGCTACTTAGATATGCTAATGCTTGAGAAAAATGCTAAAAAGATAATAACTGATTCAGGTGGAATACAAAAAGAAGCTTATTTTCAGAAAATTCCGTGTATTACTCTTCGTCCTGAAACAGAATGGGTTGAGACATTAATAAGTAATTGTAATATTCTGGTAAAAAACCGAGATAGAATTGACATCCTTGAAGCTTTGAATTATGATCAGACTAATTGTCACTATGGAGATTATTTTGGTGATGGAAAAGCAAGTGAAACGATAATAAAAAAAATATCATGAATGGTTCAAAAATAAAAGAAATCCTAAAACTAATTTTAGATTATAATATTTCAAATAATTTTGAAGGGTATGATAAATTTGATGGTGCTAATAATATCTTTTCAGAAAAGATATTTAAAAAGTCAAAATTGATTAGATTTTTATTTCAGCAAATTATTAAAGAATCTCCTGTTAATTTGAGAAACTTACTATTAATTGAAAAGAAGCAAAATATTAAAGGTAATGGATTGTTCGTAAATGCACTTGTTAAGTATTTCAATATTACTAAAGATGAATATTATCTAAATGAAGCTAAAAGATTACTCAAAAAGCAAATAACACTAGCTTCAAAAAATTTTGATACTTTAGCATGGGGTCATAATTTTACATGGCAAGGTTTAAATTTCACACTTCCAAAATATTATCCTAATATCACAAATACTATTATAACAGCCGAAGCAATTTTAGAGTTATATAAAACAACAAAAGAAGGGGAATTTCTTGAGTATCTTGAATCGGTAAAGGATTCAATTTTTAATGTTTTTCCCCAAGTTTTTGAAGAAGAAGATAAATTAGCAATATCATATTTTCCGTTCAAAAGTTACCCAATATGCATAAACATCCAGGCTTTTACGTCGGCTTTTTTAATAAAGTATCACTTGATTGATAATGATAAAAAAACAAAGGAATTTTCTGATAAATTAATGAATTTTGTAATTTATTCAATGAATGAAGAATTTTCCTGGTATTACAGTTGTCCCAAGAGTGACCATCCTTTAAAAAAAGATTTACCGGATAATTATCATACGGCCTTTATACTTGATAGTTTATTAGATTATTATAAAATTACAAAAAATGAAAAAATTTTAAAAATTTATACTAAATCTTTAGAGTTTTATCAAAACAATTTATTTACAATTGAAAATGCTCCTAAATGGACAACAGAATCCAAGTATCCATATGACATTCACGGAGCTGCTAATTCAATAATTACTTTTTCCAAGGCTTCGGAAATTGATAAAAAGTATAGAGATAATGCAAAAACTTGTCACTATAAAAATACTTTATCAATGATGAAAATTTTAAAAGATAATCTAAATAATATTTTATTAAGACAATTCAAACCTCAAAAACAGATGGCCATCCAGCCTAGTTATTATCCCAAAAGGACTGCTGAAGATGGCTTAATATTTTGGAATAGAAGTACAAAAGAAATTTATAATTTAATTAGAGCTGTGACCAAACCTTTTCCCGGGGCATTTACTTTTTTAAATGACAAAAAAATTGAAATATGGGAAGCTCAACCATTTGATACTCGTCTCTTCGATCCTTATATATTTCCTGGTACAATTTTACATGTTTTTGACAATGGAGATTTTATCGTAAAAACTGGAACTGATTCCTTGTTGGTTACAAATTATGAAGGTATTAAGAAGGATGACTTATTAAAATATAATATCTTAACACAAAATAATTGTTTTGAATATACAAATCCCTTTAACTATCCTGCAAATCTTTAATTTTTATCTTTCGATTATATTAAAATTGGAATTATTTTCAAAACAATTCCAGCAAGATAATTTCTGATTCTGGAGGATTTTATAAGGAAGCCTAATTTCAAAAAGTAATCTGTATTACTTGTATCAATGAGGCTGAATGGATTATAACTTTAAGAAATGATTTCAATCTATTGAAAAAGAAACTTCATAAATTTGATAGAATAAAAGATTTAAAAATTCTTATTGAATTTTTTTTGTGATGTAAAAGTTAGTTAAAGGGTAGTGGAAGGAATAAATGGGATTTAGGAAGAATATTTTTATTATTACTCATAATCTTTATGATAAAAGATTTAACAAACTTTATGATTATTTTTTGGATAATCAGTGGCAATCTTATGAAGTATTGATGCAGCAACAAGAGGAACAATTAAATATAATTGCCCGATATGCATTTAATAATGTTGAATATTATCATAATCTATTTATCGATTATGGTATAAATGAAAAACATTTTGGATTTATAGACCTAAAAAAATTGCCCGTTTTAACAAAAGATATAATTAATAATAATTATGATAAGTTCATTCCGAAAAACTTAGATCAAATAAGACATATTAATGGATCTACAGGTGGTACAACTGGAACTCCAATGAGATACAGAATATCAAAAGAGCATCGATTAAGAGCCGGAGTATTATTATATTGTGGCTGGAATATAGGAGGTTATGAATTATCTGATAGTATGGTAATGATGGGAGGTGCATCTATTGCTTCAAAGTCGAAAATTAAATTTGTTAATTTTTTAAATGAAATTTCGAGAAACATAAAAAAGATATCTTCTTTTGATATGTCGGATTTAGAAATGGAAGAATATTTGAATGTAATTAATGATTTTAAACCAAAATTTATTAGAGGTTATCCTTCATCTATTTTCTTTTTTGCAAAATGGATAAGAAATAATAATAGAAAACATTGGAATCCAAAAGCTATTTTAACTACTTCTGAGAAACTACATCCTGAAATGAGAAAAGTAATTTCGGAAGTATTTAATTGCTGTGTTTTCGATGGATATGGATTGAATGATGGAGGTGTTCAGGCTTTTGAATGTAATAATCATAATGGTATGCATATAACAACAGAAAATGCAATAACGGAATTAAAAGGAGATAATGGAGAGTACCTTATTGAAGGTGAAGGCCAAATAATTGCAACATCTCTCTTCAATTATGCATTTCCTTTCTTCAGATATGACACAGGTGACAGAGCAATAATTTCAAATAAAAGATGTGCCTGTGGAAGGCAAACTAAATTAATTGAAGAAATGGTTGGTAGATCTGTTGATGTATTTAAAACGCCTGCGGGAAAATATATTCATGGGTGGTTTTTTCTATACATTTTTTGGAAATATGATAATGGTATAAACAAATATCAGGTAATTCAGAAATCATTAGATTTAATTCAGATAAAATTAGTAATCGGTAATTCTTTTAAACAAGAATTAATTAATGACATAAAAAGAGTTGTATATGAACGAGCACCAGAATGGAAATTGCAGTTTGAATTTGTAAATGATATTGAACCCACAAAAAATGGAAAATTTAAATTTATTATCAATGAATGTGAAAATGGATAATAGAAAAATAAATTTTACTGCTGTTGGTGATATAATGTTCGGTGAAATGCCAGAGAATATTGGTTATGGTGTTAAATCATATTTATCAAGAAAGGGATTTAATTCTGCTTTTAATGCAGTGAAGAAATATTTTATTGAATCTGATATAGTTCATGGAAATATTGAAGCTGTCCTTTCAGAAGTACCCAATTCTAAAAATATTGAAGAAATATCATTAATTGCCGACAAAAAGTCAATTGCTTCTTTAGAAGAGATAAAACTAACAATAGCTAATGTTGCAAATAATCATAGTTTAGATCATGGAGTTAGAAAATATTCTGAAAGTGTTGATAGATTAATTGAAAGTAATATCAATGTTATTGGAAGTCAATATAAAAATTTGATATTTCAATTTATTAAAAAAGGCGGAATTAAATTTTTATTTATTGGTTTCTCATTAGCTGAAGATAAAAATCATAAAAAGGATTATTATTATAAACCTGAAAATATTGATGAAATACTTGAAATTATTGCTAAATATAAAAATGATGTTAACCATATAATTGTTTCAGTCCATTGGGGCAAAGAACATGTTTCTTTACCCTCGCCTGAACAAATAAATATTGGACATAAGTTAATTGATTCAGGTGCAAGTCTGATATTAGGGCATCATCCTCATTGTTATCAGGGAATTGAGGAATATAAAAACGGAATTATCGTTTATAGCTTAGGGAATTTTGTTTTCGATATGTCATTTCCTAAAAGTAGAGAGTCAATAGTTTTTAAATGTGAATTTGATAGATATGGAATTATCAGCAAGACTATTATTCCGATAAAAATTGATAAAAATGGAATACCCCAAAAGCCTGATAATGATATGTTGCAACAAAAATTTAAAATAATTGATACCGAAATATCAAATATTTTCGATTTAAGAGTATTGGAGAGTACTTTTAAAAAAGAATATAAAAAATCATATAATAATTTTAAATTACATGTTAAATTGAATTTTATAAGAAATATTTTTAGAATGAATCCAAGATTTTCATATCAGCTTTTTAAGAAATATTTATATAAATTGAAATGAATATATTAATTTTTGCAGGTCTTTCAGAAAAAAAATTATTATCAAAATTATCACCGATTATAAATAATAATCAAATTAATAAAATTTATATTATTCGTAAGTCGGCTTTATTTAACGAAAAGATAAATTGTATATCGCCGGGTTTAAAAATATTCAGGAATTCTTATCTTTTTGAAATTTATAGGATATTTGTTGCAATTTCCCTGATTCTATTTAAAGATATAAATATTATAATGTCTATTCAAATGATGTATCATGGTATTATTGGCTTTTTATTGTCCAAGATATTTAATAAATATTTTATTTTCAATTTAGTTGAATCCTTTGATAAACTGAAAATGTCAAAATTTAAAAGTAATATTATTAAAAATTCAAATTTTTTAATTACCAGAGGTAGTACTGTTCAAAAAGATTTGAATGATTTTTTTAACACAGAAATATGTTCCAAATATGTTCCAAATCATTATACTTTTTTTGATGATAACTATAATTTATTTAAAGATCAGTCAATAATTTATTGTGGTACATTTACAGAATCTAAAAGACTTGATATTTTAACAGAGGCATTATTTCAATTAAAAACAAATTATAAAGTAAAATATTTTATTGTTAAAATGTATGGTGATGGTCCGTTAAAAAATAAGATCATTGATAAAATTGACAAGTTGGGATTAAATGATAATATCAAAATATTTGGCTTTACGAATAATATTGAAAAAATTATTTCGGAATCAAGAATTGCGATTATGACCTCAGAATTTGAAGGCCAACCAATGTTTGCTATTGAAAGTTTAGGTTTAGGAATCCCATGTATTATGCCAAATATATCGAACATACCTGAAGTTGCCATACATAATTATAATTCTTTGCTTGTAGAGCCACTTGATGTAGAAGGTTTTGCAGATGCAATTTATCAATTGATGACTGATGATGAATTATATAAAAGATTAAAAAAAGGCGCTGAGAATTTCAGAAAAGAACATGAATATGAGTACTCGATGGAAAATATTACGAATATATGGAATGAAATATTAATAAAAATTGAAACTGATAAAAGAGTAAAACAATTATGATAAGCAGCTCAACCTTTTTAGTAACCGGTGGTGCCGGTTTTATAGGTTCCAATATTGTAAAAAGATTATTGGATGAAGGTAATGAAGTCAGGGTACTGGATAATTTTGCAACCGGTAAAAGGGAGAATCTCGAACCTTTCAGGAATAATCCGAAATTCACATTATATGAAGGTGATTTCAGAAGTTTTCATATTGTTCGGGATGCTGTTAAAGGTGTGGAATTTGTTCTGCATCAGGGGGCTCTCCCGTCTGTTCCTCGTTCAATAAATGATCCGATAACATCTAACGATGTAAATATTCTCGGAACTTTGAATATTCTTGAAGCTGCAAAGGAATTTGGAGTTAAGAGAGTTATTTATGCATCCTCATCCTCAATTTATGGGAATTCCGAAACATTGCCAAAGATAGAGAATATGCCGGTCAATCCTTTATCTCCGTATGCAGTAACAAAATATACATCCGAAAGATATTGCCAGACTTATTTCTGGCTTTACGGCCTTGAAACGGTTGCTTTAAGATATTTTAATGTATTCGGCCCCAATCAGGATCCAACATCACAGTATAGCGCTGTAATTCCGAAATTCATTAAAGCTATTTTAAATGATAAGCAGCCTGTTATTTATGGAGACGGCCTGCAATCCCGTGATTTTACTTATGTAGAGAACAATATTAATGCAAACCTTCTTGCCTGTTTATCAGAAAAAGCTCCCGGGAATGTTTATAATGTAGGGTGTGGTGAAAGATTTACTTTGATAGACCTGGTAAAATCTCTAAATCAGATTATTGGGAAAAACATTGAGCCGATATATGAAAAAGACAGAGCCGGAGATGTAAAACATTCCCTTGCAAGTATTGAAAAGATCAAAACTGATATTGATTATAAGGTATTAGTTGATTTCAAAGATGGATTAGAAAAAACAATTGAGTTCTATAAATAGATGCTATTTAATTCAATAGAATTTGCAATATTTTTACCAATAGTGTTTTTTCTATATTGGTTTGTTTTTAATAAAAATTTAAAAACACAAAATGCTTTTGTTCTGATTGCAAGTTATTTTTTCTATGGTTGGTGGGACTGGCGTTTTCTTTCTCTTATTGCTATTAGTTCTTTTGTTGATTATTTTGTTGGAATTTATTTATCGAAATCAGAAAATCCGAAACAAAGAAAATTACTTTTATTAACCAGTATTTTTTTTAATCTCGGTTTTCTAGGATTTTTTAAATATTTCAATTTTTTTGCACAGAGTTTTGCCGATGCTTTTACATTGCTTGGAAATCCAATTCAAGCAAGTAGTTTGAATATTGTTTTGCCGGTTGGTATAAGTTTTTATACTTTTCAAACACTTAGCTATTCAATAGATGTGTATAGAAAAAAATTAGAACCAACAAAAGATTTTATCGCTTTTTCTGCATTTGTGGGCTTTTTTCCACAACTTGTTGCAGGTCCAATCGAAAGAGCTAAGAATTTACTACCGCAGTTTTATCAAAAGAGAACTTTTAAATATGAAGAGGCCTCCGATGGTATGCGGCAAATTCTTTGGGGACTTTTCAAAAAAATTGTTATAGCCGATAATTGTGCTGTATATGCTAATGATATTTTTACAAACTATCAGGATTATTCCGGCAGCACTTTGGTTATTGGTGCTTTATTTTTTGCATTTCAGATATATGGAGATTTTTCAGGATATTCTGATATTGCAATCGGTACGGCAAAACTCTTTGGATTCAATTTGATGCGTAACTTTGCTTATCCATATTTTTCAAGAGATATTGCAGAATTCTGGAGACGCTGGCATATTTCATTATCTACATGGTTTAGAGATTATGTTTATATACCTCTTGGTGGGAGCAAAGTTGGTACTTGGATGAAAATCAGAAATACATTTATTATATTTATTGTAAGTGGTTTCTGGCATGGGGCAAACTGGACATTCATAATCTGGGGAGTATTGAATGCGATTTATTTCTTGCCTTTATTGCTTATGAAACAGAATAGAAAAAACCTTGATATTGTCGCACAAAATAAAATATTACCTAGCATTAAAGAGTTTTTACTTATATCAACTACTTTTTCTTTAACAACTTTTGCATGGATTTTCTTTAGGGCAGAATCCGTTTCAATGGCTATTGATTATATTGATAATATATTTTCTGTTTCAATATTTTCAACTCCTTATTATGATAATTTTTTAATGAGTTTAATTGTTATTTTTCTTTTATTACTATTTATATTGGTTGAATGGTTAAACAGAAAACATACATACGGATTAAAAATTGATTATATCAAAAATAAAAAAATTAGATGGTCATTATATTTTTTTGTGATTCTTTCAATAGCAATATTTAGAGGTTCCCAGCAACAATTCATTTATTTCCAGTTTTGAAATGAAAAAGTTTTTGAGTAATATATTACAATTTTCAATTTTATCAATATTTGTTACAATATTGTTAGTTTTAATATCAGTTTTCCTCAATAAGAAAACATTTAATTATAAAATTCAAAATTCTAAAAATATTTTAATTGTTGGTGACTCTCATTCAGAATGTGCAATTAATGATCAAATATTTGAGAAAGCTTTTAATTTTGCATCAAGTGGAACATCTCAGTTCTATAATTACATAAAAATCAAGAATATGATTAATTACAATAAGCAAATT
Organism: Kapaibacterium sp. (SeqCode); assembly: GCA_963665665.1. Lineage (GTDB taxonomy): Bacteria > Bacteroidota > Ignavibacteria > Kapaibacteriales > UBA2268. The sequence continues at coordinate 2,097,319 of OY762428.1, forward strand.
GACACGATTATACTTGGTTTTTCATATAATGATATACTTAAAAATAGGGACTCATGGTTTTACGGGGCTGAAAAAATTAAATTTAAATTGAGAGAGTATATCTTTCTAATGAGTTTTGGAGATTATCTGGAAATTTTGAAAGCTAATCCATATGATGTTATCATTAACACTCCAAGTGCAATAATATTTAATACAATTGGTAATTTAAGAGGTCAAAGCAATTATGGAAAATATAGATATTTAAATAAAATTATAAAAAAAAATAAAAATGAAATAAAACCATTAAAGTTTTTAAAAGATAATATTTCAATATATAATCTCTTTTATGTAAAAAAAATATATGATTTTTGTTTAAACAATGAAATAGAATTGTTTCTACTAAATATTCCTATTAATGAATCAAAACAGACCATTTATAAGAATTACGTTAATAAATATGAGTATATTGCAAAAGATATTTTTTCAAAGGCCACATTATTAAATCATAGTAATTTCAAATTAGCTGATTCATGTTTTGCAGATACTGAACATTTAAATTATAAAGGTGCTGAGATTTATAGCTTGTTTTTAAAAAATGGTGGATTGAAAATTGAACGGCTTCCTTTAAAAAAAACAGCGATTTAAGGTGAAATAATCTTAACTTGCAAAAAATCAAAAGGAGCATCAAATGGCAAACAAACGAAGAAATTACAGTTCAAAATTCAAAATGCAGGTAGCCCTGGAGGCAGTCCAAGAGAGAAAAACAATAACCGAGCTGGCATCGGAGTACGGGGTTCATCCAAACCAGATAAGCATGTGGAAAAAGCATTTAAAAGAAAGTGAAAAGGAAGTATTTGAAAACAAGCGTGGGCCAGGGAAGAATAAAAAAGAAAAAGACGAATCAGTATTATATGAAGAAATAGGCCGGCTAAAAATTGAATTAGACTGGTTAAAAAAAAAATTGGGCCGTGAGTAAAGAAGAACGCAGGAAGATGGTAGATGCTGATAATAAAGAAATTAGCATAAGCCGGCAGTGCGAGCTTTTGGGTATTAGCAGGAGCTGTTATTATTACAAACCCAAGGGTGAAAGTGAAGCAAATATTCTATATATGAAGCTGATCAAAGAACAATTCGCGATTACTCCATTTTATGGAGCCAGAAAAATGACAGCACACTTACGTTCTTTGGGATACCATGTTAACTATAAACGAATCAGGCGATTAATGAAATTATTGGGACTTCGGGCAATATATCCCCAACCGGACACGAGCAAACCGAACAAGGAGCACAAAATTTATCCATACCTGTTGAGGGATATGAAAATAAGTCGTCCGGATCAGGTTTGGAGCCTGGATATAACATATATTCCGATGCGTAAAGGATTTATGTATCTTATAGCAATTATAGATGTTTATAGCAGGTATATCGTCGACTGGGAATTATCGAATAACCTTGAGAAGGAGTTCTGCATAGATACAATAAAAAGGTCTTTGAAAACCAGGAAACCGGAAATAACAAACACGGATCAGGGCAGTCAGTTCACGAGCAATGATTTTGTGAAAACGATTCTGGATGCTGATGTTAAGGTAAGCATGGACGGCAAGGGCCGCGCCTTGGACAATGTTTACATAGAACGCTTCTGGCGGAGCTTTAAATACGAAGACCTGTATCTGAAGTCTTACGAAGACGGAAAAGAGCTCTATGGCGGTATAAAGGCTTATGTCGATTGGTATAACAACACGAGGCCGCACGCAGGAATTGAATACCAGATTCCGGCTGAAAAATATATGAACGAACAGCGGTTCGTTAATTGAAAACTTTGTTGGAAAAGTGAAAAAATGCAATCCGGTAAGCAATTGATAAAAAAAGAAATAGAAAGGAGAGTGAAAGTTATCCACAATTTCCAGGTTGTTAACAAAAAGAAAAAAAAGTAGCAAAAAAAAGAAAAATTAATATTATTACATATTTTTTTCTTATTTTATTAGAGAAGAAGTATAGATTAATAAACACCATAAACTATACTTTTATTTGTCTAAGCAATAGGGAGCATTTCATTTGACAATTTGTAATATTTTCAATGTTGAAAATAATGTTTCGTTAACAATTTACAAACAAAAGGTGATTTATTCCATTAAAGATAAAAACCTCTTAACTTGGTGTAAATATAACTGGGGGTACTCCAGTTTTTCACCTGAACAAAACCAAAAAATTTAAAAATTCTTATTATCAGATAACTAATTATAAATTGAATGAAAAATTATCAACTTGAAAGTCTCAATATAAGATGAAGCAATTGGAAATACTTTTATAATACAACAATAATTATGATAAAATTAAATACAGCACTAAAAAAAATAGAACCGTACTATCCATTCTTTGTTATAGGTTTTGCAGTGATATATGGTATTATTTATGGTTTATTTTTGTATTTCCCTTCACCAGATGAATGGCAATATTTACATGAAACAATTGTTATCTCTGAATATCTAAAAAATTGGGAATGGTTTGGAAATGCACAAGTAGGTACACATGGTTCATTATTCAAAATTCCACCTGCAATAATAATGATATTTACCAAGCCAACTATTTATATACCTTATTTTTATCATGTTTTACTAATATGTTTCAATGTAATTGTTTTCTATAAGGTCGCATTGATATTATTCAATTCAAAAGGCTGGAGTTTTGTTGCTACTTTTTACTTCATTGCCTCTAGCTTGATGTTACAAGGTTCTTTCAGATATCTAAGAGAAACACCCTCAATCTTGATACTCACAGTATTATTTTATACGATTTTAACAAAAAAACACAGTTTAATTATTGGTATTGTTTTATTAATATTGCTCGAAGCAAAAGAATACATAGGAATTATGGGAATTGGCGGGGTATTACTTTATTATTCTTATAATTATTTGAAGGAAATGAAAACAATATTTTCATTAAAATCTATTGGAGTTTATTTAATAAGGTCTGCTGCTACAGTAATTCCATCATTTATTTTTCTTTTTTTGATGTATTATACAGGATTTATTCCTGAGAATAAACATATTAGTTTAATTTTTGGATTAAATTTCAATCATCTTAATCAGAATATAATCATAAACCCAAGCTCTTCTGCTTATTCACTTGATAAAAGATTTAGAAAATATGCCAATCCAGTCAGAAGTAAGAATAATTTTAAATCCACTAAAAGATTTGTTGATATTGTTGATTATATTCATTTTAAAAATAACACAGATAATGATATTGATTATTCAAAATTAAAATATGATTTTTCTAAATATGAGGAAGATATAAATTCAAATGTTGATAATGCTTTTATTTTTGATAATGATAAAGAAAATAATATTCAAATAAAGAAAGGAAAAAATAATTTAATTAGTAAAAAAAGGAATTTAATTTCAATTATTAAAGTAAATCAAAAACTTGAACTGGCATATAATTATACACCTCCTCCAAAACCAACAAGCAATAAGGAAGAATCCCAGGCATCTGCCACCCCCCCAACAAGCAATAAGGAAGAATCCCAGGCATCTGCCGCCCCCCCAACAAGCAATAAGGAAGAATCCCAGGCATCTGCCGCCCCCCCAACAAGCAATAAGGAAGAATCCCAGGCATCTGCCGCCCCCCCAACAAGCAATAAGGAAGAATCCCAGGCATCTGCCGCCCCCCCAACAAGCAATAAGGAAGAATCCCAGGCATCTGCCACCCCCCCAACAAGCAATAAGGAAGAATCCAAAGCATTACCAATCAAAGAAACATTTGTAGTAGATTACATAGATGATGAAAAGAAAACAAAAAAAATTGAGAATAATAAAAATAATAAGGAAATTAAAAAGAATTCTAAAATAGTGAATAATGATGGGTATATTACAAAAACTATCAAATATAAAGGTATTAAAGAAAATACGAAAGACAAAGTTAAAATTAATAGAGATTATGGAACTGACAATAATATTAATAGAATGGATTATCTCGGGTTAATACAGGATATTACCTTACAAGTTTCATATATTATTGTATTAATAGTTAACAGAGTATTTACTGAATCTACATTTAATTATGCTTCAGTTCCAATTTATATAATTATTATTTCTTTAATTTCTATTATGAATATCATTATTTCAGGTAGATCTAATTGGAGTTTAATTTTAATATTTTTCTTTGTTTTTCTTGCATTTTTTTTACTTAGAACTCATCAATCAAGATATTTACATCCAAATATTTTACCTATAGCACTTTTGTTTATTTATTTTGCAAAAAATGTAATTTATAAAAAGAAACATCTCTTGTTATTCATAATAATTTCTATTCCTGCTTCAATTTTTCAATTAATTTATGCCGGTTTCGCTTTTACTTTCTTGCCTTCATTATTTGTTCAATTTGTTTTGATTGTATTATTTCTTGTTAAGCGACCTGAAATTAAAAAAATTGTTATAGGAGTTTTTATATTTTTTACTATATCTTTTAGTATTATTTACGTGGTTAGATCTTGGATGAATGTTGAAAATGAAATCGGTATTGACAATTATGAAGAAAAGATGAGAAAATATTCTTCATATTTCGACCTCAATAATAATGTTTACTTTTTACATTCTTTAACTAATCCTAGATTTTATTTTGAAGGTATAAAATTTTATAATAGAGATATTAATACCGGAGCTTTATTCTATAGAGCACATTATGACTACTTAGATCCAAAATTTCCAAAATTTTATTACATTGATTATTATAAACCAAACATTTTTGATTTTCAGTATTATGGGTTGAAATCTCAATTCTCATGGTATGGTATATTATTACGTCCTTTTAACGATAAATGGAAAATGAATATTAATAAAGTTGCCTTTGTAGTAAGTAAAAATTTTGAATATTTAAAGTTTGAATTTAAATATTCTAATAATAATCAATCAATATTATTAGATCAATTTGATTCGGATATTAGTAGTAAAATTAGATATTGGGAGAGGGCAACATATTATAAAGATATATTATACAAAACAAAACCGGATTGGCTTATACTTGAAGAAGTTCATGAATTATGGGATAATCAGGAGTTAAGAATTTATGGAATAGATAATAAATACAGAAAAATTGAAAATTGAAATTGTTTAAGTATATTCAAAATATAATAATAAGGTTAAGGTTTGGACGCTGCTGAAAAGGTCGTATTTAACACTGCAATATTATATATTCGCTTATTAATTGTGATGATATTGGGTCTGTTAATTACAAGAATTGTTTTAGATTCATTAGGAGAAATTAATTATGGAATTTACACTTTAGTAGCGGGTGTAATTGGAGTTTTAGGTGTGTTACAGTCAGCTATGTCAAATACCTCAATGCGGTTTATTTCTCATAGTTTAGGTTCAGGCGATAAAGATTTGTTGAGATCAACATTTAGTACTACTCTTAAAATTCATTTACTTTTTGGGGTACTAATTTTCGTTTTTATTGAAATTGGAGGTTTATTTTTTTTTAAGTATTTTCTTGATATTCCAGCTGATAAGATTTTTGATGCAAAAATATTATTCCATTTTATGGCAATTACAGTATTTATTAGTGTCATAGCTGTTCCGTATGATGCCGTGATATATGCACATGAAAATATTTTATTTCTATCAATTGTTGATTTAATTGGCATCATACTCCATCTATTACTTGCAATATCTTTAATATATTTAAGTGATTTTCTGTTGATTATCTATGGTGGTGGTATCTTATTAATTGAAACAATTAAAAGGATAATTAAGCAAAGATACAGCTATAGAAAATATCCTGAGTGTAAATATGATCCACATAAATCAAAGGATAAAGTTTTAATTAGAAGTATTCTTTCATTTTCGGGATGGAACTTTTTCGGTTCGATTGCTGCTATCAGCATTTCTCAGTTTAGGAGTGTTTTACTAAATATATTTTTTGGTGTACGTATTAATGCATCAGAAGGTATTGCAAAAACTGTTACAAATAATATTAATACAGTTTCAGCAAATTTAACTCAAGCAATAAATCCACAATTAGTAAAAAGTGAAGGTGGTGGTGATAGAGAAAGAATGCTGAGGATGACATCAATTTCAACTAAATTATCAGTATTTTTATATTCAATTTTTGCAATACCTGTTTTTATAGAATTACCCTATTTATTTATTTTGTGGCTAAAAGAAGTGCCTGATTTTGCAGTAATATTTGCAAGATTATCATTAATTGCAATTTTTATTGAAAAATTTTCATTCCAATTAACAAATGCAATAAGAGCTGTGGGCGATATTCGAAATCTAACAGTAACAGAATCATTTATTATATTTCTTAATTTACCTGTTACTTATTTTTTATTTAAAATGGATTTCCCAGAACATACTATATATACGATTGGTATATTTATAACAGCAATAATTTATTTTGAAAGGCTTTATTTTGCCAAAAATATTCTAAAAATTAAACTGATTAAATTCGTCAAAGAGACCTTATTGGTATCTGCTGTACCATTATTTCTTTCTATTATATTAGTATATTTGGTGAATGTATCATTTGATAAAGGTTTGTTCAGGGCTTTTTTTTCATTTATTCTTTTTGCTATTTCTTATAGTTTTTTATTTATAAATTTTAGTTTAACAAGAAATGAATATAAAAAATTTAAAAGCATTTTAAAAAAAATATTTATAAGGAAAAATAATGATAAATTTAATTAAAACAAGATTAAATTTATATAGTAAGAGATATTACTCTCAATTTGGAGAAGACATTATTATTAATACCATCTTTAATTCTAAGGAACCTGGTTTTTATATTGACGTTGGGGCTTATCATCCGATTATATTTTCAAATACATATTTACTATATAAAAAAGGCTGGTGTGGGATTAATGTTGATGCTATGCCCGGAAGTATGAAAATATTCAATAAAAAAAGAAAATTTGACATTAATATTGAAAATCCTGTATTTGATATAGATACTGATATCACATATTATTCTTTTAAAGAACAGGCATATAATACTATTGATATAAATGTTGTAGATTATCTTAATAAAATTGGAATTAATTTTGTTAATAAATACGAATTAAAAACAATGAAACTTGAAAATATTATTAAAAATCATAAACCTGAATTGTCTGAAATTGATTTTCTTAATATTGATGCAGAAGGAGTTGATTTTAATGTTTTAAAATCACTAAACTTTGATGTATATCAACCCAAATTAATATTAATTGAAATTTGGCATAAAGACATTGAAGAGTTGTTTTCGACTGACATATTTAAATTTTTAAAAAATTATAATTATTTTTTATATTCAAAAATATTAAACTCTGTATTTTTTATAAGAGAAGATTTCTATAAAAGAAGGTTTAAAAATGATTAATGACTATAAAATTTCGGCTCCCATCCTTTTTATAGCTTTCAATCGTCCTGATATTACCAAAATAACTTTTGATTATATCAGAAAAGCGAAACCTTCTAAGCTTTATGTTGCTGTTGATGGAGCAAGGCAGGATAAGGAAAATGAAGATAAATTGATTGATCAAGTAAAACGTATTGTTGAAAATGTTAATTGGAAATGTGATGTCAATTACAAGTATAATGAAGCAAATCAGGGAGCTGAAATCACAGTTTCTTCTGCTGTATCATGGGTATTAGACAAGGAAGAATTTGTTATTGTACTTGAAGATGATATAGTAGCACCGTTAGCATTTTTAAAATTTGCTCAGGAAATGCTAATAAAATATAGAAACAATGAACAGGTATGGATGGTTGCCGGCCCCAATTCTACCCCTTATCCACATCCAGATAAATACGATTATTTCTACTCAAGATATGGACATACATGGGGTTGGGCAACCTGGAAGAGAGTTTGGGATAAATTCGATTTGAATACAGAAATTGAAAATGAGTATATAGATTTAAATTATTTAAAAAATAAAACAAATTCTATTCAGGAAGCAGAATACTATAAAAATCTATTTTCAATTTTGAAGGAAAATGGCAAAGGTAATAACACTTGGGATTACATTTTTGCATATTTAAGATTTATTAATAATGCAATGTCAATTGTTCCAAGAGTTAATTTGACATCAAACATTGGTGTATATGGTTTACACGCAAGAGGAGCAAGGTATAATCATTTTCGTCCAATTGATTATCATTTCAAAATACAAAAACATCCTGAAAAAATCGAATGCTATACAGATTATGACTTATATCATTTCAAAAAACATATTAAGCAAAAAAATATATTTTTAAGAAAAATAAAAAATTTGGAAAGTAGAATTGTTGGTTATAAAAGATTAAAAAAATTCGAGAGAACTTTAACAATTGACCAATTATAGTAAATATCATGGATAAAAAAATACTTGTAACCGGGGCCGGAGGTTTTATTGGATCGCATCTGACGGAATTGTTAGTAAAAAAGGGATATGCTGTTAAGGCATTTACACACTACAATTCAAAAAATTCCTGGGGGTGGCTGGATTATAATAAAGTAACTAATAATATTGAAGTTGTTTCCGGCGATATAAGGGATTTTGATTCTGTAAGAAAGGCAGCTTCGGGATGTAGCCAGGTTTTTCATCTTGCAGCGCTTATTGGTATTCCTTATTCTTATGAATCTCCGCTGGCATATATCAAAACCAATATCGAAGGAACATATAATGTTCTCCAGGCTGCCAGGGAATTGGAATATGAAAATATTATGCTTACTTCTACAAGCGAAACTTACGGAACCGCTCAATATATTCCAATTGACGAAGACCACCCGATGGTAGGGCAGTCCCCTTATTCAGCTACAAAAATTTCGGCCGATCATATCGGTTTAAGTTTTTACCGCTCCTTTGATATGCCGGTTAAAGTTGTCAGGCCTTTCAATACTTATGGTCCCAGGCAATCAGCAAGGGCTATTATACCAACAATAATATCGCAAATCCTGTCAGGAAAAAAGAAAATTAAACTTGGCAACCTTCATCCTACCCGCGACCTGACCTTTGTTAAGGATACAGCAAAAGGATTTTATGAAATATCACTGAATGATGAACTTAACGGGGAAATAACCAATATCGGTATGAATAATGAGATCAGTATGAAAGATCTTGTTGACAAAATAGTAGAGTTAATGAAAAGCGATATTGAAATAGAATCTGATTCTGACAGGATCAGGCCCGAAAAAAGCGAAGTTGAAAGACTGTATTGCGATAATAGTAAAATAAAAAAATATACTAACTGGAAGCCTGATTATAATTTGACTTCCGGGCTTGAAGAGACTATAATCTGGATAAAAGAAAATTTAAAATTATATAAGGCAAATATATATAATGTATAATATACCTTTATTTGACCTGAATTTCAATGATGATGAAATAAATGCAGTAGTTGAAACTATTAAATCAAAATGGATTTCTACAGGTCCAAGATGTGAAGAGTTTGAAAATAAGTTTTCGGAGATGTTGGGAAGTAAATATGCTTTATCATCTACAAATTGTACTGTAAGCTTGCATCTTGCATTAAAAGTAGCCGGTATTGTGGAAAATGATGAAGTCATTTGCCCATCACTTACTTTTGTAGCAACAGTAAATGCCATTAGATACTTGAATGCAATTCCAGTTTTTGCTGACATCAAAAGTTATAATGATTTAACAATTGATCCTATTGATATTGAAAAGAAAATCACTTCAAAAACAAAAGCAATTGTTGTAATGCATTATGGTGGATTTGCCTGTGATATGGATGCTATTATGAAAATTGCAAAAAAAAATAATTTGAAAGTGATTGAAGATGCATGCCATGGACCTTTGAGTGAATATAAAGGCAATAAATTGGGCACAATCGGTGATATTGGATGTTTTAGTTTTTTTAGTAATAAAAATATCAGCACCGGAGAAGGTGGTATGATGATTACTAATAAAGAAGAGTATTTTAATAATGCAAAATTATTGCGTTCACACGGAATGACTACAATGTCTTACGAAAGAGCTAAAGGTCATTCCACAGGGTATGATGTAGTGAAATTAGGGTATAACTATAGAATGGATGATATTAGAGCTTCTATTGGTATTGTTCAACTTGATAAATTGAAAGAGGATTTATTAAAAAGGAAATATGTTAGGAAATGGTACATTTCTAATCTAAAAGAAAATAATAATATTATCATACCATTTGAACAAAATTCTGATTTTCCTTCAAATTACATTTTCTCAATAACATTAAAAAATTCTGATTATAAAAAAAGAGACATAATAAGAGAGAAACTATCTGAGGCAGGTATTCAAACAAGTATTCATTATCCGGCAGTACATCGTTTTTCAATTTATGAAGAATACTATTCGGATTTACCTGTTACAGATTATGTTACAGATAATCTTATAACGTTACCGATGTTTGGTAATTTGAAGAAAGAAGAAGTAGAGTATATTTGTGAGAGAATAAGGATTATGCAATATGAATAATATTGTTATAATTGTTGGAGCTTTTCATGAAATAATTGAATTAATTGAAGATGAAAACTTAGATATTTATGGATTAATTGATAATTATAAAGAAGGTAATTATCGGGGATATAAAATTTTAGGTAAGGATTGTGATGCATACAAAATAGAAAAAAATTATCCGCTGATAATCACACCTGATAAACCTGATTTACGATTGAAACTATCCACTTACTATAAGAGTCTTGGTTTTGATTTTTTTTCTTTGATTTCAAGCAAATCAAAAATTTCATTATCTGCCAAAATTGGTGCTGGCACAATAATTCAATTTGATGTAAATATTTCTTCTGATAGTTTAATAGGAGATTTTGTAAAATTAAACACAAAATGCAATATTATGCATAACGCTACAATAGGCGATTATACCACTATTGCACCAAATGCAGTGATACTCGGGAATGTTGCCATTGGGAAATGTTGTTATATTGGTTCAAATTCTACTGTTTTGCCAAATATTTCAATTTGTGACAATGTAATAATTGGTGCAGGTGGAGTAGTTACAAAAAACATTTCCGAAGCGGGCACATATGTAGGAAATCCTGTGAGCGGAATTAAATGAAAATTAATGAAATATATCGGTTTGCTGATTTTACTTTGAGTAATTATAAAAAGTTAATACAGTTAGCAAAAGAAAAATTTTCTTTAAAAAAATATACAAATTTCTCAAATAAATCAAATGAAATTATCTGGCGACATGATGTTGAATTTTCTGCCACCATTTCTTTAGAAATGGCTAAGATGGAAGCTAAACTTGGAATAGAAGCTATTTATTTTGTAAATATCCATAGCGAATTTTATAGTTTTTTTGAGAAAAGTACATTTAATGAGATTAAAAATATTTTAGATTTAGGTCATCATATTGGTCTTCATTTTGATTGTCATTTCTATGATATTCAAACATTAGAAGAACTTGAAAATAATATTAATTTCGAAAGAGAATTATTAGAAAATGTATTGGGAATTACTATAGACTCGTTTTCTTACCATAATACAACTCCTGAAATATTAAATTGGAATGATGAAAAGATTGCCGGATTGATAAATGTGTATTCTAAGTATTTTAGAGAAGAAGTTGATTATTGTACTGATTCAACCGGAATATGGAGATATGATAGATTAGAAGATAAATTGCTCGAAAAAAGGAATTGTGGATTGCAGGTATTAACTCATGATGGTATGTGGCAAGATAAACCGTTGTCTCCAAGAAAAAGGGTTTTTCAATGTATTGATGATAGAGCTATTCAAACAAAAGAATATTATGACATGATATTAAAGAAACATAATCAAAAAAATGTAGATGATGATGTGGTATTATAAATGAAAAAAAGAATTAAAGTTGTTTGGATTTGCCATTTTTCTAATGAAGAAATCAGGAATCATTTGCCACTATCAAATTTAATAATCTTTAATAAAATTAAATCATTATTGTGTTTTTCTAAAACCAACTATAAAGATTTTGCACCTTGGATTACAAGTCAAATTAAGGAATTTGAAAAGTTAGAGAATGTTGAATTGCATATTATTGCACCTCATAAAGGATTAAAAAAAAATATTTTTGAATTTGAATTAAGAAACATCAAATATCATTTTTTTAATCCAGATGTATTTTTATATTTTAAAAGTATTTTGGATATATTATTTAAGAATAGAAAAAGAAAATATCTCATTAATCGCTATCTTGTAAATAAAATTATCAAAAAAATTAAACCTGATATTGTAAATTTAATTGGTTCTGAAAATCCCTACTATTCAATTACGGCTTTGGATATAAAAAATGTTCCGATTTATCTTTCATTACAGACAGTTTATTCAAATCCAATTAGAAAATTACACGACAAGAACTTTGATATTCAGCGATGGAATTTGGAACTAAAATTGCATAAAAAAATCCAATATTTTGGCTGTAGTGGAAGAATGTACAGAGATTTGGTAATAAAGAATAATCCCAATGCAATTATTTTTAAGCACCATTTTCCAATACAAATACCTTCAAAAGTTAAAAAACTCACAAAGAAATATGATTTTGTTTTTTTTGCTGCACAATTAACTAATAAAAAAGGAGTTGAAGATGCAATTAGAGCAATGGGTATATTGAAATCAAAGTATGGATATGAGGCTACACTTAATATTTGTGGTCTAAAGTCTAACAAGTATCTTGAACAATTAGAAGATATAATTAATAAGAATGAGATTAAAGAAAATGTAATCTTCAATGATTATTTTCCAAATCATTCTGATTTACATCAGCATTTAAAATATTCAAGATTTGCAATCTTACCATATAAGATGGATGTCATTTCATCTTCAATAATTGAATCAATTTTATTAAGAATTCCAGTTGTAGCATATAAAACATCTGGTACTCCTTTTTTAAATTCTAAAAGAGAATCAATTTTACTATCTGAAATTGGAGATATTGACGGTTTGGCTGAGAATATGTATAAATATCTTGCGGAACCGGAAAATGCAAAGAAATTATCTGAAAATGCATATGAAATTGTAAAAGATGAGTTTGATAATAATAAATCTGCAAAAAGATTATTAGGCAATTATTTTTCTGTTATTGAGCATTTTCATAATAAAAAACAGATACCAAAAGAACAGTTGTTTGATTTAGAAGAATTCCCCATTTATTAAAAGGAATTATGTAATGATAAAACTTGAAGAAATAATTGAATTTATTAAAGATGATATAATTGAGATTTATAATTATAGAAATAATATTGGAATAAAATATTTAAAAGCACCCGATGATGTAGATGACATTACTTTAGATTGGATTGGAAACAATAATTCAAATAAACAGAAAATGGCAGAAAAATCTAATGCCAATGTCATAATTGTAAACAAAGATTTTAAAAATTGTCAAGTATTAACAGAAAAAGTTTTTATAATAGTTGAGAACCCAAAACTAACAATTGCAAAAATTGGTAATCATTTTCTTGTAAAAAGACCATCAGCTGGCATACACGAAACCGCAATTATTCATCCGGAGGCATTAATAGGTAAAAATGTTTATATTGGACCATATGCTACCATTGGGAATTCCATTATAGGCGATAATGTACATATCTTTGAAAATATTATCATTTCAGATGAAGTAAAAATAAGTAGTAATGTTATTATTAATTCTAATGCAATTATTGGTACTGATGGTCTTGGCTGTGAAAGAGAAGATAATAATGAATTAATTACATTTCCTCACTTTGGGTCGGTAATTATTGAGGAAAACGTTAATATTGGGGCTTCAACAATTATTGCAAGAGGAGTTTTCAAAAATACAATAATTTGCAAAGGCTCTAAAATAAATGCTGGATGCTTTATTGCACATAATGTAAGAATTGGGGAAAATACATGGATTTCTCCTAAAGTTAATATTGCTGGTTCTGTTAATATTAATAAAAATTCAACAATTTTTAGTGGAGCTATAATTAGAGAACATATAAAAATTGGAGAAGAAGCAACAATTGGTATGGGTGCTGTTGTTACAAAAAATGTACCTGATGGCGAAACTTGGGTTGGAAATCCTGCACGAAAATTGGATAGTTTATGAAAAAAGAAATTTTAGAAATATGTATTAATAATAAAGCAACTATTTCAGATGCTCTTAAGCAAATGGATTTTGTCAAACGTAAGTTATTAATTGTAGTTAATAAAGATAATTCATTTTATAGTGTGTTAAGCATAGGTGATATTCAACGAGCAATCATTAAAAACATTCCATTAAATATGAATATATCACACATTTTGAGAACTGAAATATCAGTTGCAACTATTAATGATAATATTGAAATTGTAAAGAATAAAATGAAGAAACGGCGTAATGAATTAATGCCGATATTAGATAATAATGAAATTGAAGATGTAATATTTTGGGAAGATATTTTTGATAATCAGAATGATAAACCCATTACAAAAATTGATTCTCCTGTAGTAATAATGGCTGGAGGAAGGGGAACAAGATTAAGACCATTAACAAATGTATTACCCAAACCATTAATTCCGATAAAAGATAAAACATTTATAGAGGAAATATTTGATAGTTTTAATAGACAAGGCTGTAATGATTTTTATATTTCTGTTAATTTCAAATCAGATCTAATTGAATATTATCTTAATAAACAAAACTTAGCATATAACTTGTTCTTTTTTAAAGAAGATAAACCTTTAGGAACTGCCGGTAGTCTATCATTATTGAAAGATAAAATAAAAGAAACCTTTTTTGTAAGTAATTGTGATATTATAATAGAACAGGATTATTCTGAAATTTTGGATTACCATAAGAAAAGTAAAAATGAAATAACTTTAGTGGCTGCTTTAAAACATTTTCCATTAGCTTATGGTACAATAGAATCAGGAAAAAATGGAAGATTATTAAGTATTATTGAAAAACCAGAGCTGAATTTTAAAATAAACAGTGGAATGTATATTTTAGAGCCTCATTTATTAAGTGAGATACCTGAAAATACTTTTTTTCATATTACAGATTTAATAAATAAATTATTAATTGAAAATAGAATTGTGGGTGTATTCCCTGTTTCAGAAAAATCTTGGGTTGATGTTGGAAACTGGAAAGAGTATTTAAGTATAATTAATAAATAAATTCAAATACAAACTATGTTCAAAAATAAAACACTTTTAATTACAGGAGGAACTTGTTCTTTCGGGAATGCTGTTCAGAAAAGATTTGCTAAACAATGATTTTGACACTTAAATTATATAAATATAGACTGATATCAATTAAATTTTCAAGAATTAAGTAAAGGTAAAATTAAAATGAAAATATTAGGAATTCATGCAGGGCACGATTCAAGTGCTGCATTAGTTGTTGATGGTAAAGTAATCGCAGATGTGCAAGAAGAGAGGTTTAACAGAGTGAAACACTCAAGTAATGTACCAATAAAATCAATTCAACATTGCTTAAGAGAGGCAAATATTGATGATATTAATGAAATCGATTACATCAGTTTATCATGGGAGAATAACCCAAAAGGTATTGATACATTGTTCGGCCTAAAAAGGGTATATTCTTCAAAAGAAAAGGTTGCTATAAATCTTGCTAAAACGTTTTTGGGTAAATCATTTGGAATGGTAAGCGAAAAACTACCGATATACTATCCTGATTATACAAGCTATGATAGTAAGAAGATAATCAATAATAATCATCACTTAGTACATGCTGCTAGTGCTTTTTATACTAGAAAGAAAAATGATAAGTGTCTAATCTTTACCATTGACGGAGCTGGAGATAATATCTGTACTGCTGTTTGGGAAGGTGAAGGAAATAATATTAAGTTACTTAAGAAGTATTACAATGAAGCATCAATTGGTTGGGCTTACAGTATAGTAACTGAAGGATTACATTGGATTCATGGTGATGGCGAAGGTAAAACTATGGGGTTAGCGCCTTATGGTGATCCTTCAAAATGCAAGGGTGTTCTAGATAAATATTTTCCAATATTTGAAAATGATGTATTAGTAAAAGAATCAGAAATTGGAAAGGGGTATTATTGGAAAGAAAGTGGTTCGACTCAGTTTCACTTTGATGAATCAAAAGAAGTAGAATCTCTTATTGACAAATACGGAAAGGAAAATATTGCTGCTGAGGCACAAAGAAAACTTGAAGAAGTTGTTATGAATCTTGTGTTTGGATGGTCAGAAAAAACCAGTGTTAAAAATGTTGCTTTTGCCGGTGGTGTTATGTTGAATGTAAAATTAAATCAAAGAATATGGAATAATAGAGGTAATATTATTGAAGAGCAGCATATATATCCTAATCCTGGAGACTCTGGATTAGCTGTTGGTGCAGCTTTATTAGAATATTACCGTCACAATGAGTACAATGGCCATGAATTAAATAATCTTTATTTGGGTCCTGAGTATTCAAATGATGAAATTGAAAAATTATTGAAAATTCGAAAATTGAATTACAACTATGTTGAAAACCCGTCAAAAAAAGCTGCTGAATTACTTGCAGAAAACAAAATAGTTGCATGGTTTCAAGGAAAAATGGAGAGTGGACCACGAGCTTTGGGAAACAGATCAATTCTAATGAGTCCATTAAAAGCAAAGAATAAAGATATAATTAATGCATGGGTAAAATTCAGAGAAGGATTTAGACCTTTTACCCCTTCTTTATTACATGAGTATAAAGATGAATATCTTGAGGATTGTAGGGATGAATTTTTTATGATTACATCTTTTGAAGTGAAAGAAGATAAAAAGTCAAAGATCCCTGCAGTTGTACATGTTGATGGAACTGTAAGACCTCAGATGGTTCAAAAATCAACAAACCCCAAATATTGGAATTTAATTAATGAATTTGGTAACCTTACGGGAGAGTATATTGTGTTAAATACTTCTTTCAATGTTATGGGAGAACCAATAATTAACAATCCTAAAGAGGCAATAAGATGCTTTTTTGATGGTGGTATTGATGCATTATTTTTGGGTAATTATATTTTAGAAAAATAATATTTTTACCTCAATTTCAATTAATAATAATTACCGGAATTTCATGTTGTAAAAAACAACTTATAATAAATTTTCATCTCGATGAATAGGATATAAAGTACAAGTAACCTTTTCATTTATTATATTTTTAATTTGAAGTAAAACAACTAAAAATAATGAATATATTAATATTTTCGAACAGTGAATATCCTGAAGGCTTAGCATCTTCTGAAATTGTTAAATTAATGGTAGCCGGAATTAATAAAAACAAAAGAATTGCAAAAATAGTTATTCCAGCAGGGTATCATAATGCAAGTACAGAAGATATAAATGGTGAGAAAGATATTCCACATGAATTTATTAGAAATACTGAATATATAAAAACCTTCAATCTATCTTATGTAAAAACACAGTTCTCTATTTTCGCATATCTTTTTAAAAGAAAGTTTATTAATAAAGAAAATGATGTTGTTGTTTATTATGAATTAAATCTTTTACAAGATTTTTTTCTTATCATTTGTTTGTTAACTTTTGGAATTACATTTATTCAATGGACTACTGAAAAGAATTCGGCAAACAAGGATTTTTATACTTTTAAAAGAAAATTACAATATGTTGTTGCATTTGTTTCGGAACGAATATTACCAAAATTATCAAAAGGTGTTATTGTTATTTCATCAAATTTACACAAATATTATTGTAATTATACGAAAAAAGATAAAATATTATTATCCTCAATTCTTGTTGATTCAGAACCCTCGATTTTAAATTCAATAGTTCAAAATAATAAGCTAAATAGAATTCTTTCTTTAGAAAAAAAAATAATTGTATATAGTGGTACTTTTGGAGAAAAAGATGGGTTTCAGTTTATTTCTGATGCTGTTAGCAAATATATAGTGGATAATCCTGATACAATATTTGTTGCTTCCGGAATACCATACAAAGGAACATCAATAAATGAAATAATTAAAAATTCAAACCTAAATAATATTCAACATAATTTTTATTATTTAGGATTATTGTCAAGAAATGATTTAAAAGTATTAATTAATAGTGCTAATTTATTGTTGGTTTGCAGAACAAATTCCGAATTTGCAAATTTTGGATTTCCTTGGAAATTGGGTGAATATTTAATGACGAAAAATCCTGTTATTGCAACAAGAGTAGGTGATATTGAAAAATATTTTACTGATAAAGAGAATTTACTAATTGCTCAACCTGAAAATAGTTCTTCAATTTATGAAAAAATTAATTTTGTTTTTGAAAATAATTCTTTAGCTAAAAGAATTGCTGAAAATGGTTATTCAAAAGCAATAGAATTCTTTGATAATAGAAAAAGAGGAAACGAATTAATAGAATTTGTTGACAGAATTTCAAAATAAAATAATAAGATAACATATGTAAGACAATATTTATGTGCGGAATAACAGGTAAATTTGATTATAATAACAAGGTATCTGAATCATTAATATCTAAAATGACTGATACTTTAGTGCATCGGGGTCCTGATGATAAAGGAGTTTGGTGTAACGATAATTTTGGGTTTGGTATGAGGCGTCTTTCTATCATTGACATAGAAGGTGGTCATCAGCCAATTTTCACAAATGATAAAAAAATTGGTATTGTATTTAATGGTGAAATTTATAATTATAAGGAAATTAGAAAAGAACTTATTCAAAAAGGAGTGGAATTTAAAACCAATAGCGACACAGAAACCATTTTAAAAGGGTATGAAGTTTGCGGTGATGAAATATTTGAGAAATTAAACGGTATGTTTGCCATCGCAATTTGGAATAAGAATAATAAAGAGTTAACTTTAGTCAGAGACAGAATTGGAATTAAACCTCTATATTATTATAAAGATGATAGTAGATTGCTTTTTGGGTCTGAAATTAAAGCAATATTAGCTGATAAGACAGTGCCAAGAGAAGTTAATCAAATAGGATTAAGTTTTTATTTTGATTTGATGTATATTCCGAATCCTCATTCTGCATTTCAGAATATTTACAAATTAGAACCTGGTCATATCCTCAAAGTTTCTCAAAAAAATATTGAGAAAAAAAAATACTGGGATTTTGAACCATCTAAAATACAAGTTGTTAATTCAAAACAAGATTTAAAAGAAGAATTTTTGCATCTCTTTGAAGATTCTGTTAAAAAAAGAATGTTAAGTGAAGTACCTTTGGGGGCTTTTTTAAGTGGTGGAATTGATTCAAGTTCAATCGTTGCCATGATGTCAAAAAACAGTTCGGAAAGAATTAAAACATATTCTATAGGATTTGAAGATAAACAATTTGATGAATCTAATTATGCAAAACAAATTTCAGAGAAATTTAATACAAATCATACTAATATGTATGTTGATTCTTCAATGCTTAATTGGATAGAAAATTATGTATATCATTTTGATGAACCTTTTGCAGATTATGCAGCATTTCCAACTTACATAGTATCAAAACTGGCCCGAAAGGATCTGACTGTTGTATTAACAGGAGATGGAGGGGATGAAATATTTGCGGGTTATTACAGGTACAATAGTGAAAAAATTGCTGATAATATCAAGATATTACCTTCATTTATAAGAGACGGAATTTTAAGTCCTACTCTTAAAATGCTCTTATCTGTATTAAGTACAGATAGTAGACATTTTAACAAAATTGATTCAATAATCAAAAGATTATCAGAAGTTGATAAAGAAAAGATAAGGAGATATACTGAACGATTTAAAAAATATTCTGATGATGATTTTAGAAAATATCTTAAATTTAAAAAAAGAAATATTGGTATGGTTGAATATTATATTGAATTATCAAGCAATATTAAATCCAGACTATATTTTGACCAAAATACATCTCTTAATGAGGATATGCTTACTAAGGTGGATAGGGTTACAATGGCAAATTCACTTGAAGCTAGAGTTCCATATCTGGACCATAGAATTGTTGAATTTTCATACAAAATTCCTGATAAATTATTGTTCAAAGGATATAATTTAAAAACTTTTCTCAAACTAGCTTATAAAGATATTCTGCCTGATAATATTTTAAATAGACCCAAGGGAGGCTTTGGTTTTCCAATAGATAAATGGATAAGATATGATTTAAAAGAATTGGTTTCAGATACACTTTTAAGTAAAGACTCTTTGATAAATCCATTTTTAAATTCACAAAATATTGAAAAATTAGTTAAGTCACATTATAAAAAAGAAACTAATTCAGGTGCTAAAATCTTTATGCTTATGGTATTTAATATGTGGTATAAAAGATGGATTTCTCAATAATGATTTTTTTTAATATCCCCCCCAAAAAATGCCAAATAAAAGAATACATATAATTGATATCAGGCAGATAATCAGGCTTGGCGGCGATAATTGTAGTAAACGCAAAATATCAATGCTGACCGGTGTGGCAAGGAAAACGGTAAGTAAGTACCTCGCGCTGGCGGAATCTGCCGGGATTGAATATTCTGATATTGTGGATATTAGTGACAGCGATTTGATGGAGATATTGACTCACCAAAAATAATCCCCCCCAAAAAAAAATCACTTCCATAAAAAAAAGGCTTGACATTTATAAATATTATTATTATATTCCGGCGGTTAAATGATTGATTAATATTGATATAATTGATGCTGAGCCCGGAGGATTGAACGCTCTTTGACAATGTGATATACTTGTTTTTGAGCGTTTTTCGCGTTTACCGGCCTTTGATATGATCTACAACCCCTAACTAAGAATTTTCCCGATGCTTACTTTGGTTTTTTATTTATGATAAGCATTTTGCACTTTTATAGAGGTTATTTTGGAGAAATGAAACTTTGTATTTATTTGAATTACACTGATCACGGCTTTTTTACTGAAGATTTTTTACTTCTTTCCTACTCATCCCGGTAACTCATTGATATTAATAATTTTAATATCGTTGATTCTTCTTCCCGAAACGATTTTTCACGCCCAAAATCCCTTGTTCTGAGCCATCCGAGCGTTCCCTCGTGTTTGCCGAGTGTTTCCTCGTGCTTGCCGAGTGTTTCCTCGTGCTTGCCGAGCGTTCCCTCGTGTTTGCCGAGTGTTTCCTCGTGTTTGCCGAGTGTTTCCTCGTGTTTGCCGAGCGTTCCCTCGTGCTTTCCGAGCGTTCCCTCGTGCTTTCCGAGCGTTCCCTCGTGCTTGTCGAGCGTTCCCTCGTGCTTGTCGAGTGTTCCCTCGTGTTTGCCGAGCGTTCCCCAGAGCCTTCCGAGAGACTTTTTCAGTCAAAATTATTATCAGAAAACACGGAATTTTACTTTTTTGATTAAAAGTTTCGTTGGTTTTATCAGATAAAACACTTTGATCATTTGATGTATTAATCAGGCAGGACCGATAATCGGTTTTGCCTTGTAATTGTTTTATTCATAACTATTGGAGGTTACAATGCCGATAATTGTTGATAATTCGTTCACGAATGATTCCCACGGGATGAGGGCCGAAAGGCTTAATGCCATACAGGGGAATCTTTCGATAATACAGCCCGAGCTTAACGCACCGCCGGAAATTACCGGATGGGCTTCGGGATGCTATGACTTGTTTATGCAGAAGTGGGCCACGGCCGGAACAGAGAGCGGCGAGAAGGAAGGAGCCACTTATGACGTTAATGTTAAGGAGGAGAAGATGGAGGAGGAGTACCAGCACTGCCGCAATGTTGGTATTGCTGCTTATGTTGATGATCAGATGCACCTGAAGGATTTTCACTTCGACGAGACATACCCGCGTGGTAGGAATGACTGTGTTGCCAGGGTGAAGCTTGTTCTGGATGCACACCTGCGGCACGAGGCCGAGGGGATTACGCACCTGATACCGGCAGAGCTGATAGTGAGGCTGACTACTGCTGTAACGGAACTGGAAGAGGCCCTGCGGAATCAGGACAAGGAAAGGTCGGAGGCGGAACATGCGGTTCTTGAGCTTTCGGAGGCCATGGAATATGATACTAAGAAGCTGAATACGCTGAAGTCCTGGTGGTTTGCCATTATGGGCAAGGAGGATCCGAGGATTGGCTATATCGGGATGGTGAACCCAAAGGGCGGCCAGGGGCGGCGCCTGCCGGCAGTACCGCAGAACTTTACTTACAATATCGGGAGCGGCGTGTTTTCCTGGGATGCGGTGGAAACTGCTACGAGCTATCAGCTTGCCTACCGTCACGCGGGAACGAGCGAGAACTGGGAGCAGGGCTATCAGGGCGGCGATACAAGCAGCAGTTTCTTCCCCGGCGCCGGCAGCTGGGAGTTCAAGGTGCGCGCCCGCAACGAGCATGGCTACGGTGATTTCTCGAATGTGATAACGACCGAACTTGAGGACATTTTGCTGCCTCCGGCATGGGTATACGCACACTACAGCGGCGCCCCGGCAGTCAGGGGAGAGGGGGCCCCGGGGAACGGGGAGGCTCCGAGGGTTGAGCAGAACAATGTGGAGGTGACATGGGCGGAATCAACACGGGCGGAGCTTTACGAGATATGGCGCTCTATTGTTGATATTAATGATCCTCCGGGTGAATTTACAAAGATAGTGGAAACGAGCAGCCGCCGCTACCTTGATTTTGATATCCAAAGCCTTACCCGCCATTATTATTATATTATTGCCACCGCCGGGGAGCTGCGCAGCGAGCAGAGCGTGCAGGCAATGGCGGAGATATTGCAGGCGACGCCGGTGGCGTAAGGAAGAATAACTGGGATAAGTAGGAAAAGAAGAAGGATGGGTAGGATGATAAGGAGAAGAATCTGCACTGGGATGGGTTGGATGATGAAGAGGGATGGGTAGGATAATGTTTCTTCATCTTAATCCTATTAATCCAAAACATCCTATAAATCCAAGTTCTGACTTGTAGGATGATGAAGAGAAGAATCAGCACTGGGATGGGTAGGATGGAGAAGACAGATGAATAGGATAATGAAGACAGAGGGGCTAAATAACATTTCTTAATCCTATAATCCTATAATCCTAAACATCCTATAAATCCGAGTTCTGACTTGAGGGATGATGAAGAAGATAAAGAATCTGCACTGGGAGGGGTAGGATGAAAAAGACAGATGAAGAGGATAATATTTCTTTATCTTAATCCTATAATCCTGTACATCCTATAAATCCAAGTTCTGACTTGAGGAGTGATGATGAAGAGAAGAATCAGAATTGGGATGGGTTGGATGAGAAGACAGATGAAGAGGATAAAGAAGACAGAGGGGCTAAATAACATTTCTTAATCCTAAATCCTAAACATCCTATAAATCCAAGTTCTGACTTGAAGGATGTAGAGGATGAAAAAGATAGATGAGTAGGATAATGTTTCTTCATCTTAATCCTATTAATCCAAAACATCCTATAAATCCAAGTTATGACTTGTGGGATGATGAAGAGAAGAATCAGCACTGGGATGGGTAGGATGGAGAAGACAGATGAATAGGATAATGAAGACAGAGGGGCTAAATAACATTTCTTAATCCTATAATCCTAAACATCCTATAAATCCAAGTTCTGACTTGAAGGATGATGAAGACAGATGAAGAGGATAATGTTTCTTTATCTTAATCCTATAATCCTAAACATCCTATAAATCCTAGTTCTGACTTGAGGAGTGATGATGAAGAGAAGAATCAGAATTGGGATGGGTAGGATGGAGAAGACAGATGAATAGGATAATGAAGACAGAGGGGCTAAATAACATTTCTTAATCCTATAATCCTAAACATCCTATAAATCCAAGTTCTGACTTGAAGGATGATGAAGACAGATGAAGAGGATAATGTTTCTTTATCTTAATCCTATAATCCTGTACATCCTATAAATCCGAGTTCTGACTTGAGGAGTGATGATGAAGAAGAGGCTAATGTTTCTTCATCTTAATCCTATATATCCTAAACATCCTATAAATCCGAGTTCTGACTTGAAGGATGGAGAGGTTAGAAATGGAAAAAATGTGTAAATTGCACAAGGAATTGTTTTTTAATATTTTAGTGCTGATGAAATTACGATTGCTATACCTTACCTACTCTGTGCCGCGCCCGTCTACGCCTCTGTCCAGTGCTTTCAATATGAACAGGATCAGGGAGTTAAAAAGAAGGAACAATATTGGGCTGTATGCCCTGAGTTTTGAGCATTTTGTTAAATTTCATAAATATAGATCGAATTATAATTTTAGCGACCTGGGATTTGACTTTGACCAGGATGTAAAATGCCTGCTTAAGGTTGAAAACCCATATAGCTATATGGATATGCTAAGGCCTGTTAACACGTTCAAAATTTATAAATTTTATAAAGAAAATAATATTAACCTGATTCATGCACATGTTCTGCGGGATGGATATTACGCACATCTTGTAAAACGGAAGCATCCCGGTGTTAAGTATGTCCTTACTGTTCACGGAAGCTATATTGCATATTTGCCATTCAGGTCTGAAAGGATCTAAAGAATAACTTTGGAAGTATTGGAAAGTGCTGATAAGGTTTTTTTTGTTTCTAATTTTCTTTTAACTACTGCAAGAAAACTTGGTTATAAAAGTGATAACTATATCGTTATAAACAATGGCTATCCGCCTGATATTTTTAAATTTGATAATAAAAAAGAAAGCAAATATCCGATTATAGGTTTTTGCGGCAATTTGAATAATGTAAAGAATGTTGTTTCTCTTGCAGGCATTTTTGAAATAATAAAAATAAAATTTCCCGAAGCAAAGATGCAGATAATCGGGCAGGGGACAAAATTCCGGCACATTTCCGAAGATTTTAAAAACAGGGGCTTAAGTGAATTTGTAAGTTTTACAGGAGGAATCAGGCAAAAGGAGATTGCCGGATATTTTTCCTCTATGTCAGTTTTGCTGTTGCCAAGTTTCCGCGAAGGATTCCCGACTGTAGTTGCTGAAGCCATTGGCTCCGGACTTCAGGTAGTCGGGTCAGATATTGGAGGTGTGCGTGAAGCGGTTGGTGATTGTGGAAAGCTGGTAGATCACGGGGATGATTTCGAGAGAAGATTCGCGAAAGCAGCAATAGAATTAATTCAAAGGCCTGTTAACAAACAGATTATCAGGAAAAGAGCAGATGAGTTGACATGGAAAAATATTATTGATAAGGAAGTTGAAGTATATCACGAAATTTTGGGCCATGGATAACATCAAGCCATGAAACCTTTGAAATTATTTACTTAATAAATTATTACAGCAATGACTGAAAAGAATATAAATATTGATATTGAGTATGGTTTAGATTCGAGATATTAATCAAAGAAGAATCAGCACTGGGAGGGGTAGGATGAGAAGATAGATGAAGAAGATAAAGAATCAGCACCAGGATGAGTAGGATGAAAAAGAAGGATAAGAATCTGAACTGGGATGGGTAGGATGGGAAAGGATGAGTGGGATGATGAGTATGAGAATATTTTTTCATCTTAATCCTATAATCCTGAAAATCCTATAAATCCTAGTTCTGACTTGAGGGATGATGAAGAAGATAAAGAATCTGCACTGGGAGGGGTAGGATGAGTGGGATGATGAGTATGAGAATATTTTTTCATCTTAATCCTATAAATCCAAAACATCCTATAAATCCGAGTTCTGACTTGAGGGATGATGAAGAAGATAAAGAATCTGCACTGGGATGGGTTGGATGAAAAAGACAGATGAAGAAGATAAAGAATCAGCACTGGGATGGGTTGGATGAAAAAGACAGATGAAGAGGATAATATTTCTTTATCTTAATCCTATAATCTTAAACATCCTATAAATCATAGTTAAGACAAGAGAAAGGATATTACAATGGAAAATGAGGAATTAACTCATAAGATAATTGGCTGTGCTATGAAGGTGCATTCAATTCTTGGAAGTGGATTTCAGGAGGTGATTTATCAGCGTGCATTAGGAATTGAATTTAATAACGCAAATATTTCCTATCAAAGAGAATTTGAAATGGAAATATATTACGAAGGGGTTCATATTGGTAATAGAAGGGTGGACTTTTTCGTTGAAGATACTGTTATGGTGGAGATTAAGGCAGTCTCCAAGCTTGAAGATGTCCACCTTGCTCAGGCAATAAATTACTGTGAGGTATATGGCCTTCCTTATGGATTACTTTTAAATTTCGGATCCTCCAAACTCGAATTTAACAGAGTGTACAATTTGAATAAGAGAAGAAGATAAACTAGGATGAGTAGGATGAAAAAGATAGATGAAGAGGATAATATTTCTTTATCTTAATCCTATAATCCTGTACATCCTATAAATCCAAGTTCTGACTTGAAGGATGGGGTAGGATGAAAAAGATAGATGAAGAGGATAATACTTCTTTATCTTAATCCAATAATCCTGTACATCCTATAAATCCAAGTTCTGACTTGAAGGATGGGGTAGGATGAAAAAGATAGATGAAGAGGATAATACTTCTTTATCTTAATCCTATAATCCTGTACATCCTATAAATCCAAGTTCTGACTTGAAGGATGGGGAGGATGGAGAAGATAGATGAAGAGGATAAAGAAGACAGAGGGGTAGGATGAAAAAGACAGATGAAGAGGATAAAGAAGACAGAGGGGTAGGATGAAAAAGAGAAATGAAGAGGATAATATTTCTTCATCTTAATCCTATTAATCCTGTACATCCTATAAATCCGAGTTCTGACTTGAAGGATGTAGAGGATGAAAAAGATAGATGAGTAGGATAATATTTCTTTATCTTAATCCAATAATCCTAAAAATCCAATAAATCCGAGTTCTGACTTGTGGGATGATGTAGAGGATGAAAAAGACAGATGAGTAGGATAATACTTCTTCATCTTAATCCTATTAATCCTGTACATCCTATAAATCATAGTTCTGACTTGAAGGATGGAGAGGATAAAGAAGACAGATGAAGAGGATAATGTTTCTTCATCTTAATCCTATTAATCCTGAAAATCCATTTGTTACTTTTTTGTATGAGTTAACAAATGTTTTTTTATTTCTAATCAGCCCTTCTGTGTCAGAAGCACCCCGCTAATTGCAATTATACCCCCAACAAAAAAAACAGGCGTAAGTACGTGGCCAAGGAAGATCATTGACAATACAGTTGTAAAAATTGGCTGTAGATTATTGAAAACAGCAACTTTACTTGCATCCAGCCTTGATAGGGCATAGTACCAGAGCCCATAGCCAAAAGCTGATGTCATCACGGCAAGGAATACAATTTTCAGCCAGTCTGTGGCAATATATTCAGCAGGTGCAAAATCCGGGGATATCAGTAAATATTCCGGCATATATGTAACAAATCCGATGATCATTGTTATTCCGGTCATGTATAAACCGCCATATTTTTCTACCATTTTCTTTCCTATGGTAGTATAAAAAGCAAAGGATACACTTGCGGCCAGGGCCAGCAGATTCCCGGCAAAATGCCCGGAATTAAGGTCAATACCCTTCTCAAATAATATCATAGATGTTCCTGCTATAGCTGTAAATATCCCGGCTGTTTTTCTCCATGTAACTTTTTCTTTTAGAAAGGCCATAGATATTATCAATACAAAAGCCGGCATAATAGCATAAGCAAGCGCTACATTCGGGGCACCGGTCATCTTGATACTTGTCAGGAAAAGGAACTGATTGATAGGAACATTCAATATCCCCAGTACAAGGCATGTCAGGTAATCTTTTTTTTCAATTTTTTTCTTACGCAGGTTACCAAATTTTATCCAAACAATAAATATTAAAGCAGCAAATAAGGAACGAAAAAGTAAAATGGTTTTTGGGTCGATCCTGTCGGTCAGGTCTTTAGCTATAACGTGCGAGCTGGAAGCCGTAAACTGCTGAATAACTATCAGTATCTCAACCATAATTATTAATTATCCTGATAATTTTTTCAGCCTGGTTTTCATAAGAATATTCCTTCGAAGCAATTTCAGCTTTTTTTTGAAATTCTTTGCTGTTTTTCATCATTGCAAGTTCCATTATCGCACATGCCATATCAAAAGCAGGGGCATTATGATCTATGATAATACCCGTTCCTGTCGTTTCAATAAATTTTCTCATTGCAGGAAGGTCTGATACCAGCGCGGGTATCCCGGCCATTGGATATTCAAACAATTTGTTTGGTAATGCCATTTTGTAGGAAAACGAAACCGGCTCGATAAAACACAGCCCTATATCGGCGGAACAGGTCCAGTTATGAAGGTTATCATAAGGCACGGAACCAGCAAAGATTACTTTTTTACTAACATTTAATTTTCCTGCGTAATTTCGTACTTCGTTTTCAAAACTGCCTTCTCCTGCAAGCACAAGCACAAAATTCTCCAACAAGGCCAGTGCTTCCAAAGCAGGGATAATACCACGGCCCGGAAGTATCATCCCCTGATATAAAATAATTTTGACATTATCGGGGATTTTAAATTTTTTCCTGATGACATTAGTATTTGATTTCTCCCGAAAAGGAGGAAGGTTCAATATTGTGTGGAATTGTTTATTAGTTTTGAAATGTTTTTTCAGGTATTGGCCGTCCATATCACCGGATACTACGAAGGAATCTACTTCACGAACAAGTTTCTTTTCTACTTTTGTAATAATACTTTGCTTCAGCGGACTATTATGCAGAGGCCCGAGCGCGGAATATATTTCACGCGAATCGTAAAATATTTTACCTCCTGTTTTCTTTTTAAATTTTCTTGCAGGACAAAGAGAATACATATCCCCGGCCCAATACACGGAAGCATTAATTTTGGGAAGATATTTTGCAGCTTCCCTGTTGAAATATTTCCATTGTTTCAAAGCGCGACAATTGCCCGGTTCATCTATGTAAAAGAAATCAATTCCATACCTGGAGAATTCAGCTTTATCTGATTTACTTCCAAAAGAAATACATGCAATTTCCTTTTTTGCGCCGGCCAGTGATCTCATTATATTCAGAGACCTGGCATCGTTAAGCAGCCTGCCCATAAAAAAAAGGCATATATCATAATTTTCCGGCAAACTGCTCATATATATCTTATTCGATTTATTAATCTACAAAACCAATAAAAAGTTCAGTTAATTAGTAACAGCAATTTAACCAATTTTCCAAAAAGTCCCGGTATTTGTTTTGTTAAGATCA
The DNA here is from genome assembly GCA_963665665.1 of Kapaibacterium sp. (SeqCode). GTDB lineage: Bacteria > Bacteroidota > Ignavibacteria > Kapaibacteriales > UBA2268. Next base: position 2,126,286 of record OY762428.1, read on the forward strand.
TTCTGACAAAACTATGCAGCAGACAACAACATAAATAATTTATAATGCCAAAAAAATTAATCCTCGGATTTTTGAGGAATGATAACCAGCCTCATGGTTGAATATATTCCTTTCGGCAGTTCCTCAACGAGTTCTTTTTCCTCGAAAGAGCTTAACTCTATCTGATCTTTCACTTCCCGGCGTTCGAATTCACGGATCATATCCATACCTTCTTCAGGATTTTCAGCTACAAGGCTGTACATAGTTTTGAATGGCATAAGCTTGGGCCCGCCGGTTGTAGGGGCAAAATATTTACCGATAACTTCAATAACATAGTAGGCAGATTTATCAGAAAACTCACGGCTTATATCCCTTATCAGCCAAAGAGCACCTTTGTTCAGCCTGTTGAAATTCGCGGATTTGTATGCATATTGCCTGATCAAAGGATCTTCATTGTTCAGCTCCCTGAGTGCAGTTGCCATTAGCAGGTAAATATCTGAAATATCCCTGTCGCCTTCGCCTGTGGGTTCTTTCGGCAGTTTATCAATTGCTTCCGCTCCCAGCTTTGCCATTTCCTTGAAGTTTTTCATCTGGTAAAGTTCTGCAATATTTTTCAGATAGGATTTTTTCTGTTTAATAACATCATCAGGATAGTTAGTTGTCAGCGGCCCGTCAAACATCGGATCATAACTTTCCATTGTATCTTTCATCACGTTTCCGTATTTCAATTACAAAATTCTTTCTCAAAATTAATAAAAAACCGGTTAAAATCATTTTCCAACCGGTTTTTGATGTAATTTGTGTTGTTTTTTATTGTCCCATTGGTGCCGGTTTGGCATCTGCCGGCGGATCGAAATCGGCAGCAGACATTTTCTCGTTAAATTTCAGGCTGACAGTTTTAAAGTTAATTATTGCACCCTGCATTGTAATGTCAATATTAGTGGCAACAGTTGCGCCGTTGAAATTTTTATAATCTTTGAACTTTATAATAAAAACACCCTGGCTTGTTTCGGATTTTGCCTGAATCACAAACTTGCTGTCCTTTGCAACCCAAAGAGTAGTTTTAGAGCCGTCTTTTTCGGTAGCAGTCATTTTAAAGGCATCAATATTATCTATTGTTTCTCTTCCGGACATTTTCACTTCCGTACTGTCCCTGTCCAAATCGGAAAAAGGTGATTGATATAAAATTTCAAATTGTTTGAATTGCCCGGCAACATTCTCGTGAGGTAGCGTCATTTTCTGACCCATCTGATCTACCCATCCTGTTTTGCCGTTAGTAGCCAAAGTTACTTTAACCCCGTTAGTTGTTTCTTCAACTTTGAATTTGTCAGGCATTAAAGCAAGAAAATTAACTTTCTTGACCATGCCCATCATTGTTACTTCGGCATTAAGAGTCACTGATTTCACATTATCCAGTATTTCAGCGCCGCAGGCTTCTTTATTCTCTTTGATAATTTTATCAACTTTATCAGCACTTGCCGATGTAACCATGAAAGCAAGCATTGCCAATGTTAGTAAAACTGTCCTTTTAATCATTTTCTTTCTCCGTTATAAATAAATATCATTTTTTATCGACGTAAAATTATTATACAAGTTGCATGAATTACAAAACTATATAAACTTTTTCAACTTATCAATAAACTCATCGGCTTCAAGGCCTTTTATATAAAATTCTTTAAGGCTATCTTTATCAGGCAGGCCTTCCGGGAGTACTGATTTAAGCCAGTTAAGTTCATTTTTCGAGAATGCAATGCCATCAAGGATATAATTTTCGAATGCTTCGTAAGTTAGTGGTACAGCAAGTTTCAGTATATCAGCAATAATATCGGCATAAACCCTGATTTCGTACTGAGCGTGGCCGTCCATCCTGAGTTTCAGGAAATGAAGAAGGTTGTGAAGGTCAATTTTCCAGTACCATTCAGTATAGGTTGATAATGGGAGGTTTATTCTGGAAAGTTCACGTGTTAAATCCAGCTCAAGGTAATCATTGTATTCCTTAAACAGGTTTTCCTGTGTATCAGACATCATTTTCTGTACTTTTCCTGCTTCTCCATCACCAATGAGGTCTTCGGACCTTCCCTGGCGGTTCATAGTACTCTGGTGGCGCAACTGCGATAGTTCCGGGATGTAGAATTCGTCCTTCATTTCAGAATAACGCCCGCTGTATTCGTTTACATTTGCTGTCCTGTGGCGTATCCACTGGCGTGCAACGAATATTGGTAATTTCACATGGAATTTCAGTTCAACCATTTCGAACGGGCTTGTATGCCTGTGTCTCATCAGGTAGCGGATAAGCTCGCGATCCATGCTGCGTGTTTTTGTACCCTTTCCGTATGAAACCCTTGCAGCCTGAACAATTGCATCGTCGCTGCCCATAACGTCAATCAATCTTACGAAGCCTTTGTCAAGGCATTTAATCTCTTTTCCGAGAATATCTTTTAGTTCTTCGTTCATTGCATCTATCTATTTTTGTTAATAAATTCTTCTTAAAGTATAGAACCGTCTCATTTGCTTGCTATACAGTCACTCCTCGACAGGCCCCGATAGGATTAGGCAAGGTGAACGCAACAATGAATCTATGATCCGCTTGAATACCGGATTCTTCATTTCGTTCAGAATGACAAAAAGTATGTATTTCAAATAGTGAGTCATCATTTTCAATTTTTTAAATATTTATAATAATCAAAAGTTATTAAAAGAATACATCAAGAAATTTGTTGATCCTTGTATCATCAACCCTTATAAGACAAAGCTGCTGCGAGCCGGCCAACGTCATTACCGAGCCTCTCTGATAGACAGGCTGAAGGTTGAAAACCGGAAAGTCCGAAAGTGATATTATTTTTATAAGCCTACCATCCCGGCTGATAAAATAAGCTCCGAATTCGTCATTATTTCTGCCAATAAAACTAAGCTTATTCTCATCTATAGCAGGAGCCGAAGGTACTGCAACATCAAAATAGATGTCCCATTTCTTTTTCCCGTCCTTGTCGAAACAGAACATGCCGCTGTAAGCTTCACCCAGTCCGGAATTATAGCCAAGAACGAAAAAGTCGCCTTCATTTGATACGGTAATGTATCTGGCAAGTAAATTTAATTCCTTGTTGAATAATTCTTTTCCCTTTTTGTCAAGAACAAAAACTTTGGAGAAGCGGTTTGGGCCGACATCAAGCATACCTGAGAAATAAATTCTGTCTTCGCTGACAACTGGGTGTTTTATCAGCCTAATTCCGGGATAAAATTTCTTCCACAGTTCTTTTCCTGATTTATCAATACAAACCAGTGAGTCTGTCTGCCCGTTTTCGTTAAGTGTTGAAATTATATAAATATTTCCTTTATTATCAGCAGAAAACTTTTTCCCGTAGTATGCATCGGTTCTTCTTTTCCAGAGCAGTTTACCGTTAAAGTCAAACTTAAGTAACTGGCCTTCTTCAGTAGCCGATAAAATACCGTCACTAACTGCCAGTAAGTCAGAAAAGATCAGATTCTTTTCATCGATATCAGGAATTTGCGTTTTCCATCTTTTTTTACCAAGAATATCGTATGAGCATATATTACCCTTATTTGTTACCAGGTAAATATTCATTTTGTCATCGGCACACATTGCCGCAGCGGCAGTTTCACCGCTGTCAAGCTTTTGTTCCCATTTATAACGCCCGTATTCAGTAAGCACGATTGAACCTGCCGCAGTTGACATTGCAATAAATTCTTCCCCAATTGGCAGGGGAGGGAATTTTGCGCCGCTTTTATCATCAGCCTCGGGATAATCTGCAAATGCCAAAAAATACGGAACAGGCCCTGTTTCTTCGTAAGATCCGGTTCTACCGGGGTCTGAAGCTGTATTGTAAGGACCTTCAAAATCAGGTGATCCGCAGGCTGCGAGCAAGAATATCGATAATAATACCAGGTAATTGAATAGTTTGTATTTATTAATCATTTTATGATAATCTGTAATGGTAAAAAAACTAAATATAATTAAAAATGGACAGAACTCATTAATAAACTTTCACACTATTAAATATTATACAAATTGAATAAATGATATTATTTTGAATGATAAGCATTTGTAATTTATTCAATTTATTGTTATATGTGCATTGGATTAATGAATATTGAAAAAAATGAAAATCACCAATCAGAGCTTGTGATGAAACAGATACTTACCCTGATTCAATTTATTGTGATTATCGCACTAATGGCTATTCCCACAACTTGCTTGCCAGCCGACCAAAAGTTCCGGGCAGTTGAAATGACCTATACAGTAAGAGATTCGGAAGCAGGAAATCTTGAATTCAATAAAATGTTAACTTCTGAAGAAGCAGGCCAATACAGGATAATTGCCAATATTGGTTTTTTCAACGGAGAGCTTTGCAGATTTATAATTACTACAAAACGAAGTTAGATGAGTCAGAAGAAAAAGAATGGGGTATGCAGTTGATATTTAATATTTTAATACTTATTACTTTTGTATTTTCAATGACTCTATTCTTTATCGCAAATGCACTTTATACATAATTTCGTTATCAGTTTTGGATATTTGTTCGGAGAGAAACTGGATGAAAAGTATAATAGACGATGATACAACTTAAATTATCTTAGATTCTCTATAAACCACCTGCCATAACAATAAACACAATAATTATTTGTATTTTACGGAAATAATCCGTACATTAACTACTGAATATAGATATCAAGGATATAGCAATGAAACAGAATACAGCAAGATTTGATGCAAGGTTGTCGGCAGAGCAGAAAAGTATGTTCGAAAAAGCCGCTGTTCTTGGCGGATACAGGAATCTGACAGATTTTGTAATAGCTGCCGTAAGGGATAAAGCAAATGAAATAATTGAAAAGAATGAAAGCATAATTGCCTCGGAAAGAGACAAGGAAATATTCTTCAGCGCTTTAATGAATCCGCCGAAACCGAACAATGAACTTTTTGCAGCAAAAGAAGAGTATGATAATCTGGTAGCTGAATAATGTACTTTACTCGTCCATTAGACCCAAAATATAACCGTGTTGAATTTTCTAGCGGTAATGAACTATTGGATAATTATTTTAGGAGGCAGGCTCGGCAGGATGTAAAACGAAAGCTTGCTGCATGTTTTGTTATAATCGATGAAAAAAGTGGGAAAATATCCGGATTCTATACTCTTTCAAGTGCAGGTATTGCACAGAGGTTTGTTCCGGATTCGTTTAGAAAAAAGCTTCCCAAATCGTATAACACTCTACCGGCAATACTTATTGGCCGGTTCGCAGTTGATATAGAATTTCAGGGTAGTGGTATTGGAAAACTATTATTGATTGACGCTCTGAAAAGATGCCACAATACATCTGATTATATTGGAGCCTTTGCTGTCATTGTTGATCCGATAGATATGGAAGCCGAAAAATTCTATGAAAAACACGGATTTATTAAACTCCCGGATAGCGGAAAGATGTTTCTGCCAATGAAAACTATTGAGAATTTGTTTGTAGTAAGAAATTAGTCACGCAATTGGGAATAATTATTGACAAGCAAAGGTGTTGCGTAAATGAAAAACCTTCTGATCGGAATAATAATTGGTGTTGCACTTGCAGTAGTATTCTTGGTTGCAAAAAGCCTGTTTATAGCGCAGAAGGAAATACCGAGAAACCATGTTGCCGTTGAAATAAAGATTGAAACAAAAAAAGAGATTGAATCAATTGGAATCTCATCCCCACGTTCAAAACAGATTTTTAGAATTGGCGAATCAAAAGAAAGCCTTGCTGTTTTCCCGAATCCCGGCGAGGGAACTTTTTCTTTAACCTGCATCTTTAGCAATGGGGATACAATAAGAAGTACGGAGGTGTATATTGAAGGAGGATATTCAATAGCAGCAGTGATTAAAGATGATAAGATAGATATAGAATATTGATAATTGACTTAATTTAATTTATTGAGAAATTATAATTCATTGCTACCGGCTCTCAGTTTTCAAGTGAAGATTAAAACAAAAAAGCCCCGCCTTGATGGCAGGGCCGAAAATCAGGATCTCGAAAGATCGCTAATCAAGCAGGATGGAATTTTTAGAAGGAACCAAACTGGAAGGTGATACCACCGGATACCCCGCTCAGCTCCATATCTTTTGCTTTATCGATAGATTTAAACTCTGAATTGCTGCGAATCTCATCAACGAATCTGTATCCGGCTTCAACCTGTATTCTGAAGAATTTTGCCACATTAAGTTCTACAGCTATACTTGGTTCAAGAACGAAGTAGGCAGCCCAGATTTCATCATGATCGTAATCATCCATATTCATTCTGTCAATATCCTGAACAGATGCGCCTCCGAAACCAATCAACGTATTGGCGCTGAAATGAAGTACTTCCCAGGGATCGTGAATATATTCAAGATAAAGCCCGCCATATCCGAACATGAAGTCAGCATCAATTGTTTCGTTCTGGCCGTTCTGGTAGGTGAATTCGGGCCATGTAACGAGGCCGTATCCGGCGCCGCCGATTGAGAACTGCTTGTTTATCGTCCATGCGCCTTTACCGCCCACGAACATTGCGAACTCGTTATCAACCTGAGAGAATTTAATACTTGGCCCGCCATACCCGGAGGATGAGAATTTTTTACCGCCGAAAATTGTATTAATATCCTGATCTTCTTCCTGTGCCATTGCTGTCGTTGCTGTCATTGCCATTAGGGCGAACATTGCCATTGTCAAAATGATTTTCTTCATTTCTTTTTCCTTCCAATTTAGATTATAACTTGTAAATAAAATTTTCTTTAGAATATACCGGCTTTTACATAAAATCCTATAGACATATTACTTAGGTCTAATGCTCTTAGCGAGGCATCTTCCCTGAATAGTGTACTGCTTTTAAAACTGTAAACATATCTGTATGAAGCTTCAAAACCGAATTTTACATAAGGCATCAGGTTAATTTCTGCTCCTGCACCCGGTTCAACCACTGTAAATACTGTCCAGGGCTGATTGGGTAATACTGTTATCCCGTTACTGACTGATGCGCCGCCGAATCCAAGGGTTGTACTGAAAGTATAGTGTAGCAGGTCGTCGCTGTTGCTGAAGTATTCCAGCAGGAGGCCGCCGTATCCCATATACATTTTAGTACTCTGGTCAATAATATCGCTTCCCCATACATCCATTTGGGTGCCGTTAGTCAATCCGTAGCCGGTAATACCGATGGAATATTTTTTATTCATAACCCATCCGATTTTTCCGCCGGCAAGTATTACGTTTTTCCCGTTAATACTTGATGATTTCACCATCGGGGCGCCATACCAGCCACTGTGTTCCAGTATTGTTGAAAGAGTTTTTATTTCGTTACTGTCAAACTCTTCATCATCGTATATCGGATCGTAGTCGCCAGCCGGGAAAAAATCTGATGGTATTGCCATGACCGGTTTCTCAACTCCAATCCGGCTGTCGGGTTTATAATTTCCTGTTAAAATATCAGGATAGTTTTCAAAGTACTCAATAATTTCTTGTGTTTTTTCCGGCGCTGTTGCCGCCATTGCCTGACTATTTAAATTCCGGGGCAGCCCATTAGTTTTAGTATCTTCTTTTTCCTGATTATTTGCCCTTTTCTCTGCCAAAGTACTGTTGTCATTTTCCGAGCTTATAATTACAGGTACTGCCCCGGGGATGGTTTGGTTAGTCAGGTAATTTTTATTTGTATCTGCCATTGATGAATCAATAACGCTAATGCTTTTTTCAACTATTTGTTCAACTGCTTTGCTCAGGGTGGCTTCTTTTTCCGAATCGGGAGTAAAATGCCAGGCCAATATTGCCAGGCTGACTGTTACCGGAACAATTACTGCCGTCAGCGCTTTTCCGCCAAGTAAGTATTTCAATCCGGATTTGCCTATCCATCCGGCAGCAAGTGTCAGAGCGATATGCTTGGCAACAAGCTTTTCCGCGTCCTTCCTGGTAAAATCAACTTTTTCGTTGCTGGCGGCCTTAAAATAATTATCCAGAAGATTTTTATCACCGCCATGTTTATTTTTATTTTCGCTTTTCATGTATCACTCCCGGCATAAGTGAGCTTTTTTAAATTCTCATTCCGGGCAGCTCCGTTATTTTTCTTCGACTTGCTACTATTATTCCCGGATATTGCTTCTTGTTCGTCACCATCGCCTGCTCTCAGGATTTTTTCTAACGCTTTTCTGCCTCTCTGAACTCTTGATTTAACCCCCGGAAGCGATCCTCCCTGTATTTCCCGGATATCTTCCATCGAAAGGCCGTTTATTTCATATAGGATAACGGCTTCTTTCTGCTTCTCGGGAATTTTGTCCAGCGCCTGATAAAGCACCTGAACATCATATCCCGAATCGGGGCTGCTCTCGGCAGAAGTTAAGTTTTCAAAAACCCTGTCGGATTCTTCGTCGCTTGAAAAGACGGAGAAAATTCTTTTTCTCCAGTTTGTTCTCTTATAAATCCTGCTTGCTATCGTGAACATCCAGCTTTTGAAAGCTACGGGATTCTTAAGAGTATGGAAGCTGTCGAAAGCTTTAAGAGTGGCTTCCTGAACCAAATCCATGGCTTCGTCATTATTTCGGGCCATAGCTTTGGCAAACCTTACCAGGCCTTCACGGCATGGCTCGTATAACGCCATAAACTCTTCCTGCTTTTTATTCAGGTCCATTTCAATTCATCCTTTTCAAACTCATCCCATCCTGATTTTCTTTTTCGAGGGGCTTTTCATTGCCCTTCTGTGTAGTATGATACTTGAAATGCAAAACGGATGCAAAGTTTTTTCAATTAATTTAAAAAATATCAAAAAAGTTTTCAAACAGCCTTGATTACGAAAATAATCAAACTAAGTTTCGAAACATAATTCAATGTTTTATAAGCAATTATTTTTATTAAAATATGATTGGGATTGTTCGGATTGTCTCTTTTTTTCAGATAATAATTCCTAAAGGTATAACAAATCTGTTTCTGAACCTCAAATATTTTGATCAATTTGATATAAAATTGTGAAACCCATACAATTGAAGGCAAAGCTTTAGGAAAAATATTACTCGACTGGCCCCAGAATTCGCTGTTAAAGTTTGATTTTGAATTCACAACAGTGATTTTAATTAAATTTATCTTGCTTTATGTTGGATTTTTAAGCTTAAATTTTGAAAATACATAACAATAATATATTTTTAGGATAATATAATTATGTAATTTACGTATATCTCGTTCTATAAATATTCTTACTTTTTTGATTGGTGATGATAATGGAAAAATCTCCCTACAATGCAACCGTTACAGGAAAAATTTTAATTACTCCGGACCTTATGGTTCTCAGGGTAAGGACTGACGACCCGAGAGATCTGTTCAGGGCCGGACAATATACTACTATCGGCCTTCAGGGCAAGGAACCGCGTTCCTCTAATTCGGTGATGCCGCTTGAACCTTCGCCTGAAAACAATCTGATCAAAAGGCCTTATTCGATTGCCTCGGCAAGCAATGAAACAAGAGACTTCGAGTTTTATATCAGCCAGGTGAAGTCCGGGCAGCTTACACCACGCCTGTTTAACCTTACGTTGGGGCGCAGAATGTGGGTGGATGATGAAATACTCGGCATTTTCACACTAGATAAAACTCCGAAGGACTGCAATATAGTAATGATAGCCACCGGCACGGGGCTTGCACCATATATCAGTTTCCTGCGTTCCCATATCAACGATCACCCGGAAATCAATCTTGCCGTTATCCACGGAGCCGGTTTCCCCTGGGATCTTGGTTATTACAGCGAACTTCAGTTTATCAGCAATACTTTCAAAAATTTCTTTTATTATCCTACATTGCTGAGGGCAGACAATTCATGGACCGGCCTGCGAGGTTATATCGAGGAACATCTTGAATCAGGATTACTGCAAAAGGATGCCGGAATTCCGATAGATCCCGAGAAAACACATTTCTACCTGTGCGGAAATCCGAAAATGGTGGAATCAGTTTCGTCATTCCTTTACAAGAAAAAATATACAAAGCATTGCAGCACGGCAGACGGCGCCCTGCATATTGAAGAGTACTAATTGGAAATTACAGGTTAACAATGGCAAAAAGATTTTTACTGATATTATTATCGATCATTATCATACTTCCTTCCTGCCTTGTGGTGAAGGAAAAGGAATATTCAGACGTAGAGCAGACTATATCGCTAAGCCCCAAGCCGGAAATCCCCATGTCCGAAAAACTGGTGCGTTCCAAAAAAGGGGATATGATATCTTTTATACCCGAAGAATGGTTTTTCGTGAACGTAAACGAAGATGCTTCATCGGATATTATTATTATGGCTGTAAACCCGGATTATACCCTCGGGGTTGTTTTTTCAGAAATCCGAAAGAACGACCTTGTTGACGGTATCGTCCGAAAGGAAGGCCTGCTGGGACTTGCCAGGCTGAGTATGGACCGCAGGGCCAGGAAAACCGGAGGTGCATCCAAGCTGCTGGGCAAATACACTCCTGTGGAAATGGGGTCTAATGATTTCGTGAAATACGAATTTTCTTCTGCCGGAAACATGAGGTCGATAGCGGTAGTATTCAAATCATCGCTTGATATGTATTACGAAATGACCATGATGCCAATGAGCTTTTCCGGCAAGAAGCTGCCTCCTTATGACGAAATAAACAAAATATTACGATCCGTGATGGCCACGGTAAAATTTTAATATTAATGCCGGTTATTTAGCCGGCTTTTTTTTCGAGGTATGTAATATGAAAATATCCCCCGATACACAAAATGTGATTGATTTCCTGGACGAGATAAGCGATGGTAGCCTGAAGCAAAAGGACGACCTGGCGTTCCTGCTTGAAGCATGGGCGGCTACAGGACAGCCCGATGCGACAAACTTTATGATTGAAAGCGGAGCTTCGCTTCACAGGGTTTCCGAAACTATAAAGAAGGCACAGGATAATCCCGAGGCGCTTGCAAAGCTAGACGAGGAAGAGTTCAAATTCCAGACAGCAGTCAGAATTAATATTATGTCGGTAACTTATGATAGTGAAAAAAATGAATATTTCGAATTAAAATACCGCCAATTGACCGAAGAGTGTTATCAGAACATGAGGGATCTGGCCCACGACCTGCACCTGCTGCGGAAACTCCAGAAAACCAGCCGGGAAATGAATCAGGCCGGCAAAGACGGGGAAGCCGCGAAATGACGCCTGTAGGCCACGTATCGCTGGCGTATCTCGGAGGCGCTTTTTTTAAAAAGTTGCCCGTACCGGCATTGATAATCGGCGCATTGCTGCCTGATATTGACTTCATGTTTGTTTTCTTTCCCTGGTTCGATTCCATTCACCGTTCGGTTACTCACAGCCTGCTGTTCATACTTACAGGTTCGGGTGTAATCACTTTGCTGCCCCGGGTAAAGAATAAAAAATACTTCTTTTGGGGATTATTTCTTGGCAGCGCCCTGCACCTGCTTGCCGATTCGATGATGGACGGCAATCCCGGCAACGGCATGGGAATACAGCTTTTCTGGCCATTCTTTGATTACTACTTCATGCCGTTTAACCTGATTGGCGGATTTGGTCACGGCCCCGGCTGGAAGCAGCCCCTGGAGCAACTGAAATATTCCCTTCCCGCCCTGCTTATAGAAACCCCTCTGGCAATAGCCGCCTTGGTAGTGTTTTGGAAGAGGAGGAAAGGCAAAATGATAGAAGAACGGTAAGCTTGATTATATAAGGAGATATGAGAATGAAAAAAGTAAACAGTAAAATTGTTGATTGGGATGACCATATAGATAATAAGTACGGCAGGAAAGGCTCGCGAACCCGCGAAAAGTTTGAACAGGAACTTGAAGCTTTCAAAATCGGCGTGCTTATTCAGGAAGCCAGAAAACAGAAAAAATGACTCAGGAAGAACTGGCAAAAAAAGTGGGTACAACTAAATGATATTTCCCAATAATGTAAATAGGAACTTAGAAAGTTTAACTACAAGGGGAAATATCATTATAAGTAGAATTTAGTCATGCGAAGAAATAAGAATTATCTCAAACAAACTCATTTGTCAATAATATTACAAAAATCAATACCCAATTAATAAAATTCCTTTCAGCGGTAGTTGTAAGCGATTACTAATATATAATGTTTCTAAAAATGTATAAATCTTTAAGAAGTCATTACTTCCACGATAATTATTCCTGACGGCAATTATCAGATATTCAACCTCAAACATCATACATGCTTGGAAAATATCTTTTAAAAACTGGTTATTAGCAACAGCTCTACCAGCTTCAACTTCTATAACAATTTTATTATCTTGACTAAGGGCATCAGCATTGAAACTTTTGTCAATTTGATTTTCACAACCAAATAATACGGGTACATGTATCTTTTGATTCTTAGATTTACCTGTTTCGACTTTAAATTCAATTGTCTCAAGTCCTGGTCTTAAAATTTCTAAGACATCATTACTGTTTAAATGTTTGTCTTCGGATGATATTTTATTTTCAACACCTTTGAATATATCAATAACTGTATTGATATGCTTTGTAATTCCATGAGAACGAGGGAAAAACTGGAATTTAATCATAACTGCTCATTAATATATTTACTCAAAACATTATCTGGCAAAGTCAGTTCATTTTCTTCAACAAAAAAGAATATTTTCTCATCGACAAATCTTGCTTCTTCAGAGGAATAAGTAGAATTATTCATGATTGCATCATTTAAAGAAACAGTACTTATAGTAACATTGCCAAATTCTTTGATGAAAATATCTCTACAAGGATATTCTTGATTATTAAAAATTATAGGACGCATGTTTGAACCATACTTAAATGAATAGAATAAAATAAAAATAATTAAAATTCAGAAAAAATATAATAATACAAAAATACTTTGATTTTTGAAATAACCGCATAAATCATAATATTATTTTATTGAGACACATCAAAAATCATAATATTTCTGGATCGTAATATAAAATTATGTTTTTCCATCTCTACTTGTTGTAACTGAAATGAAAAATCTATCAGAATTTTTACAGAAAATTGATCTCGCATATTAAAATAAGAATGATATTATAAATTTACTAAATCAAACTGCCGAAAAATCCTTGCAGAACATTTTCCGTTTAAAAGTGTTATTTTTTGGAAAGGGAGCAATATTGGGCCATCAAACAGGATGAAGTATGAGGTATTTATTAATTTTAATAGCCATTTGCCTTGTTTCATGCAGCAATTCTACTGATAATTCTGAAAAATTGCAGGAATGGGAATTTCTGGATTATTCTTTAACCGAAAATTTAACGGATGTCGAATTTCTTAACGATGATTTCGGAATTATTTCCGGTTGTTTGGGGACACTCCTAAAAACAACCAATGGAGGTGATACATGGGAAAAACTTGATGTTGGTATAAATCATTCTTTTCTAAAGGTTTTTGCCCTGAATGAAAATGAATTTTTCACATCAAGAATCGGACTATACAAAACAAACGACAACGGAGGTTCGTTCGATGATTTGGGCGGATTATCCGAGGAACCGGGGTCAATATTCTCAATTCATTTCTTTAATTCGGATAACGGATTAATATGCAAGGGCGGCAGAATTCTTAAAACAACCAACGCCGGAGAGAATTGGCAGGAAGTATATAATTCCGGTTTTGCCTGCGATATGCAGTTTGTTTCCGAATCTGTGGGATTTGTTTCAGGAGGAATAACCTACGACGGTAAGTCTGTGGGCGAAATTTATAAAACAACCGACGGCGGAAATAATTGGAACAAAATTGAAATAGACATAGCTGATATATCAGCAATGTATTTTTTGAATGAGAATACAGGTTATATAGCAATGTATGATAATAGTATTTTGAAAACAACTGATGGCGGCGAAAATTGGGATTTAGTTTCAAATATTCCAATCTTGTTTTATGATATTATCTTTTTAAATGAAAAGACGGGATACGGAGTCGGGGCTAATTATATCTACAGCACAACAAATGGCGGGGAAACCTGGGCGCAGGAGCTGGAAGATAATGATATTATATTTACATCAATAACAAAAACTCCAAACAACACAGTTTATACCGTTACTGATAACGGCCATATTCTGCGAAAACTGAGCGATTAGTGAAGAGATGGGCCACACCTTATCAAAAAATATTTTTGGGGAATGAAATTTCAGGAATTCGAGGTGATCCGGGGTGGCACATCTGAATATTGCAAACCTCCTCCGGCCTGATTGCCACCCTCACGCTGAGGGATATGTTGGAATCGTGAGAACCTGTCATGCTCTGAAACTGTTCCTCGAGATTTCCTTATCCCGGCTTGAAGTGAGAAAAGAATTTACAAATCCTTCTCCTCGTTGCGAAGCCCCGCTTCGCAAAGCTATTAGGGTAAAGCTACATTAAGTTATCTAAAAAGTTCTCCTTAACAATCAACAGCCGGGGCGGACCAAAAACTCTCCCTCGTCCAATGAAAATCAATCATTGGACGAGAAAAATCATAGTTACTCTATAAGCCTGTTTTTTATGGCGTAGCGGGTAAGCTCCACGTTATTTTTCATGCCCATTTTTTCGAGTATCCTGTTGCGGTATGTGCTGATAGTATTTATACTAAGGAATAGTTCTTCTGCTATCTCGGAAATGGTCTTGCCGGAGGAAAGCATATACATCACCTGGAATTCCCTGTCCGAAAGGGACTCGTGCAGTGGCGTGCCGTCGCCCATTTCAATGGTGGAGGCAAGTATTTCCGCCAGTTCGGGGGATATATATTTTCTGCCGGTGGATACTTTCCTGATAGCGTCAATCAGCACCTTGGGTTTGCATTCCTTGTTTATATACCCGGAAGCGCCGGCTTTTATCACCCTAACGGCATACTGCTCCTCGGGGAACATGGTGAAAACAAGCACTGCCGTTTTGGGGCTTATCTGTTTCAGTTCCTTAAGCGTATCCAGTCCGTCCTTGCCGGGCATGGAGATATCCAGCAGGACAACATCATATTTATTTTTTTGAATTTTTTCAAGAAGTTCGTTTCCGTTTTCAGCTTCGTCTATGGCCCTGATATCTGTAGTATCGTCAAATATTTGTTTCAGGCCTTTCCTAACAACCTCGTGGTCGTCAACTATTATCAGATTAATCATATTTTATATCCTCCTTGTTAAAAGGTATTTTCAGCAGTATTTCAGTACCGTTTCCGGGACTGCTGATAATGTTCACTTCAGCACCCATAAATTTAGCTCTTTCCCGGATACCAAGCAAGCCGAATGATTTGTTCTCGCCGATTGAATTTCCGTCAAATCCGACGCCGTTGTCCTTAATATCAAGAACGAGCACGCCATTAATGAATTTTAAATATAAATCTACCCTTGTAGCCTGGGAATGCCGTGAAACGTTAGTCAGTGTTTCCTGGAAAATCCTGAATACTGCCGTGGCAAAATCATCGTCCATTCTGGCTTCTTTCACTTCAAAATCCATAATACACCTGATGCCGGTGCGCCGCTGGAATTCAAAGCCGTGTTGTTCAAGGGCTGCAACCACTCCAAAGTGATCGAGAACTGAGGGGCGCAACTTGCCGGAAATGGATCGTACTTTTTTCACGGTAGTGTCTATCAGCTCTTCCATGTTTTCAAAGCGTTCATGAAGTTTTGTCCTTTCGGGATCTATCTTTTCAGAAAGCCACCCGGCATCAAGCTTGATTGCAGTAAGCAGGTAGCCTAACTCATCATGAATTTCAAAAGCAATTTTCTTTCTTTCTTCCTCCCTCGCTATTTCAAGGTGAAATGCCCTGTTACGGAGTAGTTCGCGGGATTTTTTCAGTTCAATTTCCACTTCCTTGCGGATGGTGATATCTCTTATAATTGCTATCAGCCCGACAAGCGAACCTTCTGAATCGGACATTATTTCCAGGGCCCATTCAATAGGAACGTTCCTGCGGGATTTTGTTTTTGTAACAAATTCTTTCGGAATGAGCGATTTATCCTCTTTCATCAGGTACATGAACCTGGAAAAATCTTCAAAACCGTCAGTTCCGGGCAGTGCATCAATGATATTTGAACCAAGAAGGTCCGGGCGTTTATATTCAAGTATCTTTGCAAAGGCGTCGTTCAGCTCGATTATCGTTCCGTCGGAATCAGTCAGTACAATGCCGTCAGGAGCCGTACCAACCAGGGTGCGGAATTTTTCCTCGCTCTTCCTGAGCGCTTCCTCCGAGAACATTTTTTGAGTAATATCTTCATAGATAACAACTACCTCGCCGGATGGAAGCTTATAAATATTAGTCTGCCGCCAACTGATAATACTGTTTTTTTCCTTTATAGTAATGGGCATTATCAGCGGTTTGTCATTACTCCATGTATTTCTTACATGATTAATAAGCTGTCCGATAAAACTGCCCTTTTCGAAATCATCGGTTGATTTGCCAATAATCTCATCTTTTTCAATCTTTTCGATTTTTTCCACCGAATCATTTATATTACTGATAAAGAAAGATTCAGCCATATTAGTTGTAGCAAAAACCATCACACCGCTACTCATGTGCGCAAACAGTCCCTTGAATCTTGCCTCGCTTTCCCTGAGAGCTTTTTCAGCCGTCACCGCCTCGGTTATATCCCTGTCTATCAGGGAAACGCCGACTTTTTTCCCGGTAGCATCCACGAATGGGCAGATAGTTTGGGAAACATATATCAGCCTGCCATCTTTGCAAATCCTGGTGGTATCCAGCCTTTCAACAATTTCCTTACGGCTTACCCATTCCAGTTTTTCCAGCAGTTCGTTTCTCATATCAACCGGAACCAGGGTGGTAATGGATTTTCCGATAATTTCCTGCGCTCTGTAGCCATAAGTCTGTTCGGCACCGGAATTCCAGCTTAAGATTGTACCGTCCCAGTGCACACCGAAAATAGCGTCAATTGTAGATTCAACAATTGAAGTAAGAAGGTTCCATGTATGCTCTACCCTCATTCTGTTGGTAATATCACGCGCAATGGCAATGGCGCCGTAAATTTCGTTGCCTTTTTTCTTAAGAGGAACACCTATACCTTCCCAATAGCTGAAGTCGGTAGCTTCATCCTTGAACGGCTGGTAGGAAATTCCTTTCTTAATTTGCCTTAGTTCCATAGCCCAGTTGCAATAGGAATCAAGGAAGGTTCCTTCGTCGTAGCTGAAAGCCTGGCTTGCCCTGAATCCAATAGCATTCGGGCTTTTTTCCAGGGCTGCCTTGTTTGCCCAGCGAATCCTCATAGTACTATCCACCTGAACAATTATATCAGGAACGCCGTCCAGTACTGCCTGAAGTTCTGAACGCCCGCTGATAACCATCTTTTCTGCTTTTTCTCTTTTATTTTTTTGCTCTTCATATTCATTCCAACGTCTTGCTGAAAAAATCAAAAGGGTGATTGTCAGGAATATCATTACCGGAAGAGCCTGAACCGGGTTAATAAAATTGAAAAGAAAGGAATAATCGATAAAAGTTGTGCTCCAATAAACAATGATGGAGAAAAAAATTGTTATGCCTATATCCTTGAAGGTCTTGTTGTCCTTACGGCTAACCCAAATTTTATTAAACCAGTCTTTCATCGATAAACCCGGATATTTATACATACACCATAATAGCAAATCGGAATGAAATTCGCAAATTCTCAGTAATTACAATATAATAAATATGTAGATATTTTCCGGAATATAGCTTAAGAATCCTAAATCATTTTCAATAATGAGCGTTTTTTAGTAACTTTGTTACCTGGCAGTATTGTATGCGGTTTATCTGCTTTTATCTATTGCCTTTAAGTAAAAAACGTAAATTTTTAATAATTCAATAATATTATAAAGAGCAAGTCGATGCAAAAGTTACTTTTATTAGGCGATGAAGCAATAGCTCAGGGTGCTCTTGACGCAGGAATGACAGGTATTTACGCCTATCCTGGTACGCCCTCGACCGAGATTACCGAATATGTTCAAAGATCGAAACAGGCTAAATCCGGAAATGTTCACTCTATGTGGTCGGCAAATGAAAAAACGGCTATGGAATCTGCCATTGGCGTTTCCTATGCCGGCAAACGTGCCATGGTATGCATGAAGCACGTCGGCCTGAACGTGGCAATGGATCCGTTTGTAAACTCTGCTGTTGCCGGTGCTAACGGCGGGCTGATCATTACTTCCGCAGATGACCCGTCTATGCATTCGTCTCAGAATGAACAGGATTCAAGATCATTGGCTAAATTTTCTTTCATACCTATCCTTGAACCCAATGACCAGCAGGAAGCCTACGATATGGCTCACTACGGATTCGAACTTTCCGAGAAATATGAAACTCCGGTTTTGATGAGAATTACAACCCGCCTGGCACACTCCCGTGCAGCGGTAGCCCCGAAAGAAAAAAGGCAGCAGAACGAAATTAAAATTCCAGGCAACCCTATTCAATACGTTCTTATGCCGATGAATGCCAGAAAACAGTACAAAAAACTTCTGGAAAAACAACCTGTCCTTGAAAAAGAATCCGAAACATCCGGATTTAATAAATATATTGACGGCAATGATAAATCGCTTGGTATAATTGCATCCGGTATTGCTTATAATTACCTGATGGAAAATTATCCCGAAGGAAAAGTTAATCACCCGGTTCTGAAAATAGGACAGTATCCCTTGCCAAAGAAAATGATCGAAAAACTTGTGGATGAATGTGACGAAGTTATCGTAATTGAAGAAGGATTTCCCGTTATCGAGGAAATGCTTACAGGACTTCTGAACAGGGGGGTAAAAGTAAAAGGCCGTTTCGACGGTTCAGTACCACGTACCGGTGAATTAAACCCGAATATTGTAGCCGAAGCTCTCGGGCTGCCTAATACCAGGGGTAATGATATTCCGGCGCTGGTTGCCACAAGGCCTCCTAAACTTTGCCCCGGATGTCCTCATATCGACACTTACAAAGCCCTTAACGAAGCATTAACATCTTATTCAAAAGGCCGGGTAATGTCTGATATTGGCTGCTATACTCTCGGAGCTCTTCCCCCGTTCGATTCAATAAACTCATGCGTGGATATGGGTGCATCAATAACAATGGCCAAAGGCCTTTCTGATGCGGGAATGCACCCGGCAGTTGCAGTTATCGGCGATTCCACATTTACTCATAGCGGTATGACAGGACTTCTTGACTGTGTTATCGAGAAAACACCCGTAACAATTATAATTGTTGATAATGCCACTACAGCAATGACCGGCGGACAGAATTCAGCAGCTTATGGCAGGCTGGAAAATATCTGCAAAGGAATCGGTGTTGAGGAAGAACATATTAAAGTTATCAACCCGTTAAAGAAAAACCACGACAGCTTTGTTCAAACCCTGAAAGAAGAATTGGAGTACAAAGGTGTTTCCGTTATAATACCACGCAGGGAATGTGTGGTAACACTTAGCCAGAAAACAAGGGCAAAAAAGAAAGCAAGAAAAGCTGAAAGCAAGTAATCGTGTTAATTGTATTTAAAATATTCAGCAAAGAAAATGGATTATAATTTTGTATATAAATTGTATTTGACCCCTCCCAAACCTCCCCGAAGGGGAGGGCTTTAAGAATAAGCCCCTCCTTCGGAGGGGTTTTGGGAGGTCGGGTTTATCAATATTATTCTCTGATTTTCAGAACAGCTGAGTAAATATTTATAGTATTTAAGATTTTTTAAACATAATAATTGAAAACGAAATGAAAAAAGATATAATATTATCAGGCGTGGGCGGCCAGGGCATTATCTCGATTGCCGCCACTATTGGCTACGCTGCCGTTGAAGCCGGGCTTTACCTGAAACAATCTGAAGTTCATGGCATGAGCCAGCGCGGTGGTGACGTTTCTTCCCACTTCCGCCTTTCTGACAAACCTATCAATTCAGATATTATCCCCGAGGGAAAAGCGGATATTATCATTTCCGTCGAGCCGATGGAATCTCTCCGCTACCTGCCTTACCTGGCTCCGGACGGATGGCTGATTACTAACACAAATCCTTATGTAAACATTCCAAATTACCCGGAAATTGAAGATGTGCTTGCTGAAGTTAAAAAACAGCCAAACCACATAGCAATGGATGCTGATAAGATTGCACACGACCTTGGATCTCCGAAATCGGCAAATATTGTTGTGCTTGGCGCTGCAACTCCCTACCTCGGCATGGAACTTGAAAAATTTGAAAGCTCACTGAAAACATTATTCGGACGCAAGGGCGATGCTATTGTTCAAGCAAACATAAAAGCACTGCACGCCGGCCGCGAACTGGCTCTTTAAATTTTATCCGTATTATCAAATTAACGGAAAAGAGGCGCTTATTGAAGCGCCTCTTTGCTTTGAGCCGGCATGGCAACCGCACGATGGAGTAACTCTTCAAAATGGCTGAATTGTATTATTGATTGGTAAGACAACGAGAAAGCAAAAGTTGTTTCGGGAACTTGATTGACCTGATGCCAAGGGTGGCCCTGCATTAATATTGATGTAAATACAGCATACAATAATAGAGAAGACCTGTGCAGACATTTATACTTTTTGCTATTGAAAAATAATCCGAATTTTATTATTCTTTACTCATTTTGTTTTATAGGTGGAGAAAGGAACTAATTGTTTCAGCAATTTATTACAAACAAATTCAGGTTAATTTTACATTTTTTTTATTATCTTTCTTTTAAACTTTATCAACAATAACAGAAATAAAAATGGCAAAAATGAAATTTCCTGCAACACCTGCTACACGATTCCTTAAAGCTAAGAAAATCGAATTTGAAAGTTATATGTACAACTACGAGGAGCACGGCGGTACCGCCCAAACAGCGAAAGAATTGGGAATTGACGAACATGCCGTAATAAAAACACTGGTATTTCGCGCAGAAAAAGGCAACCCCTATATTGTGCTTATGCATGGCGATAAAGAAGTTTCCGCCAAAGAACTGGCACGGCAGGCCGGCAGCAAGAAGGCCGAACCTTGCGACACCAAAACAGCTATGAATTTTACAGGATACCAGTTCGGGGGAACATCTCCTTTCGGAACAAGAAAAGAAATGAAAATATATGCCGAGGAAAGTATTTTCGAACTGAATCAAATATATATCAACGGAGGTAAGCAGGGATATATTATCGTGATCTCCCCCCGCCAATTAGATGAATGCCTGAAAATCATTAAAATTAATGTTGCTATATAAAAATATTTTATTTATAATAGTAAATAAATGATTCATTTGAATCAATTTTTTCAAAAATGGCTGACTATTTAGATGAAAGAAGATAATGCAGCACCAAGGTTTACATTTATTTCAGCAGGAGTTTTCTGGCTCATTGTAATTATCGTATCTGCGTGGTTTAATATTGATGAAGCGAAAAAAAATATTGATAACAATGTACTTGAAGCCTCAAGATCTTTTTTCAAAGAAATTGTTACTACCAGGCAATGGAATGCTCAGCACGGAGGTGTGTATGTTAAAATAACAGAAAACACACAGCCCAATCCATATCTTGATGTTCCAGACAGAGATATTGAAACAGCTGATGGTGTAAAGCTAACAATGATCAATCCTGCATACATGACCCGCCAAATATCAGAGATTGCAAAAAGTAATGACGATGTTTTATACCATATCACAAGTTCAAACCCAATAAGGCCTGCCAATAAAGCTGACGTTTGGGAAGAACGTGTTCTGAGTAACTTCGAAAATGGTAACAAAGAAGCTTTCGGTTTGGTATCCTATCTTGAATTGAATTACTACAGGTATATGGCTCCGTTGTTTGTAAATGAAAGCTGCATGAAATGCCATGAAAAGCAGGGCTATAAGATCGGGGAAGTAAGGGGCGGCATCAGCGTTAGTATACCGGCAGATAATTTTATCAGTACATACCGGGCACAATTTGTAAGTATCAGCTTATGGCATTTTGTCTTTTTAATTCTCGGATGGGGTGGTATATATCTATTTGGAAAACGAATTTACTTGCAATATTCAACCATTCATTCTACAAATGAGGAACTTAAAAAAATTGATTCGCTCAGGAAATTAGAACTGAAAAAAAATATTAAATTAAATAAAGAATTGGATAATAAGGTAAAAGAAAGAACCAGTGAGCTTGAAATCGCGAAGGAGAAAATATCAATGTTCCTCCGATCCGAAAAAGAAATAAATGAAATGAAAACAAGGTTTATAAACCTGATACACCATGAATTCAAAACCCCTCTGACCGTTGTTCTTTCATCCTCAGAAATAATTAAGGTTTTGTCTTCCAATAAGCAAAACTGTGAATTATCCGACCATTTGAGTAAAATAAATACTGCCGTTAAAAACATGGATAAGCTCCTATCCTATGTTCAGTATTTTCAGCAAAGTAACAAAATGCTCAAGGAATTTTCACCAGAAAAATTTGATATTATTGAAACCATCAATTTTATAATCAAATCTCGGCCCGAAAAATATACTGATCGGCAAATTACTTTCAAACATAATGGATGTCAGTCTTTTACATTTTACAGTGATAAAAAACTTTTTGAATATATCGTCAGGGAAGTAATAACAAATGCCCTGAAATTTTCCCCAAAAAACTCGGCCGTTAATGTGGTTTTGGATTCCGGACCTGAAAGCTTTTTAATAATAATAAAGGATGATGGCGACGGAATACATGGAGACGATCTACCAAAAATTATGGATCCGTTTTATAAACAGGCAGACAAAATTGGAATTGATTCAGGCCTCGGGCTTGGGCTATCGATAGTTAAGAAATATATTGAAATCATGGGGGGCAATATTGAAATTACAAGTAAAAAATGTGAAGGTACCACTGTTACATTGAACTTTAATATTAAATAATTTGCTAAAAGAATTTTTCTTTTTTAACCTAACAAGCAACTCCCGTAGCAAAAGGCAGGAAATTCGCCCGAATAGATTAAATAATTTATATAAATAATTATATTTTAATTACAAATTCATTGCCTGAGCGTCAATTTTATTTTAATTTTGTTTTTTTACTTTGTATCAATAACGTATAAAGTGTTATGAAATCAACTAATATAAAATGGCACAGAAGCAAGATAACCACTCCTGAAATTGAAGATAAACAGGGACACAAAGGTTGTGTACTCTGGTTTACCGGACTTAGTGCATCCGGAAAATCAACGCTTGCAGTTGAATTGGAACGCCGCCTGTTTGATTCAGGCCACAGGGTTACTGTACTTGACGGGGACAATGTCAGGCACGGACTGAATAAAAATCTTGGTTTTTCGCAGGAGGACAGGGAAGAAAATATCAGGAGAATTTCCGAAGTTGCAAAGCTTTTCAGGGCTGTAGGAATGATCGTAATTACCGCCTTCATTTCTCCTTACCGCCGGGACAGGGATATGGCAAGGGCCTTATTCAATGATAACAGCTTTAAGGAATTCTATGTAAAATGCAACATTGATGAGTGTAAGAAACGTGACCCAAAAGGTTTGTATCAGAAGGCAATTGACGGAGTAATCAAGGAATTTACAGGTATTTCCGCTCCTTACGAGGCACCAGAGACACCTGAACTTGTTGTTGAAACTGATAAGAACGATATCGAAACATGCGTGAACCAGATTATTGAATATCTGAAAGAAAGCAAAGTAATTGATATCAACGGAGATTCAGGCATTATATAGTTAGTTTTTCAACTTATAAAAAGTCCGTCAGGATTGATCCTGCCGGACCTTTTTTTAAACAGCTGCTTCAGATATATCATATCAAAATTCCAGAATACTTTCTATCTGCTCATTGCTTATTTTCATAAACTCGGCATAGGAAGAAGGCTGCCTGCGATTCATGTAGTATAATAAAATACCGGCTACTGTGTATTTCATTTGTTCCTTCCTGATTGCCGCAACACCGGGGGTCATATTCCTTTCTCTTACACAATAATCCCATTCTGAAGAACTAAGTGTATCAACAAAATTATAGATCATTTCCGTAGTTGGTTTCTTTCCTACAAAGTCATTCATTCTTTCTATGTAAAAAAGCTCGTATATTCCGGGATACTGTATGAAAAACTTCATATATGCCAGGTTGATAGCCCTTATCATAGTGCAGCCCCTTGCTACTCCCTCGGTTTCCTTACGGATAAAATGCCTGCATTCCTCCAGAAAGTCATGCACACATTCGAATATCAGCTCGTTTGCATCCTTGAAATAGTTATACAAAGTAGCATATGAATAACCTGCCCTGTCAGCTATATTTCTTACACTGATATTCCTCAGGCCTTCACCTTTCAGAATTTCCTTTGCCGCCTGGATAAAATATCCCCTCATTCTTTGCTCCTGAATTTCTTTATTTCCCACTTTAACGCCTTTCATATTATTAATAGTGTTAATTATTATTATATCGCAAATATAATTAACAGTGTTAATATTTGCAAGAAATATTTTCTCAGCCTGAAAAAATAGAAGAAAATCAGCTATCATACAGGACTATTTCTTTAATTGTTATTGGAATCCGGCTAATAAAATTTTATTTTCAGTGAAAAATAATTTATTTTGCCTGTTATTGTAGTAACCATTATCGGTTAATAAGTGGGGAATGCTGAAAAAGAAATAGAGCTGTCCGTTGTTATGCCTTGCCTTAACGAAGTGAAGACTGTCGGGTTGTGCGTGGCCAAAGCAATGAATTTTATGAAATCTAACGATATTCATGGCGAAGTTATTGTTGCGGACAACGGCTCGGTTGACGGCTCGGTTGAAGCAGCAAAAAATGCCGGGGCCAGAGTTATAGGCATAAAACAAAAGGGCTACGGCAGTGCTTTGATGGGAGGAATTTCCAAAGCAAAGGGAAAATATGTGATAATGGGAGATTCCGACGACAGCTATGATTTTTCTGACCTGAAGAAATTTGTTGATCAGCTGCGCCGTGGAAATGACTTGGTAATGGGCAACAGGTTCAAGGGCGAGATAAAAAAGGGAGCCATGCCCTGGCATCATAAATACCTGGGGAATCCCGTTCTATCAGGTATCGGCAAATTATTTTTTAAGAGCCCTGTTAATGATTTCCATTGTGGCCTTAGGGGGTTTACTCTTGAGGCTTATAAAAAATGGATATGCAGACGACGGGAATGGAATTTGCATCTGAAATGGTTGTGAAAGCTACTCTTATGGATTTAAAAATTTCCGAAGTGCCGATCACATTATCACCTGACGGACGAGAGGGCAAGCCGCACCTCCGAAGCTTCAGGGACGGGTGGAGGCATCTGCGTTTTCTTTTTCTTTATACTCCGCGCTGGCTTTTTCTCTACCCGGGGCTGGGCATGATGTTCGCAGGATTCCTGGCATTGATGTATATATTCCTGTTTCCTGACATTTCCTGGGATATCCATACCATGCTATATGCATCCGGATCAATAATGATCGGATTTCAGGCTGCCATACTTGCGGTATACTCCAAAGTATTTGCAATTCACGAGCGTCTTTTGCCTTCCAGCCCGAAGGCAGAAAAGGTGCTGAAAAAATATACTCCCGAAAAAGGTATTGCTATAAGCCTGATATTACTTGTAATTGGTATAGTTGGTTTTGTATATTCCATATTTATCTGGCAGGAAGGAACATTCTTCGAACTCGGAATCAGGATAACCATGAGATACGTTATCGCATCGGTTACATTTCTTGTTTTGGGTTTTCAGCTATTCTTCTCCAGCTTATTTTATTTCATATTAAAATTAAACACCCGCTAAAGCCATGCCTGCAGTCAGTATTATAACCGTATGCCTGAACGAAAAGGCAACTATTGCCCGGACACTTGACAGTATTCTGAGCCAGACAAACCGTGATTTTGAATTAATTGTTATCGACGGAGGGTCTGATGACGGAACTGTTGATATAATCAATAAATATTTACAAAATATTGAAAAATTTGTTTCCGAAAAAGATAATGGAATATTCCACGCCCAGAACAAAGGGGCGAATCTTGCCGAAGGTGAATACCTTTTATTTTTAAATGCCGGCGATGCAATATGTGATTCTTATCTTATAAAAAAATTCGTTGAGCATAAAAACAAAACCGATATTATAAGCGGGGATATTGTATTTGAAAGGGGCGGAAGGCTTCTTTATCGCAGGCCTTCGCCCGATAAGATTACCCGACGCTTCATGCTGCTTGAAAGCCTGCCTCATCCGGCAAGTTTTATCAGAAGGGAATTACTTCTCCGGGCTGGCAGATATGATATGAGCAAAGGAACTTTTGCCGATTATGATTTCTTTATGAAAGCCTTGTTCGAAATGAATGCCACATATAGCAGGCTATCCCACAGGGCTGCTATATTCAACCTTGACGGTATCAGCAGTGGTAAGGATAAATCTTTAAAGGCAAAAATCATGAGAGAGAACATTCAAAATGAATATCTGAATAGTGATCTTTTAATGAAATACAGAACTTTTAACCCGATTTTTGATCTTCTTTTCAAGAAAATACCACATTTTTATTATCGCCTGCGTGGAATTTAATAATCAAATCAGGTTTTTCTTTATTTATTATTTATATTTGCGGATGTAAACCTTTGGTATGAATAATTCAAAGATCATAAAATGAGTAAAAGCATGAGCGGAAAAAAATTATTTCAATTGAACTATGAAACTCTGTTTGTAATTTTGGGGCTTATTTTCGGAATAGCTTTTATCAGGGTAAACGCCCCTTTTCATTCTAATGACGAAGACAGGCACTTCCTTCATGCATATTTTATCGCCAGTGGTTATACTATTCCCGATACTAAGGACGGCAAAGCCGGAGGTGAAATACCTGACAACTTAGTAAATGTTGTAAGGAGTTTCCAGGGCATTCCATTCCACCAGGGAACCAAAATTGATAAACTTAAAATGGAAAGGTCCTTCGATCAGCCATTGAATCCGGAACAAAGCTCTTTCCATATTGATTATGAATTCAGAACGCCTTTTCTGCCCTACCTGCCTTATTCAACCGGTATTCTGATTGGAAAAATATTTAATTCCAATCCGGTGTGGCTTGGCTGGTTTGCACGTTTCGGAGGTTTGGTATTTTACCTCTTTGTTATGTTTTTCGTTCTTCGAACAACACCGGTTTTCAAGGGAGTGTTTTTCCTTTACGGATTAACTCCAATGGTTCTTTATCAATGCTCGTCAGTTACTTACGATATGATGACGATAGCTTTATCGTTTTTCATGATAGCCTTTTTCCTGAAATTCGCACTTGACGAAAATTCAAAGCTGACACCCCGGGATTTAGCATTAATTATTATAATTGCAGTTTTGCACAGGTTTGCAAAGAACGGGTATGTTGTAATTCCTTTCATGTTCTTTATAATTCCGCCAGGGAAAATTGCAAAATCAGTAAAACAGGCCCTGCCTATAATGGCCGGTATGTTCATACTATTTATTATACTTTATAAATTGCCGAACTGGACATGGAGCAAAGTCATTGCCGGGCTGGACGTTGAAAGAGGAATATCTCCGCAGAAGGATTTCTATAAGAACATGGGAGAAAACCTGTCGATAAATCTGGCAAATCCCGGAATGTTTATTTCCAATTTATGGGCCAATATATCTCATTTTAAACAGGAATGGGCCGGCGGAGCCATGGGGCGTTTCGGCTATTCCTATTCTATAATGCCAAACTGGTTCTTTTTTATCCACGGCTTTGTTCTGTTCTTTGTTGCCCTGATTGAAGGCAAATCGCAGTTTAAAATGGTTTTCTGGCAAAAGATAATTACCCTGATAGTTGCAGTACTTTCAATAGCCCTGGTAATAGTTGGATTTTATGTGCTTTCGCCTGTGGGAGCAAAGATGATATTCGGCCTTCAGGGGCGATACTTCGTGCCAATAATTCCTGTTGCCCTTTTGCTTTTATACAACACTGCCTTTGAAAGCAAATGGTGGAATAAGTGGGGACATTTGGCTCTTACTGCTTATATAACTATTGTTCTGATCTACACTATTGTATTTCTGAACGGAGCACTATACATATAGTTTTATTCCTGAGCTTCAAATCCCATGAGTATAACTATTAGAAATAACATGCTCTGAAAAAAGATACATAGCCAGGGTTCAATTACAGCAAGCCTGCTGCAGAACTGTTCCCCGAATTTACTTAGTGGGTTACATAAGTGATTAACTTATACATCTATTGAATTTCAAGAAATATATACAACTATAAAAACAATCCTTAATAAATTGTGTTTAAGCAAACAACTGCTTTCTTATAAATACGATTCCGAAAACAATCATCAATCCGCCAAGGACTATTGCAGCCCATTCGCTCAGGGTGGGTATGCCGTAGCTAAATTCGTAAGCACCGATATCTACATTGAAGTTAGTCATGGTGCGTTTAAAATTTCTCTGGTCATATAGCACAGGGTTGCCTTCATGGTCGGTATTTGCGCCGTTATCAATTGCGGGGCTTCCCCCCAGCAAAGCATGCGTAAGCGTCAATCCACCGTTGTTTTGCAGCGGGCCAAGCAGCGGGTCAATAGCCGTAGCTGATTCAATTGCACCGGCATCAGGAGTGGTAGTATTTCTTGTATCGCCGTAACGGTCGCCAGTTGTGTTGGTAGAAAAGTTAACTCCGCCAATATCTCCGATAAGATTATTCCCGAGTGAAATTAATGTGCCGTAACCATAAATATCCGGGTAATAGCTATATCCTGTATTCCCGGCAACTATAGTATTTCTAAGATAGGTAACACTATTTGAATTGCTGCCCAGGTTTATACCGCCCCCATAAGCATAAGACAATCCGTGATTATCGCTGATCGTACAATTTTCGAGATAAAGAATTGAACCGAAATTTATAACTCCGCCTCCACCGAATGAACTAACTGAATTTCCTGAGATTGTAGTATTCATAACAAATGTTTTTGTCTGTAAATTATTGGCATTAATAATCAATCCATTTCCGTTACAGTCACTAATACATGAATTATTTATATAATTCTGTTCTTCATTGTTGGATGAAATATAGATTCCGGAACCATAAGTATTATTATAGCCATCGTGAATATAGCAATTGCTCATGTTTAACGAACCGGCAATATATACTAACCTGAAATCAGCATTGCGAACTTCACAATATTCCATTGTCAGATCTCCGTTGCACTGTATTGCCATTTCTCCGGCATCCGCTATTGAAATATTTTTGATTGTAACTGAATTTCCCGAATAGATTGTAATAATATTTTTATTACCAGCCCCAGTAATTAAATCACCATATAAAATAGTTTTGCCGCGTCCCTGCCCCTGCAAAGTTATACTCTTGTTAATAATAATTCCACCAATACCACCTTCCTGTGGCATTTCTCCGAATATGCTAATAATATCGCCATTTGAAGCCACAGATATTGCAGATGTAACACTTGTAAACATTTTAGAACCGTCTGCTGCTACCGTTAGCGTGTCCGATAAAAGGCAAGAATATGAAAAAAGAAAGGCAATAATCAAACCCGCAAAATATTTCATTAATAATCCTGATAATGAATGTTTTAAATTACTTGATAAGTTAAAATAATGATATAATTGTTGTAAACCAAAAAATCCCGATAAATACCGGGATTTTAGATAAAAACATAAGAAAAACTCACTCCTGAACAAAAAAATCATACATTTAGGAATCAGGAATCTGCCTGATTTCCTGAAACTGATTAGTAAAAAGCAATCATAAAGCAGGAAAACTATTCATATTAAAAATTATTCAGCCCAGGCAGGCATGGCCATCAGATAATATCCGGCACGTTGCATTGCCTGCTCATCAGTCACGTCAGGCTGCCACGATTTTATCCATTCAGCAAGCCCGGGCTGAACCTGCTGCCGAAGCTAAAATCCCGTCATCTCCCATGCAATATTTACAATAGTTCTCGTGTTTTCCTTTAAACTCGGGCATTTCCAGTGGCGCACCGCAAGAATGACAAAATGTTGGCATTGTTTTTTTCCTTTCATTATTTTGCTGTCAATTAATTACATTTGCATAATAAGGCATGATATATGACAACAGTCTGTCAGTATTATTTATTAGTATTTTTCCTGAATTTTTCCGGCAATATTTTTAATTATTTCTCTTATATGAACCGGCTCGATAACTTCCACAGCATCGCCATAACTTAAGATCATCCCGTAAAGCCAATAATCCTCGGGAATTTTCACACTCATCAAAATAGAGCCATCCTCAAGGATATCCTGACTGGAATCCCTGAAATATTCTTCTACAATATATTTCATCTCCGGTATGAATTTCAATTTAATAAGCGGAATATCACCAAATCTTTCCCTGTATTTGTTCTGGTGCTCCTCGAAGTCAACTTCTTTGCGGAAGAAACGTTCACCAGTATCTGCTGCATCCTTGATTCTTGAAAGGCGGAAAAGCCGATAATCATTCCTAAGCCTGCACCAGCCAAACAAATACCACGAATACCATTTGAAAACTATAGTGTAAGGCTCTACATTTCTTACAGTTCGTTTGCCCCTGCTGCTTGTATATTTGAATGAAATAACCCGGCAATTATCAATAGCATTTTCTATCAGGCCCTGGTTGTTCGAGTTTTTTCTGCCAATATGCAGCGAACTAAAATCTATATACAGCTTCTCTTTCTTTTTTTCAAATTTATGTTTATCAGTTTTACCTGCTATTGCCCTCATTTTTTCAATTGTATCTGCAAGGGCACCGTTTTCGAAAGTAGAATAAATACTTTCCAGCGATGTAATAATAAAAAAAAGGTCATCTGTATCAACCATCTGCCGGTTTATACTGTACCCGGGCATTATTCCGAATCCGCCGCGTGCACCTAAGCTGGATACAACAGGAATACCTGCCGAGCAAAGGCTGTCTATGTCTCTTTGTATAGTCCGCTGCGACACTCCGAATTTCCCGGCAAGTTCCCTGGCGCTTGTCATTTCGTTATTCAGAAGATGCAGAACAATAGCAAGAAGTCTGTCAATTTTCATATTCAGTTGAAATTATTATTAACAACAATCTGCAAATCTAATATTTTTTGTTGAAATGATTATTGTTTTATCGCAGTAAGGTATTTCCTGAATATACCGAAGCAGCTTTTAAATGTTTTTCTATTCAAATTTTTAACTTATCACCCTGCGCCAGCGAAGAATCCATTCTTATTACACTATCTGCAAACGAAGATGGATTCTTTTTCGGGCAACCACAAGGGTTGCCCCTACGATTAAATCACCTGTCCCCCACTGGCGGGGGTGAAGTTCCGGAAAATTCCCCTCGTTGATGGGTGGCGAGCGCAGCGAGTTCCCGACAAGTCGGGACAGGCTGGGGTGGATTTCTTTTTCTTAGTTTCCGAACCTTGCATTATTATCCACGAGCTAAAGCACGTGGCTATTGAATTTGACAATTATAAGGCTGGAAGGTCATTCTGAGCGCCAGCGAAGAATCCATTCTTTATGCATTCCCCCTCATTACGAAGTTGTACTTCGTAATGCAGTTTTCTTTTGAAGCTGAGCTTCTCTATTTCAAAGTAGAACTTTGCAGGAAAAATTCATTCCCAAGTACAACTTGGGAAGAAGGGAAAATCACCTGTCCCACGCTGGTGGGGGTGAATTAGCCCGGTTTTCTCTTCATTTTTAATTATTCATTGTTAATTGTTAATTAAAATCCCAACTCCGGCCCTTACCCCCCGTTCTTCCACCCAAATGAACAGGCCGCCGGCCTTAATTCCCTATCCTGTGGTTTCTATGAATCGAATAATTTCCTTAATTCAATGCTGTTTTGAACCAGAACCATGATGTTTGGGCTAAATGCTTTGTTGGCAGGGCTTTAAACTACATTGGCCGGAGGTATTGAGGTGTTGTTTAGCCTTAATGTAGTGAAATTTGGCCTCATTGAGGTCTTGGTTGACTTTACTGAGGACTTGGTTGACCTTACTGAGGTCTTGGTTGACCTTACTGAGGTCTTGGTTGACCTTACTGAGGACTTGGTTGACTTTACTGAGGTCTTGGTTGACTTTACTGAGGTCTTGGTTGACTTTACTGAGGTCTTGGTTGACCTTACTGAGGACTTGGTTGACCTTACTGAGGTCTTGGTTGACTTTACTGAGGTCTTGGTTGACTTTACTGAGGTCTTGGTTGACTTTACTGAGGTTGCTCATTATCTTCAACCAAGGCATCAATGACTTCGACCAAGGCATCAATAAAGCAAAACATTGCTGCAATAGTGTCGACCATTGGTACATTGCTTTCGACACTTCCTACCTCCCCCCGCCCCCATAAGCGCTAACTTAGTGTTTGATTTTTATATATAATTTTTTTATATTTGTAAATGGAAAAGTACAACAAGCATATAGAAGAATGGGATGTAGTTACAACCTTACTTCCTTTGGGATGGGAATTAAAGGCTAAAGAACTCCAGGCTTTCCAACGTCGCAGGGCATTTGATTCACCTTCTGAGCAACTTCGAGCAATACTTATGCATGTAGCAACGGGGCATTCTATGAGGGTGGTTGCTACTAAGCTTAAATATGAAAGAAATATAGATATATCAGATGTTGCGTTATTAAAAAAAATGAGGACGTCTGCTGATTGGCTTCGCTGGATTGCATTAGGATTGATTCATAATAGGGGGATATCATTAGATTCCCCAGAATGGTTGTCTGATTTCAATGTAAGATGTATCGATGCGTCTGTTGTTACTGAGCCGGGGTCAACAGGTACTGACTGGAGACTACATTACAGCCATAATCTGTTCAACCTCAAGTGTGACGAATTTATTATTACCAGCCCCAAAGTCGGTGAGTCTATATCTAATTTCAAAATTAACTCTTCTGATCTTTTTTTAATTGACAGAGCATATTGCAGTTATAAGGGTATTTCAGAAATTCTCGGAAAGAAAGCAAATTTTGTTGTCAGATATAAGCATAAAGGTTTTACACTCTATAATAGTAAAAAAGATAAAGTTGATATTATTAAAGAATTAAAAAGTTTAAAGTTAGGTCAAATATTTGACAAAATATTTTTTATTTCCTCCTCCTCCTCAAAAAACAAAAAGATTCCTGTACGTATATGTGCTATCAAAAAAAGCAAGGAGCAAGCTGAGTTATCCAGAAAGAAAGCAAAAAAGAATTTTGCTAGAAAACAACAGACAATCAGTTCTACAGCTTTAGGACTTAATGATTATATTGTTTTGGTGACTTCTTTGATTAATGATATATCTTCTAATAATATCTTAGAATTATATAGAATGAGATGACAGGTTGAAATTTCATTTAAAAAACTAAAAAGTCAATTTGGCTTGGGGCATTTACCAAAAAAAGATAAAAACTCTGCACGAGCGTGGCTTTATGCTAAGATGATCACAGCTCTCCTTACTCAGGCTATTATCGATGAAGGTGAGCGTTTTTCCCCCTGGGGCTACAGGTTTAATAAAAGAGAATGATAAAAGGAGTACATCACAATGGCGTGAAAATGTATTTGTTAAAGATATTTTATTGAAAATCATCAGTCCCGGTATTACTTTGTATCAATGTATTAACAACTGGGATGATGTTTCTAATTGCCTAAAAGAAGGACATCGAAAAAGGCAAAGTAGTATGAATTACTTATTTTCACTAAGTTAGCGCATATGCCCCCCGCCCCCCTCCTTCGAAAGGAGGGGGAGTTAATTCTATGTTATTTAACTTCTTATCCCCTCCTAAAGTAGGAGGGGAATACAGGGGTGGTTTTCTTACTTTGATTTGGAACAAGGCAGCAATGACTCCGAACAAAGCATCAATAACTCCGAACAAGGCATCAATAAAGCAAAACATTGCTGCATTGCCTTCAACCAAGGCTGCAATAACTTCGAACAAGGTAGCAATGACTCCGAACAAGGCGTCAAAAAAGCAAAACATCAGTACTTTGCTTTCGACCCCTCCCAAACCCTCCCCGAAGGGGCGGGCTTTGAAGAAAAGCAAAGCAGCAATAGGTTAAAACTTCGGTACATTACTTCTGAACAAGGGTTCCATGATTCCGACCAAAGGGGAAATATGTTCAAACATCGCTGCATTTACTCTGCCAAATCCTTCGAAAGGACGGGGAATTAATTCTATGTTATTTAACTTCTTATACTTTCATCGGAGAGGAGGGGATTACGGGAAGCGTTGCGATAATTTCTTTAAGACAAAAAAAATCCCGGTTATGAGAACCGGGATAAAAAAGTATATTATCTTTTGAAAATACTACTGTATCCTTATCCTTTGGCCTATCTGAAGCCTTCTTGGATTTACGTTCTTATTTTTTCTTTTCAGGGAGTTTGTGCTGATTCCGAATTTCCTTGCTATCTTCTGGAAAGTATCTCCACGGCGCACTTTATAATATTTCGGAGCCCTGTTTACTTTTTTCGATACCGAAGAACTGCCCTTGGCTGTTTTATTCGGATAAATGGTCAGCAAAGAGCCTTTGTAGATAGTATTACCCTTAATTTTACTGCTGTTCCATTTTTTTATATCAGATTCCCGAACGCCATATCTGGCTGCTATTGTACCAATACTTTCGCCCCTGCGTACTTTATGGCTGACTTTTTCGGATCCGGTAGATTCGGCAATTGCTGTTTTCCTTTTCTGAACCCCGTCGGAGATTATTTTAAGGATTTGACCCGGAATTATTTTATCCTTTCGGATTTTATTTTCATTTCTGATTGCTGCAACGGTTACACCGTATTCATCGGCTATCTGCCCGAGTGTTTCGCCGCGCTTTACTTTATGGCGGATAATTTTCGGGCGCTCAAGTTTATTGATTGCCAGTGTGGAAGTATCAATTGCAGAACTTTTTGCAATAATAAGTTTCATGCCTGGCTGAATATTCTCTTCATCAACGGAAATATCATTCAGGTTCCTCAGGTCTGTCAGCCTTACGCCATAGTGCTGTGCTATCCTGTAAAGGTTCTCACCCCGCTGAACAACATGAATAACCGAACCTTTTTCATTAATCTGTTTCTGTGCTTCTATCGAGGACAATTGGGTATTATCATCTTCCGGAACAAAATTTGCGCCCGGTATTTTAAGTACTGCACCGGTTTTAAGCCTTGAGCGGTATGACCTGAGGCCGTTAAATGCGGCAATTTCCTTGCTCGATACACCATATTTTTTTGCAAGTTTGGAGAGTGTTTCCCTTCTCTGAACTTTATGATAAATCCACGGCCTTTTTTCTTCTTCAGTAAGGTTTGGATAAAGGTTTGCTATCATGTCTTTTGTTCCGACAGGAACTTTCACCGAGTAATTTTCAACATTCGGAGGAGTAAAGGAACGTACAAGCTCGGGGTTCATATCTGCTATCGTTTCCTCGGGAACGCCCGCGCATTTGGCTATGGATGCAAGGTTAACAGATTCGGAAACATTGAATATTTCATATTCATATTTTTTTTCAAATTCAATTTCCTTCATGTCGAAACCATATCCTTCAGGATCCATGGCAACACGTGTCATGGCAATAAACAGGGGGACGTATTTTTTAGTTTCCCGTGGCAGGTATTTTTGAACATTCCAGAAATTGGGATCGCTCTGTCCGGATCTTCTGATGGCTCTTTTCACGCATCCGGCACCACAATTGTAAGCAGCAAGTGCAAGATGCCAGTTGCCGAAATCGTTGTACAGGTCTTTCAGGTGTCTCATGGCTGCAACTGTAGCTTTCTCGGGGTCTCTTCTTTCATCCATCCAGAATGAGGCTTCGCTGTTCAGTCCGTATTCTTTACCGGTAGAACTAATAAACTGCCACATACCAACTGCTTTTGCTCTTGAAACAGCATTAGGGTTCAGCCCGCTTTCCACCATGGAAAGATATACCAGTTCAAACGGGGCTTCCTCTTCGTCTGCAATTTCAAGCAGGAGTGGGAACCACCTCTTTGTTCTGGAAAGGCATTTTTTCATAAATTTCTTACCAATTTTATGCTGTGTAAGAAATTCAATATTTTTCTGAACATATTTATTATCATCAAGGGGGATAGTAATTTCTCTTTTTTTGGCTGTAACGGGCATACCGGCAAATGCCTGATTCAAATTAGCTGTATCCTTCGGAATTTCAATAGTCCCGATAGAAATATCACCCTGGTCATCATCGCTGTAGAAGTTATCCAGTTCGTGATAAAGTTTATCCCTGATAATAAATATCGAGGAGTTCTCGTTCAGGGATTTGAAATCCGGTACAAAGCTTTCGTAATCATCAACAATGGACTGGGCAAGGTCAGTAAATTCTTCGTTGTTTTCTATTCCGGGATAGCTTACAAGCCTGTTCAAAATATCCATTGCCTGTTCGAAATAAAGAGCAGCTTCGGTAGTATCGCCTTTTTCAATTCTTATAAGAGCCTGAACATATTGCTGCCTGGCTTTTTCCATAGTGATAAGAACAACCTGGTCGTTTCTTTTGGCTCTTTCCTCGTAATCGTCAAGTTCTGAAAATTCGTCAGGAAACAGTTTATATCCTTTTTCAGTGGATCTGGCATCCTGAGCAAACGCGTTGCCAGCAGTAAATAGCAGCAATGCGGAAAATAAAAACAGCAATAGTCGCCTTCCTCTGAAAAAAGGCTCTTTTTTTTCTGAATATTGCATCTTTCCCCCCGGTATTATAACAGCATTCAATATTAAAAACACGAAAAATTGTTAATTAAAAAAAATACTCTACAGGCTTTGGCAAAGAAAGCCTGATAATCTAATTTCTTAATTTATGAAATTTCTTTGACTTTTACCCGAAATAATCAAAGAAAATATAAATATTGCTGCCTGAATGAGTATTATTGACGCTCCGGAAGGCAGGTCTGCCTGGTATGAAACAATTAATCCGGTAAAAGCGCTGAAAACGCCAAATAGCACCGCCAGTAAGGACATAGCAAAAAATGTTTTTGAAATAAGCCTTGAAGATGCTGACGGAATCACTAAAAATGCAGCCACCAGGATTATTCCGACAATTTTTACGGAAACAACAATAGTTATAGCCACAAGGATATTAAGAATGTAGTCATCCCTGTCAACTTTCAGCTTATCTGTTTTGGCAATTTCGCGATCGAATCCCGCATAAGCCCATCTTCCCCAAAGTTTGAATGTTGTAAGCAGGCTGATCAGTAAAATCACCGATGAAATAATAATATCTTCCGTTGTTACTGTGAGTATCGATCCGAATAAATATGTAAAGGCATCTACGGTATAATTTTCTTTTAAGGACAGGAATACGATACCCAGCGCTACTGCAAGTGAGAAGAATATTCCAATAGAAGTATCAGGGCTGAGTGTTGTTCTTTGGCGGACAAATACGATACCGGCAGCTATCAGAACCGTGAATGGAACGGCCGTGTACAGGGGTTCAGTATTAAGCAGTAGCCCGAGAGCCACGCCGCCAAAAGCTGCGTGAGCCAAGCCGCTGCCCAGAAAACTCATTTTGCGCTGTACGATGAAACTACCGTAATAGCCACATAATATACCAATAATAATGCCCCCGATAAATGCCCTCTGCATGAAGGGGAATTGAAACAGGTCACTCATGATTATGCTCCGCGAGATGTGGGAAGGATCCAATATGAACAAATGCTTTTTGCAGTTCATTCTGGTGCAGGGCTTTTTCGGACGGGCCAAAACTTATCTGGTATTTGTTAATAAGCAGGGCGGTTCTGGCGTGGTGGAATGCCGTGGCCCAGTTGTGAGTTACCATAACAATAGTTGTGCCTTTTTCCTGGTTGATTCTGTCAATCAGGTGGTTCAGGGCTGTTTCACAAACCATATCCACTCCTGTTTCAGGTTCGTCAAGCATAAGTATCTTCGGGTTTCTGACTATACCCCTTGCAAGATAAACTCTTTGCAGTTCGCCTCCGGAAAGGGAATTCAGCTGCCTTTTCCATATTTTCGCGGCATCAACCTCCTCCAGGGCCTGAAGGGACCTGTCTTTTAATTTCCCGCTGATTCTGCCAGGCCAGGTATTGGCCAGGCCGCTGGCAACCAGGTCTATCGCCCTTGCCGGAAAGCTCCGGTCCAGGCTTTTAAACTGTGGAACATAGCCTATTGTGCCGGGCCCGGAATCATTAACCCCGGAACCAAAAATCTTTATCTTTCCTTTGCTGACATTGTTAATCCCCAGAATAGATTTTATCAGTGTTGTTTTCCCGGAACCATTTGGCCCGACAATTGCAAGAAAATCGCCGGCCGGCAAATCGAAATTAATATTTTCCAGCGCAGTATGATTCCCGAATTTGATAGTCAGGTTTTCTACGCTCAGGGCCTGTTGGCTTTTAATATCCATTGCTTATAATCCCAGGGCTTTCTTAAAAGTTCTGGCATTATACAGAATTATATCCGTATATTTTTCCCTTCCCTGCTCCCCTCCGAGCGGGTCAAGAATAAATACCCGTGTACCGGAAGCTTCAGCAAGTATCCTTGCGGGGCCGTCAGGCAATTGGGGTTCTGAAAATATTGCTTTTACCTGGTTTTTCTTTAGCTCCTTTACCATTGCGGAAATAAAGACGGGGGTAGGTTCCTTACCGGGTGCCGGTTCAATCGATCCGCCGTACCTTAATCCGTATCTTTGCAGGAAATAGAGAAATGACGGGTGGAAAAGATAAACTTTTTTACCCTTAACATCAGAAATAATTTTTTCAACCTGCCGGTTCAGAAGGTTCAGCCTTTTAGCAAACAGATCAGCATTCACTTTATATGTTTTAGCATTCTCAGGATCGTATTTGGCCATGCTGTCTGCAAGTGCCGGAAGAATTGCTTTAACGGCAAGCGGATCGGTCCAGAAATGCGGATCGGCAGTACTGTCATTATTTTTAAAATACTTTCCGAAGAGTATTTTCTTGTCATCTGGCAGCAGTTTGATTAGTTCTATTTTGTTTTCAGATTCCATATTTGCAGCCCAGCCGTCGGCGTGGTCCGAAATAAAGAATAGAGCCTTTGCCCCGGCGGTAATCCTTGCATCCGACGGCGTAGGCGAATAAGTATGAGGTGAATCGCCCACTTTCATGAGCATTTTTACTTCAGCTTTAGTACCGGCAATTTCTTTAATTATCTGGTAAACGGGGTTAGCCGTAGCAACAAATACTGGTTTTGCCCCCCTGGCAGAACATGAGATCAGCAATAACACAGACAATAAAAAAATTGTAATATTCTTCTTAATCATATCTTCACCGGGTAAATTTGTTCACTATTATTCAATTAATATTAAATTATCAAACAATCATTATTCAAAACAACAAGGCAAATTACAAAATTATTGCCCTGAATTTACTTTTATTAGCCAAAATATTAATTATTTTATAAAATAATACATTTTTATTGACAAATGACGTGGTTTTTAGCTAACTATTGGTTTTTTGGTATAGTTTATGCTTAAAATTAACTGAATATTAGCACTATTTCTCTCATCAGGAGAAATTTGCGTATTTTTTATCATGTAAATTCATTTTTTTACATGAAATAATTGTGAAAAGAAAATTAATTTAATATATTATTGTTAAGAATTATGACATTGTATATAAATAGTATGTATAGAAAAACCGGAAAATTGATATTAGCTGCCCTGTCAGGATTAATCCT
Organism: Kapaibacterium sp. (SeqCode); assembly: GCA_963665665.1. Taxonomy (GTDB): domain Bacteria; phylum Bacteroidota; class Ignavibacteria; order Kapaibacteriales; family UBA2268. The sequence continues at coordinate 2,165,660 of OY762428.1, forward strand.
GGCATTTCCCGGTTTTCTTTCTGCCCAGACAATTCCGGCCAGCCCGGCTAACTGGCTGTTTCCGGACGGCAACGCACAAGGCACAAGAAGGACTCTTGTCCGGTCGTCCATACAGGAACTGGATTCAATAAAAGTAAAATGGTCAACGCCCTCAATTTCAGGCGATGTGAAACCATTGATAGGCAATGTGATAAATAATAACAAAATATCCGGGGGATTTACATACGGCCCAAATGAAATTACTGCCGTGATGGGTGATAAACTTGTGGTGGTTGATGCTATGGGCAGAACTCATCCTAAAGCGCAGCTTCCCGCATTTGTAAAAAATGTGAGCGTGCTATTCGATTCGCTTGCAACCACTGTTGGTGAACTGACCACAAGGCATGTTGTAATGGGCCTGGAAACAATTGAGTTCGAAAATCTTGACGATAGTCTTGCTTTTGCTTACATTGCAGGTTATAATTCATCAGCGGATACAGTTGGCATTCTTAAACGCCTGGCAATCGACCTTAGGGATTACGACCCGAATATCTTTGCAAGCATCAAACCCGTGATGGGGCGCAGGCGCGGAAATAACACTCTTGTTTATGCTACCGTTAACATGTCCGAACCCCAGGTTGGAACTTCCTCGCCGGGTACGGCTCCTTTTTTCAGAGGTTTTACACAGTTCAATACCGGTAGTATGCTCTTTGATTACCCGCTTCCGGATGTTGGCGATGATTTTGATTCAAGGATTACACTCGGGCCGGAAGTTGGTTTTGCTCAGCCATCGTTCTCATCAAAAAATGGCGATGCTAATATTATACTCCCCAATTACCCGACAATGACAATTGACGTTACAATAGACAATCTGGTAACCGACCCGACATATCCGAATGAATCCTATTTATTCGGGTTTGACGTTGCCGGCGCTTTGATTAACGAAGGTATTTATCCCAGGCCAATGTCCTCAATGACTGATCCTCTTGGGAATCGCCCGGTAATCAGGCCATATTATGTAGATATAAAAGATGCCAGGAACGGCGACAGTATTTTTATTCTTGTTTCCGAGGGATATAAAGGAATTGAAGGTTCCGAGGGTACGGCCCGCCTTCACCTTTATAACACGGACGGTGATGCAATCACTCTTCCGACCGATGTTGATATAGCCCCGCCGTTTATCGGGGGTGAAGATCACGACTGGTCGGTGGCCGTAGGAGATGTTGACGGTAATTCGTCCAATGAGTGGCTACCGTATTTCCCGAATAATGCAGGCAACGAAATAATTGTTTCGCAAAGTACCAGGGAGTTTGCATTCCCCGGAAATAAAGTTTATATTCTCAGATATTACAGCGGTTCGGAAATTGACAAACCTTCTCCGCCAAATACATATCTGTACCACCTGGATACACTTGCTTCGCAAAGGATAAACGGCTGGGTAGCCGCCGTGAACGATCTTGACGCAGACCCCGACGGGAAGGAAGAAATTCTCCTTGTTGACGGTTCCAAACTTACAGGCGTCAGGCTTAGGGATTATGATTCCTACGAGTTCAGAATAGGCAGGCCATTCGATACTGTATTTACGTTCGATTTTAATATGCAGTCCATTTCATCAGTTGCCGTGGCGGATATGGAGGGCGACGGCATGAATGATATTATCGTTACTACTTACGACAGTACTTATGTTATAGGTACGGTAATGATCGATATTATTAATGTCATTGAACCTTCGGACAGCGCTTCCTATTGTGCCGGGGATACAATTCTATTCAAATGGGAAAACCTGATGATGGGCCAGGACTATGTAAATATCAGCTTCGAGGCTGTAACTCAGATTAGCGGAACTGTTACCGGACTTGATACAATACTTATTGAAGAAAACTACCCGAACAATGCCGATACCGTGATGTATGAATATGTGGCATCGGATGAATTATTCGGTAAATCTGGAAGAATAATTGTTGCCAGCTCGTATAATCCAACGAAAGTTTCCGATGAATCAGCATCATTTACAATATACGGCCCGGTTTGTATCACTGATACTCTTCCTAAAAGAGAATATCAGGTGGGTGAACTTATTGAATTTACCGGCATGCATTCCTGCATTGATTCGGTAAGTATATTTACAAGCTACAGTTCCTCAACGTTCTGGGATTTGCAATACACTGGCGAAATAAATACCAGCGGAACATTTTCAATAGCTGCGGCCTTGCCGAGCGCCACGTTTTTCGAATGCCTGAGCGAAGATCCGGACAGCCTGCTTAATATCAATCTTGTCGGATTCAGAGATAGTTTCAGGGATACTTCACAAACGCATACTATCAGGCTTCATCCGGCTCCATTTCCTGTTACATGGGATACAAGCGAGACTTCCTGCCCGAACTTCCTCTTCCATTGGGACCCCATGGATATTGACTATCTTTGCGATTCCGTTTCAATTTCCGTATCTGTTAACGGAGGAACAAGCTGGACTTGGATTAACACTGCTGCAGCGAACGAGCATCCATACCTGTGGCGAATACCCCTTGCATTGCCGGACAGCATTCTGATGCGCTTCTGCTGCGAGAATTCATGCGTCAGGACGGACACAATAATAAAAAATTATCAGCCAAAATATATTGACATTGTTTCCCCGAACCCATTCAGTCCCGTAAACGAGGAACTGACTATTTGCTATAAAGTTCCGGAGGAAACAAACGTAACTATCAGAATTTTTGACGCTGCCAACAGGATAATTGCAGAACCTGTTAGAAGCCAGCCGAGAAATCCGGGTACGGCTTATTGTGATACCTGGAACGGCTACACTGCCAACGGCTCGCCGGCGGCAAATGGTATGTATTACCTGAGCATTGAATTTTCAAACGGATCAAAAGAAATCTATCATGTGTTTATTAGAAAATAGATATTAATAACAATTATATAATATTAAAGTTAAGGTTATCGCTATGAGAATATTAGTTGTCGAAGACGAAAGAAAAGTAGCCAGCTTTATAAAACACGGGCTGGAAGAGGAACGCTACATTGTTGAAACTGCCCCCGACGGAATTTTAGGGTTGGAAATGGCAATGAACAATCCTTTTGACGCTATTCTTCTTGATGTTATGCTTCCCGGTAAAGACGGGTTTACAGTACTTAAAGAACTCAGAGACGCCGGGGTATCCACACCAATAATGATGCTTACCGCCCGGGGTACAACCGAGGACAGGGTGGCCGGCCTGGATATGGGCGCCGATGATTATCTTGCCAAGCCCTTTAGTTTTGAGGAGCTTGCGGCAAGGCTGCGCTCGATACTGCGCCGTTCAAGCCCGGAAAAATCCACCAAACTCCGCTGCGGGGACCTGGTTCTGGATACTGTTTCGCACCTCGCTTACAGGTTTGGTAAGGAAATTGAACTTACAACAAAGGAATATGCCCTGCTGGAATACCTGATGAGGAATAAGAACAGGATACTCAGTCGCAGCACGATTACTCAGCACGTTTGGAAGCATAATTTCGATCCTGAGTCAAATATCATCGATGTTTATATCAAGCGCCTGCGTTCAAAAATCGAGAACAACGAATCGCGCACTTTGATACAGAGCATCAGGGGCGTGGGTTACCGCATGAGGGAAATCCCGATGGAAGAAGAATAACATATTGATTTCAATTGATTTATTTATTCATCCGACAACTTTAAGTTATCGGATGATTTATATTTTATAGCATTGTGGGGAGGAGTGTTTTGAATAGTACGGGTTCAAATTGTTGGAGAATTAATATTCAATTTCAAGTTGATTCCCGATAATTGGTTTGTTACTATTTCCTTCTGATTTCATTATAAACTGAAAAACATCTTGTTCATCTAATTGCCATTATTTAATGATTTTCCAAAAGCCTGCTTTGTCGCTACCTATACGTTCAATTATGCCCTTCTCTTTAAGCTCTTTTATTCTTCGTTTTGCAGTACTCAGGCTAATATTTAATCTCCTGCTGATTTCAGCGGCTGTTATTTTGTTATTCTGCTTTATCAAATTAAATACAGTGTCATTTACAGTGTCATTTTGCTGATTTACAGTGTCACTTACTGCGCCACGGTAATGAATGTGCATTTCCCGGTTTTTAAGCAAGTGATTCTCTTTAAGAACTAAGTTATTCAGGAAACGTATAAGAAAATCCTCAGTTTTATGAATATCATTAGATAAATCTTCGTAATTGGCTCTTACAAGGGCATTACGAAAATACCAGGAATGTTCGGCAAACAAATCATTGTTAACATCTTTAAAACCAAGTTTGCGAAGATATTTGATTAAAAAAACTGCCGTTGTTCTTGTGTTGCCTTCGCCGAAAATGTGAATCTGCCACAGATAAGAAATAAAATGTGCGATATGCTCTATGATTTCATATTCGCTCAGACCTTTGTAGCTGAATTTCCTTTCCTGTTCAAAATCGTAATCCAAAGTATCTTTCAAACTATCGGCGCTTGCATACAAAACTGTTTCACCATTCAATATCCATTCTTTTTTAGTGATATTGTAATCCCGGATTTTTCCGGCATGACAATATATACCCCGAAACAACCTGCGATGAATTGTAAGGTATTCTACAGGCGAGAATGTAAAGGTTTTTTCACTCAATATTTCTGTAATACTTGCCGAAACTTTGTCGGCTTCCTCAGTACGGGATTCATCATTTATTGCGGGGCGCTGATTGTAATAAGTTTCTATAAGCTGTTTTACATCCTGAATACTTATATCGCCTTCTATATTCTGCCTGGCTGTTTCTATCAGGTAGTCAGATGGTTTCAGCCCGTCAACTTGTTGCAGCCCAATAGCTGTTTTCCAGACTTTTGCTTTTTCTGCTTTATCCGGCTCGCCCTGCCGTATGTATTCTTCAAAATTATCCATCGTCAAAACTAAGAAAATTTTATTGGATCGGTTCTTCTTTTGTTAGTTTTATTTCAATTTTAATTTATTGCTGCAATCTATATTGTTAGAAGTAAACAGGTTCCATTCTCAGATATTCAGATTATCTCTTAAATTCCTGAATATACGAAATAAATTACCAAAGGCAACAGTTAATATGGTACTGTTTAGCGCTGCTATCAAAATCTCATTCGTCAGGGCTCAAATTCACTTTTGTCACTTGTTCAGTTTCTTTTCGAATTATTTATTTTCTTGAACAAATCCCTGATTTTGAACAGGAGTATTTCCATTAGGAATTGATTGAAATGCTCGGTAGAATATCATCTTTTTGTTTTTATCTATTCCATAATACAAATCAGCAATTTTGTTATGAATCTCGTCGCATTCATTTTTAAGACTTTTTTTATCATTTAAATTAATTGAAGTTGTGTATTGAATCATTGGGAAATAACCTTCATTCATTCCTTGAGGGTAAATATTGAAAATCATGGGTTTAGTTTTAACATAATCAACAGTCATTGGAAAAGAGAATTTATTGTTAATATCAGCCATTACTTTTTGTCCGAATTCCTGTATTTCTTTTTCCTTCTGATATTGCCATAATTGGCTTGCAGGTTTAAGTAATTGATTTGCTAATACTACATTGTTTCCGGCATCTATCAGGTATCCTTTAGCATAATTCTGGCGAGCAGTTTGATACCAATCAAAAGCATCTTTGTCCATAATTCTTAATGTGCCAACCTGCATAATATTCAATTTCCAATCATTACCATATTTTCCATAAACGAGAGTTAAACTTGTTTGATTCAAATCATTATCAAAGTATCCAACCGAAACAAATGTTTCGTTATTCAAAGCATTAAAACTAATGATATAATCATGATTGCCGGATATGCCAGTCATTACATTGGTCAGAGCATTTGAAGATGAGTTTTTCTGATAGAATTCATTTAATATTTTAAAATCCTCATGTGAAAAACTTTGCCTTGTCTTTTGAATAAGCCCTTTCAAATCGTTCCTGCTCCGTTCTAACAGCTTGTCACTCATAATATTATATACTTTATCGGGATTATTACTTACAAATCCATCGATAATTTCATAGTTTAGTTTGTGTATCTCTTTTTTAATTTCGGTATCTATATTAGCATCTTTCCAAGTTCCTCCAGTATTGCAACTTGTTATAATAATCGGTAGGGCAAATAAGATTGAAATAACCTTTCTCATATTTTTTCTTTCATTCTTCATTGATTGTGTAAATCTTATCAATTAGTAAAACTCATTCCTATCCTGAATATACTTTTTTTCAACAACTTCACAAACATCACACTAAGCCTGATTACTTCGGTCATATTCCCCATAACAGTACTGATCTTTAAACTTATTTCTAAATATACAAAATAAATGAATATTAAACCATAATAAAATCATAGCCCTGAATAAAAAAATCTCCTACCCCCGCCCAAAAAATACTTCAAACCATTCTGGCAGTATCCGAATTTCCAGCTTATTTCGCTACAATGAATATCTTTATTATCCTAATCCTCATTTTTTGCAGTACTCAAACTAATATCTAATCGCTTGCTGATTTCAGCGGCTGTTATTTTGTTATTCTGCTTTATAAGATTAAATACATGAAAATATTTCATTTGACCTGATGATCCGTGTTTTTTGCTTAATCCTTGTAATCATCCGGCAGGAGAACTCTTAGCCCTGTTAGTATATATTTTTTTGTAAATTTTTTAATGTTTATTTCAAAACAGTTGATTTCTGTAATAAAATTGTTGCAAAATTCATAAAAAGGTCTTAGTTTAATAAGTGACAACACAAATGATACATGATACATTTTATTAGTTATAAATAACTGATAATCAGGAAATTTAGAACGAACAGAAAAAAAAGACCAATAGCGCGGCATAAGACCAGAATTATTATTGATATATGGTAAGGCGCGTATGAAAACTATTATTATCGGCGGTGGAAAAGGTTGCAGGTCTCTGCTTGACCTTACAAGGAGTTCTTTTTTAAAGGAAATGCACTTAGATGTTATTGCCGTTGCCGATATAAATTATGACGCCCCGGGAATGGTTTATGCCCGAGAGAACGGAATAAAAACTTATACTGATTACCAGGAAGCTATTTCGATTCCTTTGCTTGAAGTTGTGGTAGAACTTACCGGCAGAGATTTATTCCGGGACAAACTCTATAAAAACATTGGCCCCGGTATAAAGGTAATTGACCACACTATTGCCAAGCTCTTCTATGAAATTGATAATGCCCGTATGGCCCAGGAACGCCAGCTGTTTGAAATGAAAGAGCTGGAAGTAATGCTGGACAAGGAAAGGTATTTTCTTCAAAGTGTTTTCGACAGCCTTCAGGACCTGGCTGTTGTTTTGGACAGAGGCCATAAATTACTAAGGGTAAACAGGAAATTTGCTGAGTTTTGTGGTATTACTCCAACAGAAGCTGTAGGCAAAACATGCTTTGAAGTGCTGGACATGACGGGCCTTGCATGCGAAGAAGACCTTTCCAGGTCGAGATTGGAATCCGTATTCGAGAACAAGGCTACAGTCAGCTTCCTGAAGATAACGCCACCGCCAAATGAAAATTACTGGGAGATAACAAGAGCCCCGATATTTGATAAATCAGGCAAGGTTGTGGCGGCGCTTGGTACATGGCACAGAATTACAGAAAGAATTAAACTATCGCATGAAAAGCAGAGCGCAGAGCAAAAATTTAAAAGTTTTATCTATTCGGCTCAGGACTGGATATCAATTAAAGACAGGGATGGCAGATATGTAATTGTAAATCCTGTTGCAGCCAATGCACTTAAACTTAAACCTTCCGATTTCGAAGGCAAATTGCCTGATGAAATACTGCCGCCGGAACTTTTGAAAACAGTGAAAAGGCATGATAAAACAGTACTTGAAACACATCAGCCGCATGAGTTCGATGAAATAATTAATATTGACGGCAAAGCACATCACTTCCATGCCGTCAGGTTTCCGCTTACAGATTACAAGGGCGAGGTGATAGGTGTTTGTACTATCCAAAGGGATAACACCAAAGAGATAAAACTACAGGAACAGCTTATCCAAAGCGAGAAACTTGCAGCTCTTGGCAAGCTTGCTGCAGGGGTTGCCCACGAAATTAATAATCCGCTGACCGGGATTCTTGCCTATGCCGAGGACCTGATAGAAGAAATGCCGGAGCAGAAGGAGTATGTTGACGACCTGAATGTTATCGTCCGTGAAACTCTCAGGTGCAGGGATATTGTTCGAAATCTTCTTGACTTTGCCAGGCAGGACAAACCAAGGCTTGAAAGCGAAAAAGCAAATGATATTATCGATAATTGTGTTATGCTTGTGGAAAGGCTTCCGCAATTCAGGGATATAAATCTTGAAGTAAAGAAGGAAAATAATATTCCGCTAATAAAGTGCGATCCCAAGCAATTGCAGCAGGTATTACTGAACTTTATGCTTAATGCCGCCGAAGCAATGAAATACAGGGGCAATATCAGCATTATCACAGAATCGGATTTAAGGGAAGGCAATTGCATAATTTCCGTAAAAGATAACGGCCCGGGAATACCGGAAAACCTGATAGATAAAATATTTGAACCCTTCTTTTCAACGAAAGGCACAAATGGCCTGGGGCTGGCTGTTAGCTGGGGAATTATTGAAAGACACAGGGGAACTATCGAGATAGATATGGCTGAAGGCGGCGGTGCAATATTTAAAATTAAATTACCGCTGCAGTATGATAAAATTTAGAGAAAGGGGCTGCCATGGAAAAAAAATTAAATATACTGATTGTGGATGATGAACAGATTGTTCTGGATAGTATCAAAAAAATCCTTAAAAAAGAGAAGTCTTATGAACTTAGTACGGCCCTTTGTGTGGAAGATGCATTGAAAATTATTGATAATTATAATATACAGATTATACTTACCGACCTGATGATGCCGGATATCGACGGCCTGGAATTTATTAAAATGATAAAGGACAGGGATAAGAATGTAATTATGATAATGATCACCGGATATGCAACAATTAATACTGCACTGCAGGCCATGCAGATAGGTGCATTTGACTATATCGCAAAACCTTTTACCAGGGATGAATTGAAAAGTGTGGTGAAAAGAGCTGCCGACCTGGCTGAAATCGTTATGAACAAAGGCCGGTCCGATGATGCTAATAAATCGACAGAACAACTATACAGCATTCAGGGAATCGGAAGGTATTCATGGATTATGATGCAGGAAGACGATACAATAATGATAGGTGTGGAAAGGCCATTCCTGATTAACGTGGGTAGCGTTCAAACACTTTATCTGCCAACTGTGGGGGATGTACTGCGCCAGGGGTCATCATATTTCCAGGTCTTTTCCAACGACCTTCGCTCCCACTCTCTGTCATCGCCGTTTTCCGGAACTGTTATTGCCGTAAATAAAACAGTTGAAAAAAATCCTGCACTATTGCAGAAAGACCCGTATGGCGAAGGCTGGCTAATCAGACTAAGGCCATCGAATTTCGAGGAAGAAAGAAAATTGTTGGGATTATAGCTCTCAATTTTGCTAAACTGTTTTTTGTGCTGCTTAGCATGAATTATGGAATTTGAAAACTTAATATAATTATTGCATCCAACCGCTCCTGCCCCTTACCGAACGGACTAAGATTTTCAGTTCTTTCATTCATCGGGCAGGCAGGCCGATTAAAAAAGATAAACGGCAGGTTAATAAATTTGATAATTATACTAATTAGTTACATTTACTGAAATAATTTCTAAATATTTGTATTCGGGATAAAGACAAATGGGATCGTCAAAAAATCCACCTTGCGCATTTTGCAAGAGTTCGAAAGTTATAAAACACGGAAAAACATCCACAGGTAATCCACGCTTCCGCTGCAGAAGTTGCGGAAAAACATGGGTACTTGAAAAGAACGAACCGGTAAGGCCGGATATTGCCGATATTGCAGAAGCATATCTAAACGGCAGAACCTGCCGCGACCTTGTTAATATTTACCATAGCTCGCCACTGAGGATTAATCAGAAGATAAGGGAATTCCTTATAGGCTGCCCCCACTGGGAAGATTATATCGACGCCGTTGTAACAAAACATGAACCCAGGATTATCAGCCTGGTGGGCAGAACGTTTTCTTGTGCCTGTAATGGTTCGAAAAATAATACAATGTTCCTTGCCCTGGCAGTAGATTCGCTTTCCACCTGCGTGCTGGGATATGAGATTGGCAAGGCCGAATCAAAAAATATTTGGCTGCGCCTGCTTGACAGGCTGAATTGCCGGGGAGTGGTTTGCCCTTCATTCATGAGCAATGGCAGCAAGGGTATAGAAGAAGCCGTTGAAACCGTATTCCCCTATGCCTCCGTTAAAATCAATTACCAGAGAGCCTACAGGGATAAAGAAATTTCTTGCTGCCTTTTCCGCCTGCCAATAAATAATAAGCTGATAAACGACGCTGTAAGGGTTTACAACTCCCTTGATAATAAAACTCTGAGCAAATATCTGAAAGTTAAAAAGGAAAGGCGCCTGCAGGATATTTTATACACCTACCAGGAAGACTTTATAAAAAGGGTAAAGGACAGGATTGACCACAAAAGTATGACAAGGATAGAAGGCCTTATCACGGCGTTCCAGGTTCGTTTCGAGAAATTCCACATGCTGAAGGATGATCCGGTGCCTGTAATTAACGGCTGGATATCACGTGCGATGCTTAGCCGTATGAAAATAGGCTTCAGCAGGCTGGCCCTGTATTCCCAGCTTCCTACAACAACATCCTTCAAGGGTTTTTCCTGCGGGAACCTGCCAAAAATGATGGACCTTAAGGAAGACAGCCCGCTTCTTAAAACATTTGTGATCGAGATTGCCGCCCGCGGACTGCAACTGCCGATACTATTCCACAAGTGCGAAATGAAAATTGATAAATGCAGCCTTTTCTGAGTATATATATTTTACTTAACCTGAAGGGTAACCTTCAGGCTTCAATATTATCACAAAAAGTGATAATGGGTTTATAAAAAATTGATAATCAGAAATTGCGAATAGACAGGCAAAATAATGAAAAATACGATAATATTATTATGTTCCTTTCCGCCGGATTTGTTTACTCCGAAGAATCGATACCACTCGGGACATGCTGCAATGATTGATTTATTGGAGTAAAGGGCTTGAATTTACAACAATTAAATACAGAATATATCTTTATACATCCCTGGCTTTTCAAAAAGCTTAATTTTTACTAATTTATTTATTTTGAAATTTTCACTTTATCGGAGAAGTTATGAGGAAGTGGATACTGCTTTTTCTTTTACTATCTACATCAATACTCTATTCACAGGATTTCTGGAGCGAGGTTGAAATGCCACTCGGCAGCCCTTTTAGCAAATATGTTGTAAACAGCGAGGGCGATCTGTTTACAATTGTGGGAAACAACACATTTTATCAATTCAAATACAGCGAGGCAGAATGGGTAAAAATAATGGACGGCCTGCCTGAATTTGAAAATAAGCGTATCATGGTTTACATGACAAAAGAGGATATAATATATTTCACAATCGATGAAGATACTTACATCCTGGAAAAAGGTTCACAAAAATGGGTTCAAAGGAGTAATGATTTAAAATATTTCAGATTTTTAAGTGATCTTGGTAGTAATGTATGGTTCGGATCCGTACAAGTTGAAGAGCAAGAGGACTTTTCTATTGCTCTTTCGTATGACAAAGGTTTAACATGGAATTATATTGATAATCCTATAGAACCCGAAACTGAAATTTTCAAAGAGATGCTTTATGTAGATTCAAAATTTATTTTACGGGTATATGTAAAAGGGGAATTTAGTAATTCGGAGCAACAATATATTTCTTTTGATAGCTGCAAAACCTGGCAAATCTTCTGCAAGGATTTTAAGGATTCGGTTGCTGTTGGAGTTCAATCCGAAGCCAACCTGTTAATGGATGATGAAGAGAATCTCTTTATGTCGGTAAATACAAAAGATGACAAAATATCATTTTACAAATCCACAGATGTTGGCCTAACCTGGGAGCTTCTTTGTGATCTGACAACCGATCCGGATGACAACTCCGGCTGGAGCGGGTTGAATATTTTTAGAATTGAGCCTAAAAAGTTCCTGTTCGTTACGGGATTTGATAAAACAATTACCAACTATTCAGATGAGTACGATTGTGTTACCCAATTCGGTAATTTAAAATTATCAACATGGCATAAAATATTGTGGGATGGGAATAAACAATACTATTTATTTGTTAATTCATACACATCATCAGTCTGTTATAGTTTAGATAATGAGTTGTCAATTTGGAGAAATATTTCCCCGGGAATAAGTTCTTCTTATTGGGAAGATTTTTGGATTGATGAACATAAACGAATAACATTGCTGGCAATAAGTAATCAATTAGTTACAGCAAATGAATCTGAGAAATATTCAATTATTGAAAAACCTGATTCAATGAGATTTAATAATGAAAGAATTCTTCGCAGAAACCTGGTTGTAGAGGATGGAATTTATTACGCCCTTATGAAAAACCATTATAATGACAGCACTTCATTCTGGAAATATGAACATGATAAATGAACAAAACTTCAGGATTTTGGCGCAGAGTATCAATCTGCCGGCTTTGTAAAGGAATCTAATTCTGTTTATGTGCTGAGATATTTGAATAGTTCCGAGCTAAGCTCTGTTTTAGTTAGTAAGGATAATGGTGAAAACTGGGATATACCAGATGAATATACTGAATTATTCATTTCCTACTTATATTTCTCAGTTGATAATACTCTTTTTGCCCAGAATTTTGTCTGGGATAAAAACAAGCGATATTGCGTAAAATCAACAGATAATGGCCTGACGTGGAAGAGACTGGAATTCAACGGAGAGGAAATTCTTAGTACTGATATCTGCCGAACCAGATCTGAAAATTTATTTATAATCAACAATAATGATATAATCAGGTCCAATGACCTTGGGGAATCATGGAGTGTATGTTCAGAAGATAAAAGCTATTTCGGAACGAATTTTAAAGATGTTAGTAGTATATTCGGAGATGAAACATCTGATCTGGTATATGTCTATGGTAAATCAATCGAGGATCAAAACAAACTTGTAGTTTCCTTTGATGCCGGCAGAACATGGAAGGATATTACCGTAAATCTGAATGATAATAATTTTACAAGGATTGACCAAATAAGAACAACTTCAGAAAATGAGTGTTATTTGCTTTTGCATGAAGGAAGTACAGACATGTCTTCAATTGTATATTCCATCCCAATACCTACTGGATGTGATGAACTGGCAATACGGGAAGCAAGTGTTTCAATTTCTCCAAATCCGGCAGACCGGAATGTTAAAATTAAATATAATCTTTCCGCTCCCGGAAATGTAATTATAGACATATATACTTCCGCAGGAAATCCGGCAGGCAGCTATAATACCGGCTGGAAGGATGAAGGCCTTAATAATTATATTGTCCAGCTTTCCGATTTCCCATCCGGAACATATTATTACAAAGTCAGATGTAGCGGCCATGTTATTGACGGTAGTTTTGTTGTTCGAAAGTAAAAACTTGTGTTAAAGGATTAAAAGAAAACTCGTCCAACGACTTCAATTCGCCGGACGAGTTTTTTTATATTCTAAGCATTACGGGGGATGATTACATCATGCCGCCCATGCCGCCCATTCCGTCCATACCGCCGCCCATTGGAGGCATCGGCATTTCTTTTTCAGGTTTGTCAACGATTGTTGCTTCGGTTGTAAGCAGGAGGCTTGAAACTGATGCAGCATTCATAAGAGCTACGCGGCTAACTTTAGTCGGGTCGATAACGCCGGCTTCGAAGAGGTCAACATATTCTTCTCTTGCAGCATTGAAACCAAAAGCGCCTGTACCTTCTTCTTTGATCTTGTTTACAACTACTGATGCTTCAAGGCCAGCATTTGTAACGATCTGGCGGATAGGTTCTTCCAGAGCCCTGCGGATAATAGCAATACCTGTATTCTGGTCGCCGTTTTCGCCTTCAAGTCCGTCCAGAGAAGCAACAGCGCGAATATAAGCAACGCCACCGCCCGGTACGATACCTTCTTCAACTGCTGCGCGTGTAGCATGAAGAGCGTCTTCAACGCGGGCTTTTTTCTCTTTCATTTCAACTTCTGTAGCAGCACCGATTTTCAGTACTGCAACGCCGCCGCTTAATTTAGCAAGGCGTTCCTGAAGTTTTTCGCGATCATAATCGCTTGTAGTTTTGTCGATCTGAACTTTGATCTCGTTAATTCTTTTCTTGATATCATCGCCTTCACCGCTGCCTTCAACGATTGTTGTGTTGTCTTTGTCAATCTGGATTTTCTTGGCTGTACCAAGGTAGGCAAGAGTTGCGCTTTCAAGTTTGTAGCCTTTTTCTTCACTGATAACTGTACCGCCTGTAAGAACGGCAATATCTTCAAGCATGGCTTTGCGGCGGTCGCCAAAGCCCGGAGCTTTAACAGCTGCAATGCGGAGAGTACCGCGAAGTTTGTTTACAACCAGAGTTGCAAGTGCTTCGCCTTCGATATCTTCGGCAATGATAAGAAGTGAACGGCCTGCCTGAGAAGTCTGTTCCAGGATAGGAAGAAGATCTTTGATAGCAGAAACTTTTTTGTCATAGATAAGGATATACGGATCTTCAAGGATTGTTTCCATTGAATCAGCATCTGTAATGAAGTATGGAGAAAGGTAACCGCGGTCGAACTGCATACCTTCTACGAGTTCCATCGAAGTTTCTGTACCTTTTGCTTCTTCAACAGTAATAACGCCGTCCTGGCCAACTTTTTCCATAGCTTCGGCAATCAGGTCGCCGATAGTTTTATCGTTGTTGGCAGAAATTGCACCAACCTGTGCGATTTCTTTTTTACCTTCAACGTCGCGGCTGATTTCTTTCAGTCCTTCAGTAATTTTTTCAACTGCAAGGTCGATACCGCGTTTCAGATCCATCGGGTTAGCGCCTGCTGTAACGTTTTTCAGGCCTTCGCGATAGATTGCCTGTGCAAGAACTGTAGCTGTTGTTGTACCGTCGCCGGCAACATCGCTGGTTTTAGAAGCTACTTCGCGAACCATGTTAGCGCCAAGATTTTCAACTGCATCTTCCAGTTCAACTTCTTTAGCAACAGTTACGCCGTCCTTAGTTACTGTGGGTGCACCGAATTTTTTATCGATGATAACGTTGCGGCCTTTGGGGCCCAAAGTTACTTTTACTGCATTAGCAAGCTGGTCAACACCTTTTTTGAGCTTTGCTCTTGCTTCTGATTCGAAATCAATAATTTTAGCCATTGAAAAATTCTCCGATTTATATTTTAATAATAATAATCTTTATTCCAAATTAGTCATTGATGATAGCGAAAACGTCATTTTCTTTCATCATCATCAGGTCGTCGCCGCCAACACTAACTTCAGTACCGGCATATTTTCCGTAGAGCACTTTGTCTCCGACTTTAATCTGCAGCGGAAGTGTTTTACCATCTTCAGTGATCCTGCCCGGGCCTACTGCAATTACTTCGCCCTGCTGGGGTTTTTCTTTTGCTGTATCGGGAATTATGATACCGCCTGTGCTTACTTCTTCCGGCTGTGACGGTTTTACGAGAATCCTGTCGTGCATTGGTGTTAAAGTCATTTTAAATCCTCCTGAATAAAAGATTTTGTTATATATAAAATGTTGTTGTTTAAAAATATTAGCACTCTCTGATTGCGAGTGCTAACACTTTGACGCAAATTTACAAAGTTTATTTTATGTGGAAAAGTTTTTTTTGGATTTCGCCTGCATTAACGCAGTAAAGGAACTAATATTGCTTGCTGCGGGCCTGTTTTCCGAGTATCTTTGTTAATTATGTGTTGGTGATTTTTAAAAATAATCAAGTTTAAGAAATGAAATTTTTTATCCTCTTAATGATTCCATTATTAGTTATTTCATGCGCTGATTATAAATCAGGCGTCAAAAAGCACATCGGTGAAATGCCAAAAATGAACCAAAAGAATTGTGCTGATTTTGAAACATCGGTAGTTTTAGGACTTTCTGATTACAAGGACAGCACAAATATTGATGAAGAATCCAGAATGTTGGCACGTGCAATCGGCCAAATAACCGACAATGAATATTACAGGGCAATACCAATTCTATGGCAGATTCAGAAAAATCTCCCCGTAGATACAGAACATCCCGCCAAATGGTATGCTTACAGCGCTCTCTACTCCTATTACAGGACAATGGGCAGAGTTGATTCTATAAATATTCTGAAGAAAAGATGCGTAAAGAAACCGCCGGAATATTGCGATTTCCTGATTCACACTTATGATTCTCTTATAAGTGCCAACCCCCGATCAATTGATTACCCGTCAGAACCGGATACTCTGAGAGTAGTTAAAGATGATACCGGATGGCCGATTGTAGAGGCAACTGTAAACGGCAAGCCCTGCCGACTGGTATTCGATACCGGAGCGATGGTAACCATTATAGAAAGAAACCTTGCAAGGGACGCCGGAATAGATCCAATTGCCAATACAAGGCAGGTTATGGGTTCATCGAATGAAAAAGATACACAGGTGGACGAAAGCTTTGTTTCGGAATTAACCTTCGGGGCTACAACAGTTCACAATCAATTTACAACCATAGCAATTGATGATGAGATGAAGCAGACATTCCTGTGGTTTTTCACGGTTTTCGATGTAGACGGAATGATCGGGTGGGATGTAATCAGGGATTTGGATATTACTTTTAACCTGAAGGACGATATAATTATTATTCGTAAACCGGAAAAAAGAGAAGTGAAGTATAAAAACCTCTACACTCTTTTTCATCCCGTGGCAAAGTGCACTACCGCCACAGGCTTTGAGCTTAACGCACACATAGATACCGGGGCAAATGCCGCGTCAGTCCATGAGATTATCATGCATTTCCTTGATGATAAAGAAACAGACTGGGAATTTTCTTTTACCAGCGGAATAGCCGGATCGGTATGGGAAACAGCTGATTTCCTGCAAAGACTTACAATCTTTCTCGGCGATACCGAAATTAAATACGAGGAACTTAGCCTTAAGGAAAATACTGACCAGACACTGAAATTTGATATGATACTCGGCAGCGACATTGGATATGAAGGTTTGCTGCGTATTGATAATTTCAACAGCAATATTGAATTAATACCATTTGCAAAAAAGGCAGAAAAAAGTGAATAATCATCTCTGTTTTTGATTTGTTCTTTCTTCTGCTGTTGTCAGAAATGCCCCGATTTTTGTGGATATATCGTGATCCTGCTTGCAAATCCCAACCGATAGCAGAATACATGGGTTAATCGGCAAATACAATAGCAAGTGGTTCTTATAAATAAAATCGGGCTGATCAGCCCGATTTTTAACTGCAATAATTCGTTGTTCATATAGGTTTGCATCAGCAAAGTTTGTTTATTTCTTCTTCAAATCTTTTAATTGAAAAAGGTTTTTCCAGCCTGCCATTAAACCCATATTCCCTGTAATTAGCCACAATCGGCTTATCCGAATGGCCGCTAAATACAATTACTTTGATTTGCGGGTCAATTTCGCGAAGCTGATTCAAAATTTCAAGTCCTGAGATATTATATCCGACAAGAGTAATATCCAGAATAACTATATCATAAGGATTATTGTTGTGCTGCCGGCTAAAATCTTCTATTCCTCTTTCAGGATCGTTAAAGCATTTAGCCGAAACATTATCAATACAATCAGCAATTTCTTCAAAATTGTCTGTAATATTCTTATCATCATCGATAACAAGTATTTTCTTAATTCTTTCCAATTTGTTTTCCTCCTGTTTTGCACTTCTATCCTGTATATCATCAGATTTAATAAATGGCAGATATATACTAAATGTAGTTCCTTTCGAAACTTCTGAACTTACCAGGATAGTGCCCCCGTGATTTTTGACTATCTGGTATACTGTTGACAGCCCCAGCCCCTGGCCTGTATCTTTGGTTGTGTAGAATGGCGTGAATATTTCTGATAATTTCGATTCCGGAATTCCAATTCCCTCGTCTTCAAATCTGATATAAATATATTCTCCTGCTTCTAAGCCAATAATATCATTTTCAGATGCATATATTTTTGAAGATCTAATAATGATATTCCCGCCGTTTGGCATAGCCTGTGTAGCATTCAGAATTAAATTTGTAAATACTTCGCTCATTTGGTTTTTGTCGATCATTATGTCCGGTAATGTATAGTCAAGTTCCTTTTTTATGATTGAACTTGTACCGGTAATGGCAATTTCCGAGGCATCGGTAATAATTTTGTTGATATTATAACTTTGAAGAACAGGAGCGCCGCTTTTTGTAAATGCCTGGAATCTGGTTGCCAGGGCCGAAGCCTGCTCAACAGATTTTGAAATCCTATCAAGGTGTTTGGCTGTTTTCTTCGGATTCATCTTTGCAATTTCAACCGAAAGAGACATTGCTGTAAGCATATTCTTGAAATTATGGGCTATACCGCCGGCAAGTATCCCGAGAGATTCAAGTTTCGATACTTTACGTAATTCCTCTTCTGTTCTTTTTCTTTCTGTAATATTTACGATAACACCCCTGAATCCTGTAATTGAGTTGTTTTGGATAATAGATACCATGTGGAAAAGCATCGGGAAGGTAGAACCGTCTTTTCTTAACCCCTGGTATTCAAAAGCCCCGGTTTCTTCTCCCAGAATTCTCTTGCTGAATATTTCTTTTGCTCTTAACCTGTCCTTGATATCTAAAGTATCGAACCCGTTAATACCTGAATCAATATCAACTTTATCGTAGCCAAAAAGATCCATTGCTGTTTTGTTTGCATAGGTTATTGTCATATCAGATGTAGCTTCGAATATTGCCTCGGGAAGCATATCTGCCATTTCCCTGAAACGCTTTTCGCTTTCTTCAAGGGCTAACTGTGCTTTCTTCTTATCAGTAATATCCTGGAAAAGGCATGCAAACTGCATAGGTGCAGGCCTGAATGCAGTAACCTCAAAATATTTATCAATAGCAGAGGCATAGTTTTCAAAGAAAATCGGCTTTCCTGTCAATGCTACTTTTCCGTATTGATCAATCCAA
This sequence comes from Kapaibacterium sp. (SeqCode), assembly GCA_963665665.1. Lineage (GTDB taxonomy): Bacteria > Bacteroidota > Ignavibacteria > Kapaibacteriales > UBA2268. The sequence goes on from OY762428.1 coordinate 2,184,639, forward strand.
TACTTTTCCGTTCCCGGCATAACTTCCAGAACGGTTTTACCAACAATGTCTCTGCTAAGCCCGGTTTGCTTTTCGAATGCCGGGTTAATATCCAGGAATCTGTAATCTATAGGTAGGCCATTATTATCACAGATAATTTCATGCAGGGCAAAGCCGTCCAGCATTTCATTAAACAGCATTTTGTATTTCTGTTCAGCCATTCTCAGGCCGGTAATATCTCTTGCTATTGTCAAAACAGAGATAACTTCATTCTTTTCATCGAATTCGGGAATTAGCCGCCAGTTAAATATTATGGTTTTATTATTATATTCAAGCTCAAACTCAGTTTCTATCGGTTTCAAACCTTTGAAGGTCTTTTCAATAGCTTTTTCCCAGATATTACTTTGTTCCTCAGAAAATCCGAGTTCCCTGTGAGTTTTCCCGATAAATTCTTTTGACTCCATGGAAACAACAGAAATTACATTTTCGGAAACGAAAATATGATGAAAGTTTCGGTCGAATCTCATGATAATATCAGGAAGCCCGTCAACCAGGTTCCTGTAAATTTCCCTGCTTTGGCGAATTTTTTCCTCAGCTTCTTTTCTATCGCTGATGTCTCTTAAAGTTCCGGTAAAATGCCCGGTATTCTTGTCGTAGAAAGATCTTATTTCCAGGGTTTTGTTATTAAATTCAAGTTCGAATGCATTTAAAGAATTACCCTTATTGGCAAATACTACTTTTTTCATCAATCCGGGTAATTTTTTCGGGGAGATTAGTCTTTTTATCAATCCAAAAACATTTTTATTTATCAGTTCTTCACTTTTTAATCCGGTTAACTTAATTAAAGCATCATTAACATGGATTACTCTCATTTTTTTATTTACATATATCAATCCGTCCTGCACTGAGCTTACTATTTCCCGGAAGCGTGCTTCCTTTTCCTCAATAAGTTTCCTGTTTTTTATCTTTTCAGTAATGTCCTCGGCAATAGAAAGAAGCCTGCTTTTTCCTCCGAACTCAATTATTTCGGCATTATATGAAGCTATCAACTCACTTCCGTCTTTTCTTTTCAGATTCAGCTCCATGCCTTTAATCATGCCTCTGTTTTTTATTGTTGATCTTAGCAGGTCTCGGGAATATCCTGAAACGAAACCGATTTCCACTGATGTTTTTCCGATTGCATCCTCTCTTGTATATCCGCTGACCTCAATAAATTTCTCGTTAATATCAATATATTTGCCCGTTTCAATTTCGCTGATCGTCATAAGAAGTGGGCTGTTTTCGAATGACCTGGCAAATTTTTCCTCTGATATTTTTAAAGCAATTTCGAAATATTTTCTTTCTGTTATATCATAATTAATACCGGTCATACGAATGGCTCTGCCAGTTTCATCCCGGGAAATAATTGCGTTGGCTTTTAAATATCTTATTTCTCCGTTTGGCCATACAACCCTGAATTCAGTATCAAATTCTTTTTCGCCGGAAATTGCCATTTGCACTTCCCGGTCGGCTTTTTCAATATCATCGGGATGAACCCCTGCTTTCCAGGATTCATAAGCAGAGCCGAAATTATCCTTTTCCAGGCCGTAAAGGCGGAACATCCAATCATCCCACTCAAGAACATTATTGACAATATCCAAATCCCAAATCCCGAATTTTGCCGAGTTGGCAGCAAGAATCATTTTCTGATTTAATTCTTCCAGTAGTTCATTCTTCCTGTTCAGCCTTAACTCATTTTCTTTTTGTTCGGTTATATCCTGTAAGGTTCCAACCAGGCTGACAACTTTATTATTCTTAAATATTGGTTTTCCGATAGTTTTTGCCCAAATAACTTTTGAATCCGGATGAAGAATCCTGAAAACTTCGCTATAAGGAATACCTTTACCTGATGCATTAGCAATTGTGCGATCTATTCTTTCCCAATCGTCAGAATTGATTATTTTCTTATGTTCCTCCCAGGAAGGCTCTCCTTTTTTAATATCAAGCCCGAATATTCTGAACATCTCATTACTCCAGGAAGGCTTGTCATTTTCAATATCATACAACCAATTTCCTACTTTAGCAATTCTCTGTGCTTCTATCAGGTCTTTTTGTTTTTGATTTATTTCTTTTTCTGCCTGTTTTTTCTGCCTGATATCCTGGTATATGGCAAAAACACCCTTGTATTCACCATCAACTACTATTTGAGAAATAGTAAGCAAAACATCAAGAATTTCTCTGTTTTTATTGATCCTTAAAGTCTCGATAGTTTTGCCGGACAGCTCTTTTATTTCATCTTCATTGCAGAAATGTTCCGCTTCAATAAGTTTATCCTCGGGTACAATTAAATCATTGATGTGACTCTTTATTGCTTCATCGGAAGTATAGCCGAATAATTCCGTGAAATTGGCGTTTATCCTGTTAATTTTTCCGTCGCAATCCAATACGGCAATAGCGCCGGGAGTACATTCTATCAGGTTCGTAAGATATACATTACTCCGTTTTATCTTGTTCTCAATTTCCTTTGTCTCAGTAATATCAGTCATAGAAAGAAGTACTTTTTTTTGACCTTCAATATCAAGCAGGCAGGTAGAGATAAGAAAATCCTTTTTAAAAGTATTACTGCCGGATTTCAGTACTAATCTGCCTTCACGGTTAGAGATAGTTTTCCCTGTTTGTAAACTTTCATCAACCTGCGTTCTTATGCGACACGAAGCGCAGGAATCCCCTGTTCCACAAATATTATCATCGTTCTGATTATTGCAGTTTATAACGAATCCGCAAGGCATTCCAATAACGTCTTTCCTGCTTTTACCCACATAATTAAGTGCAAAATCATTGATCCTGTCAACCCTCACATTTTCATCAACAAGCAATAACAAATAGGGAGAGCTGTTAAATACTATTTCATTAATTTTGTATTGCTTTTTTAGTTTCAGTTCAGCTATTTTACTATCAGAAATATCTCTGCCGACTGCTGTTATTGACTTAATCATTCCGGCATCAACTTCGGCTTTTGCTGTCCATTCAAACCATCTCCAGCCTGCTGTGGTGTATGCTCTTTCTCTGTGTTCTGTTCTGTACGGGGGATGTGATAAAGACTCCAGTGATTGCTTTACATTTTCTCTGTCATCTTCATGAATTAGCGGAAAGAACTTGCTGCCGATTAATTCATCACGGCCTTTGCCAAAAGTTTCACAATAGGAGTTGCTGACAAACACGATATTATGTTCTGAATCAAATTTTATAACCAGGTCGCTCATATTATCCATAAGAAGCTGAAATTGCCTGTTCTTCTCCGAATATTTACTATCCAGATTTCTTGGCTGAGTAATATCTCTTACCTGGGTAATAACCGAGCGGCCGTCCATTTCAAGATCAAGTGTAGCCCTGAACCATGAAGTATTTCCGTCGATTTCGAGATCATATTCAAAGCTTTGGCTCATTTTAGTTGATCGGAGATCAAGAGAGTGCTTTTTGAACAACCGACTAACGTTCTCAGGCAAAATATCGCTAATATTCCTGCCCAAAAACTCATTTTTATCAGCATACAATGGTGAATCATCGCTGCAATATACTTCCCGGAATACATTTTCTTCATCCAGAATAAATATTATATCGCTGATATGTTCAAGAATATTTCTTAAATTATCAGCTTCAGACACCTTTAAGGATGGAACAATTCTCTTAGATTCATCTTGAATTAAGCCAATAATATTATCAACAAATGAATCAATATTAGCCCGGATATCAGGCCCCTGATGTTCGCTAATAATTTTTTCGACCTTTTTCTTTAAAACTGTGATATCTGTTGTCTGATCATTCTCATTCATAAAATTGCCCGTTTTACCCGAAAAAATGGTTCAGTAAGATAATTCTGTCATGTTGTGGTATCTTATATTATTAATTTATATTAATTCTATGATGCCAAATTAATAATACCCGCCAGGTATATAAAAATATATAAAATATATGATTAAAACAATCATATTGTTATTTTTTTTACAACTTGGGTTTCTTTACTTCAACTCAAATAATTAATTCAGATTGCCTTGAAGTGTTTGTACAAAATAAAATTAATATCGAACAAAATTATTCGTGAACAAGGCCTACCTTACTTTGAATGTAGCCATGGCAATAATAGCCATAAGCACTGCCATTATATAGAACCGTGAAACTATCTTTGATTCATGAAGCCCTGATTTTTCGAAGTGATGGTGCAGCGGCGCCATTTTGAACAGACGCCTGCCCTCGCCGTATTTCTTTCGGGTATATTTAAAGTATGCCACCTGGATAATAACAGAAACAGTTTCTGCAAAGAAAACCCCGCCGAGAATAGGCAGAAGGAATTCCTTTTTAATCAGTATCATCATTGTCCCGATAGCTCCGCCAAGAGCCAGCGAACCGGTATCGCCCATGAATATCTGCGCCGGGTAGGAATTGAACCACAAAAATCCAAGCGATGCCCCGAGAAGAGCTGCGCAGAATATCGTCAGCTCGGAAGAACCGGGCAGGAATATAATATTCAGGTATTCCGCGTAATTGGCATTACCCGAAACATACACAATAAACATTATCGCAAGGGTGACGATACCAACAGTTCCTATAGCCAGGCCGTCCAGCCCGTCTGTCAGGTTCACTGCGTTGGAAGTTGCCGTCAGGATAAAAATGGCAAGCGGTATGTAGAGAATGCCAAAATCAATATTTATATTTTTTGCAAATGGCACGGTTGTCATTGTTTTTATGCTTTCAAATCCATCTGAAAATGTTTCGGGGAATAAATAAATTGTTCCGCCGATAATAAGCCCGATCACGAACTGCCCGACGATTTTATACCTGCCAATCAGGCCCTTGGGGAACTTTCTGATAACTTTCAGGTAGTCGTCAAGAAACCCGACGGCACCCATCCATGCAGTGGCAAGCAGAATAAGTATAACGTACATGTTTGATATATTTGCCCATAACAGGGTTGGCAGAAGGCAAGCCAGCAGAACAATAATACCGCCCATGGTTGGCGTACCGGCTTTAACCGAATGATTACCTACGGCCTGAAGCTCCAGCTTGGCTTGTTCGCCAATCTGGCGGTTTCGCATAATGTTAATTATTTTGGGCCCGAAAAGAAAGCTGATCAGTAAAGCAGTTATCGCCGCTGCTGCTGCCCGGAAAGTGATATACTGAAAAACCCCGAATCCCGGAGGATCAAATTCAATATTAATCCATTTGAGTAAAAAATAAAACATTTACGCCCCCCATTTTTCAAAATCATCTTTAATTCAAAAATTTTCCCTGCCAATATTAACAAAGATAAGATATGTAATTAATTATTAAAAATAACTAATCGGTTTTTAAACAATTTGTTAAAATTTTATTTGTGGAAAAAATTTATTTTCCGCTTTTATAATGAACAGCCCCACAGCATTTTTTGAATTTTTTTCCGCTGCCACAGGGGCAGGGATCATTTCTTCCGATTTTCTTAATTTTTTGAATATTCAGGTTCCTCGTTTTCATATCCTGGTTAAAAACTTCAAGCAGCATGGAATATAGCTGAGGATGCTTCTTTTCCATCAGTTTGGGCCTTTCGAAGAAATATTCGGAAGCCACTGCAAAAAATTCAGCGCTGTTTGTTCCGGCATAAGGATTTATATCAGAATCATCATTTTCAATATCGTCCATCTTGGTTTTTATCAGGTCGAGCCAGGGAATGGTGTATTGCTTTTCGAGCAGGGCTGCAGGTACACCGTCCACTTTGCCGTCAATTTTATCAATCAGGTGAACGAATTCGTGTATGGCAGTATTTTTCTTATCCCGCTCGTTATTAAATCCATGATGGAGAGCGCTTTTCGATAGTATCATCTTGCCGTCCATTACTCCGGTTCCGACCATTCCCATTATCCGGCTGTCTGTTGTTCCGGATTGGAATTCCCCGTTAAAATCATTGGGATATATCAGAACTTCCCCCAGGTTAACATATTTCCAGTCAGGAAAGGCAAAAACCGGAATTATTGCGCTGGCAGCAACCAGCAATCTGTCAGTATCGTTAATTTCCGTACTTATTCCTGTAATCCTGCAATTCAGAAGAAACTCTGCAATTTTATATTCGAACCTTTTCTTCTCATCATTGTTCAGGCTGTTGTAAAAAGCCGATTTCTTCGTCAGGATAATCCTGTAAGCAGCCGGAAATTCCCCGGACGGAAGTTTCCAGCTTTTACCACGGTAATATTTATAAATAATATAAATAATTGCTGCTGCGATGATAATTAATAATATTTCCATAGTGTTTTTCCCAATATTAAAATTCTTTACGTGGTATCTCCGGCCATAGAGCGTGGCTATCGTATATACTCCACAAGCTGCCCGGCTATAGTATGCCAGTTGAATCTTGTGCTCACAGTTCTGTAAAGATTTTCCGAATATTTTTGCCTGATTGTTGGTTTTGTGGCAAGAAATTCCAGTGCCCCGAGAATATGCCCTGCACTTCCTTCCTTTATAATAATGCCGTTCTCGCCGTGAACAACAGCTTCTTCGGTTCCGCCCATAGGTGTTGCTATCAGAGCGTTACGTGTAATACCGGCTTCCATTATCAGCGTAGGCAGCCCCTCGGGATAATTGGAAGGAATCACCGTTATTTCACTTTCTTCCAGCATTGCCATAACGTAGTCATGTGATCTGATACCGAGGATATGAATATTGTCTTCTTCCGCCGAATATTTCCCCATAAGTTCTTCTTCAAGTGGTCCGTCTCCGGCAATTAAAAGGAACATACCTCCTTTGGGATTCAATGCCGCGAACGCTTCACAAAGCTCCCCTATGCCTTTTTCCGGAATAAGCCTGCCCGCGAAGGCAATCAGCAGGCTTTCGCGCGGAATATTCAATTCCCGCCGAATATCTGCTTCCGGTGCCGGGTAATCCGGATCAATACCATTATATATTTCACCAATACTGTTTATACCAAAATGATTTAGCCACCTGCCGCATGCCGCCGATACACCAAAAGCTCCTTCCATCTTTCTTTTCAGAATTTTCGTGATAAAGTGCTCATAAATATGGCCAAAAAAGTCGAACAACTTATTGCCTACAGAAAAATGGCCGGTAACATGCTCGATAAGGTAGAATGGTATGTCCTTTTTTAGTGCAAGTTTTCTTCCGGCAAGTGATGTCCAGTAAAACCGCATATTCACTATAACGGCATCAATTTTTTCATTTTTAAGTTTTGCAAACATACTGCGGAATTCTTCATTGCATTTTGGCTGTGGCAGTCGCCCCCCGATAAATGGTACTACCGGAAAATAGTATATTATCCTTCCGGTTTCTTGAACAATACTATTTGTATTTTCGGTGTTTGAAGTCAGAATAATAACTTCATGCCCCAGCTTTACAAGTGCAGATGAAAGTTCCGAAACATAGCGTTCAACTCCGCCTGAGTGAGGGGGATAAAATGCCGAGCTTATACAGAGCCTCAATTCCACCTCCCGGTCAGATCCGTGAATAAGCCGGCAATTACTCCACAACCATATCCCCAGTGAATTGCCGGGAATATCGCGATAAAATGTAACGGGCTCATTTTCTTCTGAACAGCAACAAATAATGATATAAGAATAATTGCCAGCAAATACATAGCAAGCAAAGTCAGGAATGAAAATATTGCGAGGTAATTAATAAATGATATTAACAGAATAAATAAAAAAGTCAGGACAAAAATACCGGGTAAAAACACCTTTGGGCTGTATTCTCCGAGTTTGCCCATTACCCTGATACGCCATTTGCCATAGCGGAATTGCTGACGGAAAAAAGCTGAAATGCTTTCCGGCCTGTGATAATAAGTTATGGCAGCAGGATTTACATATATTGAAAAACCGAGTTTTTCCGTGAGCCTTTGGTTAAGTTCCATATCCTCACCAGTGTATAAATCCTCGTCGTAAAGGCCGGCAGAAATTAATTTTTCTTTGTCATAAATGCAGGCATAAGCGTTATTTACTTTTTCAATATTATTTTTATTTTGATATGATGCGTTTCCGGCCCCCGAAAAGATACTTGTCAGCGCAGTTTCCGAAGCAAGAGTGAATGCAGTCCCGGATGCGTCTTTATAGATTGAACCAACAGCAATTATCTTCTCATCGTCCTTTAATTTTTTGCTGAATGCGTCCCATAATTGAGACAGCCACTTTTCATCTGCGCAGCTGTGAGCATCCAGGTAGGCAATGTACGGATATTCCGCTGCTTTTATGGCAATATTCCTGCCGGCAGCCTGATTTGTTTCAGGATTATTTACAAGTCTGATATTGTTAAATTGTTCAATATAATCATGAATAATATCAATAGTTTTATCTGTCGAGCCGCCGTCTGCAAGTATTATTTCAGTTTTCCCGGGGTAGTCCTGTGCAATAACAGAATCAATACAGGAAGAAATAAACTTTTCTTCGTTAAGGCAGGCTATTATAACTGAAACACAGGGATAATCCATCAACATTTCCTTAATTTTTCATTTATATCAAATTTAATAATTTTCAACGAGAAATTTGTATTTGATATGGGAAAACTGTCTTACAAAAGAATAGCATTTGAATTTTTTGTTAATTATCAGCTATTGCTGAATTACTTAAACTTCATAATTTGCACAATATAAATCTTGTAAAAATAATTATACTATCATTATGGCAAGAATAAAAGTAAACATACCGGATAAATTTCTTTTCAGGACAGAAATTAAAGTCAGGATAACTGACCTTAACTATGGCGGGCATCTTGGCAATGACAGGGCGTTAGCGTTTGCACATGAAGCAAGGGCAAGATTCCTGGATTACTACGGATACAGCGAAAAAGACCTGATGGGAGTATCCCTGATAATGGCCGACGCAGCTGTGCAGTTCAAAGCAGAGGCCTTTGCAGGAGATATAATTGAAGTACTTGTTACCCCGGGTGATTTCTCCAATAAGGGCTTTGACCTTTTTTTTCTGATGAAAGACAATATAAGTGGTAAAGAGATAATACGATGTAAAACAGGAATGGTATGTTTTGATTATTCAAATAGCAAAATCTGCCCGGTTCCAGAGGGTTTATTAGAACTTTGGAAATAAATTTTTAGAAGATAATAATCTTCAGGAATATAGGAACAGCCCTGATTTCAATGGGTATTTCAATATTTTAATAAAAAAAATGTGGAAAAAATTATTTTTTATTTTGAGAATTAATAAAAAAAGTAATAAATTTGTGTTCTGTAACTTTTGGAATTTGAATAATATATTAAAATATTGAAACAAAAGACGATTGAAATAATAAATTTTTGGAGATAATATGAGCTTACGCCGTTTATACGAGACGACTTTTATAGTTAATGCCGCACTTGAAGATGCGGATATCGATGCAGTAATTGCTAAAGTTACTTCTTACATAGAAAATCACGGCGGTGAAATCAAAGTTGTAGAGAAGTGGGGTCGCAGGCGTTTAGCATATCCGATCAACAAGAAATATAACGGCTTCTACGTTCATATCGAATTTGAATCAATGCCAAACAACCTTCCTATTTTGGAAAGATTCCTTGTTCTCGAAGATACTGTACTCAGGCACCTTACTCTTATTCTACCGGAAAAACTCAAAACTTTCCGTACTCAAAAAGCCCTTGAAATTGGTAAAGCTATAGCAGAAGCTGAAGCAGAAGAGCAGGCCAAGAAAGAAGAATTAGCCGAGAAAAAAGCAAAAAGGGAAGAAGCAAAAGCTGAAGCAGCAAAGGCTGAAGCAGCAAAGGCTGAAGAGCAGGAAACTGAAAAAAATGAAGCGAAAGCTGACAGCGATGAACAGGAACCGGCAAAAGAAGAAACTGCCGAATAAACTTTAGTAAGATTGATAATAAATAAAACTATACAGAGGATTATATAATGAAAGTAATATTACGTCAGGAAGTCCCCAGCTTAGGAACATTGGGCGATATAGTGACCGTAAAAAACGGCTACGCACGTAATTATCTGATCCCGCAGGGTTTGGCTTATGTTGCTACGGATAAATCCATTCGTACTCTTGAAGTTGAAAAGAAAAAATTTGATATTTTCATGGCTAAAGAAAAAGAATCTGCTGAAGCTATGGCAGAAAAACTTACCGAGCAGCAGGTTAGCATTGCTATGAAAGTTGGCGAAGAAGATAAACTTTATGGTTCTGTTTCTCCGCAAATGATTGCTCAGGAACTTTCACTCAGGGGATTTGAAATCGATAAAAGAAATATTATTATCGAAGATCCTATCAAATCTCTTGGCGTTTTCGACGTAAAATGCAAACTTCATCCTGAAGTAACAACAACCCTTAAAGTTTGGGTTATCAGCGAAGACTAATACCGTAATAATTTTTTTGAATAAACGCATATCCGAAAGGGTATGCGTTTTTTTTAAGATATAATCCTTTTAGCCGGCATTATCACGATTGCATTTTCGTTAATATTTCGTATAATTGGTTTCCCGGAAATAGTTATCCGGATATAACATTTATTATCGATGAGGCAAAATATGAAAAGGTATTCTAAACCGGTAAAGATTAAAAGATTAGAAGGGAATTTACTTTACAGTGAATGGAGCGACGGATTCAAAGCCACCATTAAACTGGAAGCACTGAGAAAGAACTGTCCTTGTGCTGATTGTAAAAAGGAAGAACTATCGAAAAAACCAAAAATCGGTGTTACTAAACTTCAGCAGTTTACTCCCGGAATGAATGAACTGAAATCCCTTCAGAAAGTTGGTAATTATGCCGTTACTGCCGTATGGGGCGACGGGCATGATTCTGGTATATATACATGGGAAGTCCTGCGGGCAATTTTCGAAGAAAATAAAATTGAAATATAAGGATTTTTATATATTCCCGAATTTGGAAAATTTTCCGGGAAAAGCTTATAAACAAAGGGGGCGATATGTTTTGCAGCCTGTTTTTCTACAAACCTTTTAAGCTGAAAGCTTATAAAATAATTCGATATCCCTGAAGGAATGCCGGATACTTCAATGTACATGCAACTCCGAGATTCAGATAACAATATAAATTTTATGAAATAAGGAAATAATTATGACACTGGAAGAATTCAGAAATGATATACAGCAGGGTATCCCCGATACACTTCCGGCTCCGAAACCACGCGATCCGGAAATAAGCCATGCCCCGATAAGAAAAGACATCCTGACAGCAGATGAAAAAAAACTGGCATTAAAAAATGCTTTAAGATATTTTGATGAAAAGCACCATGCCGAACTGGCTCCCGAATTTGCTGAAGAACTAAGGAAATACGGCAGAATTTACATGTACCGCTTCAGGCCGGAATATAAAATTACAGCCAGGAGTATTAACGATTTTCCGCATAAATCCCGCCAGGCAGCAGCCATTATGCTTATGATGAGCAATAACCTGGATTATGCCGTTGCACAGCACCCGCATGAACTTATAACCTACGGGGGCAACGGCGCTGTTTTCCAGAACTGGGCGCAGTACAGGATAACAATGAAATACCTTTCGGAAATGACTGACGAGCAGACTTTGGTAATGTATTCCGGCCATCCTCTCGGGGTATTCCCTTCGCATAAAGACGCTCCCCGGGTTGTTGTTACCAATGGTATGGTAATACCCAATTATTCAAGCCAGGATGACTGGGAAAGAATGAATGCTCTCGGCGTTTCGCAGTACGGGCAGATGACTGCCGGTTCTTTCATGTATATAGGCCCGCAGGGAATCGTACACGGAACAACAATCACTGTACTGAATGCCGGAAGGCTTCACAGCGGCGGTGAGCTTGCCGGAAAAGTATTTGTTACATCAGGCCTTGGCGGAATGAGCGGAGCACAGGCTAAAGCTTCCGTTATTGCCGGAGCTATTGGCGTAATCGCTGAAATCAATCCTAAAGCTATTTATAAAAGGCACGAACAAGGCTGGCTGGACGAGGTTTATACTGACCTTGACGAACTCATTGCCAGAATTCAAAAAGCGCGCGACGGCAAAGAAGCTGTTTCGCTTGGCTATCTTGGCAATATAGTTGACCTTTGGGAAAAATTTGCAGCCGACAAGGTGAAAGTCGAACTCGGTTCGGACCAGACTTCTCTTCATAATCCCTGGGCCGGCGGGTATTATCCGGTTGGGGTTGGTTTTGAAGAAGCCCAGGCAATGATGGCCGACGAACCGGAAAAATTCAAAGAATTGGTTCGCGAATCGCTGCGCAGGCAGGTTGCAGCTATAAATATTCTGACAGAAAATGGCATGTATTTCTGGGATTATGGAAATGCATTCCTCCTGGAAGCAGGCAGGGCTGGCGCCGATGTAATGAAAGGCGACAGCGACAAGTTCCGTTATCCTTCCTACGTGGAAGATATTATGGGCCCGATGTGCTTTGATTACGGCTTTGGCCCCTTCCGCTGGGTATGTACGTCATCGGATCCGGCTGACTTACAGAAAACAGATAAAATAGCAGCTGAAGTTCTCAGTGAAATGATCAAGACTTCTCCTGAAGAAATCCAGCAGCAACTGGCTGATAACCTTCGCTGGATTCAGCAGGCAGGCGAAAATAAAATGGTTGTCGGTTCGCAGGCAAGAATACTTTATGCCGATGCCGAAGGCAGAATTAAGATTGCAGAAGCTTTCAACAATGCAATTAAAAATGGCGAACTGACAGCTCCGGTTGTTCTCGGACGCGACCACCACGATGTTTCAGGAACAGACTCTCCCTACCGCGAAACAGCGAATATTTACGACGGCTCGATGTTCTGCGCTGATATGGCTATCCATAACGTAATCGGCGACTCATTCCGCGGCGCAACATGGGTTTCAATCCACAACGGCGGCGGTGTTGGCTGGGGTGAAGTTATCAACGGCGGCTTCGGTATGGTTCTGGACGGAACTGAGGATGCCGACCGCAGGCTTCGCCAGATGCTTTTCTGGGATGTGAACAACGGTATAGCGAGAAGAAGCTGGGCCCGCAACAAGGAGGCTATGTTTGCTATCCGCCGCGAGATGGAAAGAACTCCCGGCCTGAATGTTACCGTTCCGAGTGTTGCCGATGATGATATAATCGCCAAGGCTTTTAACGATACTTTCTGATTTGAATATTATTGTATTTGATATTTACGGGCGACATTTTTGTCGCCCGTTTTGAATTAACAATTTTTTAAAATACTATAAATAATTTGTGGCTATAACTTAAAGTCATCGGATTAATCAAAAAAAGGCATTATTCCTCATCAGCTTTTTTCAGTGCTTCCGGCCTCATCTGCGGGAAGAAGAGTACGTCACGGATGGACGTTTCGCCGGTCAGGAACATAACCAGCCTGTCGATTCCGATACCAAGGCCTGCCGTGGGAGGCATACCTGTTTCGATAGCATATAGGAAATCATTATCAAGAACCATGGCCTCGTCGTCGCCGGCAGCACGAATCTTTGACTGTTCCTCAAGCCTTGCACGCTGGTCAACGGGGTCGTTCAGCTCGGTAAAGGCATTTGCCATTTCTGCGCCATTGATAAATAACTCGAATCTTTCAACAAGGCCTTCCTCGCTGCGGTGCATTTTTGCCAGTGGAGATATCTCCACCGGGTAGTCAATCACAAATGTTGGCTGAATAAGGTTTTTCTCAACTTTCTCGCCGAATATTTCATCCAGAATTTTTGAATGGCTGGCATCTTTATCAACATCCACTTCAAGTTCTTTTGCTACTGCAAGCAGATCGTCACGGTTCATTCCGCGAAGGTCCTTGCCGGTATATTCTTTAAAGAGTTCAAACATTGGTGCGCGGCGGAACGGTTGGGAAATATCTATTTCCTTGCCGTCGTATTCAACCGTGGTGCTTCCGTTTACTGTTTCCGCGACTGTACGGATAAGGTTCTCTGTCATATCCATCATCCAGTTGTAATCTTTATAAGCCACGTAAACTTCCATTGCCGTGAATTCCGGGTTATGGGTTTTATCCATTCCCTCGTTACGGAAGTTTTTGCTGATTTCGTAAACACCCTCGAATCCGCCCACGATTAGCCTTTTCAGATATAATTCGTCGGCAATTCTCATATAAAGAGGAATATCCAGCGCGTTGTGGTGTGTTACGAAGGGCCTTGCAGAAGCGCCGCCATAAATTGGCTGCAGGATTGGAGTTTCAACTTCCAGCCATCCTTTGTCATCGAAATGCCTGCGAATAGTTGAAATTATTTTTGCCCTTTTAACGAATGTATCCTTTATCTCAGGATTAACAATAAGATCAATATAACGGCGGCGGTATCGCAGTTCTTTATCAGCGAATGCGTCGTGAACAATTTTGTTGCCCTGCTCATCGGTTTCTTCCTTTGCAATCGGAAGAGGTTTAAGTGATTTGCAAAGGATTTGCACATCCTGCGCATGCACTGATATTTCGCCCATTTTGGTACGGAAACCGAATCCTTTCACCCCGATAATATCACCAATATCAAGTTTTTTCAGGTGATTATAGAAATCCGGCAATTCGTTTTTCCTAAGGTAAAGCTGTATTTTGCCTGTCTGATCCTGAATATGAACAAAACTGGCTTTCCCCATTCGGCGAATACTCATTATACGTCCGGCAATTGCTACTTCAGCAAATTCCTCCGGATTGTCATCTTTGTAATTATTTTTAATTTCTAAAGCGTCATGGGTTTTATTAAATTCATAGGGATAGGGATTTATTCCTGCCTCGCGAAGTAATTTCAGTTCTTCAAGCCTTCTTAATTCCTGATCATTTAGTTGCTTGTTGTCCATATTCTTTTCATATTAAATAATTTAACATCAACAATCTTCAAAATTAGTGATAATTAAGGAAAATGAAACATTTATTTTGGTTTTTTCAAAAAATTAGTTTATATTTTTTATCTAAGCTAAGTAAATTTTAGACTTAGTGTATTAAATTTGTACTATATATATGGAAAGTATTCTTGAAGCTTACTTTTTACGCACATTTTCCCGGAGGCGGCGGCCGCGTTCCGAGGAAAGAAAATCAACGCCGCCAAAAGATCAATCATGAAATCAGGGCAAAAGAAGTCCGTGTTGTTGAAGCTGACGGTAAGATGATCGGTATTATGACCCTGTCCTCAGCTTTGAAAAAAGCTCTTGAGCAGGAACTCGACCTTGTGGAAATTGCACCCAAAGCGAATCCGCCCGTATGTAAAATCATTGATTACGGAAAATTTGCCTACGAGCAGCAAAAAAGGGAAAAAGCACAACGCAAGCAGCAGCAGCAGCAGCAAATGAAGGAGATCCGGTTCAAGTGGCGTACCCAGACGCATGATTTCAACTTCAAGGTTCGCCATGCCAAAGACTTTCTTGAAGCAGGCAATAAAGTTAAGGGCAGCGTGATGTTCCGTGGCCGCGAGATAACTCACAAGGAAATCGGTAAAGAATTATTAAAGAAATTTGTTGAAGACCTTGCCGATGTTTCCAAGGTTGATTCGCCTATTCGGGCCGAGGGCAGATCCATTACTGTTGTACTGGCCCCGGCAAAAACCAAAAAGAAGAAATAATCAAAAACTTCTTTGTTATTATTATAAAAATTCCTAACTTGCGAATTCCTAAACTTCGCGTTAGGAATTTTTGTTTGTTTAATTAGTCTGGAATAGTGATATGCCTAAAATGAAAACAAACTGTTCCGCGAAAAAAAGGTTCAAAAAAACCGGCAGCGGAAAGTTTAAAAGGGAAAAAGCCTATTCGGCTCATATCCTGACTAAGAAGAACCGTAAAAGGAAAAGAAATCTTAAAAAAGCCACTCTTGTTGATGAAACAAACATGAAGATGGTTAAGAAACTTCTTTGCCAGGGTTAATACCTTATGGTTCCTCGTGTCAGCAGTTTGATCATTGATAGCCGCAAAAGCGGCAGAATTTAACAAAGGCAAAAGGGGCAAGCGATCTCCCCCCAAGCCGCTTCTAAGAAAAATTCGGAGTAGATAATGCCAAGAGCAAAAAACAAAGTAGCATCGCACCGCAGACGTAAAAAGTTTCTGAAGTTAGCCAAAGGCTATTGGGGTGCGAGAAAAAATGTCTGGACTGTTGCAAAAAATCACATTGAAAAAGGTTTGCAGCACGCCTATGTAGGACGTAAACTGAAAAAACGCAGCTTCAGAAGATTGTGGATTATCAGAATTAACGCCGCTGCCAGAATGAACGGAACAACTTATTCTAAATTCATGCACGCGTTGAAAATGAAAAATATCATGATCAACCGCAAGGTACTTGCAGACCTCGCGATGAACCAGCCTGATGTTTTCAAGAACATCGTTAACCAGGCAATGAAATAAAAATCATAGATTTGATTTCGATTAAAGGCGCTTATAAAAGCGCCTTTTTTGTTTTTATTTGGCAAACAACCCAAACTTTCCCGTAAAATAATACCGGCAATCCGATTGGCCGTGCCGGAAATAAAAATGCCTGTCTGGCCGGGAGTATTTCCGGCAGAGTGGGCAACAGAACGAAGGCCGGGTATTTCAGATATTTCCCGAAGAAGGATCAGGAATAGTAAAATGTATATCGGAAATAACAAAACTACAGCATTATAAATTTTATTGCCTTATGCAATGTTATTATTAAGTATGATTGCAGATTGATATTTGAACATAATAGATTTTTTGTTTAACTTGATTACTTGAATATTGATTATATTTCTTACAAGTTGTTATGGATGATTCACTATTTACATTAATCCCAAAACGTGTGGATTACAGTGCTTTTTGGGTAGAGATCCGCAAACGCAAGTTTTGTGTGTGAGCCTAAATTTTATTGCCTTATGCAATGTTATTATTAAGTATGATTGCAGATTGATATGAACATAATAGATTTTTTGTTTAACTTGATTACTTGAGTACAAGTTGTTATGGATGATTCACTAACATTAATCCCAAAACGTGTGGATTACAAGCAAACGTAACCTATGGCTTATTTATCTTCGCTACGGGGCATTTGTTTTGCTTGCCACTTTAATTTCAGGCCTTATGTTTGTTGATACTTTGAATTCGGGCATTTATGTAGAAACATTTCCTTTGTGGATTATTGCAGTTTCAATATTTTCTTATAATATTGTATTCCAAAGATTCTGGAAACATCTTTACAAAACACGAAACTGGGAATTGGAAGAGAGCGCCGAATACAGGCGAAGAGGATTTCGATCCATGCATTTTGCCCTTATACAGATCTGTACGGACTTTATTGCCTTACTTCTCTTTATATATTTTACCGGTGGTGTGGAAACCCCCCTGTATTTTTTCTTTATTTTCCACGCTATAATTGGCAGCCTGCTTTTGCCCGGATCCGTAATGAGCGCCATAATTACAGGAACTGTTTTTGTAACTGTTATTGGTGCAGTTCTCGAGGCCAACGGATTGATCCCGCATCACGCGATAGAAGGATTGCTGCCGGTTCCGCTTTATAATCACAATGTTTATCTTATTATGTATTTTTCTTTTTACGTGATAACAATATACCTGAGTATTTATCTGACTAACTCAATTGCTCGCGAACTTTATAACAAACAGAAATCTCTCACTCTTGCATATCGCAGCCTGGAAGAAGCAAAAGTTTCAAAACAAAGATATGTGATGTCCGTGGTTCATGACCTGAAAACCCCGATTGCAGCAGTTATTACTTACATATCGATGCTCCTTGAAGGTACATACGGAAATCTGGCAGAAGAATTAAAGCGGCCTCTTGTCAGATCGAAGAAAAGACTTGACAGCGCAATAAATACAATCAATAATATTTTATATATTTCACAATTAAAGCTGCAAAGTAAAATCGATGAATTGACAGACATTGACCTGGGGCAATTACTTGAAGAAATATATTCTGAAATGGCTATACTTATTAAATCAAAGCAAATAGAATATTCCTTCGAGTGCCCGGAAAACCATACTGTTGTGATGAAAGCAGAACGCAAGCTGATGAAACTTGCCCTTTCGAACATGGTTTCAAATGCATATAAATATACCGAAGCAGGAGGCCGGATAAAAGTGGCGATCTATGATGATGAAAATTCAATTCAACTATTGTTTGCTGATAGCGGTATAGGTATTCCCGAAAACGAAAAGAACAAAATATTTCAGGATTTTTACCGCTCAAGTATATCAAAAAGCAAAGGTATAGAGGGCACCGGGCTTGGAATTTCAATTGTGGTAGAGGTAATAGAAAGATATCGTGGAAAAATCGAGATCAAATCTCCTTCAGGGCTGTCGATGGGAGAAAACAAACCCGGAACCGAGTTTTTAATTAAATTTCCCAAGGCTAAAAAATTAAATAAAAAAGCATGATCCGAACAAAATTATTTTTAAAAAAGTCGAATTATTTTAAAATAGTTCTTGCAGAATATTTTAAATAGTCATATATTTGTATTCGTTCTTTCAGGCCACAATAGCTCAGTTGGTAGAGCAGCTGATTTGTAATCAGCAGGCCGGCGGTTCGAGTCCGTCTTGTGGCTCAAACAAAAGCTGTTTCATCTTTGAAACGGCTTTTTTGTGTTTTGTTTGTAAGCCTTCCTGATAATGAAAATATTTAAGAAAGTATAAACAAAATTTGCTGAACCGGATTGAAGAGAAAATGCCGAATCTCTTTCTTCAATATTTGGGATTGCCCCCTACTTCACATAAATTATCTTGCCGGATGCGGTTCCGGCGCCGGATTTTATTTTGTAATAGTAAACACCCGAGGGCAGGTTTTCGGGTTTGAATGTTACTTTGTTATTTCCGGCATTCATAAACTCTTTAACCGACATCAGTATATTGCCCGGCTCGTCAAAAACTTCGACTGTTACTTCCCCGGCTGCTTCCAATGTGAAGTTGATATCAGTGGAACTGTAGAAAGGATTGGGGCTAGCAGAGGATGTTATATTCTGTACCGTCGGTTCGGGCTCGGGCACGATCTTACCCCATTCTATTTCTATTTTGCTAAAATTATTAACTGCAAAAAAGTTTCCGTAATCATCCTCGAATTCAAATTTATTTGGGGACCGTTGTTCTTCCCATGTATTAATTGCTTTATATTCATAAATGAAAGTTGTTAGCTTATTATCCTTGTTATATTCTTTTTTTTCTCGTTCCTTTTCTATCAATCCATCTCTGCTCCAAACAGAAGTAATTTTGGAGCAATGATTATTTCTTTCATCATATTCATTTACTATTTTTTCCTTGATACACCATTCTTGATTTCTCCAATTCCATGTTTTATGTAATTTTTCGATTAAGTTAATATTATCATCATATTTATATTGTATGCTGTCAACTCCCTTGCCATCCTGATAACTCTCAAGTAATCCTTTAAGTTCAGTAATTAAATTAAATTTATCATCATAAATATAAGTAACTTTCTCATCAAACCAATCATTCAAATTGAAATCAATAATTTTAATATTAATTTTTCCATATTGGTTGTATGAATAATATATATCACAATTTTCTGAAGCTGATGTATCTTTCTCAAAAATTTTGCGATTTAAAGAATCATATTTATATGATTTTTTGTGATTAAATTCCCATTTAGCATCATTATAACTTTCAAGTAAATCTGAAATTTTATTTCCCTGATTATCATAAACAATAGTATTTTTCCATTCAAGAAGCAGATTATTGATCCCATAGGGGTATTCTTTCAATAGTTTACTATTGATTCGATTATCCTTGTCGTATGAAAAAATGACAGACTTTACAGTAATCCAGTTTCCTTTTTTCAGCTCCTTATAATCCCATTTCAGAACTTTGCCTTTGTCATCATAAGTAATAACCATCCTGTTCAATTCTTCCCACTTATCATTATTGAGAACTAATTTGGAAGCGCTTACAATCTTATTATTCCGGTTATAAGTAAAAAACAGTTTTGATGACAATTCGGAAGTTCGATATATATTTATAGAATTAATGCCAATTGAATCTGAATTGCTATTTTCTGTTTTACTATTTTCTGAAGTTTCCGTATTTACTATAAAATACATATTAGCCGATTGCCAAAAATATCCATTCCACTTTAGTACTCCAAATTCCAGATTGTCTTCCAGGATTATCTCTTTATTATGGTTGATGGCAAATAATGAGCAGCTAAATGTAAAAAGCAGGATAATGACAGGCAGGTAAATTTTCATTTTCTTTCCGGTTAACTAATAAATCCTCTGATGCCTGTAATTTAATAATGGTTTTGCTTTCTAACAAATGGAAATCAGATAAATATTTCAAGGCATAAGGCTGCAAAATACATAAATGTATTATTTTCGGGCTAATTTGATTATTTTTGTAGTCAGTATGATTTTACATTTTTTATGAAAGCCGGCAATGCAATACGGAAGAATTCAACTCGACAGGATAAAACTACAGGCAAAAGAAGTAAAAGAAAATAAAGACGGTATCCTTTACCTTGTTTCTACTCCCATTGGAAATGACGACGATATAACACTCAGGGCGCTGAATATATTAAATTCCTGCGACCTTGTGGTTTGTGAGGAAATCAAGGTCGGGGCGAAAATCCTGCACAGCTATAAAATATCCAAACCGCTCGAAGAACTGAACGAGCAGAATGAAGATATTATGGCTTTCACTGTTATAGATATGGTAAAATCCGGCAAAAAGATTGCCCTGATATCCGATTGCGGAACACCTGTTTTCGAGGATCCTGGCGCTTTCCTGGTGAAACAGGCCCTGCAGAGGGAACTTGACGTCCGCGTAATTCCCGGCGTAACAAGTATTATGACCGCACTGGTTCGCAGCGGTTTCGACATCAAACGTTTCCTTTATGCCGGTTTCCTTAGCCGCAAACCCGAAGAACGACTGAAAGAACTCGGAATTCTTTCCCGCGAACGCCGCACTGTTTGTCTGCTGGAAACTCCCTACAGACTGATGCCCGTACTTGAAGCCGCAGCGGAAGTAATGCCGGACCGACAGGCATATCTCGGAGCAAACCTAACCATGCACTACGAAACCCACCACTACGGAACATTCAAAGAACTGTTTGAAAAATTCCAGGATAAAAAATTCAAGGGCGAATTCGTTATCTGCTTCGAGCAGAATCGTATTGACCGAGGCGGCAGATTCAGCAACAGGGGCAGGAAAGATTACGACAGGAAAGCCCCCGGCAGAGACAGGTACGACTCTCCGAAGAAAAGATTCGGCGGAAAGCCCGGAAAGCCTTACAATAAGGACAGACGCTTCAGGAACGACGACAGGCGGAATGATGATAACGAAGGCGGATGGGAGAAAAGATTCAAAAGAAAAGATAATGACCGCCGTGATTCCGGCAAACGCGATTTCGGACGCGGAGATTCAGGCAGGAGGGATTATAATAAGAAAGATTTTAGCAGGAATGATTCGGGTAGAAGAGACTTTGACAAGAGAGAATTTGGCAGAAAAGACTTTGACAGGAAAGATTCCGGAAAGAAAGACTCCGGCAAACGTGATTTCGGACCACGTAACTTCGGAAGGAAACCGAGGGGCGGCGGAGAAGACAGTTAAATCAGCCAAATTGCCATAAATAAAAAATATTCTGGAATTACCTATCCCGGGCAGGGCCTGGGATAGAGTTAATATTATTATGTCGCAGGGGGTATCACTCTGTTCTAAAAAGCAGCAATTCTGAGAGCAGCGAAGAACCAATTCTTCAATAATTCTTTAAGAAGAAGATCGATTCTTCAGTCGCAGGCTTCGGAAGCCTGCCCCTGCCTGCACCAGCTTGTCCCGATTAATCGGGAATTTATCGGTGACCCGTCGGGGAATGATATTTCTATGTTTTTTCTTAAAAATTTTAAACCATCTGAGTGAATACTATTTTGATTATCGTTTCAACTGTTTCTGCCACCACTACCAATCATGATTATGTCCGCATCTATTCTTCCATAAACCAATTAAAACGTGGATTTTTCGATCCGGGGCAATGAGTTCCCGAGTATAGACGTATTGCATATTTCATCCATCCTGCAATAAAAAATACTCTTAAAGATTAAATATTTTTTATTTTCTCTGAAAATTGAGCTAAATTTAAAACTTTGATAGAATTAAATATATAAATAGTTTTTATTACGGAGTTTATAATACATGAAAATATCTGTTCTCGGACTTGGCTACGTAGGGTTGCCGCTGGCATGCGCCATTGCTGCATCAGATAAATATGAAGTTAAGGGATTCGACCTGAGCAAGGCAAAAATTGATATGATCAGGGAAGGCAAATGCCCGATTGATGATGTCCGCTGCGAAGAAGATATGAAAAATGTGAAATTTGAAGTTTCGAACGATGATAATGTTATCGATGGTTCGGATTTTTATATAGTTTGCGTGCCTACCCCGGTGCTGAACGATTACACGCCTGATCTTACTCCCGTTCGCTCGGCTGTAAAGATCATTGCAAAATATCTTGCAAAGGGCCAGATTGTAATTATCGAATCTACTATCAACCCCGGTGTTTGTGATGAAATAGTTGTTCCTATTCTTGAAAAAGAAACAGGCATGAAAGCCGGCGAGGATTTCGACGTGGCTCACTGCCCGGAACGAATAAACCCCGGCGACCCGAAATGGAATGTTTATAATATACCCCGTAATATCGGCTCTACAAGGCCCGAAGCTACCAAAAAGGCAGCAGAACTTTACAGGGACGTTCTTGAAGGTGAAATCAACGAGATGAAAGACCTTAAAACAACCGAAGCTACGAAGATTATCGAAAATACTTTCCGCGATATCAATATTGCTTTCGTGAACGAGCTTGCAAGGTCATTCGATGTACTGGATATAGACCTCGTGGAGGTTATACGCGGAGCATCAAATAAACCTTTTGCGTTTATGCCTCACTTCCCGAGCTGCGGAGTTGGCGGGCATTGCATACCGGTTGATCCATACTACCTGATTGAAAGAGCCAAGCAGAGCGGTTTCGACCATAAATTCCTGAAACTGGCAAGAGAAATCAATAACTCAATGCCGGACTATACAATAAAGCTGCTGTCAAAAGCGCTGAACGATCATGAAAAACCTATCAAAGGCACGAAAATCGGCCTTCTCGGGCTTTCATACAAAGCAGACGTTGGCGATTTAAGGGAAAGCCCCTCTCTGAAAATAATAGAGCTGCTGAAAGAAAACGGCGCCGACCTGGAAATTTATGATCCTTATGTTACAGATATGAATACATGCGCCAGCCTTGAGCAGATTCTTGAAAAATCTTACGCTATTGTTCTTGCAACTGACCATCGGATTTTCAGGGCTATTGACGCTGAAAAACTAAAACAGGCAGATGTTAAAGTTGTGATCGACGGTAAAAACTGCCTTAATAAAAAGGAACTCATCAATAATGATATATTTTATAAAGGAATCGGACACTAATACGGAGACCAAATGAATTTCATCGATCTTAAACGGCAATATTCCGAAATTGAGAATATCGTTAAGGAAAATATCAACAATGTTCTGGAGCACGGCCGCTATATCATGGGCCCGGAAATCACTGAACTTGAAGAATTACTTGCAAAATATTCCGGCAGAAAGCATTGTCTGGCATGCGCATCCGGTACAGACGCACTGCTTATGCCGCTTATGGCCTGGGAAATAGGCCCCGGCGATGCCGTATTCACAAGTCCTTTCACATTTATTGCCACTGCGGAAGTTGTGGGCCTGGTTGGCGCTACACCCGTTTTCGCCGATATTGACGAAAAAACATATAATATCGACCCGGTAAAACTGGAAGAAGCAATTATTAAAACAAAAGAAGAAGGCAAGCTAACCCCAAAAGCTATTATTCCCGTTGATTTGTTCGGACTACCGGCAGATTATGACGCTATTCTTGCAATAGCTGATAAATACGGGCTGGTCGTTCTTGAAGACGCGGCTCAGGGATTCGGGGGAATCTACAAAGGTAAAAAGGCATGCAGCTTCGGACAGGTCTCGGCAACATCCTTCTTCCCGGCAAAGCCTCTCGGCTGCTACGGCGACGGCGGAGCTGTCTTTACAGATGACGACGATATGAAAGAAAAGCTCGAATCCATCAGGGTTCACGGCCAGGGCCCGGACAAATATACAAATATCCGCCTGGGGCTGAACGGCAGGATAGATTCCATTCAGGCAGGAGTACTGCTTGCCAAAATGACAATATTCGACAAAGAAGGCGAACTCAGGAACAAGGTTGCTGCAAAATATACCGAAGCACTTAAAGGCAAAGTTGTTACACCTACAGTTCCCGAAGGATATACTTCGGTTTGGGCGCAGTATTGCGTGCTGGCCGACAGTGCCGAACAGAGAAAAGAAATCCAGGCAAAGCTTGGGGAAAACAATATTCCAAGCGCTATCTATTATCCCATACCGCTGCACATGCAGGAAGCTTTTGCCAGCCTGGGATATAATAAAGGAGATTTACCTGTATCGGAAGCAGCGGCAGAAAGAATATTCGCCTTGCCAATGCATCCCTACCTGACAGATGAAGAAATCAACCAGATAGCCGAAGTTATATAATCTTTCCAGCGTAATTCCTATATTTATTCATCCGATGACTTTAAGTTATCGGATGAATTTTTTTTACAGTACTGATAATTAATATGGCGAAGGACAATAATTTTAACTTTTTCCTGCCTGCATTGCCCCGGTGCGGTAATTGTCACAATATTAATAGATAGATCGGAAGATAACGCCTGCTACTTCCCCGATTAATCCAAATCATTGCCTGCAGTGAGAAAGTCTTTAAACCTCAGATTCTTAGGATTGAAAATAAGAAATATTGCTGCCTTGTTTTAAGTTAATGCTGCCTTGTTCGAAAGCATTGCCGCCTTGGTTGAAGTCATTGATGCCTTGGTCAGAGGCAAAACACCAATGTTTGACGCCATTGCTGCCTTGTTCAGAAGCAATGTACCAATGGTTGACGCTATTGCAGCAATGTTTTGCTTTATTGCTGCCTTGTTCGAAGCTATTGTCGCCTTGTTCCAAATCAAAGCAAGAAAACCACCCCTGTATTCCCCTCCTACTTTAGGAGGGGATAAGAAGTTAAATAACATAGAATTAACTCCCCCTCCTTTCGAAGGATTTGGCAGAGTAAATGCAGCGATGTTTGAACATATTTCCCCTTTGGTCGGAATCATGGAACCCTTGTTCCAAAGTAATGCACCGAAGTTTTAACCTATTGCTGCCTTGGTCGAAGCTATTGTCGCCTTGTTCCAAATCAAAGCAAGAAAACCACCCCTGTATTCCCCTCCTACTTTAGGAGGGGATAAGAAGTTAAATAACATAGAATTAACTCCCCCTCCTTTCGAAGGAGGGGGGCGGGGGGCATATGCGCTAACTTAGTGAAAATAAGTAATTCATACTACTTTGCCTTTTTCGATGTCCTTCTTTTAGGCAATTAGAAACATCATCCCAGTTGTTAATACATTGATACAAAGTAATACCGGGACTGATGATTTTCAATAAAATATCTTTAACAAATACATTTTCACGCCATTGTGATGTACTCCTTTTATCATTCTCTTTTATTAAACCTGTAGCCCCAGGGGGAAAAACGCTCACCTTCATCGATAATAGCCTGAGTAAGGAGAGCTGTGATCATCTTAGCATAAAGCCACGCTCGTGCAGAGTTTTTATCTTTTTTTGGTAAATGCCCCAAGCCAAATTGACTTTTTAGTTTTTTAAATGAAATTTCAACCTGCCATCTCATTCTATATAATTCTAAGATATTATTAGAAGATATATCATTAATCAAAGAAGTCACCAAAACAATATAATCATTAAGTCCTAAAGCTGTAGAACTGATTGTCTGTTGTTTTCTAGCAAAATTCTTTTTTGCTTTCTTTCTGGATAACTCAGCTTGCTCCTTGCTTTTTTTGATAGCACATATACGTACAGGAATCTTTTTATTTTTTGAGGAGGAGGAGGAAATATAAAATATTTTGTCAAATATTTGATCTAACTTTAAACTTTTTAATTCTTTAATAATATCAACTTTATCATTTTTACTATTATATAGTGTAAAACCTTTATGCTTATATCTGACAACAAAATTTGCTTTCTTTCCGAGAATTTCTGAAATACCCTTATAACTGCAATATGCTCTGTCAATTAAAAAAAGATCAGAAGAGTTAATTTTGAAATTAGATATAGACTCACCGACTTTTGGGCTGGTAATAATAAATTCGTCACACTTGAGGTTGAACAGATTATGGCTGTAATGAAGTCTCCAGTCAGTACCTGTTGACCCCGGCTCAGTAACAACAGACGCATCGATACATCTTACATTGAAATCCGACAGCCATTCTGGGGAATCTAATGATATCCCCCTATTATGAATCAATCCTAATGCAATCCAGCGAAGCCAATCAGCAGACGTCCTCATTTTTTTTAATAACGCAACATCTGATATATCTATATTTCTTTCATATTTAAGCTTAGTAGCAACCACCCTCATAGAATGCCCCGTTGCTACATGCATAAGTATTGCTCGAAGTTGCTCAGAAGGTGAATCAAATGCCCTGCGACGTTGGAAAGCCTGGAGTTCTTTAGCCTTTAATTCCCATCCCAAAGGAAGTAAGGTTGTAACTACATCCCATTCTTCTATATGCTTGTTGTACTTTTCCATTTACAAATATAAAAAAATTATATATAAAAATCAAACACTAAGTTAGCGCTTATGGGGGCGGGGGGAGGTAGGAAGTGTCGAAAGCAATGTACCAATGGTTGACGCTATTGCACTGATGTTTGATTTTATTGCCGCCTTGTTTGAAGTCATTGATACCTTGTTTAGAGGCAAAACACCAATGTTTGATTTTATTGATGCCTTGTTCTTCTTCAAAGCCCGCCCCTTCGGGGAGGGTTTGGGAGGGGTCAGGAGCAAAGCACCAATGTTTGATTCTATTGCTGCCTTGTTCGGAGTCATTGCAGCCTTGTTTAGAGGCAAAACACCAATGTTTGACGCCATTGCACCGATGTTTGATTTTATTGATGCCTTGGTCTTCTTCAAAGCCCTCTCCTTCGGGGAGGGTTTGGGAGGGGTCAGAGACAAAACACCGATGTTCGAAGCCATTACTGCCTTGTTCTTCTTCAAAGCCCGCCCCTTCGGGGAGGGTTTGGGAGGGGTCAGGAGCAAAGCACCAATGTTTGATTCTATTGCTGCCTTGTTCGGAGTCATTGCAGCCTTGTTTAGAGGCAAAACACCAATGTTTGACGCCATTGCACCGATGTTTGATTTTATTGATGCCTTGGTCTTCTTCAAAGCCCTCTCCTTCGGGGAGGGTTTGGGAGGGGTCAGAGACAAAACACCGATGTTCGAAGCCATTACTGCCTTGTTCTTCTTCAAAGCCCGCCCCTTCGGGGAGGGTTTGGGAGGGGTCAGGAGCAAAGCACCAATGTTTGATTCTATTGCTGCCTTGTTCGGAGTCATTGCAGCCTTGTTTAGAGGCAAAACACCGATGTTCGAAGCCATTACTGCCTTGGTCGAAGCCATTGACGCCTTGGTTGAAGATAATGTCGCCTTGTTAGGAATTATTGTTGCCTTGTTTGGAGTCATTGACGCCTTGGTTGAAGGCAATGCAGCAATGTTTTGCTTTATTGATACCTTGTTTGAAGCTATTGCTGCCTTGTTTGTAGGCATTGCTGCCTTGTTTTGGGGTAATGATTGCTTGTGTAGCGTTGGAATCCGGAATATTTAACTGATTGTATTATTAATTAAAATTGAATTATTAAATATATGCTCAAAATCAGTAAATATTTAAGTATTTGTAGTAAATATATTTATTTAATTATTGAATAATCATATAGATTTATAATATTAATAATATAACTAATCAAATAAATATTTCAAATAAGACATTAATTATTGTTTCTTATAATTTCTTCTTCTTCTTTTCTAAAATATATTAATTATTCAAGTATATATTTAATTGTCCTAACAAATTAGATATACTGATTAATTAATAGGTTAATACTAATATTTAATAGTTTATAAATTTAAATTTGTAAATCATATCAATTATTTAATAATATATATAATGTATTTAGTTATTTATATAAATAGTTTTGTTAGATGAACTATATCAAGGCTTTGATATATTATATAAATTATTATAAATACTATATATTTAATACAAATAGTACAATATTTAGTATTTTAGATTGAATATTTGATTATCAGTTCTATCTATAGACTATTCTCATCTCTATCTTTGGGATTTCAATGCCAAACAAGCAATCAATGAGACAGAACAAGTCATCAATGAGGCGGAACAAGACATCAGTAAGGCGGAACAAGTGAGCAATGAGGTGGAACAAGACATCAATAAAGCAGAACAAGCGTACAATGAGTCGGAACAAGACATCATTGAAGCCAAACATGCAAGTAATGAAGCCAAACAAGACATCAATGAAGCCGGACAAGTGAGCAATGAGGCGGAACAAGCATGCAATGAAGCGAAACAAGCAAGCAATGAAGTGGAACAAGACATCAGTAAGGCGGAACAAGCAAGCAATGAGGCGGAACAAGTGAGTAATGAAGCGGAACAAGTGAGCAGTAAGTCAAACCAAGCAAGCAATGAGACAGAACAAGCATGCAATGAAGCAGAACAAGGCAACAGTAAGGCGGAACAAGACATCAGTAAGGCGAAACAAGACATCAATAAAGCAGAACAAGACATCAATGAAGCAGAACAAGACATCAGTAATGCGGAACAAGCAAGCAATGAAGCCGGACAAGTGTGCAGTAAGGCAAACCAAGTGAGCAATGAAGCGGAACAAGTCATCAATAAGGCTAAACAAGCAAGCAATGAAGCCAAATTTCACTACATTAAGGCCAAAGAATGCTTCAATACCTCCGGACAAGGCAGTATAAAGCCTCGCCAACAAAGCGATTAGCCCAAACATCAGGGTTTTGATTAAAAACAGCATTGAATTAAGGAAATTATCCGGTTCATTGAAACCAGAGGATGTGGAATTAAGGCCGGCGGTTGGTTCATTGGGGTGGAAGAACGGGGGGTAAGGGCCGGAGAAGGAGGTATTATGTTGCCTTTCTGACGGAGCGAAGCGACCGAAGAATCCATCTTTTCTGGCAAATAATTTTAAAGAATGGATACTTCGCTCCGCTCAGAATGACCTTCCAGCCTTATAATCGTCAAATTCAATAGCCAGGTGCTTTAGCTCGTGGATAAGGGGGGATAAGAAAAAGAATCCACCCCAGCCTGTCCCGACTTGTCGGGAACTCGCTGCGCTCGCCAACCCTCAACGAGGGGAATTTTAAGAATCCACCCCCGCCCTTCCCCGATGCGTCGGGGCCGGCGGTGGACAGATGTAACCGAAAAATTACTCACTCCTTCACAAACATGCCTGAAATAATATCATTGCCAGTTTCGATTCTGATGTAGTAAATGCCTGCCGGAAAATCACGGAGAGGAATGCTTGTATTGTGTTCCATTACAGCGGAAAAAGTGGTGTTCATGTAAACTTTTGCGCCGAGCTGGTTATATACGCTGATATTTGCCGGGGCTATGGTTGATGTTCTAAATTTCAGGTCAATAAAATCAGTGGCGGGGCAGGGAGATATATTGATTTCCCCGGATACGATTGTTTTAATTTCGTTTTCAACTGAAAGGGATGTTTTTTCGCTGCGGTAAAGCCCTGCGTCTTTTTCGGCAAAATAGATATATCCTTCCGGGCTGACGGACAGAAAATTGAATTGGCTTGGCCCATGTATCAGGCCTGTTGAAATATCGCTCCAATCATAAAAATCATCAGTACTTTTCAGGCGTTGAAATTTATCTGCCCGGCCATGAAAACCTATCAAGCGGTTAAGGGAATCTACTCCTAAGAACATTCTCGGATAATTCAGAGAATCGCGGAACCAAGACCTGCCGTTATCTGAAGTACGAATATTCCAATGACTATAACCATTGGAGTACTTATCAAATAACAACATTCTGATTTCTTGTTCAGTGATACCATTCAAAAAATAATTCATTTTGGCAAATGCCCATGTTTCCCCGTCATCTGTTGACCTGTATATCTGCCCGTTGTCACTTCCCCTGAAAATATGCCCTTCTGAGTTCATAGCAAATGAATAGGTATCACCTTCAATAGATCTTTTTTGCCATGTTATTCCTTTATCAGTTGAATAAATCAATTTATTCCCGAAGTCATGCGCCATATAAATTTGTCCCCTGCTGTTCTCGAAAAAACTATTTGGACTGGCATTTGTTGAAAATTCCGATCTTGTGCGATATTCCCAGCTTTCCCCTCCGTCAGTGGATCGAGCTGTTTTATAACTGCCGCTATTTGAACTGACAATAATATAATCATCTCGGGTAATATAAATAACCGACCATGTTGAATTTTCAACAAGCTTAAGATCTCTCCATGTAATTCCATCATCTGAAGATTTTAAAACTCTTCCATTTGCGGTAACAAATATGCTCCCTTCGCTGTCATAGCTTATTCCTTTTACATCAGTAGATACGATTCCTTTATTAGATTCTGTCCAGGTTCTTCCTCCGTTTCTTGAATAAAAAAAACCCTGCCAATTACCTGCATAAAGTTCTCCATTACCTAATGAAATCATATTTTCAAATGGAGTGTTTTCGCTTTCAAGTGTCATTATCTGCCATGTTTTTCCGCTGTCAACCGATTTGAAAACCGAAAAATAATCATCATCAATGCCATTAGCAAAAAGTTCATTTTGGGAGTTACGGCACAAGTATTTTGAAAAACCTTCAATATTTGTAGCATTCCAGGTTTCACCTTTATCTTCCGAATAGTAAACTCCGTAGGTAGTGGCAATAACAATTTTTTCATTTGTTATAAACTCAGCTTTAAAAACACAATAAGGTGTTTCAATGTATTGCCATGATCGCCCGGAATCAGGACTGATAAATATAAAACCTTCATCAATATAATCCACATAGCCTATTATCACCATTTCGTCATACTGATTTATATAATAATCCCTTTTATAAAATGCTTTTGAAACTGATAATTTATAGCTGTTTATTTTAACGATTTCCTTCAGATCCGGAACCGAATAACTTAAAATTGAATCACTTTTAAAGATAACTCCAAACACATTATTATTATTATCCATTGCATATATTGGCATTAAATTATCAGGAGTAAAAGAATCAATTCCATAGTCTTCGTCAAAGAAATTTACCTGCCAGGTATCTCCATTGTTAGTTGATCTATAGTATACTAAATCACCCTTATGCGAATCATCCCCTCCGTAACGGAT
The DNA here is from genome assembly GCA_963665665.1 of Kapaibacterium sp. (SeqCode). Classification (GTDB taxonomy): domain Bacteria; phylum Bacteroidota; class Ignavibacteria; order Kapaibacteriales; family UBA2268. The sequence continues at coordinate 2,215,730 of OY762428.1, forward strand.
AAACCTTATCAATGATCCATCAGGATAAGACATTACTTTTCCATAATAATAAAAATCTTTCAGCCATTTCCAGCTTCTTCCAAAATCATCGGAACGATAGTGTCCGTTATCAGTATCAATAAATATCCTCCCGTTCAAACTAAACAAATCTCTTATGGTTCCCCCTTCCGGCCCCCAGAGGTATTTCCAGAAATCACCGGCAAGAAGGTTGAAGGGAACAATAATAAATAAGGCAATCAGTAACAGCTTTTTCATAGTTTTCATATCTTTCATTTTTTTTAATATTTGAAATATTCAAATTATAACGTTTCTAAAATGTCTAAACCGCGTTTAATTGCGTCTAAATGTAACTTCAATAATTTCAATATATAATTAGAAACATATGTCTGAATTTGCGTCTAAACCGCGTTTAATTGCGTCTAAGTTTCCATAAAGAATTGTTCCCGGAACCAATGTACTTAATCGTTTCGTCCTTTGTATGCATCTCATAAAGTATGTTTTTAATCTTACTCCGTTTTTGATTTTCAGTTAGAATATCAGGTAGTTTTTCAAACAGTAATTCTTCAAAATCTTTTCGTGAAGCTTCAATAAAACTCTCTAAATAATTTAAGATCAATTGTTTATAATAATCTTTATCGAGCCCCTTCTGCTTTATATAATTAACTTCCTGCCCCGTTGTTAATGCTACTTTCTTAGATATGTAAAAATTAGGTTTCCTGCCCTCGATTAATTTTTTTGATTTTAGCGCTTTAATTTCAAAATCAATTAATTTCCGGCCTTTTTGAACTTTATCAAGCATTATTATTTCAAATAAGGATAGATCATGATTCTCCGATAAAGTTCTTGCATAATCAAAGTCTAATACTTTTCCGAGAATTTCAACCGAAACCCTTGATTCTTCAATTCTATAATCGGGAAGTGGAAACATTTTTTCACGTTGCAGATTGAACATTCTTTTAATCCCGCTGCCAATGGTATCGATCATTTTCAGGTTTACCATAGCATTAGCAAGAAAAGGATTTCTATAATACTCAGTCGGAGCATCAGAATTAATTACATTTTCAATTGTTCCGGGAATAAAACTACCAAGATTAGTGAAAAGCAATCTGCCATCTTCAAACTCAACTACATTGATCTTTCCGCATAATTGATAATCCTGGTGGGCGATGCAATTGTTTAAAGATTCCCTGATTATATAAGGGTCATATTGATCCGTTTCATCCGGAAATATTGTACCGTCTTTAATATATCTGTATTTTAAATTTCTGATCTTCGAAAAAACAGCGTCAGATGCCAGTAAAAAAGGGCAGGAAAAATGTTCGTAATCTTTCTCAATATTTTTAGAATCCTTTAAAATCCAACTGATTTTAGCAACGGCAGGCGATATAAAATGTTCTGATTCCGGTTTCCCGAGCAACAGAATGGCTGCTCTTGTAATTTTAATGCTCTTTGTTAGTTTTGCTTTGTTTAAAAATGTAGAATCATCCCAGTTGGAAATTTCTGCTTCAAGATGCTTGTGCTTGTCAGTATAGTTTTGCCGGGCTTTCAGAATAGCAACAGGGTCAAGATCATCTATAGTGGCATCCGGGCATATTTCCGCGCTCCAGTCAAACATAATAACCTGCGATCTTATCTGTTCCAATTTGCTGATATTTAATGCTACCAGCGATTCATGCTCACGGGCATAATAATGGCCTTTGAAAGCAATGGGAAGGCCTTTCGGAGCAGGTGGTATTTGAAAAGCTACGATTCTTTTACCTTTATACTGAACTTCGTGAACATCAATAAAAGAATGATTATTTGTTGTCTGTTGTGAAATATCATGCTTTATAGTCTGAAGAGTTCCTTGCCTGTAATTTGTTCCCCTGACTTCCTTCGTTTTGTCCTCTATACCGAATAGTATCCAGGCGCAATCCTTGTTTTTAAGATTTGCTTCATTGCTCAGCGCAGAGAAGTATTTTCCCAGATCATCATTTGAAAACCTGTTTTCTGCTTTTTTAAATTCAACAACTTCATTCTCGTCCGGCAGGGCTAATAGATCTTCTATTATGGATAAAAGGTTCATTTCTTTCATTACTAATGATTTATAATTTGTTAAGGCAAAAATAATAAAGGCCTACAATATAGCAAAATATCTTTACCTGAAATGCTATCAGGAATCATGTTTTCCTGTCCTTTTTGATGATATTACTCATCCGATGTAACATATATAATAACAATATTTCCAGGGTTTTGTTCCACATTTTATCGCTGATTGTGGTAAGATTGTAATATAGTTTGTAGCAATATTAAGGATTTTTTGCCGAAACAAATAAATTTATTTATAAACCCTGAAAAAGTCGTATTTTTGTAATCTATAAACAGTTATTATTTAGAAATGGTATAAAAGGCCGGGATATGAGAAAGGATAATTTTAGGAACATCGCGATCATCGCACACGTTGACCATGGAAAGACGACATTAGTGGACGGAATGCTCAGGCAAAGCGGTACTTTCAGTGACCACCAGGAAGTAGCCGAAAGAGTTATGGACTCCATGGATCTGGAAAGAGAACGCGGCATTACCATCATGGCAAAGAATACTGCCATTTACTACGAGGGAATAAAGATCAATATCGTTGATACTCCCGGCCACGCTGACTTCGGCGGCGAAGTGGAAAGGAGCCTGAACCTTGTGGACGGGGTTATACTGCTGGTGGATGCCAGCGAAGGGCCTCTTCCCCAAACACGCTTCGTAGTGAAAAAAGCTCTTGCAAAAAAACTACCCGTAATTCTTGTAATAAATAAAATCGACCGTGCTGACCGCCGGATAGAAGAAGTGGTAAGCGAAGTTTACGACCTCTTTATCGACCTTGACGCCACAGACGAACAAATTGAATTTCCGATCTTATATACTAACGCCAAGGAAGCGGTTGCACATTACGAAGTTGAGGACGAATCAACAGACCTGAGGCCGCTTTTTGATTCAATTATCAAAGTGTTCCCGGGCCCGGAAGCCAATGATGAAGCTAAACCACAGCTTTTGGTAACAAACCTTGACTACGATTCTTATGTCGGGCAGATTGCAATAGGCAGGCTGGAACACGGCAGCCTGGAGATCAGCAAGCAGTATTCCCTTTGCGGCAAAGAGGAAATTAAAAGCGGGATTAAATTTTCGGCGCTTTACACATTTTCAGGTTTGGCAAAAAAACAGGTTGAGAAAGTGGAATCAGGTGATATTATTGCTGTGGCAGGTATCGACAACGTGAAAATCGGCGATACGATTTCTTCGCTTGAAGATCCCGAGCCGCTCCCGAGAATAAAGATTGACGACCCTACCGTTTCAATGATATTCTACGTGAATAACGGGCCCTTTGCAGGCACCGAAGGCAAATTCCTAACCACACGCCACCTGAAAGCAAGGCTGGAAAAAGAGATGCTCAGGAATGTTTCGCTTAAAGTAAAGCCGATAGCCGACCGCTCGGATGCTTATGAAGTAAGCGGACGTGGTGAGCTTCAGATGGCTGTACTTATTGAAACAATGAGGCGCGAGGGATTTGAATTCATGGTTTCCAAACCACAGGTTATTCTGAAAGAAATTGACGGCAAAAACTGCGAACCTTATGAGCATGTATATATTGATGTTCCGAATGATTATTCGGGTATAGTTACAGAGAAACTCTCCTCCCGCAAAGGCCAGATGGTTAATATGATGAGCACTGGCAGCGGCAGGGTAAATATCGAATTCGTAATACCTTCCAGGGGCCTGATTGGCTTCCGCAGCCAGTTCCTGACCGATACGAAAGGTACGGGCGTTATGAATACGCTTATCGAAGGTTACGAGGAATGGGCCGGTAAAATTCCCCAGAGAAATACCGGCGCTTTGGTTGCCGACAGGCAGGGCCGCGTTACAGGTTACGCTTCGTATGCCATGGAGGATCGCGGCGAACTATTCGTTGAAGTGGGAACAAATGTTTACATGGGCATGGTTATTGGCGAAAGAAACAAAGTAGCCGACCTGAATGTGAATATTACCAAGGAAAAGAAACTTACCAACATGCGCGCCAGCGGTTCCGACGCAACAGTTACGCTAAGGCCTCCGCGCATCATGTCGCTGGACCAGGCAATAGAGTTCATCGCCGAGGACGAGCTTGTAGAAGTTACACCGGCCTCCATCAGGCTTAGAAAAATGGATCTTGATCCGCATATAAGGAAAGCAAAATCAAAAATTGACTAAGATTAAAAAAAGAAAAACCCCGGATAGATATTCGGGGTTTTTCGTGATATGTATATTTTTTACAAATAATCAGTGAGAGTCCATACCCAAATTCAGACTTTCCATTGAAAACATTCCAAGCCTTTCCATATTATGGTAGCACCCCAGGTTTTGTTTGGCCCAGGCGTTTAGCTTTTCTTTGTCAAAAACAAATATAGCTCCAATTTCATCTTTACTATGCTTGCCAAGCTGTTCTTTTGCTTCCTGAAGGTTCAGGTTTTCTTTACTATTCATAATATGAGAATTAACCAGGTTAAGAGTTTCTTTACTGAGCACTGAGTTTAAACTTTCGTGGCTATATACATTTAAATCTTCTTTCCCAGTATACCACAACCCAATAGAATTTTCTTTTGCATATCCCTTCAATTTCTCATCACTCATAAAAGTATTTAACTGCTCATTATTAAAATAAACAGCACCAAGCTGTTCCTTTGAAAGAACCCCGAGCCTTTCTTTATCAGGGGTAAAATTGAGATCATCTTTAGCATTCACAGGAGCAAAATTAAGTTCCTCGCGACTAAAAACAACAGCGTTTAAGCCATCTTTTGCATAAACAAGAGCAATTTTTTCCTTACCACAGGCAACACCGATATTGTCTGTTATTTCAAAACCCTTATATATATCAGCAACATTTTCAGTGCTATAGATATCTTTTTCAGCGGCATAATCTACTTTATCTTTATCGCCCATGGCAATTGCATATTGAATTGTATTTATCAGAATATGATCACGCAGTTTCTTCAGTGATTCAATTTTAGCAGGATTGGATATTTCTTTTGTTGCAATCTTCTTGTCGATATCATTTACAATTTCTTTAATAACTTCCGTGCGCCTATGAATCCTGATAATGGAAGCGCTGACGTCTGCAAGATATTTTTCGGCATCAATTGACTGGTCAATGTTCCCCCTTTTTATATCATCAACAATATCAATTGCCTCGGAAATATCAATCCTGCCATTTTTTATCGATTCTGTAACAGAGTTCAGCTTTGTTGCTATCGTCCCGTGTAAATCTTCGTCAATTGCTTTGACTTCCTGCAACCAGCCGTTTGATATAATATCGCTGGTCTGAGCCATAACAATAGATATTTTTATTAATTCAGCAATAATTCGATTAATATTTTCTTTATCATTCAGGATTCCGCTACGCAGTTTAATATCACTTGCGCTTATTTCGTCCCCCCTGAATTTCTCGGCTTTGCCTATTGTTCCGCTACTTTCCTTCTCATCAACAGGCGGAAAATCCGAACTAAGAATATATATTGCACCTGCAATAATAATCAGTACAAAAACGCTTATTAGTCCTTTCTTCATCCGGCACCTCAAAATTTGTAATCAATTACCTGAATAAGATATAAATTTTTAATTTATATTCAAAAGCATAATGTAACATTTATTAGAAAAGCCTGTTAATTTTTAGAAATAACATGCAGGTGTGGCAATGAAAAGTATCTTATTAATTATTTCAATATTAGTAGCTAATCTTAGCGGATTAAATATTGAATCCGTATCGGTCCGATCCCTGATAGAAAATTACGATAATTACGGGTATGATGAAATTTCTCATAAAGCATCTTTGCACTACCTTTATCTAATTGACAGCAATGCTGCAAACCACATTGCCAGGCGTGAAACATACGAAAGCAGGATTAGCAAATCCTACCATGACATGACTGATTATCTCGGACATTTCAGAACTATTGTCTCTGCACAGAAAGCCGCTGAATTTTTTGGATATCATTCCCGCTTCTGCCGTAAAGATTTTCGCACTTTCCAAATTGATGATGAGTTCGTTCATATTCTTATTTTTCAGCAGCCAGAAGGGATTTTAAATATACTGGATAATGAAATTTCAATCTGGTCTGATCTTGCCGACAGTATTAAAAGAAATCCACCCGGATTTTTTAACCGAATCGGCCTGTTCTTCAGCGGGGGGTATGATGAGGAGGAATATATCAATCGCTGTAAGTACAATGCATACCTTTGCCAATATGTTTACTCAAAAATTATTCCTGATACTTTGCCATTAGCAGGAGAAGAATTTTTAAAAGGTTTTATTCCCTATGATTTTAACCCGAAAAACCAGGCACAAAATCTTTTTGCCTTTTCAGAAGATACAGTTAAAACAGCAAGGCCTTACGATAATATAAAGTCATATCTTGATAACATGATTAACAGGATCAAATCAAATAGTAAAGTTATAGGTAAAATCAATTTTGTTTATAATGAAAGGAAAGCCTTATATACGATAAGCGGTGGCCCATCCGGTTGGAATATCTATTATTATGAATTATTGGATAGTGTTACGATTAGAAAAAGGCTGATTTCCAGCCCCGTAATGTAAGAAACCGATTCGGTTGCCGGTTTCTTTTATTCTATGCGCGTTATCAAATAATTCATGCCCGGTTCTATGATATTTGTGCACATCTGTTTGCCTGATTTCCGACAATTATGCTTTCCGTTTTGAGATAGAGTGATAATTAGTTATTTTTATTAATTAATGTATTCGTCAAAAATGGCAGATTATGAGCGATATTTATAAAAACCCTGAAGCACAAAGAAATATCAGTATTTTCAAGGACAGCCTGGCTTCTTTGAAAAAAGGCAGAGGAGCTATTATTTGTATCAGCGGTGAAACCGGTTTTGGAAAAACCCACCTGCTGAATACCTATTCTATCGAATGCCAGGCAAGGGGCGAACAGCTTCAGTCTGCGATGGTAGAAACATCTGCTCCTATTGGTAATTTTAATGTAGGAACGATTCAGCCTTTGCAGCCTTTTACCAGGGCAATCGAATATCTTATGGCAGATGAAGCCTCGGCAAAGAAAAACCTGGCACGCAACCTGGTTATGACCGGCCTGTCAGTTATTCCTGTTGCCGGAGACCTTTTCTGGGCCATAAAAGAAGCAGGTAAGGACTGGAGAGAATTCAAAAAAGAAAAATCATCCGAATCAACAAAAAAAGTAAGTTCTGCTACTGCCGATATATATGATACATTGATGGCAATATCAGACAAAGTGCCCCTGATATTGCTTATGGACGATATGCATTGGGCTGATGCCCAATCGGTTGAATTAATGAATATGCTCGCCGATAACATTAGCAAAATACCCGTTGTTATTGCTTTTACCTGCCGTATGGATGTTCTGCATGCCCAGGGCACACCACTATTGTCATTTATTGAAAGAAGAGTGAATAAAGATAACAACATATACCGGGTTGAACTTAATCCGTTTGACAAAAAACAAATAAGTTCTACATGCGGTTTCTTTCTGCCAAATTATAAACCCAACCATGATTTTGAGGAGTGGATTTACGAGCATTCCTACGGAGTACCGGGTGTTGTTATGGAATATCTTCACTATTTTATGGAAAATCCTCCTTTTGATGATTCCGGGCAACTACAATCAAATTTCGGGCAGGGAGATTTTCTTCCTGCAACGGTGCAGTCAACATTTTCTCAGTTACTTGGCAAACTTAATGACGAAGAAAGAAATATTCTGGCCACTTGTGCAGCGGAAGGAAGAGAGTTTTCTGCAATTATTATTTCCGAACTTATTAATTCTGATATTTTATCTACTATAAAAAAACTAAGGTCTCTCCAGAATAAAACCGGGATTATTAAAAGTAAAGGAGCCAGGCACAAATACGGTGTAAAAACGACGGTATATAAGTTTACTCAGGCTTTTTACCATACTTTTTTCGAACGAAACCTGGAATATGAGGAACATGTTGCACTACACGGACAGATTGCCGCTACTCTCAGGAAAAGATATGATGATGCGGAAAATGAAGCTGTCAGGGAGCAGATAGCACCATACCTTGCAGCACACAGCGCGGAATCAGGAGATGAAGATATGGCCAAAGACATGCTTATGGAAACAGCGCGGCATGCGAAGAAATACGGGAGCGCTGAAATTATTAAAGATGCTTATGATAATTATGTCAGTTTCGGCAATACTGTTCTGGCAGCTCCTGATGATACAAACAGCGAAGCCGAGCCGGATATAGATTTTGATGCCGTAACATTCAGGGAAATGGTGAAAACGGCCCATGCTGAATCTGATAGCGAGTATAAAGCAAGCGATGAAAATTCCAAAACTGAATCCTCTGCTAATTCCAATGGTGGTATTAGTGAATTTGCCACAATGGAATTTAATTCAATCAGAAAAGCAGTAATTAAAAAATTTCTGGAAAGGGATTTTATCTCGGCAACCGACCTTGCTCAATCATATATGGATGATGAAGAGGTAACACTTGACGACGCTGAAAAGGCCCAGCTTTTAGCTATAATAGCCCGCTGTAAAATTGAAACAAATGATTTTGACTCTGCCGAAAATTATTGCCGGGAAGCTCAGAAAGCGGCTGATAACAGCAACAACGAACTTGCAGAATGTATTGCAATAAATACATTTGCTTTGCTCAGGTTCTCTCAGGAACGTTATAATGATGCAATTATTTACCTGCAGGATATTGCCAAAAAAGCATTGAAAATGCCTGTTGAACTAAGGCTGCTGACAATTAGTAATATATACCGCATCATGGATAAAAAGACTCCGGAAAAAGCAAGGCAATTCCGTGAATCTGCTGCTAAATTAAGCTCCGAGCTAAAGTATCGTGATTTCCAGGAAGAGGCATTGAACTAAAAAAAACTGTATGCGCCGCACACAGTTTTTTATACAAATCAATTATTTCTAAATTTATCAGGCTTTTACATCAAGATAGCCGCGTTCTATCTGGTTTTTGGCTGTTTCCTGAATCTGCTGCTGCGGCTGCACCGAGCCAAGCACCTGCAGAACCTGTTTCTGAGAGCTTTCACTGTCGCCGTTCATTGGTTGTTGTACAACTTCCTTCTCTACCTCGTTCTGAACAGTAACCGGAGGTTTCTCAGGTGTTTCTGCCTTTTGGGTCTGAACATTATCGATTGTCATATTAACCTCCATAATAAATGATATAATATCCTATTTTCAATTATCGGCACTAATATAATAAACTTTAGCCAGAAATATTAATTTTTTTTATAAAACGGGCAGAAATGCAAAATATTTTCTATTTATTATGTAAACGCTTGATTTTTAATAATTCAAGAAACATTTTTAACGAATCAGTAACAGGATTTACTTTCGAGCGTTCATCATTGTACCATTCAACTGATACTTCCTTGGCTTTAAGGCCGGCTTTGTTTGCCAGGTAAAGTATCTCTACATCAAATCCAAATCCGTCAATTTTTGCCTGTCTGAATACAGTTTCCGAAGCTTCTTTTGTGAAGGCCTTGAACCCGCACTGTGTGTCCTTAATACCTTTTATAACCAGAGCCTGAACAATTTTATTAAAAGTTTTTCCCATAAACTCCCTGTAAAAGGGCTGATGTTCTTTTATTGAGGAATAATCAAGAGCCCTGCTGCCAATAAATATATCATAGCCTTCATTAATTATCGGTATAACTTTATTCAGCTCGTGAATCGGAGTTGACAGGTCAGCATCAGAAAACACTCTAAGTTCGCCTTTGGCTGCCAGCATTCCCGCCCTGACAGCAGCGCCTTTACCCATATTGCCGGGTTGTGAAATCAGGTGAATATTATTTCCGTACTTGTTAACAATATCAGACGTTCCGTCTGACGAACCATCATCGACTACAATTATTTCGAAAGTATAATCAAACCCTGCCAGAAATTTCAATATCTTATCAAGTGAATCGCCTATACGCTTTTCCTCGTTATAAGCAGGAATAATTATTGAAAGGTATGGATTATTTTGTGGCATAGACAAATGTAATTGTTATAATAAACGGGGCAGCCCACAAGGGCGGCCCCGCAACTAAATTGACATATTCTATTGAACGTTTTCAGTATTAGCAGCAGAATCTGCCGAAAGCTGGGCTTTCATCCTGTCAATTCTGCTCATCATAAATCTGCCAAGCTCACCGGCAAGCGGATTGTTGGATTTATTATGTTCCTGCAAGATCTTTTCAGCTTCAATTAAGGCAGCTTCCGTACCACCGCTTTCGATAGCTTTCTTAATTTTATACTCATCGATGTTGGCGAGTACGTCGAACATGGCATACTGGAATTTCTGCATTTCCTGACCGTAGGACGGATCAGAGGCGTAACGTGCAGCCATACTTTCAATAAGCATATAAAGACGGTTCAGAACATCAATCGCCTGGTCATATTCCTTAAACGTTTCATGCAGGTATGCAGCCCGGCGGTGTGGCCCAAAATACCTTCCCGAGGCTTCATAGTACTGAAGCTCCGGTTTAAGTTCAGGATCGTTGATTAATTGCATGCAGGAATTTATGCAATCGCGGCCAAATTTCTCGGCTTTATCTTTTGCACCAGCATCCATATAAAGCTGGGCAAGATTATATTCAACTTCGTATCCAAGCGGGAAAATCTTAGTTGAAATATTATTATTCATCTGGTCCAGTATAGCAATACATTTATCTTTGTCCTGCATTGTCTGAAGTGCATAATTTGCATAGGAAATAAATAAAGTCCTATATGTTATCATAAGGCGCCTGTGAACCTCGTCATAATATACTGAGTTGTCATTCAGGCTCCTGAATTTAAATCCGTATTTTGGAGTTGTTGAATAATCATTGCTATTATCAACATTCATCAGGCATGCTTCCATAATTTCAGGATCGATCGATTCGCCTTTGCCGCCTTTTTGCCTGACGGGGCAGACCCTCATTGCCATACCTTCGCTACGGAAGAAAGCATCAAGTCCGCCGAAAGCATCCGGACCAACAGTAACGGAGAAATAGATGGGACGCTCAAACCTTACCTGCTTGAGTATCTCCAATACAACTTTGTCCTGCACTCTGTATAAATAGAATTGCTGTCCGTCGCGCTCTCCGTAAGGTTTGCCATAGAATGTAAAATCAAAGCGCCCGTTATTAATATATTCCTGATCATCAGTATATTGCGCCAGAATTTCCTTCTTAACAGGTATGGAAACATTCTGGGCAAGGCCGAAGTCATAGGATAGAGCTTTCGAATCAGATTCTTTTACCTGAAGACTGTCGTCGGAAAATGTCAGAGGAATTTTCTCCGCGCCCCATGGCTCGCGGTTTTTAAGCTGATCAACATACCACAGAGTATTACCAAGGCTGAGGTTCACTATCCTGACATCACGCCTTACCCCTGCCACATCCTGCAGGAACCATAACGGGAATGTATCATTATCACCATTGGTGAAGATAATAGCATTTTCCTCGGTACTCTGAAGGATATTATAAGAATAATCAAACGGCAGGTAGTTGCCTGCGCGGCTGTGGATCTTCCATCCGCCAACTGCCATATTCACCGGCACAAGAAGAGTTGCTCCGGCAAGTATTCCGGCAATAACCGGCACCGGAAGTTTTCTTTTCTCTCCTAATCCGCGTATCAGGCCGTAGGCTCCCATTCCAATCCACAGGCACCACACAAAGAATGAACCGGCATAGAAATAGTCCCTTTCACGCGGCTGCGGCTCCTGCTGATTTTGATATATTGCCGTTAGAACGCCCATAAGCAGGAACATAATCAGGTATATAAATGCCATCTTGGGATCCCGGTAAAAATGGAATATCAATCCTATCAATCCGAGAATCAGAGGCAATGCATAGAACTGTATGGGGAATTGATCTTTATAGCCGTTCAGATAATTAATTTTTTCGTTTTCAGCTTTTGAAACAACTAATGCTGCCCGGGCATCCTGCAAATCCGATGTCCTGCCCACAAAATTCCAGAAGAAATATCTCAGGTACATGTGATTAATCTGGTATTTCCAAAGGAAGGTCATTTCCCCCATGAAATCAGGATTATCAAATTTTGGCACTAATATTCCATTGCCATCTTTGCACCTTACCTCTTCTCTTCTCGGAGGTGTCCAGGGGCCGTAGATATATTCCCCTTTTTCATCTTTCTTAACATAGTGGCGCGTGTAATATTCATCATTGCTGTGATATCTTCTCGGCCAGTTAGGCGCTTCGCCATACTGCTCGCGGCCAAGATATGAAATCAGGGAGTTAAGGTCCTTGGGTTCGTTTTCGTTCATCGGCGGATTGGCATTTGAGCGCAGAAGAATCTGCATATAAGTTGCAAAGCCAAATAAAAGAAGTAAAAATGCCGATGTTATCAGGCTCAGGGTATGATTTTTACTTCTGTATCCCATATAAAGCCCGACTATTGCGGCAATAACTACTGCAATAACAAGCAATGTAACTACCGGGCTGTCTGCTACAAATTCCCGGCACTCATTCTTGAATGGCAGATGGCCGTTAAGCATTGTCGGAACCCAGCTCAGGATACCTATATATATAACGGCAAATATAAATATGGAAATTATTCCTGTCAGAACAAATGTTGTAGGTTTGAATTTATACTTACGGAAATAAACCAGGAATACTATCGAGAACAATGTTTGTACTGCCAACAGGTGTACGCCGAGCGATAAGCCAATAAGGTAAGTTATCAACAGTAGATAACGTTCATGCCCCGGCTTGTCTGCTTCCTCGTTCCATTTCATCATCAGGAATACAACTAAAGCCACAAATAGGCTGGACATAGCATAAACCTCGGATTCCACGGCATTGAACCAGAATGTATCGGAGAATATCAACGCCAGTGCACCTACAAATGACGAGCCATAAACTGCAAGGGCATCTCCGGTATCTTTAATATCTGATTTTTTGAAATTCAGTATTGTTTTTACTGTTATCAGGTAAAGCAGCCAGACAGTTAAAGAACTGGCTATAACGGAAAGCATATTGATTCGCCAGCCGTCATCCCCGAATGGTATAATAATATGGAATAGTTTCCCAAGCATAAGGAAAAGTGGGGCTCCCGGAGGGTGCGGCACCTGCTGCCATACTGATGCTGCTGAAAATTCCCCGCAATCCCAGAATGGAACTGTCGGCTGCACTGTTAGCATATAAACAATCAGGGCGGTAACAAAACTTAAAATTCCAAATACCCTGTTCAATAGTTTCTGATCCATTATAAATCAACCTAAATCATTTAACAAGTTTATTTTCAATATCATTTTCAAGCGTATACACATTTAGCTTGAACTTACAAAAATAGATAAAATTTTTTATTAATCAATTATCAATCACTAATTTTTGGGCACCATACCTGTAATAAACGTTTGCACGGGAAAATATTATAAACTAAATTGAATATTATTGAAAAAATTATTGGGAAGAATATGAAAAATTTAATATCAATAATCACGATTACATTTATATTTTCAGCATCAGTATTTGCATTTACTGGTGAAATAGAAAAATCATTCGATGCCCCGGGGAAATTCGGTACCGGCCTGACATGGGACGGGAAACATCTATGGACGGCAGATTACCGCACAGATAAAATCTATGCTCTTGATACAAACGGAAAAATTATCAAAACAATAGAAAGCCCCGGCTACTGGCCTACCGGCCTTGCTTTTGACGGTAAATACCTCTGGAACGCTGATGTTAAGGGGGGTATTCCACTATCGGAAAATTATAGTGGCAAGATATATAAAATTGATCCCGAAAGCGGAGATATATTAAAAATATTATCTTCGCCTACTCCACAGCCACGAGACCTGGCTTGGGACGGGAAATATCTATGGACTGTTGATAACAGCGCCCGGAAACTGATTCAGTTCAGCCCCGAGGACGGCACAACTATCCGGGAGTTGACTGCCCCCAGCTCAGATTGTCGCGGATTGGCCTGGGACGGTACTTATCTTTGGGTATCGGACAGGAAGGCAAATGAAATATACATGGTTGATCTTGAATTGGAAGAAGTTATCATTGTTACTGATGCCCCGGGGGAATTTACCCGCGGGTTAGCATGGGACGGTAAAAATATCTGGGCAGCTGACTACCAGGAAGATAAAATTTATAAATTAAAAGTAAGGGATGGTGAAAATTTCAGGAGGAAAAACCCGAGGGAAGTAATTTTGAATTTCTATCACAGAACCAGGAACTACGGCCCCGGTGACGTTCTGACTCTTGATGTTCACCTACCTGTTCCTGTAAGCAGGGCTACACAGGAAATAAACGGAGATATAAAATACAGCCCGGAATACGATGATATTGTTGAGGATAACTGGGGACAGAAAACCGCTCATTACAAAAGGGAGAATATTTCCACCGGCGAAATATTCGAGACAGAATCAAGAATAAAAGCTACATTATATGAAGTAACATGGTTTGTATTTCCGGATGAGGTTGGAACATATAAAGATATTCCTCCGGATATCAAAAGAACATACCTTGTGGACCATGAAAAATACCAGATACATAATCCGATAATTATGAAACATGTAAACGAAGCTGTAGGAACAGAGAAAAATATTTATCGGGCAGCGCGTAAAATTTATCGCTATATCCAGGAAAGAATGTATTACGAAATGGTTGGCGGATGGAATACTGCACCAACAGTAATTGAGCGCGGAAATGGATCCTGCTCTGAATATTCATTTGTTTACATAGCTATGTGCCGTGCTGCAGGCATCCCGGCACGATATGTCGGCGCTGTTACTCACAGGAATGACGATGCCAGCATGGACGATGTGTTTCACCGCTGGGTAGAAATATACCTGCCAAACTTTGGATGGCTGCCAGTTGATCCGAGCGGTGGCGATAGTGACAATCCCCGCCACAGGGCATTGTATTTCGGACACCTGAACAATCGTTACCTGATAACAACCCAGGGCGGCGGTGGTTCTAAAACTATGGAATGGACATACAATTCAAACCATTTTATAACTACAGAACCAAAAACCAATGTGGTTGTTGACAGTTTCGCCGAATGGGAGCCTGCCGGAAAGTAGATAGAGTTAAAAAATATACTTTTTTGACAAAAAGGGATTAGCATAATTTTTATTTGCTAATCCCTTTAATTTTCAAGACTTCAGAAATCATTACTCCGAATCTAAATTTCAAAGGTCTGAAAGGCTCGTATTGAAAAAAAAATTCAACGGCATAAAAAATAAACTGATTTTTTACAAGCCACCAGAATCAGTCCCGGTATTCGAAATCCGTCACATCCCGAGCAGATTCTGCACGTATAGTTCTTCAATACCTATCTCGTTTTTCAGGAAGGCCTGTATTTCCGCTTTCTCGTGCAGTCGGATTATTGTTGAAAATCCTTCGGCGTCCCTTGTAACGAACAGGATATTTTCCAGTCCTGCGAATTTTACTATCTCGGGGTTGTGCGTACTGGTTATTATCTGCTTGCGCGTGCATGCGTCCTTCATCATATCTATAATTTTTGATATAAGGTGCGGGTGTATCCTTCTTTCCGGCTCTTCGAATATTGCGAAGGGTTTTTTCTCGAAATAAAGCGCGACTATAAGGGCTATAATAAATATGGTGCCCTCGGACATCAGCGACGCAGGGAGGTCCTTTTGGGACTGGTATTTTTCCTTAATCACCAGCTGCAGATAGCGGTCCATGTGTTTTTCCACCCTGATCGAATCGATAAAGGGCAGCACGTCGGATACGAAATTGAAGAACATCCTTTTGCGCTCCTCGTCTTCGAGTATTCGCCGGATTACTATTGCCAGGTTTTCGCCGTTCTTTTCCAGGTCGGCTTTTGCCGCTACCGAAGCCATGTACTTGGGATACTTGGGTTCGAAATCGTATATGGTTATATCGTGAATGTATCGCGCCACTTTTTCGAAGGGGAACATGTAGAATATCGGCGATTCCAGAATCAGCACACGTGACTGCTTTTCCTGCAGGAATTTCAGCATATCTTTTATCAGCGGGAACAGCGAGTTGTGCGAAACCGGGAATTCCCCGTCCGGGCGGAAATCAATCGAAGGTTTGCCACTGTCATTTTTTATCTCTAAGCTACCGGTGCAAATATAATTTTCCTCATTCGGCAGGGTTTCGATATTATCGGAGCGGTGAAAATCGAAAACAGCCTCCATCCTGTCTTTTTTAATAGCGTATTCCTTGTCCTTTGCCGGAAAATTCAGCGAGAAGGAGTAGTTAAACTTTTTCAGCCGCAGGTTTATAGGCCCGGCTTCGGTGTCGCGGCTGACTCCATAGGCCTTCAGTGGCTCTATTTCAATACACAGGCTGAGGTCGTCGTTTTTCTTCCTCAGGTTTATATTCCGCACGTAGTCCGAGCCGCCCTGCATCGATATAGCGTTTTCCAGCCCGTGGTAAACAATATCCCTTACAAACCTGAAAACGGACAGCAGGTTGGATTTCCCGGCGCCGTTAGGCCCAATCAGCACATTGAAATTGTTCAGGCCTATACTGATATCTCTGAAACTCTTGAAGTTCTTAATTTTTAATTTTTTCAGCAGCATTATTCAATTCCTTAATTTCTTTGTTGCAATTTAAGAATTAATCTCCTGAATTTGCAACCTGGGAGATAAAACTTATGAAAAAATTCTTTTCTTTCAATATTCTGAGATTAGGAATCCATTTAATTTTTGAAGCCTCTGTTTTGATTATTCCAATTCAATACCTCTGACCCCTCCCAAACACACGCGGTGTGGAACCCTCGCAAGGGGACGTGCCTCCCCGAAGGGGAGGGCTTTGCAGTAAGCCCCTGCACTCTTTCCCAAGCCCCCGCTTGGGAAGGTAAGTTACCGGCGAATTTACTATTAAGCACTCTTAGTGTAGCATTGCGAAGCGGGGCTTCGCTACGAGACTGAATATAAAAGCACCGTCGTGACGATAATTGTATCTACAAAAATTTCGCTCCTACGGAGCTTTTTCTATATCATTTCATCATAGCTATGAGAAGTTTTTAAAAACAATTTTCAATCCCAATACAAGCAACTACCTTCCCACAACCACGGGCACAGTCCTTGTTGTGCCGCCAAGCCGTATATTAATAAAATACACTCCTGATGAGACCGAAGAACAATCCCAGCTTATTTCGCCGCGATATACATTCATTTTGTTAATGCTTATATCGCCGGGCTTGCTAACCAGCTTACCTGTGTAGTCGTGCACGGTTATTGCAGCGTTTTGAATGTCGTACCTACTGTCCCAGTATATTTCCGTACTAACGTGGTTGTTTGCAGGCTGTGGATAAGGCGGATAGTTGTACATTTTTATACCTTCTGCCCGTGGTTCTTCTACTGGGGTATCTTTATGGAATGTAAATTTGAGCAGATTTTGACCTGAGCAATATGCATAGATCAAATCATTAAATTGATTCTCAAAATTCCATACAAAATAGCCTGGTACAGAGGCAAACTCCCATTCATAAGGATTATCATCAATATTGTTGCAATAAACCAGTCCGTTAATTGCCCCAGCTATCAGCTTATTATCAAATTTAAAAATACCGTCATAATTTTCATTAAATTTTATTCGAATTAGTTGTTTAGTTTTTTCTGAAATATTAACTTTATACAAAATATGCCTGCAATTCGAATCTTTATCATCAACCCAAACAAAACCTCTCATATAAATAATATCATCAATAATTGACATATTATGCAATAATGTATCCATCATATCTAATGTCATTAATGTATCCCAATTCCCTCCTGGTTCATCTGAATATAAGAGCTGGTATGGATTATGGTCACTTGCTCTTCCGGGTATCGGACGTCGGTCTTTGGCAAGGGCTAAGTAGCCGGAGCCATATTCTTCTATTTTATAGATGTTTACAGAATCAATTATTTCTTTGCTAATAAAGTTCATATCAAGATCGAGAGTAAAAAGAAGTGTATAATACCAGGATTGATACCTGCCTGGAAAATAGATCTTGTATTCATCATTATCCCTTATAATGGGAGCATATTTATCAAATATATAATGTCCTATACCTTCAATGTATTTTGTTTGAAAAGTTTCCCCGCCGTCATTTGTATAAATAACATTCGGTAATCCGGCCGGTGTGCCGCTTCCAACAATAATTCCACGTCCGTCTTCATTGAAATAAAATGTAGAACTTGTAGGCCAGTTGGATAATTTTTCATCCATTTTTATTTCTGTTTTCCATGTTATACCCCCATTGGTTGTTTTATATACTACTCCATCATCCGACTTTTGGAAACCAGTTTCTTTACTAATCCACTGCCTGTTAAAACCTGGTTTAAAATATGATATAAAATCCCAATTAATACCACCGTCAGAAGATTTCAAAATTAAATTATCATATCCGTATGCATAAATTTCCTTATCATTTATAAAATCAAATCCGATTGGAATTAAAATTTCACAATAACGTTTCAGGTCGGGATTGCTTATCTGTTCATAATCAGGAGCATTGTTTTTATAGAAATATAACTGATCATTTATTTCTCCAAAACCGCTCTGCTTCAATTGTAATGAATATATTTCATCTTCATTTACATTATATGAATTGCCAATAATATCCACTTTTGTAAAGGAAATTAAATCGGAACTTTTATAAAGATCGCCAGCAATCTTTAAATAGAAATAGTTCTCTGATTTTTCGAAGCTTTGTACTTTCCCTGTGGAATCACAATACGATTTTTCCGAAAAATCAATAATTTCAGGCCCGTTATCTATACTATTTTTGTATTTGAAGAGTAATCCGTTTTTAGTACCTGCCAATAAATTATCCCCGAATGTTTCAATTTCACTTATTACAATTCCGCTGTCATAATCTTTAGTATTTAACAAGTTAAAATCATTATCATAGACAAATATTGAATTTTCACTAACAACAATATATTCATCATTGAATTTTACTATATCAACAAATTCTTCATCGGGGGGATTATCCAATTGCTTCTTGTAAATAATATTACCTTCATCGTCAAGTCGGAATAATCCGCTTTCATACACCCCGTAAAATCCCCCTGTTTCACTTCTCATCTCTTTGATACTAAATTCGTTTTCGGTAATTGTGATTGATTTCCATTCGGAATTATCATGATTGGATCTGTTTATATAATTATTTGTTCCGTAAAAGAATACATATTTATCATTTGATACAATTCCCCGGTACTGATGAAATACAAGGTCTATATAATCGAATTTCAGCCCGGCATTGGCAGTATAAATAATTAATAAAAGTAACGGTAATATCTTTTTCATTACGTAACCTTTTTAATAAATTAGCAAAATACTCATCCGATCACTTAAAGTGATCGGATGAGTTTAAATAATCTAATCTAAATCGCAATCAACAACAAAACATTCCGTCATCCAGTCCTCATCCGGGTCAAATTCTTCCCAATCAGAGAAATCAGGCATTTCAGCCGAGCACATTTCGTTATCAACAGATTGTGTACCAACCAACTCCTTTATAACCTGCGGTGGTATAGCTGTATAGTCAGTACATATCTTATACATCACCTTGCACTCCCCTTCGTACCCGCAATTTATTATATTGCAAATCTCATTAACATGGTCGTTTATAACCTTCCAGCATTTTGCCCTGCTGTACATCACATTGTATGTCATTACCAGGCAGGGTGGAAATGAATTATCCATCATTAATTTATTTATTATTGCTTCGTTCAAATTATTCCAAAAAGCACTAGTACCAATCATTTCAATACAATAATTATCATAGGCTATCCAGTCGATTCTTGTATATACAACCCCATTGGGATCAGTCATATAGCAATAATATATAGTATAATCGCATCCGTTATATGTATTTGAAACCGTATCAGCTGACCAGCCGTCGGGGCAATCTGCCTCTGCTTCCTGAATAAGACTGAGAAACAAAACAAATAGAACAGCGAATAAAACGATTAGATTTTTGCCTGTTTTCATGGCAAACTCCTGCAAATTATTAATAAATTGTATTTATTAATAAACAATGATACGGCATTATTCCGTGCCTATTATTCTTCTTTCATATTATGTTTTTTATTACCGATCTTACGAATCAAAATTTTCCTCTCACCCCATTTTGTCAAAATATATGGCTTTCAGGGGAAGTATCAACTCATTAATTATTTGCTGCACAAAGTAAAAAAAAAAAAATGACTTTTGCAAGTAAATATACAAAGAGTAAATGTTTGTAAAACACTGATCTTGCTGATTTTTGAATTTTACACAGGGTAGTATTGTTTATAAAATTGAAACGGAATCTGATTAAAATTTTTTTCCATCTGAATTTAATATTATTTTGCACAATGAATGATAAATAACAGAATACAATCAGGGAGATTAGAATGCCCGAACGTCCCTTTGCTGAAAAAAGTAACAAACCCGATGAAAGTTCGCTTGAAAAAGCGCTTGGCAAAACCGCTGGATTTTATTCACGTTTGGATAAGTTAACCACCGGATACTTAAAATCATGGAGCTGGTACAAAGCCAGCGGCTGGATACAAAAAGTGGCAGATAAGAAGAAAGCTCTTTTTTACTTTATTCCATTTAATAACAATTTCACGCTGAGCATGACAATACGTGAAAGTGAAAAAGATACTTTATCTTCAACGGATGATAAGGCCGACTATCATGAAATAATGAATACGGCAAAAAAATATCATGAGGGATATAATATTGTTTTTGAAATTGAGGATGAAAAAAGCTATGAATTTGCAGAAAGATTTATTAAAGAAATAATGGCCTTAAGATAAATTTAATAGCTTCAATTATAACTTATTATAAATTGTTTCATATTTGATTAAGAATTGTTATATTAATAACAATTCTGTTTACTATGTCTTCACTATTTTTAGGGATAATTATGGATATGTCTCAAACTGACCCCCGTACCAGCCTTTTATCTAAAGAAGAGTTTGAGGAACTTGAAAATCAGGTAAAATCCTTTACAACAAGAAATAACAAGAAGATTATTTATCACGAATTTGGCGATCCAAACGGCGAGCCGATAGTATTTTATCATGGCACAGGATCGCATATCCACAGCCTGCTTCTGCACGAACCGGCAAAGGAATACGGCTTCAGAATGATTACTCCCGACCGCCCCGGAGTTGGCGATTCGGAATTCTGGGAATGGCAGTTAACTGATTTTGCCGGCGATGTCAGCGACCTGGCCGACCATCTGAATATCGGGAAATTTGGCATAATGGGCATTTCCGGCGGCGGCCCGACATTATATGCCACGGCTTATAAAATACCGGAAAGGCTGAACTTCTGTGTTGACCTTGCCTGTGCAAAACCAGTATTCACAGATCCGGAAATGATAAAGGATCAGGGCTTTGCTGATAAATTTTACGCTAAAGTTGGGGCCAAATTACCTTTGGCTTTGTTCGAGATTCCTTACGGAATTCTCGGCACAATGCAGAGAATGATGAAAAGCCCGAAATCATTTGCAAAAATGTTTGAAAGCAGCCTTTCAGATACAGATAAAGAAATATTTGATAATCCGGACTTTCAATACTTGTTCATGCACGATTTTCAGTACCTGTTTAAACACGGGGCAAAAGGGCCGGCCTATGATGCACAGACAAATTACCGGGAATGGGATTTTGATATCAAAAACGTTGAATTTCCGATTCAGGTATATCAGGGCGGGGCTGATAAATTTATCCCTCCAATGCACAGCCAGTGGCTGATAGGAAAATTGAAAAATGTTAATATTACTACATACGAAGGGCAGGGACATTTTTATCACGTGGTATACGGATACCAGCTTTTGAAGAGCGTAAAAGAAAAATATTTTGGCTAATAATATGCTATTGGTGATTATTAATCATTTTTATTATTCTAGTTCCTTATATTAAATAACAAACGGGAAAACCACAGATAGTTTTCCCGTTTGATTATGTAGTTATTTCTTTTCTTTAAACCGATACAGATCAGTTTCTGCGTGTCATCAGCCTGGTACGCATGGATATTATCTTTTGGTAGAAATGATCCAGAGCCTCGTCCAAGTCATTGTCATTAAACGAAAAACCGTGATTACTGATCAAATCTTTCCTGTCATTTTTATCTATAGTATTTTTGAACTCTCTCCAGAAATCATCATCCGTTGCAAGTCTTTCAAGATATAATTTCGCGCTTGTTACTGACATTTTCAAATCTCCTACGATGGAATCCTTCCAATTTTTTCCTAATACATTGCAAGTTGTGTGCCAAAACCTGAATTTAGTGTTAAAAAAAAGGCGCCTTATTAATTCAAGGGATCAACTTTAAACTTTTTATCAATGTACATGCAATGTTATCGGCAAAAAGAATCCCAAGTTTAGCTTTTGTGGAAATTATTTTTAAAAATAAGTAAAAATACTTAGACACTGACATCGTTTGCTGAAAATAAAGGTTGATTGTGAAACAACATTCTATTCAAAACCAGCCGAAAAAAAGCATCCCGGATATTACCGAAAAAAAGCATCCCGGATATTACCGGAAAACAGGAAAAATAAAGCATGAAAACAGAATGTAAATTTGTGATGGATAATATAATAATTAGCTATAACTTATCATGTATTTAGATTAATATCTGTTAATAATTATAAATCTAAACCATTGGTTTATAATTATACAATACCGCCAAAACTATTAGTATAATTAGAATAAATAGCTCGGATATTTTGTAATCCTAAGGCAAGCAATAGTTTATGTATGCAACATTTTGCAACAAACCTTATACAAATCTAAATAAAATCCAAAATATTCCTTATAAAAAATTATAAATTTTCTTACTTTCTGCTTGCTATCAAGGGTTTGGGTGTTTCCGCCATACATGGCAGCCCGGACCGGAATTAATGGTTTATCCATCTTATTCGGGAAAATGACTATGGCAGAAAAGAAAGGCAAAGAATCGGTGAAAATAAACCGCAAGGGAGCTCTCGTTTCCGAGATACCCCCCATGGATATTATTTACGAGAAACCACCAACCGGCGACAGGGTTAGTAAATTCCTTGAAATTTTCGCGGCAATATTGAAACATTCAAACTACAGGCCAGTGCTGGAACAATATTCCAAGGTGTCTGCAAAATGCGGCAAATGTGCTGCCAAATGCCACGTTTACGAGGCAACAAAAGATCCAAAGGATATTCCCTGCAGAAGATCAGAACTACTGATAAGTATTTATCGGCGTTATTTCTCTCTCGAAGGTTCTCTTTACGCCAGAATATTTGGCGGGTTTGAACTGACGGAGGAACATATCGACGAAATGATATATTATTTCTGGAATTGTACTGCTTGCCGCAGGTGCGTTATTGAGTGCCCAATGGGTATTGACCACGGATTAATGACTCATCTTGCAAGATATATACTTGCAGAAATGGACCTTGCCCCGAGGGCTTTGGTAATATCAACCCGTGAGCAGCTTCATGGAGCAACAAAGAATACTTCGGCTATTCCCTATGTTGCGCTTGAAGATTCCCTGGAATTTCTCGAGGAAGAAATTGAAGAAATGCACGGTGTGAAAGTAAAATTTCCTGTTGATGTGGAAGATGCCGATTATATATTCTTTGCTCCTGTATCGGATTATCTGATGGAAGCTGATACGCTTATGGGTATAGCCTGCGCCATGCATGCCGCAGGTGTTAAATGGACTATCGGCTCTAAGAATTTCGATTCCATCAACTACGGTTTATTCTATAGCGATATGATACTTGGAAGGGTCCTTCGCCAGATGGAAGACGAAGTAAGAAGGCTCAGAGCTAAGAAAGTACTTATCGGGGAATGCGGCCATGCAACCAGGAGTGCTACTTTCCTGCCAACATACTGGCGCGGAGACGACTGCCCCGAAATAGTGAATATTCTCCAGCTGACACATAAATTATGGAAAGAAGGAAAGATTAAATTCGATCCTACAAAAGTTCCCGAAAAAGTAACTTATCACGATCCCTGCAATATTGCACGTCAGGGCTGGATAACGGAAGAACCCCGCGAATTGCTGAGAGCTTTCGCGAAGGATTACTCGGAAATGTACCCGAACAGGGATGAGAACTATTGCTGCGGCGGTGGCGGCGGAACTGTTTCAATCGATGAAATCAGAAAATACAGAACGGGAGTAGCTGCACAAAGAAAGATTGTACAGCTGAAAGAAACAGGTGCTCATTATGTTGTAGCACCCTGTGCAAACTGTAAAAAACAGTTCAAGGAACTTCTGGAAGACAACAAAATGGACATGGAACTTGTCGGTTTGCATGACCTGCTGCTAAAAGCCATAGTATTTGATAAATAATCCGGCATTATTATTTAACATGACAACAAATATTAGTTTAATAAAAAGGTTTTAATATGGAAGGCTTACTTGAATTCGCAAAAGGGCCCCTGTTCAGATTTACCTTCGGGATAATGGCTCTCGGCCTTATCAGGATTTTCTTCCTGCAGGTCTATAACGGCTTTGAAGCCAAAGGAAAGGCGAAAGAAAAGAAACTGCCAATGAAATATGTCAGGAAACATACTTTCGGGAACCTCTTCCTGTACCGGTCAATCAGAACAAGGCCGGTTTACAGCCTGGTTTCAATTTTATTCCACGCAGGGCTGCTGCTGACACCTTTATTCTTATTCGACCACCTATTGCTGTTTGATAATGCAATTGGTTTTGCATGGCTTGGGCTTTCCCTGCCTAAAGGTGCAGCCGATTTTCTTACAATATTAACTATTATTACAGCCGTGCTGCTAATTATTTTCAGGATTTCAGGCCCCACTTCCAGAACTCTCAGCAGAAAGCAGGACTACCTGTGGCCGCTGATACTTATTGTACCATTTATTACAGGCTACGTTTGCGCCAACAGCGCTGTTTCTCCCGGAGCTTATAACTCATTCATGCTGGTACACATACTCAGCGCAGAGATTATTTTTCTGCTGCTGCCATTCACAAAAATCGCACACTGCGTTCTGATGCCTATCAGCCAGTGGGTTACTGCAAGGGCATGGAAATTCCCGCCTGAAGCCGGCGAAGAAGTAATTGTTACACTTGGTAAGGAAGGAGAAAAAATATGAAAGCCATCCTGACCGATATAACTAAATGTATTGGCTGTACCGAATGTGTCAGCGCCTGCAAAATGGTCAATGAATTACCTAAAGATGCTCCGAGGGTCTGGCAGAAGAATGACGGGCTATCGGCTAACAACTGGACTTCAGTACTGCATAACGGTAAATACAATGTCCGCAAGCAGTGCCGCCATTGTATCGAGCCTGCTTGTGAAAGTGTCTGCCCCGTGGGAGCGCTTCATAGGACTGATTCCGGCGCTGTGGTTTATGACAGCCATAAATGCCTTGGCTGCCGCTATTGCATGATGGCATGCCCCTACGGCATCCCGCGTTATAACTGGGACAGCCCGGTACCCTATATTAAAAAATGTATTCTCTGCTACGATAATATTAAAGCAGGAAAAATCGACCAGCCTGCCTGCACTTCGGTTTGCCCCACAAAAGCAACTATTTACGGCGATCGTGACGATCTGCTGAAAGAAGCCTGGAGCCGCGTTAAAGCCGAACCGAATAAATATGAGCAGCATGTGTATGGCGAGAAAGAAGTTGGCGGTACCAACGTTCTTTACATTACAGCCAAAGATTGTCCCCTGGACTTCCTTTTCTATTATAATAACAGTATTGAAAAAGATATGGATCTTGCCGGAATGCCTTCCCCGACAGACCCTATGCCCGGAACAACGAAATGGGCCATGGGAGCTGTTCCTTTTGCATTCATTGGAATGGGGGCTGTAATGGCAGGATCATATTTCCTCTTCAACAGGAAAAAGCAGATTGAAGAAGAAACCAAATCGGAAAATGAAGAGAAGGAGGAAAACAATGAGCAGAATTAGTAAAATTAAAACAGTATTATGGATTATTCTAGGCGTAGCAGCTGCTGTTGGCATTACCCGTTTCATTTACGGTTTGGGTGCAACAACCAATATGACAGACAATACCCCATGGGGTTTCTGGATAGGATTTGATGTTATGGGCGGTGTTGCTCTTGCTGCCGGAGGCTTTGTAATTGCAGCGCTGAACTATATTTTCAAGATAAAAGCTTTCCATCCAATTGCAAGAGCTGCTATCCTGACAGCATTCCTCGGCTATATAGCTGTTGCGGTAGGGCTTTTGTTCGATCTGGGCCTTCCCTGGAATATCTGGCACATGATAATATTCTGGAATCCGCATTCTCCACTGTTCGAAGTGGGCTGGTGCGTAATGCTTTACCTGTCGGTACTGTTCCTGGAATTTGCCCCGGTAATACTGGAAAAATTCCCGAATATACCGCTATTGCAGAGTATTTACAATTTCCTTAATAAGATCAAGATTGGAATCGTAATATTAGGCATCATGCTTTCAACTCTTCACCAGAGTTCACTCGGAAGTTTGTTCCTTGCCATGCCTTATAAACTTCACCCCTTATGGTATTCGCCGATCATCCCGATTATTTTCTTTGTATCGGCTATTTGCCTCGGGCTGATGATGGTAATGTCCGAAAGTATGGCCTCTTCATATCTTTACAAAAAAGAACCCGAACGCGAAGTTGTTAGCAAAATAAGCAAATTTGCAATATTCATGCTTATATTCTATACAGTTCTTCGTTTTGCTGATATTTTATTCAGGGGTGCGGGAGTATTCCTGTTCGACGGATCCACAGCATCATTCCTGTTTTGGGGTGAAATAATGTTGTCAGTAGCAATTCCTCTGATAATATTCTCACTTCCGGCAGCAAAAGAAAAAGTATCATTATTGTTCACAGGTTCGGCAATTGGTGTTCTTGGTGTTGTGTTCAACAGGTTGAATGTTGGCGGGCTTACACACCTGAATAACCTTACAGGCGCCGGAGACTTCTACTTCCCTGCATGGACAGAGCTGTTTATTTCAGCCGGTGTAGTATCCGGGGCAGCTTTGGTATTCTTCTTCTTTATCGAGAATTTCAAAGTTTGGGAAGAGCCGCCGGTTGATCCTGAAGAGCTTCCCGGAGTTAAACCAAAATTTAATACCAATCGGGTTTATTACGGCGCTCCGAAAGTAGCGAACCGTACGGTATTCTCTTTTGCTTTTGTTGTTGCCTTTGGTTTTGGGTTTGCATTCATGTCCGGAAATAAAATTGACTCGGAAGGATTTGAAACTGTTGAAGCAACAAATGCCAGGGGAGATGTTAATGCTGTTCTTTTCATTGACGGAAATAAAGACGGCTACGGCGTAAATTTCAAGCACGGAAGCCACGCAAACGACATGGACAGCCTGAAAGCATGGGTGCAGAACTGTGCTTCGTGCCACCACATGAATAATCCTGATGATGAAAATTCCACCTGTGAGCAGTGCCACAGCATGATGTACACTCCGGGGGATGCTTTCCGCCACGACTGGCATGCATCATCTGACGGCGGCAACCTGAAATGCTTCGACTGCCACGAAGAAGGCATGTATAAATCATCAGCCAATGCCAAGGGTTGCGAATCCTGCCACGACAATATGATAGCAGAAGGCTCAACTATTAAAGTTGAACAGTATAAGACACTATCGTATGTGGATGCAATGCATAAGCTTTGTATCGACTGCCACGAACAGGAATTGGCAAATAGGCCGGACCTGAAGGCAAGTAAGCCGGGCCTTGCAACCTGCCAGAACTGTCATCCGGACGCGCAACCTCATAAATACGTTAAAAAATTGTTCGAGAAGAAGCAGGCCAACCGCTGGGTGGTAATACCTTCGCGAATGAAATAATACTCGGTATAATAATTTTAAAAGCCCGGCAGGAATCATCCCGCCGGGCTTTTTTTTAAGTGATCAACATATAAATAATTTCAAAAATCAATAACGCATCGCTTTCTTACCATTTTCAACCACCATCATCACCGGATTGTTCCGGCTGCATTAATTGAAAAACTCCCCAATATTTGAACGAATGCAAGTAGTAACAATCCTATGAATTAAATATATTTATTATTAAATCAAAGAGATTCTAATAATTCCAAAGTTGTGTAGCTGCAGCATTTTTGTAGCTCAATTTTTACGAACGATAACAATAAGCCCAGTGGGGACGGCATAGATAATGTTTTGTGGCTCCTACGGAGTTGAAAATAACGCAGATGCAGGCAGGTGAAATCATGGCAGGGAAGAGGGGCGGCCAAACCATACCACTATCTATTTCAATAACTGTTCCATGTATACGCCACAATCTTCTACGATTGTCGGCAATAAAACACTGCCTGAGACTGCAGATTAATAATATAAAAACAAAATCGTTATTATTGATAATTGAATGTGTTTAAAAGTATGCAGCAAAATTAAGCAACAGCCATATTTCAATTAAATATTTATGAGTTTAGAATAATTTTTTTATTTTAAACCCTGAAACTATGATAAAGAAAAATTTCGACATATTGATAATTGTTTTCCTTTCTTCGATTTTTGTACTTTCGGGTAAGGATCTAAGCCTGAATACTTTTAAAAGTATTGGCGGTGATGCTTTTATGAAGCATGTTTCTTTTCTTGGCTCGGACTTGCTGGAAGGGCGGGGTACCGGCAGGCAGGGATGCGAACTGGCAGCAAAATACCTGGCACTGGAAATGAGTAATATTGGCCTTGAACCTGCCGCAGCCAATGAAACCTATTACCAATATGTACCGATGCACGGAAGCAACCCCGGAAGCAACTCAGAGCTAAAGTTATTTTATAAGGGAAATGAAAACGATCTGAAGCTCTGGGATGATTATGTTTTATACCAGACAGGCGACCAAACCTATATCCCCAATCCTATTGAAATTGTTTTTGCCGGTTATGGTATTGTAGCGCCGGAATTCGATTATAACGATTATCTTTCTGTGGACGTTGACGGAAAAATTGTAATGATACTTGAAGGTGAACCATATTCCGAAGATCCTGAATATTTTAATGGTACAACTCCTTCAATATACGATTATCCGGAAACCAAGCAAAGAATTGCCCTTGCCAGGGGAGCAAAGGGAGTGGTGTTTATTCCAAACATCACATCCGCAGGCATTATACACTGGAAAAGCATGGTAAATAGTTTTTCATTCGAAAATGTAACACTTGCATATTCGGTTTCTTCCCGCCTTGCATTGATAATTAATCCCATAAAAGCGGATTTATTCTTAAAAGGTTCGGGATACTCTGTTAACGATATTTACAAAATGCACACAGAAAATCGCCTGAAAAGCTTCCCGCTAAAAACCAGCTTGTCATTCAAAGGTGAATTTAAAAGAAGAGACTTTGTGTCCTCGAATATTGTAGGTATGATACAAGGCACCGACAGGAGAATGCGGGACGAATATCTGATACTTAGCGCTCATTATGACCATCTCGGTATCGGGCCTGCAATACTGAGCGATTCGATTTATAACGGAGTAATGGACAATGCTGTCGGGGTTGCAGCCATACTCGAAATAGCACGTTTTTTCATGACAAACAAACCCAGGCGCTCAATAATTTTTATTCTTACTACCGGCGAGGAAAAAGGCCTGCTCGGAGCGCGATATTACACTGACAATCCTATCGTTCCGCTGCACAAAACAATAGCCAATATTAATATTGACGGCCTGGCATTCCTTGATAAAATAAAAAGTATTATTGCTATTGGCAGCGAGTATTCCTCGTTTGACGATTTCCTGATAAAAGCGGCAGACCTGAACAATGTGAACATAACACAAATCCCCGGCGAATTTGTTCAAACGGAATCTTTCAACTTCTCTGACCAGATGGCCTTTGCCACTGCAGGAATACCTTCTATATTAATATACGAGGGGGCAGATTATGAAAATCTCAGCAGGGAAGAAGGCCTGGAAGAACTTATCAACTACAGCAGGAATATTTACCATACACCGTTCGACGACCTGGATCAATTTATGAATCTTGAATCCACCTTTCAACATATTCGAATTATTGCCACAATTGCATATCTTGTAGCAAATTCCAATGAAAAACCAAAGTGGATTGATGGTTCACCATTCGTGAATGAAAGACTAAGAACAATTGCCGAAAAGAGATAAGGCCTGCTATGAAAATTATATCGACTTTATTCTTTTTCTTACTTTATCTGACAACTGCTAATGCACAGAATGATTTACAATTCAAAAACCTGGTAACAGATATTGATACCCCTTGGGAAATCCTTTGGGGCCCTGATGATCATATCTGGATGACAGAGCGCTATGGCAGGATCAGCAGGATCAATCCTGAAAATGGCAACCTGATACCACTGCTGACAATTGATGATGTATTTGAGGAAGGTGAAAGAGGCTTGCTGGGAATGGCATTGCATCCGGATTTCAGTTCCAACCCATTTGTATATGTTGTATATACATACAAAGGAGGCCCAACAGGAACCTTCGTAAAAATGGTTAGATATAAATACACAGGCGAAACCCTTATCGAACCGCTTATACTTATAGATGAAATTGAAGGCTTCTGGAATCATGACGGTTCGCGCCTGCTGTTCGACGCGGACAACAAACTATACATGACAATGGGTGATGCCAACGTACATATAAATGACTCGCAGGACATTAACTTTCTACAGGGAAAAGTGCTAAGAATTAATCCCGACGGAACAATACCCGATGATAATCCTTTTCCGGACAGCCCTGTATGGTCCTGGGGCCACAGGAATCCGCAGGGGCTTGTATACGGTAACGGAATTTTATACAGTTCCGAGCATGGCCCTTCGGACAACGATGAAGTTAATATTATCCACAAAGGCAGAAATTACGGATGGCCGAAAGTACGTGGCTATTGCGACAAACCTGAAGAAGAACAATTTTGCATAGATTCTAATGTGGTAGAACCGATTTTATCTCTTTATCCTACTTATACACTGGCTGTTTGTGGAATGGATTATTATAATCACGGCCTTATCCCTGAATGGAACAACTCTTTGCTGCTTACAACCCTGAAAGCTAAAACCCTTGTTTCAATAAAACTCAGCGATAACGGTAATGAAGTTGTAAGCCATGAGCATCATTTCGTTAAGGAATTCGGACGTTTAAGAGATATTTGTATATCCCCTGATGGCAGGGTTTATATTGCAACAAGCAATAGAGACCAGACAAACTCCGGTCAGCAATTGGACGACAGGATCATAGAAATCAGCAAGTCGGTGGGTACAAGTGAAAGAATAAATGATAAAAACTGCTTCTCGGTAGAGCATATACCCGCTTCTGAAAGCCTGCAAATTCAGACTTGCAGTATTATTCAGGGCAAAGGCATATTGAATGTATTTGATACAAGAGGCAGCCTGATCAGTTCAACGGACATTTCATTTGGCCAAAACAATAATTCCCGGATAATAAATTACAATCCAAAACCAGCAACCGGAGTATATATTGCAGAGTTGATAACCGATAAGGAAATCTACAGGAAATCATTTTTAATAATTAATTTTAACTAAAGTTACGTCTATTTTGATTAGAAAAATACCAATTGAAATATCAATTTATAATACTTGATATTTTTCCTTTCTTACATATTTAATAATTTTTACTGCCGCATATTTTTTCGTATCTTTTGAATTATCACTTTGATGTTGTTCATTTCGGAGAGAATATGTCGGAATTAAAATTCAAAAGGTTCAGAAGGCTAAGGCAGAACGAGACATTAAGAAGTATGGTCAGAGAAACTCATCTGAGAAAAGAAGACCTGATATACCCATTATTTGCCTGCCCGGGTGAAAATATTAAAAACCCCGTAAAATCAATGCCGGGGGTTTTTCAGCTTTCTATTGACAATATTGTTCGTGAATGCGAAGAAGCAGCAGGGCTTGGCGTTCCGGCCGTAATATTATTCGGAATTCCATCTCACAAAGACGAGGGTGGCTCGGAAGCATTCGATGAAAACGGAATTATACAGAAAACTATAAGGGCTATTAAAAAAGAAGTACCGGAAATACTGGTTATTGGTGATGTTTGCCTGTGTGAGTATACCTCTCACGGCCATTGCGGAATACTGCACGGTGAAGAAATACTAAATGACGAAACAATATATGTTCTTGCAAAAACGGCTCTTTCACAGGTTGAAGCCGGCGCTGATATAGTTGCTCCGTCAGATATGATGGACGGGCGTGTGGCTGCCATCCGCAAGGTGCTTGATAATCACAAATACCGGAATGTTCCTATAATGAGTTATGCAGTGAAATATGCATCGTCATATTACGGCCCTTTCCGTGACGCAGCCGAAGGAGCTCCTAAATTCGGTGACAGGAAATCACACCAGATGGACGTTGCCAACAGTAATGAAGCCCTTAGGGAAGCTGCTGCCGATATCGAAGAAGGTGCGGATATTATCATGGTTAAGCCTGCAGGACCGTATCAGGATATTATAAGGCGTATAAAGGACGAATTGAATATACCCACGGCAGCATACCAGGTAAGCGGCGAATATTCAATAATAAAAGCCGGGGGACAGCTTGGCTGGATAGATGAGGAAAGAATGATGCTTGAATCCCTTACAGGCATCAAAAGGGCCGGAGCTGATATGATACTTACTTATTTCGCCAAAGAAGCAGCTAAATTGTTGTAATTTCAAATTAATTGTTGCAATAAGCCTCCCGAAGTTCAGCAGCCTTCGGGAGGTTTTCTTTTTGCAGTTGATATCAATACAAAAAGAAACAGGTTGAAGATATTTGCCCGGAATAGTTCAGGTGATTTCTTTTATAAATTTTCGTTGATTTTGTTATGTTCAGCCTATTATTTCAGGATTGAATCTGTCCCGACACCATTTTGCGGGATTGTTTAAGATATATTTCGATATGGCCTGGTATGATCTTTCATTTCGGATAATATGGTCGTAATAATTGGGTTGAAAAAAATGATTGTTTTTATTGTATTTCAGTACTTTCAAATTATTTTTATCAATATAATTATCAATTTCTGAATTGACCGCCGATTTGAAACCGCCAATAAATGTTGATATTGATTTTGGTTCCCGATAAAATGATGGATTTATAGATTTAGATTTTCCCATTGAATGTAGAGACGCACGGCCGTGCGTCTCTACATCAAATTGGCCGTGCGTCTCTACATCAAATCGGCCGTGCGTCTCTACATCAAATTGGCCGTGCGTCTCTACGTGCGAATTATCCATTTTATCAATTTTTGTTGTATCAATTACAACGACGGCATGTAAATGATTTGGCATAATCACATATCTGTCCAAAAATAATTCATTCCGTATTTCAAATGATTTTAACCATTCGGTTCTGACAATTTGTCCAAATTCTGACAATAATATTTCACCGTCAAATATTTTCCCCAAATTACAATTCCGGTTTTGGGTAACCAATGTAATAAAATAAAAACCATTGCCAGAATAATCCCAACCGAGCATTCTGTGTGATTTTACGCGATATTTATTTCTGTATCTGTGCGTCATGATCATTACGGTTTCAATAATGATGTATCTACCACACGAAGAATTATAAGACACAAGGCCGTTTGCTTCTACTTTACCCGCGTCCAGACAGATGTTTTTCCGAATAGCGAGATTCCGACATATCCGCGAACTTCGAGTACTTTGCCGTCCTCGCTGAGTTCCATTTTGCAGGAATAGAGCTTTCCGTCGCGCGGATTATAAATTTCGCCATCTTCCCATACGTTGTCCTCATCATATTCAAAACCTTTAAGTATCTCCAACCCGAGCAGTTTCCTTTTCTTTAGTTTTTCATCAGGATTATTATCATCAAGTTTAGGTTTCCCATTCCTGTTCGGCTCTTTAAGCCAGATAATTTTTCCGTAATATTTACCATTTTTCTTGAATATCTCAATCTTTGAATCTTTTTTATCTGTTAGCCAGGTTCCCAAAACAGCATCAGGATTATCTGCCGCCAGTACTGACATAATCGGAATAAGCAGGGCGGCTATTAGTAATGTAAGGAGAGTATTTTTTCCTGTTTTCATCATTTACCTCGTTGATAATGTTAAGTATGTTATATAAAATAAGAAAATTGAAGGAATAATACTATTTTTGTATGTAGTAAAAATAAACATTGTAAGTGATATGAATAAAAACAGCGCAATTGGAGTTTTTGATTCGGGTATTGGCGGGCTTACGGTTCTCAGCCAGCTTGCACGTTTCATGCCTTATGAAAAATATATTTACCTCGGCGATACAGCCAGGGTGCCGTATGGAAACAAATCTCCGGAAACTATAAAGAGATATTCCGCCGACTGTACTGAATTTCTGCTCGAAAAAGATGTTAAAATGGTTGTAGCAGCATGCAATACAGCCTCATCAATAGCATTGGATACCGTTATAAATACTGCCGGCGATATTCCGGTAATCGGTATGATCAATCCTGCTGCCGGAGCAGCGCTAAGGGCTACCGTGAACAGAAATATCGGCGTTATTGGCACCAGGGCTACCATTGGCAGCGGTTCTTATTCAAATTCAATCACTTCGCTTTCCGATAAAAAAGTTAATGTTTACACCAAAGAATGTCCTATGTTCGTCCATCTTGTAGAAGAGGGGCTGACAAATCACCCTGCTGCCAGGTTATTGGCTCAGGATTATCTGTCGCCACTAATAAAAGAGAACATTGACACTTTAGTACTGGGCTGCACGCATTACCCGGTTATGGCCAGGCTGCTTGGCGAGCTTTTGCCGGGAGTTTCCCTGATTGATTCCGGTGAACATGCTGCTGTAACGGCTCTACGTGCCCTTGCAGACAGAGGATTGCTTCAGGATGAGAAAAAGGAATACGTAACAAAACCTGATATGGAGTTTTATGTTACTGATCTTCCGAAGCAGTTTTTCAGGCTTGCAAAAGATTTTCTTGGTTATCCGGTAGAAAGCCCCGTGAAAGTAGATTTAGGTTCCTGTTAAAAACATGAAATAAATCCCGGAGGCAATATGAAAAAATTGGCCGTCATTCTAATAATTTTTACAGCTTTTTATTCATGTAAAAATGAAGAAAACAAGCTTCGTTTTGTGGATGCAGTAATTAAATCTCCTGATAAATTCGAAAGAATTCTGGCAAAGGATTCCTCCTTCAAGGAAGATATTTTCGTAAAAAAGTATTTCTCGGATGACTCTACAAAAAAAGCATTTATAAAAAAATTCAAGTATGAACTTGATAAATATATCCTGCCGAAATATGAATTACTTTGCAGCCGTGAAGTTGATAAATATATTGAGCAGTCAGGAGACCGGGAATATGCTCATGAACTTGTAATTAAGGGCAAATCAGAAATAATGCTGAGATTTATCTGGGTTCTTCGTTATGGAAAATGGCAATTTCTTGATATTGAATTTACAAGTTCGGTTAATTGTAATTAGCTGAAAACCACTTATTTTTGCTTTCAATAAGGATGTCTCGTTAATTAAAATATTTACGATTTGCTATTCCCCTGCAAGGCCACTTTCGGTAAGACGGCTGTATTTCCGAGTCTCGACTCCTTAGAAGGCTTCAATCTGCGTGTGGTAGGATGGAGACGGAAACACTGAATTAGAATAATCAAAAAACTTAATGGGAAGCTATACTTATATACGGATATCTCAAACTTTATATCTTCAGAAAACTTTTACGAAACAGTACATTGCCTTGCCGCCAAAGCTGAATAAGAAACTCATCAAATGGAAATGAGCCCGATATTTATTAAATTGCAATAAGGGATATTCCCTTATAATGAAAATGATTATTAAACCGGAAAATTATTGAATATTATTGCATTCATTGGCCGAAAAGTATTGAATTTCCTTGCAGAGCTGGGACAGATAGCCTCGCTTGCCACGGGAGTGGCATTATATTTCCCACGTGCCTTCAAGGACAGGAAACTTGTATTGGAGCAAATGGCGGTTATCGGCGCTGACTCGCTGCCGCTGGTAATACTTATCGGTTCGTTTACCGGGGCGATTGCCGCATTGCAGGCAACCCTGCTCTTTTCAAAATTCAACATGATTGGAATTGCCATGCCATTCATGGGCGCTTCGATAGCAACTGCCGTGTTTACAGAATTAACGCCGGTACTAACGGCCCTGGTTATTGCCGGGAGGGTAGGTGCTTCCATGGCGGCGCAGCTTGGAACGATGAAAGTAACCGAGCAGATAGATGCCCTTGAAATGATGGCCATAGATAAAAACCGCTATCTTGCTATGCCGCGTGCCCTGGCAGCACTTCTGATGATGCCGGTACTCGCAGTGTTCTCGAATGTTGTGGCAATGGCCGGAGCGTATATACTTACTGCCTTCAAGTATGAATTCACCCTGGCGCAGTTCTTTGGTTCGGTACAACGTTTCTTCAGCATGCAGGAAATTATTATCAGCCTGAGTAAATCTATGCTGTTCGGAGGTGTAACCGCCCTGATCGGAGTCCACGTCGGTTTCAGGACCAGCGGAGGGGCCGAAGGTGTGGGGCATTCCACAGTCCGGGCCTTTACAATTGCTGCTGCCCTTATTCTGGTTCTTGATGCCTTGTTTGGTTATCTGGTATAATTAATTAGTTTGGAAAAAATGAAGGGCAACAAATAATGACTAAAGAAAAAAGGAAAAACCTGATATGGGGAATAGTGGGAATTGTTGCGGGAGCATTCTGGTATAACATCCTTTCCAAGGCAATGAACTGGAACAGCCCGGCAGTAGATTCTCTTCTGCTGTTGTTTTTGGTGATAATTCCCCTTGCCGGAGGGCTTATGAACATGTTTAAATTCTTTGAAAAAGACAAAAAGCAATAGGAAAAGGAAATGAAAATAGATTCAAAAAAATACCCGCTCCCCAGAAGGCTAAGGCATCACACGGCGCCAAATCTTTATCTTCCTTTCGAGGAAATTAAAGATAACGAATATTACCCGCCCCTGATAGAGAATATTGACTGGCCGGCTCATTTCAGCAATGCAAAAGGGCCGGATGTTTTGGATGTAGGTTGCGGCAAAGGAGCCTTCCTGCTGGATTACTCAGAACAAAATCCGGAATGGAATTACCTCGGTATCGAAGTTCGTGAATCTGTTGTTGAATGGCTGAGCGGAGTAATAAAAGGAGAACAGCTTGCCAATGTTGACGTTATTTGGTACAGTGTGGTAAATAGTTTAAAATTCATTAACAGTCAGTCTGTTTCAGAGATATTTTACCTTTTTCCCGACCCCTGGTCAAAGAGAAAGCACTTGAAACGCCGGGCCTTCATTCAGCCTGTGCTTGAGGAATACCACAGGGTTCTGAAAGATAGCGGCCGCCTGCACCTTGCTACCGATGTTCCCGAGGTCCATGATTATCATAAGAAAACTCTTGAAAAATCCGGGCTGTTTGATTATACAATAATCAATTCCGATGCCGAGTGGAACAAACCGATAACCAATAAAGAAAAATTCTGCCGCAAAAATGATATTCCTATCTACAGGATAATAGCCGGGAAGAAGTAAGATAAAGATAGCTTTAATGATCTAATATATCATGTATAAGCAATATCATTAATTGAAAAAAATTCGAATTATTTCATATAATTTGTTATTGATTCTTTATCACCGAGTAATATTTTATTAGAATCATCATATTTTAATCCGTCATTAACGATTTTCATTGCTTCTTTAAACTTTGAATCTCTGATTTTTTCCATAGCGTACTCGTGATAAATTCTGCAAATTAGCTTGATAACAAGTTTATGATTCGGTAGTATTTCAAGTTGTTTGCTCAAAAATTCGATACCTTCGATGTGCTTTTCAGTATAATGTTCATAATAACGATCAATTTGAACAGCTACATAGAGATCCGGCATATTTAACTTATCAAATCCATATTTATTGATAATTTCATTCATTTCATTATATGCTGTATCAAATTCCTGATTCAATCGCAAGGATACAATATATTCATGAAAAATACTTAAAAAATGCTCCCAGATCAGGTTGCTATTTATATGTGGCCCGATTCTTTCTTTTAGAAATATATAGCTGTCTTTTTTACTTTCATTGAAATATAGTGATCTCGACTTCTTTATAATATAGAATTCCTCAAATTTCAAATAATATTCCTTATCAACCGGAAGAAAAATATCCTCTTTCAGAAAATCTAAAATTAATTCTGCCTCGTAATAATTGAGTTGATCAGTCAGATTATCTAATTCCTTAGAAAACACAATGTATAAAAAATGTGCATTAGCAGAATCCAGCTTCTCAATCTTCAAATATTCTGGTAAAATATTTGCCAAAGAATCAGTTGTAAATTCATGATTGTTACAGATATAATCTGTAATATTTAAAAGATTAATACCGATTATCCTGTTCCCGGGCAATCGGTTGTATGCTTCAATTACCTTATTAACAGCATTTTGTAAATTCCCATTAATCAAATCACTGGCTGCTAAATTCGAGTAGCCGATAGCAGGAATATCTTCGTAGGCAATTTCATCTGTGTAAACATAAAATTCCTTGTAAATGGAATCCTTTCCCTTATTACTTATCTCTTCTCTTGTAATTAATTTATACTCTAATAGATTTTCAATTATTTCGTCCAGGTCGTCTTCATCATGGTTCAAATAAACGCCGAGAGCAGGTTCGGTCATATCAATAATATATTCTTCATTATCTTTATTGAAACTTAGAAATATATGATTAGGCATAATTCTGATTTTATAGTTCAGGAACAGATCTTTCGCCAGCGCTGTATAAAGCACAGTGCCGCTGAAACAGTCAAAAATACCTTCATCCAAAAGCAGGAAAAGCCTGGAATTCATCTTGTATTTTCGAATATAATTTTCCTGTAGCAACTCAAAAAGGTCTTCATGACGTTCTAACTGCTCGTCGTCAGGATCAATTTCCTCACGGCACAGTTCAAGTATCTCATTATATTTGTCTTCATAATCAGCTATTGACTGATCGTCGTTGATACCTTCTGCTTTCAACAATGTTTTAATCATATCAAACCCTCCGGCTTCGTTTTGAGCTGACAGGCAGGGCATACTGAACAGAAAAAATAATATTATCGGGACTTTCTTCATCTCAGTCTTTTTCAAATTTGTTTCAAATAGATATTATAAATTTAACATATTTTAAAAAAGAAACCATAATTAATTCGGACAGAATTCAATTTCATTTTAATTTATTTTAATGCCATAGATAGAAATCAAATAAAATTTTATGCTACAATCTGACAATTTACTTATTTTGTACAAATAATTTTTACTTGGCAAAAAGAGCAGTTAAAATATGGAAGTTAATGAATCAATTATAAGTAGCTATTCAAGGAGAAGCTCCGAATGGATAACAACATTTTTTATCGGGCTGTTCCTTGCTTTTATCGGGTATATCAGCGAAGAAAATTCAATGATCCCGCCAATTGTACTTTATATTTCTGTCCTGATAGCTTTGATTCACGGAGTTTGGCAACTAACAACAGCTTACATTATTATTAGTAATAATAAAATCTTTGTTAAACGCACTTTGTTTAAAATTCACAGAATAGATATAGAAAATATCAATAGCATCAAATTTTCAGGTACAAATATTATGATAGATTATACAGCCGGATATGCCATTATCAGCCTGAAAGCAGTACGTCCTGATAAAAGTAACATTCTAAAAGAAGATTTAGAAAAGCTCCTTTTAAGAAAAGAAAACGATAAGGAAGAGTATCCGACTGATACTGATAATGTTCCCAAATAAATACTCCGAATAAATACTTATATTTGTAAATTGTTGAATTCGGGTAGTTGATATGAAGATTAGCGGCTTTTCATTTGTAAGGAACGGAAGTAAACTATATTATCCGGTGAAGGAATCCATTCAGTCCATTCTGCCGGTTTGCGATGAATTTGTTGTTGCCGTGGGAAAAGGTGACGAAGATGACAATACACGCGAAATGATTGAATCCATAAACGACCCCAAAGTAAAGATTATCGACACCGTCTGGGAAGATAAGTACTGCATGAGAGGAGCTATTAACGCGGTACAAACCGATATTGCAAAATCACATTGCAGCGGAGACTGGCTGTTCTACGTCCAGGCCGACGAAGTTGTTCATGAAAAATACCACGAAGGTATTAAAAAACGCTGTATGGAACTGTTTGATAATAAAGATGTTGAAGGGCTGCTTTTCGGCTACAAACATTTTTGGGGCGATTATAATCACTACCACCAGAGCCATGGCTGGTATCCATACGAGATACGGATTGTAAGAAATCACCCGAATATTCACTCATGGCAAAGCGCTCAATCCTTCCGCTGGTATGATAATTATGAGTCCACCCACCAGGAAGCAGGAACAAGGAAACTAAAAGTAGCCATTGCCAACGCTGAAATATACCATTACGGGTGGGTCAGGCCGCCGCACTATATGCAAAGCAAGAGCAAGGCCCTGGATTCGGTGCATAAAGGCAAAGAAGCTATGGACAAGGCCTATAAAGAAAAACCACGGGAATTCGACTACGGCCCGCTGGACAGGCTGCGTGTTTTCAAAGACAGCCACCCGGCAGTAATGCAGGAAATGATTAGCAGGATGAACTGGAAAGACAAACTTCAGTATAGCGGCCAACCCGATCCTGCAAGAAAACTTCATAAACACGAAAGAATGAAATACAGGATCATAAGCAGCCTGGAACGCACACTTTTCGGCGGCAAACAAATGGGCGGTTTCCAAAATTATGAACTCCTTAAGAATATTTGAATTTAATGAGTAGTTCCGCAAAAAATATCGAAAAAAAAGCTAAACGAATTGCCAATCATTATATTTATGGCAGAAAAAAGCCTTTGATGCTTGATACTGGCGAACAAGTGATATATTTAAACCCCGGGGATAAAGTGCTTTTCCTGCGCCAGGACAGAATAGGGGACCTGCTGGTGTCAACCCCGGTATTCAGAAGATTTTCGGATGAGTTTCCCGAAGTTGAAACCGATATTTTGCTGAGCTATAAAAATATAGGGGCATCAGCGGGAGTAAAGGATTACTGCGATGAAATACTTGTTTATAACAAAGGCCTGGCAGAAATTAAAAAACTGATAAGTAAAATAAGATCTAAAAAATACAAACTTATCATAGACCTGTTTGATAATGCCTCGACAACAAGCTCGGCAATAATAAAATTCGGAAAACCTGAATACAGCCTTGGATTTGATAAGGAAAACCGCCGCAGCTATGATTTTACGGTTCCGATTCCGGATAAGGCCGGTAATCATATATCCAAGCGAATATCCAGGCTGCTTTTGCCTTTTGGGATTGATATGCAGGAAAGAGATCTAAGCCCGGTATATCCATTTGACATGCATTTATACGAAAATGTTTATCCAAAAATGAAAGCAAACCACGGCAAACAACTTTTTGCCATTAATCTTAGCGGATCCAACAGGGCAAAATACTGGGGAACTGAAAATTATATCAAATTTATCAACAGGGTTTTAAAGCTTTTCTCCAACCTGGAACCAATCTGCTTTGCTACAAAAGACTATGAAGAGGAACTTGAAACTATATCCGACAAAACAGGAGTTCGTACAGCCCCTTTTACTTCATCCCTTGATGAGTATGCTGCCATGCTCAGCTGCTGCGACCTGATACTTACTCCCGATACGGCTGCCGTTCATTTTGCATCTGCTTTTAAAATCCCATGTATAGCCATGTACGACATATCAGGCCTGGAAATTGCAGGAATGCCCTGGACACCCGTAAATATACCCCACAGAACGATCGAGATAAAAGACAAAATTGAAAATATTAAAGTTATCGATGTTCTGGTGAACCTGAGCAGCCTGGTGGAAGAATGTATATCGGGGT
Organism: Kapaibacterium sp. (SeqCode); assembly: GCA_963665665.1. GTDB lineage: Bacteria > Bacteroidota > Ignavibacteria > Kapaibacteriales > UBA2268. The sequence continues at coordinate 2,257,470 of OY762428.1, forward strand.
GCGAATGAAACAAATTTTAGTTGTTCAGCTTGGGAAAATAGGTGATACGATCCTGGCCATTCCTTTATTACACGGAATAAAAGAAGTATTCCCGGATTGCGAAATTGATGTACTTACAGGCAGCTATGCAAAAGAATTGCTTTCTTATCAGAAAATTATCCGGAAAGTATTCGTTTACGAGAAAAAACCCCTGAAAATTGCATCGCTTTTAAATGAAATTCGCAGGCAAAAATATGACCTTCTAATAGACCCTAAGGACCATCAATCCAGCGAAAGTTCTGTTTTTGCGAGGATTATCAGGGCAGACAGAAAAATCGGTTTCAATCCTCCCGGCAAATCTTATTTTAATGACAGCCTGCCAGGCGACGAGGCAAACAAAAAGCTCCACTATTCGGAAAAAGTTCTTCGTCCGCTTGAATTATTCGGCCAAAAAATGCCAGGTAAGCCGGTAAAACCGATACTTGACGAAGCGCCGGAAAGCTCTGAAAAAGTTATTGCCTTCTTCGAGGAATGTGCTTCCGAACCTAAAATACTTGTAAATATTTCCGCTTCCAGAATGGCAAGGATGTGGCCCGAAAAGAACTGGATTGATTTTTTCAATACTGCTTCCTTCAATGGCAGATTTGTAATGAGTTTCGCCCCATCCGAAAAGGAAATGGCTGAAAGGATCAGCAATGCAAGCCCGAATGTTGAATTGTTCCGTACATCCGGATTCATGGATGTTGTTTCTTTGGTAAAAAATTGCGATATGGTGGTTACACCTGATACATCCATAGTCCATATAGCCTCTGCTTTTGATAAACCACTTATCAGCATGTTCTGCAATATCCCTAAAATGTATACGAAATTCCATCCACTGAGCACTTTACAGATAATCCTTAAAAGTCCGGATGGCGTCGACAGCATCGAATCAATAACCCCATCCGATCTTAGAAATGCTTTCGAAAGCATGCTGAAAAAAATTTGAATTACACAATTGAAATTGAATATTAAAAAAACCACCCCTTTAATCCCCTCCAGTGGAGGGGAATGCTATATGTATGATATACAAGAAGATAATTCCCCTCAGGCGGAGGGGTGGCAGCGAAGCTGACGGTGTGGCGTTTACGGATCAGAAGTTTATCCTGTAGTACAGGTAAGGAAGAAATCCGAGCTGATATTTTTTCTCGATCTGGTTGTTTTTTTCATCCCAGCTTTCGCGAAATACATTTTTGTGGTTCGTTACATTGTCAATGGCAAATGATATGTCGTGGGTGGTTGATTCCAGATTTATTACCAGCCCGAGTTTTATATCCGCCTGGAAGAAATTGTCGTACTGGTATTCGTAAGCCCTGGAAATATCCTTAACCTTATCGCCCTCAATTATACTTTGTTCCACGTCGATAGGAATACCCCTTCGGCCGCCGGTACTTGTCAGTTTGAAATTTGCTGTAAGAATATACTTCCTGTCCTCGTCCAGTTCAAATTCATAACCGCCGAGTATGTTGGCAATATGGCCCATATCAAATGTTGTGCTGCGTTCCACCCCAAGTGCATCAGTGTATTTTGATTTAATAAGCGAACCGGTGAACATCAGGTAATAGCCGTCCTCGAAGCTTTTGTTTGCGGTGATCTCTATACCATAGTTAATTCCCTTGCCCTTGTTTGCCAGGCTGTCGATGATATCCATTCCGAACTCCGCGCCAAGGTTTATCAGCGAGAGGTATTCTTTATTTGTTTTCAGGGACACGGGCACGTCATAAAGATACTGAACATATCCTTCTGCTTTAAAGTAAATGTTATCCAGCATAGTATTCTGATAACCCAATACTATATGATGGCTTTTGGTCATATCCAGGTCAAGATTGGGCTGCCTTTCACCGCTTTCATCATAGAACCTGAAGAAGTAGTGCATAAGCGGGTGTGTCTGGCTGTGCAGGCCGTATCCGAGCGATATATTCTGGTTTTCAGCAAACCTGTATATAGTTGAAAACCTCGGTTCAAGCGCCCAGCTGTCATTTAGCATGAAATACTGGAAATGTACACCCGTATTGAAATCGAATAGGTCATTAGGGCGGTACTGCCAGTGAACGTATGACTGCATCAGGTTGGCGTCGCCCTTTTCGTTGAGTTTTTCTTCAAGTATATTATCATCGTTCAATTTATCATATTTCAGGTTGAACGATTTGTAATTAAAACTGACTCCGGTTTTAAAAAGGTTTTTTGCCGAAGCCTTATGAATTACCTGGTATCTCGCCATCAGGCTGTTTTCGTTTTGTTTGAAGGAATAATCACGCCAGGAGCTGTCCAATGTTACCATATCAGTTAGTGTGTTCATGAATGAACCCGAGGCTGACAGAATAAGTTCCCCAAAAGTTCTTTCCCCAAAGAAGAGTACATGATTCAGCCCTGCGGCATAAAGATCGGAACGGAGCTTAAAATCCTCGGCCTCGTTGGAGTCTTCCCAGTCGAAGTCATCTTCCTCGCTTTCGAAATTGTTCATTCCGCTTTTACCGCCAATAGCCCATAAAGAGATTTTACCGTAGTCTTCCGTCGGGAGGTTGATTTTAACAGTTCCGTCTAAGTATTCCGGGATAACGTCTGTATTTATATCAATACCCAGCGCTTTTATCGGTTGAAGAGACACAAAGCGGAAATTTGCAAGATAGGACGCCCTGCTGTCGGATGTAAAGGGGCCCTCGACTCCGAATTCAAGTCCGTTCATTCCTGCCTGGAAAGTCTGCTCGTATTGCTCGTTATTGCCGTTCCTGAGTTTGATATCGAAAACGCCTGCTGTTTTATTTCCGTATTCCGTCGGGAAAGCCCCGCTGATAAAATCGCTGCTTGCAAGCAGGTTATTGTTCAGAATTCCGAATATACCACCGCCGGCGCCCGCCTCCATAAAGTGGTTAGGGCTTGGCACATCAGCTCCGTCTATTCTCCAAAGGACGCCAAGTGGAGAGTTCCCGCGAATTATTATATCGTTCCTCATGCTGTTATTGGATGTAACACCAGCGCTGTTGGCGGCTGTTTTACTCGGGTCGTTCCTGGAACCTGCGAACCTGAATATTGCCTCGGGCCTGAGTACTGTTGTGCTGGTTGTAGCGAATTCATTGATTACATCTGCAACATTTTTGTTTGCTGTTACCTTCACTTCATCAGTCATCTGCGGGTTCTCGGTCAGTTTGATTTCAAGGTATGTTTCCTTACCGCTGATAACAACAATATTATCCAGTTTGTAAGGCTTATACGACATCATATTTACCAGAATCGTATGCCTCCCAACAGGAATATTCTTCAGCTCAAATTCTCCTTCTTTTTTAGCGATTGCTCCCACAACCGGTTTTAGCGATATTATTTGAACTTTAGCGCCGGGAACGGGTGTATTCAATGTTGCATCAAGCACAACACCCCTTACGGTCTGAGTTCGTTCTTCTGCCCGAGCGTTTATATAAAAGAAGAATTGAAATAAAAATATTGATATCAATATAAGTTTCGGTTCTGTTATAAAAGTCTTTTTCATTGTTTTTTCCTATTCATCAAACATTAACTACAACATCATCCGGACTGTCAAATTTACCAACGTAGGAAGTAATAATTGCCGCGCCCACCCTTGCCAGATTCTGTATAAGATACTGGTCGCTGTTTTCCTTCTGAATGCCTACGCAAATCATGCTTGCAAGGCCGTTCACATAAGTCCACATATCCATGAATAATTTACCGACTTCTTCTTCAGGCATATCACTGAAATCCGTATCAAGCGACATCCTGTATTTTATGAATTCAAAGAAATCCATGGAAATATCATTGAAATTGTTTTCCTCAAGGAAAAGAGCCCTGAATAAATTTTTCTCGTCGCGGGCAAAACGCACGAAACCAACCCCGATATTAAGGAATATCTTATCGGTATAATCCTTTGTTGAGTACTCGATAAGGATATTATGAGCCATTTTCAGCACGGCTTTTTTCATTTCATCTGTCGATTTGAAACAACTGTATATAGGCGCCACCGAGGATTTCAATATCTTTGATACTGTTCTTGCGCTTACCGATCCCAATCCCTGTTCCCTTGTTATTTCCAAGGCCGCTGCTATTACTTTGTCCTTTGGGAATGTTAATTTCGGAGACATAAATTCCTTCTTTCAGTATAACACGTGTTATGTATAATATAATATTATTTGTCAATTTTTCAGATAAAATACAAGAATATCGCCGCAGGCAATCATAGTAGCCTGAATAATAACTATATAACAAGATTCTTAATATTTTTGATCAATTCATTAAATCGCCTGAGTCAACCAATACGAATATAACACCTGTTATAATGCAAAGCAAATATTTTTTGATTAGGCCCGGGATTTTATGACACTATTAATAAAAATTATCTACCCGAGACTATTTTATAAAGCATTTCCAATCATATTAAAAAGAGATATTATCATTATATCAATTCCTTTTTCCGAAAAATGATTTGCAATATATCCTATCAGAAACATCATAAAAGTTGCTACCTTAAATATTGGCTGAATTTATATTATTTATTATATTGGAAATTGAGAAATAAACAATAATAATAAGAGATATATTATGTATAGATCAGGTAAAATTTATATTGAAAATGCCCTGAAGGAAATAAAGCAGATAGCTTCAATACTCTGGAAAAAAGGCTGGGCAGAAAGAAATGCAGGAAATATTTCACTTTTAGTTGATGAGGATATGGGATTTTCTGAATTCGAAGAGCAGGCTTCCGGAAAGATTAATATCAGCTGTCCCGCACTTGCCGGTAAATATATCATTATCAGCATAAGCGGCAGCAGAATGCGCGACCTGGCAAAAGACCCGCTGAATAATCTCTGCCTGATAAAGATATCCGCCGATGCAAAGGCATATCATCTGTCCTACTCCGGCATGTTCTGTTCTGATGGCAACCCGACATCTGAATTGTCCTCACATCTTGCTATTTACCAAAAGAAGATTGAAGAGAACAAGCCGGTGAAAGCTATTGTTCACGCCCATGCAAGAGAGATAATTATACTGTCTCACAAGCCGGAAATAAACAACTCGGATGATTTTAACAAAATATTGTGGGGTTCACATCCCGAAGCAGTAGTGTTCCTGCCTGACGGTGCTGCCTTTGTTCCTTATAAAACTCCCGGCAGCGACGAAATAGCTACAGATACTTACAATAGAATTGAAGGGAAAAGCCTGGCTGTATGGGAAGGCCACGGAAGCCTTGCTTTTGCAAATACCCCCATGGAGGCTTTCGACCTGATTGATATAGCGGCAAAAGCATCTGATATTTATCTTCGCTGCCTTTCCGCCGGATACGAACCAAAATACTTATCTGAAGAAGAGCAGCAGAAACTAAGGGAACTTTAACGCGCAGGTTCCTGAACTTATTCTATATGTGCAAGTTCTTTTTAACTATCATAGCAGTGAATAGTTTCAAAATCTGACTTTGCAGTAAATTAGCATTGTTCCATTGTTCTTAAAAATTCCTTCGTCATTTCCCGACACGTCCCCGATAAATCGGGGCAAGCAGGGTGCAGGCTGAACGTAGTGAGCAATCTTGTAGTAATGGGTTGATGGATTCCTTGTTGCGCTCAAAACAACAGTTTTTCAAACATTTGAGGCAATTCCTGGAAGCACAAAGAGCTTCAAATTATTTTAATAATTTGTCCATTTTAATTTCCAGAGATCAGCTGTTATGCAAAACAAAACCCATTGATTAACAACGGGTTTCTTTTCAATATTAAATTTAATTGGAAGATCAATCCACAACTACCATCATTCTGTGGCACCTGTTGGATTTAGAATTCACATATTTTCCATTTTTGGCCAATCCAATATCAAGAAAATACCTTCCGGGAGTATTCACAACAGGCAGATGTATAATAAGCCTGGCAAAGTACCCCGGTTCAATTATTTTTTTGTGCCCCTTCAACCCGATTGTTTTAAAATTATTTTCCAGAATATAATCATACCACGAAACTGATACAGAAATATCATTATTAGCAAGATCGATTGTTTCCGAACCCGTATTAGTAATAATCAGAGGAACTTTCATGATATCACCGGCTTTCTTTCCGGCTTTGAAAAAATTATAATTGGAAGCAATTTTTAAATCATAGTCGAATCCGCTTCCGGGTTCATCAACTTCAAGCCTGTTGTTTTCATTTGCACTGCCGAGAACCATGGCAGAGATCAATTGCAGCCCTTTCAGCTTGTTCGGCTTTTCTATTTCGCGTTCCAATCCGGAATAGAATTTTAAACCGTCACATTTCTTTACATCAATACTGTCCGGCAAATGAATTTTATAAATATTCGTATCGCAAGGTATCTGCTTGTTGAACAATTCAATACCCGAGCAAATTATTTTCAGATTTTTCGGAGAGCCGGAATTATTATTAACACTGAACTTAAATGTTGTATAATTCTCATTTGCCTTCATAGGCATTTTTATCAATGCCGTTCCGTTTATCCACCCCTTTCCATTGACATTATCGGAAAAGAATCCCTTCTTTACAACACCAACAATATTATTGTCCAATAAATTCAGGCCAATATAGCAGGGAATTTGAGTATTATTTTTTTCCGCAGTTGAATTGGCTGCCCATAGAATACTGTTTCCTCCATATTCAATATCCAGTGGAAAATAGTTACCGCAATCAGGAAATTTTAAATGGTTGGACAACATGTAGTCCTCTGAAATCATCATGTTTTCATTTCGTTTTTTCTGAAATGAATTCTTAAATGAACTATTCCCTTTGTAATGAATATGTATGCCTGGCAACCTGTATTTATACATATAAGTATCCGGGGACTTATTGCCTGCCATACATACAGCAGATTTAACATCCGGGATATCATACAGTGTATTAATAATATTGGTAATTTTTTGTTTCTCGAACTGGTGATACTGAATTACATACCTGTAGGTAAAAATTGAAAATGATAAAAATGCAAGGGTAAGGACGATACCGCCAAAATTGAAATTTTTGCTGAATAATATCGAAATTATAATAAGGGCAAGAAGCATTATACCGAGGTAAATCAGAATATCAATTGTGCCAAAAACAGCCCTTGGCGCAAAGAAGCTTAGGAAATTCCTGAATGATGGCTCTGAATCAATAAAATTACCATAAAGGGCAATTATTCCAAAAGCAGATATAATCATCACGACAAGTGAAGTGAAAATCCGGAAAAATCCGTTTTCAATTTCAGTATCTTCAATAAAGCCGTATATACCCATAGCTAAAAATGGAGCAAGAAATACTTCCACGTACCTTCCGTAGAACAAAAGGTCAGGCCTGATAGAATCAAGGGATTTAATAATTGGGATAGTTGTGGCAAAAATTCCTACTGCCGTTGCAAACAGGAACATCAGGGCTATAGCCTCATCCGAGTATGCTCCCTTATATTTGTTTCTGTTGTTCCATACGAACACAAAAATGCCGAGAAAACCCAGCAGAAATATTCCCCATGTTGAAAAGCTGAGATAAAATACTCTGCTGAGAAGATTGGTTGACCATGTAACCAAAATCGTAAAATTGTCTTTTACATAGTTTAATTCGGGAAACAATATATAGGCAAGGAATGCACCTGAAATTGTTATCAGAATAACCTGCCATGAAACGGGTTTAATATTTTCCTTGCCCTGATTTACCAGCAGGGTATATATAAGAGTTGCAACCGGCAGGAAAATAAAGAACAATGATATGCTTGACAATACACCGAAAATCCATCCGCTAACGAAACCGGCAAGCATAGCCCATTTCTTCTTCTTTATCAGCCAGGATGTTCCCAATACGAACATAGCAAATAAAAGCAGGTCATAGATCAGGCTTATATGATTTTGTATATTGCTCCCAAAAGCGCCACGCCCTGCAATCATGTTTGCAAGAACATTGCTGTATATTAAAGTTAATGTAGTAAAAACGGCTATCAGGATAATCGGAACAATTCCCACAACTGCAGGCAGCCTTTTCCTGTAAACCAAATAGCCAAGGGTAACAATTGCGATAGGAATTATGGGCAGAGCCCGTACATCCACAGATAAAAAATAGGATGTTATTAACGAGAGAACTATTGAATAAAATATTGTTCTGCGCTTTATTAAGTAAATAAACGAAAGTATGTTGAATACATATATTGTCGGAAGAATAGCATCAGACCATGCCATGTTGGATTGGAGCATAAATGCCGGGTAAAGGCTCGTAATAAAAGAAGTTATCGCTGCCTGAGAAGGTTTTGAATTGAATAAAACCCTTAACATCAGAAAAAGCCCGATGTAAATACCCGAAGCCAGAATTGAATTTATTACTATAGCTGTTTGGTATGCCCCTACAGGCCCGGAATTAAATAGAAAAGCCGGAGATATCAGGAGTGAATATCCGAATCCTCCAATAAGGCCGCCATTGGGCACAAAAGGCATATCCGTTCCGGTAAAATATTGTGCAAGCGCCAGGTAGGAAAATTCATCCGGGGCTACAACCGGAACCTCCATGTAAAGCCCCATGATAATATGTCCGATCACGAGAATCAGAAATGGTATAATAAGCAAGGATATATTGTTATTTTTCATTGCCAACCCGAAATAATATTTCAAACATGTTCAATATAAACGTAAATACTAAGTCAAGATTATATTATTTACGAATATATAAGATAACAAAAAAATAATTAAATCTGAAAATCAAGTTAAATCTTCGTAAAATAATATATTTCAATTATTTTTGTATTGAAAGGAATATTGAACCAAATGATAGAATTTAAAGATATATATCAAAAATATAAGGGCAGGGAGCTTTTCGGCGGGCTAAACCTTTTTATTGAAAAGGGCGAAAAAGTTGTTCTGAGCGGCTCGTCCGGTTCGGGGAAGAGCACGCTGCTTGCTTTTGCAATGGGATTTCTGCTGCCGGACAAAGGAACTATTGTTATTAACGATTTGCATTTGAACGCAAAAAATATTGATGAAATCAGATATCTGATGGCATGGCTGCCGCAAAACACTACATTTGCAGGAGAGGGAATTGTACGTGAAGCCATAATGAAACCCTTTAGTTTCAGATTGAATAAATCCGTTACTCCATCGGAAAAAACTATTCGTTCAGGACTTGAAAAAATCGGGCTTGAGCAGGATATTCTTGATTCAAAATTCGACGATATTTCCGGAGGCGAAAAACAGAGAATCGGTATACTTACCTGCTCGCTGCTGAACAGGCCGATAATGATTCTTGACGAACCTACGTCCGCCCTTGACGAAATGTCTATTGCGCTGGTTACTGATTTCATTCTTTCAGCCCCGGACAGGACGGTTCTGTCAACCTCGCATGAGAACCTGTGGGTAAATGCCTGCGATAAAATTGTAAAAGTTGGCCCAAACGGAGGTGAAAATGGGATCAATTGATATAAGCTGGCTGAACCTCGCGCTGGGATGCCTGTGCCTGATAGTTCCGATTGGAATACTTAGCTATTTCAAAACCGGGCTTGGCAAAGCGGCTCTCGGAGCTTACGCCAGGATGACAGGACAGCTTGTTCTGGTAGGGCTATACCTCGGGGTGGTATTCGATTATAATTCCATATATGTAAATGCCGCCTGGGTAATATTGATGATAGTTGCAGCTTCGTTTACGATTGTTCAGCGCACAGAGCTGAAAAAGAAATATTTTCTTCTTCCGGTTATGTCCGGAGTAATAGCCGGAACGGTATTTACCGGCGCTATATTTCTATTTCTTGTTATAGGCCCCGACGAATTCTTCAACGCGAGATACATAATCCCGATAACCGGGATGATAATCGGCAACTGCCTGAACAGCTCAATAATCGGTATTCGCTCTTTTTATAAATCCATTGATAAGGAATACGAAAGATATAAATACTTCCTGATGAGCGGAGCCGACAGGAAGGAAGCGCTCTTCGATTTTATGAGCGAGGCGCTGAAGTCTGCATTCGGCCCCAGCGTAGCTTCAACTGCAACTATCGGGCTAATCTGGCTGCCGGGAATGATGACAGGCCAGATACTTGGCGGCAGCGACCCCATGCTTGCCATTAAATACCAGGTGCTTATAGTTGCTTCAATTTTTGCCGGGGCTTCGCTGACAGTTTTTACTTCAATAAGTATTTCCCGCAAACTTGCATTTGATGATTTCGGGATGATAAACAGGAATGTTTTCGGGAAGTGACAGTGCTTGTTAATTTGTTATATTTCTTGTAAATCGTATTGTTTGGAGATAAATCCCTGATTTGCTATATTATAGAAAACTTCTATGAATTACAAGTAATATCGTTGTTATATCAATAAAATTTACTATGCAACTTTCAAAAACCAATTGAGTAAAAAATATGAAGTATTTTGATATTATTGGACCGGGATTATTTATAATTTTTCTTGCATTATTTTCATATTTTCTATTAGGAATAACAGGCCCTATAATTATTGGTGGCGCCGGCACAGGAGGATTTATTCTATATTTGAAAACTGGTTACAAGTATCGATTCGACACTTCAAAGATAATTGTATCATATTTGCTTTCTGTTGTATTCTTCATTATCCACGTGTACGAAGAGTATATTTTTGGTTTTGAACATATTGTCTCAGATTTAAGTCATAGCCATGTATCGCAGCAAAGTTTTCTGACATTTGCCGGTTTTTTCGGCCCTGCAATGTGGGTATCAGGAGCAATTTTGATAATTAAGCGTTGGGCTCTGGGGTACTATTTTCTGGGATTTTTCTTTGTTGCCATGACCGTTGCTGAACTTACTCATTTTATTTTTCCGTTTATTCTATACGGGGAATGGAAATATACTGCTGGTGTTGCTACTGCTGCAATACCATTAATTCCTGCCTGGTACGGATTAATTATTACTCTGAAGGAAACTCAGAAAATGAGAAAAGAAAAGGAAGAAGCAGAAAATGAAGACTAGATTATTGATATTTCTTCTTTTGATCATTGTTTCACTGCCATTAAGGCTGAAAGCTCATACAAGTATGGAATCCGATCCGGGAATTATTTCCAACCTGTTAGCATTAGGAATAGTATTGTTATCAATTGTCATTTTTCTTGTAGTAAATAAATTGAAAAGTAAGAAACGAAGAAAATCTTAAATATCCGAATATCTAAACGATGATATATGCATTGCCGTTTTTTCAAGCCTGCTTATGTCCCCGGAACTTCCTGCAATATTTTAAAATATTTCAATCACAGGAATACTGAGAACTCTTTTTTTTCCATATTCCAATTTTTATCCCCTGGTATAAATTAGTGAACAGCCCGGTAACTTTTTAAAGAATTATATTGCTCTTCGGTAAAATATATTTGCCGCCTGGTAAATATTTGTGCAGTGCTTGGAAATTGTTGGGAAGCCATATCTTACAAATAAAAACACCACGATTACATAATCCGGTTTTACTTTGTATATTCCGCAAACATTTCAAAAACTATTTTAATTATTCCGAAAGATTGTTATTTTACGCATTGTATTGAAAGAAGAAAATCAACCTACTATCACATAAAGTACACATTTTCTACACCCATTATAAGGACTAAGCATGACTAACTACAAAATCATCTGGACAAAGATTGATGAAGCGCCGGCGTTGGCGACTTATTGTTTACTCCCGATCGTAAAAGCTTTTACCAAAGGTACGGGTATTGATGTTGAAACAAAAGACATTTCTCTTGCCGGCCGAATTATTGCAAATTTCCCTGATAATTTAACCGACGAGCAGAAAATTTCCGATTATCTTACCGAACTGGGCGATCTGGCACAGACTCCCGAAGGAAACATTATTAAATTACCGAATATCAGCGCGTCCATTCCACAGCTTCAGGCCGCAATCAAAGAATTGCGCTCCAAGGGATACGATATACCGGAATATCCTGAAGAACCAAAAAATGACGAAGAAAAAGCGCTTCAGGCCAGATTCTCAAAAGTTCTCGGTTCCGCTGTGAACCCTGTTCTCCGCGAAGGAAACTCGGACAGGCGCCCGGCGGCATCTGTTAAGAAATTTGCGCAGAAAAATCCCCATAAGATGATGAAACCCTGGCCGGAATCAGGTTCCAAAGCCAGTGTGGTTCACATGGACGGAAAAGATTTTTACGACAGCGAAAAATCCGTTACCATGGACAAAGCCACCGATGTAAAGATTGAATTTGTAGATAAAGACGGAAATGCAACAGTCCTTAAAGAAAAACTTTCACTTCTTGAAGGCGAAGTACTGGACAGTTCCACGATGAATGTTGCTGCTCTCAGGAAATTCTATGCCGAAAAGATTGAAGATGCTAAGAAGGAAGGAGTCCTGCTTTCTCTTCACCTGAAAGCCACAATGATGAAAGTATCCGATCCCATTATGTTCGGTCACGCAGTATCAGTATTCTACAAAGATGCGCTTGAAAAACATGCTGATACTCTTAAAGAAATTGGCGTAAACCTGAACAACGGACTTCAGGACGTTTACGACAAATTGGACAGGCTGCCAGCCGATAAACAGGAAGAAATAAAGGCCGATATTAATAAAGTTTACGAAACAAGCCCCGACCTGGCAATGGTTGATTCCAGGAAAGGTATTACCAACCTGCATGTTCCGAATAATGTTATCGTGGACGCTTCCATGCCGAATGTTGTCCGCGACGGTGGTAAGATGTGGAACAAGGACGACCAGCTTCAGGACTGTATGGCTATGGTTCCGGATCGCTGCTATGCAACTATTTATAAAGAAATACTTGAAAATGCAAAAGCCAACGGCCAGTTCGACCCGTCCACGATGGGTAATGTTGCCAACGTCGGCCTGATGGCTAAAAAAGCCGAGGAATACGGCTCGCATGATAAAACTTTCCAGGCTCCTGATTTCGGAACAATCAGAATAGTTGATTTCGACGGCAATACGCTGCTTGAGCAGAGTGTAGAACCCGGCGATATATTCCGCGCCTGCCAGGCAAAAGACGAACCGATCAGGGACTGGGTGAAATTAGCCGTGAACAGGGCAAAAGCTTCCGGTTCCCCTGCAATTTTCTGGCTGGATGAAAAGCGCGGCCACGATGCCGAAATTATCAAAAAAGTAAATAAATACCTGCCCGAACATGATACGACAGGCCTTGATATCAGAATAATGACTCCGGTTGAAGCCATGAAATTCTCGCTTGAAAGAGTAAGAAAAGGCGAAGACACGATAGCAGTAACAGGAAATGTTCTAAGGGATTACCTCACCGATCTGTTCCCCATTCTTGAACTTGGCACAAGCGCCAGGATGCTTTCGATTGTTCCACTGCTGAACGGTGGCGGACTGTTTGAAACAGGCGCTGGCGGCTCGGCCCCGAAACATGTTCAGCAGTTCCTGAAAGAAGGCCATCTCAGGTGGGATTCGCTTGGAGAGTATTGCGCCCTTGTTCCTTCATTTGAACTGATTGCCGAAAAATCCGGTAACGAAAAGGCGAAGCTTATGGCTGAAACCCTTGACGCAGCTGTTGGAATGTATCTTGAAAACGGACGCTATCCATCGCGTAAGGTTAACGAAATAGACAACCGCGGCAGCAGTTTCTACCTGGCAATGTACTGGGCAAAAGCTCTTGCAGAACAGAATACAGACCCGGCGCTTAAAGAAAAATTCGCTAAGGTTGCCGCAGATCTTGAAGCAAATGAAGATAAAATCAACAAGGAATTGCTGGCAGCACAGGGAAGCCCGATGGATATCGGCGGATACTACATGCCTGATGACGATAAAACAACAAAGGCTATGCGTCCCAGCGAAACTTTCAACTCAATTATTGACGCGATATAATTCCTAATATTCAAAATTATAAAGCCCGGCGCATTAATATGTGCCGGGCTTTATTAGTATGTCAAACCTTGAGGAAAAAAAAAGGAGGCTAAGAAGCCTCCTGTGTGTGAACCTAAAATTTAAGCGGTCTGCCCATTAGGGAGAACAACATTCCGATGAAAATACTCTGCTACACAATTCTCTGAAGAAACCCCATTGTACTTACCATTCGGACCGACCGCTTTAAGTTGCAAACCTTATTCAATTAACCGTACTATGCGTCATTATTCCATTTTGTTTTACCATTCTAATCCATATTCCTGCCGTGCGGCCTGCAACTATATCAGGGAGAAAATTTCAGCCTTTTATCCACATTGCCATCATTCAAATTCCATTGCATAACCATTTTTTCATATTCTTATCATATTCCAAACAATTGGTCAAGGCTGGAAAGAAATTTTTTTTAGTAAAAAATCAAGCCCGGGGCGGCCAATACAAGTAAATCATCTGCCATCTTTTCTATTTTCGCCTATCCACAGAGTACACATTGTTCCACATTTTTTCTGTTCCATAACCGAAGGTTCCTAAAAATCTTGTATCAACCACCACCGTGCCTGTTGATACTACCCCTAGTCTCAAATTTTTTCAAAGTACTTGTTCGAGTAGAAGATTCTCTTCATTCTCGATTTGAATATTCCTGAGAATATTCAGTATTATGTCAAAGTTTTCGTTTTTGCTGAGAAAGAAGTCAGCGCCATTGTTTAAACAAACAGTCCGAAACCCGTTATCGTCAAAGTCCGTCATTATTACCAGGATCAAATTTCGATTTTTCAATTTCAGCTTTTTCAGTTCATCCAACGGCCTGTCCCTGAGCAGTATTGCATCGAGTAACAGAGCGTCGAATTCCGAACTGTTTATTTTGCCAACAGTATCGGTAAATGTCGAGGCTATTCCTATATGTTCCAGGTCATTGACGTACTCTATTGCCAAGGCAGCTATCCTTGCGCTAATCGATTTTGACCTTTCGCCTATCAGAAGTTTCATTTTGTCCTTTATCCTTCGACAACCCGATTTTCAAATAATTAATTTATCAACTGGTACAAATTTAATAGATTAAAATACAAGTAATGTAGAACTTTATTAAAAAGTGATGTAGAACATAATTTTTTCTTGTAGAATTATCAATTTTTATTTAACAATTCCCTGCTTCATGCAGTAATCTGTGAGTTGATTAATATCTTTCATTTCCATTTTTTCAAGTATTCTTGATCGGTAAGTAGATACAGTTGTTTTACTTATGCTTAGTTCAGATGAAATATCCTTATTCCTTTTTCCGCGTACTAATAAACGCATTACCTGGAATTCCCTGTCGGATAATTTCTCATGTGGCATAAGTTCTTTTACTTCTTCAGTGCTGTAAACGTCATCATCTCTGAAATCTTCCGGTATGTATTTTTTATCATTTTTTATTTTATAGATAGCCTGCATATAAGCTTTCCCGTCGGAATTTTTCTCAATAATTCCTGCCGCACCGCTGCTAATTGTTCTTTTAGCAAGGTGGCGGTCTGCCCTGGCAAAGCAAACCAATATTTTGCAGTCTTTTTTCATATTAATCAGGTCTCCGATAATTTCAGTAACGCCCCGGACACTGAATTCAGAATCCAATATTATTATATCCGGCTGTAATTTCATAGAGTTGAACAGCAAATCACGTTCTGTTGAAGTATCAGCGCTCACATTTATAAAGCTGTCTTCCTGAATAACTTCTGCAAGTCCTTTTCTGAAAATTGGATTTGAATCTGCAATAAGTACATTAATATTAGATTTCGATTTTGAACCGCCTACAGGAAAACTAACTGATATAGTAGTTCCAAACCCCTGGGAACTGTCGATATTTATTCGGCCTTTCAGGTTATAGACCCTTTCAGTCATGGCAAGAAGCCCGAAGGAAGCAGGATTATTCATTTGTTCGCGGCTCATACCTACACCATCGTCACTAACAAGCAGTTCTACTCTGTTTGCCTTTTTATGAAGGTTAATTTGAACTTTAGTTGCTTTGGAATGCTTGCCGGTATTGGACAGGATTTCCTGGTATATCCTGAAAATCATCTCGGATTTGCTCACATCCAGGAAGGAATCGATATCCTCGATATATAATTCGCAGCTGATAGAAGTCTTTTTCTCAAATTCTTTTGTCTGCCATTTTATCGCCGCTGAAAGCCCCATCCTGTCAAGTACAATCGGATGCAGGTCACTGGTAATCCTGTTGATATTTCCGCCCGTTTTTTCGATTAATTTCGACATTTCCGCAAGGCGCTCGTATAGAAATTTATTATCTTCCGGAACTTTTTTCATAAGCCAGGAAGCATCATATTTCAAGGTAGTTACAGCCTGCCCAAGTTCATCCCTGATATCCCTTGCAATTTGTTTCCTCTCGTCCTCCCTGATGGAGTCAAGGTGTATAGCCAGGTTCCTTAATTTTTCCTCGGAATTTCTTAGCCTTAACTCGGATTTTTTTCTTTCACTGATATCCCTGTCCACGCTAACCCAGCCAACAAATTTATTGTTCACGTCTGTCAGTGCAATTATCCTTGATTCAACTTCAATAAGTTTTCCTCCTTTAGCATATCTGGAAAATTCACCGTTGTACTCGTTTTTTTCCCTGAGAATATTCAACAGGTCGTAGAGGTGCATGCCTGAATCGCCTGAAGGAAAGAACTGCTCCCAGCTTTTTCCGATAACTTCGTTTTTGCTCCATCCGTATATTCGTTCGGCACCACTATTCCATGCTGATATTACCGGCCCCTGTTTTATTTCAACAGCAATAATTGCATCGTTAACTTTTTCAAGCAGGTTAGCCTGATAGGATAATTTAGTTTCGGCATCTTTCCGGTCTGCAATATTACGGCAAATTGTGAAAAGGGCATCATTTCCGGACTGAGGTATTCGTGTCATGGATATTTCTACAAAAACCTGCTCGTCGTAAAGGGTTCTGAACTGCCATTCAAAGCGCACGTAGCCGCTGTTGTAGCCATTGGCAATTTTTTCCCTGAATTTCATGAACGAGTTCTCTCCGTCCGGCTGTGTTTCAGGCGAAAGAAGTGCGGGATGAATACCAACAACATTATATTTTGATTCTGACTGAAACAATTGCAAAGTAGCTTTATTGCAGTCAATTATACCTTTCTTATCAATCACGAGCATGGCATCGGCAGAATTCTCATATAGAAGCCTGAATTTTTTCTCACTTTCCATAAGTTCAATTGTTGCACGGGTTTTCTCGGTAATATCCAGGACTGTGAATATCTGGCCGGCATCAAAATCCTCCGGATCGATTGCGGAAATTTTAACATGGCAGTTCAATTTTTTACCATCCTTCTTTTTCCATATCCACTCCGACCCGGGGTTATCCGGCTTTTCCAATTGTTTGTATAACTCCATGCCGGCTTTCTCGAAATCACTGTTATTTGTATAGAACATCCTTGTATCTTGATTAATAAGCTCATTTTTGGCATAGCCGAGTATATTGTGAAGTTCATCATTAGCCCAGTATATAACCCTGTTTTTAACCAGCCCGATACCAACAGGAGATGCATCGAGAATTGCCTGCCTGATTTTCTGGTTTTCCTCAAGAGCCATTTCAGATTCTTTTATCTCTGTTATATTTCTTGCAAAAAGAAATACCTCCGTAACTTCGTTATTACTGTCTAACAAAGGCCTGATATAGATATCATACCATACATCATTTCTCATATCCTGAAATCTGATAGTTCTTTTGTCAAGAATTGCTTTATAAAAGCGTTCTTTTCTTTTTTCCGCACTTTCCTTAGGTTCAAAAATTTCAAAAAGGTTTTTTCCTATAGCATCATCAACTTTGTAACCTATGGATTTTGCCATTATTGGATTGATCAATTTAATTATTCCAGAAGTTTCAAGAATAGCAATATCATCAACAGTTGAATTGAAGAAATCCGGAGCATAGCTAATAATCATTTCTGTTTGAATATTCAGATAATCCTTGTTCGATTTATGTTTGTCCGACAAACCCATGTTCATACTCCGAATTTCTTTTTTTAATTCATCATGGGAGCGGCTTATTATATCAAGGCTGTCAGTCAGCTTTTGTATTTGTTTTTCTAATTTATTGTCATTTTTCATTTTAGCATCAAAGCCAATATTAGTACTACACGTTCTACAATCTAATTAGAAAATAAATAATAGACAAGATTAATTTGTAGAATAAATGCTTTTGTCATGCTTAGCATCGTTCAAACTTGAATTTTAATAAAAAAAAAATTAACTTGCGTTGATTGTGATTAAACGGAGTGTTTTATGCCGGACAGGATAACAAGCCTTCAATACTTTAAAGGAATCGGGCCGAGAAGAGCCGAAGCTCTCGCAGCCGAAGGCCTTATTACTCCCGGAGATTTGCTGACCAATTTCCCGAGGGCATATATTAACCGCAATGAAGTTCAATCGATAAAAAACCAAATAGCTATATTAAGAAATAATGACAGTTTTGATAAAGACAGTTCCCTCAGCGATTTTAAATTCCAGTCGGAAATAACTATTGTCGGGAAAATTATTACTACACAGGAACATCAATTCGGAAAAAAGAGAAAGATGTTCAAACTAAAGCTCGGTGACGGAAGCGGGGCAGAGGCAAACATTGTTTTCTGGCAGGGGGTGGAATATTTCAAGCGTCGCTATCAGCAGGGCCAAACCCTTGTGGTAAGCGGCAAGCCCGATAAATTCGGTTATAATTTTATGGATTTCAGCCATCCGGAAATAGAGATAGTTGATCCGGAGGATATTCAGCTTTACTCACAGGGAAAGATATTACCCAAGTATAAAAGCAGTGAAAACCTGCAAAAAGCCGGGATTACTATGCGCCTGATGCGTATGATAATGGAAACCGTGGTTCGCCAGGAAATTAAATATGTCGGCGAAACAATGCCCGGATATATTATTGAAAAAAATAATTTCCCCAACCTCAGGGATGCTGTTCAGAACCTGCATTTCCCCCGGAATGAAAAAATTCTTGCAGCATCGGTCAGGAGAATGAAATTCGAAGAAATATTTTATTTCGAGCTTTTCCTTGCGCACAGGCAGCGTGGCGTCAGGCTGACCGAAAGAGGCCCGGTTATGGACAAAAAAAGCCACAGCGCGAGAAAACTCTTTGACGCACTGCCATTTGAACTGACAGGCGACCAGAAAAAAGTATTAAGGGAGATTGCCGCTGATATTAAAAGCGGTTCGGCAATGAACAGGCTGCTCCAGGGCGATGTGGGTTCAGGAAAAACAATTGTTGCCATCCTGGCTATGCTTATGGCTATCGACAACGGCTGCCAGGTAGCGCTTATGGCTCCTACAGAAATTCTGGCCGAGCAGCACTTTCATTCCCTTGAAAAATTCCTTGAAGACTTTGACCTGAATATTGTTCAGCTTCTCGGAGGGCAGAGAGTAAAAGCAAGAAGGATGGCTCTCGAAAAAATCAGTTCCGGCGACGCCGATATCATTGTCGGTACCCATGCCATGTTCCAGGCAGAAGTGGAATACAACAGGCTGGGCCTTGTAGTAATCGATGAGCAGCACAGGTTCGGCGTGCAACAAAGAGCAGATATGAAAGAGCTTGGCAGCAAATCATTTCCCGATGAGAACCTTTTTCCCCACGTATTGGTGATGACTGCCACGCCTATTCCAAGGACGCTTTCCATGACAGTTTACGGCGATTTGGATGTTTCGATAATCAAGCAGCTCCCAAAAAACCGTAAGCCGATAAAAACAAGAATATCTTACGAGAAAGATATTGAATCGGTTTATTCTTTTATCCGATCGGAAATAGTTAAAGGCCGCCAGGCATATATTGTTTACCCGCTGGTGGAAAAATCCGACAAACTTGAATTAAAAGCCGCCACCGACCATTACGAAAGGCTTAAAGAAGCGGTATTCCCGGATTTGAAAATCGGGCTGCTCCACGGCCAGATGTTCTGGTACGAGAAAGAAGATGCCATGAAAGCTTTCCTTGATAAGGAATATGATATTCTTGTGGCCACAACAGTTATTGAAGTGGGTATTGATGTGCCGAATGCATCAGTCATGCTGATTGAAAATGCCGAGCGTTTCGGCCTTTCTCAATTGCATCAGCTTAGGGGGCGCGTTGGCAGGGGGCATGAGCAGTCATACTGCATACTGATGACAAAGGATCATTTCCGCTACCAGGTAAAAAACAAAGCAAAAAAAGGTGATGACAGGTCCGCTTCGATAATCAGGCTGAAAACAATGGAGGAAACCACCGACGGATTTAAAATTTCCGAGGCGGATATGCAGTTGCGCGGGCCCGGCGACGTGCTTGGCACCAGGCAGTCAGGCCTTCCTGAGTTTAAATACCTTGACCTGGTAAACGACGGGCCGCTGATAAGCGAAGCAAGAAAGCTGGCATTTGAGATTGTAGAAGACGACCCCGATCTGCTAAAACCGGAAAATAAAATCCTAAGGGAAGAATTCAGGGCGCGTTTCAGCGGACCGAATAATTATTATGACATAGCTTAAGTAAAGAAAATGGCAGATGCCAGGATGAAATTGAAATTAGATTTGATTAGAAATGATCAATTTGTACCTTACAATATATTCGATTAATAATTCTCCTAAAGGATGGCTTTTGATTATGAAGAAAAGCATTATTGATAATTTATAAGGTTTTGTATAACCCCTCCCAGCCCTCAGCGAGGCGGAGAGCTAAGAGATTACACCTTCATCTGTAAGTGTTGGTGAAATTAGAAAAAAAGTAGCTACTCAGCTAAGATGATATTATTCTGCTTTGAAAAGAATAATTGAAAAATCATCATTCTGATGGAGCGAAGCGACTGAAGAATCCACTTGTTGAAGTATAAAAATATTAAGAATAGACTCTTCACTTCGTTCAGAGTGACATTTTTTTATATTTTTTAAAACATTTAACATATTTTCCCTATATAATATGTAGTAACGAATAAAATATCTGATAATATCATCAATTTTATAATTAAACTAAGCAGTAATAAGAATATGAAAACAAGCAAAGGCATTATTGGCGCAGGGCAACTTGGAAATGCATTGATAAGGCATTTCATAGAAAAAAATGAAATTGAATGGGTGCTTGCCCGTAAAGGGAAATCTTTAGAAAGGCTAAGAAATATCGGCGACAATATTACAATTTTTAATAACATAAATGAGATCGATACAATCCCGGATATAATTATCGTTGCTGTTAATGACAAAGCTATCACTGAAGTCGATAAGCAATTAGCCAGAAAAGGAATAACAGAAAAGTATATTTGTCATTCCAGCGGTTTTCTGGGTAGTGAAATCCTATGTGAATCCCGAAAAGCCGGCGCTAAAACTGCCTCGGTGCATCCCTACCAGACTTTTTATAACTATCATCCCCATGTATTTAATGGTATTTCATGGGGAATGGATTGTCCGGGAGAAGATAAAACATTCTGGACTGCTTTTGTTGAAAGTACCGGCGGGAAAGCAATTTTTCCCGATTACAGCGATAAACACTCAAAAGCATTGTATCATTGTTCGGCTGTAGCCGCATCAAACTTTCTGACAGCCGTTATAAGCCTGTCATCGGAGATAGCCACTGCTGCAGGTATTGACCCCATGGACTTCGTACCTGCAATAACCAGGACTACTTTGCAGAATAATATTGATGCAATGAAGGAGAATACATTCCCCCTTTCCGGCCCAATCGCCCGGGGAGACAGGGATGCGGTTAAATTGCATATCGAGGGCCTGGAAAGTTTCCCCGAACTTCAAAAATCTTACGCCTTAACGGGGCTGGCCCTGGCTGAACTATCCAGGAAAAACGGGCTGCTCGATGAAGAAAAATATTATGGGATCTGTGAGTTGCTGCGTTTGTATTCTGAATAAAAAATCCCCTCTAACTACCGCAGGAGGGGATTTGTCGTTTATATTCTGAAAGAACTATTATCTGATCACAACAAATTTGCCGCTGTAGGAGCGCTTGTTTGCAGTCATCCGGATAATATATGATCCTGATTTATTAATCCTGAATGGCATGTTGTAAATACCCGCGTTCATACTGCCGTTTTTAATATCCAATACTTTATAGCCCAGGAGGTCATGTACGCTGATCGAAACATTCGAAGCCTCGCGAAGCTCGAATGAGACAGTTCCTTCACCCGTGGGGCTGGGGCTTGGATATACTTTCAGTCCGGACCGGCCGCCTGCAACCGGGTCATTTACCGATACATCGCGGGGTTCCAGAACACCTATAGGCATATACTGCTCGCCAAAAACAGCCGCACTATCCTGTGGTTCAGCACCGAGCCATGTTTCCAGGAAATCCGTGTAGGTTCTGCGGTAATCAAACTGGTGGCGCACGTCGCCGTCCTCATCCAGGTCGTCCAGGTCAGGTTTTTCACCGTAATAACCGGCTTTCACGTGATCTCCGAAAACAAACTGCATGGAAGCTGCGCCGTGGTCAGTTCCACGCGATCCGTTATCGTAAGCCCTGCGGCCAAATTCCGATGTTGTCATTCCTACAACTCTTTCCGACCATCCCTGCTGCACGGCATCGTCCATGAACTCGCATATTGCAGCGGCAGCCTGCTGCAGGAGTGTCGGGTGCTGGCCTTCGAAATCTTCGGTCATCTGCTGGGCATGTGAATCGAAATTACTAAGATTTACATAATACACTTTGGATTGCAGGCCTCCGGCTATAAGCGCGGATATCATTTTAAATTTCTGTGGTAGCCCCTCACTGTAATTCACTTTGATTTTCTCAATTCCGGCATCGTAGGCTGCTTTTACTTTCTGCGAATAAAGTTCTGACTGCTGGGCTATTACTCTTGCGAAATTAAATTCGTTATCAAAAGCACTGTCGCCTGTCATAATAGGTTCAACCGGAGTCAATCCCTGTCCAAGTTCGTAGAATTTATCCGGATCGGTAAGTGCTATGCCCATGTGTCCCTTATCGCTTTTGAATGTAAGCGACAGCGAGCCGTCAATATTCACTGCTATCGGATCCTCGGGTATTTCCTGGGGATAATTTTCAAGCATATTTGCGAAATATCTTCCCAGCCAGCCCTCGTTCAGGTTCACGCTGTTGTTTGAATTATTTATACCACTCAGCCAAATATCCTGGGATCGAAAATGCGAAAGATTGGGATTAACATATCCAACTCCTTCGATAATGGCAAGCCTGCCGTCTTCAAGAAGGCGCATCATCCCGCCGTTGTGTATCCCGTCAACGATGGATTTATTCATGTAAACATCCGAAGTCTGGAAACGTCTTGTTTCGGCTTCGGGATAGGCAAGCGTAGGCCTGAGGTTGTAATAAGTATCGTTATACACCGGAACAATTGTGTTCAGCCCGTCATTTCCGCCGAAAAGTTCCAGTATTATCATGATATTATCATTTTCGTTATTTAATATCCTGTCGTTCGGGACGGTTGAAAATATCGGTTTCCCCTTAAGGAATGCCGGGGCAACTGCCGCTCCGGCTGTAGCAACTGCTGTGCTTTTAATAAATTGTCTTCTTTTCATATCGTCCCCCTTATATTAACTGAAAATCAGGTGAAGTAATAAAAGAGTGAATTAATTCTCTGATCGCCGTGGCAACCGCTTCGTTTTCAGCCGCGAGTTCCGCGCCCCATGCAGATTCGTCAATTCCTGATTTTTCAAGAATCAGGGCTTTATACCTTGCAGTTCTTGTTGCGTCAATTGGATTTGGCAGGAAATATTCAGTTATGCTGGAAACGAAAGTATCGATATTATCGGAACCGGGGAATTTATTCGCGAGAGCAAAAATTTTATCATTTCCGGCAAGATCAATAATTTCTCCGGCATATTTTGCCCTTAGCGGGAATGTGGTCGTACTTATCCATGTACGGTAGCCCTTCCAGCTTCCCACATTTGGCGGATCGTAAAGCACCTGTTCCAGATCGAATATTGCCTGGCGGGATTCGCTGTATTCCACATTAAGCATCTTTTGCAGGCCGATAATGAATTCAGGCGGCCTCTTGAATTGAATACCCATATTGGCTTCGTCAAAGAAATGCTGGCTGGCAAATAATTTTACAAACATCGGGCGTACATCATGCTCGTTGTGGATGAAAACATCTGCCAGTTCGTCGATTATATCCGCGTCAATTGCGTCCGGGTTGGAATACACAAAATACCTGTACATTTTATTTGCAATGAAGCGACCAATCGACCTTTCCCGGTTTCGGAACATAATATCGATTATTCCTTCACGCAGTTCTTCTTTTCTTACCAGGTCTTCGGTATTGGACATTTCATACCTGGGTGGAATTGTTTCACCCATGTAGCTTTTTGCTTCAATAATATGATCATTAGGGGAGAAGTATGTTTCGAAATATCCGTTCGGATGCGGTTCGCCATAGTAAGCGGCAGTACGCCATCCCGTAAGGGCTTTTGTACCCTCGCGGATATCGCCCTCTGTATAATTTCTGTCGCCGGTAAGTACATCGCCCGTGCCCATGGTGAACAGTTCCATCATCTCGCGCATATAGTTTTCATTGGCAATATTCCTGTTGCTATAGAAAAGGCTCTGGTACATCAGCATAGCACCGTCCAGAGTTATGGCTTCTGCAATTTCTTTGTAATTACCCATTCTGAGTTGCCTCAGGGTTTGATTGTTTCTTATCAGCAGGCCCGGGGGCAATAGCGCCAGGGTATCATAAGTAAATTCGATTGTCCAGATAGTTGACCAGAAGAGGGTTAGTTTTTCCATGGAGGACAGCCCCTCCTGTCTCATAAGGCCTATCCACCAGTCAATAAATTCTTTATATGCAGTTTTTATCCTTCCTTCTATTTCAAAGCGGATATCAACTGATCCGGTTGTCAGCGGATTTTCCTCGGGTGTTGTTACCCAGGATTTTTCCGGGAATTCCGGCATCGCCTGCGAGCCGTCACCAAGAATCATTTCCACTGCTTCGCGGGCAGTCTTGCCGGTAATTGTATCAATTTCCTCAGGTGTTGGCACGAAAGTCAACCTGCGAAGCAGGTGCGCTGCCTGCCTGCGGGAAAGGGGGCCTGCCTGTTCGTCGAGAGACTGAATCATGTCTCCCCGTTTCTTTGGCGAACCCTGCGGAGCTTTGAAAGCTGCCCCGGGTGAAAAACTTGTTATAAAGTCGCGACGATCCATAATGTGTTCCTGTAATTGTGATGAATTATTCTATCGGAGTTTTAACTTCAATTAATACGGTACGGCAGTAAAAACGCCCTTCCGGCAGCGTGTTGTCGTATAATAATTTGTCTGGCCCCGTACCGCTTACTTTGTCTACTTCTACATCAGGATTTATCGACTTGATATAATCCCTGACATTTATTGCCCTGTCCAGCGAAAGGCGCATATTGTACCTGTATTCGCCCAGCCTGTCGGTTGAGCCGGTAATATTTACCTTTGAATTATTCTTAATAGCGCTTCTTACAAAATCATTTATCATCTTTGTGTTAAAATCAGAAATCAAAGATCTGTCAAAATCAAATACTATCAGATTCAGGCGGCCAATCTCAAAATTATCCCTGTTTTTTGTAATATTGATAAGCTCGGA
The DNA here is from genome assembly GCA_963665665.1 of Kapaibacterium sp. (SeqCode). GTDB lineage: Bacteria > Bacteroidota > Ignavibacteria > Kapaibacteriales > UBA2268. The sequence goes on from OY762428.1 coordinate 2,282,796, forward strand.
AGATATTTCCATTCCGCCGTCCTGATGATAAACAGTCAGTTCCGCCTCAAGAGGTTTATTTTTTTCAGCTGCATCGGTAATTATCTTTTCCAGTTGATAATCGGAAGGAATTGTCAGAGTTTCCGGTGCGCCTTCGCCACTAACTTTCTTAACCATTTCATCATTATATCTTAGCCTCAGCTCATAATTCCTGACATGTTTCGGTTCTTTGATATCAATTTTCAGTTCAAGGGGTTTTTCGAGCGGAGTGTATTCAAGAAATCGCGAATGGATTACCGGTGCCAGAAGCCTGGGATTATCAGAGTACAATTCCAGACGCCTGTTCTCGTCAAATCCTTCGCTATATTCAGTACTTGTTGGCAGGTTAGGTTTGTCTGATTTATTGATAATAAACCTGTCCCTGTCAATATCCCAGCGATTCGCGATCAATCCGGCAAAGTTGCGCGCCCTTTGGCCGGCAAGATTCAGCCTGTCTTCTCTTTCAGGAAGCTCTTCGCCGTCGGTAACTCCGTTTATTGTTAAAACGGCTTCGGGATTTTCTTTCATCCTGGAGCCGATAATATCAATAATTGAATAATATATATCCAGGGTTTCATTCGGGAGATTATTCTCGCTGAATTCGTCAACATCTCCACCCGGTAAATATATATCTTTCATATCATGTGAAGCGCTGTCGAAAAACACATAGGGCAGTATAGGATATGCCCTGGTAACTATTGTTTCCCTTATCTCAACGGGTTCCGGTTTTATCAATGCAATAATCGGATCCCTGACCGGCGCAGGTTCATCCATATCATCATATCTGTTTTTATATTCAAATTCATAGTCTGGCTTTTCCTTTCCGCCCGGATTGTATGCCAGGGATACAGTAAATCGGAGAAGGCTGTTCTTCCAGTCACTTTCTTTCATCACTGAGTTTAACCCGTACCTGTATTCCACTCCCGGAAGAAGCGATATGTTTTCATTCAAACGGACTTTCCATTCAGCCCCGGCAAGCAGTCCAAGATTTGTTTGCGACTGAATCTCACCTTCGCCAACTGTTTGCTGAAATGTACCGTTTTCATACCTCACGGATAATGGCGATTTAATTTTTTCAGTATTTGTAAATTCTGAAGAGAAGAAAGGCTCGGCAATATCAATACCCGCCCTAAAGTACAGAGGCAAAGATGACAGAGGTTTCAGCTTCGCGTTCAAAGCAAGCGCAAAAACAGCGATTTGGGCATCGAAATTATGCTCCCGGATGAAAGGAACATACTCGTCTTTTTCAGGATCCAGAACCTCAGAGCACTGCGACTCACCGCTTAGCGAAGCAGGACGGTAATCATAGCTCAGCCGACCCTCGATGAAAAGAAATTTCGGCATAATTTCATATCCGCCGATAAGTCCGGCGAACCAGCTTATATCTTCGCCGTTACCGTAACTGCCGCAAAGGCTGTTATTCGGAAAATAAGGAATAGTGCTTTCATTCCATATCATTCCGGCTCCTGCGCTGATGCCAATATAATAAGGTTCTTTCTCCTCATTTGGGAAAACAGGGAAAGTAATAAACAGATAAATTGTAAGGAAAATTAAAACCCGGTAAATATATCTCATAATTTATTTATGTTATCGGGGTATTCTACATTCCGAATGATGGTGATTTTGTCATGCTTTGTGTCAGATCTCCGCTCTAAGTCTCAGTCTTTCCTTTTTCAGCTCCCGGTGAAAAAAAGTTAATTAAAAGTATAATTAGAGACTTGCTTTACGCCTAAATATTTTAGGCAGGGTGAAAAATTTTAAGCCACAGAGGGAAAGACTGCATTCCACTTACCGCAGTAAGCCAGAGTGTTTTATTCTCCGGCTTTGCAGCACTTAATCAGCCTGACCAACTTCCTATCGCTTCGCTTATGAAATTTGAATATCACTTTTTAATAATTTCTTGATTGGCAGGCCGCCAAAACCTTCCGATATAAATAACTTTTCTTTATATTGTCCGTATAAAATAGATCTAATACAGAATGAGTTTTTATGGCGGGAACGAATAATTTCAGAAAAAAAGAACCGGGTATCAGGGAAACTTTACAGGATGACCTGAACAGCGGTGATTTCTTTAAGAACCTGAAACGCGAATGGGCCGAACTGAAAGAATTCTTTATTGATGATGACAGACGGGAACAGCTAAAAACGATGGGCGGGTTCAAAAAATTCTTCGTTTTGCCATTCTGGCTGCTGAAAAGCCTTTTTCTGAAAATGAATACTGTTCGAAGAATGCTTTTCATTTTCAGCATTGTACTTATGTTCCTGACAGTAAAAATTGGAAACAGCAATTCTGAACCCAATATGGATTTCAATCTGTTTGCAGCTTTTGTACTGATATTTATTCTTATGCTGGAACTTAAGGACAAACTACTGGCTAAAAGTGAACTACGCGAAGGACGCTCAGTTCAGGAGGCCATGATGCCCGAGGAGAATCCTGCTATCAGTGGCTGGGACATTTTTCTGTACTCCAGGCCTGCAAATGATGTTGGCGGCGACATGGTGGACTACCTGAGGCTTGGCGAAAAAAGGAATTACATAGCCCTCGGGGATGTTTCCGGCAAAGGCCTTGGGGCAGCGCTGTTTATGGTGAAATTACAATCCACACTCAGGGCTATGGCAAACGAGATAACTTCCCCAGCAGAAATTTGCGACAGGGTAAACTCCATTTTCCATAGGGATAAAACTTCTAAAAGCTTTGCATCGCTTGTTTATGTAGAAGTAGAAGACAATTCAGACAAACTCAAAATTGTTAATGCAGGCCACATGCCCCCAAAAATTCTCAGTGATGAAATAAAAGAAACTAAAACAAAAGGTATGCCGGCAATAGGCCTGATGAAAAAACCTCCGTACAGCGAAGAAATAATTAGTTTTAACTCCGGTGATGCAATGATAATTTATTCAGACGGAGTAACGGAAGCAAGAAACCCTTGGGGAGATTTCCTCGGGGAAGATAAGTTCGAGACATTTCTCGGCAAGATAAAACATCAGAATGCTTCTATGATGGGCAAAAGACTTCTTGCCGAATTAGAATATTTCATAGACGATGCCAGTCAGTCTGATGATATTTCAATAGCAATATTAAAGAAAGAATAATTTCCTCTTTCAAATTTTCCCGTCCGGTTCTTATTATTATAAAGTTCGTTGCGGTAAGCAGCTCATGAACGGCCGTTTTATAGTAAGGAAGTAAAGTGTTGCAACCTGAGGGTTAACCATCAGATTTTGGATAGCATCACTCGTCCGGCGATTTTAATTGCCTGATTTTAGTTTAAAATAACAAGAACCGCCCGGGGAAGGCGGCTCTTTATGGGTTTAGGGTTAGTTTGTCAGATTCATCACATCTTTAAAAACGATGTATGGCTAATTATATTGTTAGGTGTTGCAAATATTTATTCTTTTGCATCATCTTCTTTGTTTTTTCCAAAATGGCTGAGTATATCAACGCCTGTTGCATTCTCGATCATTTCGGAAAGTGAGACGACCGATCCCGGGAGCTGGTTTACAAGCTTGGAAATATTATTTCCGCCATTGTCGCCGTTTCCGCTGTCAATCATTGTTATCTTGTCAATATTAATACCCTTTATTGATGAAGTAAGGGTATCGACAATCTGCGGAAGCATTTGCAGCATGAATACTTTATCTCCCTTACCGTCCGCACTGAGATATGCGCCTATCATCTGCTCAAGCACCATACGGCGTGCTTCACCGTCAGCGATAATTGATGCAGCCTCGCCTTTTGCTTCAAGTTCCAGTGCTTCTTTCCTGGCTTTAGCCGGTTCGATAACGTCAGCCTGCAGGCGTTTCTTCTGGAGGATAATCCTTTCCTCTTCCATTTCCTGCTCGTATTTGGCCTGAGCTTTCTGTCCTGCAACTTCAGCTTCTTTTTCCATGATAATTGCTTCTTTTTCAAGCTCGGCTTTCTTCATCCTCAGGTTGTTGCGTTCAGTTTCAACTTCCTGACCGGCAAGTGCTTCAGAAACTTTAACATTTCTGTCCGAACTGATCTGCGCCTGTTCCACGGCCTGTTTGGATTCTGCTCTGGCCTTTTCGGCTTCTGCATTAGCAAGCGCTTCTGCCGCTTTGGCTTCTGCCTGCTTGCGTGAATTAGCAATATTAACATTCTGTTGCGACTCAATCTGTGCTGTTTCAATTTCCTGTTTGGCCTTTGCATTTGCTTTCTCAACTTTTTCCTTTGCAAGTGCGGCAGCTTCCTTGGCGTCGGCTTCTTTCATCGAGTTCTTGATATTAATATTCTGCTGAACTTCAATCTGTGCTGTTTCAATATCCTGCTTGGCTTTTGCCCTGGCAATCTCGGCTCTTTTCACGCCATCAGCTTCGGCTTCTTCAGCTTCGGCTTTTTTGTCCGCCTCGGCCTTTTTAGCCTGGGCAATTACCTCGGCAGTTTTCATACGTCCGATAGAATCCAGATAGCCTCTTTCATCGGAAATATTCGTGATTTTCAAAGTGTCAAGTTTCAAACCCAGTTTTTCCAGGTCGGTATCGGCTTCTTCCATCAGCTTCTGAGCAAATTTCAACCTGTCCTCGTTTACTTCTTCCGGGGTCAGCGAGGCAAGGACTCCGCGAAGGTTACCTTCCAGGTTGTCCTTGGCTATAGCATGGATCTCTTCCTGGTTCATTGTCAGGAATCTTTCCACGGCATTTCCGAAAATCGGTTCTGTAGCATCAATCTTAATATTTGCGATAGCATCCACTACCAGCGGAATACCGCCTTTGGAATATGCATTATGAACAGAGAGTTCAATCGGAATAGTTTCAAGCGACATGCGGGATGCTTTTTCGAGCAGCGGTATCTTTATGGCTCTCCCGCCCCTGATCATCCTGAATCCGACAATCGAACCGTCAGATAGTTTTCGTTTACGCCCCGATAGTATTATAACTTCGTTCGGCTGAGCGATCAGCAGAAGCCTGCTTACTGCTATCATAACTATCAGCAGGGCAGCTGCTGCGATTACAACAAGCACTAGTATTGCACTGTTTTCCATAGTAAGTTCTCCTTAGTTTAAGTAATCTGTTTCTACAATGTAAGCCATATTGTCTTTCACTTCAATAATAAGAACCCTGTCACCGAATTTGAATTGATTTTTCTTTGAAGCATCAGAAATCTTTGCTTTTAATTCAATTGTGTTTCCTCCGGCACATACAGATATCTTTCCTTTTTCTTTTCCGCTCAGTCCAAGCAATACCTTTCCTGTTCTTCCTTTCAATGTACCGAGCTGCAAAGATTCACCGCTTTGGGAAGTCAGAAGGTATTTATAAAATTTATGGCCTGTTACCCAGGACATTGCCCCAATACCGACGGATGCCGCCAGTGTGATCAGGAAATTTGCGGACATAAGCTCCAGCACTGTTCCGGTCAGCCCGAAAAAAGCCATGAAAAAGATAATATTTCTGAAACTCAGGAACTTTGCAGCATCGGCAGCATCGCCCTGGTGGTCAATATCTCCTGAATGGTCAACATCGTGGCTCAGGTCGGGATCACCCCCGGAAAGATCATGGCCACCCGCGTGAGCGTCAAGTTCATGGCTTCCGTGGCTGTCTCCCATTATAAAGCTGGCTCCGAGCAGGATACCGCCAAAAATCAGACAAGATAAGTATAGAATAAACATCTTTTACTCCCGAAAAATTACAATTTTACAATTTCAAGGGTCGGATATTCCGGCGCTAAGTGGTCATTTGATTCAATCAGAAAGCGAAATATAGCTTAATATTTTAAATTTTCAAAAGTGATTTTTAATTCGTAGGATAAAATTGATTTTGCTCCGAATATCAGGATTTCAAACAATCAATCATAGCGCTATGAACACTCAATGGCAAGCCAATAAATTGAATATCTGGAGCTGAATAATTATATCCCGGTTTCGATATTGCTTTCCCGGTAAATAATTATTCAAATAATTGTCTGCCGGGAAATTCCTGGTATGTTTGTGGTGGTAATCATATTGTCAAGGCCTCCGAAATTGTTAAACCTCTTACTAATAAATACGGATAAAAATTCCGGGGGTTTCAAAAATCGGAATGCAGATTATCGAAAATTGATAGTGAATTATGAGATAGCTATTTGAACCTTAAAGCGCGGGCCGGGCTAATCCTGACAGCAATCAATGCAGGAATGAAAGTAGCAAGAAATGCCATGAATACCGAAACACCGATGACTATAACGAAATGCCAGGGAGACATACTGATAGGAATTGCATCAAGGAAGTAAATCTCGCCTTTCAGGCTAATAATCTCGTATTTCTGCTGTATCAGGCACAAAATAAATGCCAGAAGCGAACCTGATATTGTACCGATAAAACCGGTCATTGTTCCCCTGAAAACAAAAATACTGACTATCTGGGAGCCTTTCATTCCGAGTGAACGGAGAATTCCAATGGTACGGGTTTTTTCTACCACAATAACAAGAAGAGTTGTAATAATGTTCAGGACGGCAACAATGCTTATCAATGCAAGCACTATGGGTATTGGTTGTTTCTGCAATTCTATCCATGAGAAAATTGCCGAATGCTTTTCGTAAACAGTTTCTGTAAAATAAGGAAAACCAAGCTGATCATCCATGTGCCTGGATACACTTATGGCCTCTTCGGGATTTTTCAACATAATATCGATAGAAGTGGCCTGAGCTGGTGGAATCCTGTATAGCCCTGCAGCTGATTTCATAGGTATAAATATATATGTTTCATCATATTGGCTCATACCTGTGCGGTAAAGCCCCCTGACTTTGAAACGTGATATTCGCGCATCAGGTATTGCACCCGCCGACAACCCGGCATTTTTGAGTGTATATAGTATTATTTTGTCCCCCGGCTTCACATTCAGTTTGTTTGCCAGAGGAACACCGATTATTGCTTCCCTGGCCGAATCCGAACTAAAAGCAAAATGGCCTTCTTTCAGGTTTTCTTCGAGCGATGTAATATCCAACCCCGGCTGCATCCCCCTTATCACCACTCCGTCAGTATAAGTTTTTGTCCTGACAAGCCCCTCGCGTTCAATTACCGGAGCCATTGCTTCCAGGTCGCTATAATTATCGCGAAGTGTATTCATAACTTCATGATAATTATATATAGGAGTCCTGTTAAATGTTTTTATTGAAATATGGGAGCTGAATTTAATGGCATTTTCGTGCAATTTGTCATCAAAGCCTTCGAGTACCGACAATGACAGTATCAGAGCCATACTTCCAAGCATTACGCTTAGAAGTGCCGCAATTCTGACAAACCAGACAAAACGGCTTTTTCCCTTTCCGGAAGTTACTTTCTCTGCAATATATTTTATATTTCCACCTGTCATTATGCAAAGATATGAAAAAGGCAGAAAAGAATTTTACAGGATAAAGAATATTATTCAAATACTGCTGACACTAATTAACTTTAAAACAATATATCTTTAATCCCTTAATACAAATTGAATACTCCCGAATCCACTGTAATATAAAAAAAAGGCTGCCCTTAAAAAACAGGACAGCCCAAGTTATGCCTTAATCATTGTTGAATGATTATCTTACAATATTTAGTTTTCTTGCATAATCCTTACCGCCGGTTCTGATGATAATCAGGTAGGTTCCGGATGGAATTTCGCTGATATCAAATTCAACATTACGGCTGCCTATAAGATTTTCTTTATCATACAAGTTGCCGATAATTCTGCCAGTCATATCAACAAGATCTATCCTGATATTTAATGGGTTAGTAAATTCCAAAGGTATTGCTACCTTATTGTGTGCCGGGTTCGGAGAAGGCATTCCTATTGAGTATCCTTCGCCTTTGATAATTTCATTAACAGATCCCGGATCTACTGCAAAGCCTTCAAGAACAACTGATAAAGGAGAATTATCGGCAATGCTGTAAACTTTCAGCTCGCCTTTTCTTAATCCGGCTTTCGCAGGTTTGAACCTTATGCGGAATCTTTCTGTCTGTCCTATCTGTATTTGTTCGGGGGCAGCCATCATAAACGAGAACTCTGCGTCCCCTCCCTGTGGATCGTCATCGGTGATAACTGAATTTGTAATATCAATATCAACTTCGCCGGTATTTTCAATTTCTGCAAAGGATGTTTTGGTTTTCCCGACCTCAAGAGTATCAAATACAAGTTTATTACCTGTTTTCAGGGTCAGTTCCTTCTTTGCCCCGGGGGGTATATAATTAAACAGCAGATTGTTAATATATTGCGAGAAATACCATACAAGCATTTTGTTTCCACTTTGCGGCACTGCGCAACCGGTCTGTGCTCCGTTTGCTTCTTCTGATAAAGCCGGGAACCACTTTTGCCCCATATTCGAAGAAAGATAAACCTGGCCTCCGCTGCCAATAATTCCTATCATCTCGGATTCAGGCGGGCTGAACAGATTTACAGGACGCAAACCAATATCTGTAAGGTTGAATTTATTCTTAACCCAGTTGTTGCCACCATCACTTGTTGAAGCAACGAGCAAATCGGAATCGGCATCTGCCGATTCAGTATAAACAGCAATACCCTTGTTCTCATCAATGAAGCCGATATAATAAACATAACTGCCGGAATTAATCGTTGATACTCTCCAGTCAGCGCCACGGTTGGTAGTTCTGTAAACACGGCCCGTTGTTGTACCGAACCAGCCGTAATCTCCCATCCAGTATGTTGACCCGACATAACCGGTTTCCTGTGCTCCTGCAGCAGGGATACCTTCAACTCTTGCCCAGGTTTTACCGCCGTCAGTTGTTGAGCCTATACCCCAGTTCTCTCCCAACGGGTCACCGAGGAAAATACCATTATTCTCATCAAAGAAATTAATATCATTAATAAAGCCGGTTATCGAATTTACAGCTATTGTTGACCATGAAGAACCCGTGTTAACTGTTCTGTATATTCTTGCACTTCCATTGGAAGGCCCGTCGCCAAGGCAGGCGGTTGTTTCATTGATAATTCCAACTGCATAAACAGGATTGTTTGTAGCTTTGTTTATCGTTGAACCATTAGGGCCGACCTTGAAATAAATACCACCGTAAACAGCGCTCTGCCCGGCAGCCCAGACAACATTTGAACCCTGGTATTTGGCTGAATGAAATACAGCATAGAACCAGTCCGGAAGGGCTGTTACATTATTAAATACATTGTTGCTGCCAATCTGTATCGGAATTCGAACCATCTGGTAGTCTGTATAATTAGTGGCTTCAAATTTAACCAGAAGTTTGGCATATCCCTCAAACCATGGATTTATATCAAGCAACCTGAGCCTTATATCAAAATCCTTTGTCTGGTTCATGGAAAGTACACCGATATTGAACTCACTGTTTTCAATGCTGACATATTTATCCATCGGTGTGATAGTTATCTTCAGGTCAGATACATTAGCAAGGAAGTTATGCGTTTCCATATTAATTATACGGCTTTCAAAGTTATCAAGGACATCACTTCCTTCAATTGATAATTCTGTTATTTCGCATCCGGGAGCGCTAAGCTGAGGATTTTTATCATTATAAGCAAGGGCTTTATATGCATTTATCCTTCCGTAAAGCAAGGGCCTTAGATCAGGATCCGATGTTAAAACATTATCAGATGTTGACCTTATCTGGTGGATGATCTGTTTCGGCGACCAATCCGGATGGTAAGCTGCAACAAGGCCACACACGCCTGCCGTTACCGGAGAAGCCATTGAAGTACCGTTCTGACTGGAGTATGTATCCGTTGGATATGTTGCCCTGATGCTCTGCCCGGGGGTAAAAACTGTCGTATAGTGGCCATAGTTACTGAAACTTGCCATTTTATTGTTTGAAGCAGAAGCACCAACGCAAAGTACGTTGTCATATTTTGCAGGATATTGATCGTAAGTATCCAGATTTGAACCGTCATTTCCTGCTGCAACTACAACAATTGAACCCATTTCGGTAACTTCGTTAATTATTTCCTGTGCTGCCGGGCTGAAACCCGGGCCGCCCCAGGAACAGTTAATAATTTTTGCGCCCATTCTTGCAGCATAAAGAATACCTTCGTACCCACGGTAAATTCCCTGAACGCTCCCGTTGTCTGCACTGCATTTTACAGGCAGCAGCGAACAATTGAATCCTGTTCCGGCAACACCGAGTTCGTTATCGGTAACTGCTGATGCACATCCGGCAACATGTGTGCCGTGATGGTTCGATGTCAGAGCAGGTTTAGGATTATTGTCTTCCCTGAATGATCCGTTGGCAGCCTGGTTCTGGTCGATATTTCCCACAAGGTCCCAGCCGTTAACATCATCAATTTTTCCATTATTATCATCATCTTCGCCATTATCGGGAATTTCATTCGGGTTTGTCCAGATGTTGGCTTCCAGGTCCGGGTGGTCAATCTGTGTTCCGGAATCAACAATACCTATAAGCACATCCTTGCTGCCTTTGCTGATATCCCATGCTTTTTTCAGTTCAATATTATTAACAGCCCACTGATTATTAAGAAGCGGATCGTTGGGTGTATATTCAAACGGTTGATGAATAAATACGGGAACGGCATATTCAACTTCCGGATTGTCCATCAGTTCCCGGCAGACATCATACGGATCAACAGGCGCTGAATATGTTAATTCATAAATTTTTGTAATCTCGCTGCTTTCGGTAGAAGGAGCATTCCTGTCCTCGAATGGCGCCCTGATTGATTTGATACCAAGGTCGCTGATAGAGGATTGAAGAGTTGAATTTCTGAATCCTTTGTCACCGGCATCGACAAGGAATTTTTGCCTGGTTTTAATATGAATCATTCCCTGAACATAGTGTTCGGGTGATACTTTTGGAATACGATATTTTTTTGCTGCAGAATAGTAATCAGCAGAAATTTTCTTTCCCGGTACATTAATCGTATATGCGAGTTTGAAATCATCGTCAGTTTGTTTCACCGATTTCGGGTATTTAACCGGAGGAGCAGCTGCAAAAGCACCTGAACTTGCAACAGCAAACATTATCATCATACATAAAGCGGTCATTTTTCTTATCATCCAAATACTCCTTGTTCAAAAAGCTATAAATCATATTTCGTAAAGATCTTGAATATACTTATTTTAGATGATAGTTTCAACTGTAAAATTATTATATAATTCCTTATATTATATTTTTCTAACTTTTTCAATTAAATTGCCATGAAAATTACAAAATATATTCTGATATTTATTACCCTACAGGTTATTCCATTGTCTGCTCAGAACTGGGAATATTTTGAGCGCCGTGTGGAATATTACATGAACGAGAATAATATTCCCGAAGCATACAATTGGGCTATGCAGCAACTTCAGTTTACTCTTGAAAAGCACGGTACTGAAAGCGGCTACTATCGCCGTACTGCCGGACTGCTTATGGAAATTCACTTTGCTGCCGGAAATATTGATTCCTGCCTTTACTATGCAAAAATCGACAGTTCACTTCAAATTAAGCATGGAAAGCCAAACAGGGGAGACAGCTACAGAAAAACCCTGGCATACATGGGGTTCGCTTACCAGGCAAAAAAGCAATTCGGGCTAGCGGAAAATGTACTGCTCGAAGCTTATGAAAACTGTACCGAATATCATGCATTCAACGATTACGAATGCCTGGATATTAAAACTTTTATAGCCGATATGTACCTTCAGTCCGGTAATTTTGGAAAAGCACAATATTATATTACCGAGCTTAAGAATATCAGGGAACGCGATAAAAAAAGCAACCCGATTGCATTTGCAAGGATATTGATTAAATATTCCTCCCTGATGATGGAAACCGGAAATTTTAATGCGGCAGACAGCCTGACCGATTTAAGCCTGACTATTTACAAGAAAAACGGCCCTGATACTTTGCTGGATTATCCCGCAGCAATTGAATTTAAAGCACAACTTGCCTTCAGGAAAGGTAATTTGTTTGAAGTAAACAAAATAATGAAAAAATACATAGAAGCCTCAAAATTGGTTTACGGCATAAGTGAAACATTTTTCGGCTCAGTAAATATTTATTCTGAACTACTTCAGAATATCAGGTTTTATACCAACGGGGTTTTCTTACTTGAAAATGCTCTGCGTGAATTAGAAGAAGCAAATCTGAACAGCCTTTCTTTAAGAAAAACTACCGCTATATTTCAGGAAAAAGCTGGCAAAAAATCCGAATCTCTGAAAAATATGCAGGAAGTTTACCAGCAGGAAAGTTCTTCAGCAACAGGAGTGCCGCTTACAACTATTGCCAGCGATGCAAATACCCTGGCCATGATGAATGCTGATGCCGGTAAGTATGGCATTGCCGGGCAACTGTTTAATAATGCCCAACTGATGTTCACTAATGTATACGGAGATAACAGTCCGAGCCATGCTATTGTACTGCAAAACAAAGCTTCGGTACTGGCAATGGAAGGAAATTATCCCGGAGCGATAAGCTCTATCGATAAAGCCATGAATATACTGAGGAAAGATACAAACCGCTACCTTCAGTTTATGCTGGCCCTTAAAACAAAAGCTGAAATCCAAAGGAAATCCGGCGATATTGAAGCTGCCTCTAATTCACTCGACACTGTGGTTATGAACCTTGGGGGACTTATGCCTGGCCATCCCTACTATCCTGTGTTTCTTAATGCCTACGCAGATTATGCCGAGGTGAATATAATACGCGGAAACAGTAAAATTGTATATAGCAGGCTGCAGAATATTGCTAATGAGGCTGATTCTGTTTATTATCAAAACAATCCCAATATATTAAAACTAAGGCTGCTTATGGCCCTGGCCGGGCTGGAATCCGGGATTAAAAGTTCCGCCTTCAATAACATCTGGGAGGATGCTGAACATTATTATATATATGATTACCCCTTCCTTGATTACAAAGCACGGAAATCATTCCGGGAGCTTGCCGTGTTCATCGGCAGCAGGCTGGCAGGAAAGAATCGATTCAGATTTGATAACGGATTAACTGATTTTCTAATAGCCGGTATTAGTTCAAATTACAAACTGCATCCGTCAATGCTGTTCAATACCGACAGCCTGAGAAATAAAAGCATATTGGATATTTCAGAAGCCGGAGAACTGAAAATGCTTCTTCTTGGAGGATTCAAAACCAAGGATAATAACCCTTTTTTATACCCTGATTCCGTGGATAAAATAAAAATGGAAAGAGCGGAAAAACTGAAAGACAGCAAATTATATTATGAAATATTTCCTCAGGCCAAAATAATTAGTTACGCCAATAAAATGATTATTACAGCATCTGATGATAATGTGCTAATTATTCTTAAAAAATCAGAAAAGATCAGCTCTCATCATTTTAGCATGAAAGATTTTAAAAATCCGAAATCGGGCGAATGGAAAAAGATCAACAAAGCATTGAAAGGAATTGACAGAATAGTTGTTATTTCAACCGATAGTAAGCTGAGCAAGGCTGCCAATAGTAATATCCCTGAATCAGTAAAAGTAATATGCGAAAAATAAATTGAATTAAGATATCTTAATTGTAAAAAAAATGATTGCTGATAACTTGCGGGATAAGCGGTATACTTGCTGAACTTTTCCGCTACCATCCGGATGACAATATCAGCACAGGCGTTTATTTCCTTCATTTCATTGATTCCGAAGGAAACGTTATTTCTCAGAAGATTGTATGGGAGTGATAGGTATTATAAGAGCGAAATTTCCATATATCTAATCACCAATTCATATAATTTTTAAAAACTAAAATATTATGAAAATAATTTCGACTTTAAGCAAAATTCCGGTTTTAATTTTTACAAACCGTAAAGTTTCATATTTTTGTACGAGAGTAAATTTTGATAATTTTTTTAACTTTTTCAGGAATATTGGTTATGGCGCAACCATTACATTTAACAGACGACATGTTCGAAAACGAAGTAATTAAATCGGATGTTCCGGTAGTAATAGATTTCTGGGCAACATGGTGCGGCCCCTGCCGTATGATTGCTCCGATTATCGAGGAAATGGCAAATGAATTCGAAGGTAAAGCAAAGATATGTAAGCTTGATGTTGACAATAACCAGCAGACAGCTATGCAGTTCGGCATTCGTTCTATCCCCACAGTTCTTATCTTCAAGAACGGCGAAGTAGTAGAATCTATCGTCGGGGCAGTGCCAAAACAGCAGATTGTCAGCAAGCTTGAAGCCCACATGTAATAAAATTTTAAGGCGGATTCAATTCCGCCTGTTTTTTGTTTATTAAATTGCGAGGTCAAAATGCAGCGTCCGGAATTACTCCCGGAAGAAGAAATTAATTCTCATCTGATTTCCCGCCCGCTCTGGAAACATGAGGATAACCTTATATACAGGGACTTCGCCCTTGCCAATTTCACAGCCTGCATGGGCCTGGCAAATTCCGTAGCCATCCTTGCCGAAAAAATGGATCATCACCCGGAAATCAGGCTTTATGCCTGGAATAAAATCCGTTTTACCCTGATGACCCACGACAAAGGCGGTCTTACATCTCTTGATTTCCAACTGGCAAAGCAGATTGACGAGCTTGGTTTTTGATTCTTTGAAAACAAAGTTAAAAATGCTCTTTCGGATATCTTATCCGAAAGGAGAACAGGATTGGGAAATCCTCTCCCTATTGTACGTAGGGACAGGGATTCACCGACGAGCTATGTAGGTTAAAATCTTTATCGTTCTTTAAAAATTTATAGCAGATCCTTATGACGATAAACCATAAGCTACAATGCTGTCACTCTGAGCGAAGCGAAGAGTCCATTCTTCTGCAATGTTTGATTGAAAATATGGATTCTTCAGTCGATGCGCTCTTTCAGAATGACACTTTCGGATTTTTTCTCAAAAAATTGCTATAAATTTTCAATGCTGAGTAGGTACAAAAAATAGAAAAGTTTTTTTATATAATAATTCAGATATTTCCATTTTAATATTTTATTCAATTGAAAAAAGGATGCAATTATGTGCGCAATGATTGTTGATATTTTAGGACGCGAGATACTTGACTCGCGCGGTAACCCCACTCTCGAAGTTGATGTTTACCTTGACGACGGCTCGATGGGCCGCGCTGCTGTGCCGTCCGGCGCAAGCACCGGCGAACATGAAGCTCACGAACTCCGCGACGGCGATAGTGAACGCTACCTTGGAAAAGGTACACAGAAAGCCGTGGATAACGTTAACTTTACAATTGCCGAGGAACTTGAAGGCTTCGATGCCTCCGACCAGTCTTTCCTTGACAACATGCTGATAGAACTTGACGGAACTGACAATAAAACCAAACTTGGCGCCAATGCAATTCTCGGTACATCGCTTGCAATAGCAAAAGCTGCAGCCGAATCTCACGGACTTCCCCTGTGGAAATATCTTGGCGGTACAAGGGCTTTCATCCTCCCCACACCGATGATGAACATCCTTAACGGCGGAAAACATGCCGATAACAACGTGGATATCCAGGAATTTATGATCCAGCCCGTTGGCGCTCCGAATTTCACGGAAGCTCTTCGCATGGGAACGGAAGTATTCCACAACCTGAAAAAAGTCCTTAAAGCAAAAGGCTATAACACGGCAGTTGGCGACGAGGGCGGATTCGCTCCTTCACTGAAATCCAACGAAGAAGCTTTCGACGTGATTCTTGAAGCTGTTCACAAAGCAGGCTACAAACCAAACGACGATATTCTTCTTGCAATCGATGTTGCATCGAGCGAAATGTACGAAGACGGCGCTTACAAAATGTTCAAATCAACAGGTGATAAAAAATCATCCGACGAGATGATTAAATGGTATGCAGACATGGTTGCCAAGTACCCGCTGGTATCAATCGAAGACGGACTTGATGAAAATGACTGGGACGGCTGGATTAATTTGACAAAAGAACTTGGAGATAAAATTCAGCTCGTAGGCGACGATCTTTTCGTAACAAATACATCTTTCCTTGTGAAAGGTATCGAGAAAAACGTAGCCAATTCTATCCTGATAAAAGTTAACCAGATCGGTACACTTACGGAAACTCTCCAGTGTATCTACCTGGCACAGCGCAACGGTTATAATACAGTTATCTCTCACCGTTCCGGCGAAACAGAAGATACAACTATTGCCGATATTGCTGTTGCAACAAATTCAGGCCAGATTAAAACGGGCGCTCCGAGCAGGTCTGATCGCGTTGCTAAGTACAACCAGCTTCTCCGCATTGAAGAACTTCTCGGCGAAGACGGATTCTACAACGGACGCAACGGCCTGTAAAATATATTTGTAAATATACAATTATACCTTTATCCCCTCTTTTTTTTAAGGAGGGGAATTTTTTATTCAATTTTCCGATATAAATAACATTAGAAATTATTCTCAACATCAAATGAACTAACCAGGAAACCCGGGTTCAGCAGTGATTCTTTGTTGTAGATAAAACGTCTGCCACCGTTCTCAACCATACCGCCAGCTGCTTCCACAACACCCTGGCCTGCAGCAGTGTCCCATTCCATGGTAGGCCCTCCCCGGAAATACAGATGGGCTTTGCCCTCGGCCACCATACAGAATTTCAGTGAGCTGCCCCTGGAAATTGACTCAACAACATTAAATTTCGCAAGGAATTCCTTTTCTGCTTCGCCGGCATGGGAACGTGACTGAACGGCGATTATTCCTTCGCCTGTGTTCTGATTAACTTTTATCTCTTCCTTAACTCCTTTGGTTATTTTAAAAGCACCTTCTCCTTTTGTTCCAATATAAATATCATCCAATACTGGCGCTGATACTATACCAAATACCGGGTAACCGTCTTCTATCAGGGCAATATTCACAGTAAATTCGCCGTTACGTTTTATAAATTCCTTTGTTCCGTCCAGAGGGTCAACCAGAAAGAAGCGTCTCCAATTCTTACGGTTTTCGTAGGGAATTTCCTTCTCTTCCTCTGAAATAATTGGAATATCCGGGTAGAATTCTCTTAAAGATTCAGTAATAACCTTATTTGAAGCTTTGTCGGCTTTTGTAAGCGGAGAGTTATCCGATTTCATCTCAACTCCGAAATCATCAGTATGGTAAATATCCATAATAGCTTTTCCGGCTTCAATAACTATCTCAATCATTTTATCATTGTCAATCAGCATTTTTCATTTCCATTATTAATAAAGAACAAAATTAAACAATAAGAAACACTTTTATCGATCTTTATCATAAGAATTTTACCTTATCCGGCAGAAACAGTATTTTTTTAACTTTGTGAAAACTTAAAAAAATTTTATTTTTATAATGGATAATTTATATAATTATTTAATCATACAGGGAGAAACCAAATGCTGAAAGTTACATACCTTAGCCACTCTGCTTTTATGCTTGACGACGGAGAGAACAAAGTTCTGATCGATCCGTTTATTACCGGAAACCCGGTTGCTCCGGTACAAGCCGATAACATTGATGCCGAATTTATTGTGCTTACTCATGGACATGGCGACCACCTTGGGGACGGGTTTGATATTGCTAAAAGAAATAACGGAACGATAATAGCTGTAAACGAACTTGCTAATTTTGCTGCCGAAAATGGTATTAACGCACATAACATGCATATAGGCGGCGCATATAATTTTCCTTTTGGCAGGGTAAAGTTTACAATTGCTCATCATGGTTCTGCCAATAACGAAGGACGTTATATGGGCCCCGCATCAGGTGTGGTTATAACTATGGGCGGAAAAACTATTTATCATGCCGGCGACACCGGACTATTCCTTGATATGAAACTTATCGGCGAACTTGATAAAATTGACCTTTTCATGGCTCCCATTGGCGATAACTTTACAATGGGTATTGATGATGCCGTAAAGGCCACAGAATTTGTGAATCCCGGAATGGCTGTACCTATACATTACAATACATTCCCTGTTATTCCTGCTGATCCTGAAGAGTTTAAAAGGAAAGTGGAATCTATAGGCAAAAAATGCAAAGTGATGGAATTTGGCGAAACAATAGAGTTGTAAATAATTTAATAATTTCTTCTTGTTTGAAAATTATGAAAAGCGGTCATTCTGATGGAACGAAGCGACCGAAGAATCCATACTATAATATTTTGGCCAGGAATAATATAAACTCGCAGGAATACTGGATTCTTCGCTTCGCTCAAAATGACAGATGTAAATTAAATGTTGAGTAATACATTTTTTAAATATTATAACAAAAAATGTCCGGCTTATTCAAAATATAAACCGGACATTATATTATTTAATTTTTAGATATTATTCAGCCTGGTGAACGTCGCCGCTGCCTTTTATATCAACATAAACATTCTGCGGTTTTCCGGTATAATAAACATCTCCGCTACCGTAGATTTTAACGCTCAGGTCTTCCTTAACATTCAGCCTGCAATTACCTGAACCATATATTTCTATATCAGATATTTTCGTTGTAAAGTCGGTTAATTTAAAATCACCTGACCCTTTAATTTCAAATTTTGTTTTTTCGGCTTTGCCCTTAACTGATATATCACCTGAGCCAAGAATTTCGCCTTTCAATTTCTCAGATTCAATCTCCATAGCAATATCACCTGACCCTTTGATAACCAGGGCAATAAGATCTGTTTTTATTGGCGTTTCTCCTACAATATCACCGGATCCCTTGATCATAATGCCTTCATAATCAGGAGATGTAACGTAAACATCAAATCTTGAAGGGCAAATTGAACCAACGGAAGAAATAATAAGTGTACTACCGGAAACCTCTGTTGTTACCTGTTCGATAATATTATCATCGGTAACAACTTTTACTTTAGTTTCATTTCCCTGGCTTACAAAAATATTTGAAGAACCTTTAAGGACAATTTTATTAAATTGGTTCACATCCCTGTATTCTTCAACAATTTTCTCGGAACCCTGAACACAGTTAAGGCAGGTATTGAAACATGAAGTCATTGTGAATGAAAGAATTAAAGCTGATATTATAATAACTGGTTTGAAAATTTTCATATAAAAACTCCGATTTTTGATATTATCCATCATTTTCATTACGCAAAATATCTTATAAAGTTTCGTAATATTTTAATAAGTTGAAATATTAAAATTATAGCAGGAATTGAATAAGTAATGACAAATAATGTTATCAATCTGAAGAAAAAGATAAAAGATTTTAAAACCGAAGGAATCAAATTTTCCGTATCAGGCAGGGAAATTCTGCCATATTATGATATAATTGATTTTCTAAAAATATATTATCCGTTTATTAATTTGAAACAGATAGAAAGTTCATTTGGCAGTACATATATACCCTCTGATTTGTATGGCGGAAGGAAGTATAACCCTGAAAAATCATTTACTGACGGGCATATTGCAAAATTGGCTGAGAATAATATTAACTTATCTTTAACACTTACCAATCATTACTTTTCTCCGGATATTTACGAAAAAAGTAAATATTTACTTGAGAAATACCATAAAGCCGGCAATTCAGTAATATGTGTAAATGATGAACTTGCAAAACAGATAAGGATTGATTTCCCGAAATATCAGCTCAGGGCAAGTATTATTAAAAATATAAATACTTTGAAAAAAGTTGAGGAAAATCTGGAAATATATGATTTTATTGTGATACCCATGGATAAAAATGACGATGATGAATTTTTGAAAAGCCTGCCGGAAAAGAAAAAAATTATGCTTTTTGCCAATGCATCATGCGCTTATTCATGCCCGACAAGAACCTGCTATAAAGGATTTTCGGAGGTAAATAGAGGTGGCGATCAGGTAAATCTTTGCTCAAGAAATAAAGTTGACAGATTGAACATGGGGCTTGTATTTTTTGATGTGCTGAAATTCAGGGATATGGGATTTGATTATTTTAAACTTGTTCCTTTGAAACAATATAAAACTAATGATGTAATAAAATTTTACAGCGAAAAAAGACTAAAACAAAAAATTAATTTTAATGAAAAAAACATGTTTTATTTGTGTTCATTCCCAAAATCCGGGAGGACATGGCTGCGCTTTATACTGGCAAATTATATTAATCTATATTTTAAAACCGACGAAAAAATTAACCTTAACAATATGTTTGAATTCATTCCTAATAATATTTACGGAGGGCAAAAAGGTTTTGCCAGATTCAGATATTATAACAGGCCGGAAATACCACTAATTTTATCTACCCATGAGAAATACAATCCGAATATTTTCAGTGAAAAAAGAATAATATTTTTAAAAAGGAACCCTTTGGATACGATAGTATCATACTATTTTCATATTAAAAATGATCCGGGATATCGGGGAAATATAAGCGAATTTATAAGAGATAAAAAATTTGGTATCAGGTATCTGAAAAGATACTATAAATTATGGGAAAAAAATCTGAATAATGAAAGTCTTATTATAAGCTATGAGGATATGATAGATGATATTGAATCTGTTATCATCAATGTTTTGAATTTTATTAATATTCAGGTTGATAATGAAATATTGAAGGAATCAATTAACAATTCTGATATTAATAATATGAGAAATTCAGAAAATCTGGTTAAAATCCCTGACATGAATGAAAGTGCCGTCAGGGTAAGAAAAGGAAAGACAAATAATTACATGAATTATTTGTCTGAAGAGGATATTAAATATTGTAATGATATTTTAGATGTAAAATTACATAAACTATTGGAAAAATAGTTATTATGATATCTAAGAAGTATGATAAGTATCGCTTTCGCCATCAGTTTCAGGTGGTGAAGAAATATTTCCATCAGTATCGCTTGAATCAAAATCAATTACCTGTGGCTTTTTCCATTCTTTTTTATTGTCTTTCATAATCAATTCTTTTTTTTTAAATATATATCAACTTAATCTGGATATAATATACTTAATTGTACAGTTAAATTCAAATTTCTATTTGTTCAATAAATTTAATAGTAGCTATAGTATGCAGAATCAGCTTTGTTGTTTTTGAAAACAGATCCTGAGTATATTTCTCTGATTTTATATTCTCAAGAGTTTCTGATATTTTATTCTTATCGAATCGAATAATTCCATCATTGCTATATGTATTAATAACTTTTTCAGTCCTGTTCATATCCAGTAAAACGCGATATGAAAGATCCTTTGCCTGCTTGCCGCGTTTGGTATTGCTAAGAACTTTTTCGGGCAATTTTCCTTTCATAGCGCTTCTGATGAGATAACGTCCGATACCTTCGTGTTTGAATAATCCAGCAGGTATTTGTTTTGTAAATTCGCTAACGCGCCTATCGTTTGTGGCATCCCTGGTTTCAATTTTATTTATTAAATTATAATCAATATTACTATTAGATCCTGTATTGGATATATGTTTTTCAAGTACTTTCCTGTTTTCGAAATTATTCAATTTATTATTTCTGTATTTAATAGCAGATTTGGCTTTTAACTGGTTCAGATGTTTATCTATTAATTCGAATCTGTTCAGCGTTTCTTCGCAAAATGGAATCAGGTGATCCCTGCCAAGAGATTCATGTAATTTTTTCGGGAAAAGACCTGAAAGCTTTGTTTTAGTTATTTTGCGAATACTTCCTAAAGATGTTGTAAACAACGATTTATTTGTATGCCGGGATTCAGACTTCCATTCTGAAAATAATTCTATCAATTTATATTGTCTCAGCAGATCATGATAAAGGCCTGCGCCTGTTCTGGAAATTGTTAAATTACCGGCCTGGCCGTTAAGAAGCACATTAACATTATCCCCGGCTGCAAGCTGCAATATCCGCCAATGCCAGAAGCCGTTTTGAAAGTTAGAAGTGAATAGTTTGTTATATTTCAAGTCAATATCTATCGCGTCAATAGGGTAGAAATCCTTAGCGTTAACAAAGTTGTGAGCAATATCATCGGGATACATATCCAGGATGGATTGAACATAAGGGGTTTCATCAGAAATCGACTTGATTTTCGGGCATTTATCAGGGTAAGCCGGAACAGAAGAATAGGAATATATCTTTTTCCCTTTTTTTCTTAGTTGATCAATTGCCAGTACAGTTGAAGAACTTGAATCCAGGCCTCCGCTCAGGTTAGAGCCTGTCCTTCCTTTTGTGCTAATTCTTTTAGATACAGCGTCGCTGTATATATCAAGAAAATGTTCAATATAATCATCGTTATTTTTATAATTGATCGGAGATAAATTTTCCGGTTTCCACCAGCGTTCTTTTTTTTCTAATCCTGAAGAAGAGAAAATATAATTGTGGAATCTATTAATATTGAAAATATTTGTATAAAATGTATCCTCATCGCCGGATTTAACCTGAAATGGCAGCATTCTGCAAATAAGATGTTCATAATTGACTTCGGGAGTAAAATCCGGTAGTTTAAAAAATGCTGTTATTGTTGAAGAAAAGTAAATTGCTTTCGATGTTTCATAATAATACAATGGATAAATGCCGCTATGCCCTGATAATATAATTATTTTCCTGTCCTGTTTGTCCCAAATCAGCGGCATTAAATCACCAAAGATATGATTGTTTGTATCAAATTCCCATTTTTCGAAAGCATGAAGATAAAGACTGATATCGGACAATTTATCTATATCTGTTTTTCCGGCAAGGCCCAAAGAATTTATTAGATCATCCCTGTTGTCAATCCTCATTCTCCCGGCGCCGATATACCTCCCGGACGGAGATTTAACAGGTTGTTCTTCTATCGGATTTTCAGTAAGTATGTCAATGTTCATCTGCACGAGAGCAAAGTTCCCGTCAGTAAAATAGTTATAGCTGTCGTATTGAACATCATCATAAGCAGATCTCATTTTTTCCAGTATATCAATATCAGCCGGGCTGATATCCTTATTAAAAAAAGCAATTGTGATAGTCATATTTATCAGCTAAAGTATTCTACAACGGTGAATTGCCTCATGCCCTCGCGTCCGGTAACAATTCTGTTGCCGGAGCGGAGCCATGCATGAGCTTTCATTTTTTGATCATTATCTTTCGCCACGCCAAAGTAGATGGTTGATTTTATTTTTCTTCTGCCAAGCATCCATTTTACGGTTAATGCTTTGTCATAGCATTTGGATTCCCAGGGAGATTCACGAAAGGCGCGATTTGCCGCCCTGTTTACTTTCATAATAATATTCTTTTCCTGAGCATTTAATTCCATTTTTTCGCTTTCTTTCCTTTTCTTTCCAATAAGGAAGGAATAGTATCTCATAGGCAGCAAAAGAATAATTACTCTGGCAAAAGCATCATTTATAAGGGCTTCGATAAATAGTAATTTATCTTCAAAAAGGAAGCCGTAGAAATTCCTTATTTTCCTAAAAATTTTCAGGACTTCACATCAATAAGTTTCATTTTTACGAGTTTTTCCAGAAATTCCGTTGTGTCTTTTTCGCATACTTCCCTGTCGATATTATATTCTTCGAGTAGTTTATTTACCAGGTCGCCAAAGCTTATTTCATTTTCAATTTTTGCCCATATTACTGATCCAATCTCGTCGAAACCATAGTATTTGCTGGTTTCTACGCTCATCATTACAGTCTGGTTGTCAATCTCGCTGCTGATAAAATCATCTTTCCTGATGATTATTGTATTGCCTGTTATTTCCATGATATTTATCTATATGTTAATAAATGATAAAATTCTTTACATAAGGAACGAACTCTGATAAGAAAACACGATTTTCTTTACAAAGAATAAAAACTATCCGATTTTCAATAATTCCATCAATTTTTCATTGACATAATAATTCCCTGTGCCAAGCCGGTGTTTTGTCAGCAGGCCGTCATTTGCCATCTCGTTTAAATATTTTGCGGCGGTTATTCTTGATACTCCTAGATCTGTTTCAAGGAATTCAATTTTCGTATAAGGATGTTTGAATAAATTGTTCAGTAAATCCTGGCTGTAGAATTTATATTTTGAACGTATAATATTTTTATATTCAAATATCAATTCCCGGATATTTTTTATTAATACTATTGTTTCCAGGGAAGTTTGTTCAACACATTCAAGGATATAAATCAGCCAGTTTTCAAAAATATTGCTTTGCCTGACATCCTGTAACAGATTGTAATAATGTTCTTTGTTTAATATAATATATCTGCTATGGTACAAGATCGGTAATTTTAATAGGTCTTTCAGAACAAGATATAACACATTCAATATTCTTCCTGTTCTGCCATTTCCATCATAAAACGGATGAATGCTTTCGAATTGATAATGTATTATTGCCATTTTTACCAAAGGATCCAAATCAGAAATCGAATCGTCATTGATGAAGAGTTCAAGATTTGACATAAGCTCAAGAATTTCATTCGGATCCTGGGGCGGAGTATAAACTATGTCTCCACTTGTATCATTTTTCAGCACAGTTCCCGGTACTTTCCTGAAACCGGCAGAATTTTTTTCAAGTTCCTCCTGAATTTCAAGAATGGTATTTCTTGTTATCATCCCGCTTTCAGAAACCAGGGCAAAACCTTTCTTAAGCGCCGAACCGTAGTTTTGAACTTCTTTTGCGTTAAGGGAATCAAAACCGTCAAGATTCAGTTCGGATTTATACAGGTCATCGTGTGTTGTGATGATATTTTCTATTGCCGAACTGTCTTTTGCTTCCTGAAGCCCCAGAGTATTTATTAAAATATTCTCATTGGGAATTGTTGTTGAAATACCTTTCAATTCGGCGAGCGCTCTGTGAGCAGAAGAAAGTTTTTTGAGAACTTTTACAGTCTCCAGTTCTACTTTATTATATGGTAATTTCTGTATCATAATTTCAAACTCTGATAAGAAAACACGATTTTCTTTACAAAGATACAAAACTCTGATAAGAAAACACGATTTTCTTTACATAAGGAACGAACTCTGATAAGAAAACACGATTTTCTTTACATAGTTAAACCAGAATATCTCCATTTTCAGAAAGGTATCCATATTTTTTCATTATTTCCGAATGGTTTGCGATTATTGATTCAACCATAGCATCGTTCAGCTGATTTCGCCAGGCGCCCTTTTTGCCTTTGCGGAAGAAGGATTCGGATTTTGGATTCTTTTCCTTAAAGCCGTGCTCTTTTTCCATTTCTTTTAATTTGTCAAATGTGCTTAGTCCAACTGCTTTTGAAATTTGCCCGTGCGTGTAATCGAAATCTGTAAATTCCAAAGCCCGTGTGAATTCTTTTACAGGATCGTCCTTCATATCTTCATATCTCAAAATAATAACCGGAATTTTATCCTGCTCAGTCCAGCTTCTGATATGCAGGCTCCATGACAGGAGTTTTTGCCTAAGCTGGTTATGAAGAGTACCGTCGTTGGTACAAAAAGCGAAATTCTCGTTGTTCATATCCAGGATACTTTTATGAATCGGTTTATTTGAATGATGTGCAAAGGAACAGGCTACATCAAAAGGATTCCTTATAATATATACAGCTGAATGGCTAATTTCTTCCGGGAACATTGGCCGCCCGTCAGGTAGAAGTGTATAAGCGTCATGCGTTTTCAGGAATCGTTTGTCTTCTTCAAATTCATCGGCAAGGTGTTTGTATATATCCGGCCTTGCCAGGTCAATCTCATCCATTGTCAGATCGGAAGCGGCAGTTCCGGCCAGATCGTCAAATGTATCCCGGCTGCTGGAAATAGGGCCTCCAGTCAGGTTATTTATATCTGCCGGTTCAGAATAACCCATTACAAGATTTGTGAAAAATACTCTGAACCATGTGTTACCTGATTTTGGGTAGGAGGCAAGCCAGATTATTTTTTTATTTTCCACTATTAGCCTCCAAATCTTTTAGTATTGCGTCAACAATCATTGCAGGATCCGATTTCATCCTAATCCTGTTAAGTTTTCGTATAAAGATATCTTTGGAGTTTGCTATTTGTGTTAAAAAGATAAAATGTTTGTCCGGCTGTCCGGTTCTTTGAACAAATCTTTTACGGTATGTTGAATTTCTTAGAAATTTGATTTTCTTAATTGAATCAATTTCTGATATTTCAATATCTTCAAAAGGCCCCGGCTTTATAAAATATATTCCCATTACCGGCCTTGATTTTTCAATATCGTGTATTGATATTGGAATTCTGAATTTTTCCTGTTCTTCTCTTATCTTTTCGATATTTGAATAATCTGTTTTCAGCATTTTCAGGCTGTCATTCCAAAGTTTAATCTCTGAATGTCCGGGAATTATTGATATAATCCCATCGTCGTCTATAGTTAATAATGAAGTATCGTCACAAAGCAGGCCGTATCCTCTTTTTACAAATTCAGCGGCAATGGTGGATTTTCCGGCGCCTGATTTCCCTGAGAAAAGTAATGCCCTGCCATCGATTTCCACTGCGCTGGCATGGAGGGCGAATATTCCGCGCTGATGCGCCAGGGCCCCGAGAACTGATCCGAAAAGGAATACTTTTAACTCGGATTCCGAAGTATCGGGATTAAGGTCAACAGTAATAGTCCTGCCGTCTTCAACAAGGAATCTTCCCACGCTTTCTAAGTTAAATAGAAATTTGCCCGGGGCTGCGGAATATAAAGGATAGACCTGTGCATTTCCGTTCAATTTTTCAGGTACGTCACCTTTGCGGATTATAACATCGCTTTCTTTTTCTGTTTCCGGAAGTCCGGAAAACTCGAATTCCGAGTCAAATACAAAACCGTATGCGTAATATTTTTTTCTCATAGTATATTATTTGGTTTTAATTTTTAAATAATCAAAAACTATATAAAATGGAATTAAAGGATAATTTAGGTATCTGAATATTCCGGGAAATTTAATTTTTGATATATATGATATAGAATAAAAAGATCCAAAAAATATTTTCAATTTAAAAAAAATGGATCTTTTCAATTTCATTTTATAAATAATAGAATCAACAATACTATTAAAAGTCTTGATATCATAGGGAATCAGTATTCTTTTTACACAGAAATCACTTAATTTTCCATGAAACTCTATATTATCATTCAACTTAATTTTGTGATTATAAATATACGATAAAAGATTTAATAAAGGGAAGTAAAGGCGTTCTAAATGATATCTTTCCGCAAGTTTCCCTGCTGCAAAAAACAAATCAGGACGATTCATGTATATAAAATGTATATCCCGAAGCCAAAATAGACGATTCCAGAAATGTATTCCTCCATGAATAATCAAAAAAAGAATATTTTCTGTTGATAAGGAGCTATAATCTACATAAATTTTAGATAGGTCATATTCAGTGTTAACATTTTTGGGAATCCAATTATGTTTAAATAATTTCCAATGAAGTTCAATTAAAATATTGGTTTTTGAACTAACAAATTTCATCTGATTATTTCTGCGAAATAATTCATTAAAATTCTCTTTGTTGTAATCACTATAATCCTTATAAATTTTAATATTGTTCTCAGTTAAAACTTGTATAGCTTTATTGATATTTTTAAATTCAATCAGGATATCAATATCTCTGCTCATCCTATCCGCCGGATCTGAGTATAGAAGCCCGGTTATTCCCGGCCCTTTCAGGTTTCTGAATTTAATTCCATTAATTTCAAGAATTTTGGAAATTCGTTTCAATTCAGTATTGATAACAAGCATTTTCCGGGTTTCTATTTTAATCAGGCTATCTATTTGTGTCAATATTGACTCGCTGAGATACGAACTATATAATTTCAATTTTCTAAGTGCAGGAAGAAGCAGGCGATGCCTTCTGCCAAGCTTTACAAACATCTGCCAGTCGAAACCTTTTTCAAGAAAATTGATAATAATATCTTCACGATAAGCTTCCGGGTGTTTTGTCAGCTCGATTAGTAAGATAAGTTCCTTATTTGCATCATCTGTAAAAATTTTGATATACCTGTATATTATAGTTATAATATTACAAATATAATAAATACAATGTTACGCATAACAAATATAAGATTGAGTTTATTCCGAAGTGAAAATTAGCTGATAAATATATTCATTGCCTTCTGTTATACAAAACCGGGCAATTATCAAATATTTCTAAGCTATATCGTGAAGATTAACTAATTTTGTATAAATATAGTTAATTGTTTTAAATAATATGGTTGTGATAATGCTGGATTTGAAATTCATCAGGGAAAATGCCGAAAAGGTTATAACTAATACCCACAATAAGAACGAAAAAGCAGATATTGATACAATTCTTGCCACCGACCTGAAAAGAAGAGAAATTATTCAGGAAGTTGACGAACTGAAAAACAAACGTAACGTTGTATCAAAAGAAATTGCAATGCTAAAAAAAAATAAAGAAGATGCAACTGAAAAAATTAGTAGTATGAAAGAAGTATCCGAAAGAATCAAAGCGTTGGACGAGGAAATGCGCCACGTTGAGGAATACCTGAAGGATAAACTAATGCGTGTTCCAAATATGCTTCATGAATCTGTTCCTGTTGGTAAAAGTGAAAACGACAATATTGAAATAAGATCGTGGGGCGAGAAAAATGCAGATATTGATACCGACCATATAGAAATAGCAAAAAGGCTTGGCATTATAGATTTTGAAAGAGGCGCTAAAGTTACAGGATCAGGATTTGCTTTTTATGTTGGTAAAGGCGCCGCCCTGGAAAGAGCCTTAATAAATTTCATGCTGGATCTGCATATAAACAAACACGGCTACACAGAAATTATACCTCCCTTTGTTGTAAACAGGGAGTCAATGAACGGTACAGGACAGCTTCCCAAGATGGA
The DNA here is from genome assembly GCA_963665665.1 of Kapaibacterium sp. (SeqCode). Classification (GTDB taxonomy): domain Bacteria; phylum Bacteroidota; class Ignavibacteria; order Kapaibacteriales; family UBA2268. The sequence goes on from OY762428.1 coordinate 2,311,293, forward strand.
AGAGGACATGTACCATGCAACAGAAGACGATGTATTTTTAATTCCTACATCCGAAGTTCCGCTGACAAATTTTCATGCCGGGGATATGATTAAACCAGAAGAACTGACTAAAAAATTCTGTGCATATTCTCCATGCTTCAGGCGCGAGGCAGGATCGTACGGAAAAGAAGTACACGGGTTCCTGCGAGTACATCAGTTTAATAAAGTAGAAATGGTGAAATTCACCAAACCCGAGGATTCCTGGAATGAATTAGAAGCTCTTACGAATGATGCTGAAGAAGTACTAAAAGAACTTGGCTTACCGTACAGGGTGCTTTTACTTTGTTCAGGTGATACCAGTTTTGGAAGCGCAAAAACTTATGACCTTGAAGTATGGACTCCGGGCGAGAAAAAATGGCTTGAAGTATCAAGCTGTTCCAACTTTGAATCTTTCCAGGCAAGACGGGCAAACATAAGATTCAAACCTGATCCTAAATCAAAACCGGAATTTGTTCATACTCTGAATGGCAGCGGAGTAGCTACTTCAAGAATAATGGTTGCTATACTTGAGAACAATCTTCAGGAAGACGGCAGGGTGGAAATACCTGATGTGTTGAAAAAATATTGTGGTTTTGATTTTATATAATAATATTTAATTATTCTTTATGTTATTATATATAAAGGTGTGGATAAGTTGAAAAATGAAACAAATGCGGTTATAACTCTTATATTTTTCTTTGATTGTTAAATTTAAAATTCTATTTTTAACTGTTGAAAAGAATGTTGATAAAAAGAATTAATTCACAGGGCGGTGTAAAAATAATTGTTGATAATGTCAAACAATGATTTTTTCCACAATTTTTAAAAATATGTTTTTGGATTATCCACATGAATAAAAACTGCATGTTGAAAAGAAAAAGATAAGTTCGGATGGAAATTATAACCATTAAAGAATAAAGAATTTAAAAAATTGAAACGGAATAGAAATGAAAATTGCATTTGCATCTGATCACGCAGGATTCAAATATAAAAAGGAACTTTCAGCATGGCTGAAGACAAAGGAATACAAGATACTTGATTTTGGAACTTATGTAGAAGAATCAGTAGATTACCCGGATTATGCCTTTCCGGCTGCGGAAGCAGTAGCTTCAGGTGTAGCAGATCTTGGCATAATTATTTGCGGTTCCGGGGTTGGTATGAGTATTGTAGCAAATAAAGTTACAGGTATTAGAGCAGCAAATTGCTGTAATGCCGAAATGGCAAGGCTTGCCAGACAGCACAATAATGCCAATGTACTGACTTTCGGCCAAAGAATGGTGGATATTGAAACTGCAAAGGATATGATCATTGAATTCCTGGAGGGTGAATTTGAAGGAGGACGCCACATGATAAGAGTTGAAAAAATTCATAACCTTACTGAGAATTGATCTGATATGTTTCCGAAAATTATTGAGCCCTGTATTTTTACAGGGCTTTATTATTTAAATTAGTTGATTCTTTTAGAATAATAGACTTATTATTTCACAAACATTTATAAGTACCTAAATTATTCCTTTGAAAGAATATTCTAAATTACTATTTTATTATATAATATTATTATTGAGGATTAAAAATTGAAACAGAGTGATTTCAACACTTATTTGAATGAAGCAAATCTTAGTAATACCAGACTTATCTCTATTGTTGCTTTGGTTGCACATTTCCTTTCTTTTTTCACAGTTGAAATTCCTATACTTCAGTCAAATCTTCAGATAGCTTCCTTATTAAGATTTATACCAATAATTTATTTTACCGTTTTGATATTTGTTGTTTTTATAAAAAAGGAGATAATAAAAGATAGTATTCAATTTTTATTATCATTTGGAATGATATTGAGCATTTTGCCAGTATCATATAACGGAAGCTTAATAGCTGAAATAGAGAATAATTATTTTATCGGGACAATGGGTTATTTACAAGTACAATTTGCTTTTGTTACTTTCATTACAGTTTCGAAGTTTTATAATTATTTTACGTTGTTTGCAACAAGTATTTTATTTGCAGTACTATGCTTAATTGTTCCTGAAGATCCAATGAGTTTGCAATATCCTGTTATAGTACAGGCACAGTTTTTTTTCATATTGATTCTAATATTCACACATCATTTTATATATAAATCAAAAATGGAGAATTTTAATAAACAGGAGGAACTTAAAAGAATAAATAAAGTACTGGAGGAAAATGTTAAGTCAAGAGACAAATATTTTTCAATATTATCTCATGACCTGATTAATCCTATTCAGGCAATTATGCTGACGTCTACAATGCTTAGAAATAATTATATGAAGTATTCTGAGGAAAAACTCGGGAAAAAAATAAAAACTCTTCACGTTACAAATATACGTTTAATGAATTTTGTAATAAATATATTGAACTGGACAAGATCACAGAGAGGAAGAATAGTTTTTGAACCGGAAAATGTAGATATATATGAAATGATAAATGAAATTGTTTCATTATATAAGACAAATGCAGAAATTAAAAATATTGAAATAGAAATTCAAATACAAAAAGGTTCAGTTATTTTTGTTGACAAAAATATGATAGAAACTGTATTCAGAAATCTTATATCAAATGCAATTAAATTTTCAGAAAAATATGAGAAAATAAGGATTGTATCAGCTATCAATGAAAATAATATGATCATTGATTTTGTGGACAGAGGAAAAGGAATAGAACCGGAAGAGTTAGAGTATTTATTTTCATCAGAAAAAAGATCAAAATTAGGTACTTCAGGAGAGAAGGGGACCGGATTAGGATTAATTCTCTGCAAAGAATTTGTTGAAAGAAATAATGGTAATATTAAAGTTGATTCTTTACCGGGATTAGGTAGTACATTTACAGTAACATTGCCTATGAAAAACGACAATTAATAAAATTAGATTCTAATACTGTAATGTTTATCCGGATTATAATTAATTAATTCAGATGTTATTTTAATAAATTTTTCTATACCAACAGCAGCGATAAAATATAATATAGAAGTATGTCTTTCCTGAAGCATACCATCAGGAAAAATTAAATTAAAGATAAGGTTATCCTGATGTTTTTTTTTCAAATTATTTATTATATCTGAAGGTAAAATAGTTGCAGAATAACGTGGGATCAAAGTAGGAGGATTAAATCCAAAATGTTCGAATAATGGATATAATAAAATTTCTTCACCAATCTCTGAAGGGCTGCAAATTTTCTTACCGGGCAACAGAATATCTATTAGGAAGGTTTTAAGCATAACAGCTGGTATAAGTTTATCAAGACTATTAATATCAGCTGTAAATTTGAGTAACTCATTATCCCTGATATATTCAAGATTATAAATCGAAGTTTTAGGATTAATATTCAATCCTTTTTTTGAGATATAAGAAAATGATTGACTGACGATATCAGTAAATTTTCCTGGATTATTTAATTCATCTGTTATAAAAAAATCTACAATTTCAGAATTTAATAATTCAGACAAATAAATATAATCGATGTTTTCATTTTCAAATAAATATTGAAGATAATTCTTAAAAGCATAAATTATTGTTTTTCCAGGTTCATATATTTCAAACAATTTTAATTTAATATCATTATAATGCTTAAAACCGGAAAGAATTGATATAATATTTTCAATTTGATCAATACTATCAGCTGGACAATCTCTATACTTAATTAGTTTTCTATTTTCTTTTGTTGAATCAGAAGGAAAATGCATTTCTACTGTATCCATATTCTCATCTAATAGCTTAACGCCGGACAATTGCATATTATCAATGCAAAGATCATCAATAATTAATTTTCCAATTTTATTACATTTAAGATAGGATATTAAGGAAAGAATTTTAAAATAGTTTGATAAAGTGCCACCGGCAAAAAAAGGCTTGATAATAGTAAATAGATTATCTTCAGATTGAGACAATTCTATATATGAATGAGAAATATTTAATGAAAAATCAGAAAAAATATCAGTTATGAAATTATCATTTTTTAGGAAATTATTAAAAAATTCCGGAAATCCGGGAATTGACGAAAACTCTGTTCCTTCTATCATAAATTATAAGGATTTAAGTATTACTGAAAACACAGGGCCGCTTATATCAGAACCGGACATTCCGTAAAAATCTACACCGGAAATTATCCTGTAAGAAAAATTAAATCCAACATGAAAGGATTCATAGAATCTGAAATTTATCCCCGTATATGGTTCTATAATAAAAAACCAGTCACCACCGTCACCAACCGGCACATCAATATCACTTGAAGCTGAAATATCAACGGTACCAGTACCAATTAGAGATCCAAAACTTAAATGAGTTCTGGATAATATTGGTAATAAATATTCAATCTCTGCTCCACCATAACCTAACTGTAGAAATGTACCGGTATTTTCAAAATTGCTAAAATTAAAATCTACATTATGAGATAATAAAGAATAGAAACCAAGACCGATAAAAACATTCTCATTTGCCATTATACCTGCTTTACCACCAAATTCAAAGCCATAATTATCGATAGTTTTTGCAGATTTTAATCCAAGGGAAAATAAAAATTTTCCTGATTTACTTTCATTTTCATTATAACGGGTTTTACCTGTGCCTCCGGGAAGAACCTGAGAGTGAAGTGATGTTAAATTTAAAAACAATAGAATTAATAATATTTTTTTCATAGTAATATCAATAATTTTAAAAATGTAATAATTATTTTGTTAAACCTCTATTAAAGAAATCAAGTAAAGGCGTAAGAGCAAATCCGCTATTAATAATATATTCTTTTATTTCAGATGTATAGATTATTTCCTGATCAATCTTACCATAAAATGTAAAAGATTTGTTTTTAAGTAAATCACCGGCAGGATGGTCTTTTGGAAATCCTCTTGGCACTGTCTTAAGTTTTTCGCCTTCAAATTCATCAGGGAAATATTTTCTGAAGGAATTTGATTCTATAAGATTGTAATATTCTTCATAGTTTTCTGAAAGAAGTTCACGTATCTTACGTAATTCTTCTGACGGGGGAGTATGAATGCCACCGGCAACAAAACATTCCTTAGGTTCAACATGGAAATACAAGCCCAAAGCATTTATTGGTTTTTTTGAAATATTTCCTATCGAATATGGAAAGAACAAGCCCATATTTGTCTTATAAGGAGACTTATCCTTACTAAAGCGGATATCTCTGTTAATTCTGAAGGTTGATATTTTAGGGTCGGCAATATAATTCAGTTCCCTTTCGGCAAACATATAAGATAGATCTGAAACCACAAGTTTATTTGTATCACGAATTTCTTTCTCGTAATACTTACGGTTTTCATCAAACCATTCTTTTGAATTATTATTAGATAAATCATCAAAGAACTGTATTAGTCCCTTATCGTAACCATTAAATTTAGATTCCATTATTTGCTCCAGGAATTATTTTTATTAAAAATAAAGAAAGCGTTATCAATACCTGCGGGTTCAATAGGAAAAAAAGATAACTGTTTGTGGTTAATAAGGTTATAATTTCCTATTGGATAATCATCTTTTAATTTAATTAAATTCTTATTAATATTAAGTTTATCGGATAAATTACTAATGATATCGAATTCATTAAAATATTCTGATGAGCATATATTTATTATTTCATTCTTGTTGATGAATGAATTAATCAAAGATAAAGATATATCATCAGTAAAAACAGGATTGAAATAATAATTCTTAGATAAGTATATTTCCTTGTTTTTAAGTAGTTTAAATATATAGAAGCGTATAAAATCATCATTATTATATGATGTCTGGCCAAAAACACGGCCAAGACGAAATATCATAAAAGAATTAGCATCTATTCTAATAGCATTTTCACCTGCAAGAATAGACTGAGAGAATTTATGCCTTGTTGTTGGAGCAGATTCTTCTGTATATTCTTTTTTTGTTCCATCGAAGATCAAGTGTGATGAAAAAGATATTACATGACATTCAATAATTTTGCTGATACTTGCCGACAATTCATTAAGTTCTACATTAGAGTATATCAGATTTGAAGATTTTCCCCTGAACAGTAATGGGTCATGAATTAAAGAAGCATTTATAAGAATGTCAGGTTTATAATCAATAATAGATCTTTTAAGTTTCTTTAAATCATTTTTTTCAAACTTAAAACTTTTTATACGCTCATCGTCAATTAAGCTTATATCAGATGAATAAAAAGCATGTAGTTCGTGGTCAGTTTCAAATTTAATTATACGGTAAAGTGATTCACCTATTAAAGTATCAGACCCTATTAAAGCTATTTTGTATTTCATATATTCAGGATGTTTCACGTGAAACATTATTTTAAATAAATTGACAATATTGATATATCAGAAGCAGAAACACCGCTAATTCTTGATGCCTGGCCAAGAGATGATGGCCTGACGAGGCTGAGTTTTTCTCTTGCTTCATTGGATAGTGAAGAAATTTTACTATAATTAAAATTATCGGGAATCATTTTCTGTTCATTCTCGATAAAATACTCAATTTGCTTTTTTTGCCGGGCAATATATCCTTCATAACGAATTTCTATACCGGCCTGTTCTATAACTTTGTCATATATTTCATTTTGCGGGAAATAAAGAGAAGAGATTTTAATAAGCTCTTTTAATTGTACGCGGCTTCTTTTTGCAAGAGTATAGATATCAGTTGTTTCATTTACAGTTGATTCATCGACAGATTGTAAGTAGGGATTTATATCATCTTTTTTTACTTTTACTCTCTTAAGTTGTTCTATAAATAACCTGATCTCTTCATTAATTAAAATATTTTGTTTATATCTTGATTCAGGTATAAGCCCGTTTTTATATCCATATTTTGAAAGACGTAATTCAGCATTATCCTGGCGTAATAATAGTCGGTATTCAGCAAGAGAGGTAAACATTCTGTATGGTTCATCTGTGCTTTTATTTACAAGGTCATCAATTAGAACGCCAATATAAGATTCAGAACGGGAGAGCTTGAAATCATCCATACCGCGTAATTTTTGTACTGCATTTACACCTGCTACATATCCCTGTCCGGCAGCCTCCTCATAGCCGGAAGTGCCATTAATTTGCCCGGCAAAGTAAAGGCCGGATATAATATTTGTTTCAAGTGTATATTTTAATTGATATGGAAAGAAAAAGTCATATTCAATAGCATAAGCAGGCCTGATTAATTTGCAATTAGCCAATCCGGGTATAGTTTTTAATGCTTTAATTTGTACATCAACCGGTAGACTAGAACTAAAACCATTAATATATACGGAATCTGTATTATGTCCCTCTGGCTCTAAAAGTATTTTATGAGAATCTCTGTCAGAAAAACGATCTATCTTATCTTCAATTGACGGACAATAGCGGGGGCCGCTTCCGGAAATTCTACCAGTAAACATAGGGGAGAGGTCGAAACCTGTTCTTAATATATCATGAGTTTGAATATTAGTTTCTGTAGAATGGCAAAGAGCAGTATTTTTAACAAAACCTGTAAGAAAAGAAAATGGCTTGGGATCTTCATCGCCATAGGCTGGTATTACCTTAGAAAAATCTATACTATTTTTTAAAACCCTTGGGGGTGTTCCGGTTTTTAGCCTGCCAATTTTGAAACCAAGATCAAGGAAATTTGATGACAATTTATCTGAAGACATTTCACCATATCGGCCACCATAAGTTTTGCTCATACCAGTGAACATTACACCTTTAAGGAAAGTTCCGGCACAAACAATAATTGCAGAACAATACAAGATTTCATTATCTTCGGTTTCGAGAGAATATACTTTATCATTCTTAAGATTTATCTTAGCAGCTGTTCCTTCAATTATTGAAAGATTATCTCTATTAAGTAGAAAACCTAAAGCAACAATTGGGTATAAATGTTTATCAATCTGAGCACGCGGAGACCAAACCGCCGGCCCCTTTGATGTATTAAGTGTTTTAAATTGAATTCCTGCCCGATCAGAAATAAGAGGCATAATGCCGCCGAGAGCATCAATTTCCTTAACTATATGTCCTTTGGCAGTTCCTCCGATAGAAGGGTTACATGATGGTTTTCCAAGAGTAAATTTACTCATTGTTAAAAGTGCAGTTTTTGCTCCCATTCCGGATGATGCCCATGCAGCTTCTATCCCTGCATGGCCTCCGCCAATTACTATTACATCGTATCTGTTATCCATTAAATTACAATATTAAAAAAGAAATAAAATGTGAAATAAATTCTAGTACAAAATAATAAAGACGAATGACATTATAAAAAAATGGAATGTTCCACGTGAAACATTCAAAATCGGAAATCAAGAATGTTTCACGTGAAACAATAACTATTTTCCAATGCAAAAAGAAGAAAATATATTATTTAATACATTTTCATCCCATTGTTCTCCGGTAATCATACCAAGATTATTAGCTGCATCTCTGATATCAATAGCAATAGTCTCGTTTTCAAATTCATTATCAATAGCATTTAGTGCATTTTTAAGTGATGCTTCAGCATTTGTAAGGAGAATTCTATGTCTTTGATTTATTAAAATATCATTTACAGCGTCTGTTGAAGTTGTTACTTTATCCTTAATAATATCTCGAATTTTCTCAATTCCATCATCAAATTTAGCAGAAATATATACTCTGTTTTTATCATTGCTGAATGATTTAATATCAATTTTGTCAATTTTATTTTGTACTAATAATACTTCATTTTCTGGGAACATTTCTTTAATCGAATGCTCTAAGGAGTCCGAATGGTTTTTACCAAGGCTGATATCATTTAAGATGATAATTAGATTTGATTGCCTGAAGAGTTCATACGCAATCCGCACACCCTCAATTTCTATAATATCTTTTGTATGTCTCAATCCTGCTGTATCAATTATTTTAACGGAAATATTATCTATAAATATTTGTTCCTCAATATAATCTCTTGTTGTTCCTGGGATATTTGAAACAATAGCTCTTGATCTTTTTAAAAGTGCATTGAAAAAAGTGGACTTTCCTGCATTAGGGTGTCCTGCAATAGAAATGTAAAATCCGGATCTTAATATCTGTGCTGATTCATAGGAAGAAGAGAGGTTAGCACAGAAATCAATGGTTGAGATAATGTGATTTTTAATATCATTCTTACTGATTAAATCAATTTCCTCTTCTGCAAAATCAAGTTCTAACTCAAGGAGGGAGGCAATTTTGAGAAGTTTTTTCCTGAAATTATCCAGTCGGTTTTTAAATTCGCCTGCTAATTGACGAGCTGAAGTTCTTGCTCCGGCAACTGATGAAGAATGAATAATATCAGTTATTGCCTCGGTTTGTGAAAGGTCAATTTTCCCATTCAGGAAAGCACGTTTCGTAAATTCACCAGGTTCTGCGTGATGTGCGCCATTAATAATTAAAGTATCTAATATCTGGTTTACGATAATAGGATTTCCATGGCATGAAATTTCGGCAATATCTTCTCCGGTATACGAATTTGGATTTTTAAATACCGATACTGTTACATCATCAATAATTGTGTTAGCTGAAAAAATTTTACCATAATGGATAGTATGTGTTTTTGCCCGGGATAATTCACTTTTTCCTTTGAATATTTTATCAACAATGAAAAAACACTCGGGACCAGAAATTCTTATTACAGCAATTCCGGAAATACCGGGTACTGTTGATAATGCACAAATTGTATTTTTCATAATTTTTTGCCGAAATTTAATTTTACTAATACAAATTTATAAAAAAGGTATACAAAATAATAATATTAGGTGGATATAAATAGAAAATCAGAGAAATAAATAAATTACAATGGTTATTATTGGCCATATTGCTTTATTTCAATAATATAGGCTCTATAAGCTGTTTTATAATGAAATCCATGTAGTAATATTTGTTGTATAAAAAAATTACAATAGTGGCTGTTTATTAAAGGAGGCCTTGAAACCCGCTCCAGTACAAGGTTCTGAGGGGTATAAAGTATGTCTGCTATCTGTTTTCAACATTTTATAAATTTTAGTTGAGAATTTTGAGTTATGATTAGAAATTTTGTAGTTTGTCGTGATTTGGCGTTTAATAAAATATCTGGAATTTTGAGATCGGACAATTTATGGATTATGAAATAATAATTATTGGTGCCGGAGTTGTTGGGCTTTCGATTGCTTCCCGGCTTTCAGAAAAAAATAGATCAATTTTGGTTCTTGAAAAAAATGATAATTATGGAATGGAAACCAGCAGTAGAAATAGCGAGGTTATTCATGCCGGAATATACTATAAAACAAATTCATTAAAAGCGAATTTATGTGTTCAGGGAAACAGACTTTTAAAAAGCTGGTGTAAGGGAAAAAATATTGAATATAATAATATTGGAAAGTTTATTGTTGCAGTTAATAAAGAGGAAGAAGAAAAACTTGATCTGCTTTATGAACAGGCCCTGAATAATAATGTACCTGATATAAATTTTTTATCATCATCGGAAGTTAGAAGAGAGGAGCCGAATATTCGTTCATATAAAACACTACATTCGGCAAGTACCGGAATAATAAATTCCCATCATCTGATGAAAAGTTTTTTAGACATTTCGGAAATGAACGGAACAGACTATGCATTCAGGCACAACGTGGTTTTAATAGAAAAAATAAACGGCGGATACGAACTTACTCTGAGAGATCCTGACGGAGAAGAAGTAAAAGTCAAATCTGAAATTATAATTAACAGTGCCGGGCTTTGGTCCGATATAATTGCCTCTTTGGCTGGTATAGATATTGAAAAAAACATGTACCGTTTAAACTGGGTGAAGGGTCATTATTTTAGAGCAGCCGGAAAATACAACAATATGGTTAATCATTTGATATATCCCATTCCGCAGAAAAATTTGTCAGGGCTTGGTATACATATAACCAAGGAGCTTGACGGATCTTTGAAATTTGGACCGGATACATTAGAAATTGAAAACGGAACTGAGGACTATTCAGTTCCCCTTAGTTTAAAAGAAAAATTCCACTCTCTTGTTTCTTCATATTTTCCTCTTTTGGAAAAAGAGGATATTTATCCTGATCAGGCAGGAATAAGGCCTAAATTATATTCACCGGACAATTCATTCAGAGATTTTATTATCAGGGAGGAATCAGATAAAGGCCTGCCGGGATTCATTAATCTTGTAGGGATAGAGTCTCCGGGGCTTACCTGCTGCTTATCTATTGCAAAAATGGTTGAAAACATAGTATAAACTATTTGGCATATATTTTGCTCATTTACATAAGAAGTTTTATATCATTTGAGTGTGACATGAGTACAACAGATTTTAAAACAACAATTGTTGAAATTGTTTCGAAATACCTTGAGAATAACAATAATTTTAAGCTATTTGTTTTTGGTTATCACGGGATAAATACCGATCTAATTGGCAATGGTATTGATATTGGTATTAATGCCGGTACGGTACTGGATTATGATACAATAGTTAAAATTCAAAATGATTTATATGGAATCCCGAGTGATCAGAAAATTTATCTTATTGATTTTATGAGAATAAGCAGTGAAATGAGAAATTGGGCTGAAAATACGGCAGTAAAAGTGAATTAATTCAAAAAAGAATAAAGATTGATTATGAGCAATGGTTTTTCACAAAAAAAAGCAGTGGGAAGAATGCCTGTTATTCTTCCCGACCCGTGCAAACTTAATCTGGGCTGTGGTCTTGATATCCGAGGGGACTATATCAATATCGACTTATTTTCGGATAATCCGTTAGTTGTTTACGGGGATGTCCGACAACTTGAACTTCAGGATAATACAGTTGATGAAATTCTTGCAAGCGATATTCTTGAGCATTTTCCGCATGCACAAACAGATGCTATACTTAAAGAATGGGCAAGAGTATTAAAACCGGACGGGCTTCTCGAGATTAGGTGTCCCTCGCTGAAATTGCAGGCTAAAGCATATATTCGCGGAGATTGGGATGCAGATATTGCTTCCTATATGATATTTGGCGGGCAGACAAATCCTGGCAATTTCCATTGTGTTGGGTTCGATGAAATTTCTATCCAAAAACATCTTGAAAAAGCCGGTTTCAAAATTATATCAATTCAGGAACATGATTACCCTCAGGATAAGGGTTTCATAAATCTTAATATGAGTGTTAAGGCATTAAAGATATCAAAGGATAAAGAAAATATCAGTAGTGATTCAAATGTGCTAAGCGAAAATTCGTTCGGATTGGATTTTTCAATTGATGATACTGCAAATAATATAAAACCGGATGAAAATAATAACAATTCTGATGATAAAACATTTGCCGATCTGAATATAGTCTGGGAGGGTTCTCAGTTTATATGGCATTCATTGGCTTTAATAAATCGTGAGCATTGCTTAAATATAATTGATTCAAATTCAGCACATCTAAGTATCGTACCTTATGAAAATGACCAGTTTCAGCCGGATGGCAACAAAAATTATGAGAAACTTAAATCACACGATGTCAGGTATGATAAGTCGCAGCCGATAGACAAGGCACCATTTTGCTGGATCAGGCATCAATGGCCACCAAACCCTGAAAGGCCAAAGGGTGCTAAATGGATTGTGATGCAGCCATGGGAATTCGGCGCATTGCGAAAAGACTTCAAGGATATTTTTGACCAGGTAGATGAAATCTGGACACCGTCAACTTATAGCCGCAAAAGTTTTTTGAACAGCGGAATAGATTCTGATAAGGTTCAGGTGATACCCAATGGTATAAATCCGGCAATATTTAGTCCGGCAGGGAAGAAGTATGAATTAAAGACTAATAAAACCTTTAAGTTTCTGTTTATTGGCGGTACAACATTTCGTAAGGGAATTGATATTCTTCTTAAGGCTTATACTGCAAAATTTACTGCACAGGATGATGTTTGCCTGATTATTAAAGATTTGGGAAGTGATTCGTTTTATAAGGGGCAATCCGCTTCCAGCAATATTAAAATGATTCAAAACGCTCCGGATGCTCCGGAAATAATTTATATTGATGAATATCTAAAGGAAGAAGAAATAGCATCATTGTACAGGGCATGTGATTTATTTGTAAGTCCATACAGAGGTGAAGGATTTTCTCTTCCAACACTTGAAGCGATGGCTTGCGGTTTGCCGGTGGTTGTTACGAAGGGCGGAGCCACAGATGATTTTATTCGTGACGATTGTGCATGGATGATACCCGCTGAAAAGAGAAGTATTGGCAGCGAAATCGACGGGCTGGAACTTGCAGGCGAGGGCTACCTGCTTGAACCTGATAAAGAAATACTTGCAGATCTTATTCGCAGCCTTTACGAGAATCCTAAGGGGCTGAAAGTTATGGGATTGATCGGTTCCTGGCAAGCCCGACATAATTTTAACTGGAAAAAAGCTACTGTAAAGTTGCTAAACAGGCTCGATCTTCATTATGGAACTAATATGGCACAGAATGCCGAAGAAAAACTTCCTGATATTATTGATGAATATATTCATGCAGGATATGGAGAAAAGTATTTCTCTGAAGGAAATTTTGATAAAGCGCTGGAATATTATTTATCTTCTTTAGATTTTGACAGTAAAGACGTTAATCTTAAGATTCATGTACTTTGTCGCCTTGCAGAAATATCTGCTATGGATGGTGATTTTGAGAAAGTTAAAACGATTCTTGATGAAGCCGAAAAACTTGATTCCTCTCATCCCGATACTATTTTCCTTAAGGCCCGTAACCTGGCTGACAGGGGCCTTGAAGTTGAAGCCATGGATACAGTTTCCGGGGTGTTGGACAGATGGATGGGAAAAAGGTTTGAAAGCACACTTGGCCACGGACTGGACCAGATATTATCATTTACGGCTGATTTGATCTTAAGGAATGGAGATCCCGAAGGAGCAAAAGAGGTTTATTCAGAAGCACTGAAATATAATCCGGAAAATGAAGATGCCTGTTTTGGGTCTGCAATTTGTTTCAGGGCTATGGGAGCAGAAAAAGAAGCTATTACAATGCTGGAATGGGCGGTAAGGATCAATCCTGATTTTGAGTATGCTAAGAAAGTAATGGCTGAAATTAAGGGCGAAACAGAATAAAAAGATTAACTTAACAACAAACAAATTAGTCCGGACAATTATTGTTCGGGCTTTTTTTATGCTACAAATATTTTTAAAGCGTTGAGATAACATAATTTCCGGCATAGATAATTCTAAGCGAAGCGGTTGGAAAATACAAGAGTGCCTGATGAGTTATCTGTTAGTAAATTATTCTTCATGGACGTAAAAGATGCTCGGCTGATAGGCAATAGTATGAAATGAATAGTGATATCTGCGTTTTGTAACCAATAATTTGTTAGTGTGTAATTTTAGAAACGGGATTAGATGAATATATCAGAGAGCTAAGCTGAAATAATAAATCCTAAGGGATGGTTTGATTAAAATTTATCTGAAAGGAGATACTATGAATTATTTAAAACACACTATTTTAATATTATGCTGCTTAATATTTTGCGGGAATAGCCTGTATTCACAAATTAAGCTATATCCTCTTGAAAAAATTACTCCGGCCGAAGCAGGAACTGATGCTGCAAACCTGTATTGGACAGAAGACGGTAATGAAACCTCGATGTTCGAAAAAGCCGGGGACAGGACAATTGTTCTGAGTTTCTGGGGAACCTGGTGTGGATTTTGTGTTCGCCACACTCCTGATCTGGAAAAGGCCTATCAGAATTTACCAAAGGAAAAGTATTATTTTATTAATGCTGTTGGCGAATATACCAAAGAAAGTGAATCCGCACTCAGAACTGCCATTGAAACGAATAATGTTACTTTTGATAATGTGTGGTACACTTTTGATGATGAAGATTCAATGCAGGCACATGCATTTTATGGAGTTTCAGAATTTATCACAACCCTGGTAATAACTACAGACAGAAAAGTCAGGTTCGACATAAAGGATGTTCTTTATAAAGGCTTGATTGACAGCCTTGATCAGATAACAAGTGTTGAAATTTCTGATGATGGTGATAAAGCAATGGTTGCTGCATATCCGAATCCATTTTCTGACATTCTGGTATTCAAATATAATGCGGGAAATGATGATGAAGCAATAATTGAATTGTTTGATCAGCTTGGGAATGTTGTTTCCACAAACCGTGAGAATGTATCATCTGGGAAAGAAAATACAAGTATAATCGAAACAACAGGATTAAACAGCGGTATATATTATTACAGAATTAACACAGGAAAAGAATTCTACTCGGGCAGAGTAATTCTTTCAAGATAATTTTTTATATTGAAAAGTTTTTGAATTATTATATTTGCAAACAGAATAGTTTGCATAAAAAAAGGCGCTGTACAAGCGCCTTTTGCAATTTTAATTAATTGTTCCTTTATTGAGGAACAATAAGGCCGTTTGTAATAGTAATTGTTTTTGTACTATCCATGCTTCCACGGCCATTCATTTCAAAAGATATTTCAATATCTGAATTAGTAATAGAGCCTGAGTAGGCTTCATAGCCTTCGGTAACGTCAGCTTCGATAATATTTCCTTCGTAGAAAATTATTCCGGCTTCGTCGGGGATGCTATAAGTTCTGTTTTCGAGTTCTTCAATAAATACGATAAGCATTGAATAGACTTTACCACCCTGCTCAATATAAGCCCATATACTGCTGCGTTCGTTTACTTCTTCATAACTAAGCTCAGTTGTTTGAAAATCAAAGTTCAAAGCGCCGCTTATAGTGCCTGTAAGTTTGGCTTTGTCTCCTTTTTTCAGCTTAAGATCCTCTACCTTCACAGTTTGTCCTTTCAGTGGTGTTTCCACTTCAGTGAATTCACTGGAACGTATTCCGTTAAAAGCCCTTACCCTGACGGTTGAATAACTTTTAACGGGAATTTTGTAGTAGCCGTTATTATCTGTATATTCATAAGATACCCCGATATAGTTAACACCTTCGGCCCACACATAGCAGTCCCTGGCAACAGAGCCGTTATAGTCATATATCTGTCCTTCAATCCAGGCACGGTCCCATTTATACGCGGAGCACCAGTAGCTGAAGTGGCTGATTTCGCCAACGTAGCGATAACCTTCTTTTGTTGCCTGGCCTTCCTGAATCCATAGGCCTTTTTCAAAATTGTAATACCATAGCGGAATTGTGGCAGGTGCATCGGAAAATTGCTCTTCCGGAATTTTCATGCTGACAGTTACTTTTTTTCCATCAGCAAGGTCTAACTCGTTATAGCCATGATAAGCTTTTATTTCAATACATTCAATAGTCGAGATATCAACTTCATTTCCGTTATTATCAAGGCCTAAAAATTTGCCGGGAAAATAATCTTTAAGTACATTATTATCCGAACCCAGTTTTGTCATCAGTATTCTGATTTCTCCTTCTGCTGGCGCACCATTACTGAAAACAAAGGCATCTTCAGGAATGGTCAGGCTTACATCCTCTTCGTTGATAGTGGTTTTAGATGTCCCTATCCTGTGCTCAGAGCCAATTGGGCGGAGCATCAGGTTGACGGTAACAGTATCATTTTCAATTATATCAGTAATTTCAGAGTTCTCGCAATAATTCATGGACCTGGCTGAAACACTTGTATAATCAGTTACGGGAATGTTGCATAAAATATATTCACCCCTGGACAAAGTGCGGACAGATTTTCCGTTAGATTCAATTTCAATTCCTGATAGCAGATTGCCATTATTATCAGTTACTATTCCACGAACACAGCCCTTAGGGTTGTTATTATCAGGATTAGTTGTTTCCTCTTCGCATGATGCAAAGAAAATCAAAAATAATAAGGGAATTATAAAGTGTAGAGTTTTTATTTTCATTTGTTCTCCGAATCAATAAACGGTTACTAATTTTAATAATATAGTAAAATAAATTAAATTTTTATCATATTTTTAGAAATATCTTGGAACTGAAACATTAAAAGCCATATATTCGTTATAATTTAAAAAGTTTATTACATAATTAGGAGATAAATATGCCTGAAAATTCACAGACTCCTTCCCAAATGCCTTATCCACAGTACTATCCACCCCAAAAGAAAACCAATTGGTGGATTCCGGTATTGATCATTGGCCTTGTATTTGTGCTTATTATTACTTTTTTTGTTGCAATTTTTAGCGCTCTCAGCTCGCCCTTCGATAAAGAACCGGTTTACGTGCGCGATAATTCTGTTCTTTATCTCGATTTGCGGGGTAATATCCAGGAATACAGCAAATCCAATCCATTTGCAGAGATTTTCGGAGCCGGTCAAATATCTTATGCAGATATTCTTCACGCGGTTAAAACAGCAAAATATGACGACAAAATTGATGGCATCTATATCAGGGGTGGCGTTAGCGGAATGGGTATGGCCAAAGCTGCCGAACTACAGCAGGAAATTCTTGATTTCAAGGAATCAGGAAAATTTGTTTATGCGTTCATGGAAATTGGTTCCGAAGGAGATTATTTCAATGCCCTTCCGGCAGATTCAATTTTTATGCCGGCAGAGGGGATTTTGGAAATGAATGGTTATGGTGCTTCGGTAATGTTCATGAAAGGGCTTTTTGACAAAATCGGTATTGATTTCCATGTTGAGCATTTCGAGGATTTTAAATCTGCCGGAGAAACATATAACCGCAAGAGCTTCAGCGATTCGGCTCGCTATCAGTTACAGGTTATGCTTCAGCAAAGGCAGGAGCAATACAATAATGCAGTTGCAAAATTTCGCGATCTGCCTATTGAAAAAGTCCATGAAGTTATTGCCGAGGGTACATACACAGCCGAGAAACTACATGAATATGGATTTATTGATGCCCTGCTGACTGAATCCGATGTTAAATCCTTTATCAAAGATAAAATATTTGGTGATGACAATAACGATAGCAGAAATAAACTTAAAATGCTAACTGCTGATAAATATATTCAGAGTGATTTACCAATTCACGGTACTATTGCTGATAAAGATAAACGTATTGCTATCATTTACGGCTCCGGTGTGATTCAGGATATGGCTCCTGATTCTCCATTCGATGATGAATTGAAAATTACAACAAAGAAATTTGTCAGCTACCTGAGAAAAGCCAGGGAAGACGATGATGTGAAAGCTATTATTCTTAGAATTGACAGCCCCGGAGGTTCTGTTATAGCTTCCGATGCCATCTGGCAGGAAGTGATGCTCACAAAAAAAGTTAAGCCTGTGTATGCCTCAATGAGCGATGTTGCTGCTTCTGGCGGATATTATATACCTATGGCTTGCGATACTATCATTGCACACCCTTCAACTATTACAGGATCGATTGGGGTAGTGGCTACTATTCCGAATATGGCAGGCCTTATGGATAAACTGGGGCTTACTGTTGATACGGTTTCATCATCCCCTAATGCCCAGTTCCTAAACCCGATGCTTCCGTTCAGGAATGCTGATATGGTTAAATTTCACAAAATGTCAGAAAAAATTTACAAACGTTTCCTGACAAAAGTATCCGAAAGTCGCGGTATGACTTATGATGAAGTAAGGGCTATTGCACGTGGCCGTGTGTGGACGGGTAAGGATGCCAAGCGAATAGGGCTTGTTGACGTTCTTGGTGGTTTCGATGAAGCGCTGAAGATAGCCAAACGCAGAATTGGCGTACCCGACACCATGAAGGTATTCGTTCAGACATATCCCGGAAAAGGTGATGAAATTGAAGAGCTCCTGAAAATGTTCGGCCTTAATACCGGATCGGACGAGGACGTGCAAACGGGTAATTTTGATGCTAAAACCGAACTTGCACGCCTTATGGGCGTAGAGCCGGATATGGTATTATCAACTCTGAATTCACTTCCGCCGTCTGCAAGAAAGCAATTAATATATGCATATCAGATATTGCAGCTTTCCGGCAAGGAAAAGGTTATGGCTGCAATGCCATATTATCCTTCCATAGATAACTGATAATATCATAATATTATTTATGCCCGGTATTTTATTCAATATCGGGCATTTTTGATTTTTGCCAGTAGCCGAAATTAAATTATTATAATACTTGCGGATTTCATATATTGATTTTATTTGATTTTTCGGATTGTAATGAAAAGAAGAAGTTTTATCGGACTTGCCGCTTCCGGGGCAGTTCTTAGCGGGTTTGGCCTTCCCCTGAAAATGAAGGCGAATGATGAAATATCCGATATTGAAATGATTCATCCGGCTGTTTTAAAGCCCGGTGATGAAGTGGGTATAATCGCTCCGGGAACAGCTGTGTCCGATCCCGATGATATTGCAAAGGCTGTTGAGATTTGCAACCATTATGAACTTAACCCCGTTTTTGGCGATAATGTTATTAACGGAAGCGGATACAAGACAAGAAGTGTTGAGGAAAGAGTCGACGACCTGCATGAAATGTTTGATGACAATGATATAAAAGCAGTTTTTTGCATACGTGGCGGGTATGGTTCAGCTCAGATGCTGCCATATATTGATTACGAGTTGATCAGGGACAATCCGAAAATTTTTATTGGATACAGCGATATTACTGCAATGCATTCCGCCATTAATAAATATTCCGGCCTTGTTACATTTCATGGCCCGGTTATGCTTTCATCTTTTACAGGCTTTACAGCAGCGAATTTTGAAAAAGCCCTGTTTTCGTCCGAGCCATTAGGGACTCTGACAAATCCTGATGCACAATCCGGAATAAGGGATTTATATCCCCTGAGAAGTGTGAATTCAGGCAGAGCTGAAGGAATGCTTACCGGAGGGAACCTTTCACTTGTTTCTTCGCTTATGGGGACTCCTTATGAAATTGAAACCGATGGCAGGATCGTTCTCCTTGAAGATGTAGGCGAACAGCCCTACAGAATAGACAGAATGCTGACCCAACTGAACCTGGCAGGTAAACTTGAAAATGCAGCAGGCATAGTATTTGGCAAATGCAGTGGCTGCGGCCCCGACGGCTCGCAGTCCACTTGGGACCCAACGCTGGGCGAAGTACTTGACTATCAGCTTGGCGGGCTGAACTGTCCTGTGTTCTCGGGCCTTCTTTTTGGCCATACTTCCGATCAGCTTACTATTCCACTGGGAATACCTGCTGTTATGGATGCTGATAAAGGCACTCTGATTATTGATAAACCGGCCTGCAAGCCGAGGTAAACCGGTAATATTTGTTCGCTCCGAAAAAACGGAGCGAGGTTGAAGAGTTATTACACTGTAGCTTGATGCGAAAACGAACCGTTCAACCCGAAAAATAATAATTAATTAATCCCACACTGATGCACGGCAAAAAGCGCATTTCGTTTCATGATCACAGTGGGTGTTATCCGTTCTTAGCGGGCATGTGCCGGTTTTTTCGCGGCGAACAGCATCGCTGAAAAGCTTAAGCCCTGTAGATATTTCGCCCCGTGGTACAATTACTTCAATCAGTACCGGCATATTATCTATATTTCTGGTTTTTTCAAGTACATTTGCCAATTCTTCAGGTGTGCTGGCTTTAAAGGATTTACCGCCGCCTGTTAATTCGGTTATTTTTGTGTAGTCCCATTGTCCGAGAGTATTAAATTCGCCTTCCTGGAAAACACGCTGCATACCGTAGCCGTCATTATTAAATACAATAATTACCGGATTCAGATTATGCTTTACCATTGTGGAAAATTCCATACCCGTCATCTGGAAAGCACCGTCGCCGACAAGAACTACCGGCCTTGTTTCCGGGTCGGCAAGCTGAACTCCTACTGCTGCCGGAACGGCAAAACCCATTGTATTATAGAAAAGAGGCGCGAAATAACCATTTTTCCGCCGGGTATTCATAAATATCGACCCGTAGCAGGAATCACCTGTATCAGCCACAATTGTATTCTTATCGGTAATAAAGTCATTTATTATGGCAAGATGTTTATCCATAATACGGCCAGAAGCATGATAGTCAAACTTTGATTCCGGAAATTTTTCAATTTTCCCTGCTGCTATTCTGTCTGCATTTTCGGAAAGGGCTTTTATAAATATATCGAACGGGATATTGCCTTCAAATTTAATAAAACCGTCACCGATATGATTTTCATTGGCAATCAGCAGGTTTTCCTTTTTCAGGTCGGCGGTAAAAGCCCCGCAATTCACATCAGTTACTTTTGTTCCAAGCATAAACACGAGATCGGAATTTTCAACGAATTTGCGTAATTTTTTATTAGGGCTTAGAATTCCGGCATATACCCCAAGATAATTTTCTTTTTCCTCTGAAAGAACACCTTTGCCAAGAGCTGTAAATACTACCGGCAGATTCAGTTGTTCAGAAATGTATTCTACTTCTTTTTGCAGTCCGTATCTGCCTGCCTCGGCGCCAACCTGAAGAACAGGATTGGAAGCCCGGCTTATTTTATCTATGAAAAATTCAAGTGCTGAATTCAATAAATCATTATCAATTTCAGGTTTTTCTTTGCTGACAGGATTAACCGGGATATCTGCCTGCATCAGGTCAATGGGAATTTCAAGATATACCGGCAGTCGTTTTTCTTCAGTATGGTATATAGCCTTTTGAATTGTCTCGGAAGCAGTTTCAGCCGATTCTACTTTCAGGCATATATCTGTTATTGGCCTGAAGGCATCAATCTGGCTGTCCATATTTTTAACAACATGGTGGAATTGAGGGTTATACAGGCTGCCTCCGTCGGTTGCTCCTGTGGGCGGTGCCCCGCTGATTACCAAAAGGGGGGAAGACTCTGCATAAGCGCATGCAACTCCGTTCATAATGTTCAAAGCGCCAACACCATAAGTAACTAATACAACCCCGAAACCATTTATCCGGGCAAAAGCATCCGCGCTAAAAACTGCACAGGGCTCGTGTGTGCCAACAATGGCTTCCAGGCCCTGAATTTTATCAAGAGTTTTATATAATGGTAAAATGTAATCTCCCGGAACGCCGAAGCATTGTTTGGTTCCTCTGTCCCTGATTGTTGAAAACAGAAATTCAGCAAGTTTCATTATTTATCCTTTAATCTGATATTATCTTTTTGCTTGATTTACGGATTGCAGTGCTTTTTATTGATTGCATCTTAGCTGTTTGCTGAATTTGCATTGTACCTGCAATTCTATGAAAGCAATAATCAGGTATAAAGTTAGTCTTTACTAAAAAGTGATAATGAATGATTCAAGAGATATACGAATATCCGGAGAGATATATGAAATATATTGACATATTAACTGACGCGATGGAGCATTTCACTACAATACCCCGGGAAAATATTAAGAAATATATTTATAAATTCAGTTCTGGTGAAGAATCCGAGGTTAAACTCCTTAAAACCGTTATGGAAATTGAATTCCCGCGTCCGGAAGGCGAGGTATTGCTTGAAGACCTTAAAAGCAAGAATTTTGCAGATACCATTGAATTCCTGAAAACATCACTGATGGTTTACCGGCAGGAAGTTATCAGGCAATCGCTTGTAAATTAGTATGTTAAGAACCCCCGGAAATGAATCCCAAAGAATAGATATTTTATCCGGGGTTCGAATCAATTACACTCCTGCTTCACTGCCAACGGAATTTTGATTAAAGTTAAAACAAAAAGGCAGGCTGAAAAGCCTGCCTTTGATAAAAAAATCAATCTGTATTAAACCTTATCGGCAGCCCTGATTAAATTTTCGGAAATCCTGATCTTTCTTTTCAGTGTTTCTTTGTCTGCCGTACTTTCTGCCTCGGACAATTGATTTTTAAGATTGCTGATTTCAGTTTCAACTTCCGTTTTGTTGATGTTTGCAGCATCTTCAGCAGTTTCAACGAGAACAGATATTTTATTATCATGTACCTCGGCAAAACCATCGCTTACGGCAAACCATTTGGTAGCACCTGAATCATCAACCTTTATCAGCCCGAGATCAAGAGAAGAAACTATCGGGGCATGATTCCATAATATCTGGAACGGAGACTTTGTTCCCGGTACGGAAACAGCTTCCGCATTGCCCGAAAATATTATCTTCTGTGGCGTAACAATCTCGATGGTTAATTTATTATCCATAGCAGTCACTATTTATTAATAATGATGGCAGCCGTGTGGCTGCCTTATATTATATTATCAACCTTTTTTAGCCCTGTCGAATACTTCGTCTATTGTACCGGCATAAGTAAAGGCGCTCTCGTTAAGTTCGTCGCAGTCACCGTCAAGGATTGCCTTGAAGCCGGCGATTGTATCATCAATCTTAACATAACGGCCTTCGAATCCGGTAAACTGTTCTGCAACCGAGAATGGCTGCGAGAAGAAGTTCCTGATCTTACGGGCACGGTAAACTGTTTGTTTATCCTCGTCGGAGAGCTCGTCCATACCAAGAATATTGATGATATCCTGAAGATCCTTGTAAGTCTGCAATACTTTTCTGCAGCGCATGGCTGTATCATAGTGTTCCTGTCCGATAATACGGGCATCCATGATACGGGATGTTGAATCCAGGGGATCCACGGCAGGATAAAGGCCCAGCTCTGCGATCTGACGCGAAAGCACTGTTTTAGCATCAAGGTGAGTAAATGTATTGGCAGGAGCGGGATCGGTAAGGTCATCAGCAGGCACATAAACAGCCTGCACGGATGTGATAGAGCCCTTATCTGTTGAAGCAATTCTTTCCTGAAGTGTACCAAGCTCAGTGGCAAGTGTAGGCTGGTAGCCCACGGCTGAAGGCATACGTCCGAGAAGAGCGGATACCTCTGAACCGGCCTGGATGAAACGGAAGATATTATCAACAAACAGAAGCACGTCCCTTCCTTCGTCATCACGGAAATACTCGGCAACAGTCAAAGCTGTAAGAGCAACCCTTGAGCGGGCTCCGGGAGGTTCGTTCATCTGGCCGAACACGAGAGCAGTTTTGTCAAGAACGCCTGATTCAAGCATTTCAAGATAAAGGTCATTACCTTCGCGGGTACGTTCACCCACACCGGCAAAACATGAATAACCACCATGGTGCTTAGCAATATTATGGATCAATTCCTGGATAATAACTGTTTTACCAACACCGGCACCACCGAATAAACCAGTTTTACCACCCTTGGTAAATGGTTCGATAAGATCGATAACCTTTATACCGGTTTCGAACATATCCTGGGTAGTGCTAAGATTTTTGAATTCAGGTGAAGGCCTGTGGATAGGATGAAAATCCTTGGCTTCGATTTTACCTTTACCGTCAATAGGGTTACCGATAATGTCAATCATACGGCCGAGAACTTTTGGACCAACAGGAATTTTAATTGGGGAACCGACATCAATACATTTCATGCCGCGTACCAGACCATCAGTAGAATCCATGGCAACAGTACGTACCCTGTCTTCACCTAAGTGCTGCTGTACTTCGCATACCAGATTTTCCTGGACGCCGTCAGCATTTTCGCGCGGAATCTGCACGGCATTCAACACTGCAGGTATATTACCATCGGGGAATTCGCAGTCAACGACAGGCCCGATTACCTGTACTATATAACCTTCGTTCATAAGCAGATGTACCTTTGATTAGATAAACTATTGTTTTTGTAGAATTTATGTGATTTTTTCTTCATAGGTTACTCGTGAAAATACGTATAACTGCCACAAAGTTAGTGAAATCTTTTATTAAAATCAAAGTAAAGAAATCATAAAATTCATTTCATTTCATTTAGTGTAACAAAAATGTTGCAGGCTGTATAAAAGTATATGTAGCCTGTTGAGTTTTCAAAGTTGGTTTTTATGCCAGGAAATATAATAATTGAATTAATTATCATATTTAATGACAATAATTTAGAAAAAAAATAATTAAGAAATGTCTTCTTCTTTATAAAAAATATTATTAGATTGTGAAAACCTTTTTCGAAAATAATCGCGGAAAGGAGAAAGCCTTCAGTTTTTATGAAAAATCAGTTAAAGATCATCACCATGCTGTATGCCAGGGGCTGAGTCCCGCCGGCAATCTGAACGGAAGGGTTCTGATTCTTAACCAGAGTTACGAACCTATCAGCATTTGCTCGGTAAAAAAGGCACTCGTTATGGTTTTCCTCAGGAAGGCCGATATTATTGCCGAAAGGAAGGGCAGAATGGTGAGAACTTCGTCAAGCAGTTTTCCATTTCCGGGAGTTATCCGCCTGCAAAGGTATATTCGTATGCCTTACCGCAAAGTGGAGCTTTCCAGGCGCAATATAATGCGCAGGGACGGGAATAAATGCCAGTACTGCGGGCGCGGCGGGGTTTATCTTACTATAGACCACGTGCTGCCAAAATCCAGGGGCGGTAAAGATTCATGGGAAAATCTTGTAGCCGCGTGTATTCGCTGTAATTCAAAAAAAGGGAACAGGACACCGGAAGAGGCAAATATGCCACTGCTGAACAAACCATACAGGCCAAACCACCTGCTGTTCCTGAAGTTATTCATGGATAAAGTCGAAGATTGCTGGAAGCCGTTTCTATTCTTCGATTAGTTCCGGATCTTACCAATCCCGGTAAGATATATATCTCTTTTTTTTCACCCGCATCTATTCTGTTTTGATGCAGGCAGAGGGCTAACCCGCCTTGGTTAATTTAAAATTCAATAGAATAATTATTTCGCCTTCCCAAGTTGTAATTGGGAAATATAATTTCCTGCGAAGTTCAGCTTTGGAATTATTAAACCCAGGCTCTTTCGGTTATCATATCCGACAGCGGCGTAGCCGCGACATTTTTGTAGAAAGGCGAATCCGGAAAGGACAACAGCCCCGTCGGGGCGACATAGACAAAAGCTTGTGTCGCTCCTACGGAGCTTTGAATAATCGTTATACAAATATTTGCTACAAAAATTCCGCTCCTACGGAGCTTTTTTATATAATTTCGATGCTCTTTCGAATATCTTATCCGAAAGCAATAAGGATTGGGAAATCCTTTCCCTTTTTTTTGTTGGGATAGGGATATCCCGACCAGCCGTTTAAGATAATGTGTGAAGAATGGATTCTTCGCTGGAGCTCAGAATGACATCCAGCCTTAGCATCGTTAAATTCAATAGCCACGTGCTTTAGCTCGTGGATAAGGGAGGCTAAAAAAAAGAATCCACCCCGTCTCGCTGCGCTCGCCACCCCTCAACGGAGGGAATTTTTAAGAATCCACTCCCGGCCTGTCGGGGGACAGGTAATGTTGTCATTCTGACGGAGCGAAGCGACGGAAGAATCCATCTTTCTTTGTAGATAGTGTGTGAAGAATGGATTCTTCGCTGGCGCTCAGAATGACATCCCAGCCTTATAATCGTCAAATTCAATAGCCACGTGCTTTAGCTCGTGGATAAGGGAGGCTAAGGAAAAGAATCCACCCCGTCTCGCTGCGCTCGCCACCCCTCAACGAGGGGAATTTTCCGGAAATCCACCCCCGTCTGCTTGTGCAGGCAGGGGCCGGCGGGGAACATGACTCTTCCCATGTTTGCCCAACCATCCGATGGTTAGTAAAATCTCCTACCTAATCACCAACACCTTTTCAATAAAATGCTGATTGGGTGTTTTCAGGATAACGTAATAAACGCCGTTGGCAAGATTGCTGATATCAGCTTTGAATTTATTTGCACCGGTGGTTTCGTTGTTTGCTGAAAACATTGTCTGAACCGATTCGCCGAAAGAATTGAATATTGAAAGCTCCGTTTGTCCTTCTTCTATCAATGATATTTCAATATTCAGGCTCTTTTCCGCCGGGTTTGGGGAGATATTTATAATTCCGGCCTCTACATCCGGGTTTATCAGCCTGGCGCCGCCCTCGCGGCAGATGCCGAGAAGGGTGAATGTGCCGCTCTGTTTTTCAAATTCGTATTCTATCGGGTTGCCGGAAGGGTCAAGCAGGTTCATTTCCACCACGTCGATTGAAGTTTCCTCCGTGTTGCCAAGGCAGGCAATTACCGGTATTTCTGATAGTTCTATAGTACTACCGATTTTGCCATTAATTGTAATATAAATGGAAT
Organism: Kapaibacterium sp. (SeqCode); assembly: GCA_963665665.1. Taxonomy (GTDB): domain Bacteria; phylum Bacteroidota; class Ignavibacteria; order Kapaibacteriales; family UBA2268. The sequence continues at coordinate 2,338,093 of OY762428.1, forward strand.
CAACTGTGCTTTGCCAGTCGATGCTTCCCGATGGAGCCAGCAGTGTTCTTTGGAAGCGGATTGTTGCTTCGTAATCTGTGGCAAGTTTGGCAATGCCCTCGGGTTTTACATTTCCGAGCATTAGTTTTAAATTGAACTGGTCTCCGGCGTAGGCAGAATCGTCCGCTGCATAGACAAGGCCGCCTTTGCCTGTACCGAATAGCTGAACTATTGCGGGGCTGCCTGCGCCGTCGTACTCGAATCCGAGCTGGCCGGAGGTCCTTCCGCCATATCTCGGCATGAACTGTAAGGACATTTTGTGGTCGCCGTTCGGGGCAAGGGTAAAAGGCTCGCCTCCGCTGATAATATGGAACTGCTCCATATCCGGCCCAAGCTGGCTGACACCTGTTATATCTATTGTCTGTGCAGAAATATTTTTTATCAGGACAGTATCTGTAATTGTCTTTTCCTGCGTTAATTCCACTTCGCCAAAATCGAGAATATCACAGGCAAGCTGCAATTTTCTTTCTTCCCCAATGCCTGTAATATCATATTCCAGTGTTTCAGCCTGTGTAATAATATTCAATTTTGCAGTATGCAGCCCAACCCGGTTTGGTATAAACCTGAATTCTGTGGATTGCGCCTTATCAACCTCAATTTCATAAACAGGGAAAGCCGAAACCTGCGCGAAAGCATTTGCATCAGCCCCGGTGAAATATATTGAATCAACCCTAACCTTATACGACCCGGTATTCTCTACAAAATCCACGAAAAGGGAATCCTTCATTTCGCCAACAATCTCCCTGCCCATATCTATGCTTCGCGCTTCTGCGTGTGGGGCGACGATGGAGAAAACGGCGTCGGATGTGTCGGATTGACCTTTTTCTTCTTCAGGTATAAGTTTTACTATCCAGTAGTCACCATACCCTCCATGATTGCCGGTTACATCTCCATCATTGGACATCGAATATCCAGCAATAATATAGCCTCCGTCATTGGTTAACTGAATTGAATTAGCAGTTTCATATTCGCTTCCTCCAAGACATTTTTGCCAATCAATATTACCAATTTGATCAAGTTTTACTATCCAACAATCTTGATTTAAATGATAACCGCTTGCATCTCCATCATTTCTACCAACAAATCCTGAAATTAGAAACCCGCCATCTTTTGTTTGAACAATATTATTAGCTCTGTCATCACCAGTACTTCCTAAACATCTCTGCCATTGAATTTCACCGGATTCATCTAATTTAATAACCCAACAATCTATATAACCTCTTTTTCCGTTCATTTCTTCATTGCTGGCTATTGTATGACCTGAAACAATATAGCCGCCATCAAAAGTTTGTTGAATTGAATTTGCTACATCATCCCACTTGCCACCTATACTTTTTTGCCATTGAATATCACCTATAGAGTCAAGTTTAACTATCCAGCCATCTTTATAACCAAAATATTCGGAAACATCACCATTGTGAGATTCAGTAAACCCAGCTATAATAAATCCACCATCATTTGTTTGTTGAATTGAGTTTGCTATGTCCACATCATTGCCACCAAGAACTTTTTCCCATTCGATTTCACCATTGCTTTTCAGTTTAACTATCCAATAATTATATAAAAAATATTTTCTTGAAACATCTCCATCAATAGAATTTGAATATCCAGCAATAACAAATCCTTCATCGTCGGTTTGAACCACAGAAGTTGCATGATCTAGAGCACTACCTCCAAGACATTTTTCCCATTCGATTGACCCAAAATTATCTAATTTAAGTATCCAATAATCACCAAAACCTCCATGATAACCATGTAAATCGCCATCATCTGAAGCAGAATACCCGGCTACAATATATCCTTTGTCGCGTGTTGGTTGTATCGATTGAGCAACATCGCTACTGCTGCCACCAAAATTGTTCTTCCACTGAATATGTCCGGTAGGATCTAATTGTAAAATCCAATAATCTTCCAGTCCTTTAGATCCAATAATATCACCATCGTTTGAAGCAGATAATCCGGCTACAATATATCCGTCCTCTTTATTTTGTTGTATTGAATAGGCTACATCCTGATTCCGGCCTCCATAACAATTTTGCCATTCAATTTCGGGACTATTCGAAGGTAGAGAATTATCTTGAATTGAAACTCTTACCAGGCATTCCTCCGATTCAGGTAATGGAACATAATTCCAATTATAATTCCAACCGGTTGCCGTATCTGTTATCACTGACCAAGAAGTACCATTATCAGTACTGAGCTCTATCTTTACTGTATCTGTTTTTGCAATACCCTCCCAGGTAATAATAGTATCGCTTCCAACAATAAACTTCTCGCCACCGTTGGGATGAGTGATTTTCAGCGTTTTCTTCTTTGGTAATACTCCGGACCAGCTTCCTCCGGCATATAAATTGGCATTACAAATATCAGTTTGGAATTCCATTTTACAGAATGAATAAGCACTGTCCTGAGCTTTGTAACTAATTTGTAAATCTTTACTTTTTCCTTTTTTCAAGGTAAAATTCGAAGGATAAACATAATAGTTTTGATTGTTGATAATAATGTCATTGATTTTAAAATCAGCATTCTCTGCTGTTACTTTTACAACTTGCCAAACCTTTTCACCCGGAACAGGATTTTTGAAATAAATATAGGCCGGTTCAAATTCCAGCTTCGCCATTGACATTTCCGGAGGAATATATGATGTTTGAGTACTTATATTATGAGATAATAATTCAGCGCCAACATTGATTTTGCTGTATTTACAAAAAAAATAGCTATGCCACTCGATTGTGCATGGATTGCTGCTTTGTGAAATACTCAAAATTTTAAGATAAATATCTTTTGCATTCTCAATATTATTTACATTTTCAAACCACTTGCTGCCGGTTGATTCTGAAATATTTTTCAAGATTTCCGGACATGACATATTAAGTGTTACGCAATAAATTGAAGCCCCTATTTCGTTTGCTTTTTGGATAATTGCTGCTTCGTTACCTGTAGCGTATCCGTCAGTTAGAAACACAACTACTTTTTTGTGCCTCCCATTTTCCGCTGCAATTAAGGCACCGGACATTGGATTTATAAAACCGGCATTGAAATCAGTTCCTCCACCGGCACCCAACGTGCTTAACTTTTCAAGAAGCCTCGATCTGTTTGTTGTAAAATCCTGAACCATGAAATTTCTTGAATTGAAGGAAGTAATTGCGCATTCTGATTTTCCGAGAGGCAGCCCGTTTATCCATGCTCTTCCGGCTTCCTTTGCCATATTTAGGTTGCTCCCGGACATAGAGCCGGAAACGTCAATTGTCAGTACGCTTGAAATTGCAACAGGTTCTTTCGGTTCCGGGCAGGAAACACTAATCACATCCCTTTGCTCTCCATCCTCGGTTATTTCAAAATCGGATGGGGATAGATTTGTGATCTGATCTCCGTTTTCATCAAAGGCAAAGAATTTAGCCCGCATAATAGGAAAGTTTGTTGTATCAATATCAAATACAGAAAGATCTTGTGCCTGCGCTGCAAGTGGCAGCAGTAGTAATAGGGTAAGGATAGCTTTTTTCATGTTTTCCTCTGGTTTCCAAATGTTCAGCGCCCCAATGATTGATACAAACCTTAATCTATCTTCGGACACCCCCAATATTTACAATATTCCAATATCGCAAATTTTAATGAAAAAGGCAAGCTCAATGCCTGCCTTATCACTAATACCTTCCCGAAAAAATGCCATTTGGGGGTCAACTTTTTTCATCGTTGCAATGTATAGAACAAGCATGCCTGTTCCTGGGTTTACCCCGCATTCCGAAGGTTTGAAACCTTCGGAAGGTGGGGTATTATAATTTTAATAAACTATTTGCATTTTCCTGATGATTTTTTCGGAAGAAATTATATCAATGATATAAACACCCGGGGTATTTATAGTGAACTCCGAAATATAATTGTCAATTTTCGTTTTCAGTATCAGCCTGCCGTTGATATCCCTTATTTCAACATCCGAGCCAATTATTCCTTCGTCAATTGTTTCAATTTTAAAACTTCCGTCTGTTGGATTCGGGAAAATTTTAATATTATCTGTTTCCTGAATATCCCTGACCGAATTAGGGTCGGTAATTTTTACTATGAGTTTTTCAGACCATTCGCTGGAACCGCAATAATTTGTAGCCCGAACGCTGATCTCTGCATCTCCTTCGAAATCATCACGCCAGTTAATGCTTGCTTTTGCGCCGTCAGGAGTAATTTCGCCGGCATCAGCAGGTGTAATTCCCCAGATATATTCCTCAACATTTTCAACTTCTACTGTAGTGTATTCCGTATCAGCAGCATTAATTTTTAGAGAGTCCGGCCCGGCTGGTTTTTCAAGCTGATCGGGTTTCTCGGAAATAAATATGTCGAAAGCCTGGGAATATTCGCTTTCACCACAGTCATTAGATGACTTAACTTTCAGGTTAGCAGTACCCGTAAAAGTGGAAGACCATGTTACCATAACAGTATCGCCGTGGCCGGCAACATAACCGGCATCAAACGGGCTGATAATCCATATATAGCTGTTTGCTGCCTCTACCGGCTGAATAATATATTCACTGCTGCCATCGCCAATACAAACTTTTTCCGGCCCTGATATATCGCCGGGTTGCATTGGATTAGAACTTATCCTTACATGATATGCCTCCGACATTGTTTCTCCGCTCTCGTTGTATGCTGTAACGTAAAGATCGGCTTCACCCCTGTATGAAGGGCTCCATACGACACTTCCGCTTGTATCGGAATCCGTTGTTTCGGCTGCTTCTTCCGGGTCAACCGACCAGTGGTAACCGGCATCAATATCAAGTTTTGTGGCAGTGTATATATATAATTGTTCATTCGAAGGATCGCAGATAAGATCATCACCCGAGAGGATTTCCGGAACTCCGGGTTCATCAATAAAATCGTATTCGATAACAAAGTAAATTTCGTCGCTCATATCCAGGTCGTTCCATTCTTTAGGATAACCTGTTTTATTACCCTGGGGCCAGATGCTTATCCCCATGGCAGCGGCATGTTGCTTTTCAAGATAATTATCAGGTTCGTAGTAGGAGCCTTTTTTCTCCATTCCGCCCCAGTTGCAGTACATACCGAATCTTGCCTCGCCATTTCCCATTCCGAATTTCCCCTGCCCGTTCCAGAAATTGACGCCATTGCCGTCATTATCTCCGTCCCAGAGCCATTTTCCTTCTTCGTTTTTATCAGTAGCGCCAATCCAGAGGTATGCTGCGCCACCGCCGTCGAGAACTGCAATATAGTCGTCCGGGACTCCGGCGCCATTGATTATTGCATCATAGATGGCATCGTTTTCTTCAACACTGCTTATATGTACAAGCCTTCCGCCGCGATCAACTGCGTAGGCAGAAGCTTCTTCCCATGTTTTTTTCAGCTTAACCACCTCGTATCTCTGATCATTATAAGTAAAATTATGAATATTGGGCGCTTCCATATTCCATTCTTCAAAATGATCGTAAACCACTGCCTGAACAGCTTCTTTAATGATAGCGGCATCATTGTCGCTGAGTGTAAAATTCCAGTCGATAAGCATCGGGTCATTCTTAAATAATACAGTATAAAATGCAACAGCTGCTGCATAAGAGCCTATTTCGGATGGATGGCTGTCATCTGCCTGGTATAGTTCAATTACAGGATATTTTTCCCTGATATATCTCCATACTGCACCAACAGGTGATATTATCCCGCCAACAGTGTCGGCCATCATCCTGTACCTTAAGTTCAGCAGGCTGTCCATTCCCTCGTATGTACAAACCGGTGGCCAATTAGGGCAGTTAGCCGGATCGCCGTTTTTCCAGCCCCATGTCATGAAGAAAGTGGTTTTTGCATCCGGGTTGGATTGTTTTATAGATTCATCAAGAGTTTTTACAAAAGGAAATACTTCCTGTTCCACCTGTGATAACGGAAATGCAGGTTTCTGGCTTTGTTCCTGGAGTACAACAAAGTCCCAGTTGTCGGCATTAAACATATCCAGAGTAGTGTTGTCCGTCGAGTGCATTTCAAGTGTTGCACCTCCGGGGGCATTAGTCTGGTAAATAAGCATATCGCCGAATGAACCGGCAATATTTGCAATTAGCGCCGGAAGGTCATTAGTTGCTGTGTAGCTGTTCCCAACGAAGCAGGCACGAACCGTATCCGGCTGCGAGTATACTGTTTCGGAGATTGATATTATTGCAATAATAAAAAGTATAAGAAATTTTTTCATGATCGCCCCGATATTGTTAATATTTTCATCTGCAATTTTAAACAGTAACAATTATAAAATGTTACATGAATTTTCCAAATTTTTATCAAATTTCGACGATTTTTGTTTAATTATATCACCCTGTTTGATCAATTTTAATTGCAAAATGCATCTATCGTTATTAATTTGTTTCTGAAGACAGAATATAAAATTGAAAGATTAAATATGAACTGGATTATACTGTTTGTTGCCGGACTATTTGAAACCGCATGGGCTGTAGGGTTGAAATATTCCGACGGGTTTTCAAAGCCTTTGCCTTCTGTTATTACAATAGCAGCAATGGCTGTCAGTATCTATCTTCTTTCACTGGCAGTTAAGGATCTGCCTATCGGTACTGCTTATGCCGTATGGACGGGTATAGGCGCTGTAGGGACTGTGATAGCAGGTATTTTCTTATTCAAGGAACCGGTGGACTTGCTCAGAATTCTGTTTATTGCCATGATAATAGGCGGTATCCTCGGCCTTAGGATGACTTATCGCGGGTAGTTTATTGTATTTTATTATGATTTGATTATATTGTAAAAAAATAATTTTATTGCTTTTATTAAGGTTAGATTTGAATCATGCAATCAGATAATAATCACGTGCCCTTCATTAAACATTTTGTTGCATTATCTTTTTTAATAATACTTTTGAATTCCTGCTTTGATCCTGACGAGGAACACTTTGTGGAAGTTCAGCGGGTGGATGATCCGGGCCTCTTGAAAATTGATATTGAACCTGCCGATGATCCGGTTATGTATGTTAGTGGTGAAAAGATAACTTTCAATGTCACACCGATGAAATTAATGCAAAATCTAAAAATCTATGCTTTGGATTAGGGCCGATGGTTGAAGTTAAATCAAAAATATTGCCCGACAATATGGAATTGAAATTTTTTCTTCGATTAGGTTATCTTTTCTCAATTTCTGATATTGATGAATATGTTGAAGTAAATGGCACAAAAGATATTGGCCGTGATGAAACGATTGATTCAAAAAGTATGTTCATTCAGCCAGGCCTTAAGTATCTTTACAAATTCAATAATTTTGATGTTGGATTCAGTTTCAGTTGGTTTGCTGATTTCGACAAACTCTATGTAGATCATTATTCTTATAGTACCCAATGGGATGGTGTAAGGCTGACATTGCTTTTCGAAACAAGTCTGGGGCAATTTGATTGATTTGATTAACAAATTATTTTATAGTGATTTATAAAACATTTATTTTTGTGGATATTAATTTTTTAAAAATTATAAAAGAAATTATAAATTTATATGCTTTAAGCTTTTTGGAAATAAGGAAACCGGAAAAAAGGCATAGTTGTATAATTATCAAATTAGTAGCATTATTATCAATAAAGGGCATGCTTTATAATATGTACATGAAAAAGAGAATACCCGAAATAAAATAGGAGGAATTATTCAGACATGAAGCATTTATTAAATCTATTATCAACAGTATTAATTGTTTTTTTATCAGCATCCTGCATGTATAACCCGGTTGAAACCGTGGATGCGATAGTGGAACCAAGGCTCGACATAGGCAATACTGATATCAGGATCCTTCCCGAGGCAGATACATTGATCCTTCCTGAAAATGGCAATCTTGAAGTAAAATTAGTAGTTCAAACAGAACTTATCGTAAATCATGTTGAACTTATCAAGGATACAACAACTATAAGCGTTGTAAATGACGGATCAAGCTATCCCGGTAGTAACAACACAAAAGTGTTCAGATATTATTTTAATAAGAATACGAAATATTTGGCCGGACTAATTAATTCATTGAAATTCAGAATAGTATTTGAAACCTGTACAGGATCGCTTGCGGACAGGTATCATCAGGAATTTATTACTGTGGAAAGAGACTTTATTGTATCGAACATGAGTATAGAGGAAAAACCCTCAATTACCAGATTTGCTGATACAAACGGATCATTAATGATCTTTTGGGAAAAATCCGAAAGCGAATATTTTAGTTCATACTCTCTGATCAGTAAAAATGAAGAGGTGGCCAGAATATATGACATAGATAAACCGATGGCATACGATACAACATTCTTTGGGCCGGAAAAAGATTATTATGTAAGAACATATTACTTCGATGGAAAAGTTTCTATCGACGGGAATAAAACTTCATATAAGAAAAACCTGCCATCACCAATTGTTCAGCTATCTGCCGATACTGCAAGAATTACGGTTTCCTGGGATACCTTCCCCTATTATAACAATCTGAAAGGATACCGGCTTTTAATTATGGATAATAGCAACCAGAATGAATTTAAGTTCTATACATCGAATAAAAAAACCACCAGCTTTGTGATTGACAGTTTGTTTATTCTTGAAAACAACAGGTACAATCTGATGTACCTGACTAAAGTGGATGTTGAAAACCAATTTGTGAAATATAGCGGTATCAACAACCGGGGGGCTTTCAATACCGGCGAAGAGTCAGGTTTTCAGGGCCTTTACAAGATGTATCAGGATGAAAATGATAATTGCTACTATTTTGATTCCGGTGAATTTGGCGAATATGACATTCATACTCATTTGAAATTAAATTCAACTTCTATTCAATTCGACAGAGTATGGCTTTGCGAGAATGGTAAATATTTTACTATTCAATACTGGAATTTTTTATATGTATATAACATGGAATCCGGCGAATGTGTTGATACATTAAACGTCAGTTCAATAAGCGGGAGCGCGGATACTGATATTGATTTCCTGGATATATCACTGGATAGTTGTTATGTGTTTGAACATAAAAGGACTTTATATCTTTATAATTTTATTAGTTCTGTTCTGAAAACATACAGCTTGCCATCTGCCATATCGAACCTGAAGATTTCAGAAGACGCGGAATATTTAAGCTATGTTGTATATTCGAATCCGGGATATACTACCAAATGTTTTAAAATTGCCGAAGATTCTCTTGAGCAAATATCTTCTAAAGAAATCGAGGGCCTCAGGTTCATAACTACATTCAAGGGAAGTGGCCATCAGTTTGTTGGATATGATCAATATGGAATTTCAATATTTGATCCGGAGTCGGGAACTATTGTTGAAAAATATAATTTTGCAGTAAATACTTATGAGCAGAATTACTTCAGCTTTGACTGGAAAAACAGAAAGTTGCTGGTTTGCAATGATTCGCGGGGAAAATTATACGACATGGACAGAAAAAAGACGATTTTTACCATTGGAACTACCTGGGGGAAATATTACAATCTAATCGGGAACCAAATCTATAAAAATCAGAAATATATTGTTATACCGGATATTGAATAATTATTAAGAGGAAAAAATGAAAAAGTGCTTCGTTCTTATATTTTCAGTTCTATTATTTACTTCATCTTATTCTATGGCGAATGATCTGTTTTTCAGCTTAAATCCCGGCTGGGGATCTTATCAAATGATCGACCTGAAAAACTATTTTGACGATATAAAAAAGAGCAATGCAATCGGCCTTGTTACAGATGATTTTCCGGGGTATTTCAATATCGGAGCCGATTTATTATATGAAATGACAGGATCGTTGAATATCGGTGTTGCTTTTATCTTCAACAGTACCGGCGGCAGATTCCATTATAATGATTATTCCGGTTATATTGATTCCAAATCAGTTAACTACTGCATAGGTTTAGGGCCTGTTTTTGAATTAAAAACCAGCATTCTTGACGACAGGATAACCGTAAAATACTACAGCAGGTTCGGGCTGTTGCTTTCAAGTATGGAATTATCCCATTATATGGAAATTAACGAAGAAGTAATAAAAGATAATAAATCAACCACCGAAGCATCCAGTATGTTTTTAGAACCAGGTTTCAAGGTACTTTGGAATAACGATAATGTTAATTTTGGAATCGGAATGGGGTATTTCCTTGATTTTGATGAATTTTACGATGGAACTGAATTTCGCACCCAATGGGACGGAATTCGCCTGTATGCTATTCTGGAAACAAATATCTCAAAATTGTTGCAATAATGTAAACAATTTATTTTCATATAAATAAGAATATTTTTATCTTTGTTGAACTTGTATCACCAGGGGGACAGAATGTGGCAGGTATTCCGGTAAGTAAGGAGTTTTTCCTTAAAAAATTAAAAAAAATAAATAATAGCGTGACAATTCCGTTATAGGAGTGTTAATAATGTAGGTTATTGATTATTTTTGTATTGAAGTAAATTGCAAAATAAAGTATTGTAAATAATTTTTTAATTTTATCAGGGACATAATATGTTGCAAACTAAATTGATCAAAAGGTTATCGATCTTTTTCTTAGCCTTTTTGTTTGCCGTTGCTACCGATGCCTGGGCTCAACCATCGGTTTCGGGAGTAACACCTTCAAACACTGCTGACTGTGTAGATCTGGAAACTGACTTTGTATGGGAAACTGCTGACGGAGATGCGGTATCCTTTGTTTTCCAGCTTTCCGAATCCTCATCATTTACCAATTTGATCTATGATGAAACAGTTAGTTCGAAAACTTTTACAGCCATACTTCCAAATTATCAAACTCAGTATTACTGGCGTGTGGAAGCTACTTTCGATGGCGGGGCAACAGCCTCGACAGGAATCCTTCGTTTCTGGACCAAAATGGCGCCACCGCTGAACCAGGTTCCGGCAAACGGCAATGAATGTGCGAATATTGAAACTACATTCGACTGGAGTGATGTTGATGAAACTATAAACTACGTTCTTCAGATATCATATTCTTCGTCATTTACTTCGCTTTATGCCGAAGTTGATGACCTGACCTCTTCTTCCTATACAATGCTTCTGCCCGAATACAATACAGAGTATTTCTGGAGAGTGAAATCTGAAATGGGAGCTACCTGCGAAACTGAATTTTCCGATCCTTTCTCGCTAACCACTGCAATGAGGCCACCGACGATGATCCAGCCTGTGAACGGGGCTTTTGGCCTGGATAAAACAGTTGAAATGACCTGGAGCGCTGATGACGGATACGATTCTTTCAACCTGATGGTGGATGATAATTCAGATTTTTCATCTCCTGTGTTTAATGAAACTGATCTGACAGATCCAAGCTATACAATAACACTTCCACAAAATAATACTCAGTATTTCTGGAAAGTTCAGGCTGATTATGACGGATGCCTTACTGACTGGACTGCTGCACGGACTTTTACTACAAAGTATGATGCTGTTTTGCTTGATTCCCCGGAAGACAACGTGCTTTGCGTGGAACTTGTTACCACTTATTCATGGGAAGCTGTAAACGGTGCTACTATGTACAGGCTTCAGATTTCAGACAATCCTGATTACGATAGCCCGGTTGTAGATACTAATGAAATCGCCAATGTTTTCTTCCAGGCTACTATCCCCGACCCGATAACAGTTTATTACTGGAGGGTGCGTGCAGAAGATGACAATAATGTTGGTTATTGGTCAACAAGCCGGACATTTACATCAACAATAACTGCACCTGAACTTCTATTTCCTGACGAGAGCCTTTCAGGGCTTCCTCTGAAGTTTACTCTTGTCTGGCAGGAAGATGTTCCCAACTCTATTTATAATGTTCAGGTATCACGGTCAACAAACTTTTTAAATCCGATTATCAAAGCAGAGAATCTGGACGAACCAAATTATGATATCGAACTTGATGATTATTTCGAGGATTACTATTGGCGTGTACAGGCAGTTTATAATACCTGTTCCAGTTCATGGTCCGAGGTTAAACAGTTCCGTACTGTAGTAGGTCCTCCCGGGCTTATTGCTCCTGCTGATAGTGAAGTTAACGTTGCATTGAAACCTCGTTTCGAATGGGAACATTCCTCGGGTGCAACCCAATATGAAATATCAGTTGCTACTGATACTTTATTTGACAATGTGGTGCTGGGACGCCGTGGTATTCTGTCAACAAATTTCCAGGTTTCTGATGTTCTTGAAAAGAATACCCTGTATTACTGGAGAATCAGGGCTTCAAATAATGAAGGTACCAGTCTCTGGTCAGACAGATCATCATTCACAACCGGCGGGCTTGGTGCAGAAGTGCCGATATTACTTTATCCCGAGCAGCTTGCTGAAATGATACCTGTTGATATGACTTTCGATTGGGATGATGCCGAAAGAGCCGATAGGTATCAGTTACAGGTTGCCCTTACTAAAGAATTCTTCGGTTATGAAATAAATATTGATACAATTAGTTCTTCTTCGTTTACTCATACCGGATTTGATAATTACACCGAATATTTCTGGCGCGTTCTTGCCATTAATGACAGCGGTAAAAGCTCCTGGTCTGAAATCAGGAAATTCCGCACCATAGCGCTCCCGGTTGAAGAACATCCTGTATTACGTACTCCCGAGAACAACCTTGAGAATCTGCCGGTTGACCTTACTTTCTCCTGGCATAGTTCTGAACATGCTGAAGGATATTCCTATCAGCTTGCAAAGTCGAATTCATTTACCGCAGATCAGATGGTGGTTGATGAACCGGTAGTCTGGGGGCTTCAGCACAAGATATATGACCTTGAAGAAGATATGAGATACTTCTGGCGCGTGCGTGGATGGAACGAAGCTTCCGAAGGACCGTGGTCTGAAATATTTACATTCACTACTACCGACGGATCAGGCATTCTTGATGAAATTGAAATGCCATTCCTGAGTTCTGTTTCTCCGCACCCGGTAACTGATAATGCTATGCTGTTCTTTACATTACCAACTGATTCCAGAGTTGTTATTAAAATATATAATTCATTGGGCCAGGAAGTGATGCAGGTTGCCGACCAGTTCATGCTTGCCGGTGAAAAACGTATGAAAATAGTACCTGTTGGAATGGAAAGCGGTATCTATATTTATACCATCGAAGCCGGAAACAGGAAAGAAACAAGACGCATGATCTATTTGCGTTAATCATTTCCAAAATATTTACTAAAAAGGCCGGCATTCCCGGCCTTTTCCTGTTTTATCTGATTTCAAAGGAATTAACTCCTTGCTTGCAAATATAAAATAATGTAGTTTTGCTCTTTCTTTCGGGGAAAGGTGCGTGTTTAAATAATTATTAGCAGCAGGGTTTCCCGTATATTAAACTGAATAACAATAGCAAATTATGAGTAAATACGTAATCGGAGATATTCACGGATGTTCATCCTCACTTTCCGGCCTTCTCGACAAGATTTCACCGGAAAAAGGGGATACTATTTACTTTCTTGGGGACTATATAGACCGCGGCCCGAATTCTAAAGCTGTTGTGGATATTATTTTGGGCCTGAAAGAATCAGGGATATTGATAATGCCACTGATGGGAAACCATGAGGAAATGATGCTTAATTCTTTTTTTTCTGTTAAATATTTTGAACAATGGAAAAAAAACGGCGGCAGAAGTACACTTAAAAGCTTTCTTGCTGACCATGTTAAAGATATTGATAAAAAGTATATTGACTTTTTCTCATCCCTGAAATATTTTTATCTTACCGACGATTATGTTATCGTTCATGGCGGGCTCAATTTCAAACTTTCGGATCCCCTGAAAGACAAACTGAGTATGGTATGGGAAAGAAATAATGTTGTGGATACAAGGAAAACAGGCGGCAGAAAATTGATTGTAGGCCATACTCCCATACGTCTGAAAGATGTCAAAAAAAGTATTTATCACGATAAGATAATGCTTGACGGCGGATGTGTGTATTATTACCGCTATCCTGAGCTTGGATACCTTTGTGCGTTAAGATTGGATGATAAAGAACTTTTTTATGTTAAGAACAGTGATTATTCAAGAAGCAGGAAATATCATGAATATTGAGCAATTCAGGGAATATTGCCTTTCGAAGAAGGGGGTTAGCGAGGATTTCCCGTTTGATGAAACATCTCTCTGCTTTAGGGTAATGGGAAAAATATTTGCTATTACCGATACTGAAGACCTTCCCCTTTTTTTTAATTTGAAATGCGACCCCGAGCGGGCAGCTGACCTCAGGGAAAGGCATCCCGGGATAAAACCTGGCTGGCACATGAACAAAAAACACTGGAACTCGGTTGTACCCGACGAAGATGTGCCGGAGGATCTTATCTATGAGCTTATTGACCATTCTTACGATCTTATAGCCAAATCCCTGAAAAAATCAGACAGGGAAAAACTAAGCATGATGTAAATGTTTATTGCGGTTTTTAAAGAAGTATTTTGCAAATGGCTGACAGAAGGCTTTTTAATCAGAAATAAAAAAAGGAAATCCTTTCCTTTTCGTCGTTATGGGATATTTTCGGGTTCTCCCGAAGAATTTTTCAAATTAAACTGTTTTATGAAACTACCCGTATTCTTATTTAAGAATAAAATAACTATGACAAAATGAATTATTAATAAATACGATACTGAATGGATCAGTAAATATGGAAAAAGGAAAAGTATATTTGATTGGTGCCGGGCCGGGCGATCCCGGACTGATAACTGTAAACGGAATAAACGCCCTGAAAGTAGCGGACGTTGTGCTATATGATAAGCTTGCCAATCCCGAGCTTCTTGGCGAGTGCCGCTCCGACGCAGAAATGATATTCGTGGGAAAAGCTGCCGGACACCATTACGTAAAGCAGGAAGACACCATCAAATTAATGATAGAAAAAGCAAACTCCGGGAATATTGTTGCCAGGCTGAAGGGCGGCGATCCATTGATATTTGGCCGGGGCTCCGAGGAAGCCATCGAACTGGTAAAAGAAGGTATAGAGTTCGAATTTATTCCCGGAGTAACAGCGGCGGCAGGGGCAACAGCTTATGCCGGAATCCCGCTTACTCACAGGAATATGGCCACACAATGCGTTATGCTTACTGCCCACGAGGCCCCCGGCAAAGAAGAATCTCAAATCGAGTGGGAAAGGCTTGCCGGAATGAAAAATACCACCATAGTTATTTACATGGGAGCTGCCATGCTGCCGGAGATTTCAAAGACTCTGATCGATTTCGGTATGGATGAAAATCATCCCGCAGCAGTTGTGCAGAACGGAACATTGCCCGAACAAAGAAGTATAAGCGGAACAATTAAAACTATACCGCAGCTTGTTAGTGAAAAAGGGCTTAAGCCGCCGTTGATTACTATACTCGGCCCTACGGTCAGTTTAAGGGAGAAGATCAATTTCTTCGAGAATAAGCCGCTGTTTGGCAGGCGGATTGTTGTGACAAGAGCTAAGGACCAGGCGGCATCATTCTATAAAATGCTGCGTGAACTTGGCGCCGAACCCGTACCTTTCCCTGTTATCAAAACCGAGCAGGCAAACCCGAAAACCAACCTGGAAACAGTCCTTGAAAATAAATACGAATGGACGGTTTTTTCGAGTGAAAACGGAGTGCGTTGGTTTTTCAGCCTTTTGAATGATAACGGCAAAGATGCCAGGGTGCTTGGAAATTCCAGGGTTGCTGCCATTGGCAGCGGTACTCAGAAAAAATTAAAAGAAATGGGGATAATTGCTGATTTTGTACCGGAAACATATACCTCAAGAGCTTTGGTTGATGAATTAGCTTCAAAGCATGATATAGCCGGAAAAAATATTCTAAGGGTGAAAGGATATTTTGAACAGGATCCCCTGACTGAAAATTTAATTAAAAAGGGTGCTGAAGTTCATCCCCTTGAAGTTTACAAGCTGGATAAAGACGAACCAACGGAAATGCAAAAAGAAAACCTGCTGAACAATGGGGCGGAAGCGATTGTGTTTACAAGTGGTTCAACAGTGGACAACCTTCTTTCGGTATTAGGAGAAAAATCTGCTGAAGTGCTTATGAACACGATTCCCATTGCCATTGGCCCTGTTACTGCCACAAAACTTGAAGAGCGGGGCGTGCTGCATTATATCATGGCCGATCAGCATGACCTGGACGGAATTATCCTTAAATTGCTTGAGTTGTTCTGAGATAAGTGTTTATCTGATTTCAGAAATAGTAAAACAATCCTGAAAGAACGAAAAAAAATCCGGTATTAAATTAATAATACCGGATTTTTATATAAATCATGAATTCAGAACTTTAGTTCTTGATAAACTGCTTTCTAATATCAAACTTATCATTTAATAATCTAACAAAATAAGTTCCCGGAACGTAATTATCAATCTCTATTCTGAGCATTGAATCATCCTGCATATTTACAGATTTTGTTTCAATAACATTCCCTTCAAGGTCGTAAACGTACATGTCTGCAGGGCCAATGGCTTTTGGTACATGAATATCAACATGGCTTGTAGCCGGATTGGGGTATAGTTCAGCTGCAAATTCATCATTTTTAACAGGTACATCAACCATGTCGCCAATTCGGAATGAATAAAATACGCCAATACCAAAATCAGGATCGAAAACATGTATGTCTTCACCGGCACCGTCAACTATTCTCAGGTAGCCGTTGCCCTGGTCAGGAATAGCCCAGTAGGAAAGGCCGTAATGTCTTTGGTCAAGTACTCTTAAGGTGTAGCATCCTTCTTCCAGTTCTGCAAAGTTGAAAGTATATAAAGAATTGTTCTGGAAATTATCTCCGCTTTTAACAACATTTCCTGCATAGTCCAAAATCTCGACAGAGAACTCGCTTCCGCGAAGGTTTGTCAATATCCGGACTTCACAGCTATTAGTATACATATCAGTTTGTTTGAAACGGCTGGTGTAAGTGTCATTTTCAGCATATTGATCCTGCTTACCGTTAGGATCGGAAACTGTTGCAGTAAATTTCCTCTGTTCGTCGCCATGCCAGAATGCTGATGATGTTATCGGTATGTATATTGTATCAAAGCGCATAGGTTCAATATTGCCTGTCCAGTTGAAATCAATGGGGTCGCCGCCTGAAACACCGATATTGATATTCAAAGATGTTATAGGCTCGCTGCCATTATTTCTTACAATTATTGTAGGCTCGGAGCATATCGGATTTATCCTTGAGTAATAATCCCAGCTGTTAGGAGAAATGATGTCATAAAGCTCGGCATCAATTTCGTGTGTCGGAGCAGAATATTGAATAAAGTGCATTGAAGTTACGTAATTACCGTTGCCCATATTTTTATTATTAGCCGGCACAGGAGTAATTCCATAATCGAATTTTGTTGTTGGTTTGGTTACTATTCCCGTCAGCTCGAATTCAAAATCTTTTACTACATCTCCCGGGCACCAGCCTTCGCGTGCTCCGGGCCATGTTCCGCCCTGGGGATAAACCGGGTTCATCGCGCATTCGTAATACTGGAATATCTTCCATGAAAATTCATCATTATTTACCAGTAAATAATGGTCGTTATCTTTCCATTCGCAGCAATGAGGATATTCACCGTCGTTGCTGTGATGTCCGTGGCCGGTAAGCCTTGTTTTGATTTTGAAAGTTTCTGCGTCATCCAGAATCGGAACTTCAATTTCCGACAATACATCGTCATTATCCATCTGGCTGTATCTATAAGATTTCATTGGGCCCCATATCCTGTCTACGCTAAGAACTTTTCTCGGAGGGGTTCCTTTGATAAATTCAAACCTGACATCGAGCAATTCCTGCTGGTTGCCTGCCGACATATCAACTTCGCCTGTCAGAAGATGAGCATATTCCGTAACGTCGTATCTCCATTCGAACCCGTCGGGCCCAAGGTCAAGCATTTTTCCGTAAGGAGTGATAAACCTTGCTATTTCATACCTGTCCAGTATTTCAGCAGGTTCGGTATAATATGTAATTACATCATTATAAATTTCTTCTGATTTCTCGGAATAGCTGGAATCGATTCTGTTGCCGTCAGGATCGTAGGTGTATCCCCATCCACCCTGTTCCACATTAATCAATTCATCAACAATTGCTCTGTGTCCGTCTTTTTTGAATTTTACAATACTAAGTTGGGGAAGCTGTTCGGATATTGTTGCTACTGATTCATTTACCCGGGTTTCATATTCGCCTCGGAGCATAACTACAGCGGGACGGTTCTCGCTGCCAAAAGAATTTTTCATGTAATCCGCAGGATACATCTGTTTAACGGCAGGCATTCCAATTAGCCTTCCGTTTCTTTCCTTGCCTGATTTATCAATTACATAGCCATTCTCGATATTCTCCATATCATAATAAAGCTGTAGGTTAGAGTAATTCGGGTGTGTTTCGTCAATATCCTTATCCAGCCATTCAGAAATAGCATCATTGCTAAGAGCATCATTCCAGATTCTTACATCATCAATACATCCGTCGATCATTGAATTATTGCCTATAGTACTCGATATTTTAACGGGCTCGTTATTCACCGGAGTATAGGAAGGAATCACGTGCTTATATATAAGCCCTATTTCCCGACCGTTAATGAAAAGCTTCAGCTTGTCATTATTCGATTCTCCTGAACCGTCGAAAACCATGGCAATATGCGTCCATTGGCCAACCTGCAGAACGCCTTCGGCCCTGCCCCACTGATTCAGAGCAGGACGAACTATACAATATACTTCCCTTTCCGATCCGCCGCACTGCAGAACCAGCTTGTTGTTCTTTGTAATAATATCAGCCCAGTTTTTCCATTTGTTGATCTTTACCCAGGTTTCGTAAGTTACTTTCTGAACTCCGTTAATTTCCGGAATATCCGTTGCTTCCACATAATCATAAGTGCCGTCAAATTCAAGGAATGTATCATTCTCGGCAGAAATTATGCCGCCGGATACTGCGTTGGCTCCCCAAATAACATCTTCGGTATCTTCATCTATCGAGTAGCTGATATCGAAAAGAACACTGAACAGTCCGTTCCAGTCGAAAGGCTCATTGAAATAAATAGTATGCCAGCCTTCTTCCTGAACAGTAATATCATCATAATGATATGTTACTAACTCAATATTATCTATCATATCAGTTGTTTTAGAATTCGTATTCTTCAACCCGATCTTAAGGTTCTTCAGCGTTATCGGCGCACTTTTCAGGTAAAATTTAACACCGTGTATATTGCCTTTACTTAAACCGGCATCCTTCAGGTCGTTCTTTTTATAAAGAAACTGCATCCTGACATTTTTATCGGAAATGGCCAGGTCGGCGTTTTCATCACCGGCCTGATACTCATCCTCGGAAATTACCGATGTAACTTCAGTGTTGAACTTCCTGTATTGAAAATTATTGATAAGTTCAGTGTTCGAGTACCTGATGGTATCGGGCGACTGCCTGCCGATTTTATACAGGGGGTGCTCCGTAAGGCTGGAATCCATAACCCCGGTGTGCTTATATACGAAAGTATGCGTCAGGTAGTCCCATTCGCCGCAATGATACTGATCCCTGTATGTCAGCGGATCGCATTTCAGCTTGTAATACATATATATCTTACGGTACTCATCAGGGTTGTCCGGGAACTGCCATGTGCCGCGCCTCGTAGTAATCGAATCATAACTTAGCGTTTGTACCACAATTTTCTCCAGGGCAAAAGTATCCATTGCAACAAGAAGCATAAATGCTGTTAGTGCAGTAAGTTTCATGTTGTTCAGCAATTGTTTCATTTTCTCTCTCTTTTGTTAGCTAAAACTTCATTCTTTCAATCAGGCAAATATAATAACGATTAAGTTACCATGCAGAATAAAGTTCTGTATTTTTTGATTAAAAATAATAAAAGAAAGAGGAAAACGACAATATCTCCAAAAAGTAATATAATGGAGCATGAATGGGAAAAGATTGTCCTTTTTGTAAAAGCGGAAAATGCACCAAAGAATGCAAAACCGATAAAAATAAAAAGAAGAAGAAAAAACATAAAAAAAAGAAGAAAACCTGACATTCTGTTGCTGTATAAACAGGACTACGGATTACAATTTACCTAAACTATACTCCGGTTCATGCTTTCCCCGCCCCCTTATACCCGGTATTTTCCCGGAAATATCGAAATTCCCTTATCCAAAATCAAAACCATGCTCCGGCATATCCTATCAGCGCATCCGAATATCGAACCTCCCGGCCAGAATAACAAACTTGCGGACTGGAAAAGCAATAAAATGATTCAAACCATGTTTTTTCCGCTGCAGCTCTTGTTTTTTGCCATCTGAAATATTGAATATCAGCGCTTAAATTACTTTGGCTGGTTCGCTAAAGCCTAAAGTATTTTCAAAAATCAGATATAGATAGATCAAATAATAATATTTATAAAACAGATTATACAATATTTAATCTAAATTAATATATTATAAGTAAATATAATAATATATCCGATTCATATTATGCTTGATATAGTTTATCTAACAAAACTTTTAATATAAATTATAGAATATTATTATCATTCAAACAAATACATTATTTATAATATAATATTTATTAAGTATCTAATAAATTACCTGATAAATCTTATGATTTATCATATATATCTATTTTGTTAGATGCATTGATTATATCCTAATTTATACTATTAATTTCATTGATCGGGTTTCTGAATTTATAATTCATATTAATAATTTTATAATATATCTGAATAAAATCATTCGGATAATTAATTATTTTATAAGATTTATTATTAATATCATTAGATATAAATATTATATCTTAATTTGTTCTGCAAATATTCTAATCAGGATTATATATAAACTAATTCATACTATATATTTTATTATTTCCTTTCAGAGAAGCAGATAAATTTATCGCTTTAGATTATTTCAGGACGACAGAAAGGCATTTTTACTCCGGGCTTTACGGTAAAAGCCGGAGTAAACGGTTGCTTTTAAATGGCTCACACACAAAACTTGGGGACTAAGCAAAAAGTTTCATTAATCTGAATAAGAAGAAATCGTTATCGACAACCCCTCTTTGGTTAGCCCTGAATAGCTTGATTTTTGAGTTGAATGACTCAGCATTAGCATTGGTACTACGCCTGACAAAGAAGTTAAGGATATTATTAAAATGATTTCTGATAGTATTGGAAACTGTATTAAACTCCTTAATAGCCAGCTCTTTTGTTTTGTCAATCCAATCGGCAATTTTCTTTGCAGCAGTGGCTTTATCATAGGATTCATATATACTTCTAAACTCTAGCACATGATAGTAAGCATTTTTTATATCAGGATATAAGTCAAACATCAATGATGCCCTCAATTTTTGGCTTTCAGTCCATTCATTAGGTTTCCTTGCAACGATATAGCGGCATCGTGCAAGCAATTGTTTGTGAGTATCTCCATTTATTAATTTCTCAGCTTTGAATCTTTTTCCCTTCTTCCTGCAAGCGTCAATTGCCTTGTTCTCGGTATCCAGTTCATCCCATCGATGTTTAATTCTAACGTGCTGCAAAGCTTCCAGAGCAAGCCTTACAACGTGAAAACGGTCAATAACATGGAATGCTGACGGGAAGGCCCTGCGGGCTGCCGATGACATATTATTTGCCATATCCATCGTTATTTCCCGCACCTGATTCCTTAGTACAAGTGGTATCTTTTCAAGTACTTTAACGATTTTATCCGACGATGTTCCTTTAATTATTGCTATTATTGTTCCTTTCCTGCCACGGCCTGCCTTGTTGGTTATAAAAGTATATAACTCTCCTTTGACCAGGGACAATTCATCAATACTGACATATGGTCCAATATTATCAGGGAAAATCAAATAATCGGAAGCATGCTGTTTTTGATCCCAATCGGTATAATTACTGCTGTGTTCCTTATAATGGCGACGCAGTGTATTTGGTATCACCCTGTAATAATTTGCTATTGTTTTAATCGTATCTTCCCGGGTCTCTACCTGTAGATTTTAAAAAATCCGACAACTCCTGTGTAAGTTTTACGCCCTTGGCTATGAAAGAATAATCGTTGCTAACAACCTTATTCTTATTAGTTTTATTACGCCAGCGACGACGCTTGATATACAGATATACCGCCTTGCCACGCATTGGAAAATCCTGTATCCTCTTTGGCGGCAGGAAGCCTTTAGACTCGTATTCCACGGCTTTTGATCCTGCGGGAAGGATGTTCTTTTCTTCGATGTATATTCCTATAGCCACACTCTGATCCTGGGGATCCTCTATCTCTTTTACTTCGGTTATTGTAAAAAATTTTAACAGGCCTTCTGGGAGTATATATTTTGCCAGTTCTTCTGTCATTATGCTGTCACTTTCATTATTTACTGATCTTCTCTTATTCTTAATTTTATTACATCCTTTAAAGCTTCTTTCTAGGCTTAAAAGGGGATGCTTGAATCTTGCAATTTAGCACTTTATCCCCAAGTTTTGTTACTGGGCCTTTTAAATGAAGATGGCACGGAGAATGCAAAAGAATATCCGGAGGCATGGGATAGTAATTATTCAGCTTTACGGGATAAATAATATATTGGCAGGGTTTGGTATATATGAATTAATGAAGCTATTTAAGCCTGCCCCGGGCTTTCGCCCGGAACAGCTGTTTAATCAAAATTATTAGTTTGTTTCTGCCCCGAATAAAAATAATAGTATGTCAGATATTTTCAACAATACTAAGAAGTGTTACTCTGAACGAAGCGAATAGCCAGTTCTTCATAATTTTATCCAAAACAAGCGGATTCTTCAGTTGCAAGCTCTGAAAGCCTGCCCCTGCCTGCACCGATTTATCGGTGAGGTTTCGGGGAATCACAATTTTGCAATTATTCTCTTTCGAAACAGAATAATATTATCAATGCAAAGTAGTAAGGATTTGCGGTTATGCATTCAGAAATCAGACAATATTGTTAATGAAAAGAAGAATATCCACGGATGTAACAATCCCTACAAGATTGTTGTCCCAGTCAACTACCGGCAGACAATCAATTTTGTATTTCACGAAAAGCTCAATGGCTTTCTTCAGGCTGTCTTCAGGGAAAAGTACTTTTTCCGGTTTACTAATAATATTTTTATAATCAATTATCTGGTTCAGGGTCTGGCCTTCGTAGCCGTCGTCAAATTCATAAATTTTCCTGAGCGTGTATTCCATAACGCTTCTTTCGGTTATCAGGCCAACTAATTTTTTTCCGTCCAGAACAGGCACGTGACGAACATTTTCTTCACGCATTATCTCATCAGCTTTCTTAATGGTATCATCAACCGAAACAGTATAGACATCTTTGGTCATTATCTCTATTATTCTTGTTTTTCCCGGCATAAGGCCTCCAATTGAAAATGTTAACACCTGATTATATATTCAGCGGTAATATATAAATTTTGAGCAATATTTGAAATAAATAAAAACATTTTTTAAAATCTATTGTTCTTTAGCAAAGAAATTGTATATTTTATTGAGCCGGATAATTGATCCGGTTTTTATGATAAACACTAAAACAGGCAAAGTTATGGAGAACTTGAAGCAATTCGTAAGAAATAATGACTATTTTATTGTGGCTCACAGGGGAGATTCCGGAATGGCCCCGGAAAATACATTGGCGGCATTCCAAAGGGCGCTTGATGCAGGTGCAAAGATGATTGAAACCGATATACAGTTTACAGCTGACGACAAGGTGGTTATTTTTCACGATGCAACACTGGAAAGAACAACCAATGGCAGTGGCGTCCTGGGCGAAAAAAAATATGATGAGATAAAAGGCCTTGACGCGGGGTCATGGTTCTCGGAGGAATTTTCGGGCGAAAAGATACCCCTGCTTTCCGAACTGATTGAATTAATCAGGGGAAAAGCATATCTTAATATTGAAATTAAAAGCCGTAAAAGTTCTGTAATTGACCACAGGCTGGACAAAATCCTGAACCTGATATACGAACATAAGTTTGATGACCAGGTGCTTCTGTCTTCATTCGATCATGGACTTATAAAAACAATAAAAGCGACTCATCCGGAACTGCCTGTTGCTGCTATTAATATTCCGGGCGACAAAAGAATGCCATCGGAAATTTGCGGGGAAACCGGAGCCGAGGCTTATGTTTGCTCCCTGCTGGAAATTAATGAGGAAATTGCCGATAATGCAAAACAGAACGGTATTTATACAGGTGTTTATTCCTTTGATAATGCCGGGCATGTAGAGCTTGCAAAGAAACTCGGCATAAAGATCATGGTAACTAATTTCCCGTCGAGAATTGCAGAAATTCTTGGTGTATGATATAGAATTTTTTTGCTTGTATTTTTTATTTATACAATGAAACTTAACCCTGAAAGGCTATATACATTCTGTGTATTATCCTTCCGGGGTTTTATTTTTTTCCTGCCAATATTTCATCTATGTCCTGAAAAAATGCTAATTTTGTAATTTTTTAACAGGATAGGAATAATGGCTTTTAAAATTAACGACAGTATAGCGTACACGGGAAAAATTGACTGGGAATTGAGAAAATTCCACGGATCGCAGCTTAGCACTCATCGTGGAAGTTCATACAATTCATTCCTGATCAGAGATGAAAAAACCGTACTAATAGATTCCGTATGGACACCCCACACGGCTGAGTTTATCAGGGAGCTGAAAAAGATTATCGACCTGAACGAAATAGATTATATTGTTTCTACTCATGCCGAGCCCGACCACAGCGGAGCATTGCCCCACCTTATGGCAGCCATACCGGATACGCCGGTTTACTGCACCAAAAACGGAGTAAAATCTCTTCAGGGATATTATCATAAGGATTGGAACTTTCAACCGGTTAAAACAGGCGAAACATTAAACCTTGGTTCCAAAGAGCTGATATTTGTTGAAGCACCCATGCTTCACTGGCCGGACACAATGATGGCTTTCCTTACAGGTGATAATATCCTGTTTTCCAGCGATGTTTTCGGGCAGCATATTGCCTCGGAATATATGTACAACGATCTTGAAAATGAATTCGAGGTATATTCTGAAGCAATGAACTATTATGCCAATATAGTAGCTCCATTTTCGAAGAAAGCGCTTAGCAAGATTGATGAATTTGACAAAATGAACCTGCCCCTGGAAATGATTTTCCCGGCTCATGGCATTTTGTGGCGGAACAACCCGAGGGAAATCGTTGACAAATACTTAGAATGGGCTAACGGCTATAAAGAAAACCAGGTAACAATTGTATACGAAACAATGTACAACAGCACCCGCAAACTGGCCGAGGCAATTGCTGCCGGTATCAAGGATTCTGACAGCGACGTAAAGATAAAACTTTTCAATGCCGCAAAAACAGATACCAGCGACCTGGTAACGGAAGTTTTCCGGTCTAAAGCCATGCTTGCCGGTTCTCCCAACCTGAATGGCGGCATTCTGAATAATATGGCCGCGTTGCTGGAAGAGCTTGCAGGAATGTCTTTAACAGGAAAGAAAGCCGGAGCATTCGGCAGTTACGGATGGAGCCCCGCTAATATCAAGCACCTGAACAGCGGCCTGGAAAATGCCGGTTTTGAATTGACAGGCAAGGGAGTAAAAACCACCTGGGCGCCTGATGAAAAAGCTCTTGGGCTGGCTTATGACTTTGGAAAAGAATTCGCTGAAGCAGTAAAATAAGAATTTTTGATATTTATAACTCATCTGATCACTTCAAGTGGTCGGATGAGTTTTTTTTTTATAAACAATTCCAAATTGAATAATCACCGCCCTACAACCACCGGCACAGTCCTTGTTGTGCCACCAAGACGGATATTAATAAAATACACTCCTGATGAGACTGAGGAACAATCCCAGATTATTTCGCCGTGATATACATTCATTTTATTTACGCTTATCTCGCCGGGTTTGCTGATTGTTTTACCCGTGTAGTCGTGTACTGTTATTGCGGCGTTTTGCATATCGTACCTGCTATCCCAGTATATTTCCGTACTAACACGGTTGTTTGCCGGCTGGGGATATGGAGGATAGTTATACATTTTTATTACTTCTGCCCCTGGTTCTTCTACTGGTGTATCTTCATAGAATGTGAATTTTATGAAATCTTTACCGATACCATATGAGAATAATTGATTATCTTGAAATTCGTTCAATGCCCATGGTGAATAACCAGGTAACTCAATAGTTTTCCAAATATTATTGAAGTTATTACTATTCTCGGAATAATATAAACCATTAATTGATCCTGTGATTATTTTGTTCTCCCATTTAACAATTTTGATGTAACTTCCAATATTATCAAATCTCAGTAATTTATATGATTTATTTTTCAAATCAGCTCTGTACAAAACCCCAAAAGAATTCGTATCAGTTCGGCCTGTCCAATAAATTCCACCGAGATATACATAATCATCAATAATATCCATAAAGTTTATTATTGTATCCAATGTTCTCATTGTGATAACTGTATCCCATGTTATGCCGGGTTCTCCCGATTTTAAGATATGATAAACACATGTATCAGGTTTTTCTCCATCGTCATATCTCATATCCCTGGCAAGGGCATAATATTGGTTTTTATATTCTTTGATTGAAAACAAATGCAGAGAATCAATCAACTGTTTACTTTTATAATTAATATCTTCGTCAAAAGTAAACAATAATGTATAGGGCCATGATGCAAATCTTGAAGGAAAATACAATTTGTATTCATTGTTATATTTCACTAAAGGAGCAAATTCAGAATAACTATAGTTGGCAGTTTCTTCAATTCGAAATATTTTAAAAGTCTCTCCTCCATCAGTAGTTTTCATTACGTTCGGATAACCTGTATTAACTCTGTTGGTGAATAAAACTCCATTAGCCATTTCATCAAAGTGTGCTGTAAAAGGTTTGTTTTTGAATTTTATAATTTCTTTGTCAGTTAGTAACTGTGGACGCCATGTAATGCCTCCATTTGTTGTTTTAAAAATTTTTGCTTTTGTATTCCAAAAGAATCCATTCAAACTATCAATCCAGATAACATTAGCTTTGGGCTCATAATTTGACAATACTTCCCATGTTACACCTCCGTTTGTTGATTTAATAATGGAATTGTCTTTACCTGCAGCAAAAATCAAATCATCATTAATAAAATTAAGTTCCATTAAAAACAACTCAGTTACATATCTGTCTAACTCATTATTTGAAATTGTTTTTGTTCCGTTTCCATCATTTTTATAGAATAGTACCTGATTATAATTAAAACGTGTATCAATTGTTCCCGTTGTTATCGAATACAAAATATCATCGTTAACATCAAATAGTTTAGTTTTGGAGTAGATTTCTTCAAAAACTTCAAGATTATTAGTTTTATATATAAGCGAATCGGATATAAAATACAAATAACCATTACTATTTACAAATCTTCTGATTGTCTTGTTAGAATCGGTTAAATTTCTTTGATATAGATCAATAACTGATACTTCATCCTGATTATCAGGTGATATTTTTAATATTTTGCTGTTTTTTGTAGCAATTAGTAAGGAGTTTCTAAAATAACATAAGCCACTTATTTCAATACCATCCGGAATATTGATTTCTTTAAAAAATTGAAAGTCTAAATTGAATGCCAAAACTTTATCTTTAAATGCCATGTAATATTTATTGGACAATTTATAAATATCAACGATTTCATCTGTCAGGCTGTCGGGTAATGTTATTGTTTCAAGCAGATCAGCATTTTCATTGAGTTTGAAAAAATATTTTTGATTATAAACACCATAGAATTCATTACCATCAGTTCTTATTTTTTTTATAGCCAATGGTTCTAAAACAGGTTGAATATTTACCCATTCTGATGTAAAAAAATTCGTTTTTAAAAAGTTGCTCGAATTGCCATAGAATAAAATACAATTATCATTATGTACAATCCCATAAATATCATCAATATTCAATTTTTCATAATGAAATTTCAGATCAGCATTGGAAATATATACAATCAGTAAGAATAACGGTAATATCTTTTTCATCTCCAATCCTTTATGATTATGGTTTAATTATTTCCCCGAATGATTAATATCTAAATCTGATTCTTTATTAAGGTATGAAATATTTTATATATAAGCAAGAAAAAAATAAATAATCTTAATTATTTTTCACAACTAAAATTATCTCCTCAAACTGCCCCCGCGATCTCCGTATCCCGACACAAATCAGGGTAGGATTTCCCAATTCTCTTTACTTTCGGATAAGATATCCGAAAGAGCCCGGGCTTCATATTTACTTTGCATTTGTTTTACCTTCCCAAGCAGGGGCTTGGGAAGGAGATAAAATATCAACTCAACCAAACTTATTACTTATCAAGACTTTATAAAAAAACTCATCCGATGGCCTAAAGCCATCGGATGAGTTAAAAGTGGTTAGATATTTTCAGGAAATATCAGCTTAATTTCTCAATTATTTCTTTGTGAACGGGGAAAAGTTTAAGAAGCTGTTCCCTGTTTCCCAATTCAAAATCATTGAAATCAAATCCGGGAGCAACAGTGCATCCAACGAGTGAGTAAGATTCCCTTTCAACCGGCTCGGCTGCAAACCAGCTACCTGCTTTGATAACTAATTGAAGGTCATGGCGTTTTTCCGGATCATTGCCAAGGAGCAATTCCGAATAGTTGCCTTCAGGGCTTATCTGGTACAAGCGAACGGGGCTTCCGTAATAGAAATGCCAAATCTCATCGGATTGCAGCCGATGAAACTTCGAGCATTGTCCGCTTTTAAGCAGAAAATAGATTGACGTTGAAAAACTATGTTCAGTATTGTATCTTTCGGGAAGGGAATCTGATGAAACAGTTTCGGCAGAACGATATATTTCATTGAAATATCCTCCTTCAGGATGGGGCTGCAATTGAAGTTTTTCTATCCAGTAATCGAATGATTTCAACATATAAATTCTTCTGTTAATTTAAAAAATTTGCCTGTCGGGATATTTATAAATAATCTTTTTCTGATTTTGTCCATATTCCGGATATCATTGGCGCTCTTAGTGTGCAATCATCTTTATTTACCATAATGGTTAGAACAGAGTTGTTTATCTGGAATATATAAAGGTTGTCATCATCGCCGCAGTCACTGTCTTCTATAAGCTGAATGCTGTTGTTGTCCACGAACTCGAACTTTGCATTCGATGAAGTATGGCCTGTATTTTCACCAATAGGTTTCCAGAACATTTCCATATCTTCGGTAAATTCAATTGAAGCATAGAATGTAACGCCCGAACTGTCTGTTATTGATCTTGTCCAATATCCGTACAGAGGGCTTTTATCAGCATCATCATCCTGGCAGGAGGATAGAAATACAACTAATAATAAGGCTGCAAGAACTCCGGTTAGTATTTTTTTCATAAGATCACCTGTTTATTGTAATTCATGGTTAATTATATAATCTAAAATAAAGAAAAAAAATTATCAGTTAAAATCAAACAGAAATTTTTATAAAAGAATTTATCCCCTGCTGCTATTATAATATTTCTTTTTAAGGATATTTTTTATTATCTTTTTGTTAATTGTAGATCATTACGGGGATGACTTGTCATTGAATTAATATTGAATATGAGCAAACAAAAATTTATTATCGTCTGCATATCATTATCATTAATGATTATTGAGCTTGTCTGGACCAGGATATTCTCGGCTGAATTTTTCTATACATTTGCATTTCTTGTTCTGTCGCTGGCTGTATTTGGTTTAGGGGCCGGCGCTTTAACAATCAGATTGTTCAGAATAACAAATGATTCGGCAAACTGGATATACCTTTTATTATCGGCAACGTCGATTATTATAGGGCCTGCCCTGATATTCCTGATTCAGCCGGAATTTACAAAAGCCTTTGCTTCGGGCACAGAATTATTAAAAACTATTGTATCCGTATTTGTTCTTTCCCTGCCTTCGTATTTCGGGGGCATATCATTATCACAGATATTCAAAAGCAGCCCGGGCAGGCTTCCGGGGCTGTATATGGCCGATATGATATCAGCCGGAGCGGGAGTGATTTTTGCCGTATTTTTCATGCAGTATTTTCAAACTCATTATACAGCTTTCATAGCGCCGCTTCCTCTTTTACTGGCATCATTTATTATGGCTAAGGGATTCAGGAAATTCTTCCCGGTGATCCTGTCTGCTATCAGTATTGTGATGATGATAAATTCTCAAACTATTCTTACCCTGCCAGGCCGGGACAAAGCGCCGGTAGAGCACAGGCACTGGGATGCCATGGCAAAAATCAAGATTTATAAATATAATGAAGATTACAAAGGCCTGATAACTGACAATCATGCTTCTTCAACAGTTATCGGATTCAATGGCGATTTCAATGATCCTGAATTGAAGAATTATAATTTCTTCGGAGCGGATTTTGGCTATCTTGTCCGGAGATTTGATAATTGCAAATTTCTTGCCCTCGGGGCAGGTGGCGGAAAGGACGTGATGCACGCACTTGTTGAAGGTGCTGCCGAAGTGCATGCAGTAGAAGTTAATCCATACATAAATTATCTTTTAACTTCCGGGCGGCTGGCATCATTTACAGGGAATATTTACAAAGATCCGCGAGTAAAGGTTATTACCGAGGACGCGCGTTCATATATCCGCGGCAGCGACCGCAAATATGATATAATATTTTCTTTCAGTTCAAATACTTATGCAGCTCTTGCCTCGGGAGCCTTCGCCCTGGCCGAAAACTATATATATACAAAAGAAGCCTTTGTTGATTACTGGAATGCTTTGTCGGATAACGGCTTTTTGGTAATTGAGCATCATTACTATGTGCCAAGGCTTCTGTCGGGAATGCTTGAAGCCCTCGGGGATTTAGAAATAGCGGATTACAAAAGGCATTTTGCTGTTTATGGTATGCCGGAATGGAACAGGCAGCTGATACTTCTATCAAAAAAACCGCTTGATGCTGAAATACTGAAAAATGCACTTGGCGGGCTTGGCAGTAAGAATTTCGGAATTTATCTTATATACCCCGGCCCTCCGAACCTTGATAACCATATTATTAACAGAATAATAAGGGACGGATGGGAAAAATCATCTGAATATGCCGGTTTTAAAATTTCTCCTTCCACCGACGACAGCCCTTTTATACCGCAGCTTGGATTGTGGGAAAACTTTTCTTTAGAACAACTTGCAAATATTGAGGAGTTTTCTGAATTTCTCGGATTTCCGCTTGCATATACCGTTATCATAACAATTTTGGGAATTTCCATAATAATTATGATGCCGCTGAACCTTATACCATATTTTCGGCCCGGACCAAAGCTCGGTATATTCCAATGGATTTATTTTTTCCTGATAGGTGCGGCTTTTATGGGAGTGGAAGTTGTTCTGATCCAGAGATATACCTTGCTGATAGGGGTTTCTGTTTACAGTACCGTTGCAGTTTTGATGGCGATGCTTGTAATATCAGGCCTGGGAAGCCGTTTTTGTGAAAAATTCAATTTAAAGTATGCTCTTTCGATAATAATATTGTTATTGTTGTTCGAAACAGCTATAGCTCCGGAGATAACTTTGCTTTTTGCCAGGTCGTCAGTATCCGTTAGAATTCTGGCATCAATATTATTAATATCGCCATTATCATTCTTCATGGGAATGCCTTTTCCGCTTTTTGGCAAAAATACAGGGGAATTAATCGATTGGGGATTTGCCGTAAACGGAACAGCATCTGTTATCGGTTCGGCTCTTGCCGTTTTTATTTCTATCTCGTGGGGATTTTCAGTTGCATTGATATTTACTGCTCTTTTGTATACATTAGCATTCGTAATTATATTTACCAGAGTTGATAAATAAATATAGAATAGATAATTATCAAATATTTCGGGGTATTAATTGAGGATTATATGTGCATATATATGCAATAAGAAAATGTATTTCATGTCGTGATATTCGTGACATGAAAAAAAAATAAAAAAAATTTAAAAACAGAGTAACTTTTATGTCTTTACCCTGTTAGAATATTTTTGAAGGAAAGTTTAAAAAAAAACGGGTGATTATATATATACATTTTTTTTTCAGGAAATATTTTCTTATTATTATCTTCGGTATTTTGATAAAAACTATGAGGCTAATTAAATTGAACTTTATCACCAATAAATTATTCTATTTTGAAGGAGCTTATATGAAATCAAGAATTACAGGATTTCTGATGGCTTTCATGGCGTTAATATTGATGGCTCAGTCTGGTGCTCAGGCAAGCGACAATATTGACATGAAAGAGATCAAAAAAAATCTACAGGAACTTTTAGGTGCGAATAATGTGGGGAAGGAATTCTGGATTTCCAATCCGCCATGTTACGAGGAGACTGCCGGTAACAACTTTGTTAAAATCTTTATAACATCACCTGTTAAAACACAGGTTATCGTTGAAGTGCCCGGCAAAGGTTTTTACAGAAACCAGATGACAATTCCAAATGATGTTATTCAGTTTGATATTCCCCCGTCGATAGGCCAGGTAATATCAAAGGGTGTACGTGAAGTACCTGCACCTGAGGAAGTGTATATTGGCGCCGGCGTTCACATCTACGCTGATGACCCTATTGTTGTTTATTGTGTTGTTCGTTTCCAGGCTACAAGTGACGGTTATCTTGCAATTCCTGTTTCAGCACTCGGTAAAGAATATATCGTGGCTGCATACGAGGAAGATCCGATGTTCAAAGCCGTATGGAGCGATCATTTTCCGTCAACTACATGTATTGTGGCTCCGCATGACAAAACAAGAGTTACTTTTATCATGGGAGGTAACGGTTTTTCGAAAACAGCAGGCGGACTTAAACCGGGCGATGCTACTACAAAAACCCTTAACAAAGGTGATGTATGGATGTTTATGTCCTATGGTGACGGTGTAAATGCTGACCTTTCAGGCAGCCGTGTTTTTGCAGATAAACCTATCGGAATGGTTTCAGGTAACCAGTGTACAAACATTCCAATCGGAAACCAATGGTGTGATTATACAGTTGAAATGCAGCTCCCAACAAATGTTTGGGGCAAGCACTACCATGTTGCCAAGGTTCCGGGCCGTAAATTCCCCTCTATTATCAGGGTTTTCGGTAAGGAAGAAAATACTGACATTTTCCGTAACGGTAACAAAGTTAGTGAAGTAAAAACTGTTGGTGGGGTTATTGGTAAGGGCTATCAGGAAATGCGTATGGGGCCGTTTATCGAAAACCAGAACAAGTCCTGCGTTATATCCGGTGACAAACCAATTGGTGTTACACTTTATAACTGTGGTGTGCAGGAAGACGGCTATCCACTTCCAAACTCCGATCCGTTTGTTGAAGTGCAAACGCCTATTGAGCAGTATCAGGATGAAATAACCTTCTGTACTCCTGCTACATTTGGCGGCGACTTCTTTATGGAGAACTACCTGAATGTTGTTTATGAAACCGACGAATCAGGCGTTATTCCTCCCGATCTAATGTATGCTGAAGTATCCGGCGGAAGGTATGAATGGATCAAAGTAAGGGACAAATTCCCCGGAACCGGCGAATTATTTACTTACGACGTTGACGGCAGGAAATTTGGTACTCACACACTGACACTTCCAACCGTAGGTGTGTTCAAAATTAAAGCAGACAAACCATTTGCTGCTTATTCTTATGGTTATGACTGGTGTGATTCTTATGGTTATCCCACATCAGCCGCTCTTGCAGATCTTGAAAAACCCGATACTATACCGCCGGCTCCGGAATGGACTATGGAATGTGATGGAAATGTGAATGCTGACGGTAAAACATTAGTTACAGATTATCCTGACGATGAAGAAGTAAGGTCTAACCTTGCAAAAATTATTTTCTTCAGGGATAGTTCTGATAATTATGACTTATGGTACAACGAATTTATTCCGGGTGTTGATTGGGTAACTGAATGGGGATTGAATATTCTTAATCCTGAAGAAGATGCCAGAGCTTTGATCGGCTTTACTGACCGTCGCGGTAATGATACTATTCTTGATATCAGGTATTATGCCGTGAAGCTGGACATTATACCCGAAGAATATGACTTCGGCAAGCTTAAATTGAACGAAGAAAGAGTTCATGACTTTAAAGTTGTTAATAAAGGAGAGGGCGACGTTCATATAGTTGAACTTAAGCTTAAATCCAACGACCAGAATTTTGAATTGATGGATTATTCATTACCGACAGTACTTCCTGCCGGTGGAGAAATGCCATTTAAAGTTAAATTTACGGGCGTTGAACCCGGCTATTTCAAAGATTCTATCGGTGTTGGCGATACCTGTTTCTTCTGGTATAAATCGTTTGTTGAAGGATCTGTTGGCGAACCTGAAATTAATGCTGACGACTGGGATTATGGTGATGTTCGCGTTGCTACAAGTGTAAATCACCAGTTCAATGTGTGGAATACCGGTTCTTCACAGCTTGTGATTACAGGCTATTCCGGCCCGACTAATTCGGTTTATCAGCTTACTGATATGATCGAAATCAGCCCGGACAATCCATTGATCCTGGAACCTGGTGTGGAAAATGGTTATAAGTTTAATGTCCGATTCACACCGGATGCTGTTCAGGCTTATCCTGACCAGATAATCTTCCACAGTGATGCAAAGGCTGTTGACAGTATAAATGTTATAATGGGACGCGGTATTGCACCGGGGCTCATAGCTAACAGCTACGACTGGGGCAGGAAAAGAGTAGGCGCAGGGCCTTATGACTACGAAGGCGACGATTATAATCAGGTTATTACTCTTCGGAATGACGGTTCTGCACCTGTTAAGGTTTATGATATTGTAATCGAATCCGATTATGAAAATCGCGGTGGAGCCTTTGACTTCGACAGAAATGCTTTCAAAAATATAACCATTCCCAACGGTGATTCAATTATAGTACCTGTAAAATTCGACCCGCAGGTAGTTGGACTTCATGAATTACAGATCAGCTATAATAATGATGCTGATTCTGAAACTAAAACAACTCTTAAAGGTGTTGGTATTCGTCCGAAAATTGCTACTAATGATGTTGATTTCGGTACAACACTTGTAGATGCACCGACTCCGAATATTGGCGACAGGAAAGTATTCTTTAAGAACACTCCCTGGACTGATCCTGTTGACGGGCTTGATGTTTCTGATGAATTAACTCTTACAGGTTTCAGAATTGATCCTGCAAATGGTATTTCTGATGATGCTGCAAACCGTGGTTCACAGGGATTCCTGTTCGACAGGAACAATATCGATCATTCTGAGGATGGCGTTGTTTCATTGGATAATCCGATTGTTCTTCAGCCGGGTGATTCAATTGAAATAGTTGATCCTGATTTCGTTGCACAGTTCAACGGAGCACATCAGGCAACAATTGAGTCTATTACAGACTGTCTGGATGAAGCTTTATCCAAATGGACCGGTTATGGTATCTCTCAGGGTATTACTGCCCGCGGAGGATCCTCGAATATTTGTATCTGGGAAGAAGATATAATCACATGCGAAATTGAAAATACAGGCGATGCTGATATCCAGGTTACTTCGCTTTCCTTCGAACCTGATACATATTCAGAATTCCAGTTTGTTAACCCGGGTATTGCAGCAGGATTTAATATCACTCCGGGCGAAATAGTAGAAGTTCAGGTCAGGTACGTTCCTACAGTTCCGATGCCTGAAACAACAGTTGAGCTGGTTGTTGAAAATAATTCCTTAACAAATCCTGAAGTAAGAACTGACATTGTTGGTTCAAGTGTTCATTACGACAGAACTACTTCTTCGGGTGTGACATCAGGCAAGAGCGGTACAGCAGGAGTTTATGAGATCAATGAATTGTTCAAATATGCTATCATGCTTGATAACAATGGTGCTGACAATAATCATCAGCTTGCAAGTGTTTACGAGATGGACGTAGTTATTCAGTACAAAAATGATTTCTTTGATTTGCCGCCGAATGACGATGATGCCATAAGCCTTGGTTCTGATTACGAAAATGGTTTCAGGATTAAAGACGGAACACTTAATGTTGGAATGACCGGCCCTGATAATACTATTAAACAGATCAGCTTTACTATCGAATCAGTTGATGGCGATCAGATTATGGTTCCCGGACAGCTTGTTTCGATTAATTTCTGGACATTCCTGCCATCATATAATGAAGAGAATGAAGGAATTGACATCAAGAGGAAAACAGTTGAAATCACTCACATGGTGACTGCTCCGGATACAAGATGTGTTGATTATACGTCTGAACCTATTGATGCTACATTACTTCCCGTATGTGTTAATGATATGCGCCAGGTAGTATTCGGCGATGTTGATTTCACAATGAAAATTAATCCTAACCCGGTTGGCTCAAATGGCGCTGATGTTGATTACAGCGTTGGCCTTAGCGGATACACTGAGATTAATATTGTTAATTCAGCTGGTAATATAGTTGATACGCCTGTAGCAAAAACACTTTCATCTGGCAACTACTCATTCAGGCTGCCAATTGATAAACTTCCTTCAGGTGTTTATATTATCAGGATGAAATCAGGTCAGTTCGAGAAAAACCAAAAACTGGTTATTGATAAATAAGCCTGTATTTCACAGAATTAATTTCTGAATTTTGGGCCTCATTTGATTATGAGGCCCTTTTTTTTGCATAAAACCGAAACTTTTGTAAATTCTGCTTGTTAAGATTAATATATTATTATAGATTTATAGCTATAATATTTTAGAATTTTGGGATTACTCCCGGAGAATATATGAAACAGATATTTACTACGGCTTTATTATTTACATTATTGACGATTTCATCCGGACTTTGTGCTTTTGCTCAGGATACTTTAGCCCCGGCTCCTCTTTGGAAGTTAAATTGCGACGGCAATGTATATGGCGCTACTGTTACAGATAAACCTGACAGCCCCGGAGAAAGATCGAATCTGAATGAAATTATTTTTGACAGTGCGAATAGTTTCAATTATGATTTTCAGTATGCTGAATTTAATCCGGGTGACGTTATTACCACCACCTGGGAGTTAAGAATAATTGACAACATGAAGGATGCCAGGGCTGTTATAACATTTTCGGATGTTGCCGGTAATGATTCTACGCTGAAAATTGAATTTTCACCGCCAAAGATAGAAGTAACCCCGGGATATATTGATTTCGGAAAAACTGATCCCGGCGAGAGTGCTTATAGTGCTATTTTAGTTAAAAACCTTTCTTCAAATAGCGATTTTGTTGTTGATCATCTGAGTTTCAAATCCGGAAAAACTGATTTCAAATTTGTAACTCCGTCCCTGCCTTATCCCATAGCTCCGGGAGACACGCACAGCTTCAATATTGAATTTCTTACAGATAAGGAAGGTATTTATGTTGATTCCGTTATTGTTGGTGATACCTGCATCCGGTTCAACACAACAGGACTAAAAGCAGAAGTAGGCAGCAGTGTGATAAATGTTTCGGATATTGATTTTGGCAATATTGCTCTTGGGGCGAGTGATACAATGACATTTACAATAGCAAATGAAGGCGACTCCCAGCTTAGTATAAGCGATATTAGCGGGCCTGTGCTATCGGTATATGAACTGATTGATTTCAGGCTTCCTACCCCCGGAGATCCGATCATCATTCCTGCAGGGTTGGATATTCAGGTAAAAGTACGATTTTCCCCTGATACCGAGGGGCAGTTCGATGATGAAATAGTTTTTACTTCAAATGCTAAAGGAGCTGATAGTACAGCATACCTGAAAGGCAGGGGAATAAACCCTGAGTTGAATGTTGACGGGATTTATTTCGGAAGGATAAATATTAATGATTTTCCCATAAATGAGCAATACATTAAGATATTTAATCCCGATGAAACCAAGGTGACAATTGAAAGTATTGAAATTGTTTCCAATATCAAATCCACTGATGTTTTTCTTATCGACAAGACATCTGTTGTTGGGATATCCATTGGCCCTAAAAGTACGCTTGCAGTACCGGTTGAATTTGTTCCGGATGCAATCGGATATTATGAAATTAAATTTCAGATAAAAGACAGCAAAAATATTAATCCGGTTGGAATTGTTGCAGGTACAGCTATCGAATCAAAAATTGAATATTCCGACCATTTGTTTGATCCCACAATTCTTAATGATTTTTCTAACCCTGCAAAATCCCAGGTGCCGGTCCGCTTCCTTAATACCCTTCATTATGATATTGACAGGCCGGATACATTGCTTTCCGATAATATTATATTTACGGATTATATTATCGGCCCTTCAAATGATGCCATTTCAGATGATGGCACAAATTGGGGATCGGAAGGATTTCGGTTTGATAAAAATGCTATTGAATTAACCGACGGTTCTACTACTAATTTGCCCAAACAGGTTCAGCCGGGTGAATATATTGAAATCGATGCTGATTTTGTTTCCATAAAAAAAGGATGGCACAAGGCAAACTTTACAGTTGCTGACAGCAGGGGAAATGAATATAAATCCGAATGGTCGGGCTTTTGGCAGGCAAGTGGTTTCTATTCTATTCCGGAAACCGACAATGCATCATGCTGCGTGCATGAAACAGCATCTATTGCCTGCATAATGGGTAATAAAAACGGCAGTGGCGGAGTACTTGAAGTTAGTTCATTAGAATTTTCTCCGGCAATTCCACAGCTTTCTTTGTCTGATAATTCGCTTATGAACGGATTCAGTATTTCCGACGGAGATTCTATTAATTTTGATATTGTTTTCCAGCCAGATGCCATTATTGCCGAAAATGTTACCCTGATTATCAATAACGACCCGGAAAATGAGCTTAATATAAACTTCTCTGTTCGATCCTTCGACCATAAAGCAATGTCCTCGAATACATTACTTTCTTACCCGGACAATATGATAAAACCTGAAGAGCAGATAACATACATGATTGACTTAAAAACGGAAGCCGAATTCGATCTTGCCGGTATAACTGAATTTGATATATACCTGCAATATGAAAATGATTTTATTGAAATTCCCGATACAAACTGGGATAACATTAATATTTCAAATCCAATTATCCCGGGTGATCTGATTAAGGATAAATTCAACATGAAGGATGTTGAAACAATATCCGATACCGATGGGCTAAAGACTGTCAGATTCAATTTTGTAAGCAGGGACGGTAGTATTTTAAAGGGCAACGGAAATTTGTTTGGTGTTAAATTTTACGGGCTTCTGCCTTCATGGCTTCCTGATGAAAATTCAACCCCGGCCGATAGTATTGCAAAAATAAAATCAATGGTAATTCCCCGAGTTCTTGTTGAATGTGCTGAAATTGCCCCTGATTCTCTTGAAATAGGAATGGATGGGGTATGTGGCTATGGCATTAGGCAAATTGTAATCAGTGCTAATGATTATGATGCCGGCGAAATAACGCCTTCTGTAACTTCAGGTGCTGAAATAAACTTTAACTATTCCCTCGGGTTATCATCCGATTCAAATATTGAAATTTATGACTTGCAGGGCCGGACTGTACGTTCAATTTACATCAAAAAACAAAAATATGGATCTCATACTGAAATAATTAATATTGAGAATATTAATAATGGTATGTATTTCCTCAGATTTACTTCAGGGCCGTTTTCAGCCACAAAAAGTTTTATTATAAACAGGTAATATTCCTGATATAGTTTCAGGCCATTCCTAAACACATTTTATGACAGAGCCTGATCCGGAGAAGTTTAAAAGATTTGGCAGGGAGGCTGTCCAATTAAGCTGGCAGTGTTGTCAAACTGAGCGTAGCGAAGAGTCCATAGCCTGCATGAATACCGGATTCTTCTCAACGCTTCCGAATGACGAATCGTATGAAGTCAGAAAAAAGAGACATCCTCCTTATAATTCTATTCAGCGGCCTTTTTCAGTTCAGTCATTGTAAACAGCGGACTAAGGTTTATATTTATATCTTTCAATTTGGCGGGACCACCTGATTCACGATCGATCACGCAGATAGCATTTTCTATTATTGCGCCTCTTTCGCGAAGTTCGCCGGATGAAATAACCACCTGGCCCGCACTTGTTACAACGTCTTCGATAACCACAACTTTTTTGTCTTTTATATCTGCGCCTTCGGCAAGCCTCATAGTGCCGTATTCTTTGGCTTTTTTCCTGACCATTGCAAGCGGTTTACCGGTAAGGGATGATATAATTGTTGCCAGTGGAATGCCGCCCATTTCCAGTCCGGCTATTACATCATATTCTTCAGGAAGAAGTTCCACCATAGCTTTGGCAATTTCCATAAGCAAAGCGGGATTGCTTTCGAACTGGTATTTATCAAAGTATTCGTTGCTGATAACACCCGAGCGAAGTTTGAATTCGCCTGTAATATGGGATGAGTCGTAAATTCCTTTTGCTAATTCTGTTCTGTTCATCATTTTTCCTTTAGTTTACTATTAAATTAATATCTAATTCCGAGTAAAGATAAACCGCAACGGCAATTGCCGCAACGCATCTGTTGAAGTCGTTCCTGTCAACCTTGTCCGGAGTATCCAGCGCTGAATGGTGGTACTCAAAGTATTCGCCCTGGTCGTCGGTATTCAGGCTCATTGCCGGTACGCCCTGTTTCATTAGCGGCCTGATATCCACACCACCGCCACCGTCTTTTACTATTATCCTGTCGTCAATTGTTTTCAGAATATCTTCAAAAGTCCTGACGATGGTAAAGAGTGAATCCGGCCCCTTGTATTTAATTTCCTGTGGAGGAAAAACCCCGCTGTCAAATTCAAACGCCAGGGCATGTTTTTCATCTTTATGGTTTTCAGCATATTTTCTACCGCCGCGCAGGCCGTTTTCCTCGTTAGCCCACATCACGCAGCGAAGTGTTCTTTTCGGTTTTATCCCGAGATCCTTCATGGCTTTTATTACCTGCCATGCTGATATACATCCGCTTGCGTCGTCGTGTGCGCCGCTTCCCACATCCCAGGAATCGATATGCCCGCCAAGAGCGATTATCTCGTCGGGTTTTTCGCTGCCGCGAATTTCCGCTATAATATTGGATGATTCAAAATCAGGCATTGTTTCAGCTTCCATGTATATTTTCAGAACAGGTGTTATACCCCGCGTCTGCATTCTTGCCAGGAACTGTGAATCTTCCTCAGGTATGGCGCAGTGCGGGATTTTTTTAACGGTATCCGAATAGAACATCACGCCAGTGTGCGGATGCCTGTGAGAATTTGGCGACGTCGAGCGGGTAAGGCTGGCCACAGCTCCGTGCTGCGCTGCGCGGAAA
Source organism: Kapaibacterium sp. (SeqCode) (assembly GCA_963665665.1). Classification (GTDB taxonomy): domain Bacteria; phylum Bacteroidota; class Ignavibacteria; order Kapaibacteriales; family UBA2268. Next base: position 2,379,141 of record OY762428.1, read on the forward strand.
GCTCCGTAGAAACGATATTGAACAGCCTGCCCGTAATTTTTCCAGGGAATATTATAAAGAACGATTTTTCCTTTTGCCTGTTCGGATTTTTCCTCAAGCTCGTCGAAACTGCTTACAACAAGTACGGGTGCAGTAATTCCTTCGGGAGGAGTGGCAATTGAACCGCCTAGAGACAGCATTGGGATATTCTCCGTCCGGGGTTTAATCATCCGGCAGTATTCATTCCCGCGCACCCAGTGGGGAACCATAACCGGCTCCTTGTAGGAGGAATCGAAATCATCTTTTTTCATTTCTTCAATTATCCAGTCAAGGGCATTTTCCAGATTTTGCGAACCGCTCAGGCGCGGCCCGAACATATCGCACATATAAACCATCCGGTTATAGGCAACAGTATCTTTTACCAAATAATCTATCAGCCTGTTCACGTTCCTTTGCGTTTCAGTGCTGATATGCTGCTGAGTAAATGCAGTTGAGGCGGTAAAAAATAATATTATAGTAATAAATTTTCTCATAAATCAACTCCCGTATAAACAATCAGTCAGGAGACAGGGGGTAAAAATCGATATAAAAATACTGAAATTCCCCTCCGGCGGAGGGGTGCCCGAAGGGCCCCGATAAATCGGGGCAAGCCGGAGTGGCGAAAAAATGTGATTGTAAATAAATCCAAAAATGAAGAAACCACCCCTTTAATCCCATCCAATGGAGGGGAATATCATTCAATCTACTTCGCAATAATCAGGAAGGCCGTTCGGCGGTTCTTCGCCCTGCCCTCCTCGGTTTCATTATTTGCTACAGGTTGCGACATACCAAAGCCTCGGGATCTGAGCCTTACAGGTTCGATTCCCCTTTGTATTAACGCAGTGCGAACAGCATTGGCCCTGTCTTCCGAAAGTTTCTGGTTGTATTCCACTTTGTTTGCAAGCGGTCCGATATTATCAGTATGCCCCTGTATTTCTATCCTTAATTTGGGATAAGCCAGCATTATATCGGCAATTCCATCCAGGATATAATAGGATTCAGGCCTGATAGCAGCGCTGTCAAATTCAAACAGGATAGGTTTTTCGAATGCCTTGCCGATGCTGTCCCAGGGTACAAGGTCGCTTGTGTCATATTCGCCGATTCCTATCAATGAATCTGCTCTGCCCGGCGCCATGAGTTCGGAAAAGACTGTGTGAAAACCATAGTAAAGCGGAGCCTTGTAGGTTATATAATAATAATAACGAAGGCTCATGTATATATCCCGGAATATTGCTATCAGTTCTTTCTTTGAATATGCTTTATAAAATTTACCCCCGGTATATTTTGCCAGATACCTGAGATTCTCATCCTTTGAATATCCAAATGCAACGCAAAAAACATTGATCTTGTTTGCTTTTGCTTTTTCGATCAGGTCGCCTATCTTCGTTTTCGAGTAATTGTCGTCCCCGTCGGTAAATAATACAAGTACCCTCGGGTCTTCCTTAGGTGTTGTTATCAATGTATCAATACACTGGTTCATGGCATCCCAGCAAGCCGAGAAAAGCCCGAAGCCTTTAGTTCTTTTTTTTCTGTAAAGGTTCAATATTTTTTTCTTTTCGTTCAGAAGGGGCACTTTTACGTCAAGTTCCTTATTAAAAGAAGTCAGGGCAATATTGTCGTAGGGGAATTTCATACCCACAAAAAGCTCAGTGCCCATGTAAATAGCGTCCATCACGGCGCTCATCGAGCCGCTGTAATCAACCGTCATTACAATATTATAAGGAATTGAATCATTAGCGCCGTATTCGCGTACATTGAACTGCTCAATATTTTCATCGCGCACGTTATAATGTTTGCCAAGCCTTTCGTCGATACGGGTGAAGTATGTATTGCTGTCTCCCTCTTTTTTATAGGGATCAGCCATATTGGTAACGAAGTTTCCGGATGAATCATACACCCTGGCATATACCTTCAGGTTTTCCGGGTACTCATCAGTTTCGATACGCCAGATGTCATAGATCAGTTTGTTTACATCGATAGAATCGATTGGTTTGGTGTCGGTAATATAGATTTTCTTTTCCGTGGAATCCAGAATATCATCAATATCTTCGTCGTAAACCTCGCGCATCAGGGCGAAACCTGTTTTCCGCGACGATCCGCATGATTCCAGAAAAATAGATATAAATAAGGAACTTAGCAGAAATACTGCTATAAAAATTGACTGCTTTTTCATAATCTTACCGCTTATTTCTTCCTGTTCAACAAATAAGTAAAAAATGCCAATAAGCGATTTCCATAGTTATACAAACAAGTCAGCAAGCTACAAACAATATTCCAAAAAAGCAATCATATTAATCATTTCGCAGGATTTTTTTCCTTTTCCCTCATTGGGACGAATAAATTTACACTTGAGTTTGAATTTGTTTTTTTATCAACTACTTTGCCAATACCACTTTGCCGAACTTATAAAAACGTCCTACTGCAAGGCTGTAAAGGTATTCTCCCGATGGCAGGAACGACAGGTCTTCGTTAATAATATACGTGCCGGCATTTAGAATTCCGGAATCTATTTCTTTAATTATCCGCCCTTCTAAGTCGTACAGGCTTATTACAACCCGGTCGGCAGATTCTATTGTTACTTCAAAGTTTACATTTCCGTGGCTCGGGTTGGGATAATTCTTAACGCTGAACGCCCTTCCTTCAAGTACGCTGCTTGGCTCGGGTATATATTTGTAAATATTTCCAAGGTCTCTTGATATTCCCAAAACACAGTTTTGAGAATGCATGGCAAAATCTTCGAAATAGTCTTCAATTAGCTTACCAGTATATGCGGAATCTCTTTTCCAATTTTGGCCTCCGTCGCTTGTACGGAACATGTAATACCAGTATCCAAGGGCTATTCCGTTATTAATATCCGTGAAATGTACGTCAATAAGCCCGTCCTGCTGTGGCGTAATCGTATCGAGTTGAACCTCCCAGTTATACCCTCCGTCAGTGGTATGCATTATCTTTACAACTTCCACATCGTTTGAAACGCTTGGCCGGCCAACCGCCCACCCGTTCAGGCTGTCAATAAAGCAGATTGTGCACATTCTTTCACTGAATGTATATCTTCTTTCCCAGTTTTTTCCCTGGTCTGTTGTTGTTAGAATATAGTTCTCAAGGCTATTTGTAAGACCAATTGTAAATATAGCGTTTTCATTTAGAATTTGCACATACTCATAAATTGCAAAATCTGAAGTGTCATTATTTATTAATTTTTGCCAGCTATCACAACCGTCCGTAGTTAAATATAAATCTCTCCAGGTTGATATTACGCCGGTTTTTTCATCAAAAAATTTAACCTGCATTAATTTGTCATTTATCCCGTTTAAATTTCGTCTTTCCCAATTCCGGCATTTGTCTTTTGATATCCAGTAGTAGCCTTCTTCGCAAACTACTACGCAAAGCCCCGGGCCGGGGTATGAAATACCCTTTGCCTGCGTTGGCCTGTACAATATATTGACTCCGCCAGTGCCCCATTTCCAAACAAGAGAGTCATTCAGAGCAACTGACCATGTATTTCCGCCGTCGGTTGTTATCCTTACAAGGGGTTCCTTAATATTTACATTCATCAATGCCGCGTAATTCAGGCTGTCATAAGTATCAATTTGCACATACCTTTTTGCAAAGCTATCGATTTCATTTGAACCTAACCTGGTTCTTAAAGCATCGTAATGATCAATTTTTTCCCAAGTTTGGGAATAGGCCATTGTATGAAACAGGAATAGAATAAGTGAGATTAGTAAATAATTGGAAAACCGCAATATAATTCTCATAGTTCCTCCGGGGTGACTATTGATTCAAAGTAGTATCTGAATGAATAATTTAAGAAACATCATTAATTATTCCAAATATATTTTTTAGATATGTATATCTTTTAGCGCCTCAGGGTAATGTGCGGAAAATGCTTTGAAAATATCATTCCCCGGCTGTTTGGGGCAGGCTTCCTGAGCTTGCGACTGAAGAATCCATCTTTCTTAGGAGACGATATTTAAGAATGGATCCTTCACTTCGTTCAGGATGACATTCATAAGTATTTTTAAAAATTATTCAACAGATTTGTTTTTTAAAGCCAAATAATATATCAACTACTTTGCCAATACCACTTTGCCGAACTTATAAAAACGTCCTGTTGCAAGGCTGTAAAGGTATTCTCCCGATGGCAGGAACGACAGGTCTTCGTTGATAATATACGTGCCGGCATTTAGAATTCCGGATAATACTTTTATCGGAATAAAATTCAATTGGCCCAAATAAAGAAACTCTCTCTCTGGTTGAAACCCAAGAGAGAGAGTTTATTATAAAAAACGGACGCTATGATTTTATACATACAAATCAAAATCTACCATTTAATTATCCTGTTGAAGGATTGTCCTTTGCCGGTTCTCAGAATAAGGATATAATTTCCGGAACTAACCGCTGCGCCATTAGGATATGTGCCATTCCAGACAAATTCATGTCTTCCTTCGGTCAGCCATTTATCAGCTATATGACTAACCAGATTACCCTTAATATCATATATTTCCATTTCCACTTTTATATCTTCGGGAACCGCAAGCTGAATCCTGACTGCTTCGTCCTTCTCGCTGGGATTCCTGACAATTGTAATTTCCGGCAGTATCTGCTCTTTATCAATAACTCCGACTTCGGCAAATTCCATTTCGCTGTTGTATTTTTGCCCGATAATACCGACAATATAGCACAATGTATCACTCGAAGACCATTCCGCGAGAATGGGCTGGCCGGAATCGCCATGAACCCAACTTAGGAAATGTTCTTCAATTCCGCCTGCGGCGTTTTCTTTTGTATCGCTTACAATCCAAACCGAATTAACTCCGGCCGCGTTACTTATTCCTGATACAGAAACAAACTGCCCGGCAAGAGCCTCGCCATTCGGGCTTATCCACTGAACTGCCAGCTCAACGCCCATGTTGCTATCCAGTGCGCTCTTCAGATAATCCCATGTCGGGTAGCCGCCGGCATTTCCGTCAACCTTCAGGCCATAATGCAGGTAGCGTCCATCCGGCGAGAAGATAGTATCGGGAGCAATTCCCGGAGTCTGATACTGAACCTCAAGCTTAATTTTGATACTATCAATATATTGCAGCTTGGCAGCAACAAGTTCTGACAGGCTTACCCCGCTATTCTCCGCCCTTCCGCTGAACCGGCTTGTCAGTTCAAGTGTCCTGCGCGGTTCTGTATCAAAGTTAAATTCTGTATGGGCTTCGTCGATAAACCTTACGGACGCCCCGACAGATGCAGGGCCTCCGGCGCCTTCGTCACCCGAGTATATTGCAGTATATTGAGGATCATCATCGGCACTGTTCAGGTCTGGCTGATACATCTGTATATCACGATATATAAAGTCGTAAGTATCAGGTTCCGAGAACTGTACAGCTATTGGGTTGGATACTTCTGCAAGCGCGGTTTCATCTAATCCGTCGGATATATAATAATCTGTTTCGCTAATAGGTATCGTTTCCCAGTCAACGCCGGTAATTTGCGATGTCCAGGGACTTTCAGTAACGAAGGTTGATATTTCAATTTCCTCGAGAGCCTGTATTTTTTCAATTTCCTTTTCCATCATTTCATAGTCGAACCAGTACAGGCATTCTTCATTATCAAAGTCCGGCATGATCAGTGCATTCTTCAATATCCAGAATTCGCTTGTGCCGTCGGGCTTCCTGGCAACAACATTTCCATACAGCGGGCTGCCACTTTCATTCGAAGAAGCTTCGAAAAGCACCGAACCCTTTCTGACAGAAGCCAGTGTCATGGGTTTATCTACTTTATTTAAACTGACTTTTTTTATCTTCAGTTCTTTGGGTTTCGGCTTTTTATAGCTTTCGGAAACAATACTTTCAATTCTTCTGTTGCTGCTTCCCCAGCGTTTAAGAATAGGAATACCGGTGCTTGTTGTATCCCAATCAATAAATTCCTCGCCGGTTGTATCCCGTTCGGAATAAGCATAGCCGTAACCGGAAGAATCCTGCCGCAAATCGTCCTTTATCCACAGAGACCTTACTCCGCCAATGTCAATCATTCCGGTAACAGTTACCCAGTGGCCGCCTTTTCTTACCCCGGCAGTATCGTATTTGCCGTATTCCAGTTCAACGTCTTCGCCGTCTTTCATCTCCTGTTTCAGGAATTCCCATGTAGGCCAGGTGCTGTCGCCTGTATTTCTGTTGGAAGCTTTCAGTACATTGCCGCTGCTGTCGGTTACCTGAGGAATTTCTGATTTCTTCATCTTTTTAGTCTGGAACTTCACTTCAATGGGCAGATTGTATTTCTGGATAAATTTCAGCTTTCCTTTAATAAATTTACTTGTATAAACGCCTCTTTCATTTGCCCTGTCCATCATTTCACTCAGCTCTGTAAGTTTTTTACGGTGAGTGATCTTAGAATCTATCTCGTCGTGAACTTTTTCAAGCCATTGCATACTGTTTGCAGCCGATGCAGGCCCACAGGCATTTTTGTCTCCGGCATAGCCTTCCGTATTAGCTGAATTATGAGAAGCAGAGTCAAGGTCGATATTTGGTACTTTACATCCACGGTAAAGGAAATCTTTCAAAGCAAGATCAACGTAATCAAGATCTGAAAGAGGTATCATTTTCACGGTATCTTTCTGTCCGTCCTGCAGGCTGCCTTCCTCGAAATTAATTTTGAAAATATCTACGTGAGCTGTTTTCCAGATATCCTGTATTACAGGCTCGGTCCAATTTTCGTCGCCAACACTCATCTGGTATTCAATTTCTTCCAGCCTGTCTCCGGCTGCCAGCCCGAGTTTGCTAAGGTCAAATCCGTAAGAAACACGCCTGTAGTTATCAAAAGGAGGTGCCGGCATATTCCTGATTAGCCAGACAGGTTCTTCATCTTCGTTTAGCCTTGCCACCACATTCACAAAGCCCATATCTTCGCTCGGATTGAATACCACTGAGAAATTGCCCGTATTCGTCAATCCGGCTCCGGGAAGCATACTATAATACTGCCCGAAGTCCTCCGTGCCTCTCTGCACCCTGTATTGTACAGTAGGATCGTAACTTTCTGATATAACAGAATGAACATACCTTACGCCACGGCCGTATCTCCTAATGTAAGGCCTGCCCCGGCTGTCGGTGCTCCATTCAAGAATTTCCTCTCCGCTTTCGTCAATATGCCTTCTCCTTGCCCTGCCAAGGCCCTCGCGTCTTTGTTTTGCATCGTCCTTAATCCATAATCTCTGCACTCCGCCCGTTGTGGCAACACCTGAAACAGTAACGGCATGCCCCCTGATTTTGCCATCGCTGCCACGCCATGCAAGCATCATTTCCACGTCCTCTCCGTGCTGCATCTCGCCAACAAGCCAGTCCCAGTCAGGGAATTGCGAATCTTCATCGCGCTCGTTCCTGGCGCTGTGAGCGAAACCTCCGCCGTTTGTTGTATCGGGAGAGTTAATAACAGAATCAGGTGGAATTTCGAAGCTTTGGAATTTAACTTTTATCGGCAGCCTGTGTTTATCAATATAAGCCAGCTTGCCTTGTACGAAATTAACAATTGAAGATACTCCCTTGTTGGGCTCTCTTTTCATTAGTTTACTTAGTTCATATAACTTGCCGCGCAGCGAATCATCAATCGAAAATTCGTCATGGACTTCGTCTAACCAGTGCAGGCTGTTTGCTGCTGCTGCCGGAGCGCATGCATTTCTGTCGCCGGCATAGCCTTCCACATCATCGTCGCCGTATTCGCGGTCGTTAAGGTCGATATTATAAACATCACAGCCGCGATAAACAGTATCCCTTAGCGGATCGTCAGCGTCAAACACCAGTTCGGGAACATCCTCTGGCTCGGCGTTGAAATCGTCATTAAGGTTGATACCGCCGGGAATATCGAAATCAACGTCACCAACATCAACTTCTATCCATTTGTCAATTTGCTCAGGCTCCTCCCATGGATTAATAGTTATAGATGTTCCAATATGCATTGACTCTACATCATCGCCTGCTGTAACCCCCAGCCTTGCAAGATCGACACCATAAGCCATTGAGTGCCTTCTCGGGAAGGGCATTATTGGCAGGTTGGGAATCAGCCATACTGGTTCGTCAGATTCTTCAATTTTGGCAAACACCTGCAGGTATTTAAGCTCTTCCGACGGATTGAAAATTGCGCTGAAATAAGCTCCGGTCGTCAGATTTCCATCGTCGGGATCCAGCATATTCGTCTGGTTCATTTCTATACTTTCTTCATCCACAGAAAATTGAACGGTGGAATCATAACTTTCGGAAACAACATCCTCGACAACCCGAACATAAGTTTGCCCGGATGAATCAGCCCAGGGTTTGCCAAGTATTACCATTTGTCCGCGGCTGGTATTATAAGTATTCCATGCCATTTCCTCTTCTCGGGTATCGGTGTTTATGCTGTCATTAGCCCGTGACTGGTTGCGGTCGTGTTTGAATTTGATTTTATTTACTCCCCCGTCGTCGCCTGCGCCTGTAACGGCTACTTTATGGCCGCCGGTTCTTTCCAGGTCGAATCGGAATCCGTTTATTCCCCCGGCAGGTATGGTAAACTTATATGTACCAAAAGCAAGTTCGACGTCTTCATCGTCTTCCAGCTCTCCTTTTATCCAGTCCCATTCGGGATAAGCCCCGGCAGTATCGTTATGGCATTTAGCTTTCATATTGAACGTACTGGATGGCGCTGTTATCTCAGTCGTATCGGTATAAAATATACCCTGGAACTTAACTTTTATCGGCAGCCGGTACTTTTCAATAAACTGCATTTTCCCTTCAATGAAGTTTACCGGCAAAGTACCACTACTATCAGCCCTGCCCATCATACCACTGAGTTCGCGTAGTTTTTCCCTGGCCTCGTCCATTTCGTCCGTAAATTCGATCCCGTCATGATTTGCCTGGAGCCACTGCATACTGTTTGCAGCGGCGGCCGGGGCGCAGGCATTTTCATCCCCGGCGTAACCGTTCGTGTCCGGGCCGTTACGGGAATAATCAAGGTCGATATTTGTAAAAGTGCAGCCATGATTGATATCAACGGTTCTCGTGTATGAGCTGTCATATTCAGGATTAAGTATTTCATCCCAGAGATCACGTATTTTCCTCGTTGTTGTATATGTACCGCTTGCATTTGTTAAAGTACCGCTGTTTATACTTCCGGTAATAAGATCTTCTGTTCCAAGTGGCCATGTAAACCACATATCATCAACCGGCATTGGTGTTACAAGGATATCATCAGTTACTGATATTTGAACTTCAATTTCTTCAAGATCCCATGGCGCTGAAACATTAAGCGGCTCCAGGCTGAAATCAAAAGATTTGTAAACAGGAAAATCATAAGGATAGATTTTCATATTATCAACGATGAGCGAAACTGTTGTGCTGCCGGGTGCCCTGGCAAGTATGTTCACGAATTTTTCTTCATCAGTGGGAATTGCCACAGCGCTGAAGTTGGCATAAGTTGTTGTTAATTCCTCCTCATTTTCATGTATCCTGACTTTATTGAATTTCATTGTTTTCTTGTTCATACTGAACTGAACATTGGAATTATAGCTTTCAGAGATCATGTCAGTTACAACACAAGCCCTGTTGCCTTTGGACCATTCATCAAGCAGAGGCAATTCACTGTCGCCAATAGTTCTCCATGTCAATCCATTTTGCTCTGTTCCCCCCTCGCCGTTCTGAACATCATCATCTTTTATCCATATCCGATTTACTCCGCTGATTTGCGAAACTCCGGTAACAGTAGCTACATGGGAGCCTTTATAAACCCACCGGGTGCCGTCCCATTCATAATAATCCATTACCATTTCAACATCTTCCCCGTCTTTCATTTCATTGTAGAGCCATGACCAGCTAAGTGGATTCAAATCCGTATCTGTTCTGCTTTGATTATCTGCGCTGTGGCCGTATTTATCATTCGGTGAATCAATATCGTTTGTCCTGCCGGTATATAGACTCTGGAATTTTACACTAATCGGCAGTTTATGTTTATCAATAAAAGCCAGCTTTCCTTTTATAAAATCTTCTACAGAAACGCCGCTGTTGGGCTCGCGTCCCATCAAACCGCTTAATTCAACAAGTTTCCCCCTCAGATCCTTATCCGTAGCTATTTCCTCATGAACTTTTTCCAGCCAGTGCATGCTGTTTGCAGCGGCGGCGGGAGCACAGGCATTTTTATCGCCCGCGTAGCCTTCAGCTGAACCCGGAGGGTTGGCAGCCGAATCGAGGTCAATATTAGGTATGTTGCATCCACGGTAAATAATATAATCCTTATAGCTGTCCAGTATAACGCTGTAATCAATATCTGTGAAAGTAATTTCGTAAGGTTCAAACCGGCTGAAAGTATATACCGGATCGTGCAGCGCCCCGGAACTTCCAATTGCAGCCGGAAATGGTGCTACTTCAATAGGCCTGAAATCAGATAATTGAAGATCAGGCATCTCAAGAATATAATCTCCGTCAGTATAGAAAATTTCCAGCATTTCCAGTGGCGTTCCCGGTTCGAATCCCATTTCTATCAAATCAAAATTATAGGACATAACCTGGGTATTCTCGAAAATTGGTATCGGAAAGTTTTTAATAACCCAGAAATATTCATCTGAAGTTGGCAATTTTGCACAGACATTCAGAAAGAATAGTCCGCCGACGGGAGCAACCTCACCCATAAGCCGGGCAGTTGTAGAGAACTGCTGGTCATAAGGTTCAATCCAGTCAACCTGCTTCACGAAGTATGGTGTAAACACCTGGCTGAGTGCAATATTCGCTGAAAAGAACGCGAATATCAATGCAATTATATAAGTGGAATGGAATTTTGGCTTCATAATGGACTCCGAATATCAACAATGAATATAATTAATTTCAAATATATTGTTATTCAAGAGTGGCCGCGCTTTGGATCTGATCAAAGATATGCGTAGTATCAAATCAATACTTTAGGTAAAACTAAAGTACTGAGTAATTCCTGATATGAAATATAATTAATTTACACTATAATACAAAATGAATTATCACTTCGCTAATTATAAATGAGATTAAGCTTTACTTTAAAAATAAATATTCTTAATTTATATAGTTTAATTCTACAAAGTTTCTGCCTGTGACTTAGTATAGGTTTGATTGGGTAGAATTGATTTAATTGTAAGTTGGAATTGTATGACAAAGTAAAAGAATTTTTGACAGGGAGAAAATCTAAATGAAAATTATAAAGAATATGAACAGGTTTGTTTTATTATTATTGATTCTTATTCCGATTCAGCTTCAGATAATATTTCCGGATACATATTTCAAATATCAGCTGATTGAGTATTTATCAATTTCTTTTTCCACATTGTTTATTCCACTGTGGTATTTAACAGCTTTTAAATACTTTCATAAAAGCATATCAGAAAAGAAATTAGAAAAAAATAAAATCACATCTAAAGCAAATCGCTTATTTGTGATAAATACAATTTTCATATATATTTACTTCAATTTTTTAACTGCCGGGCCTTCTGTTTTTAATATTCAATTAAATGATTTCGTTGGATTTCTTATTCCATTTCAATTATACCTCGCTATTGCCAATATTCATGCTAACTATCATATTTCAAAAATCATTTCCCTTTACGATCATAAGAACAGGTTTATATATTTTTTCCTGTTAATGATACCGCCAATTGGCATATTTTTTATTCAACCGAAGTTAAATGAAATCAAAGAAGCCTGAGGATGGATTATTAGTTTCATCGGTCAGAAATCCAGGTAATGGAATTTCATCTGTGCACAGAATGACCGCTCTCTAACTTATTTAGAAAGGCCCGGATACAAAAAATATGGTTTAAACATATCATTTACAATGGACTAAATTACTAATGACAATTTTCCAATTGCTAACCACGAGCTAAAGCACGTGGCTATATTGTTTCGTGAACCTTCTAAATAGTTGATATTTTTCTGCATTAAGCTCCTGTTTTTTTATACCTGTTCACGGCAAATGCCAGCATTCCGATTCCATAAACTGAAAGAACGGTAAACTGTTCAAGAATATCCGCAAAACCGGCTCCTTTTAGTATTACACGCCTCATAATTTTCATAAAATGAGTAACCGGATTTAGAAACGCTATTTTCTGTGCCCAATCCGGCATGCTTTCAACAGGTGTGAACAGGCCGCTCATCAGTATGAATATTATCATAAAAAAGAAAGCGATGAACATCGATTGCTGCTGTGTTTCGGTAATTGTTGAAACCAGCATCCCGAATGACAATATTACCAGCAGGTAAATACCTGCCATTGCAAAAAGAAGCAGAAGGTTGCCTTCTATCGGTATTTCAAAAAGGAGTTTTGCTACTACAAGCCCGAATGCCAGCTCGAAAAGCCCTATTATCCAGAATGGTATCAACTTACCGAGTATAAACTCATGCTTCTTGATTGGTGTTACATTCAACTGCTCGATAGTTCCTATTTCCTTTTCCCGCACAATATTCATTGCTGTAAGAAACATACCAATGATTGTTACTAATATTGACAGGATGCCCGGAACCATATAATACTTATAATTCAGGTCGGGATTGTACCAGAATCTGTCAATAATATTTATTCCGGATCTATATGATTTACTTCCGGATAATGACATTAGTATGTTTTTGTTGAAATTCATAATTATCTTTGCTGCATAGGATTGTATAACGCCTGCTGCCGAGCCGTCAACAGCATCGAGTATTATCTGTAGTTCCGGATTTTGTCCTGCAATCATATCTTTTTCAAATCCACGGGGAATTACAAGAGCCATTCTGGCATCGTTATTCCGAATAAAATCAACAGCTTTTGCGTCGGATTCCTGTTCACTTAGAACATTGAACCTGCCCGTTGCTGAAAATTTACTTTTTAACTGCCCCGAATAAGTGCTTTTATCGTGGTCGACAATAACAGTATCAACAATTTTTATTTCGAATGTTGCTGCATAAACAAGCACCAAAAGCTGAAAAATCGGGATTCCAAAAATTATTGGAAGCATTTGCCTGTTTCTTCTTATCTGTAAAAACTCCTTGCGGACAATATGTTTTACCCGTTTCATTTTATTTAATCCAATCTGATTTTAAATTTCTTAACTGAAACTAATGTAAGAAAGACTATCATCCCGAGTATGACCAATGTTTCCTTAACCAGGCTTTCAATACCAAGCCCCTTCAGCATTATTGATTTTACAATAACAAGGAACCACCTGGCAGGTATAATATTACTGAAAACCTGTAACGCTACCGGCATGTTTTCTATAGGATAAATAAATCCCGAAAGCAGGATCGTCGGCATTAGTAACCCTACCATTGATATCATCAGTGCTATTTGCTGGGTTTTTGCTATCGTTGAAATAAGAATCCCCAGCAATAATACTGTAATAATAAAAACAAATGATAATAAAAGGAATAAAGGTATACTTCCAGCAAAGGGAACTTTGAAAATTGTAATTGATAATAGCAGAATGGTTGCAAGGTTTACAAGTGCAATAGCTATGTAGGGGATTACTTTGCCAATAATTATCAATTGTGGTTTCAAAGGAGACACAAGAAGAATTTCCATCGAGCCCATTTCTTTTTCGCGGGTTATTGCAATGGACGTCATCATTGCTGATACAAGAGTTAATATCAATACAATTAATCCGGGCACGAACATGAAAACAGATTTCATTTCAGGATTAAACAGCATTTTAATTTCCTGATTTATTGTTCTGTTGTTTCCTTCGGGCATGTTCATTGCTTCCCGATTATATGAATATACAACAGCCTGCATATAAGAACTAAGAAGTGTTGCTTCGTTCGGGCTGCTGGCATCGTTTAAAAGCTGCATATCGGCATAGCCTTCTTTCCTGAGTTTCCTTCCAAATCCCGGCTCAAAAACCACAACCTGTTTTACTTTTCCTGATTTGAATGCCGGTTCGATATCATCCGGGCTTTGTATATCTGCTCTTATGTTGAAGTATCCGCTACCTTTTATCTTATCTATAATTTTTTGTGTTTCAGTATCTCTTGATTTATCATAGATTCCAATATCAGCGTCTCTGATCTCAGTTCTTATTGCAAAACCGAATATGATCAGTTGAGCTATAGGCATTCCGATCAATACAAGTAAAGTCCGGTAATCTCTGGCTATATGAATAAATTCCTTGCGGACTATTTCGAAAAATATTTTCATGATAAAAGACTTTAAATGTACATATTAATTAATATTCTTCCGGAAACTTTCCATCCGGGCTATCCTGATAAAAACGTTATTAATGCTGTCCGAGTCATACTTTTCTTTAAGTTCTGCCGGAGTCCCCAGGGCCTCTACCCTTCCTGCAACCATTATAGAAACACGGTCGCAGTATTCAGCTTCATCCATGTAATGGGTAGTAACAAAAACAGTTACCCCGGAATCAGAGGCTTCATATATCATATCCCAGAACTGACGGCGAGTAACAGGGTCAACACCTCCGGTAGGTTCATCCAGGAAAATTATCTTCGGGTGGTGTATCATTGCAGTGGAAAAAGCAAGTTTTTGCTTCCAGCCAAGTGGCAGGCTGCCTATCAGTTTTTTTCCGGAATCAGAAAGTCCGAGTTTATCAAGAAGTTCATTGGCCCTTGATTTTACGGTTTTCTTTTCCAATCCGTATATACCCCCGTAAAATTCGATATTTTCCATAACAGTAAGATCTTCGTATAGAGAAAAACGCTGGCTCATGTACCCGATATTCTTTTTTATTTTTTCGGATTCCTTATACACATCAAAGCCGGCTACAAGCGCGGAACCGGATGTAGGGCACGAAAGTCCGTTCAGCATTTTTATTGCTGTGGTTTTTCCCGCGCCGTTAGCACCGAGAAAACCAAATATTTCTCCCGATTTTACATCAAAGTTTATTTTGTCCACAGCTGTGAATTTTCCGAATTTTTTAGTCAGGTTCCTGACTCTGATAGCAATACTATTTTCCATTTTTTCTCCCGTTTTCAGCATCCTGTTTCATTGCACGGTCAATAAACACATCTTCAATTCCCGGTTGAATTTCCTCTAATCTGAAATTCTTTAAATTATTTTCTATAAGGAAGTTTTCAATATCTTCTTTTGCATCATTATCCCGGGTTGAGAAATGTATTGAATCTCCGAAGGGAAAAACCGATGGTTTCCCCGGATAATTCCTCAACAATTTTATCATTTTATATTTATCATGGTGATAAACAGCAAATAGTCTCTTTGCAAACAAAGACGGTATTTCCGCAGGTTTACGGCAGGCAAGCACAGAGCCGTCCTTTATTAGAGCAATGCGGTCGCAAAGTTCGGCTTCATCCATGTAGGGGGTTGATACAATTATTGTTATACCTGACTCTTTCAGCTTTTTCAGCATATCCCAAAGTTCCCGTCGCGAAACAGCATCAACACCCGTTGTGGGTTCATCCAGAATCAGTAATTCGGGTTTGTGTATCAAAGCGCAGGACAAGGCAAGTTTTTGTTTCATTCCACCGGAAAGCCGCCCTGCCCGGCGCTTTTTGAATGGTTCTATCTGCCTGTAGATGTCTTTTATCAGGTGGTAGTTCTCATCAATGCTTGTATTAAATATTGATGCGAAAAATCTCAGGTTCTCTTCGATTGTAAGATCCGGATAAAGAGAAAACGTTCCCGGCATATAGCCGGTAATATTCCTGATTTGCCGATAGTCCTTTACAACATCGAAATCACCAACCCTTACACGTCCGCCGGAAGGCAGAAGCAAGGTGGCAATTATTCGGAAAAGGGATGTTTTGCCGGCACCATCAGGACCAATAAATCCAAACAGTTCGCCCTTTTCAATATCCAGGCATATTTCTTTAATAGCTTCTATGCCGTCGTAGTCTTTTCTTATATCTTTTATTTCAATAAAACTCATAGCATTCAGTGATAATTACTATATCAACCATATTATTTAACCATACGGTTAATACAAAGATAAAGAAATTTTATTTAAATGCAAGAAATTATTTGGCAGAACAGTTTCTATCAAACATTCTCAAAGGCTGTCTACTGTAATCACCCTCCATTATTGCTGTTTCCGGCAATACATTTTTTCAGCAAACAGAATCTCCCGGTAAAGGTATATTCTCATCATAGCCATAGCTTAAGGGTTAGCTTCGGACAGGCTGAATGAAAAAAAAGTTTCTGCAATAATTTTGAATTAACACTACTATTTAAAAGCAGGCAGAAATGTTTTCTCGGGTGGATAATAAATCTTTTCGAGTATAAGGCCGTTAGGCGGGGCCAGCGGAGCCAGGTTGTTTCTCTTCCTTTCCACCAGGGTTCGGTTTATATCATCCAATGTAATTTTTCCCCGGGCATACTGAGTCATTGTGCCAACAAGCGTCCTTACCATTCCGTACAGGAAACGGTTCGCTTTAATCCTGAGCTGCCAGTAATTTGTGGATTTCTTTTCCCATTCACAGGCCTGTACGTCGCATATATGCGATTTAGTTTCGGGATTATTCTTAGAGAAAGCTGTAAAATCATGCCTGCCAAGAAAAATTTCTGCTGCCTGCTGCATTTTCTGCGGTTTATACGGATATTTGAAATAGGCAGCAAAATGACTCAGGAAAACTGATGGTTTGTCAATCAGGTGGTAGGAATATTCTCTGGCACAGGCATCGAATCGGGAATGGAACTCATCCATAACAATAGCAACGCCGTTTATTCTTATATCTCCCGGCAGGTTAGCATTTATTGATTTCATGGTTTTCTCTCCCCGGGCGGGAAAAGGCTTCTTCAGCACGGCATGAGCTACCTGGCCCCGGGCATGAACTCCGGTGTCTGTTCTTCCTGCCCCCATTATCCCCACCTGATAGCCGCAAATTCCGCTCAATGTTTTTTCAATAACACCCTGAACCGTCCTTTTATCCGGCTGGTACTGCCACCCGCAGAATCCGGCTCCGTCATATTCTACTCTTAATATCAATGTTTGCAAAATATCCCATCCTTTTCATCTGAATCAATTACACAAAAATAGTTTTTTTTGGCAAACAATACCAAATTGATCTCTCAAATATATGTACAGAAAATGCTATGTATTTTTTTATTGGCGATATGATGCCGCCTGTTTTTGAAAATTCCGAATATACGGTGATTCCGGCTATCAGAATAAAATTACCTGCGTATAGCCGGCTCATATTATATTTTCAGACAGTACTTTTGGGCAAATAATATTAGCCCTTGAATTTTCCGATGGAAAGATATACTTTTGTAATTGCAGCGTATGATAAAAATTTACGGAAAAATAAAATGGATAAATTAGTAATTGAAGGCGGCCGAAGGCTCAGGGGCAGGATTAGCATTTCCGGTGCCAAGAACGGCTCCCTGGCTATGATGCCGGCCAGTATACTTGCGCCGGGTACATATCATTTCAGCAATACTCCCAACCTGAGGGATATCTGGACTATGTCCCGTCTGCTTGGTTCAATGGGGATTTTCTGCGAACTAAACGGGAACGACCTTTTTATAGATTCACATAATATAACAAGCTATGAAGCTCCATACGAGCATGTTAAGAAAATGAGAGCTTCTTTCTATGTTCTGGGGCCTTTGCTGGCACGGTTTGGCGAGGCAAAGGTATCGCTTCCGGGAGGATGTGCCTGGGGGCCTCGTCCTGTTGACCTTCATCTGAAAGGGATGGAAAAGCTTGGCGCTGAAATTTCTCTTGAAAAAGGTTATGTTGTGGCCAGGGCTAAAAAGCTGATTGGAAACAAATTTCACATGGATATTTCCAGTGTGGGCGCCACAGGTAATATACTTATGGCAGCTACTCTTGCTAAGGGTAGCACAAGGATTAGCAATGCAGCGCTTGAACCGGAAATTACTTCACTGGCAAGAATGCTTCAGAAAATGGGCGCAAAGATTGACGGAATCGGAACAAGCGAACTTGAAATTGAAGGCGTTGACGAACTTCACCCGGTGGATTTCGATACTATCCCGGACAGGATTGAAGCAGCTACCTACCTGATTGCCACTGCAATGACAAAAGGAAGAATCGAACTGGATAACTGCAATCCCTACCACATGTCCGTGATTATCGACAAACTTGAGGAAACAGGCTGCAAAATGGATATCAACGGCGACAGGATTTTTCTGGAAATGGATGATTCGCCTAAACCACTTGATATTAAAACAGCTGTTTATCCCGGTATCCCTACCGATATTCAGGCACAATGGACTTCATACATGATGATGGCCGAAGGAACTTCAAAAATTACGGACAATATATATATTGACAGGTTCAAGCATGTTCCGGAACTTCAGCGCCTCGGGGCAAACATTGAAGTTGTAGACAATACTGCCATCGTTACCGGCGGAACAAATCTGGAAGGGGCCACTGTAATGAGCTCAGACCTCCGCGCCAGCGCATCATTGATCCTTGCCGCACTCGTGGCCGAGGGCAGTACGGAAGTTCTCAGGGTTTACCATCTGGACAGAGGCTACGAGGACGTGGTGAATAAATTCAATACTCTCGGCGCTTCTATTAAAAGAGTAAAAACCGATTTAATATAATTGGATAATATAAATTATTATCAACACGGGTGTCTCCTTCGGAAATGGTTCGAAAAGGATTAATATATCTAAAGAAATTTTCCACGCTACTGATATTATTGGTAGTATCCTGCAATATTCTCCATTCAGAACCCGATAACCTGAAGGGCAGGAAGAATGAGCTGAACAAACTCAACCGCTCGATAAACGAAACCCGGAATAAAATTAAAAATATATCCAAAAGGGAAAAGAATACCCTGAAGACCCTTGATACATACCAGAAGCATATCAGTAATGTGAAAAGATATATCAACCTGCTTGATTCTGAATTAAATGCTCTACAGGATTCTATCTCTTATCTTGTGGGTTTGATGAGGATAGCCGGGGAAAACCGGGAAGGTATCAGGGAGGATTTCACAAAACTGGCTTCCATGATTTATCTTAACGGGGAATCCTCGCCGGAGGAACTGATTTACCTGAAAAGATCGCCGGAAAAGGAAATCCGGAATAAATATTTTATTAAGCTGCTGGCAGAAAACAGTACAAGGAAAATTTCGGATATCTCCATGTTCATGGATACAACCCAAAGCTTAGTGAAGGAACTTTATGATAAATCGATGAGAAGCGAGGAACTTCGCAAAACAAAACAGGGCGAGCAGAATAAGCTGAACAGGACACTTGGAGCAAAGAAGAAATTACTAAACAGGTTAAAACAGGACAAAACCTACCTGACAAAAAAATTGAGGCAGAAGGAAGCAAGCGCTAAAAAACTGACGAATATTATTGCCGAACTTGCCCGAAAAAGCAGCAGTGGGAGTACAGCAAAAAAATATCCCCCCCCGAAGAAACTTTCCATTGGTTATCTTTCATGGCCGGTGAAAGGCAGAAAAGTATTGAGGAATTTTGGTAAAATTAAAAATAAGAATACTAACACGATATTCGATAACCCCGGGATTGATATTTCCGCAAAAAACGGCTCGGCGGTAACTGCCGCGGCCGACGGGAAAGTTTCGCTTATCCACTGGCTTCCGGGCTACGGCTCGCTTGTTATTGTTGATCACGGAAAGGATATACGGACCGTTTATGCAAATCTTTCATCTATCAATGTAAAGAAGGGGCAGAAAGTAAGCCGCGGTACTGTAATTGGTAAATCAGGAGAGTCGGTGGATGGCGCCTTTGTTCATTTTGAAGTATGGAAGGGCGGCACAAAGCTGAACCCGAGGAAATATATGAAATAAGCTAATTACATTTCTGATCTTATGCTGCCCCGATACCAGAATAGCAGGATGGGCCCTCCGGGCCTGGAGCGGGATTTCCCACATTTCCCCCGGCAAGGCAATCAGGATAGTAAGGATTACTGTCTCCTGATCCATGAAAACAATTCGGATCATCTGCATCCCACACACCTGAAGTTCCGATTATACAACTTACTGCACCTGCTATACCGCCGGATGCTGCTGAACCATTTCCACATAATAAACTGTTATCTGTGCTAATCATGATTGTTTTTAATTTTTGATACTTCATACTGTTTATTTCTGAATTAATAAAGAAGTGAAACACATCACAATTTCCTTATAAATATAAGGAATAATTAAATAGTTGATAAGTTTGGCAATAATTACTCCGTTTATTTTAATATTGAATTTTCTGGTTCAAAACAACATATTTCAGATCACTTCCAACAGACACAAATTGAAGCTTTTCCGAAAGCAGATGGCTTTTCAATAAATTTCCGGCCCGGAAAAGCAATATCATGCTGTGTATCATGTTTCCTCCGCTGCTGCACTGGCTTATTGCTCTCCGTTAAATAGAATAACAGCGCTGAAATTACTTTGGCGTATCCGATAGGAACGAAAATTAGTCAAAAACAATGGTATATATTAATCAAAAAATAATATTAATAATACAAATTATAATATTTTATTTCTATCCTTATATATTTTAGATATTTATAATAAAATATATAATTTATTCAACCATTGATATAGTATAACTAACAAAACTTTTTACATATATTATAAAATAATTAATGTATATAATTATTTTAATATTATATCAAATAATATTATTGAAATATCCTATTAAATAAATGATTTATATAATAATTTATATAGTATATCTTTTTTATTAGGCGGATTAAATATTTCATAATTTATATCATTAATATTATTAGCCAGGCATTGAATTTAATAATTCATGTAATTTATTTTATAAAATGATAAGAATAAATAATTTGATGGATCAATAATAGTTTAAATCATAATATTAATATGCTTATCCGGTCCAATATTTTTATAAAATATCTTGATTATTTAATAATAATAACTTAAAAATTTATAGGGTATTATAATGTTTTAATCAGATTAATCGGGTAATTAGAATTCTACCGGATTGATAAGGTTTTGGGTGGTTGGTCATAATGATTTTGACTGCGGAGAATTGATGCCAGGAATAATAATTAATCGGATTATTAATAAAAAAAACCAATCCATAATAATACTATGGATTGGTTTGATCAATAAACATATCTGCCTGATTTTATTTGGCAATATCTAAATCGACAAATAAAATTGAAGATCTTATAAAACGCCGGTTTTCTTGGCTGATTCCATAATTCTTTCGAAAGTACGTTCAATATCCTGATCCAGGCCCATTGAAAAGCGCATCAGGCCGGGAGTCATTCCCATTCTGTCCTGTTCTTCCTGCGGAATTTCAGAACTTGTACTGCTGCCCGGCGATGAGAACAATGTTTTGTAGAAACCAAGGCTAACAGCAAAATATCCGATCTTACGCTCCTGCATATCAACCATGAAGTTGATTGCTGTTTCTTTTTCTTTTGCATCTACTGTTACCATTCCGCTAAAGCCGTACTGAGGATTGATCATTGTTTTTATCAGTTCATGCTGTGGATGGGAGGGAAGCCCCGGATAGAAAATTTTAACGCCGTTTTTCTCAAGATTTTCAGCAACGTACATTGCATTGTCGCTGTGTTTTTTCATCCTGAGATGAAGTGTGCGCATATTTTTAAGAATACTTGCAGACCTTAGCGGGTCAAGTACCGGCCCAAGAAGCATTCCGGCGCCGTCGTTAACGGATTTCAGGCTTGAACAGAATTCATGGTCTGCACAGATAGCTCCGCCAAGAGTATCGTTTGTGCCGTTGATAAATTTAGTCATGCTGTAAATAACCACGTGAGCGCCAAGTTTATACGGAGAAACAACCAGCGGGCTGAAAGTATTGTCAACAACCAGTTTGCAGCCATGTTTGTCTGCCATTTCACGAAGTTTCGGAAGGTCGGCAATTTCGAGCAAAGGATTACTGATAGTTTCGCAATAGATAACTTTTGTTTTATCTGTAATAGCTGCTTCAATAGCATCAAGGTCAGTAATATTCACAAATTTTGTATTGATACCGAATTTAGGGAAGAAGTTTTTCATAATAGCATAACTGCCGCCATAAATAGTACGGCTGGATACTATTTCATCGCCCTGGTTGCAAAGTTGCATCAAAGCCACGCTGATAGCGCCCATACCTGAACCAAACACCTGTGCGTCTTCGGTGCCTTCCATTTTTGCCAATGCTTTTGAAAGGTATTCACTTGATGCATTCAAATGCCTTGAGTATAGAAAACATCCGGGAATTTCTTCGTTGAAGAGCCTTTCCATTGCGTCGCCCTGAAGAAATGTAAAAGTTGCGGAATCGCATATAGATGGATTAACTCCTCCGAATTCCCCGAAAGCCTGAAAATCCTGTAACTCGTTTGCCGGTTCGTAAGCCATTTTATTCTCCTGTTAAGTTTAATATAAAATATATTTTTTCAATTTTTCCCATTATTCTTCCTAATTGAAGAAATCAATCCATAACCTTACAAGATTATTAACATCAAAATTGCATAATATTTTTTACATTAACAATATGAATTGTAATAATTTTAAAATTTCGATCAGAATTATTTATCAATTATATTCCAGCCACTTCCTTGAAAAATCCTCGAACGAACGATTCTTGGCTTTGGCAGTTTCCACCGAGAATGCCTTCATCAGTTCGTGCATGAAATCAATTCGGGAGCGGAATTTCCTGTGGTAAAGGCTGTTGAACTCTTCCTTTGTTACATTTTCAGTATTTTCATACTGGTTAATATCGAAATCCAGGGATTTTTGATGGTTCAGCCCGGCAAGATACCAGCTTTCAATTTCCATTATTACTATCGATATTTTCTTCTTATCAAGGTTGCTGAATTTATGGCGTAATATGCCTTTCTTTTCCCCCACGCTATAATCCTCATCCTTATCAGCAGTAAAGATATAATCAAAATCAAGAGTTTGAATGCTAAGCAGGAAAAGGTTCACTTTTTCTTTTTTCATCTGGGCATATTTAATAATTTCAACGTCGGCATAATGCTCAAGCAGTATGGGTACTATCAGCTTTTGGAAGAAACGGTGGTCATCGTTTCCTTCAACGAATACATAAACTTTATTTAATTTCATTTTATTCTCCCAACAATATACTTTTAGCCGGACGAGCAATAGGCCATTATCGTTTATTTGCCGCAACCTGACCTTTTAAAATAAAATATTCCTCCGTGCAAATTATCCCGGCAGAAGCCGAGTGTTAACTCAGATAGTTGATTCTTCCCTCTTCATTATTTCAGATATCAATTAATCTGTTTACCATGATAGTATAATTACAGGATCGTGATATAATTTATATCAAAATTGCAACATATTATAACTTTTATTGAAAACTGCTGATTCGGAAATGAGTTTGGGGGCGGGTTAAATTATATCAATACCTTCTATATGAAAATATGCTGATCATATTATATTCCGGGATTGATTTTTTGATGTCTCAACTTATGATTTAATAATTATGAATAAAATTAAATATTATATTAAAATTAATTGCATTATTAGCCGATATTAATTATATAAAGCTAATACTATGGAGTGATATATGAAGAAGTTAATAAACGGAAAGCAGATAATAGACCTTAGAGGCCGGGAATCATCGGCTCCGAAAATCGATGAAAACATCAGGAAAAACCTTGATGTTGCAATACAGAAGAATCACAAATCTGCAATTAAGGTGCTTGTTGACTGGATAAAAAGTGATAAGCAGGAAGACCCTTTCGAAGAATACCGCCGATTCTAAGAAAATCCGGCCCTGTACGAACAGAACCAATTATTATTAAATGGTTTATAAATAATTGCCCATAGAGCATTTTATTGCTAATTGTATTAATCCCCAAAGCAAACTGTGGGATGGTTCTATGATTTTTTTAATGGGGAATTCGGCAAGCCTGATTTTATTTAAAGGCATACTCCAAAGACATTATTATTCTTCTGCCCGGCTGCGGGAGAAGAGAACTGAGCCAGCCGCTGCTTCCATGCCAAACACCGTTTTCGCTGTAATAACCGGGTTCGTTACCGGCATCGGCAGTGCGAATACCAGGATGGAAATAGTGAGTGTCAAAAATATTTTTCAGCTTGAGTGAAAGGCTGAGCCCGTGTGCCGGAAAATCTGTTATCCGCATATTCATATCTATAATCGAGTATGCATCAACAATGCCAACAGGATTAGTAGATACTGTTTCCCGATCAGATACGAAACGCCCGAGTATTGTAAAGAACAGTTTTTCTTTCCAGGCAGCAGTAAGCCCGAAATAAAGTTTATGAGGAGCAATATCCCCGATCGGCCCTTCCTGGTATTCGTCTTCTTTTTCAATATAAACTTCATCCCCGTTTGTATGGGTATAAGAATAATAAGCATGAAGATCAATATCAAAATTGCTAAACAAATTCAGGAAGTAATTTAATTGATAGTCTATACCGAAGATGTTTCTTTCTCCGATATTAGCGCCCCCGATATTGAAATTCAATATAGTGTTGGTATAAATTGCATGATATGCATTTATTGATTGCCGTAATTTACCGCTACTGTAGGTGATTCCTGTTTCGAAAGTGCTGCCTTCCTCAGGCTTTAATTCCGGTTCGCTGCCAAGCCCGGACCAGGAACCATAAAGAACTCTCGGGCTTGGTGCCTGGTATGCTTCGCCGTACAGCAATTTAAAAACAAAATCAAGCCGGTTATAAATATACCCTGCCCTTAATGTTGTAGAACCGCCATATTCGGATTGATGATCATATCTTACCCCTGCATGGAAAATATGATTTTCTGTCAGTGAATACTTCCCATTTACGAAAATTCCTTTTTCCTCGGTTACAACTCTGTTGTCGTATTTATATGCAGGATCGGGAGGATGCGGGAAGTAATATTCATCGGCAAATACCGAATCAGGATACATATAGGGCCCGGCATATATTTCGTAAGCTTTCTGAAGGTTTTTCTGCTGATATTCAAAACCACCGGAGAAAAACAAATCAGCAATAGGGTTATAATTAAAGTTTTGGAAAAATGCCCAGCTTGAATTCACAGATTGCCATAGTTCAAAGTTTATTAGCCGGACAGTATCGCCTGTAATTTCATCGATAGCATTGAAGCCCTGTGCCAATGCAGAGTTATTTGGTACATCGCTGCCAAAGTATCTCAGCATACTCAAACTTCTCAATGATTCATCAATATTGATATCATAACGGGCATATATGCTGTAATCCTGTTTTGTCCAAACAACATTTGGCAGCACTTTATCGGCAGCGTACTCATTGGCATAACCAGATGTCAGTTCATAAAACTGGCCTCCAATTTCAGCATTGCCAAGGTATGTTCTCAGGTCTATAGCCCTGTGTCTGTTCAAAGATTGCAAACCGCCAGTTGCCTTGCTGTCAACAAAACCACCCCAAAGGTCACGGTTGTTGATATATTTTGATTTAGACCATTCATAAGTTTCATTGGTTTCCGGGAAGTCATCACCGTTTTCAAAACGGGCAGATAAAGCAACCTTTATATCATCTTTCTTGTAGAAATAGCTTATATCGCCGATATATTTATCATAATTTCCAATCGATGCTTTTCCGGAAATCTCAGAGCCGTCGCTGATCGCATCTTTTTTTGTAATAATATTGATAACACCTGTAAAAGCATTCGCACCGTATATAACCGAAACCGGGCCGTAAACAACTTCAATACGTTCAATATTTGAAATCGGACAGGCACGCATTGATTCGGAATCATTATAATAGAGATCAGACCAGACCATTCCGTCTAACATCATCAGATACGGGCTGCCGAATGAATTCCTGTAGCCGCGCATATAATTTTTAAATGAAATATCGTTATTCACACGAATAACATCCATACCCGGAAGGTCGTCAAGAATTTCAGAAAGGTCTGAATAGCCCCGGTTATTTATATCCTCACGCGAAATAACCATAACCGTAGCAGGGGCCTCGGTGGCTGATTCATAAATATTTGATGCCGTAATAACTTTCAGGTTCAGCAATTCATCGATTGATAATTCTGATAAAGTCTTTCCGGATACTATTTCATTATCATCAGCAAACAAATTTAAAGCTGTAAACAAGATAAGGGGTATAAAAATATTTTTAATTCTTCTTATCACTACATTATCCTTTTTAATGAAGCTTAAATTCATTTTGTAATATATATAATAGCTAAATTTATTTTAAATAAAAAGAAATATTTAATTTAATTCTGATTATTTTTAATATATATACGATACTCACTGCTGCTTTTCCTCTGTGTACGGAAGAAAGAATAAAAAAATTATCACCAAAAAAGACATGCTATATATTAATAAATCGATCATATTTAGTATTTTTACGGCATTGAAAAATTTATAAGGATTAGATATGAAAATATTTATTACAATTTTTACAATAGTATTTACCCTTGGCACTAACGCCTATTCTAATGATTGGCAGACATTTTTTGAGAAATCCGGGGGAATGGAAACACCCAGGCTGAAAGAAACCCTGGAATACTGCTACAGAATGGCTTCTGTTTCGGATATGATTAATATGGTTGAATTTGGCCGGACACCACAGGGCAGGCCGCTTGTAATGATGATAGTGGACAAAGAAGGGCTGGTTTCACCGGAAGAAATAAGAAAACGAGGCAGGGTTGTTTTACTTGTGGAATCAGCTATTCATCCCGGCGAGCCGGATGGAAAGGATGCTATGCTGATGCTGGTAAGGGATATTGCTTTAACCCAAAAACACCCCGGCCTTGAGGATAATGTCAGCATACTTTTTATACCGGTTTTCAATGCCGACGGCCACGAGAGATTTGGCAAATACAACAGGATAAACCAGAACGGGCCGGTGGAAATGGGCTGGCGCGTAACAGCACAGAATTACAACCTTAACCGTGACTTCCTGAAGGCTGATTCCCCGGAAATGCAGGCATGGCTGAAATTATATAATAAATGGCAGCCCGAATTCTTTATCGACTGCCATACAACCGATGGCGCTGATTACCAATATGTACTGACTTATAAACTTGAAACTTACGGCAATATGCTGCCGGATTTGTCTGATTGGCAGACTGAAAGCTATCTTCCATATATAATAGAAAAAATGCAATCAGTCAATTATCCGGTTTTTCCTTATGTATATTTTCGTCGCTGGCACGATCCCCGAAGCGGCCTGCATACGGGAGCTGCGCCTCCGATGCTTTCGCAGGGATATACAGCGCTCAGGAACAGGCCCGGGCTGCTGATAGAAACCCACATGCTGAAACCTTATAAGCAAAGGGTGGAAGCTACCTACGAAATGATAAGGTTTACCATGGAATTGCTTGCAAAAGATCATGAAAAACTGATGAGTATTATTGAAAAAGCAGATTTTATCTGTGCATTCGCTGACTTCAGGAAGAATAAATTTCCGGTAAAATTCAGGACTTCCTATGAAGATTCCGTTATGGTGGATTTTCTCGGGATAGATTATACAATCGAAGAAAGTGACCTGAGCGGCGGGCTGTGGTTTAAATATAACGGTAAGCCAAAGACTTTCCGCCTTCCGTTTTTTGACCATGTAATTTCTGAAAAGGAAGTTGAACTGCCCGATGTTTACATAATACCGGCAGAATGGACGGAGGTTATAAAACGCCTTGATTATCACGGGATTGAATATGAAATAACAAAAGACGAGCAGACAATTATGGTAGATTCATACAAACTGACCAATCCCGATTGGGCCGGCTCTCCTTACGAAGGGCGTTTCAGGGTGTCGTTTAATACCGAAAAGATAAAAGAAGAAAGGACCTATCCTCCGGGCTCTGTTATGGTTCCTATGAACCAGCCTTTATCTATGGTGATAGCATACCTTCTTGAACCCGAAGCCAACGGATCGCTTGCAAGCTGGGGATTTTTCAACTCCATTTTCACTCAAAAGGAATATTCGGAATCCTACGTGATGGAGGAGATGGCTCGCGAGATGCTGGCAAAAGATCCGGAACTAAAAAAAGAATTTATGAAAAAGATAAAAAGTGATAGCAGCTTTGCCGGGAATACATGGGGCATACTGAACTGGTTCTATAGTAAAACTCCGTATTGGGACGAAAAGAAAGACAAGTATCCGGTGGGTAAAATATTTATAATTAATAAGTAGATAGCAATAAGTAAATACAAAATTCAGCCCGGTTTGATGTTGTTTGTCAGGAGATGGATCCGGGAATATCAAAAATAATGAAATTTTTATTCCGGAAAATATTGGTTCCGGAATATCATTATATGGAATCTTAATGTTAAAATAAGAGTTAATATAATTCGTTAACCCAAATAATAAAATTTTTGCAAACTAAAAATATAATTAGATGAAAATAATAACTACTTTAATAACTTTAAGTATAGTATTAATGATGATATCTGCAGCTAATTCCGAAAAAATTGAAACCAATGTTGATTCCGTTTATGAATTTGAAGCAAAAACAATTGACGGAGAAAACAAATCACTTTCCGAATACAAAGGCAAAGTAATTTTGATTGTAAATGTTGCAAGCAAATGCGGATTTACAAAGCATTATTCCGGGTTGCAGGAATTATATGAAAAATATAAAGATGATGGATTTGTGGTTCTTGGCTTTCCATGCAACCAATTCGGCAGACAGGAACCGGGAACAGAAGCAGAAATAAAAGAGTTCTGCTCTACAAATTACGGGGTTGATTTTCCCATGTTCTCAAAAATTGATGTGAATGGCAGCAATGCTCATCCCCTGTACAAATATCTTAAAAGCGAAAAAGGCGGCCTGATTACGGACGATATTAAGTGGAATTTTACAAAATTCCTTATAGGCAAAGACGGCAAACCAATTAAGAGATATGCTACAACTACCTCTCCGAAAAGTATCGGCAGCGATATTGAAACAGCCCTGAATATTTAAAATTTTCATACTTTTAACACCATATCTACTTATGCCCCGCACAATGTGCGGGGTATTTTTAAATATTTCTGAATGTTTCACGTTTTATTAAATGATTAAGAAGTATTAATTATATACTTGATTTTGGCAGGAAAATTGTTTATTATTGATTATGGAACATATTTTATTCCTGAAATAAAGGTAAAGTGATGGAAAGCAAAAATGTAAAGGCAGTGCTAAAAGATACAAAGAAGTTAAACCTGATGGTTGTTGACGATGACACTTTCTACCTTAAAGTGCTAAAAAAAATGTTTTCCCGCCTTTACAACGTAGAAGCCTGCTCTTCAGGAATTGATGCTCTTGAGATACTTAAAAATGGTTTTAAACCCGGTGTAATAATTTCAGACCAGATGATGCCCCAGATGAACGGAGCGGAGTTCCTTGAAAAAAGTATGCTTTATTCACCGGATTCAACAAGGATCATTCTTACGGGAGCAGATGATTCAAAAACAATTATTTCCTGTATAAATCAGGGGCACGCTTTTATGTTCCTGACAAAACCATCGGATAACCTGGAGTTGTTCCAGGCAGCTCATATTGGTTTTGACCATTACAAAAACACACTCGACAGGAAAAAAATGCTTACGGGCTCTCGCGGCCAGGTTGATAATATTAAAAATGAGCTTGAAAAGGCGATAAAAGCTAATGATGACATGTCGCATAAACTTTCTTCTCTTGATGAAGAAAATCAGTCCCACAGAGAAAATATCCAAAAGCTGACCCGTGAGGTCGGGGAACTAAGTGAAAAAATTGTTGAGCTTGAAGATTTAACGGAATCTCAGAAAGAATTTCCTAACCAGGCAATGGTTACTCTTACTGATTTAATTAAGCAAAGAGAATGGTTCTACTTTACCGATCATACAAATTCGGTAGTTGAAATTACAAAAGCTATATGTGATGATTTGAATTTCATGCCGGAATTCAGAAACAGCGTCATGGTTACATCGCTTTTGCACAATATTGCAATACTGGGCATGCCGGATGATATAATGCTTATTGACCCTGCTGTTGCCGAGCTAAATGAAATTTCCCAATATATGGATTATTTCCAAAAGGCTGCAAAAACAGTTATTAAGATCAGGCTGTTACGCAGGAATGCTTCTGCAATTTCACAAATATGGGAACGGTGGGATGGTTCAGGATTTCCCAATGGCCTGAAAGGCGAGCAAATTTCCAGGGAAGCACAGATTGTAGCCATTGCGAATATCTATCACAACCTTGTTTACAGAATGTCGCCTGAAGAAATTAAAACTTATATTTCAACGGGAAAGGTTGTACAAACGCCTGCAAGGTCTTTGCATCGCCATAAAGAAGCTATTCGTTTCCTTTATAAGAAAGGGCGCTGGTTCGATCTTGACATATTCAGGAGTTTTCAGGACCTGCTTAAGCATAAGGAATCGGAAATCCTTATACCGCCAAGAGATGAGCTTGTTGTTCAAATTGGCATTCACGGACATGAAACAGAACAGAGTGATGATGATATTATCAGGAAGGCACTGGAAGATGAAAAGAAAAGTGATAATGATGATCTGATTGAAAGTGAGGATTATAAGGAACAGGAACTAAGTATTAGCGAAGAACCCGAATATATTG
Source organism: Kapaibacterium sp. (SeqCode) (assembly GCA_963665665.1). GTDB lineage: Bacteria > Bacteroidota > Ignavibacteria > Kapaibacteriales > UBA2268. The sequence goes on from OY762428.1 coordinate 2,409,561, forward strand.
AAAAAGAAATCCTTACCGAAGAAGTGCGTCCCGGAATGATAAGCCTGCACAGTATTGTTACTGTCAGCGGTATTTTAGTAGTAAGGGGAGATACTTATATTGATGAAAATCTGGTTAGAAAAATCAAGCAATTACACAGCCGCGAACTGATTTCAGAAAAACTGATGGTAAGGTTTCCTGCTTCGCTTAGCGCGGGATAAGGCATTATCAGACGGAAAACTATCAACAATATTAATTATAACGCTTGAAGCTTGTTTTCAGAAATTCCTTGAAAGACAGGGATTTGTTTTCTATTTCCGGCTTAACTGATTTGTCTGTGTTCTGAATGACAGGCGTTTCGTGCTGCGCACCGAACAATTGCTCATCAACCTTAATGTTTTTATCAGAATCAGTAAGGTCTGCAATTGCATTAACGTTTCTGTCTGTAGCTCCTATAAGTATTTTTTTTCCGGAAACTTCAACAATAAAAAGGCTGGTTTTGTTCTGAAGAGGAAGTCTGGAAACAACTTTCATAGCATTGCTTCCGGCAGGGTTTTTCACTTTATCGGCAACTTTTTTCAACAGGAAGAATAATCCGGCTATAGCCCCTACTGATGCTATTAGCACTCCAAATGCTTTTACTATCGTATCATCCATGATATTCTACTTTTTTTATTCACAGAACAATTATATAAGGTTCCCTCCGCGCCTTGCAGATCTCAGCCTGTCAGCGGGGTCAACCAGGGTTGTAATACGGATACCAAAGTGCTTATCGATAACAACCACTTCGCCTTCGGCAACTTTCTTGCCGTTGATCAATACATCAACAGGCTCGCTTACCAGCTTATCAAATTCGATAACAGAACCGCGGCCAAGTCGAAGAATATCACGTATAAGCATATTCGTGCGGCCAAGTTCTATCGATACCGGAAGCTGCAGATCATACAATAATTCCAGTTTCGGATCAAGAGGGGAGTATATTTTATCTTCGGATCCCCCGTCCATTTCCGGGAAATCCGGGGTATCCACCGAAGTAGCTTCAGTTTCAGCTGTCGGCTCTTCGGTAGCAGCATCCTCGGCGCCTCCACTCGAGATCAAAGCATCAATTTCTTCCTGTGTCATTGACATAATTCAAATCCTCTTCATTATGAGAAATTAAAATTCCTCGTCTTTATGTGTTATATCTTCATCTACAAGGTCTTCTTCATTTAGTTGCCTTGTAATCCTGATAGCTTTTTTACCTTCAACACTGCCGGGCCTTCCGGCAAGTTTTCTTTTACCTGCAATAGAAATTTCAATCTCCTGATTAACCCTCTTTCTGGTTTTTATAACATCACCTTCCTTCAGGTCCATTAATTCACCTACCGTAACAGATGTTTTGGCAAGCTCTGCAATAATTGGCAGATAAGTAACAGACATTTGCTGGTTGAGTATGGACATGTTCTCTTTCATTCTCTTGGAAGACTGGGTTACAACTGATGTTGTTACCTGCTGCCTGTTTAGCCTGGCAAGAATTTCCTCGAGAGCAAAAGTCGGGAAACAAAGGTTCATCAGGAAAGTATGGACACCAATATTTACATCGAACGAAACAACAACTACAATTTCCGAAGACGGTGCTACCTGAACAAAATCAGCTTCCATTTCAAGGCGTTGGAATGAAAATTTCAATTCTGCTATCGAACGCCAGGCATTTCTCATGTCCGATAAAGCATGTTCAACTATACTTCTTATAACAGACTGCTCTATAGGAGTAATCGAACGGGGCTTTGTCTGGACTTCGGCGCTGCCTCCGAGAAGCCTTTCAACAATTGTCAGGGCAAGTTGCGGACTGATTTCAAGAATTCCGCTTCCGTCAGTGCCTTCAATATCAAAAACGTAAAGGCAGCTTGGGTTTGAAACAGAAAGGATAAACTCTGAGTAGAATAACTGGTCAACAGAAGTAACAGATATGGAAACCACAGTCTGCAATTTCGATACAAGGTAATATCCGAACACCTCGGCAAAACTTTCATGAACTGTTTGGAGTGTACGAACCTGGTTTTTTGATATTCTGTTTGGCCTGCGGAAATCGTAATTTGATATATCGCCCTTGGCAAGCTTCCCGTCAAGGACATCATCAACATCAACCCTTCCGCTCGTCATTTCCGAGAGTAGGCTGTCTATCTCATTTTGTGATAAAACATCTGCCATTGTTCACTTTCAGGTTATCGTCCTACAAGCCTTGAAAATTATTGAATAATAAACTGGTTGATCAATACATTCCTGAGATACATCCTGTTTTTAAGGAATATTGGTTTCAGATCATGCTTGAATATAACTGAGAGAGAATCCCTGTTCTCATGCAGCTGACTCTCTGACATACCGCCAATAATATTATTGATCTTAGATCTCATCTTTGCTTCTACGATCTCTTCAAGTTTAAATTCGCCACCGTGTCCCTCTCCTTCAGCGGCTTCTTCTCCATCTTCAGCGTGAGGTTTTACCCTGACTTCAAGCCCCAGGTCTATCACAACAATCTTTGTTGACCCCTTGGGGTTTGTCATGATTTTCCCGGTTTTCAGGAAGTGCACGCCTTCTTTTTCGAACATTAGTTCTTCTTCGGTCTCATCCTCAAACTCGTCTTCGTCGTGAGCTTTTTTTTCTTTTTCGCCGTGGCCTTCTTCAGCTTCTACCTGTTCGGTTTTATTTCCTGCATTCGGGTTGCCGAGCCCATCGATGAGAAGAGGAATAAAAAGGAAATAAGTAGCTGCGATAAAGATAATTACAATACCGAATATTACCCCGAGTACAACAGGTAATTTCATACCATCTCCGGAGGTATTCCTTTTGGGTTTCTTCGGTTTTTGTTTTTCTGTGCCTTCGTTTTTTTCTTCTGCCATATTTATCTACTAATAAAATAAAACAAAAATGATAAGATAAATATAATGTATAAATCGGCATTAATCCAATAAAATTAAGCCGCAGTCAATAAAATTGACGAAATAATTATATTTTTAATGAAATTTTCATGCCAAACGGGGCCTTATTCAATAAATACAGGCTTAATCTGTAATTACAGGGAAATCATTTTTTTCGGTAAAAATTATTTTGGCTAAATATATACAACAAGTAAACAATAGTCCGCAAAATGGATATAAATCAAAGAAAGTACAGGATATTTTGGGTTCCCGGATAACAATATTGCTTTTTTCATTTAACCGGAGAAGTTGATTTTTCCTTCCAAATTATATATGTGGCATTGTGACATACCCGGAACTATAAAAATTTATCCATCATTCCCATTGGGTTTTAACCGATGGGAATGAATTAAGTAAATATTTTGGAAGGATTCTTCCATAACTGCTATGAAGCAGTTCCGGAATATATTTCAAAATTACAGCAGGGAGCTTATCTTTTTTCTTCTCAGGAAATCAACTACCTCAAGAACGTCGTCTGATTGTCCACGTTTACAAATCAGCATGGCATCGTCTGTATCAATAACAATCAGATCCTTAACACCCACCAGCCCAATAAGTTTACCTTTTGCACTTACCAGGCAGTTATGGGAATTTACAGGAATCACATCCCCTTCAATAACATTGTTTCGAGCGTCCTTCATCGAAAGCCTGTATAGTTCATCCCAGTTTCCCATATCACTCCAGCGGAAGAAAGACTGAACAACGAAAACATTGTCGGCCTTTTCAAGCAATGCATAATCGATGGAAAGAGAAGTCACCTGCTTATAAGTCTGTTCCACATTAGCATTGAAGCTGTCCTTGCCGACGTGATCATGAAGAATTTTGAATATTGCAGTATCTTCCGGCCAGTGCTTATCCATCGAATCCCAAAATGTCTGGAAAGTCCAGACAAAAATACCGCTGTTCCACAGGAAATCTCCTGAATCAATAAATCTCTTCGCCGTGGCGGTATCCGGTTTTTCTGCAAAAGTTGTTGAGTATCGAACTCCCTGGCTATATAACTCGCCAAGGTCTTCCCTTTTATTTCGCTTGAACTGAATATAGCCAAAGCTTTTTTCCGGCCTTGTAGGCTGAATGCCTATAGTTACAATGCCATTGGTTTGTCCCGCAGCATCGCAGGCAATATTCACGGCCTGGTAAAATTCACCCTTATTGAATATTATATGGTCTGACGGAAAAACAGCCATTACTGTATCCGGTCCGTACTTCCGGCTTAATATAACAGCAGAAAGAGCAAGGCATGGCGCTGTATTCCTTATAAACGGCTCAACGATAATATTTTCTTCGGGTAAATCCGGAAGCTGTTTCTTTATATGATTGACCATTTTTTTGATGGTAACAATATAAATATCTTCCATATCAAATATTTTTGAAACACGATTAATAGTATTTTGTATCATTGTGCCCTCGCCAAGCAGGTGAATAAACTGCTTGGACATTTTCTCTGTGCTGCGGGGCCAGAGCCTGGCTCCGTATCCGCCTGCCATTACTACTGCTACTCTTTTTGGTTCTGTATTATTTTCCATTTTAAAAAATCATTTGTTTAAATTTTGTAGTTTCAGATTATATAAACGAATATATAAGAATTTAGTTAAAATTAATAATATTATTCCTTCGTTTTTAATATTATTTGAAATATGAGGCAGGAATGTTCCTGAAACAGAACAGGATAAAAAGAGAAAAGAACACGATTGGCCGGATGATAAAAATATATTGCCGGGCTAAGCACGGTAGTAAAAATAATCTTTGTGATGATTGCAAAGAGATGAATAGCTATGCAATGAAAAAGCTGGAAAAATGCCCTTATAAAAATGAGAAACCTGCCTGTAATAATTGTCCCGTGCATTGCTATAATAATAATATGAGAGACAAAATCCGCGGGGTTATGCAGTATTCAGGCCCCCGCATGATATTACACCATCCCCTTCTTGCTGTGCTGCACATTATCGATAAGAAATTATACGGCAATCCTGTCCTGGATAATTTTACCGGGAAAAAGAATATTCCATAGTAAGCAGGAAGGGGCTGCACCTGAGATTTTGCAATGTAAAGTATGAACTAAATAAGTTGTTAAAAAAAAATTTACTTGCCGTAGTCAATTATATAGCCCTTTACATCAAACCTGGCGCGCAAAGATATTTTGTCCTTAATGATCATAAATGGTTCGGAAAACTCAACTGGTTGGGGATAACCTGAATCATAACGGCCGTTTTCATTTAAGTCTTCATAGATCATAAGGCTGTATTCACCCGGAGACATTGGCGGGAAGCTCCAGTTGCCCTCCTTGTCGGGGTGGGTTGTGTTGCTAAGCTGGTCGGATTGCAGAACAATTATTATCTTTTCTATAGATGTTTCGGTGTGATTGTTCAATACTCCCGAAAAAGCGGCATATTTGCGAGTGTCTGAAGTAGAGAACCTGGCGGAATACAAAGTATCGGCGCCGGGATAGAAATTGGAAGAGCCAATCGTTCCATTATCGAATTCAATTTTATAGTTGGCAAAATTCTTCATCTCATTTTCTGTATGAAGTATGTGCCAAACCGGACTTTTCGTTTCGATTGTAAATCCAACAGAACTGCTGTCTGCCATATCAATAAGGGCAATGGAGTTTCTTAGTAATTCCGGATCTACAGGCAGGTTGAAGCGGAATTCGAATACATGGTTTCTATCAATTTTTGCACTACTGTCCTTAAGAAATTTGCTATTCAATACAATTTTTCCGGTATCAATAGCGCTGACGGCATAAAAGAAAGCTGAATTGATTGAATCTGCAATATAATTATTACTTGTGTCCCGAATACTATTATCTGTTCCCGGAACGGCCCTGATCATCCATTTCTTTGTTGTATCGGAAATGTTATCATGAATAATCTCGATTTTTTTACCGGATCCGTCAAGAAGATAAGCATATTTGATGTCTATTCTCTCTGTTTCTGCAGAATCAGAAAGTACGAAGGAGGCAGGGTTAATATTTGCAAAATCCAGGTCTTCGCTGAAATTAACTACAAGCCTGTTATTGAATAACGCCTCGGCACCATAAACAGCCGGAGCTGAGCGATCCAGCGCAGGCCCGATTCTGATAGCTGCCGGCGTAATTGAATCATTTGAAGCAACAACATCGGCAAAAGGAAGCCCGAATCTGTCACCATCGTCAATCAGCTGGTTTTTGAATTTGTCATCGACGGCAATCAATCTGTATAAACCGGCCTTCAGGGCTTTCAGCTCGAAAATACCATTTGTTCCAACCTGTGTCATATATTTTGGTTTGCTAAGATAAGGATCAAGAGTATCGGGATTGATACCATCAAGCGGATAAGCAAAAATATAAACACCATCAAAATCTTCTCCGAATAAATGCCCGGAAATTTTAGCACTGTCCAGTTTGCTTCCTGTCGACATAATAAAAGTATATGCCTCGCTTGGTTTGTTTTTGTCGTAATAGTCCTGATAATCTGTGCCGATAGTCAGGGCATAAGTGGTATTGCTGTCCAATCCCCCGGGGAACTCAATTTCAAGTTCCTTTCCGCTCCAGTTATAATCCATACGGGCCGTAGGCGAAATAAAAACATTTTCGGTTACTTTATTTTTTTCAACCCATTTGTTGAACTCAAGGCTGATAGATTCTCCCTGGAAATTAATTGAACCCGAGGCCGGTTCCGAATGAATAACAGCTGGTGGAGTCGGATCCGGGGGGCCTCCGGAAGGAGCTTTCTGCACGGCACATGAATAAGCAATGATAGTGCTGACAATAATTAGCAGGTTTATAGTTTTCATATTTCTTATTCTAATATAATTCATTTACAAAAAATAGAAGTTCTATTTTAAATAATTAATTCAGCTAAAATAATATAAATTTTATTTAAAAGCGCCTTCAATTTGGATAATTATTGTAAACTCTGTTTCAAGTGTGGTAGTAAATTATTAATATTTCTTGGGATAACTGGTGTGCTGTTAGAGATAATTGATATATAAATATTATTTATTTCAGCAAGTTGAGCTGTTATTAAAAAACCCGGCTTGTGGCCGGGTTTTCAAAATAAAATATGATCTGTAGTATTATTTTACAACAACCATCTTGCGGGTTATAGTCTGTCCCTGAACAGTCATAGTATAATAATATACTCCCGAGCTGAGATTATATTCATCAGCATTCAGGCTTACTTTGTTTTCGCCCAGGGAAGCCATACCGTTGAACAGAACAGCTACTTCTTTACCATAGTTGTCTGTTACAACAATCTTAACTTCTGATGCAAAAGGTGCAACAAAGCTGATCTCTGTTTCGCCTGCAACCGGGTTCGGTGTATTTGCAAGAAGAGAGAATCCGCCTGCAACCGGGTCATTAACGCCAAGAATACCGCCCATGTTGATTGTAACGTTGATCTCGGGTGATGTCATCTCGCCACAGTCATTTGTTACTTTACATGTGTATGCGCCTCCATCTGTTACGGTTGCAGATGCTACTGTGTATTCTGCTGCTGTGGCACCGGCAATGTCAGCACCGTTGAGCATCCACTGGTAAGTCATTGGTTCATAGCCCTGTGCTTCCACTTCGATTGTGAAGGAACGGCTTGATTCTACTGTCAGGTCATCTGATACGCCTGTTACAACCGGAAGGGCTTTAACTGTCAGCATTGCGTCGTCTGTTGTTGCCATCAGATCGCCCGGCTGAGCTGTTGCTGTCATTGTATAGATACCGTCGTCGGATGGCATCGTGCCTGTTATTGTAAGTGTTTTTGAAGCAGAGCCGGAAATCCTTGCGTCGTCGGCAAGGTCAGTTCCGTCTTTTTTCCACTGGTAAGCTATGCTTGTTGTATTGTCTGACTGTACGTCTGCTGTAAATACTGCAGTTCCGTTTTCACAGTCTTCAAAGTCAACAGGCTGCTGAGAGATGTTGATCATCGGGCCTGCACTGATCGAGAAATTGTCTGACTGTACTTCACCGCAGCGGCCTTCTACCATTACGTAATAATCGTCAGCATAATCTGCTGCTGTTATTTCAGAAATGGAAAGGATTGATGACTGAGCGCCTGCAATGCGTCCGTCGTCAACAAGAGGGGTTGTTCCGCGATACCACTGGTAGCCGTAACGTTCAACAGGTTCGCCTTCGTGGTAAACGTGTGCGCGTACTTCAAAGAAGAGGCTTGTACCTTCTGCAGCGGATTTTGAATCAGGATGCCTGAGAATTTCAGGAGTATCAAGAACGTAAACAAGAATTTCATCTGAATAGATAAAGTGGTCGCTGCCGTCAGCCATTACTTTACATCTGTAAGTAGCTGACATATCGAAATCAAGATCGTCAAAGAATATGATGGCGCTGTTTTCACCTTCAATAGCTTCGCCATCGCGTTCCCACTGATATAGAGGAACACTGCCAAAGCTGGCTTCTGCAACTGCTGTAACCATGTGGTCGGGCACTCCCTGGCAATCAACGATTGGTTCCGGCTGATCAACCATGAATACTTCAGGATAAACATTATCTACGCCAAAGTAGTAATAAGGGCCTCTTGCTTCGCCCTGCCAGTCATACATTTCAAACATATTGTTATCAACATAGTTTGGCATTTCATTCATTGGTGAAAGCACATACAGTGCCGGATCATACTGTTCAAGAAGTAGTTCTGCCATATCTTTGAATACCGGCATAACAGAAACTGAGTTTTCATTGCCTGCAAATGCTGCTTTGAGAGTTTCAATATTTGCAATCTCAGTTCTGTCGAATATTCCAAGAACCGCTCCGTTTGTATAGTAGTTGTTTTCGTCGATATTGAGGCCTTCAATATTCATAATGTCAAAGGTATAGCCCATACCTGTATTGATAAACATATTACGCCTGATATCGCAGTCGCCTCCATCAATCATAAGGGTTGGCAATACTCCGTCACAATAAATAGCAAATGAATTATAATAAGCGCCGAATGATGAGTTGATCAATTCAAGCCCTGTTGATCCAAGGCCTGCAACCATATTATTTGCAAGGTAACCTGTTGCATTTTCAGCGCCAAAGGCTGCATAAGCTGATTCAGGAAGATTATCAACGCCAATATAGTTGTTTGTAACTTTGGCCCTTGCATCTTCAATTACGATTCCGTCGCCGTTTTCAACGAATACATCATTGTTAAGGATTGTAAAGGGTACGAAACCCTGTCCGTCGCCTTCAACAACGATACCGGCCATATCGGAATTTTCAGGATTGCTGATATCAATTTGGTTATCAATAACATCAGAACGTCCCTCACCCGCAGCGATACCAATAACGTTATAACAATTATTGATAGCATTACCGCTGATCACATTTTCATTGCCTGTCAGGTTTGCGATACCAAATCCTCCCCAGCGAGCGGGGCAATTGATTCCGGAAACACTGTTGTTAATTAATTCGGAAGCTCCGCCGAAGAAACCGTAAGGAGCTTCAAGATCCTGAGTTGTACGAATAATATTGTTCACAACAGATAAATTTCTGGATCCACCCATATTGATACCGGCGCCGCCAAAATATCTGAATGAACAGTCTGTTATATCAAAATCAGAGCAGATAGACATAACTATTGAAGCAAAATCTTCGCCTTCGTTAGGTTCAATTACAAAATTGCCTGTTCCGCCAAGCTGCGATGAGCCATAGAAAAAGCCGCAATTATCAAATACAAAATCAGTACAAAAATCTAAGCCAAATAGATTATAGTCAGGGTTTTCACCAACGATATTCTGTACACCGATGAAGGAACATCCTTCAAACACAAAATTATCACAGTTCATACCGCGAATGATTCCGCCGGCCATATTTGCCATTGGTGCGGTTGATTCGAAAGTCAAATTCAGGAAAGTGATATTTTCGTTACCATCGAATGACCATACGTAGCTTTTTGCAATAGTTGATGCAAATGAAATTGTTACGTCGGATTTGTTACCTGTTGATGAACGGAAGATAATATTATTCTCGCCCATTGGGAATTCTTCCATTGTAACCTGTCCGTCATATTCGCCCGGACGGATTTCAAATACCACATCACCGTCACCGATGATACCACTACCACCGAGATATGAAGTTGCTATAACAACGTTATCGAAGTGAGGATTATTACCACCGATATAATATGTACCCGGCACAAGAGACGGGCCCATAGCGCCTGTATATTCATCATTTGTTTCGTCTTCGTCCATTACACCGTTAGGTGTGGATGTTGAAGCAACTATCATGTATGCTTCGAGTGGAGTTTTAAGCTGGAAGTTATAATCACCAACCACCAGGTCAACGGTTTCGCCTGAAGCTACATTAAGGCCTGATATTGAGAATGGAGTTTGATCTACACCGTCAACACTCCAGTTTACAGAAACTGATTCCAATGGTTTCGGAGCATAGTTCTGCACCCTTACTCTAACGGGTGTTAAACCGGGAGTAAAGCCTTCGGGCGGGCCGAAAATTCCAACTACACCGGCATCATTCAGGATCGGTGATACTTCTGTCGACAATCTGTCGTTCGATGCATCGCCGTCAGTACCGCCGTTCGGCCTTTCAGTCCAGAATTCAACACGGAAAGGATCATAAGGGCCATCTGCCGGGTAAGTAAATGAATAAGTTCCAAGAATTACGTCTTCGCTTTCATCTTCAGCAAGATCGCCTGACCAGGAAACAGGCTCCTGCATCACGCCGTTTACCATCCACTGGATAGTACATGATGTAAGGTCCAATTCGCTGAAATTATTCAGGCTTACTATTACAGACTGTGTACCAACACTGAAAGGAGACTGAGGAGATACTACTGAAGTAATACCTGCATCGGGAAGAGGAGGCTGGCCGGTAATCATAATATCATCCAGGCAAACACCGTATCCGTAATCACATACTGCTTCAAAGCATATCTGATATGTGCTGTTTACGTTCGGAAGATCGATTGTACGCTGAGTCCAAGTATCAATACTTGCTGTATATGTTTCAAGTTCTACCCAGCTTCCGGTTTCTGAAGTTCTGTATTTCACAATTAAATTATCCTGGTCACTACCCCAGTCTTCCTGGGTATGCCAGAAAATAAGTTTTGCATTTTTATCATTAACACCAAAATCCAAAACAGGGGTGATTAATTCAGTTGTTGCACTGCTGCTATAGCAACGGGCATTATATGAGCCGGTATGTGCAGCATCCGGGTTGCCGTATTGGCCACCGGAAACATTGAAGACCCAGTCAATGGTATTAGAAACATAGTTCTGAGACCATCCTGTTGGTTGAGCACCACCTTCGAATCCTTCGGAAAGAATTGTTACATCCTGGGATGACGCAAAATTGAGTGAGAGGAAAAAAGTAAGGAAAGACATTGCAAAAAGCTTTGTAAAAGCTTCGGCAAATGAATTTCGATTATGTTGAGTAGTCATAAAAAACCTCTGTACAAGAATTTAAAAAATAGAGCAAATTAATTTCAAATATTAAATAAAAGGATTTATTTGCATACTTAAATCATCAAATTTTAAAATGTAAACGAGAGTTCGGGTAATATGCTTAGGAAAATAAAGTTGTTTCAGCATGTATTCCATTAATTAATAATCACACAATAAATCCCAACAACAAGTAATTTATAGAAAAATGATTAGATATACAAGAGAAAGTAAAGCAATAATGTTTAATTTTGTCGATTATTAATATTTTAATTATTCCGCTAAGTCTTTATTTAATAATTATGTAATACTTTGAACTACATTCCTTGTGTTTTTATTTGCACATTTAAAGTTTGATGAATAAATGGTTATTGAATATGGCGGATAAACAATAAAGGAAAGGGGCCCCGAAAATCAAATACACAGAATTTTATAGCGGAATTTATTAGGTAGTTATATTCCAAATATTGATAAAACTAAATCATCAAATATTGATAAAACTAAATCATCTGGAAATGTATGCGGGCAGAAATTCAGCCCGGGAAGTTCACCTGCCTGTTAATGCAATTGATTTATGATCGTGTTGCCTCAAAAAAATATTTTTACTTATTACTTATATTGATTATCTTTAACTAAAATATTTTCAATAATATACTACTCCGGGTTTATTATGGAGAATAACATATTAGAACTTCCAGAATTGATAATTCAGAAATCAGTGCATAAGATAATAGCCGATCCTTCCAGGGTATGGCAAACTGTTTCAGGCAAAAGGCTTCAGATATTGTCTCCGGGCAGGATCAACCCCAATGAAGGCCCTGATTTTGGAGAAACAGCTATATTGCTGAACGGAATGATAATTGTAGGGGATTGCGAATATCATAAAAATGCATCAGATTGGTTTGCTCACGGCCACCATACCGACCCCGAGTACGAAACCGTGATAATCCATATCGTTAGCCGCCTGACATCTCCGGAAAGATTTGACCATGAATTACTGCTGATCTCTGATGAGGATATTGCCGAAGCTATCAAACGGAAATCTGCTGATGTCGGGAAGCAGGACTTACGTTCGCTGGAAGAGCTGCAGCAATTTGCTCTGATCAGGTTGCTCAGGAAAAGCATGGATGCCCAGAAGCTTATTAATCTTTACGGTTTTGAAAGTGCATATAACCGTTTTGCCTGCGATTTCATTAGCAGATACAACAGTAAACGCCGCAGGCCTGTATATTCAACTATTCAGCTTGCCGACCTGATGAAAAATATTGACAGGATACCCGCTTTTTATTTTTTAAGGGAAATTAGCAACGGAGTTAATATTGAGATTAATGAAAGAATGACCTTCCTGCTAAAGCAAAAAGGATATAACGAAGGCAGCCACCTGAGACGTGAGCTGCTGATAAATTGTATATTACCAATGGCTTTGTGCCTTGCCGACGAAGAAGCACGAATTAATTTGCTCCTTTGGTTCTGGTCGGTTCCGGCATTAAATAAATATGGTATCTTAAACCGAAGGTTCGAGGATATATCCCAGGATTACTTATGGCAACAGCAGGGGATGCTGGAATATATAAAGGAAAAAGGACGCACAGGCAACCTGGTAGCCGAAGCATTCAGGAAATATGGTTTTTCGGAAGTGCTGTCGTTTTACAGGTTCGGATTCCATTAAAGCTCTACTATATCAATCTGTTACTAAGTGTATATTCAGTTAGTTCATGATTGCTTTTCATGTTCATTTTTTCAAGAATTCTCTTCCTGTAAGTGCTTACAGTTTTGATACTTAAAAATATTTCCTCGGCAATTTCTTTTTGAGTTTTACCTTTTGCCAGCATTGTCATTACCTGGAATTCCCTGTCAGAAAGAATTTCATGCGGAAGTTTCCTGCTGTCCATGGCCAGGATTTTTTCTGTAACTTCAGGTGAGAAGTAACGCCTGCCATTGGTAACTGTTTGTATTGCAGTAACAAGTTCGTCTATCTGATTGTTTTTTCGTACATAGCCCATGGCTCCGGCTTTCAGCACACGAATCGCATATTGCTCTTCGCTGTGAGTACTAAGAATAAGCACAGGTATCATTGGATGTTCGTTTCTTAAGTCTTTCAATGTTTCAAGGCCGTCTTTCCCGGGCATGGAAATATCCAATATAATCAGGTCGTATTTGTCCCTACGTAATTTTTCAAGAAGTTCCAGTCCGGAATCAGCTTCATCAATCCTGCTTAATTCCAGGTTTTCCTCAATTTCGAGTATCTGCACCAGGCCTTTTCTTACTATTGCATGGTCATCGGCTATTATCATTCTAAGCATTATGTATAGTCTCCCGAAGGAATTAATAATTCAACTTTCGTGCCTCTTCCTGAAACACCGTTAATTCTGATTGATCCGCCAATAGTAGAAGCTCTTTCGCTGATTCCGATAAGGCCGAACGATCCGGGTGCATTGATTTCCTTTTCGGAAATTCCAATACCATTATCCTCGACAACAAGTTTCAGCAGATTATTTTCTTCCTTTAGCGTAAAAACTGCTTTGTCAGCTTTAGAATGCCTGATAATGTTGGTCAGCAATTCCTGAAATATTCTGAAAACTACAACCGAAACCTGCTCTCCCGGGGATATCTCCTTTGGGTCAACATTCAGCTCGTGCCGTATTCCCGAACGTTTGCTAAAATCATCGGCCTGCCATTCCAGGGCAGATACAAGCCCGAAATGATCGAGTATTGAAGGCCTGAGCCTTGAGGTAATATTGCAAACGGCATCAGATGTATGGTCTATCAATTCATGCATCTGCCTGATTTTTTGGGAAACATCTTCATCACTGGGTTTTATCTTTTTTTTAAGCCAGGATAGATCGAGCGAAAGTGCCGTTAGTGCCTGCCCGAGTTGATCGTGAATTTCCACGGCTATTCTTTTTCTTTCCTCTTCGCGTACTTTTTGAATATGCTTTGTAAGGCTTCTCAATTTTTCCCGCGATTCTCTTAGTTTGTCCTCGGCAACTTTCCTGTCGCTGATGTTTCTTGCGATTATCGAAACACCGTGGATTTTCGAATTTGAATCGCTGATCCTGGAAATTGTAAGCGAAACATATACTAACCTGCCAAGAATATTCTTGCATTCCTTATCAAAACGTTCGATATTTTCGCCACAGATTATATCCTCGACTATTGTCTGAAATTTTGCCGGTGCTTCCGGAGATAGTATTATAGATATAGGTTTGGATATTGCCTCGGAAGAAAGATAGCCAAATATTTTCTCTGCACCTTTGTTCCATGTTTGAACAATACCAAGGGAATTTGTGCTGATTATAGCAGCATCAGAAGTATTTACCAGGTTAACCATTCTCAGCATATTTTCCCGGGACAATTCATCCTCGGGTACAATACGTGCTTCGGTAACCACGAAATCCCCACCACCGGCTTTAACGTTCAGAGATTCAAATTCAACATTGAGCCTTTTGCCAGTTTTAGTGATAAGAATTATGTCCCCAGAAAAACGGCCTTTTTCTCTGATAGCGGCATTCATTTCATTAATTTCCAAAATTGATTCCGGAGCGGCAATTTCCGCCGGACTCAGCCTTAGCAATTCATCTTTTTCATATTCCAGTTTTTCTATTGCCACTTTGTTCAGGTCGATAAACCTGGCAGTTTTGATATTAGCTTCGTTATGTTGCAGAAAAACAAAGTCAGGAGAGTTTTCGAGTATAGCCCCATAAAGCGAAGCCCTGTCGAAATCAATGTTATATTTCCCGGCAAATTGATATTTTTTTTCCTTTTCCATCCGTCAAATTCCGATAAATCTTTCCATTTCAAAAAAATAATTTAAAAAATTACAACAATACCACCAAAATCTAAATAATATTATTGGTAAAGCGCGCGTTACCCGGCATGATTAGCGAATAAATACAGTTCAACCTGCTGCCTTATCTGTTAGCGAAATTTACTTTGGTTTTTATGCCCGTGGCTTATAAATATTATTATAACTTATTGAACCCAAAACAACTTCGCTGTAAGCTCCCGTAACGGCAGGCACATTCCCCGGAAGGCCGCCAAGTGTTCTGTATGCCAGATAAGCAAAGCACAGAGCTTCCTTTGCATCAGCTGATATAGATTTTTTTCTTGTTGATTCCAGGCCGGCATGAAAAATTTCAATATCCAAATGCTCCATGATAAATTTGTTTTTAGCGCCGCCACCGGAAGCATATATGAAATTCGGCTCGGCAGGCAATTTTTTGATCCCCAGGGCAATCGATTCAGCTGTTAACATTGTAAGGGTGTTTATCATGTCTTCCGGTCTCTCTGATTTCCAACGGGGCCAGATATCAAAAATCAGTTTGGGATTAAAATATTCACGACCCGTAGATTTTGGGTATGGCCTGGCAAAATATTCCAGTTTTAATAACTTCTCAAGTAATTCAGGTATTATTTTTCCGGATAAGGCAATCTTCCCGTTTCGATCAAATTTTTTACCATAATATAAATTCATGAAATAATCAATAAGCGTATTGCCCGGCCCCGTATCGAAAGCAATAATATCGTCAATATCGCCACCATCCTGAAGCCAGGTAATATTAGCTATACCGCCAATATTCAGCATACAAACATCCGCATATTTTTCTGAAAAATACTCATAATCAAAAATTGGTACAAGGGGCGCTCCCTGTCCGCCAAGAGCAATATCAGCGCTCCTGAAATCACTAACAACGGGCTTTTGTAAATATGCAGAAAGCATTGAAGCCGATGCAATTTGCAAGGTTGACGGAAAAGGATAATAGCAGGCATCAGGATCATGCCAGACGGTTTGCCCGTGGATACCGATAGCATCTATATCAATATTTTTTCGTTTATCGAGAAAATTCTCTATCGCATCGCGGTATAAATTTGCCAGCCTGCTGTTCAATCCTGAAATATAATCAGCCCCGGCATCCAGGGAAACAACTCTGCTTATATCCTGCCGGAGTTCCTCATCAACAGGGTACTCGCCGGATGCAAGAACTCTCATTGATATTTTGCCTGATTTATTCCTTCTAAACCTTGCTACAGCAAGGTCTACGGAATCAACAGATGTACCGGTCATAATACCAAGAACAATTCTCGGTTCATTTAGCCACTCCTGATTTGCCGAAGCAAATATATCTTTCATATCCTTTTTCCGATAATGTCAATTTCACTATCGGAAGTTACAAAATTACTTTCCATTTCAAAACATCAGAAGTGAAACCGCAAGGCGAAAATGCTCATCATTTTTAAAACTGTTGAAACTATAAGAATAACCAATCTCTACGCCGAACCATTTGGCAAGATAAAACTCCATTGATATTTCCAGGGGCAGTACAAAGGCAGATATCTCTTTTTCCATGATATCACAGGTGCATTTTGTCACTTCCCTATAAACCAGAAGGGGAATTCCTTCGGAATATTTTTTACTTTGTTCGTTCACCGCGTATCTTGATATACCCCAGCCATGGCCTAATCCTGCGGATAACTTAAGCCTTAACCAGCTTCCAATTGCATATTTTTTTATAGCGGTTGCACATAATTGATTGTATTCTGTCGGGTTTGCACATCCTGACTTTTGTTCGTGATAAGACGGAATTAATGTTACCATCCCGATTGTTACAATTCTTTCCCTTGCCAGGCCGTCATCAGCGCCAGTTATTCTTGTATAGTTCACTCCAATTTCAAACATATTAATTCCCAGGTTTATATCATACCTGTTGCCACTTCCCTCCCATGTGGAACTGACAAACGACATTCCTGTCCGAAGGTAGTAATCCTTTTTATTGGCATTTACCGAATTTAGAGTCTTTCCGTTAGCAATTAGCAGGGTTGCGTTTAGAAGTGCAATTATTATTATTGTAAACTTTTTCATTTTTATTCTCCCGAATATTGTTTAACATTCAGCAGAAATGTATGGATTTCCTTATTGCCGGTTGTCATACCATAATAATAATGATGTCAAAAAAATGTAATATAATTTTGCCGGTATATGGTTTTTCGATTGCATTCTTTCTGTTGGAAATAATATTAAACTTAGTAATACAGCTGCTTTGCTTTGGAATTTCAGTTCTTCAAATAAAAAAAACCCGGACATTATGCCCGGGCTTCGCTTTATTTTAAGCTGCCGTTTTCCCAATTTTCTATTGCCCTATGAAAAGAACCGACACTATTTTTTGAAGGATTGGAGCTTATGAACGTGTTTTATTTATCGATTCATGGTACTCCGGCAGCCTGCACTATGGATATTAGTAAATAGGTCCGAGGAAAATACTGTTATTCCTTGCTATATATCTGTTCCATACTTCCGTTTGCTCTTCGTTGAGCATATCTTTCACTTTGCCGTTAAATTCAAACCTTGAGTGGTAAACATCCCTTTCGAAATCCGCGTATATTCCTGTTTCGTCCATATCATTTCTTACTTCAGCATTCAATGCTGTTATCTTCACTGTCGCGGTTTCGTCATCGATCATTTCATTCTTCAGTTCATTAAGAATGTTTTGCCTTTCAATGTTTGCGTCAATTATCCTGGCATTTTCCTCGTTCGCTAAATCTGAAGTTTTTGTTACAATAAATTCTTTATGTTCGTTAAGGTACAACCTTATCTGTTCTTTCTGAGTATCTGTAAGACCGAGTGTTTCGATAATCTGGTTAAAATTGTAATTTCCGTTTGTTACAGCTGAATTAACAATCGACATCTCGTTTTCGATTGTTGCATCTTTGATGTCGGCTTTCTGAATGTCGATAACCGGCATTTCAAAGTTGAAATCGTTCTCATTGTTTACCGGGTTTGTAATTCCAGATTCTGAACATGCTGAAAAAATCAGAGCAGCCATCATCATTATCATGCTTGCTAATTTAAAGTTTGCTTTTTTCATTTTGGCCTCCCGGCTTTATTAATAATCGTTTCAATCACTGTGTGCAATATAGAGCATAGCATACAAGAAAAAAATAGCTGAAATCGTGATTAATCTGTAGTTTTTGAAAAACGGCATGTAGTAATTTTCCTACAATTGTGTAAAAACGATTTTATGAATTCATATTAATATTTATCAGAAAGCATGTATCCATGAATATTTATAACTACTACCACTTGTAGTAGTTTTTGTGAAATATCCCCATTTTTCTTAATTTATTTGAGTAAAAGACGCAAATTATTTTATATTTTTTTTTGAATATTTTCTTTTTCTTTTAAAATTTCCTTCATTTCATTGTTCATGAAGGAAACGTTATTTCTCAGAAGATTGTATGGGAGTGATAGGTTTTAATGCCCCCCTTTATCCGATGCATCAAATCCGGCTTGCAAGTGCGGGGAATCTTTGTTATTTTTATTTTTTACGTGAAAACCATTGGCAGAAAGAGTTTTAATATGATTAACGAGATCAAAGAACTGAAAGATACAATGGCCGCAAGGCTGGAAAATGTGAAGAATACCGCAGGGCTTGAGGATTTCAGGCTGGAATTCCTTGTTAAAAAAGGAAAGGTGCAGGCCCTTTTCGACAGGATGAAAGAAGTTCCAAAGGAAGAAAAGCCGCTCGTGGGTAAAGAACTGAACATTATGAAGAAATTCGCCGAAGCAGCTTTCAAAGATCTGAAAGAAAAACTGGAAAGTGCCGGCGAAACTGAACCGGATATCGACCTGTCGCTGCCTGGAAAGAAATCTTTCCACGGTACTTATCACCCCATCTACCAGGTTGTGGATGAGATGATAGATATTTTCACCCGTATGGGCTTTACCGTGGCAGAAGGCCCCGAGCTTGAGGACGAAACCCATAACTTCGACAAAGTGAATTTTGCTCCCGACCATCCGGCAAGGGATATGCAGGATACTTTCTTTATCAAATCCGAGGATAAAGACCTGCTGCTAAGGACGCATACAACTCCTATGCAGATCAGGGTGATGAACGCCATGAAGCCGCCTATCCGCTGCCTGATGCCCGGCAGGGTTTACCGCAACGAGGCAATAAATGCCCGCTCACTGGCGGAATTCCACCAGATAGAAGGCCTTTATATCGACAAGAATGTTACTTTTGCCCAGCTGAAGGGAACGATCATGGCATTTGCAAAGCAGATGTACGGCGAAAACTCCAAGTTCAGGTTCAGGCCGTCCTACTTCCCATTCACCGAGCCGAGCGCCGAGGTGGATATAAGCTGCTACCTTTGCGGAGGCGAAGGCTGCCGTATTTGTAAATATACCGGCTGGCTGGAAATTGCAGGCTGCGGAATGGTTCACCCCAACGTGCTTCGCGCAGGCGGAATCGATCCCGAGGAATACACCGGCTTTGCATTCGGGTTCGGCATAGAGCGCGTGGCAATGCTGCGCTCAGGAATAACCGATATACGGCTCTTCTACGAGAACGACGCCCGCTTCCTTGAGCAGTTCTAAAAGATTTACCAGGCCCCGCTTTTGCGGGGTTTTTTTATTGAACGATATCGTCTGATAAGCTATTTATAGCCGGATAAACCCAATAGGGAAAAATCATCCTTAATTTTTAAAAATCAATTGGATAAAGAAAATATTTTATTTATATTTTCGATATATTTTTTATATTTAAAAGTTGGCGGTCATGCAAGGAAAGACTGCACAAAAAGTTAAGTAGAGTATTGAAATTGCAACAGCACAATTTGTATTTTTCACGAGCAAATGTTTACCTAAAAAAAGAAAAAGAAATAATCAAAAAAATATTATATTATTGTAAATTGCGGTTTTAGACAAATTGATTTGTAAAATTTGTATTAGATTGAGGTTTTTGTAAAAAAAGTATAAATGACAGAAGAGCATATAAAAGAAGCCATATCATTGAGATATTTAGAGCTAATAGCTGCTTATAGAGGTTATGATGTCTCAAATTCTAAGAAAGATTATGGGCGTGATTTACAGATTGATGAAGTTGATCAATTTAATGGTAGGTTGTTAAGCACAAATCGCTCTCTTTATTTTCAAGTAAAATCTACAACACAAAAAACAATTATTGAAAATGACAATTCAATTAAATATGATTTAAAAACAAAAAACTATAACGATTTAATAACTCTTAGAGATACTGCAAATCCTTTAATATTAATTGTTTTTGTTTTACCGGAAAACAAAAATGAATGGATAGAATTATCAAAAGACGAATTAATTGCACGAAAGTGCGCATACTGGTATATGCCTTCTGATAAAGCAAGTCAGTCTGATAATAGTATTTCAACAAGAATTGAGATTGATAAAAATCATTTAGTTGATTTAAAGACATTTGATTTATTATTTAATAAGTATTTATAATGAAAAATCAAATAATATATAAAAATATAACCGACCTTTTGCTTAATAGAAACTGGGTGAAATCAGAAAGCAAATCTAAATTTGATGTTTTTCTACCTCCTGCTGACTTGGGTATTGAGAAAAGTTATTGTTTTTATTTATATAACAAAATAAATAATACAGATTTTGAAAAAACAATATTGAAAAGCATTGATGTATTAACTCAAATTTATTCCAATGATGACATTGATGATTTAGGGTCAATAATTATTGATGATAGACAAGTGTTGTCATTGCATATTCATAATGACGAAATTAAAAATGGAAAACCGAGTATTCGATTTTTTGAACTTTTGCTTCATAATTCAAAAAGTTTATTAGAGCAAATAGCTAATTTTAGTGTGATAAATAAACCTCATTTTTTTGACAATAGAGAAGAGGCAGAAAGATATTTGAATTATTGTAATTTTTTAAAGAATGATGTTGGTAGTCTAATTACTAAAATTCAATTGCCTAATAACGAAGATATAATAGAAAAGACATTGTTTGATAGTGCTTTAAAAGCTAATCAAATTAATAAAAACTTAATAAATATTACAGATTTTGTAAATAATGAAATATTGGCTCAGGAGAATTTTGAGCCTGACGATGACTTTATTATAAACAATAAAAAATATATAAGTGTCAATGTTTCTGATAAACTGAAAAGTTTATATAAAGATATAGAATACTCAGATATTGAATTTTCGTTAAAAGGTGTTGACACTTTTGAAACAACAAAAGCGATTGATTTAAGTCGTGAGAAGGTAAATAATTTAGGTTCATTTTCTCGCAAAATACGAGAAAAGATGAAAGAGATTTCCGAAGATTTTGTTGACTTGACTGGAAAAATAGTAAAATTACAATCAAAAGATGTTGATAGTGATAAGAATACAATCACAATAGAAAGTATCATTAATAATGTTAAGAAAGATGTGTCGGTAAAATTAAGTTCTGACCAAATAAAATTAGCAGCAGAAGCATTTAAGGATAGTAAAACAATCACATTAAATTGTAAATTAGAAAAAGAAAAAACTAAATATAAAGTAACAGAGTTAAACGATTTTAGAATTAAATAGCCAGCTCCAGTTCCAAATCCAATAGGATAGTAAGGACTAAGCACGAAAACCTAACAAAAGCTATACGTAATTTGGGTAAGGTGCTAAAATTGAAGTTTATAGCATTAAATGAAATTAGTGGTAGATTGGAAATTAATCGTTTCGAAATCCCGCACTACGCATATTCGAGCCGTTGTGAGTAATTAGGAAAAATGAGCATCAGGACTATAAATATCATTCTTTTAGTTATTTGTTTTAATTCGGTTTTCGGACAAACAAATTTGATTATTCCAAATAAAGGCATTGAAGGGATTTCTATTGTAATTGACTCATCAAAAATTTCGGATGTAATAGCAATATTTGGAACAGATTATACTTTAACCGAAAAGACTTTAATTACAAATTATCAATACGACAAGCTCGGACTGACTTTTCAAATAGACCCTTATGACAAAAACCAAATTGTTAGGTCCATTTCAGTTGAATCACCTTTTAAAGCAAAAACAGAAAATGGAATTGTACTTAATGAAAGTACAATGAATGATGTTTGGAACACATTCAACGACAAAGGGTGTTTCACATCAAAATCTTATGCTTGGAATACTCAAAAAGGAATTTCTTTTTACATCAAAAAAGACCCTAATGAAAAAGGATATGACACAGACGAAAAAATCTATAAAATCGAAATAAATAATGATAGCGATTTTGGAATTTCTTCAAGAGTAAATTTCGAGTTTAACGATATACCTGTAAACAAAAAAGTAAACAGTTTAATCGCTATTCTTCAAACAGACAATTTTGACTTTAAAAGTTTGGATGCTTTTTGGAGTAAAGAGAAAACTACCGAAAAAAAGCCTTATGGACTTGAAAAACGGACAAATTTTATTAGAAAAATTGAAAATAATTTAACTCAAGAAAGTTCTGAAATATGGCTTGTAGGGAGCTCTTATAGTCTCAACATCATAAAATCCGAAAATGAATTAGTTTATTTAAAACTAACAGACAATAATGAGCAAAAAACGCTAATTGAAAGAATAGAAAACCCTCAATTCGAAAAAATCGATTTAAACGTTTACACATACGGAACATTTTGTGGAATCGCAGGAACACCACCAGATAAATGCCAAGTAATGCTTGAATTAGTCAATGAGAAGAATTACGACCAATTGGCAAATTGGTTAAAATCGATAAATCCTGAAATTGCTACTTACGGTTATGTTGGACTTGAATTTCTAAAGAAAAAAGGAATTACAATCGAAAGAGTTGAATTAGAAAGAATGACAATATTAAGTGAATCTGAAATACAACTTAATACTTGTCAAGGTTGCATTTTCGGAGTGACTGAAAAGATAAAAGACGTTTTAAAAAATAAAAATATTAATCAAATTTATCGTTCGTTTCAACAAAGCGGATGGATAAAATAACTACACACAACAATGTATATACAAAATGGACGAGATAGTAGAAAATTCAACGGTTGTAGCCCGCTTCCTTGAGCAGTTCTAAAAGATTTACCAAGCCCCGCTATTTGCGGGGTTTTTTTATTGAACGATATCGTCTGATAAGCTATTCATAGGCGGATAAAGCCAATAGGGAAAAATCATCATTAATTTTTAAAAATCAATTGGATAAAGAAAATATTTTATTTATATTTTCGATATGTTTTTTATATTTAAAAGTTGGCGGTCATGCAAGGACAGAGCTATAAGTATGAAATGCTCCCTATTGCTTAGACAAATAAAAGTATAGTTTATGGTGTTTATTAATCTATACTTCTTCTCTAATAAAA
The DNA here is from genome assembly GCA_963665665.1 of Kapaibacterium sp. (SeqCode). Taxonomy (GTDB): domain Bacteria; phylum Bacteroidota; class Ignavibacteria; order Kapaibacteriales; family UBA2268. Next base: position 2,432,979 of record OY762428.1, read on the forward strand.
TAAGAAAAAAATATGTAATAATATTAATTTTTCTTTTTTTTGCTACTTTTTTTTCTTTTTGTTAACAACCTGGAAATTGTGGATAACTTTCACTCTCCTTTCTATTTCTTTTTTTATCAATTGCTTACCGGATTACATTTTTTCACTTTTCCAACAAAGTTTTCAATTAACGAACCGCTGTTCGTTCATATATTTTTCAGCCGGAATCTGGTATTCAATTCCTGCGTGCGGCCTCGTGTTGTTATACCAATCGACATAAGCCTTTATACCGCCATAGAGCTCTTTTCCGTCTTCGTAAGACTTCAGATACAGGTCTTCGTATTTAAAGCTCCGCCAGAAGCGTTCTATGTAAACATTGTCCAAGGCGCGGCCCTTGCCGTCCATGCTTACCTTAACATCAGCATCCAGAATCGTTTTCACAAAATCATTGCTCGTGAACTGACTGCCCTGATCCGTGTTTGTTATTTCCGGTTTCCTGGTTTTCAAAGACCTTTTTATTGTATCTATGCAGAACTCCTTCTCAAGGTTATTCGATAATTCCCAGTCGACGATATACCTGCTATAAACATCTATAATTGCTATAAGATACATAAATCCTTTACGCATCGGAATATATGTTATATCCAGGCTCCAAACCTGATCCGGACGACTTATTTTCATATCCCTCAACAGGTATGGATAAATTTTGTGCTCCTTGTTCGGTTTGCTCGTGTCCGGTTGGGGATATATTGCCCGAAGTCCCAATAATTTCATTAATCGCCTGATTCGTTTATAGTTAACATGGTATCCCAAAGAACGTAAGTGTGCTGTCATTTTTCTGGCTCCATAAAATGGAGTAATCGCGAATTGTTCTTTGATCAGCTTCATATATAGAATATTTGCTTCACTTTCACCCTTGGGTTTGTAATAATAACAGCTCCTGCTAATACCCAAAAGCTCGCACTGCCGGCTTATGCTAATTTCTTTATTATCAGCATCTACCATCTTCCTGCGTTCTTCTTTACTCACGGCCCAATTTTTTTTTTAACCAGTCTAATTCAATTTTTAGCCGGCCTATTTCTTCATATAATACTGATTCGTCTTTTTCTTTTTTATTCTTCCCTGGCCCACGCTTGTTTTCAAATACTTCCTTTTCACTTTCTTTTAAATGCTTTTTCCACATGCTTATCTGGTTTGGATGAACCCCGTACTCCGATGCCAGCTCGGTTATTGTTTTTCTCTCTTGGACTGCCTCCAGGGCTACCTGCATTTTGAATTTTGAACTGTAATTTCTTCGTTTGTTTGCCATTTGATGCTCCTTTTGATTTTTTGCAAGTTAAGATTATTTCACCTTAAATCGCTGTTTTTTTTAAAGGAAGCCGTTCATATAAAATCAATCAAAAAACAACCACCCCTTTAATCCCCTCCAGTGGAGGGGAATGCTAATTATAAGGTATATAGGGAGATAAGCTCTTCCGGCGGAGGGGTGGCCGAAGGCCGGGGTGGCGTTTGTCCTCCTTCAAAAGCCCTGCTTAGGAAGGCAACCACCACAAAGCATAATTGATACTGCATATCTAAGCAGGGGCTTAGATACGAGGAAGAAAATTATTATAGAATCAAAAACAACCACCCCTTTAATCCCCTCCAATGGAGGGGAATGCTATTTGCATGATATGAATGAAGACCCGGAGTTGAGGAACAGGGGATTAAAATCAACTTTGGGTTAAATCTGATTACAATTCTTAATCAGTTAATAATTTACTGGCTTTAAATTTGCATTTTTCTTATCTTCAAAATTGTTAGTGTAGCAAATAAAAGAATTAAAGATGGAAAAATCAGATATATTGGCAAGTGCAAAGGCTTTTGTAAAAACTATTTTTACAGAAAATATTCCGGGGGAATATCTTTATCACAATTACGACCATACAAAAAGAGTTGTCAGGAATACCGCAAAAATTGCCGAAGGCTCGGGGCTAAGCGAAAAAGAGACTGAAATTGCCCTGCTTGCTGCATATTTCCACGATTCAGGATTTTCTGTCAGGTATAAGGATAACGAGAAAGACGGAGCTGAAATTGCTGAAACATTTCTTAAAAAATCGGGATACCCCGATGAAAAGATCGCTTTGGTAAAAGAAGCCGTGCTTGCTACGGCGATGCCGCAGAATCCCAAAAATAAAATATCCATGGTGCTTTGCGATGCTGACCTTGCAAATCTGGGAAAGAAATACTTTTTTGAAGTAAACGAGCTTATTCGATTGGAGTATGGATTTGTTAAGGGTAAGGATGTTGACAGGGAAGAATGGTGCAGACAAACATTGAAACTGATGGAAACTCACCGCTATCATACTGATTTTGCTAATGAAACACTCGGCCCGAGAAAATTGAAAAACCATAAGAAACTTAAGGAAAGGCTTGCCGGAGGTGATGTGAACAATATCGATCCAATTAAAGAGATGCAGAAAAAAAAGGATAAGAAAAAAAATAAAGAAAAAAAACCGGGTGTTTTTACTCCGCCGGTAACGAAATCAAAAGAAGATCTTGTACAGGAATTCCTGAACAAACCACCCAGCAGGGGAATTGAAACAATGTTCCGTAATAACCTGCGGGGGCATTTGGAACTTAGCGGGCTTGCGGACAACAAAGCCAATATAATGCTCAGTATCAATGCTGTTGTGCTTTCAATTATTGTTTCGGTAATGATTCCTGAAGTAACCCGCACGCCGGTACTGGGGCTTCCGACCCTTATACTTGTGCTAACATGTGTTACTACGATTGTTTTTGCCACCATTTCCACCCGCCCCAAAGTAACCAGCGGAACATTCAAAAAGGAAGACATCAGGAATAAAACAGCCAACCTGTTGTTTTTCGGGAATTTCCATAATATGAATATCGATGATTTTCAGTGGGGTATGACAGAAATGATGAAGGATAAGGAATTTCTTTATGGCTCCATGATCCGTGATTTTTATTATCTCGGGCTTGTGCTGAACAAGAAATACAGGTATCTGAGATTTACTTACTCGATATTTATGTTCGGAATAGTGATCTCTGCTATTGCCTATATTATTACATTTGTATTTATGCACAGCCAAAACCCTTTGTAATTCAAATGCATTGCTCTATGAAATTAAAAACAGAAAAATTCAGGATATCAGAGATATTCCACTCCATTCAGGGAGAAGGTATCAAAGCAGGACTTCCCTGCGTGTTTGTCCGCCTTCAGGGTTGCAATATGAATTGCAGCTGGTGCGATACAAAACATGCAATCCCCCCGAAAAAAGGGATCGGAATGTCCCGGGAACAAATTATTTGCGAAGTGGAAAAGTATGAATGCAATTTTATCGAGTTTACCGGTGGTGAACCCTTATATCAGCCAAATATCCACTGTCTGATGAAATATTTTTGTGATAATGGTTATGATGTTTCGATTGAAACTAACGGGCATTATGATATTTCAGCAATTGATGCACGTATCAATATAATTATGGATATAAAATGCCCCGGTTCCAAAATGATTCATAAAAATAATTATAAAAACATTGAATTTCTGAAGCCAAAGGACGAGGTGAAATTCGTTATTGCCAGCGATGAGGATTTTGATTTTGCAATTGATTTGGTAAATAAACACCATATTTGCAATAAAACACCAAATATTGTTTTTTCTCCGGCTTTTGGCTCTATGCCTGCGGAAAGACTTGCAAACCTTGTACTTAGTTCTGGCTTGCCTGTGCGAATGCAGCTTCAGATGCATAAGTTTATCTGGCATCCGGACAAACGCGGAGTATAATAATTTGTAACCATTCTTTTTTACAGGTGTAATATCAGCAGAAGCATATTTCTTATTATCACAAGTAAAGGAGGGCACTATGTCTGCGAAAATTAATATATTAACAATTGTTTTAATATTCAGCCTGTCAGCAAATATTGTTTATTCTGTGGACTTTGAAGAAGAAACCGAAAACAGAGCCGGTAATTATGATCTGCAAACAAACAATCTTGGAATGGTATTCAAATCAGCATCATTCCTTAGTTCAGTGTATTGGCCAAAGGATTCTGATAACGGCTATATCTACGGAACAGGGTATTGGTTTGGAGCTCAAAAATGGAATGATCAGGATCAGGAAATGAAAAAACTTTGCTTCTTAACTTATGACCCCCGGAACGGAATGTCCTGGGCAATACCCGGCTATTATTCTTATGATGCCACAGATACCATCGGCCCGGATTTTGATACTGACCTTTATGGCATTTACAGTTCAATGGATTATAATGAAAATGGCACACCGGCAGGAGATGAAAAATATAACTGGCCATGGCTGGCCCCCTATCCCACACCTGAGTATAATATGGGGGACTATATTGCCAACCCGGATAACCGGCAGAATAATTCCTCCCGAAGGGCATTGGTGGTTTCTGACGAGGATATATCTACTGTTTTCAAGGATAGCGACCTGTCCCGTTATTACAATGATGGAGAAAACTTAGAAGCAAAAGGCTATCCGCTGGGAATACAGTTTGAACAGAGAATATTGAACTGGGATAACGGGTATATGAAAGATTGTATCATAATTATGATATCGTATAAGAATATCTCGGCTGATACTTTGTATAACTGCTTTATGTCCCCGGTATTTGATTTTGATATTGGAGGCCCGGCCAATGACCGGTTGAGATATTATGACAGCGATCCGAGTATTGAAACTGTTGCATCATGGTCCAACAGCGATATGGGTGATGCAGGAAAAGGATTCGGGTACATGGGTATCAGCCAGCTGTTGTCTCCTAAAGTAATAAAAGTATATGACGGCAGTGTAGAAATTGAAACTGACAGTACTGATTTTATCAGGCAGGATGTATTGCCATATTCCCCGAAGAATAATATTGGGCTGGGAGCAGTCAGAAATTGGTCGATTGCAGAGGATTTCAATGATGACATGTCCCGCTATAATTTTATCTCATCCGGCCTGGCAGACGGAGATAACGGCCCCGGTGATAAAAGAACGATCCTTTCAACAGGCCCATTCCACATGCGGCCCGGTGATGAAGCTGTTTGCGCTTATATGGTAAGCTTTGCACTTCCTTCAAACGGGGAAGAAGCTGACGGCAGTGATGCAGATATGAACGGTTTGATTGACCTGATCAAGAAAGCACGGCTGTTCTTCTATCAGGATGTGCTTACTTCTGTTGAGAACGAGGGCAAAGCTCCGGAAGGAAAAGGGCTTGTGTTATATGATCCGTCACCCAATCCGGCAGATATTCAATCAGAATTTTACTTCAGAGTTTATGATTCCGGAAGTGTTGATTTTTCTGTTTGGGATTTAAACGGAAACAGGGTAATGGATATCGGCTCTGCGGTTTATGGGGAAGGAGTGGCTTCAAAAGTGGTTAATACTTCAACTCTTGCACCAGGTACTTACTTTATTATGGGCAAAACCAAGAATGATATATCAACGCTAAAACTAACAGTAGTAAGATAATTTCAAATACAATTATATGTAAAATTTGAAAAGCTCTTCCGGAACCGGAAGAGCTTTTTATGTATATATCGCATTTTCTCTGTCAAAACAATTTCTTGTAAACACACTCAGTGTGAAACCATGCCTAAAGAGAAGGGCTCAGCATTGTCTATTCTGCATCCCTTTTGATAACCACGAGTGTTTTGTCATCAGTAAAAGGGGAATTTGCAGTAAACTTCTGCACAGCATCAATAATATGATATGCAATTTTCTTCGGTGTTTCTTTATAATGCTTCCTTATTAATTCCTGCAGCCTGTCTTCTCCGAACATTTCACCTTCATTATTATGTCCTTCAGTTATTCCGTCCGAGAAAAGCACGAGAATATCGCCAGGCAGCATCCTGGTATTTTCCACACCGAATTTTTGCTTGCGGACAAGCCCGAGTAAACCACCTGTACTTTCAAGCAGCCTGATCCTGTCTTCGGACGGGCGGTAGTGTATTGGTTCGCAGTGCCCGGCATTGGCATAAAGAACCAGGCGGTTTGAAGAAGTGGTTAATTCGCAATAGACCATTGTAACAAAGCGTTCGTAAGGAAAAGTATCGAATATCAATGTGTTCAGCGAAGATATCAGGTGTGCTATTCTTGTCGAGAATCTTTTACCCATACGGATAGCACCGGATACGAACAGTGCCTGGATTGCTGCCGGAAGTCCTTTGCTTGCAGCATCGCTGACTACTATACTGAGCCGTTCATCTTCGTCATTTTCTTTTTCAGGCAGGAAATAATCAAAGTAATCGCCTCCTACTTCTTTATCCGGAATACAAGCGCCGAAAATTTTATAATCTTTGAATTCAATATAATGTTTCGGCAGAAGATTCCTTTGGATTTCAGCGGCCTGGACTAAATCCTGGTTAAGCTTTTCTTCTCTTTCTTTAGCCTGGATGTTTCTAATTGCAATTGTGGCTACAGAGGAAATAACCGTAAGGGTTTCATAGAAAGACTGAAGAATCTGCGGAGCGTTAAATCCCAGGGCATATTTATAATAAATGTCTTTACCAACTTTTATCAGGTCGCCGACAGCTGTAACTGAATATACGTTAATACCTTTTTCTTTCAGAAGCTGATCTGTTTCCTTATTCAGGAAAGTTCTTTCCTTGGCAAGCTTTTTGAAAATTTCTTTCTGATCGTCAATATTCAGATAATAATCTTCAGGGATTTCTCGAACTTCACCGTATTGGAATTTAAGTTCGTATCTTCGTTTATCCGGATTCAGTTCCCAAATTCTGCCGCCGTTAATCTCAAATTCCGGGTTATTTACCGTATCCTGTATTAGTGCCGTGAGAAGTGATATCTCATTATCGAATTCACCGGATACAATGCTCCCGACTAATTTGTATGTGTCTCTCTGGCTGGTAGAGCCTGTAATATTTTGGTCATTCATATTATTAATACCGATAATTATTTAATCAACCCGACATTCTTCATTTCATATTCAATAAGTTTTTTATTGCCCTCTGTCAGAGGAACAAGCGGAAGCCTTACCTGCTCTTCAATCATTCCCATGATATTAAGGATAGCTTTTACGGGTACGGGATTCGATTCTACAAAGTTCAGTTTCATCATTTCGAACAGCTGTTTCTGAATTTCCCTTGCCTTGTCAAATTTACCCTTCAAAGCAAATCTTACCAGGTCGCCGTATTGTTTTGGAGCATAATTGGATATTACTGATATTACTCCTGAACCTCCGGAAGCTATGATTGGCAGTGTCAAAGCGTCATCACCCGAGTACAGCATGAACCCCTCCGGCGCATTATGAACTATTACCATCATCTGCTCCAGGTTGCCCGAGGCTTCTTTGCTAGCAACTATATTGGGGCAATCCTCTGCCAGCTTCAGTTGTGTTTCCGGCTGGATATTCATCGCTGTTCTGCCGGGAACATTATAAATTATCTGTGGTATGTCAACTGCATCGGCGATAGTTTTATAATGATAATATAATCCTTCCTGTGTTGGCTTGTTGTAATACGGGCCCACCAGCAGAATTGCATCGGCTCCGTGTTCTTTTGCAACAAGTGAAAGATCGATGGAGGCCTGGGTGGAGTTCGATCCCGTTCCGGCAATGATAGGTACTCTGCCTGCAGAATATTCAACAGCCTGAATAATAAGAGACAGTTTTTCCTTAACTGTAAGGGTAGCGCTCTCTCCTGTTGAACCGCAAACAATTATGGCTTCAACTTTATTTTTAATTTGAAATTCAAGTAATTTTTTGAATGCATTATAATCAATTGTCCCATCCTTGTGGAATGGTGTGACTATTGCAGTTCCGGTACCTTTAAATATTTGATTTTTCATAATATATCCTGATAATTTATCATAAATTTTATTTGTTCAGTTTCGTCATGAATATTAATAAAATTTCACTTTGACTTTTTTCTAAGCTAAATTATAATTGCAAGTTATGTGTTTTGATCCTAAATGAAAAGAAATAAATCCAAAAATCTTTGATTCTGTTGAAAAAAACAGGAAATTAATTTATTTTAATTCCCTCTGATCAAGCTTCGGGCTCCAATTCTCTGCTTTCAAAAAGTCAAGTGGCACGGTAATTGAAAAAATCAGCTTTGAGGACTGGCTAAAGTGCCGGTGCGAAGCTGACGAAAATAGAAAAAAACAGGTTCGTCGATCGCGTAAGTTCCTCGGATTACTGCGAAAATCCAATATCCCGGGGGGGATGTTGCAGCCATCGCGGGCGGCGGGCTGTTATATGAAAAGTAGAATATTGAAACACCACGGGGCTATATATGACCAACATGTGCGATTTTCGACTTCCCCCTTTAAGAGGTAAATGGATATTTTCTTCCTTAATTGCCTTTTTTATTCTTTTCGGGGAATTAATTTCTGCCAATTATAATTTCTACCTGAACCAGCGCCGCCGGTTCGACCAGGTTCATGTGGAAGTTTGGTGTCGTGCCGATACTACAAGCAGGGCCAGGCTTGGTTACGGTTCGCTTGTTATCAGGTATAATTCGGATTTTCTAAGTCCCGCCGTGGATCAATCGCCTACTGCAACTGATTCAATAAATTTTGATATTGACAGAAGCAACCCGATAGATGCCATAACATCCGGATTCAATTCTTCAAACGGATACTCCGGGCTGGGTACAAGGTCCTACGGAAACGGATATTATTCACTTGAGCTTAACCTTAATAATATAGGAGAGGGTGGATTAACACCTTCCCAGGACGGCAGGGGAAGTTTTATCGGTAAGATAATTTTTGATATTGTTAATTCTCCGGCCGATACGAATATGACCGGCATTGAGTGGAGCAGAAGCGATACTAACCAGGCCGGAGCCATCAGGCTGTTCGACTTCGAGGGCGAAGATGTTCTTGCCAATTCTGAATTTAACGACCCCGGTGATTTCACTATTGTGGGTATTGAAGTTTTATCACCCGATCATTTCGGGCAGGTGGTACACAGAAATTATAATTATGCATCGCTTGCGGGATGGTATGCCGAAGGTGGTTATCCGATATATTTCGAGCGTAGTGTTAATCCTTCGGAATATACTCCGCCAACAGGAAATGCCCCTGCACTGGACGAGGACCTTGGTTACATTTTTGAGTTTTCTGTTGATGCCGGTACATCGTTTACCGAGTTCGGGCGTATTTCCGAATCGGACAGATATGCCAATATAGTCGGAAAGAATCTTAAATATCTTGCCGGTGAAATGTATAATCCAGCAAGAACTAATACATATATCATTACAGATTATAATGGCAGCCAGATAAACAGGCTTAATTATCGGAATCCTGTGCGTGTTATATGGGCCAAGGACCCGAATTTTAATTATCAGACAAAAACAGGAAGGATCCGGATAAGGATACTTGACGGAGAACTTGATGACGGACTTCCGCTTAGGGAACCGGGAGATATATTTGATGTCAGCGATGAAGATTTTGTTATTGGCAAACTCTTCTACCTCCAGTTCAACGGAACAAACGAATATCTGAAAACTGCAAAAAACTATAGTAATTCCACTCAGCTTACTGTTGAAGCATGGGTTAACCTGAATGAATACAAGACAGAAGAAGGCCTTGAGCCCGGAATTGTTGTTTCCAGCGCCGGGCCTGATGCAGCCCCGATAAACGGATCCAAAGAAGGTGCCTGGATGCTTTACCTTGAGGATGGAAAATATCCTGCTTTCAGGGTAAGAGAATTCGAAGGCCGCGGCCCGGAAGGCTATCTTGCAAAAATAATTGCATATGACGCGCTTGATACTGTCAGCGCAGATCAGAATCTGACTAAGAAATTCTCGGATAATTGGGTTCATCTCGCCGCCACGGTCAGGAACAATGTGGTAACATTATATATAAACGGTGAGATTTCCGATCAGGTAACAAATAATCAGGATATTGATATCAGGATGCGAACAACGAATCATCCAATATGGGTTGCAGTTAATCCTACCGCCAGCCCGGACGGACTGGTGCATCTTCCCGCAGGAATCAAAGGGGTGAAAATTTGGCGTGTTGCCATGACACAGCAGCAGGTAAGAGAACGTGTTGCCGGTGTTGTTGATCCATCCGATGTATCCGTTTACGGCGATCTGCGCAGAGGGCTTGAGATTTATGCCCCGCTTACCGGCGACCTGAAAGATAAAGCTACCGATAATGTATATCAAAATGCAGCTTCGGATTTTGATTTTTATTTGGATGAAGAAATTGATAACCAGGCAACAAGCTTCAGGCCGGATATGGCACACCTGAAATTAACAGCGCCACTTGAAGGTGTTGGAGTATCCAATGCCCAGGATAAAAATTTCCAGGTAAGATGGGTTTCTTATGGTGTTGGTAATATTGCAAATGCAGGTTCCAAAGATATTGAAATTGAGTACAGCCTGGACGGTGGAAATACATGGAATGCTGCAAAGAATCCGGCAAACGATCCTCTCGCCGGAAATACTGCTCCCGATGTAGAATTCGGTAACACGAGCTGGGAGCCATACCTGAACAATGATGAAGGTTTTAATCTCAGGGATATCAGCGCTTCCGATAAAGATCTGTATTTAAGGATCAGGGGGCGCGAGGACAACGGACAATTTGAAATAAATGATATTGAAGGGCCTTTCAGAACCGGATTATATTTTTCGATTAAAAAGACTGAAGGCTCGATTCTTTACATGAAGCCTTCCTTCGGTATGAATATCAGTGGAAATACCGCATATATCGAGGCATGGATAAGGCCTTACCGCTTCCCGACTACCACGGAACAGTTTTTTCCGATAGTATGCAAAATGGATACTGTTACAGGAGCAGAACATTACTCGCTTCTGCTTCTTGAAGACGGCAGGCTTCGTTTCAGGCTGATGGATGAAAACGGCAACGTGAAATATGCCGACAGCGATCCGGAATATCCCGTGGTTGCGCCGAACTCCATTTCTGTTGATTCCGCCTGGACTCATGTAGGGGTTTATGTATTTCTGAATAATGGCAATGGCCCGAGCGAAGTAAGATTTTTTGTAGATGGTATTCCGCAAAGAGATGATTCCCTGTCGGCTCAGCTTGGAGATGACCTTGTTCTGAATACCCTGAACGAATACCCCGTGTATTTTGGATATCATTCATCGGATGGAATTTCAACCGGTTTTGTCGGAGAAATCAGAGAACTCAGATTCTGGAGCGGTGCTCCTAATTCCGAATTTCCTTCGGGACAGGAACCGACACCCATGAGTCTTTTCATTCAGGGTGCACAGTCTGTTCGTGCCGGAGAGCTTGAAGCAGGATTTAAATCAAACCTCTATCTCTGGTATTCCTTCAACGGAGGCTCTTTTGTTAATAATGGCTATTTGCGTTCGCTGGCATCATCAACGAATAATGCGATAATTGCCCGTTACTATGGCGAACCCATTTCATATATCCCGACGAAACCATATATTAAACTTGTTGAACCGGAATTTCGCCAGCAGGTTACAAATTCAAATAAAAATGTTCGTGTACGCTGGGTTGGTTTTGATTATGACAAAACAGAATTTTATTCAGGAAAATCCGGGCAGCCTCCTTCCGTTGAATTTTCAATACAGGGCGGCGGCGGAAATATTATCCAGCCTTATCAGTTTGTTGCGGGCGGATATTGGTCCGGCAACAGGATTAATGCACTGACTTTCCCGGATGATGACAAATATATATTTAAAGGAATTGGCGATGATGTTATAATTGCCGGTAAAATGGATGCCTCGGTTGCCGATCCCGATGATAATGACGACGGACAATTCAATGACCAGGGGCCTCTTGCTGCGTCTCTGACAAATGCAAGATTGCGCCTGACCGGGCAATACACTATTTACGGAACAACAAGAAAGCTTACCAGCGAAGGCCCTCTGTTTACTGTAATGCCATCAAGCAATTTCACGATCAGGGCATTGCTTGAGGGATTCCACGACGGTGAATATACCGGCAGGCAGATCAGGGATATCGGAAAGTCTTATGATGAGGGCGGCCTGAGGATATGGCTGTACAGGGATAATTCCGGAGCTCCGGGCGAGCTTGTTGATTCAGCCGATTCCAAAGAAGGATATGAAAATCGTATGCCTGAGGACAGGGCAAGAAATACTAATAATTTTGCCAATGTAAACTTTATATTTCCCGATCTGACAGACGGCAGCTACTGGGTTGTGGTAGATCATTTAAACCATCTGCCGGTTATGTCTCGTTTTGCTGCCCCGTTTATCTACGAGGGCGATGTTCATAATACCTGGGCAATAGAATCGGGATGGGACTTCCAGGCATGGAACGGAGAGGAAGACAATGTACTTCCCGCTGCCGCGGCCAATCCTTATACAAATGGATACTTTACAGCTTACGGCCCGGCAGTAACGGATATTAACGATCCGCTCTATTCAAATTCAGGACTAATATTTAACGAGGGTATGGGCGGCGGTAAGAACCGATCCTTACCGGCACTGACCGGGGGGGATGTTGACGGTAACGGTCAGATTGACGCCGCCGACCGTGTCCGCGTCAGACTTAATGATGGAACAGGAACTATTAGCTCGGATGTTACGGGCGACGGCGTGGTTAATGCTGACGACCGTACAGTAACTGACAGGAATTTCGGAAAAATTTCCTCGATAAAGGAAGTTGAATTTGATGGTGGTATTATTCCCGTGCCGAATGACAATTATGTCAATGACCCGTTTTCATCAATTTCTGAAGTAAATCCGGGGCTTAGTACAAAATTCAACGAAGCCGCGAAAAAAGTAAATTATTCAATACCGGTGAAATTTAAAGACAGAACTCAGGCGGTATTTGATTTTGACCTTACTGCCGAGGCCCTGAAAAATGGAAATACAATTGAACTATCATTATATATAAAGAACAATGCAGATACTTTTGCCCTGGCAAATTGTACTTTCGCAGTCAGCTACAACTCTTCGGTTCTGAAATATAAAGACCTGAAGGGTGAGGAAAATGTTATTTTCAGCGACGATGCCGTTCATGGTTATTCAAGGATAAGGTCGGCTCCGGAAGAAGGAGCATCGAACCCTATACCTGATGTCAGGACTATTGAAGTGGACTATGATGCATTTTCCAATCCCGGTGGTTTGAATGTACCCTGGGAAAAAACTTTCCTCGGAACCCTGGTTTTTGAAATCACAAACGAGCAGGCTGCTGTGTCATTTGGCTGGCATTCCAGCACTTCAATCCACAGCGTGGCTCAGGGCGTGATGACAGATTACGCTGATATGCAGGATATTGAACCTATTCTGCTTTACAATGCTGCCGTGGTAGTTCCGAACGGAGGCGAAAGTTACGCTCCGGGCAAACAGGTTGACGTAAGCTGGAGCGGCGAGGGAACTGCAAATGTTATTCTGGAATATTCCACTAACGGCGGTTTCAACTGGTTCGACCTTACGGAAAATCCGGTTCCGGTTAACCAGAATACTTATGTATGGACAACACCTTCAACTGCATCATCCGAATGCTTAGTCAGGATTCTTGACAGCGAGACCGGCAAGGAAGTTGACCGCAGCGATGATGAGTTTTCCATCATGCCCAACTTTGCACAGATCATACGGCCTTCATCGGGCGATCCGATTTACCAGGGCGGTGCAAGCGATTATATTCGCTGGGTAACTCAGGGCTATACACGCGTAAGGTTTGAATTTTCGGAAGATGCAGGAGCAAGCTGGAAATCCGTATCCGGCAGGGTGGAGGCCAAAGAAGGCATGTATACCTGGAAACTTCCCAACGTTACCACCAAGACAGCATTGATCAGAATGATTGATTACGAGACCGACGAGGTTATAGCCAGTTCCGGCGTATTTAAAATATTGAACGGCAGCCTTAGCTTCCGTGAGCCACGTGCCGGCGATGAATATAAACTTGGCAGGGTAAGGCGAATTCGCTGGATAGCCGAGGAACTTGATGAATTTGACCTGGATATAAGTTATAACGGCGGCGATAGCTGGGAGCGTCTTCAGTCATCCGTGGATGCCATTCGCGGCTATATGGACTGGACAGTCGAGGGTGAGGAAACCACCAAAGCTATGCTGAGGGCTTTATGGAATGGCGACGCTGTTATGGAATACGACCGCTCGCCTTTATTCAGTATAGTTCCGGATCCGGGTTTTGTATATGACAAACTGCCGGCCGGCTGCTCGGTATCCGAAACCTATCCGAACCCGGCAGGAGCTAAAGTTTATATTGATATTAAAGTTAACGAGACAGAAAAAATTGATATTCAGATAAAAGATATTGCCGGCAGGACGATACTCAGGCCGGCGCCGCGCACCATTATTCCCGGCGAGGCTAAACTTGAAATTGACCTGAGCGGCCTTGTGCCCGGCAGGTATTTTATTACTCTCAGTTCCGGGCGTATCAGGGCTGCGAGAGCAATAGAAATTGTACGTTGAAATAAAATTTTATTCCCCTCCTTTGGAGGGGATCAAAGGGGTGGTTTTTTATTCTTGAATTTGGTCTTTATACAATTCTTCGCCACCCCGGCTTGCCCCGATTTATCGGGGCCCTACGGGCACCCCTCCGCCGGAGGGGAATGACAGGAAGAATTTAACCAGTACTTTGAAAATTGAAATAAATATGTTTATCGGAGCTTTATCCATATCATCCGAGAGAAAAAATATGGTAAAAGATATTTAAGATGAGGCAAACCATTGCTCGGATGAGACAGACCATCGCTCGGAAAGGGCAAACCATCGCTCGGAAAGGGCAGATCATCGCTCAGATGAGACAAACCATCGCTCAGATGAGACAGACCATCGCTCGGAAGAGGCAAACCATCGCTCGGAAGAGGCAAACCATCGCTCGGAAGAGGCAGATCATCGCTCGGAAAGGGCAAACCATCGCTCGGAAAGGGCAGATCATCGCTCAGATGAGACAAACCATCGCTCAGATGAGACAGACCATCGCTCGGAAGCATTAAATTGACAATTTTTCGAAATATATGTCACTCTGAGCGCAGCGAAGAGTCCATTCTTCAGGAAAAGCAGAAGAAAGATGTATTCTTCACTTCGGAAGCCTGCCCTTGCCTGCCCCGATTTATCGGGGACGAGTCGGGGAATGACAAGAACGGTTGACAATAAGAAAAGAGAATCGAAGAAAAATTATGAAAAATGGCGGAAAAGCAGTACAGCAGAAGCTTGCAAGCTATAAGGGCGGCCAGTCAGTTATTCGGTAGAAATACCGACTACAAACAGCCCAAAAAAAAGGGGTTTGTAAAGTTCCAAAGAAGAAGAAATTTTAAGCGGAAAGGCTAAAGTTTGGTAGAAATTAACCGATAAACAATTACGAGAAAGCATCCAAGCGTTGGCTTGGAAGTGTTAATTTGATAACAGGAAAACAATGATTAGTTTATACGAAATAAATAAAATATACCACAGGAAGTGCATTATTATTCAACCAATTATGGAGGATTCATGGAAAGAAACATACTCCCGACAAACCGCTCCCCCGGATAGGCAAGGGCGAAGATGCAGCGAAGGGAAATCAGCCCTTAATTCGCTGAATTTTCTTTGCTTGCACGCACACGATACGAGAAATAAAGCGATACGTAAATATTTTACAAACATTAACAGGAAATTATCATGAAAAAGAAAAATCGATTATTGAGAATTGGGATTTTTCTCGCTTTCTTTTTTGCATTGTCCCTTGGCACCGAGGCCTGGGCGGCGACCATTGTCACGAATACAAGTGGTAATTGGTCCGATCCTGATACTTGGGTAGGCGGGGCTTTGCCAACGGCAAGTGATGTTGTTCAAATAGAACATGATTTGACTCTTGATGGTGATTATACTTGTGCTGGAATTGTTATCGATAATGATGATGATGGAGATATTGATCTTAAGCCAGCAACAACAGGTACTTACACCTTGACTGTCAATGGTAATATCACAATGGCTTCAACAACAGATAAAGACGGAATATTATACAATAACACTAACGGACGCCTTAATTTAAAAATTACAGGTACTAGTGTTATTACAACATCTGTTGCTGCTGACGGAGCTGATGGTATTCAGGTAAATGATTTAATAATTTCCGGTACTGTTACCCATACCGGAGCACATCAAATTGATATATATAACAATATGTATGTCAACGGTGGAGGTTCATTCACTGATGGAACGTCTGCCGGTAATATTATAAGTTTTGCGGGTGCTGATTCTTATATTTACAATACTTCTTCAGCTTCTGCCCCGCTTGTTTTTTATGATCTTACTTTTGCTGCTGCTGCAACAGATGCAGAAACAAATGCAAGTTTCACTGTTAAAGGTACTTTAACAACTGCGGGAGGCTCAGCTTTAACAGCTACGGCAGGAACAATTACTTTTAGTCCAATTGCTAATGATGTGGTAATAGCTTCAAGTGGTACAACTACTTTGAACAATATTGTAATAGCAAATACCACATATGATGTTACTTCTACCGGCGATATTTCCATCGATGGTAGTTATACACAGTCTGGAACAACCGGAACTGTTATTCACGCTGCCGCCGGACGAATAACTTTTTCAGGATCAGGTACAATTACTGTACCTACAACAGCCTCAACACCTGATTTCGGATTCGTTACTATTGATGGTACTTATGTGTTGGAAGGTAGTATTGATGTTCTTGGAGCAAGTGGCACTGATGACTTCAATGTAGATGCAAGTGATTCATTTATTGCAAATTCAGGAACAGTTAGTGTTACCTCAAATGGTGCTCAGATTGATGTTGAAGCTAATGCTACATGTACATTTTATGACCTTTCAATTGGTACTGGAACAGCAGCTGAAACACAGGAAATCACTGCAACATCAATTATTACTGTTACGAATGATTTAACTGTTGCTGAATCTGGTGTTGCTGTAGCATCAAGTGATGCAAATTCTCCAGCACCGAGCATAACAATGACTGGTGGTACTGCAATTGGAAGTGCAGTTACCCTTGATCTTTCAGGAATTGATCCTGCAGATGTCGGGTTCTTCAATCCAGGTAATCTTTATATTGGATCTGGTGCGTTTGTAGAAATAAACACACACGCTAGCGGATGGGAACTTGAAGAAACAACAGATGATACATTACATGTTCGCGGTACTTTTATTGTACCTCTTGGAAACAAAATACTAGGTGATGCAGATGCAGGTGATGTTCATGAATTTGTTTATATTTATAGTGGTGCAACTTTAGCAACCTCTTGTATAGGAGGTTTATTCGATGATTCAAATACTGGAGATGCCGCTGCTTTTGATACTGACGACGGTACAGCTGACTTAACTTTTGCATTTGAAGATATATCAGCTACTAATTTTTATTTCTATCCTGTTGGTACAAATTTTATTCAATTTGGTGATGATTTGCCTTCTCAACAATGTGGTAATCTGACATTGGCCCCAACCGGATCAGCTATGGATGCTACATTTACACAGGGTAATTTTACTGTAAATGGTAACTTTATTACTGCGGGAACGCAGGATGTAGTTTTTACTGCAACAACAGATTTGACATTAGCCGGGAGTAATAACACAATTACTCACGGAAGCTCAGGAAATCTGACATTTGGTTTGTTGTCAATAACCGGTAGTTATTCTACAGATGATGATTTTGAAGTTGCTGCCGCCGGTGCTGCCGCTTTTGATGCTACAGGCGGTACTTTTTTAGCTACAACACCCTCGAATATCACATTGACTGGTGCAGCTCCCCAAATTGATGCCGGAACTATTACCTTCTACGATTTGACTATAGGTGATGGTACTGCCGCATGTGCCGCTGTACTGAATAATGATATTACAATTACAGGTGATTTAATTCTTGGTGATGATAGCGGGGTCGGTGTGCTTGATGGTTCACTTACTGCTGCATCACAAGCAAGAGTAACTTTTGATAACACAGCTTCGGCAGTTTCTCCGAATCATATTACTGTCGGTGCAGAGAATGATATTGATCCATGTATTACATTCAATAATCTGACAATTGCTGCTAATTCTCATATTGATGTAACAACTGCTACATCGAATATTCTTTTTACAGATGGAGGTGCAGCAGCAGGTATTACTTTGGGTTCTGGTTCTTCTTTTGTCTGGTCTGCTGGTACGTTGCAGATCGGCTCAGGAACAACTGCCTTTGGAACGACAATAACAGTTGCTTCTGATGCTACATTGACTCTTTTCAATATTGATATTTTTGATATTGCTAATAATGCTATAACAACAGATGACAGTTTCATTATTAATGGTGCTATAACTTCAACTGGAGATGCTGCTGCAACATCTTTTACTGCTAGTTCTCCTTCAGTTATAACATTTGGCGGCTCAACAACAATGGATATTGCTGTTGGTGCTACCGGTTCTTTGACTTTCTATGATGTTATTGTAAATAACACGAGCACTTTGGGGCTTACAATTACAACCGGAGACGCTCTTACAATTTCAGGAGATTTAACAGTTAATTCTTCCGCAAAATTTATACCTGCTGCGGATGCAACTGTAACATTTTCCGGTACTGATAATACAATTGTTAATAACGGAACATTAACCCTGGGACTTACTACATTTGCAGCTAGTTCCGATTATAGTTTAACAGGAAATGCAAAATTTGCCGGCGGAGCAGGTACTTTAACTCTCGGAGCAAATGCAAGTCTAACTCAGGATGAAGGTGCAGGTACAATTACTATAGAAAATGCTCTTGCCACAATAGTAATACCGGCTACAGCTTCATTAGCAGTTGATAATTTAACAATCACGAACGCTGCTCCACAGGTGACTACAGGTGATCTTACTATTAAAGGAGATATTACAAATAGTGATGCTGCAAATGCCGGACTTGACGGGACAACAACATTTTCAGGTACTGAAAATCAGTCGATTAGTGGAAATGCAGTTGATTTTGAAACAATTATTGTTAACAAAGCATCCGGTGATTTAAAATTATCAACTGATATTGTTTTAAATTCCGGAGCTGATGGTGATTTAACATTAACCAGTGGTAATCTTGACCTTAATGGTGATAATACTGTTACAATACCACAGACCAATTCATTGGCAACACTTAGCGAAACAGCAGGAGCAATGGTAATAAATTCCAATACCAGTGCAACTTCTGGATATATAGAAGCTGAAAGTGGTGGTACCGACGGCAATGTTGGTGGCCTTGGACTGTCACTCGTTGATGTTGATGCTACTGATATTGTAAGAAGGTATCCAATTGCCGACCTCAATTCAACAAGAAATCTTGCAGGTTCCGATGCAGTTGGTATATCAAGATATTATTACGTCCAGGAGGTAGCAGGAAACGGCATTACCTCTGTTGGGTCAGTATTCAGATATGATGATTCTGAAATAAATGGCGGTTCCGAAGCAAATCTCAGCCTTTATCATAGCGATAATAATGCAGCATATGCTGTTGTTTCTAACGCTTCTGTAAATACTAGTACAAATTCATTTACAGGCCCAGCAGGAATGACTGCAATTACTGCTTCCCAGACAGATTACTTTACTTTCGGAGTTGCATCAGGAATTAAATACTCGGATGTAACAACATCGGGTAATTGGAATGATGCCAGTTCTTGGTCACCAACAGGTGTACCAACTTCAACAGATTTGGTAGTTATTAAAAATACTCATACCATTTTATTGAATACTGACGCAACTGTTTCCGGCCTTGAAATTCAGGGAACTGGCGCTTTAAAACCGGCTGCAACAGGAGAATATGATCTTACATGTTCTGGTAATGTTTTCTTTTCTAATGCAAGCGCAGTTCTATATGCAACAAACGGCGCCGGTAAGCTTAACCTGACAATGACAGGCGGAAACGCAACTACACCAAAGAAAATTAAACTTCTCGCAAATGCTAACTTCAATGTTAACGACCTTACTGTTACAGGTTACTTAGAACAGGACGGAGCATATACAATTGACGTAAGCGGCGATCTTTATACAAGCGGCGCATCTTCATTTGTTCAGAGAGTAGGTTCAACCAACTTTAACGGAACAATACAGCAGACAGTTACAAGAGACGACGCTGCCACACTTACATTCAATAATGTGGTAGTTGCCGACAATGCTAATGTTACTACAAGCGATTCCTTCACAGTTCTTGGCAACTTCACAAACGGAAGCGCCGGTACTGCAACATTTGAATCAACAGGCGGAACAATAACATTAAGCGGTACAACTGCTATTACAAATGCAACAAGCAGCACTCTTGAATTTTACGGGCTTAGCTTCCCTGCAAATGCAGCAGCTACCACATCAAGCAACTTTACGGTGCATGGTGATTTCACACTTGCAGCCGATGCAACATTTGCAGCAAGTGCGGGAGCTGTAACATTCGATAATACTGCAACAGCAGATATTACAAATAACAGCTCAAACAGCGCTTCCGACCTGACATTCTGGAATGTGAAAGTTACTACCGGTTCCAAAGTGGAAACAGCATCTGACTTCTACTACAATGGAACAGGTACAAGTATTGAAATCCAGGGTACAGGTTCTTACAAGCAGACATCAGGTACAACATACTTCTCTGCTTCAAGTGCTATCAGCAATTCATCTGCCGGTACGCTGGAATTCTCGAATATCAGCATTCCAACAGGTGTAGCAATGACTACAACATCAGATTTCTCGATCAAAGGTAATCTGACAGTAGCCAGTACAGGTACGCTTGTAGCAAGTAATCCTTCAAATATTACATTTGATAATACTACTGCTGCAATTAATTTGGATGCTGATGATTTAATTGATTTTTGGAGTTTAACGGTTGCAGATGAAACAGAATTAACTGTTTCCGATTGGAATTATGATATACAGGGCAATTTAACAGTTCTTGGATCTGGAAGTCTTGTAAACTCTAATAATTTGGTAAAATTTATTGAACCAGTAACTAAAACTATTACTAATAATGGTACTCTTGAATTTTACGATTTAGAAATAGAGAATAATACTAGTAGAGTAGTAAATACAACAAGTGATTTTACAATTAATGGAACTCTTACTGTTGGTGTAGATGCAACTACAGGTTCACTTATTTGCTCAGGAAACAGTACAATTACTTTGAACTATGCAGGAGCTTCACCAACAACCAATGGTAATTTAGAAGGTGAACAATTAGCTCTTCAGTTCCAAAACGTTAAATTTACTGCTGCTGCAACACCAGCAGCATATTATGTTGTTAGCGGCGATTTTATTTCAAATGATTCTTATCACGCTACTGCCGGTGAAATATTATTCGACGGATCATCAGAGCAGACTATTAAAGGTTCAACAGCTCCTTACTTTGACGAGATTGAAGTGGACGGTTCAGGCGTAAAACTTGAAGTAAGCATTTACATTGACGGTACAATTGACGCTCTTCTTCTTACAGACGGCGATATGGATCTTAACGGTGATAATATCATCACTTTCACTGCTACCGGAGCTGAACTTGATGAATCTGATGCCAACACAGTTAAAAATACTGGTATTGGTTCAGGTTATATCACAACTGTTACATCTGGTGATTCTGAACCAAATATTGAAGCTTCAGGTTTTGGCCTTACATTCGATGCCGGCTCCCCAACAGGTATTGTAGTAAGGCGTTATCATAATGCTCTCAATATTAACACAACATCTACCGTTGAGAGATATTATTATATTACATTTACAGGCGGCGCAGTAACAGGCGTTACATTTGATTATGACAATACAGAATTGAATGGTAACACTGCTACTAACCTGTCACTATACAAGGCTTCTGCTTCAACAGCAACAAGCTGGACAGGCATCGGCGGTACTGCAAATGGCGGTACTTATACCGGTAACATAGCAAAAACATCAGGCATAAGTGGATTAACAACAGGCGATTTTCTTGCAGCAACTTCACAGGCTGTTACAATAGCAGCACATCCTACTGAAGGTGTTCATGAAAATAATCTTATGGCTGCTTCACCACTTATTGCAAGCGCACAGAATAAGAATATACTTGGTTTCTCGCTAACATCTACAGGTACAACTGACTTTACCGGAATTGATATGACATTGAATATCGATCCTTCGGCAAAACTCAGCAATTTTGAACTTTATGTAGATGATGATAATGATCTCAGTTCCTACGGAATGACGAAGATCGGAAACGTTACACAGAACGGAACTTCACTTCAGTTCACAGGATTTACACAGACTTTATCAGCAGCAACAGCAAAATACTATTTCCTCGTTGCCGATGTATCATCTGTAGTAAGTTCATCAACTCCTCAGATCTTTGCATCATTCACTCAGGATGACCTAACATTATCAGCAGGCACTGCAAATTCAAACAATTTCCAGGGTACAGCTTATTCATTCGATCAGCTCCTGGTAACAGTTGCAACTGATAATGCACCTTCAGCAGGTTCATTAACTCAGGCATTAGCTGACCAGGCAATTTTCGGATTTAATTTAACTCCGAACCTGAACAGCCCGAATGTATCATTCACAGCTATTACTATTGACGCAGATCTTGATGGTGGAGCTCCAACTTCTGACTTCACAACATTCAAGCTCTATCGCGACAGGAATAATAATGGTGTTAAAGATGATTATGATATTCTGCTTAGCACAGTTGGCGCTATGCCTGGTAACCAGCAGATAGCATTCACAGGATTAAGCGAATCATTTAATGAAGAAATTAATTACATTGTTGTATGTACTATTATCAGTTCTGCAACTGATAACGGAACAATACAGATGCAGATTTCTGACATTAATAATATAACTCTGACAAGTCCTGCTTTATTAGATGACGACGCTCCTTATGAAGGAAATGTAATGACAATAGCAGCTGTTGCAGCAGCAACAAAACTCGTTATTACAGATGTTTCACCTGATATTTCATTTGCAGCAAACCAGGGATTAGCAGAGAATACACTTGTTGACGGACAATTGTTTACGGTAACAGTACAGGCACAGGATGCAAGTGGCAATCCACAGAAACTTACTGCTGCGAATAATGTTACAATTAGTAATACCGGTGCTTCATCTCTTGGTGGTACATTAACACAAGATATGAATGGCTTAAATTCATATACATTCTATGATTTAATACTTCACAACAGTGGTAAGGGCGAATCAGGTATTGTTCTATCGGCAGCAGACGTAGAAACACTAACCGATGCTACAAGTTCAGCTCTTACACTGCTTTCAAAAGAACAGACAACATCACTAAGCGGTTTGGCAATATCTGCTATTCAGCCTACTCAGGTAACAGCAAGCTGGACAAACACACTTCAAGATGAATGTATATTAGTAGTTAAAGCCGGTAGCGCACCTACTGATCCGACAGACGGAACTGAATACGGTCAGGCAACTGCTAATAACTTCTCGACTCCTAATGCCGTTAACGGTACAACTGGAACCGGAAGCGTAGTTGTTTACAAAGGTACAGGCGAAACAGTAAACGTTACTGGCCTTACAGCTGGTACAACATATTACTTTGCGTTGTATAATTATTATGATCAGGCAAATGTAATTAATTACAGAATAACAGCGGAACCGGAAAACAGTATAATTCTTGTATCCGAAACAACACTGGATACAGAACCAACTGTACCGGCAAGTTCAATTGCATACTCAGGTGTTACTTCCACAAGTATGAGGCTTACATGGACACGCGGTAACGGTGAAAACAATATCGTTGTTGCAAGAGCAGGTTCGGCAGCTCCAAGCCCGACAGACGGAACAACTTATGGTTCCAGCACAGCTTATGGCGCTGCAACTGCAGCAATAAGTACTGGCTATGTAGTTTATGATGGTACTGCTAACACAGCAGAAATAACAAACCTAATTCCGAATACAGAGTATTACTTTGCTATATATGAATATTCAGGATCAGGCGACGATATTAACTATCTGACAACAGGAGCTGTAACAGGAAATCGCTACACATTGGTTAGCGAACCTACAGCTCAGGCTCATGATATTACTTTCAGTGAAATGACACAGGGTACTAATAACGAGTTTAAAGTAAACTGGGTTAATGGTAATGGAGATTACAGAATAGTTGTTGCAAAAGCAGCTTCCGCTATTACTGCATCTGAAACACCTGTTGACGCTTCAATCTATACATCAAATGTTGTTGCTGATCCGGTTACTTACGGTACTACTGAAGCCATTGGCGACGGTTATATTATCTATAATAACTACGGTTCAAGTAATACAAACAATTATATAACACTCCAGGGTCTTACATACGGCCAGACTTATTACTTCAAAGTATTTGAATTTAACGGTACAGGTACAACTGCAGACGATTCTAAATTCAATTATCTGACTGACGATGCTACGGATAATCCAAGCAGCCGCGAAGCAGATTCTTATGAAGATAATAACACACTCGCAAATGCAGTTCAGATTACTGCCGACGGTACTCTCTACCAGGGTATTATCAGCTCTGCAACTGACGAGGACTGGCTATACTTTACTCCGGATATTGCAAATAACCTGAACAATGTAAGGATCAAACTTACATCACTTCCTAAAGACTATACAATCGAAGTTTACACTTCTGCCGGAAGATTGGTCAGGAGTTCAAAACGTACAGGCACAACTGACGAGATCATCGTTATCAACAACCTGCCTGTTGGCGATTACTATATCAAGATATACAGCCCGAGTGGTGACTACAGCCTTACTCCTTACAGGGTGAACGCTGTATCCAGCACTGCGGATTATAAGAGCGATACCCCGTAATAATTCGACCTTGACGGACGAATGATCGCTTAAAATTGAAAATAGTATTATCATAAATATTTAAAGGAAAATAGAAATGTTAAAGAAAACATCAATATCAGGCAGACGGGGAATCAAATCCATTATGACGCTCTTGATGAGTGTAACGGTGGCGTTGGTGATGTTTGCAACTGATGTGTTGGCGCAGGACTACGACTTCTCGTTGCGCCTTCGCAGGATGGGCGACAAGATCGGGGCTGAACTTTGGGTGCGCTCTTTGAACTCCTCGGCTCCTAAGCTTGGTTCCTTCACTTACTCTGTTGTTTACAACAGCAGTTACCTGCAGCCGGCAGCCACAACTTACGATGCCGGCGTTACAGACTCGGTTGACTATAATGTTAACCAGGCCGCAGACCTTCCCTACAGGGAAATCGAATCTTCCTTCGACGGAACAAACGGCTACAGCGCTATCCAGGTCGGTAACGGTTCGGGATACGCAGAACTTGAAATCACATTTACCGGGAACGCCTCATCAGAAGGCGTTCAACCCGGTACGACAGGGCGCGGTACTTTCGTGGGACGTGTTCTGTTCGATATAATTAACCATGCCAGTCTGAGCGATTCAGATCAGACCGGTATCATCACAAACCAGACAGGTATTCCCAGCATTGTAATATATGATGCTAATGAAAACCTTCTGGATAATACAACTGATATTACATTTACAGATCCTTCTGCAATGAATATCAGGGGTATTACAATTCTTAATCCTAACGGCCCGAGCGAAGCTGTAAACAGGACTTCAACATACCTTTCTCTTTCAGTTGCCGGATACCCGGTATATTTTGAAAGATCAGGACTTGTTAATCCTTCAACATACAGCTATGGTACAGACGGCCTTGCTTATGCAATGGATTACTCACTTGACGGCGGCAGCAACTGGACAACAAACGTAATGCGCTTTGCTGAAACAACAGCACAGGCAACAGCTGCTACTTTTGACAATCTTGCAAGCGGTGAAATCGAAACATCCAATGGTTCGGTTCCCGGCTATACAATCACAAAAGCTGACGGTAACCCGCTTACATCAAGTGGCGACGGTTACGGTGGCATTGTAAGAGTAATCTGGGAAGATAACCAGACATTTGCATACCGCTCAGAAGAAGCACGCCTTCGTATATATCAGCTTGAATCAGCAGGTTCAGGTTCTGATATTGACAATCGCGACAGGGATGATATATATGACATAAGTGACTTTGACTTTGTTCTTTCATCTCTCTTCTTCGTACAGCTTAACGGAAGTGACGAATACTTCCGCACAACAGGAAACTACAGCAATGCTACTCAGCTTACTGTTGAAGCATGGCTTAACCTGAATGAATACGGAGCAAGTTCAAGCGAGCCCGGTATCGTTGCTTCAAGTGGCGGCCCTGCTTCTCCCGAAGAAGGCGCCTGGATTCTTTACCTGGAAGATGGTAAATATCCAGCATTCCGTGCCCGTGAATTTGACGACCGTGGTACAAATGGTTACATTGCCGAGCTGGTTTCACCCTATGCTCTGGATGTAGCTAACTCGGATATCACTCTTGGCAGTGATGCAGCAAGTGAAACTCACAGGAAAAACTGGACACATGTTGCAGCTACTGTTGCAAACAATGTTGTTACACTTTATGTTGACGGCCAGATTGTTGACCAATACACAAATACCGCAGCTCAGGATATCAGGATGAAAACATTCAGCCATCCTATCTGGATTGGTGTTAATCCTAATATCTCGATTGATGCAGAAGATTATCTTAAAGCAGGCTTCAAAGAAGTACGCGTTTGGAGATATGCTCTTACACAGGCTGAAGTTCTTGAAAACGCAGCCGGTGTTTATGACATCATTGGAACTACATCAGCAATAAATCCGAACCCGAATGGTTCAGACATTCGTGCAGCTATCGAGATAGACTGGCCCTTCCAGGGTGCCAGAACAGATGCTGCTTCAGATGTTACTTTCCAGAACGGTTTGAATACAATTGACTTCTACGATGGCGGTTCAATTGATAATACAGCTATCAACTATCGTCCCGACCGCGCTCATATCACACTGGTTACTCCAACCGGCGGCGAAGGTATCAGCAATATCGAGGACAATACTTATGATATCAGCTGGATTGGTTACGGCCTTGGATCAACATCTCCGAGCTCGGAAGACCTTATGATAGAATACAGCCGCGACGGTGGTACAAGTTGGGCAAATGCTCTTGATAACACTGCTGCACCGGCTGGCTTGCCTCTTAATGAAGTAGAAATTGAAGCAGGTTCGGCTACATGGGAACCTTATAACAGTGTTACCGAATCAGGCGCTTACCATGACCTTCAGGGTGTTGGTAACTCGATTGAAACAAACTATGTTAAGCAGGTTTATGTAAGGATCAGCGGTACATCAGGCAACGCACAGACAGATATCTATGATATGTCGGGCATGGTTTATGTTGCTCCTTACTTCTCACTGAGAAATAATGGTGATGCTATCGTATCAATCGACGGAACCACATCACTTAACCTTTCAACAGGCGTAACATTCATGGAAGCATGGGTTCGCCCATATCGCTTCCCGACAACAACTGAAGGTTACTTCCCGATCATCTCTAAAGTTGACAGTACATCAGGTGATGTACATTACATGCTGAAACTCAGGTCAGACGGAAGGCTTCAGTTTGATATTACACCATCAAGCGGAACTGTAGTGTCAGCTTATTCAGCTGCTGATTCACCGCTTTGGGAACCGAATGTTGAAATTCTTGACTCAGTATGGTTCCACGTTGGTGTATACGTTAATCTTGCAAGCGGAACAGGCGCAAGCGCTGTACGCTTCTATATTGACGGTGTTCCGCAGTATGTTGATTCAATTTCAACACAGTATGGTTCGAATGTAAGCGTACCTGTTACCAATACATACCCGGCTTATATCGGTTATGAACCGTCAAACGGCGTTGATAACAGCAAAGCTTTCATCGGTGAAATGAGAGAAGTTCGCTTCTGGAACGGATACCCGGCAGGTATGGATATCTCCGGTACAGAGTCAATTGCCAACCCGACTGATATGACTAAGTTTATCCAGGGTGCTCTTGCAATTCATGCTGATGATCTGCTTACAACACCTACAAATTACCAGGAAAATCTTGTTGCAGCATTTACATTCGAAAATGGCGGTTATGTAAGTAATGGCTATCAGAGAACAATTGCTTCGACAAACTCAAATATTAAAGCTTATGTCCGCGGTGATATTGGTATCTCGACAGACGGTGTGGCTTATGTTCCTACAAAACCTTACCTGAAACTTGTTGAGCCTGTAACCCGCCAGGCAGTAGCTAACTCAGAAACATCACTGCGCTTGCGCTGGGCTGGTTTCGATTATGACGAAGCCGGTTTCCGCTCAGGTTCGGCAGCCCTTTCACAGGATGCTGATATTGAGTATTCAATCCGCGGTGGCGGTGACGTTATTGTACAGCCATGGCAGGCAGTAGCAAGCACCAACTATGCCGGCGCTTATACTAATGCTCTTGGCCTTACAGCTACAGACGAATATAACTTTGCAGGCGTTACAAGCGGCATTCAGTATGGCGCTGAACTTAACGTTAGCATTAGTGATCCGGATGAAAATGATGACGGAACATACAATGATCAGGGACCGATCTACTCAGCTCTGACTAATGCAAGAATGGCTCTTACTGGAAGGGCAACTATCAACAGCCTGACACCATTTGAATATACAGATATTCTTACACTCAGGTCTGAAGGTAATCTCTTTACAGTAACTCCTCCTTCAAACTTTACTGTACGTATGCTTCTTGAAGGTTTCCACAGCGGATCTGACGAAGATGTTACTGATATCGGTGAATCTTATGAAGGACTTGGAATTAAAATCAGGCTCTTTAATGAAATAGCAGGCGGACCGGGTACAGTAGTTGATTCAGCAGAATCAGTTTACGGTTACGATTCCGATGCTTCCGCTCTGAATGCAGGTACTGCTCCTGTTCGCGGTACAGACGGATCAATGTTCGCATCAGTACCGTTTATCTTCACTTCACTTGCAGACGGTGATTACTATGTAGTAGTTGAACACCTGAACCACCTTCCTGTAATGTCACGTTTCACAGCTAACTACCAGTTTGATGGTGATGATCTTGATACATGGACTATCGAATCTGGTTGGGACTTCCAGTCCTGGGGCCAGAATGCAACTCCTACTTCAAGCAATTACATGAGCATGTCAACAGACGACATCTACTCAGGTAACGGCCTCTTCAGCGCCTATGGCCAGACAGAATTAGACGAAGACGAAGTTGGCTACGATAAAACAGGCCTTATCTTTAACCAGGGTCAGGAAACTGCAACATCCAACAGGATGGCAGCTCTTGTAGCCGGTGATGTTTACCGTGACGGCCAGATCAACTCTTCAGACCGTATCAGGGTTCGTGACGATGCATCTTCAAATGTTAATCGTTCTGATGTTACTGGCGACGGCCTTGTAAACGCTGTTGACCGTGATATCGTTGACAGGAACTTTAACAAGTTGTCTTCACTTATCGACCTTACTGTAGTTGACTATCCAACAGGCCAGGAAGTACCGATGTTCCCTTGGGTATCAGATGAGAAACCTTTGGAGCACGTATCCGACCTTAATCCTGAAAGAGCTATGGCAATGAACGCTGCTGCTAAAGAATTCATTGAAAATGGTTCGGTTCAGGCAGCACCTGTTGTAATGAGTTCTAAAAAAGGCGATCACACACTTGCAGGATTCAGTTACAGAGTATTTGCAGAACCACAGCTTAAAGACGGTAAAATGTTCGTAACAATGAGCATTGAAAACCTTGGCCAGGAATGGGCACCGGGTAACTGTACTTTTGCTCTTAAATATGATAACAGAAATCTTGATTTCGTTGGCCTTACAGCTACAGACGAAAATCTCTTCAGCAGCGATGCAGCAGCAGGTTATTCAGCAGCTTATTCAGCACCTGAAGAAAATGCTGACAACCCGGTTGTAAACGTCAGGACAATTGAAATTGACTATGACGGTTATTCAAGGCCGGTTGGTAACAACGTTCCTAATTCAAAAACAAAACTTGGTACACTCGTATTTGATGTAACAGGTTCAGCTGACGAATATGAATTCTCATGGCACAAACTTAGTGTAGTTCTTACAACAGACGGCCGCAACATCACTGGCGAAGGCGACTTCGTAACAGTTGAGCCGGTTAATGTTATCCGCTTTGCTTCTATCACTGTTCCTAACGGTGGTGAAGAATGGCGTTCAGGTAAGCTTTACACTGTAACATGGACAACACCAACTGTAAGCCAGATGGTTTACGTTGAATATTCAACTGACAACGGCGCAACATGGGGCAGAATTGCAGAAGAACCGGTAGACGCTATGAGCGCTATCTACAACTGGAAAACTCCGAGCATCCGTTCAACAGAATGTTTGATAAGGATTGTAAGAGTTGACGACGGTACGGAAGTTGACCGCTCAGATGCAAGCTTTGCTCTTCTTCCTGCTCCGGCAGAAATTACACGCCCGAGCGCAGCAGATCCGATCTACACTGGCGGCGCTAACGACTTTATCCGCTGGAATGTTGACGATCCTACAAACGTTCGCTTCGAATTCTCAGACAACGGCGAAAGCGGCTGGGTTCCTGTAACAGCTACAGTAAACTCACAGACTGGCGAAGTTGACTGGGTACTTCCTGCAGTAAATACTAAGAATGCTGTTGTTCGCATGATCAACTCTGAAACAAACGAGATCATGACACAGTCTCAGCAGTTCAAAGTTCTTGCCGGTGGCGTTACAATTACCAGCCCGCGTGCAGGTGATGTAGTTAACACTGGTGAACTTAAAGATGTTCGCTGGACTTATGACAATGTTTCTAGGTTCGACCTTCACCTCAGCTTCGACGGTGGCGAAACATGGGTGGAAATGTCGAGAGAAGTTAACGCTCTTCCGCGTAACTACGAATGGACAGTTCCTACTTATAAGAACACAAAACATGCTATTATCCGTGCTCTCTGGAACAACGATCCGGACATGGAATACAGCCGTACACCGGAATTCGAGATTGCCGGCCCGGTTTCAGCCGAAGACCTCGAAAACCTTGGCTACGCATTCAACAGGCCTGTTCCTAACCCGTTCACTGATGAAACAAGGATTGAATTTACACTTCCTAACACAGAAAATGTAACAATCACTGTATTCAGCAGCACAGGCCAGCAGGTTGCAGTACTCGCAGACAGTAAATCATTCGACGAAGGTACACACCACGTATTCTTCCAGGCAAATGAACTCCCGGCAGGCGTATATATCGTACACCTCAGGGCAGGAACCTACAGCGAAGTACGCGAAGCAATTCTCGTTAAATAATTTTAACAGAATATAGTTTAAATAAAAGCCCCGGCATTGTCCGGGGCTTTGTTATTTGAGATGGAATGATAAATTATTATGACAAAGGCTTCAGTATTAATTCGACAGGTTAGAAGAGGTTCTCCTGGAAGTTCTCGCCCCTTAATCTTTCGTTAGAAGAAATATACTATACTCGCAAATAGCCACGTGCTTTAGCTTGTGGTTGGGATTCTTATTACATTATCTGGCGAACAAAGATGGATTCTTCGGTCGCTTCGCTCCGTCAGAATGACAACATTACCTGTCCTCCGCTGGCGGGGGTGGACTTCCGGAAAAATTCCCCTCGTTGAGGGGTGGCGAGCGCAGCGAGGCGGGGTGGTTTCTTTTTCCGATTGAAATTATTATAGTTGGCGGGTGTCATCCTGAGCGAAGCGAAGGATCCATTCTTTATGCATCAGCTACTAAGAAAGATGGATTATTCGGTCGCTTCGCTCCGTCAGAATGACAACATAATACTTCATTCTGCGGCAATATCCCCCCATTCTTCCACCCCAATGAACAGGCCGCCGGCCTTAATTCCCTATCCTGTGGTTTCAATGAACCGGATAATTTCCTTAATTCAACGCTGTTTTGAACCAGAATCCAAATGTTTGGGCTAATTGCTATGTTGGCAGGACTTTATACTGCCCTGGCCAGAGGTATTGAACTACTGTTTGGCCTTAATGTAGTGAAATTTGGCCTTATTGAGGACTTGTTTGGCCTTACTGAGGACTTGTTTGACCTTATTGAGGTCTTGTTTGACCTTGCTGACAGCGTGTTTGGCCTTACTGACAGCGTGTTTGACCTTGCTGACAGCGTGTTTGGCCTTACTGACAGCGTGTTTGACCTTATTGACAGCTTGGTTGACCTTACTGACAGCTTGGTTGACCTTACTGACAGCCTGGTTGACCTTACTGACAGCCTGGTTGACCTTACTGACAGCTTGGTTGACCTTACTGATTATAATCAATGCCTTCAACCAAGGCGTCAATGCCTTCAACCAAGGCGTCAATGACTCCGACCAAGGCGTCAATGCCTTCAACCAAGGCGTCAATGACTCCGACCAAGGCATCAATAACTCCGACCAAGGCATCAATAACTCCGACCAAGGCATCAATAACTCCGACCAAGGCATCAATGCCTTCGACCAAGGCATCAATGACTCCGACCAAGGCATCAATGACTCCGACCAAGGCATCAATGCCTCCGACCAAGGCATCAATGACTCCGACCAAGGCATCAATGCCTCCGACCAAGGCATCAATAACTTCGACCAAGAGTTCATTATCATCAAACATCGGTGCATTGCTTCTGACCCCTCCCAAACCCTCCCCGAATGAGAGGGCTTTGAAGGAAAATAAGGAGGCAATGGGTTCGACCAAGGCGTAAATAGAATCAAAAATTGGTTCAATAGGTGCAAACAAGACCTCAATACCTCTGACCCCTCCCAAACACACGCGGTGTGGAACCCTCGCAAGGGGCCGTGCCTCCCCGAAGGGGAGGGCTTTGAAGAAGAATAAAGCAGCAATAGGTTAAAACTTTGGTTCTTTGCTTCTGACCCTTCCTACCTCACCCCGGTCGCATCCTTCGGAAGGAGGGAAAAAGCTCCGTAGGAGCGACACAATCTTCTGACTATGTCGCCCCTACGGGGCTGTTGTTCATCCCGGGATCGATTTTCTACAAAAATGTCGCGGCTACGCCGCTTTCGATTTTGTCAGAGATTGGGAAATGGAATTCCTGTTTGCTGAGAGGATTCCACCCACAGTACCCTCAGGCAATCGGGATGGATTCCCAAATAATTTCCCTCTCGAGGGGTGGCGAGCGTAGCGAGGTGGGTTCTTCATACCTTATCTGCCAGAAAATATGGATCCTTCATTCGCTTCGCTCAATCATAAGAACGGTTTTCTAACTTTTGAGAAAATCCCATCTTTTTATTCACCAAAATTTCTTAGTATCCCCCCAATTCTTTGATTAATAAAGCAAAAATTCATAAATTATAGCATTAGTAAAGGCATGTTGTTATTCCAAAGAATTGCACATGTCAGTAAGAAATTTTAGGGGAAATGCAATGAAATTCATTTCAACAATTCTATTTGTAATAATCTTTTTATTATCATTTCATTCCACATTCGCCTTTTCCGGTAATGGCAGCGGAACGGAAGAAGACCCTTACGAAATTACCAACGTGGAACAGCTACAGGAAATGCAGGACGACCTTACAGCCCATTACGAGCTTGTAAAAACAATAGACGCATGGAGAACTAAAGAATGGAATAAAGATTTTAACGGAATCTATTTGGGATTCTCTCCAATAGGTTACTATCCGTCAAAATTCACGGGGGTCTTTAATGGAAACGGATTTGAGATAGTTGACCTATATATTAATTTCCCCGAAGAAGGATTCATTGGATTATTTGGATATGCATCGGGAGCAACTATTTCTGATGTCAGACTCAGAAATTGCAGCATAAATGGTTCTTATTATGTGGGAGGAATATCAGGAGCAAATGAAAACTGTATAATAAATAATTCTCAAACATCCGGAACAATAACTCCATCTAATGGGTATGCTGGTGGACTGGTTGGGTATAATTATAATAGCGAAATTAATGATTCACATTTTTCCGGTGTTGTTTCAGGTACGGAGACAAATATTGGTGGACTGGTTGGGTACAATTTTGGCAGCAAAATTAATGATTCCCATTCTTCCGGCGTTGTTTCAGGAACGAAGGCAAATATCGGTGGACTGGTTGGGTTTAACAATGAAAATGGCCAAATAAAAAACTCCTTTTCTAATTGTGTAGTAAGCGGGTATGAAAATGTTGGTGGGCTGGTTGGATTAAGTGCTATAAATTGTAAAATTAGTGATTCTTATGCAACAGGTGATGTTGCCGGTATCTTCTACGATGTTGGCGGATTAGTTGGATATAATGCCGATTGTTCAACTGTTGAAAATTCTTATGCAACAGGAAATGTTAATGGAAAATCCAATGTTGGAGGTTTAATTGGAAGAAACACTGACCATGGCTTTATAAGTTATTGCTACTCGACCGGTGATATTCTGGGGGACGACAGTTATGTTGGCGGATTAGTAGGGAATAACAAAATATATAGCTTGATTGAATATTCTTATTCCACTTCAAATGTTTCCGCAAAAAATCAAATTGTTGGTGGGCTGGTTGGATTAATGGAGCTCTTTTGTGAAATCTGGGATTCACATTCCTCCGGTGAAGTTAATGGATATAAGGATATCGGAGGGCTGGTTGGTGAATGTAACTTCGATTGTATAATTGGAAATTCATATTCTAATTGTTCTGTTAGTGGAAGTTATAATTATATTGGTGGGTTGGTCGGTTCGCTCCTTTCAAATTGCACAGTTAGTAATTCTTATTCAACCGGCCAGGTAAAGGGAAAGGACTGGGTTGGTGGTTTAATAGGTTTCAATGGCTACGACATAGAAATCACCAAATGTTATTCAAAAGGCAATGTATCCGGCAATGACAAAGTAGGTGGATTTATTGGTGGTAACTACGATAGAAGTACTATTAGCAGCTCTATTGCGTTAGGTAATGTGGAAGGGAACCAATTAGTTGGAGGGTTTATTGGTGATAACAGGGTTCAAAGCGATATCAAAAATTCATTTGCTCGAGGTAATGTATCCGGATATGATGATTTTATAGGTGGATTTATTGGCCAAAATGATAGTTCAATTGTAAGAAACTCTTATTATGCAGGAGAAGTTTCGGGCAACAGAGACAATATTGGAGGTTTTGTCGGTATTAATATCAGGAGCGGTTCGACTGTAAACTCCTTCTGGGATATTGAATCCAGCGGAATTGACAACTCAGCTGCCGGCATCGGAAAAACAACCGCAGAAATGAAAACAAAGTCAACATTTACCGATGCGTATTGGGATTTTGATTCAATATGGAGTATTGACGGCGTTACTAATGACGGATACCCCTTCCTTCAGGGAATTGATTATACTACCGGGATTGAAGAGAATATCCAAAAAGAAGAAATGTCAATGAATATCAAAGCATGGCCCAACCCATTTAGCGAGAAATTATTTATCAGCCTAAATTCCGAATATAGCAGCAATACCAGTATAGACTTGTTTGATATTTTCGGGAACAAAATCATGAATATTTACACGGGAATTATCACTCCGGATCATAAGGAATTTGAGATAATTTCAAATAATCTTCCCGCCGGTGTTTATATTATCAGATTAAGAAATGATAAAATTCAGAAATCAATCAAGCTGATACATAGCAGATAGTATTTGCATTATTCATCCGATGACTTAAAGTCATCGGATGAGTTACAAATTACGGGCGGGGGTGGATTTCCGGAAAATTCCCCTCGTTAAGGGGTGGCGAGCGCAGCGAGACGGGATGGATTCTTTTTCCGATTGAAGTTATTATAGTTGCCGGAAGGTCATTCTGAGCGCCAGCGAAGAATCCATTCTTCATACATTATCTGCGATCAAAGATGGATTCTTCTGTCGCTTCGCTCCGTCAGAATGACAACATTACCTGTCCCCCGCTGGCACCGACGAGTCGGGGAAGGGCGGGGGTGGTTCCCTTTATTTGCTTCTAAACATCTGTGCTTTGCCACTTTTATAATAAAAAAAACCTTCCGAAAGTTTCAAATCTTCGGAAGGTTTAACATTAAGCGGATTATCTTTATATAATAAATTGTTTCCTGATAAAGAAAATGCTAAATACTATAAGCAAGCCTCCCAAGGCTATAGCCGCCCATTCGGTCAGGGTGGGGATAGCGAAGTTC
The DNA here is from genome assembly GCA_963665665.1 of Kapaibacterium sp. (SeqCode). GTDB lineage: Bacteria > Bacteroidota > Ignavibacteria > Kapaibacteriales > UBA2268. Next base: position 2,468,810 of record OY762428.1, read on the forward strand.
GGATTAGGCCCGAACAGGGAGAACTGTGTAACTCCCGTAACGGAACTTACATAAAAATTGCTGTTGCCGTCCCAGTTATCAACTGTCGGGGCGCCGTTGCCGGTCAGGTTGTTCCACCTTGTGCCATGCTTGGAAAGTATATAGCAAACTGTCATCGGGTCTGGCATATCCGGCCCTATGTTAGCCTTAGCATAAACAAAGTCAATATCTGCCGGGTCGCTGCCGCCCACCTGCTGAATATCCCACATACAGCGGGAATAAAAGCCGCTGACAAATGGCTGATCAGATTCCTGGACAAGGCCAACGGAAAAAGTATTGCTTGCCGGGGCGGTGATAACCACCGGACAAAGGCCAAGTTCAGGCGTTCCCACGGTAAAAGTCTGGCTGCTGGCAGTTGGCATTATCAGGTATCCGTCCTGCGAAAGATCGATATAGCAGCCTCCGGAACATACAATATGCCCGTCTATATAAATATTGCAGCCATTGGGAACAAGCTTCTTGCCGTCTGACAGTGTCAGGTCAGTGCCAAAATAGAAATTCCCTTCAAGCACAACCCTCCCGTTTTCAGCTACTCCGTTCAGAGCATCCTGAATTCCGCTGAAAGCTGTATAATTCCATGTATGGCCGTCATTGCCTGCACCAGAGGTATAAGTGCTGGATACCCAGACCGTTGCAGGCGCAGGGCTTGGTGTGGCCCGGTAGAAGAATCCTACCTGGTTTGTATAATTTCCACCCGTAACAACTGATGCAGTCGGCTGGCCGAACGCTCCCCAGTTAGTATAGGTGGTATTCGTTGCTTTTGCCCCGCCTGCCGGAACATGCTCGCATTCCGTGGTTTGGGAATAAATACTGGCGGAGTAAAAAAGCATGATTATCGCTAAAAAATATTTCATTTTATTGATCCTCATTTATCAATATATTTAATTTACGATTTAATTCTTCAATTTTATCATTTTGTTTACGGATATTTTCGTTCATTTCATTTTTCAGTTTTTCATTTTCCTGCTTCATTTTCTCATTTTCTTCCTTCAACTGCATAATATAAATAGCCTGTGTTTCCACAGTTTCCCAAATCTGGTTTGTAAGGATGCCAAGGGGCAGTTTGCCGTATTTTTCCCATTCCTCGCGGCCTGTAATTGTGGGCAGGTGGCGGTTCTCGCGGGTAAAGTCTATCATCTCCTGAAGCGAGAGCATACGGTAGTCCGCGTGTTTCTCCATGTCGCATTCAAGTACCCTGCCGCCAAAGTACCAGTCGAAAACGTAGTCTGTAAGCAGTACGTTATCATCATAAACTGCTTCGGCGTTTATTGTGCCATCGCCCTGGTTACCTCCGGTAGGGTCGCCGACAGTCAAACCACCATTTATTTTCGTATTATTTTCTACACTAAGGTCTCCCTGTACCAGAGTATTTCCTGCGTTGAGCCCCCCCCGCACGTGCAGGTCATTTCCAATTTTCACGTTGTCTGCTATATCCATATCTCCGGCTCCAATGCTACCTGCATTAATTGCAGGTGTCTCGACGTGATTGATTTCGTAGGCACATAAGCGGTTATTATTAAGTGAAGCAACAAAAACAAAATTTCTACTTACAAAAACTGAATTAGGGGAATTAAGATTAGCGTTGGTATATCCCTTTGCCACGATATTATCGGGATTGTGAATATTGAATACGGATAAGTGATTGTTATTGGTAGATACCACATACGCATAGCTGCCACTCACATAGACAGACTTTGGACCACTAATATTAGTACTAATATAATTCTTGGCAGTAATATTATCCGGGTCACTTATGTCATAGGTACATAACCGATTATTATCAAATGAAATCACATAAGCATAGTTGCCACTCACATAGACGGAGATAGGCCTATCAAGATTCGTACCTATATAATCCTTTGCAACAATATTATCCGGATCGCTTATATCGTATATACACAATCTATCATTACATACGCTTGTTACATACGCATAGCCACCGCTCACATAGACAGATTTAGGACAACTAAGATTAGTACTAATATAATCCTTTGCAACAATATTATCCGGATCGCTTATATCGTATATACACAATCTACCATTACATTCGCTTATTACATACGCATAGCCACCGCTCACATAGACAGAACTTGGACAACTAATATTAGTACTAATATAATCCTTTGGAGTAATATTATCCGGATTACTTATGTCAAATGCACATAAACGATTATTAGAACTAGATACCACATACGCATAGCTGCCACTCACATAGACGGATTTAGGGTTACTAAGATTAGCACTAGTATAATCCTTTGCAGTAACATTATCCGGGTCACTAATATCAAAGATGCAAAAGCGATTGTTATCTCTTGAGACCACATACGCATAGCCACCGCTCACATTGACGGAGATAGGCCTGTCAAGATTCGTACTGGTATAATCTTTCGGAGTAAGAGGTGCAGAATACATTGCTTCAATATTTATACTAGTAAAACAGGCATCCGCCGGTGTTGTACCACCAATATTGCCCGGGCTTGCCGGATCAAACGAACTCGCGTCAGCCCATGAAAGCGTTCCACTTCCGTCGGTTGTTAGAACCTGCCCGTTGCTTCCGTCGGCAGATGGGAATGAATATGCCCCGACTGTAAGGTTTGTAAATTTTCCTGTTCCGGGGGTTGTTGCGCCGATAGCGCCGGGCGCAGCCCATGTTTTGCCTTCAAGTGCTCCGGAAAAATATGAAAACGGAACGGTTGTTAATCTTGTTCTGGCAAGTGTAGTACCATTAACGCTTACCTCCAGCCATGCCGTACCTCCGGCAAAGACTGCGGATGTGAAAGCTTCATCGGTTCCGCTTCCCGTACCGAGAGTTACGGTATAAAGGCCGTAATCCACATCAACTGTTTTTGCCGCCGCAGCACCTGACGGCCAGAGTTTAGTACCACCTGTTTCGGCGGAATATATGGCAAATGTCATCGGCATGGATGAATTAGTAACGGGATTACCCGAAGCATCCAGGAGTTTTCCCTGGTAAGTTATCGTTGTTGTCTGTGCCCAGCCGTTCAGGCTGATAAATAACGCTATTAATGTTAAAATTAGGGGTTTCAAAACAATTCCTTTCATGATTAGTTTGTTTAGGTTTTTAAGTCAATTTCCAATTATTCTGATTTTTTTGAAGAATGGATCCTTCGCTGCGCTCAGGATGACACTTTTCATTATATTCCTTTTATTTCTTTTCATCTATCAGCATTTGAAGTTGTTCTTTAATCATTTCAATCTCTGATTTCATCTTCTCATTCTCCTGCCTTATCTCTTGATTTTCTGTTTCAAATTTATCGATTTGCTCTTTTAACTGTATAATATATATAGCCTGAGTTTCCACAGTTTCCCAAATCTGGTTTGTAAGGATGCCAAGGGGCAGTTTGCCGTATTTCTCCCATTCCTTGCGGCCTGTAATTGTGGGCAGGTGGCGGTTCTCGCGGGTAAAGTCTATCATCTCCTGAAGCGAGAGCATACGGTAGTCTGCGTGTTTATCCATGTCGCATTCAAGTACGCTGCCGCCAAAGTACCAGTCGAAAACATAGTCGGTAAGCAATACGTTATCATCATAAACTGCTTCGGCGTTTATTGATCCGTCGCCCAGGTTTCCGCCTCTGGGGCTGCCAACCACCAGGCTGTTCAATATGGCAGCATCCACGCTGACTGTGGCACTGCTTCCGCTTAGTGTTCCGCCAAGGCCGACATTATTTTGAAAATTAGCATTCCAGGCATTAAAACCGCCACAAACGTCCAGGTTATTGCCAATTTTAACGTTATCTGCTATATCCATATCTCCGGCTCCAATGCTACCGGCAGAAATGGCCGGCGATTGTAGGTGATTTATTTCATATACTGATAAACCGTATGTAAATTGAGAAGTTGAGAATATATATTTACCGCTGACAAACACCGAGGTTGGCCTGCTAAGGTTTTCATCATTATATCCTTTTGCAATGATATTATCAGGGTCACATATATCAAAAATACATAATCGGCCATTTAGATAAGATGCCACGTAGGCATAATTGCCACTGACATACACGGATCGAGGGTAATCAAGATTTGCACTCGTGTATCCCTTTGCAATGATATTATCAGGGTCACTTATATCAAAAACACATAATCGGTCATTTTGAATAGATGCCACGTAGGCATAATTGCCACTGACATACACGGATCGAGGGTAATCAAGATTTGCACTCGTGTATCCCTTTGCAATGATATTATCAGGGTCACTTATATCAAAAATGCATAATCGGTCATTATTCTCATTTACCACGTAAGCGTAGATGCCCTTTACGTATATACTTTTAGGCGAAGAAAGGTTGGTACTGATATTGTCTTTCCTAATAATATTACTCGGATTGCTTATATCAAAAATTAGAAGTGGGATACTACCATAACTTGTTACGTAAGCATGGCTGCCACTTATAAAAACTGATGTGGCATGCCCGGTGGAACCTGTTGATCTGGAATCACATACAAATGGGTTGTCAGGGTTACTTATATCAACAATTTTCAGATATGTACCAACAATAACATAAGCATAATTACCACTCAGATGAACTGAATTTACACCTCCTCCGAGGCTTACAAAGCCCTTAGGAACAGGATTATCAGGATTGCTTATGTCAAAAATACATAAGCGATAATTGTTAAGGGTGATTACATAGGCATAGTTCTCTCTGATCCATACTGAGGATGGCCTGTCGAGGTTGGCAATTGTGTTTCCCCTTGCAAGAAGAGGATTTGTTGATTGAACTTCGATATCCATTCCGGTAAATGATGCAGCTGCCGGAGTTGTCCCGCCAATATTGCCCGGGCTTGCCGGATCAAACGAACTCGCGTCAGCCCATGAAAGCGTTCCACTGCCGTCGGTTGTTAGAACCTGGCCGTTGCTTCCGTCGGCAGATGGGAATGAATATGCCCCGACTGTAAGGTTTGTAAATTTCCCAGTACCGGGGGTAGTTGTTCCAATATTTCCCGGTGCAGCCCATGTTTTGCCTTCAAGCGCTCCGGAAAAATATGAAAAAGGAACGGTTGTTAATCTTGTTCTGGCAAGGGTAGTTCCATTAACGCTTACCTCCAGCCATGCCGAGCCTCCGGCAAAGACTGCGGATGTGAAAGCTTCGTCTGATCCGCTTCCCGTACCGAGAGTTACTGTATAAAGGCCGTAATCCACGTCAACTATTTTTGCCGCCGCTGAACCGGAGGGCCAGAGTTTAGTACCACCTGTTTCGGCGGAATATATGGCAAATGTCATCGGCATGGATGAATTAGTAACGGGATTACCCGAAGCATCCAGGAGTTTCCCCTGGTAAGTTATCGTTGATGTCTGTGCCCAGCCGTTCAGGCTGATAAATAACGCTATTAATGTTAAAATTAGGGGTTTCAAAACAATTCCTTTCATGATTAGTTTGTTTAGGTTTTTAAGTCAATTTCCAATTATTCTGATTTTTTACTTTATGTCATTCCCCGACAGGTCAGGGGCAGGCTTACGGAGCTTGCGACTGAAGAATCCATCTTTCTTATCAGATATTGTTGATGAATGAATCCTTCGCTGCGCTCAGGATGACACTTTTCATTTATGTTCATTTTATCTCTTTTCATCTATCAGCTTTTGCAGTTTTTCTTCAAGTAACTGAAGCCGTGATTTTAATTCCTGGTTTTCACTTTCCAATGTTTCTACTTTTTGAGACAGAGCTTTTACGCCGGCAAGTCCTATACCTGCCACATCGGCCCCGGACAGATAGCTTCTGCTGCGCGGGTTACTCAGGTCTCCCGTACCGAAAGTATCGTGGAAATCCTCGGAAAAGGGCCATATATGGAATTCATTAGTTCCCTTATAGAACCAACCCTTTAACCTGAGAGTTTTGATTTTATCCAATATCCCGAATACGTCAAGTTCTTTAAAGCGATCCTTGAATTTTATTGAAGATCCGTTTGTCCATGTACCTCCCGCGCTAAGATATGCTCCGTTTCCGTTGCTTCCGTCCGTTCCAATCTGGAAAATACCGTTATTGGCAGATTCCCGGTTTATGGTAAATGTGCCGGAGTTCGTTCCTGTATAAAATGCCGTATGGTAATTATTCGCAACATCCACATCGTTCCCGAAGGCAAAGCAATAATTCCCGTCAATAGAATTATCTTTACCACCCGGAATAACTGAATAATCCTGGCTGATAGTATTTGATTCGCCACCGCAAACCACCGAGAAGGATGCGCTGCTCATAGAATTTTCAATACCCCCGCAAATAACCGAAGCCTCGGATTCCTCGATTGTATGGAATCCGCCGCCACCGATAAAGGAGCCTATAGACTCATCATCAATTAAATTAAAAGACCCGCCTACTATAACAGCAACTGTTGAACCTAACATGTGCGGGCCTCCACCACCTACAAATGCACCGTCTCCGGCATTTAGAATGGATGCACCTCCGCCAATAAAGGAGTTCTCGCCATACGCGCCATTCCCTTCACCACCAACAACAACGGCCCCGATAGCATCAGCTTCATTATATACTCCGCCACCAACAAATGACCATGTATTACTGGAATAGTTCATTTCACCGCCGCCGATAGTTGCAAACCAGCCGTCGGTTTCATTGGAACCGCCACCCCCAATGAAGGAGTAATCACCATAGGCCCAATTGTATTCACCACCACAGATTGTTGTGAAGTCATCGCCGGCTTCCTGCCAGTATTCAGCGCTGCCGCCGCCAAGAATAGCCGCCCCGTGAATTGCATCGGAAAATGAATTTGAACTGCTGCCCATTAATATATTCGGGCTGGTTGCGTCAGGTTCGAACCTTGCCACACGGTCGTCGTTTACTTTTACTTCAAGGGCATTATTATCTCCTGTGCCGATAAAATGTGTTCCGGGAGTAGTTCCCAGGTTACCTGTCAGAGACCAGCCAGCCCCGGAAAAGGTTTGCCATGATACCGTACCGCTTCCGTTGGTAGTCAGTACCTGGCCGTTGGCCCCGTCAGAACCGGGCATTTGATAATCTCCGATATTAATACCGGTAAATGAAGCTCCGGCAGGAGTTGTCCCACCTACATCACCCGGAGTCGCCCATGTAACATCAAGTTCCGATCCGTCCCAATTTAATCCTGTGCCGTCTATCTGCGAACCTCGCTCGTCGTAAGCGGTTTTGCCTCTGTCGCCCCGGTAGGCTGTTGCATTTGTTTCACCGAGCGCCAGAGTAGTTTTATTGTTGAAAGTAGTCCAGTCACCTGAACTCAGATAACCGTCCGCACTACCCGAAGCTTCACCAATAGTAATCTGAACGTTGCCTGTTGTCGGGCTTACCGTTAGCGGAGTAGTTCCCGATTCGGCAACTGATGTAACAGGAGCCGACGGAATAGCTGTCCATGAAACAACACCGCTTCCATTTGTTTGTAATACATAATTTGCCGTGCCGTCAAATTGAGGAAATGTATATGAAGATGTGGAAAGTTTTGTAAATGCACCTTCCGCTGCTGTAGTAGTACCAATATTATCAGGAGTACCCCAGGTAACATTTAATTCCGATCCGTCCCAATTTAATCCGGTGCCATCTATCTGCGAGCCGCGCTCGTCGTAGGCAGCTTTGCCTCTGTCGCCCCGGTAGGCTGTTGCATTTGTTTCACCGAGCGCCAGCGTACTTTTATTATTGAATGTATTCCAGTCGGTTGAACTAAGGTAGCCGTCTGTTGTTCCGTTTGCCTGGCTTATTGTTATCTCTACATTTCCCGTAGTCGGGGTTACTGTCAGTGGAGTGGTTCCCGATTCGGCAACTGATGTAACAGGAGCTGAACCCGGACTCTGCCAGCTGACGTTTCCACTTCCGTCCGTAGTCAGTACCTGCCCGTTGCTGCCGTCCGATGCCGGGAATGAATATGTTCCCACAGTCAGGTTTGTAAATTTTCCGGTACTTGGTGTTGTTGCGCCGATTGCTCCCGGTTCGGCCCAGGTATTGCCGCCAAGCGATGATGAATGATATGAGAATGGAACCGTGGTTAACCTGGTTCTTGCAAGGGTAGTTCCGTCCACATTAATTTCAAGCCATGCCTGCCCTCCTGCAAAAACTGATGTCGTAAATGCTTCATCGCTTCCCGACCCTGTACCAAGAACAACGGTATAAAGGCCAAGGTCGACATTTACATTTTTAGACGCTACTGCCGTTGGCCACAGTTTCGACCCTCCGCTCTGAGCGTTATAAATAGCGAATGTCATCGGCAGTGAAGAATTTGTTATCGGATCGCCTGTTGAATTAAGTAATTTACCCTGGTAGGTGATGGTGGAAGTCTGTGAATACAGTCCTGTTGATGCTAATAGAATGATCAGCATAATTATTGGGGAGTATCTCATTGTTTTTCCCTTATTTATTAAAATTTGCGTATCTACTACAAACTTAAAAATATTTTTTAATTATCATAATAATATTACAGGAATTTTATTCTATTTCACTAAAGAATTAATTTATTATCAATTTTATTATTAAATATTCTGTTCGTAAATTTGAATCTTGTAAAAATTGGATAATAAAAAATTACTAATCAGGAAGAAATAATGATAGATCCGGAGCACTTGACATTCAAACGCACAATCGTTCACTATATAATACCTAAAAGCGAAGACCAGGAACACGCAACAGCACATGTTGAAACAAAGATGATAAACCTTAACGATGCTGTTGCAAGGATTATTCGCCGCAGGCTTACAAAGGCAATGGGTAAAAATTCCAAATCTTTCGAACTGGAAATAATTGATTACGATCATGATTCTTTCTTCGGGCTATGCCAACCACTCAAACATGCCGAAGACAATAAGTTTATTGAGAATTCCGGTTTGATTGCAGAACTTCTGGCAGGATGCCAGACCAGGAACAACATTCCCGGCGGATACATGATTTTTATACAGGCTGAAAACAAAAACGAATCGGCTGTATATATAGTTATAAAAGCAGAACTTCAGGAAGCACTGCGCTACGAGGAAGATACCCAGTCAAGACTGCTTGCACTGGATGACCTTATACTCAGCCCTTCTACAAAGTTATATAAAATCGGTATGATATACGAAAGAGACGAACCCTCGAAATTATATCCTAATGACAAATTCGGATGTTTTCTCTTTGATGATCAGTTCACTCCTGATGCCAAACCGGCTGAATATTTCTATTCTGATTTTCTTGGTTACACGATTGAGTCAAATCCAAAAATTCAATCAAAACGATTTTATACTCATACGGAAAACTTTATTAAGAAAAGCGTGGATGATCCGGATATGAAAGGCGAATTGATGCACGTATTGAAACAGGAATTTGCCGAGCAGAACCACTTCGATGAAATTGCTCCCATGGATTTTGCCAATTCATATTTCCATGATCCTGAAGTAAAAGATCAGTATTCAGCGGAAGTAGTGCCTTATCTGCCTACAAATATTGTCCGCGATCCGTCTTTATTTAAAAGCAAACTTGAATGGAAGAAACTTAACTTCCCGAATAAAGTAAATATTTCAGGGCCGGACAGAACCTTTGATTTCAGTGTGAAAGTAGTTGATTCCAACGAGGAACTGGATGAAATGAATGCTGAAGATCCAGGTTATACAATTTTGAAGATCAAAGGACGCCCCTTTGAAAGCGACAGTTAATAATTTTTTTTTTACAGCCGGATAAACAATGGCAAAAACTACTTATGATAAAGATTTCTATAAATCGCAGATGGATGGTTCCAGGCTGTCGGCATCAATTATACTTCCTATGGTATTCAATCTGATAAATCCCAAAAGCATGGTTGATATCGGTTGCGGCCTCGGAACCTGGCTTTCAGCTGCAAGTGAACTTGGAATCAAAGATATACTCGGCGTTGACGGGGACTATATTGATAAAGATATGCTGTATATACCTTCTGAAAAATTTAATTCCCACGACCTGAAAACAAAATTTTCATCCGACAGAAAATTCGATCTCGCCATATCTCTTGAAGTTGCCGAACATTTGCCTGATTCAGCGGCAGCAACAATTGTTGATACATTAACTTCTCTTTCCGATACGGTTTTATTTTCAGCCGCCATACCCGGACAGGGAGGTAATTATCATATAAATGAGCAGTGGCAGGACTACTGGATAGCTAAGTTTGAACAAAAGGGATATAACGCTATTGATTATATCCGGCCCAAAGTATGGGAGAATCCCGATGTTGAATTCTGGTATGCCCAGAATAGTTTCATTTTTGCAAATGACAGATCGTTAGATAGAAATCCGGGATTGAAAGATGAAATGGAGAAATGTTCTAATTTCATTCCGCGGATTGTTCATCCGGAAATATTTGATAAGTTGTCGAATACCGATAATCTGGGATTAAAAGGATGGATGAAAGCATTCCCCGGAATATTGAAGGCGTATGCCGGAAGAAAGTTCTAATCACAGCTTTCAATAAGGGCGGGGCTGCTTTTGAATTAAGAAAAGCTGTTATTCTGAGCATTGCAAACAATCCATAACCCGCATGAATACTGGGTTCTTCACAACGCTTCAGAATGACAAATCGTAAATATTTTGAATTATCATACATCGTTATTCTCTTTGTTAAAATTTTACCCAATACCATTTCATCCCCCTAAATTACTTTGTTACTATTCAGCTGAACTTTGAAAATCTGGAAAAATTGTATAAAGCGGTCATTCTGAGCGCCAGCGAAGAATCCATTCTTCAATAATTCTTTAAGAAAAAGATGGATTCTTCCCTCGCTGGCTCGGTCAGAATGACATTTCTCTGTATTTTTCTTCAATAACAGCAATATATTTTACCAACCTGAGTAGAAACATTACTTTTATTTCTCGGAAAATTATATTAGCTTTATTCTTTTTTGAAGATATTGAAGATAAAGAATATGAAAAGATGTGCAGTAATAATGGCTGGCGGTTCCGGTGAACGGTTCTGGCCGCTTTCAAGGAAGAAAAAACCAAAACAATTATTAAAACTGGCTTCGGCAGATAAAATGATGATTGAGGAATCAATTGACAGGATTTCCGGTATTATCGAGCCGGATGACATTTTTATTATTACAAGTTCACTTCTCCAGGAACCCATTCGGGAAAGTTTATCAATTCTTCCCCCGGAAAACATAGTTGCAGAACCATTCAAAAGGAATACTGCTCCCTGCCTGGCTTTGTCAGCTTCGGTTATTTCTGCAAAGTATTCAGATTTGAAATCAGATGAGATAAGTATTGCTGTCCTGACAGCTGACCAAAGTATTGCACCGATTGATGGCTTTAGAAAAACTGTAAATGCGGCCCTGGAATATGTTGAAAATAATCCCGTACTATGTACTATTGGTATTCCACCGGTAAGGCCGGAAACCGGATATGGCTACATACAGGCCGGCAGGCAGTTTAATCCGGATTCGGACAAAATTCAGATTAATCCGGCTGTTCGTTTCACAGAAAAACCAGATATTGAAACAGCTCAGAAATTTGTTGATTCAGGCGATTATTTGTGGAACAGCGGAATGTTTTTCTGGCGTTTGGATACATTTATTGATAGTATGACGAAATGCCTTCCTGAAGTAGGAGGAAAGATAAACACCATGGCAGATAAATATTCAGCTAAAGATGACATGAACATTTCCGGCCCGCTCGTGGAAATTTCCGCTACATTCGAAGCTTTTCCAAATACATCAATAGATTACGGCTTAATGGAAAAAGCCGAAAATGTTGTTGTGGCGGCAGCAGCTTTTAATTGGGATGATATTGGTTCATGGGATTCACTTCCCAGAATCCGGGAAACTGACGAAAACAACAATGTGCTTTCGGGGAATACAGCTGTTTTCGACCTGAAAGATTCTGTGATAATAAATGAAGGCGGAAAAGATATCATGGTTTCCGCATTTGGTTTGGATAATATTGTTGTTGTTGTTACAGGCGATTCCGTTATGGTATGCCCTAAGGACAGGGTTCAGGAAGTGAAGAGATCAGTGGAAATTATCAGGGATGCAAGCGGCGAGAAATGGCTTTAGTGATATTTAAATAAGTTGGAATATGCTCTTTCGGTTATCTAAACCGAAAGAAATTGGATACGGGATGTCTCATTATTCTGATTTTTGTGAATTTGTCATTCCCCGACAAGCCGAGGGCAGGCTGAACGAAGTGAAGAATCCAATATCCATGCGGGTTATAGATTCTTCGTTACGCTCAGAATGACATATATCAGTGCTTTTGAAAAATGGGCATAGCATTTAGAAGTGGTCGAAAACTGTATCTGAATGATTAACACTGCGAAATTAAAACATTTAAGAAATATTAGAGTTACTAACATTAAATAACAAATAATTATGAACTTTGAACTTGATCTATATCGGGGAATCTTTCTATTAATATCATTGTCAGCGCTCATTCTTTTCCTTCTTTTTGCTATTAGCGGAATTAAAGAAAAACGATACAGGGCATTCGGAATAAGCAGTTTAATCACAGTATTAATTCTTTTTATATCTTTTTTACTATTTGTAAATGATCTGCCGGATATTCTTTTTATCGGAATTGATGTCTTTTCTGTGATTTTTGCAATGCTTTTCTTTCTGCCGATTGATCCATACAGGCCGATTAATCAGGGCTGCCCCCTGGAAAAGGTTGACGAGCGTGACACTATGTTTGCAAGGGCAAAATACAATTCCGGAGCAGAAAATTATAATATTTATTACAAATTGCGTCCCGATTTGAAAACTGTTGATGATAACATCCGCTCTATGCCGCCGCTTATGGGAGAAAAGAGCAAACTATACAACCCGGCAATTTCCCGCCAGGTTGATTCTATGTTCGAATTAGAAGGAAAGATGGTTGATTTTGTTGACGGCGATATTTCTGAAAATAAAGTTGAAGATATTGCAGAAAATTTTTCCAGGATAATCAAAGAATTCGCAAAGGCCCAGGGGGCCGGAGACGTCGGTATAGCCCTGTTGAACCAGGATTATGTTTATTCTCATGCAGGCAAAGGACCGGAAGAATGGGGGAGCGAGATAAAATTAAATCACAAATATGCAATTGCCTATGTGCTGGAAATGGATTATAGCGAAATAGAAAAAGCACCTTATCCGGAAGTGACCCGCGAAACAGCAAAACAATACCTTCAGGCACAAAGGATATCAATATCAATTGCTAATTTTATTCGTGATCTTGGATATCCGGCAAGGGCTCATATATCAGGCTCCAATTACCAGGTAATGCTGCCGCCGGTTGCCGTTGATGCCGGCTTAGGCGAGATTGGCAGGCTGGGCTACCTTGTTTCTGATAAATACGGCCCCCGTTGTCGAATCGGGCTTGTAACGACTGATTTGCCTCTCGTTCCTGACGAACCTATCGACATAGGGGCCCGGCATTTCTGTGAATTGTGTAAAAAATGTGCTTTAAACTGCCCTTCAGGTTCAATTCCACTGGGGGAAAGATCAGTGAGAAACGGAGTAACAAAGTGGCCTCTGGAAATTGAAAGCTGCTACAAATACTGGCGAATAATCGGATCCGATTGTGCAATGTGCATGAAGGTATGCCCTTATTCACATCCTGATACATTTATTCACAAAGTTATTAAATATGCAATATCTAAATCATATTTTGCAAGGATAGTATCAAATTTCGGAGATGACCTGTTTTACGGAAAAAAATTCAGAATATCGTAGCTTATATGAAACCGAAGATTTACGCTTCATGGTATCAATTTATACTGAGTATCTACAGCTTTTCCGGCTTTTTAACAATTCCCTGCCAAAAAATACCGAAGCGATGTGGCCTTACCTGTAACTATCAGTGCGTCCGGCAGGAAATATTCTGCATCTTTGGCAGTATCGGCAATATCCACCCCGGCCAGCGGTGGACAGGTGATTAAACCGTTGGGTCAACCCTTGTGGTTGCCCGAAAAAGAATCCATCTTTGTTCGCAGATAATGTGTGAAGAATCCACCCCGTCCTTCGGGTACCCCTCAAGAGGGGAAGTTTTATAAAATCAGCCATCCAGAAAGCGGCGTAGCCGCGACATTTTTGTAGAAAATCGATCCCGGGATTAACAACAGCCCCGTCGGGGCGGCATTTATATATCAGATGTCGCTCCTACGGAGCTTTTTCCCTCCTTCCGAAGGATCTGGCCGGGTGGAGATAGGAAGGGGCAGAAGCAAAGAACCAATGTTTGATGATATTGCTGCCTTGGTCCAAATCAAAGAAATAAAACCTCCCCTGTATTCCCCTCCTCCGCGAGGAGGGGATAAGAAATTAAATATCATAGAATTAACTCCCCCTCCTTCTGAAGGAGGGGGCCGGGGGGCATAAGCGCTAACTTAAAGAAAACAAGTAATTCATACTACTTTGCCTTTTTCGATGTCCTTCTTTTAGGCAATTAGAAACATCATCCCAGTTGTTAATACATTGATACAAAGTAATACCGGGACTGATGATTTTCAATAAAATATCTTTAACAAATACATTTTCACGCCATTGTGATGTACTCCTTTTATCATTCTCTTTTATTAAACCTGTAGCCCCAGGGGGAAAAACGCTCACCTTCATCGATAATAGCCTGAGTAAGGAGAGCTGTGATCATCTTAGCATAAAGCCACGCTCGTGCAGAGTTTTTATCTTTTTTTGGTAAATGCCCCAAGCCAAATTGACTTTTTAGTTTTTTAAATGAAATTTCAACCTGCCATCTCATTCTATATAATTCTAAGATATTATTAGAAGATATATCATTAATCAAAGAAGTCACCAAAACAATATAATCATTAAGTCCTAAAGCTGTAGAACTGATTGTCTGTTGTTTTCTAGCAAAATTCTTTTTTGCTTTCTTTCTGGATAACTCAGCTTGCTCCTTGCTTTTTTTGATAGCACATATACGTACAGGAATCTTTTTATTTTTTGAGGAGGAGGAGGAAATATAAAATATTTTGTCAAATATTTGATCTAACTTTAAACTTTTTAATTCTTTAATAATATCAACTTTATCATTTTTACTATTATATATTGTAAAACCTTTATGCTTATATCTGACAACAAAATTTGCTTTCTTTCCGAGAATTTCTGAAATACCCTTATAACTGCAATATGCTCTGTCAATTAAAAAAAGATCAGAAGAGTTAATTTTGAAATTAGATATAGACTCACCGACTTTTGGGCTGGTAATAATAAATTCGTCACACTTGAGGTTGAACAGATTATGGCTGTAATGAAGTCTCCAGTCAGTACCTGTTGACCCCGGCTCAGTAACAACAGACGCATCGATACATCTTACATTGAAATCCGACAGCCATTCTGGGGAATCTAATGATATCCCCCTATTATGAATCAATCCTAATGCAATCCAGCGAAGCCAATCAGCAGACGTCCTCATTTTTTTTAATAACGCAACATCTGATATATCTATATTTCTTTCATATTTAAGCTTAGTAGCAACCACCCTCATAGAATGCCCCGTTGCTACATGCATAAGTATTGCTCGAAGTTGCTCAGAAGGTGAATCAAATGCCCTGCGACGTTGGAAAGCCTGGAGTTCTTTAGCCTTTAATTCCCATCCCAAAGGAAGTAAGGTTGTAACTACATCCCATTCTTCTATATGCTTGTTGTACTTTTCCATTTACAAATATAAAAAAATTATATATAAAAATCAAACACTAAGTTAGCGCTTATGGGGCCGGGGGGAGGTAGGAAAGGTCGAAAGCAAAGCACCAATGTTCTAAGTCATTGCAGCCTTGTTCTAAGTCATTGCTGCCTTGTTTGGAGTCATTGCCGCCTTGGTCGGAGTCATTGCTGCCTTGGTCGAAGTCATTGATGCCTTGGTCGAAGTCATTGATGCCTTGGTCGAAGTCATTGCTGCCTTGGTCGAAGTCATTGCTGCCTTGTTTGGAGTTATTGCTGCCTTGTTTGAAGCTATTGATGCTTTGGTCGAAGTCATTGCTGCCATGTTCAGAAGCATCGCACCAATGGTTGACGCTATTGCTGCCTTGGTCAGAGGAAAAACACCAATGGTTGACGCTATTGCAGCAATGTTTTGCTTTATTGATGCCTTGTTCGGAGTTATTGCAGCCTTGTTCGGAGTCATTGCAGCCTTGTTTGGAGTCATTGCCACCTTGGTCGGAGTCATTGATGCTTTGGTCGAAGTCATTGCAGCCTTGTTCGGAGTCATTGCCGCCTTGGTCGGAGTCATTGATGCTTTGGTCGAAGTCATTGCTGCCTTGTTTTGGGGTAATGATTGCTTGTGTAGCGTTGGAATCCGGAATATTTAACTAATTGTATTATTTATAATATTTGTATAATAAAATATATGCTCAAAATCAGTAAATATTTAAGTGTTTGTAGTAAATATATTTATCAGATTATTAAATAATCATATAGATTTACAATATTAATAATATAACTAATCAAATAAATAATTCAGACAAGTCATTAATCACTGTTTCTTATAAATTCTTCTTCTTCTTTTATAAAATATTTTATGTATCCAAGAATATATTTTATTGTCCTAACAAATTAGATATACTGATTAATTAATAGGTTAATACTTATATTTAATAGTTTATAAAATTAATTTAATAAATCATATCAATTATTTAATTATATGTATAAGATATTTAGTTATTTATATAAAAAGTTTTGTTAGATGAACTATATCAAGGCTTGGATATATTATATAAATTATTATAAATACTATATATTTAATATAAATAGTATAATATTTAGTATTTTAGATTGAATATTTGATTATCAGTTCTATCTATAGACTATTCTCATCTCTATCTTTGGGATTTCAATGCCAAACAAGCAAGCAATGAAGCGGAACAAGCAAGCAATGAGGCGGAACAAGACCTCATTGAAGCCAAACAAGCAAGCAATAAGGCCAAACAAGTGAGCAATGAAGCCAAACAAGACATCAGTAATGCGGAACAAGTGAGCAATGAAGCAGAACAAGACATCAGTAATGTGGAAAAAGTGAGCAATGAAGCCAAACAAGACATCAGTAATGCGGAACAAGTGAGCAATGAAGCCGGACAAGTGAGCAATGAAGCAGAACAAGACATCAGTAAGGCCAAATTTCACTACATTAAGGCCAAAGAATGCTTCAATACCTCCGGCCAAGACAGTTTAAAGGCCTGCCAACAAATCAATTAGCCCAAACATCATGGTTTTAATTATAAACAGCGTTGAATTAAGGAAATTATCCGATTCATTGAAACCAGAGGATGGGGAATTAAGGCCGGCGGCCTGTTCATTGGGGTGGAAGAACGGGTAAACTGAGCAAAAGAATGAGGTGATATGTTGTCATTCCCCGACACGTCGGGGCAGGCTTCCGGAGCTTGCGACTGAAGAATCCATCTTTCTTAGTAGCTGATGCATAAAGAATGGGTCCTTCGCTGGCGCTCAGGATGACCTCCCGGCCTGTCATCGTCAAATTCAATAGCCACGTGCTCTATCTCGTGGGTATTATATGAGACATATATTTTGATAAGTAGAAATTCGGCGCGAGCAGCTAAAGGAGGAGAAAATTAAGGCAAAATCGATTATAAGGCGAGAATATAATTATAAAATTCCATCACATTTTCGGCATGGCGGCGGATGTCGAAAACTTCCACGGCGCGCTTTCTGCCATTTTCAGATAGATTTGCAGCCATATCTGGATCATTCATCAGCCCGATAATTGTATCGGCAATTGATTCGGGGGATTTTTCCGGTATTAGAATACCGGATTTTTCATCCACTGCTTCCCGTACCCCTGATATATCTGTTCCAATGGCAACCGCCCCGCAGGCCATTGCTTCAAACATTACCCGGCCCATTCCTTCGGTTCCCTCGTGGGACGGAAGGATAAGCGCGTCGGCAGCCTGCATCCATTCCTGAATATTTGTTTGCGGTGGGAGTATTTTAATAATATTTGAAGTATTGTATTCTTTGATCTTTAATTGAAGCTTTTCAAAAACCTTCGTATCACTAACCTGGCCGGCCATAATTATCAAGGGCGGAGTTGATATGTTTTCTTTTATAATACGTGCAGCTTCCGCAATATCCAGTATTCCCTTGCCTTCTTTCATTTGTCCGGCAAAAAGCAGTATAAACCTGTCCTTTGGAAGGTCAATTTTTTTTCTTAATTCTGCCCTTTCTTCAACAGGTTTGAAAATATCAGTATTAACGCCGTTGAAAATTGTACGGTATTTTTTTGCGAATTCAGCACTGCCTGAAAATCTCTGTTTGACTCCGTCCGATATGCCGATTATTCCGTCGGCAAGTTTTTCAATTTTCGCGTCTATTCTCTTCTTTAGGGTAAGCCGCACATGCCATATCATTTTGGCTTTGGTTTTGTTCTTTGCATGGCCGCAAAGGTAGGCGTCGCGCTCAAAATCCGGGTGGATAATGTCAATATCATTATCGCGGATAATATTTCTGACTGCTCTCAGGTTCCTGAGATATTTAAAAACATTCTTTGGTTTCAGGCTTGTGAACGGCACATAGAAACATTTGCAGCCCAACGATTTCAGGTGTTCCGAAAGTTCTCCGGGTTGCGGCATTATTGCAAAAGGCCGGAATTTTTCGCGGTCAAGGTTTTCAATAAGCGCGGACATGCTTTTCTGCCCGCCCATTTTAAGAGTTGAAAAATGGCTTACGTAAGAAACATTGACAATATTTTTTTTATTTCCCATCAGTTCCGAGAATTTCCTGGTAGTAATCCATTATATTTTGCGCATGAACTCTTACGTCATAGAGTTTCATTGCCCTGTTGTAGCCTGCGTCGGCAATCCGGCGGTAATATTGATTATCTTCCATAAGCCGTATCAGCGCATCTGCAAGTTCCACGGGATTCTTTTCAGGAACCAAAATGCCGGAATTATCTTCAATTGCTTCGCGAACTCCCATTGTATCAGAGCCTATGGCTGCAATTCCGCAGGCCATAGCTTCCTGGAGAACTCGCCCCATCCCTTCAGCGCCGTCGTGGGAGGGAAGCGCCAGCGCGTCGGCGGCCTGCATCCATTCGTGGATATTATTCTGCTGCGGAAGTATTTTTACTCTGTCGTTAAGTCCGTGTTCGGATATTTTATTTTTTAAAAGACTTATATGTTCGTCATTTCTTGGTTTACCGACAAACAGTACAAAAGGTGTTTTTTTATCCTGAGAGTTCATTTTTCCGAGGGCTTCGGCAATATCAATAATGCCCTTTTCAATTTTTATCTGTCCGGCAAAAAGCAGGATAAAATTGTTGATTGGCAAATTGAGTTTTTTCCTTAGCTCCTTCTTATCTTCAGCAGGTTTGAACAGAGCCGTATCAACGCCGTTGTATATTACTTTGAAATAATCCATTTCTCTGTCTGTCAGCCTTTGTGCTGTATCGCGGCTGATTCCAATAAATGCGTGGGGTATTTTCCTGTTGATGAAATCCATAGGCCTGGCTCCAGCCACCCGTATATGCCATATAATTTTCGCTTTGGTTTTATTTTTAATAAATCCGCATGTAATCAGGTCGCGGTCGTGATCCATGTGCATAATGTCAATATCATTTTCATTGCACAGCTCATTTATCCGGAAAGCCCTGCGCCTGATCTTAACAAAATTTTTTGGTTTAATACCATGTTTTGGTAAAATATGAACCTTACAGCCAAGCTCACGGGCCTTAGCCGAAAGTTCAGCTTCCTTGGGGGCAAGTACATGAGGAACAACCAGGTCGCGATTCAGGTGTTGGATCAATGTCATCATTGACCTTTGGCCGCCCATTCTCAGGTGGTCGTAATTGCTTACATAAAGAACATTAATCTTTCTCATCAGGAAGCCCTTTATTGTTTTTCAGCCCCATCTCAAACAGGAATGCATATTTTAGAAATGTATAGAAAACCGAGCTTGCAGCTGCCAGGAATCCCCTTGCCCCGTCAAGGAAAGCTTTGCGAATGAAGAAAGAACGTATAAAAGCTATAAACGGGTTAGCTATTATATCGCACAGCCCTGCGTCGCGGCCTTTTTGCTGGTAATCCTCGGCGCGGAGTTTTGCATATTTTATTGTTCTTTGGAAATGATCCTGCAGGTTCCTATAAGAATAATGTATCAGATCGCCTTTGAGTACTGCTTTTTCTCCATGGACTTCCAGTTTTTCATGTACTTTCGATCCCGTCCATCGGGGCATAGCTGATTTATGCACAAGCCTGAGCTGCCGGTCGGGCTGCCAGGCATGGTTCAGTATTTTCCCGAGATAACTTGTTTTCCTGCTGAGGTAGTAGGATTGAATTTTATCGCTGTCAATTGCCTTTTTTATCGAGAAGCGTAGCTCCGGGCTTAGTATCTCGTCGCAGTCAAGAAATAAAATCCACTGGCCTGTACATTTTTCCAAGGCCGAGTTTTTCTGGGCAGCATAACCTTTCCATTCTTCTTCGAAAACATTTGCGCCGAGTGATGAAGCTATTTCTATTGTTTTATCAGTCGATCCTGAATCAACAATAATTATTTCGTCGGCAACAGGCAATGCGCTCTCTATCATATCCCCGATAATGTGTTCTTCATTTCGGGATATTACCGCTACGGAAAGTTTTATTTGGTCTGACATTTAAGCGCCTGATAAAAAAGAATGAAAATAAAAAAAACGGCGGGCAAATAAAAACTATTATTTGCCGCCGTATAGATTCTTTTACAAAAGATTGCAGGGAAAAAGCTATTAGCTGATTTTTGCCCTGATTTTCTTCTCGGACATGCCTCGAAGATAATAAAGTTTTGCACGCCTTACGTTACCGTTGCGAACAACAGTAATGCTCTGGAGCATTGGCGAGAATACAGGGAAAATCCTTTCAACGCCGATGCCAGCCGAAACTTTACGAACTAAGAATGAAGCGTTGATACCGGAACCGCGGCGTTTAATTACGATGCCTTTGAAGTTCTGGATACGTTCTTTTTCACCTTCAACTACTCTTACGGCCACGATTACTGTATCGCCGGGTTTGAAATCCGGTACTTCAACATAATTATCGCCGTCTTTTTCCTGCCGGGCGCCAATTGCCCTTTCTTTAGCCATTGTATTTACTAAGTCAATCTGATTCATTACTTTCGCTCCTTTAAAAAATCACGAGCAACAAAATTAAACTTATTATTCTTAAATTCCAAATTATATTTTTCCATATTTGGATTTTTTTCTGTTTTTGGTAAATGCCAACATTATTTCTCAGGATAATGATTTATCATAGGCTGTGCAGAATAATTGAATTTTCTACATTCTACAGATTATCCTGCAATGTTTTGTCCCGTCTTTATCAGTTTTCCAAACCTGTTTTCTTACAAATCCTTTGCCCGAGACTGAATATTTAATACCGCATTCGGTTAATATTTGTATTGCCCTTCTTAAACTTAAGCCTTTCAGGCCAGGTTTTTCAATTGCCGGAATATTTTTTCCGCTTACCGAATCTGTTTTAAATTTAAGTATTCTGACAGAGACTGATCTGCCTTTTGTTAAAATTTCATCCGGAGCCGGCATCTGGTAAAGTATCAGGCTTTCCGGTGATTGTTTCGGTGTTATCTTCAACCCCGTTTCATCAAGTAATTTTTCTGCAACAGAGAATTTCAGGCCTCTAAGGTCAGGGGTTCTTATCGTGTCTGTTTTGGCCTGGTCAGATTGAAATGCATTGCCTGCAAACTCCGGTGCTACAGCAATCCAGCGCATGGTAATATTTCTGAAAATCGGTGCTGCCGACGAGCCTCCGTAATAATTTGCACGTGGTTTGTCCAGTAGGACTATCATTGCAATTTTTGGATTATCAGCCGGAAAAATTCCCACGAATGATGCCGTGTAGTTTTTTCTGGTATAGCTCCCGTCTGTCAGCTGTTGGGCGGTGCCGGTTTTACCTGCAATTGGGACACCGTTAATAATGGCATTTTTGCCAGTTCCCTCGTTTACAACGTCAGTTAATATTTTTAGTAAAGCATTCGATGTTTTTTCCGATACTACCCGCCTTACTTTTTCGGGATTTATTTGGGTGATTGTTTCTCCATCACTGTCAGTAATTTTTTCAATAACATAAGGTTTCATCATTTCTCCACCGTTAGCTATGGTTGCATAGGAGTTTAATATCTGCAGGGCGGTTGCTGAGATCCCATAGCCGTGTCCGATGAATCTTTTGGTTGAAGGATACCATTTAGCAGGCTTTCGGACGCTGCCGGAAACCTCGCCCGGTATATCAACATCATGCTTCAGTCCAAACCCAAAATCACGAATATACTTATAGAAAGTATGAGCAGGTATTGAGTTGGCAATTTCAGCCATAACAATATTGCTTGAATGTATCATGGCATCCTCGAATGTCAGGTAGGACATCGGGTGGTCATCTCTTATTGAATATTCCTTAAATTTTAACAGGCCGTTGTATGCATTGAAAATCTGCCCCTGCCGAACAATTTTTTCCTGCATTGCAGCTGCTGCTGTAACAAGTTTGAAAGTGGAACCCGGTTCATACGTATCGGTTATCCCCCTGTTCCGCATAACTCCGGATTGATTTTTGGAATATGTATTAGGATTAAAACCGGGAGTTGAAGCTATAGCAAGAATTTTCCCGGTAGATGGTTCAATTGCAATGCCAATGGCAGCTTCGGCATCATATTTTTTAAATCCCTCTGATAATTCATATTCCATTATCCTTTGCAGGTTGAAGTCGATCGTAAGATGTAAATTGCTTCCGTGACGTGCAGGAATTACCGGCAATTCCGCCGAAGGACGCAGGCGGCCGAGTGCATCGCGGTACATTATCATATATCCGCTTCTGCCTTTAAGGGTTGTATCGCAGCTCTTTTCAATACCGCTAATTCCGATATTGTCAATATCAGTATATCCGAGTAGCTGGGCGCCCACTTCGCCGTAATGATAATTCCTTCTGGGTTCTTCTATTAATATAATACCACGTGAATCAATTTCCTCCAGTATTTCAATTGTGTTTCCGGGCAATCCTCTTTCCAGCCATACAAATGCTTTTTTTGATCTTTTTATCTTTTTAAGATAAAAATTTTTAGATTTGCCGCTGATCTTTGAAAGTTCTGCCACGAGCTTCCATCTTTTTTTTCGGTCTTCTTTCTGGTTTAGAATCCTCGGATCGGCTGCAACTGAGATGCTCCGGACATTCGAGGCAAGCAGAACTCCCTGCCTGTCGTAGATAAAACCTCTTTCGGCACTTAATTCAACCCGTGATTCGTGCTGGCGTTTGGCTTTTTTTCGGTAATCATCGGCTTTGATTACCTGCAGATAAAATAATTTAACAAATACAAGTATCAGGCCGATACCAACTATGGCCATTACGGTAAGAAATTTCCAAAATTTCTCTTTTTGGGGGCTGTTGCTGCCCGGAGTGTAAAATTCTTCTTCCTGCATTTTCTTCTTGCTGCTTAATAATAATACCGAGACGAATTAAAAATGAAATTCCCCAATTCATAACGCCTCAATATTAAAAATATGAAATTCAATTGAATTGACAAATAATATAATCAGTTTATATACATAATTTTGTATATTGAAAATATCAGTGTCGTTGGATTTATACTGTCTTAATTTAAAAAATATTCGATACGGAAAATACGAGGGTAGAAAAAATTTCAAAAAAATAAAAAAAAGTATTGGATTGTATTAAAAATGTCTTATCTTTGTATTCGTTTTGTTTCGACAACATAGAAACAGTGCTGTCAAACAAAGGAGATCGAAAAAAGATCGTTCGTACTTTGAAAAGCACAAGTCTTGAAAAATTATAAAAAGCTTTTGCAAAATTGAAAATAAATTTCTAATTTTGCACGCTCAAAACCGGGTAGGTACCGAAGCGGTCAAACGGGGCAGACTGTAAATCTGCTGGGCTACGCCCTACGGAGGTTCGAATCCTTCCCTGCCCACCAAATTTTGCGCGGGAGTAGCTCAGTTGGTAGAGCATCAGCCTTCCAAGCTGAGGGTCGCGGGTTCGAGTCTCGTCTCCCGCTCAAACTATAATATCAGGACTTGGCGCCGGCTCGCTTGAGCAGGGACGCGTCGAAAATTATCGGCAAACACACACTAAGAAAATAGTGGGTTTGCTTTTTTGCTTTTTCATTCGCGGGAATAGCTCAGTTGGTAGAGCATCAGCTTCCCAAGCTGAGGGCCGCGGGTTCGAGTCCCGTTTCCCGCTCTGGTCGGTGACAAATGCTGATGTAGCTCAGTGGTAGAGCACGTCCTTGGTAAGGACGAGGTCACGGGTTCAAGTCCCGTCATCAGCTCTATTGTGAGAATCAATACAGGGGCGTAGCTCAATTGGCAGAGCGACGGTCTCCAAAACCGTAGGCTGCGGGTTCGATTCCTGCCGCCCCTGCAACTAAATTTAATTTATATATAGCTGGCAGAGCATAAGTTATGATAGCTAAAACAAAAGAGTTCTTAAATGAAGTAGTGGCCGAAATGAAAAAGGTTTCATGGCCAACAAGGGAACAGTTAAAAGAATCAACAGGAGTTGTTATCGTGGTAACATTGATAATAACTTTTATTGTTTGGGTAATTGATCAGTTCGCAACAATGGGTATTGAACAAATATTCTAATTCAATGGCCCTTCCCTTTTGCTTCGAATGTTTACTACGATATTGAAAGAATAACATGAATCCAAATCCGTACGCACAGGAAAGAAAACTTGAACCAAGATGGTATGCGGTTCGTACTTACACCGGGCACGAAGGCAAGGTACAGGCTTCCCTGGAGGCTGAAGTAAAAAGATTAGGCCTTGAGGACAGGGTTCTGGATATCGTTATCCCGCAGGAAACTGTTTTTGAAGTAAGAAACGGTAAAAGACGTACAAGAGTTAAAAACTTCTTTCCGGGATATTTAATGGTACATGTGATTCTCGACCGCAAAGTGCAGGATGTTATATCAAACCTCCCCGCAGTTGTGTCATTCGTTGGCCGCAGGAACGAACCGGTTCCGTTGCAGCAGCACGAAATAGAAAGAATACTCGGCAGGATTGAAGAAAGAAAATCCATTACAACTATCGAAACAACTTTCCAGGTTGGAGATCCGGTAAGGGTAATAGACGGGCCTTTTTCCAATTTTAATGGTACAGTGAAAGAAGTTAACAACGAGAAACAGAAACTTAAAGTTGAAGTGGGCATCCTGGGCAGGAAAACTCCGGTTGAACTGGATTTCAGCCAGGTTGAAATGGAAAATCACTAAAAAATAAAGATTTAAAAGTATTCACAATATAAAGAATTGATAAAATGGCAAAGAAAGTAGCAGGAACATTTAAGTTACAGCTAAAAGCAGGCCAGGCCTCAATGGCTCCTCCGGTTGGCCCGGCTTTCGGTCAGCGCGGACTTAACGGTATGGAATTCGTTAAGCAGTTCAATGCCCGTACACAAAAAGAAGGCGGAATGCTTCTTCCGGCACTTATTACCTTCTATACAGACAAAACATTTACATTTATTGTAAAATCTCCACCCGCGTCAGTTCTTCTTAAAAAGGCTGCCGGTATTGATAGCGGTTCCCCTGAATCCAACAAAGTAAAAGTTGGCAAGGTAACACGTGCCCAGTGCGAGGAAATCGTTAAGATTAAACAAAACGATCTTAATTCTGCCTCGATGGAATCAGGTGTGGAAATGATAAAAGGTACTGCCAGGAGTCTGGGGCTCCTTTTCGTAGAGAAGTAATTTATTCCGAAAAGAAATTTTGAAATTAATTGAACGATAAGTCATGAAAAAACATGGTAAAAGATATCAGGCCCTGATCGAAAAGTATAATGTAAAAGATTCATTTGCTTTCGAAGAGGCTATAAAACTGGTAAAAACAAATGCTACAGCTAAATTCGACGAATCTTTTGAAATTGCGATCAGGCTTGGCGTGGATCCGAGAAAAGCCGACCAGATGGTTCGCGGAACTGTCTCGCTTCCTCATGGTACCGGTAAAACAGTCAGAGTATTGGTACTCTGTAAATCTCCGAAAGATAAGGAAGCTCTTGATGCCGGTGCAGATCATGCCGGACTTGAAGAATATGTAGAAAAGATCAAAGGCGGATGGGCGGATATAGATGTAGTTGTTGCCACTCCCGACGTAATGGCAGAAGTTGGTAAGCTTGGCAGGATTCTCGGCCCACGCGGCCTTATGCCGAATCCGAAAAGCGGTACTGTTACATTTGATGTTGCTCAGGCTGTTAAAGAAGTTAAAGCAGGTAAAATTGAATATCGCGTAGACAAAACAGCTAATATTCATGTGTCTGTCGGTAAATGCTCATTTGAAGCCGATAAACTGGCTGACAATCTCCAGACTTTTTATTCCAGCATCATCAAAGCCAAACCGTCAACTGCAAAGGGACGTTATGTGAAAAGCGTTTATTTCAGCTCTACAATGGGCCCGAGCGTTCATGTTAATGAGCAAACAATTGCAGTAAGTGAATAAGGATATACGCACTCGTATAAATTTTTAAAGGCAAAGCTTCTACCGCCAAGGCGGTTTGCCGAAAATGTTATAATTATAAATCGGACCAGGTGTTATGGTTACAAGAGAACAAAAAGTTCAAATCGTAAAAGAACTGGTTGAAAAACTGGCAGATACTCAGGGTATTTATATTGTCGATTACGAGGGTATAACAGTAGAGCAGGCTGTTGAACTCAGAAGCCTTTTTCGTGAAAAAGGAATTGAGTACAAAGTAGCTAAAAATACTCTCATAAAAAGAGCCTTGAAAGAAGACGGGAAATTCGAATTCCCTGACGAACAGCTCAAAGGCATGTCAGCTCTTATATTGGGCAAAGACGACCCTGTAGCACCAGCTAAAGTTTTGCAGGAATTCTTCAAGAAGAATGATCTTCCAAAACTTAAAGGTGCAATTATCGATGGCCAGAAATTTGACGGTTCGCAGCTTAAAGCTCTCGCGGCATTGCCGACAAGAGACGATATGATGGCAGCTATTGTAGGCAGCCTTGGCGCACCCGCATCGGGTATTGTCGGCTCCATCAATGCAGTTATCCGCGACCTTGCATACCTCGTTGAAGAGGTACATAAGGAAAAAGCAGCTTAAATAATAAGAAAATAAAATATTTAAATTATAATGTATCAGGAGACTGAAATGTCAGCAATAGTTGAAGAATTACTTGAGAAGATTTCCAATCTTACATTAATGGAAGCATCAGAACTTAAAGAAGCCATGGAAGAAAAATTCGGCGTAAGCGCAGCAGCACCAGTAATGATGGCAGGCGGAATGCCGGCAGCCGGCGCAGACGCAGCAGCTGAAGAAGAACAGACTGAATTTGACGTTGAACTTACAGAATTCGGCGGCCAGAAGCTTCAGGTTATTAAAGCTGTTCGCGAAATTACAGGCGTTGGCCTTAAAGAAGCGAAAGACATGGTAGAAGGCGCTCCTAATGTAGTTAAAGAACAGGTTTCTAAAGAAGAAGCAGAAGAAATTAAGAAGAAACTTGAAGAAGCAGGCGCTAAAGTTACTCTTAAGTAATCCAATAGATTATGATGAATCCGGGAAAGTGGCTTAAAGCCGCTTTCCCAATTGTTCTTTATTTACGGGGCTTTTAGTTCAGATATATTTTGTACAGGACAGCTTCTTTGAAACTTGACCAGATAAAAATATTTAACGGGGTTTTCTGAGTTTTTCATTTGGGATTAATTCAGGAAGTCCTTTTTTTTTCGTTTCGAAAAACCATATCAGGAGGTGTTCAGTGGACGCCAACACAACTCCAACTCAAGAACTCAAGATAATGACGAGCGATGATGGAATTGTCAGACTTAGAGAAAGAGTAAATTTTGCCAAAACAAAACAGTATGCGGGTTACCCTGACCTGCTGAATGTTCAGATAGAATCATTCAAGGATTTTCTGCAGGAACACGTGCATCCGACCTACAGGAGGCCTATTGGCCTTCAGGGCGCTTTCCAGAATAATTTTCCTATCGAAGATGCAACAGCAGTATTCCAACTTGAATTTATTGAATATTATATAGAAAAACCAAAGTACTCGGAAGAAGAATGCCGCGAAAGGGAGCTTACATTTTCCAAGCCTCTGAAGGCTAAACTAAGGCTTTCCAGCAAGGCCGATAAAGAATCCGAAGATTATATTGATGCCGTGGAGCAGGAAGTATATCTCGGTAACGTTCCTTCGATGACCCCGAGAGGTACTTTTATTATTAATGGCGCCGAGAGAATTATCGTTAGCCAGATACACCGCTCACCTGGCGTATTTTTTGACGATGCTCTCCACCCAAACGGAACCAGAATTTATACTGCAAGAATTATCCCGTTCAGGGGTTCATGGGTGGAATTCACTACCGACATACATGATGTAATGTATGCATATATTGACAGGAAGAAGAAATTCCCTGTTACTACTTTGCTCAGGGCTCTCGGATTTTCTTCAGATGAAGAATTACTCAACCTCTTTGAACTGGCCGAGGATATAGACCAGGCAGATTTGAACGAAGATATGATAGGCCGCAGGATTGCCTCTGATGTAATTGATATGAATACCGGCGAGATTATTGCCACAAGGGATAACATACTTGAAAAAGAATTGTATGAAAAAATGGCCGAAACAGAAATTTTCGGTTTAAGGCTGTTTAAATACTCAGATCCCAATGACGAACCGGTTATAGCAAAAACTTTATTAAAAGATGCATCCCGTACAAGGGAAGATGCACTTGAAGCAATATACAGGCAGCTACGTTCATCCGAGCCGCCGGATATTGAAACAGCCGAGGGATTACTTGATAAATTATTCTTCAATCCTAAGAGATATGACCTTGGTGTTGTTGGACGCTTCAGGATCAATCAAAAACTTAAACTTGAAATCCCGGTAGAAAATACCACACTTACTACTGATGATATAGTAGCAATTATAAAAAGACTTATTGAACTGCACGATAAAAAGCAGGCCGGCGATGATATTGATCACCTTGGTAACAGGCGTGTGCGTACCGTGGGCGAGCAGCTTACGGCGCAGCTTAACGTGGGCCTTGCAAGAATGGCCAGAACTATCAGGGAAAGGCTTTCAATTCACGATGGAGAAAATCTTACTCCGAGTGAACTCGTGAATGCCAGAACAATAAGTTCTGTTATTAATCAGTTCTTTGGAACTAACCAGCTGTCGCAGTTCATGGACCAGACAAACCCGCTGGCAGAGCTTACTCATAAAAGAAGAACTTCTGCTTTGGGCCCCGGTGGTCTGACAAGGGAGAGGGCAGGATTCGAGGTACGTGACGTTCACTATACTCATTACGGAAGGCTTTGCCCGATTGAAACTCCTGAAGGCCCGAATATCGGCCTTATTTCGTCATTGGCTATTCACTCTAAAATAAACGAGTTAGGGTTTATCGAAACTCCATACCGGGTTGTTAAGGACGGTATAGTTACTGATGACGTTATATATATTACAGCCGAAAAAGAAGACGGGAAGCTGATTATACCTGCTTCAACACCCCTGGATGAAAATGGAAAAATTATCGGGGAAAGAGTTAAGGCCCGTGTATCAGGTGACTACCAGATGCCGAGCCCCGAAATGGTGGATTATATGGATGTTTCCACCGATCAGATAACAAGTGCAGCCGCATCGCTGATACCCTTCCTGGAACATGATGATGCCAACCGTGCTCTTATGGGCTCTAATATGCAACGTCAGGCAGTTCCGCTTCTCAAACCTAAAGCCCCTGTTGTGGGTACAGGTATGGAAGCCCGTGTAGGTAAAGATTCACGTTCGATGATCCTTGCCGAAGGAAAAGGCGTGGTTGATTATGTATGCGCTGATTATATAAGAGTAAGATATGAAGATACAAGGTCGCAGGATGAAAGGCTCACTTCATTCGAGCGTAAAGATATTGTAACTTATCCTTTAACAAAATTCTTCCGTTCGAATCAGGATACATGCCTGAATCAGAGGCCTATCGTAAGGGCCGGACAGCCGGTTGTAAAAGGTATGCCACTGGCCGACGGTGCTTCTACGGAAACAGGCGAACTTGCTCTGGGGCAAAATATTCTTTGTGCGTTCATGCCCTGGCGCGGTTATAACTTCGAGGATGCTATTATCCTGAGCCAGAGACTTGTAGCGGAAGATATATTTACTTCAATACATATCGAAGAATTTACACTTCAGGTAAGGGATACTAAGAGAGGCGAAGAGGAATTTACAAGAGAAATTCCTAACGTTAGTGAAGAAGCTACAAAAGATCTGGATGAAGACGGTATTATCCGTACAGGAGCAAAAGTAAGGGAAGGCGATATCCTTATTGGTAAGATCACTCCTAAGGGTGAAACCGATCCGACGCCTGAAGAAAAACTTCTCAGGGCTATTTTTGGTGATAAAGCCGGTGATGTTAAAGATGTATCTCTTAAAGCAACTCCGGGCCTGAAAGGTGTTGTAATTAATACAAAACTTTTCACAAGACGCCTGCTTACAATGGATAAGGAACAAAGAGCCCTTGAGAAAAAACGCCAGGAAGAAGTTGAGATCAGGGAAAGGCATGCAATTAAGAAAATTGATGCTGACT
This sequence comes from Kapaibacterium sp. (SeqCode), assembly GCA_963665665.1. Taxonomy (GTDB): domain Bacteria; phylum Bacteroidota; class Ignavibacteria; order Kapaibacteriales; family UBA2268. The sequence continues at coordinate 2,499,268 of OY762428.1, forward strand.
TTGTTAACCGCCTTGGTAAGATACTTGACGGCGAGAAAGTTCTCGGGCTGAAACTGAAGAACGGTGTTACCGTGTTCCGCGGGGGCGCCCAGGTAACTGTTGATATGGTTATCGCAAAGCAAAGAGAAAAACTTCTTAAACCAGAACTTATTGATGTATCCGAAGATATAGTTGAAGATCAGCATAAAATGGAACTTATAAGGGAAATGACAAAGAATTTCCTTTTCCAGCGTTCCGATATGCAGGCCGATTATCATGCGGAAAAAAATAAATTAGCATCAGGCGATGAACTTCAGCCTGGTATCCTTCAGATGGCTAAAGTTTATATCGCTAAGAAGCGCAAGCTTCAGGTAGGTGATAAAATGGCCGGCCGCCACGGTAACAAAGGTATTGTTTCAAAAATCGTTCCTAACGAGGACATGCCATTCCTTCCGGATGGTACACCTGTTGATATAGTTTTGAATCCGCTTGGCGTGCCTTCCCGTATGAACCTCGGGCAGCTTTTCGAAACAGCTCTTGGCTGGGCAAGCGGCAAATTGAACAATCACTATGCTACACCGATTTTCGATGGTGCTTCATGGGAGCAGGTGGGCGACCAGCTTGAAAAAGCAGGGCTTCCACGCGAAGGTAAGATACAGCTCCGCGACGGATATACCGGAGAGCCTTTCCATGAAAAAGTAACTGTCGGGGTGATATATATGCTTAAGTTATCTCACCTTGTTGAAGATAAGATTCACGCCCGTTCCATTGGGCCATACTCTCTGATTACACAGCAGCCCCTTGGCGGTAAAGCTCAGTTTGGCGGCCAAAGGCTCGGAGAGATGGAGGTTTGGGCACTTGAAGCTTATGGAGCTGCTCATACCCTGCAGGAAATGATCACTATGAAATCCGATGATGTTCAGGGCAGAGCCAAAATGTATGAAACCATCGTGAAAGGTGAGAATATGCCGAACCCGAATATTCCCGAATCGTTTAACGTGCTTGTAAGGGAATTGCAGGGCTTATGCCTTGACCTTAATATTGAATAAGCGTCCCGGTATAGTGATTTTGATGATTGAGAATAAATTTTAACATAGATCGAGGAGTTTTATCTTATGCAGTCACATTCAATTCCAAGAAAGGGATTTAGCAGCATATCGATAAAAATCGCTTCTCCGGATGATATCCTTAACCGCTCACACGGCGAGGTAACAAAACCGGAAACAATCAATTACAGGTCTTTCAGGCCTGAAAAAGACGGGCTTTTTTGCGAAAAAATATTCGGCCCGATACGCGATTGGGAATGCGCCTGTGGAAAATATAAAAGAATCAGGTACAAAGGTATCGTCTGTGACAGATGTGGTGTTGAAGTAACACAAAAATCCGTTCGCCGCGAACGCATGGGGCATATTATGCTTGCCGTGCCGGTGGTTCATATCTGGTTTCTCCGTACTCTTCCCAGCAAAATTAGTGCTGTTCTGGGTATGCCGACCAAGGATATTGAAAGAATAGTATATTATGAATCTTATATAGTTGTTCAGCCGGGAAAAACCGGCCTTCAGCAGAAGGATCTTTTAACTGAAGAGCAATATCTAGAAGTAATGGATACTCTTCCGCCGGAGCAATTTGAAATGGATGTTGATGATCCTAACAAATTTATTGCTCTTATTGGCGGTGAGGCTATTAAAGAAATGCTGAAAAGAGTTCAGCCGGAAAAAGATTATCATGAGCTGAAAGAATTACTTAAAGAAGAAACCTCGCAGCAGAAAAAAGCTGATCTTCTGAAACGCCTTAGAATACTCGATGCTTTCAAACAGAGTATGAGAGAAGGAATGGAAAACAGGCCCGAGTGGATGGTACTGGATGTTATTCCTGTTACTCCGCCGGATTTGCGTCCGCTTGTTCCACTGGAAGGCGGAAGGTTTGCCACTTCTGATCTTAATGACCTTTACAGAAGGGTTATTATCAGGAATAACAGGCTGAAAAGGCTTATTGATATTAAAGCACCGGAAGTTATCCTCAGGAATGAAAAAAGGATGCTCCAGGAATCAGTTGACGCCCTGTTCGACAATAGCCGTCGTGCAGTTAGAAGTGAATCGCAGAGAGCATTGAAATCTCTGGCAGATACGCTTAAAGGTAAAACAGGACGTTTTCGTCAGAACCTGCTTGGTAAACGTGTGGATTATTCCGGCCGTTCTGTTATTGTTGTGGGTCCGGAACTTAAACTTCACGAATGCGGCCTTCCGAAAGATATGGCCGTTGAGCTGTTCAAACCATTTATTATCCGCAAACTGATAGAACGCGGACACGTGAAAACAGTGAAAAGTGCTAAGAAGATGGTTGAGCGTAAAACAAATGAAGTTTGGGATATTCTTGAAAAAGTGATTGAAGGACACCCGGTTATGCTTAACCGTGCTCCAACTCTTCACAGGCTTGGTATCCAGGCATTCCAGCCGAGGCTTATCGAGGGTAAAGCTATTCAGCTTCATCCGCTTGTATGTACGGCCTTCAACGCTGACTTTGACGGTGACCAGATGGCTGTTCACCTTCCGATAAGTTACGAAGCTCAGCTTGAATCACTTCTTCTGATGCTGGCACCGCACAATATCGTGCACACTCAGAATGGCGACCCGATTGCTGTTCCCTCGCAGGATATGGTTCTTGGTGTATATTATATGACTAAGGTTAAGCGCGGCGCTCTTGGCGAAGGAAAAGTATTTTCTTCGACAGAGGAAGTTATTATTGCTTATAATTCAGAAGCAGTTGAACTTCATGCAAAAATCAGAGTACGTATGAACAAAGCCATGATCGAGACAACTGTTGGCAGGATTATTCTTAACCAGGTTGTTCCGGAAGAGCTTGGCTTTATCAACGAGCTTTTAACAAAGAAACGCTTGCGTCAGATTATTGGTATTTGCTTCCGTAATGCTGGTTTGGACAAAACTGTCAACTTCCTTGATGCCCTGAAGCAAACCGGATTTACTCTCGCTACACGTGGAGGCTTATCTGTTAGTGTTGCTGATGTTGTTATTCCGCAGGATAAAGTTACGATTATCAATCGGTCGCAGAAAAAAGTTGATGATATATCAATGGCTTATGCCAGTGGTGTTATCAGCTCCGGTGAGCGCTATAATAAAATAATTGATAATTGGTCTACAGCTACAAATAAAGTAGCCGATCAGTTGTACTCACAATTATCACGGGACAAACAGGGATTCAATACATTCTGGATGATGCTTGACTCCCAGGCCAGGGGTTCAAAAGAGCAGATCAGACAGCTTGCCGGTATGCGTGGTTTGATGGCTAAACCTAAAAAATCTCTTTCCGGTTCAACCGGTGAATTGATCGAGAACCCGATTATCTCGAACTTTAAGGAAGGCCTTTCAATCCTTGAATACTTTATTTCAACTCACGGTGCTCGTAAAGGTCTGGCTGATACAGCTCTTAAAACTGCTGATGCCGGTTACCTTACAAGGAGGCTCCATGACGTTGCCCAGGATGTTATCATTTCAGAATCAGACTGCGGTACTATTCGCGGTGTGGAAATGACAGCCCTGAAGGAAGGTGAAGAAGTAAAAGAAAGCCTTTACGAACGTATTCTTGGCAGGGTAACTCTTCTTGATGTGGTAGATCCTCTTACAAACGAGATGATAGCTCGTGCCGGTGATGTTGTTGACGAAAAAATTGCCAGGAGAATTGAACAGACCTCCATTGAAACTGTCACAATTCGTTCAGTACTTACATGCGAATCACGTCGCGGTGTTTGTGCAAAATGCTATGGCAGGAATATGGCTACTTCCAAACTTGTTGATACAGGCGAGGCTGTTGGAACCATAGCATCACAGTCAATTGGTGAGCCAGGTACTCAGCTTACTCTTCGTACTTTCCATACCGGTGGTACTGCAATGCTTGTTGCATCCCAGTCTTCTGTTGTTGCGAAGTTTGATGGCCTTATCGAATTTGATAATATCAGAACTGTAACCACCCAGGGCGATGAAGAAGAAGTAACTTATGCAATAAGCCGCTCGGGTGTTATTAATATCAAGGATGTTGATTCCGACAGGATATTGACAAAATATGATGTTACCTACGGAGCAGTCCTGAAAGTTAAAGAAGGCGAGGAAATTAAGAAGGGTACTATTATATACGAATGGGATCCGTACAACTCTACAATTATTACCGAGGTTTCCGGACGTATCAGGTATAAAGACTTGTTGCCAAATATTACATACCGCGAGGTAAATGATGAAACAACAGGCCACCAGACAAAAGAAGTTATTGATTCTAAAGATAAAACAAAATCACCTGCTATCGAAGTTGTAGATGACAATGACGAAGTATTGAAAACATACAACGTACCTTCAAGGGCTCAGCTTCGTGTGGATGACGGAGATATGATAGGCATGGGTTCCTCTTTGGTTAAAATCCCACGTGACCTTGGCCGTACAAGGGATATTACCGGTGGTTTGCCGAGGGTTACAGAGCTGTTTGAAGCCAGGGCGCCACAAAATCCGGCTGTTGTATCCGATATTGACGGTATTGTTACATTCGGAAAACCGAAACGAGGCCAGAGAGTGATTGTTGTCACCAGTTTCGATGAAAAAACTGTCCTTGAATACAGTGTTCCGGTTGGTAAATATATCCTTGTTCTTGAATCAGATCTTGTACGTGCAGGCGACAGGCTGACTGAAGGCTCGATTAACCCGCATGATATTCTGAGAATAAAAGGCGCAAATGCAGTTCAGGAATATCTTGTGAACGAGATTCAGGAAGTTTATCGTATGCAGGGTGTGAAGATAAATGATAAACATATCGAAGTTATTGTAAGGCAGATGCTCCAGAAAATTAAGATCATCGAATCAGGTGATTCAATATTCCTGGAAAACGATAACGTAGACAGAATCAAGTTTATTGATGAAAATCAGAAACTGAAAAATATGGTTGTGATTACGGACAAAGGCGATTCTAAATTCCGTCCGAACCAGCTGCTTCCAAAACGCCAGGTAAGGGAAGTTAATAACGACCTGAAACGCAAAGATAAAGAAATTGCTGCGTTCAGGCCGGCCGAACCTGCTATTGCCGAACCAATTCTGCTTGGAATCACACAGGCATCATTAACTACTGAGAGCTGGCTCTCGGCTGCTTCCTTCCAGGAAACAACCAGGGTTCTTTCCGATGCTTCCGTTGCTGCAAAGATTGACGGTCTGATCGGACTAAAAGAGAATATTATTCTTGGCCAGCTTATTCCTGCAGGTACAGGCCTGCGGCATTATCAGACAATGAATGTCCAAAGTGAGATAGGTAACATTTTTGGAAAGGTGGCAGAAACTCAATCCGAACCTGCTGAAGAAAAACAGGAAGATGCAGGTAAAGAAAAAGAGTCAGTTTCAATATAGAATTAAATATAATTTAAAGCCGCTCTGACGGGCGGCTTTTTTTTGCTCGGGCAATGATCGAAATGATAAGGGAGATGACTGAGAAGTCACAAATTGAAATCACACAAATTTTTATTAATTTTTTATCGAGTTTCAAATGGAGCAGATAAAGCAGATTAGAAACATTGGTATCGCTGCACACATTGATTCAGGAAAAACGACACTTAGCGAAAGAATATTATTTTACACAGGTAAAATACACAGGATTACAGAAGTAAGGAGTAAAGACGGGGCTGGCCCGACAATGGATTCGATGGACCTTGAAAGAGAAAAAGGTATCACTATCCAGTCGGCGGCCACTTATTGTACATGGGGGGATACCAATATCAATTTGATTGATACTCCCGGTCATATTGATTTTACAGTAGAAGTTGAAAGAGCATTAAGAGTTCTGGATGGCGCGGTTCTTGTTCTTTGCGGCGTTGCCGGTGTTCAGAGCCAGTCTCTGACTGTTGACAGGCAGATGAAGAGATACAATGTTCCGAGAATTGCCTTTATAAATAAGGTTGACAGGTCCGGTGCCAACCCGGATAAAGTTGTTTTCCAGTTGGAAGATAAATTGAAACACAGGCCTGTTTTACTTACAATGCCCATAGGCCTGGAGGATCAGTTCCAGGGTGTTGTTGACCTGCTGAAAATGAAAGCTGTTTATTACAAGGGCGAACAGGGTGAAAAAGTGGAGTATGAAGATATCCCCGCGCACCTGCAGGCCGAGGCTGAAAAAAGAAGAAAACAGATGATAGAAATTATAGCCGACTATGATGATGTAGTGGCTGAGAAATTCCTGGAAGATGTGGAGCCGGAATATGATGAATTGATAGATGCAATCAGGCGTCATACAATCAATCTTCACCTTACACCCGTTCTGGTGGGAACAGCCAAGCAAAATAAAGGAATTCAGACACTTCTTGATGCCGTTGTCAGTTTCCTTCCTTCACCACTTGATATTGACAATCACGCTCTTGACCTTGACGAGAATGAAGAAAAAGTTGATTTGGAATCTGATCCAAACAAAAAACTTGTTGCCAATGCCTTCAAACTTGAGGACGGAAAATACGGACAGCTTACATATATGAGAATTTACCAGGGATCAGTTAAAAAAGGTGACTTTATCGTTAACATGAGCAATAAGAAAAAAATAAAAGTTCCAAGGCTTATCAGAATGCATGCAAGCGATATGCATGAAATCGAAGAAGCCGGAGCAGGTGATATTGTTGCTATGTTCGGTGTGGATTGTTCATCAGGTGATACTTTTACAGACGGAAGTGTTAATTATTCAATGACTTCCATGTTTGTACCCACCCCTGTTATTGAGCTTACAGTGGCCCCGAAGGAAAAATCCTCTCAGGCAAACTTCTCGAAAGCGCTTAACCGCTTCATGAAAGAAGACCCAACCTTCCAGGTAAAAAGAGATGAAGAAACAGGCGATACTATTATAAGCGGTATGGGTGAACTTCACCTGGATATTTATATTGAAAGGATAAAAAGGGAATATAATTGCGAGATAGTAGTGGGAAGGCCTAAAGTGGCATACCGCGAAGCAATTTCCAGAAAAGCCGAATTCAATTATACACATAAAAAACAGACCGGCGGTGCCGGACAGTTTGCCCGTGTTGCAGGGTTTATCGAACCAATCGAAGCTGTTGCCGGTGAAGATTATATGTTTGATAACAAAATTGTGGGCGGCGTTATCCCGAGAGAATACATTCCATCCTGCGATAAGGGTTTCAAGGAGCAGCTGAAGGATGGTATTATAATCGAGCAGCCGGTTGTTGGCGTTAAAGTAACAATCAACGACGGGCAGTACCATGCCGTGGATTCGTCTGAAATGGCCTTTAAAACAGCTGCAAAATTTGCCATGCGCGAAGCAATTTCCAAAGCCGGGCCGATAATTCTTGAACCTATAATGAAGCTGGAAACTGCTGCACCTGAAGAATTCCAGGGTATAGTTATCGGACAGCTTAACCAGCGCAGGGGTATAATTGTTAATACCACTGTGGAAATGGGCTATGTTACGGTTGAAGCTGAAGTGCCATTGAAAGAGATGTTCGGATATTCTACCGACCTGAGAAGTTCAACACAAGGCAAGGGTGAATTCTCTATGGAGTTCCTCAAATATTCACAGGTGCCCAAGGCAGTTCAGGAAGAATTGATAGAAGATTACAGGAAAAATAAAGAAGAGAAGTAAAATATTCGCAATAATTTAAAATATTTTTTAAAATTTATTTGAAAAAATAAAAACATTGTGTATATTTGTAAGCTCTGTTACCTTTTGTTTGTTTATTGTTTATTTTATTTGATGTTATATTATAAAATTGGAGTTTTTGAGTGCCTACAATAAGTCAGTTAATACGAAAAGGTCGTAAAGCGACAAAGGCTAAGAGTAAATCGGCTGCCCTGAAATCATGCCCGCAAAGGCGCGGGGTGTGCACACGTGTTTACACAACTACTCCCAAGAAGCCTAACTCGGCACTTAGAAAAGTGGCTCGCGTGAGGTTAACCTCCGGTTTTGAGGTTACTGCGTACATTCCGGGTGAAGGCCATAACCTTCAGGAGCACTCCATTGTATATATCAGGGGTGGCAGGGTTAAAGACCTTCCTGGTGTCCGCTATCACGTAATCCGCGGTACAGCTGATACTCAGGGCGTTGACGGGAGAAACCAGGGACGTTCGAAATACGGAACTAAGAGACCAAAAAAATAAGATTTAGTTAATCATAAATACAGATGACTTGAGATGAGAAAACGCAGAGCAGAAAAAAGAAAAATCGTTCCGGATCCAAAATATCGTGATGTCCTTATTACAAGGTTCATCAACAATATTATGCTGGACGGTAAGAAAAATACTGCAAGGAGACTTCTCTACGATGCATTTGATATCGTTGAGGAAAAAACCAAACAGCCTCCTCTGGAAGTTTTCAAGCAGGCTATCAACAATGTAGCTCCTGTGCTTGAAGTACGCTCACGCCGAGTGGGTGGCGCAACTTACCAGGTGCCGGTGGAAGTACGCGAGGAAAGAAGAATCGCCCTTGCTATCCGCTGGATGAAAACATACGCCAAAGCAAGACGCGACAAAACTATGGCTCAGCGCTTAGCTGCTGAATTCATGGCTGCGTCCAAAGGCGAAGGTTCTTCAGTGAAGAAACGTGATGATACTCACCGCATGGCTGAAGCTAACAAAGCTTTCGCGCATTTCAAGTGGTAGTAACTAATGAAATTGTTCTTTGTCAACAAAATAGCCTGACACTCGGATTATGCCAAAAGAAATTGCCATATCAAAGATCAGGAACATCGGGATAGCCGCTCATATCGATGCAGGTAAGACTACGACAACCGAGAGAATCCTTTTCTACAGCGGAAAACTTCACAAAATAGGTGAAGTGGACGACGGAACAGCATTCATGGACTACATGGATCAGGAAAAAGAAAGAGGTATTACAATCGTATCGGCAGCAACTACCTGCGAATGGCGAGACCATCAGGTGAATATAATCGATACACCCGGACACGTTGACTTCACTGCTGAAGTTCAAAGGTCGCTCAGGGTGCTCGACGGAGCCATTGCGATATTTTGCGGAGTAGGGGGTGTTGAACCACAATCAGAAGCTGTCTGGCACCAGGCAGATATGTATAAGGTTCCGAGAATTGCCTTTATTAATAAAATGGACAGGATCGGAGCTGACTTCTACAGGGTGCTGGATATGATGAGGGAAAGGTTGAAAGCCAACCCGATACCGGTAGCGATACCAATCGGCGCGACTGAAACCTTTAAAGGTACAATCGACCTTGTCAAAATGAAAGCATTATACTTCGATGTGGAGAAACAAGGCATTGAGTATAAGGAAGAAGAAATACCCGATGAATACAGAGATGTAGCCGAGGAATACAGGGCAAAAATGATTGAAGCGGTAGCTGAGACCGATGATGAACTTCTTGATAAATTTTTCGCTGGCGAAGAATTTAACGAAGAAGAGATCAAAACAGGAATAAGAACAGCTGTGATAGAGTTGAAATTTGTTCCCGTTCTTGTAGGATCTTCGCTAAAAAACGTAGGGGTGCAGCCACTTATGGATGCAATAGTTGATTATCTCCCCTCGCCGAAAGAAGTTAAATATATGCCCGGGTATGACGTAAATGATCTCGAGAAACAGCTAACCCGCGAGCCAAGGAATAAAGAAAAATTCTCGGCTCTGGCTTTCAAAGCCATAACGGATCAGTTTGTAGGACGCATAACTTTTATCAGGATTTACTCCGGGAAACTGGAGCTTGGAAAACCGGTTTTCAACCCGGTTGAAAATAAGAAAGAAAAAGTTCTTAAAATTCTGAAAATGCATGCAAACAAACGTGAAGAAATAACATCAGCGGGCGCTGGCGAGATTGTGGCGATTTCAGGACTGCGGTTTACAAAAACCGGTGACACACTTTGCGATATTGATGCTCCCATTATTTATGAGAAGATCAATTTCTCGGACCCGGTAATAAACATGGCAGTTGAAGTAAAAACACTGGCAGATCAGGACAGGCTGATTGAAGCTCTCGGAAAACTGGCCGAAGAAGATCCGACCTTCAAGTACAATATAGATAAAGAAAGTGGCCAGACTATTATCAGCGGTGTAGGTGAACTACACTTAGAAGTACTTGTTGAACGCCTTAAAAGGGAGTTCAAAATACCTACCAGAGCGGGTAAACCCCAGGTAGCCTACAGAGAATCAATCAGCAATAAAATTAAATGCCAGGGTGAGTTTGACAAAACCACCAGCGGCAAACATCAGTTCGGCAGAATCACATTAGAGATTTCGCCTGCTGAAACGGGTAGCGGGATTAGCATTGAAAATGAAATTCCCGATTCCGTGCTTGCCACCGAGTTCGTCGAAGCAGCTAAGAAAGGCGTCATGGACGGCCTGCTTGTCGGCCCTCAGGGATATCCTATGATAGATGTTCACGTTAAACTTCTAAAAGCAGATTTTAACGATGAATTCTCTACCGAACTGGGATACCAGGTTGCAGCCACAATAGCAGTAAAGGATGCTTCGAGATCAGCCGCTCCGGTTTTATTAGAACCGATCGTTGACCTTGAAATTGTCAGCCCCGAAGAATATACCGGTGATATTATCGCCGAACTTAATGCAAAAAGGGGCAGGATTGACGGGATAGAACAAAGGGGTGCGCTGCAGGTGATAAAAGGAAAATCACCACTTTCAGAGATGTTCGGTTATGTAACAAGATTGCGGTCCGTAAGCCAGGGAAGAGCTTCATACACGATGGTCTTCTCACATTACGAACCTGCGATGAACAAGAGATAAATTGAAAATTTAAAACAATATATACATTGTAATTATCAAACTATTTTTTTAATTAGCAAAATTAGGAGTTTATCCAATGGCTAAGGAAAAATTTGATCGTACCAAACCCCACGTGAATGTGGGAACAATCGGTCACGTTGACCACGGTAAGACTACTTTGACAGCAGCTATCACAATGGCTCTCGCAAAGAGAACTGCGGGTGCAGAGATTCGTTCATTCGACTCAATCGATAACGCGCCTGAAGAAAAAGCACGTGGTATAACAATTGCTACAGCTCACGTGGAATACGAAACAGACACGCGTCACTATGCACACGTTGACTGCCCGGGCCACGCTGACTACATTAAAAACATGATCACTGGTGCAGCCCAGATGGACGGTGCAATACTTGTTTGTGCTGCTACAGACGGCCCTATGCCCCAGACTCGTGAACACATCCTTCTCGCCCGCCAGGTTGGCGTGCCGAGCCTTGTTGTTTTCATGAACAAAGTTGATATTGCTGATCCGGAACTTCTTGAACTTATAGATATGGAACTTCGTGAGCTTCTTTCTTCTTACGAATTCCCGGGTGATGATATTCCGATCATTATGGGTTCAGCTCTTCAGGCACTTGAAGCCGGTTCAACAGATGGTGTTGGCCCTGATGACGAACGTCTGAAATGTATCTATGATCTTATGGACGAAGTTGACAGGTATGTACCGACTCCGATTCGCGATACAGAAAAACCATTCCTGATGCCGGTTGAGGACGTATTCTCAATCACAGGCCGCGGAACAGTTGCTACAGGTCGTGTAGAGCGCGGTATTATCAAAGTTACTGAAGAAGTTGAAATCGTTGGTTTCGGCCTTCAGAAGAAAACAACTTGTACAGGTGTTGAAATGTTCCGTAAACTTCTTGACGAAGGCCAGGCAGGCGACAACGTTGGTCTCCTTCTTCGCGGTATCGACAAGAAAGAAATCGAACGCGGTATGGTTATTGCCAAACCGGGATCAATTACACCTCACCACAAATTCCACGCACAGGTTTATGTTCTGAAAAAAGAAGAAGGCGGACGCCATACACCGTTCTTTAGCGGATATCGTCCTCAGTTCTACTTCCGTACAACAGACGTTACCGGCAACCTTAACCTTCCCGAAGGTGTAGAAATGGTTATGCCTGGTGACAACCTTGACGAACTTTACATTGAACTGATTACACCAGTTGCTATGGAAGAAGGTCTTCGTTTCGCTATCCGCGAAGGTGGCCGTACAGTGGGCGCCGGTGTTGTAACAAAAATTGACGAATAATATATTCTTTTATAATTCGCGGGCAATAGCCCGCGAATATAAATTATCCGAAATAAAAGCTTAAGGAACTTAAAAGTGGCTACACAAAGGATAAGAATAAAGTTAAAATCGTACGACCATAAACTGATTGACAAGTCATCAGAGCGAATAGTCCGTACAGTTAAGCAAACGGGCGCTGTAGTATCAGGGCCAATACCCCTGCCTACAAGACGCACAGTATATACTGTAAACCGTTCGCCTCACGTTGACAAGAAATCCCGTGAGCAATTTGAAGCCAGGGTACATAAAAGGCTAATAGATATCTTCAGTTCAACACAGAAGACCATAGATGCCCTAATGAGACTGGAATTACCGGCGGGCGTAGATGTTGAAGTAAAAGTCTAAATAAGGAGTTAATTAAATGACAGGCGCGATTCTTGGTAAAAAAATCGGCATGACAAGTTTCTTCGATAATGAAGGAGTTAAGATTCCCTGCACGGTAGTTGAAGCCGGGCCATGTCCGGTGGTTCAGGTTAAATCCAATGAAACTGACGGATATACATCAGTCCAGATCGGTTTCGGAGAAATCAGGGAAAAGAATGTCAACAAGCCTTTAAAGGGTCACTTCGCCAAAGCGAGCGTTAATCCCACTCGTTATTTGAAAGAATTCCGGGCTCCAGGTAAAGATTATAAGGTCGGCGAAGAATTAACAGTTGAACAATTTGAGATCGGGGACAAAGTAAGAGTTTCCGGTAAATCAAAAGGAAAAGGTTTCCAGGGTGTTATGAAACGCCACAATTTTGGCGGTGTTGGTATGGCCACTCACGGCCAGTCCGACAGGCAGCGCCACCCCGGTTCAATTGGTCAGTCTTCATATCCTTCAAGGGTTATGAAAGGGCTCAAAATGGCCGGGCGAATGGGCGGAAAACGAGTAACAGTCAGGAATATTGAGGTTTTGGAAATTATTCCGGAACAGAATTTGCTGATTCTTAAAGGGTGCGTACCCGGAGCTTCAAATTCACTAATTGAAATAGTAAAGTAATAAGGCGAAAAAATGCAGATAGATGTATATACTAAGGACGGACAGCAAAACGGGCAGACAGAGCTGCGCGATGATATTTTTGCTATAGAGCCTAACGAGCATGCCATGCATCTGGCAGTTGTTTCTTACCTTGCAGCCAAAAGGCAGGGCACGCATAAAACAAAAACGCGTGACGAGGTAAGAGGCGGCGGCAAGAAGCCATGGAGGCAAAAAGGCAGGGGTACTGCCCGTGCCGGTTCTACACGTTCTCCTCTTTGGGTAGGCGGCGGTACCATTCATGGTCCAAAACCACACAAATATCATGTAGCATTACCCAAGAAGCTTAAAAGGCTTGCCAGAAAATCAGCATTTTCCCTCAGATGCTCTGAAAATAATCTGATGATCGTTGAAGATTTCAATCTGGATGCGATAAAAACAAAAAGCATGGCCGAAATTTTCGAAAATTTGAAAATCGGCGGGGAAAAAGTACTGGTACTCTTGCCTGGGGAAAACAACAATATCTGGCTTTCGGCAAGAAATATCCCGAAAGTAAGCGTTCATCCTGCAGACAGGATTTCAACTTATGAAATTCTGAATCATAAGAAAATTCTGCTTTTCAAGAGTGCTATAGATACTATAGAGAAAACATTTGGTAACTAATACTCTAAGTGATAACAATGATTATTAAAAAGCCCGTTATAACAGAGAAGGCGATGCGACTTACCGAACAGAACCAGTATGTTTTCGAAGTCGATCCTAGATCTAACAAGATAGAGATCAAAAAAGAAATCGAAGAGATGTTCGAAGTCAAGGTGAAAAGTGTTCGTACAGCCCGTATTAAAGGCAAAAGGAAAGTGCGTATGACTCGCAACGGGTTAATGAGAGGTCACACTCCATTGAAAAAGAAGGCATACGTAACTCTTCATGAAGGCCACACGATTGAACTGGTTTCAGGGGCTGCGGGCTAATTCAAGTTAGAATTTGTTAATTAAAAATAGATACGGCACGAGAAGATGGCACTAAGAATATTAAAACCAATTACACCCGGTACGAGGTTCTACTCGGTAAGCTCTTTTGACGAGATCACTACCGATAAACCTTACAAGAAACTTGTGGCTCCGCTCAAGAAATCCGGCGGTAGGAATAATACCGGAAGGATTACTTCACGCCACCGTGGCGGCGGGCACAAGAGAAGGTACAGGATCATTGATTTCAAAAGGAAAAAAATCGGCATGAAAGCCGTTATTGAAACTATTGAATACGATCCTAACCGCTCTGCAAGGATTGCCCTTCTGAAATATGAAGATGGTGAATATACTTATATCCTCGCACCGGATAAAGTAAAAGTTGGTGATGTACTTATGTCCGGGCCCGACGCGGAATATCATGACGGGAATTGCCTCCCGCTGAAAAGTATCCCCGTTGGCCTTACGATACACAACATCGAATTGAAGCCCGGAAAGGGCGGCCAGATAGCAAGAAGCGCGGGCACAAGCGCCCAGCTTGTTGCAGTTGACGAAAAGTTTGCGCATATTAAAATGCCTTCAGGCGAGATAAGGCTTATTCCGTCGAATTGCTATGCAACTCTCGGCGTTGTTTCCAACCATGACCACGAAAATATCATGCTTGGTAAAGCCGGACGTACTCGCTGGCTCGGTATCAGGCCCCAGACACGCGGTATGGCTATGAACCCGATAGATCACCCCATGGGCGGTGGCGAGGGTACATCCAAATCCGGTGGTGGACGCCAGCATCCGACAACACCTTGGGGTAAATACACCAAGGGCCTGAAGACGCGTAAGAAACGCAAGCATTCAAACAAATATATTGTTCGTGGAAGAAAATCAAAATAGAGTGAAGGAAACGTTATGGCCCGCTCACTGAAAAAAGGTTATTTCGTACACTACAAGCTTCAGAAAAAGATAGATAAACAAAATGAAGCTAATAAGAAAGATGTTATAAAAACGTGGTCGCGAGCCTCCATGATCACTCCTGATTTCGTGGGGCACACGGTTGCGATTCATAACGGTAAGAATTTTATCCCGGTATATATTACCGAGAACATGGTTGGCCATAAATTCGGAGAATTTTCGCCAACAAGAGTTTACAGAGGACACGCCGGTCACAGAAAAGGCGGATAATAGTTTTTTAAATGGAGATAAAAATGGAAGCAAGGGCTCTCAAAAAATACATACGTTCTTCCCCGCGTAAAATGAGATTGGTAATCGATCTTATCCGCGGCAAAAGCGCCGAGGAAGCCTTGTCTATTCTCAAGTTCGCCCCTAAACTGGCGGCCCGCGACGCGGAAATGGTCCTTAGGTCTGCAATCGCCAATTTGTCGAACAATGATGAAGACATAACGCCGGATATTGAAGAAGTTTTCGTTAAGGCAGCCTTCGTTAATCAAGGCCCCGCGATGAAAAGAATTCAGCCGGCCCCGATGGGCAGAGCGTACAGGATTAGGAAGAGAACTAATCATTTGACTATAGTTGTTTCAACTCAAGAATCACAAGGAGAAGAAATTGGGACAGAAAACTAATCCGATCGGGCTTCGCTTGGGAATAATCAGGAACTGGGATGCTAACTGGTTCGACGAATCTAACGTTGCTACTAAACTTTCTGAAGATATTAAAGTAAGAAATTACATTAGAAACAGGAAGAAAAAAGCAGGCATCGCCAGGATTATCGTTGAAAGAACAGCAAAACAGCTCAGGATTACAATCAATACGTCAAGGCCCGGCGTTATTATCGGAAAATCAGGTAAAGACATTACCCAATTGGAAGAAGAGTTGAAAAAACTTACGGGCAAGGATGTAAAAATTCTTATAAGCGAAGTGAAACGCCCCGAATTGGACGCGTTACTTGTTGCCGATAATATTGCACAGCAGCTCGAAGGCAGAATTTCATTCCGCCGCGCCATGAAGCAGTCAGTTTCAGCAGCCATGAGAATGGGAGCAGTTGGTATTCGTGTGATGTGCGCAGGCAGGCTCGGCGGTGCCGAGATGGCCAGGACTGAACAGTACAAGGACGGCAGGATCCCACTGCATACCCTTCGTGCGGACATCGATTACGGGACGGCAACAGCGCAGACAATTTACGGATCCATTGGAATAAAAGTATGGATCTGTAAGGGTGAGATAATCGGTAAACAGTAAGAAGCAAAATTCGAAATAATATCATTGGGAAATTCTCATGTTAATGCCGAAAAGAGTAAAAAGAAGAAAACCCCATCGCGGTAGAATGAGGGGTAAAGCCTGGCGCGGTTCGACTGTCGATTTCGGCGCTTACGGACTGAAGGCACTTGAATGCTGCTGGATGACTAATCGCCAGATTGAAGCAGCCAGGATCGCTATCAACCGTTATCTGAAACGCGACGGTAAAGTCTGGATCAGGATATTTCCTGATAAAGCTTTTACCAAAAAACCCGCCGAAACAAGGCAGGGATCAGGTAAAGGAACGCCGGAAGGCTGGGTAGCGGTAATCAAACCGGGCAGGGTACTATTCGAAGTGGATGGTGTAAGCAAAGAGCGTGCTCAGGAAGCTCTCAGGCTTGCATCCCATAAACTGCCAATTAAGACCAAATTTGTAACACGTATAGATTTGATGTAAAATGAAGCCACGTAAAGCAAGCGATCTTAGGGAATTGACCCAGGCCGAACTGGAGCATTTGTTGCAGGAATCTGAGGAAACTCTGGCAACACAGAACTTCCAGCACGCCCTGAAACAATTGCAGGATACTTCATATCTTCATATCCTTAAAAAAGATATCGCTAGAATGAAAACTATTTTGAATGAAAGAAAACGTGCACAGCAAAATGGATAATAATATGGAAGATATTAAAGAATTAGAAACGCAGGAAACCCCGGCGGCCGAGACAACAACTGCTGAACCCACACCTGCACCAGTTGCTGAACGTAAAGCTCAGAAAAGAGTGCTCACGGGAAAGGTTGTTTCCAATAAAAGCGACAAAACTGTTGTCGTTTTGATTGAACGCCAGGTAAAGCATCCTCTTTATAAGAAATATTATAAAGAAAGCAAAAAAGTCATGGCACACGACGAGGCAAACGACTGCGGAATCGGCGATACCGTCAGGATTCGCGAGTGCCGTCCGCTCAGCGCCAAAAAGCGTTGGGAAATGATCGATGTTGTTGAGCGAGCCAAGTAAGAAGGAGATAATAATGGTACAAGAAGAAACAAATTTGATTGTAGCAGATAACTCCGGCGCACGCAGGATAAGAGTAATCCGAATTCTTGGCGGCCACGGCAAGAAATACGCGAGTGTTGGTGATATTATTGTTGCTTCAGTGAAAGCTGCGATTCCTAATTCGGAGGTAAAGAAAGGCACTGTGGTTAAAGCAGTTGTTGTTCGTACGAAAAAAGAAGTAGGACGCCGTGACGGCTCTTTCATCAGATTCGACGATAACGCGGCTGTTATTCTTAACGCGCAGGGCGAGCCAAGAGGCACTCGTATTTTCGGTCCCGTTGCTAGGGAACTAAGAGAAAAGAATTACATGAAAATCGTGTCGCTGGCGCCGGAAGTTTTATAAGGTATATTTTTGTTAATTCAATTGATTGGTTATCAAAGATGAAATTGAAGATTAAAAAAGGTGACATAGTTCAGGTAATAGCCGGCGCAAACAAAGGCGAGCAAGGCCGCGTCCTGGAAGTGTACCCGGATAAAATGAAGATTCTGGTTGAAAGAGTCAACGAGCGATCAAAACATGAGAGGCCTAACCCTAAAAATGAAAAGGGCGGCATTGTGAAGAGGGAAATGCCTATTCACTACTCTAATGTTCTGCTCCTTGATAGCGACAAGAATCCTACTAGGATCGGTATCAGGCGCGAGGAAAAAGGCGGAAAAATTGCCGCCGTCAGGTACGCGAAGACAAATAACAATGATTTATAATAAAATAACACAGTTGGCATAAAATTATGGCAAAGACAAAATCATCAACTAAAGGACAATCGGCATCGAAGAAACTTAAGTTTCAGCCGGAAGGAAAACGTCTGGAAGACGTAAAGGACAAAACAGTCCCACCTGCAAGGCTCGTAAGTTTCTATCACGAGAAAGTCGTGCCGGCTATGATGAAGAAATTTGGCTATAAATCAATAATGCAGGTACCTAAACTCGAGAAAATATGCATGAATATGGGTATGGGAGATTCCGTTCAGGATCAGAAAGTGCTTCATGGCGCTATCAACGAACTTGAACTGATCTCAGGGCAAAGGCCTGCTATTTCGAAAGCCAAGAAAGCTATTTCAAACTTCAAGCTCCGCCAGGGCATGCCCATAGGCTGCCATGTAACACTGCGCCGGGCAAGAATGTTTGAATTTCTTGACAGGTTCATCAATATTGCTTCACCTCGTATCCGTGACTTCAGGGGACTGAGCGACAAAGGATTCGACGGCAGAGGTAATTATAGCGTGGGCATTAAGGAACAGATCATATTTCCGGAAATTGACGTTGATAAAGTTAACAAAATATCCGGTCTTGATATTACATTTGTAATTAAATGCGAAAATGATGAAGAAGCTCATGCTCTTCTATCAGAATTCGGATTTCCTTTTCGTAAAAAAGATTGAGTTTAAAAATGGCTAAAATCTGTATAGTAGCACGCAACGATAAAAGAAAAAGGATGGCGGAAAAATACGCCGCCAAGCGAGAAGAACTTAAAGCAGCCGGCGACTGGGAAGGGCTGCAGAAACTCCCGCGCAACAGCGCCCCGGTTCGTATTCAGAACAGGTGCAATGTTACAGGAAGAGCCCGTAGCGTTTACCGCAAATATGGTCTTTGCAGGAACGTTTTCAGGCAGATGGCTTTAGAAGGGAAAATACCCGGAATTAAAAAAGCCAGTTGGTAAAAAAATAAAAACAACGTAAATTGCTATTTTTTTGACACCCGTGACTGTGGGACAAGATTAACAGAGATAAATTATGCCAGTAACAGATCAGATTTCAGATTTCCTAACGCGTATTAGAAACGCGGGAAAAGCAAATCACAAAACTTTAGAGTTACCACACTCTAAATTGAAGTTCGCGATCGCCCGGATCCTCAAGGAGCAGGGGTACATCGCGGATTGTGAAGAAACACAGGATAAAGTTCAGGGTACTATTAAAATTACCCTACGATATTACAAGAGAAAACCGGCCTTCAGGGAAATGGTGAAAATAAGCAAGCCGGGCCGTCGCGTTTACGCGCCGGTGGACAAGCTGCCGAGAATTAAAAACGGCCTTGGAGTAGCTATCATATCCACCTCTAAAGGTGTGATGACAGACAAACAGGCAAAGAAAGCCAATGTCGGCGGCGAAGTTCTATGTTCAGTTTGGTAGAATTATAATTAGGAGCTTAAAGTGTCAAGGATAGGAAAAAATCCGATAGAAATCCCTGACAAGGTTCAGGTAACAATTAGCGACGAAGGCCTTCTGACAGCAAAAGGCCCCAAGGGTGAGCTGACTTACCAGCTGCCCGAAGCTATTAATTACAACCTTGAAGGCAATACATTAACTTTTGGAAGAGACAACGAAGACCGTAAAGTCAGAGCTCAGCACGGTTTGGCGAGGGCATTGAGCGCAAACTTGATAGAAGGTGTGGTCAATGGATTCGCCAAGACACTTCTTATTGAAGGTGTGGGCTATAAAGCTGAAATGCGCGGTAACCGTTTGTTCCTTTCCTTAGGTTTTTCACACCCGGTTCTGATCATTCCTCCTGACGGTATCGAGTTCGAAACACCGAAACCTACGATAATAATAATCAAAGGTATCGATAAACAACTCGTCGGCCAGGTGGCCGCTACAGTGCGCAAATTGCGTAAACCCGAACCGTACAAGGGCAAAGGTATCAGGTACGAGGGTGAGTATATCAGACGTAAAGCTGGTAAGACAGCTGCTTAATTTTTTAAAAAAAATTTGCAGAAGAAAAGATGAAAAAGCTGAAGATAAGAGCAAAAAGGCAAACTCGCAGAAAGCATCATATAAGGAAACGTATTTTTGGAACTTCCGAGCGTTTAAGGCTGACTGTTTTCAGAAGCTCGAAGCACATTTACGCACAGATCATCAATGATGATGAATCCCGTACCCTTGTTTCTGCATCAACACTCGACAAAGATGTGATTGAAAAAATCACACCTGAGATGAAGAAAAAAGAACAAAGCAGGATTGTTGGCGAAATTCTCGGGCAGAAAGCTGTATCCGCCGAAATAAAAAGGGTTGCATTCGACAGGAATGGTTTCCTTTTTCACGGCAGGATTAAAGAATTAGCTGATGCCGCCAGGAAAGCCGGACTTGAATTTTAAAAAGAAAAGAAATTGTATAACGCCAATATTGGCTAAAGGAGATTATCGTGGCAAAAATTAGAGCATCAGAGCTTGAACTTAATGATAAGCTAGTTTATGTCGGAAGGACCGCGAAAGTTGTAAAGGGCGGTCGCCGTTTTAATTTCTCGGCTATCGTGGTAGTAGGCGACGGGCAGGGCCATGTCGGTTACGGGCTTGGTAAAGCCGGTGAAGTTGTTGACGCGGTAACAAAAGCAACGGAATCAGCTAAAAAGAATATTGTAAAAATCAGGCTTCAGGAAAATACCCTGCCTCATGAGGCAATAGGTAAATTCGGCGCTGCAAGAGTTATGATCAGGCCTGCTACTCCGGGTACAGGTGTGATTGCAGCCGGTGGCGTTCGTGCCATCCTTGAGCTTGCCGGGGTAAAAGACGTTCTTACCAAGAACCTTGGTTCTTCGAACCCGCACAATACAGTTAAAGCTACAATGGTCGCACTTACTTCAATGGAAGATGCAACAGCAGTAGCTGCACGCAGGGGTATCCCGATTGAGCAGGTTCTAAACGGTTGATCACGTG
Source organism: Kapaibacterium sp. (SeqCode) (assembly GCA_963665665.1). Classification (GTDB taxonomy): domain Bacteria; phylum Bacteroidota; class Ignavibacteria; order Kapaibacteriales; family UBA2268. The sequence continues at coordinate 2,520,123 of OY762428.1, forward strand.
AATAAAGTTCAGACTTAATAGAATAACAGGTATTAAAATGAGCAAACTAAAAATAACGCAGTTACGCAGCGTGATTAAAAGAAAGAAAAAGCAAAAGCTTACTATCGAAGCCATGGGGCTGGGCCGCCCGAATAATTCCGCTGTTCTGCCGGATAATCCGCAGACAAGGGGAATGATCGAAGTGGTTAAGCACCTTGTGAAAGTAGAAGAAATTTCAGAATAATATAAAAGATCGTAACAAATGAAGCATATTGGTAATCTTCAGTTTGCAGATGGGGCTAAGAAAAAAAGAAAGCGCATTGCCAGGGGCCAGGGCTCCGGCCATGGTGGGACTTCTACCAAAGGCCATAAAGGCCAGAAGTCGCGTGCGGGCGCTACTATTCCCCGAGGGTTCGAAGGCGGACAGATGCCATTGAACCGTAGAGTGCCAAAATTTGGGTTTAACAACAGGTTCCGCGTGGAATACCATGTTGTTAACGTGGCAAGGCTACAAGAGCTTGTTGACGACAACAAAATTCAGGATAGTGTTGATAATCAGACACTTCTTGACCTTGGTGTTGTTCGCAATGCTAATAAGCCCGTGAAAATTCTCGGTCAGGGAGACCTTACCGCTAAGTTAAATGTAACAGTTGATAAAGTATCTGAATCAGCTAAACAAAAAATTGAAGCAGCCGGAGGGACGGTAACTGTAAATGGCTAAATTTGTGGATACGGTTCTAAATATTTTTAAAATAGACGAGCTAAGAGAGAGAATCCTTTTCACTCTCTTGGTTCTTCTTGTTGTTCGTATCGGCGCCCATATCACGCTACCGGGTATAGACGTTGTTGCTCTAAAGGCAACATCAGGCTCGGACAGCAATACATTATTCGGGCTGTTCGATATGTTTGTTGGCGGCGCGTTTTCCAATGCCGCTATTTTCGCGCTTGGAATCATGCCTTACATTACTTCTTCAATCGTATTTCAGCTTGCAGGAATTATTATTCCTGAAATTCAGAAACTTCAGAAAGAAGGAGAAGAAGGCCGCAAGAAAATTAATAATTATACCAGGATCGGTACGGTTCTTATTTCTGCACTGCAGGGCTGGGCTGTTAGTATCAAATTGATGAGCCAGCCGGGAGTTGTTCCTGATCCGGGATTCCTTTTCTCGATAACTACTGTATCCATGCTTACTGCCGGAACAATATTCCTTATGTGGCTTGGAGAGCAGATTACAGATAAAGGAATTGGTAACGGTATATCACTTATTATCTTTATTGGTATTATTGCAAGGCTGCCTGCCTCGCTTTACCAGGAATATCAGTTAGTTGTAGTTGGTTCGCGCCACTGGATGGTTGAACTGATAGTACTGGCATTGCTCGTGGGTATTATTGCACTGGTAATAATGATTACACAGGGCGCCAGAAGAGTTCCTGTGCAATATGCCAAGAGAGTTGTAGGAAGAAAAGTATTTGGCGGAACTACACAGTATATCCCTATCAAAGTGAATACTGCCAATGTGATGCCTATTATCTTTGCGCAGTCCTTAATGTTCATTCCGAACACGATTGCACAGTTCTTCCCCGAAAGCGATTCAGTTCGCTGGTTTGCTGAATTATTCAGCCAGCAGTCCTTTGTTTATGCAATTATTTTTGGTGGTATAATTATATTCTTTACATATTTTTATACTGCAATTATTTTCAATCCAAGGGATATTGCTGACAATATGAAAAAACAGGGCGGTTTTATTCCGGGCATCAGGCCTGGTAAAGCCACAACAGAATATATAGACGGTATTCTTACACGCATCACATTGCCGGGATCAATATTCCTTGCAATCGTTGCAGTTCTTCCGGTATTTATCGGTAAGATTTTCTCGGTTACAACATCATTTGCATCATTCTTTGGCGGTACAAGTTTGCTGATTATTGTGGGCGTTGCCCTTGATACTTTGCAGCAAATTGAATCATACCTGTTGATGAGGCATTATGACGGGTTTATGAAGAGCGGTAAGATGAAAGGCCGTCACTTATAACTATGAGTAACAAGAGAAATAAATATCCGACTTTGATAAAGACGGAAAACGAAATAGACCTTATTGAAAAATCATGCAGAATTGTTGCTGATACCCTGTCGCTTATGAAAAAATACGTTAAGCCGGGAGTCAAAACAATTGAACTTGACAAAATTGCCGAAGACTATATCAGATCCCAGGGAGCTGTTCCGGCATTTAAAGGGTATAAGGTTGATAATAAGTTCTTTCCAAGTACATTGTGCATATCGATCAACGAGCAGGTAGTGCATGGCATACCTTCGGACCAGGAACTGGTTGAAGGAATGATCGTTTCGATCGATTGCGGAGCTGAGAAAAACGGTTACTTCGGTGACAGCGCCGTTACTTATGCAGTAGGTGAAATATCCGAAGAAAACAAAAAGCTGATGAAAGTTACAGAAGAATCATTAATGCTCGGATTAGAGCAGGGTGTTGATGGAAACAAACTATATGATATCTCCAGGGCTGTTCAGCAGCATGTTGAAAAAAACGGTTTTTCGGTAACCAGGGAACTGGTTGGGCACGGAATCGGAAGTCACCTTCATGAAGAGCCTCCGGTACCAAATTTTGTACCCCCGCTTCTTCACAGGGATCAATATCCAAACGTGAAATTGCACAAAGGCATGACAATGGCCATCGAGCCTATGGTTCATGCTGGTAAGAAGAATATTATCACAGGAAATGACGGCTGGACAATCATAACTGCTGACCGGAAACCGGCGGCACACTTTGAACATACGATTGTAATTGACAAAAATAAACCAATAATATTAACTTTAAGAGATTAAATAAAGGTATTATGTCAAAACAAGAACAAATCAGATTAGACGGTATTGTAGAAGAAACACTGCCAAACACCCAGTTTATCGTGAAATTCGAGAACGGACACACGGTGCTGGCACATATTTCCGGGAAAATGAGGATGAATTTTATCAAAATTCTCCAGGGTGATAAAGTTACCGTTGAACTTTCACCTTATGATTTGTCAAAAGGCCGGATTGTATACAGATATAAATAATTACTAATTTTTTCTTACGGGGAAAAAAATGAAAGTTCAGGCATCAGTAAAGAAAAGAACAGCAGACGACAAGATCGTTAAAAGAAAAGGTCGTATTTACATAATAAACAAGAAAAACCCTAAAATGAAACAGAGGCAGGGATAAAGTTTTCCTTTGCCAAACGGGTTTAGAAAAGAAAGTTAATTAAAGAATTACATAATAAATCAGGTGGACTAAAGTGGCACGTATTGCAGGTATAGACCTTCCTAAAAATAAACGTGGAATAATAGGCCTGACGTATATTTTCGGGATTGGAAGAACTACATCCCGGGAGATACTCAGCAGAGCCGGCATCGATGAATCAAAGAGGGTAAACCAGTGGACAGACGACGAAGTGGCAGCTATTCGCCAGATCGTTGATGAATATAAAACAGAGGGCCAGTTAAGAACCGAAGTTCAGATGAATATCAAACGTCTTATGGATGTAGGATGTTATCGTGGCCTGAGACACAGGAGAGGCCTTCCGGCTCACGGGCAGAGAACAAGAACAAACGCCCGCACAAGAAAAGGCCGTAAGAAAACTGTTGCCGGCAAGAAAAAAGCTATTAAAAAATAAGCTTTGCTTGCAGAATTTACTTAATAAGATTTTTAGCTTTTATTACGAACATATTTATCAAGGTAAAAAGCTGTGGCAAAAAAGAGACAAAAAAAGAGAGTTATTGCTGACATACATGGTAAAGCATTTATCCGTGCAACCTTCAACAATGTGATGGTAACAATTACTGATATGTACGGCAATGCGCTTTGCTGGTCCTCAGCAGGCAGGAATGGTTTCAGGGGTTCCAAGAAAAACACTCCCTACGCATCACAGGTATCTGCTGAAAAAGCAGCAAAAGAAGCTTACGATATGGGCCTCAGGAAAGTTGATGTTGTTGTGAAAGGCCCGGGTTCCGGACGTGAAGCAGCAATCAGGGCTTTAACCCAGGCCGGACTTGAAGTGCACAGTATCGTGGATAAAACACCTATTCCTCATAATGGCTGCAGGCCTCCGAAGAGAAGAAGGGTGTAATTACCTGGCACGTTTTTGGCCTTAGGGCTGTTATCAAATTAACCCGGACGGGTGTAGTTAAGCAGATTTTTTCAAAAAATTGCTGTAAGAGATATGAATACACAAATGCAGATGCCAGACAGGGTTCAGATTGAAGAATCTTCTTCGGACTTTCATGGAAAATTTATTCTTCAGCCACTGGAACAGGGCTATGGAGTAACTATTGGTAATGCACTTCGCAGAGTGCTTCTTTCGTCAATACCCGGATCGGCTATTGTCGGTTTGAAAATTACTGATGTTCTACATGAATTCCAGACTATTCAGGGCGTTATTGAAGATGTTTCCGAAATTATCTTAAACCTGAAAGAAGTCAGAATTAAAAATCTGGATAAGAAAAACCAGAGAGTTTTATTGCACCTGAAAGGTCCGAAAGAATGGACTGCAAAAGAAATTCAGGATGCAGCCGAGAGCCTGGAGATTCTGGATCCTGATCACCACATAGCAACTTTGGCCGAAGACGCTGAATTTGACGTGGAATTAAGAATTGGCAGGGGCAAGGGATATATCCCGGCCGAAGAGCAGCAAATAGTAGATTACCCGATCGGGATGCTGCCGATAGATGCCATTTACACACCGATTAAAAATGTTATATACACCGTTGAGCCTTATCGTGTTGGGCAGAGAACCGATTACGAAAGGCTTATCCTTGATGTAAGAACCGACGGTACTATTTCAGCTCAGGAAGCTGTTCACCATGCCGCGAAGATTTTAAACGACCATATTAAATTCTTCATAAACTTCGATGAATTCGAAGAAGAACAGCAGCAACAGGAATTAGTGGAAGAAGAAGTAAAACTTGCAGAAAGAAAAAGGCTGCAGAAGATACTGCTTACACCTGTTGATGAGCTTGAACTTTCCGTTCGTGCACATAACTGCCTTAAGGCAGCAAGCATCAAGAACCTTGCCGAGCTTGTTCAGCTTCAGGAATCAGAACTCCTGAAATTCCGTAACTTCGGAAGAAAATCACTTGCTGAGCTCTCGGATGTAGTTCAAAACTTTGGCCTCGAATTCGGTATGAGCGTAGAGCAATACCTGAAGGATGACAAGGCCGGCGGCATGGAATAAAAATAAAAGAGTTAACGAAAATAAAATATTTCAGGTAAAAAGAAATGAGACACAGAAAAAGCGGTAGAAAGCTAAAACGTACAAGCAGCCACAAGAAGGCTCTTATGCGCAATTTGGCCACGGCTTTATTTGAGCATAAAAAAATCGAAACTACTGAAGCCAAGGCTAAGGAACTCAGGCCCTACGCTGAAAGACTTATTACAAAAGCAAAAAAAGCTCTTGCAAGGGAACAGCAGGGACTACTTCCAGAAGGTCAGAAAATTGACATCCACAATCGCAGGATCGTTGCCAAACATATTAAAACTAAAGCCGTACTCGAAGAATTATTCGATGCTATTGCCCCCGTTGTTGAAAACAGGGCTGGCGGCTATACAAGAATAGTTAAAACAGGTTTCCGCAGGGGAGACGCCGGCAGAACTGCAATTATTGAATTAGTTGACTGGTCGGCACCCGTTGACGGAGCCACCGGTTCGAAGAAAAAGAAATCAACTCCTAAAAAAGCTGCAAAACCTAAAGTAGAAGAGGTTGTTGAGCCTAAAGAAGAAGTTGTTGAAGAAGTAGTAGAAGAAACTCCGGTTGACGAAGTTGCTACTGAAGAAGCTCCGGCAGAAGTAGTAGAAGAAACTCCGGCAGAAGAAGCAAAAGATGAAGCTCCTGCTGAAGATAAAGCCGAGGGCGAAGAAGAAGAAAAAAAAGCTGAATAATATTTAGCAAAAGAATAGATTTAAGGCGGCAGATTGCCGCCTTTTTTTATTATTTTTGGATTAAGTATTCACTAACAGGTTTGAACTTATGAATGAAAAACTGATCCTGAAAGCGGAAAAAATTTATAAATCATATAAAACCGGTGATAAACGTGATGTTCCGGTGCTGAAGGGAATTGATATAGAGATTTTCTCTGGTGATTTTAAAACTGTCATGGGGCCTTCCGGAGCAGGAAAAAGTACACTGCTACATTTACTTGGGCTGATAGATAACCCTGACAAAGGAAAAATTTCAATTTTAAACGATAACGAATTCATAGACTATGATAACGTCAGCTCGAAGCGTGCCTCTATGATCAGAAACAGAAAGATTGGCTTTATATTTCAGTATTTCCAGCTTTTGCCTGAATTTACCGCACTGGAAAATGTGGCTATTCCGGGCATGATTAGTGGGAAATCTATTAAGGAGCTCAGGCCTGATGGAATGGAACTTCTTAATATGGTAGGAATGGCAGACCGCGCAGAACATAAACCTGCCGAACTTTCCGGAGGTGAGCAGCAAAGAGTTGCAATCGCAAGGGCTTTGATAAACAAACCAATGATTGTATTTGCCGACGAGCCAACAGGAAGCCTTGATGCGGCAAACTCTGAGTCGGTTCTGGAATTAATTTCCACATTAAGAAAAGATCTTAAGCTGACTTTTCTGGTAGCTACACATAATAAGGATGTTGCAGAAATAGCTGAAAATACCTTATATATCAGGGACGGGAAATTTGATTAAGTTTTGATTCCGGTAAAAATCTTTTAGGAACAGTGTATTTGATAATGATTTGAAATACGAACGCTACCAGCAGGCCGAAAATGGCTCCTGCAAGAATATCACCCGGATAGTGAACGCCACAGTATGTCCTGCTGAATGCAATCATTGCGGCAAGTATCCAGAAAATCCATTGCCTTTTGGGATAGAAAAAAGCAAGCAAGGCTGCCATAGTAAAACTGTTCGATGAATGAGAAGAGGGAAATGAAAACCCCGGCCCGCAACTTATCAGCAATCTTACATCAGCAAGTTCCCGGCAGGGCCGCAGGCGTTCGAAAATTTCTTTAAGAACAGAACTGCTTAAATAATCGTTTAGCCCGACAGCAACAATTACTGCTAAAACAGCAATTCTTCCTTTTGCACCACCCTTCCACAGGCCAAGAATGATAAAAATAATATATACGGGAACCCAGTGCTTAAAATTAGTTATAAACGGCATAATAATATCGAATACAGGATTGGCCAGTGTCTGGTTAAAAAAGTAAAATATCTGTAAATCTATATTGAGAAAAAGCTCTTGCATGTGGAAAACTATTGAATTTTGAACAAAATAAATTGTAAGTACATGTATAGTAATGTTGATATTTAAATATTAATTATTTATTAATAATTTTCCACAAGATGTGGAAAAGAATGCAAATGATTTCGCCCTATTTTTTCGTAATTTTCGTGTTACAAAATAGCTGCATTTTAAAATATACGAGGCTGAAAAAACGTTTTATATTGACAGCATAAAATACTTTTTAGGAAGAAAATAATAACATGAAACTGTCAAAAATACAATCGTCAGGGAAAAATACCCTCCTAATATTTCAGCAGCAAAAATATTTTCAAGATAGTAAAAAATATGTTACTAAATAAATAATTGAGGTAGAAATGAAATTTACGCGGCGTTTCACCAGGGATGGCATCAGCCCTTATGATATGTTCGAATATAAGAAGAGGACCTCAGTACTCAGGAATACAGACGGCTCGGTTGTTTTCGAAATGGAAGATATTGAAGTACCCGTGCAGTGGTCACAGGTATCCACTGATATTCTCGCACAGAAATATTTTCGTAAAACAGGAGTACCACAGTTTGATGAAAATGGCGATGAACTTTTTGATGACGAAGGGAACAGGATTCTCGGAGCAGAAAATTCAATCAAACAGGTAGCACATCGTTTGGCAGGTACATGGCGTGACTGGGCTGAAAGATACGCGTACTTTGATACAGAGGATGATGCAAAGATATTTTATGATGAAACTGTTTACATGATCATGAAACAGTATGCCGCACCAAATTCTCCTCAGTGGTTTAATACCGGCCTTGCAAATATATATGATATCAGGGGCCGTAAGCAGGGACACTTTTATGTTGATCCCGACACAAAAAAACTTAATAAATCTCAGGATGCTTATACAAGGCCACAGCCTCATGCCTGCTTTATTCAGTCGATAGAAGACGACCTGGTAGGTGATGGTGGTATTTTTGACCTTGCCGCGAGGGAAGCAAGAATATTTAAATTCGGTTCCGGTTCCGGAACGAATTTCTCAAATATCAGGGCTGCCGGCGAAAAACTTTCCGGGGGGGGAGTTAGTTCCGGACTTATGAGTTTCCTTAAAATTTTCGACCGCGCAGCCGGCGCGATAAAATCCGGTGGAACAACAAGGCGTGCAGCAAAAATGGTGGTTATAAATATTGATCACCCGGACGTGGAAGAGTTCATTGAGTGGAAAGCCCGGGAAGAAGAAAAAGTTGCGGCTCTTGTTACTGGTTCCAGGATTAACAAAGCATTCCTTAGCGCTATAATGGATGAAGCGCTCGCCAACGGTACTAACCGGGCTGAAAACTCAACCCTGAATAATCTGATAGTGAAAGCTACTGACAGGGGTATGCCGATATCTATTATCGACAGGGTATTGAACCTTGTTGGGCAGGGATTCACCGACCTCAATTTTGAAGAATTCGATACCCACTACGAGGGTGAAGGATATAACACTGTCAGCGGTCAGAATTCAAATAATTCGGTAAGAATAAGCAATGATTTTATTAAAGCTGTTGAAGAAGATGCTGATTGGGAATTGAAATGGAGAACTTCTGATCAGCCTGCCAAAGTTGTACGGGCACGTGATCTCTGGAATAAGATTAATATGAGCGCATGGAAGAGTGCCGATCCCGGTGTTCAGTTTGATACTACTATTAACGAATGGCATACATGCCCCAATTCCGGCAGGATCAATGCAAGTAACCCCTGCAGCGAGTACATGTTCCTGGATAATACAGCATGCAACCTTGCCAGCCTTAACCTGATGAAATTTCTTGATGAGAAAAACTATGAGTTCCTTGTTGACGATTTTCGTCATGCCGTAAGGATATGGACGGTAATACTGGAAACATCAGTACTAATGGCTCAGTTCCCGTCAAAAGTAATGGCGCAGCTTAGCTATGATTTTCGTACACTCGGGCTGGGATATGCCAATCTTGGCAGTTTGCTTATGGTAAACGGCATTCCTTACGATTCTCCGGAAGCTTTGGCGTGGACAGGTGCCATTACCGCAATAATGACAGGCACATCTTATGAAACATCAGCAGAGCTGGCAAAGGAACTTGGAACATTTGCCAAGTATGAGATGAATAAAGATGATATGCTCCGGGTTATCAGGAATCACCGAAAAGCTGCTTATAATGCTCCTGCAGCGGAGTACGAGGGACTAACCGTTCGCCCCATGGGTATTGATCCGCGTTTTGCTCCTCTTTATATGGTTGATGCCGCGAGGGAAAGCTGGGACAAGGCCCTTGAACTTGGAGAACAGCACGGCTTCAGGAATGCACAGGTAACTGTTCTGGCTCCAACCGGAACTATCGGCCTTGTGATGGATTGCGATACTACCGGAATCGAGCCCGACTTTGCAGTTGTGAAGTATAAAAAACTTGCCGGCGGGGGATATTTTAAAATTGTTAACCAGTCAGTTCAGAAAGCTTTGGTTAAACTTGGATATTCTGATAAACAAATTGATGAAATCGAAAAATATAGTAAGGGACACGGAACTCTTATCGGTTGTCCTGCAATTAATCAGAAAACGTTGAGTGAAAAGGGATTTGGTACAGAGAAAATAGATATTATTGAGAAACAGCTTGATAATGTTTTCGATATCAGGTTTGCTTTTAATAAATGGCAGCTTGGCGAAGAATTTTGCAGGCAGCTTGGTTTTACCCAGGAGCAGATAGACGATCCTTCATTTGATATGCTTTCTGCTCTCGGATTTTCCGAATCCGAAATAGATAAAGCTAATGATTTTATTTGTGGTACAATGATGCTGGAAGGCGCTCCTAATCTTAAAGATGAGCATCTGTCTATTTTTGATACTGCGAATAAATGCGGTAAAAAAGGCCAAAGGTATATCGAGCACATGGGGCATGTCAGGATTATGGCTGCTGCTCAGCCCTTTATTTCCGGAGCTATCTCTAAAACAGTTAACATGACTGCCGAGGCAAGCGTTGATGATATCGGCGATGTTTATATGCAGTCATGGAAATATATGCTCAAGGCTATTGCTCTGTACAGGGATGGTTCAAAACTCTCGCAGCCGCTTAATACAAAATCATTCGACGAGCTTGATGAAGTTGTTATGCTTGGTGACAGAGAGACTCTTGATGAAACTCTCGGAGCTAAGGAACTTCAGGAAAGAATACAGGAAAAACTACAGAAACCTATCAGGAAAAAATTACCCGGCAAACGTCACGGACATATCCGCGAGGCTTCAGTTGGCGGACACAAAGTTTACCTTCGTACCGGCGAGTATGAAGATGGCGCTCTTGGCGAGATTTTTATTGATATGTACAAGGAAGGTGCTTCATTCAGGGGGCTGCTGAACAGCTTTGCAATTCTCGCATCCAAGGCATTGCAGTACGGAGTTCCGCTGGAAGAGCTGGTAGATTCATTTATATATACCAGGTTTGAACCGGCAGGCTATGTTTCCGGCCACGAGGCCATAAAGTCTGTTTATTCCGTTCTTGACTACGTATTCCGTTCACTTGGCTATGACTACCTTCACAGGGAAGATTTCGTTCATGTACACGCTGTGGATGAGATAAGGCATGAGGCCAAAACAACTGATAAAAAGGATGATAAGCCCAAAGGCGGTGATGGTAAAAGTTCGAAGAATGATGAAAAGGACAAATCAAACAATAATGATAGTCCTGCAAATCAAATTGAGAGCAAACAAAAAAGCGAGCCTGCAATGGTATCTCAGGAAAGCTCTCCGGCTGAAGGTAAACCTCTAAACGGAAGTGCACCTAAAAGAAATGCAAGTATGGATGCAAAAACATTCGGCTACACCGGCGAGCAATGCGTTTATTGCGGTTCAATGCGCGTGCGCAGGAACGGCAGCTGCACGGTTTGCGAAGATTGCGGTGGCACAAGCGGCTGCTCGTAGAAATTGTAAAATATTAGCTAATATATATGGCTCCCCGGATTTTGTTCGGGGAGTTTTTTTATATCCGGTTTTGCAAATGTAGTTACTATATAAATAATATTGAGCTATTAAGTTTGTGAAAATTCGTATTTTAAGTTAGATGTACAAATTAATATTAATTGAAATCAAATGAGCGAGATAATTTTTTTAATCGAAGAAGCTGCTGAAGGTGGATATTCTGCAAAAGCTATGGGTTACAGCATTTTTACCGATGCCGGAACAATTGAAGAAATTAAGGAAAATATTAAAGATGCAATCAAATGTCATTTTGATGATGGGGAATTACCAAAATTGGTTAGAATGCATTTTGTTCATGATGAAGTATTTGCATTATAATGAAATTATCCAGAGATATTGATGGGTTGATACTGGTAAAAAAACTAGATAAGTTGGGATACAATATTACACGCCAGACTGGAAGTCATATCAGATTGACTACGTCAAGAAATTGAGAACATCATATTACTATCCCGTCTCATATTCCGATAAAGGTTGGAACTCTATCTTCAATTTTGAATGATATAGCTAAACATTTTTCAATAACAAAAGAAGACTTGATCAATAAATTAAAAATATAATATTCCCAATTGCTATAAATTACTTAAATTATTGCAACTATTTTCAAATCAGATTGTTTAACATATACCGTCGGAATTGAATATTAAGGAGTATGTTATGAAATCAGGTAGGATTTTATTTGTGGCAAACATTATCATTATGATCGCTGCCCAAATCAGTCTATATTCCGCAGAAAAGCAATGGGTGAAGATTGATATATATTCGGAAGAATCCGGGCATACTGTTTATTCCAGGATATATAATGAAAAGGGGCTTATATCACAATTTGATACCGAACGCTACATGGGGGAAAGTGATTATGATATTGAAAGATATACTTATGAATATGATTCGGGGGATTCATTATCTGAACGTATCCGGATGAGGCTACAGGGCGGAAATATTGTTCCCTATTACAAAAGCATTTACGAGTATTACGAAAACGGCCCGAGAAAAAAATATGAAAGCTGGTACTGGACTGGCAGCGAATATATTATAATGAACAGCGCCGAATGGAAATATGACGAAGACAATTATCTGACTGAAAGCCTGAGTTCCTCGTTTGATTCGGATACTGTTGACCAGAAGGTCAGGATAATCTATGAATATGACGATGACCATCATATAATTATGGAGAAAAAAGAAGAGTGGCGTTATGATGAATGGGTTAATAAATATATATATTTTTACCAATATCTGAATGGATACAAAATTCAGGAATATAAGGAAAAATGGAGTAGCCCGGATGTTTCAACGATCGAAATAAAAGAATGGGAATATGAAGATACATTATTAATAAAACAAACATATAGAAAGATAAATAACTCTTTGGAGGAATATACATACAATTATGATGAAAGAAACAGAATTGTTGAAGAAAATTATAGATTTTCAGAACATTATACTGGAGAATTGAAAAACGTTGGTAAGATGAAATACGATTATCCGGAAGAGAATAAATGTATAGAAACCCAATTGAAATTTTCAGACGGTAACTGGATTGGATTGACCAAAAGACATACAATTAAAAATACTTACGGAAAAATTATTGAATATCTTATAGAGAGATATGAAACTGGTGTATGGATCCCGGATTATAAATATATTGTTACTTTTAATCAGATGCAGCTGGAGCTGACTGAATTTCATTTTATATATAATGACAATGGATGGCAACCGTTTAGGAACGTATTTTGGGAATACACATCAAACGGTAATCTAAAATCACGTAAAATTGAAAATTATGATAATGAGGAATTGCTTAGTACCATTATATATGAATGGATTTATGAAAACAACCTGCCCGTTTTAATTGAGATGTTCAGCCAAAAGGAGAATGATTTACCCGTTATTAAGCGTGTTATTATGAAATATGACGACGGTTTGCTGACCGAAGAAATACACCAGGAAAAAAATGGCGATATATGGGAGAATACACAACTCTATTTTGAATTCCGGGAAAGATATCTTGATATATATCCAGGCTATAAACTTCAAATAGAATGGCAGGAAATTACATCTACTGATGAAGATGATGAAAAGGAAAATGTTCCATTTGTTATCTATCCCCAGCCAAGTAGCGGCATAATAAATCTGAATTATATTGCTCAGTCTCCCGGCGCTGTTGCAGTACGTGTAATTGATATGAGTGGCAATGTTGTTTATACTCAATCTAAAGTCAACACAGCATCATTATATAGATTTGACCTTAGCGGCCTTGCCAACGGTGTTTACATTTTTGAAATTAACGACGGCGGAGTGATCCGAAGCAGGGAGATTGTGATAGCGAGGTAGGGGGGAGTTTATAATAGCTTTTTATTTAATTGTTTTGTATATTTAGTAGATTATAATATTTGTTGTTTCAATTGTCGCTACTGTGTTAGTTGACAAATTTTCAAAAAGAATTTTATTCTAACCATTTAAAAAAGTAGTTTTGTATTATTTTTTTCAGAATTGTTAAATGAAAGATAAAGTACAAATAAACGAGTTTAGAGATTTTATGTACCCAAATACATGTGAAATAATACTTGGCGATACATTGAGCCATCTCAAAAAAATGGAGAATGAAAGGTTTGATCTGGTGATTACATCACCACCTTATAATATTGGTAAAGAATATGAAACCAAGACTTCAATAGAGAAGTATTTAGAACTTCAAGAGCAAATAATCAATGAGCTTGTAAGGGTTACAAATAATAAAGGTAGTATTTGTTGGCAAGTTGGTAATTATGTTGAAAAAGGAGAGATTTTTCCTCTTGATATTTTTTATTATCAAATATTCAAAAAATTTAATTTAAAGTTAAGAAATAGAATAGTTTGGCATTTTGGACATGGATTACATGCAAGGAATAGATTTTCTGGACGTTATGAAACCTTACTTTGGTTTTCAAAAACAGATGATTATATTTTTAATTTGGATGACGTTCGTATCCCTTCAAAATATCCTGGCAAAAGGTATTTTAAAGGACCAAAAAAAGGTCAAATATCTGGCAATCCAAAAGGAAAGAATCCATCGGACATTTGGGAGATTATTGTTAAAGATTGGGAATCCGGATTGTGGGATATACCAAATGTAAAATCTAATCATCCGGAAAAAACAGCCCATCCAGCTCAATTCCCTGTCGAATTAGTTGAAAGGTGTGTTTTGGCTCTAACAGATAAAAATAGTTGGGTATTAGACCCTTTTGCAGGTGTTGGTTCGACAGCAATCGCTTCATTAAAAAATTATAGAAATTCTGTAAGTATCGAAAAAGAGAAAGAATATGTTAAAGTAGCTAATGATAGAATTGAAAAATTAAAAGAGGGTAATTTAAAACTAAGACCCATAAATAAGCCAATTCACAAGCCAAAAGCAAACGATAAAATAGCTAAAATTCCAGAAGAATGGATAAATTTATATAAAGAATTATGAAAATTGCACAAAAATATTCGCATTTGAATGGTGAGGAATATTTAATTGTTCATCACAAAAAATTATATCAAGAAATTAAAAACGTTATTAAAAATATTGATGCAAATGAATACAGAACTAAAATTAGCAAGGAGAAGAGAAAAATTGGAAATAAACTTTTTAGTCCGGTTGATTTAAATAAAGCTTTTGAAAAAGAATTCACAAAAAAAGGCTGGTCAGAAAGTAGATATAATTACTATATTACCCTCAATAGAGAATTAATGGAAAAAAGTATTCTTATGAAAGCAGCGTCTCAAAAGAAATTTCTTATCGAGAATGGAGAAAAAGAACCTATTTATAGCTACAACCAAACAGACTTTGTAAAAGATAAACTTGCTGTTGAAGTTCAATTTGGCAAGTATTCATTTGTTGCTTATGACTTATTTGTAAAACATATGCTGTTTTATTCTGGAGGAGTTATCAATTTAGGAATTGAAATATTGCCTACTAAGAAAATGCAATCCGAAATGTCATCTGGAGTAGCATATTATGAAGGCGAAGTTTATAATGTAATGAGGCAAGGTAGAAATAATCCTCCTGTGCCACTTTTAATTCTTGGAATTGAATCATAAAAAAAAGATAATAGTAGATTACAATATTTACAAGTAATAATTGGCGAAAAAGTGTAGGCTGCGGCCTAGAATCCTGGCGATGTTGCAGTACGGGTAATAGATATGAGCGGAAATGTCGTTTTTAAACAATCAAAAGTCAACACAGTATCATCATATAAATTTGACCTTAGCGGCCTTGCCAACGGTGTTTACATCATCGAAATTAACGACGGCGGAGTGATCCGAAGCAGGGAGATAGTAATTGCGAGGTAGGGGGTGATATCATAGAGAAGACTGATATCTGCGTATATGGCTGTAAACCCTGAATTGGCAGGTGAAAAGAAAAAATATCAGACTGATAAAAAAAGTGTTTTCCCCGTTAAGAGAAAACACTTTTTTAAAATTTCATGTAATATTAATTATCTTGCTACAACTAATCTTGCAACGAGTACATCATTACCATTCTGAATTCTTACGAAATACAAACCGGGAACAATATCATTTACTTCAAGTGTACCTGTATATGAACCAGCCATAAGGTTTTGTGAATTAAGTGACTGAACCATTCTGCCCATTGAATCATAAAGTTCAACTTTTGTAGGAGCTGATCTCGGGATACTGTATTCAATATTTACAATATCGCTGGCTGGATTAGGGCTGACATTGACAGACATCCCTTTTGATGCGCCGCTATACTGGTCTTCGTAAACACCATTCGGTTCGCCTTCACCGCTTAGTGCAATATTGAAGTCACCACCGCAAAGGGCTGGTTCTACTTCAATTTTAAGCTCAGCATTTTTTGTACCGGTTGATGTTGGTGCAAAACTAACCTGAACATTGATCGATGCTCCGGGATTTACAGTCATGTTAACTCCGCCCTGGATAACGAACATATCAGCATCAGTACCTTCAATGCTTAGTTTTACATCCAGGGGAATGACAGTAGTATTGGTAAATGCATCGTTTATAGTATAATCACCTGAGAAATCAACCATAACTGTTTCAAAATCGACAGATTCATCAGTAATTTCACTTGAACAGAGACTGATTAGTTTCAAAGTCGGGAATTCGCAGAGGAAATCTCCGTTGAAAGTCATTTCCACTTCTTTTGATACAGTTGGTTTTTCTTCGGGGTAAGTGATCTTCAATATCCTTGATTCCCCGTCAGCCATTTCGAACGGTGGAGTGGAACCACCCCAGTCAGAAACAACAAAATCCGGGCTGTCAAAGCTGACACCTTCAAAATTAAAAGCAGGGCCATTGTTTGTAATTGTTATTTGTTTCAGGGTATCAGCGCCGCCAACAGCTCCGAATACAAGTTCTTCTTCAGACATATTGAAAATAGCAAGGCTGTTATCAGGAGCCAAATATGAAGTATTGTGGTCAGTTTCCAATTCAGCTTTTGTTGCGCTTCCATACCATTTTATATTCACTGATCTGTTTTTTGAAGCTTCATCACAGCCATAAGGAGAAGTCCATACCAGCTGGTAATATTCTTTATTCTGTATATGTCCGGCCAGGTAGCGGAATTTAGCCCTGTTATCGGCAATTGATTCAGTTTCAAAAAGTATGCCGCCGGTACCTTTTATCAGCCAGTCAGTCTGCATATCGGGGCCTTCGTCCATCATGATACAATTAATCGCAACCCTTGCAGCCTGAGCTCTTTCAATAGCGAGATCAGCGTCATCATAATCAAACATGATATTAGCCTGGGGACCGTCGGATATGAATACCATTTGTCTGGCTTTGTTGCCGTCTGTTTGATTAATCAGGTCGAAAGGATTTGGATTGGATGTAAGGAAAGCCTTTTTATAGTTAGTTGCTCCTGCCTGGAGTGTGATCTGATCGATATTGTCGTGAAGCAGAGCCGGATCGTTGAGCCATCCCGGATGCTTTGGATTGAACGTTCCGTTGCAGAAATAAAGCATTGCAACTTCAGTACCGTTTTTCCATTTTACTGAGTCGATAAAAGCATGCAGGCCGGCTTTAAGCCAGTCAAATTTTCTTTTTCCGTCCTGAGCATTTTCAAGCATGGAATTACTGATATCAACAAATAGTAATATTGATACACCTGGTGTGTCCGCTTTCCTGGAACTATCTATACGAACAGTTGAAGTCAGATCAATTCCGTTTTCCTCAACTTCAAAAAATTCTGCCTGGATGTTCATTTTTTGTCCCATCCTGTTCCTGGCAAGTAGCGTAGCCTTTACCGTAGGAAATTCCGAGGCATCTATGCCATAAACGTGCCTTGATTCAGCTTGCGCGTCCAGCGAAAAAGTTGTGGCAAAGATCATTAAAGCAAGCAGTAACCTAATATGTTTCATCATATCTCCTGTATATAAAAACAATAAATAATACTCCGCGATAAAGCAGGGAAAGCTTGGGTATAAATCAAAGATACTAATTTTTTATTTTTTTCAAACATATTTTTTTGAAAATATTTCAAAATTTGAATAAAAAATCCGGAATTAATTAAATTCCGGATATTTATGCAATTATTGGTTTTGGGAATTCAGGTTTTAATCCCAGCTGTCTTCAAGGCCCCTGAACTTACTGTCAGTTATTAAATATTGCATTACTTTCCTGACATGTTCTTTTTCTTTGTCAATAATTGAGTCAATAGTATCATTAGCGCCAACCATGTCCCTTATATGATTGTAATACAGAACGGATTCTTTTTCAAATTCAAGAACAATGTTCATTACTTCTACGGGATTCAGATTGTCGTCCAAACTGTCCATTTGATTGAAGTGTTTGGAAATATCAACTCCTTTAAGATATATCATGTCATCTTCATTCAGTTCAACATCTCCGTCGGCAAGGGTGCTTGCCAGCCCTGAAAAATTGCGTTTATGTTCAACTTCATCTTTGGCAAGAAGTTCAAACATTTCCTTTATATCAGGCCTTTTTGTAAATTTTCTTGCCAGCCCGGAATAAAAATTAATGCCGAGTTCTTCAGCACGAATGGCAATTTCAATTACTTCTTTGATAGTTATTCTTTTCATTCAGCTACCTCGATATTGAATATATTAATAAATTAATGTTTCTTCTAATATAAACGCTGAACGATCACTTTTCCTTATACAAAAATCTGAATTTTTCAATTATTTCTAAGCGTTTATCAAAATTAAGATACAAAAGTAGAATCAAACAAACAATTGGAAAAATCTTTTCTGTGTATTCCGTGTTTGTAAAATAAATTTCTAATAGGTTTTAATCCTGCCGCTCTTGTATTTATCTATTCCAATCTGAATATTCCCCCTGAAAGAATGTGGTGCCGGCCGTCCACACTGGCCCTTGCCGTCTTTATCTATCTTACACATCCTGAAGCACCAGGGTGTCCTGTTCTTCGTCATGGGGCATCCAAGGTAAGTATAATCCGGTAATTTTCTCATCTTATCTCCTGAAAAATTATATAATATTAAAAAGGACGATAATGGTCGTATATGATTGTTAATAACCATTACCAGATATAATATCACAATATTTGCCAATTTTTTTTCAGAACTCCTTAGCACGGAACAAGAAATCAACGAGTTATTAGGACAACGCGTAAAATAATATGTTGTGTATATTAAAAAATTACCACATCAATATATCTGGACAATGAAATATTGTCATGCCTGACCTCCACAAACCCGTCCCGTCCACGATTTGTCGGGATCCGAAGGAGGGACTTACTGCAAAGCCCTACCCTTCGGGGAGACGCGGCCCCATACGAGTTTTTTTGGGGGTTGGGAACTGAATGGGAATAATCAATAACCGGGACTTCAAAAAATATATGGATTCCGGATGTCTGAATTTTTTTGTAAGGTTAATACTCAACCTGGCAGGTTGGATTATTTCATTAATATTAGTCCGGGATAAAAAAAAGCTCCTGCACTTGGAGGAGCTTATTAAGTAAATATTTTAAAAATTATTACAATTTCGCAAGTTCTTTTATGTTCATGCCAGCCAGTACTTTTCTTGCAAGGTCGGTATTTTTCTGGAATGTGGCTGTAACTTCAACAATAAAACGATATGCCACCGAATAAGTAACTTCTACCCTGCCGTTTTTATTATTGAACTTCTCGAAAGCGAAAACATCGTCTATGCCGGTATCGAAGGTTCTTTCAAAGCCGCTATCATCTTCCCTGGAGTATCCGTTCATCCAGAAAGCCATTGCCATCAATCCTGCTGCATGCTGGTTGAAGTCAATTACTTTAACGTTCATAACAGACTCACCGTCAGCTGTTTGAAATTGAACTTTTGCTTCGGAAAGGGAAAACATCATCATGTTGGTTGTTTCTCCGCCAGGCTTGCCGGCTGTGTAGCCCGGGATTTCAGTTGGCAGATATTTCTGGAGGTCTTTATAGTTCATTGCCAGAGTATCGCCACGTTCCTTTCGGGCCATGATAATTTCTTCTGAACGGTCAACTCTTTTTTCAAGTTCTTCTGCTTTTTCGGGCAGGTCTTTCATTGTTTCGGCGAACTGCTTAAGTTCCTCAACTTCACTGTTTTCACCGCCACCGCAGGAAATAAAGCCAATAAATGATAAGCACATAAGCATGGCAAGTACCTTCTTCATAAATTACCTCGATAAATATGTGTAAAACAAAGTATTTTCATCACTATAATCTAACACATTTTTTTGAAATTTTCAATTTTATTAAACTATTCAAAAATTTTTATTTCAGTGGAGGTGAAATTTTTACTTACAGAATATTTATTCTAATAGCAACAACTAATAAAATAATCAATGGTAAAATCGTCTGAAAATTATTGATAGTTATAAAAAATTTCATTTTGCATTAATATATATTTCATAAACATGCGTGATTCAGAAATGATATAAACAGTCCCATATTATGCCACATAAAGGAAACTGAATGAAATATATTAAGTTACTTTCTTTGTTGATAACACTTTTGATTTTTACAAACGATGATGCTTTTTCTTGGCAGGAATGCGACTCAATCCGATCCTGTCTTGGCAGGGCTCTTACCCTTACCGTTAATGAAGGCAAAGGAGCCCACTATGTGGATATTGTTAAAACATCATCATGGAATAAATTTGATAAAGAACTAACATTCCAGGCATGGATTAACCCCGAGAAACAGGAAGGCAAAACGGTATTTCTTGCCGGTCTGTGGGGCCCTGCTTACGATAAAAATGATGTCTGGAGAATTTATTTTACTCCCGACGACCGCCTGATATTTGAAGTGAACGGCCCGGAAACCGATATGAGATATGCGGATAATACTTTCGCGGAATTTGAAGCGGCAGGTCTATATGATAAATGGTCGCATATTAGCGCTGTATTTGACGGCTATACTGAGCAGGTATATCTTTATATTGACGGTATTGTGGTTGATTCATCCCGAAATGCATCCTACCCGGCAGACAGGCTCCGAAAACAGACCAACCCGGAGTTGCCAGTTCAGCTTGGCTCTACTTCTTCTCTATCGGATAATCCCGATAATCGTACATTCCGGGGGCAGATAGACGAAGTGAAAATCTGGGCAAGGTCGCTGCCACCCGATGAAATCCTATGCCAGAAAGACAAAGCCCACTACGGAACCGAAGACAGCCTTATGGTTTATTACAGAATGAACGAAACTCCTGTGGTATATAATCTGTGCGATGCTAC
This sequence comes from Kapaibacterium sp. (SeqCode), assembly GCA_963665665.1. Lineage (GTDB taxonomy): Bacteria > Bacteroidota > Ignavibacteria > Kapaibacteriales > UBA2268. The sequence continues at coordinate 2,540,991 of OY762428.1, forward strand.
CGGGCACGGAAACTTCGGGAAAGCCCGCAGCGGGGCCTCCTGCCAGTACTCGGACAGAAAATTTATTACAACCGTGATCGGATCACCATTAAAAATCACGGATACATTAAAATGTGACACTGAAAAAAGCTGGACATTTACCGTGGTTGATACCGGTGTTTGTCAGAACAGGATATGGATGCGTGTTCTTGATGAACGAAAATCTGAATATACTATCACTCCTTCGAATACATATCTTGAACCGGGCATACCTACCCAATTCACACTGACATTGAATACAGAATATGTCGGTAATATTAAAAGCCGCCTTCAGATAATTCCATATAACTGGTGCAGGCAGGTTATTACCGTACCGCTTGATTTAACCAGGATAACTGAACTCCAATACGACAAAGATACAGTTGAGTTCGGAGAGTTGCTGGCACACTGTACCGAGAAGCCCTGGGTTGACAGTACAATAAGGATTTGCAACCGTAGCGACCTGCTCGGAACACCGGAGGATATAACAATAAATTCCATAACATCACAAATGCCTGACGTTTTCAGGCCTATTCACGGCGCTTTGCCTGTAACACTGAAACCCGGAGACTGCTATGAATTTGACGTCAGATTTATTTCGGGTGATACAACTGCATTATATCTTGATACGCTAATGATCAATTCCACTGATAAATGTGTCGGATCCGGAAAAATTCCTTTGTCTGGCTCTGTGATGGATGTGCTGGCAATTACCGGTAAGGATGGCAGTACAAGGATGGACAGCATTGATTTCGGGACAGTCTGCGTGGATTATGCTTCAAATGCTGTTAACTGGCTGTGGACAAACCTTAGCGATGAAGATATTTTTATTGATTCTATTATCGTACCCGGGCATTTTATTGTAAAAAAATTCAAATATCCCGTTATGCTTGAACCGGCTACCGGGTATAAGGATAATTATTTCAGATTTACGCCCGAAGCTCCCGGCGTATTTATGGATTCAATTGTTTTTGTTGTCCGCGCAGGGGGCTGTACTATTATGAAGCCAGTATATGTTCAGGGACGAGGCTTTTTCGCTGACGTTAGGTTTACAGTTGATTCGGCTGATTTCGGCGATGTGATTATAGGGCAGGAACTATCGCAAAATATTTCTGTAAAAAATCACAGCGATGATACTCTTACGCTTGCATTTTATCTGCGAACGGGTGAATCTTTCTTCCTGACTGGCACAAGGCAATTCAGCCTTACACCGGGTCAGACGAAATCGCTGCCCGTTACTTTCCGCCCGGTTGATGAAGAAATTTATTACGACGAAATATGCCTTTTTGAACAGAGATGCTATACCTCGGCATGTATAAATATAAAAGGCAGGGGAGTTCTGGAACGCTTCGATTTCGAACCCCTGGTAATGAGAACAGACAATGTTCTGGCGTGCAGCAATATGGACGACACATTGAATATTATTAACCGTTCGGGCGTTACTCAGGAATTGAGCGATTTTGTGCTGAACGATCCTTCAGGCAGGTTCAGCTTTGTCGATCCTCCGACGCCGCCCTCCAGCGTGATGTTGTCGCCTGGCGAATCTCAGAGATTTATTTTCAACTATGACCCCAATGACCTGACTACCGACCGGGCTGACAGAGCCTTCCTGGATTACAGGACATCCGACGGCGTGGAATGGTCTGCAAAGCTTTTCGGAACATCGATAGTGCCTAAAATATTTGTTACGGATCAGACGCTTTACGGCATACTTGAAGTAGGAGACAGCAAACGCGATACTATTACAATTGAAAATTCCTCGCCGCTTGATATTCAAATTGATTCCATATATGTTCCAAACGGTTTTACGCTGATATGGCCGGGAACTAATCCAAATATTGTTCTTGGCCCGAGGGATTCCATTCAGGCGATAATAGATTTTACTCCCGCCGTTCCCGGCGAATATTCGGACACTATTGAAGTATTTTCCACTTCTCCATGCCTGGTTCGCGGAACAGGAATTCTTGCCGGTACTGCAGTTATTGTACCGCTTGAAGCGCCGTTGTCGGTTATCAGTTTTGGCTTTGTTCGTCCCTGTGATTGCGAAACAAGGACTGTTCCCCTGGTGAACGGTTCAAAGGTATTTGATATGAGTATAGACAGTATCTGGATTGACGATAATAATATTCCTGTGGCAAATCCGGAATTTTTCTCATGGACATCTTTCTATTCTCCTGACGGTACTACGCCTTATTCAATACCTCCATGGTCCAGAGATACGGTTAAGATAACATATTGCCCGAGAACAACTTCCGAAAGGCAGAAAGTTGATAACGCCGCGAGGCTGAATATACTTGCTTCAGGTTCGGGATGGGAAGGCGATTACGATGTATTTCTTGCAGGAAAAAGCCAGCTTATGTTCGAGCCATTGCCTGTTGAACATACATTCCCGCCCACCAGGGTCGATACTTTCTCTGTTCCGGGATATATAAAACTGAAAATTCCGGGCCTGGATATGAATCCTGACCAGTCGGATATAAAAATTGACAGCATTACATTTGTTCCGAACGAGAGAGTTTTCTTTGCATCGGACAGCCTGGGGAATCCATTCCCTTTATCACTAATATCCCCTGATTCACTGATGATACAGGTAGATTTCAAACCGAGAGCTGTAAGGGCCTACTCGGCAAAGATGAAGATTCATGCATCCCGGCCATGCTCATTCAGCGATACAACTGTGCTTCTGAACGGCGTGGGCTTTGCTCCGGCATTCGGGCTTGATTTCGTATTCGAGAACGACAGGGTACCGCTGGATACTTTCAGGTTTATTAATTGCGATACTTTAACGATTCCGGTCTATTCTTCAAGGAATTTTCCCGCCGAGGTAGTTGATATTAAATGTCGCATCGGGTATGATACTACAAAGCTGATGTATATTTCATCCCAATCCGATTACTTAGATGAAAGCTGCGGAGTACATGTTCCCAATATCAGCCATACAATATCCCAATACGGAGGCAGTGAATTCCTGCTGAAAAATTTCTGCAATGTAGATTCGCTCCGGCCAATCGTAACTGCAAAATATATTGCCCTGCAGCCGGACAGGGACACATTGCGAATAACCGTTGACAGCATATATTTCGATACGGAGGAAGTGATATTATATCATATAATAGCCGAGACGGACAGCGGCAGGGTGATAATCCTTGAGCCTGATTTCGAGATACTTTCTCCCGTGGTATTTGATTCAACCATGGTACTGGATTGTCAGAGTAGAATCGCACAGATATTAAATACGGGCGACGTTCCATTGTCAGTTGACAATATACTTGAGCTACCGCCGGATGTAAAAGTAATATCATCCGTCCCGCCACCGGTTTCAATGTTCAATCCCGGAGAAATTGCAGAGATCACGCTTGAGTTCTGCCCGCGGCGCAAACAGGAATTTGATACATTATATCTTGCTGAAAGCATCAATCCCTGCTTTATGGCAAATTCCAATACCATAAGGGGAATTGGATATGCGCCGGAATTTCCTTTTGTTAACGATGTGGCATTTAATTTCACCGTGCCGGATACGCTCAGCACGCAGATAGGCGATACTATCGCCATTCCTCTTGTTTTCGAGAAAGACTTTTCGGCAGTGAGGCACGGGATTGAATACTGGCTGAACGGCCTGAGCTTTACGCTTGATATGGCTTATAATCCCAGGGCGTTGAAATATCTTGATATTCAAAACAACACGGGCGGAGATATGGAAGTTGATTACTCCCACGGTTTCCTGAAACTGAATTTCTCCGGGGTGGATACCCTGAAAGCCGGGCCTGCCGCCGAGGCAAGATTCCTTGCAGCTGTGCCGGATTCCGTGATATCATTTATCTACACTGAATCATACGGTTTCGAAACCGACTCCATTTTCTTCCTTGACCTGATACCCTCGGGATCGGACGCATTCTTCCTAAGCGGAGAGAAATGCAATATCAACAGCCTGCAATTTCCGGACGAGATAGTCGAAGGCATCAGGCATTATCCCCAGCCCTGGAATGATATGCTAAGGATAACCTTCCGCCTTTCAGAGAAATCGGAACTAAGCCTGAGAATACTGAATTCTCAGGGCGTTGAAGTTTTAGAACCGATAGCGCCGGAAACAAAAGAAAGCGGAATTTATAATATCAATATCCCGTCCCGGAACCTGAGCAGCGGACTGTACTATTATGTCCTGAAAGCAGGCGGTGAGATCAAAACAGGCAAGATAGTTTTATTGAAGTAATATTTCTTATATTAAATCATCCGATCACTTCAAGTGATCGGATGAGTTGTTTTTTATTCTTTCCTACTTCTCCACTACTATCGGAATACTATCCGTGATACCGTTGTGCCGGACGAGGATAAAGTAAATGCCCGAGGGAACTGCCGAACAGTTCCAGATGAATTCCGCCGAGGCTTTGTTCAGCCAATTTATTTCGATATTTTCTTTGTTTTGCACCTGTTCGCCGGATAGATCGTAAACGCCCATAATTGATTCTTCAAGATCGAAGCTCATATCGTAGGATATCAGGGTTTTTATCAGGTTGCGGCCCGGCAAGGGATATGGATTCCCGGCATAGAAATGATTAGTGTAGTAAAGCTTTTCGGCCTGTATTTCAACCCCTACCGGTGCGTGCTCTTCTGTCATCATGCGGTAGTAGTTGAAGGGGCGCAGGCTGTCACTTAGCCCGACGAGAGCCACATTGCCCTTGCAAATAACGGAAGAAAATGTCGGGCGGCCATAATCCCAGGGAGCGTCCTCCCATTTCGTCAGGTCGTTTCTGTCAGTATTTTCGAGGAAAAGCTCCTCGCCGAGAATGTAAAACTTTCCGCTAAGCTCCATAAAGAAAATGCTGTCCAGCTCTGCATTTTCGTAAAGATTATCAAATGTATTGCGTTTCCTGTCGTACATCAGTATTCGTGCGGGATATGTAGCGGCAAAGAACACAGAATCCTTGTTCAGTTCGTATATCTGGCTGAACTCAAGCCATTCGTCAATTTTGTATATTGATTTCCTTACCCTGCCGCTGTCTGTGGCTTCTAACACTTCAAAAGCTGAAAAATAATTCTGGCTTTGCTCTTTTGTGGAGCAGAACTTCAAAAAAGAATCAAAATTATCGGCAAGAACATAATGAACATAGCATAATGAATCGGTTACAGCAATATCGCAGTTCAGCTTCACCTCCGGGTTGGTCTCCTCGAATATGTTCTCGTCAAAAATATAAGTATAATTCGTTGATAAGGGATTGTCAAGATAGGCGCAAAACAGGTATTTGCTTCCGGATTTGCATATATTAGTCATGTTTCTTTCGGCAGGATTTCCGCAGTGGTTAAATGGCGTTAATGTGTGTGGATAAAACGATCGACCGTAATTGTTTGTATAGAAAATATTTCCGCAAGGGTAGTTCATCCAGGACTTATAGCCAAGTATAAAGCCGCTTCCGTCTTTATTGAAATACTCACCGGATGGGTTTGTTAAGGCGTGATACGTTAATTCCGGAACAGAATCATGAATAATTGCAATTCTTTTTACTGGTTGGAATGTATTGCCGTAATCAAAGCTTGTATTGATTTCATTAAAATTATTATCGGAATAATTTTCTTTTTTCCTGAATGAATATGTGGAATCATTCCAGATAAAAGCAGGCTTACCGGAGTTGCTGGAAACAAGCTCCCAGGATTCCCCGAGATTTTCAGCTTTTAGCAATGTGTTTTCTATTCCGGCGCTTAGAACTGTTTTATTCCCGCACACGTAATTGCGTTCCCTTATTTTTTGATATATGCCGTTCTGAAAAACCGACGGCTGTCCGTAATTATTCAGGCTGTGGTAATGATTAATAAATTCATTTCCGATATTAACAAATGTGTCTGCAGGCGTAGAAAAATATTGAAACAAACCAAAATCCCACTGAAATTGAAATGTTGTATCATCTATATAATCATTAGCATAAAGCATTTTATCGAAAACATAATATGTATTTCCTAAAACATAATTATTCTTAAAATAATCCTTATCACTCCTGTTCATATAAAGCGTATCCGTGTAAAAATAAGTCCAGTTATCATAATCATCATCCGACATATATAGCTGACCGGCTATATTAAACACGTATTCTTCATTAATTTTCATTATGTCTCTTAGCCTGTATGTTGCCGGGTTAGTAATATACATTTTATCATTTAGCGTAATCACCCTGCTTTCTATAAGGTCCGGTGAAAGAACAAGGAATGAACTGTATTTATATGAAAGAGCAGCAATAATTTCGTCATTTCTTTCTCCAATAAAAGTGTTATCGTAATATTTAGGCAATTCATCAGGACTGAAAAAAGGATTTGAGCTTTCTTCCGAAATTATTAAAGTATCTATATATTCATTTATCAGGTTATAATTTTTATCGAATCGGAAAATACTTTGTTGGGTTCTGATATAAACAAAATCGCCAAAAGATAGAATATTAACAAAAATATTATCCTCGCCTGTTTCGAATTTGGTTTTCAACCATGTTTTCCCTTTATCAACCGATTTGAGCAATATATCCGGGTTCAATATTCCAAACAAAGTATCGTTGGCATTAACAATTTTCCTGATTTCACCATATTCGTGAATATATCTGTGCTTCCAAGTTTTACCCCCGTCCATCGACTCCAGCCCCGAACCGTTCGTCCCGTAAGCAATAATATAATCCCCTGCGGCTACTGTACCCAAATAATGTATTTTCAGCGGCATAAGGTTGAAGGTTTCGGCAGCAGTGATTTGAAAAGAAATACAAAGCAAGGTAAGTATCAAAAACTTTTTCATCTCCAATCCTTTATAATTATGGATAATTATTTCCCCGAATATTTAATATCTAAATCTGATTCTTTATTAATGTAGGAAATATTTTATATATAAGCAAGAAAAAAACAAATAATCTTAATTATTTTTCACAAGTATTTATGTTTTTATAACTATATTACTCATCAGAACTTTGCAGTATAGAATTAAGACTGAGGATGTGATGTATTATGGTAACATTTCTGAAATTTTGCATTCCCAACAAAATTTATTAATTTTAAAAACTTGGAACTTGTACTATTAGTATTTATTTGTTTATTAATTAAGGTTGGGTTATGAAAAAACTTACCATTATTCTTTTATCCGTTTTTCTTTGTTTTTCCTCTGCAAGTGCCGTGGAATGGGATTATTATTTTAATACAAAATGGACATATTCAATTTTTGACCTTGGTGATTCCTTCCTTGCCTCCACCTGGAGCGGTATAATTAAATATGATAAGGCAACAGGCGAATATTACAGGTTCACTGAAAAAGACGGACTGACATTTGATACCATGAAGAACGCCAGGCTAAGCGAAAATGAAGACGGTAATGCCGAATTTACTTACAGAAGCACAAAATATGAATTCGTTGATGATGAGTGGGTTGCAACTGAAATTCCGGCAAACCAGCCATTTCTATTTGGTTCCGATACAATATCAGTTTATAATCTTCTTGCTGAAAAGCCGGACACATGCAGGTGGGTTCAATTTACCTTGAGGGATACTTCCTATATCCTTGCTATGTACCCTGATACAACATACCGTTATACGATGACTGATACGCTCCCTTTGAATAAAGTCTATTACTCAGGCATATATCTTGACGGAGACCGCCTGTGGATGACTACTTATGTTGATATTGATAATGATAGAATTTACGCTCTTGTCAGCCTTGAATCAGGTGACAGTAAAGTATGGTGGAACAGTATGGGCGATATTCCCGATATTTCAGGTACTAAGGCAGCATTTTATAAATTCGGGGATCAGCTATGGCTAATGGGGAAAGAGGAAATCGGCTATTTTGAAAATGGCCAGTGGATAAAATATAGCCCCGATGCTGCCGAACCGGTTGTGGAATCAAAAAGGGTTAAAGTAAAAGTAACCGAAGACAAGCTTTACATGTTGTTTTACGGTTCTTTATCAATTTGGGACGGAACTTCCTGGGAAGTAATAAAATTTGATCATCTGGCCAATCACAATGCAATTTCATTCGATATTATTTCCGAAGGACATTACTGGATCAGTTGTTTCAGTGATATTTTAGAATATAAAGATGAAGTTTTCACTTATGTAGGCAATAACCAACTACCCGGCAGAAGTATCTGGGGTATCCAAAAAGGCCTGAATGACGATATATTTGTTTTCGGGGCTGGCGGCATTGCAATTTATAATAACGGAAACTGGACAAAATACATGCAGGCAGTAACGCTGAACACCCATTTGCCACTCAATCCGTATATAGATAATAAGGGTCGGGTATGGGTTCCCGGCAATAATGATATTAACTATGAAACATTTTCCGGATATGAAATAATTGACGGAAATAAAATTACCAGGTCGGACCAGTTAGGATCGAAAAGCGGGAATGCTAGCGTTATCAAAGGAGATAAAAACGGTGATGTCTGGGTGGCTCTTGAAGATAATGGTTTCGATAAATGGGCTGATAACGACCTGGAAGAGTTCTACCTGGAGCCTGATGGTGACTATTCATACCGATATATAGATTTCGATTTCAGGCAAAACAATGATATGATTGCCGTTATATCAACATTAACCGGACAGGATGGTTATTATACAACTTCAGCTAATATCTGGAAGCTTGACGCTGAGACAAAAGAATGGGAAATTTTTGTTGATAAAAGTGTTGAACCGGGAATTAACGGTTTCTTTTACCAGGTAAAAATTAATTCATGGGATGAAATATTTATACAGAGAGACGACGATGTCTTTTTTATTGATTTCAATTATGTTATGCCATTGGATTTTAATTTTCCGGGCGAAGAAGATTCCAAGGCAGTGGGGATTGATATTAATGAAAATGACAACCTGATCGTTTATATTGATGATCTGTATCCGTCGAAAGAAGGCGAAACGCCTGGCTATGCTATATTAATCGATGGCGAATTTGAGCATTACGAATCAGATACTGATTTGATCAGCGCCAAAAAAGACAACTACGGAAATGAGTGGAAAATGACTGTTGACGGAATAAGTAAAGTATCCACAACAGGCGAAGAAACATTTTATCCTTACTCCGAGTTTGGCCTTGGCACCCCTGTTAACCTATATTTCGATATTGATAACAACCTTTGGCTTTTCATGTATCCGGGTTTTATTCGCCTTGACGCCAAATATACTTCCGTTCCGGAATTTTCAACCAATTCAGCTAATACGAATCTGGCTATCTCTCCAAATCCGGCGAAAGATGATATAAACATTTCATTTAATCTTGAGACTATATCAGAAATATCACTCAGGGTATGTGATATTCAAGGAAACATTCTGTTTGAGGAAAACAGTTTATCGTATTCAACCGGGCAGAATGAAACCGTATTATCTCTTGACGGCCTTGCCCGGGGAGCTTACTATGTTGCGCTTATCCAAAACGGCAAAATAATCGGCAAAGCAAATTTCGTAAAAGTTGACTGATAATAATAAAAAAATCCGGCTGAAAAGAATCTTCGGCCGGATTTTAGTTAAAATCGTCTTTTGTTACATTCTTCGGTTCATCGCGTCAACTACTTCGGAAATCTCAATCTTTGTATCGTTTGCAGAGCTTCCGCTTGTGCCGGTCGAGATTGAAATTTTATCGCCAAGCCTTCCCCATTTAGCAATTACATCGCTAAGGGCTTTTACTCTCTGCTGAACCAGTTCCTGCTTTTTAGCAGCATATTTTTTGCCCTTTTTGTTATATGAGTCATCAGCGTTAACTTTTATCACAAGTTTCACTGACCTGTTGAACCTGAGCATAAGTTTTACTTTATTCATGTAGGCCTGGCTGCTTGCATTAAGCGTTGCCGATTCCGGCGAGAAAATATCAAAGTCAAATATTTCAGCGCCAACCCTGATTTTATTAACTTTGAAATCAAGTTTCTGCTCAACATATTTATCAGTATCTTCAGTGCGGAAAGTTTCCGTCTGGCGCAGAATATCTTTAGAATTGAAAGTAATTTCATATTCTTCGCCGGATGTCAGTACCTGCTGAAATTCACCTGTAGTAGTCGTTTTCAGCTTCATTTTCTTTCCCTTGCTGTCTTTTATCAGGATATCAACTTCCATTGGTGTTCCTGACTGTTTGTCAGTAATTTTTGCCTTTACCAACATCGGAATGCCTGCAGAAGCAATATTTATCGAAAATAATGCTGCTATTATACATACAATCAAAGTTTTCATTTTCATTTCAAGTCTCCATATTATGAAATTAATTATTCGGCAAGTACTAAATTAGTAAAAATTATATCATTATCAAAATCATCTCGTTATACCGAATAAAAGATTTTCTTCTTTACCATTAAGACGAAATCTGAGAAAATAAGTTCCCGAAGAAATATCGTCCAGATTAATCCTGTTTGTATTACGAATTTGGTTACGATCAATTTTTTTAATTTCTTTGCCTGTTATATCAATAATTTCAAGACTTCCGGGCAGCTGATCATAAAAATCAAGGTATATATAATCATCAGCCGGATTTGGGTACAAAGTGTAATCACGGCTTTTTACCGGCTTAATACAATTATCTGTTATAATCCCTTCTGCACAGACCTTCAAATTTTCAATTAGTTCAGAATCATTCTCCGAGGCGCAATAGCATATAGAAAATTTAAGCAAATCGCCGTTATTGACCGGGGCATTGAACTTTATCCCGGCAGCTGATGCAATTTCGTCAGGCTCGGAAAGTATTTCTTTAATTCCTTTCCTGAGTAGTTCAATCACTTCTTCTTTGCTGAATCCTTCAGCGAGAAAATCTGTTGTAAAAGATGAGAAATAAATCTCTGCATCGGGCTGAAATGTTTTAACGACAACCCCTGCACTGATACTTGCGTCGGGATTAAATATTTTTGCGGCGAAGGCGCTTTCATCAACCGAAGGTAATGGCAGAATATAAGATATATCTTCTGTTAGATTATTCTTATAATCATCGCTTATGTCCCAATCCATAAATTGTGCTATCGCCAGGCTGTCAAGTATCCCGCCTGATTTGTTTTCTATGGTGAAGTCAAACCGTATACAAGGCTTATCGCCAAGAGGGAAGGATACATCCTGGATTATTTTAATACCGATTTTTTCAGTAAATGTCAGGGATTCATCACTCAGTATCAGTGTTGAATCCTCAGGCAGAGAGAATTTCTTATCTGTCTCAAGTTCAAAGTTCCCGCCATATACATTGGCATAAGCTTTATCATTTCCGTTCGAAACAATCAGGCCGCCTGCATATATCAGCGAGCAATAGTTTTCGAAATTAAATCCTTCTCCGTAATTGTTTTCCGGCGGGTCGGTAAAAGCAATGGTGCCGTTATTACCTACAGTTACTGAAAGCCTGCTGTTCTCGAATTGTTCATAATCAAGATGCGAACGAATTCTGACTAACCTGAAATATTTTGTATCCCCGGCATCCATATCCAGCCGTACAAACCATTCCGGGTTAACATCTCTTATTGCTGTGAACCAAATACCTTCAAGCATAAATTGTGACTCGCGGGGAATATCAATTCCATTAATCTGTTCAGTTAACAATTCCACGGAGTGAAGTTTGTTGCTGTCGGCATCACGAACCGTATCGGCGAGAACTGAAATACTGAAATCAACATTTTTGGCTGCGCCAAGTTCGTTGCTGAAAAGTATCCTGAGTTCAATTGTATCACCCTTTTGAATATGCTTTACTTCATTTCCGTCCTTATCATAAAGTCCGGATTCAATCACCAGGATGCCCGGGATAGAGAACGGTTCGGTTTCAAGGGCTTTTAGCAGGTTCAGCCTTCCCTGTACCCAGCCTTCGCGGTTGGGATTACGATGCTGAATATCATCGGATGCAGCTTTCATCAATTCCTGTATCTGTAGGGGCCCGAGTTCAGGGCGATATGCCTTTATAATGCCGGCAGCACCTGCAGCAATCGGCGAAGCTCCGGAAGTATAGCCCATTCTTCCGTAAACACCGCCATTGTAAGTAGTATAATTGTCATTTGCAGGAGTAAAAATATGTACGCCTTCACCAAAGTTATTCATATCATCAACAATATCATTAGCATTTGAAACTCCTACCGCCAGTACTCCCGGATAAGTAGCAGGATAAAACCTTCTGGTATTTGAACTGTTACCGGCTCCGGCCACAACACAAACACCGGATTCGACGGCATATCGTATTATCGATTCGTTTATACAGGAATAATTAAATCCTCCCCAGGAAACATTCACTACTTCAAAACCCATATTGGCTGCATATATTATTGATTCATACCCGTAAGGAATCCCGCTTCTGCCAATTATTGCCGTTTTCATCGGAAATATTTTACAATTGAAACCAACGCCGCATACACCAATTTCATTATCCGATGTTGCACCGGCAATACCCGCCACTGCCGTTCCGTGACCGTTGAAATCATTATTTACATCGTCGGCGGAACTGCTATCATCCATGAAGGAGAAGTTATTCCCATGATAATCATCAATATAACCGTTATTATCATCATCAATATCGTTCGATGGGATTTCTCCCTTGTTCAGCCAGAATGCATTTACAAAATCCTCATGGTCCTGCATCACGCCAACATCGCTGACAGCAATCACAACCTCACTGTCTCCCCTGCTGATATCCCATGCTTCGAAAGCCTTAATAGTATTAAGCATTTTTTGTCTGCCAAGGTGTTCGTCATTTGGGATATATTCGCCGCATACCTTTGGAATATAAAAAGGTTCGGCTACTTCCACAAAATCGCAATGCGCTCTAATTCTTTTGCAAAACTGTTCAGGGCTTATATCATCGAAGTATTCTACTCTGTATGTCCTTTGTAATTCTCTGCCTGTTGAAGTTTGCTTCATACTGCCGTTCTTTTGATTAAAATCTTCTTCGGGCAGAAGAGGCCTCCCGGCACGTGAATGATGCTGATCCAGAATTCTGTTGATTTCAGAAATATTATTCTCTGAAAACCTGATATAAACCACTCCCTGGAAAACATTGTCATATCTGCCAATATCAGGGTCCGGCGGCAGTATTTCTTTGCTGCCAAAATTGATACGATCGTTAGAATAAAGGGCTGGTATTATTGATAAGAATATTAGAGAAATATAAATAAGAAACTTCATTTTGTTCTGTCCGTAATTATTACCATGTTTGCTTTATTAAAATTATTATTTTAATACTATCGTATTTATTAATACTCATTAATGACCATATTATTATGAAAAAGTTACATTCATTGCTATCAACACTATTATTAATCACTTTTATGTCTGTCCCGGTATTTTCGCAATCAGTAAAGCTCGGTATTCCGCTAACAAGACGAAACCTTATCGAAGCAGATAACTTCATAAAGAAATATGCTCCGGCAGACAGCGCATTCCGCCTTCTGAACCAAATGGCCAATATCAATAATTATATCGGCAGGCCGGATATCGGCAGAACACTTTTAAAAATATATATGGGCTATTTCCCCAACAGGCAGGAATATATCCTAAGGCAGATAGACATCAAAACCAACCAGATGCTGCTTACGCAAAACCCCGAGTTAATGAAGGACTCCTATGATACATTTATAAATGAGGAGGCTCCGTCACGAGAGGCCTTCGTGGCAGTTCAGAAAATTGCCGAACCTTACGTTAAAAGAAGGTCATGGGATTCTGCCATAAAAATTTATCAATTGTATAAACCCCTGTTTTTTAATATGTCCGACTATTTTAACGAAACCATATCTATTCTCGAAGCTAAGGAAGAAGGCCTTGAGGTTCACAACCTGGGTTCTATTATCAACTCCTACACATCGGAATGGGATCCGAACCCGACTCCCGACGGCCGCTTTCTGTACTTTTCATGCAGGGGCAGACGCGGCGGGCTGGGTAAGAGCGACGTTTGGTACTCGGAAATGAAGAACGGCAAATGGAAAGCTCCGGTAAATGCCGGAAAAAGTATTAACGGTAAGAATGAAGAGACAATAGACAACGTAACTACGGACGGAAACGGGCTTTTCCTTTCAGGTACTTTTGAAGGAACTCTCGGGAACTTTGATATATTTTACGCGGAAAGGGTAAAAAACGGCTGGGGCAAACTGAAACATTTCGATCCGCCAATAAATAGCGAACATACTGACGAAGCCGCAGGATTCAGTTCAGATGGCAAAGCGTTGATTTTTTCTTCCGACAGGCCGGGCGGAATAGGAGACTTCCACCCGCACAATTCTATGTATGAAGGGAACGACCAGGGCAACATGGATATTTATGTTTCAATTATGTCTGATACCGGCTGGACCGAGCCGATAAATATCGGACCGACGATAAATACTCCCTGGGCTGAACGTTCACCTTATCTTCACCCGGACGGAAAAACCCTATATTTCAGTTCAAACGGTCATCCTTCGGTTGGCGGCATGGACGTATTTAAAACTACCCGGCTCAGGGAAGATTCCTGGACTGAATGGAGCAAGCCCGTAAACCTTGGCAAGGAAATAAATACAGCCGACGATGATTGGGGATACACTATTGCTGCCCAGGGGGATAGTGCATTCTTTGCCGGAATGGGCCGCGAGGGAGGCATGGGCCAATGGGATATTTATACCGTGAAACTGCCCGAAGATGCAAGGCCTGATCCGGTTGTAATAATAAAGGGATGGGTTACTGATACCGAAGGCAATCCTCTGTCGGTGGATATAAAATGGGAAGACCTTGCCAGCGGAAGAAATATAGGCCGGCTGAAAAGTAATCCTGACGACGGAACTTATGTTATTGCCCTGCCGCTTGGCAAAAATGTAGGATATTACGCGGAGAAAGAAGGCTATTACCCCGCTGCAAAAAATATTGACCTTCGCCAGCTTGTGTCGGAGCCTAATGTAAATGAGAATATCGTTATGGTATCTATTAAGGAAATGAAGGAAAACGGAACTAAAGTCAGGATCAACAATATTTTCTTTGATTTTGATAAGGCAGAGATTAAATCCGAATCTTTTCCGGAGCTAAGGCGTCTTGCCTCGTTTATAAAGAAAAATCCCGGTTTTAAAATAGTTGTTGAAGGCCATACAGATAACGTCGGTGCTGAAAAATATAATAAGGAACTATCCCTGAAAAGGGCGGAGAATATTGTGAAGTATCTTGTTGACAGGGGCTGCCTTGCATCAAGGTTTGAAGCCAAGGGCCTGGGAACATCCAAACCTGTCGGAGATAATGTAACGGATTTCGGACGCTCACAGAATCGCCGCGTGGAGATTTGGTTCCTGCCTGAATAGGTGGAAATAGGATGAGAAAAAATGTCCACCTCTGGCCCCGACACGTCGGGACAGGCAGGGGGTGGCGGCGTAGCTGGCTGGGGTGGATTCTTTTTCT
The DNA here is from genome assembly GCA_963665665.1 of Kapaibacterium sp. (SeqCode). Classification (GTDB taxonomy): domain Bacteria; phylum Bacteroidota; class Ignavibacteria; order Kapaibacteriales; family UBA2268. The sequence goes on from OY762428.1 coordinate 2,556,318, forward strand.
GGCAACCACAAGGGTTGCCCCTACATTTTGATTAATTTCCCCCACCGTCCCCGATTTGTCGGGGATTGACAAAACGTAAATAATTAGAATTAAGAGACATCGCTATCTAAGCCTGGAAATTGTATTCCCATTTGAAATACTATTATATTTGCTTTTTAAATACGCGTATATTATTTTAGCTGAATTAGTGAAACGGCGGATTTTGCTGCCGATCAAGTCTGTATCTATTGAAAAGAATGCGGAGAAAAATATGAACCTGCAATATATCTCAGATAGCAATGGCCGGACAACAGGGGTTTTTATTCCCATAAATGACTGGAACGAGTTGAAAAAAAAATTCAAAGATATTGACCGGCTGGATATTGATATACCGGACTGGCACAAAGGGCTGGTTAGGGAACGTATGGAAGAATATAATGCCAATCCCGAGACTGAAATTGATCTGGATAAAGCAATGAACAATATCGAAAAAGAACTATAATGTACAGATCAATAATATTGTCTTCTGCTGTGAATGATATCAAAGAAGCAGCGTTGTGGTATAATAAGAAAAAAGAAGGGCTTGGTAAAAAATTTACTGCTGTTATTCGTGAAAAAATACATTTCATCAGGGAAAATCCAGGAGCATGCCGTATAAGATATGACAATATCAGAACTGCCGTATTGAAGGTATATCCTTTTATGATTCATTATTATATTGATGAAATTAATAAAAGAGTTGTGATAATAGCTGTGCTTCATACGTCTCGCTTAACGCCATGATAATCGACGCAAACAAGAGTTCTAATCCATATTGCTTTCGGATAAGATATCCGAAAGAGCATCGAGAATACCCCTTCCCAAGCGGGGCTTGGGAAGGAGAAAAAAAAACAATTTATCCTTCTCAATATTCACAAAAATACCTTATATTTGAATATGTATTTTCAAAATCAGAGGACAAGTTATGAAAAAACTACTACTGCTGTTCATTCTATTTTCTGCGACAAATATCTTTGCGCACAATGGCAAATGGACTCAAATGCATCCTGAAACTTCGCCACCACCAAGAGCTGATTATGGCATGGCATATATAGGTGATGATAAGGTTATGATATTTGGAGGTTATTCTTACTATCCTGATACACCTACTGAGACTGTCAATGATACATGGATTTATGATCTATCGGAAAATACCTGGACAGAAATTCATACTGATATTAAACCTCAAAAAAGAAAGCTCTTTCAAATGTCAAAATTGGAAGACGGGAAGGTTTTAGTGTTTGGGGGGGACTATGAGTCTCATTTTTATGCTGACGATACATGGATATTTGATTTTGAAACACTTTCATGGAATGAGGTTAGTTGTTCATATCATCCGGGAATAAGAGACAGGGGAGTAATGGCTTATATTGGTGACGGGAAGGCTTTGCTCTATAGCGGTTGGCCCGGTCCTGTTGATTATTATAATGATGCATGGATTTTTGATTGTCAGTCAATGACATGGGACAGCGTTAATAGCACTTCGCCGCCTCCTACTAATTGCGGCATAGGTAGAGAAAGAGCACAAATGTGTAGATACAATGATAGCAGTGTATTAATGTACGGTGGATATGATGGATGCAAAAGTCAAAAAGACAATTGGTTTTTCGATAGAGAGTTTAATAAATGGATTGGTGATTTGCCGCAGCCAAATAATTATCGCCGAGACTCTGGCGATATGGGATATCTAACATCCGGAAAAATATTATTATTCGGTGGTTGCTCTATTGTTGATTCATTATATCCTTCCGTTACGGCATATAGCAATGATACGTGGATATTTGATATTTCAGATACATCATGGAATGAGTTATTTCTTGACGAGCATCCCAGTGGCCGAAGTTTTCATGAAATGGCAAATATTGGCGAAGGCAAAGTCCTATTATTTAGTGGCATTGTTGATGGAAACCTTGAAGAATATCCTACTACATGGCTTTTTGAATATGAGCCGAATGATGTTGAAGAAAATGAAAATAGTAAAACAGCAGGAATAATTCAAATTGCTGATAGGGTGAGTATTTCTATTCCATCTGATAATTCAATACACACCCCGGAATTAAAGATAGTTGATATTTGCGGCAGGGATATATTTGTTGATTATTCATCAGCAAATTCCGCAGTATCAACCAGAATTGAGTTTAGTACACTCGGCCTTGCGGCAGGAGTGTATTTTGCTACGGTGAAAGCAGGTGCGGAGATTTATTGGTTTAAGTTTTTCGCGGAGTAGGATTATCAGATGTTCAACACCTTGAAGGTGTTGAACATCTAAGCCGGGAGGATCAAATAAAAAACAATTTGAATATCCTCATATTTCAGAATGATAGTTTTGTTCTTTGATCAGAAATAATACTCAAATATGTTGTTTATTTGAAAAATTTAATAATAATGAAGTATAATCAAAATTTATTATCTTCGTTTTAATAACAAAAAGAAAAGGCAAATATGAAAAAAGAAATTGAATTCGATTACATGATCTGGCGCGAGGGAAAATACTATGTATCAAGATGCCTTAATATTGAACTATCATCATTTGGCAATACCAGGGAAGAAGCGCTGAAAAATCTGAAAGAAGCCCTGGAACTTTATCTTGAAGATAATATATCAGAATTAATCAAGATAAGTGATTTTTCTTATGGCCGGGAAACTGTTAATGCCTAAATTATATTCATCTGTTGAAATACAGAAAGTTCTTTTTATACTGGGATTTTCTTTTATAAGCCAAAAAGGCTCACATGCAAAATTCCGGGATGATACCGGAAATATTGTGATATTGCCGATGAATAAGAAAGAAATTCCTGAGGGCACGCTGCACAGTATTTTAAAGCAATCAAATATCAGCAAAACAAAATTCAAATCACTTCTAAAATCTAAAAAATAATCATGATTTCCCCTCATTCCACTTCTTACCAAGTTGTACTTGGTAATGTAGCTTTTCTGAGAAGCTGTGCTTCATAATTTCAAAGTACAACTTTTTAGGAAATTTACCTTCTCAAGCAGGGGCTTGGGAAGGAGAAAAAATTATATTATTTTATTCTTTCAATCAGAATAATTATCTTACGTCAAAAATTAGAAAAGGAGAATCAGGAACAATGGAATCATTACTAATAACTCCCGGAAATAAAAAAGAAATGGCAATTATTCTGAATTTTATTGAGAAAATGAAAGTTCGTTCAAGACTTCTTTCTCAGGATGATTTGGAAGATATTGGAATGGCATATCTTATGAATCAGGCTGATAAAGACGATAAGGTTGCGGAAGAGGAAATTCTCCGGGAACTAAATGATGGATGTTGAATTCCTCTCTGCATTTCATCGGGATATTAAAAAGATAAAATCCCGGGAAATTAAAAGAAGGCTGATTGAAACAATTGCTATGATTAAATCGACAAAACATCCCCATGATATACCAAATTTGAAGAAAATGGCTATACTGCCAAACGCTTTCAGAATCCGAATAGGCGATTATCGACTTGGTATTTTTATTGAATCAGAAAAAGTGATATTTGCAAGAATTGCTCACAGAAAAGATATTTATAAAATTTTCCCTTAAATATTATTCCGCTAATATTATGGATATAAACATGAAAACAATATTACTGCTGTTCATTCTATTTTCTGCCACTAATATCTTTGCCCACAATGGCAAATGGACACGAATGCATCCTGAAAATCATCCATCAGCGAGGGAATTGTTCGGGATGGCACAATTGACTGATGGAAAAATTCTTTTATTTGGTGGAAATAATATTACCCAACATGAATTGAACAATGACACATGGATATTTGATCTTGCTACAAAACAATGGACTATAATCAATACTATTCATAAACCTGCTGAACGATTTCGCCATGGAATGGCAAATATAACAGATGGAAAAGTACTGTTATTCGGTGGCCAGGTGCTTTCCGGAAATACACATGTTGAAGTAAATGATACCTGGATATTTGATATAGAGACAATGGATTGGGAAGAACTGATACCGGTGGATAGTGCATACCCGAGAGAACGTTTCAATATTTCTAAATTAACTGATAACAGAGTTCTAATTTTTGGTGGAAACGTAGATCTTCCCGGAGATGATTTTTGGGTACATGCTTCAGATACATGGTACTTTGATTTGCAAAAGAATAGATGGAAAAGAGTTGGCTACCCCTCAGGATTTTTCATTGATGGCCGTGAGGCCGGCCAGATGGCATATCTGGATAATGGAAGAGTCCTGATGACCGGAGGATGGCATTATAAATATTTAGATGATAATTACATATTTGATTATCTTGATATTGATATACTCGACTATTCTCTTGATACTATAAACCCAAAATCAAACATTCCTAAGGTAGTTGGCTCATCAATGGCTAATTTATGCGAAGGCAGTATCCTTCTTTACGGAGGCAATACCGGTACCTGGCAATTTATTGATACCTGGATATTCAGCATAAAAGATACATCATGGAAAGAACTCAAATTAACTTCACCACCCGAAAGATCAGCTCATACAATATCAAAGATCAGCGATAATAAAGTTATATTGTTCGGGGGCAATGGCTATGATTATGAAGGAGAATACAACTTCAATTATTCAGATACATGGCTTTTTGAATATGAACCGAATGATGTTGAAGAAAATGAAAATAGTAAAACTGCAGGAATAATTCAAAACGGGGATAGAGCAAAAATTTCTATTCCTTCTGATAATTCAATACACAATCCGAAATTAAAGATTGTGGATATATGCGGCAGGGAGATATTTATTGATTATTCATTCTCAAATTCCGCAGATTCTTCCCGTATTGAGTTTAGTACTACCAACCTTGCTGCGGGCGTGTATTTTGCCACGGTGAAGGCAGGCGCGGAGGTTTGGAATTTTAAGTTTTTCGCGGAGTAGGATTATCAGATGGCAATGCCTCTTAATTCGAAAAGCATTTTTACACCACCCCTGCTTGCCCCGATTTATCGGAGATGTATCGGGGCCATTCGGGCCCCCTACGCCGGAGTGGAATCTCCTTAATTTATAATTATCATGATGTTAATTCCCCTCAATTGTAGAGTATTAAAGGGGTGGTTGGTCGGATATATTGATAAAATGCTTGTTTTGCTGTAAAAATAAGAGCCTCATCAAAACCTGGAAATATCATTTTTCTTCATGGCGAATTAGAAAAATGCAGTTATTCTAACTTCCCAAGCAGGGGCTTGGGAAGAAGAAAAAGTTTTTAAGGAAATAACCCTCCAAAGTTATGTCATACCAGATAAAATCTTGGAAAACAGCTGCTGTTTTTTTAAATTAAGATAATATTTGATTTGATACGTTTTTGATTAAAACCTTGTGAGGCAGAAATGTATAATTTTAAAGAAAAATATATAAACCCATTTACCGATTACGGCTTTAAAAAGCTTTTCGGAGAGGAACCAAATAAAGACCTGCTACTGGATTTCCTGAATGAGCTGTTGCGAGAAGAACAAGGCGAGATAAAAGACCTGACCTATCTGAAAAATGAAAACCTGGGCGCTGCCGAGGCAGACCGAAGAGCTATTTTCGATCTGTACTGTGAAAATGAGAAGGGTGAAAAATTCATTGTCGAGCTGCAGAAAACCAAGCAGAACTTCTTCAAGGACAGGACGGTTTATTATTCAACTTTTCCTATCAGAGACCAGGCACAGCGCGGTGACTGGAATTACGAGCTAAACCCCGTTTATACAATCGCTGTTCTGGATTTCATTTTCGACGATGACAAAAAAGAACCTGAAAAATTTCGATACAACGTGAAATTAAGCGATTTGGACAGCCACGAAGTATTCTATGATAAGTGGACATTTATATACCTTGAAATGCCAAAGTTCAACAAAACCATAGATGAGCTTGAAACCCGGTTTGACAAATGGCTGTATGTACTCAGGAACCTGAACAGGCTGGATCGTGTTCCGGATAAACTTCGTGAAAGAATATTCGAGAAACTTTTCGAAACTGCGGAGATTGCGAAATTTACCCCCCAACAGGTAATGAATTACGAGGACAGCCTGAAATACTACAGAGACCTGAAAAATTCTATAGACACCGCCCGCGATGAAGGCAAAGAAGAAGGGTATGAAGAAGGCATCGAGAAAGGAATAGAAAAAGGAAAAATTTTAGTAGCCAGAAACTTATTAAAAAATGGAATTGCAATAGATATAATAGTAAAAGCTACCGGGTTGACAAAGGACGATATTAACAGTTTGAAATCACTGGTATGAATCCCAAAGTAAACTTTGGAAACTGATTCCGCAGCAAGCTGCGGGGTATTTTTTCCCTCCGACTTCGTCGGGATTGTTCGACTATCAAATTTCTTTCTCTTCGTTCATGAAATTTGAGTCTCACGAATAAATTCCCCCCCCCACCGTACCCGATTTATCGGGGAAAGACAAATAGCAAAAATCCCCCTCATTCCGGACTTGTACTACGTAATGTAGCTTTTCTGAGAAGCTGTGCTTCATAATTCCAAAGTATAACTTTGCATGAAATTGACCTTCCCAAGTACAACCTGGGAAGGAGAAAAAATAATTAAAAGATAAAATCTTGGAAAACAACTGCTGTTTTTTTAAATTAAGATAATATTTGATTTGATACGTTTTTGATTAAAACCTTGTGAGGCAGAAATGTATAATTTTAAAGAAAAATATATAAACCCCTTTACCGATTACGGTTTCAAAAAGCTTTTCGGAGAGGAACCAAATAAAGACCTGCTAATGGATTTCCTGAATGAACTGTTGAGGGAAGAACAGGGCGAGATCAAAGACCTGACCTATTTGAAAAATGAAAACCTCGGTGCTGCCGAAGCAGACCGAAGGGCTATTTTCGATCTTTATTGTGAAAATGAGAAGGGTGAAAAATTCATCGTCGAGCTGCAAAAAACCAAGCAGAACTTCTTCAAAGACAGAACGGTTTATTATTCTACATTTCCTATCAGAGACCAGGCACAGCGCGGTGACTGGAATTACGAGCTAAACCCCGTTTATACAATCGCTGTTCTGGATTTCATTTTCGACGATGACAAAAAAGAACCTGAAAAATTCCGATACAACGTGAAATTAAGCGATTTGGACAGCCACGAGGTATTCTATGATAAGTGGACGTTTATCTATCTTGAAATGCCAAAGTTCAACAAAACAATAGACGAGCTTGAAACCCGGTTTGATAAATGGCTTTATGTACTCAGGAATCTGAACAGGCTGGATCGTGTTCCGGATAAACTTCGTGAAAGAATATTCGAAAAACTTTTCGAAACTGCCGAGATTGCGAAATTCACTCCCCAACAGGTAATGAATTACGAGGACAGCCTGAAATACTACAGAGACCTGAAAAATTCTATTGACACCGCCCGCGATGAAGGCAAAGAAGAAGGGTATGAACAAGGCGTCGAGAAAGGTAAACTTGAAGGTATAATTGAAGGAGAAAAGTCGGGAATTGAAAAAGGAAAAATTTTAGTAGCCAGAAACTTATTAAAAAATGGAATTGCAATAGATATAATAGTAAAAGCTACCGGGTTGACAAAGGACGATATTAACAGTTTGAAATAAATATCTATTCGGATTTACTTTGATTTAACAGTTCAATATTTTTTGCTGAACCAAACTTAAATGAAATAATAATCAACTAAGACAAACTTTATGGCAGAATTAATATTTGAATTTGTTGCATATATCTTCATTGATATACTGGTAGAATTTATTAAAGCGACAGTATATTATACCGGGAAGGCATTATTCATATTATTCCACCTGAACAAATTGTCGCAGATAGAAAAACCATTCTTCTGGAAGAAAGGAGTAGTTGACGAAGGGGATTACGATGTTAGCAAATCAAGGATTTACTTATATGGTATTTTAACATATATGATTATTATTGTTTCAGTTATTTACTTTGTATTTTTCACATAGCAAGCACTATTAATCAATTTTTGTATGCCTGCCCGATATATATAATGAACTTATCAAACTACAGCATCAATAATATATCCTGTCATTATCAGAAGGGAATGAATTATCAGCAGCTTGCCGGTTCCGGCCAGCAATTTATTCATTGCCGGACCCGATGATTTTAAGACATCTCTCGTGATCTTAACAGACAATGGGAAAGCAGCGAGGCTGATAAGCATCCAGAAATTCCCCGCGAGAAATGCTATTACAACAGGAACGGCGAAAGCGGCAATATTCAGCGCCAGGTATAGGCGGTTGGCATTTTTCCTGCCAAGACGGACAGCAAGTGTTATTTTCCCGGCTTTTACATCCGTTTCAATATCCCGCATATTGTTTACCCCGAGAATATTCATCGACAGGAACCCCGGCGCAAGGCTAATAAGAAATATTTCCAAGGGCAATGTCTGCGCCTGAATATAATACGTTCCGCAAACGGCTGTAATCCCGAAAAATATCAGTACGAAGATATCGCTGATGCCGAGATATGCCAAAGGATAGGGCCCGCCGGTATAAAGCCAGGCGAACAGAAATGAGAATAATCCGATTGCAAGGATCGGCCAGCCACCCTCGAATACAAGAAGCAGGCCCAGTACAAATGTTATCATTATCAGCACTATGGTAACATTGCGCATTTCCCGCGGGTTGATTATTCCCTCGGCAACTGCGCGGCGCGGCCCGACTCTTTCCTCAGTGTCAGCGCCTTTTTTGGCATCATATATTTCGTTAATAAAATTTGTGATTATCTGAATCAGCAGAGAGCAAATCAAAGCAAGTGCGCACACCCAAAAGGAAAATACCCCGTCGTGAAATGCTGCCGCCCCGGCTATACCAACAGGAGTAGCCCCTGCCGGCAGGGTTTTAGGCCTGGTGGCCTCTATCCAGTATTTTATTTCTGCCATAGTACCTGTAATTATCATTTACAACATATCATCAGCGTCCGATTGACGCCGGAAATCACAGGCAAAATACGAAAATATCACATCAGCCCAGGAATAATTTTATCAACTTATGATACATTACTGTTGTAAGAGTTTTCATTATATGGTGTCAATTAAATATAGATTTGTTTCTTCTGGAAAGTAATTATGCAGTAATAGATTGGAAATATATACAGCAGTTTTATGGTTTAATAATTACCCGAAATTCTATTTCAGGTTGAAATCAACTGTATAAATATAAGGCCAGTTCTTCCCGGTTACATAATAGGTTTTTGTATCCTTGTCGTAAGCAATACCGTTCAGCACGTCGAGGTTTTGATACCCTGCCACAGTATTTTTCAGGGGGGATAAATCAATGAATCCCAATACATAACCCGATTCAGGATCAATTCTTGCTATCTGGTCGGAACCATACAGGTTGGCATGTATCTCGCCGTTTATATATTCAAGTTCGTTTATATAATTCAAGGGTGAGCCATTAAAAAAGACCCTGACCCTTTTTACTTCCCTGAAGGTTTGCGGGTCCAGGTATTTAAGAACGTTTGAACCATCGGAAATAATAAGGTATTTGCCCTCTGTTGTTATTCCCCATCCCTCGCCGGAATAGGTAAATTCACCGCTTTTTTCCAGTGTATTCAGGTCAAAAATAAAGCCGAGCCTGGCAATCCATGTTAGCATATATATCTTTCCGTTCAGCAGGACAATTCCCTCGGAAAAATATTTATCTTCGATTTTAACTTTTTTTTCTATTTCACCGGTTTTTGGATTAATTCTTCTTAAAGTAGATTCGCCGTATTGCCCGGTACTCTCGTACAAGCGCCCGTCGTGAAAGATCAGGCCCTGAGTATAGGCATTGTTATCATGATCAATCATTGACGAAATTTTAATGCTCAGGTTGCCCGCAGGAAAACTCTGATCGGCGGGATTTTCATTTTTTATTTCGGCAGTTTTCGCGGCTGCGGGCTTGGTTTTTACTTCCGGTAAAGGCTCCTGTTGCTTGCTGCTGTTGCATGATGTAACCAACAGCAATTGCAATATTATGAACAGAATAAATTTCATTTCAGCTTTTGTTTATTTTTTCTATAATGGAACTTGTTGATTTTCCTTCAACAAATTCAATAACTACTACTTTGCCTCCGCCGTCGCGGACAATATCTGCTCCGACAATATCATCGGGATCATAGTCGCCGCCCTTTACCAGGATGTCCGGTTTCAGATAATTTATCAGGTTAAACGGGGTTTCCTCGTCAAATATTAGCACGAAATCAATAGAACGCAGCCCGGAAAGAACAGCCGCACGATCTTTCTCTCCGTTCACCGGACGGGACGGCCCTTTAAGTATCTTTACGGATTCGTCGCTATTCAGCCCCAGCACGAGTATGTCACCGAGGCGCCGGGCTTCTTCCAGGTATTTAACATGTCCTGCATGGATAATGTCAAAGCATCCGTTTGTAAAAACTATTTTCCTGCCGGATTTCCTGTATTCGTCGATTAGAGGTTTTATTGATTCTTTTGATACTAACATGCCCTTATTTCGAGTTTAGTTCCACAGCCCTGATTAGTTTTTTCGGTTCAATAGGTACAATGCCGGGCATTTCGCATACCACGCCGGAAGCGTAATTTGCAAGTGTTGCCGATTCCCTGATATTCGCACCAGAACAATATGCAGCCGAGAGAGTTGCTATTGCAGTATCGCCTGCACCGGAAACATCTGCCACGTGCCTTGCCCTGGTGGGTACGGAGTTAATAGCGCCGTTCTTCTCGAATAGCATCATCCCGTCTTTTCCGAGCGTAAGCAGTACATTCTCGCATTCCAGCCTTTCAAGCAAAGTTTTGCCTGCCATAATGATATCTTCATCTGTATTAAGTTCCATCCCGAGAGCCTGTGCCGCTTCTTTTTTATTAGGCTTAAAAACGGTAATGCCCTTGTAATCAAAAAAGAAATTGAACTTCGGATCGACAAGTATGGCAATATTATTATTCAGGGAATATTCTATTACACTTTTTATCAGGTTTTCTGAAATGCAGCCTTTATTATAATCTTCAAAGATCACTGTTGAAAGGCCTTCGGTGTTTTTAATTTTATCAAGAATAAAATTCTCTCCCTCGGTCGGGATCGGAAATCTTTTTTCCTTGTCAAGCCTGACAATCTGCTGGTTATTGCCAATAACGCGGGTTTTTACGGTTGTGGGCCTGTTTTTATCCCTGAACAGCCCGGAAGGGTCAATGCCGTTTCTATCGGAAATCTCGCTGAAAGCAACGCCTCCCTTATCATCGCCGATTATTCCGCAAAGAAGCGGGCTCAGGCCGAGCGCTTTCAGGTTATTTGCAACATTGGCGGCCCCGCCAAGATGATATGTTTCTTTCTCAAGGTCAACCACCGGAACCGGGGATTCAGGAGAAATCCTGGAAACCGAGCCCCAGAAATATTTATCCAGCATAACATCGCCGATAACGGCAATTTTTTTTCCCTCGCAGTTTTTTAATATTTGTTCTGTTCTGATAGAATTTAAACTGTGCATCTATTTTTCCTGATAATATTTTATTCTATTACAAATTCAGTTCATAACATATATATTATGCTAAGTTCAAAAATAATAATATTTCAAAAATAACAAAAAAAGCCCTCTTTCAGGCAGTTACTAATCAGTATAAAAGAAAAAAATATGAAATGAATTCAAAAATACTAAGAAATGTCGTTCCCTTATAAATCGGAGCCGGCTGAACAAAGTGAAGAATCTATAATTATAATCAAATTACCGGTTCCGCCAGTAGGGACAATAGAAAAGCACGCCTGTAAAAAATTTACTGACGCGCTGAAATTTTTGTCCCGGGAGCTTATCGATGGATTCCGGGTATTACTTGATTTCTTTATGAATAGTGTGCCTGCGAAGGAAAGGATTATATTTTTTAACTTCCAGACGCTCAGGCGTATTATTTTTGTTCTTAGTAGTTGTATACCTTGACGCCGGTTTTCCTTCTTTCCTTGCCTCTGTGCATTCCAGAGTGATCATATGTCTGGCTTCTTTTTTTGCCATTTTTCCAAACTCCTGTTTAGTAAATTTACAAGAACTACAAATTTAAAGCATTTATTTAAAAAATACAAGAGGAAAATAAATGGATGAGAAATATTGTTGAAGGTAATTTCAAAAAAATATTACATAATTAGGATATTTGTAATAAATCAGTAAATAGTTTATAACTCATTGTATTTATTATACAAAATAATTTTAAGTAAATCTTAAAATAATCAATTAGTAAACGAAATATATTATAATATTTAGACGAGTGATTTTTTCAACTAATAATTTTGTTAATAATTCGACTTTATAGTATATTATAGATTCTTGAGAAAGGGTGGATTTATTCCTATTCGAAGAAATATTATGAAGTTTAGTTTTGGAATCATACTATATCAAATATTATACGATTTTCTGCGAGAAGAGGTAATTAAAAATGAAAAATAAAAGGAATTCTGAAAAACAAAAAAATGGAAGAACAAAAATTAGTTCCTCCAACCATTCTTTTTTGACTGGAATGGTATCAATTTTTGATATTTCAGGAAGTTATTTTAAGAGAAAAACTTCATATTTGGGCTTCATTGATGATAAAAAGGCGCTTGAAAAAGATTGGAAAGTTGTCGGTACTGATTTGAAAAGTGCAATTATGGAAAAAATTAATACATCACATTAATTTAATAAATGGATGATGATAATCAAATATTGAATGAAGATAACAATCCGGAATCAGCAAATACTCATCATACTACTGATTATCAGAAACCACAGGCTGGTTCATCGGATGATAATAATCCTATAGAGGATTTGCTAATTCAGGCATACAGGCAAGAATCATTCACAGGTCCCTTACCTCACCCGAAAATTCTTGCTTTATATGAGGAAATTGTCCCCGGAAGCGCCGATAGAATTATATCAATGGCAGAAAACCAAGCTAATCACAGAACTAAATTTGAAAACACATCTCTTGCAATTGACGGTAAACTTGCTGAAAGGGGGCAAATCTTTGCTTTTATAATTGCAGTAATATGTATTATTTCGACAATTGCATTAGCTCTTTCCGGGCATGATACTGTTGCAGGAGTTTTAGGTGGTACAACAATTGTTGGTTTAGTCACAACTTTTCTTGGCGTCAGACACAAGAAAAATAAGGAGGCAGTAGAAAACAGCAAAGAAGAATAGAATTTTCCTCGATATTTTTATTAAATGAAATTCGGTTTCAGATCACATTTCCTATATAATCCCTCCACAATCCCATATATTATTATCAGCTTTGCCTCGTCTTGAAATTATTTGAAACAACTAACAAAAATAAATTTATGTACAATCCTTACGTGTTAATTATCGGGGCAAGCCTTTTGGTTGCTTTGTCCTACGTGTATGAAATGGTGTCAAAAAAAACAAAGATCCCTTCGGTTCTGTTCCTGATTTCCACAGGGGTGCTGGTTAGTATGCTTCTGAAATCGCTCGATATAAATATTGAGCAGGGTACTTTTGTTGCATTGGAACTGCTTGGAATTATCGGGCTGATAATGATTGTGCTTGAAGCCGCCACCGACCTTGAAATTACCCGGGACAAACTTGGTATGATAGGGAAGTCACTCGGTATTTCAATAATTGTTCTGCTGTTTACATCTGTTTCAATAGCCCTGATTATCCGATATACGCTTCAGGAGCCATTTTTCAACGCTCTTGTATATGCAATTCCTCTTTCGGTTGTTAGCAGCGCAGTACTTATCCCGAGCGTGCATTCGCTAAGTGCCGGGAAGAAAGAGTTCATGATATACGAATCTACTTTCTCGGATATTACCGGCATCATGTTCTTTAACTTCATTGTGATACAAAAGGGCGACATTCTGTCCGTATCCGGAGGATTGTCCCTGGTTGTTACAATTGTTGTTTCCATTGTTTTCTCATATTTGCTGGTTATGTTCTTCAGCAGGCTGAAGGGCGGGGTAAAATTATTCCTGATGCTGGCTATTCTGGCGCTTTTGTATGCGATTGGCAAAATGATGCACATGTCGTCGCTGCTGATAATTCTTATCTTCGGCCTTGTTATGAATAATTCACGTAAGTTCTTCATGGGCAGGCTGAAAAAGTACATTGACTTCAAAACAACCGACATAATCGGCAACGAACTGAAGCTTGTAACGGCAGAGTCAGCATTTGTTGTCAGGACTTTCTTCTTCGTAACTTTTGGCATGTCGATAGAAATCAGGATGCTTACCGATCCTACTGTAATAATAATTGGTTCCATGATTGTAGCTATTTTATACCTGGTACGATATATCAACCTTAAGTTGTTTCTGAAAACAGAAATATTTCCGGAAATATTCCTGGCGCCGAGAGGCCTGATAACAATCCTGCTGTTTTATTCTATCCCCGCAACATACCTGATAGAAGATTTCAGCGTTGGAATTTTATTCTTCGTGATACTGGCAACCAGCCTGATAATGATGGCTGCCCTGATCAAATCGCATTCGGGTGCTGTGGAAGACCTTTCCCTCGGGGGCAGCGGCGGGGAGTCGAGGATGGTTATTGATGCTTCCGGCCCGTATTGCGAGATACATGATAATGAAAACGGCTACGAAAAATCCAAATGTGCAGATAATATCCGGAAAATAAATCTGAATAATAATTATGATGACAAAACGGAATAGGCAGTAAAAAACAATATCCCGCCCGAAAAATCTTTTGATCCGAATCTCGGAGCGGGATTATTAATTTTTGAAGTTAAATTACATAACTTCTTCTGTGAACAGCGAAACAATATCTTCCGCTTTAATATTTGCCTGGGAATCCGCAAGGTGAGTCTCGAATTCCGGCAGGCGTGTCAGGCTTAGTTCTATCAATGCTTCCTTGAAACTTTCAATAGGCTTGGACTGCATGGTATCCAGGGGGTGATTATTGTCCATCTGAATACTATTCTCCAGCTTTGAGAGCCCTTCCATCAGTATGTCTTTTTGCCACTGTAGTGAAGCAGACTGCTTGTCTTTACTTGTTTGTAATGCGTCTAATTCTTTGGGATCATTACTCTTGGACATCCTGTCCGGATAAACTGCCGGTATGTTGTATTCAGCAGCCGAAACGTTCCTTATTTCTGTTACTTTCATGATTTTCCCGTATTTATGAATTTTTTAATAATAATTACTGTTTTTTATACTGTTTTATATCTAATAAACAAATTATGTACCAAAAAAATTAAATTAACTGTTGCATATAAATAATAAATTTTTAATTTGTAAAAGTGAGATAAAACAAAATTTTGAATTAGACATTTATAACTTTCACCGAATCGGAGGTGCCTATGAAAAAAATTCTGCTACCATTATCAATTTTACTATTTGCTTTAGCTTCGTGCTGTCCTGAACCCAAGGACATGACCAAAGATCAGATTGATGCCGAAAAAGAAGCCATAATCAAAGTTGTAAAAGATTACAACAAGGCTTCGGAGGAAAAGAATTTTTCTGCCATGGTGGATATTCTTGCAAGTGAAGTGATTTTCTTCGGAACAGATTCATCAGAGATTATCAGGTCCTTTGGTGAGTTTAAACGACAAATGCTGGAACAATGGGAACGTTATGACAAAATGGATTATGGCGATCTTGTTGACGTATCAATTCAGATGGACAAAAAGGCAACTTTTGCTTCCATAATCTATGGTTCTTCCTGCAAAATCACTAAAGACAATACCGAAAAATTAATTTTCCTGAGAACACAAAGAACTCTCGTAAAGGAAAAAGACAAATGGGTTATCATTAGCGGTATTGTTGGTGCTGTACAAACCGGCGACCTTCTAACGGATTTGCTTGACAATAATGGCAATCCGATTGATTCCACAAAAACCACTGAAACCAAGTAAATTCAGTAAAACACAACCACTTTCAGAGCCGGGACAATTAATGGTTGTTCCGGTTTTTTTGTTAGCGGTTTTTCTTCATGAAGATAATTGATTATCTTGAGTTTTTGTTAAACAAAAAAATGAAGAAGTTACATGCAGAAAATAATCGATTATATTGACAGCCACGAAAAAGAGTATCTTGATGAATTGATGGAATTCCTGAGGATTCCGTCTGTCAGCAGTCAGCCTGATCATAAAGATGATATGGCAAAATGCGCAGACTGGTTGATAGCTAAGATCAAAACAGCAGGAATTGAAGATGTTAAACTGATTGAAACTCCAGGCCATCCTATCGTTTTTGCAGAATGGAACGGCGCAGGGCCTGGTGCAAAAACAGTTTTAATATACGGCCACTACGATGTTCAACCGGTCGACCCTGTTGAACTTTGGGATTCGGGGCCATTTGAACCTATAATTAAAGATGGAAAAATTTTCGCACGTGGCAGTGCTGACGACAAAGGCCAGGTTTACACTCATATCAAAGCGCTTGAAGCTTTTATGAAAATTAACGGCACACTTCCGGTAAATGTGAAATTGCTGATTGAAGGCGAAGAAGAAGCAGCCGAAAGCCACCTTGATGAATTTATTAAAAACAATGCAGACCTTTTGAAATGCGATGTTGCGGTTGTTTCTGATACCGAATGGTTTGCTGCAGGCCTGCCGTCAATTTGCTATGGCCTTCGTGGTATTTCATTGGCTGAAGTAAAAGTAACAGGCCCCAACAGGGACTTGCATTCGGGTTCGTTCGGTGGCGCTGTTGACAATCCAATCGAAGTTCTTGCCAACATGATAGCAAGGCTGAAGGATGAATACGGCAGAATTCAGGTTCCGGGCTTTTATAATGATGTTCTCGAACTGACTAACGAAGAAAGAAATGACTACGAGAACCTGCCTTTTGATATTAAAGAATACTGCAAAGACCTTGATATTCATTCCGTGAACGGAGAGCATGGATACAGCACGCTGGAAAGAACATGGGCACGGCCTACTCTGGATTATAACGGTATTTTTGGCGGTTACACCGGTGAAGGATCTAAAACTGTTTTGCCATCCCATGCAACAGCAAAAATATCAATGCGCCTTGTGCCGAACCAAAAGGCGGAAGATATCGCTGCAAAGATAGAATCACATTTGAAAACCATTGCTCCTCCAACAGTTAAAGTTGAAGTATCTGCTTTCGCAGGTGGTAATCCGGTTCTGGTTCCAAGAGACAGCATAGCTGTGAAAGCTGCAATCGTAGCTTTTAAAAAAGCATTTGGAAAGGATCCCGTATTTATGCGCGAGGGCGGTTCCATTCCAATTGTAGAGCTTTTTGACACAGTGCTTAATGTTCCTACAGCTTTGCTGGGGCTCGGGCTGCCGTCTGATAATATTCATTCTCCGAATGAAAATTTCGCAGTGGAAAATTATCTTGGGGGTATAAAAGCAGCAGGATATTTCTTTAGTGAAATTGCAATGTGATTTTTTATTCCGGTTTATAAACCATACTTTTTGGCAGACATCTGCAAATAATTGATTAGCTTTATTAAACAACCTTCTGATTGTTATCTGCATCAGAAGGTTGTTTATATCAGATCATGATTCGCCCATAAGCTTTGAATTATATACCATCAGACGACTTAGTTTCGATTAGCAGTTGATTTCATAATTCATATTATTTCGCTTATGGAAATCAACCCTAAGGAATAAAAAACATTTTATTATTTAACAAAAAGGTTGTAATTTCTTTATCTTAAAGACGATAAAATGAAATGAAGCTGAAATTTGCCTACATATTATTATTTCTTATCCTATACTTCCTGAACGGATGCGCACCTCTTGTCCGCTTTTCATCAGAGAAAGCTCCGGCAGAAAAAGCCGGGATAAGTTCATCGGCAAAAGGCCCCGTGTATGAAGAAACAGAGGAAGAGGCTCCGCCCCTGGAGACATTTACAGGTAAAGCTTCATATTATGCCAATAAATTTCATGGACGAAAAACTGCAAGTGGTGAACTTTATGATAAAGCTGAAATGACGGCAGCACACAGGACCCTCCCGTTCGGTACAGTAATTAAAGTAACCAATACCGCAAATAATAAATCTGTGATAGTCCGAGTAAACGATCGCGGCCCTTTCGTGCGTGGCCGTGTTGTTGATCTTTCCAGAGCCGCAGCAGAGGAAGTTGATATGATACGTTCCGGAGTAATCAACGTGGAAGTTGATGTACTTTCCTACCCTGACTAAGTATTCAATTTTTATTGCAATGTCTGCCGCTGTTTGTTGTGTCTGCGATTCAGCCGGGGGATGAGTCTTATTTTGATTTAACTTCGTTTTGAAGTACTGTTTCGCAATAAAGTTTCCCGTTTGATCAGTGCGTGGCTATTTCAAAGAATGACTTTGTGGGGTAAACAACCTTTCCAAGTGGGGCTTTGAAAGGAGTGTTAATCCAAATTTGTATATTTTGTGAAATGGACTTATTTTGTTTCTTTTTATAAATCCCTTATTAATTTTTCTATTAACAGGCGGAAAAAATGAGTGAAAAAGTAAGGACGATGTTTTCGAAAATAGCGGGCAAGTACGATCTGCTGAACGACCTGCTTTCTATGGGTATTCACAGGCTTTGGAGGAAAAAAGCAGTCAGGGCTGCGGGAACATCAAAAGGGATGAAAATACTCGACCTTGCCACCGGAACGGGTGACCTTGCGATTGAATTTCACAAAGCAGCCGGAAAAGAAGGCTCGGTAACCGGCGTTGACTTTTGCGAGGAGATGATGATATCCGCACCCGAAAAAGCCAGGGAAGCCGGTTTCGATATTGAATTTCTTCAGGGTGATGCTATGGATATTAAATTCCCGGATAACAGCTTCGATATTTCCGGTATCGCTTTCGGCATCAGGAATGTTGATTCTCCGCTGCAATGCCTTAAGGAAATGTCACGGGTTGTAAGGCCGGGCGGAACGGTCATGGTTTTGGAATTCGGCCAGCCGAAAGGGCTTTTCGCGCTTATATATAAAATATACAGCAAAACGATTATTCCGCTTATCGGTAAGATCATATCCAGGGACAATGCTGCATATACTTACCTGCCCGAAACAGCCTCGAAATTCCCTTGCCGCGAAGATTTTACCAACCTGATGAAACAGACCGGCGCAATGGAGGATTGCCGATATATCAGTTTAAGCTCCGGCATAGCTTTTATCTATACCGGCAAGGTAAAAAGGATGAGTTAGTTCATTGTATTATAGTCCCATATTTATTAAACTTAATTTTAATGCAAACATATAATATTCAACCTCCAACCACACACTGATTACATAAAAATTAATTATATTGCTTATGTGATTTTTATTTCCTTAGTTAATTTATTATTTTTCTCGTGTAAAATTTCAGGGTAAGAGGAAAATCTACCCTTAGTATATTGTTCTAATATTTATGGAGTTTAAAATGTTACAGAGAAAACGGGTTACCCCCCCCCCCAAATTGCGACTTTTGGTTTATTTTTAATCCTGTTCATGTATAATTCTGCATTTTCTGTTGATTGGGAGCATTACGTTCCGGAGCCTTGCGGTTACTATTATGATCATGATACCTTCGAGCCTGTTTATTATGAGTGGGAAGAAAGCTATCTTGAAATGGAAATTTGCGATGTTCCAGCATGCCAGGGTTGTTGTTTCACAGTAGTTTATTCCGAGGACTATTACCCGGAAAGCGGAGGCGGATATACATACATGCTTTATATTCACGGCGTTTTTTATAACAAAGACGGCTACGCTCCCAATTGTGAGAATTGCAATCTTGAGGATGTTATTCTTCAGTTTCTTAAAGAATTGTATGAAGAAAAAAATGGCGATGAAGAATTTTGGGATTACCTCGCGCGGCCAGCAGTCGGTGGTACAGGCCAATTTTATACGCGTGCAAGATGTTATGATGCCGCTGGCAATTTTTGTGGCGAAGGCTGTTGTGAAAAGGAGTACACTTTAATTACTCAGAATACTGACGCAGATCCTTATGCAGACCAGGCAATAATAAATCAAATAGCTTGGTCAACAATACCAGATGATTTCTTGCCGGCATGCACTACTGAAACTTGCACTACAATGAAATGTATGGATATTCCGTTCCAGCCTTATGGTTCTATTTATTGTGGCGAAGATATTCCTTGCAACTATGGAGAATGGGAAGAAGTAGAAGAAACAATTTCACTTAATGATATTGATGGAAATGAAACTGATTGCGATGGATGTACTGTAACGTTTACTTATCGTTGGCGCGAAACAGAAGCCGGTTGTGAGCCAAGTTATACTGATCTGGAAATTATTAGTTCTCTTGAAGTTTCAGAATCATGTCAATGTTCAACAGCAACACTCTCCAATCTCTATAGTTATGTGATTAATTGGTTGCTTTTAAATGGCGAACAGGTTGAGTATTTAGGCGATGGTGATTGTATTTTTAATACAAGAGTATTATCCAAATCTTGTTGGACTCAAAGTGATACTGATGATAATATTTTCTATTTCTGTGATCCTACTCCCTGTTGCTGGGCTATTTATAAAATTTGTAATTACGGTGGTGCGATAGTCAAAACATTAATTGAAACAGGGGGTACTGTAGAAACTCCTGAATGTGATCCCACGGCGGCCTGTGAGCTTGTATGCGATGCTTTTCCAGACCTAAAAGCGCAATACAGAATAAAAGATAATGTAGAGGAGCCTGTTGAGGAAACTTCATCATATATACTTCCCAACCCCGCTAACGATTTTATTGAGATTAATTTTCTGTCCAATGATAATGGGCCTTTCGAATTAGTAATATTAAACGTTCAGGTCGAAGTTATTGCAGTTCATAATTTCAACAAAACAAATATTAAATTCTCTCAAAAAATTGACGCCAATAATCTTATCACGGGTAATTATTTCTACCAGGTAAGGATGAATGGTAGCATTGTATCAAAAGGTATGTTTAATATTTTGAAATAATTTCTTTTTTCTTAGGGGGGCTTAGTTGCCCCCTTTATTATTCATCAACAAAAAGAGTAACATCAGATGAAAATATATTATACAATATTTCTAATTACAATTATTTCCTCTCTTTCACTTTTTCCGGGCGAGTGGAGAACTGTAGATCATTATAAAGATTATTCCGAAACAGCAGTAAAATATTCATGTATTGATTGTATAAATGAAGACACATGTATTTCTTTTGGCCACGAAAGTTCTTTCAATATAAGAGAAAGGCATACATTTGAGGGTGGAAAAACCTGGGAAACAGGTCTGGAAATCAATGGTTTCCATGATAGCAGCGGAAGATATCATGATTCGCCAAGAATGTGGTACGTTGATTATCTTAATAAGGATTTTTGCATTGCCATTGGAGATTCAGGATGGATATACAGGTCAACCGACGGGCTGAAAACATGGGAAAAAGACAGCGTTCCTGAATATGAAAACAGTATATCGTTTATTCACATGCATGATGAGAATTTCGGAGTAACAGGATGTATAAATTTTTACATTACTCTTGACGGAGGCAGGAACTGGAAAAGCTATGATTTTAACAAATGTATTGAATTGCCGGATTCAATGATTTTCTTTGGCACACAGGAAGCCTGTATATCGCAGGACGGAAAAGCAATTAAAGTTCTTGCTATTGACAGCATTGGAGTGGATCAATGGCATGAATATATTATTTCTTCTTCCGATACGGGCAAAACATGGGAGGTCTATCCCCACACTCCTCAAAGATTAAGTTTTCTGTATTTTTTTGATAATCTTCACGGTTTCGGCTGCGGAGGAGACAAAACATCGATTTATTCTACTACACGTAAATCATGTATATATTATACAAGCGACGGCGGGAAATCATGGGAAACAAGATTGGATACATTTAATGTACCAAAAAGAGACTTGAGGGAAATGCAATTTACTACTGAAGATACTGTTTATGCAAATGGGATAAGAAATAATGTGTGGCTTTCGACGGACGCCGGACTTACCTGGAATATGACGGACAGCCTGAATAGCAAAGCTTGGGAAAATATTAATTCATACATTAGCGATTACTGTTTTCTTAAAAATGAAGTTATATACGGCAGTTACTGGATGTACGGAGCAATTGTTAAATGGGAAGGCAAGCCCGTCGGTGTGGAAAGCGCCGCCCAGCCGGAACAGGAAGCCATACTTTACCCCAACCCTGTAAGCCGTGGAGGCAAACTGAATATCCGTCTTCTTCACGACCGCTTTGCAAAAATCAGCATCAGCATCCTTTCAGCCGACGGACGTACCGTTGAAAAGCCATACACGGCGGAACTTCTCCCCGGTATGAATAAATTCGAATATAAAAACTGCGGGCTTACTCCCGGCGCGTATATTCTCCGTATATACAACCCCGGCAATTTTGTTATTCACGAGAAATTCATTGTGGAATAGGATTTTAAACCATCCGAAGGTTCGGAACCTTCGGATGGTTATGAAAGCAATACTGTTTTTTTACAAACAAAAAGAGTAAATCAAATGAAATTATATTATACAATTTTATTTTTAGTTATTATATTTTCAAATTCTCTTTTGCCGGGCGAATGGACAACTGTAGATTATTATAAAGATTATTCTGACTATGGCGTTTCATATTCATGTATTGATTGTATAAATGAAGACACTTGTATTTCTTTCGGTCACGAAAGTTTTTTCAATATAAGAGAAAGGCATACATTTGACGGCGGAAAAACCTGGGTAACAGGTCTGGAAATTAATGGTTTCCATGATAGCAGCGGAAGATATCATAATTCACCAAGAATGTGGGACGTTGTATTTTTAAATAATAATTTTTGCATTGCCATTGGTGATTCTGGCTGGACATACAGGTCAACTGACGGACTTAAAACATGGGAAAAGGATAGTCTGCCGGAATTTGAACATGGCGCTTCGTTTATAAATATGCATGATGAAAATTTCGGCGTTACTGGAAGCAGAAATTTTTATATTACGCTTGACGGAGCCAGAAACTGGCAAAGCTATGATTTTAACAAATGTATTGAATTGCCTGATTCGATGATTTTCTTTGGCACACAGGAAGCCTGTATATCGCAGGACGGAAAAGCAATAAAAGTTCTTGCTGTTGACAGCATTGGAGTGGATCAATGGCATGAATATATAATTTCTTCTTCCGATACCGGTAAAACATGGGAGGTGTATCCCCACACTCCTCAAAGACTCAGTTATCTGTATTTTTTTGACGAGCTTCACGGTTTCGGCTGCGGTGGAGACAAAACATCGCTTTATTCCACAACTGCAAGGTCGTGTATATATTATACAAGTGACGGCGGGAAATCATGGGAAGCAAGGCTGGATACTTTATTTGTACCCAAATACAAACTTCAAAAATTAGATTTTGTAACAGAAGACACTGCTTATGCTTACGGTAGTAAAAACAATGTCTGGCTTTCGACCGATGCCGGCATGACATGGAATATGATGGACAGCCTGAAAAGTAAGGCCTGGGAGCATATTAACGACCACATTGATCGTTATTGTTTTTTAAAGAACGAAGTTATATATGGTTGTTACTGGATGTACGGAGCAATTGTTAAATGGGAAGGCAAACCCGTCGGAGTGGAAAGCGCCGCCCCGCCGGAACAGGAAGCCATACTTTACCCCAACCCTGTAAGCCGTGGAGGCAAACTGAATATCCGTCTTCTTCACGACCGCTTTGCAAAAATCAGCATCAGCATCCTTTCAGCCGACGGACGTACCGTTGAAAAGCCATACACGGCGGAACTTCTCCCCGGTATGAATAAATTCGAATATAAAAACTGCAGCCTTACTCCCGGCGCGTATATTCTCCGTATATACAACCCCGGCAATTTTGTTATTCACGAAAAATTCATTGTGGAATAGGATTTTAAACCATCCGAAGGTTCGGAACCTTCGGATGGTTATGAAAGCAATACTGTTTTTTTACAAACAAATGAGTATATCAAATGAAAAATTATTTTACATTGATTTTAATTCTGTTTAATTATTTACCATTATATTCAGGCGAGTGGAAGACTGTAGATCATTATAAAGATTATTCCGAAACAGCAGTAAAATATTCATGTATTGATTGTATAAATGAAGACACATGTATTTCTTTTGGCCACGAAAGTTCTTTCAATATAAGAGAAAGGCATACATTTGAGGGTGGAAAAACCTGGGAAACAGGTCTGGAAATTAATGGTTTCCATGATAGCAGCGGAAGATATCATGATTCGCCAAGAATGTGGTACGTTGATTATCTTAATAAGGATTTTTGCATTGCCATTGGAGATTCAGGATGGATATACAGGTCAACCGACGGGCTGAAAACATGGGAAAAAGACAGCGTTCCTGAATATGAAAACAGTATATCGTTTATTCACATGCATGATGAGAATTTCGGAGTAACAGGATGTATAAATTTTTACATTACTCTTGACGGAGGCAGGAACTGGAAAAGCTATGATTTTAACAAATGTATTGAATTGCCGGATTCAATGATTTTCTTTGGCACACAGGAAGCCTGTATATCGCAGGACGGAAAAGCAATTAAAGTTCTTGCTATTGACAGCATTGGAGTGGATCAATGGCATGAATATATTATTTCTTCTTCCGATACGGGCAAAACATGGGAGGTCTATCCCCACACTCCTCAAAGATTAAGTTTTCTGTATTTTTTTGATAATCTTCACGGTTTCGGCTGCGGAGGAGACAAAACATCGATTTATTCTACTACACGTAAATCATGCATATATTATACAAGCGACGGCGGGAAATCATGGGAAACAAGATTGGATACATTTAATGTACCAAAAAGAGACTTGAGGGAAATGCAATTTACTACTGAAGATACTGTTTATGCAAATGGGATAAGAAATAATGTGTGGCTTTCGACGGACGCCGGACTTACCTGGAATATGACGGACAGCCTGAATAGCAAGGCCTGGGAAAACATAAACCATTATATATTTAAATACTGTTTCCTCGAAAATGAAGTTATATACGGCAGTTACTGGATGTACGGGGCAATTGTTAAATGGGAAGGCAAGCCCGTCGGTGTGGAAAGCGCCGCCCCGCCGGAACAGGAAGCCATACTTTACCCCAACCCTGTAAGCCGTGGAGGCAAACTGAATATCCGTCTTCTTCACGACCGCTTTGCAAAAATCAGCATCAGCATCCTTTCAGCCGACGGACGTACCGTTGAAAAGCCATACACGGCGGAACTTCTCCCCGGTATGAATAAATTCGAATATAAAAACTGCGGCCTTACTCCCGGCGCGTATATTCTCCGTATATACAACCCCGGCAATTTTGTTATTCACGAAAAATTCATTGTGGAATAGGATTTTAAACCATCCGAAGGTTCGGAACCTTCGGATGGTTATATAGCTATAACGGTATGTTTCCGTGTTTTTTCTTTGGATTAGTATCCACTTTGTTTTCGAGTAGCTCGAAAGCGTCAATTAATCTTTCGCGTGTAAATTTCGGCTCAATTACATCATCTATATATCCATAGGATGCAGCTATATAAGGATTGGCAAACTTGTCATTGAATTCGTCAATCAGTTCCTGGTTGCGTTTTTCCTTATCTTCAGCTTTTTCAATTTCTCTCTTGAATATAATTTCCACAGCGCCCTTGGCGCCCATAACTGCAAGCTCGGCAGTAGGCCAGGCAAAATTGAAATCGCCGCGTATGTGCTTACTGTTCATCACATCGTAAGCGCCGCCATAGGCCTTGCGTGTAATAACGGTAATCTTCGGCACTGTGGCTTCTGCATAGGCATATAGAAGTTTGGCGCCATTTGTAATTATACCGCCCCATTCCTGGTTAGCGCCGGGCATAAATCCGGGAACATCCTCGAATGTAAGCAGCGGAATATTAAATGCATCACAGAACCTTACGAATCGCCCGGCCTTGCGGGAGGAATCAATATCCAGAACGCCAGCCATTACCGCCGGCTGATTGGCTATCACGCCAATGGAACGTCCGCCAAGACGTATAAAACCAACAATGATATTCTGCGCCCAGTCCTTATGAACTTCCAGGAATTCACCCATATCAGCAACCCGTGTAATAACCTCTCTCATATCGTAGGGCTGATTGGGGTTTTCCGGAACAATATAATTCAGGGACTCGTCCCTTCTTTCTCTCGGGTCGCTGTTCTCTATTATCGGCGGGTCCTCGGCATTGTTCGATGGCAGGTAGCCCAGCAGTTTTGTTACAAGCTGAGCGGCTTCCAGGTCATTTTCCGCTGTGAAGTGTGCCACACCACTTTTCGATGCATGTACATCTGCGCCGCCAAGATCTTCCGATGTATAATCCTCGTGGGTAACAGTTTTTACAACTTTCGGTCCGGTAACGAACATATAGGATGTTTTACGCACCATGATAGTAAAATCAGTAATAGCAGGCGAGTAAACAGCCCCACCCGCACAGGGACCCATTATTATCGAAATCTGCGGTACAACACCCGATGCAAGTGTATTTCTCAGGAAAATATCTGCATATGCGCCAAGCGATATAACGCCTTCCTGCACTCGTGCGCCGCCGGAATCATTAAGCCCGACAACGGGGCATCCGGTTTTAACGGCCATATCCATTATTTTACAGATCTTTCTGCCATGCTCAGCAGCAAGAGAGCCTCCAAGAACCGTGAAATCCTGTGAAAACAAAAATACACGCCGCCCGTTTACCTGCCCGTACCCTGTAACAACGCCATCGCCAAGAGGTACGTTCTTGTCCAGGCCGAAATCACTTGAGTGGTGATGAGCCAGGGCATCCATTTCCCTGAATGTGGATTTGTCGGCAAGTATATTAATTCTTTCCCGGGCGGTAAGCTTGCCCTTGGCATGCTGGGCTTCAATTCTTTTCTGTCCGCCGCCCAGTTCCGCTTCTTCTTTCATTTCATACATTTTCCGGATCTTCTTATCCCGGATATCAATTTTATTTTCCATAATAGACTGTTGATTTATTTCTAATTCTGTTTTTAATTTTTCTAATGCTCGTGTCGGTATCTCCGGGTCCCGACGCATTTAGGGAGTTGATTTCTCATCATTTCTCTGAGGGATAAGATATCCGAAAGAGTTTGTTCAAAGAAAGTCATTCTGATGGAGCGAAGCGACTGAAGAATCCATTTCTTTTAAACTTTAGATAGAAGAATGGATTCTTCACTGCGTTCAGAATGACACATTTTCTGATCTTTGAGGTGCTCTTATTTCAAAATATCATAAAGCTTCAAATTCCACCAGAACGGCATCCTTTTCAACAGGCTGGCCGGGTTCCACCAGAATTTTCTTTACCCTTCCCGCTTCGTTGGCTTTCAGGGCATTTTCCATTTTCATAGCCTCGATTATTATCACGGGATCGCCCTTTTTAACTTCATCTCCTACTTCAGCAATGTGCTTTACCACAAGTCCGGGCATGGGAGCTTTCAGTTTCATGCTGTTTCCGTTTGTACTGCCGCGAGCAGCCTGTATAAACTTTTTCAGCAGCTTTCTTGTTTCGTCGGTAACTTTTACGTCGAAATTAAACCCGTCGATATATATTGTGCTGGTTCCGTCCCAGTCCAGGTCGAATTCTATCTGGCACACCCTGTTATTTACCGAGAAAGCATGAATATTTTCATCTATCTCTTTCAGGTGTTCAATATAGAAATCCTTTCCGTTTATTGTGATATTTGACGGCTCATTTTTAATATAGGATACGTCAAATTCCTTGTCATCAACCTGAATTATCAAATCCGGCATTTCATTTCCCCGGTAATATTATACAAGTTTTCGCGCCCTGCCGACAGTTTTCCATATCAGGCTGTCTTTTTGTGATTCAGGGGCTTTGCTTTTTATTTTTAATTTCTGGAAACCGAATGCTGCAAGAGCGGCAACTGTTTCCTCGTATTCAGCTTTCATTTCTTCCAATACATTCATATCGAAATGCTTTTCAATAAATGAAGTATCAAAATAACCCTCGCGGAAAATACTATTCCTCATAACAGCAATTTCAAATGGTATTGTTGTTTTTACACCTTTAATAACATAATTTTTCAGTGCTCTTTCCATTCTTTCAATTGCTTTTTCGCGATTCTTACCCCAGACTATCAGCTTTGCAAGCATAGGATCGAAGTGTACGCTGACTTCCGAGCCGCTTTCCACGCCGCTGTCCACCCTTACACTGAAGCCTCCGGGCTCGCGCAGGTATTTTATTTTTCCGGTGGCAGGCATGAAATTATCAAATGAATCTTCGGCGTTTATCCTGCATTCAATTGAATGGCCTGTCCATTTTATATCTTCCTGGGTGAATGTAAGCCTCTCGCCGGCGGCAACCCTTATCTGTTCCTTGGCAAGGTTTATCCTTGTTACCATTTCCGTAACGGGATGCTCCACCTGCAGGCGGGTATTCATTTCAAGGAAATAGAACTCGCGGTTTTTATCGAACAGGAATTCCACTGTTCCGGCATTAAAGTAGTTAACAGCCCTGGCGGCCTGAATGGCAACTTCGCCCATCTGGCTTCTTAAATCATCATCCAGAACTGTTGAGGGGCATTCTTCTATCAGTTTCTGGTGGCGGCGCTGTATAGAGCAATCCCTTTCGCCGAGGTGTACGTAATTGCCGTGCTGGTCGGCAATAAGCTGTATCTCAATATGCTTGGGGTTTTCGATATATTTTTCCATGTAGATTACGTCGTCGCCAAAGGCATTTATTGCTTCGCGCTGCGCTGCCTGGAAACCTTCCTCAAGGTCTTCCTCACGGTCTATTCTTCTCATGCCCTTGCCTCCTCCGCCTGCTGCGGCTTTAAGCAGCACCGGGTAGCGAAGCAGTTCGGCAATTTCTCTAGCCTTATCCATATCAGTTATCTGCTCTTTTGTTCCGGGAACTATTGGTACCCCGGCATCAGACATTATCTGACGGGCGCGGGTTTTATTTCCCATATCAACAATAGCATCCGGCGGCGGACCAATAAATTTTATTCCCGCGTCGCCGCAAGCCCTGGCAAATTCGGCATTTTCTGATAAGAAACCGTAGCCGGGATGTATGGCTTCCGAACCGCTTTTTTGTGCAACTTCAATTATCTGCTCAATATCAAGATAAGCATTCTTCGGGGTGGCGGCCTCCAGCTTGTAGGCGCAGTCCGCGTAGTGTACGAAAGGCTGGGCAATATCCACTTCGTGGTACACCGCCACAGTTTCGATACCCATTTCACGGGCGGCCCTCATCACCCTGACAGCTATTTCACCCCTGTTAGCAATTAAGATTTTTTTGAACATCAGGTTTCCCCGTTAATTCATAAATAAATTATCAGTTTGGTAATTGATTATTTTCCGAGTTCCTGATTTCGGGAATGCCTGTTATTAAGTGCCGAGCTTGTGTTCTTTGTGACTAATCAACGATCATATCAATAGAATAAAATTACGCTTAAATATACAAATTATTATTGAATTTTGTGCATGGAATGTTTTTGCTGTTTGGGATAATTGGATTAGAAAAAAACTATACGCCTCCGGCCACGATTTATCGGGACAAGCTGGGACAGGCAGGGGGTGGATTATTCCCTCATTACGAAGTTATACTTCGTAATTTAGTTTTCAAATGAAGCTGAGCTTCTAAATTGCATTAATTTCAATAGGTACTTCAATTATATTTCGAACGGTTGTGTAAAGTTCTACATCTTGTGCTGGTGTTTCAAGTGAAATAATCAATGAATAACGGGTTTGATTTTCTACTTTCCCTAAATGCTTTCGTTCACGCCACCATCCAATGACTGGATAAACTGCAATGTGATTGCAATCAGAAAGTTCTGCTGCTGTCATTTCCATATAATCTGAATGTATTGAACCGTTACTACGATTATCTTTTCCGACTTGCCACCGTTCAGCACCCGAATTTGCTTGGAAATCTTCAGCTTCCTCTCTTGCTGCGATATTCATTCGTTTTCTGAAAACATCTTCACTTTCATCTACGTTATTGACATCAAAACGCAACCCATGCGACTGATAGCGGTATTTATTTTTCCAACCGATTTCACCTGCTCCAGGTTCAATGAAATAGGATAGTGTGATTTTTAGTTTTACCGGCGTTTCGCCCATTTGCAGCAACAAATCGCTTGCCCATGGAAGATTGAAAAAATGAATTTCGTTTGTTTCAGGGGTACTGCTTCCTTGTTTGAAATTAAACGGTTGAATGATTTCCTGCGCAATATATGTCAATGCACTTTCCTGACTATACAATGCACGGTCTAAATCGGGAACGCCAAAACCAAAGGTTCTCAACAAATTCCGAAAACTCGCTCGGTTACCTTGTTGAACCTGAGATTGAGCCAGCATAGCATCATTCCAATTAGCCGAGTGTACAACCAAACCTCTTATGGTTTCAGCCCAAACATTTGGATACTCATACGCGATTTTCGCAGCAAACCATGCTGCTTGTGCCGCCGCCGCACTTGTAGCATTTAAAGTATCAAATGGTTTTAAATTAAACGACTTTGATGTAGACAGCAATTCCAAATCTTCGTGGGCAGTAACACTGTCATCAGGTGCTTTTAGAAGATTTCCGCCTTCAAAAACTACATCAGGTTTTATTGGCCACTTTCTTTCCCATGTGAGTGAGGTAGAACTGTAGGGTGAAAGCTCGCCTTCATTAGCAACTGGAGTGTAATCCCGGAAATTATCACTGTTTACTTGAATTTTATTGGTGTATGCTCCAGCAACTAATGCGTTCCAAGCTTGGGCAGGATTTTGAACAGGTGATTTTCGTTTGAATGCGGATAATTACGCCACATTTTCTCTTCATGAATATTTCCAGCAGAAACAATTATCAATCGTTGATTTTCACCTTTTCCATATGTTAGGTTATCAATCTCACCTGACCAAGACGAAGGTCTACCCATATTAACATCTTCTGTTGATGTAACGGACATGCAATAAACCAACACCATATTTGTGTTTTGAATTTCTGCCCTTGCAATGCCCTGTGCGGTAATATCGCCCCACAATTCGTTTGGTGTTTGTGGTTGATTGGAACGTGGTAGAATTTTTACGGAGCAAAGTTTATGTGTAAGCGGTACTGCATTTGTGGAAACAAGCACTTGTTCCATTTGTCCGTAACCTGCAATGCCTGCCATTAGCGTTCCATGCCCAGCTCGTGGTTCGTGGTCATCTGTTCCCCAAGCATTATCAACTGTCAATGTATTTGTATCGTCAATAATAGGTTGCAAGAGTTGGTGTCCATTGTTTACACCCGAATCTAACAAACATACTTTTATGTTGCTTTCTACAATGTGTATTCTTTGCAATAGATTATCAACCCACGCTTGTTGCTCAATACTACTTTGGTTAACCCAAAATCCTGCAGGTTCTTGTCCTTCTCTGAACTCTGCAAGGAGATCGCTTTGTAACATCAGCTCAACCAACTGTTCACGGTTGGCATTTATCAACAAAACGGCTCTTTCGGGAAAGTAGATCCTGTTATGTTTATAGGTTATTCCAATGTGGTCAAGTGTTGCCTGAAACTGTGTAATTTGTTCCAGTTCCTTATTTTCTTTAGTATTTACGTTTAGCCACGCTTCGCACCATTTTGTATTTTCATTCGGAATATGTTCTGGATCGTCTGTCCACAAACCCTCCAACAAAGCTATGCTTACGTCCTCAATACTATTGACTAATGGAGCATTTTTAGGTTGTCCCTTTGCTGTTTCTTCCTGTTGGTATTTTTGAATTTTAGCTATAAAATGTCCTTCCTTACCTTTTGGTACATAGACAGTTGCTCTTATTTGAATTTGATTCTCGTCTGCTGGAATTTCTTTGATGTTCAGCAAACGAATACCTTTTCTAAGGTCTTCCAAACTTTTGGTAATCAAATCATGATCTGCGCCACTGGTAAATTGAATATATGTACCTTCTCTAGTGGTAATTTGATGAGCACTACGTTGTTGTAGCAGTAGCTCTTTTTGTTTCCAAATTTCATTAAACTGATTTAGAAGTTTTTGACTGTGGGTTACCCTGTTACGAACAGGTATGTGTTGTTTACCTCCCCTGGCCGAAGGTACTTTATATTTTTCGCTGTTTACATTACCTGTTATAAAGATGTGTTTATATGATGTCATTTTTAACATTTATTTGTGATACGCTGCATTACGGTCTTTGATTGCTTTTAAAATTAAATCATTATTCATCTGTTGCTTTTCATTCAAGATTATTTCTTTGATAGCATCAATGCAGGCAAGTGATATCTCAGCATGACTAAGTCCGTTAATGTTTGGTAATAAATCATCGAATTCAATTTTTTTACTGAATTTTGCAAGCCTGTTTTTTAGCAAATCACGTTTCTCGTCAATACTTGGCAAGTGGTATAAAATCACATCGTCAAACCTGCGGAAAAGGGCTTGATCTAAAAGTTGTTTATTGTTAGTAATGGCAATAACAAGACTGTAGGAATTGTCCCGTTCAATAAATTGAAGAAAAGAGTTCAGCACCCTTCTCATTTCGCCCACATCGTTATCACGGCTACGTTCTCCACCAATGGCATCAAATTCATCAAACAAATAAACGCCCTGTTTTTGCTCAATCAAATCAAACACCTGTCGCAGTTTGGAGCTGGTTTCACCCATATATTTAGTTACCATCTTATCCATCAGAATAGTGTATAGCGGTAAGTTCAGTTCGTTTGCAATGATTGATGCTGTCAATGTTTTTCCAGTTCCCGGAGGCCCCGAAAGCAAAATTTTCCTACGGTTTTCCAAATCGTGCTTTCGAAGTTTATCCCGTTGCACAAACTCTGAAATAATACGGTTTATTTTGTTCTTAATGTCTTCCGAAGCAATTATATCTGCAAGACTGACAGCAGGCACATTTTCCAATATCAATCCCTGCAAATCGGGGGCAAAAGCTTTGGTTTTATGCTTAACATCCTTTGCCTTGTCAATAATGGTTTTGATGTTGTTAGCAACAATTGTATGTCCCAACTTGGCTTCGTGGGCAGCTATCTGCAATGCTACAGTGGTAAACCTTTCGGGTTCGTTGTTGTAGTGTGCTTTTATTAATGATATTATGTAATCTGATTTTGCCATTTTTTCTCTTTCATAAAGGTACTAATATTTATTGTATCTTTCTTCTTGTAGGGATATTTTTTCTCGCAAGGTCAGATGTGAGTTCGGATGTAATATAGCACTACTCATCTTTTCGACAAGATGAGCAGAGCGAATCTTGTCGAACACCTACATAAAACCAATATACAAATAATAATTGAAAATATCAGTTTATCCTGCTGTTTTTTGCTATTAATAATGATAATTTTAATTTGTTGGGTTTATCCGGCTATGAACGAGTTGTAGTTCCCTCATTCCGAAGTTATACTTCGTAATGCTGTTTTCATCTGAAGCTGAGCTTCAAAATTCCAAGTGAAACTTTGCGGAAACGCCCTTCCCAAGCAGGGCTTGGAAAGGAGGAAAAGAAGAAAAAAATTCTTAATTCCAAGACTTTTCTTATATTATATTTCAATAGGTTAAAATATTGGTTACAACCCCGGAGATATTTCTTATGATTGAATATAACAATCCAAACAAAGTAAGTTTACTTGCCCGGCAATATTCTGATGCAGTGAAATATATTAAAGATCAGATTTTACTGAGTCGCAATCGAGCTGCTTCTGTTGTTAATAAAGAATTGCTGGGACTATATTTTTTCATAGGAGAATATATATCTGTAAATTCCAGATCAAAAAACTGGGGTAAGGGGGCTGTTGAAACAATATCACAGCAATTGCAAGTGGAATTGCCTGGCCTTCGTGGCTTTTCTGCAACAAATATTAAAAACATGCGGATTTTCTATGAAGAATGGCAGGATATTATTGAAAATCGGCAAACAGCAACTGCCGGTTTGAATAACGTCAATTCAAAATTTCGGCAGTTAGCATCTGCCGAATTGACAAATGTGCAAATGGATGCTTTCACGGCTATTGGATTTTCTCATCATCGCGAGATTATCCGAAAATGCAAGAACCGGGATGAAATGCTTTTTTATATTCGTCAATGTGCATCTGGTTTCTGGTCTGTAGAAAAGTTGAAATATTATTTAACTTCAGATCTTTTCAATAAAAAAGTGGCTTTGCAGAATAATTTTTCAGATACGATAAGCAATATTGAAAATCGGGCACAAGCTTTGAATTCATTCAAAGACGAGTACATTCTTGATTTTATTAATATTCAGGATCAGGATGAAGAAGCTGATGAAAGAATATTTGAGCATGAAATTGTGAATAATATCAGGAAATTTATTATGGCGCTTGGCTCAGATTTCAGCTTTATAGGGAATCAATACAGATTGATAATTGAAGAAGATGAATTTTTTATCGATCTCCTTTTTTTTAACCGGCGGCTTCAAAGCCTTGTTGCAATCGAATTGAAAAAAGGAAAGTTCAAGGCTGAATATGCCGGGAAAATGAATATGTATCTTTCTGCGCTTGATGAATATGTCCGCCTTCCAAATGAGAATCCTTCGATTGGTATAATACTTTGCAAAGAAAAGAATAATAAAGTTGTTGAATTTTCATTCCGGGACACAAGCAAACCAATGGGAGTAGCAATATACAAAACCGTCGATGAGTTACCTGAAAAATACCGTGATATTCTTCCTGATGCCGAAAAATTGAAGAATCTGATGTAAGAAGATTAGTGGAAAGTTTTTCCCTCATTAAGAAGTTGTTTTTCGTAATGCAGTTTTCATCTGAAGCTTTGCTTCAGGAAATCTAAAGTGAAACTTTGTTGTAAATGACCATCCAAAGCAGGGCTTGGGATGGAGGATAAATAATATATCCTTATGATACATGGAGTTATATTACCCAAATTTGTGTTATATTCTCATTATTAGAGTCAAGTACTTTTGCAAATTCCTTTTTATTTACCCATTCATCCATTATCCACAACATTTTTTATATTTCTTCCCACTACCACATGGACATGGTTCATTTCTGCCTACTTTCTTAT
Source organism: Kapaibacterium sp. (SeqCode) (assembly GCA_963665665.1). Lineage (GTDB taxonomy): Bacteria > Bacteroidota > Ignavibacteria > Kapaibacteriales > UBA2268. The sequence continues at coordinate 2,591,105 of OY762428.1, forward strand.
TATTTATAACCGTTGTTTTTTTCAAGTCAGGTAAAAAATGAACTAAAGGCACAGGATTACCTTCTATCCCGATTTCTAAATGTCTTCTTTCTTGTGGAATTGCATTAAAATTAACAATCCCACCAATCAAATATCTTAGGTTTGAGTCTCCTCTAATTCCTAGTCTTGTTGCTTGCTCGATTTTATCTGAGTCAAAAACTACTACAGGACAGGATTTACAAAAATGGCTACCTGTCATATTACTCATAAACTCGCATTCATCCGTATCAGATTTTGCAGCAATTAATACAGTGCAATTATCCTCAATCAACGGTAATCCACATTCCGGACAAGAACTCAATCCACAATCGTCGCTGAAATATCTTCTTCTCGGTATTGATAAATCAAATTTGTTTTTGAAACCTTCATTCGTCATGTTTTTTTATTGCACCGTGCTTTCAGCCTTGTTGGTAACACCTATATAAATCCAATATACAAATTATTTTAAAATTATCTGCTTATCCTGCTGTTTTTGCTGCTAATAATGATAATTTTTATTTGTGGGTTTCCCTCATTACGAAGTTGTACTTCGTAATGCAGTTTTCATCTGAAGCTTTGCTTCTAAATTTCAAAGTAAAACTTTGCGGAAACGCCCATCCCCGGCAGGGCTTGGAAAGAAGGAAAAGAAGACAAAATTCTAAATCCCGAGACTTTTTTTCAGTTATTTCTTTTTAATTGCGCTATCAATGCCAGCGGTTCCTGTATAAAAGTAATTGTATTATCATCCAATTCGTTCAAATACCAGTCAGCAGCGCTTCCGCCAATATATACAGGTATGCCTGATAAATGTGCCCTGATCTTTTTCAGGTCGTCAATCAGTTTTAAATCTCCGGACGGATAAATGGCGCTAAGAACAATAGCAATCGACTTGGTGCGGGAAACAGTCAGGATAATATCTTCAGCCGGAACTGAAGCGCCCAGGTAAACAGGCCTGAATCCATGAATTGATATAAGGGCTGCTATGGCAAGCCCTGCAAGCTCGTGGTTCTGGTTCACCGGAGAGGCAATTACAACAGGTGGCGCGCTGTCAGTTGTACTGTTGTCGATTATTGATCCCAGGGAATTTCTAATCATTGCCGAGGCGAAATGCTCGTTTGAAATTCTCAACTCGCCACTTTCCCAGCGATTCCCGATTTCTTTAAGCAGGGGTAGGATGAACATTATTATATAGTCAGTCCTTGATAATTTTATCAGCATAGAATCAAGTATATTTTTTAAGCCGGCCGAATTAAAATTTTTGACAGCTTCAATGGCATCATTTATACTATTATTGTTATCAGATTGATCAGAAGCAACATTTTCTCTGCTATTTTCTACAATTTCGCTGATCTCGTCAACAGACATCCGGGCAAGTTCACCAATCTTGAAACCATTACTTATTGCATCCCTAATAAGCAGGAGCTTGTTCAGATCATCATCCGAATACATACGCCTGTTTGTTTCTGTCCTTACCGGATTAATAATATTATACCTGTTTTCCCATGTTCTGAGCAACAACTGGCTCAACCCCGTCTTGTTCGAGATATATTTAATCGGATATTTTAAATCACTTTCCATATTAATTTGCTATAAATTTATACACAAAATCCATTTTCTATACAGACGCTTTACAAAGTTAATAATTTTTTTTAAATTTTTTATAAAATCTATACAATAACTATACAATGCTTTCGTTCTTCATTACAAGTTCATTGACAAATTAATTGAAAAGCAATAAAATTAAAGGGTTTTATTAGCAATATAAAAAAAATCAAACAAGAACATGTATAGAATTTGTATAATTTATAATTTATAATGAAGGAGACAGAAATGTCATCAATAAGCGAAATCAAAAGCCGCATATCAGTAAAATGGATCAAAGCAGAATCAGGAAACACATACCTTTGCCCGGCAAATGTGATGGAAAAACTTGACAACCCGACAGAAGAAGATCTTATGAGGTACTGTGTGAACGAATCCGAAAATCCGCAGAACGACTAATAAAAAATTGAAACAAAAAAAATAAAATTATAATAATCAGGAGATACAAAATGGATAGCAAAACAAGCGAAATCAAAAGCCGCATATCAGTAAAATGGATCAAAGCAGAATCAGGAAACACATACCTTTGCCCGGCAAATGTGATGGAAAAACTTGACAACCCGACAGAAGAAGAACTTATAAGGTACTGTGTGAACGAATCCGAAAATCCGCAGAACGACTAATAAAAAATTGAAACAAAAAAAATAAAATTATAATAATCAGGAGATACAAAATGGATAGCAAAACAAGCGAAATCAAAAGCCGCATATCAGTAAAATGGATCAAAGCAGAATCAGGAAACACATACCTTTGCCCGGCAAATGTGATGGAAAAACTTGATAATCCGACAGAAGAAGACCTTATGAGGTACTGCGTGAACGAATCCGAAAACCCGCAGAACGACTAATAAAAAAATTGAAACAAAAAATATAAAATTATATTAATCAGGAGATACAAAATGGAAAGCAAAACAAGCGAAATTAAAAGCCGCATATCAGTAAAATGGATCAAAGCAGAATCAGGAAACACATACCTTTGCCCGGCAAGTGTGATGGAAAAACTTGACAACCCGACAGAAGAAGAACTTATGAGGTACTGCGTGAACGAATCCGAAAACCCGCAGAACGACTAATAAAAAAATTGAAACAAAAAATATAAAATTATAATAATCAGGAGATACAAAATGGAAAGCAAAACAAGCGAAATTAAAAGCCGCATATCAGTAAAATGGATCAAAGCAGAATCAGGAAACACATACCTTTGTCCGGCAAATGTGATGGAAAAACTTGACAACCCGACAGAAGAAGAACTTATGAGGTACTGTGTGAACGAATCCGAAAACCCGCAGAACGACTAATAAAAAAATTGAAAAAAAATTAAATTATAATAATCAGGAGTTAACATGGAAAGCAAAACAAGCGAAATTAAAAGCCGCATATCAGTAAAATGGATCAAAGCAGAATCAGGAAATACATACCTTTGCCCGGCAAATGTGATGGAAAAACTTGACAACCCGACAGAAGAAGAACTTATGAGGTACTGCGTGAACGAATCCGAAAACCCGCAGAACGACTAAAAACGAATGTCATACCTTTAAAAATATTGTTACCGAAAGAGGCTGCCAAACGACAGCCTCTTTTTTTAATTTTTTTATGTTCTTAGCAGATCAGAAGGCAAAAACAAGTTTGAAGACATCACTCCAGTGAGTAATTGCCAGGCGATAGCCGAGGAAAGTACCGAAACCAACAAAAGTAATACCGGCAAACTGCCTGATCCTTGTGATCATGTTAGTTGACATTCTTTCCTTAAAATGATTTACTATCCTGACAAGAGTTTGAAGCCAGACAAAATTACCTATACCAAATCCGAGAGCAAATCCCAATCCGGCAATAGTAGTGCTTTCAATCAGTTTGAATTCCTGAACGTTGAGTGTTACATAAGCTATTGACGGGAGAAATGTGGGATTAGGAAGATTAGTAAGGGAAAGAGCAATACCAAGAAGGAATGGCCCTCTTTTCATCAGGTTGTCTATGAATTTCGGGTTGTTAGTTTTTAATTGTGTATCAAAATCAGCATCATTTGCGTCTTTCCGGGATTTAAGGTTCAATATTCCAAAAATTACCATCGCAAGAACAATGGAGAGCTGAATAACAAACATGATGTAGGGATGATCAATTGAAAAACCACCTACAGCCGACATTGCCGCTTTTGTAGCAAACAAAGCAGCCAAACAATAAAACATATCTAATAATGCAGTTCCGAGAGCCATTTTAATTCCGGGCCGGATATTACCCAATAGCCCGTACTGAATGGCTGTTACGCCAATCGGCCCCGGAGGCATGGCCAGCACGAAACCAACCAAAAAACCAACAAGTATTGCAATAATCACATGCGCCTCGATTAATCCAACATAATCGCAGGGCAGCGCAAAGTATTTGTTTTCAATCTATTATCAATCAAGCTTAGTGTCAGTGTCCTTTATCTTTTCGTCAGCCTTTCCTTCAAAGAACAGGCTTTTATCTCCGCTAAAACAAAACTGCCCTATCAAAAAAATAGTTAGATAGTTATTATATCAATGTTCGAAAATTGCACAAGTGTGCAAATAATTACACACAATCTACGAAAAGCTTACTAAATATCCAAAAAAATGTCTTCTTCCACCTATTTAGATTATTAGCTGATACTAAACATTGCTATTTGAAATATATCAAAAAAAATGAAAAAAAATTGCTAAAGTTTATATACTTTAATGCCGAGACTATAAACGGGTATTTGTATCTGTATTTTAATTTGTGGAATAATTTGTTCGAAACCGGAAACATAGAAGCAATCATTCAACCTACTTTCACAAAGCCAATAAGTGAAAGCAGGGAGAACTCTTTATACAGGAATTATCTTAATGATTCTGACGGCCGGGAGAATAACACAAAACAGCAGGACAGATTCACTCCTTCATCCGCCGACAGGAGTATGGATGATTATACTAAATTGATAAAACAAAACCTGGGAAATCCTGTTCCCGTCAATGAAACATCCACGGATGAAGCAGAAAGACAGGCCGGAAATAATTCCGAAAAAACATCATCTGCTAACAACGAAAATACGAAAAATGCTTCTTCTACCGACGGATTAACTGATGAAGAAAGAGCCGAGGTAAGAGAATTGCAGCAAACAGATGCCGAAGTAAAGGCCCATGAATCTGCTCACATTGCTGCCGGGGGCAGCCTTGTTCGTGGCGGTGCCAGTTTCGAGTACCAAAAAGGGCCTGACGGAAAGCAATATGCAGTGGGTGGAGAAGTTCATATTGATATTAGTAAGGTTAGTGGCGATCCTGAAGCAACTATCAGAAAAATGCAGAAGGTAAGAACGGCCGCTTTAGCACCCGCCGATCCTTCTTCGCAGGACAGGATGGTTGCGGCACGTGCTTCCTCGATTGAGGCGCAGGCAAGAACCGAGCTGTCCAAACAAAGGGCGGAAGCGAGTCAATCCACAAATGATACAAATAATATCAATTTTGATAATCGTGGAAAATCGTCGGAAAACAGTAATTCCCAAAAGGCCAATTCCGAATCATCAACACCCTCAATTTATCAAGGCTCCGGCGTAGAAAGCCTGGATGTGTACCTAAAGGCCCAAAAAGAAAATCAATTACCAGGATATGTAAACCGCACTGCCTGAAAGAATTTATTTTACTTGCATGTGATCAATAGTTTTTATAAAATCAATGCTGTTTGGACAGTTTGGTTATTAATTTATATAAAAATAAATTATTGATAATATCCCGTTTATTTTTTAAGTTTAAACAAACAACAATAAGGGGAATTATTTTGTTTAAACTGAAAACTATATTAATATTATCTCTGCTTTTTTACCCGACCTGCCACGAGTTGACGGCGTCGGAACCTGTTCCTGTTTTTACGGGTGTAATAAAGAAAAACAGTACAGTGCCGGCGTTCGAGGTAAATGCTGTAATAAAATATCCCGAAATTACAAGAGTAGCGACGGAAATACCCGGCAAAGCAGATAAGGTTTTTATTGAAGAAGGCCGTAAAGTCCGGGCGGGTGAAATTCTTGTGAAATTGAACAGCGATATTCTTGAAAAGGAACGGGAATCACAGCAAGCACTTTATGATGAGGAAGCGGCAAATAATGATATGTTGAAATGGGAACTTGAAAGATTCGACACACTGCTGCAGGCCGGTGATATTCCGCTAAGTAAGTTCAAATACAAAAAAGCTGAATTTTTAAAGAGCTCCGCCAGGCTTAGAAGCCTTGAAGCTGATCTTCAGAAAACAGCAATTATGATTGATAAAATGTCAGTACGCGCACCATTCAGCGGAATAATCACCTCAAAACCTATAAACGAAGGAAGCTGGGTGGAGAAGGGCAGTTCCGTTGCTGAAATTGCAGCAACAGATGTTGTTGATATAATTGCCTCGGTACCTGCCGGGAAAATCAATCTAATTCATCCCGGCAGCAAGGCTATTATAAAATGCGGTGATTCCGAGATAAATGCCGGTGTATTCTCTGTTCTGCCAAAAGGCGATCCGGATTCAAGGACTTTCCCGGTGATTATACGCATAAATAATGAAGCTAATCTGATGGGTGGAATGAATGCAAAAGCAATATTTACCCTGCCAGAATCCGACAATTCATTTATCATTTCCCGTGATGCCGTAATTAGCAGAAATGACAAATATTCTATATTTATTGCCGCCCAGGATAAAGCAAAACAAATTGATATCAAAATAATTGAATGGGCAGGAAAAAATGTTATTGTAAAATCGCCCGAACTGAATGAATCAATGAAATTAATCATCAGGGGTAACCAGTTTTTAACTGACGGACAGGCTATAATTATTAAACGATAATAAATCATGAAACTGATCGAATCATCCATAAAAAATCCGATTCCGGTATTTACAACAATATTCCTTGTTTTTGTACTCGGAATAATCAGTTTTATTAATATGCCATATCAATTAACTCCGTCGGTTGATGAGCCTATGGTTTCGGTTTTTACGGAATGGCCCGGCGCAACTCCGCATGAAGTGGAAAGAGAAATTATTGAGGAGCAGGAAAAGGTTTTGATAGGTATCCCCGGAATGATTGAAATGGAAAGCTCTGCCAATAACGGGAATGGCCTGGTTGACCTGACTTTCGAGATTGGTACTGATGTTGACCAGGCAATGAACCGTGTTTCGAATAAACTTAATGAAGTGCCATATTACCCCGAAAATGTAGAAAATCCTGTTGTGAAAAGATCAGGCGAAAGCCAGGCGCCAAAGATATGGATGGTTCTCAGCACACTTGATGATAATAACAGAGATATTAATACATATCGTTCTTATCTCGAGGACGAACTTCTTCCCGAACTTCTTTCAATTGACGGTGTGGCTGATATTGTTTTATTCGGTGGCGCAAAATCCCAAATGGAAGTTGTAGTTGATTTACAAAAGCTTGCATCCTATGGAATAACGATTAGCCGGTTGATACAAATTCTGAAAAATGAGAATGTGAATATTTCAGCAGGTATTCAGCAGGTCGGAGCAAAAGATTATCGTATCAGGACAACAGCCCAGTTCGCATCCCCGGAAGGCCTCGCCAATACAGTACTATTCTCTGACAGCTCGCGGACGGTTTACCTGCATGATGTTGCTTTTGTTAAGGAGGGTATTGCCAGGCTTAAAACATATTTCAGGTTCGACAGAATGAAAGACCTCGGCCCGGAAGATTCCCTTGCAGCCCTGAACAGCCCAAGATACAAGATCGTCTCCGCGAAAAATGGTAAAAACCGATGGCATAAAATGGTTGCCGGGCTTGATATTGGAGTGAAGGCAGAAGCTGATGCCAATATTATTGAACTAACGGATAAACTTGGCCAGCAGGTCGAAAAACTGAATAGCCGGGTATTGCAAAAAGAAGGGCTTTTCCTTGAAATAGTTTATGATGAAAGAAGCTATCCACTTGCAGCCCTTTCAATAGTCGAGGACAACATTATTTTCTCCTGTATTCTTGCAGTCAGTATATTATTTATTTTCCTCAGGAATTTCTCATCTACGTCAATAGTTGCATTTGTTATACCGGTTACCATTGTCAGCACTTTTATCATGATGTATTTTCTCGGCCTTTCGCTGAATGTAGTAAGCCTTGCCGGAATATCATTTGCAGTTGGTATGCTTATCGACAACTCCATTGTAGTTATTGAAAATATCGAGAGGAACAAATCTCTTGGGAAATCATTATTTCAATCCTCAGTTGACGGCGCCAGGCAGGTCTGGCCTGCAGTACTGGCATCCACGCTGACAACGGTTGCCGTTTTCCTTCCGGTAGTTTTCCTTAAGCAGGAAGCAGGGCAGCTGTTCCGGGATATATCAATAGCAGTGTCAACAGCTACATTGCTCAGCCTGTTTGCATCTGTGATAGTTATTCCCGTATTGGTTCATTTCTTTGATTTCAAAAAAATCAGAAAAGCAATAAAATTCCCTTATCATAAAAAATTAAAAAGTTCTTTCAATAATTCAATCGAAAATATCGGCAACAGGATTTTTTCTTTCTTTGAAAGGTCCCTGGAATTCAGCCTAAAAAACAGGATTAGAAGGCTTGGGATTATAATTTCCATATTAATATGTACTATTTTAATTGCTCTTTTTCTTATTCCCGATATGGAATATTTGCCTCAGGGAAACAGAAATTTTCTACTGAATATTATTATTCCGCCGGCCGGAACCTCTTACGACGAAAGAGAACAATTTGCCGATCACTTCTTTAAGGAACTGGAACCCTATTTCGGAGTTGATAAAGACGGATTTCCATCTATAGAATATACTTTTATTGTCGGGGGCGAGGACCTGATATTCTGCGGTGCGCAAACCACTGACGAGGAAAGATGCGGAGAACTTGTTCCGCTATATTCACGTGTGGCCAATTCATACCCAGGAATATTCGGTATCAGTATGCAAAGCGGAATATTTCAGAACAGGCTGGGCAGATCAAGGACGGTAAGCTTGGATATAAGCGGCGGCGAGCAGGATGAAATATTGAAAGTAGCAGGCATTCTTATGAATGAAAAGATACCTGCTGTTTTAAAGAATTCACAGATCAGGGCCGTACCATCGCTCGACGTTTCTTATCCGGAAGTAAGATTTATTCCCAAAAGGGAAGCCCTCGCGGCAAACAGATTAAGCTCGGATGATTTCGGGAAATTAGTTGACGTTATGCTGGACGGAAGAAAAATCGGAGATTATAAAGAGGAAGGCAGAAAAAAAATTGATTTCGTGGTTAAATGTTCAAGGTCGGATATAAGGGGCCCGGAAGATATTTATTCTGCAATAGTACCACTGCCGGGCGGCAAATCCGTAAACCTGTTTGAACTGGCCAATATGGACAAAACATTCGGCCTGACCCAAATACGCCATTTGAATACGAAAAGAACAGTTACGCTTGAAGTTAACCTGCCGCAGGAAATACCTCTTGAGCAGGCTATTAACAAAATAAATGACAATATTATTCCCGAAATGCGTAATGAGGGATTACTGGACAATGTAGAGATCAGTTCAAGCGGAAATTCCGGTAAATTTACTGAAACAAAACAGGCGCTAAAGTGGAATATTATCATTGCAGTAATAATATTATATTTCATCATGGCAATAATTTTCAAGCATTTCCTCTACCCGGTAATCGTGATGATAAACGTGCCTTTAGCCCTTGCCGGAGGTTTTATCGGGCTGAAATTTGCGAATATACTTGTCGCCCCTACAGCCTTTGATATTATGACGATTCTTGGATTTATCATGCTTATCGGTATGGTGGTAAACAACCCGATATTGATCATTCATCAGTCGCTGTTGAATATTAAGTCCGGAGGTATGAATTACCGGGATGCCGTTATTGATGCCGTCCTGAGCAGGATAAAACCAATTTACATGAGTGTGCTTACCACATTTTTCGGGTTACTTCCATTAGTGCTTGCACCGGGAGCAGGTTCCGAGCTTTACCGAGGCCTTGGAAGCGTGGTTCTGTCCGGGCTTTTCATTTCAACATTTTTCACAGTCTATCTCGTTCCGGCTTTGCTTCTTCTTTTTGTAAAGAAAAGCTGAACAAATCCTTTTAAAAAGCGATAAACCCTGCAAGATGTTCAGCTTCTGTTAGATGAACCAAAATGCTGTCGTCAACAAGTGTCTGTACAGCTTCCTTGGCTTCGGGTACACTTATTTTGTGCTTATATGCAAAATGCCATATATCGATAGCATCAATTGATATTTCAAGCGCGAGCATTTGTGCATTGGTAAGCTCTTTTTTATCCATGAATCGCTTCTGAACGGATTCAATATAGAACTTTGCCTCTTTGTCCACAATATGAGCCGGATCGAAATAATAGTTTTCCGCTTCGAGCAGGTCGCAAATCGGATACCCACGGCCGGTATTCTTTACAAGTAACGGCAGAAATGAAACTCCCACAACATAAGGTTCTTCTTCCGGATTGCCCCAAAGGTCATTCCATACCGGAGAGTCCGATTCCTTCAGCCATTCGAAAAAAGCCCTTTCTTTGCCGGGCAGCCTTATAAAATTTGTAGCGGCAAGATTTCTCGCAAGGAAATCTGCCGTTTCCTCATCTATACTATTAAAAATATCATCAGGAAAATCTATCAGGCCGTTATCTTCCGATTCCTTCACGCACCATACAAGCAGATCATTTTTATCCATTTATTGCACCGATTCTATAAATTTCTAATTATCAATAATATACAGACTACAAAAATAGGAATAATTTTTTTCAGTGAAAAATATTCATTGCATATTTCGGGAAAATGTGATAATTTTACATTGACTATTTATTCAATCAATAAATAATAGCATTATGGCAAGAAATGAAAAACTAAATGAAAAAATGAAGGAAGCCAGCAGGCAGAAAATTCTGAGTGCTGCCCTGAAGCTTTTTGCAGAAAGAGGCCCGGCAGCAACAAAAATCGGTGATGTAGCACTGGAGGCAGGCGTCTCACACGGGTTGCTTTACCACTATTTCAATTCCAAGGACCAGATATTTACAGAGCTTATCAGCACTGCTTTTGATAAGCTGATTGAGGCATCTGAGAATTTGAAATCTATGTCCATATCAGCAGGTGAAAAAATTGAAATGGCAATGAGAACCCTGATCAATAATATTGAAGAGGACAATGTTTCTGTTAATTATCATCTTCTGGTTGCAAAAGCTTCATCATCTGAAAGAGTTCCCGGAAAAGTTAAAAAAATATTGAAAGAAAAATCAGCCATACCTTACAAACTGATTGCGGATATTTTCAGGGACGGGCAGGAAAGCGGCGAATTCAATAAATTTCCGGCAGAAGAACTTGCACTGATGTTCTGGACAACAATTAAGGGGCTTGCTATGCAGAAGGCATTTGCCGGCAAGGCATACAGATCGCCCAATCCGGATATAATAATGAGAATGTTTACTTAAAGCGGAAAAATGATGCAAAGTATTAGAAGCAGGATATTTTTAAAAATCCTGGAATGGAAAAAGAAAAGGACACCTGAAGAACAAAGAATAGATTATATTGATTTTAATACATCAATTTCAGGTCTGAGAGAAAAAGTTAATAAAGGAGCCGGATTCTTCGGAAGACTGCCAAAAGGGTTTATTCTTGATAATAAATCTGTTGATGATATAAATTGCGATTTCATATCTCCGCAGTCTGCACCACCGAATAAAATAATAATGTATTTTCACGGTGGCGGATTAGTTTGTGGCACGGCAAAGGCACACAGGGGAATAGTTGCAAAAATTGCCGGTAAAGCCAATTTAAAGGCAGTCGTTTTCGATTACGGGCTGGCTCCTGAAAAACCATTTCCGAATGGCCTGAACGACAGTTTGGCTGTTTATAAATATTTATTGAAAAACTATAGACCTGAGAATATTGCTTTCATGGGAGATTCCGGTGGTGGCAACCTATGCCTTGCTACCCTGGTGGCGCTTAAGATTAATGGCCTTGAACAACCATCCTGTGCCGTGGCGCTTTCTCCATGGACGGACCTGACTAATAGCGGGGAATCAAGAAAATTCAACGCAGAAAATGATAAATTATGCTGGAAGAACAGCGAGAATGTATTCAGCCAATACTATTGTAATGGCGAATCTCCTGAAAATCCGTTAATATCTCCGCTATTCGCGGATTTGACAGGATTGCCACCGATAAGATTATATGCCGGGGGACATGAAACTATGCTGAGCGATTCGGTTTCTTTTGCTGAAAAAGCAAAGAAATCAGGAGTTGATATAAAACTTACTGTCGGCGAGGGACTTTTTCATTGCTATCCTGCTTGTGCGCCCCTATTTCCCGAAGCAACAAAGGCACTGGAAGATATTGCAGAGTTTATTACGCAACAGGTGAAGCAAGAATAATGCAATATTTCCATGAGCAAATAATCAACAATTATTATTCCCAATCAAATTTATCACCGCCCTACAACCACCGGCACAGTCCTTGTTGTACCGCCAAGGCGGATATTAATAAAATACACTCCTGAAGAGACCGAGGAACAATCCCAGATTATTTCGCCGTGATATACATTCATTTTGTTTACGCTTATCTCTCCGGGTTTGCTGATTGTTTTGCCCGTGTAGTCGTGCACGGTTATTGTGGCGTTTTGCATATCGTACCTGGCATCCCAGTATATTTCCGTACTAACACGGTTGTTTGCAGGTTGTGGATATGGAGGATAGTTGTACATTTTTATTACTTCTGCCCCTGGTTCTTCTACTGGTGTATCTTCGTGGAATGTGAATTTTAGAAAATGTCTGTCAAGGGTATAAGCATACATTGTATTGTCAAAAAAACCGGTTATTTTCCAAACGAAGTATCCCGGTACCGGTTCTTTCTTCCAATAATAGGGATTGTTTTCAATATCCTCGCAATACAAAAGGCAATTGTCACCTCCGGCTACGATGTTGTTTTCCCATTTTATTAAAAATGCTTTATATCCTGATTCGTTGTCCAATCTTATTCTTTTATATGTATTTGTTTTTAGGTCAACTTTGAACAAAGGATGCCTGCTGTTTGTATCTTCACCCGGATACCAAACAATACCACTGAGGAAAATATTATCATCGATTATTGACATATAATTTATTATTGTATCCATCATGCTCAGATTAACAAGTGTATCCCAGGCAACACCTGGCGCATCTGCCGTAAGTATCTGATATGTGTTAGTATCTACCCCATAGCCATCTTCATGTCTTCCGTCAAATGAAAGCGCATAATATTTGCCATTATATTTTTGTATATTAAAAAGCTTAGCTGAATCTATACATTCAGTACTTTTGCAATTCATATCTAAGTCCAATGTAAAAATAAGTGTATAATACAAAGATTTGAATCTGGAAGGATAAAACACTTTATATTCATCATTTATTCTGATAATTGGAGCATCAGAGCTAAAACCATATCCGTATATTTCATCAATACAAGTTGTATCCCATGTATCGCCGTAGTCATTTGTGTAAAATGTGGTTGGATAATTGACCTGTGAATGGCTGCCGAAAATAACACCCCTGCCATCTTCGCTGTAGAAATAAGAATATCCTAATGACCAATTCTTTAGATTATAGTTGCCTGTTTTTTGTGTTTGCCATGATACTCCTCCATTCCTTGTTTTGTAAACTTCTTCTTTTCTTTCTGTCTGGTATCCTGTATTAACATTTACCCATTGCATACTTCCACTCGGGTTTAGGTATGATATTAATTCCCAGTTATACCCGCCGTCAGTTGATCTTAAAATTAAATTTTGGGAACCGTAAGCAAAAATCAAATTCGAATTAATAAATTCAAAACCTATTATCCTGAGCATTTCGCAATACCTGTCTAATTCCGGGTTGCTGATTTGCTCAACTATAGAATCGCTGCTACGGCAGAATTTTACAAGGTTATAATCACTGCTGCCAAAACCTGTATATGAATGAATGGAATAAATATTATCATCATAAATATTGAATACTAATGAACCGCTATTTTTTTTGGTATAATTTTTTAGATCGTTTGTTTGATAAATTGAACTGCCAACCAAAATGTAAAGATCAGAGTTGTATTTTTTAAAACGATAAATTTTAGCAGCAGAATCCAGGTAGCCCTTTTCTACAAAATCAAATATTTTCGGCTCGTTATCAATGCCATTAACAAATGAATAAAGCGAACCGTTTGTTGTCCCGACAATCAGATTATCGTTGAATAATTCCATTTCAGTTGGTACAATATTTTCATCTAAATAAACGGAATTTATTTTTTCAAAATCATTATCAAGAATATCAATACTGTTCTCATTAAGAATCAAGAAATTATTATCAAGTTTGATTACATCTTTAAATTTTGAAATCGCATCAAAAGATTTTGTATTCAATGGCCTACCTTCACTGTTCAACCTAAAAACAGATTGTTCGGATATACCGTAAAAACCGCTATCTTCATTCCTGATTTTGATAATATCGGTTTCCTCGTTAATGATTTTTATCAATTCCCAGTTTTCATTATTCAAATCAGTTCTTGCAATAGAATTATTAGCCCCGTAAAAAAATATGTAATTATCATTAAAAACCAAGCCGTCGTAATGCATATCCAGCCGTTGATAATCAAATTTCAAACCGGCATTGGAAATATATACAATTATTAAGAATAGCGGTAATATCTTTTTCATCTCCAATCCTTTATAATTATGGATAATTATTTTCCCCGAATGATTAATATCTAAATCTGATTCTTTATTAATGTAGGAAATATTTTATACATAAGCAAGAAAAAATAAATAACCTTAATTTTTTTTCACAAGCGGAAATGCTTCTCCACTAACTGCCTGTCGGGATATTGGTACCCCGACACAAATCAGGGAAAGGATTTCCCAATTCTCTTTACTTTCGGATAAGATATCCGAAAGTGCCCGGGCTTCATATTTACTTTGCATTTGTTTTACCTTCCCAAGCAGGGGATTGGGAAGGAGATAAAATATCAACTCAACCAAATATATTACTTGTCAGGTCTTTGCAGTATAAATATCAGGCAGGGTATATGATGCTTTAAGTAAAATGATTTTATATTTTGGCTTCAGCAAAAAATCCAGAAAAATAAAAAAATGGCCGACAAATGCCGGCCCTTTTAGTAATAGTCGCTTATGGATCTACGATTTCTCGGGATGAAGGACTATTTTCACGATATTGCCTTTCGTGAGATATTCTTTTGCGGCAGTAAGAATTTCTTCCGGTTTTACGGATTCTGCCAATTTCTTCCAATTCGGAATTTTATTTATATCTTCATTATTACTGATGTAATAGCCTAAGTTATTCAGCCAGTAGTTATTCCTGCGTTTGTTCAGTTTTATCTGTTCAAGCTGTGCTTTCTGTGCCTTTTCTACCCTGATATTATCAGTATTTTCTTTCAGGTCTTCTAGTATTTTATGAACGTCTGCTACAAGTTCGTCCACGCGGGTTGGCTCACAAACAAAATCTATATTAATCCTGAAATCTGATTCCGGATACTTTGACATATTTGCCCAACAACCAGGGGAGTAAACTCCGCCTTTCTTTTCCCTGATGTCTTCTGTGAGCCTTATATTAATAACATCAACAAGGGTATTCAGCAGGTAGCGGTTTCTCTGGGACCAGTCAAAATCTCCGGATAGCATCATGCGTACATGGCTCTTATCTTCTTCGCCTTTATAAATATCTTTTTCTATCTTGCCGTCTGGCTGTTTAACACCAATATTTTTCCATTTTTCATTCCTGTTTTTAGCAGGCAATGTGGCAAGATATTTTTTCGAGAATTCTTTGATCTTATCAAGTTCAACACTTCCTACAAAGATAAATGTAAAGTCGCTGGCATCCGAGAACCTGTCTGTATAAAAATCAAAAGCATCGTCAGGATCAACTTCATCAAGTTTCTCTATGGTAATTGGCTGGTGGCGGGGATGATAGCAGTTTATGGTAACTTCAATAGTATCACCGAATGCATTTTCGGGAAGCATTGCTGAATTTTTAAGTATGCCTTTGTTTTTGTCCATATATGAATCAAATGCCTCGTAATCAAGCCTGGGGGACGTAAAGTAAAGGTGTACAAGCTGCATGAACACTTCAAGGTCCTTCTTGGTGGAAAAACCATTGAATCCTTCTGTTAATTCGTTGATATACGGAGACAGTGACACATTCTTTGCAGCGAGGGCCTTCTGTAGTGTTACCTGGTCGAAATCACCAACACCGGAAAGGCCGACGATGGATGTTGCATTGCTGGCAGAAAGGTACATTTCGTCCCTGCAAACAGATGTTCCGCCCGGGCTTGTTGCACGGAAAAGTATCTGATCATCTTCAAAATCAGTTTCTTTAACTAATACTTTTGCACCGTTGGACAAAGTATATGTTATCGTTCCGAGCTTGTCATTTTTTTCTTCCTTCGTTATTGTTCCGGGAGTAAGTTCTTTTGCAAAGAGTGGCTTGTTCGCTACTCTGTCAACCCATGGGTCCAGTTTTCTGTTTGATGCGGCATTGAATACTGCGAGCAATTCTTTTTCGGAAGGCACTTTAATTTCCTCGGCATCCGGAGTTGTAAGAGTTACGACAGCATTATCTTTTGTCAGGTAAGTTTTGGCAAGAGAATTTACTTCTGCAAGTTTTAAATCAGGCAGAAGCTTGCTTATTAGCCCGTATTCATATTCAATTCCCGGGTGGTTATTACTACCAAGGAAGTATTGTGTCAGTTCATTTACTATTGAAGCAGATTCTTTTGTATTCCTGTCGTTATAGAAACGATCAACAATTGACATAAGCTGCTCTTTGGCTCGTGTAAATTCTGTTTCAACGAATCCGTGCTGCTTAACCCTGTAAGCTTCTTTAAGTACGCTATCGATACCTGCCAGGCCTTTGCCGCCGTCAGCTACTACCGAGATTGTGTAAGCATCTTTGTCTCCGCGAAGAGAGGAATAGCTACCGCTTGCATTAATAAATGGGGGATTCTTCCTCTGGCTGATCTCGCCAAGGCGTGATGAGAACATCAGGTCGTATAATCCTTCAATCAATCCCTGCCTGTAATCGGCAATAGTTTCTTCTTTTTTATGAGGCTTTTTGAAATATATCAGCCCGATATCTACAGGAATTTCTTTGTCTTTGTGTATTGATGTTAGTGTTTCTTTGTGATATGGTACTTCAATAACGGGCCTTTCCCTGGGATTGTCAATCATTTTTATCCTGCCAAAATGATTTTTTATCATTCCTTCGATTTTGTTCACGTCAAAATCTCCAACAGCAATAATAGCCATCAGGTCCGGGCGGTACCAGTCGCGATAGAACCTGCGCAGAGCATCGTGGGGGCAGTTCTGAATAATATTTGTATCGCCGATGATTACCCTTTCGGCATATTTGGAATCTTTGTAAATCTTAAATCCATGATTATAGCTAAGCCTGAAACGCCAGTCATTTCTCTGGCGCCACTCGGACATAATAACTCCGCGTTCGTCATCAATCTGCTGCCCGTCGTAATTAACATTGTGGGCCCAGTCCTCAAGTACCTGGAATGAATTTTTCAGAAGCTCTTCGTTGTCCATTGGTATGGGAAGTTCGTACATTGTTACATCGGTTCCCGTACTGGCATTAAGGTCAGCGCCGAACCTGATACCGGTTGATTCCAGAAAATCAACAAGTTTGTTTTTGGGGAAATTCTTTGTTCCATTGAAGGCCATGTGTTCGCAGAAGTGAGCCAGACCCTTCTGGTCATCGTCTTCCATAACTGATCCTGTATGGATTACCAGGCGGAACTTGGCATGATTCTTCGGGGTTTCGTTTTTCTGAATGTAATAAGTCATGCCATTGCTAAGCTTACCCATTTTCACGTTAGGGTCCAATGGCAGTTTGTCCTTAACACTTTTAAAGTTAACATCCGGCTGTGCCGAAAGGCTGAAAGAAAAGATCAGCATCAGTGAGCAAAAAGATAATAAAAATCTTCTCATGGCAATATCCTGAATAGTTTATCTAAAACAATTAATGATAAAAGAATTAAATTCTTTAAAAGTGGGACGGGTTAGTTTTATATACTGATTTTTGACAGTTTTGTTTCAGAGAAAATTAAATATTTTCGGGGGATCGGTAGATTTTATTATTTCTGTTTATGTTATCTGTCGGTGGGGGATTAAATTGGAATTCTTTAATAACTATCTTTCATAAGACGTCCAACACATTCAAGGTGTTGGACGTCTGTATCGGCTATATCCAAAAATTTAATTTCATCTTATTATTTGTTGATTTCCTATTCCTTCACCACCTTGCAGCTTGAAACAATTTTTCCGCCGGTACTTATCTTCAGTACATAAGCGCCGGAAGGGATTTCAGGAACTCTGAACGGTAAGCTGAATGTTCCGGAAGTCAGGTTAGTATAAATTGTTCTGGCGGTTTCTATGCCCTGGATATTATAAAGAACTGCCTGTATTTCAGTTTCGGAGTTATTTTCAAGGACGAATGTGAAACTGTCCCGGAAGGGATTTGGGTATGTGGAAATGTTTTGTGTTTGGGATAGCTCCTCAATTACAGGGCTTGGATGATCGAAATGGAATTTTGAAAAATACATTTCCCAATCTTCAGTATATTCACTTTGAAATGCATCTTCTGTTACTGGAAAATTTGGTGATAAAGTCATTCCACCGATAAAATATTCTGTATCATATTTTGCGCCATAAGGCCAAAGTTCCCAAGAACTACCTCCAAGATAAGTAGCATATTTTATCGTATCACAATTTCGTGATATATCCAGTACAAAAATATCCGGATTTTCATAAATAAAAGGTTCGGTTTTTCCATGTTGGTAAGCATCTTCTGTTACTGGAAAATTTTTACCCCAAGTTAACCCGGACATAATGAACCCTCCTGTGTTAGACCATGATATCGATGAACCTCGATCATCACTATTCTCATCGCCCAATAAATGTACTTTTTTAATATTGTACCTATCATCCATTTCTGCTAAAATTATATCAGCATCCTGAAATCCAACATCTTCTCCTTGAGGAATTCCAGGAAATTCACCAGAACGTGTGTAACCATATAATAAGAATGTGGTATCAGACTCTCTAAGAACATTAAATAAAGAATCAGTCTGATTACCACCAAGATAACTAAGATAGTTAAGATCATTGAAATCATTACTAATATTGGCAATAATCATATCTGTTCTCATGTTAGTGTTTTCACCATAACCGCCATAAATTGAATCTAAGGCATTATTTGTATAAGGTAGGTTATATGAATTCGTGTTACCAAAACAAGTGAAAGAATTATTATTACCTTCAAAGAAATCAACAAAATGAGTATTACCCCATCCACCAATACCAATACATCTGTATAGTGAAGTTAGATTTGTATCAAATACAGATATAAAAGATATAAGAGAGTTTGGGCTCTGCTCATGTATAAAAGTGTTAGTAAAAGGAAACTCAGTACCAAAGCTTTTTACCTGACCTGAAAGTATAACATTATTATCAATAACTTTTATTTTAAAAGGTCGGATTTCTTTCAATTTACCAAAATGAGTAAAAGCGTATAAAGAATCAAGATTGTTATTAAAACAGGCAATAAAGGCTTTTGGATATTCATCATTCGAAGAATCATACTGCCCGTCATCGTCATAAGAATCTGTATTTATAAAGAAGTTGGGTAAAGCGCCAACACCTGCTATATATAATTTGTCTTTATGGTAGAATGCAGAATAGGTATCGTGAAAAAGACCACCATTACCAAAAAATGTTATTACTTCAAAATCAGCATCTTTATCAAGTTTAAAAAAAATATTACAGTATGAACCTGTCTCATTTTTTTCAGTATAAGCCCCAGGAGTACCAACAATATCATTACTTTTAGATCTGCCTACAGCATAAATCGTCCCTTCTTTCCCTTCCTCAAGAGCTTGAATCATATCATTACTTCTTCCGCCAAAGTAGGTAGAATACACAAGCGGATCTATCACGAGGGGTAAGTCCGGGTCGTAATTGCCGGGGGAAAGCCCCACGCTGCCGTCGGTATTTAGTACAAAACGGCAGGGAACAGCGCTAAGGCGGCTGTCGCCTGGCTTACCGCTTTCCTGGTAGGCAAATATCTGCCCGTGTTTTATTTCGCCGAGGCTTGTGCCGAGTACAAGGCTGCCATCTACATCGATATCAATATAATCCTGGCCGGTGAATTCCATCCTGATATTCTCCGGATCTGCTCCCGGATGAAGAATAAAGTCATATCTCATACCCGTGGCATCGAAATAATACCTGATATCAGTACCAGGATAAATATCTTTTGCAGTTACGGCAGAGTATGAAGCAACATGCTTTGCCCATTTTGTGGGGTCGTTCCCGGTGAAGTAGTTGCGAACAATTTTATTCCTGCCGGATGGAGCAAACTCAGGAACGGCTGAAGTGCCAGCAAGGCTGCACTTAATAACATGCCCCGCAAGGCTTGTATCCCGCCCGTTTACTTCCATTTTTGAATAATCATAAATCACGCTGCCGGGCATAATCCATGCCGTCATCCCGGCGCTTTCAGTCTTGTAGCGTACATCCGCATCCCACTGGCCACGGTTCTCGATGAATTCGGAGGCGAAGAGAGGGGATGAGATGAAGATAAATAAAAGAATTAATTTTATAGCCATAACAAAACAAGTTATATGGTCATTTTTTGTCAATAATTCTTTAAAAAAAGAGTACCTTCTAAAAATTTGCATATTAATTTAACCATTCTACAATAGGAGGAACAGAAGATAAAATATCAATACAATCCACAGGTGAATAAATTGCATAATGAATAATTTTCCAATCTTTATAAATATTTAATGTCATCTCATGAAAATAATTTATGTATGAGGAATTTTCAACTATGAAAAATATTCCAAGAGGTTTTTCCGGATTCCAGATTTTTATAAGATTTCCTTCATCTGTATTTCTATAACCTAGATGATCATTAAAAGTTATTCTCAATAATATAGATTCAGGCTTTTCTCCTTTAAGCAATATCCTAAATCCTTCATAGTCATCATGGATTGCTTCAATATACATCTTCTTTTCAATTCCATAGATTGGTTTCCACGGAATCAAAATATTATTTTTATTTTTTGGAATTATCATATATATATTTTGAAAATTATTCTTAATATCTTATTTCTATACCACGTCCACCGCCAGAAGGTCGGATTTCTAATGTTGGTTCACCACTACTACTTCCCGGACGAGCTGTTACATTCCTACCATCAGGTAATACTCCTGTTTTTCCTTCTCCATGAGGTGTTTCAATCGGCCTTACATTTGAAGGGCTTAATTTATCAAAATCCTTTGCAGCCTGTTCATATCCTCCGGTTTTGTGTCTTAATGTAGTTTTACCCTTAGTTTGCCTTCCAGGGGTTGAACTGTCAATTAAATCGTCAACCGTTATAGTATCTTCATTTTCTGCATCACTTTCCGATGTACTCTCTTCAGAATCAATTTCTTCCGACTGTGAATCTTGCATGGTCAATGGTTCAACTGTAACATCTACTGTCACGTTATCTTGCCTTGCTTCAGCGAATTGAGGATTTAAAGCAGTTTCATTTGTTATTGGAACCGGAGGCATAGGTTTAATAAAAGTAGAAGGTTTAACCGTCTGAATAACTTTCGGTGCGGTTTCTATAACCATTCGACCCATTTGCATTACAGGTTCTACTTGAATGGTTCTTGAGGATAAGATAACTGGTATTAATTGTGAGCCATTCCCATCCTCATACATCAACGGGTTATTGAGACCATACTGATACGGCGACCACTCGTAATAATCTTCCCAGAGCGGGTCAATGCTTGTGAAGCGCCCCAGGGCATAGCTGTACTTGCGCACGCCAAAGTCTCCCAGCCCGGTTTCAGCATCTTTTTCTTTGCTCCCGACAAGTCGGGATTTCGCAAGCTCAACAATGAACGATGATTGAAACCACACAATTTCAAAGAACTGATTGTTTACGCTTTAAGTTAAGCATATTTATTATTATTTCAAAGGGATAATCTAATAATTCATCAGCAGCGTAGCCGCAGCATTTCCCATTGTATATTCACTTTACCATATTTCCCATAACGGTTCTTTTTCCCAATTTTTGGGAAATCCCATCACCGTTTTATCAATACCAGGATAATCGGAAAGCAAAGACTGAAGTTTAGATTTAAAAGTATTCCTTGTATGTACTTCATTAAGAATGTATTGCAAAATGCAAAGCAAATAATAGCTTCTATTGTTATGAATATCCCTGTTTCTTAGCCAGTAAAAATTCTTACTACTCGGAAAAACAGGCCTGATGCCAAGGCTCCTGTTCCATAAACGCGAATGATGGGCACAAATATTTCTAACATAGCTCAGGCTGTGAAGCCATGATTGTAAAACCGGATACCTAAGTTCGAAATAATCTGCAAGAAGCTGTTTGTCCGCATTATTTTTCAAATTTGAAAAATGGCGTGAAAGCCTACCGAAACTAAAAATCTCAAGGGCAATCCATGATGGAGGAAATTCAGAATCCGAATATTTTTCTTTGAAATGTTTGATAAACACTTCGTTCGAACTGCCATATTCTTTTTTAAAGTTTTCAATTGTTTTAAAAAAACAGTCAGAATCTTTGAACAGGTTTGCATTATGATACCATCCGGGGCCATATTTCTCGACGAGTGATACCGTCAGTCTTGTACGAAAGGCAATTTCAATTCGTTCTATGGCATCGAATACCAGAAGCCTTAATTTTCGGTCGAATGAATAATTTCCGAGAATATCTTCGAATTCTGTTCCTATCATAAATTTCTGTCCTGGATCGTTCTTTACCACGAACGGATGAAAATATGCACTAAACCTGAAATAACTTACATTTGTAAGAACACTATAAATTATTTCTCTGTCTTTTATAATCAGATTTCGTGATTTTAAAAGATTAACCTGCTCGGGAATAGTCAAATATGGTTTATCGTATTTCATGGATAATAATGAAAAAACCCGCCAGGTTGCGCATCGGGGAGAGGCGTGGCAGGTATGTTATAACAAATATATAATATTTAATTTATTCTTCAAAGATATTTTTCAGATAGTGATACAAACTTCAGGTTTTATTAGTTATTATCAGTCCTTACATTTTTAATACTGAAATTGTCAAAACCTTCGGAAGCATCCTGTTCAAGAACAATACGATTGATAATACCGGCGATATATAACACAAACCTTCCGAAGGTTTAATCTGCACATTTCAAAGAACTGATTGTTTACCCTTTAATTTAATCATATTTATTATTTCAAATTCTTTTTCTTCCACGCTGCCTTGGAAGTCAGATCCCATGCAAATATACTTTTTAATCACTCTAAGTGTTGCTTAGCGAAAAAGCATTGCGAAGCGGGGCTTCACAACGAGACGAAAGCAGCGTAGCTGCGGCATTTTTGTAGTTCAATAATTAGGAATGAAAACAATAAGCCCCGTAGCTGTGGCATATCTATCTTCTGTCGCTCCTACGGAGCTCCGGAATTCCTCCATTGCCTACCCTGCTTCGTATTTTCTTATGATATCTGCATATCCTGATTTATCGGGGACCTTCAGGAATTCCGCCAGCGGGGCAATTGGACAGAAGAAATTTTAAACAACAAATATATTCGCTGAGCAGAAATATTCAAGGGTAAAAATGAAACATCTGTTTTCAAAAATTGATATTTCTTCCGTATATTAGCGAAATTGTATTTTCAAAGGAAATTTGCGTGGTTGGAATAAGTTATAAAAGAAATGGCAGACTCGGTGGAAGCCGGGCGCATCAGGCACGGCCTGCCGATGCTATACAGTCTTCATTTTCAATTATCCATTCTCAATTTTCAATTTTGCCAGGCCGCCAGGGATTCAACGGGATTGTTGAGCGAAGCGAAATCCCGACTGCATTTTCATTCCATAAATCTATCGGGAAGAAGGACGACGACGTGAAGAATGGTGAAGGCCAGCACTACGATTTCGGCGCCCGTGCATACGACCCCAGGGTGGGAAGGTGGTATAAGCTTGATCCAAAAGAAAGTTGTTATCCTGGATTTTCTCCCTATCACTTTGCAGCAAATAACCCAATTATCGTAATTGACCAAGATGGAGAAATCTGGAAATTGACTTTTCGTGATGGAGACGATTCAGAGTTGCAAGCTGCTTTTGAATCAATGATTCGAAAAGTTTTTAGTGATAAAGTCATGGCTTTTCCCGCAAACGGTATTGTGGAGTTAGGATTCGTTGATGAATATACTATTGAATCATTATCTAAAGAACAACAAGAATTATATAATGTATTATTAGATGTAATTAAAGATGAGGAAAATACTGCTGTAACTCAAATTGTTTATGATGATGATAGATATTATGTTGGGTCTTATCAAAGACAACCGGGGACAGGTGATGGATGGGATGAAAGTATAATTGATGTTGCAGACTTGGAACACTATTCTAACAACGATGATGTATTGTTTTATGCTATTGCTGTTTTGGGGCATGAAGTAATTGAAAGTTATTATAAAGCAACAGAATACGGGGTAGGCACTAGTAGAATAAACGGAAGACCTTTTTATGAGTGGGCTCATAGTGACGCCATTGAGATTGAAGAAAAAATCGGGGGATATGAAAGAGTTGGAAATTCTTATGATGGTACAACAACTGGTCCTGATGAAAATCCAAAAATTGAAACCGGGACTTATAAAATGGTCATTCAAACCGGAGGTGGTTCTTCATTTTGGTCATTCTTTGGTCTTGATGAAAAGCCGGTTTATAAAACAATTGAAACCAATTATAAAGATGGCAAAATTGAAAACGTTACAATCAAAGAAGGCGATACAAGATAGTTTATTTTAAATTTAAGGGATTTTTATGTATAGATTTGTCGGCATTATATGTTTTCTCTTAATAATGATAGGATGCGCAAAAACCTATGATAAATATACAGATCCGAAGGATTATGTCTTCAAAACCGAAAGAAGAAATATACTTTGGCAATATTACCTTAGTCTTGATGATTGTGCAAAAGTAGATTTTATTGATTCAATTTATAGGGGTACTGCTGTTACGGATTCAATATCAAATGTTAGGTCACTAATCGATACCAATTTGATCGAACATTCTTGGACTGGAGAAAATTTTTATTATTGGATATTTAGAGAAATTTTATTAATTACTCGTCATGGCCCTCCGGGTGACTATAATGATTATTTGGGATTTTATTGTTATGATCCTAATCATCAAGCAGCACCGGGATATGATAACTTTGAAACATTTGATAATGATATAAAAAAGTGGAAAGAAATTTTAAATTGTATTGATACAACAACAACGTCAAAATGATACTCATGTAAAAATGAACCAAATTTGAAATCGAAACCATCCAAAGGACAAAAAATGAAAAAATTATTTACACTTTGCATTACAGTACTGATAATTATTATTGCAGCGGGGCGCCCTGCTGCCGGCGAAGGCAAATGGGAATGGTACAACCCCCTGCCCGGCGGCCAGCCAATACAAATGGAAAAAATTGGCGCGGATACCGCACTGGCGCTTTGCCCCTTCGGTATGCTGGTTTCAACCGACCAGGGAGAAACATGGCAGTACAAGCCGTCATTACAGGACTATAATTTTGTTAACATGAGTATAAGCGAAACCGGTACGATATGGGCCTGCACAAGATCAGCCCTGCTGAAATCAACAAATTTTGGAGATTCATGGGAAACTGTTAGGGATGGCCTGATACTAATTAATTATATTTATTTTATTAATGATAAAAAAGGCTTTATATTCAATGGCGATGTGGTTCATTGTACTGTGGACGGAGGACAGAACTGGGATAAAAGCAGTTTTCCTGCATTTTATGAAATTAAAAGCGTGTTCTTTATAAATGACAGTACGGGATGGGGGTGTGGATATAACGGTTGTTTCTTTAAAACCACAAATGGCGGAAAAAGCTGGGATAGCCGGTGGTTATTATATGATGGAGATATGAAAGGAATTCATTTCATTGATGAAAATAAAGGCTATATTTTTGGAAAAAACAATGCATATCCTGAAAATGGAAAGTATATATGGAGCACTAATAATTCAGGAAAAGACTGGAGCAGGTGTTTTAAAAATCAAACATCTGATTTAAATTTCGAGAACTGGGATTTTTTCGAGGACAAAGGAGTACTTACCGGACTTGATAACAAACTTATGCTATTTAACTACACATCTTTCAACCGTTGGGACTCAATCAGCTATGATCATGATGAAAGAATTACAAATATAATAATGTTCAATACGGACGTTTTTATTGGCTGGGATGCCAGGGGGCAGATAATTAAATCAACAGACCAGGGCAAAACATGGAATATCAAATCTCAATCAATGACTTTAGATGGCTTTATAAAGGTTTATTTCCGTAATGAGAACAAGGGATGGTTGTTAAAATGGAGTAATTTTTACTCAACAAACGATGGCGGAAAGAGCTGGACAAAAAATTCAATCGATCCAAATTACATTTATAGAGATATTGTATTTATTGATGATAATACAGGGTTTTTAATCGCCTCGGGACATAGTAATTATTATTTATACAGAACAAAAGACGGCGGAATGAATTGGGAGGATATAACAAATGGAAGTTACCAATATAACAGCCTTGCTGCAAGTCCGGAAGGCAAAGTCTTCGCCCTTGTTTATGATAGTAAGCTGCTGAAATCCGAAGATAAAGGAGACAGTTGGGATGAAATCGATGTTGATTCAGTTAATTATAGCAACAAGATATATGTAGTTAACGAAGATACATATATTGTTCTTGGGAATAGTTATCCAAGTAGATTGTTGAATATAACGCGCAACGGAGGCCAGACATGGAACTATATTCTATCCAATAAAAACTCTTTCTACATAAAAGCTGTTTGTTTTATTGATGAAAACATTGGTTTTCTTGGCGGTTCCGACGGCTGTATATATAAGACAATTAACGGTGGATATGACTGGGAAGAAAAGAACGACGGATACGCGTATTGTAATATTCTCGATATTGATTTCAGCGATGAAAGCAATGGCTGGGCTGTTGGTGCGATGTCTGCAATTTTCGAAACAACAGACGGCGGGGAAACATGGGATAAGAAAGAAGGATCTATCGACGGGAGATATAATTCCATATATATGCTCGGTTTAAAAAGCGGTTGGATTGTTGGAGACAATGGTACGATATTGAAATACACCGGCGATGGCAGCCCCGTGGCTGAAACTTATGTCAGTAACGAAGAGATAAGCGTTATGAACTACCCCAATCCTTTCCGGGACATGACGACGCTGCGCTTTAATTTAAAATCGGCAGCACATGTCAGCACAAAGATATACGACCTTTCCGGCCAGGTAGTAGCCGACCTTGGCAGCAAATATATCAACCCCGGCGACTACGAAATGCAATGGCAACCGGGCGGCCTGCCCTCAGGCGTTTATTTCCTTCGCATCAGCAACGGCAAAACCACAGCCGAGCGCAAGCTGATACTGGAAAGATAGGATAAAGAATAACATTTAACAACGGCGTCCGGATATGAGATATTCGGGCGTTTTTTTTATTAATTATATATGTTTTTTTGAGAAAATTGCTTGACTTGTATTTCTTTTATTAGTAATTTTATTACTCATAAAGAGTGTATTAATTATATATTAAATAGAATTTTGTTAGATTCACTGATAACATCCAAGACAAGAATAAAACTACTGCTGAAATTCTTCCTGAATCCCGGCACAAGGGCATATCTGCGAGGTTTGGCAGAAGAGTTTGACGAATCGACAAATGCCGTCCGGGTAGAGCTGAACCGATTGTCGGAGGCAGGCCTGCTGGATTCCGAGAACGAGGGCAGAACAAAAATCTATACTGTTAATCAAAACAATCCGCTTTTCCCGGAAATTCATACCATGGTAAAAAAATACCTTGGTATTGATATTGTAGAGGAAGCCGTAAACCGCCTTGGCAACGTCGAGGCAGCCTTTATAACCGGCGATTATGCCAAAGGCCGTGACAGCGGAATAATTGACCTGGTAGTGGTTGGGCATATAAACAAAACATATCTGGATGAACTAACAGGCATAGCGGAAAAAGAAATTAAAAGAAAAATCAGAGTACTGATACTGAAAAAAGAAGAACTGGATATTTACAAAGAAAAACTAAACATAAAAAAATCACTACTGATCTGGAATAAGGACATGAGGAAAGATAATGAAAAAGGATGATCAGCCCGGAAATATTGTTCAGCTAATTAAGCCTCGAAAAGGAATTTTCGATATTGATTTTGCTGAATTATGGCGTTTCAGGGAGTTATTCTTCACCCTTGTTTGGCGCGATGTAAAAGTAAAATACAAGCAAACCCTTCTTGGCGCTGCCTGGGCAGTATTAGTTCCATTTATCCAGATGGTAGTTTTTACTTTTATATTCAATCGCCTGGCCAAGCTGCCAACTGACGGAGTAAACCCACAGGTTTTCTATTTCAGCGGCCTGATATTATGGACATATTTTTCAACGGCGGTAACAATGTCCAGCAACAGCCTGGTTGCCAATCAGCAATTTCTAACAAAGATATATTTTCCCCGGCTTATACTGCCTGTATCGCCGTCCTTATCAGCGTTGGTAGATTTTGTAATAGCATTCGTTATTTTATGTGTTCTGATGGCAATATATGGTATAGCTGTTAATTTTGCGGTGCTTTTCCTTCCGTTTTTTATAATAATAGCATTGCTTTCGGCTTCAGGAACGGGCATGTTTTTTTCGGCACTTAATATTAAATACAGGGATATACGTATAGTAATGCCGTTTATATTGCAAATATGGATGTACGGAACGGTTATTATGCCTTTTAGTAAAATTCCCGAATCCTGGGGAGCCTGGCGTTATTTATACGGGCTAAACCCGATGTCAGGTGCAATAGAAGGCTTCCGCTGGTCGCTTTTGAACAGCGGAATGAGCCGTGAAAAAATAATTGACGGCGTTTCTACCCAGGCAGCAATTCCTGCTCCTGTTGAACTAATAGCAATAAGTACATTGGCTGCGCTATTGTTTTTTTCATTAGGTTTTTTATATTTTAAAAGATTAGAAGATACTTTCGCGGATATAGTGTAATGGGAAATATAGCAATAGAAACAAGAAATCTGGGAAAACGCTACAAACTGGGTATGACGTTAAGTATGACAAATACCCTTAGGGATTCTATTGTCAGCCTGCCGGGAATGTTAAAGAACAAACTTACACAGAAAAGAGAAAAACCGGAAGTGTTCGATCCCGATACGCCTCCCGGAACATTCTGGGCATTGAAGGATATTGACCTGGATATCAATCACGGGGATGTAGTTGGTATTATCGGCCGTAACGGGTCGGGAAAGTCAACACTGCTTAAAGTACTTTCCAGAATAACAACGCCAACCCGCGGCAAAGCAAAAATTCACGGGCGTGTGGGGTCGCTTCTTGAAGTCGGCACGGGATTCCATCCCGAGCTTTCGGGCCGGGAAAATATTTATCTTAACGGTTCGATTCTTGGGATGAGCAAAGCAGAGATTGACCGTAAGTTTGATGAAATCGTTGATTTCTCCGAGATCGAAAAATTCCTTGATACACCTATCAAGCGTTATTCCAGCGGGATGACCGTTCGTTTGGCATTTGCCGTGGCTGCCCACCTGGAACCAGAGATATTAATAGTAGACGAAGTCCTTGCAGTGGGCGACGCAGCCTTCCAGAAAAAAAGCCTCGGCAAGATGAAAGACGTCAGCCGCGAGGGCCGCACTGTACTCTTCGTAAGCCACAACATGGCAGCGGTAAAGAACCTGTGCGAGAAGGGAATATGGCTGAACGGGGGGAGGATGGAGTTTTGGGGAGATATGGGAGAAGTGATTAATAAGTATATGGAAGAAAGCGGAAATAATTCAACCAATAAATTCCAAAACCCGGTAATCCGTGAAGAAGATGAAACAAAATTGGAAAAGCCCTATATCAAAGAAGTGATAATGACTGATAAAAATGGAAAATTAGCCAATTCGTTCAGTAGTACCGATGAAATACACCTAACTTTGAAAATTGAAAATGAGAACAACAATATTGGAGATTTCAATGCGGTTTGGTTTTTGAAAAATGATATTGATAAAATTGCAAGTTCGGGAGCCTATCAATTACAAAACATACAGTTTAACTCACAAATTAAAGAAATAAATTGTATTATATATCCGGAAGCTTTAGTACCTGGTAATTATTCCATTGGTTTTGATTTACAAAAAATAAGAGTTAAAACTTTAGATCATTGGGATAAAGCAATAACATTTCTAATAACAGAAAATGATTATTACAATTCCGGTTTTAATTACCCGGGTGCATGGAATGACGGAATGTTTGTTAGAAACAAATGGATAAAATAATGAATTTTATTACAAAATTATTCAATTGGGATATATCAACCCGTTATTTCAGCAACATCCGTTTGCGAATTATTTTTAAAATATGGAGAGAAAATAGAAAAAAAGCAACTCTATCTCCGAACTATAATAAAATATTTTGCATAGGTTTTAATAAAACCGCAACAACTTCAGTAGAAACTGCATTTTCAGAAATGGGTTTCAAAGTAGGATCTCATAAATTAGCAGCCATGCTAACGGAGGAAGTTTGTGATGGAAGATACGACAGACTGATAAATTTTTGCAAAACATCAGATGCTTTTCAGGATGAACCATTTAGCTTGCCGGATATATATAAAGTATTAGATAAAAATTTTCCGAATTCAAAGTTTATTCTTACAATAAGAGATAATGAAGAACAATGGTATAATTCTCTATGTAAATTTCATACAAAATTATTATCTGAAGATAAAACACGTTTACCTAATGAAAGGGAACTTGAAAGCTGGCAATATATTTATGAAGGATATTTATTTATGAGCCATAAAAAAAGATTTCCGTGTAAGAAATTATATGATAAAAATTTTTACCAGGCAATATATTTGAAGCATATACAAGATGTAAAAAACTATTTTTCTGACAGAGCTGAGTAGTTATTAGTAATCAATATAGCCCAAAAAGGCAGTTATCAAAAGCTCGCAACATTTTTAGATGTTGAAGTGAATAAAAACAAAGATTTTCCTTGGCTTAACAGGACTGATAAAATATGAAAATATTATTAACAAATCACGCTTTAAAAAGATTCGGAGGTTCGGAATCCTATACTTTTACTCTGGCTAAAGAATTATCAAAATACCACGAAGTATCAATTTATACTCCGGAGCCCGGGCCAGTAGCAAAATTTTTTTCTGATTTTTCAGAAATTGTTGAAAATCCCTCCTGCAATTATGACTTTGTTATTTACTTTCATAATAATACAATTTTACCAAATCTAAAATCCATACCGCAGATTTATACTATTAACGGTATTTTTCCAAAACTGGAACAGCCCCCGGCAGGTATGACTAAGTATGTTGCAATATCAAAAGAAATTGCTGATCATTTTAAAGATTTATCACCTTCAATTATTCTCAATGGAATTGATACAACAAAATACAAACCAAATGAAAAAAAAGATAATAATAAAAAGAATGTTTTATTTTCAAGTCATTATAAAAGCAACATTTCAAGATTAATTAAATATGCTTGTTTAAGTCTTGGTTTAAATTTCAGACGAATAGGATCGGCAGATACAAAAAGAACAGATGTTAGAGAAGATTTACATTGGGCTGATATTGTTATTGGTCTTGGCAGGACAGCAATGGAAGCGCTTTCTTCCGGGAAAAAGGTTATTGTTGCAGACAAAAGGTCTTATGCAAATATAGGGATGGATGGATTGTTGACAAAAGACAATGTAGCTCGTTCTTGTAATAATAATTACTCTGGCAGAGCTTTCAAAAAAAGAATAAATATTTTTTTAATTAGAAAAGAATTAAAAAAGGCTATCGAAGATAATACTTGTTGGGAAAGAGATTGGATTTGTGAAAATCATGATATTACAAAAATTGCTCAGAAATATATCGATTTAATAATTAAAAACAAATAGCCATTTAATGCCATGAAGATTATAGGATTAACCAGAATCAGAAATGAAGAAAAAATCATCAAAGATACTTTAGATCATTTATCAACATACTGTAACGAAATTTATATTTATGATGATGCATCTACTGATAAGACTTTAGAAATTTGTCGATCTCATCCCAATGTGACAGGTATTATTGAATGTAAAATTTGGGAAGAAGAAAGATTAAACGCTGAAACAAAAAACCGACAAAAATTATTAGAACTTGCTCAACAGAATGCTACAGAGAATGATTGGTTTGTATATATTGATGCTGATGAAAGGATAGAATTTGATTGGGATATTTTGAATTCTACCAAAGCTAATGCCGTAAAGATGAAATTGTTTGATTTTTATATAACAGAAGAAGATAAAGATAAGACATATATTGATCGGGAATGGCTTGGACCTGAATACAGAGAAATAATTATGGCTTTTAAAAATTCAAAAGAATTAAAATATTATCGGCCAATTCAAAGAGAAGCAACTCTTCCAGCAAATAGTATCATTTTATACAAAGGATTTGTAAGGCATTATGGAAAAGCAATTTCCATCGAAGAATGGGAAGAGACTTGTGATTATTATATAAAATATTTTGAAAAATATAGCGCAAAATGGGCACAAAGAAAGGGAAAAGCAATTCATTCAATTTCTGATTTTGGCTGTAAACTAATTAAATGGGATGAGAAGGAATTAAAAGGTTTTCCAATTCAATGGGTATCGGGAAAGAAAAAAAAGAAAGTAAAATTATTTCTAAAAAGAATTCAAATATTTCTTAAAACTAAGAGAATGATTTGTCTTTGAACATCTATACCATAGTAGTAACCTATAACGGAGAAAAATGGGCCGAGCGTTGTTTCGGAAGCCTGGTTAATTCCGATATTGAAAACCATACTATCCTGGCAATAGATAATGGATCAACAGATAAGACTTTAGATATAATCAGACGTAAATTTCCGCAGGTTAAAATAATTGAAACAGGTGAAAACCTCGGCTTCGGCAAAGCAAATAATATTGGATTAAGCCTGGCATATAAAAACAATGCAGACTATGTGTTTCTGATCAATCAGGATGCCTGGGTGGATAGTAACCAAACTCTCAAACAAATGGTAAATATCCATGAGAAAAATCCTGATTACGGTATAATAAGTCCGGTACATTTGAATGCAGACAGGACATTAGATAAGGGTTTCTCGAATTATGTAAAAGCAGGTGTGGATAATTCATTTTTATTGGATTCCTTAAGCAGAAATATTAGTAGGGACGCTTATCCTGTTAAATTTGTAAATGCTGCTTCCTGGCTGATAAGCAAAAAATGTATATCACGAAATGGTGGTTTTATGCCGGCATTTCCTCATTATGGAGAAGACAGGAATTACTGCCACCGCGTAATAAACTCAGATTTGAAAATTGGAATAGTTCCAGGTATTTTAATGGTTCATGACAGGGGTAATAGAGAAGGCCGCAAAACAGATAAATCATTCAAATTTAGAAAGAATATTGCTTACGTTGATATATTAATCTCAATAACAACAAGTTGTTCAAATTCCATTTTCATTTTTTTCTCTAAAACTCTTTTCGAATTATTAAAAAAAATATGGTATAAAAAATCACAACCATTTGCAGTTATTTACTTAATATTGGCTTATTTGAAAATACTTTATAACTTAAGAGATATTTATCATCAAGTTTTACTTAGCAAAACTAAAGATTCACATTTTCTTGATTTTAATATTTACAACTAACTTATCATGAAACTTATTATTTTAATACCAACACATAACAGGCTTCAACTTTTAAAAAGAGCTTTGGATTCTTTGGCTAAATGCGATTTTCCCACTGAGTATTCCAAAACGATTGTTATTGAAAATGGTGGTAAATTCGGCGTTGAAGAATTAATTAAAGATTATAATCATATTCAGGTGGAGTATCAATACCAGGAATTAGGCAATAAAAGTGCAGCCCTGAATTCTGCTCTTGAAGGTATTTCCTCTAAATCCTTGATCTATTTTACCGATGATGATGTAAGGTTTTCTACTCAGGTTTTAAAAGCATATTGCAAGACAGCCAAAAAGTATCCGGATAAAAACATATATGGTGGTCCGGTAGGAGTTGATTATGAAGGAAAAACACCTGATAACTGGCTGTTGAATTATTTACCTGATTCTGCTAAAGGTTGGAATTATACAAACAAACAGTTATTATCTCGAAACATCAATTTCTTAGGCATCAACTGGGCTGCATATTCTGACGATTTAAAAACCAACGGACTTTTTAACTCTAACTTTGGTCCTGGGGGAAATACAGTAGGTAGAGGTCAGGAAACAACAATGCAAAATAAAATGCTGAAAAATGGATGGAAATCTTGTTACATTCCTGATGCTAAAGTTTGGCATTATGTCCCAAAGAATAGATCAGATAAAAAATTTACTTTAGAACACATATACAAGGTAGGAAGAACTCAGGGATATAAACAAGCTCAAAATAAATATTCCTTATACTTCCCATCTGATATTTATAAAGGAATTATCTTCCAATTATACATGATATTAACCTGGCCATTTTTTAATAAAGGATTTCAGCACAAAGAAGAAAAAATCTTTTTTTTCAAATATAAGTTCAATTTTGTTAAAGGCATGGTTCAGGGCTTTTTTTACCAGAAGTCGAGGAATTGATAATATCAAAAGTTTTTTTTCATTTTAAGAACATATTTAGATCTGTATTAATGGAACTTATAATAATTATTCCAACACATAAAAGACCTGAACTTTTAGGGAGAACTTTAGATTCTTTAGCTAAATGCGATTTTCCCGATGAATATTCAAAGACAATTGTAGTAGAGAACGGTGGCAAATTTGGCGTTGAAGAATTAGTTAAGGATTATAAAAATATTCAGGTTGAGTATCAATATCAGGAATTAGGTAATAAAAGCGCAGCCCTGAATTCTGTTCTTGATAAAGTTCCCCCGAAATCATTGATTTATTTTACCGATGATGATGTAAGGTTTTCTACTCGGGTTTTAATTGCTTACTGCAAAGCAGCAAAAAATAATCCTTATAAATACGTTTATGGGGGACCTTTTGAAGTTGACTATGAATACAAAAAACCAGAGAGCTGGCTATCAAAATATTTACCTGATTCGGCCAAAGGCTGGAATAAAGGAAATAATCTAATATTGTCTAAAAATATCAATTTTATTGGATTTAATTGGGCTGCTTTTGCACATGATATATTGGCGAACGGAGGATTTAATAACCAATTCGGGCCGGGTAATAATACAATCGGTAGAGGTCAGGAAACAACAATGCAGGAAATTATGTATAAGAATGGTTGGCAATCTTGTTACATTCCTGATGCTAAAGTTTGGCATTATGTCCCTGAAATTCGTTCTGATGAAAATTTTGCAATAACTCATCTATACAAAGAAGGCAAAACAATCGGGGCAAAATTAAGAAAATATAAGAACCCATTGATCATTTCAACATCAATAATTATGAAAATTATTTATCATCTGTTTAAAGTATTAATATTTTTAATTTTTAATTTTTTTACTTCAGATATTAAAGAAAAAAAATTTCATGTTAAATACAAATGGAATTATTTAAAGGGGGTAATTGAAGGATATAAATATCGGGATATTAACAAGCAAACCTTCTTATAAATTTGGTGATGCTATGTGTCGTTGTTTAATGGGAATTTAAAATTGTTGATCGGTATTAATTCATGAATATACTCCATATAAATACGCAGGCTGGCGGCGGGGCAGGAATTGCTGCAAAAAGGATTATGAAAGCCCTTGAAAAAAAAGGGCATCATTCGGATATGCTGGTTCTTTTCGGCAATAATGATCCGGAAAATCATATATACAATTTTTGGGGCGTGAAACATAATGCCATTCAATATATGAAAATGGCATATCACCCTGTCATTAATAGAATTAATACTTTCGGCCGGAAATTTAAGCCGGAAATGTTTTCCAGGCCACGAAGCCTGATTGATATTACAAGTCATGATTTGTATAAGAAAGCCGATATAATCCATTTGCATTGGGTAGCACATTTTCTTGATTATCCATCATTCTTTAAAAAGAACAATAAACCTGTAGTTTGGACATTGCACGATCAAAATCCTTTTACTGGGGGTTGTCATTATTCATTTGAATGCAATAATTTCTTGCAAAACTGTAATAATTGCCCTCAGCTTGTTGGAGCATTTAATCAGAACTTTTCAGTATCCAATATTAATAAAAAGAGTCAAGCACTAAAAAATTTTCACAAACTTCATATAGTAACACCCTCAAACTGGCTGTTGGAGCTGTCTAGGAAAAGTACGGTTTTTAAAAAAATTCTACACACTCGTATTAGGCATTGCCTTGATCCCAAGGAGTTTTTTCCTGAAAACAAATCTCAGGCAAGAAAACAATTCAATATTCCCGACGACTCTATTGTTCTTTCTTTTGTATCTCAAAACATCGAGAAGGAATACAAAGGTTTCGGATTGCTGATTAATGCATTGAAAAAAATCTATGCTGATAATATTGTTCTTTTGGCTATTGGAGAACAACTAACTGATACAATTAATTCTGATATAATCATTATTAATACTGGCTTTATAGATAATACTGAAATATTGAGAAAGGCTTACAGCGCCTCGAATTTATTTGTTAACCCATCACTTTCAGAAAGTTTCTCCCTGACAACTGCTGAAGCGCAAATGTGTGGAACACCCGTTTTGGTCTTTCCCGTAACGGCAGTGCAGGAATTAGTTGACCATGGAATCAATGGTATTAAAACAAATAAACCTGATAGTGATTCACTGTTTCAATCAATTCAACTATTCATAGATAATAAATTTTATTTTGATTGTGATAAAATTACCAATTTGGCCAGGCAAAATTATAGCGAAAATTCAACTGCCAATAACTATATAAAAATTTATGAAGAACTATTGAAAAAATAATTTTTGAAATTATTAATTTTGGGTTATTATCATGAAATTTTCGAAGATTGTAAAACTTATTTCAAATCATGAAAGTATAATTTTATCTCCTCCGGTTTTAATGGACATTGGCGCATCAGGCTATATAAATAAACACTGGAAAAAAATAGCATCATTTTCAATATGTATAGCATTTGATGCTGATGACAGAGAGTTCGAGTATATTGAAGATAAGAAATCATTATATAAGAAACTTATTAAAGTGAATAAAATTCTTGTAGCTGAAGGCGAAGGTATTAGGGATTTCTATTTAACAAAATCTCCATACTGCTCTAGCCTTCTTGAACCGAATAATGCCTCGCTTGAAAAATTTCAGTTTTCTTCTCTATTCGATATTGAAAAACAAATAGAAATATCTTCAATAAGTTTGCCAAAGGTAATCGATGATCTGTCAATAAAAAATATTGACTGGTTTAAAACTGATTCTCAGGGAACAGATCTTAGATTATTGATTTCTGTTGATCCAAAAATATTTAGAAAGATGATTGTTATAGAAATTGAGCCTGGATTTATTGACGCTTATAAGGATGAAGATAAAATATTAGATTGTCTGAATTTCATGGAGCAGAATAAAGATTTTTTCCTTGCTGATTTTATAATTAAAGGGCCTTTAAGAATTCCAGATGATATTTTTAATTCATTTTTTAAAAGTACTTTATTAACAAAAATCGCTGCATATTGCAATAAACCTGTTCCAGGCTGGGCAGAAATCACTTTTATGAACGATATGGAGAATCCTGATGCTAAGTTCACAAGTCGAGATATTATTTTGGCTTGGCTATTTAGTTCTTTACAAGATCATCATGCATTAGCATATGTATATGGAGAAATTGGACAAAAAAGATTTAAAGATGATCCTATATTTATAACTCTTCAAAATTATTCAACAAAAAAATTGAAGTATGGAATGTATAGCTTGAGTTCGTTAATAAAGTTGAGTAAATTTTTTTTTAAGAGATTCTTTAAAATTCAATAGTTAAACAAACAATAATAAATAAAGCGAAAAACATTATGAAAAAAGCACTGATAACAGGAATAACAGGACAGGATGGGTCATACCTGGCAGAGATGCTGCTGGCAAAGGGATATGAGGTTCATGGGATTATCCGCAGGGCCAGCACATTCAATACACAGAGAATTGACCATATTTACCAGGATCCGCACGAGGATGAAGTAAAGATGTATCTTCACTACGGCGACCTGGCTGATCCCGGCCTAATCACCGAAATGATGTATAATATTCAACCGGATGAGATCTACCACCTTGGAGCACAGAGCCACGTGCGTGTATCATTCGATATGCCGGAATATACCGGAAACGTAACAGGGCTGGGTACTACCAGGCTGCTGGAAGCTGTACGCCGCAGCGGCATAAAAACAAAATTCTACCAGGCTTCAACATCTGAGCTTTTCGGGGCTGCCAAACCTCCGCAAAGTGAAACTACGGTATTCCAGCCGCAAAGCCCTTATGCCATTGCCAAGATGTATTCCTACTGGATGGTGAAGAACTATCGCGAGGCATATAATATGTTTGCATGCAACGGCATCCTGTTCAACCACGAAAGCCCCCGCCGCGGCGAAATATTTGTAACTAGAAAAATTACACGCGCCGTGGCAAGGATTCTTGCAGGAAATCAAAAGAAGATATTCCTTGGCAACTTAGACGCTAAGCGCGACTGGGGATTTGCACCGGAATATGTTGAAATGATGTGGCTAATGCTTCAGGCCGACGAGCCGGAAGATTATGCCGTGGGAACAGGTGAAAGCCATTCTGTTCGCGAATTCGTGGAAACGGCTTTCAACTATGCAGGCGTGGAAATTGAATGGCAGGGAGAAGGCGTGGGAACAAAAGGTCTGGTAAAATCAAATACTTTCAATTCAGGGCCCAAACCGGGCGACAGCATTATTGAAATCGATCCGAGATATTTCCGTCCCACTGAGGTTGATTTCCTTCTCGCTGATATTTCCAAGGCAAAGGAAATACTGAAATGGGAGCCGCGAGTAAAATTTAACGAACTGGTTCAGGTTATGACTGATTTCGATATGATGCAGAACGGACTGAAAGCCCCCGGAACGGGCATGAAATCCGTGAAAGAGAAAGGAATTGCCTGGACAGACCATAAATTTGTGAATTTCCTTGATATTAACAACGAAGTGTGATCGGGATAAATACTATGGAAAAAAATTCAAAGATACTGATAGCCGGATACAAGGGCATGGTTGGTTCGGCAATATATAAAACCCTGCAAATCAAGGGATATGACAATTTTATCCTTGCTGATAAAGATGATGTTGACTTTACAAGGCAGGCCGATACTGAAGAATTTTTCGCGCAGCTTAAGCCGGACTATGTTTTTCTTGCCGCCGCAAAAGTGGGCGGAATTGTAGCCAATAATACTTATAAGGCCGAGTTTATTTTCGATAATATGTCGATAGCTATGAATATTATCAACTCAGCTAATAAATCGGGCGTTAAAAAGCTGCTTAACCTGGGCTCCTCATGTATATATCCCAAGTTTGCGCCGCAGCCCATGCAGGAAAATCACCTTCTGACAGGCGAGCTGGAACCCACCAACGAACCTTACGCTATTGCCAAAATTTCAGCTATCAAGCTTTGTCGTTATTTCAACGAGCAGTATGGAACTGATTTTATTTCAGTGATGCCTACCAATCTCTTTGGTCTGAACGATAATTATAACCTGGAAACATCCCATGTGCTGCCGGCATTGATAAGGAAAATGATTCTCGGTAAAGCGCTGAGGAATAATAATTTTGAATTCCTGAGGGAAGATATTAAAAAGCGCCCCCTGGGATACAAACTGGAAGATAATATCACTGATAATGATTCTATTGTTAGTGCGCTGGCAGAACTCGGGATAACAGCCGAATATGTAAAAATTTGGGGAACCGGCAAAGTTATGCGAGAATTCCTCCACGCTGACGATATGGCAGCAGCCTGCGTTTTTCTGATGGAGAATAAATCCTATGATGAAATCGGTGAATTTGTAAATATTGGTACAGGCGAGGACTTGTCGATTGCTGAGCTGGCGGAAACTATTCAAAAAGTTACTGGATACGAAGGCGAACTTCGTTTCGATGCCGATAAACCGGAAGGAACTCCCCGAAAATTATTGGATGTCAGCCGTATAAAATCTCTTGGCTGGAAACCTGAAATTAGCTTAGAGGAAGGTATCGGGAAGGTTGTGGGAAGCTATCTATCATAAAATGAAAATGAATCAATCAGTTCTTTGAAATGTGCGGTTTTAACCTTCGGAAGGTTTGTGCTAAATATCAGCGGTATAATCAATTGTATTGTTCTTGAAAAGGATGCTTCCGAAGGTTCGGGTAGGTCGGGCATGACTATTCCCTGCAAAGATTCGGCATCGTATAGTGTGAATACAATCTATATAGATACAACTAGAGATTCATAAAAAAGAATTAAGGAAGAGGAAGATAATATGTTTTTTCCATATCTGCATAAGAAAATAATTAAAATATTATGTGAGAGAAATAAACTTAGAGAGATAGAAGATAATTATTTTGATAGTATAATTTTAGTTTTTGAATACTCTGAATTTATCTTGTTAGAGGTTGACTATGATCATGATGAGATCGTAATGCAGGAAATAGATAATATTCCTACTAATATTGATTATGTCACATATTATCCAACTTTTGCAAAGGATAGAGAATTAAAATCGGTTTGGGTTTGTAGAGGTATTTACGAATGTGATGATTTGCTCCTTCTCGGTATTAATAAGTCTTTACCAAATTTCGCTATATATTCTTCATGTGAAGGATTGGAAATATTTGAAATAAATTTGAATAAATTATGAAATTAATTATAAAATTACGTATACTTTATCTCATCCCCTCTCTTAGCCTCCGAATTCATCGAGAATCGTAGCCAGTGGGATGCGGATGTACGCTACAAAACTGAAAACGCCGGGGTGACGGCATGGATTATGCCCGGCAGTGTGGCAGGGAAAAGAATTTGAAATAATAATTCATATCTTAACTTAAAGGGCAATCAATCAGTTCTTTGAAATGTGCAGATTCAACCTTCGGAAGGTTTGGGTTAAATATTGCCGATATTATCAACGGCAAAGTTCCTGAACAGTAACCTTCCGAAGGTTCGGGTAGGTCGATTATGGCTTAAATATTTTACAAATTTCTTTGCTGATTTATCATATTGATGTCCAATAATTTATTGGAAATATTTGATATTATATCTATATTTATTGTAATATTCTGATGAATCCGGTGTCTTCATTTAAAAAGGAGTTATTATGATTACAAATCTGACAGCAGTGTACAAAAAAGTAACCGAAGGTTATATCGGCTATGTTGAGGAGTTGCCGGGTGCTAATGCTCAGGGCCTTACGCTTGATGAGGTAAAACAGAATCTGAGGGAAGCCGTACTGCTTGTTCTTGAAACTAACCGTGAGATCAGCAGGATTGAAACCCCGGAGAATCCGGAATTTGAAGAGACTTTCAGTTTAAGCATGACATGAAAAGGAAGAAGTTCCTGAAATACCTGCTTTCTCTTGGTATTGTATTGCACAGAGAGGGAGGCAATCATTCTGTATTTATAAATCCCATTGCAAAAAGAATATCAACAGTTCCGCGACATAATGAGATTAACGACTTCCTTATTAACAAAATTTGCCGGGACCTTGATATTCCTGCTCCAACTAAGCGTTAATTCACGGCTTGACCTTCCGATGGTTTGTGTTATATATTACCGGTATCATCAATCGTGTTGTTCCTGAACATGAACCTTCCGAATGTTTTGCCATTCAGCTCCGTAGGAGCGACACAAAACGAAATGCCGCCCCTACGGGGCTTATACATGTGATTGGGTAATAAATACTACAAAAATACCGCAGCTACGCTGCTGATGTATTATTAGATTACCCCTTTGAAATAATAATAAATATGCTTAATTTATAGGCAGGCAGGCAGTTCTTTGAAATGTTGCGGTTTCAACCTTCGGAAGGTTTGTGTTAATTATTAACGGTAAAGTTCCTGAACAGGAACCTTCCGAAGGTTCGGGTAGGCCGATTATTGCTTAAATATTTTACAAATTTCTTTGCTGATTTATCATATTGATGTCCAATAATTTATTGGAAATATTTGATATTATATCTATATTTATTGTAATATTCTGATGAATCCGGTGTCTTCATTTAAAAAGAGTTATTATGATTACAAATCTGACGGCAGTGTATAAAAAAGTAACCGAAGGTTATATCGGCTATGTTGAGGAGTTCCCGGACGCTATACAAATGTTCAAAGGCAAGTTGGCCGTAAAACTCTCTTGCAGCCTTATCTTTGATTGGTATCATGGTTAGAAAATGAGACCATGACAATTGTCGTGACAGCGTAGCGACAATTTGTTTGCCATATTCTGCTCTTTCTGATTTTAGTTCGAAAGTCAGAATTTTGTAGCCAATTTGCCAGAATAAAATGGTCAACGAACTATTCACAGTCGAAACAACATATTGCTTTGATTTTTCTATGAGCGCAATAATGTCGCTAATCAAATTCTTGGAATTATGTTTATTATCTGCCATCTTGATACTCTCCTCATCAATAAATTTATCATAATTTTCTTCAAGTCCGATAAGACCAGATATTCAATACATGCCAGTGCATTACTCGCCGGAATTCCAATTATTCCCTCTTGCCCCCGACAGGTCGGGGCAGGGCGGGTGGCGAGCGCAGCGATGCGGGGTGGATATACCCTGTTATTGAAGATTTCTCAAATTTCACCGGTTACTTTCAATATTACAACTGTAATTCCCATAATTACAATCCAAATAAAGAGTCCAAGAAAAAATTCACTTATTGAATCTTCACGATGGTCATAAACTCCTCCTTCAAAACCGGAGAATATCCACTTAAAAAATGCTGCAATTGTATTGATACTATCCATCACTATTATCCTCTGATTTGTTCTCATTCTTTTTGTTATCTTTAACCTTATTTGAAGTTTCTTGAAGAATATCAGCAGCGTCTTCACTACGACTTTTTGTGTTTGAAATCTTTAAAATTTTTTTCATTTTCTTGAAACTTATTCCAAACATCATTAATGTTCGACTTGGCAGGTTTAGTTTTAGTAAGTTTACAATAATTCAAGAAACATTGAAGAATAGTTTTTCCTTTTACAGCAACAACTTTTAATCCATTTTTCATAATATCTCCAACTGGAACACTCGTAGCAAAAGCAGCAACTCTTTCGTTTCCATTCACACTGTTTCCCCCACCATCGTAACCAGAAACTGCTTTATATGGATCATCAATTACAGAATACAATACTGAAGCAACAAACTTAGAAACTGCTTCAGGAGCATCTTCTGAATCAGATTTTAACTTTCCTTATTTTCAATATCACTATCCCGGGTATAAGCCCGGGATAGTGATTTGCAATAGTATATATTTTGGATGAACGATAATAGTCCTATTCTTTTATGGCCTTGTCGTCATTCTTTGTGATGTTTTGAATAAAGGGTGTTAGCAGGTCAATCGGTACCGGGAAGATTGTCGTCGAGTTTTTCTCGGTAGCGATATCTGATAATGTCTGAAGGAAACGAAGCTGCAACGCTACCGGGTGCTTCTCGATAGTTTCGGCGGCGGAAGTAAGTTTTTGGGCTGCCTGGAATTCACCGTCGGCGTTGATCACTTTGGAACGCCTTTCTCTTTCGGCCTCTGCCTGGCGTGCCATTGCTCGCTGCATTTCCAGCGGCAGGTCTATCTGTTTCACTTCCACGCTGGATACTTTTATTCCCCAGGGCTCGGTATGCTCGTCGATAATTTCCTGGAGTTTCATGTTGATTTTTTCTCTTTCCGAAAGCAGTTCGTCCAGGTCGCTTTGGCCGAGAATCGACCTTAAAGTTGTCTGGGCAATCTGGTTGGTGGCGTAAAGATAGTTCTCAACTTCAACAATTGCTTTATCCGGGTACATTACGCGGAAATACAGTACTGCGTTAACCTTTACCGATACGTTATCTTTTGTGATAATATCCTGCGGTTCCACATCCATGGCAATTGTTCTCAGGCTGACCTTCACCATGCGGTCGATAAAAGGAACTAGGATTATCAGGCCGGGGCCTTTAACTCCAATCAGCCTTCCGAGGCGAAAGATAACGCCTCTTTCATACTCCCTGAGTATTTTCAGCATTGAGGCAAGTAAAATTATAACGAAAGCAACAAAAACTAATAAGCCCGGCATAGTACCTCCCATGGATTGATGTATTAATTACATAAGATAATTAAAAATCCGATTTCCTGCAATGAGAAATCCCATGCAGGTTTAAAATTTTAATGATAATAATTATGAACAGATGTAATAACCATTAACAGGGGGATTTGTGAGTAGTACTGCTAAAAAATTCTATTTGTTGTAAATTAATTCCCTAAAAAAATACCCGTCCTGGCTAAAGACGGGTATTTGAAATTATTCAATTATTAATTTTAGCTATCAGATTTTTTTACCACCCTGGCTGCAAAAGCGCCGTCGCAATTATTTCTGTGTGGGAATGTCTGCATAAATCCATCAGTACATACTTCGCTGTGAAGATAATTTTCAGCCGGGTCGATTTCGAAATCCG
Organism: Kapaibacterium sp. (SeqCode); assembly: GCA_963665665.1. Taxonomy (GTDB): domain Bacteria; phylum Bacteroidota; class Ignavibacteria; order Kapaibacteriales; family UBA2268. The sequence goes on from OY762428.1 coordinate 2,635,330, forward strand.
GGTGGTTTTCTATGAACCAGTGTATATTATCCTGGTTCTCTTCCGGCTCGATAGTACATGTTGAATATAGAAAAGTGCCGCCCGGTTTTACAAGTTTAGCAGCATTTTCCATTATTTCCCTCTGAAGTTTTTGCAGGGTTATCAGGTCTTCCGGTTCTCTTTTCCATTTGATATCCGGTTTTTTGGAAAGTGTACCAAGCCCTGAGCATGGTACGTCGGCAAAAACTATGTCGAACTGTTTTCCCGGTTCGTATTCAGTAGCATCGGCAGCTTCTGTAGTAATGCCTTCAAGGCCCAGCCTGTCCGCGCCGTCCTTGATAAGGTTTAGCTTGGAAGGATATTTTTCAAGTGCTGTTATCGATCCCTTATTATTCATAAGTTCTGCCATATAAAAAGTTTTTCCACCGGGAGCCGAACACAGATCTAAAATTTCATTGCCTTCAACCGGGTGTGCAAGTTTGGCTGCAAGCGAAGCGCTCGTGTCCTGAACGGTTGCCATGCCGTCCCTGAATATATCGGTATCAAAGAATAGTGCACGGGAAGTTCTCAGCCTGAGAGAAGAATCCAGATATGGTGTCCTGTAGAATTTAATGTCCAGGTCTCTTAATTTATTAATAACATTTTCGGTTGAAGCATTTAAAGTATTTATCCTTAGTGGAATATTTGGCCTGTGGTTGTTCCATGTAAGTAATTTTTCTGTTTCTTCCCGGCCGAATCTTGCCAGCCACCTTTTAATGATCCATTTGGGATGAGAATAAATTACGGAAAGGAAATAGATAGGGTCATTATTTTCATCCGGATAGCGAACATTTTCAAGGTTACGAACAATATTTCTGAGTACTCCGTTAACTATACCGGCAGTTCTTTCACCCTGTATCCTTTTAACGATTTCAACTGATTCGTTAATAGCGCTGGGTATTGGTATTCTGCTCAGGAAAGTGATCTGGTACAGAGCCACGCGCATTGAGTTTTTTACAAGATTCAGGCATTTTTGATAGTCACCCCTGTAGAAACCTGTAAGAACCCAGTCCAGTTTGGCTTTCCAGCGGATAACACCTGCAACTATTTCGTGCAGCAGGGCTTTGTCCATAGGATTAAGGTTGGTGTTTTTTTGTTCGTGTGCAAGCAGTTTGTCCAGATACGAATCAGATCTTTCAAAGCGGCTGAGCAGCCTTACAGCCACATATCTTGCGCCTTTAAGTTCTGTAATGTTTCCGGTTGGGTTGGGATCGGGTAATTGTTCCATTCAAATAAGATTCCAATAATAGTTTTAATAATATTTGATAACATCAGAAGGCTTGAAAAAAAATTCTTCTGATCTTTTTGCGAAAATTGCACATTTCTTTCGGAAAAACAGAAAAAAATAAAGTTAATGAATTTTTCGCAAATCATTCTAAGCACATAAACGTTAATCAGGAAATAAGATTGTTTTTCTATATTTTTATTGTAATTATAAATGCATTCTATTCTAAAAAGTTATTGGGAATTAGCAACAATTGGATTAAACAAAAGTAAAATTAATGTGTAATCTTTTTAACACATAATTGTTATCTATAAAAGAGATGTTCATAATGAAGTCCGGATTGAATATGAAAATTAAAACTATGATCTTGTTATCAGTTTTCGCACTGATGTTCTTTGGCAATTTATCAATGGCACAGAAGAAGAAATTAGACACACCGCTGAAACCCGAGGATTACGGGGCACAATTCGACCTTGGTATTGTCATCGGGCAGGGCAGCAATTTCCAGAGTGGCAAATTTTTTGTTGATTGCCCTGATTGCGTTTTTGAAACAGGCCAGAAATATGGGTTTTCGCTTGGTGGCGTGGCGTTAATCGATTTGAGCAAAACTTTTCGGTTTGGTATAATGGGGCTTTACGAAAGCCTTGGAATTAATGATTCTTTCAGGGAAACAGAGCTTGTAAATGTTGCTCTTGACGATGAAAGAATCGAGAAACTCAATGTAAATTTCCGTCACGAGGCAAAAGTAGATCTGTCGGCATTTACAATTACTCCATTCGTAAGCTGGAATCCGTTACCATTCTTTTTTGTCCGAACCGGATTAAGCGGGAGTTTTTTGATTAATTCTAATTTATACCACAAGAAAACCCTGACCGACAGGTTTGTCTCGATTGGCGATATCGACAGTGTACGTATTGAACTTGAAACAGGAGGATACGAAAAAGTAGTAGAAGACGGAGATATTCAGAAATTGAATCCGTTTCAGCTTTATCTTGTTCCCATGGCAGGGTTTACGCTTCCTTTCGGGCAGCGCATTTATTTCAGCCCTTATTTTTCTTATTCAATTCCTTTAACTGACATATCAGATAACGGTGATGCTTTCAAAATCAACCATTTCCGTTTTGTATTAGAGCTAAAAATGGTTTTCAATCCCTACCGATTTGGTGTAGATAAAAAATAAATAATTTTTTTGTCATCAAAATTCATCATTTTTTTTTGGCAATTACAATATATTGAAGTAAATTATCAATTCGGAAATCGTCGATTAGCGGCATGTGTGAAAAAAATTCCACAGTTCCGAATTGATTTTATTTTTTAATTCAAGCCTTTTTCTTATCTTAAGAATCAGGGCTTGTGTTTATTGAAAAGGAAATATCGGGGTTTTCAGTTATTCAATGATTGTTTTGAACTATTTTCAATTTAATATTAAATAATTTCCGGGCTATTCATACCCGGTTGAATTGCCTTATGTGCATATTAGATATTATCCCGAACGGACATTACATAATTGTTTTAAATTTAAGATTATCAATATTTTGGGTAGGAGCTTATGCAACGTGAAATTACAAAAAAACTAGGCCTTATTGTCCTGGCCTGGATGTTTGTGTTTTCAGCAGTAGTAGCGCAGGACAGCCAGGTGCTTGGCACTTTTGATCTTGCCGCAGACGCTGCAGTTACAGATGGATCTGACTTGTTCTTATACGGGTTAATGATCCAGGACGAAACAGATACGGATGATGCTGATGAAGGCGGCAACATCCTGGTGAAAAAAGGAAAAATTGTTATCATCAACCTAGGGCCGGTAGTTAATCACGAAGGAGTTGACTATGCCCCGACAGTTTCAGCCGATGGTAAAACACTTTACTACGTGTCCAACAGGCCCGGAAGTAAACTTTCCGCTGATGATGATTTAACACATGATTTCTGGAAAACCACTAAGAAACATCGCCTTGATACTGTTTTCTTTGCCCCGATGAACATCGATACAACAACAGACCTTGGCGACCTTGGTGTTAATACACCTTATAATGAAGGTGCAGCATCTATCGCTGCCGACAAGCAGTCTCTTTACTTTACCGCCTGTAATAAATCAGACGGTATCGGTAATTGTGACCTCTATAAATCCACGATCCAGGGTGATCGTTGGAGCCGTCCTGTTAACCTTGGCAGAAATGTAAACTCTGCTAACTGGGACTCCCAGCCTTCAATTTCTCCTGATCAGAGCAGGATCTATTTTGTATCCACAAGAGAAGGGCCGAACTCTGACGGCGAACTGATTTTTGAAAACTTTGATATCTGGTATGCCGACTGGGACTTCGAGATGGAAGAATGGCAAAAAGCCAAGAACCTTGAGCAGCTGAATACTAAAGGTTCAGAAGCTTCCCCGTTTATTGCTGCCGATGGTGTAACACTATTCTTTGCATCAAATGGGCACACACCGAATATTGGCGGACTTGACTTTTACGTTACCAGGCTCGATCCTGATACTGACAAATGGTCAGCCCCTGAGAACCTGGGCGAGCCGATCAATACTGAAATGGACGAGCAGTTTATTTCTCTTCCGGCTTCCGGCGACATTATTTATTTCTCATCAACTCGCGAAGACCTTGCAGGTTTCCAGGGCAACCTTGACGTGTTTATGGCATTCGTTCCTACATTCTTCCGCACAGTTCTTGTAAAAGGTACTGTAACTGACGAATGTTCAGATGAATTTATTCCTGCAAAAATCACTGTTAACAATCCTGTTACAGGTAAAGTTTTCAACGACAGCCTTACAATGACTCACCAGGAATTTGAACTTATCGTATCCAATCAGGATTTTGGCAACCCGAAAGACTCTATCAAATCTATAGACCTTCAGGTTACAGCAGAAAATGAAAAATACGGTAAAAAATCAAAAGTTGTCCGCGTTGAAAAACCTAAAAAGGTTGAAGACAAATCACAGGCCGGTTCGGTTTCCGAAGAGATTTTCGTGAAGATAACTCTTGGCCAGAAACCTGTTCTCGGTGCTGAAATGGACGAAGCCGATTATATCAAACGTGCTAAAGAATACAATACCAGCCTGGACGGATATCGCGGACTCGTGATGGAACAGGTTCAGACCTGGGATCTTTATCCGCTTCTTAACTATGTTTTCTTTGATCTTGGTTCATCAACACTGCCGGACAGGTATATTCTGTTTGACAGCCCGGACCAGACAGCATATTTCACCGACACAACTATTGCCGGTGGAACACTGGATAAATATTATCACGTACTGAATATCTTTGCATACAGGATGACAAAGAATCCTGACTCTAAAATAGAAATAGTTGGTACAAACGACGGTACAACACCTGAGGAAAAAGTTGCAGGCCTTTCTAAAGCAAGAGCAGAGCTTGTTTATAATTACTTCAGGGATATCTGGAAAATTGACGAGAGCAGGCTGAAACTTACTGTTCGCGGCAAGCCAAAACACCCGTCAAACCTTAAAGATTCGCTCGGTATCAGGGAAAACCGCAGGGTTGAGATCCTGTGCAAAGACTGGGAAATTATGAAACCGGTATTTGACAGGGATCCTAAAACATTCCCTCAGCCGGAGCAGATGACTTATACTATGAAGAATGGCATTGAAGATGCTATCGTTGACAAACGCCGTATCGAAATCAAACGCGGCGATGCAATGTGGAAAGTGCTTACTGACGTTGGTATAACAGACAAAACAAAAATCTGGGACTGGACTAACGACAGGGGCAAATATCCTAAAGATGAAGTTGCTTACACAGCACAGTTGATTGTAACTACAAAATCCGGCGCTGAATGTGCCTCCGATCCGATTACAATTCCGGTTATGCAGGTTTCTACAGAGAAGAAGAAAGTTGAAGCTACAGCTGACAGTACACAGGAACGCTACAACCTGATCCTCTTCCCGTTTGACAGCCCGAATGCAGGCCCGCTGAACGAGAGAATTATGAGGGATTATGTTTACGACCGTATTCTTCCTTCTTCAGTTGTTGAAGTTATCGGCCATACAGACGTTGTTGGCTTGTACGAACACAACCTGAAACTTTCGAACCGCAGGTCGAACACTGTTGAAAAAGGTATCAAGAAGAAAACCAAAGGTAAATATGCCGTTCTTACAAAACGCGGCGTTGGTGAAGAAGAACCTCTGTTTGACAACATGCTTCCCGAAGGACGTTTCTACAACCGTACAGTACAGGTTATCATAAAAACTCCTGTTGCTGACTGGGAAGAAATTGAAAAGAAACAGGAAGCTGGCGTTGAAGTTGATTAATATTGAAATTTAATCTTGAATATATAAAGGCGCCTTTGGGCGCCTTTTTTATTTGTAAATATATAAATTATATTGCTATATTGGTTTTCAGCAGTATGGGTTGTCTTTATTGTCGTTATTTTAAAATACTACAATTTGTGAAAGCCCGTCAATATTATTTTGAATTAACTAAGGGGCACTCCCCGGGAGTGAAAGCCATGAGATATATAAAAATTGTTACGATCATTCTGCTGCTGGCAATTGTTCAGGCAAGTGCGGAGAATAGAAAAGCTTTGTCGATTCCGCCGTGGACAAAATTTATCGAGTTGGATACGGCTGGTATGGAAATTAAAACTGACAACCTTCTATTCAGCGGGATGACAAGGCTTTGCGAAATGAATAAGGGCGATCTGCACCTGACTGTAATGATTGAATTTGACAGGTCGAATAGCGGAGATTCTCTGAATGATAGAACTTTCAATGAGCCGGCCTGGGAAATAAGCGACAATATTGCTGAGGCAGAAGAAGGCGAACAGCTCAAACTTGAGGCAAGATCGAAATTTAATGATGTGAATGTTAAGTTGAAGTTTTCCTACGGGCAGGCATCAGGTATTCAGAAATCTGATTTGGAAAATTTCATTGAAAATATTCTTATTAAAAGAAAGGCTGATACATCAATGCAGGAAATTGACAGCCTTTACCATCATTACAACCTTACCGAAGATACACGGGTAGTTGACAAATTGTATAAATGCGATAAGTCGCTATACTCCATGCTGCTTTGGGCTGCAACTTTAAGGAGCAGAGACGATCAGATTGCCATGACAAGCAGATTTATAGATGAAAATCCCCGAACCGGAGTTGAATACGGTTATTTCCAGAGGGGATTTCTGAATACCCTGGCAGAAAAACATGATGAAGGAATAGCGGACCTTACAAGGGCGCTGGCCGATATTCAGGATAATTTTATCGGCCACTATTTCAGGGCCTACTGCTACATGGGTAAGGGCGAAATTGAAAAAGCGCTTCAGGATCTGGTTATAGCAATTTCCATGAACGATAAATTTGCTCCTGCATTTGAACTCAGGGGAAGCGTATGGATGAAAAAGGGCGAAGGTGATAAAGCTATTGTTGACTACTCAATGGCAATTAAACTACAGCCAAGGCCTGACCTTTATTTTATACGTGGAAATCTTTTCTATGAAAAGGGCGACTACCAGGCAGCCCTGGCCGATATGGAAGAAGCGGTAAAGCTGAACCCTTCGCTTGAAAAAGATTTGCGGGATAAAATTCAAATTATCAAAAAAGAATTAGGGAAATAAAAGGATTTCGAAAGATACGATAAATTGATTGCCTCTTATGTTTTTTATTGATTATTTTAATGAATAATTTATATGGAAATAAACCAATATTTTGTACTGATCTTAATTACATTTACAGCAGGATATATCCTGGATACTATTTCGGACTATCTTAACCTTAAAAATCTGAAACCTGAACTACCGGAAGAATTCTGCGATGTTTATGATAATGAAAAATATGCCAAATCGCAGGAATATACACGTGTAAGGACAAAATTCGGTTTCATAAGCTCGGGCTTCAGTTTTCTGTTGATACTTATTTTCTGGCTTGGCGGAGGTTATCCCTTGCTGGATGAATTATTAAGGGGATTGATTGCCGACAGCCTGTATCGAGGAGTGGCTTTTATTGCATTATTAATGATTGCGCAGTCCGTTATATCTATGCCTTTTAGTATTTATTCCACATTTGTAATCGAGGAAAAATTTGGTTTCAATAAAACCACTGTTAAAACATTTGTCCTCGATATACTGAAATCCACCGCCTTGGCCATATTGATAGGACTGCCATTGCTCGCGCTGATACTATGGCTTTTGGAATCTGCCGGAGAGTATGCCTGGCTGTATGGCTGGGGTATTGTAACGCTGTTTTCACTGATAATGCAATATATTGCACCGGTATGGATAATGCCGCTTTTCAATAAATTCACCCCGCTCGGGGATGGGGAACTGAAAGATTCAATAATGGACTACGCCAAATCCGTAAACTACCCGTTGAAGAACCTGTTTGTTATGGACGGATCCAAAAGGTCGTCGAAATCAAATGCATTTTTCACCGGTTTTGGTAAGAACAAAAAGATAGCCCTTTTTGATACACTGATTGAAAATCACAGTGTGAAAGAACTTACTGCTGTACTTGCTCATGAGATAGGGCACTATAAAAAGGGCCATATCCGCAAGGGAATGATAATAGGATTTCTCCATTCAGGAATTATTTTCTGGCTTCTGTCGGTTTTCCTCGAAGAACCCGGCCTTTTTGCTGCATTCGGGATAGAAACCCCTTCAGTTTATACCGGGATGATATTTTTCGGCATGCTTTACTCACCTGTGGAAACTATACTTTCAATAGTTTTGAATGTGTTTTCCAGGAAAAATGAATTCGAGGCGGATGCGTTTGCGGCTGAAACTTCTGATCCCGGCGCAATGATAACAGCGCTGAAAAAACTATCGGCTGATAATCTGTCCAACCTTACGCCTCATCCGTTCAATGTATTTATCAATTACTCACATCCTCCTGTTCTGGAAAGGATAATGGAAATAAAAGAAAAATATATCAGGTAATTTATTATCCTGAGGCTGTTCATATTTTATAATTATAAGGCTTGTGCATAATTAACATTTTGATTAATATATGGCCTGGAAATTTAAAAAAATTGAATATTCTCATTCATCTCTTACACAACGGATAGAAGCGCCAATTTCGGCGAAAATACACATGCCAAGACTCCAACCGCTATTATCACCATCAAGAATAAGATACCTAACAGTATTATCTATTTTGTACCAAAAAGCTGCAAAACTTCTTTTACCATAGTATTTTCCTTTTTCTTCCCATCTTATGCCCCCCGGAAGTGCACCGAAGCCGGTAATATTATTTATTGTCGGAGAATAATTATCCCAAAATGTGGAATCATTTGATTTCAGCATATCTCCTATTCCTTTTTCAGCACTGATTGAGTAGTTAGAATCTATTTCTTCCTGGGTCATCCCAAGATGAATAAAAAGTTTGTCCCAATCTTTTTTAAGCGCAACGTGCCAGCCTTCAGGCGCTAAATACATACCTTTATGTTCCACAAGAGCATAGTATCCGTATAACTTTCCAACTGTATCATTTTTTTTTCCGTTATTAGGGTAGCACCACGCGTGATAGCAATATTTTTCCCAATCTTCATCACTTAAAGCTCTTACAAGCCTGTCACCGTTAGGATATTCGATTATATTCAGATTCCTCTTCATCCATACCTGCCTGCCGATGGCAACCGAGGGGAAACCTCCGAAGGATTTTACGGTGAAATACAGCTCGTTGCTTTCCTCTTCTGCTTTTTTCACAATTCTGACCTTACCGCTTACTGCACCTGTCGGTATTGTCAGGTGAATAACCGTGTCGGCCCATATTCTGTAGCTTTCGGCAGGAATATCGTTGAAATATACCAGGCTGCTTCCTCTTTCCCCACCGAAATTCTTCCCGTGAAGAATAATATCGTCACCATTATCCGAGGCTGTGGGAAATATTTCAATCAGCTGCGGCATAGTTTCATTGTTTATAATGTTATTGCTTTCCTCATCATCAGTGCATGACAGGAGAAGCAGGCTTATGAATAATACCTGAAAAAATTTCATTTTACTATTTCCATTATTTATATAAGATAATTGTTGAAATTCTTAAGGGTTTTCTTATTGCTTTCAGAGACTTTTAAACAATATTCTCACTCATCCCTTACACAACGGATAGAATGTCCACCTGGGTCAATATTCCATGGGGAAATCAGGATCATACTACTTTTATAATAGATATGTATTGTTCCACACCATATTTCATTATTATTATCGTACCACCAACTTGCTGTTTCGCCTTTGCTCATGTATATACCTTTTTCTCCGTTAATATAGCCTGTAGGTAATGCACTAAAACCGGTACTATTTGTTGAACCGGGAAATAAATCAACCCAAAGTCCTTTGTCATTATCTGTTAAATATGCTGCTAAGTCAAAACTACTAAATTTATTTGAATCAAGTAAAACTTTGTCGGCACCAAGATAAGCAAGCAGTTCATCCCAATCCTTTTTCAATGCAACATGCCATCCATTGGGGGCGATATTATTTTTTTCCGGATAAAGGATTACTTCATCCCCATATAATTTTCCTAGTTTTTCATCCATTGTTTCTGCCGGATATGCCCAACAGAAGAATCCATTTGTGCGTATCCAATCAGAAGGATCAAGTCGCCTTTCAAGTCTTGTTCCATTTCTGCATTCTATCAATCCAAGATTCCTCTTCATCCATACCTGCCTGCCGATGGCAACCGACGGGAAACCTCCGAAGGATTTTACGGTGAAATACAGCTCGTTGCTTTCCTCTTCTGCTTTTTTCACAATTCTGACCTTACCGCTTACTGCACCTGTCGGTATTGTCAGGTGAATAACCGTGTCGGCCCATATTCTGTAGCTTTCGGCAGGAACATCGTTGAAATATACCAGGCTGATTCCTCTTTCCCCGCCGAAATTCTTCCCGTGAAGAATAATATCGTCACCATTATCCGAGGCTGTGGGAAATATTTCAATCAGCTGCGGCATAGTTTCGTTGTTTATTATGTTATTGCTTTCCTCATCATCAGTGCATGACAGTAGTAGCAGGCTTATGAAAAATACCGGAAAATATTTCATTTTTTTCTCCTCTTATTTCAATATTACTAATTTTTCAACACGGGAGTCGGTTCCGCGAATTACCCTGAGAAAATACATTCCGTTAGCAATTCCGGAAGTGTTCAGATCGGCCCGGATACCTGAAGAAATTTCCTTTTCCAGTATTATATTCGAATTAATGTCCAATAATTGAATTTTTGCAGGGATGTTTGAACTTCTGTCAAAATTTATATGCACTTTGCTTCCCGCAGGATTTGGGAAAACTGAAAATTCTGCCAGTTTATTGTCATCAATACCAACAGGATCGGCAAACCATTTGGCGTTCAGCAGTGTAAGTTTCTTGTAGGATTGGCAGAGAATATATTTATTGTCCGGGGAAACCTGGAAATACCCCAGATCCGGGAATTCATATATCCTTATTTCTTCCTCATTTTCAATATCAATCACATAAAGTTTGCAAACCTTATCTTCATAACTTGACACAAGGCAAAATTTTGAATCCATTGAAAAACACATATAACGGCAGCTCGCTAATTCACCGCCAAAATAGATACTGTCAAGTTTTTCTAACGTATAAGCATCAAAATAAACAATCAGATATGTAGATGTTGCCTGGAAAATTCTTTTTCCGTCAGGAGTAAATTGCACTTCCCAGGTATTAATATTATTACCTACATAAGGATTGCTTCCATAAAAGACTAAACCTGAGAATCTCGAAATATTTTCCCAATAATTCATTTCCATTATTTTTTGCGAGAAAGACCAATAGCTGTGATAATCAATATCAAGTGACATAGCAGTAAATAATATTTTAGAATTGTTAGGTGAAAATCTAAATTGATAAAAATTTGGCTTGCCAAAATAATCAAGATTATATTCACGCTTATAAATTACTTCTTCAGAATCAATATCAAACACCATGAGATTGTTTTCACCACATGATTCATCGTAAGCAGTGTAATTACCGGTTTTACAACAAGCAAAAAGATATTTTCCGTCATAGTTGAATTTTCCTGTAAATCTGCTACCTTCCTGAAAAGTAAAATATTTTTTCACACCCGGGTCTTCAAGGCTGACTAAATGTATCGTATCATTTATTGCGCCGGGGAACATCAGCCATTTTCCGTTGTTGGAGACTTCGAAGGAAATACTTTCAAAATCATCCAGTACCCCGGGATATGGAAAATCGCGGATAAATGAGCCGTCTGAAACATTTCTTTCCTCAACGCATTTTTTTTTCGGATCTACTACGAAAAAAGTGTTTCCGTCGGGATGAAATTGAAACATCCCGAAACCCTCGCCGTGTGAATCTTTTGTTAATTCCCAGGCTATATCCGGCAATTCATCACCCCTGGATAAGCTAATGACAGTAATAAAAACAATGATTACTGAAATAAAAGGGTACCTCATAATATTTCCCCGAGTAATTAATAAACAGACTTGCTGCCCGCGATGGCAGTTCAGGTCATTTAATTTTTAAAGGGAAAAAATTGCCATTCAATATGATAATATTTCACAATAGTTAACCAACAGACAAATTTAGTGATATTTTTGTTTTCTACCAATAAATAAAAAATAATTTTTATACTTCTCTAACGTAATTAATTCCATCGTGTATATTTAAATAACACGATGATGACAAAAAGAGCAGGCATAATTTGAAAAGGGATATAAAAACATATAGCGACAAACAACTGGTAGCTTTGATGCAGGAAAGCAGAAAAAGCTCCGATGCCGCTTTCACGGAAATTTACGACCGCTACGGCCTGAGAATTAACGCTTATATCAGGACTATCGTGAATGACTACGAGCAGGCCGAGGATATTTTCCAGGAAACATTCCTGAAATTTTACCAATATGCAAGGTCGGACTTCAAGGGCGGCAGTATTATCGGTTTTCTGATAACAATTGCCAGGAATCTTTGCCTTAATGCAAAGCGCGATAAAAAGCATACTGTTCCCATCGAGGAGTTTAATTTCGTCTTCCAGGATGCTGTGAAGTACGAGGACAAAGAAATGGCAGAGCTGGTAATAATGGCTATGGATTTGATCGGAGAGAACCATAAGGAAGCGATGACACTGCGTTATTTCAATGGCTTGCGTTATGCTGAAATTGCCGAGATACTTGAGATAACCAATGCACGTGCAAGATACCTGGTTTTCTCGGGGAAGCAAAAGATCAAAGATGTTTTACATCCCTATTTAAAAGAACTGACAAGTAACTAAACCGGTGTGTTTATGAATTATAGTAAATTGATACACGATTTTCTCGAAGGCAATATTTCCAAAAAGGATGAATCTGCCCTGTTTATGAGTATGTCATCACATGATGAGCTGCGGAGCGAATTGAAGCAGGCAATCAAAATAGACAAGGCTTTTGAAACACGCCTCAGTGCAATGGCTCCTTCTGCCAAAACAACCATGGGGATATTTAATAAGCTTGGTATTGTAGCGCCCGGTGCTGCTGCGGCTACTGCCGCTGCTCCTAAAACGGGATTCTTCGGCAACGTGTTCTCGAAATTCGGGCAGGGGCTGGTTGGAGCCGGAATTGCATCATTATTATTTGTGGGAACTTATTTTACATTCCTCAATAACGGAAACGGACAGGGCTCGGATAATATACAAAAAGCCGTGCCTGTGATCACTTCCATCGAGGATGAGAACAAACCGGATGCCAAACCTGCTGATAATATTAACCCGCAAGTAAATAATAGTTCCGAGGAAAAAGTAAAAACAGTTATAAAATATGTTTATATCGACCGCTCGGCTGATAAATCAGATGATCAAATTGATCCTGCCCATGCTGAAAATACTTCTGCCGGGGATAGTCAGTCTCCAAATCTGATTAATTCCAAAGAGCTGAATAATATTAACTATTACAATGAACTTTATCCCGAAGGATTCTTATCGGAAAATAATTTTACACCTGTTCCAGCAATGGACTATGAACCATTGTCCAAAAATCTTAATATTCCATCATTCTACGGCCTTGCATTTGAAATAAGGGCTGTAAGAAACTGGACTAATCCCGAATCGGAAGATGTTCATTCCACAACTCCGAAATTGAACAATATGGGGGCTGCCGTATTCTACGAGTTAAGCCCGAGAATGCTTGTAGGCCTTGATTTCCGCCAGGAGAAATTCTACCAGAAATTTGAAGGAAAAGATCAGTTCAATGACCTTTACGAGTACAGGCAATTTTCCAATTATCTCGGCATTTCTGCAGCTCTGCGTTATAGATTAATTTATGACAGTTCTTATAATATTTTCGGGCAGATGAATCTTGGCGGTGTGCAGACAGGTTTCCTCGGAAGGATTTCCGGCGGACTCGAAATTACGCCTTCGGATTCATACAGCATGATAATCAGCCTTGAAGGCAGCTCCATGCTGTTCAAACATCAGAATTCATGGTGGATTGCTCCGAAGTATGGCGTTAACTATGGTTTCAATATAAAACTTTAAGCAGCGGATGAAAAGAGTAAAATATATATCTTTTTTAGCAATGCTGTTAGTATTAGCAGGATTCTATTCATGCGATGACAGCCTTGGTTACGATCCGAATGTGGAAAGCACTTTGCTGGAAAAGGATATTAATATTGAAGAGCCGGATACAAGCGATAATTCAGGGAATCCTGATCCCGAATTAACTGTGAAGATTGACTCGATTTCCTACCAGTTCTATGAAACAATCAGGCCCGGATGGATCAATTTTGACTGGAAGTATTCATCTGATAATGATGTAAAGTTGATGCTTGACGAGGAAGACAGGCTTTATCTGCAGCTGTCAGTAAAATTGAATAATACCAATACAGACAGGGAATTAGAAAACAGGTATGATTATATCAGCTATTTTGAAATGGATTTTATGTCAGAAGTAAAAACAACTGCTTTTGCTCTTGATAAGGGATCAACATCCAACCGCTGGGCTTATATTGAAATAACTAAGTTGCCTGATTCTAAATACCAGTATAACGGTTCAACTCTCAGGTATGCGCCGGTCCTGAATATGACTCACGATGATGAAAAGCATATAATTACCTGCCAGATACATGTTTTCCTGAAAAAAAATTATTTCCATACAGAGGATTTTGGCGGTTTGATACACGTGTATTACAGTTATTGACGATTACTTACCAAACATAGATTTCTTCTTTATTTGCACTCATAACCAACAACACCTATCCGGCTTTGCAGCCGGATTGTTTTTTGATAAATAGCCAGAGTTCCGGGCTGTCTTTGCCTTCCCCTGTGCTTTCCGAGTGTTTCCTCATGCTTTCCGAGCGTTCCCCCGTGCTTTCCGAGCATTCCCTCATGCTTTCTGAGCGTTCCCCCGTGCTTTCCGAGCATTCCCTCATGCTTTCCGAGCGTTCCCTCATGCTTTCCGAGCATTCCCCCGTGCTTTCTGAGCATTCCCTCATGCTTTCCGAGCATTCCCTCATGCTTTCCGAGCATTCCCTCATGCTTTCTGAGCGTTCCCCCGTGCTTTCTGAGCGTTCCCCCGTGCTTTCTGAGCGTTCCCCCGTGCTTTCTGAGCGTTCCCCCGTGCTTTCGTAATTATTATTTTGGACATAATTTAGCTCAGATAAGGGACAGTGTGTATCTATAGATATTACGAAAGCAATATCAGGAGCAGTTGAATTGTAAAATATTCCGGGATTACGATTTTTAAGTATCATTTTTTATTAAAATGGTTTAGATGTTTCGGAGAATATAAACATAATATTGCCGGAAGCAAGGGTAAATAATAATTATAATGCTGAGAGTTGCTTCTATAAAACGGAGTGTCTGGATTGATAACGAAATAAAGAATAATATCGGGAACTTAATCATGTTTCCTGATATTTGCAGGGCTTACATGATAAAGTATATTCCGTTGTAGGAGAAACTCAGGCCGAGAATAATTATCGTTGCCCAGCCGATTGTTTTTCTTGTTGCGCCGATATCGTCATAATCGCCCACCGGGGGATGAGGCAGCTTTAGGAAAAACTTTGCGATCAGTCCCCAGAACAGCCAGCCTCCCCATCCCTGAAAGTACCAGGGAATAATATCATGGAGCATATCCAGCGGTGGATAAAAAATACTTTGTATAAACTGAGCCGTGCTGCTTTCGAAAGTGCTCCCGAGGAATAAATATAATTCGTTAATGATTGATCCCGAGCCTATTGCAATCATTACTATCCATAAAATTTTTGCAATTTTTTTCTGTTTCTTTCCGAACATGGAGTAAAGTATATGCCCCCCGTCGAGCTGTCCGAAAGGCAGCATATTCAGGGTTGTAACAAACAGCCCGAACCAGCCTACATTCAGAAATGGATAATGATATATTTCATTCATTGGGGGAAGGAACCCATCGTGATTTGCAAACAATTTAGCAAATATTGTATATAGAAGTGTATCGCCGAAAAACAGGCTTGTTTCTGGAATTTTTCCGCCGTTTTCAAGGTATTCCGGGTGGATGCTGTAAATAAAATCAATTCCCGGAAGTGTTTGCAATCCGATGATAAGAAAGATAATGCAGACTATGAAACCGGCAATCGGGCCGGCAGCCCCAATATCAAAGAGGGCTTTGCGGCTTGGTATGGGAGAGCGGGTTTTTATAACGGCTCCGAAAGTACCGAAATTGATCGGGAATATATAATATAGCGGGGGAAATGGTATAAAAAATGGCAGCGAAGCCTTCACTCCATGTGCCTTTGCAGCGAAGTAATGTCCAAATTCATGGGCGCTCAGGAATGTCAGTATCAGGACTGCGTAAAGCAATCCTTCACCCCATGTTGTTATTTCAAATACATTTGCTCCTGCCCATGCAGCCCCGGCTATTACACATGTAAGAAATGTAAATAAAAACAGTATAATGTGAGTACTTGCTTTACTTTCCCTTCCGGGATGTTGTGATTTCAGCCCGAGGGCTATTAATATTTTTCTTATAAAACCCATTGTTAATTTGATAGTATCAGTATTGAAAATGTTTTGAGTAATTTTTTAATTTATACCAGTTTGTTTGTCGGATCTTTTTTTAATCCCAAATCCTTCTTCTTTCGGATAAGATATCCGAAAGAGTATGGGTAAAGAGTTCACAATTTTAAAAAAATTACTTACCTTATCCTTCTTAATAGTATTGCTGCGTCCTTATATTGCGGATTAACTTCCAAAGCCCTTTGCAGCAGTTGAACGGCCTGCGGACGTTTCCCAATAGTGGCAAGAATTCTCGCGGCATAATAAAGTGTTTCAACATCATTAGGATAAATACCAAGATGTTTCAGGTAGCAATCCAGTGCCTTACGGGGTTTTCCGATTTTTTCGTAGCTCATACCGCAGAACTTACTTACTCCGAGATAATCGGGTTTGGCATTAACGATTACGGAGTAGTCTTTAATTGCTTTTTCAAAGTCTTCCATGTAATAATAGCAGGTAGCCCTGTTGAAAAGGTGTTTGATATTACCGGGTTCCAGGTTCAGCGCCCGTGAATAGTTTTCAATAGCAGCGTCATATTGTTTAGCAAGGAAATAAACTTCGCCGATTGAAGAATAAATTGAAGGAACACGGGGTGAAATTTTCAGTGCTCTTTGGTAATCGGCTATGGCACTGTCGGCCATTCCCGCACCCTTGTAAGCATTGCCTCGGTTGATATAGTTGTTGATCAGGTCCGGGTATTCCTTAATAAACCTTGTATAATTGGCAACTGCACTGTCCCACATCTGCAACTTGTAGTAAGCATTTGCAAGATTATTATAATTTGCGTAACTCCATTTGTTCATGTGCAGTATTCGGGCGTAATCATCAGCAGCCTCGCGGAAATTTTCCATTTTCATGTATGTATTTCCCCTGTTCTGCAGGGCAAAATCAAAATCAGGATAAAGGTCCAGCGCCCAGTTGAAATCCTCAAGGGCTTTATCGTAATCCCCGGCATTGTAATATGCCATACCCCTGCCGTTATATGGCCTGGCTTTGTTTGGAGATTTTTCAATAGCATCGCTCCATAATGCCATGGGGTTTTCCCAAACGGTATTTCGGGAAATAGTGCAGGCCAGGAAGATCAATATAATTGCGGCATTAATTCCGATAGCGGCTGTCTTTTTCTTCTTCAAAAGGCCGAAAAGGAAGAGATTAAATACAAGTATGATACCAAAAATCGGCAGGTAAACCCTGTGTTCCACCATCACATCCAGGATGGGGATAAAACTTGATTCTATACTGATTGTAAGGAAGAACCAGAAAATACCAAAGGACGCAAGCCTGTTTTTTCTGAACAGAATAATTGCAAATATTATAATTGCCAATAGAATTGCCGCCCCGCCCATTACCGGGAATTCAAAGAAACTTGTGGCAACTTCTACATTGTGGTCAATGTTCTGGCCAGCCGGAAAGAATATCATCTTCAGGTATTCCGGAATAACCTTCAGCTGGGTATAGAAATATGTAAAGTTATCAATAGTTTCGCCGGTATATGCCGTATATTCCTTTATTATAAGGCGGTACATCCTGAATTTAATAAAAATAAAAGCCCCGCCTGCAAGCGGCAGAAGGAATAAAAGTATATACCTGAATTTGATCTTTCTTGAGAAAAGGAAAATCTCGATCATGATTATCATAATCGGGAGTGTAAAACCGTTTTCCTTCGAGAACATTGCCATAACAAGAGTTAGAAATGCCGGCCCAAAATACCTGATCTTTTTTGTAAACCCTCCCTGTTCAATCCTGCCCATGATATATAATAATACCGTACTTAGATAAAACAGAGTTACTATTGAAGTCAGGCGCTGGTAGATATAAGCTACGGCCTGGGTTTGCATGGGGTGGACGATGAAAATCAGTGCGGTAAGCAAAGCAATGTATTTAGCATATTCTTTTTGGGAAGAATTCTCAAGCGCCGGAGTTTCGAACAGTAACAAAACAAGGCGCCATACCAGCATTCCGTTTATTATATGGATAAGTATATTGAACAAATGATAGGAATACAGGTCGAATCCGGATATTGCATAGTTTATGGCAAAAGTATAAAAAGAAACAACACGGAAACGGTTTATCCCGAAAATTTCCGAGAAGTTACCGAGGTCCCTTAACTGAGAGAAGTTCATCCAGACATGGTCATCGAAGTTGGCTTCGTTACCGAAAATATTGATATAAGCTATTGTACATAAAATAATTATCAGCATTCCGCCAAGATAAAGATAGTTCCTGCCCTGGAACAACTCGTCGATATTGAAATTTGATTTTTTAATCTTTTTGGATTTTCCGCTTTTCCCTGCCATAACACTTGTGTTTTAATATGAATAATATATGATCTCAATATAATGCTATTGAAGAAATAAAAAAAGCGGATTACCCTGTTAGACAATCCGCTTAATCAGAAACTTAAAATTATTTAACTTTGATAAGCCTTGTGGATTTTTTTGTGCCGTTATAGTTAATTTCGCAGATATAAGCACCATCCCTGAGGTTGCTTAAGTTTATGCTATAATTACTAAAGCCGGCAGTTGCATCTCCGCTGAATACATTCATCATTTTCTCTCCGGCGATATTGAAAATATTTATTTCAATATTCGCGGGTTTGTCAAGTGTCAGTTCCAGGCTTGCTTTGTCTTTTGCGGGGTTTGGGCTGACGCGGATCTCGATATTGTCTGAATCTTCATCTGTTTCCACCCATCGCGGGTTGTTAATAAGCGCTGCTTTGCCATTTTCTGTTTTATCGGCGCTAACTGTGCCTTTACCTTCGTTAAAGGGCAGGTAAAGTACCAGGTTGTCTTCATTTCCTGACATATAGGAAGCATGTGTGGCTGCAATATCCTGCTGGGAGCGAATTGTATTCCATATTTTTACTTCGTCAATCTGGCCGTTGAAGTGCCCACCGTAAGATAATTCGGAATATTCGGCAGTTTCCCTGTCGCCAATAAAAAGCGGTTCGTTATCAAGATCGATATCAAAACCTGTTTCGCCTTCGGCAGCAAGAGCTCCGTCAATGTATAGTTCAGCTTTGTGATTGTCTGCTGTAAATGCCAGGTGAGTCCACTTGCCGACAACAGCTGTACCGGGTTCAGTCGAGATGTGTTTTTGGAAACCGTCTTTAGAGCTCAAAGTAAGCCAGAAGCATTTCTTATCCTGATCGAGATAAAGTGCGAAAGCTTCGTTGCTGTGGTCAAGATTGTTTTTCTTGAACAAAATAAACTGACGGATTTCATTATTTCCGAATTTTTCGGAAGTCATGGCATCAACCTTTACCCATGCCTCGGCAGTAATAGCATTTGTTTCCATAGCTTTGAAGTGAGGTACAAGAACAACATCGTCGAGGCCGTCGAAATCAAGGCCTGCCGGAGTGAATGAATTTGCATAAGAATTATTCCCTGCCATTGCCAGAAGAATTATCACGAAAATTGAAGCTAAGAGCTTATTCATAGTTTACCGTTATAGATTAATGATACATTACTGATAATTAATTATAATATAATAATTCTTTACGAAAATATAAATCTTTAATTGGATAAAACCGGTAATAAAAAAAAATTTCTGAGTTGTAGTGATGCCTAATTCTATAAATATATTAATAAAAGTTAATGATAAATTTAATTATAATATCTTAAATATCTGAAATATATCAAGATAATATTACAAAACATCGTTTCTATGAAATAGCTCTGCTAACTTGCAAGTAGGACATTTCCCTACAAAGGTAAGCCTAATGCCTACATACGAAATAGATTTTGGCCTACAAATAAATTGATATTTATGGGATATATTATTGCCAGTACTATTGAAAATGTCAATGAAATTATTATTTCTTATAAACTATGAGGTTGATATGAGTTTAAAAAACATGAAAATTGGAAGCAGGATTGCTTTAACGGGGGGGATATTGATAGTTTTCCTCGCTATTGTAAGTATCTACTCTCTGTATGAATTTGGCAATATGAATGATCATATTCAGAAAATGGCAAACGACCGCTTTCCGAAAACAGTTCAGGCGAATATAATTATTGATGATGTAAATGTTATTGCCCGTTCTATTAGGAATATGATTTTATTGGATGAAACACTTCATGACGAAATTATCAAGCAGGATAAAAGAATTGACAAAGCTTCAAGTAGTATAAAAGTAACTGTCGGTGAACTTGAAAAAGTGATTAAATCCGGAAAGGGTATTGAATTACTGACCGATTTGAAGGACAATGAACAAAAAGCATTCAAAGAAATTGCTATGATCAGGGATTATGCTTTGAAGCACGATGTTGAAAACGCAGAAAAATTATTATTCGGAGAATATAGAAAGTTACAGGCAGATTATGTTAAAGCTATCGAAAACCTGATTGAATACCAGGGTGAATTGATGCATGAAGCAGCAAGGGATGCTGATGATCAGCTTAGCCAGGCTACCATGCTGATTATTGGCCTTTTGGTAGTATGCATTATAATAGCAGTTATTTTAGTATTAATGCTTACAAAAAGTATTAATAATCCAATCAATAAGTGTGTGGAAGGTGCAAAGAAAATTGCAGCCGGAAATCTTAATGTTGATTTGGAAGCAGTAAGTGAGGATGAAACCGGGATATTGCTTAATTCAATGAAAAGCATGAAGGTCAGCATTGAGAATATGATAAAAGAGACAAACAGTTTGTCGGAAGCAGCAACATTGGGTAAACTGGATCACCGTGGCGATACTGCTAAATTCAAAGGTGAGTTTGCCACCCTTATTGGTGGAATAAACGAAACACTCGATGCTGTTATCAGCCCTTTGAATGTAACTGCCGAATATGTTGACCGCATAAGCAAGGGCGATATTCCTCCGAAAATTACAGATGAATATAATGGTGATTTCAATGAGATCAAGAATAACCTGAACTTGTGTATTGATGTTATGAACGGCCTTCTTGGCGAGACAAACGATCTTGTAATTGCAACTAAAAAAGGTAAACTTGATAAACGCGGGGATGCAGGGAAATATACCGGTGACTGGCAAAAGCTAATTAGCGGCGTGAACGACCTTATAGATGCCTTCGTCGGTCCGATAAACGTGACTGCTGAATATGTTGACCGCATAAGCAAAGGCGATATTCCACCCCGCATAGTGGACGAATACCAGGGTGATTTCAACGAGATCAAGAATAACCTGAATTTGTGTATTGATGTTATGAACGGCCTGCTTTCGGAAACTGGTGAATTAATTAATGCAGCTACAAACGGTAAACTGGATAAGAGAGGCAATAAGGAACAATTCATAGGAAGCTGGAAAGACTTGATTGGTGGTGTAAACGACCTGATAGATGCATTCGTGGGGCCGATAAACGTAACAGCCGAATATGTTGACCGCATAAGCAAAGGCGATATTCCTCCGAAAATTACAGATGAATATAATGGTGATTTCAATGAGATAAAGAATAATCTGAACTTGTGTATTGATTCGATAAATGAATTAGTAAGTGATGTTGATCTTCTGATTGTTGCTGCAGGTAAAGAGGAATTTGATACAAGAGCAGATGCTGACAAGCACAGCGGAAATTATAAAGACATAGTTAACGGGATAAACAAGACACTTGAATTGGTTGCAGGCAAGCTCTATATTTATGAAGCATCTCTTGATTCATTGCCATTCCCAGTTTCAATTACTGATATGGATATGAACTGGATATTCTTCAACAGAGCTGTTAGTGAAATTACTGGCCTCGACAGGTCTCAGATGTTAGGGAAGCAATGCAGTAACTGGAATGCAGATATTTGCAATAGTGAAAAATGTGGTATTCAACTTCTAAGAAAGGGATCGCCGACAAGTTATTTCAAACAGCCCGGATTAGATCAGGATTTCAAAGTAGATACAACATACATAGTGGATAACAGTGGCGGACAAATTGGGCACATAGAGATTATTCAGGATGTTACGGCAACCAACAGGGTCAGGGAATACATGGATAAAGAGGTCAACAAGCTGGCAGAAAACCTTGTTGAATTCTCTAAAGGAAATCTTAGTATTGATACATCAGTATCGGATTCAGATAAATATACCGAAGAAACCAGAAAGAAATTCCTTGTGATCAAAGAGGCTATTGACGAATCTATACGTTCTGTAGGAGATGTGCTTGGTGAAGTTAACACAATGGTAGGATCAGTTGTTAAGGGTGCTTTGGATAAAAGAGGCAATAAAGATCAGTTCAACGGTGAATGGCAAACGCTCATTGGCGGCGTGAATGATCTTATTGATGCTTTCGTGGGGCCGATAAACGTAACTGCCGAATATGTTGACCGCATAAGCAAAGGCGACATACCGCCCCGCATTGTGGATGAATACCATGGTGATTTCAATGAGATCAAGAATAACCTGAACCAGTGTATTGACATTATGACCGGACTTCTTGGAGAGACTAATAACCTTGTGGAGGCAACCAAGGCAGGTAAGCTTGACAAGCGCGGCGATAAGGATAGATTCACTGGTGATTGGCAGGCGCTTATTGGCGGAGTAAATGACCTGATTGATGCTTTTGTAGGGCCGATAAACGTAACTGCCGAATATGTTGACCGCATAAGCAAAGGCGATATCCCACCCCGCATTGTGGATGAATACCATGGTGATTTCAACGAGATCAAGAATAACCTGAATCTGTGTATTGATGTTATGAACGGCCTGGTTTCAGAAACTGAAGGATTGATTAATGCCGCTACAAACGGTAAGCTGGATATGAGAGGCGATAAGGAACAATTCGTAGGAAGCTGGAAAGAACTTATTGGCGGAGTAAATGACCTGATTGATGCTTTTGTAGGGCCGATAAACGTAACTGCCGAATATGTTGACCGCATAAGCAAAGGCGATATCCCACCCCGCATTGTTGATGAATACAAAGGCGATTTCAATGAGATCAAGAATAATCTGAATGTTTGTATAGAAGCAATTACTTCACTTGTTAGTGATGCTAATATGCTTGCAAAGGCAGGATCCGAAGGACGGTTGAGAATAAGGGCTAATGCCGATAAACATGGCGGTGATTTTAGAAATATAATTGCAGGTGTGAATAATACACTTGATGCAGTAGTGGGATTGCTTGACAACCTGCCGATACCGGCAATGGGTATAGATTCAGACTTCAATATTGTATATATGAATAATACCGGGGCAAGCATTAGCGGAAAGAATGGCAAAGACCTTGAAGGCATTAAATGTTATGATTACTTTAAGACTGAAGACTGCAAAACACAAAATTGTGCCTGCCACAGGGCAATGCAGACTAAATCAATAGCATCGAGTGAAACAAGTGCTCAGCCGGTTCCGGGTGTTGACCTTGAAATTTCATATTCAGGTATTCCTATCAAAGATGATAAGGGCAATGCCATAGGCGCCTTTGAAGTGGTAATGGATCAGACAGAAATTAAAACTGCCATGAACCGTAATAACAAGATAGCCGAATACCAGGCTATAGAAACCAACAAACTTGTAGAAGCTCTCGAAATGCTGGCCGAAGGTGACTTCAGCGCTCATGTTGACCTTAACGATCCCGATGATGACACCAGCGAGGCATTTGATATTCTTTCCAGGATATTGTCTGCAATAAGGAAATTCACCAACGCTGTATTCCAGTTGCAGGACGATGTGAAGCAGCTTTCCGGTGCAGCTGTTGAAGGCAACCTTGCCCACAGGGCCGATACCGTTAGGCATAACGGCGACTTCCGCACATTGGTTGAAGGCCTGAATGCAACCCTGGACTTCATTATCGAACCGGTCAACGAGGCCAATGAAATCCTGTCCTTCCTTGCTCAGGGCGATCTGACAGTGAAAGTAAGCGGAGATTACAAAGGCGACCATAAGAAGCTGAAAGAAAGCATGAATCACCTTTCCGATTCACTTGCCAATGTTATCAGCCGTGTACGTGCATCAGTGGAATCAGTATCCAGTGCATCGATTGAGACCTCGTCAACGGCAGAAGCAATGGCGGCAGCCTCCCAGGAACAGTCCTCACAGGCAGATGAAGTTGCATCGGCAGTGGAGGAAATGTCCAGAACAATAACAGAGAATGCCATGGCAGCAGGCCGAACAGCAGAAGTAGCCGAGAAGAACGGCAGCATAGCCAAAGACGGCGGTGATGTAGTTGAGCAGACAATAAATAAGATGAAGGATATAGCCAGTGTTGTACACCAGTCGGCTGAGAATATTGAGAAACTCGGCGAATCAAGCAAGAAGATTGGCGAGATAATATCGGTAATTGATGATATTGCCGACCAGACCAACCTTCTGGCACTGAATGCAGCAATCGAAGCAGCCCGTGCCGGTGAGCAGGGCCGGGGATTTGCTGTTGTAGCAGACGAAGTAAGGAAACTTGCCGAACGCACCACCGAGGCAACCAAGCAGATAGCCTCGATGATCAAAGGCATTCAGGCAGAGACCGAGGTTGCCGTGAAAGTAATGACACATGGTAACGAAGAAGTTAAAAGCGGAATAGAACTTGCTGACAGAGCAGGCAATGCCCTTGAGCAGGTAGTTGGAAGCAGTCAGGAAGTGCTTGATATGATTAACCAGATAGCCGCCGCCAGCGAGGAGCAGTCCTCCACCAGCGAACAGATATCACAGAACGTGATGGCCATCTCCAAGGTAACAGCTGATTCGGCCCGCAGGGTTGAAGAGATAGCCGGGGCTTCGGAAGGTATAGCCAAACTATCAGAAGAACTTGCAGGCCTGATGGCAGCCTTCAAGATTGCTGATTCTGCATATTCACTCGGATCGGGCAGCTCAGGTATGGTCAATCAGAAACTGGAAGCAAGAGAAAACAAAATGCTTACGGGGTATGAAGAATAAAATGATTAAGTAGATATCCGATTATCCCTATTACTATTGCGGAGCTGTCCTGTATTAAATGCAGGGCAGCTTTTTAAATTAAGGAACAATGATCGTTAGGTAGAGGATAAAATTATTATAAAAATAGATTAATAAAAATTAATAAAATAGATAAAAAATTAAAATTGAATATTAAAAAATAAAACAAATAAATTAAAAAATATATCTTTTAAACTAATAACAATCAATAAATAAAATATTCTGACATATCTAATATAACCAATCAATTAAATGTATTGAAGAGCTTATATATCTATATATGAATGTAGTCGTTAGCACTACAAATGTAAGCCGTTTCCCTACATAAAAAATAGACTTTGGCCTACAAATAAATAATATTAACATGTTATATTAATAACAAAACAAATTGTAACCATTATCTATTTGGGAGAAAAATGAAAATAAAAGATTTAAAAATAGCTCACAAGCTGAACGGAGGATTTGGCATAATACTGATCCTTCTTGTTATAGTAGGCGCTGTCGGTATTTTCGGTTTTGGCAGCTACAGGGAAATTGCCCGGGATAATGTCCTGATGGGCAGAATTCAGGCAAACCTGCTGATGTGCCGTTTAATGGTAAAGGAATTTGTGAAAACATCAAGCGAAGCTTCAGTAGAGGAGTTTAATACAAGAATGACTCAACTAAAGGAATTTGTGCAGGAAGCTCAGGATGATATCAATAATTCTGCAAGAGCCGAAAAAGTAGATTTGATAGATCAGGATATTACAAAATATCAAGATGGATTTAAGCAGGTAACTGATTATGCAGCAAAGCGAAATCAGATAGTAGCGGATCTTGCCGGTAAGGGTTTGAAAATGCGGGAGAACCTAACAGAGATTATGAAAACTGCTTATAGGGACGGCGACCCTTCGGCGGCATATTATGCGGGGCGTGCTCAGGAACACGTTGTTCTTGGCAGGCTATACGTTTATAAGTTCCTGGATCAGAATTTTCAGGAAGATTATAACAGGGCAATAAAGGAATTTATTGACGAAACAGATCACCTGCTTGCCACAATGGATCAGAATCTTCAGAATTCTAACAGGCGCAGGATGCTTGCGGAAGTTGTTGAAATCAAAGAAAATTATCTGAAAAATCTGGACGAGCTGAAAAATACAATTTTTGCAAGGAACGAAGTTATTAAAGGTACACTTGATAAAATTGGCCCTGAAGTTGCTGACGCTGCCGAATGGATTAAGCTGGATATAAAAGAAGAACAGGATACACTCGGCCCGATGGTAACCACAATACTAATTGTGGCTTCAATTCTGGGTGTCATTTTATCCTTTATTGTTTCAATAACAATCACTAAGCAAATTAAACAGCCGGTGGATGAAATACTTGATGTTGCACTTGCAATGTCGGAAGGTAATGTAAATAAGAAGATCACAATAAAACAAAAGGATGAAATCGGCCAAATGGCAGATGCCTTCAAGGAAATGCAGGGTGTTGTACAGAATATTCTGGGAGAAACCGACCGCCTGATTGGCGCTACCAAGGACGGTAAATTAGATGCCCGTGGTAATGCTGCCGACTATAAAGGCAGCTGGAATGATCTTATCGAGGGTGTAAATGATCTGATCAATGCCTTCGTTGGCCCGATAAACGTAACTGCCGAATATGTTGACAGAATTAGCAAGGGTGATATTCCTCCAAGGATAACTGATGAATACAAAGGCGATTTCAACGAGATCAAAAACAACCTGAATCAGTGTATCGATATAATGTCGTCATTACTTGTTGAAACGAATACACTCGTGGAAGGGGCTAAGAACGGCAAGCTGGATCTCAGGGCTGACAAAAATAAATTCACCGGCGACTGGCAAACCCTTGTCGGCGGAGTGAATGAACTTGTTGATGCTTTTGTAGGGCCGATAAACGTAACAGCCGAATATGTTGACAGAATCAGTAAGGGAGATATTCCTCCGAAAATTGTGGATGAATATAAGGGTGATTTCAACGAGATCAAGAATAATCTGAATCAATGTATAAATATAATGACGGCGTTGCTTGATGAAACAGGTATGCTTATCGATGCAACAAAGAATGGCAAACTGGATGTAAGGGCAAATAAAGATACATTTACCGGCGATTGGCAGACTCTTGTCGGGGGAGTGAATGAACTTGTTGACGCTTTTGTGGGGCCGATTAATGTAACTGCCGAATATGTTGACAGAATTAGTAAAGGTGATATTCCACCGAAGATTACCGACGAATACAAAGGCGATTTCAACGAGATCAAAAACAACCTGAATCAATGTATCAATATCATGACATCATTGCTCGATGAAACAGGTATGCTTATCGATGCTACTAAAAATGGAAGACTTGATGTCAGAGCAAATAAAGAAACATTTACCGGCGACTGGCAGACTCTTGTCGGCGGAGTGAATGAGCTGGTTGATGCATTCGTTGGCCCCATTAATGTAACAGCAGAATATGTAGACAGGATTAGCAAAGGGGATATTCCACCGAAGATCACCGACGAATACAAAGGTGATTTCAACGAGATCAAAAACAACCTGAATCAGTGTATTGATGTGCTAAACGGGCTGATTAATGAAATGAACCACATGAGTACACAGCATGATCTGGGCGATATTGATGTGATTATTCCTGTTGATAATTTTACAGGTGCATATAATACTATGGCACAGGGAATAAATGATATGGTTAATGGCCATATAAGTGTTAAGAAAAAAGCAATGGCATGTATTGCAGAATTCGGCGAAGGTAATTTCGATGCCGAAATTGAGCAGTTCCCCGGCAAGAAGAAATTTATTAACGATACTATCGAGGCTGTAAGAGTTAACTTGAAGAAAATTGCTTCTGAAGTTAATGAACTTATTGATGCTACGAAAGAAGGTAAACTGGATGTCAGGGGTAACAGAAATAACTTTACAGGTGATTGGGCAGAGTTAGTTTCCGGAATGAATGATCTTATTGATGCATTTGTAGCTCCGATAAATGTAACAGCCGAATATGTTGACAGAATTAGTAAAGGAGATATTCCACCGAAGATAACAGATGAATATAAAGGTGATTTCAACGAGATCAAGAATAACCTGAACCAGTGTATAGATGTACTTAACGGGTTGATTAATGACATGAACCACATGAGTACACAGCACGACCTGGGCGATATTGATGTTATTATTCCAGTTGATAATTTTTCAGGTGCATATAATACTATGGCACAGGGTATAAACGATATGGTTAACGGCCATATAAGTGTAAAGAAAAAAGCAATGGTATGTATTGCAGAATTCGGCGAAGGTAATTTCGATGCCGAAATTGAGCAGTTCCCCGGCAAGAAGAAATTTATTAACGATACTATCGAGGCTGTAAGGGTTAACCTGAAAAATATTTCGACTGAAGTAAAAGACCTTATAAATGCTTCTAAAAACGGGAAACTTGATGTACGGGGCGACAGGAATAAGTTTACCGGCGACTGGGCTGAACTTGTTTCCGGTATGAATGACCTTATTGATGCTTTTGTGGGGCCTATAAACGTTACCGCTGAATATGTTGACAGAATCAGTAAGGGAGATATACCTCCGAAGATAACAGATGAATATAAAGGTGATTTTAATGAGATCAAGAATAATCTGAATGTATGTATTGATGCGATTAGCAGCATGGTTGCCGATGCGAACATGCTTGCGAAAGCCGGCTCCGAAGGCCGATTAAGAACAAGAGCCAATGCTGACAAACATGGTGGCGATTTCCGTAATATCATCGCAGGAGTGAATAATACACTTGACTCTGTTGTTGGTGTTATTGATAATCTTCCGATACCTGCAATGGGCATTGATAAAGACTTCAATATAATTTATATGAATGATACAGGTGCTGGCCTTAGCGGGAAAACCGGAAGTGAAGTTGAAGGTATGAAATGCTTCGACCACTTCAAGACTTCAGACTGTAAAACACAAAATTGTGCTGCTCACAGGGCAATGCAGACTAAATCAATATCATCGAGTGAAACAAGTGCTCAGCCGGTTCCGGGTGTTGAACTTGAAATATCATATTCAGGTATTCCTATTAAAGACGATAAGGGCAATGCCATAGGCGCCTTTGAAGTGGTAATGGATCAGACAGAAATTAAAACTGCCATGAACCGTAATAACAAGATAGCCGAATACCAGGCTATAGAAACCAACAAACTTGTAGAAGCTCTTGAAATGCTGGCCGAAGGTGACTTCAGCGCTCATGTTGACCTTAACGATCCCGATGATGATACCCGCGAGGCATTTGATATCTTGTCCAGAATATTAACTGCAATAAGGAAATTTACCGGTGCTGTGTTCCAGTTGCAGGACGATGTGAAGCAGCTTTCCGGTGCAGCTGTTGACGGCAACCTTGCCCACAGGGCCGATACCGTTAGGCATAACGGCGACTTCCGCACATTGGTTGAAGGCCTGAATGCAACCCTGGACTTCATTATCGAACCGGTCAACGAGGCCAATGAAATCCTGTCCTTCCTTGCTCAGGGCGATCTGACAGTGAAAGTAAGCGGAGATTACAAAGGCGACCATAAGAAGCTGAAAGAAAGCATGAATCACCTTTCCGATTCACTTGCCAATGTTATCAGCCGTGTACGTGCATCAGTGGAATCAGTATCCAGCGCATCGATTGAGACCTCGTCAACAGCAGAAGCAATGGCAGCGGCCTCCCAGGAACAGTCCTCACAGGCAGATGAAGTGGCTTCGGCAGTAGAGGAAATGTCCAGAACAATAACAGAGAATGCCATGGCAGCAGGCCGAACGGCAGAAGTAGCCGAAAAGAACGGCAGCATAGCCAAAGACGGCGGTGATGTAGTTGAGCAGACAATAAATAAGATGAAGGATATAGCCAGTGTTGTACACCAGTCGGCAGAGAATATCGAGAAACTCGGCGAATCAAGCAAGAAGATAGGCGAGATAATATCGGTAATTGATGATATTGCCGACCAGACCAACCTTCTGGCACTGAATGCAGCAATCGAAGCAGCCCGTGCCGGTGAGCAGGGCCGGGGATTTGCTGTTGTAGCAGACGAAGTAAGGAAACTTGCCGAACGCACCACCGAGGCAACCAAGCAGATAGCCTCGATGATCAAAGGCATTCAGGCAGAGACCGAGGTTGCCGTGAAAGTAATGACACATGGTAACGAAGAAGTTAAAAGCGGAATAGAACTTGCTGACAGAGCCGGAAACGCTCTTGAACAAGTTGTTGGCAGCAGTCAGGAAGTGCTTGATATGATTAACCAGATAGCCGCCGCCAGCGAGGAACAGTCCTCCACCAGCGAACAGATATCACAGAACGTGATGGCCATCTCCAAGGTAACAGCTGATTCAGCGCGCAGGGTAGAAGAGATAGCCGGAGCTTCGGAAGGTATAGCCAAACTATCAGAAGAACTTGCAGGCCTGATGGCAGCCTTCAAGATTGCTGATTCTGCATATTCACTGGGATCGGGCAGTTCAGGTATGGTCAATCAGAAACTGGAAGCAAGAGAAAACAAAATGCTTACGGGGTATGAAGAATGAAATGATTAAGTAGATATCCGATTATCCCTATTACTATTGCGAAGCTGTCCTGTATTAAATGCAGGGCAGCTTTTTGTATTATAATATTTGTTCATTCAGAAATTCGAAAGTATCGCTAACTTCTTCGCTGTAGTTTTTATTATTCCAATACCTTCCCGGCACTCGCAGTGTGTATCATCCCCGAATGGAGGCCCTGCCCTTATGCAATTCCTTTGTACATCAACAATAATTTGCATTATTTCATGCTTTGGCCGGTCATATTTTGTTTTGTTCCATCTTATAAAATTTAATCACTCCTGTTTAATCCACAATTTTCGGCATATAAAAGCAAAACTTTGCATCAAATCAAACTAAAGTCGCTGCTGAACTTGCTTTCCGGCATCTGAAATATTGAAATTAACCCTCTTATTTGCCATTGTTTATCAGACAAACCCGAATTATTTTGCAATAATATTGATTCAAATATTTGAATAATAATATTAATAATTCAAATTATACAATTATTTTTATAAATAACTAAATAATCAATAATTATTACACTATTATTAATATATCCTACCCTTTATATAGTCCATCTAACAAAAGTATTGATATAATTTATAAAATATTTAATCTGTATAATTAAATATTTTTTATATCTGATAAAATAAATGAATTAATCAATAAAATATATTATCCATATTATAATTACTATAGTATGTTTTAAAAATTAGATGAATTGATTCTATTATAAATCATGTTAATTATTTTCTTATTTGAATCATTAATTTGTTTATCTGTAATAATAATATGTTAAGACAGTTCAAATTATTGATTGAATAATTTGAAAATATTTTAATTTAGACCATTAATTTTACAATTAGGGATAATTATTTTGTCATTTAGTTTGGTTATTTTATCAGACATTTTAAATATTTACTGATTTATGTATTTTATTTGATATTCAATAATCAGGAATCAGTATTTACAGGCAGGCAAAGATTATTACATAGCAATACAAAGCCGTTGAGGGTTAGGAGTTCGTTGAAAAACATAACGGAAATATCAGGGTGGAAAGTGAAATTGGAAAGGGTAGCAGCTTTATTGTTAGTTACCTGTCTGATTGATATTAGCAGAAAAAAACCTTCCGAAAATTTGTTCCGGAAGGTTTTTTCTTTATAAAGACAAGTTTATCTTTCGATTATAAACGGGATGTTAAGAGTGCGTTCCATATAGTTCAGGCAGATGAAATACCTTCCCTGGGGCGCCATGGGCATGGATACCCGGAATTCGCTTATTCCGGAATTCACCTCTTCCGAATTACTGATTGTTTTAACTGTCCTGCCGTTTATATCCCTTATAGTAATCGAGGAATTAAAAGGACTAATATATTTTGAATCTACTTTAAAAGTAAAATTGCCGTCATTCAGGCTGGGGAGAACAGAAATATCCAGATTACTATCTGTGTTATCACTAACAGAGCTCCATACACTTGATGAACCGTGCAGGTCAATAAAGAATTCATTGCCGTTAACGGCCTGGTCAACGTCAACTCTTACTTTGCCGTAATAATCTTTATTTTCTTCAAGCGGGAAGAAACGAACCTGATAGACCAGGGAGTCTGTGGGATCGATATATTTCGGATTATTTATTGTCTGTGCGAAGCTAAATGACAGATCGTCATTAGTTTCATCATCAATATAAACGGAGATAAGAATCTCTGAATCACCAATATTTCTCAGAACAAGGTCCATATCGCTTTTCTGTCCTTCAGAGCTAACCTCGCCAAACTGAAGGGTATCCACATCAACGGCAAAGTTGCCGCCTTCGGGTGGTTTTTCGCCGCCATAACCTTCAAGGGCAAACTTAAGGTTTGGCTGTGCTTTAGCGTTGGAACTTATCTCTATCATCATCCTGTATTCACCTTCGCCCATATCCGGCTGGAATTCCACTTTAACTGTTTCGCTTTCACCGGGTTCGATTGAAAGCTTTGGATCGCCGTAATATATAAGGTTTTCTGTAACCGAAAAAGCGCTTGAACCTTCGGGATAAATAGTTTCGTCATCCCAGTAAATTGTACATAGCTGGGATATTTCAAGAGTTTCAACGCCAACATTTTTAACTTCAAAGCTCATTTCGCCTTTTTCTCCGTCTTCAACCGAGCCGAAGTCCAGGTGTGCGGGATCTACGGATATTTCCGGCCCCGGAGCTCCTGATTCGTCCAGAACCCAGCGCATGGCGTTCCACATCATGATCTTTTTAATATCCCACAGGCCGCCAAAGCCTTCCCAGGGGACTGACATAAACGTAATGCGGGAACGTGTTTCTTCATCAGAGAAATATTCTGCACGGATACCGAAAGCAGTATCGGACTGAGCTGTCAATGAGCGTTCAGTAATTGGAAATGTTTCGTTATCAGTACTGAAGAACCAGTCGACATCCAGGAAATATGAATG
This sequence comes from Kapaibacterium sp. (SeqCode), assembly GCA_963665665.1. Classification (GTDB taxonomy): domain Bacteria; phylum Bacteroidota; class Ignavibacteria; order Kapaibacteriales; family UBA2268. The sequence continues at coordinate 2,668,310 of OY762428.1, forward strand.
AGGCTGAATAGCGTTGCCGCTGCTTTCGTCGCCTCCGTTAAAGTATTTGGGCAGCCCCATACCAACCGGGTCGCCGATAGTTCCCTCAATCTTAAACATCCACCACTCATAGCTGGTACTGCCTCCGGAGGAACTTACCCGGCTGCATTTGTATTTGCCCTGGTAGTCTATTCCCATAATATTTTCAAGGAAATTGCTAACATCGCCATCCGGGCTGGCCGAATTGCCCCAAAGTGCATTCTGGGCAATAATAATAACACCTTTGCCTGCATTGGCCATTTCCATGATCTTGTCAATTATTTTAATACCACCTTGGGTTCCGGACGAAAGCCCGAACCTGCTGCCCCAGTTGGGTGGCATGGTTACTCCGCCCGGCCCTGAATTCCCAATCGGGAATATTGCACAGTCGTAGTCAGTTATATTCACGGCATTGAAAGTTGCATCGGAAAAAGGAAGTTCGACAAAATCCTGAGAGTATTCATCGTGTGCCCTGAGTGTTGATGTATAGCAGGTATCCACCCAGTAATCAAGATTGGTAAAAATTACATAATTCCTTTCTACAAGCCTCGTCTGGAGAACCTCCAGGGCATCAGCCTTGGGCTCCGGAATAAGCATCTGAATACTATCAGAAGCTATTGTCTGGCTGTAAGCCAGCATCAAAACGATAAGTAAAAAATATTTTTTCATAGGGCTTCCTGTAATAATCATTAATCCAATATAAGTTAGATATAATCACAATATTTTAACAAACAATAATATCAAAAAATTATGAATTTTTCAATATGAATGAGAAAATAATTGTATATAATTATACTAAACACAATTATTTTCAATTTTATAATACTGCTTAATTTGGAAAAACGAGAGATTTTAAATGGTAAAATAATGCTTTCTGAGCAATTTGTGATAATTGCTTGGATGTTTCGCGGGGTTCTTTTGCTGAAAATTTATGTAATTGGTCAATAATTTCTTTGGAATAGAATGTAGCAATATAATTTAATAATGCTTCTGAGGCCCTGGATTTCAATATATCATTTTTTCTTAGCGACATTACAACTATTCTTGTCAGGTTTTCCAGGAAATCGATACGTAATTCATCGGGGATTGAAATCTTGATTTCTCTTATATCTGTAATTTTCAGTATCACAACATTTAAAAAAAGCAAATGGTCTTCCCAGAAATAGGTATTACGCATAGCATCAATTTTATAAAAGCTAAGAAACATTTCAGATTTTCTCAATGCTTCAGCAGTAACATGGTGAATTTCGCGGAACAATTCAGCGCTTACCTTTAAACCGGGGTTTATCGGGAAATTTGTTCCCGACACAGATTTAAAGCCAAGTTCTTCAATTTTTTCCGAATATTTTATGAAATATTTATTTACGTCCATTATGCCTCCTGATAATAGAACGCTTACAGGATATGAATATTATTATTTTTGTAAGAGAAGTAATATTAAAAAATTTCTGCAACTGATTATATCACGGATTTATCAAGTTTTATAAAGAAGGTCGATCCTTCCCCGGGTATGCTTTCTGCCCAGATACTGCCTTTGTTGGCTTCAATAAATTCCCTGCACAGAATAAGCCCCAGGCCAGACCCCTTTTCTTTATTAGTTCCTGTGGTTGTATGATGATTATCTATCCGGAAAAGTTTGTTAAGAATTTCTTTTTCAATACCAACACCATTGTCTTTTATTGCAACGGTAATATCATTATCGTTTTCGTTGACAGCAATATCAATTTTTCCCCCCGGCTCTGTAAATTTCAGGGCATTTCCCGTAATGTTCCTCAATATAGTATCAAGCATATTTTTATCAGCATTAACAAAAATGCTTTTCCCCGGATCAAAGTTTATTGAGATTCCTTTCTTCACGGCAAGCGAAGCAGCAAGCTTAATGGTTTTATTTATTCTTTTGTTTAGTTCGATTTTCTCAGGGTTGAAGTCTATTTTGCCTATCTGGGACCTTGCCCATGTAAGCAGCTGGTCAAGCAATTCTTTCATGTGATAAGATTCTGCTATCAGAGTTCTAATATGTTTACCTGCCTTATCATAATGCCCCTGGTCAAAATATCTTCCGAGAAGTTCGGAAGTGGAAAGGAAAACCTGTAGAGGGTTTCGAAGGTCATGCCCGATAATCGAGAAGAACTTGTCTTTTGCCAGATTCGCTTCTTTCAGGGATTTCTCGGACTCAGTTAGTTTATCATTCGTATCTATCAATTTCCGGGATTCGATTGATATTGCCCTGTTTAGCACAAGCAGGTCTTCATTCCTGAAACGCAATTCCTCCATGGCTTCCTCAAGTTTTGCAGTTCTGTCTTTTACTTTTTCTTCCAGTTCCCTGTTTAATTTCTTTATTTGTTCTTCAGCTTTTTTTCTTTCGGTTATATCACGGCTTACAATACAAATTGCTTTCCTGCCAGAATAGTTGATAAGAGAAGCATTAATTTCTACGGAAAGAATTTCAGAATTACTTTTTTTATAGTGCATTTCCTTGCTTTTAAGGAAATTGTTTTTTACCACCTTGTCAATGTTTTGGTCGATTAAATCTCTGTCTTCATCCATCAGTTCATATACAGGCATGCCAAGCAGCTGCTGAGGCATATAATTAAGGAATTCAGGCACCTGATCGTTGAACTCAATTATTTCTCTCGTTTTAAGGTCGAAAATCAGAATCAGATCCGGGGATTGTTTTAGAATTGATTTGAATTTTTCTTCGCTTTCTTTCAATTCTCTTGTTTGTTCTAAAACTTTTTCTTCAAGATTATACTTGTACTCACGATTATCCTTTATTAGTTTTGCCCTGCTGATAGCTTTTTCTATAACATGAACGAGCGAAATCATTTCGGTTATTGGTTTGGTCAGGTAGTCCCAGGCTCCAAGCCTGACAGCTTCGATGGCATCTTCAAGGACTCCTGTTCCGGAAACAACGATGATAGGAATATCTATGTTTATCTTCCTGATTTCCTCTATAACTTCAAGTCCTCCCATGCCGGGCATTCTCAGGTCTGTCAATACAATGTCAGGTTCTTCATTTTTGAATATTTCAAGGCCACTAAAACCATTTTCGGCAGTAACAACTTCAAAATCAAGATCAGTAAGATAATCGTAGAAATTTTCCCTGATAAAATCTTCATCGTCGATAACAAGAATTTTAGTCATATCGTAATCTCAAAAATAAAAATGAAAAAAATAACAACTTTATGATACCGGTAGTTCGATAATGAAAGTTGTTCCTTTGCCTTTCCGGGATTCCACGCTCATTTCCCCGGCATGGTGCTCCGTAATAATAAAGTAAGATACTGACAATCCAAGGCCTGTTCCCACACCAACGTCCTTTGTGGTGAAAAAAGGTTCAAATACATGCTGAATAATATCAGGGCTGATTCCCGGCCCGTTATCCTCGATTTCAATCCGTATTTTTCCTCCAAGATTTTTTGCTCTTAAAATAATTTTTGAATTTATGTTGCTGCTGTTTTCGGGATCATTTCTGTAATCAAACATAGCTTCCGCGCCATTTTTCAAAATATTAAGAAATACTTGCTGTATCTTGCTTTCCTGGAACTTGATTTCCGGTAAATCCGATTCATATTCTCTAATAATTTCAATTTGTCTGAAGTCGTATTTTTTCTTTAAATTATAATCTTTTCCGGCAAGCGAAACTGTTTTATCAAGCGTTTGAGTAATATCAGCATATAGGAATTTTGATTCGCTCTTTCTTGAAAAATTCAGCATGTCCTGAACTATTTTAGAAGCCCTAACCACCAGCTCGTGAATGGTAGATAATTTTTTGTTTATCCTGCTTTGTTCAAAGAAATCTCTGACAGCAGCAAGGTTGGTACTGCAATTTTCTGCCAGCAGCCTGTTTTTTTCTTTATCATTGAGTTTTAATTTAATTACTTCGATACTTGCTAATATTCCGGCAAGCGGGTTGTTTATTTCATGTGCCATTCCTGCCGCCAGCCCGCCAACTGATAGCATTTTCTCGGACTGGATCATCATTTCTTCCATACGTTTCTGATCGGTAACATTATCAATTCTGATAACTGCACCTCCTGAATCATCACCTAAAAGAGGATAAACAGTTATATTTTCATATTTTATTTCATTTCCTTCCTTCCTTGCTTTCAAAGAATCGGAAACAACTTTGCCTTCCTGAATAGCAGTATTTATCTTGTCCATTTCACTTGCGAAACGTGGAACAATATCCGTGATTATTTTGCCAATTGCATCGGCTACCGGAATTCCCGTATCAATTTCTGCCTGTTTGTTCCATTGGATTACCCTATTGTCGGAATCGATTCCAATAAGGAAAGAAGGCATGGAATTAATGATATTATCAATGTAATTCTTTGTTTTTTTCAACTCGATTTCGGCATCTTTTCTTTCGCTGATATCACGGATCAGCACTAAAATTCTTTCAATTCCCAGCAGAATAACCTTGTTGAAACTTATTTCCACCCAGAATACACGTCCGTTTTTGGCTTTTCCCTGCCATTCAAAAACTCGCCCGGCACTGTGCTCTTTGGCTTTCAGCATCCATCGCAGTGCGTTTTCAAGTGTGTAAGGTTCTACTCCGGAACTAAGGAAGCCAATATCTCTTCCAATAAGATCTTGCTTGTTGTCATAACCGTAAATTTGAAGCATTCTCAAATTTACATCAATAATAGTTCCGTCATCAATATCGTGAATAAAAATTGCATCGTTAACGCTGTTATATATAGTTCTGAACTGCTCTTCGCTTCTTTTTAGCAGTCTTTGTTCTTCCTCAATTTTTTCAAGCATACTGTTAAAGCCGGAATATAATATGCCTATTTCGTTGTTAAATTCTTTTTTTATTCTTATTGAATAGTCTTCTTTGTTGGTAACTCTTTCCATCAATCCGGCAAGATTAATTATTGGAGCAGTAATTGACTTCTGGAATACAACAGAAAGAAAAACTGCTATAAGAATCATTACCATAAGTATAATTAAAAACACGATAATATAATTTCTGATTTCCTGATCTAAGAATTCAGTAGAAACAATCAGATATATAGTTCCAAGGTTTTGCCCGTTGTGGATTATTGGCCTGAAGACATGCAAATGATTAGTTTCCTGGCTTAGATGCTTTTCATGAAATGAAATTTCCGGAACTGCAATGCTGCTGTCCTTTTCATAAACGGCAAACAATTCGTTATCCTGGTCATAAACAATGGCTTTATGAATGGAGGGAAATGCTTTAAGCGGGGAAAGGTTTTTTATTGCCTGATCATAGTCATTGAATGTTAGTGGAATAATTGAATAAACTGCCATAAGTTCGGCATTTTTTACGGATGTCGTTCTCAGGTTTTTCTCCATATTAGATACAGAACCAATCAGCAGAAATATAAAACCGGCTATAAGAGTAGTACTGGTAATACCGATTATTATCAGGGTTAGTTTTCTTCGTATCGATATATTGCCGGACCAGTTCATTGATTATTGCCTCCTACAATTTTTGCATAGTCCAGAAGAAGAGATTCAACCTTGAAACCGGATTCTTCAAGAGATGTTTTGTTTATCAGTAAATCAATATTTTTATTTTGCATCAGTAAGCCAATGTGGATTCCTTTTTCAGTAAAACCTTCGCAATCGGATACAGTTAAGATACCGAATTTCCTGGATTGGCTGATATATATATCCAAATCGTTCTTTTCGCTTTCAGACACAAATATAAGATCGCATTTTCCAATGTCTGCTTTTGATCTGACAGCAATTATCCTGACATCTCTGTTTTTGATTTTATGATCTTTGAAATATGATCTAAGTTTGCCGTTGAACGGATTTTCACCTGCCAATCCGATCTTAAAAGTTTTTCCTCTGTTGTGGTTGTGCTGTCCGGGCCATGTAATAAATCTGGTAACTCTTTCAATAAAGGCGGATTTTAACTGGTATTCCTCTACAATTTGCAAAAGTGCAAATGCTGAAAAAGGAATTAACAAAAAAGATATAACTAATAATATATTTTTAAATTTATTTTTCAATTTGCCAGCTTAAAATTTGTAACCAGATGATATATAAAATGTTCTTGAATATCCCAAAGTACCCTTGTTGGCCCATGAATTTGAACTTGTAGCCGGATACCTTATATCTTTTCCTGTCAGGTTGCCAATTTTCAGATTTACAAATATGCCTTTTTCAAGTATATTATCAAATCTAAAATTGAGGTCCATAACATAAAATGCGTCAATTTTTTCTCCGATCCTGTATCCTTCTTCCGGGATGGTTTTAGTTTTCCATTCTGTTTCCATATCATCAATAAATTTTCCCACTATTGCAATTTTAATATCGTCATAAATTTCATAACATGCACTAATATTTGCCAAAATATCAGGAGAATATCCGGGTTTGATATTTTCATATCCTTTACGTTTATCATTCGATTTCTGATAAACAAAACTTGCATTTAAATTTATACAATCAGGATTCTTGTAGAGTAATCCGATTTCTATTCCCGATGTGGCTGTTTTTCCGGAATTATAACTGAAAATATCCCATTCCCCTGTTTCCTGATCAAGAATATTTGTAGTTGATATTAGATTGTTCAGGCCGTTATAATACCCTCCTACACTCATTTTAAGGTTCTTGGCCATATCTATTAAAGCATTGATCTCAAGGGTTGATATGTCTGCAGCTTCGAGGAAGGGATGATTCCCGGCAAATTGCCTGTAATTCTCAGAATAAGATGGCTGTTTCGTTGCCTGTCCCCACATTAATTTAAGAATATTCTGCCCGATTTTATAAAGTAATGCAAGCCTTGATGTCATTGAGAAACCATTGTTTTCCGGGGAGTAAACAGCTTGTTTGGTTATTCTGTGGTCAATACTGTCATCAGGCCTTTTTTCTCCTCTGGAGTATAGTATTGGATAATCATCAAGGTGATCAAGCCTTATACCGCCAACAATCTCAATATTTTCAATCGGTTTCCAGTTAAGTTGTGTAAATGCTGCATGTGTTGAATATGTCTCACCATCCGGAAGCCCTATTTCACCTTCTCCGTATTCTGGCCCGTAATAACCGAAATCGCTGATTTGAATAAGGTCAAGTACCGTTCTGCGGTATAGTCCGAAAGTTATATCAATATTCTGTTTTGGTTCATAGAAAATGTTAATTTCAGCATCATAAGAACTTGTATTCTGTGCATCAATTTCATAATAGGATGGAAAAAAAACTTCATAGTCAAGGACATGACTGTGGTTATAGTAGCCGACTTTAAACTTAGAATCCAGATTATCAGCAAAGCGTATTTGATAAAATGCAGAAAAATTCATTGCATGTGTAGTCATTTCTGATCCACGTGGCAGGTTCGGCTGTCCGTCGAAGATATCCTTTACTGTTTCAACTATGCTTATATCTGCCTGGAAATCATTATATCCAAGGTTCAATCCGAAGTATTTCCTGTTGTCATTCCTCTGGCCAGCTGTTGTTGCATTGCTATCAAGCCCGACTTCGGTTAAAACTGACAGATCGCTTGTCATTTCAGAGAAAGGCCGGTCAATACCTTCAGTGTCAGAATAACCGGCATTGATCGTAAATTTCAAATTATCTGCATTAGCAGAATACCTGGCAAATGCCCTTTTTGTGTTCATTGATCCGTAAGTTAGCGAGGCCATACTCAGCGGAGTTTCATTTTCGATACCATTAGTTATAATATTAATTGCTCCGAAAAAAGCTCCGGGGCCGTACATTACTGACATTGGGCCGCGAATTATCTCTATGCGATCAATAGCTTCTATGGGAACATTTATTTTTACATCAGGATAATCAGAATATTTATCTGATAACTGGTTGACACCATTTACGAGAATAATAATATTATTCATCGGGCCTGTTGAGAAAAATCCCCTGACACCGAAATTAAGAGAACCAAGCCAATAATAATCATCAATAAGATAAAATCCGGTTACATTTGATAAAAGTTCCGTAAAGGTCTGGTATCCTGCTGATTCTATTTCCTGCCTGTTAATGACAATAACACTTGCTGGAATTTCTTTAATATTCTCCGGTTTCTTTCCTGCTGTAGATACCGAAAGGCTAAATAATTCATCAAGGGACATATCATGCAGGTCTTTATTACTAATTTCGGTGCTCTGCGATAAAATCTTTGAAAAAGATAATATTAGTAATATCATTATCAGTATTGAGTTAGTAACATAATTGTTAGGAATTTTCATTGATACCAGCCTGCCATTAAAGTCTGATTCTTTTATGCTCGTTATAATATAAACAATATTACTCAATATTCATAGTTCAGACGGAAAATTATTGACATTATTTATTAAATGGTTGTTATTTTATGTATTAAGAAGGTATAGGAGTAGATAACCGCAAAAAATATTTTAAAAAAAGGAAAAAACAATTAGGAAAAATCAGAAAAAGGTATTAATTTTGATGCTCTGTTCAAGTGACGAACAGGGAATTTGAAAATCGAGCGGCAAAGGGGCGGGAAGAAAAAGTTTTAAAAGACGAAAAAACTTCTTGCACAGAACGAAAAGAGTTCATAACTTTGCAGGCTATGACCCCGGCGAAAGCGCCGGCGGAACTTTGAAAACTTAGCGGCTTTAAACTGGCAGAAGCGGGAAGGGATGGAGAAACTGACCTTTCAAAATTCGGGAACGAATTAAAACAGAGCGGTTTCAAACTTTTTTTTCAAAAGGCGAAAAAACTTCTTGCACAGAACAAAAAAAGCTGTTAATTTTGTAGGCTCTGGTCTTGAGGGATCGGGCAGCGAACTTTGAAAACGGGACGGCGAGATAAAAGAAGGATTTTTAAAACTTTTTTTAAAAGGATTGAAAAACTTCTTGCACAGAACGAAAAGAGTTCGTAACTTGCAAATCCCTTTTAGAACGGGGAATCGGAAACGAGACGTTCTTTGAAAACAGGAAGCACACAGCATTATAAGTCAAGCAATTCGAGAAGCTTTGCGAACAAACTCTTAATTGAGAAACATAATAATACGAAAGTATATATTACAACGGAGAGTTTGATCCTGGCTCAGGACGAACGCTGGCGGCGTGCCTAACACATGCAAGTCAAGGAGAAAGTTCCCTTCGGGGGATGATTAAACTGGCGAACGGGTGAGTAACGCGTAGGTTACCTGCCCCCATCTCAGACATAACGTCGGGAAACCGGCGCTAATATCTGATGAGGCATTTATGTCAAAGCTACGGCGGATGGGGATGGGCCTGCGTCTGATTAGCTAGTTGGTAGGGTAACGGCTTACCAAGGCGACGATCAGTAGCTGGTCTGAGAGGACGATCAGCCACACTGGAACTGAGACACGGTCCAGACTCCTACGGGAGGCAGCAGTGAGGAATTTTGGTCAATGGGGGAAACCCTGAACCAGCGACGCCGCGTGTGGGATGACGGGGCTTTGCCCTGTAAACCACTGTCAGATGGGAAGAAAAGTTCCTTATGGGAACCGGGACTGTACCATCAGAGGAAGGGTCGGCTAACTACGTGCCAGCAGCCGCGGTAATACGTAGGACCCGAGCGTTGTCCGGATTTACTGGGTGTAAAGGGTGCGCAGGCGGGCTTGTTCGTCAGAGGTTAAATACACCGGCTCAACCGGTGAACTGCCTTTGATACGGCAAGTCTTGAGTATGAGAGAGGATGATAGAATTCCTGGTGTAGCGGTGAAATGCGTAGATATCAGGAGGAATACCAGTGGCGAAGGCGGTCATCTGGCTCATTACTGACGCTCAGGCACGAAAGCGTGGGGAGCAAACAGGATTAGATACCCTGGTAGTCCACGCCCTAAACGATGTATGCTTGTTGTTGGATACTTAGTATTCAGTGACGAAGGAAACCCATTAAGCATACCACCTGGGGAGTACGATCGCAAGGTTGAAACTCAAAGGAATTGACGGGGGCCCGCACAAGCGGTGGATTATGTGGTTTAATTCGATGCAACGCGAAGAACCTTACCCGGGCTTGAAGTGCAGCGGACAACTCCTGAAAGGGAGTCTTTCTACGGAACTGCTGCAGAGGTGCTGCATGGCTGTCGTCAGCTCGTGCCGTGAGGTGTTGGGTTAAGTCCCGCAACGAGCGCAACCCCTATCCTTAGTTGCCAGCGAGTAAAGTCGGGAACTCTAGGGAGACTGCCCACGCAAGTGGAGAGGAAGGTGGGGATGACGTCAAGTCATCATGGCCCTTATGTCCGGGGCTACACACGTAATACAATGGCAGATACAATGGGCGAAGCCGCGAGGTGGAGGAAATCCCAAAAGTCTGTCTCAGTTCGGATTGTAGTCTGCAACTCGACTGCATGAAGCTGGAATCGCTAGTAATCGTGGATCAGCGTGCCACGGTGAATACGTTCCCGGGCCTTGTACACACCGCCCGTCAAGCCATGGAAGCTGGGGGCGCCCGAAGCCGTTAGTGATAACGTCTAAGGCGAACTCAGTAACTGGGGCTAAGTCGTAACAAGGTAGCCGTATCGGAAGGTGCGGCTGGATCACCTCCTTTCTGGAGATATATTAAAATAAAAACCAAAAGGCGGATCGAAAAGCCTGACAGTTGATGCTTCCTGTTTTTGAAGAACGCATTTTTTAGTTCTTTTATATAGTTTATTTGACCGGGGCCTGTAGCTCAGTTGGTTAGAGCGCACGCCTGATAAGCGTGAGGTCGGTTGTTCAAATCAACTCAGGCCCACGATTATTAAAGGGTCTGTAGCTCAGCTGGGAGAGCGCCAGCTTTGCAAGCTGGATGTCGCAGGTTCGATCCCTGTCAGATCCACAAGTTCTGGATGTCGTCCCGATTCATCGGGATCAGATCCACAAGTTCTGGATGTCGTCCCGATTCATCGGGATCAGATCCACTAAAGTAAAAAAGTACATTGACAACCTGGATGAGAAAAGCAAATATAAAGCTTTTTTGGAAAAGAATCATAAGTATAGCCAAGTTATGAAGAAGCGCGCTTGCGATATGAAGCAGGCGAAGTTACTTATAAAAAATCTTATTCGGTAAGATATAAAGGGCACACGGTGGATGCCTTGGCACAGAGAGGCGATGAAGGACGCGACTACCGGCGATACTCCTCGGTGAGCTGGAAATAAGCTTTGACCCGGGGGTTTCCGAATGGGGCAACCCGGCTGCGGTCATGCGCAGTCACCCGAAAGGGGGCGAACCCAGGGAAGTGAAACATCTCAGTACCTGGAGGAAAAGAAAGAGAATTCGATTCCCGGAGTAGAGGCGATCGAAATGGGAACAGCCCAAACCTCGCTGCGTGCAGCGGGGGGTTGTAGGACCTTGATACGTTACACTGATTGATAGCCGAACTGTCTGGAAAGTCAGATCATAGAAGGTGATAATCCTGTAGGTGAAATCATGAAGTGGACACGAGGACTCCTGAGTACCGCGGAACCCGAGAAATTCTGCGGGAATCCGGGCCGACCACGGCCCAAGGCTAAATACTCCTCTGTGACCGATAGTGAACCAGTACCGTGAGGGAAAGGTGAAAAGAACCCTTAAGAAGGGAGTGAAATAGAACCTGAAACCGTGTGCTTACAAACGGTGGGAGCCTTCGGGTGACCACGTGCCTTTTGCTTAATGAGCCAACGAGTTGCTCGTCTCATGCAAGGGTAAGTGATTATGTCACGCACCCGCAGCGAAAGCGAGTCTGAACAGGGCGATAGTATGTGGCGGCAGACGCGAAACCGTGTGATCTAT
>OY762428.1:2682500-3515000 GCA_963665665.1 Kapaibacterium sp. (SeqCode)
CTTTGAATTTATTTTTCACAAAGGTTTATTGCTATGGAAAAGAAAGAATGGAAAAAACCGGAGATTTATGATTTCGATTCTCAGAAAACAGCAAATACAACCGACTATGGTAGTACTACAGATGGTACTGCCGGCCCTTATGCCTCTTCTTACAATACTTATTATCCTACAGGTTCATAGTGCATTGATTATATAATTGGAAAAGGCGATTTGAGGAATAATGTTTTCTAAATCGAAAAAACAGATGCTTTACCTACAACAAATTCAAAGCGAAGAAATATCATTAAACAAAGTAACTCGCCTTACGATTTAACTTATCATTTAAATACGAAATCAAATAAGGAATTTATCTGATTAAATTTCTAAACTTTATTGAAAGTAATGATTAAAATTTTTAAAATTACTCATTAATTAAGTCATTATGTTTGTTTCTGATAGAATTAAAAAACATATTCAAGTCTAATGGTTTTGCAATTCTCCCAATAAATCCGTAATCCTGATAATTTGCAACTATCGGCTTGTTAGCATGGCCGCTAAATACGAAAGCCTTTACTTCAGGATCAATAGCTTTCAACATGTGGAGGGCATCTTCGCCGTCTTTATCAGATCCGATTATAACAAGGTCCAGGACAACATAATCAAAAGGTTCCTTTTCTGCAATTGCAAGCCGGTACTCAGCTTCAGCCTGATATGCATCAGCAACACAGACCATATTTAGATCGAATTCCTTTGAAAGTATTGAAAAATTACTACGGATATCATCATTATCGTCCATTAATAATATCTTCAGGCCCTCGATACCAAATTTTGCATCGCTATGGCCATTTTCTGTTTCTTCGTATGTTCTTTCCACAGCAGGAAGATAAATGATGAATTCACTACCTTTGCCAGGAGTTGAGGTTACAGATATATGTCCTTTATGTTTTTGAATAATAAAATGAACACTGGCCAATCCAAGGCCGTTGCCTTTACTTTTAGTAGTAAAGAATGGGAGGAAAATATCATTTATAATTTCCTTTGGAATTCCTATACCCTCGTCACGGATTTTTATAAGGATATATTCACCTTCCTGAAGATTAGCAATATTATTTGATCTAAGTTCTATATTAGAAGTAGAAATACAAATATTACCACCCTTTGGCATAGCATGGCTTGCATTTATCAATAGGTTGGTAATAACCTCGTTCATTTGCTTCGGGTCTGCATCAATGGATTTTAAATGGCTGTCAAATCTGAGGTCAGGAACAATATTAGTACCGCTAAGAGCTATTGTAATAGCTTCTTCAATGATTTTATTAATATTAATAATCTGCTTTACAGGGTCGCCACCGGTTGAAAATGTCTGGAATCTTGTAGCAAGGGCATTGGCCTGGTCGATATTTTTCTCAATTTTTTCCAGGAATTCGAGGTACATGTCCGGTTTAATTTTAGCAATTCCAATGCTAAGCGACATAGCTGTAAGCATATTTTTGAAATTATGAGCTATTCCACCGGCAAGTACACCGAGTGATTCCAATTTTGATATTCTTTGCAACTCTTCCCGGGTACGGAGTTTTTCACTAACATTTGTAACTGTTCCCTGGATTGCAATATCATTTTCATAATTTATTCTTATAGCGTTAATTTCAATATCTATTTCTTTGCCGCTAAATGTTGAAGCTTTAATTTCTGCAAAAGCAGAATCATCGTCGCCATCTGTCAGCTTTTGATAAATATCGGCAAGGGAAGTACCTTTTGTGGAAGGAGAAAAGACTTCAATGTCTGATCCGATCATTTCATTTTGATTTTTATATTCAAATATTTCAACCATTTGCAGGTTACAGAAAACAAGCCTTGCCTGGCTGAAAATAAAATGCCCAATTGGAGAGTTCTGAACTAATTTTCGATATTTTTCTTCACTTTGCTGAAGTGCGGATTCAGCTCTTTTTTGTCTGATAAGTCGCCACACATTACCACAAATAATATTGACAAGATCAGTATCAAGTTGATTATAGTCAGTTCTTTTGTTACCAACACCAAGGATAATCTTAACCTGGGTGCCTTCAAGAACGGGAACAGTTAAGTCTCTGATTAAATCAACATGGCCATCGGGAAATCCTTTTTTATCGGGTGAATTCTTATAATCGTTATGAATAACAGGTGTGCGTGAATAAAAACAATCAATCCAAATTCCGGCACTTTCCAAAGGATAATGATCGATTTTGCCTGGTATATCGCAAACTTTCATTGTAGAATCAGACCACAATTGAAGAGATAAAGATTTTTGATCATCATTTACAAAGTGTATGAAACCAATTTCGCTATCAGTAATTTCCTGACACTCTTCAAGTGTTATTTTCATTATTTGCTGTTCGGAGTATTCCTCGTTCAATGTATTCAAACTTATTGCAAAATCCCTTGCTTTTTCAATTTTCTTTGATTCGTTAATATCCTGATAGGTTCCTGCTATTCGGATTGGATTATTGTATTCATCATACTGAACAATCTTACCAACGGCATGAATCCAGTACCAGTTAGCATTCTTGTATCTCATTCGTATTTCACATTCAAAATTTGAGCTTTGGCCGGAGATATGCTTGTCTATATTAGATTCAAAAATCTTAAGGTCTTCAGGGTGAATAAGAGATTTGACAAAATCTACATCTACTTCATTATTTTTTCCTAATTCAACTCCTAGAATTTTTTTCCATGTTTCATTAATAAAAATTTTGCCAGTGGTTAAATTCCAGTCTATAAGGCCAATATTTGCGGTTCTTAAAACAAGTTTAAGTCTTCTCTCACTATTTTCGAAAGCATCCTGTACCTTTCTTCTATCAGTTATATCTCTCCCCAAAACAACAAGCCCTTTGCGGCTTCCATCAGGGTGATAAAGAGGTAGTTTTATAACGTCATAAATTTTTTTCGTGCCATCAGGCTTGGGAATTATTTCATCACTTCTTGTTATTGTTCCTGCCTGCCATGCAATTTCATCAGTATCCTGGCATGTTAGAAATGCTTCGCGGTAGAAATCACTGAAAGGTGCTAATTCAGCATCAGTTTTCCCATTAATATCAACGCCTTGTAGCTGGAATAATTCTATATCGGCTTTGTTTGCTTCAAGCCATCTTCCTTTGCCATCTTTAAAGCAGATAATATCAGGAGTGGAGTTGATCAATGTTCGCAGGCGTTCCTCGCTTTCTTCAAGAGCTTTCTCGGTTTGCTTTCTCCTGCTGATATCTCTGACTGCAACTACCCTCATTTTTTCATTATTATAAACAACATTTCTTGCTTCAATTTCCACATGAGCAATTTCTTTTTTCTTATTAATTATTCTGATATCATAAGGTAAAGCATAGTCGATTTTCATATTTTTAGTAACTATCGGAATATCATCAGGATGAACGAGCATAGTAATAATATTTTTCCCAATAATCTCTTCTCTGCTGTAACCCGTAATTTTTTCCAGGGATTCATTAACATCAAGGGCTGTAGCGTTTAAATGCAATAATATTCCTTCGAAAGTCAGGGTAGAAAGTTTTCTGTATCTTGACTTACTGGACTCTAATTCAATCAAGGTATTTTGACGCATAGATATATCTCTTAGCGTGCATACAACCCCGACAATTTTATTTCCCGTGAAAAATGGCTCCAATCTAATTTGTATGAAAAAATTTTCTGATGGTGATGAAACAAATTCTATTGGCTGGGATGTGTGAAGTGTTGTTTCAAAATATTTTTTAAATTCGGGTATCGACAGGGATTCAAAGTGGTCTGAAATATTTTTACGTCGAATATTTTTGTTTTGGGTAATATAATCAATTCTACTGTTATAGTATTGTATTATTCCTTTTTGATCGGTAACAATTATTTCAATATTAACTTTTTCAAGTATCTGGTTGAATATACTTTTGTCAGGAAAAATAAATTTGTCAGCAGGGCTATTTGTATTAATTTCAGTATTTACAAGTTTTTTATTTACCCAGGAGTATATGGTTCGTAATGTATGAAAATCATTTCCTGATTTTTCAGAATTATAAATAATTCCAATTGATACAACCGGAGATTGGTCAGAATCTATTATGTGAATCGAATATTTACGGGGAAAAGAATTATTAAGATAATTCGTAAGAAAACGAGTAGTTTCTTGTTCTGATAGCGGAAAATGATTTGTATCCTCAATGTGATATTCGGAAATGGAAGGCTTGTTCGGATCAAATATAAATAATTTGCTGAAGGGGGTGTTTACAATTGAAAATGATATGTGATTTCCTGATGAATTGGAAATAAGTTCCAAAATAAATTTTAGCCTGGACTCAAGGTTTGGTTCTTCTTCAATTTTATTTAGATATTCAAAAAGATCGGCTGTTTCAAATTGCTTGGTTGTTTTCATATTCCTGATCCTGTTTATATCATATTCTCCGCATTTAAAAAGTAGTAAAAAATAACATCTTTGTCAAGATAATATTTGCATCCCATTTATTTTTATTTATGATTTTATCATAATTTTGATTCCACAAAAATATATTAGCACTTAAAATGCCTATGTAATGCAATTTTGATTATTATTACAAATTAATTTAATATATTTGGTTCTGTAATTTTGTCTAATAATGTTAGTTCCTCCCATGAAAAAAATCTTTTTATTATTTGTGTTGCTTTTTTCAGGATTTATAACATATTCATGCTCCGATGATGATAATAATAATTCCACAGCCCCTGATTACTCAAAACTAAAAATTTATACAGAAAATTATCAGCCGTATAATTATGAAGAAAATGGCCAGATTGCTGGCATTTCCGCTGAGATTGTTCAAAGAATCTTGCAGGAATTGAATATTGATAAGGATATTGTTATAAAGGATTGGTCTGAATCTTATAACGAGCTTCTGGCCGGTGAAGATGTCGTCCTGTTTACTACAATTCTAAATGCAGACAGAGTTGATAAAATGAAATGGGCAGGCCCTGTTTGCTCCGTGACTTCTTATTTTTATATCAAATCCGGTTCGGATATTAAAATTTCAACTCTTGGTGATGCTAAAGCTTTAAATAGTATCGGAGTTGTTAGCGGCTATGCCTATGCTGATGATCTGGAAAATAACGGATTTTCAAACATTGTTTTTGCAGAAGGGATTGATGAGCTTGCTGCAAAACTTATGACTGGTGAAGTAGATGCGATAGTTGAAAGTCCTTATGCTTTGAGATCTGCCATGAATTCATCAGGGTATGACTATGATTCTGATGTTGAGAAGGAATTCCTTTTCGATGAACAGCAGGGGTATATAGCATTTTCGCTCAATATTTCCGATGATGTTGTGAACGCATGGCAGCAGAAAATTGACCAGCTCCGGAATCAGGGCACAATACAGGAATTATATAATAAATATATGGATGGGGAAACAGCTCCGGCTGCAATACAAATCTATACTGAAGAGAACCCGCCACAGAGCTACAAAGAAAATGACGGATCAATTAGTGGTTCATCAACTGATATTATGAATGAAATCTTAGATCGTACTAATATGGATGTTGAGATAAATCTTGCTGATTGGTCTAACGCTTTGAGTAAATTGAAATTTACGCCAAATATGGCTTTGTTCAGCACCGCAAGAACTGTTGAACGCGAAGATCTTTTCCACTGGATAGGCCCGATTTGCCGCAAGCATTACCAGTTTTTTACTCTCACGTCATCAGGAATTGATCTGAATGATCTGGAAGATGCAAAAGGGCTTGGTACTGTTGCAACAATGACAGGCTGGGCAACAGTTACGATGCTTGAGGACGAAGGTTTTGATAATATTGTAACCTTGCCAACCGTTCACGAGGTTTTCGCTAAACTGATGGCCGGCGAAGTTGATGCGATTGTAATCAATGATATTGCACTGAAATCAATATGCGACAATTATGGTTGCCTGGTAAATGAAATAACGGCAGGCCCTAAATTGAGCGAAACGCTGACTTATATTGCCCTTTCGAAGGGTAGCGATAATGAATATATACTAAAATGGACTGATGCTTATAATGAAATGAAACAGGACGGTACACTTCAGCAAATAATTGACGAGTGGTATCCCGGGCTGAATATGGAATTATAATTATGATGTTGTTTTTGGGATAATGATTGTTAACGGAAAAAGAAGATGTATTGCGCTGAAATATGTGCCGTTAATACATTTTATCGGTTGATTTACTGAATATGGACAAAATATACTTAACAGTTTTTTAAAAAATACTTTTTAAAAGGATTTATAATGAAATTTACTAACAGGCTTTTGTTGCTTTTCGTATTTTTGTTTGCTTTTACTTTTTGTAGTGATGATTCTACCAGCCCGGATAACGGAGATTTTGTTGATTATTTCCCCCTGGCAAACGGGGCAGTATGGGAATACGAGTCATTTGAAATAATTGATGGTGAGAAAACAGGAGAATCAGTTACTTATACCATAGAATGTACTTCAGGCTTCAACTTTGCCGGTAAAGATTGCTTTATGTTGTTCAGCAGCGACGATTATGATACAACTTATGCCAGAACAGAAGGTTCGCAATTTCTTGCGCTTAATGATTTCGATCCTTCAAACCTGAACTGGGTTGCCTTTGCCGATTTGAACAAATCAAAATGGACTCCGGTTGAGTTAACTGTTGATAATGAGGAAATTGAAACCGGAACCTTTTTTACGGGTACGATTAAATATGAAGTCACGAGAACTGGAACAGGCAGCTTTGATTTCGACGGACAAACCTATGAAACTTATGAATTTTATTTTGAAGTATGGTTTACCGGTGAATATGTGACAGAATTTGGCAGCGGTTCTTACGAAGTAAATTCAAAAGTTAAGCAGTCTTATGCAAAAGGCCTCGGCCTGGTAAAAACAGAATTTGTTGACGGAGAAATGAGGCTTGGGGGGGATGTTTATCCGTCTGATGATTACGAGGATGTACTAATATCCTATACTCCGGGCGAATAATATAAAGATGATTTTTATAGAAGGGATACTTTTTCAGGTATCCCTTTATTGAAACTACTCAGCATAAAGGAAAAATATGTAAAATGTTTTAACAATATCAGAAAATGTCACTCTGAACGAAGTGAAGAGCCTATTCTTCATGATTTTATACTAAAAAAGTGGATTCTTCAGTCACAAGCTCCTTCAGAATGACAATTTTGCAATTATTCCTTTCAAAACAAAATAATATCATATTTGCTGAGTAGCAACCTTTTTTTTGTTATTTTTCATTTTTTGAATTGATATTAAAATTAATAGCAGGTAAGATATGAAAGTAATGATCAGCAGGATAAATGAAGAGTTCAACCATTTGCCACTTCCTGAATATGCAACCGAAGGCTCAGCCGGTATGGACGTTTACGCCGCTATAAATGAAGAAATGCCGGTGGCTCCGGGGTCGGTGGTTATGGTTCCCACTTCGCTTGCCATTGCCCTTGAACCCGGTTTCGAATGCCAGGTACGCAGCCGCAGCGGGCTTGCCGCAAAGCATGGCATTTTCGCACTGAACGCTCCGGGCACGGTGGACAGTGATTACCGTGGAGAGATTAAAGTAATTCTTGCTAATTTTTCAAAGGAAGAATACAATATAAAACCCGGCGAAAGGATTGCCCAACTCGTGATAGCAAGTTATGAGCATATACAGTGGGACGTGGTTTCCGAACTTCCAGAAACAGATCGTGGTGTAGGCGGATTCGGCAGCACTGGAAAATGATTTGCTTTTTTTCATCATCCGGTCACTTCGTGATCGGATGATTCACAACAATTTATATATTTATTCTCAGGGCTTGTCGAAGTGGTGGTTATCGTCGTACTTACTGAAGTTGCCGCCCCAGCGCCAGCCCATCTTTTTGAAAGCCTTTACTATCGGGTGTTCTTCGCTGAATGTACCCGGCTTATCCGGATTATAAACAGCACCCTTTGGGCTTACTTTACCGCTTTTGTAAACCACGGGGTTGTTGAATGGATTGATATCCACTGCCCTGCCGAAGGAGTGATTCGACAGCCTTTTGGTTCCGGCAATAAAGCGGTAGCAGAAAGCCGAGGTATTGTTGTCTGCCATTGATGCATCGTCGCTCCAGTTATATTTTACAATCGGGATGGCCTTATTCACGGGGAATTTCGATTCTCGTATCATCAGGAATATCTTTTTCACATCGCTTTCGCATTCTTTATGAATTACTAGCTGCCCTCGGTGAAGCCTGCCGTCGAATGAATAATAATCAACGTTTAGCAGCATAAGATTGTCAATAACATCCTGCGGGGCTTTCGTTCCTTTTATCGCCTCTTCAAAAGTCATTGCCGAATCAATAACAACATCGTTTTTAGCGGCGCCGATAAATAATAACCCGCAGATAATGATTATTGTGGAAAGGATATTTCTCTTCATTTCATTTCCTTATAAATGTGTAATCAAATCAATGTACTAAAATATAGATAATATTTGCAATATCAGTCTTCAACTATGCTGAAAGATGAAATAATTTCAACCAGCCTTTCCCAATAATGTCACCTGTAAATTTCCCCTACCGCTGTTTTGAATGACAACAACACCTGTTCCCCCGCCGGCGCCGACGTATCGGGTAAGGGCGGGGTGGACTTCTTAAATAATTCCCCTCGTTGAGGGGTGGCGAGCGCAGCGAGACGGGGTGGATTCTTTTTCTTTGCCTTCGCACCTTGCACATTTATCCACGCGCTAAAGCACGTGGCTATTGAATTTGACGATGATAAGGCCGGAAGGTCATTCTGAGCGCCAGCGAAGAATCCATTCTTAATACCTAATCTGCAAAGAAAGATGGATTCTTCGGTCGCAAGCTCCGGAAGCCTGCCCCTGCTTGCACCGATTTATCGGTGACGTGTCGGGGAATGACAACATAACACCTCATTCTTTTGCTCAGTTTACCTGTTCTTCCACCCAAATGAACAGGCCGTCGGCCTTAATTCCACATCCTGTAGTTTCAATGAACCGGATAATTTCCTTATTTCAACGCTGTTTTGAACCAGAATCCTGATGTTTGGGCTAATCGCTTTGTTGGCGTGGTTTTAAACTGACATGTCCGGAGGTATTGAAGCATTCTATGGCCTTATTGTAGTGAAATTTGGCCTCATTCCACGCTTGTTTGACCTTATCCCACGCTTGTTTGACCTTATCCCACGCTTGTTTGACTTTATCCCACGCTTGTTTGACTTTATTCCACGCTTGTTTGACTTTATTCCACGCTTGTTTGGCCTCATCCCACGCTTGTTTGACTTTATTCCACGCTTGTTTGACCTCATCCCACGCTTGTTTGACTTTATCCCACGCTTGTTTGACTTTATCCCACGCTTGTTTGGCCTTATTGAACATGTTCTTTGCCTCCGAACAAGAGTTCAATGCCTTCAAACAAGGCAGCAATGACTTCGAACAAGGGGTCAATAACTTCGAACATCAGTACAATGATTTGAAACAGGGCAGCAATGAAGCAAAACATTGCTGCAATATTCCTGACCCCTCCCAAACCCTCCCCGAAGGGGAGGGCTTTGAAGAAGAATAAGGCAACAACAGAATAAAACATCAGTACTTTGCTTTGGGACAAGGCAGCAATGACTTCGACTAAGGTAGTAATAACTTAGAACATCGGTTCTTTGCTTTCGGCCCTTCCTACCTCCCCCCGGCCCCCTCCTTCAAAAGGAGGGGGAGTTAATTCTATGATATTTAACTTCTTATCCCCTCCTAAAGTAGGAGGGGAATACAGGGGTGGTTTTCTTTCTTTGCTTACGACCAAGGCGTCAATTGAATAAAACATCAGTGCAATAGCGTCAACCATTGGTACATAGCTTTCGACACTTCCTACCTCCCCCCGGCCCCCTCCTTCGGAAGGAGGGGGAGTTAATTCTATGATATTTAACTTCTTATCCCCTCCTCACGGAGGAGGGGATTAAAGGGGAGGTTTTCTTTCTTTGATTTGGACCAAGGCAGCAATAACTCCTAACATCAGTACTTTGCTTCCGGACAAGACGGCATTATCTCTGAATAATTCCCAAGCAGAACTGAGGAAGCAAAAGAATCAGAAATTGAGGCAAGAAAAGATTGCTGTTGTTCGAATTTATATCTGCTTTCAGGCCGGGCCTTTTCCTCTTCCCCACAAACTGACAACAATTATTGCCAGGAATGCCAGAACAAAGGAGATGAAACGTACCGAAATAAATGCATCCAGTTCATCGAAAGTTATCCAGATAACTGTGGATATTGTTCCCGTGATCATTCCGGCAAGAACACCGGCAGCTGTAACTTTTTTCCATTTTAATATCAGCAGTAGCGCCGGGCCGAATGACGATCCAAGCCCTGCCCATGCATAAGATACAAGCGTGTAAATATATTTTTCGGAACTGTATGCCATGAGAAATCCAATCAAACCAACCAGCAGTGTAATTGCACGACTCATTTTCAGCAGGCCTTTTTCGTTAACATTTCTCTTTAGCGTTTTATGATAAAAATCCTCGATAATCGAAGATGATATTACAAGAAGCTGGCTGTCGGCAGTACTCATCATTGCAGCAATAGCACCACTGATAATAATACCCGCAATCCATGCCGGTAAAAGCTGTGTAGCCATGAAGGGCATAACATGTTCAATATCCGAAAACTCTCCCCTGCCGTATATAGCCAGCCCGATAATTCCAATCATCATGGCACCAAAGAATGCCGGTATGGCCCATGCAATAGCTATTCTTCGGCCCTGTTTGATTTCTCCGGGTGTTCGTATAGCCATAAACTTTGTTACCAGGTGGGGCTGCCCCATGTAGCCAAGGCCCCAGCTAAGCCCCCCAACAATCAGGGCTGCTGCTGCCCATCCGGTTTTGCCGCCACTCAGGCTCATAAAACCATCCCCTGCCGATTCCAGTGCCGCCGCAAGGCTTAGCCCCTGGTCGTTCAGTTCTATCAATCCGACAATCGGCAGCACTATCAGGGCAATTATCATAATCAGCCCCTGCACCAGGTCGGTCCATACCACAGCCAGGAACCCGCCCATCATAGTATATAGAATAATAATCGAAGCGCCGATGATCATGCCAATTCCGGCAGGTATACCAAATGTTGCAAAAAGTACTTTTCCGGCTGCAAGAAACTGAGCTGCAAGATAGAATGTAAAAAAGAAAATTATTATCAATATCGATAAAATTCTTATCGCAGATGAGTATTTATCATCAGCGGAACGGCTGAATTTACTGGCAATAAAATTCGGCAATGTGATAGAATCATACTTTTCAGTTTGTATCCTCAGGTCCTTTGCTATAACAAACCAGGAGAAAATTATTCCGCCAACGCAGCCAAGAACCGTCCATCCCTCGGCAAAACCCACAGACAGGGCAGCGCCGGGAAGCCCAAGCAGCAGCCAGGCAGATTCTCCGGAAGTACGTTCAGAAAATGCCACGAGCAGAGGGTTCAGCTTTCTGCTTCCCAGGAAATAATCCTCGTGTGATTTGTTTTTCCTGTATGTTGCAAGGCCAAATACAAGCATTAAAGTAAGATATAGAATAAATCCGAGCAGAGTAAAATCCATAATATCAGAAATAAATTGATCAACAATAATGTCTTCTGCAGTTTTATAAAAGCGTATCAAATAAAATATTGAATTTCAAAATATTGATAATATGAAATCCAATACCATCATAGGGCAAGTTATAAAAAATGCTTATAATATCAATCAATTAATATTATCAGTTTATGAAAATCGGGATTTTTTTCACTTAATAAATAAGTTTGCTTTCAAAATCGATTAAGTATTAATTTGTTATATCTGATATATCAATTCACCCAGGCATGAAGGAAGGAAAATCAATTCGATAATAACTTTACAGCCTGAACACTACACATTATTGTTAGAAACAAAATTTAATTGATTCTTATCAGGTAACAAATAATTTCAAATCATACAAGCATCAAGCAATTCTCGCAAAAATACTTTTTAGCTTTTCCATATCATGTATGTAACTTTTCCCGATTTTCCGTGTATATCTTATTGAGTACAGGAAGAATAATATTGGAAATAGATTAAAATGATAAAGATCAAGGAAATAAATGATTTAGGGTTTGAATCCGCAGAATGGGGGAAGGAACCATCAAAACTGCCGGTAATATTCAAGCAGGGAATTTTGAAAATCACAATGCCGCTTTGGTTGTTTTACCTGATTGCCAAGGCAATTAATGAGTTGATTGTAAGTGGCGGGATTTCAAAATTCTTTGATTTTTCAAATATACTATTCTATATTTCTCTGCTTTTTATTCTTTGTATACCGGGATTTATTGCCGGTTTGAATAGTTATAAAAAGCAAAAGGAAAAGTATGAAGCCAAAAAAACTTTCAGCCAATACATGACTTCTCTCAATTAAGCAAAAATGCCGGCCTTTTTTTTTCAACTATTGCAATAATTATTTATTAGTTTTGTAATTCATAATGTAGATAATAATTTGTGTACTTTTTGATATGATTATGAAAAACAAACAATTCTTACTGATATTCAGCATATTTACATTTACACTTTTTGTATTCAGTTCATGCAAAGACTTTGACGAACCGCCCGAAACAGGCCAAAGCGAAGATGAGGAAATTATTGAACCCGGTTATATTTCTGCATTGGAACCTGATAACGGCTCTATATGGGATACACTTACTATTCGCGGGGAAAATTTCGGAGAATACACCGAAAACTACGATTACGTGATGATAGATACAATTATGATCGATGAGTTTATTAAGTGGGAAGGTGATGTTATTCAGCTTATCGTGCCGGAATTTATCCGCTTCGGCGCTAATAATGTAAGCGTGGTAATTGAAGACACTACAAGTAATATTGCCGTATATACTTTGAATCAGACTCAATGGCCCGGATCAATTGAGATGATCGAAATACCTGCCGGCAGTTTTAAAATGGGTGATATAAATGGTTCCGGTTTTGTAAATGAACTGCCAGTGCATGATGTTACTATCAGCAAAGCATTTTATATTAGTAAATTTGAAGTAAGCCAGGCACATTGGAAAGCATTGGTAGCAACAAATCCGTCAACTGTCAGGGCTGATTCTCTTCCGGTAAACGGTATTAGCTGGCACGAAGCCGTTGCATTCTGCAATGCGCTATCAAAGCTTGAAGGACTGACTCCGGCTTATAGCGGCTCGGGCAATGATTTTAAGTGGGATATGGAAGCTGACGGCTACAGGCTGCCGACAGAAGCTGAATGGGAATACGCCTGCCGCGCCGGAACGGAAACTGATTTCTACACCGGGAATACTGAAGCCGACCTGGCAAATGCAGCATGGTATTACGGAAATATTGATTTTGATGAAGTATCAACAACTCATCCCATGGGATTGAAAGACAATAACTCTTTCGGACTTTACGATATGCACGGCAATGTGGCTGAATGGTGCTGGGACTGGTGGGCTGAATATTCCGCCACCGCACAGACCGATCCAACAGGGCCCGAAACCGGCTGGGGCAGAGTTATACGCGGCGGAGCCTGGAACAGCAAACCGGATTACTGCCGTTCATCCTTCAGGTTCTATTACCGTCCGCCGGCAGACAGAATTGAATTTGCCGGCCTGAGGCTGGCAAGAAACAAATAATCACTGAAATTATTATTGATATGATCATCCGCTGACTTAAGTTGACGGATGATTTTTTTATTATCTTATGATTGAAAATAAATGAAAATCAGAATAAAATTAATAATACAGAATGTTTAGTGAAAATGTAAATTAAATTATTCCCATTTTTTTTCAGGGCTTTGTCTTGTATCAAAGAATTTAAGTATTATTATAGTTTCTTTGTTTTTTAATCGATAAAATACTGTTGTATTCCTTGAAATAACAAAACTTCTAAGATCGTCTTTAACAATCTCAGGTTTGCCTATCCGAGGATGATCTTTGATGGTATCAAGGAATTTGTTGACATTTCTAACAAATTTAATTGCAGATTTTATGCCCTGATTATCTTCAATAAAATCAACAGTTTTATCAAATGATTGATGTGCCTTTGGGGTCCATTTTATTATCACAGCCAGTCTGCATATTTCTTCAAAACGGTATCATTATCTTTTAAATTCTTCTCAGATTCGCTCTCTTCATAGGATTGCAGCAATTCATCTTTTTCAACATCCGATAAAGTTTCCCACAGATCAGATTTTGATCTGTCAAGGATGTATTTCATTTCAGTATAATATTCTTCAAGAAGATTCTTGTTCTCAATCTTATCTATAAGATCATGCAGGTTTGATTTTAATAGCGCCTTTTCCATATCCTATCCTAAATAAACATGATCAATTTTTTTAAATTTTTTTTTCAGTCCAAAATATTACATCAATATAAAGATAGAAAATAAATCCGTTATATCAAATGAAAATACGAGAAAGAAAACGATTCGACTAGTTATTTAGTATTATCAACCAGCCAGGCATCTTCGAATATATCAGCCTTCTTCAAATTTTTTTTCAATTCTTCCCTGTTCCAATCAAGGTCATAATATTCATACCTTTCATAAAGCAGGATGTAAGCAGAGTGATGAAACTTTTTCCATAGTTTCCAGGTTTTGGGTGTAGCCTGATTATCTATTGCTTAATGAACCCCATTAATTTTCTAACCTTTTCGGAATTCTCTTTCGATGTCAGATTCTCAAGTAGCAGGAAAGCAACATCAACAGCCGTTGAAGGATTCCATGAAGTAATTATATTGTCATCAACAACTATTGACTGATCCAACACATCTACGCCGAATCCTTTCAAAGCCTCTCTGCGGATATCGCTGTGATAAGTTGTGCCGGTCTTGCCCTGCAAAGTTCCGCTTTTTGCTATAGGTAATGCTCCGACACAAATTGATGCAATCATTTTATTTTCATTTCTAAATTTACGTATTAAATCAAGAAATTTATTATCATAAGCATCATTGTAAAAACCGTACACCTCGAAACCTCCGGGAATAGCTAAAGCATCAAATGAATTTATATCAATTTCATCAATTGTGTAATCCACAATAAATTTTTGATTGAATGTACTTGTAATCTCTTTGCTCAGGCCACAAGTGAACAATTGAGTGGAGCAATCCCCCTCAACATGATTCCAACCAATCACATCGATAAAGGCGCTGGCTTCAAGTATTTCAAATCCATCAGCTAATAGTAGCAGAACTTTTTTCATAATTTTTCTTTCATGTGTTTGGTATTTCCCAAAAAAATAAAATAACACAAATTTGAATACATATCATAAATTTTTGAATATACCTTGGATGAGATCATAAATATTGAATAATCAAAAATGACATTCGCACCTTCGTTTTCGTGAATAATTGCTAACTTGCAATTGAAACAATTTGGAATTAGGATATGAGAATTTATAAAAACCACTCGCTGAAAAAACTGAATACATTTAATATTGACATCAAAGCTGATACTTTTATTGAGATCAGCTCGGAAAGGGATTTGCAGGAATTGCAGGATCGGGGTATTTTTAACGAAAATTTTCTGATCCTCGGGGGTGGATCAAATATACTCTTCACTGATGATTATCGCGGTACGGTTATTCATCCGGCATTCCGGGGTATGGCCATGAGCAAAATTACCGATGAATATATTATAATGAAATGCGGAGCCGGAGAAAACTGGCACAACTTTGTGGAAACCTGCGTGAAAAGTAATTATTACGGCCTGGAAAATCTTGCTTTAATACCGGGAAATGTCGGCTCAGCGCCGGTTCAGAATATCGGGGCTTACGGCACAGAGCAGGGCGATTTTATTTATTCAGTAAAATACTGGGATGTTTTTGATGGCAGATTTGTTACTCTGGGCAGTGAAGAATGCAATTTTTCGTATAGGAATTCCATTTTTAAAAATGAACTAAAAGGCAGGGCTATAATCACCGAGGTCAGCTACAAACTAAGCAAAACTGAAAAACTGAACCTTAGCTATAAGGAACTGGCAGACGAGGTAAATAAATTCGTTGTAGTGATACCTGATGCGCGATATATTTTCAACGCTGTTTGCAGGATAAGGAAACGAAAACTGCCCGACCATGAAATACTTGGCAATGCAGGTTCTTTCTTTAAAAATCCTGTTGTGAGCAGCAAAGAATTCGAAAAGATTAAATCAATTATTCCCGGCTTCAAAGCTTTCGAAACCAACAGTGGTTATAAATGCAGCGCTGCAAGGCTTATAGACCACTGCGGCTGGAAAGGCCGACGTGAAATCGATGCCGGAGTATCCGAAAAGCATGCCCTGATACTTGTTAACCACGGGAACGCCTCAGGAATGGATATATTTAATTTGTCGGAGAAAATCATCAATTCTGTGAAGGAAATATTCGGAGTTCGGCTGGAAAGAGAAGTAAATATTATTTAACACAGCTTATCTTCTATCAATTTTTTTCAATAGATTTCATTCCTGTCAGTATCTATTGGTTACTCCTTGCTATTTCATAATAATAGCATACAACCCCTTTTGCTATGCCCCGCCTGTTAGCGGAGGCAAGGCTCTCTTGACAATTGCAAAATTTACTTCGAAATATAATTACCCTTTGGAGCTGTGCTTTCTGATTCTATAATTCATCTTTGCAGGAAATCATAGTGCCAGAAACAAGCACGGAAGAATGGCAATTAATTCAGAACAATTCCTTCAAAACCTTTTGCCTGTATTCAAATATGCCGCTTAGTTTCTTCCTGACAAGGGGAAGCGCCATATTGCCTATCAGCCCGAAAGGAAGAATATAACTGACAATATCCTTCATAAGGACGCCGTTAGCAGTTTCCATAAATATATGCTGATGATGCCAGAATTTGTAAGGCCCGAACCTCTGCTCGTCGATAAAGAAGTATGGCTCATTCACTGAGGTGATTTCGGTTACCCATGATGAATTGATGCCGCTGAAAGGGCTTACTTTATATTCGATAATAAGTCCGGTATAAATTTTATCAGGAAGCTCGGTTAATATTCTGAAATTCATTTCCCCGGGAGTGATCTTTGACAAATTGGCCGGATTCGAGAAAAATTCCCATGCCTTTTCAATTGATATTGGCAGTTCCTGTTTTTTTTTCAATACATTCAGCAAATTTACTCTCCATAAAAATAATAACTATTAAATGATTTAGTCTCGACGAAACTTCCTGTTCTAAACCACGTATCCACCTTTAAAATATTGATTATCAATTATGGAACAATGATGCAGACAATACTTGGTTCCGGCGGCGTTATAGGAATAGAACTCGCGGGATATTTGCAGAAATATACTGACAGGATAAGGCTGGTAAGCCGAACTCCGAAAAAAGTGAATTCCGGGGACGAGACTTTTTCAGCTGACCTTCTGGACAGACAGCAGGTAATGAAAGCCGTGGAAGGTTCCGGGATTGTATATCTTACTGCCGGCCTGCCTTATGATTCAAAAATATGGGCTGAGAACTGGCCGGTAATAATGACCAATGTTATAGAAGCCTGCAAAAAGTACGACTCCAAACTTGTATTCTTTGACAATGTTTACATGTATGGAAAAGTTGACGGAAAAATGACCGAGGAAACGCCCGTTAACCCTTGCAGCAGAAAAGGGGAAGTAAGGGCAAAAATTGCAGGCCTGCTTCTTGACGAAATGAAAATCGGCAATATCAGAGGCCTTATAGCAAGGTCGGCAGATTTTTACGGTCCGGGGGCGACAAATACTGCTGTACATCTGTTGATATGCGAGAAATTCAGGAACGGAAAAAAATCAAACTGGCCGGGGAATGATAAGCTGGCGCATTCATTCACATACACACCCGATGCCGGAAAAGCTACAGCCCTTCTCGGGAATACCGAAGAAGCATACAACCAGGTTTGGCATCTGCCAACAAGTCCGGAAAAAATAACCGGGGAAGAAATGATAAATATGTTTGCAAAGGAGTTCTCGGTTCCCGCAAGATATTCCAGGCTTAGACCGCTTATGATGAAAATGGCGGGAATGTTTAACAAAACAGTAAAGGAAATGCTGGAAATGATGTACCAGATGGAATACGATTATATATTCGACAGCTCGAAATTCAATAATAAATTTTTTAAGCCAACAAACTATCTGCAGGGAATAAAGGATACTGCTAAAATATATAAATAACCTGCTGAATATTTGCGATACCCGGTATTTTTGAAACAAAAAAATCAAACTATGCCGGGATTTTTATTATCTTGAAATAATAATTATTTTCATTGAAATCAATTTACAAACACAATACAAGGAGCGATTATGAAATTAGGAGCTTTTTCCGTTAGCCTCAGCGTTCAAGACCTTAAGAAATCCAAAGAATTTTATGAAAATATGGGCTTTTCGGCATTTGGCGGCGATATGAACAGCAACTACCTGATAATGAAGAATGGCGACGCAATAATCGGCCTGTTCCAGGGAATGTTCGAAGGCAATATCCTTACTTTTAATCCCGGCTGGGATTCTAATGCTCAAAAGCTGGAAAATTATGATGATATTCGTGAAATCAGGAAGCAGTTGAAAGACAAAGATATCAAATTTGAAAATGAATCTATCGAAAACTCAGCCGGTCCGGGCAGTTTTGTTATATTGGATCCGGACGGAAATGTAATTCTTGTCGATCAGCATGTGTAAAATTTAAGAACATATTTTTGAGAAAATAAGAATTGGTTAATAATTCATATCAAAAAATATTTGCCCGGAAATTTACTGAAAAAGTGAAAGAACTGCCGGAAGCCATCGGGCTGGCTGTTGGCGGTTCATGGATCAGCGATGAAATTGACGAGTACTCTGACCTTGATTTTATCCTGATAACGGAAAACAGGATAAATGACAGCAGAGAGAAAATGATTGAAACTGCTGCAAAGCTCGGCAAACTGATAAATGCCTTTACAGGAGAACATGTAGGCGAACCCCGCCTTTTGATCTGCATGTATGACAATCCGCTGATTCATGTTGATATAAAGTTCCTGACACTCGAAGAGTTCAGGGACAGGGTGGAAGAACCTGTTGTCCTGTGGGAGAAGGACAATGCTTTGACAAATGTAATTAATGAAACTGAAGCAAGTTGGCCGGAAGTTGATTGCCAGTGGATTGAAGACAGGTTCTGGGCCTGGATTCACTATGCCGCACTGAAAGTCGGGCGCGGAGAAATATTCGAAGCGATTGATTTTATCTCCGCCATTCGCCAAATGGTTATTGCCCCGCTAATGCAAATAAGAAACGGGCAGCTCCCCAGAGGCTTGCGAAAAGTTGAAACTAATTTTTTAGAGGACGACCTTGAAAACCTTAAAGAAACGATAGCCGCCTACGATAATTACTCAATTATCTCCGCAATTGATACTGTTATCTATATTTACCGCTTTCTTCGGGAAGAATTATTTCCCGAAGATATTCTTGGCCGCGAATTAGTTGAAGAAAGGGTTATCGGCTATTGGAATAAAATTAAAATGCAGAAATGTGACAATACCGATGAAGCCCTGAAAATTAACGGTTTCAGAAATAAGAAATTCGATCTGTCGGTGGCAATAAACAGCCTGAAAATATTTTTCAATAATAATCCTAAATCCGAATACATCTGGATTGATCCGCCATGGGTTTTGGCCAAAGGCGACGAAGTAATAACAACCTACATGGAGCATCCGGATAGTTCCAGCCCCCGATATAATATTCTGTTCAAAAAGTGGTTGGAAAATTTCCGGGGATTACGCGATTCCGAGTTTATTGATTATAAATATGAGAACCCGGTTCTTTACCTGAACTTCTCAAACGGGTACAGGCTAATTATTGATTCCGGGGATTGCAACGTAAAACCCGGTTGGTGGTATTTCCACTGGTATGTTAGAACCGAAGGCTGAATAAAGGGCTTTTATTTGTGGTTTTTACTATTTTTGATAGGATTTTTAAATTGACACACTCATTGCCATGTACAGGCGGCTTTTTGTTCCCCGCTGGCCCCGAGGTGTCGGACCAGGTGATTAAACCGTAGGGGCAACCCTTGTGGTTGACCGAAAAAGAATCCATCTTCCTTAACGGATAAAGTATGAAGAATGTATACTTCGCTCCGCTCAGTATGAAATTCCAGGCGCCGGCGGGGGACGGGTAACGTTGTCATTTTGAAGGAGCTTACGACTGAAGAATCCATCTTCGTTTGCCTATAATGTATGAAGAAACCACCCCGCCATTCGGGCACCCCCAGCCTGCCCCGATATATCGGGGCCAGGAAGTGACATGGAAATACTAACAAAAATGTCCGCCACTTTTAGGGTGACGGACATCTGAGACTTATCTCTGCTTTTCTAAATCTAGCCTGCTAAAGATTCTTTTTAGATACTTTACGTCCTTTCATTGTGTAAAGCACCGGCCGCAATTCCTTCTTTGCTGTCCCATTGGGTGTTGCAGGACGCTTGAGAACAATCTCCGTCGTTTCCAGGCTAACCTCTGCTCCCCATAAGTATTCAATACCCATCAGCACATCCGGAACAAAATCTTTGATAAGTTGCTTGCCTTCAAACTGGTGCTTCAGATAAAGTTTCTCGCCGCCTGATTTACTTTCGTCAACTTCAATTACAGGCGGATGATAGAGAGAGTCTATCAGCATTTTCTTGTAGTCTTCGGCTTTGCGGCTTTTTACATAATACTCAACTGTCTGTCGCTGCTGGTTATAGCGCTGCCCCACAACAAACAGGTTGTACATATCCACGAAGTCCTGATCCACGAAAGTGTTAATCAGCATGAAATCAGTAAAACTGCTCCTGATATCAAAAATTGCATCTTTCCCAAGGCCGGCATTGGTATTATAATTATCACGTTTCTCTGAATTTCTGAGAATCTGGTAACGATAGTTCAGTTTGCCTTTGTCAGCAAGATCCTCAATATACTGCAGGAGCCGCAGCCCTATTGCATAAGGGTTAAGCCCTACTCGGGAAATTGACGTTACTCCGGCGTTAAGCCTTGCATATCCAACTTCGTGGCCTTTAATCCTGTCGTCCATACGGAAAAGTTTGTCATGCCAATAGCTTGCCCAGCCCTCATTGCATATCTTTGACCTGATCTGGGGTGCAAAGTACAGGGAAGTATTGCGAACAACTGCCATAACTGATTTCATCCAGGCATTTTTGCGAAAGTTCAGGATTGGAGAATTGTCCAAAAGAAATTGCATCAGATCGATATACTCTTTCTTTTCGCTTTTCCTTGACTCGGTATAAAGCGCTTCAAACTCCGGGTATTTATTCTTCACATCGGAAAAGAACATGCTTCCTGCCATATCAGGATTTTGATCGTGAAGTGCGTTATACCTTGATATTTCTTTATAAATATTATTCGTGCTGAGTTTTTTCTCCTCCTGGAGAAAAACGTCAAAATAGTAAGAAAGCTTGTCTTCCGGCATCTTTTCGGCAGGGATATTATTCCTGCTCAGCCCGTGGAAATAGCCCGTTATATTATCAATTGAACGCGCGAATTCCAGGCTGTAATCAACCCAGCGTCCGTGCCTGGAGCGCAGGCTTTCTATCAGTCTTTTATCCGCCAGAGCCTGGCCTGCAAAGTCATCGTTCCAGGTATGCTCGAAGAGAATACTGTTCTGGAAAAAATCTATATGCCCAAGCACGTGATAGAAGATCATAATATTCATCCAGTCCGGGTTATTATCATTATAAAATGAAATTGCCGGACGGGTATTGATCACGGTTTCATAAGGATTGTTCGGATAAAGTTTGTACTTACCGTACTGCTTCAATACCTCAACGTCGTGAACCCAGTAATCATACAAAGTAGGTATCATTACCTTTGGCGAAAGGTCGAGCATATCCTTGTTGGTAACAATATATTCAAGCGTTTCATTATCGAAGCTCAGCCCGGCGTCTCTTGCACGGACCTTGCATTCTTCCATGATCGCTTTCGTTTTTTGATCTATAAGCTTCATTGCTTTTCCGGTCGTATAATTATTAATTCGATGTCATCAGGAAATCAGGTTCCTGATTCCTTCAACTATCCTGCTTTCGGATACTCCGGTTGAGTGGAAGGCATCAAGACGCAGAAGTTCCTGCATAGATTTCAGAAGTCCGGATGCATCCATGTATTTTTCCACCGTTGTCGGAGATGATCCGGCCCATGAATTTTTAGCTACAGTTATTCCCACCCTGTTCGAGTATTTCAGGATTTCCTTCAGCTCTTTCAGCATTTCCTTGCCGCTTGAATCCCAGTCGTCACCGTCAGTACCATAAAACACGTAGATATTATAATGCGCGGCAAAACCGCCTTCCTCCACAATTTTATTAACTAAGTTGAATGCCGGGGCAATCTTTGTGCCGCCTGCCACCTGCGAACGGTAGTAGGTGTCAAAATCAGGAACTTCCTTTGCTTCGGTGTCGTGAACGATAAACTTGGTTTCGACGTTGCCCTGGTACTGGAACATCAGCCAGGAATAAAGCAGCAGGTGCTGCTGAGCGATAACTTTTGTAGGGTCGCCCTGCATGGAACCGGAATAGTCCCTCAGGAAGAATACCATCGCCTGCGATTCAAAATCCTTCTCTTTGGACAGTATCCTGAAAACCTGATCGTTAGGATTTATCAGCAGATCCTGAGTATCAATTGGCTCGCCTGCTTTTACCCTGCCGAGCTGGATATTAGTCTGTACAATTTTCTTAATAGTTTCTTTTTTCTCGAGTATCTGCCCGAATCCGCGGTTACGGTCTGTCAGGTCGTAGATATACTTTGTCATCGAGCGCTTGGTTCCTTTTTGCTTCAGGTTGGGCAGCTTGAATTTTTCGGTTATTACCCTGCCGAGATCGAAAGCGTCCTGGCTAACGTCGTGATCGCTGCCGTCTCCCTGGCCTGCGCCGGTACCTTCGCCCTCGCCCTGCTGAGGCTGTGCCGGCTGCTCGCCGATAACTTCGCCTTCGTCGCCTTCACCGGAACCGCCAGTTTCACCTTCGCCTTCACCATCACTTTCTTCAGTAACGGAATCATCATGGTAAAACTTTGGTTCCGTAGTGCTGGGAACGATAATTACTTTATTATCCTTTCCCTGTCCGGGCTTAATCAATTTTCCGATTTTTATCCTTCTCGGGAAACCGTCTTCCTCCCTTTTATTATCCTGGTCGAGCAGTTCATCCAGTGTTTTCAGGTCCATCACAGCGGAATGCGGTGGCCTGAAATATCCGGGAAGGATATCGAAATCGCTCTTGTCATAAAGTCCCTGAGTCGGCGGTAAAACCGGGTCGTTCTCTTCGGGCCTGACTCCGGCAATCTCCCGGAGCATCATACTTCCATGCTCGGGAGAGTCATCTTCCAGAAGGTATTTTCTGTATAATTTATATAATTCTTCTTCTTTTTTCGATTTCATTTTCAGCCATTATATTTTTTTCTTAATGTACGGCTTAATTACTGTCGTCCTGAGAGCAGAAATACTCAATTGTCTTTTCAGAGCAAGTTCTGCAATAGCCCAGCTTGTTCATCATTGTATCAATCATCCTGTTGTATAATTTCTGATTTTCCTCGTTAGTTCTGTTCGACAGGGCACCAACAAGGCTTCCTGCCCCGGCAACATCGGATTTCAGCCTGACATCTGTAACAGCTTTCACCAGGTCGTTGTTGTCCATGAAATTATAATTTGGTTCGCGGATCATCTTCTGTCCGTATATTTTTGCAATAGTTGTGCGGAAGCTCTGTTTCTGTTCCTTGTTTTTAAGGCCCATGCGGTCTTCCACGCTGTTGATGAAAGTTTCGTCGATTTTCATTGAAACCAGTTTACCGGTTTGTGGATCGCGATATGTCCACATTTTATCGGTACCAAGGTTTTTAGCGTCGATGCCGATGATCATATTCACATAGTTCATAACGTCTTTTTCAATTGCGTCCGGTTCGTCCATGTAGGCGTTGAAAATAGTCGTCATTACATTTTTGCGGTGAAGTCCGCGGGCTATTTTCGCATCGTTCAGATATTTTGCCCTGTCGTTGGAATCCTGTACGTAATCAAGTATTACACTTTCGAGCGCGGGGAAAATATCTCCGGCATACATGCATTTGCCTTCCTGTGTTTCCGAGCGTTCCAGCAGCACCTGGATGGCGCGGCCAAGATTCCTGTGGCCAAGCCCTTTCTGACCGAAACGTTTAGTTACGTCAGGATCGTTGTTCAGGTCGCTGATAACTTCGCTCAGAGTTTTAATACTCTTTTCTCCGGCCACTTCTCCGGCGCTTAGTTTCATCATTTCGATTGATGTAAGCTTATCGGATTTTGGCATTCTTGTAAGGGTAATAGCTACCGAAACTGCATAATTCAAATTTGGGTCGATATGCATCTGGTCGCCGCTGAAAGTAGTTTTCTTGCGTCCGCCGATGGCATATCTTGTCAGTTGTTTCTGCAACAGGTAATTTGTATTGTGCGACATGTAGCAGAGCCGGCAGCGGTCAACAATCGGAGCCTGTTCTTTTTCTTCAAGGAAGCGGGCAAATTCCGAGTTGTTGGATGTTGCAATGATAAGTGTATCCAAAGGCCATTTGAATCCTTCGATATCAATTGTCCGGTTCTGGATAACGCCAAGGTAAACCTGCACCAGGTCGCGCTTGTTCTTGAATATCTCATCCGAGAAATGGATACCGCCGCCAGCCACGCGGGCAAGAGCGCCACGCCTGAGGTCGAAACGGTAAGGGTTGTTTGTATCTGTAATATTAAGAATCCTTGAAATCGATTCCTCACCGAGAAGATCCACTGCCGAAGATGTAATCTTATCTTTAGCGGCATATTTACCGGTTACGGTTCCCCTTGATTCGCTTATCGGAACGGGAACAATTTCAATCATATCCAGCATGGCATTCATATCACCGCCGGTAAATTCCCGTACCTGTTCCCATATATAATCAGTACAGGCACCAAGCGGACGATAGGCATTGTAAATTTCTTCAATTTTTTCTTCGCTGCCACCGTTTTTTATCATGAAGTTGATATTGTCTTCTTTTGACTCGAAAAGGTTCATGGCAAGAACCATCGGATCTTCGAAAGTCTGCGACTCGATAAATTTGATTTTTCCGTAATCGCCAAGATTGTCAAGACCATTGAAGCGGAAAGTATAGCGTTTGTTTTCCGGACGTGATATAAAATTCCTGTACAGGTAGGACAGGTGATCGACGAAGAAAGTTTTACCGTTGCCGGGTTCGCCGATCAGGACAAATGCCATTTCGGAAGAAGAGCCGCCCTCGGCAGCGTCCTTCACATAGGATACGAAGCTGTTAATTTCATCGTACATGCCGATGATATGTTTTTTCCCCTGGCGGAAAATCTTAAAATCATAGGTGGAACGACCGTTAACGGTCACTT
The DNA here is from genome assembly GCA_963665665.1 of Kapaibacterium sp. (SeqCode). Classification (GTDB taxonomy): domain Bacteria; phylum Bacteroidota; class Ignavibacteria; order Kapaibacteriales; family UBA2268. Next base: position 2,707,761 of record OY762428.1, read on the forward strand.
TCTCGATCATTGACTGATCTTCAAGAATCATTCTTGAAACAGATTTAAAAACGTTTTCAAATCTTCTTTTTCCATTTAATACATTTTGCACGTGAAAGGCGAGCGAGTTTTCAGCTGCCTTGGGTACTGCCGTTGTTCTCTTTGCCATAATGGGCCTCCGGTAAAAAAATTAAATTATTATTTCAAATTCTAAGTAAAAATCTTATTTAGTTTTGACCTTCCCAAACCCGCCTTATCGGGATCCGAAGGAGGGGCTTTGAATCTTAGCCCTCCCCTTCGGGGAGGGTTTGGGAGGGGTCGGAAAATCCGTTATATATTTTCAATTCAAACATTATCTATAAAGCTTTTTATTTTCAATCTCTCTTTTTCAGGAGATTTTATTACTTCGGAATTTATATTATAATCTTCTGAATCCCCAAAATATGTTTATAATTGTAAAATTGTCAAATATCCGGTAACTGACCTCCCCAAACCCCTCCGAAGGAGGGGCTTTGAATCTTAGCCCTCCCCTTCGGGGAGGGTTTGGGAGGGGTCGGAAAATCCGATATATATTTTCAAATCAAACATTATCTATAAAGCTTTTAATTTTCAATGCAATTTCCACAGGAGATTTTATTACTTCGGAATTTCTGAATCGGATAACTTGATACCCTAATTCGATTAAATTTTTCTCCCTGTTTCTATCATATTCTTTTTGCTTCAAATGAATCTTACCATCTATTTCAATTATAACTTTCTTTTTTAGACAAACAAAATCAACAATAAATCTGTCAATAACATGTTGTCTTCTAATTTTGTATCCAATTTTCTTGTTTTTTAAATAATTCCATAATTTTTCTTCTTCAACAGTCTTATTATCCTTCATTCTTTTACGAGTATCTTTTACTATTTTATACACGAATGGGTTCGCTGTTATATATTTTGGTTGTTCGCCATATTTATTCCTACCATCCATTTTTAAACTCGTAAAAATCTTAAATATTATCAAATAGTATCATATGCTGAAACTGACCTCCCCAAACCCCTCCGAAGGAGGGGCTTTGAATCTTAGCCCTCCCCTTCGGGGAGGGTTTGGGAGGGGTCGGAAAATCCGATATATATTTTCAAATCAAACATTATCTATAAAGCTTATAATTTTCAATGTAATTTCCTCAGGAGATTTTATTACTTCGGAATTTATATTATAATCTTCTGAATCTCCAAAATATGTTTATCATTTTAAAATTGTCAAACATTCAGTTACTGACCTCCCCAAACCCGCCTTGTCCCGGCTTGTCGGGATCCGAAGGAGGGGCTTTGAATCTTAGCCCTCCCCTTCGGGGAGGGTTTGGGAGGGGTCGGAAAATCCGATATATATTTTCAAATCAAACATTATCAATAAAGCTTTTAATTTTCAATGCAATTTCCTCAGGAGATTTTATTACTTCGGAATTTATATTATAATCTTCTGAATCCCCAAAATATGTTTATCATTTTAAAATTGTCAAACATTCAGTTACTGACCTCCCCAAACCCGTCTTGTCCCGGCTTGTCGGGATCCGAAGGAGGGGCTTACTGCAAAGCTCTCCCCTTCGGGGAAGTTGCCACACCTCGTGTGTTGGGAGGGGTCAAAGAATCAGTTCTATTTTCAAAGTTACATTTCTCTTGTAGCGAAGCTCTGCTTCGTATTGAATTATCAGCAAATTCCCCTCCTGTGGAGGGGTGCCCGAAGGGCGGGGTGGTTAAAATAAAAAATACAGGATTGCAAAAAAATTCAATAACAAAGAAACCACCCTTTCGAAGATACCTTTCTTCTGAATTTTTGCAATTTGTCATTCTGGTGGAGCGAAGCGACTGAAGAATCCGGATTTCTTATCAGATATTGGTGAAGAATTGATTCTTCGCTACGCTCAGCCTGCCCTCGATTTATCGGGGAATGACTGCCTGTGTAATTCAAATTACCTATTTCAATGTACGGCTAAGATTATATCTATATCTAACGAAAAAGACTGTCGGGGGTTTTAAATTATTTTTTTTCCCGCCTGAAGACAAACATGAGTCATCAGGCTATAATTTAATAAAAAATAATTTCAAATACACTTATAAAATGGATGAAGCGAAAATATTTATTGTAACCAATTATTGAATTGCCGTGTTGAAATTAACATAAAAAGGTTTGCCGGAATATGAAGGAGTAAAAAATGCTGAAACTACTACTCATAGCAATAATATTTATTTCATCAATTGCCGATTGTATTGGCGGGATTTACGGCCAGCTTACCTGCTTGGTAGTTGATGAGGATGGTAAAGAAATTTTAAGAAATGATTTTAAAGTTGATAACAAAGTATATTATCCAAGAGATATTGTTAAACCTGATACATTATTTTTCCTTGATTCATTGTCGCCGGGATTCCATACAATCATTTCATCTCCGTTTATTAGCCCTTACAGTTCCTGTGAAACTGAAGTAAGAATAGCTGTGGATTCCGTTACTATTGTTTACTTTTATCCCGGGATACGCCATTCTGTTTTCGGAACATATCAAGATTATTCTACCGAAATGGTTGTTATTGAAAATTCATCCATTCAGGGAGTAAAGTCAGGTGAATGGGATCGTTTATATAATACAGGTAGGCGAGAGTATTATGTTGGGCCAACCGAGCATAGCTGCCAAAGCGAAGTTTACGGCCCTTTCCCGATATATGATCTTCCAGAAAACACAAGCGATTCTACCACTACCGGCAGTACCAAAAATGATACTAACCAAACCACCCGGCCTGATACAACAACAAAGCAGGACTTCGGTGTTCTGAAAGGAAAAGTTATGGATGAGAATGGTAAGCCGGTAATTGGCGCAACTGTCAGGGTAGTTGGTACAAAACGAGGGACTTATGTCAAGAATAAGGATGGATCGTTTAAAATTGTAAAGATTCCGGCAGGAACTTATACTGTAAAAGTTAGCAGCGTTGGTTTTCATAACACTGAGGAAGATGTACAAATAATTGCCGGATCGATGGTGCCTTTTTCCTGTGTCCTTCATAAAAATGTGTTTAAAGGAGGTCAATATAATTGTTTCTTTAAACCACTAGTCCGAAACGATGATATCGGCACTATACGCAGTATTTCCCCAGAGGAATTGCGTTAGTTTATTTTTTTAAAATATCCACAAAAAAACAGCCCCGTTTGATCATCGTGAAAAAAACGGGGCTTGTTTGACGTAAATATGTTTGTTTTAAGGCTGGTTCTTAATCAGGAAGAATGTATCCCTGATAGCGTGTGCCGAGCCAAATGTACCTATACCGCCTTCAATATTTCCGAGATTGTCGTCATACTGGTTGGCCTGGAAATGCTGAAGGAACCACATTGTGTAATTGAAATCAGGAACATATACAGTAACTTCTGTTTTACCAAACCATTTGAATATATTCCATACAACACTTGATTTGTTATTGGCAATAAATGCCCAGTTGGTTATCTCATAAAAATCTTCTTCATCGCTCCAGTCCCTCCATATACGCCTGTTCATTTCATCTGTCGGGGGATCAAGGTATTTTCCGTATTCCAATGTATCAAGGCATTTTACAGATAATGGAAAGAAGTTATACCCGGGGACACTCTGCCATGAAATTTCGCGCCTGTCCGGGAAGTTTATCGTATCTTTCGGGAACTGTAGCTGGTCTTCAATATCAGTAGTCCAGGCTGTTCTGCCGGGAGTTTCTGTCCATGCGTAAAGTTCTTCATCACCGATTGTTATGAACAGTTCATATTTGGTTTCAGGTTTTACTAAATATTCCTGGTCTTCGGCATAATATCCATTTTCACCTTCAGGATCTATTATCAGTTCAAATTCTTTGCCATCGCCTTTTATTACAACCCTTGCATCCCTGATAAGAGCATCTTCGTAGTTGAATGTACTGTTTATCGGCTGAGTTTTCGTTACGGCTATATTCTGAATTGGTTCGTCAATTAGCAATACAGCCTGAACAAAATTCTGTTCGATGTAGTCTGTAGGCGGTTCATCTTCACATGATGAAAGAACGATAAGTAAAAGCGGTAAAAGTATTACTATTATTTTATTTTTAAATGTTTTCATTGTTATTCCATCCCTGATTAAAATTTCACTTCATAAGATATTGTAGGTATTATCGGCAGAAGAGATATATCTTCAACTGTAGTTTCGTTGTTTTCTGTATTATAATATCTTATCCAGATATCTTTATGATTATAAACGTTATATACATCAAGTATTAATCGTGCAGGCAATCCGAAGAAACTCATTTTTTTACTGACATTAATATTCAGCTGGTGAGACTCCGGTTTTCTGAGTCCGTACCTTTGCGACGGCACAACCTTGCCGTTACCGTAATTCATACCCGGCATTCTCGACTGGAATCTCGAACTTGCACCGGTATAGGACTGTCCGGACTGGAATACAAAGTTCGCGCCGACTTCCCAGTTCTCATCTATTTTATATTGGGCAACGATTTTGAAATCATGACGCCTGTCGTATTTTGGCCTGAATTCCTTACCCTTGTTCACACTGTCGAATTTTGCATTAATAAAGCCCAATGCATAGCCTGCCCAACCGGTGAAGTTACCAATTTTTTTCTGAACAAAAAATTCAATTCCGTAAGCGTTTGCATCGCCTATAAAGAATACATCCGCTACCTTATCGCCTTCAATAGCGTTCTGGTTTATTTCACTGATATTATACATTTTCTTATAATATGCATCGAAATTAAAATCAAATCCGTCTGCCGGTTTTGTTTCAATACTAAGAATCAAGTGATCCGAGCGGCTGGGTTTAACTGATTCGTCCGTTGGCATCCATGTGTCAAAGAAAGAGAAGTCCTGCATGGAAGCAAGCCGCAGGCTCTGATAAAATCTTCCGGTAGCGATTTTTGCAGCTATATTGCCATTGAACTGATAGCGCATTGCAAATCTCGGTGATAACAGGTATTCATCCGATGCATCCCAGTAATGGCCACGCAGGCCGGCCTGGATAGAAAACTGATCATTCACCTGCCAATTCATCTGTCCGTATATGGAATAGTTCCAGTCGTGTTCTTTCAGGTTGATTTCTCCGCCTTCGCTGCCGGAATCAGTTGAATCAGTATTACCGGTAAAATTCTGAAGCAATTCGAATGTATATCTTGTCATTTCGAAACCGAATTTTGTAGTCAGTGACTGCGAATTAAACCATTCGAGCTGGCTTTTCAATGTATAGTCCCGGATTTGGTTGTTTATCAGGATTTCATATCCCTGCTGATCAACGAAGAATTTGTTGAAATAATGGCTGGCGCTAAGGTTTGTTGAAAGAAACATATTATCGCCGAATATATGCTGCCAGCGCAAGGTGCCAAGATTATTTCCTATCTCAAGGTTCATATCCATACCCATATTACCATATTCAAGGTTGTCCGAACTCATGAAACCACTAAGGCTGATCTTATCATTGTCGCCTATTTCCTGGGTATATTTACCATTCAGGTCGTAAAAATTAAAGTCCGGGAGCGGGTCTTCAGGATCTTCATCTAAAAGCGATTTTATCAATTCAAAGTATGTTCTTCTGCCACTTACAAACCAGGAACTTCCTTCCAGGAGTCCCGGGCCCTCAAGGCTCAGCCTTGATGAAATTGCACCTACAGCTGCTATACCTTCAACTTCTTCCTTATTACCATCTTTCTGGGTTACGTTCAGAACAGCCGAAAGCCTGTTCCCGAATTCAGCCGGGAAGCCGCCTTTCAGAAGTTCAACGTCTTTAATGGCATCGGAATTAAAGGTTGAGATAAACCCAAACAAGTGAGTCGGGTTATAAACTGTTGTCCCGTCTAATAATACAAGGTTCTGGTCGGGGCTGCCGCCGCGAACAAACAACCCGCTTGATATTTGTGAAGAAGTAAGGATACCCGGCAGCATCTGAAGAGATCGGAACAGATCAGATTCACCACCAATCCTGATTTCCTTGATCTGTTTGATAGGTATATTAACTTTACTTACTGTTATCTGTCTTTTTTCCACTTCTTTGTCTGCCTGGACAGTTACGCCTTCAGACATAACCGACCCGGATTTCAGGGAAAAGTCCTTCCTCACAGATTGCCCGGCTTTGAATGTAATTTTTTCCTCATGCTTTTCGTATCCTATCGAGCTGATGACAACTGTATAAGAGCCGGGTTTTATACCTGCTATTGAAAAGAAACCACTCTTATTTGTATAAGCGCCTGATTTGGTTCCCTTAATAAAGATTGTTGCACCGATAAGTGCTTCTTTAGTATGAGAATCCTTAACGAAACCGTTCAAAGTTGCTGTATTTTCGTCTGCCGGCATAGCCGATGCAGTTTTTTTCATTGAATACATTTCATATTGAAATGCTATAAAGAAAATTAGTACGATCGATAATAGAAATTTTTTCATTGCGGATAATTCCATTATTAAATAATAATTATTTTCGAATCTATTATTCACTCATTCACAACGTGGAAACTATTACAAAGTTTCAGTTTCCTGATTTAAAGCAACACATTGGTGTTTAATTTTTTATTCGAATTATTTTTCTGCCGTATATAGCCGTAATCTTTTGATACAACAAGTACGTCATTGCCTTTTTTTTGCTTTAAAACATAGAGAACCCCTGTCTTCTTCCAGAAAACCATTTTAATATCCTTCAATTATTTTGAAATATTTTCATTAATTCCTTTTTCTGATAGTAAGAGTCATGAAAAAGAAATCGGATGCATGGAGTTTACTTTTTTTTTTACAAAAACAAAAAAATATTACAATAGATGAAACCTTTGGGAAAGCACGACGTATTTTAAGCAGAGACGGGTAATAATTGATAAGTCCTTTTGGAAAAGAAGGCAAATTTTCGGCGCACAGCGCCGGCAAAAACGGGTGCAGCGGACGTTACAAAAGGGATGGGTTAACGACCGCTGCTGAGAACCGGGGGCAAATTCAGCCCCCGTTTTTTAATATAATCAATTATTCTGAAATAAGCAAATTCCTATTTACCAAGCCTCTTTCTGAAATCTGCAATTGTTTTATCCAACCCTTCGCGCCTGCCTACTTTTGGCTCCCAGTTTAATATTTCTATAGCCTTACTGATATTTGGCTGGCGTACCTTGGGGTCGTCCGACGGAAGTTCTTTATGAACGATTTCGCTTCCTGAGCCGAGAATATCAATAATTTCCTTTGCCAGGTCGAAGATTGACAGCTCGCCGGGATTACCAATGTTCACGGGTTCTTCCTCGTCCGAAAGAAGCAGTCTGTAGATACCTTCCACTAAGTCGTCAACATAACAAACCGAACGCGTCTGCGACCCGTCGCCGAATACTGTTACCGGCTGATTTTCAAGAGCCTGGGAAATAAATGCAGGAATAGCGCGGCCGTCGTTAATTCTCATCCTGGGGCCGTAAGTATTGAATATCCTGACAATCCTGGTTTCAACATTGTGGTAACGGTTGTAAGCCATCGTCATCGCCTCGGAAAAACGCTTGGCTTCGTCATAAACACCACGGAATCCTACGGGATTTACATTTCCCCAGTAGTCTTCAGTCTGCGGATGGATAAGCGGATCGCCATAAACTTCGCTGGTGCTGGCCAGCAGGAACCTTGCATTCTTTGCTTTTGCCAGCCCGAGAGCCTTATGAGTGCCAAGAGATCCAACTTTAAGTGTCTGAATCGGAAGTTTCAGGTAATCAATAGGGGAGGCCGGCGATGCAAAATGAAGAATATAATCCAGATCGCCTTCCACGTATATATAATTTGTAACATCATGGTGAATAAATTGAAACTTGTCGTTGCCAATCAGGTGGGCAATATTGTCCGGCGAACCGGTAATAAAATTATCTATACAAATTACTTCGTCGCCTTCGGCAATAAATCGGTCGCAAAGATGAGACCCTAAAAATCCAGCTCCTCCGGTTATCAGTACTCTTGCCATCCTAATCCCTGTATGTTAATATTATTTAAAACTTTTCAATTAATACAAAATTAAGAAATAAATATTATTATCGAATGGAAATAATAATTAATTTGGATCGTATTTAAGGTATATAATATAATATTACATTAATAATGATCAATATTATGATAACTAAAATAATAGACCACTTTGAAAGTAACAACGGATATGGAAAGCTCAAGGAAATGAAAAGCGAACATATTCATACCAGAGCCATATCAAAAGCTGTCGAAAACGGAGAAATAATAAAAATTAAACCAGGACTTTATAAACTTATAGATTATAGATGGGATGACCTTAGTTCGTTCAGGGATATTTGTATGGCTAATAACAAGGCTGTAATATGCCTTACATCGGCTGCTGCCTATCACGGTCTTACTACTTTTCTTCCTTCTCGAATAAATATCGCAACGCCTCATAACAGCATAAAATTCAAACTGGAATATCCAGTGCTAAAACAATTCTATTTTTCGCCAATACAATATAATACCGGAATAGAAATCATAGAAACATCTTCCGGAAATTTTAAAATTTATTCAAAGGAAAAAACTATTGTTGATCTTTTTAGATACAGAAATAAAATCGGGGAAGATATCTTTTACGAATCTCTAAAAAATTATATGAATGGTAAAAACAACATTAATGAATTTATTGAAATCTCTACAAAATTGCGAGTAAAAAATAAAATCCTTCCATTAATAAAAGTATTGGCAATATGACTGACTATCTCAAAAACAAACCTGCCTCCATAAGGCAAAAACTACTTAATCATGCGAGAAGTAATAATATCGACTTCAACATGATTTTGATTCACTACTTTAATGAGAGAATTCTATACAGGCTTTCGAAATCGAAATATTTTGATAATTTTATTTTGAAAGGAGCATTATTACTTCTTGCAAGCGATATTAGCCTGATTCGGCCCACAAAAGATATTGATTTTCTTGGAATAAATATAAATAATGATATCGAAGCAATTGCAAAAATATTTGCTGAAATTATTAATATTGAATGTGATGACGGAATTGTTTTTTATCCGGATAAAGTTGATGGAGAATCGATAAATGATTTTGACCAATACAATGGCGTTAGAATTAAGATTGAAGGTTTTCTTGATACTGCCAGGCAAAGGATACAAATTGATATTGGTTTCGGCGACACAATTTTTCCTGATCCTGTAATTATAGATTTTCCAACCATTTTGGAATTTGATTCTCCAATTATCAGAGCGTATTCTTATGAAACGGTTATCTCTGAGAAATTCGAGGCAATTGTATCGTTAGGCCTTTCTAACAGCTGTATGAAGGATTTTTATGATATTCTTTATCTTGCGTCCAAACATAAATTTAATTCGAGAATATTGAAACTTTCTATTAACGAAACTTTTATAAGAAGGAAATCAAACATAGCCGATTTTAAATATGTTTTCAATTCGTCTTTTAAAAATGATCCGGAAAAACAAATATTATGGAAAGTATTTATGACCAGGACGAATTTGCAAATTGAACAGGATTTTAGTCAAATCATTAATAAAATAGAAATGTTTTTGAAACCAATTTTTAACTTTTCTAATGACATGTACTGGGATTCGGATTCTTTCAAATGGGTTAATCAAAGAATTACCGAATGACATGCTGCCATCCGGTAATTATAAGATAGACTATATTCTTTCCTATCAGAACTTCTTTACAAGGTCCCTGTCAATAACATATAATGCAATCTGTACTGCACCTTCTTCGGTATAATTGAATTTTTCTACAAGCTGGCTGATCATTCTTTCCGTATCACGGCGCAAACGGGAATCATAAGCTTTGAAATTATCAGTTCGGTAGTCCTGAAGTGCCCGGCGGAAATTACTGTTCTGAACATAAGGAGCAAGAGCGTTCTCTTTTATCAGCCTTGTAAATTTCTCAAACATGTTCCGGAATTGGCTTGTGTCACTGATGTCTTTGCCCTTTACGCGAATTTCCTCGGCAAGGGTTCTGGAAACATATTCGGACCTGGTTTCCTCGCGGAATTGTTTTCTTCTAACGTCAGAGCTGGTAGTCCCGAGGAACATTGCCTCGAAATTCTTAAAGAAATCTTCGGTTATCTCCAGTTTTTCCCCGGTGAATTCGCACCTGACTTTGTCTCCTATTTCGAAATTAACGCCATAGATATAATTCAGGATATCCTCTGATATTTGTTCTTCGTTATAATAGTAAATAGCTTCCTTAACCTGTTGCAGAACGTCATAATCATATTTTCTTACAAGAGAATCAATAAAACCGTCGGGTACTTCTTCAAAATCCTTATCCTTTTTCTCTTTAAAGAATTCGCTGACGTTATCCATTGTTATCATCTTATCAGATTTGGAATACTTATTAAAGAAAGAACCGAAAACATTAATAGACTGCCTGCCGGAAAAGCCTTTTCTTCCTTCTGTTCCGGCGCTGTTGATAATCTGCTTGCGTGTATCACGGTCAAATTTCTTTACATCATCCTCAGAAAGCCAGTCAGGAATAATACCGGTGTAAATATCCATTTTCAGCAGCATGAAATATCTGTCGCAATACTTCGAGTATTTGTCCGGGCTGCCAAGCCATTTCCTGATTGATGGTGTTTCACGGTCAAGGCGTGAAGAAATAATCACCCGGGCGAAGTTAATAAGTACTCCGGGAAGGAATTTCTCGGGCATATCCTTGCGGAATTTGTTTTTATAAATTTTTACTTCCGTATTGTAATCCAGCACATAAGGTATGCAAACAGTAATTATTCTGTCGCGGAAGGATTTAACGTTTTCATAGTGAACCTTATCCTCGGGGTTTACAAGCCCCATGAATATTGACTTGATCCTTTCCTCGATAAGCTCAACTTTATGCACACCGTCGCTGATAATACCGTGCAGGGATCTAAGTCTTTCAATATTGTTCTCTTTAATATCCATCAGGGCAAGAACGCCGTTGTTTGTTTTTGAAAGTGCGGAATAAATAAAATTAACATCATCAGTACGCAGAAGATTGTTTATCATCCCTTCCAGGTTAGGATTGGTAATAGGCTTCCTGAATATCGGATCCCCCGGATTGAATACGCTGATTCCTTCTCCGAACTGCCTGTTAAAACTGAACATTCTGGCATTGATCATTGAAAATACTTCAAGAGGATCCTCAAGAATATCAAGCAAGGTATTGTATATCGAATGGCAGATATTACATGGATTATCCCTGAGAACCCATTGATATTCCTTGCTTTGGAATAGTTTTGTTTTAAATTCGCCATCGGGTATAAGTTCGTCAAGGAACTGTGCTCTGAAGCTTTTGGGAATCTGCAAAATCGGATGGTCATGCCTTGGGCATGAGAACTGAATATACTTCTGATGGTTCAACGGTGATTCAGGATCATCTTTATTAACCACTTCGGTAATTTCTTCGGCTACTTCCTTATTAGCATGCCTGCCCAGTTTATCGGTAAAATTCCTGAAACCGCCAAGGCGTTCAATATCCAGCCGCCAGTAAGTTTTAAAAATTGCACCCTCGCGTGTTTTGGTATAGTCTTCCAGTTTTTGAAGAAAATTATTGAGGAATGTACTTTTTCCGCTGCCGGGAGGGCCTTCGAAAAGAAAAATATGATTATGCAATGACACGGCACGGAACCTGTTTATAAGATTCATCAGCCTGTTTGCAAACAACCTGTCTGCAAAAAAAGGAGAATCACATTCATCCTCGAAAAGTGCTGATGTGTTGTAATTTTTAAATCCAATATTTTCCGAATGGTCCGGATATTCCTGAATACCTTCCGGAATATAGTGGTGTACCATATCGTAAAACAATTTAAAAATATCCCTTAGTACATACCCGGGCCGGGTGGAAGTTAAATACAAAAAATCATTGAATGGTATTGGCTGGCGGCGTTCCTTGTCGCGAAGGTTATTACTTAGGTGAATCAAAGCTTCAAGGCGTCTGCCCCGTTCTTCAAGTTCTTTATAATTCTGAACTCTGATTCTTCTTGTTCCAGACTTTTTCATGATATTATCTCTTAAGATTATTTTTTTCAGTTCATAATATTTCTGTATTAGAAACGAAAAGAACAGCTAAAAGTTATTTCGGCTAATCAGATATATTCATTTATTGAAAATACAAATTCTTTTAAATATTTAAAACAATAAAAGAAATAAATTTGTTGAATTTCTAATATTCAGACATCCGGAATCCACTTGATTTATAAAGTCGTTATTTTTGATTATTCCAATTCACTCCCCGCAGCCCTCGCAGACAATGGCGGGCCTACGCAAACGTTGGCCATCACTGCGGGAAGCTTTGCCATCGGCGCCGGATTTCCTGACCTTACAACTGATCAGAGGAATTATCAGAGATTAAATCCTCCAACCATCGGTGCTTATGAATACGGCGCAATTATCCCCACGCTCGGCGAATGGGGCGTCATTGCCTTAAGCGTTTTGATGCTTGGCATGGGCGGCTGGTTTGTTTGGAGAAGAATTGTGTAGTACAATAGCAACTTTATTATTATTACAATTGCCACGGCTTTAAGTCGTGGTTTTTTTATCCTTCTACTGTACATTAGTAAGCTAATATCTTTCCTTTTAATAGCATATATTAGAAAATTATTTTTAATAACTCAACTTCCCGAGTTAAGTAAACCTATGGATAATAACATGCTAAGTATTAACAAATAATCGTATTTAAAGTTGCCCCACCCCTTTTTATTTCGTATATGGCAAATAGTGTCTATTTCGCTCAAAGTCCCACATTCTGTCGCGGCAAAGCGCCCGGGGCATTTCCGCCCCCGTCCGATGGAAATTATGTGCCTTTGGAGTCTCAAACATGCCGGGCATAGCAAACCCTAATATTTAAAAACCAAATATTCACCCGGCAAAAGCAAACAGAGGCCCTTTCGGATCAAAACATTGATTGAATATAGGGATCGAACGGACTAATAGAACGAAATTCTATATCAAAAAAGTGAAACTCTGTCTTTTCTGAGTAAAATTTTACCTGAAAAAATGTTTTTGGAAGCACAAACCAACGCTAAAATGACACAAACCAAGGCTAAGACGACACGAACCAAGGCTAAGATGACACGAACCAACGCTAAGACGACACAAACCAAGGCTAAGACGTAACATGCCAAGACTAAGACGACACATACCAAGGCTAAGATAACACAAACCAAGGCTAAGATGACACGAACCAACGTTAAGACGGCACATCCCAACGCTAAGATGACATATATCAGCGATAATCAGGCTCTGGAGAAAGCTCGGGAAACACGAGGGAACGCTCGGAAAGCTTGGGGGAACGCTCGGGAAGCTCGGGGGAACGCTCGGAAAGCACGAGGGAACGCTCGGAAAGCTTGAGGGAAAGCTCGGAAAGCATGAGGGAACGCTCGGCAGGCACGGGGTAATGCTCGGGAAGCTCGGGGGAACGCTCGGGAAGCATAAAACAGCGGGTTTCCGGCGCAGAAAATTGTTTCCAAAGAACATACAAACGGTATTAATGCCAATAATATCATACATTTACATCAACAAAATCCTGTTTAGCAGAATTCCTATAGGGTGATGGCCCGCACCGCCGAAATATAATTACATCAGGGCGCTGATTTCTCCAAATTTGTTTGTTTTAAAGGCCCGGAGAATTATATAATTATTCTGCCGGATGGGGCAGGAATGATGAAATTTAAAAAAACACCCGCCAAATTAATTATTCAATAGATATTGTGAGCTATTGAAAATTATATTAATTTGGCGAAAAGAATAATTTGGACGCTCTATAATGATCTATGATACTATCCAAAATATTGATCACGGGGATGAACCCCAAAGGAAACTTTGGAAATTAATTCCCCAGCAATCGGCAGTGTATTTACTCTCAGGATTAGTCGGCATTGTTCTGCTTGCAAATGAAATACAGAAACAGCTCGAGGGTGAAATATGAGTAATGAGATTATTTTCTATCAACCGGAAAAGGACTTTACAAAATTAGAAGTCATTATTGAAGATGAAACCGTTTGGCTTTCACAGGCACAAATGTCAGATTTGTTTCAAACAACAAGAAACAATATTACACTGCATATATCAAACATTTTCAAAGAAGGCGAATTAAAAAAAGATATGGTATGTAAGGATTCCTTACTAACCACTCAACACGGTGCCATCAAAGGGAAATTACAGACCCGGAAAATAAAGATTTACAATCTTGATGCTGTATTATTTCGATGGGAATTTTTAGAAGAGGTGTTAAGCATTATTAGCAATATACACTCCCTTCAATATAATTATGATGATCTAAGTTATGAGCAATGGGAAGAACTGCGCCAATTTTTAGTTACTGGTGGAACAACTATTAAAAAGGAAACCCCTCATGAAAAAACTACTCTTAATCTTAATACTACCCCTCCTCTTCTCCTGTTCGGAGGAGGATGACGGACCATGGACACCATGCAAACCGATTTCAGACCTCGAAATTCCAAAGATAAAAGACTCAGACGTGATAATTCGCCACCTTGGATACACCCTATCCTATAACGAGCAACATGAACAGGCAAACTGGGTAGCCTACGTACTGACAAAGGAGGAACTCCAGGGGACAGTAGAAAGAACTGATGACTTCCGTCCTGATCCGGATTGCCCGGAGGGATCTGCCGATGATGATGACTATGCGGGTTCTGGATATGACCGGGGACATCTTGCTCCTGCAGCCGATATGGCTTGGAGCGAAACTGCGATGTCGGAATCTTTCTTCTATTCAAATATGTCGCCACAGGATCCCAGTTTCAAACGGGGAATATGGAAGAGGGTAGAGGAGGAGGTGAGAGGTATGCTTGATTACTGTGATAGCGTTTACGTCATCACTGGCCCTGTCCTGCGTGACGGACTACCAACTATAGGCCCTAATAATGTTAGTGTTCCGGAATATTATTTCAAAGTATTATGGATGTTCCGAGATTGTGAGTATTTAGAAATGGGGGTATTTCTGCTTAAGAACGAGAAAAACGACAGAGACGAATGGCGCTATGTAAAAACTGTGGATTCTATCGAGGCTTTGACCGGAATTGATTTCTTCTATAAGCTTCCGGATGATATTGAAGACAAGATGGAAAGTGAAACCTGGCAGGTGCCGGTAGATAGGATTGGGAAGTAGGAGCTAACGTCGGTATTACCGAGGTTAGGTAAGGGGTGAACGAAATGGGAACCCCTTTAATTAGGATAAAAATTATACTTTGAATATTGGAGTAAAGATGTACGAATACAAGACAGAAATTGTTAAAAGAAAAAACTACAATTTTGAAAATCGTAGTATGAAAGAAAACAATCTTGAAGTAATCTTAAACAGAGAAGCCAAAGATGGCTTTGAATTCGACAAATCAATAAATATTTCCGAGAAAGAATGGATACTGATATTCAGGAAAGAAGTTAAAGAAGAAATTTAAAGACAGTATTGACCACTACTCCCCGGCCACGCCGGGGATATTTCTACTCTTCCCCCTCAACAATTTTAATCTCTTCTTCCGTCAGGCCGTAGAGTTCATAGACCATCTGATCGATTTCTTTGTCGGTGCGGTCAATGATTTCTTTGATTGCCATGGCTTCTTTTTTTTTGGTTTTAAAAATTTCCATCCATTCCATTTCATCTAATTTGGAAAGTTTATTTCCAGAAGATTTTTTAACAGATTTATTTAATTCTTTAATGAAGTCTGAAAATTCTAATTTGTCCCAGTTTTTAAGTTTTTCCGATAATTTTATGTTAGTAAATGAACTCATTAAAAAAATTGTCAATATTTCAATTTTGCTGATATACTTACTTTGTAAATCTTGATATTGTTCTGATAATTTTGTGATTTTTGTATCAATATTTTTCGGCAAAGGTATTTTCTCTAAAAATTTATTTAAATATGAATAGTATCCGCCTTGTTTTTTTGTACTTATGGAATGCATGAAAAATTCAACAACTTTAGAATTTAAAAGTGCCAGAAGATAATTACTATCAATTTTATTTTGAACTAATCCAAATACTCCAGCCCCTCCACATAAATATGTCATGCCTTTTTTATCTATAGCAAATCTATTCTCTTTACTAATACCAGGTGTCAATATTTTCATCGATCTAAATAAATCAAGTTTACCTTTTCTTATAAGTTTGTACCAATCAGATGAATTTGATAAGTTCTTTCGTGAATCCTTTCGCTTTTCCAGACTTTCCTTATACTTCAGTAGGTAGGAATATGCATTAGGGAATTTTATTCTAAATTGATCTTCTGAAATCAATCTTGTTTCATTTTCAATAAGTTCATAAGGATAAATAACATAATCTAAATTATCACTTACATATCCTCTTTTTAAATTTCGTCCTCTTACTACTGGTAATGTTATTCCCTTTTCAATATTATTATCAATATAATCTTGTTCAGTTAGAATAAATACTGAATCTAAACCAGATGTTAAACCAGTACAAGGATTTGCTATTTCTTTAAGTCTAATACAATTAGACTGTATCTTTGCTAATATATCTCGTTTTTTGGTATTTGAAAACACCCAAACATCATCTGATAATTCAGAAGGATCCATAAGTGTTGGTTTACTTGAATAAAGTTGCTCGGCACCAACTTTTGATAGCAGCCTATAATTAAATTGTTTAGCTTTCGAATTTTCAATAAGAATTACACCGGGGTAAGTTGTAGCTCCTTCAAACACTGCCAATCCATTATAGTCAATAAATTCTATAATTCTTTTTGTTAAAAGAAAACCTCTAATTTTTCTACCATATTCAGCATTTAAAAATTGAATAGTAGTTATGTATGAAAGTAAGCCATTCTCTTTTAATTCCTTAATACCCTTTTCAAAAAACAATAAAGATATATCAATTCTTTTATGTGCAACAGAATAATTAGTTTTATAATAATCTATTTCTGAATAGTTTAAATTCTGTACCCTTACATACGGCGGATTACCAATAACAACATCAAAACCGCCCTTGTATTGGGGGCGAAATGCATTTTCCGGCAGGGTAAGAAATTCTTTTTTAATTTTATCTATCTCCCTGTTTTCCGGCATATTATGCTTAATACGGTTATCGCGTATATATTTAATAGTATTATATAAATGCTCTTCGCCGCTTATCTCGTTCTTTCCGTACTTCTGCGTCCACAGCTTGGTCTGCGTTACTCCTCTCGCCGTGGCCTTAGTTCCCTCCGAAGCTTCCGAACGGGAAGAAGATAGGGACGACGACCCGGGGGCGGACAGGGGACTATAGGAAGGGCTACTACCGGCGGGAAGATTCTCGGAGGAGAGACTACTCTCGGGTAGGGGATTCTCGGATAGAGGATTCTCGGAGAGAGGGTTCTCGGATAGAGGATTCTCGGAGAGAGGGTTCTCGGAGGTACTACCGGCGGGGAGACTACCCTCGGATAGAGGACTTCCGGATAGGGGATTCTCGGAAGGGAGGGGATTCTCGGATAGAGGACTTCCGGATAGGGGATTCTCGGAAGGGAGGGGATTCTCGGATAGACAAGGGGGCATGCCCCCTTGTCTACTATTAGATAGAGAGGAGAAAGAAGAAGAAAAAGAAGAGGAGGAAGTAGTAGTAGAAGAAGTACTACTCTTACTCGTTCCCGTCTCTTCCCCGCGTCTTTCGGCCTCCGTTCCGCTCGCGCGTTTTCCCGTCTCTTCTCCGCGTCTTTCGCTTCGGCTTTTCGGTATAGTATATCCTCTATCTATATTTCTTGCCCTCGAGCTTACGGATTTTATCTTTCCGACTATTTTCGATGTTTCTTCTGCCTCGCAAACTAATAGTAAATGGAGATGATCGCCGCATATATTATATTCTATTACTGTCAGGCCGTCTTCCTTAACGATTTTGGATATTGCCTTAGTTATTATTATCTCGTCTTCTTCGTCAATCCATTCTGCTTCCCCTGTTGCCACTTTATAATCGCGCATTCGTTCCGAATAACGGGAATTATGCGTTGCCGTGGTAATATGCCAGGCTTTCATATTTTTTTTAACGAATACATCCGGGAACTCCTTCTCCCATTTAAAAGCTTTCTCTCCTGCAACTTCCGGATCATCAATAAGGGAATTACCACATTTAATCTTTGTATTCAGGGCAGACAGCTTCCTGCCTTTCTTCGCCGTCCTCAGCCAAAGAGACAACTTAGCGATCTCTACGGCTTCCTCGTTAATATCAACGCCATAGAGATTGTTTTCGAGAATATTGTTTTCAATTTCAGTGAAGACAATACCTTCGTTGAGCATAGATGATCTAAGTTTATCTATGTAGTGATGTTCCTCAATCAGGAATTCCAGTGCCTGATTTAAGAAAGCGCCGCTGCCACATGCAGGATCGCAAATAGTAACCCCGAGAAGCCATTCCCTGTATTCCTTCAGTTTATCATCAAGCTTTACAAGAGTTTCGCGCCTCCGGCCTTTTCGGTCACGCTCATATTCTTCATCAATAATACCCAGTTCTTCCTTCTTTTCAGCACAGAGCTTGCCGACAGTATTATCGACAATGTATTTTGTAATATACTTGGGCGTATAATAAACCCCGTCCTTTTTCCTTTTGCTCGTTTGAGATTTAAAGTCCTCTCCCTTTATCTCGGCCTGCAATTCCTCAATCTCATTAAGGCTATGCTCAAATATATGGCCGAGAATATTAACGTCAACATCAGTGTCGAAATCGTAAGAAGAAAGATTCACGGTATCTTTTAGCAATATTTCATCGTCAATTATCAGTCTTTCCAATATCTCATCCGGTTTGAAAAGCTCCCCGTTATAACCATTGAAGTTAACTCTCGGGCTTTTATACCCAACATCGATATAATTGAAGAATTTTATAAAGATATTGAATAATGGCTGATAGGCATCCAGTTCCTTCAGCTGATTATAATCCTCAACAATCCTTGATATAATATTCGGCGGAATCAGCCCCTTATCCTCGGCAAAGAAAATAAACAGCAGCCTGTCGAGTATTTTTTGTGATTTCTTCAGGAGCAAAAGTTTGTCATGCTCCGGATTGTTTTTTACAAGGTTGTTGAATATCTTTTTCTTGAATTCAGAATAATCCTTATAAAGTTTCTTAGATATATTCTCTTCATGGAGCTTGGAATCCTGCTTTATCTTCAATGGTATATCAGAGAGGATGTTTTCCCTGCAAAGATACAAATAGAAAAGCCTGAAACGCTCCTCGGTCATTTCGAAAAGGTTAAACTCTTCATGTTCTGTAGCATCTTCAATATAGAACCAAAGCCTTTCGAAATTGGATGTAATTACATATTTACAGCCCGGCTGATGGTTCTTGTAGTTGAATGCCTGAGTTTTAACATCATCAAGATTCTTTGTTTTCGTTGATTTCAGTTCGATTACACCAATAGCTGTTCCATCTTTCAAGATAGCGCCGTCGGCTTTCTTGGCATCATCAAGGTTTTTATACTCTGTAGTCAGGTTATAATTCGGATCGGGATTGATTGTGTAGCCAAGAATATTTACAAATATATCCCGCAGGAATCCTTCCTGATATTGCTCCTCCTTGGACTGAATAATATTCTGGATACGTTCTGAATTAGAATAATGATCCTTGAAAGCCTGATATTTTTCTTTAACAATTGTATCATCGATATTCGAAAGATACTTATTTACAACAGATTTCTGGTAAAGAGCCATAGTAGTAATACTTAATTATTGTTCAACCAACGAACCGTAATATACACACAAAATAGAATTATTTAAAGTGTTTAAAAAGGATTTTTTTTGAAATTAAGAGATAGAATCAATATCAAAATCCCCCCCTACCCCATCTCCTTTTTCAGCTGTTCTGCTATTTCGCGCCAGAGATATTCGCCTTCGATATTCTTATCGATGAATTCACGGCAGAAATAATACCTCGCACCAGCGGATGTCGTACATGTAAAAGTAGTATTGCTTTGTCCATTTGCCCTTTGGTGTAGATAAATATTTTGCCATATATTGGAAAAGCTCCCGGTCGCTGACAGAAAACTTTTTACCGAAAATATCCGAAAAATTCCTGAAAAGCCGCTACCTGGAATCAAATTTGTCCGAAGAAAAAGAGCAACCCGTTTCTTTGCATCCCGACATTAAAAACGGCAGGCTGAAGATTGCTTAGGAAGGGGGGATTATCATGGGGATGAAAAGAAGTTTTTCCGGCAATGGGAGTAAGGCCGCTTAAAACAACTTTCGTAAACCTGATAGAATCCAATTTTTCAGAAATTCTCTGCAACCTGCAAATCGAACATGATAACATTGACGAGATAGACTGGGCATTCAGCAAAGAGCGGCAGACATTTATAATTAACGTCCGGAATAAAGATAGAGCAAATATTGTTTTGGAACATCCTGTTTCACTGACGATAGAAAATAATCTGACAACAGTGTTCTCAGAAAACAAACCCGGCCTTGTTTACGTATCAGGGCAAAATATCGACCGACTTGTTTCCATTTACAAAGCCAGTCAGAAGGCAGGAAAAACTCTGGTCGTTGATGTTTATATAGCAAAAATTCTGAAGACGCTTTCTGAGTACAACAAATTTCCTTTCCCGAATAATTCGTATAATATCAAGGTTTGGTTTACGAAGTACGTTTGCGACCGCCTGGCCAGAATTAAAAGAAAAGATATACTCTATGAGTTCGCCGGATACAAGATCAGCAAATATGAAATTAACATGCAGCCGTCTGAATATGTTATCCTTACACGCCCGTCACAGATAGTTGATATGGAGAAAATACCAAATCTGAAGCTTGGTAATTTCATATATTCATTATGGGAAGGCTATAAAAACAATCCCGACACAATAAAATTGCTGGACTGGATACGGAAAAGGAAATTCACCGAACACAATATCCACACCAGCGGACATGCCGATCAGGAATCACTTTTGTGTTTTGTTAATGCTTTCAATCCCAGATATATCATTCCAATCCATACCTTGCAGAAAAATAAGTACAGCAGTATTTTCACGCAGAATGTTATAAATCTTCAGGATGGAGAGAGTCTGGAGTTGTCGGATTTTTTGGGTTGATAATGTAAAACGGTACGAGACCATTAGCATTGTTGAAATTTGAAATGCCAAAAATTGATTTATTAATATTAATTGTTTAAATTGTTATTAATAATGAACAGATTAGTTTTTTGATAAATTCGACTCATTTCCATAAGGAATATTTTATATGAATGAAATTGAATACCAGGAATATAAATATGAAAACGGTAAACTTTCTAATCAACCATCTTTGATAAGTTCAATGGAATATGATACATATCAGATTTTAAATAAATTTGAAGACGAAAAAGCTACTGTTTATTATCCAAAATCAAATATTAAAGTCCAGAAATTCTATTTTCCGAGTGGCCAACCGGCATATTTTATTGTATTAACATTCAACGAACAAGGAAATGTTATTAGCAGTATAAAATATGATGGTCAATTAGTTTCTGATAATGAAATTGATTTCGAAAATCCTGATTATTATTTTTCAAAACCCGAAAATCAGTTTGAAAAAATTGATGTAAGCAAAAAAAATTCAAAAGGAGAACCATATTACCAGGTATTTAAAAGTTTCAAGGAGATATATCATAGTTGCTATAATATTGAAGAAAAGAAAGTTATTGAAAAAGAGGAAAATGGTAAACCAAAAATTGAAATATGGTACGATGATAATATTTTTGATAGGTTGGTGTGTTATTCCTATTTTGAAGACAAGCTTGTAAAAGAAGAACATTATAATATTGATATGCAACTATTTGAATCAATTATTTATAGTTACAACTCTAAAGGCTTTATTTCCTGCGTAAATATCTATAGTGAATTCAACAGAGAGAAATATCTCCTAAAATATCATTCTTCAAAATATCTTAAAAAAATTATTAGTTTAAGCGATAATCAACCTTCATATGATACTCAATATAAATTTAATTCAGAGAATCAAATAATAGCACGATCTGTTCAAAATATTGATAAAATTATAATTGAAAAGCAACTATTCGAATATAACGATCGCTATCAATTAATAAAAATGATTGAATTTGATGAATTTAATGAACCTTATAAAACGACTATTTTTGATGTAGAATATTTGTAGGTATGCAAAAAGAAATCTGCAAAACTCTCACTTTTCCCACCAAAACAATCCCCAAACCATCAATTTTCTTACCATTTTGGTTGGAAAACTTAGAATTTTGGTGTCGTCAACTTGTTTTTTGAACTTTTTCAAACATTTCTGACACTGTGAGGCTTTCATTTCGTTTGACCTCGTAAAATTTCGTAAAATTTCGTAACTATACATTACTGTACAAATATATAAAGTATCATCTGAATGCAGTCGTAAAAAATAAGCTTACAGGCAGTTCTATGATGGGAAAAATCAGCCATATTATTATGTTTTGGGACATTTTCCTGACCTGGAAGTGATATTTTACTGCCCAATCCTTGCTAAAGAAGCTTGTCAATTTCTCTTTTATCTATCAAAACCTTCCTGCCAACTTTAGTTGCCCGTAATTCACCTCTTTTTCGCCTGGCATATATGGTTTGCGGGGTAACTTTCAGCAATTGGGCTGCTTCTGCAACGGTAAGGAATTCTGTCGGGCCTGCCTCCTTGGTTTTCTGTTCTGGTTCGGGAGTTTCCCGGTTGGCTTCCATCAGGGATTTCTTGAAGTCAGACATAAAATGTGTATCTGTTCTATTTTGCAGCATATTCGTAAAGTTCAATTCTTCGATCAGCAACTGAAAATTTGACTTGCCGTGCAGAGGTATCATCATATTCCGCAGGTTGGGCCTTTCCTTAATGCTATTGTACATGCCGCGCAAAACAGCAATAATAATATTCGGATCATTCTTCATTATCCGGTTCATCAGGTTTTCGAATTTGTCCTTCACGATATTCTCGTAGTTCTGGTACTCCCGGACTACATAGCTAAGGTAGGCGCTCCTGTGCGCGATATTATCAATTCTGCGACAGTATTTCAGGATTTCCGGAACGTCCCAGTCAGAAACAGGGAATTCATATCTTGTTTTAGACACCTGCGTCCTGATCTGCCGCCTGAAGGATGTGAAAAATGCCACGAACTTCTCCGCTGCTTCGTCAAATGTGAGTGATTCAATACCATCGTCAGGCACAATTGTTTGAGCAAAATCATTTGCTCCAGTCACAAACTCCCCAAAAAATCCGAAGCTCCGGAAAGCATCCCTCATGAATGAAAATGAAAACAGAAAATCGAAATTATCCTGTAGCTGCTTGTCAGACATACATTTTCCTCTATTTGATATTTTGCAATATTTATTCCTGCTAATTTAAGTTTCCCGGCCATACCGGAAAAGGAAAAAGTGATGTTTTTGGTGCATAGCAGATTGTTATCTGATATTCAACATTGATTTTGCCTGCTGATTTTTGATCGTTTACAGCTTCTTACATACTTTTGCACTGCCTGTTTTCTGATATGCAATACGGATTGCAGTAATTGTTGATTGATAGTTACATACCATTACATAGCCAGTGCAATACATGTTAAATATGTTTTACATACCATTACATAGCCAGTATTTTTCATTTCAACACCAGAACTTAGCTATTACATAACCATTACAGGCCGGAACATAGCCAAAACAGGCCAGCTAAAAGCCGAGGCAATACTAAATACATACCAGAATAATTGATACTGAGCCAAACTTCGTTTGGAAAGGGAGGGTTTATGAAACCAAAAAAAGGACCTGATGTAGAAGTTGTTGCGATCAATTAGGAAAAATTTGGATAATGGAGATTTTTCTAATGATGAAATCAATTTGAAACCCTAAAATAATAATGCGGGTTGATTCCTATCTTTTCCGGAATCTTTTTGGCCTTCTCCTTTATTCCAAAATTTTTAGAATTAGGGACTTTTTGGATTTCTTCATGGAAAATTGTATTATTGGAAAATCATTACGAAAATATTTCCAAAATCAAGGCAATTTTTAACGAAAACGGAGCTATTAGCAACCGCAAATTCATCCAAAAGTGTTTAAAAAACTGTTTAAGACAAAAAGTAAAGCCCCTGCAATTTATTATATTACAAGGACTTAGAGTGATATATTTGTGATCCGGACAGGATTCGAACCTGTGGCCCCAAGTTTAGGAAACTTGTGCTCTATCCAGCTGAGCTACCGGACCATCATTAATTTATGCTGTCATTCCCATTTAGAAGTAATCTGCTGCCTGGAATATCATCCCCGACGTGGAGAATACTAAGGGCAATGAAAGATTTCAATTGCTCTGAATCCAGCTGACGAATACCCATTGATATGGCTTTATCTATAATGGATTCGATGTTTTCGTTGTCAATTAATCCGAGCGCCTGCATCTGTATAAGCTCGCCCAGAGCGTCTTTAGTGAACATGTCTCTTTCAACGTCATGCAATATACGGAAAGAATTTATATTTGAAAAATTTTCCGAGAAAAAAATTTCTTCGGAAAATTCGATCCTGTCGGCAAGCCAACTGAAAGCAGTTGATATCTCGGAATGGGTATACCCACGGCTCCTTAGTTCCATTATATCAATATCCGAGAAATTCTTGTTGGATTTCAACTCGGAAATCAGATATACAATAATTTCAACTATTCTCTGGTAACTGTTTTTCGAATATTCACTCATTAACTATTCTTTGATATATTTATTTTCAAGTTCCCGCATCTTCAGGCGTTCTTCATCGCTTGCATCATCGTAGCCAATTAAATGAAGCGCCCCGTGTACCGACAGCCTTTTTATCTCGTTTGTTAATGAAACATTATATTCATTTGCCTGACGTTTCGCTGTTTCCGCACCTATGTATATTTCCCCGGTTAGTTCATCCTCGTCGAAATTAAAACTAATCACATCAGTAGGATAATCATGCCTGAGAAATTTATTATTCATTTCCCTGATCTCATTATCATCAAGGAAAATTATATTGATCGAAGCCGTATTTATATTTTCTTCTTTTAAAACTCTTTTTACCGCTTCCGTTACTTTCTTTTTCGGTAAGAAACGCAAAGAACTTGAATTGAAAATCCTGATTTCTGCTGCCATGTGGAAAAGTTCCTTAATTTCAGGGTAATGCTGTTTCTGTAAGGGAAAGCTGCATTGCAGATAACAATACTGCCGGATCCAGGCTGGCAAAATCAGCGCTGAGGATATCCCTGCTGATATTCGAGTACAGGGAGCATGTACTTCCGCGCCCGACAATCAGGCATGATACCAGGTCATCATTAGCATTTATAAAAATCACTTCGTCAGGTTCGAAGATTACATAGCTCATGCAGTCGTGCAATTCATAATAGCCCTGCTTAGTTTGAATGGATATCAGGGGGCCGTTAATATTTCTTCCAAGATCAACCCCGTTGTACAGTGACAGTACAAGAGACTGGCCGGTTTCCTCGTTTTTCAACTTCCAGGAAAAACTATCGTCAAGTTTATCAGCTTCAGCGCCCAGAATCTCGGAAATCGCCTTTATGTCATTATCTGTAAAAGAAAAGCCCATTCATCCCTCTTTATCAATATGTTATCTAATTCACCAAGTTTATTTCTTCATCAATGTAATTTAGAAAATTTTCAAGCCAAAAAAAAGAATTAATAATAATTTAATTTATTAAAAATCAAAAAAAGCCCCTTGTCAATTATTTTGACACAGGGGCTAAATTTGTGACGCTTCTGAAATTATTCTATTTTACTGGAAATAATTACATTCATTCCCTGAACTTTTTTAAATTTTCCGTAAACAGATACTTCACGTCCTGCTTTCTTTGCAAGTTTTTTACCTGCAAATGAACCATCTGTATTATAAATTATAAATATCTTACCTCCGGAAAGAAGTCCTACCGGCCATCCCTTTTCAACTTCTTTGCTTGCTGAAACAGGGCTCAGATCAGGATTCCCGCCTGCTACCATTTTTGTAATGCTTACTACTTTGCCTTTAAGCGGAGTTTTTGAGTAATCTTTTACTTCCGCCTCTTTTTGTTCCACCGCCTGTTCTTCGGCAACCTGTTCCTCTGTTACTTCGGTTACTTCCTGTTCTGTGGTTTCTGTAACAGCTTCCTCAACTGTCTGAGGTTCTGGCGTATCTGCTTTTTTGTCACCACCACAGCTTTCCAGCATGAATGAAGTGATGAAGATAATTGCGAAAAGAGCTACTAATTTTTTCATTTTATTTTCTCTGAATTATTTTCTGAACCGTATAATTTTCTTATAAAGCTACAATTTTGGCCGCTATGATAACTCTAAGGCCATTAATTGCTTTTACTTTACCAATTATTCCAATCTTGGAACCGGCTTTTTTTGCAAGATTTTTACCAGCATAACTACCGTCAGTGTTAAATACCCAGTAAACTTTTCCGTTATCCGCTTTTAACACCAATGGTTGAGCACGTTCAAAAAGGCTTGCTGCATCTTTGGCACTAACTTCTGCATTACCACCAACAATCATGCCGTTCAGGCTTACCACTTTTCCTGTCAGAGTAAAATCAGTATTTGCTGCCTGGGTAGCTGTTTTTTTAGTTTCTTCTGTTTGAACTTTCGCAGCCTTAAGGCTTACTTTACCGGTATTCCCGGCCTGAAGTTTAACTTCTTTAACGGCTTCCTGCTTCTTCTCAGCTCCGCCAAGGCTTACTTTCTGAGCCATGGCTGCCATGCTGAATATCAGAGCCATTACCACAAAAATCGATAATGTTCTTTTCATGAATTTTACCTTTAAATAATTTTTTTTACTTAATTCATGTTTTAAATTTAAATATCCGGATACCGCCCGAAAGCGGATCCGAATATATTTAAATAAAATCAATAACCTGCCCGTTATTATTTGGCATAAGGAACGCCCGGTGTATTCTGGTATGAAATCACCAATTCGATAAATGCATCAGAACCTTCGCCCTGCAGGAATTTACCATCAACAAGCTTAACCATAACTTTTGCATAATTGTATTCGTTATTTCCAGGTTCTTTTGCTCGTACAACGAAAATGACGTTTGTACCATTTCCTTCAAGCTGTGTTAACTCGTAAGCTGCCTTGGAAAAATCAACCGGCATACCATCTTTTGTGGCAAGATCCTCTGAATCAAATGCTTCGTCAAGGTCATCATAGAAATATGCTTCAGTTGACATTTCTGCTGAATTTGAAGGTACAATAGGATAATTCAATTCAGAAGCTGAACCAAATAATACCTGTCCGTCTCTTGTTGAAAGGCCAAGATTCCAGTCATTACCTAATGCGACTGTAACTACTGCCGGACCTTCGTCGTCAGAATCATAAAGATCAAGGCCGCTGCCAAAAGTATCATTACTTGTTGAGTAAAGCTTGATTTCAACTTCATTCGGAGTCATATTCCAGCGTGATGCCGGTGACCACATGATTTCTGCCGGAGTAAGGCTGACGTAGTTATTTGTGTAGCGGGCATAAAGCTTGAATGTATATATCATACCTTCAGTAAGGCCTGTTACAGCATGGGGTTTGGCTGTTTTTGTTACCAGAGCAGTGTCAACCAGGTTCATCTGGTCATCGTAAACTTTCACGAGGTATTTGTCAAATACTTCCCAGTATTCAACATCGTGACTGTTCCATGTAAGTTTGTCCCAGGTAAGGGAAACAGTTTCATTGTCGATAGAAGTAGCTTTAAGGCCGATTGGTGTGGCAGGAGCCATCGGGGCAACATAGAAAGTTTCTGCGGCACTGCTTACGCCGTCATTAGTTACTATCAGGTTGCCTTCGCCTTCGGTAGCGCCGGTAGGTACCACAACAGTTATACTGTTTTCAGACCAGTTTGTATACCCGCTTGCCGAAACCATCTGCCCGTTGATTGTAACAGAACCTTCGTCGTCTGCATCGCCGAAGTTTGAACCTGTAATTGTAAATTCATAGCCAATGGGTGCAATTTTTGTAGATAGAGCTGTAATTATCGGCGCATCGCCATTTACGGGATCGTCGTCTTCGCTACAGGATGTAAATCCGATAGCAACGATTGCAAGAATAGCAAAAAGACTGCTAAGTTTGAAAATTTTCATCGAAAAACCTCCATTAAAAAAAATAAATTATGATCAGTTTAATTTCAAGTATGTCCTGTGTTAAATTTTGTTTTAACCCATCCCAATTATCAATCATGTCAAATTAAAAAATATACCTATAAAAGGCAATTTTTTTGTTTAACGAATCCTCATCCTTTTTGTTTTAAAAAATTTCTCGCTTATGAAGTTTCGTCAATAATTAAATCTGCACCGAAGAATCATACAATTGCTGATAGTATTATTTAATTTTATCTCCCTTTCAAAAATATTTACAATCAAATTGCTGCTAAACTTTGTTTCAGTATCAACAGCCTTAGCTTTCCGGAAAATTAGAAATGCAAAATATTGATTAAAATAATTTGTTATTACTGCTGACAGGCAATCCTGACTGCTGCAAAAAAAAATTTGGAAAAATGCCTTGATTTTATAATTTATATATTGTGTTCGGGTTTTGAAAATGTTTAAAATTCAGCAAATTGCATTAACATTTATCCATGTCTCCCGGAATACTATGAAAAATAAAACACTGATAATTGTTTTGTTCATTGATTTTCTGCTTGTTGTGGCAGCTTCTCTGAATTTCTGGTCTCTTTATGTAAAGTCAACGATACCCGGAACAATTGACAATGGTACGGAAGTAACTGTTGCAGCCCAGAATTTGCTTGCCGGGGACATTATAGTTGAAGTTGGAGGATTTGATTGCTATAACTGGAGAGAAATTGAATTTGCCTGCGATCATTATAATATTGGAGATAAAGTTGATGTTGTAGTTGCAAGGAACGATACTCATTTCGAAGTTCCTGTAAGCCTGGTTCCATATTATGACTGGACATATTTGCTTGTTCTGATAATTGTAGGAATAATTTTTATCGGCCCCGGTATTTATGTATTTGTTCGCAACCCTTATGACAAAGCCGGAAAGTTATTCCACTGGCTTCTTGTTTCGGCAGGGCTGATGATAGTACTTACCAGCGGCAGCCTTACTCCTTATCCCTTTTGGATTAATTTCCTGATCAGGGTACTTTATACTGCATCGCTAATATTCACACCAATAACATTTCTTCACTTCAGCTTTTACATACCAAAACGAAAATGGGAAAAATCCGACCGTTTTTTTTATGTTCTTTATTTTCTTGGGCTGACGGCTACGATATTTTTGAGTATCATCAATTTCGATATACTGAAAATTCCAAATCTTATTGTTGTCAGAATTTTTTTCAATTATCACCTGATTATTGCCGAAATGCTGTTTCTTTATTCTTTTGTATTTATATTAGGCAACTTCATACATTCATATATTGTATTCAAAGAGGAATCAGCGCGCAGGCAGCTTTTATGGTTCTTTGTGGGCATTTCATTCGGCCCGGCGGTTTATATTCTGCTTTACCTGCTGCCCAGAATTATTTTTGGCAGCACATTGGTTTCGGAAACTGTAATGCTAATGGCTACAGCTGTTGCCCCAATATCATTTTTTATTGCCGTGGTCAGTTACCGCTTTGTTGATATTAATTTCATCATAAACCGCAGCGTTGTTTATTCCATGTTTCTGATATTAGTACTTGGAGTTTATACCGGCATATTAGTTCTTTTCACTCATGTTTTACACGAAAGTGCAGCAAATTATTCTCAATATGCCGCCTTAACCGCAGCGTTGATAACTTCCCTCGGGCTTCAAAAATCCAAGTCATTCCTTCAGAAAAATGTTGACAAAATATTCTTCAGTATAAAATTCAACCTGAATCTGCTTAGAAATCAATTTGACAAAAAACTAAAATCATGTATTAGTCCGCGGGATGTTCTGGAACTGATAAATGAGACTTTGAAGAAAGCAGTTGAAACTGAAAAAATTTTAATTATATCGAATTATAATTCAGAAACACAGGAAATTATTAACGATGGATTTACTTATAACACAAAAGAGCAATCCATAATTCAAAACTTTATTGATAATAAATTAAGCGGCCTTATCGGCAATAAAACAATATTTGAGGCCGGAATAAATTTTGAACCTGTAGAAAATGGGCTTTTCGGCGAACTTGCACCTTTTTTGTATATTCACAGATCTGAAAAATCAACAACAATCAATATTCTTGCTCTTGATGAGAAAAAATCATTTCAGAAATATTCCCACGAGGATATCGGATTGATAAGCTACCTAATGCTGAAATCATCTGTTGCTATTGAGAAACTTGAGCTGCAAAGGGAACTTATACTGAAAAATGAAGAAGCCGAAAAACTTCAGGAATTGAACAAACTAAAATCATATTTTGTATCGAGTGTTTCCCACGATCTGAAAACTCCATTGACATCCATCAGGCTTTTTGCCGAGATAATGGAGAAAAAGTCTCAGTTACCCTATGAAAAAAAACAGGATTACCTGAGAATAATTCAGACTGAATGTGACAGGCTGAACAGGCTTATCAACAATGTTCTGAACTTTTCGAAAATTGAAAAAGGGAGCAAGCAGTATAATTTTGAAATGTTCGACCTTAAAAATAATCTTGAACATGTTATAAAGACCCTGGAAGACCAGCTTGTCCGCCAGAAATTTGATACTATTGTAGATTTACAGCCTGGTGAATATGAGCTTTTCGGAGATCCTGATTCTATTACTGAAGTATTTATAAATCTGATATCAAATTCAATGAAGTATTCAATGGATAACAAAAAAATTAAAATAAAATTATACAGGTCAAAATATTATATTGTTACTGAAATTATTGACAGCGGAATTGGAATTTCTGATGCGGATAAAGAAAAGATATTCGAAGCCTTTTATCGTTCAGGAAACGAAAATGCTCAAAGAGCAGGCGGGGCTGGTATCGGGCTTTCGATTGTAAAAAATATTATAGAAGCACATGATGGCAAAATTGAGATTGAAAGCAAACTGGGCAGCGGTAGCAAGTTTTCAGTTTATCTACCAATAAATGGTGAATTATGAACAGAGTATTGATAATAGAAGACGACCCCAATATACTTCTTGGGATTGAAGTTGCACTCGAGGAAGAAGGATTCGAAATATTGACTGCTTCCGACGGAATGGTTGGATATGCTCTTGCTAAAAAGAAACAGCCGGACCTGATAATTCTTGACATCATGCTTCCTAATAAAAACGGGCTTAATATTTGTAAGGATCTTAGGGAACAGAACTTTAACATGCCAATTCTTATGCTTACAAGCAAAAAGGAAGAATCCGACAGAATTGAAGGTTTTGTTTGCGGAGCGGATGACTATGTTACCAAGCCATTCAGTATCAAAGAATTGATAATGAGAGTCAGAGCATTGATGCGCAGGGCTGCTCCTGCTGAAGAAGATAATGAACTTTATCAATTCGAGGATATTGTAGTTGAGTTTAAGAAGTTGGATGCATTCAGGGATGGCAAATCTTTGGGGCTTACAGCGAGGGAATTCCAGATTTTGAAATATTTTACTGAGCACGAAGGAGAAGTTATCTCTAGAAACCAGCTTCTGGATGATATCTGGGGATATGATGCATACCCGACAACCAGGACTGTAGATAATTACATATTATCCCTGAGGAAAAAGTTAGAAATATCGCCGGCCAAACCAAGGCATATTATTACTGTTCCTACAGTGGGATATAAATTTTTGAAATGAAATAGTGAATTATTTATTCCCTTGAATCACTTTTATTGCCAAATGAATATATGTTGTAAATATATATTAAATAGAATCTTATAGAATTATTGCTTTTTTCATATTTTTTTAATTAATAATATATAAATAATTATTTATAATTTTTTTGTTGCCCCTTAATAAATCTTTTTCTATCTTCCGCTAATTAATAATTGTGCTTTTAATTTCTTTGTTCTTATGATGTTATCAATTCAATAAAAAAATGATTATCTTCAATGCAGGAAATTTCAGAAGGGATATTTCTGTAATTATTTGAAAATAACAGGTGTTATAAAATTAAATATACAAATGAATGCACTATTTACTCAATTCTCATGGAGTACATTAATGAAGAAACTCATTACTTTCTTTTGCATGATGCTGATTTTCAGCAGCTATAATGCATTTTCAAATGGATTAAGCCTTAACAGCCCCGGGCCGAAAGGCCTTGGTATGGGTGGCGCCATGGTGGGGCTTGCCGATGACTATACAGCTGTTTACTGGAATCCTGCCGGGATAACAAATATAAACAATGCACAAATTGGATTATTTGTAACTGACATTATACCTATCGGTACTTATAAAACAACATTTCCTGCCCAAATGGGTGCACTTGTAGTAGATGCCACAACGAAAACAAATCATTACATAGCACCAAATATAATGGGTTATGTGCCTTTAATGAGCGGTGATCTTACTATTGGTTTAAGCGCTTATGTTCCTTCCGGGCTCGGTGCAGAGTGGGACGGAGCTGACCTTATTGCTTTCAGCGCTGGCAAGGAATTAAAATGGAGCAACGAAGTTGGTGTTGTAAATATATCTCCGACAATTGCCTACAAGATTTCTGATAAGTTCAGTGTAGGGGCAGCCATGAATATTTATTATGGTATGCTTGATATGGAACGCCCTCTTGATATGTTCCAGGTCGATTTGGCAACAGGAAACATCACAGGCATAGGTGAAGATGGCATTTATGATACTCAATACACTGAATCAAGTACCGGAATGGGGTATGGGCTTAGTCTTGGATTGCTTTACAAACCCGTTGATATGATTTCAATAGGAGTTTCATTTAAAACAAAAACAACCGTGAAAATGGAAGGTGATGCAGATAATATGGCCATGGAAACCATTGGCGGAATGATGGGTGCAACTTTGAGTAACGAGAGTGAATTTGAAAGAGACCTGTCCTGGCCAACATGGATTGGCGGCGGTATTGCAGTTAAACCAATTGATAAATTAACACTTTGCCTTGATTTTCAATACAGTTTATGGTCTGATGCTATTGATATAATGACAACAACATATTCAGCATGGCCTGATATGAATGCACAGCCACCAGCACCACCACTGGAAGAAGAAATGCCTCTTAAATGGGAAGACTGTCTGCAAATTAGATTTGGAGCAGAATATGAATTGGCAAACAATTTTGATTTGAGATTTGGCCTTTATCATGATCCCGCTCCTGCACCGGATGAAACACTTACAATAATTTTCCCGAGTATATCATATAATGGATTATCTCTTGGCTGTGGATACCAGATAACCGAATGCCTCGGTATGGATTTTGGTATTGAATATCTTATTGGAACAGAAAGAGAGATTACTTGGGAAAGAGTAGCGGAAGCACAACAGAAAAATGAAGAATTTAGCGGTATGCCGGGCCTTCACAATATGAATATTATTGCTGCAAGCCTTGGTTTCAGCTATACTTTCAAAAAATAGTGATACAACATCCGGATTTAATGGCATT
Organism: Kapaibacterium sp. (SeqCode); assembly: GCA_963665665.1. Lineage (GTDB taxonomy): Bacteria > Bacteroidota > Ignavibacteria > Kapaibacteriales > UBA2268. Next base: position 2,741,096 of record OY762428.1, read on the forward strand.
AGTTTTAATGAAATGAATTAAATATTATTATCGGAAATTATCCGGATTCTCCCAAACGTCATCCTGAAGGAAGGGGCTTACTTCAGCCTTTTCCTTCGGGGATATGGCTAAATCAACGGGGTACAGCTTATACAATAGTCAGGATTGTTACTGCAGTGGAACAGATTTATTAGAGTAGTAGAATTATCAAAGGATGCTTTTCAGTAATCTGCCAATTAATAATTTAGAGTAAGCCGATTTGCCCTGCTTTTATGAATGAAATAATATTACCCGGAAAGTTTGATTATAAGCAAAGTTCAATTTTTTTGAAATAAATTTGTTAATAAACTGTTGATATATTGTAAAGATTTTCGTATTTTAAATTGATTTGGCAGAATTTTGATAATGTAATATGATAATTAAATTGAAAATATCTACTTTTACATCCATTCTTTCCCTCCTGGGAGTAATTTTACTTAATTCATGTAATTATTATGACAATCCTGTTGGTATAGACCCTTCCCTGATTGAAATTAAGTCTATTACTAAATGGAAGTCTGACCCTGCTACTCAGGCCAGGCTTTATCAGCAAAGTTATAAAGAATATGATGAAAATGGAAATCTGATCGTCTGGACGAAATTTGATGATAACGGAATGATCGTAAAAAAATCAGTCTATTCATATTCCGGCCAGAATTCTACCGAACAGGTCAGCTATTACGATAAAACCGGAAATATCGATTCTGTAAATATTATAAATTATTCTTTCAACAGCTCCGGTGATATTATTGAAAGATGTGTTTTTTCACACCAGGGTGATCTGCTTAGCAAAGAAAATTTTGATTATGACAACCGGGGCAACGTAACAAGAAAAATTGAATCAGGAATTCCCGGTTCTTCAAATATTGAAACTAATTACCACTATTCTTATAATGATATGGGGAATGTGGTTGAAAAAATTACTAATCAGCAGCCCGACGGATCATATCAAAAAAGAGACAGCCTGAATTACCAGATTGAAAGCAATATTGTTCAGGTGATCAGTTTTGGTTCCTTAGGTGAGGTTATTGAAATTAAACAATTGGAATATAATCAGTACGGCAGAGTATCAAAAGAAACAATCAGAAATTCAGATGGTAAAATAGTGGAATTATATATTTACGAATATGAATATTACAATATCTGATTAAACAATCTTTTTTTTTCGAAGGCAGTTCACTCACTGCCTTTTTTTGTTAACCCCAATTTTAATTCCCGAAATTATTTTGAAATATAGTTCCTGAATTAACGGGAAGTAATAAACTCAACATACCGTGCAATCGATTATAATCCGGATTTCGGAAATTCTAAAAATAACAGTAATATTAGTACTCCTTAGCCCGAACTAAAATCAAAAAGTTTTAAAAACAACGTCGTAAATTAATATGTCGTATTTGTCAACCATTTTACCATATCAATTGATCTGAACTATAAAATATTATCATGTTTGACCTCCCCAATGTGGCTGTCTTAAGAGGTACTGTGTTAAATTGCAAGTTTTTTTTCAAAAAATCATTTATTTGTAACATAAGGAAGCAATACATTGTATTGCTATCCCGTGTAACATGCTGTTTCAGGAAAAACGTATAATTGTATTTGCACGGTAAATATTCTATTTTGCCCCAATAATTAGCTTGGCCTTAAGAATATCTTTTCCATTATTAATTACCACCTGGTAAACTCCGGCCGGTATTCCGGGGAAGTTAACCCGGTAAGTCTGTCTTCCGGAATTAAGGATTGCTGTGTTGATTGTAAATACATTGCTTCCCAGCATATCGAAAATGCCGATTTGTACGCTGCCTGTCCTGCTGTTATAGAACTCAACCGCAAAATAATCTTTCGCCGGATTCGGAAAGATTTGAACTTCCGAAAGATCAAGGACAGGGTTGCTGTATAAAGAGGCAAGACTGTCGTGAACTGAATTTTTATAGCCCGGAGTACCGTTGTTTTTCGAAGCCCTCCACGACGAAGCTTTTGAATTATCAAGTTCGGGATGCCTAAGCTCAAGTGTCGGTCCGTTACCGTCAGCTTCTTCAGGCCAGGGCAGTTCATCCATATAAGTCAGCGAGTCTATCAGTGCGCCGCCAGAATTAAACAGGCGTACAAGCTCACCTGATCCGCTTAGGCCAAAGTCCATTTCACCGATATAATTATTTACATCGGGGAAAACTCCCGTGAAGGCAGCAATATCTTTAACCAATACAATATATGAATCCGGCTGAAGCACGGTTCCGTTTTCAATAACAAATTTATGGGTGTTATCGCCGTCGCTGAAATACCATCCGGATATATCTACCGGTTTGTTTTCTGCATTATATAATTCCACCCAGTCTTCAGGATTCAGGCTGTCAGGTGAGTTGTAATTAATCTCGTTAATTACAATTTTCAGCAGGCTCCTGCTGTCAAATGGGAAAGCGCCGATATCATTTCTTGTGCCGTCAGGATCGGTTTCGGAAGCTGGATCGCCTGTATTTATACATGGTGAATCCGGTTTAAGAGAGAAGTCTCTGATTGGAATATCTTTATATCCCGGATCTGCTTTTATATTGTTTTCTCCGGGCATAGCATCCGTATCCGAAAGTGAATAAGATATAAAAATTTCCGATGCTTCGTCTTTGTTAATAACATTTTTGCTGCAAGCCGAAAAGATACAGTTGCTTGTATGAGCTATCGGTCCGGACTGCCCGCTGCCATCTTTTACATAGCAGTGAACACCCGTGGCATTGCCGTGAAATGTATTATTTGCAAACCAGGCTTCCGAACCGCTTTTAACAGAAATGGCAGTTCCGCAGTTAACAATCAGGTTACGAAATACCTGAATATTTTCGCTCGGTGCTACTCTGTCCCAGCCAAGAGAAATTCCTTTATCAGCACAATCCGAAAGATAATTATTCCTGATTGTAAGGTTCTTTACACCGTTGCAATCAATGGCATCATCACCAGAGTTTGTTATACGGCAGTTTGAAATTGTACCGTTTTCATCGCCAATAAATTCGATAGCATCCGGGAAATTATCTATAAAGCAATTATCAACAACGCCCCTGCCGAAATAGCTGTGAACTCCCTGGCCCGTACCGATCCCGAAGAAAGTTGAATTCGTCAGGTCAAGATTGCAGTACTGGCTTTCGAATATCATGAAATTTTCCATTTCTTCAGAAGTAATTTCCATTTTAATATTATCTGCTGCAAAACTGCCGGGCCGGCCTTCGGGAAATTGTAGGTTTATGCAGGCATTTAAAAATTCAGCATGGCTGATACTGCTTTCTTTGGCCGGATTTTCAATATTCAGCCCTCCCCAGTAGTCAACCCCTGTTTCTGGATAAAATCTTACAGGGTTTGCTGCCGAACCATTTACCTTCAGGCCGCCATAAATATTTATGGTCTTATTCGCTGCAATAATCAGGTCAACTCCTTCCTGAATTGTAAGAGTAGCGTTGGCATTAACATTAACGTCGCAATCCACATAATAAGGAGAATTTTCTTTTGTCAGGGTTTTGTCAGAATTGATTGTACATTCCAGATCAGTATAATTCGCAATAACAATTTCCTGCAGATTATCGGTAGCCTCGGTTTCCCACGAACCGTTATATGCTATTAAAACCCACCAGTATCTTCCGGGCTCGGGGAGATCAGTAACTGTGAGAGCAGTATCTTCAATATCATCATACCATTTGAAAGTACCAGCATCGTAATTGGACTGATTGCTAAGCCCAAGTTTATATTTTACATTGTCACCCGAAGGGCAAACTGTTGATTCCCATTCGAACCTTACAGATTTTCCATATACGTAAGGAGTTCTTTTCACGCGGAATACCCTGGGGCATTTTTTAAACTGCTGTTCCAGGTTGTCGTATCTTTTCTCTATATAATCGTTCTTATTGCCCCAAAGATTAGCTATCCACTGATTAAGATTTTCTAAATTATCTGTCTGGTCTTCTTCAACGGATGTTTTCAGAACAGATTCCAGGCTGTCAATTATAGGGTAAAGATAATCTTTATTGAAAAGTGTTTCTGCCAGTTCTTTTGTTCTAAGCTTTATGTCTTCGAATATCGGATCGCACATCAGTGCGCGTTCCACGAAGGGATTGTCATGAGACCAGTATTTACTGCTGGTTGAATAGGAATAATCATACCCGAAATGAAGAAAAGTTTTATCGAGATCCCAGGGAAACATCGTCCATTTGCCTGTTCGGTTGATATCATGGAACATATAATAGTTATGGTAATAAGTACTCTTGTTGCCAATCAGAATATTCATCGAAATGATGTTAACCATGGCATCGTAATCAAATGTTCTTCGTGCAAATTCATAATATCTTTCGTCGGGAACATTTTCAAGCGAATCAATCAAAGCCCTCAGATCATTCCAGTCAGCTGTTTCGTTGCTTTTCTTTTCCCAAAGGGCATCCACATCGTCGAATATTGTCAGGCTTGCGTTATCGACTGTGGCCTTGTACATATTTGCTTTCGGGTCAAGGCCTCTTTTCATAAGAAAATCTTCGTCCATATTCTCGATTTCAAGGTAAAGGCCAAAATATTCGCCATTCAGGTAAACCCTTACATGTTCGGCATTGAAGCAGGGCTGCCCGGACTCACGAAATAGTCTGGCTGAGAGATACTGGTGAAAATAAGTCGGGTCATCCCACTCGGCATTCAGGTTGATCTTTTCAACGTTGCCAACAAACCTGTCTTTATCAAAAACAATCTTCAGGGATTTCTTCGGCTTTGCCCTGGAGCCGTCGCCACGAATTCTCAGGCTGCATCCGTCCCAGGTTTGGGTCTGGTAGGTAACAGTAGCGTCTATATAAATGTCCTGTGAGTAATTGTCGTATATATTCTGGAATTCAACCGGATCGCATGTAATAAAATATTCTTTAACCTCTGACCTTGCAGAGTATAATATAGCCATGAATAATAATGCTTTTACCAAAAATCTCATTTTCAATATATCCTTAATTTCTTATATATACCGTTACACATTCCATACACATAATTCAACAATACACGGCTGAGTGTATGATGTTTAATTGTAATAAATAAAAGTTTTTGTCCCGTATATTTTACCGTCAAGTATCAGCCTGTAGAAATAGGCTCCGCTCGCTAATCCAGCCGGCGACCATTGATATTGGCAGACTTTGTTCCCGCCCGGCTGAAAAACGATTTCATCAACATCATGCCCCTGCATATCCATTATTTTGATTCTTATGTCGCTGTACTCTTCATTCAGTTGAAATACAAAAACAGTACTTCTGTAAAATGGATTCGGATAATTTTGCAGCAACAGGGTGCTTGCAACCGAGTCGATATTTGCAAGCCTGCTGTTTACAAATCCCGGCGTTCCTTTGCCCACGGAAGCAGCCCATGACCCGGCAAGTTTGTTATCCATATCCGGGTTGATAAGTTCCAGTGAATGCCCCATACCGTCAGCGCCTGAAGGCCAGGGGTGTTTATCGTCATATTTCACTTCATCAACAATTTCATTGAATGAGTTGAAAAGTATTACTTCTTCGCCGCCGCCATTCAGCCCGAAATCAAAACATCCGATATTTGCCACACCATTGAATTCAGTGGAAAATGCCGCACTGTCATTGACAATAACTAAGTAAGAACCCGGCTGTATTATTGTACCTGAAGGTATTATAAACCTGTGAGATTCCTCAGAATCACGAAAATAAAAACCGGACAGATCGGCTTCTTCCCCGGAATTATTATAAAGCTCAATCCAGTCACCGGATTCAGAATTATTAGCGGAATTATAATTAATTTCATTGATAACTATATTGTAATCCCGTTCCGGCAACGGAGAAGGCTCGGGGCAAACCCGGGAAAAGAATTTTTGAAAAAACGAATTTTTCATCCTGAGGCTGTCGCCGGTTTTAAAATCAAAGAAAATATTGGCATGATAAACCGGGAAATCAAAAATATTTTCTGCCAGCATATAATCATTGGAAAGCAGCAGCTTAGCTCCGGGAAATATTCTTGTGTTTTCCGTTATCAAAAGGTTTTGCCAGTAATCGCCGGAATTAAAATATGTATATGAAAGGTCAATTGTATCATTCGAGATATTCTTCAGTTCAATACATTTTAGCCCGCCCTTGCTATAATATTTACCAAAACTGAGTTTATCCTTCAAATTGCGGGATTGCGGCATTAGGTTTACGGCATAGGAATAGTGGCGGAAAGAATTTATTAAATGCAGGCCGTTCCCGGGATAGTCATAGCCGTCGTCACCCGAAAAGCAAATCATCATCAGGCTGTCGCTAACGCCGCTGAAACTAACTTTTGCAGCGTAAAGGCCGTCGTCCTTTTCCCCATCATCATGCTCTCCATCGTCATATAACAGGAATGATTCCAGGTCGTATGAATCATAAAGAACAGTGAAATCCAGCCCGCTGCTTCTATTTACAAATACTTCTTTTCCGGGAAGGCTTCTAACGCTGAATAAAACTTCCGAACCAAGTTCAGGATTGGGATTGCTGCAGGTAAAATCTGTGATTCCCTGTGCCTGGCGAACATTGTACCCGGCAAGAAGTTCGGCGCGCTCCAGAATAAAACCTTTCAGATCATTTACAGCTCTTTCGTAGGCTTCATCATCTCCCTGGCGCGTTATATCTTCTTCAATTTCTTCTTCTATTTCCTTATCAAGTGAATCAATTGTTCTGATTATGAAAGGAACAGCTTCTGATGCTATTTGCCGAACATAATTATCGAATTTCCCCCTGTACTCCGGTATTTCGATCAGCCGGCGATAGAGATTGTGGTAATTCAGATTACTGTTTTCAAGTTTTTCAACATAATTCTCGTGAAATGTTCCGGACCAGTCATTCCCGAATGTAGCGTCATTGTCCCAGGGGAGAATTTCATAAAGGCCCGTGGCAGGATTTTTATATAGATAAAGGTTTACGCTGACATTGTCCGCCCCGAGATTGAATAGCACAATGGCAAAATATCTTATAGTTTTGTCCACATCAATCAGATTTTCAATATTATTACGAAAATCCTTGTCTGTAAAAAACCAGAACTTACTGAACATAGACTGCAAATCTGAATAATTACCTGCCAATCCTTCCTTCATTTCCCATGCGGTGTGGTAATTATCAAAAACGGCTATAGGACTCATATCAGCACAATGGGACTTTGCTTTATAAAATGGCCCCTTTGGTATTCCCCTTTTATTGAAAAAAGCATCGTCAACAACTTCAAGAGTATTAAAAACACCATTATATTTACCATTTATATCCATCCTGGCATAATCAATTACAGGTGCATGAAGCCCCATATAATCATAAAGGCGCATTGATATATAATTTCTCATCAGTGAAGTATCCCTGTACTCGCAATTGAAGTTTATATCCTTTACGCCGAAGGGATTCAGTGTGTCCTCGAACCTGATACGCCAGCTTTTCTTTTTCAGCCACCGGGCGGTTCCGCCCCTGTACCTTGCAGTGCATTCGTAATCAATTCCATTATGTTGGATTATTGCAGGGCAATAGACATCGGCAAGGACGTCTTCATTGAGTTTGTCAACCCAGGACTGTTCGATAAGAAGATTATAGACAGGCAATTCAACAGCAATAGCCAATGTATATATAAAGAAGATGAATATCGAATAAATTAAAGATCTTTTTATTAAAAACACTTACTACTTCCGGATTATTCAATAATTACTAACATAAAAATAACCTTTTTTTAACAAAAAAGTTCCGCTCAGAACTAAAAAACTACTTTGAATAACTTCAGAAATCCGGAATCCAGGTAATTTATAAAGTCGCTGTTATTGATTATTCCAATTCAATCTTCGCCCCTCCCAACACACACAGTGTGGAACCCTCGTAAGATGCCGCGCCTCCCCTAAAGGGTAAGGATTTGGGAATGTCAGGCATGATAATATTTTATAGTTCAGATTTATTTATGCGGTAACAATTATTAATGAATGCGACATAATAATTTATGGCGTTGTGCATAAAACTTATTAATTATTCTTCCACAGGTCCGGAGTTCTGAATTTATTTCACAATTGCAATCGGGGCGCTAATACTTCCGCTATTTGTTTTTATAACGCAATAGTACATACCCGAAGGAAGGCCGTCAAGATCGACATTGAAGGAATATTCTCCCGATGTGCGGAAGGTGAAGTGTTGTACTTCCTTAACTATATTCCCGTGAATATCGTGAATCTGTATGCCGAAGTATGTATCCTGCCCGTGCAGGTATTTTATTTCAGTGTTTGCGCCCACCGGGTTGGGGGTGATGGAGATAGTGTTCTCAGAAGTTCCTTCTTTATCTTCTGCCGATAGATAAATATCAGGATCGAGGTTCCATACTTTAAGTCCGTGATAGATATCGCCGGACATCATCATAAGGCCGTCATCGCTGAATACTAAATCCGACGGGGTTTTACATTCCACAACTTCCACTTCATCGCCGCTCTGAATATTCCAGAAACGAATATATCCGTCGAATGAAGTTGACGCAATAAACTTTGATGCAGGATGGAAACAGGGCGCATCAAGCCCCCAGGCGCCGCCCGGCAGGGACCTGAAGAACTGCCGGCTGTCAATATCCCAAATCTTGATATTATCTTCAACTTTTGCAGCCATATATTTATTGTCCGGTGAGATAGCAAAAGCCCCTTTGCGATGGTTAAAACTATAGTCGTCATCGATAATAAAATCAAGTTCTCCGGTTTCGGGATTATAGAATTCATATCCATCCCATGTTGAAATAACAGCATACCTGCCGTCCGGAGACATTCCGACAAACTCATCCTGCTCGTCTCCGAAATCCCTTGATGTTTCTGTTTCGATATTATATATTTTCCTGCCGCTGATAAGTATATTTCCTGACGGATGAAGCCAGAGATTGTCTCCGGTTTCCATCTGTATCCTTTTCATGATATTAGCTGTATAAACATCATACAGGTTCACGGAACTTTTCTCTCTGCCTACGATATATTCAGCTCCTGATCGGAAGCTGATATCCGAAACCCCTGCAATCGGCGCGTTAATCGCCATTGGTTCGTATGCTTCAATAATTGGTTTGGTTTCCAGTGTACCGTCGTTTCTTTTTATCTGGTAGGTCATGTTTTTGTCGTCAACCCTGCTTACATGCCCAAATCCAAAAGAAGGATGTTCGGCAATTTCGCTCAGATTGTTTGAATTAAGAAATATAGCAGAATAATAATTGCTGTAAAGGCAGATAATTTCGTGATTATCAGAAATTGTTAACATGCTCGGTTTGTTATCAAATATCTTTGTATCAGGTTCTAATTTTTTATCATTAAAATTGTAAATGTACAACTTGTAATCGTCGGCCATCAGATAAAGTTTTTCTCCGTTTTCGCTCCATGCAATTCCCCAAATATTATTACTACCGGTAATTTCACCTTTCTCGTATCTTGTTTGCGTATTAAGGTCCCAAATCTCAAAATCTTCAAGTGTAGCAACTGCTATCATATTATTATTTTTATCATAGTCGAACACTTCATTAAAATTGCCGTTACTCTTCTTATATTTCAAGCTCCGGGTTGAAACATTCCAGATACTGAACACATTTTCGCCAACTACCAGCAGTTCTTCGTCATCATTGATAAACCTTGTGTGTGCGCCTTTGTAATCCAGCGTTTCAAATTCTTCATCCATCAGGTAATGCCCCTTTTCATCTTCAATTTTCCACAGGTAAACATGCCTTTTGTCCGAGGGGTATTCAATTCCTGCCGCAAGGTAATTACCGTTTTCGCTGATATTAATATCAAGAATTTTTCGGCTAAGCTCAACTTCTTTCAAAACCGATTGCGTAGTAGTGTCAATTATCTTTAATATTTTGCCATCAGCGGCGGCATATCTTTCGCCGTCCGGCAGCCATCTGATTATATCAGGAGCATCTCCGCCGGGGAAATTGTAAATGCCTGATTCAATCTGTCCGTTTAATTTTTCAACTATAATATCTTTGCCATTATAGTATGAAATTTCAGAGCAGTCGGGGGAAAATTCGAAATCGTAGAACGCGGCTGAAATGTTTTTAATTGTATTTCCGCTATGAATATCAATAATATTCAGCTTACCTGCTATTTCATAAGCAAGTTTACTGTTATCCCGGGATATATGTACTTCCTGCACATCTTTATCAGGATCAATTGTCAGGACTTCCGTGAGTTCGGGATATGAATACACTTTAATATAAGAATCATCGTAATAAAAATATATTAGAGAACCGTCCGGCGACATACCCGCTTGTTTACAGTTTGCAATAACGGATTTACCTTTTTCACCTGTTTGAGCGTCAGCAATTACAAAACCGTTGTACCTGCCAAGAAGGATATTGTTTCCATCAGGAAATATATCAACGGAATACAGCGAAGTATCGTAAGTAAAAGTACGGTCGAGTTTTCCGCTGCTCAGATCCCAGATATAAACTGAGTAATTGTCCCTGCTGTATGCATATTTTTCATCGGCGGTAATTTTTATATTATAGTCCCAGTTAGCAGTATTTTCAAGCTCGGTTAGCAGCCTTTTGTTTTCCAGGTCAACATACCTGATATTTTCATACGCCGATTCAATAAGTATAGTATTTTTCTTTGGCCCAAGGCAGACATGCCCGATACCATTAGTAAACGCGCTCATAAAAGATTCCTGGATTCCGGTCTTCGAATTCCATACTTTTACCCTTGGCGTTGCCAGATCAACAGTAATAATACTGCTGCCGTCGTGATTATACCCCAGGAAAGAAAGATTTGCATGAATACCTGTAAACTCTTTCAACAGCCCGGCATTTTCAATATCCCGGTATGCTATCAGCCCCTTGCTTGCTGTAATTATCTGTTTGTTTCCGGGAACAAAACTGTACAGGAACTCAAATGATGAATTTTGCCGGATATCAAAATTTCCGTCAATAGCGAAGACCTTATTACCGTTGTTCAAATTGATTTTATTAATTTTTTCAGAACTAATCGCCCAGATATAATCCGGATTATTATCAAATGCCAGGGCATTGGATGAAAAATCCCCGTACCTGATTTGCCTTATATTCCCTGATTGGATATCGACAATATAAATTCCTTCGATCGTGCAGTAGGCCAGCGTTTTGTTATCTTCGCTGATACACCCGGCTGATTCTCCCAATTCTTTTGTATTGTTATCATCAATTCTTAATACTTCACTGCCAGTAACTGTATTAAAAATCCTGAGGGTGGAATCGTAATTGTGAGTAGCAATAAGCGATGCGTCCGGGCTGAAATAACTGCCAACTACGCTTGCTGCTTCAGTATCGAATGTGATGCTGTCATTTTCGCGTAAGTCTTTAATTCTAAATTTACTGTAGTTACGCACAGCAATTTTTGATCCGTCTGTTGCCATTGAAGAAATCACCCATCCGTTTTCAAATGAGCAGGTTTCAATTTCCTCCGTTGTAACGCTATTATATTTTACCATTTTCATTGTATGGCGAACCCATACATTGCCATCAGTATCAAAAATAACAGGATTTTGGGGATAATCTGCTGTTTGAATATTTGAGATCAATTCCCCGGATGAAGTCATTACCGATACTAAATAATTATCATCTTTGATATTTATTACAGCAATCATGCTGCCGTCGTGGCTGACTGCGCAATCATAAGGGTTAAGGCTTTGTAGCGGCCATACATCATTTTGCTCGCCGGTCTCTGTATTAAAAGTTGCCATGCACTGGTTCATTGTAACATAGATAACTTCGCTATTGACAGGATTCGTCCTCAAACATTTGAATCCTCCCCCAACCTGAAGTATTTGTTCAATAGAATATACATTAGTAAACGCCGCCAGTAAAATTACCAGGGTAAATATGAGTCTCATTGTAGTACCAGAAAAATAGTTAATAATATCTTATTTTAAAATAACAATTGGGTCAGTTTTAACCCCATCCCTTGTTTTAAGAATACAATAATACAAACCATTGCTGATATTATCAAGATCAATTTTCACAGAATTTCCCGTAAAAGACTGAATATTATCCAGCCTAAGAATAACTGTGCCGTTTATATCCGTTATCTGTATTTCCATAATATCATCATTTATTCCGGAAATATCAATATCAAATTTTCCGCCGGAAGGATTGGGATAAATATTTAATTGGTTATCTGATAAAATTTCTTCTTCAACAGATATTATCAATCGCAAGGTATCTGCTTCTGAAAAGCAGCCGTTTTCTCCAAGTACTTTTACGGAATAATCTCCACCACCATAAACAATAAGCGTATCGTTGTGATCATTCTCTATATACTCATCTCCCTCGTACCAATAGTTGTTCACCGGGGAGGAGGATATTAAGGCGAGAATTGTTTCAGCTCTTGTAATGGTTGGCTTTTCCGGCTGGGGTAAAACATTTACCACAATTGTATCCCGGCTTGTTTTACTAATTGATGGTATAAATTGCCGTAGTTCGATTCTTGCTTCTCCTTCATTTTCCCATTTCACCTCTACAACATCCTGGGTTGTATATCCGACAATAGAACAATTTTCAAGGGCTGTCCAATGGATATCTCTCCTTTCGTCTACAGCCTGGTAACTATCCGTAGCTCCTTCGCAAACTTCTTCCGGCCCGGTATAACTAATTTTAGTATCCAAAACCTTGTAGGTACCTGTTACCACATTGGTTGTAAATATCGATGTTTTGTAAGAAAATTTTACCAAATATCTTCCAGGCTCGGCATTTTCATCAACTGTAAAATTAAAAGTCCCGTAGCCATAGTTATCTGTAATAACCGAATACTCAACCCCGGAAAGAGTATCATGGCAATTTATTGAAACTCCCATGGCCGGTCCTTGAAAAGTTTGAGCCCTGAAACGAAAATCTGCTGTTTCTCCCGGAAAATATTCCCGTTGGCTATTATCAATAGATAGGGAAATATTATCCTCCCCGGAATTTTTTGCGATATTATCCAGAACAAGGAGCAATATACTTTCGGTATTTCCAATGTGCCTGAAATCCACAGCCACGTATATAACATTATAATATAAAGTATTGTGCAAAACTGCTCCACAACTGTCGTTGCCAATGGAATTCTCATACATCATAAGATAGGTACAAAGCCCCTCTACATTCTGCTGTACCGATAACAACCCGCAATATGGCTTCGGGTCGTTCTGAAAAGTGGTAATTTTTACAGGAGTTTGAATATAACCGTGCGTTTCAATAAGTTTGTTGCCATTATTGCTAATATCTTTCCCCAATGGATTACCAGGTTCAACATTTTCTACAGCAAGAACTTTATTCAGGAATGTATTGTCGTAATCTGTTCCGCTGCTTCCATGGTATCGGGCTGCTTCCTGGCTGAATATTGCAATCGAAGATTTGTTGTTATAATTGCCGTTCATGGCATATTTAATAATATTTTGTCTTTCTGTTTCTGCAATTGCTTTATCGTCGCCGTCAACCCAGAATAAAGTGTTGTATTGGGTATAATCTGCACTTTGCGGTTCCCAGGAATTCCTGTCGAAGTAGTCAAATAATTTTCCAGGCTGTTGAAGCTGGTTCTCCAGGTTGGTACATACTGTATGGAGGGAGTCAAAATTTAATCTGCCGGCAATAATATCCCTATCGCTATTTAAATCAATATCCTGCCAGGTGTTTTCCGCAGATAAAAGCGCAATACCTTTCTTCAGATACAACCTGAATACAATCTCTCCCGAATTGTTTGTAGTATCTTCGTCGGCTTCCAGTTCAACAACGGCCTTGTAGCGCGGAGTAACGTTGTTTGCCATATATTTAAACATATCCGGTATAATATAATCTGATCCCTGTGCGTTATAGTCATTGTATGACATCGGCTGAAAATCCAATTCTCCAGGGTCGATGTTTATTTCTACCGAGTCTGTTTCAGGTGGTAGAGAAGCACCGAAATATTTTTCTGCAAGCAAAATAGAAAAATCTCCGTTTTCATCTTCTGCGAAAATTTTTATCCGGCCTACATCACTTTTGCATACCACTAATGTGCCGTTATTGTTTAGCAGTAAATCGAAATGTACTTCTCCCGGGTTCATAATATACAAGGCATCGGAAAATACTCCTTCATCTGCCTGATAGCCTGAAGGAGATGCAAAAGATGAAAATTCAAGGTCAAATACCAACTGTGCCTGAAGATTGATCGAAGTAAAAAGCGTAAATACAGCTATTAATAAGAGTAGGGCCTTTTTCATAATATCTCCATTTTATATTATTTGTTCCCTGATTAACAAAAAAATCGGGAATAAGTTACGGAGATTATATTCTATACTCATTATTTTTTATAAGATACTGATAATCTGTAATTACAAAGCTTTCGATTACGAGACCCAAAAATCAACAAGAAACTTGTAATTTTCAGGCAAGAGGAATAAATATCAGCTAATAGCAGAACACCTTGTGGGTTTTAATATCGCTCAGTTTTTAGGTCATATATATCTCTGGTTGGTTTTTCAGGTAGGTGAGGTTTACAATTTCTCCCTGTTCTTCGCGCAGCAGCTCATTCAGAAAGTCCATCAGCAGGTCTTTGTTTGGTTCCTATCCGAATATTCTTTTAAAACCAAAATCTGTAAACGAATTTATATATTTTTCTTCATTATCCATTTTTTTCTCTCCCGGAACCGGAAAACACAAAACTAAATACAATAAAGTACACGTTTAACTTACAGTTTTAGCACAAGATAAACAAATCGGGGATAATCTGAATTTATTAACTCTAACTATTTCACAATAATCATCCTTCTGACGAGTGTATGGGAAGCTGTCTGCAAAATACAGAAGTAAATGCCTGAAGCAAGGTTGCCGGTATCAATTTCCTCGCTGTAGGGGCCTTTTTTCATATATTCTGATTTTATATCCAATACCCTGCCGCCGGAAGCATCGGTTAGATATACTTCGGTTTGGCCGTCTTCGATAAGGGAATAGTTGATTGTAGCTTTTTCCTTAACAGGCGAGGGAGATATTTCGCCCAGGTCAATAATTCCGTTTGGATCGAACAAGCGGGGCGAACCTCCGGCACGGCACAGATTCTCGTAGCATACATATCCGTGCCTGTAATTTATATTGATTCTCTCGGCATCTTTCCATACCAGTGAATCAATATGGACTTCCGTGCATTCATCTGTTCCCAGTGTAGCCAGGAACTTCAGGGAATGAAGAGTTCCCGTTTCCCCGGTTCTTGTGCCGCTGAGTTTAATAACCTCAGTATATCCGTCGTTGAATATAGTCTCAGGGCTGCCGAAAGGCATTAGCATGGTGGAATTGTACCTGAGATAAATATCATATTCATAAGCGCCGATCAAATCAAGGTTAAATGATGATTCAATTGATATATCAAGTTCCACGTCCTGTCCGGGATGTGAGAAAACAGTATCAGGCAGTGCAAGGGTCATTCCCGCTACGCCTTTCCAGAAATAAACAGTATCGGATTCCGCCTCGCAGCCGAATTCATTAGTTACCCTGACTGAATAATATCCGCTTTCATCGGGAACATATTTTTTCTGATTTGCGCCGGGGATGTCCACTTCATCCAATATCCACTGGTATGAGAAAGCATCTGTGCAGTAGAGACTGTCTTCCTGCCTTGTTATCAGGGGTTTATCCGGAAGGGGGTGTACCGTTACCCTGACCGGATCGGAGTCAGCCACGCAGCCGGAGCTGTTTGTAACTTTCACCGAATAATCTCCGCTTTTATCAACGCTGATTGTCCTGCTTGTTTCGCCGCCGGTCCATTCATAACTGTCATATCCGGCCCCGGCGTCAAGTGTAACGCTTTCACCATCGCAAAATTCCGTATCGCCCAGGGCCTGAATAATCGGTTCCGGGGTTGGGTTGATAGTTACATCATATTCAGTACTTGCCATGCAGCCCGTTATATCATTTGTTTCGGTAAGGAGAATCTTCGCGTTATTCGCGGCGGGCCAGTCGATTGTAACCTGGTTTGTTCCATGTCCGGAAGTTATATCACCGTTAACAACCGTCCATGAATATGAATGCCCGCTGACTTCAGGTGTTGAATAAATTTCATTCATTGCCGGGGCACATAAATTATTTTCGCCACTTATCGTTGGGGCAGGATTCGGGAAAACCGATACGAGAACGGTATCAACCCCCTCGCAGCCGGAATTGTCCCTAACCAATACATCATATTCGCCGGATGTTTTTACCCATATTTTTTGCGTGTTAGCGCCTGTATTCCATTTATAATATGCATAGCCGGGACCGGCATCAAGTTCTATGCTGTCGCCCTCGCAAATATCGAAATCACCGATATCCGACATAATTTCAGGCATTAGTTTATCGCTAATGGTAACAATCAGCGTGTCGTAGCCTGTACAACCCGTTATCTGGTTTGTTTCTGAAACCATTACTTTACCGGTTCCGCTGGCACCCCAGTCAACAGTAACATTCAAACTGTCAACTCCATAATCAAGCACGCCGCCTTCAACTGACCAGATATTAATATTTTCAGCCTCGGTATTTATCCAGTAAAAAATTCCTTCGGATTCCGCACAGACAACTTCAGGGCCATGTATTTTTGTCTGTGGATTGGGATTTTCAATAACGCTGACCGTGTCATAGCCAAAGCATCCGTTTTGTCCCTGCACTTCAATTATATATATGCCCGGAACTTTAATTGTCCTGGGAATATCAGTTACTCCGTCACTCCATTTCATAGAAATAAAATCGCCTTCAACAGTCAGCTCAGTGCTGTCTTCTTCGCAAAACTCAAGGTCTCCGGTTATTTCCGGCACGGGCAAGGGTAATGTTTCTACGAAAACCCTGTTGGATTCGCCCATACATCCACCTGTATCAACCACGGTGCAATAATATTCGCCTCCGTCTTTCACATAAATCTTCTGGCCAACCTGGCCGTCGGACCAGTAATAATTCCTATGCCCGTCTTCGGCAAACAATGCAACACTGTCCCCCGGACAGAAGGGCATATCTCCGAGAATAGTTATAATTGGTTTGGGTTCGTTCCTGCAAATTTTCATAATAAAAGCATCTATAGCTCCTGCCAGAGTTTCCTGGTAGGCTCTGTAAACCGGGAATTCCTCGCTTGAAGTAGCGCCTACAATCATGGGATTCATCCTGATATCTGTTGTGATACCAAACCCCCAGTCGTTTGAAGTACCGCCAATATATGTACTCCAAAGCAATTCCATACCGTTTTTATCAAATTTAAAAGCCATGGCATCGCTTACTTCCGGAGGGCCGCTATATTCTTTTTGAATGGCCATGGCGCTGGTTTCAAGGTCGGGACTCATAGTCTCGCCTGTAACGGTAATATTACCAACAGCATCAACCACCAGGGCATTGGCAATATCGTCCCTTGTGCCGCCGAAATAAGTTGACCATTCCAGCTTGCCAAGAGTATTTACTTTCGACACAAAAGCATCCATGCGCCCTGCATTCTGCCCCTGGTAGGCAGCGCCAAACACCGGGAAGTTGCGGCTGTCTGTTCTTCCGCATATAACAACTTTACCATCTTCAGCAGGGCTTATTGCATAGCATTCTTCACGATCCAGCCCGCCAAAAATATGAACATAATCTGTTGAACCTGTTTGCCACTGTACATCAAATTTAGCAACAAAGACTTCAGCATCTTCAACAGTTTGTCTGTCGCTCGCGTCAACATTTTCAAGCGGGAAATTCAAACTTTCGGTATATCCGGTTGCTACAAGTTTACCGTCACTGTCATAAGTAATTCCCCTTCCGGCATCCGTACCGCTGCCTCCAATAAAAGTACCCCAAAGCGGAACGCAGTCATAAGTCATGGTAAATACCACGGCATCTTCAAGGCCGGCATGGTTTTTAGTATTTGAGGGAAGATGGAAATTATCGCTCGCAGACCAGCCGGTAATGGCTATTTCCTGCTCGCCGTTGGTGGTTACGGAATACAAGTGGTCGTTTTCATACCCGCCGTAATATGTACACCATACAAGTGTGCCATCTTCATAAAATCTGGAAATAAAGCCGTCAGTACCGCCGGGGAATGGCCCGAGGTGCGACCTTTGCCAGGCTGTCTGTGTTGTGGGGAAACTGCTTACACTCCAGGTAATCCCAACCATGAAAGTTCTTCCGAACTGATCTACTGCAATATCGCGGGCATAATCGGTTTCTTCGCCGCCGAAGTATGTAGCCCACAATACATCGCCGACATTATTCATTTTCATAAGCCAGGCGTCATAGAAACCCCGGCGTATTTCCTGTTCGGCATCCTTCACGGGAAGGTCATTGCTTAGCGTATATCCTGCTATAATAAAATCGGCGTTTGGGTCTCGCTCAATATCAATAGCGTGGTCACCGTTTGTTTCACCACCGTAAAATGTTGACCAGATAATATTGGGGTCTATCACCAGGGTCTGGTTTTTATCATATTCAGGCAGGTTAAAATTCATGTTATTGTCAGATAAATTGTACGTGCACGGGACTTCTTTCAGTATCCTGTCCTTTTTACCTTTAATAAAAGCAAAGGGCTTTTGTTCCCTTATTGAACCGATTTCCGAATCAATAGTAATTTCATTGGATTCAAGAAGTAATTTACCGTTTGTTTCGTATTCGAATTCAACATCATCAGCATCTGCGCCGGGGTGGAGTATAAGGTCGTATTTCAGGCTGTTGTTTATCTTTCCCGGATATATTTGCATATCAATATCATCGTAAATATTTTTAAGCACGAGTTTCTTATAGGCCGGAACATTTGTGATACCATCGCGGCAATGCGGGTAATAGAAGTTAAACCTTGTTGTGATCGGCTCCTCCGGCGTGAAATCAGCGTCGCCTTCGGAGTTGAACCATACATAGCTGTTTCTGATCTCAACTTCGGGGCTGTCTCCCGGATTTCTGATTTTCTTAAAGCTATACTTCAGGCCCTCTTTTGATATAAAGATGGAAAGCTCTTCGCCCCTTATATAATAATCCGGAGTAAAGCCTTTCTCATCGGGGAGTATCTGCCCCCGGTTCTCAATGAATATTGTTTTCAGGGCTTTCGTGGGATTGGTATCAAAATCGCAATTGCTGTTTCCGGCTGCTATAGCCGAGAGCGCCGGAATTAATATCAGCGCCAGGTATATATTTTTGTAAAAGTCTTTCATGATTTTGCCTCTTCAGTTTAACATGCCCCGCTTTATGCCTGCTACTACTTTAATAACAGTAGAATAGCTAACTTGTAACAAATAATTTCAATTATTTATAAAATAAGCAAAAAACGTGCCTTTATGGGAAGGGGATTTTGTATTGAAAAATCATCCGATGAATGGCGGTAATTGGATGAATATTGATTGCTGCAGAAATCCGGAACCAGGTAATTTCAAGGCCGCATCATTTTATTCCAATTCTGTCTTCGGCTCTGGAATGTCCCCGCCAGCGGTGGCAGTTGATACTGATAATAATAATTCTTATATCACTGTGATATCTGATAACTTGTTCATAGGCGGATAAACCCAATAGGGAAAAAATATCTCTATTAATAGCAAAAACGGCCGGATAAACCGATAATTTTAAAGATTTTTTGTATATTGGTTTTATATAAATGTTGTAGGGCATAAAAGACAGACTGCAAATATGAAACATAAGTTGATTGATAAAAAATATAACACACCACTTGGAATTGTAAATTGCGGATTATTAGGTGATAAGACCGTGATTGAATGTATTGAAAATAAGACTTATGAAAATGGACAGTCGGAGATTTATAAAACAAATAGTTTTCAAATTGAACTGATTGAATTTAAAATTCGTATTCCTTTATACAATGGTGATGTCTTGACTGATTCGCAAGGTTGGATTTGGCGGATAATAAAGCAACAAGATGATTTGGAATCAATTCAACTTAATTGCAATCTTATAGACTTTGATTCAAACACCGATTTTGACACAGCGACAGGTGAACATTTGGACGCAATTGAAGCAAGTAATAATGACTGGATTTTACATATTGGAACTGAGGACGGAGAAGTAATGAATTGGAGAGCAAAAGAAAATGATTGGTTTCCCGAGCGCCTTCAAGACAAAGTGAATTTTTATCAATCGATTACTAAAATGGAAAAGAACGGATTTAAAACAAAAATCCCTGATTTGAAATTAAATGAAAGACTTCATATTCAGTATATTTGTGCGTATGATAAACGGTCTGACGATAGGAATAAAGTGAATACATGGCTTGCGGTTGATGAATTTAAAAGAAAACTCGAAAATTGGATAGGAGTTTGGTAATGAATAAATTACGCCCTACAACACGCAATATAGCAAATGGTTAAAGCGCTAGTAGAATAAAGTTTTTTTGTCCGCTTCAGGTATTTTCCTCGGGGGATAAAAACGCAGTCCGCTGACCACCACTTGCCATATTGCAGAAACGTTAGCGGCAAATTAATGACACCGAATCAGATATGAAGAAACGTATAGAAAAACATATAAAAAATCATGACTTTGTAAAAGTCTACCTTGCTGATAAAGACGATTTATCAATGACTCATTTTGAGGGTTTCATATTTGAGCAATCTGATAAATTCATATTAATGAGCGACACAACAGATTTCAATTATGATGGGATATCAGTACTACGAAAATCAGATATCTCAGAGATTAAGCATAAAGAGAATGAGAGATTCTTTAAAAAGATTCTAGACGGTGAAAATATTACTGAACTGAT
Source organism: Kapaibacterium sp. (SeqCode) (assembly GCA_963665665.1). Classification (GTDB taxonomy): domain Bacteria; phylum Bacteroidota; class Ignavibacteria; order Kapaibacteriales; family UBA2268. The sequence goes on from OY762428.1 coordinate 2,761,749, forward strand.
TATTACAAAACGAGATGCGCTAAACTTTTCTCTAGGTACATTTAAAGAGATGTTTGAGCAATTACAAAGTTCAGGACTGTCAATTATAATTGAATGTAGATACAGCAAGGATGACAGATTTCTTATTGGTCCGATCGTAAAGACAGAAAAAAAAAGAGTAAGATTAAAATACTTTAATGCTAATGGAGAGTTTGATCTGAAACCTACATCCGCGAAATACAAAGAGATTACTTTTTTCAAGATTGATTCACCATATGCAAATATCTTTTATAAATATGCGAAGGATGTTGAATAATCTACAGCTAACACGTGGTATAGCAAATAAGGGTTCCAGTGGTTTGCGAGCCTTTGTAGCCCGCTTCAAAGTCACTAACGGGTGATACGAACGCAGCCCGCAATCCCTTACTAGCCATACCACGGGAACGTTAGCGGCAACCAAAAAAGACCAGCGTACTACTATAAAAACAGTTGATTAATATCTAAGACCAACGAAAATGACTATTGACGAGATAAAACAGACATTTCAAGAAGGAAACGATAAAGATAAATTGAAAGCATTAAAATTTGCTTCGAGGATTGGTTTTAAGGAACCTGAAAGCGTTGAGCCAATATTGACAGAATTGACTGGATTTTTAAAATCGGATAATGAAGATTTAGTTGAATATGCGTGTTGGACTGCTGGACAAGTCGGAATTAATCGACCTGATTTTTATGAAAATTCGATTACAGAAATTGTAAAACAACTTGATAGCAAAAATGAGAAAATCAGATCAAACGCATTATTTGCATTAGGTCGTATTGGGCGTTCGGATTTCTCATTGATTAGTGATTACCTGGACTTGATTATTAGCTTTTCAAATGATGAATCGCCAATTGTTAGATTAGGAATGATTTGGGCTTGTGAAAATATTGGAACAAATAATCCAAAAGTTTTTATCGAACATTTATCAATATTTGACAAATTATTGGACGACCCAAACACTGAGAAAGTGAGAGGAGAAGCTCCAGAAATGTTCAGAGTATTAGGGAAAAGAATTCCCGAAGTGATTGAAAAATACATCCCCAGACTGAAAGAGAAAACAAATGATGATTGCAGAACGACACGGATTCATTCGGAAGGAGCAATAAGGATAACTTTAAAATCATTGGAAAAATTGAAAAATTAAATGGCAGCCGCTAACAATGTATATAGCAAATAGGCGAGATAGTAGTAAATTCAAGGGTTGTAGCCCGCATCAAAATTGTAACGGTTTGATAAGTTTGAAGCCCGCAATCGCCTACTTTGCATATACTTACCGTTCGCCAAGATTCGCTCTGCTCATCTTGGTGAATGGATGGAAATCGGCAGGCATTTTCAATTATCACAAACAATATTTCGATTGAAAAGTAGCAATTTTACATAGATTAATTTTAAAAATTTGAGATGAAAAAGCTTACAATAAAAGATGAATTAACAGATTTTTTGCTCTACTCTGCACCTGATGGAAAAGTAAAAGTAGAAGTTATATTAAATGAAGAAACAGTCTGGCTCTCTCAAAAATCAATAGCACAGTTATTTGGAGTGCAAGTCCCTGCAATCAGCAAACATCTAAAAAATATATTTGAGACAGGAGAACTTGAAGAAAATTCAGTTGTTTCCATTTTGGAAACAACTGCTACAGATAACAAAATATATCAAGTTAAATATTTCAATTTAGATGCCATCATATCTGTAGGTTATAGAGTTAATTCAAGACAAGCAACTCAATTTAGAATTTGGGCGACAAAAACTCTTAAAGAATACATCATCAAAGGTTTTATAATGGATGATGAACGACTAAAAAATGGACGATATTTTGGAAAAGATTATTTTAAAGAGCTATTAGAGAGAGTTCGGTCAATACGTGCAAGTGAACGAAGAATTTATCAACAGATTACAGATATATTTGCGGAGTGCAGCATCGATTATAACCCAAAATCGGAAATAACCCAAAATTTTTATGCAACTGTTCAGAATAAATTTCATTTTGCAATTCACGGACACACTGCAGCAGAAATAGTTTATGATAATGCAAATGCAGACAAAGAATTTATGGGACTAAAAACGTGGAAAAATTCTCCAGATGGACGAATTCTAAAGTCAGATACGAATATTGCAAAAAATTATTTAACAGAACCTCAAATAAAAAGTTTAGAACGAACAATAAGTAGCTACTTTGATTATATTGAAAGGATTATCGAAAACAGGAATACTTTTACAATGGAGCAATTCTCTGAAAGTGTAAATAAATTTCTTGATTTTAATGAGTATAAAGTACTTGATGAGAAAGGACAGATATCTGCCAAACAAGCAGAGCAAAAAGCATTTTCAGAATATGACAAATTTAATAAAACGCAGAAAATTGAATCTGATTTCGATAAAGCAATAAAAATGTTGGAAAAAAGAAATAAGAAGGAAAACTAACCCCAGCCGATAACATTTTGTATTAGTAATGGCGGGGAAAGCAGTAAACATAAAGGTTTGTAACCCGCTCAAACTGGGTAGCGGTTTGACAGGAAAGTGCCACGCAATCGCCTACTATTCTTATACAAACCGTTGGCAGTAATTGCTATAATACACCACAACAGACTCTGCTCAGGATGACATTCCGGCCTTACCACCATCAAATTCAATAGCCAGGTTCTTTTGCTTAAAGCGAATCCGGAAAGAAAAACAGCCCCGTCAGGGCGATATAGACAAAAGATTGTGTCGCTCCTAAGGAGCTTTTATAAATTTTCGTATTCAATTTCATTTAATGCTCTTTCGCAATAATGCCTGTAGTCGCAATTAGGAAGTTTTTTAACCACATCAGCATATTCATCTCTGCTCAGGAAATTCTGCATTAAAGCAATTTCCTCAAGGCAGGCAATTTTCGTTCCCTGTCTTTTTTCAATAGCCCTTATAAAATCAGAGGCATCATTCAGGGAATCCGGAGTGCCGGTATCCAGCCATGCAATACCCCTTCCGATCATTTCCACGCGCAGCTTGCTGTCATTCATATAGCTCTTGTGAAGGTCGGTAATTTCAACTTCTCCCCTGGCACTGGGTTTAAGTTCATTCGAACGTTTCGCGGCTTCAGAATCAAATATATAAAGGCCCGGAATTGCAAAATTGGATTTCGGCTTTACAGGTTTTTCTTCTATACTGATCACCTTGTTTTCCCTGTTGAATTCTACCACACCATAAGCCTCAGGATTTTCCACCCTGTATGCAAATATTGTTCCGCCAATATTGTTTTTAATGCCATCCCTCAGAAAATTTAGTTTGCCGTAAAAAAGGTTATCTCCGAGTATCAGGCAAACCTGGTCGTTGCCGATAAAATCCTCGCCAAGGATAAATGCCTGGGGAAGTCCGCCGGGGTTGGGCTGGACAATGTACTCCAGGTTAACACCCCACTGACTGCCGTCGCCAAGCAGCCGTATAAAGTTGGGAGTATCCTGCGGAGTGGATATTATCAGTATATCCCTTATTCCGGCAAGCATTAGTGTGGCAAGCGGATAATAAATCATAGGTTTGTCATAAACAGGCTGTAGCTGTTTGCTGAATGTATATGTCATCGGGTAAAGCCTTGTGCCTTTGCCGCCCGCAAGTATAATTCCTTTGGTTTTCATGATTCAGTATTGTTAATGAAACAAAATGCAATTTAAATTTTTTTATGTGCATAAGAAAATATTATTTTAATCTTTGCTGTTGTTGCACATACATTAAGAAAAATTGTTTAATTTAATGATAATAATTAGTTGCAGATATAATTGGAAGAACGATGAAAAACATTTACAAATATTTTACCGGACTGATTTTAATATTGCTCTTTACAGTCTCCTGTTCATCTCCGAGAAATATCATTCGGCAAATCCCGTCCACATGCATGTGGAAAGTTAGTAAGGACAGCGCTACTGTATATCTTCTTGGTTCAATTCACATGGCCAGGGAAAACTTGTATCCCCTGGACGAACAAATTGAAAATGCCTTTGCTGATTCTGATTATCTCGTAGTTGAAATTGATACAAAGAATAACCAGCCGGACCCTATGGCCATGATGGCAAAAATGACTTTTCAGGACCCTGCAAAGTCTCTGAAATCAGAACTTTCCGAGAAAACTTATAAGATGATAAAAGAAAAGTTAGATGCATTAAACATGCCGGAAATGGTATATTCAAGGCTCAAACCATGGGCAGCAATGCTGCTGATAATGACAACAGACCTTACCGGGGACGGATACCAGGCCCAACTTGGCATAGATAATTATTTCCTTGAAAAAGCAGGTGATGACAAAAAAATACTGGAATTGGAAACAATTGATTTCCAGATGGAAATGCTCGAATCTCTTGATGATATGTCTGATGAGTATATTGAATACTCCATGAAGGAAATGGAAACAAGCAACCAGTCGGTAGATGAAATGAGTAATTTGTGGGAAACAGGCAACTGCAACGAGCTTGTTGACCTGATTAACCAGCCTGCAGAAGACTTTCCGGAACATAAAACATTAATGGATAAGATCCTGAATGACAGAAATAAAAAAATGGCCGTGAAAATTTCTGATTACCTGAAAACAGGCAATACTTATTTCGTTGTTGTCGGTGCAGGCCACCTTGGCGGTTCCGGCGGAATTGTTGAGTTACTAAAGAAGACCGATGACTGATAACATGATAGTATATGTTTTCCCTGGCTTTAGCATTATTTGACAGCTCAGATTTTTTTACTGAGAAACAAATATCAGAAGCGAAGAATGAAGGATTCTTTAGTTAGATATTAATTCAAAAAGTGAAATAATAATAAAATATATCCTATATATCCATAATCAATTTAATAATATTGAGGAATCCGAAACCCGTGTAATTTCCAGGCCACAGTTATTGATTATTCCAACTCAGTTTCTGCCCACTCCCCCCACACACAGTGTGGAACACACACAGTGTGGTAACCCACCCGAAGTGGAGAGCCTTGCAGTAAGCCTCTACTTCGGGTCCAGACAAGTCCCGGACAGGGCGGGGTTGGGGAAGTCAGGCATGATAATATGTCATAGTTCAGATATATTTCTGTGGTAGTTACTATTCAGTTGAACAATGTAAATTCGATAAAAATTGTATGAAGCTGTCATACTGAGCGAAGCGAAGAATCCATTCTTTATGCATCAGCTACTAAGAAAGATGGATTCTTCCCTCACTGCGCTCGGTCAGAAGGACATTTCTTTGTATTTTTCTTCAATAACAGCAATATATTGTACCCACCTGAGTAGAAACCTGTGGTATAATTATTATTATAAATGATAAATTATAAATGATAAATTGATTTTCGGCATTGCTCTTATAACTCGTTGAGTTTTCGTTGGCGGGTGTTGAGTTCTATTTTTCCTGATACAAATCAATAGCATAAGTAAACTTTTACCGTTTCAGTACCCGGGCTTATGATTTTCTATTTCATATCTCATTTCAATTTTGTATTTTCAGAATCATAGGAAATTGATTTTATAAAATATGAATTTATAGCAATATGGGTAGTTACAACAGGAAAGAGATCATTCACGACGAGTATTTCAATAAACTCAGAAAAAATGAGTTCACCCGACTTTCTAAAAGCGGGCATATTTACTTAGACTACACGGGCGGAAATATATATTCGGAATCACAGGTGCGCAGGCATCAGGAAATGCTGCTTGAAAATGTTTTTGGCAATCCTCATTCCACAAACCCGACTTCGCAACTTGCAACAAAACTTACTGACGAAGCAAGGAATTCCGTTCTGAAATTCTTCAATGCCGAAGATTACCATTGTATTTTTACACAGAATGCAACAGGAGCGCTTCAGATCGTGGGGGAATGCTATCCCTTCCACGACAAAAGCTTCCTTCTTCTTCTATCCGACAATCATAATTCGGTAAATGGCATAAGGGAATATTGCAGGCGTGCCGGGGGTGATTTTGCATATACTCCCATTCAGTACGAAGATCTTGGAATTGATGTTCCCCTTCTTGAATCTGCTTTGGACGGCAAGCCGGGATGTGATAATAAGCTATTTGCCTTTCCTGCACAATCAAATGTTTCGGGAGTAAAGCACAGCCTTGAATGGATTGAAAAAGCGCATTCGAAAGGCTGGGACGTTCTTCTTGACGCTGCGGCTTTTGTTCCGACAAGCAGGCTGAACCTGCAGGAAATAAGGCCCGATTTCGTGAGTGTATCCTTCTATAAAATATTTGGCTACCCTACAGGTATCGGTTGCCTGCTGGTAAAAAAATCAAAATTCAATAAACTAATTAAACCCTGGTTTGCCGGTGGAACAGTAACTCTTGCATCAGTACTGGCTCCGCACCACTACCTGGCAGACAACCACGAAAGGTTTGAGAACGGAACGATCAATTATCTTGATATTCCGGCAATAAAAATAGGACTCGATTTTATTAATTCGATTGGAATGACGAAGATAAATGAAAGAGTTCACGGGCTTGCGGATTACCTGTTTTATAATCTGAAAGATATCAGGCACGATTCCGGAATACCGGTAGCAAATGTTTTCGGCCCTTCCGACAGATCGGGGACAGGCGGAACTGTAATCATGAACTTTTTAGATTCGGATGGCAATTTATATGAATTCGAAAAAATCGAGGAAGAAGCAAATAAAAGGATGATATCCATACGCTCCGGCTGTTTCTGCAATCCGGGTATTGACGAAATTAACAACTGCCTGACTGATGATGAAATAGCAAAATATTTTTCCAGCAGGGACAAGGGCGATTACCGCGATATGATAATGTTCCTAAAAAAAATGAGGGGAGCAACCCGCGTTTCCGTCGGCCTTGCAACAACAAAATCGGATATTAATACTTTTATAGATTTTGTTGAATCACTGAAGAATAAAAAAATTGCATGAATTTGTTAACTTAATTACAATCAATTTTCCTCATTGCGAAGTTGTACTTCGTAATGCTGTTCTATATCGAAGCTTTGATTCGATGTATTTCAAAGTTCAACTTTGCAGGATATGGACTTCCCAAGTGCAACCTGGGAAGGAGGAGAAAAATCTTGTGCTCTCATCCCGGATAATTTGTTAAATTAATGAAGGAATTTTAAGAATTGTGGAATGAGTGGTTATGATAATATTAAAATATATAATTTGCGGTTTTATTTGCATTATTTTATTTAGCTGCACAACGCCAAAATATCCGGATTGGATAACAGAACAGGAAGTTAAAGCCCAGATTGATCTGGTGGAATCATGGATAAATGATGAAGAACTTTTTAAGGCAGCCATGTTTGATACTGTTAATTATGTTACTCCTGAAGAGTATGCTCATAATAAAAGCGTTCAGTGGGTAACAGGTTTTTGTGAATCAGAATTACCAATTATACAGGAAAAGTATTCGATTGATTATAAATTTAATGGCTATTATGAAAGACAAGGGCCTGCCTCAACAAGGAGTTACATTTTTACTATTATAGTTTACAATAATTCAATCTACGATTATGAATTTTGGTTTAAAAAAATCGAAAATAAATGGAAACTGATTTTAATGATGAATAAAGAAAAGTTTTAAATGAAATATATTGTCTGTATTTTTTTCAGTATAAATATTGTATTGCTTTCATCCTGCTCACCTGAGGTTAAGAAATATTTCATAAACAATGGCGACAAATATTATTTCAATGATAAACAATCATTTTCCGGGATGAATATTTTACTTCCAGATTTTGAAATTAATGATTTTTCGAATACAACCAATAGCGCCGGGATAACTTTATATACATACTTCCGAGCCGTGAATGATTCCCTGCAATTGAATTGTACCATATTTATGTATAAGAACTGCATTGATTCGGCGGCCTGTTTCAAAAGGATTTGCAAGAAAGCTAAGATTTTACTGCCGGGAGCAGATGCAAGATATTACCCATGGCTGTTTAAAATGGATTGGGATTTCTCCGGGCTATATCCCCGTGCTTTATATGAGTATCAATATCCGAAGAGCAACACAATACAGATGCAGAAACATTGCTTTATATTTTCCGGCGGCGAATGCTATCATGTTATCATCTCAAAAGATGAGTACAAGGATGGAGATATGGAGATTATTGATAAGGTAGTTGATACTATCAGGTTAATGTAGGGGTTCAGACAATGATGAATATTAAAAATAATATGCTGCAAACCATACTGATTTTTCTTTTAGCCTTTTTGTTCACCGGACTTCAGGCTCAGATTAATGAGCAAAAGATAGAAATTGATGCATACCGGGAAGCAGCCCACAGCTCGGTAGAAAAGTTGATTAAAGAAACGGGAAGAAAAAGCAGCAGTGATACTCTCGACCGTTTTAATATAGTTGTAAGCGCCTACAATAATTACAATTACTGGACATGTGATTTTCTGACATTTGCATGTGCCTATACCGGTTCTTTTCCGAATGACCAATATTTTGTTGCTGTAGATAATTCTCTGAAATCCTATATTATCCGTTTCGATTCGCTCGATACAATTAATGATCTGATTCAAAATAATATCGGAGAAATCGCAGGAGCTTCGGATGCCTATAAAATTGCAGAATTTATAACATCAACTTCAATCGGGGTGTACTCCGGAAGTATGATGCTTATCGATAATTTTAATTCGGATATTCCGAAACTTACTGATAATATTATTTTAAAGCCAAAATTACTGATTGAAAATGATAAATATCATATTGTACTTTTCACTTATTATCCGGATATAAACAAGGAGAATAAAGAGGATCGAAAACCAGTATTGCAAAGATGGGATTACATTTTTGATTCTGAAAAATTAATCTCTCTGAATATCTATGATATGATTCCCTCGGAAGTTGAAGAGTATAATTAGGCGAAATTCCTGTATTTTGCCATAAACTCTTCATAGTCAATTACATTTCCGTTTTCAATATCACGGATACCTGCAAGGATATCTGCTTTTTCATCACCTGAAAGGGAATCCCAATAATCATCCTCTTCCTTGTTTGAGAAAATTTCTTTTAATGATCTTAAGATATCAGGATTATCCGTTTCCAGGATCATCTTCATCAGTTCCAGTTTTTCTGTCTGAATATTCATATTATTAGCTCCGTAATAATTTTTAGCGCAATTCAAATTTTCAATTTTGCAGGATTCCGACAGCAGTCAAAAATTTCCTTTAATTGATTTTTTGCTGACTCTGTCCAAAAAGTGGTTTATTCCATTCCTCAATATCCCGGTAAATATCAGAAGCTTTTGAAAGCCTGCCATTTTCTTCATCCGATTCGGCAGCGTCAATCATTTCGTTAAATTCCTGGATTGTCATAGTTTGGCCGTCATTTCTCTGTTTCAATGATTCTTTCAGCATATTTTCCAATTTCCGGATGATGTCAATACTTTCAATTTTCAGAAATTCTCTGACAAATTCTATTTTTCGAGTATTTATATCTATGATTTATGCTCCGAATCGATTTTCTATTATCTGATTTTACCACGAAATAAAACAATTATTAGCGCAATTCAAAGATATTTATACGTGAGACACAAATTTTATAAACGAAGAGAAATGAAATTCGATAGTCGAACAATCCCGAATAAGTCGTAGGATAAATACTCCGCAGCTTGCTGCGGAATTAGTTTGCAAAGTTTACTTTGGGGTTCATACCCTTGATTGGTTTTTAAAATATCACTTGAAAAGTGTCATTCTGACCGAGCTTGCGAGGGAAGAATCCAGAATAAACAGCCGAAAATCCTGAAGTATGGATTCTTCGCTGTGCTCAGAATGACCGCTTTATATGGTTTTCCATAATATATAAGTTCAACTTGATAGTAACAAGATATTTATAAATTTTTGTCCGGAATTATTCTACTTGCAAAATTCGTTTTTAATAAATATATTGTATATACATTGTTTATACAATACTTTTATTTAAACATTTAGTAAAAAATTATGGAAGCAATAATAAAAAAATGGGGTAACAGCCTGGGGCTTAGAATCCCCGGACTATTAGCAAAAAGTATTAATATTGCCGAAGGATCGCTTGTTGATATCGATACAAAGGATGGTAAGATTGAAATAAAACCATTGAAAAAGCAAGAGTATGATTTAGACGAAATGCTCCAGGAAATTGATGAATCCTGTATCCACGATGAAATTGAAACCGGCGCTCCAATTGGAAAAGAACTATGGTAAAATCTGATTACTGCCCCGACAGAGGCGATATTGTCTGGCTGAATTTTAATCCCCAAAGCGGCCATGAACAAAAAGGAAGAAGGCCTGCCGTTTGCATTTCTCCGTTCGATTATAATAACAAAGTAGGTCTGGCCTTGTTTTGTCCTGTTACTACTAGTGTAAAAGGATATCCCTTTGAAGTGATTATTCCTGAAGAATTGCAAACCGAGGGCACGATTATCTCCGATCAGGTTAAAAGCCTGGACTGGCAAAAACGCAATGCTGAGTTTATTGAAAAAGCACCAAAGTATGTTATCTCAGAGCTTATTGACAAGTTTTCCGTTTTACTGCGGTAAAGGTTGGTAATTACTTCCTCGAATTGGGGATATTTCTCCAACCGCCACATCTAAATTACTACTAATCAATATTTCCTGAAACTAAAAATTTTTTATTCGGGCGAAATCAATTATAATTGTATGTGTTAAATATTGAATAAGTTGGTTTGGTACTAAATGTTGATGTGTAAGTTTAAAATATTCGGCTGCTTATGAATATTCTGATACTCGGTGCGGGAGACATCGGCTTCCAGCTTTGCAAGCGCCTTGCTCCCGAAAGACATAATATAACCATGATTGAATCGGATACCCAGAAGGCAAACAGGGCCAAGGAATATCTTGACGCTTTCGTTATCGAGGGTGATGCTACCGGTTATAAGCAGCTTGAAGAAGGCAATATTCAAAAAGCCGACGTGGTTGCAGCCCTGACTAATAACGATGAAGTGAACCTGATGGCCTGCCGAATTGCTAAAAAGTACGGCGTGGAAGTTACTATTGCCAGGGTAAGGAATCCTGATTATTGTTCTCCGGGATTTGTATTGAGCAAAGAAGAGCTTGGAGCGGATTATATAATCCAGCCGGAAAGGCAGACGGCAAAAGCAATCGTGCGGCTTATTCGCCAGTCCAGCGCAACAGATATTATTGAAATTCATAGCGGCAAGATCAGAATGTTCGGAATCCGCCTGGATGACAACTCTCCTCTGCTGCACACTCCGCTGAAAGAACTTGGCAGAGTATTTTCCGATCCGCCGACAACACTTGTGGCTATCAAAAGGCGGCAGTTTACAATTATTCCCCGTGGCGATGATATCCTTGTTAAAGGCGACCAGGTTTTCCTGATAACCCATCCTGACAATATGGAAAAGGTGCTTGCCAATTTCGGAAAAGCCGATTCCAAAGTAGAGGATATTATGATAATCGGCGGTGGATTGATTGGCCGTTATATTGCAGAGGAACTTCAAAAAGATATCAACGTGAAGATAATAGAGCAGGATGAGAAAAAATCAATTTACCTTGCCGAAAAACTAAAAAATACACTTGTTATTAATGGCGACGGCTCGGACCTTGACCTGCTAACACTTGAAGGACTTCAGGATATGGATGAGTTTATTACCGTGTCCGGCGATGACGAAACCAATATTATTACCAGCCTGTTGGCACGCCACCTGAAGGTTCCGCGCACTATCACACTGATAAGCAAGCTGGAATATTCCTCGCTGGCGCCGTCCATCGGAATGGACGCTGTGATAAGCAAGCAGCTTATAACGGTGAATTCAATACAGAAGTTTATCCGCCGCCAACAGGTGGCTTTCTTTGCAGAGATTCCCGGCGTTGACGCGGAAATAATTGAATATATTGCCGGCGAAAAATCAAAGATTATCCGTAAACCGCTGAAGGATACACATTTTCCAAACCATTCGGTTATCGGAGCTGTGCTTAAAAAAGACGGGATGCTTGAGATTCCCAAGGGCGATACTCATATCGAAGCAGGTGAGAAAGTGGTAGTATTTATGCTTCCGCGTGCACAAAAAGCCGTTGAGAAATTATTTTGATATGCAGTGATTGGTTTTTGACAATTGAAAATTTATTATTATGGGGCTGTCTCAAAAGGTAGAAAAAATGTCATCCTGAGCACAGCGAAGGATCCATTCTTTTTAGTAAAGAGAGTAAGAAGATGGATTCTTCAGTCGCTTCGCTCCATCAGAATGACATTTCCATATGTGTCATTTTAAGTATTTAACCAGAATGACAAATCGACAAATTTTTGAATAATGTGAAGTCTCTTACAAGTAGCATAGAAAGAAATATTATTTAAATGAGATACAGAATTGTAATACGAGTACTTGGTTTCCTGGCAATGTTCCTTGGCGGGGCAATGCTGCTGCCTATACCTTTTTCACTTTATTACGGAGACAGTGACTGGAAGGCAATTCTTATTTCAGCCGGTATAACTATTGCAGCCGGTTCTGTATCATTCTTTATTGCTAAGCAGAAAGCAGACCTCAGGCCCAAGGAGGGTTTTGCGATTGTTACATTCGGCTGGATAATTATGTCCGCATTTGGCTGCCTGCCTTTTATTCTGTCGGGTGCAATACCATCGGTTACCGATGCTTTCTTTGAAACTATATCCGGTTTCACCACAACCGGGGCAACAATATTAAAAGATATTGAACCGCTTCCCCACGGTATCTTGTTCTGGCGCAGCCTGACCCACTGGATAGGCGGTATGGGGATAATCGTTTTGTCCCTCGCTATCCTGCCTTTCCTTGGCGTTGGTGGAATGCAGCTTTTCAAGGCGGAAGTTCCCGGGCCAATAGCAGACAGGCTGAAACCAAGAATAGCCGAAACTGCAAAGATATTATGGGGTGTTTATCTTATCCTGTCTGCTGCCGAAACAATACTGCTAATGTTTGGCGGAATGAACCTTTTTGATGCCCTTTGCCATACATTCGGAACCATGGCAACCGGCGGATTTTCAACCATGAATGCATCTGTAGGCCATTACGACAGCTCATATATTGATTTCGTGATAATATTTTTCATGATCGTTGCCGGTTCTAATTTTTCACTGCATTACAGGGCAATGAAAGGTGAGATAAATACATATTTCAAAAGCCGTGAATTCAGGTATTATATATACATAATACTTGTAGCAACTATAATAATTGGAATTGATACTTATTCGAATAATTACTCCACGATTTTCGAATCTATAAGGTATACTATGTTCCAGGTGGTTTCTATTATGACAACAACCGGGTACGGAACTGCTGATTATGAAAACTGGGCATTGTCCTCGCAGCTTATACTTTTCGGGCTTATGTTCTTTGGCGGATGCGCAGGATCAACCGGTGGCGGAATGAAAGTACTGAGAATATATGTTCTTGCCAAGGCAGCCTATTCCGAAATTGTTAAGCTGCTACACCCGCAGGCAGTAGTGCCCGTCAGGGTAGGCCATATTCCTGTCGAGAGGAAAATTATCACTAATATTCTCGGTTTCTTCGTTATTTACGTGATAATAATGGCTGTAGGAACTCTTGTAATGTCTTTCCTGGGGCTTGACCTTGCTACTTCACTCGGCGCTGTTGCGGCTACTTTAAATAATATTGGCCCGGGACTTGGGGCAGTAGGCCCCACGGATAACTACGCCGATATGCCCGGTGCAGCAAAATGGCTCCTCTCATTTTTCATGTTGCTTGGCAGGCTTGAAGTATTTACTGTGATAATCCTGCTGGCACCTTCCTATTGGAAGAAATAGATTTTTAGCAATCATCCGATGACTTTAAGTCATCGGATGATTACAGTAATAACCTTATATCACTGGATTAGTCAGCTCACTTAAACTGAATTCCTGATAAATACCTTTAGGAACTGATACACAGGGATTAGACTTGTATAAGCGCATGAACTTTCTGTCGAGATCAAAGAATGCAGTACCAAGAGTCTGTCCTGTTATCCCGCTCTGCGGGTGACGGCAAGGAGAATACGGCCTGCCTTCGTGAGACGACAGCCATCCGAGAAAGACTTCCGGATTCTTCACTGGTTCGAGAAAATTCTCAGCTTTTTTACTTAAAACATTATATCTTGATATGGATGAAGAATTGCGGTAATCCATATCCTGATAGATATAATCTTTTGTTATTTCGTGTATTGTATGGTTAGTATGTATGTACAACCATTCAGGCTCGGTATAATTATACTCGCCTTCGGGCAGTGTTTCAAGAGAAATATACCTGCCGGTATTCATCGAAGCCAGGTTGTGATGCCAGGGGAAAGCCCTTCCTTCACGTGTGGCTGTCGCAAAAGCATCCTCAAGCGACTTTACTTCAAGGCAGGCGCGGGCAAGGAAGTAACGGGGAATGCCGATCCTAGGTTTCAGGCATCCTATAAAATTGGATGAATGGACAACTCCTGCGCTGTTGAATCCCGGAGCAACACCCGGTATCAGTCCCGGATAAACAAATGCTGCAAAGCTAACCCCGGAAGGAGGATGTGCTTTAAGCACGTACATCTCATCATTATACGCAGCTTCGCCGTCCTCGTTCTGGAACAGCCAGTTACTCATTCCGTCATTGTAGTAAATTGTTGAGCATCCCGGATTTTCATATCCGTAAGCGCTAATTTCTGACTTTACACTCATGGCAAACATCAGGTCTGGATCAATTTCCGATCCGGCTGCCATTCCGTTAATTTCATCAATAAACTGAGGATATGCTTTTGCAAGGGCATTTTTCAGGCCGCCTACAAATTTCGAGCCGCTATCGGATTTGTAAAACTCATCGAGGCCGGCAACCCAGTCTTTTCTTTTTTCCATTATAGCATGGAACTGCTTCCTCATATACTTGCCGGAAAAATAGCCAATATCGTAATAATCTCCCCTGACTTCTATCATCGGATAAGTTTTTTCTGTTTCAGGCAGATACCTGACAGATGCGGATTGCCCGGATTTTCGGCAGGCAGAATGTATAAATGCCGGGGCGGCAAGAGCCAAAGCAATGAATGATCTTCTTTTCATGGTATATTCCAGAAATTAATTTCACAATTCCTTCAGCAAATTAACAAAGAAAAGGCAAACAGAAAAACCCGTCACAAAACATGACGGGTAATCTATTTAAATTCGATTTTTTATCAACGAATAACGACTAGTCCATTTCCTGTGAGGCTTTTTGCTGGCGTCTTGCTGCTTTCAACCTGGAGAGTCTTTTTTCAACCGATGGTTTCATGAATGCCGTGCGTTTTTTAAATTCACGGAGGATACCGCTTCTTTCGTATTTCTTTTTAAAACGTTTCAACGCGCGGTCTATGTTTTCATTTGTCTGAATAGTAACACCAATCACTGCTATCACACCTTTCAGTAATAATTTATAAAATTAATTCATATTTTCAATTAGTCGTCTTTCGTTGTTTTTCTCGAACTGAACAATAATGGCATGACCACCATTACTTGTCACTTCTTTCGACCTAACAATTCCCACGTCGTCCCAAACCTGGTGAAAGATCACGTCGCCAACCTGATATTCATCCTTGGGAGTATATTTTTTTGCATCCTCGCGGGAAATATGCACAACAGCTCTTGATTTATCTGCTTCCGCTTCGATAGCGTCCAGATTAACGAGCTGTGAGTGCCTGCTTCTTGTACAACGAGCCCACTGGTGACGTCCTGTCTCTGTTTCGATAGGCTCGCCAATAAGCTCATGTTTTGTTTCTTTCATCAAAAATGGCGAATAGAGGGTTATATATTTTGCCCTTCTGGATCTTTTTCTACCAGCCATATTACCTTCTGAATTTTTGAAAAGAACGAAAAATACGTCCACAAATATAATAAATAAATTCCTAACCTGCAAGTTTTCAATGGTTAAGGAAAAACGTTAAAAAGCAGGATAGCGATAATTTTGAAACAAATAAGAGCTTGTCAGGCTTTTAGTTAGAAAATTTCAACTTGGAAAAGAACGAAATTTAATTTAAATAAATTTTTTATTTTTTTCAAAAAATATTTCAAAAAAAAGCATCATTATTAAAAAAATTCAATTTTTTTGTAAAACCATACGAATGCAACATACATCCCTGTGGTTAGACAGCAGGAAATGCTATTTTCCGGCAAGGAAATTTTTCAGCTTATTTATTAATGGTATAGGCGTAGGATCAACATTGTTGATCATAGCCATGTAATAACTTGTCCAGTCTGCCAGGTAAAGCAGGTCAAACATTCTGGTCAGAAAATGATCGCCTTCGCCCTTAATCTTCTGAACTTCAAAACCCTTTTCTTCAAGGATAGTCTCTAAAGCTTCGAAACGATATTTTACCCTGTCTTTATCCAGTGGGTCATTCAGAAATACCGGAATACCCGACTCGACAAAAACTGACGGGTGAGACCAACCGTTGATCTCATTGTGGTTCATCTCCGGCAGGAAGGCTCCGAAAGCACAATTCTTAGCATTTTCCTGTATCTGTCCGCGCCAGCGAACATTCACAGAATCAAGCCCTTCTGACGATGAATAAATTACCGGAATTTTTCCGGACAGCTTGCAGGCAAGAACTACTGCCGGATTGTCTGCATTAACCACGGAATACAATTTTGATTTTACCTCGAGCATGGGAATCAGCTCTTCAATTGCGGCTTCGCTTTCTTTTATAGCATCTTCTTTATAAGCACCGGATTTTATCATAAGTTTTAGCAACGGAAAAAATGAGTAACCGAGGGCACATCGTGGTTGGAGTCCGGCCGGAATTGAAATCCTCGGTATATCTTTTTCAGCAGCAATTTTTCCAATACTTCCCCCGGTCGTAATGCAAAGTGTTTGGTTTGTTTTTTCAATTGCCTGGGTGAATCCGGAAATAGTTTCCTCTGTTCCACCTGAATAAGAGCTGGCAATTACATTCCAGGTTGAATCAATGTAATTGGGGATATCATAGGTCCTGTTGACCGCAACCTGTAAATGATCTGCGCCGGGAAGTACTGATGAATAAGAACGGATAAGGTCGCCCCCAATAGCCGATCCGCCCATTCCAAGGACTAATATTTTCTCAGGTGTGGTAGAAGATTTAAAAACAGGCGCTTCATCGCCAATTTTTACTGCTTCTTTCAACTGATCCGGAAATTTTTTTAAAACTTCGTACATATTATCTGAATCAACTTTTCTTGCTTCTTCGAATATAAAACAAGGTGATTTCATATTATTTGCCTTAATTATTAATTTCAATCTTCAAAACTCTCAATATAGAAAAAATGTTTTAATTTCCTGTTAAGATTGTATCGAAAATTAAATTAAACCGGAATACTAAATCACCAGACTGTTATATACTTCTGCAATTCCAAAAAAATTGCTATTTTGTAAACTGAAAAATAATCTGCTCATATTTAGAAAGGTGAAAATGAAAAAACTTCTGATTTTAGCTTTTTTCTCATCTCTGCTGTTTTCCTGCGGGAAAAAGGAAATTGAGAAAACAATTATTGCCGGTAAACTCCATAATGATTACAAAGGCCCTATTGAGTTAGTCAGCGATAAACCTTATGATTACGGCTGGCAGGACAGCGCAGCCGTTTCCGGAGAAGTTGATGAGAACGGTGTTTTCAACCTGTCCTTGCAAATTGAAGAACCGGGTTTGTATCAATTGAATTTTGGTAATTCCCATCTTATCTGGGGTGTTTTCCTTATCCCCGGAGACAGCCTGCATATCGATATTTATGATGAAAAGGATAATATTTTTAATGGTTCGGGTAAGATTGTTAAAGGCAACAGGTTTTTTGAAATGTTCATGAGAACTTTCGGGGATAGGGACGAAACATTTTACCAATATGCTTTCAATCCCGAATCAGCAAAGGCTTTTCAATACTTAGACTCTATAAATAATGCCAAGATGGAGTTGTTGAATCAAATCAACAAAGATGCTATTCCGCAGATCGTTCAGGATTATGTATATGATTATATCCGTTTTTCCGATGCTGAAACAAAAATATATCATGTTCTGCTTGGAAAATTCTGGAATCGTTTCCCCTCGGATATTACAAACGTTGATTCAATCCTTTCCTTTACCGATGATAAATCATACTTAGAACCTAAATATCCCGGTTCTTATGCTTATTTGTCATATATCAGCCGTTACAGTAATTTACTCGGTTCCAAACTGCGTGAATCTGATACTTCTCTGAAATCCCTGGATTATAAGGAATATTATAAAGTTTTCCTTGATCTGCTGAATGAAGAGCTTGAAGGAACGGCAAGGGAAGTTGCAATATATGATAACCTTCAATCCCAGACAGACTGGATAGACACTCCTGAACAATTGGAAATGATACAGGGCTGGCTGAAAAAATTTAAAGATAATAAATGGGATAAATACCTTACAAAGCTGCTTGAAGATAAGATCAATGCCCGCCTTCCATTCATGCCCGGTAAGCCTGCTCCTGATTTTACTCTTCCCGATACAAGCGGAAAAATGGTTTCTTTGAAAGATTTCAGAGGAAAAATTGTTTATATTGATTTTTGGGGAACATGGTGCGGCCCCTGCATTGGTGAAATACCACACCTGAAAGAAATTGAAAAGAAATTCCATGATAATGAAGATATTGTATTTTTGTCGATAGCACTTGATAATGATGTTGAAGCATGGAAGAAATTTATTGCTGCTAAGGAGCTTGGCGGGATTCAGCTTTTTGCTGAAGGAGCTTTTGGCAATAAAACCCCTCAGGATTACGCGATTTCAGGCGTTCCTACATTTATGCTGATTGACAAGGAAGGAAAGTTTATAAGTTCAAGCGCCGAAAGGCCAAGCAATCCTAAACTACTCGAAAAATTGAATGAAATTCTTGGTATAACCAAGAAAATAGATTAACATTTCCGGTAAATCATTTTTAAAGCGATGTATCTTTATTCAAAATATCTATGATTTATCATCCTGAGCGCATCGAAGAATCCATTCTTCATGCAAGCTATGGATTCTTTGATTCTCTCAGGATGACACCCCCAACTACCTTCGTCAAATTCAATAGCTACGTGCTTTAGCTCGTGGATAAATGTGCAATGTGCGGAGGCTAAGAAAAAGAAACCACCCCGACTCTCTGCGCTCGCCACCCCTCAACGAGCGGAATTTTCCGGAACTCCACCCCCGCCAGCGATGAACCGGGGGAATTCTTTAAATATCCCGGTATTGAATACCATTTAAAGCCTGATTAACCAATTAACAGGCTAACAATATAAATAATCACCTAAATAAATATTTTGTATTTTATGAAAAAAAATGGAAATTGAAAAATATTGATTTGATAATTTTAATAAACGCTGAAAATTATGTCCGGTAAAAAAAGAAAAAAAGCCGAGCAGGCATCGAAAAAAGCAGAAAACGAAGTTAAAACTGAAGAAAAACCTGTTAAAAGCCCATCTTTTGAATTCAAGTGGTCGAATCCGAAATTCAGGGCTTTAATTCCTTTTGCAATTTTTGTGCTCGTATTCCTGTGGATATGGACGGAACCTGCGGAAAAACCTACAGACCCGTGGTTTGAAGCGGCATTCCTCGTGGATTCCTCAAGAAAAGTTCAGGATCCGAAATTGAAATCGGAAATGCTTGAAAAAGGTGGCGACCAGCTTCGTGACCTGGTAAACAGATATCCCAAACATGCAAGGGTGAAATTCCTGCTTGGGTATTACTATTCCAATGCAGGCAAACTTGATTCGGCTATTGATATGTATTCCGATGCTATCCGCATGGACAGCGGCGCCACGATAAATCCCGTTGCACCGATGGCCGCGCAGCAGGTGGGGATGATATATTCCCAAAAAAGCAATATGCTGCTGAACCAGGGAAAGATTGAAGAAGCAAAGAAAGCTATTCAGCCAGGACTTAAATATGCACGATATTCACCAGTAATTCCTACCCAGATGGGAGTGGTTTTCCACCGCGAGGGGCAGATAGACAGCGCGATAACATATTATACCATGGCGCTGAATATCAACGGCAACCATAAACCGGCATTGCAGAATCTTGCATTGGCATTTTTCCAGAAGGGCAATGTGCTGCTGAAGAATAAAAACCTGACCGAGGCACTTGAATATTTCAACCGCTCGGCAAAGATGAATTTCCAGAATGCTGACCTGTATAACAATATGGGCTATGTCCTAAACCAACTCGGACAGACAGAACAATCCGTGAACGCTTATAAAAAGGCTTTACAATTGAAACCCGGACATGTAAATGCCATTCGAAACCTCGCAGCATATTATCAGAAAACCGGCAACATGGCCGAGGCAAAAAAATATATGCAGATGCTTGGCGGGAAGTAACAGGCTAATTTCTTGTCTGCTTTTTGATGATTAATTACAGGAGTTAATTCTCCTGTTTTTTTTGCATAAATCCGGGTGATACAGAGTATCATTAATTAATTCAAGGCCTGTGTGTATATTCAAAAACTGCTGCCGGTAAAATTACACGGCATACCAAACGGAATTAAAATATTTGATGATATTTCAACATGATATTCTTGTCGGCTATTTTTCACCAGTTTTTTATTATTGTCCAAACTTAGATAATGCAGAATATTGACCAATCCTTCTAACCCGTTATTAACAGTAGATGATAAAGTGTCAGGTTTCTTTGGCACTTTATTTGATAATAATAGAGCGGAATAAAAATTTATTTTGGGGCATGATGATTTTCAATGACCACATATTCAAGGGTAAGGTTCCTTTCCTTGGGAATGCTTTGAACGCGTACAGCATGAGAAATAAGGCAATAGCAGAAAACATTGCCAATGTAAGTACGCCCGGATACTCGCCGAAAGCTGTGAAATTCGAAGAGCTTTTCAGCGAGGATACTCCTGTTGCTACCGGTATCACCACCGATAGCAATCATATTCCGATAGGGCAGGAAACTGCCGGAGCAGCTAATCCTGAAGAAGTTACC
The DNA here is from genome assembly GCA_963665665.1 of Kapaibacterium sp. (SeqCode). GTDB lineage: Bacteria > Bacteroidota > Ignavibacteria > Kapaibacteriales > UBA2268. Next base: position 2,782,626 of record OY762428.1, read on the forward strand.
GAAGAATTCCCCTTAGCCGAAGAATACTTTTCCGGGGAAAACCAGGTAAATATTGATAAGGAAATGGCAGCCCTGGCTGAAAATCAGATTCGCTTCAGATTTGCCTCAAGGGCATTAAAGAAATATTTTGCCGGTATGTCTAATGCCATACTTGGCCAAAGCAGGTATTAACACCAATTGGTATTATGTCTGCTTTTCTTGTTTTTGAAATTTATTCTTTAAATATCCGTAATTAAGTAATATTGCGGATGGATAATATATGTTTTTTTGACGATAATTGTAACAGACGGTGAGCATTATGGCAGAAAATCTGCTGACAACATTCAAAATTAGCGGAAGCGGGATGAGCGTTCAAAGAATGAGACTGAGCGCCGCCGCGAAAAATATCGCCAATGCCAATACAACAAAAGGCCCTGACGGGCTGCCTTACAGAAGGGACGTTGTAATCGTCAGCGCGGGTGAATCTTCATCCTTTGACAGCGAATTAAACGGGCAGTTACGCCTGGCCGGAACAGGCAGCGCACATATAGCAAATGCTTCTGATTCCTATTCGGGCGATACCGGAATGGCAATAAACGCCATTACCGGGAAAGATAATTCTCCGCCGCGATTAATCTACGATCCGTCACATCCTGAAGCCGACGAAGAAGGATATATAAGGATGCCGGATATTGATATTGTAACGGAAATGGTTGAGATGATTAGCGCACAAAAAGCTTTCGAGGCTAATACTCAGATAATTGAATCGGCAAAGAATATAGCCAGGGATTCATTGGAAATTTGACATAAAGGATTAAAATAAAACGAGGGTATATATGAAAATTCAGGGCTACGACAGTTACAACCAGTACAATACTTATACTTCAGCCGTTAATCCTTCGGCAAGGACAGGAAAGGTAAACGGCGCTGATACAAAACTACAGGGCGGACAACAGGCTTCTGGAACTGAAATAATTACAAATAAGGAAAGAGATTTCTTTATAAATATGTTTCCGGAAAGTTCCGAACAGCTTGCAAGGCATCAGGTATTTAACAGGAACGGCAAAGTGGAGGACGTAAATATTTACAAAGGCACTATTGTGGACGGAAGAGCATAAAAGCAGCTATTACAGGCTAAATAATATTGCGTTGATATTTTTGATCAGGACGATCATTTTTGAAAGGAATCACATGAAGATCAGCGAACTTGCAAATAATAATTTTGATGCGCTAATTCAGCAGCAGCCAACAAAAACCACGGATGCAAAATCCGGAAATGAGGCCACCTTCTCTTCGACTCTCGGAGGCCTTATGGAAGAAGTAAACAATCTTCAGCTTGATTCAAAGGATATGACAGAACGATTCATCAAGGGTGAACCGGTTGACCTTCACGATGTAATGATTTCAGCGGAAAAGGCCAAAACCGGTTTCCAGCTATTGATGGAAATGAGAAATAAATTCCTTGACCTCTACAAAGAAGTTAGCAGGATGCAGGTGTGATTTTGGTTCGGTAATGAATCAGCAGTAACTTGATATTTTTGGATTTAAGCGAAAAAGAGATATGGCTGAATACGCAGCAATGGAGCAAATCAAAGGATTTTACGAAAAACTGACAAAAGTTCAGAAGATAATTATTGGTTCTGTACTTGGTGTTATCATAATTTCACTTGCTACCCTTATTTTTTCCTCTACGGACAAAGAATTTTCAGTATTATACAGCCAGCTTGAACCCCAGGATGCATCACAAATAATCGAAAAACTTAAAGAAAAGCAATTTGATTATGAACTGAAAGATGAAGGTTCAACTATTCTTATTGAAAAGAGCAAAGTATATCAAACCAGGCTGGACCTTGCTGCCGAAGGGCTTCCCGAAACAAGCGTTGTAGGATATGAAATTTTCGATAAAACAAACCTTGGTATGTCGGAATTTGTTCAGAAGCTGAACTATAGAAGGGCCCTGGAAGGTGAATTATCCCGTACAATTACCAACATGGATGAGATTACCAAAGCTCGCGTCCATATTGTAATCCCTGAAAAAGTATTGTTCAAGAAAGATCAGAAGGATCCGACTGCATCGATCACACTAAGCCTTAGATCAGGCAGGTCGATAAGCCGTCTGAATGTAGAAGGAATACAGAATCTTGTAGCCGGCTCGGTTGAAGGGATGGAACCTGATAATGTAATGATAGTTGACCAGCGCGGGCGCGTACTGTCCGAGAAAAAATCAGATAAAAGCACTATTGCAGGACTTACCGCTACACAGTACGAACAGCAGATGAATGTAGAAAAATATCTGTCTGGCAAGGTGCAGTCCATGCTGGACGGTGTTCTTGGCCCCGGCAATTCCGAAGTAAGGGTAAATGCTGATCTTGATTTTACGCAAATTGAAAGAACTATTACCGATTTTGACCCTGAGCGCCAGGTGGAAAGGTCTACACAGGCAATTGAGGACAAAACAAGCAAGGTGGACTCGGTAACAAATTCATATTTCAACCTGAATGATAACACTAAGGACAGAAGTTCAACCCCGATGCTGAACAAAGATGAGAAATCAAAATCCAATATTATTACCAATTATGAAGTTTCTAAAAAGGTGGAGCGCATAGTTGAAGGTGTTGGCAATATAAAAAGGCTTTCCGTGGCGGTGATGGTGAACGGAACCCTTGACGTGGTTGAAAAAGAAGGTGACAAATCACTGGAGTATTCCCCGCGCGAAAAAGAGGAAATGGAAAAACTTGAACAAATTATTAAGAAATCTGTTGGATTTGATCCTGACAGAGATGACCAGGTTTCTGTGATAAATGTTCCTTTTGATACAGTAATTCAGGAAAAGGATATTAATGATTTCTATCGCCAGCCATGGTACGAGATGCCGGAATATCAGAAACTTCTGTTGCTGATACTCGCAATGGCGGTTACGATATTTATTATGTACAAAATACTAAGGTCGAAACAGGTTAAAGACAGGTTAAGAATAGCATTTAACCTTCCGGATAAAATCGAGCTTGAGGAAGAAGAGGAAGAAGAAGACCTTGAAGAAATTCAGCTTGATGACGAAGAATTGCTGCTGATGCCTGCTGAATTGCCGGAGCAATTGCTACTGGAAAGCGAAAAAGCAGACAAGGCCTTGGGATTGCCTGAAGAAGAAATAATTGAAAGCGGAGACGGCGGTTCTCTGGCATCCAAGGCACAGGCCAAACTTGAGGAAACGCCGGAAATGACTGAAGAAGCGCTTATGAAACTTGAAATAAAAGAAAAAGTACAGAAATATATGGATTCTGATACCGAAGAAGCTGTGAAACTTGTTAAAATGCTATTGTCTCAGGATGTTATTGAAAGTGCTTCCGGATTTAATTTCTGACAATAGTGCTATATGACAATAATGCAGGTAAAAGGCATAAGAGAGAATTGAAGGCTCTTTCAAGTTTTTTAGCACGATATTTGATTGCAATAATATTGCTGCTTTATCGGATTTGAAAATAACACTATTATTGATAAAGCATATATGTTGAACCGGGGAACAGGAAAGAAAAATGGCGAGAGCAGGAATATCTGTTGATGATCTGAGTGGAAAGCAAAAAGCTGCCGTACTCCTTATGTCGATGGATGTTGACGTTGCGGCAAAAGTTTTTAAGGAACTGGATATGAAAGAGGTTGAGCAGATCGCCGTTGAAATTACTAATATGCGCGACCTGCCCCCACGTGTGGTTGAAGATGTTATCGAGGATTTCTACCAGCTTATGACTGCCCAAAGCTACATGATAGAAGGTGGTATTGAATATGCACAGCTGATTCTTGAAAAAAGTTATGGCCTGGATCAGGCAAGAGATATAATCGAAAAAATCAGGGTTCTGACAACTGTCCGCGGTTTCAATATTCTGAAAAAGGCAGACCCTCAGCAGCTTGCAAGCTTTTTGGCACAGGAACATCCGCAGACTATAGCGCTTATCCTGTCCCACCTGCCACCGGATTCTACTGCTGATGTTCTGAATGAATTCAAAGAAGAACTCAGGGCGGAAACAATCATGAGGATTGCCAAAATTGGAAAGGTATCTCCGCAGCTTGTATCTCAGATTGAGCATGTTGTGGATCAGATAGCGGAATCTACCTTGTCTCAGAACCTGGCATCCCAGGGCGGCGCACAGCTTGTGGCAAATATTCTTAATAAGAGCAACAATGCAGTTGCAAAATCTATGCTGGAGAATATTGAAGATAAGGATTACAATTTATCAGTTGAAATAAAACGCCTGATGTTCCTCTTCGAAGATATTGTGCTTATCGACGATAAAGGCGTTCAGAGGATTCTGCGCGATGTTGATAAACGTGACCTTGCACTGGCACTTAAAGTATCCGAAGAGAAAGTTAAGAATAAAATATTCAAGAATATGTCCGAAAGGGCTGCCGAAGTTGTTAAAGAAGAGCTTGAATTTATGGGACCTGTTAAACTTAAGGAAGTTGAGTCGGCCCAGATGCGTATTGTTGACGTTATCAAGCAGCTTGAGGAGCAGGAAGAAATTGCAATCGGCGGCCGCGGTAACGACGATGTATTCGTATAATCGATAAAAATTTACGTATGGACAGAGACCTGATATGCCGAAATTTGAAGTAAAATTGCCGAAAAAGATCAGCGGGATAAGTGTTATCCGCGCTGATTCGGTGATTCGCAGGGAGAAAGAAAAATTAAGACGGGAAGAAGAAAAACGCCTTGCCGAAGAACGCCGGATCAGAGAGGAACAAGAACGCATAGAAGCCGAAAAAGCTGCTGAAGAAGCTGAAAAAAATCGTATTAAAGATACTTACCGCTACTATCAGGAAATTACTTTTTCCAGAGCGAATCAGCCCTTACAAATTGATATTCCAGAAGATCTTCTTATAGAGAAAGTACCTCTTACTGATGCAGAAGAACAAGTTGAAAAGGCTTATGCCAAAGGATATGAGGAAGGAAGTGAAGAAACAGCAGCTATATGGCAGAAACAGGTAACCGAATTGCAGGACTGGATAAGAAGAGTTGATAAAGTTGTTGACAAACTAAAATCCGATTATAATAAATCTATTGCCGATTTCAGGGATACACTTGTTAAACTGTCGATAATGACGGCAGAACATGTTTTAAGGCACGAAATAACAAAGAACAGCGAACTGGTTATCGATCAGGTTAAAAAAACTGTTGACAGCCTTGATAACGAGCAGATTTTTAAAATCCGGCTTAACCCGGATGATGTTGATATTCTGGAACAAATAAAAAGCCGCCTGGTATCTGATTCAACCAGAATTGAAGGTGCTGTTATTGCCCCGGATAGTTCGATCAGCCGCGGTGGCTGTATCCTTGAAACTTCTTCAGGGCAGATTGATTCCAGAGTAGAAACTCAGCTTGAAATCCTTAAAGAAAAACTTGACGAAATTGCCATCCAGCCTCCTAATTTACCATTAAACTCGACAGATGATATCTTGCCTGATACTGACGACCCGAAGGATGAAAATCTCTTGAACTCTACAGGGGATAATGATGTTCGGGAATAATATGCTTGAAAAATTTGGCAGGGCAATCAATTCCACCGATACACTCAGGCGAAGTGGAAAAGTTACAAAAGTTGTAGGTATGGTTCTGGAAAGCGAAGGCCCAAAGGCGCCTATCGGACAGGTATGCCTGCTGAAAGACAGAATGGGTAATACAATAAGCAAATCAGAGATAGTCGGATTCAGAGAAAATAGAATATTATCCATGGTACTTGGCGAATTAGAGTCTATTGCCCCGGGAATGGATATTATTGCAACCGGTGATTCACTGAAAGTAAAAACGGGCGACCAGCTGCTTGGAAGAGTTGTGGACGGGCTCGGCAACCCCATTGACGGGCGCGGGTCAATAAAAATTGATACTAAAAGGTCTATTTACGCAGCCCCACCTAACCCGCTGGCAAGAATGAGAATTAACAGCCCTATATCAACCGGTATCAGAGCTATCGACGGCCTGCTTACAATTGGTAAAGGGCAGAGAGTTGGTATTTTTTCAGGTTCAGGAGTTGGTAAATCAACATTGATTGGTATGATAGCCCGGAATACCTCGGCTGATATAAATGTTATAGCACTTGTCGGGGAGCGTGGCAGGGAAGTTAAAGAATTTATCGAAAAAGACCTTGGCGATAGCGGGCTTGCACGTTCGATAGTTGTTGTGGCAACAAGTGATACCCCACCACTTGTAAGGGTAAAAGCTGCCCTTACTGCTACTACAATAGCTGAATATTTTCGTGATCGCGGCCTGGATGTTATGCTGATGATGGATTCCTCCACCAGGCTGGCCATGGCTCAGAGGGAAGTCGGCCTGACGATTGGCGAACCTCCCACAAGCAAGGGTTACACCCCTTCAGTTTTCAGCCTTATGCAGAAAACAATGGAAAGGGCCGGGACTTCCACCGAGGGCTCAATAACAGGGCTATATACTGTTCTCGTTGAGGGCGACGACATGAATGAACCTGTTTCCGATGCCGCCCGTGGTATTCTGGACGGGCACTTTGTACTTTCAAGGAAACTGGCATCGCTTGGGCATTATCCCGCTATTGATATATTGCAGAGTATCAGCCGCGTAAGAAATGATATTATCAGTCCGGAACACTACCAGGCAGCACTTGCAATTCAGGAAATGAAAGCTACTTATACCGAAGCCGAAGACCTGATCAGCGTTGGAGCTTACCAAAGGGGAACCAATAAAAAAATTGACAAAGCCATTTCTCTTCAGGATTCAATAAATCAGTTTTTGCGCCAAAGAGTTGAAGAAAGTATTGAGTACGATGATGTTGTAAATGAAATGATTGATCTTGCCTCACAGTAATCTGATTAAAATTTCAATTATTACTCAATTATTATTTGCAAATTATACAGTTTTATTATTATTTTGGATATGATTATCTTATTATATTATTTGGATTATAATGAACTAATTTCCTTTTAATATCAATGTGAAAAATAACATTCTTTACTGGTTTTTGTGCTGCTTTTTTAAGTTAAAAAGCAGGCTTTATTTTTTATTGTATATTCAAAAACAAGGAAATTTTCATGTCGTACTTTAAATTCAATAATAAAAAAATATACTTCAAAATCACGGGTTCCGGCGACCCCTTACTCCTGGTTCACGGAAATACATTGTCCTCGAAAATGTTCCTTCCGGTAATTAAAATGTTCGCTAAGGAATTTAAAACTATTGTTATTGATCTGCCGGGGCATGGCAAATCCGAGCGTCTGGAAAGATTCGAAACAGACTTCTGGTTCAACAATGCTCTTGCCTGTAATGCACTTCTGGAGGAATTGGACCTTGATAATGTATTGGTGATTGGTACAAGTGGCGGAGCTCTTACAGGGATAAACCTCTGTCTTGAGTTTCCGGAAAGAATCAGATACCTGGTTGCAGACAGCTTTGAAGGTGAATATCCGCTTGATACTTATATCGATTCAATTGAAGAAGACAGAAATCGGGATAAAAAGAAATTCTTGGCAAAATTAATCTGGTTCTATTGCCATGGACGGGATTGGAGAAAAATAGTAGATATGGATACCGAAGTAAATATTGAATTTTCAAAATCAGGTAATTCATTTTTTCATAAATCTATTACAGCACTGAAGATTCCAACGCTTATTACTGGCAGCCTGAAGGATGAATATTGCGACCATCTTGACATAATATATTCAGGCCTTCAAAAGAAAAATCAAGACCTGTCAGTACACATTTTTGAATCAGGAGGCCACCCGGCAATGTTATCTAATAAAAATGATTTTTTTAAATTAGTTGTTGACAGAATCAAGGACTGTTGATATTAATATTTGAGTATCTTCAACTTGCCCGCCGGGAATGTAAAATTTTCCGGACGGGTATTAATTTTGTTGCCGATTTACAAACTTTCCACTATCTTGCGGTATGGAATATGTTTAAAATTACTAAACGTGTAAAGCATTGATAAAAAATATAATTACATTAGCAATAACGATTGTGTTAATAATGTCTTGCAGCCTTCCGCAAGGCTCGTCGCATAAATTATTCATTAAGGGTTCGGATACGATGCTGAACCTGACAGAGATAATGGCTGAAGATTTTATGAAAGTTAAGGATAATATTTCGATATATGTTGATGGTGGTGGAACTCGTTCGGGGGTGCAGGCTCTTGCCAATGGTGAATGCCAGATATGCACTGCTTCCCGCGACCTTACCTCATCAGAAATAAAACTGCTTGCCGATAAATACCAGAGCCTGGGAATGTCATTTTTAATTGCCAAGGACGCATTAAGTATTTATATTAATAAGTCAAACGTAGTTAATGACTTCACTGTTGATGAACTTAATGATATTTTCACCGGTAAAATAACGAACTGGAAAGAACTCGGAGGAGCAGATAAAAAAATTATCCTTGTTCTTAGAAACCCCAATTCCGGAACTTATCAGTATTTCAGGCAGCATATTATGAAGGGGGCTGATTATCATAGTGATGCCATGATTGTAGGAACAACACAAAATATAATTGATGAGGTTTCCGGTGATGAAGGGGCTATCGGATTTGGCGGAATGACTTTTTTCGACGACGATGTAATCCATGCCTCGATAAACAGTGTCGAGGCCACAATAGAAAATGTCAGGAAGGATAAATATCCTATCAGCCGTTACCTCCATTTCTACACCCTGAACGAACCCCGCGGCCCCGTAAAAAATTTCATCGACTGGGCATTAAGTCCCGACGGGCAGAAATCCGTGAAAAAAGCCGGATTTATTTCTCTTTGGGAAATATCGCATTAGGGGTGATATTTGTTCTATTCATTCATTTTACTCACTCTTATAAATTAAAAGCCTGACGCTATAAATCCCGAATTTAGAATACTGCCCGGCTGAATGTGCTCGGGGAATTCATTAATACACCCGGTTTAGCTCCCTTATAAATTCAGCATCCATGTATTCGCCCCTGTCTTGGAGTAATTTTACCAGGACGGGCCTGTTATGAATTTCATCGCCCAAGGGGAACCTGACGTTTATATAATTATCCGTCCAGCCGCTCCATACTTTGGTGTTTTTATTCTGCCTTTCAGGGATTACAATCCTATGCGTTCCTTTCTGTGAATCATGGAAGGCCCTGCGTTTTTCATCCGATAGTTCCATTAATATTTTAGTACGTTCTTTCCTGATATTTCCCGGAACAACGCCGGGCATATCTGCCGCAGGTGTGTTATCTCTTTCCGAATACGAGAAAACATGCAGGTATGTGAACGGGAGCGATTTCAGGAAACTGTAAGTTTCCCAGAAATGTTCGTCAGTTTCGCCGGGAAAACCGCAGATAACGTCTATTCCAATACCACAATCTTTCACTTCCGAGTTGATCTTATGGATTAAGCCGGAGAATTTCTCCTTGTTGTAGCGTCTCTTCATTAATTTAAGAATTTCTGCCGAGCCGCTCTGCAAAGGGATGTGAAAATGAGGGCACACCGGGCCGCCTGTGGCTGCCAGGCTGATAATACCGGACGTTAGCTTGTTTGGTTCAATGGACGATATCCTGAATCTTGCCGCTGGCTTCCGCCTGTAAATTTCTTTAATAATATCAGTAAAATCTTCACCGGCAGGGGCATTGTACTCACCCAGGTTTATTCCCGTCAGAATAATTTCCTTGAAACCGGCATTTGTGATTTTGTCTATCTCCTTGAATACTGAATGAAATTCCATACCCCGGCTTTTCCCCCTTGCAAGAGGTATTGTACAGTATGTGCATTTGTAATCGCAGCCATCCTGTATTTTCAGGTTTATCCTTGTGTGAGTGTCATTATCAACCGAGGAGGCCGACTGAAAAGGAATTCCCTTGAGTGAGGAAACACAGATGCAGCATTTGCTTTCCTTACCGGCAGAGCTGATAATATCAGCAACCGAGAATTTTTCCCTGTGCCCGAATATTCCGTCTGCTCCGGTGCTGACTATTTCATCGGGCTTTAACTGGGCATAGCAGCCGGTTACGGCTATGTATCCTGCCGGAGAGAATTTCCTTGCGCGGCGTATCATTTTTCTGCTGTCCGAGTCGGCCCGGTTTGTTACAGTGCAGGTATTTATTATTGTAATGTCTGCTTCCGAACCAAATTCCACACTTTCGTGGCCAAGTTTTTCAAATTCTGATTTCATCCTGGAAAGATCCGCGAAGTTTACTTTACAACCGAGATTATAATAAGCTATTTTCATTTATATGATATTTATATATTTTCAAAATACAAAGATAAGTCATATATGGCTGATATGCATTTTTAATCGGTGCTTATTAAAAGAAATCCGAAGGCAATATTCTTTGATGTCCACAATTTTGATATCAATATCATAAATGCTGATTCCCTTCAGGCTTGCAGTATCAATAAGCATAAATGATCTTATTTACAGCCACTTTATATCTGAATCCGGCTGTTAGCCTGCTCCGCCCTAATTATTCTGTTTTGAAAACAGCTAACATATTTTTCTTTTATGCTGAGTATAAAATTTATTCAGGATAATGAAATATTTCCATGAACCTTGACACTGCGAAGCAATGTGGTATCCTATTCGATTATTAGTTTAATGTAACTAATATTGCCAGCGGCAGTTATTATAGCTAAATAAGCGCCGGAAGGTAGTTTTATTCCGGAATCTGTTTTTCCGTCCCACGAGAAATTACTTATACCGGAAGTTAAATATCCTTCAAATAATTGACAAACAACTCGGCCTTCCAGGTCAATAATTTTAATTTCAGCCCGGGTATCCATGCTGCTATTAACAGATATTTGTGTTTTGCCGTTTGATATCGGATTTGGTGATGCAGAAATATTAAGCGAAGGAACAATTTGTTCCTCAGCGACGCTTACTTCCGGATCAAAGAATGTTAGATTGAAATCCCAGATACCGCGCCCATAAGTTCCAAAGCGGGCAATATTCCTGTCGTCAAGATATTCAACTGTCCAGTATGTTTGGTCCGGTGCAGCCACGCCCGAAAGGTCATACCAGGTATCGGTATGTTTAATAAAAACATAAGGTCCGATAGAAGTAGCAGCAAATATCATTTCCTCATCTTCAGTCATTGCGATATCATAAACAAGAGTTGATGGCAGGCCGGTATTCATTGCAGTGAAAGTTTCTCCACCGTCATTTGTTAACCAAACATTAGCCTGTGTATCTGAATATCCAGCTACAATTACCTTTGTTTCGCTTTCTGCTGAAACAGCAATTGAAGAACCATAAAAATAATGCCCTTCAAAGTCTTCGAAATCGTGAGATCTCATCCAGCCATCACCAGCGTTTGATGAACTGAAAAAAATTCCGTCATCCGAGACAACATAGATATAATCAGTATTATTTGGCGATATTCCAATTGAAGCAATTCTTCTGCTAATTGTATCACAAAAGTTATAATCAAATTTAGTTGCTCTGATGCCGTAATTGTTTTCATAAGACAGAAGCCATAATTTAGCGCCTTCGCTATCGCTGCCGGCTGCGCAAAGAGCCATGTTAGGCAAGCCGGGAACAGCCAGCGTGTATGGCATCCACATCCAGTTTGTTCCTTCAAAAGACCAAGCACTCGCATCCATATACGTTTCTGCATTCTGAAAATTCATTGCAAATCCGGGATAAACTGTCCATAGCGTGTGTCCTCCGTCGGAAGAAGTAATATGCCCGTAATCCCCAGTAATTGTCTGGTCGAATGAATAGACTCCGTTCTCCTCGCCATTGGAACGTTGAAATCCCTGATCCTGCGCTCCGGCATAAACGATATTTGTGTCAGATTTTGAAGACAGAACGCTGTAATACTGGCTGACATTCAATCCGTTAAGCGAGAGGTTTTTTACCGTCTGAACCTGGTCATAAGAAATGTACAGCCCGCCATCCGTGGAAATTAAAGTAATTTCCTGATTATCATGCAGGAAAACATCAACAGCAGGGATATCTGCGTGGAGCAGGTTTTCAGGATCGCCATAGTACTCGCCCCAGCCGTTCTTCCTTACCCATCTTCTTGCTCCATCCCTTGATGTATAAAATTCTACTCCGCCAAAGTGCATTATATTTATATCTTTGGGCGACACATTGAAACTATTGTTATTAAAAGGCCCGAACTCAACATACCACCTCGGATCCCATGTTTTACCGTCATCATCGCTTACATAGAAATAAACATATCTGTCTGTAGATGTCCTGAGGGCTGCAACAAGCCTGACAAATCCGTCCACAACAGTTCCCTTTAAAAGAATTTTTTGGATTTGATTCATATTTGATGTAGGAAGTTCTATCGATCCCTGGCTTTTCAGGTTAAAACTTCCATCGGGAGTTATGGTAAAAATACTGTCTTCATGCATAAAAAATACGGAATTATTATAGTATCTCGGAGCCCAGATATCCATACGGTCTGTATTGATATCATAATACATTATTTTCTCGAAGGTTTCCCCACGGTTCCGGGAAATATAAACGCTTTTCCTTGCTTTCCATTCATCATAGTCCCATTCGTGAGCCAGCAGATATATTGTTTCATTGCCATCATTTGCAACTACAGCCCGTTTTACTGAGCCCCATCTTTTCAGGTTGTCAAACCCATCAGCCTCGTTCCATGTGTTTCCTTCGTCATCAGAATAAAGGACTGTTCTGTTAGATGAAACCAGGATTCTTTTTTTGCCGTCAAATCTCATTATCCTGATCATGTTGCCTTCAAATTTCTGCCTGTCGTTCAGGCATTGCCAGTTTCTTCCCTCGATAGTACCCCGCCAAACATTCCCGCCTGCTGATATCGCATATATATAATTGCTTTCAAAATCAATATCGGCAGTCATTATTCTTCCTGACTGATTGCTGCTGCCCCTTTCCTGCCAGAAACCTTTTATTCTTCCGTCAGCGATTATTTCTTCATTTCCCATAATTGACGGATGATTGTTTTTCAACATTTTTATTCTTTCTTCTCTGGCTTTATTTTTCGAATAACGCTGCTCTGCTTCAAGAATTCTCCAGTCAACGCCGGGAGCTGTGCGATGCATCTGATCAATCCATTCTATTCTTCCCTGCTTAAGTTCGGGGTCATGTTCCCGTATAAGTTTATTAACTTTGTCATTAGCAAGGACTATGTTAGCCAAGGTTATCATTATTATCAAAGCTGTAATTATTGTTCTCATCATATGTCCTTTATTTAAGCAATTATATCTGTCATCAATTATAATAACATATCAAAATAAATAATGTTGCGGAATAAATAAAGTGTTTTCAAAAAAAAAGGTGCGGATAACCGCACCTTTTTAATCAAAATTGTTCAAGCATATTAGTTCTTCATATCTTCAGGATAAAGAACAATTTTAATAATATCATTAAGTTTGATATATTTCTTAGCAGCTTTAAGAACCATTTTTGTATCGATTTTTTCAACAGCTTTCATGTAATCTACTATGGATTCAATTTTTTCATTATTGAAATCTTTGTTGTAGATAGAGTTCAGCCAGTACCTGTTTTCTTTCTGTCCTGTTTCATATTCTCTGCCAAGGATTTCTTTGATTTTCTGAATATATTCAGCATCAACTTCTTTTTCGGTTGCTTCCTTCAGGATGCGTTTGATTTCTGTTACCAGTTCGTCAACGCGGTCGGGGTTTGTACTGAAGTATACGCTTAGTGAGTAATCTTCATTCGGGTAGTGGCTTGTACCTTCGTAAACGCCAATTCCGTAAACTCCGCCTTTTTCCTCGCGGATAGCTTCGCGAAGCTGAATTCTTAGTACTTCAACCAGTGCGTGAAGTTCCATTTTGTTTTCAGGTGTATATTTAAAGTCATCCCTCATAGTCAGGTAAACAGTACTTTTCTTTTCCTGTCCCTTGAAAACTTTTTTCTCAAGTTTGTTTTTAGGAGCTTTTACGCCAAGGTCTTTCCAGTTTTCTTTACGTCCGGTTGTCGGTAAAGTAGCAAGATATTTTTTAGCAAAATCTTTAAGCTGTTTTTCATCAATATTACCAACAAAGATGAATGTGAAGTCGCCGGCATCTGCATACCTGTTCCTGAAGAAATCATAAGCATCATCCGGGTCAACATTTTCCAGCATATCGGCTGTAAGCGGCCTTTCGCGTTTATGATAGTTGGACATAGTAACGCGGATTGTATCACGAAGAGCATTCTGGGGATCTTTATCCCTGTTTTTCAGAGCGTCTTTCTGCTTTGAAATAAAGCTGTCGAATGCATCATAGTCAAGCCTTGGGTTTGTGAAATACAGGTGTACAAGCTGCATCAGGATTTCGAAATCCTTAGGAGCTGCCATACCCCTGAAACCTTCAGTAAGTTCACCAATTGACGGTGCAATGCTGACAAGTTTGCCTGTAAGCATTTTCTGAAGTTCAATATCAGTGAAGTCTGCGATACCTGCATTATTCAGAATAGCATCTGCAAATTCAGCTGACAGATAAATATCATCAGTAGCATTTGAGTATCCGCCCGGGCTGTATGCGCGAACAAGTATCTCGTCATTTTTAAAATCTGTTGTTTTGTAAATAACCCTTACACCGTTGGAAAGAGTAAATTCTTTTACGTCGGCTTTGTCATATTTTTTCTCTGAAGTGATAGTGCCGGGAGTAAGTTCTTTATCAAAGAGAGGTTTGTCGGATACTTTATCAACATAAGGTTCAAGCTTCATAGCTTTAACTTCGTCGATTTTTGCAAGAATTTCATCTTCTTTAGGAACAACAATACCTTCAGCTTCGGGTGCGCTGACAGCTACAACAACACCTTCATCTTTGATATAAGACTTCATTACTTTATTAACTTCATCAATTGTTATTTCCGGAAGGAATTTTTTATAAAGGGCAACTTCATAAGCTATACCGGGCATACCTTCATCTTCGATAAAGTTGCGTCCGCATTCCATGGCATAAGCTTTTGATTCAGTTTTATCTTTTTCTTTAAGAGCGCTTTCCATATTGGTCAGCATTGCTTCTTTTGTTCTGTCAAGTTCAGTTTTGGTAAATCCGTGCTGATAGGCTCTGTAGGCCTCTTTAAGTGCTGCTTCGAAACCGTTAATAATACCGTTTCCTTCAGCTTTAGGAATTGATACAAGCGAGAATGATGCAATATCGCCAAGGAAGTTGCCAAATCCGCCGCCGGCAGCCAGGAATGGTGGTTCTTTTGATTGTGAAAGTTCCTGCATTCTCATGCTGAGCATCTGGCCGATTATCCTGTGAACAATGTTATCCCTGTATGTTCTGTATGTTCCTTCATCCATTCCCGGGTGCTTTATGTACATCTGAACCTGGGCCATTGGAAGTTCTTTATCTGTTGCAATAGAAACTATTCTTTCTTTGTGGATCGGAATTTTATATTCCTTGCGTTCTTTTGCATTTGCCGGGTTTTTCAGTTTTGAAAAACGTTCTTTGATAATTTTTTCGATTTTCTTTCCGTCAAAATCACCAACTGCAATAACAGCTGTCAGGTTCGGGCGGTAAAAGTTAGTGTAAAGGTCCATAAATCTTTCACGTGGAGCATGAAGAATAACGGCAGTATCACCAATAGGAAGGCGATCGGCATATTTTGAACCCTTAAGGAGGTTCGGGAAGTGTGTTTTCATTACTCGCTGGTTGGCTCCGCGATAAACTCTCCATTCTTCCATAATAACGCCGCGTTCTTTTTCAATTTCTTCCGGGTCGAAAGAAACATTAGAAGCCCAGTCTTCCAGCACCTGGAAACCGTTTTCGAGCATACCTGCTGAATCCAGTGGTATAGTAAGCATATAATAAGTACGGTCGAAACCTGTATTGGCGTTTACATCTGCGCCAAATCTCATACCTGTTTTTTCAAGGAAGCTAACAAGCTCTGCTTTGGGGAAGTTTTTTGTTCCGTTAAAGCACATGTGCTCGGAAAAGTGTGCCAATCCTGCCTGGTCATCTTCCTCGAGAACTGAACCGCACATGAATACTATCTGTAATTCTGCCCTGTTGGCAGGTTTATGGTTTTCCATAATGTAATATTTCAAACCGTTATCCAAAGTGCCGTGTTTTACTTCCGGGTTCATAGGAAGTTTATCATCAAGGCTGCTGTACTTAACTTCAGGCAATTTTACATCATCAGCAATCGCGTTAAAGCTGAAGAGTACTATTGCCATTAAGAAGATTGATAGGAACTTTTTCATGATAATCCTTATAAATTATTGTGATAATAATGTTTACGTCAATATATCCAATATTGTCAATTTATTCTCAATACAAGAACATTCAAATTAAAAAATTATTCTTAAAGTTAAAACTGCAAATGCAGTAATATTCAATTTTCGGAGTGTAATGAATTTGCGGCTTTTGGCCAATACAACGATTCTCGTTTTCAAATCCCGGCTTTATATACTCCAATTGTAATATACGTTCATGAGGAAAAAAAGTTTCGTAAAATATTCGCCAAAACTAAAAAAAAATTTATGCTGAAGGATTGTGTAACTCCGGCGTGCCTGTGTCGTATTAAAAAACGAAAGGGCTTTAATATTAGAATTATTCACAATTGCTTAATATATTTGTAATTAGTTGTTATATATTAATTTTGGAGACACCATGATCAAAGTTTTTAACAAGTTCACTATTTTTATTATTCTTATAGTAATTTCTGTTGGTGCGGTTTCTGCCCAGGGCCCCGGTTCATACAATGAAACAATTCAATTCAACGGCGAGGACAGAACAATATCAATGTATGTACCACTGGATTATGATTTTAACGAAGAATATGGCCTTATGGTATGTCTGCACGGTTTGGGAGACAATAGTTCCAATTTCAGAAACGCAATTGTAACTTACCTGAAATGGGACAGTTTTATGCCGAATATGATATTTGCCTGCCCGGATGGCGGCAGCGATGAAGGAGGGGACTTTTACGAACCTGCCGGAGATGAGGAAATAATCCAAAGAACAATTGATCTTGTAAAAAGCAGGTACAATATTGACGAGGACAAAATTATTCTTGAAGGTTTTTCTCTTGGCGGAAGAAGCGCCCTGAAATACGGGCTTGAAAACCCGGAAAAATTTATGGGTATGATGTTGAACACACCTGCCGTTCAGGGTGCATGGGATGCTATGAATGTTGATGATTACAGTATACAGTTTAAATATGAAAATGCCAATAAAATTCCAATAACATTTTCTTATGGGGAGAATGACCTGATTTATACTAACGCAATTCAGCTTGCTATCGACAGCCTGAATAAATACGACGGGATTATATATGATGAGCTTGTTCCTGATATGGGCCATACAATTGCAAACCAGCCATATATCGAGAAATATTACGAGTTTATTAATAATCCTTCCCCGCAGGAATATGATGCTGAAGTGCATTCCATTAATATTCCGGACCCGATGGCTTCTGTTGATTTTAATCCTTCGGTTACTTTCAGGAATCTTGGCAGGAAAAAGATTGATACTATCCATTATACTTGCGAGTATAACGGGAACCAGCAAGCTTTTATCAGTTACGTGGAACTGGATACATGGAAAAAAATTGAGCTTAAATTACCCCAATACAGCATAACTGCCCCGGAAAATGAAATTGAGATAGCAATAACCGGAATCAGATTAGATTCAACTGAAGAAATTCCGGACGGAATAATTGATGACGGCAATAATTTTAACAATGAAATAGTCCTCAATTTCTATTATCCACTGGATGGATTTCAAACACCTGACCTTCAGGATTTCGAAACGGAGAATCCCGTGAATGATTTCTGGTCGACTAAGAAATCAGGTAATATATTTAACTGGTTTGTTGATCCGGGTGTTTCCAGGAGCGGAGAAAAATCTATGTTCTCGTTCAATACTCCCCAGCTTTTCCCCGGCGAAGGAATGAGAGAATCGATTATTTCCCCGAGATATAATATTAAAAATCTTAGCGAACCTGAGCTCTCATTTGATGTGGCTTTCAATTATCAAAAATATACACCTCCGTACTCAACCGAAGATATTACATTTTCCGATACTCTTGAAGTATTAGTTTCTACCGACCGGGGCATTACATTCCGTCCGGTCTATAGAAAAGCAGGAGCAGAACTTGCCACGGCAGATGAACCAATACTAAACCCTGTTAATAACATAAGTGACGGTTTCTTTATTCCGGAAAGTAATCAGTGGAGGCGCGACAGGATCGATCTTTCGCAATTTAAGAGCTTTGATCAGATAGTGGTAAAATTTGATTATATCTGCGGCCTTGGCGGTTCAATAAATATCGACGATATTGCCATTGCCGAGAAAGGCTTTACTGATGTGCCTGATCTGTCTCCCACCGGGAAAATCTCTGTAAGACCTAATCCTGCTGACAACATAGCCATTATCAGCACTGCGGGTGGTTTCAATTATAATGATATAACAATTTATGATGCTCTTGGAAATATAGTTGAAATTGTTAATAATCCCAATAGCTTTGTTGAACTAAATGTCAGCAACTACGCACCGGGAATGTATTTCATACATATCAGGGAACAAAACGAAGTAATAGTTCAAAAGCTGGTTATCAGGAGGTAAGGATTCCGGTTAGTACTGTAATTTATGCATCTTCAGTTTAAGATAATAAAACCTTCCGAAGGACCCGAAAACTTCGGAAGGTAAACTAATTTTATTTGAATATCCGGGCCCAGAAAACAAATAAAAATAAGGTATGATTTTACTGTAAATTAGAAATTTTAAAATTTTTGGACCGGTCAGACATGATAATATTATAATGTTCAGATCTATTGATATGGTAAAATTATTGATAAATATGACATATTAATATATAGAGTTGATCAAATAATTTATTGTTTTTTAGTTTATGGGTTAGGAGTTATTACTTAAAAAATTAAAAAATTCTTGTTTTATTCATCCAAAGCAGATAATTTTTGTTTTTCGATTTATGCAATTTTATGGAGTTATCATGCTTAAATATTTCACAGTCCTGGCAGCGGGAATAATCCTTCTTTTCTCGTGCGAGAAAATTCAACAACAGGGGGGAAGCGATTCCGCAGAGGATAATAATTCGGAGGCCGCAACAATGCTTACTATCGATAATACAACTGCTGATAATGTAATTAATAAATTGATCGGTAAATACGGTGAAAACAAACGCTTCAGGATAGAAAGAGGCGTTAGGCAGTGTGCTTCACTTTGGCGCGATACTGACGGAAATGCAGAAGAATTTGCAGGTTTCTGCGAGAAGAACTTTATTGCTGATGAAAAAGAACTCGATATTTTCTTTGATAAAATTCAGACAAATTATGAGATTATCCAGGGCTATCTCGGGAAAATGAACCTTGAGCTGAACCAGCCTGTTCAGCTTACCGGTTATGAACTCAGGGATATTGACCTTATGTTCGGCGCCTGGAATCCATGGGCACATCTTGAAGATGATTTCTATGCAAATAAAATTGCCTTTGCCATAGCTCTGAATTTCCCTCATTATTCATTATCGGAGAAAATGCAGGAAGCACCGGAGTGGTCACGAAAAGACTGGGCTTATGCCCGTGCCGGCGACCTGTTCACATCAAGAGTTCCCGCTGAAGCACAGCAGAGACTTTCCCGGGTAATGGCCGATGCCGATCATTATATTAGCAATTATAATATTCATGTAGGCTATCTTGTTGATGATGCAGGAAATACATTTTTCCCGAAAGACAAGAAGCTTATTACCCATTGGAACCTCCGTGATGAGCTTAAATCCCAGTATGCCGAATCTGACGGCCTTGAAAAACAGAAAATGATATATGAAGTAATGAAACATATCATCAATCAGACAATTCCTGAAAAAGTAATTGACAGTGATGAATACACCTGGAATCCATACACCAACGAAGTTAAAGAGAACGGCAAAGTTGTCGGCTCCGATCCGGAACCCAATACGCGTTACCTCCAACTGCTTAATAATTTCCATGCCTGCCGCGAGATTGATAAATACAATCCGGCAATGCCGACTTATATCCAGAGGAAATTTGACGGTGAAATGGAAATACCGGTTGATGAAGTGGAAGAACTTTTTATAAGAATACTATCTTCACCGGCCGTTCAGGAAGTTGGCGAACTAATCAAAAAACGCCTTGGGCGCGACCTTCAGCCATTCGATATTTGGTACGATGGTTTCAAGGCCCGTTCTTCCATATCAGAATCGGAATTAAGCGCAAAAACAAAAGCCAAATACCCCAACCCGGAAGCATTGAAAAAAGACCTTCCGGAAATCCTGAAAAAACTTGGTTTTGTACCATCAAGGGCTGATTACATTGCTTCAAAAATTGTTGTTGATCCGTCAAGGGGAGCAGGCCACGCTTCCGGTGCTTCAATGAAAAGGGATGTTTCCCACCTGCGCACCAGGATTGGCGAAGACGGAATGGATTACAAAGGATATAATATAGCAGTGCACGAATTTGGGCACAATGTGGAACAGACTCTCTCGATGCAGGATGTAGATAATTTCTTCATGAGCGGTGTGCCGAACACGGCTTTTACCGAAGCATGGGCTTTCATCTTCCAGAAAAGAGACCTTGAACTTCTTGGCATGAAGGAAACCAACCCTGATAAAAAATATCTTGATATACTGGATAATTTCTGGGGTGCATACGAGATAATGGGTGTATCTCTGGTTGATATCCGCGTGTGGAAATGGCTGTATGAAAATCCTGATGCAACAGTTGATGAGCTGAAGGAATCAGTTATAAGGATTGCAAAGGATGTATGGAATGAATTCTATGCCCCGGTATTTGGCATTGAAGACCAGCCTGTACTAGCTGTTTATTCGCACATGATAGAAATTCCTCTTTACCTGTCGGCATACCCTATTGGCAACCTTATTGAATTCCAGGTTGAAAAATGGGTTGAAGGAAAGAACCTTGCAGATGAAATGCAGCGCATCCTTGTTCAGGGAAGGGTACTTCCGCAGGTATGGATGCAAAATGCAGTTGGCGAGCCGCTATCGGCTGAACCAATTATTGAAGCTGCAAGCCAGGCGGCACAGCATTTGAATAAATAGTTAAGCTGTACTGGCAAACGAGGGATAATTACCTTTGATAAAGCCCGGCGAAAATTCCATTCTTTATCCACCTTCCCGGGTTACGCCCGGGAAGGTTTTCTGTTTAAAAAGCAATCATTTTTCCCCGTCAGCGTATACCTGATGTTTTTATAGGGCTTTCTAATTATGACATCACATTCCTGCCCTCGTCAAAATCAATATCCACGTGCTTTAGCTCGTGGATAAAAATACAATGTCCCAACCAAAAAATGTCATTCTGAAGGAGCTTGCGACTGAAAAATCCATATTCCTAACCCTCCTGCCCGATAACTTAACCCACAGCAACAGCAACGATACAGGAACAAGAAACATTTGCGGGAATAATAAAGATTGATTAAGTTCCGGTAATCAATAACAATGCGAAAAAGTTTGAGACCAAATTGAATTTGATATGTTACTATGAATACAAAAACTACCCCTTATGGTAGTAATGTAAAAACAATTATGGGGCTTTACCATGAAAAAATTCATTTTATTAAGCGCGTTTTTATCATTCTTATTTTCTGCCGGGGCAAGGGCACAGGCCGATTCCCTCGTGATGTGGACTAATAATGAGGTTCAATTCCACTCTATGCCTGCAATTCATCCCAACGGGAATGTGTTGATACGAAGCCATTACGATATCCTGGAAATTAACGGTTTAACCGGCGAAATTATGAGGAATATCAATGTTCCTTTTACAGGTATTGTTAGCGATTGGATTGATATTTCTAAGGATGGCACACGTTTCGTAGCTTGCCGGAAAATCGTTGATTACGAGACAGGGGAAATTATCGGAGAACTGCCGGAGGAAACTGCATACGTTAAATTTTTCCATCCGGATAATAATTTGTTGATCTACAAAATAAATACTCTGGAAAATAATCGCTGGTTCATCATGAATATTGATCAGGGTAATTCAATTATAGTTGAAAATTTGTCGAATTATACAACAGCCTTTGAAGTATCACTTGACGGCAGGTTTTTAGCACTTGCAACATTAGAAAACTACGACACAGAAGATGAATCTACCCACTTCTACCTTTTCGATGCGCAAACAATGCAGTTTATTAAGGAGCTTGAAGACTACCCTGCCAATGGCAGAAGAATTGAGTATATTCAGTTTTCTGAAAATGCTAAGTATGTGGGGTATGGACATAAAAATGGCCATAAAAAAGCAACATTCTTCACATGTGAAGCTCCTTATCAGAAATGGGAATATGGATTTTATAATATCGGCTTTATAAACGAAGAATATATTTTTTTATTCTCTTCTAGTGTTAACTATTGTTATGGTGTAATTCGCAGGATTTCTGATAATACTGATATTTATGAAACAAATATATATTCATCAAGAATCCCTCTTTTTAATGATAATTACAATTCAATCATTACAGATTACTTTTTTTTATCTGATCCAGAACAATTTATTCGTTGTTTAAATTCCTTAGATTTCGAAAAAATCCTTAGTACCGTAGGCGTTAAAGAAGAAGAGGATGCAAACGCGTTCAGGGCTGAATACTCGGGCGGCATACTGACAATAAACGGGCTTGAAAGCCAAAGCGTAGAAATCAACCTTGCTGTTAATAATATTCAGGGGGAAGTGGTTTTTTCTCAAAATATTGCTGCTGTTCAGGGTTCGCAAATATCGTTGCCCGTATCATTGCCCTCGGGGGTTTATATTGCCCGGATCAGGACGAGAGAAAATAATTATTCCTCAAAATTTATCGTGGTTAACTAAGGGAAAAAAATGAAAAAGATAATTCACAATAGTATTTATTGAACTAACCCCGCCCCGCTTTCAGCGCTGACAGGTTCAGGATTGAAAGCGGCGGCTGGAAAAATGAAGAAAAAAAGCCGGGAATCATGAGACCGAATTGAATTTGATATGTTACTAACTATATATAAATAATACTACCCGATGGTAGTAATGTAAAAACAATTATAGGGGCTTTACCATGAAAAAACTAATTTTATTATGCACGTTTTTATCATTCTTATTTTCCGCCGGGGCAAGGGCACAGGCCGATTCCCTCGTGATGTGGACTAATAATGAGGTTCAATTCCACTCTATGCCTGCAATTCATCCCAACGGGAACGTGTTGATACGAAGCCATTACGATATCCTGGAAATTAACGGTTTAACCGGCGAAATTATAAGGAATATCAATGTGCCTTTTACAGGCTATATTAGCGATTTGATTGAAATTTCTACGGACGGCACACGTTTTATGGCCTGTGGCTGCCTTGTTGATTACGAGAGTGGAGAAGTTCTAAGGAATGATTTGCCAAGGTATCATGTTCTATTTAAAAATCCAGATAGTGACAAAATAATATTCAATAAAAGTAATAAATCAATAAGAATTATGAATTTGAATGATAATTCATATATTGATTATAATGTATTGCCTGCCAAAAGGTCAGTTACCGCAATTGAAATATCCAATAACGGGCATTTTCTTGCATTAGCACAAATAGATTTCGATGACGAAGAACACACCCACTTCTACCTTTTCGATGCGCAAACAATGCAGTTTATTAAGGAGCTTGAAGACTACCCTGCCAATGGCAGAAGAATTGAGTATATTCAGTTTTCTGAAAATGCTAAATATGTAAGTTATGGACTTAATCATTCTGGCTCACCAAAAGCTGCCATTTTTTTAACGGAAACGCCGTATTCAGGGTGGATATTAAAAACTGAAACAACTCCGCCCAAAGGATTTTATGGATTAGGTATGATTGGTGATAAATATGTTTTTGCAACGTCAGCTATTGGAAATGATTTTCATTCAATTATATGGGATATTGATAATGAAAAAGAAATATATTTTTCATCAGAATATGGTTCTTCAAATCCGCTATACAACTATGCAGCTAAAAATATAATTGTACACGATAATGGAAATTATACATTAGTCGCCCTTGATTTCGAAAAAATCCTTAGTACCGTGGGCGTTAAAGAAGAAGAGGATGCAAACGCGTTCAGGGCTGAATACTCTGGCGGGATACTGACAATAAACGGGCTTGAAAGCCAAAGCGTAGAAATCAACCTTACAATTAATAATATTCAGGGGGAATTAGTATTTTCTCAAAATATTGCTGCTGTTCATGGCTCGCAAATATCGTTGCCCGTATCATTGCCCTCGGGGGTTTATATTGCCCGGATCAGGACGAGAGAAAATAATTATTCCTCAAAATTTATCGTGGTTAACTAACTCCGCCCCCGCTTTCAGCGCTGATAAGTTCAGGATTGAAAGCGGCGGCTGTCCCTCAACTCAACCATCATCAAAATTCAATAGCCACGTGCTTTAGCTCGTGGATAATAATGCCTTGACCGGAGTCAAAGCAAGAAAACCACCCCTGTATTCCCCTCCTACTTTAGGAGGGGATAAGAAGTTAAATATCATAGAATTAACTCCCCCTCCTTCCCAAGGAGGGGGCCGGGGGGAGGTAGGAGGGGGCTATGGTAATGCACCGATGTTTGAAGATAATGAACTCTTGGTTGAAGCTATTGCAGCAATGTTTTGCTTTATTGCTGCCTTGGTCGGAGTTATTGCTGCCTTGGTCGAAGTCATTGCTGCCTTGTTTGAAGATAATGAACTCTTGGTCGACACTATTGCAGCAATGTTTTGCTTTATTGATGCCTTGGTCGGAGTTATTGACACCTTGGTCGGAGTTATTGCTGCCTTGCTCGAAGTCATTGCCGCCTTGTTTGAAGATAATGAGGTCTTGGTCGACACTATTGCAGCAATGTTTTGCTTTATTGACGCCTTGGTCGGAGTTATTGACGCCTTGGTTGAAGTCATTGCCGCCTTGGCCGGAGTTATTGCTGCCTTGGTCGGAGTTATTGCTGCCTTGGTCGAAGTCATTGCTGCCTTGGTCGAAGTCATTGCTGCCTTGGTCGAAGTCATTGCTGCCTTGGTCGAAGTCATTGCTGCCTTGGTCGGAGGCATTGAACTCTTGGTTGAAGGCATTGAACTCTTGGTCGGAGGTATTGAACTCTTGGTCGGAGGCATTGAACTCTTGGTCGGAGGCATTGAACTCTTGGTCGGAGGCAAAGAACATGTTCAGTAAGATCAACCAAGCGTTCAGTAAGGTCAAACAAGTGTTCAGTAAGATCAACCAAGTGTTCAGTAAGGTCAACCAAGTGTTCAGTAAGGTCAAACAAGCGTTCAGTAAGGTCAACCAAGTGTTCAGTAAAGCCAACCAAGTGTTCAGTAAGGTCAACCAAGTGTTCAGTAAAGCCAACCAAGTGTTCAGTAAGGTCAACCAAGTGTTCAGTAAAGCCAACCAAGTGTTCAATGAGGCCAAATTTCACTACAATAAGGCCAAACAGTAGTTCAATACCTCCGGCCAAGGCAGTTTAAAGCCCTGCCAACAAGGCATTTAGCCCAAACATTTGAATTCTGGTTCAAAACAGCATTGAAGTAAGGAAATTATTCGATTCAATGAAACCACCGGATGGGGAATTAAGGCCGGCGGCCGCTTCATTGGGGTGGAAGAACGGGTAAACAGAGCAAATGAATGAGGTGTTATGTTGTCATTCCCCGACACGTCACCGAAAAATCGGTGCAGGCAGGGGCAGGCTTCCGGAGCTTGCGACCGAAGAATCCATCTTTGTTTGCAGATAGTGTGTGAAGAATGGATACTTCGCTTCGCTCAGTATGACAATACACAAACTATAATAACTTCAATCGCAAAAAGAAACCACCCCAGCCTGTCCCGACGTGTCGGGAACTCGCTGCGCTCGCCACCCCTCAACGAGGGGAATTTTAAGAATCCACCCCGCCCTTCGGGCACCCCTCAACGAGGGGAATTTTCCGGAAGTCCACCCCCGCCCTTTCCCGACACGTCGGCGCCAGCGGGGGACAGGTGATTTTCACTCCTTACCAAGTTGTACTTGGGAAGGATTATTTCCTGCAAAGTTTGACTTTGGAATAGAGAAGCTCAGCTTCAAATGAAAACTGCATTAGCAAGGACAATTTGGGAAAGATTAGAACAAACGGACATCAGAATTAAGATTAATATTAACTATCGGGCTTTGCTCTGCTTTCTGATTACCCAATACTATTTCTGGTTAATAGCTCCACGCATTTTCAGTATATACTTTGATCTGTCGAGTGGAGATATTCCCTTGTATTCCCTTGTTTTTCCTTCACCCTGCGGACATTTCTCATAACCGGAAAGACGAACAGTAAATTTTGCCCTGCCACCGGTTAGCGAGCTAAGCCTGATGGAATAATCCATAGATGATGCCAGCGGTACTTTCCCCACGAGTTCAAATATTCCATTATTTATCATCGCGGGTTCGAAACTGCCTCGCATATTTATTATATCGCCGGTTATCCTGCCGAGGAATTCATCCGGGGCAATAATCTTAAATGACAGAATCGGTTCCAGCAGGTTGGTCCCGGTTTCGGTCAGGCCTTTCATCAGGGCAATCGGAGTCGCAAGCTTAAAATCACCCGGATTGCTGTGCATCACGTGGTCTTCGCCATCCACGAGCGTTACTTTCATATCAGTTACTTCCCAGCCTTTTATTCCCTGCTTTATTGCTTGCGGGATAGTCACTTCAACTTCATTCTGATATTTCCTTTGGATAAAATCAGTGCTGAGTTCCGATTTGTAAATAATGCCGCTTCCCGTTTTTCCGGGTTCGATTAATAGTTTGATAACGGCCCAGCATGGTTTGGGCATTGTGTATCTATCAATTCCGAATCCTGATCCGGACGGAGTTTCTTTATATATAACTTCCGGATCGGTAAACCTTGCTGCAATTCCGAATCTCAGGTTAAGTTGTTCAGTAATTATCTCTGTCTGTATAGCCCCCATAATCTTCAGCTGAAGCTGTCTTTCTTCTCTGAACCATTCAAAATTGAGAGTTGGGTCTTCAGATGACAGCATTTGCAGGGCTTCGGCAAGTTTTAAATAGTCAGCGTCGTTTTCCGGCAGTACTTGTACTGACAGAAGTGGCTCGGCTATCGAGCATTTTCCGGGAACAGGCCCGGGATTACCAAGAATATCACCAATCCGTACTTCAGGCATTCCACAAAGCCAGGCAATATCACCGGCTGAAAATGAAGGAACACTTTCCAGTTTATTCGAGAATTTTTTCCTTATCTGGGAAATTTTTTCATCCCTGCCGGCAGTATGGTTTTTTATAATATCTCTTGTGATTATAGTTCCTGAAAATAGTCTTACTCCCGCTACCCTGCCAAGCCTGTCATCATGATCGATACTGAAAACCAGGCCGGAAGGAGGAGTTTCAGTATCAGCAGATGCATCAGGGAATAGTTCAATAATTCTGTCAAGCAGGTAATCAACACCAATATTATTTTTTGCTACACCAAATATTATCGGAAATATTTTTCTTTCCGAAACACTTTTTTTCAGTGAACCTGAAATTTGATCAAAATTAATTTTTTCGCCGTTCAGGTATTTTTCGAGTAATATATCGTCCTTTTCGGCAATGGCTTCTATAAGTTCTTCATTTTCAATTTTAAAAATATCAGTTATTCCGGCATCCTGGACGCCTTCATTAACAGTTTTATTCAGCATAACAAGGTCACTGCTGAATTCTTTCCTGATATCAATAATTAATTTTGGCGTATCAGTGCCAACGCGGTCAATTTTATTGATAAATATTATTGTCGGGATATTTAGTTCTTTCAGTGCGTTCCAGATAGCTGATGACTGTGCCTGAATGCCTTCTACTGCGGAAAGAAGCAGTACGGCACAATCCATTACCCTTATTGAACGCTCAACCTCGGCGGAAAAATCAATATGGCCGGGGGTATCGATTAAATTTATACGAACATCCTTCCAGTTGAAATACACCGACGAAGCCCGAACAGATATACCACGCTTTTTTTCTACCTCCAGGTAATCTGTCTGGGAAGCCCCTTTATCCACACTTCCGGCTGATTTTATCCTGCCGCTTTGAAAGAGCATATTTTCTGTTAATGTAGTTTTTCCTGAATCAACATGCGCCATCAGCCCGAGATTTCTGATCTTATCAATATTTTCCGCCATTCCTGTCCAAGCAATTATTCATTTCTTTTAATAACAAATATATTGATTTTTTAATTCGTATTATTGTTCGTGGAATAAGAAAAGTTTGCTGAAATCAGGAAAACAACTATTTTTTTATTACCAGGACAGCTGAATTTATTGAACTATGAATGAAATAAATTCCCGAATGAAAATCCCGGGTATCGATTCTAATTATGCCGGGGCCTCCGGAAGTATTGATCCGTTCAGTTGTTTGGCCGTATAAATCTGTGATAGTAACTATTTCATTTTTGCCTTTTGCATCAAGGAAGAAGTAATCCGATGCAGGATTCGGAAAAATATTAAAGGAATGCACTTTAAAATTCATTTCCTCCGAAACATCATTTGCATTTCCAGTTAGCCATGAAACCATATTAAAAAGTAAATTCCAATCGCTTTCAATATCGTCCAGTTCTCCGGCAAAATCTGTACCATCCCGGCTGTCATTCTCTTCAATTTCAAGATGAGGGCCAATCAGCAAAACCTTGCCATTTCCCCGGGTAAATTTGATAATTGCCGGAAGTTTGTTATACTCATCCCAAACAGAAACTGTATCAAAATCGAAACCACTATCGGAAAGAAAATATGGTCCGCCGTAATATAGTACATGATTGGTCAATGTATCATTGGGGGCAAATTTGGGATCAATTGTTTTTATTTTGGTCATGCTGTATTGATCCCACTCGGCAATACTATCAATTGCGCCGACTGTACTGCCCTGAAAAAGTCCGAGGCCATACTTATAGCTAAATCCCTCCCAAACAACCTCTGTGGATGCAAAGTAAGCGCCGGCACAAATTCCAAGGTAAGCTCCGCCTGAATCAATATAATTTCTTATTGCATTCAGCCCTTTATTAGTCAGGGCTTTCTTGTAATTGTATGCATAGCCTCCGGGAAAGCAGATTATCCTGCAATCGCTATCAATTACCCCGGAATTAATATCATCAGCATAAATCCTCTTCGTGCTCATGCTATAGTAATCATAAAAGTTTTCAAGGGCAATTATCCCGGGTTCCCAGGCACCATCGTCTGAATAGATTAAAACATCTTCAGCCTTAAGGCTAATCGATATCATAAAAATAACAACTATATATTTTCTTATTTTTCTATTCAAAATAACAACCCGGGTTATGAGTTTCCCGATATTACTACCAACAATATTTTACTTTTTAATCTTTATATGTCCGTCTTTTGCCAGCGAATTAACTATATCTTCGGCAAATGAACCGGCAACTGTCTCAAAGTCGTCGTTCATACCTTCTGATTTAGATGTAGCTGTCCATGCCACTCTTGAAGATTTTACATCAATCATATCGGTCTTGAAATTAGCGAAAAGCTTCCTTTCCTCATCACCGTCTTTTACTGTTGTTTTGGTGGTTTCTTTATATACTTCGCCCCTTTTTGTTTTGGTAGTTTTTCCTTTTGTTTCAGTAACAACTTCCGGGGCGGATTTTTCCACTTCCACGTGTTTGTCTGAAATACTTACAAGCAGGTAAGCATCGTAACCTTTTTCTCTAAGTGTACTTTCAATAGTTTTGTCATCCCAGTCGCGTGTAGGTGGGAATAGTTTATAACCGGGCATGGCTTCGTAGCCCTGCTGCCTGAGGTATTTCACAACATTGTTTTCGATATGCTTTTTATCGTCGAAATCAGAAATTGTAGAATTCACGCAGAACTTCTTATACTGCTTTCCCATGAAATCAGGATCAGAGAAGGAAGTTGTTTCGGTGAAAGCGCATGAACCAAGTAAAAAAGCCACTACAAGGCCGAGTGTGATAATTTTGTAATTTTTAATCATAAGTGTTCTCCCGAAAATAAATCAATTTTTTTTCAAATTAATATTTTTTGTTTCAAAAACGAAAAATAATATTCCATCTAACAATTTATTGCTGCTTGTGCGTAATATCTTATATTGCAAACCTATTGATAACAAGGTTTCTAAAAATTAAAGATAATCAAAATGGACGATAAATATTCAGACGTACAAAGATCAGAGAAAATAACAGATTTTGATAAATATTACTGGGGTTACCAGTACCGCCTGGCAAATGAAGTACTCGTGCCAATGATGATAAAAAACAACTGGTTCAAACCAGGAGATATGGTTTCCGAAATAGGCTGTGCCGAGGGCGGAGTGCTGCATGCTTTTATTGATGCAGGTGCTAAAGGAGCACTCGGAACAGACATCTCCGAAACAAGGCTTGAAACCGGAAAGGTGATCTCCGATATTATTAATCTGAAAACAGAGTATAAATATCACGATATAATAAATGAAGAGCCATACGATGAATGGAAGCAGGCTTACGACCTGGTACTGCTGCGCGATGTGATAGAACACCTTGACGACACTGAACAGGCCCTTGCAAATATCAAAAAGATAATCAGGCCCGGCGGCAGGCTATTCGTTACCTTTCCGCCTTATAATTCCCCATTTGGCGGCCACCAGCAGACGCTTATGAATTTCTGGGGCAAGCTGCCCTACATACACCTACTGCCCAAACCGATATTTTATAAAATGATAGCTTCAGGCAGAAAAAACGACATAGGGGAAGTTAAAAGGCTTCATAATATCCGTATGTCTGCAAAAAAATTCATGGATGCGGCCGGGGAAACCGGATACACAATTGAAAGGCAAGACTATTACCTGCTGCGGCCTGTATTTAAGATGAAATTCGGACTTCCTTCGATAAAAATTACCCCCATTTCCGGGCTTCCGCTTGTAAAAAATTTCTTCAGCCTTGAGGCCTCATACATTCTCAGGGTTGATGGTTGATAATTTTATCTCTTCCAACGAACTATGTAGTTGGTTTAGTAATTTCAATTGATAATTCGTTACTATTCAGCTGAACTTTGAAAATCTGGAAAAATTGTATAAATCGGTCATTCTGAGCGCCAGCGAAGAATCCATTCTTCAATAAATCTTTAAGAATAAAATGGATTCTTCCCTCGCTTACTCGGTCAGAATGACATTTCTCTGTATTTTTCTTCAATAACAGCAATATATTTTAAAAACCTGAGTAGAAACGATATTTGTTTTATACATCGAATCAAACAAATCATAATATTATTATTTTCTTTCGTTTATATCATAATAAAGAATAATTTTTTTGAGGCAAATTATGCTAACAAAGGAATCTGTTATAAAAAATCTTGAAACTTTACCTGATGAATTTTCTTATGACGAATTATTGGACAGGTTGCATTTATTATACAAGATTGAAAATGCACGTGAACAAGCCATTAAAAAAGAAGTTATAAGTGAAGTGGAACTTGAGGAAAGATTCGGGGAATGGTTAAAGTAAATTGGACCTTGCAATCTGTTTCTGATCTGGAGAATATCGCAGATTTTATTAGCAGAGATTCCAGGAAATTTGCGGCTATTCAAGTACGAAGGATTATTGGCAGGACAAAAACAATAAAAAAGTCAGCAGTATTCAGGAAGATTTGTCCCGGAACTTAACGATCCCAATATTCGTGAACTTATCATGGGGAATTATAGAATAATTTATGAAATCATTTCTGACAGTCTGATCAATATTTTTACAATTCACCATTCGGCACGATTGATTGATTCAAAAAAATTGAAATAAGTTTCTCAACTTTCAACCAATTTTTCGGAACGTTTCATCTTTTGCCATTTTAAATAAATTAAATTTCTTTCCAACGAATCTATTCTACCTTTGACGCACGATAAATCAAATCCGATATTTTTTTTATAAAGTCTGGATTATTATATTAATATTTTAGAATTTAAACTTTTTATTCGATCCTTTGGATGTTTCAGAATAAGCAAATCATCAAACAATGAAAGACCGACAATGAAAAAATTTCTCATTCCACTGTTTATACTGACTATTGCCATTATTCCGGCATGCCGCGAAGAAAACACGAGCGACTGCAGCACTCCGACAAACGGAACCGAGTATATTGATACATACACCCTGAAAGGCCCGATGAATTTCCTGAGCGGATACGAGGCGATGAACAGCGACAGCAGCGTGAACGTAGTGGTTGAAATTCCGGCCGGAACCCGCCAGAAATGGGAAGTGGATAAAGAAAGCGGTAATATTGTCTGGACTTTCAAAAACGGCGCCCCGAGGGTAGTTGATTACCTGCCATACATCGGCAATTACGGTATGATACCGAAAACCCTGCTTCCTGAAGAACTTGGCGGAGACGGCGATCCGCTTGACGTCATTATTCTCGGTGAGCCAATTGAAAGAGGCAGCGTGGCGAAAGTCAGAATCATCGGAGTTCTGCGCCTTCTCGACGGCGGCGAACAGGACGACAAACTGATTGCCGTTACGGATGAAGAAAATTTCCAGTCAATCAGTGATATTTCCGAACTAAATGAAAATTACACAGGCGTGAAAGATATAATCGAAACATGGTTCGTGAACTACAAAGGCCCCGGCGAAATGGAAGCCGACGGTTTCGGTAACAGGAACGAAGCCCTGCAAATACTGCTAAAATCAATTCAGGAATATGCAAACAGGAATTGAGGCTAAATAAAATTATTTTTAAATATATCTTACTGAATTACGAGGATTATTCATTAAATCACTGATCTGTTTGTCCGTTCTGTTCTTTCCGTAGTGCACTTATGTCTTTTTCATCAGGCAGTGATTTTATATTTTCACGGAAAAAGAAGAAACCGCCTACACTGATTTGTATCATATAACTGACAAAATGCGCAACTGCAGCAAATGCCAAAGATTCTTCCTTCGGAATGCCGTATAGGTTATGCAGGGCATCCCTGATAAGCCAGTGGTAAATGCCAACAGCTCCCGGTGTTGGAGCAATTGTAACGCCAACACCTGAAACAATAATCAGGAATATTGCTGCATCGAACCCAAGATTGTACTCTTGCTGAAACGGAAAAGCAAAAAATGTCATGTACAGTGGAATGGTATAGAAAAACCATATTAAGATCGAATCAAATGAAACCCTTAAATACCTGGATGGGGTTTTAATAATTGTGAATCCCTTAAGGAATTTCTCATAGAGTTCAGAAATCCTGTTATAGAATTTTTCAGAAAAGGGTTTTAGTAAAATTTGTATAAATTTCCTGAAGAAAGGAGGATAAAAGCTGAATATTAATACCAATGCAAAAAGTACAATCAATGTAATAATGGCATTAATATCAATTTTTGCCGGAAGGGATTTTACAACGATATCCCCGAAAACAATAAAAGCAAACGCAAATAACAGAAAAAGAGTAACCAGGTCAATGAACCTTTCTGCTATGATTGTTGCAAATGTTGTTGTGTATGAAACTTTTTCTCTTCTGGCGTAAACATAAGGCCGAACGAACTCTCCGCCGCGAGGCAGAACACAGTTGACCGCATATCCGATCATAACAGCCGAGAAAAGATTGATAGTTGCCGGTGTTTTCTTTTTAAGTGCCGGTTCAAGCATTGTTCTCCATCTCAGGGCACGCGTCCAGTGCGAGGCAACAATAACCGGAATTGGCAGTAATGCAAATATATAATTGGCATTTATCAGTATTTCCCAAAGCCTCTGCAGGTTAATATCCCGGAGAGACAGATATACCGATACAACAACGATAATAATTGTTATAAGATATTTAAGAATTTTCTTTAAGTTATTTTTCATAAACAGATAGTTTATATTGAACCCATTTTACAAAAATTGAAAGAACAAACTTAAAAAATAAATGCCTAAGAAAAAAAGCAAACTGATGCAAAGATGAAAATATATTAATTGCAAATTGTTGTTTATTGTGAATATTATACCTGTAAAGCAATTCAATACCTGTTTTGAATCTCAGACATTTCAAAAATATTTTATAAAGAAATACCCGATAAAGTGTATGTGTTAGATTCAGGAATGAATTTATTTATTGTAATCCTGCTACTTTCTATCCCTGATAAGTGGCTTGCCGTCGTTGAAATCAAAAAGTGTCAGGCGGCGAAGATTGAAATAGGCAACCCAGTAATTTTGCAGTGTACGTATATATGACTGCAATGCACTGTCTTTTTCCCTTTGTGCAATAAAAAGGTCGTTCACATCAATCTTTGATATCAGGTAGCGGTTTCTAGCCACTTCGAAGCGTCGGGCTGCAATATCCTTCGATCTGTAAGCTATTTCAACCTGCTTTTGAAGCTGTTCGAACCTTAAAGCAAGGTAGCGGACTTCTTTTTCGAAATTCTTCCTGTCAATATCAAGCTGGTGCAAACTTATTTCGCGGTTTGCCATTGCTTCTTCCACCTCGGCTGTATTTCTTCCCCACTGAAATATGGGCATCTGGAATGAAAGATTCACAGATTCCTGGTCCAGCAGGTCTTTATACGCAGCATCAACTTTACTTGCTGAATTGTTTAATCCGTAACCTGCTGTAATAGTCGCGTTGAAGTTATTATTGTTTTCAGCAACAGCAACCCGGCGGTCGGCATTCAGTTCCCTGATCTTAAAAGTAAGAATATCCGAGCGGTTGGCAAATGCCTGTTTCACGGCAGCCTCAGGTGTTACCTCAATTGATTTAACGGAATCCGGAGGTATAATAATAATTTCAGTATCCAGGCCCATTCCAATTAAATTCAGTAGTTCTTCACGGGATCTTTCATAGTCAAGCTCGGAAGTTTCCAGTGAAACTTTCATATCCGATAGGGCCAGTTCATTCTGAAGCAGGTCGTTTTCGGCTATTTTACCTACCTGGTAGCGCCCTTTGGATATCTGGTAAAGAGTGTCGTTAATAGAAACATTCAGCCTGGCATTTTCAACCTGCATTTTCGCAAAATATACTTCAAAGAATTTTGAAGTGATCTCCATATTCAGGGCTTCAATTTCCTCGGCATAAAGGCGGTCGATATTCTCATAGTTCAGCGCTGCCTCTTCAAGTTCAAATTCCATACTGTTGAACTGGAAAATCGGCTGCCTTAAATTGATTTGAAAAGGAGTTGTGTTCCAGTCTGTACGTTCATAATCGCCAAGCAGGTCAATTCGTCTCAGGCCTGAACCAACTGTAATTCTGCCGCCTGTCCATGGAATTGACTGGCTGATATCCAGGTTGGCCATACTATACATACGGCTGCTGCTGGTGAATATCTCCGTACCGTCCGGCTGTGGTGTCCTGTCGATAGAACGTGTCAGCCCCGGTAATGATCCGCTAAGGCTCAGCTGTGGGTAATATGCAGTTACAACAGCATCATGAGCAGATGTCCGGCTTTTAAGGTTTTCTTGTGCAATTTTTGCTTTTGGGCTATTTTCCCTCGCAAAATCAAGGCATTTGAACAGTGTAAGATCAACAGCCCCGGCTGAACTGTAGCCGGTGAGTAAAACGATCAATAATAATAATTTATACTTCATTACAAACCTGTTTTTATTTCAACATATTAGATGGGTGTATGAAAAACCTGATAATTTGTCAACACTCCAATCCGACTCCTCCCCTTTCCTCCCCAAAAGGGATGGCTGGCTGCCCCTCCTTCGGATCCCGACAAGTCGTGGACAGGGAGGTCAAAGCCAGTAATAATTTATAATAGTTTCATATATCATTTTAAATCGGTGATTTTTAATACTTATTCATATCTTAATGATTCAATCGGGTCCTGCATAGCAGCCCTGCGGGCGGGCATTATCCCGAAAATTATCCCGACGCTTATCGATACAAAGAAAGAAAGCACAACAGATACCCATGATACTATCGTTCGGATCTCCGTTACTTGTTCAATTATAAGCGAAAGCGCCACTCCGGTAATTATTCCGATAAAACCTCCGGTTAAACTTATAGCAACGGCTTCACTCATGAATTGCAGAAGAATATCTCTCTGCCGGGCGCCAAGCGCGCGCCTTACGCCAATTTCCCTTATTCGTTCAAGTACCGAGGCCAGCATAATATTCATAATCCCGATTCCGCCAACGATAAGCGAAATGGAAGCAATTGCACCAAGCACAATATTGAATATATTCTTTGTTCTTTGTTCCTGTTCAAGTAATACTTCCGGAACAATTATCTCGTAATCAACTTCCTCGTTGTGTCGCCGGAACATCATTCTGCCAAGAAGTTCGGCAATGGTTCTCATATTATCGGTATTATCCACGCCTACAACAATTTTATCAAGCTGGTCAGTATTCAGGCCTTCCCTGTCGGCCTGTCTCCTGGCCCACCTGGTCAGGTCTCTTTTTGTTATCATAGCCCTGTTTTCGTAGCGCATCAGCATGGTTGTTACCGGAATATAAACATCCATATTGAAATCACGCAGTCCAAGATTTTTTATATTATCCTTGGAAAGGCTTTTTTCCTTAAGCACACCTGCAACAGTCAGCCAGTTGCTGCCGCATTTTAATTTTCTGCCAACCGGATTATCGGTGGCAAAAAGTTTTTTGCTGATTGAACTGCCAATAATGCAAACAGATTTAAAATTTTCATAACTGATATCCGAAAATTCCCCGCCATCTGAAATCTCGAAAGGATTGGTGAAAAAATAATCCCTGCCGATTCCTACAAGTTTTATCTGCTGCTTACGGCCCTTGCGCATGGCAGTTGTTTCCAGCACGATCTCAGGGCTGACAAATTTTACACCCGGAATATATTCCCTGATAGATTCTGCATCTTTCAGGGTCAGTCCCGGAGAGAATTTCTTCTTTTTCTTGGTTATATCATCTGATTCGCTGTCGCTGCCCGAATCTTCCTCTTTCTCTTCATCCTGAATTTTATCCGGGTCGAGCGGCTTGATAATAATATTGTTCGTACCAAGAAGTTTCATCTTTTCGAGTATTTCTTCCTGCGCTCCCTGCCCGATGGCAAGCATGGCTATCACCGAGGCAACTCCGCAAATGATGCCAAGGGATGTAAGAACCGACCTGAGTTTATTCTGCATGATTGCTTCAAGGCCGATTCTGAAATTATGAATTAATACACCTATCATTCTGATTTCTTCTTCAATGGTGTAACCGGCATTTTACCATCGTCTTCCGGCACCGAAAGATAAATTTCATCCTTTTCATTCAGGCCATTTTCAATTACAACTTCATTATCGTTCATAAGGCCGACGGCAACTTCCTGCTTGATATAACCGCCATTATCCTTTTTATAAACGAATGTTGTATCATTCTGTGGGTGGAGGCAGTCCAGCGGGATATAAACAACGTTCTGAAGTTCATCGATAAGTATTTCATTGCCTGTAGTCATCGACGGGCGGAGTGTTGTATCTTTATCAATAACGTCAATTATCACTTCGAAAACCTTGGAATCCGAACTTCTTCTCTGTTCGCCGATATTTGCCACGCGGGTAACTTTACCCTTCAGGGATTTATCCGGCTGGGCATCAAGGCCTATCGTAACTACCTGCCCTTTTTTTATTTTCTGAATATCAACTTCATTGATATATGTTAGTGATTCCATTTGGGTAAGGTCGGGAAGCTCGGCAACAACGGGATCCCAGGCGCTAATGGTTGTTCCCTCGGTTTTTCTTCTTCCGCTCCATTCCTTTGCATAAATAAGCATTCCGGGAGAAGGAGCATAAATTGTAAACTGATTAAAAATATCCATAAATTTTGCAAGCTTTTGTTTTTCTTTCTGAAGGTCAGCATTAACTATGGAAAGGTCGGTAATAGCTTTTTTAACTTTTGTTTTATAATTTTTTTCCGCCTGCAGCAGGTTTCGTTGTGCACGTTCATAATTAATTTCAGCCTGTCGGATAACTGCCGGAGGCTCGTACTTAGACTGCTCCATTAGCAATTTTTTCTCTTCAAGGGCGAATTTCAGGTTTTCAAGTTCGTCCCTGGCAGCAGACAGGTTAAGCGTACTGTCCAGTTCGCTCTGCTTATACTGGGATTGATACTTTTGTATAGAAATTTCAATTTCCGTTATTTTTCTGGATATTTCAGATCTATCCAATTCTGCCACAAAATCACCTTCCTTCACAACAGTTCCCTCGTCAATCAGTCGGGATATTTTCATTTGTGAAATACCAACAGACCTGGCTCCTGAAGGCCCTTCAATCTCGATAGAATTTTTTGCTTTAAGTTCCCCGGTAGTCTTCACCGTAACTCTGAAATCACCTTTTACGGGAGTTACGATAATTTCGGAGTTAACTTCTTCTTCAAATAGGAAGAGCGCTATAACAACCGCAATAATCACGACCAGTGGCAGTCCGATCAATAAAATTTTTTTCTTCATCACAACCATTAAATAAATTCATTTAATAATATCTTAAATAATACTGCTCAAAATAAAAATAGTTTCAACAAAAAGGGCAAATAAACAGCATTCTTTTATCAAAATAGTAAAAAAATTATGAAAATGGAAATAGAAATAGTGATTTGAAGGAAAAGTATTGTTGAAGGTCAATATCAATTTCCGAACACTTTACTTCGAAACAAAATTTCCATAAGTTCAGAACTGCTGACCCGTGTACGAAAAATCAAAGAGTTATGAGAATAATGGCGTAAATTAATTTGTCGCATTTATTAATAATTGTTACCGCATCAATAAATCTGAATAATAAAATTTTCTTATGCCTGATATCCCCAAACCCAACAGAAGGAGGGGCTTACTGCAAAGACTTCACCTTCGGGGAGGCTCCGCCCAACACCTGTGTTCCACACCTCGTGTGTTTGGGAGGGGGCGGAAACTGAATTGGAATAACAGAAAACCGCGACTTTAAAAAATTACGTGGATTCCGGATGCGCTTTAAGTAAGAAAAGAGCAGGCTGATCCCGGATAACAAAAAAATAACTCCCGTAACAAATACATCTGCGGGAGTTATTTAGTTTTAAAAAAATTATCCTGAATAATAGTACCGGAAGTCAGAAAAATTCGGGGAATAATTCTTCCTCGATCATTTCACACCAGATATGGCCAACCATAATATGCGATTCCTGTACCCTGGCGGTAATATCCGATGGAACAACAACACTGTAATCACATCTTTCTCTGATCTTACCTCCGTTTTTGCCAAGCAGGCCGAATACTTTCATTCCCTTATCCTTTGCTTCGAGGCATGCGCGGTAAACATTTTCGGAATTTCCGCTTGTTGATATAGCAACAAGGGCATCTTTTTCCGTTCCGAATGCCTCGACACCACGGGCGAAAATATTATCAAACCCAATGTCATTCCCACCGGCAGTAAGTACGGATGTATCAACAGTCAGGGCCAATCCCGGAACAGCCGGCCTGTTTATATGCCCCCTGAGCCTTACCACAAGTTCTGCTGCAAGGTGCTGGCTGTCGGCAGCACTGCCGCCGTTTCCGCAAAAAAGTATTTTCCCGCCGTCCTTTACTGTATCGGCAAGCAAAGTTCCGCATGTGTTAATAGATTCCAGGCATTGGTCCATAACCTTATTTTTTACCATAATACTTTCGGCAATGGCCTCAGAAATTTTTTTCTCTGATCTCGTCATCACATTTCTCCGGCATTTTCTGAACATACACGCCTGATTACACCAAGCAATTCTTTTCTACCCATACCGCTTACAGAAGAATAGGGCAAAACGTCAACGGCAAAACGGCAGTTTTGCAGCAGATGTCCTAATTGCTCTTTGCGTTCGTCAATTTTCTTAGCTGACAATTTATCGCACTTGGTAAGAACAATAATATAGCTTTTGGAATTATTTTCAAGCCATTCAATAAGGGCAAGGTCATTATCCATCGGGTCGTGCCTTGAGTCGATCAGGGCGCAGACTAATCTCAGGTTATCCCTCTTTCCAAGATAGTCATAGTTCAGTGCTGCCCATTTCTGCCTGTAACTTTTGCCAACCGCAGCATAACCAAAACCGGGTAAATCCGCAAAACTCCACTGATCCTCGACAAGGAAGAAATTGATCTCCTTTGTCTTTCCCGGAGTCGAGCTTGTATGAGCAAGGTTCTTTCTTTGTACAATACTATTCAAAAGCGATGATTTGCCCACATTCGAACGGCCGGAAAAAGCAATTTCAGGATAATCATACTCGGGATATTGCCCTGGTCCGGCAGCCCCTTTCACAAATTCAGACTGAAAATTATTGATTTTTGTTTTCATTGTTATGTCTTGTTTTTCAGGAATTAATTGCTAATTAAATAAAATTAACTAATCGTAATATTATAACGAATTAGTAGCTGCAAAAATGCAAACAAATTACTTAATTAAAAAGGGAATCCTTTGCCGGAAAATAAAATCTGCCATAAGGTATCAGTAATTTCCTGTTTGTATCATTGCTACAATTATTTTGATTCTATTGAATCGCATTGAATTTTCTATGAGCTTCCAAGGGTTACTTAATTCATACTAAGCAGAAGGATAGCAACAATTCCCGTAATTATGGCAAGCCTTCCGAAAGTATTTTGCTTTTCTTTCCATATAATAAATGCGCCAAGGGATGTAAAAATAATTATACTGATATTTGCTATGGGGAACACAATATATGCCGGTAATTCCCTTAAAGCATTTATTAGAAAAAATGAGGAAAAAATATTAGGAACTCCAAGCATCAGTCCGCGTTTGATTGATCCGCTGTCTATTCTGGTTTTTGATATAAAAACATATAAAGCAGAAAATATTAAGGCGAACCCAAATATACAAGTCAGGAAAAATTCCTTTTCACTTGGAGGACGCCATTGTTCGAATAATTTGAAAGCAAAATCATTAACGCCGATTCCGGTGAACAGCCCTATAAGCCATAAATAAGCTTTTTTATCAACTTTTTGGTTGCTTCCATTTCCGAAAGATCTGTAAAAAAGAAAAATGGTAAGAAATGCCAGCAAAATACCGATATATCCCCATAATCCGGGAAACTCAAAAAACACAATTATCGACAATCCTATCGGTATAACAACAGATATACGGGAACTTACCTGTGCCAGGGCTGCCCCTGCAAATTCAACCGCTTTGGCAAAAGCAAAAAATGAAAGCAGGAACATAAGGCCGAGAATGGCCCCGAGGCCCAAAGTCTCTGCCGAATAAGATGCTGATTTATCAGTTACAAAAAAGAATGTACTGAAGGAAGTGGCAACAACATAATTTGCAAAAAGCAAAACAATAGCACTTCCGGACTTTGAATCATTATGTTTGAGAATCAGCGCTATCAGAGTCGAGCACAGAACCACCATAACAAGTGAGATCATAACTTATCCGAATAATTCATAACTCATAAAAGATTATTGTATCTACTCAGCATTGAAAATTTATAGCAATTTTTGGAGAAAAATCCGAAAGTGTCATTCTGAAGGAGCACAGCGACTGAAGAATCCATATTGAAATAGCAGAAAATGCTGAAGAATGGATACTTCGCTTCGCTCAGTATGACATTTTAATTTTTTTTCAAAATTTCCAAAGTACTGCTAAGTAGTTACCATTATATTTACAAGTTAAGAAAAATTGATGATATTCAT
The DNA here is from genome assembly GCA_963665665.1 of Kapaibacterium sp. (SeqCode). Taxonomy (GTDB): domain Bacteria; phylum Bacteroidota; class Ignavibacteria; order Kapaibacteriales; family UBA2268. The sequence goes on from OY762428.1 coordinate 2,823,959, forward strand.
TCCTTCATGATTTTTTCTTTCATCAAAATTTTCAAAGCATCAGCCTGGTAGCACCTCCGTCAACAGATATGTTCTGGCCGGTAAGATAGGATGCAGCATCCATGCACAGGAATGCTGCCACACCGGATATTTCACTTGTATTTCCAATGCGTCCCATTGGTGTTTGGCTGATAATATTTGCTTTTTTTTCTTCATCATCCAAAACTGACCGTACAAGAGGAGTATCGATATACCAGGGTTCGATAGAGTTTACACGAATATTTTCCGATGCCCATTCAACAGCAAGGTAGCGGGTCATGTGCATTATTGCTGCTTTGGCAGAAGCGTAGGGAACCCCGGTTCGTACAACCTGTACCCCGGCAGAAGATGCAATATTAACAACAGAAGCTGACGAAGACTTTTTAAGCAGAGGGTAGAAACTGCGGCACATATTTAAGGCTGCCCTGTAGTTTGTATTGATTAGAAAATCAATTTCATCGCTGCTGTATTCCATAGTTGCTTTCCTGATATTTGTTCCGGCGTTATTTATCAGGATATCAAGTTTTTTCGAATTTTCTTCGATCTTTAATGCACTATTCCTTATACTTTCAGCATCAGTTATATCAAGTTGCAAGCCACTGAGTTTCAATCCTTGTTGTCCTGCATTCTTAATGGCTTGTTCAACTCCGTTCCTATCTCTTGCAGCAATTATAACATCGGCACCAAGATTCGCCAGCTCAATTGCAATGGCATATCCTATACCTTTACTGCCCCCTGTAACAAGAGCAATTTTTCCCTGGAGAGTCCATTTATTCATTTTTTTCCTGTAAAAATATTTAATAAAACTTTTTGAACAAAAATGCTATTTTATTTAATATTATCAAAAAGTGTGGAAATTTCTACACAAATCGTAACTTTGTAAATAAAAATGTGACATTTCCAGATTTAAATGGTTATTGCCATAATACAAGGTATTGTAATTTAAAATTTTCTTAGTTATATTTTCCTTGTTAAAGTGTTATTTCGAAACTGGATAATAATCTTTAGAAACTAAATATTAAATTTTTATAATTATTCATTATTTTTAACAATTTTGGAGGCTACACAATGCAAAACTTATCTCCTACTTTCCAAGCCAGAAAAAGTTTTGGCAGGAAATTACTTTTATCACTCGGCTTAGTGGCTGTTATGCTAATTGGCCTGGGCAGACAAACACAGGCTCAGGAATACTGCGAAATTTCAGCAGCAATTACAGATTACCAGATGTGTACGAACTTTTTTGCTATAAACAATGTTGTTATCCAGGACATTAACGCTGACGAAGAAGGCAATGTCGATTATGGCCCGGGTGGCTATATGGATATGAGCAATATCGTTATTAATCTCTTTCGTGGCACTTCTTATGACCTTACAATTGGTGCAGGATTTGCTGTATGGGTTACTTACCCTACTGATCTGTCTTTTTACGATCAGGATGTTATGGTTTATATTGACTGGGATAACGACGGAGAATTCGAAGATACTGAAAGAGTAATGAATTCTGACCATGAAGACGGAGGAGCATCCTTCTGGCATAATGGTACTGTTATCATCCCGTCAAATGTTGACCTTTCTGAATCTGATACACGAAGGATGAGAATTGTAACTGATTACTGGGCAATGAATAACCTTTCCCCTTGTGATGAAGACGGTGTTAGTGGCACAACATACGGAGAAGGCCGTGATTTTACCCTTCGCTTTGCTCCGGGTAATGATGCAGGTGTAACTGCCTTGGCAATGGTTAATCCTGTTTTCATTCCGGGTAACCAGGAAGTAAAAGCAACAATCAAAAACTACACTAACAAAACTCTTACAAGCTGTACTATCAACTGGAGTGTTGACGGTGTAGAGCAGACTCCTTACTCATGGGAAGGTGAACTTGCTATGGATGAAGAAGAAGAAGTTGTAATTGGATATTATAATTTCGAGTATAAAAACCCGATTGAATCTTTTGAACTTACAGCATGGACTTCAAGCCCTAACGGCGCTACTGATGAAGACCAGACAAACGACGAACTTACAGAATCTATTTTTGTTGCTCCGGCTCTTACACCGGCCAACTATACAATCGGTACTGACAAACAGTTCCCTGATTTTACTGAAATGACTGGCTATGCCCGTGATTATGGTGTTATTGGCGAAGGCGAACTTCATTTCACCGTATCAAGGGATACCTATTACGAACAGATAGATTTTTCAGGTATTCAGCACGATAATAACATTTTCTCATTTGTATCAAATACCGAAAACAGAGACGACGTTATTGTTAGTGCTTGTGGAAATTCTGTTGTAACTATCAATAATCCCGGTGCATCATTTATTTTCGAGCACATGACATTTACCAGTACCTGCTCGACTGATGCAGCTGCGGCTCACGTGTTTGAAATTACAAATCATCCTGACGAAGTAATCCTTTACGAATGCGACGTTCTTGGTGTTGAAGGCCCGGACGCAGGCGATATGGGATTCTCAACCATTTTCATTAATGGTGAGCAGCCTGAACTGTTTGGCGTTGAGAAATGTGATATCAAATATGGTTCACATGCTATTTATCTGAACGGAAGAGGCGAATACAGATCGGAAGCAGCAGTTATTCTTTCAAACCTGATGGCATATTCAGGCGTTGGATATTACACATGGGTAGATAATCCTGATTTCGGATGGGAAAATGCTGTAATCGAATGCGAATTTTCAGGTGGATGGGACAGAGAAAAAACAAACATGATCTATCCAAGTGCCGGTGTGATTTCTAACGGCTCCTGGGTAGCAAAAAACACATTCTCTAACATATACGGATCAATTAACGCTGATGATGCTGTAATTGATATTACTCATGAAGTAACTTCAGAAACACCAATTGAAGTTTATCAGAATGTTATGCGTAATTGCTTTGATGTAACAGGTATCCGTGTTCAGGGTAATAACGCAGTTATATATGAAAATGATATTAACCTTGAAAACTTCGACCCGAAAGTCGGTATCCAGATAATCAATTCCGGTTTGGTTGACGATGTATATCTTGAAGACAATGAGGTAACGGTTCTTGAAGGTACAGCTCTTTATATTGAAAATTCAATGAACGTATATGCTTATCATAATTATCTTTATTCAATGGGTAATTTCTTTGGTGATACACCTGTATTATATGCAGAGATGGCTTCAGGTTATCTTGCAGTGAATATGATAGTCGGCGATTATGCCAATGGTATTCAGCTTTTTGATAACTACGGTTTGAATTTATTCTACAACTCTGTTAATGTATTTAATGGTATGAGCAATGCTCCACTCGTATTTGATAATATGGGCGGATTTGTAATTGATCCTCCGGATGAAGAGGGTGATGAAGAGGGTGAATATGGCAAATTCAAAAACAGTAAGCTTGATGCTGATCCTGTTGTTTTAAGAAGAAATCTTCTTATCAACTCCGGAAGCGGCCCGGCTATTATTGATGCAAACAGAGTTTCAAACCTTATTTCAGATGAAAATGATATATACACAGCCGGAACAGTATTTGACCTTGCTGCATGGCAGGCTCTCGGTTTTGATGAAAATTCCGTATCCATACCGGTTTATTATAAATCAATGGAAGACCTTCACCTTACTCAGTTTGATGACAGGATTACTGAAGACGAACCTTTGAACCTTGAAGGTACAACAATTGAAAAAGAATTTGAAATTGTTGACTGGGACGGCGAATATCGTGATGTTTATTATTTCGGTGTTGACAATCTGAAACCGTCAATCGAAATAGTTGACCAGCCCGAGCCGGTTGTTGATTGTGAAGGCGTAGCAGACCACATGGTAACTTGTGTTGCTAATGTAAGTCTTGGCGGTACTGCTGATTATCAGTGGCAGAAAGACGGCGAAGATCTTATGGGTGAAAACAGCGCTATCCTATTCTTTGACGATCTTGACTTCACAATGTCAGGTATTTACAGGTGTGTTGTTTCCGGTTCAGGCGGTGCTTACTCTGTATCTTCCGACGAAATTCTTGTTTACGTAATGACTGAACCTGCAATTACACGCCAGCCAAGAACAATGGCAGTTAAAGAAGGCGGCTCGGCATGGTTCGAAGTACAGGCTCATATTGCGGGTGATTATCCTCTGGATTACCTCCCGACAGCACAGTGGCACAAAGACGGCGTAGACCTGATGGACGACGGACGTATTGCAGGTGCACAGTCAACAATTCTTTCAATAAGCGAAGTTATGGGCAGCGATTATAATGATAATTATGCTGTTACAATGACGGGCCTTTGCGGTGAAGTAACATCTGAAAATGTTGCTCTTACTGACTTACCGGGTGTAAACATTCTTACACAGCCAATGGACATGACTGAATGCGAAGACGGCAGTGCAACATTCTATGTTGAAGCCGAAGCAGTTAACGGCGGCACCAGCCTTACATACCAGTGGATGAAAGACGGCACGGACCTTGCTGATGACGCAAGAATAACAGGTTCTGCAAGCGGTACAATTACAATTAGCGACCTTGAAATGACAGATGCAGGAAGCTACGTTTGTAAAGTAACTGTTACCCCGGGTAATGTAACTGAAGAATCTAATGCAGCAGCTCTTACGGTTGATGCAAAACCGATGATTGTTACTCAGCCCATGGATGAAACTGTTGATGCAGGCCGCGAAGTCAGCCTTATTGTTGATGCTCAGTATGTAACTGATTACCAGTGGATGAAAGACGGCAACCCGGTTGCCGGTGCTACAAGCGCCACACTTACGATTGCATCTGCTACAGTTAGCGACGCAGGTGTTTACAAATGTTCACTGAGTAATAATTGTGGCGTTGTTGAAACAAATGAAGCTACAATAACAGTTAACAATGCCGGTATTGTTGCTACAGTTGAAAACAACAATACTGAAGGATATGCTCTTGAAGCGAACACACCGAACCCGTTCAACGAAACAACAAATATTGAATTTGCTGTTCCGAATGAAACTTACGTAACGGTTAAACTTACTAACGAAGCAGGTGCCGAGGTTGCAGTACTTTATAATAGTAATGCTCCTGCAGGAACAACAACTGTACAGGTGGATTCAGCAGAACTGAAACTCACTTCAGGCGTTTACTTCTATACTATCGAAACAAATGGTTTCACACAGACAAGAAAAATGATCCTTGTTAAATAAACTGTTTTGATTAAATTAAAGCCCCGTGATTACGGGGCTTTTTTTTTTAACTTTATTTGAATACTGATATGAAACAATTATTTATAATTCTCTGCTTAGTTTTGATATTTTCATCATGTGATGATACGCCGGATATTGATGAGGAAAAATTTATCGAAACATATAAGGAAATTCTGATAACCCGGGAGAGTACTATTGATTCAGTCGAGGCTAATAAAATAGTAAGTAAGATAATTAAAGACCATGGCTACAGCGAGGCATCATTCAGGAAGGAATTTTTTGAACTGGCATCCGAACGTGAGGTTTTACTGAGAGTAATTGATTCACTCAGGGAGAGTGTGAAACGTGATATGAAGATGATAGACAATAAGAAACATATATCCGAACAGGACAGTAATGAAACAGTAATGCCGGATAGCAGCAAATAGCCACACATAAATTTTTTTTACATTATAAGGATTTCCGGATGTGTTTTTGTGAGTTCGTGCTTCAGTAACTTAATTTCTTCAAGTATAACTTCAATCTGGCAGGTATTATCCTGATTCCTGACTAAACCAAGATAATCATTGATAGAGATAATCAGGGCATAAGCCTTGATAAGGTGGCGAATTTCCTCGCTCATACTGCAATTACTTATTTCAGATAAATGGGTAGTAAGCCTGCTTGCCGCATTTTCCAGTTTATAGTCTATCCGAAACATATCTATAGATGAAATGCTTCCACACAGAACCTTAGTTCTGGAATATAAATCTTTTGATATATCAACCAGATCAACATCCATGTTTTTCAAATTCCTGTTTCTGAATAAACAAAAAACTTGCATCCTGCAAATTTTTATTATTGCTGTATAACTACCGAAACCTTTGACCAAATATAATATCTTTTTGGCAAAGAAGAAATACCCTAAAATATATATTCCAACAATTTACCGGATAATCCTTAGCAAAAATGCTTAGTTTGGAAATTTAAGCTCAGTAATTCTACTTAAAGATAATCAGTGTTTTTACTCATATTTCCAACTACGTATTTTCCCGTATTTTTCTACGTATTTTCCCGTAGAAACGGATTAATTTCATCTTAATTAAAGAATTAAATATTTTTATTAATAATTACAACTTTATGAACTGATTATTACTATATTATTATCCGTATACCTAAAACTAATAGTATTCTGCAATATAAAACCCGATAGCAAGTATTTATCCAAAATAAAGTTCATAAAACTTGTACTTTTTGATAAGAATTAACAACTGTTTGTAAAAATTCCTGTTTTTACCCGAAGAAAAAATAATTTGTATTATATACCAATAGAGTTATATTTGCTTAGTCATTCATTTGACTTTTATCAAAGGGAATTGTACAAATATTATTAATTATTAATACTTGGTGCTTATGTCTGCCCCTACAAATATACGAGTTTTGATTGCCGACGACCACAGTTTATTTGCCAAGCTTATTCAGCAAATGTTAAGAACATCTTCGGATATTGAAGTTGTCGGAATTGTTACAAACGGGAAAGAAGTTGTTGAATACGCAGAAAATCACGATATTGACCTTATCCTGCTTGATATCGACATGCCAATAATGGATGGTATGCAGACTCTTGGAAAAATTGTGAAAAACAAAAAAGATACCAGGATAATTATGCTGTCGAATCACACGGAGGCATGGCTTGTTCAGAAAGCCCTGAAAATCGGTGCAAGCGGATATATTTCCAAGTATGCCGACAGCAACGAAGTTGTTGAAGCGATAGTAACGGTACATAATGGCGGGAATTATTTCTGCAAAACCAGTTTCAAGAACCTGATGGACAGGATAGCCAATAAAAAAACTGAATCATCCCACGATCATTCCTACCATGAACTGACGAAAAGAGAAATGGAAGTTCTGAAATTAATTGCGAAAGAATTCAATTCCAAAGAAATTTCAGATCAGCTCTGTATTAGCCCGAGAACTGTGGAAACGCACAGGAAGAACATCCTGCAGAAACTCGGTGCCAAAAACACCGTTGGATTAATTAAGGCAGCTATGGGAGCCAACCTGATTCCTGCCGATGTCTGACAATTTTCTGTGAAATATATACTTAATAAGTAAAAAACCATCCGGATAAATATTGATTCGGGTGGTTTTTTTGCTAAATAATATATATCATAAGAAAAATAATATCGGTAAATTCTTTTTATTTGTTTTATTGCTGCTATTTCAGCTTGAATAGATGAAAATATTATATGCGGGTTTTGCACAATTGCAATAATAATCGTAATTTAACATAGAATTACGGGATAACAAATTTTCAATATAAAATCAGATAAGAGGGTTAATTATGACGTTTCCGATCATTAAAAATGGATTATTCAGAGTAATATCAATTACAGTATTATTAGCTTTTACCTTCATCCCGGCACGCTCAATGAAGGATCCCCTATACGTATGCGGCAGTTCGTTATACTCCGGAAATAGTAATAAAAGCAATGTATGCGATATTAAGTTTGCCGGAGATGATAATAGCCTTGCTTTAATTGCCGGGTATTATAGTAAAATCGTCGTATCAGATTTAGATGACAATAAATTAGTTGACATTGTTCATAAGCCATTTGAAGACGAGAGTTATGATTGGTATATGGGTAATATCATTGTTCTTGATGATAAGAAAACAATTATTAATTCTCAGCTTGATGTTTTTGATTTGTATGAAGGTTTTCTTTATAATATTGATACAATCGATTCAGAAACAAATTCAAAATTTGATATTTCACCTGATGGCAAATACCTTTGTGTTTCTTATGCCGATAAGGGTTCGTTCAATCAACTGCACAATCGGCTTGCGATTTACAATATTGAAACGAAAGAAAAAATATTTGAATTATTAGAATATGACAACATTATCAATTATTCCTTTATTGGAAACGGGCAAATTATTATATGTGATAACTGGTCTAATTACCCGGAAATCATATTTTATGATTTTATAAATAACAAACGGTTGAAAAGTATTGAAACACAGTATCCCGGACAGGTTTTAAAGTGTATAAGCAAAGACAGACGCTATATTTTGATGTTTAGATTTGATGATTATTGCGTATATGACCTGAAAAACGACGAAGTTGTCCTGACCATAGACCACTCGCTTGGATCCAACCTTCAATTCTCGGAAAATACAGATTACCTGATTTATACACTCGATAGCAATATCAATATTATCGACTATCGAAAAGATCAGGTAATTGATATAATAAAAACTCCGTTCAATAAAATTGGAAAATTAAGAGTCAGAGATGACTTCTCAATGCTGATGTCTGATAATACAAAAGTGTTATTTTATGATTATAGCATTAAAACATTTTCAGATCCCATAAAATTTTACAAAGAGTTTAGTAATATTGAAATTGATTCAGATGGGAATGCAATTCTTTCAAATTTGTTTAATGAAATTGTTTCCTTTAATCCTTTAACTAAGGAAATAAATTGGAGAAAGAATACTTTTACTGAATATAATTTATCGACATATACCGAGCACAATCAATATAACATATTGAATATCAAAAATAATATTATTTTCCAAAGTGCATTAGATGAGGAATTACAGAATTATTTCATGCTGATGATAAATCCGGAAAATGGCAATCTATTACATAAAATCGGACCCTTCAAAGATACTATAAGCGATATATCAGTTTATAATAATGAGATAATCATTGGCTTTTTAAATGGTAGAATAATCAGATACAATCCAAATGATAATTCACATTCCGATATTTGTACTTTTAAAGGACAATTCTATAAGTTTTCTGAAAATATAAAGAATAGCAAAATATTGACCGTTTTATTTGAGCCGGATTCTGAAGATAAGAAAACAAAAATATATGAATTAGCATTACCTAACGGAGAATATAATCTGGTAAATGATATTGCTTTTCGACCATCGCCTGTTTATAATAACAACGTCTTTTCAGAAAATGATAAATATTTCGGAAATATTTATTTAGAAACGACAATGATATGTAATATACCAGAAGGAATTGACGAACTGATTCTTTTTCAAGATGAAGCAAGGTCAATTTTTATAAATGAAGAAAGAAATTCTGTTTTCCTCGGTGCTAATGGAAAAATAATTGAAGTAGATGCAACTACAGGTAATTGGACAGGAGGTAATATTATTGACGAATATGGCAACTATCCTTTTACATCTGACAGACATTGGTCTCAACCATATTTCCTTGATGTTGTGTGTTATGAGAATATGCTATATGGCGTTAGTTCTGACGGATGCTTTGTTGCTTACGAGCTGTCTCCGGTTTCCGTGGAGGCAAAATCTGCAACAACAGCCAATAAGTTGATTGTATATCCAAATCCTGCGCCAGGCAACGGAAGATTAACAATTGAACTGCCTGATATGCCCGAAAATAATTCCGTAATCAAAATATTTGATATTAACGGTGAAAATGTTAAAACAATTAGTACAAACACCGGAACTATAAATTTAAGCGCTGATGAATTGCTCCCCGGGGCATATTACGTCAGGTATTATTCAAATACAGGAATCTATAACAGCAGGCTAATTGTTTATTAGTGGATATTAAATTAATGATATTAATTTACCACTTTCGACAAAATGGCATACTTTAAGTATGCTGTAATAAGGTTGTCTTATAAGCTGACAATATTATTATTCTGAGCACAGCGAATAGTCCATAAACTGCATGAATACTGGATTCTCCACTTTCTTTAGAATGATATTTTTTTGTATTTTTTAAACATCTAACATATTTTTTCTTCATGCTAAGTAGTAACAGTTACTGTATATGGTACACAATTTCCGGAACTGAGGAACAGCCCGAAAAACAACACAGTTTTTTACTAAATTAAAATTATATTATTTCCAAACAGCAATATTGGTACGTTGTTTGTAAGGTTTTTGTTAATTTTGTAACTTTATTACAATTAAGGCGATGAAGAAAGACCAATGGCCGGGAAAAAAAATAATAATATCAAATCGTGGGTAAAAGTCCTGATAGGATTCTTTTCTTTAATATTTATAATTAGTCTGGTAATTGTTTATTCAATTTATTCATTCCTATCCGGTAGAAGCGATTCGGATAAGCCGCAGGCTGGCAATATTGTAAGGAACAAGGATAGCCTGAAACTGAATAAGGATATTGATTTCCTGAAAGCTATCGTACCGGAAACCGATACCGTTTGCAAGGTTATCAGAATGAGCAGCCGGGCTTCAATGGATGTCCCTTTCGAATTTGATACCGAGGCAGGAAAAACTTACAGAAGAACTTTCCAGGGCAGAAGAATAAATATTGCAATAACAGGCGTGGATTCCAGGCTGGGCAGCTCTTACAGACACGCCGATGCTAACCATGTCCTTTCGATACTTATCGACAGCGGTAAGATTGAAATGACTGCCGTTCCGAGGGACACCGAAGCAGATGCGGGATTCCCCGATTCTACCACATTCAATATACTTTCCAATGTTCGTGCGGCAAAGGGCCGCGAAGCATACCTCGCCGAGATGGCAAAAATTGCCTGCCTTGACAGAATTCATTACCACGTGGAATTTGGTTTCTCGCAGGCTATGGGCATACTGGAATGGCTCGGCTATAGCGAGTCCGCTTCAACCCTTCAGGTGCTGCGCTCCAGGCGCGGGCTTGGCGGGGATGATTTCCAGAGGGTATATAACCAGGCACAGTTTATCAGGCAGATGATGCTGTCGAAGTTTGATAAATTCGAGGGCTTTTTCGGAGAATTGTTTATCCGCGGAGGGTTGGGGCTTGTTGAAACAAACCTGTCAACATCCAAAGTGCAGGAGATATTCCGCAGCCTGAAAAAAGCAGGCTTCCCACGTTCCGAAGAGGATATCAGCATTAGGGTAAGGCCAACCCTGAAAATAAAATTTAAAAAATACGATTTTACTGACCAGGCAACAGTACAATCCCTCATGGCAAAAATTGAATCATTCAATACAAACCACGGCCTTTCGGATAGTATTAAGCACAAATCTGCCTATGATATTCTTACTCCGGTTCTGGATAAAGCCGCCGCAGACACAGCGGAAAGGCCCGCACGCTCGATTACGAAGCTTAAAACATATTTCAGGCAAAGAGCATGGTTTCAGGTTCGTGACAAAGCACAAAGGGACAGTGTAAGGGAAAGGTTCCGGGCAATACTGACTAAGGCTTATATTAAAAGGAACAAACCTGAAAAAGCCGAGCAGGTAAACAGGATTATAAAAAATGAAATTGAAATGTTTAACCCGCCGCCAAAGCCAAGCCCGGCTATCGATACGGCGGCATTCCTGCTAAGGGACAGCACACTTATCACCAATAATGCGGAGACACTATGAAAACACTGGTTTTTGTCCGCCATGCAAAATCAAGCTGGGACAACCCCGGTTTAAGCGATTTTGAACGCCCACTGAATAAAAGAGGAAAAAACGACGCTCCTTTCATGGCAAAACTGATTGCCTCGAAAGGAATAAAACCGGATATTATATATTCTTCACCTGCAAAAAGGGCCTATACAACCTGTAAGCATTTTGCAAAAGAGCTGAATTATCCCAAAGATGATATTATCAGAAAACCGCTGATATACGAGTACGGGCCAAATGATATACTAAGAATGGTAGAAAAAAGCGACGATAGGAATAATGTGATCTTTGTTTTCGGGCACAACCCGGACACTACTCACATGGTAAACTTCCTGAGCGGGGAACATATTGGCAACGTGCCTACATGCGGTGTGGCATGTATTGATTTTGATACCGACAGATGGGACAATATCCGGGAAGAAAAAGGGAAACTCCGATTTTTCGAATTTCCGAAGAAATACCCGGACAGGGATATTAATTTTTAGCCAGCTGCTTTTCCTCGTCGGTAACTTTATCCCGTAAAATAAAATAGTAAAAGAAAACTATTTCGGGAATAAACAGAAGTACCAGCGACAGGGTATCGCGGTTGAAGTACATTGTGTTCCAGGCATCGGGATAGATATAAGCCGAAACGGTGCCGGTAATAGCCCATCCGATGGCAAATACCAGGCACAGCACCATAACTGACAGGAATCCGTCCTTCAGCGATCGCTGCTGCCAGTTTTTTGTAAAGGCATATAAAAAGCCGACAACATGAAAGTGGAAAATTAGTAATTCGATCATCTTTTTTTAGAATTTTAAAAGTCTTTTACAAAATTGTAAATATCATTTTCTACAAATATTGGAAAAAACATGCAAAAAGCCTCGGAATTTCGAATTGTATTTGTAACATGCGACTCGCTTTTTTCTGCCAAGGCAATAGCAAAAGCCCTGGTGGAAAAGAAAATTGCAGCCTGCTGCACTATTATCCAGAATGTTATTTCCGTTTTTGAATGGGAAGACGAAATTGAAGAAAGCAAAGAATACCTGGTAATGATAAAATGCCCTGCCTCGAAAACCGAAGAACTCGAGAAAGAGACGCTGAAAATGCACAACTACGAGATACCGGAAATTATCAGCGTAAGCATGGACGAGGGGCACGATAAATACCTGAAATGGATAGACAGCTGCTGCGCGTAGGGGGGATTTCGGTTGAAAATTGAATATGCATCGTTCACGGGTGGCTGCAAAGGATTAGATTCTTATGAAATTTTATCCAAATACGGATTCCATGAGCAAGAAAATAATTGTAAACAACACCGAATTTTAATCTCAATTTTTGTTACATTTATATTAATTGTAATAAGAAATCGCTGAAATCGTTTTTTTCGGTAGGTATATAAATGAAATTGATTTAAGGAGAGCCAGATGAAAAATATTGCTTTGATTGAGGAGATAAACAGAAATATCAAATCACTGGATATATCTCGTCTGAATGATATCCTTGATTATGTAAGGTTTATAAAATATCGCGAGGATATTGACCCGACTTTTGAGATTCTTGATAGTAAGAATTTTATTGAAAAGATAGAGCAGGGGCTTAAAGAAAAGGCGGCAGGAGATTTAGTTAGTTGGGATGAAGTCAGATGAACTTTCTTGTTAATTTAACAGCATCCGCAGCGAAGGATTACAAGAAACTGCCTGAAAAAGATAAATTAATTGTAAAAAATAAAATAAATATTCTTGCAGAATTTGGACTAAAAACTCCAAATATAAAATCATTAAAAGGCAGATATTTCGGATTATTTCGTTTACGCGCCGGAAATTACAGAATAATCTTTGACAGCGAAGGAAATATTATAACAATTATATCAATTCTAAACAGAAAAGAAGCATATAAATCATAATTAATTATATTCATATATCTATTTAACAAGTATTTACAAACATGCTTCAGATGGCTGTTTTTCTTTATTCTGACTTTTTCGAATTGTCATTCTTAACAAAGTGAAGAATCCAGTATTCATGCAGGTTATGGGCTCTTCGCTGAGTTCAAAGTGACAACATTGCCAGCTTATGAGACAGCCTCGTCTGTTCCTGACAATTGATTTATGAAATACATCTTCTTGATGAAGAAAAATAATTGTAAACAACACCGAATTTTAATCTCAATTTTTATTACATTTATATAAATTGTAATAAGAAAACACTGAAATCGTTTTTCCAGTAGGTATAAATTTATAGGCAGTTGAATCATGCGTTATCTCGATCCCAAAAATGACCTGACATTTAAAAAGGTTTTTGGCCAAAACCCTGATTTGCTGAAAAGTTTTCTTAATGCCCTGATGCCATTTGAAAAAGAGAGGTATATTGAAAGCCTGGAATATCTTCCCCCGGAACTTGTTCCTGTTATACCGGGTATTAAAAACTCGATAGTGGATGTTCGATGCGTTGATAACCATGGCAGACAGTTCATTATCGAAATGCAGATGTTGTGGACTGACAGTTTTAAAACACGCGTGCTGTTCAATGCTTCTAAGGTTTATGTTAACCAGTTGGAAAGAGGAAAAGAGTTCAAATCATTATGCCCTGTTTATTCATTAAACCTGGTTAATGACAAATATTTGAAAGATGATCCTGAATTTTATCATCACTACCGTATTGTAAATATAGAAAACAGCGAAGACCGTATAGAAGGGCTGGAATTTATTTTCATAGAACTACCTAAATTCAAGCCTGAAACAATGGCTGAAAAACGAATGGCCGTGCTTTGGCTGCGCTATCTTACCGAATTCGACCACGATAATCCCGCTATTATTAATTATCCTGAAACGGAAGAGATCCGGAAAGCAATTGACATTCTCGAAGAATCGGCTTATACAAAAGAGGAACTTGAAGTATATGACAAATATTGGGACGCCGTAAGAGTGGAAAAGGCTTTGAAATCCGATTCAAGGGAACAGGGCAGGAAAGAAGGATTTGTTGAAGGAGAAGAAAAAGGCAGAATTAAAGGTATGCAGGAAAAATTGGAAAATATTGTTAAAACGATGGACAAAAATGGTTTTAACAATGAAGACATTGCCTTGGCAACCGGCCTGTCAATTGATGATATAAAGAAAATATTATACAAATAATCGATTAATTCCTTTCATAATTGCATTTACTGTAATATTCCTTATTTGCTACTATTCAGTTTAACTTTGAAAATAAGGAAAATAGCGGAAATCCTATTAACGGTGATATTACATTGAATTTTTCTCTCTATGATTCAGAAACCGGATGGAATTTAATTTGGGGCACTGAAAGTCATAATGTTACAGTTGAAGGCGGCCTCCGTTAAGAAAAGTAAAAAACATAACATTATTATATTGATTTTTGTAATTATTTTCCGGTTAATTTGTTATTTTAAAACAGACATAATATATTTTGAGCCGGGAGACTTTATGAGGAATTTTTTCTGCATTCTTTTCACAACATTTATTCTATTGCCATATCTTTCATTTGCCGGACAGAATGACGCTGGCAAGAAAGACAGCAAGCTTGTAAACGATAATTTCGGTACTGAATTCTGGTTTGGGCTGCCAACATTTTATCTTACCGGGGTTACGCCTGACTTCGTAACAATAAACGTTATATCCCAGGGGGAAGTAAACGTTGAAGTAAGCATCGAATCTAAATCATTTCTGGAGCGGAAGACCACCACACCAAACGAAATTTGTACTTTCAGTATTCCTGCCTCGGTGGCGCTAAGCGGTGTTCGGGATTCTCCGACGCAGGTTATTACCAAAAGCCTATATCCTAAAGCCGGTATCCGGGTTAAATCCGACGGGTTGATAAAAGTTTTTGTGGTTATGGAATTAGGCAGTGGTAATCAAAATAAACGCGGTGTATTTCTTTGCCATCCTGTTACCGGCTTAGGCATGGAATACGTTGCTATGGCATATGAGGAAGATCCTATGTTTAAAGCTGTATGGAATGCCACCTGGAGTTCTTCAATTTCAATAACGGCAGTTGAGGATTCAACCCTTGTAAATTTTACTATGGGCGGCAATAACTACAGCGAAACATCAACAGGATTGAAGCCGGGACAAAGCATCGATACAATTTTAAACAGAGGAGACGTTTGGGTTCAACAGACAAACAGCAATGGAACGAATATGGATATTTCGGGATCTAAAGTTGTTTCGTCAAAGCCTGTTTCAATTGTCAGCGCCAATGAAAATGCAAACATTCCAATTGGCAACCAATATGGCGACCTGATAATTGAAATGGAAACGCCAACCTGTACATGGGGAAATCACTATCTTATGTTTCAGGATAAACGAAGAAAATTTCCTGCATTAATAAGGGTTGCAGCTAAAGAAAAATATACGGATATATTCCGAAATGGACATAAAATAAGCGAAGTAAGAACATGCGGGGGCGTTATCGGGAAAGGCTACCAGGAAATGCGTATGGGGCCTTATATTCAAAATGCTAATCAAATTGCAACCTTTTCCGGTGATAAGCCAATAAAAGTTAGATATTATAATAATGGTATCCAGGAGGACGGATCTCCGCTTTTCGAAAATTCGGGGCCATTTATGATAGACTGCCTGCCAATTGAGCAGTTCAGCAAAGAAATATATTTCTGCAGGCCTAAACTGGCTGACGGCAGTAATTTCTATGAAAACAGACTCTGCCTGGTCTATCAATCCGACCATAATGGCTATGTTCCGGGCAGTATGATGCTGACCCGATACACAAAAGACGGCCCGGTGGAAATGCCTTTCAGGGAAATGTTCGCCTGGCGCGATACTCTGTTCAGCTATAATCCCGGAGGCCATTATTATGCTACTCAGATTGTCGATCTGCCAGACGCCGACGTATTTAAAATTACAGCCGACGATCCGTTTATGGTTTATATTTTTGGCGGAGACGGCTATAGCGGCTATGGTTTTTCCGCAGCAAACCCACTGCTGAACCTGTTTTCTGCTGATACGGTTCCGCCATTGCCCGTATGGACGATGAACGAGGACGGCGACGTGTTAAACGCATATACTATTGATTATCCGGAGGATGATTCAATCAGGAGTAATATGTCCTCCATACATCTCGTTACCGACAGTTCGTATAATTATGATCTGATTTATGACGAATTTACTCCGGGTGTAAGCAGAAGAATTGACTGGGAGCTTGATGTTATTGATAAGAAAAAAAATGCCAGAGCTTACCTGATATTTACCGATAAGGCCGGCAATTCCAGCTTCGTGGATGCCAGGTATATTTTTGATTCAGTAGAAGTCGAACCTGTGTTTATTGATTTCGGAAAAGTTTACCCCGACAGCCTGATTGAAGGAAAGGTAAAATTCATAAACCGTAACGACCAATCAATATTGCTTCATAGCTACTCACTGAAAAATAATGATCAGGGTTTTAACAAAGAGGATATTTTCACGGAAATTGACCTTGCCTCAGATGAATCCTGTACAACAACAGTCGGGTTTGTATCCGGGGAATTCGGTGTGCATACGGATACGCTGGTAATACATTATAGGGAAGGCCTGGAAAAATATGTAGTTTTGAGGGCAGAAGTTATAGACCCGAGCGGAATTGGATATTCTCCTGTTTCCCGAATGGAGATATATCCCAGCCCGGCAGGAACAAGCGGCGCAATGCTTGATTTTTCGATAGAATCATACGGGAAAGTAATAATAGAAATGTACGACAGCCGGGGCAACCTGATAGGGAAAATTCAGGATTCATACCTGAACTCGGGATCATACCAGGTAAAAATTCCAACTATTTCGCTAAGTTCCGGAGTATATTTTGTTCGGTTGAAAGCCGGCAGGGCAGATAAAACGATACCAATAATTATAAATAAATAATGATTGGAAATGTAAGTATCAGCAATAAAGTGAGGGATCGTATGTTTGGACTCCGGGTTAATGCTATGTTTAACATAATAAAAAGGCTATCATTTGAGCAGAATATTTCACCGGGATATGGTTAGTCTCAAATTGAGCATTCCTGCTTGTATTCAGTAATTTGTATGATATTAACATTTATGGAGTATATTCGGAACATGGATTGACAATTGGCGATGGCAAACATTCCAATCCTCAATTATTTTTCCAAACTGGCTATGTGGGCTATGATTAATGATTAAAACAATTATAAAAAATGATACATTTTCATAAATATCAACCTGTTTTCATTTCTCCTGTCGCTTGCGTATATTGTGGGATGCCCGAAGGATCCCGACACGTCGGGACAGGCGGGGGTGGACTTCCGGAAAAATTCCCCTCGTTGAGGGGTGGCGAGCGCAGCGAGTTCCCGACACGTCGGGACAGGCAGGGGTGGATTCTTTTTCTTATCCCCCCTTATCCACGAGCTAAAGTACGTGGCAATTGAATTTGACGATGATAATGCTGCATGTCATCCTGAGCGAAGCGAAGGATCCATTCTTAATGCATTCCCCCTCATTACGAAGTTGTACTTCGTAATGCAGTTTTCTTTTGAAGCTGAGCTTCATAATTCCAAAGTAGAACTTTGCAGGAAAAATTCATTCCCAAGTTCAACTTGGGAAGGAGGGAATCAGCTACTAAGAAAGATGGATTCTTCGGTCTCAAGCTCCGGAAGCCTGCCCCTGCCTGCACCGATTTATCGGTGACGTGTCGGGGAATGACAACATAACACCTCATTCTTTTGCTCAGTTTACCCGTTATTCCACCCAAATGAACAGGCCGTCGGCCTTAATTCCACATCCTGTAGTTTCAATGAACCGGATAATTTCCTTATTTCAACGCTGTTTTGAACCAGAATCCTGATGTTTGGGCTAATTGCTTGGATTGCAGGGCTTTATATTGCCCTGGCCGGTGGTATTGAACTACTGTTTGGCCTTATTGTAGTGAAATTTGGCCTTATTGACAGCTTGGTTGACCTTATTGACAGCTTGGTTGACCTTACTGACAGCTTGGTTGACCTTACTGACAGCCTGGTTGACCTTACTGACAGCTTGGTTAGCCTTACTGACAGCTTGGTTGACCTTACTGATTATAATCAATGACTCCGACCAAGGCGTCAATGACTTCGACCAAGGGGTCAATAACTTCGACCAAGGCAGCAATGACTCCGACCAAGGCGTCAATGCCTTCAAACAAGGCATCAATGACTCCGACCAAGGCAGCAATAAAGCAAAACATTGCTGCAATAGCTTCAACCAAGAGTTCATTATCTTCAACCAAGACGTCAATAACTTCGAACAAGGCAGCAATAAAGCAAAACATTGCTGCAATAGTGTCGAACAAGACCTCAATACCTCTGACCCCTCCCAAACCCTCCCCGAAGGAGAGGGCTTTGAAGAAGAATAAGGCGGCAATGAGTTAGAACATCAGTGCAATAACTTAGACCAAGGCAGCAATAGGTTAAACCATTGGTGCTTTGCTTTCGACACTTTCTACCTCCCCCCGCCCCCCTCCTTCGAAAGGAGGGGGAGTTAATTCTATGATATTTAACTTCTTATCCCCTCCTCAGGGAGGAGGGGAATACAGGGGTGGTTTTCTTTCTTTGCTTTGGGCCTTTGTGCCATTATCTTCAAACATCGGTGCTTTGCTTTCGACACTTTCTACCTCCCCCCGCCCCCCTCCTTCAAAAGGAGGGGGAGTTAATTCTATGATATTTAACTTCTTATCCCCTCCTAAAGTAGGAGGGGAATACAGGGGTGGTTTTCTTTCTTTGCTTCGGGCCTTTGTGCATTTATCCACGAGAAAAAGCATCGGAATATACTAAGGGTATATCAATTGTCAAAGAACTATTGATATGATAAAATATGTTTTAAATGCCCGAAAGATTGCCGATTGTAATTCTTATTACTGCAAGAATTAATGAAATTATTCTTAATAATACAAATGAAAATCGGAAAAGAAACGATGGTTTCTAATCCGATTGTAATTTTAATTCAAGCCACTATTTTGAGTTTCTAATTTATTATAAACTTACCGGATTTTACTTTTCCGTTGTGTTCTATCCTGAGCAGGTAAGCACCGGCAGAAAACCCGGTAATATCTACCCGGTTGATTTTCCCGCTGACATTTGCGGAGCTATATACAGGATTTCCCAAAATGTCATATATCAATATCTGATCAATCACATTTTTATTATCATTCTTTATAATTAAATATCCGGAATTTGTGTAAAAGGAAAGTCCAGGTATCTCTTCATCAACACCAAGGGCATCCCCCGTGGTAAATTGCCAGGTTTCAGACCACTCGCCGCTGCCGATATCATTTATTCCACGAACCCGCCATTTGTAAGTAGTATATTCTTCGAGCATATTTGCACTGTCACTGACAATCTCCCCCTCATTCTCAGAACTGTTTGAATTCAATATTATATTTGATTGGTAATCCATCAGTATCAATTCATAGCTATCGGCATCAGGAAGGTTTTCCCAAATAAATTCCAGGTTTCTCTCAACTCCCGTAGAGTTATCAGGCGGGTATCGAAGGACTACTTTATCCGGGACTGATTCAATTGTTGTAAATTTCCAGGTATCCGACCACTCGCCATCGCCCAGCTCATTTGAAGCTCTGGCTTTCCAGAAATAATCGGCTTCAATAACAAGATCAGAAATAGTATATTTCGGCTGTAAATGTTCTTCAGCAGGTATTATTTCATTAAGTATCTCATCCATTTCCGAATCATAAACGAGCAGGTTGTAGCTGTCAGCTTCCTGAAGTTTGTTCCATTCAAGCAAAGCTTCCGATCCCTGAACTTCAGAATTATCAAGTGGTAATTCCAGATAAACTTTTCTGGGAACTGAATTTCCTGTTGTAAACTTCCAGGTTTCAGAAAGCGTGCCCTTACCTAATTCATTTTCTCCGATCACGTTCCAGTAATAAACTGAATTTGGGGTAAGATACTTTAAATCTTTTGTTGAGTAGATTCCAGTTTCTTCATCAATATAGGTTCTCATTATATTATTCATGTCGGCATCATAAAGATTTAGAGTATATTCTTCGGCATATTCATCATTTTCCCATTTCAAAGCCAGGTTAACAGGCATGTTTGTAGTATCGTCCGGTGGGTAGTTCAAAACAATTTTCCCCGGCAGCATTCCCCCGATAGTAAAGGAATATGATTCGCTGTATTTGCTTTCGTCGCTTCCGTTAATTGCTTTTACCTTCCAGTTATATTCTCCGGCCGGCAGTGTATCATTAAGCAGGTATTGAGTTTCCGCCGCCCTAAATATTTTATCTTCAATTTCGTTCCCGCTGATAACAAGCTCGTATTCAAGCGCCGAATTAACAGATGTCCATTCAAAATTTATTTCAGCAACAGGAAATTCGCTGCCATTTTCAGGCATCAAAAGCTGAGGGGAGATAAGTTCGTTCAATGAAATAAAACGTGCAATGAATATTTCCATATTACCCCGATATATTGATTGCTGCGCTCCATCAGTAACAAATACATCAGGTGAATTTGATTTCGTGGCGCCGGCTATTGTTAAAGTGTTGCCATCAGACAAAATTCCGAAAATATGTTCTGTCGATCCGGCACCGTAATATGATGCATATTCCAATTCAAGATCATTATTAAAAACAGCAAAGTAGCCGTCTGAATTATCGTTCTTATTTTGCTGCCATACTCCTGATGTAGATATACCCGAAGAACTTTCCGTACTGCCGCAGATAAGAATATTATCATTTTCATCAATATCCAATCCAACAGCTGATTCAAAAGCGGCGCCGCCGAAATAGGTACATTCGATCAGATCAAGATTTGAATCAAATTTTGCAATAAATGAGTCGAAGTTGCCGGCTCTTTCCGGCTGATAGGTTCCGTTTGTACCAATATCTGTGCTCTGGGTTTCCCCTGCAAGAATAATTTCTCCTTTTGAATTTATGCCGAGCGCCTGGGGATGTTCATATTTATCACCGCCGAAATAAGTAGCTTTAACTAATTCTCCTTCCGGGGTAAATTCAGCAAGGAAGCTGTTTCCATCGCCATTCAATTCGGATTGATAAGCACCGGGTGTTGCAATATTCTCTGATGATTCGGCAAGCCCCATCAGAATAATATTCCCGTTGTCTTTTAGAACGACATCCTTTCCGGTATCAAGTTTATCTCCCCCGAAGTAGGTGCTCCAAAGCAGATTCCCATTTGTATCCAGCATGGCAAGATATGCATCGCCCACGCCGGCAAAAGCTGACTGATGTGCCCCCTGGGTTAGGGGAAAATCTTCGCTTACTGTTCGTCCGCATGTAATAATTTTTCCGTTTCCGATATAATCAATTGCGTGAACATGTTCATTTACTGATCCGCCAAGATAGGTACTCCAGATTCTGTTGCCGTTCTTATCAAATTTTGCAATGAAGGCATCGTCACCGCCCCCAAGTGTCGGCTGGAAAGAATTATCGCTGCCGATAACTGTTGTTGATCCGGTAAATCCGGTAATATAAATATTATCTTCATCATCGGTACAGACATCACGGGCGAAATCCCATTGGTTACCGCCAAAGAATGTACTCCAAAGCCTTTCACCTTCCTGGTTATATTTAACTATAAATACATCCCTTGCCCCGTTCAAACCGGTTTGATAAGCCCCGGGGCTGGCAATAAAATCGTTATAATTCCCTGATTTTGTTCCACCCACAACAATGATATTATTCTCTGAATCTGAAGTAAAGGCTTTGCTTCTGCTTGTTTCTTCCCCTGCATTGCCGTAATAAGTTCCCCACAGCCGGGTGTAATCAAGATTGGCAGAATAAATTTGGCTGAATGTTGCTGTTAAAATTATTAAAATTAAAAAGAGTCTCCGCTGTTTCATAAATGCACCTGATATTTAACACCATTAATGATGCAATGTATAACAAAAAAGATTAATATTTGTTACGGGAGTATAAGATTATTTTTCAAAAAAAAAAAGGACAGGATAGCCTGCCCTTCAATAAAGATATATCAAATATATTTTATATGTCCATGTTTTTCTGGATTTCTGTCTGCATTTTGTCATAATCAGCAAGGAATTTTTTCAGTCCGATATCGGTTAAGGGGTGCTTTAATGATTGCATAAGTACATTGTAAGGTACAGTTGCTATATCAGCGCCGGCTTTTGCAGATTCAACAATATGTATGGGGTGGCGGATTGAAGCTGAAATGATCTGTGCATCATAATCCTGAACATCCCAGATTTCACCGATTTCATAAAGAATTTCAGCTGAACTGTGAGCAATATCATCTAAGCGGCCCATGAATACGGAAACATAAGTTGCACCGGCATTAGCAGCGGCAATTGCCTGGGTTGTATTAAATACGAGCGTTACATTTGTAGGAATATTCTGGTCTGCAAGAGCTTTTGCAGCAGCAAGTCCGTTCGGGATGCAGGGGATTTTAATTGTTGCATCGGGGAACCATGAGATTATCTCTTCGGCTTCTTTCAGCATACCTTTTGTCTCAGTAGAAATTACTTCAACGGAAAGATGCCCTCCCACGAGTTTATGAATATCAAGGATTCTGTCTTTTACATCAACTGTCGGGTCTTCTTTAGCAAGCAGGCTTGGGTTAGTTGTTACACCGGATATAATACCGAGCGATGCTGCGTGGCGGATATGATCGATATTAGCGGTATCGACGTATAATTCCATGTTTCTTTCTCCGTAAGGTTCTAAAATTTATGTACAATAAACTGTTTCAAAACTAATGATTTTTTAGATTTCTGCCTAATTGTCATTTTCTTTTGTTAAATCTCTTGGGGGCATTGCCGAAACAATGCTGACAATAAGCTGAGTACTGTTCTTTAAATCCTCCGGGTTGCCATTATTATCTATTACAAAATCAGCATGATCTCTTTTGAACTGCGGGCTCAGCTGGCTTTCCATACGTTTTTTCACTTCATCAGAGCTGCTGCCGTTTCTATCTGCTACACGTTTAATACAGTTTTCCTCATCGGCGTAAACGGAAATTATGTAGTCGAAACCATCTGCCAGGCCAGCTTCATATATCAGGGCGCTTTCTTTGAAAATGATCTTTTCACCTTCATTTTCGTATTTTTCGACCATTTCGATCATATCATCAATTACAGCCGGATGAACAATTTTATTCAGTTTATCAAGGTTTGATTTTTTTTCGGGATCATCGCCAAAAACCAGGCCTGCAAGGAATGTTCTGTTCAAACTACCGTCAGACAGGTAAGTTTCATTACCGAATGTATCAATAATTTTGGCTTTTACTGCTTCATTTTCGGACATTATTTTCTTTGCCTGGTCATCGGCAATAAGTACTTTATAGCCCATTTCGGCAATAATTTTTGCAACCGAAGTTTTTCCGCTGCCAATTCCTCCGGTAATTCCTATAACAAGCGCTCTGTTTTTATTTTCCATAATTCATAATTATTAAAGAAATTATAATATTTTAAAGGCAAGATATACAAAAGAAATTGAAAAAAAAATTAAATAATTGAAAAATATTTCTTGCGTAATTCAGAAATTACCCTTAACTTTGTACTCTGTTACGATGACAGTTGGCCCTGTCGACTAACGGTTAGGTCACCAGCCTTTCACGCTGGCAGTAGGGGTTCGAATCCCCTCAGGGTCACACAAAAAACGAGATAAGCCTTTGTAAAATAAATACTTGCAAAGGCTTTACTTTTTGTCTTAAACATTCCGTAAACTTTTCTGGTACATTTGTATTTCATGATTTATCAAAATAAGGATGTACCGTTTTACATTATCCAACCCAAAAAACCCTACAACTCCAGCTTCTCTCCATCCCGAAGACTAATTACATTCTGGGTGAAAATCCTGCTGTACTTATTTTTCTGCAAAGTATGAATTGGAATAATATGTTTGGGATTGAAAGCATTAACAAAGCGAAGCAGGGATTCCTGGCCTGCATGTCCGCTGGTGTGGATATAGTGTTCGGTAAAGTTCCTTTTCCGGATCCACTCCAGCAATTTTATTGTGTCGGGCCTGTTTTTATAGCCTTCCCATAGTGAATAGATGAAATTACCAAGCTTCAGATTTGGTATTTTCTCCATATCAATTATCTGTGACGGACGTGTGAGGATTACATAGTCAGACGGCTGCAAGTTAATTTCATCTTTGCTGATCTTGTATCCGGCAAACTCATAGAGTATATCCTTTCTTGCAAGTCTGGCCAGTCGGTCGCAAACGTACTTCGTAAACCAAACCCCGATATTATACGACTTATTCGGGAAAGGAAATTTGTTGTACTCAGAAAGCGTCTTCAGAATTTTTGCTATATAAACATCAACGACCAAAGTTTTTCCTGCTTTCTGGCAGGCTTTGAAAATGGAAACAACTCGGTCGATATTTTGGCCTGATACGTAAACAAGGCCGGGTTTGTTTTCTGAGAATACAGTTGTCAGATTGTTTTCTATCGAATTTTCAGTAACAATAGGTTTTGCTGAATCGACAATATTTGTTCCTTCCAGTATAAGATAGTCAATATTTTCAGGTGGATTTGCAAGCAGTTTATCCATCATTTTGCTTTTCCTACCATGCATTCGAAAATCACCTGAATATACTATTCTTTTTCCATCGGCTTCCACAAGGAGCATATATGAGTCATAAGCGGAATGGTCAACCCAGAACGGCGTAATTTTAATTTCACCGATACAGAATGGTACATTTGAGCGGAAATGACTGATCCGGGATATATTAATACCGTTATTTGAAAAAATGTTTGATAGTTCTATCAAATCATTTGTCGGTTTTCCCATATATACATCAATATTGCTGTCTATAAAATTGAGAAGACCATAATGATCCTGATGCGGATGAGATAATAATACTGCGTCAACTTTCGAACCAGGGTTGTCATACAAACCCTGTATATCAGGAAGAATTCTCTCGTTTATAAGTTCCTTCCTTGATAAATATTTATATTGGTCAAAATTGAACTCGTTCCTGTCTTGATCAAGCAGGGGCAAACCGAAATCAATAATAATTCTGGTTTGCCCGGCTTTAATCTCTACACAGGAACCGCCAATCTCATTCGTACCTCTATGGATGGTCAGTTGCATCAGATACCATCTTTACAACATTTGATTCTTTGTATTTCATCTGGTTCGGTAAAAATATTCTTTAAAATTACTTCCTGATCAATATTTGATTTGTTCTCGGATTTCTTAAGATATATCGTTTTACTTAAAGTAAAGCATTCGCTGATTTTATTGTTTACTTCTTTATATCCCAAACAGCAGACAAAGAAAATTATTTTCTTTGAATCTTTAAATAGCTTATCGGAAATTATATATTCATTTCCGCAGATTTTATTTAAGGATGCAATATACTTATCAAAAATACCTTTTTTAGTGCCACTTTTATTTCGAAATGTTCCACTATCACTTGATTTAAGCAGATGGAAGAAAAGCCCGTCTCCGGGTTCAATTATTAATTTTAGCAGATCTTTTTCAATAGCTTTTATTTCAGGATTATGCGCTTTAAATTCAATATTTAAAATTGGATTTTTCTCTTCATTTGCCTTGTAAAGACTCATATCAATTTCAGCTGATCTTCCTCCTTGGTCATGTCTGGGGTTAGTACCGAATTTATATTTTTTTATTGTAGGAGTTTCTACTGAAACCTTATATTTACCCAATCTCTCAACTTCGCTGAAAAAAGCGAAACGCGCTTCCTGTTCGCTGATTCTATGTTCGCTGATTCTAACTTCTCCGTCTGAATATTTTGGGAAAATAATACCGGAACTGTTTTTCCGGTTTATCATTTCGTGTAAGCGATATGATGTTTTATTACTTAAATCAATTACTTCATTGACGAAATTACTCATAATTCACAACTCCTTTTATTCCGAAAATCAAATTGAATGATCAATAATTATTTGTTAAACATAAGCATTTCCCCCTTCCTAAGCAATCTTCAGCCTGCCGTTTTTAATGTCGGGATGCAAAGAAACGGGCTGCTCTTCTTCGTCGGACAAAATGGATTCCAGGTAGCGGCTTTTCAGTATCTGCCGGTGGTTATTGTAGTTTTCCGTATTTCCTGATTTGCTTACAAGGCCAAAATTCTCTTTGGCATAGTCGTTAACCATTTCCATTATCTGCCATTCCTTTATTTCCGGATTGTCCGCCAGGTAATCGGCAAGGTGCAGGAGCAGGGGCATATTTGATTTTATAATATTTTCGCATTTTCTATAGCATTGGGCTGTCAGTTCAATTATTTCATCGTCGGTGTCTTTCTGATGGAACACAGTATCAATCATGTGGGGATTTTCAACTCCGATTGTTGCTTTCAGTCTCCCAAGGCCATATCTTTTTATTGCCATGGCCGCCAATCCGGTAGCTTTTTCCAAATCCTGCGAACTACCCGCGGTATATTCCTCCTCTCCGAAAATCAGCCTTTCAGCTGTGAATCCGCCGTAACTTGTTATAATTCTGTCCCTGATTGACCTGAATGTAGGTATGTCTTCGCCGTCTTTGGTTTCCAGCGCTCCGTGATTATTGTTATTGCTCGATGTTGATTTTATGGAAACAGGTAACAATCCGGTCTGCATAATGTATGCAACGGCATGGCCGGCCTCATGCACGGCTACAACAGCCTGGAGATTATCTTTTTTTGCAGTTCTTTTGTTTTCTATCGTCAGTGTAACAGGATGTTCCAAAACAATTTTTGCTCTATCCTTACTCCGGGCATTGATTATGAATGTCTGGCGTTCTTTGCTGAATGCCCAGTCTATCTCGTTAATGTTATCATGTTCGATTTGCAGGTTGCAGAGAATTTCCGAAAAATTGGATTCTATCAGGTTTACGAAAGTTGTTTTCAGTGGCCTGACACCCATTGCCGGAAAAACTCCTTCCCTGAAAAGAATATCGTTTACTGAGCTGTCGAAATGAATGGAAATGCCCATGTTGTTTTCGATACTCCGGCAGAACAGGTCAAGCTCGTTTTGAATTATTGACTGGAAAGCGCTGTTATTCAAAGCCGGATAAATCACATGGTTATTGCCGAGGCGGGCTATCTGTTCGTTCCTGAATCTGCGTTGGAGGGCTTGGTTTATGTCGGAAATACCTATCTTTGAGCACATTTCAGCGAACATGTCGGGATTGTAGTCCGGTTCAAGTTCGTTATTCATGCCATAAGCTTCGTCAAGGTTGCCGAGTATGAATATCAGCGACTTTGATAAATTTAATTCCAGCATTTTCAGTGACTTATAAATTGTTTTTTCCACCAGCTTAACTATCTGCCTGCCGTTCAGAGTATAAACATATTCCTGGAATTTTATAATATCCTCGAACTTATCTGCATGATAAGGGTAGATTGTTTCTACAGCATCGTGGGAAAGGAAATCGTTTTGTTCAAGCCCTTTTTCATCAAAGTTAAATGCCTTGAAATGTTTCTCGATACTACTTATGTCAATATCCATAACGTCTGTTCTGTTAAGGATCTCAGTATTTCTTCCAAGCCTGATAAAGGTATCGATTCCGGCAATAATTTTGCCGTTTTCAACTTCTACTCCGCGTTTCAGGCATTTATTTAGAAATTCATGATATATTCTGATATCGCTTGTTGATGAAGAATAACGATCGCGATAAAATAATTTGCCTGTATCAAGTAACTCCCAGAGTTCGGACAGATTAATCGACTTTTCCCTGCTGCCCTCATCCTTTGTTCTTACTTGCTGGAATTCATCAAGGCAGAGAATGCAGGGATTATCCTGGAATAATTCCAGGTCCTCGTCCAGATAATATTCGAATGAGTTACCGGCCATATCAAAATGCAGGTATCTGTCAGTAACGCCAAGAAGTTTCACCAGCCTGTTCACAAGCGAAGTCTTTCCTACGCCTGTCATGCCCCACAGATTTATTGTAAGCGGCCTGCTCAGGCGTTCGGGGAAGAAATACCAGGGGCGTATCATCCGGCAGATATTATCTATCATGTCGTCAATGCCGAAAAACTCTTCTTTCAGATTCCGGTTTATCCTTTCAAGGCGTTCTTTCTTTTCTATCAGGCTTTGTCGATAATTTTTTTCTATGTCCATGATTACTCCTGTTTATTTAAAACATTTCATTATTTTGCGAAATCTTTATGAACAAATATAGTATTGAATCGGACAGCAGTTGACCGAAACAAAAGCAGAGGAAAAAAATATTTTATAATATTATTATGGTTGAAGATGTTTTTGAAGTAGCAGTCAATTATCTGAAATTGAGACTTGAACAATATTTAAAAAAAGAAAATTTTACCCAAACTTTTTCATAATTTTCTGTTGAGCATCTACGAATTCATAACAGCTTTACCTGTTTTATTACTCCATTTTGTTTCACCAATAATTTAAATAAAAGTTAATTATTGTTCTATTATCTCTCCCAAAAACAAATCCGATTCAAGAATCCGATCAATCCCTATATCAAATATATAATTGGAATTGGAACCTAATCTGTATTGGCATTCTGTCTGATACTCATCCTTCAGATAACCAAAGCCAACATCTTCAAGCAATTTTATTCCTTTTCCATAATTCATCGTTTTTATGTTGTATTCAAGAGCTACCCCCAAAACAAAACAATCCAACAAGTTAGTGTAGTTTTTATCGATAAGAAAATGAATTCCGTTCATTATATCTTCGGTATAATGCGCAATTTCTGAGCTATATCGAAGAGCAAAATCGGCATTTGATATTTTACTCTCACACTTCTTCAATAAATCAATACACCATTGTCTGTCGGAAAAATAGAAATCAACTAAATTGATAAAATCAAAATATTGCCTGGCATTTTTTAGTAAAACTACAGCTTTTTCGAAAAATGGCCGTGCCCATCTATTCTCTTTTATATGCTCAGAAATACTATAAAGCAGCTTTTTGTAGTCATCGTAATGATAGCACCTGAAAGCAGCAATTTTCTCATAAATCTTCTTACTCCAATCAATATCGTCCAAATAAACAGCCACAGATTCTGCTATCCCAATACTCTCACCATCCCTATTTATGATGCTTTGGTATATCTGACTTGCCCACTGCTTATCACCCAACATATCTATCACAGATTTTGCAAGCAGGATATTACCTGTTTCATTTAATCCTTTTTCATAAGCACACTTAAAATAATCCCTGCACTTTTCTTTGTTTTTTCCTATAAAGAAGCTGATTTCCCCCAATACTCTGTATCCATCTCCAGTTTTAATAATTTTCTCAAGCTCTGATATATATTTAACAGTCCATTGTTTTTCTTCGAAATAATCATATACAAAAACAAAACACTGATTATATTCCAAAATTGTCTTGCAGGACTCGAAACCCAAATTCATTAAATCAATATCAACGCTGTCGGATAATTTATGTTTTCCTGATTCCAGAAATTTCTTTTTCAGAAGACAAATATGTTCAATTGGGTCAATAATCATATCTGTTAAAATGTTGATTTTTAAATTTCTTTGCCATTTTATTTTCTATAAGTCTTAATTTGTTTCTAAAGTATTGCCCATAATCCTCATTCAAAAACACCTGCTTTACAAAGGCATGTATTTAATGAAGGAGTTCTTTACTGGTTAATGGATAAATTATACAACGGGGAATTTATTTTAAGAATATTTAAAAATTCAGTTACATCTAACATAACAAAACTCCTGAATTTTAATTATGAAATCTTCTTTTGTTGAATATTCTTTTTTTATACAATACAATATACTATATTAGCGGTCAGCAGTTGACCGAAACAATAGCAGAGGAAAAAAAATATGGAAGATCCCAAATATAGTCAGATTCATTGCGCTTTATATATCTATGATAAATTGCGGTCGGGCGGCGAGTATTCTACGGTGGATTTTCAGGATATGCTGAGAAATGAGAAGAATCTTATTGTTTCTGACAGAACGCTGCGCAGGTATATCAACGAAATCAAGCTTTACATTGGTTCCCTGAAAAGAATCGGAAATAAGTACTGGAAGATGGAAAGGCAGTTAAGAAAGCAGGGCGCTAAGATCAGGCTGAATTCGGAGCAGTTGCTGTCGTTCCATATTTTAAAATCTCACCTCAGGCAGTACAAAAATACCGTGATCGAGGAGGGAATAATTGAACTGGAAAAACTGCTCGACAGGTTTGCGCCCGGCAATGTTTTCGAATCTGAAGGAATTTTCAGAGATAAGAATATAGGGCAGTATGATTATACCCGTGATGATATTGTTTTGCGCCGCCTGCTGAAATTTATTCCCGAAAAAAGCTGGGTTTTGGTGGAATACAAAATGGCGGGCAGGGATAAAATTTCGAAATTCAGATGCTACCCGCGTATGATGTTTGAATTCAAAGGTGGCGTTTATGTGGTTGTTTATGTAAGCGGCAAGTCGGCGGGGCACAGGGCGCTTGCTCTGCATAATATCGAATCGGTTGAAAAAATTGAGAAGCGGAAAGCCGATATTCCTGATTTCAATTTCGGCGAATGGTCGAAGGAAAGATTCGGCGTTTTCTGGGGCGATACCCGGAAGATTAAACTGCTGATAAAAAAGAAATATAAGCGCTATTTCGAAAACAGAACATGGCACGCTACCCAGCGCCTTACCACCGATGCCGGGGGGAATATGATCCTGACGATGAATGCCCCGGTTGTTCCCGACCTTGTATCCTGGATTCTTTCCTGGCATGAAGCAATTACTGTGATTGAACCGCAGGAACTGAAAGACAATGTGATTGATGCCCTGAAGAAAAGCCTGGAGAATTATTAGATTGAAAAATATAGCGACACCCTGTGATGCAACTATTGTTATATTGGTAAGATTGAAAATATATAAATTTTGTTTTTTGAAAACTATTAGAGGTTAGTATGAATAAAAAAATTGAAACAATTTTTAATGATATTTATTTTAAAGAATTGTTAAGTTATTATGAACAGGTAGATTATCTTTCAATTTTGAGTTGCGGTAGAAGAGAATTATCACACTCTTCATTTATTGCATGGTTAGCTGATCCATCAGGAAATCATGGATTGAATGACTTTTTTCTTCAGTCAATTTTTGAAATATTTATTGCCCGTTTTTACAGTAAATCAATAGATATATCAGGCAAAAATATCAATATATTTACCGAGAAGACGATAAAATCAGGAAGACTTGATATTTATATTGAATCTGCTGATGAAAAGTGGCAAATTGTAATTGAAAATAAAGTGCATTCAAAAGAAGGAGATCACCAATTAAAAAAATATTTTGAAGAATTGAATAATAAATACGATGATACATTTTTTCTATATTTAAAACCTCATCTCTTGTCAGGCTCAGAATATCCACTATCTGCTGATTTTAAAGTAATTTATTATCAAGAAATTATTCCTTTATTAAATTCATCATTTGAGCTTGCAGTAAATAAAGGACATATTGAAACTGCATTATTAATAAAATCTTATGTTAGAAGTTTATCAATAATATCATTAGATTCAGTAAATTTTGATGCAATGGCTTTAAGTTGTTTTGAACTTAAACAATTGAAAAGATTATATAGAAATCATAAATTGTTATTCGAGGATATAAAAAGTGAGATTTCTGAGAGCGAGTCAAATGATTACTTAGATTCGATTGAAAGTATCAAGAATAGTCTGATGTTCATTAACTTATTAAAATTAATGAGCTTTGGAGAAGTATTGAATTTAGATGATCAAGCTAAAGTAATTTTGTTTTCAAATGATAAAGATAATTCAAAATACGATGTATTGAATGATGCAGGGATAATTGCTAATTGTGTACCTAAAACTAATTTATTCTATATATTAGTTGAAAATTATATTAATAATAATATTGGGATTAATCTAAAAAAATTTGAAGAGGATTTCCCTAATTCTTTTGGAATTGAAGATATTGAAATCGAATTATATAAAGTTTTTAAAAATAGTAAAGAAGCCCAAATTGAGAACAAAAAACATTACCCTAAACGTAAGAATCCTTTTTTTGATTATGAAAATATTTTTGAACTTGAAGACTGTGTAATTGTTTTGAAAAAAGCTTGGACAGCAAAACAAAAAAACAAATTGAATGGAAAATCATCAATTGAATTACTTTTACAATTTATTAAAAAAAATGAGTCAAAGTTTAACATAAGAGTTGAACAATGTAAATAACATATTAATTTCTTTTCCCCTCCTTTTTGAAGGAGGGGAAAACAGGGGAGGTTGTTTCAATTATTTCTCCCCCCCTCACCCCTCCAGATTCTTCAGCGCTTCTTTATGCATGCTTATCAGTTCATCCCGCAATTTTTCGGGTTTAACGGAGCTAATGCAGGAACTCCAGCTTATCAGCCATGATTTCAGTTCCGGGCTTAGCGGAACCAGCATTTCCAGAGACAGGCTGCCGTCCTCGTTATCTTTGAATTTCTGTGTCTGATGCCAGAACCTGTTCTCGAAATATTTCCTGCTGTCGGCATTTATTATAATTTCCACTTTTTCGGGTTCGCCCCAGAAAACGCCGAACCTGATTGCCGAGAATTTTTCCTGGTTGAAATCCGGAACTTCCACATCTTCATGCACTGCTTCCTGAATGTCCGTTATTCTGTGAATTGCCATAGCTATATAATACTGATATTCCGGGATATAAACCGCCGCGTAAAGATACCCCGCGTTCGAGAACATCCTTGCTATCCTGCCGATATAACTTTTCTGATACCCACTGCCCGATACATCGTAATCAATTGTTACCCATTGCTTTTGCGTGATCGCTTCTATCACTTTCTTAATAATCCTGTCATGCCCGGAGTAATCATAGCTGCCGATATTTTTATCCCAGAAGAATGGCTCCCCGTCGAACACGTCGCCAACGGCGTGGCTGTCTATCTTATTAAGCAGAGCATTTATCTCTTCCTCGAAGTATGTACCCTTAAAATTTTTCAGGTTGGCCTTCAGCATATAAAGCGAAAGCAGGTCGTTTTCACGGAAAATTATACCCGAACGTAAATTTTCATCAATATGCCAGATGGTTGTTCTTCCTTCTTCGGTAAATGTTATTTCCGGGGCAATCGCCAGGAGTGTTTGCATGTCCCGCTGTATTGTTCTCGGGGAATAATCTCCTCCATGATCATTAAGCAAACGCTCTCGTATTTCACTTGTTTTCAGTTTTTTACCGCTAAGCAGCATTCTGTAAATTGCGAAAATTCTTTCTACCTGGGAATTGATTTCATTCATTTTTCTATTCCATTACAAAACGACATTATATGACGCATGGACGCTTATATTTGCAAATATTGTGTTTGATAAGCAAGAAAGTACAGAATACATGACAAAGTTCCTGGAAAAAATGCTTGACGATAAGCGGGACAGATTTTATACAATCAATGGAATATTTTTTCATAATATCAGGTTCAGGATCCAATGTGCGCGCAAAGTTGAATCTGCTGACGATATTAACAGGCTGACCGTAGTAGTGGAGGAAATTGCCCGCAATCTGAATGATATTTCCTGGATAAAAAGAATTCTGCTGAATTATTCACCCAATGCCAGGGCGGAAGAACTTGACAAACTTGCCTCTCTTGCTTTCAAAATAACCGGAGACAGAAATTTTGTTGTTGCTTTGCTGAGCAGGGCTGCAAAAGATATTTCCAGAGTCTCCGGGTTTATCAGGAATGCTATGCTTATAGATATTTACCTGAGCAGCAGCAGAAAGCTTACCGGATATTTGAAAAAAAACGACAGCCCTGATGTTCCGGCGCGGGACTGGCTGAAATTTGCTTCCTTCATTGAAATATTTCACGACATGAACCTTGAGCCGCAGTATAACAATATAATCGGCCTTTGTTTCGATAATGCTCGTAAATCGATTGTTGATGATAATAATTTCGATGATCTATGTTTCTTCCTTGAGTCTGCCATAGCCTGCAAGGCGCCATGCAGGGATATTATTATCAGCAGATACGTGGACTATATAATTTCAATAACCAACAGCGCTGTCAGGAATAACGATGACAGGCTGCGGCTTCTCAGGATTTTTTCGGATATTTTCGATAAAAAGTTTTCAGCCAGCGACAGTGAAGTTTTCCATTACATGGCTAAATATTTATCTACACCAAAGGGCAAATGGGCAAAGCAATACTACTTTTATATGTACGATATCCGCTGGTGCGAAGTACTTTTCCGCCGCGCGTTCGGCAGGAAGAATTTCGGCCCTGAGGACGATGGAAATTACAGGATACTTGCCATGCTCATCCGCGAAATTTTCGGCCCGGAGCAGCCCTGCATTATCGAATATATCCAATAATTGAATGTTTACGATAAAAAAATCACAAGTGCTTTAATTTTGAATTAAGAAACGTTAATGTATAGGAATTAATAAATATATTTTGTAATATTAGGAGGGAATTAAATTCAAAGGAAAAAGAAATATATTATAAATTTGAAAGGAAATTTATTGTGAATTACAGTATTATTCAAGAATTAGTATCTGATTTTCAGAAAAAGTATAAGAAAGAGCCAAACGCTTTATTTAAAGATGACGACATATTTTTAGAACAACTCAATGAAATTTTTGAAGAAATACTTGATGAACCATTTGAGAGTATTGAAGATGCTGAAGATTTGTTTTTAATTACAAAAAATTATTTTGGAAAAGGAAAAATTAGGGTTATTGTCATTCATACAGATTATTTATTAATCAGATCATTTAAAGAAAAATTTTTAGGTGGTTGGAAGATGCTTGATGAAGAAGAATTTGAACCACTTCAAATTGACTGGTTGGATATTAAAGGTATCAAGTATCGTAAGAAGTTAAATGAATTTTGTATCAAATTTAAAAATGAGAATAATACTTTATGTTTCAATTTAGAATTAATTCTCAATGATAATTTTGATTTAAATTTTACATCGGACCTCTTTTTCTTAATTAAAGATATTGCTAACAGAGTAAATGAAAATGATGAGACTTTCGATCAATTAATTGAAAAATACAAGAAAAAAATATCAGAAGAAAAGTATGATGTGGCTTTAAAAATTGTAAATAATTTGATTGAAATGAAGCCTGATGATCCACTATTTTACCAATGGAAAGGAGATTGTTTATTAAAAATAACAAAGCTATCAGAATCAATTGATATGTCATTACTGGCTTTAAAACTTTTACAAGAAATTAATGGTACTGAATTATCTGATTATAACGAAGATTATCTAAATATATATAATAATTCTAATTATAATATCGGACTGGCCTATGATCAACTAGGAGATAAATATAATGGTCTTTGGTATATGAATAAATCGTATCATGCTTGTTTGGACAATAATACCAAAATTTTATGGAAAAAAGATTTGGATAAAGTATATTCCGATTTTATCCAAAAACTACCGGAAATTGATTATTCAGAAAGAAAATTGATTTTTATCGAAAATGGACTACCTGAATTTAAGGTCGATACTATACTGCCTTTAGATATATCTAATATGGGATCAATAAAATTTCCTCCATCACATCCCAAAAAAGGTGAACTATATATCGGGCATCCTTTTAAAAATGATACATATTATCCTGTTGAAGATTATGAAAATCAGTTATTTCAAAGTCAGGTAATGGAACTGAATCATTTGCTTCAATGTCTTGGTGCAACAGCTATAAAATCTGAAAATGCAAAAATTGTTACTGACAATGGGGCTGTGTCAATGAGCAGCAATAGTAAATCGAATGGGGAATCAGAACATAGTATGGATGGTAAGGCAAAAATTCATGATGTTGACGCATCTACTCAGAATAAATCGAATGTTGAAATCCAAGATGATAAAAAATATTGTAGTTCTTCTGATCAACAAAAATCTATGACAACAGAGCAGCATTTTAATCCAAAGATTAAGCCATATATACCAGATGATTTAGTTTGGTATCACCACAACGATACATGGCAAAGTTTGGCAAAACAGAGACTACAGGGAGGCTTATTGATGCATGAAATGACAATTTCCACAAAGAACCTCAGCATAATTAATGAAAATGAAAGAAATAAAATCAATGAAGATTTCAAAAAGTTAGTAAGTGCAGGGTATTCAAATTTGTTGGTTTCAGGGAAACTTTCGGCTAGTACAAACACACAAACTGAAAGGACAAGTGATGTTTCATATGCAATTTCTAAAAGTGAACATTTTGAACAAAAAATACAAATTGAATTTGCTCCAATTGATGATTTAACTGAAGAACCGTCAATTTATAAAAAAAATGAAATTCAACATGAAAATATACTACAACAAGATTTAACCGAGAATGAAAAAGAATATCAGGAATTAATTGAAGATGCTATCGAAGATGGAGAAATTGATGACTCTACAAGAAAATTCTTAGATAAAAGATTAAAACGATTAAATATTACACCGGAAAGAGCAACAGAGATAGAAAATTTAATTTTAAATGCTAATAATTATACAGAGGATGAACTTGATTATATCGATATGCTTGAAGATGCGATAGATGATGGAATTATCGATGAAGCAGAAAGAAAATTCTTAGATAAAAGAATGCAAAGATTAAATATTACTAAAGATAGAGCTTCGGAGATAGAAAGAAAGTTTATACAAAATTTGAACAAAAATTCTTAGTAAGTATGATTTTTGTTCGCAAATTGATTTTTAATTAAGTACTATCCAAAAATTTATACTATCGATTTTAATCGATAGAAAAATTTGTTAAAAACTACCCCGCTTGCAGCGGGGTAGCCTTAAATTTTTCACCCCACCCCACCACAAAAAGGATCTCAAAACCATGCAACAAATAAACACAGAAAAACAGGAAATATTAAATATTGACGGAAACGTGCTCGTGGCGGCTAATCCCGGTACTGGGAAAACGCTGCTGCTTGCCCATAAATATCTGTCACTTCTGCAAAAGGGTGTTGCCCCGGAAGATATCCTTTGCCTGACTTTTACCCAAAAGGCTAAGGACGAGATGGAGGAAAGGATCGTCAATTTAGTTAATGATAATGCTATCCCGGCTGATGTTAATAAAATTTGTGTGCATACTTTCCATTCCTATGCCGTGGAAAATATCGAGGTGCAGAATCTTGTTCCCCCAACTTTGCTGCGCTACACTATTATCAGGTATCTGAAGCGGAATAAATCGTTCAACTATGGCGATGATTATATTGCCAATCATATTGTCCCCCTTATTGAAAGGCATATAACTTACCTGAAAACTTTCGGAATACTCCCCGACATGATAGATATTGCCAAAGTGCAGTCCCTGATTGAAAGTTACGGCAATTATTCGAAAGAGGTTCTCGACAGCTATGCTGAAATTTTTGTGGATGTATTCCGGGAATACGAAAAGTTCAAATTTAACAAGGGAATTGATTACGCCGATATGCTTATCATGTTCCATGAACTGAAACACAAGCCCCTGTTCGAGTATGTTCTGATAGATGAGTTGCAGGACGTAAACCCGCTTGAAGCAAAAATGGCAAGGGATTCCGGCAATGTTTATTTTGCCGTGGGAGATCCCAAGCAGTCCATTATGGGTTTTCAGGGCGGAACAATTGCCAACTTCGAATATTTTCAGGATTCGCAGCAAAGGGTACTTTCCGAGAATTTCAGGTCCGGCAATGAAATAATAGATTATGCCAGGACATTTTATTCAACATACACACAAAACCATGAGCATACAGAGCAGCTGGAATCCCTGGCTAATAATAATATCGATCCGCTGCCGCTGCCGAAACTTTACAGGGTGGAAAAAGATAAAGCTTTTTCCCGGGCCTGCGACCTGGCCGGGGAATTATACGCCGACGGAAAGAAAGTAGCCCTTATCGCCCGCACGAATAATCATGTTTCCCAAATATCCGGTGAATTGGAAAAACGCGGCATCAGTCATTCATCCACATTCTTTGCCGCTTCGGATAAAACCAAAAACATGATCATCGAATTTCTGAAAACATTCTTCACCAAAGAGCCCGAACAGGTGATAAGTTCATTTTTCACTCCCTTTTCTCCTGTCAGCCTGGAGAAAGCCTCGATAATTTCTGATCAGTCCGGCCTGACCCTGAATGATATTTTCGAACAGGCCCCCGAGATAGAAAAGCTGATAGAACCGGTAAAAACAATCGAGGATCTGAACGATGTATTTAAAAAGATTATCCTGCCGGTGTCGATAACTTACGGACGGCAATATTTTGATACTGCTATGGCTATTTACAACACTTTCGAGGAAGCCGTTAAAAATATTAAGTTCAAAAGCTATGAAAGATTTATCGATTACCTGAATGCCGCTGTAACTGACAATAGCAGCAATGCGCCGGAAAAGCAGATAGTTGTAACCACCATACACAAGGCAAAGGGCAAGGAATGGGATCACGTGATTTATCTTGGGTCGGAAATTAAAAGCAGGCCTACCTTCCAGGATAAAGTATTCGGGAAAATAATTGAAGCCCTTGATATTTCAATTGAAGAGGAATTGGAGGAAGAGGAATTGCGCCTTGATTTTGTTGCTTTTACAAGGGCAAAGGAAAGCCTGCATCTTGTTCCCGCAGGTGCCCGGAATTACAATGTCGGCGATATTGAAAAAGAAAGCAAAGAGGCAGAAACCGCCGAATACGAAACAGTATTCTGCGAGAACATGAAAAGGGCCTACACATTGTTTCTGAACAGGGAATATGATCTTGCTAAGGAAGTATTGAATGATGATTCGAAATGGCTGATACAGCATATCGAAAATCATTTCAAAAATCTGAAACACCTTTCATTTTCCGCCATAAGCGATAATGCCTTTGAATACCTGAAAGAAAGAATACTGAAGCTGAAATTTTTCTCGAAGGCTCTTTCTCTCGGTTCCGAGGTGCATGACATAGCCGAGAAAATACTGAACGGCGAAAGCCCTGATTATGATCCGAAGCTACAGCCGTATATCGATAATATCAGAGAAGTGATTGGCAAAATTTCAGTCCGCTACCCGGAAGTATCCGGCGCTGAGATGAAACTGGATATTAAGCTCAGCGATATTTTCGACATCGATGATGATATTAAGTTTATCGGTTATATCGATGCTGTTTTCAGAAATGGAGATCAATACCTTTTGCTGGACTGGAAAACAAATATTGCTAAAAGCCAAGAGCACAACAAATATCGCAAGCAGCTGGAAACCTACAGGCAGGGCTTTGCTTTCCAGATGAATATACCGCTTGAAAATATCCGAACAGCCATAGCCTATATCGGCCTGCGCGAAAGGGTGAATACCGGCCTGGTAAACTATGAACTGGCCTATGACACCAAACCCGGAGCAGTATTCAGCAATTTCACTTCGGTAGTCCGAACACTAACGGAATGGAGAAAAGACGTAAACATCTTCTGCCGTGAATTCATCGATCAGAATATCGAAGGCGAATACCTCTGGCGCGCAATAGCAGAGCAATTGCAGAAGGAGATGGGGTAGAAATTACTGTATATGTGCTAGTACAATTAAAGCGAAACTTGGAAGTATAAGAATTTATAGTGATTAAAATAATGAAAAAGTTATACAAATTAAACCATTAAATAATTATTGTATTTTTACTATAAAATGAGTAATTTTTAGAATTGTTTGAACGCTTACAATATTTATTGATTTTTTAGTTTTCTACACTTATTATTAATATTATTATGAATAATATATCAGATTTAATTGCAAAAGAAACAAGTAGTAAAAACTACAAATCATATAAGTATTGTATCGAAAATATTGAGGTTCCAAAAGTACAATATGATGATAAACAAGATATCATTATTAAAAAAATTGGTGAGACAGACAAGGGATTAAAAAAAACAAAATCATTGAGAGAATATGCAAAAAAAATTAATGGTAATCCATTATTTAAATACTTCCTTGATGGTTCAAGAAGAACTTATAAAGTTGATGATGTAGCCTTTAACAACAAAATTTATCCTATTATTGCTGGTCAAATAGGAGTTGGAGTTTGTTATCGTGAGAATAGTGATTTATTTAAAGCTTATAAATTTCTTAATCCATTAGCTATTAGTTTGCCAAGTGTTTTGAATTCTGTAAGTAAAAATGATAAATTGTATTTCAACCAATTGTTGGAAAAAATAAATCAATTAAATATTTTAAAAAATCAAAATTTAAAATTTAATAGCATCTTGCCATATAGGTATAATGCTTCAAAAGAAGATGATAAATATGAAGACAGAGGCGTTGCGAAAATTCAAGATGAAATGATACGATTGGAAAAAATAACAGTAAAAGAGTTAGTTAGAGAAAAAAAACTTAATAAAAATGCATTTCTAATAAAGGATGGCTCTTTAGAATATGAATGGGATAAAAGCGATTTTAAAAATATTTCTTCGATTAAATCAAACTACGCAAATGTTGTTGGTGTTTCCAAAGCATTTAATCCAGAATCATTATCATCATATAATAAAAAAATTTCCCAAATAATTGCTGATCTATCAGAATTCCATAGAACGCCTGCATTTATGTATGAAACAACTCGAATTCCAGATGTAAAATTTGCAGTTTGGTATTTGAGGATAAGAAAAACCGTAAATCCATTTGATGGGATTGTAAAAATTGAAAAAATTCTTGTTTGGGATAAAGAAGAAGAAGATGGATTAGATTCAGATGAAATTGATTTAATTAGTGCAAATATTATCAATGAAAGAAATCCTGTATGCTATGGGAAAGATAATAGATGGGCTAAACACTTATACCCCATATTTTTAACAGAGAATTATATTAAAAGTAAATATCTAAATGATTTTCATTTTATTAGTTTATTTTAGAGGGTATTAATATGAGCAAAATAATCGGGAAAGTGGCGGCGACAGAAAAAGCTCCAACAACAATTGATTTTTTTTATTTTTGGACTGATAAAAATAGAATATTGAATCCTTTTGATGTTGTAAAAGTTAAACATATTAATAATTCGACAACTTTTGGAGTTATTGAAGAAATATCTCATATTACTGACTCTGCTAGCTATTTAAGTTGTTATATATCAAATGATTTTGGTAATGTTGATTTGCAACCAAATTCAAATCGTATAGGACTAAATTATGTTAAAGCAAAGGTTGTTGGAAATAATGATAATATTTATACACCAGTGTTAAATGGGAGTGATGTAAGTATCGCAGATTCAAATGAAATTTTGCAAGCTTTAGGGTTAGATAAAATTAAGAATCCGATGCCTTGTGGATATATTGAAATGTATAGGGGAGAGGATAAAAAAATATTACCTGTAAATTTCAACGCACAATTTTTAATTGGGCCTGAAGGTGCACATTTGAATATTTCGGGGATATCAGGTCTTGCAGCAAAAACTTCATATTCTATGTTTTTACTAAAGGCTATTCAAGAAAAATATGGAAATCAATCTGATGATGATGATATTGATTCCGTTGCATTTGTTGTATTTAATGTAAAGGGAAGGGATCTTTTAGCGATTGACGAACCCAATACTAATTTAAGTGAAAAGGATAAAGCAATTTATAAAGATATGATGCAACTTAAAACTAACCCATTTGAAAATGTTACATACTTTTACCCATATGCAGAACATTCTACTTCAAAAACATTAAGTTATGGAGAAAAAAATGATATTGAAGCACAAATTGACAACAACAAAGCTTTTAAGTATAAATATATATACGAAGAAGATAAGGAAAATTTAGAACTACTTTTTGCAAATGTTGAAGATTCCTCAGGGACAATGGGAGATATTATTAATTTTATTGTTAATGGGAATGGGAAATTTGGTGATGTTGATAGTTGGAATACATTAATGCAGACTGTTTCTGATTATAAACAATCAGGAAGAAAAGATGGAGATAAAGATATTTCAGTTCTTAGTTGGAGAAAATTCAGTAGAATAATTAGCAAGTCTTTATCACATTCGATATTTCAAAAAAGTATTGTTTCTGGAAAAAATGAACAAAGACTAAAAGATGCTGTTTCAAATATTAAGAAAAATGAAGTTCAAGTCATTGATATTGCAAAATTAGATGAGGATACTCAAGCTTTTGTTTTTGGTGATGTTGTAAGATCTATTTATGACTTAAAGTTAGGGCAAGACAACAGAGATGAAAATGATATACCTTCGAGAATTATTATTTTTATAGATGAATTGAATAAATATGCATCGAAAGATGTTCCAAAAAATTCACCTATTTTGAGACAAATTTTGGATATTGCAGAAAGAGGCCGTTCTTTAGGGATTATCTTGTTTTCAGTTGAGCAATTTAAAAGTGCTATTCACGATAGAGTTAAAGGTAACTGTGCTACTAATGCTTTTGGTAGAACAAATGCAATTGAAATTTCAAAAAGTGATTATCATTTTGTTCCTCAGGTTTATAAAAATATGATGACAAGATTATCTCCCGGTGAATATATTTTAGAGCATCCGGTATTTCGCTCATTATTGAATATAAAATTTCCACTTCCTTTATATAAACAATTTCCAAATGGTTAATAGAATATGATTGAAGAAACAAACAAAACTAGAATTGGTAAAGATGTAATTGAGTCTTTAACATTAGCTATGTATGATGATCCGATGTTCATTTACAGAGAGTATATTCAAAATGCCGCTGATCAAATAGATATAGCTTTGGAAGAAGGGATGATTTCATCAAAGGAAGAATGCAGGATTGAAATAAAAATTGATAAACCTGGTAAAATAATTACAATTTCTGACAATGCTACAGGTGTTCAAAAAGAAAATGTGTTATCAGTATTAAAAAGTATCGCACAAGGTGTTAAAGATAGAACAAAGCATAAAGGGTTCAGAGGAATTGGTCGTCTTGGGGGATTGGCATACTGTGATAAATTGATTTTTGAGACAAGTTTTAAAGGTGAAAATGTTAAATCTATTCTTATATGGAATGCAAAAGAATTAAAGCAAATAATTAATGATAGGACTAAAATTGAGGATGCGACAGAAGTTATTGATTTAATTACTGATCATGATTTTAAAGAAGAAAATGAGGATAAAAGATATTTTAAGGTAATATTAAAAAACGTAACAAACGATATACTTTTAAATCACGAAGAAGTATACAATTACTTATCAATGGTTGCGCCTGTTCCTTATAATAAGGGATTTTTCTTTCAGGAAAAAATTTATGCCAGAGCTAAAGAATATCATTTTCCTATAGATGAATATAATTTGTATATCAATAATAATCAAGTATTTAAAGAATATACGACTACGATTTATGAAGGAGAAAAGCATAATAAAAAGAGAAGTGATGATGAAATTTTTGACATAGATTTTTTTGATATAAAAAATAAATTCGAAGAAATTTTGTGTTGGGGATGGTATAGTGTTTCCACTTTAAAAAAGCAGATGCCTCCAGTTAATATTGCTAGAGGAATTCGATTAAGAAAAGGTAATATCCAAATAGGTAATGAGAAACAACTAGTAAAACTATTTAAAGAACCTAGGGGTTCATTCTATTTTTTTGGAGAAGTTCATGCTACTAGTTCTGATTTAATTCCTAATGCAAGAAGAGATTATTTTACTGAAAATAAAATTTTTAAAATTTTTGAAAAAGGACTCGAATCAAAATTTAGGGAATTACATGAATTATATCATTTCTCGTCAAGTACAAGAAGTGAGAAGAAAAAAATTGATAACCTAATTACCTTTACAGAAGAATTTAACAAAAAAGTAGAAAAGGGGTTTACAAGGCCACAGGAGAAGGAAGAATATGAAGATAAATTAAAAAAATACAAAGAGGATGCAGAAAAAGCAAGTATCAAAATTGAAAAAATCAAGAATAATGTCGCTAGTGATAAAACTAAAAAAAAGATTGTTGAAAAAATTGCAGCTGATATTAAAGTTCGTACACCAGAAACAAACAAGATAACAAATAAAAAACCAAAATTATTAACAGATAATCTCCAAAAACTCAATAGGCACGATAGAAAATTAGTTGGTAAAATATTGTCAATTATCGATAATATTTTAAAAAAGGATTTGTCTGATAATGTTAAACAAAAAATTATTGAAGAACTTAATAAATCGAAAAATTGATGAAAAATGTTGGCAAAAGACGAGTTATATTAATTGAACCAAATTATAAGAACAAATATCCTCCAATTGGATTAATGAAACTTGCGACATATCACCGAAAAATTGGATATGAAGTAGTCTTCTATAAAGGAGATTTAAAGAATTATATTCACCTTGATATTTATACAGACTTACTTTTCAAACTCAAAAAAATTGACAATGGGGTTTTATGGCAAGAATATAAATCATTATTAATCAATTA
The DNA here is from genome assembly GCA_963665665.1 of Kapaibacterium sp. (SeqCode). GTDB lineage: Bacteria > Bacteroidota > Ignavibacteria > Kapaibacteriales > UBA2268. The sequence continues at coordinate 2,868,634 of OY762428.1, forward strand.
TATTAAAACTGGTAAAAACGAATATTTTGAAGAATTGGTAATACTTTCAAAATATGGTATTCTTGTAAAGGAGTGTTTAAAATATTATAGAAACTACTATTACTCAAAAGAATATTTAAATTTCCCAAAATGGGATAGAGTTTGTGTTACTACACTGTTTACATTTAATTGGAATATTACGATTGAGACAATTAATTTTGCTAAAACAATTGTCAAGGATATCAAACAAATTTTTGTCGGTGGTGTATTAGCTACTGTTTTAGCAGAAGAGCTTGAGAAAGAAACAGGTATTAAGCCTCACAAAGGTCTTTTAAATAAACCTAAGATTATTGATAAAGATAATGAAATTATTATTGACGAACTACCTCTTGATTATTCGATTCTAGATGAGATTGATTATAAATATCCTGAAAATGATGCTTATTATAGTTATGTAACTAGAGGATGTATAAGAAAATGTAAGTTTTGTGCTGTATGGAAGATCGAACCAAAATTCGAACAATATATCTCAATTAAAAATAACATCGATAAAGCAAAATTAATATATGGAGAAAAAAGGAACTTACTTTTATTAGACAATAACGTACTTGCTTCAAATCAATTTCCAAAAATTATCAAAGAAATTAAAGCATGTGGTTTTTTTAAGGGTGCAAAATATATTGAACCAAATTATTTAGATATTGCAGTGGAAAATCTCAAAAATTGTATAAATGATAAAGCATATATAAATAAAAGTTTTGAATTGTATCACTATCTATTAAATAAATTAAAGGGAGATAAACAACAAGAACTTTATAACCTTCTCAATGAATATAATTTATTAAACATTGATACGGCAACAAAAGAAAATATATTATTAGTTTATTTAGAAGTAAAGGACTTATTTGAGAAACATAGAAATAAAACAAAGAAATTGAGGTACGTTGATTTTAATCAAGGTGTTGACGCCAGATTAATTAATGAGGATAATATGCGGCTATTAAGTGAAATCCCAATTAAACCGTTAAGGATTGCATTTGATAATATTGCATACAAAGATATATATATTAAGGCTATTCAATTGGCAAAAAAGTATGGAATAAATGATCTCTCCAACTATTTATTATATAATGAAAATGATAAGCCATCGGAATTATATGAGAGGTTAGAAATAAATGTTCTTCTATCTGAGGAGTTAAACATTAGTATATATTCATTTCCTATGAAATATCATCCGATATCTGGAGAAAAATTTTTAACTCGTGATTATCTCGGATTACATTGGAATAGAAAATATATTAGAGCCATTCAAACGATTTTAAATTCAACTAAAGGAAAAATTGGAAAAGGTGTAAGCTTCTTTTATGAAGCTTTTGGCAATAATCTAAATGAATATCATAAAATTTTAATAATGCCGGAAACCTATATATTATATCGTTTTTTCTTTAGAGATATCGGATTTACTTCTAAATGGTGGCAAGACTATAATAATTTATCTATTAATCAAAAAAATAATGCGTTGGATATAATAAAAACTAACGAGTTTAATAATATTGAGAAATATACAAATAGTTATGTTATTAAATCATTTATCAAAGAACATTATTTAATTAGTCGAAATGATATTGTAAATCCAAAATCAAAAATTTATAAATTAAAGGAAAAATACAATAGAAATAAAAAATAAAAAATATTTTTATTCCTAAAATATCAATAATTTTTTTGGTTTAGATTATGCAACAAATATATACAATTAATAAGCCTCTACCATATTTATCAGGATCCCTCCTTCAAATTTTTTTATCCTGTCTCACCCAATATTCGAGGCCGGCAGCAAACTCCTCAGTTGCTATCAGCCCCCGTATGTAATTTTATTTCGGCTTTGTGGGCCATCACCCTATAGGAATTCTGCTAAACAGGCTTTTGTTGATGTAAATGTATGATAATATTGACTTTAATGCCGTTGGTATGTTCTTTGGAAACAATTTTTTGTGCCGGAAACCCGCTGTTTTATGCTTCCCGAGCGTTCCCCCGAGCTTCCCGAGCATTACCCCGTGCCTGCCGAGCGTTCCCTCATGCTTTCCGAGCATTCCCTCGTACTTCCCGAGCGTTCCCTCGTGCTTTCCGAGCTTTCTCCAGAGCTTCCCGAGCGTTCCCCCGAGCTTTCCGAGCATTCCCCCGTGCTTTCCGAGCATTCCCCCGAGCCTGCCGAGCATTCCCCCGAGCTTCCCGAGCGTTCCCCCGAGCTTCCCGAGCGTTCCCCCGAGCTTCCCGAGCGTTCCCCCGAGCTTCCCGAGCGTTCCCCCGAGCTTTCCGAGCGTTCCCCCGAGCTTTCCGAGCCTTCCCTCGTGCTTCCCGAGCCTTCCCCCAAGCTTTCCGAGCTTTCTCCAGAGCCTGATTATCGCTGATATATGTCATCTTAGCGTTGGGATGTGCCGTCTTAACGTTGGTTCGTGTCATCTTAGCCTTGGTTTGTGTTATCTTAGCCTTGGTATGTGTCATCTTAGCCTTGGTTCGTGTCGTCTTAGCCTTGGTATGTGTCGTCTTAGTCTTGGTATGTTACGTCTTAGCCTTGGTATGTGTCGTCTTAGCCTTGGTTCGTGTCGTCTTAGCCTTGGTTTGTGTCATTTTAGCGTTGGTTTGTGCTTCCAAAAACATTTTTTCAGGTAAAATTTTACTCAGAAAAGACAGAAATTTACTTTTTTGATATAGATTTTCGTTCTATTGGTCCGTTCGATCCATTTTATCAATTGCTGCTTCTATCCGAAAGTGCCGGTAATCGCTTTTGCCGGGTGAATATTTGGTTTTTAAATATTGGGGTTTGCTATGCCCGGCATGGTTGAGAATCCAAAGGCACATAATTTCCATCGGACGGGGGCGGAAGTGCCCCGGGCGCTTTGCCGTGACAGTATTATTGTTTCGGATTATCATATTTTTGCTTGCTCCATTATATTTCTGCCATTAATAAAAGTATTCTATTCTATCCTGATCGATAGCATGGGAAAGAGTTAAGTTCAATCCCTTGGTTCAGGTGTTGGAATATTATACTCCTTCATCCCTTCCTTTAGATTCTTCTTTATCCTGTCGGCCAGTTCGAGTGGTTCCAGGACTTTTATTACGCCGGTCCAGCTCATTATCCATGATTCGAAGTCCTTTACGAGGGGGACGGTCATTTCCAGTATCATGTTGCCGTTTTTATCTTTGCTGATCTTCTGTGAGTTGTGCCAGAAACGCTTTTCGAAATACTGTGTGAATTCCTTTTTTATAAGCAGTTTTACGTTTGCCGGTTTGCCGTGATAAACGCCGAATCTTTCTTTGCTCCACTCGTTGAAGTCGAAAGGAAGGATTTTATCGCTTACTTTTTCGCAGGGGGATATTTGGCTTATGTTTTGTATCAGCAGAACCCTGTGCTCGTCCACTTTGCCGCAGGTGAACACGACAGCGTAGAGGTTGCCTTTGTTCTCGAACATTGTTCTTGGCAGGCATTTGAACCTGCTTTTCTTTTTTCCGTCTGATGACAGGTATTCAACTTCCACCCATTGCTTTTCGGCGATATGCCTTATCAGGGGCCTGATTACCAGGTCTTCCTGTGTGTAGTCGTAGTAGCCGATGTTTTTATTCCATAGCATGCTGTCCATGCGGAATACCTCGCCGGGGAAAAGTTTGTCCAGCTTTTTGTCCAGCTCTTCAATGCCTTCGGCAATCACCGTTTTTTTGAAATGCTTGATATAGGCTTTCAGCATGTAGTATGAAAGCATTTCGTTCTGCTGGATTCTCACCGTTTTCGTCGTATTTCCGGTGATCCCCATATATTCCCAGATTCTTTCCTTATGGCTGTAGTCGCGAAAATCCACCAGATTATGCTCAAACATCAGGGCAAGGTCTCTTTGTATTGATTTTTTCTCTGCTGACAGGCCTTCGCCGTTCAGGTAATTTATTATATCGCTTACCGTTCCGATATGTTCCTTATTGAAAAATTTCAACAGCCATAATATTCTGTCGGCTTTTCCCGGTTTCTTTAGCATTGCTGACTCCAAATAAAAAAAATATAATATTTCAACGGCTGCAAATGTCATTCGACAAATAATGTCCCTCAAAATTTACATTCGAAAGTAAGATTTATTGACAAAATAAAAAAATGATTTTCTTTTACTAATGGAGTTATTATAATGAAACACTTTTTTATGACACTTGCAACAGCTATCCTTCTTTTTTCATGTTCGAACACTCATGAAACCGGACGCAAAGCGGCTGAAGACGTTATTAACCTGGTAAAGAGCAACAGGGACAATGTGGAAGCTATCGTTAAAGGCCTGGATTCGCTTGAAAAGATTTACCACGAGGATAAGCTGGAAAGGGATTTCGAGATTGGTTTCGAGAATGCGATTAAGCCTATTGTAAATGCCGGATTCAAACACGAGGTGCATTATAACAGGTACGATACCAAGCTGACAGGCAATCTGCCGATTATTTACAGTCCGGAAGATAGTCACGTATTCACAATCGTCGACGGCATTAACGATCCGGAAATTGCCGTAAATGTGAAATTATATAATGAGGAAGATTATGGCTGGGAGCCTTATGATGAATTTACCGGCGAGATGGACCTGGTATTGACTTCGGGCGGAAGCAGGAATTATGAATTTTCTTATAGCGAGGTTCAGGATATCGGGAATCTGGGAGATCAGGAAGACATCAGGTTGGCTTTCAGATATCGCAATCTTATCGGGGTTATATCCGATACGCCCCTGGATGATGTGATTGCAACATTCAATGAGATAAACAATATAACAACCGTAAACATGCGTTTCGAGGGTAAATTCAATGAAGAAGAGAAGAAAAACCATTCATCCGATAATACAATCCGAAGCCGTTCGGAAGAACAAATGGACGACGACGAATTGGACGATGCATTAGAGGAATACGACGATTTCGTTATGAGCTATATTGAACTGATAAAAAAGGTGAATAACAACGATATGACAGCCTTGGCTGAATACCCGGCGATGATGCAGAAGGCTCAGTCCGCCCAGGAGAAAATGAATAAATTGCAGGGACAGATGACCCCTGCCCAGCTCGGCAAATTTATGAAACTACAGGCGAAATACCTCGAGGCAATGCAGGATATGGAGTGAAAAGGAATTCTTTGTTAGAAATATCAGAAAATTTTCGTATTTTATACCAAATCATTGAAAAATTAATTCGGAAAATCATCTGATATGATTGTTAAGGAGAAGACCTTTCAGAAGGTTTTGGTATTGAATCCGATGCTGATCGCAAAAACGATCGGATGTGACGAGAAAAAATTAAGAGTGCTAAGCGTTGAATATGCTTATGCTCATCATATTGAAAATATTAGTTCGAGGTTTGATATCGTCATTCGTATCGATAATAAAGATGATTTCCGGGATATTTATCTTGAGCTGAAAACCCTTGACAGCAGTAGTTCGATTGGACAAATCGAAAAATATTACGAGATAGTGACTTTTGATAAATACCATCAACTGTCTGATAATAAAAGGGAACTGCATTTCATGGTTCTGGAAAGCGAGTATGGTTATCCTTCTTTAGCGGGATACCTGGAAAAATTCAACAGGACTATCAGTGAAAATATCAATCTTTATGTTGTTCGAAAGGATGACTTTATCAAATACCTCGGAAACGATTCGAAGGGATTTGAAATGAAAAACAGAATACAAGATTACAAGCTAAGCGATATAAATGTTGAAACTGTAAACAGGTTTATTGAAGGGGAATATAACGAGGAATACCTGCTGAACTTTATTAATTATCTCAGCCCGAGGTACGGCGCTGAAAACAGCGGGAAGCGTTATAACAATGCCGCTGATTTCTTTTACCGGGTTTTTGAAACAGTTTGTTCCGGATTCGAATATTACGATGATATTAAGATTGGAGAAAATAAAATCCTGAAAAACGGAAATTCCCGGACGATAAATTTCAGGTATAAGAACAGGACTGTTCTGTCCTTGTTTGCCAATAATTATCCCTTACAGTTCAAACTATTCTTACGTGATGGTTTTGATAAGGGCCTGCAATTAATGATTGAGTACCTTGAAAGCAACTCTGATATAATTCTTAAAGACGTTAGGAACAACCATGAAGGCTGGAGCAGGGACAACAGAATGATTTTCAAAGCATTTCCGGCAAAAGGAAAAAAGCAGCTTTTCCTGCCGCTTGATAAATGGTATGAGGAAAAACAAAGCAATATAGATTCTTTAGTTGTTACTTTAAATTACATTTTTAAAACAATATTGGATGGAGGAGAATAATGAAGGATGTTAGTTCACAAGCAAACAAAGTAGCTGAAATACTCGACAAGTTTTATGAAAAATCTGTAAACGGATATTCTAAAATGAAATCGGCAAAGGATTTAGCTTCTTCCTATTCCGATAAGAAACTAACTCAAAATGCTGCTATTGATTCATTAATCAAATGGCAGGTATCAAAAACTGCAACATCAGGTTTTGTAACAAGTTTGGGCGGGTTTGCAACTATGCCGATAACCCTGCCAAGTAATATTGCTATTCTGCTTTTTCAGCAAATGCGTATGACGGCGGCTATCGCGCATATCAGGGGATATGATATTAATGATCCGGGAACAAAAAGCCTTGTGTATTTAACTCTTACCGGAAATAAAATGAGCGGTATTGTAAATGACTTAGGCTTGGATATAGAGATAATAAAAAAATCAGCAATAAAAGCTACTAAAGATGTTGCTAAGAAAGTATTAACAGACGAAGTAATTGAGAAAATCACCAAATTGATAGCACGTAAAGTATCCGAAAGGATTGCCGTAAAAAGCTCGAAATACATTGTTAAACTGGTACCTGTAGCAGGTGGTATAGTCGGGGGTACTTTCGATAGTGTTCAAACTTTAGCAGTAGCAAAAAAAGCCAAAGAAGTATTCAGCCAGCCGGAAATTGATAACAGCGATAATACAGCTACTCGGGAATCATCCAAAGTTGATGATGCTATTGATCTTGAAACAAATAAACTGAATATATATATTAATTTGATCAAAGCAGACGGAAGAATTGACAGAAAAGAGATGGAACTGTTTGATGATGCTATTCAAAACTCTTTACTGGATGATTCCTCGAAAGATTTACTTTATAAAAATATTATGAATGATTCCTTTATTCCTGTCAATTATGAATTTATTAAGAAGCATCCCGCTTCAATACCAGGTATATTATATGATCTTCTTGATTTGGCAAAAGTTGACGGAACTATTCACGACAAAGAAATAGAATACATCCGCGAAGTAGCCCATAAATTAGATGTTGGCGATGCTTTCATTAATGATTTGTTGGATATTTAAATTGTAAATTAACCTGCCCCTGCCGGAACAAATCTCCGGCAGGGGTAAATTATGGAATAGGTTATTAATTATTAGATTTCGACGCAATCTAAAATGTTTTTGAAAATTTGCTGCCAAAAAAAATCAAATTCTAAATTGTAATTGCCTGAGCTTTGAAAATCGAGTTTAAGGATATTACAAATAAAAAAAAATTGGGCTGCAAGAGAATTTTTAATTAGATTGAATTTTAGCTGCCGGGGCTGAGAGCTTTTACACGAAACTACCAGTGAATATGAGCGAATTTAACAAACCGGATAATAAAATTCCAACATTAATTTTGGATTGTAAATGAGTAAAGATATTGAAAAACTATCAAATGATTTTGTAAGTGAAGTTAGAAATATTATCGGGAATGCACGTATTTCTGCTGTTCGGAGTGTTGAATTTCACCGGGTTGAAATGTACTGGAAACTTGGTGAACGTATTTTTAATGAAGAACAGAAAGGTAAAGAAAGAGCTGATTATGGCTCTTATTTAATAAAAAATCTTTCTAAAGAACTTGTTCCTGAATTCGGAAGTGGTTTTTCAATCCGACAATTACACTGGTGTCGTCAATTGTACAGAGAATATCCAAAAGTGTACGCACTGCGTACACAATTAAATTGGACTCAGTACCGTATTCTTATATCCATTAATGACAAGGATAAAAGAGAATATTACGAGTTAGAAGCTGTTAAGAACGCATGGACAGCAAGAGAATTAGAAAGGCAGGTAAACTCCGGATTATACGAGCGATTGCTATTAAGTAATGATAAAAAATCCGTACTTGATGTTGCACGAAATATTAGAATTCCAGAATCTGCTCTTGAGATTGTATAGCCTCAGATGAATATAAACAAAACGGCATAAATATCTTATTTTAGTAAAAATTATTTTTCCCTATTCAAGTCATTCAATGGCAAATGTTGGCTTCAGGTGTATTGGGTTAGCTATTCATACAAGTTGTTTCTGATGAAGGCGTATAATTTTATTTCTCCCTCACTCGTCCCTTACGCGTCTAACAGCATCAAATGCCCGTTTTCGGGCTGCGCCAATACATTTCTGGAGCTGGTGCGGTGTAATCTTCATTACTTCCTCGGGCAGGAGTCCTTTTTTCGGGGAACTGATGATGAAAGTCCTCCTGCCTGTGTGGGAACTGATGTTTTTGTTAAGGATGATAAAACTATCAACGAGCGCTTACTGAAAAATTTGCTTCTCATATATGGCCTGTCAGTATCATTAACACATTAAGCGACTTTTTCAAAAACAATTCTGTAATGCTCGAATATCTCCTTCTCAAAGAGCATTTTATTCCCGTCGATTTTCGTGAGTTGGTACCATTCCCTGAATGCGCTGTTAGTAAATAATCTCGGCAACAAGGAGATATATAGAAGAAGCTTTCTTGCCGACAATTTCCCAAATGCAGCGGTCCACCTGTTAATTGTTTCGATATAGTCCAACCTGCCACTCTCTACCGAGATCAGCTTGAAATGTTTCCCGGCCGGATCTATGAGACCTTCTTTTCCGTATGGCAACCACGACCCCGGGAATTTACGGCAAATGATGTCCATGAGTTCCTCGTCACTGAACTCCGTTTTAGTCAGGTCAGTTTTCCCAAATGGGATGTTCTCGAATTCGACCATATTGGGGCCGAACACCATCGACTGACAGTAGAATCGACCGCCCACGGGCAGTAGACTTGCAACCTGATCAAAATATTTTCTGTAGATATCTTCCTGTTGTCCGGCCTTGTACTGCTCCACTGAGCATAAGTGTTCCGGGCTTCCCATGGCGGTTACAGCGTCGAAGGTGCCAAAAGTGTCCGGACGGATATCTTTTGAATCCATGTGTTTCACATTCAAACCATTTTTAATACAAGCGTCTGCCTGGCCCTTTGCCAATACAACACCGTATGGCTTGGCGCCAATGCTGTTCAAGTAGTTCAAAAAGGCACCCCAACCGCAGCCCATGTCTAAAACCTTGCTCCCTTTGTTGATTTTGCAGCTTTCAACAATATAGCGGTGCTTTCTATCCTGAGCTTCTTCAATTGTCATCGAAAAATCGCCATCGAACTTCGCTCCGCTGTAAGCTCCCTTTTCACCAAGGCTTAAGCGAAAAATCTTGTCCATTATTGTGTAGTGGGCATCTAAATCTTTTTGGTTTGCCATGATATTCTCTCCCTAAAAAAATATGAGCATTATCGTAATTCTATAATTTTTTAAATTTATATTTTGCTGAGAACAATTCCCTGAATAGTATATCTATTTATAAAGATAGATGGTTTTTATAAAATATGCAACAATTTTTTTTGTAAATATTTACACTTCTCTACTATTTAGATATCACTAAAAACTGATCAATATGCAACATACAATAGTGCAACGTGACGGCGAAAGCCTCAATTACCATTGTTGTTTAATGGTTTATCAGCCGTTGAGACTTTAAATATTTTGTTTTCTGAATCTGTGTAAGTCTGGTTTTTAATCAAACTTTCTTCGAAGTTCAATTGCTTCGGATAGCATTCCCAGATATAATCCCTTGGGAATTTCCACTGCTCCAAGGTTTTCTGTGTGGCGGTTCAGGTATTGGGAATCTAGGAGAACAAAACGTCTTGATTTTAGCCTTTCGATAAGAAAATAGAAAGCTGCTTTTGATGAATCCGTTGTTTTCATGAACATAGACTCTCCGAAAAATGCTCCTCCGATTGCCACACCGTATAATCCGCCAACAAGCTTTCCGTTACTTCTGGTTTCAACCGAATGGGCGTAACCCTGTTTATGAAGATCGCGGTAAAGTTCAATAACGTTCTCTGAAATCCAGGTATCCTCACGGTCGGAGCAGGCTTCGATAACTTTAGTAAAATCATTGTTCACTGTAAAGGTGAAATTATTCTTCCGGATAGATTGACGTAAGGAACGAGGTATTTTTAGGGCAGTGAACGGGAATATAGCTCTCGGGTCGGGGCTATGCCAATATATGTCCCCATCCTTTGATTCTGCCATTGGAAAGAATCCGATTTTGTATGCGTATATCAGTTCGTCAATTGTTATTGTGTCGTTCAATTTGCCTGTCTATATTGTTTATTCACCTATGAAAGATAACAATCTTTTTAATTATTAAAATTTTTTTTTTCATATTTTTCAATACCAGCTTTTCAACTTCATCTGCTATTCCATATTTTTCAGGGCTTCAGGGTATTCTTTAAATAAATCCTGCATCTCTTCCTGCGATTTGAAATAAAACTCAGGGCTCCCGAGCTTCAAATCTGTTATATCGATACTGGCAGATTTAATTTTACGATTTTGGCGGGCCAGCATCATTACATTATGTGCAATGGCGTCTTCTTTATTAATGTAAAATGATTCATTAGCAGCAACAAGGCTTATATCAAAATCCCCGGCCAGTTTGATTATCGATTCTTTTAGCTGTTTGTTAAAAGACAGCTTATGATCCTGAATAGAAAGATAAAAATCTTCTCCGAACAGTAGTTTATAGTAGCGGGCTTCCTCGCCGGCCTGGCTGAAATTATCATTTAGCAGGTGATAATTGATAACGCTGTCATATCCTCCGGAAAAAGCAATGATGCCATCGTGATATTTTAACAGATCATCCTTTGTAACTGTTGACTTGTAATTGTTTCCCCCTCCTTTGCCCACAGAAGCAATTTTGATAAGATTTTTATAACCTGTCTTGTCTTTTGCCAGGAGTACAAGTTTTAACGCTTCGCACTCTTTGTTTTCATTCTCCTGAGTATAAACATAAGTCTCGATGCCGATTATTGGTTTAAGTGGCAATAAATTAGGTATAATACCGGAATGGATTCGTGAAATGACTTTCTTATATGGACTTGATCTGTCTGATAATCATATTGAGATAATCCCCGATTGCCTGAGTTATTGTGAAAATTTGGAATCGTTGTTTTTATCCAATAATAAAATTGTTACGATACCGGACTGGATTGGTGACTTCGAAAATTTGGAATCGTTATGGTTGTCGAACAACAAAATTGAGAAACTGCCTCCTTCATTGTTTAAACTTAAGGAACTGAAAGAATTATATATTGACGGAAACAATATCAGTAAAGAAGATTTAAAAGCAGCGGAAAAGAATTTTCCCAAGCTATACAATCCATTGAATTCAAATTGACAGGAGCCCTAAAATGCCAGCACCAGACCTTATAAAAATTGATCTTTATCTTTTGTCCTGGGGTAAAAAATTACTATTTCGGACGATATAAATTCAATTCTGCTGATCCGTATTTCTTGTTGAATAAGAATGATGGCTGTTTTTTTTATTTAGGTATCAGGTATGGACTTTTGAACTATATTAAACAAAGGAAATAAAATTAAAATTCTTATATTACAGCAAATTAATAATTGGAGTATTATCAATTCTAAATCTTATGCCTGAAAATCAAAACATAGAATGGAAAAAATCCTGGAAAGATGAATATCTGAAATGGATTTGCGGCTTTGCAAATGCTGAAGGCGGGAAATTATACATTGGGAAAAATGATAACGGTGAAATTTCCGGCCTGGAAAATTCCAAAAAGCTTTTGCAAGATATACCGAATAAGATCAGGGATATTTTAGGTATCGTGGTTGAAGTGAATCTTATTAAAGAAAACGAAAAGGAATATTTGGAGATCATTGTTGATAAATACCCGTTCCCGGTTAGCTATAAAGGACAATATCATTTCAGGAGCGGTTCAACTAAGCAGGAGCTTAAGGGTGCGGCTCTGGATAAATTCCTTTTGAAAAAAACAGGTAAACGCTGGGACAGCGTTCCGATGCACGATATTGAAATTTCGGATTTCAGTAATGATACGATTGAACGATATAAAAATATGGCTTTTGATAGTAGAAGGTCCCAAAAAGAGATATTAACCAACAGTAAAGAATTACTGCTGGAAAACCTAAATCTGCTTGATGGCCTGTATTACAAAAGGGCGGCTGTGCTTTTATTCCATAAAAATCCAGAAAAATATTTTACAGGAACCAGCATCAAGATCGGTTTTTTCCGGACTGTTGATGATCTGATTTACCAGGATATTGTTTCCGGAAATTTATTTGACCAGGCAGAGAATGCTTTGGATCTGCTATTGACAAAATATCTAAAAGCATATATAAGCTACAATGGTATTAACAGAGTTGAAAAATTCCCTTATCCTGTGGAGGCGCTAAGGGAAGCTTTGCTGAATGCGATTGTCCATAAAGATTATGCCACGGGAACACCAATTCAAATAAGGGTTTATGACAATAGAATCGTATTTTGGAATGATGGCACTTTACCTGAAGGATGGGATGTCGATCAGCTGTTAAATGAGCACCCTTCAAAACCTTTCAATCCTGATATTGCAAATGCCTTCTTCCGTGCCGGGCTTGTGGAATCCTGGGGCAGGGGCATAAAGAAGATCAGAAAGGAATGCCTTGAATACGGTCTTCCTGAACCGCGTTTCAGATATGATGTCTCAGGGCTTTGGGTGGAATTGATACTAAACAGTGCCGGTTCGGATAAGGGTTCGGATAAGGGTTCGGATAAGGGTTCGGATAAGGGTTCGGATAAGACATCTGATAAAGTTCTTCAATTGATGATGGAAAATGACATTATTACTATATCTGAACTTGCTAATAGTTTAAAATTATCTACTAGAACGATTGAAAAACACATATCAAGATTGAAGGATCAAGGACTTCTAAAAAGGATTGGTTCAAAGAAATTCGGCAAGTGGAAAGTTGATATCGATAAGTGAAAACGTCTGTATAAATTTCGGATAAATTTCGGATATTTCGGATAAATGGCGGTAATGTTCGGTAAATGTCCGATAAACATAATAAATGTCCGATAAAATTTTAAAAAAAGTAATAGATGAATTAATTGTATAATTTTAATGTACGACAAAACAAGCAGGAGCCCTAAAATGCCAGCACTGGAAAGAGCAATAGGAATAGCCGAGCAGGCGGATAATGCGATAGAATTGTGAAACAGCAGTAAGCCTTTTACATATTAATGATTAAAACAATAATCATCTCCTAAAAAAGCCTTTCCTGTCCGGGCCGTTTATTCAGCTCATCCTTGAAAATCAGATTAGCTTTTCCCGGCCTGAGGTTTTTATCACAAAGCGATTTATAAATACCGAGAAGGTGTCCGGCATAATACTCGTAATCATAAGGAATGATTATCTGTCGTGATATATCTTCAATACCACCCGGATTATTTGCAAGGCCGCGAATAATATTGGCCAGTTCCTGCTCTGAATTATGATCATAAAGGAAACCATTTCTGTCATGTTCGATAAAATCAGGAATACCGCCAATTTCGGCACCGATTACCGGCAAACCGAGTGACAGCGCCTCGAGTATAACCAGCCCGGCGCCTTCCTCCCAGATACTTGGAACAATCACGGCATCAAGCTCGTTCCCAAGCGAGGCCATTTCCCGCCTGTGGTAAGGGCCGGTCCATTTAATATTCTCCGAATTATAAAGCTTAAGCAGTTCGTTTTTATATATTTGGGATGCAAAACCGTGGATGATAAATTCTGTATTTTCAGGATCAACTCGTTTTGCGGCTCCTATAATCTTATGTATTCCTTTGTGTGGTATCACAGTTCCAAAGAAGCCGAACCTTGCCGGATGGTGTTGTGCTTTCAATTCATTCTTACTGCTTATTAATGCCGACATATTGTCGGGAATTTGGTGTACAACAGCCATTTTGTTCTTGTTTGCGCCGAATTCGCTAAGCAGTTCTTTCACTCTTGTAGAAATGGCCAAAGTAATATTCAATTTTTCATTTATAAGTTCGCGGGCTTTATCAAATCTCTGTCTGTAAAGTTCTTCTCTTTCCGGAAATACTTTTGCAAGAGGCGAGTTTGCAAAGAAATCAGTATTTTTCCATTTTCGCATATCATTATTGAACATATAAAGCAGAGGGTCAATGAAATGATAATTATGCGGAGTATAAACCGTAGGGATGCCCTTTGCTTCGGCAACATCAGCTATTGCAAACGACAATCCGAGAAAATTATGAAAATGGACTATATCTGGTTCGAACCTTTCGAGTGTGGATTCAAATAAGCTTACAATTTTTTCATCCTTTATCTCGCGTGCCGGATTCAGCTCGTCAGTCATATCCACGGGACGATTATAAACTCCGAAAAGATGTACACCGCTGTCGTTACTCTCCTCGAAAAAATATTGTTCTTTAACTTTCGGATGTTTAAGTCCGGCAAAAAATACGGCAACGTCATATCCCCTCGCAGCAAAATATCTTGCCAGAGAACGTGGGTGAAGAGTACCGCCCCCGGATTCATTCCATCCGAACATAGTGAATAATATAGCCGGATGTTTCTCATTTCTCTTTTTTACTTTTCCCTTCCCTGCCGGGATTATAACAGCCGGATTCGACGGAATTTCATTTTCTTCCGGTTCTGCTATTGGTATCCCGCTCGGGCCGGTATAAACATCGCTGAATTCCTGTTCGGTTTCAATAGCAATCAGCTCATTGTTTTCAATTACAAATGCCCTGGCTTTTCTGGATTCCTTAACAACATCGTGAAGCAATAATGAAACAGCAAAATTTATGGGGGCATGGAATTGCCCGGAGGTATTTTGCTGCAAATATTTAATATTCTCTGTTGTTTCAGGCAGCGTCATAGAACGTTTCCAAAGTTCCTGAGCCTGTTTTATGTCACCGCTGCAAAAAGAAATTATACCAGCATTATTATAGAACATTTTTACCAGACGCGACCTGAAATCAGGTGTAAGCCCCTGTAGGTTTAACGCTTTCTTGAACATATCCAGAGCCATTGGAAAATCCCGGTAAGGCGATAGCATACACAGATTCCCAAGATCCCAAAGCGCTGCCGCCAGCGCTGTTTTATCTTCTTTGAACCTGTCCCTTCCGGGATAAATATCTGTCAGTGGTATTTCTTTTCTGAAACGGGACATAATGTAGCGTAATTCTTTTGCTGTTTTTAAAGCATTATCTTTTCCGCTCAGGCTGTCATCTCGTTTTAGAAACAGGCTTAGGTTCTCCTTCAGGTGTGCAGCCCCGAATCGATGTGCAATTCTAATAAACAGATCATAATCTCCTGCTACTTCAAGCTCCTCGTCAAAAAGCCCGACTGTCAGATGCGCCTCCCGCCTCCACATTGGATTTGAACCGAAAAGGCTTGTTGACAAAGCCGTACCGATATTGAAGTCCGGCCAGGCATATTTCAATTTGGCGCTATTGTTCCCGAAAGTTTCATTCTCTATGTCAGTTATCAGTGAGTCTGCATAAACAAGTCCTAAATCGCTGTTCCTGTCCAATATGTTTGAAAGAACTTCGAATGCATCATTTCTCAGCCTGTCGTCAGTATTGGTATTTATAAGGTATTTCCCCCTGGCGTATTTTACAGCACGATTCCAGGCAGTGTAAAGCGATTCCCTTGATTCGGTTCGGATATATTTAATATTCGGGCATCGCGATCGAAATTCCATAACAATTTCTTTTTCATTTTCTTCGGATCCGCTGTCAATAACGATTAGTTCCGATGAATCAAAGATCGATTGTTCACACAGATTTTCAAGGCAGCCTTTAATAAATTTCTCGGAGTTGTAGGTAGAAATAATTGCGCTAACCTTAATCTCATTATCAGGCGGGTTGTCGATAATTTTATCCCTGCTGAATGAAATTTCCTCAACGTCAATATTTTCAAACAATGAATATTCTTTCAGGTCGATCAATTTTGGCGAGGAGTGCTTTTTATTCCATTCTTCCCGGTCAGCTGTTAAAATCAGAGGCCTTTCATTTTTGTTATCCAATGTTCTTTTGAACGCTGATTCTATCAGGGATTTGGGAATATCTTTCACACAATAGGGTGTCTGATAGAAACATTCCCAGTTGCACGAAAAACACTCCACGGGCGCTGCCGCTATTGTTGTTAGTCCGGAATAGGGCATAAACCTTCCGAAATGTCCTCCGCCGAGTAATATTGCATTCGGAGTTCCAACAGCGCAGGCTACATGGGCAAGGCCGGTCTCGGCTCCGATTGCAGCGCGGCATTTTTTAATAATGGCCGCAGCCTGCAAAATCGTTGTTTTACCTGATAGATTTATAGCCCTTACACCTGCATCATCAATACATTGCTGATTTATCTTATAATCGCTTTCCGAGCCAAGCGTTATAATCGAAAGCCCGCGTTCTTTACAAATTTGCGATATTGCTTTTCCATATTCCTTGTACAGCCTTACATCAAACTGCGCTCCGGCAAAAAGAGCTATTGTTTTTTCGGGTGCAAGGCCGTTTTCGGCAAACAGGCTGTCTGTATAATTTATTTCTTCTTTGTTTAGCCATATTCTTGGCTTTAGTTCCGTTTTTTCTATTCCAAGTCCGGAGAGGAAATCCTGATGCCGTTGTATCTCATTCTTATATTCGCCGGGAGACGGAATTATTTTAGAATAGCGTCCGTTGTTTTTCAGCAAAACATCATAAGGCATGTTCGAAGTATCGCCTTCAATAGCAACAGTTTCCTTAGCATTGCTGCCCAGGACCATAGCGTCCCCGTGTTCAGTCCTGGAATACACCGGATGCAAGGCTATATCAGCTTCTAATTCTTTTAGTTTATTTATAAATTCAACCCGGTAGTTATCGTCGGCCTGGAGCAGCAGCCCGTCAAAGCTGATAACTTCATCAATATAGGGGCATGCTTTATAAAAATCCGTAAGCTTATTATCACACACTGCGATTATATCATGATCGCCGAATTTTGCTCTGAATTCCGGGAGCATGGAAGCAGAAAGCACTGCGTCCCCTATCGAATCCGGCCTTATATAAAGTAATCTATTCTTTTTTTTTGATCCTTTGTCTCCGTACTCAGGATTGAATTTTGCAATACAAAAGCCAAATTTTTCCTTCGAATCAACAATAATCTCAAATCTCGGGTCGCTTTTCATTTCAAGGAAGCTCTTATGATGCTTGATATGATATATATCGTCAAGAGCTATATAGCATGGTCCTTCAAGCAACTGAATCAGATATTGGAATTCCACGTACCCGATGTGTCCGGCGCTGTCAAGCAGGACAAAATCAGGTTTGTTTTGGAATTGTGCCAGGCTTTTGCCGAGAATATCGTCCGGAACGTCGCTGAAATTTGTTTCACGATAATAATTCATCGCCCTTTCGTGTTCTTTGTGGTCAACGAAAATATCTTCGAATTCAATATTTTCAACTGTCCGGTCTTTGATTTCCTGCATTGTTGGCAGCATTCTTCGCGGTACTGATAAACCGTGAAGCAATTTTACATTCTCAATCAGCCCGTTGTTCTGAAGATTGAAATAAGCATGGCGAATATGCAGTGGGTTTACTTCAATTGAAAGAAACGCTGCATTTTCGATACCAATCCTTTTAATCGATCCGGCAATAATCGTTGTGGTTCCTGTTCCGAGATAAGTGCCGGTTTCAATTATCTTCTTCGGCCTGATTTCCTTGAACAGCGAATGGATTGCCGAACCGAATTCCGATTCCTTTCCTACTGCCGTCAGGTCCTTTTCAACTTCATCCTGGCCTGCAATTTTTACTTTAGGTTTTTCCTGTTTCTGCAAAGTATCGTTTGCTTCATATTTATTCCCAAGAATTTCATCGGGCAGCATGTTTTTAAGGAAAATTGCCGTACCATTGTCCTGGCTTGAATTAATTATCAGTTTTAGTTCCGGAAATTCTTCAAGGAACTGATGGGCAGTGTCAAGAAGGTAGCCGTGCGAAGGATGTATAATATCATCGAAAATTATGGCGCCCTTTTCATTCAAAAGCTCATACGCGTCGCGAAGGTCTTCCAAAGCGCCCTCAGCGCTGTGGTCTCCGTCAACATTTATCAGGTCAAATTTCAGCCCTTCATCTTTAAATTTTTTCAGAACCAGGTGGCTGTTTCCCTGTATCATCTTCAGGTTTGTTTTCGAGTTTGTTTTCGAGAAAAATCCTTCAATCTGCTTTTTCGTGAATTCCATGGTATTTGGCATACCGGCGTACTGCCCCGACCACATATCAAGGGCGTAAGCGGTTTCAATATTTACGCCGTTCAGCGCCTGAACGAAAGATCCGCCGGTTCTTACTCCGATTTCAAGATAAGATTCCGGTTTCAAAATTCTTGTAAGGTATGCCAGGCCGACATGTACATTCCAGAATTTTACGCCGTCCCTGATATTTTCCCTGATAGTATCTCTTCTTCTAAGCAGCGGTTCATCAAGCTCGATATAGTCCCAGGCGTCCAGAGCTGCCTGCTGATACTTAGCCGAACCAATTACTTCAATAGCAAGCTTTTCATCAGTTTTTTTTGTTTCTATATTACTATTCTGTGGCTCATCAACAGAATTGAAATTTTTAATAAAATCAAGCATTACTTCCGGATGGGAGCCGTCGAATATTCTTGTGTAGGAGTTTTTATCGCCCGTCCAGGGGCCGTATTCTTTTTCCAGTTCAGCCCTGTTTTCAGGAGTCCACTTCATGTAGAAATCATTCATCCACTTATCAAGGTCAGTTGCCCAAAGTTTATCCCAGCCATATTGTTTATAAAGAGAAATTTTCTGCTGAACCTGGTTTTTGGTTACATAACTATAATGGCAGGGGATAATTCCCAACTCCCTTGTTTCGCTGCCGTCAATAATTTTCCCGTCTTCGGTGGTTCTTCCGTTCGGGAGAAGCATTTTTGGCGGCCGGTGATCGATGAATTTTGCGCCGGGTTCAAATTTGAATATTCTCCTGTATTGTGCACCAGGATCTCTGAACCGGGGCGATTCGAATATATAATCAAATCCTTTCCAGAAATTATCAGGTATGAAATTAACCTGGCTGATATCCGGATTTTCATGCAGCAGTTCCAGAATCTTTTCAAGGTCAGATTTCCTGTAAACTTCATCTGAATCAACTAAGAAAATATAATTTCCGCTCGCTGATTCCAGAGCTTTGTTCTGCATTTGCATTTTCTCGGGCCAGCTTCCCCTTATTAGTTGAATTTTGGAATCCGGGTCATCAAAATTTTCGAGCAATTCAACAGTTCCGTCAACCGAAGCCCCCTGGGGATCGGCAAAATCCATACAGTTTTCAACAGCGCCTTCAACAATGATTATTTCATGTGCAATGTTATAAACAGATTTCAGGGCATATTCAACAAAAGGCATTCCGTTTAATACTATCATAACAACAGAAAGCCTGACATCCCTCAAAGTTTCCTCTTCAGTGATTTCACGGCTTTTAATAAATTCCATAACCCTGTCCAGGGCGGTATTTATTTCAACATCATCAGGATTATCAAGCAATGAATAAGTGAGTAATCTTTCTGCGTCCTTCGGATAGCCTTCATTCATCAGCCTTTCACCTTCCCGTATCAGCATCTGCTTCTCTTCGCTGTCGGTATCGGCTGATTTTACCAGGTCAACAACAATAGACATAGGGCGGTAAGGATTTTTAACCCTGTCGTCATGGTCGGGTGTTCTTAGAATATATCCTTTTGAATAATCAATATTTTTTGTGATAAATGTTCCGTCAGGAAGGTATGAATGCAGAAATTCTATACTTCCTTCGCGGCCAAACATTGTTTTCTTCAGGATTGGTTCAAGGGTCTCATAAAGCGGGAACCACTTATAGCCCGGATTTTCCTTTGTACCTCCGCCGGCAGGATCGAATATAATATTCCCATTCTCATCCTTTTCGCAACGATCAATGATAAGCTGGCATCTATAGTCCGGAACAGAAATTCTTAGCACTCCGCCGGGTTTAAGAACACGCCAGATTTCATTGATAACGGGATGCAAAGCCTGGTAGTCAAGCCGTCCGAAAATATCCTCAGCAAGATACAGATCAACTGATCTGTCTTCAAGAGGCATTGAGTTTGTAATATCATGAAGTATATGTCTTGGGTCAGATTTATGTTCGGAAAGCCCGATCAGTCCCTGATAATTATCATCATCGGGAATATCTCCTGCATAAAGTTTGATTTCCGGTTCAAAAATAATATCGTCGAATGTAAGTTTTTTATCAACTTCTGTTTCATGATCTTCTGTTGCGTTTATTTCGGGCAAGTTATCAATTTCTGTTTCAGCAGGTTGCGACAAATATTCAGAATAATTATTATACACATTGATAAGAATATTTTCCGGGAGTTCTGATTCCAACTCTGCGCTGATTCTCCTGAGTAAATCAATATCGTCTGACAGGAAAAAGAGTTGAATGTTTTTGCCTTCAAGCTGCATATCCGGATTTTCAATAATCAATATGGCCATACCTGCCGGAATTCCTTTGTGATACTGAATCCTCTGGGCATCATGAAGAGCCAGCAGCCCGCCTTCTTTCATCAGGATTGAACCAATTTTAAGGCATTCAGCCCTTGCCCTGCCGTCAACGATAACCATATCGAATCGTTTATTCAAACTTACCGGGTGAAAAATATAATCTCTGAACGATTCTGCATCGCCGTCTGTTCCGTATGGAAATTCCATATTATTAGGTACATGATTCAGTTGTACGTTTTGCAGCCCGAATTTTTTAAGCTTTTCAGCAACTTCTTCATACCATTTTTCGTCATGTTCAATGCAATGCCATACGCTGCCGGGCGGTATCAACCTGCTATAATAAATTGTACTTGTGCCCGAACCCCATTCTAGAACATCAACCGGTAATTTGAAACGATCCAGGACATGCTCGAAAGCCTTTATCTCGTGTTCTTTCATAAATGGGAGCGGTATTTCAGAATTGTCAACAATTTGTATATTATTTATATCGGGTATATCAGGAGTTTCAATTTTATCAGTTTTAATTTCCACTTTGCAATATTCATCAATATACTTTTCCAGGCTTTCCTGAGAATCGAAAAGTGCCTGAACAGCTATTGAACTTCCAAGAACAAGGTTTTGCCGGCCAGTTTCATCCGGCAAATCAGACATGAAGTATTGTACTCTGTCAGGTTTTGAAGCGGGATCAACATTGAACTTGGAAAAGTCCTTTCCAAACCAGCAGAATATTGGTGGAAGCTGGTCTCCAAATGGCGGTTTAACAGGGGCAAAATTGTATTTTTCGCCATTACCGCTATTAATATCTGTAATAATTTGTGAATGAATTTCATCCCGGCTCTCATTACCGGTAAAAATTCCTTTATTTTTTAGAATATCTAATGATTGCTCTGAATTAAGCGTATTAGCTGATACCAGTAATGGTTCAGGATTTTTTATCCTGTATTCAATAAGCGATTTAATGCTATCTGCATCGAGATAACAAATATCTGCATTTATTTGAATATATATAGTCTTAGCGTCCCGGCAGTATGAATAAAATTCCGACAGGGTTTTCTCACCCTCTGGTTTCACGCTTAGCCTTACTAATTTAATAAATTCCTTTTTTTCCCTTGCCAAAGCAATCATTGAAGAAATATAGTTTTTATTCTCTGTATTAACCCAAATATGCCACTGGTCAATAATACCGCATTTCTCTATCCCCTTATATATAATACTGAGCAATCCTCTGTCATCAGAAGGTGTTATTGCAATTATTCTGTATTTTTCTATCATTTCCCGACCTGCTATATTCATTATGGTTTAAAATAGCAAAAGGGTAAATAACAGCAAAATCATTGCCAAACTAAATAAAGGATAGTTTTCAACATTTAGAGGTTAGTGGAATATTATTTTGAAACGGATAATTCAAGTACCAAAACAATATTAAAAAAGCCCCTTCAATTTTGAATCAAAGGGGCCGGCTTATAATTAATATCAAAAATCCTGATCCGCGAGGGAAAATTAATAAGTTATAGAAACAAGCCGCAAATTAGTATGTTGTTTATATTAATGAAATTTGCCATATCAATTTATCTAAACTATGAAATATTATCATGCCTGACCTCACCAAACCCTTCCGAAGGAGGGGCTTACTGCAAAGCCCTCCCCTTCGGGAAGGCGTGGCCCCTTACGAGGGTTAGGAGGGGTCGTAAACTGAATTGAAACAATCAAAACTGTAACATTAAAAATTACGTGGATTCCGGATGTCTGATTTTAATAATGAGAATTTAAACAGTATATCTATAAAAAAAGTCAGGTATTTGTATACCTTATTTATTATCTTAGCTTAATAAAGTATTGCTAATATCGGAGGGAGTAAACATGTTTCGACTGATAATTATTACAGCGATATTAATTTTTGCACCTTTGCAGGGAAGCAATTTACTGATTTCGCGAACTTCAGGTGCTGACATATATATTATTGAAATAGATGGCGGGATAGGCCCCGCAACGGCTTCCTATATCGGGAATAATCTGGAGAAAGCCGCTGATGATAAAGTGGAAGCTCTGATTATCAGGCTGAATACTCCGGGTGGCCTGCTGGAATCCACAAGAGATATTGTAAGTTCAATACTTGAATCTCCCGTTCCGGTTATTGTGTTTGTTGGTCCCGGTGGTGCCCGTGCCGGGTCGGCAGGAGTATTTATCACTCTGGCAGCAAATATTGCCGTAATGGCTCCGGGAACTAATATCGGAGCTGCTCATCCGGTGGGTATTGGCGGAGAATCCGATTCAAGCGCTATGTTCGATAAAGTTACTAATGATGCTTCGGCTTTTATCAGGTCCATTGCCCAGAAACGCGGCAGGAATGAAGAATGGGCCGAACTCGCGGTAAGGGAATCAATATCTGCAACTGAAAATGAAGCCCTGGAATCTGAAGTTATTGATTATGTGACGGATGATATTGAATCAGTAATTTCAGTTATTGATGGCGATACGGTGGATTGTGCAGGTAAGCAAATAGTTCTGAAAACGAAAAATGCAAATCTTGTTTTTATCGAAAAGAACTGGCGCGAGAAAATGCTGGATGTTCTCAGCAATCCGAATTTCGCATATATTTTTATGATGCTTGCTATTTATGGGATATTGTTCGAACTGTATAATCCCGGTGCAATTTTTCCGGGCGTTATAGGAGGAATTTCAGCAGTTCTGGCAGCTTACAGCCTGCAAATGCTTCCCGTTAATTATGCCGGGCTTGGGCTGATAATGCTCTCGGTGATACTTTTTATTATCGAGATTAAAGTGCAAAGCTATGGTATGCTGACTGTGGGTGGTGTTTTGTCCCTGCTTCTTGGTTCTATTATGCTAATCGATTCGCCATTTGAATTCATGGAAATATCATTAACTGTAATTATTACAGCGGTGGTGCTTACAACTGCTTTCTTTTCAGTTGTTATTGCGCTCGGGCTGAAAGCACAGCAGGCAAAGAAAACAGGGGGGAGCGATGGTATAGCAGGAGAAAAAGGTGTGGCAATACAGAATATCAGCCCGGGTATCAAGGGCAAAGTAAAAGTTCACGGAGAGATTTGGCAGGCGGAATCCAAAGAATCAATTATAAGTGGCGACAGGATAGTTGTAAAAGATGCAATTGGATTTGTGCTTAAAGTGATTAAGGACAAGTAACAGCAGGAATTTCAGTTTGCTTTCATTTTGTGTTTAAAATATAATGCTATTTGCTTTTACGGAAATTGGTGGATATTTGATTTATATGTTTTCTGTCAATATATTATTGTCTTTTTTCAATTCTGAGCCTTGCTGTATGCCTTTCCTGCAAGCAATGCAAATATCAGAGCTAAAGTACAAAAAATGGCACCGGCAATGAATATATCCTGAAAACCTGGTATCATGGATGATTTTGATATGCCTGATACTCCTGAGTTTGCTGAATCATTTGAATTCAAACCAAATGAATATATCATTTCGAAAAATGTGATCCCCGCTGCCATCGAGAATCTGTAAACTGTCTGTTCTGTACCGAATAATGATCCCTGGGCATCAGCCCTGCCAAGATTTTTAACAAAATTGTGGTTGGGGGAATTGAAGGATCCGAAAGCAACTCCAAGCAGAAACAAACATCCGATAACTACATAAATATTTTCTAAATGCAGAAACAATGCAAATAAAAGGGCCGCCGATGCTGCAAGCAACATAGCAGATGAACAAAATACCGTAGAGCCTTTTATTGATGACCATTTTCCTGCAATCGGCCCGACAAACATCAAAGGAAGGGCATAACTGAGAAGAACCATACCGGATTCTTCGGAATTAAGCCCGATAATATTTTCCAGGTAGAATGGCATGAAAAAATTACTTGAAGCAAGAAAAATATACCCGGCCATTCCGGAGAGAACTGCAAAAACCAGTGCTTTGTTTTTGAACAATGAAAAATCGATCAGGGGGTTGTGGACTCTTTTCTCAAATAATATAAATGCTGTAAGACCGATTACAAAAATTGCAATTAGTATTAATATCTGTTCCGAAAACCAGCCAATATCTCCACCCTTATTAAGAATATATAGAAAACTGATAACGGTTATAATGTATAAAATTAATCCAACATAGTCAGGTTTAACTTTTTTAGTGATTGTGCTGACTTTTTCGTGCAGCTTTGTAGATACAATATATATAGCCAGCAGTCCTATTGGAATATTTATCAGGAAAATCCATTGCCAGCTGAGATATCCGGTTAATAGGCCGCCGACAGGATTGCCCAGAGTGGTTCCAACAGCTGCCGAAGTGGTTATTACCCCGAATACCTTGCCTGTTTGTTCCGGAGGAAAGAATTTGGGAACAAACACGAAAACACCGATATTCAGTGCAGCGCCCCCTACCCCCTGAAAGAACCTGCTGAAGATCAACATGTATATGTTCGTGCTTAAAGCACACAGTATCGAAAAAAGTACAAATATTGAATACCCGGCAAGTATAATTTTTTTTACGCCGTAAATATCACACAGCCTGCCGAAGAAGAGTAATGTGCAACTTACTGCTAACAAATAGACCATAACACACCACGATACAAGGCCCGTATCAACGGAAAAATAATCTGCTATGGTGGGCAATGAAACATTAACGATTGTCCCGTCCAGCTGAACCATTAAAACGGCTAATATCAGGCTGAAGGAAGCTGCTTTATTTTCTTTGAACAATATTTACACCCAGTTGGTTACATATTTAATCAAATCATCCTTTGTCATTCCGCTTAGCCCGAGATTTTCCACATTCCTTCCATTATCGGTGTAACTCACCTGATTTGCTATGGAAGCTATCTGTATAATAGAATCAATGGCCGGAGTATCCACTCCGATTATATCTCCAAGGTTGGCAACGGTAACTAATCCGTAAGGAACATCTTCGGTAACATAGCGATGGAATAAATTGTTTGGAGCCATCTGTACTTTATGTGCACTAATCTGGATTTCAGTTTCATAGATAGTTGCGGATTTAACTTTATACATAATATCTGCAAATTCCAGGAAAGTAAAAGATTCATAGCAAATTGCCCTTGATACATCCACTCTTTCTTTGTCGACAGCTTCCATGATCCTGCCAACAGATGGTGTTGTATCATAGTTAGAAGTTCTGTAAGGCCCCATCTGTTCAATTCGGCTCATGTTCATTAATGTTGTAATAGGGTGAATAACCATGCCCGGATCGTTAATACTGGTTTCAAGCACATTGAATGACGGGCTGAGCTGTGGAAATACATCCATTAATCTCCAGATGATCTCTGCTGTTCTTTTGGCCGGAAAAGCCGCAAACGGAAGCTGGCTTTTGACAGCTTTAATATTTATATGCCCGATACCTTTTGTTTTTGCGGCATATAGCAGGCAATTTGTTTCCCCAAAAAGAAAATCGTCTTTTCTTCCGGTATCAGTAAGTTTTTTTGCGAAAAGCAGCGAGGCAAATTTCCCGGGGTTGAATATTACTATTTGGCCTTTTGTACCATGCTCAATTATCAGGTCCATATATCTGTCCTGACCGAAGGCCGGAACAACTATCATTATTATTTCTGCATCTTTAATAGCTGCCTGAACATCGGTTGTTATCATGTCAAGTTTTGCAAATCCGGGTTCCACACCGGAAGAAGTAACACCTTCAACAACTATACCGCCAAAAACCTTTAATAATTTAATATTTGTTGAGTGCTCGGGAACTGCGGCAAAGCGAACCGAGTGCCCGGCAAGAGCAAGGTCTGCTGCCATGGCCTGCCCGCCATGCCCGGCTCCTAATATTGCTATTATCATTTATCAATCCTTTAATTATACAAACACCATCCACCGTCGACAACAATCCTGCCATTTATTATAACAGTTTCTACTTTTGCCAGGTTTAATTTATCAACCAGAACAAGGTCTGCAATTTTTCCTTCTTCAATTAACCCGCGCCCGATAAAGCTATTTCCGAATATTTCAGGTATCCGGCCTGTCGCCATGTGAATACCTTCAGCAAGGCCTAATAAACCCCTTTTGAAAAAATACTGAATCAATTCGAGTATGCCGTCCCATACTCCTCCTCCGAAATCGGTTGTAATTATATCCGGTAGTCCTTCAGTTAAAAGGGCTGTCATGTTTTCAATAGATTCTTTATTGTAGCCGCTGAAACTATTAATACTTGCAAGGTCGATGATAACGCCTTCATCTTTCAGTTTCTTCGCCCATGAAACACATTCTTCAAGTGTGAATGTAGTATGGTTGCAATGTGCAGCAATAATTGTTGTTGTTGATCTTTTCTTTAATGCAAGTTCATATATTTTCGCAGCTGATGTTGATGCATGGTGGAAAATTATCGGCAATTCATGATCTTCTGCAAATTCAAATGCTTCATCAAAACTTTTCAGTGAGTAGTTAACCGGTTTATTAGTATAAAAATCATAAATCTCAGCAATTTCCTCCAAACTTATCTTTGAATCAAGGCCAAATTTGATGATGAGTTCAGTCATTTTTTCTGTTTTTCGCTTCTTATCAAAATATCCGGATTCCAGGAATTCTTTTTTCAATTCCCTGACCTGTTCTACGGTAAGGCTTACACTAGTCCTCTTTTCAATCGATTCCGGTATATATTTATATTCGCTTACCCCACCGCCCAGGGTAGCTCCGCTTCCAATTTCTCCGATCAGGACAGCACCGCCGGCAAGCGCTTTTTCTGCATTCATTCTAAAATGTTTATCTTTCATGCCGGAAGCATCGATGATTTTGGCAGCTTTATAAGTTGAAGGGAACTGCGCTGTAGTATTATAAATATTTACCGGGTGGCTGTTGTTTACTATGTCATACTCTTCCTTTGTGCCCATTCCGCATACATTTATCAGTGATGTGGTTCCCTGCAGCATGTGTCTGTCTGTATTTCTCAGGGCTTTTTTTAATGATGCCGGTTTGGCGCCGCTGGTATATAAAGGGCCTGTCGAGCATCCGTGGGTGTGACTGTTAATTATCCCCGGGATCAGGTAACAGCCTGAGCCATCGAGTACATTCCCGGCTTCCGATAAAACTGAATCAGGTATTCCGGATTGGGATACATGCCGGATATAGCCGTTATCAATTCCTGTCCATGCGTTCTTGAGAATAGAATGTCCGTCGCCGGTAATAATATCGCAGTTTTTAATTATTAAATCCATTATTTCCCAGGTATTAATTACATATTTGATCACAGTTGCAAACCCCAAGGTAAATTTTGGGATGAATTGTGCAGCAAGCTGCGTGGTGTTTACCCGTCGACTTGTGGCCCCGAATTGCCGGGGCTGTCAAATTTCATTTAGCTTTGGCAATGAAATTTGTGTCTCAGGAATAAAATACGTAAAGTTGATCAATTTTTTAAAATAAATCATCAATTATTACGGCCAATATGTAAATTTTTTTAATTATAAGGCATTCTTCAAGCTTTGGATCATTTTAAAAGAACTGTAATTAGAAATAATTTATAATAAATGGCCTGTTATAATAATGCTGATTTATTTCTTGTGGGTATTATTCGGGTGTTTGGGTTAGGCAAAATGATTGAAAAATATTAATAAAAAGAAAAAAAACTGCTCCCGGAAGAGAGCAGTCAACAACATTTTATAATCTTTTTCAGTGATCAGTCTTCGATTACAGCAAGTATATCAGCCCTTTGAATAATCTTGTAATCGATATTTTCAACAGAAATATCTTCCCCGCCATATTTTGCATATAGTACTTTATCACCAATATTGATGATTTCCTGAAGTTCTTCGTCAGTACCAACGGCAATAACTTTACCCATTACCGGTTTTTCTTTTGCAGTATCCGGAATAATAATCCCGCCTGAAGTTCTGCTCTGCTCAACCATGGGTTCAATCAGCAGCCTGTCGTCAAGTGGTTTAATATTCATAATAGTTCTCCTTTTTTAATTTGTAATATTCAACAATCTGTTAATTTTTGGTTTATCGAATCCAACTATCGGCCTGTTATTTATCAATATTACCGGAACGCCTGTCTGCCCTGATTTTCTTTGCATATCCCTGGCAGCTGCGAGGTCCCTGGAAACGTCAACATCCTTGAACCTGATCTTTTTTTCCCTGAAATACCCTTTGGCCTGAGTACAAAAACTACAGGTTGGTGTGGAAAAAACAATAACTTTGGGTTGTGATGTCATTTTTCAATCTCCTTAATATTTTATGCATTTCATCAATTGCTGTAAATAATCAAAAAAAAATGCTATGCTTGTGAAAAAAGTGCTTTGTTATTTAAAAAAAAATCACAATTTTTATAATTCTGTTTATGTGCAATAAAATTTGTAATAAACATTCTGTATAACGAAAGTTGGCAAATTATATTGCCGTATGGTAATATTAAAAATATTAAAAAATGGCTTTTATATGAAAGATAAAATTATATTTAACGACGAAGAACTTCAATCGCTTGCCAGAAGGTTCAAAATATTATCGGAACCATCCAGGCTTAAAATTTTAAGGTGCCTTTTCAAAGGGGAAAAATGTGTTACCGATATTGTTGATACCACAGGGCTTCTTCAGGCAAATGTTTCCAAGCAACTGCGGGTATTGCTGATTAACAAAGCTGTTGAATGCCGTCAGGAAGGTTTGCAGAGATTTTACAGTGTTTCGGACGAAAAAATTCAGAAGATTTGCAAATTATTATGCGATTCCAGGAAAAAGGATGATGATAAATGAATAACGCGGACAGTATTGGAGGGCTGATAACATTTTATTTAAAGCTTCTGGGTTTTGCTCTCGTAACAATTTATTATTCCTTTTGCGTGATTTTCACAATGCTTTTGCCGGGGGGCAGGCAAAAATTTCATAAATTTACAAAGGCCTGGGCAATTTCAGCCCTTAAGATATTTGGTATAAAAGTAAAAAAATTGGGTATTTACAACAATACTGACAACAACACATATATTTATGTTGCCAATCATTCCACATGGTGGGACATACCCGTACTGATAGCTTCGATTGATCAGAACGTAAGGATAATTTACAAGAAGGAACTCGAGAAAATTCCGATTTTCGGGTGGGGCCTGGCAGCATGCCCTTATATATCTATTGACAGGAGCGATGCAAGAAAATCCATGCAAAGCCTGAAGGAAGCAATAAAATCAATTGACGAAGGTGATTCGGTTATTATTTATCCCGAGGGAACCCGATCAAAAACCGGTAAGCTCGGAGAATTCAAGCGCGGGGCATTTATGCTTGCATCCAAAGCAAGTAAAAAAATTATCCCTCTAACACTTGCCGGGATGCAGAAAATTCAGCCTGAGGGTTCAAAAGTTATCAGGCCGGTGGAAATAGAATTACGTTTCCATCCGGCTATGGATAATATTTCCGGTAACAGAAAAGAAGAAGACGAATTCAGGGATAAAGTACGCACGATAGTTGCATCCGGCCTTCCGGCGGAACTTAGATAATTTTTTTGAATCTTAAATTTTTCTTTTGGAAAATAGAAGTATAGTCCGTAACTTTGTACTCTCGTTTGACGAGTGATTGAAAATGGAGGTCAGGTAGCTCAGTTGGTAGAGCAGAGGACTGAAAATCCTCGTGTCGGCGGTTCAATTCCGTCCCTGACCACAAAGAAACCGCAAAAACTTAGTGTTGATGCGGTTTTTTATTTTTTAAAAGCTCTTCAGTCCGATTCCAGTCCGATTCAACTCAAAAAAGGTTAAAATTAACCATACATTTTTCTGTCAAAATGATCTGCTATATTTTGGCAATATTTACTCTTTATTGCCAGTAATTTGATTACCTCCCTCTCTTATTTCTCATATTTAAGCTTCTTTTAAGGGCGATATCAATATCACTGCCTTTGAGAGTTGTTTTAAGTTCCTGACCGGCAAGTATAGCCTTCAAACTTCTGATCTCAGAAAGTAGCTGAGAATTTGCTCCGGCTGATGCCATTTGGACAGTAGCTATCAACTGATCATCCCGAAATATCCATTCCCTGTTTCTACCACCAAGTGTTGTTGCATCACCGATCAGTGCAAAAGTTGGCTCATCGATACGGCCTCCGGAAGAGAAGCTGAGAATGGAGCTGATTACAGGATCAGTAACTGCTTTTACAGCTGCATTGACTACCGCTGTGATTACAGGGATTGAAACAACATTAGCCGGGAAAGGCAGGGCTGACAGATATTCCATCGTTCCGGGAGAAAGAATCAGGTCAAGAACAAAGGCTGATGCTTTTGCCTGTAGCATACCTGCAAGTTGTCCGAAGAATTTACGCCAGTTCTCGGCTGCCGCTTCCGGATCAGCTGCAAATAGGTTTGTAAGGCTGTCTGTAACAGTAGTTTGCAGACCGCCTACTAATAAACCTATCGAATCAGCCTTTTGTGATAGAAGCGATTCTGTATTCTGTAACTGTGAGCTAAGTGATTCATAGGCTTCCCGGTCTGCTTTGCTGTCGAATATTGGTTTACCGGCTTCATCAAAGGCCTTGGCTTTTTCAGCTAACAATGCCAATTGATCCTGTAAGGACTGTCTTTGTAAATTGAGGTTCTCTTCGTCTTTCCTTCGTTGCAGTTCCAGTTCTAATCCATTTCTTTGAGATTCAATAATGGTTTGTTGTTTTGCATACTTTTCTTCTTTCTCAGCTCTTTTCTTTCTTCCGGATGCTTCAATCTCAGCTTTTCGCTTTTCAAACTCCTCGGCAGATATAGCTTCCATGTCCCGCCATTTTTCCAGTTCTGCAATCTTTGCCTTTTCATCAGATTCAATTTTCTTCAGGGCATCATCTTTATCGGAACTGATTTTCTTCTCTCCGGCTGATGAATAAATCTCATTAAACCTGTTTAGCAGTTCTTCTTCCTTTTTGTACTTGTCCTCAATTTCCTTGATCCTGCCTTCTTCAAATTTCTTAAGCTCATCAAGCTTGGACTGATATATCCTGTCCTCAAGGTCTTTGATTGCCTGCATAGTCTCAAACTCTTCATTTTGAAGGTTCAGGTTCTGGTTTCTTAGCTCTCGCACCTTCAAACCATACTGAATCCTTATCCTTTCCTTTTCCTGTTCAGCATTTTCACCGGATACCTGTGCAAGCTCTTCATTCATCTGCCTGTTTAGTTCGATTATTTCATTATTACTGGATTTAATAGCATCTCTTAATCCGGATAGCTTGCTTTGATATTCCTCAACAACTCCCTCGTAAATATCTTCATCCTTGATACCTATTGAAATTTCCCAATCAATTTTCTTCTGCTCAAGTTCTTTGAGTTTATCCTGCATATCAAGGTCATCAGCTTTGAGTTTCAGCTTTAGCTCCTGAATCTTTGCCTGCTCCTTAAGAATCTTCTCATTGAAATCCTGAATTACTGATCTAATTTCTGTTTTATCAGCTTCCTTTACTTTTGCATGGAAGATTATTTCACCATCCGATGTAACATCGCCTATCAGTTTCTTTGCTTTGAGGGCTTCAATCCATGCTAATCTTTGGTTCTTTATTGTCTCAAGTTGTTTTTGGTTTATAAGAAGTTCATCGTAGTCATCAGCTTTTCTTTCTTCTGCCAGTAATTTTTCTTTCTGAACATACTCATAATTCTGCATTTCCAGATCGAGGGATTTTGTCTTAATATCAGCCTGTTCCTTTGCCAGTTCTAAAGCTGATTTGCCCTGCCTGACAATCAAACCTGCCCTGATCTGATTAAGTTCATCAATTTTGTCCAGATTTTTCTTTTCTTTAGCCTGATCTTTTAGGTTTCTGATAGCTTCATTATATTGTTCCTTCAGCTCTTTTCTTTCCTCATCTGACAAAGCTTTATTCTGCAACTGTTTGTATATTTCATTAGCGGCAGAGAGTTGGGATTTCAGGTTCTTCTCAACATTCGACGTCGCATTATCCCATGCTTCGGCAAGCTTGTCAACAGCTGCAGCCTGAGCTTCGGCTTCTTTCTTGCTCTTTTCCTGAACATCGACAATATCCTCTGCTTTGTTTCTTAACTGATATAACTGTTTTGAGAACTGCTGTTCTACTTTGTCAGGCAGTTTAATTTTATCAAATTCGATATCTATCTTTGCCCCATCCTCAAGGGATTTTGACATCTCCAAAGTCTGTGATTTTAGTTCCTGAGTTAGCTTGGAATATTTCAGCTTAATATCGCTAACATCTTCGCCTTTCTTCAATCCTTCAACGATCTGATTGGCAAGGTTCTCAGCTTCCTGAGATACTTTCTGATACAGCTCTACCTTTTCCTGTAAAGCTTCTGCAAAAGCATCCTGCTCGGATTTCAGCTTATTGGAGTATGATTCTTCATTGGCTTTGGTATATTCCTTAACTTTGTCAATATTCAGATCAATAGCCTGAACTACCTTGCCGTTTTCATCAATTATTTCTTTATATCCATTGACTGCATTCGGAACTTCTTTTGCCAGTTCCTTTGCAATATTATACTTTTGTATCTCAGTTTTTGCAGACTGGAACTTAGCCACAAGCTCGTCAAGTTTCTTATTCTTGTCCAGGTCATCTTTAAGTTCCATAGCGTTCTGTAGGGCAAAATCCATCTTTGATTCAGCTATAGTGGCATTGGCTTTGACCATAGCCCCGCTGATCGCTTTATTCAGCCGGTTTGAAAGTTCATTTTCAAATTCCTCGTCTCCGGAAATCCAATTAACAGGATTAAGATAATACTGAGCATAGTCCATCAGAACCGAGAATAGTTCCGGGATAGCCTCTACAAAACCAATAACATAATCCTTCGCTGTCCTGACTGCATATATCATTATCTGTACGCCTTTGGCAGCAGTCTCGAAGTAATTGCCAATCAGCTTCAATACATCTCCAAGATTCTGAAATGTTCCGGCAGATTCATTTGAAACACCGGTCAGGCTCAGGAAAGTCTCAATGATAGTCGTTACATATGAAATGGCAATTTCAACCGGAGCAATAAGCATCTCAAATATCAGTTCACCGTATTTTATCAGATAGCCGACTACTTCTTCGCCCATATCAAGAAATCCCTGTATTGCAGGCTGAGCCCTGTCCCAAAGTTCCTCTGCTGCATCGCCCCATCTTTCAAGTATCTGCTGTCCTTTTTCTGTCTTGGTCAGGAAGAGTGTTATACCTGCCACTGCTGCAGCTGTTCCAAGCACCCAGGGATTTGTCATCATCGGTCCCAGCTTTGCAAGAATACCACCGCTCGACTGCATCTGTGCCGATAATCCTTTTAGTATCCCTCCGGTTTTATTGGCATTTTTGAATAGCGAAGTGAACTGTCCGGAAATTCCGGATAGTTGAGCTTTGATTTTATCTGCAGGAATGATATTTCCTATCTGTCCGAATGTCATTACCATCGGGGCTATCTGATTTGATAAGGCTAACACTTGAGTAAAACCATCGCCGACAGCTCCGAAAAATTTAAAGAATCCTGCTTCTATCTTATTTAAAACTCCCTGTACTTTGACACCAATCCCTTCATTTGCAATATCAAAAGCCCTCTGGGTAGAACCGATAGCATCAGTGGTATAAGTGCTGAGAACATCTGCAAATTTCTCAGCATTTTCTCCTGACAAGGCAAGAGCGGCACCAGCAGCTTCAACAGAAGAGAAGACCTGGTTAGCTCTTAATCCTGTCTCAGACATTGCCAAACCGAGTTTTTCAAGAGATACCTGTAAACCGTCTTTCTGCAATGAATCAAGTGAAACGCCAGCCTTTTCCATAATTGGCGCTAATGTAGCTCCCGGTTTGGCAAGTTCGACAAGGGCAGCACGAATCTGTGTTGTCGCCTGGGCAGTTGGAACGCCCTGCTGTGTCATAGTGGCAATGGCAGCCGTTACCTGCTCGAAAGATACCCCGAAAGATGCGGCTGTTGGAATCACATTGGATAATGAAGCATTGAGTTCGGGAATTGTGGTAACACCATTGTTCACAGTGTTGAAGAGGATATCAGAATATCTTTCTGCCTGATCCATAGATTCGCCATAGGCATTCAGGTTGGCAGCCAGTGATTTTATTGCAGCGTTAGTATCGGTAAGGCCTGCAACGGCAAGCTTCGAAGCCTGCTCAACAAAACCCATACCTCCGGCAACATCAGCAATACCGTTGGTAACTTTAATAGCTCCTGCTGAGATAGCATTATAAATACCTTCGGTAACACCGGCAACGGTATCAGGAACTCCGGAAGCAAGTTCTATAGCTTTATCCCGGAACTCTTCAAAGTTCTTTACACCGAGTGTTCCGATATTGCGGAGTTGTTTATCAAATTCCTTGTAGGGTCCGATGAATCTTTCAAAGGCATCTGTGATCTGCTGGACTCCCTGAACAGCAAGCCCGAATGTAGCCATCTTCTCGCCAAAGCTTTTCCCTGTGTTCTGGGCAGTCATTCCCATGGATTTGAGTTTTTTCTCTGCCTGGGCTATTTCCTGTTCCAGTTTATTATAGGCATCAGAGCCTTGCTTGCCTGAGTTTTTGAGAGCCTGTAAAGCTAATTTCTGCTTGCCGATAAGCTGTTCTGTTTCCTGCTTTGCCTGAAAGAATGAATCTGCAAGCTTCTCAATTTCCTGATTGAATTTATCGGCATCAAGATTTTCGAGAGCTATGTCAATTTCAGCAATATTCTTATCAATTCCGGATTGTTCAAGCTCCTGAAAAGCTTTTTCAATATCCGACAGATCAATTTTGTCAATCTCTTTCATGGCGGATTCAATGTCTTCAAGAGCTTTTTGTGCTTCATCGGTATTCAGGTCAACATCAAGGGCAGAGAGGACTTTTTCGAGGTCTTCAGCTCCGTTTTCTGCTTCCTGAAGGAATTGAACAAGTTGTTTGATTCCCTGCTTTGCTTCGGAACTGTTAAAATCTATATCTGGATTGATATTGCTGAGGATATTTTCTACATCCTTTGCCAGCTTTTCTACTTTGGATTTGTCTGATTTCAGGTCAACCAGAAAATCCAGCACAACTTGAAAATTCTTCTGCATTGCCAACTCTTTCGTAAATATGGCAATGTATTTGATAGATGTGTATGATTACAGGTATTTAATGCTTGAATTAAATACAATTTATTCATGATTATAATAAGAAAGATGAATAAACCTATACAGCTGTGGGAATATGATGAAATAACTGATCCAAATTTACTTGAGATTCTTAAAAAAGAAATAAAAAAGAAAGAGTCTCATTATAAGGATTATTTTACTTTATCTTGGGGAAGCACTTTTAAACCCAATGGATACTGTGGATCTTTTGCATTCAATGGAGAAACTTATAGCATCTTACCAAAAATTGAAGGAAAAGGAGATGATGACTGGGATGATGTAAGGAACCTCTCCTATCTTACTTATATGTTTCTAAAAGCCGAGAATATTGATTTAAAAAATGAAGACATTAGCAATGCTATGAATAGGGAAAGGCTTTCACTCTATGATGTCTTAATAAAAATATTTACGAACAAATTGCTACCAGAACTGCAAAAAGGTATTCATCGTGAATACGTAAGCAAACGTGATAATGTTAATAAGATCAAAGGCCGTTGGCTAGTTAGAAAGCATATTACAAAGAATTACTTCAATGAGAAAATATATTGTGAATTTGATGAGTTTTCCGAAAATAACCGGTTGAACAAGTTGTTTCTTTATGCCGCAAAAGTACTTAAACCACAAAGCCAAGAAACCAGGAAAGACTTGAGAAGAATTGAGTTGGTTCTTGACGAAGTTGAATATGAAGTAATAGATGTAAAAAAATTCAATTATTCATTTCATCGAATGAATAAACGCTTTGAGAAATCAGCAAACCTTGCGTTATTATTACTTCGTTATTTACTCCCAAACTTTTCTGGTGGGAGTAAGAATAGTTTTATATTCCTATTTAAAATGCACGATGTATTCGAAAGATTCATTGCTAATATTCTTAAGGATTTGGAGCCTGAGTTGGACGACAGAGAAGTATTAATTCAGCCCCCAAAATATGATAAAGATAACGATTTAAATATTAAACCTGATATGGTAATAAAGAAAGATGATCGGGTAGAATTAATTATTGATACGAAATATAAGCTTTTTACAGGTAATCCTACACCAGGAGATAAATATCAGATGTATGCTTATGGTATGAGTTATGATTTTCAAAATAATAGAAATCGCTCTATTCTTCTTTTGTACCCTGAGAAAGAAGGGAATGAACAAAAAGAAAGAGATTTTCATTTACAAGGAAATGTTGATGAAAGCCATGTTGATCTTTATGTCGAGAAGATAAATGTTAAGACTGATAGTAAGATTGTAGGTTTTGATCAATATATTAGTGATATAAAAGATAGATTGAAAGAAATTATTGAATCACAAATAAATAGGTATAAAAAATGAAATTTGAAGAAAAAGTTTTACTGCTTATAAATAGTGGTAATTATAATTATTTGGCTAATAGTGATGAATTCTATTTCGAAAAAGCAGTGGAGCAGTTTCGAACATTTATGAAATTTGAAATAGATGATAATGAAATCAATGAATTAATTAATGAATTTAATGAAATAAAAGGATTCAAAGAATATTTAGATCAACTCGACAATGATTCAATTAAGTATAAACTTTTTAACCTTTTAGGTAAAGTAATTGCTCATATTGATTATCATGCTGCAAATAAATATGAATTAAACAGTTACAATGACAAGAGGGTTATTGCAAAATCAATGGTGAGACAAACCGACTGGATTAACCATTTACTAAAATATAAATTATCAAACAACTTAAATGTTTTTTCAGAATCCACTAAAAATGCAGTTCTTTATTTAATGAACCCAGCTGAGAGAATAACCATTCTATCTGATAATCAAAGAAAAGCTATTTCAAAATCAATTCTTAAAACAACATATAACTCTGAATCATTTGACCAGGAGATTATCGAGAAAATCGGATTCCCCAAATCAAAAATTATCAATAATGATAACATTGGCTATATAACTTCAATAATGCTCTATTCTGATTTGAAAAATTATTGGCAACCTGATGAACACAGTAATAATTTACAACTTAATAACGACATAAAAAAAGAAAATCTCTATCCAAAAAATATCATTCTATACGGCCCTCCTGGCACTGGTAAAACTTATCTTCATAAATATTTGATAAATCAACTTGAAAATTCTAAATCTGATTCTGATGTTTTCAAAGTAATTGATTCTCTTAAGAGTGTCCCAAAGGGTGAAAACTCTTTTATTGATGAGCTTGAAGATCGTTACGATTTTGTAAGTTTTCATCAGTCATATTCATATGAGGACTTTGTTGAAGGTTTTAGACCTGTCGCCCCAAAAAAGGTAAATATTAAAGAAAATGACAGTGATGAAGGTAATACTTCAAGTTTAAATATAGAATTAAGAAATGGTATTTTCAAAAAAATGGTTGATAAGGCTAAAAATAAAAAAGAGAATTATTATCTGGTAATTGATGAGATTAACCGCGGTAATATTTCTAAAATCTTTGGCGAATTAATTACCTTAATTGAAGAAGATAAAAGGTTGGGAGCTAAAAATGAATTAAAAGTGTCATTACCATATTCTTCTGACAAGAACGAAATATTTAAAGATTTTGGAGTACCTAAAAATCTATTTATAATCGGAACTATGAATACAGCCGATAAATCTATTGCTCAAATAGATGTTGCTTTAAGACGTAGATTTACTTTTGTCAGGATTGATCCCAGGCCGGATTTAATTGAGCCAAATCCTATTTCTAAAGAGGGATGGAAAAATTTAGATATTCGAGAAGAATATAAGTCAAATAATGATGATAGGAGCTATAAATGGACTACTGATCCAAAAGACCTACAAGAATGGTTTATCAACCTCAATATATTTATTGAAAGTAAATTAGGAAAAGACTATCTAATCGGCCATAGTTATTTCATGAAAGTTGACTCTGATCAAGAGTTACAGTTTGTTCTTAAATACAAAATCATACCTCTCATGGAAGAATATTTCTTTAATGAGGATAAAAATACTATTGAAGATATTGCGAAGTATTGTAGCATAAGATTGATAGAGAAAGAATTAACAAATCAAAATGATGATAAGAGTCCTGACTGAAGAGATGTTTTATCAAAAATTGAGCAACATCATAATCCAAATGAATCAAGAAAAAAACTTACTATACTAAATAATCAATTTAAATTGGAATATGGATCCCCAAAAAGGGAATTTCGAAGTAAAAAGTTTGACAATGAAAACGAATTAATAATATATTTAGCATACTTTCTCGAAAATGCTTATTGGGAAGAGATTAAAAGTGATAAACAAAATAAGACAAAATTTGAAATAAAACTCTCAAAAAATGAAGTTTTTGGAACAGGTTATTATGGATCTAAAGTTGATATTAATAAAACGAAAAAAGGTTTCAAAGCTGTATTAAATAGTCTAAAAATAATTGGATTAGACATGAAAAGGTAAATTAAAATAAACAGTTAGCAGAGCTTCGGCTCTGCTTTTTTATTTACTAATCATCTGCTCAATACTATTCATCCCCTCCAAAAACAAACTCTGCCTAACTTCATTGTGTTTAGTAACATCCCCCTTAGCCAGAGCAGTAAGATACCAAATACCGATTCTCGCCCGGCTGAGACGGTGATAAAGTTCTCCGGGATTGAAGCAGTTCTCTATTTTTTCCTGCTCCTCGATCAGCCTTCTTTGTCTAAGCTCCCTTGTACTGTCTTCTGAAAAATCGGCAACAACATTTCTATCCCGTTCTTCTTTCTTTCGCCTTGCAAGATCGCTGATACGAGAGGTTTCTTCCCGATACCGGTAAAAAAATCCGATACGCACTCCTTCAGGTTATTCAGGTGCTTAATAGGAAGTGATTTTATGAATTGTTCGGTTTCTATTTCTGCTTTGTCCTTGTTGAAAGGCTGTTTGGCATTATCTTTCATTTCTCTAAGCAGGTAACGGGCAACAATAGTCAGCCATTCCGCCCCTCCGGATTTTACAATCTGCCTGAAAGATTCCGCTCCGGCCTGCAACTGATTATACTTGAATTCCCCGGCTTCCCGGGCAAGTTCCGCCTGCTCAATAGTCAATTGGTAGAAGTCATATTTATATTTCTTTCCTTCATACTCAAATGTTTTTGCCTCGATCGGCTTGTGTTCTTCATTCATTAAAACAGTACTCCTAACAGTGCTTTAGTAAAATAGTTAGTTCTGATTATCAGCCTCGGGCGGTATTCAATGCTCTCGATCTCAAGATTCAGAACCGGGTTCCTCAGTTCTATCCACATTCCCTTGTTCTTACTTGTATTGATGTATCCAGATGACGGTGGATTAATGCTCGAATCGCCAAGCATGAGAATGAAATGATAATATTTAACTCCCGGCGACCAGATGTTGTTCAATTCCTGTATTATGTCAGGCTCTCCATCCGGAACATTAATAAGAAGATTATGGGCAATATATACAGTTACTGTGATTATGTATCCCAGAGTCCTGTTGTTCCTGTAATGATCCTGTCTCGTGACCGGAACAATGCTATATGAACTTTCGGCCTCAATATTATGTATATATATTATATCCTCGATTCCGTCGCCATGCTTACAAATCCGGACACCGTTTATCGGTATCAGATTGATTTTTCCGGCAATATCTCTGAAATTTATCGTCGCCATAATTATACCGGCTCCGCATAGCTGAATAAAAATGATATTTCCCTTAGTTCCTTGATCTCTTCGATATAGCTGAGAGGAAACCGCCCGGATTCAGTCATAACCTGCACATAATCGCCCCAAGTGTCACTTTTATTTAATGCTATATACTTGAAGCCGGCTGACCAGAAATCCTGCAAGAATGCCAGTATATCGGTATCTATTTCATCTGCAGATATGATCACTTCAACCTCTTTATGCTGATACAGTAGATGATTGAACTTTCTGCCATTAAGAAGGATTCCCTGTTCTTCGGAAGTATTGACAATTGGATCAGCACATTTCACTGTCTCGAATACATTCTGATTTGCTCCCTCTTCATCAAAAGTAAGACTGCTTAATTTGGTATCGCTATATTTTAAAGCTATCTCTATCATGCCTGTACCAGTCCGCTTTCAAATGGGAATTCAGTGATATCAAGGATAAAGCTCTTCTCGGAATCTATTTTGCCAAGACAGAGTATCATGTCTTCGTTTGCTGTTGGCGTTTCAAGTATTTCCTCAGTAATATTAGTTTCGATTAGGTTAGTCCTTGCAAATATCTGTCCACTGATATTAGTAAAACTGTATCCATCGTAATATACCCGGCCGCTTATCTGGACAATTATTTTATCTCCGGTAGTTCCATTCTCTTTAGCAATGCCGATTGTCTTATTCTGATATCCGCTATAGCTCAGGGATTTTGCCAGTTTGCCATTATCCAACAGCATTACAGCATCTCCGGCAAGGATTTCCTCGTTATCCTCCACATCATAACTTTC
This sequence comes from Kapaibacterium sp. (SeqCode), assembly GCA_963665665.1. Lineage (GTDB taxonomy): Bacteria > Bacteroidota > Ignavibacteria > Kapaibacteriales > UBA2268. The sequence goes on from OY762428.1 coordinate 2,909,607, forward strand.
GATAACAACCGAATCATCTGACAGAAAACCGAACTGATTGCTTGTGAACATGAAGAGTGGCAATTGCCCTTCATCGCCGTCCCACCAGCCAAAAGCAAAACGCTCGAGAGAATGCAGTTTGAGCTTGGTTTCAGGTTTCTGCAGGTTGATTTCAATTCCAACGACCACATAATCCCGCACCACCTGTTCCTCAATCCATGTCCCGTCATACCTTTTTACTGTTTCAGCAAGTTTGATTTTCGAGCCAAGAGATATATTCTTCCATGAAGGATTCGAGCCGTCAGCATTCTTTGAAAAGCCGTTCCAGAAAGGCACTGTCAGACTGTACTCAGTTTCATAATACTGCTTGTCCCTTGACAGAATGTAATTCACATACTTTGTCAGGGAATCGAAATCCATATCGCTGTCATTTATCTTAGCGAAAACCTTTGATGCAGGCCTCCAGACCGGAGTTGTACCGAGCCTGCCTATCTGGTTTGCTTTGATCGGGGCAGTCTTCAGATAGATTCCTGAATGAAGCCTTTCAGTTGCAGCGCTGTTGCCATTTCCGGGAGCATTCGCAAGGCTATATAGCCCGTATGTATCCCAGGAAACATTATTCTGTGTTATATTCATGGGAGCAGTTTTAAAGGCATGACCACCATAGCTGTTAACCGCATCAAGAGTGTGGGTAATTACTGAAGTAGTGAGCAGAAGCCTTTCTGACTCAATGCCTTTTTTCTCTTTTGCATACTTCCTTTCCTGATCGGCATCCTGAAATTTCTTTGATGGAAGCGGTTCGTTGGTATTGGCTTTATTGATAATCTCATCAAATTCATCAACGGCCAAGTTGTTTCCCAGCCCATAAAATTCATTCGACTCCTTAGTAATCACCGAGCTTGTATCAAAACCTGCTTCCTCAGCTCCAATAAGATAAGTATATTCATCCTCTACAAGCCCTTTTCGGGACTTAAATTCTATGTTGATGCTTGTTCCTGATGTGTATGATATAAACAGATAACAGGCAAATGACCGGGCAATCTCAAAGAGCAGGTCTGAAACATTGTCGATATTCTTGAAGGAATAGGATTTCTCGCTCGAAACCTGATTCTTCTGCCATTCCTCTTGCTGAGTGTTACCCAATGAAGGATCTATCATCTTCCGGTGAATAAAAGGTGCGCTCCAATCTACCCCGGAATCTGAATTTGAGAGCTTCAATTCAATTCGTACCGTCTGTTCTGTCTTTACTTCCGTTACATCAATATTAAATTCTTCCTCTAATTCAAAAGATACAGGTGAAGACTGGATACCAAGTGATTTTTCAACAAGGTTCAATGCCATATTCGTATTTGTTAACTGGGCAATTATCTCGGAAGCTTTATCCAGGTAAAGGTCAATTACCTTATAAAGATTACCAAGATGGCAGAAGTAAGCATAAGGAGTAACGACGCTGGAAGTTGAATAGGCAAGCCTGTAATTGAAAATATTCTTTATCGATGACCAGTTCTCAGCTTCAAATCTTTCATAAATATTTGAAACCGGAGTTCCGGACATATCTTCAATATTTCCGGTCAGCTTAACCTGATCGAGAATGGAAATATCGAAGCTGTATGCAGAAAGCTTGTACTCCCTTTTTGGATTGACAATATACTCGTATTCCTGACCTTCCCAATATTTATCATCCCCACTTATTTTATTACCTATTTTTCCAATAAAAAGCATATTGGTAAGGCTTGCAGTCTCACCGAAGAACAAAGCACAGTAGCGGTTTACCTTGATATTCGCTGAATCAAGAACAAAATACATAGCTTTGAAATCATCTTCACTCTGGCAGGTCAGATGAGAAACGGAAAAAGGCAGTTCGTCAATAGCATAACTGCCTTCCTCAGTATTCAGATCTTTTTTTACAGATTCAAGCATGAAAATATCAGTCTCTGAACCAATATCCTGAAATAATTCAGTATAGGTATCTGAAACCGCAAACAGTACCGATTGAACGCCGAAAAGGTATTCTCTATATTGATATTTCTGGAAGAATCTCATAGAAAGCCAACTAATTTCTTTAATCATTAACTGGCAATCTAAATGTTCAGTATGTATTTTTACAGGTATTGAGTGTCAATAGGAAATGAAAGAATCAATGAAATGGGGATACAAAATGATGGCATTTCTATCCTTTTACCAGATAATAGTATCATAAAGTTAGTAATCTCGATGATATATAGTGCAAAATACTACTATTATGGTTTAACCATTTATTGACGTTCTGGAGGTAAAATTATATCTCCTTCATCATAAGATGCTATTGACAAAACATCTTGAATATAAGATTGAAATGGAGGTGGATATAGCTGTGTGGAAGTTAAATGTTCATATAAAGATAGCATTAATAAAATTAATGCATGGGCATCACAATCTTCTTTATTGAACTTGAAAGAGACTAAACCAGACTTAGGGTCTTTTTTTTCGTAAGATTTAATGGCTATCGGACCTAAATTTATGCCGTTTTTGATAAATTCCAATTTTGATCTAACAATAATTTTTCCATCTAAACAGCAAATAATATTAGGAATTAATTCTTTGTTTACATTTGTAAATTCGCTTTTTAAAGAACCTTTATCCATATCATTCGAATCGCCAATAATCACAAAATGAAATAAATCATTCTGTCTTTCACCTTTTCTATTTATTGATAAATTATCTCCAAGACTAACTCCATTTCCAACATATGATAAGGGAACTGATTCTCTTGCCATACCGTTCATAACTTGATTAATTGCATTAACAAAGTTTTCTAAATACTTTTTGGATTTATAATAAGTTGATTTGATCTCACCAATAGCATATACAGATTCATATGGAAAATATTCAGTCCCATTTTCACTATCATAAAGAATCTGAGTTGTCGTAGAATCGGCAATAATTATATCAAATTGAGGGCTAACGGATAAATTCTTATCCACTATGTGGCCATGCCCAATGTAGAATTTTTGGGGCAATCTTTTTTTCAAAAACTTTCTAATAGGTATTTCAAGTTCATCTCCACTAGCATCGATGTCACCAGTATTATGAATGATTTTTGATGAATTTCTTGCTGATTTTATTCTCTCCACTTCTTGTTTGTAGATATTTTCTATTGGAAATTTTTTCATCATTAAACTTTCAATTCATTATAATTATAAATTTATCAATATAAAATATAGAAATGTTTGGAATTTTTCAATTTATATAACAAGAATCTTTATCTCATATTCCTTATTTACTAGTAAATGTATAAAAATTTAATATTTCTATACATAAGTAATATTCGACACAACCGCCACATCTCCGTCAAGCAACTGCAAAGCCTCTGCAGAGACAATATCAGGCGGAAGAATACCTTCTACATCAAGCCCTGTACCGCCAAGTTTCCATGTGATTGCAGTAAATAAACCTACAGCGGTCAGATCAGCTTCAACAAGCCCTGAATTCTTATAGGAAACAAATGTCATTGTCAGGCTTGCCGGGTTGTTGTTCAGCTGCTGCTCAATGTCATTGTTGATCTTGCCTATCATGTGGATATAGCCGTCCGGCTTTCTGAGTGTTGCATCAGTCCTTGCTTTGTGAGAATAACCTGTACCAATAGTTATCATAAATAAAGCTCCCAGTTTTCCCTGTAATTCTTTCAAAAATGCAGTCCATGAATTGGATTCCATCGGAGCCTCATTAGCCACGAGAGTTATCTCGCCTTTGCTTGTAGCATCACTTGAAGAATCAGCCGGTGTAATATCAGTTTCATCAATACCGGACAGAATGAGATTCGTTTTCGGGAAACGAATAATAGCCCCATCAGAGCGGTTGATATCAATATTATCCGAACCGGCGGAATCAGAACCCGGTTTCATCAGCTTATATGTTGAAGACTGCAGGTTGTTGAATTTCCACAGCTCAGTTATTGTATTGCTCTCAATCAGATGTACCCAGCCAAAGGGCGAGCCAGTCAGGATTATCTTTTTATCAGTTGTAGTCGGCATTTCAAACTCCTATCTATTTATTAATATTATCTTCTTCAATCGGAACAGCTTCGAGATTTTCCTCTTTGGTTATTGGTGAAGCCTTGATTTCGTTCAGCAAGTCAATTACCAGCTTAAATGGTTTGTCTTCCAATAGCTGTACAATCCTGTTAAGCGTTTTCTCATTAATGATGTATTCCTGCATTCTTACCTCTTTAAATTATTTCATTACAAACAATTCCTTCAGTGCCACCTAAATACCGGGCATGAAGATAGCCACCAAGTATCTGCCTGAATGAACCGTTCGGCAGAGTAGCTTTCCATTTAACATCTCTTTGTCCGCATAGTTCGAGCTGGACAAACATCATCACGCTTCCCTGAAGAGAATTATTATACCATTCCGGCAATTGTTGTTGGGGGAGAGGTATGAAATTTCCACTTTCGTCAATCAATCTCCAACTGTCTCCGGGAGTATCTAGTTCAAGGGTCTGCGGATTTTCTGTTCTGTAATTCGTTACCTGGTCAGAATCATATTCAATAACCCGTAAAAACATATCAAAATGATAGAAACCGTCAAATGGGAGACCTTCATTATCATCTGCCGGAACATTGCCAGTGATGATGGTTACAGGGGTAATACTACTCTCAGGAATATCGAATCTTTTAAACCATGACGTTTTTGCACATTTTATCACCGTCATTTTAATATGGAATAGTTCGAAATTCTGAATTGGTATAACCGGGTTGCCATGATCATCCGGCTGGTCGGAGAGCGAGCATCCTATAAAAATATCTTCATCGGATGTGAAGATAAATTCTTCGTTGAAGCTTATAGTATCACCAGATGACCAGACGTATTCTGTTGACCGGATAAAGGTCCAGGCAGAGCTTTCATCAGACCTTGTTAGGTATTGGCAATAAATTGGCTGTGATGTAAAATCTGTATTACAGTCATTATCTGAAGGATTTGCTCCCCATTCACCTTCGATTTTTATTTTGAAATAATAACAGGGATCACCAGTGATTTTCAATCCTTTTGGAACATCTCCAAGCATCAGTTTATCACCTGATGAACTTGATATTAATTCATAAATCAGATGGTTCTTGCAGCATATAATTTGTTTCAGTTCCTGTGTTAAATCATTCCGGGTTAGGTAAGAATCATCCTCTTTGCGTTCAAAACTAATCAGTACCCATTTTTCAATATTGTTGTTATATGAAAATTCAGCTTTTGTTACTTTGTCAATATTTGTATTTGTTCCTGTATCGATCTTTTTATGATTTGCCGGTATTGTCTGTGTGGAATTGTCCTTAATGTTGAACCAGGATCCGTCTTTTGCCGTATAAACAAAACGCCTTCCCTTTAAATCATCCCAGTCTGTTACAGTTCCGGAACTGCCGATGAAATGCAGAGTGCCGAGAGTATTTGAAGAATTATCGTTGTATCCTTCCGATAAATTTATATTTGAATCTGACTGGTGTAGAAAATTGCTGGTTGCGCTTGTGACAGTATCATCATCCCTTGGATTTGCCGGATCCAGTGAATTTGTAGATTCATCGGTCCAGGATTTATTATCCCAGGTATTCCAGTTGGTGCCATCCCATACCCAAATCTTATCGTTATAATAAACAGAATAACCCTTTTCATCAGTTCCCAATCCTGTTGGCAGAGAGCTTACATTTTCCAGTCTTCCTTTCATAATCTCAGTGAAGTTGAAGTCTGTATCATCAAGTATTGGCCTGCCTGACATATCTTCCTCCTTATCCGATAATAACCACTTTATAAACCTTACCGGATGCCGGAGCAGTTTTAAAAGAAAACTTAGCATTGTTGGTATCGTACCTCTCAATTAGTGGATAAGCAGAATAGCCGCTTGTGCTGTCATAAACATCTATCAGGATATCCTTTGAAGCAAGGTTGTGAGCTATCGTGAATGTTGTAGTTGCAGCATTGCCGGTGATTGTTCCAAGAACCTTCTTGTTCTTATAAGCCCCTTTGATCTGAAGCTGATTCCCGACAATTTCAAGTGTTGAATCATCTACATTTATCTTCAATCCACTGGCAGTTTTAGTAATACCGCCGGTAGCGTCAAGTTTTGCCTGTAATGTATCGCCGCTGATCTCAATTGATTGGTTATCAACATTGATATCCAATTGATTGCCTGTTTTTGATAAGCCCAAGCCAGCAACTATCTGTGATGCCCCGGTAAACTGTGTCCACGATACGGCAGTTGTTCCAAGTGTCCCACCGTTATCAACAGTACATATCCATGCGGTATCAGCATTGACAGAGCCTTCCTCAACGAATACAGAAGCGGAAACCAATTCAGCCCAGGTATCATTATCATTTGCTCTTGACCATGAAGTGGAAGCCACAATATAAATACCATTTTGTGCGGCTGTTGTCTGATTTTTAACCAGAATTCTGTCGCCGGCAACGAGACTTTTACCATCAATTGTCTGTGTTCCGGATAAAGTTAAATTGCCTGTTGAGGCTACACGAACGCTGTTCTTCCAGTCCAGACCTGAAACGGCATTATCAACATAATTCTTTGTTGCGGCATCCTGCGGACTGGTTGGATCGGAAAGATTAGTAATTTTCTGACTATTCAGGTTAAGAGATGTAGTGGGTAAAGCCATCTGGTCAAGCCTGTTCTGTCTTACTCCTGTATCGAAGTCAGTAATCTGCGTATGAACATGTGTATGAGATGGAAGATCTCCTGAACTGAGATTGGTTGCAGAAGTTACCCGGCCTTTAGCATCAACGGTTACTTTGGTATATGTTCCGGCAGCCACTCCGGTATTTGTAAGCTGAATACCATTGGATACTATCTCAATTCCACCACCGGAAACAATCCTGACATCTGCTTTGATTGAATTGCTGGCATCCGTATAGGTAAGATCAACGGAGTCAGTATCAGTAAGAGTTGATCCAACAGCATCCTGAGCGGCTTCATTGAAATTGGAGATTGTAGAAGCCGACTGTGTTCCGGTATGATTGGAACGGCTAAGGTAATATGAGCCATGCTGACTATCAAGGGTATCGGCATTATCAGCCTCTTCTACGATTCCGTCATTATCTGTATCATATACAGATTTCTGCATATCCGGATATATCCAGCTTGTAGCAGTCCTGTAGCCAAATTTACCATCGCCATTAACATTGTCAGTTTTTCCAGTATTATGCAATATCTGTCCGGCTAATGGCGATGCAGGCTCAGAAGCCAGATTCTGCACAACGGCATTCCTTATCTCGTTTTTATCCAAATCCAGATAACCTGTGCTGTTCAGGATTTTCAGGATTCCCGATAAATCTATATCATTCAAAAATGGAATTGACGGCACACACACCTCAGTTTACAGTTGACAATTGATAGTGGACAGTTTTTCTTTAACTATCAACTATCCACTGTAAACTATCAACTACTCTTGTATTATTACAGGTATTGAGTGTGGGTAGGGAGTGAGGTTTATATTTCTACAAATCCAGTTAATTCTCATGGAAAGCTATGGCTCTTATAAAAAGAAAAAGCTGAACCTTTTATTGAGATTCCAGTTTTTCTGTGAATACCTTGGCAGATGAGGATTTGAAGAAAAATTAGCATTGCTACTTTAAAAATTTAAATTCTACCCTTCTGTTTTTTGCTTTGCCTTCATCAGTTTTATTATCTGCAATAGGTTTAGATTCTCCATATCCAATAGCAATAAGATTATTTTTGTTAATACCTTTTTTGATTAAATAGTTTACAACTGATTGGGCCCTTGATTGTGACAAACGTTTGTTGTAGGAGTCGCTGCCATCACTATCAGTATGACCGGAAATTTCTACCTTAACATTTGGATATTCCTTAAGCAATTCAACTAATCTATCGAGTTCGGAATATGATTCGGGCCTCAAATCCGATTTATTATATTCAAAAAAGATATTGTTTACAGTAATACTCCCATCCCAGGGTTTCTTCATTATAATGTCTTTAGTTATGGTAGTTTCTTTCTTTTGACCTTTCAACATTGCATTATCAGATATGCTTGAGTATCCCTTCTTTTGAAAATAAAATGCATAATTCGAGCCTATAGGAACTTTGAATTCATAGCTCCCATCAGACGGCGAACTATTTGTAGTTCCTATTTCAACATTTTTATAATTCTCGCTCATCAGCTCCCACCCTACTTTAACTTCCAAAGGCGATCCGTTCGTCGTTTTTACAGTTCCTTTTACGGTTGCAAAGACAGGCGTTCCTTCGCCAAAAAGCTTTAGTATTGCAGGCTGCGTCTGGTTTTCATAACTTACGATTATTCTGCCGTCCGTCCTTCCGTCCTTCACGGGAGCAAAACCGATATTCAATTCTTTGGTTTCATTCGGAGCCAAAGAAAAAGGAGTAAATTTATCGGTTAAAGAAAACTGCGAACCGGACTCGTTATCGATCGAAATTGAAGTAATTTTTATCGGACTTGTACCTATATTTTTTATCGCTTTCGATATAGCCCTGTCCGATTGAGAAAATATCGGGACTTTGCCAAAATCGACAATTCCGGAATAAACTTCGATTTTCGCCTCGACGCTCTCGCCCGAGATTTTATAGATCAGCGTATCGGCCTGCGTTACTATAACGACGTCGGCCGTTTTCATTCCTGAGCTTTGCGGATTAAAGCGAAACTCGATATCCCTGCCAGAATTCGACGGAATAGAAAAGGGGAACACATACGTCAAAAGCCGGAAATCATTAGCATGATCTCCGGCAATAGTAATATTATCAATCCTAACAGCAAACTTTCCCGTATTTTGTAAATAACCGGCAAAAACGGAATCCTTTTTTGTATTATTCAATACTTGCCCGAAATCAATATCCATTGCCGACGCTTTGGGAACGATAATTGAAAGTCGATTGTCTGATTTGTCCTGGATTTGAGCTAAAGTCTCAATATGTAGAGACAACAGCAAAACAATATATAAAATTAAATATTTCATTCTTATATCCTTAATAATTTCAAATTAATCCCGGACGCAGCGAACCGAATTCCCGCACGCCTTACCACTTTCTCGTCTCCCTATTTTAGATGAGGAAATTCCCCTTTCCCAAGCAAGAGTATCGTCTGATTCTGTGGCTGTCCACCAATAACCGATACCTCCTTGCCAACCAAAGATATTAAATCTATAACCTCCCGGAACAGCAGAAAAACCGGTTTTATCAAAATTTTTATTTCTCATCAATATTTCTTCATCTTCATAACGAAAAGTCCATAAATCCGGTTCCCCCGCCAACTGCGCGCCTTGGTCTGATCCTCGCTCATATTCTTTATCAGCTTCAGACCGGCTCATCCCAAGACACATTTCAAGTTCTTTCCATTCTTCGTCGGTGGGCACGTGCCAGCCCTCGGGCGCTAAACCGCGAGGGTCGTTCACAGCATACCAATTGTAAAGCTTACCGTAGATTTCTCCATTAGCAGGATCATTGTTGTAATAGCACCATGCTCCGGTTTTCAGGTTTTCCCATTCTTCGGTGTCCTTCACTTCAGGAATTGGATCCCCATTGCGGTACCGGTCAACATTCAGATTGCAGCCCATCCATATCTTGCCGCATATCTCCACATCGTTTTCACAACCTGTGTATTCTTCATACATCGCCTTTGCTGTTGCTCTTACCCATACTTTATTACTCGGATAATTTGGCACCCGCCACCTGTATGCCAGACCACTTGCGGTGTCAGTAATCTGATTCCAGTTCTTCCCGTCATCAATAGTGTATTCTAATTTCACATAATCGGCAGGCGATACGCCCTCCCATGTTATTGTTGTATCGCTGCCTGCAACTAATTCTTCGCCGCCATTAGGAAAGACTATTTTGATATTTTGAGTTATCAGTGATTTCTTTTTTATATCGCCACCGGAAACATAGAAATATTTGCCATAGCATGAGTTGCTTTCAATTTCAAATCTGGAAAAAGCATATGATGAATCGTCTGGGCTGAATTCTATTCTCAATTCTCTTGTTTCGCCTGGTAACAGTGAAAATGGAGGATTTGTCCCCCCGTAATCAATTATTGTCATCTTTGGGTTACTGCTAATTATTGATTTAACATTTACAGGCTCAACCTGTGCAGTGATTGAGATTTTTTCAGTATATGTCTTTCCCGATTCCTTTATTCCAAATTTAATTGAAGCAGATGGAGAAAACTTCAGCTTAGGCAGTTTGTCGTAAGAGACGGAATAACTGAAATCTGTCATAAGTCCAATATCCGATATTGATAATTCTGCTTTCCTTTTTGTCGGACATCCTCCGCTTATCCATTCGATTTCGCATGGGTCGCCGCCCTGGGCAAACATAAGAATGCTTTTATAAATATCTTCTGCCTGTTTTTCAGTTGTAACGTTATCGAAATACATTCCGCCGGTCTTTTTCGATATCTCCTTAAGCAAGTCAGGTGTTGGGTTATCGACTGTAACACAATAGACTGTAGCGCTGATATCATTTGCTTTTTCAATTATTTCTTCTTGATTACCACTTGCAAAGCCGTCAGTAAACAAAACAACAACCTTTTTATATTTTCCTTGTTCTGCAACCCGCAAAGCCCCGGCGCTCCTATCTATAAAAGCCGCGTCAAAATCTGTCCCGTCGTTGCAATTCAGGCTTTGTATGCTGTTTATCAATTCTGCTCTATTATGCGAAAAATCAGAAATGAAAAAATTATCCGATTCGAACCCTGTAATAGCACATTCTGATGTTCCAAGTGGTAAAAGTTTTAGCCAGGTAGTTGCAGCTGCTTTCAGAATATCCATCGAACGACCACACATCGAGCCGGATAAATCAACTGTTAAAACTGCAGATATGGGTTGAGAAGGCTGTGGCGCAGGACAATTAATATTTGTAATTTGTCTTTCAATTCTATCCTCTTTAAGAATCAGCGTATAATTCGACAAATTGCTCATTACCGTTCCATCATCATCAACTACAAAACATTTGGCTTTCATTTCCGGAAATGTTGAGGCATCGATATCGAATACAGTAATATCTTGTGCCATAATTGAGGATGATAGAATAAAAAGCAAGAAAAATTTGACTAATATTTTTCTCATGATAATTTCCAATCTTATTTCCCAAAATAATTCAAATTAACATATTTTTGGGAAAAAAAAAAACGAGATTGTTTTTCAACTTAATTACAAACCGCCACTCCGGCAAAAGCAAACTTGAACTCGATTTGAAGCTCATTCTCAGAGATATGCTCTATATGCCCGTAAACGACATTGCCGGAGCTGTCGAGGGAAGAAACGGAAGGCCTTTTATTGAGATTGTGGGTAACTGTCCAGATTTGGCTTGCTGTTAGCTGTTCGTGGATATAGTGGACATCGGCAATACCCGGTTCAAGATCATCAGGTTTGATCTTACCGAGCTTGTTGAATTTGATCTCGCCATTCTCTATATCTGCTTTTTGGACAAACATTACTTAGTCAGGCTCCCGACAGTGAACCCAACAGCGACACCGCCGATAATATAAACCGGAGTTTCCCACCACGAGCGTTCTCTCATGATTTCTTTGGTGATATAAATAGTCTGAATCATTGTGCTGTCCGGTTTCTTCCTAATCATCAGATCAAAGCTATTTTCCGGGAACTCGTATTTTGCATAAACCGTATCCCTTTTGATAACCGTGTCAACCACAGCTACAAATGGCTTTGTCTCAATCATAGTATCCCGTTTGTAGATGATTTTCGGCTTAATCTTCTCAATAACTATCGGTTCGGATTCCTTAATAATCAGAACTGTATCCTTCCGGATAATGGTATTGGTAATCGGCTCGCAATGCTTAGTTGACCTTCCGAGAAAGAATGACAATGCAATCATTACGAGAATCAGGATTGTTCCGGCTATGTATTTGTATTTTTCCATTAGCTATTTACCGAAGTAAATCCAACAAAACCTCTTACAGCCATCCTTCCTATGAAATGCTTGTAATTTCTCTTCCTGATATATACTCCTTCGCCATCATCCTGAGAGCCTTTCCTGCCGGAACTTGTATTGAAACCTACAGTCCTAATCCATCCGGCTTTCATAACTTCGATTATCCTCTCAACATGACCACGCCAAACTCTCGGCTTTTTCCAGAAAATCAGGTCATTGACTTTCGGAAAAGGAAATGTTTTCCTGCCATTCTTCATAGCATGGTTGAACATGGATACGGTTGAGCCTGTTCTTTTAATCGGTATTTCAGATAATGCAAAACTCAAATCCTGACAGGCAGAATAAAAACACCAGTACTGGCCTGCCGCACAATAAGGATTACCTTTTCTCAGACCTACAGATTTGAGGTACTGCTCAACCATATATCCGTCATTCCTGCCAGTCCTTTCCTTTACTCCAACCTGGGCAATGGCAGAATCTGCCGACGCCTGAATCAATTCACTCCTGCACGTCATTACATATCTTGCAAGCGGAAAAAGCTCGGCAGAGGCCGCTATATGAAGTAATATCAGCAATATTATCTTGTATTTCATAGTAGCACCTAATTAGCAAACTGAGCGATATATACACCAAGAACAATCAGACCGACAAGAATATGCACTCCAAGGAAAATGTATCCGAGAACGTTTAGGACAGCTCCCTTTTCGGAGGAATTGATCTTGCCGTCATCTCCTTCCAGCAGGAATTTTGTAAAAGGTATCCGGGTGTAAACATAAAGTGCTATTCCAGACAATGCCAAAGCAGATGCTTCGAGAAATGCTATCAGTAGGAATGTCTGAATCTCAGCGCTTCCCGGTTTCAAGAAGAAGTATGCTATGGCTCCGAGTATTATCCAAACAGTGTTTCTGGAAATAAAGTCGATTACTGCTTTCAGTTTGTCATTCATATTTTACCTTTCTAATATGTACTTACTAAATGTTCGTTGAATCTTTTCTGAAGTTCTGTAAGGATGAGCTTAATGGCTTCAAGTTCCTTTTTTACCTGGTCATCATAGATGTCAACCCTTTGTTCAAGAAGCTTTACCCGGCGTTCCAGGTCATTGAATTTTTCGACATCTGCCAGCTTCTTTGAGAATATTTCCTCATTGGCTTTCCTGTTGTCCCTTTTCAGCATAAAATAGAAGGTCAGAAGCCCGATAATCAGGATTCCGAACTGTATGATGTTATATATCAGATTGCTTGTAGTCACGCCCTAATCCCCAATGAAATAAACTGTCGGAAGCATAAATCTCATCTCATAATGCCATTTGTCATCTTCGACAAAGAGAAACTTCTCAGTCAGAGGATAAAGCTTCATATTCTCAATGTATAGGTCATTCGTCAGGGAATACCGGACCCTGTCCAGAGTTTCATAAGCCCCGAGATGAGAACGAAGGTTTCTGACAATGACAATCACATCAATTTCAATCATCCTTGCCTGCTGTTCCAGCCTCGGATTTGTATAGTTTGAGCCTTCATAACTGACCAACACTGCTCCGTTGGGATGCAGTAGTTCGTAATCCTTCACATTCTCCGGAAAAGGCTCAACAGCCAGATCGGTAATATCCGCCTGGAGCTTGGCTACAATAGCATTTTCTATGTCTTTAATAGTCACTATTCACTTTTCATTTCTTCAAACTTTCAACTGTCAACTATCAACTGTCAACTAATAAAGTTATCCATCGCTTTCTTTGGTACAACAGGCTCCCTTTCAGAAAAAAGAAAGAATCCCGGCCTTGTTTCAGGAGTCCCTTCATTAAGAGTGATTGTCCCTTTCTGCAGCTTCTCCAAAGTCGATATGCTGTCCTTGTAAAGATTCTGAATACTGTCGAAGACCTTACCTCTCCGCTTATACAGCTCGTATTTAACTATATCAATACAGGCTTTTCTCAGGATAGAATGTTCATTCTCAAGAGGTAGATTATACCTTGCCCTCAGAAAGCCATCAATGAAATCTCCTGCATCAGATATATACTTATCAACCAAAGCTTCATCCACAACATTAGGATCAGCATCATTACTGAGCTGGGCAGTCACCTTCTCGGTTAAATCATCTTTTATATCCTGAATTGTACAGTACATCATCCTTCACTAAAAGTATTTTCAAATCTCTTTGCTAAGATATTGGGATTTGATGTAGTGTCCTATGCATTGAGTGTGGGTAGAGAGTGAAATTATCAAAAAATACGTATTTATACGGATAAAAATACCAAGTTCTTGGTATTGATTTTTTGATTAACATTTGTCACTTTGTAGTTATCAGTTTTTTTAATTCTTGAAGGAATATAACATGAGACGATTTTTAGCCTTTATAGTATTTGTTTATTTGTTTTCCCCAATAGACAATATTGCTCAAATAATTGACATCAATTATTCTAATTTAAAAGGGGTAAATGCCATAACTGATACAGTAAAGAAAGAATCAAAAGATATTGAACTTTTGAGTCGTGGTTTTATGGACATTTTTTCTAATGGCAAAATGCAAAGTACAGCTCAAATATTAAAAATTAATATTGGAGAAAAAGATGGCTTCTATTTTCCTTTCTTTCTATTATTGGGGGCTTCAGGTGATGGTCTTGGTGAACAAGAATTGAATGAAAATACAATAGCAAATTTGTTAAACCCATTAGGTGGTATTATTAATGGATCATTTAATGGCAAGAATAATTTATTGTCCTCAGAATCTGGGATAACTTCATTAAATTTAGCATATCAAATTTCAGGAAAGTTAATAAATGCTCAAGATTCACTATCAGGAAACTCCAAATTTTTGGGAGTTGGTTATGGTAATATAGGTCTCTTTTTTCAAACAGGAGCTTGGGATCCTGATGATGCTGGAAATATGGGAGTCTTTTGGGTTCAAGTAAAAGCCGCAGGTTCATTAGCTTTTGATAATGCAGTGATTAAAGAAGTCTTTGGAAACTCAGTAATTGATAGTTATTTTATTGGTTATTCCATAGATTTAGGTATTGAAATTGATAAAAAAATTAATTTGAAAGCTGGAATTTATCAATATTTAAACAGCCAAGATATAATTCTTATGAAAGATCCTGTTTTTAAATTTTCTTTGGATTACAATCTTGAAAATGATTGATTAATTCAGGATTTATTATTCATAAGTTCATCAAATATTTAAGCGTTTTCCGAAAGTAATTATTTAATAATATTTTTTATTAAGCTTTCTTTGCAAACTGCTACTCCAGCAAATGCAAATTGAACTCAATATGAAGTACATTATTAGGATTTCCAATAATATTTTACGCCCCCTAAAACATTAGAGGGCGTTTCCATTTATATCACCATAGCCGAAATAACCGCATTAGGTTCATGGATAGTCGGCAATGATTTCTGTTCAACTTTCCAGTCCAAAGCTGTTTTGTCATCGTTAGTATTAGTTTCCACCAATAGTTCATTCTGATAGATTTTCAGATTGCCGTTCTCGATCCTGTAAATTGGCCCGAAATGAACTTTGAAGCCCAAGGATTTACTTGCCACCATGATAGCCTTCTTAGGGTCAATCATATCGGTAGTGACATCATCGGTATCTGTGTATTGCTGGTTATACTCGAAAATATCAATACCCATTATCCTGCCGATATAAATACCAGAACGGGTATTCGATTGGGTCATGTCAAGCACGCCGATACGGTTGTTGTTGGTATCCAGTTCCTTCTTGATTGAATCATGAGATACAAAGGCATCTGCAGCTTCACTGCCAAGAATCATGATATCAGCGTTGACACCACTTCGTTTCATGATGTCCCTTTTCCATGCCCTGAGTTTCTTCAAAGGTTTGGCAGTGGCATCGCTCCATTTATCTGCTGCAGCAAGCGTAACAAGATGAACGCCGTCTTCAAACTCGAAATCAACTGAGAATTCAATATTATCCTGGCTGACAATAACTTCACCGGTTGAAAGAGCTTCACAAGCCATCTGCTCACGTCTTCGGATAATCCTGTTTTTCAGTTCTTCCAGTTCCTGGAGGATCATCTGATTTGCAAGCCTTGTCCTTTCTTCAGGGCTCGTCACGTAGATATTGCCGATTGACTTGTAGTTTGCAAGCTCAAGGGCAGTGAAGAGTTTCTTCTCGAAAGTCCTTGGCAGGGAGATGGTTTTGATTTCCTTGCTCAATTTCTTGATCGGCAAAGCACCTTCATGCTGATTTACGAACTGAGCCAGCTTATTTGAGCCTGTGATGATCTCAATGTCGATTTTATCCGCTGCATGGAACTGCCTGTTTTTGAAGAAAGTATTCAAAACGAACGGTTCAATTACCTTCGACCTGTTAATCGCATTCGTCAGGCTCCGGGATTCAAACATATCAATTAATGCGCTCATGCCTGTTCCTCCTTAATCACTATTGAACCATTGTTGTATACTCCTGTGGATATTTCCTGTGCCGCTGTCAGGGCTGATTTCAGGAACTCCCCGTGAACGTACATGAAGCCTTTGCCGTCGCTGTCTGTAGCATCCACATTGCAGCCGAGTATTCCGACTAAGTTTTCTGTTCCATCAACAACTGTATTGTCCCAGATGTAATATTTGCCTGTGGCTGTTTCCTTGCCGAGGCAGGTTCCCCTTGTCAGGTTCTGACCGGAAGCGATGACAATATTGGTGATCTCCATATTTGGATGGAGACTTGCAGGTATGTCAACCGAAGGATCCATGTCAGCAAGTTTTGTAAAACCAAGATCGATTCCCATTATTTATCTCCTTCGTTTTTGTAGTATTCGTCGATAAATTTATTCTGCTCTTCGAAGCTGTTGACGTTACCGGCTAAGGCTTTGTCAGCTATCTCTGAAAACTCCACCTGTGTCGGGAATGATTCGATCAGCTTTTTGATTATATCTTCGCCCCTGAGGGTTTTGGTAACTCCGTTCTCTGAGAATTCAAAGCCCTTGTCATGCCCTCTGGCAGTCTCAAAAGCCAGGCGGACAAGGTTCTTCTGTGCCGGGACTAATCGCCCTGTCTGTGAGCTGAAATACTCATTGAATTTCATCTCCCTGTTGTCGTTTTCAAGAGATTCAAGTTTTATCTGCATCTCCTGATACTCCCTTGACTGGGTTAGGTCAATTTTGTTTTTTCCATCATTTGCTTCAACAAGCTTAGGTGGATTTTCCTCTTTCCTGATGTGCCTGTCTTTGATTTTTTCAAGCTCCTCAGCTGTCTGGTTGGCAATCTCTTCGTTGAAAGTCTGACCAAGCCATGTAAGGAGGTCTTCGAATAGTTTAGCATAGTTCTCCGGCATACTGCCTCCCTGGAAATTTATTTTTTGTGAATTGTCTTCTGAAAAATCTTCGGATTTTGAGGGAGAGAAATATATATTTCTTTTCTTTTCCTTTCTTTCCTGATTGTTTTTGTTGCCCTTCTGTTCATCATCCGTTGAACAGGTGTTCGATTCTGTTCGAGCATTCGTTAAATTCTCTTCAAACATCAGTTCAACAAATGCTTCATCACTGTTGAAATTTGTGTCTTTCAAACCCTTAACTGCCGGAGGAACTGCTCCCAAATATCCAACGTGGCGGAGCATCATATCCGGGTACAGGGCTATGGAAACTTTCTTGTACTTTCCGTCCTTAATAAGTTGTTCGAACTCTGGATCAAGCTGATTGAATTTAGCAAGCAACCTTTCGCCATCACGTTTCAATTGCTCAACCCAGGCATAAGCAGGAGAGTTATTCACAGGATGTCCAATTACTACAGGAGCTTCATGTTTTTCATCAGGAAGCTGATTATTGTATTTTGCTGCAATAGTGTCGAGGTCTTCAATAGTCCAGTCTTTCTCTTGCCCGCCTGCATCTGTGTGCAGACCGGCTTTAAAGACCTCCTTCCATATATCCTTTGGCATTTTCCACCTTTATAGTTTTACCTCTGCAAAGCTATTTATGGCGGTTGTATTGGGCAATGCACTTAATGTGGGTATGGAGTGAAGGGAAAATATAAAAAACCGGAATCTATTTTTGAGATTCCGGCCTGTCCTTTTATTACTTATTATTAAAATGGATTTGGAGATGGCGGTTTATATATTAATTTTTAAACTATTCTTTATTTAATACCACATTTTTATAAATGTTTTTGACGTTTTTTATGCTCACCTTTGTTCTAATCATTACAAATTTAGAAGAATTTTTACATACAGTTAGGATCTGGCATTTCATCCACATATCCATGAATATCATTTTTAGAATGAATTTGTATGTAAACGATTGGAATAATAATCCTTCCAGTTTTATCAATAAAGCCGTATTTCCCATCTTTTGCTACTTTTGCCAGTCCTTTATAAAAATAATCTGCATAGTCATATTCAACAGGTACTAATACTTTGCCGCTTTTATCTATAAAGCCGTATTTCCCATCTTTTGCTACTTTTGCTAGGCCTTCGCTGAAAGAAGAGACATGATCATATTCAACAGGTACTATTACTTTACCGCTTTTATCTATAAAACCCCACTTATCACCTTTTCTTACTCTTGCAAAACCTTCATGGAAAAAAATGCATCCATCATATTCAACAGGTACTATTACTTTTCCGCTTTTATCAATAAAACCGTATTTCCCATCTTTTTCTACTATTGCTAGGCCTTCGCTGAAAGAAGAGACATAATTATATTCAGGTACTATTACTTTGCCGCTTTTATCTATAAAACCGTATTTCCCATCTTTTTCTACTATTGCTAGGCCTTCGCTGAAATAAGAGACATAATTATATTCGAAAGGTACTATTACTTTGCCGCTTTTATCTAAAAAGCCGTATTTGCCATCTTTTTCTACTCGTGCAAGACCTTCGTTAAAAGAATCGACATAATCATATACAAGGGGTATTACTAGTTTACCCCTTTTGTCTATAAACCCATATTTCCCATCTTTAGAAACTTTCGAAAGCCCATCGCTGAAACCATAGAAAAACTCATTATCATAATCAAGCGACATAATTTCCTTACCGCCTTTATTTATAATAAATCTTTTCCCATCTTTCATAACTTTAGCGTAGTCATCTTCATAGAAATGAAATTTTTTATCATATATTAATGGAATTACTACTTTACCGTTTTTATCAACCGATCCCCATTTTCCTTTTTTTTGAATTTGAATTAAATCACCATCTCTGAAACAAGAGACTTTATTATATTTCAATGGAATGACAAATTTTCCTTTCTTATTAATAAAGCCTAAACTACTTCCGACTTCCACTTCTGCAAGACCGTCGCGGAAAAAATCAATCCAATCATATTCGAAAGGTATTACGACTTTACCACTTTTATCAATAAAGCCATATTTCCCATCTTTTTTTACTCCTGCAAGACCTTCTCTGAACCAATTTGCATCTTCATATTCGAAAGGTATTACGACTTTACCACTTTTATCAATAAAGCCATATTTCCCATCTTTTTTTACTCCTGCAAGACCTTCTCTGAACCAATTTGCATCTTCATATTCGAAAGGTATTACGACTTTACCACTTTTATCAATAAAGCCAAATTTTCCATCTATTCTTACACTTGCAAGACCTTCTCTGAACCAATATGCTTCTTCATATTCAAATGGAATAATTTCCTGACCATTATTTTTAATATCAATATAACCCCATTTCTCTGATTTTTTTGCTAGAACAATTCCTTCTGAAAGTGAATTGTATTCTATTCTTTCGTATTCAGGTGGAACTATTGTTTTCCCAGTTCTATCAATAAGTCCTCTACCTCCATTTGTTTTTCCTACTTCAAAATATTCATTATATGATCCAGTAATTGAACGATATTTAAAATCAACAACTACTTCACCTAAGCTGTCAATTATTCCATCATACCCTTTTGTATCTGTTACATGTGCCAAACCATTATGATAATTAAAGGCATTAATATATATAAATGGAATTACGACTTCTCCTTTTTTATTAATATATCCATACTTTCCATCCTTTTTGACATATGCTAATCCTTCAGAGAAATTTCCCACTGAAGATTTATCATATATAGGTTTATATTTAGATTCATAAATATCATATTTAATAGGAATGACGACTTTTCCAGTAGAATCTATATATCCGGTTTTACCGTATTTTTCAACCCTAACCAGCCCTTCGTTGTAGTTACCAATAAAATCATAGTCTAATGGAAAAACTACAGCTCCCGAGGTATCTATATATTTCCATACTCCTTCTTCTTTAACTCTTGCAATGCCTTCTTGAAAATCACTCACTTCTTCATACTTAGTGGCAATTACACCTTTCCCTGTTGTGTCTATAAACCCCCACCCATTCAAATAACCGCCTTTTGCATGTTTTACTTTAGCAAAACCATTTTTAAAATTATTAATAATTTCATATTCGACAGGTAATACTTCTTCACCTTTGTTATTTATTATCCCATATCGATAACAACGACCTTGACAACATATACCTTGAACCCTTGCTAATTTTTGATTTAAAAATTCAATGTTAGAGTAATCAAAACTAAATAACTCATCACCGCTTTTATCAATGAAAGTCTTTTTTCCACCTATTATTACCTGGGCGATCCCATCACTGAAATCTCCAGCTTCGTCATAATCAAAAGGTATTACAACATTGCCACTCTTGTCAATAAATCCACACTTTCCATTTTTTCTCACCTTGGCAAGTTCTTCTGAAAAGTTAAAAGGATAGTCATAAGGGATATAAACCCCGAGAGATTCCAAATTAATAACAATATTCCCACTTTTATCTATAAAGCCGTATTTCTCATCCTTATTTACTGCTGCAAGACCTTCATGAAAATTCTCAGCCCTGTCATACTCAAACGGAATGACTATTTTACCGGTTTTATCTATAAAGCCATATTTATTTCCTTTACGTACTCGTACAAGATTATCTGAAAATTCCCAAACTGCAGCATATTCAGAATAGAAAATGATTTTTCCGTTTTTGTCAATAAAGCCCCACTTATCATCTTTTTTTACTTTTGCCATTCCATTTTTGAAATCATGAGCTCTTTCAAATTCATAAGGAATTACTTCATTGCCGCTCTTGTCAATAAAGCCATACTTCCCATCTTTTTCTATAGCAGCTAAATCTTCTGAAAAATCATTGCTTTTATAAAATTTGAAAGATATTAACAACTTTCCTTTTTTATCTATGTATCCTGACTCTTTATTATTATAAACTCTTGCGAGTCCACAACTAAAATCTCTTGCCTCAGTGTATTTTATTGGAATTACTACTTTGCCGCTTCTATCTATAAAGCCGTAATCACGATCTTTTTTCACTAATGCAAGTTCATCGCTGAAAGATCCGGCCTTATCATATTCTAAGGGAACAACAATTTCTCCATCATTATTAATAAAGCCCCATTTCCCATTACTACTTACTCTCGCAAGCCCTGAATGAAAATCACCCACAAATTCGAATTCTTCTCTAAAAGTAAGAAAGACATCTCCATCTTTATCAAGAAAATGGAATTGCCCTTTTCCATCATTTGCAATAAAAGCAATATCTTTATTATTATCACATGCAGAGATTAGTATTATCATAAAACTTAAAATAATTGAAATTCTGGTCATGATTACCTCAAGGATATTTTCAAAAGTTTTTATTTTCCCTTAATTTACTAAATATTTGTTAACTCTCAAACACCCAATCCCCACACTGAGTGCATTTCATAATACCCGGTCTTTGATTTGTTTTGCAAAGGATTCAGCTAATTCTGGAAAATTGATACAGGTTTATAGCTGATTCAGAATAAAAGCAATACAACAATGGACGGTTTTATGAACAGGTTAACACCAAAACAAATCTATAATGAGCTTAGCGAAGTCTATGACCGGAGCTATGGCAGCAGGATACATGAGCTTGAGGATGATTATATTTACAGCTTCCTTGCTGAACACGGTTTTACAAAAGGCTGTCTTCTTGATTTAGGTTCCGGTACAGGTTCGATATTAAATCATGTCGGAATCAGGAAAGAAGATTATACCGGAATTGATGTTTCCGACAAGATGATCGAGATCAGCAAAAAGAAGTTTCCGGGATACAATTTTGCAATCGCTACTATGACCAACCTTCCTTTCGAAGATGAATCATTTGATAATGTCATTTCACTATTCGGCAGTTTTACATATGCCTATAAGCCCGGCAAAGCAGTTAAGGAACTGGATAGGGTTTTAAAGCCGAACGGTAAGTTCCTGATCATGGCTTGCGGAAAGAAGTACAAGTACAGGGAATCCTATATCCTGAATAAATTCGATATTGAAAGCCCGGCAAGGTTCTTTTCCAGAGATGAGCTAAAGGATTTATTCTTTGGATTCAGCAATGTAAAGATATTCAGCATGACATGGTTAAGTGAAAAGCTTGCTGAAATACTTCCATACCGTTTAGACAGATTATACCACAACTTTGAAACAAAGTATCTAAGCCGGTTCATTCCCGAACAGTTTTACTTCCACATAATAATAGGACAGAAAGATGCCTAAGCATTATAGAATTGAAAATGTATTTGATGCAGCTCTGGACAGGATGATTAAGCTGTATGAAGATGGTCACAGGGTAGTAGTATCATTCTCTGGTGGCAAGGATTCCGGTATTTGCGTTGAGCTTGCCATTATTGCCGCTACTCTAACAAATAAACTACCTGTTGAAGTGGTTATGAGGGATGAGGAAATAATGTATCCCGGAACATTTGAATATGCAGTAAGGATAGCTAATAGACCGGAAGTTAAGTTCTACTGGTATTATGCAAATCAGCCTATTGTGAATATCTTCAACAGACAGAATCCTTATTTCTGGGTTTTCGATCCGAAGCTGCCACCTGAAAAATGGGTACGACAACCTCCTGATTTTGCAGTTAAGATACCCGAGCAAAGCATACAGGGATTAATCGGACAGAATAAATTCCCTCCTGCTGAAGGTAAAAAACTTATAGCTGTAATTGGACTCAGAACAGATGAATCCATGCTAAGGAAAATGGGTTTGATGTCCAGTAAAGGATATGTCACCAAAGGTAAAAGCTCTTATGGAACATATAACGCAAGACCGATTTATGACTGGTCGGACGGGGATGTGTGGAAGGCTATCAGGGATAATAACTGGGATTACAACAAAGCTTATGATGTTATGCACAGGCTGGGTATCAGCAGGAATAAGCTTAGAATAGCGCCTCCTACATTAGCAGCTGCAGCTATAGACGGTATGTCTATGGCAGCCAAAGCATGGCCTCAATGGTTTGATAAAGTATGTCAGAGATTACCCGGGGTAAGGACAGCAAGTATGTTCGGCAGAAGATCAGTTGAACCGATCAGGAAACTCGGGGAATCATGGAAAGACTGTTTCCACAGGACTTGTATAGATGAAGCTCCGGATTGGATAGCAGAAAGATCAAGGAAGTTAGCTACCTATGTTTTGATGAACCATAAAAGGCATTCCACCGAAGCATTTCCGGAAGTTACAAAATGTCCTAAGTGTCAGATGACATCATCATGGAAGAATCTGGCAAAGATCATGTATATGGGGGAACCTTTCTCCATGAAAGTGAAAGTTGATGTACTGCCTTATGTGGAACCGGAATATTTCAGGGAAGGGGCCGGAACCTGGGGCGGAAAACCCACCTGGTAGTTGATAGTGGACAGTTGAAAGTGGACAGTGAGAAGAGAATAAAAGAAAAAATTAACTATCAACTATCAATTATCAACTTTCAACTGAAATTCGGCGTAAATACTTGATAAATATAGGTTTACATACAATAATAAAATAGAGTAACCGTCTTAAATATATGGAACTTACATCATTTATAGAATTCATTGACAGCCAGAAATGGATATTTGCAAAGACTTATGCAAATAAAGCTCCTCATTCTTACTGCTTGAAGAAAAACTGTGAGGATATTGAGCGCTTCAATCAGGCTGTACAGTTTATCCGGGACAACGGAGTCAAAGAATTCTTCTATCGCAAAGCATTCATATACTTTTATCATGACGGTTACAAGTACTGGACTATGGGAGCGCCCATAGCTCAGACAATACTAATTAACCGGACAAATGATTTTAGTAAATATGAGTGATTTGAATGAAGACATTTGATGACGGAAAATGGCTCTACGGTGATTCCTGGGAACGTTTCCCGATAGAGACTGGTCAAGTATGGCGTGCAGGAAATAACGTCGTCTCGGCAAGGGATTTAACTCATTTGGGCAGTCTGAACTTTCTCGGCAGGGCAAAGTTCGATATGTCCTATATCGATCCTCCCTGGAATACCGGCAATATCAATTCCTTTTACACAAAAGCAGGTTTATCCGAAAGAAAGCAGTTTAACTCATTTATTGAGAAACTGATCATTCTTATCAGGAAGCATTCCCCTTATGTGAACTATCTTGAGATGGGAAAACAGAACCTTGAATATGTAAAGGATCTGATCTACAAGCATAATGGAATAGTCACTAATGTATGGAAGATAAAATACTATCGTAAGCATGATTGCTACCTGATACGGTATTCCTTTACCTATCCGGATATGCTTGATTATAACTTTACCGGAATGGATGACGAATTGACTCCCAAGATGGCAATCTTCATGGAAAAGAATGTTGAGAATGTTCTCGATCTCTGTACAGGACGAGGACTAACGGGAAGAACAGCCTTTGCACTGGGTAAAGAGTTTTTCGGAATCGAACTGAATAAGAGAAGATTAGCCAATCTGCTTGATTTCTACAGTAAACAAGGTTTAACCATTAATAAATTGAGAGGATAATATGAGCACTTACAACACAACACCCGAAGCTACACAGAAAGCGGTTTCCGAAAAGATTATCAAAAAAGGTAAAAAGGAAATTGACAAAAAGAATGTATCACTAGGGGAACTGAAGATTGAATATGTCGGTGTAGATAGCATCAAACCTAATAACTACAATCCTAACAGACAGAGCGAGCATGATTTTGAACTGCTTCTAAAATCTATGGAAGAGGATGGATTCACACAGCCTATCATTGTTCAGCAAGACACAAAGATGATAGTGGACGGCGAGCATAGATGGAGGGCAGCATCTACTTTAGGCTATAAGGAAATCCCTGTGGTTTTCGTTGAAATGACACCGGAACAGATGAGGATTGCCACTCTCAGGCATAACAGGGCAAGGGGAAGTGAAGACCTGGAACTGTCCGTTCAGGTTTTACGTGACCTTCAGGAACTTGGCGCAATGGACTGGGCACAGGATTCCCTTATGCTCTCCGATGATGAGATAAACAGGCTTCTTGAAGATATTCCCGTACCGGAAGCATTAGCCAATGAAGATTATAATCAGTCTTGGGAACCTACAGAACTTTCTGATGAAGATAGCAATGTAAACTCTACAGAAGCAAGGCCTGTTGACGGTTATACTTACGGTGGTGAAATGGTAACTGCTGCATCTTCCAAAGCTGTAGATACCATCAAGGAAAGACAGGCTCTGATTGAACAAGCTAAAAATGAAGAAGAAAAGGAAATGGCAAAACAGCAGACAAAACTTTACAGGGTTTCCCTGATATTTGCCAATGAGGAAGCAGAGATCATTGAAGGAGTTCTGGGTAAGGAACCTGCCGTTAAACTGCTTGAACTGTGTAAGAAAGAACTGGGTACTGAATAATGACCGAAGCTTGGGAAAGGCTACCGGGCGAAACCAACAAAGCTTTTAATGCTTTCTGCATATATCGTGATCTTCGTCAGAACAGAAGTTTTACCAAAGTCCAGATTCAGCTTGGCAAAAAGAGCAAGTCATACATTGCTTACTGGTCCAAGAAGTATAACTGGATCGAACGGGTCAAGGCTTTTGATGATGACGAAGACCGCAAGAACAGGATTAAACAGCAGGAGAGCATTCAGAAGATGAACGAGAGGCAAGCCCAGCAGGCAGAGACATTCCAGAGGATATTGTTTCTGCCTGTTACTGCTATTTCCGCAAGGCTCAAAAAAGACAGGGATAATAAAACACCAGCAATCGAGGATTTAAATCAGCTTGATACAATTCAGCTTATTGAGATGATTGGTCAGATGAGCAGGAATTACGGCAATCTTGTAAATATCGAAAGGATTGCACGTGGAGCGCCAACCGAGATCGGTAAAAGCGAGAATACTATAATAGTTCCAAACAACATTGCAAAATACGGGGAGATGGTAGCTAATGACGAAAAAGCTACAGAGAAGCTTACTGAATACCTCTTTTGCCTGGGAGACCCTGAAAACGGCAAGCCCGGCAACGATGGCGATGCACCTGTCGGACGGGAAGTATCTGATAGCTCCTCACATAAACATACTGAACAAGAAACTTCTTGATGTAGCCGGAGGAAGGACTAAGAGGCTTATTGTTAATATGCCTCCAAGACATGGCAAATCCGAGCTTATTTCAAGATATTTTCCGGCATGGTATCTCGGTACTTATCCGGACAGAAGGATTATTCTTGTTTCGTATGAAGCAGGCTTTGCAGCATCATGGGGAAGAAAAACAAAGGAACTATTGGAAGAGTATGGAGAGGATCTATTCGGTATTAAGCTTAACAGGCTGTCAAATTCAGCATACCGATGGGATGTGGCAGACCATGAAGGCGGACTGAATGCTACTGGTGTCGGTGGAGCGATTACTGGAAAGGGAGCAAATGTTCTAATCATTGATGATCCAGTCAAAAACGATGAACAGGCAAACAGTAAAACATATAGGGATAAAACATATGACTGGTTCAGGGCTACGGCATATACAAGGCTGGAACCGGGTGGAGCTATAATTGTTATCATGACAAGATGGAACTTCGACGACCTTGCCGGAAGGTTATTGAATGATCCGGATTCTGATGATAAATGGGAAGTGATAGATTTTCCGGCAATTGCTAAGGAAGATGATATCCTCGGCAGAAAAGAGGGTGAAGCCTTGTGGCCGTACAGGTATTCACTAAAGAAACTGCAATCAATAAAGAAGCAGATAGGTTCTTACTGGTTCAATGCTTTGTATCAGCAACAGCCTATAGCTTCGGAATACCAGATATTCAAAAGCCAGTGGTGGCAGGAATATTTGGATTTGCCGGATTATTCTATTCTAATCCAGTCCTGGGATACAGCTTTTAAAGAAAAGGAACAGAATGACTTCTCGGTTTGTACTACTTGGGCTTTAACTAAGAACGGATATTATCTGGTTGATTACTGGAGAGGAAAAGTACTGTTTCCGGACCTGCAAAGGCAGGTTGTAATGCAATATAACAAGTACAAACCTAATGTAGTTCTTATTGAGGATGCTGCAAGTGGACAGAGCCTTATTCAGGTTCTGCAGAGGGAAACAAAGATCCCGATCAAGGCAGTGAAGGCTATGAAAGATAAAGTTACAAGGGCACATCTGGTAACGCCACTATTTGAAGCAGGAAAGATATTCGTTCCAAAGGATGCTGTCTTTCTTGCAGATATTATCAATGAATGCTCTGAATTCCCGTATGGCAATCATGATGATATAGTGGATTCAATCACTCAGGCTCTTGATTTCCTGAGAAAGAGGGTAGGTAGTTCAAAACCAGTAAATCTTATGAAAAATGTTCAGCAAAAAAGAGAGAATTTCTTCACCACTTACTAAATAGCTATGGGAATAATCAGTAAACTAAAAAATGTATTTGCAGAGAAAAATGATGTAAAAGAATCACGGCCGTATCCTCTCGGTGTCATTGCCAGCAGGCAGGCCTTTTCTTATTCGCTTCTGAATGAGATCCTTCCGAATCCGGATTTGATCCTGAAAAAGAATGATGAGACTTTAGAGACTTACAGGAATTTTCTTTATGATGCCCATGTAGCAAGCTGTGTGCAGTCCAGAAAGTCAGGCATTCTCAGTATGGAATGGGAAATAAACCGGGGAGCAAAGAAAAGCCAGGAAGCTGAGTTTATTGAGAATATTTTCAATGATCTGAATATCCGACAGATAATCAATGAGATACTTGATGCCCCTTTGTACGGTTTCAAGCCACTTGAAATATACTGGGGTGAAACAAATGGAATGATTATTCCCAAAGAGGTGAAAGGTAAACCTCCCTGGTGGTTCTTCTATGATACTAATAATATGCTCAGGTTTAAGGATAAGAACAAACAGTTCGGAGTGCTGATACCAAATAAAAAGTTTCTGGTTGTTCAGAGTAATGCAAGTTATGATAATCCTTACGGGGATGCCGTCCTTGCCAAATGTTATTATCCGGTCATCTTTAAGAAAGGCGGTATGAAGCTCTGGTCAATCTTTACCCAGAAGTATGGAATGCCTTTTCTTCATGGTAAAATTGGATTAGGTAAAGGACAGGAAGAAGCTTACGAACTGTTTAATGTTCTTGAAAAGCTACAGCAGGACGGCATCGCCATTACCGAGGAAGAGGTTGATATTGAAATTCTTGAATCTTCAAAAACAAGTTCTTCTGATATTTACAGGAACCTGCTTCACTTCTGCAATGCAGAGATTTCCAAAGCTATATTATCTCAAACACTGACAACGGAACAGGGCGATACTGGCTCTTATGCAATGTCGCAGACTCATCTCCAGGTCAGGAAAGATGTAGTGGACTCAGACAAACAGCTTGTAGAAATTTGGATGAATAATCTCATCGAGTGGATCATAGAATACAACTTCAATTCAATATCAGAGATGCCTAAGTTTGTTTTGTTTGAGGAAGAAGATGTAGATATGACGCTTGCCCAGCGTGACCAGACCCTAGCATCCACAAATCAGATCACATTTACCAAGGAATATTTCAAAAGGAATTATGGCTTTAAAGATGATGAAATTGAAGTTGGTAAGAAAGAAATAAAAACTGAATTTTCGGAAAATCCGGATTATGGAATTACAGATTTAAACCAATTCGACGAACTTACTCAGGAAATTATCAAACCAGTCCTGAAAATGATTGAAGAGAAGAAGTCCTTTGAAGAAATTCAGCATGGTATTGTTGAGCTGTTCCCTGATCTCGACACCAAACAGCTTGAAGATTATCTGGCAAAAGCTATCCTGGTTGCTTCCGGCAGCGGAATAATCGAAGCAGGATGCATCTGATGAACTATTTCGGGGAATATTATAAATCCTATGGAAAAGTACCTTCATACACATTTGAAAGCCCTTTTGATGTATCTTTTAAGCTCCCTCCGGAAAAAGCCCTGGCGTGGCTTAAAGAAAGAGGCAAAAATCTAAAGCTAAGTATTGACTGGGACGAACTTGACGCCGAAGCACATGATAAAGCCTTTACAGTAGCAAAAGTGTTATCAGCAGATATTCTACAGCTTATATATGATCATGTTGAAAAAGCTAAGAAAGAAGGACAGACTTTAAAGCAGTTTCGGGATGAACTTTTACCAAAGCTCCAGGAGTCCGGATGGTCTGGTGCAACACCATCACGTCTGAAAGTTATTTATGATACTAATTTACAGATGTCGTATTCAAAAGGTAAATTCCGTCAGCATAAGCTAATTGCAAATATGTATCCCTACTGGAAATACAAACAGATCCAGAGAGCTACAAAACGGCACGATCACAGCCTTCTCGACGGTAAAGTATTCAAACATGATGACCCGATTTGGGATTTGATATATCCACCTTCCGGATTCGGCTGTAAATGTTCTGTTGTTCCTATTAAAGATGGCAGTAAAGCAGAGAAAGGTTCGGATTATTTGCAGAAGGTCAAGGCCAGCGGAGAATTTCAGTTAACTCCACTCAAAGCATGGAAGCCAGATACAGAAGTGTATGTTACCGGGATTAGAGAGAAGTTAATAGGAATGCTGAAAATATGATCAAACAGGAAATAATAGACAACCTGAATCATACCTTCCGGGAAATCAGAAAGCAGTACGATGATCTTTCGCCTGTATTGGAAATGGTTTCAGCTTTAATAGATCGGGCAATTACAGCGAACTTCGATTCTCGCGGCCGCTGGGATGGAGATGAATCCAATATCGGATTATTCTCCGGAGGCTCACAGAAATGGAAAGCCCTTGCCGGCTCAACTAAATCTGACTATGAAAAATACGGCTACGAATTGCAGCCAACCTTGAACAGGACAAAAGGGCTTATGTCCTCAATAGAAGTGCGCCCACAAGGTAAATCCTCAGTAATAATCTCAGCAAATGCTCCTTACGCTGCTATCCACAACTATGGTGGAATTGTAAAACCTTCGATAACAATCACTCCCCGAATGCGGAACTTTTTCTGGTACAAATTCTATGAAACAGGCTTGGTTTCCTGGAAGGCTATGGCTCTGACCAAAAAGAAAAAGCTGAAACCTGTTATCGAGATTCCAGCCAGACCTTTTATTACTCTTACTGAAGAGGATTTGGAAGAGATAATTTCAATTCTAAAAATTAATCTCTGAAGTTATTAAATTTCAATTAAATTGATTATCAAGACGATAATCCTAATTTATCAAAGAAAGCTTGGTTTCTTTCTTTTGCTGCTTTTACCAATTTATCAAAGGAAATAACTTCAATATAGGCATTATAATTATCGTTATAGCCGAAATACCCCATCTTATCATAAGAAATCTTCAATCCAAATAGTTTACACCTTTCTTTCACAGATGAAGTTAAGTCACTCAAAACATAACAAAATCCTGGAACATTTTGAGATTCAGGAATCGGCCTTCCCGAATGAGTATTTACTTTACCTTCACGTACTCGTTCTAAATATTTTAATGCTTGCTCGATTGGGTCTTTTTCCTCTCCAGATTTTGCATCATTTCTCATTGGTCTTTTTATTTCAATAACTATTATTGATGCTAATGGTAGTTCTTCACCATCATTAACAAGTAAGGGATTGTCAAATACATTTAATCCCATAATATCAGGTTCTTTTGTTTTTGTAGAATCTGTAATTGGCATAGACTTTAATGTTTTATCTGAAGCTAAATAATTGTGAAATGCAAATCTTTCATCAACTAACCATAGATTACTGTCATCGGATTTAATTTCTTGACTTTCTTTACCCATTGGCATAATTAATTGGTGTATAAAGTCCTCACGGATATACTTGCCATCTGATTGTTTCTGAATTGCCTTATTCAGAAGTTCGATAATTACTTTTCTATGTGAAACATAGCTGGCTAAATCAGATTTTTTTATATCTGATGCTTTTAAAAGATAATCATTTAATTTTGCTTCATACTCATCTATCTCAAGAATTGTTTCTTGACTTAAGAGAGTGTGACCATCATCAAGAAGTTTACTTTCAATATCAAACAAATATTTATGCAATGTAAGTTCAAGATCTTTGTCATTAATATTAGGGTCGACTGCAAGATCATCTTCTGAAATTGAGTTTAAAATTGATTTGTACTTTGGTGCCCGGTTTGCAACAAAATTATCTACTCTTTCTCTTCCTTTCTTTTTGTTTTCTATCAAATATCCACTCAAATACTCTGAAATATGCTCAATCATTTTAGTTCTAATATCTTTAAAAGATAAGTCACTATCTTCAAAAAGCCCATCTGACTCGTCTTGGATGTTAAATCCAATTCGTTCGGGTCTTACTGATTCGTCAAGATATTCAGAAGTTATGAATCCAAGATAAGTAAATGTCTTCTCGTCTTCTCCTATTAATGCACCATATAAACCCGGTATTTTTCCATTGATATTCTCGTCTTTAACAACTCTATTTCCTGCACAATATGCAATTGAATGTTGTCTTGATGAAGTAGTAAGCAGTTTAACATGAATTAGGTTAAATTCTTTTTCTTTGTGTTCGATTTTTTCAACGAAAGATGATTCAATCATATACTCCTCAAAAATTGTATCAAGATTTTGAAGATCCTCTCCATCATTGACAGTTATTTTGGGAATACCTCCACCTCTGATGAAATACCAGAGGCAATGCTCTAATAGTTCTTTTGCAATGGTTTCCGCAGTTTTTTTTGAATATTTTAAATATGGTTTCTTGAATCCAATTAAAGAAAGTTCAGTTTTTAAGTCTAGTGGTTCAGATATACTTAACAGATTTTCATTGCAAACATCATTTTCAACTTCAAAATCAAATGTTCTTTTTTGGTGATTCCCTTCAGAATCTTTAAAAATACTTATAACTGATACTTTTTCAAATGCTTTTAACCATAAAAGTCTGCCAATACCACGGCATCCTTTTTCGGCTTTATAATCAGAATCAAATGTTTGAAATGAAATATAGTTATTATTATCAAATCCAATTCCATTATCGGTGATTTTAAACCCAGTAATTTCAGGCTTTTGACCAGTTTCTAAATCTAAAGCAATTTGATTTGACCTAATAATGTCGACTCTAATATAAGACTCCTCAAAATCAATACCTCTTTCTTCAATTGAATGAATTGAATTGACGACAGCTTCAAAAAGTGGCAAAAGTGCATGTGTTTTAGGCAATGTCGTATTTTTTAATCTGCCTTTCAAAAAAGTATTCATACTCATATTTTATCCAAAAGGAAAAAAAACTAACAATACAATTAATAAAACTCAATATAAATAAAAGTCATTAATTACTAATAAAATGTTTATTATTTACCCCATTTCCCTCATAATCTTACCGACAACCCTTTCATTCATACCAAGCTCCCGGGCAATTTTCTTTATCGGAATTTCTTTAGCATTGGCTTTGATATAGCGTTCAACGAGAGAACGGAGAGATGTAAACATCGGGATGGATACAGTTATTCCGCCCAATTCTCTGATAAGGGTTCTGGCAGTTTCAATACCGCAGGTTTCGGATACGATCTGGAAATGCTCCGGTAAGTCCTGCTCTTCAAGCAAGTTGATTATTTTGTCGTTTCTCATTTATCTTCCTCTTTATTAATGATTCTTTGATACTAAGACTGATTCCGATACATCGGAACCAGCCGGTGAAATTAATATGTATATGCTGCTAAAAGCCTACGTCATCGTCGTTTTTGTCCTCCCATTCTGTGAGCCAATCTGAAGGATAGCCATCGTCACAGAGTTTTACGTACTTATCCAGCTCATTGGATTTATTTCTACTGTCTTTTTCGATATACCGTTGACAGGATACATCGAAATCGAACTTGGAGAATCCGGTTTTGCCGATGAACTTATGCTTGACTTTCTGGACATAAACTATCGGATAACTCGTTGTAAAATCCTCTGAGAACTGCCTGTAAACAACCATTCCGTTGTCAGCGATGTTGAACCAATTTGCAGAACCCGATATATCATACAGAGTCGGGACTTCAAATAGTTTACTATCCTTTTTTCTTTGCATTTTCCGGGGGTGTGCAACCAGTACCAGGTGGATATCATGAATCCTCGCAAAATACTTGAGCTGATTAAGCACTTTTCCGGTATAAATGGTTTCAGAATCGCTCCCATACTGATGCTCGAGAGTGTTCCATGGATCAAGGATGAGCCCTTTTATGCCATGTTTGAGTACCAATCCGCTTGCTGCTTCAAGAATCCTCTCAAGCCTGTATTCTTCATTATTTGGCAGGATAAAGAAAATCTGGTCATTGATAAAATCCCGAGCTTTTTCCATTTCTTCCATTGTCATGCGATTGTTGTACTCCTTCAGAAATGGTTTGCCAACCAGGATTTCACATAACCTTAGTAGATGAATCTCGATAGTGGCATTCTCCGGAGAGAAGATACCCCATCGCCAGCTGTGATTAATTGCTAGCTTGATCATCAGTTGATCCATGAAGTTACTCTTTCCATGCGAAGGAATTCCGGTAACGATTGTAAGCTGTGAACCATAGAATGTCATAAGCTCGTCAAATTCAGGATAACCTGACTTTGCACCTTGTGGAAAACCATTCTCGTACAAATCCTTAAGCTCTGCCATACGATCATTGGCATAATGCACCCCTTCAACAGGATACATTTCAGCTTTCTCAAGGCATTCCCTGAGCTTTTCCTTTCCATGCTTCATCAGGACTTCATTTGCATCTTTGCAGTCCTTTGGATAACGAACAATCCAGGTTCGGTTCTTACCAAGCCTTCTTGCAAGTTCTTCTTTTAATCTTATTCCAGGACCATCAGAATCGGTAGCAATATAAATCTTCCTGATATTCCTGAAATATCCCGAGCAGTTATCGAGGTAAGTAAGCTTTGTATGTATCTGCTTTACATCCGGATTTATACCGCCATCAGGAACGGAAATAGCATTCGTGAAACCGGCCACTTCGAAAGATAGTGCATCCATTTCCCCCTCGGTAATTATGCAATCTTTCTGATCTTTGATGTCATTCAGTTTATAGAATATCTTACTGCCGCCTTTTACCTGCTGAAATATCTTATAAACATTACGATATTTGATATTTACCAGCTTGTCATCAAGATAGTAGTTGAAGCATATACAAGTATCTTCTTTGTTAAGCTGGGAGAGAAAAACTTTCTCAACAGTAATCCTGTTTCTGTCAACAACAGCTTTGGGAATTTTTCTCATCTCAAAGAACTGATATACCTTATCCGATGGAGACACTGCATTTGATTTAATGGATTTCGGTATAAATACTTTAAGGTTTTCCTGCTCATATAATCCCCCTGCATACCCGCAATGATGACAGAACCAGGTCCCTTTGTCAACATTTACTGCCAGACACTTGATATTTTTATGGGACGGTTTCCGGTAAGGGGAACATTTAGGACAGGTAGTTCTCTGTTCACCGCTACGGTTTATATTAATTCCGCTTATATTAAAATCTTCATATTGTCTGTTCATAAGCATATCTCTTGATTGTATCAATGAAAGCCAACTCTGCAGCTTCTTCTGCATTCATCCTGCCTTCAAACTCCATGAGGGCAGCCCTTTCCTGAAAGATAAAGAAGTCAATCTCAGTAAAGAGTTTCTTCCTGTACTTCTCATCAAGTTTGATGTATTTCGGATCAGTTTCTAATTTCGCTTTCATAAAACCATGTTTTCATGTGAAAAAAGTTTATTCTTAAATTCCAGTATATTTGCAGGCATCCATGTATTGTAAGGCCAATTCATTGAGAATTCCAGCAATGTTTTCTCGAATTCCTGCTTTGACCATTCCTGTTTCTGCATCAGCTCAAAAGTGAAATCCACTTTCTTGCGGAACCTGCTGCCATCATTCAGAAGATCCTGATCAGGAAACAGGGAATCCATTATTGCCAGGAGTTCATTCTTCTGCTGTAATCCAAGCCGGTCTTTGGACTTTTGCTTTGCCTGAGCCATTCAACCTCCTTTCCTGTTTGAATTTCTGAAGGAAAATGTCATAGTACATGACGCCGTCTTTGCTCTTATTTCGGAGCTTACAGGCCGATAGGAAATTACCTTTTTCACCCCAGAATGAATCTTTTCGTGCCCATTCAGCGATCTGGTATATTTCATCCCGTGGCCGCTTGTCAATGCGTATGAGCTTGTCGAAAGTATCACCCCAATTCCGAAAATCAGCATCAGTGATTTTTTGAGTGGGTGGTAAAAGAGTCCTGAAGTATTTGGCAAATTCCTGTCCTTCCTCGGAAATCGAAGATTTCTGGGGAGAAGAAATAATATTTTCTTTTTTTTCCTTTCCTTTCTTTTCCTTTCCTTTGTTCATTTCTGTTCCGGATGTGTTGAACACCTGTTCGTCATCTGTTCCGTTTCCGTTCCGATTGTGTTCCTCTTCTGATGAATCATCGCTTATATCCTGTTCATCATCTGATTCATCCTGTTCAATTTTTTCCATAGCTTTCTTTCTTCTGACTTCGCCGGATTTCTTACCGGCCAGTTGTTTCTTTTCTTTAAGTTCAGAAACCTTTTCTATCGACTGTAGGAGCCTTTTGGAGAACAGATAACCTTCATCATCAAGAACCAATAATTCAATTGTCTGAAGGAACTTTATGAACTCAAAGGCTTCCTCAGAGGATATTTTCAGCGACCAGGAAAATACTTCGAGGTTATCTTCAAATTTTATCTTTCCGTTTTGCTCATGAAGCATTTCAATAAGCGCCCAAAACATCCCATATCCTGCCCATCCGTATTTAGACAGCAGTTTGATTATTTTCGGATCCCTCACGGCATTGGCATCGTGTGAGAAATAATACGCTTCTTTCATTTATTTATATCCAGTTTGTTTTTATCATTATCATAATTTTAATTAGCAATGTGCTGGAATTATAAAATCACACGAGTGTGTCTTTCATAATAATTCTTGTTCTGGTTTTAGAATTTCATAATTAAGTGTGTTGCCTAAATATTCAATATCACAATCCCGGTTTCCATAGAATAGGCGGTCAATATTTGAGCAAGATTTATCTCCACCGAACCTTTCAATCAATTTGCTTATTGAATGCCTGAATTCTGACGGACTGCTAATTCCCTTATCAATTACGAACACAATCCGGAACCTTTGGAACTCAGGTTTATGGCTTGGAGTGGTGTATAGTAACAAAGCATTTTCCTGTACGAATTCATCTTCAAAGGCTTCATGAAAGGTCAAATATCCTTCCTCTATGGTCTTTATTCGCTTATCATACTTCTTTGTAACCTTGTTATACTCCTTTACATCATTATCAATGTCTATAGCCAGAATACGGGCAAAATCGACATCTTTTATTGATGGTTTCCTGCCTGAAGCAGTCGGTTTTAATACTCCTGGAGAAAAGGCAAATCCATCGGAAATATGATCCTGAAGGTTTTCTCCGGAAAATTCCACATTTTGCCAGCCATAAGTAGCAGGATTGGCTTTGTTAATCATGTTTTTGTTAATGCTAAGTTGAAATTTCATTTCAATCTCCTGATTATAGTTTGAATTATTTGTTTGCGATGATTGCAAATAAACCCTGGATGAGCGAAATATTTAAACAAAGGGATTATAAAATATTTTTACATAATTAGGGTTGACAGCTGACAAGGATTTTCTTCATTTACAATCAACTATCAACCTCCAATTATCAAATAATCATGCTGCTTGTTCAGTTTCAATTTTCAATTCAGAATCACCTACCTTTGTAACAATCATCTGTAATCCGGATTCCATGGCTTTGGATTTGAACTCATTGAAAGTATCCTGATCCAGTTTTTCAATTCCATCCACACAGATAATCCCAAGATCACCGGCCCTTAGTTTGGCAACCTCTACTGCAAGTTTCACCTGTTCAGCAGTATTCAGTTTGTCGAATACAACTTCCTTACTGTAAATCTCGCCGTCCTTGATTTCAAGGCCTTTTATTGGCAATACTTTCATCAGGTCGCTTTTCATATTATCAAGGTTACCAATAGCCTGTGACAGCTTCTCAGATTCTTCTTTAAGTTGTTTGCACTCTTCTTCGAACTGCTGTAACAGTTCCCTTGTTTTCTCCTGGGAGGAAATCTCTTTCTGCTTTTCCTTTAACCCTGAAATCTTATCTACTAATGGAATATACTTTTCATCAAATTTGGTCTGGATATCTTCTTTCTGCTTTTCAAATTGTTCATGGATTCCCTGTTTGATTTCATCATGTTCATTCCTGAGCTTGTTTATCTCAGTTTCAAACCTTTCCGCTTCTTCATCGAGACTGGCGATCTTAAAATTTGTAGCTTTGTCAAGAAATAGGCTCTTCTTAGATTCCATATCTCCTTTTTTGTTTTCAAGCTCTTTAAGCCTTTCTGAAATTGATTCAGGCGAAATATCTGCTGTAGTAACAGATCCCTGCAATTGTGTCATTGTAGAAAGCTTTTCTTTCAAAGCCCTGTTCACTCCGGTTCTTTCGTCATAGAATTGCTTCTGAATTTTTGAAATAGCTTCGAGGGCATGTTCCGATAAATCTGCATTGACCTTTCCACTCATACCGTTAAGGTATTGCTCAAGATTTTCAGTTGTAATCTTCATCGGTATAGCTTCAAGCAGATAATTGACCCTGTTCTTCTTATCTGCCGATAAGAACTGCACCGGATTTACTGAAATCATATCTATCAGCTTGTCAATGTATCCTTGTGGCTTACTAATGCTGTTTCCTTCTGCATCATGAAGTTTGATATTAGACTTGCTGGCTGTTACTGTTTTGCTTAGATGAACACCATCATCAAGTACAAGAACGATTTCGCCTTTGTCAGTACCGTTCCTGAGAAGCTTTGCATCATGACCGCCTTTCAGGGCATGTTTGATGGATTCAAGTATACTGGACTTTCCTGTACCGTTCTTTCCTTCAATGAGAGTGAAATTACCCGGTGAGAATTCAATATCCTCTATCCCGAGCAAATTGGATATTTTTATCTTTTGAATATTCATGTCCGTTTCTCCTGGTTTATTATTCTTTGGTTTGTTTTGGAAGTATTCTTCCAGCTTTCTGCTCTGAATAAATTCAAGAAAAGATGTGAGCAGTTCATTTAAATCACTGTCCAGATCAGGATAGCGGTCAAATGAGAACTGCTCTATTCCTCTTAGCTGAATGCCGTTTTTTGCATCGTAGAAGCAGAATACATTGTAGCTGACTTTCTCTGCTTCAAATATGTCCATATAGTATTTCCATTGGCATGACTGAAAGTACCTTTCAAAGCTGAAGCCTCCCCAGCAGGTCTTGTTTTCATAAACATAGTTGCCGAATAGCTGGTCAACTTTAGCTACTACTTCAACCTGTTCATTTCCAATATCATATACTTTCGTTGTCTTGACTTCGAACGATGCTTCCTGATTAATAGCCTGATAGCATTGGGCTATGATATCATAGTTAAACTCAATTCCGTTTTTGGCTATGAAGCATTTCTTCTCTTCCGAATACCTTTCATTAATCTTTTCAAGAATATCATGGAACGCTGTTCCAAGTTCCATGTACCTTGATGGTTCATACTTGCCCCTGATTCGTTTCAGCAGGGCTTCCTCTTCTAATGAACCTTTCAGGTAATTCCGGAAAGATTCTATTGTTGTTACTGAGATTTTAAGCATTTCTGACCTCCTTATTCAAAACTGAAATCCGGTTCCGGAACTGCTTCTTTTATTGTGGGAACTGCCCTTGCTTCGACAATTGTAATAGGATAAAATTTCTTGTCATTTTTGTTGAATTCAAGATTCAGCTCTTTTGCTCTTTGCTGAATTTTATCCCATAACTGCTTCTTAATTCCGTTTTTAAGTCCAGAAATATCCTGCATGAAAGAGTTTATTTCATCATCTGAACTCATGTTCTTTACTTTGCTGTTGAGATCATTGATTAGCTTTACTGTTTCAGCCTGGCTTTGTGTCTGTCCGTTTATTGCGTCTTTCATTTCCTGCATCAGGCCTGAAAAATAATCCGGCACACTGTTGAAATTTGGTATTTCCAATGCCGGAAACTTTGCTGAGTTCTTGCCAATCCAGTAATCAGTCGGATTGAAATCTATTGTTCTTTTATTATCCCGTATGAATAAATACCCTGCAAAATCTGCTGTCTGAAGAACCCTGTCATAGCTTCCCCCGGTTATTGCCGGTCTCTTTATCCTCAGGTCTCCTTCATCCTTTTCCTTTACATGGGCTATCATCACCACATCTTTGCCGAGGGTTTTGAGTTTGCCTACGAAAAGTGAAAACTCATCTTTCAACCTGCCGAAGAATTGAAGTTTGTTTCTGGCAAGTTTGGGTTCCTGATCAACTATCCATGCCCCAATGTAATCCAATAGGGTGTCTATAGTATCAAGAATGATTGTATCATACTGATTGAAAGTTTTAATCAGTTCTGACATATTATTATTTATCTGTTTCCATGATTCAATCACCATGACGTCTTTTCGGAATTCGCTTCTGTGTACGCCCTTGTCAAAGTCAAGAGTCAGAGGCAATGATGCTGTGTTCACAAGGCTTGTTTTGCCTGCTCCGGGCTCGCCATAGATAAGTACATTTATCGTTTCTATGCGTAAGGGCTCATCGGATTTAACTATTTTAAACATATTCAAACTCCTTTATTTATCATTAGCATTGCAATTATCAATAGGGCTATTGAGATGTAAATCCCAATCAGGGCTATCCTGCTGGCTTTTGTTCTTATCTCAGGGGAATAGTAATTCAGTTTCTTAAGTTTTATCTGTTTCATACTCGCCTCAATTCATTTTTAGCTGGTTATAAGATTTAACTGCCGGCCTGTCGTAATTCTCGATATTATCAAGAATATTTACAGAAGCGGTTTCCAGTTCGTATCTAAGATCCGGTTGAACGTTCTGTGCTAAGTAGGTAAGGCTCTGCACTGCTCCGAATCCCGTAGTATCCCTGCCGAGCATGAAATAGTTCAATAACTCGCTTTTTCTTTCTTCTGAAAATCCTAAAGAAACACTGATATTATTTACTGCATCTACCGGATGTTCAAGTAGCTTTGAACCTTTCATGGTCATTTCGTCAAGGACTTTACCTATATAATCTTCCGATAAATAGGCTGAAACAGCATCCTGAACCTGGCACTGGATTAGTTCAAGTTCTTTCTGCCTTGTACTCTCGCTCCAGTCGAAAGTTCCTACATCCATCTTAGTTCCGAGGTGTTTCTCTGCAATTTTATCTTTGTGGAGAATCATTCCATTCCGGCAGGCTAAAACTGTAAGCCTTGGAGCTATAGTAAATGTTGCATGACCGGTTTCTGAGTTGCTCAGAACAAATCCGGTACAAACTCCGAATCCTCCGTCATTGTTATTTCCGTTTGGAACATTGTAGTTCTTTAGAAGCTCCGGAGCAGATTTTACAATTTCAGGTGCTATAAATCTGACATACATTCTCTGTTCTGTCAGGTCTGCACTTTCAATGATTACATTCCTGTCCGAACTTTTTATAGCATCCAATGCGGTTATTAGTATATCAAGATGGTCAATCACTTTGAATCTGTCGCTTAAGAATGCCCTTCCTATTCCGTTTGAACCGTTACTACTGTTAAAAGTCCTCAAGAAATAGTTCGAAGGCTTTCTGCCTAACCATTCTGAAACATTGTAATCAAGCATTTCAACTGCTTCCGTTCTCATTTTCTCATAATACCTGCCTGGAATACCAAGCTTATCAGATATTTGAGCGTGGCATGAATCAGTCAGATCAAATATCTCATTATCAGATTCTCCGGATGATGAAATACCTGATTCTTTGAGTAGATCCTGAAGCTCTCCATCTGATTCCTGATTCAACAGATTAAGCCTGCCCTCTCTCATTGAGATGGCTGTCGATGGGACTATCAAATCCCTTTTTCTGATCTTCTGACTTTCCAGTTTCTCAACCAGAACCTGTAAGTCAACTTTTGCAAAATTTTCTTGTTCCATTAGAATTTTCTCCTTATCTTTGATTTGAAATTTTAGTATTTCTGAAGGCCTTTTGAGTACCAGTCAAAGGGCTTTCTTCTTTTTTATGCTTAGTAATGTATTCTGCAATTGCTTCTCTAACCTGGACAGTAATTGGTTTTCTGATACCGTTCTGTTTCAGGTTTTCCCTTCTGAGATATAGCTCTGTAACAAGCTCCGGATCAATTTTCATGAAGTATGCCATCTAACGCTCCTTCAGTTATTTTCAATCCAAGTTTGTTTAGAATAGGCGTAATCTCTGAAGAGCTTACAAGCCTTCCTCCGTTAACTGACCAGAATGTGTCGTACCACCATTTCAAGCCCGGGACTTTGAATCGCCATATTGAGAATTGAGGGATATTACTTTTAACCAGAAATACAAAGACTTCGGTTTTATTCTCATCTACGAAACTTCCGATTGGCTCTGTATCAGCACCGGATTCTTTCCTGATGAACTGCTTAAAATCTTCATATTCATTTTCTGCTATGATACATCCGTCCCATACTGCGATGGTATATCCTTCTGAATTTATCCAGTCATTCTCATCCGAGAACCATCTGGTTTTACCGTCTGCTTCAGTTGTTCTAATCATGGTAAGTCCTCCGATCCCCAATTTCCGCTAACATTGTTCTGATCGGCTATTTTCTGGACTTCTCTTTCCAGCTTGACAGTTTCTGATTTTGATCTTGTTCCGAAATAGAATGATCGAAGATTGTAACTGACTCCGTCTGCTGAATACTTTGATTTATTTAAAGCTGACTTGAAAACCGAAAAATCTTTTTCATCTTCGCATGTGAAAACTAAGTTCATAGCGTCTCCTTTTCAGATAGTTCCTCTATCGTGTCATCAACGGTCACCATAGAACCGCCAAGGTAATCATGTTCTTTCAGTATTGCTGTCTTGATATGAGCGTACCAGTACATTTCTGCGCGGACTTTTGAATGCCCGTCGGGAATAATCTCTCTTGCTTCCTCAAGAAGCTCAAGCATTGCTTCTCTAATCTCTTCGAGCCTTTCTTTTGCACGGTCTTTTCCCATGGTTTTTCCTTAATTAGTTGTAAATTGATTAATTATTTTTCCTGCATGGCAGGATGATTAGCTCAGGTAAGTGGCTTTTAATCTCGCCATAACTTCATCTTTTTTTGATCTGCTCGGCGCCGGTTTTTGTACCATTACCATCTTTTCTGTTCTTTGTCTTATATCCTGCATATTCAGTTCACAGGCCTTATAAAAATCTTCATATCTGTACTTTGGTAATGATCCGGAATATGTAAAAGGTTTAAGCCATTTATTCCTGACCCATCTGTACAGTTCCTTTTCACCGATTCCGAATTGGGTAAGCTCCCTTATATTATAAAGCTTCATTTTCAAGTATCCGTCGGTTTTATTATCAACTTTTTTCACCATGCTTCCTTCGATTCTTCTACAAAAAGGGTGATTTTATCATCAAATTGCTGTTTTGTTATCACTGTAATTAGAATTATTTTCTAACTCTTCTAATTCTCTTTCGATATTAATGGATTTTGCATCTATCAGCTCCCTAAGAGCCCTTTTCTTACTTATCCTTGTTTCTGCTTCGTACTTAGCAGCAATTTCTAATGTCTCCGGATCATGTTGGACAAATATTCTGTGCCATGCCAATTGATGTGAACAACCGAGCTTCCGAGCGACTTTAGCCACTACCCCTCTACTTAGTACGCTGTTATATTTTCTCTGCTTTTCCATCTTAACTCATAATTTATTTGTTAATATTTGTAATTTTTTGTAAATTACGTTTAAATAGATTTGAAATCTATTTTCAAAAACAAAAATAGAAAATATTTCTAATATATGCAAGAAATATTTTCTCATTCAGAAAATTTTTGTTGAGGGAATAATGAAAGAAAACAACAGAGAGATCGGAGAGAGGA
This sequence comes from Kapaibacterium sp. (SeqCode), assembly GCA_963665665.1. Lineage (GTDB taxonomy): Bacteria > Bacteroidota > Ignavibacteria > Kapaibacteriales > UBA2268. The sequence continues at coordinate 2,952,535 of OY762428.1, forward strand.
TATTTAACGTCATAAAAGAGCTGGAGCTTACGGTTGATAAGTTTGCCGATGCTGTGGATACTACGAAATTCCGGTTGTACAGTTATAAGGCCGGCAAGGCTGAAGCTCCTCAGGACTTATTAGAAACATTAGAAGAAAAGTTAGGAATAAATCCTAAGTATATTAGAAAAGGTGAAGAACCAATGTTCTTAGGTAATACGGCTATTGCTCAAAGGCCTGCACCAAAAAATCTTGAATTATTTGGTGTGGAATCCAGGGAAGACAGAAGGATCCCGGTATTTCTGATGCCTGTTCCTGCAGGAAGTCCAAGCCCTATAGATGATTACATCGACCGATATTTCAATATTGATAAACTTTTTAAGCAGAAGTCATTTATCATAAAAGTAACTGGCGATAGTATGATCGAAGCGGATATCAAGGAAGGCGACGAGTTGCTGATTGATGTCGAGGTTCAGTACCGGGATAATGATATTGTAATTGCATCTGTCGAAGGTAATCTAACACTAAAAAGGATTAAAAAGGTTAATGGTTATACATTGCTTCACCCCGAAAACCCAAAGTATGAACCGATTAAGGTTGACGGGGATACACAAATTCTTGGGGTCGTCACCAGAATAATGAGGACGCCCAAATAACTTATTAGGAGGCTGTCATGAAGATCCAAAAAATTTATAAGGCATCAGATGAATATAAAAAGAAGCGATATAATGTAAAACACTTCTACGAGGACGAGAATAATCTCAAATATGTTTCTGTTGATCCGGATGAAAAGCAAAGGGCAATCAGGGAACATAATGAGATCAGAGATATCTTTGCCCTTGAACATCTTTTAGTCGCAATTCTCGACGATGACCTGCCCGAACTGGATTATAAGAAAAATGACCAAATACTTATAACCGACAGTCTCCCGCTAAAAAATTCTTGCTGTGTAGTGATATCATATGACGAAAATTATTATTTTGCAAAATATAATGAAGGTTCGGACAAGGAAAATTTTACGCTAAAACCCTACTCGGATGAGTTCCCGGAATTCACCGGGCAAGATAAAGAAGAATATGATATAATTGGCATGGTAGTTCTGCACGAACGAGGTGTGGAAGAGGAATATTCGATAACTGTTTGAAATTAGGATTTTTTATGGATTATAATATTCACAATTCGATAGTAAATTTTATTTGGGGAATAGCTGATGATGTCCTCAGAGATGTTTATGTGCGTGGCAAATATAGGGATGTAATTCTGCCAATGACAGTAATTCGACGTCTTGATGCTCTTCTGGAACCAACAAAGGAAGCAGTTCTGGGAATGAAAAAACAGCTTGATAAGGCCGGTATTGCAAATCAGGAAGCTGCTCTTTGTCAGGCATCTGGAGAAGCTTTTTTCAATAGTTCTCCATTTACTCTTAGGGACTTGAAAAACAGGGCTAAGGTTCAGCAACTCAAGACTGATTTTGAAGAGTATTTAGATGGGTATTCTCCAAATGTACAGGAAATATTAGATAAATTTAAATTCCGCAATCAAATTCAAACTCTTGTTGAAGCTGATATTCTTGGAGCTCTAATTGAGAAGTTCCTGAATCCTGCAATTAATCTAAGTCCAAAACCTGTCTTTGATTCTGATGGGAATGAGAAATTACCCGCTTTGGATAACCATAGTATGGGAACAGTATTTGAGGAACTTATCCGCAGGTTTAACGAAGAAAACAATGAAGAGGCCGGAGAACATTTTACTCCACGTGATATAGTCAAATTAATGGCAGATATTATATTCCTGCCTATTGCCGACAAAATTGAGTCTGGAACCTACCTTGTTTATGATGGCGCTTGTGGCACAGGCGGAATGCTAACTGTCGCTGAGGAACGTTTAAAGGAACTGGCAGATAAAGCCGGGAAAAAAGTTTCAATACATTTATATGGTCAGGAAGTACAACCGGAAACTTATGCCATTGCCAAAGCAGACCTTTTATTGAAAGGCGAAGGTACAGAAGCAAATAACATTAAATATGGGTCAACTTTATCAGCAGATAGTTTTATTTCCAGGCAATTCGATTTCATGCTTTCTAATCCTCCATACGGGAAAAGCTGGAAAACAGATTTAGACAGAATGGGCGGAAAAAAGGACATGAAGGATCCCAGGTTTATACTTGAATATGCTGATGATCCTGATTTTAAAATGATTACTCGTTCAAGTGACGGGCAATTAATGTTCCTGGTGAATAAACTCATGAAAATGAAAGCTGATAGTAAGCTTGGTAGCAGGATAGCCCAGGTACATAACGGTTCTTCTCTTTTTACGGGGGATGCTGGACAGGGAGAAAGTAATATTCGCCGATGGATTATTGAAAATGATTGGCTGGAGGCGATAATTGCTCTTCCAGAGAATATTTTCTATAACACCGGTATTGCAACATATATTTGGGTAATTACAAACAGGAAGCCTGATTTTCGCAGAGGAAAGGTGCAATTGATCGATGCTACAGGATGGTATCAACAATTGCGAAAGAATATGGGGAAAAAGAACTGTGAATTAAATGAAGAACATATCGAACAGATTTGCAGCTTGATTCTGAATCCTGAACAAACAGAACAATCTAAAATCTTTCCTAATGAAGCGTTCGGTTATTATAAAGTATCTGTATTCAGGCCATTGAGAATTAAAAATGCCGATCCGGAAAAGGTTTATTCAGCGAAAGAAGTAAAAGACTTTAAAGGCAATAATGAAATTTCCGAAGAAGGCGTTCCTTTAATTAAAAAGATACATAAAAAAGGAACAAAAGCAAACCCGATTTACGGGCTTTTCCCCAAAGTAATAAAAGGTAAGGAAAGTGTAGTAGAATATCATCAGGACACAAACCTGAACGACACCGAGCAAATTCCTTTGCTTGAGGAAGGAGGCATTGACGCCTTCTTTAAGAGGGAAGTTTTGCCATATACACCTGATGCTTGGATAGACGAGACAAGTATAAAAGTCGGATATGAAGTATCTTTTACAAAACACTTTTACAAGTCGGCTCCAATGAGGACACTGGATGAAATTAAAGCCGATATTTTTGCCCTTGAAGCGGAAACCGACGGCCTCCTCGAAGAAATTATTGGTGAAGGATGATGAAATGAGCACTATTTTAGAATTGTTTAAAGAAGGTGAAATTGAGTCGCTCGCAAAAGTTCTTGGAGAATGCGGTTCAGGTTCGGATATCACACGTGTGCTTCAAGACCGTGGTATAATCGATAATTCAGGACAATCGACAAAATGGAGAAGATTGTACCATACTTTTTTAGATATTCAAAAACAATACAAGAGCCCTAATCAAATCCTTGATTTTGTTATTGCTTTTCTGAATCCTGCTCGATTCATAGATCGAAGAGATGAATTTGAGATGCATAGAAATAATCTCAATTCGATCTTATATTTTAAAGGATTAGAATTTGGAAAGGACGGCAAATTCAGAAAGGTTGACCCGGTAGCTACGATTGATGAAGCAGAGAAAAGAGTCAATACAATCAGAACTAAATTTCAAGGCAGACCTATACATTCCGAAGTTCAAAAATATTGCCAAAAAGAGCTTATGCAGGATAACTATTTCCATGCCGTGTTTGAAGCTTCAAAAGGTCTTGCTCAACGTGTCAGAGAGTTATCCGGTATTGATGGAGATGGAGCCATGTTAATTGATAAGGTTTTCTCTGTTGAACGGCCAATATTGGCTCTGAATACATTGCGGACTGAAACTGAGAAATCAGAACATAAAGGATTTGCAGCTTTACTCAAGGGATGTTTTGCGGCAATAAGAAACCCTCTTGCTCATGAGCCTAAGATTTTATGGCAGGGAGAGGATGATGCTGCAGATTACCTAACATTGATTTCCCTTCTCCATCGAAAACTTGATAATTGTGTCAAAACTGGAATTGGAATATAGAATTGAATAAATTTTTAAATATTGTTACGATAAAGTCTGTGAGGTATTAAAATGAGCACAGCTTATATCAATACTGATGTCCTAATTTGGGCAAGAAATAGAGCCGGATTATCGGAAGATGATTTGGTTCAGAGTATCAATAAGAAATACATTGAATGGGAAGAAGGTTTAACAAAACCTACTTTTAAACAGGCTCAGGCTATTGCTAAGAAGCTTCGAATTCCATTTGGGTATTTATATTTATCGAAACCGCCCGCTGAATCAAAACTTACTGTTGATCTTAGAACTTTTGGAGATTCGATAAGCCGGGAATTTAGCATAGATTTAAAAGATGTAATTGCCGACGCAATCCGAAAACAAGATTGGTACAGAGAATATATAAAAGAGGTAACTGATGAGCCATTAGAATTTGTAGGAAAATTCAATAGCTCTTCTAAAATAAAAGATGTCGCAGTTGATATTAGTAAAACTTTAAAATTACATTTAGATGATAGGAATCAATTCTCTAAAGATGAGTTTTTAAGATATTTAACAGAACATGCAGAAGAAGCCGGAATACTTGTCATAAGAAATGGAAAGGTTGGGTCTAATACTCATCGCACCTTAAATGTTGATGAGTTCAGGGGATTTGCCTTAACTGATCCTTATGCCCCTCTAATTTTCATTAATTCTGCTGATTTTACAGCCGCCCAAATATTTACCTTTGTACATGAACTTGCACATATCTGGATAGGTTATGATGGTGTGTCGAATTATAGTATTAACGATGATTTTCTACATTCTGACACTGAAAGCCTTTGTAATCAAATAGCTGCGGAAGTACTGGTTCCTGATGAGGATTTCAAACGTGAATGGCAGCATATATCCGGAGATGTACAAGTACGTTCGGAGAACCTGACTCGTATTTTTAAAGTTAGCTCGGTTGTTATCGCAAGACGTGCTTTGGATTTGGGATATATCCAAAAAGAGGAATTCTTTAATTATTATGGAATATTACAGAAACTCTGGTCAAAGTCTAAATCAAAAAGTTCCAGTGGAAATTTCCACAACAGTTTTCCCATCGCAAATAGTAAATCGTTTACTAATGCCGTCTGCAAAGAAATATTTTCCGGGAATCTGTTAATGCGTAATGGCGCCAGGATGCTTGGGGTAAAACCTGAAACAATCGTAAAATATGCTAAACAGGGAGGTTTGATTTGAAATACCTCCTTGATGCTAATGTCTTTATTCAGGCTCATAGATTTTATTATCCGATGGATGTTTTTCCAATTTTTTGGGATTGGCTGAAAAGAGAAAACGAAAAGGAATCCATTTTTTCTCTTGATATGATATTTGATGAACTTAAAATAGGGGAAGATGGCTTGGCTGATTGGTGCAACAAATTAAATAGGGATAATTGGTTCCTATCTTCTGAAGATGAAATTACTCAAAATAACTTAAGTACAATCGCTGACTGGGTATTAATGCAGGACTATAAAGAAACAGCAAAAGCTGAATTTTTAAGCGTTGCTGATCCATGGCTGATTGCCAAGGCGAAAACAGATAATATGACAGTTGTTACCCAGGAGAAATCTGATCCCAATAGCAAAAGAAAAATATTTATACCGGATGTGTGTATGGCATTTGATGTTAATTTCATCAACACAGTTGATTTGCTCCGTACATTAGGAGGGAAATTCTAATGAAACCATACCCCAAATATAAAAACTCTAATATCCCCTGGCTCGGAGATGTCCCGGAGCATTGGGAAGTAAATCCAGGTCTATCATTATTCAGAGAAAATAAAAATAAAAATATCGGTTTAATAGAAAAACAAGTATTATCATTAAGCTATGGTAAGATTGTAATAAAACCTCAAGAAAAACTTCATGGCCTAGTGCCAGAATCTTTTGAGTCATACCAAATAGTTGAACCAGGTGATATAATTATAAGATCAACTGATCTACAAAATGACAAAGTAAGTTTAAGAACTGGGTTAGTAAAAAACAAAGGAATAATCACATCTGCATATATTTGTTTGTGTTCATACTTAACCAGTAATTACAAATTTATTAGTTGGCTATTACATGGTCTTGATTTAATGAAAGTATTTTATGGTTTGGGTTCTGGTCTTCGTCAAAACTTATCATGGAGAGATTTTAAAAGGTTACTCCTACCGGTCCCACCCCTGCCCGAACAGCAGCAGATAGCCCGCTACCTCGACTGGAAAACGGCAAAGATAAATAAGTTCATCAGGAACAAGAAAAAGCTGGTCGGGCTGCTGAAGGAGCAGAAGCAGGCAATTATAAACGACGCCGTTACAGGCAGGATCGACGTTGCCACCGGCAAACCCTACCCTGAATACAAGCCCAGCGGCATTGACTGGCTGGGAGATATTCCGAAGGATTGGAATTGTACAAATTTATCAAAATATGTAGAAATCAAAGATGGGACACATGATACTCCACCTTATATAAATAAAACGAAAAACAGTTTTCCTCTTATAACATCAAAATTTTTCTATAATGGCTTTATCGATTTTGATAAAGCGCCACATATTTCATTAGAATGGCATGAGCTAATATATTCTCGATCCAATACTCAATCTGGTGATATATTGATGTCAATGATTGGAGGAAATATAGGTAGTTGTATATATGTGGATACTTCAAGGATGTTTTCAATTAAGAATGTTGCTCTTTTCAAAACGTCAAATTCAAAAAAATTAAATGGATATTACTTGTTGCATCTTCTTAAAAGTTCAATAGTAACAATTCAAATAGCAAATAATCAAACTGGAGGCGGACAACCTTTTATAGGATTAGGGAATATAAGAAAATTATTCTGTACATTTCCAAACCTTTCCACCCAAAAGCAAATCGTCTCCTACATAGAAAAAGAGACTTTTTTAATAGACCAGACCATAGAAAAAGCAAAAAAAGAAATAGAGCTGATACAGGAATACCGCACACGCCTTATTTCCAACGCCGTAACCGGGCAGATAGACGTGCGGGATATAGCCGTCCCGGACTTCGAAGAAGTAGAAGCCGAGCCGGAAGAAGAAATTGAAGAAAATGAAGAAGAACTCATAGAGGAGTCCGAGGAATGATGGATGAAAAGTATATAATAGACCTGATTAAGGAATTAATTAAATATCCAAAAGAAACAGAATGGATAGAATTTAAGCACAATAATTCAGATCCTCAGGAAATTGGCGAGTATATTTCCTCATTATCAAACTCTGCAGCTCTGAATGGCAAAGCTAATGCCTATTTACTATGGGGAATAAGAGACGAGGATCATGAAATTTTGGGTACTGGATTCATTCCTTCTCAAATTAAAATTGGTAATGAGGAACTCGAGAACTGGTTACTTAGATTATTGTCCCCAAAAATTGACTTCAGTTTTTATCAGGTACAATTTAATAATAAAGATGTAGTATTATTAGAAATAAAACCTGCTTACCGCCATCCGGTTCAATTTCAGGGGACCGAATACATTCGCATAGGGTCTTACAAGAAAAAACTAAAAGATTTTCCCGAAAAAGAAAGAGAATTGTGGCGGGTTTTTGATAAAACACCTTTTGAATCATTATTTGCCAAAGAAAATGTAGTTTCCCAAGAAGTATTACGATTACTTAATTATTCATCATACTTCGAATTAATGAATAAACCTGTACCGGATGGTAATCAAGCTATCCTTGAAGCTCTGAAAAATGATGATTTGATATTGAAAAATGAAACAGGGAACTATAATATTAATAATTTAGGAGCCATTTTATTTGCAAATAACTTCAATGAGTTCAAATTCTTAAAAAGAAAATCAATTCGTGTGATCCATTATAAGGGTAATAATCGATTAGAAACATTAAAAGAACAAGTAGGTGTAAAAGGGTATGCTTCGGGATTTGAAGGATTAATTGAATTTTTACTTGCATTAGTTCCCAGTAATGAACTTATCGGAAAGGCTTTAAGAAAAGACCTCCCAATGTTTCCTGCTATAGCCATTAGGGAACTTGTTGCAAATGCATTAATACATCAGGATTTCTTTCAAACAGGAACCGGGCCTACTATCGAAATCTTTTCTAACAGAATGGAAATTACAAATCCTGGTACCCCACTTGTAAAAACAGAAAGATTTCTGGACAGTCCGCCAAAATCAAGAAACGAATATATAGCGTCATTGATGAGACGAGTCGGCGTTTGTGAAGAAAGAGGCAGCGGTATTGATAAAGCAGTCTTTGAAACTGAAATTTACCAGTTGCCTGCGCCAATTTTCGAAGCAACCGAAGAACATACTCGAGTTGTATTATTTGCATATAAGAATTTTTGGGACATGGATAGTGAAGAGAAAAATTGGGCATGCTACCTTCATTCCTGCCTAAAATTTGTACAAAGAGAATATATGACCAATGCTACATTAAGGAACAGATTTGGAGTAGAAGAAAAAAACAGTGCTGCTATCTCAAGGGTAATAAGAGATACTCTTGAAAAAGGTCTAATAATAAAATACGACGAATCTTCCGGTCGCAAATTTGTAAAATATATCCCATGGTGGGCAAGGCAGTGATTTTATTTGATTGCAACCGGAATAATGGATGCAAATTCCGTCTAATTCGTTCAATATCAATCGGTTGCTTATTTGATGGTTATTTGACAGATTTTTTAAGAAATAATTTGATGATTCTATGATACAATCTTATTTGATAGAAATCATAGCTCAAATTGTGAAATACATGTAACTTTATTATGTTGCAAGAACTTGCTTATTTGATGTTTATTTGCAATAAAAATTATTAAGAAAATATATGCAAAACATGAACTATAATTTTACTGACACGAGCGAAGCCGGCCTTGAGGCTACAATAGAAAAATATCTGTTAGAAAATGCCGGTTATCAAAAAGGTAATCCCGAAGATTATGACCGTTCCCATGCTGTCGACCTGATTAAGCTAAAATCATTTCTCGAATCCACTCAACCCCAAATAGCGGAAAGCCTTAATCTCGAAACTGAATCGCCTGCAAGGACTCAATTCCTCCACAGGTTGCAGGGGGAAATTGCTAAAAGGGGCATAATTGATGTTCTTCGTAAAGGCATAAAACATGGACCGCATTCCATTACGATGTTCTATGGCAGCCCTACGGCAAATAACGAAAAAGCAAGGCTGATGTTCGGACAAAATATATTCAGTATTACAAGGCAGTTGAAATATAGTAAAAACGGGACACAATTAGCCCTTGATATGGGAGTATTCATCAATGGCCTTCCTATTGCGACATTCGAGCTTAAAAATAAACTTACAAAGCAGACCGTTGAAGACGCTGTTCAGCAATATAAAAATGACCGCGACCCGAAAGAATTGCTGTTTCAATTCGGACGCTGTATAGTTCATTTTGCAGTCGATGACCATGAAGTTCGCATGTGTACTCATCTGAAAGGCAAAGACTCATGGTTTCTGCCATTCAACAAAGGATACCTTGACGGAGCAGGTAATCCTCCCAATCCGGATGGCTTAGCCACGGATTATCTTTGGAAAGAAATTCTCCAAAAAGGCCGGCTGACGGATATTATTGAGAACTACGCACAAATTCTTGAAGAAAAAGACGAGAAAACCGGTAAAAAGAAAAGAAAACAAATATTCCCAAGATACCATCAATTAACAGTTGTGCGAAAATTGCTTTCTGATGCTGCAAATAGAGGAGCCGGTAAAAGATATTTAATTCAGCATTCGGCCGGAAGCGGAAAATCTAATTCAATAGCCTGGCTTTCTCATCAATTAGTCGGATTAGAAAAGGATAAAAAAGCTGTATTCGATTCAATAATTGTCGTAACGGACAGAAGGATATTGGACAAACAGATCAGGGATACAATAAAATCATTTGCACAAGTCGGCAATATTGTTGGTCATGCCGAGCGTTCGGGAGATTTAAGAAAGTTTATAAAAGAAGGCAAGCAGATAATAATAACAACTGTTCAGAAGTTTCCTTTTATACTCTCTGAAATTGGAGATGAACACAGGCAAAACAAATTTGCAATTATTATAGACGAGGCTCATTCGAGCCAGGGGGGAAAAGCATCTTCCAAAATGAATATTGCTCTTGCTGAGCCTACTGTTACTTACAATCCAGGTAATGAAGAAAAAGACATTGAGGACGTTATCAATGAATTGATTGAATCAAAGAAAATGCTGACAAATGCCAGCTATTTTGCATTCACAGCTACGCCAAAAAATAAAACTCTTGAAATATTTGGCGAGCCATCCCCTCAAGCCGATGGAAAAATAAAGCATTATCCATTTCACAGTTACACAATGAAGCAAGCCATTCAGGAAGGTTTCATTCTTGATGTGCTTAAAAATTATACTCCCGTCTCAAGTTATTATCGCTTAGTGAAAGCAATTGAAGATGATCCTGAATTTGATACCAAAAAAGCTCAGAAGAAATTGCGGAAATATGTAGAATCCAACGAACACGCTATTCGGGAAAAAGCGGAGATAATGGTTGATCATTTTCATGCAAAAGTAATGGGGCAGAGAAAAATTGGCGGTCAGGCAAGAGCCATGGTTATTACCAGTTCTATAATGAGGGCTATTGAATATTATCATGCAGTAAATGATTACCTGAGTAAAAAAAATTATCCGTATAAAGCCATAGTAGCTTTCTCCGGAGAGCATGAATATGGCGGAGTAAACGTAACTGAATCGAGTCTTAATGAATTTTCCAGTAATAAAATTGTCGATAAAATTGCTGAAGATCCATACAGGATACTGGTTGTAGCAGATAAATTCCAGACAGGATATGATGAACCATTGATGCACACTATGTATGTCGATAAACCTTTGTCAGGAATAAAGGCAGTTCAGACACTTTCAAGACTAAACAGGTCGCACCCTAAAAAGCATGATACGTTCATTCTGGATTTTTATAATGACACAGAAATTATACAAAAAGCTTTTTCTGATTATTATAGAACAACTATTCTAAGCGAAGAGACCGATCCGAATAAATTGCACGACTTAAAAGCTGATTTAGATGGATATCAAGTATATTCCCCCGAGCAGATAAATAGATTAGTAGAACTGTACTTATCGGGATCCGAAAGAGAAACCCTCGATCCTATATTAGATGCCTGTGTTGCAGTTTACAACACAGACCTTGATGAAGACGGACAGGTTGATTTCAAAGGAAAATCTAAAGCATTTGTGCGAACTTATGGTTTCCTTTCATCTATTCTTCCTTATAGCAACACCGAATGGGAAAAATTGTCAATATTCCTAAATTTCCTTATACCCAAATTACCTGCCCCGAAAGAAGAGGATTTATCCAAAGGAATACTTGAAACTATTGATATGGACAGTTATCGGTCAGAAATCAAAGCAAGTATGAGTATTACTCTTGAAGATAAGGATGCAGAAGTCGATCCAATTCCAACCTCCGGAGGAGGTAGAAAACCAGAACCTGAGCTTGACCGGCTGAGCAATATTATAAAAACATTTAATGATCTGTTTGGCAATGTCCCTTGGAAAGACAAGGACAAAATCCGACAGGTAATTGCACAAGAAATACCGGAAAAAGTTGCAGCTGATACAGCTTATCAGAACGCGATGAAGAACTCTGATAAACAGAATGCAAGAATAGAACATGACAGAGCTTTAGGTCGGGTAATGGTAGAACTTATAGCCGATCATACAGAATTATTTAAGCAATTTAGCGATAACCCATCATTCCAGAAATGGCTAAGCGACACAATTTTTGGGGTAACATATAATGCCGGTGGGCAAGCATTAGGAGGAATTTAAAATGAACAAAGTGGCACTTCTTTTAGGATCTGGGATGTCAATACCTGCAGGATTGCCGGGAACATGGGATATTACTAATGAAATCCTTAATAATTATAATAAATGGTTTAAAGATGGCGAGGAATATAGACTAAAGACTGCATCAGGTCAAAGTGAAGATTATTTTGCCAATTGTCCTTATTCTAGGTATCCCCAAAAAATATCAAGATTTCTTAAAATAATTGCCACTGAACTGAATCAGTACTACTGCACAATTGCAAAGTCAGAATATACGGTTAATTATGAAGAGATCTTTGATGTGATAAATCAAATTAAATTGGGCTTCTCAAGGGATGTAGATAATCCTCTTACAAACCGAATAATCCATTGTCTTGTACATTCTATCGATCCAATTTTTCCAGATAATCAGGATAAATATGAAGAAGTGAAACTACTTTGTAAAGAAGCTGAGAAATTTATAAAATCGGTTATACACCTTTCTTTAGTAAAAAAGCACGGTTGCATTAATTATTTAGATATCATTTCCCAAATAGTTGAAAATAGTTATGTTCCTGGCATAGCTACATTAAACCATGATACTCTTTTGGAAAAATCATTGAGGAAAAATTTGATTGAATACAATGATGGTTTTGCTGAAGCAGGGAAAGGAGTGAGATTTTTTGACAACCACCAATTAAATAGACAAGATAAGCTAAAATTGTTAAAATTACATGGTTCTATAGATTGGTATAATTTCAGAACCGATGATGGCGTATCTTTGAATATCGAAGAAATTGGACAGTATGACGAATGGCAAAGTGAGGACGAAGTCCAAATTTCTGTAAATGATAAAGAATATAGAGTTGATAAAAAACCTCTGTTCTTAACAGGCTTTAATAATAAATATCTTGAATATAATTATGGAATTTACCTTGACTTATTCTATCAGTTTCATCAATTACTAAATCAGACTGATATTTTGATTATTGCAGGTTATGGTTTTGGTGATAATACTGTAAACTTGAGAATAATTGATTGGTATACAAAAAGAAATGACAGAAAAATTGAGATAATAACTCCAAATAAAGATACAGCGATTAATAATGCAAAAGGAGCTATACATTCAAGGTTAAAATTTGATTGGTCTGATGATCGCATTCACTGGATAGAAAAAGGTATTCAGGAATTAGAAATAACAGATTTGAAATATATAAGCAAAAAATCATGAAAACATTATTTACAAGAGTCGAGTACACATTATCATTTTTAATTGAAAAAATAGAAATGGGAGCTTAGAAGGGAAATGCTATTATACAAATATATTGACAACAATATCATCAAAGTACTCGAAAAATGTAGTTTGAAATTTACACGTAGGAATGAACTAAATGATCCTTTTGAACTTTTTCCTTATTTCAAACTAACAGACAATAACTCAGATGATATTATTGACACAATTGATGAAAAAGAATTCCAAAGATTATTTCTTGAGAATTTACCTGAAGAAGCATTTCAAAAAATGTCTCCTGCTGATTGGTTGGCTTTTGAAAAAAATACAAGAGGTCAGAATCCTTATAAAGAAGAAGATCCACAAAACTGGCAGGTTAATTATTTTAATGATTTAGTTCCGAAAATAATGGCTCAACTTAACAAGGAATTTGTTTTATTGAGTTTAACAGAAGATCCATTAAATATTAGCATGTGGACACATTATGCTAACAATCAAAAAGGCTTTGTGATAGGTTTTGAAACTGATAATGATTTCTTCTATGAAAAGAGAGATATAAATTTAGAATACCGGAATGTACGAAAAGTTGAATATGTTCAGCAAAGGCCAATAATAGCAGACATATATAATATGGATGAATTGAGTAATACTTTTTTTAGAAAAAGTACAGATTGGGTTTTGGAAAAGGAATGGAGAATATTAAGAATGCATGATGATGCCGATGAAATTATTACTGATAATAACCAAGAGATAGTTTTATTTAATTTTAATCCGATGATTATAAAAGAAATATATTTTGGTTTAAGATCAGATAATGAACTAAGAAATAATATATTTGAGATTATTACAAATAATAATGCTTTTTCAAATGTGAAGTTATATCAAATTGAATTAGATGAAAAGCAATTTAAATTATTGCCGGCTAAAGTTACTTTGCCAGAATCGGAGGCAGAAAATGAATAATCAATTAGAAGATGAATTAATTTCAATAGTAAGAAAAATAAGTTATCGTGTGATGAACTTGCATAAAATTTATTCTTTCAAGCTAATCAATTTTAATTCGAGTTCCAATTTTGAAAAAGCTCAAATTACTAATGTCCGCAATAAGAAAGATATTGAAGATTCTAAAGTGCTATTTGGAAATATTCTATTAAGATGTGAATCACTTATTTATTATTTCAATCAAATGACAACAGAAACATTATTACCAAATGGAGACCATAATTCGATAAAGAATTCGACTCCATTTGATTCTAACTTGAACAGAACACATATGAAAGTATCAAGAAATTACCTTTTTTTATTTGATACAATTATTAATCTTATAGTTTCCCTATATGAATATATTGCTAATTGTTGCTCCTACATTCTCATAGGACAACATGCTCGAAAGTTTAAATGGAAGAAATCTATCTTGGAAATACAAAAAAGGAGCTTTAGCGATTTAAGTTTCTGTTTAAACCAAATTAATAAGGAATTTATAGATAAACTATCAGAGATCAGAGCAGATATATTCCATTACAATTTTCTTCGGTTATCTTCAAAACTATCACAAAATATTATGGATAGTTCAGTAGAAATGGAATTTAAAGTTGATGAAAAAATTCAGAAATTTTTAATTGATTCGCAATTAATTACTGAAAATAGCTCCAAAGTAGAAATATTGAACGCCACAAAAATAATAATATCAAAAGGATTAGAGAATGTAATTAGTATTCTCGAAGAGCTGAAGAGAAGCGTATTATTTATGAATAAAGATAATTTAAAGAAACCTTCAAATATTGGAGATTTATTCGTAAATGCTGGTTTTAAAAATTTTTACGAATTACAACAAGCCCTGTTGTACCATTGGGGATATTTCTGGGATGACATCCAGCAATTTGAGAATTTGGATTATTATCAGAGAGCCATGAATAAAATGATGATGCCATTTAAGTTTTATCCTGAAAATTAGATAGGAATTAATTAATATTTATAGAATAATATTATGCCAAGACAAAGAACAAGAAAAAGATGGGAACACCCTACATATAAATTCGCATACTGCATCGAGCGGAATGGTATCGTCTATACAATCATTGATGGAGCTGAAAAAGTTGCCATCAAAGGGCTGATTTGGGATAATAAGAACAAAGCCGAAGCTCTGAAAATCCTTGATGAGAGATTAACCGAAGCTCATAAAGTTGAAGAAGTCGAATCAAAAGAAGAATCTGATTTAAGGCCTAAAACACTGTATGAAGCAGTAGAGGAGTTTTCATCTATCAGATTTACCAAATTTGATAAAGCTACGATCAAATCTTATATGACTGCATTCAAAGCATATCTTGTAGAAGATTTGAATCTTGCTGATATTAACCGGATAAGAGCTATGATTCGGGAAAGGCAGACGATCAATAAACATGCTCCGAATACTCAACTGAAATATCTTTCCAAACTCAATAAACTGTTTGAGTACTGTATTGACCAGGAATATATAAGCAGAAATCCTATTCTGAAAGATATGAAACCAGATGAGGTTGCCCCAGAAGTAAAACTTTTTACTCAGGATGAACTTAATACACTGTTTGATTATTTCTTTAATCTTGAGAAGGTTGTAATTCCGTTAAAAGGGAAGCCCGGAAAAAGAGTGAGGAATAGAAATCTTGCAGAAGATAAAAAGCAATTTGCCTGGATGATTAAATTCATTTCAATGGTTGGTACAAGGGCAATGGAGACAATAAACATCTGGTGGGATGTGCCGAAGGCTCCATTGATTTCTAATTCAACAAGGAAATCTGTAATCCAGTTACCTGAAAGAATAATAATTGATGGGAAAAGATCAAGACGAGCCAAACCAAGAGTAAGAGAATTTCCATTACAGCTAATTCCGCAGGTATATGAAGTCATTCAGGAATTAGAAAAGTATAAAGATATTAACAAAGGAAAACTTTTCAAATGGAATTCAGTTGCCTGTCTTGAATTGTGGATGAGAGATGCATTACAAGAATTGGAGCTTGAACCCGGAAGAAATTTACATGCTTTGAGAAAGACGGCAATAAACTGGTGGGAAAAGGAACTCGGGATTCCTCTTCATGTTTGTAATTACATGGCAGGCCATAATCAACAAACAAGAGATAAGTACTACGGATCGAATCCAACAGCACTTGAATTAGTCAATATGAGCTCAGTCCGATTCCAGTCCGATTCAATTTTAAATGGAAACATCATTAGTCCACAAAATTCGAATCAAGGAAAAGATGGAATTATTGTAAATCCTTATCTATCAGCTATTAATAAAAACTAAAAATTTGGGAATTGGCTTATCATAGTTCGTCCCTGACCACAAAATAAAAACTTAAACCCTTGTAGATGATAGATTTGCAAGGGCTTTGTTTTTTTAGGTGGCAAAAACTTAATAAATATATTATTCATCCCATCCTTGCCTTTTTCCCTAAAATTTACGATATTAAGGTATTGTAGATATTTGGGGGTGCCGAATATAGATTAAGGTTTCAAATTAATCATTAGAGGCACTTAATTAATTGGAGACGAGGAACTCATGAATAAAGCAATCCTTATATTATTACTTCTTCTGCCGCTGGCAGTGCAGGCACAAAGCTTTTCGGTATTTGATATTGATGATACGAATTTTCCGGTTATAAAAGCCAAATTCTGGGCTTTCGATGCAGACGGAAAACAGATCACAAATCTTTCCCCATCCGATTTTGAAATAACAGAAGATGGTGTTCAAAGGGATATTTTAAATATCTACTGCCCTGAGCTTCAAGCGTTGCAGGCTATATCCAGCGTTTTAACAATAGACGTATCGGGCTCAATGTCAGGCAGAAACCTTGAAATGGCGAAAGAAGCTGCCAGGACATGGATTGAAACAATGCCACTCGGGAAATCAGAATGCGCTATTACTTCATTTACTTTCGAGAACCTAATGGTTCAGGACTTCACAACGGACAAATCAAGGCTTCTTGAAAAATTGAATACCATAATATTAGGCGGCGGAACAGATTTTGATGCCGGTTTTATAGATCCTATGGCAGGAGCTTTGATTACCGCTGAGAAAGGGAAGCATAAAAGAGTTTTAGTATTCCTTACTGACGGCCAATCCTCCGGAAGTGAAAATGAAATAATCCAAAAAGCAAATGAACTCGAAGCACAGGTTTTTTGTATCACTCTTGGCCAGGAATGTCCCAAAATATTGCGAAATATTGCCGAGCAAACAGGAGGCTGGTGGTTTGAAAATATCATAGAAGTCCAACAGGCAAAGGAAATTTATCTAAGAATATTAAATGTTGCTCAAAGCGTAGGCGCCTGTGAAATCGAGTGGCGAAGCGACTATTTTTGCAACACCGGAAAAACGAATGTGAATCTGGAATTGTTGCCATACAGTTTAATAGCCGAAAGCAAATATGAACGCCCGGAATTGTCAATAGCGCATCTCGAATTTGAACCACCATATCTCAGCTTTAAAAATCCTAATCCGGGAGAAAAGATTTGGCAAGTTGTAAAAGTAACAGCAAAAAATGATGATTTTAAAATCAATGACATTATTGTCAACAATCAGAAATACTATATTTATCCTTCGAATTTTACTCTGAAAAAAGGAAAAAGTAAAGATTTACAAATTAGTTACGAAGCAACTGACAGCGCATACACATATTGTAAAATGGAATTTCAAACGGATAAATGCCAGGAAATATTTTATGCCAGCGGTGGATGGACAGGAGTAGCTACACTGGTAAGAACATTGGAATTGATACATCCCAACGGCAACGAACAGTTCATTGCAGGCAGTGATACAATTATTACATGGGAAGGACTAACGCCGTATGATGTTGTCTCGATCGATTACAGTATAAACAACGGGCAGTCATGGAGGAATCTCGCCGATAGCGCTATGGGCCTGCTTTACAATTGGAGTAACGTCCCATTGCCAGCCTCGGATAGTTGCCTTATAAAAGTATCCCAGCCGGGAGAAGGGCTGCCTGCTCATTCAATCGAATGGCAGAAATGCTTTGGCGGCAGCAAAAACGATTGGGCCTTATCGATTTGCCAAACAGATGACGGTGGTTATATTACTTTTGGCTATTCAGAATCAAATGACGGTGATATAAGTGAAAATTACGGCAACTATGACTACTGGGTTGTGAAAACGGACTTCGCCGGAAATATTCAATGGCAAAAAAATTATGGTGGGAGTTCGCTTGAACAGGCAGAAGTAATAATTCAAACTCTGGACGGTGGGTATATTATTACCGGCACTTCCGGTTCAAACGACGGAGATGTTAGCGATAATCACGGAAATAATGATATTTGGATAGTAAAGTTAAATAAAGCAGGTGCAATAGAATGGCAGAAATGCTATGGTGGAACTCAAATGGAAATCATTAAAGATATTGTACAAACTTCTGACAACGGATATATTTTTGCGGGTTTTACTTATTCCAATAACGGGGATGTTTACGGAAATCATGGAAGCACAGATTATTGGGTTGTAAAGATAGATTCAGAAGGCGTACAGGAATGGCAGAAATGTCTTGGCGGAACCAATGGAGATTATGCCAATTCCATACAGCAAACGAAGGACGGAGGCTATATTGTAGCCGGCTATACAAGGTCAAGGGATGGTGATGTTTCAGGATATCATTCGTTTAATGATTTCTGGGTAGTAAAATTAACTGATGCTGCTGAGATAGAATGGCAAAAATGCTATGGCGGGTATGACGATGATATTGCTTATGCTGTTTGCCAAACAAAGGACAGCGGATATATTGTTGCTGGTTTTACTTATTCAAATGATGGCGATGTTCTGAATAATAAGGCAGGCAATAATATATGGATACTGAAGCTAAATACTTCCGGCGAAATACAATGGCAAAAATGTTATGGGGGAAGCGAATTTGATTGTGCTATTGATATCAATGAAACAGATGATGGCGGTTACATAATTGCGGGAGAGTCAGGTTCGAAAGACGGCGATGTTGATTGGAACCACGGAGAAAGAGATTACTGGATAATAAAACTCAATGAAAACGGTTTCATTGAATGGCAGGAAAATTTGGGCGGCAGTTTAAGGGATGCTACTTATTCAGTACTGCAAACCAGTGATAAGGGATATATAATTGCCGGTTTTACTTATTCAAACGATGGTGACGTGTCCGGCAATCATGGCGAATCTGATTTCTGGATTGTTAAATTAACGCCCGACAAACCTCCCCTCCAATCCGATACATCCGATGCAGTTTTCTCCATTGTTGCCCCTCTCGCCGAAGCCAGAAACATAGATATGGGAAGGGAAATTGTTGGCGAAGTGAAAGATTCTCTTTTCGTGGATTTTGTTGTTAATACCGGGTCGTATAAGGTAAGGATAGATTCAATATATTTCACCGGGGCTGATTCAATTGCTTTTGCCCAGGTTTCGGCTTTCCCTGTTTATGAAATTGAGGTGGATAAGGCGCAATCCACAGAATTCAGGTTTATACCGAATCGGGGCGGGCTGCATACAGCAAAATTGAATATAATAACACAGGCGGCAACCCTGGAATATGATATAACAGGCATTGGCGAAGAAAGAAGATTGCAGATTGCCTGCGATATTCTCGACTTCGGCGAAGTGGAATTAACATATGAAAAAACAATATCCGATACTGTCCTGATAAAGAATATTTCTGCACATACTGTAAATGTAACCGGTGTCAGCCAGCTCGGGCCGGATATGGAGCAGTTCCATATTATCAGCGGCGGCGAGCCGTTCACTCTTGCCCCGAACGGCGAGCATGAAATGACATTGCAGTTCATGCCCAAATACGGAGGCAGGACTTCAGGCCAGCTTGGTTTTGAATACGATGGTACGGGCAGCCCTGCAAGAGTACAGCTATTTGGAACAGGCAAGGGCGGCCTGGTTTATACCATGAACGATTCTGCATATGCCGGAGACCGGTTCAATATAAAACTCATGCTCGGAAATGTTAAACCCGAGGGCATTGCCAAACTTGCCACTGATTATGAAGCAACAATCCGCTTCCAGAGAACCCTGCTGGCTCCCTCGGGAAGTATTGACTGGCAGAGTACTGTTGATTCGATCTATGTAACAATCAAAGGCAAAATCGGCAACAGCCTGGAGATATCTGAAATACCCGTTATTGCCTGTTTGGGCAATACTTTTGGAACTGCTATCGACGTTGTGGAAATGAAACTGCTTGATGAATCCGGCAACCCGATAGAATATGAATTTGAAAAACAGAGCGGTATTTTTACCCTCCTCGGTATCTGCCGCGAGGGCGGAACGAGGCTGATAAACCCTGATGTTGAAGCCGGAATAATAAATATATTCCCCAACCCGGCGGAAAAGAGCCTGAATATTGAAATTTCACTGATTGAAGAAGGATATACCGAACTGACAATTTCCAACTCAATAGGGGAATCTGTTCAAACATTATTTTCAGGAAATAACGATACCACCGGCGCAAACAAATTCAAAGCTGACATCAGCAATCTTGCCAACGGCGTTTACTATGTTATCCTGAAAACACCCAACCAGCATTTTATTGAGAAGGTGTTGGTGATAAGGTAGGGTTGTTATATAATCAAAGTATTCTAAGCCATTCAGTGAGTATAAGAATAAATCAAATATAATAATGATAACTGTTTACGATTATTTTGAATCAAACAGATTGTTGACTAATTCCAAAATAATCGATTATTTTTTAAAAAATCCTGATACCTTTTTACTACTTGATGTGTAATTTTATAAATGAAATTGCTTTGACGTTGTTATTATATACATCTTCTCAAACTGCAATGAATAGTTGAAAAAGAGATTTTATCAGAGGTTCCACCATGAAGAAAATAATCCTGACCCTGCTTTTTATTTTATCACAAGATGCTATTTCGCAATCATTTATAGTAATGGATATTGATACAACCGATTACCCTATCATGCGTGCGAAATTTTATGCTAATGATGGCTACAGAAGGCAAATCAGAAATCTTTCCCCTTCTGATTTTGAGATAACTGAGGATGAATTTTATCGGGATGTGATAAGTGTATCCTGTCCTAAAGCTAAAGAACCAGATGCTATTTCAAGCGTACTAACCATTGATGTTTCGGGTTCGATGGAGATGAAAGGTTTAGAAATGGCAAAGAAAGCAGGAGATGCATGGATAAACGCAATGCCACTTGGAAAGTCAGAATGTGCAATAACTTCTTTCAATGAAGACAATATAATGGTTCAGGATTTTACTACTAATAGAACGAGGCTTCTTCAGAAATTGAATTCCCTCTCTGCAGATGGCGGTACTGATTTTAATGCCGGTTTTATTGACCCTATGTCAGGCGCTTTGCTGGCTGCCGAGAAAGGAAAATATAAAAAAGTTGTGGTATTTATTACTGATGGAGGAGGCAAAGGAAGGGAACAGGCTATTATTCAAAAAGCAAATGAAATTGAAGCTACTGTTTTTTGTGTAGTTGTTGATTCCGATTGTCCAGATATTTTAAAAAATATTTCAGAACAAACAGGCGGATTTTGGTTTGAAAATGTAACAACTTATGAACAGGCAAAAGAAACATATTTAAATATTTTGCAAATTTTTCAAGATCACAGCCCATGCGAAATTGAATGGCAAAGCAATCAAATTTGTCGGTATAATAAAATTGATTTAAAAATTTCCATACCCGCAATGGAATTAAGTTATTCCGGATATTATTATCCATCGCAAAAATCAATTGCAAAGCTAAAATATACTCCCAACGACATTTTATTTTTAAACAAACCGGTAGGGGTACGTGCTGATACAAGCATAAAAGTTACTGCAATTAATGCTGATTTCAATGTTACAAATATTATAAGCCATAACCCGGAATTTGAAATCAGTCCAAAATCATTTTTTATTAAAGCCGGGAATAGTAAAGAACTGACAGTGAGTTTTACTCCGACTGATAAAAATTATAAATTTGCCATATTTGATATCGAAAATGATGTTTGCAATTCTAATTTCTTTTCTGCCGGCAGATTTGACGGACAGGCAGCACAGCAAAATATATTAAAACTCACACATCCCAAAGGAGGAGAAGAATTTCTAATTGGAAGCGATACGGTGATAACCTGGGAAGGGATTTTACCTTCAGAAACTATTTCTATTGAATACAGTATTGATGCCGGCAATAACTGGAACATGATTACAGAAAAGGCAAGTGGCCTGAGATACCCCTGGACTGATATTCCAAAACCGCCAAGTAATAATTGTAAAGTAAGAATAAGAAATGATAATATTTATATAAAAAATATTGAAGAAACCATAGATTTATCCGGGCATACTTTTAATGTTCGTTGGATCAGTTGGAGCCCGGACGGTAACATGGTAGCCACCGCAGGCTATGATGGAACAGGCCGTATCTGGGATGCTGATACCGGCGAGCTAATTCATACACTATCAGGCCATACTGATTATG
Organism: Kapaibacterium sp. (SeqCode); assembly: GCA_963665665.1. Classification (GTDB taxonomy): domain Bacteria; phylum Bacteroidota; class Ignavibacteria; order Kapaibacteriales; family UBA2268. The sequence goes on from OY762428.1 coordinate 2,974,877, forward strand.
TCTATCACATCAGTTGGAGTTCTGACGGCAGCAAGGTAGCCACCGCAAGTAAAGATCAAACTGCTCGTATCTGGAATGCCGTTAACGGGAATTTGATTCATATACTTTCAGGCCATAGCAGCAATGTGTGTTATATAAGCTGGAGCCCGGACGGCAGCAAAGTGGCCACTGCAAGCTGGGATGATACCGGCCGCATCTGGGATGCAAACAGCGGGGATATGCTACATACTCTGGCAGAACATAATTATGATGTCTATCACATCAGTTGGAGCCCGGACGGTAATTATGTAGCCACGGCAAGTGGTGATGAAACAGGCTGTATCTGGGATGCAGGCAGTGGAGAATTGATTCATACACTTCCCGGGCATAGAGGTAATGTGGAGCACATCTGTTGGAGCCCTGACGGAGAGAGAGTAGCCACAGCAAGTGATGATGGAAAAGGCCGTATCTGGGGTGCTATGAGTGGTGAAATTATTCATACACTGTCTGGGCATACAGGTCCTGCCTATCATATAAGCTGGAGCCCGGACGGAACAAAAGTAGCTACGGCAAGCAGCGATAATACCGGACGTATCTGGGATGCAGACAAGGGTGAACTTATTCATATACTAAACGGGCATATTAACAGAGTCTATCATATCAGTTGGAATTTTGACGGGACTAAAGTAGCTACAGCAAGTTGGGACAATACCGGAAAAATATGGGATGTAAGTAATGGCGAACTTATTTATACACTATCAGGACATACCAAAGAAGTCTTTCATATAAGCTGGAGCCCGGACGGAACAAAAGTAGCCACGGCTGGTTTTGATTACAAAGCAAAGATATGGGAATTAGAAAATGCCAATACTTTTGATCAGGAAGATGTGTCAGAATTATTCTCCATTGTTGCCCCTCTCGCCGAAGCCAGAAGCATAGATATGGGCAGGGAAATCGTTGGCGAAGTGAAAGATTCCCTTTTCACTGATTTTGTGGAGAATACAGGAACATATAAAGTAAGGATTGATTCAATATATTTTACCGGTGCTGATGCAAATGCTTTTGCCCAGGTTTCGGCTTTCCCTGTTTATGAAATTGATGTGAATAAAGCTCAATCCACCGAGTTCAGGTTTATACCAAACCGGGTTGGGCTTCATACTGCAAAGCTGAATATAATAACACAGGCTGAAACGCTTGAATATGATATTACAGGGATTGGCGAAGAAAGAAAATTGCATTTTGCCTGCAATATTCTCGACTTTGGCGAAGTGGAAATTACGCAGGAAAAGACAATATCCGATACTGTTCTAATCAGGAATCTGACTAATCAGCAAATAAATATAACAGGCGTAAACCAGCTTGGGCCGGATATGGAGCAGTTTCATATTATCAGCGGCGGCGAGCCGTTCACTCTTGCCCCGAACGGCGACCACAAAATGACTTTACAGTTTATGCCGAAATATGGCGGCAGGACTTCAGGCCAGCTCGGCTTTGAATTCAATGGCGCAGGCAGCCCGGCAATAGTTCAGCTATTCGGCACAGGCAAGGGCGGCCTTGTCTATGCAGCAGACGATTCAGCATACGCCGGAGACCAATTCAATATTAAGCTCATGCTCGGAAATGTTAAACCCGAGGGCATTGCTAAACTTGCCACTGATTATGAAGCAACAATCCGCTTCCAGAGAACACTACTTGCCCCCTCGGGAAGTATAGACTGGCAGAGTACGGTTGATTCAATCTATATTACAATCAAAGGCAAAATCGGCAACAGCCTGGAGATAGCTGAAATACCCGTTATTGCCTGTTTGGGCAATACTTTTGGAACTGCTATCGACGTTGTGGAAATGAAACTGCTTGATGAATCCGGCAACCCGATAGAATATGAATTTGAAAAACAGAGCGGTATTTTTACCCTCCTCGGTATCTGCCGCGAGGGCGGAGCCAGGTTAATAAACCCTGATATTGAAGCCGGAATAATAAATATATTCCCCAACCCGGCGGAAAAGAGCCTGAATATTGAAATTTCACTGATTGAAGAAGGATATACCGAACTGACAATTTCCAACTCAATAGGAGAATCTGTTCAAACATTATTTTCAGGAAATAACGATACCACCGGCGCAAACAAATTCAAAGCTGACATCAGCAATCTTGCCAACGGCGTTTACTATGTTATCCTGAAAACACCCAACCAGCATTTTATTGAGAAGGTGTTGGTGATTAGATAGGATAGAAATATAATTAGCTTGTCTCGTTATATAATATATGTTCAAAATATGAAACATTTTATACATGATGTTGTCATCTGCTTCACCATAATGTATTAGCGCTTGTATTTGTTTCTATTCACTTTTATTACCAGCTTATATATTTAACCATAATAATCTAAGCTAATGTAATTTCTTTCTCACTGAGGAAAAAATTACACAAATTATTATGTACTAACCTTATTATTTATGTGAAACTTGAAATTTTACAAAGTTTTCATATTTTTCATTTCATTTATATCCAGCATTTTAGTATTATCAAATATTAATAATTACTGGAATTTAATAAACTCGGGGAGCAAAAGAAATGAAATCCACATTAAGCGTATTATTTATTCTATTTTTATTCGTGTCAGAAAGCTTAAAAGCAGAAGAATTCAAAGAGGTGAACAGCGAATTATCAGCAGTAACTGTGTTTCGCCAGGGGGCGACTCTGACTCACAAAGCTGAAGTAAAACTCGTGAAAGGCGTAAATAATCTCTCAATAATAAATATCGGCGATTATGTTAACGAGCAGAGTATCAGGGTTCAGTCAGATAAAGAGATAACGTTGCTTTCTGTAAAACTTGGAACCAACTTTCTTGAAAATAATGATAAATCCAAAGAGCAGAAAAAACTTGAGGATTCCCTGGAAAAAGTAGGAAAGGAAATATCCCGTCAGCAGAACAGGAAAAATGTTCTTGGCGAAGAAGAGAACATGCTCCGCGAGAACCGTAAACTGACAGGCGACGGCAACCAGATAACAGTAACAGAAATCAGGCAAATGGCGGAATACTATTCTGCCAGGGTAACAGAAATCAGGAATACATATCTTGAAATTGATGGGAATATCAAGGCTCTTGGGGAAACGCAGCAGAGACTTCAGCAGCAGCTAAATTCAATTAATGCGCAGAAGAAACCCCGAAAAGCTATCGAAATTAAAATTGACGCGGATAAAGCGGAGAAAGCAGATATTTTTGTTTCCTATTATTCACCACAGGCAGGCTGGGCACCATTTTATGATCTGAGAATTAAAGATACCGAGAGCGACCTTATGGCTGAGTACAAAGCATCCGTTCAGAACGGCAGCGGAGTTGACTGGATTGATATGCCGCTAACCCTGTCAACTCGCAATCCTGTGACTAATAATATTGCGCCGCAGGTTAACCCCATTAGATTGAATTTTGTAGAGAATTTCAGGAATAAAAGCGGTTATGTGTCAACAAAGAATACACTTGCTCCTGGAACCAGAAAAATACCTACTGGCCCGGCATATGGAACTTTTACCGGAGAGGTTCCTGAAACAGGACAGGATTTATCAGGTTTTGCAGATGCTGTCGATTTTGGAGACGTAGAAATATCGGAAAATATCAGTTCCGTTTACTCTGTTGAATACACAACTGAGGCAAAATATACCGTTCCCAGCGACTGGCAGGAAAGAAACGTACTGATGCTGCGCAAAGAAATACCAGCCAAATTCGAATACCTGACTGTTCCCAAATATGATATGAAAGCATACCTGACAGCAAAGATCGAGGATGCACATAAATATAACCTTCTGCCCGGCAGCGCTAACATATATTTCGAAAACACTTATGCCGGTGAAACATATATCAGTCCCGTGGATACCAAAAAAGACCTGACTGTATCAGTATCACCGGATGAAGGAATAGTCGTTAAGCGCGAGATGGTAGATGATTTCACAGATTACAAATTCATGAGCAGCGACCTGGAAAGAAAATTCGGCTACCGGACAACGATCAAGAATAACAAACCCGGCAAAGTAAAGATAACAATGAAAAGCCAGATACCCGTTTCCATGAACGAGGACATTGAAGTGGAAGCTGTCAACCTTTCAGGCGGAAAACTTGAAAAAGATACCGGTATTATTACATGGGAGCTGGAAATTGAATCAGGGAAGAGTGTTGAGAAGATGCTTGTCTTCAGCGTTCGGCATCCCAAGGAAAAAACGGTTAATAATTTTTAGAGTGTATTTATAATTCATCCGATGACTGAGAGTCATCGGATGATTGGGAATAATAAAAACAAACTATAACCAGAGGAAATAAGAAATGAAATCGACATTAAGCGTATTATTTATTCTATTTTTATTCGTGGCTGAAAATGTAAAATCTGAAGAATTTAAGGAAATAAACAGCGAATTATCGGCAGTAACTGTGTTTCGCCAGGGTGCTACTTTGACTCATAAAGCTGAGGTCAAACTCGTTAAAGGTGTAAATAATCTCTCGATAATAAATATCGGCGATTATGTTAACGAGCAGAGTATCAGGGTTCAGTCTGATAAAGAGATAACGTTGCTTTCAGTAAAACTGGGAACCAATTTCCTTGAGAATAATGATAAATCCAAAGAGCAGAAAAAACTTGAGGATTCACTTGAAAAAGTACAAAAGAAAATATCCCGCGAGCAGAACAGGAAAAATGTTCTTGGCGAAGAAGAGAACATGCTGCGCGAGAACCGTAAACTGACAGGCGACGGCAACCAGATAACAGTAACAGAAATCAGGCAAATGGCTGAATATTATTCAGCAAGGGTAACAGAAATAAAGAACACATATCTTGAAATTGATGAGAAGATAAAAAAACTACGGGAAACTCAACAACGATTGCAACAGCAGCTGAATTCAATAAACGCACAAAAGAAACCAAGAAAAGCTATAGAAATAAAGATTGATGCGGATAAAGCAGATAAAGCCGACATATTTGTATCATATTATACGACCAGGGCAAAATGGATCCCGTTCTATGATTTGAGAATTAAAGATACCGAGAGCGACCTGACTGCGGAATACAAAGCATCAGTTCAAAACGGCAGCGGCGTCGACTGGATTGATATGCCGCTGACACTTTCCACACGCAATCCTGTGACTAATAATATTGCGCCGCAGGTTAACCCCATTAGATTGAATTTTGTAGAGAATTTCAGGAATAAAAGCGGTTATGTGTCAATTCAGAATGAAGCATATGTGACGCAAATAAGGGTTGATGGAGTTGATGTAAGTAAAAATCGAAAGTCTATGGATAAGAATCTATCAGGATTTGCAGATGCGGTCGATTTTGGAGATGTAGAAGTATCAGAAAATATCAGCTCCGTTTACTCGGTTGAATACACAACAGAAGCCAAATATACTATCCCCAGCGACTGGCAGGAAAGAAACGTGCTGATGCTTCGCAGGGAAATACCAGCCAAATTTGAATACCTGACTGTGCCCAAATATGATATGAAAGCCTACCTGACAGCTAAAATTGAGGATGCTCATAAATATAACCTTCTGCCCGGCAGTGCCAATATATATTTCGAAAACACCTATGCCGGCGAAACATATATAAATCCCGTGGATACCAAAAAAGACCTGACAGTCTCAGTATCACCTGATGAAGGAATTGTCGTTAAGCGCGAGATGGTGGACGATTTCACTGATTACAAATTCATGAGCAGCGACCTGGAAAGAAAATTCGGCTACAGGACAACGATAAAGAATAACAAACACGGCAAAGTTAAGATAACAATGAAAAGCCAGATACCTGTTTCCATGAATGAGGATATTGAAGTGGAAGCTGTCAACCTTTCCGGAGGCAAACTTGAAAAAGATACCGGCATTATTACATGGGAGCTGGAAATTGAATCAGGGAAGATTGTTGAGAAGATGCTGGTATTCAGCGTTCGGCATCCAAAAGAAAAAACGGTTAATAATTTTTAGAGTGTTCTCATGATTCATGGGGTTGTCTAAAAAGTTAGAAAAGCTGTCATTTCCCGACAAGCCGGGATCTTCGACTGAGCGCAGCGAAGAATCCATAACCCGCATGAATACTGGATTCTTCACTTCGTTCAGAATGACAAATCGCAAAAATTCAGAATAATGAAACATCTCCATAAATATAAAGAATATTTTATAATATACACTATAGTCGGTTTATGAGTAAAAATAAAAATATTGAAGAGAGTTTCGAAGCCGTTGTGTCAATTATCATAACAGCAGAGCTGTAACGGAATACAAAATGATTTAATATTATTTTAACGTCAGCTTTTAAATAAGCTGCAAAGCTTGTATTTTTGAAATATGAATATTTAACTAAGGATAGGAAAATGCTAAAAAATACGGCTTCTTTTAATTGTGCAGAACTTTCAGCAATTTTGGGCCCTGACAATATCATTAACTGCCCTCCGGACTTGAAGTGCAGTTCGCTTACTATTGATTCCCGAATGGTTCAGCCGGGAGCTTTGTTCGTAGCCCTTAAAGGCAGCCGGCTTGACGGGCATGAAAAAGCGATCGAGGCCTTTGAAAAAGGAGCTGCTGCCGTATTGTTAGAAAAAGAATATTATGAAAGCCATATTGATGATTTCAGTGGAAAAGCCGTTATGATAAGCGATTCCAATTTGTTGGCATTGGGTAAACTCGGGCATTACCACCGTATGAGGTTTAATATTCCAATAATAACTATAGGTGGAGCTAACGGAAAAACAACTACAAAAGATATGACAGCCCACCTGCTGTCCCGGAAATATAATACCCACAAAACTTATGCTAATTTTAATAATCAACTGGGAACTCCGCTTGTTTTGTTGCAGTTGAATGATAAACACGAGGCAGCGGTAATTGAAATAGCTACCAACGAGCCGGGAGAAATTGCAGTATTATCCGAAATGGCCGCACCTACACAGGGCCTGATTACCAATATTGGCGAAGAGCACCTGGAATTATTGATAGACCTGACCGGTGTGGAACTTGAAGAAACTTTTATGTTTGGCTACCTGCACAAGCAGGACGGTTATTGCTTTATAAATATCGACGATGAAAGGCTTGCAAGATATTCAAAAATAATCGAGAATAATATTACCTACGGCACATCCGAGGGTGCAGATGTCAGGTTTGAATTTTCTCTTGACAGCGATCTTCACCCGGAAATAAAATTCTTCGCAGGTAATGAAGAATTCAGTGCTAAAATGAAAACAATTGGCTATACAACAGCCCTGAATGCTGCAGCTGCAACTGCTATTGCACTTGGTGTGGGAATGAACAGGGAAGAAATCACTGAAGGCCTGGAAACTTTTGAACCGGACAGAAGCCATGATTATGGAAGAATGCTTCTTGAAAAAATTCCCGGCATTACACTTATAAATGACTGCTACAATGCTAATCCTTCATCCATGAAACCTGCCCTGAAAACTTTACAGGCTTTGGAAACCAGGGGAAATAAAATTGCCGTACTGGGAGATATGCGTGAACTTGGAGACAGTTCCCGGGAAGGCCATGAGGAAATTCTGAAGATGGCATCAGAAGTTTGTGATGAAGTAATTACATTCGGACCCGAAATGAAAGCCGCAAATAGCAAGATTAATTTTGATAATGTTATTTCAACCGTGACTAAGGAAGATACCTTCAAGGCGGTTAAGGATATTGTCAAGGAAAACGATGCTATACTGGTAAAAGGTTCACGAGGGCTTAAAATGGAAGAAGTTGTTATAAAGTTAAAAGAAATTTTTAGTTAAATGTCGTTACCGGTAAAAATAGCGCTTCGTTACGTGTTCTCGCGTAAATATTTTCATTTCATTACCGTGATCACATATATTTCGGTTATCGGGATAATGGCAGGTGTGGCTGCTTTAATAACCGTTATGTCGATTTTTAATGGTTTCAGGGAACTTACCGAAGAACAGATTGTGGGCTTCGATCCGCATATTAGAATAAAAGCTGAAAACAGCAGGAAATTAAGAACCGATACAACGTTGATAAACAGAATAAATTCACTGCCCACGGTGAAAACATCAGCGGTATTTATTAGCGGCAGGACAATTGCCGTTAGCGGAGAGGTGATTCAGGTAATTAATATTGCTGCTACTAATCGGCATAATACAGATTATCTTGAAGGTATTTCCCAGAGTATAATGTTCGGTAAGTTCGACCTTGGCAGCAGCCGGGATATTAATGGGGCTGTTATAGGAGCCGGACTTGCTGACAGAATGAAACTAATGCCGGGTGATACGGTAATTTTTATGTCGCCGGAGCTGATTGAAAAATCCATTCGTACTTTCAGGAAATCAAAGGGCGTTAAGTGTATTGTTAATGGATTGTTTCAAACAAATATCCGTGATTACGACCAGTCCTGGTGTTTTGTATCTGAAACTGCGGGGATGGAATTATTCCGTCAGAGCAGGGCTGCAAATTCATCTCTGGATATCAGGCTGGATAAATTAGAATCCGTACCTTTGGCAATTGAGCAAATGAAATCGTTCATTCCCGCAGAATTCAAAATCGAAACATGGCAGGACCTTAATCAGGAACTTTTCCGGGTAATGCGTTTCGAAAGGATGTCAACATTTATTATACTGTCGCTGATAATTATACTTGCAGTATTCAATGTACTGGTTTCTTTAACACTAACTGTAGTTGAAAAGCAAAGGGATATAGCAATATTAAAGTCCTTTGGGGCAACGGAAAAAATGATACGGAAAATTTTTATTATCGAAGGAGGAATAATTGCTTCGATAGGTACGTTTATTGGCGCGCTACTGGGGCTGGGGCTTTGTTTCGGGCAGATAGAATTCCAATGGTTCCGTTTGGACCCTATGAAATATATAGTGAATGCTATCCCGCTTTCAATCGATTGGTTCGACGTGCTGCTTGTTTGCGCGGTATCTCTTTTACTGGGTTTTATGGCAACAATATATCCGTCTTTCAGGGCATCATCCACAAAGATTATTCAGGCAATCAGGGAAGAATAAAAATATTTTTGATCCAATCCTGCATGATGATCGACTTTTGTGAGCAGTTCTATTTTGCTTTTAGGATATCCTTAACCATCCGGGCAAACTCATCTTCATCGTTTATGCTATAAAAAATTTCTTTACCAACCACAACCACGGGAAAATTATAGGAAATTGGTTTTCCGGCTTTATAAAATACGAGCCTTCGCATGGTTAGTTTAATATTCATGTCAGAAATATCATAAACTGTAAACCTTATTCCTTCATCAGCAAGGGCTTCCTTTACATCGTTGCAGTGGCCGCAGTCGTCATTCGAAAAAACAAAAACATGTTTGTTTTCGCTATCCTTATAATTACCGTCAATTATTGACTCGAAATAATTTTCGTTGAAAGGTATTTTTTCGTCTTTCTCTGTTTTGCCTGAAGAGCATGAAAACAGAAAAACAAAAATTAATATAAATAATGTATGTGCAGGAAATTTGTTTTGTAGCATGTTAAATTGTCGGAAGTTGATGATACAGATAGAAAATATAAGCAGTATAAATAATTAGAAGGAAAACTCCTTCAAGGCGGCTTACCCTGAGTCCGGTTAAAGCAATCGGCAAAATTATAACTGCAACAAACATCATTACTCCAAGATCCCAGATGCTGATATTCTGAGATGATATGGGGTGGATAATAGATACAAAACCAAGTACGCAAAGAATGTTGAATATATTTGAACCGATAGCGTTTCCGATTGAAATATCACCCTCTTTTTTCAGCGATGCAACCATTGAGGTAGCCAGTTCGGGAAGGCTGGTGCCAAATGCTACAATGGAAAGCCCTACAATAGCTTTTGGTGCCCCAAGGTAATCAGCAATATCAATGGCTCCGTCGAGGAACAAATTCGCACCGAAAACAAGTCCCGACATGCCGAGAATGATCATTAAAATATCAACAGAGGTTTTCCTTGGTTTTTTCGGTATATCCCCTGCATACATTTCCCTGATTGAATCGTCTTTTTCTTTGCGGGCAATGTATAAAGTCATTATTATATATATTATTATTCCAAGGGCCAGGATTATTCCGTCGAACCTGCCTATTTCACCGTCGATCAACAGAACAAGAAGCAGAACAGAAGAAAATATCATTATGCCCATATCACGTTTTATCAGTTTCATATCTATCGTAATTGGCCGGATAAAAGCCGCAATACCGATAATCAGTGCAATATTACATATATTCGAGCCAATTACATTTCCAAGGGCAATTTCAGAATTGCCACTCATTGCAGCGGATATACTTACAATTAGTTCCGGACTGCTCGTTCCGAAAGCAACAACAGTAAGGCCTGCTACCAGCGGCCTTATACCTGCCCTGACCGCAACCGACGCACTGCCGGAAACCAGCCCCTCGGCTCCGAAATAGAGCAGCAGGGTTCCAATCACAAGGAATAATACTGAAATTAGTAGATCTGATGCAGAAATTGCTTCCATTTATTGTCCATTACGTCGATTCATCAAACTTAAGCTACAAAATTACAAATAAGTCACATAATATCAATTAAATAATATACGTCTCGATATATTTTTATTCCAATCCTGATAATCCAGCAGGTATGGAAAACGTATAATCTGCAAAAACAGAATAGTTGAATGGATTGCACAGAATTATAAACCCAACGGATTTAAAGATATTTTACGGACTTTTAATAAAAAAAAAGTTGAAAAACATTTTTTTTTTACTTTCAGCCCTTTTTATAAATTTTGCAAGTCGTTATAATGTAAGTAAATAGGAATTGCATATATTTTCACTGAATATTGATAGAATTAAAATTTCAAAAAAAATAAAAAAATTCTGTAACTTTTCTATTATATTTGTGTTGCTTTTATTGTAATTGATAATACTACATGTATAAACCATTAATGACTACAATGTTGCAAAATAAATACTACAAAATATTTCACCTACTACATGTTTCATATTTGTATGGAGTCACTTATGACTAAATCTACTCTTAACCGCGGGCTGATATCAGCTATTTTCGCGATTGTTTTTCTGATTATCGGAGCCAGGGATACTATGTCTCAGCTGCCGGACTACTGTTCGGTATGGCCAATGGCCGGCTGTACTTACTCGTATGATTACGGCTCAATGTACGGCTATGCATATATAACCTGGGTTGAGATAAAATCAGCAGACGGTGAAGTAGTGCTTGATCATTCATCAGGTAATGAATCACCATACCGCTACTGGGATGATATCACATGGGAAATGGTTCCTGGTGTTACATACACAGTAACAGTGAAAAGCACGGGACGTTACAGGAATGTAACCAGGCTGTTTATTGACTGGGACCGTGACGGACAGTTTATAAATATGCCGGATCAGAAAGAATTCTATGGCCGTTCATGGTATGAATACTACTATAGCTCTGCCCTTTGGGAACCAAGAGGGTCTTACTATGGCGGGCCGCGTGTCACATTTGAAGTACAGGTTCCGGAATGGGCTTCAGAAAAATTCAGAATGAGGATTATGTCTTCATACTACCTGTATTATTACCAGCAGAGTCCTTACCAGTACAGATACCCCTGGGATGATGCCTGTATCAACGGTTCGGTAAGTAATTATACATTTGGTAAATACTGCTACAACTACGGCGAGACTCATGACTATGACTTCGACGTATTCGGCGGTGTTAAAGACACATATCCCGGTGATGACGATATTCTGTATGCCGGTGAAGATTATGACGGCACAACCCGCCTGAAAAACGGCGAAATGGTTGATTTCCCCAAGCCACAGATAATCTTTCCGTCCGAGCCTGATGCAGGCGCGCTTGTGCGCTTCTATATCTACGGCCCGGCTCCTTCATCAGATTTAGTATATGAAGGCCTGGCAGAATATCCGTCAACATCTGAGAACATTGATGTTGCAAATGCTGTTGGTAACACATATACAATAGTACATTCCAAAGGTTTGTATTCATATCCGAAATCACCTTATGGTGACGGTACATTTAATGCAAGCCGTGGTGGTACATATAAGGTATATGCTTATCAGCTTGAATCTCCTTCAGCAAAGATCAATACATTTACAGTATCCTGGGACAATGACCTTTCAGTTTCAAGGATCGTTTCCCCGAGGACAAACGTTGAACCTGATTTCTTTAAATATGTTCAGGGTCAGTCGATCAGAGTTATCGGCCTGTACAGGAACGTTGGTATCAACGATGTAACCGAGTTTGAAGGAACAGCTCGTATATGGGATCCCAACGGCGAATTGGTTTATGAAGATACAAAATCCTACGAGGCTCCCCCGAGGGAAGTCCTCAGTACAGCAGATGCTGTTGAGCTTGAGTTCAATAACGCAAGGTTCACGCAAACCGGCGTTTATACAATTGAAATGACCTGTGACCTTATTGATACGGAAGATGATGACTTCGAAGGCGACCAGGATGACTATAATGACGTAGTTCCGCGTTCAGACCTCAGCAGCTATACGTTCGAGATTTCCTACGAAATCCAGCTTCAGGCAGATGAAATTCTTCTCCCGACAGAAGATACTGAAGTACTTGTGAACCGTACTGTAATTCCAATGGCACGCTTTGCAAACGCCGGTATCGGCGATGCATCCGACGTACCTGCAACAATGATCGTCAAAAACGAAGACGGCGAAACTGTATACGAAAGTAATATCATTGTACAGGATATTCCTTCCGGAAAATATAATACCAAGATTGAGAAATTTGAAGAAATGACAATTTCCGAACCTGGGGATTATACAGTTTGCGTATGGCTTACAGATGATAACGACCCTGTTCGCGAAGACGATACAGTATGCACAACATTCTCGGTGGAAGCCGGAATGCAGGGAACGTTTACTGTTGGTACTCTTTACGAAGGTCAGGAACGTAACTATACAACAATTGATGACCTGATGAAAGCCCTTTATTTCAAAGGTATAACAGGCCCAATCACATTTGAATTCACAGATGCAAGTTATGAATTAACAGAAAACAACTATGAATTCGGTGCATGGGAATTCACATCAAGGATTATCGGCCTTGGCTACGACCTTGAAACTGAAGAACCTTATACAATAACATTCAAGCCTCACAGGTCAAGAGCAAATGTTAAAGGTGGTGTAACATTTACACTTAATTCAGCAAGTGGCCGCGGCGTAACATTCGGGCAGTCACACTACCCACAGAACAAATGGGCCATTGCGCGTAAATTCCCGTCACCTGCTAACTCAAACTCACAGGGACATATTATCTTTGACGGCGGCCGTCAGAAAGCGCTTAAATTCGTCCTTAATACAACGAACGAACACGGATCGGCATTCTATCTTGGCCGCGGATCAAGCAATGTAACAGTTAAAAACTGTATCATTGAAAATGGTACAGAAGGCATAAAAACACAGACAAGAATACCTCTTGTAACATTTGATCCTTCACGCGGTTTCGGATTTGAAGGCGACGTATTCGAATCAGGCGGGGTACGTTCAAGCTACTCTGCAGGTATCGTATCAAGGTCAAGCCTTCTTAAAGCAGAAGAAAGCGAATTTATCAAACTTGATACAGTTCCCAACACGAACAACGTAATTGAAGGCAACGAGATCAGCGGCTTTGGTTATGGTATCATGTCGCTTGGTATCGGCGCTCTCTACATGCAGAACGAGAACTACTACCAGCGCTTCTACAACGAAGACAACACATACAGCAATAATACAATAACAGACTGCTACCGTGCAGGTATCCTCCTCGGCTTTGAAGAAGACAGTAAAGTTGAAGGCAACAGGATATATGACATGGGCGGCGCATCCAATGCAGCAGGTATCCTTCTTGGCGGAAACAGCCGTGATGACATTGACGGATATAACAACGTTGACATCATGGTAAACGGCAACGAGATCAGCGGCATTGAAGCCCGCGACTTTGCCTTCGGTATCAGCAACGAGCAGGTAAGGATAACATTCCAGAACCCGGGCGGCGGAGTTGTTTACTTCCCGAACAAGATGGAAGACATCGTTATCAGCAATAACGTTGTTCGCGGCATCACAGGAAATGCAAATACAAATATCTGCGGAATCGGCTCCTTCACAAGGCGTTATGATGATGCCAGGGAAAACTGGGAATTCATCTCCACACCGTTTGAAGAAGACTACTTCACAAGAGGCGATATCATTGCCAACAACACAGTGGTAATGACAGATGAAGAAGATATTGAAAATGCAGGCGCAGTTGCAGCTATCGGCATTCAGAATGCATACGGTGCAACATTCAAGAATAACGCCATCCTCTTCGAAGACGAAAGCTTCGACGCAGGCAGCCCCATGGCAGCGGGCTTATTCTACCAGGGCCCGAAAACAGGCAGCGAAGGCGGCCTTATGAGTGACAGGAATGCCTACTTCACAGGCAATGCCACACTCTTCCGCTTTATCGAAACAGATGCAGAAGGCAACCTTCTGGAACCAGGCACAAGGAATGAATTCCAGACACTGGGCCAGTGGCAGCTCTGGACAGGCGCAGACCTGAACTCAATAAATGCTGACTTCACATCAGACATGGACTACCAGGGTAATTATCCTTATAAACTAAGAATAGACGACGTACCCGAACTTCCACTTGGTTCAGTCCTTAACAACAGGGGTGAAAACCTTGACGAAGTAACAGAAGATATAGACGGCAACCCGAGAGGCGCCGCCGGCCAGCGCTGCGATATTGGCGCATTTGAATTTGCAGGCCGTATGTTCGTATCCGACGTTGAAATGCAGAACATCCCCGTTCCTGGTAACTACAAAGCAGGCGACGGCAGCTTCAACGATGCAGAATATATAATGACAGACGCACCTGTTGAAATAACAGCCAACATCAGAAATAATGGTTCACTCCAGCAGTCAGACATTAACGTTTACGTTAAAGTCTTCAGGCAGGAGCCTGACGGCACTTATGACGAAGATGCTCCTGTAGTTGACAAAACAGTAAAAACATCTATCCCGACAACAGAAAGCCGCATGGTATCATTCGGCCTTGCAGACGGTGATAATGACGACTTTGCTCCGGCTACATACCTTGACCTTGATACATTGAACTATACAGTGCCTTATCTCTTCACAGAGATGAAAGCCAACGTAACACCTGTATACAAGATCGAAGTAAGCGTCGAAAGCGATCAGGAAAATGATAATAACATAATCGAAAAAGAAGTAAGGTTCTACATAAGGAAATCTCCTCTGAAACTTCTCGTTTCATCAGAGAACTCCATGCGCGACCTTTATGCAGCAAACATGTACACACCGGGACTTCCCACAGCCAACGAAATAGCAGGACGTTTGAACCGCGACAGCCTTGACCAGGCACTGCGCCGCCTTGGCTGGTACACAGACCTTGAAGAAGAACGCTTTGACGTAGACCTCTTTGACAGGACAGCATGGGAAGAAAGAGCCGTAAACTATACAATCTACCGCTCAATCTTCTGGACTGACGGCGATGACAGCAACGGCGATGACAAAGGTATCACACGCTACCAGCGCCAGGATATCCGCGACTTCCTGAACGAAGGCGTGCCGGGCGACAAACGCAACCTCGTGGTAAGTTCACAGGAACTTGTACGCGAACTGAGCTCAGCCGGAACAGTAAACAACAGCGATCCTGAATTCGTAGAAGAGATACTCAGGGCCGAGAATGTATATCCTTACAATCCTCTTGGCATGAATGTCAGCAATAACGGCAACAGCGTAACAGGCGAAGCTGTAGGCCAGGGCCTGACAGAGTATATCTCTGCATCAAGCTATATCGACCAGGATTACCGTGAAATGGACGGCAATGTGGTAACACTGAACGACGTACAGCCTTATTGCGGACTTATGGACGTAAGCCCCAACGGCGACGGACTTGCCAGGATAGCTTACAACTATGAAAACCACGATGCAGCACCGAACAACAGCGGAATGGGCGTAGCCACAACAACACTTGAACGCAACGTAGTAGTACTTGGTGTTGACTGGCGTCACTGGGCAAACCTCGACCGTGTACTCCGCTCTGTATTTGACTTTGTAGAAAACAACGGCGGCGAGATCGTTCCTGTAGAGCTTGCAGCATTCGATGCAACAGCAGCAGGCAAACGCGTGGATATTACATGGGCAACAGCGAGTGAATATAACTCCTCACTCTTTGAAGTTGAAAAAGCAGGCTACAGCGAGGCAGGCACAGGCTTGTTCACAGGCATCGGCGAGATGGCAGCAGCCGGCAACAGCAGCAAACATCTCGAATACGGCCCCGTAACAGACTATGATGTAGAATATGGTAACAGCTATGTTTACAGGCTGAAGATGACAGACCTTGACGGAAAAGTTAACTACAGTGATGAAGAAGTAGTAACAATCGGCGAAAACGGTGCTATTAGCTTAGGCCAGGCATTCCCGAACCCGAGTAAGGAATCTGCTAAGTTCAGCCTGAGCACAGGCAGCGACGTAAACATCAGCATAGACCTTTATGATATGAGCGGCAAGCTTGTACGCAACGTTATGAGCGAAAACACAAGCGGCACAAGGACAATTGAAGTGGATACCCGCAACCTTACAAGCGGCAGTTACACACTCGTTCTTCGCAGCGGCTCAACAATCATCAACAGGACTGTTCGCGTTGTTAAGTAATCAACCTTAACAGCTGAATATAATTCTTATAATAAGAAAAGAACCCCGGGCAAAGCCCGGGGTTTTTTGTTATTACAATATATGTTGAGACAGAATGGATTTCATTTGATACCCTAAAAGTAAAATATTCAGAAAATCTGAAACCGATTAAATTATTCAATAAAAAAAAGTATGTTGCGTATTCAAAATAAAAAGGTCTGTGTTTTTGCAGTTGTTTTATCAGACTGTTCTTCTAATAAATATTCGATAATTTTTATAGATAATAATTATGAATTCAAACACATATAAATTAGCGTTGAACTTTGAGCAAATCCTTGAGTTGGTCAGGCAGTTGCCCAAAAATGACAAAGCCAGATTAAGCAAGGAATTGGCCAAAGATGCTATTGATTCCAGGTTGACCCGGTTATTGAATTCCTTCTCTACTGATGATATTTCAGAGGAGATGATAATTCAGGAAGTTGAAAATGTAAGAGCTGAAATTTATGCCGAAAAAAAAGAGAACTAAGATAATAATCGACACGAATCTTTTTATTAGCTTTCTTATTGGTAAAAGGCTTTCCGGATTAAAACAAACTTTAGTCCAAGCTTCAGTTCAATTGATATTTTCACACGAAAATATTGAAGAATTAAAAATTGTTACTTCCCGTCCTAAATTTCAAAAATATTTTAATTCAAAAGATGTTCTCGATTTGATTGACCTGATTTATTCTATTGGTAGAATTATTGAAATTGAAAAAGAACCAGAAATTTGCAGAGATCCGAAAGATAATTTTCTATTGGCACTTTCGGATAAGGGAAAAGCTGATTATTTAGTAACCGGCGATACTGATTTACTGATAATTGGAAAATATAAGAAAACCAAAATTATTACAATCAATCAACTCGAAGCTATAATCCAAGAGATTACAAGTAATTGATAACAAATAAAAGCTGATTTTGAAAAAACCAGTTAAATACAGCATAATATTACTCATTACTATTCTGCCAATCGGTTTAATAACCTGATGGAGAATTATTCTTTATAATTTTGATCTTTTCGGTAAACCCCAGAAGGAAATATTATCAGTAAATTGTGATCCGGATGGTAAAAGGCAGGCGATTATATATGATTTTGGCGGCAATGCTGTAACCATTCCTCTGATTGCTGTATCGATTGATCCGGGGTGTTCGGGAGATACAGAAGATGATGAGTAAATTGTAAAACAGGCAATTGTTTCAATATCAAAGAGAAAAATCCAATGAGGCAGCTTTGATAGTCATTTCTGATTTATTATAAGTTTCGTAAAAGTTTTGGATTCCATCAAAGAATTTTGAATATTGGAAAGCAGAATATTCGAGGAAAGATAAATGAAAAAATTACAGATAAGAAATAGTACTGCTGAATTCTTGATTTTCACAAATCAGGAAAGAAATGATCATATTGAAGTAAGATTACAGAATGAAACTATCTGGCTTTCGCAAAAGCTAATGTCGCTGCTATTCGATTGTAGTACGGATAATATTTCACTACACCTGAAAAATATTTTCAGATCGGGCGAACTGGAAGAAAATTCAGTTACCGAGGAATTCTCGGTTACTGCTACAGACGGCAAGAATTATAAAACAAAACATTACAACCTTGACGCAATTATTTCTGTTGGATACAGAGTAAATTCTAAAAGAGCAACTCAATTCAGACAATGGGCAACTTCCGTTATTAAAAATTATGCTGTTAAGGGGTGGGTACTGGATAAAGAGAGATTAAAAAACGGATCATATCTGAATGAAAATTATTTTGATGAATTGCTTGCAGAAATTAGAGAAATCAGGGCAAGTGAAAGGATGTTTTATCAAAAAATAACCGACATTTATTCAACTTCTTTTGATTACAATATTGATAGTCCTACAACAAAAGAATTTTTTGCATCTGTTCAAAATAAACTTCATTTTGCTATACACGGCAATACAGCAGCTGAATTAGTAATACAAAGAGCCGATAGTAAAAAGGATTATATGGGATTGACGAGTTGGAAAAACGCTCCTACAGGTAAAATTATTAAAACAGATGTTTCAATTGCAAAAAACTATCTAAATAAAGCAGAATTGAAATCATTAGACAGGTTTGTTACAATGTATCTGGATTATGCAGAGACACAAGCCGAAAGAAATATTCCCATGTCAATGGAAGACTGGTCAGGTAAATTAAATGCATTTCTGCAATTTAACGAGAAAGAAATCCTGACAAATTCAGGAAAAGTAAGTCAGGCAATAGCAAAAGCATTTGCCGAAAGTGAATTTGAAAAATATAGAATTATTCAAGACAGAATATTCAGTTCCGACTTTGATAAACTGTTGAATTATGTTAAAAAAAACGATTAAATACAGCATAATATTACTCATTACTATTCTGCCAATCGGTTTAATAACCTGATGGAGAATTATTCTTTATAATTTTGATCTTTTCGGTAAACCCCAGAAGGAAATATTATCAGTAAATTGTGATCCGGATGGTAAAAGGCAGGCGATTATATATGATTTTGGCGGCAATGCTGTAACCATTCCGCTGATTGCTGTATCGATTGATCCGGGGTGTTCCGGAAATACAGAAGATGAAGATAATATCGTTGTTTTTTCTGCTGAGCATAGGGAAGGATATGTTGAAACAGAATGGATTTCATTTAATACGATAAAGGTAAAATATTCAGAAAATCTGAAACCTCTTGCCATGATTGACCGCGTAGTTTTCAATGATTCATCTCAGGATTTAATTGTATTGTTCGAAAAGTTTATTACCAATAAGAGATAATTTTTCATTCTGATAGAACGGTACCTGATCTGATTTTAAATTGGTTATTTGAAAATCATTTTCATTATACCCGCCTATTACAATAATATTTTTCATTTTTCATCTTAATAATTGGCGGCTGGTGCAGTGCCGCACTAAGGATTACCGGGAAATTGCCGAAAACTGATTAAGTATAATATTGGAGTCCGGAATGACTGAAATGAATGCGATTGAGTCAACAAAAAAAAGACTGCAGGAAATAGAATCCGAGTTGACAGACCTTAAAAAAGAAAGAAAACAGCTTAATGCCCGCTGGGAGGCGGAAAAGCTGCTTATCAGCCGTATCAGGTCCTGCAAATCCGAAATTGAAGACGCAAGGAAACGCGCCGAGGATATGGAACGCGCCGGCGACCTTGGCAAAGTAGCGGAAATTCGTTACGGGAAAATACCGGAATTAGAACAAAAACTCAACAACACAAACAATCAGCTCCACGAGCTGCAAAAACAGGGAAAAATGCTTACCGAGGAAATTGATGCTGAAGATATTGCCGAAGTTGTAGCTAAATGGACGGGTATTCCCGTGAATAAAATGCTGGAAACAGAAAAAACAAAGCTTCTGAAAATGGAGGACAGGATTCATAACAGGCTTATAGGGCAGGATGAGGCCGTTGTATCTGTTTCCAATGCTATACGGCGCTCCCGGGCGGGCTTGCAGGATCAGGACAGGCCCGTGGGATCCTTTATATTCCTCGGCAGCACGGGGGTGGGTAAAACTGAAATGGCAAAAGCCCTTGCAGAATTTCTTTTTGATGATGAAAATGCCGTTGTGCGGATAGATATGAGCGAGTATATGGAAAAATTCGCCGTTTCCCGCCTGATAGGGGCGCCTCCGGGCTACGTTGGCTATGATGAGGGCGGACAACTGACAGAGGCCGTCAGAAGAAGGCCTTATGCTGTAATATTGCTCGATGAAATTGAAAAAGCACATACCGAAGTGTTCAATGTATTGTTGCAGGTTCTGGACGACGGCAGGCTGACTGACAGCAAAGGCAGGACTGTTAACTTCAAGAATACCCTAATTATTATGACATCGAATCTCGGATCGGAATTTATCCGGGAAAAAATATCAGAAATAAATGATTCGAACAGGATAGGAATACTGCACAATATCAGGCAGAAAGTATTTGAGCAGCTTAAGCAAAGAATGAGGCCGGAATTTCTTAACCGCGTAGACGATATTATTATTTTCAACCCGCTGACGGAAAAAGAAATTGAAAAGATTGCTTCCTTGCAGTTCAACAAACTTAAAGAAAAGGCAGCAGAAAAGGGTATTGAGCTGAGCATTTCCGGGCCTGCATTGAAAAAAATCGGAGAAGTGGGATTTGATCCCGTTTTTGGAGCAAGGCCGCTGAAAAGGGCTGTTCAGAATCATTTTACTAATCCACTGGCGGTAAAAATACTGTCATCTGAAATTATTTCGGGAGATAATGTAAATATTGATATTGATAAATCAGGTAATTTCATATTTTTGAAAAACTAATATCCTTTTATTTTGAAGGAAAAATCCGGGAGTTCCTGTGTGTAGAAAAAAATTATTTACAAGTGCGTTTACTTTGTTTCTGATGATGTTTATCTGGGCGTGTTCGTCACTTCCTATTCAGATAGAGAATTTCGAGGGGATGTCCGAAATTGAAAAGGGCGGGAGCGCCCTTATGAAATGGAAGTTCATAAATGCCGAATACGTTCGCGTTGAGGGCCTTAACGGTTACTTCAACCCGACGGACAGCTTCAGGGTAAGCCCGGACGAAACAAAGAAATATGCTATCACTGCTTATTCCGGCTCTGATTCGGTTTCCAATTCATGGCGCGTGTTTGTAAAAGATTCCCAATCAGGACATCCCCAACGCGGTCCTTCAGGTTTTTACCCATTGCAGATGGAAACATCATACGAAATAAATGAATATCTGAACGGCCTGATGTATTACTCCGAGGCCGCAAATCCCGCTAAGATCAGCGTAATGAGAACATTATATCCCAGGGATGGTTCGGGTCATTTCCACTTACGATTTATGCTTATGGACGAAATGGGAAATCATATTTGCGGGCTGGGAGACCAAATGCCTGACGACCTTGCAGTGGAAATTGATTGTTTAGCTGGAAAAAAAGGCCTTAATCCGGGAAACTGGGAAGAGAAGATATTCTCTGATATCGATCCCGGTGTTAATATTAATATTCTACTGGAAAATTCTGCATCTGCAACACCAAATCCTGCTATTATTGATATATTGAAAGAATTAACAGCAAATCTTGATCCGGCGGATAATTTTGCATTGACGATGTTCAATCAAAAATATCATGTGGAAATCCCGCTTAGTTTCTCCGGAAAAGCAGCAGAACAGCTAATGGCTATGCCGGTAAAACCGGTTTCCGGACTTAATGCCGTTTACAGGGCTGCTTTTAATTCCCTCGTGGAACAGGGTAAAGTAGTTAACGGAAATGAAAATGTAATGATATTATTCCTTTACGGCCCTGATAATTCATCAATAATTTATGAATTGAACGATGTTGCAAACGCCGCACGGCAGTTGCATATTCCGGTTTATGTAGTAGGTATTGGTAATAATACGGACAGTTATTCGGGTAAATACCTGAGCGATTTCACGGGCGGTAAATACTTTCAGGTTCCCACCGAGGACCTTGCATCAATTAAGAATATTCTGAATCAGATTGTTTTTTCCCAAAAATATTATTATGAAATTAAAATACCCGAAACCGAATACTACAGCAATTGCAATGAACTTGATGCCAATATCAGGTTTTCTGTTGATGCTAATTTGCTTAATACGGAAAAAAGGCTGATAACAAGGCCTGAAAGAATGTTTTCCAAATATCAGTCCCTTTGTGCTTTTGATTATAAAACTGACGAACCTGCCGGAGGCTATGAAATCAACTTTGATGAACTTGCAAAAGTAATGAAAGACAATCCTTCCTATATGGTACAGCTTACGGGGCACAGCGACGAAGAAGGCAGCCCGAAGGTAAAAAGGGAACTGGCCTTGAAAAGAGTTCAGAAAATTCGTAAAAAACTTCTTAGCAGAGGTATTGCCCCTGAACAGATCAGGATAGTGAATGCTTCGGATAGCGAACCGGTTTATTATTTCCGGGAGTTTGACTGGCAAAAAATGTACAATCGCCGGGTTGATATCAAATGGCTTGATCCCGAATTACTTCCCTTTGAAATTATTGCAGGGCAATCATGGACTGAAGAAAATGCTCTTGATATTGTTGAAAAATGGGAATCCCGTGGTTATTCGGCTTATTACCAGCGTTATATACATGAAGACAACCCGCTGTATAAAATTAAAATATGGGGCTATAAAACCCTGCATGATGCAGAACTTGAAGCTGACAAACTTGAAAAAAAATATAAAGTAGCTATGAGGATCGAATAATTATTCATGAACTCCGTTTAGTGGTAATTCAACTACAAAATTAGTTCCATTACCGAACTCACTGACTGCGTATACATTTCCATGCAGGTAATCAACAAATTTCTTTACGATTGACAGGCCCAGCCTTGTAGAGCCTTCGTTATTGGTCGGAACTGCCGAAAGCCTTGCAAACTTCATGAACAGCAGTTCTTTGTCTTCTTCTGTCAAACCCGGCCCTTCGTCGATAATTTCAATTTTTGCAGCTTTATCAATTCCTTCTTCAATAACCGATGTTCTGATAATAATTTTTTTATTGAATTGAGAGAATTTAATTGCATTTGAAAGAAGGTTCATAATTATTTGCTGTACTTTATCAGAATCAGATATAGTAATTAGTTGCTCGCAACAAAAGTCAATATCAATATTAATATTCTTTTCTTCCGATCTGATCTTCAGATAATCGACAGTTTTACTTATCAGCATATTCAGGTCGAACTTTTCACTGTTTATCCGGAGATTACCTTCTTCCGCCTTATTTATAATCAGCAGGTCGGTAATAATTCTGTACATTGCTTCGCCTGATTCCCTTATATCCCGCGAGAATTCTTTAATTTCCGCCTCACTGAAATCATTAGTATTTTCCTCCATCAATTTTGAAAATCCAACCATTACCTGAAGCGGATTTTTAAGGTCGTGTGCCGTGATACTCAAAAATTCATTTTTTTCATCAATTAATTTTTGAAGTTTTTTGTTTTGTGATATTATCAGGTCCTTACTTCTTTTCAGTTCAATATGAGTTTTAATTCTTGCCAGTAATTCTTCATTTTTAAAAGGTTTGGTAATATAATCCACACCTCCGAACTCAAATCCCTTGATTTTATCTTCAAGCTGTGATTTTGCAGTAACAAAAACAATCGGAATGTTTTGTGTTCGTTCATCCGTTTTCAGGTCCTGACAGACGGAAAACCCGTCCTTTTCAGGCATCATTACATCAAGTATTATTAAGTCGGGAAGAAGTTTTCTGGCAATATCAACAGCTTCGAAGCCATTGGTGGCAAGAGCTTTTTTGTAGTTCTCCTCGGCAAGCATATTGCCAATCACCTGCAGGTTTTCTGCCTGGTCATCAACAATAAGAACTACTGCGGGGTGTATATGGTTAGTATCCATTTTATATCAAATTATTATTTCCAAAAATAGTATATATATTCAATCAAATTCTATGCCGAAACAGTAATATTTATAAATTTATTTCTCTTATAAAGTTACGGAATTTTTTCAGGAAGTTCTTCAATGCAGGTACATCATAATCTTTTAATGAGTTCTGCAAAATATCTGCAAATTTCAAAATGTCCCTGTTTTGATATTTGTTTGCTAATTCGATTATTTCATTAATAAAATCCTGGAAATCATCAATTATTAAAATTTCAAGAAGTTTTCCGGATTTATCATAAAACTTCTCTTTCAGTTCCATGAAGAAATCATGTTCAATATCTGAAAAAGATATTCTTTTAAAAATATTAGACACATCTGTGATCTGTACTTTTGCCAATTTTCTATTAGAAGCTAAATCAAATTTCAGATACTCTGTCAGCTTATCTATCAGCTGATTCTTATCAATAGGTTTCTGAATTATTCCGTCAATAAGTTTTTTGTCCTCTTCGCTTATTTTGTCTAATTCATAAGCAGTCATGATAATTACAAAAGTATTTTTTAGTTCATCGTCGCGCCTGATGTTCCTGACAATTTCAATGCCGTCCATTCCCGGCATTTTATAATCAAGGAGAACAAGTGCGGGCTTATACATTTTTATAAATTCATAGGCGGAATTTCCGTCGATCGCTTCCACTGTTCTCAGGTTGACTTCTTCAAGGTATAGCTTTATCAATTCTCTTGTATAATCATAATCGTCGGCTATCAATACTTTCGCCGGGTGAAAAACAATTCCCTGCCCCGCATTTCTGCTTTCAGCAGAAGGATCTTTTGCTTTTTTGTCAATTTTAATATTTTCAAAATATATAATGAAATTTGTACCAACACCTTTTTCACTTTCAAGATGAATCCTGCCATTCATTTTTTCTATTAGTTTCTTACTTATTGCCAGCCCGAGCCCTGACCCCCCGAAGCTTCTTCCGGTATGTCCGCTTTGCTGCCTGAAAGCGCTGAATATTCCTTTTTGCTGCTCAGGGTCAATACCTATCCCGGTATCCTTTACCTGTATTTTTATATCAAGCTTATCTTCGCTTATGTTGTAAGCATCCAATATTACTGCTACCGATCCCTCTTCAGTAAATTTTATGGCGTTACCAATAATATTAAATAATACCTGCCGGAATCGCAGCTCATCAAAATACAGGGATTTTGGCAAATTAGGCGACAGGGTAATCCTGAAATCAAGATTTTTCTTCACTATTTCATTCATGAAAATATCTTTCATCTCAACAAAAATCTTTTTAATATATATCTGTCTGTTTACAATTTCCAACCTTCCGGCTTCTATCTTCGAGAGATCAAGAATATCATTAATCAGGGAAAGTAATTTTTCACTACTCGAGAGTATTGTTTTCAAATAGCGTTTATCATCATCATTGAAAGACTTATTAAGTAAAAGGTCGCTAAAACCGATTATCGATGTCATCGGAGTACGAATTTCATGTGAAACATTGGCCAAGAACTCTGTTTTTAGTTTGTTTGCTGCTTCTGCTTCTTCTTTTGCATTTATCAGTTCCTGCTCGGTTTTCTTTCTTGTTTCAATTTCCTGTTCAAGTTTTTCCATGGCTTTCTGTAACTGGGATGTTCTTTTTATTACTCTTTTCTCCAGCGAACTGTTCAGCTTATGAATTTCATTTTCGGCTTTTTTCCTGTCGGTAATATTTCTTAGAACAGACACAACACCGGTAATATATCCCATATTGTCTTTCATGGGGTATATTGTCTGGCTGAACCAAAGCTTAGAATAATTGATCTCGAACTCTTTTTCAAATTCAATACTGATCCTTGTGGAAATAACTTTCCTCATATTATTATTAAATTCAATTACTTCCTCGTGGCTCATATATTCCTCCGGAGCCTGCCCCAGCATTTTCCTGAGCGATGAGTATTCCGGCGGAGCACTTACATACTGGCATTTGCCGTTCAGATCGTATACAAAAACAATATTATCCCCGCTTTCCACAACCAGCCTCATTCTTTCCTCACTTTGCCTTGCCACGGACAAGGCTTCATTCTTTTCGGCCTCTCTCAATTTCAACTGTTCAAGCATATTATTGAAAGCTCTGAAAAGCTGACCTATTTCATCCGACCCCTTTGGAACAACCCTGATCGAAAAATCCTCATTGCTTGAGATTTCCCCGCTGATTTCTGCAAGTTTCAGAATTGGTTTTGAAATCAGATTCTGGAAAATATTTGCCAATATAATCGAAAGTATTGTCATCGTTATCAGCAAAACGATCATCATTATCATCTGCTCGTGGAATTGGGCATTGATCTTCTGGGTTGATCCTACGATATGGATATAACCCAATATTTCATCCTGCCAGTTTATACTTCCGAATGTATGAATATAATTTTTATCAAAAAATGCCGTGTCTTTCTTTATCAGTGTCGGGAAGTTCATTTCACTGACGATTACATCTGCTTTTGTATAGGACGAAATCCTTTCACCTTCGATGGTTTGTATCTCGGCAAAAATTATATTCGGCAGATTTTCAAGGCTGCCCAAAACGTCTTTCATTCCCTTTTCATCATTGAATAATATCGGCGACACAGAATAATATCCCAAAAGCCCGTTAATAAGTTCTGTTTGTTCGCTTAGCTCCGTTCTTAATGTGTTATAATTGAATATAAAGCCGATTAATATCCCGGTAACGGATACACTAACAGAGACTATAAGAATAATAGCAATGAGCTTCGACCGAATTGATATATCTCTTAATGAATTCATTGTTTTTTTCCGGGTTTAATTATTTTTCCATGTCTTAATAGCAGGTGGCTGATATATAGTCCTGATGAATTAATCAACTCCTGGTTGATTTCAAATCGGATCTTTTTATTTTCCCTGTACAAATTTATATGTGTGCAAATTTCTGCAAAACCAGGTTCGTCGGATAAAAGTAATGTCGGCTGGTCCCCGATTTTTTCTTTCAGAATTTTCAGTTTATCTTTCATATCATCGCAAATAAATGCAAGATGGCAATAGGGAATATTATTAATATCCTGAACATAATGTATCAGCACTTTTTTGTCTTTAATTTTTAATTTGGAATAAATTTCTTCAAATGATTCGCTGAAATGATTTTCGCCCACTATACAAATTATAAAAGGCTTGGATTTTATTTCAATTTCAGATTCTGCAGGCCATTCAATAAAACGCGTAAATCTTTCAATATATGCTGCTATCAGTTTTTCTTCGTCGCTAACATAGCTGCCGGCCGAAATTTCACAGTTCCAGGCAAGAATTATTATTCCTACTAAAAAACTGAAAAGAAATTTCGATATTTTGCAGCTACACTTTTTCATAAACTATAATTTAATGTTAATTTTGGCTCCGTAAACTGCCGGTTCTATCACGAAACCTCCCCTTAAAACCTGATCCTGCCATTTATTTCCTGCTTCATAGGTATATCTCTTAAAGCCATCTGAACTAAAAATATTCATACCGTAAATGGAAATGCTGTATTTGTCGTTAAATATCCATGAGACGGATGCATTTGATGAGAAATTGGTTTTAAAAGCATTTTCCTCACGGAATCTGTCAACTACTACTTGATATGCTTCGCCGTCGGGATTGCCCTCAACGGCATTCTCGATTACAACCAATCCGTCCTTTGCTCCTTCATATTGCCAGAAAATCCGAAAATCTGCATGCAACAGCAATTTATCTTCAAATAACTTTAATCGGGCTATCAGTTTGCTTGTATTGTTAGCCCAGTTATTAAGGTCATTTCCAGTTCCAGTTAATATTGAACCGTCAAGCTGAACATTGTAGTCGGAATAGCTGATACCGCTTTTATCTATCTGATCGCTCATATCCCATTCTACCTGCTTCACATAGGAATGGTTCAGATTAATTATCAATCCTTTGTATTTGTATGTTGTTTCTAATTCAATTCCTGCAAGGCTGAGCTCGCCTGTTAAGCGGGTTGTTCTGTTGTCATCGAACCAGCTTAAGACTTCAAGGTGATTGTAAAATGTTGAAATATTGAACTGCAGATTTTCATTATAATTACAAAGATAGATCAATTCCATGCCGTTCAATGTTTCAGGATCTGATTTTTTTCCGGAGAAATTTTCTATCAGTAGCTGGTCCGCTGTATTCATTCTTTGCGATTGCTGCAAAATCAGTTTCAGGTAATTGTTTTCTGCCGGCAGGTAAATCAGGGCAAATCGTGGAGAGAATAATAGTTCTGAATAGCTGTCCTTGTCAACTCTTGATGATAATAGCAGGTTTAAATTTGTTCTGACCGGAATATTCACTTCCGCCAGAAAAGATAATGTATTGGTTGACCATCCGTCGCCAACCCAATAGCCTTCACCATCGGACACCCCCCTGCAAAGACCCGGATCAACTATTGTATCATATACTTTGGAATCCGGGCCGCTTATTATATTATGCTGATCTCCCATTCTGAACTCTGTCCTGTCCATACCCCAGCCCGGCCCCCAGGAATTTCTGGAATACTCAATACCAACAGCAGCATCAATCCCGTTTTCATATTCTTTGTTCAGGATAAATCGGGCCAGCAATTCATCTTCGGAAAAATGATAATACTTATTCCTGATACTGTTAATATCTCCAAGTTCTCGGAGAATATCCTCGGGTATGGGAACAAAAGCCCAATGATGCATGAAATACTCTTCACGCCTTATCACATCTTCACTGTCCCAGCTAAGCATTGATGATAACTTATAATTGCTGCCAAAATCATGCTCGTTAGCCAAAGTAATAGTAAAATGCCTGTCATTGCACTGCTTGATATTTTTATAGTCACCTAACTTTGGTGAGCCATCATCGTTCAGCCCTGTTTGGGGGTAATGCTTTCCGGCCACACCAAACTGCGTGGAGCCGGCTCCTGTATATCTTGCCCAGGCTTTCCATTCATTTAAAAAACGAATTTCAGTAAAAAATTTCAGCTGCGGCTGATCATTATAGTCCCTCATATAATCATTAACAAGGTCAGCATTTCCTTCTTCGGTATAATAGCCGATCATATTAATTCTGTGGGACCTGAATGCCTCGATTCCCTTTATACCCGGAGTTTTCGATACCGAGCCGAATATGCTGAACCCGAGAGTATCATTGCCGCTGCCATAATGCAGGCTAAGGTTATGGTTGTTGTATTCAGAAAGATATGAATAGTCGGCACCAAGGCCTTTCTTTCTGAAGTCCTTAGTTTTAATATTTATAATACCTGCAACAGCCCCCGGGCCGTAAGTAACCGATCCCGGCCCGCGAATAATCTGAATTTCTTCAATATCTGTCAGGTCGTGATTCTCAAGTTCGGATGTGGCGCCGTTATGAGCTTTCATATTTGAATACCTGCCATTAACAAGAAGAACATATTTATAATTTCTGTCCGTGATTATCCCCCTGATACCGATATGCGGGCTGTCGTGGTGGTTCATCCATAAAGCGCCGGGAACAAAAGTTTCAATCAGGTCGTAAATATTTCTTGCGGGAGTGATCTCAATATCTCTTGAAGTAATCGTTGTAATCGAAACCGGCAGCATATTGCTTTCCTGCGGAATAATCGTCCCTCCCCTTATTTCAATATTGAAAAGGTCGTCGGTTTCCAGGCTCAGAAGATCGTTGATATCCAGTTCAGCCTGGCCATAGCTTTTGATATTTATTATCAAAAAAAGAATGGGAAATATCAATAGTGATATTCTATTATACATTTATTCTCCATACAAGTTAAATCAGATTGTATAAAATAGCAATAATGCTCCAATAGAGTATCTGAAAAATACATTTGTATTTCAAATGTTGCAGCAAAATAAATTATTCCATCGCATTGGCAAAGTCGATATATTCATCAGGCATATCAAGATGAGTTGAATAATCATCATCACAAGCCTGCTCAAGTGTTAATATGGCAGGTTTTTGCCCGCCATAGTATGCCGTGTAAAAGCCATGGCTGCACTTCTGATATGCGTTTTTTACCATATTGTATCCCAGCCAGCTTGCCAGGAGTACATCCTTGACCGCGGCGGTTCCTCCCCGTTGGAAATATTCCATATTTACCGTCCTGATTTCATGCCTGATATTTCTTTTCGAGAATATTTCTTCCAGGATACCCCTGATATCATCAACTGTTTTTTCGTAGCCCTCGGCAACAAGAATTCGTGTATCTCTTTTCCTTTCATTTATCATTGTTGCAATTCTGTTAAAATCAACATCCTGGCCCGGCAAAATAATATGCTCCGATCCGGTTGCTATTCCCGCATAAAAAGCAAGGTAGCCACTTTCCGCTCCCATACTGTTAATTATATAAACCTTCCTGTGAGCACTTGCAGTATCCCTTATCCAGCCCAGCATATCACGGCTTTTGTCTATTGCACTATAAAATCCTACAGAAAACCCGAAATTATTACATACATCATTATCAATTGAACCGGGTGTAAACAAAATCCTGGTGCGAATTTCTTTTTTATCAATCAGGTCGCAAATTCTTTTGGCAGCTTTTAAACTTCCGTTTCCGCCGATAACCATCAGGTAATCAATAAAATTGTCATGCAGGTTCATTACTGCGGCTTCCTGCATTTCTTTGTTATCTTTCAGTTCCGGCAGCCTTAATGTACCAAGTACAGTGCCTCCGACCTGAGCAAGCCCGGCTGTGTCTTTTTTAGTCAGTTTTTTGAAATTTCCATCAACAAGGCCCTGCCAGCCGTCAATAATTCCCCAAACTGAAGTAGTAGGTTTAAGGTTTATGGCTGATCGCACTACCGCCCTGACAAAACCGTTCATACCGGGACAATCGCCGCCGCCCGTTAAAATTGCAAATCTCATGCTGCCTCCGGAAATTCCATAGAAGAAATTTATGATTACTATTTACGAATATAAAATAATAAATAATATGAATTAATCTAAAATATTTAAGGAAATTTTTCATGTTACCGCCGGCGGGGGACATTCCTGTCGGTCATTCTGAAGGAGCGAAGCGACTGAAGAATCCACCCATCACGAAAGTGGCGTAGCCGCATCATTTTTGTAGAAAGGCAAACCCGGAAAAACAACAGCCCCGTCGGGGCGGCATTTATATATCAGATGTCGCTCAAACGGAGCTTTTTCCCTCCTTCCCAGGTACAACTTGGGAAGGATTATTTCCTACAAAGTTCTACTTTGGAATTATGAAGCCCAGCTTCAAAGTAAAACTGCATTACGAAGTACAACTTCGTAATGAGGGAAAAAATGCAACCGTCCTACGGACTCCACTCCTCCGTGATGAGTTGTAAAAAAAATTACTTGTATTCACCTTGCATTTCCGGTTGATATAAATTATATTGCTCCTGTTGATTGAAATAGCCTGATTTTTTATACGTTTAATAAAGCAGGTAAATAATATTGAGGATTATATGAAACAAGTATATACTGCAAAATTTATTGAAACAGAAGACGGTGTTATGGGGCAATTGATCGAATGGCCGGAAGTTGTAACTGAAGGGAAAAATCTTGAGGATTGCCGCGCTATGCTCCGTGATGCTTTGAATGAGATGGTTTCGGCCTACCGGCAAATCGGGAAACCCATACCATACACTCCATCGCAGTTTGAAGAAATGGCTTTAGAGATATGATATGTCTGTTAAAAGGAAAGACCTGATAAAATATCTTGTTTTGAACGGGTTTTATTTTCTACGGGAAGGTTCCAATCATTCAATTTACAGTAATGACAGCAAAATCATTCCGGTTAAAAGGCACAAACAATTTGATCGTATTACAGCAAATGAAATTTGCAAGCAGGCCGGACTGGATAAGAAATTTTAAAATTATAGCAAAGAGAATTTCAATTATTTCTGAAATACTATGTTTTACTTCGCAAAGCCGTTTCCAATAGAAGCGCACAAAAACTATTTCCAGTTTAATTTTGCTGGGAATTATTCTTCCCAGGCAGGAGCTTGGCAAGCAGGAAATTTATACTCCACTTCTTCGGCGGACATGAATAAACAGACTTACTATGCGGAAATGTTCTTAACAATGATCAAATATCATAATCAACAATAACATCATCAGTCAGCGGATGTGCCTGGCAGGAAAGAATATACCCGCTCTCAATTTCATCATCGGTGAGCGCTTCGCTTTCATCCATTTTCACTTTGCCGGAAATTAGCTTTGCGCGGCAGGTTGAACATGCTCCTATCTGGCAACTGAAGGGCGGCTCGTGGCCTTCCCGCATGGCGGCTGTAAGAATCGTTTCATCAGGCTCAACTTCGTATTCCAGTTCCTCGCCATAAAGGTTAATAGTAACATTTCTTGTCTTTAGCAGCAGATTATCATTTTCTTTAGTTTCAATATCATCAGCAACGAAGGATTCTTTGTGGATTTGTGAATCTGGTATTCCGAGTTCTTTCAGCCCGGAAATAATTATTTTCATCAAAGCCGGAGGGCCGCATAAGAAGTACCCGGCATCAATATAATCTTGTTCAGCATATTCTTTAAGAGCTTTAACTGTTATTTCGGCAGTGAATTTTCCTTTTAAATGCTGATAATCATTGCCCGGATCGCTAAGAAAATGAATTATCTCAAATTTTTTATTATACTCTTTTTGCAGGCATTCTAATTCATTTTTAAATATTATGCTGTTCTCATCCCTGTTTGCATAAAAAAGTAATATTTTTCTGGCATTTCCTTCCGTCAAATTTTGTTTTATCATAGATTTCAAAGGGGTAATACCGCTTCCGCCGGCAAACATTATCATTGATTTATTTTTTATCAGATCCTTCTCTGCTGTAAACCTGCCCTCGGGCGGCATAATATTTAACTTTGCCCCGGGAAATATTCTTGTATTAAGATAATCCGAAACGCCGTCAGGATTTGTAGTTTTTATTGTTATAGACAGGTTTTCCTCAAAAGGAGCCGACGAGATAGAATAGGCTCTGCGTTCTTCTTTTCCATCAAAATCAATAACTATAGTTATATACTGGCCTGCCTTATATTCAAATTCAGGCTTGATTTCATCCGGAATTTTGAACATAATCGTTACGGCATCTCTGGTTTCTTTTCTTACTTCGGATATTTCAAGTTCATAAAATTTATTCATATATCTATTGCTCTTTTTCTCGGTAAAAATTAGTATTCAAATTATTAAAGTATCTTTTACTTATCTGGCTTTTAGACTATAACTATTATGAATTATTGTAGATAGGGATATTTGCCGGGAGCTGCTATATTATTTGTTGGAAATATTCCTTAACATCAACGATTTATCTGATTAGTTCTCTTTAAAGTAAAATTTTCATTAAGATTCTATCATAATAGTAATTATTTTTGAATTTTACTATTTAATCGTTGATTTGTTATTCTTTTTTTCATAAATTCAGGACTTAAGTCCTTAATCAGTTTTTTTAATTAGGAGTTTATTTAATATGTTCAAAACAAGAATTTCTGTACTGCTTGCGATGGCAGTCCTGCTCGTTTTTACAGCCTGCTCCAAGAAGGAAGCCGGCTACGCTGTGAAGCAGGAAACCGACAAGAACGGCTACAAGTACGAAGCTGTTGAAAACGACCCTTACGGGCTGAGAATCTACACACTCGAAAATGGCCTGAAAGTTTACCTTGCCGTGAACAAAGATGCTCCGCGCGTACAGACTTACATTGCAGTTAAAGCCGGTTCCACTTATGACCCATCCGAAACCACCGGCCTTGCTCACTATCTTGAACACATGATGTTCAAAGGATCCGATGAAATTGCCACCGTTAACTGGGAAGAAGAAAAAGTTCTGCTTGAAACAATATCCGATCTCTACGAGCAGCACAAAGCAACAGACGATCCCGAAGAAAAGAAAGCTATCTACAGAAAAATTGACAGTGTTTCCAATGTAGCCGCGCAGTTTGCTGCTGCCAATGAATACGACAAAATGGTATCTTCTATCGGTGCATCAGGTACAAATGCCTACACAACGCACGAGAGAACCGTTTATATGAACAATGTTCCTTCCAATGAACTTGACAAATGGATGCAGCTTGAAAGTGAACGCTTCAGCCAGCTGGTTCTCAGGTTGTTCCACACTGAACTTGAAACAGTTTATGAAGAATTCAATATGTACCAGGATTACGACTGGGCAAAAGCTGATGAAACCCTTCTTGAGAATCTTTTTCCCAAACATCCATACGGCCAGCAAACAACTATCGGCAAGCCGGAACACCTTAAAAATCCGTCGATGGTTAATATTCATAATTACCACGACACATACTACGTGCCTAACAATATGGCAGTTTGTCTTTCCGGTGATTTTGATATGGAAGAAACTATCAAGATGATTGATAACCATTTTGGGAAACTGAAACCAAATGATAACCTGAAAAAGAACGAACTACCAAAAGAAGATCCGATAACAGCGCCTGTTATTAAGGAAGTTCTCGGGCCGGATGAAGAGTCTCTTACATTTGCTTATCGCTTTGACGGTTATAATTCCACCGACCGCAAATATGTAACAATGATTGATTATATGCTGAACAACAGCAAGGCAGGCCTTATAGATCTGGACCTGGTTCAGAGCCAGAAAGTTCTTTCGGCTGGTTGCAATACAACATTCCTGAAGGATTACGGGTATCATGAATTCATGGGACGTCCGAGGGAAGGCCAGACTCTTGAAGAAGTACGCGATCTTATCCTTAACGAAATTGAAAAGATCAAAAAAGGCGAATTCGAAGACTGGCTGCCCGAAGCAGTTGTTAATAATATGAAACTCAGCCGTATGAGGTCAGTTGAAAGTAATGGCCGTGCTCATACCTTCGCAGTTAACTTCACAAATGAATCTACCTGGAAAGCATATCTTGAATTTCTTGATGAGCTTTCAAAGATAACTAAAGAGGAAATCGTAAAATTTGCCAAAGAACATTATAAAGACAACTATGTATGTGTATTTAAACGTACCGGCAAAGACGAAAACATCGTGAAAGTTGAAAAACCGGAAATGACACCGGTTGATATCAATCGTGAGCTGGAATCAGAATTTTTCAAGAATTTCAAAGAGATCAAAACAGAAGAAATTCAGCCTGTATTCGTGGATTTCAAGAAAGAAATTTCTACAAAGAAACTTGGCGATATTCAGTATGATTATATCAAAAACAAAACTAATAAACTGTTCAGCCTTTATTATGTTTTTGACATGGGACGCGACAACATGAGGGAGCTTTCCCTGGCTTTCTCCTACCTGAAATATCTCGGTACAGACAAATATACCCCCGAGGATATACAGAAAGAATTCTACAAATTGGGCCTTAACTTTGGTGTTTCTGCAGAAGATAATCGCTCCTACGTTTATTTTTCAGGTTTGGAAGACAATTTCGAAAAAGGTATTGAACTCTTCGAACACCTTCTGGCAAATTGTAAACCAGACCAGGCAAAATACGATGATAAAGTTAAAGATATCCTGAAGAATAGGGCTAATAACAAACTTGACAAAGGCTCTATTCTTTGGGGCGGACTTTACCATTATGGAAAATTTGGTAAGTTCTCTCCGTATACCAACAAATTTACTGAGGAAGAACTGATCAATTTCGATATTAATAAACTTACCGACCTGATACACGACGTATCTTCATATAAGCACAAAATGTTCCTTTATGCACAGATGGACCAGGATGCTGCCGGCAAGATTATTGAAAAATATCACAAGGTTCCCGAAACTCTTAAAGATTATCCCAAACCGATTGAATACCCTGAGCTGAATATTGATAAAAACCAGGTTTATTTCGTAGATTACGATATGGTTCAGACTAATATAGTTATGCTGACAAAGGATGTTCCCTTTGATATGACTCTTATGCCTCAGGCAAAGATATTCAACGAATACTTTGGCGGCGGTTTGTCTTCAATAGTATTCCAGGAAATAAGGGAATCCAAAGCATTGGCATATTCTGCATTTGCAGTTTATTCTCAGCCGGTTGAAAAGGATAAATCATTTTATACTTACGGATTTGTTGGCACCCAGCCTGACAAAATGAAAATTGCCACGGATGCGCTGCTTGAATTAATGAACGATATGCCAAAGGCTGAAAAACAGTTCAATGCTGCTAAAGAATCCATTATCAAAAAATACCAGACTTCCAGGCTTATTAAGTCCTCTGCTTACTGGACTTACCTGAGGAACCTTAAATTAGGAATTGATTACGACGTGCGCGAAAATATTTATAATTCGGTACAGAAAAGTACATTGGATGACCTCGGTAAATTCTTTGACGACCATATCAAAGGCAGGAAATATACATTCCTCGTAATTGGAAATAAGAAAGATATCGACTTCAATGTTCTTGGCAAATTAGGCCCTGTAACCGAGCTGACACTTGAAGAGATTTTCGGCTATTAATAAATAACAATTAAATAGTTGACATTGAATTACACTCATCCGATGGCTTTAAGCCATTGGATGAGTTTTTTTTAAAATCCTGACAAGTAATATAGTTATAAAAATAGAAATACTTGTGAAAAATAATTAAGATTATTTGTTTTTTTTCTTGCTTTTTTATTTTCTTTTAATTAACTTTATTCAAATTCATATTTCGAATTGAAAACAGTGGAGCCAATGCTTTTATTAAGCCAATGCTTTTATTAAGCCAATGCTTTTATTAAGCCAATGCTTTTATTAAGCCAATGCTTTTATTAAGCCAATGCTTTTATTAAGCCAATGCTTTTATTAAGCCAATGCTTTTATTAAGCCAAAATTATTGGAGGTTGAAATGAACAGAAGCCCGTAACAAAAATTATCCCCATAACAGCAATAATAAAAAGGCCGGGGAAAGCCCCGACCCCACATTGACTCTACGTCCAAGCAAAGGAATATTATAGAGGACAATGTGCCTTGTTTTTCAGACGCTCTTACGTTTGCTGTATTGCTTTGCAGTAAATGCAATGAAATTTTCAAAAAATGTAAAAATAACAAAATAGTGTGATATATGAAAAAGACTATATTTTTAGTAATAGCAGTATTAGTATTTTCGTTTAGTTTAAGCCAAAATTTGAATGCTCAATGTGATCCTCCATGGGAAGTTTATTCTATTAACGGTAACTGGAAGGGTTGTGATTATACAATATATTATTGCGTTTTGACCGATGCATCAGGTATTACTCATAGTAAAGTAGCGAAAATTAAAGCAGATATATTTTGTGCTGAAGATATTTTAAATGACCAAGATTTTTGGGCTTCTCTATCTGATATTGTATTGTACCATATGCTTGATAACGCAGAATTTTCACCATGTCCTTTAAATTCATATAATCTCGTTATCAGCAGAGCTGAATGTTGGAAAGTTCATAATAAACCGCATGATACAATTTGTGAATTTTTGACTTGTGGTGAAATTGGTGAGTGCATTAAAGGCTACAAAGTTTGTACTGATTATCTTCAAATCCCCCCTCAAAATATCTGGGAACTTGTTTTTACACAAGCAACTACTTCAGAAATGTGTTCCGAAACATGGCCTGATTTTAGTCAATATGATTGGACACAAGAATGGGAAACATTTTGTTTCATAATTTCTTGTGATTGATAAATTGTTTTCACCCGATTAATTCAATAATCGGGTGATTATGTTAAATTATGTAGGTTTAACAATGAAAAAGATATTACCGTTATTCTTACTGATTGTATATATTTCCAATGCCGGTTTGAAATTTGATTATCAGCGGCTGGATATGCATTACGACGGCTTGGTTTTTAATAATAATTACATATTTTTTTACGGGGCTAATAATTCTATTGCAAGAACTGATTTGAATAATGAAAACTGGGAATTGATAAAAATCATTAACGAGGAAACCGATATTATCAAAATCAGGAATGAAGATAGCGGTTTTTACGGTATATCCGAACAATCTGTTTTTAGGTTGAACAGTGAAGGTAAACCATTGAATACAAAATCTTTTGAAGCAGTTTCGGAATTTAAAGATGTAATCAAACTTGATAATAATTTCTTGATTCTTAATGAGAACAGTATTGATATTCTTGATAATGATTTTGAAAAAATAAATTCCGTTTTTTTTAATGAAAATATTGTAACAACTAAAATGGAATTATTCAACGATAATCTGATTGTCGGTACAACAAACGGTTCGCTTTATTCATTTGTTAATGGAATTGATAACCAGCCTGAAATATTTGATTTTGTAGAAAAGGGTTTGATTGACAGCAGCA
Source organism: Kapaibacterium sp. (SeqCode) (assembly GCA_963665665.1). Classification (GTDB taxonomy): domain Bacteria; phylum Bacteroidota; class Ignavibacteria; order Kapaibacteriales; family UBA2268. Next base: position 3,013,010 of record OY762428.1, read on the forward strand.
GTAATGTTTCAAATTTTAAGATTAACAACAATTATTTGTTTTTTTCTTTAAATAATAAAATATATAAAACCACGGATATGTCTTCGTTTGAAGAAATTATTAGTCATTCAAATAATTATAATGTAATCAAGGATACATTATTTTGTTTAAAATTTGATCAAAAAAATATCGGGGCAGTAAACGATCAAATAAAGTTTTACAGAAATATTGACAACAATATTGAACAGATTAGTAATCCTAATTTAAAGCGATATTTTGACTTGATAATTTCCACAGGTTTCGAATTTATTACACCTGATATTATTTTTGCTTTTGGTTTTGACAATTTAATTTTAAAATCATCCGATGGTGGTATAAATTGGAATGTGGTATCATATTATAAACCCGGATTAGATATTCATTGGGTTAATAATCAAACAGCATATAATTCTAATATTTCGGGAGTTGTTTACAAAACTACAAATGGAGGTATTACCTGGAAGTCACAAAAAAAAATGGATTTTGATATTAAAAATTGGGCTTTTGATTATTGTTCATATTTTGATGATAGTGGTAAAGGTGTATTGTTTGGTTCCTTGACACAAAAAGGTTATCCAAACGTGCTTTATACAAATGATAGCGGCAATACTTTCGATACTACATATATTGAAGAATTGGGGCACTATAGTTTCTCAAGTTATGAGGCGCCATTAATAAAACATGGTAGTGATTACAAATTATTCTATGCCGGAAATTACAATAATTGGAGTTATACTTTGCTGTTCACTATATCTGATGATTTCAAGTATGCAAAAAAAGAAAGAATTGATTCTTTGCATTTTTGGGTTATAAAAAAATACAATAACCATTATTATGCTCTTGTACGAGATATGAGACACGATGACGGACAAGAACCTGATACTTGCGTTTATCACATTCTAAAATCCATTGATCCTGGTATTAACTGGGATACTGTTGTAACAATGAGAACATTGGATACTATTATTCACTATATGGATGTAATTGATGGCTACGCATATCTTGGCGGTATATATTGGACAGGACGTGAGGACACATCAAGTTATCATGTGCTATATTTAGTTAATATTGATAATCGAAGTCATAAGTTATTGAAATTTGATAATATGGGAGCATATAATTCTTTTTTCAAATATAGAAATGATATTGTTACTGGTGCTAAAAATGGGATTATGATCTGTTCAGATATTAAAAAGGATCCCTGGAATTGGGACTTAAAATCTATTCCGGGACAAACCATATGGTTTATTAAAGGTTTTTTTGACAATACAATGTATGCTTATACCCTTGACAGACATTTCCTTAAATTCACATTCCACGAAGATACACCAGTAGAAGAATCAGGGGCAGAAGTAATAAAAATGTTCAACTATCCTCCATATCCACAACCTGCAAACAACCATGTTAGTACGGAAATATACTGGGACAGCAGGTACGATATGCAAAACGCCACAATAACCGTGCACGACTACACGGGCAAAACAATCAGAAAACCCGGAGAGATAAGCGTAAATAAAATGAATGTATATCACGGCGAAATAATCTGGGATTGTTCCTCAGTCTCATCAGGAGTGTATTTTATTAATATCCGTCTTGGCGGCACAACAAGGACTGTGCCGGTGGTTGTAGGGCGGTGATTATTTTCCGGGGATTGATAATTTTTTGGGGTAGTATAGGTTTAAATTATTTGTTTGAGTAAGGAAGATAACTGAACCAAATAATTGGTTGCTACTCAGCTAAGATGATATTATTCTGTTTTGAAAAGAATAATTGAGAAATTGTAATTACCCGATTTGTCGGGGCAGGCTTTCAGAGCTTGCGATAGAAGAATACACTTGTATTTTGTATAAAAATATGAAGAACAGACTCTTCGTTGCTCTCAGAGTAACATTTCCTGGATTTTTAAACATCTGACATGTTTTCCTTTTATGCTGAGTTGTTACTCTTTTCATTACGAATAAAAACAAAAAAGCTCCGAAAATCGGAGCTTTTTAAAATATTTTATTCTAACCGGAATTCTTATTTATCAGAATCCTTCTTGTCCTTTGCCGGTGCTGGTTTGCTTTCCGGAGCAGCCTGTGGTACAGTCTGAAGCGGCATTTGCGGTGACTCTATAGGAGCTGCAACACCTTCAGTAACCGGTTTTTTAACTTCTGTTTCAGAACCAACAAAGAAGAGATTTGTGATCAGGGCAATTGCTGCGATAACGCCGGCAAGAACCATCGTGATTTTCTGAAGTGTATCCATCATCTGTTTAGCGCCAAAAACCGAACTCATCTGGCCGGTAAGCCCGCTGAGGCCCGAAGCCATATCGCTCTTGCCCGGCTGTGCCAAAACAACAATTATCAGAAGTATAGATGCTATTATTGCCAAAATTGAAAAAACTACTATCATTTTTCTATATCCAAACTTTTCAATAATCACTAAAAAACTGAATTACTAAAATATGGACAAAAGCTTAATTTTCAAAACATTTTTTTTTATTTTTCAATTTGTACTATATTTTTTCATTCTTTCCTATCCGAAAATTCAAGTCGATGAAGTGTTGAAATTATTTTATTTTCTGTTTGGGAATTGAATTTAATCAGCCTTGAACATTTATAATTGTTGCAATACCGGGTATCCGGGGGTGTAATGATGTTTTAAGATTTTTTTAGTAATTACTGCCAATGAGAAATTGCCAGTTTTGTTTCTTTTTTTGTAAATTTAAGAATAAATTGAAATTGACGAGAGAAATATTAATTTTAAATATATCGGGGCGCTCAAAATGAACAATAAAAGGAAACTTTTCCACACACTATTAGCATTTGCTATTATATTGAATATTATTCCGGGCTATGCCGCTGAAAAAAAGAAATTTAATTTTGAAGATGTCCTGAAATTCAGGGCTATTGAAAATGCGAAACTATCGGAGGACGGCGACTGGCTGATATATAATACCGCTCCCGACATTGGGAATAAGGAAATGGTTGTTAAGAAAATAATGGATTCCACCATTGATTTTCATGTTGAAAGAGCATCCAATCCAATAATATCAACAAATAATAAGTGGGTTGCAGCAAAATATAATCCTGATTTTATCAAGCTTGCCAACTCTGCAAAGGGCAAGGCACCCAAAAGCGGAATGCTGCTGTTGAACACTTCCACCGGGGAACAAATTATTAAAAAAGACATAGCTTCATTTGAATTTTCCGGCAATTCTGAATGGCTTATCTACAGCCCCTATCCTGATAAAAACGACAAAGAGGAAGCCCCTGAAAAATATAAGATGAAGAAGATAGGATCTGAACTTGTTATGCATCACCTTGGAAGTGGTACGGAAATAATTATTCCAGGCGTAACAGAGTATTATGCAGACAGTTCATCAACTTTTATTTTCTATGCAAGATCAGAAAGAAATGCTGATTCCGATGGTATTTATTACCGTAGCCTGAAAGAAGGATATTGCCCCGAAAGGCCGATACAAAAAATGGAAAATCATCTTTTTTCCAATCTAACATGGAATAACGCCACGGGCAGGCTGGCATATCTTTCGGCAGGGCTTCAGGATGACGGCAAACCATATAAAGCCTCGCTCTGGTTCTGGGATTCAAATGAAAAATCAATTATATCTGCAATTACTATGAGCGGCGTAGGGGAGGGCAATTATATTCCTTCAAAAAATAAACTGGCATGGTCCGAGGACGGCGGAATTATTTTTGTTGGTACGAAACCGGATGCAGAAAGATACCAGGATGATGAAACCAAAATTATATTCAATAAAGAAAATATTCTTAATCCTGACAGCATTACTGCTTCGGCTGACCTTGATATCTGGCACAATAACGACCCGTTGATAAAAACAAATGAAAAGAAAACCTGGCCCGGGAAAAGGGACAGGTTCTATTATGGTGTTTATCATGTTGGTGATTCCCGGTTCGTTCAGCTTGCAGCGCCTGATATGTCGGAAATAATCACAACGGATAATCATAATTATACTATTGGTTTTGCAGATGCTCCATACCTGAAGGAGATACAGTGGGACGGTTGGTACAGGGATTTATACCTTGTAAACCTGAAAACAGGAAACAGAAAATTATTAGAGAAAAGAATATATGACCACGCTTCAATTTCGCCGCTTGGAAAATTCGTGGCTTATTATAATGATAAACAATGGTTCCTTTACGATGTTGCAAAGGATTCACTCTTGAATATTACAGAATCCATTGGCCTTCCGTTTCATGATGTTGACTGGGACATTCCGGCACCCGCGCCATCTTATGGTTTTCTTGGGTGGTTCGAAAACGATGATGCTTTTTGTGTTTACGACAAATTTGACCCCTGGATGTTTCTCACCGGAGACGGGTATAGTAAATTTTGTATGACTTTGGGCGAAGGAAGAGATATTGGGGCTAAGTTCCGCGTTATCAAAACCAGGAAAAACAGGAAGTTTATTTCTTCAAAGGACAGCCTCTATCTTGAAGCATTTAGTGAAAAAAATAAATGGCAGGGGATTTATATTCATGAAACATGGATTCAGGGAATCAAGGAATATATTCGCGATCCGAATTATCAGTTTAACCTGCTGGAAAAGGTGGAAAACAGGGACAGATTTTTATATACTCGTGAATCTTACGATGAATTCCCTGACCTGTGGATAGGCGACGGTGAATTCGACCGCCTGACACGAGTAAGCAATTTGGATAAACAACTTGAACCTTTTTCCTGGGGGAAGGCTGAACTTACTTCGTGGAAAAACGGAAGAGGCCAGGACTTGCAGGGAGTTATTATCAAGCCGGACAATTTCGAAGAGGGAAAAAAATACCCGGTATTGATTTACTTCTATGAAAGATTTTCCGACAGGCTGCATCAGTTTGTTATGCCGAGGATAAACCACAGGCCATGCTACCCGTTATATGTCAGCGATGATTATATAATGCTGTTGCCGGATATTAAGTATGTTTCCGGAGATCCGGGAACCGACGCAACCGATGCACTTGTCAGGGGAGCGCAGCATTTAATTGATATGGGAATCGCAGATCCGGACAAAATTGCCATACAGGGGCACTCATGGGGCGGATATGAATCTGCTTACATTGTTACCAGAACCAATATGTTTGCGGCATGTTGCACGGGAGCTCCTGTTGGGAACATGACAAGCGCTTACAGCGGTATCAGGCTGGGGACAGGCTTGAGCAGGCAATTCCAGTACGAGAAATGGCAAAGCCGAATCGGGGGCAATCTCTGGGATTCACTTGATAATTATATTCGGAACTCACCTGTGTTCCAGGCCAGGACAATGAATACGCCAATGCTGATCATGTTTGGCGACAATGACGAAGCTGTGCCATGGGAACAGGGTATAGAACTTTATCTTGCTTTTCGCAGACTTGATAAAAATGCCCTGATGCTGCAATATAGAAATGAGCCGCATCACCCGAAAAAGATGAGGAACAAACTTGATTATGCTATTAAAATGAAAGAATTTTTTGATCATTACCTGAAAAATACAAAAATGCCTGAATGGATGGAAAAAGGGATTCCCTACAGGGGTGAATAATTTCAGGTAACCGATATTTGTGCAAATTGCCAGGCAACATTAATTTTTTAAAAAAAGCAATGATAGCCGGATCTAAGAACAATTTGCCATGGGCATTTTTCAAAAAAAAACCTTCCGAAGTGTATAATTCTTCGGAAGGTTTTTAAATCTTAATAACTATTTCAGGCAGAAATTATATCGAAGTTTCGTAACCGGCATCTTTCATTTTCTGGTCACGCGCTTCTTTAATAAGAACTTCTGCAATGTGCCTGTCCATGGGTGTTGTAATTTTCAGGTTATTATCATCGCCGTCAATTACCTGTACTTTATAGCTCATGAATTCTACAAGTGATGCACTGTCAGTACCGATAAATCCTGCTTTGGTTGCATTCACATAAGCATTGTAAATAAGTTCCTGCCAGAATCCCTGCGGAGTTTGTACCATTTTCAGGTATTCGCGGCGCATTGTTTTTAGAACAGTACCCTGCTTTGTAACTTCCTTGATAGTTTCCTTTGGAGATAGTGCCGGAATAACGGCTCCGAATTCTTCTGTTTGTTCAATGATTTTCTTTACGAGTGCCGGAGTGGCAAGAGGCCTGACAGCATCGTGTATAAGAACGATATCGGATGATTCTGCCGAGGCTGTTTCCAGGCCGTTTAGTACTGAGTGCTGCCTTGTTTCGCCGCCTTCAATTATTTCCCTGACTTTTGTAAGCTTGTACTTAATTGCCATTTCCCGCATTTTATTAATGTATTCCTCATGAACCGGCAAAACAACATGTTCCACTTCAGGGCACATTTCAAATATCCTGATAGTATGAACAATTACTGGAGCGCCGTCAATTTCGATGAACTGTTTGGGAATGTCTGCCCCAAACCTGCTGCCGACGCCTGCTGCCGGTATTATCACACTTGTTTTCATTTTTCTCCTTTACAAATCATGGTTGATATTTATATTTTTCCGTTACTGTCATTGGCCTTGCCAGCCTGAAATCCCCGAATCCGGTATTGTCCACGAAAATAAATTCCCTGTTTTGCTGGTAAATCCATTTTTCATAAGTTCTTCCGTCTCCGTATCCTGAATATCTCTCGCTTTGCAATGGTTTTCCGAATATTACAAAAACCATTCCCTTATCTGTCATCCATCCTTCCGTGTAAGCTTTAAAGCTGTTATTAGCATATTCAATCCTGGAATAAAACTGCTCGAAAGCTTCGTTCTTTTCCGTACCGGGGCTTGGATCAAGTTTTTTCCAAAAAGATTCGAACCTGGATTGCTTTTCATCTATGTCAGCGGCTTCTTCAATAAAGTCAATATCATCGCTGTATGCAACATAGCGCAATTGTTTAATAGCTTTTTCCAGGTCGTTCATAACCATTAAGCCAACTGTTCTTATAACTTTAATCGACCGTCTGGCAACTGCCGCCGCAATTAGGGAGTCAGGGTTTAAAGTATCGCTTCTGCGATAAGCAGTCAGCTGCAGGGTATAAGCTCCCATTTTTAATTTATTTGTATTTTCAATCCTGACAAATTCCCTGTTTACCCCTTTTTCCAGATTGAAAGGCTTGCTTTCTCCTTCCTGAATTATCATATCATCGGTGTTTAGTATCTGGTATTTTATTTCAATATTTTCTGCCTGCATGCGGTTATACACTTCAAAGAAGGCAAAGAATCCGCTTTCCAGGTCTCCAATATTATCATTGGGATGTGGGGTGATTACATATCTGTCATTTTTCTTTTCGATGGAACTTACAATCAGGATGCCGCTCATTGACAGATCATAAACATCAAAATCCAAAACAGAAATGGTGCGGGAACGGCTGTAGTCTTTTCCGGCACTAAGGTCGCTCATTTCACATTTTATTTTGTAAGTACCAACAGGCAGCTCAAAAATTGTTTGTGAATAATCAAACTCGGCATTTCCACCCTGGCTTTTGTCATAACTGTCGAGTTTCATTCCTCCCTTAATATGCTTTGAATCAACAATGGAACCGTCATCATTGAAAACAGCAATGTTCATATCATATCTTGCACCGTATATATTGCCAGATTTGACAAAACGAAGTGATTTTGCGGGCACAATAGTATAAACGTCCACCCTGGCCTTGCCGGGTTCTTCCGAATCAAACACCACTGCATCGAAAAAAAATGCCCGGACATCTTTTTGTTTAAGATTGTCCCGGGCAATTATATCGTTTGCCGTGGTAAAAAGTAATGCTATTATTAGTAATTTAACTTTCAGTTTATCCATCTGTTTTCCGTTTTTGCATTTACGAAACCTGTAAAATTAACAATACTCTGTTAATTATCTGTTATTTTGACGCATTTTTTTTCAAATTGTTGAAATTAATTTTTAAAAACAGAATAAATCACCAATCCGCTCATTAATTCTTTAATATCATCTCTAAGTTTTTTTATATCATTCTTTCTTGTGAAAACAGAAGCCTGAATTGTTCCGAAATATCCTGAAACATAATAATTGACATATACCATCGGCCCTGATTTTAAGGTGGCTTCCATTTCTACGGCAAGCATTTTTATTCCGTTTACCCATATTTCTTCTTCTTTGGTAAATTTGGTATCCGGGGCTGCCATTTTGTAATTTTCCAGAGCCTGGTTCTTCAGGCTGTCCAGGGATATTCTGTTTTTATTAAAAATTGTCAGGCCGAAAGCTGATTTGGCTTTATTTAAAAATTTCAGGTCAACCTCGGGATTAGGGCTTTGCCCGTCATTTACATCCCATTTGTCAAGGTTTATCCATAATCCGTAGGGGCCTTTTTTACTTTCCAGCAGGAAATCAGAACTTGCCGGTTTGGAAACAATAGTAGCAGTGCTGTCTGTCGGGGTAAAATATCCCCATGTGCTATCCGGATACAGGATAAGCATTTCTCCGGACTTCAGAAGAACAGTGTCGGCTTCAGGAATTACCGACCATGTGTTGTCGGTTCTTAAAAGTGCTTTTTTGCCGTTTTTAAGTGGTATTATTCTTTCCTGCGATATTGTTCCCGAAGTGATTAAGAAAAGGCTGAAAATCAAAACCAAGATTGTTTTATTCAAATTTAAAGTTTGTATCATAATGATTTCATGATGGAAATTTAACAACACGAATTTTGCAATTTAATTTATTTTTTTGGTTTTTCCTTTTCTTCTCTATATTTTATTGCATATTTGCATTTAAAGCCATATTTTTGGCTGGCAAAGTGAACAAACCGCTACGAACAAATATTATCGCTCGGCAATATAGATTTTAACTCTTTAACATATATTTTAATTATCCCCGAGGTGTAATTATGATCTTTGATCTTGATATGATTAAAGCCCACTACGCGAATTTTGCCGACAAAGTGAATAAAGCACGCGACGTGGTTGGCAGGCCGATGACGCTTGCCGAGAAAATTCTTTATGCTCATTTATTCGATCAGAATGAATTAAAAAGCTTCAAAAGAGGCGAAGACTATGTTAACTTTCACCCGGACAGGGTAGCGATGCAGGATGCAACCGCGCAGATGGCGCTCCTGCAATTTATGCAGGCTGGCAGGCCCCGGGCTGCAGTACCTTCCACAGTGCATTGCGACCACCTGATACAGGCTAAGGTTGGAGCTGAAACCGACCTGGCAGTAGCAAAAGATACAAATAAGGAAGTATATGATTTCCTCTCATCAGTATCAAATAAATATGGTATCGGATTCTGGAAACCCGGCGCAGGTATTATCCACCAGGTAGTGCTCGAAAACTATGCTTTCCCCGGCGGAATGATGATCGGCACAGATTCGCACACTGTTAATGCCGGCGGCCTGGGAATGGTGGCAATCGGCGTTGGCGGAGCAGATGCTGTTGACGTAATGGCAGGTATGCCCTGGGAATTGAAATTCCCCAAACTTATCGGCGTGAAACTTACCGGTAAGATGAGCGGCTGGACTTCTGCAAAGGACGTTATACTTAAAGTTGCAGGAATCCTAACCGTTAAAGGCGGTACCGGAGCAATTGTAGAATATTTCGGGCCGGGAGCTGAATCAATTTCCTGTACGGGCAAAGGTACAATATGCAATATGGGCGCCGAAATCGGAGCTACAACCTCTACATTTGGTTTTGATGACAAGATGTATGATTATCTTGCTGCAACAGGCCGAAAAGAAGTTGCCGATATGGCGAGGGAAATCGGCTCGTATCTTACAGGCGACGATGAAGTTTATGCTCATCCGGATGATTATTTCGATGAATTGATCGAGATAAACCTTTCTGAACTTGAGCCTCATATCAATGGGCCGTTTACACCCGACCTTGCTACTCCGATATCAAAATTTGCAGAAGCAGTAAAAGAAAATGACTGGCCGGAAAAACTTGAAGTAGGGCTAATCGGTTCCTGTACTAACTCATCCTACGAGGATATTTCTCGTGCTGCCTCGCTTGCACAGCAGGCAGTAGATAAAAACCTGAAAGTAAAATCAGAATATACTATCACTCCGGGTTCCGAACTGGTTCGCTACACAATCGAACGCGACGGATTTATAAATATATTTGAAAAAATTGGCGGAGTGGTTCTGGCAAATGCCTGCGGCCCCTGCATTGGACAATGGGCAAGGCATGGCGCCGATAAAAAAGAAAAAAATGCAATTATAACATCATTCAACAGGAACTTTGCCAAGAGAAATGACGGCAACCCGAATACACACGGATTCGTGGCTTCGCCCGAAATGGTTACTGCCATGGCAATAAGCGGTAGTATGCTGTTTAATCCCATGACTGATAAACTAATGAATGAAAACGGCGAAGAAGTTATGCTGGACGAGCCGACAGGCGAAGAACTCCCCGCAAAGGGATTCGATGTTGAAGATCCGGGATACCAGGCTCCTGCAGATGACGGCAGTGGTATTGAAGTTGTTGTTAGTCCGGAATCCGAGCGTCTTCAGATTCTTACTCCGTTTGCCCCATGGGACGGAAAGGACTATACCGGCCTGAAACTATTGATTAAAGCTTTCGGAAAATGCACAACTGACCATATTTCAATGGCCGGCCCCTGGCTAAGGTTCCGCGGCCATCTGGATAATATTTCCAATAATATGCTTACCGGTGCTGTTAATGCATTCAACAAGGAAACAAACAAGGTTAAAAACCAGCTTTCCGGCGGGTACGGTGGTGTTCCTGATGTACAGAGGGAATATAAAGCTGATGGTATTGCATCCATAGTTGTTGGCGATGAAAACTACGGCGAGGGTTCCTCACGTGAGCATGCCGCCATGGAACCAAGGCATCTTGGGGTGAAAGTTGTTCTGGTGAAATCATTTGCAAGAATTCACGAAACAAACCTTAAAAAACAGGGTATGCTTGGAATTACTTTCGAAAACAAGGACGATTATGATAAAATCCTCGAAGACGATACTATTGATATTAAAGGCCTTGCAGAATTTGCTCCGGGTAAACAGTTAACTGTTGTGCTTCATCATAAGGATGGCAGCGTGGAGGAATTCCAGGTTAACCATACATATAACCAGTACCAGATAGAATGGTTTAAAGCAGGTTCGGCGCTGAATCTTATTCGTAAGCAATTCGGCGGCTGATTCTCAAAACAGTTCTAATATATAATTACATCGTCCGGTGATCTTATTTCGCCGGACGATTTTTGTTTGTTAATTTCTGTTGAAATTAAATGATGTTACAGGAATAAGATATCATTACTCTGAAAAAACATTATGAGAATAATGGCGTAAATTAACATGTCGGATTTATTAATAATTGTTACTGTATCAATAAATCTGAACAATAAAATATTATCATGCCTGACCTCCCCAAACCCCTCTCCTTCGGGGAAGTTGCCACACCTCGTGTGTTTGGGAGGTGTCAGAAGCTAAGCACCAATGTTCGAAGATATTTCCGCCCTGGTCGGAAGCAAAGAAAGAAAACCACCCCTGTATTCCCCTCCTCCGCGAGGAGGGGATAAGAAGTTAAATATCATAGAATTAACTCCTCATCCTTCCGAAGGAGGTGGCCGGGGGGAGGTAGGAAGGTTCGGAAGCAAAGCACCAATGTTCGAACCTATTGCAGCCTTATTCTTCTTCAAAGCCCGCCCCTTCGGGGAGGGTTTGGGAGGGGTCAGGAATATTGCAGCAATGTTTTGCTTTATTGCTGCCTTGTTCGGAGTCATTGCCGCCCTGGTCGGAAGCAAAGCAAGAAAACCACCCCTATATTCCCCTCCTACTTTAGGAGGGGATAAGAAGTTAAATATCATAGAATTAACTCCTCATCCTTCCGAAGGAGGTGGCCGGGGGGAGGTAGGAAGGTTCGGAAGCAAAGCACCAATGTTCGAACCTATTGCAGCCTTATTCTTCTTCAAAGCCCGCCCCTTCGGGGAGGGTTTGGGAGGGGTCAGGAATATTGCAGCAATGTTTTGCTTTATTGCTGCCTTGGTCGGAGTCATTGCCGCCTTGTTCCGAAGCAAAGCAAGAAAACCACCCCTATATTCCCCTCCTACTTTAGGAGGGGATAAGAAGTTAAATATCATAGAATTAACTCCTCATCCTTCCGAAGGAGGTGGCCGGGGGGAGGTAGGAAGGTTCGGAAGCAAAGCACCAATGTTCGAACCTATTGCAGCCTTATTCTTCTTCAAAGCCCGCCCCTTCGGGGAGGGTTTGGGAGGGGTCAGGAATATTGCAGCAATGTTTTGCTTTATTGCTGCCTTGGTCGGAGTCATTTCCGCCTTGTTCCGAAGCAAAGCAAGAAAACCACCCCTGTATTCCCCTCCTCTGCGAGGAGGGGATAAGAAGTTAAATATCATAGAATTAACTCCCCCTTCTTCCGAAGGATGTGCCCGGGGGGAGGTAGGAAGGTTCGGAAGCAAAGCACCAAAGTTTGATGATATTGCCGCCCTGGTCGGAAGCAAAGCAAGAAAACCACCCCTGTATTCCCCTCCTCCGCGAGGAGAGGATAAGAAGTTAAATATCATAGAATTAACTCCCCCTCCTTCCGAAGGAGGGGGGCGGGGGGAGGTAGGAAGAGTCTATGGTAATGCACCGATGTTCGAACCCATTGCCTCCTTATTTTCCATCAAAGCCCTCTCCTTCGGGGAGGGTTTGGGAGGGGTCAGAGTCATTGACGCCTTGGTCGGAGTCATTGCCGCCTTGTTCCGAAGCAAAGCAAGAAAACCACCCCTATATTCCCCTCCTACTTTAGGAGGGGATAAGAAGTTAAATATCATAGAATTAACTCCCCCTCCTTCCGAAGGATGTGCCCGGGGTGAAGTAGGAAGGGTCGAAAGCAAAGAACAAATGTTCTAAGTCATTGCCGCCTTGTTTGAAGATAATGAACTCTTGGTCGACACTATTGCAGCAATGTTTTGCTTTATTGATGCCTTGTTCGAAGCTATTGCAGCAATGTTTTGCTTTATTGCTGCCTTGGTTGAAGATAATGAACTCTTGGTTGAAGCTATTGCAGCAATGTTTTGCTTTATTGCTGTCTTGGTCGGAGTCATTGACGCCTTGTTCGGAGTTATTGCTGCCTTGTTCAGAGTCATTGCTGCCTTGTTCAGAGTTATTGCTGCCTTGTTCGGAGTTATTGCTGCCTTGTTCAGAGTCATTGCTGCCTTGTTCAGAGTTATTGCTGCCTTGTTCGGAGTTATTGCTGCCTTGTTTGAAGATAATGAGTAACCTCAATAAGGTCAAACAAGTCCTCAATAAGGCTAAACAAGTCCTCAGTAAGGCTAAACAAGTCCTCAGTAAAGTCAAACAAGTCCTCAGTAAAGTCAAACAAGTCCTCAGTAAAGTCAAACAAGTCCTCAATAAAGTCAAACAAGACCTCAGTAAGGCCAAACAAGACCTCAGTAAGGCCAAACAAGACCTCAATAAGGTCAAACAAGACCTCAGTAAGGCCAAACAAGACCTCAATAAGGTCAAACAAGACCTCAGTAAGGCCAAACAAGACCTCAATAAGGCTAAACAAGTCCTCAATGAAGCCAAATTTCACTACATTAAGGCCAAACAGTAGTTCAATACCACCGGCCAGGGCAGTTTAAAGCTTTACCAATAAAGCAATTAGCCCAAACATTTGGATTCTGGTTCAAAACAGCGTTGAAGTAAGGGAATTATCCGGTTCATTGAAACCACAGGATAGGGAATTAAGTCCGGCGGCCTGTTCATTTGGGTGGAAGAACGGGTAAACTGAGCAAAAGAATGAGGTGTTATGTTGTCATTCCCCGACACGTCACCGAAAAATCGGTGCAGGCAGGGGCAGGCTTCCGGAGCTTGCGACTGAAGAATCCATCTTTCTTGCGGATAATTTATGAAGAATGGATCCTTCGCTTCGCTCAGGATGACATGCAGTTTTACCATCGTCAAGTTCAATAGCCACGTGCTTTAGCTCGTGGATAAAGATGCAAGGTGCGGAGGCAAAGAAAAAGAATCCACCCCGACTCGCTGCGCTTGCCACCCCTCAACTGGAGGGGAATTATTTAAGAATCCACCCCGCCCTTCGGGGAACAGTGAGCTAATGTCCCCCTCAACGAGGGGGTGGCCGTTAGGCCGGGGGAGGATTCTTCGATTTGTAATTATTAGTTTATCAATTAGGAAGTCCACCCCCGTCCTTCGGACACCCCCGCCAGCGGGGGACATTCCCATCCGTCATTCTGAATGAGCTTGCGACTGAAGAATCCATCTTCGTTTGCAGATAGTGTGTGAAGAATCCACCCCTGCCTGTCCCGACGTGTCGGGAACTCGCTGCACTCGCCACCCCTCAACGAGGGGAATTTTAAGAATCCACCCCCGCCCTTCGGGCACTCGTCCTAAATTAGGAGGGGATAAGAAATTAAATATCATAGAATTAACTCCTCATCCTTCCAAAGGAGGTGGCCGGGGGGAGGTAGGAAGGGTCGGAAGCAAAGCACCGATGTTCTAAGTCATTGCCGACTTATTCTTCTTCAAAGCCATCCCCTTCGGGGAGGGTTTGGGAGGGGTCGAAAGCAATGCACTGATGTTTTAAGCCATTGCCGCCTTATTCTTCTTCAAAGCCCTCTCCTTTGGGGAAGTTGCCACACCGCGTGTGTTTGGGAGGGGTCGTCAACTGAATTGTAATAATCAATAACTGCGACTTTACAAATTACGTGGATTCCGGTTTCAAAAATCATAAAAAAAGCCCCTTCAATATCAAATCAAAGGGGCTGGCTCGTAATTAAATTTCTAATTAATCATTTAGCTTGACAACTTTCATTTCAATTTTATCAAGTGGTCCGTCCATGCGGTCGCGCGGGGAGTTTACGATTTTATCAGCAACATCCATACCTTCGGTTACCTGGCCGAAAACTGTATATTGCCTGTCCAAGTGCGGAGAGTCCTGAACCATAATAAAGAACTGAGAAGTAGCGCTGTTAATATCATTTCCTTTTCTTGCAGTTGAAAGGATGCCGCGTTTATGGGAAATGTCGCTGAATTCAGCAGGAACGGTTTTCTGGCCCGGGGCGCCCATGCCCCATGTATTCCTGGGTTTATCTTTAGAATTCGGGTCGCCGCCCTGGATCATGAATCCGGGTATTACCCTGTGAAATGCTGTTCCGTCGTAGGAGCCTTCTTTAACCAGGTTCTCAAAATTCGCGCAATGCTTAGGAGCAACATCCGGCCAGAGTTCCAAAATTATCTTACCCATTTCCTCACCATTCTGGCTTGCTGTCATTTCGTATTTCGGTTTATTTGTATTTTCCATTTATCTTCCGTTAATCATTTAATTTAACAATTTTCATTTCAATTTTATCAAGAGGACCGTTTTTCTTATCAACTCGTGAGTTAACTACTTTATCAGCAACGTCCATTCCACTCAGCACATGTCCGAAAACAGTATATTGTCTGTCTAAGTGCGGGGAATCTTCAACCATAATAAAGAACTGCGAAGTTGCACTGTTTATGTCTCCGCCTTTCCTTGCAGTTGAAAGAATACCGCGTTTATGGGAAATATCGCTGAACTCAGCCGGTACTGTTTTCTGGCTCGGGTCACCCATTCCCCAGGTATTTCTTGGTTTATTTTTAGAGTTGGGGTCGCCTCCCTGAATCATAAACCCCGGTATTACCCTGTGGAATGCCGTACCATCGTAAAATCCAGTTTTAACAAGATTATCAAAGTTTGCGCAATGCTTTGGAGCTACATTCGGCCACAATTCCAGTACAATCTTTCCAAGTTCTTTTCCCTTTTGGGTAACAGTAATCTCATATTTCGGGTTTGTAGATTTTTCTATTGATTTTTCTGCTACTTTCTTTTCTTCCTTCTTTGTTGCTGTTTCTGTTGATGAGCAGGAAATCATTGTTATTGCCAGCAGCATTGCAAGCGCACTACCCATAAATTTCTTTAACATATTTGCCTCCAATTCTAATAAATTATTTAACAAGTTCTTTCACTTCCACAGAAAATATTTTTATCGGTTCTTTCGGACAACCGTCGTCATCGCCTCGATCTGACGGTTCTACGTCAACGGCTCCGATAGCCTCGACAACATCCATCCCGGATATAACGTTTCCGAATATCGTATATTTTGGTTTAAGCCTTTTGGCTTCTTTCATGCAGATAAAAAACTGGCTTGTATTGGTATTCGGCCCTGCATTTGCCATCCCCACAATACCCTCGCGATAGCCGTAACGGTAAATTACATTCGTAGAATCAATTTCATCCTCGAATTCACCGTCGTAAATACTTTCGCCGCCTTCGCCCCATTCTGATTTCATACTTTTAAACCGGGTGTTACCGTCGCCTGACTGAATTACAAAACCATGCGCCACACGATGAAAAAGAATACCGTTGAAATACATTCTTTTCGAAAGTTGCACAAAATTTTCAACAGTTCGGGGAGCCTGGTTTCCGAATAACCCAATAACAATTGTTCCCATGCTTGTCTTAATTTCTGCCTTGTGGGTATATTCCGGCAAATCATTTTTCGAAATACTATCAGATTTAACTTCCTGAGCTAAATTATTGATGGCAGAAATATTATCGGCTTCTTTTTTACCTTCGGCCTTTGAGCCTTCAAGGCATGAACTAAGCATGATAAAACTTAAAACGAATAAAATTGTAAGTAAAGATTTCATTCAAATCCAAAATTGATTAATTTTACAATTCAGACAAATTAAAAGAATATAGTTAAAATATCAATTTTCATTTTAAATTTTTAAGAAATTAAATTAAATATTCAGCATAAGGAGATAAAATGAGAAAATTATTATTGCTTTTACTATTCGTTCTGTTCAATACTCCCAATCTTTCATGCGGAGAAATTCACTGCAAGCATTTTTTCATGGGAATGCCGGCAGGAGCCCCGGAGGAAAATGACCTGATTATTCGCGACACATACGCGATGAGCAACAGCCCGGAAACAAAATTTGCAGACTGGGTGGCATATCGAATTGATTCTCTATCCATAACAGGTCCGAAAAGAAAACGAAACTGGAAAGCAGACCCATTTCTTGATGATTCGGAAACACTCGAACCAAAAGATTATAAGGGGGCTGCTGCTGCATTGGGTACTGACCGGGGGCACCAGGCTCCATTAGCGTCTTTCAAAGGTTCCGATGAATGGTACACTACTAACTATCTTTCCAATATTACCCCTCAGAAAGCTGAACTGAACCAGGGCCCCTGGAAAAGGATAGAAGATAAAGTCAGGCGTTATGTTGATACTTTTGAGTTTGTATATGTAATTACCGGGCCTCTTTACGAACGAGTCATGCCCTTGCTGCCCCAGGCTGACGAATCACATACTATTCCAAGCGGGTATTGGAAAATCGTTATTATTCCGGAGGACAGGAAAAAATTCCGAACCGAAGCATATATTTTCGACCAGGAAACTCCAAGGAAAGACAATCCGAATGACCATATTGTCAGTATTGATGAAATTGAAAAAAGAAGCGGGCTGGACTTCATGAGCAAATTACCCGATGATATTGAAGCAAAGGTAGAATATAGAAGATTAGGAAGAAATTATTAGCTGGTTGATTTGTGACTTATCTGATAATGTCTATCCCATAATTTCAGATATTTTATTCCACAAATAATTATTATCCGGAAGGGGATGATTTGGGTAGAACCGGATAATTATCAGGAAGGCATCAAATCCTGAAATTCCTGTGTTCCTCAAAATTCCTGTCTCTGTTTGTGATCAATTCGATAATGCAGGAACGCCCACTGCGGCCAGACCTTGTATATTGCTCACGGAATTCAGCCCGGTTTGCAGGTTTATAATAATCCAGGCCGAACATGGCCGCTGCATTTTCAAAGCCGAGATTATGGGGGGTGGAGAAATATTCGCGAAAATGTTCCTCGCCGGAAACAGGAAGGAAATTGAATATACCGCCGCCATGATTATTGATAATTATTATTGTCAGCTTTTCCCTGATTTTCGATGCAAGCTCCAGGCCGTTCAGGTCGTGCAGTGCCGACAGGTCTCCGCAAACGAGAGTGCAGTCGGCTCCGTTCCCTGCGGCAAAACCACATGCCGAGGAAATAACACCATCTATGCCGCTGGCGCCCCTGTTCGCGGCAACTTTCGTGTTTGCATCATTCCTAAGCGGGAACATGTCAAAGTCCCTTATGGGCATACTGCTTGCAAGAAATAATAACTCGTCACTGCTGATAATGTCAAGCAAATCCGCCGGCAGAGCAATCTCACTTAAATCATCGCCTGCCTGCAAGTGTGTATTCAAAGCTGATTGAGCCGCAATATTCAGTTCAGCCCAGGATTCGAGGTATTCACCACTTCCTGTTTTTAAATCAATTGAATCGCAGAAATACTCAATATCTGCTACAATCCTGTTTTTGACAATATTTCCCTGATCAATCCTGACAGGATCGTTATTGACAAGGAAGTAATTTGGCGGATTGGTTCTTTCAAGATATTGCTGCAATGCCTTGGATATAACAGGCCCCCCAAAATGAAGTATAAAATCAGGATTTTGCGGCTGAATTCCCTGGTTAATTATCCTGTCGTAATAATTAATAACTTTATCTGATGAAGAAAATTTCAGTCTGCTGAGGATATCGGGAAACAATGGCAGGTTCAGGCTTTCGCTCAATTTCAGAACAGCTTCACTGTCGGCGGACTTTCTCATTCTTCCGGCAATTATAATTATATTATTGAAATTTTTGAGTTTAGCGGATATATTTTCAATTGTTTTCTCATCCGGAATGTTATTTCCGGCTGAATACTGAGTGAAAGCAATGCCGGATTTTTCCCATTTATTAATATTATCGCTAATATCATTAACTTCATCGTCGGATATAAGGGGCTCCCTGAAACTGAAATTCAGGTGAACGGGCCCTGCCGGAGAATTTTTGGCCGTGAATACAGCGTAATCCACAGATGAAAGTAATGATTCGCGGGGATATCCGCTTTCGGCAGCAGGGAAATTAAAATTCCGACGCGTGTATTTTTCAAATATATTTACCTGGTCGATAGTCTGGTTGGCGCTGCATTCCCAGAGTTCCGGAGGCCTGTCGGCTGTAAGAATAATCAGGGGGAGGCGGTCGTAGGAAGCTTCGACGACTGCGGGAAGGTAGTTTGCCACTGCCGTACCTGAAGTGCAAATCAGCGCAGCCGGTTTCCCGGTACGGGCGTAACCAACAGCGGCATAAGCGGCTCCGCGTTCGTCGTAACAAATTGTTTTTATTGCATTGGGATTTTCAGCGGCGGCCAAAGTTAGCGGTGTTGAGCGCGAGCCTGGCGAAATATAAAATTGAACAACGCCGTTTCTGACCAGTTCCTCTATTACAAGCGAAGCGTTAAAGCTGTTGTCGCATCTTCTATTTATCATTTTTGAATATCCCGATAAAATTCTTCATCTTGTTGTCAATTTCCGACCATTCCATATCAGCGTCGGAATCAGGTACAATTCCAGCGCCGGTATATAAAATCAATTCCCCGTTATAATATAGCCCTGATCTGATAGCCACGCAATAGTCCGCTTCGCCTTTTTTCTCCCAGCCGATGGGAGCCGCGTACAGCCCGCGGCAGAATCCTTCGATTTCACGTATTTTTTCAAGGGAAAGTTTCTGTGGAATACCACCGACAGCCGGGGTAGGGTGAAGTATATCAATAATATTTTCATTACTGATATTCTGCTTCAGGATTCCCCGGAATTTTGTAAACAGGTGCTGAACAGTTGGAAGTTTCATAAGGGATTTGCTTTCCGGAAATGAAAATTCCGAGCAGGTTTCTTTATAGGATTCTTTCAGGAAAGAAATTACAATATCATGTTCGTAATTATCTTTCCCGCTTTCGAGCAGTTCCTTCCCAAGTAGTTCGTCTTCTTCGGCTGCCGCGCCGCGCCTTGTTGTTCCTGCAAGGGCGTCGGATTCAATATCCTGGCCATTTCTTTTAAACAATCGTTCAGGAGTTGCTCCCATAAAAGCCATTCCATTTTTTGTGCCAATAAAAAACCGGGTTGAGAACGGCCTTTTTTCCAACAACTTTATGAAAATATCTTCAGGGCTGATTTGGTTTTCGAATTTTATCCGGTTTTTCCTGCAAAGAACAATTTTTTCCATTCTTTCACTGCTGAATAGTTTGCCAGCATCGGACATCATCCTTTTCCAATCATCCTTTCCAGTTATATTTTCTATCTCGCTGATAACCGGGCTTGTACTTATTTCAGTATTTTTACCATTTTCTGAAGTAAATATATTATCAATTATGGAAATGAATTTTTCTGAGGATTCAACTGGTATATTGAAGTAAAGATATTCTTTGTCGTTATTTCTTTCGTAACCGAACAGGGGCAGGAAAGAATTTATTTTGTTGAATCTATCCCAGTAGCTATTTTGTAGTGAGTCTTTCTGTAAAGCGCTGAACATTCTCCATTTGAAAATTCTTACTTCATCAGATAAACCTGTTATATCAACATTGGGAATTTGCAGGCTGTT
The DNA here is from genome assembly GCA_963665665.1 of Kapaibacterium sp. (SeqCode). Lineage (GTDB taxonomy): Bacteria > Bacteroidota > Ignavibacteria > Kapaibacteriales > UBA2268. The sequence goes on from OY762428.1 coordinate 3,033,424, forward strand.
GAGTTCCTCTTTATTCAATAGATTAATATAACCAGCAATTTCCAGTTTGTCTTCCCTGTCTAACCAATATATTTTGTTTACGGAATCTAAATTTTTAAAAAAGGAATATTTATTGAAAGAGCTGATATTATTAATAATAATTCTGCAAACCCATATATTGCCTTTGGATAATATTGGGTTTATATCAGCAAAATAGTTCGTGAGATAAGCTTTAAGGTTGTTGATATTAAATGTTTCTTTCATCAAATACAATAAAATTAGTGATAACAGGTTTAATAATCACAGAATTCATTCAAAATAATAATTTTATTCTGTATAAAAAATTGATTATTTTGCAATATTGAAGTTTAAAGTAAAGCAGAACGGCAACTACACTTGGAAAAAAGAAATCAGAGAATGGATTTTGGAATAGAAAAGCCCGGCAAACCGATAATTATCGCGGGGCCTTGTTCCGTAGAATCAGAAGATCAAATCTCCTCTGTCAGCAAGGTAATATCTTCCAAGGGAATACGATACCTTCGTGGCGGCGCTTTCAAGCCCCGCACTTCCCCGAACAGTTTCCAGGGACTCGGGGCTAAGGGTATTGAATACATAAGGAAAGCTGCTGATAATAATAATATGCTGGTTGTTTCCGAAGTTCTTGACGGTGATCAACTTGATGATCATTACGATGATATTGATATTATTCAAGTTGGCAGCCGTAATATGTCTTCATCTGCTTTGCTGAAAAGAATAGGAAAAAAAACCTCTATTGATAAAAAGCCTGTATTGCTGAAACGCGGATTTTCAGCTACAATCAGCGAATTCCTCTACGCGGCTGATTATATCAGGAATGAAGGGAACCCCAATGTATGGCTTTGCCTCAGGGGTATCAGGACATTTGAACAGATAGATTCTATTTTCCGGTTTACGCCCGACCTTGGTTCAATCCTTGAATTGAAGCATAGAACGGATCTGCCTGTTATTTATGATCCCAGCCATGCAGCCGGCGATTCAGATTATGTTGTAAAAATAGCAAAAGCAGCACTGATGCTCGGCGCGGACGGACTCCTGATAGAAACACACCTTTCACCGGAAAATGCACTCACCGACGGCAAGCAAAGTATTCATCCCGATATGCTGGATGAAATTCTGAATTCATTACTACTCAGCTAAGATGATATTATACTGTTTTGAAAAGAACAATTGTAAAATTGTCATTCTGATGGAGCGAAGCGACTGAAGAATCCACTTGTTTTAGGATAAAATTATGAAAAATGGACTCTTCGCTATTGTTCAGAGTGACATTTTCTGATATTATTAAAAAATATCTAACATATTTTACTTTATACAGAGTAGTATCCTGAATTCAATCAAGTAAATTTCTCAACGCTTCTTTCAGGCCGGGATATTCAAATTCAAAGCCGTATTGATTCAGTTTTTCCGGTATGGCTTTTTGTCCTTCAATTACTATTGTAGCAGACTCCCCGAGTAATAATTTTAAGACAAATTCCGGAACAGGGAAGAGGTTGGGCCTTCCTAAAACTTCAGCCAGCGTCCGGGAGAATATTTTCATATTTTCAGGGTTAGGGGAGCAGGCATTGTAAACACCTCTGAAATCCGAATTTTCAATTGCAAAGATCATACTTTTTATCAAATCGCTGATATGAATCCAGGAAATGAATTGCCTTCCGCTTCCAAGTGGCCCGCCTATAAAGAATTTATATGGCAAAAGCATTTTTTCCAAAGCGCCGCCTGTTTGGGAAAGAACCATTCCTATACGGGGCAGTATTACCCTGGTTGATTCTCTTGCCAGCAGTGCTGCTTTTTCCCATTCGGCAGTCAGTTCGGCAAGGAATCCACGGCCCGGAGCTGAAGATTCGTCTTTATTTTCAGTTGAATTTCCGTAATATCCCACAGCCGAGGCATTCAGAAAAAATTCAGGTTTGTTTTCGCATCTATTAATCGCTTCTGAAATTTCACCGGTGAAATCCACCCTGCTTGAAGTCAGAATTTTCTTATAACTATCAGTCCATTTGCTTCCTGCTATCGAGGCTCCGGCAAGATTAGCAATTCCGTGAACACCGGAATGAATTAATTCCAGGGCAGCAGGTTTATCAATTGTTTCAGCACAGTTTTCTAATTTTTTTCCGGGGTTTCTACTTACCCCAATAATATCGTAGTTTTTATTCAACTCATTTGTTAAGGCTGAACCTATCATCCCGCCGGCGCCAAATACTACAATTTTTTTCATAAATCAAGAACCCTTTTGATTTCCTTTATAAACTGCTTCATGTTAAATGGTTTTTCAAGTCTTCCTTTGAATCCGAATTTTTTATAATTGGCTACTACCGGCTTGGTGGAATGACCACTGAATACAAGGGCTTTTACATCAGGATCGTAGCTTCTTAATTCATTTAGTACGTCAAGTCCGTCTTTATCATAACCTTTCAGGGTCATATCAAGAATTACAAGTTCATAAGATTCACTGTTTAATGCATTTATATAATTGAACATAACTTTATCAGGGTTCGACAGGCAAGTCATATTAAGTTCCAGGTCCTCTGCAATTTCTTTCATATTTTCAATAATACTTTCATCATCGTCAAGAAGTAGTATTTTTACCGGGCGGTCGAAACTCTCGAATTCAGCAGCCTTTTTAGTATCCGATTCCCCGGATACTACCATTGGAAGTAATATCGTAAATTTAGTTCCTTCGTCAATTTTCGATTCTACACTTATCCTTCCTCTATGTTTGCTGATAATATAAAATACTGATGCAAGCCCTAACCCGTGGCCTTTTTCCTTTGTTGTGAAAAACGGTGTGAATATTTCCTTTAGGTGTGATTTCGGAATTCCCATTCCCTCGTCGGATATTTCAATCCTGATATATTTTCCTTCTTTAAGCTTCGGGATTTCCGATTTGCCGAGTTGTATCATTGAAGTCCTGACAGACACTTTTCCGCCTCTTGGCATAGCCTGGTCGGCATTAATCAGCAGGTTTGTAAATACCTCGTTCAGTTGTTTTTCGTCCGCAAGAACAGGAGGTATCGAAATATCCAGATCATATTGTATATCAGACCTGGAACCGGACAAAGCCATTTCAGCGCTGTCTTTTATTGTTAAATTGATATTTGTTGTTGACAGTATAGGTTCGTCAGATTTAGAAAAGGTCTGGAACTTTGTTGCCAGGGCTGTAGCCTGTTCTATTGATTTTGCAATTTTATCTAAGTGTTTAATTACTCTTTCAGGTTTCATTTTCGCAAGTTCTACACTCATGGACATAGCCGTAAGCATATTTTTAAAATTATGAGCAATTCCACCGGCCAGAATACCAAGGGATTCGAGCCGTGAAATTTTCTGAAGTTCAGCTTCGGATTTTTTCCTGTCGGTTACATCAACAAACATAACGGCAACGTAATTTTGAGCTGTCTGGAAAGCATAAACTTCATAAAAACCTTTGATAATTTTATCATCATATTTAACATCTTCATAGTACCATGGCTCGCCGGTTCTTGCCACATTTTTATAATGATCGGGCATATCTGTTTCAGCCAATGGCGGGAAGGCTTCGCCAATAGTTTTACCAATGAATTGTTTGCAATCAACCCCAAGTATTTTATTAGCAGTAGGGTTGTAATCAATAAAGTTCAGGCTGTCGTCCTGTTTTAACTCGTAGAGGAAAATACCCATTGGGGTATTATTTATTATGTTTTTAAGTTTCTGTTCACTTTCCCGCAATGCTTCCGCAGCATTCTTTTGGTCGGTAATATCTCTGAATTCAACTGCACGGGCTTTTATTCCTTTATATGGGATATTCCTGGCTTCAAGCCTGAGGGGATAAATTTCCCCGTCTTTTCTTATGCCTTCAACTTCATAAGGTTTCTCGTAACCGGAAAGAATTTTTTCCATAACATGATCACGCCAGTCGGGTGCTATCAGCAGCAGGCCATCCATTCCTGTCAGTTCATCAACAGAAAAGCCGCTCATTTCACTCATTCCCATATTGCAGTCAAGAATTACACCTTTATCATGAATTGCAATTCCGCCGAAAGAAGCATTGTGCAGGGCTTTGAATCGGGTTTCGCTTTCCTCGGCTTTCTCTCGGGCATTTACAATTTCAGTTATATCTTCAAATGTTACGACTACTTCGTCAAGAGTCTTACCATCAGATGAGAATTTTGGCATTGAATTGATATTAATCCACCGTATGGCATCCTGTTCCGGCAAATGTATCCCCATTTTCGAATCCCGGACAGCTTCAATTGTTTTCAAGGTTATCATTGCCGGATGAGTTTCGCCGGGATAAGGAGAACCATCTTCGTGGATTGAACGCCAACGGGGATCCATCGATGTTTTTCCGAAAAGCTGATCTTTTGTTAACCCCAGGATTTTGGAAGCAGAATTGTTGGCATAAATTATTTTTCCGGAAATGTCGTGATAAACAACTCCCTGTGTCATATTTTCGAACAGGAAGCGGTGTTTTTCTTCGCTTTGTATCAGGGCTTCTTCGAATTGCTTTCTTTCCGACATATCAACATCAATACAAAATAATTCTTTGCCCTTACCCGGGATTTCCACAATAGCATGGCTTGAATATACATCAACATACGAGCCGTCTTTTCGTTTCAATGTCATTTCCGATGATGGAATGGGTTTTCCTGTTTCGTTCATTCCTTTAATAGCTGCTATGACTTCTTCCTGCATTTCTTCAGGAATAATCAGATCGAGCAGGTTTTTACCAATGGCTTCTTCCGGAGTATAGCCATATAATATTTCAGACGCCTTATTCCAGTACATGGTAGTTCCGTCAATCAGATAGCCCTGTACTGAAACATGATGTACATCCTGCAACAGGTTCCGGAAACGCATTTCACTTTGTTTTAATAATTCTTCTGCTTTTTTCCTTTCTGTTAAATCAATTCCAAGGCATGTAACATCAACAATTTCACCTTTGTTATCTTTTGTCAGAACATTTGCCCAAGAGATCATCCTTAATTCACCGGATCTGGTAACTATCTCATTTTCGAAAGTTGAAAGTGCTGTAGTATCTTTCTGCTTTATAACAGTAAGAAAAACATCTTTAACCTTTTGAGATATTTCTTCCGGAATGAACATGTCAAACCAGTCACTGCCAATCACATCTTTTTCTTCCCACCCGGTAAGTTTCAGGAAGTGCCTGTTAGCAAAAGTAATTTTTGCCTGGCTGCTAAGGGCAATACCTATCTGAGGTGTATCCATAAGAATGTTACGCCATTTTCTTTCACTTTCCTGTAGTGCCTTTTCAGCTTTCTTTCTTTGCGAAATATCCCGGATAACTACCATTGTTCCTTTCGAGTCAGCAGATTCAAAAAGTGATCCGTTCAGCTCGCCGGCAAAAATTTCTCCGTTCTTCCTTTTCATATTTAATTCAATATTTCCGGTATTATTTCCGGATTCAAGGGATTTCCTGAAAGCTGAAACGGCATACTGAACAGAGGATTCTTCCAGAAATTCTGTGAAATGCCTGCCTATCATTTCATTCGGAGGACATTGAAACAGTTTAATCGAAGAGGGTGAGGCATAAGTTATTATTCCCTGGTTGTTGGTTAATGAGATTAAATCTGAAGACTGTTCGGTGATAGACCGGAATTTTTTCTCGCTTTCAATTAGCGCATCTTCAGTTCTTCTTCGTTCGATAATTTCCCAGGCAAAATCAGCTAACTTCTGAATAGTATTAACGTCCCTGTTTGTATAATCTGAAATTTTATTGCCAACTCCGAGAATAGCTTTAACCTTGTTCTTCCTGATCACAGGAACCAACAGTTCTCTTATAATATCCACATGCCCTTCCGGCATTCCTTTTTTATATTTCAGTGATTGATAATCATTGTGAACAACCGGCTTTTTTACTTTTATGCAGTCCACCCAAACCCCGGCTTCGGATATGGGATAGTGTACCTTGTAATCAGAAATTTTGCAGTGATATTGTAATGTATTCCCTGACCAGGCCTGAATGGAAAGTGTTTCCTGATCGTCTTCCAAGAAATGATAGAATCCGATACTGCTGCCGGTAAGTTTTTCGGATTCTTCAAGAAATTTTTGCAGAAGTTCCTTTGTGGAATGGCCTGTTGCGTATTCTATCAGATTTAATTGTGCCAGCCTGATTCTCCTGTCATGCTTTTGCTCGCTGATATCAACAAATGACGCCATAATAGAAACAGGTTTGCCATCTTCATCATATATCATATTTGTGGATAGCTGGATGTCGAAAGTACTTCCATTCTGGTGTTTTGCAACCATTTCACCTGCCCATGAACCACCCCTGAATAATTCCCTGACAATTTCTTCAGCTTTTTCCTGCTGCTCCCAGAACGACACTGAAGGTTTCCCGATAACCTCCTCCGATTCAGAATACCCCCACATTTTCAGGAAAGCTTCGTTAACATACACCAGGTTGGCGTTCAGGTCGCCAAACGCAATAGCATTATTCGAAGACGCAATAGCATTTTTATTTATCTTCAAATCCCGTTCTGTCTGTTTTTGTTTTGTAATATCCTCACCGGAACTTAGGGTGCCAATAATAGTCCCGTTCCGGTCTTTTATTATTGTATTATGCCAGGCAATAAGTTTTATTTCGCCGTTTTTATCGAGGATTTCATTTTCACCATATTCAATATTTTTCTCTTTGCCGGTCAGAATATCTGAATATAAACTTTTTCTTATTGGCTTTATATCCGAGGGAATAAAATTATCGAACCAGTTTTTTCCAATTATTTCAATTTTTTCATATCCGAGTACCTCGCAGCCTTTTTTGTTTATCATAGTAACAGTGCCGCTGGTATTCAATGTCAGAATAATTACACCGGCAATATCAAGATAATTTTGCGCTCTGTCTCTTTCTTCAAGAATAGCATTTTGGGCGAGTTTTTCTTTTGTTATATCTCTGAGGAATGAGCTGAAAAATCCACCATTAATATCGTGATATTGAGTACTTACATAAATATTAATTGTTTTACCGTCTTTTCGGCGGTGTAAGGTTTCAAATTTAGTTATTCCTGAATTTTTTAATTCCTCTATATGTTTTTTTGTTTCTTCGGGATTTTCTTTGGCCTCTATTTCTGATAAATTCAATCCTGTCATTTCTTTAACAGAGTATCCGTATAAGCTTTCGCAGGATTTATTTGCTTCCTGGATTTTCATGTCATTACTAATAATAATAAAGCCGTCAGAAGACGTTTCAATAATGGAACGATATTTCTCCTCGCTTTTTCTTAGTTCAAATTCTGCTTTTTTACTTTCGGTAATATCTGTCAGTGCCACAGCAAATTGCCCCTTTTTCGGACAATAAGCTTTTACCTCCCACCATTTATCTAAGTATTCGGAGTGATTTACAACAGATACGGATTCCCCGGTTAGTGCAACTTTGCCATATATGTTAAGCCAATAGTCTTCGAGGTTTGGGATAATATCGAGGCCTCTTTTGCCAAGGATATCTTCTTTTCTCAGCAGGGTGAATTTTTCGTAAGCGGTATTAGCATCCAGCCATACAAAATCAACAACCTTGCCTTTATCGTCCAGAATTATCTTATGAAGAGCTACTCCAACGTTTATATTCTCGAAAAGGCTTCTGAATTTTTTTTCGCTTTCTTTCAGGCTGTGTTCATATTCTTTTTGTTTTGTAATATCTGTTGAAATTCCAACAAGAAGCGAAGGAGTTTCATCAGGACTTTTAACAAGTTTGGTTCTTGCGTAGAGTATAGATTCCGAGCCATCCGGCATAAGGTTAACTACTTCCCCTGCCCACTCACCGTTTTTCATGGTACTGTCAACTATCTCTTTTTGGGTGGCTCCTTTTTCCGGATTTTCTCCAAAAGTTTGAACATTTTTACCAATTAAATCTGCACGTTTTTTACCCATTGTTTTTTCAACGGACTTGTTAACATAAATTACGTTTCCATTCAGGTCAGTAGCTGTTATCCTGTCTTCAATCTGGTCAAGAAGATTGAAATAGAATTCTGATGAGTCATGGCCGGTATCCGGGCTTTTTATTGTAGTCAGTGACTCGAAAATCAGAACATAGTACTTAATTGCATTATTTCCATCAAAATTAGGCAGTACATTTAATCTATAATAGATGTCTTTGTTTTTCAGAAAAGGAGCAAGTATTTTGTTTTCCCGTTCGGTTGAATTTTGTTCTGTAGCGGGTAAAAAAATATTGTCAAAATTATTTTTGCCGATTAATTCACTGAGATAATTACTATCTTTTTTGCTTTCAGGCAGAAGAGACCTGAGTATTTCATTGAAATATTGAATCTTATAGTCCATATCAACAATCAAAGCCGGAAAAGGATAATAATCCAGCATTTCTCTTAGAAATCTCATTTCAAATATCGGTATCTTGTTTGTCATAACGGCATCCTGTGATGGAAATACTTCTGACTAATGCAATCAAATTAATTGCTCTTTTATTCTCAGCAGGGTATATCAATAGCATTTAATGCTAAAATTTTATAACCTTTTTTGATGTAATACTCCGAGACTTGCAGCGGAGTAGTTTGTCTCCGAAAGAAGTTAATAAAATAACGGATATATTGCAAGTAATAATAATACTTAGTCTGAAATACTTAACAATTTTTTTCATGTCAAATTGATTTTTCGATTATTTTTGATTTCAGAAAAATAATGGCTGCTTGAATTAATGCAAAGCCAATGCAGAATATCAGGTTATATTAGGAATTATGCTCCGGTGATAATTTTGGGATTTTCCCGGCAGAAATTAAAAAGGCTTCCGTACTGGAAGCCTTAATGCTTTGGGGCGAGCGACGCGATTTGAACGCGCGACCACCAGAGCCACAATCTGGTGCTCTACCGACTGAGCTACGCCCGCCATAATAGAGACTACAAAATTATGTAATGTTTTTATAATTTGCAAGAAATATTTTGCACAAAACCTATTGAAATTATCCTAACTCAAAACTTGTTACGCCAAAAACCTCGTTTATTCGAATATCAGGCTCGAAATGTGAATACATACGTGCGGTGCCAAATACTTTCTTCATATTATATTTTTTGGCCAAAGATACAGCCTGGTGATTTTTATCAGGTACATCTAAGAAAACCGGAGTATTAGCAGCATGAGTACACAAAGCCCTGAAAATTGTTTCCGCAGTTGTAGCATCATTGGCAAATAATGGCCCTATCTTGTTGCCGATACCGCAAGTTCTTATTGCCCCGTATCCCATGATATATCCATTGTCGATCATAGCATAGCCTCTAAGGTTGGGCATATTCAACCATTCCTGCAGAAAAGTCTCCCTTCTTGTGGGAAAATGTAAGGTATCATATTCAAGTATTTTGTAAAAATCAACTCTTTTCAGGTTTGTCAGATTTTCATTAACCTCAAAAGCATCAGAATTTGGAGTAAACTCATATCTGAGATTACTGTAAGCATATTTAAAACCCAGACGGGCATAGTTATCCTGTCTGTCGAAAACGCCATCCAGTCCGGTGTTTATCCCTTCAAGATATTTTAATGAAGCCATAGATACCATAACGCCGGCAGCGCTGCCCCTGTAGTCAGGCCTGACGATCAGAAATCCTGTAAATCCAAATTCCTCGTTATATTTAATCGCAGAAATACAAGCAACAAGTATTTCGTCGTGTTCAACTGCAAAATAACCATCCGGATCTGTTATCCAGAAAGGAGCTTCGTCGAAAAGTCCGGGATTCCAGCCTTCTTTTGCTGCCCATTCAATTGCTTGTGGAAACTCATCCCTTCTCATTTTTCTTACTTTGAAACCGTGTGTATTATCAATTTCCGGCATAAAAACTCCAATAATTTGAATTCAGATATATTAAGTTGCCCCGTTTCCTAAAGAACAAGGAGTGTTAACTGATACTCCTGCAGAACATGCGGCAATAGTTGTATATTTTGCGTTTCCGTCATTAAAGATTTGATCAACATTTGTAACTCAGGAACCGAAGTTGCAATAAGCAGATGCATTATTTCCACCTGCACATTTGTTTCCGATTTATGCTGCTTCGGACCCATTAACACATAATTGCCCGGAATTTTCATTAAGTACTCTGATCATTAATTTTCTGTACTTCATATCTATCTCCTTTCCGAGTAATAATATAATGAAAATTATTTTAATTTAATATGATATAATTGCTCTTTCAAATAATATTTTTCTGAAAAAAATGAATAATATTTGGTAACATAATCATGTGTATTTTGTTAGCTTACTTGTAATTATTACAACTACACCCTGTGTATTGATTCCGTGATAATATTTTCATGCTTTGTACTATTTTCTTTATGAATTAAAATCCGTTTTTTTGCAATGTAGTTTGTAGGGATTTAATTGGAAATAAGATGATGGCTTTTGTCGGAAGTCAGGTTTAATTGTACAGTTTTTACAACTTTCCATCTAAGCCTGAAATACTCCGATTAAGTTAAAAGCGAACACCAGCCGGCAAAGGTCGTCTGAATATTTCGAAGCCCGAAAGATTGTAAAATTTTTTGGGCTTTTTTAATTTCTTTATTCGTATTGGATTATACCGATCCTTCCATTCTATTGTAAAAAAAATTTTCTGCTAATTGTAACATTTGCAAATTCCTGTTGTTATTATAGCAGTCGCTTGGACAAAAAGCGTCAATCCCTATCAAACTCAAGATTGACAATTTTGGCGTAAATAATTATTTATATTTATGAACATTTATTAATGTTAATATTATATACATTATTTTTTTTTACTTTATTGGGGTAAAATTAATGGTTTCTACAAAATTTCTCAGAAGTTTAATGGCGATAGCAATTTTTGCAGTTATTGCCATTAGCGGCGCAAAAGCACAGCTTTTAACCGATTATACGGTTAGTGAGTATGACGGTGTTTACACACCGATTTCCGGTATCGGTGCCGGAAATGGTGATGACCGTTCTTATCGTATTGATCTACCATTTATTTTTAATTTTGATGAACAGGAAATAACCTGGGTACAGGTTGGTACTAACGGGTGGATGTCCCTGAACAAAAGTTACGGTACATGGTATCCTGCTTCCCCTACAACATCAACCAATACAATTGGTTTCTATTCAGCTGACCTTTACACAGTTGGCATGATAGAATATGAGGTACAGGGCTCAGCTCCGAATCGCGTAATGGTTATCCAGTGGAGAAATCAAAACAACTACTCTCCAAGGGTTCATTTGTGTGATTGGCAGATAAAACTCTACGAAACAACAGGCAGATTTGATATTATTTGGGGTAGTCCTTCAGCTGCTATGGGCGACAGGACTGGTGGCTTCTTTGTTACCGGCGGTTCAACAACGCGCTATATTAACATTCAGCCGGGAAATCCTTCAACATTCTATTATAGTAATGTTAATCCTAATACCACACAATGGATGAGGAATCCTTACGCTGATAATATCCATGTAGGTAAGACATATTCATTTACAACATATCCTGCACTGATGGGTGCTTTTCCTGCACAGGATGCTATCCTTCGCAGGGGAACAATCGTAAATGATGAAAACAAACCCGGCGTTGTTATGGAAAACAACGAGATGGACGGGGTTTATATCAATTATTCAATTGAAGGCCCTTTGCCTGCAAGCAACCCGCAGTACAGAACAGTTTATACAGCAACAGTTGAAGGCGATGATACTGACTTTGACGTACCTGTTTATAATAATGGCAGAACTAATTTCACGCATGCCACAGGTTTTGTAGCAAGAACAACACCTGACAATAACGGTGATCTTGATCTTCTGACAAATGAACTGAATATTCCAGGTGGTACTTATAAAGTAAGAGCACAGATGAGCATTCCTGAAGTTGGCTTTACACAGGAACTTGCAGACCAGACATTTATTATTGCTCTTGAAAATGACCTTGCAATCAACAGGATAATTTCTCCAAAACCTAAAGACGAAAAGAAATATCCACTTTCAACAGGACGCATCCGCGTGCAGTGCAGAGTTCAGAATTACGGTATCAATGATGTTACTGCATTCGGCGCTGTAGCAAGAATTTATAAAGATGACGAACAGGTTTATGAACAGGAAGTAGAATGGACATCAACAGACCCTATGAGCACAGGTGAATATGTTGATGTAAACTTTCCCGATTACCGTCCGTTCGAAACAGGCGATTTCGATATAGTTTTTGAAGTAACAATGGTAGGCGTATTAGACAGAGAGCTTTCTAATAACCGCTGGCCTAAAACAGGCGACCATTACTGGTTCGAAGTTGCTCACGAAATAGAAGCAGAAGCATTGGATATTATTGAACCTGCTGGTGAAGTATTCGTTGGCCGACCGGTTAAACCTCTGGCAAAATTCCAGAACAACGGTGTATCTGATATTTCTGACATCGACGCTGAAATGGTTATTACTAATTCAGACGGCGATGTTGTTTACAGAAGCCCGATTATCATTCAGGATATCCCCCAGGGAAGGTCAAACAAAGTAATAGCTGACTTTGATGATTTCGTTCCCCCGGCAGCAGGCGAATATACAGCATGTATTACAATTACATCTGACGACGACCCTGTAACAGACAACAATTCGATATGCGAAGATTTCTCGGTTGTTGAAGCCCTCAGCGGAATTTATACAATTGGTACTCTCAATGAAGGTAATGTCAGGAACTTCCTTACATTTGAAAGAGCACTTGATCAGCTCTATCGTCGCGGTATGACTGGCCCTGTAACATTCGAGCTTACAGATGCCGTTTATAATATCGGTTCACTTGATTATACTAATCAGCCCGCAATCGACATGAGCTCTACAATTGTCGGCCTCAGTGAAGACCAGCCGATCATGTTTAAACCTTCAAGGCAGCGTGCCGTTTACCGTGCAGGTGTTAAAATCAACATGGTATCCGCAAACGGTATTGGTATTTACATGGGACAGAACATGGAACCCAGTAATCCAAACGCACCTGTGCATATAGTTAGATCAAGTAATAAGAAAAACTATTCCAACTTCCCGGGATTTGTAACATTTGACGGCGGTGCTAACAAAGCATTCCAGTTCTCTATCGACAGTGATGAAGATTTCAGGACTGTATTCTACCTGGCACAGGGTGCTTCAAACGTTACTATCAAGAACTGTATCATCAGGGGTGATTATAACACTACACCTTCATTTAATGCAGACCTTCCGAAGATGGTATTCAACTCTGCACAGAGCCAGTTCCTTTATGAAGATGATATTCGCTCTGCCGAAACATACAGTGCAGGTATCCTGCTCAGGAGTACTCCTCCGACAACAAAAGAAACAGCCAACCTGAACGCACTTGATTCACTGTTCAACCAGAACAACGTAATCGAGAACAACGAGATCACAGGCTTTGGTTATGGTATAGCATCAATGGGTATGGGCGTACTGTTCAAACAGGAAGCCAACAACTTCGTAAAATACTACAACATGAATAACGAGTATAAAGACAATGTTATCCATAATGTAAGCCGCGCAGCTATTTTCCTTGGTTCCGAGCAGAACTCAACGATCAAAAACAACAGGATATATGAAATCAACGGCGTAAGCGGCATGGACGCAGCCGGCATTATCCTTGGCGGCGACGCAGAACGCGACTGGTTCGGTTACAACGTAATCGACATCACAGTTGACGGCAACGAAATAAGCGAAATCGACGGCGACTACGAGATCCGCGGAATCAAAGTATCCCAGGATCCTATCGTAATGCAGGCACCGGGCGGCGGACTTTCCTTCTATCCTGACAGGGCAGAAACAGTTGTAATCAAGAACAACGTTATCCGCAACTTAAATCCTGAAAATGCAGACGTGAAACGCTGCGGTATCCAGCTTTCAACACAGCGTGCAGGCATTGCAGACGAATACATGAATATACTTACACCTGCAAGGAAAGATTATCTTTCACGCAACGACATAATAGCAAACAATACTATCATCATCACAGATGACGCTGTTGACAACGTAGGCGCAACAGCAGGTATCATGCTTCAGCAGGTAGACGGCGCAGTTCTCAAGAACAATGCAATCGCCTTTGAAGACGAAGAATTTGCAGACAATGCATACACAACAACAGCAATCCTGCTCCAGAGCGAATGGCCTGAATGGGGTGCAGTAACATCCGACAGGAACGCCTTCGACATGGGCAATGCCAATGCAGACCTGATCCGCTTCATCCACATGGACGAAGACCAGAACGTAATAGAATACGGCCAGACAGGTGAATTTGCAAACATAGCACAGTGGCAGGTATGGACAAAACAGGATGAGAACTCCGTAGTAGGCGAGTTCATAGGCGACCTTGACTATACAGGCAACTATCCCTACCAGCTTCGCGTTGTATCGGATCCTTATCCTCTTGGATGTATCCTTAACAACCGCGGCGGCGAAGTAACAGAAGTAGAATATGACATCGACGGCAACCTTCGCGGAGCAGCAGGCCAGCGTTACGACATCGGCGCCTTTGAATTCTCAGGCCGCATGTATGTAAGTGACGTTGAAATGCTTAACGTACCGACACCGGGCGCATACAGGGCCGGCATGGGTACATTCAGCGATGCAGAATACATAATGACAGAAGCCCCGACAAACATCGTGGCAAGCCTGAGGAATAACGGAACACTTCAGCAGTCAAACATCAATGTATATGCAAAGATCTATCGCGAACAGCCTGACGGATCATTCTCTGATACAGTAGAAATAGAAACAACAGTAAAAACAAGCATTCCAACAACAGAATCAGTTAACGTTGACTTCCTTCTTGATGACCAGGACGGCGTAGACTTCTATCCTCAGTCATATTCAGAACTTGGCTTCTACAATGTACCTGATCATTTTGCAGGTATGGAATCCAATGTAACACCACGCTACAGGATAGTAATCTCTGTAGAATCAGACCAGTATAACTCTAATAATGTTATCGACAAAGTTGTACGTTTCTATGTTAAACGTTCATCACTCGGCCTTCTGGCATCAGCCAGGGATATTGCCACAGAAATCTACTGGGGCGAACCGACAACAGACGAGATAGCCGGTAAGCTGAACCTTGACAGCCTTCGTGAAGGCCTCCGCAAAGTCGGCTGGGTATCAGACCTTGGCGAAGGACAGTATGATATAGACCTGTTCAACAGGCTCGGCTGGGAACCCAGGTCAGTAAACTACACAATGTACAAAACACTTCTCTGGTCAGACGGTGATGAAAACACAATGAGCAGATACGAGAAGATGGACATTGAAAGCTTCCTTGAAGGCGGCATGCAGAATGATAAGAAAAACCTTGTAATCGGTTCACAGGAACTTGTACGCCAGCTTGGAGGCAACGCATCCTCACTTGATTATGATCCTGACTTCCTTGATGAAGTATTCAGGGCCGAATACGTAACACCGGGCAACCCGATGGGCGCCGGCGTTAGCAACAGCGGCAATACTGCAATCGGTATCTCGGTAGGAACAAACCTTGAAAATGCTATCGTGGCTACAAGCTATGAATTTGCAGAAGATGAAGATCCTTACTGCTCACTGATGAAAGTAACACAAAACGGTGAAGGCCTTGCAAGGCCGGCATATTACTATACAACACATACAGCCACACCTTCGGACAGCACACTCGGCGTGGCAGTAACATCCCTAAGCAAGAACATCGTGACACTTGGCGTTGACTGGCGTCACTGGGCAGACATGGAAGACGTTCTTCGCCAGGTACTTGACTTCCTGGATCAGAACGGCGGCTCGGTAGTACCGGTAGAACTTACAAGCTTCGATGCCATAGCAGCAGGCCAGAGGGTTGACCTAAGCTGGGAAACAGCAAGTGAATACAAATCCTCACACTTCGAGATAGAAAAAGCAGAAGTAAGCCAGGCAGGCATGGGTTCATTCATGCAGATCGGACGTATGAAAGCAGCCGGAACAAGCAGCTATGCCACACAGTACGGCCCTGTAGTTGACTATGATGTAAACTATGGCAATACTTACGCATACCGCCTGAAAATGGTTGACATTGACGGAAGCTACGACTACAGCGATGAAGAAGTAGTAACAATCGGTGGAAATGAAATGATCTCTCTCGGCCAGGCATATCCGAACCCGAGTAAAGAATCAGCTAAGTTCGAACTTACAACCGGCAACGATGTAAATGTAAGCATCGATCTTTATGACATGAGCGGCAAGCTTGTACGCAACGTACTCAGCGAAACAACAAGCGGCACAGTAACAGTTGAAGTGGATACCCGCGACCTTACAAGCGGCAGCTACACACTTGTTCTTCGCAGCGGCTCAACAATCATCAACAGGACAGTACGCGTTGTTAAGTAATCAACCTTAACAGCTGAATATAATTCTTATAATTAAGAAAAGAACCCCGGGGCAAAGCCCCGGGGTTTTTTAATTTGAATAAGGATAAATATTTATGAATATGCATTCTGATCTGTACACATCAACTTATATTGTGCAATATGCTGTATTCATTATCATCTTTAATTTTTATTACTGTTCAGCAAATATAATATTATTCTGTTTTTTTATAAATAAGGTTTCTACTCAGGTTGGTAAAATATATTGCTGTTATTGAAGAAAAATACAGAGAAATGTCATTCTGACCGAGCTAGCGAGGGAAGAATCCATCTTTTTCTTAAAGAATTATTGAAGAATGGATTCTTCGCTGGCGCTCAGAATGACCGCTTTATACAATTTTTCCAGATTTTCAAAGTTCAGCTGAATAGTAACAAAAAAGAATATGATTGCTGTGAAAGACTTAACTGTCTCTGGCTGTAAAAATAATTATTTTTGCAGGAAGGCGAATTTTCTATACTATCTGAATTTTATCCGAAAAAGGAAAATAATCGGAGACGGGCGGAGTGAAAGCATATAAACTCAGGCTGGTTATATCGAAATTCTGTGTTATAAAATCCAATATGAAGTCTACTGTTTTATCCGGAGAAAATGAAGTGAAAATTTCTGAAACCTGTATAAGTATACAATTGTTTTTTTGGATAACTTCAAGTTTAGCGCCAATCCTTTGAATCATATCAATTACATCTGCCGGACACAATGATGCACATAATCCGCAGCCTTCGCATGAGTATTCATCAACACAATAGCATAGGCCACGATTGTCGATTGCTGAATAATGACATTTTTCATAACATATATTGCAATGAAGGCATTCATCTCCGTTGATCATGGCAATTTCTTTACCCGGAATTTCATTGCTGCATTTTTTACCTGAAAATTGGACGGGATTATAAAAATCCAGGTTGACAATTATACCCCCACCTGATAAACATTCGGCTTTTATGAAATTATCGACATTTTCAGATGCGATATGTTGGAATCTCATCATTGACTTATGCATCCCGGGCCGGTAAAAATTTCAAAAATATTTTTTGCCAAAGTATCGGAAGGTTCATTTGCACTTAGTAATTTTGAAAACGAATCGATATTGATGTCCCGGCTGTGTTCATTCGTGGAAGATATCAATATCGATAATTTCTCGAAGCTTCTGTTAATCCTGTTCAACTCTTTAAGTATTGGTGGTATAAGCTTGTTAATCAGAAAAATACTGCCAATTGTTTTTGATGAAAGAAGAGCATATAATTCAGGGTGGTAATTAAAAACTATTATTGCATTTCCTTCAATGTTGTTTAAAATATTCCGGAGTTTATCTGACAATATTTTATAATTACTAATATTCTCGATTGTTTCGAATTCAAATACATTCAATTTATTTGTATTACAATATTTCTTTATTATTGCTTTTTTTCTGAAATCAGAATGTAGTGCTCCTTCAGGACATTTCTCGATGCACAATCCACATGATGTACATTTGTTGTAATCAATTGAATGAATGTTTTTATCTTTATCTGTCTTAATGGCTCCATATATGCAATCCTGCGAGCAGTTCCCGCACATAATACAAAGGTCGTGGTACAATTCAGGAGTGGGATATCGAATTGGGATAAGCTCATCGTCAAATAAAACATCTTTGTCCGGATAAATTATATCCGTACCAATATAAATAATTGAGGAAATATCAGCTATACCATGCAGGGATTTAATCAATTCTCTTGCAGGCCTGACGGCATCTCTGGTATAGTTCAACGAAAAAATCATATTATGTAGCAACTATTTAATAAAATATAGGATTATTGATACTTTAAAGAAGTATTATGAAGGTCAATATCCATTACTGATTTTTTAAGTATTGTGCAAATATACTTGCAATCACAATCTTTTGCCCGGTTATCCCGGCAAACACTTACTAAGGCATTCAGCACTTCCAATATTTTATCTTCAGTGATACCATCAAGCATCCTTTCGATATCAGAAAATTCCATTTCATTAATATTTGCTTTCATCGGACACCTCGAATATAGATTATAAAATCATCAATATATTGCAAAAGCAATGGTATTAATATATAATAAAAAAAATGAAAATTATTACAAATTCTATTGCACTTTTAAAAAAAGCCTCCTTGTAACCGGAGGCTTTTAAAAATAATATGTTTAAGATCAAAATGACAATTTAATGTTTGGCATTTTCTTGTGCAGCTTTTCCTTTTCTTCATCTGAAAAATCATTTTTCCTGAGTTTAAGAACTTTCAGTTGCGGCAATGAAGTAATACCATCCGGAATTGTTTTCAACCTGTTGTTATCAAGATAAATAACAGATAAATTAGGAAGTTTACTTATTTCAGGGGCAACAGTTTCAATAATATTTTGAGTCATTTTTAATGTTTTCAAATTTGGAAGGGTAGAAATAGCTGATGGCAGTTCTTTCAACTTGTTACCCGAAAGGTCCAGCATTTCCAAATTTTTCAGGGAGGAAATTTTTGGGTTTATCTGTGAAATTTCATTAGTCCTGGCATTAAGCATATTAAGATTTTTTAGCAGAAATATTTCATCCGGGAGATTACTTAAATTATTTTTTGATATGTTTATTCGTATCAGCGAACTTATTTTGGAAATTCCCTTTGGTATAATGCCGTCTTTCATATCAGCTACATCCATGTCTCTTAATGATTTGAGATTTCCAATGTTTTCAGGCAGGGTTTTAATCGATGTCTGGGAAATATTCAAGTTTTTCAGAGTTGAAATATTTCCGAATTCTTTCGGAAGTGTTTCAATAGGGTTCGAACTGATATCTATAATAGAAAGATTCTTGCATTTGGCAATATTACCGGAAATACTTTCGATTTCATTTTTGCTCAGATTCAGGTTTGCCAATCCCTGAATATCAGATATTTGATCAGGAACTTCATGGACATTATTTTTTTCCATGTCGAGTGTTCGCAGGCTGCTCATCTTGTAGCATGCACCGGGAATACTGTCGAAATTGTTATTTTCAATTTTCAATGATGACAGATTCTGTAAAGATGCCATAGATTGGGGGATATCCGACAATTCATTTTTTGCAAGTTTAAGCTCTTTCAATGCAGTGATTTTTGAAATATCGGGATTAATATCTTTAATCGCATTTTTTTCAAAATCAATTTTTTCAAGCCACGGCATTTTGGTTAAAACTTCAGGAAATTCAGAAAAATTATTTGAAGAAAGATCCAATATTTTTAAATTTTTCATACTGGCAAAATTTGCAGGGATCTTTGAAATATTATTTTTTCCAAGGTCAAGTCTTTCAAGCTTAACAAATTTATCAATGAAATCAGGTATAGCTTCAATTTTTTTTCCTTTTAATTTAAGCCTTGTCAGGGTGGCTGCATCCTTAAGAGCATCTTCAAAACTATTATAATTTTTGCGAGCCATAGGGCCGTCTTTGCGCTTACTCCTGATAAGCTTACGTTGTTTTTTTCTTTCTTCCCTGTTTTGTTTTACTTTTTCTTTATAGTTTTTCAAAGAAGTAGCTTTTTGTTCCTGTCCGGCAAAAACATTATTAGTAAAAGTTCCTGCAAGAAGGGATAAAGCTGTCAACAATAATATAAGGGATTTCATTTTAGTCCTCATCAAAATTAAAAGTAAGTTAAATAGATAACACATATTATACAATAATAATTTAATTTTTTCTTTTATCAATGGCAAAAACTTTTTCCGTAATTCTTGATAATCTTACGAAAGGCAGGCCAATTAATAAATACACCGCAGCTATCATTATTCCGATACCGAAGTAATCGTAGTATGTGGCAGCAAGCCTGCTGTATAGTTTTGTCAATTCAACTAAAGTTATGACGGACACAAGGGAAGAATCTTTCAACAAAGAAATAAAATCATTTGTAATTGGTGGTATAACCAGCCTGACAGCCTGCGGAAGGATAATGTGCCTGAGGGATTGATATTTTGTCATTCCAAGGGAAATAGCCGCTTCGGTTTGCCCTCTTGGTACAGAATTCAGCCCTGCACGATAATTCTCAGCCTCGTAGGCTGCATAGTTCAGCCCAAGCCCGATAACTGCCGCCATAAATGGAGATAATTTGATTCCTATTGTAGGGAGTGCGTAAAATATAAATATCAATTGAATCAGAAGCGGGGTTCCCCTGATAATTTCGATATAGCTAACAGCAAGCCAGGAGAAAGGAGCCGGGGCATATACACGGGTTAATGCAAGGAACAGTCCGAATAGTATAGCAAGGATCATGGCAAAAATCGAAATCCCGAGTGTCATCAATGCAGCTTCCCCGATCAAAGGAAGAAAGCCAATGTATTGATGCAATTTTACACTGAAATTTACTTCGTTTCCCTGTGATGCAACAAACCTGTCAAATTCTGTAGGTGAAATATCAACTTCATCATGATCGTTGAAAAATAATTTCATCTTATAATTCCACAGGTTCCATTTGCCGTAGATTTCCCTTAGCTGTCCGCTGGCTGCAAGTTCATATATGGCTTTGTTTACTTTGTTAAGTAGAACTGTGTCTTCCTTTCGAAGTGCAATCCCATATTCTACATCACCAACGGGCGGCCCTACAAGTTCAAATTCAGGATTCCAGGAGCAATAATAAAGTGCTATGGGAGCATCAACAAGAGCTATGTTTATTCTGCCGTTAATCATATCGGTGAAGGCATTCACTTCGCCTTCATAGGTAAGAACATCAATATCACCTTCATCAAGAAGTATTCTTTCGGCAAGTGAATTTTTTAGGCATCCCACGGTTTGGCCATTAAGGTCATCGAGGGAATTTATTCCCTGTGTCCCCCTGACAACAACGATTTGCTCGTATGTTTTGTAGTAGGGTATCGAAAAACTTACTACTTTTTCTCTGTCGCCCGTTATTTCCAATCCGTTCATGGCAGCATCGTAATTCCCGCTTTGCAATCCCGGAATTAGTCCGTCCCACTGATTTTGGATAAATACAGCTTTCATACCCATTTGCGCGGCAATAGCATTAGCAATGTCAACTTCAAAACCAATATTCTTAGATAATATCGAAGGGTCCTGAAAAATATAAGGTGCGTTCCCTTCTGCGTCGGCAGCCCAGCGGAACTCAGGCAACTCTTGTGATTTTAATGAAGAAATTGCAAAAAGTGTCAGGAATAATATTTTCAGGATTGAATTCATATTAAATGTCCACTCGTATGTTCAGATAATCCCTTGTTCTTTTGTCACGAGGATTCGAGAAAATGGTTTCGGCGCTTCCTGTTTCAATAATCTGTCCGCTTTCCATATATGCTACTCTGTCCGATATGTTTTTTGCAAAATCAATAGCATGAGTTACGATCACTTGTGTCATTCCTTCTTCATGAAGGTTTTTCATTACTTCTGTAAGCTCTCCTATCAGTTCGGGGTCAAGGGCTGATGTTGGCTCATCGTAAAGCATTACCATGGGGTTCATTGCAAGTGCCCTTGCAATAGCAACTCTTTGTGCCTGTCCGCCTGATATCTCTGTGGGGTAACGGTCGGCAAAGCGTTCCATACCAACTTTTCTTAAAAGGTCGAAAGCATTATCGCTGGCATCCTTTTTATTTTCTCCCTTCACAATAAGCGGCGCTACCCGTACATTTTCAAGAACTGACAAATGAGGAAAAAGATTTAATCCCTGGAACAGCATTCCCACCCGCGACCTAACCAAACATGCTTTCTCGTCGAGTTCAGAATGCCTTCTGCTGCTCAGCTTTTTGTCAGGAATAACATAAGCTATTTTATTCATTATTTCCCTGATCATGTTATCCTGTTTCTTTTTTTCATCACATTTATCCCTGTCCAGTGTGATGCCGTCAATCTCTATACTTCCTTTGTCAGGTATTTCCAGGCAGTTCATGCACCTGAGCAAAGTGGTTTTGCCGCAGCCGCTTCTTCCTATAATTGATAATAATTCGCCTTTTTTTATTTCCAGTTCAAGGCCTTTTAAAATATGATTATCATTAAAATATTTATGAAGGCTGGTGATTTTTATTAAATTTTCTGAAATAAAAGCCATTTTTTTTACAGATTAAGATTTTATTAATATCGTATAGTTAAGTATCAAATAATTCCCGTGATTTTTCCATACGGAATATATTAAATTTCTCCGTATAATTATAAAAAAAATATTTTGAAGTATAATTTTTGTAACAATATTGCGCAAAACAGTAGTATTCCTTTGGAAATTAAAATGGATAATACTAAATTATTTTTAGGGATAATAAGTATTTTTTGAAATATTACCAAATCTTCATATTTTTATCAACATAATTGAATTGTTTTTCAAAAAGGGATTACAATGAGTTTTAAATACAAAAAACCAGAATTGAAAGTATTAAATGATGATTCGATGTTATTTTGTAATAACGGAACATCGGCTCAAGCTGTCGGGCCGTCATATCAATGTATATCAGGAACTTCAGTCAATCCGGTACTTTGCACCGACGGTAGCACAAATGACGGGGTTTTTGTTCAGTGCGACAGCGGTGGATCTGCATTTGGTTTTGCCTGCGCAGTCGGCGGAACAGATTAATCAGCTTTGATCATTGTAATAAATATTGACCAATGTTATAAAATATTTTGTGTATAGATAATAAAACAGCGTGAAAAAAGTTTGAAATTAAGAATAAAGCCGTATTTGAATGTTACGGCTATTTTTTTTTTTATTAAATTATATGTTTAAAAAGTAGTAATGTATTTACAACAATAAATGAGGCAGAAATGGCAAACAACCCTATTGCAAACCCGATGATAGTTCACAGGGTGGAGGATGATGACTGGGCGGTTCTATTTGATCCCGACGCTAACGAAACTTACGCTCTCGATCCTGTTAGTTCTTTTGTGTGGCAATTATTGGACGGTAAGCACAGCAAGGAAGAAATTCTGGCAAAACTGGAAAAAGAATGTGAGGATGGAATTCCCGAAGAAGCTGCAACAGACCTGGATGAGTTTCTTACAGAACTGGAAGCAAAAGCTCTTGTTGGATACGAGCAGGCAATTGGTTAATTATGAAAATTGAACGCACTCCTAAAAGCCTTGACCTTGAAATTACAAGCAAGTGCAACCTAAGGTGTTCTTATTGCTCTCACTTCAATAGCGAAGGTGATACCGATACCGATTTAAGCACTGATGAATGGCTGCAATTCTTCGAAGAGCTGAAAGAATGCAACGTTATGGATGTTACTCTTTCTGGTGGCGAACCATTCATGAGAAAAGATATCCGTATCCTGCTTGACGGGATAATAAAAAATAGAATGAGGTTCGGATTTCTTACGAATGGTATTCTTTTTAATGATGACCTGGCTGAATATATTAAAACAACAGGCCGATGCAACAGTATCCAGGTTTCAATCGACGGCCCCGGCCCTGAAATTCATGATGCTTCGCGTGGTAAGGGAAGCTTTGAAAAAGCAATCGCCGGGCTTAAAACGATAATGAGACACGGCCTTCCTGCCACGGTACGTGTTACGATAAACAAGCACAACTATAAAAAACTTCCTGAAATAGCTGAAATGTTGCTTGAAGAAGTAGGGCTTCATTCATTTTCAACAAACGCAGCTTCTCATCTCGGGCTTTGCCGTACTAATAAAGACGATGTTCAGCTTGGTGTGGAAGAATATACTGAATCAATGCAGACGATATTTACACTTGTTGAAAAGTATGGCAACAGGATAAATGCCCAGGCAGGCCCTCTTGCATCAGGCAAGCAATGGATGGAAATGGAAAAAGCCCGGCAGAATAATTTAGATAATCTTCCCGGATGCGGATATCTTACAAGTTGTGGCGGGATTTTCGCAAAAATGGCAATTCAGGCTGACGGATCAATGGTACCGTGTTCGCAGTTGCCGCACATGAAACTTGGTAAGGTCAACGTGGACAGCCTTGCAGATGTATGGCTGAATCATCCTGAGCTTAAACGCCTGCGTGAAAGAAGAGATATTCCGCTTGGTACATTTGACTCATGCAAGGGCTGTTCGTATATACCTTATTGCAGGGGCGGATGCCCGGCACTGGCATATACCCTGAACGGAGATGAGAATGTTCCTTCTCCGGAATCATGCTACAGGAATTTTCTTGCTGCGGGTGGAAGATTGCCGGTTTTAGATGATAACGAGCCATTTTTTAGTCCGGGATGTTGCTGATGAAAATAAAATTTAGCATCACTATCTTAAATATATACCAAACATAAAATACGTTTCCTGGATAGTTTGGTTTAACAGTGGATTAAATATAAATATTGTTTTTTGAATTTGTTCATTACAGTAAAAATTTTGAAAATTGGATTATTATGAAAAAGAAATTTAGCTATACCAGACCATCGCTATCATCATTGTCAGATGAAATATCTCAATTCTGTAATGTA
Organism: Kapaibacterium sp. (SeqCode); assembly: GCA_963665665.1. Classification (GTDB taxonomy): domain Bacteria; phylum Bacteroidota; class Ignavibacteria; order Kapaibacteriales; family UBA2268. The sequence goes on from OY762428.1 coordinate 3,058,102, forward strand.
GGAACAGGAGCAACTTTAGCTGATACTCCTGCTATTCAGTGTACTGTTGGTGGGGATGCACAGCTGATTTGTGTTGCCGGTACCGGTTTTTCCAGTACGTATCCACATTGCGCTAATGGCCCTGCTGATTCAAAACTTGCATGTTCAACAGGATCAGGGGACACTAATCCCAGCTGTAATGTTGGCAATTCACCAGTTTAATATATTAACAATAAATACTTAATAATTATGAGCGAAGAAAAAAATACAGAATTTAAAGTACCGGAATGCGGTTATCCGCTGAGCCAGATATATTTTTACATGACTGAAGGATGCAACCTGAAATGCCGTCACTGCTGGATAGAACCGAAATTCCAGGCTTCCGGCAATAGTAAATGGCCCTCTATTGAGTTTGACCTTTTCAAGGATATATGCTATCAGGGCAGGGAACTTGGAATGAACTCAGTTAAACTAACCGGCGGGGAGCCACTGATAAATCCTGATATTGACAAAATACTTGATTTCATTTATGAGGAGAAGTTCAGGCTGACAATTGAAACTAACGGCATCGAACTGACACCTGAAATTTGTGAAAAGATTGCCCGGTGTGAAGGCACTTTTGTTTCAATCAGCCTTGATGGCTCAACAGCAGAAGAACACGAATGGGTTCGCGGTGTTCCGGGTTGTTTCGAAGCAGCATTGCAAGGCGCACGGAATCTTGTAGCCGTGGGAATAAGGCCGCAGTTTATAATGTCGATAATGAAAAGGAATGCACACCAGATAGAAGATATTATTGAACTTGCCCGGAAAGAAAACGCCGAGTCGGTTAAATACAACCTGGTAACACCTACTGCACGTGGGGAGCAAATGCACGAGGCTGGCGAAACTCTGTCGATTGAAGAATTGATCCGTATTGGTAAATGGGTGGAAGATGAATTGCAGCCAAAGTACAAAGATGTCAGGCTTCACTATTCTCATCCGGTTGCTTTCAAGCCTTTTGGCAAAATGTTTGAAAGACCATTGGGACGTTGCGGTATATTCGGTATTATCGGAGTGCTCGGAAATGGTAAATATGCTCTTTGCGGTATCGGTGAAACTGTCCCTGAACTTGTTTTCGGCGACGCGAGAAAAGATAAACTCGCAGATGTTTGGAATAATAACCAGGTACTTAATGATATTCGTAAAGGCTTACCAAAAGATTTGAATGGTATTTGCGGGGATTGTCTCGTTAAAAACAAATGCCTTGGTTCCTGTGTAGCCATGAATTATTATCGTCATCACGATCTGTTTGCTCCTTTCTGGTATTGCGAGGAAGCACTTAAAGCCGGACTTTTCCCCAAAACCAGGATCAAGCCGGGATCGCCATTTGAAAAGGTATAAAACAAATACTAAATGCGTTTATGGTATAAATATCTGAAGCAGGGGCTTTCCCGTAAGCTGCCTGTCGATAAGTTCAATGAAGAATCGAACTACGGCAGGCTCAGGGATAATATTAAACTATTATTTCCTCCGATAAAAAAACACTGGAAGGCCGGGCTGATATCAATGTTTGTTCTGGTTCTGTCATCAGTCCTGACTTATCCCCTGCCAATGATAAACAAATATTTTATCGATGACGTTTTGCTGAAAAAGAGGATTGACCTTGTTGTTCCGGTAGTATTACTATTAACGGGAATTGGCCTTGCTTCGTATCTGACGGGCGTGTTGAAAGGCTTTTATAATCAGCGATTCACACAGGAAGTGATACTCGATCTGCAAAAGACAATGATCGATAAGGTTTTGTCACTCCCAAAATTCTTCTTTGATAAAAATCGATCCGGCTATCTTATGTCAAGGATATCCGGAGATGTTCACGGTGTAAACTGGTTTCTTTCCGGCCCTATGGTTCAAATGTTTCTCCAGGCTATGAAATTCATTGGTGGTGTTTATTTCCTGATATTCCTGGAATGGCGTCTGGCAATTCCGGTTATTCTTACCTTGCCGATACCATTTTTCGCAATGCGTTATTTTGCTAAGCGGTCTTATATTATGAGCCATTATACCAGCGAAATGAATGCAAAAACAAACGCCAGCCTGCATGAAACTGTTAATACTGTTTCTCTTATTAAATCTTTTGCCAACGAGAAAAAAGCATCAAAGTCCCTATTCAGGATGTTGAGAAAAAAAGTTAACATCGGGTATGAACAAAACAGTATGAATTCTCTTAGCAGTTTGATCAACCAGCTAATGCCACAGGTTGCCAAATTTGCTGTTATGCTTTTTGGCGCTTACTGGGTAATCAGCGGCGAGTGGCAATTGGGATCTCTTATCGCTTTCCAATCATACTTATCCTACGTGTACGGGCCGGTAAATCAGCTTTCTTCCAGTATGAACCAATTGCAGACAGCCCGGGCAACAATGGACAGGGTTGCTACTATTCTCGGAATGGATTCCGAAGAGAATACTGACAGCGGAGATGAAATTACGAAACTGACCGGAAGCATAGAATTTGATAATGTAAGCTTCGGGTATGATAAGAAAAAACCTGTTTTATCTAATCTTTCCTTTAATATAAAAGCAGGGGAACAATGGGCTGTGATCGGCCCAAGCGGTATTGGTAAAACGACGCTTATCAGCCTGCTTTTAAAATTTTATTCCACTGATTCCGGAGATATTCTATTTGATGATAAGTCCTGTAAAGATATCAATGTGCGTTCTTTAAGAAGAAGGCTTGGCTATGTGGCACAATCAACGAGCCTGCAAACAGGAACAATTCTGAAAAATCTGAAATACGGAAATCCCGGAGCAAGTGTAGAAGATATAGTTAAAGCAGCAAAGATTGCCGGAATTCATGAATTTATTGAAGAACTGCCCGAAAAATATAATACCCATATAGAAGAAGGCGGCGCTAACCTTTCCGAAGGCCAGAAACAAAGGCTTTCTATTGCAAGAGCTCTTGTTCTGAATCCTGATATTTATATACTGGATGAACCAACTGCTTCAGTAGATAACCTGACTGAACAGTCAATTTACAAAGCTCTTCCTGAAACAATAAAAAATAAGACAACAATCACTATAGCACACAGGTTAAATACTATTAAATCAGCAGAAAAAATATTATTTTTGAGAAAGAATAAAATTCCTCTTATCGGTTCACATAATGAATTGAAAGGCGATGATGATTACATGGAATTTTTCGAAACTATAAATAATTGTAACTGACAGATGCAGCAGGCAAAACAAATAGAACAATTTTATCTGAAACTTTCGGATGGCAGCAAATGGGGATTCAATTCAGCTCCTGAATTGAAAGAATGGTTTAGCATATTTGCCAGAATAATGTCTTTGAAAAAAGATAACTCTGATGTGGATTATTTGTTTAATATCCGGCCCAAAAACGGAAGGGAAATTCCTGCCGGAGTTGATGAAAGCTGGGATTCTTTCAGGCAAAGCGGGGCATATACTATATGGAGCAAAAAAGGGGAAAAACAGTTTTTAATTGAAATAAACAAAGAGTTTATCGACCACCCCGAGATTAGAGTGATAAATATGTGGTCAACATTGAAGGCTCTATATAAATTTTATGCTGAGAACGGTGGAGGCCCGGTTCATAGCGGAATGGCAGCCCTGAATGGCAAAGCTATACTGATAGCTGCCCCGGGGGGTACCGGGAAATCAACATCCATACGCAGGCTGCCGGATTATTGGAAAAAAATGTGCGATGACACAACCCTGATAGTAAAAAAAGATGATAATTTCTTTGTTCATCCCATGCCTACATGGAGTGACCATCTATGGGAGCATAATTTTACTACTTTCGATACTTCAAGGGGATTCCCATTAGCAGCTGTTTTCTTTCTGAAGCAGTCCGGCACTGACAAAGTTACCCCGATTTCCAGGCCTGAAGGCATTCAGTTGCTTTTAAGTTCAGTTAAACAGGTTTTTCAAACTTATGTTGATAAGTTGAAGGATAATGAAAAGTCTGAAATGGCTATGAAACTGTTTGATAACACCTGTAATATTGTTGGAAAAACACCATGCTACAGGCTTGAAGCTACATTGAACGGGGATTTCTGGGAAGAAATTGAAAAGGTATTATAGTGGAAAAGCACAAGCCGCAATATAATACAAGTGTCGGGCCAAGCATGTACCCGACAATGAAAAGCGGCGATGCATATATCCTTAAAGAAATATCTTCTATTGATGAAATATGCCGGGGAGATGTAATTGTTTTTCCCCACCCTGACGAACCAATTAATGTTGTTCACAGAATTATTAGGATTTATCCCGAAGGTTTTCAAACCAGGGGAGATAATAATAACCGTAAAGATCCCTATATTGTGAAAAAGGATGATATTATCGGTGTGGTGGGCAAGGTTATCAGGAAAAATAAAAGATATACTATTCATGGCGGAAATGCGGGATTATTCATCCACAGGATGGCTTGGGCCAGGAAATATTCCCGGCCCTATATTGTAAAGCCACTGAAGTTTTTATTGAATTTGCTGATCAGATCAAAAATATTCTTCATTTTCGGAAATTTCTTTTCAACTTCAATCACAAAAATTAACCGAATGGGTTCCGAGCAATTTATCTTAAGTGTAAATAAAAAACCGGTTGGAAAAAAAGAATCAAAGGAATCTGCGTGGATAATTAGTTTCCCTTATAGTTTGTTTATTAATCCGAAGAAATTACCATGAAATACCGAAAACCAAAAATATACAGACTTTTCCCATCGAAAATAGACATAAGCGCCTGTATGGACGGTGAGCAGGCTTCGAGCATGGCCTGCGTATCCGGCCCGGAGGCATCCAGCGGGTGTAAAACCGGGGCTGCTGCCGGTACGGCATGTAAGGATGGTTCCGCTGCCGGATTCAGTTGCAACAGCGGTGCAGGATTCGAGGAATGGGAAAGGAAGTAAATTGTTTTATAATAATAACATAGTGTATTATTAATCATATAAGGCATTAATAAAATGAAAATATCAATATTAACCGAAAATACAGCAGCGCCTTATTTCCTTGCGGAATTTGGTTTTTCATGCTTTATAGAAACAAACGGGAATAATTTTCTTTTTGATTTAGGCGCCACGGACATTTATCTGAAAAATGCCGAAAAACTTGGCATTGATATAGATAATTGCAATAATGTTATTCTCAGCCATGGCCACTGGGATCATGGAAACGGCCTTAAATACATTAAGGGAAAAAATCTATTATGTCATCCGGGGGCTTTTCGTAAAAGATACCACAAAGGTGATGATAATAATATCGGCCTTGAAATGACTAAAGAAGAAATTGAGACAAATTTCTGCCTGACAAGCTCGGCGAAACCATATTATATTGATGAAAATATAATTTTCCTTGGAGAAATTCCCAGGCTGAATGATTTTGAATCAAAGGAATCAGATTTTATACTCTCCGACGGAAGCGAGGATTTTGTAAGTGATGATACCGCCATGGCCATTGTTGAAGACGGCAGGCTAATCATCATTTCCGGGTGCGCCCATTCCGGAATTTGTAATATTATAGAATATGCGCGTAATATTTCCGGCATTTCGGACGTGAAAGCTGTGCTGGGCGGCTTCCATTTAAAAAATGAAAACCGTCAGTTGGATGAAACAATTAAATATTTTAAAAAATTAAATGCAAAGCAGCTTTATCCCTGCCACTGTACTCAATTGCCTGCTATGGCAGCTTTTTATAACAATTTTAAAATTAACAGGATAATGGCAGGAAACACATTGGAAATTTAGGAAAATAAAATGAAAACATATATTGATTGTATTCCATGCTTTATGAACCAGGCGCTAAGGGCCGGAAGAATATCCACAAGCGATGATATAATACTTAAAAAAATAATGGATAACGTAGGCGGGAAGCTGAAAGATGTATCCCTTACCGAAGTACCGCCCCGTTCGGCAATGATCATATACGATGAAATATTTCGCCAGACGGGAATAGAAGACCCTTACAAAAAAATCAAAAAGGAAAGTATAGACCTTGCTAAAAGTATTCTGGGGCAAATCAGAAATATGGTGGAATCTGCCCCCGACCCGTTACTTGCTGCCGTAAAAGCAGCAATTGCAGGTAATATTATTGATTTTGGTGCCTGCGAGGATTTTGATATTAAAAAGGATGTAAAGGCATCTATGGATATGGACTTATCTATAAACGATTATGAGGTTTTCAAAGAAAAAATAAATTATGCACGTACAGTCCTTTACCTTGGGGATAATGCCGGGGAAACTGTTTTTGACAGGTTGCTAATCGAGAATATTGACGCAAGGGTGGTTTATGCTGTCAGGGAGAAACCTATTATCAATGATGCAGTGATAGAAGATGCAGTTGATTCCGGCCTGGCCGATATATGCGAGATAATTTCTTCAGGCAGTACTGCTCCTGCAACTATTCTTGAAGAATGTAATGAACGGTTTTTAGGTCTTTATCACGGCGGAGCTGATATTATCATCAGCAAAGGGCAGGGAAATTACGAGAGTTTATCTGATAGTAACGAAAATATTTTCTTCCTTCTTAAAACTAAATGCAGCGTTATTGCCCGCGACCTTGATACCGAAACAGGTGCACTTGTATTGAAAGCCGGTAAAAATTATGATTTGTAAATATATTTTTCGGGTTCTGTTAAACAACCAATATTCAATGATATAGAGTTAATTGTTGTTATTATCGGCGAATATAGTAGTTCCCCGGAATATTATTTATGTCGGAAAGTTGAGCCTGTGATATGTAATATTTGAATTTACCCGGGCGATTTTGAACCTTGTGATTAATAATTGCTTTCAGTAAATTTGCCAGGAAATTTTATTTAATGGGATACTCAATGACAGGGAATAAGCCAGATAGAAATACTGCTGACAGTATAAAGGCAATGCTAAAAGGCGGGGCAATTTATTCATTTGGAAATATGCTGCAGCAATTCCTTAATTTTATTCTCATTCCGGTTTACACGGCATTTCTAACAACCGGGGACTATGGAATTATTGGTTTAATGACTATAACTGCCGGTTTGATACTGCCATTTACTAAAACACCTGCGGCCAACGGATTTGTCCGCTTTTATTATTCTCCCGGATACGAAAATAAAAGAAAGACACTTTTTTTCAATTCAGTAATATTTTGCCTTGCACAGTCCTTTATAATCGGATTGATATTTTACCTGTTTTCTTCATTTTGGGCCGGACTGATACTATCGGATATTTCACTCGATAATATCGTAAAAATATATGCAATAATTATTTTCTTGCAGCCAATTGAAGACCTGTCCCAGGATTTGGTAAAAATTCAGAAAAAAGCCGGGCTTTTTGTTGTCATGCAATTATTACGCCTGCTACTTGGTGCCGCACTTATACTTTATTTATTATTAATCGCTAATTCTGGCGTGATGGCTTTGGTTTGGGGGGCATTGTTCTCCTCCGCATGGCCTGTTCTATTCTTTATGCCATTGATAGCCAAAAATATTGAAATTAAATTTGACCTTAATTCGCTACGGCCCTTACTCAAATTTGGTTATCCCCTGATTCTGACAACGCTTTCTTTGTATCTTGCCGAATATGCAGATCAATATATTATTAAGTTTATGGCAGGAATATCCGATGCAGGGCTGTATTCTTTTGCCTACAAATTCGGGGCATTAACCGGATTTATACTGGTGCTGCCTCTGCATAGCATAATCGACCCCCTTGTATACGAACTTGAAAGCAGAAAAGCGGAGTTAATTACTTTTATGAAAAGGGCTACAACATTATTTTATGCTGCGGTACTATATTTTTCCGTTATATTATCCCTTTTGTCCAAAGAAGTAATTCATATATTTGCAAGCAAACCTGAATTTTACCCTGCCTGGGAGATAGTACCATTAATATCCTTTGCTTATTGCCATTATGGTTTGATGTACTTGTTTGGACGTGGATTAATTATGGCAAAAAAGAGCAAACTGACCGGGCTAATATATTTAATATCGGCAGTAATAAATATTTTTATGAATATAATTCTAATTCCTGTATGGGGCCTTACCGGTGCTGCCGTTTCCACAATCATTTCCTTTATTCTTATGGGATTGCTTTCAGCATTTTACTCGGCGAAATATTATAATTTCAAATATGATAGCAAAAAACTGATAATATTGACATTAGTATATTTTGCAGCAGTAACTCCTGCATACTTCAGTATTGCTGATATGATAACTGGCCTGTTGATTAAATCAGTAATAATAATTGTATTTACGGTAGCAGCATATTATGTTATCAAAAAGGACTTGTAGTTTAAATTTTTGGCAGAGTGAATGAGAACTCCGATCCTTTTCCGGGCTTGCTTTTTACAGATATTGTTCCGCCGTTTTTCTCCACAAACTCTTTGCAAAGTATTAAACCTAAACCCGTTCCTTTTTCATTATTTGTTCCCGGAGTAGAGGAGTTTTTATCAATCCTGAACAGATCATCGATTCTCTCTTCTTCAATACCAATTCCACTGTCGCAGATGATTATTTCAATGAATTTATCATTTTCTTTGTTAGCAATTTCAATTGTACCGCCTTCGGGGGTAAATTTTATTGCATTTGACAGCAGGTTGCGGAAAACAGTATTGATCATTGCTTTATCGAAATAAGCAAAAAGATTCTTGTCTGATTTATCAATTATTTCAATTTTTTTATTATCAATATTGACTTGTAATAATTTACGAACATTTTCAATTGAAAATCTCATATCTGCTATCAGTGGATGGAATTCAAGCCTGCCGGTCTGGGAGCGGGACCATTGAAGTAAATTTTCCAAAAGGTTCAGCGTCTGCTTTGAAGAATCATACAGGATATTGATGAAATTTTTCCTTGCGTCACTTGTAATATCTTCATAATTCTGTAATAGTATCTCGGAAATATTCATAAGCCCGCCAAGGGGATTTTTCAGGTCATGAGCGATAATTGAAAAGAATTTGTCCTTCATTGCATTTGATTCCTGAAGGCCTGCTTCGGAATCGCTTATTATCCTGTTCAGTTCAGCAAGCCTTATTGCTTCTTCTTCAATTGTCTGGCGTGATATAAACAGTTCTTCGTTTAGTTTTTCCAACTCGTCCTGGGTACGTTTTCTTTCTTCATTTTCAAACCGCAGCTCTTCCATTGCATCCTGTAGCTGTGCAGTACGGTCCCTGACTTTTATTTCCAGGTCTTTATTCAATTCGTGCAGCTTATTCTCAATTTTTTTCTTATCGGAAATGTCAACAAATGAAGCAAGAAGTTTTATCGGTTTCCCTTTGCTGTCCCGCACAAAGTTAACTGAAACCATTACGTCAAAAGTGCTTCCGTCTTTCCGTATTGCCACGGATTCTACTGTTCCGCCTCCCTGGTTCAAATGCCCAAGAACCCTGTCGGTTTCTCCTAATTGGCCAAAATATTTAATATTTTTGCCGATGATCTCCGCAATATCATCATAACCCCAAAGATTGAGATATGCCTGGTTTACATATTCTATAGTGCCGTCCAGGCTGGCAATACCGAGGCCGAAAACGGCAGATTCGATAGCAGAGTTCTTTATATGCAATGATTCTTCTGCTTTTTTTAGTGGTGTAATATCCATTGTTACGCCTATAATGGATAATACTTTGCCATCTTTATTTTTTAATGGATAAGCCGATGTAACAGTATGAATTTTCTGGCCGTTTGAGTTCATCATGGTTACTTCAAAGGATTGGCCTGCTTTTGTCTGCAAAATTCTTGCAATGAAGTTTTCTACTTTGTTGTAATTCCCCCTGTGAAATTCTGATAATTTTTTATTAATAACGGCATTCTTCTTAAGCCCGAATATGTTTTCTGCCCCGGGCGAGAATTCACTAATAACGGGGCCTCCATCTTTAAAATCAGCAATCAGGAATCCTACAGTATTAGCAGCTTCAAAAATTGAACGCAGTTTGGCTTCGTTGGCTTCCAGTGCATCGCGGGCAATTTTGGTTTCTGTAATGTCGTCTAGAATGGTTGCAAGCAGGTTATTGTGGAATTTGAAAATAGAAATTTTGAAGTATTTTACCGGGTTTTTCAAAGGAAATCCCATTACCAGTTTTATTCCGCCATCAGAACTATTTAATTTATTAACAATATCTGCAAATGGAAAAGTGCTTTTAGGATTTAATTCTGAAACTTTTCGCCCAACAAAATCTGTTCTTTTTATTCCATAAATAGATCTGAAACTTTCAATAAATAGTTTATTTGCATTACGGATAATTGTATCCACAACTTCATCGTCTTCATTTTTAACAATTTCATGAATAGCACAGGCAGAATTCATATTATCAAAAAGCTGGATAAATCGCTCGTTACTTTTTTGCAGTTCCTTTTCAGATTCTATACGGGCTGTAATGTCTCTTGATGTTATTATGATACCATTTATCGGATCAACATCCAGCAGGTTGTTTGCAACAGCTTCATGCCAGGTATAGGTGCCGTCCTTATGCATTAGCCTGAAAACAGTAGGAACCAGTTTATTTGTTCCGCTAAGAACTTCGTTAAATTCCCGGATAGAATGCTCTTTATCGTCAGGATGAACCAAATCCCACATATTGACTTCATTAAGTTCATTTTCTGAATAACCAAGAATCTGGCATGACGAAGGAGTTTCGAATTTTATATTTACATTTTCATCAACAATCCATACAATATCGGACATATTCGCAAGGATAGACCTGAACTTTAACTCATTTTGCTCAAGAGCTTTCTCAACTTTTTTTACATCAGAAATATCGAATATAACTCCTCTGAATCCTACGGGTTTTGAATCCTTGATAATAACATCTGAATGAATTGCAACAGGAAAAGTCGATCCGTCCTTTCTTAGGGCAATGTATTCAGATGCCTTAGACCTTTGGCCCATAGCAATTTTCCGCATATTTTGAACCGCGCGTTCCCTGTGCTCGGGTATTATCATATCAATAGCGTTGATCGAATCTATATCAACTTCATCAGGCTTGTAGCCGAATTTATCACGGGCAGCTTTATTGCCGTAAGATAAATTTCCTTTCAAATCCGATTCATATATTATCTGTGGCAGCAGGTCGGAAAGCTGGCGGAATCGTTCTTCGCTTTCTTTCAGTTTGTTTTTGGATTTTATTCTGGATATTGCAATTGCCAGCATATAAGCTATTGATTCCAGAAATTTCATTTTTTTATCAGTCAATGTGTCAGCATCGTTAGCGGCAACATTTAACGAACCATATATTTTGCCCGGACTTAGTTTTATCGGGATTGTTCCAACAAAGTTTAACCCGTTTTCTGAAAATAATTCAGGTAACTCAACTTTGCTTTCAGAAATACTTCCGAATACTGATTTCCCCGACTTTACTAATTTAAAATTCAAAGATTCGGAATCGTAACTTTTTAATTTCTCAACAATTTCATCATCCAGGCCGGAGTAATGAACCAGCTCAAGATACTTTGAATCGTTATCAAAAAGATATATGCCAGCGTTATTTATTCCTAATATCTTTTTGGTGTAGTTTACCGATAAGCTTGATATTTCTTTAATAGAGTCAGCTTTACTGAGCTTTTGGGACAGCTCGTTTTGAAGAACTAAAAGTTTTTCATTCTCTTTTTTCACGGAGATATCTTTGATAGTACCAACAACAGCAATTTTTTCGTGGTTTTTGATAATACCGATATTTAAAATAATGTGAATATAGCCGGGTTTGTGTTTATGCTTTATATTGAATTCATACTCATTTGGTACAGGTTCGCCAGCCAGCCTTTTTGCATAATTTTCCGATACCATATCAACATCTTCCGGAGCAATTATCTCCCTGAAATCAATACCAATAATTTCATTTGCCGAAAAACCGGTGATTTTTTCAAAGGAGCTGTTTACATAAAGGAATTTGGAATCCTGAAGAAAGAATGCTCCGTCGCCAATATTTTCCAGCAGCCTGATATAATCTTCGTTATCAAGAAATCCTCCCTGAACTTCAGTTTTATCAATATCTTTTATTAAAATACCGATATAATCCCTGTTTTCCTCCGAACTTGCCTGAATGATAAGCGAACATTTAATTTTTTTGCCGTCTTTACGTCGGCATTCAGCATATAAAATATTTTTACCGGTCAGCCTGTCATCAGGAATAACTTCGGGAATTTCAAATCCGGGGAAGTAGTTCTCAAAAGGTTTGTTTTTAACATTTTTTACTTCCTCACCAATAAGATACAGGGCTGAACTATTCAAATTCAGAATTTTGTCGGTGTGACGCTCTACAATGAACAGGGGGTCAGATATATGGTGAAATAAGGGGAAATATTTAATATAATCCCGGGATAATTTATCAGTTGTTTGTTCAATGTTGTCCATAAATTCTTAGCCTAAAAAATCACTTGCCAAAATTTCCAGTACTCTGTATCCCTTATTCTTAAATAATCATTTTTTCTTATATATCAAAGGAAAAAAAATAAATGTTAAGAAAATAACGGATTATCATATCATTAGCTCGACAGATTTAACATATTGTTCAACAGCTTCGGGTATCAGGTCCATATACAGGTCGGGTTCTATCATTTCAACTTCCATCAGCTTAAATTTTCCTGAAGATAAAACGCCGTCAATCCTGGCATAAAGGCAGTTATTTATAAATTTTCCGGCAATTTCCCCGGACTTTGTTAAAACTTCCGGGGGAGGGTCTGCTAATTCGTATTTCCCGCCGTAATCCCGTTGTATCCGATAATCGCCGGAAGCCGGAATTTTATTGACTGTATAGTGAAACCCGTTATGGAAATATATTGTTGAAAATTCCCCGGATTTCATTATTTCCGGTTCGAAAGCCTGAACTAAAAGATCATGCCTGCCTGACAGATCATCAAGTAATAACTGAGTATCAGCGCTGACTGCGGAAATTTTGTAAGTATTATGCGATGCAGCAGATACAGCAGGTTTCAATATTAATTCTTTAGTTCCCAGTTTTTCTGATATTTTATTCAAATCCTGTTTGGAATTTTTTTCAAGGAAATAAGTCGGGATAATATCAATTCCCCGGGTCATCAAATCGCGCAGGTAAAATTTATGAATATTATTTTCGATAATGTTAGCAGGATTTAACACTCTTTTCTGACTCAATTTCAAATTTCGAATAAATTTACGAAATTCCTTTTCCTTGAAATGGTATCCCCATGTTGTCCGGAACAAATAAAAGTCAAAGTCATCAATATTCTGAACATGATCCCATATAACAGGAAGTGCATTAAAGCCTCGGCTGTTGAGTCTGTTCATTACCTGTTGGTCATATTCAAGCAGATTAGGTATGTTTTCGCATGTAAGAATCGCTGTTTTCATATTGATAAAAATGAAATTTACAAAGATAAGGATTATTATGATAATTTTATCATTATGCTTATAGTTAATAAATAAAAATGAGGTATTCATGAATAAACAATTTGCATTTTGCACATAAGTTCACTATATTGCTATCCGGAAATTTGAAATATGAACTAATTCGAATAGTAATTAATTGATATTATTATTGTTCGGGTATTGAAGCGGATATATTACTTAAAATAAAATGATCAGGTATTATAATATTTTGATCATAGGATATTTCAAAAACTAACGAATGGCTTTATGAAAACAGATGTTTTAGTGATTGGCAGCAGTGCCGCAGGACTGGTTGCAGCAACAACAGGAAAAAGGGTTAACCCGGACAAGAAATTCACAGTAATAACAAAAAACGAAAAAACCTTGATACCATGCGGTATCCCCTACATTTTTGGTTCGGTTGGTACAAGCGATAAGGATATTCTGCCGGCCGAAATGATGTTCGACAAAATGGGTGTTGAAGCCATCCACGATGAAGTTACCGAAATTATTATCGCTGATAAAAAAGTAAAAACCCAAAACAACGGCGATATAGAATATGACAAACTTGTTATAGCCACCGGTTCCAAACCGCTAATCCCAAGCTGGCTGAAGGGTGCCGGCCTGGATAATGTTTTTACAGTACCTAAAGACAAAAACTATCTTGACCTGATGCAGGAAAAACTCCGGGATTCGAAAAAAGTAATTACTATTGGTGCAGGATTCATAGGTGTTGAAATTTCCGATGAACTGAAAAAAGCAGGGAAAGAAGTTACCCTGATAGAAAAATTGCCGAATATTCTCGGCCTTGCTTTCGATGAAGATATTTCATGCCGTGTTAAAGATATTCTTACAGACAGGAGAGTAAATATTATTACAGGAACCGGAGTAAAAGAAATTGCCGGCGACGGAAAAGTTGAAGCTGTTATTCTTGAAAACGGCGATAAAATTGAAGCTGATGCTGTTATACTTTCTCTTGGCTACAAGCCAAATGTTGAACTGGCTGAAAAAGCCGGCGTAAGAATCAGCAGGCACGGAGCAATTAAGGTTGATGAATACATGAGAACTTACCAGCCTTATATCTTTGCTGTTGGTGATTGTGCTGAAAAGAGAGATTTTGTTACCAGGAAATTCTCGAACGTTATGCTTGCAAGTACAGCCTGCGCAGAAGCAAGGATTGCAGGTATGAATTTCTTCAAACTTTCTGCAATTAAAACATTCAGCGGGACTATATCAATATTCTCGACAGCTATCGGAGATAACGGATTTGGTGTGGCAGGAATTACTGAAAAGAAAGCTGAAGAAGAAGGCTTCGATTTTGTAACTGGTGTTTTTGAAGGAATTGACAGGCATCCGGGGTCTCTGGCTGATACTCACAAGCAGTTTATTAAGCTGATAGTAGCCAGAGAATCAGGTGTTATTCTGGGCGGTGAAGTGGCCGGCGGACTTTCGGCAGGCGAACTGACAAATATAATTGGTATTGCAATTCAGAACAGAATGGCAATCAATTCGTTGCTAACTGCACAGATAGGAACTCATCCACTGCTTACAGCTTCTCCGGCTGGATATCCGCTGATTAAAGCTGCTGAAAATGCTGCTGATAAAATTATGGCTTCTTTCAAATAGAAAGGATATTATAATGACTAAACATTTGTTCGGACCTGTTCCTTCCAGAAGACTGGGGGTATCCCTGGGAATTGACCTTGTTCCCTTGAAATTATGTACTCTTGACTGTATTTACTGCGAGTGCGGGCCTACTGATAAGCTGGCAGTTGCAAGAAGAGAATATGTTTCATACTCGGAAGTGACCGCCGAACTTGACGAATATATGAATAACAATCCCGAACCTGATTATATTACATTTTCAGGTTCGGGAGAACCTACCCTGAACAGCAGGATAGGCGATATACTGAATTATATAAAAACAAACTATCCTTCGATACCTGTTGCTGTACTTACAAACGGAACTCTTTTCAACGATCCACAGGTAAGAAGGGAAATTCTGAAAGCCGATCTTGTATTGCCCTCGCTTGATGCAGCATCTGAAGAATGTTTCAGATTGATAAACCGGCCACATAAATCTCTTTCGGCAGCAAGGCATATTGAAGGGCTGAAAAATTTCAGGCAGGAATATGAAGGAAAGATATGGCTGGAAGTTTTTATTGCACCGGGGATTAATGACAATAGCGAAGAGATTAATCTGCTGAAAAATGCAATTTCAGATATAAAACCCGATTCAGTACAACTAAACACCCTGGACAGGCCCGGAGCTATTGAAGGATTGATGCCATGTTCGGCCAAATGTCTTCAGAATATTGCTGATACAATTGACTTTCCGGGAACTGAAATAATTGCAGCCCCGGATAGCAGGAAGAAAACCACATCATACAGCGGCAACAAGGAAGAAATAATTCTTGAAACCATTGAAAGACGTCCGTGCAGCTTAGAAGATATTTCTTTCCTTACAGGCTTGCATATAAATGATATTAATAAATATCTTGCCGTACTTGAAAATGCGGAAAAAGTTGAAACTGTAAGGGAAGGAAGAGGAATTTTTTACCGGATTAAAAGAAAATAATTATATAATGATTTATATAAGCAATTTTTCATGATGCGATTTAATTCTTTATTTGCAATAATATTAGGCAGGAAAACTGTGGGACTGCCTTTCAATTAGAATAATTGCTTCATGAATTGAATTTCCAAAAATGTTCATTTCCGGGAGGGTTATTTTTCATTCCTGAAATCATAATGGAATGTTGACCTTAGTATACCCCTGGAATCAAACCTTTCCTTAAAATATATCAAATTCATCGAGGGTGTCATAGGGTCTTCAGCAGCTGTATCCTGAGAAACTCCAATATCAACCCAGCCATAGCCGTTCTCGGCTGCCCAGCGGATGGTTTCGTACATTATCAGGTAAACAGGTTTTAGGTGTTCGTATTCATAAAGCAGCATGTTGTAGAAACAAAGAACAACCTTGCTGTTGGTAAGGAAAAGCCAGGAACCGGCAATAGGCTTGCCCTCGTAATATACAAGCAGGAGCCTTACATTATCAGGCATCAGGTCGCGGAGCTTAAGCATATCTTCGAGCGAATGAGTAGGCTTAACATTATGTTTCTGCTTGTTTTTTATTAATATTTCATTGAAAGTCTCGTAATCTTCACTTACTTCAATAGTTATCTTACCCTCCCTGAGTATCTTGCGAACAGTTTTCCGGGCTGTCTTGTCGAAATGATCAATAAAATTTTCGCCGTGTTTCAGTTCAATTGAATGTGAAATGTAATGTAACTCAAAACCAAAACGACGGTATAGCATCGCGTATTCAATATTCTGTGAATAATTGTGGCTGTAAATAATCGGTTGGGGAATCAGGAACATTTCATCCCATCCCTCGGTTCTACCAAACTCAATCAATGTATCAACAATATCCTGTGCTGTTCTGTAAGGAATATCTCCGGTAACGATCGATCCGTAACTCGCACCAATAGGCGACCAGAATGATTTACCGTCATTTTTCATTCCGCCGGGAAGAACTGCGATAAGCTTGCCATTTTTTCGGAACATCAGGTGATTGAAGTCCCAACGTCCGGGTGTGTGATAATCAAGAAATGCCTGCTTATGGAACATTGTGCCATTATTAGAAGCGTCAACAAAATCTTCCCATTCCTGCCTGTTTTCGGGTTTATATTTTTCAATAATAATATTATTCATAACTATACCGGTATTACTACTTCTTTTCTATTAGCAAAATTAACCAATTTAATTGATAATAACGAACAGGGACGCAAAAAAGCTTTGGATCAGATTTGTTATACCTTCGAATCATTTCAAAATTTCATTATATCCTGAGATAAGATAAAGCAAAACGAAAACTATAACATTGTTTCAATTTTCTTTCCAAACACAGATATTATCAAATTTATTAACAATCTATATTGATAAACTCTGAATTATCTTCTCACAACCACCTGATTTAATATATTCACTATGTTCCTGAACCGACTTGAATTTCTTATTACAAATATTGCTGCACATCATTTCGAAATCCGAAGCCTTATAAAAAGCTTCAATAGTTTTTGATGCAGCAGGGTTGGGATATGTTTTCTCGTCAGGATTATCTTCAAGGAATTTTTTTGTATTATACCAAATTGCAGCGCTAAGTGCGCCACAGGCATTACCGCTCAGGCCAAGGCCACCTGCAAAACCGGCAACAGTCATTTGTTCCTCTTTACTTGCTCCCATTTTTTTTAATACCTCGGAAGCACAACTCAGCGATTCAGAATTGCTATAAGTTTTGTTATTGCAAAGGCTTTCTTTGGCTGTATTGATAGCTTCCCCGGCCCATTTACCGGCATGGCTGAAACAAGACCTGGCTTTGAAAATTATAAATTTAACAAATTGGAATTTACTGCTGAAATCAGTCTGGGTAATATCCGAGCAGTCAACTGTTCCGTGTTTTTTGTGGAAAGAAGACAATAATTCTTTAGCAGCTCCAACAGATAATTCAATTGCTTTTGATCTATCATTCTCTATTTTAAATGCCTGCCGTCCGGCTGCCATGGATGCCCCCCATATCATACCACATTGGTAGCCCTGCTGCATAATACCGCCGGCAAGAGGGTCTGCTGCTTTTTCCCAATCTTCTTTGGTATTACCGAACTCTTTATCGAGGATATGAAAATAAGTAGCGGAACAGGCTCCGAATTTTCTGAATGTTTTTTTTGTTTCTTTTTCAATCGATTTCAAACGATTACTCCTGTTTGATCAAATAAATTAAAGTGTCAGATGATATACGATATTAATAATTTCCGGTTTCAAATGAAAAAATTTTGAAAAGATATTTGTGTTTATAGTATTGAATTCCGGAAATTAAGATAACTATTGATGGATTATAAAACCTGTATTATTAAACCTTTAAGATTTATAATTTGAATAAACTGAAAATCACCTCCTCGTCAATATTTATCCATGATTTACGTTAGGTTATCCTGTAGCAAAATATTATTATATAAAGGCCATATTATTGTCTAATAATGCAAACAAGATTCTGAAATCTGGAAAAATTTGCTTAATTTTGTAATATATGAATAATATTACTGTTTTTAATTTTATTCGAAACCTGTTTTTGTTCATAGATTAATGGCTGGAATTATGAATGATAAAAAGATAATCGGCAAAGGTATTACCTATGATGACGTTCTCCTGGTACCGAATTTCTCGGAAATTCTGCCCAGGGAAACCGATGTTTCGACAAGGCTTACGAAAAAAATAAGGCTGAACATTCCTTTGCTCAGCGCTGCAATGGATACCGTAACTGAAGCGAGAATGGCTATTGCTATTGCCCGGGAAGGCGGAATTGGTGTAGTGCATAAGAACTTGAACATAAAAGCGCAGGCTGCTGTTGTTGACAGGGTAAAAAGGTCGGAAAGCGGAATGATAACAAAACCCATTACTCTTACTTGCGACAAACTTGTTAAGGATGCAATGGCCCTTATGGAACAATTCCATATATCAGGAATTCCGATTGTTGACGACAACAGGAAACTTATTGGTATTATTACGAACAGGGACCTCAGATTTAGTCCTGATCCTAACCAGTTAATCAAAGAAGCAATGACTTCCGGGAATCTTCATACAGCTCCCGTGGGTACAACTCTTGAAGAAGCCGAGAAAATACTTCAGCAGCACAGGATAGAAAAACTTCCTGTTGTTGATGAAAATTTTATACTGAAAGGCTTAATAACTGTAAAGGACGTTCAGAAGAAAAAGAAACACCCGAATGCCTGCAAAGACGAGCAGGGACGATTACGTGTTGCGGCGGCTGTCGGGGTTTCTCCTGATACATACGAGAGAATTGATGCTCTTGTGGATGCAGGTGTGGATGCAATATTTGTTGATACTGCACACGGGCATTCCGTGAAAGTTATTGAAACTGTAGCTATTGTGAAGAAGAAATTTCCTGATCTACAGGTAGTTGCCGGTAATATTGCAACTTCTGAAGCTGCAGATGCCCTGATTAATGCCGGCGCCGACGGCCTTAAAGTCGGTATCGGCCCCGGATCTATCTGCACAACCAGGATAATTGCCGGTGTTGGTGTACCACAACTAACAGCCATTATGAATGTTACTTCTGTTGCAAGTAAAGCCGGTATTCCGGTTATTGCCGACGGAGGTATAAAGCAAACAGGGGATATTGCCAAAGCTATTGCAGCAGGCGCTGACTCTGTTATGATTGGCAGTATGTTTGCCGGGCACGATGAAAGCCCCGGAGAAAAAGTGCTTTACGAAGGAAGGGCATACAAAATGTATCGCGGTATGGGGTCGCTTGATGCTATGAGCAAAGGATCTGCCGACAGATATTTCCAGGATGTTGAAGAAGAAATTTCAAAATTCGTTCCCGAAGGTATTGAAGGCAGAGTTCCGTTCAAGGGAAAAGTTGCCGATACATTATACCAGATTATCGGCGGATTACGCTCCTCTATGGGGTATTTGGGATGCAAGACTGTAGATGACATGAAAGAAAAGGCTACTTTCGTTCAGATTAGTGCCGCATCTCTCAGGGAATCCCACCCCCATGACGTTACTATTACAAAAGAGTCACCAAATTACTATGTTAAATAAAAAACGAATATATCATGGCTAAAAAAACAACCACGAAGAAAACTACAACAAAGAAAACAGCCAAAAGCGAAACTTCCGAGATTAAAAGGCAGCCTTGTCCACAAATTGCAGACCGCCGCCTGGAGCAGATAAAGTTTACTATGGAAGACCTAAAGGTTGATGCTATGGTTGTAACATTTTTGCCAAATATCAGGTATTTGTCAAATTTCTCAGGCTCGGCAGGAACATTATTTGTTAAGCCTGATTCAATTCACTTCCTGACTGATGACAGATACGAAGAGCAGATTAAAACAGAACTATACGATTTGCCTAACCTTCATACCTATATTACAAGAGATGTATGGAAAACAGCTAAGGAAAAGAAGATACTTAAAGGTATCGGTTCATTAGGTTTTGAAGCTGACAGTATGCCGTACAGCGAAGCAGTTGATATCAGGAACAAGATCAGGCCGGTTAAATTCAAACCG
The DNA here is from genome assembly GCA_963665665.1 of Kapaibacterium sp. (SeqCode). GTDB lineage: Bacteria > Bacteroidota > Ignavibacteria > Kapaibacteriales > UBA2268. The sequence goes on from OY762428.1 coordinate 3,078,481, forward strand.
GCTCCCGACGAGATAGAACGTTTTAACAGGCCAAAATCTCCGGAAGAGCTGGAAAGCATTAAAGCAGCTACTGATATGGCTGTTGCCGTATATGAAAAAATGCTGACAATTATCAAACCGGGTATGACTGAAAAAGAGATTGCCGCTGAAATTTCGTACCAGGGACGCCTGATGGGTTCCGAAGGTGATGCTTTTGATATTATTGCTGTTAGCGGCCCGCGTTCTGCTCTTGTTCATGGCCAGCCAAGCGACAAGAAACTAAAGAAAAATGAAATACTCCTGCTTGATTTTGGCTGTATTGTAAATGGATTCCACTCGGATATTACACGTACAATTGCTATCGGAAAAGCAACAAAAGAACAGCAGAAGATCTATTCTATACTGAGAAAAGCACAGAAGAACGCAATTGCACAGATCAGGCCCGGAATGAACGGTAAGCTGCTTGATAAAGCTGCCAGGGATGTGATCAAAGATGCCGGTTACGGCGACAACTTCCAGCATTCCCTTGGCCACGGTATCGGGCTGCAAACTCATGAGCATCCGATAATCACTTTCAGGATGGATGAAGAAATTATTCCCGAGGATGCAGTTCTTGCGATCGAACCTGGCATTTATCTTCCTGATAAATTCGGTATGAGAGTAGAAGATGATGTCCTTGTTACAAGAAACGGCGGTATTCAGCTTTCTGATGCTCCGGATGAAATTGTAGTAATATAAATTGATTATAATTAATGATCGAAATATAAAAGCCCCTGTAATTCGGGGCTTTTTTTTATTAATTTTGCCTTACCGGACAAATGGTAAGAAAAATTTGTTAATTAAATTATAGCTGATACAATGATCTATTTTTTTTCAGATGTTCATCTGGGGCACGAAAACGAGGAAAAAAACAAACAGGTGGAAGACTTGCTGATAAACTTCCTGAGGAAGGCTGCCACTGATTGTAAGAAATTGATCATACTCGGCGACCTGTTTGACTACTGGTTCGAATATAAAACTGTTATTCCCAGGATATATACCCGCACACTTGCCCAATTGCTGCGAATGAGGGAGTCAGGAATTGAAATATATTATATCATCGGGAACCATGATTTCGGGCATATTGATTTTTTTGAAAAGGATATGGGGATGGTGCTTTTCAAAGATGATACTGAGATGACTTTTTCCGGAAAGAAATTTTTCCTGAGCCATGGGGATGGTAAGCTTTACAACGATAAAGGGTATGAGATTTTAAAGAAGATATTGCGCAATCCGCTTGCTCAATGGCTTTACAGGCAGATACACCCGGACTGGGGTATAGGGCTGGCCTCGGGGTCTTCACGGAAAAGCCGTAATTATACCAGCAGGAAAAATCAGGGCAGAAGAGACGGCCTTAGGGATTTTGCAATTAAAAAAATTGACGAAGGTTATGATTACGTGCTGATGGGGCATACCCACAATGCCGAGAAAATCGACCATAGCAGAGGGATATATATCAATACAGGATGCTTCTTCAGAGATCCGACATTTGCCAGGTTTGACGGAAAAGATTTATATCTTGAAAAAGTTGATGATTTCCTCGCTGAAAGCTGAGTGCTCCCGAAAATGATCTATTCAGAAAAAAAAACCCGAAAACCGGCAGCCGGCTTTCGGGTTTATTTTCAGGAGAAATAAAGATTAATCAAAGTTTGGATTTACTTTTCTCTCGTCATTACTTATGGGGAAGCGTTGCCATGTGGCATTAATATCTAAGTGCCATTTGTCGAAACGGCGCTGGTCGATAAGGCGCATACCTGTAAAGCACAATGTTTTATCTCTTTCCACATATAGCAGTTCGAGATAATCTCCGGCGTAATCATTTGTTACATCATCAGCGCTAAGAGCATCAATACCATAAGAAGTTCTTATTGTGTTGATGATATCTAATCCGGTTTCGTTATTACCGTCGCGAATCTCGATCTCGGCTTTCATCAGTTCGTTTTCCTGCCAGGAAAGGAAGTTAAGAGGAGAGCTCATATCAAGATATTTTGCCTGCTGATAATATACTCCGGAATCAGATACAATTGATGATGCTGGTATTTCATAGATCATCACCCTGTTTGCTTCGTTGGGGTCTGCTTCGATATAATCAAAGAAACGGCTTGAAGCATAGAACTGTGTTCTTCCGGGGCCTGCCCAGTAGTACCAGTAGTTATTCAGAATGGTGTTATACAGAGCGTCAAATCCCGCATCTCCCTGTGCAAGGCCCATATCAGCTGCTGTTTTAGCATCTGCATAGTTACCCTGGATAAGAAGAATCCTTGCTTTCATTGTGTAGGCCAGTTTGGCCTGTGATTCGTCAGCATAAGTAATTGCCATATCCAGCCTGCTGACAGCGTCTGCGTACATATCTGTAGCAGGTATATAAGGACTCAGGTTAATAACACCGCCACCGCCGTCCCGAGGTTCAAGACACCAGTATGCACCCCAGATATAGCGTGCAACAGCGCCGAAGAAATATGCATTGAAAAGGCCGTTGTTCTTAATAGCCATTTCGTCTTCTGTAAATGTTATCCTGTTCTCGATCCTTTCAACAAGTGTATCAGCATAAAGCCTGAGCTGTGCAAGTTCATCCATAATATCTTCGGTTGAATTGTTCTGGGATACAAGAGGATTTGTTCCGCCTGTTTCAGCCAGGTCCAGAGCTTCGAAAGTCGGGTAAGTAGCCTGCTGAATATCCCTGGTAAATGCTAATTCATCAGACATGCCGCCGGCATAAATTGAAGTTTCATCCCAAACAACTGAAAATGAATTTTTCACACCGGTAACAAGGAATTCAACGTCCCCCGGAGTGTTCAGGTTGTCATCGCCGACATCGTTTATCGGTTGTTCTATATCATTAACCCAATCGTTACATGCGGAAAGTGAAAGCATAACCGCCAGAACGATAATCAAGGGATATTTAAAAGATATTTTTATCATAATTATCTCCGAATTTTTTTACTTTTTTATTATAAACCAAGATTAAATGTGAAGTTCCAAACCCTCGGATTCTGGAGAGTAAGGAAGTCAACGCTTCTGGCAACTGCTGTTCTGGAACCAAACATGTTAACCTCGGGGTCAACGCCGCTGTATGTTGACCAAAGAGCAAGGTTCCTGACAGATGCAACGAATGTAAAGGATTTAACATAATTATCACCAAATAGCATTTCCAGCCAGTCAGTGGCGTTAACCCTTAAACTTATCTCGCGAAGCCTCAGCCAATTACCTTCTTCAATGAAGTTTGCATCATAGTTCGGATTTAGTTTTGCATAGGCGTTTGCTGTTTCAATATACTCGGGAGTATTGGGTTTAAGAGCTTCAATTCCTTCGTCAGGATTACCAAAGAGTTGATTCTGAAGATCAGTATATTCAATATCATTACCGAATGAAACCTGGAATGCTCTTGTATTATTATATATTGAATGGCCTGTGGCAAATTCAAACATTACGTAAAGTGTGAAATGCTCAAGGAAACGGAAGTTTGTAGAGAATGATCCGTTGAATGTTGGTACGGGAGTACCAAGGAATTCAAGTTCGTCGGAAGCATCAGGCCCGGCATACGCACCGGTCTCTTCGTCGAATAATGCGCCGTAAACTTTTCTTTCGAAGAAAGCTGAACGGCTGTAGCCCTCGTACCAGCCCTGGTTACCAAAGCCGCCAACAACAGGCTGCGATCCGCCAAGGTCAACAACTTCGTTATCCTGCTGGTTAAGGATAATATTGAATCCCAGCTCATATTCTTTGGTCATTATCGGGGTTGCATAAAGAATTGTTTCGAAGCCCCATGATTTAATTTCACCAACATTTTTTGGTACTGTTGATGCTGTTAGGCCAGAGGATGGAGCATTAGGGAAGGGGATGATAGATTCCTTTGCAAACTGCATGTAATAAGTGAAGTCAATACCGTAGGCATCCATGTATTCTGCCTCGATACCGAACTCAATTTCGTTTATTCTTTCAGGAACAATCTCGGGATTACCGATTGAGTTAAGAACGCCGCCAACTCCGAATCCGGATTGCGAGCCTGCCCAGCGAAGCGGATAAGCAGCAAGAGCGCCCGGAAGCTGGCCTGACTGTCCCCAGCCGCCACGAAGTTTCAGGAAGTTAAGATCTTCCGGTAGAACTCCAAGTTTGTCAATTCTTACAGCACCACTTATTTTCGGATAGAAAATACTCGGGGCTTCATCACCGATAACTGAAGAATAATCATTACGTACAGCTAAGTTCAGGAAATATGTTTCGCTGAAGTTGATATCTTCCTGGAAGTAGATACCAGCTTCACGATAATCGGATCTGCCGTCGTCTGCATAATTAAAGTCTGCTGCAGCTTCCATGTTCCTGATCCTTGGTGTGGTATATCCCTGCATGATAAAATCAGCAAATGATGTTGTGTTTGTAAACATTTGTGCACCAAGAATACTTGTTGCAAAAATTTCATCAGTCAGCTGATAATTATAGGAAACATTCAAATCGTAATTAAGCTGTTCCCTTGTGCGGGAGAATAATTCTTTTTCACCGTTATCACTCGGCCCGGTATAGAAATATTCCGGCGAGAGGAAAGATGTATTTACGTAATCAAGTCCGTCAAAACCAATCAGTCCTCTGAATTGAAGGCCTTCCATCCAATCCGGCATATAGTTGATCTCTGCCGAACCGATAAAGCGGTTTGTGGCAATTGTATTGTCGATATTGGCAATAGCCAGACTGTCAGTAAACAGATAAGATGTCGGGAAAAGCAAAACATTGCCCAGCCAGCCCGTAACGTTATTATCGTTAATAGGCCTGCTGTTGCTTGTAGTGATATAGTTTCCTGAAAGTTTTATCTTAACCTGTTTATTCGGGAAAACCTGGAAATTACCGCGAACAGACTGGCGGTCGAATGAGTTCTGCCCAACGATACCGTCTTCAGTTCTGTCAGTATATGATCCGTAGTAGCTGAACATACCGGATTTACCCTGGAAGCTGAGAGTCTGTTCTGAAAGAGGGCCATCCCTGAAGATATTATTCGCATCCGCAGCGGAATAGAAATCTGCTTCATCATATTCAACGGACTGCTCGTTCCAGCCCATTACGTTTTTATAATTAACACTAAAGAAATCCTGTGTGGCTTTACCACTTTTAGTAGTGATCAGGATAACACCGTTAGAACCGGATGTTCCGTAAAGAGCAGCGCCGGCAGGGCCTTTTAGTACTTCAATGGAAGCAATGTCTTCCGGGTTGATATCTGCAAGTGTAGTACCGGCCTGGCCGCCAATATCAATACCGATTTCATCGTTATTGATCCTTGCCCCGTCAACAAATATTACAGGCTGGCCGTCGCCGTTAAGCCCGCCGCCACCACGAACCTGGAAGCGTATACCACCACCAACATTACCGGAGGAAGTCTGCACCTGAACACCGGAAACTTTACCGGCAAGCACCTGGCTGACATCCTGGTAAACAGCTCTTTCCTGAAGTTCGGAAGCATCAATTCGTGCAACCGAAACATCTGAAACAGCTTTTTCGTTACGCGATGCCACACCGGTAACAACTACCTCGTTGAGGCCGATAACGTCAGGAATAAGCTCGATATTGGAAACAATGTCCTCGCCTTCTTTTACCACGATGTCTTTTGTATAATTCTTATACCCGACAAAGTGCGAAATAAGGACATACTTGCCCGGAGTTATATTGCGAATTTTAAAAGCACCTTCTTTGTTCGCAATAGCACCCAGTTTAGCTTTTTTTGCGCCGACTTCTCTGAGCTCAATTCTGGCTCCGGGAAGTTTTTCTTCTGTCTTCTGATCAAGGACAGTACCTGATATGCTCCCTTTTTGTGCAGGCAATGCTTTTGCACTTAAAAGGAAAACACATAAAATTAGAAACAGATAGGGAAATCGTTTCATAAGAACTCCTTCTCGTTTGGTTTAACGATTAATAATATCGTAACAGAAAATAACTTTTATTATCTGTTCATATCAAAACCAATGGGATCATGAAAAACAGTAAAAATTGGCACCTTTTACAATGCTTCACCAGATCCCGCTAAAATTCAATTTTTTGTCTAATTCCCAGCTATTGATTTCTAACTGCTATAAGGATTATATTCCCCGCTTATTCAATTCATCCTAATTCTCAGGAAAAATATAAGCAAAAAAATAGTATTTATCAAATAAAAATTAGCTGATAATTAACAAAATCTGCATAAATATTTTTGTTTGCTCTCAACTAACAGGATAACAGCTGTTATAAAAAAGACTAATTGCAAAATTGTCGATTCCCCGCCCCGTTCACTATAAATCAAGGCAAGCCGCAGGAAGTTATCCGGAGCCTGCTCCGGAGTCCGCATCCAAAGTTTAATTTGGGTTTATGCCGCTGATTTGTTTATGGCAATATTAATTGAAGTTTAACAATCTTTATTTCCTTTATCAGTATATCATTCCGTTATGAAATTCTTTTAAATAGTTGTATTTTGCATTTGGTTGTAATTATGCGGAAGGATGAAATGAATTTTAACCCTATATTATTTGAAATGCTGGCTAATGCCGACCGGGTTGCAATGCTCACCGGCGCTGGTGTATCAGCGGAAAGCGGTATTGCTACTTTTCGGGATCCGGATGGCCTGTGGAGCAGGTTCAGCCCCCGGGAACTGGCAAGTGTCGACGGGTTTATGACTAATTCAAAAAGAGTCTGGGAATGGTATCAATACAGAAGGAAAATGATTGATGAGGCAAAATATAACGAAGGGCATAAAGCAATCGCAATGATGGAGGAAATATTTCCTTCGTTTACACTTATTACACAGAATGTGGACAGGCTGCATCAGCAGGCCGGATCTAAGGATGTGATCGAACTTCACGGAAATATTATTGAAAACAAATGCCTTGACTGCTCGCTTCCATTCGAAGGAGAAACAGAACTTCCGGACGGCCGGGTTCCGGTATGCCCTGCATGCGGGGGGAAGATTCGCCCTAATGTTGTATGGTTTGGCGAAATGCTTCCGGAAGACGCATTGAAAAGGGCAGATATAATATCCCGTGAATGTGATGTCTTCTTTAGTGTGGGAACATCAGCAGAAGTGTATCCTGCTGCAAATATACCCCTGCAGGCAAAAATGACAGGCGCTTACCTTATAGAAGTTAACCCTAACCCTACAGCTATAAGTTCTTATGCCAATACATGTATCAGGGCAACTTCAGCTGAAGCGCTGCCTGAACTTATCAGGCAGTATAAGGAATTCTTAAAAGAAAGAAATTAAAAGAAATTGGAAACTACTCAGCATAAAGGAAGAATATGTTAGATATGTTTAATAATACCAGAAAATGTCACTCTGAACGAAGTGAAGAGTCTATTCTTCATAATTTTATCCTAAAAACAAGTGGATTCTTCAGTCGCTTCGCGCCTTCAGAATGACATTTTTGCAATTATTCTTTTCAAAAACAGAATAGTATTATATTTGCTGAATAGTAACAAAAATACCGGTAAAAGAAAAAATCACAAATAATATTATCTAAGAACATTGATTTGGAGACAGGAATGATAACAGGGATTGGAACAGATATAGTTGATATCAACAGGATTGCGAAACTGATTGATAAATATGACAAGAAAATTCTTGACAGGCTTTTTACTGAAACGGAACAGGAATACAGCGAATCATTTAATTACGGTAAGTATCAGCATTATGCAGCTCGCTTTGCTGCTAAAGAATCTTTCAGCAAAGCTATAGGCACGGGAATGACCGAGAATTTCAAGTTTCGTGAAATCGGTATTGTCAACGAGGAAAACGGCAGGCCGCGAGTGGTGCTTGATGGTGCACTTAAGGAAAAATACGGCGGGTTCAGGGTGCATGTATCGCTATCGCATACCGATTCAACTGCTTCAGCGTATATTATTATGGAAAAGGAAGACTGATAATGGGCAGGATTAACCGTATAGTTATTGTTACGCAGGACTATTTCCCCACAACGGGAGGAATTACAACATGGTGTGATGAACTGGCGGTTAATCTGAGAAAGCTTGGACCTGAATTAACCATTATCACAAAATCTTTCGACGGTTACGACGGCAGGGAACGAACTGACATCCCGGTTATCAGGCTTAACCATAAACGGTGGAAGAACAATAAATACAAGCTGATCCTTGGGGCAGCACGCCCCTATTCAGCACCGGACACTGCTTTCCTTTGTGCGAACTGGAAAATGGCCGTACCGTTCAAAACAATGTCATTATTCGGCAGACAAAATGTTTTTACGGCAGTACACGGTATGGATGCCCTTGAAGGCAGGTTCATAAACAGGATTATACAAAAGCAGGCTTTGAAAAATTCAAGGGCTGTTATTGCAGTGTCCTCGTATACAAAAAAACTGCTTACCGAGATGAATACCGTTCCGGAATTTATGATAAAAGTGATAAATAACGGTGTTGATACAAAGAAATTCTTCCATACCGGCACGAATGATAAGATTGTAAAAAAATACGGCCTGCATGACGGGCCGCGCCTGCTTTCGCTTGGCAGGCTGGTAAAAAGAAAAGGCTTCGATATGACTATCCGGGCAATGAAACATACAAAAAGCCATGGGTTGAAATACTATATTGCCGGAACCGGTAAATTTGAAAAAGACCTGAAAAAGCTGGTAAAAAAGGAAGGCCTTGAAAGCAAGGTTATCTTCCTTGGTTTTATACCGGATCAGGATATTAACGGGCTATATAATTCTGTTGATCTTCTTTCCATGCCTTCGCGCAGATTACCGCTGGACGTGGAAGGATTCGGGATAACTTATCTTGAGGCTGCTGCTTGCGGCATTCCTTCTGTTGCAGGCAAAGATTCAGGTGCTGTTGATGCTGTTCTTGACGGCGAGACAGGCCTGCTTGTGAACCCTGAATCCCCTGAGGAAATTGCTGCCGCCATAGACAGGTTATTTTCAGACGCTGAAAGCAGAAGGGCAATGGGAGAAAAAGCAATGGTCAGGGTACAGTCAGAATTTACATGGGAAATGATATCTTCACAGGTTTACAATCTGATGGAAGAATTCTCAGGATAATGATCTTCGATTTCATAATTTATCCGATGGACAGAATCCATCGGATAAAAAAATGCGATAACAGATGAGTAATCCCAATTCTTTTTTAATAATACTTTATTTCAGAGCTTCTAATTCCTGAACGAAAAATCAAAGCAAGAAAACCACCCCTGTATTCCCCTCCTACTTTAGGAGGGGATAAGAAGTTAAATAACATAGAATTAACTCCCCCTCCTTCCGAAGGAGGGAGCCGGGGTGATGTAGGAAGTGTCGAAAGCAATGTACAAATGGTTGACGCTATTGCAGCAATGTTTTGCTTTATTGCTGTCTTGTTTGAAGATAATGACGCCTTGTTCCAAATCAAAGCAATAAAACCACCCCTGTATTCCCCTCCTACTTTAGGAGGGGATAAGAAGTTAAATAACATAGAATTAACTCCCCCTCCTTTCGAAGGGAGGGAGCCGGGGGGATGTAGGAAGTGTCGAAAGCAATGCACAGATGTTTTATTCAATTGCTGCCTTGTTCGAAGCTATTGAACCGATGTTCTAAGCCATTGCTGCCTTGGTCTAAGTTATTGCTGCCTTGGTCTAAGTTATTGCACTTATGTTCTAAGCCATTGTTGCCTTGGTCGAAGTTATTGACCCCTTGGTCGAAGTCATTGATGCCTTGGTCGGAGTCATTGATGCCTTGTTCCAAATCGATGCACCGATGTTCTAAGTCATTGCTGCCTTGTTTTACTTCAAAGCCCTCTCCTTCGGGGAGGGTTTGGGAGGGGTCGAAGTTATTACACCGATGTTTTATTCAATTGCTGCCTTGTTCGAAGCTATTGCACCGATGTTTTATTCAATTGCTGTCTTGGTTGGAAGCAAAGTACCAATGTTTGATTCTATTGTTCCCTTGGTCGGAGGCAAAATACCGAAGGTTTATTCTATTGTTGCCTTGTTAGGAGTTATTGCACCGATGTTCTATTCTATTGCTGCCTTGGTCTAAGTTATTGCTGCCTTGGTCTAAGTTATTGCACTTATGTTCTAAGCCATTGTTGCCTTGGTCGAAGTTATTTTACCGATTTTCTAAGCCATTGCTGCCTTGTTTTACTTCAAAGCCCTCTCCTTCGGGGAGGGTTTGGGAGGGGTCGAAGTTATTACACCGATGTTTTATTCAATTGCTGCCTTGTTCGAAGCTATTGCACCGATGTTTTATTCAATTGCTGTCTTGTTTCGAGGTAATGATTGCTTGTGTAGCGTTGAAATCCGAAATATTTAACGGATTGTATTATTTACAATACCTGAATAATAAAATATATCATAAGAATTAGTAAATATTTAAGTATTTGTAGTAAATATATTTATAGAATAATTAAATAATCATATAGATTTATAATATTAATAATATAACTAATCAAATAAATAATTTATACAAGACATTAATCACTACATTTTATTATTTATTATTCTCTTATTATAAAATTAATTATGTATCCAAGTATATATTTAATTGTCCTAACAAATTAGATATACTGATTAATTAATAGGTTGAAATTAATATTTAATAATTCATAAAAAAAAATTAATAAATTATACTGATAATTTAATTATATGTATAAAATATTTAGTTATTAATATTAAAAGTTTTGTTAGATGAACTATATCAAGGCTTGGATATTATATATAAATTATTATAAATACTATATATTTGTTAGAATTAGTATAATATTTAATATTTATGATTGAATATTTAATTATAAGTTCTATCTATAGACTATTCTCATCTCTACCTTCAGGATTTCAATGCCAAACAAGTGAGCAATGAAGCTGAACAAGTGAGCAATGAAGCTGAACAAGTGAGCAATGAAGCTGAACAAGTGAGCAATGAAGCTGAACAAGTGAGCAATGAAGCAGGACAAGTGAGCAATGAAGCTGAACAAGTGAGCAATGAAGCAGGACAATCGTACAATTAGGCTGAACAAGCATGCAATGAGGCGGAACAAGCAAGCAATAAGGCAGAACAAGCAAGCAATGAAGCAGAACAAGCAAGCAATGAAGCGGAACAAGCAAGCAATGAGGCGAAACAAGCGTACAATGAAGCGGAACAAGCAAGCAATGAAGCGAAACAAGCATACATTGAGGTGGAACAAGGCATCAGTGAGGCAAAACAAGCATACATTGAGGCAGAACAAGACATCAATGAAGCCGAACAAGCGTACAATGAAGCGGAACAAGCGTACAATGAAGCGGAACAAGCGAGCAATGAAGCGGAACAAGCAAGCAATAAGGCAGGACAAGGCAGTATTAAGCCCTGCAAACAAAGCGATTAGCCCCAACATCAGGGTTTTGATTAAAAACAGCATTGAAACAAGGAAATTATCCGGTTCATTGAAACCACAGGATAGGGAATTAAGGCCGGCGGCCTGTTCATTGGGGTGGAAGAACGGGGGGTAAGAGCCGGAGAAGGAGGTGTTATGTTGTCATTCTGACGGAGCGAAGCGACTGAAGAATCCATCTTCCTTTGCAGATAATGTATGAAGAATGGATACTTCGCTTCGCTCAGTATGACCTTCTAGCCTTATAATTGTCAAATTCAATAGCCACGTGCTTTAGCTCGTGGATAATAGCACCTTGAGACTAAGAAAAAGAATCCACCCCGTCTCGCTGCGCTCGCCACCCCTCAACGAGGGGAATTTTAAGAATCCACCCCGTCCTTCCCCGACACGTCGACGCCAGCGGGGGAAAGGTGGCTTCTTCCAATTTTTAATTTTTAATTTTTAATTGTCCATTGTCAATTAAGAATGGATTCTTCGCTGGCGCTCTGAATGACATCCGGCTTTGTCATCGTCAAATTCAATTTCAAATGAACCGGTTTCCCCGGAAGAAATACACCCGTTTGCATAATAATGGATCAGTTCTTTGAAAATTTGAGATAAAGCATATTTTTTGAATGGAATCTGCAGATACAAATATGTCTCTTTATTCGCTTTGTTTTCGAATAAAGAGACATTTTCCGAGGAATTTATTTTGCATTCAGAAGTTATTATTTCCGGACAACAATTTTCCGGACAATATTAGAATTATTAAAATTGACGATCATCATGTAAATCCCGGAACTATGGTTTTCAAATCCGGGATTAAATTCATTCCGGCCTGCTGATAATTCAGTTGAATACCTTTTCACCATCCTGCCTGATATATCGATCAATGCAATATTTGCCCTGCCGGCAATATTACTTTCAAGAATTACGAACGGATTTGCCGAGAAATTTGAAAACACCCTGGCATTAACAAGGCCGCTGATATCATTATCCATAACGCCCAGAATCGAACCTTCGATGAAATGACGTTTTGAGTTCTGCCAGTCGTTATCTTCCCAGTTCTTATTTTCCAACCAATAAAGTCCGTTATCATTGTAATAGTGGAATGTCCCTTCCTTCTTTTGCCAGGCTGATCCGTCCCATAACATCTCAATGATTTCATCATATTTGTCATCATCATTATAGGTATATAATATTTTTTTTGAATAGGACCAGGAACTGTTGTCATAGTTTTCGGTCAGTCTTTCGCTAATCAGCTTCTCTTTCAGGTAAGTATTGGTTCTCCGACTGCTTTCAACCCATTCCTGGTTAACATCATCCCAGTCATGATATGTTCTGGTTTGTTCTCTGCTGTTATCATCGTAGGTAACAGTTTCTTTTCCGGAGTTGAGCCATTCATCGTCAAAGAGGTACATTTCATCAACAATTTCAATTTCCCTGTTTTTACTGTCATATGAATAAGTCAGACGATAAAATTCCTCCCAAATATCCACATTACCAAAATATGAGGTTTCTTTTTCCAAAAGTTTTTTTGAATTATAAGTGTATTCTGCTTTGTAGGAATATTCCCACTCTGTTCCGTTCCACTGGTAGGTAACTTCAGAAATAACCTGGCTATTATTATTGTATTCAATTTCAGTTTCGTTATAATCTTTCCATTCAGAATCCTCATAGTTTTGAATTGCAATCAAAGTATTGTTTCCATTGTCATCATATTCAAACACAATCCTGTAGTCAGGAATCCAATCAGAACCGTCCCATTTTTCATTAACAGTTTGTGCCACTTTATTGTCCATGTTCTTTGTTTCGTTTACCCTTGATACGTTCAGCCAGTCTGAATCAGTCCATTCCTGTGTAACCCATGGCTTGGGAGATGATTGAGCCTGAAGTTCAATTGAAATGCCGAATAAATATGTAACAAAAAGCAGCAAAATTGTAAAATATTTCATAACAGTTCTCCGGATAATATTTTAATATTTTATTATTTTTAATATAATAATATTTTCCGACTATAGTATAAAACTTTTGATACTAAATACACGGCATTATCAATTTTGTATAATTATGAAAACATTTTGGATACAAAATTAGGTTAATCTAAAAAAGTTCTTGCCGAGCCGAATATAGTTTTTTATTATGAAAAAAGAATTGTTATTACAGGAGAATAACATGTTTCTACAGAAAATATTTCCTTTTCTGAATTGGTTCAGAAACTACAGTATTCAAAATTTTAAATTAGATATCGTATCGGGCCTTACGGTTGCTCTTGTCATTATCCCCCAGTCAATGGCTTATGCACAGCTTGCCGGGCTGCCGGTTCATTACGGGCTATACGCATCGCTCATACCCCCGCTTATAGCGGCTTTGTTCGGATCAAGCCGCCAGCTTGCCACGGGGCCTGTGGCCATAGTGTCGCTGATGACGGCGGCAACCCTCGAACCATTGGCCACCGCCGGATCATCAGAATATATTATGTATGCTATTGTGCTGGCTCTTGTTGTCGGGGTGTTTCAGCTATTGCTGGGAATAATAAAGCTGGGATTGATAATAAACCTTCTCAGCCACCCGGTTGTGAACGGTTTTTCCAATGCAGCGGCAATCATCATTGCATCATCGCAGCTGTCAAAGTTATTTGGTGTTTACGTTGATAATGCTCCCCACCACTACGAAACCATATACAACGTTGTTGTGGCAGCTTTTGATTTCACGCACCTGCCAACTCTCGGAATAGGCCTTCTGTCAATTGCTATTATGATATTCTTTAAGAAATTTTTTCCCAAACTGCCCTATGTTCTTATAGCAGTTGTTATAACAACATTGATATCCTACTTCGCCGGATTCGAAAATAATTTAGAAACATCAATCGATAAACTATCCGACAATAATACTAAAGAAAAAATTCTTGACTTCAATCGGAATGTTGACCTATTGGCAGAACAAAACAATGCCATCAAGCAAATAAATATTCAAATTGATTCACTGCATGAAGTCAATAATAAAGAAATGCTCTTCCAAAAAGAGCAGGAATACGAAAGGCTTGCATTTAAAAAAGAAGAGACAAAATTGGAAATTCGCCGTTTGAGGGCTGAACTCAGAGATATTAAAATGTATTTAACCGGCGATGTTGAAAACAACAAAAATCTTAATTTTATTACTAAAAATGCTACAAATGAACAATTATCAGCCGATGGCAACATCTGGAGAATAAAAGTAGGCTACGGAAAGATTGATCCCGCTGCAATAAAAATGACCGGAGGAGGAGCAGTTGTGGGGCATATACCCGAAGGTCTCCCGGCCATGGTTGTTCCGGAGGTAAATTCTTCGATATTCTTCAAGCTGCTTCCTTCAGCCATTATAATATCACTTCTTGGATTCATGGAAGCAATAGCTATTGCCAAAGCAATGGCATCCAAAACAGGACAGAAAATTGATACCGATCAGGAACTTATCGGGCAGGGCCTTGGTAATATCCTTGGTGCATTCGGAGGCAGTTATCCCGTATCAGGCTCTTTCTCACGCAGCGCCGTAAACCTTGCGTCCGGTGCTGTTTCCGGGCTTTCAAGTGCTTTTACCAGCATCATTGTTGCCATTACTTTGCTATTTCTGACATCGCTGCTTTATTACCTGCCCCAATCGGTACTTGCGTCTATAATTATGATGGCAGTTATAGGGCTTGTAAATGTGAAAGGCTTTGTTCATGCCTGGAGAGCTAAAAAGTACGATGGTGTTATTTCCGTTATGGCGTTTATTGTTACACTTCTGTCAGCGCCTCATCTTGAAAAGGGTATTTATCTCGGCGTAGCCCTGTCAGTAGGAATATTCCTTTACAAGAGCATGAGGCCGAAGATCAGTACACTGTCCAGGCATCCGGATCTCAGCTTGCAGGACAGTGAATCCTACCAGCTTGAGGAATGCCAATATACAACACTAATCCGCTTTGGCGGCCCGCTGATATTTGCTAATGCAAATTATCTTGAAGAAGAAGTGAATAAGAGAATGAGAAAGAAGAAAGAACTCAGGCATATTATAATTGTGTGTAACGGTATAAACGATATGGATGCTTCGGGCGAGGAAGCACTTGGGCTTCTGGTTGAAAGGGTTCGCAGCGGCGGATATGATATTGTGTTCAGCGGTTTGAACGAAACAATTCTGGACATGATGAAACGTACTTATTTATACGAGAAGATTGGTAAAGAAAACATTTTCCCGACTATGGAAAGAGCAATATCCTACATATTGTATCATAACCACGGGGATCATCTGGAAGAACAGTGCCCGCTTCTTGCCATGCATCACTTTATGGATGAAAAAATTAATTCGGGAGTAAGATAGATGTCAATAATCACAATACTTAGCGCAAAATATTGTCCGGACGGGACAATAATTAAAAAAATTGCTTCAGAATTCGAATATGAAATATTCAACGATGAGGATATTATCAGTAAGGCTTCGGCTTTTACCGGAATCAGCGTTAACAGGATAAATGCAGTTCTTAACCGTGAGATTTCCATATTTAACCGTTTTTCTCATGAAAAAGAAAAAACCCTGGCAGGCCTTAAGGCAGTTCTGTCTGATATTATCCAAAAGGACAAGTTAATTATTTCAGGCCTGACCGGCCAGATGATACCGAAGGGAATTTCTCACTGCCTGTCTGTTTGTATTACTTCAGATTTGAAGGTCAGGATAGAAAATGCCCTTAGCTCGGGACAGAGTGAGAAGGAATCAAGAAAAACAATTGAAAAAGAAGACTCCAAACATGCACACTGGATTAATGAATTCTTCGGCAAAAAAGATCCATACGATCCAACACTATATGATATATTATTTCCGTTGAATCCAAATAACGGCGATGAGCTTTTTCAACTGATTAAAAAATCCCTTCCTGTATTGAAAAAGACTAAAGTCTCAGGGCGGATAATTAATGATTTTGTCCTTGAATCAGAAATTGAAAACCTTCTGATCGAGGAAGGGCATTTTGTTGATGTTTGTTCAAATGAAGGAAATATTACACTTACAATAAACAAAAATGTACTTAATCCCGGCAAACTGGAAGAAGAACTAAAATCATTAATCAGCGGGCTGGATAAAGTAAAGTCAGTTAATACAGAGATTGGAAAGAACTTCTACCAGGCCGATATCTACAGGCCATATAATTTTGAAATGCCGGAAAAAGTTCTTCTGGTTGATGATGAGAAAGATTTCGTTCAGACACTGTCAGAACGCCTGCTGATGAGGGATATGGGATCGGTTGTTGCTTACGACGGCGAATCTGCCCTTGACATTGTAGATAAAGAAGAACCGGAAGTTATAGTTCTTGACCTTAGAATGCCAGGAATGAGCGGAATAGAAGTATTAAAAGAGGTGAAAGAAAAGTATAATAATGTTGAGATTATTATACTTACGGGCCATGGGTCTGAAAAGGACAAAGAAATTTGTATGAAACTTGGCGCATTTGCATACCTGCAAAAACCTGTAAATATCGATGTCCTCAGTAAAACAATGAAGGATGCTTATAAGAAAGTAAATTCAAAAAAATAAAATGACCACATTCAGAAAAATATTGGACAGGATTTTCTACGATACCGGAATCAACGATTTCAAGGATAAACATTTATTCAATATCAAAAGAGCCTGGAAAGTTCTGTTCTTCTTTACATCCGGGGTAGCGATTCTGCCTCTGGTTTTCTTTGCATATCTTGACTATCAGATAACCGAGCAGTCACTTAATTCAGAGATACACGGAACTACAACCCGATTGTCTTTGAACCTGCAAAGGTTTGTTTCGTATTACATTACCGAAAGGAAGCAGGCTCTGGATCTTCTTGTTCATGATCATTCTCTTGAAGAATTCGCCGAAAACAAAAAATTATCCGATCTTCTGAATAATCTGAAAAAGACTTTTGGTGGATTTACAGATTTAGGAATAATAAATACAAAAGGTATTCAGATAGCTTATACAGGCCCCTACGAGCTAAAAGGCAAGGATTATTCACAGAGCGAATATTTTAATCTTGCCAAATACCAGGGGTATAGCATAAGCAATGTATTTCTCGGAAACAGGAACGTCCCCCACCTGGCAATCTCGGTGAAAAGAGAATTGAACGATTCAAGTTTCTTTATACTCCGCGCAACAATGGAAGAATCTTTTATTAATTTGATCAGGGAAATTGAAGTTAGCAAAAACAGCGACGCTTTTTTGATCAATAAAGATAATATTTTGCAAACTAATTCAAATCTTTATGGCAAGGCAATGGTCATAGCCAAACCAGACCTTGCAACCCAATCAAAACAGGGTATAGAGGAAATCAGAATCAATTCCGAGGCTTATTATATCAGCCGCCAGGTTATCAAAGACACCCCGTTTATCCTTATTGTCCTCCAGCATATTGAACAACTGAATGAACCCTGGAAACAGGCTAAACATAATCTTATTCAATATTTGATTATTAGTGTCATAATTATTTTATTATGGATTTACTGGGTAACCAATTACATATTGAAAAACCTGAAGATAATTGATGAAAGAAGAATAAGAAATATGCACATGGCCGAACACGCAAGCAGGATGGCTTCCATAGGAAAGCTTGCTGCAGGTGTTGCTCATGAAATAAACAATCCGCTTGCAATTATCAACGAAAAAGCCGGCTATGTTCTGGATAAATTCAAAATAGTAAAGGATTATCAAGACGATCCCAAAGTAATAAAAACCCTGGAATCCATAGTTGAAAATGTGGAAAGGTGTGGTAAAATTACGAAAAGGTTGCTTAGATTTTCACGGCAGGACCAGATAAACATTGTTTCTATCAATTTTACGGAACTGGTGAACGGCCTTCTGGAATTTGTGAAAAAAGAAGCTGAATACAGAAAAATTGAGTTTGATGTTTCCATTGAGGATGATTTCCCGATAATAAAAACAGACAAAGGGAAACTGGAACAGATAATGCTAAACCTGATAAATAATTCAATAGATGCCATGCCTCTGGGCGGCAAGCTATCGATCGAAGCCAGAAAAGGCGATAAAGAATTTGTAAGAATATCTGTAATCGACAGTGGAATCGGAATTCCTGAGAAAAACCTGCAAAAAATATTCGACCCCTACTTCACTACTAAATCAGAAAAGGATGGTACTGGCCTCGGGTTGTCAATTACAATATCCCTTGTCAATGAACTAGGAGGTAAGATCAAAGTGAGAAGCGAAAGATTAAAATTCACGCGTTTTGACATGAAATTTCCCATTAATATCGACCAGGGGAATTAATTATGAAATTATTATTTATTGACGACGAAGAAGAACTTATTTCAACCATAGCAGAAAGGCTTGAATTCCGGGAAATTGATGCCGATTGGGTAACAAATCCTGAAAAAGCAGTTGATATGATTAAAAAGAAAAAGTACGATATTGCTATTGTTGACGTAAAAATGCCGGGTACCAGCGGTTTCGAACTAAAGAAGAGACTTGAAGAAATTGATCCCGACCTTAAATATGTATTCATGACCGGCCACGGTTCAGAACATAATTTTAAAAAAGGCTGTTGCGAGGCTGGTGAAAGATATTACCTGCTGAAACCTGTGAATATTGAATATCTGCTGGAAGTAACAAATCAGTTAATGAAAGAGTAGGTGTGCTTATGGATAAATTTGAAAAATATATACATTATAATACCGGGCTTTCCTTTTTCGGAAAGATTTCCGCGTCAATTTCCCACGAACTGAAAAATTCGCTGGCCATACTTAATGAGAACTCCGGGCTTCTGTCTGATATGATATTAATGCAGGAAAAAGGTATGCCCCTGAATATGGAAAGGCTTGCTAAATTGAACCGGGACCTGGAAAAACAAATTGACCGTTCAAACAATATAATTAATAACTTCAATTTCTTTTCACACTCGGCTGATGAAAAAATCAATGAGATTTCCTTTTCTGAATTTTCTTCCAAATATATTGCCCTGACAGAACGCCTGTACATTCAGAAAAGCATTCAGGCTAAATCTGAAACAAGCGCTGAAAATGTTGTTTTAAAAACAAGTGAATTTGCACTGCTTATGCTCCTGTGGCATATAATTGATGTAATGAATACCTCGATTGATCAGGATGTTTCTGTTATTATTGGAGCTTTTGCAGGCAAACTATCAGGCTGTGTGATAAAATGTGAGCAATTAAACAAATATGCCTTTGAAAATATCAAAAAATCAGTTATTATTAATTCGATATTATCCGGGATGAATGCCGGTATCGAAATTGAAAACAGCAATATAATTATCCAGATTAATGATATACAGGAGTAAACAAAATGAACGAAAAAGTGCTTCTAATTGATGACGAGCAGGATTTCGTTGATGTATTAAGCGAAAGGCTCAACAACAGGGAATTCCAGGTATCTGTTTCCACATCCCCGAAAAAAGGCCTTGAAATGGCATTAGACCAGAATTACGATGCTATTGTTCTCGACCTGAAAATGCCGGAAATGGACGGAATGGAAGTTTTAAAAAAAATAATTGATGAAAAACCGGAAATGCAGGTTATCATTCTTTCAGGAAACGCTACCCTGGAAAAAGGTGTGAAAGCAGTTAAGCTTGGAGCCGTTGAAATAATGGAGAAACCTGTAAAGATCGAGAAACTTGTCGAGAAATTGAAAGATGCTCAGATGAATAAAATGATGATAGTCCAGGAGCAGATGTCGGACAAAATTAAATCTTTAATGGATTCCAAAGGCTGGTAATCATTTCCATAAAAATAATAATCACCCCCTGAGAAATTTCCGGGGTATTAATTACATTTTATCTGTATACAAGATGTGCTATAATTCGAACAAACCATTATAATCCTGTAGATTATAAGAAATGTACTGTAAGGCCGCGTTAACGCAATTCCTTGTGATTCATAAAAAGGAAGATAAAATTTATAAATTTTTTTTCCTTTTATTATGTTGGCTGAAAAAAAGAGTTGACAGATAAAAAACTTAACACATAATATATAATTATTACAAACATTAAGACCATTGTTTTTAATTAATTACCCGAAAATCGAATATTCATCGTCAATCAACTCAATAAAATGGGAAAAAGTGTAAAATTTCCTGAAAATATTTGAATTTTACCCGGTTATGGAAATTTTTTGTTTTTTTGTTGTTTTACACTTTCTTAAATTTGTGTTCTTATAGAAAGGAAAGTTTTTTCAATAAATTTTAGGTTTGTTATGACAAAAGCAGATATAGTTGACGAAATTGCTAAAGCAACCGGTTTGACAAAAATTGAAACAAAAGCAGTTGTGGACGGAGTATTTGCAAGTATCATCTCCGCTATAGCAGGCGGCAAGAGAATTGAATTAAGAGGATTCGGAGTATTCAAACATAAAAGCAGAAAACCAAGAATGGCCCGTAACCCTAAAACAGGCGACCTGGTTCCCCTGGAAAAAAGGTATGTACCGGTATTTAAGCCATCTCCGGACTTCCTGAAAAAAGTTAACGAAGCAATGAAAGAACAGTACGGGGAAAATTAATACCCGGCCATCTGTCCCGGGTAATTTGGAGCCCGGAAAAAATTTGAAAATTTTTCTCATTCAATAGAAAGGGTATTCAATGCCTTGTGGTAAGAAAAGAAAACGCCATAAAATGTCTACGCACAAAAGGAAAAAAAGGCTGCGTAAAAACAGACATAAAAAAAGGAAATAAGATTACGGCGTCCTGCTTTAAATATAAAGCAGGACGTTTTTCATTTCTCCGGAAATGATTTTTTTAATTTATATTTCTAAAGAATTCAGTGAATTATGCCGAAATATAACTTAAGAATAGATTTTTTTTTCGGAGTTAGAAATGAAAGTACAAGCGATAAATAGTGTCCTCACTTCAGAAATCAAGCCGGTTTCGGAATTAAAAAAAACTGAAAATGAGGAAAAGAAAATTGAATGGCCTAACGAAATTGGCCCCTTCAACCCAAAAGTTTTTAATAAAGTAGAACAATTTATGGATCTCGGAACAAGTTCCAAAGTAGATATGGAAGACCTTTCCAAATCAGAAAAAGACCTTTTCCTGAAAATATTGTCCAAACTTATGGAAGATGGTGTTGTTGGATATAAATATTTTGAAATTAAAGGAAAAATTGAAAAACATTTTGTTCTCAGCAACATGCAAAGTGATAGCAATAAAAAAGAATATGCATAAAAAAAGCGGACACCGGCCCGCTTAAACATTCATTAAAAAAAAATTCGTTAACGGCTTATATCCCTGTCGAGAATTGATTGTATTTTATCCATTTTTGATTTCATCCTTGAACCATCTGAATTCCTGTAGTCAACTTTTATAGAACTGTATACCCTGTTGCTCATTCCTTCCAGTTTTTTGAAGCACTGTGTAATTACCCCGAAAACTTCATCCCAGGAGCCTTCCAGAACCGTTCCCATAGGAGTTAGCTGATATGTAACACCGCTTTTGTCAATTAAATCAATTATTTGCGACACGTATTTGCTGACGCTTTCACCTTTATCTGTTGGAAACATCGAAAATTCACATAATACCATAATATTGTCCAATAAAATTTAAACAAGCAAATATCCAATTATAATCCAATTTAATGAAAATGCATATATTCTCTATGAAATTTGTTCAAGGGCAGAATATTTATACTTGAAATGTTCGATCTCAATTTCGATTAAACTATATTTATTTAGTAATGTCTAAGCTATGAATGTAAAACTATATGGTTTAAAAATGAAATTATCAGAAATAAAAATCCTTCTGGCTTTTGTTGCAGCAGGATGTATGCTCTCAGGTTGTTCTGCCGTACAGTACCCGAGTACTATGGCAGAAGAAATTGTTGTGGACGGCAAACAGAACGACTGGTCAGGCAGTATGACTTATTTTGAAGACCCCGGGCTGATGCTGGGTATAAAGAACGATTCGGAATATTTATATATTTGTATGAGCAGTGGCAGCAGTGAAATATCAAAGCAAATCATTATGGGAGGTTTGATATTCTGGATTGATCCCGACGGCGGAAGTGATAAATTCAAGGGTATCCGGTTTCCGCTTGGTATGGCCGGAAACAAAGCGGGCATGAGGGAAATGAAAGATATGAGACAATCAGGGATTAATGGAAATCCGGGATCAATGGAAAGGCCCGGCGAAATGAATGGTGCAGATAGAAAAAAAATGTTGGATATGATGGGCGGACGCCTGAAAATTATCAGAAGTGAGCCTGAAGAAGAATTTGTTCTGGATATAAGTGAAGTATCAGGCGTGGAAGCAATGATTGGCGACGATAGCGGAGTATTTACAATTGAATTGAAAATTCCATTGCAAAGAAGCGAAATTAATATGTTTGCAGCCGGAGTTGAACCTGGCGGCAAGCTGGGTTTGGGGCTTTGTACTCCAGAATTTGAAAGGCCTTCAATGTCCGGCAGCCGTGGCGGTGGCGGCGGAATGCGCCCCGGCGGTGGTATGGGCGGAATGTCCGGTGGCCGGGGAGGCGGTGGCGGAATGCGCCCCGGCGGAGGAATGCGGGCGGGAAGTTTCAGCCAGCCTGAGGAAATTGATATCTGGCTGGAAGTAAGTTTGGCTAAGAACTAAATCAATAAACAAGGCTGCCTGAAAAGACAGCCTTGTTTTTGCTTTACCTCTCTGAAATTCAATTTTAAAAGTAGAAGTTATAGAAAACAACTATACCGGTAGTTTCATGCCCGTATTCTTCAGGAATGCTAATTGATATAAAGCCGGATATTTTTTTCAGGTCATAATCAGTTTGCAGGAAAATGTTCGACATAAGCTGTGTTCCCTTGTACTCATAGGTGAAATTGCTGCTGTCTTCAATCATGCTTAACGAACTCCAGCGCCCGCTGTTCCTTGGCTGGCTGAGCGATTCAACGCCATCAATCTTCGATGAATCAAGTTCAACTCTGAACGAGCTGACTCTGTCCATTCTATTGCCGAATATATTTGCAGGCAGAGGGCTTTCAATTTCCAGGTCAATCCATAATCCTGGCTGTGCAAGGCTTGTATCCATAAATACATCGGATTTGTTGATATTATTTGGCCTCATCCATTCGTACTGTAATTCGCCGTCGGCATAAAGTTCCATTACCTGCCAGTAAACACTGTCAATACGGAATTTGGTATCAGCAGGAGTAGTTGTGTCGCCAGGGTTCAGTACTGTTTTCTTCACATAAGGGTCAATTGTGGAAGCCTCCTCGCAGCTGACAACAAGGAGTATAAAAGATATTGATATTATAATTTTTCTAATCATCGTATCCTCAGAATTTGAATATTACTCCGTAATGCAGGCCAAGTTTTTTTGAACTGTAGGAGTTTCCGTCATTCCTGTATTGCAGGTAGGAACCTTCAAGGCCTGCTTTAAAACCATAAGCCCGGGAAGGCCAGTAATTGAAACCAATCATAAACCTGCCAACAGGCCCTGCCTTATTCACAGAGAGGCCGGTTTGAGCAAATGCAGAAATAATATTCTGGTACAATGGCAGGCTGTATTTCAATAGAAGGCCGCCGCTTAAATAATTCGTATTCTGCTCGTATGCATAAAATAAAGTATCTTCGTATCCTCTGAAGTTCTGGTAGAAGTATTCCTGCCTGACATCCAGGCCGATTTCGAAATTATTACCGAGATCGTAGAACAAAGTAAGGCCGGAATTATTAAAAATAGGATTGGTTGACTGATTTACTGTTTCTCCCGGAAAATTCCAATACTCGCTGCCCCTGAATTCCAATGCTAACCCGATTGGTACGCCGGATCCCGCATCTATGGATAGTGGGTGATAAGAAATAGTTCTGCCTGCAGGTAAAATCCCCTGGCTCGGGTAGCCCGTGTTTCGTTCAGGTTCTGATAGTCCGGGCCTTTGGTTTGAGGCAAGTATTATTGGATTATTGTCAGATTTATAAGAATTTTCATTTTTGTCGCTCACTTCAGATAATATCGGAGCCCCGTATTTCCTGTAATATTCATCAACATCTATTGGCCGGTCAACATATTTAATAATTATTTTCGGATCAGCTGCCTGTTTTTCGGATTGGTCGTTTTCAATATTATCCGATGATACAATAACAGGAATGTTATTTCCTTTGCTGTTGCCGTCCTCGAAATCGGAAGGAGGATAGTTATAATAATCTGAAGCATATTCTTCATGCCCGGAGCTGCCGGTTCCGGAATTCATTAGAAGGAATACAACAATACCTGAAATCAGTGCGCTTGCAGCACTGCTAATAATGGTGTTAGAATATTTACCAAGCATTAATCCGAGACGATTCCAGAAGCTTCCTGCAGCAACGACATTTCCGGAGGTATTCTCAATACCAAGGGCTGCAAATATATTACCGGTACTTTCCGGCCGGGGAGTAAATGCTTCGGCATCAAATTTCGGCATGGATTCGAACTCTATATATCGCTTCAGTTCGGATCTCAGTTCGGGATTGGCAGACATAGCATGGAAGAGTTTGTCTTCCATCTCTGTTGGCAGCTGGCCATCCACGAAGTCATGTAATAATGATATATTGTCCATTTTATTCACTTTTAATTAATCCTTCTCAATCAGATAAATCGTTGACATAGGGTTCCAAAATCTTTTTAATTTTTTCTTTTGCCCTGAAAACTCTTTTTCGTGCATTCTCGGGTGTGATTTCAAGTATTTCAGCAATTTCTTTATAATTCAAGCCATTATATATTCTTAATATTAATGGTTCTTTGTATTCAAAATCAAGCAGGGACATGGCAAATTGCAAGAGTTTCTGGTTTTCTTCCCTGTCTCCCTGCTTATCAAAATCAAATATCTGATGATAATCTTCAAAAGGTACTGTCGGCTTTCTGTCTCTTTTAGAATTTAAGCAAAGATTTCTGGCTATTGTTATCAGGAAGCCTGCTGTTGTGCCGTTTGTATAGTCCGTTTTCACTTTCTGATAAAACCTGATAAAAGTATCCTGGAAAATATCTTCGGCAAGGTCCGGGTCGGATAGCGTTTTCAGGCAATAAGCATGTATTCGGGCTGAATATCTGGAATAAATGTGCCTGAAAGCTTCATTGGATTCATCCTTGCTTCCGTTTTTCAGAATTTTTATCAATTCCTTATCATTATATGTGTTGAATTTTTTATTCATCTATCAGAAAACTTCCTACAACTATTTATATAAAGTACACTGCAACAATAGGAATGTGACAAGATCCTGTAAATAATTTGTTCTGGCAATTCCAGGGATAATAATTATTGCAAAGCCCTGCCTGCTAAAATTGATAAGTCAACTATATAGTACTAAATAATACTAACGCATTAATTAATATTTTGATTCGCAGAAAGTTCCTTTCCGGCTAATCAGGCTTTCTTATGTTTATTTTGTCCTGAATATGCTGAAAAGAGATTTTATTCTGTCTTTACTTTTCTTTTACAGTCATATTTATTATCTTTATTTAAAAATTAAGTTAACCCTCGGAGGCACTATGAAATATCTTATTTACTTTTTTATGTTCAATATTTTTGTTTTTTCTTCCAATGCCGAAGATTACTGGGAGAAGACATCAGGGCCGGAAGGAGCAACAATTTATTCTATTGTGGCCGGTGACAACGGCATTCTGTATGCCGGCGCTTACAACAGGATTTATAAAAGCACGAATAACGGTGAAGAATGGGCTGAGGTATTTTACGATTATCTGACAAATAATTTTACATCACTGATGATAAGTTCTGACGGTAATGTCCATGCCGGCTGCAGAGGATTTATTTATAAATCAACTGATAATGGTAATGAATGGAAAATGACCACCAGGAACCTTGATCATTTCGAAGCTACTGCTATGGCCGAAGGCAGAGACGGCGTTCTATATACCGGTACGAACGGCTATGGAGTTTTTCGTTCCACTGATTCGGGAAATAAATGGGAAAAATACAATACAGGCCTTGACAGTGCTATGAAGGTGAGTGGTATTGCTATAGATAACGATAACAGAATATTTATCTCCACTAATGACGGCATTTATTACAGCGATAACGACGGTGAAAAATGGGTAAAAGATCTGAGCGTGATTGGCTCTGATGAACATTATATTGATATTAAGATTACTTCCACCGGTTCGTTGGTTGCGATTACAAAAGAAAGGGTGCTTCACATGCCGCCGGATCATCCCTGGATTGATATTTCATCCGCTTTTGATTCAACATTATCTTTCACAACAATCGCTGTTGGAGATATGGGAATTTTTTACCTCGGTACCGAAAAAACTTCAATTTTTAAATATTTCTCGGGTGTAACCGGCTGGCTGCCAATAGATGATGCTGCAAATCAGGAAATACTTTGTATTGCTCTCGACAGCGAAAATAATATTTATTCCTCGGTAATCAGGGCGGGATTATATTTAATGAAAAGCAATGAAACAACTTTTTCCGGAATCGGAAACGGCTTTTCTCCATTCAGTATCAATTCTGTTGCTATTGATAATAATAATTACATATATGCGGCAACTCTTTCGGGCGGGCTTTTTAAATCGGAGGATGACGGCCTTACCTGGAATGTTTTGCCTGATTTGCCGATGATTGATATTAAACGCATAGTTTGTTCTGAATATAATAATTACCTTTATGCCGGTTCGGTGAGCGGCCTTTACATAAGTACTGATTCCGGCGACAGTTGGACAAAAAAATCAGATACTTCTATTGCATGCATTCTTCCGACAGGAGAAAACGAATTGCTTATTGGTACTGCTGCAAAAGGTGTTTTTAAAACAGACGGGCTGGCTGATAACTGGACCCAAATAAACTCGGGTATAGATATATCTGCCATTGGATCTGTTGAAACTATAATTAAAACAACCGACGGTAGTTTGTTCATGGGTATGAAAGGCTATCTTGGCGGCGTGTACCGTTCTGATGATAACGGGGAAACATGGTTGAAGAAAGACCTTGGGCTTGGTTCCCTGAGCGCCAGCAAGCTTCTTGAAGTGAGTGAAAACCTGATTTTGATTGCCACAATGGACGGGCAGGTTCTGAGAACTACTGATAAGGGTGAAATGTGGGAATGGTATTCACAGGATATGCTTGCTACTCTTGTGCATGACCTGATAAAAACCTCTCAGGGCAGAGTTTACGCAGCAACATACGGGCATGGCGTTTATGAATTAAACATCGGGAATAGAAGATGGATTAATTATACTGATGGTATGGATGTACCAACGGCAACTTCTCTTGCAGAAAACAGCGATGGTTATATTTTCGCCGGAACAGTAATTGGCGGAGTATACAAAAGTATCCTTCCCGGTGTTGGTGTTGATGAAAAGGGAAATGAGAAAGGTTTGGTATATCCAAACCCGGTTGAAGATTTCCTTTATATTGATTCTGATTACTATAGCAGCCTGACAATAGCAGATTATTCCGGCAGAACAATCGGGGTTTACAATTATCGGAAAAGAATTGATTTCTCACAATTCCCCTCCGGATTATATTTTATCAGGGTGGAAATTGATGGCAGAACCAAAGATTATAAAGTAGTAAAAATGTGATATGTTTGTTGAATTGCATTATTTTTTTATAGATTTAATTGTGAAAACAGGCTTTGAAAATTTGGATGCCTGCATTTCGGTTATTTTTTTGTGAATTTTTATATTCATATCTGGCCTGATAAATATATGATTTCAAAATATATAGTAATGATCAGAAAACCAGGTGTTAGTTTGATTGAAAGTCACAGTAAAGAATTTAAAAAAAATAGTAAAAAATTATTTGTATATATTACAAAAACAGCTTAAATTTGTATCTCTGTTTGAGACGGTGATGTGAACATTGAAATAAAAAATATTTGCAGGAAATAATAAAAATTATTAAATTGCATTCCTGTTGAAAACAGACTGAACGAATTGAAAATTTAATGCCCTGTGGTGTAATTGGCAACACGTCTGACTCTGGATCAGAAGAGTTCAGGTTCGAGCCCTGACGGGGCAGCTCAAATAAAATAAAGGACTTAGCAAAACACTAAGTCCTTTTTTTTATTATGGAAAATTATATTACAGGATGATGTTTTAATTAATTGGATATGCTGAATAATTTTTTCAACCTTTGTATCTTTTTCGTAATTTAACATCAGGTTATAATATCATATATTTTGAAAATGGAATTAACTAAAACAGATGTATCACTATTCGTGGAAAAAAAATGAAAAACGTCACTACTCTTTTAATGCTGTTCGTTTTGCTTATTATCACATCCTGTTCAGATGACAGTACGTCGGTATCAACCTCGGATAATTTAATTAATTTTTCGAAGGGCAATTACTGGATTTTTGATACTTACTCTGTTGATAAAGATCTAAACAGAACCGGCCAAAAATATCGTGATTCTATTGTAGCAGAGACAAATGAAACTTTCCAGGGAAAGGATTCATGGTTTTTTGTCAGATACAGGGACAAAGCAAATTACGACACACTGATTCTTTCTGTTGAAGAAACCAAAGTTTATCGCTACCTGCGGCCTCATGAAATTGATCTGCCGGGATTCAGTGCCCAGTGGATATCATTCGCGGAATTAACCGATACATGGTTTGTTACAAGATCAGACGTTCTTATAGATGTAGAATATGAAAACTTTACAGACACATCTACTGCAAACTATATTGTTAATGGTTACAACGACGGGCAGGATACTGTTTTACTATTTGAAGATAACAATGCTATAGGTACGAAGTTCAGAATTAAAAATGATATGTCTGTTTCTTTCAGCAAACCCAATAGCACATGTGATTTTAAGCTCACAAGAGCTAAACAAACAACATACAGCTTGTCCAAAGAAACCGGGATAATCAGAATTATCAAGCATCCGTATTTGAAAAAGGTAACAAGCTATTGCGATGAAATTCCCGGCAAAGAAGAATGGACAGACGGAGAAGTAAGTGAGATAATGGGATATCATGTTAATTTCTGAAATCAAACTTCAGCTGTAACAATAGAAAAACAAATTCTTAAAATATTTAAAGCCGGCCTTTCGGGGTTGGCTTTAATTATTATATGTGGTCAGGAATCCGGTAAATTTTTCATGCACTAACAACCGGGGAGTATTATTATCGGGATTATCAGCGTGGGCAGTACTTTCTGATAGACATCGGTAATAGTAACTAAGAATCATGAATCAACCGGTTCAGTTCAATTCTCTATTTTCACTTTCTGAATTATACTTTACAATCTCAACCCAGTTAATATCCCCATCTTCGGAACAGTATTCGATAGCAAATTCTCTAACAAATTTAGTTATCATTTTGGCATAAGATTTTAAAAATTCTTCATTTCTTTCTTTGGCTTTATGTCCCAGGGGATAAATAAGGTTTGTATATAGATTATCATCTCCCGATATAAAAGCCCAGAAATCCTGTCCGCAGAATTTATAATAGTTATCTTTTTTCAATGGAGTCTTGTCCTTTCCGTAACAACAACCATTTACTGGAATAACATTGATAGTTGAATTACTTGTTTTTAAAATTCTGGAAGCAGTATTAAAATCAGAAATCATTTTTTTAATTTGGCTGCTATTTCCCCAATTAGGGCCTGATTTTATTGAAACTATATATCTGATTGTATCCTTATCAAATTCCAGGTCGATTCCTCTTGCAGATGATTTCCAACCGCCGTAAACTTCGCCGCAAATAAATATTGCCAGTTCTTCTAACCAGTCTCCGAATAATGTTTCTTCATTTGATGATATGAAAGCATCAGTTATACTACGTATTAATTGTTCAGGGGTTTGTAAATGTTTAGCCTTAAAAAGATAAGGGTTTTTTCTCTTCAAAACTGTCTTCAATTCTAAACTATTAATCTTTTGAATTCTCTTATCATGAAAAGAAGAAATATTTTGTTCAACGTATTCAACTACTTTTGAAATTTTTATGGGCTTCATAATTAACTCCGGGTTCGAATAGAACTAATTCACGCTTTTCAAATTTATTTTTCACAATATTATAATAATCCTCAAGAATTTCAATACCTATTGAATTTCTACCCATTCTTTCAGCAACAATGTTGGTTGTTCCGGAACCCATGAAAGGATCCAAAACAGTATCTCCAGGTAAAGTAAATAATTTAATAAACCATTCCGGCAAAGATTCCGGAAAAGCAGCGCTATGATTTTTATTATTACATTCGGTAGCAAGATGAAGAACATTTGTGGGGTATGCCATATCTCTGTGCAGCCAATTAGAAATGTTTTTTCCAAAACCACTTCCCACTTTGGATTCGTCTCTGGTTTTATCCGTATCGCTTAAATTTTTGAGTCTTGTTTTCGCCCAATTGCCAACAGGCACCATAACAGCTTCCTGATACATGTTAAATTTTTTTGATTTATTAAACTGTAATAGCCTTTCCCATGAATCCCTAAAACGGTTAGGCCATTTTCCCGGATATGAGTTTTTCTTATGCCAGATGAACTCCTCTGTCCATAACCAACCTCTTTTCCTCATTTCGACTATTAATTCAAGAACATAAGTTGATCTTTCACCGTTCTTTACTTTTTCTTTAATGTTTAATATAAAAGTACCATCCTGTTTTAAAACTCTTTTAAATTGATCTGCTTTTCCCATGAACCAGGAAACATATTCTTCTGGTTTAATACCGCCATAAGTATTCTTTCTTTGATCGGCATACGGAGGTGAGGTAAAAATTAAATCTACACTTTCATCAAGGATTTTATTTAAAATATTCTCGCAATCTCCAAGATATAAGTTAGTTATACTTTTTCCTGTATCAAATGTATCAGTCATATAAATATTATCTATTATCATTTATTCAAAATAAAATATTAAATATATACATATCATTTTCTTAAACAAAATTTTTTTTCTTAGCAAAAAAATTCTTAGATTGCACGACTGTAGGTTGACGTTAAAGTATATGCTTTAGAATTTGAGAGTTAGGAAAAAAGATGCGGCAGATATCACGATATGAAAAATACATGGCTTCGGTAGAAGAGCACGCAGTATTTCCCAAGTTCAACCTTCCAAAAACCAGGGCAAGCAAAATAGTTCAGTTTAAGCATTACCAAACAGATGCCCCCATCTGAATTTTGCCATATGGCCTCTGGTATATACCCGGATTTGGCCGGCAATATTAACATTTCACGCAGCATAATGAGACAATTGATCTTAATAATCCACAAGGATTATTAATTATTGGGATAGATAATTGAAAAATATTAAGCATAGCTTATTAATTTATAAACACAGGAGATCTTACAATGACTAAGGATTTTTTGAAAGTTTCAGACTTCAGCACAGAGGAAATTCTAAAAACCTTTGATATCGCACTTGACATGAAAAATGACCGCATGAAATATTCTGAAGCCCTTAAAGGCCAGACTCTTGCGCTCATATTTGAAAAACCTTCACTCCGCACAAGAACTACATTTGACGTTGGTATCCAGCAGCTTGGCGGATATTCCATATATCTTTCTCCCGCGGAAATCAACCTTGGTAAAAGGGAATCAGTTTATGACGTTGCCAAAAACCTTGAAAGAATGGTACAGGGTATCATGATCCGTACATTTGCTCATTCAGTTGTTGACGGCTTGTCAGAATATGCAAAAATTCCGATTATTAACGGCCTTACCGATTATACTCACCCATGCCAGGCAATGGCTGATTTCCTTACAATCAAAGAATATAAAGGCGATTTCAAAGGCCGTAAACTTACTTATGTTGGCGATGGTAACAATGTTGCTCATTCGCTCATGCTTGCAGGCGCCCGCCTTGGTGTTAGTGTTACAGTTGCTTGCCCCATGGGATACGAACCAAACATGAGAATTTATAACGAAGCTACTGCAATAGGTAAAGAAACCGGCTCTGAAATAGTAGTTACAAGCTGTGCCAAAACAGGTGTTAAAGATGCTGATGCTGTTTATACAGACGTTTGGGCATCAATGGGACAGGAAGAAGAAGCTGCTGAACGCAGGAAAATATTCCTTCCTTACCAGGTAAACGAAGACCTTATGGCAAATGCAAAATCAGATGCTATCTTTATGCACTGCCTGCCGGCACACCGTGGCGACGAAGTAACTGACGGTGTAATTGATGCTGACAATTCTGTTGTATTTCCGGAAGCAGAAAACAGGCTTCACGCACAGAAAGCTATCATGTATCAGCTGATGAAAGATGTTAAATAATATTAGCAAAGCATCACGAGGTTAATGTGCAGAAAAAAGCTTTAATAGCAGTTGGCGGGAACTCTCTGATCCGTGCGGGTCAGAGAGGCCGCATACCTGAACAGTTCGATAATGCCCTTGCCACGGCACGCAGCATCGTTAAGATGATCGGGCTTGGCTGGGATATGGTAATTACACATGGGAACGGCCCCCAGGCCGGAGCCGCTCTTCTTCGTTCGGAAAGAGCAGCTTCGGAAGTTTACAGGCATACTCTGGATATGTGTGTAGCTACCACGCAAAGTGAAATAGGATATATATTAACCAGGGCAATGGAGCAGGAACTTCGTGCCCAGGGTATTAATAAATCGGTTACAACTATACCCACAATGGTTGAAGTTGATCCCGAAGACGATGCATATAAAAATCCCAGCAAGCCGATTGGCCCTTTTTATTCCGAAGAAGAAGCTGAATCTATGAAAAGGCAGTTCAACTGGGATATTGTTGAAGATGCTTCAAGAGGTTACAGGCGTGTTGTTGCATCCCCGGAACCCAAAAAAGTAAACGAACTCGGAATCATTCGCAAGATTATTGATCTTGGTATTATAGCCATTGCTCTTGGCGGCGGCGGAATACCTGTTATCAGGGACGAAAATGCTAATATTACCGGATCTGAAGCCGTTATTGATAAAGACCGCAGTTCAGCTTTGCTTGCTAACGAATTGGATGTTGATCTGTTTATCATATCGACTGATACCGATCAGGTATATTTGAATTATAAGAAACCTGACGAAAAAGGATTAAGGAACATAAGCGTCGATGAGTTGGAAGAATATGCCAAAGCAGGCCATTTTCCTGCCGGATCGATGGGGCCCAAGGTGGAATCCGCCATCAGGTTTGTCAGGAAATCCGGTAAAAAGGCAATCATAACATCTTATGAGTATCTTGATGCCGCTTTGGAAGGCAAGGCGGGAACGCATATCCTTCCGTAATTCAAGGATTTCAGGGTGTGGAAAAATTCATATCCAATAAAATTGGTAATTGATAAAAAGTTGAATAATTTGCTATGATACAGAAAAGCAATTTTCAGATTTATAAAGGGAATTAATATGAAATTGGAACATATTGTCGAATCCCAACAGTTTACGGTTCCGCTTCTTATGGACCTGTTTGAACGTACAAACCAGATGAAAAAGATTGTGGCACGTGGCGGCACAAGAGACTACGAGAACAAAATACTCGCTACTCTTTTCTATAAGCCTTCCACAAGAACACGTTTTTCTTTTGAATCTGCAATGTACCGTCTTGGAGGAAAAGTCCTGTCAACTGAACAGGCAAGGGAATTCTCATCTGAAGTAGAGGGAGAGAATCTTGATGATACTATCAGGATAATTTCCAATTATTGTGATACAATTATTCTCCGCCACCATGAAGAAGGCGGAGCTAAAAGGGCTGCGGCTGTTTCACCTGTTCCAATTGTCAATGCAGGCGATGGTTCGGGCGGGCAACACCCCACACAGGCATTGCTTGACCTTTATACAATTTATAACGAATGCAAAACTCTCGACGGCCTTTCCATAGCTTTTATCGGTGCTTTGGATCTTGGAAGGACAGTACGTTCACTGGCCTACTTACTCGGGAAATTTGACAGGATAAAACTTTATTTTGTTGCTCCGGAAGAGCTTCAAATAAATAAAGATATACTTGAATACCTTGACGAACGAGGCGTTGCTTATACTCTGGCAAACAGCACAAAAGGAATTCTCGAAAAAGTTGATGTAGTATATCAAACCAGGATTGACAGGGAAAGGCTTAAAGATAAAAACATGGACCTGTCTGTTTATAATATTGACAGGGAATCACTGAATATTATGAAGTATGAATCTATCATTCTTCACCCTCTTCCCCGTTCGGTTGAAATTGACCCGGGGATCGACCACGATCCGAGGGCGGCATATTTCCGTCAGGCAGAAAATGGTTTGTATGTACGCATGGCCTTACTTACCATGCTTTTTGAAAATGAATAATTAATATTGAAATAAAGGAAGATAATGAAAACGCAGGATTTTATTCAGATAGAAAATGATTTTGGCGCTCATAACTACCATCCTCTGGACGTAGTTGTAAAAGAAGCCAAAGGTGTTTGGGTAACTGATGTAGATGGGAAAAAATACATGGATTGCCTTGCAGCATATTCTGCTGTGAACCAGGGGCATTGCCACGAAAAAATTTATGAAGTATTTGTTGAGCAGGCAAAACACGTTACTCTTACAAGCCGTGCTTTCCGCAACGACAGGCTTCCGATGCTTTATAAGAAACTTAATGAAATGACAGGCTATGGAATGTCATTACCAATGAACTCGGGCGCTGAGGCAGTTGAATCTGCAATTAAAGTTGCACGCCGCTGGGGTTATGACGTAAAGGGCGTTGAAAAAGATAAAGCAGAGATAGTTGTAGCTTCCGGAAACTTCCATGGCAGAACAACAACTATTGTTGGTTTTTCTGACGATCCTTCTTCTTATGCCGGTTTCGGCCCTTATTGCAATGAAGCATTCCCCATGCATGAATATGGTAACCTTGAAGACCTGAAATCAAAAATAAATAAAAATACTGTAGCAGTAATGGTTGAGCCTATTCAGGGCGAAGGCGGAATCGTTATTCCTCCGGACGGATATCTGAAAGGTATCGCAGAAATTTGTAAAGAAAACAATATTCTTTTCATTTGCGATGAAATCCAGGCAGGCCTTGGCCGCAGCGGTAAACTTTTTGCCCACTATTACGAAGATGTCAGGCCGGACATCGTCATTATCGGTAAAGCTCTTGCAGGTGGTTTTTATCCCGTTTCGGCAATTCTTGCAAGCAAAGATGTTATGCTGGTGGTAAAACCCGGCGAGCATGGCTCCACATTTGGCGGTAATCCTCTTGGTGCTGCTGTAGCTATTAAAGCACTGGAAGTAATTGAAGACGAAAAACTCGTTGAAAGGTCTTATGAAATGGGCGAGTATTTCATGGGCAAACTTCGTGCAATTGACAGCCCGCATATTTCACTTGTTCGCGGACGCGGCCTCTGGATTGGTTTCGTTCTCGACCGCAAAGCCCGTCCTTACTGCGAAAAACTTATGGATGAGGGTATCCTTTGTAAAGAAACGCATGAAAATATTATTCGTTTTGCTCCTCCTCTCGTTATTAGCAAGGAAGATATTGACTGGGCATGTGAGAAAATCGAAAAAGTTGTTAAAGAACTCGATAGCGTAGAGTTTTAATTAAATAAAGATATATAATTTTTCTAATTAATTTTTTGTTTAAGGAGTTTAATGATGGAAAAGAAAAGAGTTATCATCATCGGCGCAGCCGGACGTGATTTCCACAATTTCAACACAGTTTACAGGAATGATGAAACAACAGAAGTAGTAGCTTTCACAGCTGCTCAGATTCCGGATATCGACGGACGTATGTACCCACCGGCACTTGCAGGCGAACTTTATCCCGCAGGTATTCCGATCAAAGCCGAAGAAGAACTTGAAGCTCTTATCGAAGAATATAAAGTAGACGAATGCGTTCTTTCATATAGCGATCTTCCTTACGAAACAGTAATGCACATTGGATCTCGCGTTATGACAACAGGCGCAAAATTTTCGATGCTCGGCTCATACCCGACTATGATCAAATCAACAAAACCTGTTGTATCTGTTACAGCTATCCGTACAGGTTGTGGCAAAAGCCAGACAACACGTGCGGTTGTTCGCGCACTTCTGGATCAGGGCAAAAAAGTTGCTTCTATCCGTCACCCTATGCCTTACGGCGATCTTGAAAAACAGAAAGTTCAGCGCTTTGCAGAACTCGAAGACCTCAAGAAACACGATTGCACAATCGAAGAAATGGAAGAGTACGAACCACATATCGCTATGGGCAGTATCATTTATGCCGGCGTAGATTATGAAGCAATCGTTCGCGAAGCAGAAAAAGAAGCTGACGTAATCGTTTGGGACGGTGGAAACAATGATATGCCTTTCTACAAACCAGACCTTTCAATCGTTGTTGTTGATCCGCTTCGTCCGGGCCACGAAATTACTTATTATCCCGGTGAAGTTAACCTTCGCATGGCTGATGTTGTTGTTGTTAACAAAGTTGACTCTGCATATCCTGAAGATATGGAAGAAGTTCTCGACAATGTTCGCGAATACAACCCGACAGCAAAGATCATCCTTGCTGCTTCTTCAATTATGGTTGACGACCTTGACGCTATCCGCGACAAAGAAGTTCTCGTTGTAGAAGACGGCCCGACCCTTACACACGGCGAAATGGATCTTGGCGCAGGTACAGTAGCAGCACGCCGCTTTGGTGCAGCAGCTCTTGTTGATCCTCGTCCTTACACAGTAGGCAAACTTACCGAAACATTCGAGAAATATCCTGAAATCGGTATCCTTCTTCCTGCTATGGGTTATGGCGAACAGCAGATGAAAGACCTTGAAACAACTATCAACAATACAGAATGTGAAGCTGTTGTTATCGGAACTCCGATCAACCTTGGCCGCTTCATCAAAATTGACAAACCGAATACTCGCGTTTATTATGAACTGAGCGAAATCGGTTTCCCGACAATCAAATCAGAAATTAAAGACTTTGTTGAAAAACACTAATTTGATTTGATTGAAAAAATTGCCCTGCTTCATCCCGAGGCAGGGCTTTTTTTATTTTAAATATTTGCGGGGATTGATTATTTTGCCTTAATTCATTTTTACGAATTTTCGCCTTTAAATTGATGAATACTACACCTAAAACCTCAATCTTAATTTTTTCGGTATCCGCCCTGTTATATTTGCTTGTCGGCATTAATTATGGTGTAAATATATATGCCGAAGGCCTGGCCCTTTTCGGAGCGGATATGGTATCAAAAGGATATATTCCATACCTGGATTTCTGGACAATTTATACGCCGGGACAGTTTTACCTTCTGGCAGGTTTTATGAATATATTTGGATGGGACATTCTTGCCGGAAGATTGCTAACAGTATTATTAATAATTTCTTCCGGAGTTATTCTTACTCTGCTCGGAAAAAAGTTATCATACCAACGAATGTATTATTTACCATTTATTTTAACGGTTATCTGGTTTGGGCTTGTTCCGTCGTGGTCCAGGTCTGTACCATCTGCATTATTCCTCTCACTGCTTTCAATTTTTACTTACCTGAAGTTCAATGATAAAAATGCGGGCTTGATCCTGCCGGGTGCTTTGGCCGCGATGACAGGATTTTTCAGGCATGACTTCGGGCTTTAT
Source organism: Kapaibacterium sp. (SeqCode) (assembly GCA_963665665.1). Taxonomy (GTDB): domain Bacteria; phylum Bacteroidota; class Ignavibacteria; order Kapaibacteriales; family UBA2268. Next base: position 3,116,159 of record OY762428.1, read on the forward strand.
GTGCTTATTGCAATAATTGCAGGAAATTTTGTATTTAATAACCAATGGAAAACAATTATTAAAAAATCTTTTTGGGTAGTTATTGGTTTTATGATAGTATTGATACCTATTGCTGCCTATTTTCTGTCGAATGTACCATTCGATATCCTGAAGGATCAATTAGTAGATACACCCCGTGAAGTCTTTGCTGATTACAGATCGCTTCCATTTCCTGTATTCGAAATATTTTCCAATCCCCCGGATAGTTTAAGAGAATTAATCATAAAATGCTGGCAGGCTGTTGTTTTTTTAATCCCAATAATTTTTATTATTTATGGATTCATATACTATTTTAAAAACAGGAATTCCGAAAAAGGAGCTGGCATATTTATATTTGCTCTGCTTTCCCTGCTTATGTACAGCCAGTGTATTATCCGCTCAGATACCGAACACCTTACCCCGTCAATTGTAATAGCTTTTCCGCTTATAGTATTTGCCCTGATAAGGGAAGGAATAAAAAAATCAAGAAAAATTTTGATTTTTATTTCAATCGCCTTCATTGTATCATTTCCTTTAATGAAAAAAACCATACTTGTCCAAAAGATCATAAGGGGAAATTCTGTAGAAATTGTTACTGACAGGTCAAATTATATTAAAGCAGAACCTGTCTTTGCAAATGATTATAACGATATAATTGACTATATCCGGAAGCACAGTTCAGAAAATGATATAATATTTTCCGGATGTATAAGACATGACAAACTTCTTATTAACGATGTGATGATATATTTTCTAACAGCAAAGAACAGCGCTTCATTCTATCATGAGCTCCATCCGGGAGTAACAACAACTCTTGAAGTGCAGGATAGAATTATTGATGAGATCAGCAAAAATAATCCGGCACTTATCATATTAAGTCGTCAGGATGCTGTTCAGGAACCCAATAAGTCCTCTGAAAGCAGCGGAGTAACATTACTTGATGAATACATTTCAGACAGATACCGTCATGTTTTTGAGAAAGGCGCGTACAGTATTCTTGAAAAAAGAACTAGTTTAAACGAGGATTGACGATTATGATTACAGCAATTCTAATTGTTCTTTATAACCGGAATTGAGCATGTAACTATGAAAACTTTCAAAGAATTAACTTAATATCGGGTATAATGTTAATATTATTTTAAACCTGATTTTTAATGAGCCATTTTATCGAAGCCGTTTCGTGCTCTTTTTACAAGTAGATGAACTCTGTTATCTGTATTTGCTTCGCTCATACCGGAATCAATATCAAGGAAGAGTATACTAAGTTCAGGGTCAATATCTTTCAGTGGTTTTTCCATGCCTCTTGCTATCACGTGGTTGGCAATGCAGCCGAAAGGCTGAAGGCAAAGTACATTTTTAATATTATCTTCTGCAAATGCCAGTATATCGCCTGCAATCATCCACCCTTCTCCAAAATAGAGGTTCACCAGGTTCATTACTTTCGAGGCATTATCAGCTATGTGCTCAATATCATGCCATGGTTCATAATAATTGAATTTCTTCAGAACAGTATCAAATTTATTAAAGCTGTGCATATAATATTTTTTAATGATACCGGAAAGCATCGCGGATATGGGCTTACTGTCCGTAAGGGCTTTGTTTTTAACTTTCACGTTTACAAACCACTGAATGAAAAGGTTTATCAGCGGGGGAGTAACAACTTCTATTCTTTCTTCAACCAGGCGGTCTACTATTTTAAAATTCCCGGCCGGATTATATTTAACAAAAATTTCCCCTACCAATCCTATCTTTGGCACATTTTCGAATTCAAGTTCCACGGAGTTGAACTCATCAACTGCATGGCTCAGAAGATTCAAAAGGCCCTTCAGATCGCTGTCTTTGATATAATCAGCTGCCATATCAGAATATTTATCGGATATTTTTCTGGCAGAGCCCCTTTGTTTTTCACGCGGGGCTATTGAATGATACATCCTGGAGAGTGAATCCCCGAAAAGAACTCCGATGGCCCCTTTGGATATAAGTTTTAAGGCGCTGGATTTGAATCCCGGCTGCTCATTCAATCCAAGGTCAATAACAGAAGCAGCAATAACCGGAATATTCTCATACCCGGCACTTACCAGGGATTTTTTCAACAAAGGTAAATAGCTCGATGCCCGGCACTGGCCACCGGTTTGTGATATGCCAACAGCAAGGTTGTTCAGATCGTATTTACCGGATTTTATTGCTTTCAGGATGTCTCCGATAACGAGAGTTGCAGGATAGCATATTTCATTGTTCACATATTTCAATCCAAGCTCAACAGACGTGTCATCAGATTCAGGCAAAACTTCAACATCATAACCCATCGCGCTGAATGTTGCTGTTATATATGCAGAATGAAAAGGGGAAAAGAATGGAACAATTATCTTTTTCTTCCTGTCTTCTTCCTGGAAAAGTTTGGTGGTTTTTCTGGTATAACCCTTCAGGGAATTATCGTTCAAATCTTTTAACCGGATTGATTCTGCAAGAGAGCGTATTCGCAAGCGTAAGGATCCCGAGCCGGTATGCTCGTCAATCCTGATAACTGTATGATTTTTTCCCCGGGATTCAAGTATTTCCCTCGTTTCGTCTATTACTATTGTATCCGGCCCGCAACCAAATGAATTAAGCTGAATATATTCAGCGCCGGGCAGTTTGCTAATATGTTTGGCCGAACGGTATATTCTGTTAGGATAAGCCCATTGGGTTAGTACCTGGATGTCTTTCACGTCGTCGCCGGACAGGTCAAGGGCATCTTCGGTAACTACATCAAGCCCGAAATCAACGATCATCTCGGGTATATTGTGATTAACAAGGGTATCTATATGATAAGGCCGGCCTGATAGAACAATGAATCGTTTGTTTCGGCTGATATTATTTACAATTATTTCATTTCCTTTTTCAAGGAGTTTATCCCTGTATTCCTGCTTTGCCTGTAAGGCTTTGTTAAAAGCTTTGTTAATTACTCGCGGAGTAATACCAAGGGATGATAAATATTTTTTGCAGGAGCGCTTCAATAATTTCAAGTCTTTGAAACTTACTGTTGGAGTGTCAAAATGGATATTGTGTTTTTCCGGGTTAACGGCTTTTCTTATTAAGTCAGGGTAGCCTGAAACTACAGGGCAGTTATACGCATTGATTGCTGTTTCTTCTTCTTTTGTTTCGTATATCACCATTGGATAGAAAATACGGTCGACTTTCTTTTCAATCAGCCTTATTATGTGCCCGTGTGCCAGTTTTGCCGGGTAGCATATATTATCGGACATAACGGTTCCGGCACCGAGATCGCTGATCTCGTTATTAGATTTTCCGGAAAGAACAACTTCGAATCCGCACTCTCTGAGCAGTGTAGCCCAGAATGGAAAATTTTCGAACATATTCAAAGCTTCAGGCAGGCCAATCCTTGCAATAGCAGGCTGTTCAGGTTTCATCGGCCTTGCGAAAAGAAGTTTATATTTATATTCTGTCAGGTTGAAACCTCTTTCTGTTCGCCGGCCTTTCGAGGAAAACAATTTCTCGCATCTGTTGCCGGTATAGAACACGTTACCGTTGGCAAATTTCAATCTTGTAATGCCGCACTGGTTTTCACATCCGGAGCAGGTGATTTTCCGGGTAGTGAATTCTGGTACCTGCTTAAGGTCGGAAATTTTATTTATTGATTTGGCTTTACAAATTTCCGCCTGCCCCGCGGCATAAAGTGCTGCCCCGTAAGCTCCCATTAATTCCGAAATATCCGGGCAGGTAACCTGCCTGCCAATTTTATTTTCAAATGCTTTGTGTACTGCCGGGTTTTTGAACGTTCCGCCCTGAACAATTATATTCTTACCAAGAACATCCGGGTTGTGAATTCTTAATACCTTGTGCAGGCAATTATCGATAACAGAATAAGCAAGCCCTGCTGATATATCTTCGATTCCGGCGCCCTCGCGGAAGCTTTGCTTAACTTTTGAATTCATAAATACCGTGCAGCGTGTTCCCAGGTTGCAGGGGTCGGTGGAATTACAGGCAAGGGCGGCAAATTCATGGACGGGATGCCCGAGCGAATCAGCAAAAGTTTCTATAAAAGATCCGCATCCTGAAGAACAGGCTTCGTTGATCTCAATATTTTTAATAATACCATTTTCCACATATATTGCTTTCATATCCTGTCCGCCGATATCCAGAATAAAAGATACCTTTTCGGAAAATTGCTTTGCAGCAGTGAAATGGGCTATTGTTTCAACAACCCCGTAATCCAGGTTGAAAGCAGAGCGGATAAGCTCCTCGCCATAACCTGTTACAGCCGAGGAGTAAAGCTCAATATCAGCTACAGACGGATACTCTGTAATTAATTTTCTGATACCATTTTCCACAGCGGCAACCGGGTCGCCGTCATTGTTGGCATAATATTTAAAAGCGATATTTCCTTTTCGGTCAGTCAATACAATTTTTGTTGTGGTAGAACCTGAATCAATACCAAGAATACAGTTGCCGCTTTTTAGTTTGGAAATATCCATTGTAGGAGCTTTTACGGAATTTCTATTTTTCAGCCATTCCTTCTTTTCCTCATTGCTTTTAAAAAGCGGTGTCGCCCTTTTTTTGACTGCCCCGGGCCTTACAGAGCAACGGTTCATTCGTTTGCAGATATCATCTATTGCTATCCTGAAACTATCATTTCCGGATGCAATTGCAGCACCGTAAGCAGGAACTAATTGCGGCGATTCAATATTAATTATATTTTCTTCATTCAGCCGGAAAACATTCAGCATTGATTTACGGAGATTTGAAATAAATGACAAGGGGCCGCCGGAAAATATCACTCCCGGCCTGACATCATTTCCTTTCATTAAAGTATTCTTGATCTGGAGCGCTATTGCGTTAAATACTGATGCAGCAATATCAGGCAGTGAAATCTTTTGGCTTAGCAGGTTCTGAACATCTGTTTTTGCAAACACTCCGCATCTTGATGCAATCGGATATACTTTTTCGGATTTATCCGCAAGGCTGTTCAGCTTAGAGACGGGCATTTTCAGCAATGTTGCAATCTGGTCGATGAAAGCACCTGTTCCGCCGGCACATGAACCATTCATTCGCAGATCATGGCTGCCGTTGGAATTAAGAAAAATAATTTTTGAATCTTCTCCGCCAATATCTATCAGTGTTCTTGCCTCGGGATGCCTCGTTGTTACAAATTCTGCCGAAGCTATCAGCTCCTGAACAAAGGGTATTCCGCTTTTCTCTGACAGGCCCATACCTGCACTGCCAGTAATTGCAAGCGACATTTCCTGCCCGGAGAATTTCTGCAATGCTTTATTTATTATAGTATTAACCGTGGACTTAATCCTGCCGTTATGCCTGTTATATTCCGAAAACAATACTCTGTCCCGGCTGTCAGTAATAACAGCTTTTGCCGTGGTCGACCCAATATCAAGTCCAAGTTTAAGTCCGGTTAACATTCCCTGCTCAATTAAAGCTAACAATGAAACGAATTTACCTATTTATTCTCTTATTTTCAAAGTATAAATTCATTTTGAAAAAATTAACTATATAAATATATTAACCATCTGGTTAATAATTTTGCAATTTATAAAAATTTTGACAAATATTTTAAGCAATTTTTCTACTGTCAGCAATAATATTTTTCCAAACCTGCCTGCCGTGGGACGGAAGAGAAACATCAGGACGAGTTGTTCCCTTATGTGGTGGTTATTAATATTTGCAAATTGTTGCCCAAAAAGCGGGCTGGCATTGCAAAAGTAATGAATCAATATATCGGTACATTTTCAGCTTTCCTGTGCAGGATATTGTTTTTTTTAAAATTATTATAACAGCCGGCGGAATTGAATCAATAATTAATTGTCATCAGGTAAAGCCGGTTATTAAGAATTCCCAATGTTTCATATCTTCCTTCACGCCAATTATATCGGGGGTCGATTGTTGCATCGACCATCATTCCTGCAACATTCATCTTTCTGTCCAGGTATTGCATAACCAGTGAAGTGGATGTACAATAGGCGATAGTTCGGCTTTTGGGTTTAACGGCAATATCTTTTTGCCAGGTTAGACCGGTATAAACATCATATCTGCGTCCATTGATATTTACAAAGCAGTCGATCCTGCATCCCACATAATAAAGTTCAGAACCGTCATAGGTAAAATGAGGATAGCCTGTATCTTCGCCCCCGGCATATTCCGTTGCGTTCAGAACAACAATTTCCTCGCCTTCGTATTCGGCGCTGAAAGCCATCATTGGGAGTTCAGGATGGAGGATAAAATTAGCAGCTACAGGATATGGCCTGGTAATCAATGGTTCATAGTATTCATCAGAGAACAAAACTCCCTGTGTTTGCCCGCTCATGGATGAAGCCAGGCATCCGGCAACAGTACCATAAAGGTTAATTGTCAGTTCGCGAATATTAATATAGGGGTCTGTTATTGATTCCTCCCCTTTGTAAACCTGCCATGAAAAGCCGTTTCTGCCGGCATAAACAATTCTGCCGTCGTACCAGAATCCAGCAACTATTACGGTATCATAAGGAATGCTTTCCTTGCCGTTCACATTGATCACGTAGCCTCCGGCCCTTTTGCCGATGAAAGCAATTCTTTCGGAATTATTACTCAGGTAATAGCGCCCGAAACGCTGATACACTCTGATTACACGGTTTTTCCAGACTATGTATTCATCCCCGGCTTCATAATAGGAATAAACAAGATGCTGGGAATTCGGGCTGAATTCCATCGCTCCGGGATCCGTTCCTGGAAGAATCATTACAGAATCATCGGTAACAAGATACCATTGTACATTATCCTTGGCAAAAAATGCCCAGCGTTCGCCGTCCGGAGAGAATACCGGGTAAGTTAACTCGGCGTAGGATTCAGAACGGATACCGTCAATGATCAGACGGTACTGGCCGGTAAATGGCTTTGTAACAGCCCACCAATGGTGAGTTGTATCCATTCCGATATTATGAATTTCCTCTGTTCCGTCCAGCAGCAAATAATCACGGCTCAGATCTGCCCGCAATTCAACAAATGATACAAATATTAGCAGAAAAAATATTAATCGCATAATTTACAGTATTAAGCAACACATAATCAAATAAAGATACGAAAAAAAGGGTTTGCCTGAAAATATTTATTTTTTTCTGAATACGGCTTCAAGAAGAGCGTTGTGTTCTTTCCATGCTTCAGCACAATTTTTCCTATTGAATTTTGAGCTGCTAAGCCTGCAAATTGGTGGTGTTGGGATCAGTTCGCGGCATACAACAGGCCGTTCTGAATGATTCAGGGAGCATCCACTGCCAGTCAGGAATGCACATTCTCCTCTTCGCAAAGGATCAAATGATCTTTCCGCTCCTTTTCTTGCAGTTCTGAGATAATAGAGGGATTGGGGAAGTGCGTTGCATTGTGTCGGTGTTTCGTAAATATCAACAGCAAACATTCCGGTATTCAGAAGGAAATATATTTGTTCTGAATTTAATTTTTCGGATTTGATTTTAATATTAAATTTTCCGGGTCTTTGGGATTGATTTTCTAAAAGCAAACTTATAAAACTTTTAACTTCCTCGGGAAATATCTGTGCTCCGCCTGCCTTGCAGCACAGGCCTCCGCATTCGGCGCATATTTCCGGAATTTCCATCAGGTATATAAATTTTTGATTTTGTCATACCTGAATGCAGTTGATCTGCCGGATGTTTCCCATTCTTTCAGGCTAATACCTGAATTATCTTTTTCAGACAATAAAGGATTATCTATCGGCCATTTTATTCCTATATCAGGATCATTCCAGGAAATACTGCCCTCGCCGGGTTTATTCCAGTAGGCAGTGCATTTGTATTGAAGCTCAACAATGTCCGAAAGGCAGCAGAAACCGTTTGCAAATCCCGGTGGCACCCAAATCTGGCGCATATTTTCCGAACTGATCTCGATACCGAACCATTTACCAAAAGTAGGCGATCCGGGCCTGATATCAACCTCGACGATATATGCCTTGCCGGCTGTTACTCTGATCAGCTTTCCCTGGGGCGGGTCGAATTGGAAGTGCATACCCCTAAGCACGTCTTTAACCGAACGGCTATGGTTGTCCTGAATGAATTTAGTATTTACCCCGAGTTCCTGCAGGTCGGAATCCCTGAAGCTTTCCATAAAAAATCCCCTGCTATCCCTGAAAACCTTAGTATCAAATATTTTAAGCCCGTTCAGTTCTTCGCCGATTAATTCCAATGCCATTTCAATTTCTTCATTGTTTTAAAAGAACAAAAATAGTAAAAATTCGTGAGAACGGGGAAGGAAGAATATATGCCTGAAGCAAGCTTGGATATCTTTTTCAAAATATCCATAGTAGTCTCGGAAGCATGGGGAGAGGAAGAATTATTTACGGGGTCTCACAAAACTTCCTGTTTCAATAAAAATGTCCAACACCATCGGTGCCGGACATCTGAATCAAATTTATCCGATTGGCCGGAATAAATTATATATTCACGGCTTCGTCGTAGGCCTGCGCTGCTGCTTCCATCACTGCCTCGTTAAGCGTGGGGTGGGCGTGGATAGTTTTGAAAATTGTTTTGGCTGTAGCGTCAAGGCTTCTTGCCAGGCCTATCTCGCCGATCATTTCAGTAACTTCCGGCCCGATCATGTGAGCGCCAAGCACTTCGCCGTATTTAGCGTCGAATACAAGTTTCACAAAACCTTTTGCCTCGCCTATTGCATGGGCCTTTCCGCTCGCCGTGAAGGGGAATTTTCCGATTTTCACTTCATGGCCGGCTTCTTTGGCTTTTTCTTCTGTCAGGCCTACGCTGGCTACCTGGGGCTGGCAGTATGTACAACCGGGAATATTATTATAATCAACGCCTTCGGTTTCATGGCCGGCAATAATTTCGGCACAGGCAATACCTTCGGCGCTGGCTTTATGGGCAAGCCAGGGCGGGCCGGCTACATCGCCGATAGCATAGACGCCGTCAATATTGGTACGCATCTTTTCATCAATTTTAATAAATCCGCGGTCAGTTTCAATTCCAAGCTCTTCAAGGCCGATATTCTCGATATTTGCCTGGATGCCAATTGCATTAAGCGCCAGTTCAGCTTTAATGGTTTCCTCTTTGCCTTTTTTCTCGACAACTATTTCCACACCGTCACCAACAGCTTTTGCTGATAGTACCTTAGCACCGGTCATAATTTTCATTTTTGCTTTCTTGAAGTGTCGGGCAAGCTCTTTGGAAACATCAACGTCCTCGATAGGAAGAATTCTGTCCATCATCTCAATAATTGTTACCTTAGTACCAAAGGCGTTATAGAAATAAGCGAACTCAATACCGATAGCGCCAGCACCCATGATAACCATTGATTCCGGAATTTTCTTCTGTATCAATGCTTCCGTACTTGTAAGAATTTTCTTGCGGTCAACTTCAATGCCGGGAATCATTCTCGGACGGGCGCCGGTGGCAATAATGATATTCTTTGCTTTGATAGTATCGGTTACTTTGCCGTCTTTATCCATAACTTCCACTTCATTCGGGGAACTAAGTTTGCCCATGCCTTTCACATGTTCAACCTTATATTTCTTGAATAAAAACTGTACGCCGCCTGACATCTTGGTGGCAACGTCGCGGCTGCGCTTTATTACAGCAGGAAAATCAACATCAACTTTCTCGATGCTGAAACCAAAGTTTTTCGATTCATTCAAAAAGTGCATATATTCTGCATTTTTAAGTAATGCTTTGGTTGGAATACAACCCCAGTTCAGGCACACGCCGCCAAGAGCTTCTTTTTCAACACAAATTGTTTTCAGTCCGAGCTGAGAAGCGCGAATCGCGGCAACGTATCCACCGGGGCCCGATCCGACAACAACTACATCTGCTTCATGCTTATTCATATTTTTACCTTTTAATATTATTTATAATAAAATTATACGATATTCAGTTTTATCAAATTCAAATATTTTCAAAAATAATTCTATTAAACCTGAAAAAAAAATTCAGGAACATGTTTAAAACTTATCAGGCTAAAAAATATTTTGCAATTTTTGTAACTATTTTGTAAAAATCTGTGTAGTTTATTTAATTGTAAAAGATAAAAATTGATTGACATAAAATGGAATTCATTATGAAAAAGATTATCACCTTATTAATTACTCTCTCGACAGTTTTGATTTTTGGCAGAATGCAGATATTTGCCGAAGCTCCTAAGATAAGCCTTGATAATGATTACGGGGAGATTCAACGGCAGTTCAACAAATGGCTTGATACTGCCGACTACATGAATGAAAAAGGCTGGAAAAACTATGCCCGCTACCTTTATAATAATAGTTTTTATGTTGATAGTAAAGGAAAGCTGGACGTTGAAAGGTTCAGGTTTAACCAGATTGAACAGAAAAACAGGAATGACCGTATCCTGGATGATGCCGGGTGGATACCAGCCGGTCCGGGTTACTATGCCCCTTCTTATGATACGCTTTCCGGGCATGGTATTGGCAGGTTGAACTGTGTTACTTTCCATCCTGATGACCCGAACACATTTTGGATTGGCGCACCCGAAGGCGGTATCTGGAAAACAGTTAATGCCGGGCAAAGCTGGATGCCGATGAATGAAGGCTTAACAACTCTTTCTGTTTCTTCAATAGCAGTAGACCCCAATAATACAGATGTAATCTACCTTGGCAGCGGTGATTTTGATCAGGAGAAAGCTTATTCGTTCAGGGCTCACGGAGTATTCAAAACAACTAATGGCGGACTGAATTGGGAAGAAACCGGGCTTAACATCAATACTCCCGGATTTAACAGATCTTCAGTCAGGGATTTAGTTGTTTCCCCTGATGGGAACAGCATTCTTGCCGCCTGTTACTTCGGTGTCTGGAAATCACAGGACGGAGGAATGACCTGGGATACAACTCTTGACTGGGCTATTTGCGATATGAAACAGCATCCCCAAAGAAAAAACGAAGTTTATGCAATGACTCATTTTTCCTGGAGCCGTGGGCAGGGTTCATGGATAATGAAATCAACGGATTTCGGCGATTCCTGGGAACAGCTCAGCTTTAATACAACCGACAGTATTATGTACGGCAGGATGGAAATGGAATTCTCGAATGCTGATCCGGAATACTTATATATACTGTGTGTAGGAGAGCAAATTAACCGTAGAGGTTTTCACGCTCTTCATCGATCAACAGATGGAGGCGATACATGGGAAATGATGTCTGATATTAATAGCTCTCCGAATATTATGGCATGGTACGACGGTGTTGCGAACGGTGGTCAGGGTACTTATGATGTAATGCTGATAACAGATCCTGATGACCGAGATAAAATTTATGTTGGAGGTGTTAATGTCTGGGGATCGGAAGACGGCGGAGCTACATGGAATATTGCCACACTCTGGCTCAATGCCCTTGGCCCAAGCCTTCACGCGGATCAGCATTATGGTGCTTACCGGCCGCTGGACGGATATTTTTACATCTGCAATGACGGAGGTATTTACAGGACAAAAGATATTATTCCCGGGAAAACAGAATGGATTACGGAAGTGGTTGATAAAAGCAACGAAGGAGTCAAGCCCGACGCTCCAGTAAGAAGATTTGAAACAAAGTGGGAAAATATTTCCGGCAATATGGAAATTACCCAGTTCTACAGGATGGGACTTTCGAAAAATCATGCAAATTACGTAACTGCAGGGGCGCAGGATAATTCCTGCTACTACCTGAACAGTAATGAGGACTGGATTAACTACATACCCAACTATGACGGTATGGAGACAATGATAGATTATACCAATCCTGACAGGATATTTGGCGCCTGGCAGTTTGGCGGGCTTTGCCGTTCCGAAGACGGAGGTAAAACGGTAGATAAAAACATTACTTATGAAATTAATAACTCCGGGGAAAGAGGCCAGTGGATAACACCTTACGCCATGGATCCGAATAATCCCGATATTATATACGGCGGCTACAGGAACCTGTGGCGGACAACCGACGGCGGCGATACATGGCTGAAAATATTTAACGTGGATGAATATATCCAGGAAACAGGAAATACCAATGGTATGAGCGATATTGAAATATCCCGAACCGATCCGGAAAGGATCATTATTTATAAATCGCCTTTTTATAACTGGAATCTCGATACTACTTTTATCCATGAAATGTATATGAGCAGGGACGGCGGAAATTCATTTGAACCAGTTACTCAGTTACTTCCGGAATCAATTAATTTAGTAAACGATATTGAAATTGATGACGATGACAGCGACCATGTATGGATAGTAGGTACTGCCGGAAGCCTGGGCGGAGTTATGTACGAATCGAAAGACGGCTGCCAGACATGGGAAAACAAGAACAAGGCTATGATATTTCCCGGAGCGAATTATGCAGTTGTACTCGACAGCAGAACAGATGAAAATGTGGTCTACGTAGGCAACGAGGGTGTGGTGTATATGACATCCGACAGTATGGACAAATGGGAAACCTACAGCAAGGACCTGCCACTATCAAGGGTTTACGAACTGGAAATAAATTATCCCTCCGAAAGAATTTATGCCGCCACATACGGCCGAGGCGTATGGTACGCACCGCTATTCGATCCGAATGTATCGGTAGATGATAATCAATCCGGTGAAAGCAGCCTGAAAATAAGCCCCAACCCTTCGAAGGACAGGATAGAAGTACAGATTGCAAATAAGAAAACAACACCGGCTTTGGTTTCTATCATTGATATTAACGGCAGGAGAGTCAGAAATTACAATATGAATATTGAATCCGGGCAATTTACCATCGAACACGGCTTAAACCCCGGAGTATATTTTATTAATATCACTATTGGCAGTAAAATTATGTCAAGCAGGTTTGTTGTTCAATAGATTAAATTTTTATTCATCCGATCACTTTAAGTGATCGGGTGAAACCGAATCATATCAAATTTAAAAAAAGTAGCCACTTCATATTTTCCTCCTTCCCAAGCCCCGCTTGGGAAGGTAATTTTCCCGTAAAGTTTTACTTTTGAATTGCGAAGTCAAGTTTCAAAGGAAAGCTAAATTACCAAGTAAAACATGGTAATGAAGGAAAATATTCAAAAGAGCATTAAAAGGGTGAAAATTTAAGGTCTCGGGATGGGTAAATGTATTTCTACTGCAAATTTTATCTAACCTTTTTGTAACGCATCTTCAATTATTTTTGTTCGTGGTTGTTTTACGGGTTTTTTGGGAATTGGTTGATTATGTATGTATCTGAATGCTGCAAGATAGTTCGTAGTATAAATTAGATATTGAAGAAAATATGCTGGATTTACTTTGCACAAAGCTTTACAAAATAATTTTGTGTCTTTATTCATAATCAATCATTTGTTTAATATATTCCTTTTTGTTAAGATTCAGAAAGTCATTAATCGTTAAATTATCTGGATTTTCCGATTTCAATTTCCTCATTTCGTCTTTACCTTCTTTTTCATTTCCCAAAAGTATCAATGAAAAGGCACGATTAAGTCTATTTGCAAACAAAAACTTTACTTTTTCGGGATCATCTATTCTTTCATCATATAACTCAATACTTTTTCTATAATATTGTTTTGCGGTTAAAGAGTCTCCCATTCTATCATATAGCATACCTGCAAATGTCCATGCTTCAGCCAGGTCCGGTTTTATCTCTATAACCTTATTACTTGCCTGTAATGCTTTATCATATTGTTTTTTATTTAAGTAAAGAGTGGTCATATTGGAATATAATATGTGATAATTTTCATCAATCTCAATGGCTTTGTTAAATAGAACTAATGCTTTGTCATAATCTCTGCGTTGCATTAATTGAACAGCTTTGTTATTTAATTCAATTGCTTTAGGATTTACTTCATATCCTTTGCAAGATTGCAAAATCGAAATAATAATAAAAAGAATAATTGTTAATCTTATTCCATTTATTATCTTCAAAATAAAATTCATATTATATCTCCTTTTGATCAATTTTCCACCCATCTGTAATGAATTTTATATCGTTTGGTTCCAAACAGACAGCAATTCTGCCTTTCTCTAATTCAATATTTTCCATGTCTATATGCTAAATATTTTGTAAATGGAAATAATCTTTTCTATCAATATCAAAACCCAATATACAAAAAAATATGAATTAGAATTAGGGTATATCAATTAATAATGAACTGAGAAAATAAATTCTAATCTTGGTGAAATATCACTATTATATTCTCTTTTCAGATTAGTGCAAAATGCCGATTTATATAGCCACCTGCTTTAGCTCCTGGTAAGCATTTGAGAATTTATCAGCCGGACTTCAGTCCTTTAGATGATATGGGTTAAAAACCGAATAACTAATTCTTTATCTTTCGGGATGTCTCTTTTTTCTAAAAAGTATTTTAAAACCACCCCGCCCTTCGGGCATCCCTCCGGCGTAGGGGAATCGCCTTAATTTATAATTATCATTAAGTTAATTTCCCTCCCGTGGAGGGGATTAAAGGGGTGGTTCATCGATAATATAAAAAAATTGTAAAATAAAAATGCTTGTTATGCTATTAAAAGTCAGCCTCCTGTTGGGATGTAGATTTGTTCAGAAAAGCATTTATGTATTCCCGTTAATTGGGTGTAAGTTTATTAACTCATCGGATGACTCGGAGTCATCCGATGAGTGATACCCCCCCACCTTTCCTCATAAATAATTACAAAATACTTTTAAAATCAGCTCTTTAATTATAACACTGCCGAGGCCGTAGATTGCCCGCGTTAATATTTCAAAACATTAGAAAAGGATATATTATGTGGATAGAAATATTTCGCGCTGGAAAACATACCGACAACGGCGGCCTGACAGCCGAGTTTTCCGAAGCTGATATTGATGAGATTGTCAGAAAGTATAATGCAAAAGACCCGGCGGAGCAGGCGCCGCTCGTAAAAGGCCATCCGGCACTGGACAGCCCGGCGCACGGATGGGTGGAACGCCTGGCAAGGCGCGGCGGAACAATGCTTGCACGTATAAAAAATTTCTCCGATGAGATTGTGGCGGATATCAACGCCGGGAGGTTTCGCAGGGTATCGGTTGCTCTCTACCCGGATATGACTCTGCGCCACGTGGGTTTGCTTGGCGCTGCCGCCCCGGCAGTGTCAGGACTTCGCCCCGTTCGTTTCTCGGAGTTCGATAATATTAAAGAATACAACTTTGATATTAACCCGGCTCCGGAGGACGAAGAAAAGGGCGAGCTGCGAACGGAAATCGAAAAGCTGAAGAAAACCGCCCGTCTGAAGGAATTCCGCGAATTTGCCTCCAGGCAGAATATAAGCCCGGCATCCGCTGCCAGGCTGGTAGATGCGCTCGAAGCTGCCTACAGGGCTGATGAAGCAAACACCGGGGGCGGAAAATCGGCTGTTGATACAGTTAAGGAATTCGCGCGAGAATTCAGCAAAGGCCCGGAGTTCGGAGAAATGAAGCAAAGCGCCCCGGCAAACAGGCTGCCGGCGAGAGATTTTTCAGGAACGAATACTCCCGAACAGAGAAAGGCACTGCACGAAAAGGCCGTCAACCTGATGAATGCCTCGCCCTGCCTTTCATACGAGGAAGCGCTGCTAAGGGCGTGGGGGTAAACGTATTAACCTTCAGAAGGTGGAACCTTCGGAAGGTTGTGCAAAATGACACTCTAACACCAGGGCTCGTCGGGATATCCTTTCAAACCTCTGTCCTAGGTCCTGCCTGGGATAGTATAAACTACAAAAGCGTTGCTAAGCAGGGGCTTAGCAACGAGAAGAAGAACCTCCCCTTAAATCTCCTCCAATGGAGGGGAATGAAAAAAGATAGATAATTCAGGAACTAATTTAAAATAACAGGAGAACAAAATGTCAACAGCAAGAATAGACGAACTGAGAATGATCGATCCCGTGCTGTCAACGGTAGCACAGGGATATACAAACGCCGCCATGGTATCAACGAAACTCTTCCCGATAGTGGAAGTAAGCAAACTGAAGGGCAAGGTTCCCGAATTCGGCAGGGAATCCTTCCTGATACGTGATACTGTAAGGGCAATCCGCGCGGCATCAAACAGGATAGCCCCTGCCGATGTGAACATGATAGAATTTCAGACGCAGGAAAGAGATATTGAAACAGCGATCGATTACCTTGAGGAAGAGGAAAGCCCGGACTTCCTGCGATACGAGCAGCGCCTGACCCGTGACCTTATGGACATACTCCTGCTGGAAAGAGAAAAACTGGCCGCTGACCTGGCGCAGGATACAGGTAACTACGGCAGCGGGTTAACGAAGACTCTGGACGATAGCAACTGTTTCGATGATTACAGCCTGGCTATTGATCCCGTGGCGATAATAAAACAGGGGATGATAGCTGTTCGTGAGAAAATTGCAAAGTACCCGAACACAATGGTAATGGGAGATTCAGTTTACAACGCGCTTACCTCTCATCCGAAAATAATCGAACGGGTAAAATACGCAGGTATCAGCAAAGTTGATGTCGGCGTGTTCAGGGAATTGTTCGGTATAAAGGATATTCATATCGGCAGGGCTGTGCAAACCGAAGACGGCGCGACATTCAGCGATATATGGCAGGATAATATCATTATGGCTTATACTGATAAAAATGAAAGGGGCAAACGCAGCGAGTTCAATCCGAGTTTCGGCTATACCTTCAGACGTAAGGATATGCCAGAGGTGGACAGCTACTTCGAGAACGGCGGCAAGCTGAAAGTTGTCCGCGCCACGGAAAATTATACTATAAAGATCACTGCTCAGGACGCGGCATATCTTATAACCGGTGCTGTGCTGTACGGGTAGGGATTGGTCTAAAGGAGACGGTTCTATCCAATTTGTCATTTTGAGCGATAGCGAAGAATCCATTCTTCAACATTTCTCATCAGGAGAAGAACCTCCCCTATAATCCCCTCCTCCGCGAAGAGGGGATAAGAAATAAATATGTAAAAATTCCCCTCTCGAGGGGTGGCAGCGAAGCTGACGGGGTGGTTCTTTATACGAGAAGAAGAACCACCCCTTTGATCCCCTACAATGGAGGGGAATGAAAAACAGAATGAATAAATCAAATAACTACAATCAAAGGAGAAAATTATGTCGGCAAATACAAAAACATATCAGCCGGTACAGGCTGTAAGCGTAAAGGCAGCGGAAGACCTTCCGGGGTTTCGTTTCGTATCACATCTCGGATCGGTATGCGCCGCAGGGGCGAAATCACTTGGCGTACCCGAGGTATCCTGGAAAGAAGACGAACAGGCGGCGGTGATAACTCTTGGCACTATTGCCGTTGAAACATCGGAAAGTATCAGTGCCGGTGCGAATGTTACATCCGATTCCGAAGGAATGGGCGTTGTTGCTACTGAAGGAGATGCTGTTAACGGCAGGGCGCTGGATTCATGCTCCGAACCCGGTTTTGTAAAAATATTACTTGTGCCATAGGTGACGGCATGGCATATATCAGCGAATCAGATTTTTTAAAAGAATTGTCTTCGGAGGAGCTTGCCCGGCTTACGGGCGACCCCTCCGGGGCAACGATTGACCACGAGCGCACGGGAATTGCGATAACACGTTCCTGCGCGGTGATTGATACCATGCTGCACGGCAAATACGGCGTACCCTTTGCAAGCCCGCCGGAGATAATAATAAAGATTGCGGCTGACCTTGCGGTGGCGCATTTGCTTGAGTTTTATTACAAGTCATCGAGTTTGCCTCCTACAATTGCCTGGCGCAAGGTGAATGCCATGAACCTGCTGAAGAAAATTGCCGCAGGGGAAATTATCCTGACGGGATATACCGCTACCTCAGACGCTCCCCCGGCAATAGTCTGCAGAACCAGGCAGCAGCGGCTGTTTTCGGATGAAGTACTGAACAATTACGGAGATGATTAAAATGAAAAGCAAAATTCAATATATAACAAGATACGGTGTGTGGATGCTGATTGGCTTATTTACCTTCCTGCTTCTGATGCCACGCTCCGCCGAGCTGAACACACTGCTGCTTATACTCCTGATCGAGTTCACGGCAATAGGGCTGTCGGGCCTTGCGGCTTATGTTTACACCAGGGTTGATTTCACCCGGGAATACACCCGCCACGAGCTTGGGTTGATTTTTCTTGGCGTGCACATCTGCGCCGGCCTTACCATGACGGGAGTGTATTTTACGCAGTTTATGGTATGAGTAGGGGTTTTAGAGATTTTCTCAACCACCCCTTTTTTCCCTCCTTGAAAAGGAGGGGAGAAGAAACGAATATAAAAAATGAGGCTGCCTCGAAAGCCTGAAAAGCGGTCATTTCCCGACAAGCCGGGATCTTCGACTGAGCATGGTGAAGAATCCATAACCCGCATGAATACTGGATTCTTCACTTCGCTCAGCCTGCCCTCAGCCTGCCCCGATGTGTCGGGGATTTATCGGGGAATGACAAATTTCCAAAAATCGGAATAGTGAGGCATCCCGTTTAGGGGAGATAGAAGTATTATTCAAAAAAACATAAGAGGTAAAAATTGAAAACAAATATGCTAATAATATTGATATGGCTGCTGCCGATGATAGGTGATGCTGCTGAAAAATATGAACTGAGATGTCTGCCGGGATTACTGGAAGAATCCATGAAAATTGCTATTGATCAGGCCGGGACGCTTGAAAGCGGAAAGAACTCCGGCGCTGTGGAAAAATACCTGGAATCGGTAGGGTTGAAACCCGGAAACCCTTACTGTGCTGCCGGACAATACTACTGCTTTCTGAAAGCCGCGCGGAAGCTGGGATTGAGCATAAGATCAATACCAATTCCGCGTACAGGCCTGGCAAATGCAATTTTCAATCATGCAAAGAAATACGGTAGAAAGGTTCCTTACAAACCAGCAGTTCACGACCTTCTGATATACAGGAAAGGCCGTACCCGCTTCGGCCATGTGGAAAGGATAATAGAAACGGGCCGCGCAGGCTGGGTGAAAACTATTGCATTCAACGTCAGCAGTATTGTTGATGGCAAGAAGCGGGAAGGAGTGTTTATCCGCAAAAGGAATATTTATCATCCGCTGGCGGCTATGTTCGTGCGCGGGCTTGTAGGATTCAGGGAAAGGGATTGACATGATAAGGAAGATATGTGAAAACCACCCCATGGACAGCGATTATGACAACGGAAGAATACTTACGAATCAGGGTAGTTTTCCCGGTAGGAATAAGCAGATAAAACTAAAGTCCTGGGAAATTTCATGGGACGGCGCAGCTGGAACTTTGGACGGAACGATTAATATATACGCTTCCAATTCGGGGCACAGTGAATCCCGAATTCAAAGCATCAACGTCGGCAGTGCATCAAACACAGACGACTGTGTTCTTGATGCTCCGATAGTTGATTCGGAATTCATTCGCTTTGAATATACTGCGCATTCTATCACTGCCGGAACGCTGAACATTGTGTTGTTTTATGATTCGATTAATCCGTAGGGGCGACCCTTGTGGTCGCCCTCATCTAAGATTCTGGGATAAGAACCACCCCTGTAATGAGGCTGCCTCGAAAGCCTGAAAAGCTGTCATTTCCCGACAAGCCGGGATCTTCGACTGAGCGTAGCGAAGAATCCATAACCCGCATGAATACTGGATTCTTCACTTCGTTCAGCCTGCCCCGATGTGTCGGGGATTTATCGGGGAATGACAAATTCCCAAAAATCAAAATAATGAGACATCCCGACTTAGGGGTGGTTGGGAAAATATTTGGTGATTCGGAGACTTTCCATAAACGAGATGTTGAAATAATATAAACCATAAAGAAATATGAAGAAAACAATACTAATATCGCTTCTGTCCTTCGCCTTAGGGATATTCACCGGATTATCCTTTGTCGAAAAAGGTAGTGTATCAGTGCAGGAAAAAATTGTTCGCGACACGGTTATTAAAACCATAAGGCCCGAGCCGCTGGTAATTGAAAAAGTAAAAGCCCGGAAGGTATTTATCCGCGATACTGTTATTGTGTCAAGGCCATACATAGCAATTGTGGATACTGTTGTGAGAAAGGATACTGTCCGGGCTGAGTATGAATTCCCGATGAACCTGTTTAGCTTAGATATACGCCGCGCCGCCGATTCCGTGAAGATAGAAACAATTACCATCAGCAAGTACATAAAAGAAAGTCGCCCCTGGTGGGAGTTGCCTTTGTCGGTGGCAGCCGGAGCCGGAATCGGATACCTGGCAGGCAGTGCGGGTAGGGATTGATATTCTGTAGGGGCGACCCTTGTGGTCGCCCTAATTTTAGATGAGGGGAAAAGAACCTCCCCTATAATCCCCTCCTCCGTGAGGCGGGGATAAGAAACAATTATATAAAATTCCCCTCTCTAGGGGTGGCAGCGAAGCTGACGGGGTGGTTCTTTTTTACTCAAAGAAAGATGGATTCTTCAGTCGCTTCGCTCCTGAAGCCTGCCCCGACCTGTCGGGGAATGACCGCAGAATGAATAAATTAACTACAAACAAAGGAGAAAAAATGAAAACGGCAAAATACCTTACAAGTGAAATATTTAAACAGAACTCGGCATATTATATGCACAGGGATATACTGCCCAACCCGGATAAAATTCTTGCCAGGAATGGAGGAAGCAGCGGCATATACGCTGATCTGAAGAACGATCCCCACGTTTGGAGCTGCATACAGTCACGCAAGAGCGGCCTGCTCTCGCTGGATTTCAATATCGTTCCGAACGGAGTCTCATCCGGTGTGCAGAAAGAAATTGAAAAGATAATAGCCGGGCTGGATATTCGCAGCCTCCTATCGGACATACTCGAAGCGCCGCTGTTCGGCTGGCAGCCCTTAGAAGTGATATGGAAAAGGCATGAAGAAAATAGCAGAATGATAATACCGGACAGGATAGTCCCGAAACCGAGGGAATGGTTCTATTTCAACAGCGAAGGGAAGCTTTACATGCGCCAGCCCGGCAGTATCGACGGCGAAGCTGTGCCGGAAATGAAACTGCTGCTGCCACGCCATGCCGAAAGCAGCGAAAACCCCTACGGCAGCGCCCTGCTTGCAAAATGCTACTGGCCCGTTACATTCAAGAAGGGTGCCATGAGATTCTGGGTAAACTTTGCCGAGCGCTACGGAATGCCGCTGCTAATCGGGCAATATACGCGGGGCGCAACAACAGCCGAGGCCGAAAAACTGGCTGGCGAACTTGCCTCCATGACCGAGGACGCTGTGATAGTAACCCCATCGGATATTGACATAAGGATGCAGGAAGCCGCCCGGACGGGATCGGCGGAACTATTCAGGGAACTGATAAAAATATGCAATGCCGAAATATCCAAGGCGCTGCTTTCGCAAACGCTGACAACGGAACTGGACCGCGGCTCCTACGCCGCCTCCGAAACGCACTTCCGCATACGCCGCGAGGTGATACTGGCAGACCTGCGCCTTGCCGAATCGGTAATAAACGAACTGATAGGCTGGATATGCCGCCTGAACTTCAGCAGCGCGGGACAGCCTTTATTCCGGGGCGTGGTGAACGATTCGGATAATAACGCCCGCGCAGAACGCGACCTGAAACTGTGCCAAACGGGGCAGGTAAGCTTCACAAAGAAATACTGGATGGATACTTACGGCTTCCGCGAAGAAGATTTGGAGTGAGGGGCGGGGGAGTATTTGTTCTACCTTCCGTCCTTGCAGGCAGAATTAAGGACTGTCTCCGTATTAGATAAAAATTTTAAAATTTGAATAATATAGCCACGTGCTTTAGCTCGTGGATGGGAGTAATAATTACTCAACCTCAGGGTTAACCCTGAGGCTAAATAATGGCTTAAAAGAACTACTCTTATCTCCACGACTTGAAAGTCGTGGCTATTTCCATCCTTCCAAAGTTGTACCTGGAAAGGAATTTATCCTGTAAAGTTCTTCTTGGGAATTACCGAAGCGCAGAAATAATCAAACTGCATTGCGAAGCCGGGGCTTCGCAACGAGGTGAATAAAAGTCTTGGCTATTTGGAAGAATATTTTGGAAAGTTATCATAAGATGTCCAACAACTTTTTGGCGTTGGACATCTATTCCAAATAGCTTATCGGGTGGGATAAATTGTTGAATATGGCCCGTTCAAAAACCATAAATATCAAGATAAATTCTTATTTCTTTCAAAAATATTTATTATATTACCTTCAGTGATATTATCATAACCCTTTGGCATTTATAATATATTTGAATCATATCATGAATAATCGGGAAAATATTGATTCCACTCTGTTCGCGGAGCTGTCGGCGATAATCGAGCAGGGAAAGCAGCAGGCGGCAGTCAGGGTGAACAGCGTAATAACAGTTACCTACTGGCATGTCGGGAAAACAATAAACGAGCATATATTGCAGTATAAAAGAGCCGAATACGGGAAAGAAATTGTATCATCAGTCTCGATACAATTAGCGGAACAATACGGAAGAAGTTTTGAACTCCGAAATTTACGTAGAATGATGCAGTTTGCAGATCTGTTCCCTGATGTTAAAATTGTGTCGCCACTGGCGACACAATTAAGCTGGTCGCATTTTATTGAGGTACTAAAGATAAAAGATGATAAAGCCCGATTATATTATTTGGAGAAATCAGCAGAATCAACATGGAGCAAGCGCGAACTCCGCCGCCAGATTGAACGCAAAGCTTATGAACGCTCGGAAATTGCAAATACACAGATAATAACAACAGCGGATGAATTCTCGGAAATATCCGGAGTTTTTAAAGACCCGTATTTTCTTGATTTCCTGGGGCTGAAGGAAGGCTATCTTGAAAATGACCTGGAGTCGGCTATAATCAAAGAACTTGAGAACTTTATTTTGGAACTTGGCAGGGGATTTTCATTTATTGAAAGGCAAAAGCGAATTATTCTTGATGGCAAAGATTTTTATCTTGATCTGTTGTTTTTCCATCGTAAGCTAAGAAGGCTGGTTGCCATCGAGCTTAAACTGGGCGAATTCAAACCAGCCTACAAAGGACAAATGGAGCTTTACCTGAAATGGCTGAACAGATATGAAAAGCAGGAAGGAGAGAACACGCCTATCGGCCTGATTCTGTGCGCCGAGGCAAGCAGGGAGCAGATTGAGCTGCTGGAAATGCACAAGGACGGCATTATGGTGGCGGAATACTGGCCGGAACTTCTGCCAAAAGAAATGCTGGAACAAAAGCTCCGGAGCATTCTGATTGAAGCACGGCAGCGTTTGGAGAATATGAAATTGGAAAGGGAATATTAGGCATGTTTTATCATCCAAAAATTCAAACCGGCTGTCGGGAGTCTCTAAAGAGGTTAATTATTATGTTGTTTATATTAAAAAATTTCCCACACCAATATATCTGAACTATGAAATATAGTCTTGCCTGACATCCCCAAGGCCCTCCCCTTTGGTGAGGCGTGATACCTTTCAAGGATTTTGGAGGAAATGAGAATTTCATGCCATGCTTATGGGAATTTAGATTTATAAAAAAATGGCAATAATAGTTGATTTAATTATTGCGAAAGAAAAATTTGCCCCAAAAACCAATAAAATTTTAGCCTTTTATTAACGCATTTACTATCTTTGTATTTTACTGGCATTATGTCGGTATTTTTTGGTTTGATATGCTTGTGCAAAAAACCATAAAGGGGTGATCCCCAAAATTTGAAATTAAGATCAGGCCGGAATTTGACGGCCTTTGAAATTGATGATATTTTACATTTTTTAATAACGATGTTAGGAGCATTATATGGCTGATAAAAAACCATTCGTGCCATTCGTTAGCGCGGACACGAAAATGCCTGAATTTACACTGAAAGCCTTGTTGATAGGCTTGGTTCTGGCAGTTGTCCTTGGTGCAGCGAATGCGTATCTTGGCCTTAAAGCAGGTATGACTATAGCGGCTACTTACCCGGCAGCTGTTATTGGTATGGCTTTGCTTAAAGTGCTGAAAGGTTCCATCCTTGAAGAAAACATGACCCGTACTGTTGGTTCAATCGGTGAATCAGTTGCAGCCGGTGCGATTTTCACATTGCCGGCGTTTTATATTGCCGGTATCTGGGATCCGTTCATGACACTTGAAAATTACATTACTGCTACACTGATTCTTGTGTTTGGCGGTATTCTTGGTATTATGTTCGTAGCTCTTCTCCGTCGTGTGATGGTTGAAGACGCGGATCTTCCTTTTCCGGAATCTGTTGCTGCTGCCGAGATTCACAAAACAGGACGCAGTTCCGGCGGCGGGTCCAAATTCCTATTTGGCGCAATGATAGGCGGCGCTGTTATTAAGATCATGACACAGATTCACCTGATCCCTCATATCTGGGAAAAATTTGTTGTATTCACAAAACAGACTATTACCGGTACGCCAATTTCCGGACAGGGCGGTATGCTTCTTAGCTCTCCCGGTATCAGCCCTGCTTACATGGGTGTTGGATATATTATCGGCCCGAAGCTGGCATCCCTTAACTTTTCAGGTGGTATGATAGCATGGGGCCTTCTTGCTCCTATGGTGCTTTACTTCCTTTCACCAACAGCCGAATTCCTTAATGAATGGGCTCAGATGATAGTTGCTTCTAAAGGTATTCCTTTCGAAGAAGCACACGCGAAGGTTAGCGACCCGTCATTCCAGATCATTGAAGTATGGAAATACATCGTTCGCCCGATTGCTATCGGCGGTATGCTTGTTGGTGCTTCTTTCACTCTCTGGAATATGAGAAAAAGCCTTATTGCAGGTATTGCACGTTCAGTGAATGACGTGAAAAAAGCTGCACAGGGCGCAGGTTCTGACGTTGAACGTACAGAAAAAGACCTTCCGTTCCCATGGATTATGATTGGTATCCTTATCGTTGCTATTGCAACTTTCCTTATTACTTTCATGATATTTAAAACAACATTTATAGTAGCTTTTGTTGCTGCTACGGTTATGATAGTACTTGCATTCCTTTTTGCAGCAGTATCAGGTTACCTGGTTGGTATTATGGGTTCATCGAACAACCCGATTTCCGGACTTACTCTTACGGCATTGGTTGTAACGGCCCTTATTCTCGTTCTCCTTGGTGTGAATGCTGAATCAGGTGGTGTTGCTGCTGTATTGGGTGTAGCTGCCATCGTTTGTGTTTCTGCAGCTGTTGCAGGCGAGATGCTTCAGGATCTTAAAGCCGGTCATATTCTTGGCGGTACTCCCCGCAAGATGCAGATCGGTGATATCGTTGGTGTTATCCTTTCCGGTGCTGTAATGTTTGCAGTACTTGCATTCCTGAACGATGGTGATATAGCTATCGGTAAAGTAAACGGCTATGAAGGTGGTTTTGGAAGCCGTACTCTTTCAGCACCACAGGGCGGCCTTATGGCTATTCTTGCTAATGGTATCGTTGGCGGCGAAATGGCATGGCCTCTGATTATAGTTGGTATGCTTATGGGTATTGGCTTTATCCTTATGCAGGTTAAAAGCCCGATGCTTGTATCAGTTGGTATGTACCTTCCGCTCGAAACAACATTTGCCATATTCGTTGGCGGCCTTGTTAAGGGCGTTGTTGAAATTGTTAACAGGAAAAATCAGTTTAATCTTGCACAGAAATCCCGAATCGAAAATGTCGGTGTACTGCTTGCTTCCGGTTTTATTGCCGGTGAGGCATTGATGGGATTGATCTTTGCAGGCCTTGCTGTATTTGATATTATTCCTGAAGCTGTATGGCCGGGCGCTCCGTTCATACTTAGCCTTGTTGTTCTTGGTATTATTGCCTGGGTTATGATCCAGATACCTGTTAAGAATGCAGGAAGTCCGGACGAACCGGCACCGCCGTCAGCAGGACACTAATCTGATTAAGATTAGTTCTGATAAGATTAATATTATCAAGCCCGCTTTTCAAATCGAAAGCGGGCTTTTTAATTGTTGGTCTTGTATTCGTGTATGTTGATAATAGCTGTGTTTAACAGTCAGGAATAAGGCGTTTACTCAGCTTTAAATTTTCTGTTACTATTCAGCTGAACTTTGGGAATCTGGAAAAATTGTATAAAGCGGTCATTCTGAGCGCCAGCGAAGAATCCATTCTTCAATAATTCTTTAAGAAGAAGATGGATTCTTCCCTCGCTGGCTCGGTCAGAATGACATTTCTCTGTATTTTTTTTCAATAACAGCAATATATTTTACCAACCTGAGTAGAAACAATTTTCTTAATACTTTTTGAAAACACATTCTAATCACAAATCAATAATAATTGAACATTATACTTATTATTTCTTGATTTTCTCAATATTAAATGATATATTCCAATCAGATTGTTTAGGAAGTACACTTTCTCATCCCGGACATGTCCCTGTTCCGGGTTTTCAGGCATTTTGTATAATTAATTATTCCTGTCTCACCATATTTGGGTGTATTATGAAACCTAATAACTATCTTTCACTAATGATACTAATTGTTCTATTTCTTCCTGTTGGCTTGAAATCCTTTGAATTAAC
Source organism: Kapaibacterium sp. (SeqCode) (assembly GCA_963665665.1). Taxonomy (GTDB): domain Bacteria; phylum Bacteroidota; class Ignavibacteria; order Kapaibacteriales; family UBA2268. The sequence goes on from OY762428.1 coordinate 3,142,513, forward strand.
AGGAGATATGAAATACCTAATGCAAAACAGCAACTGTGGAAAGGAATTCTGGATAGCGCTTCCGCAGAACGAAGATCCGAGAGCTTCCATTTCCCAGGAAGGCCTGGAGATCATTGTTACTTCCTATAAAGACACAAAAGTAACCCTTGAATATCCTTCAACCGGATTTGTAAGAACCAAGGATGTTATTGCATATCAACCAACTGTTTTCACAAGTGAGGACTCTGATGTTCAGTTCAACTGGGTGGTTACCGAAAGTGAAACGGTGCTGGACAAAGCAGTGCATATAATTGCGGACGACCCTGTTTTCGTATTTTCAATAAACGTCAAAAGATGGAGCGCCGAAGGATATACTGCCCTGCCAATCAGAAGCTGGGGCACTGAATATCTCCATTGCAGCTACTTTGACGACCACGAGAACAATCGCGACCGTGGCAGTGGATTTATAATTGTTGCTGCTGAAAATAATACTCAGGTAAATATCCAGCTTAACGGTGCTGGTGCAGGTGTGGCAACAACCGTCGGAGGACGTGAAATAGGCGATGCCTTTTCCGTAAAGCTTAATAAAGGGCAAACATACATGGTTCGCGGAGACGGCTCCACTTACGGGCAGTTCGACCTAAGCGGCTCCGAAATAACTGCCAGCAACCCGATAGGGCTGATTTCTTTCCACATGAGATGTCCTATGCCGTCAAATCCCGCACGCGATCTTTACAGGGATAATCTGTCGGAAATGCTCCCGCCCGTATCACAATGGGGTAAGCAGCATGTATCAGTCCAATTCTCAAGAACGAAAAACGGAAGCCGCGAAGGCGACGGAGATAATTTCAGGGCTATGTCAGGGGAAGCTTCCAACAATGTTTCATGTGTTTACATGGAAAAAGGCGGTGGAAGTATTATCGGACAGCCGGAAATGAAAATCAATAAAAAAGGCCAGTTTTTCGAGCCATTCAACATTATGACTATTGACAGGAGAAACAATAAACTTACATCAGTTCGGGGAGTTTCTCATTGGAGTGGCGAAAAACCATACATGCTCAATCAGTATGCATGGTCTTATCAATGGGACGGAGACTTAAGCTGGGATCCGCTTCAGATAGTAATACCCCCTGTTGAGCAATATGTTTCCAACGCAATCTTCTGTACACCTTCTTCAAGGCTAAGTTTTAACGATAATGAGCTAAACCTCTTTGTTATCGGCGATCCTGACGATCCGGACAAAGCACTGCTTAAATCAGTAAAGCTTGACGGCAAACCAATTTACGAATCAACTCCCGGAATTATTACCAACAGAATTACAGGTACCGATATTTACTGGGTTAAGCTTTTTGTTGGTCCGGGAACGCACAGTGTTGAATCGAATACAAAATTCGGAGGATATCTGACCGGTTTCAGGGCGTATTATTCTTACGGATGGCCTATAACCATGGGTACCAACACAATTGACGAACTCGACGAGGTACCTCCTGTATTTGAAGTTGATGAAGACTGTGGTAATTACTTCGTTAAAGTTACAGAAAGAACCAAAGGCGAACCATATCCGGAACAGGAAGACCGGGGGATCAGCCGTGTTGTCCTGATTGAAGACAGCTCCTATAATTTTAATTTCGAAATTCTTAACGAAGAAAGTTTTATTCCCCAGCATAAGATCACCGAAGTAAATTTTGTACTTGAAGTGATTGATCCCATGAAAGAAGCTTTTGCCGTTTTTGCCGCTTTGGACAAAGCAGGAAATTACAGAATAGATTCTATTCGCTTTTATCCGGAAACTGTGGTACTTGAACCGGAAGAAGTTGTTATGCAGCCAATTCGTGCCGGAACTTCGATAAGTGATACCGTTAAAGTCATGAATACATCGGACAAGAACCTGACGATTAATGGCATTGAAATGCAAAACGGAAGTAAATTCTTTATTAAAAACAGCCAGGATTATGTTGGCCTTGCTTTCAACTCCGGAACTGATGTTGATATTATTATTGATTACATCGCTCCTCTTGAGGACATGAAATCTGATGATATCGATACGCTGATAGTTCACACGGTTTGCTTCGAGTACAAGTATCAGATATCCGCCTCGGCTTTGATTAATAATATCATGGTGGAAGATTTTGATTTTGGCAAACATGAAGTTAATACAAGCGTTTGCATAGAGGATATAAATAACGACGGACTGAAAATCACAAACTCCGGCGAATGGCCCCTTCTTCTGAAATCCCTTGAAGGCGCTGCCGATCCGTTCTTTGTTGAAATTAATTCTCCATCTTTGCCAAAAGTACTTGAACCTGGTGAGGAAATATATTTCAAATCAATATGCTTCTTCCCTAAGGACAGCGGCAGTTTCAGCGCCGAACTAACGTTTACATCCGATGCTATGAGCGGCGACAGTGTTATCAGCCTTACCGGGCTTGCATTCAAAGTAGATACTACAGGTATTATAGATAATCCTGCCGGCAGCTCCGATATCAGTGTTATCTCTATGCCTGTGTATTCAGATATTCTTGAAATTGGTTTGCCTGAAATACCGGCAGGCGAGATCAACTTGTCAATATTCAACATAAACGGAATAAACACCGGCATTAACAGGAAAGTCATGATTCAGGATTCGCGTCAGGCTGTAAATATCAACACCGGGAAACTTCCCGACGGAGTTTATATTATTCAGGTTTCTGCCGGATCGAGAACATATACTGCCAGATTTATAAGATTGAGATAGTTTTTTTTATATGCGGATTTTCATAAACTCATCGGGTAACTAATTGTAAGCCGATGAGTTTTTTTATTTTTAGCAAAATGAAGATTCCGAAAGCACAGGGGATTGCTGCTAAAGCATGAACCATTGCCATGAATACAAAAACACAAGCTTAAGATTTTGCCTGAGCTTGTGTTTAAAATGGGAATTTATAAAGATATTATAGTTTCTTCAAAGCCATCGAAATATTTTTTATTCCTTCGAAAGCCGGCAGAGGCAGGGAAATATTACCTGCCGGAACATCGGATTCTCTCGGGTTTATCCTGATCAGCTTTGCATTTCGGCGTATGGAAGAAGATTCTGACTGATAGCGAACCGTAGGAACTGCTTTGCCGGCGCCAATTTCAATTATAACAAGTTTTTTGCCCTTTAATGAATCGAGCCAGTCATACATCCTTTTTTCCTGGAGGTCCGAACGGTATGAAAGCCAGCTCCAATCGCCAAACATGAGAATATTTGGCCTTGCCAGTGCGCCGCAATGCGGACATTTTGGCAGCGGGTCGGCTGCGAGCATAGTACTTTCGTCTACGTCGATATTTATATCATCGCCCCGCCATATTTCCTTGGTGCATGGTTCCGAACACTGAAAACTATGAATGGAACCGTGGCATTCCACTATTTTCTCCCTGTCGAAGCCTGCTTTCTGAAATTGTCCGTCAACATTGGATGTAAATGCAAAGTAACCATCAGGTTTTTTATCGCAAATCTCTCTTAATATTCTGAAACCGTCATGCGGGTTGGTATCCCTGTATAAATGCAACCTGTGGCCGTAGAAACCCCATGCCAGGTTCGGATTTGTTTTGAACCACCTGGGATTGGCCATTTTCGTGAAAGAAATTCCTGCTTTCTCGAGTGGTGGGTATGCTTTCCAGAATCCTTCATCACCCCTGAAATCGGGCAGGCCCGAATCAACACCGATTCCTGCACCGGCAAGAACAAACAAAGCGTCAGCCTGTTTGATTTCGCGGGCAGCTTCTTCAATAACACCCTGTATATTCATTTGGCCCTCCGAAAATAGTAGTTTCAATAAAAGATAAAAATCAAGTAATCAATGTTCGTGTTCCCGGGGCTGCCATCACAATTTTAACAAATAATCATTTCGCCTGTAAAATAATACTGAAAAAAATAATATTATAAAAGACTTATTTTTTTGAATATTAGTGAATATGATAGGATTATCTATCAATTTTTTGGTTTCCACCTTTAAAATCATTGATGTATAAAAACTTAATAATATTAGGCAATCCAAAGAAAAAAATTACTATGTAACCATAATGTTGTAGAAATTTAAAATCAAAGCCGGGATTAATTTTAATGAATTAAATTTGCTGACATGAGCCCAAAAACAGAATTGTTTTGATACAAACAATTAAAATGCTAAATTCCGTTCGGAACATAATAACAACCTGCGATATTGAAAAATGACTGAAACAAAATTATTTAAAGAAATTGCTGCGCTGGAAACAGAGCAGAGAAATCCAGTATCATCGAATATTGATAAAGCTTCTACAAGAGAAATTCTTGAAATAATTAATTCCCAGGATATGCTGGTGTCAAGAGCTGTTAGTGCCGAAATTGAGAATATTGGCAAAGCCGTGGACGGAATTGTTGATGCTTTCAGGGCAGGAGGGCGACTGTTCTATTTTGGCGCGGGTACCAGCGGAAGGCTCGGGGTGGTTGATGCATCCGAATGCCCGCCAACATTCGGAACTGACCCCGAAATGGTACAGGGAATTATCGCAGGCGGCAGAGAGGCTATGTTCGTTGCACAGGAGGGGGCAGAGGATTCCGAAGAAAACGGCGGAAATGAACTTGAGGAACGTGGAATTGACAAACCGGACGTTGTTTGCGGAATTGCCGCTTCCGGCAGGACGCCCTTTGTGAAAGGAGCCGTGAACGGCGCCAAGGAAAAGGGAATTTTCACAATAATGATATCCACGGTGCCAAGGCACAAAGTAATTTCCCTCGGGATAAATGCCGATGTTTATATATGTCCGGATGTAGGCCCGGAAGTTATCACAGGCTCAACAAGAATGAAATCCGGAACAGCGCAGAAAATGGTACTCAATATGCTTACAACAGCGGCAATGGTTCGAATGGGGAAAACTCACGGAAATATTATGGTTGACCTTCAGCTGACAAATGCCAAGCTTGTGGAAAGAGCGAAGAAGACAATAATGACGATTTGCAATGTTGATTACGCTACTGCCGGGGATCTGCTTGAGAAATCCCAAGGGCATGTAAAATCAGCCCTTGTAATGTCTCTTGGGGGAGTTGACTATAACAAAGCAAAGGAGTTGCTGATAAAAGCCAAAGGATTTGTCCGGGTGGCTATTGATATGGCCTGATAGGCAATCAATATTCAGGCCCAGTTATAAAATTTTGCAAAAAGCAATAACAGGTATTACCTGCCTTCAACTACCAAAATTTCCACTCTCCTGTTTTTTCTTCTGCCTTGTTCCGTATCATTTCTGGCAAGAGGGTTTGTTGCCCCACGGCCTGTAGAAAGGATAAGTCGCCTGCTTAACCCTTTACTTAACAGATAATTTACAACATTTTCAGCTCTGCTTTGGGATAATCTGAAATTTTTAGAAGTTGATAATGTATTATCAGAATATCCGACGATTCTAATTTCATATCCCTCGTTGGCTTTACAGAATTCAATAATTTTATCTAAGTATTCGATCAGTGCCGGGTACATATCAGTATCTTCAGTCTTTTGATATGGAAATTTCTCGGTTTTTTCGATAATAAGTGTGTCGGGTGTTTTGATCTCAGTTTCTACTAATGGATATTCTGTAATTTCTCCGTCAATCATTTCTTTGCTGGGGGATGAACTTAATACCATCGCCACAGGTTCTGACTTATGAATATGAGGCATTCTACTGTCTTCACCTGTTTCAGGCGGCTCCAACAGTTTTATTGAAGTATCTGCTTCTTTCTTTTCATTATCGGCGGTTTCAGGCGGCTCCAACAATTTTATTGAAGCATCTGCTTCTTTCTTTTCATTATCGGCAGTTTTGCATGATGAAAGAACTAAGATAGAAAGTATGATTAACGTCAATATTTGTCTCATTATAATATTCTCTGATTAATTGATAGTAAAAAGCCACTTTATAATTAATGTCATTATCAGAAACACCTTAATTTTTCATCACTAAAATTTCCACTCTTCGGTTTTTTCTTCTGCCTTCTTCGTTGTTATTTTTTGCTATAGGCTGAATTGGCCCCCTTCCTGTAGATAATATGTGCTTTTTGCTTATTCCTTTGCTTATTAGATAATCCGTTACTTTTTTTGCTCTTATCTTCGATATTTCATAATTTTTTTCCATTGATAACGAGTTGTCGGAATGTCCGATTATCCTGATTGTATATCCGTGGTTTGTTTGCAGGAAGCCGGCTACTTTATCTAAATATTCGATCAGAGAGTCATAAAGGTTACTGTCCTCAGGTTTATCATAATAGAAAATTTCAATTTTTCCGATAACAATTGGAAGTGGCATTGTGATTTCAGCAGACTTTTGTGAAACGGGTTTTTCGCTGATATTATCCAGTTTTTTTACTTCGCTGCCGGAATGGCTGCTATCTGATTCTGTAGTCTTGCATGATGTAAGTATCAAAACCGTAAGTAATATTAAGGTGGAAATATATTTCATGTTCTTATCCCGGTAAATTCAATATCATGATTTTTAGTAATATAAATATCATTAAAATAATATACAAACAAAGATTTGCAATTTTTTATCAACTCCATTTTGATTCAAACCACAAATAGGCCTTAGGATTGGTCATTTCAGGTGTAAAAGTAAATTTAAAATGGTGAAATCCCATAAATGTTTCTATCAATCTGATTTTTTGGTTTCCGCTAACAAGGTTTATTTCATTGTCGTGGTAAACAGGTTCCGGAATCATGGGAATAATCCCTGCAATATTATCAATTAGAAGGTTGCTGCTGATCATTTTATCGATTAGAATCTCGGTTTTTCTTTTCTGGATAAAATCAAAACTGTTATTGATAAAACATTCCACCCCGATTCTGTCCGATAGATTTCCGCCAACAATGCTAAGCTGCAATGAAAATACATCGAAAAATTTATTATATAAAGAAACAAATTGTAACAGATTATCTATTCCGGTTTCGGAATATCCTGACAGGGTTAGAAAACTTTTAATATTCCCGGGATTAACCGAAGATATTAAAAGCCTGACTGCGTTGTTTTTACGGCCAAGCATTATGCCAATGCAATTCAGATTAGATTCCGGGGGCATAGCTGATACTATCGTTGATATTTGCTGAATGGTATTGGGATTGATTTCAGAACTTTCTTTTCCCATGGCTTTGCTTATGGCAGTGAAATAGTCCTTTGTTATATTGAAATTTTCCTGGTTTATACCCCAGAAATATGAAGGGTAAGGCACAAAATCATTCTTTCCGGTATCGTATTCATACCAGGTGAAATCAATATGATCCTTAAGTTCACTTGAAAAAAGTAAATTTGCTTTCAGATCAGTGTGTTTTGCGATATTATCTGAATGAAGAAGATTAACGGAGTTCCTGCCCAGCTTTGATAAAGATAATAGAAGGTCAGCCCCCGGAGTGCTAATATTGCATGGGAATTCAAAACCCGATAAAAAATATGCTAATTCGGCAGGTAAGCGGGAAGATAAATCAAATATTGCTTTTCTGCTTTTTGAAGAAATTGTATTGCAAATCCGCCGGAGAGGCGCTTCTATGTAGTCCGAAAGAACCATAATTATTCATTTCCAAAATTTTTTTTAGCTTAAATTAAAAATTTTCGTGATTTTTTTTACATTTTTCTTTATATTATTAAAAGTTAAACTGAATATAAAATCCGAAAGACTATACTTTTGAAATTCCATTTACTAACAATCACGAGAGGATACAATGGCAAAAATTGAATTCAAAGACCTCGAACAGAATGCAGAACTTGATGCCGATGCAATGAAAAAAGTTGTAGGCGCAGGCCTTTACGACAAATCAACCGGTGTATATGGAAATACCGGACATAAGCATGGCGGTGATGCTACAAATCAGGGCGATCAGGCCGGCGGAGCCGGTGGAGCCGGTGGAAGTTCGCGGGGTTCAACCTGGGGCTGGAACCAGGGCGGCGGCGGCGGAAGCGCATCGCAATCTGCCGGTGGCGGCGGCGGTGGCTGGCTTAGTGCCGGCGGCGGCGGTTCCATTACTAATTCCAATGCTACAGGCGGAGCCGGTGGTGGTGTAACTGATATTGGCGCTGTAGGCGGTGCCGGCGGTGCCGGTGGCGCTGCTGTAGGAGCTATGGGCGGTGCTGTATCAGACCAGATTACTAATTCTGTCAGCATCCCGGTAACTATGAATATCTAAGTTCATTTAAAGATGATTTTTTATACCCGGGATATTAGTATTCCGGGTTTATTTTTTTAACTGGAAAAAAAATGGTAAGAATTATAGCAATCATTGTATTACTGGCAATTACAGTTCTTGCTTGTGATGATGACAGTACATCGGCGAAGCCAACAGGGCAGGATACTTTAATAGCAACAATCAGCGGTTCAAAAGTTCTTGAATTTTCAGCACAGGGAGTGAACGTGAATATTTACCCTCAGGATGGTTTTGATCTTGCGCTATATTCCGGAACCATGATTGAAAATACAAGCCATATTTATTCTGTTTATTTTGCTCTTATCGACAGTAGTGATACTTACACTTTCGATTTGGCCGGCAGCGAAGGTTTTACCCGTTTTGAATATGATATAGGTATGGCCGGGGCAATTGTTTATGGCGACAGCATAAGTGGAAAAGTGGTTGTTTCTGAAGTTACAAAAGATTATATTAAAGGCAGTTTTGATTTCGAGGCGGTTAATAATAACGGTTCCGGAAAAGTAAGCATAACAAACGGCTATTTTGTTCGTTATAAAAATTAAATACATTGAAAAACCTGAAGCGGAGTATATATGGCTAAGATTTCTCTTCACGACCTTGACCACAAGAAAGAAATAAGCAGCGAGGAAGCCGACAGTATTATCGGAGGAAGCAATAACTATGGCATGGCTGCCAATACAGGAAGCAAAACCGGCGGGAATGCAACTAATAACGGCGATATTGCCGGAGGCGCAGGAGGGGGCGGAGGAAGCGCCACAGGTAATACTTATGGCAACAACACGGCCGGATTTGGCGGATCGGCTAACCAATGGACTCCGTTTGGTTCAATTGCCGGATCGAATGTAACCGGCGGTGCTGGCGGTTCTGTAACAAACATTGGTGCCAAAGCCGGAGACGGTGGTGCGGGCGGAAATGCCGTGGGTGCTGAAGGCGGGGCTGTAACTGACAATATTATCACTGAGATAAATATTCCGGTAACGATGAATATTTAAAATATTATAACTTAGACGTGATTGTTTTTAAGTATTTCAAATTTCCTGTCGATTAATTCATAAAATGGGCATTTGCAAGGAGTGTCCTGCTATGGATAATAATTATATTCCAATGAAACATTAGCCTGATAGTATCGTATAATAACCACCCGTCCGTTTTTAGTTATTTGTTTGGTTTAATTTGTCAGGTTATTTATGAATAAACGCTACTTAATTATCGCGGGTATTTCTATTTCGCTGATAGCAATGGAAATTTCCTGGACTCGTATTTTTTCTGCCGAATTCTTCTATACCTTTGCTTTTTTGATATTATCTACGGCTGTTCTCGGCATAGGGCTCGGAGGGCTTGCTCTTCGATATGTTAAAGCATTCAACCGTGACGTAGTGGCAAATCTGTCTATGTCATTGTCAGGTTTGTTTATTTTGCTGGGGCCTGTTCTTGTATTTCAGATAAATCCGGAATTCACAAAGATATTTGCCGGATTAACTGATTTTCTGAAGGTATTCAGTTCCGGAATAATTCTCGGGCTTCCCTATTTCTTTGGGGGTATGGCACTCAGTTATTTATTTAAGAAAAATTACAGTGATATGCCCAGGATGTACATGTGGGATATGGCCGGTGCGGCATTTGGAGTAATAATTGCTATTGCTGCAATGAATATTTGCGGCACTCCGAGGGCTGTAACATATACTGCTATGCCCATTTTATTTGCCGGGCTTATTGCATCCGGGAATTGGCAAAAGATTATTCCTGCAATATTAATTATTGCAACTGCAATTGGCGGATTCTTTTCTGAAGATATGCTTCAAAAACAAAACAGGCAGGAAAGAGCAAAGGTTATTTATACTCATTGGGATGCAATGGCGAAAGTAAAAATGTACGATTTCGAAGGCCAATACAGGGGGCTGAATATTGATAATGTTGCCAATTCACCGGTTTTTCCGTTTGACGGGGAAATTGACAGGCCGGATTCTTTGAAGTATCATTTCAATATTAATGTCGGAAATTTGATTCGTATGTTCGATTCTTGTAGATTTCTTTCGCTTGGCGCCGGTGGCGGCGGTGATGTCCTAATGGCATTGCAGGAAGGCGCTGCCGAGATTCACGCCGTAGAGGTGGTTCCGCATATTAATGATATGATGACAGAAGGGATGCTATCAGAATATACCGGCAATATGTATAATTTACCACAGGTGAAAGTTGTAACAGAAGATGCCCGGGCTTACAGCCGAATGTTCGAAAATAAATTTGATATAATATATTCTTTAAGTTCCAATTCCTGGGCTGCACTTGCCTCAGGGGCATTTGCCCTTGCCGAGAATTACCTGTTCACCGAGGAGGCTTTCCGGGATTACTGGAATGCTTTAAGCGATAAAGGGTTTATGAGCATGGAACATCAGTTCTATATGCCGAGAATTGCAACAATGGTGGAACAGGCGCTTTGGAAAGAAGGGGTTGACGATCCTGACAAACACTTTGCTATATATCATCTTCCGCACATGAGAAGAATGCTTCTTCTGCTTTCAAAAAGAGAATTGACTCCTGAGCTTTTGGCTGCTGCTTACGGTAGTTCTGTACCAAACAGGAGGGACTATAAGTATTTACTTTATCCGGCAGCTGATTCACTGAAAGGCAACCTGATAAACAGGATAGTTACCGAAGGCTGGGAAAATGTACAGGATTCTGCACATGCAGATATTTCTCCATGTTCCGATGACAGGCCATTCATAGCTCAGCTCGGTTTGTGGAAAAATTTCAAATCTGACAATATGGAACAACTGCCGCAATACGAATTTATGGGTTATCCGTTGTCCAAGCTGATCATTTTAATGATATTGGCATTAGCGCTGATAATTATACTACCGTTAAATTTAATACCTTTTGCGTTTAAATCTTCAAGGCTCGGGATTCGGCCATGGATGTATTTTTTTATGATAGGTATGGGATTTATGATAATAGAGGTGATATTAATTCAGCAGTACTCCCTGTTTATCGGGCCATCTGTATGGAGCATTATTACCGTGCTTTTCACCATGCTGATTGCTTCCGGTATCGGCAGCCGCTATTCGGAAATGTTTGCTGATAAAATTGTGTTCATGGCAATAATTGCCTGGGTAGCGCTCAATATTCTTGTTTTTACAAACCTGTTCGGAGTTTTTGGCGGGCTTCCTTTAGTACCGCGTATGCTGATTTCAGCAATAATGATAGCCCCGGGTGGTTTTTTCATGGGTATGCCTTTTCCAAAAGCTGCACAGAAAGTCGGTGAAAATGTGGACTGGGGCTTTGCCGTGAATGGTATGGCCTCGGTTCTTGGTTCTACCGGGATACTTCTGGTAGCATTCGAGTTCGGATTTGATATATCACTTGTTGTGGGCGCCTTGTGCTATTTAATTGCTATGTTTTTATCGGGTTTTAATAAACCTGTACAGGCATAATGAAATATTAGGGTAAATCAAAAAAGCCTTCCGGACATTTTGGACGGGAGGCTTTTTGTTTGCCAGCTGAAAAAATTATGATGGAATTAATGGCTTATGAATTTATGGATATTGTGAATCTGCCGATAAGCAAGTATTATCGGAAATCGATAATTTCAACTCCTTCGGGCGGAGTGAATTTAAAACTGTTGCTACTGATATTACTGTTTACATTTAAATTTTCAATTATCCATTTCAGAAAATCATTATCTGATTCGATACCTACCGCGATTATCGAGAGGTCTTTCTTCGAAAGCCATATTTTAACCCTGCGAATATCATTTATTGCTTCATCTTCATTATCAGGTTCCAGTTCCAGGAAATAGACGCTTCCCCTGCCGGATTCAGTCATCGAGGTAAGGCCAACGGGGTAATACTTTTCAAGAAAAATAAAAAAGAACTGCTCCAGGCCGGCATCAGCACTTTCTGCATCATAATCGCTGATAACTACATTTTTATCTGTTTTTGAATAGTTCCATATTGTTTCACCGTCGCATACTATCCGGCGTGTTCCAAGAAGCAGGTTGTATTTATTCCCACGTACCGCCTTCAGCTTTCCTTTCAGCCCGGGTTCACTTTCCAGCGAGAAATCAACAGAAACAGATTCAATTTCACCGTATTTGGCAATCAGGTTGTTGTAAACATCGTCTTTGTCCGGTTCAAGGGCAAAAACCGGTAAAATACTATTCAGCAGCAGAAGCAATCCCGTAATAATTGTTTTTTTTATCATAATATTAATTATCCCTGATCTTTGCATCGACTTTACCCCGAACACCTGAATATTTTGTAAGCTCGGCCCCGACATATCCTATCAGTATTTTTGTGGCTACCTTCACCGGAATTTTCCTGTCATCATCAGTAAGCCACACAAGAATTTTACCTTCGCTTTTAAACAGCCCGCCTTTAACAACCATTGGCTCGACAACTACGCATTTAAACTCTCCGGCTTTTACTTCAATTGTCTGCCTGCCCCGAATTTTCACTCCGAGCTGGTAAGTAGAATCCTTGTAGAAATTCTTCAGCATAATAGTGCTGTCCTTTGGAATATTTTTCAGGTCCATAGTCCGCACGTAAAACAAAGCAGAAACAATATCATGAACATAGGGCGGGATATCAAAAGTATCGGTTTTCTTTTTATTGCGGGTATATGCCTTATGATTTTGCTGGTCGAAATCGGCATACATATCTCTTTTATATTTTCCTTCGCGAATATGCTGTTCGAAAAGATAGGGGAATATCCCGCCAATATCAATTACAGTCCTGTAGGCGTCTTTCACCCGGTATAGCATATCAAGAGCTGGAAGAGACCTTACCTCGAAGCGGATATCATAGCATTTTCTGCCGTCGATAACCACAGGTTCCGGCAGAATATGGAAATATCCCGTTCCGGCAGTAATAAATTTGTAACCAACATCGTATTCAAGTTTCTCTCCAAGTCCGAATGCTTCGTTCGGAACGTAGCGGTACGAAGGAGTTTCAAAGTCGGATTTTTCCTGTGCAGTAGAAAGGGAATGAATTCCGGCCACAGAAAATATTATCAGTATTATTTTAAAAATTTTATGCATGATAATTATCTTTATTAAAAAAATTAATTTACATTATTCTTTGCAAACCGGCAAGATTAATTTTGAAGTATAGATTTTGACGGTTATCAATTATATTTTCACATTTTTCTTTTTTGCCAGGGTATGCAGTGCTTGTTTTAAATTCCTGATGATATATTAATCCTGTTTCAACATTCAGCCTGCTCCCTTTTTTACCTGACGGCTGAAGAAAAAGAAATTGTCGATCCTTATATTATAAACGGTTGAAATTTCCAAAGGTTCATAATTTTCAAGTGAAATTATGTAATCGGCTCTTTTAATTGAGGCCCTTAATATTATTCTTTTGCCATTAGGAACGAAATTCCGAGAGTTTTTTTATGCCGGCATCCAAAGCTTCAAAATAAATTATTGAAGGCATATTTTAACACGCGTACATATATATCCGGCGCATCCCGGGTAAATATTCTTCCGGTAAATTTGAACACGGGAGTCAAATAATTTTATAATTTCCGGGCTTCTGAAAAGAAAGATTTCAACTTCACGAAATATTGATTCCTTTCATTATAAGCTGTTCCTGCAGGTGGTTCTTAAGCACCCTGCCCCGATAGGTTAAGCGTGAGAAGCTGCATTCCCGACCGTTCAGAATAGTGCCGCGCAAAAAGCCCTGCTCAATAAGCCGGCGGGCGCCTCGGTATATATCCTGATCGCTGTATTTATTCAGTAATTTATTTGTTTCCGATACAGATTCGAGAATAAGATAAAGTAACTCATCGGAAAATTTTGGTTCCGGTTCCATGTCGTCGAAAAATGGCTGTTCAAATTCAATACTTCCTATCATTGATTTCCTCCCGGTTCAATTCCAATAACTTTAGCAAAAATTCTGAAATTCCTGCATTTTTCAATCGGGACGGGCGGGTATTTGCGGTTTTCGGATACAAGATACTTTCCGTTTCGTTCCACGATATATTTTTTAATAAACAGCCTGCCGTCCACTTCTGCAATTATTATATCTCCGCTTTTGCACTTCTTTCCCGGTGCTATAATTGCCTTCATGCCTTCGAAAATTCCTGCTCCCTGCATTGAATCCCCGTATATCATGCATTCCTTCAGCTCTGAAATATTGATATTTTCAGGTATGCCGGGCATTTCAGTTTCTGAATAAGACAGGCGAAAGGGACGCAGCGGGGCATTGAGCCCGAGTATCGTGCCTGTCAGTATGTATTCCGCGTCTTCTTTGGCGTTTTCAAATGCATCCGACCCGCGTTGCAGGCATTCCCTGCTTAGTATTTCAAGCCTTTCAATATCAGGCCTGCCCGATTCGGCACCGCCGAGCAGGTATTTCCTGCTTAAGCGGTATATATCGGCATCCGGGGCCATTGCTGCCCAATCCCTGAATTCAGCCTTAGTCATCATTTTTCTTTCTCTGGTTAAGAATGTCGCCTGCAACGGCGCTTATCAGTTCCAGCTTTTCGTCCATACTCATTTTTTTTGTATCCAGGCTGGCACTGCCAATCGGGATAACCTTATCGTTATGAAATACTTCACTTTCTTCAAGGCGTTCTTTCAGTATTTTGCCGGCACGGTTGGCAGCAAAAATACTTTCCTCGCCCGTAAGTATAAAAACCGGGTTTATACCTTTGCGGTAGAGCTTAACAAGAAGTTCCGGGGGAACTCCGGAACGCCCGTTTTCGTAATTGCGGATCTTGTCCTGGCTGACATTAAGCAATTGGGCAAACTGCGAAGCCGACAGCTTCACGCCCTCGTTGAATATGTTTACCCTGATTTCCCGCAGCCTTCTGCCAATTTCTATTCCTATCTTATCCATATTTTATAAACTATTTTTAAAATAAACAAAAATAATTTACTTGGAATATAAGCAATATATACATATATTACAAGTAAAAATTACCAAAAATAATTGTATATATTACATTTGTAATAAAATAAGGTAAAAAATCATGCAACAATCAAAGCAAAATGCAAGTGCTGCCGACAGGCTGGAGAAGGCCGGGGAAATTCTCGGGAGTGCCCTGAAGGAAGCCGAGAGCAAAAAGCTGATAAGCCCCACTTTAAGGTCGGACCTTGAGTTTATAATTGGCGATTTTCTGTTTTCATCAAGCGGGAACGATGCTGAAATCAACTTTCTTATGTTAAACAATAATGGCTGGGAGCCTGACGGTTATGAACAGTGTTTTTGATCAGATACGCGAAGATGAGCTGACTGACGATTTGAAGCTGGTATCAAAAGTTGTAGGAATTGATGCTGTAAGAAAAATATTGAAAGATTTTGGCGGCCTGAGTTTTTACATCCCAAAGCTAACACGGCTGGATGGTTTCGTGGACAGGTACATGAAGCAAAACAGGAATAAAACAGCCAAGCAGATAGCTTTGGACCTTGGCGTGTCCGAGCATTACCTGCGCAGTGTCAGGAAAAGGTTTGGTAATTGACAATAGAATACAGGATAGAAAATTATCTCATTGATATTCCGAGGTAAGCATGAACCATGCATGCCCAGTCGCCAATGATTTTTCTGTCATCAGTCAGTTCTTTTCGCCAGTCGGTATTTTGCCCGGCCTGGCTCATGTTTCTTGCAAGGGCATCAATATTTGAAATAAGGGCGTTATGTGCAGCCGTTCTGTAACTGTCTTTTTCTTTTTTATCATCAACAGAAAGAAAGGCCCAGTCAGTCCTTATTCTGGCATATTTAACTACAGAATCGAGCAGTTCAGTTTTCAGGTAATCATTATCAGATTTCATAAGGGAATTGTAAATATCAACAACTGAATCCAAAAGCATGTATTTCTCCTTGACATAAATTGTACATCAGGAAAAAGATAATAATTAACCATTACCATGCAAGTTCTTTTTAGTTAATAATTTATATTTTTAAATACTGTAATTTTAGTGTTGATATACTTATTGTTCCGGCAAATTGATTTTTAATTGCTGAAAATGGATTAGTACTGACGAATTACCTGATAGCCCGGATAGATAAAATAATCGAGCCTGCCCGGGGGAAAACCATAATCAGCTAAATGAGTGAATGTACCACGTGGCGTACTTTGCCCTGTATGGTGAAAGACATTTCCGGGCTTATCTCAATTGGCAGGAAACGGCTGTTTTCCGATTGCAGATAATAAACACCTTTTTTTTCAATCAGCCTTTTTACTGTCAGCTCACCGTTCAGAGACGATATAACGATATCGCCGGGGCTGGCAGTATTACATTCCTCAACGATGAGTATATCCCCGTCGAATATATTTATATCTATCATACTTTCGCCGTTAACCCTTACAAGATAGAAATTATCCTGGTTTCCTGGCAGAAGGTATTTATAAAGGTCGAGGTCGCCGACATTATTTACCCCGGGAATTTTTCCGGCGGGGAATGCTGCATCGAGCAGGGGAGCTTCGAAGCGAAACCTCCTTCCTATCGAACCAAATTTATCAGCCGATAATTTTTTGCTTTTATAAGAAACTTTCATTTGAAAATATGTGTATTCTTGTTCTCTAAATGCTGTGAATTACTTTAGTTACAACACCAACCGGTTTCAGGCCGATATTTTCTTCATTGATTTCCAAAGGCATAACACTGCTGTCCGGAGCTTCCAGGTATGGCCAGTGCCTTCCTTCCCTGTATATTTTGATAGTGAACGATCCATTGACAGATACAACCACAATTCTTCCGTCGGCTGCTTCTATTGCTGTATCAACAACAAGTATATCTCCGTCGGATATATCTAAGTTATAACCGTCAATACCACTTATCCTTGCAAAAAAAGTAGCCTTCGGATGTTCTATCAGAAGGTCGTTCAAATCAATTTCCTTGTCGATTTTATCATCAACAGGTACAGGTATTCCTGCTGAAACAGACATGTTAAAGAATGGCATTTTAGCGCCGGAATAAGGCTTGAAGCCAAATACCTCAACGATTTCCATTTTATTGTCCCCTTTTGCTGCTAATAATACATGCCGCTAATGCGACACATTAAGTATTATAATATAATGGAAAAGGCAGCACTTATGCAAATTTTTTTTTCGGGTAGTAATTTTTTTTTAATAATTGTTTCAATTTTTTAGAAATAGAATGTTAGTGTGCCCAAATCGGCTGCACGGCAGGATCAATTCCCAGAACGGCCGAACCTATGAAATAGAAAAATGTTGAAATAATTAATGCACCGGCAAGGTTTAATATCAGCCCTGCGCGTGTCATATCGTGAATTTCCAAATATCCCGAACCGAATACGATAGCATTGGGCGGAGTAGCTATTGGAAGCATGAAAGCACATGAAGCGGATATTGTGGCAGGTATCATCAATAGCAGAGGGTTAATGCCCATACCTATGCCAACAGATGCAAGTATCGGCAGCAGAGTCTGGGTTGTTGCCGTATTTGAAGTAAGCTCGGTCAGGAATGTCAGTATCAGGCATGTCAGTATTATTATCAGGAAAACCGGAGCATCACTTAGGGCACTGAATTGATTTCCGATAATTCCCGAAAGCCCTGAATGCTGAAATCCTTCAGCAAGGGCAAAGCCGCCCCCGAAAAGCAGGATGATTTCCCAGGGAACTGAGCGAATCTGTTCCACACCTACGATACCGCTACCTTTATTTGTGCTGTCCGGAAGAATAAATAGCAAAACAGACATAGCAACAGCTATAGTTCCGTCGTCCACAAGGCCGTTTAACCCGATCAGGTTAGTCCATCCGTAAATGGTAATAGCGCCAATATTAATATTTGTCCGGAAAGTCCAAAGCAAAGCAGATAGTACAAAAACAAACATTACTTTTTTCTCATTAACGCTCATAGCCGGAAGAGAAGTAAACGATCTGTCGTTGTTTAAATTAATATCACACAGTTCTTTCCGATGTAAAAACTTTGTAAGTATAAGCCATATCAGCCCCAGCATAGTAAGGCTTAAGGGCAGCGCAAAAATCAGCCAATGGCCAAAACTGATTTCGGGGGCTTCCGGAAAAGTGGAATGATATATCTGGTTGAATGCAAGATTGGGAGGCGTTCCGATAAGTGTGGCTATACCTCCGGCAGAAGCGGAATAGGCTATGGCAAGCATTAGCGGCGTACCAAAGGAACGGGCTTTGGAAGCATTCCCCGCTGCATGTGTTACTGCTATGGCTACCGGAAACATCATAACCGCCGTGGCAGTGTTTGAAATAAACATCGAAAGAAAAGCTGTTGCGATCATGAATCCGAGAATTACAACTGCCGGACTCTTTCCGGTACGGTTCAATATGAAAAAAGCAATACGTTTGTGAAGGCCGGTTTTCTGCATGGCCGAGGCAATTATAAAACCACCGAGGAAAAGTAAAATCACAGAATTGAAGTATTCTGCGGCAGTTTCTTTGCCCTTCATAATTCCAAGCAATGGGAAAAGAACAGCCGGCATCAGAGATGTTGCACTGAGCGGAAGGGCGTTTGTCATCCACCATGTGGCCATTAATACTCCAACAGCTGTCATATCAGAAGCTGGCTTGCTATCAGAAACAGGAAATATTATCAAAAGAATGAACAATATTATACCGAGGAAGAACCCTGATCGTGAAATTTTTCTTGCTTTATTTTTGTTTTCCATTGCAATTCCCGTTTTTTTATCTGAATAAATATATCAAAACGTGCTCAAAATGCAAGGAAACTGTTAATATTATTTGTTAACAATTGCAGTTTTTTTAAATTGTTCTTTTAATATGCAGCGTAAATAATTTTTAATTTGTAATTATGTCAAGATTCAGATTTCAAATAATAATATTACTAATAATACTATTGGGGATTTCCCGGCTGTATTCAGGCGGGAGGATCTGGCATGATGCTTTGAAACGTATCGATACAGTGGACTTTGGAGTTCATTATCCGGGCCAGTACAAGGATCATTACTTCTATATAGCAAATGACGGCCCTGAAAAACTAATGCTCGGAGCGGTCGATCCTTCATTTCTTATTGGCAGGACTCCGTCGCATCCTTATGATTTTCCGGAATTTCAGAAGCAGACAAGCGGCATAATTGAACTTGACCCCGGAGATACTGTTGCTATCATAATCAGGTATTTAGCCGAGCCTCCGCCAAAATTAGCTACCTACCCGCCGGGGAATAAAGAGGCCCGACTGCTGATGGGACTTTACGACCCGGTTAAATATCCTGACGGCGTGGATGACAGGTCGCAGCTTGATACTGTGCGGGAATATATAATGGTTGCCAAAAAGACAATTCAACTATTGGATACTTACCGTGATGCTATTGATTTTGATTCTGTTTATGTAAATCCGCCAAATTCTTTTGAAAAAAACTGGAAAATAAAAAACAATGCTGATCAATCAATATCAATAAGTAATATTGATTATGGAATTTTTACTCCTGTTCCTGACGGGGAGGAGTTTGAGTTTCCGGAAATAAGCGTATCGGCTCCGATACCATCAGGGCAGACAATAGGCGGATTGGTTAGCTATCATCCGCTGAACAGGGGCTCGGATAGTGCTTTTGGCAGGATAATATATATAGCCCCGGAATCTGATACAAGCGATACGGCAATAACAATATTCAGGGGATTCGGAGTTCAGCAGGAAATGAGGCTGTTTGAAACGGATACAAAAATTGATACCCTGAATTTCGGAGACCAGGACAGAATTTGCCTTAATGCCGGAAATGTCAGGGTTGGTACAAATGTCAGAATCAAGGGCAGCCTGGTGAACAAAGGGAATATTCCTTTTCATGCGCTTAGCCAAATAGTAAGAAATTATTACGATAATGAATTATCCGGGGCTTTTTCATTTATAAGTGGTTTTGATTTAAGCCGGAACGACATTTTAACAGACGAGAAAACGGATTTTGAAATTCAGTTTCTGCCTGATAGTGCCGGTGAGTTTTTTGCCCGCTATATTATCGGAAGCGATATCAAAGAACGTAATATCTGGGGGATACCCGCTGAGGCTTCAAATGTTATTGTATATATCAGAGGGCGTGGCATAAACCCGAAAATTTCAATTCCGGATACTATTGATTTTGGTAATATTGTTGTGAATCCGCCATATTGTTCTGCTGACAGGGACACGGTAATAAAAATTTTGAATACCGGCAACGAAGAATTGCTGATAAATAACCTGGATATTACTACCGGTGATTTTGGTTTTATTCCGGGTAATCTGTCGATCCCGCAGTATTCAGCCGGGTCAATGACATTTACTTTCAGCTCAGGGGCTCTTGGCGATTCAGAATCAAAATTCAGGCTGTTCACAAACGAGAACGCCGGTTTTAATGTTCATGAAATTATTCTGAAAGCAAGGGGGGTATTGCCACTTGAATCAAGTATATCCATTCCGGATACCAGGTCGGCCCCCGGAAGGAATATCAGTATTCCGATTATAACCGAAGGAAGTAAGCTGGGGAATGCCAGGAATTTTGAGGATACTGTCAGCTTTGATCCTACTTCTCTGCAATTTCTCCGGACTGACCCCATAGGAACTGCTTCAGAGGGGGCGATAATAAGCGCTGATCCTGATAATTCCAAAGGCCTGCTGTATCTTTCAATGAGAATTCCTTCCGGAGGATTTTTCCGGAACAAAGATACATTGATAAAGATTCAGTTCAGAACATATCTCGGAGACAGGATTTCATATCCTGTTGCATTTTCCGAGCCCCGAATCGGGGATGATAAATGCTCGCACGTGATAAATTTAAACAGTGATAACGGAAGTTTTTCAATAGATTCTGTTTGCGGGTTGTCGCTTAAGGTTTATACCAAAGACGGAGGTGTTTTTAAATTTGATATGCCATCTCCGAATCCTGCAGATGAATATATTAATCTAAGTTTCGAGACAGCTTTCAAATCAAGAACAAGGATTTCAATTCATAATTCTTACGGCGAAGAAGTAAGGTCTATCAATAACAGTGTTCTTCCCGGTGGAAGATATGAATGGAGTGTGGATCTTTTGGGCCTGCCTTCAGGAACATATTATTGTGAAATGTCCGCGGGGATTTTCAGGCAGCAAAGGATTTTTGTGATAAAAAGGTAATGAAAAGATTAATCTGCATATTATTTTTCTTAATTGTTCCGCCGCTACTGAACGCGCAGGGATTTGACTGGCAATATTCATCAAGGCTTCCTGCCGAACAACCTGATATATTCGTTGGAATAGGAGTATCTTACGGCTTAGATGAGCACTATGGAAGCTTTTCGTTTTTCGAGGATTATTTCTGCGGAAAATACGAGAACGGAAACGGTAATGGTATTGCTATTGATTTGAATATTGAAAAATGGATTGGTGAAAATACTGCGATATTTATTGAAGCCGGATGGAGGAAACTGACTGCTGATTTCATCAGCCGACAGGTTTATGAAATGATAGATGAACCTCTGATTACAGAATACGCATATAACAGCAGTATTTCGGTTGTAAGGATCAATCCCGGGATAAGATACCGGCTGTTTGATTCAAAATTGTCTGTAGGTGCAATTTTAGGTATTGAATATTTTATTAGTGAATCTTCTGATTTTAGTGAAAAAGTCATATCGCCGGATTGGTATCATTTTGACACCGATCCGCCAAGCCAGGAAAGGGTTCTTACAGCCGGCAGGCTGAAAGGATTCAGCTCGATTATAGTTAATCCCGCATTGCAGCTTGCATACGGCCTGAACCTGGGGCGTGGAAAATATGCAACGCCTTACTTCAGGGCCGAATTCCCAATCAACAGTTTTATTTCCGGTGAAGATTGGAGGCGATATTCATTAACTTTTGGAATTTCTGTTAAATTCGGGCTCTGAGCTTTATTAAAGCAGGCCGGGATTTTAATAATTCATTGAAGCAGAAACCGATATGCCGAATTTTCCTGAGGCGAGATTTCCTATGCCCCACCTTGTATCAACCGACATATAAAACACATTGCTTATAAACATTGGTATCCTGGCCAGGCTGAAACCTGTTTCGATGTAATAATCAGAAAAATCAGGGACATAAAAAATTCCTTTGTCGTAGGAAAATGAACCGGCGCTTAAAGCAAGTATAAAATCGATACCGCGTCCCTTATATAGCGGAAGCCCGCATATTCTCCAAAGGTAATCGGCAGTATTGTACCTGATGTGGACAGTTCTGAAATCCGTACCGCCGTAAGTTCCGTCGGGGGCGGATGTAAAATGCCCGAATTTCGAAATGATGGATAAGTCTGTTCTCATCCGGAATTGATACTGAACAGGAGTTTCGGGCGAAGCATTTCCTTCGTGAATAAGAATCTCAAGGTTGAGAGGTGCAAAGCCATAATTAAAAGTAGGGATCAGCAGGTATAGTTTGCCTTCAATAATTCTGAATCTGCTACTGTGGTCGTTTTCTCCATAGGTGAATTCCAGTGAGAAATCAGAATGAAATTTCCCGGGAATGAAGAATATATCATTCTGAATCA
Organism: Kapaibacterium sp. (SeqCode); assembly: GCA_963665665.1. Taxonomy (GTDB): domain Bacteria; phylum Bacteroidota; class Ignavibacteria; order Kapaibacteriales; family UBA2268. The sequence goes on from OY762428.1 coordinate 3,165,062, forward strand.
ATCGCAAGCCTGTAGTTATTGTTTTGTATTCACCCTGGTTGATATCAGGGTTGTCGCGCCATGTTTCCGAACTCAGTATAGAATTGTTTGTTTTCTTTTTCAGAGTGAAATGATTCGATTTCTCGAAGCGGCTGAAAACATTCACACGTTTGTATCCTGCATTAAAGCCAATATTCCATCCGTCCTTACGGAAATAATCATAATAGTCTTTGTGGCGAAGCAGGGCAACAACAGAATTCAGAAAGCGTGAATAAGATCTTTCTGTTGTCATAATATCGTCGGTTGAAAATATTCTTGATGACATTTCCAGAAAGAAATTGTCGGAATTATACAGGCCTTTCCTGAATTCTATATCGGCAAAAAATCTTTTCTGGCCAAAGCTCCAGTATAAATTGGAATTAACGAGCATAATGTCGCCAATATTGAATTTTTGCCTGATGCCCGAGCTAACACTGACTACCCTGTTGAAATCAAAATATGGATAAACGTGATAGCCAATTTCATCTTTCTGATTTTTCGTGTATTTAATTTTTTTTGCCTGGCTTAAAATAGCAATTTCCTGCTCATCAAGCCCTGCAAGTGAATTTCTTTCCCAGAAATCATCCGAAAGAGTATCAATACTTACTGTGTCCCGTATGAATTGATCTTCTGCAAATATTTCCTCCGGGATCTTGCTATTCGAAATTGCATGAACCATGATATTATCAAGTTTGATATCAGTTCTGATTTTAAAATAATCTGTTAGAAACCTTACATCTGCCCCGGCCCTGAAGGTTGTATATACCGGAACGCTGATTCCCGGTTCAACCTCCGAGAGTTTCATGAATATCCTGAAATCATCGAAAAGTGTAATTTTTGTTGATTTTGAAAGTTGTATATCTATTTCCCGAACAATATAATCATCTTCTGTAACTATGAAATTACCTTTGAAGCCCGGATGCATTTTTGATAAGGGAGCAAACTCTATTTCAATATAATCGCGCCCACTGCTGGAATATGCCTTGGTAATAATATATTTGTAATATTCAAGTGCATTGTCTGCGAGGGGTGAAGGTATCTCGAGATTAAGGATTTTAACCTTATCATTATAGAAATTCAGTAATCCGTCTATCTCGCTCAGGTATTTATCCGGCTGAAAGTCGGCAGCCTGCCTTTTATAGATAATATCAAGAAAGGTTCTGTCATCAGAGGAACGATAGTAAATGTTCGAAAAAGACTCAATAAGATAATTCTTTTTATAATCCTCCGGTAATATCGATCTTGGGCGGGTGATTTTGTAGTTGCTGCCGCTGGCATTGACTATCCCCCAGACAGTTCCGTCCAGATTAATTGAGAACTTAGTGTAAACCAGTCCCTGAAGTGTTTTCATCAATTTAAATTGATTATTCTTTTTTCTGATGATTCCCGTAATAACCGAATCGGGGTGATACTTTGCAGAGCCGTCATATTTTAGCGGGGCTTTTACATCAGGAAGTAATTTTATATCATAAACAGAATCAGATTCCGCAAATTCAATATATGCATCCCAAAAACCGATTGCCCTTATTTGTAGCCGCCCGGACTTATCAGGGAAAGGCAGCCTGTAATATCCATCGCTTGTGGAATAAGTTCTCAGGCCATTTGATAAACATAATACTTCAGCTCCTCGAACTGGTTTGCCGGTATTAGAATTAAAAATTTTTCCACCTATTACAGAGGCATGAGAATATCCGGCAATATAAAAAAATAGGATTAAGGATTGTATAAGCAGGTATACGGGTTGGTGAATGCGAATATTCCTTGAATGTTTCCCAACCCGAATTAACTCAGGTACGGGAATTATTAGTTTTTTACTGCTTATTCTTTTCTCCACAACTATCTTCCGGCCAATTTCATCATTCAAAGATTTCGTTCTGATGATTTGTTATACAATATAATAGCAAAGCGAAAGTTATTCCTCGGCGGGCCTTACAAATAATTCATCCACTTTGAAAGACTTCGCCATTTTTTTCATCTCATTCCGGCTCATATATTTCATAACCATGAACATGAAAGTTGCTTTGGCATAAGGGATTTTCATGTATAGCATAGTATACGGGAATTTTGAATCAGAAGTCATGTAAACAGACCTGAAACCATCAATATTGAATGGATCGGATTTATCCATATTCTTAATATGTTTCAGGTTGTTAAAATCAATTATATCAGCAATTTTTATTTTCAGTTTACCTTCCTTGCCGGCAAGTGAAGCCGAGTACATGAAGAATTTTGTACCTTTTGCGCCTTCAGTGTCAAAATCAACAGGTTTGAATCCAACAGGATGATTGTCCTTAATCCACTGTTTAAAATCTTGAAATGAAAGTTTTTCTGAAAAATGATTAACGGCAAAAGCCGTAGACAAAGCTATAAGAAATAACGGGAACAAAATAATTTTTTTCAACACAATAAACCTGTACAATCATCAGTTAGTAAAATTCTTATCCACAATAGTAAGCCTTCCGGGGTATGAAATCATTCCCAGGCTGGTTTTTACAGTTGGTTTGGCATCAAGTTTCAGCCTGGCAGCACTGCCGTCAATACCGCCCAGGGCAAGTGCCAGATTAACAATACCATCGTAACCTTTGTTGCCAAAAAACTGAAACAGGTCCAGCCCGACGCTTAGCGGGATAATCTCTTTCTGGCCCGTCCCGGGAATTACGAATTCACGTCCGATATCACCATGAACTGTTTCAACTTCGTCAATATATAATTTCCAGTCGAAACCTGTAACGGTGGCAGGGGTTGATTTTGTGTTTTTCCCGCCGGTGTTCGGATTTTTGGCAGCAACATTAAGCATGAAGTCAGCCGGTAATTTTTTGCTTGTAAAAGATTTTGTCAGGCCAAGTCCGTCTGTTATCGAAAAGTCTGAAATATTTTTCTTTTTGTCTAAATTAATTCCTGCCAGCCTAAAATCCGAGACTCCGTCGAGCTTAAATTCAAGCCTTTGCAGGTTAGTTACGGCGTCGGCAATTTGTTTTAAGGTTTTGCAGCCGAAAAATACGGCAAAGGAAAGAAAGCTGATGATAACGATTAAACTGATTTTCTTCATGATAATAACCGGTAATGTTAAAAAACGAATTAGATTTAAAGAAGAATATCCTAAAAAAATATTATAAACCTTCTAAATACAAAAAAATACAAGAACCCGTCTCGGGGTTCTTGTATTAACATTTTTAGTCATTGATTATTCCAGGCCGGCTTCGCTTACCACCTCATCAACTGATTTACCGGCATATTCGCCATTAAGAGCCTTTTCGAGTATTTCTCTCAGGGCTTTTGCTTTTTGGTTGCCAATATTTAATGTAGAAAGAAGTTTAACTTTTGCAATCAATAATTTTTCCTCAATAGGTTTGCTCAGAAAATCATCAGCACCTGCTTCGATCGATTTTAATTGATTGGCCACATCATTAAGAGCTGTAACAATCACAACTGGTATATGCTGAGTTTCTTCATTACTTTTCAACCTTTTTACCGTTTCATAACCATCCAGACGCGGCATCATAACATCAAGCACAATGGCATCGGGATGCTTTTCGTCAACTTTTTCCAGGCATTCGATGCCGTCATAGGCTTCAACAGCATCATACCCGTTTGCTTCAAGGTATCTCCTGAGAAGCTTTGTTGTTATCCTGTTGTCATCAACTACCAGTATATAGGGCTTTTTCATAAAAAAATTCCTTTTGACATATTTTATTTATTTTTCAATTAATAGTTCTTCATTATGTTGAAATCGTAATATTTTCCAAAAAGAAGATAATAATAAATCACATTATTCACAAATTTATTATCAGAGTAACGGTTAAATAACAGAAATATTCTTGTATTTACAAATTCATTTTAAATATATCGCCTTCAGATTAATGATTTTCTTAAAAAGAATCCAACATCCTGACGGAAGCAACCAGACAGCAAACGAATAAAAAAATTTTCTGCTAATTCCTGTGAATCCAATTTTCAATTGTCCAATAAATATATTACAATTTTCTGAACAAATAAAAAAACACTTTTTAAAAACTAAATATTTTTATTTAATGGACAAATTCAGAGGGATGAAATAATAATTAATATTACCTGATCTAAATATTTTGTTTTTGAATATTTGTTTTTAGAAAAGCATAGCAAAATTGCTTTAAATTAAGGCTTTTGCTTAAAGCTGCTTTACCGGGCGGGGCCGTGATAAAGTTTACACGATTATTATTCTATTGATATAAAAAATTGCTGAAATATTATTTATGCCGGAAGTTATTTAATTTGGCTTTAAAAAACTCTTCGATAAAGAAATATAAAAACGAACACACTAAATATATGATATAATATGTGATTACAAAATATTTGGTTTTGTGCGATATTTGACTTATTTTGAAACAATAAGCTGATTATTGACTTTTTGGGGGCTTATCCTATAAATCAAAAACAATTAAATTGAAAATATTCAGATAACACGATCACATAACTTTCTCTGTTTAAGTTATTTAACAATAAACTATAACTATAGTTCCACAATTTTTTCAGGTAATCCATATGAGTACACGCATTGAAAAAGATTCGATGGGCGAAATTGAAGTTCCGTCCGATGTTTATTGGGGTGCGCAATCAGCGCGTTCATTAATTCATTTTGAAATTGGTATCGAAAAAATGCCGCGTCCCGTTATCCGGGGAATGGGAATATTGAAGAAAGCCTGCGCCATGGCAAATAAGGAACTTGGTATGCTTCCCGCAGAAAAGGCCGACCTTATCATCAAAGCAGCCGATGAAGTTATTGAAGGCAAGCTTGATACTCATTTCCCGCTTTCAATATGGCAAACAGGCTCAGGAACCCAGTCCAATATGAACTCCAACGAGGTTATTGCCAACCGTGCTATTGAAATGGCCGGCGGAGTAATGGGAAGTAAAGAACCAATCCATCCCAATGACCATGTAAACAAATCCCAGTCATCGAATGATACTTTCCCTACCGCTATGCATATTGCTGCTGCCGAGGAACTTGTTAATCACCTGCTGCCGAATGTAAAAGCTCTCAGGGATACTTTTAAAAAGAAATCAGATGAATTCAAAGATATTATCAAAGTTGGGCGTACACACCTGATGGATGCTGTTCCTCTTTCACTCGGGCAGGAATTCTCAGGCTACGTGCAGCAGCTTGATATGGCAATAAACAGGGTAGAACTTGTGCTTCCGGGTATTTATGAAATAGCACTCGGCGGAACTGCTGTGGGCACAGGCCTTAATGCGCACCCGGATTTTGCTGTAACAGCCGCTGCCAAGATATCCGAAATTACCGGCCTGAACTTTGTAAGCGCTCCGAATAAATTCGAAGCTCTCGCATCGCACGATGCACTGGTGTTTGCACACGGGGCAATGAAAACACTGGCAGCCTCGCTAATGAAAATTGCAAATGATGTTCGCTGGCTGGCTTCCGGCCCTCGTTGCGGATTCGGAGAGCTGTCAATTCCTGCAAACGAACCCGGATCGTCAATCATGCCCGGTAAAGTTAATCCCACTCAGTCTGAAGCTATGACAATGGTTGCAGTTCAGGTAATGGGTAATGATGCTGCAATTAATTTTGGCGGAGCATCGGGGAACTTCGAATTGAATGTTTATAAACCGGTGATTATTTATAATTTCCTTCAGAGTGTAAGGCTGCTTGGTGATACATGCCGTATGTTCAATATTCATTGTGCAGAAGGAATCGAGCCGCTTAAAGAGAAAATCCAGTACTTCCTGGAAAATACTCTTATGCTTGTAACCGCGCTAAACCCGCACATTGGTTATGATAATGCTGCAAAAATTGCCAAACATGCACATAAAAACGGTTCTACGCTTAAAGAAGCCGCGATTGAACTTGGTATCCTGACAGCGGAAGAGTTTGACCAGAAAGTTAAACCCTCGGAAATGTTAGGCCCAAAAGCAAAAAAATAGATTATTAATAATTTATTTCCATTATATCCCCTCCATTACGGAGGGGATATTTTATTATGTTTATGCGCTTAAGATATCCTTACTTGATAACAACAAACCAAAAATTAGAAGAACAACAGCGCTAAATATTATATCGTAATTATCTCAACTTTTACCACATCAATATATTTGGTCTATAAAATATTATCATGTCTGACCTCCCCAAACCCCTCCGAAGGAGGGGCTTACTGCTATTATCATGTCTGACCTACCCAAACCCCTCCGAAGGAGGGGCTTACTGCAAGACCTTAGTATGGGATAGGTCTGAAAGTGAATTGGAATAAACAAAAAACCTGACTTTAAAAAAATTACGTTGATACCGGATAATATCTGAACTTTTTATAGACATTGTCTGAAATAAATTATAACAACTTGTATATTAGCAATTTGTTACAAATAATTGTTTTTGAATATGTTCAAGGCTATATTAAATTTATTACAATATAAAATAACATTTAAAATCTGATCTAATATCAGTTTAGTTAAAGGAATAATTACTGAGATTTCAACTTTTCTTCTTATATTATAATTCTTTAAAATATAGAAATTATATTGATTTGTTTGAAATATTGCAGGTATAAGATGAAAAACGTTAAATTTTTAATTATCACTCTATTAGCATCTTTTGTTCTTTTCTCTTGCGGCAAAGGAGAAGATAAACCGGCGGAGGACACTAAAATGAACGAACAGACAGAATTACTAAAAGAAAGAGTCGGAATTTATGCCCCGACCAAAATATCAGCTGATATATCATATTTAACTGACAATCAGAAGAAGGTTATTGATCTGCTTGTAAAAGCAGCCAAGCTTGCTGATGAAGTATTCTGGAAACAGACAGGTATTGATGCTATTCCGCTAAGGGATTCTCTTGCTGCATTGGACACAGAGAATGCTAAAGTTGCTCTTGAGTTCGTAAAGATAAACTATGGCCCTTACGATCTTCTTGAAGAAGGGAAGAGAATGCTTGGTAACGGCCCGGAGAAAAAACCGGCAGTAGCGAACTTCTATCCGCAGGATATGACAAAAACTGAATTCGAAAACTACGTTGTTGAACATCCGGAACAAAAAGATGCTCTGGAAAGCTACTATACCATCGTCCGCCGTGACGGAGAAAAATTGAAAGCTATTCCTTATCATCAGGCTTATCCGGAACAAATGCAGATAGCTGAACTTCTGGACGAAGCATCAGAGTTCGCAGAAAATCCTACATTGAAAAATTATCTTGTTGAAAAAGCAATTAGCCTGCGCCATGATACTTATTTTGCAAGCGATATGGCCTGGATGGAAATTGCCGACAATGATATTGATGTGATTATAGGCCCGACCGAAAATTACGAAGATGCACTTTTCAACTATAAAACTGCTTATGAAGCTGTAGTATTTGTTCGCGACAGGGAAGCATCGAAAGAATTGCAGATGTTCAAAGGCCATATTGATGAATTTGAAAAACGCCTGCCTTCCGAAAAGAAATATATTCGTGAATCAGTTGGCGGTGGAAATCACATACTGAATATTGTAAATGTATTATATTTTGCCGGTGATTGCCAGGCCGGATCAAAAACAATCGCCTGCAACCTGCCAAACGATCCTGAAGTCAGGAAAGTAAAAGGCGGCAAGAACACTATGTACAAGAATATGATGGAAGCAAAATTTGATAAAATCGTTATTCCTATCGGCCAGGAAATTCTTGCACCGGAAATTGCAGGTAATGTTGATAAAAAAGCTTTTATGAGCTTTGTTACATTGCATGAGATTTCCCATACGCTTGGTCGCGATTATGTTTATGGAAACGATGAATTATCAGTAAGAAAAGCTTTAATGGAAAGATATTCGGCAATTGAAGAATGCAAGGCGGATATCGTTTCGATGTGCAATCACAAAAACCTGATTGATATGGGTGTATGGACGGAAGAATATGGCAAAAAAGCCATGGCTACGTATATTGCCGGCCTTTACCGCTCGCTTCGTTTCGGAGCTGAAGAAGCTCATGGCAAAGCAAATATTATTCAGCTTAACTTCCTGCGTGATAAAGGAGCTATCACTGTTGATGAGAACGGTAAATTTAACGTGAACGAAGAAATTTTCTTCGACAAATGCCGTGAACTGGCTAAACTTGTTCTTGAAATTGAAGCCAGAGGTGATTACGAAGCTGCCGGTAAAGTTCTTGCAGAATACGGGCAGATCAATGACGAGATAAAATCAAACATTGATAAGCTGAAAGGTATTCCGAGGGATTTAAACACAACTTATGAATATTGAAATTACAATGACAAAAACATTTAAATTATTTATTTTGATTTGTTGCCAACAGGCAACATTGAAGTATGAGGTAAAAAATAATAAGGAGAAACGATGTCTCAGTTTAAAATAACAAAAGCGACCGATACGCGGATAAATGATATTGATTACAATAATCTCGGCTTTGGAAAATATTTTTCCGATCACATGTTCGTTACAAAATTCTCGGATGGTAAATGGGATGAAGGTGAAATAAAGCCCTACGGTAAGATTGAAATAGAACCGGCAATGTGCACTTTGCATTATGGCCAGGCTTTGTTCGAAGGGCTTAAAGCATTCAGATCTGCAAAAGGAGGGGTTAATCTTTTCCGGCCCGAGAAAAATGGCGAAAGAATGAACAATTCCGCTGAAAGGATTTGCATTCCAACCTATGATATTGATACAATGATCGATGCAATATCCGAACTCGTAAAAATCGATATCAATTTCATCCCAAAGGAACGGGGCCATTCACTGTACATACGTCCTGTTATGTTTGGTGACGGCAATTTTCTTGGTGTTCATGCCAGTGACACTTACCAATTGATAATTATGACCGGCCCGGTATCTTCCTATTATCCGGAAGGTATTAAGCCGGTGAAAATCATGGTTTGCGATGAATATGTACGCGCAGCAAAAGGCGGAACCGGGTATGCAAAAGTTGCCGGAAATTATGCAGCTTCTCTGCTTGCCGGCAAAAAAGCCCAGGCTGCGGGATTTTCTCAGGTACTTTGGCTTGATGCTATTCACAGGGAGTATGTGGATGAAGTCGGCGCCATGAACATAATGTTCGTTATTGGAGATGAACTTATTACTCCGACACTTGAAAACGGAACAATACTTCCCGGCGTTACAAGGAATTCGGTGCTTACACTTGCAAAAGAGTGGGGTATGAAGGTAAGCGAAAGGCCTTTGAGCATTAACGAAATTACCTCAGCTTCTTCTGACGGCACTCTGAAGGAATGCTTCGGAACAGGAACTGCTGCCGTGATTTCTCCTGTTGGGCTGCTGAATTACAAAGGCGAAGAGATAATTGTTAATAATCAGGAAATTGGCCCGGTAGCACAAAAACTTTACGATACGCTTACCGGCGTTCAGTATGGCGAAATTGAAGATACCCGAGGCTGGATAACTCATATTGACGTATAATTCCAGTTTATTTTTTATTTTTAATAAGCCGGGTTTTAAAATCCGGCTTTTTTTTATTTTTTTTAAATATTTTTTTTTATATTCTTTAAAAGTAACCATCAACCTCACGGGTTAATTATGACTCCTGAAGAGAATAAAATAAAAAAATTGGAAACCGAAATAGAACAATTGAAACAGGAAATAGAAAGCCTGAGAACTACACGATTTCCGGATAAGATTAATTCCGTTTCCGAATTATTGAAATTTATATATGATTCAGCTCAGTTTGGTATCGGTATTGCTGATCCTGATATGAACATAATCTATTTGAACAACTACTTTCTTGATTTGCTTGGCTATAAGATGGATGAGCTTATAGGAAAGAATGTATCAACATTTCACGATTCTGAAACACTTGCCTTTATGAATAAGTCCAGGGAGGAAATGGCCGATTCCGGCAAGAGTTTTGCCCGGCAGGTTCCACATTTGAAAAAGAATGGTGAAATAGTTCAGATGCTTTTAAAACCGGTTATTTTTAAAAATAACGAGGGAGAAATAATTTATTATGCTACAACTGCTCTGGACCTGACAGAATTACTGGAACTAAATAACCAGCTTGAGGAAAGAGAAATTCATTTCAGGTCTATTTTTGAGAATTCAAATTTTGCCATTGCTTTTACTGATAATAATTTGAAAATCCAATTTGTAAATGATGCATTTATCAGCTTGTTTGGCTATACTATCGAAGAAATGAAAAAAATCGGTATTAAAGGAATTTCTCACCCGGATGACTTTGAAGAAGACATTAAATTTTTGCGAAAGATCCGAAGTGAGGAATCCAGTAAATATTCTTTGGAAAAAAGGTATATAAGGAAAAACGGAGAAGTGTTCTGGGGGAAAATTACCGTTTCGTTAGTAAGGGACAAAGAAGGCAGAATGAGTAATATCCTTGGAATTATTGAAGATATCGGGGAAAGGAAGAGAAAAGAAAAATATATTCATAGCCTTAACGACCGCCTGCTAATGGCTTTGAGCCTTAGTAATATGATTATTTGGGAGATTGATTTGATACGTGGAAAGGTATCGCAATATCTTTCATCAAATAATCAGATAAATGATAATTTTCATCTTAATTCCAGTGTTAAATCTTTGCTGCGCGGTATCCACGAGGAAGATAAAAATAAAGTTTACGACAGTATAAGACTAATAATTGATAAACATCAAATATTAAACGAAGAATACAGGTTTACATTTCCAACCGGCGAAACGCACTGGCTGCAATCTTTTGCACGGCCTGTTGAAATACAGGAGGGTGTTGTTTCAAGAATTCTCGGGGCATCCTGGATTATTACCGACAGGAAGGAAACGGAGCTTTTCCTGCAAATGAGCCAGGAAAAATATAGTAGTATTGTTGAAAATTCAAGGGATTGTATAGTCAGGTTCGATCGGGATAGGAGACATATTTTTGCGAACCATTCAGCACTTGAAAATCTGGATCTGAAATTAGAAAATATTTTGGGGCAGAGAATTGATTCAGCAGGATTTTCTGAAAAAACAGTTGATCTGATGAATAACAAAATTGATGAGTTATTTACAACGAGAGAATCCCAGCAACTTATTTTTGAATGTGACCTGAATGACTGCCGAAAAGTATTCGACTGGAGGATACATCCTGAATATGATGAAAACAAGGAAATAAAATCTATTCTTGCTGTTTCAAGAGACATTACAAAGCAAAAGGAATATGAAAATAACCTAAAGGAATCCAGAGAAAACGAAGCTTTGATGCATTCTATTGTTTCAGAATTTTTGATGCATTCCGACGAAAAGGTTTATGATGCTGTACAAGATATCCTGTTGGAAAAATTTGATTGTAAATACGGGTTGTTCGGATTTATTGATGATGACGGGAACCTTGTTCTACCAACACTGTCTACTGAAATATGGGATGTTTGCCGGGTAGAGGATAAAAAGATAACTTTTGAACCCAAACAGTGGGGAGGGCTTTGGGGCAGATCGCTGAATGAAAAAAAAGTGCTGGTTCAAAATTCCGGCTTGAAAGTACCAATAGGCCATATCAGGCTTAAAAATGCAATTTCAGTACCGATTATATTCAAAGACGATGTTATTGGTTTGTTGCTATTAGCAGATAAATATTGTGATTTTGATGATACTGATGTTCTTAGAATGAAAGAAATTGCTGAATATATTGCTCCTGTGCTGTCGGCCAGGCTGGATACTGAAACTCTTAGCCGGCAGCGGGATCTGGCTGAACAGGAAATTCAGAAAATGAATGTGGAGCTGGAACAGAAGGTCATTAACCGGACTATCGAGCTTAAAGAAACTAACCAGAGGCTTGAATTTGCCCTGGAAAAAGAGAAAAACCTGAATTCTATGAAAAGCCAGTTTATAAATATGGTATCGCACGAATACAGAACCCCGCTAACAGTTATCATGTCGTCTGCTCATCTTATTGACAAATTTATAGAGAATGATAAAATTGATAAGATTGGCAATCATACATTAAAAATAAAAAGATCTGTTGATAATATGATAAGCCTGATTGAAGATGTGGTTAACGTTGGCAAATCCACAGACAAGAAATTAAAAACAAATTTAATCGATATCAATATACTTGCAGAGTTAGAAGATTTAATTAATGAGTTAAAAAGTGCAAATCATAAGAATCATAACTTTATCATTGATGCTGAAGATATCAAATTCAGAACCGATCGCAAACTTTTTAAATTAATTTGTTATAATATTATTTCAAATTCAATAAAGTATTCTCCTGAAAAAACTACTATAGAATTGAAAGCTATATGCGATTCAGAAGGCCTGGTAATTACTTTTATTGATCAGGGTATTGGATTTACGGACGAGGATATGAAAAATCTTTATGAACCTTTTTACAGAAATAAAAACCACATCGGCACAATACCCGGAACCGGGCTTGGTATGACTATCATCCAGCAATCTGTAGAAGCCCTGAACGGTAATTTTGCCATCAACAGTGCTCCCGGGCAGGGTACTAAAATTTTGCTTATGCTTCCGGCTGTGAAGTAGGTATTATCTAAATGTAACTTTTCAGGCTATAAAATGTTGGAATAACAAATTGGGAATTGTTTTTTAAATAAATTTTAAGCGGAATAAATATGAAAACAAATTTAAGAATTTTATTTTTTACAGTAATTTTTAGTACTTTTTTATCATCTTATAGCAGTGATAAGGTATATTCACAAGAATTTTGGAGCAAATCAATGGCTCCTGCCCCAAAACATGTTACATCCTTGCAGGTTGACAGCGAGGATGTGCTTTATGCTTCTACCTGGGGCGGGGGAATGTTCCGCTCGCTTAATGACGGTGAAAGTTTTACTGAATTGAACAACGGGCTGGATAATCTTTTTATAAATGATATTTTTGTTGACAGTGACGATAATGTTTGGGTAGGTAGCGAAGGCGGCGGAGTTTACAAACTTCCTGAAGGTACGTTGGACTGGGAGCAGATGGATGAAGGGCTTCGGCATAAAAAGGTCAGGGCAGTTACGGTAAATTCCGACGGACTGGTATTTGCAGGTACTTATGGCGGCGGAGTTTATGTATGGAACTCAGTTGATTCAAAATGGGAAGAATGGAATATTGGCCTTCATTACATGAATATCAGCGAACTGTTTATTGCAGATAATGGCGATGTAGTTGCAGGTACTTACGGTGGTGGCTGCTATATTTCGGAAGATGACGGTATAAACTGGGCCAAAGCGAATTCCGGGTTGGGGAATTTATATATTAACCAGATAATTATGAATTCTTCGGGGGTGTTGTTCGCTGCAACAAATGGCAGGGGAATTGCCACATCTGTAAATAACGGGCTTTTCTGGACTGAAACAGATACTGTTATGACAGACCTTAGTATTACATGTTTGGCTCTTAACGAAAGCAACGACCTGGTTGCCGGTTCCCGCACTGACGGGGTTTATTGGTTTGACGGCAGATCCTATATGGAATGGCTGCAATCGTCAATAATCAGGGGCGGAGTTACGGCCATGACTGTCAATTCCGACGGAGTGCTGTTCTGCACAAGGTCAAACTATGGCCTGTATATTAGTTCGGATAAGGGCAAAACCTGGGATTGGACAGAGTTGTTTTATGATGATGGCGGCTATGTTGCTTCATCGGACGATACAAGGAAGAGTAAAGTTTTTGCACATAGAAAATATGATAAAACGTGGGTGACTTTTGATAACGGGAATAGCTGGCAGGGAACAACTTTACCTGATTCAAATATAATTGATTATGCAATCGACGAAAATGGATATGTTTATGCTGCCACAGAATTTTCAGGGCTTTACAAAACCGAGGACAACGGACAGACCTGGAATTATCTTGAATATAACCAGAAAAGACTCAGCAGTGTGGCTGTAAACAGGGATGACGAGGTTTTTGTTTCAGGCTTATACATGACCGCAGGCTCCCAGCCCGAACAAAGAACATTTATTGACAGGTCAACAGATAATGGAAGCACGTGGGAAAAAATCGATCAGCTTAATAACGAAGAAGAGGCAGTTGATATTCATATAAAACCGGGGGGAGATATTTACTATGGAAGAAAACGAGGCGGAGTTGACAAATCAACAGATAATGGAACAACATGGACTACTCTTTCCGATATTAATTCAACCGGCTTGATCAATGCTTTCAAGATGAACAAAAAAGGATATATTTTTACCGGTAATTATGATTACCTGCATTGGAGTACTGATGATGCAGCTAATTGGGAAATGAGCAATCTTGGAATGAGTACTCCTGAAATATCAGACATCTGCTTTAATACTTCCGACGAGATGTTCCTGATATGTGATTATGATGGCGGTATTTACCATATTGAAAATTCATCTATGGAATGGGATTCATCAAATGCAAGTATCTATTACGACAAGCTGAACAGCCTGGGAACAAATTCCGAAGGATATACTTTCCTTTGTTCAGATGTTATCTACCGTTCTATTGATCCGGCAAAACTTGAAGTGCCGCAATTATTATCTCCGGCATCCAACACCACAGGTATCCACATTGAAAACCTCCGGCTTGACTGGAATGCCGCTGATAATGCTGACCTATACGAATTCCAGGTATCAACAAACGATGATTTTACTTTCCGGATAGAGTATGTTGTTCAGGCGGATACTTTCAGAATACTGAACAGAACACTGGATAATAACACGGAATATTACTGGCGTGTAAGGTCAAAATTCAACAGCGCATACAGTGATTGGTCGGAAGTAAGAACTTTCCGGACAGAAATTGCTGCTCCTGAATTAATCTTCCCTGAAAATAATGCTACGGGAATAGCACAGGCTATCGAGCTTCTTTGGCATTGGCCGGACGGAGCTGAAACCTTTACGTTGAAAGTCAGCCCCAACAGCGACATGAGTGAAGAGATCATATTTGAAGAAGGTATTGAGGACAGCACTAAGATGATCAGTGGCCTGCAACCATATAAAAATTATTACTGGATGGTTAAAGCTTTCGACGAAGTAAGCGAAAGCCCATGGTCGGCAACATGGACATTCCGCACAGTTGTAGCTCCTCCCGTGCTCCGTAGCCCGGCTGATGATACATTGAACCTGAACCGGTCTGTTACAATGGAATGGTTTGAATCAACCGGCGCTGACAGATATATTATTCAGGTAGCGAGGGACAGCCTGTTTGAAAGTATGGTATATAATGGAAATAGTTCGGAACTACTGTCGCATAATATTGATATTCTTGAGTTTAATGCTGTTTACTATTGGAAAGTCCAGGCCGGGGATAAAGATGCTTACGGGCTATTTTCAGATACCTGGAAATACACAACAGCTTATGCTCCTGTTGTGCTTACCGGGCCAGATAATGATATTATTAATACTGATACAAGCCTTGTCCTTACATGGCAGTATGAAATTGATGACTTAAAATATCATTTGCAAATTGCCAAGGATGCGGGATTCAACGATATGATCCTTGATGATACTCTCGAAACCATGTATTCTTATAATCTGAACGACCTGGAATATTATCAGGAATATTACTGGCGTATAAGAGTAATTAACGGCGACAGAATTGGCCTGTGGCCTGATTCAAGAAAGTTCAGAACCAGGCTTGGCCGCCCGGAACTTGATTATCCGGCTTATGATGCAAAGGAAATTGCTCTGACAATGTATGTTCGCTGGCTGGAACTGAAAGGAGCTGATTATTACAGGTTGCAGCTATCCACCGATCCCCTTTTCAATAATCCCGAGCATGACATGGATTCAATTGAAATACAAAGAGGCGATTTCTGGTCTCTTCCAAAGAATACAAAGCATTACTGGCGGGTAAAAGGCTTTAACTCCGATGGTGAAGGACTGTGGTCGGAAACTTGGAACTTTACAACAGGAGACCCCGGAAGTGTTGTTGAAAAGCCTGCCGGAATTAGTGAAATGAAAATTTATCCCAACCCATTCCAGTCATCTGTTTCGATAAACCTGACTGCGGCTATACCAATGAATATTGATATTGATATTGTTGATATGAGCGGGCGCGTGGTCAGATCATTACATTCGGGATACCTGAACAGCGGTGATACTGAATTAAGATGGGAACCCTCGGGATTATCCGGAGGAGTTTATTATATACGAATGCAAAGCGGATCTGATATGAGTCTTTATAAGCTTAACTATATGCCGTAATCGTTTAGTTATTGAGTACAAATCTCCTTTCGGTGATCGTCCGGAAGGAGGTTTGTTCGTTTTTAGAGATCCTGGTATTGACAGGCGGTATACGGCTGATACGATTTGCGTGGCCATAAAAGTCATGCCTTTTACCTGAAAGCCACATCTTCGCAAACCCCTGTGAAAATGCCCTGAATATTGAATATTCCCTGATAGAATTAAGACAGATTTAATTCTCCCGGTGAATCTGTTTAAAAAATTATTTTCAGCAAACAACGAATCAACCGGGCACAACAAGTTCAAAGCAGTTATAATCAATCTTGCCAAAGGCGTTTACTGAGTAATCCTGAAAACATCGAGCCGGCTTTTTTATTGGTAAGCTTACGGTGATTATGCAGGGATATGAGAAACTTTTATATTTCAATATTCATAGTAATTAACTGGCTTCAATATTTCTTATAATACTGCTTTAAAATTAAAATTTTTAAAAAAAACAACAAAAAATGATATAAATTTTCAGGTGCTATTGATTTTATAGTGAAAATTAGATAATTTATAGGAGACAAAAATAATAATAGTTTTTTATAGGAAAATTTTATGTTTCTTGAATATTTGCCCCTGATACTAATGTTAGTTATCGGATTTGTCATTGGATTCGCCTTTCTTTTTGGTTCCGAATACCTTGGTGCCAGGCGCGATACTCCCGGCAAACGAACAACTTACGAAAGCGGTATGATACCCTGGAAAAGCGCAAGGGATCGTTTCTCAGTAAAATTTTACCTGGTAGCGATGCTGTTTATTTTGTTTGATATAGAAATTGTTTTCATGTATCCCTGGGCTTTGCAGATCAATGAGCTTGGTGTTACCGGGCTTGTAGCCATGATTTTGTTTATTGTTCTGCTGCTTGCAGGCTATCTGTATGTAATCAAGAAGGGAGCATTGAAATGGGAATAGATAAAGCACTTGAAAAACAGGGATTTATAACAACTTCCGTGGACTGGTTAGTGAAATGGGCTCAGAAGAATTCAGTATGGCCGATGCCGCTTGGCATATCCTGCTGCGGTATTGAAATGATGGCTTTTGCCAGCCCGCGATTCGATGTGGCAAGATTTGGCTCTGAAGTATTCAGGATGACACCGAGGCAGTCCGACCTGCTGCTGGTTGCTGGAACCGTTACATACAAAATGGCATGGGTTGTAAGAAAAATTTATGATCAGATGCCTGACCCGAAATGGGTGGTATCAATGGGTGTTTGTGCTTCCACCGGAGGTATGTTCCGTAGCTATCCGGTTGTTCAGGGAGTTGACCAGTTCCTGCCTGTTGACGCTTATATTGCGGGATGCCCGCCAAGGCCGGAAGCGGTAATTGATGCACTTATGCTGATTCAGGACAAGATTAAAAAAGAACATAAGCCTGATATTATCAATTTTGGTAAAAATGTATCAAAAATGCCAACTCAGGAAAATACGAGTATTTTTTAACCCTATGTACATAGATCGACACGTTCCAAAGCGCCCCCCGATAGGGCGCTTTTTCAATTTATAAATATTGATTGTATGGTTAAAGCTATTATAGCCAATTATTTGCATCTATAATCATAGTTATAGTAATAATACGTTAAACTTGAACAACTAAAATCATATCTAAAAGTATATATATAGGGTTAACTATCGGGCAACTATTTCGTTATATTAATTAAGAGAGTAATTCGTTCTTTGAAAAGCAGCAAAAAAAAAACCGTGAAAAATCACGGTTTGTACTCGGAGTGGGACTTGAACCCACACGAACCTTACGATTCCCAGGATTTTAAGTCCTGTGCGTCTACCAATTCCGCCATCCGAGCGGAATTCAAAATTAATTATATTTTTTGTATTTGCAAAAGTAATTCTTAAAATATAAAAAATAAAATTGTGAGTGCAACTATTAGTTATTAGATTTGTCAATTAAAGTATTGAAAAACAATTATAAAATATAAATACCCGAACAGGAGGGCAAAATGAAATTATTTATCAAATACAGCGGAATAGCATTACTGGCAGTATGGATACTCCAGTCCTGCTCGTCGGTTCAGGGCGAAAAAGACGACTATTTCGGCTATAATAACAATCCCGACCCTATCGAAAGCCCTGCCAGGGTCTCCGAGTCCGATGCAATCAGGAAAGCTGAGACTAAAGATGCCTGGACTAATCCTCTTGCCGGCAGTTCCGAAGAAGCTTCCTATACTGGTGGCGAAAACTATGTTCAGGAGGATGGTGCTAACCAGACAGTAGTGCAGTACACTTATTACAACACAAGCCCGGTTTATGTTCCTGTAATGGTGCCCTGGTGGAGCCAGCATTACTGGTGGAAAAACCGCAGGAGCCATTTCAGTGTTTATGTTAATTACGGCCCGTACTGGTATGATCCTTACTACAGGGATCCATGGTATTATGCCTATTACACTCCCTGGTATGATTATCATCCATATTACGGCGGGTACTGGGTGAATTACCACCATTGGAATTCCTACCATCCCAGGTATCACCACGTTCCTTATGGCTATTACGCCCGGGAAAGGGATAAAATCGTTAAAAAGGACAGGAATTTCGGGCCTTCACGCGGATATACCCATAATCCTAATACAGGACTCTCGGCAGATAATATGAACAGAGGCAGTCGTTCGGGTTCCACAAATACATCCGGAATTGCAAGTTCACGGGGTACAAGCGGCGGATCATTGAAAAGGGGCACAACAACCGGGATTTCTTCCATTGACCGTTCGGGCAGGACAGCTACGCTTGCTGATAACAAAACTGCAAGTTCCACTGCCGGCGGTGCTTTCAAGAAAATTACCACACCGGAAAAAAGCAGTTCCAAATCATCTGCTGTTCCGGTTAGGAATACCGGATTATATACCGGGAATTCCGGGAACTTATCTTCATCCTCTTCAAGGAACTCTACAATAAAGGGAATTTCAAATCCTTCTTCAGGGTCGAGAATACAGTCCAGGCCTTCAGCAAATTATACCGGAACTCAAAGCAGGTCTTCGAGCGCCGGTACTAATACAAAGAGTTCCCTTACCCCGCGAAGCAGTGGTTCCTCTTCCAAAACAACATTGAAGCGAGGCTCTACCTATAGTGGAAGCAGCAGGAACAGTTCATCAACTAACAGAAGTTCAACTCCGGTTCTCAAGAGTCCCGTATCAAGAAGTACCCCCTCTTCAGGCAGTGTTAAATCAACAAGGCCTTCGTACAGTCCTTCGAGCAGTCCGAGAGTGAAGTCGAACAGGTCAGGAAGTTCAAGTTCAAAATCAACAATTAAATCTCCGCGATCATCCAGGTCGGGATCATCTTCCGGATCATCATACTCATCCCCGAGAAGCAGTTCTTCTAAAAGTTCTTCACGTTCTACTTATTCGCCACCGAAAAGATCTTCGACTCCCAAATCTTCCGGGTCTTCATATAAAGCTCCAAGAAGTTCGGGATCGTCAAGTTCTTCACGTTCTTCAGGGTCGTCATATAAGCCGTCAGGCTCTTCTTCGTCATCTAAATCCTCAGGATCAAGATCATCAGGAAGCAGCAGCAGTTCAAGTTCACCGAAAAGAGGCAGCCGCGGGCGTTGATAACATAATTATTATGGAGAGGTAAAAAATGAAAAAGTTAATTTTAATATTGATCGGAATTATTTTAATAAGTCCTGTTGCAAAATCGCAGTTTATCGAAGATGCTCTGAGGTTTTCACAACCCAATAGTATCATCACTGCCAGGGCAGGCGGCCTTGGTACTGCATTCCACGGTGTTAGTGATGATTTCTCAGCTCTGTATTATAATCCTGCCGGATTGTCGCTTATGCAGAAAAGGGAGCTTACTTTTGGCTTTGGATTCCTGAGAAATACTACTGAAACAGATTATCATGACGTTGTAATGGATTTATCTGCAAATGATGCTTACCTTAGCCACTTTGGTATTGTAGCTCCTTTCACAACGAGTAAGGGTAAGGCTGCAATAGCTATCGGCTATATGCTGGAATCCAATTTTGACAATACCTACGATTTCAGCGGGTTCAACCAGAACTCTACATATATTGACTTCCGCGCTCGTAATGACGGTGAAGATAATATGCCTTATTATCTGAATCTGGCAGATCTGAAAGGAGAGTCAATCTTTACACCTGTAACCGACAGCCTGCTTCAGGAAGGTAGCGTTATAGAAAATGGCGGACTTCACAATATTACAGGCGGCGCCGGATTCGACCTTAATAAAAACGTATCAATAGGTTTCTCGGTTACCGGAAAATGGGGAACTTATGATTTCAACAGGGAATACATGGAAAAAGACATTTTCAACAAGTACAATGAATTCGTAAGTGATTATTCGAATGTTGACCTGGATTACATGAAGGTTGAAGAGCAGATAACCCAGAATATCTCCGGTATAACCGGTTCTGTTGGAATCCAGGGTCGTGTTGGCGAGAATATCCGCCTTGGTGTGGGAGTAAAGTTCCCGACTTTCTATTCTATTGAAGAAAACTATTGGGAAGAAGCAACTGCCGGATTTGATAATGGCGATTATATTACTGAGCCTTATCAAAATGAAGGAGAAACATCGTACAAACTGAGATCACCATGGATATTTTCGGCAGGTTTGTCGGTTCATGCTATGGGTATCACTTTCACGAGCGGCGTGGAATACTGCGATGTTACACAGATTGAATTCTCAGATGCCACGAAAGCGGTTGAATCTTTGAATAAGTATATCCTTAGGGAACTTGTAGGCCAGACTACATGGGGATTCGGAGTTGAATATGACATTCCGATGATGCCATTCGTTGTAAGGGGTAGTTTTAGTTCTACCACTTCGCCATATTCAGAAGATGTTCCGGGTGCTACACTATCGAACCTTTCCCTTGGCGGAGGTGTTTATCTGGCAAAGAATGTCAGGATAGACGGACTCTTCAGGTTTTCCGACCTGACACAGGTTCGTTCTAATTACGGAACTGACGAAAGTGCAAGATATACTTATAATGTTAGCCCGCTTAATATCGCGATGCAGCTTACCTACAGATACTGATTTTACAATAATAAATAAAATATTCAGCCCTGACCTTTGAAGTTAGGGCTTTTTTTTTTAAATTATAGTTCGGAGCGTAATGAACAGGCAGAGTAAGAAAGTAGCAAGTCAGGCGGAAGATATTCAAACAACAATATTGGGTTTTGATCATGAAATATTTATGGTATTTTATACTTGTTATAATGTTATTATCCTGCGGGGAGGACAATCCTTCAACACCCGGTGACGGCGGCCCTTATCCTGATGATAATGTGGTCTGCGATATTGAATACAGGGACGATGCCATGATTGTTGAATCATCTGCCTTGCTAACTTGCGATACTGTCAACCCTGAATCTGCATTCGATGAAAAAATTATTAACCTGACTGTTGATAAAGAACTTTTTGGCCCGCCGCCTATGGCCGGGGATGTTTTTTTTATTAAAGGGTATGGCACGAGAAAAGTTATATCAGTTGATGATCATGGTTCATTCATGATAATTGAAAGTGAATTTGCAGCGCTTACCGAAGCAGTAAAAAATGCTAATATATCATGGGATTTTACGCCTGTTATTGAAGAACCGGGGATAATCAACGTTGAAGGTGTTGATCACAGGCCCGTAAGGATAAGCACCGAAGGTTATGAATACAGCTTTGAATGGGGTAATAATAAATATACCTTATGGTTCAATCCTAAAGGAACAAGTGAAAACGGCCTGCCTGAAATGCAGGTGAATTTTATTGTTGAGAATAAAATTGATGCTGATGGAAAAGTTACTGCAACTTACGGTGCCAAGGGAACAACAAGGCTTCCGCATATTTCAGCCGATATTGATATTCAGGACAGTGAACTAACCGGATTTACAACAAACAACAGCGGTTACCACAGTGAATTTACTCTTGAATATATTGCTACGTTTTCCCCGGGCAGCGAAGGCACTCAGATACTGACAATGCCGAATATTACTTTGAAAGTGCCGCTTCAGTCGCTTACTGCTATTCCTATTCCGATTCCTATATATATTAACTTTGGCCTGGGATTCCAGACTTATCTTAATCTTCCGCAAGTTCAGGCTTTTTGCAATGCAAAGGTGAAAATGATAATGGACTCGAAAACAGGTTTTGAATTTAAAGGGCCAAGCGTGGGATTCAACTATAAGGTGGGTAAAAAGGATCTTGGTGACTGTACTTTCGAAGTAGGGGACCTTTCGCTTTGCCCCACCGGAATTGAAATGAAATGGGAAGTATTATGCCCGAGAATTGCCCTGAATGTTATGGGGCAGGAGGTTTGCTGGATTGCTCCTATATTCGGAAGCAGGACTAAACTGATAGTGCCTTCGCTTTGCAAGGCGCAGATGACACAGGTCAGGCTGGAAGGCGGTTACGGATTTAAAATTTTTGGAAATAGTATAGCAGAAGGAAAAAAAGTTTTTTTCAATGCTGATAAAACTTATAAATCACCGGAATGTCCTTAATTATATTAATTGCGAGGTTAACTTGGATTCGATTTTAAACGAAGATATTATCCCGAAAATACTTGTTGTTGACGACTCAACAACTTTGCTTTCGTTGATAAAAGGTGTATTAACCGTAAACAAATATGAAGTGATTACTGCTGAAAGCGGAGCAGCTGCTATTGAAACAGCATATAATGATTTTCCTGACCTTATATTACTTGATATAATGATGCCGGGAATGGATGGTTTTGAGACCTGTAAAATATTAAAAAGCAACGAAATTACAGCAAATATTCCTGTAATATTCCTGACTGCAAAAACATCAAAGCAGGATATAGTGGAAGGGCTTGAATGCGGCGGGGTTGACTACATTACAAAACCATTTGATAATAAAGAATTGCTTGCCAGAATTTATACTCATCTTGAACTTAAATATGCACGGCAAATAATTGAAGAGCAGAAAATTGAATTGGAAAATCTTGTTGAGGAACTTCGTATAAGCAATGAAATGCTTGAAGAAAGAACTCATGACCTTCTTGTTTTAAGAGAAAAAATGGGTGAATCAGATTAGAAGTGTATTCTGATAAATATCTTTACTTTGGTTCCCAGGATGAACCGTCACAAGGTATGTAATCAGAACTTACATGTTCGTCATAAATCCGGCAAAACTGTCCGGATTTTTCAAAATGCCGACATGTTCCGCAAAGAGTTTCCTCCTCGAATTTATCGATTCTTTTATTAAAAGCCTGAAACTGCCTGTAAGCAGGCCAGGCTACCAGGAACCACATCAGGAAAAGAACGTACCACCAGTATTTGTATAGTTCGTAATATTGAAAAATTACAATACTCAAAAATATTATTATTGATGCCCGTATTAGAATTCCCCATACAATCGAGCCTGTTGTTACTATTGGCTGTGTTGAAGAGTTGTCGTCATCGCTTGCTTCGCGAAACATCAGAATATTTTTTATTTTCTCGGTATCCATTACTCACCGTTATGATTATTCTTTCACTTGCAATAACGCAATGATACGGAAATAATTTCATTTAGCAGCAGCTTAGGGATAATTGTATGTTTTGTTTCCCTGTATTACTGCCATGAAGAATAGGAAAAGATCAAATCAAAAAAAATCATTAGATATGTGTGTATAATTAAATATAATATATTCAACTATTTAAAAACATACTATCATGTCGATCTCCGGAAAAATTGAAATAAATAAGAAATGAGTGCATCATTTTTCATCTTTGTGTCTCTTACTACTAAATTCAGAAATGATGTATTTTTTAACTCGAAGGGTATAACGATGAAGATATTCGAGGCAATATGCTTTTGCTTAATTATGATTTTTGCAGTAACCAACTATTCGGAAGCAACGGAAAGAACAAACTTTGTAAGGGGCAGAATTGTAGATGCTGATGTTAAAACGGCTATTGTGGGTGCGACAGTTCAGGTGCTGACAACTGAACCGGCAAGAGGCGGATATACTGATAAAAACGGTGAATTTAAAATTGACGGCGTACCGCTGGGAAGGCATACTTTAAGAATAACATCCATAGGATACAAACCAAAAATTATTGATAATGTTATTGTAATATCCGGTAAAGAAACCTACCTGAATGTATATATGGATGAAAGTGTAATACAAACTGAAGATATTAAAGTGGTTGCTAATAAAAACCACTCTGAATCAATTAATGAGATAATTACAAATAGTGTTGTAACTTTTGAACCGGAAACTATTAACAGGTTTGCCGGCGCCAGGGGAGATATTAGTAAAATTGCGGCTACAAGTGCCGGCGCTGTAAGCAGTGCGAACCTGAGAAATGATATTATTATCCGTGGAAACTCTCCGCTCGGAGTGTTGTGGATGGTAGAAGGGGCCGAAATTCCAAATCCGAACCATTTTATGGTATCTGCTTCCGGCGGCGGGATCTTTGGTATTATAAATAATAACATGCTTGCATCAAGCGACTTTATGACCGGGGCTTTCCCGGCTGAATACGGCAACAAAATGGCGGGTGCATTCGATGTGAAGCTGAGAAACGGGAATAACAAAAACTACGAGCACACTTTTCAGTTGGGGCTTAACGGGCTGGAATTCGGATCGGAAGGCCCTTTCAGCAGCGACAGCAGGGCATCTTATGTTGCAAATGGGCGATTCGTAACATTGCAGCCTGTTACTGCCATGGGTGTGGATATTGAAGTGGATGCTGTCCCGGAATACATGGACGGAACTTTTAAAGTAAACCTGCCGACTGATGACATAGGTTCATTGTCTGTCTGGGGGCTGGGCGGATACAGCAATGTAAATATGAAGGACAGCGAGGACGAAGATATAAACTGGACTGATTCAACTGTGATTGAAGATACGAAAATGAGATCGAGTATGTATGCCATTGGAATGAACCACAAATGTTTTTTTGGCGATAACACGCTCGGCGAATTCATCCTTTCAAATTCTGCCAGTATTATCCGGACAGAAGATGAAAATGTTTACCTGAATAAACCCAAAATAAAAGAAGAAAAATTCGAAGGAACCGAGGGAAGATTTCTTGCTAAATATCTTCTTACCCATAAATTCAACAGGAATATTCTAATCAGGGCGGGGCTTTCATATACCTTACTTTACTATGACCTGGATATGTTTGCCTGGAATGAGGATGAAAATAAATATCGCACTACTCTTGCAGAGAAGAATAACTCAGGTTTATTCAGAACTTTCATGCACTGGCAGTGGCGTCCAAATGAAATTATCGAACTAAATGCCGGTATGAATTATCAGCAGTTACAACTAAATAATACAAAATCAATAGAACCCAGGGCCTCAATAAAAATAAATACAAGTGAAACACAAAGCATTTCTTTTGCTTACGGATTACACAGCCAGGTTCACCCCCTGCTATATTATTTCTATCAGTTTGAAAAAGACGGGGAAATGGTCGCAACAAATAAAAATCTTGAAATGAGTAAAGCTCATCACTTTGTTCTGGGTTTCCAGGAATCTATAAACAGTGATTTTTTTGTAAAAGCTGAAGCTTACTACCAGGATCTGTATGATATACCGGTTTCCAAAACCGAAGGCGATGAATATTATTCTTTTTCTAATCTCGGAGGTGTGTTCCATTTCGATCCCGAACCGGATCTTGTAAATGACGGTAAAGGCAAAAACTATGGCCTTGATATAACATTGAGCAAAAGAATGAGTAACGGGTACTATATGATGCTGACCGGCTCACTGTTTGAATCAAAATATACCGACGGGCTTGGCCGCGAACACAGCACGGCTTTTGATCTGGGACATGTTGTAAACTTCCTGGGTGGTATTGAATATGAACTTGATGACGATAGTAAATATACTCTCTCGGCAGACTTTAAAATGACTCACTCCGGCGGAAGAAGAGCCATGCCTGTTGATATAGCAGCATCTATGGCTGAAAAAGACGTTGTTTACGATAATACAAGGCCTTATGAAAATCAGTACGACGATTATTTCGCCCTGGACCTGAAGATCGGTTTTAATATTAATATGGAATCAGTTACACATAATTTCTTTATTGCCGCTGACAATGTAACCAATCAAAAGAATGTTTTCGAGGAGGAATGGGACAGCGCGGAAAACAAACTTGACAAGCAGTATCAACTGGGAATTTTCCCCTATCTCGGCTACAGGCTTAATTTTTAGTCAAAAATCTATAAATATAAAAAATGCGGATAATTCATGGGGCTTCGGCCCCTGTTTTTTTTGCGAAGTAAAGAGTTCTAAATATTTAAAAAATTGCTTATCGGGATCTCTCGTTCCCCGAAAAATTTTACTCTTATAATAGCTACCTGCTTTGGCTCGTGGATAAGAACGGAGCGACACAGAGGGATAAGATAACATCGCCTGTTCTGCGCCGGCGAAGGGGGGGGGGCAGGGTAACAGTTATGACTATGAACTCGCATCTAAGCCCCTGCTTAGATGTGATGTTTTTTTTCTGTAGAATTTACCTTCCCAAGCGGGGCTTGGGAAGTATTCAAACGCTATCCATTTATTTATTCTGTAAATGGAAAAGAGTAGTTCAATAACAAAACCCCGGCTGTGGCAAGCAGTCGGGGCAAACAATTTCTATTGGATAACTAATTTGAAATCAAAAATTTTATCAGAGGAAGTTACCTTAATAAAATATGCTCCATTTAATAAATCACCCGGTAATTTGTACTGAATATCCTGGCGTATGGCTCCGAAAAGAGATAGTTTTTCTTTCTTTATCGTTCTTCCGCTAAGGTCAATCAATTCAATTATTGTCTCACCGGCAAATTCATCATTCAAAGTCAAAGTAATCAAAGAGCCGGGATGAGCGGGATTAGGAAAAATATTTGCCTTAATGCCCTGGGTTTCTTCAACTGATGTGATCGGATTATATTCTATAGCGCATAAAAAGCCTGCATCATGTTGATATGGAAAATGAGGATCAAAGGCATTGTATATCGGAAAATCATAGCTTTCTGTCATTCCTGATAGATATATTCTTCCTGTACTGTCAATTGCCGATCCTCTCAATTCATTGAACCACCCTCTTCCTGCAAGATATGAACAATATAAAACACTATCCAACTTACTACTTATTACCATAACAAAGCCTCTGTTTTCACCCAGAAATTGACTATCCGTCGTTGTTAATGCATCATTTGTAACATCTAATTCTCCCCCTTGTCCTGTTCCTGATACAATATAACAATTATCAGGAGTCCGGTCAAACTGAATCATATCATAAGGGTAGGTTTGTCCGTATGTTGAAATTATCTCATTTCCGCTCAAAATGTTCTTTTTAATTAAGAACAATACCATACCAGATTCTGTATCCGTAGTTTTATGTGCTCCTGGAGTAGTGGTAATATCTTCTTCCTCTGTCAAGCCAAATATTTGAAAATTGTTGTTACCAGAATATAATACATATTGGATTCTAAGTAACTCCTCATATGTTTGGTATAATGTAGTTTTATAGTCTGATAAATCTAAAAGACTATAATATGCAGAATCGATTTCTGTTGAATAAACATCAACACCTGATAAACAAAGCGTATCTTCAAAAAGAGTACAAAACATTAACTCGGTTTGTTTTCCTCTTCCGTAATACGAAGAGAATTTAATTTCAGAACCATTAGCGCCTAAAATTGTTATAAATCCGTCAAATTTCTGTTTCTTTTCTTTTCGTATAGCATTTTCGGTTGTAAATATATTTGTATTTTCATTAATCGATCCAACATGATAACAATTACCTTTGTCGTCTATTTCAATAAAATCATGGGAAAAATAACCATCTGCTATTTCCCAAAAAGAACCATTATATAAAGAATCACCTGTATTCGATAGATTTACTGAATAATACATATCATTTCTAATAGAAAAATCAGGATTTCCCAAATATGCATGATCACAAACAGGCATAGTATCTCTTGAAAAACCATATAACTTATAGGAACCATCATTAAGAAAGGCTATTTTATGTATCATGAATTCCGGAAAATGACTTAACCACAAAGGATATTTCCCGTCCCTGTCAAAACAGCATACGACTCCTTCGACTTCTCCCCGTGCAATATTATATCTTTTCAATGAATCAGGGAAATACATTTTATCAAAAATGTACATTCCGAAAACCGGATTATTATCCTGATTAACACAAATTGACAATCCTGATGCATCGGCCCCCCCAAGAAAAGTTGAAAAAACTGTCGGATCGATTATCAATTCCTCTGTTTCGTCATATTTACCGAGTTTAAATGTCAGGTGCTTGCCGTCGTAAATAACAGGTGAACAATCTATTGGCTGCAATTGATATTCAGATTTTTGAAAAGCTTTCAGCGCCCCGTGCGTATATTCTACATTACCTGAAACAACTTTGAAGTTGCCATTATCAGAATAATCAAGATGCCCCTCGCCTTGGAATTCAATTTTCAAATTACCTGGATTAGCACCGGGAGGAAGGATAATATCATATCTCGGTTTGTGACTATCAATTGTCAGTTTCAGGCTAAAATCCTGGTAATCAACCGTTATTTCACGATAAGATTTAACCGAAACGGCTTTATTGCTTTTATGATCATAAAAGTAATTATGAACAGTCGGTTTCTCACCATTGGTATTCAAATTAATAACTTTATTGCGTTGATTGTCTGATGAAAATAACAACATATAGGCGCAACCGATTATGGTATCATGAGCATTTGATTCATATTTACCGGGGCTTTTCAGCCCCGGTTTAATATTATAATGATCAAATACAAGCCCGTCCCCGGTTATCCATACATTGATACCATCAGCAGAAGCTTTGGCCAATATGTTTTCCGGCCACTGCCCGGCGTTCGGAATAATGGATTCTTCGGAATAAACAAATCCGGCGGAAAGGAATAAAATACAAAATAAAACTACTGCATTTCTCATTATATTACCTGTTTATTTGCAAAGATTTATTATCAATAATAATTCGACCGTCTTTTGTTAGTAGAATTATATTAACAATATACTGACCGGACGGCAAAGAAGCAACATCCAAAGAAATATCATTACTGTTTTGCGATAAGTTTTTGACGCTTTCGTCTATATACTTTTTGCCATTGCCATCGTAAATTACTACGGATATTTCTTTTGGAGATTTTGCGCCTATATATAGGTTTATGACATCAATTGCAGGATTTGGGAATATCCCGTCCGAATCAAAAGATTTGTTATTTTTTATGTTGGGATATAAAGTTTTGCCGCTGATAATTATTGTCGGAGCATCATAAGAATCACGTCCCGGATCATCCGCAATCTTAGCTTTACATGCGCTTACTTTCCACGAACCGGCTGGAGGTGGGACAGATTGAACCCCCATCCAGCATTCATAAGCTCTTTGGTCATTAACATATTGCACAACATTAATTGAGTCCCATTCGTTGTTACCATTCAGTTTATATATCTTGTAATAATCCTCAGCATTCTTATATAAATCAGGAGATTCTTTATCCCAGGAATAATTGATATCGTCATCGTAAGAGCGACTTTGCCAATGGAAAACAAAACCATTAGCATCATTTGTATAATGTAATCCTTTGATCTGTGCAGACCGCATAGTAGCTATCGGCTGACTTAATGAATACATGTTGTCAAAAATAAGATCCATTGATTCTTCAAGCTCATCGTTAGGAACAATATAAGCTTTGAAGGAATTATAAAATTCATTTTTTGGAATAGTTTGTTCTCTGGGTTCAGATGATTTCAGATCGGGAAATAAACTGACAAACTCAAATAGAATTCGACCCAATGAAACATCTTCATTATCTAATCCAAAGAAAGGGCTTGCTCCAAAATCTGAATCATCATAACAATCATATAAATTGTGCATTAAACCTGCCATTCTGGAAATTCTCTGCTTATAATCCCAACGGGATCCATTGGTTCCCCATGGAGCAACCTTAGGAAAACGCCTCCCTTGTGAATCAAACCTGAACGGATCGGCTTCATACGAGTATGAAGTATTGTAATACTCATAATCATAATTATTTGAAGCCCATTGCTGGCATTCTTCAGCAAAAAATCTTGCAAATCCTTCACTAAAAGTTTGAGTTCCAGGTATACCAGTAGTAGGCCTACCAGCCATACTATGATGTACATAATGAGCATATTCATGATACATAACAATTATATAATTGTCACAGGAAATAGTTGTCATAAGATCAGCATTACTAGCTGAATACTGACCGGATATGTTTGTTTGAGTGCCCCAAAAAAATCTAATACATGGTATGTCGAAAGACATATTATTGTCAAATACAGCTTTAATGAATTCGTTTGCAATTGTGTTATACCTTAATGCTCTCCCTTCAAGTTTTCTCATTTGCAAATCAACATTATTAACTGTGTAAGATGTTGTAGAATTATTGATAGGAATTACAGATCTGGCATCTTTACTTTCTGACAATAGAGACTGTGATCTATAATTAGAATTTACATTATGCACTACATCAAATATATCAGTTTCAGTCATAAAGATAACATCATTTTCAAGGCTGGCTACAATTAGTATTTCCCAATTTTCTTGATCATCAAATTCAAATCCTGAAAATGAGAAATTAAATTGGTAATTACCATCTTTATCACATTTGGCATAATGTATTCCTTCTATATACTCAGCTGTTGAACCAGACCCTGAAAGTGGAACTGGATGATATAATCGCCAGTATTCCTCTCCTATAGGAATCTTTTTCTCTCTGAACCACAGCCTTACATAAGGAAAAGTTGTGTAGTCTTCACAACCATCAAATTTATTCCAATCACCATAAGTAACATTTCCTGAAATATTGAATGTATAGACGTTTGAAATAGATGGATTTAAAAAGGAAGTAGTAAGTATTTCATAGAATTCATAATTTTCAAATGGTATATCCAGTTCTATACCAGATAATGGATCACTGTGTGTCGAAATTGTAGTAGCAACATCAACCGTAAAATCAATTTGTTCACCATTTTCGAAATTTGGGGATAGATTTTGAATATCCAATCGAATACTTGCAAGTCCCGTATCCTGAACTATTAGTTCATAATCGACTGTGTATGTCGAACTTTCTTGTACAACATGATAATCGAAAATTCTTTTTTCTGTGTTTGAAGCATCCTCATCCTTATAAACTGGATCAAAAGAAATTCCTACCCAAAGAGTATCAGTAACATTAGCTTCGAAAACAGCTCGAACAGTAACAGTATCCCCTAAAATCGGATCGTCAATAACAGAAAATGAACTTAGATTAGCAAGCGGAGGATCAGGAAAGGATTCTGATCTCAAAGTACTAATTAAAAATAAAAAACATAAGAAAACACATAAGTATTTCATAAGAAAACCTCAATGAAAAATTAAACATTATGAATTGTGCCCGAAGGCTTTTTGCAAATGTTACAAATGGCAGTTCTAACTTGGTATTTTTTTTAGCTCAATCTTTTTAATATTTGGTTCAATAATATTTCCCTAACCCTTTATTTTAATAGTAATATTGATTTCTTTTCACAAGGTAAAGTGAAAAAATGTAGAAAACAATCCTTAATGTATATTTGTATCTATAGTGTTGTTAATGTTATTAATTCTATTTTTTTTCAAACAATTAAATATCAGTGAACAACGAACAACCAGGATTCAAATATTATTATTTGATAATAAATGTACCAGAAATGTTTATAATTTTCATTTGGATGGATCGGATACTGTATCAGAATAATCAAAGCGAATACATCAAAATTTAGAAATTTACTCAGTAAAAAAAAAGAGAGCTACTAAAAATATAGTTGTACTACTAAAAAATTAGTAGTATATTGCATTCAGGATCAACTAAGAATTTAGTAGAAGAGAATATAATGAAAGAATTGACAAAAGCGGAAGAACAGGTAATGCTTATACTCTGGAAAAAAGAGAAAGCATTTGTAAGGGATATAATAAACGAGTTGCCGGATCCGAAACCGGCTTATACAACTGTTTCTACAATTGTCCGGATACTGGAAAGCAAGGGATTTGTGAAACATGAAGAGCAGGGCAATATCCATAATTACTATCCTGTTGTAAACCAGGAGGAATATGCCGGCAGGTTTATGGAGGGCTTTGTTAAAAACTATTTTTCCAATTCCTTCAAGAACCTTGTTTCCTTTTTTTCAAAGCAGGATGATATCAGCATCAGCGAGCTTGAAGAGATCAGGCAGATAGTAAATTCAGAAATAAACAGGAAAAAGGATTAAAAATGGATATAATCTCTTATCTTGTTGAATCATCGGTTTGTATGGGAATGTTTTATGTCTTTTATGCCTTAATGCTTCACAGGGGAACGTTTTTTAGCCTGAACAGGTTTGTTATCATTCTCATGATCGGCGTTTCATTTGTTATTCCTTTCCTGGAATTCAATATCTCTTCTACGCCGATATATCCGGTTAACCAGGAAATAGTAAACAATATTGGCGATTCAATTGTTATTTATTCAGACAATCAGAACATAGCTTCCGATACGTTTGATTTTTCTAACCTTATATTTTTAATATTTCCTGCAATTTCGCTAATTCTACTTGCCAGGTTTTTAACAGGACTTATCAGAATACGCCGTACAATAAAACAATCAAAACCGGAACTTGTCTCCGGCAGGGTAATATATTTAAGCGCCGATGAAACCAGCCCTTTCACATTTATTAATAAAATTGTTTTGCCGGGGAGCGTATTTCATTCAGACAATTTGCAAACGCTCATCAAACATGAATCGGCGCATGCCAGGGGCCTGCATAATATCGATATCATAGCAATTGAGTTAATTAAAATCTTTTTCTGGTTCAATCCGTTTTTATGGCTGTTTTCAAGAAGAATAAGGGAAGTTCATGAATTTATTGCAGACAGATTTGCAACGGAAAATCATACAAAAAACAAATATATAGATACAATGCTTAGCCTGACATTTAGCGCGCAAAATACCGGGCTTGCAAATAACTGGAACGGTATAAAACTAATCAAGAGGTTAAAAATGCTTACAAAACCTAAGTCTCCGCTAATATCTATTGTTAGATATTTTTTGATAATTCCTGTATTTACTTTGCTGATTTTCCTTTTTGCCTGTGAAAAAGGTGAAAAGTTCAGGAGTTTTTCCCATTCTTCTTATGGAAAAGTAGATGAAATGCCAAAGATTTATCCCGAATATCAAAAATTCGGTTCAATGATAAAGGAAAGGCTGAATTTACCGGAAAGCTGGAAGAATAAAACAGCTAAATACATGCTGAGCTACGAAGTAACGAAAGAAGGGAAATTATGGAATCCCATAATAACGGCTGTAAAAATAGCCGACGAACCAGGATGGAAACATTATAGTATTGATTCAGAAGTAGAAGATCAGATTATTCGAATTATGAAAGAGATATATCCGAAATTCGAACCGGCATTGAAGAACGGCAAACCTGTTAAACATTACAACGGCATGGCACTGATAGTCGGCGACCCTGAAATCTGGTATCGGCACAACCTTGGCAGTACTGTTCTGCAGGGAAAAGGAAAAGGTTCCTTGGCAGGACTGAAAGTTCCCTACGAAGAAGCGAAAGAATCAGGAAAAACCGGAATATCATTACTCAGCAAAAAGCAGGTAAGATATATATTAAACAATATGAATTACCCCGATGAAGCAGAGAAAAACAAGGTCAGTGGCAAGGTAGAATTATCATTTTTGATAAATTCCAAAGGCAGGCCGGACGACGTTATAGTTGAAGAAGCCCTCGGATACGGATGCGACGAGGAAGCTGTCAGGATTATAAAATCGTTGAAAGGATTCAAACCAAATCAAAAATATAAGGGTCGTGAAAGAATTAAATTGACCCTGGAATTTATGTACAGGTATGAAGATACTTTGAATTCCTGATGATGTAATATTGTATTTTTTATCAACGAACAATATTGGAATATTGATTCCATTTATCAGAGTACAGTTAATATTTACAGAAAATCAAATTAACTGTACTCTTTGAGTTAATGTTATTATTATACTTTTTTATTTGCTCAGGCGATTGTCATTTCGATGTGTGCTTCCATAATAAGTTTGGCAGGGGGTGGTAACTGTATTGTGAAATAATCAAAAATTATGACGAGAGTTATTATGTGGATTCCTGAAACCTGTATCATACGGATATTAATATCAGGTTATATGAATAATAGAAAGATGTTGATTGCTTTTTCTATTTTCGTATTTAATGGAATTAAACTACATTTGTAGAATAAATGATATATTGCAGTGGCTGTATTGGCTCATTTGGGTTTTAAACATTTAGAATAAACGATGATTGAAATAAAAGATCTACATAAGTCCTTCGGCCCGAAAAATGTATTGGATGGTATTGACATGACAATTCCAACGGGCGCTACCATGTGTGTTATCGGAAAGTCAGGCTGCGGGAAAAGCGTATTGTTGAAGCATATTGTTGGGTTGCTCGTGCCCGACAGGGGAAGCGTGAAAGTTGATGGCAGTGAAATTGCGGGGCTTAGCAAAAAGGATTTGTTTGGCCTGAGAAGAAAAATGGGATTTGTTTTCCAGGGTGCGGCTCTTTTCGACAGCTATACAGTTTACGAAAATGTGGTTACAGGCCTGTATGAACATGGCGAAAGAGACGAAGCGATACTTGAGAACGAAGCCATCAGAGTTCTTTCTGCTGTTGCCATGCTTCCTGAAAAAACCGGGGAAGGTGACGCGGAATTCCGGAAGGAATGGGAAATACTGAAAAATAAAAAACCTTCCGACCTGTCCGGTGGCATGAGAAAAAGAGTTGGTGTGGCAAGGGCTCTTGTCGGCAATCCGAAATATGTTTTTTATGATGAGCCTACCACCGGGCTCGACCCCGTAACCTCCGAGCAGATTGATAATCTTATTGCCGACCTGACAGATAAACTAAATGTTACTTCCCTTGTTATTACGCATGATATGTTCTCGGTTGAAAAAATTGCTGATTCTGTTGTTATGCTGAATAATGGCAAAGTACATTTTCAGGGCAGTTATAAAGAACTGCAAAATACAGACAATAAGGTAATCCGTGAATTTATGGAACGCTACGAGTAGGGATTTGCAAAAGTCCGGCTTAGAATTTTTTACAGACATATAATATAAATGTTTTCTGAAAAAGAAATCAGGCATAAAACAGCCCCGTCGGCGCTGTATTTATCCTGGTACAAATATTCCTTCGGGGCTGTAAATCAATAATATTACTCGAAATTAAATTCTTCCTCCGCATCTTCTTTCAGAATGTACTCATCGAATAGTACATTAGTGTTCGGAAGGCATTTAATGATATTTGCAATTTTTTCAAATGGAATTTTGTTGTTCCTGATATTCAGAATTTTCAGGTTTTTCATTTCGCATATTCCGGGAGGCAGATCTTTCAGCCTGTTGTCTGACAGGTCCAGTTCCCAAAGTTTATCCAGCTTTCCAATCCCGTTGGGAATAGTTTTCAGCCTGTTTTCGCTAAGGTCAAGCCAGTGGAGATTTTTTAGCAGGTAAATATTATCCGGAACACTTTTTATTCTGTTACCGGATATATCAATATGCTTCAGGCCGGGATAACTTAAAAGTCCCGAGGGGAATTCGTTGAAGCGGTTGTCCGCAAGGCTAAGATTTTCAATATCAGCGGGGATATCCGGTGGAAGGTTTTTTAGCTTTTGTTTATCGAAGTTTAGAATATTTTTTGCGTCCGGTGTATTTCTTTTGCTCATTCCGGAAAGTTGGTCTTCGATAGCTTTCAGGCTGTTCATTGCTGATTCAACGGCTACCTGGCTACCGTCAGCCATAGATATCAGGTTGGAATACTGCTGCTTAGCTTCTTTCAGATATGCTTCGGCTTCCTCAAGCATTCCAATATCACGGAAAAGATAACCGAAAAATTCATTTGCAGCAGCTGTCCAGTATTTTCCTTCCCAGCTTTTCACGTTATTCAGAAGTTTACGCCCCTTGTTCAGGTAGTCAGCGGCTTTTTCGTAATGTCCGGCCTCGCGGTATGTGTTTCCAAGCTTCAGGTAGCGGGTGCCGAGCGATACATTATCCTCCGAAAAGGAAAGCAGCATCAATGTTACGATAAATATAGTCAGTGTTTTTATAATATTTTTCATTTCTATCCTCTTATCCGATTAATAAGCTGTTTCCAGAAATTATACTTTACGCCGAGATTCAATGCAATATGTGTTCTGCCCACATTCAACGGGGGAATTCCAAGATTCTCGTGCCCTGTGCTGAATACCAGGTCGTCCTCGAAAGAGTGGTACAGCGAGAAACCAAGGGTGAATTCGAGTGGTACACGCCCCGCTGGCTGCCCGGCAAAATATCCGAAATCGAATTTAAGGCCTTTCCAGTCGAAACTGCCAAGATCACGGTTGTAAATATTACCCTTGCCCCAGAAATAGCCGAGCCCTACCCTGAAACCGTCGTGATAATCACCACTGCCGAATATTGGTTTTATAGTGCTGCTGAGCCCCATGGAATTTATATGGCTTTCCCATTTTTCGCTTATGTTATCCCTTGTACCGGGAAAATAGGACAATGTTGTAATTTTAGGTGCGGAATATTCATACCAGAAGTCAAGCCCGGGCCAGAATCCGAGAAGCTTATATGCATTTACGTTAAGCCTCAGGCTAAGCCAGGGATCGTTTTCAACCACGTTATCACCATTCGATATAAACATGTTTTCACTAACAACCACCGACATAACAGTAATTTTTTCTTCTTCGGGCGCATTGTATTCTTCCTCGAGTCTTTTCAAGCGTTTATTGCAAAGCCTTTCACTTTCGTTGATCAGCCTTGCCTGCTCTTCAATGCAATTGTGCTTGATCTGCCAGCATGTATCAATATAATACTTAACGGTATCAGCCAGAAGTTTCCTGTAATAACTTGCCGGATGTTCCGGCAGGGATATTATCTGTTCTTCAAGTTTTTTTGAAATGAAGTGGTATCGTTTAATATATTTGATATCAAGATCCTCAAGCTGGTCGAAAGTAGGGGCTGAAAATTTTATTACAGGTTCATAACCAAGAAATACCAGCTGGTTCTTTAATTCCATGGCAGTGTTATAGTAATCCATAATTAACTTTGTAAAAAGGCCCTCGCTGTCCTCGTAGAGTTCAAGTTCAGAATCAGGCGGGAGTGGCGGAGTTTCTACAACAGGTTCGGCAGCATTTATCAGCCAGGCTGATAAAAAGCTTGTGATCAATATAAGGATAAGTTTTCTCATTTTATCACCATTAAATTATGAAATTATTAATTTTCAATATCTTAGGGTGTTTTATTGCAACAATTGTGCCAATAGAAAGCACAATCAGTTATCTGTATTGATACGACCCGGAATACATGTTGGAATAATGAAGAACTGAGAGGTGCGAACTACATTTTGTGAATTCTGACAGAAAGTTTTATGGAAGAAAATCGAAGAAAAAAAGACAAATATTTCACCTTCGAAAAGCAAAATAGAAATATATGTAACCATTGTGTGGTTGAAAAATAAAAAAAATTTGTGCTTATATTAAAAAAATTGCTTTGAATAAATATCTAATAAAAATTTAAGAATTTGCGAAAAATAGTAATAGCCTTGGCGAAAAATAAAGATTGTTGTAACATAATATTGATTTATGCTGCTTATGTCTTTGTTAAATAATAAATATAGATAATATTGCCACATTGAAATAGAATTTGCCGGGATAGAAACATTTGCAGAATATGTGTTAGGCAAGCCTAAATATACCATGATTTTAGGTTAGCAACACTTTGTTTACATAAATTTCAAAAAAATTGCGTTTTCAGGGTCTCAGTCATATACTTGTACTCGCAAATTGAATTTTCGTAATCCACTCAGAGTTATTCGGAGATAGACAATGTCAACAAAACTTATCAGCCCACACGGAAGCCCGGAATTAATCGAATTGTTACTTTCCGGCGACGAACTTAAGGCAGAGCAGGAAAAAGCTGCCGGTTTAATGAAAGTAAACGTCACAAGCCGTGAAGCGGGTGACCTTATCATGCTTGGAATCGGTGGTTTTACACCTCTAACAGGCTTCATGGGTAAGGAAGACTGGAAGAGCGTATGCTCAGATATGAAAATGCCGAGCAAAGATGGTTTGTTCTGGCCGATCCCGGTTACTCTTTCAGTAACGAAAGAAGAAGCCGACAAAATGAACATTGGTGATGAAATCGCATTGTATTCAGAAGAATATGGCGAGATCATGGCAACAATGAAAGTTGAAGAAAAATACTCGATCGACAAAGAATTCGAATGTCAGCATGTTTACAAAACAGCTGAAATGGAACACCCCGGTGTAAAAATGGTTATGGAACAAAAAGAAGTTAACCTGGCCGGCCCGGTTAAAGTTCTTTCCGAAGGCCCGTTCCCGACAGAATTCAAAGGTATCTATCAGAGGCCGAGCGAATCAAGAGCAGTTTTCGAGAAAAAAGGATGGAAAACAATCGCAGCTCTTCAGCTCAGAAACCCGATGCACCGCAGCCACGAATTCCTGGCAAAGATAGCTTTGGAAGTTTCAGACGGCCTTTATATTCACCAGCTGGTTGGTAAACTGAAACCAGGTGATATACCCGCAGACGTCAGGGTGAACTGTATAAATACCCTTGTTGATTACTATTTCGTAAAAGATTCAGTGCTTACAGGCGGTTATCCTCTGGATATGCGTTATGCAGGCCCGCGCGAAGGCCTTCTTCACGCTCTCTTCCGCCAGAACTTTGGCTGTACTCACATGATTATTGGCCGCGACCATGCCGGTGTTGGCAACTATTACGGCCCGTTTGACGCACAGGATATTTTTGACGAGCTTTGGGAAGGCGCACTTCTTTGCAAGCCATTGAAAATTGACTGGACATTCTGGTGCTACAAATGCGGCGGTATGGCTTCAATGAAAACCTGCCCGCACTCAAAAGAAGACAGGCTTCTGCTTTCCGGTACAATGCTGCGTAAAGGCCTTTCGGAAGGTGCAGATATTCCGGCAGAATTCAGCCGTCCTGAAGTACTCAAGATATTGAGGGAATACTATGGCGGACTGAAAGAAAAAGTTGAAGTGAAACTTCACCGCGGCGCCACAGGCGAAGGCTGATAGACTTTAGTAGTAAAGTTATAAACAGGAAATTAATTATATCCTGGCTATATAAATAATATTTCAATTAACCTAGTTAAATCACAAACAGGAGAACAAACATGCCAAGTTATGTTATCCAGGAAAAATGCGACGGATGTAAAGCGCTTGACAAAACTGCATGCCAGTACATCTGCCCTAATGACCTCATGGTACTTAACAAAGAAGCAATGAAGGCTTTCAATCTTGAGCCTGAAATGTGCTGGGAATGCTACAACTGCGTAAAAATTTGCCCTCAGCAGGCTATTGAAGTTCGCGGTTATGCAGACTTTATGCCCCTCGGTGGCGTAGTAACACCGATGAGAAGCTCCGATTCTATCATGTGGACAATTAAATTCCGTAATGGAACTCTTAAACGCTTCAAATTCCCGATCCGTACAACACCGGAAGGTTCTGCCGTTCCTAATGGCGGTTGGGATACTTGTAAAGAAGATGATGTATCCAGCCCGTTCCTTTATACAGAGCCGGATTCACTTCGTACAGAGTTGTTCACGAAATAATTGATTGTAATTAATTAAATAGATTAGGAGAAATTCACATGGCTAATTTCGAAACTGTAGAAGTCACCACTGATTTTCTAATCATTGGTGGTGGTATGTCAGCTTGCGGTGTTGCCGTTGAAGCAGCATACTGGGCAAAGAAACACAACCTTAAGGTTACAATGGTTGACAAAGCTGCTGTTGACCGCTCTGGCGCTGTTGCTATGGGCCTCTCAGCTATCAACCAGTACGTTGATCTGAAAAGTGGAAACAACACAATTAAAGATTATGTAGATTACGTTCGCAATGACCTCATGGGCATTACCCGTGAAGATCTCGTTGCTAATATCGCTCGTCACGTTGACGGTTCGGTTCACCTTTTTGAAAAATGGGGACTTCCGATCTGGACAGACGAAAATGGCGATTACGTTCATGAAGGCCGCTGGCAGCTCATGATCAATGGCGAATCATATAAAGTTATCGTTGCTGAAGCAGCTAAAAATGCTCTTGGTATCGAAAACATTTACGAAAGAGTATTTATCGTAGAACCTCTGATGGATGGCGACAAAGTTTCTGGCGCCGTTGGTTTCAGTGTTCGCGAAAATAAATTCTATGTATTCAAAGCCAAAGCCGTTTATATCGGTGCTGGTGGCGCTGTTCACGTATTCAAACCAAGGTCAACTGGTGAAGGTCTCGGCCGTGCATGGTATCCGCCGTGGAACTCAGGTTCTTCAGCATACTTCACAATCAAAGCCGGTGCTGAAATGACATGTCAGGAAGTTCGTTTTATTCCTGTACGTTTCAAAGATGCTTATGGCCCGGTTGGTGCATGGTTCCTTCTCTTCAAATCAAGAGCTATTTCAGCTGTTGGCGGCGAGTACATGGCCGAAAGAAGAGACGAACTTGAAAAATGGCTTCCCTACGGTAAAGTTAAACCAATGCCTGCTAACTTGCGTAACTGGCTTGGTATGATGGATACTATGGAAGGTAAGGGTCCGGTTTATATGAAGACTGAAGAAGCTATCCAGAATATTGCAAATGCATACAAAGATGATCCTAAGGGATACAAGAAGAAAATGAAAGAACTTGAAGCCGAAGCATGGGAAGACTTCCTTGATATGACTATCTCCCAGGCTCTCCTTTGGGCTTCCACAGATATCTTCCCCGAAAAAGAACCATCAGAAATCGCAGCTGCAGAACCATACTTTATCGGTTCTCACTCCGGTGCTTCCGGCGCTTGGGTATCAGGCCCGAAAGACCTTGCTCCTGCAGAATATTTCTGGGGCTATCCGAACATGACAACAACTAAAGGCCTTTTTGCTGCCGGTGATGCTTCCGGTGCATCAAGCCATAAGTTCTCATCAGGTTCACACGCTGAAGGCCGTATTGCCGGTAAAGGCGCTATCGAATACATCGTTAAAGAAAATCCGACTCACAACTATGACGATGCTGCTATCACAGCACTGCAGGAAAAAATCCTGAAACCTTTGGATATTTACGAACAGTTTGGTAAAGAAACAACTGATCCTAACATCAACCCGAACTATATACGTCCGAAGATGTTTATGTTCCGTCTTCAGAAAATTATGGATGAATACGCAGGTGGTGTATCAGCTCAGTTCATGACTAACCAGTTCTTACTTGAAAAAGGCCTCCATCTTCTCAACTTCCTTAAAGAAGATGCAGAAAAACTCGCTGCTGAAGATATTCACGAACTCATGAGGGTTTGGGAAAATGTTCACAGGATGTGGCAGGCTGAAGCTCACGTTCGCACAATCCTCTTCCGCGACGAAACTCGCTGGCCGGGTTACTACTACAGAGCAGACAAACCCGAAATTAAAGAAGATTGGGAAAAATTCGTGAACCTGACTTATGATGAAAAAGAAGACAAATGGAATATGTTCACAAAAGACATCCATCACATCTTCTAATTCACACGATTAATTTCGGCAATCCCGGGCATTTGCCCGGGATGCCGTAATATTTTAGCTCTTTGAATAATTTGATTACTTAATACGCGAGGAAATAATACAAAATTCAGTCGCGATAGCCAGGTTAATTGAAATCATAGTAGTGATTAGCCGCGTCTGAATTTTGTATTTGAACCCCGCAGAAATCCCTATACGAACCAGAAGCTATTTCTTATAAATGATTATGGCATGTTACTTATTTGTTTTAGTGTAATGGTTCTTCAAGGGTATCTGTAAATAAACGATAGGAATTGAAATGGAAAAACTTATATGCAAGCATTGCGGCGCCGAACTTAGCAAAGTTCTTATGCCCAAGGAATCCGACTGGGGGGTTGAATACTTCTTTATTTGTATGAATGATGAATGCTCCTATTTCGTAAGGGGTTGGGACTGGATGATGGAA
The DNA here is from genome assembly GCA_963665665.1 of Kapaibacterium sp. (SeqCode). Lineage (GTDB taxonomy): Bacteria > Bacteroidota > Ignavibacteria > Kapaibacteriales > UBA2268. The sequence continues at coordinate 3,207,112 of OY762428.1, forward strand.
CGTTTCAGCGTAAAGTCATCCTACAGGTTCAAAATCGATCCTGAAACTGGTGCCTCAGGGCCCATTCCGGTTACATCCCCCGACGATATGAAAAATTGGGTAGTACACAAATTTGAAGAATAGGAGTAATGATGAAAAAACAATATGATATGAATGCAAAGAAGGCTTTACAGGAAAAAATTCTTGAAGATTTTCCCAGAATGAAAAAAACTGACAAGTTTCGGTTTGCCTGCAATCCTTCTGTTGAATGCTTTAATAAATGCTGTAATGATGTTAATATTTTTCTTACCCCTTATGATATTATCAGGCTTAAAAACAGGCTTGGTATATCATCAACTGAATTTTTAAGAAAATATACTCTTCTTCCGCTTGATGAAAATCTTCAGCATCCGGTGGTTATGTTCAGAATGCAGGACGACACACTGAATTGCCATTTTGTTTCGGACAAAGGCTGCACAGTGTATGAAGACAGGCCCTGGGCCTGCCGTATGTTCCCCGTTGGTATTGCATCGCCGAAGGATGGTAATGAAGATCTGGACGAGGAATTCTATTTTCTGCTGAAGGAAGATGTCTGCCAGGGATTCGACCAGGGGAAAGAATGGACTATTGAAGAATGGATGAATGACCAGCAGGTTGAGGATTATATAGAAATCGGCGACCTTTTTAAAGAAATATCATTACACGAGAGGTTCAGGAGCAAACGCCCCATGGAACCCGTTAAACTGGAAATGTTCTACACCGTCTGCTACGATATTGATAAGTTCAGGGATTTGGTATTTAACAGCACGTTTTTTAAGAGATTCAAAGTTAGCGGCGAGATGAAAGATAAGATGATGAACGACGACGTGGAACTGCTCAGGTACGGTTTTAAATTCCTCAGGTTCAGCCTTTTTGGCGAAAAAACGCTTGACCTGCAGGATGAGTACCAAAAGAAAGTGATGAACGAGAAATAAAAACCTTTATAAATTTTTAAAGGGACAATAAATTGAGCGAAAGAAAAAACGTCGGAACAGACCTTGAATTTATCAGGTATCTGAAGGAACATGGCGGCGAAACAATGAAAAAGTGCTATCAATGCGCTACTTGTTCCGTTGTATGTGAACTTTCACCAAAAGAATACGCTTTTCCGAGAAAAGAAATGATCCAGGCTGCCTGGGGACAAAAGGAAAAACTAATTTCCGACCCGGACATCTGGCTATGCCATGGCTGTATGGATTGCAGCCAGCAGTGCCCGCGCGGTGCAAGGCCGGCCGATTTGATGTCGGCGCTGCGCTCTTATATCTATCGTTTTTATGCAATACCATCATTTATGGGTAAAGCATTATCATCACCAAAATATCTTCCGGCATTATTTTTTATACCGGTAATTCTTATATTTATACTGATGATGATAACCCAGGGTGGTAATCTGTCCAATATTGATATGAGCATACATCAGTTCAAGTACATGGACTTTATTGCTCACGGGCCAATTGAAATACTTTTCATTGCAGGTAATTTGCTGATTTTTGCCCTGGCTTTCATGGGGTTTAAAAATTATTGGGACGATTTGAGCAAGAGCTATAACAAACCCGCCGAAAAGCCTTTTTTGGCTTCAGCGTGGCAGGTATTTGTTGATTTCATGCTGCACCGTAAATTCAGTAAATGCCCGACAAATTCAAACAGGCACATGGGGCATTTGTTTGTATTCTATGGTTTTATGGGCGCTTTAATTGCCACAGCTATTGTGGTTGTAGATCTCTTCGGGCACAAACTTGGAATCTTACCTAAGTTTTTGCCGGAGCATATGAACCTGCCTTTCCATCTGCTCGGAACATTCGACCCTTCGAATACCGGGAGCCTGATAGAAATGGCCGGATTGATTACCAAACTTATAGGGGTTGCAGGCGGATTTGGCATGGTGATCGGCGGGCTGATGCTGATTGTCAAAAGATATAACACTCCCGAGAGAGAAGCAAAATCTGCTTATTCAGATATGCTTTTCCTCTGGATACTATGGCTTGTTGCTGCAACAGGTATGCTTTGCGTTGTATTCAGGCTGGTTGATCTGCCGGCAGCAGGATACCCGATATATTTCGTTCACCTTGTTCTTGTATATTTCTTATTATGGTACATGCCGTATTCAAAGTTCGCGCACATGATTTACAGGTTTATCGGCCTTACATTCCTGAAGATGCACGGACGCGAGAACAGGCCAGAAGTATTTTCACCTAAAGGTTTTAAAAATGTAGTTACTAAGCAAGTAACAGTTTCATGATCTTATCATTCAAATTATAAGGAGCTATGATGGCTGACAAAAAGTATGAAACCCCGATGCTGGACGAACTCGAAAAGGGGGGATGGCCAAGTTTCATAACCGAAATTAAATTGGCTGCTGAAACGAATGCCATGTCCAACGACCTCCTTGGATTGCTCGAACAGTCCTACGACGAGGGAATTGGCCACTGGAAACATGGCGGTATTGTTGGCGTTATGGGCTATGGCGGCGGTGTAATTGGCCGTTATACAGACCTGGCCGAGAAATACCCGAATATTTCTCACTTCCATACGATGCGTATTAATCAGCCCGCCGGCTGGTATTATACCGCAGACGTTTTAGATAAAATATGTGATGTTTGGGACGAACACGGTTCCGGGCTTACAAACATGCACGGTTCCACTGGTGATATCGTTTTACTTGGTACGACAACAGACAATCTGGAACCAACATTCCAGAAATTAGCGCAGATGGGTTTTGACCTTGGCGGTTCAGGTTCAAATGTTAGAACTCCGAGCTGCTGCTGTGGTAAATCACGCTGCGAATGGGCATGCTATGATACAATGGCACTGACTCACTATATTACTAATAAATACCAGGATGAGCTTCACAGGCCTCAGTTCCCGTACAAATTTAAATTTAAAATGTCCGGTTGCCCGAACGACTGCGTAGCATCAGTTGCAAGATCCGATATGTCTATTATCGGTACATGGCGCGATGAAATCCAGGTTGATGAAGCAGCCGTTCTTGAATATGCTAATAACGGCACGGATATTTTCCACGAAATAGTACTTAATTGCCCCGGTAAATGTATGCATTGGGACGGTAAGAAACTTGATATTGATAATTCAAGCTGCCGCCACTGTATGCACTGTATCAATGTGATGCCAAAAGCACTTGCACCAGGCAAAGACCGCGGTGCTACAATTCTTATGGGTGCAAAGGCTCCTATTATCGAAGGCGCTCTCTTGTCATCAGTATTTATTCCCTTCCTGAAAATCGAAGAACCATTTGATGATATAATGGTTAACGAAGAAATGACTCTTTGGGATATGGTCGATAATATTTGGGACATCTGGTCGGACGAAGGTAAGAACCGCGAAAGAGTCGGCGAATTCATTCAAAGAGTCGGCTTAGGTAACTTCCTGGAAGAAATCGGACTTGACCCGACGCCTGAAATGGTTGCTCATCCGAGAGAAAACCCGTATATCTTCTACGAAGATTATTTCGAAGAAGGCGACGAGGACGAGGAAGAAGAATAATTTTAAGAAAATTGTTTTTAAAATAACTAAACAACAACAATTTTAAAGGAAGTAATAAAATGGCAGAAGATAAACCGAAAAGAATTACCGATATCGGGCCGCCCCATTATGAACAATTTTTGCCGCCCATTATAAAAGAAAATTACGGTAAATGGAAATATCATGAAATTCCAAGAGCCGGTGTTCTTGTTCACACTGCAGACAATGGTGATAAATTATATTCTGTTCGCGCAGCTACACCACGTATTTTAAGTACTGCAAAAATTCGTATGATCACAGGCCTGGCACGTAAATATTGTGACGGGTATCTAAGATTTACATCACGTCATAATATTGAATTCCTTCTTACAAAAGAAGAAAATATCGATCCGCTTATTGCAGAACTTAAAAAACTCGGGCATCCGGTTGGCGGTACAGGAAATTCCATTTCCAGTATCGTACATACACAGGGCTGGGTACACTGCCACTCGGCAGCCACTGATGCTTCAGGTATCGTTAAATCTGTTATGGATGACCTTGTAGACCACTTCGAAAATATGGATCTTCCTGCAAAGATCAGAATCGCCCTGGCATGCTGCCTGAATATGTGCGGTGCTGTTCACTGTTCGGATATTGCTATTCTTGGTGTTCACAGGCGTCCGCCCCAGATTAACCACAATACACTTAACAAACAGTGTGAAATTCCTAACCTGGTAGCTTCGTGCCCTACAGCTGCAATTAAACCTACAACAACACCCGATGGTAAACCGTCTGTGGAAGTTAATGACGAGTTGTGTATGTTCTGTGCAAACTGCTATACTGTTTGTCCGTCCATGCCTCTTGCCGATCCGCTGAATGACGGCGTTTCTATATGGGTTGGCGGTAAGGTATCCAATGCAAGGACAGAACCGCAGTTCTCGAAACTCGCTATACCGTTTATCCCGAACGAGCCGCCGCGCTGGCCAAGTGTTGTGAAGGCAGTTCATACTATTGTTGATGTATGGTCCAAAAATGCTCACAAGCACGAACGTATTGGCGAATGGATCGACAGAATCGGATGGAAGAAATTCTTTGATATGACTGGTATCGAGTTCGAAAAAGAACATATTGACGACTTCAAACATGCCGGGCTTACATTCAAGCGTTCGGCACACATGACTTACTAATATTTAGGAGGCTATAATGGCTGATATGGTTGCAGTAGAAGAAGTCGCTGAAGCTATGTATAAGATGATAAAAGACACTATGGGTATGAAAAAATGGAAAGCTCCTGATTTACACAAAGCATGTCTGGAGATTTACGGGCCTGACGGCTATAACAAGAGAAAAAATGGCAAGTTAGCCATTCAGCAACTTGTTGACTCAGGACGCCTGGTTTATACCTACTTTGGTGGTTCTTATCTTGAAATACCACACGCTGAAGGCGCTTCGAACGATTAGTCGTTTGTTCTTTGCTTTATAAATATCTTTGGATGCCTGCCTTTGTAAAGGCGGGCATCCGGGATAATAATAATCCGGAATTCAGAAGGAATAAGGAATTATACTTGAAATTACCAAGATTGATTGTTGCCGGCCTTGCAGGCGACTCCGGAAAAACCATTGTAAGCTGCGGATTGCTGAAAGCAATGTCTGAAATGGGAATGAATTGCGGCCCGTTTAAAAAAGGGCCTGATTACATTGATCCCGAATGGCTGCAAATAGCTTCCGGAAATACGTGCAGGAATCTTGATACCTGGATGATGGGCAAAGAAAAAACATTGAGTTCTTTTACAAATAACGCTATCAGGTTTGATATTAACCTGATTGAAGGAAATCGCGGCCTTTTTGACGGTTTTGACAAACACGGTACTCACAGTACTGCGGAGCTTGCTAAATTACTAAAAGCTCCCGTAATTTTATCGATAACCGTGAAAAAGGTTACGAGAACGGTCTCTGCTTATGTTCTCGGATGCAAAATGCTTGACCCTGATCTGAATATCGCGGGTGTGATACTTAACCAGGTGTCCAACAAAAGGCAGAAGGAACTACTAAAATGCGCGATAGAAGATGATACGGGAGTGCCGGTTCTGGGAACAATTCCCAGGTTTGGCAACACTGATATACTTCCTTCAAGGCATCTCGGGCTTGTTACTCCGGGAGAATTTGACCTTTCGAACGATACTATGGCGCAAGTTGGCAAATTGATTGCCGATAACTGCGATATGGAAAGAATTATTGAAATTGCAGGCAAGGCTCCTGATATCAATGGAAATGAATCGGCACCGGAAATTAAGAACGAGAGGACAAATGTTAAGATAGGATATTTCTATGACAGGGCATATTCCTTCTACTACAAAGAAAACCTTGAAGCTCTTGAAAAGCAGGGAGCCGAAATGATGAAAATATCATCCCTTGATGAGAAGAAATTGCCGGATATCGACGGTTTATATATTGGCGGCGGGTTTCCGGAAACGAACATTGAAAAATTAAGTAAAAACCATGGAATGCTTGATTCCGTTAAATTTGCTGCTGGTAAAGGTATGCCAATTTACGGGGAATGCGGCGGGCTGATGTATCTTTGCAGGTCAATAGAAATTGACGGCAGTGTATATCCTTTGGCCGATATATTTAATGCCGAATTGAAAATGAGCAGAAAACCCGAAGGGCATGGTTATATGGAGATTATATCCGACAAAGAAAACGGCTGGTTCGAAAAAAATAAGATAGTAAAAGGACATGAATTCCATTATTCTTATATTGCTGACCGTGGCGATATTGAAACATGTATGGAAGTGAAAAGGGGCAAGGGTACGTTTGATAAAAGGGACGGCATGATCTATAAGAATACTTTCGCGGCTTATTTACATCTTCATGCAATTGCTACACCGGCCTGGGCGGAAACATTTGTCAGGCTGGCGGTAAAGTATAAAAATCAAAAAGATAATGTTTCCTGATTTTATTTATTAATATATTGGAGAATACACTATGGGTACCCAAAAAGAAGCTATTGAAAATCTCGTTGCACTCATGAAAGAATGGCAGACCATTGAGGATGCTTCCATAGCAAATACTACCGAAATTATCAAAAAATCTGATAATCCGCTTATACATATCGTAATGGAAATTATCAGGCAGGATTCTGCAATGCACCGCAGGGTTCAGCAGTTGATAATCGACCATTTCGAGAACAAGGCTATCACTCTTTCTCCCGATGAACTTGTAGACTTCTGGGATCTGGTGGAAGAGCATGATGAAATTGAACAGAAAACAATTAAATTGGCTGAAAAAGCATTGACAACAACTAATTCTCCGCTGGCTCAGTACCTGCTTGAATATCTTCTGACCGATGAGAAGAAACATGATAAGCTTCTCGACGAAATGGCAAAGATCAAAAAAGGTATGACGCCTTACGGTGGATTTTAATAAAGGTTGACAAAATGAAACATAAGGTTTCGAAAGGAGAAAATAGAATTGGCAAAATTAGTTAAAAAGAAAAAGAAAAAAGGGTTGCGTGCCAGATCCGGCTTTGGTGGCGGCGGTAGTGGCGGCGGAGCACAGGAAACCTCGCCGTTTCGCCCTAAACATACACCGAAAACCCCTCCTTGCATGGGGAATTGTCCGAGCGGTACAAAGATACGTGAAATTATCATGACAATTGCCCAGACAGAAGACGCGGGGCGTACTTATGAAGAATCATATAACCAGGCTCTGGAAATGCTGCTCGAAAAGAACCCGTTCCCGGCAGTTTGCGGAAGGGTTTGTCCTCATCCCTGCGAATCAGGATGTAACCGCCAGTATAAGCAGGGCGAGGGAGAAGGGGCAGTATCAATTAACAATATTGAAAGATTTCTTGGCGACTGGGCTATTGAGCACAATGTGCCTGTACCAAAATTATCTGATGAATCTTTTGATGAAAAAATTGCTATTATCGGTGCCGGTCCCGCCGGGCTGTCGGCAGCTTATCAGTTAGCACGCAAAGGATATAAAAATATTACCGTATTCGAAGCATTTAGCAAGGGTGGCGGTATGATGCGCTATGGAATTCCTGATTACAGGCTTCCCGGCGATGTTCTTGATAATGAAATAAAAAGAATTACCGATCTTGGCGTTGAAATAAAATACAATACCATTATTGGTAAAGATATTGAGTACACAAAACTCCAGGAAGAATACGATGCAATCTTTGTTGGTATCGGTGCCCACAGGGGCAGGCTTCTTGGAATTGATGGCGAGAATGCGCCAAATGTATGGACCGGAACAGAATTTCTGAATAAGATAAATTCGGGCGAAACAATTGATGTAGGTGATAAAGTTCTGGTAATTGGCGGTGGTGATACTGCTATTGATGCTGCTCGTATTTCGCGCAGGCTTGGCGCCGAAGTTACCATAGTTTATCGTCGTACAAGAAATGAAATGCCCGCAATCGAAGAAGAAATTGTCGGCGCTGAAGAAGAAGACGTTGAATTCCACTTCCTTGCTGCTCCTGTAGAGTTTGCAATGGACGGAGAGAACGTAAAATCAATGAAATGCCAGCAGATGGAACTTGGTGAACCCGATGCATCAGGCAGGCGGCGTCCCGTTCCTATCGAAGGTGAATACTTTGATATAGAAGCCACTACAGTTATTGCTGCTATAAGCCAGGAACCTGACTTTGACGGCCTTGATATGCTTCACGAAGGCCGCGACTGGGTGAAAGCTGATGATAAATTCAAGGCCCCGCAGGAAAAAACTTATGCCGGCGGTGATGCTTTGGATCTTGGCCTTGTTACTGTTGCAATTTTCCAGGGCAGGATGGCTGCTGATACTATGCATAAAAACTTCCGTGGTATCGAACCGGAACCGCTTCCGGAATCTGAAGTGGTTACAAAAGATCAGATAGTATTCAGCTATTACATGGAAAAAGCACGCCACGAAGCTGAACACCTTCCTCCTTCGGAAAGACTGAAAAGCCTTGAGAAGGAAATCGAATGTACCTTTACAGAAGAAGAGCTTATTGACGAAACCAAACGCTGCATGAGCTGCGGTTCATGCTTTGATTGCGGAACCTGCTGGAGCCTTTGTCAGGACCAGGTATTTGTTAAGCCGCCTTTGAAAACATTCGAGCCTTACAAAATGAAACTTGACCTTTGCAAGGGCTGCAACAAATGTGCTGAAAGTTGCCCCTGCGGATATATTGAAATGATCCACCCGATTACGGGCGAAAAAGCAAAAATTGAAAGAGTGAAATAATTTTAAGATTTTTTTTATAACCTTTTTTTTAACAACATTGGGAGATAACATGCCAGTATTTGAATTTGAAAATGTTAAAATCGAAGTCGACGAAGACGGTTTCATGGAAAACCCGGAAGAATGGAATGAAGATGTAGCCAAAGCTTTGGCAACAACTGAAGATGTTAATGATCTTACTGAAGAACATTGGAAACTTATTAACTATCTTCGTGATTACTACCAGAAATACGGGATTGCACCTATGATCCGTAAACTTTGCAAAGAAACAGGATTCCCGCTGAAAAAAGTTTATGAACTTTTCCCATCAGGACCTGCCAAGGGTGCTTGTAAAGTTGCCGGACTTGCCAAACCTACCGGTTGCGTTTAATCTTAACGCTTTTATTAAAACCGCCACCTCTGATTTATGTATCGGAGGTGGTTTTTTTTTATATAAAATTTAAGTATATTATATTTTATAAATGTAAATACTATCTCAGATCTTAGGCGGAGCAATGAATAATAATACAAGTAAAAAAAATACAAGTAAAAAATTTAAAGATGATTTTTATAATCTTATTCCATTCAATGTTGCAATAATTGACAAAAAATTCAATGTAATAGATGCAAACCGGAACTTTATAAATACTTTTGGAGAATTTACAGAAAAGAAATGCTTTCAGATTTGTAAAAAGTCTGAGAAAAAGTGTTCTTTTTGCAGGATCGAGGAGGTTTTTAAAACAGGTAAATCATTGGTCGCCAACGAAACTGTTTTCGATTCTGATGGTGATTCTATTGAAACTCTCGTTTATTTTTCACCTGTAAAGAATGAAGAGGGCCGGGTAACAGAAGTTATTGAAATGTCGTACAGGATAGTTGATTCAACCCAATGGCAAAGAGATTACAATATTCTGTTCGAAAGAGTACCAAACTATATAACAATTATTGATAAAAATTTTAAAATCGTAAGGGCAAACAAAAAATTCAGGGATACTTTCGGCGAAGCACGCGGCCAGCATTGCTACAAAGTATATAAGAACAGGCGTACCCCCTGCAAAAAATGCCCTGCCGCTCATACATTCAGGGATGGTTATGATCATTCCTCGGCAGAAGTTGGAATCAGCATGGGTGGGGATAATGTGCATTACATGGTTACAACAACGCCAATCGTAAAAAATGACAAGGGTGTTGAACTTGTAATGGAAATATGCAGTGATATTACAGAACTGAATGAACTTGAAAACCAGCTCAGGCAGGCCCATGACTTTTATGCCCGGCTTATTAAAAATTCAGAGGACGGTATTATTGGTATTGACCAAAAGGGAAAAGTCCAGATATTTAATGATTCTGCCAAAAAAATACTTGACTGGCCTTTCAATCGAAAACCTGTTCTTGCAAGGATAAAGGAAATGTTCCCCGACGAAATATTTTATCCCTCATCGGATAATGGTACTGTAATATCGCCAGGAGAAGGAAAGATAAAAAATTTCAATGGAAAAGATATACCTGTCAGGTTAAATGTGATTGAAATAAAAGCTAAGAAAAATGTTCTGGGAAGAGCCGTTTTTATCAGGGATATGCGGGAAATTAAAAATCTTGAAATTAAAAATTACGAAGCCGAGAATTTGAACGAGCAATCAATGGGTATGTCGCTATTGAATACATCTGTACTTAATGTGATGGACAGTTATGAAAATAAAATATCATCACTATTATCTTCAGATGTCAGCCAGTCTGCTAAAGAAAATAATATAAAATCAATAATTGATTCCGCTAAAATAGAAATTAAAAGACTTATGAATAAGTCCAAAGAGGAATCACTCGGAATGAAAATAATCAGCCCTAATGATTTTATTATTGATTTTGCTAACGAGCATTATACCGGAAAAGCCGATTTAAAATTTAATCCCGGAGAAACAAAACCCCGGCCGATAATTATTGAACCGGATGAAGTCAGGGAATGCCTTAATTTGCTGTGTAATATTCTGTGGAGCAATTCCTCTTCACCGCATTTTGTACCTGTTATCAATTGCTATGTATCGGATATGGACAATGAGAATCTTGAACTTCAGCTTATGATAGATTCTGAATATATTAAATCCATACCCCTGGATAGTTTCGAGCTTATTGACGCCAGGAAAATAATCCGTAATCATGGTGGTAATATTAATATTAACATCCATAATGATTCTTTTTCTTTCATTCTGGAACTTAACCGTCCGCGTTTGGAATTAATTGCAGAGCAAAGAATGAATATAGGCTGATTAAGTTAGAATATTTATCTTTCATTTAAAACCAAGAGTCAGACAAGCTAAGGCTTGTGCAACAATTCGAACACAAAAAATAAAAATAATAGGCCTCACGGTTGTTGAAGTCATACTTTTATGTTTATTTATAGTTTGATAATAAACCTTAAATGCTTGTATGGTATTGGGAAAGACGGTTTAGGCTAATTAAATATTTAGGGCGGATTAAACATCTGCTTTCGGGGGTAAAAGAACATGAGAGTAAAAGAAATTCTGGCTTCCAATAAGGGGGCAATAATAGAGAAATGGTTTGAATCCGAGATTGAATTGTATCCTGAAGAAAGTAAGAAATACTTTATCAGGATGAATAATAAATTTGGTAATCCTGTAGGAGCAAACACTTACAAGTATATAACCCGGATATTTAATGCTTTGGCCGAGGAAAAATACCAGGATACCGAAAAACCTCTGTCTGATTTGATGCATATAAGGGCTGTACAGGAAATCCGGCCTTCAGTTTCAGCAGGATTGTTCCTGAGGCTGAAAAATATTGTTTCGGAATATTTGTCAGCCGGCAGCAAGAAAATCAATGACCTTAAAGATTGGGAGAGTGCATCGGATGAGCTTACGTTAAAAGCTTTTGACAGTTATTTATCATGCCGCGAGAGACTCTACGAAATAAAAGCTAATGAGATTAAGAACAGAACATTCAGAATGATTGACCGATTGAGCAGGAAATACGACAAGATAGCCCTGGAAGAAGGCGGTGAAGAAGTAAATTAATACCTGTATAAATAATTAATAATAAGGGTTGTGCCCATGGGTATTCTAATTTCCCTGATAGCGATTGTGGTATTGATGCTGATCGGATATGCCGGCGGTAGCGTGGAGGCGCTTCATCCTGTATTCGGGATAGCATTGCCATATATTGCTATTGTTGTTTTTATTGTCGGAATAATTGTCCGTATATTAAAATGGGCCCGCACACCGGTACCGTTTAATATTACAACAACATGCGGGCAGCAGAAATCCCTGGATTTTATCCATCAGAATAAGATCGATAATCCATACACGGGATTTCAGGCAACATTGAGAATGGCGTTTGAAATATTGTTTTTCAGGTCGTTGTTCCGAAATACCAAAGCAGAGCTGAACGACAAACAAAGGCTGGTTTATGGCGACAGCAAGTGGCTGTGGGCATTTAGCCTTGCTTTCCACTGGTCGTTCCTGATAGTTGTGCTCAGGCATTTCAGATTTTTTACTGAACCGGTTCCCGGTTTTGTCCGGTATATTAATTCACTGGACAGCTTCTTCCAGATTGGGCTGCCAATTATAACGATTACCGGATTTGTTCTGGTACTGGCAGTCGGGTATCTTCTTTTCAGGAGATTTTTCGATCAGAAAGTAAGGTATATTTCACTTGCTTCGGATTATTTCCCCTTATTCCTTATCCTGTCGATAGGGCTTACAGGTATCTGGATGAAATATATCGACAAAGTTAACCTGGAAGGCATCAAGGAGATGACCGTGAGCATTTTCAGGTTTAATCCTGTAGTTCCGGAAGCTATCGAGGCTTCTTTCTTCATTCATCTTTTCCTTGTTTGCATTTTGCTGATATATATACCCATGAGCAAACTTGTTCACATGCCCGGTATATTTTTCACACCAACACGCAATATGGCGAACAATACAAGGGCAAAAAGGCATGTTAATCCCTGGAATGAAGATTTCAAGATGCATCATCATACTTACGAGGAATACGAAGACGAGTTCAGGGACTTTATGAGGGGCTGCGATTTACCCCTTGAAAAGGAGGAAAAAGATGGCAAATAAAATTACACCTCAGGATTTGGCCAATTCGGTAAATCACAATATCCCTTCAGAGAACTGGATGGATAAAAAGGTCAATTTTGTGAAAGGTAACTATAATCATGCGGCTGTTCCCGATAGTATAAAATATATTGAACAGCCCAACCCCAGGAAATGGCAGCCTTATGAAGATGACTGGCAGCTTCCCGAAGACTGGCAGGAAATTATCCTGAACGGGCTGAGAGAAAGAATACACAAGTTTCGTTCGCTTCAGCTTTTTATGGATATCTGTGTGCGTTGCGGTGCATGCGCCGACAAATGCCACTTCTTCCTTGGTTCAGGCGACCCGAAGAATATGCCTGTTCTAAGGGCTGAACTTCTAAGGGCTGTTTACAGGAAAGAATATACAACTGCCGGTAAAATTATGGGCAAGATGGTTGGCGCCAAGAAATTGGATCTCGAGACATTGCGTCAGTGGTTCTACTATTTCTACCAATGCACTCAGTGCAGGCGCTGCTCTGTATTTTGCCCCTACGGAATAGACACGGCGGAAATTACATTGATAACGCGTGAATTGATGAATCTTATCGGTGTAAATATCGACTGGGTAATGACTCCGGTTGCAAATTCACACCGGACGGGTAATCACCTTGGTATTCAGCCTCATGGCTTTGTGGACAGTATTGAATTTGCAGTGGATGACCTTAAAGATATCACGGGCGTACAGGTAGAGGCCCCAATTAATAAAAAAGGAGCTGAAGTGTTGTTTATAACTCCTTCTGCCGACTATTTTGGCGAGCCTCACTATTTCACGCTTCTTGGCTACCTGGCACTATTCCACGAGATTGGCCTGGATTATACATGGAGCACTTATGCTTCCGAGGGCGGAAACTTTGGTTCGTTTGTTTCTCATGAACTTATGAAGGTTTTGAATGCGAAGATGTATGCCGAGGCAAAGAGGCTTGGCGTAAAATGGATACTTGGCGGCGAATGTGGCCACATGTGGCGTGTTGTTCATCAGTATATGGATACTTTGAACGGGCCTGCCGACTTCCTTGAAACTCCTGTATCGCCGATTACTGGCACGAAATTTAGCAATTCAAATTCTTCGAAAATGGTTCATATCACCGAGTTTACAGCAGACCTTATTCGAAATAACAAGTTAAAACTGGATCCGAGCAGAAATGACCACTGGCATGCTACTTTCCACGATTCATGCAATCCGAGCCGTGCTTTGGGAATTCTGGAAGAACCAAGATATATTATAAACAGCGTTATGAATCAATTTACCGAGATGCCGGATAATACTATCCGGGAGCAGACTTTCTGCTGCGGCAGTGGTGCCGGGCTCGGAACAGAAGAAAACTTCGAAATGAGAATGCGCGGTGGTATGCCAAGGGCAAATGCCGTTAAACATGTTCAGGAAACCGATGATGTGAATATCCTGCTTTGCATGTGTGCTATCGACAAAGCTACGCTTGTCCCGCTGATGGATTACTGGATTCCAGGTATGGAGGTTGGCGGTATCCACGAGATGGTGGGCAACGCTCTGATAATGGATGGCGAAGCTGAAAGGGAAACTGACATGAGAGGCCAGCCGCTTCAGGGAAAGGAGGGTGAAGAAGATGTATAATTCAGGTAAAGTGATTCTTGGTATTATTGTTTTCCTCGTGCTCTTCGGCGCTCCTGTCTGGCTAACCTTAAGCAGCAGCCAGGCTGACGAAGTCCCCGAACTGAAATACCCTGAAAATTCCACCGAATGTGTTTATGAAAAAGAACACATGAGGGCTTACCACATGGAAATTCTGAATGACTGGCGGGACAAGGTAGTAAGGGAAAATATCCGCTACGAAGATATTAATGGCAAAAAAGTGGAAATGAGCCTAACGAAAACATGCATGAAATGCCATGACGACAAGGTGAATTTTTGTGATAAATGCCATGATTATCTTGGTGTAACTCCTTATTGCTGGGATTGCCACGTTATGCCGCAGGAGATTACTCAGAAACCGGCAGTAACAACTATGTCAGAAAAGCAGCCTTGCTGCGATAAACATAAAGATGAAGTTAAAATATCCGAGGAGGCAGGAAATGAAAATTGACAGAAGGAAATTCCTGTCCCTGACCGGTGGAGCAGCATTATTCGGGCTGGCAGGAAAAGCTTCCTACGAGGCTTTTGCAGCCGGAGAAGTTGACAAAGCCATCGGAGAACATAAGGCCAAAACGCGTTGGGCTATGGTAATTGACCTCAGGATACTGAAAGACCATCCCGAGGAATATGACAACATTATCAATGCCTGTAACCTGGACCATAATGTTCCGAAAATTGATGATGAAAGGCATGAAATTAAATGGGTATGGAAGGAAGACTTCCACCATGCTTTCATCGAGCAGGAAAACTTTTTCTATCCAAATGAAGTGCGTCACATGAATGTTATACTCATGTGCAATCATTGCGATAATCCTCCCTGCGTGAATGTATGCCCGACACAGGCCACATGGAAGCGCGAGGAAGACGGAATCGTGATGATGGACTGGCACCGCTGCATAGGATGCCGCTATTGTATGGCAGCATGCCCTTACGGCTCCAGGAGCTTCAATTGGGTGGATCCCAAGCCATTGCTAAAAGAAATGAACGGAGACTTTCCGGCAAGGACAAAAGGTGTTGTTGAAAAATGCACTTTCTGTGCTTCAAGGATTTCACAAGGCAAACAACCTGCCTGCGTAGAAGCCTGCAAAACCGGAGCCTTAAAATTTGGAAACCTGTATGACAGAGAATCCGAAATCAGGAAAGTTCTCCGCGATAATTATTCAATAAGAAGAAAACCTGAACTTGGCACACAGCCTGAAGTTTATTATTTAATATAGGTTTTCCGATAATCCTTTGAAAGTAAATACGAGGGATAAAAAATGTTAGAAAAAGCATTTCAAGGCAGTAAAAAATATTGGACATGGGTAATTTTCCTGCTGCTGCTTATTATGACCGGCACTTTGTTCTATCTGAAGCAATTCAGCGAAGGCCTGGGTGTGACGGGTATGAACAGAGATGTAACCTGGGGCTTTTATATTGCCCAGTTTACTTTCCTGGTTGGTGTGGCGGCTTCGGCTGTTATGGTGGTTCTGCCATACTACCTTCACAATTATAAGCAATTCGGGAAGATAACCATTCTCGGCGAATTTCTCGCCATAGGATCAGTGATTATGTGTATGACTTTTATTTTCGTTGATATGGGGCAACCCCTGCGTATTGCGAATGTATTCATGCACCCGACACCGAACTCACCGATGTTCTGGGATTCGGTGTCGCTGTTCGGCTATCTGATTCTGAACGTGGTAATCAGCCGCGTTGCTCTTTCTTCGGAAAAGAAAGGTATTGCTCCGCCCCATTGGATAAAACCAATAATTATTTTATCCATTCCCTGGGCTGTTAGTATTCATACTGTAACTGCATTTCTGTACTCAGGCCTTGCAGCCCGTCCGTTCTGGATGAGTGCCGTTATGGCCCCGAGATTCCTTTCAACTGCTTTTGCAGCAGGCCCGGCACTTCTTGTGCTTCTGGTGCTGTTGCTCAGGAAGGTTACTAACTTCCAGGTTGGTAAAGAACCGATTCAGAAACTTGCAATTATCATGACTTATGCTATGATGCTGAATATCTTCCTGCTTCTTATGGAAGTATTTACCGCTCTTTATAGCGGCATTCCGCACCATGCGCATCATTTCCAGCTTCTATATCTTGGTTTCGAGGGTAATACCACACTCGTACCGTGGATGTGGATATCAAGTATCCTGGCAATATTGTCAATAATTATGCTTGCAACTCCGAAATTCAGGAAAAATGAAAAGATACTGCTCTGGTCTTCAGTGTTTGTATTCTTATCAATCTGGATTGACAAGGGGCTTGGTATGATCGTAACGGGATTCATCCCGACTCCTTTGGGCCACACCGTTGATTACTGGCCGACAATTCCCGAGTTTATGATCTCGGTTGGCATATATGCCATAGGCATGCTTATTATTACCGGACTTTATAAGATAGCGCTTTCTGTCAGGAGACAGCTGAAAGTTTAAATGTTATTCTATAAATATCAATTCCGCCTTCGTTCATCAGAAAGAGGGCGGAATTATTTATTTATGCTTTATATACTTGTTGTTTTATTGAAATTCAGAACTTCTGTACCGGGAGCGAAATTTCAACGAACCATTGTAACAACTACCTGATGCAATATTTTGTATATATCAACAATTGATACCACATAAATATATCTGAAATATCAATATTACGATGAAATTTTTTAACGTGGATTCCTGATGACTGAACATTGTGATTAGCAGGCTTAGGATGAAAGAAAATCTGCATTGCGAAGTATAAATTCATAAAGAATGTATTCATTCATCTCCAAATACAATTATTTACATTCCAATTCGATAATATAGAATTGAAAAAAAATTTGATTATTAAAATTTCAGGATAGCATAATGAAAAGATTTTCTATTGCATTTTTGGTGCTAATTGTTGCAGTGCCGTTCCTCAGATCGGAGGAGACAAGGCTCCTGCGTTATCCGGCTGTATCTGACAGCCAGATTGCTTTTGTTTATGGCGGAGATATTTATACGGTTGATATAAATGGCGGCCTTGCCAGGAAACTGACAAACTCTGACGGATTCGAGATATTTCCGCGTTTTTCTCCTGACGGCAAGCAGATTGCATTTTCGGGAGAATATGACGGCAACCGTGAAGTTTATCTTATGCCGGCAAATGGCGGCGAACCCAAAAGGCTTACCTACAGCCCGGATATGACAGCTTCACTACCTGAACGCATGGGGCCTGACAAAGTGATAATGGGCTGGACTCCTGATGGTAAAGACATCCTTTACCGCTCGCGAAAGGCAAGCTGGAATGCTTTCACCGGACGCCTTTACCTTATTGATACAAAGGGCTCGCTGCCTGAGGAACTGCCGCTTCCCCGGGGTGGTTTTGCCTCATACTCGCCTGACGGAAAAAAACTGGCGTATAACAGGATATTCCGCGAGTTCCGCACATGGAAACGCTACCAGGGAGGTATGGCCGATGATATCTGGATATATGATTTTAACACAAAGAAAACCGAACAGATAACTGACAACAAAGCCCAGGATATTATTCCTATGTGGGCAGGAAACAAAGTCTATTTCCTTTCCGACAGAACAAAACGCATGAACCTGTATTCCTACAATATTAATACAAAAGAAACAAAACAGCTTACAAATTATACAGATTTTGATATTAAATTCCCGTCTTTGGGTAAAAATCATATCGTATTCGAAAAGGGCGGATATATTTATCTTCTTGACCTTAGCGATGATAAAGTCAGCAGGGTAAATATTGAGGTAGCGCAGGATTTTCCCTATGCCAGAACTGAAATAGTAAATGTAAAGAATAAGATCAATTCTTATGAAATATCACCGGAAGGAAACAGGGCACTGTTCACTGCACGCGGTGATATATTTACCGTTCCGAGAGAAAAGGGCAGAACATATAACCTGACTGAAAGTTCCGGTGCTCACGATAGAAATGCCGTTTGGTCTCCCGATGGGAAGTGGATTGCATTTATAAGCGACAGAAGCGGCGAAGATGAAGTATATATGATGAAACCCGATGGCTCGGATGTTATTAAGCTTACTGATGACGCAGAATCATACAGATTTTCTTTAAAATGGTCGCCGGACAGCAAATACCTGCTTTGCTCGGATAAAGCAATGAAACTGTATTATATAGATATAAGTTCGAAGAAGGTTACGCAGGTGGCAAAATCAAAACAGTGGGAAATTCGGGATTATACATGGTCACCGGACAGTAAATGGATTGCATATTCTGATGGAGCGGATAATGGATTCTCAGTTGTTTATTTACATTCGATAGAGAAAAATGAAACATACCCGCTGACTTCCGAATTTTTCGAGAGCCGCAGCCCCGAATTTTCTGAGGATGGGAAGTACTTGTTTTTTGTTTCGAACAGAACATTCAATCCTCAGCTTGGCAATTTTGAACTGAGCTATAACTATCGTGATATGAGTACGATCTTTGGTATTACTCTTCAGTCTGATGAACCGACGCCATTTGCCTACGAAGAAGATAAAGTAGCGGTTAGCGACGGCGATAAGAAGAAAAAGTCCAAAAAAGATAAAGAAGATGAAAGCAAAGGAATTGATATAGATAATATCAGCCGGCGTATTTTTGAACTTCCGGCTAAATCTGCAAATTATGGCGGACTAAAATCTATCGGGAATAAACTTTATTATGTTGTTGGCGGAGCCGGCATTAAGCCCGGGCTGAAAGTTTTTGATTTCGATAAAAAAGAAGAATCTGATGTTGGCAGTATCAGAGGATATGAAATAAGCGCCGACGGCAAATATATCCTGTTCAGGAGCGGAAAAGATTACTATATCGAGAAACTTGGCGCTAAGGTAAAACCGGGCGAAGGAAAACTCAATCTCGATAATATGGAAATTAAACTAAACCGGCGTGAGGAATGGACTCAGATATTCAACGAAGCATGGCGTCAGATGAAGTATTTCCTCTACGATCCTAATCTTCACGGAGTTGACTGGAACGGTGTTAAAAAATCTTACTCCGAACTTCTGCCTTATGTTATTCACCGGGAAGACCTGACTTATATTATTGGTGAGATGATAGGCGAGTTGAATGTGGGGCATGCATACTTTGGCGGCGGTGATGCTCCCAAAACAAAGAAGATACCCGTGGGGCTGCTCGGTGTGGATTTTGAGTTGGATCCCGGAAGTGGTTTTTACAGGATTGCTAAAATTTATCCCGGCAGAAACTGGGAAGAAGGTACACGTTCCCCGCTAACAGAACCCGGCATTGATGTAAAAGAAGGGGATTATTTAGTTATGATTGACGGCGATAAACTAAGCGCCGAACTTCATCCTAACAAAGCGCTCGTGAACAAGGCCGGAAAATTTGTTGAATTGAAAGTTAATTCAAGGCCATCTGTAACCGGTGCAAAGGATATCAACGTGAAAACCATTGCTCATGAAAATGGGCTGCGCTACTTAGACTGGGTGGAAACAAACCGCCGCAAAGTAGATGAAGCCACGGACGGGCAGGTAGCTTATATTCATATTCCGAATATGATGTTCGAGGGGCTGAATGAATTCGTAAAATACTTCTATCCGCAGATTCGCAAAAAAGGCCTGATAGTTGACGACAGGTTCAACGGTGGCGGATTTGTTTCAAAAATGATATTGGAAAGATTGAGAAGAATCATGACAATGGTTGGCAATGCCCGAAATCAGGAAGTAGTCTCCACATATCCGGAAGCAGTTTTCACAGGGCCAATGCTTTGCATGACAAATGAATATTCTGCCTCCGACGGCGATATTTTTCCTTATAATTTCAGGCAGAACAATCTTGGCAAAACATTGGGCAAACGCACATGGGGAGGCGTTATCGGAATCAGGGGCAGCCTGCCGTTCGTTGACGGCAGCTACCTGAATAAACCGGAGTTCTCGCATTTCAGTGTGGATGGCAAATGGATACTCGAAGGCGAAGGATTCACACCGGATATAATTCTGGATAACGACCCGGCACAGGAATATTCCGGAAATGATCAGCAGTTGAATAGAGCTATTGAAATAATACTTGAAGAAGTGAAAAATTACAAAGGGCCGAAAATCCCAGAAGTGCCTCAGCATCCGATAAGGAACTGATAGGCTTTGCTAATTTATATTCAGATGTCTATCTTTTTTCTCCTTCCCAAGCCCTGCTTGGGAAGGAGAAAGTTGTCCTTGGATAAAATATCCGATAGAGTATTAAAATGATATAAAAAAGCTCCGTAGGAGCGACACAATCTTTTGACTATGTCGCCCCGATGGGGCTTTTGTTTTTACCGGGTTTGCCTTTCTACAAAAATGTCGCGGCTACGCCGCTTTCGATTTGGGAAGATGTAGAGGTAATGAATGACTGTTATTTGAGAAGAATCCACCCCCGCCCTTCGGACACCCCCGCCAGCGGGGGACAGTTCTTTTCCTCCTTCCCAAGTTGCACTTGGGAAGGAATATTTCCTGCAAAGTTATACTTTGCCATACACTGTTTCAACGAATTACAAATAACAGATTCATTTACGAAGCTCATCTTCGTATAAAATTGGCATTACCAAGTCTTTCTACAAAAATGTCGCGGCTACGCCGCTTTCGGTTAGGATAGAATGTAGGGGGAAGGAATAACTGTTATCTGAGAAGAATCAACGCTCGTGGCGTAGAGATCAAGAACCTGCCGGTACATAACCTTCTCCGATGAACGGATATCACGAATGCGATCTAATAGTTCGCGCCAGTAAGCGCCTCCTCCAAATTCCTTCAGGCGCTCATCATCCATAGCAAAGCCCTTAACTATATATTCTTTAAGGCGTTCGCTGGCCCAAATACGGAACTGCTTGGCAATTCGTGACTTAATGCAGTAGCCAAGAGAAATTATCATATCAAGGTTGTAGAATGGAATGTTTCTTTCCATATTTCTATTGCCTTCGATTTGAACCTGTCGGAATTTCCGACAAGTTGAATCTTCCTGCAACTCGCCTTCCTCATAGATATGCTTAATATGCTCCACTACATTTGTTCTTGATGAATGATAAAGCTGTGCCATCTGCTGCTGAGACAGCCATACTGTCTCATCAGATAAACGGACGTCAATCCTTGTTTTGCCTTGATTGGACTGATAAATCAGTATTTCGCCTTTTTTATCTTCTTTCATCCGTCAAGCCTCCCGGAAATAATAATTTCGTTTCATACTATCTCTCCACAACCAATTTCTCGGAAATACTCTGCCCGTTCATTTCCATATTCACGAAATATATTCCTGAAGGAATATCAGATATATCCAATTGAATAGCTGTATTGCCCGAGTTATACCACTTTGAACTAAAATCCTTAACAATAGAGCCGTCAATTCCGGTTAGCCTGATACTCAAACTTCCGGCATCTATTAAATTTAGTTCAACAGTACAATTGCTTTCTGCCGGATTAGGTATAATGTTGAATTCCAAAGTCTTTTCTTGCTCTTCAACGCTAACAACTCCGGGCGTCCATTTTGCATTAAGCATGATTAGGCCAGCAAATTTTGAAGGAACACAAATTATTTTATTATCGTTCGGTGATAATTCAAATTCTTTGATTGATACATAATATTGTCGGACATTTTCCTTTTTCTCTAAGTTAAATATATTGATTCTTGCAAGCCCTTTTCCATTAATACTTTTTGACAAAAAGAAATTATTATCTGAAGAAAATTGAAAGTTTTCATTACCATAAAAATCATCATTATTAACAATAATAGTTTCCAGATTTTCAAGTGACGGCATACTATAAACATCAATCTTTTCATCATAAACTAAGAATAACTTTGTTCCATCTTTTGAAAACTTCATATTCTTTACATTCTTTTCAAGCTCAAAGGATTTAATGATATCCCATGTTCCATAATTCATGAGAGCTAAAGAATAATAAAAATCTGTTCCGCTGTAATCCCTGAAATGAATTCTTTCAATAATTATATGCTTATTATCTGGGGAAATTCTCATTGAATAGCATCCTGTCCTCGTGTCTCCAATTTTCTGTTCATAAAGAATTTCCTGTGTTTCAAAATCCCACGCCATAAAAAATATTCTATTATAGCTGAATTCCGATGATGCTTGAGCAGAACCTTCAATACAATAACTATCATCATATGACAAATAAGAAATAAAAGGGTATTCGGGTTCAAATTCAAATGTCTTTATAATCTCCATTGTATTTGGATCTAACAATACCTGTTCTTTTTTATTATGGATAGTAAGATCAAAATATGTAATTAAATAATTTCCTGATGGTGACAATTGATAGCCTTTTAAATAATCTTTACCTGTTGAATCTTGAAAACGTTTTGAATTTAAAATAGAACCGTCTTCAATTGATCTTTTTTCAATGGAATGGGTTGTTTTATTAAAAACAAAAAAAGATTTTCCATCAGGATGAAATTGTAAAGATTCAAATAATGCAATTGGTTCATCTTGTCCAATTGTCCACGCAACGTCGGGCAGTTCGTCCTGGGCAATTGTAGGGCTTATTAGTAAAAGTAAAACAAACAGTTTAATGATTGGATTTTTCATAATATCTCCACTAATTTTAAAAAAGATGAAATCATGGGAATGTCTCTTTATTCGAAATATTTACGATTTGTCATTCTGAACGAAGTGAAGAATCCAGTATTCATGCGGGTTATGGATTCTTCGCTGCGCTCAGAATGACCGCTTTTCTAACTTCAGAGACAACCCAATGAGTTGCTTAATCATAGCAATTTCAATAACACCCAAGATAAGAAAAAGTCACGAAAAAGGAATATCTTTTCTCCTTCTGGTTAGCTAAGATTCCTCCCCCGGCCTAACGGCCACCCCCTCGTTGAGGGGGACAGTTTCTATCCTCTTTTCCAAGTAGCACTTGGGAAGAAGCTCCGTGCAAATTCAAATAAAAGTCAATCGCAATATAATATAGTTGTAAAATATATTAATAGTATATACTTTTGTAGAATAAAGGAGAATTTTTATGAAAAGTATATCGCTGAAATTAGACGAGAGGATATTCTCTGAAATTGAAAAGATCAGGGAACAGAAGAATATTTCCCGGAACAGGTATATAAATATGGCGCTGGAACAATACAATAAACTGCAACAGCGAAAGATACTTGAAGCCAGGATAAAAGCTGAATCCGAACTTGTAAGGCAAAACTCAATGGATGTATTGCAGGAATTCGAAAGTATTGAATATGAGGGTTAAGCAATACGAAATCTGGCTTGCAGACCTTAACCCCGCCATAGGTACGGAACCGGGAAAGATTCGTCCTGTGCTGATTGTTCAGACCAGCCTTCTTAACAACAGCGATCATCCGTCAACAATCACTTGTCCTGTAACAACAAATATTATCCCGGGAGCGGAAATATTAAGGGTTAACATTCCTGAAAATATTTCCGGATTGCAGAATCAGTCGAGTATAATAATTGATCAGCTCCGTTCTATCGACAACAGACGCCTGATCAGGAAAACCGGCCGCCTTGGTGAAGAAGAGATTGAAAAAGTAAAGGAAAGCCTTTCGATAATTCTGGACTTGTAGGTAAAATCGTTTTAAATCTCCCCGTTGCTAAGCCCAGGCTACGCCGCTTTCGGTTTGGATATATATCGGGAAAACTACATTACCAAGTACAACCTGGTAATGATTGAATTTAAAATTATCTCCTTGTTGCGAAGCCCCGCTTCGCAATGCTGTTCCGGTTTAAGCTATACTAAGAGTGGTTTAAGAGTAACTTTGCAGTTGTTACATTGCCAGGCAGATATTCAGTTTTCCCATACTAATTTACTGTTCACAGAGTATTTTTTTAATCCTTATAAAATACTTTTTTTAATTATCTTCCGGTGCTGCATTACATTCATGTTAATGTTTTCAATAATATTGGGAAATCAAAATGGCTGTACAAAAGCAAAGATTCAAAAGGTATTCCGGCAAACTGAATAAATCGATGGATAGTGGTATTGGAATTATTCTGGAATGTTTTGTTGAAGGCGCGGGTGAGAATCCTGAAAAAGCCCTGAAAATTTTCAGCCAGCTTTTGAAAACTCTTCAGGAACTGAATATTTTCAATGCTAATTACAATTCTTTAGGAGAACATATTGATAAAAATGGCTCCGCCGGGCCTGATATACTTGAAATGATACGTTCTGAACCGGAACTTTTGAGCATTTCTCAGGGATTGCTCGAAAAATTTTCTTGTTTCAGTAACCATAAGGCAGAATAAAACGTACTATCATAAACACAATTTTTTTATATTGGGTTATTAATAAAATTCAACGGGATATTGATTGCAGAATGGTAATAACATAGGGAAGTGGAATTCTATATTGACAGTGAAACATCCTAATAGTCCGAAAAAATCAGCTTTCAGTATCCAGCTAAAAAATTATTATTCGACTAATTTGAATTGCTTATGAAGTACGGGAAAATTTTTTACATAATAATAATTATTGCATCCTTTGCCATCACAGCAAAGGCTCGTGCGCAATTTGTATTCACGGGATATTACAATTACTATTCTGCTTCCGGAAATGTGGAAGGACATGACGGGGCAGGTAGTGGTTTTGCCTTTATGATGGAATCTGCAAAATACTGCAATCTTAGATATGGCTTCAGGATCGATAAAATTTCGTTCGAAAGGCCCGAGGATGAGAAAAAAAAATATTTTGATGATTTCCTGATCCTGTCACCCGAGGTCAGGTATATATTTACAAAAGGGCCTTGCTACGGGGGGAAGTTCGCGCCTTATATACAGGGGATGCTGAACCTTAGTTCCATTGGTGGCAGCGACAATCTGTCACGAGGAGGAATGGGCGCTTCGCTTGGTGCAGGAATATTCTATCCATTTTCTTTCCTTAAGCGCTGCTGGAGTGTCGATTTCGGCATTCAGTACTCTGCTCCGAACTTTATTTTCAAGGCCGACGGCAGGCCGTCGCTTGAATCCATTAATATCAATATCGGCATCAGTGTTGGCGGGGGAGGTGAAAGATGATGAAAACCTGCTTATATATTATTGCAATAGTTGGTTTTATAACTGTTCTTTCGTCTTGTTCCAATTTTCAAAGACATGACGATGCTTTGAGAATCAAGGATGAAGCTGCAAAAAAATACTACAGGCATCCTACAGAAGAATTCATGCGCGACGGCTCAACGCTACACGGCACAGTTGTGAAAGTTCAGGTTACTTCTATCCCTGATTCATGCCCGGTAACGCCGGAAACACATTTTACAAAGAAAACTTCTGTTGTATTTCTTGACCACAAAGCAAAGGCAAAACCGGAGAATTTCGAGATAATTCCAATCGAGGATGTTCAGCTAATTTCAGATTTGTTTGATATGCCGCGGAATGATTACAACAATATTAATATATTCGAAAACTTCAACAGCCCGGATGAAATGCGCCCGGCAAGAGAAGTACCGGTTGACACTATAGAAATTGATACATGCTGTCCGTGCAATTGCGTACCCTGGGAGTTAAGCCTCGCTTTGGACCTTAATCTGAAGTGCGTGGAAAGGAATTTTAAATGGTATTTCCTTGAGGTCAGAGGAGCCTATGCAATGTACAGTGATTTTTACAGCCTGACCGATGAAAGAGGACGCGACAGCTATCCATTCGAGATTGCTGCCGGAGTAAGGCTTGGTGAGAATAAAGAATGGGGTGTTGGCGCTGCTTTTACCACAGGTATCAAAACATACAATTCATTCAAGTCATTGGATTATACACGTCCGGTAATCATGCTTCACGGTCGCTGGCAGTCCTCGAAAGATAAATTTATGGGATTGTGTATGAGGCCATTTCTTTACGGGCAATTCGGTTTTTCTATTGATAAGCTTTCAATGTCTCTTATGGATTTCAATTTCAATACCGGCTGCGACAATTGCAAGAAATATCTGAAGGGTCTGGAAAATAACGGGCAGCTACCCGGTGTGGATTTTTCAGTCCCGCTTTCATTTGGTATAGGAGCGGGAATAGATATCCCTATAGTCGAAGACCTTGACCTGTCGTTTGATCTGGGCTTCCGTTCAATTGCCTTTGGCGAAGCTGTAGCTATTGCCGGTTTCGATAATGTGCCTTCCAACAGGAGGGTTAATATGATGATAATGCGTTTTGGTTTTACTTTATAGCAAATAATTATGAAAAGATATATCATCCCAATAGTATTTCTGTTTTCCTTCTTTCTTTATTCCTGCGGAGACTGCGACCTGGTAACAGCTGATTATCCGTGCAGGGTTAGAGAAGCAACAATAACGAAATTTGACCCCCGCCTGATACAGGCAAATGATTCTACTGTATACCCGGTGCCGACATATTCAATTCATACATTTCAGTTTCCATCAACAAATTCAAGCTCCGGTGTGTTAACTAACGATACCAGGTTTGATCAGGAAAATTACTTAGATCAGTATATTGTTATTGATGAAACTTCTGCTATGGCAGGAGTCCGGGAAGTACGCCTGCAGCTTGTGGATTATTATCCGGTGAACGAGGATATAACCGGCGATGTGATGCTGATTGATATTGATACTGTCGGGGAGACAGGGGCATACCTGCGTTTTTACGGCTCACTGGCAAGATTCCCGGAAGATTTTTATTCCGAAGATGCCTATAAATTCTGTGACGAATACCTGAAGAATTATCGTGAGGAAGATGAAGATTATGCCGAGATAAGTTCACAGGCTTCGCGTTACGGCGGTGGCCTGGAAAATGCCGACGCAATGAGCTATAACGAGGACAACCTTGTTGTACTCGATGACGACGGTGAAGATATAACTAAAACGCATCTTAGCTTAATCGATCAGTCCGTTAAGGACGGCCTTCTGAATAGTTCAAAGGCAAATGCAGCGGACCTGCATGTTTTCCCCGGCGAGGTTTATTATTACAAAGCGCGGAACGGAAAGGAGTTTGCAATCGTTATTGTAGATATAAACCGAGGGGCATTTGAACCAAATATAAAGCGCCTTACTTTGAAATTCTCGGAGTTGCGCGGGATGAAGGTTAGCGAATGCCCGGATTGATCTTTAAAAAATTTCCGGAGAATAGTATGTTTAAGTATTTACTTTTTCTAATTATTACGATATCTTTTGCCTCTGCTCAGGATATTCCTGACAGCAGGATATGCGACTGGCAAAGGCCCGCAAAAGAAGCTCAGCCATCCGATAATATAATAAATGCTATTGAAGCCGGGCTGAAAACCGGCGGAGCAATTCCAAACGATGAAGCATTGAAGCAGATACTTGATGAAAATGATTCGGTAACGGTGTTTTTTCCCGAAGGAGTGTTTCTTTTTGAAAACCCTGTTAACCTGAGATCAAACCAGAATATTATTGGTTCGGGCAGAGAAACACAATTTTTCTTTAATGGTGACGCAGGTTCGGATTTTATTGTCATCAGAGGAACTAAATACAGGACTCTTATTCAGCTGAATACTGATGTTCAACAAGGGCAGAAATCCCTGCCTGATCCTGACAGCCGATTATCTGAAAATTACATGTATCTGATAAAAGACAACGACAGCTCGAAAATTACATCTGACTGGGCATCTTTCAGTACCGGGCAGATGATATCGATAGCGGGGCTTAATGGTGATTCGGCAATTACAGACAGGCAGATAAGACGTTATTTTGATTCAGGCGCTTACATGGAAATGTTCTCACCTGCCGAAAATATTGTGCTGAAAGGATTTTTAATCTATAACGGAAGCCAGGCCGACGGGCAGTTCGCAAATATCAGGATAATAAATGGCAGGAATATACTGATTGAATGTATTGAAAGTTATTTTTGTCATTTTGCTCATATTGCAATAAACGAAAGTAAAGAGATAACTGTTCGCGGGTCGTATTTTAATGATGCACATTCTTTTGGCGGCGGTGGCAGAGGCTACGGCATTGCAGTTCAGTATTCTTCCGGCGACTGCCTGATTGAGAACAATATCTTTGAAAGGCTAAGGCATTCAATACTGCTTCAGGCTGGCGCAAACGGAAATATCATAAGCTATAATTATTCGCATTCCCCATTCTGGACTGAAGAAAATCTTCCGTCGGATGCTGCCGGAGATATTGTTCTTCATGGTAATTATCCGTATATGAATTTATTCGAAAGTAATATTTGCCAGAATATTGTAATCGATGATTCTCATGGAATAAACGGCCCTAACAATACATTTCTCAGAAATCGTGCTGAAAACTATGGCATTTTTATGAATTTCGCTCCTCCGAGTGATAATCAGAATTTTATCGGGAATGAAATTACAAGCACTGAATTGCTTCGCGGCCTTTACTTTTTGAACGGCAACGGCCATTTTGAATACGGGAACCGAGTTCAGGGAGAAGTTGAACCTTCGGGAACAGATGTAATTGATATTGTCAGTTTATTCGAAAGCGATGAAGATATTATTGAGAAAAGGCTGCCGCTGATAGGCTATCCCGAAGAATACAACAATACCAATATACCGGCAAAAGAAAGATATGAAAATGGAATTCTGACTGAATGCGGCGAGCCAAGCAGCGTGTTGAATGGTAAAAATGATATTGAAAAAAGTGTTCCTGGAATATTTTCCAATATAAATTATCTAATATCACTTGTTTCTGATAAGGATTTCCGGTTGTTTAATGCTTGCGGAGAAGTATTACAGATAAATGATATTAATGATATTACCAGCTGTCCGAACGGATTATATATTGTTATCGCAGATGATGGCTCCAGGTATATGTATCTGAATGTTTGGTAGAAAGAATAGTACTGTTATTCAATTTATTTTGCCGGGGATTTTCAATGCAGATTTTTAAACAGAAGTCCTAATTCCTGACTAAAAATCAAAGGGTTATAAGAACACCGCCGTAAATTAATATGTCGTAAATAATAATGATTTTTATCATATCAAAATATCTGAACTGTTAATTATTATCATGACTGACCTCCCCAAACCCCTCCGAAGGAGGGGCTTACTGCAAAGCACTCCCCTTCGGGGAGGCGCGGCCCCTTACTAGGGTTTCACACTGCGTGTGTTTGGGAGGTGTCGGAAACTGAATTGAAATAATCAATAACTGAGATTTCAACAATTATGTTGATTCCGTACTTCTAATATGTTTCCCTTTATAAAAAGTAATAAACCCTTTATCAGTAATTCTTCAGAAAGTCTAAAAGCATCCTGATGCCGTAACCTGTTCCGCCCTTCCCAAGATAGCTTTCCTTTGAAGTGATGAAAGCTGGGCCTGCAATGTCAAGGTGTATGTATGGGGCATCGGTAAATTTCTCTAAAAATTTCCCGGCAGTTATGGCTCCTGCTATTCTTCCGCCGAGATTTTTCTGATCTGCAATATCAGATTTCATCATTTCGCCAAATTCATCCCAAAAAGGCATACGAACAAGGCGTTCATAGGTATTCAGCCCGCTTTTCTCCATTTTTGCAAAAACTTTGTCCGGAGCGTTACCCATGTTTACGATGCCATGATGTCCGAGAATCATCGCTGCTGCTCCGGTTAGCGTGGCAGCATCAATTACAAGTTCCGGTTTGTATCGTTTCGCATAGCTGAGCGCGTCTGCCAGGATAAGCCTGCCTTCGGCATCAGTATTCAGAACTTCAACTGTAGAGCCGTCGTGCATAGTTATGATATCACCCGGTGCGTAAGCGTTACCTCCGGGGCGGTTGTCAGTTGAAGGTATCAATGTAATAATATGCAGGGGCAATTCTGCTTTTGCTGCTGCAAAGATTGCTCCTGCAACAGTTGCCGCTCCTGCCATATCGCATTTCATCTCATCCATGGAATTTTGCGTTGGTTTAAGGCTGAGCCCGCCTGTATCATAAACGAGGCCTTTGCCCACAAGAACTATCGGCTTTTTATTGCTGTATTCTTCGGGCTTCCATTCCAGTATAGTAAATGTAGGCGGCACTGGGCTTGCCTGGTTCACAGCAAGAATACCTCCCATACCTTCTTTTTCAATTGCTTTTTTATCAAGGACTTTAACTTTCAGTCCGGCCTTTTTCGCCATTTTTTTCAGTTCCCTGGCCAGAGTAGGAGAGTCAAGATAAGATACCGGTTCATTTACAAGATCCCTGGCAAAGAAGACAGGGAATACAATTGATTCAAGATACTTAATTTCATTGGATGAGGCTTGTTCCAGCGAGACAGTTTTCAGGTTGTATTTCTTTCTTTTTTTATCGCTGATATATTTATCAAATTTATAAGCGGAAAGAGCTAACCCTTCGGTAAAGGCTAATCTTTCTTCTTCTGTTTTCAGTTTATTTATTATACTGATATTTTTTATATCCAGCCTTTTCAAGAGGTCGTAAACGGAACTTCCTGCTTTTCTCAGCTTTTCGTGCTTTTCCCATTTCTTTCCTTTTGTGTTCCCGATTACAAATATCAACCGGCGGTTGTATTGGTTTATGCTAACCATTTTCTTATCTTTTGCCGCCATACTTTCAAGGTATTCTTTCTCTTTGTCATCTGTGTAATCATTATCGGCAATATCGTTTTTTCCTGTCAGGATTATCAGGTTCTCATCGGGATTTATTTCCCATTTGGTTTTAAATTTCATTCTATTCTTGCGTGTTTGTTATTAATCAAATTTTTTCCTTACAATGGGACGTGTGAAACAGCCTTTTCGGGTATTGAATTTCTAAGTAGTGGCAATCACTGTGGTTGCCGTGGGTATGTGTGGTTGTCCTGAATAAATTGATTGCCATGAAATGCAAAGGGCGTTCACAAGCTACGCCCCTACTAAAATATCATCCCGAATGTGTCGGGCATTTTAAAGCACACATATCTATTCTTTAACAAATATTTCGCTAAATGTGCTAAAGCGGAGGGTGTAAATCCCCGCAGGTAAGAAGGATATATCTATTCTATGATTGGAACTGGCTTGCCTGTTCAAAATATTTATCACTCTTTTGCCAAGCAGGTTGTAGATTTCTATTTGAGTATCTTGAACAAGGGGTTGCACCCCCTTGACTGCATGGTTTATTTCAATAAAATCGGAAGCGGGGTTGGGGAAGATAATTATATTGTCCAACAAATTTTTGTTTTCTACATTTGCTTCAATAATATTAATTTTTAATGCAGGATCGCCAAATAAATGAAATTGAAATAAGGCTCTGTTATATTCTTGTGCCGTTACATAGGGGTAATATTTTTTTACAGTTTCAGGCATTTTCTTATTATTAATTGCTTTTATAATTACATCACCAAGTCTCTCGTTTTTATTTACTTCCTTGCTGAAACCATACAATAAAGGATTCTGTCCTCTCGACGAAGTATTGAAAGCGCCAATAAATGCAACAGCTCCATTTTTAGATGCAAGCATTTTTGTCGCAAAGCAATCTGTTTCAAGAGTATCAATTTTGCCGGTAAATGTCCCTGTAAGACAAGAAGCTGAAAATACAACAGGATAATATTCAGAATTTGTTAAAAACGGAATCCCAAAAACCCCCATGCCAAAAGACCATTTCTGAATATTGCCGTGGCCATGATATAGAATATACTTTACATCGTTATTTATTGCCTGCACATCACTTAAAGCATCATTGGGTGTTTCATCAAGCGATGTTTCGTGTCTGTGCATGTACCCATAGCTTTTAAAAAAGGAATTATACATCTCAAATAATATTTCATCATTAAACTCAAGAACCCAGGGTTCGAGAGGTTCTGTAGGGTTACCGCCTGCATGTGTATATATTTTCTTAGGGATATTTTCTAAATTCTTTTCAAATGATATTGTTTTATGAATAATATTACTTAATTCTTCTGTATTATCAGCAAAGAACAAACCTATCGGAATCTGAATACTGAACAAACTGTCGGTTTGCTCTGAAACCCAGTAATTGTAGGATTCTACAGCGCTGGAATATGGTATTTTTTTTGAGGGAAAATCGGAATGGCCGCCTACTAAAAGTATGTATTGCGGATTAATGCTTGAAATATAATTCTGAAATTCAGCAATAGTTTTCCCAATATCATTATTAAGTTTATGAAAAACCTCGAAATCTATTTCTCGATATTCTACAAATTCTTTTAGTATTTCTGAGTTGTAAAAAGAATCATTTGAAATAATTAGATATCTATCTTTCGAATACATATCAAAATACGTAACAAAAAATATCACAATAAGTAAAAGCGCCCTCATCTCATCACCAGAAATTTATCCGAATAATTCCCAATTTTAATAAAATATTGCTCTGCGGGAAGACCTGAAATATCTATTCTTTGCATGGAACAGGCTTGCTTGTTCCATGCATTCAACACGCATTCGCCAAGCAGGTTGTAGATTTCTATTTCTTCGTCATCAACCCAGGGGTTAATCCCTGGGTTGACAATCTTAATTTCAATAAAATCTGAAGCAGGGTTGGGATAGATAGATAGTATGGGTTCGTGAATATTATCATCAACTTCTGTTAGCTCTGAATATTTAAGAAGTGTCCTCTCCCCTCCGCAGGCATAAACTATATTTCGTATAGGAAATACTTTTCCAAGTGTATTTTTTGTTCCGCTTTCTTCTTTAATCCATGTTTCTCCAAGATCCGTAGATTTTAAGATTGTACCTTTGTTGCCAACTGCCCAGCCATTGTTCTCATCTAAAAAAAATACGTCATATAGTGTAAGCTCTCCATATACAGGATTTTTCTTCGTTTGCCAGTCCATCCCATTGGTAGTTTTTGATATCATACCTGCATCACCAACGGCAAAACCTGTTTTTGTACCAGGTAAGAAATAAATCCCCACATGATTGTCGTGGGAATAACTTTGGTCCCTTTGGTCAACATCGTCAATCAGATGCCTTATTACATATTCACCGCAAATCCAGGCCTCGTTTTCTGAAATCATTGAAACAGCATCAATATCAGAGGCAATATTCAGCTCAATTTTATTGATTCCGGAATCTGAAATTCTATATACACTCCCATTCTGCCCGGTTAAATATCCGGTTGATTCCATTGTAGGATTGGGTGGGAAGTCAATATCGGTAATTGTTCCGTCCCCCATTGTCCCGTGATATTTCCAATCGGCCCCGCCATTAGTTGTTTTATATACTATACCGCTATAACCTGCGCAGAAACCGAAATTTTCATTAATCATAAAGATTGTTGTTAATTGGGTATTATATTCGGTATCCTGAGGAGTGAAAGTGACGCCGCCGTCATTTGTGAAAAATACTTTCTTAGCAAGCAAGGTTGTTATCCAACCGGTATTTTCGTCAATAAAGAAAACATCAGTAATCAAATCATTGCTGTCAATAGGGACATTTTCACCAATATCCACCCAGCCATACTCCTGGGCACTTAAGGGGAAAATAAAGAATATGGCAAGCAAAAGGGATAATATCGTTTTCATAGCCTTTAAACCAATGGTGTACAAGTTTTTATAAATTTATAAAATATCAGATTACTTTCAAAGAATATTTTATAACTGTCCCGATAAGGGAATACTTAAAATGCCTGAAAATTGTATCAATTATATATTCCATCATTTTTCGATATATTTCAAGTGGCAAATCACAATATATCGGAATAAGCCTAAATTAAAGAATTAGCGATATAATATAACTGAAAGGGCAAAATGTTGATTTAACTGATGTTCAATTAATGGTCTATCAATTGAACAAGCAGACATAATATATCACATTTAATTCATTTAGTCCCAAAGGTAACACGATTATCGATTTTTTGGGGAATGGTAAATCCGATACTATCAAAAAAAGCTATTCCTAAATAATACCATAAGATTTCAGCTTGCGCCAAAGTGTGGTACGGTGCATTCCAAGTTCAATTGCTGCTTTGGATTTATTTCCGCCGTTTCTTATCAGTGCGTACATTATCTGTTCCTTTTCGCTGCTCCCGTTATTTGTATCAGGTTTTGTTTTCAGGCTGTCGCGTATATTTCTCGGAAGGTTATCTGCCTGGATTTCATTTCCCCGGCACATAACAAAAGCGTGCTCGATAGCATTTTCCAATTCACGAACATTTCCGGGGAAAGGATAGCGGCGCAGCATTGCCATTGCTTCGGGTGATATGGATTTTATCTTCTTTTTAAATTTCTTCTTAAATGATTTAATGAAGAAATCAGCGAGCAGCGGTATATCTTCCGGCCTGTCGTGCAGGGCGGGAACGTTAATATCCACAACATTGATCCTGTAATACAGGTCTTCGCGAAAATTACCGTTGGCAATTTCTTTCTTCAGGTCGGCGTTGGTTGCCGCAATAATCCGGGCATCTGATCTCATTGTTTTTGACGAACCAAGAGGCATGTATTCTCCGTTGTTAAGTACCCTTAGCAGTTTTACCTGCAGAGAAGTATCCATTTCGCTTATTTCGTCAAGCAGCAGAGTACCGCCATTTGCCATACAAAAAAGCCCCGGCTTATCTCTCTTAGCATCTGTGAAGGCTCCTTTCTCGTACCCAAAAAGTTCCGATTCAAGCAATGTGGCCGGCAAAGCGGCACAATTAATTTTAATATACGGGCCATACTGCCGGGGGCTCAGGTTATGAATTACCTGGGAAAATAGTTCCTTACCCGAGCCGCTGGGCCCCTGTACCAGCACGTTACAATCCGATTCCGCGATGTTCGGCAGCAGATGGATAAGTTGTTTCATTGCCGGGTTGACACTAACGATATCCTCGAGCTGCCTTTTTTGCTCAACATGTTTTTTAAGTTGTTCCAATTCTGATATATCGCTGAAAAATTCCACAGCCCCTACAACTTTGCCAACCTCGTCTTTTAGCAGGGTTGTGGTTACATTGATAGGAATTTCACATCCATTCTGAGAAATAATAGTTACCCTGACATTATCAATAGGAGCTTCGGTTTTCAGGGTATCCTTCAGCGCACACCTTTTATTACAAATTTCTGTGCGAAAAATATCAAAACAATGTTTTCCCAGAGCATCCTCGGCACTAAAACCGGTTATTTCCTCTGCCGCTTTATTGAACGAGGTAATGCGGCAACTCCTGTCAACAGTAAAAACACCATCGCTAATACTATTGAATATTATCTTGCTAATTTTATCCGGCATCCTTTTCCATTCCGAGTGTTCATAAATATTCCAGTATGCTTATTACAATAATAACAAGCTTTGGATAAAAATCAACCGTAAATATTTTTCCGTAATAATAAAGTTGTTGTTCTTATCTGTCAGAAACCATTTTATATTATAAGGCCTGAAATAAAAGTATTTACTCGTACTTTACGCTGAGCAAAGCTCAATTTTTTTCCATTTGTCGCTTTCAATATTCAGTTTGTCGATAATAAGTGCAGCCTGGGAATTCAAGGTAAACTGATCCGGCCTGTCCGGACCTACAAGAATAACCGGAGAAATAAAATTCCTGGCAAAATCCTCGATCGGCCTTCCTGAAAAGATTGCATTTTTATGCGGGTAAGCCAGCACAAGCATCTGAAACTCCCTGATCAGCAGGCAGCGATGCAGTTCTGTCCAGCTTTTATCATAGCATACCCTGAATCCAACGTTCAGGTAATCGCCTGCTTTCTCGTCATAGAAAAGTCGAAGATCTTTTTCTTTTCCTATCGCTATTCTGTCTAATTCATCTTTATCAACAGATTTTAAATTTTCGTCAACTTCTTCGTAAGGATTCTGAAGAAATTCAAATACATTAAGCTGTTTGTCGGCGCTGGCTGCAAACCTCAGGGCATAATCGAAAGCCCAGTCGCCTTGCAGGGAATAGTTAGCACAAAATCCCACTGCATTGAAAGTTGGTATAGCCATTGTAATATCTCCAATAAAAGTATTGTAAAAACCTATTTATAATTTCATGTTCTCAGTAGCTTCCTTCAGGTAATAATCCGAGTACAAAGCTCCGATAGGATTGTTTGCAAGGGATTTATCTTTAACAAACAAAGTTGTAACCGGAGCCTCGCTGTCCTGATTAAATATACAGTCCGAACCGATACACAGCCCCACCGATATATTCATGTCCGTCCCGATTAAATTCAATATTTTGGCCTGCCCTGCCGGATTGCATGGAGGAGATTCTTTTTCGTAATCCTCATCAGGATTGAAATTGTTTATCTTGCAGCACACCGGGAAAACCTGGAAAAAGCGTTTTAATACAGAAACAAGGATCTCTGTTGCCTCCTGCAGGTCAGTGCAATAAGCAACGCCGATTTTCCTGTAATTCATTTCCAAAGCGAAATATACCAGCTCGGACAAACGGCAAAGTTTTCGTTCATATTCGTAAGATATATCCCTGCTGATATCAATAATTTTCTTTCTGTCTTTCTTGTAGTCAGGAATATCAATTCCTGATATTCCCTTGCACGGATTTCCTGCGAGGCAGGATTTTTCTTTGCAGTTCAGGCAGTTTATATAATAAACACCCTCTTCTTCAATATCATTTTCCTGAATATTATCTACGGTTTTCACAGCGCTGAAACCAAAGCCCGGCCTTAAAGTATTGTTCTGTATTGCAACAGTCAGTTCGTCAATGGAACATGCAACATTATCAATTATTCTGATGCCAAGCGAGCGGGCATAATTTTTATCGTCGTTATTGATTCCGCCGCATACAAGGAAATCAACCCTGTGCGAAGTAATTAATTTTAGTATATCCATCCATCCGGAACCACGGGATTCAATAGTATTAGTAAGAATTGTACCCTTACTGTCGGCAGCAATTTTTATGATCATTATGCTGTCGGCTATTGTGCATCTCGGCGCTACTCTGCCGCTAAAAACCGGAACGGCGTATTTCATGTTTCTTTCTCCTTTCTGCAACATAAAAACACAAGTTATGTGCCAAGAGAAATCCATGCTGTGATTATTCATTAAGCAAGCACCTGGTTTTCAAATTAAATGTATCTTTGTAACTATCAATATTATTATTATCTTAGTATGTGGGTAAAGTTATATTTTATTGTTTTAAAGTTTTTTTTGCAACAGTGCAACAGGGGTATTCGAATACTGCAATAATACGTTGCATTAATGTTGCGATGCAATATAATGTTGCAACAACTGCAACGGTTTTGTTCTGACTAAATCCTTGAATTCGAGCAGCTACAAATTTTTTAATAAATATTTTGGGGACAAGCAGCAGCAAAAAATCAACAGTATAATAAATACATGTAAATAAACAAATTATGTAATTACCAACAGGCCGTTGTTACAGCTCCGTCTGCTATTGCCAATACCCTTTAACTATTAAGCCAATTTTCCTTTGGTATGGTAATTGTAAAATTCCGGATAAAAATTAATTCATATCATTGGAGCTTAACATGACTGAAAATGTATCTTCCGCACAGGGACAAAAGGAAATTGAAAAATTTCCTTACTACATTGAAAAGAAAAACTTCGGCCCGCGTGTAGCGCAATTTTTAGAAGCTTTCGCGGCTGTATTATCCTACACAGACTATAAGTCCCTGCTTGATTCTTATTGCAGGACTTCAGCAAAATGCAACAGGTGTGCCGTTGCCTGTCCGATTTTTATCACAACCCAGGATCCTAAAGATATACCATGCTACAAAACAAATATTCTTTTGGACATTTATAAAAGATACTTTACTCTTGGGGGATGGTTCGGATCAAGGTTCAAAGCCGAAAGATTTGAACTTACCGAGGAAATGATTGACGAGATGCTTGACCTTTTCTACAGGTGTACTGCATGCCGCAGGTGCACACGTGAATGCCCCATGGGAGTTGACCACGGGTTGCTTACAAGGCTTGGCAGGTATATTCTAAGCCTTATCGGTATAGTGCCAAAAGCCTTGCAGGTAAGTACTCGTGAACAGCTTGAAGGAGAAACACACAATACCTCGAAAATTCCAAAAGCTGCTTTGCTGAATACGCTTGAATTTCTGTCCGAGGAAATTGAGGAGATGACAGACGTAAAACTTGAATTCCCTACCGACAAGGAAAACAGGGATTATGTTTTCTTTTGTGCGGTAAGCGATTATTTGCTGGAACCGGACACATTGATGGGTAATGCTGCTGTATTATATGCTGCCGGTGATTGGGACAATTGGACTATTGGTACCTGCAATTACGACGGAATCAATTACGGGCTATTCTATAGCGACTGGCATTTAGAAAATATTATTAAGCAGTTGATTGGAGAAGTGGACAGGCTGAATGGAAAGAACATACTTATTGGCGAATGTGGCCATGCTTCACGTTCCGCTCATGATTTTGTACCCGTTTACGGTGGCAAGAATCCTTACCCGGTATTCAATTTCATGGAATATACCCTTGATTGCCTTAGGAAAGGCAAAATCACACTGGACCCGAACATTATCACCAAGAAAGTAACATACCACGATCCGTGCAATATTGCCCGTTCAGGATGGATAGTGGACCAACCGAGGGAAATAATCAAGTCGTTCTGCAAAGATTATGTTGAAATGACTCCTTACGGACAGGACAACTTCTGTTGCGGCGGCGGCGGAGGGCTTGTTTCCATAGATGAAATTCACAAATACAGAATGGAAGTCGGAGGCAGGGTTAAAGCTGAACAAATAATTAAAACGGGAGCTGAAATCGTTATTTCGCCCTGTGCCAACTGCAAGAAACAGCTTAAGGAACTTGTAGAATATTACGAGTTGCCATGTAAGGTGGTTGGCCTCCACGACCTGATATTTCAGGCTATACACCTTCCCGGCGGAAAATCCCCCGCGGAACGAAAAGAAGAAAGAGAAATGTTTGAAATGTAAATAAATTTGGATGTACTATGGAATGGTGGATTGATTTTGCAAAAGGGCCATTGTTTGCTCTTACTTTCCTGATAATGATTCTTGGCCTTGCCAGGCACGTTGTTTTGCAGATATATAACCTGTTTGTCAGCAAGGGTGGAAGGCTGAAGAATGTTTCATGGAAAAGTATATTTTCTGATATGGCCGGCTGGGCACTACCTGTAAAGCACATGATAAAAGGAACGGTAGTATTTTCAAGCCTGTCGATTATTTTTCATGCGGCATTGATCCTGGTGGCTCTGCTGCTTACTGATCATATTGTGCTGTGGGAAGGCTTCCTTGGTATTGGCCTGCCCGAAATAGGGCGTGCTTTTGCAGACGCTCTGACGATAATCGTTATGGCTTCTATTCTGGGCCTGTTGGCGTGCAGAATATTTATCAAAAGGCTCAGGGCCATGAGTATGAAAAGCGACTATTATCTGCTTATACTCATATTTCTGCCTGTTATGTTTGGTTTCATGGCAGGTCACCCCGGCGTTAATCCCTTTACATGGGAACTTGCAATGCTTTTGCATCTGCTAAGCGCCGAATTACTATTCGTGGTAATTCCTTTCTGCAAGCTGGCCCATATCGTTCTTTATTTCTTCGATCGTCTTTCGCCTATCCACTGGCAGCTTAAGCCTGGTGCCGGCGATAAAGTAGCACACGCTTTGTTCGGAAAGGAGGCTAAAGTATAATGTATTCTATTCTTGTTGATATAACTAAATGTACGGGCTGTGAAAAATGTGTTTCAGCCTGCGTTAAAACTAATAATCTTGATCCTGCAAGGGCAGATTATGACAGGGTTGTTTCCAAGGACGGGCTTTCTTCTTCGAAATATTTAAGCATTATTGATATGCAGGATGACAGATACGCACGTAAAAGCTGTATGCATTGCCTGGAACCGGGCTGTGTTACTGCCTGCCTGGTTGGCGGCCTTACAAAATCACCCGAGGGGCCTGTAGTTTATGATCCTGACAAATGCATCGGGTGCAGGTACTGTATGCTGTCCTGCAATTTTCATATTCCGAGATATGAATGGGAAAAAACCAAGCCGCTTATGAGAAAGTGCGAGATGTGCTATTCCAAAGTAAAGGGCGGCGAAATACCGGCTTGCGTTGCCAATTGCCCGAACGGGGCTCTGGCTTTTGGCGAGCGGGATGGATTACTTAAAAAAGCAAAGAATATTATTAATGCTTCCGGCGGACGCTATATTAATAAAGTCTGGGGCGAGCACGAAATGGGTGGAACCTGCGTGCTTTATATTTCTGATGTTGACCTGGAAAAAATCGGATGGCCGGCTTCACATGACGAGTCTGTTGCCGAAGTTACCGAGCCACTGATAGAAAAAACTCCTGTAATTGGTTTGTCCGTGGCTACAAGCCTTTTCGGAATTAGCTGGATAGTTAACAGGAGAAATAAAATTGCATCGGAGAAAAAGAAGGAGAATAAAGATGGATAAAAAAAGATATATCAAGGATTTATTGTGGTTCCTGGTATTCTGGGGCGCAGTAGCAGCTATCTTTCGTCTTGTTTTCGGGCTTGGAGCCACAACAAACCTTAGCGATGAACTTCCCTGGGGGCTTTGGAAAATATTGAATATGATTGCGGGTGTTGCATTGTCAACATGCGGTTTTTCAGTTGGGTTTCTTGTTTACGTGCTGAAAATCGAGAGATTCAAACCACTGATGAAGCCTGCTATTCTTGTAGCATTCCTGGGTTATGGATCATCCTGTGCGGCATTGCTGTTCGATATCGGGCTTCCTCATCGTTTCTGGCATCCATTTGTGTTCTGGAATCTTACTTCATTCCTTTTTGAAGTATTCTGGTGCGTGATATTATACTTTACCGTAACGGTGCTTGAACTTTCTCCGAGTATCCTGGAGAAATACAAGATAGAAAAATTAGCTCACAAACTGCATAAAGCTTCGCCGGTGATAGTGATTATTGGCATCTCACTGTCATCACTTCATCATTCATCACTCGGGTCGCTTTTCCTGACAGCCCCGTTAAGGCTTCACGAATTGTGGTACACACCGTGGATTCCGCTGATGTTTATAATATCGGCAATTGGCGGGGGTATGTTCTTCCTGATAATTGCTAAAATGTTCTATGCCAGGTTCTACGATCCTGAATCTGTTTTCGGAAAGGATTTCTTCAGTGAGGGGCAGAATGTATGCTCGCTTGACGGAACTCCGGTTAAAATGAAAACAAAAATTTTCGGCGAAGATATGAATATGCTTGGCGGCCTTGCCGTTATTGCTTCCTGGATTATGGGGATTTACCTCGTGCTTAAAATCTATGACCTTTTTGCATCGGGTTCAATTAACTCGCTTCTTTCAGGAACCTGGGAGTCATGGTTCTATATTGTTGAATTGGCTCTTACTGCAATAGTTCCAATAATTCTGGTATCAATCAGAAAGGTCAGGAAATCACCTCGCGGATTGGGACTGGCTGCATTGTCCGGAGCTTTTGGGGTAGTATTCAACAGGTTAAATGCCGGTTTATTCGGATTTTTCAGGGATGCTTCTGATGTTTATATCCCGTCTCTTGCAGAAATAGCCCTGAGTGCCGGAGTAGTGGCAGCTGCAGCTTTGGCATTTCTGTATATTTCTTCCAACTTCACTATTTTCGATGAACATTGGAAAGAAAGAACAGTTGATAAAGGAATTTTCAGGTCTGCATTCGATTCAATATCAAGAGTATGGCTGTCGGTGCTTCACAACGGACTTTACAGGGTGAGCCTGATAGGGATTGTTGTTTTGCCGGTGGCATTTGTATTTATGTACCCGCCTTATGGCAATGATACTGATGATACTATCAAGCCCGCTGCAGGAGTTGATACCGAGAGAAAAGTATTGCTGATTGACGGTAATAATTCCGGAGTAAAAGCTGTTTTTGCCCATGCTGATCACCAGGAACGGCTCGGTGGCAAGCAGTCCTGCACTTCCTGCCATCATAT
Source organism: Kapaibacterium sp. (SeqCode) (assembly GCA_963665665.1). Classification (GTDB taxonomy): domain Bacteria; phylum Bacteroidota; class Ignavibacteria; order Kapaibacteriales; family UBA2268. Next base: position 3,249,074 of record OY762428.1, read on the forward strand.
TAATATGCCGAATGATAATTCCACTCCATGCTATCGTTGTCATACTTCAATGACCGAGAAAACAAAAATATTCGATCATTCCTACCATACTATCGCCGTGGCAGAGGATAAGGGGATAGGCGGCCTTCATCCGGAAAACAATTCATGCAATATATGCCATTCAAAGAATGAAGCAAAAACTCCTTATAATACAATAAAATGTGAGGAATGCCACGAACAGGATATGAACCTTAGTGCCGATATGATGAAAAATCCGAATTTCCTTTACGCTTCGGGATATATGGATGCCATGCACGGTACATGTGTTAAATGTCATGAAAAGAATGATAAAATGATGGATCCGATTGCTAAAAGAAAATTAAGCGATTGTTCTACCTGCCACAAAGAGAACGAAAGTACGAAACTATCAGCACGATAAATCGGATCTCCCAAAAAAAAAGGGCTGTTCCCGGAAACAGGGCAGCCCTTTTTTTGATATTTTTACAAAAATTAATAATGTACCTGCATTGTAAATTTAAGAAGGTCGATACTTTCTTTATCATCGTTTTCAAAGAATGCAGTATCATAATCCACCAAAATAATATTTCTGTCTCCGAGGTCGTAACCAATGCCTGCAATAATTCTTTTCTTGATGTTCATATCGATATCTTTATCAGGGTCGAAATCATCATAACGGAAGAAAGCACGCCATTTTTTTGTTGGTCTCAATTCCCCGAAAACTGAGAAGCCGGAATAATCCGATGCATCTTTATTTGCAATATTAACCAGTTTACCGAGTTTGTCGCCTTTTCCGGTAACAAATTGCCCCGCCAAAGTGAAATACTGATGCTCGTAGGAAGCCATGAATGTATTTGTCTGCCAGTCCGGGCTTATTCCTATACTGTCATTGGGATTTCCTTTTCCGCTAATATTTAAAACTGAAAACTGCAAACCGGGAATTATATAAGGAAGAGGCCTTAATGTCAGCCTGCCCTGCATTACTTTGTTAGTATTCAATTCTGCATCGTGGTAGCCCGGGCCGTTATAAATACCAAGGCCGACGGAACCATACAACCCGGCATTTTTCTTGTTAACTTTTTTCTTATATTCGGCGTTCATTTCGCCACCAAGGTCGGTGAAAAATGACACACCCATATCAGCGCTGTTGAAAATTTTATTTCTTTCCATGAACATCGTTCCCTGCATCCGGTAGTAGTTTATATGTTCCTCGAAATCCAGCCAGCAGGTATGCACAATACCGAACTCAATGTTCGGTTTATGAAAAATTGCAAAGTTCGGCATTATGAAATTTGCGTAAAGATATTTCAGCCTTTCTTCAACGCCGTCGTCATCATCATATATATCAAGAGTTATCCTGAATTTAAACCAGTCGGCAAATTTCTTTTTCATAGTGAAATATGCCCTGCCAACCCTGAAACGGTCTTTAGTATCAGGATCGTGATTCAGGTCCTTTTCGTAGTAAAGATATGCAAGGCCATGCAAATTAAAATCTTTAAGCCATTCGGGAAGCTCGCCTTCTTCTTCAGCTTTTAATGCCGGCAGGCAAAAAAAGAAAATCAGCAACAGGGTAATTACTTTTTTCATGTCATTCCTTAAATTGTAAAAAATATTATAAGTGGTTGATTTCCAGTTTAATATTTGAAACTTAAAATTTAAAATATTTTTGTATTAGAAAAATTTATCCGGGAACATTGCTTTAATACTATCTTCATCAGCTTTGCAAATTCCCCGCTCGGTAATCAGCCCGTCAACAAGCCTTGCAGGAGTAACATCAAAGGCATAATTAGCAGCTTTAGTCATTTCCGAAGTTATTCTTACATTGTGAACTTTTCCATTGGCCACGCCGTCGACAAATAAAACTTCATCCTGGCTTCTTTGTTCGATCGGGATTTCAGTAATGCCGTCTTGTATTTTGAAATCTATGGAACTTGATGGCAATGCTACATAAAATGGAATGCTATTATCTTTGGATGCAAGAGCCTTAAGATAGGTTCCGATTTTATTTGCCACATCACCGGTGGCTGTGGTGCGGTCGCTGCCAACGATAACAATATCCACCATGCCGTGCTGCATCAGATGACCGCCTGCATTATCAACAATTAGTGTATTGGGCACATTCTCCTGGCTAAGTTCCCAGGCAGTAAGTTTGGCTCCCTGGTTTCTGGGCCGGGTTTCATCAACCCACACATGCAGGTCGATTCCGTTTTTATGTGCAGTGTAGATAGGTGCAGTGGCAGTGCCCCAGTCAACTGTGGCAAGCCATCCGGCGTTGCAATGAGTCAGGATATTGACGGTTTTCCCGCCTTTTTTAATTGCAATATCTTCGATAAGCCTGGCACCATTAGTTCCAATTTTCCTGCTGAAACCCACATCTTCCTCGCAAATTCTTCGGGCAATATCCTGGCTTATCTGAACAACATCGCTTTTACGGTCGAATCCGTTCACAGATCGCAGGATTTCATCTACAGCCCAATTCAGGTTGATTGCTGTTGGCCTTGCCTGCTTCAAAATATTTCCCTGTTCTGTCATGTAGTCGGAAATTTTTTTTTCAGGCCCCTGCTTTGCAGCTATGTGCATTGCATAAGCGGCCGTGGCACCAATCAGCGGAGCTCCGCGAACATACATATCCCTGATAATTTCAACAGCATGATCAAGGGATTCTATTACAACTGTTTTAAATTCATGGGGAAGAATGCGCTGATCGATAATTGTTATATCGCCTGTTTCAAAATCTTCCCATATTGTACGGTAGTGTTTATTGTCAATTTTCATCAAACAAAATCAAATATTAAAAAAATAATCACAATAATATTAAGTAAATTTATATAAAATTCAATGGAATTTTTTGTTTTTCGTTACGAATTTGTAATGTCATTATATTTTATAATAAAAATATTTGATAATTAAAAATAGTTTATATTTTAGGATCAAATACATTTATCAGGCAATATCTTTCTGTGCGTAACAGCAAAATATCAACATTTAAGAACAATTGGTCGGTTAAAGATTTAACTCCTGCACTGAATCTTTACTAATTGCAATATTTAGCATGGCAAGAATGCAAGAAAATATTAAAATAAGTTAATAATACGTATTGCTAAAACAATTGCTGTTTTTTAAGGCTATAATATACAATGCTTTAAGGAGATGTTAAAAAAAAAAAGAGTTTGCTTCATTTTTTTTTGAAATTTCCGTATTTTTGTAAATTCGAAAGTAACTGTAAAAATTTGAGTTAAATGACAGATAATGGCAAAACCTTTAAGTATCCTTTTCGTTGCGAGTGAAGTTTATCCCTTCGCGAAAGTTGGCGGTGTGGCAGATGTAGCATATTCTCTACCCCTGGCATTGAGGGATTTGGGGCATGATGTAAGAGTTATGTTTCCTAAATACGGTTCAGTTTCCGAAAGAAAAAACAGAATACATGAAATAAACAGGCTGAAGGACATTCCCATCCCTTTGGGGGATGAAGAATACCCGGCCACAGTAAAATCATCATCAATGAATAATCCCAGAACGAAAGTTCAGGCTTATATCACCACAAATGAAAATTTCTTTGATTCAAAGAAAGGAATCTATCGCGATCCTAAAACCTGGGAAGAGTATGAAGACAATGCGGACCGTTTTGCATATTTCAACAGGTCTGTAATCGAAACCTGTATGATACTCGGGTGGTATCCTGATGTTATTCATATTAACGACTGGCCGGCGGGACTTATCCCTGCCTATGTCAAGCTCAAATTCCCAAAGGAATTCAAGAAAACAAAAATTGTTCTTACAATACACAATTTCGGGGAACAGGGCCACGGGAACTTCAAGTTTGAGAAGACAGGGCTTCCTGAAGAAGCGAAATCAAATTACAGGTTCAAGAACAAATTCAATTTCCTGAAGGGAGCGATTTACTATTCAGACTATATCACTACGGTTAGCGAAACTTATGCAGACCAGATGCTGAACGACCGCGATCATGGAAATGGTCTCAGCGTTCGCCTGAAGGAAAAAGCAGATGTTTTCAAAGGTATTCTGAACGGGATTGATCCATGGAACTGGAATCCTGAAACAGACCCCTACCTTGAAAACAAGCTCAGCGGTGATTTCGAAAACTTCAAGTATAATAATAAAGTTGCAGTGGTAAATGCCTTCGAACTTGAGTTCAAACCTTTGACCCCGCTGATCAGCTTCATTGCAAGGCTGGACGAACAAAAGGGAATTGACCTGGTTCTTAAAGCAGCCGATAAGTTATTGAACGAAGACGTCCAGATGGTTGTGCTTGCCAGGGGTGAAGAAAAATATCAGAAAGCACTTAAAAAACTGGTTAAAAAGTATCCCGAAAAAATTGCAGTTAAATTCGAGCAGGACAACCCGCTGGCTCATCTGATTGAAGCAGGTTCCGATATATTCCTTATGCCTTCGAAATATGAACCCTGCGGTTTGAACCTGATGTATTCTCACAGATATGGAACCATTCCCGTGGTTCATGAAACAGGCGGAATTAAAGATATTGCTATTGAATACAGTGATGAAAATATTGAAGGGGACACATTCGTCTTCCGGAATTACGATCCTGAAGAGCTTTTCGCTGCAATCAAAAGAGCAACCGATCTTTTCAGGGATGAAGAAAAATGGGAAAAAATAATACGTAATTGCAGGAACAGGGATCATACATGGAAGCAATCTGCTCCGAAGTACGTTGAAATTTACAAAGAACTCATGAAAGATTAACGGTTCATTACCGTCTTAATTTATTATACATTTTTTCAGGCGTGCTTTGGCACGCCGAAATTATTAAAGGGACAAAGTACGGCGAAAAATTATGAAAAAAATACGCCCGGCAAATTTTATCAAAAAGCTCTCGTTTTTTTCTGTTGTTATAATTGTCGGTATCCTTTATTCTGCTTGTAATGAGGAACCTACCGAACTTGGCTATTCGCTTGTGCAGGATACGCTGATAGTAACACCACTAACATCAGATGAAGTTGAACTGATTACCCGATATGAAAATTATATCTATCGCCTTCCTACACCACCGTCACGCCCGACTTTCAACTCTATCAGGCTACAGGTTGGGAAATTCGATGATTTCAAATCAATAAGTTTTCTCAGGTTTGGCTATTGGCCGGATTCGCTTGCTCATTTGAATGAAGATAATATTTTATCCGCGAAATTGAAGATGTTCCCAAAGCAATATGCTTTCGGGGATACCAACTCTCAGGATTTCGGTTTTAAAATCTACAAACTTCAAAGGCTGTTCAGGCTGGAAACTGACTGGGATACACTTTTCCCCGGCGGTTCTGAAATCTCTCCTTTTATTGACTACAGCAGGGAATTCGGAAGTTTTTCCGGGCAGGTTAATTATGAATATTATCCGGACAGTATTGAAGTTGATATGTCGAAAGATTATATTATTGAAATGCTGAGAATGAAAGCCGATTCCAATCTTCGCGAACAGATGTACGGGATAGCTCTCCTGCCTGATGAAAATATAAATGTTATACGTCAGTTTTGGGGCAATTCCGGATATGATGAAGATTCAACAGGATACCTTCCATTGCTGACTTTTATTTACCAGGAAGATGATGCTGAAGAACCGGATACCGTATCGATTACACCGGCAATTGATATTTCCTATACTGACGGTGATATTCCAGACGAAAATCTTTTGTTTATCCAGGGGATGATATCACTGAGAAGCGACTTATGGTTTGACGTTAGCGAGATACCTCCTTTCTCGGGTATTCACAGTGCCATTCTCGACCTGCATTACAGCCCGGAATTTTCAATTTGGGGCAATCTGGGGCCTGATTCGTTAGCAATATTGTCACTTGCAGTTGATACACTTGAGAACAAAGACATTATTTCAAGAGATTATTACGGCGGTATGGATACTACCATGGAAAATGTATTCCGGTTTCCGCGGCTATCTTCTGTTGTGGAAATATGGAACAGAAGCGGGGGCATTGGCAGGCTGATTCTTAGAACACAGGACTATTACGAGTTTTACAGAATGAACAGAAGTGCCTTTTATACGCCAGACGCCGAGGATCCTGCGAAAAGGCCCTCACTTAAAATAGTTTATTCCACCAGGCCTGATTTTAACCGTGAGGGGAGTAAATAAAATGAAAAATATAAAAAATAATATCAGCATATTATTATTAACCCTTGCCTGCAGCCAGTTTGCTATGGCTCAGGGCGGATCTAATTACTCATTGTTTGGTATCGGAGATATGACACCGGCAATCGGAGCTCAATTCAAGGGATTGAACGGCACAAGCATTGCATTCCCCGAGGAACTTGGAATTAATACAGTCAATCCTGCAATGTGGTCAACAGTTGTTTCAACAAGGCTTCAGATTGGTTATTCATTCAATCAGCATCTGAATACTACAGAAGGTAAGGATCTTTTGCAGAACAACGGGAAATTAAGCGGTATTCAGGGAATTTTCTCAATTGATACTTCAATGGGTATTGCTGCAAGCTTTGGGATAATTCCTTTCAGCAATGTGAATTTCAAAGTTGCCAACCCCTTTGTTATCAACAATGCAAATATCAGTTTCTCCGGCAGGACTGTCTACAGCGGTATCGGCGGGTTGAACAAAGCTTATATTGGCGGGGCATCCAATATTTACGGAGGCCTTTCGGTGGGCGCTTCGCTCTTTGCCGTGTTCGGGAAAACCGAATATAACAGCGAAACATATTTTTTCGATGAATATTACTATACTGCAAATAATAATACAAAGGAAAAGTATTCGGGCGCGGGTTATAGCTTGGGAATGTATTTTGAAGGCCCTTACAACTTGAATTTTGGTGCATATTACGAAACTTTCAACAGCGTATCTGTTACCAGCGACCTTACATATACATCCGATCTTGTTGCCGATACTTCCTTCCGGGATGTATTCGATTTTAATTTGCCGGCAGCATACGGATTTGGCCTTTCTCATAAAACAGGGAAATTTATTCTTGGAGCTGATGTTGCCTTCCGGAATTTCAGTGACCTGGAATACAGAAAATTTGATAATTCTGAATTCGGAGAGAATACAAGGATAAGTGTTGGCGTTTCCCGCTTAGGAAATAAAAGCGCCGGCGCGGATTTCCTTGATGAGATAACATATCGCGTTGGAGCCGGTTACCAAAATATGTATTATAAAGTTAACCAAAGAAACGGTACTGGTAAAACAGCTATCAGCGAATATTCACTGAGTTTTGGTATGTCCATGCCGCTTCCGGGCACTGCCTTTATGGATGCAGCGCTTCAGATAGGTTCCAGGGGAACAACGGAAAATGGACTTATCCGTGAATATTTTGCCAGGCTGAGCGTAGATTTAAGTATTGGCGAAACATGGTTTAAACCATTTCGCAGGGGATTTTAACTGATCCGTATATTATGGAGAAATAATGATGAAAAGCAGGAAAAATGATTTTTACCCGGAAGTCAGATCGACTACTGTAATCGGGATATTAAAAGACGGCAAGGCAGCCATGGGCTCTGACGGCCAGGTATCATTCAATAATACCGTTATGAAACATTCGGCAAGAAAAGTCAGGAAATTATATAACGATTCCATTATGGTGGGATTTGCCGGAGCCACGGCAGATGCATTTACTTTGTTGCAGAGATTTGAAGATAAACTTCAGGCTCATGGCGGGAACCTTCACAGAGCTTCGATAGAACTGGCTAAAGACTGGCGTACCGACCGTTACCTTCGCAGGCTTGAAGCTATGCTTACGGTAATGGATAAAAACCAGGCATTACTTATAAGCGGTACGGGCGATGTGATAGAGCCCGACGATAATATCATTGCTATCGGTTCGGGTGGTTCTTATGCTCTTTCCGCAGCGAGGGCTTTGCTAAAGCATACTGAAATGACGGCAAAGGAAATAGTTCAGGAATCGCTGAACATTGCAGCCAATATTTGTATTTATACTAACTCAGACCTGACTATCGAGGAATTATAAGTTAAGAAAGGAATTCTTTACAATGGACAACAATGAATCAATTAGTCTGACAGATGAACAAAAAGAGAAAATAATAAATTTCGTGCATTCGGGAAATAATATAGATAAACCCCTGACACCAAGGCAAATAGTTGATGCTTTGGATAAATTTGTTATCGGCCAGGGCGACGCCAAGAAAGCTGTTGCTATTGCTCTCAGAAATCGTTGGCGACGGCAGCAGGTAAGCAGTGTGATAAAAGATGAGATTATGCCGAATAATATTATACTCATCGGCCCTACAGGTGTTGGTAAAACCGAGATTGCACGTAGATTGGCAAAGCTGTCAAATGCTCCGTTTATCAAAGTGGAAGCTACAAAATTTACCGAAGTAGGCTACGTGGGGCGCGATGTTGAATCGATGATTCGCGACCTGATGGAAAGAGCTGTTTCAATTGTTCATGACGAACAGACAGCAAGGAAAAAGAAAAAAGCGAAAATTGCTGCCGAGGACAGAATTATTGATATTCTTATTCCTCCTGTAAAACGCGGCCCTTCGTTTGATACTTTGAGCGATGAAGAAATTGAATCCAATTCACGAACAAGGGAAAAATTTCGGGATATGCTGCGCGAAGGCAAACTTGATGACAGGGAAATTGAAATTGATATTACAGTTGATGCTATGCCCATGCAGGTTCTTGGTCCTATCGGCCTTGATGAAATGGGTATGAACCTTCAGGATCTTTTCGGCAATATGATGCCAAAGAAGCACAAGAAACGCAAAATGAAGATCAAGGATGCTATCAAGGTAATTGAAAAACAGGAAGTTGAAAAACTGATAGATATGGATGCTGTTGTAAAGGAAGCACTCCATCGTACTGAAAACTCAGGTATTGTTTTTATTGACGAGGTTGATAAAATTACGTCCCGTGCAAACTCAGGCTCAGGCCCGGAAGTTTCCCGCGAAGGAGTTCAACGGGACTTGTTGCCCATAGTTGAAGGAAGTACCGTCAATACAAAGCATGGTATGGTTCATACGGACCATATTCTGTTTATAGCATCGGGCGCCTTTCACGTGGCTAAGCCCTCTGATCTTATTCCCGAGCTTCAGGGACGTTTTCCTATCAGGGTAGAATTAAAAAGCCTTACCGAAGAAGATTTTGTAAAGATACTAACCCTGCCGGAAAATGCATTGATAAAACAATACAAAGCATTGATGGAAACTGAAGAAATTGAACTTGATTTCGACGAAGAATCCATTAAGGAAATTGCGGCAAATGCTGCCAAGGTAAATGCCGAGGTAACAAATATCGGTGCCAGAAGGTTGCACACTATTCTTACAACTTTGTTGGAAGAATTGCTATTTAATGCTCCCGATAATGTTGAAGAAAAGAAGATTACAGTTACAAAGGAAATGGTAAACGAGAATCTTGGTGCAATTGCCAGAAATATTGATGTAAGCAAATTTATTCTGTAATCTGAACATTTGTTTTATCAGCAAATTTTATAATACATCCGTTCACATCAGGTGAGCGGATATTTTTTTGCCATGTATCAGGCCTGCAGCGAGGATGGAATGGAATATATGGCAATTTTTTGATGCCTGATACTGCTTCGAAATAAAATTTTTACCTTTTATTTTCGTGCTTAGCTAATATTTGATTTTGGCATGATTAAATTTTTACTTATATTAGTTGCTATTACAACTATTATGATGAAAAAAGAAAAAATAGAAACGATTTTAATACATCAGATAGGATATACTTCCCGGCTGATGAGCAACTGTATCAACAGGATAGCCTCTGTTCGCGGGCTGGATGTTTCTTACGGGCAGATGCCGATAATGATGATGCTCCGCGCCCGTGAAACTTGTCCGCAAAATGATATTGTAAAGGCAGTAATGAAAGAAAAGGCTACTGTTACCAGGCTGATAAACAGCATGGAGAAAAAGGGCCTGGTATCAAAGAGAAAGAATCCTGACGACAAAAGAAATAACCTGATATCCCTTACGCAAAAAGGTAAAGCCCTGATGGATGACCTCCAGCCGCTGCTGGAAAATTTCAACAAACAGGTAAGAACAGGGCTGCCGGAGGAGGATATTCAGTATTTCGACAGAATTATCAGGAAAGTACAGCAGAATATATTTTCCTGCCACAGATTATTTGAAAAGAATATTGATGAATAAATTTAAAGTACTGAAATGAGAAAATTTATCGTTGTAGGAACAGCACTGGCAATTTTGGTATTGTCGTTTGTTGTGTTCAAAGTTTTTTCCGGTATGGAAAAGCCGCCGGAACCTGCCAAAGCTTATGAATCGGTGAAATATGTTAATGCTGAAAAAGTTGTATACAGCGACCACAGGGCAGGCATAAGTGCTAATGGCAGGGTCAGATCTTCGGAAAGGATTGAAATCTATCCTGAAGTGAACGGATTGATGATGGATACTAAGCCTGATTTTAAAACCGGTTCATTTTTCCCGAAAGGCAGCAGCATCATAAAAATTGATGACAGGGAAATCCGGCTTACGATAAAATCCTTAAGGGCTGATTTCTTAAATGCCATTACACAAATGATGCCTGATATTAAATCTGATTTTCCGGGTGAATTTAGCAAGTGGAAGTCATTTCTTGATAAGATTGAGATAGACTCGCCACTGCCTGAAATGCCTTCGGTGTCGGGTGAGAAAGAAAAATATTTCATTGCCGGAAGAAATATTCTGAAGCTTTATTATAATATTAAAAATCAGGAATTAAGGCTTGAAAAGCATGAAATAAAAGCTCCCTTCGACGGAGTAGTTATTCAAAGCATGGCAGAGCCTGGCACATTTCTCCGCGTGGGAATGAAGGCCGGTGAATTTGCCGGAATCGGTAATTATGAAATTGAACTGCCTATTCCGGAAACCGAAATTGCATTTATAGATAAAAGCAGCCCGATAATACTTTTTGATGACAGTAACGGCAAATCTGCGAAAGCTTTTATAAAGAGAATCAGTAAGCATATCGATCCCGGTACGCAGACAATTACCATTTTTGCCGGAGCCAGCGCGTCCTGGATAAAAGACGGTATGTATCTGCGGGCCGAAATCGGAGGCAAGGATATTAGTAATTCCGTAATAGTCCCGAGAAGCGCTATCTACAACAACAGCTATGTGCATCTGATTGAAAACAGCAAGCTTACAAGGAAAAAAGTTGAGGTTGTATATAGCGGTGAGAATAAAACCTATATCAGGGGCATTGAAGAAGGCGCAATGGTTATAACCGATGCTCTTGTAAATGCGGCGCTGGGGATAAAAGTTAAGGCAATTGAGAAATAAAAGAATTGAGAAAAAATGAAAAACATTGTTAATTTCTTTATTAAATATCCTTCCTGGGCTACTGTTATCAAGATTTTGATAATGGGATTTGGCCTTGCTGCCGTTTTCAGCATGAAATCCTCTTTCTTTCCGGAAATGGATTCAAAAACAATATCCATCCAGATAACCTACCCGGGCGCTTCGCCGCTTGAAATAGAAAAAGGTATTATCCAGAAGATAGAAGATAACCTGAAGGGAGTTCAGGGAATTGAACGATACACATCACAGTCCAGGGAAAATATCGGAACAATATCAATAGAAACACTGAAAAGCCATGATGTTGATGAGGTTCTCCAGGATGTAAAAAATGCCGTTGACAGGATAAATTCTTTCCCTACAGGTATGGAACCTCCGGTTGTATTCAAGAATCCCGCAACTGAATTCGCAATTAATTTCTCTGTTACGGGCGATGTGGATATTAAATCACTAAAAACAATTGCGCGTGATGTTGAAAATGATCTGCGTGGTATCAAGGGGATATCCCAGGTTAGTATTGGCGGATACCCGGACGAGGAAATTCTTATTGCCGTGAAAGAAGATCAAATGCGGGCTTACGGTGTCAGTTTCGATCAGATATCAAATGCCGTAAGGATGGCAAATATAGATATTTCTGCCGGATCGATAAAATCAAGAAACGAGGAAATCCTGATTCGTTTTGAAGGTAAGGAATATTTTGCAGAGGAAATGCAGGACATTGTAATCAAATCAATGCCAGACGGCAGGCTTGTTCTGCTTAGCGATGTGGCGGAAGTCAGCAATACATGGGCGGAATCACCGCAAAGCACACATATTAACGGCCAGAGATCGGTTATAATAACTATAAATAAAATTTATGGCGAGGATATTTTATTCATTACCAGCCGTGTCCGGGAGTATGTTGACGAATTCAACAAAGAGAACGAAGTTGTCAAAGCCGCAGTACTTGACGATTTCACGATAAACCTGCGCGACAGGCTGGATATGCTTGTTGATAACGGAGCTCTTGGTATTATCCTTGTACTGATATCACTATCTTTCTTTCTGAAATTCCGGCTGGCATTCTGGGTTGCAATGGCAATACCATTCTCATTTCTCGGGATGTTCCTCACGGGATATATTTTCGGATTAACGATAAACGTAATATCTCTCTTTGGCTGTATCCTGGTTGTCGGTATCCTTGTTGATGACGGGATAGTTATCGCCGAGCAGATATATCAGAACTACGAGCGCGGCAGAAGGCCCTTCTCGGCTGCAATCAGGGGAACTATGGAGGTTATGCCTTCTGTTACATTTGCCATACTTACAACAATTGTTGCTTTCCTGCCATTCTTCTTCTTTGACGGACGCCAGGGAGAAATGATGACTGATATGGCATTTGTGGTAATATTCACGATAGCATTTTCGCTCGTGGAGGCCTTTATAATATTACCCGCACACCTGGCACACTCAAAAGCCATCAGGCAGACCAAAAAAGAAAATAAATTCCGGAAAAAACTTGATCAATGGCTTTACTGGCCAAGGGATAAATTCTATGCTCCGTCATTGAAATTTTTCCTTGATAATAAAATTATTATCGCCGCCAGCGCAATTTTCATGACTATGGCTACAATCGGGGCATTCAAAGGCGGTGTAATAGGGCTTACTTTCTTTCCATTCATTGATATGGATTCATTCGAGATCACTCTTCAAATGCCCGCCGGAACAAGGGAATATGAAACAGAAAAATACCTTGACAAAATAGAAAAAGCAGTATGGGAAGCTAACGAGGAAATTAAAAAGCAGCGCCCGGACGGCAAAGATGTTATTATCAGGGTGGTAAAAAATATGGCTCAGGGCCAGACAGGGCTTTGGGGAGCAGTAAACACCGGGGGTTCCAATATCGGAACGCTGAAAGTTGTGATGCTTAAGGGCGAAGAAAGAAACATGGAAAGTTTTAAAATTTCCAATGTTATCCGAGAAAAAGTCGGCCCGATAAAAGAAGCTGAAAAACTTTCCTATGGTACCGGTTCCCGTTTCGGCAAGCCGATATCAATACCGCTTATAAGCCCGGATTTTGAAGAACTGGAAGGAGCCAGGCAGGAACTGAAAGCCCGTTTGAACGAGATAAGCGAGCTCAGGGATGTATCTGATAATTCCCCGAGCGGCTTAAGGGAAATAAAGATCAGGCTAAAGGAAAATGCAAGAATACTCGGCCTTACAGGTCTTGGAATTGCCAGCCAGATAAGACAGGGATTTTTCGGCGAGGAAATCCAAAGGCTTCAGAGGGGGCAGGATGAAATAAAAGTTTGGGTCAGGTTCGTGCCTGAGGACAGGTCGAGCATGAAAAAATGGGAGGATATGAGAATCCGGACTCAAAATGGCGAGGAGTTTCCCTTATCCCAACTAATAAGCTATGAAATTAAAAGAGAAAATGAAGTAATAAACCACCTTGACGGGAACAGGGAAATTACAATCGAAGCAGATATGGTTGACCAGAATGCTGAAGTTCCTCCTGTTTTAAACAGGGTAACCGGAGAGATTCTTCCTGAAATTCTGGCAAAATATCCAAGTGTTAAAACTGCTGAAAGCGGCCAGAAAAGGGAAATATTCAAAACAGCACGTTCTGCAAGGGTTGCCATGCCCGTGGCTTTCATCATTATGTTCTTCCTTGTGCTGCTTAGTTTCAGGTCAACAATGCAGGCTGTATTGGTATTCTCATTATTACCTCTTGGTTTTATCGGAGCTGCATGGGGGCATTTCTTCCAGGATATGCCGGTAAATATGATGTCGGCTTATGGTATAATCGCATTAACCGGTATTATTGTGAATGATGCCATTGTATTTATAAATACATTTAATCAATACATGAGGGACGGAAGGCAGTTTAAGCAGGCCCTTTTCGATGCAGGAATTAACAGGTTCAGGCCGATATTGCTAACAACATTGACAACCGTTCTGGGCCTATTGCCATTACTTTCCGAAACAAGTATGCAGGCTCAGTTCCTTAAACCAATGGCAATATCGGTGGCGTTCGGCTTAACACTGGCTTCATTTTGTACGCTCGTATTCCTGCCGGTATACATGATGATTTTCAATAAAATGAAAATTTATGCCAAATATATCTGGACAGGCCAAAAACCGACTCCCGAAGAAGTGGAACCGGCAGTAATTGAAATGAGAAAAATTCAGGAAAATGCAGAGTAAGTTATGAAATCAAATATTGAAACAAATATCAGGAAAATGCATAGCAGAAGCGGTAAGATTGCCGATTACCCGTGGGTATTGTCATTATTGATTATCGTTTTTTCTGCTGTTTTTTCGACAACAGCTATTTCAAAGGATATTATGACCCTTGAAGAAGCTGTGAAAATTACCCTGGCAAACAATTACTCGGTTATAATGTCGAAGAAAAGCGCCGAAATAGCTGATAATAACAGGGGTGCCGGAAATGCCGGAATGTTGCCAAAACTTGACATTACTGCCGGCTACCAGTATAATAACAAAGATATTGACCTGGAACTGGCCGGAGGTAACAGAATCAAACAGGACGGCAACACGGACAGGGCTTATAATTATGCTGCACAGCTTAGCTGGACTTTATTCGACGGCATGGCAATGTTCATTACATACGATAAAAACGAAGCCCTGAAAGAGAAATCCGATATTGAACTCCAGGTGGCAATGGAAAATTCTCTTAGAAATCTATACTCGGCATATTTTGAATCTGCAAGGCTCAGGCAGGAAATTAACGTACTTAAAAGCAGTCTGCAAATATCCCGGAACAGGCTCCAAAAAACACTTGATAAGGCTGAATTCGGAAATGCCCCTAAAATTGAAACTTTACAGGCAAGGGTTGACCTTAATGCCGACAGTTCGCAATACCTGCAAACCGAACTGGCTTATAAAAATTCGATCAGGAACCTGAATTTCATCATGGGCAGGGATGTATTGCTGGAATTCGAACCGGATACCAGCGTAACTTTTATTACTTTATTTACCCTGAAAGAAATGAAGATACTTGCTATGCAGGCAAATACATCTATCAACTCGGCAATTAAAACCAAAGAGATCAGCGCTTTTGACAGACAATTAATACTATCGGCAATTTATCCAAGGATTAATGCCAACGCTTCCTGGTCTTTCAATAAATCGGAAGCTGACGCGGGTTATATGCTTTCTAACCAAAGCAGCGGTTTAGGTGTTGGCCTGAACCTGAGCTGGAATATTTTTGACGGGTTAAAAACTAACACTGCCGCTGAAAATGCCCGTCTGATGGAGGAAATTAATGAAACTACTTATCAGCAACTGATTTCCCAGGTGGATATGAGCATGACCAATGCCTACGATACATGGAAAAGGCGGATGAAAATTTACCAGCTTGAAGAAGACAACCTGGAATCCGCCGAACTTAATTTCCAACGCTCAGAAGAGCTATACAAGCTGGGGCGTTTAACTTCGATAGAACTCCGTGAGGCACAGCTCAACCTGGTACGTTCAAAGAACAGGATACTCAATGCCCGTTACCAGGCGAAAATTTCAGAGACGGAATTGTTGCTGCTCAGCGGACAGATGATGAAGCTGGGACTTTAGGGAATTGATGGGGCTTTCAAAAAAGTTAGGAAAACTTGCATTCTGAGTGCAGCGAGGAATCCATAACCCGCATGAATACTGGATTATTCACTTTGTTCAGAATGAGAAATCGTAAATGATTTTAATAAAGAGACTGCCCCGACTGCCGATAGGATAAAAGTAAATTTTTTGAATGAATAATAATTGTTGAAAGATAGATAATAATGGCGTTCCCGGGAAAATTATTTAAATATAATCCTGTCAGGCCTTTAATTGATTCTCAGAACCCTGCTATATCCTATTTTGCAAGAAGAGATTTTCTTTTAAGCAAAGTAAGCGATATAAGCCTGATATGGGATTGTGATGATTCCCTGAATATTCTCAGGAAACAAAAACCAGGAGGATTTTGGAAATCAAAAACCGCGAATCGCCAAAAAGCTCCGGCGGTTAATTATGACTTGTTTGAAACATTCAAAGCATTTTCCCGGCTGATTGAAATGTATGAGTTTGATAATACTAATCAATCCATTCAGAGAGCAGCAGATTACTTATTTTCATGTCAGACAAAAGAAGGTGATTTCAGGGGAATCATCGGGGAACAATACGCGCCTTATTATACAGGCCTTATTATGTCCCTGTTGATCAGGGCAGGTTATGCCGCTGATGAAAGGATTGAAAAAGGATTTTCCTGGCTGCTGTCAATGAGGCAAAATGATGGTGGGTGGTTAATAGGCAGCCCGGGATGTTTCGGGGATTATTCCGAAGAAGAAAAGCAGAGAATTACCACTCATTATGTTGGCACCAAAAGGGACTTTGATTTTTCCCGCCCATTTACACACAGTGGAACCGGAATGGTTTTAAGAGCATTTGCCGTGCATCCGGAGTGGTCGGAATCGGAAGAGGCTTGCCATGCCGCGGCATTAATTAAGGAACAATTCTTTTTGAAGGATAATTCAACATCATACCAACACCCTGATAACTGGGTGAATTTTAAATATCCATTTTTCTGGACTGATTTGATATCTGCTTTAGATTCTTTATCACTGATTGGATTAAGTAAAGATGATCCGTATATTGATAAAGCATTGAAATGGCTTATAGATAACCAACTGGAAACTGGCCTCTGGGATAATAGTTACTCAAAAATCCATAGTAATATAAAAAATGAGAAGACATATCAGGTTCAGTTATGGATCAGCCTGGCAATTTGCAGGATTTTTAATAGATTTTATAATGTAGAGAATTAAGCACTCAAAGGGTGAATTTGCCAAAAAAATGCCACTAATATAAATGTTGAAAACCGACAAAATGATTTTGGAATGATTATCTCTCCGAACCCTGCTACCGATTTTATTGAAATTAAGAATATCAACCCAGGGTTAACCCATGGGTTGATGGCGATGAGATAGAAATCTAATATCTGCCTGGCGAAAGATTTGCGTCTGAATCCATTCTTCCGCCGGCCGGCAGTCATCGGATGAATATTTCAGAATTGAATGCCGGAATATATTTCATTAAATTAATTTCGGGAGTTGAGAATATTACAATGAAGTTTATTGTGGAGTAATTTTTATCATATTGATGATAGAAAAGGATTGAAAACTTTCTGATTACTCAAAAATAAATTCAGCGGTAAATGATAATCTAATTTGGTTGACATTTGTAACTGGTTTCTTATTACCGTCATTGGCAACTGAATGATTTTATTCTTTGAAATCGGTTAAAGTATAAAAATTAAAAATATTTAAGAACTTTAAATTAGTTATATTTGTTTAAGCTTAGATTAAACGTAATCCTAAAAAAGTTTAAGACTATTGTTTAATGGTTCAAAGCCTTTGTTTTGCAGAGTCATTATCTAATAACTAATTCTTTCTGTTGGAAAATGTTTTCTATACATTTTTATTCATTTATTGTCGGAAAGAAGTTAAATATGATGACGAATCTTTTAACAATGGGAGTTATTGGAACATCACTGAAAGAAAACGAGAAGCGGGTTGCAATACATCCGGAACACATCAAACAGATACCCAAATTATATCGTAGGCAGATCACCTTTGAAAAAGGTTATGGATTGAAATTTGGTATGGATGACCTAACATTGGCTGAACTTACATCAGGCAGAGTTGCTGATAGAAATGAAATATTGTCTGAATTCGATTGCGTTCTTACACCCAAGCCATTAGTTGAAGATTTAGAATTGATCAAAGAAGGCGCTACTTTATGGGGGTGGCCGCACTGTGTTCAGCAAAGAGAAATTACTCAAAAAGCTATAGATAGAAAACTAACGCTGATAGCATGGGAAGAAATGTTTGCATGGAGCAAATCAGGTGATAAAATCATGCATATCTTCTACAAAAATAATGAAATTGCCGGCTATGCCGGAGTAAATCACGCGCTAAGCCTGATAGGTGTTAACGGGTATTATGGAAAACAAATGAAAGCAGTGGTGCTTGGATTCGGTTCAGTAAGCCGCGGTGCTGTATATGCCCTACAGGGTCAGGGATTCCGGGATATAACTGTTTGCACCGATAGATTGTCAACCCAGGTCCACGATCAGTCTCCAAGTGTATCTTTTATGCAAACCACGAATGATAAATCCGGTAACATACAGGTTGAAGCTGATGGGAATACACTTTCGATACAGGAAGTATTATCAGACGTCCAAATAATTGTTAACGGAGTATTGCAAGATAGTGATAATCCAAAAATGTTTGTCTCGGATATTGATTCTGAAAAGTTGATGAAAGGAACTCTTATAATCGACATAAGCTGCGATGAAGGAATGGGATTCTGGTGTGCAAAACCAACAAGCTTTGAAGAGCCAATTCTGGATGTTGATGGTAAGTATTATTACTCAGTTGACCACAGTCCCAGTTTTTATTGGAATTCTGCAACATGGGAAATTTCCAAAGCTTTGCTACCCTTCCTTAAAAAAGTATTGCAAGGCCCTGACGGTTGGGAAAAAGACAAGACAATACTCAGATCAATAGAAATACGTGAGGGTGTAATTCAGAATCCGAAAATACTTTCTTTCCAAAACAGAGAAAAGGAATATCCTCATTTATTGCATTGATATATTGAATTTTTATGTAATTTTCTCAGGGATGAGATTTTAAGAATTTGATATATGACTGGATTGAGCATTATCTATTTCATCTCAATCAAATCGAAACGAGCCTTATTGTCCGCTTATAGGTTTATCCGTGTGATTACGGTATTCTATCTATTTGTACTGCATTCATAATTCCATATATGTAGTAGTTGCTGTGTTATTTATAGTGGCTATAGTGTAAATTTCTGAATTCGATTATAAAATAATTTGCTGAATTATCAAATTTATTATATTTGCTGTATTATTAATTTCAATTTGACAGGAATATGAAAAGATATTTAAGATTATCAGCCATGCCCTTAATTGTTATTTTCACTGTTTTTGTATCAACTGCATTAGCAGGCGAGATATCCTCTGATCCTGAAAATGCTGATGTGAAGGGTGGCTTTACAAATCGTACATGCACCCGTTATATAGCATATGGAACCAAAATGGAACGTAAGATCAAAGTATCTTTAGCCAAATATGACAGCCTTGGCAGGAAGATTGAAATAATTGCCTATTCCTGGGATGGCTCCCTGAAACACAGGTTCACGTACGAATATGATAGCCGGGGCAAAATGATTAAGGAAGTTTTTTATCATAAAGACGGAAGAATTATTTCAACTACTATTTTCAAATACGACAGTCACGGCAATAAGATTGAACGGATTAAAAGTACAAGACATGGTTCTGATCAAATTGAAAAATTTTCTTATGAATATGATAATCTGGGCAATAAAATTGAGCGAACAGATTATAATGATGCCGGGGATGTTCAGTATAGATATTCATACAAATATGATACACAGAATAATCTGACAGAATATACTATGAGATTAAGTAATGGGGCCGTTGTAGAAAAAATTTCTTGTAAATACGATAGTAGTGGGAAATTGATAGAAAGCCAGAGTTATAGTCATGGTAAATATTCAGGGAAAAGTATCCACGAATATGATGATGACAGCAGATTGATTAAGAGCATTTTATATAATAGTGACGGATCTGTAAACCATACTAATACATACAAATATGATGAGTTTGGTAATTTGGTTGAGAATAGCCTTGATGGCGGAATGACTAAGTATATATACAGCAATTAATTTGAAGTCCGGTGATTTTACATATATTACCTATTTCAAAAACAATAAATTATGATATTCAGTTTTTTTATATTTATAACGTTCTTTGTTACAAAATTACGGGTTAGTATCAAAAGTTGGATATTAATGGTTAAATTGCAAGGTAAATACATCCCGAAGGACTGTTACAATATCGCGCCTCAGGCATTTCATCATTCATCCCTTGGAAATTATGTGCCTTTGGAGTCTCAACCATGCCGGGCATAGCAAACTCCAATATTTATATACAAAACAATCACCCGGCAAAAGCGATTACCGGCACTTTCGGATAGAAACAGCAATTGATAAAATGGATCGACCGGACTAATAGAACGAAATTCTATATCAAAAAAGTGAAACTCAGTGTTTTCTGAGTAAAATTTTACCTGAAAAAGTGTTTTTGAAAGCACAAACTAAGGCTAAGATGACACGTACCAAGGCTAAGATGACACATACCAAGGCTAAGACGGCACAAACCAACGCTAAGATGACACATACCAAGGCTAAGACGACACGAACCAATGCTAAGATGACACATACCAACGCTAAGACGACACGAACCAAGGCTAATACGGCACGAACCAAGGCTAAGATGACACATACCAAGGCTAAGACGGCACGAACCAAGGCTAAGATGACACATACCAAGGCTAAGACGACACGAACAAGCGCTCGGAAAGCACGAGGGAACTCTCGGAAAGCACGGGGGAACGCTCGGAAAGCACGGGGGAACGCTCGGAAAGCTCGGGGGAACGCTCGGGAAGCTCGGGGGAACGCTCGGGAAACACGAGGGAACGCTCGGGAAGCATGAAGGAACGCTCGGAAGAGACGGGGGAACGCTCGGGAAGCATGAGGGAACGCTCGGGAAGCACGGGGGAACACTCGGAAAGCACGAGGGAACGCTCGGAAGAGACGGGGGAACACTCGGAAAGCTCGGGGGAACGCTATAATACTACAAAACAAGGGGTTTCGATGGTAAAAATTCGTTTTCGAAGTAAGTGAAAATTATATTATTACATATAAAATCAATGTTTTACATGAATAATGCTCTATTAAGTAAAATTCCTAACGGAAAATGATCCGTATAGCTGAAATTCAATTACATCCGGGTGCAAATTTCTCCGTTTTATCTATTGAAGTTCTATGTCGAGGAAAACCAAATATTGGTGAATCTGACAAAATAAGAAATGGCTCAAAGAATTTCATACATAGACTATGAAGAAAAAAGCGAATACAGGGATACAGGAAGCAGGACAACACAATATACAACTTACTCCTATAGCCAATCAGATATCGATTACGGATATGAAGGGGTAACTGCTATATTGAGTATAATAATTCAATAGAAAAAATTGTAATATTATCGGAAAAATGGAGACTGTATAACTGATATAGTCTCCATTTTTTCAATTTTCTCAAATAGAAATAACTTTGAACACATATTTACGTGTGAACTATGCAGATATTCTGACTCCGAAACGAGAAACCAAAGATTTAGATGATTAAAAAAAGTATTCTAAGCAGAATAATTTTTTAAAAACAAGTCTTCTGATTCTTTCTTTCCGATTAATATCAGCAACGCATCTTTCCTAAGTTCCATGTCAGGGTCCGGGTTTACAAATGTTCTGCCATCCTTCTTTATGGCAATTACATTGCATCCGGTATTCTGCCGGATGTTTGAGTTTTTCAGATTCCTTCCAATTAGCCTGTCAGGTACTTTGGAAGTAAAAATATCGATCCCTTCACTAAGCATAATTATCTGATTCTCTTTGTGAAAATTAAATACTGCATTTGCGGTCAGCGAGGTGTAGGACATAACCAGATCAGCGCCGGCTCTTCTTAAGGTAGAAACATTTTTATCCGTATTAGCCCTGCTGATAATCTGTATATCAGGCCTTAATCTTCTGCAGTATATGGTCAGGTAAATATTCATGTCGTCATCACTTGTAGATATTATAACCGAAGGAGCATTTTTTATACCTGCTTCTTCCAGAATTTGCAGATCAGCAGCATTGCCAACTATTGTTTTTTCCGGAAGTATCACATTTTTTTGTTCTTTTTCGACCATAGTATAATCTATGCCGCGTTTATTCAATCCGTTTGCCACGAATTTTCCAACCCTGCCTGATCCGATAATTACAACAGGAGCCGTTTGTGTACCGAAAATTATAAATGTTTCATTGTAACGATCAATATTTTCTTTTTCGCCAATCATTACAAGTACTGTTGACTTTTTAATAACATAATCCGGCCTGGCATCAATAAAATCGCCGTGTTCCCAAAATCCAATAATATTTATACCGATCTTTTCTCTTAAACTCAGGTCAGAAAGTGTTTTGCCGATTAATGGTGTACCCATTACCGGGGCTTCGGCTATTATGAAATTCTCAAATTGTCCGATATTAGTGGCCGAGGCATTGAAACCTATAGTTCTTCTTGCGAAGGCATCACCTATCATCTTTCGTGGTTCCAGTACCAGGTTGCTGCCTGCCAATCCCAGAATATCAATCGAATCATGAGAATCAGCTGTGGTAACGATTTGGGTTTTTTGGGTCAGTTCCCTCAGGGTAAAGGCAACATTGGTATTGATTTCATCAGTATTTGATGCGAAAATCATCGAGGCATTATCAGCTCTCATTTTTGTATAGGTTTCCGGATCATCAAGAAAACCATAACCAACTTTGTAGCCGATATCATAAATTTCCATTGCTTTTTTCAGGTCATCGAGAATTATTATATAATTATTTCCATATCTGGAAAACTTTTCTATCAATGAAATGGTAATGTCGTCAAATGATGTAAAAATGATATGTTTTTTTGTTTCTGCAGGAAGCGACCTCGGGGCTCTTGCTTTGTTTTGTGCTTCTATCCAGGGTGAATAAAAGAATTGAATAAATGTAAAAGGCAGAAGAACAAGGAGAAGCAATACTCCTGACATGAGCACAACAATCGAGAACAATCTTCCCAGATCACTATGGAAGGTGATGTCTCCGAAACCAAGTGTACTCATCACAGTAAGTGCCCAGTAAAAACCTGTTAACCAACTATGATGCTGCCCTTCGTATTCCATAATCACATGGAAGAGCACACTAAAGACGCTGATCAGAACAAATAGCAGCAATAAGAATAGAAGCAAATATTTCAGGTTTCTTTTGGAACTTCTGTTTTGAAAAAAGTAAGAAAGTTGGGAACTAATGAACTTCATACAATTCGATTTATTATTTTAACAACGGCATTTATGTAAAGCTAATGATTTATTAAAATTATCCAAATAAAAATTGTTTCTAATATTCCGGATATATTATTCAGATAATTTCTTTGTTATCACTATTACGTTTAATATGATATATTATGATCCTGGTTAATCAGAATATGCCGTGCTTTTATCCTTCAACATCTGATATTTTTTAGGATTTTTTATTCCGAATGCAATAATAAATGTTTGAAATAGACATATTATAAAAAGAAAATATTAATGATATTTCAGGGTAGAATTTTATCTCTAAGGGTTATCAGGTTTTATTATAAACTATAATATTATCTGGAATTATTAGACAATCTCTTTGAAGAAATGGAAAAACTTACAATATGGACATAGCAACACAAACAGTTTTGGGAGCAGCAGTTGGAGAAGTTGTTTTAGGAAAAAAAGCCGGAAATAAAGCCATTCTTTGGGGTGCTGTAGGTGGTATAATACCTGATTTGGATATTTTTATCACGCCATTTTTCAGTGATGTTGACGGGCTTTTTGTTCACAGGGGGTTTAGTCATTCCTTAGTCTTTGCATTTATTCTTGCACCGATTCTCAGCTGGCTGGTTCATAAAATTCACCGGAAAAAATCGGGGATCTCTCAATTTGAATGGATGAAACTAATATTCATGGCCGCATTTACACATCCCATATTAGATTACCTGACTACATACGGAACAGGGGCATTTCTGCCATTTTCCGGTTACAGGGTGGAATTTAGTACTGTTGCTATTGTAGATGTTTTTTACACCATACCACTAATTTTGGTATTAGTAACAATAATGTTTATGAATCGTGCATCTATGTTGCGAAGAAGGCTTATTGTGGGAGTAGTTATACTGACTACTTTATACCTTGCCGGAACTGTAGGAAATAAAATCTACATCAATTCTGTTTTTGAAAAAGCCTTTGATAAGGAAAAAATTGATTATAATAGATATACAACCTCTCCGCTTCCCCTGAGTAATTTTTTATGGATGGGAATAGCTGAAGCGCAAGGCGGTTATTATGTGGGACTCTTTTCAAATTTTGATAATAGCAAACCATCTGATTTTTCCTATATACCACGCAATGAAGCCTTAATTGAAAACTTTTCTGATGATGAAGAATTAAAAAATCTGATCAGGTTTTCCAAAGGATATTATCACGTTGGTAAAGATAAGGACGGATTGTATCTCGCTGATCTGAGGTTTGGCAAAATGGGAATTAGTGAGAATTCTGATTATGTGTTTAAATTCTACCTTGTGACATCGGATGGAAAATTAACCATAAGGCAATCAGAAAGATCACGAAATGTTGATGGAAGTGATTTTGCAGCATTTATTCAAAGGATAAGGGGTATCTGATATGGATGCTTCCTGATGGATCTATTTGCTATTAAAAGACTCGCCCAACAATATAAAATCGTTGGGCGGGTAAAAAACAATCAACCGGAAAAAAAATATTTATATAACGCCATTTTCCTTCAGCTCGTTAATTTTTTCTTCGTCAAACCCAAGAGTTGCCAGTATTTCATTATTATGCTGGCCCAGTGTTGGCGGGGGAGTAACGGCTTTGCCCTCGTTTTTCTCCATTTTGGCTGTCTGGTTGAATACGGTGATTTCACCAACTCCTTCAAGATCAAGTTTGCTGAAAGTTTCCCTGTGTTCAATCTGTGGTGCAGTAAGGGCGTCGCCAAGCGACAGTATAGCTCCGGAAGGAACCCCGCTTTTATTCATGTTTTCAACCCAGTATTCCGTGGTTTGTTCCATCAGTTTTTCTTCCAGGATTGGGGTAAGCTCGAACCTGTTGGCTTTTCTTGTATCCCTTTCCTTAAAGCGCGGGTCTTCTTTCAGTTCGGGAAGGCCAGCCAGGTCGGCGACAGCTTCCCACTGTTCCTGTTTGTTGGCGGCAATATTAATATAGCCGTCTTTTGTTCTGAAAGTTCCCGAAGGAGCTGCCGTGAAATTATCATTACCAAGGAGCGTAGGCTGTTGACCGGCAATCATCAGGTTTGCGGCCACCCATCCCATAAGTGGCATAACAGAATCAAGCAGGGCTATATCGATAAACTGGCCCTCGCCTGTTTTCTGCTGGTGGAACAATCCGGCCATAATGGCAAATGCAGCGTTTAGCCCTCCAACTGTGTCGCAAAGCGGGAATCCTGCGCGTAGCGGATTAAGAGTTTTGTCGCCATTAACGGCCATTACTCCGCTCAGGCCCTGAATTATCTGGTCATAAGCCGGTTTTTTTGCATCCGGTCCTGTCTGTCCGAATCCCGAGATAGCACAATAAACCAGTTTGGGATTGATTTTTTTTAAAGATTCGTATCCGATTTCCAGCCTGTCCATAACGCCGGGACGGAAATTTTCTACCACTACGTCGGCAGTTTTAACCAATTCCCTGAAAATTTCTTTTGCTTTCTGCTCTTTCAGGTTCAGTGTTATAGATTTCTTATTTGAATTTTGTGCTATGAAGCTTGTTCCCATAAGCTTCTGATTAAATTCCTTCACGCAGCCCAGTTTGCGGGCAAGGTCGCCGCCTTTCGGGTTTTCAATTTTGATAACCTCGGCTCCGAGCCATGCCAGGTGCAAAGTTGAAAACGGCCCAGACAGCACGTTTGTCAAATCCAGTACCCTTATTCCTTCTAAAATCCCCATTTAATTTCTCCGAAGTTTAAATATATGTTTTAAAAAATCTATTTCCCTATCGGCCCTGACTTATACACATAGCCGGGCAGCTCTCTATCAAAAAAGATGCTTAGGTCTTTAGCAATATCTATCAGTTTAAGCAGGTTGATGTCTTCTCTGATGCCGGCTCTTTGCAGGAAGTGAACAAGATCTTCTGTGCATACGTTGCCGGCTGCAAGTTTTGTAAACGGACATCCTCCCAATCCGCCAAATGCTGATTCAAGGAATTTTGCTCCGCTTTCAATTGCTGCATAGCAGTTTGCAAGTCCGAGGCCATAAGTATTATGAAAATGGGCTGCAAGTTCAGCTTCCGGATCCATTTTCATTATAGTTGAGAATAAGTCTGCAACCTGGTATGGATTACCATGGCCGGCAGTATCAGCCAGGCTGATCTTTTTAATTCCGGCCGAAAAATATTTTTCAGCTATGGCAATTACATTTTCTTTGGGAACATTTCCTTCGAAGCCGCAACCGAATGCCGACTGAACCGAAGCCTGTACTGTTTTGCCGGACTTCATAGCTTCAACGGCAATTTTTATTATCCTGTCAGCAGCGTCGGCTACAGTCATTCTTGTGTTTTTCATGCTGTGGGTTTCACTTGCCGATACTCCAACGCAGATCATATCGCATCCGCAATCTATGGCCCTTTCCACTCCTTTTCCATTCAGAGCCAGGCCGGACAGGATTACTTTTTCCGGTTTGCGGCCGGGCTCGTTGTAATAACGAAAGATTTTATCGGTATCGGCCATCTGCGGCACTTTCACCGGATGAACGAAAGA
Organism: Kapaibacterium sp. (SeqCode); assembly: GCA_963665665.1. Classification (GTDB taxonomy): domain Bacteria; phylum Bacteroidota; class Ignavibacteria; order Kapaibacteriales; family UBA2268. The sequence goes on from OY762428.1 coordinate 3,275,792, forward strand.
ACCGACCTGGATCATATCCATTCCCGCTTCTATCAGGGCGTCAATCCATTCGATCTTTTTTTCGAACGGAACAGTTGTTTTTTCCATTTGCAGGCCGTCCCTGAGGCCTGATTCGTGCAAAATAATTTCTTTCATATCAAAAGCCTGATCTATGTTTCAATTATACAAAAATAATTGGCGCCATTAAGCGGCAGCCTCATCTTTTTCCTTAAATCCTTTCATCATCCATCCTTTAGCAAAGAACAGCGCTACCGGAGTTGAGATAGAAATAAATCCGTATATCAGCCACATTGTTTCTGTATTTAACGATGCAAGCGGCATATCGTCGGGGCAATAGTTCATCAGGAACCAGCCTGAATATAAACTGGTAACCAATTTGGTCAGGAACCATGGGAACTGCCCCAATCCCATGTAAATTCCCGTCATATCCTTTGGAGCGATTTCAGCAACCCATTGCAGAAAACGCGGCTGCCACATGGCTTCGCCGATAGTAAGAACTATTATATATATAAACAAAGAATATATATTCGGCCCTGCTGTAAGTATAAATGGCGAAGCACCCATTATAGCAGTACCAATGATCATCATTTTATAAGTATGCTTTTTCATTGTTAAAGCAGTGATCATTGGGGTCAGAACAAAAATAAAAATCGGGTTCAGATTTACGAAGAATTCAAAATTTTCGCTCACAAGGCCGTCAAAGGCTCGCTCGCAATATTGTGGCAGAGTCAGCCAGTTGTGGGCAAATAATGTTTGTACGGGAATTAAAATAAATATAAAGAACATGAACCTGTAATCCGTGATCGGAAATCTTTTTATATAGCTGATAATTCTAACTTTTAATGGTTCTTTCTCTTTTTTAACTATTTCGGCTTCCTCTTCTTTTTCCTCGTCGGTTTGAACCTGTTCCATGGCATCTTTTATTGCCTTTTTGCTAAGGATAATCATAACCAGTACAAGCCCGACAATTGTAAGAGCTGCATATACCCAGAAAACCCCTGTAATTCCAAAAGCTTTGCGGACTGGCGGGGATATCAGCCCGGGGAGAAATCCGCCAAGGTTCATGATAGCATAAAGCATAGCATAACCCATTGCCGCAGTATCTTTATTTGTAAATTTTCTTACTGCCGCATAGCAGGCTGGCTGGTAAATTCCATATCCGATAACAACTCCGGCAAGCCCGAGAATTGATATTAAATGTGCTGCTGACCAAAGCCCTTCACCACCGGCAATATTGGGAATCCCGGCAAGCACAACCCGGCCAAAAAACATAGTGGCCAGGGCAATAATTAATGATCTCCTGACCCCAATAAAATCAACCGTGGCCCCAAGTGCCAGCATTGCTATAGTAATTCCGGCAGTCAGAAGGCCTACCATTTGTCCGGCGTGTATGTCATTCAGCCCTACATACTCATTATAATACATTGCCAGAAGTCCAAGAATACCAAAATAAGCAAGGCCTTCAATAAGGTAGGAGATGTTAACTCCAAACAATGCCCTCGGTGCTTTCACAAGATCTTTAAACGGCTGGGTTATTTCCTGAATAACCTGAGAAATGATATTTTTATCTTTACTTTCCTTAGCATCCTGCATTAAATTCCCCTTAAATATTATTACCCTAAAATAATTTCAATTTTTACAAGTCTCTAAATTAATAATTTATACATCCTTATCCAATAAAAACGGATTTGAGATAAAAATTTCGGGTAGACAGTTTAGATCACACATCAAAAAATTAGAAACATTATAATTATATTTACTAATTATTTATTGGTGTACTATGTTTGTTGCCCCTTTTTTCAAAGCTTACCCGATATTGGTGCTGCTCTTGATACTATCATCATGCAATTCTGGTTTTCAGTCTGTTAATCCGGTAATTTTCACTTCAAATGAATTCAAAGGCTATGAAAATGTAGATAATCTTCTTGAATTTTCTGCATACCCACATACCAATGATAGAATTTCATCAATAGATGTTAAGATTTTTAAAAATGGAAAGGATGAAACCCCTGCCGGTCTGAAAATTGAAAAAAAATTGAAATCAACTGATCAATTGTCAAAAATTAAATTTGTTGTCAAATATCAAGGCCTCCCGGCCGGGGATTATCTTGTCCGGATAAATTATCAAATTTCTGATAAGATGGTGAATGAGAAAGTTCCTCTGTTAATTTCGAAGTTGGGCATAGCCCATGAAAGCGAAGTGGCAATAAATAATTTCCTTGAGGAAAACAGTTTTATTGGCAGTAAAATATTTTTTTCTGCCACAGCTGAAAATCCCGTTAATGATTTTAACAATTATACAACAATTATTAATATTGATACAGCTCAATATGAGTTCTCAGGATTAATAATACCTGAAAATTCAGCCCCCGTTCCGGCAGCTGATGCTAAAACTGTCAGGTGCACAATATTATGGCAAAATCCTGCTGATAATAGTCCGGTTGAAGTATTCAGAAGTTCGGAATTTCCCCTGAAACAACAGCCGCCCGATATTAACCTTTCAAACAAATTATATGAACTTCATGGATCCGGGAAGAAACTCAGCCTGATTGTTTCCGGTATTAAAATCAATAACCCGGATTTCGGCATTCTTCCTGCCGGAGATAAATTCGTAAATAGCAATTGCCCGGGTATTATAACCTGTAAGGCTGAATTTGGCGGGGATCTTCAGGAAAATATTATAACAACAATTAATTGCGGCGTAAAATTTGGTTTTTCCTTTAATAAAATAAAGGATTATCTGACTGAAATTTCCGATATACTACCGTCAAAATCGAAGCTTGAATGCTGGAAAAAGGTATATGACTATTTCGAAGGGCAGAATTCAATCGTTACTTCAACTGATAATAGCGGATGTGTTGTTTACGATAATGTGTATTTCAAAATTGAAGATATTGAGACATTTCTATCCGAGGGAGATGTTGAGATTGTTTCCGAACCTATAATTCAGAGGATGTTTGATTATTATATAATCCATCTTGAATTAAAACCTAAGGGACGAAATAAAAAAATAAACGGACAGATTGTTTTTACAGTTTCCGCTAAAGCTGTAAATCCTGCTAATAGTATAGAATCAATTACGGTTACAGAAAAAGTAATTGCGCCGTTGAATTATTCTGAGTAAAAAAAAATATTTTTTTTTGGTAAGACTAAAATAAATAGGACTTGTTGCGTCTTATTTATTGAGGCTGATGAAAACAGCCAAAGGAATTGAAGAAAATTAATTTTATACAGTTTTAAATCAGGAGAAAAAAATGGATCTCAGAACAACTTATCTCGGACTTGAATTAAATTCACCTATCGTTGTTTCCGCATCACCGCTTTCAGAAAACGTTGAAAACATTAAATTAATGGAAGAAAAAGGTGCAGGCGCCGTAGTACTTTATTCACTCTTCGAAGAACAGCTTCGTCAGGATCAGTTACTTGCTGATTATCACGACAATCTTGGCGAAGGCCTTTCCGCAGAGTCAGGAAGTTTCTTCCCGACACCGGACGAATACCGTACCGGCCCGGAAGAATATCTTGAATTGATTAAAAATGCCAAGGCTGCCGTTAAAATTCCAATCATTGCAAGCCTTAACGGATCGACCCGGGGCGGTTGGATAAGCTATGCGAAGAAAATGCAGGAAGCCGGCGCAGATGCTCTTGAGCTGAATATATATGATATTCCAACAAACCTTGACGAGAGCGCCGATAAAGTTGAAGAAAGATATATTGAAGTAGTAAAGGCAGTAAAAAGCGAAGTATCAATACCTGTAGCCGTAAAGCTCAGCCCCTTCTTTTCGAATATGGCAAACATGGCCCGCAAGCTGAAAGAAGCCGGAGCTGACGGACTGGTAATGTTCAACCGATTCTACCAGCCGGGTATCGACCTTGAAAATCTGGAGATTGTTCCAAACCTAATGCTCAGCCACTCATCTGCATCAAGGCTTCCCATGCGCTGGATTGCTATACTGAAAGACAGAATAGATGTTAGCTATGCTGCAACAAGCGGTATCCACACGGGTGAAGATGTAGCAAAAATGTTGCTGGTTGGCGCTAACGCCACAATGGTATGCTCGGCACTGCTGAAAAATGGAATAGGTCACATTGCAGAAATGAAAGATCAGCTTGAGAACTGGATGAAAGAAAAAGAACATAAATCAATAAGTGATTTTTCTGCCAGTATGACACAGGCAAAGATCGAAGACCCCGGAAAATTTGAAAGAGCACAGTACATGAAGGCTCTTACAGGATATAAAGTGTAAAATAATAACGTTGTATAAACTCCGAAGATTAAAAATGCCCCTGCAACACGGGGCATTTTTATTTTTTGATTTTGAATAAGAAAAGCATAAATAATAAATACTTGGTAAATAAGCAACAAAAAAAAGAACTTTTTTTAAACACTTAGTCTTGGCTAAACAAATATTTTACAATTTTCTTTTTTTTGTTGTTTTTTATGAGATTTTATTAATCTATGGTATAGAATGTTTTATGGGAATATTTGCAACACGCCTATCACATAATGATTTTTTGTTTTGAATATATACTTGAATATTCTAATAAAACTTACTAAGTTTCGGTAATGCAGGTTGAATAAAATACTTGTAAGCATAACTAACACTTTATTGAAAAATGTAAAGTAGAAACATGGATAAGAAAGTAGAGTACCTAAACGAAGCTACAATCCGTTTTGCCGGAGACTCAGGCGACGGTATGCAGCTGTCAGGAACGCAATTCTCGATCACATCCGGAGCCATCGGTAACGATGTAAACACTTTTCCGGATTATCCTTCCGAAATCAGGGCGCCGGAAGGAACACTTTATGGTGTAAGCGCCTACCAGGTAAAATTTGCCGCAAAAAAAATTCATACTTTTGGAGAAGAAATCGACGTCTTGGTTGCAATGAACGCTTCCTCCCTGAAAGTAAACCTTCCAAAGGTTCGTAAGAACGGGATAATCATTGCAAATGCAGCTGGTTTTGGCAAGAAAAACCTGAACCTCGCTAAATACGAAACCAATCCTCTTGAGGACGGTTCTTTATCGGACTACCGTCTTTACACGATAGACATGATTGAACAGGTACAGGAAATACTAAAAGATTCCGGTATGTCGCCCAAAAATATACAAAGAGCAAAAAATGTTTTCGCTCTTGGTATGACTTACTGGCTGTTCGACAGGCCTTTGGGCCCGACTGAAAACTGGCTTAAGATTAAATTCAAGAAAAAAGAAACTATTCTTGATTCAAACCTTAAGGTTCTTGAAGCAGGTTATAATTTTGCTAAAGAATCTGAAATGTTTGCTGAGCAATATAAAGTCCAGGCTGCTGACCTTAAAGAAGGAATTTACAGGAATATTACCGGTAATGAAGCTGTAGCAATCGGGCTGACCGTTGCTGCAAACAAAGCCAACCTGCCGCTTTACCTTGGATCATACCCAATAACACCGGCAACCGAGATACTTCATTTTATTTCGGGATATAAAAAGTACGGTGTTAAGCACCTCCAGTGCGAAGATGAAATTGCGGGTATTTCCAGCTCTATTGGCGCTGCGTTTGGCGGTTACTTTGCTGCTACAACAACCAGTGGCCCCGGTTTGTCCCTTAAGGTGGAAGCAATCGGGCTTGGGATTATCATGGAACTGCCACTTGTTATCGTTGATGTTCAAAGGGCAGGCCCCAGTACGGGTATCCCTACAAAACCGGAACAGTCAGACCTTTTAATGGCGATGTACGGACGCCACGGAGAAGCCCCGCTTCCAATAGTTGCTGCCAGAGATGCTGCTGACTGTTTCTATCAGACAATTGAAGCTGCCAGGCTGGCATTAAAATACATGACACCGGTTATTCTTCTTACTGACGGTTACCTTGCACAGGGCACAAGCCCCTTCAGGGTTCCTAATCTTGACGAATTACCTGATATCAGCGTTGAATTTGCTAAAGAAGGCGAAGAATATTATCCGTATAAACGCGACCCCGAAACCATGTCAAGGAAATGGGCCATTCCCGGTACTCCGGGCCTTGAACACAGGATTGGCGGACTTGAAAAAGATGTACTTACAGGTAACGTAAGCAGCGACCCTGATAACCACCAGAAAATGGTTGATCTTCGTGCTGCCAAGATTGAAAATATTGCCAATGATATTCCAGATGCTGAAGTTATCGGCGACCAGGAAGGCGATCTTCTCGTTCTTGGTTGGGGCGGTACTTATGGCGCTATTACTGATGCTGTTGCCAAGCTTCATAGCGAAGGCAAGAAAGTATCATACTGCCACCTTGTTCATCTTAATCCATTCCCGAAAAATCTTGGTGATATTCTTTCTAAATTTGACAGGGTACTTATACCGGAACTAAATAGCGGGCATCTGAATATTTTAATCAGGTCTAAATATATGAGGCCTGCAATCGGATTGAACAAAGTTGAAGGTTTGCCGCTTAAAGCCGACGTGGTTGAAGCAAAAATTAACGAACTCTTACTCGAAAAGGAGGGTAAATAAAATGAAAACCCTATTAAATCAGGTTGTAGATTTCGAAGATACCACACTCGAAGAAAAATTGAGCCCTAAGGATTTTAAAACTCCTATAGATGTTCGTTGGTGTGCCGGATGTGGCGGCTATTCCATACTTTCCCAAACACAGAAAATTTTGTCATCAATGGGTATTCCAAGGGAAAAATTCGTTTTCGTATCCGGTATCGGCTGTTCAAGCCGCTTTCCTTATTACGTTGATGTATATGGCCTGCATACTATGCACGGACGTGCCCTTCCAATAGCTTCCGGCCTTAAAGTAGCCAGGCCTGACCTTTCTATATGGGTTGCCACTGGTGACGGTGACGCAATGAGTATTGGCGGTAACCACTTTATCCATGCGGCAAGGCGTAATATGGATCTCCAGGTATTGATGTTCAACAATGCTGTTTACTCACTAACAAAAGGGCAGTATTCACCAACATCACTCGAAGGACAGGTAACAAAATCATCTCCGCTGGGTGTTCTGGACGATCCGTTCAATCCGGCAGCTCTTGCCCTTGGTGCCGGCGCTACATTTGTAGCCAGGGCCTATGACAAAGACGTAAAAACAATGCAGTATATGTTCGAGAGAGCCTCTCAGCACAAGGGATTTGCATTTGTGGAAGTATATGCAAACTGTGTGATTTATAATGACGGCGCTTTTGATCTCTTTACAAGCAAACAAACACGTAAAGAGCATACTGTTGAATTACGTCACGGCCAGCCATTGGTATTTGGCAACGAAGATGACAAGGGTATCATTCTTGACGGTTTTTCTCCCAAGGTTGTATCTTTAACTGACGGGAAGTATTCAAAGAACGATCTCCTGGTACATGACGAAACCGACTCCACTCTTGCTTTTGTATTGGCAAACATGACTTATAGTACTGAACTTCCAAGGCCAATGGGAGTGTTCCAGGCAATCCGCAAACCTACTTACAGCGAAAAGGTTGAAGCACAGCTTGAACATCATAAAAATGATCCGGGCGCTTACGACCTGGAAGCTCTGATGAAGGGTAAAGATTTCTGGGAAATAAAGAAATAAGCTATATATTGCACTAAATATAGAAAAGCCCGCTACTGTAGCGGGCTTTTCTGTTATTTCAATCTTTTTGAATTTATTACATTCTTCTGAATAAATAATAACCGCCAAAAAATAATATAAGGCTACCCAGAATAATAGCTCCCCATTCCGGTAATGTAGGAATAACATCCATTATTTTTATCGGGTGTGTTTCATCATCAAGCATAACAACGGCCGGATTGCCTTCCCCGCTTGTTCCGTCTGAAGCAATTACATAATCAATAAAATATGATCCTGTTTTATCACCGTGGTTTATTGTAAAGTCCCAATTAATAATATCATTCTCGATTTGAGTAATCGAAGAACTAGATTTGCCAAACCACCAGAAATGAGACGGAGTAGCAGGGTTATCCGATTCGTACATTGCAGAAGCTGTTGCGTCATAAGTGATCGTTCCGCTTTGATCACCGGTATATGGGAATGAATTATTCTCAACAGTCCAATTATCAGGCAATTGCATTCCAAAATATAAATTTTCCGGACTGCCGCTTCCCAATGGATGAACACGTACCTTAATTCGTACACTTACGTCAATTCCCTGGCCGATCATCCCGGTAGCAGGCTGATTGACAAACACAAATTCAAAACAACCGTAAACAATTAATACAATACAAGAGATAAGTATAAGTAACAGGAGTTTAAATTTTTTCATCATTCTATCCCAAGGGGTTACAAACGTATCAATATTAATGTAATCAAATTTTTTTAAATTTTCAAAAATCATTGGTTTTTTTATATAGATTTTGTTGCTTCAAAGTGTATAATATTTGTTAATAGTTTTATTTGCTCATATATAAGTTGTTTTGCGTTGAAAATTAGTTTTCTGTCAGGTTAAAATATTGTTCGCATAAAATATTCTGAAAAAATTTCCTATTTTTGACGATTCTTTGAATTGATAAATATATCAGGCGCCATTTTATGAAAACAAGAAATATTACTCTATTATTGATTCTTACCCTGGTTTTCGCTTGTTCGGATTATTCCGGAGATGATATAACTTTTGAAACTGATAAAGATAACTTTCCGGGAAAGCTTATTATAAACTATCCGTTAGATAAAACGATCTTTCCCCCGGAGCTGCCCTCCCCGGAAATAAATTGGGATGAAACCGGCGGTTCTGAAAGCTGGACTTTAAAAGTTGTTTCAGAAAACAATTCGGTATTGTTCGAATCCGTTACGGATACAAATAGTTTCAGGATACCCGCAGAGAAATGGGCAGTGATAAAATCCGAATTGGTGGGTAAACCGGCAAAGATAATTATTCTTGGTACTGAAAATGCTAAGCCTGATAAAATTATATCCGGAAGCGTTGCGGAAATATCTATATCAAAAGATTCTGTCGGAGCATCTGTATTCTACAGAACCGTCCCTCTGCCATTTTCATTTGCGGTCAATCATCAGGAACTGATACAATGGCGGCTGGCTGATATATCAGCCGGTACGGAACCGGATATTGTAATGCAAAGGCTTCCTGTTTGCGGAAATTGCCATTCGTTCACTCCGGACGGCAGCAAATTGGGAATGGATATTGACTATGCAAATGATAAGGGATCCTATTATATTGCCCGAACAAAGAAAGACATGACAATTACGGATAAAGACATTATAAGCTGGAGCGACTACCGTAAGGAAGATGGCGAGAAAACTTTCGGACTGCTTTCGCAAATATCACCGGATGGAAAATATGCGGTCAGCACAGTAAAGGACAGGTCGATTTTTGTTCCGGTGGATAATTTGGAATATTCTCAGTTGTTTTTCCCAATTCGTGGTATCCTGGCATATTATGATCTTGAAGGCAATAAGTTTGCTTCGCTGAAAGGTGCCGATGATCCCGATTTTGTTCAAAGCAGCCCTGCATGGACACCTGACGGAAAAACAATTGTATTTGCAAAAGCGCCTGTATATTATTCTGAAGCAGCAGAAAAATCAAAAAAAGCAGTATTGCCTACAAATGCGGCAAAGGAATTCCTTAGCGGGGAAAAGAAGTTCAAGTACGACTTGTATGCTGTACCATTCAATAATGGCAAAGGCGGCAACGCAAAGCCGATTACAGGGGCTTCCGCTAACGGCATGAGCAATTTTTTTCCTAAATTTTCTCCTGACGGCAAATGGATGGTATTCTGCCAGGCAGAAAGTTTTATGCTGCTCCAGGGAGATTCCAGGCTGTTTATTTTGCCTGCTTCCGATATTCATAATAAAAATGCCAAACCCCGGCTAATGAACTGCAATATGGAGAAAATGAACTCCTGGCATTCATGGTCGCCAAACAGCAGGTGGCTGGTTTTCTCTTCCAAGGAAAATGGTGCACATACAGGCCTTTACCTTACTCATATTGACGAGAATGGGATCGATTCCCCGCCTGTATTTTTAGAGTACCTGACAATACCCGGTATGGCTGCCAATATTCCTGAGTTTGTCAATATTCCTTCAGACGGTATTAATAATATCAAACCTGATTATATTCAATACGATCGATATACTGCCCTTAGAGCTGCTTTGAAAGGCAATAGGGGGGATATCCCTGGTGCTTTAAGGGAATTTAAAGAAGCTATCGGCAACGAACCTGATAATCCGGAATATTACCACAAACTTGCACTTGCACAAATGGAGATAAGGGCTTTCAACAAAGCACTTGAAAACCTGAACAAAGCAATTAAACTTGGCTGCTCCGACGAGGAAGTATATTATCTGAAAGGCTATATTCTGAACGAACAGGAAAAATACACAGATGCCATTGAAGTTTTTGACACCCTGCTCGGGAAAAAACCCAAACACCTGATGGCCAACTATGAGAAGGGGCTTTCTTTATATTACCTGGAACGATACAGCGAAGCTGTGCCCTTATTCAGCAATGCTATAAAACTTAGCCCTAAGGGCGCTATGGCTTGGTACATGCGGGGCATTTCGCTCATACAGATCGGAGATGGCAATTACTGCACTGACCTGCAAAAATCTCTTGATCTTGGATTTGCCGGGGCAAAAGAAGCTATCGACGAATACTGTAAGTAAGGTTAATTTGACCGTTAGAAAATTAATTGAAATTTTTGAGATCAGGAATCCTCGTGATCATTATCATCGCAGTTTTGTTAATTCAGATTTTGGCATATATTCCTTTTCAAAATACATGTATTATGAAACTCTGTTACAGGCAGTGCATAGAAAAGACATTTGCCTTCCCGGTTAAAAAAAAGTCCGGTATTTCTGCTAATATGATTACAATTAACCCTGATCCAAGTGCAAAGCAAAAAAAACATCTTCCTGCAAATTGCTGGAAGATGTTCAAATATTGTTAGTTATAAATTATTTGCTTTGTTTCAGCCTGGCTGCAAGGGGAAATATGGTACTGGAAATTGATTGTCCCATATCAGACAGTGGTACCAATTTGTGGTTAATGCCACTTTGTATCACTGTGTTTGGCATGGACGGAGCAACAGCAGTATTCGGATCCTGAACGATTACCGTTCCGTTTACGGATGCTATCTGAACAGCTCCCTGGGCACCGTCGCGTCCGAGCCCTGTCATTACCACGCCAATACAGTATTTACCAAATGCATCAGCTGCGGAACGGAAAAGAGGGTCTGCTGCGGGCCTTACAAAGTTTTCCTTGGGGCCGTCATCCAGTTTGAGAGTATAGTTCTTAGGATCAATTCTCATGTGTTTATCCCCGGGGGCAATATAAATATTGCCGGGTTCTGACTGCATGCCGTGGGCACCAATATGGACTTTAAAATTCGATTCTTTCTGTAGCCTTTGCGAGAAAGTTTCCAGCATCCAGGGCGGCCCGTGTTGTACTATATAGAACGCAGCATTAAGGTTTGACTGGATTTTCTGGAATGTTTCAATTAATGTGGGCGGCCCGCCTGTACTTGTTGCAATGGCAACACCTACAAAATCGGGATTAACATCTACATCCCTTGTCAGTACATGTTTATGTTTAACAGGTGCTTCCTGAATCTTTTTGGACAGGCCGTCTTTCACGCGGGTCAGCATGTCGTCAAGATTTATGGGTTTGGATATGAAATCATCAGCTCCTGATTCAAGTGCGTAGGATCTGGCACCTTCGGAAACCAGAGCAGTTATCATAATTATCAGGGGTATATGTTCAATTTTTTCCCTGACTTTACGAATGAGCTCAATACCGTCTATCTGGGGCATCATCCAGTCGGTTAGCAATGCGTCAAAGTGGTCGTTCTCCATTAATTTAAGGGCATCTGCACCGCTATGAGCTGCCACAACTGAATATCCTGCCTTGGTAAGAATTCTCTTAAGCAGGATGGTATTAGTCATCTCGTCGTCAACAACAATTATTTTTTTTAAGTCTTCCATAGGTGTCGGTTCGGTTTTATTTTTTTTTAACAAAAAATGGTAATCCCATTATCGCTCTTGTTATAATATAATAAAAATCCTGTTTTTTTTTAAACAATTCTTTCCTAAATAACAAAAAAGGCCGTGAAAAATTACATTCACGGCCAGAAATTGTTGAAAAGAATTATTTTTGTTCAGGAACGAAAGTATTATCGTCAATTTCCTGGTTCAATTTGTAGCTCAGATTCATAGTAATAGTAAATCTCGGGTTAATCACTTTAATTATTGTCGGTAAAGTGAAATCGCCGAAATCCTTAAATCCGGAAAATTCCCTGATAGTATTCACTGTGATACCCTGTTGCGTTGTTTTGGTTTCAATTTTTTTAACAAGATAGTCATCGTTGAAATGAATAATATTCTCTTCTTTCCAGGGGGATACGGCTTTCATAATCGTTACATCGCCCTTCCTGCCAAGAACGGTGCATTCAAACCCGGCTTTGATCATATCCGCAATCGGGAAATATGCTTTCTCCCAAACAGCCCTTTTCAGTTCATCGCCTTCCTGCTTTTTAAAGCTGCCCATGGCCTCTATCCAGGATTCTGTATCATTTGTCCAGGTTTCCTGCTTTATCATTCCAAAATCCATAAGGCTGTAATATTTATTGCCTGATTTCTTAATATCTTTGAAAGTCCCGTCCATATTCATTCCGGAGCCTGTTATCATCGAGGCTTTTCCTTCTGCTATAAGTGATTTCAGTTCTTTAATATCATCTTCATCTGCAACTGCATCAACATAATTTTCGAGCAGTTCGGCGGGAGTAAGAGAAGTTTTTTCCAAAGCGGCATTCTCTCCGCTGATCGATTCCATATCTAAATTGTAACTATATACCTGTCCGAGTTTTTCAAGTTGTTTTTTAACTGACGGATCACCGACTACAACAAAGTATGCTTTTGTAGGAACAATATATTGCTTTGAAATATCCATAACCTGGTGGGCTGATATATTCATCAGCTCGTCAGCGTATTCTTTTACTTTTTTTATCGGAATTTCCATAAGCCAGGCATTCTGAATAAGGCCGGAAATAAAGGATGAATTTTCGAGCGACATATTATATTTGCCTCTCTCGTATTTTTTAATCCTGTTTATCTCTTCATCATCAGCCGGCTGCATTGTCAGGCGCATCAATTCGTTTTTCATCACAATAATGGCTGAATCAGTAACAGAATTCCTGACATCTGCTCCGCAAACGAACCTGTTCGCGCTTTTTGTTGATGTAACATAGCCGTAAGGGCTGTAAGTATATGAATGGGTTTCGCGAAGTGTGCGAACCAGCCTGGAGCCAAATCCACCGCCCATAACTGCTGCTGCAAGATCGAGCTGCATATAGTCATCATCGGAATATATCGGTGCAGGTGCTGCAAACATTACCGTTGACTGAACTGCTCCGGGACGTTCCACGAAATAAATTCCGATCGGGAGGGGCTGAGGCCTCGGAACCCTGATACCCGGTTTGTCTCCTTTTTCCCATTTGCCGAATATCTCATCAATTTTTATTCGAATCCCGGAAGGGTCAACATCTCCGATAATCGCAAGTGAAGCATTATTTGGGTTAAAAAACCTTTTGTAATGCTCCATAAGTTTCTTGCGGGTTATTTTATTGATACTTTTTTCGGTTTCAAATGCAGCGTAGGGATGGTTATTGCCATATACCGCTATTCTCGCCATTTTGGAAGCAAGCTCGGTACTTTGTGATTTCGAATACTCAATTCCTGCAATGGCCTGCTTTTTCATTTTTTCAATTTCTTCTTCGGGAAATTTTGGGTTTGTTATCACCTGGTAAAGCATTTCAAGGATTAAATCTATATGCTTTTTCAAGCCTGATGCAGAAACTTTTACGTAATCTGCCGATGAAGAAACTGACAATGAAGCACCAATACCGTCAATTTTGTTTGCAATATCATAAGCGCTGTATTTACCGGCTCCTTTTGTCATTAGCGAGGCCATCATGCTTGTAATTCCTGGGAGGTCACCATCCTGGGATTCTCCGCCTGGGATCATTAATGAGAAACTAACAACCGGCTGCTCGTGATCTTCGATAATGAATAGTTTTAACTCATTCTTCAGTTCGGTTTCAAAATATTCCGGAAATAAGAATTCCTTTTCCGGCATTGGCTCCGGTTTTACCGAAACATCAATTTTTTCGGAAAAGGCTGTTCCGAAAATTGCCATGAATATTATTAAAATTGATATTTTTTTCATTTTATTACCTGGAATTATTTGTTTACAATATTAATTTTTCTTTGGAACATAGTTCAGAACAACCTTGTTTCCGTCTTTGAAATACTTTTTGGCAATCCTGATCAAATCGGATTTTTTAATATTTTTATATTTTTCAATCTCTGTATTTATCATACCCGGTTGGCCAAAATAACTGTTGTATTTAGCAAGTGTTTTAGCTTTTTCAAGAACATTGGTTTTGCCGCTGACAAATCCTGCTTCCTTAATATTTTTTGCTTTCAGGAATTCCTCTTCGCTGATTCCTTCTGTAACAAGTTTATCAATTTCATCGTAAACAATACTTTCCAGATTGCTCAGGCTCTGCCCCGGTGATGCTATGGCATAGAAAATCACTGCGCCGCCATACTGAAGATCGAGCGGGAATAATGCGGCCTGTACTGCAGCCTGCTCCTTATCGACGAGCCTGCGATAAAGCCTGGAACTTTCACCACTGGCAAATATGTCCAGCAATAAGGACATAGCATAATAATTAGAATCCAGCATTGAGGGCGCCCTGAAACCAATGAACATTCCCGGCAGCTGAGCTTTTTCATCAATAATTTCTTTTTTAACATCCTCTTTCATCGGTTTAACAGGTATTGGTTTCCTGACTGGTTCCTTGCCTTTGGGGTAGATATTGAAATAATCTTCGACCAATTCCCTGGCTTCTTCGATATCAATATCTCCGGAAACAACAAGAGTAGCATTATTCGGCTGGTAGAAGTTATCATAAAATTCTTTAAAATCAGAAATCTTAGCTTTTGCGATATGTTCAGCCGAGCCAATCACCGACCAGGAATATGATGAACCCGGGAAAAGGTTTTCGCATATATTATTCAGTAATGTGCCGTAGGGTGAATTTTCGGTTCTCATTTTCAATTCTTCAAGAACAACTCCGCGCTGTGTTTCCACGCCTATTTCATCAACATGAAGTTTTCTCATCCTCTGAGATTCAATCCATAGAGCCAGTTTCAATTCATTAGCAGGCAGTTTCAGGAAATATACTGTCTGATCGAATGAAGTTGCAGCGTTAAGAGTGCCGCTGGCTTCTTCCACGTATTTGTCAAGTGATGCACGGGGAATATTATCAGTTGCTTCAAACATCAGGTGTTCAAAAAAATGTGCGTAGCCTGTTTTCTGCGGGTTTTCGTCATGCGACCCAACGCGATAGTGAACTACCGTGGCCACTACCGGAGCACTTTTATCAACATGATAGATTACCTGCAATCCGTTGTCCAGCGTATCCATTTCAAATTTTATGGGGTTGAAATCCTTTGCCCCTGCCGAAATTCCTGATACTAACAGCATCATGGCTGCAAATAATATCAGTTGATATGCTTTCTTGTTGAACATATTTAAAATCCTTTATTTTACAATAATATAGTTTATCAATCCACACCTGAATTAATACGAATTATCTGTCAAATTGTTATTTTTAGTGAATTTTTTTGTAATTCCAGACATCCTGAATCCAAGTAATAATTTAAGTCGCGTTTTTTTTTATTCCAATACAGTTTTCGACCCCTCCCAAACACACACAGTGCGGAACCCTCCGGATGGGGAGGGCTTTGCAATAAGCCCCTCATTCGGAGGGGTTTGGGGAGGTCAAGCAAAATAGTATTTCATAGTTTGATATTTATATATGACAAAATTGTTAATAAATACGGCATATTAATTTACTCAGTTATTTTTCTAACTCTTTGATATTTCGTTCACGGGTAAGAGTTCTGAATTCAATTTTCTATTGCGATATCACAATTATACTATGCTTTTTTCCTTTTAAAGAAACCGGCAACTATCAGCATAATTGTTATGGCCAGGCTGATATATGGCAGCCAGTCGCCGTGCTGCACGTAAAAAGTTTTTTCATCTATTAGCGGAACAGACATCGCAATGGCTGTTTTCGTATATTGAGGCGCCCGGTAAATTGATTGTCCGAGTGGAGTAATAAAACCGCTGACCCCCGTGTTTGCACACCTCGCAATATAACGTTTGCTTTCAATTGCCCTCATTGCTGCAATCTGGTAGTGCTGTTCGGGCCCGGGAGTATAATCATACCAGGCATCATTAGTTATAACAGTTAAAACCCGGGCATCAAGCCTTGCAAAATTTCTGCAAAATTCCGGATAAATGGATTCTATGCAAATAATTGTACCGATTTTTGCCTGTTTTCCGTGAGCCTGTATTGTCATGATATGCTGATCCTGACCTACCTGCCATCCTGATATTCCTACGCCCCATTCCATCCAGTCCATAGCAAAGGAGAAAATATCAGCGAAAGGAAATCTCTCGCCCATGGGGGTTAGTTTCATTTTGTGATAGATTTGCGGGTTCAAAGTGTCATAGGGTGCCGGATTGAGCAGGAGGGAGGCATTGAAATTATCATATCTCTGTTCCGGGTCGCGGTCCAGTTTTTTTGCCGAGGGCGGTATATCATCGCCAGGTTGATAGAAATATGTATCAGCAAATCCTGTTATCAATGCTGTTTCGCTGCTGTCCACCCATTTCTGCAGAAAATAAAAATTATGATATTGGTTAAAACCCGGTCCAATATATGAAGTTGCAGTTTCGCTCCATATTCCCACATCTATCATCATTTCCGATGCAATTGAATCCTGTATTTGCTTGTGCAGTTCTATCTGTTCACGTGGATTGATCTCCCATTTTCGCCAGGGATTTATGTTTGGCTGAATAACAGCCATGTTTATTAATTCATTGTTTTCAATCAGTTTCGAGTGTTCGTAACGGTTTACGGTAATTAATCCGTATATTAGCGGAATAACTGCTATGGCAGCAATCCCGATCCAGTATTTTATAGCAGCTTTTGAAATAAAAATATTTTTAATGGTAGGTTCAATTCCCGATTCCCTGACCTTCAGGATTACTTTAAGGATCAGTACATTTACCATTGCAATAAGGAATGACAGCAGGTAAACACCCCCTATATCAGCTATTTGATTCCACCATGTATGATATATCTGCGAGTAACCGAGATTCAGCCAGGGATAGGATAATTCGCCGAGGCTGTGGAACCACTCGAAAGCCGTCCAGATGAAAGGGAAAACCCAGAGCGCTTTGGAAACTCCGAACCGGCGCTTAATAAATAAGAATATTACTATTGGTATCATAAAGAAAAAGGGGTGTACAAGCCCGGTTGCAATTCCACCGGCAAGCAGAAACGGATCGGTTTCCGATTGCCAGCTGCTTATCCACCAGTTAGTTCCGACATGATAAATATAAAATACAACATAGGAAAATAAAACCGGCCTTTTGGGCCCTTCGTTATCTGTCAGGGAAAACAGGTATGGTACGAGTGCGGCAAAGGCCAATACTCCGAACGGCATGGGAGGAAAAGCAAGAACGAGCATTACGCCGCTTAATAAGCCGTAGAACCAAATTTTCTTCTGTGTCAAATCTTCATTCCCGAAATAATTTTTCTTTCAAAAATAAGATTTTTTATACTGTCAGGCTAACATTTATTCGTGAGAAACAAATTTCAAGTGCCTGTTGAAATAAAATTTGACAGACTTACTATCACAATAAAGCCGGAGGGTAATTCCCAGGTTATTTTTTTTCGGGATTTACTCCGGAATTGCAATTTCATAGGGTTTGCCGCTTAGCGGCTGGCGAAGATTTTTCTTTAATATCCAGGGGTTAAGAAGTTTCACGTTTTTATAGCTTGTACCGTGCTTCTCTGCCCAGTCAGCAAGATCAGGAATAGAACTGTTCCATATAATTATTTTTACTTTCCTTGGATGATACCTGTCTTCATCCTTAACTATGAAACCATACTTTTCAGCATTTTTCATTATTTCCTTTATAATGGCAATCCTGAAAAGGAACCTCGATGTTTCGGAATTCAGATACAGATCAAAATAGTCGTCGCCTTCCTGGTGTTTCAGGTGCTTCCTGACGTTCCCGTGCCCCATATTGTATCCTGCGGCTGTAAGCGACCATGAACCAAGAGATTTGTATCCCTGCTTCAGATATTTCATTGCAGCTTTTGTACTTTTTTCAGGATGCCTTCTTTCATCCACATAATTACTTACATGCAGGCCCATAAGCCTGGCTGTACTTTTCATGAACTGCCACAAGCCCACTGCTCCTGCGTGAGACCGTGCCTGGTACAACGCACTTTCGGCGACAGATAAGTATTTCAGGTCGTCGGGCATATTATTTTCCTTGATGATCCTTTCGTACATTGGGAAGTATCTTGCCGATCTTTTCAGGTAAAGGATTATCTGCCCCGGCTGCTGAAGCAGAAGATAGAATTCCCTCTCGGCTCTTTCCCTGACTTCCGGAATATCCAACGGTACAGGCTCTCCGCAGAAATCCATTTTTTCCGGTAATTTCAGTGAGCTCAGGAATTCAAAATGTGCTTTCATATCTGCCGGAATTGCCGTTGTTTCCTGGCAATTACCTGTTTCGGTCTGCTGACTACACGATGCAAATAATATCAGAATCAAACATAATTTGTTTATTTTGCCTTTGAATATTTTTTTAGTCATTTTCATTTTACTTCCCTTTATGATCTTCAATATTAATTACATTATCAGCGAGGCTTATTTCCCGGTCATCATTTCCGGCAATAACAACGAGTCCGTTCTGCCCGATGTGGGCGGAAATATAATCCTTTACTGCCTGGAAGCCTTTTTTGTCCAGATTGGTTGAAGGTTCGTCGAGCATCAGTACCGGCGGCTGGTGATAAAGAGATATGATGTATTTCATCCTTTGCTTCATACCAGAGGAAAAGGTTCTTACAAGCCTTGAGCGGTTTTCATAAAGGCCGAAGAATTCCAGCAGGAAGCGGGCTCTTTTTTTATCGAATCCCAGCCCCCGAATCTCAGCCATTATTTTTGTAAGTTCAACCGGTGTGAATTCCTCGTACAAATTGAAATAAGGAGAAACAAACCCAATATGGCGTTTCCATTCCCCCCCGGGTATTTCAATATCATCGGCCATGTATGTGATTTTGCCTGCCGTAGGCTTGATTATACCCGCCATTATCTTCAGCAAGGTGGTTTTACCGCTGCCGTTGGAACCGGTGATACCTGATATTGAACCGGACCTGAAAACAGAGTTGATATTATGAAATACCACTCCGCTGCCCGCGAATGATCTGGAAACTTCTCGAATATTTACTGTAATTTTTTTCATCTCTTTATGCTGTAAAAAAACCGGGTTAAGAACCCGGTTCAATAAAAGAAAAATTTTATAAAATTAAAAGCTATTTTATTCTTTTTACCATAAATTTTCCAAGGTGGTCTTTATCATTATATTTCAAAGAATAAATATATACTCCGCTTGTAAATTCGAATGGTATGTCCTTCAGAATAACAACTTTGTTATTCAGATGGTTTTCCACTTCAAGTTTTTTGCTGAATATTCCGAGCATTTCTGTATTATAAATACTAAGAATAACCTCGTCGTATTCATTCAGCGCGGCCTCAACTGGAAAGTATATTGCTGAATGGTCGCCGGGAATGAACGGATTCGGATAGACATTAAGCGCGTCGGATCCGGCCATAATAAACTGCCGGTCGCATATTGTTCCGTTTTCGTTATACAATTTATAATAATAAGATGTATGCGGGATTTTGTCATATCCGGTTGTTTCGCCTTTGTTAATATTTATTGAATAAGGCGATTCCCGGTCAAATTGGAGAAAAGCTGCTTCATGGTCTGTGGATGTAATAATCAGGTCGAGTGTGTCATTTGTTTCCTCTGATCCGGCAGGCAGGATATACCTGAATGATCTTGCCTGGTAGGCATCTAAATTGCCGATACTTTCAATAGGTTCAGAAGTATAATACTGAGTAGTATGGAACTTCAAATTGGGAAACAGCCTGGCATCATCAAATCTCTGACCTTCGGACACAAGCGAATAATTATGCCCGGTGTAATACATCCAGGACATAAAATCACACCATGCAATATCAAGGGTTGATTCATGGCTTTTCAGTGCCATATCAAGAGCCTCGTATCCATAGTTACCTTCACCAACATACTGCCAGAATTCTAAAACGGCTTCGTCGCCAAAATTCTTATGAACATATTGTAAAAATATTCCCCAGGCATATCCCAGGCTGGTTCTGCCGCCCCCAAAAGGAAAATCATCCAGGTTGGCAAAAAGGTAAGGCAGGTACTGGAAAAAATCTTTTACTTCGGGATATACCCTGTACTCGAACCACACGCTGGTCATTTCATTAAGCAGGCCGGTGGATTGGGTTGTAGTACCGTACCTTGCCTGTATGGCATGATGAAATTCGTGGGCCGCAGTAACTTTCATCCCGTCGATACCTGTTGTAAAATATGTTTTATATTGATATCCGCCATCAGTAAAATAGTCATCCTCGCTGTAGTTATTGTCCATTATAATAAATGAAGTCCATCTGGGCCAGATTTTCCTGGGCTGGATTTCACGGTCGTACATTGTTACGCCGTAAATACCTTCGAACCCCGTATCGGATTCGTCCATTCCAATTTCCATTAAGTAAACATCATAAGCATCCGAAGAACCGCCACCCATATCGTCTATCGGAGATAAAAATCCAAGTTCAACAACTTCCACCTGGTAAACGTTCATAAAGTGGAATGCAACTGAATCGATATAATCAGGAAGCCCGTTATTATTATTATCAGCCGGATCAACAGCATTTATTCCAACTGTGGTGTAATGTATTCTGAAGTTCCCGTCAGGAGTGTCGTAATAATCACTTAATTGCGGCCTTTGTGCGGACAGGCTGCCTGTAAGTTTTACCATCAGTGCCCTTTTCTTTTCCGGCTCCCAGAAGGTTGCGCATTTGTCGTGATAATGGTCGGATGCATGTGCCGGTTTGGCAAAAGTATAAACAGGGGCAAATATTATAAATGCACTAAGTATCAAAAAGCTGTGGCGAAATATTCTTTTCATAGCGGATCTGTTCTTGTTAAACAAGTAATTCCGAAAAAGATAACTTATTCGGAATTAAATATAGCAAATTTGTATGTAAAAAACGATTTATCTGAACATTTCTTTTATCATTCCCCAGGTTCTGCGAATACTGCTGACGTTGTGAGTTACGTAAACAACGTTTGTATAATCAGAACTGTTATCCCTGCGTATTATTTTCAGCCTGTAGGAATAAACGCTGTTGGAAAGAATTTCTTCTCCGTTGGGGCCCGATCTTTTAATATATGCTTTTTCGTCAATATATCTGTATGATGAAGGTTTTCCTTTTGCTTCTTCCGAAGACAGGCGCATAAAGTCGTTTTCGGTGGCGGAGCGTTCCAATTCGAACCTGACAGCGTCATTTTCGTTTATTGTGTTCCATTCCACTGTAATAACTGATCCGTCAGATTTCGCAGTGAATGACGAGATCACACCATCGGCAGCATACAATATGCCGAAACCAACTACTAACAATATCAAAATAATTTTTGTTTTCATATCGCAAATTTATTAATAAGATTATTAATTTCCAAACATTTAATAAAAATTAACCAAATCCTGATCTTATCTTCTTAATTTCCCTTTTATAATATTACACTTTGAAAATATATTCGTTACAAAATTATAATTATTTTATTCTCTTTTCGTTCTTTACAGCTATATGTTATAATTACTATAACGAAATTTATGCCAAAAAGTAACGGATAGAATTAAAAATAAGGAGAATTATGAGCTACTACATCAGCAAAAAAGTTGATTACACATTCGATGAAGCAATAGAAAAGATCACATCTAAGCTACAGGATGAAGGATTCGGCATTGTTACTGAAATAAACATTAGCAATACTTTTAAAATGAAACTCGATGTTGATTTCAGAAATTACAGGATCCTTGGTGCGTGCAATCCCGGATTTGCACATAAAGCACTCGGGTTCGAGGATAAGATTGGAACGATGCTTCCCTGCAATGTTATCGTCCAGGAAACAGAGGATGGCAAATGTGAAATCGCGGCCGTAGACCCTGTTGCATCTATGATGGCTGTTGATAACAATGGTGTTAAGGAAATTGCCGGAATAATCAAGGAGAAACTTCAAAATGCCATTGAAAAGGTATAAGTTTTAATAATTATACATCAGCACTCAGAAATCCGGGATGTTGTGTATTCTGCATGTTTCAAAAATACTTACCTTAATTATTCCCGCCCATTCCTGTTCCTGACTTCCTGGAGTTATTATCAGGGATGGGCAGCTTTTTTATCAAATAAGAAAATAATTTTATTGCTACACTCAATCGGAACGAAAACTTCATTTTCTAAAAGGTCTTCTTTTTTAATAATTAATTGAAGGAGAAGCATCTTTAAGATCATAAATCATAACTAATATCATATTTAAGGTCGGTATGATGCTGAAACCCTGCTAAATAACTTTCGTTTTATTCAGTAAAGTAGTTATCTGAACAGCGGAGGTAAAAAATGAAAAAGATTCAAATAATCATGGCATTGGGGTTGATCATTATCCTGGCTTCATGTACCCACACGAACAATCTTTCCCAATTCAATCTGAACGGACAGAAAGTCTTTTTCGATAATATTGCATCTGCCAGGGGTTCGGCCACGAGAATATATTATAATGAAAAGTTTGATGAAGGTAAAGACGAGAAGCAACAGTTAATAGAATTTGTTGCCACAGCGGTGGGCAAGGCCATACTGTCGTCTGAAACCGAGAAGAAACTTCTTGCAGCTGTGGATGCCGGGGAACTGGCAGAAAAAATCTCTGACGGTATGGAAAGTTCCATGGTGAAGTACCTTATGATAAGGCCTTCGAAAAGCTTAGATGCTGAAACAAGATTTATCTGCACAACCAGGCTCAGGGAATGCAATATAGTTTCCTCGCCTGCGGGAGTATATGTATATGCAAAGGCCACATGTGAAATCACCGACCGCAGTACAGGGGCTATTGTTTGGGATAATACCGAGACAGAAAGATTCTATATCCGCAGGTCTGTGGCTGGAGCTGTGGGAGAAATAAACGAGAATGCCGGGAAAATTGCGCAGAGCATTGAACTGATAAGCGTATCAACAGAACAGATAAAAGAAAACGTACACGGTGCTGCCAGCGAACTTGGCTATGAAATGGCAGGCCAGCTGCGCGAAGATATAGCTGCTGCCTATGCAGAAAAATAATCCTGATAGTCATTTCCAAATCAATTATTATGTCCCCGCGGCTCCTGCGGGGCTTTTTTTTGTATAAAAAAGCAGAGTGCCAATTTTTCTGTCAGTCGAAATCCTTTTCCAGCATGGCAAAATCCGATTCGAGATACTCCATCTGGTTGCGGAACCA
This sequence comes from Kapaibacterium sp. (SeqCode), assembly GCA_963665665.1. Classification (GTDB taxonomy): domain Bacteria; phylum Bacteroidota; class Ignavibacteria; order Kapaibacteriales; family UBA2268. Next base: position 3,299,218 of record OY762428.1, read on the forward strand.
GGTACGCGCGTCAATAAGAGCCTGATTATAAATTAGCGGGGCGAGCTTTGCAGTAAAAAAATCCAGCAGCATGTCGGCTGCAAGATCGCCTATTGATTCGTCTCTCTCTTTTTCAAAATACTGTTTTATTGCTTCAATTGCTGCCTGTTTTGTTTCTTCGGTAAATTCTATACTCATCTTAGTTTTTGCGAATTATTAAGAAAAAATTTCCCATACCCGAATTTGATTCTTTGCAAATTCCTTATAATATTTATTTCCCGCAATATGACCTGATATCCGGATCAAGTAATTGTATCCTTGCATCAATCCCGAATCTTTTCATCGGCTGGCAACTATAAATTATTGAATCATTCCTTATAATATTTATTTTGTAATCCGAACCAAGCTGATTGGCAATATAGGCTAAAGTCTGGAATTCGGCAAAATCCTCGGCCCAGTTATAAATTGAATACAAAGAAAGCAGCGGTGAGCTTTCAAGTTCTTTATAATATTTCTCCGCGTCTTCGATTTTAATCTTCGGGCCGTTGCCGAATCCATAAAAAGTTACCAGATCTTTATTCGGATATTCATAATCAAGAAGCAGTTCATCGTAGTCTGCCCAAACAGAATAAGTAAATGCACAATTGCCGGGATTTTCACCAAACTTATCAAAAATTGCCGGCTCTACCCAGGGAGTATATCTGAAGCTATAGTCAAGGGCATGACCTGCCTCATGCATGAATATATAAAGGAATCCCGGAAGTTCGGTATCCATTTCGTATTCAATTCTCATATTATCGGCCGGGATGAAGCAGGTGTTTTCTTTATAAGCAAGTAGTTCCGGAAGGTTTTTGTTAAAAACGGAATAATTGAGAACAATATAGGTATAGACTTCATCATTTGAAGAAAGGATAAAATCTGTCAAACCGCTGCCCCAAAAATCATTGATGAAATAGATGCCCACAAGCCTTTCTTTTAGTGCATTTTTCATATATTCCGGGAGCATATCCAGGGTTTGTTCAATTATTAGATTCTGATTTTCCGTGGGTGTATAGGAAATGTAATCAGGCCTACCATCCAATTCCTTCAGATAATCCAGAACAAAATCCGGGCAATCGGTTACCCTGTCTTCAAGACTGGATTGAGGATTGAAGTTATAATTTGCCAGAACTCTAACAGGGTCGGGATTATTTTCGACTGGATTGCTGCTGTTATCATCATCAGAGCAGGAGGAGAAAAAAATAGTAACGGATATTATTAGTAGCTGAATTAATAAACTGTTGATACTTTTCATAAAAAGACTCTCATTATTACAAATGTTTAATTTTCAAAAAATACATTTTTATATAATAAAATTCAATTATTTTACAAAATCATTCCAAAATAAAAAAAGGCTCCCCTGTTTTTAAGGTAGGAAGGGAGCCTGTGTGTGAATTGGAATTGAATTTTTACAAGTATCAGTGTTTGATAATTCTTGCAACAGTAGATTTAAAGCCATCGCTTAATTGAACGAAATATGTTCCGGCCGATACTTCATTCCCTGACATGTTAATACCATTCCAGAAAAAACCCGCGCCTGAATAATTATTTTTTAGATATACGACAGTTCCGTTGATATCCATTATTGTTATGTCACAATTACCTGAAAATTCACTCAGATCAATATTTATTTTATTTTCAAAAGGGTTGGGATAGGCAATAAGTTCCGGGCTTGTTTCATTATCTTCAACACTATTAACAATTTCCTCGTTCGTTGTAAGTATTTCAAAGTCATCAACAAGAACTTCACACATTGGCGGGAACCAACTGTTTGACGGATTATTTGCAATTATCCTGATCTTGAAATTTTCACTCAGTTCAAGATAGTCCTCCACTTTGAACTGTAATTTGCGCCATTCAAAGATCGGGTCGTCCAATTTTGCTATCCTTGTCCATGTGGTTCCGTTGTCATTCGAAGCTTCAATAGCAACTGTTGCTTCTGATAAGCTCATTAATTCAATTACATTGAACAAATTCCATATTCTTACAACCGGAGATTCCAGTACTGAAATATCAAAAGCCGGAGAATTCAGTGTGGTTTTTCCCACTAATATGCCGTCAAGCATGCTTTGTCCGCCTTTAGCACCTGTTACATAGCACTTATCGCCATTCTCGCTATGATCTTCACCCGGCTGTACAAATCCAATGCCCCATTCTGACAGGTCCACTTCTTCCGGTATGCCACGTTCCCACCGCCCGGATTGTGCGTTATCACTTGTTGAACCGGTTAACCAGCCGGTTTCTTCCTCGAAATCATCATAATATGCAGTGTGGTAGCCAACAAGAAAGTCGAAAGGTATGAATGAAGATTTTGCCGCGCTAAAAAGAATTTCTTCTTTAGCTGCCGGGTCGTAAGCTGTGAAATAATATTTTACTAAACTACCTTTGGGCTGAGCAGGGATTTCAGCTTTGTAATCATTTTCACCATCTTTTGCAGCAAAAATTCTGTGTGTTGTTTCAAAATTGTCAGTTGAATAATACAATGACACTGAATCCGGAACTGAACCAAGAGATTTAAGGCTTATTATACTAAATTCCGCAATATAGGGATTAACCAGTTCAGGAGTATCTTTTAAGGCTTCGTGAGTAAAATTTGACTGCATGTAGAGGTCTGTTCCGATATTATGGCGGTTAAAAGCCCTGATAATAATATCAGCATTGGGAACGCCATTGCTTAGGTCTCCGTCGTCATCTGCTGATACGAGAGTTTCAATAAACCATTCATAAAGAGCAACGCCGTCGTTGGGGTCGTCAGGAGTTCCGTATAAAGCAAAATGAGAAAGTTTGGCTACATATTCAAGGGATGTTTCCTTCCTAATATCCCAGAATGCACCGCTAAGAACCTGCCCGTCGTGATGGGATTCACCAATAAGACTGTCAGGATAAATAACATCGTTCTCAAGGTTTCTCATAATCCTGTCGGGTTCGTTTGTAAATGCTCCCAGGCCAAGTTTCGGTTCATCAATAATGAGTGCTGCCAACAGATCTGCAAGAGCTTCCTGAGTAAGCATATTGAACATATCATCATGACCCAGATAATTGTAGAGCAGTGTGTTGATGGAATGGCCATATTCATGGTAAAGTACAAAGGGGCTTTCCACAAACCTGTATTCGTCATCCGAGCATCCGATAAACTGGATAGTATCTGCATTTGAAAAGGCGTTAGCTCCGCCCATTGATGAATTGTAGTCTATAAGTACAGTCATCGGAATATCCATGCACGACATTTCAGGATCAACGTTTTTAATATAATCATGGACAATATTAGTATGAAAGAACAGCATCCTTTCGAAAAGGTGTGAATTAGTATCATTTAGGTTAATATTATTTTCACCGGGGATAACAGTTCCGGTTATGACGCTGCTGTTTCCTGCTTTCATTTTTACATTGGCATAAGGCCCTTCGAATTTAATCTCGTATTCTGCATCACTGTCAATGTCGAAATTAAATTTTCCTTCCTGGCCGGTTGTATAAATATTGTTGTTGATTTTTACGTTCAGTCCGGTAAAGTTATAAGTATCAATTTCATCAAGTGCACTTGCTCTTTTAATTTTACCATTAATCTGAAGTTCACTTTCAACATTATGAATCATATTTTTTCTGCTAAGCACATTTCCGTTGCCGGCATCAACAAAGGTTCTGTATCTGTCGATACCTGATTTAACTATCATGGGATAAACAAGGCGGCAATTAACTTTTCCGTTATTTCTGACTGGTAATATCTTTACTTCTCCGGAACCTTGAACAGTAGCCTTGTTTGATTTCGATATTCCTTCCATAGCATTTGTACATGCACTGGAAAAAGATAAAGCAGGTACCAGGCTGATATCTATATCATTATAAAATGAGACACCGAACATCATCAGGTTACCATTCTCGTGGATTCGAAGCTCAACTTCGGAAAGAAGTACTTCAATATTGTTAAAATACTGCTTGTAGGAAACATACCAAATATTGTTTCTTTTAATTGCTTTTACAAGTTTCAAATCTTCGGGCTTGATATTCATAACTTCAGCATTTTCATCCAGGAAGCGCATGGAAATATCTTCAATATTTTCAATTGTAATGTTTTGGGATATATTCAGCTTAATTGCCTTGCCTATTGCACGGTGGGGGGTGCCTGTAGCCTTGTCCAGCAGTATCGACCATTTTCCGTGTATGCTTTGGAAGTTTTTCCATAAGGAAGCCTTTGTGCTTCTTTCAGCGGATATTAAATCTGTGTGGCTTTTGTTTAATTCTTCAGGCAGAAAAATTTCGTTATTATCTGATCTGCTACTTGCGGTGGCAATGAAAAATATCCCGATTATTAAGAAAATATTCCATCTCATCGTCATTTCTCCTTGAGTTTATATTGATTCCTGATAATTATTTTCAGGTTTTTATTTTCCACACATACACACAAAGTTTCGGGGTGTTGCAAATAAGAAAAAAAATTATTGATCTGATTAAATTTTTTTGCTGATAAAAAATGTAATTATATTTCTGTTTAAATGTTTTTAAAACATTGAAATTATATTCATATACGTTGTTGGGTCTGTATAGTAGCGGTTTTCAGGAGAAAAAAATAATCTAAAAAATTAAAAAAAATATTTGCAGGGAATAATAGAATTCCTTAATATTGCACTCCCTATTTGAACGGGCGCTATAGAACAGTGAAATTGGAAGAGATCTTTGAAAATAATTTTGAAACAAAATTTGGAAAAGAAAAAAAAAAGTCTTATTTTTGTTTCGAAACTGATTAATAAGCGAAAGTAGCTCAGTTGGTAGAGCATAACCTTGCCAAGGTTAGGGTCGCGAGTTCGAGTCTCGTCTTTCGCTCGACGACACAAGTCGTCTCTTCCTCTTTATGCTGCATGCCTTGCCGTCATGTCCCCCCGATGGTAAGGCATTTTTTTTTACAATATATAACATTAGTCCAGCGTCGGTTATTATTAGTTTAGGATAACCGAAAAATTAAAATCTTCTTTTATTGTAACTTTTTTTTAATATCTTTGTTCTTATTATACAGACAAAACGAAAATTGACAACAAATGCAACCGAATTTATAGACAGATTTATACTTATTTTATATATTTGCATGTGCGAAATGCAAAATGATGACAGGCGGTTTGGCCTTGTTTTGTTATAGTAAAGTCAGGATTGATTATGTTAAGGAATTCATTGGTTGCTTTTTTTGTTGCGGTACTTGTTTTGGCATTTATCCGGACAGCCGATGCCGATACCTACACATCAAAAGGAATAATTGTTAAAAACTCAACTGCCAATGCTCTGGAGCTGGAGGTTTCTCCTGTATTAAAAGGTTTTTCCAAAATTAAAACAACGGATAACGCAATATGTGTTATGCCGGAAATAAAAGGTTCAAAAATAGATTATACAATTCCCGGAGTTCCGGCGGAACCTTATTTGTCTGTTCCTGTTACTGTTCCTTCGCCCGAAGGATTCAAAATAGTTTCAGTTGAAATAGACGGTTTGGCAATACATACAGGAAATATTGCCCCTGTTCCTGATTTCGAAATTACTAACAATGAAGCCGTACCGGTATACAAAAACACAGATAATTTTAATGTTGGAAATAATAATCCCGGGCCGAAGGATTTTGTAACAATGGAATATGACGGCAGGGCAGGGTTCAGGTATGTTGCTGTTTTGAAAATAAAAACAGCCCTGGCAGGAAATAATTCAATTTTTATACCTGAAAAAATTAAGATAAGAATTGTATTTGATGCGCCGGATAAGACTGTTTTGAGGAATAATATTCCTGATAATATAAAATTCTCTGTGAACCACAACGAAACCAAATCATTTCTGATAGATGACAGCAAGGTGTTTCTTAAGAAAAATCAGGAAAAAATTCTGTCGTCAGATAATGAATTTGTAAAGCTGAAAATTGAAAAAGAAGGTGTTTATGTTATTACAGCATCGGATCTAAGCTCTCTTGGTATTGATATTCCGGCCTCTGAGGTAAAAACTATCAAATTATTTGGCAGGGGAGGGAAAGAACTTAGCGAAGTGCAACAGGACGGGCTGAATAGTACTATGGGCGAGCAGGAAATCATTGTTCGGACAAAGAACGACGGCAGTCTGGACAAAATCTATTTCTACGCTGCCCCTGCAAATGGTTTTGAATACGATGGAAACAGCTTTATACATTATATTAATAATTACTCCGATAATAATTATTACCTGCTTGGCTGGGGCGGGAGCGATGGCAAAAGGGCAAGCGGAATTTCACAGCCGGCCGAAGCCCCCGTGGAAACGCCATTGGTATATACCCACCGTGTTTTCTTCGAAGAAGAACTTTATAATCCCTATTCTTATGGCAGCGGAAGAACCTGGCTGGGCCGCAACCTGATGCCTGCAACATTTACAGAGCAACTTCACAATTTGGCTGAATCAGGGAATATTCTTTATCGGTTCAGTGTTGCTCACAGATCCGATAATGCCGGTGAATTTACTATCACAGAAAACAATAATATCCTGACTACTATCAGCCTGAGTTCTACAAAGGCAAAATATCTTGATGCTATCAGGAAAAGCCGTGAAGCAGAATTGTCTGTCAATAATATTACCTCCCGGGACAGGACAGTGATGAATTTCAGTTATAAAAGTTCATCCGGTACTTCGGCTATTAGCTGGTTCGACTGGTATGAGGTTCATTATCCGCGTGAATTTGTTCCAATCGATAATGAGTTAAACTTTTTTACTGATGATAATTGGAACGGGGTTTACAAATTCAATATCAATCATTTCGGCAGTTCAGAGATAATCGGCTTTGATGTTACTGAATCTGATAATCCACTTCTGGTTGAAAATAAGGCAAGCACGGGCGGGATGTTTATATTCAAGCAGGAACTTGAAGAAGGAAACCCGAGAAGATATTTTATTTCCTCAAAATTCCGTTCTCCTTCAATGGAAAAAATAAGTATTGCCGGGTTAAGAAATGATCTGTCCGGTGCTGATTTCATTATCATTTCACCAAGGGAATTTGAAAATTCTGCCATAAAATTTAAAAATTACCGTGAGGCCAATAGTAATCTTACAGCAAAAGTAGTTTTTGTTGATGATATATATAAAGAATTTTCTTCATGTATTCCTGATCCGACAGCAATAAGGGATTTCCTGGGGTTTGCCCTTACAAACTGGGAGGAAAAACCAACTTATGTTTGCTTGTGGGGCGACGGGCACTTTGATTATAAACTCATTTCAACTAAAAATAAAAATTTTATTCCGCCTTATGAATCCGAAGAATTATCCGATGAACTCGATGCCACTGATTCCTATACATCTGATGACTATTTTGTAAAATTACTTGGCGATGATGTAAGAGTTGACCTGGCAATTGGGCGCATAACTATTGGATCAGATGAAGAAGGTGCATGGATAGTTGACAAAATTGATCATTATGAGCATGAATCCTCCGGTGATAGCTGGAGAACAATGGTAACACTTGTTGCCGACGACAGCCCCTCAGGCGATTCAAGTTCAGACAGTAACCGCCATACAAGCGATTCTGAACAGCTTTCACGTGGTTATGTCAGTGAGGATATGCAGCAAAGAAAAATTTATATGCCTGAATATCCTTCTGAAAATGTTCCGGGCGGACTTAGAAAGCCCGGCGTTACTGAAGACTTGCTTGAAGCTGTGAATGTAGGTGGCAGCCTGTTGTTAAACTGGGTGGGGCATGGAAACCCGAGAGTCTGGGCACACGAAGAGATACTGGAACGCTCCATCACTATTCCAAAGATGGTTAATATGGATAAGCTTTTCTTCCTGACCGCAGCCACATGCGATTATGGCAGGTTTGATATGGCTGACGTTCGTTGCGGTGCCGAGGAAATGCTTTTAAGCAAATATGGCGGAGCTATCGGGGTATTCAGTTCTTCAAGGCTTGTTTATGCCCAGCAGAATTCCGAGATTAATGCCAGCTTTTATACAAATATGTTCAGCCGTGATCCGGAAACAAATGAATATCTGCGGCTTGGTGATATTATGTATAATGTTAAGCAGGAATTTACACGGTCGAATGACAAGAAATTCTATCTGCTTGGCGATCCTACTATGCGTTTGCTTTTGCCGGAATACCAGGTTGAGATAGATTCGATTAACGGCCGGTATGTAGGATCAGGAGGTGATACAGTTAAACTTGAAGCTCTTGCCAATGTTAATATCAAGGGGCATATTCGCAAATTAATGAGCGATACCCGGGACGATACTTTTGACGGTATTGCCGTTATCACAATGCTGGACGGTGACGAGAGTATTGTAGTTGAAGACGTTGACGGGTCTAATCATTATATTCTTCGCCATGGCGGCGCTTTGAACAGGAGTTCATATCTTGTGGAATCCGGAATGTTCCAGGCTGATTTTATTCTGCCAAGGGATATCAGTTTCAGTGAAGGCCTTGGAAGGTTTTATACCTATGCATACTCCGATGATGACCGTTTTGCCAAAGGTGCTACAAGGTCATTCAGGATAAATGGTATAACAAGTTCTGCCGGTGATGATAAAGAAGGCCCTGAAATAAATATATATCTTGATTCCAGGGATTTTCTGCCCGGAGATATTGTAAGGGAAAGTCCGCTACTGATAGTTGACCTTTCAGACGAATCGGGGATTAACACAACAGGAAGCGGTATAGGCCACAGAATAGAAGCCTGGGTTGACGACGATCCTCAATCCATTGACCTGACTGCAAGCTTTGTTACATCAACGGAAAATCCGCGCGAAGGTTCAGCCGAGAAAATTCTATATAACCTTGAAGCAGGCCTTCACACTGTAAAAGTCAGGGCATGGGATGTGTATAATAATTATTCTGATGCAGAAACCTATTTCAGGGTATCAAACGACGGCACTATTATAATTGGCGAGATAATCAATTATCCCAATCCTTTCCCTGAAACAACCACTATCAGGTTCCAGCACAATGCGGAACCACCCTATATGGTTGAAGCCGGGATATATAATAGCTATGGCGCCAAAGTCAGAACGTTGAAGCATCAATTGTCAACAACCCATACATCCGAGATATTCTGGGACGGGCTTGATTCCGAATCAAAAATGGTATCTGCAGGTGTTTATATTTTAGAGTTGACAATAACGGATTTAGATGGCCGAATGGCTAATAAAGCAGCCAGGATGATGATAATGCGATAGCAGGTTGCATTTAGAATCTTATTGGTTATAAGGCAGCTGTATTTAACGGTTGAAATATTAAAGTGTTAATATTTATGAAAATTTTAAATTAATTTTGTAAATTAGTCGTTTACAAATTGAAAAATTTCGAATTTTATCAAAAATTGAAGGTTCCGGTATAGAAATTGTTACCACATGATGCAAAAAGCAGAATGTAATTGAGAAAAATATTATTTTAAAGTTCGGAGGAATCGATAAATGAAGCTAATGCTTAATGCTAAAATCATCGGGTTAATGGTTATTGCCTTGCTGGCATTTAATGAAGTACACGCGCAGGGTGGCGGCGCAGCCGTTCCATTCCTGAGAATTTCCCCGGATGCCAGGGCAAGTGGCATGGGGGAAACCGGAACAGCCATAGCTGATGATATTAATGCAATTTACTGGAACCCCGGCGGGCTGGCATTTCACGGGTATGTAGATGACCCGTTTGAAACTGAGGAAGAACCTATTCCTTACCGCCAGATCGCTTTGTCTTTTTCCCCATGGCTTCCGCAATTCAACGCCGACCTGTTCTATAGTTATGGTACAATCGGACAGTATTTCGAAGTTCTTGACGGTACGGTGGCATTTAATTTTCTGTTTATGAATCTTGGTGAATTTATTCGTACAGCAGAAAACGGACAGCAACTTGGAAGATTTATTTCTAATGAGTTTTCAATAGGACTTTCCTACGGAACAATTATTGCAGATGATCTTGGTGTTGGTTTCCAGCTGCGTTACATACAGTCAAACCTTGCTCCGATTAATACAGGACAGTCCGGGGCCGGTACGGGTATAAGCGGTGGTTTTGATATTGGTATCTTATGGAAACCGCAGGACCTTGATATTTTCGGATGGAAAGCTGAGGACTTTTTCTCAGTTGGGTTGAACCTGCAGAACGTAGGGCCGAAAGTAACTTACCGAAGCGAATCTGACCCGTTGCCTACAACGCTCAGAATGGGTACAGCATTCCATGTGCTTGGTGATGAGTATAACGACCTTACTCTGGCCGTTGACGTAGCAAAACTACTTGTTAAAAGGGATAGCCTTGGTTCCGACCCCTTGCCTAAATCACTTGTAACTGGCTGGGAAAACAGTGGCGCTGAGTTTGCTATGGGCCTTGAATACTGGTATGACAATATAATTGCTCTCAGGGCAGGATACTTTACCGAGCCGTCAAATCTTGGCGACCGTCAGTATTGGAATTTCGGTGCCGGTGTTCGTTACGATATTTTCAGGCTTGACTTCAGTTTTATCAATACGATTGAAGAGAATCATCCCCTTGCAAACACGATGCGATTTTCGCTGCTTGTCGACTGGGAATAACCTGATAAAAGATATGAAGAAAAAAAAACCGGTAGATTTTAATTTCCCGGTTTTTTTTGTTTAGGATTATTTGAAATCAGTAAAGATTTTTGGTGAAGAATTGTGAGAATTTTATGCATTCATGTTTTTGGAACTCTATAAAAATAATCCCTTGATAAAGCTTACTTAAGGTAATACTTCGTTTCAAAACTTCATTGGAATATAATTATAACTATAATTAATAATATGTGTTGCTTTTTACATTAATATTTATTAATATTCTATAGTGTTCGTATTGATATTAAAGTTGTCAACATTTTACAGGAGTATAGACCATGGGAAGTTTCAGAAATATCGCAGCAACAGCCCTGATGATTATAGCTTTTCTACTGGCAAATAATAGCGCACTTGCGGAAATACCTGCTCCGGAAGATTTCGAAGTTGAACTGGATGAAAATAATGGTGTAACATTTATAAATATAACATGGGAGAAAAACAATCAGGGAGACAGCCCGGAATATTATAATATCTACCAGGCTGATGAAAGAACCGATAATGTTGACGATTTTGAACTGCTTGAACAGATTGAGATCACTAATCAGCAGCAAAAGAAATACACTTATAAAATTGATAATCCCGAACCCGGCGAATATAGCTTCTTTATAAAAGCTTCTTTGATTGATGACGGGCAGGAAGTTTTCGGCGAGGCAACGGATATTAAATATGCTGTGGTTCCCGACGATTCAACCGAGGCTTACGTCGAGATAACTTCCGAACCGGAAGAGGATGCCGAAGCCGGCAAACAATTTATTTACAATGCAAACGCCGAATCGAATATTAACTGTCCCATTAACTGGGAACTGGTTTCCGGCCCTGACGGAATGGAAATAAACGAAAATTCGGGCGTTCTATCCTGGACGCCTGAGCAGGCGGGAGAATACGACATTGAAATAAAAGCTTTTCTGAGTTGCAGTACTGACGTTGAAGATACCCAGAGCTTTACGATTGAAGTTATTGACCAAATAAATGAAGCCGAAGTGGAGATCACTTCAGAACCGGATACGGAAATAATGCTTGGAGATGATTTTGAATATCAGCTAACAGCCGAAACAAATGTTGACTGCGGAATACTCTTTGAGTTGAAAAATTCTCCTGAAAGCATGACTATAAGCGAGGCAGGACTGATTGAATGGACTCCTGAAGAAACAGGAAATTATCAGGTTGTTGTCAGGGCATATCTTGATTGCGACCACACCGTAAGCGATATGCAGGCCTTTACAATCCAGGCTTACGATCCGAATGACGATGCTGAACTGGAAATTGTTTCTGTTCCTCCGACCTCAGCCTATATAAACAAGCAATATATTTATAAAATAAAATCCAAAACAAGTGTAAAATGCGATGTTATTTACACTCTTAAAGATGCACCCGAAGGAATGACACTTGAGGACAACGGGCTTATAAAATGGATGCCGGGAACAGCCGGGGAATATGATATTTCAATCGGCGCTTACTTAGATTGTGCCGAAGAAGTAACTGATTCGCAGGAATATATACTGAAGGTTTATGACGGCGCTATTACCGAATCCTGTGCAACAATAAGCGGCGAGGTAGAAGACAGTGACGGTAATTTCATTGAATACGGTACTGTTATGGCGTGGAATCTTGGCGGGGACAAAAGCGGCAATGTTGTTTACAGGGCAGATATTGAGAACGGCCAGTACAGCATGGAAGTTTCGGACGGAACTTATGTAATAAAATTCAATGCAGATGAATTTATTCCGGAATGGTATGATGATACAAACGGTATGAAAGATGCCGCGAGGATTGAAATTGAATGCGACGACGCATTAACGATTTCAGCAATACTGGATGCTGCCGAAGAAACTGTAAACTACAATGTTTCCGGGATGGTTGTCAGTTCGGAGGACAATACCCCGGTGATGGCAAAAGTACATTTCATCCCTGTTGGCAACAACAAACATGAAAATGACAACAGCAAAGGCAATACTTTCTTTACCGAAACTTTACAGGACGGAAGCTATTCCATCAGCCTGCCTGACAACTATACGTATATAGCCCAGGCAGTACCAATGCAAAATTCAGAGTTCAGGCTGCAGTTTTATAATGCTGTTTACGATGCAACTGAAGCAGAAGAAATTGAACTGGATTCTGATTTGAGCAGAATAGATTTCTACCTTGAAGGGGCGCTGAATTACGATAACGGATTTTCCGGCTCTGTAATGAATGAAGACGGGGATGCTCTTCAGGCCGTTATGATGGTTAGGCTGGCAGAACCGGCAGATGAAAACGAGGATAATTATAAACACTCGTATTCAGTTGAAACAAACGAAGACGGAGAATATTCTTTCACGAATGTCTTGCCTGGCAAATATGTTCTGTTATCACGGCCAGTTGATAATGACTACATACCCGGTTTTTATAATTCTGATGGTACAGTAGTTAAAAAATGGAAAGAATCAGACCAGATAGAAGTTATCGACGCAATGGTGGCAATGCAGTTCGACTGCATCCATTCATTGAAACGCGATCAGGAAGGCCTTGGTAAAATTAACGGCAAAGCACTGAAAGGGGAAAGCGGAAAGATCAATTTTGGTGATCGTCCACTCGGAACGGATCCTTTGCAGGGAGCTTTGATGATGCTCAAAGACGACAATGATATTGTTGTTGCTTATTCTTTCTCTGACGTAGCAGGTGATTATCTTCTTGAAAATATTGAACCTGGCGAATATACCCTGGCTGCCGAAAAGATCGGGTTTGAATATATTCCCGAATCACTGACTGTAGATTTTTCCGAGAATATTGAAATAAATTCGGATATGGTTCTTGAAGAAGAAACTTCAACAGGCGTGGATGAAACCTTAGCCGGATTGAAAATTTCTCCGATTCCGGCTTCCGAACACCTGAATATAAGTTTTAGCAGTTTGAATGGCATTACGAATATCAGGCTTTTCAATATGTTCGGTAAGGAAGTTTATACTTCGGGTGAAATCCTGAACAGAACGTACAGGATTGAACTTAATATGCTGCCGCAGGGCTGGTACACAGTACAAATTCAAACGAACGGGAATGTATATTCAAGAAGTATTATCATTATCAAATAAGTATAAATGATAAACTTGAATAAAAAAAAGCCCCGAAATCCGGGGCTTTTTTAAATATTATATTAAACTGATATTAGTCGTTGTTCATCAGTTTGTCTTTGTCAAGATCTGAAAGAAGATCGCCAAGAGTGAAGGCTGTATCAGATGAAGAAGGCTTGGGAGCTGACATAGGCCTGTCAGATCTCTGGCGCGGTTTCCTGCGATTTTCTTCTCTTGCCTGCTGAATCATTTCTTCGTCAACAACAGGAGCAAAGATCAGAGATTCTTCTTCGGGAACTATGTCCACAACAGTAACCTGGATTTTCTCGCCAACCTGGAAAGGAATTTTCTTGCCTTTAAGGATGTGCTTCATTTTGCTGCGCGGCATAAATCCGTCAACTTCTTCGCCAACACTTACAATAGCGCCCTGAGGAACTATCTGTGTAACTTCGGCTTCCATTTCTTTGTCTGCCGGATATTTGTCTTTCAGTTCATCCCATGGGTTGGGCTGAGTTCTCTTGTAGCTTAAAGTGATAGTCTTTTTATCTTCATTGATAGCAATGATTTTAATATCAACTTCGTCGCCTGCCTTGAAAACTTCAGACGGGCTTTTCAGCCTTTTTGTCCATGAAATTTCATTTGTACGGAGAAGTCCGTCAACACCCGGTTTCAGTTCAATATAAGCGCCAAAATCAGTCAGGCGGCGAACGATACCTTTATGAACAGAGTCAATCGGGAATTCTGTCGGAACGTCGTCCCATGGTGATTTTTCAAATTCTTTGTGGCTGAGGGCAATCCTGTTTGTTTCCCTGTTTGCTTCAACAACCACAGCTTTGATATTCTGGCCTTTTTTAACAATGTCTTTTGGATCTTCAACGTGAACCTGCGAAAGCCTTGAGATATGAATAAGGCCTTCAACGCCGCCAAGGTCAACAAAAACGCCGAAAGAAGCTATTGAAGAAACAATACCTTCAACCTGCTGTCCCTCGGAAATATTATCCCAGAATTCATTTTCAAGGATATTTTTACGGGTAACGATTACAGTTTTCCTTCCATGTTCGTCTTCCTGAAGTTCATGGATTTTAACTTTGATATCTGTCCCGACGGAATTCAGCATCTGATCTTCTGTTGGATTCCTTTTAAGTGAGAAATGCGATGCCGGGAGGAAAAGCTGCATATCATCATAGACAACCCTGAGGCCGCCCCTGATTCTGCTTAGAACGTTAACAGTAATTGACTCGTCGTTTTCTTTGATTGTCTTCAACTGCTCGAAAGTGGCATTTTCTTTTTCTTTCATATCATTAACTTTCGGAGCGGGCGTCGTTTCTGCTGTAGGTTCAGCTTTTTTCTCTTCCTGGTTTTGCACTTCAGGTGTGGTTTCTGCCGGGGATTCATTTCCGCTTTCTGCCGGGGCTTCTTCTTTAGCCGGTTCGGCCGGGGCTGTTTCCTCTGTTACCGGAGCTGCTTCGGCAGCAGGTTCAGCCTGCGGATTTGTTTCGCCGGAAGAAATCTGTTCAGATGTTTCTGCCGGAGTATCCTGGTTTGTTACAGTTTCATTAGTTTCATTCATGTTAAGCTCTTCGTTAGCCATATCGCACACCTAATTAAGTGAAAAAAATCTCGGAGAGTATTTAAAGCTTGTGAAATTATACTCAAATTAATTATATAATAAAACTTATTAAGTCTTTTACAGAAAACAAAAATAGGGAATAATTTAATAACCCAAAAAACATTTTTCAACTTTTTTTAAAAATTTTATGATTTTTTTAAAAATTGTATGCTCAATGACAATATTTTTGAATTATTAATTGGAAATTCTTTCAATCGAGGTCTTCATATATTAAAAATTCAGATTATTATAAAATAACAAAATGACATTTTTTTGACATCTCTTTAACTTCCTGCTGACAAATCCAATTTTGGCCAATGTTATATTGCCTCCGGATATTTTTTTAACCATAACCGGAGAATCGAGATGAAAACATTTATAATAACATTCGCTGCCGTACTTTTAAGTGTCCTGACCCTTAAAGCAGAAAAGACTACCCTTACAATCCTGCACGTGAATGATACTCATTCCTGCCTTAGCCCCGGCGCACCACGCGACGCTTCCCTGAATGGTAAAATTGGCGGCATTGCAAAGGCTGCCACAGTAATAGGTATGGTCAGGCAGGCAGATCCTGATGCAATGGTCTTCCATCCCGGGGATATGTTCGTTGGCGATCTGTTCTTTAACAAATACTTTGGTGCTGCTGAATTCGGATTGATGAAACAGCTTGGATTCACTGCAATGGGGCTGGGAAACCATGAGTTCGACCTTGGCCCGGAAGCTCTTCTAATGGCTTTACAGGAGGGTTTCGGAGCAGAGCCTTTACCGATATTATCAGCAAATATTAGTTGCGATGATGAAAATTTATCACCATTAACTGATTTAATTTCACCATATATAATCAAAGAAGTTAAAGGAATAAAAATCGGAATTTTTGGTATTACGTCTCCGGCTGCTATGGAACTGTCTGATCCCGACCCGATTTTGATAAATGATGATATGGAATCAATTCTTCCCGCTGTTATCACCGAGATGAAAATGGCCGGAGCCGAAATAATAATAATGCTATCAGGCCTTGGTGAACAATACGAAGTTCCTCTGGCAGAGGCGATTCCATATATTGATATTATCATTGGCGGTGATAATCATTATGTATATGATAAACCGCTGAAAGTAAATAATCCCGGAGGCAGTTCAACATATATTGTCCAGGCTGGCCCATTCTACAGGAATATCGGTAAGTTCGAGATTGAGTATGACAATGGTATAAGTAACGTGAAATGGGAAAATATTGCCCTTGATGAAACCATACCCGAATTCCCGGACGTTAAAGCCTATGTGGACCAGCTTATTTCAGGAATTGAAGAAACATACGGGCCGGTTTATACTTCTCAACTTACAAGCGCCTCGGAAACATTTATCGAGGAAATGACGAGCGATGCCCTTTCAAAAAAAGGCGAAAAGGATACGCCGGTTGGAAATCTTGTATGTGAAGCATTCCTTGCTGCATTTCCCAACGCAGATGTAGCTATCGAGCCTGGCGGGTCAACTGCACAGCCAATCTATGCCGGAGCGGTAACACCCGATGATATTTATCGGACTATCAGCTATGGCTTCAATACTGATAACGGGTTGGGATTCAGAATGGCTACCTTCGATGCTACCGGAGCAACACTGGCAGCAGGGCTTGAACTCGGGCTAAGCATGATAGAGCAGGATGATGAATTCCTGATACAATGCGCCGGAATGAGCTATAATTATGATGCCTCAAAAAATGAATTCAACAGGCTTACGATGGTATTAATTGATGGTGAGCCTTTAAACCCGGAGGCAACCTATACAATAGTTACCAATGAATTTGTACCGATGGTATTTTCAGCAATGGGATTTGAACTTTCCAACATTACTATCCATGAAGGCCTGAGCGAATTCCAGGTGGTTTCAGGATACCTGCAGAATATGAGTGAAATCACGCCCGTTCAGGATGGCAGGATATACAGCGAAAAAACTATCGGCGTGGGGAAAAGAAAAAATAATTCGAAGAAAGGAGTAAACGATGTGAAGGTTAGTCCCAACCCATGTTCTGAAACTCTTGAAATTTCAATAGATACTGATCTTTCTTGTTCATCAAAGGTTAAAATATATGCAAATAACGGACAGAGTATATATCAGGTAGAAATTCCAGCGGGGAGTAATATCAATGAAAGTATTGATATATCTGATCTCAGTACCGGGCTTTATTTTGTAATAGTTAAAAACGGAAGTAAGGTTCGTACTGCCACATTTAGCATAGTCAGGTAATTGCTAAGTTAATAATTGCTCAGTTGGTAATTGACTGTGTTATTTAAATATATACCGGCATTTACCAACTGAGTATAAAATCAGGAGGCAACTAAAATGAAAAAGATGATATTTACTTCGATCTCAATTCTAATAGTTATGTTTCTCAATTGTATTGCAGGCGAAAATTCTATAAAGCAAAAAACCTCACCCCGCCAATACAAGAATCACTATTTCAATATTCTTGCAAGCGATACTATAGGACTGAAAGTATTTCCGGATATTAATTTTTATGACGGAAACGGACTTGGGCTCGGTTTTGATGCTGTTTACCAGAGTAATAAAAAAGCAGTTAATTATTCCAGGCTTGCAGCAAATATTAGAACAACCGGAGATAAACAACTACTGTATTCATTTGGATCTGAAAATCCGGAAGCTGACAATGAACAATTCTATACATGGCTTCTAAGCCTTGGGTATTCGGAATCAAGTACAAATTTCTATTTCTATTACAATGATTATTATGATAATAACAATTTTGGCATTAAACCACTCCTCAGGATTACAAGGGCAAAAGCTGATATCAATTTTGATTCCTACCTGAATATAAGCCGGTACACGAAAATAAAAATTGGCCTTAATTACACAAACAGAATTCTTTCCGATACTACATACTTAAAGTCTTATTCAAGTAAAATTGACGATCTTAAAATGGAAAGAGATGAAGCCTTAGGAATAATATTAGGATTTGAATACGATTCCCGAAGCAGTCTTTACAATCCATATAAAGGAAGTTATTTTTCTTTCGAATATGCTAATTATGAAACAACAAAAATTTATGAGAATGAACATTCTTATATCAATCTTGAACTGATAAACTTCAAGGAATTGATAAGACAGTCAACAATTCAGGCATTTAGAATACGATTATTAAAAATGTGGAGGCATCCTGATCTAAATTTCCGGAATATACTGGGATTAGAAAATGCAATGCGAGGCTATCCATATTCATATTTCACTACAACTTCCTACTGGCTGATAAACTATGAAATCAGGCACAGGTTTGGAAAGAATCTAATGGTTGTATTAGGAGCTGATATTATGAAGGGCAGCGATAATAAAAATATTAACAGATATATGGATTATACTACCAGCAACGAAGTAAAAGCCAATGTTGTATTCGGCTTCAGGCTGATATTCGATACTATGGTAATAAGGTCTGATTTCGGGATGATATTTGAAGAAACACCAAACGTTTCGGTCGGGCTGGGGCAGTTTTTCTAACACAACTTTCCTGGTTGAATTATTTATGTTTAAAATATTGCATATTAACATGTATCCATTTTTCAATAAACAGGATCCCTGATCTTGTTCAGGTCTTTATAAAAAGATTCTTTAAATAATATCTTCATAATCAATCTTCAGGTAACAAATCCATTATTTTACTCTCTTCAACAAATTCGGATTTTTCACCTTCCTGAATTGCTTTTGTAAGGACAATTTATTCTATCATATCTTCAAGAATATCTCGAATAAAGGAGTTATCTTCTCTCAATATTTCATAAAGAGCATTCTTTACCTGTTTCTTTATTTCTTCTGTTTCAATTATATCATTATCCATAACTAATGGTTTTATTAAAAAACGCTTTGATTATAATAATGTTGATACTCCTATCAGCCTGCCACTTCCAAATCAATAAACTGGAATTTTTCACCATCGAACAGTCCCTTGTCGCTCAGCTTGATAAAGGGAATAACGAGCAGCGCCATAAACGAAAGCGTCATGAATGGAGCGTGCAGCCCGGAGCCCAAAGCTTTGGCTTTTTTATCCAGCGCTGAGTATTTTGCTGCGGCCTCATATCCGTCACCGGAATTCATCAGCCCGGCAATCGGCAGGGGAAGTGTTTCCACGGTGGTTCCTTCAGCTACCGCCATGCCGCCCCTGTTTTCGATAACAGCACTTACGGCAGCGCACAGGTCGTCGTCGTTTGTACCTACGGCAAGGATATTATGTGAGTCGTGTCCGACACTTGATGCAATGGCTCCTTTTTTAAGCCCGAAGTTTTTGATGAAAGCCACGGCAGGTTGTTTATCCTCGTACCTGTTGATAACAGAAAGCTTAAGTATATCCCTTTCGGTATCCGGAACGATACATCCGTCAGCTACTTTCGGGTCTTCAACCAACTGATTAGTAATTAATTCCCCGTCAATCGCTTCGATTACCCGAATTTTTCCGCCATTATGCTTCACTGAAAAGTCTTCCGGTTTCTTAATGGTGGCGTTGAAATAGTTGGGTTTATCTGTCATGATAGTAGGAAGGAGCGTTTTTCCTTTTTCGGCAACCAGTTCGCCGTTTATATAG
The DNA here is from genome assembly GCA_963665665.1 of Kapaibacterium sp. (SeqCode). Lineage (GTDB taxonomy): Bacteria > Bacteroidota > Ignavibacteria > Kapaibacteriales > UBA2268. The sequence goes on from OY762428.1 coordinate 3,319,007, forward strand.
GTTTTCAGGATGTTCATATTTTTCAGGCCGTCGCATATAATAAAATCAGCGCTGTCTCCTTCCTGAAGTAATCCAACGTCGAGAGAATAATGATTCACGGCGTTAAGCGATGCTGCCCTGAGAACTTTGAAAATATCGAATCCCATATCCAAAGCTCTATTCACTACCTGGTTTACATGGCCGAGGACGAGGTCGTCAGGATGTTTATCGTCGCTGCAAAGCATCACCATTTCCGGCCTGGCTTCAATTAATTTATGAAGGGCCTCGAAATTCTTGGCAGCCGAACCTTCGCGAATTAGTATTTTCATTCCCCTGTAAATTTTATCAATGGCTTCGTCCAGGGTAAAGCATTCGTGATCCGTGCTTATTCCGGCAGAAATATATTTTTGGGCGGCATCTTCGGTGAGTCCCGGAGCATGCCCGTCGATTGGCTTGCCGAATTCTTTTGCCAGGACAATTTTTTCCATTACATCCGGAAATTCATTCAGGACACCCGGGAAATTCATCATTTCACTCATGTATTTTATCCTGTCGTCGCTGAGCAGTTCCCTGATGTCATTGGTTGACAGCGAGGCCCCGGCAGTTTCGAAGGGAGTAGCCGGCACGCAGGGAGAAGCCCCGAAGTAGAATTTGAAGGGAGTTTGTTCTGCGTTGTCCAGCATATATCGAACGCCTTCAATTCCAAGTACATTTGCTATTTCATGAGGATCGGAAACAGTAGCTACTGTTCCGTGCACCACTGCGAGGCGTGCAAATTCCGAAGGCGGCAGCATCGAGGATTCTATATGAACATGAGCGTCGATAAAGCCCGGCATAATATAATCGTCAAGCAGGATTTTTTCGCTCATCCTTTCAACGCTTTTAATTTTTCCGTTTTCCACTTTCACCCTGCCGGGAAAAATCAATTTTCCAACAATATCTACAACATTTGCTTCTATCTTAAAATTACTCATGGTAAGCCCCATTTATATTTGAATATTTCTGTTTTTATCAATAATTTAAGATATAAAAAAATATCCAAAGATTCAATATTATTAGATTTATCAGGCAATGTCATTCAAATTTTTCATCAGGAGTATCCACTCCCTGAGTGAATTTTGGCATATCTTGTAAAAGTGATTTCGTCAGCTATTGGAAATTAATTTTATTTTACTATTTTAATTGTTTCAGTTATCTGCAAAAATTGATAGTTTTATAGTAGATGTTAATTTTTTCTTTTAGCTAAAAAAATTATTATCCGGTTTGGGGCCGGGAGAATTCTGACAATTGAAATTATAACAATAAATGGACGGGAAATCATGAAAAAATCAATCATACTGCTGATACTTTCAAGCCTTGCATTGTATTCGTGTATAAACCTGAAAAGTGATTACCCGCAGATTCAATATTATAAACTGTCTCAGCAGCCATTGAGTGATATTGACTCGCCAATTATTGAAGAAATAATACAGCTCCGTGATTTTAGCATTTCCCCGGAATACAACACGGACCAGATAATTGCAGTAAGCGATACGCATTTTGTGAAAGTTTACTATTACAGCCGCTGGGCGGCAAACCCTGATGAAATTGTGCAGGGAATATTTTATGAGAGAATTAACAACTATGGCATATTTTCATCAGGAGTTCAAAATACATCAAGCATTACGCTCCCGAACTATTTTGTTGAATGCAGCATAATAGAGTTTTATGCCGTGAACGGAGAAGATGATGACAGCCCCGACAATGCCGTTGTTGTGACAATGAAAATGAATGTTATTAAAAAGACGATTCTTAAAACCGAAGATGATATAATTTTGAGTAAGATATACAAAACTACCGTTGGCAGGCAGGATAATTATGCTGCCAGTGTTTCTTCGGCTATGAGTAAGGCAGTTTGTGAAGTTTCCGATATGATGATAAAAGATATTGTTGATGCGATAAAAAAGAATTGATAGAATGATGACAGAAAAAAAGGATAAAGATAATTTTGCAGCTGTAGATGTTGGGAACAGCAGAATAAAAGTTCTGATAGACGGAGAAACAATCTCATTCGAGATCAAAGAATCATGGGTGGAAAAATTTTCAAGTTTTATTTCAAAGATTGATAATCATTATATAATTGGAATTTCGAGTGTTAATGAAAAAGTCAATGCAGAGATCCTTAAAATATTACATTCAAATGAAATTACTAATTCTTTACCTGTTCCCGAGCTTTTGGACGAGCAGGAAATAATCGATTTTTCAAATGTCAGTGGTATGGGTACGGACCGGAAACTCGGAATTGCAGGAGCCGCTGCAGAAGCCGAACCGCCTTTCATAACAGTGGATTGCGGAACAGCTGTAACTGTTAACGCTCTTGACGAAGGTAATATTTGCCTTGGCGGTGCAATTTTTCCGGGATTACACACCCAGATCAGGGCGTTGCATGAATTCACGTCTGCACTGCCATGCCCCGAATACAGGAAAACCAATGCTGCAGCAGGAAGAAATACCGAGGAAGCAATTTTATCCGGATCATTGCACTCGGTTGCCGGAGGAATTATCCAACTGGTTCGAAATATTGAACTTCAGGAGTTTGCCGGCATCTCGGTACCGGTATATGTTACAGGCGGATATGCAGAAGAAGTAATTCCTTTTTTGAAAGGTCATCTTTTCCCCTTAATTTTGAATAAATCCTTAGTTAGCGACGGGATTTTGTTTTTATTGAAAAATTTAAAAAAGTAAGCTGTAGAAATGATTAAAAATAAAAAAGTTGTTGTAGTATTGCCGGCATATAATGCCGAAAAAACTCTGGAAAAAACCTATCGTGAAATTCCCACCGAGATAGTTGACGAAGTGGTGCTTGTTGACGATTGCAGCAGCGATGAAACTGTTAGAGAAGGAAAGCGGCTCGGCATAAAACATATTATCCGGCATGAGGAAAACACGGGTTACGGCGGTAATCAGAAAAGCTGCTACAACAAGGCGCTGGAACTTAATGCCGATATTGTTATCATGCTCCACCCGGATTATCAATACACACCCCAGCTTCTTCATTCAATGGCATATCTTATAGCAAACGATGTATATCCTGTTGTTCTTGGCTCCAGGATACTGGGTAAAGGAGCACTTAAAGGCGGAATGCCTATCTACAAATATATAGCAAACCGTTTCCTTACATTTTTTCAGAACCTGCTGATTGATCAGAAACTATCAGAGTACCACACTGGCTACAGGGCATTTTCCGGCGAGGTATTGAAGAACATCAACTTCATGGCCAATTCCGACGATTTCATTTTCGACAACCAGATGCTTTCGCAGATTTTTATGGCCGGATTTGATATTGCCGAGATAACCTGCCCCACTAAATATTTCAAGGAAGCTTCCTCAATAAATTTCCGAAGAAGTTCGAAATACGGCCTCGGAGTGATGAGTGTCTCCATCCTGCATCGCCTGAATATGTGGAAAATCCTGAAATCAGAAATTTATAAGAAGCCCGGGCGTGGGTAGGGGAATGTTATTTCGGATAATTCTCTTGATGAAGTATATCTTTTAATTATGGAAAATCCTCGAATGGATTCTTCGCTGACGCTCAGAATGACCGCTTTATTTAGTTTTTCCATATATTAAAAGTTCAGCTGAATATTAACGATTTTTGAAAAACTATTATTTATCGGATAAAATATATCCAATCCTAAAACAAGTTCGATCTTTTTTCGTAATTCTAATTGTTCGGGCGCTATTCCGCCTGAAATGATTATATTTGAAAAAAATAAAACAGTAGATTACAGGGAGACATTTCATGAAACACTATTCGCAAAAATTGTTAATACTTTTCATTCTTGCATTTTCAGCTTCAAATATGTTTGCCCAGGATGACGAGCTGGATGAGGAAATCCGCAGAATGCAATTCAATGAAGGTAATTTTGAACAGGAGCAATCATACTTCGTTGTTGGCGCTGGTTATACTCTGCGTTTTCTTATGGCTAACTATGATGATTTGAACAGCATGTTGTCCGCCAGGGATTTCGGATTCGAGGATCTTTCCAACCCGGTAATAATGCACGGTATGGAAGCCAATATAGCTCTTTCCGTTATTCAAAGTTCCTTCCTGAGGAAGATGAGGGTAGGGATTTTCTCCACCGGCGGTACTGAATCTGTGGAAACAAATATCACTATTGACGGCACCGATTACCTGAGAAAACTTGACTATAACGTTGGTTTCTGGGGATTTTCCCTTGATTATGCCATTCAGCCCATGAGCAAGCTTGCAATCCTTCCCGGTGTTGAATTTGGTTTCGGAAATATGAAAATTGATATATCCCAAACCAGTGATATGGACTGGGCAAATATACAGCCGCAAAGCGACGGCAATAACTGGCTGAAGAGCCTTGAAGCAGATTATATTAACCTTACTCCGAGAGTTAACCTTGAATGGTCGGCAACTGACTTCCTGCTTTTCCGGGGTACAGCCGGATACAGCCTGGCATTCCTAAGCGCCAGCGACTGGAAATACAATATTGAAGGCAGCCTGAAAAATGCTCCAGACAAATTGAATTCCGACGGCCTGATGCTGCAATTCGGAGTTTCAATCGGACTTTTCAATATGTAATGGTCTTCTTTGTATATAAAAAATTCAAAATAATTTTTGGAAATTAAAATTTATGTAGTATTTTTGTATGCTCTGACGGAGACGTCAGCCGGGCCTGTAGCTCAGTTGGTTAGAGCAACGGACTCATAATCCGTCGGTCGGGGGTTCAAGTCCCTCCGGGCCCACAAGACAAAATATTAAGCCTTTGTAAAATAATAATTTATAAAGGCTTTTTCTTTTCTACTCAAATGTTTCATAAACTTTTCTGGTACATTTTTTTATGATAATTTGCAATATTGGAATTGAATGCTCGTGGAGGAGTTTTCCGGTTTGGCATAGCGAAGGGTAGAAAAAAAATTTAATCAAAGCGGCAGTCAAAAACTGACTGGCGTTTTTCGTGGTTTGATATTAATTTTCCGAATACAATTATTAATCTTGTAGAAGAATTCGGCCGGCTCGTCTATAAGCTCTACAACCTGACAGAAGAAGAGATAATGATTGTGGAGGGGGGGGTGAAAGAGAAAAGTGAAAAATCGTTACTGAAATACAGAAAACGATTATAAGAATTGTTTATGATGTAATAAGAAAACTTCTATTGAAAATTGAAGAATCAAAATCTGAAGATTATTTAGAGCCAAAGGATGATATTGATAAATATCACATGGTTCTCATTGTAAATCGAAATTAGTTAAAGGTGGTATTCAGACTTTTGAAAACAATTCAGAAGATGTTTGGGTTCTTCGTTCTGTTCAGGATGACCTGCCATTCCTGCCTTCGTCAAATTCAATAGCCACATGGTTTAGCTCGTGGATAAAGATGCCCCGTTCGGAGGCTGAGAAAAAGAGTCCACCTCCGCCAGCTTGCGTAGATGCCCCGCCGGCGTGGGGATAATCATTCAATCAGTATAATCGGCAAAAAAGGGCGGCCCTGGTAGAACCGCCCTTTAGCATTTCTAATATTTTTTTAATTATTTAACAACTCTGATGGTTATTGATTTTTCGTAAGGTCCTGATATCATACGGCAAATAAAAACACCCGAGCTGAGCTTTTCAATTGGCAGCCTTACTGAATAATTTCCGGCAGTCATTGCTCTGGAAACAAGTGTAGTTATAAACCTTCCCTCACTGTCGTAAAGTTTTAATTCCGTTTGGCCGTAAGCACCTACCGAGTAATCGATTTTTGCTCCCGAATTCATAACAGGATTAGGATTAACTTCGCTAAGAGAGTAGCTATGGCCGGGTTCCACATCGTTCGGATTCGGGGCCCTGGCAGTAATATCTATTGCTTCCTGCTTGCCGTCATTGTACGTAACAATCAGACGATTTGTAAATATACCGGCAATTGATGGTGAGAATTTTATATTTACATTGATTTTTTGATCTGAACCAAGGCTGAAGTTTTCAATTCCGGAGGTTATTTGGAATTCCGATTCTGTTGTCTCGAGAGAAACAGAATTGATTATCACCGGATCGAAACTGATATTTGTAATATCTATCCATTTATCTGCTTCAAGTCCGATTTCAACTTCTCCGAAATCAATAGTTTCCGGGTTGACTTCAAGAGGCTGATTAAAGAAATACAGGTTGACTATCGTATCATTCCCGGCTTTATCAGTAAATGCAAAAAGTGCACGGCCATTTTTATCATGATCGATAAGATTTAATTCCCAGCCTGTTTTTCGGCTTACTCCGGGAATAAATTTCTCACAGGTAAATTCATAATTGTAACTGCTGTCACTGAAAAACAGGACTTTAGCCAGTTTCGAACCGTTTTCGCCATCATCGGCAATTCCGTCCGGTATATCTCCGTATTCAGCAAAATTATATTGAACCATAGGAGATTCATTGTCTTCTGTATTCCAGTCGTTTAAAGCGGAACTTGTAGGGTAGCCGTAAGAATCGCACCAGTCATATCCGAACGAATAAGCCGCGAAGGGCTCAGCCGCCCTTATTCTGAAACTTCCTGTCTGAGGTAACTCTAATAATTTCTGGGCATAATATTTATCATTAATCATCTCAGGAAATACATCACCATTTCCGGGGTATAAGGTATTGATATTCTGCCATTCAGGATTTGTATCTGATACTTCCATGAATTGTAGATCATTGGGAACAGTTCCGTCCTCGTCAGATTCATATACCAGGTTGATATAATTATCCATGAAGTATGCTCCTCCCATTGTTCCCGGAATACAGAAAACAATTTCATCCTGGAATAATTCCATAGGTTTTATCAGCATGGTAAAAGGATCTGAATTTGGTAGGGGATACCCGTCCTCCTGGACACCGGGGTTATAGAAAGTAACTCCAATAGGCTTGTCAGCACTTATTACTCTCGGCTTGTTCTGATTTTCTTCAATCGGGCCAAGGCGAATTTCAATATATGCTTCGTCAATTATTCCGCCGGATTCTGTCAGAAATCCAACCTGCACACCATCAAGATAAACAGCTGTGTTTGCTTCACTGGCATAAATTCTTGCAATACCGGGATATTTCCTGCCTGGAACGTAAGGAACAAGATACTCTGTTCCCCAGGTTGATGTAGGAAGCTGCATTTCAACTGTGTAGTCGCACCACTGATTGCCAATTGGGATGTTGGTACACTGATTGCCGGAAACAACAGATATTGGCTTGTCCGCAACTACTTTACTGCCGCTAAGGTCAGAACCGTCTCCCCGGCTCATAAACATCCAAACATCGCCTTCGTTAAGGACTGTATCAATTAGGTCACCGGGCGCTAAACCGCCGGCTGTTTCAGAATATTCAGTACCACCCATAAGGAAAGATATTGTTGTATTATCTTCAACTGCTGTAATACATGTTATACTCGGCAGGTGCATATTCCAAATATCCTTAAACATCGGATCAACAGCGTAGGCGGAAATAATATATTCCATTCCCAGGCCGGAACTTGGAACACACATAAATCCGTCTGAAGTAGCCTGGAACCTTACAGCAGCATAGGCTGCAATGGGGCCTGTTGAAGTTATGTTAATTCCATAATCCTGGTATATCCTTTCAGGAATAGCTTCCGCCTGTTTATCCTTTGATAAGGGTTGCGCAATTGCCGGGGGAATATCAACAGCAATTACATCATTAGGAATAGTAGTTACTGATCTGCTGAAATCTTTACCCGGAACTGATATAATAACCTGCGCCTGATAGGGAGAAGTAATATAAATTCTCAGGAAATTATTTCCGGCTGTTTCTTCATAGCATGGCGGGATTGAGAACCAAAAATCTGTTCCGATATTATTTATCTGGATCATTTCTTTTAGGTTCTTTTCAATTGTGCTGATGTCCTGCCTGTCCGCGGCATTTAAAGACAAAGGAAGAAGTAAAATTGCTGAAAGCAAAATCGATAGTACTTTTGTCCTCATATCGGGCCTCTTATTATTTTTGAGAAAATGTCTTATTTAATATGTAACAAATGATCCAGCAAAAAGTCTCAGAATAATTTCATTTTTTTTAAAATAAATATTATATATTTCAGCAGGATAATTGTCAAGTAAGAGTGGGGCGGTATCTATTAAGGGTATTATGATATCTTTGCAACAAAAAAAAACAGAATTATTAAGGTAATCACAACGTATAAAATTTTAAATTTAGAAATTTTACCAACTAAAAATTTTGAATAATTTTGAATGATTATCCAAAAATCTTACTTTTTTATGATTTTGACAAAAGGAATTAATATTTAATGTGTCTTGCTAACTTACATTTCCGCCTGTATTACAGTAATTTGCTGGTTGAGTTCCTGCGTTGCATGTTCCGGGAGTATTAGCTCCCCCGCCCGCACACATGTAATAGAAATAATTATTCGTTGCCCCGTCGAAACAGGTTGTCCCAATTGGAAAAGAACCTGTATCACAAAATATAGCAGGTGCTGATGAACCAACAGCAGCAGATCCGTTAAAGCAGGCATTCTCAGAATTTTCACTCACGCAAATTAAATTTGGTTTTAAATATTTCATTCTTTTCCCACAATTATTTGTTGCAAAGTTTTAATAAAATAATAAAACAAATATTACGATACAAATATTCATATAAAATAATAAATAAATATCTTCCGGGGTTTGATTATTATCCTCAATAATGATATTTTTGAACTTGTGAAGTTATAAACTTGCGAAATTCTAAAGTTTTATACGCTTCCTTTTTAAATAGATTCAATTTACAGGAAAAGCCAAGAGGCAATTATATTATTTTTCGAGAGGGTTTTATGAAAAAAACAGCTTTTCACGGGATTCATACAAAGCTTGGAGCAAAGATGGTTTCCTTCGCCGGATACGAAATGCCAATTCAGTATCCAAAGGGTATTATCCACGAACATAAAGTAGTACGCGAAAGCGTAGGCGTTTTCGATGTTACCCACATGGGCGAATTTGAAGTCAGAGGCAAAGACGCACTGAACCTGGTACAGAAAATTACAGTTAACGATGCAGCTAAACTGAAACCCGGTAAGATTCAGTATTCAGCCATGTGCTACAAGGACGGCGGAATTGTTGATGACCTTCTTGTTTATTGCATGGAAGATTATTACATGCTGGTTGTAAATGCCGCCAATCTTGATAAAGATTACGATTGGGTAATGGAAAATGCAGAAGGCATGGATGTTGAGATAACAAATGTTTCAGATGAAATATCCCTTCTCGCAGTTCAGGGGCCTAAATCACTTGATACACTCCGCAAAATTGCAGAAACTGAAATGGATGATATCGAATTTTATAACTATAAGTTCGGTAAGCTTGCCGGCCATGACATGATCCTTTCCAGGACAGGATACACCGGAGAACTCGGTTATGAATTATATTTCCGTGGAAATGAAGCAGACGCGGAAAAGATTTGGAATGCTATATTCGAAGCCGGCGAAGAATTCGGAATAGAACCCGTTGGCCTGGGTGCAAGAGACACTCTCCGCCTGGAAAAAGCATACATGCTTTATGGCAATGATATTGACCAGACAACAAATACACTCGAAGCAGGCCTGGGCTGGATAACCAAGCTTGCAAAAGGCGAATTCAATGCAAGCGACGTACTTGCCAAAGTGAAAGAAGAAGGACTTAAACGTCGCCTGGTTGGTTTTACTATGCAGTCTGAAAAGTTAATCCCGCGCCACAACTATAAAATTTTCAAAGGCGATGAAGAGATAGGTTATGTTACCAGCGGTAACCTTTCACCAATGCTTGAAAAACCAATTGGCCTTGGATATGTAAGGATCGATCAGAAAGAAGTTGGAAATATTATTGAAATCGAAGCCAGGAAAAAACGCTGGCCTGCTGAAATAATCAAACTTCCTTTTGTTAAGTAATTTTTCCAAAATTTTGACATCAGGAATCAACGTGATTTTCAAAATCTTAGTTTTTGATTATTCCGATTCAGTTTCCGACCTCTGCCAAAAACAAGAGTTGTGTGAAGCTCTCCCCGAAGGGGGAGGGCTTTGCAGCTATGGCGATGTCTCTTTATTTAAATATTTACGATTTGGCATTCTGAAGCGTTGTGAAGAATCCAGTATTTTTTCGGATTATTGATTCTTCGCTGTGCTCAGAATGATAATTTTTCTCCCTTTTAAGACACACCCTTTGGGGTGGTCAGGCATGATAATATTTTATTGTTCAGATATGTTGATGTAGTAAAAAATTATTAATATAAACGACATATTATTTTATGGCGTTGTTCTTCTAACCCTTTAATTTATAGTTCCCGCATCAGAGGTTCTTAATCTATTATTTGAAGTAAGAATTTATCCGGATAGTCACATTCTCTTTCAGGTTATTGAAGAAAAAACTATAATCCAGCTTATGATATACACCCGTTGGAAACGGAGCTGAACTATATACCGCAGGATCAGGTGTTCCGGCTATTAGTGCGCCATTTTCGTCAATCCGGGCATCTGTAAAATTATTGACAGTTGAATCAACTTCCCCGTTTGCATTAAAAAATACAGCCCCGGTATTTAATTCTTTGGGAGCATATTCATTTGTCCTTGTCCAGTTCAGAGGATTAACACAATTTGCTCCGGGCAATAGAACCGGAGAACCAAAAGCAGTTTCGGACTGAGTGTTGTATGTTATTATTACTCCTGTATCATCTGCGCATTCTGCAATTTTCAGCCAGTCACATTCGGAAAGGTCTTCATCGGTTACGGAATATCCTATCAGATAAGCTGCTACGAGCTTCTTCATCAACTTGTCATTAGCAAATTTATCCTTTATCAATTGAATCAATATCTGTGATCCCTGGCTGTGTCCGGCCAAAATAAATGGCCTTCCGGCATTCAGGTTAGTAATATAATAATCAAAGGCACGCTCAATATCATTATAGCCGATTGAGTAGAAGGAATTTCTTTCTTCTGCATTTAAATATAGCCCATCCATTGACATCTGCCGGTAATAAGGAACATAAATATTACATTCCTCATAAAAAATACCGGTCTGCTTCGGTATCACTGCCTGAACCAAACTTCTCATCTGATCATCATTAATATCCATATTTTTATTTTCCCGGCCTCCGAACAAAGTCGGATACACGTAAAATACATCAACTACTTTATCAGCAACTGAAGGATTGGATGCCCAGTTATAATCATCCGAATAGTCAGGAGTCTGGACTGATTCTGTAGAATTATCACCACAGGAAACAGACATGAGCAATATTAGTAAAAGTAAACGGATTATTGTAGTTCTCATATTTATCCAGTATTAGTTGTTTCATTCTTCCTTAAAATCCAGGTAGAACAGATCATATCATTCTCAATTAATTTGCATTCCTCAATCTGGTTGGCCATATACCGGTCAAATAAGTCAATACTCCCGGGAAATTGTTCTTTTAATTCGGATATTCTGTTATTTATGCATTCGTTATTATAATTATTTATCGATTTTATTTTATCGATATCCCAGTATATTTTATCAACTACCTGAAGTGGTGATTCTCTCATTTGCCATAAAAGCTCTTTTTCCGTGGGTAAACCTTCTAATCGGGGTTTGCCTTCAGGAGTACATGCAATTTCCATGATACAGTATCCATTCGCATCAATACATTTTATTAAGCGGGATATTGTTTCACTAACATTTCCAAGAATTTCAGAATCATATCCATAAAGAACTAAATCATACTTATCTTCTTTGTCTATATATTCTAAAATATTACCGGTATGAAATTCAAGCCGGTTATCAAATAACTTTTCAGCAGATACTTTATCAGCAGCTTCAATAAATTCCGGAACAATATCAATTCCCGTGCCCTGGAAATTCAGCCTTTCAGCAAGATATAAAAGTACAGCTCCCTTTCCGCAGCCAAAATCAATAATTTTTTTTATACTAAGGCTATCTGTATTCCGCTCAACAAGGCGGTAAATATATTCAGGAATGCTGCCAAGCTCCGAAAGATCCTGCAGGGAATATGGTATGAATTTTTCCATTTCCTCATCTATCAGGTCAAGTGAGTCCAGAAATTCTTTATTTGAATTTTCCACGGTTCTCCATACTATTATCGATCATTCAATTTTTAGAAAATACAAAAAAATCCAATATAATTTTTAGAGGTCTGGCAACGTCTCTTAAAGTGTAAAAACTTTTGGATATTTGAAAAAATAACAAAATTTTAATTTAAATAATTGCAAAACAATTTGTATTATGGGCACAGCGAAGGATAAATATATCCATGATAACGGGATGATGATAAAATAAGTTTGATAAATTGACTAATATCAGGTTGCCATGGCGAATCCTTTAAAAATATTGATACTTCAAAACAGCGATCTTAGAAGAAAGCTTTTTGTCAGATATTTTGAAAATACCTCAGGATTTGATGTTGATTCCTGCTTAACCCCTGATGAAGCCTTTGAAAAACTCAGTTCGAATAATTACGATATTTTCTTTATCAGCCGGGGCGTTGATACTGAAACTTATGAAAAGAATAAGGAAAGTTTCAGCAACCTGCCACTCGAATTCCGCCCGTTCAACGGAGAATCATTTGTCAGGGAAAAGAGAAAAATTTTGAAACCGGATACTCTGGTATTCATGGATACTGATATTATATCAATGGAAGGCCTGTCGATTTTTTACAGGGCCGGTGTTGATTATGTGTTTACGAAACTAGAGATAGACGATAAAACTCCCGGATTGATAAGAGATATTTATTTCAGGCAAATTGAAGAACTAAAGAATATTTCTGATGAAAAGTAATATTAACTATTTTTTGTAAAACGGTCGAAGATAATTTGAAAGAACAAGGTTTTGTTAAGATAATCGGGAAAAATATGCAGGAAGAAATAAAAATTTTGATACTCGAAAGCATGGACATTACGAGAAAGCTTTACGGCAGGTACTTTGAAAATAACGGAAATTTCATAGTAGATACATGCAGGAATTCTGATGAAGCAGCCGAAAAACTAAGCCGGCAAAAATACGACATTCTTTTCAGCTGCAGGGTTACCGACCCCAAATCATACAAGAAGATCAGGGAAAGATATGATGACCTGATCCTTGATTTTCGCTACTTCGACGGCGAGATATTTATAATGGACAATATTGAGATTTTAAAACCCGGCACACTGATCATTCTGTATTCCGACACAGTATCCTGGGACGGTACAACGGGGTTTTACAAATGCGGAATAGATTACCTGCTTACAAGGAATGAAATATGCGAAACCACACCCGAGCTGATAAAGAACCTTTACACGGCCAGATACAGCAGGGCACTAACGGCGTGAATGAATCAATCGACTAATTGGTCTGTAGGCTGTCTTTTAATAGCATAACAAGCATTTTATTTTATAATTTTTTATTATCGATGAACCACCCCTTTAATCACCTCCACGGGATGGGAATTAACTCCATGATATTCATAGAATAAGGATATTCCCCTCCGGCGGAGGGGTGCCCGAAGGGCGGGGTGGTGTAAAATACTTTTAGAATAAAGAAACATCACGTTTTTGCATTTAAAATTTGTCCCACGATCTTGGGTACCAAAGGATATTTTTCAAAATCACCAATTCAAACCCAACTTTAGATCATTCTCAAATCTTCCAAACAAATTATTTTCCAATCTCTTTATCCTTTCTTTTTCACCCTTATACCAAAAATAAGCAGCAGGGAGGAAAGGATAATTAGTATTAATGCGGAAATTTGGAAGGCTCCGGCTACTTCGTGCCTGTCTATCAGGGGCTGGGCTATTATAGGCGACATAAACATCCCCAGGAATGTAAACGAGGATACCAGGCTGACCATCCTGCCGCGCATTGCCGGGGCCGTAATGCTCATCATCCATAAATTGCCCGAAGGCATCAGCAGTCCGGCGCCACCGCCTACCAGAACAAGTGATATAATTGCCTCGATGTAACTGCTACTAAGTGACTCTGCAAAGTACCCCAGTCCCATAAATGCAAATGCAAGGGCATATATAAAGGGATAAATCAGGCGCTTCTTTATCCTGCCGTAATTATAAGCCACAATGGAAGACATCAGTGTGGAAAATGATATTGCCAGGCCCGTCATTGTGTTGGTGACGCCCTCCATTTTAGCAAGGTAATAGGGCATCTGCACGGGCATCAGGTAGAAATATACTATTCCCGTGAATACAAGGAACAAAATCAGTACAATCTTCCCCACAGGCAGTTTACCGCCGGATGAAACCTCCGAATCATATTCGCTTACTTCCGGCTCGAATAGAAATGCCATAACCATGAATAGTACCGGAACTGAAAAAGCATAGATTAGAAAGGGCATACGCCATTCAATATCGGTCAGCCAGCCGGAAAGAGAAATGAAAAATACTCCGCCAAATCCTATGAAAGACCCCTGCACACCCATAAAGCGATTCCTTTCATCTCCTTTGAAGTAATCACCCACAAGAGTGGAAGATACCGTCATGATCCCGGAAATTGCCACCCCAAGCAGAAGCCTGCCGCCAAGAATCAGGTAGAGATCGTTCAGGAAAAAGCCCGAACAGCCCCCGATGCAATATATTATCAGAGAGCTTATCAATACCATTTTTCTGCCGAACCTGTCAATAATAAAACCGGCAAGGGGCGAGAAAAACACCACCGGCAGCGCCGGAATTGTAATAATAAGCCTTACCAGCAGGTCGGCATTTTCAATATGCCCGAAGTTGGTGTTTATCTGTGGAAGGGCAGGTGATACAACCGCTCCTGCCATCATGGTCATCATGCTGCTCAGCAGCAGTGTCAGCTTCAGTAATTTATTTTTATTGCCCATATATTAGAAAAACATCTTTAATTTTTTGCGCTAATCCTACAATGGTTAAAGATATAAAAATATTTCGGATATTTCTCATTTAGGGCGGCAAAGTATTGCAGTTTTAGCCTCCCGAATAAATTCATTTGTTCAGAAGTTGCAAATTTACCCTTTAAGTTCCAAATTTTAAGCATTTTCTGCTGCCTGAAATCGAAGTATATATAATTGGATACAACTTTTCGAACAAAACAATATATACTTTATAAATCATTGATATACTACTTGCTTTTTTTATTGGCGGGTATCGTTTTAAGTGTTATATTAATGGTTTGAAAATAATATTTATTAATTGAACGGATTATTGAACGACCGAACAGGTGAAAGATGAATACAAATATTGATAACTTTGCCCTGACAAACCAAATATCACAAATGACTGGTAAAAGCAGGAATGAGTTTACACGCGATGACCTGATTGATGTCATCATTAAAAAAGGGATTGAAAGAATTACTTTTAATTACACTGGTATTGACGGGAAAATCAAAGAATTGAGAATACCAATCTGCAGCCGACAGCAGGCCGAAGTTATTCTTACCGAAGGCGAAAGGGTGGACGGATCCTCATTATTCAAGGGTATGATAGACCCCGGAAAATCCGATCTATATGTTATTCCTGTTTACAAAACAGCCTTTATAAATCCTTTCGATGAAAAAAGCCTTAATATGGTTTGCCGTTTCTTAACTCCCGAGGGCGAACTCGCTGATTTTGCACCTGACAATATACTCGCAAAAGCTGCCGGCGAAATCAAGAAGAAAACAGGAATGGAACTTCATGCCCTGGGAGAATTGGAATTCTACCTTATGAGCGATCCTGAGAACCGCTCATTCCCTATGCCAAAACAAAAAGGATACCATGCAAGTGCCCCTTATGTAAAATCAGGGCATATCCTGAACGAAATGCTCCACCATATTGCGATGATCAGCGGGAACGTGAAATATGCTCACAACGAAGTCGGATTCCTGGATGATGTAAAAAGCGACCATAAAGAAATAAACGGCAAAATGGCTCAGCAGGTGGAAATTGAATTTCTGCCCACACCTATCGAAGATACCGGTGATATTCTTGTCCTGTCGCGCTGGATAATCAGAAACGTGGCTTTCAGGCATAACTGTGTTGCAACATTTGTTCCAAAACTTGAGATTGGACATGCCGGAACTGGTATGCATGTACACATGATGCTGAAAAAAGACGGCAAAAATGTAATGGTTGATTCCGACGGAGAACTCAGCGATATAGCTAAAAATGTTATTGGCGGCCTTTGCCACTATGCTACAAGCATCAGTGCTTTCGGGAATATGGTTTCAGCATCATACCTGCGTCTGGTGCCACATCAGGAAGCGCCCACGAAAGTATGCTGGAGCGCTATGAACCGCTCAGCTCTTGTTCGTGTGCCACTTGGATGGAATAATGTATGTAACCTGACAAATATTGTAAATCCGAAGCAACCGGATATTTCAAAGACTATTGATTCAAGGCAGACCGTGGAACTGAGAAGCCCCGACGGAAGCTGTAATTCACATTTATTACTGGCTGCAATAGCAAGCGCCGTGAACTGGGGACTTACAAACGGCAAGGAATCTCTTGCCAATGCCAAAAATTCACATGTTGTTGGAAATATTCACGACAGCCAGGTATGCTCTGATCTGCCGGAACTGCCTACAAGCTGCGAGGAATCTGCTGAAATTCTCCTGCAACATCGCGATCTGTATGAAGAAAGCGGAATGTTCCCGGCAAATGTAATTTCCTATATTGCTTCAGTTCTGAAGAATGAAAATGATGCGGAACTTAACAAACGCCTTATGTCGCTTCCTGATGAAGAAAAGCTCCAGGAATCCCGCAGGATAATGCACAGGGATATCCACAGGAATTAATTTTGAGTGCAGTAATTTATCAGTATTCAAATTAATATAAAAAATTAAGCGATTCAGAAAAATCCGGCCCTCCCCGAATCCTGTAAATGATATTTACCATGGAATTTGTTGGAAGGGCTTTTTTTTTAAATAGTAATTCTAATAGACATAATCTTTCTGAATGGTAATATGTTTTTTCGAACAAGCTCTGCTGCCGGATGCTTTTATATCCTATATTATTGGGAGATTTTAATACATTTTATTATATTGAAAATTCGATTGATACGAGGTAAAGGTAAAGGCGTTTTACCCGGGACGATTTTTTTACAGCGCTGCTCCTTCCGTCTGTCAATCAGGTAAGAAAATTGGTGATTTTACAAAAGGAAAATGATGAAAAGAAGTACATCTGTTCTAATTGCAATTGGCCTGTTTTTAGGTATTGGAAGCGCCTACTCCCAGGTTTTTCCCGATGCCGGCAGGTTTTCGGGAAACTTCCAGGTGGATGCGCAATACTACCAGAAAGACAATGAAATCGGTGCTGAAACTGTCCCGGAAGAAAAAATTCTTTCTAATTCATTCTTTAATCTGATTTATAATTTAAACTCTTTTGAAGTTGGTTTCAGATATGAATCATATCTTGGGCCGATTTCCGGATTCGATCCCCGCTACGAAGGTAACGGCATTTCTTACCGATATGCTACCTACAGGTCGGATATTATTGATATAACAGCCGGAAATTTTTATGAGCAGTTCGGAAGCGGTATGATATTCAGGGCATACGAGGAAAGACAGCTTGGATATGACAACGCGATGGATGGTGTTAAAGTTAAGTTGCGTCCGGTTGACGGCCTGACATTGACGGGTATTATCGGCAAGCAGAGAAATTTCTGGGATCTGGGTAAGGGTCTTGTACGCGGAGCTGACGCGGAATTCGCGCTGACTGATGTTGTAACGGGACTGGTTCCTGATGAATATTCAATCAATCTCGGAGCCAGTGTTATTTCTAAGTATGAAGATTCTGTTTCAACACAATATGTTTTGCCGGCAAATACACTTGCTTATGCATTGAGAACCGGTATTTTCGGCCCTTCATTTAATGTTGATGCCGAATATGCATACAAGTACAACGACCCGCATGCTTCTAACCGCTACAGTTATAATCCCGGTCAGGCATTACTTTTAAATGCTTCTTATTTTACCAGAGGGCTTGGTGTGGCGCTTAATCTTCACCGTGTTGATAATATGGATTTCCGCAGTGAGCGCGGGGCTACATCAAACAGCCTGCTGATTAATTTTATTCCTCCGCTGACCAAACAGCAAACATACAGGCTTGCTACTGTTTATCCATTCTCGACACAGCTAAATGGCGAAGTGGGAGCACAGGCGGAAATTACTTATAAAATTCCGAAAAAAACACTTCTTGGCGGAAAATACGGAACTAATTTAAGCTTTAACTTTTCAGTGATTAAAGCTATTGATTCAACTGCAACAATGATGGATACAGTTAACCACCGTGCACTGGAATATGATGCACCCTTCTTCAGTACCGGCGACAGGACTTTCTTCAGGGATCTGAACTTTGCTATCGAGAAAAAATGGAATAAAGAACTGAAAACGAAATTTACATACATAAATCAAACTTATGACCGTGATATTGTTGAAAATATGGGGGCTGCCAAATACGGGCAGGTAAAAACGAATATCGCAATTGCTGAAATTCAGTACAAGCTGTCCAGAACCAACACCATCAGAACAGAGATCCAGCACCTTTGGGCAAGCCAGGATTCAGCAATTACCGAGCAGGATTATACTTATGGCAACTGGCTTGTGGTGCTTGCCGAATATACTATTTCTCCTTCATTCTATTTTTCCGTATGGGATGAATTCAATTATTTCGACGAGGAAAAATACGGCGAAACTATCGACCGCAGCCTTCACTACCTGAATGCTTCTTTTGCTTATGTTCACGAAGCCACAAGGGTGTCAATCGGTTACGGACGCCAGCGCGAAGGCCTTCTTTGCGTAGGCGGGGTTTGCAGGCAGGTTCCGGCTTCAAACGGATTCTTCCTTTCGGTAACAAGTTCCTTCTGATGTAACTATTGTGTAATATAACGGTCTGTTAGATAGAATAAAAAACAAAAATAGAAAGATAATAAATGAAAAGATATATAAATATACTCAGCCTGATGATGATAAGCGGAATGATTCTGCTATCATCATGCGACGAAGTTGACCCGCCATACCTGAAATCCGGCGGCGGATTTGTAGATACAAACGAAGTGGTTCAGAAAATTCTTCTCGAAGAATTTACAGGTATGAAATGCGGCAACTGCCCAGCAGCACACAGGGAAGCAAAAAGGCTTTCCGATTACTATCCAGGAAGGATAATCCTTGTTGGCCTGCATGCAAAATTCTATGCAAAGCCTGATCCCAGTCACCCTCTTGACCTGAGGTGCGATGAATCTGAAGAACTGGAAACAAAGTACGGTGCTTTGCAGGCTGGCTTTCCCAAAGGAATGCTGAACAGAATGGAACTTAACGGTAACGTTCTTCAGGATCCGGGAAACTGGGATACTGAAATCCCGGCTATTCTGAACCAGGAACCGCCAATGAGTATAGAACTTACTCCATCCTATGATGAGGCAACCCACGAAATATCTGTGGATGTGGATATTGAATATTTTAAAGCAGGCGAAACAACACATAATCTCTGTGTTTTCATCCTTGAGGATAATATTGTAGGTTTCCAGACCGATGATGAAGCCACTCCTTCGGAAATTGAAGATTACGTTCACAGGCACGTACTTCGCGGCTCGATGAACGGAACCTGGGGCGAGGCTGTTTCTACAACAGCTCCGACAACTGGCGAAATGATAAATAAAACCGTTAAGTTTGTTATTCCCGAAGAAAACAGGCCCGGTGGTGAAAAAGAATGGAATGTTGACAACCTGATTCTTGTTGCCTTTGTACATAATTATGACGGCAATTCGGTTGTACTCCAGGCCGAGGAAGCTCACCTTATTGAAGAATAATTTTCTGTAAAAAACAATATTTTGTAACTGATCCAATGACTACAAGCATTGGATCAGTTTCTTTATAAGGCAAAAATAATCCCCGAAGCCCAATAAGGAATCCGGGGAATAACGGGTATGAACCCTGAATTAAACTTAGTAGAGAATTCCGCGGAAAGCTGCATTTTTTGCTATCCGACTTTGCCTTATACTGTAATCTGTCAAATTCATTATCGATTAGCCCATGAAATCCGGGCCTTATGAATAAGAATTGTAAAGAAGAACATAATTCCTGCCCTAAATGCCGCCCTCGAAATTTGTATCCGGGGCCTGTCCGTCCTGCCCGCGCCTGTCGGACTGATAATTATTAATTCGGTATGTCAGCGTTAGGGAGGCTACCGGTTGCTCAGGTGTGAAACCGCCGTAGGAATGAAGGTTCAGCGTCCTGTTATCGAAAACGTAATCTCCTGTGCTGAATATATCCCTGACGTTAAAGAGAAGCGAGAGCGACCTGTTGAAGAAGTCCTGCCTGATTGAAGCGCTCATTATGAAAACTTCCTCCTGCTCGCCGTCGGTGATGATCCTGGGGCCTGAGTAGTATCCGTTTAGCTGGAGTACCGTGGATTTTGAAAAATATACAGTTGCCATTCCGTTCAGGTCGGCTACATTTGTCTGGCGTGTATCAGTGCCGCCGAAATCATCTTTTTCAACAAGATTGTAACTATAGTAATTACCTGCAACATAGAATCTCAGCCAATCAAAAGGTGTGGCGTTAACAGATATTTCACCACCGTAGAGATAATCTTTGTCATTGTTATCTGATGTCAGAAGTATCCTGTTATCCGGGAGCAGAGTCATTGTTCTGCCAATCAGGTTGTTTGTCTGGCGGTAATATGTTTCAAGAGATATGAAAAATTTACCAAATCCGTCGCGATAGTTCAGTTCATATGAATCCGTAAACTGTGGTTTAAGATTCGGGTTGCCCTGGCTGATGTAATATTCATCAACGAAATCAGGATATGGATTCAGCTGCCTGTGATCAGGACGGTAAACTCTTCGGCTGTAGCTTGCCTGGAGTTGTCTTACCTGAGACATGGTCCATGTAAGGTGTGCCGATGGGAACAGATTGAACTGATCGAAATCAAAATCCTGTCCGGTAGTTATCTGATGGAGATTCCTTTGGAAATGCTCGCCTCTTAATCCAACCATGAACCCAAGGTCTTCAATAATCTGGTCTGTATATGTAAGATAAAGTGAGTTTATATAATGGTCGTAATCAGATTCATTTGAATAATTATTATTAATATTCCATACTTCCTGTGAAGTATCGAAATCCTGGTAAATAAAATCGGATCCTTTGACGAAATAATCGCTTTGCGCACCTGCCTCAATCTTTCCAATTTCTTCGAAAGGAAGAGTATAGTCAATTTTATATCTAAGATTTGTTCCATCTGCCTCTGTTGCAGATTTGTTCTTGCGAAGAAGATCAACAATTTCAGAATGCCCCTGGTTGCTCTCGCTTCGGGCCGAACTTCCTTCGGCATCTGCCTGCCAATATGAATAGAGGAAATTTGTACTTATCTTTTGTCCTGCATCATTCAGGTTAATTTCATAGTTCAGGTATGAGCTGATATAATTACCATCAACAATATAAAGGTCATCATTTTTGAAGTAGCTTCTGTCCTCATTAAAGGAATTCCACTCGGAATATTCCGTTGGCATTATTCTGTCAAATCCGAAATAGCCGTAATCAACCTGTAGCTGCAGGGTGTTATTATCGTTAATATAATAATCGCCACCGCCACGGAGGTTATAGCCTTTGGAAAAATATGTGCGGTTCATCAGTGACTTTACAAGAAATGTCGTATCATTAGTTACTGTTTCGCGCATAAAATCGCTTACAGGGTGCATTCTTCGGCTGTTGTAGCTGAATGCCATATTCGTGCTGTAAACAGAATTGCGGTAATTGGAATTCAGGCTTGCAGAATATTTATCCCTTGTTGCGCTTGTCATATTCAGAAGTCCGCTGAACCCTGACAGCTCATCGCTCTTGGTTATAAGGTTCAGAATACCGGAAACGCCGTCGGGATCGTATTTTGCAGAAGGATTGGTAATGATCTCGATACTTTGCAGGGATTCTGCCGGAAGCTGCTGCAACAGATCTTTAGCTGACATCATGGTAGGCTTACCGTCAACAAGGAGAGTAAAGTTCTGGCTGCCCCGCAGGTATATATTACCGTCAATATCCATCCTGACAGAAGGCACTTTTTCGAGCGCTTCAGCGGCAGTAGCTCCTTTGGCAGCGTCGGATTCCTTGAGGTTGATAACTTTTTTATCAATTTCATAAGAAACTATATCTTTTTCAGCTTCAACTTTTACCCCCTCCGTTTCGACAATATTCGCCGATAGATGGATTTCCCCCACATCCAGCTTCGTCCGGCCGGCCATATTTATACCTTCTTTGAAAAAGGGTTTGTAGCCAATGAAATGTGCCTTCAGCCTGTATTGTACCGGCGGGACATTTTCCACCGTAAACAAACCGTCCTTGTCGGTTATAGCCCCGGTAACAACTATAGTATCGCGATAGAGAAGGGATATAGTGGTATATGGAAGCGGCTTGCCGGTTTCTTTGTCAAGCACTTTGCCTGTAACTTTGCCGTTGTATTTGGGGCGGCCCCCCTGGCCTGTGGATGGGTAAGTGATTGCGGCCAATAAGATTATAAGAAGTGAAATTCTTAAAAAGTTGATCATGTCAAAAAACATCCTGAAAGTGAAACAATACAGATAATACGCTTAACAAATTTATCAGTTTCACAAATTGCTGATAAATGTGCAAATATTATTAGGCTTAGCTAATCATATTCTTTGATATGTAAATATTGCTTGCAGATAAGAAAAAATTAATATATATTGAACTATTGATAGAAATATTATTGTTACACAATTTTTGTAAAGCAGGAGGATATTTGATGAAGAAATTTTTTGCACTTTTCGTAGCAGCGCTACTTTTTGTAGCGGTAACAGACAGCCACGCACAGAAAGCATTCAAAAACCCGATGTACCTTGGTGGTGAAGTAGGTATTTCAATGCCACTGGGTGATTTTGGCGACGGCGTTAACATGGGATTCGGCCTGAATGCCACATTCCAGTACTACTTCCAGAGGAATATGTCAATTGTCGGTTTTCTTGGTTATTGGTCATACGGAACAGATTCTGATGACTTGACAATTTCAAATATACCTTTCGGAGCCGGTTTTAGATATGAATTCGCCGGAGGTAATATTGTACCATTTATTGGCGGCGATTTATGCTTCAACAATGCAACAATTAAATACGACAGCGAGTATGGAGAATGGGATGATTCCGAATTGAAATTCGGATTTGCACCCGCAGGCGGTATTATTGTAAAAATGAGTCCGAATATGGATCTGGTTGGAACAGCAAGATTTAATATCATTTCTGATATGAATAACTTTCAGATTACAGGCGGCCTCAGGTTCAGAATGTAATTTTGAAAAATAAATTTAAATTAGAAAGCTCCGCTTTGCTGCGGGGCTTTTTAATTCCGGGAGCTGTACGCCCCCGGTTTTTTATAATTTAAAAAAATGAACAAATTACAGTTCCGCTGCAACGAGCATTTCGTAGTTATCTGTTGTAAGCGGCCGTCCGCGCTCGTAAATGCCAATGTCGCAGCCCATAATATCAATATTCCTGAAATCAAGTGTTTTCAGCAACCATGTAATCTCTGACGGAGCGTAGTAACGTTCATTACAGTCAACTCTATGCTTATTTCCGTCGTCGTCAGTGAATTCCAGGTCGGAATAATCCCTGAAGGTCATAATATTGAAATTACTTTCAAAAGTAGTACCGTCAAGCAGATTCTTATCATGAAAATCCTTTACGGAATGATATAATGGAAATAAAGCGCTCAGGCATGTAAAAATATACTTCCCGCCATCTTTCAGATGCTTCCTGCTATTACTCAGAATTGCAAAATTCATCTCGTCTGTTTCCATCAGTGAAAATCCACCTTCGCAAAGCATTATAGCAAAATCAAACTTCCTGCCGAGCGAAAACTCCCTGGCGTCAGCCTGAATGAAATCAATCTTCAGCCCGGCGTTTTGTGCTTTTTCTCTTGCTTTTTGCAACTGGTTTTCCGAAAGATCGATACCTGTTACATTATAGCCCCTTTTTGCAAGTTCAATAGAATGCCTGCCGGTTCCGCAGCCGACGTCGAGGATTGTTTTGCTTTTGTCAAAATTCAGTTCTTTCTCCAGAAAATCGCATTCGCCGATAGTTCCCTGTGTAAAAAATTCTTTGTCGTATGTGTTTGAGTAGTTTTCGAACAATTGTTCATACCATTTTTTCAATGTTCTGTCCTAAATAAAATTTTATAATATGAAATAAATTCAACTACCGCGGGAGCCGTATATGGAGATAAAAAAATTAGAGGAGTTACATCATGGGTTTTGATGATTCCTTATAATTTATCCCGGCAAAAACTAAACAAAGCTCCCTGGTAATACCGGAGCCGCTAAAGCGTTTTAAGTTTTTCGGAATAAATTATGCTACCGTCATCAAAATCGTTGTTAGTGAAACATGTTATTTATCATGTTAAAATCAATTGTTACAAATATAAATAAAAAAGCCCCGGAAACCGAGGCTTTTTTTTCAAAGTAATATATGCATAAAGTGATATTAACCTTCTGTATCATCTTCTGTGGTTTCGAAGCAAGGGCCTTCAAGCTGTGCATACCATTCGTTGAATGCAGCCTGTTCTTCACTTCCGTCTTCAAACATATCGTCAATAGCTGTCAGAAGTGTATCCAGGCAGTCGCAATAAGCTTCCTGATCGAAAATTTCCATCATTCTTTCTTTTACTGTTTCATGAAGTTCAATCAGGTCCGCGCGAAGTTCTTCTTTTGTATATTCGCCGGTTTCATCATTGCGGTACTGTTCAATCAAAGCTTTGCGCTGTGCATTTGCCCATTGCATAATTTCCATTCTGTCTTCCATTGATTCCTGGAATACTTCCCACCTGCATTTGAAATAAGCGCTCATATATTCTTTTACTGCTGTCATCTGTGTTTCGTCAAGATCAAGATTACGAAGCAGGCTGCCAAGGAAAATACCTGTACGTTTGTGCCTGAAGTCGTTATCTTTTCTGCCTCTGTCATCACGTCCGCCTTTGTCGTCGCGTCCGTGCCTGTCCATCATAACAACTGAATAGCTGTCATTTTTCAGTGAAAATTCCAAACCAGTATCGCCGGCCTGAAAATCAAGGATTTCTTCAGCTGCGTCCATTACAAAGAAATTATCAGAATCATAATTCACCTGAATTGATTCCACATCACCAGTAGTATCAAGATCGCTGATTACATCTTCGCAGGCTGTGAAGCCGATCATCAGAATCACGGCGAAAAATGCCGTTACCGCTTTTTGCCAGTTAAATTTTCTCATTGTGAACCTTTCAAAATTAAACATTTATGATTACAGGGTGTTTTCCATTTTTATTATCACCGTCTTAGAAACAATTACACTACTCAGTAATATTTGTTAGAAAAAATATTTTAAAAATTTTACATAATATCAACTTCTTAAAGTTATCAGACAAAGATAATACTAAATGGTTTAATATTAAAAACACAAAATAATTTTAAAATTTCCCCATTTGGCATTATCATTACATTCAAGATTAATAATTATATCTTTTGTAGATAAAATAGTATTTCATGTGCAAACATTTTTACCGAAGCTTCGCTTCAACAAAAAAAAATAATAAAACTTTCCTGCGTCTTTTTGCCTTTTCATGTGTTTTAATAATGAAAAGGAATTATGGTTTATTGTCAATGGAAACATTTATTCAATACCGTTAACAATAATTAAATAGGGAAATATCATGAAAAAGATAATTTTATAAATCATTTTGTTTATTGGCATTTTTAGCAATTTATATTCATCTGAGGCTATACAATGGGTTAATTATAATTTTGATCTTTGCGGCTTACCTGATAATAGACTTTCCACTATAATAGCAGAAAAAGACACTCTATGGATTGTATCAGCAGTAGCCATGGGGATTTTTTAAATACGATGGTTCTGATTTTGAACGATTTTATAAAGAAAATTCAGGACTGCCAACAAACGGTGTTACCTGTATAACAATTGATGATGCCGGAAATAAATGGATAGGAACAGCATACAATGGAGTTGTTGTTTACCGCGAGGGTGGGGTAATTCTTGGCGTGGAAGAGGGCGGCAGCCTTGCAGGAAAAACAGCCCCCAACCCGGCGGAGCAAACCGTTAATATTGAATATTCCCTTGCCACTTCCGGAAATGTAAGCATTGATGTTTATTCTTCTGCAGGCAGCCCGGCAGGCAGCTATGACGCAGGCTGGCAGGAAGAGGGCGGCAATAATTATATCATTCCTCTTTCAAATTTCCCGTCCGGCTCTTATTATTATAAAGTTCGCTGCGGCAAACAGCTCGTGAACGGTAGCTTTATAGTAAGGAAGTAGGGTTTTAAACCTTCTCTAAATCTCCTCCTACGGAGCTAAAAACAAATATTAACACTTTCGGCGACGGGCTTCCATCGGATCCCGACAAACCCACGATAAATCGGGTCAGGCCCAGGAAAGTCCGGGTTTGCGGATGTCAAACACTATAATATTTCATTGTTCAGATATATTGATATGGCAAAATTATTAATAATTCCGACATATTGATCTACGGTTTTGTGCTAATAAATCGTTGATTTTTCCTACACTGGTCTGGAATTCTGATATTTTGTGGTTAAGTAACAAAAAAACCCTCCTTTAATCGGGAGGGTTTAATTATTCAATTTTTATGAGCAAATCAATCTTTGGCTTTATTCAAAGGCAGTGTAATCATTACAAGGTTGCCTTCGTTGCCGCCGAATGTTTCGACTTTTATTGTACCGTTCATCATCCTGATATTTGACGAAGCCTTGGACAGCCTTAGCAGAATATCTTTCTTATCTTCTTTCAGGCCGTCAATAAGGGAGTTGATATTTTTCTTATAAACTTCTATCACACCTTCAACAAGTTCGTTACCTTCTTCAAAAATTTGAATTTCTGTAGCGCCTTCGTATGGATTTTCCTGGGCGGTTACCTGTATCATTGACTTATCTTTTCCTTCGGAAAGAGCATAATATATCTCTGAGAAAGTTTCGGTAAGCCTTGCCTTGTCGGCAACAGCCCCGGGATCGCCGCCTTCGTCCATAAGTTGAACATCAACCTGGCGTTCAATTTCCTGTTTCTCGAATTTATTGCCCAGCAGGTTCTGAGATTCAGATATAATATTTTTCATCTTGACGAGAGAAAGCTCTGCTGATTCTTCCTCATCGCTGGCACTGGCCACATCGTCAATATCAGAAACGAATGTAAACAACTCCTCGGAACTCTTTTCGGCTTCGGATACGAACAGGTCATGTTCTTCTTCACTATCCCAGATTTTTGCAGATAGCAACTGCAGGTAACCCACAATACCGGTCAGGGAGTTCCTTAACTGGTGGCTGAGTTTTATCATAAAGTAGGATTTGAAAGCACTGGCCTCGCGGGTGAACTGGTCGGCAAGCTGATTTTGCTTGCGCCTGAGTTTGGCTTCTTCTTCAGCAAGTTTTTCAAGAGTTACATCACGGCCTATACAGTAAATGAGTTCATCCTCGGCCGAGTAAGTAAAGCTCCAGTCAATCCATTTATTCTCGCCACTAACAGATTTCATAAGGTAAACCTGGCGGATTGTCTGTTCTTCGCCGTTGCCAGTCATTACAGAAGCGAATTTTTTCCTGTCATCATCATCAATGAACAGTTTGTCAATATTGTCGCCGATCATTTGTGCAGGATCAAGTTCAAATATTGTTTCCGATGCCGGGTTCATTGATTTCCAATTACCCTGCATATCCAGTACGGAAATAATATCTTTTGAAGATTCAACAATACGCCTCTGAGATCTTGTCATTCTTTCTGCCAATTCAACAGCTCGTGCTTTCCTGGTAATAACTGACAGCACGAATCCAAAGAACGCAAAGCTGATCAGGAGTGAAATAGCCAGTATAACATAAGGAAGTGACTGCTGGAAAGAACCTCCGAAATCCGGTATGGATGCGAACCTGACAAGCATATTCCTGTCTGCTACCTTCAGGACTTTTTCATTCATGAAAAGCGGAATACTTCCTTGCTTTTCTTCATCAATATTTTCTGATTCATATACAATGTTCTCATCGCCGCTTCCCTTCAGGTCAATTACGCGGAACGTAATACTGGTGTCAGAAGCAACTCCCGAACCAAGAGCCATTTTGAAGAAAACAGGGGAATCAATTTCCAGGAGCAGTGCCCCGAGATAATTTTTTCTTCTGGATTCAACATCATTTGCAAGAGAATCTTTATAGTAAACAGGGGATATAAGGTAAAAACCGCTTGTATCAGGCTGCCTGATAGTATATACTTCCGTTGCCACCGTCATATTGCTGTCCCGTGCTTTGATAATAGCATTCCATGCAATAGAATCAGTAGCATAATCAGTACCGTGCCTGTGCATATTCTTTTCAAGAGGAACAATATATTCAATAGGCATATAAAACGGCCTTACACCATCCGGCCTGAGTTGGAAATCATAGTAACCCTCGGATCGAACATAATAAACAAAATCATCGTACCAACTGTTTTCTACATAGGGGGCATAGGCGATGGTCAGGATAGAAGGATATGCCCTGATTGGTATCGAGGCATTAAGCTCGAAAATATCCCTGTTAACCTCTATATGCTCAAAATATAGATTGTTCATTGAAGTATGAACTTTTTTATCATCCTGAAATTTATAGTTGAGCCTTGTCATAACAGAAGTTACAGCTTTATCAAAAGCCTGCTGCCCGTCGCTTCGAACTTTCTGGTCCATAAGATACCATGCTGCTATACTTGCAAGTATGGTTACCAGTAAAATAATATATGCAGGGTAAGTTTTTGATAAACTGAAAACGCCTTTTTTTTGCTTTGATGCCTGCTGAAGAATTGATTCGTAACTAAAATCAATTTTGTTGTCTGCCATTGTGACTCCAAAATGGAATATTCATTAACTGTTTTTCTCGTTGATAACATCCTGAACCTGCTGTGCGAAAGTAGCGGTATTGATTGGTTTGGGGATATAAGAATCAAATCCCATCTGCAGATATTTATCCCTGTCGCCTGCTTTTGCAAAGCCTGTAACAGCAATTATCGTAACATCACTTCCCCCATCAATAGCACGGATATACTCAAGTATTTCTGATCCGTTCAGGTCGGGAAGCAAAATATCAACAATCAATGCTTTGGGGAGATTTTCCTTTAACCATTCCAAAGAACTTTTTCCATCTCCGAAATCAATTGTATCATATCCGCTTTTTTTCAGAACTGTGCACAACAGTTTACGAATCGGCCCGTTATCTTCAATTACACAAATCTTTTCTGTCTTGTTCATTTGATTCTCTGATTTATATTTATAATGCTAACTATCAATTTTCAACAACAACAATTTCAACTCTACGGTTCTTTTGGCGTCCTTCTTCAGTATCATTCCTCGCTATAGGCTGCGTAGCACCCCTTCCGGTTGAAAGAATCCTTCTTCTGGGTATGCCTTTACTAACTAAATAATCCTTTACTTTCTGAGCTCTTTCCCTGGACCTGCTAAAATTCTGGGCAGTTGTTCCTGAGTTGTCCGAGTAACCAACTATCCTGACCTCGAAAGACGGATTTGACTTTACTGTTTCAGCAACTTTATCTAAATAAACTTCCAGATCGCTATACAATTCAGTATCCGAAGGCCTTTGGTATGGAAATCTCTCTGTTTTGTTTGTTTCTAAAGCAATTTCTTCTCCTGGTTCGGCTTCTTCTGCCGGTAATTCAGGTTTTTCTGCTACTTCACCGGCGATCATAACGTCGGGAGGTGGTATATTTATTACGGCAGCAATAGGTTCCTTACGCTCAAAACCAGGGAAATTTACATCCCGTTCTTCGTCGAGCGAAGCAAGAATTTCTTCAGGAGCAACGTAATCCGGATTGAAGAACAATGTGTCCTCCCTGATGATAT
This sequence comes from Kapaibacterium sp. (SeqCode), assembly GCA_963665665.1. Taxonomy (GTDB): domain Bacteria; phylum Bacteroidota; class Ignavibacteria; order Kapaibacteriales; family UBA2268. Next base: position 3,348,762 of record OY762428.1, read on the forward strand.
CCGGCCCGAATTTTATAGCCATGCCTGCCCTGAAAGTTACTGCATTCCATGAAGAATTAAAATCAGATAAAATTGATGTGCCGGTGTGAATTGAAATATAGGGCGTAAGGTTTACCCTGATACGGTTATTAATATCAGCAATGTATATATCCCATCCTCCACCAAGATGCAAACCTAAACGTGTATTTATATCTGAAAGAGGCAGCTTCCAATCCTGAAGAATATCTCCTGAATTAACAAAAGTATGCCTTAGACGCGAATCATTGCCGATGCTGAACTCAAGATCGAGGCCACCAAATGCATGAAGGCCTTCGATACCTAAATTATATCTTACAGATGGTGATATACTCAGGTGAGTGAACGACATTATTGCCTGGTATTTCAAATCAAGTGTGTCCAGATGAGGAGGGTCGAATTCAGTCTGTGATGTACGGTAGTCGTAGAAATAAACCTTGAGCGCTCCGGCCCAATGCTTAAGCGGCGGAAGATACTCTACCATGAAACCAATATGAAGCCCGCTTCCCCCGCCATTAGGAAAATTCATTAAGGGGTTTGTCTCATCTGATGGCCTGAGCGGGTTGGTTGGGATTTTAAGATCGTTGAAATAGTACTGGAAATTTGGCCCGGCCATAAAACCAAACCAATAATCTCCTGCTCTGCGGTTTATTACCACAGTATCTTCTCTCGGAGTGATATACTCGTAATCAATTTCCCCTGCCGGTGCCTGTCCTTTGGCTGGCATTAAAGAAATTATTGGGAAAAAGAGAATTAATCCATATATTAAAAGTTTGCTCAAAATCGGTTTATCCAAAAACAGACTAAATTTCAATTACAATTTCTTCCAATTTCTTAAATAACATATTTTGCTGAATATCAAAAATATTATTACCAATAAAGCATATTAAAGTAATTTTGATATAAATTATAAATAATTCAACGGAGATTTAAAAAATATAATGCTGATATCCTTATATAATTTGTTAACAAAATTTTGTATACAATGAGTTAAAAGATAAAGTGAAAATTCCTTATTTACCTGTCAATTAGTATATATTTTGTTTTAGATCGGTGAAATTTATTTTTTTCATCACCAATAAATAAATCAATTTCAAATTTACTGTCGCTTACCAGTGAAAATACTATACTGAAACTGTTCATTGATTTATCTATCATGTTCTGGAACTGGCCATTGAAGGTTATTGTTCTGGCTTTTCGGTCCAGCTTACCGTATGAAATAAGCTGATTAGTACTGACGTTGTCTATTGAATATAAGGAATACATTTTCCTGATATTGTCATACCCTATTATATATTTGTAAATCAGGGGATAAGAATCCATTTCTATTGCTGTTTCAAATTCAATATACCTGCCATCCATCAAAATTTTATTAATCGATTCACCTTTTCCATATTGAGGGGCTCCCTGATCAGCAAAAAGTGATATCAGTACCCTGTATTTACCGACAAAATTCAGCAGTATGTTGTGTTCGGGGGCCGGCTGGGTGGATTTGATCTTTTCGATTTCCTGATTTAAGTTGTTTTGGGAAAATGATATACCGGATGCAATGATAAATAGTATTGCAGGAATAAATATCTTTTTAAAAAACATAGTAACTCCGAAATTAAATTATTTTTTATTGTTAACGAAATAGTAATCACAATATTAAAGCAATATTTCATCAAGTATGATACTTGCGCATTGATCCTTTGAAGCACGGGGAAAATTCTTCAGGGAATTGTCCTTTTTCAGAATTGTAATAGTGTTGTCATCGCCTCCGAATCCGCTACCTTCCTTATTAGCTGAATTAACAATGATCATATCGCAATTTTTTGATATCAGTTTCTTCCGGCCGTTTTCAACTTCGTCAGCTGATTCAAGAGCAAAACCTACAAGGAATTGTTCGTCTTTTTTCATTGAGCCGAGAGTTTTAAGGATGTCTTTCGTTTGCTTTAATTCAATTACCATTTTATCACCGGATTCTTCTTTCTTGATCTTGCCTTTTTGGGGATTAACCGGGGTATAATCGGCAACCGCGGCTGAAAGTATGGCAATATCGCTGTCTGGGAACAAAGAAGTAGCAGCATTATACATTTCTTCGGCAGATCGTACGCTGATTATGTTTACTCCTTCCGGGACGGTAATGTTTACCGGGCCGGAAACAAGGCTTACATCCATTCCCGCTTCACTGGCAGCTTTTGCTATTGCATAGCCCATCTTTCCGGAAGAATGGTTTGAGATAAACCTGACGTCGTCAATTCTTTCGATTGTTGGCCCTGCTGTGATAAGTATTTTTTTTCCTTTGAGTTTTGAAATGACCCCAAGATTTTTTTTCATTAGCTCAAGTTCATAATCAGCATTCCATTTATCTTTTTCAACGGCATCCTGCAATGTTTGATCCGGTTTTGCCAGAATTTCTTCAAAGTTTCCTTCTTTCCGTTTCCCTACTTTTTTCCGGAATACCTTTTTCAGATAATTTGTTATTGTTTCTAATTCAGGCAGACGTCCCTTTCCGCTAATGCCGCTGGAGAGCTCTCCCTCTTCGGGAGGAATAATTATTGCTCCATATTTTTTTAAAAGGCGAATGTTCCTTTGGGTAGAGGGATGCTGCCACATTGTTGAATCCATTGCAGGGGATATTACAAGTGGCGAGTCCTGCGGGAGTGCTGTTGCAACGGTTGTCAGTGCCGTATCGCAAAGGCCGCTGGCCAGCCTGGATAAAGTTGTTGCCGAACATGGGGCAATCAGCATCAGGTCTGCCCAATGTGCAAGCTGTATATGCCAGGCTCCGTCACCCTGAAGAGATGGGTCGAACATATCAATAATTACAGGATTCCGGCTGGTATTGGACAGGGCTGCCGGTGCTACAAATTCTTTTGCCGACGGAGTCATGACAACGCTGACATGGGCATCGGATTTTATCAATTCTCTGACAATAAACGGAGCTTTATAAGCTGATATGGATCCGCTTACTCCAAGAATGATTTTTTTATTTTTCAGTATATTATCCATAATATTTCCGTTTTCAAAATTTTAGTATCAACAAATATACATAATTGAGACGAAATTATTTTTGTTTTCAAGACGTTAAAAAAGCCTGCGAAATGTAATTACGCAAGCTTTATTCAAAACATTATTCAGAATTTTTCAATTGTTTCTTTCGTCAAGAACTTTTTTAATGCTCTCGGTGATTTTAGCAAGGTCAGAGGAAATATCCGAGTTTCTGTTGGTTATATTCCTGATAACTTTGAAAGATGTGATAATGCTGTTTATTGCCTTGATCTGACTACTAACTGATGATTTAGCGTCTTTTGATAACATTGAAAGTGTTTTTGTATTGTCAAATACCATCTTGGCTTCGCTGCTTTGCTGTGTGGCAGCTTCCGAGATATTGCTGATCTTGGAATAAATATCCTTAATGCTGTCAGAAATTGTACTCATGCTTTCATTTACATTTTTTGCAAGTGAATTGCCCTGATTTGATAGATTTACACCCTTTTTAGTTTCGTCCACGGCCTCGCTTACATTCTTTCTTATATCTTCAACAAGTAAATCAATTTCTTTTGTCATTGAAGCTGTTTTTTCAGAGAGTAGTTTTACTTCATTTGCAACGATAGCAAATCCTTTGCCGTGATTGCCAGCTCTTGCTGCTTCGACCGATGCATTTAATGCCAGCAGGTTGGATTGCATAGAAATATCACTTATTGATTTTGTCATGGATGCGATTTTATCAACTAAATCTGAAATTGAATTGATCTCAATATTAATATCATGGATGCTTTTTGTTAAATCGTGGACCATTTTTACTATTTCATTGACGTCCTTTATTCCCTGCTCGGTTTTCGAAACATTTTCCATTGTAGAATCAGCTGCGCTAACTGAATTCTGAGATACAAGTTCAATACCCTTTGTAAATTCTCCGATGGAGGTTGCTGCATTATCGATATTAAGGTTCTGATTATCAATAATATTTCTAATATTTTTTACGGTTTCAATATAATCTCTGATTGACGTTTCCATTATTTCAACATTACTCTGCTGGTTTTGTACTGTATCCAGAAGTTGCGTGAATGTATTGCTCAACTGTTTCTGAACCAGGTCGGAAATTTCGGTTATTTCTTCAATATTGAAATGATGGCAATTCTGAGGCTTGTTCAAACCATTAAAAATTGCTATAGCCATATCCTTGCAACTATTATATCCACATGCCGAACAATTATAAATATCATCTTCAGAGAATTTCTTCATACTTTTAAAGACTTCATCGAGCTGACTTTCATTGGGGATCTTTAAATAATTATTTTCCTGCAGATTTTTATAAGTCCTGCCATATAGGTTGTTTTTCCAGTATTTGTCAATATTTGATCCTATAGTTTCTTCTGTATCGGAATAATAATCGATTTTCGACCTTTTTCTTTTTTCAATCAGGTTTTCAATTTTGTCAATAGGTAAATCTTTAGTTAATGTACCCGTCCCACCGTTGCAACCGGCTTCACAATTAAGGCAGTCAACAATCAATGGGGCAACACCTTCCTGAATTGATTGCATCAATGAACTTAGATAATGATAAATTGTTGGTACTCCTTCAATTTTTCTTGTCAGCTCAAAAATGTCCGGTACTTCTCTTGCTGCTGTTCTCATAAGCCCTCCAGGTGATGAGAACAGTGTTGCTCTTTCAGCAGAAGGGCCGTAGAAATCCAACTCGGGGTAAGACAATAAATTGATATTATTTTTATTTAGATATTTATCTATTGACTGGTATGTAATATTGTAATCACCAATACCTGTTTCATCGAATTCCCTTCTTTTGGCGTAGCAGGGTGAAATCACAACTATTTTGTGGTTTCTATATTCCGGAAAATATTCTTTTATCATTTTAGCACTGTGAAGCATCGGGCTGTCCGCAGGGGCAAGATAAGGGAGAAGTTCCGGCTGATAAATTTCGATATAAGTAACAATAGCCGGGCAAGGCTGGGCGATAACTGTTTTCAGATCGTTTTGCTTTATTGCTTCAAGATAGGATTTTATTGTTAATTCAGCTCCGAAACTAACATCAAAAAGAGCATCGATACCCAATGATCTGAACCAACCGTTCAAATTCAGATATTTATCGGGGAAATTGGCTGCAATTGCCGGAGCTACTATTCCTACCATTTTTTCTTTTCTGCTTACGGCACTAAGGAATTTATCAAAATCATCAACTCCATACCTGGCATTATGTGTACAGGCATCTATGCAATTGCCGCATCCAATACACAGATCCGGATTTAAAGTAACAAAATTTCCACTGCCGTCATTACAGAATTTTACCGGGCATGCGCTAATGCACTGATGGCAATTAACACACTTGTCCTCGTCCACCATTATTACCTGAGATAGCTTTGCCATAAAAATAACCCAAAATAGTGAAATACATAAATGTTGTTAACTAAATATGCAAATATTTTGAATATCGAAAAAATAAAAATAATTCATATTGCCATAATAATTTAGTTTCAGCAATTATTTATTTCGGGTTCACAACAGTAGTGATAATTTCTTTCGATAAATATAAATGGGCAACATGAAATATATTATTATCTGTCGGTATAATAATTTTTCCTTGATTAAATCAACAAAAATTTTTAAACTGCATAGTCATTCCGAAAATTAAAGGGAATTGTTATGTCAGAAAAGAAAAGATCACAACTTATCACGCACGAAGATTATTGGGCTATCTGGATTGGAGCCGCACTTATAATAATCGGTATGCTGCTGTACATTCCCGGGCCGCCGGATGAAACTGCTGATTTCGACAAGCTTAATGAAAAAATGGCTAAGGAAGCATCCATAGCAGGTGACAGCCTGAAAACAATCGGCTGGTATGAAATACTATTCGAAAAAGAGGCAATCAAAGGCAGTTCGGAGCCTGTTGGAAAATTCCTTAAAAATTTATTATCAAAGCCGCATAAATGGAATAGCAACCCGATACATTCGTTTGTTATGTCTGATGATGCTGCCGATGAGAAAGCAGCATCACTTTCTGCCAGGCTTATTAAAGCCCGGGATTTGGAATTTCTCACTAAAAGCAAAGCTCTAAAATCACAGGAAGCTGCCATGAATGCAGGTTTCAGGGATTATGATCTTAACCGACAGGTGAGAAATGACATTGACCGATGGATAATGGCCCGGGAAGAATTAAAAACAGTGGAAAAGAAAATACCTAAACGAGGGTATAATCAAATAATTTATTTGTTTTTCCTTGCGATAATTCTTGCAGGATTATTTGGTATCGGCATGATGGCCATGCAACATAATTTTATTAAGTTTTTTGCAGGTTTTTTCTTTATTTTTCTTATTGCCACGATAGCTTATTTTATTGCTGCAAATCAAACAATGAGTGAATTAGGCCTGGGGTATGCAATTTGGGCAATATTACTGGGTTTGATAATCAGCAATACTGTTGGTACACCGAAATTGGTGAAATCTGCTGTACAAACGGAATATTTTATTAAAACCGGCCTGGTTCTTCTCGGTGCGGAAGTATTGTTCGAGAAAATCCTTCAAATAGGTCTGCCGGGGCTTTTAGTTGCATGGGTGGTTACACCGGTAGTTATTATTAGTTCTTTCACATTTGGCAGAAGGGTGCTGAAAGGAATATCGAATGAATTGAACATTACAATGAGTTCGGCAGTGTCTGTCTGTGGTGTTTCTGCGGCAATAGCAACTGCTGCCGCGTGCAAGGCGAAGAAAGAGGAGCTGACCCTGGCTGTTGGCTTGTCTCTTATATTTACTGCCATTATGATGGTACTTATGCCTGCATTTATCAAGCTGACAAATATGGGTGAAATCCTTGGCGGCGCATGGATGGGCGGGGTTATAGATTCTACCGGGGCGGTTGCGGCTGCGGGGGCATTTCTTGGGCCCAAAGCGCTTTATGTTGCTGCAACAATTAAAATGATACAGAACATCCTGATTGGGCTGGTTGCGTTTGTTGTGGCTATATACTGGGCTGTAAAAATTGAAAACAAAGATTCCGGAACAAATACAAGCGCCATGGAAATCTGGTACAGATTCCCAAAATTTGTTATCGGGTTTGCCGCTGCCAGTATTGTTGCATCAATAGTTTCTGCTTCGCTCGGATCGGATATGGCTTATACTGTTTTTGATAACGGGGTGATACGCGGATTTACAAAGGGCCTCAGGGGCTGGATGTTCTGCCTGGCGTTTACGAGTATAGGGCTTTCAACTAACTTCAGGGAATTAAAAGAACATTTTAAGGGAGGCAAACCTTTCTGGCTTTATATTTTCGGCCAGACCTTCAACCTGCTGCTTACACTGCTGATAGCCTGGCTGGCATTTTATATATTATTTCCCGGAATTACTAAACTGATTTAGATGAACAGGTGTTTATTATGAGAAAATGGTTCAAACTTTTCGCGGCTATTGGCCTGATTGCAATATTTATTGTTTACATAGCCCCGTTGATATCAACAATTCCCGGTATGAAGGAAATGACTGAGTCCAACAGGAAAAATGGAATCGATGCAAAAACTCTTTTTTATACCGAAACTGAACAGTTCAACAGTACAAGTAATTACATGACAAATATTAACAGGGAAAATTGATTAGAAAATGTGCTAAAGAATTGTTTATAGGAAAAGATCGGGAAAGAACGCTTCAAAACGGGATGGGATTTTGAAGCGTTTCTTTAATTTTGGTTTTCACTTCCTGATTTCTCGTCTTTGTTTTGTAAAACTTTAAGGTTTTCGTCTGTTGCAGGGAGCTTGCTTATTTCATCGTCTAATTTTGGAATATCCGAATCATTTACTGTTTTTTTGTCATACAGTTTGACTACTGGCAGTTTGGCTGGAACAGATTTGTTTTTTGTAGCAGCCCTTTCAGTTGGAACAACTGTGTTAAAAATCCCTTCATTTGGCAATAGCTGCTTCTGATCCTTACCCTTAACCATTTCAACATTACTGTATGTATCATCCGTACCAACTGGCATATCCGAACAGGATACCATAGCAAAAAATGCAAACGCTGCGCAAAGTCCGATAAGCTTCTTCATAAATCCTCCGTTTGTAAAATATATAGTAAAAAATAATTATCAAAAAATATTTAAAATCAATTAATCCTTATCAGGATTCTGAGTTTTGTGGATGGGTTTAATATTTAGTACGCTGTCATTTTTACTATGTTTCAAAAAAAATAAAAAAAATTGAGATAAATTGGACTTGAGCTTTATATCATAATAGTTAACTTTGTAGTTAGTAAATTTTATTAACGGGAATAACAGATGTACAGAACTATTATATTGATTTTAAGTTTATTTGCAGTAATTTCCTGCCGTTCGGTTAATCCGGAAAAAGCAGTTGTTGATTATCATTCAGCTATGGATATTTTAAAAAAAGGCGATCTTGATTCAGCCTTCATGCTTCTGAATCAGGCAATTGAAGCTGATCCGGAAATGCATAAAGCATACTATAGCCGTGCTGCAATATTCAATACTTATAAAGGCCAGAAACAAAATGCAATAAACGATCTTGTTGAAACAGTTCGCCTTAAACCTGATTTTGCCCCGGCTTATCATCTGCTGGGAAGAATTTATATTGATACTGCTGATTATATTAATGCTGCGGAATCCTTTACAAAAGCTATTGCTATTGAACCTGATATTAAGGAACACTATTATTTTCGCGGTAAGGCAAACCTGGAAATAAAAAAATTTAACGAGGCTCTGGATGACTTTGAAAAAGCAATATCAATTGATCCACATTTTGCTCCTGCACTTCTCGAAGCAGGCCACAGCTATCTGAAGATCGGCAAGCCATTTGATGCCATTAAAGCTCTTGACAGCGCAGAGTTCTACGGAGCATCCAAAATTGACCGTACTTATGAATATAGGGGATTGAGCTATTACTTTGTTAATAATTATGAAGCGGCCCTTAAAGATTTTTCAAATGCATGCAAGCTGAACCCGAATAACACTACTGCTTTGTTCAACAGGGCAAATGTGAATTCTCTGCTTGGCAACTTAGAAGAAGCAATTGAGGATTTTACAGCTAATATTGCTTTGGAATCCGACAATGCCCTGCTTTATTTCAGCAGGGGAAACCGATACCACCTGAAGAAAAAATATTATCTTGCTATCAGTGATTTCGAAAAAGCCCTGGAACTTAAACCGGGCTATGAAGAAGCATATCTAAATATGGCATACAGCCAGTTTGCTATCGGAAATATTACGCTTACAGAAAAGTATCTTGATAGTGCTATTATAACAAATCCGGGCTATAATGAAGCTTTGGAAATGAAAGGTATGCTGCTGAGGGAAACAAACAGGCCTAACGAGAGTTTTAAGCTGCTCGAAAAATCTATTGAACGCGATCCTGATTATCCATTGTTTTATTTCGAGTTAGCTCTTACATGGGACAGCATTCTCCTTCATGATAAGGCAATTGACAGCATGGAAACTTTCCTGGAAAAATCAGCAAAAATGGCCAGGCTCAGAGGTAAATATAAAGAAGGAAAGAGACTTATTGAGTTATGGAAGAAAAAATACAAAGCGGAATAATAAATTAAGCTGTTAACTTTTTGGTTACAACTCAGCATAAAGGAAAAATATGTTAACTGTTATAAAAAAAATTCCAAAAAATTGTCACTCTGAACGAAGTGAAGAGTCTATTCTTCGTGATTTTATCCAAAAACATGTGGATTCTTCAGTCGCTTCGCTCCATCAGAATGACAATTGTGCAATGATTCTTTTCAAACAGAATAATATCATCATAGCTGAGTAGTAACACTTTTTGTATGTTTTCCGCCTGGAAAATTTGAAAAAGCCATATGGTGGCTAAAACCATTTATTGATATAATATTTTTATATTCAGAAACTAAGCCGGGAACACCAGCTGAAAAAATTGAATTCTTCGAAAAAATTATCTGTTAGCTGCTTGTTTGAAATTAAACTGAATTTTTTCAAACATTCATTTCTGATTTTCTCTTTTTTTATTTTACTGTTTGTATTTATAAGCCTTTTAAACATTGTAAACATTATCTTTTCAATTTCATTTATGGTTCTTTTATGTTTCAATGATTTTGTCCATGAATGAATTTCATTGTCCAATAGCTCGTAATATCCTAACTGGTAGTAGATTATGAATGAGTATAGTTTGTAAACCGAATCTTTATATGCCTCGCCCTTTTCAGAATATCTGAATTTCAGGCATGTGAATGCCTCATCATATTTATCGCAGATAATATAAGCACGCAGCAATAAAATGATAAGGTAATTAACATCAAACTTCATCAACTTTCCTGAATGTTCTTCAAGAAATTTACGTGCACTTTCCGCTGTTTCCAGGTTCTTTTCATAATTATTTGTTTTATAATATAGTTCAAAGCTTCTTGTAAAAACAGTTTCCGAGATATATAAATTATCGATTTCAGAATATCTGTTGTCTTTCAATTCCCGGATAATTGATTCAAATTTATTTTCATCATGATGAAGAGCAATAAAATAAAGATAATTGCTTAGATTTTGCAAAATGGTTTTATTATCGAAAAGATAAGGATAGTTTTTGATCAAAGAATTCTGTTCACTGATGATCCTGTAACATGCCTGGTAATCCTTAATTAAATAAAACCTCAGGCTATTCGCATATAGCCAAAGGTTTTCAGCTTTAACACTCAGGAAATCACCCTTGGAATCAAGCAGGGGATTAGAAAATAATTCCGGATACTTATCGCTATTGATAACTATTGACGATTGGGAAAATTGGATTTTCTGCAAACGTACGATAATTCTTTTTAAACTATTCAATGTATTTATATTTATAATCAAGTTGTTTCTTTCTTCTTCAAGCTTTTGTATTTCATCCTTTCCGGTTATGTAACCATATTCAAAATAGAGCATTTCTTCTTTTTCAATTAAAAGCAACAGCAGGTTGAATTCTTCATATTTGTAGGCTTTTAGTTTCAGCTTCATGATTTTCTTTCCGGCAGCTGATTTCTGATTTTTCAGCATTAGGGCATTTATTTCCTGAATACCTTTTAAAATGGACATATAAATGTTCTTACCGTTATGGTAATCCACAAGTGAATCGATCAGCCTTTGCATCAGATACCTTTTTTCTGCTGATATATATTTTTCTATGTTTTTTGTTTCAGGATTCTTCTTCAAAATAGACTTCTTAATACAGCTGTATTTGTCAATATGCTCAAATAAACGTATATGATTGGGTTTCTTCCGGCTGCTTTTATTATTTGCTGATTTATAATATGCCTTTTCTCTGGAGTTCAGAGACTTAATTAAATTTGTTATTGTATCCATTTTATCTGTTACTAAAAAGTTATTATATAATCAATTGATAAATAGTAATATATAATAAAATTATCATTATATCCACTACTAAAATATAAAAAATAATTCCTTTTAATAAAATCAGAGCTTCAATAGATTATGGCAGTATAAATAATTTTTAGGAGATTCAGAGATGAATTTACAGACAAAGAGAACAAATTATATTGCATTATTATTTATAATATTAGGATTTTTTTCATTAAAATCCGGAGAACAGGCTTTTGCGGTACTTGAAATTTATACTTCCGAAGGATGTTCATCTTGTCCGCCGGCAGATGAATTGCTGGAGCAGCTTAAGAATTACGAAACACTAAAAGATAAAAACTTTGTTGCAGTTGCGTATCATGTTACTTATTGGGATTACCTTGGTTGGCCTGACAGATTCGGGCAAAAGCAATTTGATGATATGCAGAGTGATTTTTGCAGTTACGCCGGCCTGGATTACAGATATACCCCAATGATAATTGTTAATGGAACTACAACGAGTAATGATGGTAATCAGATATTATCATTACTTACTCAAAGCCTTGCTGAATCAGAACCTCAGACCGGTATTGAATTATCTGTTCCCGGGCCATGCGGCAGAGAGTTTGAAGTTAGTTATACTCTGACAGGCATTCAGCCTGGATATGAACTTAGCTTTGTATTGCACGAAAGCAAACTAAGTTCTTCGGTAACAGCCGGTGAAAATAAGGGGAAAACGCTGACACATGAAAATGTAGCTATGGTCTGTAAAACGGTTACGGTTGATTCTGAAACAGGAACTGTTATGCTGGAAATCCCCGAAGAATCAAAAATTGAAAACTGTATGGTATCGGCGTTTGTAAGGGAAATTGACGGGTTTGGAATAATTGCTGCTACAAAAGGTATTGAATTACAGCCGACTTTCAATATTGTTTCGGAAAATGATAAATATGCTGCATTAAGTGAAGGTGAAACTTTTGTTAGCAGCCTTGAAATTCAGAATTTTCTCGATCAGGATGCCGGGTATGTTATTGAAATTGAAAAATCGCCCGACACGCCCGTTGACTGGACTATCGGGCTGAGCGGCAGCAATGTTATTGAAGACGGAAATAAATACAGGCTCAATATCAATGCAAAATCTATGGCTACTGCTGATCTGAAACTAACAGCCGGAAGCACATTGGGAGTGGGGGAAGTTAAATTCAAAATTTCTGAAAATATTAGCAAACCACTTAGTTTCAACCGTGAATTTCAAGCCGTTTCAAAAGAGATGCCCGGTTTCGAGATAATTTCAGCAGCTGACGAGGACAAATATTCAATTTTTGAAGAAATTAGTGAAGCGGCAGAAAAGCAGGCAGCAATGATTAACAATGAGTTTTTCCTTGATGTTTACAGGGATTTGGAAGGAACTGAATTTCTTGTATGGAATACCGGTGCAACAGGCGCAATATTGAATGATGAAGGTTTGGTGATTAATGAAATGATCAGGTCGGGTGTTAAAACTCTTATTGTTGGCTCTGTTGGACTGGCCTATCTGGATATTGCAAGTGAAAACCATGACCTGCTGGCTACTCTCGGACTTGACTGGGATCAGAATTCAAATTTAAAAACTATTAACAGCTACAATATCAATGGTATTGACGGAGATCCTGTCAGCGATGGCTTCAGCGCTGTAGGGCTGAAGATTAACGGGGGAGAATCATATCTCCAAAGTCTGAATATTATAAATGATTACGTTTGTAAACCGATTCTGAAGCTGAATGATGCTGACAAGCATAATATCGGATACAGGTATGAATATGAACTATTAAAAGCTGTTGTACTTAACTTTACTCCAGGTTCAATTCCAATGAGTTCAAAGAGGCAGGATTTGATTGACAGATGCTTCAACTGGCTGAATGGAACCACTGATATTATCGAATTCTGTGAATATAAAGATGATCTGAAAGTTTATCCGACAGTAACTGAATCAACTGTAAAAATTAAAATTGATGTTATTGATATAAATTCCAACGAAAATCAAATAAGAATTGTAAACACTGTCGGGCAGACAGTAATGCAAATTCAAATAGAAAATGAAATGTCATCTGAAAATGAAATTGAAGTTGACATATCCGGCCTTTCTGCGGGGCTATATTACCTGCTTTATCAATCGGGTGAAAGAAAATTTATATCCGGAGTTGTAAAGCAATAGGGAAACTCCCATTGCCTTTGAAAATTGCAGAGGTTATGGAGTGGAAAGCCCGGATCTGTTGTCAGGTTCGGGCTTTTAATTTAATTTGTCTGATTGTAATAGTTTTGAACACCGGATATGTAAACGAAAATAAAAGTTTGAAATAATACGCCGTAAATCAATACGTTGTTGGTATTAATGGTTTTTACTACAAAATTATATCTGAACAATAAAATTTTAACAAGCCTGATATCCCCAAACCCCTCCGAAGTAGGGGCTTACTGCAAAGCCCTTCCCTTCGGGGAGTGGTAAAATCATGAATTGGAATATTCAATACTGAGGCTTCTAATATTACGAGGATGCTGGTCAATAAATCAACGATTTATTGAAACATCGAAATATGATAATTGTTATAATTATCAATAAGTTTCACCAATATAAACTTTTAGGAGCTTTGAAGTATTTATAGGGATATAAAGGTATCAAATAATAATCTCGATAAACAGGGGTAAATAAAAAAACCCGGCCGAAGCCGGGCTGCTTAGGTACTGTTACTAATGATAATTAGTGATTTATGACTACGGGAGTTATACTGATTCCTAAATTGTTGGAAATTTTCACAAAGTAAACACCGGATGCGAAGTTAGCTACATCAATTGTATGGCTGTTCTGTCCGCCGATTGTATTCACATTTGTTTTAAATACTTCAGCGCCTTTGGAATTAATCAGTGATACTTTTGAAATACCATCCGAGGCTTTGAAAGTCATATTAATGTTTTCACTGACTGGATTTGGCCATACAGAAATTTCTGCCGGGTTCGGAACATCGTGAACATCTGTTGCTCCTTCAGGCTGAAGAACAATATTTTCATTCAAAGGTTTGTTGTTCTGCAGATCAATCGACTGAACAAATTTCTTATATCCAACTTTATCTGCTACAAGGCTGTAACCACCCTCTTTGATATTTTCAAGATTGTAGTTGCCTGATCCGGTACTCTTGTTGTATTTAGCAACATTGCCGTTTTTATCAAGTAAATATATTGATACGCCTGACAGCGTTTCGCCGATTGTTCCACCCTGGCCACTTGAGCGGACAATACCGCCAACCGAGCCGAATCCGGGAATATCTTCTATATTCTGAAGCATAATTGTAATATCATCAACATTTTCCCTGCCGATTTCAACTCTTGTGGCTTCATCCCATGTCCATACTGCATAATCATTTTCTTTATAGAAACCGGGTGCATAATCCGATGATGCGGGGAAGGCAAAGAATACATAAGAACCGGGGAACAGGTATTCATACTTAAACTCACCGTTGGAATTTGTTACTACAGCCTGAGCTTCATACATCTCGTTATCATCATTGCCCATATTGTCGACCAGGAATGCTATTACAAATGCATTGGCAAGGCCTTCTTCATCAGAATTAACAACGGTACCTGCAATATCAAACCATTCACCGTTTCCTGTTGAGTCGTCGTCAGGATCGCGGATTTCTTCAGTGAAAATAAAGTTAATACCTGTTAAATCACCGGTTATTACAAGAGAATCTGCTTCAAGGGGATCGGATTTCTGATCCCAGAATACTGACTGGTATTTGAATCCGGGATGATGTGCTGCTGCGAAATAAGTAAACAGATCAGGAAGAATAACTGAATAATTTCCGTCTTCATCTGTTGTAACTGATTTCATTATTTCGCCATAAGTGGAATTCCTGTCGTAGGGATTGCTTTGAAACTCAACAAATGCATAGGGTACTGGTGTACCGTCTTCAAGTGTTACACTACCGCTGACGGTATAATTATCATAATCCATATCAGCATCAAGAGTCATTGTAATATTTCTTGTTTCGTCACAGTCAACTGAAATAATAGTTGCATCTTCAATGGTTTGAGCATTTTCATAGAAAACGGCTCTTCTAAGTATCATGCCGCCCATATCAACAGCAGATTCGATCATAAGGTAATAATCTCCTTCATCAACCCGGAGAGTAACACTGCCGTTTTCAATTTCACCCCATGCACCCTGCTCGCCACCATAATCTAATGAATCGGCTTTGAACATAACAGCATATCCATATTCAATAGGATCGCCGTTACTGTCATTAACAGTAAGGTTTACAGTTGCCGGTGTCTCGCATGTGAATACATAAATATTAAAAGAAAAATACTGGCTTGTAAGATAATTGTTGTCAGCATCATAAGCTTCAACATTGAAAGAGAACCATAACATACCGGATTCTCTCGGAGTCCAGTTGATTTCTCCTGTTGTCTGATCAATAACCATGTCTTCAGGTGCTTCTTCAAGTTCAAAAGAGTACCTTACATCATCGAGTTCCGGAACAATTTCAATATCCGGAGTAAAAGTATAATTACTGTTAATTGTAGCATTGTCAACTGGATAATTATTGATTATCAGATAATAAAAATCATTATTCCAATTTCTTACTTCAAACATCATAACAGGTGAACGGTCACTTTCACCGTCATTATTATAGGCTGTCATGTAGCAGTAGTAAATACCTTCATTAAGGGTCATCGGTAGGAATGTCATTCCTGCCATTCCTCTTCCTCCCCATACAGAATCCCTTTTGAAATCTGTAATATCAGCATTTAGTTCAAAATTTTCATTGTTATCGGATAAATAGAATCTGAACCCTACAGCCTCAGGGTCATCATCGTGGAACCATTGAAGAAATACGCCGGGAGCTTCGTTCCCTTCATCATCTAAATTCATTTCATAAAATGCCCAGTATTCTTCAACAGGATCCGGAGTATCAGCAGTTAGTTTCCCTGCCGACAGGACTAACACTACCAGGAGTGTCAGAAACGCACTTGTTTTAAATTTTAATAAACTTCCCATTATTAACCTCTCAAAAAAATAAAAAAAACAAAATAATTTGAATATTCGGTTCGTAGTTTTTCAATTCTACTTTAACTACACAGAGCAAAAAAATTTGTGACAGGAAAAAATTAAAAAATTTCCCTGCTTCTTTATTCCTGAGGCTTTAATTTCATCAGCGAGGCAATAAGAGAATTGTCAGGAGTATAATTCGTATCAATGTCGGAGAGTGAAAAATCAGCTGCTTAGTGTGTATTTTCTTCCCAATTTTTTTTGGGGTTATTATCCATGATAAATTTAAATTCCGGAGATTAAACCCCTGAATTTAAAATTGTTTTTTTTAAAGAGATTAATAAACTCATCCGAATATTTATAATTTTCGGATGAGTTGAGAGATATTCAATCCTTAACACACCTAACAGAAAAACCACAATTAACAGGCCTTGGGCTCCTTGCAATTGAGCGGGCTGAATAAAGCAGTTCCCTGCACAGGCTGCCGTGGCTGATGTTTGAACTTGTCCACCAGTAACCTTTCAAATTTCGTTGATTAAATTCTCCACCGGGGTCTCTTTTGCCTCCCGGCTGTGCCGAGAACCCGACAGAATCAGTAGCCATTTTGTTCGGACTTTTCCAAAAACCTGTAAATTCTTCATAAATTCCTGTAGCTTTTAAGGACCCGCCAACACATTGCTGCCTGCCCCTGAAATTATAACTGTTAAGGTCGGCCGAAACCATTCCAAGGTATTGTTCCAATATATGCCACTCCTCATCCGTTGGAACATGCCATCCGGCGGGGGCTAATCCGCGCGGATCGTTTACTGCATACCAATTATATAATTTGCCATGAATCCTGTTGTTTTCAATATCATTTGCATAATAGCACCAGGCTCCGGTTTCAGTTTCCGACCATTCTTTCCAGTCTGTAATCTGTGGGATTGTATCGCCGTTACTGTATGTAACAACATCAATATCCTTCGCCATCCAAACCTGTTCCCCTATCTTTATTTCCCTAAAAGGATTATCATCAGTAGATTTTACGGAATCTTCGGAACAGGACAGTAAAGAGAAGATAATTAATAATCTTAATAGAATAAAATAATTAAAGTTTTTCATTATGATTTCAAACCTTATAAATCTAACCCAGAAAAAAAATTGAAAACTATGAAAAAAGCCCCGGCAATCAGGGCTTTTTTCAAATCGGTTCTTAATTATTATTGCTTATAAGCATCTACATTCTTTTTTATCCTGCGCAGCATCATAGATTCCAGGAATCCGTTTGAATCCCAGAAGTGAACCTGCTCGGTAACGTATTCTTCAAAGCCGCTGACGTCACCTTTCAGGCGCATATATACGGAGCCGTCTTCCTGCTCACGAACGATAAACTTATACTGGAAACGGCCGGTACTCCAAACGCCGCCTCGGATGACAGGAACCTTAACACTATATTTTTTCAGGTTTTCCAGTGTGGTATCGCCAACTGCAAAAACACAGAAATCAGATAGAAGAACACCTTTGTAAAAACCTTCGTCGTTCTGTGAATATGTTTCCTGCATTGTCATGCAATTTCTTTCTTCAAGTGATTTTTTAATTGCATTCCACACGTCCTCGAACATAACATCGGTGTAAGTATCTTCATACTTGTCTTTGTAATATTTCATTCTTTCGTCTTCCGATGGCGGAACATCTTCAAGTGCATCGAAAGACGATTCTTCATCATTCATATCTTCGCCCTGCATAACTTCTTCCTGCATGGATTCCTCCATCATTTCTTCCTTGGCAGGTTCCTGTTCTTCCACCATCTCTTCCTCTTCCATCATTTCTTCCTCTTCCATCATCTCCTCTTCCTGGAGATAGTCAGTATTGCCGGAGTACATATCAATACCCCAGAATATCAGCGCTGCGCTTAATAATATCAGTGTTAGTTTCTTCATTTCAACTCCGAATAGTAAAATTCACAAATTTGCATAACATAAACCAATAAGAAATTTAATGCTAATCAGCTTAATATGCAAATTGTTTTTCAGAGCTGAGACTAAAAATGTTGCTCTCTGCTAAATAAATAATTCACAAATGAAGAAATTTGATATTATTATGGCTGTAATCATTATAATTCATTAAATTTGACTTTAGTTGGAATAAAAAAAATCGGATGCAATATGTTTGAATATAAATATAAGGTCGGGTTGGAAGATACTGATGCTGCCGGCGTACTTTTTTTCGCAAAACAATTTAGTATTATCCATCGGGCCTATGAAGAATTATTGGAATCATGCGGTTTCCCTGTAGAAAAGATTCTTAGAGAAGGAAATTTTGCACTGCCGATCGTTCATGCGGAATCGGATTATTTAACGCCTGTGAGAATAGGTGATTTCGTATCGATTAATATTGTCCTGAAATCAATTTCCCAAAGTTCATTTATATTAAAATACGAAATGAAAATCTCTGATAAATTGGCAGGAACTGCCACTACGGTTCATACATCTGTCAATCCGGCCAACGGAAAGAAAATTGAATTGGAAGCGGATTTGAAAATTAAACTCCGGGAAATAGCCGGTTAACTTATTTTATTTACCCGAGCAATTCCCTGTATAGCAAATGCCCGAATTTTCCGAAGTTTTCGAAATATCCTGAGAACCACTGGTTCAGAGAAATACCGGCCTCGCGTGATTTTATTAGATCCTCCCGGCTGTCAATTCCACCGGTACGAATCACGTGGAATTCCTCTATGGGGTTTAACTCTGTTGCTTTTTTCACTGCCAGCGATGCAAGTTCCAGAGAGCATGATTTTAACATCCTGCCGCTAAGCCCGCCGCCGAAAGTATCTGTGAAATAGTCAAAAGCGCCTTTTTCATCAGGATTTATATCGGGAGAATATTTATTATAGCACGTAGATGTATTGCCAAAATTCACTCCGTCGAATCCCATGTCAATTAGATAATTAACCAATGGGCCAACCTGTTCCTGGTCTGTATCATTAGAAAATTTAACAATTACCGGAACGTGGTGTTTCCTGGATTTCAGGAAATTATCCCGGATATAATCCAATCGGCGGATCAATGCTTTATCAATATTGTTTTCATCATGAGCGCCATGCTCATGCGTTACGTTTGGGCAGCTCTCATTCAATTCAATAAAATCAATACCGGCTTTTTCATAAAGTTTCATTCCTGCAGCAAGGCTAATCAGAGCCTGTTCGCCGCTCTGCCCGGGATCTGAACTTACACTGATACCGAAGGGGCAGTTTTTAACCCTTGGTACTTTACTGATCCTGGCAGCTACTGTTTCATGTCCTTCGTTAGGGAGCCCCATCCAGTTGGAAGCTCCGCCTGATTCAGGATAAGGCATATAAGGGTGTTTTATTCCTTTTTTAGAATTGCCGGTTCTCTTCAGGGCAGTGGTAGTTCCGGCCAGGAAAGCACCGGCGCCCTGGTTTGCACTTAGCTCATAACCCCTGCCGTATTTGAACATACCTGCTGCATTGAACAGATCGGATGCAAAATGCCGGCCCCACAATGTTACGGTATTTTCTTCCGGTAATATAAGCCTCTCTGTTGGGACATCCTTAGTTAGAGCATCTAAAAATATTTTTCTTGCCCTTGAGTATATTGCCGAAACCGTGTACGGAGGCAACTTCATCATTAAGGGCCGCATTTTACCTTCGAGTCTTGCGGTAATTTCAGGTAGAGTCAAACTACGATCCATAATTAATTTATAACATCTTAACAGATTAGCCGGAAAATGATCAATATTAATTAACCACTTCCGGAAAAATTATATCAATTATCATTTCGATATAATTTTATAATTTAAAATTAACTAATTTTTGTAAATTTCTTATTATACTTACTTAATTTAGCAGGTATTAAATTGCATAACTAAATTGAAAGTTGATCTTGGTACAATCATATTCACTATTTTAAGTCTTAATATTCGTAATTTTGATTAAATTAACAAAATATATATGTTACACTAAAATTCGGAAATCGAATGAAATATTTTACCATCCTATTTATTACCATCTCGATAATTGCCATGAGTTGTACACAAAAAAACGAAACTGTTGAAGAACATCTGAATTATCCCGTAACCAAAAAAGTTGATACTGTTGATGCCTATTTCGGAACTGAAGTAGCGGACCCGTATCGCTGGCTGGAAGACGACCTGTCTGATGAAACTGCCGCATGGGTAAAAGCCCAGAATGAAGTGACATTTGATTATTTGGAAAAAATCCCATTCCGCGACAAAATTGCAAAAAGGCTTGAGAAGCTGATCAATTACGAAAGAATTTATGCCCCGGTAAAACATGGGAATTATTATTATTTCTATAAGAACAGCGGCCTTCAGAACCAGAATGTTCTATACCGCAGAAAAGTTGACAGCGACAAAGAAGAAGTATTTCTTGACCCCAATAAATTCTCGGCGGACGGAACTACTTCTCTTGCCGGTACAAAATTCACGAAAGACGGATCGATGCTGGCATATTCCATTTCCGAAAAAGGTTCCGACTGGCGAAAGATAATCGTTATAAAAGCTGATTCAAAAGAACAGGTGGGAGATACAATAAAAGATGTCAAATTCAGCGGTATCGCCTGGAAAGGAAACGAAGGCATTTATTATAGCAGTTACGACAAACCCAAGGACGGCAGTGAGTTTTCTGCAAAAAACCAGTATCATAAATTGTTCTGGCATCAGTTGGGAACTCCCCAAAGCGAAGACAAGCTCATATTTGGCGGAGAAAAACAGCCGAGGAGATATATTGGCGGAGGAGTTAGCGAAGATGAACGCTTCCTGATAATATCTTCTGCTCAGAGCACGAGTGGTAATGACCTTTATATAAAAGACCTGACTAAACCGGGCAGCCCGATTGTTCAGGTAGTGGATAATTTTGAGAAATCTCACGGAGTGGTTACCAACGACGGAAACAGGCTTCTGATACGTACTAATCTTGATGCACCGAACTACAGGCTGATTGAAGTTGATGCTGCTAATCCAAAACCTGAAAACTGGAAAGACCTGATTGCTGAGACTGAAAATGTTTTATCAGTTTCTTCAGGTGGTGGTAAAATATTTGCCGAATATATGATCGATGTAGCATCAAAAATTTATCAGTATGATATGAATGGTAAGCGCGAGCATGAAATTGAGCTTCCGGGGCTTGGCAGTGCCGGCGGTTTTAGTTGCCGCAGGAATGAGAACGAATTATTCTATTCGTTTACATCCTTTACTTATCCCTCTGTTATTTACAAATATGAAATTGAAACAGGTGAATCCACCGTTTATATGATGCCGAAAGTTGATTTCAAACCGGACGATTACGAAACCAAACAGGTGTTTTACAAAAGCAAGGACGGTACTGAAGTTCCAATGTTTATTGTCCATAAAAAAGGTATTAAACTTGACGGCAATAACCCTACCTACCTTTATGGCTACGGTGGTTTCAATGCCAGTATGACACCCGGTTTCAGTTCACTCAGGATAACATGGCTTGAAAACGGCGGGGTTTATGTATTGGCAAATATTCGCGGTGGCGGCGAGTATGGTGAAAAATGGCATGTTGCCGGTACAAAAATGCAGAAACAAAATGTATTTGATGATTTCATTGCAGCAGCCGAATACCTGATTGATAATAAATATACATCATCGGACAGGCTTGCTATTGCCGGTGGATCAAATGGCGGGCTTCTTGTGGGTGCGGTTATGACCCAAAGGCCTGAGCTTGTGAAAGTAGCTCTTCCTGCAGTAGGCGTTATGGATATGCTTCGTTACCACAAATTCACAGCCGGAGCTGGCTGGGCCTATGACTATGGAACAAGTGACGATTCCGAAGAAATGTTCAAATATCTTCATAAATACTCTCCCTTACATGCCTTGAAAGCGGGTGCAGAATATCCTGCAACGCTTATAACAACTGCTGATCACGATGACAGGGTGGTACCGGCACATTCATTCAAATTTGCAGCTACTCTTCAGGAATGTCATAAAGGCAATAATCCTGTTCTTATCAGGATAGAAACCAATGCCGGCCACGGCGCCGGAACGCCAATCTCGAAAACTATCGAGCAATATGCCGATATATTTGCTTTTACCTGGTATAATATGGGATTTACACCCGAAAAATTATAAATTCTATTTTTGATATTAGGATTGTTTACAATAATTTTATCGATCCGGGGCCTGGCTTCGGATCGATTTTTGTGTAAGCAATTATCAGCAATAATTCGTCAAAAATCAGTGCTGCCGTTGATTTCTGTTCTTCATCTAAAGAAGTGGCCGAGGAGTTCCGATAAATCGGGGCAGGCAGGAGTGGAGTTCTTCTCTTATGCGAAATACTGAAATTTTGCCTTCATTCTCCACTTTGTTTTTCCACCTCCGACCGCTCCGCGGCCACCTCCGCCAGCGGAGGACAGCAAACTTGCTATGCGCCGCCAATTCTCGGGCCATTCAGGCGGAACGTCGAGGCTTTGCAGCAATTGATAATTAAGATCGAATATTTCGTTATCCCAGATGATCATTTTTTCCTGCAAGCCGTTTAATATCACTTTCCAGCTCGTCCAAATCTCTTTCATGCTCAAGGAACTTCTTCTTTTCATTATACTTATCATATTCCGCCGAGGATTTATTTAATGCCTTCCGGTGGCTGATCTTCCCGGCATGTTCAAGAAGCTCCCTGCCGTTGAGCTGCAAAATAATATCCAGCCTTTCAATCCAATCCTTCATATACATCGGCGTATGCTGCTGCGCCATTGTTTCAGCAAATGCAAGGTATTGTTCCACTAATAACCCAAGAAGCTTCATCTCATCTTCATTCAGGTAGTTTTTGGCTATACTGACATCATTTTTCCTGATCTTGTCAGCCGGTTTCCTGTCGAAGGAAATCATTCCCATTAGTGGCAAATCTGCGTTAGCCCTGTTATACACCAATTCCGCTGCCGTATTCCTGCTAATTGCCCAAAGCAGCTTGTTTTGAACTATCTTAAAAAACTCAATAGTCTTCTTATCTTTCGGATCATAATCAATACTTGTTGTATAAATATCTTTGATCTTCTGATAGAAAAACCGTTCTGACAGGCGTATCTCCCGTATCCTGCTTTGAAGCTCGCTGAAGTAATTCATAGCGCTGCCCGACTTGAAGCGCCCGTCATTCAGAACAAATCCTTTAACTATATATTCTTTTAACCGCTTAGTTGCCCAGATACGAAATCTGGTGCCATTTATTGATTTTACCCGGTAACCCACGGAAATGATTACATCAAGATTATAATATCTCACATCCCGGGATTGGGTTTTTCCTTTAATAGCTCCATGCCGGGTGGTTGTTCGGAAATTCCGGACAACCACTTCTTCATCAAGCTCGCCTTCCTCGAATATATGCTTAATATGTTCGCTGATTGTAGCTTTCGATTTATCGAAAAGATCGCACAGTTGGGCTTGCGTCAGCCATACGGTTTCATCTTCAAGGCGGACATCAATTTTTATATCACTATTGGCCGACTTATAAATAAGAATTTCACTATTTTCCGGATTTATTTCTGTATCCATATCCCGCCATTGCCTGTAATTTTATAATTCATTAAATTATCAGAAGTTATACCTGTTATATTTTAAAATAACATCCCTGCTTCCAGTAATAGAATCTAATCAAAATTTTTATTAAATCCCAATATTTCGTCGCTGCTATAGTGATATTGGAACAGCCGCCGAATGGCCTCTGATTGTTAATTATCAATTCTCTATTGGATACCTATCCGAAACAGTGGCGCGCACGTTGCCCAAATGATCTGTTAAATGGTACTGTTTCTCACCAACAATTCTATAAAAAGCGCTGCCTCGTGGTATTTCACTCGGCGAGTACACAAGTTCTTCCTTCGGCTGGCGAATAGCGAACCTGCCCTGCGCCGCCGAGCCGTATATATCCCACTCGGAAAGGATGCGCTGGTTTTCAAAGAACGGATATTTGATATATAATTGGTTCAAGATATTAAATACATCACTTGCTAATGCCTTGTCACCCAGTACTTTGGTTCTTTTTTCAAATTCATAACAGCCAAAATAGTGATCATATTTTTTTCATGGGAATATATTAAGCCATAAGGGAAGTTATTCAAAAGATATCTTCGGGTGCGTTGTGATATCTTTTGCCATGCCTGGGGATAAGATAAAATATTATCAATACCCTTCGTTACTTCCGTCAAAAATTTTGCTCCAAGCCCTTCACTACATATATTATAGTAATCAATAGCGTCGGCCAATTCTTTTGCAGCATCAATATGAAAGCGATAATTCAGGGTCAAATCCTGTCCGCCATACTTTTTAGAACATCATCTCCGGGAATCGTTCCGGCTCTGCCTTTGTTTAAATCATCGAGCCTGTTTTCAGCAAGTTCAGCCCATTTTTTTTCAATTCCGGGATCAATATTATTCAGGCTTTGCAACAATTCTTCAATTATTTTAATCCTCAATTCTGCAGGCAGCTTATTTGCCGAATCAATGATTTCTCGTGCATTTATCATAGTTATCTCCATTATTCAATTTACATTATTAGACGAAATATACAAAAATTATTTATGATATTTTACCAGGCGATGACAATCAAATTGCAAATATTCATTGCCCGATTGAATTATAATATTTTCGCTTCGCTCAACAAATGGATAGAAGCTGGCTGCGGCTTAGCCGCAATTGATAATTGAAAATGAACAATTGAAAATGAAGAGGAATGAACAGCCAACCCAATTGTTAATTCTCAATTTTCAATTTTTAATTGGATACGGCTGGCGAATAGCAAACCTGCCATGCGCCGCAGAGCCATATATATCCCACTCGGAAAGGATGGGTGTTTTCAAAGATCGGGAAGATAATATATATAATTAATTATATATTATCTCGTATGTTATTATTCAGTTTTTGAAGCAAACCAGAATTTTCAATTACTGAAAAAGCAAAGCATTTCCTGCCCAGATCCTTCAGCGATGCGCCTATATGATATAGTTTGTGACCGTCAATTATCAGGAATCTGTCATGAAATTCCCTGCTCAGCCGTATTGAAAGCTTAGGATACTGGCTGTTAAATTTATCAATATCAGTTTTATTTATTTTATTCTTGTTAGTAATTATTATTACCCGAACAGATTTTGCTTTTTTCGAGAGCATATCAAGCAAACTATCGTTAATATAATTGTCGATAATCACTATTTGCTCTTTTGCAGTTTTAATCAGGCCGATCACAAAGCTATAAGCATCGTATATTTGCCCTTTAAAAAATATCCCCTGTTTTTGCTCTAACGATCTGCTGCCGATAGTATTTAGAACTGCCTCAACCTTTCTATCTGCTTCCGCCTGCCTGATCTCTACTGTTTCTATCCTTTGGAGCAAACCTGCATTTGCCAAAAGATATTTCCGCATCTCAACAAAAGCATCCATAATTCTAATACTTGTGTTAATGGCAGTTTCGCTCCTCAGTACTGCCGCCAGCATTGATACCCCCTGCTCGGTAAAGGTATAAGGGAAATACTTCTTATGTTTTCCGCGTCCTTTGTTTAAGGTCACATTTTGTGACCTTAAAGATATATTATCAGGATTAGAAGATTGCAACTTCAAATTATTATTACTTTTAGCTATATCTTGCAGTTTCAAACCCTCATATTCTTCAGCAGTAAGTCGAAACATGAATCGTTCAGGAAACCTTTTAATATTTCTTTTTTACAGCCTGATTAAGGGCTTTAGTTTCCACGCCATAAAGTTCTGCCAGGTCGCTGTCTGTCATAACCTGCATTCCCCTGACGGTAAATATTTTATCTGTAATATCAATATTCATCAATAATAATCCCTGCAATAGGTGTGTTGTTATCCGGAACAGTATTTACATAGTGTAGATTATCCATAAGGGTAAAAAACAATTTATTTGCCAAACTTAATTTACAAATTTTCTACAAAATATTGAAAAATATGATAATAAAATTATTGATTCACGAAAACGTAAGTCCATAACACCAAAGCCCCAGCGGTTGCTGCCGCCAAAGAAGAAGCGGCCTTCCTCCATGAAACCATTGTCTGAACTATGATTTTTGGGATGGGCAGGATAATTTGGATAATAAATTGGAACATCCTTTAATCCTTCTTTATCCTATACATCCCAGTGCAGAAAACGGAAACAGCCGACCCAATTGTTAATTCTCAATTTTTAATTGGATACGGCTGGCGAATAGCAAACTTACCATGCGCCGCCGAGCCGTATATATCCCATTCGGAGAGGATGGGTGTGAGTTTTCAAAGAACGTATATTTGTAAATATTTATTAAATTATTGAGTATAATTATCTTCAACAACTTTCATTTTCTCTTGATATAATTTTTCAAAAATATCTATCGTATTTAATGTATCCCATTTACCGTCGATATATCTTATTAAATCAATTAAATAAGAACCCTGCAAAAAACCATATTTAGCGTTATCCCAATAAACAACTCCAATTGAATCAATATAAAAATATCTTGGTATATAGGAAAAAGATCGTTTATCAATTTCATCACCATATTCATATTTGTACCACGATGAACAAATAATATCTTTCATTATGATTTGTCTTTTATTTAATGATAAAGTATCAGATTCAACACTTATCTCAAAATACATATTATCAATTTTATTCAGTGGTAAAACTAAAAAAGTATCTTTCTTGAAAATTGTATTTTTGTTAAAATAGATTGCAGAATCATGTCTATTTACTTTTTGAAAAATTAAGGAATTTGAGAAAGCCCCTTTGATATTATAAGAATGAGAACTATTAAAAATTAATACCGTATCTTCATAAGATATTAATTTATTCCTTTTAATTTCTTTATCAAAAAGATTTCCATTAATTAGCCATTTTCGATATAAAACAATATCTGGGTTCTCTGTATCTTTACAAGAAAGTATAAATAAGAGAAAAAAAACAAAAACAAATATTTTATTCATTACTTTTTCCATTTATAATTTTTAAACCCATTATTTAACCATTCTTCAAATTCTTCTAACACATCCATTTTTGATGGACTATATTTACGATATTTTGTCATAAACGGCTTTATATCAGAAATATTCAGCCCTAATTGATTATTCAAAGCTTCCAGCATTTTTTTAGCTGACTTATCATAGGTTGTTCCTTTAATCCAAGGTGTACTGTGCAAGGCAGACCATTTGAAAGGTTTTAGATAGTCATAAGTAAATGAATATGGTAAATCTGAATTTAGAGCTTCCCATCCCTTTTTGCGCCACGTCAACCAAAAATACGTATACTGATCACCATGTATAAATATCTCATGCATCCAAGTTTCAAACATTTGAAAAACACAAAGATCACCTTCTCCTGCCCAATATATTTTATTACCGGTTTATTGTCAAGATAATATACAGCATAATGTTTGGTTATTTCGCCAGCTTGATCAATAAATGTTATTGGAGAATTTGATGCAAAAGCAAACGGACTTTGCCAAGGGAATAGTTCTTTCTCTGGATCTAAGCTCAAAAATCTCGCTGCCCTCACATCCAGCATCCTCGCCCTGAAATCAAGACTGTTCCCCGCCCCTTTTATCTTATCATCTTTCTCCATGCCGTTAAAGCCCCACCTGTTGCTGCTACCAAAGAAAAAGCGGCCTTCCTCCATGAAGCCGAAAGGATAGAAGCTGGCTGCGGCTTAGCCGCAATTAACAATTGATAATGGATAATTAATAAATGAAGAGGAGAGGAGAGAAAATTTTCAAAGAACGTTTGTGCTACTGCTAAATATACAAATAATAGGGGAATAAAACTGCAAAATTTACTATTTATAAACAGGCTCTGAATACCGGTTGGGATTGTCCCGGATGTACGGATAAAGTTATTGTTTCAAAAAATTTATAATATTATAATTACTTAGCTAATAACGAGACATTTTCCCGAAATCTGCCGGGTTTGGCATATCTTTTATTTCATCAATCATCTGAGCTTGATTTCCAGTTTCCGGTACAGAAGCTTATAACTAATCGATTTCCTCCCTGGGCATTGGAAGAATGAATATTATCAGCATACCGGGAATTGTAGCAATGGCACTGAGTATAAATAATGTGGTGTAGCCCCATTCCATTTGAAGCAGGCCGCTCAGGAATCCTGGAATCATCATGCCCACGGCCATAAACCCTGTTGAAATTGCATAGTGGGTGGTTTTGAACTCGCCCTTTGAAACATACAACAGGTAAACCATGAAAGCCGTGAAACCAAGGCCGTAGCCAAACTGCTCGATAATGATACAAAGCTGAACCACGGGGTAGAAACTGATCATTGCCGCTTCGCCTGAAAACAGGAAGCTGAATATTCCAGGATTAAACTGCCACACAGTATCCGGCCTGACTGCCGACATGTAAACATAAAGTAAATTTGGCAGGTTCATGAACAGGGCCATTGGCCAGATCAATTTTCTAAGTGAGTATTTTTTTATCAATATTCCACCGAGAATACCACCGATTACAAGAGCTATAGTACCAAATGTACCGTACATTATACCAACCTGACTAACGCTTATTCCCATTCCTCCGGCATCAGGGCTGTCCATAATAAAAGGTTGCGCCATTTTTACGAGAAGCCCCTCGCCAAGACGATACAAGAGAATAAATGCCAGAATTGCCACAATTCTTTCCTGTTTGAAGTATTGTCCGAATGCTTTGAAAAACGGAATTGTTCCCTTACTGCTTTTCACAGGGGCATCGGTTTCAGGTTTGGGCAGTATAAATCTGTGGTATAGCCCGAAAATAACGAAAAGCGCAGCAGCCAGGCCAAAGGCAAAGACCCAGCCGGTTTTGTCCTGTTCATTTGTACTGATACTTCCGGCAATAACAACAAGTATTCCACTGCCGAAGATCATAGAAAACCGATAGAAAGTTGATCTGATACCCGTAAAAAATGCCTGTTGTTTTTTGTCTAAGGCATGAAGGTAGTAACCGTCGGTTGCAATATCATGCGTTGCAGACAGAAATGCCCCGGCAGCAAATAGTGCAAGAACAGGATAGATATACCACGAAAGATTAAGGGCGAGGGCTGCAAGGCCGAAAATAAGGGCCATTGCCAGCTGCATGTTGATATGCCAATTCCTTTTGGTGGAATATGAATCCAGCCAGGGAGCCCATAAAGGCTTAAAAGACCAGGGCAGGTACAGAAGGCTTGTATAGCCTATAATATCGTTTGAAGCGCCAAGGGCTTTCAGCATAACAACCGACAGATTGTTAATCAGTATATAAGGCAGTCCCTCTGCAAAATATTGGGTGGGGATGTATAACCAGGGATTTCTTTTCTTCATTTGAAAACCAAATTTATGTAAAAAACAAATATATGAATATTTTTTCCATCGCTTATTACTGTTCAACTAAGAAGTGATAAATAAGATTTTGTAATTGAATAATTTCGCTTTGCTGAAAAAAAATTTTGCAGGCATAAGAAATAAGAATAATTTTGAGACTATGGAAAAGTGTTCGTTTTCGAGCATTTCATATTTTATATATATTATTTCAGGAAAAACAAGTATAAGTTCCCACAAATAATAAAGTAAATTGAATTCCAATACGTCAGAGAAAATTGTAGTAATTAAAATATATTAAAGAAGAAGCAAGATGATTGGTTTAATCAAGAAATTATTCGGCACGAAATACGATAAAGATGTGAAATCAATATCCCCCATCGTGGACGAAATAAACAGTTATTATAAAGAATTTGAATCACTTTCCGATGATGAACTGAAAGCAAAAACACCCGAGTTCAGGGAAAGAATCGAAGCTGAGATAAAAGAGCTGAAAGAAGAAAAAAACGGGCTGGAAACCAAGCTGAAAACCGAAGCGCTTAGTGCTGCGGAAAATTCATCAATCAATGACAGGCTTGGCGTGCTTAGAAAAGAAATTGACGATATCACAAAAGATACACTTGACGATATACTTCCCGAAGCATTTGCTGTTGTGAAGCAGGCTTGTAAAAGGCTGAAAGAGTCTCAGTTCACTTATGAATATGCCGGCCAAAGTTACAGATGGGATATGGTTCCCTACGATGTTCAGCTTATCGGCGGTATTGTACTCCACCAGGGAAAAATTGCCGAGATGGCTACTGGTGAAGGTAAAACCCTTGTGGCAATTCTGCCTATGTATCTTAATGCGTTGCCCGGACGCGGTGCACACCTTGTGACCGTTAATGATTATCTTGCAAAAAGGGACTGCGACTGGATGCGCCCCGTTTATGAATACCTCGGGCTTACTGTAGAGGCAATTCAGGCAAACCAGGAACCTACTCTCAGGAAGAAAATTTATGGTATGGATATTACTTATGGAACAAACAACGAGTTCGGTTTCGATTACCTGCGCGATAATATGGTGGTTGA
Organism: Kapaibacterium sp. (SeqCode); assembly: GCA_963665665.1. Classification (GTDB taxonomy): domain Bacteria; phylum Bacteroidota; class Ignavibacteria; order Kapaibacteriales; family UBA2268. The sequence continues at coordinate 3,379,454 of OY762428.1, forward strand.
TACGGAAAACCTTGTGCAGAGAGAACACTGGTTCTCGATAGTCGATGAGGTGGATTCTGTTCTTATCGATGAGGCAAGAACTCCGCTTATTATTTCCGGGCCAGTGGAACATACGGATCAGACTTTTGACGAGATGAACCCAAGGGTGAAAAGGCTTGTTGAAGCACAGAACAGATATGTTAACTCATTGGTAAGCGAAGCTGTTGACCTTATGAAAAAGGGTGGCAAGGAAGATATACAGCAGGCTGGCGAACAATTATTCACAGCACACAGGGGGCTTCCGAAACACAAGAGACTGCTAAAGCTGATGCAGGATCCGCAAAACCAAAAACTCCTGAAAGAAACCGAGCTGTTTTACCACAGGGAACAGGGCAGGAGGATGCCCGAGATTGATGAGAAACTTTTCTACACTATAGATGAAAAAAATCATGGTATTGATATCCAGGAAAAAGGGCGCGACCTGCTGTGCAATGCTCAGGAAGACCCGGAAATGTTCGTTATTCCGGATATTGCCGCTGAACTAAGCCAGATAGAAGGTAATAACGAATTACCCGAAGTTGAAAAGCAAAAACTTAAAGACGCTGCTAATATAAAATTTGCTGATCGTTCGGCTGTGATTCATACCATTTCCCAGCTTCTCAGGGCTTATTCCCTCTACGAGAAAGATATAGAATATGTTGTTCAGAACAACAAGGTAATGATTGTTGATGAATTTACCGGTCGTATTCTGGATGGCAGGCGCTATTCAGACGGCCTTCACCAGGCAATTGAAGCAAAAGAAAAAGTTAAAGTTGAAAAAGATACTCAAACCCTGGCCACAGTTACCCTGCAGAATTATTTCAGGATGTATTCGAAACTGGCAGGTATGACCGGTACAGCCGAAACAGAAGCTACCGAGTTTATTAAAATATATAATCTGGATGTTGTTGTTATCCCGACAAACAGGCCGATTGTACGCGACGACCGCGACGACCTGATTTATCGTACAAAGAGAGAGAAATATAACGCTATAATAGAAGAGATTAAGAAATATCTTGCCGAGGGCAGGGCTATACTTGTTGGTACTGCCAGCGTCGAGGTATCTGAAATTCTTAGTAAAATGCTTAAACGCCAGAGAATTCCTCACAACGTGCTTAATGCCAAACAGCATGCCAAGGAAGCCGAGATTGTTGCCAATGCCGGTAAGAAAGGCTCGATAACTATTGCAACCAACATGGCAGGCCGCGGTACTGATATTAAGCTGGATCCGGATGTGAAGAAAAAAGGCGGTTTGGTTATTGTTGGTTCCGAGCGTCACGATGCCAGGCGTATTGACAGGCAGCTCCGGGGTCGTGCCGGCCGCCAGGGAGACCCGGGTATGTCGCAGTTTTATATATCGCTTGAAGATAACCTGATGAGGCTTTTCGGAGGCGAGAGGATTGCCGGGGTTATGTCCAAGATGAATGTACCTGAAGGCGAGCCAATCCAGCATTCTATGATAACCAAGTCTGTTGAAAGAGCACAGAAAAAAGTTGAAGAAAACAACTTCGGTATCAGGAAGCGCCTTCTTGAATATGACGATGTTATGAATCAGCAGAGAGAAGTTATTTATAACCGCCGCAGAACAGCCCTCAGAGGCGACAGGCTGAAAGGCGAGCTTTTCGAATATATTGAAGAATATGCAGATGCACTTTATGATGATTTTCATCCCGAAAATGATATTGCCGGCCTGAGAGATGCCGTAAGAAGCAGCCTTCTTTGCGATCCTGGTATCAAAGATGAAGAATTTGAATCCTTGAAAAAGCAGGAAGTTATTGACAGGATTGTAAGCGCTGCCGATGAATTTTATACCAGGAAAGAAGAAATGACCGGCAGCGAATTCATGGCAAGGCTGGAAAGAGTTGCCGTGCTGCAAACCATTGATGAAAAATGGCGCGAGCACCTGCGCGTTATGGACGACCTGAAGGAAGGTATCCACCTACGTGCTTACGGACAGAAAAACCCTGTTCTTGAATATAAAGGCGAGGCTTTCAAACTTTTCATGGGGTTGATTCAGGATATAAATATTGAATCCGTGAAGTTTGCTTTTAAATACTTCCCGCAGATTATTGAGAGATCAGTTGAAAATCCCGATGCAGCACTGCCAAAACTAAAAAGATCCGCTGCTGCAAGGGGAGCCGCTCAATATCAGAAATCCGATGTTGCTCCGGACTATGCAAACCAGGCACCAGAAGCAAAACAGGCCGAAGGTTCGGAAGCAGGCGGAGTGAAAGTGAAAACCGTTCGCCGTGAGCAGCCCAAAATAAGCCGCAACCAGATGGTAACTGTCCAGTACGGTAACGGCGCCGTGAAACAGGCTAAGTTTAAAAAGGTAGAGAAGGATATTGAAAATAATCTCTGCCGTATTATCGACGATGAATAGATTTTTTAAAATTCTGATTTTTATAAATCTTCTCACACAATATTCCCCTTCCTGCAAGAAGGGGAATCTTTTTTCTTATACAACCCAAATATTATTATTGATAAACTCATAAAAAATATATATATTTCCGTGGAAATAAGCATTGAGAAACAACGTTTCAATATATAGTTAATAATTTTATCAGGATGAATCATGCGATACCTGGATCCAAAAAACGATTTAACTTTCAAGAAGATTTTCGGGCAGAATCCCTTGCTGCTGAAAAGCTTTCTGAATGCCCTGATGCCATTCGAGGAGGAACAATACATTGAAAGCCTTGAATATCTGAATCCTGAACTGGTTCCGGAAATACCGGTTTTAAAAAATTCCATTGTCGATGTTCGTTGTGTTGACAACAAGGGAAGGCAGTTTATAATTGAAATGCAGATGCTCTGGACAGACAGTTTCAAGTCCAGGGTGCTCTTCAATGCTTCCAAGGCTTACGTCAGCCAGATAGACAAAGGTATTAAGTTCGAATCACTATGCCCTGTTTACTCGCTAAACCTGATAAATGACATATACCTGAAGGATGATCCCGATTATTATCACCACTACAGCATAGTGAATATTGAAAACAGCTCAGAAAAAATTGACGGACTTGAGTTTATATTTATAGAGCTTCCGAAATTCAAACCTACTTCAATTACAGAAAAAAGAATGGCTGTATTGTGGCTAAGGTTTCTGACTGAATACGAAGAAAACCTTCCTGAAATACAGGAATTACGTGAAAGCGAAGAAATTCAGCAGGCTATCCATATTCTCGATAAATTTTCTTATTCACCGGCTGAACTTGCTGCATACGAAAAGTACTGGGACGCTGTAAGAACCGAAAGGTCAATGCTTTCCGATTCTGAAAAGAAAGGAATTGAAAAAGGTATTAAATTGGGCGAAGCTATTGGAGAAGCAAGAGGAAAAGAAATTGGAATAAAAAAAGGAGAAAGAAACGAAGCGGAAAAAATTGCAATAAAAAGCGTTGAAGCGGGGCTTCCCAATGAGCTGATAAGCAGGCTAACCGGACTGACAACCGATGAATTAAGCGCACTAAAAATGAAAATGAAGAATGAATAGATCTGTCTAAAAATACAAATTGCATAAAACAGATAATTTAATTTTGCCGATAATAAATTATTAGTGATTTTATTGCCGTAATATTTTATTATACAACCAAAATATTATTATTGATAAACTCATAAAAAATATATATATTTCCGTGGAAAAAAGCATTGAGAAACAACGTTTCAATATATAGTTAATAATTTTATCAGGATGAATCATGCGATACCTCGATCCAAAAAACGATTTAACTTTCAAGAAGATTTTCGGTCAGAATCCCTTGCTGCTGAAAAGTTTCCTGAATGCCCTGATGCCTTTCGAGGAGGAACAATATATTGAAAGCCTTGAATATCTGAATCCTGAACTGGTTCCGGAAATACCGGTTTTAAAAAATTCCATTGTCGATGTTCGTTGTGTTGACAACAAGGGAAGGCAGTTTATAATTGAAATGCAGATGCTCTGGACAGACAGTTTCAAGTCCAGGGTACTCTTCAATGCTTCCAAGGCTTACGTCAGCCAGATAGACAAAGGTATTAAGTTCGAATCACTATGCCCTGTTTACTCGCTAAACCTGATAAATGACATATACCTGAAGGATGATCCCGATTATTATCACCACTACAGCATAGTGAATATAGAAAACAGCTCAGAAAAAATTGACGGACTTGAGTTTATATTTATAGAGCTTCCGAAATTCAAACCTACTTCAATTACCGAGAAAAGAATGGCCGTATTGTGGCTAAGGTTTCTGACTGAATACGAAGAAAACCTTCCTGAAATTCAGGAACTCCGTGAAAGCGAAGAAATTCAGCAGGCCATCCATATTCTCGATAAATTTTCTTATTCACCAGCTGAACTTGCTGCATACGAAAAGTACTGGGACGCTGTAAGAACCGAAAGGTCAATGCTTTCCGATTCTGAAAAGAAAGGAATTGAAAAAGGTATCAAATTAGGCGAAGCTATTGGAGAAGCAAGGGGAGAAAGAAACGAAGCGGAAAAAATAGCAGTTAAAAGCATAGAAGCGGGGCTTCCCAATGAGCTGATAAGCAGGCTAACCGGACTGACAACCGATGAATTAAGCGCACTAAAAATGAAAATGAAGAGTGAATAGGTCTGTCTAAAAATACAAATTGCATAGAACAGATAATTTAATTTTGCCGATAATAAATTATTAGGGATTTTATTGCCGTAATATTTTATTATACAACCAAAATATTATTATTGATAAACTCATAAAAAATATATATATTTCCGTGGAAATAAGCATTGAGAAACAACGTTTCAATATATAGTTAATAATATTATCAGGATGAATCATGCGATACCTGGATCCAAAAAACGATTTAACTTTCAAGAAGATTTTCGGTCAGAATCCCTTGCTGCTGAAAAGCTTTCTGAATGCCCTGATGCCTTTCGAAGAGGAACAATATATTGAAAGCCTTGAATATCTGAATCCTGAACTGGTTCCGGAAATACCGGTTTTAAAAAATTCCATTGTCGATGTTCGTTGTGTTGACAACAAGGGAAGACAGTTTATAATTGAAATGCAGATGCTCTGGACAGACAGTTTCAAGTCCAGGGTGCTCTTCAATGCTTCCAAGGCTTATGTCAGCCAGATAGACAAAGGTATTAAGTTCGAATCACTATGCCCTGTTTACTCGCTAAACCTGATAAATGACATATACCTGAAGGATGATCCCGATTATTATCACCACTACAGCATAGTGAATATAGAAAACAGCGCAGAAAAGATTGACGGACTTGAGTTTATATTTATTGAGCTTCCGAAATTCAAACCTACTTCAATTACCGAGAAAAGAATGGCCGTATTGTGGCTAAGGTTTCTGACTGAATACGAAGAAAACCTTCCTGAAATACAGGAATTACGTGAAAGCGAAGAAATTCAGCAGGCTATCCATATTCTCGATAAATTTTCTTATTCACCGGCTGAACTTGCTGCATACGAAAAGTACTGGGACGCTGTAAGAACCGAAAGGTCAATGCTTTCCGATTCTGAAAAGAAAGGAATTGAAAAAGGTATCAAATTAGGCGAAGCTATTGGAGAAGCAAGAGGAGAAGCAAGAGGAGAAGAAATTGGAATAAAAAAAGGAGAAAGAAACGAAGCGGAAAAAATTGCAGTTAAAAGCATAGAAGCGGGGCTTCCCAATGAACTGATAAGCAGGCTAACCGGACTGACAGCCGATGAATTAAGCGCACTAAAAATGAAAATGAAGAATGAATAGATCTGTCTAAAAATACAATTGCATAAAACAGATAATTTAATTTTGCCGATAATAAATTATTAGTGATTTTTTTGCCGTAATATTTTCTTATACAACCCAAATATTATTATTGATAAACTCATAAAAAATATATATATTTCCGTGCAAATAAGCTTTGAGAAACAACGTTTCAGTATATAGTCAGTAATATTATCAGGATGAATCATGCGATACCTGGATCCTAAAAACGATTTAACTTTCAAGAAGATTTTCGGTCAGAATCCCTTGCTGCTGAAAAGCTTTCTGAATGCCCTGATGCCTTTCGAAGAGGAACAATATATTGAAAGCCTTGAATATCTGAATCCTGAACTGGTTCCGGAAATACCGGTTTTAAAAAATTCCATTGTCGATGTTCGATGTGTTGACAACAACGGAAGACAGTTCATAATTGAAATGCAGATGCTCTGGACAGACAGTTTCAAGTCCAGGGTACTCTTCAATGCTTCCAAGGCTTACGTCAGCCAGATAGACAAAGGTATTAAGTTCGAATCACTATGCCCTGTTTACTCGCTAAACCTGATAAATGACATATACCTGAAGGATGATCCCGATTATTATCACCACTACAGCATAGTGAATATAGAAAACAGCGCAGAAAAGATTGACGGACTTGAGTTTATATTTATTGAACTCCCGAAATTCAAACCTACTTCAATTACAGAAAAAAGAATGGCCGTCCTCTGGCTAAGGTTTCTGACTGAATACGAAGAAAACCTTCCTGAAATACAGGAATTACGTGAAAGCGAAGAAATTCAGCAGGCCATCCTTATTCTCGATAAATTTTCTTATTCACCGGCTGAACTTGCTGCATACGAAAAGTACTGGGACGCTGTAAGAACCGAAAGGTCAATGCTTTCCGATTCTGAAAAGAAAGGAATTGAAAAAGGTATTAAATTGGGCGAAGCTATTGGAGAAGCAAGGGGGGAAGCCAGAGGTGAAAGAAACGAAGCCGAGAAAATAGCAGTTAAAAGCATAGAAGCGGGGCTTCCTAATGAACTGATATGCAGGCTAACCGGACTGACAGCCGATGAATTAAGCGCACTGAAAATGAAAATGAAGAATATATAGATTACTTCACAACAACAAGTTTCTTCGAAATGCTTTTTCCTTCGTAATTTATCACAAGAAAATAAATACCCGAGGCAAAGGAGGATAAATCAATATTTTTAGAATAGCTGCCATTCATAGTATTCGTAATCACCTTTAGCTTCGAAAGTAACCCGATCCAAAACCAAAATTGTATCTGTATAATAATTGAAATAAATCTTTTTGATTTTATCATATCCATTAAAATATATATCAAAATCAGCAGTTACAGGTGTTTTGCCCTCGCAGGGATCCGGTTCAACCTTCACCGGGTCGTCCGGGCAGGCGGTAAGCAGCCACATCAGTGGCAAAACCACCGCGAAGTAATAATATCTGAATTTATTTGGTTTCATTGTTTCACTCCTATGAAAGTATATTCTTTCCTGTCGTCGTAAGGGCCGGCTTCGTAGTTTACAATAAGCGTCTTATTATCCGCCTGGAGTTCGGCATAGCCGTCAGGCGACTGACATCCGTAACTATAGCAATAATCGCTTTTCATAATCGCATATTTATTCAGCCAGCTAATGCTTACAATATTTCCATTGATATTTTCAGGCATAAAAAAACCTCTGTTAATATTGTAAATTATCAGGCCTTTAAGCATACCTTCATATTTGACATCAACCCTAAATGTATCAAGAGTATCAGAAGTATGATAACCAAGATAGGAACCAATAATCGCAGCAGAGTCCAATTCAACTACTGTTATTGTTTTATATACGGTGTCAATTCCGTCGTCGGCGGGGAAGCATAATGTATCAGGCGGATTTTTAACAATAAGCCGCATTTTTAATTCGCCCCAGGCTTCTTTGAACTGGAAAATTTCGATTTTATCATTATATATTGTAGGATCATCGCCGAGCTGCCATTCATAGTATTCGTAATCGCCTTTGGCTTCGAAAGTAATACGATTATAAACCAAAGCAGTATCTGTATGATACTTAAAATAACTCTTTTCAATAACATCATAAGCTATGGTGGAAATATCAAAATCAGCAGTTACAGGTGTTTTACCCTCGCATGGGTCCGGTTCAACCTTCACCGGGTCGTCCGGGCAGGCGGTAAGCAGCCACATCAGTGGCAAAACCACCGCGAAGTAATAATATCTGAATTTATTTGGTTTCATTGTTTCACTCCTATGAAAGTATATTCTTTCCTGTCGTCGTATGGGCCGGCCTCGTAGTTTACAATAAGTGTTTTATTATCCTCCCGGAGTTCGGCATATCCGTCGGGTGACTGGCTTCCGAAACCATAACAGTAATCGCTTTTCATAATCGCATATTTATTTTCCCAACGAATCTGAACAATATTTCCATTGATATTCTCAGGTAAATGAAAACCCCGATTAATGTTGTAAAATACAAGCCCCCTATCCATACCTTCATATTTGACATCAACCCTAAATGTATCAAGAGTATCAGAAGTATGATAGCCGATATAGGAACCAATAATCGCGGCTGAATCCCTTTCAATAACTGTTATTGTTTTGTAAACTGTATCAATTCCGTCGTCATCGGGAAAGCATAATGTATCAGGCGGATTTTTTACAATTAGCCGCATTTTTAATTCACCCCAGGGATTTTTAAATCTAAATAATTGTTGATCTCCGGTATAAATTGTGGGATCATCTCCGAGCTGCCACTCGTAGTACTCGTAATCGCCTTTTGCTTCAAAAATAACATAATTTGATTTTAAAACTGTATCGCTATGATAATAAAAGTTGGATTTACTAATAGCATCATACATTTTCATATATATATCAAAATCAGCAGTTACAGGTGTTTTACCCTCGCAGGGATCCGGTTCAACCTTCACCGGGTCGTCCGGGCAGGCGGTAAGGCTGAACATGAGAATAGAAAATAATAATATCTTAAAAATATTTTTGGTATCGGATAAAAACATAAAATCCTCAAAAAATTAATGATCAAAACATATCAAATTCCTCAATCCGAAATTGAATGAATTAATAAGCGGGATCCCCGGCATTCCCTCAAAACCATTAGTACCAATTGAGATATTAACAGCTACATGTAAGTTAAAGATTTTTATTTTAATAATCAAGAGCCTGGTAAAATAAATTCACTATATTACTCCCGGGTTGTAATCGAAATTACTACACCTAAGAAATAAGATATCTGAAAGGGCCAGAGCTTCATAATTCCAAAGTAGAACTTTGCATGAAATACTCCTTCCCAAGCCCCGCTTGGGAAGGAGGGGAAACTCCCTCTCCAGCACTCTCCCTCCATTCTTCCACTTTAATGAATCGAATAATTTCCTTGTTTCAATGCTGTTTTGAACCAGAATCCTGATGTTTGGGCTAATCGCTTTGCTGTCGGGGCTTTAAACTGCTATGTCCGGAGGTATTGAAGCATTGTTTGGCCTTATTGTAGTGAAATCCGGCCTAATTGCTTGCTTGTTCCGCCTTACTGCTCACTTGTTCTGCCTTATTGCTTGCTTGTTCCGCCTTACTGCTCACTTGTTCTGCCCTATTGCTTGCTTGTTCTGCCTCATTGATGTCTTGTTCCGCTTCATTGCTCACTTGTTATGCCTCATTGATGTCTTGTTTCGCTTCATTACTTGCTTGTTCCGCCTTATTGAAGTCTTGTTCTGCTTCATTGCTTGCTTGTTCCGCCTCGTTGCTTGCTTGTTTGGCATTGAAATCCCAAAGGTAGAGATGAATTAAGTCTTTAGATATAACTAATAATCAAATATATAGCCCAAAATATTAAATATTATACTAATTTTAATAAATATATAGTATTTATAATAATTTATATAATATATCCAAGTCTTAATATAGTTCATCTAACAAAACTTTTTATATAAATAACTAAATATCTTATACATATAATTAAATAATTGGTATGATTTATTAAATTAGTATTATAGACTATTAAATATTAGTATTAACCTATTAATTAATCAGTATATCTAATTTGTTAAAACAATTAAATATATACTTGGATACTCAATATATTTTATAAAAGAAGAAAGAGAATTTATAAGAAATAGTGATTAATGTCTTGTATAAATTATTTATTTGATTAGTTATATTATTAATATTGTAATTCTATATAATTATTTAATAATTCAATAAATATATTTACTACAAATACTTAAATATTTACTAATTCTTATGATATATTTTATTATTCAAGTATTATAAATTATTCAATCAGCAAAATATTTCGGATTCCAACGCTACACAAGCAATCATTACCACCGACCAAGGCAGCAATGACTCCGACCCCTCCCAAACCCTCCCCGAAGGAGAGGGCTTTGAAGAAGAATAAAGCAACAATAGAATCAAACATTGGTTCTTTGCTTTCGAACATTGGTGCATTGACTCCAACCAAGGCAGCAATAAAATCAAACATCGGTGCAATGGCGTCAAACAAGGCGGCAATAACTTAAAACATCTATGCAATAACTCCGACCCCTCCCAAACCCTCCCCGAAGGAGAGGGCTTTGAAGAAGAATAAAGCAGCAATAGAATAAACCATTGGTTCTTTGCTTTTGACCAAGGCAGCAATGACTTCGACCAAGGCAGCAATGACTCCGACCCCTCCCAAACCCTCCCCGAAGGAGAGGGCTTTGAAGTAAAACAAGGCAGCAATAGAATAAACCATTGGTTCTTTGCTTCCGAACAAGGCAACAATGGTTTAGACCAAGGCGGCAATAACTTCAAACATCTATGCAATGACTCCGACCCCTCCCAAACCCTCCCCGAAGGAGAGGGCTTTGAAGAAGAATAAAGCAGCAATAGAATAAACCATTGGTTCTTTGCTTCCGACCAAGGCAGCAATTGAATAAAACATTTGTGCAATAGCGTCGACCATTGGTACATTGCTTTCGATACTTCCTACCTCCTCCCGCCCCCCTCCTTCGGAAGGAGGGGGAGTTAATTCTATGTTATTTAACTTCTTATCCCCTCCTAAAGTAGGAGGGGAATACAGGGGTGGTTTTCTTGCTTTGATTTGGAACAAGGCGTTATTATCTTCAAACAAAGCAGCAATAACTTCGAACAAGGCGGCAATGGCGTCAAACAAGGCAGCAATTGAATAAAACATTAGTGCAATGACTCCGACCCCTCCCAAACCCTCCCCGAAGGAGAGGGCTTTGAAGAAGAATGAACGGCTTCCTTTAAAAAAAACAGCGATTTAAGGTGAAATAATCTTAACTTGCAAAAAATCAAAAGGAGCATCAAATGGCAAACAAACGAAGAAATTACAGTTCAAAATTCAAAATGCAGGTAGCCCTGGAGGCAGTCCAAGAGAGAAAAACAATAACCGAGCTGGCATCGGAGTACGGGGTTCATCCAAACCAGATAAGCATGTGGAAAAAGCATTTAAAAGAAAGTGAAAAGGAAGTATTTGAAAACAAGCGTGGGCCAGGGAAGAATAAAAAAGAAAAAGACGAATCAGTATTATATGAAGAAATAGGCCGGCTAAAAATTGAATTAGACTGGTTAAAAAAAAAATTGGGACGTGAGTAAAGAAGAACGCAGGAAGATGGTAGATGCTGATAATAAAGAAATTAGCATAAGCCGGCAGTGCGAGCTTTTGGGTATTAGCAGGAGCTGTTATTATTACAAACCCAAGGGTGAAAGTGAAGCAAATATTCTATATATGAAGCTGATCAAAGAACAATTCGCGATTACTCCATTTTATGGAGCCAGAAAAATGACAGCACACTTACGTTCTTTGGGATACCATGTTAACTATAAACGAATCAGGCGATTAATGAAATTATTGGGACTTCGGGCAATATATCCCCAACCGGACACGAGCAAACCGAACAAGGAGCACAAAATTTATCCATACCTGTTGAGGGATATGAAAATAAGTCGTCCGGATCAGGTTTGGAGCCTGGATATAACATATATTCCGATGCGTAAAGGATTTATGTATCTTATAGCAATTATAGATGTTTATAGCAGGTATATCGTCGACTGGGAATTATCGAATAACCTTGAGAAGGAGTTCTGCATAGATACAATAAAAAGGTCTTTGAAAACCAGGAAACCGGAAATAACAAACACGGATCAGGGCAGTCAGTTCACGAGCAATGATTTTGTGAAAACGATTCTGGATGCTGATGTTAAGGTAAGCATGGACGGCAAGGGCCGCGCCTTGGACAATGTTTACATAGAACGCTTCTGGCGGAGCTTTAAATACGAAGACCTGTATCTGAAGTCTTACGAAGACGGAAAAGAGCTCTATGGCGGTATAAAGGCTTATGTCGATTGGTATAACAACACGAGGCCGCACGCAGGAATTGAATACCAGATTCCGGCTGAAAAATATATGAACGAACAGCGGTTCGTTAATTGAAAACTTTGTTGGAAAAGTGAAAAAATGCAATCCGGTAAGCAATTGATAAAAAAAGAAATAGAAAGGAGAGTGAAAGTTATCCACAATTTCCAGGTTGTTAACAAAAAGAAAAAAAAGTAGCAAAAAAAAGAAAAATTAATATTATTACATATTTTTTTCTTATTTTATTAGAGAAGAAGTATAGATTAATAAACACCATAAACTATACTTTTATTTGTCTAAGCAATAGGGAGCATTTCAGAATAAAGCAGCAATGACTTAGAACATTAGTGCATTGCCTTCGACCCCTCCAACCTTCCCCCGACCGCATCTTTCATACATTATCTGCAAAGTAAGATGGATTCTTCAGTCGCAAGCTCCTTCAGAATGACATCGTTACTTGTTCTCCGCTGGCGTAGGAGCCCGAAGGACGGGATAAATAAGATTCCACCCCCGGCTTATCCCGGCGTGTCGGAGCCAGTGGGGGACAGGCAGACATTAATTGAACCAATTCATATCGTTGGGTGAATGAAGAAAATTTATGATAGATACCTACGCCGCCTCTTCTATGCTTCTGTCAAGCCTGACGGAAACAACTTTTGATACGCCGTCTTCCTGCATGGTGATGCCGTAAAGCGTATCGGCTGATTCCATTGTTTTCTTGTTGTGTGTAACTATCAGGAACTGAGTGTTCCTGCTGAAATCCCTGATCATATTCAGGAAGCGTCCCAGGTTTGCATCGTCGAGCGGGGCATCCACCTCGTCGAGGATACAGAACGGGCTGGGCTTAACAAGGTAAATGGCGAAAAGCAGGGCTATTGCAGTAAGTGTTTTTTCGCCGCTTGATATGCCTTCAATCGAGTGCGGTTTCTTGCCCGGGGGCTTTGCCATAATTTTTATATCGGCTTCAAGCGGGTCGCCTTCCTCCAGTTTAATATCTCCCTCGCCGTCGCCTCCGAACAATGTTTTAAACAGCTTATGGAAATTATTCCTTATCTCGTCGAATGTTTCGCGGAATTTTGCCTGGGCCGTCCTGTTTATTTCCTCAATAGTTTCGTTCAGGTTTTTCTCGGCTTCTGTCAGGTCCTGCACCTGTGTCAGGTTGAACTGCAGGCGTTCAGATTCTGCGTCGAAATCCGCCAATGCTCTGTGGTTAACCGGGCCGATATTCTTCAGCTTTTCATGAAGCTCGCGGACAATTTTCCTGCTTTCGTCTATCGAGAATTCCTCAAGAGGTTCAAAGCCGATGGTACAAAGCGTCTGCTCGTAAGTTTCGGCGGCCCTTTCCTCCAGGCTTTGCATTTTGGTGCATACCTCGTTGAATTTTATATCTTTTTCGTGAAGGGCGTTTACTGTTTTTTCTCTTTCCTTGCGTTGCCTGTATAGTTCGCCTGTCATCTGTTCGGATTGCTCCTGCAGTCCGCTCAGGTTCTCGTAAAGATATTCGCTGCGGTTTTTAACTTCGTCGGCGCTTCTTTCAATAACAATCAGCTCTTCATGCAGCTTATCAATATTTTCGCCTATCTTTTCAATTTCGTGTCCGCCGCTTTTCAGTTCCGAGCTCTTCTGCGAGGCGTTTCTTTCCTGGCTTCTAATATTATTTTCCAGTCGGGACATATCGCGTTCCAGATTATCCCTTTCCGCCTTCACCCTGACGTAATTCAATTCAAACTCGCGTGCTTCCTCGTCTATTTCGGCAAGATTTTCCTCGGCGTTTTTTACTTCCTCAAGTTTATCAAGGAGGTTTTCGCGGACTTCCCTCAGCAGGTCTTCGGTCTTATCGGATTCCGCTTTGCCTGAGTCAATTTCCTGTTCAATGTCTGCCGCTTCGTCCTGAAGTTCTGCCGAGCTGTCCTCGATATCTTTTATTTTTGATTCGAGCATTTCGCCGCGGTATTCCAGCTTGGATTTCCTGTTCTGATTATTATTCAGGGCTATTTCGGCATCCCTCACGGCAGCATTAAGCGCTGCAAGGTCTATTCCGTCAAATTCCGATTTTGTATCGCTGTAATTATCTTCGGATTTTTTAATATTATCTCTCAGGTCGGCAATGCTCTTCTTCAGGCTTTCAATTCTTTCAAGTTTACCTACGGTGATTGATTCCGGGTTAACAAGTGCGCCGCCCCTTACAGAACCGCCTGAGCGAACTACCTCGCCTGCAAGCGTTACTGCCGAAACTGCTTTTCCTTCATCGACTATTTTATAAGCAGCTTCCAGGTCGTCCACCAGGGCCATATCGCCGGTTATCGCCCTTACTGCATTCCTGAGTTTGTCATCGCACCTGACAAGTTCGCTGATCCTGCCGTAAACGCTGTCATCATTATCAATTTCCGTGAATGGCTTGAATTCCGGGATATCGTCGCGGCAGATAAATGTGGCCTTTCCCTTATTCTTTTCTGCAAGCAGGTTGAAAGCAGCCTGAGCGTGCTCCCTGCTATCGACAACAAAGTAGCGAACCGCTTCGCCGAGCGCGGCGTCAACGGCTACAAGGAATTTATCATCGGCTCCGACAGCTTCGGCAAGCTGTGTTTTTTCGCCATCGAATTGCCAGTTCTTATCGTCAAGCAGGAATTTTGAACTCTCGGCGGAATCCACCAGGCCTGAAACAAAATCAAGCGTAGCCTGCTTTTGCGATAGGTCGTTCTTATGATCAAGAATTTTTCGGCTTATCCTGTCCATGTCATTCTGTAATGACTTTTTCTTCTCCCGCCCGAGATTGAGTTCACTTTCGGCTTCTTTCTGATTTTCAGCAAGTTCGTCGGCTTCTTCGATCACATCTTCAATGTCGGAATTTATCTCGTCAATCTGGCTTCGGATATTTGAAACTTCTTCCTGTGAGCCGTAAATTTTCTTTTCAAGCTGCTGCTTCCTGTCCTGGCTTTTGCGTATGGAATTATTTATTGATTTCAGGTTGCTGTCTAAGTTTACCACTTTGCTGTTTAGTTCGTTTGCCTGATCGCGAAGATTTTTCACCATCCGCTGAATTTCCTCCCTGCCGGATTTTTTGCTTTCAAGCAGATCGGCTGCTTTTTCCAGTTCAAGCGAAAGTTCGTTCATTCGCGAAGACGATTCTTTCACCTGGCGGCTCATGCGGACAACAGCCTCTTCGGCGTCTTTAATTTCTCTTTCCAGTCTTTCCCTGTTGGAGTTCAGCGCGGCTATCCTTTCGGAACTGACAGCAATGTCCTTCTGCTTCCTGCTGATTGTATCGGACAGTTCAGCTTCCCGGTTACGGGCTTTCTGGTAATCGTCGTTAATTTTATTTCTTTTCTCGTTAATATCTTTCAGCGATGATTCAAGCTCGTTGATGCCATTTTCAATCTTTTCTCTTTCATTCATCAGATCAGACATCAGGTCTTCAAGATTTTCACGGACAAGGCTGAAATGATGATGCTCGTGGTTGATAAGGGCAACTTCGGTATCGCGTAGTTCAAGGTGAAGTTTATTATATCTCCTTGTTTTCGCAGCCTGGCGTTTCAGCGAGTTAACGTTTTTCTCTATTTCAGCCACAAGGTCGCGCACGCGGGTAAGGTTTTCCTCCACCTGGTTAAGTTTCCTTATAGCTTCACGGCGGCGAATCTTATATTTATTAACTCCGGCGGCTTCCTCGAAGAGATGCCTTCTTTCGTCCACCTTGCCGCTCAGGATGGCTTCCACCATTTTCAGCTCGATAACGGAATAGGAATCCGGGCCAAGGCCGGTATCCATGAAAAGTTCCGTAATATCGCGGAGCCTGCATTTTGCTTTGTTCAGCAGGTATTGGCTGTCGCCGTTGCGGAACAGGCGTCGGGCAATGTTCACCTCGTTGTATTCAGTCGGGAGTATTCCCTTGTTATTCCTGATGGTCATGTTCACTTCGGCAAAGCCGAGAGGTTTTCTTAGCCGGGAACCGTTGAAGATAACATTTTCCATGTTGTCCGAGCGAAGCACCGAGGACTTCTGCTCGCCCAGCACCCAGCGAATAGCATCCACCACGTTGGATTTTCCGCAGCCGTTGGGCCCTACAACCCCGGAAACGCCTCCGGAGAAATCAAATTTGGTTTTCTGGGCAAAGGATTTGAATCCCGTTATTTCTATTCTTGAAAGATACATCTATATTTTACCAAAATTCTTTTTTGTCATTTTATCGAACTACAAAAATAATAAAATAAGCTGCAAAGTTTTGCACATGAAATGCTATTTTATGCACAAAGTTTTTCTTCTTGAAGCGAAGGGGCATGATTCATAATACTGCTTACATTTGTTGACTTTCAGCCGTTTATATTTTGTGTGGTAAATTGAAACAAAGTTTGTAATATTCCTTAAGATTACAAAATTGGAAATGAGAAGGAAAAATCATTCCTTGCCTGTATCCGGTTGGCTGTAAAGTTTGCGAAGGAACCCGATATATTTCTGATAAATCGGAACAAACTAAGACAGGCAGTGGATAGGATATAATTTCTAAACTCCTTACCCCGGAACGAAAAAACAATAAGTTAGAAAAACAACGCTTTAAATTAATATGTCGCGTTATTTATAATTGTTTCCATATCAATAAATCTGAACAATAAAATATACTTATGCCTGACCTCCACAAACCATTCCGAATGAGAGACTTACTTCAAAGCCCTCCCCGCTGGGGAGAAGCGGCCCCTTACGAGGATTCCACACTGTGTGTTGTGATGGGTCTGAAACTGAATTGGAATATTCAAAACTAAGACTTTTAAAAATTACGTAAATTAAGGTTGTCAGAAACTATTATTGCGACAATCCCCTCGCGGCTATTTTATATTTTTCAACAAGCTGTTCATTATCAACAATGTGCAAATAATCATATAGATTAACTACAGTGCAGGCATGGTTGGGAATAATTCTTACTCTCTCGCCAATTTGAAAGTTACACCCTTTATATAGTATTATCCCGTGCTCTTCCGAAAGACGGGCTATTACTGCACCTTTTTTGCCGATAATGTAGCCGTGCCCTTTATAGTCTGTATTCTCTGTTTTTGGTGTTGAGTCAAGGTTCAGAGCTTTATTTCCTGCATCAATCACTGCGCGTCCCGGTTCAGGAACCGATACAACAGTTGCCATAACAGTCAGGGCACATTGGTCAATAGAGCTGGTAGCAAGAGCTACCTGTGTCATATCCCTGAATACATAATTGCCGGCACGTAGTTCCGAGAGTTGTCCTGATTCAGCCACAAATTGAGAACCCGGCGTTGAACCAATGCTTACTTCTTCGGGTTTAACCCCATTTGCTTTAAGAAAATCCGTTATTTCCCTGATAAAATTGCTTTCATGATTAGTTATATCCCTGATCTCATTTATATTCGGAGCAGTATATGCCTGGCCGCCATGAGTAAGAAGTCCCCGAAAGTTTACGGATTTATTTTCCTGTGAAAATTTTGCCAGATCGAGAATTTTGTCTTTATCAAAACAGCCCGTCCTATGATACCCGGTATCAACTTTTATCATGTAATCAATGTTTGAACAAGTAAATGATTCGGCAAGCATTTTGAGTGATGCCCGGGAATCTATACAAACAGCAAGTTTGTCAACTTTCTTACGCAGATTTTTCAGTCTTTCCAACTTGAGCTTCCCGACAATAATATTTGCTACGAGTATATCTGTGAAACCATGCGAAGCCATAAGATCAGCCTCGCCTATCTTCGCACAGCATATACCTTTTGCTCCGGCATTTTTTTGTAGCAGGGCTATTTCAGGTGTTTTGTGTGTTTTTATATGTGGCCTCAGGCTGATGTTGTTGCTATCCGCAAGTTTCTGCATTCTGATTATATTATTTTTTAATATTTTCTTTTCAACGAGAAGCGCCGGGGTGTCAATATTTGCAAAGTCTGTATATATTCTGTCTTTCATGTTTTTTCCGGAATAATATTTATAAATAAAAGATAAATTTTTAGGAAAAACAGCCGAATAGTATTTTATGATACGCTGTTTGAAAAATAAATTTCAGAAATTATTTACTGAAATCACTCGGATATTAAATTAATTTATTTATCTTGCATTATGAAATATTTTTTGGGAATAATGGGTTTGTTGATTTTCATTTCCGCCTGTACGCCGGTAAGATATAAGGTATTCAACAAATCAAAAAAAAGCGGGGTAATGATAATTGATACTGCTGCTGTAAATGAAGATAATAATTCCGGCTATCATGATCCGTATAAAGATTATCGCTACACCGATACCACATACATTGATGTTGAAGCCAATAAAGCTCTGTTGCCACTTGGGGTTCAGGGCCAGTTCGAACAGGCTCTAAGGCAATTCGACGAGGAAAACTATGAAGAATCCTGCCAGGTTTTCCGTCAGCTTTCCACTACCATCAACCCGGATGATTCACTTTATTTCGAATCTTTTTTCTATTGTGCGGAATGCAGGATACTTGATGACAAATTAGAAAAAGCCGAAGAAATTCTTACTGATCTGATCAGCAACCAGAAAACACCCGAAGCTGTTATCGAACGCTGCCTTGTCAGGCTTGGCCAGATATATTGCGTTACCGAAAGAAAAAAGCAGGCATACGCCCTTTTCGACCGTTTGAAAAAAGAATATCCCAACTCCATTTATATAAAGATTGCTAATTGCGATGTTGTTAATTAATTTAACAAATATTGATAACTTTGATAATTTATAATTGCTATCTGTAATCAGAAAAATCAAACAACTGTCAGGCAAACAAACAGAATTACATTCAAACCTTAAGAATTAGTTTTTAATACAAAAGTATTCCCGAAACCGAGTGATCGCTATGAATACTACAAATGCAAAAATAATTTTCACAAGTGGTACCGGCAACTCATGGAAAGCAGCACAATGGGCATCAGATGTTATTTCTTCATACAATATAAACTGTACTATCAGCTCATGCGAAAAAACTCCTGTTGCAGAACTAAAACCCGCCCCGGATCATATTATTGGGTTTGTATCTCCTACTCATGGATTTACCCTTCCCTGGCACATGCTGAAGTACCTGCTATCACTACCGGCCGGGAATGGAGCAAAAGCTTTTGTAATAGCTACCAGGGGCAGCCTGAGAGTATTTGGAAGGAACCTGCCGGGTATCAGCGGTTCTCTCACATTTCTTGCAGCACTAATTTTATTGATAAAACGCTGGAAAGTTGTCGGGCTGGAAAGTATAAACATGCCGTCAAACTGGTATTCATTGCACCCTCCCCAGTCAAGAAAATCACATGAAAATATTATTACCCGGTCAGAAACAAAAGTAGAATATTTCGTACAAAAATTAATAAACGGTAAAAAAGTATTCTTTTCTTTGAACAATTTATATGAATTCTTCTGGGCTTTTGTACTATTACCAATTTCAATATTATACCTGCTTGTCGGGCGTTTCTTCCTTGCCAAGCTTTTTTTTGCCAATAGTCGTTGCGATTCGTGCGGAGCCTGTGCTGAAAACTGTCCGATTTCAGCGATACAAATAATTAAAGGCAGGCCCTACTGGAAATACAACTGTGAATCATGTATGCGTTGCGCGGCAATATGCCCGAAAAATGCTGTTGAAGCAGGCCACTCCCTCGGAGTAATCCTTTACTTTATATGCAGTATTCCAATTTCAACATGGTTGTTTTCACTTCCGGGAGGCACACTTGTTTCACTTGATTTTCATGGTTCGATTACCGGGCAGATAATAAACACATTGTATTTCTATCCGGCAGTTTTTTTCACTTATTTTATCTTCACGAAACTTATCAGAATTAAAATTGTGAACAAGTTTTTCACCTATACAACATTCACACATATTTGGGGTAGATACTTTCTGCCGGGGCTAAAAAAAGGCAGCCTGAATAAAAAATAAAAAAAACAAACAACTAAATGATCACTACTCGTACTTGTAAACATTATACAGAGAATCCAGTTCTGTTTTTTCCAGAATTCTGTTATAAAGCCTCACATCATCAATACATCCGTTGAATCCGTGATACAAATCATTTCCATATTTTATACCACCGATAATCCCTTTTACCGGAGTTTGAATCCTCGGGTTACGCCCGATATCAACATTTGAGTTATTAATTTCAGCATAAGTATAATCATTGGAATATTTGATAACATAAAATTTCCACTCTGGCTGATCTAATTGTTCATACAGGCTTTGCAGTGGTACTATTCCGGCAGTATCCGCACCAACAGCAAAATTAATATATTGAATATTTGACTGTGTTATCCAGTAATCATTATGCCGTATAATTCCCATCCATCCTGAATAAAAATCACCATAGAAGAAATAACCCGCATTATCATTAGTACCAGGGCCATAATCTTTTACCCACATGGTAAGAGTAAATTCCCTGAGTGAATCAAATGAGATTTCAGGTAATTCAATAAACTGCGGATTTATCCCGTCAGCATCTAATTCAACACATAATCCATGAATTCCCTTAATAAAATCAGGATTATTTTTAACATTTGCAGTGTTGCCGTTGCCGCTTCTGTCGGTTCCCGTTTTATCATTAAAATCCCAGTAAGCTACCAGATTATCACGAACAACACCTGACTCTTCGAAGTTTTCAGGTGTCTTGTCTGTTTTTTTCACATTTTCCTCGATACCAAGAGGACTTTTACAGGAAAGAAAAAAAAGGAAGACTAAAAGAACTGATGCGGGACAATATTTTTTCATTGAATAACCTATAATTTAAAATTAACACCGGAATTCAAACTGATTTTTCCTGAATTATAATTCCTGCCCTGATGACTATAATACATTGAATTGTATTGAGCTCCAAAAACAAAATTGATACCGCTTACCGGACTGTAATAAAAACCAGCCTGCAATCTTCCCACAAAACCAATTGAATTTCCTCCAACGGAAAGTTCTGCAAAAGGATTAAAATTGTAATATTTCTTAGTAAAGTATCTAAAATTTAAATCGTAAGTAGTAAAATTTGGTTGTTGCTCATAATCGAATTCCCTGTTATCCTCGCTACCAGCGAATTTTTGATAAAAATTCTCCCTGCGAATATCCAGTCCCAGATGAAACCTGTCATAAACAGGATAAAAAATAGCAAAACTGAAATTATTAAAAAGCTGCTCCTGTGCCGGCCAGATTGTTTCATTATTCAAGTCCCAGTCCTGGATAACTTTAACTTCGAGTGAAAGTGGTATTCCGATTTTAATATTATTTATCGGGTAATCATAGCCCAAAGGCTCCGGCATATTAATATCATCAGTAACTGCCGGCTTGATAACAGGAGCTATCCTTGACACATTTATATTATTTTTGCGTAATATGATATCTGCAGGACTGGAATTGCCTGGTTTATAATTTAATGTTGAATTTTCTGCAATTCTTATGATATTATCATCTTCTGAAGAATGTGTAGTATTTGATTCATATAAGCTTTCATTAATAACCGAATTTTGAGAATTGGCAGTAATCTCATTCCTGCTTTCTGAAGTCGAGCTTATAACGGGAATTTGATTCTGATTGTAATTCCCCCGATTTCCGGAAATATTATCCTGGCTATGCTCGCTTTCAAAATTATTCAGAGAAGTCTGCTTTTCCCGGCTTACATGATTCCTGGTTGAATTTTGAACAGCCTGAGGCATGTTGCCGGCAGTGTCACTATCCGGTGAAAACAAAACAAATGATGATACAGTCAGGATAGTAGCAACAGCTCCGCCGGTCAGGGCCTGAGTATAATTCCCGAGCCAGGTAAGTATTTTCTGCCAAAAAGTTGTGCCGATAACACCTGCGGTTGCGGCAGCCCCCGGTATGGCCATACCGGCAGTAGCGAAAATTGAAGTTTTAATCCCCGGGGAAGGAGTAAATATATCCCTGTTGGCACTAACAGCCGCTTTCATTTCAACAAGATTACGCATTTGCTCTCTAAGTTCCTGATCTGATGACAATGCCATAAAAAGCGGTTGCTCCAGTTCAGTTTTCAGAGAACCATCAAGGTAATCGTTTATCATTTCAAAATAATTCATATCAGCTTACCAGTAATTTGTCCCTAAACATTTTCGGCGATATCTTTAAGATAGGGAGACAGTATATCAATAATTTTTTTTCTTGCCCTTGTCACTCTAAGTTTGGCATTAGGAAGAGAGATCGAGGCTTCTTTAGCAATTTCTTTATATCTCATTCCCTTAAATTCCCTCATAATGAAAGCCTCCCTGTATATTGGGTCAAGAAGGTCCACAGTACTTATCAGCAATTCAAGCAGTTCCTGTTTTTCGTAGGAATCCGAATTGCCGTTTGTAAGATGAGTTTCTTCAACAGGAATATTATGTTTTTTATTACGCACATAGTTAAAGCAGAGATTTTTTGCAATAGTAACCAGGAAACCCGGAATATTCGAACATTCCCGCTTAGTATCTACTTTTTTAAGAAAACGAATAAAGGTTTCCTGAAAGATATCATCCACCACATCCCTGTTTTTAACAATACAGCAGCAATAAGCGTGAACCATCTGAGAATATCTCTCATATATCTCATTGAATGCCAATTCCCTTTTTTTCTTCGGGCCTTTTAGCAAACCGACGAGTTGTTCATCCGAATATGTTCCAAAATTATTTTTCATCTACTCAATTTTCATTTTCATCCTTCATCTTAGAATAATTACACCTGTAATCAAAAAAAGATACAAGTATTAAACATTTTTAGCATTGAACCGTTATTAAATAATAAATTATGTAATTTATATTAAAATTTATTGTGTAATTTTGGTTTATTGAAAATTAATTATTTGAATTTTTTGTTTCACATTCAGAAGGGCTTGTCCGGTATATGGACCCCGTACCTTTATCAATTTTAGTCTCATCCGGATCGGTGTGTGCATTCCTTTCCGGCCTTGTCACAGGATACTCAACAAGTGAACCTAAAGACGACCACCCCGAAGAAAACGAACCCCATTTACGCTTATTATCTTTAAAAGAAAGATTTGACGAACTTCCAGGTGCTTTTTTTGCATTGGAAATGCTTTTCTATACATTTGCTGCTATCTGGCTCGGCCTGTCTCTTAACAAAGATTCCGATATTATCAGCATAGCAATTGCCGGAATTATTTTAATTTTGATTGCCTTGGTATTAAGAACTGTATTTTTTTCTATTGCAAAAAAATTCTCTACTGTGATAGCTCCATCTTTATCAGCAATATTAATTGCCTTCTATTATATAGTAAACCCCTTATCATCCCTGCTTCAATTTATTGCCAGAAAAATAACAGGCAAGGAAGCAGCTGAAATCTCGCGAGAAGAAATCAACGCCATGATAGATAACTCACGTGAGGACGGAGCACTCGATGCAGGTGAGTACAGAATATTGAAAAATATGATGCTTTTCAGCAGCATTCTGGTATCGGACGTTATGACGCCACGTACTGTTATATTCAGTTGTAAAGCTGATAACACTGTTGATGACATAATAAACCTTCCTGAACTGCGGATGTACTCCAGGTTCCCCATCTGGGAAGGAGATTCACTTGATAACGGAGTTATCGGCTATGTTATGACCAAGGACGTTATGAATGCAGCATTAGAAGGCAACGGGAATAAAAAACTCAGAGATTTCCTCCGCGAGGCATACTATATTCCTGAAAATGCTGAATTAGACAATGCACTTGACCGATTTCTGCAAAGACGGCAGCATCTTTTCGTGGTTGTTGACGAATACGGCGGCGTTGAAGGCCTTTTAACAATGGAAGACGTACTTGAAACCATTCTCGGTGTTGAAATTGTTGACGAAGCCGACCGAGTTGTTGACCTGAGAGCTTTTGCCAAACAGGCAAGAGACAAGCGTATTGAATCAGCAATAAAATATCATGGCGGATAAAAAATATTTGTTTTTTTAGAAAAATACAGCTATATTGCATATCTGTATTTACGGGGTGTAGCACAGCCCGGTTAGCGCGCCTGCTTTGGGAGCAGGAGGTCGGAGGTTCGAATCCTCTCACCCCGACAAAGCCTTGAGAAATCAAGGCTTTTTTCGTTTTAGCTTAGCAAATAAAAAAGGCCGGAATTAACCGGCCCGGATATTAGAGGAGAGAAGTGCTTATTCTGTTCCAATATATACTATTGTTTCATGGGAAATTTTTGCCCCGCAAATTAATCTGATATAATAAACACCCGAGGATACTGAGAGCGAATTATCATCGGTTCCTGACCATTTAATTACATTCCTGCCGTAATTAAATCCGCTGCCGAACTGCCTGATTATTTGTCCGCTGGAATTGAAAATTGTCAGGGATGTACTATTCGGATCGTCAGTTTCAAATTCAATATTACTGTTATCCGAAAACGGATTTGGATAAATACTTAGGTTTTCTGAATTAATATAATCATTTACCGAAGATGTATTGTCGTTATACTCTCCGGGGCTTGCCTGCATAAAAGCAAAATCACCGCTGCCATTTGGATACCTGCCGAGTGATACATCTGTCTCCTGGCTATCAAAATTCAAAGAGTCAAGTATGGCATTCCCGTTCTCATCCGTATCAACAAGCATAAGCAACTCCCCACTGGCCGAGAGTTTGAAATTCGCATGTAGCCCCGGGCTGTCCTTTCCGTCCTCGTCAGCCCAGACAATAAGATATTCACCGGCCCCTATCACGGTATTCTCAGGGAACTGCCATTTCGGAAGATTATCAGTTTTGTCACTAAGATACAACCCGCTAAGGTCAATATCTTCATTACCCGTATTAAATAATTCTATCCAATCATCATATTCGCCCTGGGGGTCGGCTATAGTATTATCATTCGATGCCATTACTTCGTTTATTACAACAGGAAATCCCTCTGTTATATTTGCTTTTACCTGGTAGATAAATACATCGTGCTCGGCACCCTCCGGATAAAAGGAGCTTGTATTAGAAATATTATCTGCTCTTGCTTCAATATAATACCTGACATAAGTTCCGGCCGTAAATCCGGGAATATCCGCACCAAAAATACCGTCGCCGGAATCTCCATCGCCGTGATTACCATCGTCATACATTTCTGTCCTTTCAAAAGCACCTTCAAATCCTGTTGAAAAATACAGCATAACTTTCGATATCCCATTAATGGAATTAATATCAACTGTAATAGTTGCTTCTTCCATTGCACCGGGAACTTCACCACTTTCCGAAATTAATTTTAACCCGGAGATTTCAGGGGCATCCACATTCAGGGCAGGCAAATTAAGCAGATAGGCCCTTCTGTTTTTCACGAAAGTTTTTAGTTCCTCGACGGTACTATAAAATTCATTGTCCGAATAAAGTTTCTTATCATCCTCAATTACGGTTGATTCGATAATGGTTTTATACATATCGATAAATTCATTGGTATTATCTTCAGTTAAATCTTTAGACAAAATTGTACGTATATGAGCCAGGTAACGCTGTTTCAATTCCGGATTAGCCAGTAAAATATTTACGAGCGGAAAATCATCATCATCTGCACGTTTGTATATCGACATATTTGTACTTCTGCTCATAAATGTGGAATTGGCATCAAAATCTATCGGTGTCACTCTGTCGGTTTCATCATCCCAGTAAACATAATAGTCCATACCACCTTTATTCACATAGCCATCTTCATCAGTATAAATAATCTCGTTAGCAATATGCCAAAGGCTTCTGTCAACATCAAGATAATATTTTAGTGAATCATACAGCAGGTCAGTATCAAGAGTCCCGAGCATCCTGCAGGCAGTTACGAGCTTCTCCCAGCTTTCAATATCGTCGTCGGACTTGATTGTATAATTACTGGTATAAACCATATAATCATCCCCAAGATAATTCAGCGAGCTTGTTCCGGCACCGAAGCGGTTATTCATACCTCCGCCGCCGCCGCCGCTGCCCGGCTGGCGTTGAACAGTGTCAGGAGCTTCCCCGCGCCAGCGTCCGCCTTCGTTGCTTTGAAACCATTCTTCGAAAAAATCTTTATTAAGCTGCTGAACATTATTATATATTCCCCAATTCTCTCCGTTGATGACAAGTCTTACCCAGTTTACCCTTGCCGTTGGTATATGCTGTCCGGCCAGCTGTGCGTAAAGCGCTTCGCGCATAAACGAGGCATCTTCATAGCCGTTATTCAGATTCAACGTTTTATACCCCATCAGGCGGGCATCCTCATCACTGAAATCGATACTGATATTAAAAGATTTTTTCTCTCCCTGTACTTTCATGTAGGAAGTCTGGCCTCTGAAACGTACACCAACACCATCGATAGTATTGCCTTCCATAGTTAATCTGGCGGGAATATCCTCACCTGATTCGTAATTCGCAAGCATTTGACTCCAATAATTAGACTGTTCAAACTCAAGATAAATAGTTCTCAGCTCGTTGATATCATATAATCCTTCAAAATTTCTATATTTCAAAACAAGTTTACCTTCGGAATCAATCTCCATGTTGTCAGGCATATCCTTAGCAAAAGCAGTTCCTATACAAACCAACCCGATAATCAGTATACTAAAAGCCTTTTTCATTCTAACTCCGCAATAATCATATAAACTATCTGCCATTTTATACACAGACAAAATAATTGCGTTTGGGTTTAAAAGTTTTTGTAATTATTTTTCGGATTCAGGCATTGCTGAATATTTCTCACTATTCAATTTTGATTGTTTCCAACAGGAAATGCCTCTGCTCATTTAAAGAATTGCACAAAGAAAAAAGCCTACGAAAATAGCAATACATTGCAATGTTTGAGAAATCAATAAACAACGGGGATTTGATAAAAAAAAAGACCTTTCGGAGGTGAAACCGAAAGGCCTGCCGATAAAATTTATCTGAATTTGTTAACTGCCTTTTAGTCCGCGTCCGATCTTTTTGATTGAATTGCTTTTCTGAAGATTGACGAGCACGGAATCGAGAATGCCATTGATAAAAATACCACTTTTGTCTGTGGAGTAAAATTTAGCTATTTCGATAACTTCATTCACACTTACTTTTGTTGGTATTTCCTCGAAATGGATCAGTTCCGTAAAGGCTATATGCATCAGAACCCGGTCGATCAGGGCTATTCTTTCAATTTCCCAGTTTTCAGCAAATTTAATGATCAGGTCGTCATATTCTTTTTCGTTCCTGATAACAAGCTGAATTAGTCTTTCACCGAATTTGATATCTTCCTCTTTCCAGTTAATCGGGATATCCGCTTCGGATTCAAAAACTTCATCGGGCCTTAGCACCCTGTCGTGATGTTCTTCTTCTTCGTTTATGTTAAACAATCTGAAAAAAATATGGGAAAAAAGTAAATCGAGTGATGTGCCCGAAATTTTGTACGCGATTAGGGTTTGAAGGACTTTCTCCCTGGCCATTCTCCTGGTCCCCTTAACCTTTTTGGTTTTGCTCAGGGGAAAGTTTTCTGTAAAATCGGTTATCATACCAAACTCAAACCAATGTAAAAAAATAACTTTTCAATAGCAGTTTAATTTCCAATAAGAAAAAACTGAATGCAAAGATAAGAAGAAATTTTAGATAAATAATCAAAGAAAAATCCCTTCCTGCCTGTTAAAAAAAATTACATCATAATCAAAATCTTATGGTTCATTTAATATTCTTTTTATTTTTGTCATATCTTCATATATTAGTTGAAAGATTAAAAGGAAATTTTTAATGGCAAAAAGTAAAGTAAAAAGCAGTGATGTATTTGATCTCGGGGTAAAGGACGAAGTTCTTTGCCTTACTCCGTTGCTGCCTCTTACGTTGAAAAATGCCGCTGAATATGACAAGTACCTGGACGTTGATAAGATTACTTCAAAGTCTGATAGAATTGTCCTTGATATGGCCCGGGTAAAAATATATGATTCCTTTCTTGTGATTTTTCTTAAATCATTAAAAGAATCCTGCAAAGAGAAGAATACAATCCTGGAGGAAAAGGGGATAAGCGATCGAATGGAAAGCTTTATTTCTGCATTAACTCCATCCGTAGATAGTCAGGAACCGGAAAGGCCCCGTGCAGGATTTTTTCACCACTGGGTTTCAAATATTGGTATAGCCTTCAAGCTGATTCTGAAAGACACCAAAAGTTTCATTGAATTTTTCGGGCTTCTGCTGCTGAAATTTATGAACCTTTTAATCCGGCCATGGGATATGCGCTGGAAAGATTTTCCTTTCCATTTCCTGCGCTCGGGCGTTAATGCCCTGCCGATAAGTTTTCTGATCGTATTCCTTATCGGAATAATAACCGGATACCAGGGGGCTTTGCAGCTTGCCCAGTTCGGGGCGGATATTTATATAGCCGACCTGATCGGCATATCCATTACACGCGAACTGGCTCCTTTGATGACAGCAATTCTTGTTGCAGGGCGTTCCGGGTCGGCATTTGCCGCTGAAATAGGAACTATGAAAGTATCAGAGGAAATTGACGCGCTTGATTCAATGGGGTTCGACCCGATAAAATTCCTGGTGCTTCCAAGGGTAGCATCAGTGATGATAGCAATGCCCATTCTAGTAATTTTCGCTGATATTGCCGGAATAGGCGGCGGGCTTATTGCTGCTCTTGGCACATTGGATATTACCCTTACCGGGTATTTAAACGAATTGAACCGGGCATTAAGTTACTGGGATCTTTTTACCGGGCTGGGTAAAAGTGTTGTCTTCGGTTTCTTAATAGCCACAGTAGGCTGCTTTCGCGGCTTGCAGGTAAAGGGCGGAGCCGAAAGCGTGGGCCGCTTCACAACAGCCTCGGTTGTTAGCGGTGTTCTCCTGATAATTCTTAGCGATGCAGTATTTACTTTCATTTTCCAGGTAATAGGTATTTAAGTGCAGCAGGATAACAAAAATATTATCAGTGTAAGAGATCTCTCGGTCAGTTATGACGGAAGGGTAATTATCGAAAATATTAATTTCGATATCATGAAAGGTGATATTTTCGTGATAGTTGGCGGTAGTGGCTGTGGGAAAAGCACGTTGCTTCGTCAGCTGATAGGCCTGGAAAAACCAACTACCGGAAAGATCACCCTGAAAGGCAGTGATTTTACGTCAGCTGTTGGCAGCGAGAGAATGGCTATGCTCCGGAATTTCGGGGTGCTGTTTCAGTCCGGCGGCCTTTTTGCTTCAATGACACTTGCTGAAAATATTGAACTTGTTCTTGATTCTCATGCACCGCTAAGCGATAAAAGGAAAATGGATGTGATCGACCTTAAACTGAGATCTGTCGGCCTTGGCGGATATGAAAATTTCCTTCCATCGGAAATAAGCGGCGGAATGAAGAAAAGAGCCGGTATTGCCCGTGCTATGGCCCTTGATCCGGAGATCCTGTTTTTCGACGAACCTTCCAGCGGACTTGACCCCGTAACGGCTGCTGCTCTGGACAGGCTTATACTTGACCTGAACAAAGGTCTGGGAACAACAATGGTAGTTGTTACTCACGACCTGGCAAGCGTGGAAACAATTGCAAAAAATATTATTATGCTTGACAAAAGTGCCAGGGGAATAATTGCCGCGGGAACGCTTGAAGAACTAAAGAATATGCAGGACAGGGAAAAAGTATATAAATTCTTTAACAGGCTTGCCTGAACAGGGGATTTTATTTTGAATCATCTAATCGTTCTTCAATCTTTAATTAATTTAAGAATACATAATATTTTCACGTTACTTTTTTCTATTTCGGGCGTTAATATTGATAAGTAATTCGGAAAGATTTTGAATGAATTATGCAGAAACTTGAAATAACCAAACTGACAGAGCAAAAGCTTTTTCAGTTTATGAAGGAAAAGGAAAGCAATTACGAAGCTGCCTGCAAGGAATTCTACCGCAGGTATGCTATTCGCACGCGTGCCTATATCTTCAAGATTCTGTATAACAAGGATGATACGGACGATATTTTTCAGGAAGCTTTCCTTAGGTTTTTCAAAACCATGAGGGAAAAAGATGAAATGCAGAATATTCCGGCTTTCCTGCTCAGGATAGCCCGAAATCTTTGCTTAGATAATAATAAATCAAGTAAGAGGTTTGTCTCTGTAGAAGATATTGTAATTCCTCAGGAACCTGAAAATTATGAGAAAGATGAAATGATTGCACTGATTGACAAGGCTTTGGACCTTCTGGACGAAAGACAGAAAGAATTTTTTGTCCTAAGGGAATACCAGCGCCTTAGTTTCAGAGAAATCGGCGAACTAAAAGGAACAAACGAGCAGGCGGCAAAATCAGTGGTTTTCAGGGCGAAGATTAAAATAAGGGAAATTCTTCAGCCTTATATCAAGGAAATAAGCGAATTGAACAGGAGTTGATCATGAAATACAGCGAATATATTCTGGAATACCTTGAAGGTATTCTCGACCGTGAAAAAGAAGCCGAACTTTTCGGCGAACTCGCGGTAAACGAGGAACTCAGGCAGGAAATGAGCGGTCAGTTGATTGTGGCAAGATCCGTTGATACGGAACTTCACAGTTTGGCGCCGTCGCCTGATGTCGGGAACAATATCTTCGAAAAAATGGGTTTTGATGCAGGCACCGAATCTAAAGGAACATCCAGGCCATTACCAATAATATTTGGCGGCGGCCAGTTTATTAGAAACCTTCTGTCCGGGCTGGCAGGCTGTGCAATTACTGCTTTGCTTTTCCTTATGTTTATGCCTTCGGAACGATTCGACTATCCTGATCAGCCTGCTTTTACCCTTAATATCCAGGCTCCGGCTGAAATCAATTATTCCAAAAGTTCAGCCCTGGAGAATAATGCATCGGATATATCCGGGAGTTCTGCAATTCCCGTAATTGAAAATCATGAAAGTTACAATCACAATGTATCGGGTTCGATAGCCAAACAGGAACAGAACGTTTCTCCGGTATTGAGCGAAACTTCAGTTTCTGATGAAAATGAGAATAATATTATAGATAATATGAACTATTCAATTCAAATTCCTGCAAGAGTTGATAATAGTCAAAATCAAATTCCTTATGTGAATACCGGAATAACACTTTCAGCAACCGATCAGGATAAAAGTTATGAAATCGGGCACGGATTTGCTCTCACACACAGAAATATCGTGAGCAGTTCAATTGCCAATGTACCAAAGTCTCTGGCCGGAAATAAAACAGATTTCCTCAGCGACCGGGCTTTTGGTGCCGAGATCAGGATAGGTGAGGAACATTATGTCGGAGTTGAGGTCGGACGTGAGAATTTCTTCCTGGAGTATGAAACCGGAATCGAAACGGGTAAGATAATGCACAGACAGAATCCGGACTTGTTCTGGGGCGGAGTATTCTATAAATTTGTTCCTCTGACTGATAGTCCGGTAAAACCTTATGTACGGGGATTTGGCGGAGCAACGTCAATAGGGCCGACAGCAAGGCTTGCAGGCGGATTGAATTACCGCCCGTTCGGTTCATTCCTTAATCTGTTTATTGAGGCTGAAGGCAGTACTGTATTTTATCAGTTTGACGCAAGAAACTATAATTCTTTTAATTACGGTATAAGTTATGGTTTATCACTTAGTTTTTAAGAATACAATGAAAAATTATCTCTATACTATTTTGGCAATAATATTTTTCGTTTCCTGTTCTTCTCCGATGGATCTGGATACGGAAAGGGAGGATACATTTGTACCAGGTCCGGACAATACGGTTATACCCAAAGTGGAAGTTTCCTGCGAGGAAATATATATTATCAGCGGCGACGGCGAGGACAGCGGACAAATTTCTCGAAAAGTAAATCTTGAATACGTTGAGCAGGGAGCTTATGTTGATTTGAAAACCGATCCTGATAAATTTTTCATTAAATCAAAGTGGGTGAGGGGAGAAACAGCTAATACTCCTGATATTCCCGTGTCAATTATGACTCTGGATTTCAGTTTGTATGGCATTGATCTTGAAAATAACTTTTTCTATATTTATGAACCGGCAGATTCCGCTAACGGTATAAGCGTGGGTGTTGAGTTCCGGGATGTTTATGATATTCGGCACGGAAGTACTAAGCTCTATGTTGCCGAATCAGAAAGCCAGACAACAAATAATTCCTACCTTCTGACGATGGAAATGAAAAATCTATCCTATACGGACAGTTACCAGCGAGATATTGGCTGGCAGATAGTTGTTAAGATAAAAATCAGCTACTGATGGCTATCCGAAGCATGATGAAAATGTAAAATCCCCCCAAAAAATTAAAGGAGGGATTTATGATTAACAATTTTATTTCATATTATTTATCGTTTTTCATCTCAAACCAAATTACGAAAAACAGGAAAACAAAAACAGCCAGGACAATCAGTATGATAAACCATGGAGAAAATGACAGGGATAACGAGGGTTTTGTATCCGGGTTTTCTTTTTCATTTGATTCAATATTGTCGGTAATAAAAAATTTACCGCTTCTATCAAAATCATTTACAATGGTTGCATAATAATCCGGATTGTCATCCCATGTTTGGGTATGCGTCGGCAAGTCGAGTGGTGTGCTGTCCTTAGCAAAATACACTTTCGCTTCACTATGATTAAAACCATCAATAACACTTGATTTACTGTAAATGAATTTTACATTGAATTTTTCATTTGTATTAGTATTAATAATATGCCACTTTGTTCGGGGGCCCTTTCCGGGACGGATTGGATGGTTTTCCGTTCTTATTCCGAATGTAGTGCCCTTTTTTCCTTCAATCTCAACCGGAACGAACATAGTATCATGCCCGACCGGGAAGAAGGATCTGCCGGATATTGAAGATTGGACTATCCCGTTTCCATTTGTTTTAATATGATTTTTAAAATCATACATTTCAGGCAAGCCCGGCGGCAAATACAATATCCCTTCGTCCAGATAAATCTTTGATTCATTAGTGATGATAAGTTTTTCAATTATTCTGATATTCGATGGGTTATCAATTGTCAAATCAGTGCTAACTGATAAAATTCCAATATTGAATACGCCTTGTTCAAATGTTGCGGCTGTATTGATAATTATTTTATCATAGTTGCGTGCAGGTATTGATACCGGGCTGTTGCCTGAGATATGAAAAATTATTCTTGAGCAAACATCCTGCCCGGGAAGATTATCTATAGCAGACTGAAAATCAGGAAAACTATAATCGTAATTTATACTAACCTGATTAGTAATATTCTGGCCAATCAGAATATTACATTCGTTTGAGTAAGTTGATAGACTTCCGAAGAGAGATAAAAAAAATGATAGAAACAAAATTCTTGCTTTCATTTGAGACCTCGAATTAATGAAAATTTGGGTAATATTTTAATTATTATTATCAATCAGATAATTTATTATTAGAAATTTAGATAAATATTTTTAAATTGTTAATATTAAACATAATTAAAAATTGTAAGAAATGAAAATATTTAATTGCCTTATTGTATTGTTTTTTTACTTTTTATTTTTTGCCGGAATACTAACAGGGCAGGACGTTGACTCTTTAAAAAAGGAACTTGCTGAAGCTTCTGCCGATTCATCAAGAATTCAATTAATGTATAGTATCTCGGATGAGTATTTTCAACACGAAATTGATTCTTCAATTATATATGCCGGCATGGCTCTGAAACTTGCCCAAAAAACAAAAAATAAAGAAGATATTGCTTCTACTTCGGCCTTCCTTGCTTATTTGTATCAATCAATATATTATTATTCCAAAGCCATTGAATATTATGATTTATCAATGAAAACATATTCTTCGCTGAAGGATACTTTTTCAGTTGCGGAACTGATGAATAATATTGCAATGGTTTATCAGAACCAGGGGGATTTTAACAAAGCAGCAGATTACTATTTCAAATCATTGAAAACATTTGAAAAAACTAAAAGTAAAATCCATGTTATTTCAAGCCTGACCGGAATTGGATCGGTATATGAAGATCAGGAACAATTTGCAAAAGCCCGGGATTTTTATAAAAAAGCACTGAATTGTGCCCATCAGATCGAAGATGAAAAATTGCAAGCTGAATCCATTGGTAATATTGCCAATACATATAACTATCAGGGAAATTACCAAACAGCTCTGAAATACTACAATGATGCTTTAATAATTAGCGAAACAACCGGGGATAAAACCGGAAAAGCCTACAGGCTTGCCAATATTGGATACATGTACCAGAATATGGGCCAATTTGCCCCTGCATTGGAATCATTTAAAAAAGCACTTGAAATTTATTCAGAAATGGATGATAAAACAGGTATTGCTCATGTGTATGAAAATACGGGGCTGACATATCTGACAATGGCAAAAAAGAAAATATCCATTGAAGATTCTTTTTATCCGGAAAGCAAGCCTGCTAAATATCTGGCCGAAGCAGAAAAATATTTGCTTGATGCGCTTGCTATCTTCGAAAATTTAGGAGAAATAAACCCGCTAATCGAAACATACTCCCACTTATCCGACCTGTACTACGAAAAAGGGCAATATCGTGAAGCTCTGAACCATTACAGGCGGCATACTGAACTGAAAGACTCTTTGCTGAAAATAGAAACAAAAATGAAAATTGCTAATCTTGAAGCTATCAGGCAGAACGACAAGAAAGATCACGAGATTTTGCTCCTGCAGAAGAAGTCGGAACTAAGGATGATAATAATCATTGCAACAGTTGCCGGAATAATACTTGTAGGGATTCTTGCCTCTGTTATTTATCGCAGGTATCGCTATAAGTCAATAGCCGAAAATATGCTGAAGGAAAAAAATTATGAAATAGGTATGGCTCACAAAAGGCTTACTGATTCAATCGAATATGGAAAAACAATTCAAACAGCCGTTCTGCCTTATGATTCAAGGGTCAGTAAATTCTTTGAAGATTATTTTGTTCTCTTTTTGCCAAGGGATATTGTGTCGGGCGATTTTTACTGGATAGAGAAGATTGATAATGAAATAATTATTGCCGTTGGGGATTGTACCGGGCATGGCGTTCCGGGAGCTTTCATGGCGATGATCGGTAATGAACTTCTGAATACAATTATCATAAAGCAAAAAGTGCGCAAACCTTCGGATGTTCTTGAACAGATGCATAAAGAAATCAGGTATGCACTAAAACAGGATGAAACGAAATCATCATCGCACGACGGAATGGATATTTGCTTGTGCATAATAAATACTGATACGAATGATTTGCAGTTTGCCGGTGCCAGGAGG
The DNA here is from genome assembly GCA_963665665.1 of Kapaibacterium sp. (SeqCode). Taxonomy (GTDB): domain Bacteria; phylum Bacteroidota; class Ignavibacteria; order Kapaibacteriales; family UBA2268. Next base: position 3,414,628 of record OY762428.1, read on the forward strand.
CCTTTGTATTACGTAAGCAACGGGGAGCTTAAACAAATTAAAGGAGATCGTAAATCAATCGGCGGCAGGCAAAAAGAAAAAATACGAAAATTCACTAACCACGAAATAGTGATTAATAAAGGTTCTTTGCTTTACCTGACAACTGACGGCTATCAGGATCAGCAAAGTCCTGATGATGAAAGTTTCGGAGTTGGAAAATTTAGAGAATTACTATTATCAATTTCGTGTAAAGAAATGCAGGAGCAAAAAAAGATTCTGATAAAAGAACATGATGATCATGCTGCCGGCGAGAAAAATACCGATGATATTGCAATTCTTGGTATTAAATATTAATAATATTATGATATTTATTGATTTATATAGACAGACCGATATGGAGTTAGTGCTGTTATTAATTTTTCCGTTCTTAATTATCCGGCCTTAATTCTACAAAATCTGAAAAAATTTAAAAAAAAGATTGATTTATTGCTTTTTTTGTTTTTTATTTACATTCAGCGGGGGTAGTGCCAAGAAAATTGGGTTAATACGTCTGGAAATAGTAGTTGAAAGTTTTGGCAGGATATTTTTATGGAAATGTTATACGAATATGAAATTGAAGAAGACAGCAGCATAGGGAATAATCCCGAAGAAGACCTTGAAATGCTTCTGAATGAAATAGAGCAACGAACTTCCGATATCGATCAGGAGCTTGTAAGGAAGGCTTTTGACCTGTGCCTTGAATACCATGGAACCCAGGTAAGAGCCTCGGGCAGGCCCTATTACTTGCATCCGTTGAAAGTAGCATTGATTCTGATCCAGGAAATCAATGCTTTCGACACAGCCTCTGTTGTAGGTGCTTTGCTGCATGATTCGATTGAAGATGTTGAAGGGGAAACAAATGAAGAAAAGGAATTTGAAAGGGAAAAATTACGCCTGAGGATTCAATTTGAATTCGGAAAAGATGATCCTAAAAAAGGTAAAGAAATTCTTGAAATTGTAGAAGCACTAACCAAAATCAAGCACGAGAAAACTTTTATCGAGCAGGATAAAGCTGCTACCTACAGAAAATTATTCCTGGCACTGGTTAAAGATGTGAGAGTTATCCTGATAAAACTCGCGGACAGGCTGCATAACATGAGGACTCTCCACTACCTGAAACCACGCAAACAGCAGGATATTGGAAAGGAAACACTTAACTTTTATACACCGTTTGCACACCGCCTGGGGCTGACCCGCGTGAAAATGGAAATGGAAGACCGCTCATTGTATTATACAGACAGGGCTACTTACGAAGCTATCAGAACAGCTCTTGCAGAAAAAAGAAGGGATTTTGTTCAGTATATCCGATTCCTTTATGAAGAGCTGACCACCAAGCTTAACGAAGAAGGCGTTAAGCATGTCCTGACGGTAGTTCATAAGCATATATATGAAATTTTCCAGATGGTTGAATCCGGAAAGCCTTTAAATGAAATAGATAATTTCTACTCGATGGTTGTAACCACTGATTCCAATGATAAATTTGAATGCTACAAGGCTCATGGAATACTTGTAAATAATTTTAATCCCGTGGGAAGAATGGTTGACAATATTTCTCAGCCAAAAATAAATTTCTATCAGTCCTTAAAATCAAAGTTGTTCGGCCCTGACGGGAAACTGATTGAAGTTATCATCCGAACCGGTGATATGGAAAAGCATTCCGACGAGGGTATAGCAAAAGAGTTTTCATTCCAACAGGGCAGGCTCAGGGCACTTGAAATCACTGATGCCGATATAGAGCTTTGGGGTAAATGGATGGAAGATGTTATTGATATCAAAGGCGAGCAGGCAGCACAGATGATCTGGGATTCAATCAGAAATAACCTTTTTGACGCTGAAGTATCAGTATTTACCCCGGATGGCAAATTGCATAAATTGCCCGCGAAGTCATGTCCGATTGATTTTGCATTCCATTTATCGCCTGATACCGGGCTTCATTGTATAAGCTGCAAGGTTAACGGGAAAATTATGGAGCTGAACTATGAATTAAAAAACGGAGATATAGTAGAGATAATTTCTTCTCCCAATCAGAAGCCAAACCCGGAATGGCAGGATATTGTAATTTCGCACAAAGCAGAAGCATATCTTCATAAATATTTTCTTGAAAATCCGCCTTCTGATATTGAAGTGGAAATCGAAAAAACAAATTATGATGTAAAATTGATGATTCGCGGGGATGATGCAAACGGTATGCTTCAACTTATAACCGAAGCTATCGGAAAAACATCAATAAAAAGGGTAAGCCTTGATTCTTCGGATAATGATTTCGGAGGTGCAATAATGCTGACAGTAAGGGATGATGCCCACCTGAATAGTATATTTGCTAAGTTGTTTGGAATAAAAGGTATTAAAAGCGTTGAAAAATCAGAAGAATTATAATGGATGAGTTCCTGAAAAATATATTTATTCCTTTCGAAATTAAAGATCAATATAGTGGCCTTGCAAAAAGTTCGGGAATATTAAAATTCGACAACGGTTGCCTTGTGTGCGAGTTCAGAACAAAAGATACAATACTCGGCATACTGAAAAGCTCTATAAAAGAAATTAGAATACCCGTACAGGATTTGCTTTCAGTTGAATATAAAAAGAAAATGTTTGGAGATAAGATTTTTATCAGGACAAAGAGCATGGAATATATTAGTTATTTTCCAGGCCTTGATTCAAACGAAATTTGCCTGAAAATCAATAAACAGTCAAGGGACTTTGCACAGAGACTATCCTCCGGCGTAACTCTTATGATATCTGAATATAATCTGAAGAATATTGAATCGTGAAATCGACAATTTTGTCGCTTTTGTCGTGCTTTATGTCGATCTTATTTGATTAATATTGCTAACGAATAATATATTCGTGTGTAAGTAGTAGCAAAACAAAGATTAAACTTTTTGGCATTTTTGTTGTTATAATAGTTATAGTAATTTGATAATTGAAAGAATAAAAGTTAAGGACGGAAAAATGATCAGAAATAATTTCTCAAAAATAATCGTTGTATTTCTTGTAATTGCAGCCGGAATGTTTTCATATTCATCAGCTTCGGCATGTGAAATCGAGTGGTCTGTAATCAAAGGGCAGAAAAAATCCTACCAGCCGGGCGATGAACTTGTTATACAGGTAAATGTTTTTCTTACTCACAGAAATTGTCCTGAATCTTTGAAAAAAACTGATTTAAAAACTGACGGAATAAAAATTAAACAGGCCACGAAGTGGTCGGAAAAATCTGCCGGCACATGGGTCAGGAAATTTAAAGTGACAATAGAAGATAACGGAAAAGGTGAAGTTCAGATTAGTGCAACAAGAACATGCGATAAAGAAGGCGGTTTTGGTGTTTTAAAGTTAACTACCGGCTGATAAAGGCGAATAGATGAAAAATTACAGGCAAATAGTAAAACAAATTTTCGTTATCAATTTATTGATTCTGTTTGTATCAATTTATTCTACCGGCTCGATTTACGGCCAATGTACGGGTTGTCCGGCTGAGGAAAAATGCGCCCCGGAGGCTTCGTCAGGCAACACCGATACGGCAGCAGAAGATGAGTTTTCTGATTTTGATAAAGAGGATGAATTCTCTGATTACAGCGAAGATGACGAGTTTGAAGAATTTAGCGAAAATGAAGAATCCGCTGGGTCTGACGAATTTGAAGAATTTCGTGGCACAATGGCTTCTGATAATCAAAATGAATCTGCTGTTATCGGCCAGTCACATCATAAATTAAGATGGGTTTTGGGGATATTATTTGTAACTATTATAACAGGTTTTATGGTGCGACACAGGCAAACACGCCAGCTAAGAATGCTGATCCTGCTTGCTTCGCTTATTGTTCTTGGTTTTTACAGGGGGGGATGCCCCTGCATGATTTCAAGTTTCCAGGATCTGATACTTTCCGGAATGGGCCAGGATGTGCACTGGGTGAACCTGGTATGGTTCCTGGGCCTGATACCGATAACGTATATTTTCGGGCAGGTGTGGTGCGGCTGGGTATGCCACCTTGGAGCTTTCCAGGAGTTTCTTTACAGAAAGAACAGGTTTAAATTTCTGCAGGGAGAAAAAGCTCAGAAAGTAATGAAAATAATTCGTATTCTTCTTGTGGCAGGACTGATAATTCAGATAATTGCGACTCAGACAAACTGGTTTATAAAGATCGACCCGTTCAAAGTAGCCTTCAATCTTACATCATATTATACTGTCGGCTGGGTTTTGCTTGGTTTACTCCTGTTGTCATCGCTGTTTATAAACAGGCCGTTTTGTCGCGCTGCATGCCCTGTTGGTTTGTTTCTCGGCCTTGTTTCAAAAATTCCGGGCGCTGCCATAATCGCTGTAAATAAATCTGAATGCGTTGGATGTAAAACCTGCAGCGATACATGTGATACGGGGGCAATTCTGAGAAAAGGCAAGATGAGCGTTCTGAAAAATACAGATTGCATATTGTGCGGGGAATGTATGGATGATTGCAAGAAATCCGGCCTGAGTATCCAAAGAAAAAGCAAGAAAAATAATGATGTTGTAATTCTGGAAAAATGTAAGGAAATTCCTAAGATAAGTATTGCCGAACTGAAAAAAGATCTTGAGAATATAAAAAATTAGGAAATATTGATATAAAATTATTTTGGAATCAAAATTTTATCGCGCTCCGTTGCATCTGATGCGGAGCGTTTTTTTTATCTTATACTCACCCTATTATTATTACGCCAATTTATAACTCCTGGCAATTTTCTGCCGATGAAAGTAAAACAATCAATTTTATTAAGATTAATAACTGAAATAATTAAAAATTAAAAAAATTTTGCATGAAGTTGATTTTTTTTTTACATTTGTTGCAGATAATATTCAACAACATTTTTGGGAATTAAGGAACGGTTGCGGAGACCATTGCAAAATTTAATTTTTACAGATTGAAAAACTGAATTTAAGATACTGATATTCCTGTAACTGCGTAGGGCGGGAGTTGGTATATATTTACAAAACGCCGTCATGTTTGGCGGGTATTTATTTATTTTTGGTAGAGGTTTTTATGAAAAATATAATATTTTTAATATTTGTGTTGTGTTCGGCTATAACTTTCAGCGGCCAATTGCCAAAAATGACAGATAATGGACTTGAATACAGCGGTTTCTTTGATATGTCATATTTCGACGGTAATGTTTCTGTACTCGCGTACTATAAAGACTATAACCAATTTACACAGGCTGTTGTTATATCAAATATTGACGGAGAATGGAAGGAGCTTCCATTGGAAGTGAAATCAGGCGATATTACCGGCTATTTAATGATAATAGCCACCCAGTCAACAATAAACTACGATTCATCCGGAGGATTATGGGTATCCGGGTATTCGCTTTATAATTATTCAGACGGTAAATGGCGCGAGGTTTTTATCGACGACAGTTTCAGGAATATTCGCAAGTACGGCCAGATGTGTGTTGATAAATTCAATAATATCTGGGCAACCACGCAGATATATAATTCGGAAACAAAAGAACAGTACAGCGAACTCCTGAGATATGACGGCGAACAGTTTGAAACTGTATTGAAGTTTACCATGGCAGGTAGTTTCAGTAGGTCAACAGAAGATGATTTTTATTCCTACAGTATGTCGGCTCTTCCTGACGGCAGAATAGCTCTTCTCAGGAGAATGTCTTCTCTTGACGAAGATGCTGTGAACGGCATTTTTGATAATTTCTATATTATCAATCAGGACTTAAGCTATGAAAAGCAGATTCTGCAGACAGATTCAGGCCCGAAAGCAAAAATTCATAATAAAAATGTAGCCCAGATATTTTCGGATGATGCTGTAAATATCTGGCTTGCAATGGGATCGCATTTCTATTATGATTCTCAGCAAATGAACAAAAGTTGTCGTTGTTGTTCAGGGCTTTCTTTGCTCAGGGATGATAAGTGGAAATTGTTCAACGAATCCGACGGGCTTGTTCGTGGCAGGGATTCCACTACCGAGCCGATCAACAGGATTATCCGCCTTGATGATGAGCGCCTGTTTGCAATTGGCAGGAAGAGAGTTTATAATATTGACAGGAATAATAAATTGATAGAATTAAACTGGGAAGATATTCTTTCCGGATCAGAGTTTATCCTGTCTCATCCATATTATCAGACCGATAAGGGAATTGCTTCATTAACAAGGGCTTTTGAATCTTTTGATGACGAGGAAATAGTTTCTGCTTGCAATAAGATGCGGCTTATCGACCACGGCGACGGCAATTTCTGGATGCTAATGAATTCAGGTATCCTAATAATGCCAAAATCGGTTGTAACCGGAGTGGAAGAGAACAAAGGCAATGAACAAGCTTTGCTTTATCCTAATCCTGCTGGCGATATAATCAATATCAATAGCGCGGGTATGGAGTATTCCTATTCAATATTCAATATTATGGGTGAAAAACTGATTTCAGGCAGTTCTTCTGTTTCTGAAATTAGCATTTCTGCTCTTCCTGTAGGAAGCTATTATATCCGGCTGCAATTTAATGCCGGTGAAAGTAAAACAATCAATTTTATTAAGATTAATAACTGAAAAAATTAAAAAAAATAAAAAAAAATTTGCATGAAGTTGATTTTTTTTTTTACATTTGTTGCAGATAATATTCAACAACATTTTTGGGAATTAAGGAACGGTTGCGGAGACCATTGCAAAATTAAATTTTTACAGATTGAAAAACTGAATTTAAGATACTGATATTCCTGTAACTGCGTAGGGCGGGAGTTGGTATATATTTACAAAACGCCGTCATATTTGGCGGGTATTTATTTATTTTTGGTAAGAGGTTTTTATGAAAAAACTAATTGTAATTGCATGTTTGTTTTTTATTTCTATTGCGGGCGCGTTGCCGGCTATTGCACAGGATTGTCCTCCGACATTAGGTGATCCTGATTGGCTTGAAAGTCCTTACAATCTTGAATTTGGCTCTATGTTGACTCCATTTGGATATGTTAATAGTTGTTTTTATAGGTCAACAGCAAATGGCTATGAGATTAAAGTTAATTGGAATACCATGGCAAATAATAAGCCGCTTCTGACGGATGATGAAATTAAGCAGATGATGTACAAGGCCGTTATTGTTAATCTTCTGGGGCACGATTGCCATTTCGGCGGAACAAAGGAATTTATTTTCTATGAAGAAACCCAATGTATGGTAAAAAAACGCTGCTATCTGAAACTGTATTACGACACTTATATAGAATGCCAGGACGATTGCTGGGCTGGCCCGGATATGACAGTGTATGAAAAGGACGGCGCCAAGTACTACAAGGTAGAATCCGAAGAGCCATGCGGCGTACAATGCTGCCAGTTTATCTACACGGTAAAATGTGTGACAAATCCTGAAAACGGGGAGGTATATCCTCATATAGTAAACATTGAAACAATGGCATATCCCGGCTCGGAATGTACCGGAGGTGACACAGACTGCCTGAACGGAAGTCCGATACCATGCAGTTCAACATGTAATTAAGCAGGTGATCTTATGAAAAAACTAATATTTTTAATATTTGTACTGTGTTCGGCTAAAACTTTCAGCGGCCAATTGCCAAAAATGATTGATAATGGCCTTGAATATAGCGGATTTTATGATATGTCGTATTATAACGGAAATGTATCGGTTCTCGCCAGGTATAAATTCTTTGATGAATTTACGCAAGCCGTAGTTATATCAAATATTGACGGAGAATGGAAGGAACTGCCATTGGAAGTGAAATCAGGCGATATTACCGGCTATTTAATGATATCCGGTACACAGTCAACAATAAATTACGATTCTTCCGGCGGATTATGGGTATCGGGGTATTCGCTTTATAATTTTTCAGACGGAAAATGGCGTGAAATTTTCATAGATGATAGTTTCAGGGCAATCCGCTCCTATCGACAGATGTGTATTGATAAATTCAATAATCTCTGGGCTACAACTAGGATATATAATTCCGAGACAAAGGAGCAGTATAGCGAGTTATTACGTTTTAACGGTGTTAGTTTTGAAACTGTTTTAAAGTTCAATATGGCTGAGAGCTTTGTAAGAGTTGGGGGGGATGATTTTTATTCCTACAGTATGTCGGCTCTTCCTGACGGCAGAATAGCTCTTCTTAGGACAATGTCCCAGCTTGACGAGGACGTTTTAAATGGAGTTTTTGATAATTTCTATATTATCAATCAGGACTTAAGCTATGAAAAGCAGATTCTGCAAACGGATTCTGGGCCGCAAGCGAAAATACACAATAAAAATGTATCGCAGATACTTTCGGATGATGCTGTAAATATCTGGCTTGCAATGGGATCGTATTTTTATTATGATTCTCAGCAAATGAACAAAAGTTGTCGTTGTTGTTCAGGGCTTTCTTTGCTCAGGGATGATAAGTGGAAATTGTTCAACGAATCCGACGGGCTTGTTCGCGGCAGGGATTCCACTACCGAGCCGATCAATAGGATTATACGCCTTGATGATGAGCGCCTGTTTGCAATTGGCAGGAAGAGAGTTTATAATATTGACAGGAATAATAAATTGATAGAATTAAACTGGGAAGATATTCTTTCCGGATCAGAGTTTATCCTGTCTCATCCATATTATCAGACCGATAAGGGAATTGCCTCATTAACGAAGGCTTTTGAATCTTTTGATGACGAGGAAATAGTTTCTGCTTGTAATAAGATGCGGCTTATTGATCACGGCGATGGTAATTTCTGGATGCTAATGAATTCAGGTATCCTAATAATGCCAAAATCCGTTGTAACCGTAGTGGAAGAGAACAAAGGCAATGAACAAGCTTTGCTTTATCCTAATCCTGCTGGCGATATAATCAATATCAATAGCGCGGGTATGGAGTATTCCTATTCAATATTCAATATTATGGGTGAAAAACTGATTTCAGGCAGTTCTTCTGTTTCTGAAATTAGCATTTCTTCTCTTCCTGTAGGAAGCTATTATATCCGGCTGCAATTTAATGCCGGTGAAAGTAAAACAATCAATTTTATTAAATCAGACAATTAATTCAGAGGATTTTTAGTAATGAGAATATCAAAGTATTTTATTATTTGCCTGTTTATTTTGGCAACATTTAATATTGGCTATGCGCAAAACGACTGTCCTCCGGGTATTAGCAACTGGACAACTGCTACGGCAAATCTTGATTTTGACGATTACGGCCCGGGCGGCAGCGTGGATTACCAGTATAATACTGACAATAATGTATTCAGTATTGTGATGGATTGGTCCACATTCCAGAATAATTCAGACTTTATATCAGACCTTGCACTGAAGAAACTTCTTGAAGAAGAAGCCGTTCGAAATCTTGTGCCCAATTATCCTGCCGGTTATAGCTGCGATATCAGGGTTTATTTTCAGTCTGCCTGTAAAGTAAAAGTGAAAACTGTTATGCGCCTGGATGGTGAGAAACAATTGGAATGCTGTACACAGGGAGCAGAGTTAAACCAGGAAATCTACCAGAGATTAGTTGAGGGTGAAGTACACTGGTGCTGGGATGTTTATAATTGGCAGACCTGCGGTTACAAGTGTTGCGCACGGGTATATCATTGTACAAGATATTATGATAATATTTGGGAAAAAACATTAACAACGGTTTCTTTACCGACAACCGTATCAATAACCTCCTGCGACCCTGTTTCAGGCTGTACGGATTGTATATCAGGAGCACCACTACCATGTGAAGACGGAGGCTGTGAAGGCCAGGGTTATGATGAAGAAGAACAGCCCGCCCCTTAATCTCTATTTTTAATAAGCCCGGTTTTTTTTATTGCCGGGCATCTTTTGGAAAATTACTTTCAGCTCTGAATCATAAAATGGTTTTCAAAAATATCTGAATCAATAAATTACGCCTCAGCTAAAATTACATGCAAGAAGGATATTTGCTTTTTGGGCAAAAAATCTTCTAAATAATCACTTTTGTTATTACGCAGTTTAATAAAATTATTCAGTCCTTATTAACGGTTAATACCTTAATCCGTAAATCAATCTGTTCCAAGTAAAAAAAAATTTAATAATATCAATCATGTATGTTAATCAGTTTTTTCCAATATCGGAGAATAATAATTGATTTTTATTGCAAATTTTATATTTTGGCACTATTAGAAATTGATTCAGTTGGGAAATTAATTCGGCAGGTAACCAAATGAGTAAAATACCTTCAAGAAGAATAAACAGCCCTTTTTTGATAGGGCTTTTCGTGATATTCGGAACAGTTGTGCTTATCGGGGCCATACTTTGGCTCGGAGCTAATCAGTTCCTGAAGGAAAGATCCTATTACGTAACGTATTTCGATGGTTCCGTTGAAGGCCTTGAAACAGGTTCAGCTGTAAAATACCAGGGAGTTCCGGTTGGTACAATTTCTACTATTGATGTGGCTCCGGACGGCCATCTGATAGAAATAATTATGAGTATTGACAAAAAAATTGATATTAATGACAAGCTCAGGGCCAAATCAGAATGGGCCGGAATTGCGGGGGGTAAATTTATTCAGCTGTATTACCCGACAAATGAAAAAATTGCAAAAATGTTTCCCCGGTTCAATTTCCCTACACCGCATCCGTTAATAAAATCATCACCGTCGGGCCTGGAGGAAATTGAAATTGCAATGAGGGATGTGATAAATAATATCAGGCGTTTTGAATTCGATAAAGTATCTGATAAAACTCAGGCTTTTCTGGATTCAACAACGAAGTTCTTCAGCAATAAAAAAATGTATAACACAATATCCAACCTGGAAGAAGCAACCGGAAAATTAAGCTCTATTGCTGCCAGGGCTGATACTTCCAGAATATTAGATTTTATTGCTAATTCAAGCGCTATGCTATACCAGACTACAATCGAACTCAAGGGATTTGCTGACAAATTAAACATGCAGATAGACAGTATGAAAATTGATTATTACGTTGGGAAAGCATTCGAAAGATATGACACTACGATGATAAATGCCAATAAAGTTGTAATGTCGCTTGGATACAGAAGTGAAACTGCAATGTTTAACCTGATTGAAACTATGGAGGCGCTTAAAAGAACAAATAAGCAATTGCAGAAATCACTCAGGGCAATCAGCGACCACCCCTCGCAGGTATTTCTGAGCAATCCGCCGCCGGAAGATGAATAAACAGGCAACTTTTTGATAAAAGTATAAATTTATATTTCCAAAAGGAAGTGTATGAATAATAGAAAACATCAAATTAGAATGGATTATAAAAGGAATGATATGAAAGCTTTGGAAAAATTACAGGATATCAGAGCAAAGAAAAACTCGATTCTTTGTGTTGGGCTTGATACTGATATAAATAAAATTCCGGATCATTTTAAAAGAACAACCGAAAGTATCTCGGCTTTTAATATTGAAATAATAAAGGCAACCAGGGATATCTGTGCTGCTTATAAAGTGAATTTTGCTTTTTACGAGCAGTATGGAATAGAAGGCTTTATTGAATTGAAGAAAACAATTGATGCTATTCCTGATGACTGCTTTATCATCGCTGATGCCAAAAGAGGGGATATCGGGAACACTTCGGCAGCTTATGCTAAGTCCTGTTTTGAATATTTTAACGCTGATTCTATCACTGTCAGCCCATACATGGGTTCAGATTCAATTGGCCCTTTTCTCAATTTCCCCGGTAAAATGGTTTTTGTTCTTGCACTAACTTCCAATCCGGGTTCAAACGATTTTCAGCATATTGAAAGCGACGGTAAGAAATTATATGAAAGAGTTATCTATCAGTCTTCGAAATGGGCTGATGAAAATTCGCTCGGTTATGTTGTGGGGGCAACGCATCCGGACGAACTGAAAAATATCAGGGAAATCATTCCGGGCAGGGCTTTGCTGATTCCCGGTGTGGGCGCTCAGGGTGGTGATATCGAAGCTGTTATCAAAGCAAATTCCGGCGGGCCTGCATTGATCAATGTATCAAGGGGAATAATTTATATTTCCTCCGGAAAAGATTTTGCAGAAAAAGTCAGAAATGAATCGATTAAATATAACACTGAATTCAATAAATGGCTGTGAGCATAAATAAATTTTTGGTTTATACTCAGGTGGGTACAAAATATTGCTGTTATTGAAGAAAAATACAGAGAAATGTCATTCTGACCGAGCGCAGTGAGGGAAGAATCCACGTTAAATAGCAGAATATGTAGAAGAATGGATACTTCGCTTGGCTCAGTATGACAGCTTCATACAATTTTTATCGAATTTACATTGTTTAACTGAATAGTAACAATTTTTGCAGCAGATATATTTCAAACTTATATTCCGGGCGCGGCTTTGAACAATAGTAGAATAAATAAGTCGGGATTTTTTTAATCCCGACTTATTTATAAACTATCATTTATTTCTCAATTAAAACAATACCCGTTCAATTAACAAATGCTTTCTTTAAAACGGTAATGAAACGGAGACGGTGGAACCGAAGTTCCCGCTGCCAATCGGGCCAATGCCCCAACCGGCATCGAAGCGAAGATATGCAACATTGCTGATATATATTGGAATCCTGGATAGGCTGAAACCAATCTCGGAATAAAATTCTCCGTTTGTGCTAACATATTTACCGTTTATTGGCAGGTAATAATCTTTATAAACAATATCTCCACCGAAATATTTACCTGCAGAAGCGCGCAGAAGCAGATTAATTCCACGGCCATTGAATTTTGGAAGGCCAATTGCCCGCCACCATATATCAGTCAGGTCAAGTTCGCCGTGGAATGAAAAGAATTCAGAACCACCGAAAACCCCAAATGGAGCCGATAAGAAATTATCCTTCGTTTCCCGAAACATTTCCCAGGTAGGCATTGCGAATTGCTGCTGTAGTGGCAAATTATCAGAGCCTTTTCCTCCCAAGGCTGTTATATCAAGAGAAATCGGATTATAACCTGTTGGTATCAGTGGCATGAATATATTCAATTTACCCCGTGCATACCTGTAGGTGAGTGCATTTTCTTCACTTTCACCATAATGTGCTTCTATATCAGCGCTGAATGCGAAATCTCCAAGAAATCCGCTTGCGTCCCCGAATTCATAAGATAGTTTCGCGTGTGCGTCCCTGAAACTGCCTTCGGTTATTTCCGGATTGTCCCGCCATTTTTTTGATGAAAATAATGATTTGTTTGTTGTTTTATTCATAGAATACTGGCGCGAGAAATCAACAGATCCGAAAAGATCAAATCCCCAATACCTGTAAGTATCCAAATACAACCCGAAGCCGTCGTGCTTGTGATAATCAAAAACATCATAATGAAGCAGGGCGGCGGCGGCAATATCGTCTAATTCCCTATCCCTGCCAAATCCTCTGTTGGTGTAATAATCGGAATATATTCTACCTCCTAACCTTGTATAAGGAAGATAGATTTTAGAATCAAAATAACCGATAAATTCCTGCTGCCCAAAACTGAAGGATGCCACCATATTATTATCCACTTTCCAAAAATCAAGCGAGCCTTTCAATCCCAAAACTACAGAAGCGCTTCTGTTAAAATCCAAATCAGGCATCCAGTCGAAACTGACTGATTTGTTGCCCTCTTTATCGGACGAATCTTTCGCCACGAGGCTGTCCACCTGCTGATACATTTCCATTTCGCGGGGAGTTATCTCCCGTAAGGAATTTTTTTCCCAAAAATCAATTTTCATCGAATCGGCAGTTTCGGTAACTGCTATCCATGGAATATCTTCCTTGTATATCGAATCCGGCAGCGCTTTGTTTATTTCTACTTCACTGTAGATACTTGTGGAATTGATGTCGGCTTTAATATCCATTAGCCCTTTTATAACATCCACTCCGAGCTTGGCTGAAACATTCAGGAAGGAAGGAAACCAAATTCCCCTGGAAAATTCCTCGAATTTTTCATTTATATGCAAACCTTCGAAGAATGGTATTTCTGTGTTTTCAGCGGGACTGACATCAACTTCGACAAGGTCATAGCTTTCCTCAACAATTTTAATAGTTCCCTGGAAACCCGGGAAAAGGCTTGATGATGGCTGAATATCAATAATATAAACATACCTGTCATCAAGAGTAGTTCTGCCGCGTAATTCGAAATCGTAGTTGTCCAGGGCATCTTCCCCGACAGGGCTTCCGAGTTTAACCTGAAGGAAATTAAATTCATCATCGTAGAAATTAATAAACTCACCAATAGCCAGCATATTATCCTGTGGCTCTATATTCTTGGTTTGGCGTCTTTGTAAAATTGAAGTATGTGAAACTTCTTTTTCTTTATCCCTGAAATTGCGTGCAAATGTTTCCAGTACAAACATTTTGAATTTCTCCGGCGCTTTTTCACCTATCGATGCTCCGAGGGTCATGCTATTACCGTCGCTTTCTGCGCTTGTAAATGCCGAACCGTCCATTTCTACGGAAAGTTTTGAATATAACAAGCCGCTGAAAGTCTTAATCTTTTCAAGATTCTCTTCTTTGCGTGCTATTGTTCTTTTAATAATCTCTTCCACGGTTATATCGCCAACAACCTTAACCCCGGACAAAAGTACTGAAGATGGTTTCAGCTTTACATCAATGTTATCGTTGCCGCTTTTTGCTGTGATGTTTGTGCTTTCATACCCTAAAGACCGGATAAGCAGATTAGTATTCTCTTCAACACGAAGCCTGTATTCGCCCCTTGAATTTGAATATGTTCCCCTGCTGCCGTCGGCCATACGAATTGTAGCTCCGGGAACAGGTGCGCCGTTTTGCGAATCGATAATTATTCCCTGCAGGGTAATTTCTTTTGCATTCAATAATATTGAGGATAGTAAAAATGCCGTAAGTATAAAAAATATGAGTCTCATTCCAAACTCCGATAATTGAAAATCTTATTCAGTTATTAAATTTACGAAATTTTTAAAAAAATGATGCACTTAAATTTTACGGGCTGAATATAAACTATGGATACGAAACTCCGGAATTTACTAAATTTTTTTGTCTGTTTATCATATTATAGTTAATTTGAAAATTGTTTGAAGACGATTCTCATGTAACCGAAAGTGTTGCATATCTGGTTTGGAAATGATGAACAGAAAAAGGAAAAAATATTGACAGTAAGCATAATTAAAATATACGAATAAGGCCTTAATAAAAAGGTATCCCCGCATAAACCACATTTAAACCGGATTACAGGCCGGAACTATCTCTCCCTGAATAATGGAGACGATATACTATTGTGTTTGGACTTAAAAAAATAGTTTAATATACAGGATCGCGATGATGAAAGCGTTAACATTTACAGGCGGAACTCATCCTTCGGAATACAAGGAGCTGACCGAGGACAAACCCTTCGAACTAATGCCCCTTCCCGAAAAAGTTCTCCTGCCTACATCACAGCATATTGGCAAACCTGCCAGGCTGAGCGTGAAGAAGAAATCCGAAGTAAAAACCGGCCAGGTGATTGCTGAGCAGGACGGATTTATTTCTTCGATTATTCATAGTTCTGTAAACGGAACTGTAAAGAACATTGGTATTCAGGCAAACGTCAGCGGCTTTCCCAGGGAAGCAATTGAAATAACTGTTGACGGAAATGGTGAGGAGCTTTGCCTTATGGAAGCTATGAACCCGGATAAGGTTACTCCGGATGAAATAAGGCAGAGGGTAAAAGAAGCCGGTATCGTAGGCCAGGGCGGCGCTGCATTCCCGACTTATGTAAAACTTACACCGCCGGAAGGTGCAAAAATTGATTGTGTTATCCTGAATGGTGCCGAGTGTGAACCCTACCTTACAAGGGATTACAGGTTTATGCTTGAAAGAACTGAAGCAGTTATTGGTGGCCTGAATCTGATAATGAAGGCACTTGGTGTGAAAAAAGGAGCTGCCGGAATCGAGGATAACAAACCAAAAGCTATTGAGAAAATGACGAAAATGGCTGAAAATTATCCCGAAATTGATGTTTATCAGCTGAAAACAAAATACCCCCAGGGTGCAGAGAAGATGCTTATCAAAGCTATCCTTGGCAGGGAAGTGCCTCCGGGAAAACTGCCGCTTGACGTGGGAGTGGTTATCCAGAATATCGGAACGGCAGTTGCAGTTTATGATGCTGTTGTAAAAGGCATTCCGGAAACAACAGCTGCTCTTACAGTATCAGGCGGAGCTGTAAAGGAACCAAAAAATCTGATCGTACCGGTTGGTACTCCGATAAATGACGTGATCGAGTTTTGCGGTGGTTTTTCCGAGGATGTTGCAAAAGTAGTTGTAGGCGGCCCCATGATGGGCGTTGCCCAGTATGATTTTACAGCTCCGGTTATGAAAGCTACTTCCGGCATTCTGGCACTTACAAAAAGCGAATTGAATAAAGTTGAAGAAACTAACTGTGTGAGCTGCGGAAAATGCGTTGAAGCCTGTGCACTTAACGTCCTTCCTACTACTGTTGTAAAAATGATAAAAGAAGGCCGGCTTGAAGAGGCAGATAAATTAGGAATAATGACATGTATGGAATGCGGAACATGTACTTATGTCTGCCCGGCTAATATACCCCTTGTGCAGTGGATTAGGCTTGGCAAGCACAGGGTTGCTGCTTTCAACAGGGCAAAACAGGAAAATAATTAGTTAATAGTAAATATATATAAAATGAGGAAAAATGGCAGAATCAGTTGAGACTAAGTTAAGGGGCTTGGAGCTATCAAGTTCCCCGCACGTCCATTCCACTATGTCAACCAAAAAGTCGATGTGGATGGTTGTAGCAGCCCTTATGCCTCCTACGATAGCCGCCGTTGTATTTTTCGGCTTTTACCAGATTCTGGTGATAGCTGTTAGTATCGGCGTTGCTGTTGGAACCGAGGCATTGATCAGGAAAGCCAGGAAAAAACCGGTAACGGTTAGCGATGGAAGTGCGGTTATAACGGGGCTGTTGCTTGCTCTTGTATTGCCGCCAAATTTTAATTTGTTTTTCACGGCTCTCGGATCGGCAGTAGCAATCGGTATCGGCAAGGAAGTATTCGGAGGTCTCGGATATAATGTTTTCAATCCGGCACTCGTTGGCAGGGCATTTCTGCAGGCTGCATTTCCTGTTCCGATGACAACATGGACAGCAAACAATTTTGCAGTTGACTCGGTTAGTTCGGCCACTCCGCTGTCAGCATTCAAATTCGACAGCGTGTTCACCGAACTCGGAAATCTCTTTATAGGCAATATCGGCGGATCGCTTGGTGAAACATCCGTGATCGCTGTACTGATTGGAGGAATTTTCCTTCTGATAACAAGGGTTGCCAACTGGGAAATTCCGATAGCTATGATCTGCGGCGCTTTAGTATTCGGGGGTATTTTCTGGCTTGTAGATCCGGCAGCCTATCCAAACCCATTCTTCCATATATTCGCGGGCGGTTTCCTGTTCGGGGCCTTCTTTATGGCAACTGACTGGGTAAGCAGTCCTATCACGAGAAAAGGTATGTGGATATTCGGAATGGGTATAGCTCTTGTAGTTGTGATTATCAGGCTTTTCGGTGGACTTCCGGAAGGTGTTATGTATGCTATTCTGTTTATGAATGCATTCGTACCTCTGATCGACAGATACACTAAACCAAGGATATTTGGCGCTGAAAAAGTTAAAAAAGCAGCGGCTTAATTTTAATAAAGATCAGCTGATTGACATAAGCTGATGTATAAAAGGTAACTAAAGAAGAGATAGAAGAAAATGCAAAACTTTAGTTTTACATCCGACCCCTGCCAAACACACGCGGTGTGGAACCCTCCCCGAAGGGTGGCTTTAAAATCAAAGCCCCTCCTTCGGAGGGGTTTGGGGAGGTCAGGTATATGCTAAGATTATATTGTATCATTTCTTATCCGATTAGTTGCAGGAAATTATTAATTAACAACGGATTTTAATAATGAAACTGATAGTACAAATGCTGGCTACGCTTACTGTTATCGGTATTATTTCCGGGGGGCTGCTCGCACAAATTGACAATTGGGCGCAGCCGAAAATTGCCGGACATGCCAAAAAGGAAACAGAAAAAGCGATTTTCATTGTCCAGCCTGATGCCAATTCCTATGAATCGGTTGAAACAGCAGGATTTGAGCTCTATAAAGTATTCGATGAAAACAAAAAATCCCTCGGATATGCCATGCCCCACAATGGTAATGGCTTCCAGGGAAATGTGAAAATTATGATAGGTGTTGCAGGCGATATGAATTCCCTTATAGGTCTGGAAATTCTTGAGCAGGTTGAAACTCCGGGCCTCGGAACAAAGGTTTGTGAACCATTTTTCAAGGATCAGTTCAAAGGCCTGGCATGCGACCCCCGGATAGAATGGGTGAAGGGCGCTGAACCATCAAAACCAAATGAAATCCAGGCAATAACCGGCGCTACAATCTCTTCTAAAGCTGTAGTGGCAATAATAAACGACGGATTGAACAAGCTGAAAAGCGTTAAAGAAGGAGGCGCTGAATTATGAAGAAACAAGTTGGTTTAATAAAAGAATTTTCAAAAGGACTCTGGGATAGTAATCCGGTTTTTAAGCAGGTTCTTGGGATGTGTCCGGCGCTTGCTGTTACAGTTTCTGCTATTAATGGTATAGCAATGGCCCTGGCAACTACTTTCGTACTTGTTTTTTCAAGTATGATTGTGTCCATGATCAGGAAGCTGATTCCTTCACAGGTAAGGATTGCTTCTTATATTGTGATTATTGCAACATTCGTTACAATCGTTGACCTGGTGATGAAAGCTCAGTTTCCTGAATTAAGCAAATCATTAGGCCCATATATACCGCTTATAGTTGTGAACTGCCTTATACTTGGCAGGCAGGAAGCATTTTCATCCAAAAATGGCGTATTTCGTTCAATACTGGATGCACTTGGCATGGGAGCAGGATTCCTGATAGCTCTATTTGTGCTTGGCGGAGTAAGGGAAATTCTGGGGAACAGAACTATCCTGAATATCCAGGTATTGCCGGATATGTATGAACCGTGGCTTATCATGATTCTGCCCGCAGGAGCTTTCCTGTCTCTTGGCCTGCTGATGGGCTTTTCGAATATGTATATTCTTAAAAAAGAAAAAACAAAGCGCGAGGCGGCAGTGAAACGCCATATCGAAAGCAGGACTATAAACATAAACAGTCAGGAGGCGTAAATGGTACTGATATTAATATTCTTATCGGCTGCTATAGCCAACAACTTCGTACTGGCTTACTTCCTCGGGATATGTCCTTTTATTGGTGTATCGAATAAATTATCCTCAGCCTTTTCAATGGGTATGGCCGTAACATTTGTTATGACGATAACTGCAATTGTTTCCTGGCTGATATATCACCTGATACTTGTGCCATTCGGGCTGGAATTCCTGGAGTACGTATCGTTTATTCTCGTGATAGCATCGCTTGTGCAATTTGTTGAAATGTTCGTGAAAAAGGTCAGCCAGCCGTTATACAGGGCTTTAGGTATATTTTTGCCTCTTATCACAACAAACTGCGCAATTCTTGGCCTTGCTCTTTTCATCGTTCTCAGGGATTACTCCTTTGTCGAGTCGATCTTCTTTGGTGTTGGGGCCGGTGCAGGCTTTACATTGGCAATCAGTATAATGGCCGGTATTCGCGAGAAACTTGACCTTGCTGACGTTCCCGAATCATTCAGGGGCGCTCCGATAACACTTATCGTTGCGGGCATTCTTGCATTGGCATTCATGGGCTTTTCCGGGCTTATCTCGGTATAAGTTGAATTTGATTAATAATATCAAATGAAATCAAAAAAAACGTAACAAAAATCAATATATAAATGGAGATAAAAATGTTAACAAGAAGATCATTCCTTAAACTTGCAGGTTTCGGCACAGTAGCTGCCGGGGCAGGCGTTGCAGCGGGAAATCTGATGAATAGCTCCGGATCCGCCAGGTTTTACACCCTTTACGGCTTCCTTCCGGAAGATGATAAGGCAATAAAAGGTGCGGTTTCTGCTTTCAAATCAATGCTGCCGGGTCAATTCAGGAACAGCGGGGTAAATATCATAGCTGATGAAAATTATTCTAGGTTGATTGCAAGTCAGTTCGCTAAGGATAGAGGTAATATTAGTATCAGAGTAAAACATATCAACAGCCCTGTACTATCTGATATTATCGCTGCTGACAACCAAAATTCAATATACAGGCCTGAAAATTTCAATATTCAGATTGCATCTCTTAGAAATTATGTAAGAAACAAGGAAGCCGGATTGCTTTTCTCGGCAGAGTTCAGAGAAACAAATATTATCAGCAATCTTTTTGGGGGAAAATATAATGCTGTAATTGAAAATGAAAACGGCATGATGGACATTATTCCTCTCGACAGAAAACCGGTTGATGTTGCTATTACAGGCCCTTCCGGAAAATCAATAGTAAGAATTGGCGATGGCAGGGCAGCTATGAAATCTTCAGTTTGCAGACACAGGATTTGCGAACTTCATTCTGCATCATTACCGGGAAATATTATTGCATGTGCACCCAACCGCCTGATGATAAGGATCGAGGCTGCATAATTTGAAAAAAGCGTTTAAATATATTGTTACCGGGATAGTTTTTTTTGCTATTGGCTTTGGTGCTTACAGGGCATTTACGGTCAGTAACGACAACTTTAGCAGAACAGCCCTTATGCTTGGTACCATTGTGGAAATACAGGCAAAACCCGGAAATAACAATATTCAGGAAGCAGTTGATTCAGCTTTTTCTGAAATAAAACGCCTTGATAAATTGTTTTCAGCTTATGATTCAACAAGTCCGGTTTACAGGATTAACGACAAATGCATCGGCAGCATTGATATTAGCGAATATCCGGAAATCTATCATTTGATAGAAAAAAGTATGATGCTCGGAATGATAAGTTCCGGGGCTTTCGACGCCGGCATCGGAAATATCACAGATCTGTGGGGCTTTAATAATCAAAAGGAGAAATCACTTCCTGATTCTTTAAATATTACGGCAGCCATGCAAAACAGCGGAATTGCCAATATTGTTCTATCAAAAGATAACTTAGTTAAGAACAAACCGATAAAACTCAATTTCGATGCAATTGCAAAAGGATATGCAGTTGATAAAGCCTGGGAAGTTCTTACTTCTTTTGGAATTAATAATTTCCTTATAAATGCCGGTGGAGAGATCAGAGCCAACGGCCGGGACTGGAAGATTGGAATCAAACATCCGAGGAACCAGGGAATGTTGTGTTCTGTTAATCCCGCGGGAATGGCGCTGGCAACATCCGGCGATTACGAGAATTACTTTTTTGCCGGTGGCAGGCGATATTGTCATATTATTAATCCGGAAACAGGATATCCGGCGGATCAATGCCAGAGCGTAACTGTGATATCCCGGGATGTAATGACAGCCGACGCACTGGCAACAGCTGTTTTCGTACTCGGCTCTGTTGACGGATTAGCTCTTGTAAACCAGATGGACAACACTGAATGTTTGATTGTTGATAAAAATGGAAAACTTATAAAGTCTGACGACTTTGAAAATTACATTCGGAGATAAATTATGGAATCGGATTTTTTAATTGCGATACTTACCATGGGCGGCCTCGGATTTATATTTGCCGGCGGCCTGGCCATTGCTGATAAAAAACTAAGGGTTGAGGAAAACCCGATGATAGGAAAGATAAATGATATTCTTCCGGGAGCCAATTGCGGAGCTTGCGGATATGCCGGATGCTATGACTTTGCCGTGAACCTTGTTGAAGGAAAGGCGCCTGTTACCGGATGCCCGGTTGGGGGTGAAGATACTACAATAGAGATAGCATCAATGATGGGGCTTGAAGCAGGATCTGCTGTAAAGATGTATCCCAGGATACTTTGTTATGGCGGGCAAAAGGAAGCCATTCAGAAAATTGCTCATTATTACGGACCTTTGAATTGCTCCGCCATGGAAATTGTTTCGGGCGGAAACAAACTTTGCAATTACGGATGCCTTGGCGGCGGTGATTGCGTTACAGCCTGTCCGTTCGGAGCTATGATAATGGGTGATGATATGCTGCCGCAGGTTGTTGAAGAACTTTGCACCGGTTGCGGGCTTTGTGTAAAAGCATGCCCGAGGAACATTATCGAAATGCACCCCGAAGACCGGGAAGTATTTGTATTCTGCAAAAATCACGACGATCCGAAAACAGCCAAGAATCTTTGTTCGGCAGCTTGTATAGGATGCGGCATCTGTGCCAGGGGTTCCGACGGCGCTATCAGGATGGACCGCTTCCTTCCGGTAATAGATTACGACAAGCTGAATCCGGATATTATTCCTTATGAAAAATGCAAAACCAACGCAATAAAGAGAATAAATACAAAGGTGGAAGCATGATGGAGAGGGAAAGCCTGAAAGCATCTGGTGTTGTTATCTCATCGGAAAACGGCTATGCAGATGTAGAAATAGTTACCGGATGCAAAGGCCACAGCCATTCAACAAAGATATTCTGCAGCGGCAACTGCGCAACCAAATCTGTTGTCAGGGTTAAGGATAATATTGGTGCACAATGCGGACAGATGGTTCAGATATGTGTAGGTGGCGACCGGCTTATGAAAGCTACTATTCTCCTTTACGGAATCCCACTTATATTGATTGTGGCAGGAATTGTACTGGGAATGTCAATATTCTCAGGTGCAGGACAGCCGGAACTTATGGCCTTTATAACGGGAATGGTTATTACCGGCCTTTATTATCTCGGGCTTAATATCTACTCCCGCAAGGGTATGCTGAATGCATCTATTCCCGAGATTGTTTCCTGACAGACAAATCAGACAGCATTATTACTAAAAATCACCCGGCAGCAGAAAGTTGCCGGGTGTTTTTGTGTGTTTTTTTTCAGATACCACCGCCGGCTGTGGACAGATGATTAAACCGTAGGGGCAACACTTGTGGTTGCCCAAAAAGAATCCATCTTCTTCATCCTCAAGCCACATCTTAGCCCAAAGCAACAGCAGCGATACAGCAACAAGAAACATTTGCGGGAATAATAAAGATTGATTAAGTTCCGGCAATCAATAACAATGCGAAAAAGTTTGAGACCAAATTGAATTTGATATGTTACTAACTATATATAAATAATACTACCCGATGGTAGTAATGTAAAAACAATTATGGGGCTTTACCATGAAAAAATTCATTTTATTAAGCACGTTCTTATCATTCTTATTTTCTGCCGGGGCGTTTGCCGGGGAGCAGGATACCTTATGGACGAAAGCATTGTCCGGAGCAACAAATGTGTTCTTCACGCCTGATGACCAATCAATAATTACGAATCGGATTAACCAGATTGTTGAATTAGATGTAAGTACTGGGGAAGTTCTAAGGGAATCAAAAAAAATCAGGTCTTCTTTTGTTGAATTTGAACTATCATACTCAGGCAACTATATTTTTATACTTCACTATAATCAGGACTATGTATCACTTGTTAATTATAATGATTTTTCAATTAAACAGGCAATTAACCTCAAAGATTCGAACTGGTTGCCACATTCGATAGCCATTTCAGCTGATGACAACAATTTAGCAATTGGTGTTCATGATTTAGTGAAGAAAGTTAATTATATTCTGGTTTATGATTCTGAAACGGGTAAATTGATAAAACGTTTGGAATCTTCGCAGGTAACCCGATATCTAAAATATTCCCCTGATGGAAAATACCTTGCTGCAATATCTGCTGCTTATGATTTTCAGGATTATCCGGATGATCCTAAATACTATTTGCATTTATACGATGCAAAAACTTATGAATTTCTAAGAACATTGGATTATACTAAATCGCATACAGAAAAAATTAATTGTGTAAATTTCAGTAGGGATAGCAAATATCTAATGGAGAGCTGTGGATTGAAGAAATCTCAAGTTTGGGATTTAATAACATTTGAAATAACACAGGAGTATCCTTTCGAAAATAATACTTTTGGAATCAAAATTACAAATAATAAAAAATTTAGTTTGTTAACATCTCTTGATATTGGGCAACTATATCTTTATACGTATAATAATATTGAAGAGAAAATTGTGTATAAGTATCCTGATAGGATAGCAAGATTTAATTTAAGTAATCAAGAAGATTATATTATAGCTAATATGGGTGGATATTTAATGCTGCTCGTACCATATTGGGAAATGAATAGTATATTTGATGATAAGCAAGAAATTCTATTGGATATTAGTTATAAGAATCAACTTTTAGCTATAAAATTTGAATCAAGTACCTCAGAAAATAATGAAATAACTATCTTCGATAATTCCGGAGTAAAGATAAAAACATTATACTCTGGTTTTTCACGAGAAGGCTTGAATATGATTGAAGAACAATTAAAACTTGCTTCGGGTATCTATCATTTGCAAATGAAGATAGGAGAAAAGGAAATATTCGAAAAATTTATCGTGGTTAACTAACCCCGCCTTCGCTTTCAGCGCTGACAGGTTCAGGATTGAAAGCGGCGGCTGTCCCTCAACTCAACCATCATCAAATTCAAAATCCAGGTGCTTTAGCGCGTGGGTAATAATGCCTTGACCGAAATCAAAGCAAGAAAACCACCCCTTTATTCCCCTCCTACTTTAGGAGGGGATAAGAACTTAAATATCAAGGAATTAACTCCCCATCCTTCCGAAGGAGGGGGCCGGGGGGATGTAGGAAGGGGCAGCGGCATTTCACCAATATTCGAAGATATTGCCGCCCTGTTCTTCTTCAAAGCCCTCTCCTTCGGGGAGGGTTTGGGAGGGGTCAGAGGTATTGAACTCTTGTTTGCACCTATTGCAGCAATGTTTTGCTTTATTGCCGCCTTGGTCGAAGTTAATGCTGCCCTGTTTCAAATCATTGTACTGATGTTTGAAGTTATTGCCGCCTTGTTTGAAGCTATTGCAGCAATGTTTTGCTTTATTGATGCCTTGTTCTGAGTCATTGCCGCCTTGTTCGAATCCATTGCCGCCTTGGTCGGAGTCATTGCTGCCTTGGTTGAAGCCATTGCAGCAATGTTTTGCTTCATTGCTGCCTTGTTTGCACCTATTGCAGCAATGTTTTGCTTCATTGCCGCCTTGTTCCAAATCGATGCACCGATGTTTGAAGATAATGAACTCTTGGTCGACGCTATTGTATCGATGTTCAGAAGCAATGCACCGATGTTTTGCTTTATTGCTGCCTTGTTTGAAGTCAATGCAGCAATGTTTTGCTTTATTGATGCCTTGTTCGAAGTCTTTGCTGCCTTGTTTGAAGGCATTGAACTCTTGTTCGGAGGCAAAGAACATGTTCAATAAGGCCAAACAAGCGTGGGATGAGGCCAAACAAGCGTGGGATAAAGTCAAACAAGCGTGGGATGAGGCCAAACAAGCGTGGGATGAGGCCAAACAAGCGTGGAATGAAGTCAAACAAGCGTGGAATGAAGTCAAACAAGCGTGGGATGAGGCCAAACAAGCGTGGGATAAAGTCAAACAAGCGTGGGATAAAGTCAAACAAGCGTGGGATAAGATCAAACAAGCGTGGGATGAAGCCAAATTTCACTACATTAAGGCCAAACAGTAGTTCAATACCTCCGGCCAAGGCAGTTTAAAGTCCTGCCAACAAAGCATTTAGCCCAAACATCAGGATTCTGGTTCAAAACAGCGTTGAAATAAGGAAATTAACCGATTCAATGAAACCACAGGATGGGGAATTAAGGCCGGCGGCCTGTTCATTGGGGTGGAAGAACGGGTAAACAGAGCAAAAGAATGAGGTGTTATGTTGTCATTCCCCGACACGTCACCGAAAAATCGGTGCAGGCAGGGGCAGGCTTCCGGAGCTTGCGACCGAAGAATCCATCTTCCTTCGCAGATGATGTATGAAGAATGGATACTTCGCTTCGCTCAGTATGACAATACACAAACTATAATAACTTCAATCGGAAAAAGAATCCACCCCAGCCTGTCCCGACGTGTCGGGAACTCGCTGCGCTCGCCACCCCTCAACGAGGGGAATTAACTCTCTGATAATTATGAATGTAGTATATTCCCCTCCAATTGATGGGAATTTTTATAAAACCAGCCATCCCGAAAGCGGCGTAGCCGCGACATTTTTGTAGAAAGACGAATCCGGAAAGGACAACAGCCCCTTAGGGGCGACATTGGCAAAAGATTGTGTCGCTCCTACGGAGCTTTGAATAATCGTTATGTAAATATTATCTACAAAAATTCCGCTCCTACGGAGCTTTTTCACTTCTTCCGAAGGATGTGCCCGAAGGGCGGGGTGGTGTAAAATACTTTTAGGATGATGATTTATTGATTCCCAACCACGAGCTAAAGCACGTGGCTATTTTTAAGCACAATCTGTTACTGATTTTTAAAAACTGAGCCCCAATTCTTAATTTCCCTCCTTCCCAAGTTGTACTTGGGAATGAATTTTTCCTGCAAAGTTCAACTTTGGAATAGAGAAGCTCAGCTTAAAAAGAAAACTGCATTACGAAGTACAACTTCGTAATGAGGGGGAATGCATAAAGAATGGATTCTTCGCTGGCGCTCAGTATGACATTCCAGCCTAATAATCATCAAATTCAATAGCCAGGTGCTTTAGCGCGTGGATAAAGATGTCCTGTTTATATCAATACTGATTTATACATATTCAGGAAATATTCCTGGGAACTGAAAGGCTCCTTGCCCTTTTCGGGCTGAATCTTTTCATAAACTCCACTGTTTGTAAGTTTCCATGCTTTGCTGTTGTCCGACCAATATATATCAAGTATATCCCTTAGTTTTTCCCTTATTTTCAGATCATAAATCGGGTACATCAGCTCGACACGCTTGTGCAGGTTGCGGGACATCCAGTCGGCGCTTGAAAGATAAAATTCTTCGTCGCCGCCATTCTTGAAATAAAAAATCCTGCTGTGCTCCAGGAAGCGGCCAATTATACTTCGAACTTCAATATTTTCGCTTATACCCGGAATGTCAGGTTTCAGGCAGCATATCCCCCTTACCAGGAGCTTGATTTTCACACCTTTCTGCGAGGCACGATATAAGGCAGGTATTACCTGCCGGTGTACCAGTGAGTTCATTTTAGCAAATATCATCCCCGGGTTTTCAGGTGTGCTGTTTGCAATTTCTCTTTCAATCTTTTCCATAATATTCTGATACAAGTTAACCGGGGCCATAATAAAGTGTTTCCAGTCCTGATATCTTGAATATCCTGTAAGATAATTGAACAGGTGAATGGCATCCATACCAAATTCAGGCCGTGCCGTAAAAATAGCACAATCAGTATAGATTCTGGATGTTACCTGATTATAGTTCCCTGTTGACAGGTGTAGATAAGTTCTGAGTTTTTCGCCTTCCTGCCTGACAACCACACATATCTTGCAATGAGTTTTAAGGCCTATCATGCCATAGATAACATGCACACCAACTTCTTCAAGCTCTTTTGCCCATATAATATTATTAGCTTCATCAAAGCGTGCTTTCAGTTCAACAAATGCAGTAACGTCCTTCCCATTTTCAGCCGCACGTTTCAATGCTTCTACAATCGGCGAATTTAAACCTGTGCGGTAAAGTGTTGCTTTAATAGCCATTACCTGCGAATCATTAGTAGCAGTTTCAATAAACTTTAATGTGGAATTTGTAAAGGAATCATAGGGATGATGGACAAAATGGTCTGATTCTTTTATAGCATCGAAGATATTAATTGATTCCTGCTGAAATTCCGGCAAAGGCCTTGTGGCGAATGGCTGATCTTTCAAATGACGGACTTCTAATTTAGTCAGTTCCATAAAATCCGGTAAATTCAGGTGGCGCTGGTGAACATAGACATCGTCCGGTTCTATTTCGAGTACCCGTACCAATAATTTCACCAGGTATTCCGGCATATTTGCGCTAACTTCAAGCCTGACAACAGCTGTTCCCCAGTTCCTGTGTTTTATCTGCTCGGCAATTTCACTCAAAAGGTCGTCAGCCTCATCCTCGGCAATCTCAATATCGGCATCCCTTGTAACCCTGAAAGTATTTGATTCGATAATCTCAAGCCCGGGGAAAAGGATATCTGCAAAAGCTTTAATAATTTGTTCCTGCAAAACAAAATGGTGGCCGTTCCTTCTTCTTAGCCTGACAAATCTCGGCAGCATTACAGGAAGCTGAAGGAAAGCAATTTTATCTTCTCTCAGGTCGCTGGCGGGATCGCGCAGCACAAATGCCACGTTCAGCGAACGATTGATCAGGCGCGGGAAAGGATGTGCCGGATCAAGGCTTAGCGGGGTTAAAAGCGGAAGTGTATTTTCGCAAAAATAATACCTTAAGTGGTCTTTTTCTTCTTCGCTTAATGTATCAAATTCGTGAATAATAATATTTTCATTTGCAAGCTCCGGAAATATCTGTTCATCAAGTAATTTCCCCTGCCATTCATACAAGGGCAGAAGAGTTTTCCGTATTTCTTTCAATTGCTCACGGGGCGTCATTCCGTTGTAAGAAAGCTCAACAACATCCGCGGCTATCTGGCCTTTCAATCCTGCCACACGGATCATGAAGAATTCGTCCATATTTGAACTGAAAATGGCTGCAAATTTCAGTCTTTCAAGCAAGGGATGCTGATTTCCTTCGCATTCTTTTAGCACTCTTTTATTAAATTCAATAAGGCTAAGCTCGCGGTTAAAATAATATTCCGGCGATTTCAGATCAAGCGGTTTGTCTTTAATTATATCTGGTTCCATTTTATTGTCATTATCTTTATAATTATATTTAATTACTATCAATTAATCATTTTTCGTGCCAAAGAATATCCAATTATCTCATGGCTAATAATTGATTACAAAGTTATTGCAGAGATTGTAATATCCAAATTTTATTTCAATTCTACTTCACTTCCCTGATATGAACTTTGGATTTCTTATATTCATAATGATTAAGCTCTTCGACTTCATTGGGATTGAAATTAATATCGTCTGAATATATCACTTCGTCGCCGTCTTCCCTTACCCATCTCGTTTCATGAAGCCCTGCGCCGGTCTCTATTTCACCTGTGTATGGATTTTCATATTCTTCCTGTCCGGTTAATGTCAGGTACATATCATTCTGGATGATTTCGTTGGTTTTTTGCCTGTGTTCGGTTATCTCCCTACCAATGCGAATTATTTCCTGTGTGGTTTTCAATGCTATACCTGCCCTTTTGGACTGGCCTTTTATTTCCTTTGTAATCCAATCTGTATTCATTTTCAGGGATTTTCCGATATTTGCAAATAATGGTTCCACAGATTTTAATTCTCCTTTTGGGGCGCGAACGGACACAGTAAACCTGTTCTTCCACATGCCGGCGGCGAGCGGCCCCATATCCATTATTGCTGTAATAAAGTTTTCTTCATACTGCCGGCCCTTTTCTGAATAAGTTACCGATATCATTGCGGCATCATATTTGAAACCCATATCGAAAAGCAGCTTGACTTCGTTCCTGACTGCGGTTGCAAGTTCAGGCAGTTTCTTTTGTTTCACAATTTTAATTCCTGTAGCTTTAGGCCTGGCATAGGGTATTACTACTTTTTGGATAAACATCTCAGGCGACATAAGCGGCATAACAGTCATTCCGTTGTAATTGCTGCCAACAGGAAACATTCCCATTTGTCCTGCCGGGCTGTGCGACATATCAAAATAGTTTATCTCCGGGAACCATCGCATCATTGTATTTCCGGATTTGTCCGCTTTGATTGAAAAGTCAAGTTTTGCCTCAATAGCATTGCCGGCACCGCCTGCCGCACCAGGATCCACCCGAAAAATTCCGCCGTCCACACTCCAGTCCGAAGGAACAAGAATGCTGAAAGCTTTCTCATTCGGCTCCCAAACGCGCTTGTAAACATTATAATCCGATGATGATTTAATTGTATTATGTTCATTTGTTGTTTTATTTTCAGATTGAACAGGTTTGTTACTGTCATCGCCCCCGCATCCCTTGAATGCTGATATACAGGCTGCAAGAAGAATAAATGTAATTAAAAACAAAATCTTTCTCATTTTAATTCCCCGAATTGATAAATTCTGAAAAATATTATTAAAAGTAATAATTCTTTATCAAATAGTAAAGCCAAAATTTTGGAAATAATTTATTTTTTGATATTTTTACATATATAAAATTTTAATAACTACAATGGTATGAGGATAAAAAAGATGCCAGAAAAAATTGGATTTTCATCTAAGATTAACAGGGATTTTAGTAAGGATGAATGGAAGAAAGAAAGGTTCAGTATTTTAAAAAAATATTCCTGGCTGATCCCGGCGTTTATTATTATTGGCGGATGCGCAATTCTTCTTTTTGATTTTGCTCTTGCAATGACGATTGTGCTGGTAGCAACTAATTTATTAATCACCATATTAATGAGAATTTTCAGGGATAATGTAAAGATAATCGGAGAACTTCAAATCGGGGACGATTTCCTGAGGATAAAAGAAGAAAAAAGAACCACTGATTTTAACATTAATGAATTAAGTAATATTAAAATTTATTTCAACGGGTGTAAAGAAATTACAGACTATAACAGGAATTCCACAGCTTTCTGGAAAATGAACAATATATCATTCACAAAAGATGATAAGGAGTTCTTTTACAGGTTCGAAATAAAAACAGGAAAACAGCATGATGATTTAAAAAAAGTAATACAATCATGGTATAATGCGCAAATTAATTTCAAGGAATATTCTTTGAACCAACGATCGTTTTTGTTCAAAAACAATCAGACTTATAAGGAAATTCAGGAAATTAAATCTAAATACAATGTTGAATGGGTTTAAATAAAAAATAAACTCGTCCAACAAAGTGTAATTCTTGGACGAGTTTTTTAATTTTAACTTACTTAATCAAGGTAACAATTTCACTAAGCACTATATTCGTTCCGTAAACCCTGACCTGGTAAACTCCCGAACTAAGGCTTGCTGTATTAATTTGTACAAGTTTTTCCTTTGCATTTGAAATATTGACTGCCTGCTGATATTGCCTGCTTCCGTTAATGTCATACATGTTTATCTGATATTCGCCATCGGGGAAGTTTTTAAGAAGAATATTTAACTCGCTTTCGGCTGGCAAAGGTGATATTTCCATGATAGGTTCCATTGTTATATCCACAAGCCGGCCTTCTTCAAAGCAGAAACCCTTTATGTCGAGTGAACCGTTCAATGTATCAATATCATATAGATCCGAATCCAGCTTTACATTTAGAAATTCAAGAGGCGACTTTCCGTTCAGCGGAAGCATTAAAGAACCGCAGAAAAATCCAATATCTTTCTTCTGACTGCTTAATGTTACATTGTCATAATTTAATTCCAAATTAAACTTATTTCCAGCAAGTGTGTGTCTGTCCTCAGGAAGCATGATATCATAATTCAGGGCAATTTTTAAATACACATCTGTTTCAATTTCACCATTATAATCCTCTGCCCATGCTGTTACCGGGATACAGAAATTCTTCTCGCCCGGTTTTCCAACTGTATCGGGCAGGCTGAAAATGATCTTCTGCTTTGCCAAACCGTTTAGAATTACGCTGTCCTGATATGAGCATTCCTCGCCAAGAAAATCAATATAAAGTTTATCATTATCTGCAACAAGGTCGGTTGGCAGATACTGAATTTGAATTAATCTGCTTTCACCGGGTTTAATTGTATTTCCTATTATATTATTTATCACTGAAAATTCTCCTGTCTCTTTCAGATAGCAATCAGATATGATTATATCAATATTTCCGCTGTTATAAATCTCAATATCTTTTTGTTCGGGGAAGTTCAGTTTACTCATAATATCAAGTTTTTCAGGCAGTCTGTATTTAATATTTCCTTTCTCACCTTCGAGTGGAAAAGTATAGTTTTTTTCTTCTTCGTCAATGAAAATATTGCACGTTAAAGTTGCTTCTTTCATACCTTCAGAACTGCTGGCCGGACGGAATGTCAGCGTTATATTGAAGACAGAATCAGCCTGCAGGGTAAAAGGTAACGATTTATATGAAGGCTCAAACAACTGGCTTTCAACTCCTGAAATGTCAACTCCCCTTATTTCAACATCATACTGCCCGGTATTTTTGATATTTAATATCTGTGTTGAATCAGAGCAATATTCCAATAATCCGAAATCATCAAGCTTGCTGAATTTCACTTCCGATTTAAGAACATCGGCTGAAACTTTTACGTGAATAGTATCCTCGCAGGGAGTTACGCTGATAATTGATACCAGCGATTCAAAATGGCCGAATGTCTCAGGCTTAAACTGGATATCAACCTCGCCTTCGGAATCTGCTTTTATCAATAGATCATCAGGATCAAATTCCAATTCAGTATCGTCACAAATTATATCATTGACCACAACATCAAACTCACTGTTATTCCTGATTTTTAACACGCCGGATAATTCGCCGCAAATGGGGCATGTTCCGAGATAAACATCATCGGCTTCAATCTTCATCTCGCTTGAAATTCCATATAATGGTATTTTCATCAGGCTGTCATCCGGCAGTGAAGACCTTACATGCAATTCGGCATAATGTTCCCCCGCCGAGAGCGGCTTATATTTTACGACGAACATGGCAGAATCAAACCTGCTGAATTTTTGATATTTATCCGGATACCCAATCAGTTCGAAATTGTCTGCATCGCTTCCTGTTATCTCAGGATTGCTAAAACTCGGTGCATGGTAACTGAAGTTAACAATATATGCTGTATCCGGCTTCTCGGAACAATCTGCTATCCTGCCGAAATAAAGGCTGTCACCCATTAGGTCATAATCATATGCCATACCTGTCAGTACCACGGGATTATATGTTGCACAAATATTTGATGTATCAAATATTTCAAGTTTCAATGTATCTGAATAGGTACCTGCTATTTCAGGTCTAAATAAAACTCTTACTTTTAAAGTTTCAGAAGGATAAATAATATTTGGTAATTCAGGTTTTGTCCAAACAATCTGAAATTCATTCGATAATGCTTTTACAGAATCGACTTCTATTGGGATTAATCCACGATTCGAATAAACAGCATCCAGATAGTACGTTTTACCTGTTTTAATATAACCGAAATCCAGATTTATATTATCTGAAGTCAGTAGATAACTTGCCTGAGTGATAATGATATGAATTTTATCCAATAATTCTGTTGTCTCATGACACCATATAGAAATATCAGTTTCAAATACTCCTGTTGAATCAGTATTTAAAAATATTCTAATCCCAAGGGTATCGTTAACTTCCATTTTGGGATGCCTTAAATATTCAGCGCTAAAAAATATATTGTTAGAAACTTTTGGCTCTTTTAAATTTATTTCTTTTTCAGAAAAATTTTTCAAACTAATATCGATATAATTATCTTCTCCAATACAGAAGAATTTTGATAAAGTATCAGGGTAGGTTGAGTCACTAGGATCAAAGAATTCTAAAGAATATAAATTTGAAATTTGATATTTCATCAGAAAAGTATTGGGATACTTTTTCTTGTTATAGCCGTTAATCATTGTAAATTCTCTGTTTTCCTTATCATCTTTTCGAATATGTTCTCCTTCCATTGAATATCCGCTAATATAAAGTGTAGAAGGAGAAACATAGCTGATTGAATTTATTCTGTTATTATTCCAGTAGTTTACATAACTACCCCTTTCGAATAATTGATGATCATCTATTATTCGGCCTGCTGGATTTAGAATTGCAATATTATAGTAAGAATGATTATATTCATATCTGACAAATTCTTTATAAATAAAAACAAAACCATCTTCGCTTACTTCGCAGGTATATTTTGTTGGTGTTGAAACATAAGAATCAGGAAAATAAACTTCCCAATTTTTAACACCGTCTCTGTTAATTTGGGCAAGCCTTAAAATTTTATTACCATCATTTTTTATATAATAAACATCGTTTTTTTCGGAATAACTCAATGAACTTCCATATCTCCAATTAATTTTCGAAGTATATTCTTGTCCTTCCTTGTAATATGAATATACCAAATCGAGTCCAAGTATGGTGTTCTTCTTTTCAATAAACATAAAGTTGTCAATGTTAATTTCAACTAATTCCAGGCTATAATTTCCATTTTGATAACAAAGCCCTGCTATTTTGCTTTCTTTTTCAATAAAAACTATGTCAAGAAATCTGCGATAGGATACATGTTCAATAAGTTCCAGATCAGAATTGTATATAAATAGTTGATATGAAGTTGTTAAACAATAAATATTGCCCTTTTTATCAATAATCATTCTTGAAATATATCCTTTTGTAGCAATAATTTTTACAACTTCTTTATTTTTAATTTTAAACAATCTCCTGGTAGTAGCAAAATAAATGCAGTTATTGGAATCAATAGCAATTTCTAACGGAGTTTCGGATACTCCGTCACTTATTATTTTAAAATGCCATTTTTCTTCCGAATCCGGATATCTTGTAGCAATATAAATATCATTCCAAATTTCTTCAGTACCTATATTTTGATCTATATAAAAATAAACCGGATTATTATCCTTATCTGTTGTTACCTTTATATCATCATAAACACCAACCCAGGCTCCCCATTCTTTTTCTATCTCATATTCAGACGAATAGAGAGAATTTGAGAAAAAAAAGACCAATACAAGCAGTAAAATATGTTTCAAGTTACCTCCAACAATATTAATATAACATTTTCTTATCTTCGACCGGGCTATTGTTTTATTGTCATATTGATGAATTCGTCTTCCATAATTTATAACAAATGAAAATCAGAATAATTACGAGGTTTTTTAAATAATTCTATCTTACACAATACTTTTATTATAGAATAATGATTTTTGAAAAAAAATTAGCAATTTTGTAGTTCTGAATTTGATAACAAAATAAAAGTATTTGAAATGGAAATGCAGCTTTTTAACTCGCTTAGCAAAAATAAAGAAGATTTTAAACCCATTGATGGTAATAAGGTCAGGATGTATTCCTGTGGCCCGACTGTTTATAATTATGCACATATAGGCAATATGAGGGCCTTCCTATTTGCAGACCTGATGCAGAGAGTACTACGGGTAGTCGGGAATTATGATTTACAATGGGTAATGAATATAACAAATATCGACGATAAAACTATCCGCGACAGCGCTGTTGGAAGTGATGTCTGGATTGAAGACATGGGACAACAAAAAGATGACCCTATGGCAAACCTCAAAATGCTGACAAATTATTATGAGAAGTCCTTTCTGGACGATATTTCAAAGCTTGGAATTAATCCCGATGATTTTAACGCTATGCCGCGTGCTACTGATTATATTGAACAAATGCAGAACCTGATAAGAAAAATATTTGAAAACGGTTTTGCCTATGTTTCCGAAGGATCAGTTTATTTTAACGTGGATAAATGGAGCAAGGCCGATACTTATGGGAAACTGCATAAAATAGATTTCGATAATTTCCGGGCAGGTGTTAGAATTGATGCCGACCAGTATGAACGCGAGCAGGTTTCAGATTTTGTTCTCTGGAAAGCAAAGAAAGACGGCGAGCCTTTCTGGGAATTTGAGATAGACGGCCACAACTGCCCCGGACGCCCGGGTTGGCATATTGAATGTTCCGCAATGGAATATGATATTCTAGGAGTGCCTTTTGATATACACACCGGCGGCATCGACCTGAAATTCCCTCATCACGAGGATGAAATTGCACAGAGTAAGGCAGGATACAATGTTGAGCCAACTGCATTCTGGTGCCATAATGAATTCCTGGAAGTTGAAGGCGAAAAAATGAGTAAATCCAAAGGCAACTTTTTTACTCTACGCGATTTGCTGGACAAAGGAATTGATCCGTTGGATATTCGTTTTGCCATGCAGTCACAACATTATGCAACTACTTATAATTTTACCTTCGACGGCATTAGCGCTGCTCATAAGGGGCGCTTCAGGGTGCAGGAATATATATATGAGCTTTTTAACGAAGCTCCTGCCGAAGGAAAAGCAGTTGACGTTGAGAAGCTGAAATCAGACGTTTATAAAGAACTGGCAAATGACCTTCATACACCGAAAGCATTGGCAGTGCTATTCACTTTTATAAACAATAACAACGCTAAGGAACTAAATACCGAAAGCCGTGAAAAGCTGAAAGGCTTTTTTACAGAGCTAAACAAAGTTTTTGCTATATGGGAAATATCTGAGAAAAAAGAAGTAAAAGCAGATTATCCGGCGGAAGTTCTTGAATGGGCGGAACAACGAATCGCAGCCCGTAAAGATAAAAATTGGGCTGAAGCTGATAAGCTCAGAGATTTGATAAAAGAAGCAGGATATGTTGTAAAAGATACAAAAGGCGGATTCGAGCTGGAAAAGATATGATTAGAAAAAACGTAAAACTTTTAGCCGTAGTGGCAATGATATCTATTCTGTCAGCTTCATCGGCATTTTCGATGCAGATATTTGTAAAGACTTTGACTGGAAAAACGATTACACTGGACGTTGAAGCAAGCGACAGTATTGAAAATGTAAAAGCAAAAATTCAGGACAAAGAAGGAATTCCGCCGGACCAGCAAAGACTGATATTTGCAGGCAAACAACTTGAAGACGGCAGAACATTGTCTGATTATAATATTATGAAAGAATCAACACTATACTTGGTACTGCGGCTTCGGCCACCAATCTCCGAACCGGTTCCGACACTTCCTGAATGGGGAGGTATAATATTGGGCCTGGCTCTTCTTCTATCAGCATCATATTTTACTTACAGGAAATTTTAATTTTCAGAATCAGATCATCCGATTTCTTCAAGTTATCGGATGATTTTTTCTGTATACCCTAAGCCTTCCCAAAGCTTTATAACCCACAGCAACAGCAACGATACAGTTACAATAATCATTTGCGGGAATAATAAAGATTGATTAAGTTCCGGCAATCAATAACTAAGCAAAAAACCATGAGACATTTTATTATCTTACGTGTCATTGAAATAAATCGAATATAGATAAAGATGACCGACGCCTTCAAGGTGTCGGACAACTGAAGAAACATCAAAGGGGCTTTACCATGAAGAAACTAATTTTATTCACAGCAATTTTATCATTCTTATTTTCTGCCGGGGCTATTGCCGGGGAGCAGGATACTATTTGGACGAAATCCGGATTGTTTGGGGCTATTGACGTATACTTTACGAATGACGACCAGACGATTATTACCAACAAGAAAAACAAGATTGTTGAACTCGATGTAATCACTGGTGATATTTTAAGGGAATCTGATTCAATTTTAACATATTTTAAGGAATTGGAATTATCAGTTCAGGGAAATTTAATTTTCATTCTTCATTCAGCTCAGGATTATGCATCATTAGTCAGATATAACGATTTTAGTATTATTCATAAAATCAATGTTAAAGATTCAAACTGGCTTCCACATTCAATAGCAATTTCTGCTGATGAACAAAATCTCGCTATTGGAGTTTACGATAGGGATAAATATGTCAGTTATATTCTGATTTATGATACTGATACAGGCGATTTATTAAGAAAGATTGAATCAAACCAGACTGCAAAGGATTTAAAATATTCTCCTGAAGGGAGCTATCTTGCAGCTGTAACAGCCGCCTATGATTATCATGATTACCCTGAAGACCCTACTTATTACGTTCAGCTATATGACGCAAAGACATATCAGCATGTTAAAC
Organism: Kapaibacterium sp. (SeqCode); assembly: GCA_963665665.1. Classification (GTDB taxonomy): domain Bacteria; phylum Bacteroidota; class Ignavibacteria; order Kapaibacteriales; family UBA2268. Next base: position 3,452,100 of record OY762428.1, read on the forward strand.
AATTAGATCAAACAACATGGCGGACTCAAAAAATTACAGCAATTGATTTTAACAAAGATGGATCACTTATATTTGAATCATGTAGGCAAAAAAATTCAATTGTATGGAATATTGATGATTATAATATGTTTAAAGAATATTCTTTTAATACTTTTGTTGGTTTCATGAAATCAACATATGATAGAAAATACACTGCAATTACTGCCTTAGACTACAATAGTTTAAAACTATATATCTATGACAATGAAAAAAATAAAATGATTCATAAATATCCTTATGATATTTCAGATTTTGACATAAGTAATAACCAGAACTTAATAATTGGAAAAATCGGAGGAACTTTTAATTTACTTATTCCCTATTGGAATATGAATGATGTTAGTAATGAAGAAACAAAAACAACTTTAATAGTAGATTATTCAAAAGGATTACTGTCAATAGATTATGAATTAAAAAGTCCTATTCAAACTAAAATTAATCTCTTCGACAACACGGGTAAAATGATAAAATCAATATTTTCTGGCTTATCACAAGAAGGGATGAATCGCATTGAAGAAAGCATTGATCTGATTTCAGGGGTTTATCATTTGCAGGTAAAAATGGGTAAGAGTGAAATGGTGAAGAAATTTTTGGTGGTAAGGTAGGAGTGTTTTTGCTTTCCTTTCTGCTAAAAATTATTAAATATTTGGAAGGGATGAATTTATTAATTATATTATTTTCAGTTGATTTATTAACGACTTCAATATTGGCTATGGATATTTTAAGCTATATAACTAACGACAGAGGCGAGAAGATCGCCCTGCAAATTAATCTGAAAAACAAGGGCCAAATTTCCCCCGAGGATTTGGAGGAACTGGAAGATATTATCAGCTATGAACTCCTGAAGGATAGCGAATCGCTTGATTACGATGAGGAAATCGAACAATTACTGAATAAAAAATCCGCCGATGACATACCGGCTTAAGATAAAAAGAAACGCCCTGAAGCAGTTGGAAAAACTTCCTCCCTAAACAATTCGCCTGATTGATTCGAAAATACAGCAACTCAAAAAGAACCCCTTTGCAGGAGATGTTAAAAAATTAAAAATTATGACGGGCTTTTCAGGCTGAGAGTATCAAATTACAGGATACTATTCACAGTTTTCCATGATATTCTGATAATTGAAATTATCTCGATTGCTCACAGAAAGGATGTTTACAAGAAACTATGATTTGTATGTCCAACCAAAGCACGGACAGAAAAAAGAAGTCGAAGGATGGTATAGTAAAACCCCGAGACATTTTATTATCTTACATGTCATTGAAATAAATCGAATATTGATAAAGATGACCGACGCCTTCAAGGGTAATCCACCCGCCCTTCGGGTATCCTTCGAGATTCCGCCTATCCCACCGCCACCACAGCGCTTATCAGCCCGTAGCCATTATGGTTGCGCGCGCGGACGGCATACTCTGCCGGACTCTCCGGCGGTGGCAGCTTGGCGCTCAGATCGCGTCCCCGCCAGGCTTTCCGCCATTTTTTACCCTTTTTTGCGCCGCGCGTCACAATCTCGTAGCTCGTCGCGCCCTCCACTTCCGGCCAGGAAAAAATTTCCTGCGTGGCATCATAGTCAAAATCCGCCGGAGCCTCCGGCCTGTGCGGGTTTCCGCGCCTTTTCAGGTTCACCATCCCGATTTTCTGGATCAGCACCGAATCCTTGCCCATCACCCCGCGCCACCAGCCCTTCAGCAAGGTCAGCAGCCACTCGTCGGCCTTCATCAGCTCCTTCAGCTCCGCAGTACTGTGCATCGCGCGCTTCTTCTTCTGCTCCTGCTCCTCCAGCGCCTGCTCCGTTTCGGCAATCGCCGCAGCCAGCCTGTCGATCATCAGCTGCGGAATAGTTTTCGGCAGCCCCTCCTGAACGTGCCGGTTGTGCACTTCAATAATTAGCTCGGCCCTTGAAAGCATCTCCAGGCGCGACTTTGGGAACCTCAGCCCAAAATCAAAATCCTTCAGATGCTTCTGATCATCCGCGTAAATCGGAATACCCAACGCCCGCACAATCTGATAACATTCCGTCAGCTCCCTAAGGATGTTCTGCACCGAAAAGGTCTGTGAATGCCACTGCGCAGTGTCCACCGCCGACGAACTAATCTTATTCATGAATATATCATAGCAGTCCTCAGCCCAAATACAGATTTCCTGCGGCGCATGAAGCTCATCACGAATAAAATCATGATTATCCTGAATTTTTCTAAGCCTTTCAGCCCTGATATCATGAGTATCCTGCGAGAAATTATTGTTTAGTATTACAGACATTATATCTCCCCGATATATAATATGATTACTAATATTAATATAAGTAATTAAATTATAAGTTCAAAGAAATAATCTACTTATACAACAAATAATATAATAACAATTAATATTTATCTATAATAATTGAGTAATTCCCATGTTAAAAACCATAAATAATCAATCAGAATTATTAAATAACATATCTATATTGGTAAATAATTAATTCATAATATTAATTCCAATTCATTTCATATTAAATAAACAGCCTTATTTAGTAAAAAACAGATTAGCCTAATAAATTATAATACTTTATTATATAATTGGATAAATAAATTATACAATTAGCATAACTCACTATTTTATCATATACATAAATTAATTAATAATATGAATAAGGAATTTAGTTAGATAAACTATATCAAGCATAAAATAGATTAAATATTTAATAAAATATAACGATAAAATATAAATTTATGATGATTATATACTCTGATAAATAAAATATATAATAAATCACACTTACTAAATATTAACCAGATTATACGATACTAACCAATTGCACACACCAAATCATTTACAGGATTAGGCTTCATTCAAATAATCCGCATATTTATTATTTTGAAATAAAGAATCAGAATTATAGTACAAATATTCAGACTTTCCCGATATTGATTCACAATATTGAAAGTAAGAATCATAATTGTGAGATAAAGAATTGATATTCTAATCAAATAAATCATTATTATAATATAAATCTTCGGAATTATGGCTTACAGGATCGTAATTCTGTGGCAATTATTCGTAATTATGATATAAATTAAAGCAAATCCGCCGCAGGAGGACATTCTTATCCCTCATCCCCCTGTTTATCGGAATGAAGGATAGCGGCGTAGCCGCGACATTTTTGTAGTAAATCGATCCCGGGATGAACAACAGCCCCGTCGGGGCGGCATTTACATTTCAGATGTCGCTCCTACGGAGCTTTGAATGAAGATTATGCAAATATTATCTACAAAAATTCCGCTCCTACGGAGCTTTTTATATGATTTCGCTGCTCTTGCAACTGAGGAAGTCCACATTTACTTTGCAGATAATGTATAAAGAATGGATACTTCGCTTCGCTCAGTATGACAATCCATGCGCCGGCGTGGGACAGGTGATTTTCCCTCCTTCCCAAGCCCCGCTTGGGAAGGAATATTTCCTGCAAAGTTCTACTTTGGAATTATGAAGCTCAGCTTCAAAAGAAAACTGCATTACGAAGTACAACTTCGTAATGAGGGGGAATGCATAAAGAATGGATAGTTCGCTCCGCTCAATATGACAAATGGCAAAATTCAGAATAAAGAGATATTGAGTCTAAACTGTTTTAATGGATTCTGATATTTATGCTGAGTAGAAATTGTATGACTACATCCGATATTTGACAGTTATCGGATGTAGTCAGTTTGATTGATTATAAACTACTGATTGTATCTTCAATACATTCTTTCACTTTTTTCAGATACCACTGCGGGGTGCTTGTGGCTCCTGTTATTCCAAGCGAGTTAATTCCGTCGAACCATTTGTAATCAATTTCTTTAATGTCCTCAATAAAAAATGTTTTATCATTTACAGAACTGCATATATTAAACAGGCTTTTTCCGTTTGAGGAATTCCTTCCTGCAACAAATAGTATTATATCGTTGTCAGAGGCGAATTTTCTCAGGTTCTCGTCCCTGCCATGAACATATTTGCAGATAGTATCCTTTGTCTGGAAATCCTGTTCAATTTCTCCACCATCAATCAGGTGGCTGAGTTTATCTTTAAGCGTTTCTGCAATATTTAAATATGTTTGTTTATTCATTGTCGTTTGCGAGAAAATTACAGCCGGCTTTTCGGGATCAATCAATTTTACAGCCTCGTCATCGGGTGATTTAATAACCACACACTCGTCATTGCAAACACCGCGGATGCCTACTATTTCAGGGTGCTCGCGTTTGCCGTAAACAATTACCTGGTATCCCCGGTCGTAGTATTTCCGGACTCTTTTCTGCAATGCAGTTACCAGTGGGCAGGTTGCGTCTACAAGGTTCAGGTTCAGGTTCTGAATTTTTTTATAAGTTGAAGGCGGTTCGCCGTGAGCACGAATAAATATTTTCGCGTTCTTTCCTTCAAGTTCCTTCATGTTGTCGTGATTGGCAGTTTTCAGGCCCTTAGCCTCAAGCCTTTCAATCTCGCGGGGATTATGGATTATATCTCCAAGAACATAAATCTCTTCGCCTTTGTTTTCGTCAAGGTGCTTTTCAACTATATCTATCGTACGTACAACTCCCCAGCAAAATCCTGCCGAGTCATCTATATGTATATTCATTGTATTCTCCGGTTATTGAAGATTATTTTAAGCAATAATTTTTCTTGCAAGGTCAATAATTTTATCAGATTGTTCTTCTATTGTTAAATTCGATGTATCTATTTCTATTGCATCATCTGCTTTTCTAAGCGGGCTGATGGGCCGGTTGCTGTCGTAGTGGTCTCTGTCTGCAATTTGCTTTTTGATTTCGTCGACAGAAAATTCCATCCCCTTTTCTTTCATTTCAAGCATACGCCTTTCAGCGCGGGCATCTATCGTTGCCGATAAGAATATTTTCAGTTCTGCCTGAGGGAATACATCCGTTCCAATATCGCGGCCGTCCATTACCACGCCGCCGGGTTTTCCCATTTCTCTCTGCATGGCGACCATTTTTTCGCGGACAATACCCATAGCGCTAACCGGGCTGACCTGTTTTGTTACTTCAGGAGTGCGTATCTCTTCGGAAACATCCTCCGATCCGAGATATGTTCTTTGTCCGTTTTCTGAAGGAGCCAGCCTGACCGGATATTTCTCCATAAGGTTTGCAAGGTTTGCATCATTCATTTCAGATTCTGATCTTAGCCATGCAAGGGTTACTGCCCTGTACATTGCACCGGTGTCAATATATATATACCCAAGTGTTTCCGCGACAATTTTTGCAGTGGTTGTTTTTCCAGATCCGGCAGGGCCGTCGATTGCTATAATTATTTTTTCCATTTATTAAATGCCTGTTTTAAAATATTCAATGTTCAGATTTTACTAAATTATAAAAAACGGAGATAACTTCATCAGTGTTCTCAAGAGTATCCAACACTACATCGGGTTTGAGTTCTTCGAGCTTCTCAGTATTCAGCCATCCGGTGGCAACGGATACTACGGGTATTCCGTTTGAACGGGCGCATTCAATATCCATGTGGCTGTCTCCGATAATAATTGTATTGTTCAGATTGAAAACATCTTCACCCCAATAACGGTTTGCTCTGTCAATGGCTATAGGCAGGAGTTTGTTCCTGTCCTGATGATCCGATCCGAAAGCTCCGAAAGGAAACAATTTATCAATTCCCCAGGGCGACAGTTTCAGGTAGGCATTTTTTTCAAAATTCCCGGTAAGCAAGGCGCACTGGAAATCATCGCTTGCAGAAAGTCTGTGCAGAAGGGTATTTATTCCCGGTAATAATTTTAAATGCTCATCATCTGCAAAATCCTTGAACATATCGTACATCATTTCCCAGATATTATCTATGTCGTCCAGAAGCTTTTGATAAGAGAAACCAAATTTATGGCAGATCAGTTGCAGTATTTTCAGGTCTGTCTGTCCCTGGAAATCCGGCATCATATCCTCGCTGATCTCCGTTCCGAATATATTTTTCATTGCTACAGAAAAAAGTTCCTTTGATTTTCCATCCCTGAAGCGAACCAGGGTTCCGTCAATATCGAACAATAATAAAATCGGCATATAAATATTTTCACATTTTATATTTAACATAAGGCCAATATAACAAAATACTTTGTTACGCCCAAGAATAGGCATATCACAGCCAAATTCGGATTAGAAACGTATTAGTTCTGATTTGATTGAATCTTAAATAATAACAAATCGGCTTTGAAACTTAACTTTTCGACAATCGTATTATTAATTGAGATTTATGAAGAATCCAGGCTAAGTGATGAATAGTAATGAAATGCCATACAACCTTGAATCAGGAAAAGACAGCAGCCAGTTTTACGAGAATCTTAATATTGCCTGTGACCTTGTAATCAATACCGCGAATGATAAACTTGACGATCTGATCAAAGATTATATGGTATTTATAAGGGTCGGCAAAATTGAACCATTACGGAGTCATGACGAATATCTTATTGAAGCTATAAGCATTGGCGTTTTCTGGAAGAATTATCTTGGCGGCGCTTTGAAACTTAATCGCAGTATAGCGGATTTTCTTCATTATCTCTACAACCTCAGAAGGAGAAACAAAAAACTTAAACCTTATGTTGACAAGGTGCGCGGATATCTTTTTTCCCGTTTTTTAAAATCAGAGACAGAATCAGGCCAGCCAAAGATAATAGGGAATTTTGAGTCGCTTGTTGCATGGCTGAAATCCAGTGGCGATTTCAGGGAGGAATGTGAAAGGTTAGACAATTGGCTACATTTCTTCACTATCCAGTCCGATTCGAATGCAAGAAAATGGATTTCGACTATAGTTTCCTATGCTTCAACATTTGAAGATATTGGAAAGACTTTGCTTGGGAAATACACAAGCAAAGTGGATTCCTTCAGGAATAATAATTATTCATCTTATAAAAACAGGGAAGACCTGATTCTTTGTTTCAGGCCCGAAAACGAATACCACCTGAATATGATAGCTGCCGGGATATTGAACAGGGAATTTCAGGAGAAGTTTGAAAGAACAGAACAAAAAATACTTCTTCTGCCAACTTGCATGAGGACAATGCCGGAGAGCCATTGCAAAGCAAGTCCGAAAGGCCGTGAACTGATATGTGCTTCCTGCAGTGTTAATTGCCGTATAAATAATATTAAATCAAAAATGAATAATGAGGGAATTGAAGTAAGGCTGATACCTCATTCTTCAGATTTCTCTGAATTTCTGAAAACATGGGAAAATTCCGAAACCACCGGCCTGATTGGCGTTGCCTGCGTGTTAAACCTTCTGACGGGCGGATATGAAATGAAAAAACTTAATATACCATCGCAATGTGTTTTCCTTGAAAGCTGCGGTTGCAAAAACCACTGGGACAGTGAAGGAATTCCTACTGAATTGAATCTCAGGCAGGTTTTACAAATCGCGCAGCCAAAAAAAATGAAACTATCTGCATAATATTATAAATTTTCTCCTGCAAGAATTTTAATTCTGGTTCGTATAAAAATGAAATTTGTATAATTCTTACATGGAGATATGTTAATGGATATTAAAAAAGTATTCGAAGATTACAATACTATTGCTGTTTACGGCATGTCCACCAATCCTGCCAAACCTTCTCATACCGTTCCCGTATTTTTTCTTGATCACGGATATACTGTTTATCCTGTAAATCCGGTTGCTGATGAAATTGCCGGCGAGAAAGTATATAAAAACCTGGCCGACGCTCCTGAGGGAATAGAAATACTTAATGTGTTCCGTCCTTCTGATCAGGCCTTGGGCGTTGTTGAGGAAGCTGTTGCCAGGAAAAAGGCCAAAGGCGATATTAAACTGATATGGCTTCAGGAAGGTATAATCAGCGACGAAGCAAAAAAACTTGCCGAAGAGAACGGTATTGATTTTATCCAGGACAAATGCATGTATAAGGAATATCTACGATAGAAACCAATTTATACTTCATCCAATCCCTTCCTGTTATCCGGGAAGGGATTTTTTTATTTTTTTATGATACTGAAATCCGGGGTGAAACAAAAATTAATAAATTGTGTCTATTCAAAAAGAAATTTTGAACGGGGAACATTATCAATAAAAATAAACATAAGGAATGGAATCAAAGTTTCCGGGAAAGTAAAGAATCAGCTGATTCAGCTTTCACTGAAATTTATAATACTTACTCGAAAAGCCTGTATGTTTATTGCGTAAAAATGTCCGGCAGCAATGAATTTGCTGATGATATTTACCAGGAAGCCTTTATAAAGCTTTATAAGACTCTTGAGAAAGGCAATAATATTGAGAATATGTATGCATATCTTCTTACTATCTGCCGCAACCTGATTTATAACAGGGCCAGGAATAAAATTTATTTCGAGGATGTTGAGAAAGCAAATGATATTGTTGATCTTAGCAGCAATATTCTGGAAAAGAAGGAATTCAACACGGCAGTAAGTGACGCCCTGGACAAACTGCCCTCCGAACATAAAGAAGCTTTTATTCTTCAGGTTTTCGACGGAATGTCGTATAAGGAAATAAGCAACATCAGCAATGTACCTGTATCTACTGTCAGGAACAGGGTTGTCCGGGCAAAACGAAAATTGAGGCAATTATTATCAACTTATCTTGAACTGAAAAACAATTAAAATGGCTGAGCAATGGAAAACTATAGTATAAATTCAGATTCGGAACTTCTATATATGACGCTTGACGGTGAAGCCGATGAAATACAGAGTTCAATTTTGTTCAGAAAACTTGCCGTGGACGCGGAACTGCAAAAAGAATTCCGCGATGCTGTAAGTATCAATCACGGAGCCGTAAAAGAATCAGAAAATATAGTTCCATCAGGAAAGCTGACTAATAATATTTTTTCAACTCTGAATATCGGAACTGCCACGGCTCCTGCAATTACCGAAAAATCCATACCCGGAATAAATAAATTAACTCAGTTTTTGTTCAATCGCTGGCCTGTTGCGATTATATCAGGCATAGTTTGTTCGCTTCTTACATATTTCATGCTTGGAAATAATAGCTTACAGGACAGATTGCCAATCAAAGTTTATACCTATACTGCAAATACAGCAACAAATAACGCTGACAACAATACCGGCAGCAACAACACTGTAGCAGGAAAAACTCAGCAAATAAATAATCCGGGTGGCGCCAAAACTGTTAGGAGTACAACAGCGAATTCCGATAATAAAAATTTCCAAAACAGCAGCATGGCACAGAAAGATGACTCAGAAAATACGCTTTCGAAAGTACCTACACTAATTCCGATTCAAATTATAAGAACTGAAAATTTGTCTTATGTTGCATCTGAGATTAACTCCGGGAGTATCTTTTTCAGTATTATACCAACAGAATTATCCGGTAGTTCCCTTATTGATAGAAATGATAATGGCGATGAAGATATTGACGAATTTCCATATTTCCTGAGTATCGGGGCTTTCAATCAGAACGCATTAAAATTCTATCCTGACAGAGATTTAAATATTGGAAATGAGCCATTGTTCAATAATTCAGGGTTAAATATATCCTGGCTGATTGATGAAAGCAATTCTATTGGAATTGAATACAGCCAGGAAACTTTGCCCATGTATATAGGTGGTGATGCAATAACTGATCCATACTATCCCAGGAAATCTCTTGTGTTCTTCGGGATCAATTATACCCATATATTTAATTCACTCGAAATAATCAATAATCTGAGGCCCTATTTAAAAAATTCTGTCTCGGGTTGTAAAATTGGCATGTCATTTAAACCCGAGGCAGGATTGATTTGGAATCCTGCCGACAGGGTTCAGGTTTTCCTTGCTGCAGACGGGAATATCCTGCTATACAGAAACAACCTTGACGTATTTAAAACTATAAAAAAGGTAGGGCTACGTTACGGTATAAATTTATTATTCTGAAAATGAAAAGGAACATAAAATGAAACACCTTGTAATTTTTGCCAGTTTATGTATATTTATGTCTTGCAGTAATGCTTCGCTTGAGCCTGTTCTTCCAGACCAGACTGATATGGAAAAGCTCTATAATGTTTACGAAATGCCCGAATATTTTATTCATCCTGGCGAGATATTTATTGATACCGAAGGAACCTTTTTTTTGATAGGCCGGGATGAACAAGCTCTGAATATTTTTAGAAGCTACGATACTTGCAGGGAATGGAAAATATTTATGAAGGATTCGTCTGTTTCCCATACCGATCCGGAGGAGTTTGTTGTTTATGATAATGGCCAAAATATTGTATACCGTGGATATTATCCATATAGTTGGTCCGAACAACATAATGAATGGAGAAATTGGTATAATTTCTTTGGTAAAATAAAGGAAAACGGGCGCTTTTATCCTGATGAACTTGATATGGATGAAGAGGGGAATCTATATCTTACAGGACTTCTTGATGAAACTGAGGTTTATATTCTTTTCTCATCTGACAGGGGAATGTCATGGGAAATTCTTCCGCCTCATGAAAAGAACAAATTTCACCAGGGCTTGTTTTGTTTCAGCAACAGGATACTCAAGATATTGAAGCAAACCGGACTATATTATAGTGATGATAAAGGCCAAAACTGGACTCTGGTTTCAGGATTGGATTCAAAGGATTTGGCATTTTCCAGCAATGTCGGATGGAAAAATACAGTATCGAATGCAATAATAGAAGGTAGAAACGGAAAATTATATATGTGTAATAGTTATTCTAATTATCTGTTAATCAGTCCTGATAATGGAGAAAGCTGGCAGAAAATAAGCTTTGATTTTCAAGGTTATAATCTTCAGGACATTCTTTACGTGGATGAAACAGGCAATATTTTTGCATCTTATATTTTCACAAATTATTCAAATAGTGCTGATATTGAAGAGAAAGCCGGAATCTATAAATCATCTGATGGAGGAAAAACATGGGAATATTGTATAAAAATTTTCAACGAGAGAAAAGACTGGGATTTTAAACCGATATACAATCGAATTCTCGACGACGGAACAGTTCTCTACCTATATAATAGCGAGTTTTATGTCTCAAAAAATAAGATTTTTTAAAAGTACATGATGCAATTCAAATATTAATATAATCATTGCGTTCATTGATCATATTCATTCTCCGGATAATGGAGAAAAGGGAAATATTAATTCGAGGGAAAATAGATGGATCAGGAAGTTACATTCGAGGCGGTCAATGAAATCATTCAAAAAGAGATAAAATCTTTTATCGAGGCTGACGGGGGAAAAATCGAGCTGGCTAAAGTGGAAAAAGGCAGGGTATATGTTAAGCTTAGCGGAGCATGCGCCGGCTGCCCTGCCGCATCGATGACATTGAAATTCGGAGTGGAAAGAATTTTGAAAGAAAAGCTTCCCGGTATAGAATCTGTTGAACTGGCATTCTAATAAATACAAACTATGACATTGAACTTTATACTTAGCGGACTTATAGGTTATTTTCTCGGTGCAATTCCATTTGCCCTGATAATTGTAAAAATGGCATCGGGAATGGATGTCAGGAAGGTCGGAACCGGAAATGTCGGCGCCATGAACAGTTTTGAATCCACCAACAAAAAATGGATTGGAATCTTTGTTATGCTGCTTGACTTTGCCAAGGGAGTTCTTGCTGTTTTAATCTCCAATCTTATTAGCGACGGTGATATTAAAGTTGCAGCTATTGCTGGCAGTGCGGCAGTTCTGGGACATAATTACAATATATTCCTGAAATTCAAAGGAGGGCGCGGGCTTGCTACAGCCGCCGGAGCTTTTGTAATGGTAAATCCTCTTGCCCTGTTCCTTTGGATATTCGGCTGGCTGTTGGGATATTATATTATCCGGCGGAATGTACACGTGGCTAATACGGTCGGAACAATGATGTCCTGCATGCTTGTTCTGAATTCTCCGGAATTTGTCCTGACAGGGCTACAAACCATGGAGTTTACAAATCTTGCATGGTATAAGATAATGTCTGTTTTAATCACTATTATAATACTCCTGCGCCATATTGAGCCATTGAGAAAAGTAAAATGGAAGAAAAGAGGGACTGATTGAATATTTTATTCTTAGAATACAGAACAACTTCTGGCAAATCAACTTTTGCAGTCAGAGTTATTGGGATTGTGTAAAAGATTTTTCCTTTTGATTCCCCTGCTTCAAAAAAAGCAGGGGAATGAGGAAAATTGTTTTTACGGTTTATATCAGCAGGTAGGCCTTCATGAAATCGTCGATATCTCCGTCCATAACAGCCTGTATGTCCGTTCTTTTTGTTTCGCTGCGGTGGTCGTTTACCATAGTGTATGGCTGAAATACATAGGAACGTATCTGGCTGCCCCATTCAATTTTTTTCTTACTGCCTTCTATCTCGGCTTTCGCGGCTTCCTCTTCTTCACGTTTCTTCTGGTAGAGCCTTGATTTCAGCATTTTCATGGCACGTTCGCGGTTCTGGAACTGAGAGCGTTCCTGCTGGCAGGATACAACAATGCCTGATGGCAGATGCCTGAGCCTAACGGCTGTTTCCACTTTGTTCACGTTCTGGCCGCCCTTGCCGCCTGAGCGGAATGTATCCATTTCAATATCGTCCGGGTTTACTTCTATTTCAATATCGTCTGTTACCTCGGGGTAAACGAATACTGATGCAAACGATGTATGGCGTCTGGCGTTGGAGTCGAATGGCGAGATCCTTACCAGCCTGTGAACGCCATTCTCGGCTTTCAGGTAACCGAATGCATGCTTGCCCTGAATTTCAATTGTTACTGATTTCATCCCGGCCACGTCGCCCGGAAGTTCGTCCAGAAGGAAGACCTTGCTTTTGCGTCTTTCGGCCCAACGCGTATACATCCTGAGCAGCATTTCCACCCAGTCCTGAGCTTCTGTTCCGCCGGCGCCGGCGTGAATTGTCAGTATAGCCGTTTTATCATCGTCCTTACCGGAAAGCAGTTTTTGTATTTCCAGGTCGGCAATTTTTTGGGCGGCGGAATCTATTTCAGATATTATATCGTCTTCAAGCGTTTCGTCTTTATCTTCTTCGGCCAGCAGCAGCATAGCTTCAGCGTCGTCCACAGCGGTGCTTGTTCTTTTCCAGTTCTGCACCCATTCCTTGCGGTCTGATATTTCCTGCATAGTTTCGCGGGCTTTATTCTGGTCGTTCCAGAAATTTTCTGCCTCGGTTATTTTCTGAAGTTCGGAGATTTCATTTTCCTTGGCGTCAATGTCAAAGATACCTCCGTAGTTCAAGGGTTCTTTTTCTCAGTTCTTCAATCTTTTCTTTTTGCGGTTCAAACATTTACAATCTCCGAAGATTTAAATTTATACAGAATTACAAAATTATGATATATGGGGCTTAGAAAAAAATAATAATTTTAGTGAGATTTGAATTGCTGAAATTACACTCAAAAAACATCTTTATTATTTTTCAAAAAATTGTATATTATGAAGGATTGATGAGAAATATCAAATTTAAAAAGTTAAAGAGTAATAAATCAATAAGGAAATCTTTTTCTATTTATGGTTTCATTAATATTTGTTTTCTTTTATTTTTGTATGTAAATTTATTCAATAGTTGAATACGTATCTTATTACATTGAACTTAATGCGTATTGCGTGCATATTTAGCTTGTAGTAAAACTAAAATAATCGAGTGCTGCAAATCAATTATAATAAATAATTTTCAGACCGATATAACAATGAAAATGAATATTTTTGACAACAAAATAGAAGATTTTAGTAATTGGTACGATGATCAATTACCATTTCATGAGGAAGCTGCTCGTTTTTTTTCCTCCCTAATTAATACATTTCCGAAAGTTGAATCTGTTAAATTTAGAATAAAAGCTAAAGATGAGAGTATCAGAAAATTTAAGCGTAAATATTTGCCATTAGAAGATATAAATGATAATGATTATAAGATTAAAACTTTTATAACCGATTTGATCGGGGTTAGGGCCATTTGTCTGTATTCTGATGATGTAAATAGAATCAGGCGGGACTTAAAGAGATATTTTCATGAGGTAGAAATTACTGATAAATCGGGCCAGTTAGAAAAGACAGAAGATAAGTTCGGATATAAAAGCTTACATCTTCAATTAATATTAAAAAATAAGTTGAAAGGTGTTTATGATTACAAGAGATTTAGTAAACTTACATTTGAACTCCAAATACGGACAACAATACAGGATGCTTGGAGCACTCTTGATCATAAAATTAAGTACAAAAAAAGCATCCCTCAGAATTTGAAACGGAGAATTAATCGATTATCCGCTTTATTTGAAATTGCAGAAGATGAATTCCTTAATATTCAAAAAGAGATTATCCAGGAAGAATCAAAAATTCGTACCAGATTAAAAAAAGGAGGTAAAATTCAAAAATCGAAAGCCTTAGATGTATTTAGATTCTTATTTGTGGCGCTAAAATATTTTTCTGACTATAATTTTATTGAATATAAAGTTGACAGTTTTGTTGAGGAAATTCTCTCATTAAACAAGAACTTTACTGAAGGAGAGTTAAGTGAAGCATTAGAAAAATACCTTCCTTTTGCAGACAGTATTGAGCAAATGATAAAACAAAAAATGAATCCATATACAAAAATCAGATATTGCCTGTATAAGTTGGATATAAAAACATTCGCCTTAATATTATCCATACATCAGACAAGAATTATTAATAGTATGAATTAAGATGAATAAAATTGCAGCGCCTACTAATGTTAATTATTTGTAAGATTTCTAATGTTTTCGATCGTTATCGTCCGCTTCATTTTTGGATTTTTGACATGATGCCATGCGCTGAATATCGGCATTTGCAAATTTGAAAATTAAACATGCAAACCATTGATAAAATCTTTTAAATTTGTATATTTATATATTACTGGGAATTGTGAATATCACTTTGGAAAAAAGGAATAAAATTTAATAAATCCAGGTTGGATATTTAAAATGAAAGCTTCATATCTTTATATATTAGGCGCATTAGCGACAATTGCCGGGTATTATGCGTTTCAAAAGCAGCAGAAAAAGAACAGGAACAAAGAAAACAAAAAAGACTATTCAAATATTGATTTCACAAAGGAATATTTCTTTGAGCCAAATTGGAAAAGAATAAAATTAGAATTGGTCGTAATTTTGATATTATGTATATCAATCTGCAATTATTATTTCCAAGATCCTGACTTTCAGAATATAGAAGAGCGGATTTTTTTTGGATCTTTTATATTTTCTGGTTTTTTGTTTATCTGGACGTTTATATTCTTTATGTTCAATAAAAGGAAAGTTGTTATAAGTAAGAATCATTTATCGATATATTCCTTTTTTTCGACAAAACAGAAAAAAATTGATTGGGATGAAATTGAATCTGCGAATGAATCTGCGAAATATCTTACACAGAATGACAAAATAAGAGTAGAAAAGAAAGCCCCCTCGAAATTTGACACAAATGTTGGCTTGATGCATTTCAAAAGTAATGATAAAAAAATGATAAAGGATTTAATTGATGCTAACCTGGAGAAAAGAGGTAAAAAAATTCAAGTAAGATATTGGTAGAATATGATTTTCAAAAAATAATTCTTTTGGTCTTCAGACTGCTTATAATTGAAGCCTTTTCTATCTAAACTATATCAAATAAACAACTTAAGCTATTGATAAAATCTTTTAAAAAATTGATATTGAGGTTTTGATGGAGAATATATACAGTTTTGCGCCGCAGAAATTATTTGATTAATTGATTGTTTGTATTGGAATATTGGTAAATATATTTCAGATACATCGAATATCATCCGAAATTTTACAATTGGAGCTAAAATTTTTTTAAAAGTAGAACTGATTGATTATATTAAATGGAATAGTTAAATAATCAGGATTTATAGAACAAATTACTACGCAGGGCTGTAGAAAGAGAAATTGAAATTATCGGCTAAGCTATAAGCAGGATATTGAAACTTGATTTAAACATTGAAATTGAGAATGCAAGACAGATTGTTGACACAAGAAATTGGGTGATCGATGGTTACGATAAAGTTGATGATATTGTTGTCAGGGGAATTATTTCAATTCATTTGCCAAAGCTTAAAAAGGATATCGAAAGATTGTTGGTTGTGTAAAAATTATTTTCTTTGAATTTTTGATTTTCCTCTGTTTTTCTGTGGAAGCATTTCACTTAAATATTTTTCAAAAAATTGTACATTTATAATTATTGAAATAAGAAAATATAAAAAACGTTCTACAAAATAGTCGGGACAATTTAAACGAGGATACAATGCGTTACCTTGATCCAAAAAATGATTTAACTTTTAAAAAGGTTTTCGGGCAGAATCCTGATTTGTTGATTAGTTTTTTGAACGCGCTTATGCCTTTCGAAGAGAATCAATTTATTGAAAGCCTGGAATATCTGCCGCCAGAACTTGTTCCCGAAATACCGGGCCTGAAAAATTCGATTGTAGACGTCAGGTGCAGGGATAATTTCGGGAGACAGTTTATTATCGAAATGCAAATGCTCTGGACCGACAGCTTCAGGACAAGGGTGTTATTCAATGCATCCAAAGCTTATGTCAGCCAGTTGGAAAGGGGAAGTAAATTTGATTCGCTAACACCGGTTTATTCGCTAAACCTGGTAAATGACGAATACCTGCGGGACGATCCCGAATTCTACCATCACTACCGAATTGTAAATATCCAAAATTCAGAAGACAGGATAGACGGTTTGGAGTTTATTTTCATTGAATTACCTAAATTCAGGCCCGAAACAATTACCGAAAAGCGTATGGCTGTGCTGTGGCTGCGCTTCCTGACGGAATTTGATAATGAAAACCCGGAAATAATTAATGCTCCTGAAACAGATGAAATCCGGAAAGCAATTGAAATACTTGAAGAATCCGGGTATTCAAGAAGGGAACTGGATGTATATGACAAATACTGGGACGCGGTTCGTGTGGAAAAGGCAATTAAATCCGACTCTGAGAAAAAAGGACGGAAAGAAGGTAAAAAGGAAGGTAAGAAAGAAGGAATTGAAGAAACCATCGGCAAGGTAGTAATAAAAATGAATGATAAAGGATATTCATTCGAAGAAATTTCAGAAGTAACAGGATTATCCCTGGAAAATATCAAAAGACTTATACACAAATAATTCACCTGAGAACATTGTACAAATAGAATTTATACACCTGTTTTTTTTTGAGTATTTTATTTTTAGAATTGTGAACTTAGAGGATGAAAAAATGAAAATCAAAATTAAGGACAAATTCCAAAGAGCAATTGAGGTTTAAATAATATTGACTTAGAATATCAGCCTGATAACTTACATGGATTTTATTTAATTGATTACATAGAAGGATCAGGAAGCGGATGGCAGTTCTATGATTAGATCATATTTTCAATTGAAGTATGAATAATTCTGAAATTACTTCTTAAAAAATTGTACATTTATAATTATTGAAATAAGAAAATATAAAAAACGTTCTACAAAATAGTCGGGACAATTTAAACGAGGATACAATGCGTTACCTTGATCCAAAAAATGATTTAACTTTTAAAAAGGTTTTCGGGCAGAATCCTGATTTGTTGATTAGTTTTTTGAATGCGCTTATGCCTTTCGAAGAGAATCAATTTATTGAAAGCCTGGAATATCTGCCGCCAGAACTTGTTCCCGAAATACCGGGCCTGAAAAATTCGATTGTTGATGTCAGATGCAGGGATAATTTCGGAAGACAGTTTATTATCGAAATGCAAATGCTCTGGACCGACAGTTTCAGGACAAGGGTGTTATTCAATGCATCAAAAGCTTATGTCAGCCAGTTGGAAAGGGGAAGTAAATTCGATTCGTTAACACCGGTTTATTCGCTAAACCTGGTAAATGACGAATACCTGCGGGACGATCCCGAATTCTACCATCACTACCGAATTGTAAATATCCAAAATTCAGAAGACAGGATAGACGGTTTGGAGTTTATTTTCATTGAATTACCTAAATTCAGGCCCGAAACAATTACCGAAAAGCGTATGGCCGTACTGTGGCTGCGTTTCCTGACGGAATTTGATAATGAAAACCCGGAAATAATTAACGCTCCTGAAACAGATGAAATCCGGAAAGCAATTGAAATTCTTGAAGAATCCGGGTATTCAAGAAGCGAACTGGATGTTTATGACAAATACTGGGACGCAGTTCGTGTGGAAAAGGCAATTAAATCCGACTCTGAGAAAAAAGGACGGAAAGAAGGAATTGAAGAAACCATCGGCAAGGTAGTAATAAAAATGAATGATAAAGGATATTCATTCGAAGAAATTTCAGAAGTAACAGGATTATCCCTGGAAAGTATCCGGAACCTGTTACAGAAGTAAATCACATATCCATTCAGAAATAGTATTTTTCAGATTGATCGTATTTTTTCTTATTTTCTGATTGTGATTAAAAGCATTTTAAATAAGCATATCGGATTTTACTATGAGACTGTTTGTCGGAACTTTTATCGACCCTGAAATATTCGAATACCAATACGAAGAACTGATCGACGACTTTTCCGGAATAACAAACGGGAAATGGGTGGAAAAAGAGAATATTCACTTTACATGGAAGTTTATTGGCGACTATGACGACAACAGGCTGAATGAAGTAAAAAACGCACTTAAACCCCACTGTGTAAGCCACGAGCTCCCGATTGTGTTGAAGGGCATTAAGGTGATGCCAAATATTAAACGACCCAGAGTACTGTATGTTCCATTTTATTCCACCGGAGCATCCATAATAAAGATTCATGCCGGCATCGAAAATGCCCTGCTCCCACTGGGAATTGAAAAGGAAAAGCGGCCATTCAAACAGCATATCACTTTGCAAAGGCCAAAGGCACTTGATATTGCAAAATTTAAAGATATTAATACAAAATACAATGACTTCGAATTTGGCCAAATGCAGTCCTTCAGGGTTAATCTTATCCAAAGCGTTCTGACAAAATCAGGTCCGGTTTATAAAAAATTACTTTGATATCAATATTCATTCGATGATTTTGAGCTATGATATTTTTTTGACAGGAAATGATTGTGGAGTTTTTTAAATATGTTTTTCTATTGCCGGTCATTTTCGCTTCATCCTTTTTTAATTTAGCGAATTCCATTTTTTAGATGTTCAATTATAATTGTAAATATCCTTGTTTACAGGTATTTTTATCAGTAGAATTCTGGCTTTGCAGACTAAAATTTTGAAATGGATTTTTCGGCAACTTACTTCATAGTAGTAGTAGAATCTGATATTATTCTTAATTTTCGTAGATAAAATTCATTTGTCCATAGAATTTATATTTGATTTGATTGATAATAATTTTCATTTAATCATTATAGAATTATTTTAGTTGTCAAATATTATTTTTCATTTGGAGACAGATATGAGAAACAGAATATTCAAAAAAGTTTTACTACTTATTCTTCTTGGCCTTTCGACGAATGTGGCTATTGCACAGACAATAACATCGGTTAATCCAAATTCGGCATTCCAGGGAGAAACAGAACTGTCTGTAGAAATAATTCTAAGCCCGGATGGTATAGAGATGCCTCCGCCGGATGCTCCTGTTTCAAGTGTGATGATAGGAGAAATAGAAGCCAAATCATCTGAACGGAATGATACAGTTGTAACTGCCGTTTTTGAAATAGCTCCGGATGAAGAACCGGGCTTAAAAGATGTAGAAGTTACGTTTGTTCCACCCCCGGATATGGGAGAACCATTAATCTTTTCACTGAAAAATGGCTTTACAATAAACGAACTGACAGAAACAGCTCCGGTTATTACAACTCAGCCAAAGTCCCAGTCTGTAAGAATTGGAAATTCAATAACATTATTTGTCAAAGCATACGGTTCAACTCCGATGCAATATCAATGGAACAAAGATGGGGTTGATATTGCCGGTGCAACAGAATCAGGCTATACAATTGAGACCTTCAAAGAAAGTGATGCAGGAAGTTTCATCTGTAATGTAACTAATGACTTTGGTTCTGCGACTTCAGAAGAAGCAATATTGACAGTTAACCAGGCAAGTTATATTGGTAATTATCCAATCGTTGATACAGATCAAACAACATTTTATAATAATTTTACAGTTATTTCTACTCCTTCAACGGGTGAGGATTTTTACGGACAGGATGCCCAATATCAAGGCAATCAGCCATCATATACGGATAATGAGGACGGGACTGTAACCGACAATGTTACCGGGCTGATGTGGCAGCAGTCTTTTGACCATAATAATGACGGTGTAGTAAATTATGATGACAAAATGAGCTACGATGAAATTTTATCAATGGTTAACGAGGGTGTTAGCTTTGCTGGCTATGATGATTGGCGTTTGCCAACAATTAAAGAACAATATTCTTTGATTATGTTCAGCGGCAAAGATATTAGCGGATATGAAGGCACGGACACAGATGACTTAACTCCGTTTATTAAAAAAGATGTTTTTGAATATGCCTACGGAGATACTGAAGCAGGCGAAAGATTAATTGATGTTCAATGTGCAACAACAAATGAATATGTTGATAATTCTGATATGGTTTTCGGAGTAAATTTTGCTGACGGGCGCATAAAGGGTTATGGAAAAACTATGATGGGACAGGCAAAAGCTTTTAACTATCTATTAGTCAGAGCTAATACGGAATATGGTGTCAACAACTTCAGGGACAACGGGGATGGAACCATAACAGATCAGGCTACCGGCTTGATGTGGATGCAGGACGATAACGGAGAAGCTGTTCTTTGGAAGGAAGCATTAAGTTATGCTGAAGGAATGGAGTTTGCCGGCCATGATGATTGGCGTTTGCCAAATGCTAAAGAATTACAAAGTATTCTGGACTATACCCGTTCTCCCGGAACAACAAATTCAGCAGCAATCGATCCATTGTTTAACTGCACCGGAATTACAAATGAAGCCGGTGAAGCGGATTTTCCCTGGTACTGGAGCGGAACAACACATGCAAACTGGACGGAAGGACATGACGGCGGTTGGGGTGCTTATGTCTGTTTTGGCCGTGCTTTGGGAAATATGGAAGGCTGGCAGGATGTTCATGGCGCCGGCGCACAAAGAAGCGACCCAAAAGACGGCGATCCGGCAGAATACTCGGAAGGGCATGGCCCGCAGGGCGATGGAGTGAGAATTTACAACTTTGTACGATTGGTCAGAAACCTGAGTTCCTCATCGGGTACCGACAATTTCGAGTTAAATGAAACAGGACAGGACAAATGCTACGATACAGATGGTAATCAGATTGATCCTCCGAATGAAGGAGAGTCTTTGTTCGGCCAGGATGCTCAATTCGGGGAAAGCTTGTTTTCTTTCCGGGACAATGCTGACGGTACGATAACAGATAATAACACAGGCCTGATGTGGCAACAAATACCATCTGACCAGGATTTTTCCTGGCAGGAAGCTGTTGATTATTGCGAAAATCTTGAGCTGGCGGAATATGATGACTGGCGTATGCCAAGTGCCAAAGAATTATTCTCGATAAGTGATTTTGAAAGCGGTTGGCCATATTTAGATACCGAATATTTTATTCTTGCAAGTGGGCAGGTTAGCAAAGATGAGCAATATTGGACCAGTAATTATTACATAGGCAGGACTGTTGAAGGCGGCTACAACTCGGCTTTTGGTGTAAACCACGTAACCGGCCATATAAAAGCCTATTCTGCCAATGCACAGGGGCCGGTAGGAGGAAAATACGTGAGAGCTGTACGGGGAAATAGTTATGGGGAGAACGATTTTGTGGATAATGGAGATAATACTGTTACAGATAAAGCCACTGGTCTTATGTGGGCAAAAAATGATGATGAGATTACCCTCGATTGGCCTGGTGCATTACTCTATGCAAAGAATTCGGAGTTAGCCGGCCATAGCGACTGGCGTCTGCCCAACGTAAAAGAACTCCAGAGCATTGTTGATTATTCACGTTCTCCCAGCGCTGAGGATACTGAAAATATTGGACCGGCAATAGACCCGATATTCAATTGTACACCAATTGTGAACGAAGCAGGAAATGATGATTATGGTTACTACTGGACATCAACATCTGCTAACTTCACCAGAGGGGAACCATATTATTATGCCTGGTATGTAGCTTTCGGAATGGCCGTTAATGGTGAAGGCGAAGATTTTCATGGTGCAGGCGGGGTTCGATTTGATACTAAAGTTGAGGGTGGCCCTTTGGGGGAAGGCGGAGAACGATACTATAACATGGTTAGGCTGGTAAGAGATATGAACGGAACAACAGGATTGATTGAGAATACGAACATCAGAGATCGGAAAAATAGCATGATAGAAAATTATCCCAACCCAGTGATGCAATCAACGAACATTTCGTTTAACCTGACTGAATCAGGTTTGGTTAAGATAATAATTATGAACAGTTTTGGAAATACAGTAGCAACGATAATTAATACTCAATTATCCGAAGGCATATATCAATACAAATGGGTTCCTGAAGAAATTATTCCGGGATCTTATCATTACATTTTAACTGTATCCGGAAAATATTTAGCCTCCGGAAAGATGGTTCTTATTCACTAAGAGAATTCTATCTGGATATAAACTGTTTTTTTAATCATTAAGATTTAAATAAAATAGTTTATATCCTGAATAGTTTTTTGAAACTATAAATTTCTTTATTTTGTAATGTAGAAAAGAAATAAGAATGCAGAGACAAAATATTAAATTGGTAGAAAAAATATTATTGCTATTTGTGTGGATTCTTCTTTTATCTGCCCCAATGCTATTTACGGAATGGGATCTTTCAAATTGGAGAAGTTTTTTCCCTCCTTTGGCAATAATAATTTCACTTTTCATAGTGTTTATCATTAACCGTTTTGTATTAGTACCCGGGGCTCTGTTAAAAAAGAAATATATTCAATATATTTCTTATGTAACATTGACAATCACATTCTTCACTTTTTGCATTTTTTTTATTGAAAATAGTGATACCGATAAATCTCAGAGAATTAGACCGGATAACAATTTTAGATTGGAAAATCAATATTTTCAATCAAAGCACTCAATTTCAAATGAAAAGGAATTATCAGGTCCTAAGCATCTTCCTGAGTATGCCAATTTTCTGATTTTTGCGATATTATTAGTAGGATTCGATTCGGGGCTGAGACTTTCTTTTAAATTGATTGAATCTGAGAAAGAAAAATCGAGACTTGAAAAAGAAAATCTTGCCGCACAACTTGCTTTTCTAAAAAATCAGATCAGCCCGCATTTTTTTATGAACACATTGAATAATATTCATGCTCTTATTGATTTTGATACTGAAAAAGCAAAGGAGTCAACAATACGTCTTTCAAAATTAATGCGGCATCTGTTATATGAAGCAGAAAATCCATCGATACCTATTGCTAAAGAAATTGAATTTGTAAGGAATTATGTTGATTTAATGAGATTGCGTTACAATGAAAAAGTAACGATCAGTTTGAATTTACCTGAATACATACCTGAAAAATTCATACCTCCATTACTTTTTACTTCTTATCTGGAAAATGCTTTCAAGCATGGCATAAGTTATCAAAAAAATTCTGAGATATTTATTTCGTTTGATTTTAATAATGATGTTATTACTTTTATAATAGAAAATACTAATAATAAAGAGTTAGATAATAATAGAAGTGGAATAGGAATAGAAAATTCAAAAAAGCGGCTTGAACTGTTATATGGCGATAAATATGAATTAAAAATTGATAGTATCAATGAAAAGTATATTGTAAATCTAATTATTCCATTATGATAAATTGTATAGCAATTGATGATGAGCCTTTAGCTTTAAGGCAAATGGTATCGTATATAAATAAAACGCCATTTTTAAATTTAATTGGCGAATTCGATAGTGCTTTGGCAGCCCTTGATTTTATCAAAAATAATGATCTGTGCTTAATGTTTCTGGACATAAATATGCCGGATATGAACGGAATAGATTTTGTCAGAACATTGAAAATAGCTCCAAAAGTTATTTTTACAACAGCATATAGCGAGTACGCTGTGGATGGATTTAAAGTAGATGCAATAGACTATTTGCTGAAACCAATTAGCTATGCCGATTTCCTGAAAGCTGCTGAAAAAGCCCGGGAAAGGATTCATGGAATTAACTCAGAGTCAAATTTATTAAAAAGTAACGATCAGTACTTGTTTATCAAATCGGATTACAAAATATTCCGGATAAATTTGGCTGAAATAAAATATATTGAAGCTCAAAGGGAATATCTTAATATTTACATCGAAAATCAGAAACCTGTCTTAACTTTGATGAGTATGAAAAAAATGGAAAAGTTTTTACCAAGTGAACAATTTATGAGAATCCACAGGTCATATATTGTTAATTTGGATAAGATTAATGTAATCGAGCGATTTAGAATAATTTTTGATGACTCGGTATATATCCCTGTGGGAGAAAAATATAAAGCAGAGTTTCAAAAGTTTTTAGATGATAATTTCCTTTTATAAATAATTTTAGAGTTTTTCGGTAAGTTTAATTTCTGTAATTACCATATACTGTCCAATATTAATCTTTTCTATAACATTAATCCCTTTTTTACGTATTTTAAGAAAATTCTATAATTTGGGGATATAATGCTATCAGTTAATAATCTTTCGAAAATATATAAAAGGCAAAGCAACCAGCTAAAGGCGCTAAATAATATTTCGTTTGAAGTTGAAAAAGGAGAATTTATTTCGGTTGTCGGGCGTTCTGGGTCCGGGAAATCCACACTGCTGAACCTGATTGGAGGGCTTGATACACCTACTAACGGGGAAATACTCTTTAACGGGAAAAACCTGCACAGTATGAACAGGAAGGACAGGGAACTTCACAGACGTTTCTCTATTGGTATGATATTTCAATCATTTAACCTGATTCCTTATAGATCGGCCCTGGACAATGTAGCGTTGTCAATGATATTTGCCGGTTATAGCAAAAAGAAACGTCGGGAAAGGGCGGAAGAACTTCTTGATATAGTGGGTTTGTCACAAAGAGCCGGCCATAAGCCGTCCGAGATGTCCGGTGGGGAAAACCAGAGGGTTGCAATTGCAAGAGCCCTTGCTAATAAGCCCATGATGCTGCTGGCCGATGAACCAACCGGCAACCTTGACAGCCAGACCTCTGATAAAATATCTTCTTTACTGACTGACCTTAATAAAAACCAGGGAATAACGATATTGATGATAACACATGAAAATGAGATTGCAGAAGCAGTATCTGACAGAATAATTACTCTTCTCGACGGAAAAATTCAGGATATAAGAAACATGGAGGCTGGCAATGAAGTTCTATGATGCATTTGAAATGGGTGTGTATAACCTGAGAAGGACTATACTCAGAACCATATTAACCACTGCCGGAGTGATAGTAGGCATTGGAACGCTTAGTTCCATGATTTCCTTCGGAGCCGGTATGGAAAAGAATATCGTTGAAACTTTTACAAAAAATGATCTTTTTACCAGCCTGTTCGTAACCGAGAAAAGTATTGATGTTGAAGCTGCAATGAGCGGAGATATTGAAACTGCAAAAGAAAGCCTTGAGAAAAAGTCATCACCACTGAATGATTCCACACTTGCGATAATAAAGGATATTGACGGAGTTGAAATTGCATTTCCCGAAATTTCTTTTCCGGCCCGTATCGTGATAGGTGAAAATGATGAAAAAGATAATATCAGGGCTTTGCCGGCTGAAATGAGCAAATATCCTCCTTTTGACGAATTGGCTTATGGAAAATTCTTTGAATCTGATGATTCGCATGATATGATAATATCAGTTTCAGCATTAAAAGAAATGAAAATTATTCTGAAAACAGACAGGAAAAAGAAACTTGATAAGGATGAAAAGGAGGAAGGATATACATTAATGCCTCCTGATTCTGTCCTTGGTATGAAAATTGATATTGTTACTGCAACTGTCAGAGCCAGCTCGATGGCAACAACTGCCCTGAAAGCGATAACAGGTATGGATTACAACAAAGTGATGAAGAAGAAGCCATTTAAAAATCATGTTACAAAATTCAGGGTGTCTGGTATTCTGAAACCTGACAACAACATGGGTAGCAATCGTTTTTTTGCCGGAGCTATCATACCAATAAAGACCTCTGAATCTATACCACGTGTAAATTTCAGTAGTGTTTGGGATATACTCGGCAGTGATTCAGAAAACAATAAATCCAAGTACCAGTCATTCTATGTCAGGGCTGAATCAATGTCCGCAATTGGCCCTGTAAGTGATAAACTGAAAGAAATGAATTTCAGCATTCTGTCTATTACCGACCAGCTTGATGAAATTAGAAACGTATTTATAGTAATTGATTCTTTCCTTGGTGCAATTGGTATAATTTCACTTTTCGTTGCTGCATTGGGAATTATGAATACAATGATTATGTCAATCCTTGAAAGAACCAGGGAAATTGGAATAATGAAAGCCATTGGCGGCGGTGAAACAGATATCAGGAAGATATTCTTCGTGGAAGCTACTATTATCGGTACAATGGGAGGCCTGTTTGGACTAATACTTGGCTGGATTGTTACTGAAATTGCAGGATTTATAATTAATAATTTCTTCAACCAGGATGGGGAAATTCCAATAGACCTGTTCGATTTTCCATTCTGGCTGATAGGCGGGGCTATCCTGTTTTCCATTGGCGTTAGTCTTGTTTCAGCCCTTTACCCAGCCTACCGCGCGGCAAAAGTTGATCCTGTTCAGGCACTTAGGCACGAATAATGTTTGTTCTGGCTTAATACACTTCCCGAAAGGGGAGATGTATTAAGCGGATAATTGATATCCCGGCAGGGTGCAGGTTAATTGATGTGGGCAAGAACCGGTTTCGCAATAACTTGCATTAAATGATAAATCATCAATATGATACCTGTTAATATCTGTATTAATCAAAAAATTGTAATAAATTTCTTCATCATTGAATACAGCATTTCGAGCGGAAGCCCGACAATATTGTAATAGCAGCCTTCAATTCTACTTACAAACAGCGCTCCGAAATCATCCTGTATGCCGTAGGCTCCGGCTTTGTCCATTGGCGAACCGCCGTCAATATAAGCCCAAATTTCTTTATCGTCCAGTTCCCTGAATGTTACCAGCGTGCTTTTCACATCGGCAATGCCTTTCATTTCCGGCGCGGAAACCAGAGCCACCCCGGTATGAACCGTGTGGGTATTTCCGCTAAGCGTTTTCAAAATTCTGAAAGCGTCGTCCCTGTCGGTTGGTTTGTGAAGCATTTCCCCGTCCAGGACAACTGTCGTGTCAGCGCCCATTATTATCGATGGATGTTCGATATCTTTTGCAATATGCTTTGCCTTTTCAAGCGCCAGTGTTTTAACATATTCTGCCGATTCCAGATTGTTGTGGTTTGTTTCATCAATATGCGCCGGGATAATATCAAATTTAAATCCCAGCATTGTCAGAAGATGTTTTCTTCGGGGTGATTTTGAAGCCAGTATAAATTTTCTGTCAAGTCCGATTAGTTTGCTTATATTTTCCTGCATAGTTGTTTTGTTTTTTTACAATTTGTTCAAATATTATTGTGCAAAAATCCGAAAGTCCATCAAAATATAAAAATTATCAATATTTAACTTAGTATTTTCATTAAGCTGTCATTATCAAAATCATCCTTTTCGGATATGATGTCATCAGTTTTAATAATTTTGAGTTTGCCGACAAATTTACCATTATTCAAGCGGAATTCCTTTTGGTAAATATATTTACAATTATTACTCAATTCAATTTTCAAATTGTCTTCAAGCAATTGAGATTTTAACTCGGCAAGAGTTTTATCACCAAGTAAAGCAATTATATATTTTCCTGCTGAATCAAGATATTCTATCCATCTCCTCAGGGCTTCATTAATGTTTTTACAAACGTATTGTTCAATATATGTTCCGTGACAATAATTAAATATTATCGAATAGGAACCAGGTGCTTCTACCGGAGTTGTATCAATTTTTATACAATAAATATCTCTGTAAATATTATTTTTATCATCAAATTCAATAAATCCATACCAGATATTGTTC
Organism: Kapaibacterium sp. (SeqCode); assembly: GCA_963665665.1. GTDB lineage: Bacteria > Bacteroidota > Ignavibacteria > Kapaibacteriales > UBA2268. Next base: position 3,480,076 of record OY762428.1, read on the forward strand.
ACTTCATTGATTCGGACCATTGCTTTCGATTCGTTTTCAATATCATCCCGGAAACTTTCTTTAATCATATTGATAACATCAGGAAATTGATTTTTTTGAATAAAATCAAATATTAGTTTATTAATATTTTCAGCTTCAGTTTCAATATAAATCTCATCAGAATCAACAATTAAAATTATAGCAAAGGTAGTATTCGTATCTTTTAGGGACAGATGATTGGCATGCATCTGACTTAAATATTTTTTTCTGTTCTTTTCGTTTATTTCTTTATTGATTGTGCGTTGTTTCTTTACTTTTTCCCTCTTTGATTTGTTCCTGTCATAAGGATAATTGTAAACATCATCATCTTCAGAATATTCATTATCTGTTTTAAAAAATCTGATATTGATTTTTTCAGCAAGCTCCTTATCATGAAAATATAATTTATATAAATGCTCGTAATTTTTTTCTTTTCCAATACTATAATTGCCCGAGGCCATTGAATCAATAAAAACGTTTTTTATTGCCGGATCAAGTTTTTTAATCGGGGCAATATCGTTTTCTAAAGTATATTCAATCCATCTTAGCGGAACTTCTGCAATATTATTACAGTAAAATTGATCAATTGGACGCCAATCAACTCCCTCGCTATCATTGATTAGGGTAAATCTGCCGGGTTCGTTGATTGAGCTAAAATCAATTTTGAAAGCATAAAATTCACCCCATGATCCTGAATTTGTCCAGCAATTAACTATTTTCTCATCTCTTTTAGGTTTTAAATCAATATAATCCTCATCATCAATAAGCATTTTTTTATAATAGCCCAATTCAAATTTTTCTAATCCAATACTATTCTTAGATACAAAGTCTTTGATTATAGTTATAAAAGAATCGAAAAAGGTTTTTCCTACTTGTTCCGTAACAACTGTTTCATGATAAAGATTATCTTTTTCTTCATCAAAAATAAGATTATCAAATATATACATATACAAATTCATATTAGCTCTCCACCTCAGATTGTTTTAAAAACACCTTCCCGGGAAGAACCCGGGAAGGAATAGATAATCAGCTTTCCGTGCAGCATTAACCACAATTTACATTGCGCCGGGCACGTTCAGTTCTTTGAATGTTTCAATCATTTCGTCAAGGGATTTTACTCCAATATCGCCCTCAAGATGCTTGCGGACTGATACTGTTCCGTTTTCAACTTCGCGTTTGCCGACGATAAGAGAGAATGGTACTTTCATCTGTTCGGATTCGGCAATCTTCCTGTTTACTTTCTCGGAGCGGACATCAACAGAAGCACGATAACCGAGACCTTTCAGCTTTTTCATGATTTCTTCAGCTGCTTCCTGCTGGTCTCCGCCAACGGGAAGAACTCTGATTTGCTCGGGTGCCAGCCAGAATGGGAAGTTTCCTGCGAAGTGTTCAATCAGTATAGACATAAACCTTTCAAGCGAGCCGAGTATAGCCCTGTGGATGATAACCGGCCTGTGAGGCGCGTTGTCTGCCCCGGTAAACTCAAGCTCAAATCTTTCCGGCATAACGTAGTCAAGCTGTACTGTGCCAAGCTGCCATTTCCTGCCGATGGCATCTTTCAGGATGAAGTCAATCTTCGGCCCGTAGAATGCGGCTTCGCCCGGTGAAACAACATAATCCAGGTTCATATCTTCTGCCACTTCAAGAAGTTTTTGCTGTGCGTTTTCCCATACTTCCACGTTACCGCCGTACTTTTCTTCATTGTCGTCGCGGAATGAAAGCTCAGTGGAGACGCCTTCGTCAAGGTGGAATATCTTTGCCACGTCAAGAATAAACTGTACGCAGTCGCGTACTTCGTCCTTAAGTTGTTCCTCGGTGCAATAAATATGTGCATCGTCCTGAGTAAAGCTTCTTACCCTGGAAAGGCCGCTAAGCTCGCCGGACTGTTCGTAGCGGTGCACGTGCCCGAATTCAAACAGCCTTAAAGGCAGTTCGCGGTAGCTGTGCGGTTTGGTCATATATATCTGGTGGTGGTGAGGACAGTTCATCGGTTTAAGAAGGTATTCCTCATCGTCCATTGTTATCGGCGGATACTGGGAATCTTTATAGTAGGGATAATGTCCCGATGTGCGGTACATATCTAAGTTGCCGAGTACCGGAGTGATAACTTCAGTATAATCCCTTTTCAGGTTTTCTTTTCTCATCATATCTTCGATTATCCTGCGAAGAAGGGCGCCGTTAGGCAGCCAGACAGGAAGGCCGCCACCGACAGCAGGCAATATCCGGAATAATTCAAGTTCCTTACCCAGTTTCCTGTGGTCGCGCTTTTTTGCTTCTTCCAGGAACTCAAGATATTCGTCAAGCATTTTTTTCTTAGGGAATGTGATGCCGTAAACGCGTGTCATCTGCTGGCGTTCGGAATCACCACGCCAATATGCGCCTGCTACACTAAGCAGTTTAATCGATTTAATCATTCCGGTATTAGGGATATGGCTGCCACGGCAAAGATCAATAAATCCTCCATGCTTGTAGAATGTTATTTCTTCATCCTGCAAGCCTTCAAGCAGTTCGATTTTGTATTCGTCGCCAGCTTCTTTCCAGTGCTTAATAGCATCGTCCCATGATATTTCCACGCGCTGGTATTCGGATTTCTTCTTGGCAAGCTCTTTCATTTTCTGCTCAATTTTTGGCAGGTCATCGGATGTAATCACTTTATCGCCTGTATCAACGTCATAGTAGAAACCGTGCTCGATAGCCGGGCCGATACCGAATTTTGTGCCGGGATAAAGTTCGGCAATTGCTTCAGCCATCAGGTGGGCTGAAGAGTGCCAGTAGATTTCCTTACCTTCTTCATCGTTGAAAGTAACAATTTTTACTTCAGCGTCTTCATTTATCGGCCTTGACAGGTCATATTTTTTACCATTTACAAATATGCCGAGTGAGTTTCTGGCCAGGCCCTCGGAAATAGACATTGCTACGTCCATTCCTGTCGAGCCGTCAGGCATATCTTTCTTTGTTCCGTCCGGAAGAGTTATAATCATAATATAATCTAATTAATATAGTGAAACATTTCTTTCATTTTAACAAACAACAAATATAATTCATTGTGTGATAATGAAAAAGAACGTTTTATATAAATTATTATTTAATTAAGACTAAATTGGCAAATTATAAAATCAAAATTTTGGCATTAATACTAAAATGAATAAATTGGTTTATGTTTTATCAAGCAAAGGCATAGTAATGTCAAAAAAAATTGCTATTTTACTAATATTATTATTTTACAGCCTTGTATTAGATGCTGAAGGGGAATCAATGAGATTTGAGATAAAAAAAGCTGAAATAAACGGAGAAGAGATTGCTTATCATGTATATTCAGAAGAAATGGCGGGCAGGCCTCTTTTAATGATTATGGGTTATGGCTGCACTATGGATATGTGGCCTTTGAAATTGATAGAAAAGCTTTCGGCTGAAAGGCCCGTAATTATATTTGATAACAGGGGTATGGGGCATTCAACAGGCAGGGGAGAGTACCTGATAGAAAATTTTGCAACTGATGCGGCAGCCCTTCTTGACTATCTTGATGTAGATAATGCTGACGTTTTTGGATGGTCGATGGGTGGCTATACTGCTCTTCAGATGGCAGTTGAATACCCACATAAAATTAAAAAACTGATTGTCCATGCTGCTATGTGCGGTGGAGAAAATGCTATTAATCCTCCTGATGAAGTTTGGAACAGCCTGACTGATATGTCAGGAACAATCGAGGAAAGAGTTGGAAGAATGTTCTCCAACCTTTTCCCCTCCGACTGGCTGAAAGAAAATCCGGATCCTTCAAAATATTTCCCGCCTGTGTTTGAACCTGTAAACGATGAAAATATTATCAAACAGGCCGGATGCTTTGATAAATGGCCCGGAGTATATGATGAACTGAAGAATATCAGGCAACAGCTTTTGCTGATAACCGGTGATTCAGATAAGGTTATACCGCCGGAAAATGCTTTAATAATTGCCGGACAGGTAAGGGGGGCTTCGGTTGTGCAAATAGCAAAAGGCGGGCACGGGGTAATGTATCAGTACCCGGATCAAATGGCAGATTATATCAATTTATTTTTAAAATACTAACGATCATCAATATGTTTAGAATAATTATCATTTTTTTGTTTTGTGCAATTTTTTCGATAAATGCTGCTGAACCTTATATAATCAGCGGCAGGACCGGTAATGAAATTAATTCGAAAGAAAGAGATTATTTCGGATTATTCCCGGATATCAAAGGTTTCAAAAATGCTGTATTTACAACTGACGGGAATAATAGCGTTTATGTGGATATAATGGCAGATAATAATTCTGTTGTTACCATGAATGCTTCTGAAGCTAAGGAGCTTGGAGCTTATATTAATAATTTTGAAAATGTGAACTGCTGGAATTCCAAAGATATTATTAATCTTGATTATGACCTGTTTTCAAAATTTATCAGGGATGGTAATCACTTTATTAACCCGCAGCACTCAACTGTGCAAACATTTGACGGAAGAATAGTCAGCTCAAAAATAATATATGCGGATTCAAGCTGGATAATTGTCTGGAAAGGGAAAGATTTTTATAATCCTGAAAATACACAAGAACAGGCGGAAATATTCCATTACAGCCAGGTACAGGCAATTTTTATTGGTGAATGGGTGTATTTTGATGGTACGCTTTCGGACTATATTGATATACTTCCGATACTTTGGGAAAGAGATTATGCAAGGGGCAAATCATTCGAAAACAATATACCTCCGGAACTTTGGGAGCCTTTTGATAAAGTCAGGAGTAAGTTGAAAGATGTAAAAACTGAAATATCAGTGAATAAGGAAAAATTTGAATATGAATCCGGACGAGTTTATAATTTTACAATTTCCTATAATATTGAAGCAGTCAGATTAATTTTTAGTGAGCTTTATTATAAGTATAAGGATGAAGTGCCGGGGGGAGGATCCTTTTGCGGGACATTTACAGAGGTTGCAGCAGTACAGAACTTAAGTATTGGTATTAGCAGGCAGATATATGGAAGATGGCGGGGAAAGCTGGAATTTATTTATTATCCTGACAGAACCTCGTCTTTCGACAGAACACTATTAATAAGCGGTTATTCTGTTAGTCCTGAAATTGAATTTGTGGCATTTAGATATATTCCCGGTGTTCCGTCCGGAACCGAAGGGCTGGAAATTACTTTGCATGCAGGGATTGAATTTATGAATATCACTAATAATTCTGTAATCCCATATCTTGATGGCTTTAGCGGACTGGATTGCAATCACGATGCGAAAAGGCTTGAAGGAAGTGCCGATGCTGACCTGATGGCATACCGTTTTGGTGCACATATTGATCTGTTCCTTTCGGATAATATATCATTTTTCGTGAATAGTGAAGTAGATGTATGCGAGGAAATTGAATTGAAACCCATGGAAACTGGAAAAGGATCTTACGAATATATTGGTGATGAATATGAAATAATGCCTTTGAAATTCGGTGTAGGGCTGAAGTGGCATTTGTAAAAAAGTAGTTCCTGCCATGGAAATGGCAGGAACCTGTTTCAAAATATCAAAGCTAATATCATAATTCCATTTCAATAATATTCTTGCCGAGGAAAAGGCCAATACCGTCGCCCTTGATGTTCCATATAACATTCGTTCCGGAGGAACCGAAAAATTCCCAGTCCAGTTCGCTGTTGTATTTTGTTCGGAAATAGTCAAAAAAATCAGAATCATAGCTGATAATTCCAAGCGTATAATCTTCAAAGCCCTGAATGTTTGTAGTATCATCGGTGTAGTGCTCCTGAAATGAAAGATTAAGGTAGCCATTCAAGGTTGTATCAGAATATTTTGTCGAACTATTTGACAGATACGATACTTTATGGCCATTTCCATAATCCTTTATCAGTACCGAGGTATAAGCGCAATCTGTTTCGGGATCGATTTTTACGAAATATTCAATCAGCCAATCGTACCAATTGTCTTCGCTTTCTGTAATTTTATAAAATATTGATTCTGTAACAGGCGTATGCGGGACGTGCGTTGATGCATGAACTTTCATATTATCCGCGGTTATTTCCAGATGATATTCTTTCCCTGCTTCGGGTATCAATCCCTGGGCTTCATAAGTAATTATATCTTTTTTTACGATATTATATTTGTTTTCCCCGTCTGTTATAAATCCGCTGACTGAATCCAGGGCTATCTTGTCCTGGGTGGCTTCTTCAAGCGGGGGGATTGTTTTGCTTATGTTAATGTAATCAACAGGTTTGCCTGCTTCCAGTATGCAGCGTACAACCAGCTTTTTCTCATAGGGAAGATCATAATCATTTATGTTCTCTTCGCAGGAAACCAGTGCCATAATAAATGTCAATATTACAAATAGGTATTTCATTTTATTTCCTCAAAATTTAAAACTTAGTCCGAGAGTAGGTATTATCGGGAATAGTGTGAGTTGTTTTAACTTTTTAACATCTTTCCAAACCAATATTCCGGTATCAGGGTCTTCAACTTCCTCGTAGTCATAATCAATATACCAGGTAAATGGATTTCGGTTATTATATGCATTATAGATATTGATTGAAAGGGTGAAGGGGAGGCCAAACCACTTGTAATTATACATAAAATTCAAATCCAGCCTGTGGTAGGCCGGGAGCCTGAATGCATTCCTGTCAGTATAAAGCGTTCCCTCGGAAGACCAGTAGTAATGGGGATCGGAATCATCATCGAACCCAACCGGATCGAACATAAATGCAGCCGATGGCATTGTGAATGCCTGGCCGGTTCCGTACACCCAGGCTGCACCGAGTTCCCAGCTTTCGCCAAGACGGTAATTAAACGTAAGGCTTATGTCATGCCTGCGGTCGTATCGGGGGTAGAACCATTTCGATTCGTTCAATTCGTCGAACTGTCTTTTTGTCCAGGCAAGTGTGTATCCAAGCCAGCCGGTGAAACTCCCAACCTGCTTATGAAAGAATAGCTCGAATCCGTAAGCAACCCCTTGTCCGCCAGTGAACTGTGATTCCACGGGTATTCCGAAAGTGAATTCTGCATCGTCTTTATATTCATAGAGGTTCTGCATATCTTTGTAGTAAATTTCTGCGGTAAGAAGATACTCCTCGTCGAAAAGCATGGTTTCTATTCCAAGAACACCCTGCCAGGACTGGCTGGGTTTTACCTTGTCATTTGAAGGAAACCAGAGGTCTGTTGGCAGGTTAATATCGTTTCTTGTCAGCAGATGCACGCATTGGTTTGCATAGGCAAGCGATGCTTTCAGGAAAACATCGCCGTTCAGTGCGTATGAAGCTGAAAGCCGTGGTTCAAGACTCAGATAATCAGCTTCCTGGAAATAATATAGCCTAAGCCCCATGTTTGTATTCAGCCTGTCGGATATTTTCCATTCATCCTGGGCAAAAATGGCTGCTTCCAACGAGTTTATTCTTGTTTCCTTAATTTCAATAAAGTCATTGATATTTTCACTGGAATTTACTTCAGAAAGGAATCTGTGATAAGTAGCTTCGGCCCCGAATTTTAAAATATGAGATTCATCAGGAAAGTACTCGGCATTTGCTTTCAGCATAATATCTTCAATGCCGGAATTTGTTTCAAAGAAATCCCGTGAATCTTTAAAACCTGATATGAAATTATAGTCTGTGTATATCAGGGAGAAATTTGTAAACAGGGAGGGGCTTACAATATGCATCCAGCGCAGGTTAGCTGTTTTGTTTCCCCAGTCGATCGAGAAATCATCATCTTCTTCCTCGGGGGGCGACATAACGTCCCTTCCGAAATATCCGCTGAAGAAAATATGATCGTTTTCGGATATTTTAATATTAGTTTTTGCATTAAGATCATAGAAATAATAACCAATAGTGTTCTCAGCACCTCCAAGGGCCGTTAGAATATCAAGGTACATTCTGCGGCCTGAAACCATGAATGTGGCATCCTCGGTAATTGGCCCTTCCAGTAAAAGCCGGGATGCAATAAGGCTTACTCCGCCGGAACCGGAAATTTTTTCTTTAGTACCTTCCTTCATATTCAGGTCTATCACGCTGGAAATCCTGCCACCGTATTCAGCCGGAAAAGCTCCTTTGATCAATCGTACATCGCGAATAGCATCGCCGTTGAAAGTACTTAGAAATCCTCCGAGATGAGACGGGTTATACACTATTACCCCGTCAAGAAGTGTAAGGTTCTGGTCCGGGGAGCCTCCCCTGATGTATAAACCACTTGATAATTCAGTTGACTGAGAAATACCGGGCAAAAGCTGCAAAGCCCGGAAAACATCATTTTCACCGCCAATTGACGGCATTTTCATAAGGAATTCCGGTTTAACGTTTACGGTGCTAATTGTTTTGGCGGAGCCTGTTTCACGATCTGCTGTTACTTCAACTTCTTCGGTTTTGATATCTTTTTGGTTTAATTCAATATCAAGCCTTATTGAACTACTGTCGATGAATTCGATTGATTTCTGGTATTGGCCAAATCCGATAGAACTAACTTTCAGAAAGTATTTGCCGACAGGTATATTCTGTACTGAATAAAATCCGAACTTATTGGAATATGCTCCTCTGAATGGTGTGTTGCTATCGGGTTTATACAGGGCTACGGTTGCTCCTGTAATAGCTTCTCCGGATTTTTTGTCGCTTACCTTACCGTTAAGAATTGTAGTTTCGGATGCAATACTAATATCAAAAATCAAATAAAAAATTGCTATGCAAATTAATAATACCCTCATTGAACCTCCGGGCAATAATGTAGAAAAAGTAATTACTATTTATTTGGTAAAGAAATCTCAAATACAGAACCATGACCGGGGCTGCTGCTTACTTTAATATTGCCGCCCTGTTTCCTTATAAAATCATAGCAGATCAATAGTCCGAGCCCGGTTCCGCTTTCATTATTGGTTCCCGGGGTGGATTTGTTTTTATCGATAACAAACAGCATAGAAATTTGTTCGCTATCCATACCTATACCGGTATCAGAAATAATAATTTTCAGATGCTCTTCGCTGATATCAGAACTCAGAACAATTTTTCCGCCAGGGTTTGTGAATTTAATGGAATTAGATATAATGTTCCTGATAGCTGTCATTGTTAAGTTCACATCAATATTTATCTTTTCATTGAGAGAAATATTGTTATCAATTTTAATTTTTTTGTTATTAGCCTGCAATTTCAAAACTTCCACAGAATTGGAAACAAAGGAAGCCAGGTCTGTTTCTTCAATGTTCACTTCAATAATCCCTCTTTGCGAACGAGACCAAAGCAGCAGGTTTTCCAGGAGGTCATAAATGTTGTTTACTGATTCATGGAACATATCAATAAATTCGCGCTTGTCTTTTTCACTAAGCTCATTATAATCATTTGAAAGCATTTCGCTGCCAAGCTTCAGCCCTCCGAGCGGCCCGCGAAGGTCGTGCGCAATAATCGAGAAGAATTTATCCTTGGTTGCATTTAATTTGTTCAGTTCATCATTCTGATCAATAATTTTATTATTCTTTTCAATAATTTCATCATTGTTCTTTTTCAGAAGTTTATGTTTCCTGAATTGCAGAATTGTAAGTACTAAAGAAAAAAGTATTATGGTAGAGAACAGAGCTGTAATATATGTGGTACGTGTTTTTTCAGCTTCAATTTCGTTTTGTTTTCGTTCCAGTTCATATTTTGCCTGTAGTTCAAGCATAATGTCCTGTTTCTGGTGGAAAAATTTATCTGTTTTCATATCAAGCGTTCGGCTGGCAAAATAGTATGCGGAATCATATCTTTTCAGGCTGTCGTAGCACATGGTTAGAAATGAAGCTACTCCGTCGCCGTATATATCAAGGTCGTTTTCTTCAATAAAATCGAAATTAAGCCGGCCATAATGGATTGCTTTATAAATTTTTCCCTGCATTCGGTACATATTTACAATATTATTAAGCACCATTGAATAATTATATATTTTATTATTTTCGTCGATCAGGTTGAAAGCGTTGAATAAATGTTTTTCTGCCAGATCAAATTCCTGCCTTGATGAATAACAACTGCCGATTATATTATTCAGGCTGAGAGTGAGCTGTATGTTGTCTTCGGGGCTGAAAAGAGCCAAAGCTTTTTTCGCGTATTTTATTACTTTTAATGTGTTATCTTCATCCGGGATTTCAAAATATACAGCTGCATATCTGTCGTAAGTTTTGGCCAGCATCATTGAATCTTTCAATGATATGAAAAGTTTTTCGGCTTTTTTAAGCGATTTCAGGGCCAGGTCATAATCCAGAGATGCTCTGTACGCCTCACCCAAAGCTCTGTAAATCATGGCTGTTTCAAATTTCATATCATTATCGATATAAAATTTCAGTGCTTTCTGGAAGTAATTGATCGATTGGTAGAAGTTACTTCTGATTTTCCAGTAAGTTCCGTATAAGGTGTTTATGTCTGCAATTTTTTCATGTTTATCGAATTTTTCAGCCAGTTTCAAGGCTGCATCAATTTCATTTATTGCTGTTTTATCAAGATTACCGTTTTTAATATCGGCCATTTCAATAAGCAAATCAATTTTCTTTTCAATTATCGTGGTTCTGTTGAATTCATTTTCCAGTTCTTCAACAGTTTTTGTATCCGCAATTGAACCCGAATACATGAAAAAAATAATAATCCCGATTAAATAATATGACTTTGCCAAACTAATGAAATGCTCCCTATTGCTTAGACAAATAAAAGTATAGTTTATGGTGTTTATTAATCTATACTTCTTCTCTAATAAAATAAGAAAAAAATATGTAATAATATTAATTTTTCTTTTTTTTGCTACTTTTTTTTCTTTTTGTTAACAACCTGGAAATTGTGGATAACTTTCACTCTCCTTTCTATTTCTTTTTTTATCAATTGCTTACCGGATTGCATTTTTTCACTTTTCCAACAAAGTTTTCAATTAACGAACCGCTGTTCGTTCATATATTTTTCAGCCGGAATCTGGTATTCAATTCCTGCGTGCGGCCTCGTGTTGTTATACCAATCGACATAAGCCTTTATACCGCCATAGAGCTCTTTTCCGTCTTCGTAAGACTTCAGATACAGGTCTTCGTATTTAAAGCTGCGCCAGAAGCGTTCTATGTAAACATTGTCCAGTGCACGGCCTTTGCCGTCCATGCTTACCTTAACATCAGCATCCAGAATCGTTTTCACAAAATCATTGCTCGTGAACTGACTGCCCTGATCCGTGTTTGTTATTTCCGGTTTCCTGGTTTTCAAAGACCTTTTTATTGTATCTATGCAGAACTCCTTCTCAAGGTTATTCGATAATTCCCAGTCGACGATATACCTGCTATAAACATCTATAATTGCTATAAGATACATAAATCCTTTACGCATCGGAATATATGTTATATCCAGGCTCCAAACCTGATCCGGACGACTTATTTTCATATCCCTCAACAGGTATGGATAAATTTTGTGCTCCTTGTTCGGTTTGCTCGTGTCCGGTTGGGGATATATTGCCCGAAGTCCCAATAATTTCATTAATCGCCTGATTCGTTTATAGTTAACATGGTATCCCAAAGAACGTAAGTGTGCTGTCATTTTTCTGGCTCCATAAAATGGAGTAATCGCGAATTGTTCTTTGATCAGCTTCATATATAGAATATTTGCTTCACTTTCACCCTTGGGTTTGTAATAATAACAGCTCCTGCTAATACCCAAAAGCTCGCACTGCCGGCTTATGCTAATTTCTTTATTATCAGCATCTACCATATTTCTACGCTCTTTTTTACTCACGTCCCAATTTTTTTTTTAACCAGTCTAATTCAATTTTTAGCCGGCCTATTTCTTCATATAATACTGATTCGTCTTTTTCTTTTTTATTCTTCCCTGGCCCACGCTTGTTTTCAAATACTTCCTTTTCACTTTCTTTTAAATGCTTTTTCCACATGCTTATCTGGTTTGGATGAACCCCGTACTCCGATGCCAGCTCGGTTATTGTTTTTCTCTCTTGGACTGCCTCCAGGGCTACCTGCATTTTGAATTTTGAACTGTAATTTCTTCGTTTGTTTGCCATTTGATGCTCCTTTTGATTTTTTGCAAGTTAAGAATATCTTATCTTAATTCGCTGTTATTTTTGAAGGAAGCCGCTCATAATGCCTGATTTTTAAATACCAATAAATCTAAGATAATAAATTCCTGACTCATAATTTTATATTTTATTTTTCCTGTATATAATTGTTTTGCAGGATAATATTATATGCGGACTGTTAAGAAAAATATAAAATATTAACACTATCTTAACACAAAAAATGCCATATATTTTATTTGCCTTTTAAACCCAATAAAATTAATTAATTAGGTTTGTTCTTGCCCTTTAACTTAAGATTAACATCTCCTTTATCCCTAATTCACCCTCATAAAGCAATTTTGTACTGATGTAAAAATAAGTTTTTTAAACAATGTTTTTCGAGGAATGACAATGACTAAGAAAATCAAAAAAATCGGCTTCATCCTTACCATCTTCAGCATAATAACGGTGCTGACCGGGATTGAAGTTTTTGCTCAGAAGGGCGGTACGGAAAAAGGAATAATTGAGGGTAAAGTTGTTGATGATAAAACGGGCGATCCGCTTATCGGAGCTCGTATAATGATAAAAGGCACAAAAAGAGGCGGCCTGAGTAAATACGACGGTTCCTATATTATTCGTAAAGTTGATGCCGGAGAATATACATTACAATTCACTTACGTTGGTTATTCAAAAGCTGAAGTAACCAATGTAGTTGTTAAAGCTGGTAAAACTACAAAAATTGATCTCTCGCTTAAAGAAGAATCAATCACATCCGACGAAGTAGTTGTTACAGCTAAAAGAGTTCAGGAAACCGGCGCGGCACTTCTCAAAGAAAGGCAGAAAGCTGAATCAGTTTCCGATGCTATTGGCGCGGAAGAAATCTCACGCAGTGGCGGAAGTGATGCTGCCGATGCCATTAAGCAGGTAACAGGCGCTACTACTGTTGGCGGAAAATATGTGTTTATCCGCGGCCTTGGCGATCGTTACAGTTCAACTCAGCTGAACGGAGCAAACCTTCCGAGTGCTGATCCTGATAAAAAAGCTGTTCACCTTGATCTTTTCCCGACAAATCTTATTGAAAATATTACGACCATAAAAACTGCCACACCTGATAAACCTGGTGATTTCACGGGTGGTACTGTTGATATAAAAACAAAATCCTTCCCTGACAAATTCCGTATGGGATTTTCAGCATCTTCATCGTATAATACAAATACAACTGGCGCTGATATGCTCAGCTACGCAGGCGGCGGAACAGACTGGCTTGCTATTGAAGATGGTACAAGAGATGTACCGTCAGATATTAGAAATGCCGATATTCCTTCGATTACAGATGCCCGAAGGGACAGGGATGCTGCTATGGAACTTGACAGGCTGTCAAATGCTTTCAATCCTCTGTTTGCACCGACAAATGAAATAGCCCCTGTTAACGGCGGTTTCTCTTTCAATGTTGGTGATAACATGATGGACGGTAAGCTTGGGTATCTTGCAAGCCTTAGCTACGGACGCAATTACAAATCTTACGACAATGGTAAAATTGCAAATTATTCTCAGCCCGGAACTGAATCAAAAGAACTTGATGCTGAATATGATGCTACCCAGGTAGAAGGCATTTACGAAGTTGCATGGGGAGCAATGGCGAACATGGCATACAACTTCGATCAGAACAATGATATTTCCTTCAACTTCATATACAACAGAAGCGGTGAATCAAAATCTGTTTACCAGGATGGCTACAGAAGATACTACGGTATAGATATGGAAACAAGAATTCTGAGCTATATCGAGAGAAGTATTTCTTCCTACCAGCTTGCAGGTGAACATAATTTTGCTTCAATGCTTGGAAGCAAACTCGACTGGCAGGTTTCCCTGAGTGATAATATGCAGAATCAGCCTGACTTCAGAACATTCGATAATGTTTACGAATGGGAAGAAGATGAAGAAGGCAACATGTACAAACAGTATAAACTGAATACCAGTGATAATAATGCCGTTCCTTCAAGGTATTACAGAGACCTGACAGAAGATCTTTACGGAGCAAAATGGAATCTCGAAATTCCGCTTAAAGACGTTTTCGATACTCCGCTTGATTTCAAAACAGGTATGCTTTTCAATATGAAAGATCGTTCCTTCGCAGAAAGCAGATATGTTTTTGAGCAGGACAGGCAGACTTATTCTCTGAAATATAACGGCGACCCGAATTCCTTTATGGCTGATTCAACAGGCCTTCGCGATTGGGCAAGCCAGGGAGCTTTCAACTATTTCGGAAATTACCTTGTAGACTGGACTTCACCTGCCGGATCTTATACAGGTGAGCAGACAATTATGGCCGGTTATGGTATGATTGACTGGTATGCAACCGATGAATTCAGGGTTGTAGGTGGCGTTCGTTATGAAACAACAGATATTGAAACAATAAGTAAAGACACTACAAAAGCTAAAGGTATTATTGACGAACAGGATGTATTGCCTTCAGTTAACTTAACATATATGCTTACTGAAAAAATGAATATAAGGGCTGCTTACGGAAAAACGATTGCGCGCCCTACATTCAGGGAGATTGCTCCTTATAATTCGGAAATGCCGATTGAACATAAAAAATTCTTAGGAAATCCTGATCTTGAAAGAACAATCATCGACAACGTTGATCTTAGGTGGGAATGGTTCGTAAATCCCGGTGAAATCCTTTCAGTTGGCGGTTTCTACAAGAGAATGGAAAATCCAATAGAGCTTGCTTATGTAAATGCAAATAATAATATCCAACCCAGGAATGTTGATGAAGCAATTATCTACGGCCTTGAGTTTGAATTCAGAAAACAACTTGATTTTGTTGACTTTCTGAAAGATGTCAGCTTTGGTATGAACCTTACACTTGTTCAGTCACAGGTTGATATTCCGGAATTCGAACTTCTGCAGCGCAGAGCTTTTGATGAAAATGCTGAATCAACAAGGGAACTTCAGGGACAGAGTCCTTATATCGTAAACCTCGACCTCTCGTATGCAAATTATGAATCAGGTACGGATGCCAACATTCACTTCAACGTGTTTGGCAAAAGGCTTTCAGAGGTTGGCGATGGATCACCGGATTATTACGAATATCCGAAACCGGACCTGAATATTGTATTCTCACAGAAATTCTTCGACAATTTCAAAGCTAAATTGAGCGTGAAGAATGTTCTTGATGCCAAAAACTACAAAGCTGTTGAGTTCCTTGGCAGAGAATATGTTTCCGAGCAATACCTCCTGGGCAGGACAATTTCACTAAGTTTATCATATTCATTAAACTAATAGATATATGTCTTTTAAAGAATTAATTATCCGGAGGATTTTTTTGATGAAAATCAAATTGTTTACCGCATTGTTCGCGATGATTGTTTTATCGCTGAATTTGACAGCAGCCGAAGTTTCAGTATTTGATGCTGATATCAACTCGGGTGACAAGACTTACTGGACTAATGACAACGTATACGTACTTGAAGAAATGGTCTTCGTTGAAGACGGAGCAGAACTTTACATTCAGGAAGGTACAGTCATTAAAGGTAAAGAAGGACAAAAAGAAGATTCTAAAGCCCTGGTTATCTGCCGCGGCGCTAAAATCTTTGCTGAAGGTACTCCTAACAAACCGATTATCTTCACTGCTTACGCTGATGACCCCTATTCAATGACTGATCTTCCGCTTACGGAAACAGGCCTTTGGGGCGGCGTTATCATTCTTGGTAAGTCCGTTACAAACAATACATCAGGCGAGAAAAATATCGAAGGTATCGATGAAAACGAGCCTCGCGGTAAATATGGTGTTGCAGACGGGGAAGGCGACCCGCATGATAACTCAGGTGTTGTTCGCTACGTTTCAATCCGTCACGGCGGAACAGATATTGGCGACGGTAACGAAATCAACGGCCTTTCACTTGGCGCTGTTGGCGACGGTACTACTATCGAATACGTTGAAGTATGGTACAACAAAGATGACGGTTTCGAATTCTTTGGCGGAACTGTAAACGCACGTTACCTTGTATCTGCTTATAACGGCGATGATTCTTTTGATTATGACGAAGGTTTCAACGGTAAAGGCCAGTTCTGGTTCTCAATCCAGGCAGAAAACCGCGGTGGAAACGCCGGTGAACATGATGGCGGTAACAAACCTGATGATTCTGAACCTTATG
The DNA here is from genome assembly GCA_963665665.1 of Kapaibacterium sp. (SeqCode). Taxonomy (GTDB): domain Bacteria; phylum Bacteroidota; class Ignavibacteria; order Kapaibacteriales; family UBA2268. Next base: position 3,496,241 of record OY762428.1, read on the forward strand.
CACGTCCTGAAATTTATAACGTAACTTATATCGGTTCAGGTTTGAATTCAGAAAATACAGGCAAAGACGGATCAAAAGGTTTCCTTATCCGCGACAATGCCGGTGGAAAATACTACAACTCAATCTTCATGGATACTCCTGACCTTGGCCTTGAAGTAGAAGACCTTGAATCAGGACACGATTCACGCGAAAGACTTGAAACAGGCGATCTCGTGTTTAATAATAACATCTGGTGGAATGTTGGCGGCGAAACAACAACAGTTGAAACAATCAGCCCGGATGCAGAAAAATATTCACAGGATTTTGTAAGGTCATACCTTGCAGATGCTAATAACAATAACTGGATTGTTGATCCTCAGATTATGAGCATCAGCAGGAATATTGCTAATCCTGATGGTGGACTTGATCCACGCCCTGCTTATGGCAGCCCTGCATTTACAAATGCTACAGCTCCTGTTCCAACCAACGGATTCTTTGAAGCAGCTGATTACATTGGCGCTTTTGGCCCCGGTAATCTTTGGATTGACCACTGGACTCTTCTTTCTCAGTCTGGTATCATGAAAGAACTTCGCAAAACAGAAGTTTCTGTATCTGATGCTGATATCAATGCCGGCGATATGGTAACATGGACTTCAGACAATGTTTACGTTCTGGATGACATGGTATTTGTTGAAGAAGGCGCTACACTGACAATCGAGCCCGGAACAGTTATAAAAGGAAAAGACGGACAGAAAGAAGATTCAAAAGCATTGGTTATCTGCCGCGGTGCAAAGATCATGGCTGAAGGTACACCCGTACAGCCTATCATCTTTACTGCTTATGCTGACGATCCTTATTCAGTAACTGACCTTCCTTTAACTGAAACAGGCCTTTGGGGCGGCGTTCTTATTCTTGGTAAATCTATAACAAACAACGTTTCAGGCGAAAAGAATATCGAAGGTATCGATGAAAACGAACCTCGCGGAAAATATGGCGTAGCAGACGGAGCCGGCGATCCTCATGATAACTCCGGCGTATTCAAATATTGCCAGATCCGCCATGGTGGTACAGACATCGGTGACGGTAACGAAATTAACGGCCTTTCAATGGGTGCTGTCGGCGACGGTACAGTTATTGAAAATGTTGAAGTTTGGTACAACAAAGATGACGGTTTCGAATTCTTTGGCGGTACAGTAAATACACGCTTCCTCGTTTCTGCTTTCAACGGCGATGATTCATTTGATTATGATGAAGGTTTCAGTGGCAAAGGCCAGTTCTGGTTCTCAATCCAGGCAGCCAACCGCGGTGGAAACGCCGGCGAACACGATGGTGGAAATAAACCGGATGACGCAACACCTTATGCAATTCCTTATGTATATAATGTAACATATATCGGTTCCGGTGTAAACTCAGAAAATACAGGTAAAGACGGTTCCAAAATCTTCCTTCTTCGCGACAATGCTGGTGGTAAATACTTCAATAATATCTTCATGGATACACCTGACCTTGGTGCTGATATCGAAGACCTTGAATCAGGCCACGATTCACGCGAAAGGCTCGAACAGGGAGACCTTAAGCTTCAGGGTAATATCTGGTGGCACATTGGCAGCGAAACAACAACTGTTGAAACAATCAGCCCGGATGCTGAAAAATATACTCAGGATTTTGTAAGGGAATATCTCTCAAATGCTGATAACAAAAACGTAATTGTTGATCCTAAACTTTATGGAATCAGCAGAAATGTTGTTACTCCTGACGGCGGACTTGATCCCAGGCCTATGATGGAAAGCCCCGCATGGACAGCTGACAGAATGCCCGTTTACGGCGTAAATAATACATTCTTTGCTGTTGCTGAATACAATGGCGCTTTTGGACATTACAACTGGCTCAGCGACTGGACATTCCTTTCACAGGCAGGCGTTACAGGCGGTATGGCCGGACGCAACCCGATGATTGAACTTGCAACAGGCGTTGACGAACCAACATCAGTTGAAGAACAGCCAATCGAAAACAATGGCGAAAACGGAATCAGCAACTATCCCAACCCCTTCGAAGAAACTACTGAAATTCAGTTCTACGTTTCAGAATACTCAAACGTAAAAGTTACAGTATTCAACTCAATGGGCCAGGAAGTTGAAACACTTGTTAACAAAACTCTTGCACCGGGCCTTTACGGAGCAAAATGGACAGTTAACAATCTTCCGGCAGGCGCTTACATAGTAAGAATGGTTAACGGTAACACAGTTAAAACACACAAGATCATTCTTAAATAAGAAATATTGTCATTCCTTGGGGGTGTGGACCTTGTCCCCCCCTATATTTTACAAATGCCGCCGGGCTTATCAGCAGGGCGGCATTTTGTGTTTTATTGAAAATGAATAGGAATGTCTCCCGTTGGCGGGGGTGTCCGAAGGACGGGGGTGGATTTCTTTTTCTTGCTTTCAAACATCGGTGAAATGCCTCTGACCCTTCCTACCTCCCCCCGACCCCCTCCTTCGGAAGGAGGGGGAGTTAATTCCATGATATTTAACTTCTTATCCCCTCCTAATGTAGGAGGGGATTATAGGGGTGGTTTCTTCATACATTATCTGGCGAACAAAGATGGATTCTTCCGTCGCTTCGCTCCGTCAGAATGACAACATAATACTTCCTTCTCCGGCCCTTTCCCCCCGTTCTTCCACCGCAATTAACCAAGCACCGGCCTTAATTCCCCATCCTGTGGTTTCAATGAACCTGATAATTTCCTTAATTCAAAGCTGTTTTGCTCCAGAATCCTGATATTTGGGCTAATTGCTTTGTTGGCAGGGCTTTATACTGCCTTGTCCGGAGGTATTGAAGCATTGTTTTGCCTTAATGTAGTGATATTTGGCTTCATTGCTCACTTGTTTCACCTCAATGATGTCTTGTTCGGATTCATTGATGTCTTGTCCGGTCTCATTGCTCACTTGTTCTGCATCACTGTTGTCTTGTTCCGCTTCATTGATGTCTTGTTCTGCCTCATTGCTCACTTGTATGGCTTCATTGCTCACTTGTCCGGCTTCATTGCTTGCTTGTTTGGCATTGAAATCCCGAAGATAGAGATGAGAATAGTCTATAGATAGAACTGATAATCAAATATTCAATCTAAAATACTATATATTATACTATTTGTATTAAATATATAGTATTTATAATAATTTATATAATATATCCAAGCCTTGATATAGTTCATCTAACAAAACTTTTTATATAAATAACTAAATATTATATACATATAATTAAATAATTGGTATGATTTATTAAATTAATTTTATAAACTATTAAATATCAGTATTAACCTATTAATTAATTAGTATATCTAATTTGTTAGAACAATTAAATATATCCTTGGATACATAATTAATTTTATAAAAAGAGAATAATAAATAATACTATTTAGTGATTAATGACTTGTATGAATTATTAATTTGATTAATTATATTATTAATATTGTAAATCTATATGATTATTTAATAATCTGATAAATATATTTATTACAAACACTTAAATATTTACTAATTCTTATAATATATTTTATTATTCAAATATTATAAATAATAAAATCAGTTAAATATTCCGGATTCCAACGCTACACAAGCAATCATTACCACCAAACAAGGCAGCAATGCCTACAAACAAGGCGACAATGCCTCCAAACAAGGCAACAATAAAATCAACCATCGGTGCAATGGCGTCAAACATTGGTGCAATGCTTCTGAACAAGGCAGCAATAACTTCAAACAAGACAACCATAATTCCTAACAAGGCGACAATGCCTCCAAACAAGGCAACAATAAAATCAAACATCGGTGCAATGGCGTCAAACAAGGCAACAATAACTCCTAACAAGGCGACAATAGCTTCAAACATCGGTGCAATGGCGTCAAACATTGGTGCAATGCTTCTGAACAAGGTAGCAATGACTCCTAACAAAGCATCAATGACTCCTAACAAGGCATCATTATCTTCAAACAAGGCAGCAATAACTTCGAACAAAGCGACAATACTTTCGAACATCTGTACTTTGCCTCTAAACAAGGCATCAATGACTTAGAACATCGGTTCTTTGCTTTCGACCCTTCCTACCTCACCCCGGCCCCCTCCTTCGAAAGGAGGGGGAGTTAATTCTATGATATTTAACTTCTTATCCCCTCCTAAAGTAGGAGGGGAGTACAGGGGAGGTTTTCTTTCTTTGCTTCCGACCAAGGCAGCAATGACTCCGACCCCTCCCAAACCCTCCCCGAAGGAGAGGGCTTTGAAGTAAAACAAGGCAGCAATAGAATAAACCATTGGTTCTTTGCTTTCGCCTCTTCCTATCTCTCACTGGCCTTCTCCTTCGAAAGGAGGGGGAGTTAATTCTATGTTATTTAACTTCTTATCCCCTCCTTGCGGAGGAGTGGATTATAGAGGTGGTTTTCTTTCTTTGCTTCCGAACATTACATCTATTTCCACGAGATAGAGAACGCGGCTATTGATTATTAGGATGCTAAGTCCGGGATGTCATCCTGAAACGGCTGGTCGGGATCACAGCTTATTATCGAGAATATATTGTGTATTCAGGCGGGGGTCCTTATAGCCGGGGCTGATTTTCAGGGCTTTGGAAAAATGTTCCAGGGCCTTGTTATACCTGCCAATTCTTGCAAGGGCAAATCCTGTTTTGTTCTCATTCTCAGCGTAGGCATAATCTCTGCGTACAGTTGAAAGGAATAATTCCTCGTCATAATAATTGAGATCGAAATTACCTGCTTCGAGGAAAGCCTTTATCCTGCTTTTTTCATCTTCATCTCTCCTGTAGCGGTAGCATGAGAAAATCAGCATATCATGGTAATAAGCTGCCATATCTTCCCTGTAATCAAGTGCTTTTTTGAAGAATGTATACGAATTTTCCCAGTTAGCTGTATTCATGTAGTAAATGCCTCTCTTCATAGGCTTATCTATCATGTAGCGGTTAGCATTATCAGATTTTTCAAAATTTGCTAAAGCTCCGAGGCTGTCCTTGTTTTTCAGGCTGATAATTGCCAGGTTATTATAAATGTCTGCACTGTCTGCATGTTTCATAGTGAGTGCTTTTTTTAATGATTGCCTGGCTTCGTCTATCAGATTTAGTTTTATCATGCTTACTGCCGCGTTATTATGAGCGGCTGCTGAATTAGGCATTTCTTCTATTGCTTTGCGGTATTTTATTATTGCTTCCCGGTCGTTGCCGTTTTGGGACAGCGCCATGGCTTCTTCGAGCGTATAATTTACTTCCTGTTCCCTGTTGCCTTCAGTAATGCTTTGAAGAAATGGTGGATCGATTAATATAATGGCTGCTGAAATAGCTATGAATACATATATGCCAATTAGTGTTAACGAAATCGCTTTATCTGAAACTATCGGTTTGTTTTCCATATCAGTGGTGGTATATTAATATCACATTTTTATTATTTTTTTTTAGCCTGTTGAATTCTTCAATGGCCTTTTTGTTTTCAAGTATAGCAAGCTGTGTGCCCCTGCCGGTATTCGGGTTGTATATGAATTGCGGTACCCTTGTACTTTTTATTGCTTCAAGCCCCTGACCGCCAATATTGTTCTTTCCTTTGGAAAATATCAGGATGTCAGGTTCTTTTTTCAGTATTGTCTGCAAATCAACCGAGTTAAAATAATCTTTTTTATCAACCAGCCTGAACCAACCATCCGAATAAAGCATTACATCAAAATATATAATTGGCAGGCCACGGTAAAGAATTGTATTCTCTCCGGAATATTCAGCGCCTGAATCAGAATTACTAACAGCAGAATAAATAACTGAAATGATTACTAATGCACTAATAACAGATATAGCATATTTTCCGATTTTAATTGTCGTGAGATGAATCAGGATTAATAAAACAATTGTTATTGCAAGGCTTATGGAAACAGCTTCAAATATCAAAGCGGTATCGGTTAAAAATGAGGATACTGATACAAGTGCTATCGCGAAGATCATATAAATAAACAACAGGGATATGGGATTCCTGAAATAATCTCCGATTTTTTTGTTTCTAATATTTTTGAAATTATCAAGTATTCTACCATTTTCGATAAAAAATAATACAAAAATAATTCCCATTACTGAACCGAATGAATCTTTGGCAATATCACATAAATCAAATATTCTGTTTGAAATAAAGTATTGGAATCCCTCATCAATTGCAGAAATAATCAATGCTTTGAAGAATATTATTGTGATTAGTTTGTTATATGGAAGATTTTTATGCTTCAATGCACGGTACATAACAAAAGCGAAAAGTCCGTATGCAATGTAGTGCCAGTTCTGCTGAAGGTCAAAGAAAGAAAGATCAAGATAATAATCGCTTACATTATGCCCGATGAAAACCATGATTATAATATAAGCAAGGGATATTGTGCGCGAGGCTGAAAGTTTCCCAAGATTCGGGATTAAACCAATAAGGCCCAGAACAATAACAACTGACAGTATTATAGGTATATTAATATCAAATAATGAAAATGAAAGATGTGATAATTCCCTGATGGAAGTTTGAAGGTAATTAGTAACCATCAAAAAAGGTGTAATAATCAGCAGCATATCGAAAAGGATGATATTTACTGCCGGGCTGAAAACTTTTGTATTTTTATTATTTTTTGTCATTGCCTTTGTCTTTTGAATTACAATATTTCTCAATATATTCCATTGCCGGTTTAAAACCGAGATTAAAAGATTTATTCCAGCTTTTACATGCTTCGGATTCTTTTCCCATCATATATTGCGCGTTGGCAAGGTTATACCATCCCTGTGAAAATTCAGGGTCAATCTTTACGGATTTTTTGAAATCAGGTAATGCTCTGTCTGTTTTTTTCATATTCATATAAGCGTTGCCACGGCTATTGTATGCGTCCCTGAAACTATCATTAAGTGATATAACTTTGCTATAATCCTTTACAGCTCCTTTCAGGTCACCCGTGTCAAATTTAGCTTCGCCACGAAGATAATAAGCATCTACAAATTTCCTGTCAAATTTTATTGCTTTGTCATATTCCTTTATTGCTCCGGCAGGATTCTTTTTATCTCTTTTTATATTACCAAGCTGGAAAAAAGCTACCGGGTTTACCGGATTTATCCTTGTACTTGTTATAAGGTCTTTTTCAGCTTTATTAATTTCTCCCAATCTGTAAAAAGCTATTCCCCGGGCCAGGAACACCTCCTGATTTTTCAATCCAAACTCTATTGCTTTGCTGTAATCTTCAGCTGCGCCTTTGAAATCATTTTTATCCATTCTGGCCAAAGCCCTGTTCTGATAAGCGTCAATATTTTTCGGATTTTTTCTTAGCGCTTCGGTGAAATCGGAAATGGCATCGTCGTATTGTCTGATTTTATACCTGATTATTCCCCTGTTCAGGTAAAGGCCTGGTATTTTATTGTTAAGTTCAATGGCCCTGCTTAAATCGTATTCAGCTTCGGTGTTCAATCCAATATTTGATTTGGCTACACCGCGGCTCATATAAGCTTCGGCAAAATCGGGGAGCAGCTTGATAGACATATCGTAATCTTTTATTGCTTTTTTATCGTTTTTAATATTGGCATAAGCCACTGCACGGTTGTACCATGTGTAACCGTTCGTCGGGTCAAGGTTAAGAGCGTGATTGAAATCTTCAATGGCTTCTTTATCCTTTCCCAAATCCATTAGGACGTATGCTCTGTTCTCGTAGCTGCTGACAATAGTGGAGTCCAGTTTGACAGCCATGGAATAATCGTTGATTGCTCCTGTATCATTTCCAAGATTGTGTTTTGCGTTACCTCTGTAAATGTATAAACCTGCTATATCAGGCTTAATAGAAATCGATTTATCATAATCTTTCAGGGCTTGCTTTTTATTTCCGAGTTCAAACCATGCTTTTGCCCTGCCCGCATATAAGATATGTTCGTCGGGTGTTTGTGCAATAGCACTGTCGTAGTACCTGATTGCTGTTTCCCATTGTTCGATTTTAAGCAGTTCCGCAGCTTTGTTATGGAAAGTATAGTCCTGCTGTGCCTGAACATTGGTAATCACTAAAATAAGGCCTGTTAATAATAGGTAAATGAATTTTTTTATTGACATATCAAATTTTCCGTGGCATATTTTATAATAAATTCCAATTTTGAAATTAGTGATTATTTGAATTAAAACAAAATTGGCCGGAATATATTTTTCCCTTTGTATATCAAATTATTTGAGATGAAGTATCCTTTTTATATTTTTGCATTTTATCATCAACAAAAATACAGCCATGGATTGGAAAAAAATACTTAACGACTCAGGGAAGAAAACAATATACAGGGTGGCCGGTATTGCCGGCACTGATGCGAATGCTTTCGAACAGCTTCTGGAGCTTTCGCTTACCGATAAATCGCCAATGTGCAATCGGGCTGCCCGGGCGATGTATCTGTGCCTTGAGAAAGATATTTTTTTAATTGAGCCACACGTGGGCAGAATAGTTAGAACATTGCCTGATTTGAAGAATGAAAGCTTACGTGGAAATTTTATAAAAATGTTCACTATTTGCAACCTGCCGGAGGATGAAGATGACCTTGGAGGTATGATTAATATTTGCTTTGATTTTATGAACATGAGTATGAAAAGAATAGCTGCAAAAATATATAGTATGGAAGTCCTTTACAGGATTTGTGAATTTCTGCCTGAACTAAAAGGTGAATTGTACTGGACAATAAAAAATCAAATGCCGTATTCAACACCGGGCTTTATTAGCCGGGGCAGAAAAATTATCAAAAAATTGAATTATTCTCCTGATGATGAGTATATTTCAGAAATGGAGTAACGAAACTTCGTTAAATTTGTTTATCTTATATATTAGATTGACTTAAAATTATTATGGTGTAAATATGATGAAACTAAGAATATCAATAGCAGTTCTTTTTGTAATAATATTTTCTGATTTTTCCTTTGCTTCTGATAAACCAACTTATGAAATACTGGAAGCTGATGCTTTAGCTGGTCGTACAGCTCCGGTTCTTGCTCATCATGTTATGGTAAGGTTCAAAGCTCTTGATAAAGGCTTTTACAATCTTAAAAAGCTTCCCGCTAATATTGATGCAAAAATACTCAGGCAGGCGTTGCCATATAAAAATTCAAGCATGGGCAGTAATGATCTTCAGTTTAAAAAAAGAGTAACAAATCAAATTTTAAAAACTGAAGAACCGCTTCTCAGAACGTATGTTCTATATTATGAAGAAGATATAGCTCCTGAAAAATATTGCCGTAAGTTGTTAGCAGAAAATCCTTCTATCGAAATTGCCGAACCATATTATCTTGCTGAAAGAATGATGTCTCCAAACGATCCTCTTTTTTCTTCTCAGGGTATGTTACTCAGAATCATGGCTCCCGATGCATGGAACAGTTTTCAGGGAGATACAAGTGTAGTAATTGCGATAAGCGATAACGGGGTTTTCCAGGAACATGAGGATATCAGGAACTCGATTGCACCGAACTGGGAAGAAATTCCTGATAATGACAGAGATGATGATTCAAACGGTTACGTGGATGATTACCGGGGATATAATTTTACTTCCGAAATGGATCATTCGGACAAAGGCGATACCTGGCATACCGATAATCACGGTACGGCAGTAGCAGGAATATGCGGGGCAACATTCAATAACGAAATTGGTATGGTCGGGACTGCCGGTAAATGCAGAATATTTCCAATAAAGACTTCACCACTTGGCGAAAACCAGTATATTTTGTACAGCTATGAATCAATCCTTTATGCCGCAGCCCGAAAGGTTAAAGTTCTTAACTGCAGCTGGGGAACTCAGAAAGAATTTTCCGAACTGCATCAGTCATACATAGATTATGCTGTTGCTAACGACGTTGCTATTGTTGCTTCAGGGGGTAATGGCGGCGGAAGCCTGGTTCCTTATTATCCAGCTAATTATTTTGGAGTTCTTGGTGTTGGTGAAGTTAATCAATATGATAATGTAACCTATTCGTCATCTATGGGTGAAGCTATTGATATAATGGCCCAGGGCGAAGACAATTATTATACCGATAATGATAATGCTACTGATTATGAAAATCGTGGTTTTGGGGGGACATCTGCTGCTGCACCTGTTGTATCCGGCGTTGTTGCTATGGTCAGGGCTAAATTTCCTTACCTGGGGCCGATTCAGGCTTTGGAAGTTGTTCGGCAACAGACAGATGATATTGTTGATGAAAATTATTCCTGGCAGGATATCATTCCGGGAAGGGTTAACATGTACAAAGCAATAAACTGCAGTCCATATTCTTTTCCTGGGATAAGACCGAAAGGATATGACTTATATACTGAATCCGGAGTAAAAACCAAAAGATTCAATCCGGGTGATAAAGTTACTATGAAAATTAATGCCATGAACCATCTCGGAGCTGCTGATAACCTGACATTTAAAATTAGTGTATTAAGAGATTATGCTAATACGGTTACTCTCATCGATTCTGTCGTATCTGGTGTATCGGTTGATCAAAGCACACCTTTTATAATTGAAGATTTTAGTTTTATAATGAATACATGGAACGAAGAAAGAATCCTATTCAGAGTTGATATTTACGGAGATAATAGCTATCGGGATTTCTTTCTGCTGTCATACCAAAGCGGAACAAAAATTACAAATTTTGAAAATGATGCCATAATTTTCAGCGTTTCTGATCGGGGAAAATTGGGCTTTGGTGGAATAAATGACGATCGGCAGGGGTTGGGCTTTGTTTTGAAAGGATATGAAAATGCTATTTATCGCGCGGGTATTATCATTACCGAAAGTGATGATAAATCAGTTTCTTCTTTGTTTGGAACCGGCCCGGAAAATAATGATTTTGCTATCGAAAAGCAGTTTATTGAACCTGATATGAACATAGGTATTATTAATGATTCAAAGGCTTATACCCAAAGCCAAATTGGAGTTCGTATCCGACAGGAATTCATTGTCCCTGATGGGAACTGGTCGGTTGCAAAAGTTAAAATGACAGTCGAGAATATTTCAGGCGGAGATCTGGAAAATCTGGCTTACGGATATTTCTTTGATTGGGACTTGGGAGTTGATTCTGACTATAATCGTGTCAGGTTGTTTAGCGAGGCTACCGAAGATATTGACGGAGCTGTTGCAGCAGCTGAACTTGCATGGGATCCGAATATTGATTCAGTTCCATTTTATGCCGTGGCTGCAATTTCTGAAGAAGAGGGAGCTATTGCGCAGGCAGCAGGAACAAATTATACCTATACATATAATTTTTCTGTTGCTGACAGGATAGAAACCCTGAGCAGCGGAACAAGCAAGCAATTGGAGTCTGTTGACGATATTAGTATGCTTGTTGGAATGAATTTTCCCGGAACATTTGCCAATGGCGACACAAAGAAATGCGATATTTGCTTTGGTGCTGCGCTAACCGAAGCTGACCTTGAGCGGCAGATAGAAGCCTGCCTGAAGGATGATTTTACAGGCGTTGTAGTATCGTCATTTCCCGGAGGTATGAAAATGGATATTGGGCCGCAACCTGCAGAAGAATATTTAAATATCGGGTTTAATATTCCGAAAGTAAGTGACATAAGTATTCGGATCAGCGATTTGAATGGAACAATTGTTTACAAATTGAATGATATCGCACAGCAGGGAATATTATCATATCCCGTAAATTTGGCAAAATTCCAATCCGGGGTTTATTTTGTACAGACGGTAGTTGGCAGCGAAGTTCTAAATGGGAAATTTGTAGTTTTAAAATAATTGAATTATAATTGGTTCAATCATTGGGATTAAATAATCTATCAACCCAGGTAACAAATTTTTTGCAAAGCATGGCATTAGCATCAAGATATGTCTTTGTGATAGCCTGTCCCATTGGCGAGCCGGGTTCTTTCTGCCATGCGAGCCATGTATGAATAATTGCTTTTGGGCTTTGTACTTTTGGGTATCTGTTTAGATTTTGCTTTTCAATCTCTGTGGTAATTTCCTGGGCAACAGGCAGGAGTTTATCATCCTGTGGAATTAAATATTTTACAAAATCTTCAAGCATACCCTTGCGATTATTGTCCGGCATAATCCATATACCAATTCGGGGATAAACTGAATTTTCAATAATTGTACCATCCTGATAAGGTTTCTCAGGTATATCATAATCGAATTTTTTAAGAATAGCTGTTAATTTATCCCATTTGGATTTTATGTTAGTATCAGCGTCAATGACAATACCGATATTATCTATATCAGTTTTCAATTCTATAGGAATAGATCTAAATATCGAACTTCCTGATTTATCTTCAATAACGAATGACTCTGTTGTACCGTGTCTTTCAAAAATTCTGTAAAAGACATGCTTTTCGTCATTTCCTTCAACTAATAATTTACCTCTCATAGCCTACCTCAATTCAATTTTTTGTTTGGCGGCTGTTGTAATTTCTTCTTTACTAAAAGGAAAAATTCTGATATCGTCATTTTTCCTGTCCATTCGATAGAGGCCTGCTTCATATTTTTTGTTTGTTTCCAATACATTTGCCAATGAAGTAATCGCGTCATTGCTGTGAGTAGTAGCAAATACCTGTACATTCAGTTTTTCGGCAACTTCAAATATTAGTTTCCACAATTTTTCCTGAACCGAGTAGTGAAGCCCGTTTTCAAATTCATCGATAAGAAGTATGCCGTCCTCGATATTAACCAACGCAAGTATTATATTCAAAATTCTGTTTATTCCGTCTCCCATTGCTTTTAGGGGAGACAGCCGGCCTGTCGTTTTTAGTTTTACAATCGGGAAACGTTCTTTGCCGACTTTTCTTCCTATGAAATTTAATTTTTCAATATCAGGTTCTAATAATTTTAATGTATTTACAACTAAATCTTCTTTGTCTGAAAGAATAATTTCATCCCAAAGTTTGGCTGTTTGATAGGAATCAGAAATATTATTACTAATTGAATGAAAACCATGTTTACCCATTGAATAATGGCCACTATCTGAGAAAATATTGTCAAAGGTATAAGTTGTTGTCCGATCATTATGTTCAATTCGGAAGGAATCAAAGTCTGTTGATCTAATATTTGATTGAGATTTGTCAATATCTGTTTCTAATTTATAAAGATAGAATTCAGAGTAATTGTTCAAATCTAACAACTTAATATTTATTATTTTTTCTAAAATATTCAATCTATTGGGAAAGAGTGAGCAAATAATATTTACCTTATCTTCATTATTAAGTCCTTTTATATCTTCAATATTGAATTCTCCTCTTGATTGGAGAAGAAATGAAAGAAAATCATTAGAGAAATTCGACTTATACAATGCAATAGCCTCAAGGATCGTTGATTTGCCGGTATTGTTTTTTCCGGTAAACAAATTAACTCTTTTCAAATCGTTGATCTTTAGATGATCAAAGCATTTATAATTCTTTATTTCAATGTCTTTCATAATGTCTTCTTTTTAATCAAAATAGTTTGATTATCAACAAATAATATACCGAAAATAATTGCAAAATTCAATCCGAAAATTCTATTGACACTAAAGCTGTATCATCTCTTTAATTTCTTCCTGCCATCTATTGTCAGAAGCGGGTGGCAGGACGATTCTTATTACTTTATTGCCGATACTGCCCTTCAATGTATATTTACCTTTTACAATCAATTTGAAAAATGGTTTTTCCATTTCGTCGTAAATTATCAGCTTGCCGTTTTGGGCTATTGAATCAAGGAATATTTTAGACACCTGCATATTAAGGAAAATATCATGAACGTTACTTGATTCCAGGCAGCCGTCAACTTTTTTTATTTTAATAATTTTCATATCTGTATAAAAGTCTTTCAATGAAAGTAGGAACGCCATTCCGAGAGGAGCATAGATTTTATTTTAAAACCAGGCTTCTTTCAGAATGGCGCTCCCTGATAATAAATTCTTAAAACGCCGCTACAGGAATTTTATTTCCTGTTTTTTCTAACGAAAAATTCAATTATTTCTTTGACAGCGTCAATGAATTCTGTTACTTCATCATCACTTGTAAAGTAGCTCGGGCTTGCTCTTACAGTTCCCCAGGGGTGAACTCCTACCGGTTCCAGTAATAGCGGTGCACAATGTAGCCCGCTGCGTACATGAATATCATAAGAACTTTCCAGAGCGTAATTTACTTCTTCCGGAACCATTCCTTCGATGTTAAACGCAAAGTTCGACCAGGAACTATGGTCAGCATCATTATATATTGTAATTTCAGGAATATCAGAAAGCTCCCTGATCATTCTTTTAACCAGTTCGGCTTTTTTCGTCTTGATTTTATCAATACCTGTGTCCAGAATAAATTTGGTACCGGCCATCAGAGATACGATTCCGGGAGTATTCGGTGTTCCGGCTTCGTAATACATTGTCATTTCTTTTGGCTGAACGAGAACTTCGCTCTTTACCCCGGTACCGCCGGTTTTCAGCGGTTCAAGCGAGAGAGCTTCTTTCATATACAAACCGCCGGTGCCTGGGAGCCCGAATAGTGATTTATGCCCGGTAAATGCCAGATAGTCAATATCCCAGTTTTTTACATCAATTGGCAGAGCACCTGCCGATTGTGAAGCATCCACAATAATTACAGCGCCGTGCTTGTGAGCAATCTTTGCTATGGCTTCAAGGTCAAGAACTGTACCAAGTACGTTGGAACAGTGGTTTACAACAACTGCTTTTGTATTGGATTTGAAGGCTGCTTCGATATTTTCAGGAGTAACGTATGCATTTTCGTCGCATTCAACAAAATCAAGTTCTATTTCTCCGGCTTCCTGCATTATTTTCAGGGGACGAATAACAGAGTTATGCTCGATCATGGTAGAAACAACGTGGCTGCCTTTAAGGTTCAATCCTTTAATTACAAGGTTCAGGGCTTCTGTACTACCTGAAGTGAAAACAATATTATTAGGTTCTTCTGCATTAAAGATTTTTGCAAGATTAATTCTGCATGCCAGATCAACGTCTTCAATTTCACCTTCCATACCTGAACGTGATGCGTGAACAGGAGGAAGAGCCAGATATTTGTTCAAAGCTTCCAGAACCTCCGGTGGCTTCGGAAAGCTTGTTGCCGTGTTATTAAAATAAATCATCTTTTCCCATATCTATAATTACAAAAATCAAATTTGCACAAACATAAATATACGAAATTGACGTGAATTTGCCGCAAATTTTTATAAATTAAGAGATTGAAATATATTGTTCCTTAATAATATTATGGCTAAATCGGGTACAGAGCTACGTTTTAAATACAAACATGATTGAATGAAAATTGAAATGGTAGTATCAACTATATGCTTTCTTTCCCGAATTCGTCAAGATCCTTAAGAAATCGTTTCTTCCTGTTTATGAGCATCTGATATCTTAAGCGGTTATCTATATCGCCGATAACCTTGTATGCTTCGTTGATTTCGTTAAATTTCTCAACAATATTTTTATCTCCCGGATGCATATCGGGATGGTAAACCCTGATTAACTTTCTGTATTTTTGCCTTATTTCATCAGTTGAAGCCGTGCTGTCAACACCGAGAATCTCATAATAGTCTTTAACTTTCATATTCGTCCTGTTTCAAGTAGTCCAATTACTTTTTAAAGATAAAAAAATATTTAATAAAATTTCAATTAATAATGTATTTGTTTGAATAACCAATTTATGATTTTTGTGAATTAATAAAGTCAACAATTTTATCGGGATTTGAGAATTTTCTGATACTGAAATTATCGTCCGGCCCGGAAATGACTACAGGATTATTTTCTGAATACAATATTTCGGCATCATCGAAAGTAATAGCCTTTTCAGATTCCATAAAGTTCTTGTAGTAAATTTTATCAGAAATCCTGATGTATTCAACATCAAGAACAGAACTTGCTCCTGCTGATAATAGAAGGAAACCTACCAATTTCTTTAAAGGCCCGGATTTTTTATTTTCCGGGTAAAATATAATTTCTTCCATGTTCAATCCTGAAATTTTTTATACATTTGAAGTTCCTGAAAAGAAAATATTGTAGTGTAAACATATTTGGAGATGAAATGAAAACTTTAAGAAAAGAGCTTTTCTTTGAAATACCTACAAGGCGAGCTTTTGTAAATATTACTCCGGATGTTGAATCAGCAGTTAACGAGTCCGGAATAAAAGAAGGACTGGCATTGGTAAATGCTATGCATATTACAGCAAGTGTTTTTATAAACGATGATGAAAGCGGGCTTCATCACGATTATGAAGTATGGCTGGAGAAACTTGCTCCCGAAAAACCACATTCCCAATACAGGCACAATGGTTTTGAAGATAATGCCGATGCACACATGAAAAGGCAGATAATGGGGCGTGAGGTTGTGGTTGCTATAACTAATGGCCAGCTTGATCTTGGAACATGGGAGCAAATTTTTTACGGAGAGTTCGACGGGAAGCGAAGAAAGAGAGCGTTGGTTAAGCTTATCGGAGACTAATTTTAAAACAAAACCAAAAATAAAAAATAAAATTAGGAAAAATCAGAAAAAGGTATTAATTTTGATGCTCTGTTCAAGTGACGAACAGGGAATTTGAAAATCGAGCGGCAAAGGGGCGGGAAGAAAAAGTTTTAAAAGGCGAAAAAACTTCTTGCACAGAACGAAAAGAGTTCATAACTTTGCAGGCTATGACCCCGGCGAAAGCGCCGGCGGAACTTTGAAAACTTAGCGGCTTTAAACTGGCAGGGATGGAGAAACTGACCTTTCAGAATTCGGGAACGAATTAAAACAGAGCGGTTTCAAACTTTTTTTTCAAAAAGCGAAAAAACTTCTTGCACAGAACAAAAAAAGCTGTTAATTTTGTAGGCTCTGGTCTTGAGGGATCGGGCAGCGAACTTTGAAAACGGGACGGCGAGATAAAAGAAGGATTTTTAAAACTTTTTTTAAAAGGATTGAAAAACTTCTTGCACAGAACGAAAAGAGTTCGTAACTTGCAAATCCCTTTTAGAACGGGGAATCGGAAACGAGACGTTCTTTGAAAACAGGAAGCACACAGCATTATAAGTCAAGCAATTCGAGAAGCTTTGCGAACAAACTCTTAATTGAGAAACATAATAATACGAAAGTATATATTACAACGGAGAGTTTGATCCTGGCTCAGGACGAACGCTGGCGGCGTGCCTAACACATGCAAGTCAAGGAGAAAGTTCCCTTCGGGGGATGATTAAACTGGCGAACGGGTGAGTAACGCGTAGGTTACCTGCCCCCATCTCAGACATAACGTCGGGAAACCGGCGCTAATATCTGATGAGGCATTTATGTCAAAGCTACGGCGGATGGGGATGGGCCTGCGTCTGATTAGCTAGTTGGTAGGGTAACGGCTTACCAAGGCGACGATCAGTAGCTGGTCTGAGAGGACGATCAGCCACACTGGAACTGAGACACGGTCCAGACTCCTACGGGAGGCAGCAGTGAGGAATTTTGGTCAATGGGGGAAACCCTGAACCAGCGACGCCGCGTGTGGGATGACGGGGCTTTGCCCTGTAAACCACTGTCAGATGGGAAGAAAAGTTCCTTATGGGAACCGGGACTGTACCATCAGAGGAAGGGTCGGCTAACTACGTGCCAGCAGCCGCGGTAATACGTAGGACCCGAGCGTTGTCCGGATTTACTGGGTGTAAAGGGTGCGCAGGCGGGCTTGTTCGTCAGAGGTTAAATACACCGGCTCAACCGGTGAACTGCCTTTGATACGGCAAGTCTTGAGTATGAGAGAGGATGATAGAATTCCTGGTGTAGCGGTGAAATGCGTAGATATCAGGAGGAATACCAGTGGCGAAGGCGGTCATCTGGCTCATTACTGACGCTCAGGCACGAAAGCGTGGGGAGCAAACAGGATTAGATACCCTGGTAGTCCACGCCCTAAACGATGTATGCTTGTTGTTGGATACTTAGTATTCAGTGACGAAGGAAACCCATTAAGCATACCACCTGGGGAGTACGATCGCAAGGTTGAAACTCAAAGGAATTGACGGGGGCCCGCACAAGCGGTGGATTATGTGGTTTAATTCGATGCAACGCGAAGAACCTTACCCGGGCTTGAAGTGCAGCGGACAACTCCTGAAAGGGAGTCTTTCTACGGAACTGCTGCAGAGGTGCTGCATGGCTGTCGTCAGCTCGTGCCGTGAGGTGTTGGGTTAAGTCCCGCAACGAGCGCAACCCCTATCCTTAGTTGCCAGCGAGTAAAGTCGGGAACTCTAGGGAGACTGCCCACGCAAGTGGAGAGGAAGGTGGGGATGACGTCAAGTCATCATGGCCCTTATGTCCGGGGCTACACACGTAATACAATGGCAGATACAATGGGCGAAGCCGCGAGGTGGAGGAAATCCCAAAAGTCTGTCTCAGTTCGGATTGTAGTCTGCAACTCGACTGCATGAAGCTGGAATCGCTAGTAATCGTGGATCAGCGTGCCACGGTGAATACGTTCCCGGGCCTTGTACACACCGCCCGTCAAGCCATGGAAGCTGGGGGCGCCCGAAGCCGTTAGTGATAACGTCTAAGGCGAACTCAGTAACTGGGGCTAAGTCGTAACAAGGTAGCCGTATCGGAAGGTGCGGCTGGATCACCTCCTTTCTGGAGATATATTAAAATAAAAACCAAAAGGCGGATCGAAAAGCCTGACAGTTGATGCTTCCTGTTTTTGAAGAACGCATTTTTTAGTTCTTTTATATAGTTTATTTGACCGGGGCCTGTAGCTCAGTTGGTTAGAGCGCACGCCTGATAAGCGTGAGGTCGGTTGTTCAAATCAACTCAGGCCCACGATTATTAAAGGGTCTGTAGCTCAGCTGGG
>OY762428.1:3520000-5458198 GCA_963665665.1 Kapaibacterium sp. (SeqCode)
GGGCCAAAATATTCTGCACCGTCTGCCTGTGGTTCTCTGCATAGTTCAAGAACAGGATATTTTTCATATGTAGTCAATTTTAGGAATGGATATCTTTTATAATGTTTTTCCATTGTATTGTAAGGTGGCCTGAACTTTTTTATTTCTGATGATTCAAGTAATAAAGCAGAAAGTTCAGTTCCGGTTTCAGTCCATTCTACACGGCTTACTTTTTTTACAAGGTCTGAAATTTTGCCGGAACTCAATGATGACTGATTAAAATAAGAACGGACTCTTCTTTTCAGACGTTTTGCTTTGCCTACATATAATAAATTATCTCTTTTATCTTTGAAATAATATACGCCCGGTGTTTCCGGAAGTTTTCGCAGTTGCGGTTCAATCTTTTTGAATGATCGATATGGAAGTTTAAAATTTTTTGCAGGACGGTTTTGAAATTTAATTAGCTGATCAAGTGTTGAAATTTCGTGTTCCTGTTCAATTCTCTCAAGCAATTCAATTAAAATTCCTGCCGTTGCCCGTGCATCGCCGTATGCCCGATGCCTGTCTGAAAGATTTATTGAAAAATAATTTGCAAGATTGCCTACATTTTTCTTTACTTTCCCGGAAAGTACTCTTCTTGATAATTTCAATGTACAGATTCTTGGGATATTAGGTGTTTTTAAACCTGCCCTGGCAAGTGATTCTTTTACGAAATTCCAGTCGAAACTAACATTGTGAGCAACAAAAACTGCGTTAGGAATTTGCAGATATTTTTGTATTGACGGAAGAATTTCATCGGCTTCCGGAGCCAATGCAGCCATTTCATTTGAAATCCCGGTCATATTGGCAATAAATGTTGGGATAAATTGATGAGGATTTACAAGCGAGGAGAATTCGTCAACAATTTCTCCGCCTTCCATTACAACTGCCGCAATTTCAGTTAGTCTGTTATCAACTGGATTGGAGCCGGTTGTTTCTACATCCACTACAATGAAAGGTATTTCCCAAAACGAACACATCTACTATTTGCCATCCGAATATTATTTTCCAAATATATTCTTCTAAAATAATAAAATATCCGGATAAATCAATTTTTATGTAGTGAATTTATGCTCAGAATTGATTTATTGGTTAAAAAGTTAACAAAAACCCCTTCTTCAGTGAAGGGGTATTATATAGGTTATTACTTATATGTCGGGTTAAATGTCTGCTTTAATGCCAACGATGACAGTTCTTCCAGGCATTTGCAGGCCAACTTTACTTAGCCTAGCAACATCTGTAATGTTGTTGCAGCGCATGTAGAGTTCGTAAAGCATATCGTAACCAATATCAAATTTATACGACAGCCTGAAATTAAAGGAGCTTGTTGCTTCAATTTTATCAATATTTCCTGTTCGCCCATTCTCGCCGAACTGTTTGCCGGTCAGCTCTGTTTCAATGGCGGGATTGAGCCCGAAATTAAAATTATATCCGGCTGAAAGAAATCCTACGTAATCCGGTTTATACTGCAGGTGTCGCACATATTTACCCTCGTATTCTCCGTCGGAATACATATATGTAAAATAACCATTGATATCAAACTTACGAAAAGGAGTATATGAAATGGTAGTTTCAATTCCTGTTATCAGAGCATCTGCATAGTTAACTCTTGTCTTTCTATCCTCCGGGTCATCAGGTGCTTTAATTTTTTCGATCAGCCCGTCATAAAATGTAGCGAATCCTGAAATCCGGAAGAAATAATCCTTCCCGCTGAATTTAGTACCTGTCTCATATTGTAATCCAGTTTCCGGTTCTAAACCAGGATTGGGTAGAAATTTACCCAATGCCCCGTCGAATGCCTCTCTAAGTGTCGGGAATCTTGTTTTACGGCTGACATTAATGAAAATATCGCTGTTTTCGTTTATTACATAAATAAATCCTGCAAATGCACCGTAATCCGAATCTGACTGGCCTTCATTTTCCGTGAATACACCAGTTTTCGGTGTCTTATTCATATCATAAGAAATACCTGCATTATATCCAAGTTTTCCGGATTTACCTTTGTATTCTGCTCCAATACTAATCAGATTCTGAGAAAAATCCGAAATATCCTCATGCCCGCTTTCTGTGTCCGTCACTCCAGCTTCATGCTTTGTCAGCATTGAATTAAAAGCTATGGTCAGAACATCCTCCCATGCAAAAGTGTAATCTGCCGATAACCTGATTCCCAACGTATTATCCTTATCGTCCTGAATTTCATTTATTTCGGAATAAGAAAAATCTGTGTAATCCTCTATGCTCTGGTTAAACATATCGTACCATATCGAACCTCTGAGCATAAGGCCGGGAATTGACTCAAAACCGTGCCGGGCCAGCATTGTTATCATTGTACGTTTCCATTCAGGATATCTCCAGAATCTTTCTTTTCCTTCCTTTTCAGATGTCAGAGGGGCTATTCCTTTCTCTGCATTAATATGATTTACTGATAGGCCGACAGTGCTGTTATCACCCAACTTGTATTCCGAACGCAGGAAAAGTGAAAAGATATCTTTGTCAGTATTAGTTCTTAATGCTGATCCGGGATTTTGGAAATCCAGCCCGGCATCCTTATCGTCAGCAGAAAGCAGAAACCCGGGAGTATCCATGTAATATACATTTCCGGTAAGGTTTAAATTACCAAATTTTGCATCGGCAGTGCCTGAGATAGTCTTTGAGCCGGCATCGTTTCCCTGGAGCCTGATAGTTCCGCCTATACCGTCATTTCTTCTTTCACGGCTTAGAATGTTTACTACTCCGCCAATAACGTTTGCACCGTATAGAACCGAACCACTGCCGTTGACAACTTTGATAGATGAAATAACGTCGGCCGGAATAAGGCTGAGGTCAGCGCGATTATCCCATGGCACGTTTATCAAAGCGCCGTCGAAGAATAAACCAAGCTGCCTTTCACCGGCTCCGCGAAGAAATAGCATGGTTTCGCCTCGTGAGTTTGTTTGTACCATTGCTGAAGGTATCCTTGCTGTTACAGCTGATATATCCGTGGCATCGGTATTATGAATAGTAGCGTAGTTAATATCATGAACTGATGAAGCAACGGTAATTTCCTTGATTTTATTTGCAGTGCTAATCACTTCGCCAAGGACATAAGATTTTATTGTATCTCTTTCTGAAGGTTCTTTCGGGTAAAGTGAAACAGAACAAATAATAAACAATAATAATAGTGTCTTTTTCATAAATAATATTTCGTGAATTTTATTGAAAATTTATTAGATCAACTTTATGAAATAACTCATAACAAATAATTACATAATGAGATTTACACTCACTAACGCGCTATTGTGGAAATGTTATTTCCTAATTGATTTTAAATAGTAATATTTATGAAAAGTATTTAGGTGGAGGGTTGGGAACTTCAATGTGATTTTGAAGAGTTTTACATGAAAAGTTGTTATATTCTATTTGTTGAAAAAATTCATTGTTTTTAATTTCGGTAATGGAAATAAATTGATCAGCTTGGGATTTGATATTTAACTGCCTGAATGATTTTCCTTCACTGCTGTAAACTATACCGATGGATTCCCTTACAATATTTTCAACAGCAGCTATCAGTCGCGTTTCCCGGACATCGTGATAGCAGTGGTATGTTATGCTGTCGCCATGTTTTTTCTTGCTAATGATATCATACATTTCACCCTGGAAGCGGAATTCTTTTGAATGTATGAATTGCAGATCGGGATTGTTGTCAAGATCATTCAAGTGAAAAGTTAGAAGTTTTTGTTCTTCAGGATAATTGAATGTTTGAATATTTTCAATTTCGATCCGAGCCTTATTACTAATAATCCTACGCAACAAAAAATAGGCAGCCGGAACGAAAATTATCTCGAACAGCAGAATAGTGATAAATAATATGGATAAGGTTCTTTTCAAATTTAATTTTCTTACTTTCAATATATTGCCGGCTGATTAAAGCCAACAACAAAAATATCATTAAAATAAATACGAAAAAAATCCTAATTTGTGATATTTAATTTTTGAGCAAATCAAATGAATTTCATTGGTGAAATAAGCGCCCTGGCTACGGCTGTTATCTGGTCGTTTTCTTCTTTTCTGTTTACGGGCGCTGTTGTCAGGGTCGGGGCAGTACAACTTAATATTGCCAGGATGATACTGGCTTGTGTTTTGCTTACAATAACAATTCCCCTGCTGGATATTTCTTTCGATGTTAGTTCAACTCAAATATTACTGCTATCTATTAGTGGTTTTGTGGGCTTAGTTCTGGGGGATTCCTTTCTTTTCAAATCATTTGGAGAAATCGGCCCGAGAATCGGTTTGCTTGTAATGTCGTCAAATCCAGCTATAGCAGCTCTTATGGCCTACTTCATACTGGGCGAGGTGCTATCTTTTTGGGGTATTCTGGGAATGATAGTTACTCTGACAGGTATTTCAATTGTAGTACTTGACAAAAGGGCAAATGCAGAGAATAAATTCCCAATAACTCGTAAGGGCGTGATCCTGGCATTTCTTGCGGCTATGGGGCAGGGGTCAGGCCTGATATTTGCAAAGATGGCGTTTCTTGAAGGCGATATAAACAGCTTTATGGCAACATTTGTCAGGCTTGCTTCTGCCGTTGCTATCATGCTGCCGGTTGCTATTATAGCAGGAAAATATAAAAACCCATTCAAGATATTCTCAAAGGATTTGAAGGCGCTTGGTTATACTGCCGGAGCATCTGTACTTGGGCCATATCTTGGGATAACCTTAAGTTTTATTGCAATTATCTATACAAAGGTAGGAATTGCTTCCACCCTGATGTCAACTATGCCGATAATAATGCTGCCGTTGTCTGTAATTTTTTATAAGGAAAAACTTGGCTGGCGTGCTGTACTCGGGGCTTTTACAGCCGTGGGCGGTATAGCAATGCTATTTTTGGTGTGAGAAATTTATTACAGAATTAAATCATCAATCAAGTCGATTTATTTTGCTGAAATAAAAAAAAAGCCCTGCAATTATTTCTGCAAGGCTTTTTAAGTCATTGTAAATCTCCGCTTTACAATTTGTCGGCGTGACTGGATTTGAACCAGCGACCCCTACAACCCCAATGTAGTGCGCTACCGGGCTGCGCCACACGCCGAACCCTTTTTCAATAGATTACAAATTTACGGAGTTTTTTGTTCGAAAACAAAAATAATTTTAAAAATCGAAATATTTTTCTGCCAGATCGCTTAGTTCCACGAAAGCCCTGTCAATGTTGTCATTAACAATAACATGGTCAAACTTATCAGCAAAAGACAATTCCATCTCTCCTCTTGCCAGCCTGTTGGCAATTTGTTCGTCCGATTCTGTACCCCGTTTTCTCAATCTTCGCTCAAGTTCTTCAACAGAAGGAGGTACAATGAATATCAGAAGGCTGTCGTCAGGGTAATGTTCGCGAATGGATAATGCCCCTTTAACATCAATATCAAACAAAAGAACGAAGCCTCCGATAATAGCTTTATCTATTTCACTTTTCAGAGTGCCGTAATAGTTACCAAATATTTCTTCGTATTCAGCAAGTTCGCCACGGCTAATTCTTTTTTCAAAGTCTTCCTTAGTCAGGAAAAAGTATTCAATGCCGTATGTTTCTCCATGACGTTTTTTTCTTGTAGTAGCGGATATCGAGAACTGCATATCCGGGAATTTTTTGAAGAGCCTGCGGGCAAGGGTTGATTTACCGCCGCCGCTTGGCGATGCTATTACAATAAGTTTCTTTTTATTCATATCATCTAATCCTGATTAATCGATCATTTCTTCCAACAATTTATCCTGCTTTTTCTTTTTCATATCATTCAAAATCATTTTCAGATTTTTATTGTTGCCATTTATAATACAAAAATATATTTTCCTGCGGACATTTGCTACTAAGCTGATAAAATATTCAGGCAGTTTCTTTTTTAGTGATGAGCTTACCTTTATTTTATTGATGCTTTTATAAACTGCGTCAGTTCCGGCCTGATTTCCTGACAATGTAACAACAGATTTGAAATCCTCAAAATTAATACTCTCCTGTTTCAGAATATTATTTAATACAGTAGTCCTGACAATATAAGAGCTGTCTGCCAGGCCATTGGCCAGCCCGTTATTGAAATTTGAAAACCTGTATGCGTTGGCACGGACAAAATGGTGCTCATCACCGAGCATCGTTTTTAAAAATTTATCCTGATCCTGCCCCAAAAGGCCGCTCAAACCTGATAACCGCAGCAGGTAATCATCGGATGTAAGCAATTTTTCATACTTAGCCGATGAAATATCTTTTCCGCTGAGTTTAAGAATCTTCAAAGAGTTGGCTGCTACCCGGAAATCATTAGTATTGATAAGATCATTCAGAATTGTTCCGGAACTGTCAATTGATTTGAATAAACCTTTCCGGGCTATATCATACAATAACTCAACTTCATAACCCTCTGATGTTGCCAGGAAATTTTTCAGCTGATCGTTACTGAGTCTATCACGAAAATTAAAATTATTCTGAACCGGGCTGTTTCCGTATTTAATTTCTGAAATATATTCTGAAAATTCCCTGTAGGTTTCAGGCGAAGTATGATTTTTACCGGCAGGGCAATTTGCAATGCAAGATACTGTAAAAACAGGATCGAAATACTTATAAAGCTCTTTTGCGTTTGATATGATATTTGCATCTGCAGGGGCTGTATTGGGCTTTGTATGAACCAATCTGAAACCCGGGATATTGATATTACAAAACATTGGAGCCGGGAATTCGGAATAATATTTTATATCCGAAAAAGAATTATTACCAATTTGGTCACTGAAAACAGAGAATGAATATTGGCTGGTGTATCCCGTGGAATTTATTGCTGAATGATACTGATCGTCGCCGGATTCATCAATAAATCCGGAGAAAGAAAGATCGACAGAGCATCCCTGGGCAAATCCGTCAGAAAAGAACATGTCATTGCCGCTTTTATCTATCAGCAATGCAATTGATGACCTGCCGGCAGCAGCCTGGCTGAAGGCTCCGGCACGATAATGGTCTCTGCCGTCAAGATCGCAAAGAGCGCCAATACTATGCCAGTATGCCGCACCCTGGCTGTACAGCCCTGAAATATAATTATCATTGCCGCTGTAATCCAATAGAAGCCCGATTCCGCCCGAGGCTTTGTTTTGATACCCCGAGGCTGCACCCTGGCAGAATGATAATAAATGTCCGGCTTCACCCGATTTTCTGTTCTTGGGGCCGGTGGAAATATAAGTGTCATTACCGGAGAAATCAACGTTGGCGCCAAAACCTCCGGTGAATCCAAATCCCTGAGCCATTGAACGGGATTTGTAAACATCTGTACCACCTTCGTCTATCAGCAATCCGAAACCAAAAGCTCCGAACCCGGATGAGCAGGAAAGCGAGGAATAAATATCATTTCCATCAAAATCCATTAATAGCCCAAAGCCCATTATTCCTGAGCCAAGTGAAAAATTTCCGGCTGAATAGGAATCATCACCCTCGTAATCTAAAAGTATATTTATTCCAAAGGCAGCTCCTCCAAAAGAATAGTCTCCTCCGATATAAGCGTCACTTCCCGAAAGGTCTATAATCATTCTTACAGGGTTAAGTAGTACGGACTTTTTATCTGAATCCGAAAATATATAAGTGTCATTGCCTCCAACATCAATTATCAGGACGAAATTTCCTTTATAAGTATCATCTCCCGGCCCACCCAGGGCTACTTTGCCATAAGCGGTTTCAATAATCCCGGTTTTAAGTTCTCTGTAAATATCGCTGTTGCTGATTGTCAGTTTATTCAGCTCAAGCAATCTTTTATATATTGATACCGCTACATTAAAAATATCGGATCTTTTTGCGTTGGCGGCATTATTAAAGAAATTATCGCAGCAGTCCGGCTGCCTGATCTTATTAATGAACTTAGGCCCTGCACCCATTTCCAGCCCCATGGGGTTAAGGATAGAATCCGCCTGGATCAAAAAAGAATATGACTTGTCAATATCACTGAAAAGAATATCTTCTTCCAGTAGATCATTGGAAAGAAATAGAATTGAAAGATATTGCCGGAGAAGATTGGTTTCAGTCATACCGAGAGCAGAATCAATATTTATTCCCGCCTTAGATTCAATATATTTAAGCGGAAGGGCTTCAAAATCATCATAAATTTTATACGGCTTAAAATCAAGCAGCGCAAGATTTCCGGCAGGAAACCCGGCGCTAAGCATTTTTCTGAATTTCGCTGCCTGGTTTTCCGGGAAAGACAAAGAGCCGAGAGGGTCAGTAAGGAATTGATTTATAATTTTTAGCCTGTGGATATCATTCTGATGATAACCCGGATGAAGGTTGAGATCACCCGTGGCAGGATTGAATTTGTTTTCAATCGAATCCCGGATATTTGAAAAAGAATATGGATGAATTGCAAAAAATATTGATAATAATATTAAAAATAAATGCGAGCCTGTTCTCAGATTTTTCATAATTATTCCGAATTTGCCT
Source organism: Kapaibacterium sp. (SeqCode) (assembly GCA_963665665.1). Taxonomy (GTDB): domain Bacteria; phylum Bacteroidota; class Ignavibacteria; order Kapaibacteriales; family UBA2268. Next base: position 3,528,450 of record OY762428.1, read on the forward strand.
GTCATATACCAATCAGCCGGAATCAATAATATTCCTGCGGTTAATATACAAAGAATTTTGAAAAATGAACAATTAAAGATTTGAACTCCTTGCTATGGCAAAGTAAAAATCACATAGCTTCCCGGCCTTAGCAACGTCAAAATCAATAGCCGGGTGCTTTGTCTCGTGGATAAATATGCCCTGAACGGAGGCAAAGAAAGAAAACCACCCCTATAATCCCCTCCTCCGCGAGGAGGGGACAAGAAGTTCAATATCAAAGAATTAACTCCCCATCCTTCCGAAGGAGGGGGCCGGGGGTAGGTAGGAAGGGTCTATGGTAATGCACCGTTGTTTGATTCTATTGTCGCCTTGGTCGAAGTCATTGCTGCCTTGTTCGGAAGCAAAGTACTGATGTTAGGAGTTATTGCTGCCTTGTTCGGAGTCATTGTCGCCTTGGTCTAAACCATTGCTACCTTTTTCTTCTTCAAAGCCCTCTCCTTCGGGGAGGGTTTGGGAGGGGTCGGAGCCATTGCTGCCTTGTTTGAAGATAATGACGCCTTGTTCGGAAGCAAAGTACTGATGTTTGAAGTCATTGCTGCCTTGTTCAGAAGCAAAGTACTGATGTTAGGTGTTATTGCTGCCTTGTTCGAAGTCATTGACGCCTTGTTCGGAGTCATTGCTGCCTTGTTCAGAGGCAAAGTACTGATGTTAGGAGTTATTGCTGCCTTGGTCGAAGTCATTGATGCTTTGGTCGGAGTCATTGATGCTTTGTTTGAAGTCATTGCTGCCTTGTTCAGAGGCAAAGTACTGATGTTTGAAAGTATTGTCGCTTTGTTCGAAAGCATTGTCGCTTTGGTCGGAGTCATTGATGCTTTGTTTGAAGTCATTGCTGCCTTGTTTAGAGGCAAAGTACTGATGTTAGGAGTTATTGCTGCCTTGTTCGAAAGCATTGTCGCTTTGGTCGGAGTCATTGATGCTTTGGTTGGAGGCAAAGTACTGATGTTTGAAGACATTGCTGACTTGTCCCGAAGTAATGATTGCTTGTGTAGCGTTGAAATCCGGAATATTTAACTGATTGTATTATTTACAATACTTAAATAATAAAATATATCATAAGAATTAGTAAATATTTAAGCGTTTGTAATAAATATATTTATCAGATTATTAAATAATCATATAGAATTACAATATTAATAATATATCTAATCAAATAAATAATTCATCCAAGTCATTAATTACTATTTCCTATAAATTCTTCTTCTTTTTTTATAAAATATATTAAGTATCCAAGTATATATTTAATTATTCTAACAAATTAGATATACTGATTAATTAATAGGTTGAAATTGATATTTAATAATTCATAAAATCAATTTAATAAATCATACCAATTATTTAATAATATGTATAATTTATTTAGTTATTCATATAAAAAGTTTAGTTAGATGAACTATATCAAGGCTTGGATATATTATATAATTTATTATAAATACTATATATTTAATATAAATAGTATAATATTTAATATTTTGAAATAAATATTTGATTATCAATTCTATCTATAGACTATTCTCATCTCTATCTTTGGGATTTCAATGCCAAACAAGCAATCAATAAGGCGGAACAAGCAATCAATAAGGCGGAACAAGACATCAATGAAGCAGAACAAGCGAGCAATGAAGCAGAACAAGCGAGCAATGAAGCAGAACAAGACAGCAATAAGGCAGAACAAGCAATCAATAAGGCAGAACAAGACATCAATAAGGCGGAACAAGACATCAATAAGGCAAGACAAGCAATCAATGAGGCGGAACAAGCAATCAATAAGGCGGAACAAGACATCAATGAAGCAGAACAAGCAATCAATGAAGCGGAACAAGACAGCAGTAAGGCGGAACAAGCAATCAATGAGGCGGAACAAGCGAGCAATGAAGCGGAACAAGCAATCAATGAGGCCAAACAAGCAATCAATGAGGCCAAACAAGTAATCAATGAAGCAGAACAAGCCGTCAATGAGGCGGAACAAGCAATCAATGAAGCGGAACAAGCAATCAATGAAGCGGAACAAGACATCAATAAGGCAAGACAAGCCGTCAATAAGGCGGAACAAGCCGTCAATAAGGCGGAATAAGCAATCAATGAAGCAGAACAAGCCGTCAATGAGGCGGAACATTGCTGCAATAGCTTCGGCCAAGGCAACAATATATTCAACCATCGGGGCTTTGCTTTCGACCCCTCCTACCTTCCTCCGGCTCCCTACTTCGGAAGGAGGTGGAGTTAATTCTATGATGTTTAACTTCTTATACCCTCCCGATGTAGGAGGGGTGCCCGAAGGACTGGAGTGGAAAACAACTCGAAGATACCTAACAATAAAAATGGATGCTCTTGTAAACAGATTTCCGGACGGGGTTTGAAAGCATAGAATTACCTGGAAATCCTCCCCCGGCCTAACGGCCACCCCCTCAATGAGGGGAACATCAGAACAAAAACGGCACTGTCCACCGCCGGCCCCGATATATTCCCGATAAATCGGGACAGGCCGGGGTGTTTTTCTTTTCTTTCTTTTGGAACCTTGCATCTTTATCCACGAGATAGAGCATGTGGCTATTGAATTTGACGAGGGTTGGGGTGCATTTCATCCTTAAGCTGAGCTTTATAATTCCAATGTTGAACTTTGTAGGAAATAATCAATCCCAATTATAACTTGGAAGGAGGGAAAAAGATTATAATCAAGATCATTTCGCATTTATCCCAAAAAAATTTTGAAATAATAAAAAAAATGAGGAACTTTTTGAATCAGTTGTGACTCTTATTATGGAGAGAACAAAATAAGGTTTGAAATGGGTAATGAAAATCAACAGGAAGTTTTCCTTGGTTTGCTTGAAAATGTGAACGACGACCTCGGCAGGTTCGCGGAAGCTATGACCGGAGATTACGATGAAGCAAAGGATATTGTCGGCGAGACAATCCTTCGCGCCTACGAATCTTTCGGGAAGATACGCGACCACGGGGCGTTCAAAAGCTACCTGTTTTCGATAGCCTCACGCCTTTTTAAACGAAAGAAACGAAGGCTGAAAATATTCGGAGAATACAACGAGGATGCCGCCGCCGAGATACCGGCCACAGGCGCTTCGCCGGAAACGGAAACAGATATAAAGTTCCTTTACAGCATACTTGGCCGCCTGCCGGCAAAGCAAAAGGAAGCTGTGATATTGTTCGAAATATCCGGTTTCCAGCTTGAAGAGATCAGGCAAATCCAGGGTGGAACTCTATCGGGAGTAAAATCCCGGCTCAGAAGGGCAAGGGAAAACCTTGCTGAAATGATTAAAGATGATGAAAGCAGGGCTGAAGAGTCCGGAGCTTTCGGAAAAAGGAAAAACGGTACCGCTTATCCATTGCCGCATAGGGAAGTAACCGGTTAATTTCCCACGGCACGAAGCAATTTATGCTTTTTTTTGAAGGACATGAACGATGAAAGACACACGAACCCGTCTCGATGAACTTTTCGGAAAGGCTAAGAGCAGAAAATCTGTTGTAAGCCTGGACGAAGCCCGCGATATAATTTCGGGCAAACATAATACTGTTACAACTGATAAACCCAAAATGGGAGGAATTAAAATGAATTACCTACTAACGGCAATTGGTACCGTGGCGGCAGCCGGAATTATATCCGTCGCTACAATTTTTAATAATCCGAATGATGCCGGAACTCAGAACGCCCCGGTTGTTAATGAAAAAACTGATATTGTTGCCGAGACAAATATCAATAGTAGTAATGATGATAATAGTCCGGTAATTGAAAACCAGACTTTTGTTGCAACTGAAGATAATAATGCGCCTGAACCTGAAAGGATTTCAGAGAAAAATATCCAAACCCAAATGAACCGCAAGCCCGTGGACGTTAAGGGTGTCAACCTGATTACCTTAAATGACAATGAAATGAAAGAGTTCGGTCTTAATATCCAGAACGGTGTATTGAACTTCAGGTTTCTCCCGGTGGATGAAAGCGATCATTTCATGAAGTTGACAAAAGATGACCTGCAGGTTAATATTGGCGAAGAAAACGACTACCCGCTTTGCACACCGAAATTTATTACTGATAACAAAGGCAACCGCCGTTTCAGCCTGCTTACAAGCGAAGATGCCAACGGATACTTTGCAATGGTGGAATCGGACGAGGTTCAAAATATTAATATTGATCATGATAAATTGAATAATATCGATGCTGATATTGATATCGATATCGACAAAACTAATATTTTCATCCAGGATTCTGACAATATTGAAACCAGCTTAAAGATTGAAATACTGGACAGCAACTTTACCGATAATAAAGAACTTCTTAAGAAGCTGAAAGAGGAGCATGGTATTGATGTTGATAACATAATGTCAAAATCCTTTGTATCCGTGAAAGTCAATGACAGCCTGAATGCCCGGGGAAAGATGAATTCCCAGGTATATGTAATGGAAGGGAAAGATATTCCAAATTTTGCCAATAAAATTGTTGTTGATATCAGGCAAAAATTGATGGAAGAAATGGACGGAGCAGTTGTTATATCCAACGACAGCGTTGTCCAGGTAAGTGAAAAACAGATAATTGCTTCTTTTTCGGAGAAATACCCGACACTTGATTCTGCATTCGACGGCATGGGCAACGAGCTGACAAAGAAAATCATGATAGACCTGAATGACAAAATATTCGATAATAATGTTGAAATGGACGAGCTTATCAGGATAAACAAACTTATTCCCGTAGCAATCGATCTTGATAAAACGGATGATATTGAATTTGACTATATTTTCTGGTTCGATCCTACAGCTGATATTATAAACAAACTGCCGGAAGATGTACAGGCAAGGCTGGAACCGGAGCTGTTAGCGCTCAGCGAAACAAGCAGCATTTGCGAGGCTGCTGCTATTGCAGGCGAAGACAGCTACTTAGATGTATGGCGCGCATGCAGCGGATCTATCGAAAACCTTAAGGTATATCCCAACCCTACAAGTGGCAAAGTAAACCTTAATTATGAATTGATAGACAAGAGAAATGTGACTGTTTCACTGCATGATATGTTTGGAAATAAAATTAAGACATTGCAGAATTCTGCTGCTACAAATATGGGCGAGATTAATAAGGAGTTTGTTCTTGACGGGCTGGAAGCAGGTATGTACCTGATAGTTGTTCAGACTGATAAGGACGAACAGGCGGTTCAAAGAGTAATTTTACGAAAATAGACAGAACTTGTTCTCTCATTTTCTTCCTGTCGGGTTTTATATTCGGCAGGATTTTTTTTGCCTTTTTGGATAGACGTGGTGCAACTGGCTATTCAAGTTTATATTTATTCGATGGATAATAAAATTGCCGAAACGGGTTTGCCACATAAGGAGTAAGCTCGATATTGCATGGATAAATTTTCAGGAAAAAAGAATATTGAAAAAGAAAAAATACTTTCCCTGATTACAATTTTTTATTTTATTAGTTGTTATTTAAAAAGAACTATTAATAAATTTTATTAATCATTTTGTGATATTTATGAAAATTCTGCAGGTTAAAATACCGGATCGCCTCGAAATAAATGAAGATGACATATCGATGCTGATAGCAGCGAAATTATACGAAGATGCAAAAATATCTGCCGGCGAGGCGGCGGAAATAGCAGGACTTTCTAAAAGAGCATTTATCGAATTGCTCGGCAGGTACGGTGTTTCTGTTTTCAGTAGTTCTGTTTCTGACCTTTATGAAGACATTTCAAATGCATAGAATTGTAATTTCAGATACCAGCACATTAATAATTTTCCAATTTTTTTTTTAAAACAGCTATAGTTTTCTTATCCATTCAAGCCGCTGGACATCTTGCCCGCAATAAATGAACCAGGCCCGCCAAATCTATGATTGAAACACCCCCCGTAAACTGCGGAATGAGAATGAATCAACATAAAATTTATGCAGAAAAGGATTGAAAAGAAAGAAAGTTAAATTCTTTTTATTAGTTTTGTATAAAAGGAGAAACATTTATCAATAAGGAAAAGTTATGAGAAAATATATTATCACAATAATTATTATAGTAATTTCAACAGGCAATATCGGCCTGTCTTCCGAATGGAAGGCTGTTGCTCATAGGGTACATCCTGATGTTTTAAACTTAATAACTAACAGATCCGGTGAATTGTTTTATGCAGCACAGATTGCAGATGACTTGGGTAACGATATTTATTGTTACAATACAATGCTATATCACTCTTCAGATGCGGGATATACCTGGGATGAGTTTCTAAGAATTCCGACAAAGGTTTTTGGAGGGGATACAAATGTTGTCTTTGATGGATATTCTAGCTCATTATTTTTTAATCCTTTTAAATCTCAGATGGTTGAAGATAGTATAATCTATATTTTTCTAAAGTATGAAAGATATTTCTTAAAAAGTAAAGATACCGGAAAAACCTGGAATGCTTATGAAATGCCTGGGCTATACAACCTGTTTCAAAGGGATATGATTATTTTAATTGATATGTTTGATGAAAATATTGGATCTGCCAAAGTATATAATGACACAGCGGGTACACATTTGATCCTTACCGAAGACCAATGGGAGACTGTTGAATTAATGCCTTTTCCCGGAACAAATGAAAAAATGATTTATTATAGTTATTCTCGTCCTGAAAAAGATGTATTCTATTTTTCATGTCGAGACTGGGCTGTCCATGATAGTAATGACAATTATGAAAGCGATCCCAACTTTTACTATTTATCCAAAACAACTGACAGGGGAGAAACATGGGCGGAATACAAGAACAATCATTATGTTCTTGATCTTGAAATAACAATGGCAGACAAAAATAAAGGATATATGTACGGAGGCCAGTTAGACTCTGTTTATACCGAATCTCCCTTCTTAGTAAATGTTATATACCAAACCCTTGACGGCGGGGAAAGCTGGCAAAGAATATTAAATGTTCGGGACAGCGCACAGGGTATAAAGGAATTAGTATATATTGACAGCCTGAATATGATAGCAAGCAGTCGTTATTCAAGAAGAACCCAGTCTCCAAGCCCGTTTTGTTTTTATCATACCTACGACGGTGGCAAGACATGGGAGAGGAAATTTATGGAAGATTCAACATTCGGTAGTTCAGTTGGTTCTCCCCGCAATCTTGTCGTAGCCAATAAAGATGAAGCATATTGTAAGATGATGTGGAATATATTTGCCTACACGGACAGGGAAGTTGGAGTTGATGAAACTATTGGCAATGAAGAGCCTTTGTTACAGATCAGCCCTAATCCGGTCAGGCGCGGAGAGGGAGCCGTATTGTCTTACTCCGGAATCGGCATGGAGCCTGTTGACGTAAGCGTGTATGATCTTAGCGGCAGGCAGGTCGACAGTTTCCAAATACGCCATCCCGAATGGGGCGAAGCCGTTTATATGCTTCCCGGCAACATCGGCAGCGGAGTTTACATTGTGCATTTTAACGTAAATAATAAGAATCTGTCGGCTAAGCTGGTGGTTGAATGATTGATTCATTAAGGAAAAGTTATGAGAAAATATTTGATACTGATAATACTATTTGTTTTCACAATCGCCGACGCCGGGCAGTGGAAAATTACAAGTAATATGCACCCCATGGACTACTATACACTGAGATTAGACAAACAGGGTATTCCATACTTTTTCCATTCCTATGGGCGCAGTGACGGATATTCGATAAAAGGGTATTCAGAACTGATGAGATCAACGGATAAAGGCCAATCATGGGAATCCTTTTTCAATATTGAGTGGACCAAGAGAGATAGTATTCAGGGATATAATACTGAACACTTTCATGATGTAATACAGTTTGAGGCAATTACTGACAGTGCTTTCTTTTTGTTTTTTGATAAAACGGTTCTATTCATGAAGAGTGCTGATAGAGGAGAAAACTGGAATATTCTTGTCAGAGCCGATACCGGAAAAAGAGAAGCAGGTGATTTTTCTTGTGGTTCAATTATTGGGCCAATGATGTTTAGTGAAAATGTTGGCTATTTTAATTATATTGATCAAACAAAAATATATTTTACTTATGACGGTTGGAAAACAATTGAGAAAATCCCTTTCCCGAAAGATAGCACTGTTGTCTATTCAAGCCAATGGGTCGAAGGTGATGTTCAGTTTTTTAACAGGGCAAATCTTCAAAAGTATCCCAATATTTGGGACAGGTACAAATATGCTGATTTTCACACTATACTTAAGACAACAGACAGAGGCCAAACCTGGACAGAGTATGAAAACTCGGACAGCGTTCTGGCATCAAGAATAAAATTTATAAACAAGAACCTTGGCTTTAAATATGGCAATAAATATGACCCCGATTATCCGGAATCTGAATACAAAGTAAATGTGATTTACAGGACAACTGATGGCGGAGAAAGCTGGGATAATATCCTGTTTAAACGGGATAGTTCCCTGACAACAGGAGACGGTATCAGATATTTTGTATATATAGACAGCCTGAATTATGTTGCCACACCCTGTAATACTTTCAAGCATAATGCTCCTGAAACCGGTTATCATATTTTCTATCATACAAGTGATGCAGGTGAAACCTGGACAACTGAATATTTTAACGAAAACATCAGCGACGGCAGCTATGAAGAGATAAAGGACAGGGCAAAAATATCCATGCTTAGGGCATCAAGCCCTGAAACAATGTATTGCCAGATTAAAAAATGGTGTGCCAGGTATTTCCCTGATGGCGTTGGTGTTGAAGAAATGACGGTGCCCGATAACTATACAGATATTCAGATATATCCAAGCCCGGCATTGCCGGGAAGCAGCGTAAATCTCTTTCCGGGAGCCAAAGTAAAGGGCAGTTTCACGGCAGAATTATATAATATACGAAGTGAAATGGTCAGCCGGATAGTTTATGATGACTACCTTGATGGCAGCGTATTGTTCAAAATACCGGCATCTATTCCTGCAGGAGTTTATATCCTTGGTATTTTGGATAAAGAAGGCAATTTCAAGGGCAGGCCATTAGTGGTTGGGGAATAGTTAATTAGTTACGACCCCTCCTTCGGATCCCGACAAGCCGGGACAGGGCAGGTTTGGGGAGGTCAGAGATAAAAGTTGGTACTTTTGTTAATTTTTAATGTTCAATAAGGAAATGTTATGAGAAAATATTTGATACTGATAATTTTAATTCTAATTTCAACAGGCAATTTTGCCATGTCTTCAGAATGGAAGGCCACTAGCAAAAGGATACATTCCAAATTTTTAAACCTCGTAACAAATACAAACGGAGACTTATTTTATGCTTCAGAAATAATTGACAGAACTGAAACCGGAATATGTGATAATACAGTAATTTTTCATTCATCAGACGCAGGGCTGACATGGATCGAGAAAATAAGAATACCAACTTATACAATTCCTGGTGATACTAATACAACATTTGATGGATTTTCAGGAAGTAAATTTCATTCTCCCTTTAAATCTCAAATTGTCAATGATAGTATAATATATATTTTCCTTGATCTTAATAATTTCATAATTAAAAGTAAAGATTTCGGAAAGACTTGGAATGCTTTTGAAAAACATGGATTAAAAGATGTTTCTGTTAGTAGTGAGTTATTGATGATCGATATGTTGGATGAGAAAACCGGTTCAGCAAAAATTTATAGTGATTTAATTTTCACGCATATGTATTTAACAGATGATGCCTGGGAGTCATTTGAATTAATGCCTTTTCCTGAAAACAGGGATAGCATGATATATTTTGGCTATAGCCGCCCGGAAAAAGATGTATTCTATTTTTCATGCCGTAATTGGTGGGTATATGAACAAGATAAAGAAAATTATGAAAGCCGTCCCGAGTTTTACTATATATCCAAAACAACAGACAGGGGAAAGACCTGGCAAGAATATGAGAACAATCATTATGTTCTTGATCTTGAAATAACAATGGCAGACAAAAATAAAGGATATATTTACGGAGGCCAGTTAGACTCTGTTTATACCGAATCACCATATTTAGTAAACGTTATATACCAAACACTTGACGGCGGGGAAAGCTGGCAAAGAATATTAAATGTTCGGGACAGCGCACAGGGTATTAACGAATTAGTATATATTGACAGCCTTAATATGATAGCAAGCAGTCGTTATTCAAGAAGGACCCAGTCTCCAAGTCCGTTTTGTTTTTATCATACCTACGACGGTGGCAAGACATGGGAGAGGAAATTTATGGAAGATTCAACATTCGGTAGTTCAGTTGGTTCTCCCCGCAATCTTGTCGTAGCCAATAAGGATGAAGCATATTGTAAGATGATGTGGAATATATTTGCCTATACGGACAGGGAAGTTGGCGTTTATGAAACTATTGGCAATGAAGAGCCTTTGTTACAGATCAGCCCTAATCCGGTCAGGCGCGGAGAGGGCGCCGTATTGTCTTACTCCGGAATCGGCATGGGGCCTGTTGACGTTAGCGTGTATGATCTTAGCGGCAGGCTGATTGATAATTTCCAAATACGCCATCCGGAATGGGGCGAAGCCGTTTATATGCTTCCCGGTAACATCGGCAGCGGCGTTTACATTGTGCATTTTAATTTTATGGGTAAGAATCTGTCAGCTAAGCTGGTGGTTGAATGATTAATTTCGACCCCTCCCAAACACACGTAAGGGGCCGCGCCTCCCAGAAGGGAGGGCTTTGCAGTAAGCCCCTCCTTCGGAGGGGTTTGGGGAGGTCAGAGATAAAAGTTGGTAACATTGTTAATTTTAAATTTTCATTAAGGAAAAGTTATGAGAAAATATTTGATACTAATAATACTATTTGTTTTCACAATCGCCGACGCCGGGCAATGGAAAGTTGTAAGTAACACGCGGGCAATGGACTCAAACACCCTTAGGATCGATAAACAAGGGAGACCCTATTTCTTTCATTCTTTTGGACGAAGTGACGGATATTCAATCAAAGGATATTCGGAATTGAAGAGATCAACAGATAAAGGCCAATCATGGGAACCACTTTTAAGTATTGAGTGGACAAAGAGGGATAGTATCCAGGGATATTGTTCGGATAATTTTAGTGAAGTATCTCAATTTTCCGTTGTAAATGACAGCGTGTTTTTCCTTTTTTTCAAACATAATCTTCTTTTTATGAAAAGTACTAATCATGGCGAAAGCTGGAATGTTCATGTCAGAGCGGATACCGGAAAAAGTAAAGAAGGGAAATACACTTGTGGCGAGATCAGCAGAATACAAATGTTTGATGAAAATATTGGTTATTTCAATTATTCAGACGAAACAAAGATATATTTTACATTTGACGGTTGGGAAACAATTGAGAAAATTAATTTCCCTGATGATAGTACGGATGTTTTTCAAAATAAATGGGTTAAAGGTGATGTGCTTTACTTCAGTATTGGTGATAGTAAGAAATATCCGAATTTCAAGGATAGATACAGGTACGCGGACTATCATTCTATATTGAAATCAACAGACCGTGGAAAAACATGGACATCATATGAAAACGATGATAGCGTTTTAGTTACAAGAATCGATTTTGTTGATAAGAATATTGGATTTAAATGGGGGATGAAATATGACCCAGACTATCCTGAATCGGAATACAAAGTAAATGTGATATACAGGACGACTGATGGTGGAGAGAGTTGGGAAAATATATTGTTTAAGCGTGACAGTTCACAGACATGGGGAGAGGGAATCAGACGGTTTGTATATATGGACAGCCTGAATTACGTTGCCACTCCCTGCAATACTTATAAGCATAATGCTTCTGAAACCGGACATCAAATTTTTTATCATACAAGTGATGCCGGAGAAACCTGGACTACAGAATATTTCAATGAGATTATCAGCGACGGCAGTTATGATAGAATCACTGAGGATTCGAGAATTAACAATCTACAGGCAATAAATCCTGAATCAATATATTGTCAGATTTATAAATGGTGTTGCAGATATTTTCCTGACGGCGTTGATGTGGAAGAAATGACGACACCTGAAAATTATACAGATATTCAGATATATCCAAGTCCGGCCTTACAGGGAAGCAGCGTTAATCTCTATCCGGGAGCCAAAGTAAAGGGCAGTTTCACGGCAGAATTATATAATATCCGTAGTGATATGGTCAGCCGGATAGTTTATGATAACTACCTTGATGGTAGCGTATTGTTCAAAATACCGGAATCAATTCCGGCTGGAGTTTATATACTTGGCATCATGGATAAAGATGGCAATTTCAAAGGCAGGCCCTTGGTGGTGGAATAATTAATTAGTTACGACCCCTCCCAAACCCTCCCCGAAGGGGAGGGCAAAAAGTTCAAAGCCCCTCCTTCGGATCCCGACAAGTCGTGGACAGGGCGGGTTTGGGGAGGTCAGAGCCAATGCACCAAAGTTTGAACCTATTGCTGCCTTGGTCGGAGTCATTGCCGCCCTGTTCGTAAGCAAAGAAAGAAAACCACCCCTGTATTCCCCTCCTACTTTAGGAGGGGATAAGAAATTAAATATCATAAGATTAACTCCCCCTCCTTCCGAAGGAGGGGGCCGGGGGGAGGTAGGAAGGGTCGAAAGCAAAGCACCACTGGTTTATTCTATTATTGCCTTATTCTTCTTCAAAGCCCTCTCCTTCGGGGAGGGTTTGGGAGGGGTCAGAATCATTGCTGCCTTGTTTGAAGATAATGAACTCTTGGTTGAAGCTATTGCAGCAATGTTTTACTTCAAAGCCCTCTCCTTCGGGGAGGGTTTGGGAGGGGTCCAAATCATTGTACTGATGTTTGAAGATAATGAACTCTTGGTCGACACTATTGCAGCAATGTTTTGCTTTATTGCTGCCTTGTTCGAAGTCATTGCTGCCTTGTTTGAAGGCATTGAACTCTTGTTCGGAGGCAAAGAACATGTTCAATAAGGCCAAACAAGCGTGGGATAAAGTCAAACAAGCGTGGGATGAGGCCAAACAAGCGTGGGATAAAGTCAAACAAGCGTGGGATAAAGTCAAACAAGCGTGGGATAAAGTCAAACAAGCGTGGGATAAAGTCAAACAAGCGTGGGATGAGGCCAAACAAGCGTGGGATAAAGTCAAACAAGCGTGGGATGAGGCCAAACAAGCGTGGGATAAAGTCAAACAAGCGTGGGATAAAGTCAAACAAGCGTGGGATAAAGTCAAACAAGCGTGGAATGAGGCCAAATTTCACTACAATAAGGCCAAACAGTGCTTCAATACCACCGGCCAAGGAAGTATAAAGCCCTGCCAACAAAGCAATTAGCCCAAACATCATGGTTTTGATTAAAAACAGTATTGAAATAAGGAAATTATCCGATTCATTGAAACCACAGGATGGGGAATTAAGGCCGGCGGCCTGTTCATTGGGGTGTAAGAACGGATAAACTGAGCAAAAGAATGAGATGTTATGTTGTCATTCCCCGACACGTCGGGGCAGGCTTCCGGAGCTTGCGACTGAAGAATCCGTCTTTGTTTGCAGATAGTGTATGAAGAATGGATTCTTCGCTGTCGCTCAGAATGACATCCAGTTTTACTTTCGTCAAATTCAATTGCCACGTGCTTTAGCTCGTGGATAAAGACGCAACGTCCCGAAGACTAAGAAAAAGAAACCACCCCTGCCTGTCCCGACGTGTCGGGAACTCGCTGCGTTCGCCACACCTCAACGAGGGGAATTTTCCGGAATTCCACCCCCGCCCTTTCCCGACTCGTCGGCGCCAGCGTGGGACATAGAGCCTCCTTCCCAAGCCCCCGCTTGGGAAGGAATATTTCTTGCAAAGTTCTACTTTGAAATAGAGAAGCTCAGCTTCAAAAGAAAACTGCATTACGAAGTATAACTTCGTAATGAGGGGAATAATCGACAGCGGCGTAGCCGCGACATTTTTGTAGAAAGGCGAATCCGGAAAGGACAACAGCCCCGTAGGGGCGACATTGGCAAAAGATTGTGTCGCTCCTACGGAGCTTTTAATAATCGCAATGTAAACATTATCTACAAAAATTCCGCTCCTACGGAGCTTTTTTATATAATTCCGATGCTCTTGCGACTGAAGAAACTATCTTTTCTTCCATTATAGGAGGAATGGTTCTTGTGGCCAATTGATTAATTTATAAAACTATACTAATTACATTAGGATTTTTGCAACTTTTTAATATCTTGATTGTTAAATTTGAAAGAAAAGATTAACTTATTTTAAGTTTAAAGATTGAAATGCTGAAACGAAATAAAATATTGAAACCAAATATACCTGCGCAGACAGGGAAAGCTGTTCTGAAGCTATTGATATTATTTTCATTTTTTACGATTTCCTGTTCCGATCCCCTCGGGCTTGATGACAATGTAAAAACTACAATAGAGTTTGCAGAAATCAAACCGCTTGTGATTGGCAATTACTGGGAATACCAGGTAAATGGGTATGACGACGGAAAAGAGGCTTATAGCTACGTTGACAGATTCAGAATTGTTGATACAATTGCTGTTAGTGGCGGGGTTTGGTTTATAGAGGAACACGGCGACGAGGATATTCCTCTTGTTAATTATTTTCAGAACAGGGAGGACGGCCTTTGGAAGTCATCCGGCAACCCTGGCGAACCGGGACATGAAATAAGTATTATGGTTCCTTATCCCTTTGTTAAAGGTAGTGAATTTGTTGTTTCTACAAATCAAAGCGGGGAAAGCATACAGAAAATTATTCGTAAAGTTGAAGAAGTTGATGTCAGTATTGCTACACCCGCGGGAACTTTCCGCTGTATTAAATACGGAGATTACTTTGAATACAATGGCACAAGGGAGGATCTGCCGAGGAACGTTCTTTACTATGCCCCGCGAACCGGTTGGATAAAAACGTTCAGGTATGTTGTTGATAACGGCCTGCAGGTTTTATCATGGGAATATATTTTAACGGATTACCATTTGGAGTGAACATTATTCCGGTTTTATTGCTGAATTATTTTAATAAGTATTTATCCCTGCCGTTCTGATTATCCTCTGAACTCTTTAACTTTTTCTTCCAGGTTTAAGAACATATCATAAGGAATTACTATATTCCCGAAATTCATCTCGTCCCATTGCCTTTCTCCGCCGTGGTAATCAGAACCTCCGGTATAGATCAGCTTGTAATCTTTAGCCATATTCGTGATCTTTATCCTGAGTCTATCATTGTAGGTTGGGTGAATTATTTCTATTGCATCAAGGCCATAGCTGACAAATTCGTAGAGAATTTTCTGCTTGAGCATTTTCATCGGATGTGCCAAAGATGCAATACCCCCGGCCTTGTGTATCAGTTTTACCGCGCTGCTAACGGGGAAGTGAATTTTTTCAACATAGGCGGGACGGAAATCGCCAACATACCTGGTAAAGGCCTGCTTGACTGAAGTAGTATAGCCTTTCTCGAAAATAACATTTGCAATAAGCGGCCTTGTGATAGGTGTTTTGCCGGCTTTTACCATAATATCCTCGAAAGGAAATGTGACTCCGAGAGTTCGCAGTTTCTCCCACATTTTTTCCGCCCGGCGCATCCTGTAAACTTTAGTTTCCTCGATATGATGAGTCAGCGACGGATTATCCGGGTCGATACCATACCCGAGTACGTGCCATTCCTTGTTGCTATGGAAAGTACTCAGCTCGATGCCGTGTATGTATCCCAGCCCGGCCTTTGTAGCAATTTCTTCGGCAATGATCGATCCGTCGGCAGTATCGTGGTCGGTAATTGAAATTGCGCTTATACCATGTTCTATAGCTTTCTCTACGATTTCACGGGGGGAGTGTTCCCCGTCTGAAAAACGCGTGTGTATATGCAGGTCGGCAATTCTGTTATCTTTTTCCATTGCTGATCGTCTTTTCTTTATCTGACCGGACAAATTACTCTGTTAAGTGACCTCATCCGATGACTTTAAGTCATCGGATGAGAAGGATTTATAATCAACTTATTTCAGATTTTCCCTGATGAATGCGGGTATATCTTCGATCTTTACAACCGAACGTTCTCCGGATTCACGGTTTTTAACTTCAAGGTTACCGTTCTTAAGGTTTTTCATTCCAACTATAATCTGAACAGGGATACCTATCAGGTCGGCATCGTTGAATTTTACGCCGGGAGAATCATTCCTGTCGTCATATAGAACATCAAAACCTTCTGCTTTAAGATCCTCGTAAAGTTTATCCGCAGCGTCGGCAACTTCCTGCGATTTATTTGTACCGAGAGAAAGAATATGAGCGTCGAACGGAGCCAGAGGGCCTTTCCAGATAATACCGTTATCGTCGAAATGCTGCTCCATGTAGCATGCCATTATTCTTTCAACGCCAATACCGTAGCTGCCCATGATTATCGGTTTTTCTTTACCTTCCGAGTCAAGGAAGTTAGCGCCGAGAGCTTCCGAATATTTTGTCCCGAGCTTGAAAATATGCCCAAGTTCGATAGCTTTTACAACCCTTACAGCTTCGCCGCATTTCGGGCAGGCTTCCCCTGGCTGAATTGTTCTCATATCGTGGAATTCTTCAATCTGGCAATCCCTGTCAAAATCAATATTTTTATAGTGGAAGCCGTCTTCGTTAGCACCGCTTACCATGCCGTTAGCGCCTTTCAGCAGCTTGTCGGCAATAACTTTCATTTTTGTTTTCAGGTTGATAGGGCCAATAGAACCATGATCAGCGCCGGTATATTTGATCAATTCTTCAGATTCAGCCGGGCGAAGAATATTTGTTCCGAAAATTGATTCGAGTTTAGTTTCATTCAGCTCATCGTTTCCGCGCATGAAAATAAGAACCGGTTTATCTTCTACAATATAAACTACAGATTTCGCGCAGCGTTCTTCGGGTATTTTATATTGTTCAATCAGGTCGTCAATTGATTTTGCATCAGGTGTCGGGAATTTTTCAACTTCCTCGTTTGTATCAATCCTGCCAACCGGCTGAACATTTGTTGATGCAACTTCTACATTTGCAGCGTAACCGCATTTGTCGCAAACAGCACATGTGTCTTCTCCTGAATCGGATTCAACCATGAATTCCTGGCTCTGGCGTCCGCCCATTGCTCCGCTGGATGCGCCAACTATGAAATATTTAATATTACAGCGTTCAAAAATAGTTTTGTATGCATTGTAGTGTTTGTCATAAGCTACATCCAGGCCTTCGAGAGTATCGTTCAGAGAGTAGGCATCTTTCATAATAAACTGCCGTCCGCGAAGGATACCTGATTTCGGGCGTGGCTCATTTCTGAATTTTGTTTGTATCTGATACCAGATCTGTGGCATATCCCTGTAGGATTTTACGTGCTGCCTGGCATGAAAAGTAATAACTTCTTCGTGTGTAGGGGCAAGAACCAGCCCGTCACGGTTTTTCAGGTGGAACATAACGTCGCCCATGGCTTCAACGCGGTTTGTTTGCTCCCAGATTTCTATAGGATTCAGCGCCGGAAGTAGAAATTCCTGCCCGCCGATCTTATCCATTTCCTCGCGCAGGATTTCCATAATATTTTTGATAACCTTATAACCCATAGGTAAAAAAGAAAATACGCCTGCGGCAACCTGCCTGACAAGCCCCGCCCTGATCATAAGCTGATGTGAAGGTATTACTGCTTCAGCACCAATCTCTTTCAATGTCGGAATGAAATTTTGTGTCAGTCTCATCGAGACCCTTTCATTAAAATTTATAATTCAATTACTTATCATCAATTTTACAGACTACAAAAATAGTGAAAATCTTCGGAGTTCCGTAATTTTTAAGATAATAATGATTGTAATCATACAAACAATGTTTTATTTTCGCAGAACTGAAACAATATTTTGTGGATGACGTTATAATAATATTAGCTGCTAACAGGTAGAAAGTAGATTAAGTATGGATACGGGCCGGGCTGTAAAGTTTAAAATTTCGATTCTCGCGGTTATGATAGTTACCGTAGCGGCTTCTGTTGTTCATTTCATTAATACAACAACAACCATGACCGATGAAAACCTGTTTGTGCCTATAAAAAACAGGGTTTACCTGAAAGAAAATATTATTATCCAGGATCTTTCCAAAAATCTATATCCCGATACAATTCCCGGCGGCAGTATTCTTGTAGCTGCCGGTAAACATAAGATTGAACAAATTGCCGGTTTGAACGAACACCTCTATTCCAACGATTCTACAGAATATTTTAGTATACGTTATTTTCATCTAAGAAAATTAACATCAGATTCGGCAATTTTGCACAGGGATTTATTATCAGCTGCCAATATGATAGATATTAAATCGGGGGCTTTTGTCAGCTATGTGTATGAAGGCGGTACTTCCGACAGGGCAGGTTTACAAGTCGGAGACCTGATAGTAAAAATTAATGACAAGGATTTTCCGGCCCCAACGGAAATAATTGATATGATGAACAATGCCCGCAGCGGAACAGTTCTTAAGTATCAGGTTTTAAGATTAGAACAGATTTTTGATATACAGGTTGCCCTTGCAAAATACGGCGTACACTTTTCCCACCTGATTGCCTTTATTACAGGTATGCTATTATTATTTCTTGCCGGTTTTATCGGTATCAAACAGAAAATGGTAAAAGGTGCAGGCCTCACCGCATTTTCTCTAATAGCGCTGGGTATTATCTACACACTTGGTGTTTATACTTCCGGGTGGAACCAGTCAGTATTTGAAAGTTTCCGGGTAGTAATGACATTTCTCGGGGTTAATATCGGCGTTCCGCTGATACTTCATAGTTTCGTTTATTTCCCTAAGGAAAACCGCAGGGTATCCTCAAACAAGAAACTTATATATGGTTTATATATTTATGGAATTGCCAGTTTTGTATTTTATATCCCCAATATTTTCTTCTTCCCGGAATATTGGAACGAGAATATTTTCCATGTTGTCGCGGCTCTACCGGTATTCGTATTTGTTGCTTATGATTTAATAAACAGAAAAAATTACAGCAAGGAATATAAACGCCTAAGGCGGTTCATATCTCTTGGGTACTATATCAATTTTGCTTTCTTTTTAATCCTGGAAATTTCAAAATTCTTCAAAATCAGCTTCCTTCTCACCTCGGCCACAGAATATGTATTCCTTGTGTCATTAATATTCCCGATATCTTATGTTTACACAATCGGCAGGTACAGAATATTTGATATTGATATCCGGGTAAAGAGAAATATTATTTATACTTTTATTACACTGCTTTGGAAGGCTTTCGTAGCAGCGATATTCCTTGTTTTAGTATGGTATATTTCGGTTATCGATTTCGACCTGCCAAATATACACTTTACCGGAACGGCCATAGAAGTTATCGACAGGCCATTATCACCAGCCCTGGAAATTATTTACGAAAAAGTAATCATCGTGATAATTTCTATCTTTCTTGGTATTATTTTCTTTAAAATTGCCAAAAAAGTTCAGAAAACTGTTGATGAAAAATTCTATCGGGTAAATTTTGATTACAGGAAAGCCTCTGACGAGTTAAGTACGATGTTGGAAAAGAGGCTGGAATTGTCTGAACTTGCTTCAGGTATAGTCGAAAAACTCGGCAAGCTTATAAAACTTAAAAAAGTTGGAGTGCTGATTTTTAAAGATGAGAAAAAGCTTTGCAGCCAGGATTATTATGGTTTGAAAGACCAGAATATCAGGGAATTTTGCATGTTCGCTGCAGATGAAATAATTACAGCAATCAATCAGTTTTCCGGATCATTCAGGGTTGATTATCTTGATGACAAGCTTAAAGAAATTTTCCGAAGCTGCCAGTTTGAATATATTGTTCCTATCAGGTCAAAAGGAAAACTTGTCGGAGCTTTGCTGGTTGGCGAAAAACGTTCCGAAGCATCTTTCCATACTCAGGATCTCGATTTTCTTCTTTCAATTGCTACACAGGCGGCTTATGCCATCGAAAATAGTTTTCTTTACGAAAACCTGGCTCAGCAGGAAAGGATAAAACACGAACTTAATATTGCCCGCAGAATCCAGCTTGCGTCGCTTCCGAACGATATTCCCGAGATACAGGGGCTGGATATTTCCGGAGTTTCACTTCCGGCGCTGGAAGTGGGAGGAGATTTCTATGACTTTTTGAACGGAAAAGTCGGGAATCTGACAATTGTTGTTGGCGACGTCAGCGGTAAAGGTACTTCTGCAGCTCTCTATATGTCAAAGGCACAGGGGATAATGCGAACATTACATGAGTTTATGCCAACTCCAAAGGATTTGTTTGTAAAATCGAACAGGCTGCTTTATAAATATATGGAAAAGAGTTCTTTCATTACGGCCATCGGAGCAGAATTCGATGTCTCTGACATGACTATATCTTTTTCCAGGGCAGGCCACCTGCCTTTGTACAGGTTTAAACGCTCAACCGCAAGCGTGGAAATACTAACGCCAAAAGGAATTGTTATCGGCCTTACTAAAGATCAGATGTTCAGCCGCAACCTGGAAGAAGTAACAATGACTTATGACGAGGGTGATATATTCCTGTTCATTACTGACGGAGTTATCGAAGCAAGAAGCGAGTCCAAAGAAGAATTCGGCGAAAGCAGGCTTATCAATGTATTTTCCTATGCAGCCAGAACCGCCGGAGAATCGCAGGCTATCAGGGATTCTATTCTAAACGCTGTGCAGGATTTTGCAAGGAATACCGACCAGTTCGACGACCTGACAGTAGTGGTTGTTAAAACAGGTTAAAGGAACAATAATACTTATAGCCCGAATATTTAACTTACATAATAAATCTAAAATCTGCCGATCATTCAGCTAAATTTTTAAATAGTAAACTATTCCCAAAATGTTATAATTTACTTTGCAGATAAAATTGGAAATACAGGATAATAAAGCAGGTATTCCGAAATAAAAAAACTCGCCCGACAATGCCTTGCCGGACGAGTTGAATATCTATGATTAAAATATCAGGCTAAAAAATCTGCTGCTATTTTATCGAAATTATCCAATGTATCCTGAAGTTTGGAAACATCTTTTCCTCCGGCTGTTGCCATGTGGGGCTTTCCGCCACCTCCGCCGCCAAGCTGCCTGGCTGCAAGGCCAATTAGTTTACCGGCAGGTGCTTTTTTCTTCAGGTCATCGGTCACAGTGCAGACAAGTTGAACTTTGTCTTCGGATGCTATTGCGAGAAGGGCAATGCCGTTATTAGCAAGTTTATTCCTGATTTCATCGGCAAGCGTTCTAAGTTCGTCCACGCTCTCCATTTCAAGTTTAGCAGTTAGTATTTTTACATCGCCGACAGTTTTAGCATTATTTATCATTTCATCGATTCCGCCCTTCGCATCCTGGCTTCTCAGGCCGGAAATCTCTTTTTCAAGCTGTTTAATTTTTGCGAAAAGCTCATCTTTCTGTTTCAAAGTGTCGTTTATCTTTTCCTGCTGGTTAAATATATATTCTTCAACGCCTTTTCCTGTTACGGCTTCAATACGCCTGATTCCGGCTGCAATGGACGATTCGGAAGTAATTTTCAGCAGCCCGATCTCGGCAGTGTTCTTCACGTGAGTGCCACCGCAAAGTTCCATCGAGAAATTTTTATCCATTGTGATCACACGTACTTCATCGCCATATTTATCTCCGAAGAACATCTTGATTTTCCCGTTCTTCTGTGCTTCTTCAATAGATAAGACTTTTGTATCAACGTATATGTTTTCCAGGATTTTCTGATTAACCATTTTTTCAATCTTGGTGATTTCTTCTTCGCTTACTTTTTCGAAGTGATTAAAATCGAAACGGAGGTAATCAGGTGCAACGAGCGACCCGGCCTGCTTAACATGGTTGCCGAGAGTTTCCCTGAGCGCTTCATGCAGAAGGTGAGTGGCAGAGTGGTTGCGCATAATGTGGCGCCGTCTTTCTTCGTCGACACTTGCTACTGCCATTGATCCGACAAGATTTTCCACATCACGGTCGCAGATATGTATAAAGGCTTCACCAGATTTTTTCACATCCACAACTTCGTACTCGTTTCCGGCAAGAATAATTTTCCCGGTATCGGAAATCTGCCCGCCGCTTTCAGCATAGAAAGGAGTTTTGTCAAGGACAACCTGGTTTTCATGAACGTATAACACTTTTCCTTCGGCTGTAAGTTCATCATAACCCAGAAATTCTGTTGATGCATCAACAACAGGAAGTTCAACTTCTGCCGACTGTACTTTTCTCGCTGCACGGGAACGTTCCTTTTGTTCTTTCATGTTTTTGTCAAAACCTGCAGTATCGACTGTGTAGCCTCTCTCGCGGGCAATAAGTTCTGTCAAGTCAAGAGGAAAACCGAAAGTATCATAGAGCAGGAATGCTTCCGATCCCGGAATTTCCTTTTCGTCGCCAAGCCCGGAAATAATCGTTTCGATTTTTTCGAGTCCGCGTTCCAGTGTTTGAAGGAAACTTTCCTCTTCGCCTTTAATTACTTTCTCGATAACAACTTTCTGTTCCAACAGTTCAGGAAATACATCGCCCATGTTATCAAACAATATGGGAAGAAGTTTGTATATAACAGGTTCGGTAAATCCAAGATTTCTTGCAAACCTGCATCCGCGACGAAGAATTCTTCTCAGAACATATCCGCGCCCCTCGTTCCCCGGCAAGGCTCCGTCGGCAATAGCAAAGGATAATGTTCTTACATGGTCGGCTATAACCCTCATTGCAATAGAATCAGGATCAGTCAGGCCTCCATTATATTTTTTGCCCGACATTTCTTCTATTTTGTTAATGATCGGCATGAAAATATCAGTATCATAGTTTGATTCTTTATTCTGTAACACAGCGCAGATTCTTTCGAATCCCATGCCAGTATCAACATGTTTAGACGTGAGGTCTTCCAGGCTGCCGTCTTTCTTCCTGTTATACTGAATAAACACCAGGTTCCATATTTCAATTACTTCAGGAACCCCGGCATTAACAAGGCTTGCCCCTGAAAGATCGGGAGTATTGTCGTAGTGCACTTCAGAACATGGTCCGCAGGGGCCTGTATCACCCATCTCCCAGAAATTGTCTTTTTCGTCAAAGCGCTGGATTCTTTCTTCAGGAAGGTATTTTTTCCATATTTCAAAAGCTTCGTCGTCCGTACGGAAAACTGTGGCGTATAGCCTTTCTTTTTCAAGTTTCCATACTTCAGTCAGCAGTTCCCATGCCCAGGCAATTGCTTCTTCTTTATAATAATCACCAAAACTCCAATTGCCAAGCATTTCAAAAAATGTATGGTGATAAGTATCAACACCAACTTCTTCAAGGTCATTGTGCTTGCCACTAACGCGTATACATTTCTGTGTATCGGCGGCGCGGGTATAGTCGCGCTTGCCGGCACCGAGAAAAACATCCTTGAATTGGTTCATACCTGCGTTTGTAAATAATAATGTCGGGTCTCCGTGCGGGATAACCGGGGCGCTTGGAACTATCCTGTGATCTTTTGATTTAAAAAAGTCAAAAAACTGCTGTCTTATTTCCCTTGAACTTGTCATATCTTATCCTGCAATATTTACTTTCAATATAATATTTTACAAAATTAATAACTTATATTGATAATTACTCATATAATTTTTGTCAATCGGCTATCCAAATAATTATTCATAGCGAACAATTAATTCAAAATTTAATCCTCATAAACTGCCGGAAATATTTTAATTCAGTAAGTTTTATTAATTTGCGATAATGTTTTTTTATGATTCCGGAGAGAAAGTAATGCAAAATTTTATATATAATATGCCAACGAAGATATTCTTCGGCCAGGGCTCGATTGATAATTTACCCGAGGCGTTGAATGAAACAGGTACTAAAAAAGTTTTAGTATTATATGGTGGTGGCAGTATTAAAAAGAATGGAGTATATGAAGATGTCATTAATCAATTGAAAAAATCAGATGTTGAGTATTTCGAGATGTCAGGCATCAGGCCAAATCCGGTTGTTGAGGATGTTCTCGGGGCTACTGATATCTGTCGGAAAAATGATATTGATTTGGTACTTGCTGTTGGTGGTGGTAGTGTTATTGACTCTGCTAAAGCAATTGCTGCTTATACACCTTATGACGGCGATATAATGGATGTTCTGACAAATAAAGTCAGGATCAATCCATTAAAAGTAGCTTCTGTTCTTACACTTGCTGCAACCGGATCAGAGATGAATGCCATAAGTGTAATCAGTGCCGGGGCGAATCATAAGAAATTTGCACTGATTAACCAAAAGCTTTTCCCGGTTTTCTCAATTCTCGATCCGTCTTTTACTACTTCTGTTAACAGGCATCACACTGCTGCCGGAGCAGCAGATATTATCAGTCATTGTATGGAGCAGTATTTCCACCCGGAAACAGGAATGGAGGTACAGGACGGTATGAACGAGGGTATAATAAGGGCAATTATTAAATACGGACCGATTGCTGTAAATGAACCGGGCAATCTTGCCGCCAGGTCGGCAATTATGTGGGGAGCAACTATGGCATTTGCCGGTTATCAACTTTTGCTTGGCAAGCCCAATCCTTCCTTTCCTATACATACTCTTGCTCACGAACTTTCCAGTATGTATGATATGACACACGGCCTTTCCCTTGCACTGATAACACCCGCGTGGATGAAATATACAATGGAAAAATCTCCTGATTATATTTATGTTTTTGCAAATTTCGCCAGGAATGTATTTGGTATAAATATAAATGATGAAAATAAAGCAGCCAGCAGGGGAATCAAAGAATTAAGAATATTCTATGATCAACTTGGAATACCTGCCGGTTTGAAAGAAGCCGGAGTTAATGAAGATGATATCGAAATACTTGCAAAAAGGGCAACAGAATCAAGAAAACCAGGAGCATTGGCGCTTATTGATTATAATGCCGCATTGCAAATATTTAAAAATTCACTTTGATTTATAAATTTTAATTGTTTTACAAATGAGGATTGATTATTTTAAATTCAATCCTCATTTTGACTAAGGGGTTAATGAAATTATATCAGGGGTTTACATGAAAAATATGTTAAAAAAAGGTTTCAATGCAACACTAATGATTTTGATTCTCATAGCTTTTATCGCTTGTGAGGAATCAGACGATTCAACTGACAATAACAAATCAAATTTGATTCAGACCGGAGATTTCAAAGTACTGTCGGAAAGTTCACTCGGAAGTTCAGGAGGAGACATTGTAGTAAGCGATGCTGAAAGCTCCCTTGACGGCATGACCGTCAGTGCTCCGGACGGTGCTTTAAGCTCAACAAAGGAGTTCGAAGTTTCATCGGCAGAAATTGAAGGCCACTCACTCGGAGAAAGATTCAATCCCGTAACTCCGCTTATAAGGATTAAAAACGGGGGCGAATACGCAGATGGCCCGATATTTATTGATATTCCGATAGAAATTTCCGAAGATGAAATTCCTGCTGCTTTCTTTTTCGATGACGTTAAAGGAAACCTTGAAGTTATTCCTGTGCTTAAATACACAACAGAAAATGTTATTATTGCTACCAGGCATTTTGCGACATCGGGAATGTATGGAAATCAATCTTCAGGCAAAATCAGGATTTTCAATGATGACTTATATGCAAATATCGTTATTTCCTCTGTAAAAAAATCAGACCTGGAAAAAGCCGGCGTATTAAACTCCGGATTTGAACCTGGCAAGGACGACTGGGAATTCCCAAATTACGGCTCTTATATCGAAAAAGGCGGTAACTGCTCCGGGCATAGCATATCTTCATTATGGTATTATGTAATGAAAAAGCCCTCTACTGATAAACAGCTTAACGGACAGTTTGATAGAACAGGGGGTAATATCTGGCAGGACAACCCGCTTGGAATCAGAATGGTGACTAAAACACAGAATGAGCAGGGATCATATTGGCATAAAATATGGGATGATTTTAACTCTGAAATTGCAGGCACTTATGATTATGGCAGTGATTTCTACAAGGAATACCACAAGGTTGCATGGAATGCAGCTGCAGCCCAGATGTATGTTTCCGGTAAGCCCATGTACACTATCGTGTCTCAGGATGCAGGAGATTCTCATGCTGTAATAGCCTACAAAATTGATTATTCAGGTGGTAAAATATATCTTGCCGACCCGAATTTTCCGGGGAATAAAAGCCGAATGATCCAAAAAACAGGCGATAATCTCCAGCCTTACCAGTCCGGCGATAATGCCAACGATCCCGATGCCGTAAACTACACGGAATTTGCTTTCTTTGGTATGTCGGCAATGTATAACTGGAGCAAAATGGAAATCCGCTGGGCGGCACTTGAAAACAAAACAATTGGCAACGATCTGTTCCCCACGCTGGAATACACGCTCAGTGGCCCTGAGGGAGAATCAGAACTGGGAGAGTCAATTCCTTTTGATACTGAAAATGATTATGCCATTGCCTGCAGGGTAACTCCCCGCACCGGTGCGCCATTCGACGGCGGAGTGATAGTTTACAACGGGGAAACCAACATTGCGCAGAACGATGATAGTAAATGGGCGAACCTGTCAATGACAAATGAAGAAAACAATAAAACCCTTGGCATCTGGGTTTGGCAGATGAACGACGGCGTAAAAGAATGGATTGATTTCCGGTGGGTTTCAGTTTCCGAATTAAGAATTGAACCTGATGTTTTGAACGGAGAAAAAGACCAGGAATACGAATGGGAAGCCGTTATTGCCAACCCGCCGGCAAACGCCCGTTATGAATGGAACTTCGGGGACGGCAGTGCCACTGAAATTGTTAAGAATAATAAAAAAGTAAGCCACACATATAAGGAAAACGGGGTATTTCCGGTTATTCTTGAACTTTATGACGATGCAAGTGGCCAGTTTGCAGGTGTAGCCACTGCCTATGCAAATATTGGTGCAGGATTTATTGATAGTACCTACCAGGAAGAACTCTATTGGCTTTATCCTGTTGATGAAGACCCAACACTCGTTGTTGATGTGAACGGCGTTGTTAACGCCCCCGAATTAGAGTTCATGAATGTTTATCGTTCAACAGGTGGTGTGCCTACAATGTATATCTATAAAGCTAAGAGCGGCGGTGAATTCAATATTGAACTCAATATCGATCATAGCTTTAAAACAAAGAAAATGAGCTACGAAACAGGCCAGTATTACGGCGTTTTCAAATACGACTGGGAATTTGAAACCGTCCACGACAATCTGACTTCATTTATTAATGACGGTTCAGATAATCTTACTAATATCAATATCACAAAAAATGACAGTACTGGCAAAAGATACGTCCTGAGGGGAACAGTTCCCAAGGACAAGGATGTAAATTTGATGCTAATTATTTATGCGAAGTATAAATATCTCGAGAAGGAATATTACCGTGAAGACGATGGTACCGAGACAACCAATACTTATGATGAAGACGGACAGTGGCACACTGTAGCAATATCAATTCAATTTAAGAAATAATATAAATATTTAATTTTGAGAATAAAATAATTCATCCGATCACTTCAAGTGATCGGATGAATTTTTCTTTGCAAACTTTCCAAAGGTTTTTCAATTTACCACAAATCATTATCAGTCTTTCCTGATAACCACCAGGCCTTCATCTTCATCGGCAATGTATATATAGTTGCCCTTTATATCAATACCCATGGCGTATTTTGTTTCTACTGAACCTGATAGTAGAGGATTCATCGGATCAACAACCGAAAATACTTTCAAACCTCTTGTTTCAGTAGTCATATAAACAAGTCCGTTGCTGTACAAAATTTCTTTAGCATATCCACCCGGATCGTAGGATGCAATATGTTCCGGGTTTTCTTTATCTGTGATATCTACAACCTGCAGTCCGAGAGTTCCGCAGGCAGCATATACTTTGTTGTTAGTTTCATCCACAGTAATATCATTGCAGTAGCCGGGCAGGTCAACCCAGCCGATACGCAGAGCGGCTGATGTAGTGTATGCGTCCTCCACCTGGCTGATATCGTAAATAGCAAGGCCCATTTCACCAACAGCAACATACATGTAATTTCCGTCAGAGCTTGATTTAAGGCTCTGGCAATATCCGGGCGTACCAACCTGTCCGCCGGCATCGGGGAACATTACATTGGAAATATCGGCAGCCTTGAAACCCCTTTCGCTGGTAGCAGTGAAAAGGATATTATCTTTAATGCAGAAATTCATAGCCGGGCTGATAGAAGTAAGGTTAGCATCAATATCTATGGGCCTGACAGGATCGCTAATGTCAATCACATTTACACCAAATCCTCCTGCTGCAAGGTAAACGCCGTTACCGGAATAATCAATTTTTTTTGAGTAACCTCTTAAACCTGTCAGCAATGAAGACATTGCTAAGGGGTTCTCAGGATCGGATATGTTAAACACCTGAAGGCCTCCTTCTCCCTGGGCCATAAGCACAAGGCTGTCTTTAACTATCAGATCCTGGGCATATCCCGGAACCTGTATTTTAGCAACTATAGTATAGCTTCCGGTTATTGTTCCAACATCGTCAGGGTCGCTCGGCTGGATACATGAAACCATAATTGCTGAGATAAGTAGCATTGATAATAGATATTTCATTTTTAATGTCCTGTATTTTATTAATATTATTCTTTTTTTTAAAAAACCGGATGTATCATTATTCTGATCCTTTGAAATTTGTCATTCTGAACGAAGTGAAGAATCCAGTTTTTATATGGGTTTTGGATTCTTCGCTGCGACCGTAATGACTGCTTTTCATGCTTTCGAGACATCCATCTATTGAAACTATAATTTTATCAAATATTCAAAATTCAAACCTACCCTGTACTGGGAAAATTCTTTTTCTTCCTTTATTGCCTCGTCATTCAAACCTGATTCAGAACCGCTTTGCCTGGTATAATAATCAAATGTAAGGCCAGTGCGGAAGTTCCTGAAAACAGCTTTTGAAAAATCAAAGGACAGGTAGTGGATAATATCAGTTCTTCCCGGGTGATACGGATCGTCACTTATCGGCCTTTCCGATGAAAATACGCTGCGGCGGAATTGGTATGTAAGATTTGCTTTTGCATCTTTAAGGATTTTTTTTGGTAACTTATATGTAAAGCCTATATTAAACCTTTCATTATCGTACGAGGCATCCGCATCATCGGCAACAGGGAAGATTTCGCTTACTTCGTCATGAGCTTCAGCATCTGATTTAGTATATCTGAAATAAGCTATCATATTCAATGAGGGCGAAAATCTGTGGTATATCTTTCCCTGGAATTCCATATTCTTGCTGTCGTATTCCCTGAAAAATTTATTATGGTAATACCTGAGATATCCTATTGAAGCATATAGAAAAGTTGAGCTGAATATTTTATATCGCCCTTCCAATTCATATTTGTCCCTGGCAAATTCGAAGGGTTTGAAAGTTTCATCCTTGTATCCGTAAATATCTGTATAATCAAAATCCCTGTAATGCCTTACGTAATAATCAGGTATTACATCGTAAAGAAAGCCAAGGCGGAATTTCATTGTCTGAAGTTTTACTCCGGCGTTAAACTTATACCAGTCTTTGATCGGGTTATTGGCATAATTGTTTGCAGATAGTCCGAGATCGAAATATAGTGTTCGGTTTCTCTTCATTTTAAAGGAAGCATTGTAGGAAAAATCGCTTCGTATAAAAAAATCATCAAAAGAATTAATATGAAAACGTGCTTCGTCCTCGCCATTTTCATACCTTTCTTTATATTTATCCGAATACCTGAGTATGTTGTTATCATACATAGGATTTAATTTCAGGCTTAATTCATGCTTGAAATTATCGGCCTTTTTCTTCTTTGATTTTTTTGCAGAAAAAGAAGGTGTTAAAGTAATAATCAGCAGCAATAATACGATTATATTTTTCATCTTTTAAGCCTTGTATCCTTTCTCGGGAATAGTATATTGGCAAGTACCGAACCTTTGTCCTTATCAAGCGGGTAAATCCTGTAAACATGTTTACCCTTTGGCACGTCAATAAGAATTTCTCTTGCCTTGCCCGGAGTTAGTTCGTCATTATCAGCATAATATGTTACATCAGACTTAACGCTCGAAAGCTGATATGTGTTTTTTACTTTCCCGTCTTCTTTTACCTGTATCCTGTAATGAACCCGTCCTCTCATATCGTAGCTGTTTTCCATACGTGTAAGAATCCGTACTTTCGTTGGGCCAATAATTTTGATTTCGAGCGGTTTCTTATATGAAAACCGGTAATACTGGTAAGAACCTTCTTTTACGATCAGCTCCACCATTTCTGATTTTGAACTTGGCTCCAGGTCTGTCCATCTCTCTTTTTCTGTTTTACCCTTTTCAAATAAAAACCTTGCAATAGTTTTTCCCGATGCAGAACTGATCCTGATCTTAATTGTGTGGTAGCCGCGTCCAAGTTTTATTTTAAAAGGTTTATTAACAGACGGCCTGCCAAGAGATTTTACTTTGAAACGGGATTTTTTTGAAACAGAAGGGCCTTCTATTTTTATAGTTTTGAAAGGGGAACCGTCAACAGAATATTGAATTGTATAACCTTTTCCTTTAGCACTTTTCAGGATTTCCCTTGTATTCACTTTCAACGTACCGGGGCCGCGAAGGTTCAGCAGGGTCTCCTTCGATGAAGACAGCCTGTAATATTTGAATTTTTTTCCGTTAGAAATTACAGTAACAAGCCTGTTCTTTTTGGCAGGTTTTACAGTTTTATACTTTGCCCCGGCAACTGAAAAAAGCATTAAGGCAGTAAAAACATATATAATTAAATTTCTGATTTTCATAACAAATTCACCCTTTTCATTTATTTTCCTTTACCGGAAATACTGTCCGGAACGGTATAATTAAAATTTTTTGATTCGTTTTTTTACAATGTAAAAGTATCGTCGTCATTTTCTAAACCGAATCGTTTCCTGTCCTTATAGACAACGAATCCTAAAATTCCTGCAAATATAACAGTTACAATCAAAACTACTATAACATTATATTTTTCCCTGGAAAAAATTTCTCCCTCTCCGGGAAGCGGCAGAGGCTCGGGACTTTTAGGGAGCTTGAATTTATAAAGAAGCCTGTTAATATTCAGCAAATGTATTATCGGAATTCCTCTTTCTCCAAGGATAGTAAGCACACCCCTTGCGGGATAATTCCTTTCGGGAAGCTGCATTGTCAGGCCGGGTTCAATCATGTCAGAGTTAATAGAACTGCCAAGGCTTGCTATGCCACCGCCGATATTAATATACACATCCGGGCCGCCCGACCCGCACAGGCTGTCAAAAATTGCAATTCTTTTTGCAACGCTTTCCCGCAAGTCTTTTTCGTATATCATAGGAATATTATTCCTGCTAATGGCATCAACAATCATTTCCCTGCCCCTCGGGCTTAATCCGCGGCCAATATCTCTTCCTCCGCCAATTGATGCTGCAACAGAGCGGTGTTTTATTATCCTGCTATCAAATAGGAACTTCTCCATATCAGGCCAGGTAAAATGGGGATCGTTTGCTCCATAATCCGAAGCTCCGACAGAACTTATTATTATCGGTTCCGCGCCAATCGTTTCAATTGCAGCTATTGCTGCTATATTCAGTGCCGGGAAAGAACCTGTCATCCCAACGGCAACTTTTGAATTTTTTGTTATACCGGCATCTTTCAGCATTATTACAACGGCAGCGGCAAAATTGGGATTTGTTGAAGACAACTTCGCCTCAATATCTCCCTGATCAGTGGTTATATGAGTATATTTTTGTCCTATCAGTGCCGTACCGTTAGGATCGTTTACGTTATCAATAAAAATTCCCTTTTCCAGCCTGTGCTCTTTAATTGCTTCCCTTGCCTTATCCGCTGTTTCCGCGGCTGCAAGCATCGCATTATAATATTCAGGCTTTACATTTTCGCGGCTGTATTCAACAATCAGGAAAGCCCCGATAGCGAGCGCCGCCAAAACTGCAAGAACAATATTCGATCTTAAACTAATCATCATCAATCTTCAACCTGCTTTTCAAATCTTTTGTAACCCAAAATGAGTTTTTATTACTCATACCAATATATAATTACATTTATTGAATCTGCTTATCGGAGTCTCCGTATTCCAATGCAATTCAGGGGAAGTATTTCCCATATTTTTATCTTTCTGATAAGATATCCGAAAGAGTTTTTTCAACTTATTTTCAATAAAAATTCACCCAAATAAAATCTGCTCAATATATACTATTGCGGCAGTAATTCGCCATTATATAGTAAAATAACTAACAACCTGACAAGTACGGAAGTGATTATCAATACGCAGCTTGTTCGTATTATCCCCTGCTTGCTGAACCAATGAGCAATAAGCCCCGGTATTACCCATCCCATTGCGGAAAGTTCAATTACTCCCGAACCCAGGTCGAAATGAAAAAAATACCTTGACAGGTTGGCAAGCAGACAGCCGATAAGCAGGCTGAGTACCATCTGTCTTCTACCATATAGAAAAGTATATTCAGCAGCTATTTTAATTATAAAATATGTCAGAATACTGACAAGGAAAGTTCCTGCCATTTTCCAGGCGTCAGCCATCTGCAAAGCAATATATCCCGGAACAACAATGCCGCCTGCCGCAAAACCAAAAATTTCATAGGATATAAGGCTGAGAAACAATCCAAGCGTAATAGCCATTTCAATCATTTTGCAAGGCTCCTTTCCATAAAATAATCTGAAGTAACAGCGCCAATGCCGCCCATATTTCCGAAAGCAACTATACCGGCATTACCGTTAGTCGCTTCAAGAACTTTATTATATACTTCCTCAGGTTCTTTCCATCCGATATTAACAATTTTATTCTTTTCCATTCCGTATTTCTTTGCCATACTTTCAACAACTGCTGTTGACTGTCCTATAAGTATCATCATGTCAATTTCACTATCAAGTTTTTTAGCACTCATTTCAGCAAGCTGTTTTGCCCTTTCCAGTCTGTCCTGCCTTGTATTCAGCAGGATACATTTCTTACCGGAAAGGCCGTATTCATCGCTTATCTTTCTCCATATCATAAATGAAGAATCGGGATCGTTCGCAGCAAGAGCATTGTAGAAAGTTACTTTTCCATTATCTGTGTTTATTACAAATCGTCTAAGAACACCGGCATCAGGAATAGCCCTGTACATACCCTTCAAAGCCTTTTCGTTTTCAATTCCGCAATGTTTGCAAACATCAAGAGCTATTGCTACATTTTCCTTGTGCTCAATATACGAGAATCCCTCCATGATTTCATCACTGATTTTTTCATCACTGCAATGATGGAGCATAGTATTTTTCGATTCGCATATCTTTTTGAAAACCGGGAGCCATTTGTTTTCAGCGGTAAAGAAATCCTTACCGGCAGGAATAGTTCCTGAAAGCGATTCAACAACATCCCTGACCGTGGGCCCCATAACGTCAAGATGGTCTGCCCTGGCATTTGTGATAACACCAATCGTAGCATGGATCATTTTGTTTTCGGTGATTTGCTGATATTCAGGATCAAGAGCCATACACTCGATAATAAGTGCCTGCGCTTTTTTGGCAGCGGCGTATTTAACGATTGATTTTTGCTCAATAATATTTGCATAACCTTTACGATGAATTTCCATTTCCGATCCGTCATCAACGATAAGTCTCGGATATGTGCCAGTCACTTTGGTTATTGTTTTGATTCCTCCCTCGCGCAATCCGGCTCCTATAAGCCGGGTTACGCTGGATTTTCCACGCGTACCGTTAATATGGACGCGGATAGGAATAGAGAAGATATTTTTCTGGTGCCTGTAATATTCAACGGCCCCAACAACAACAGCAATTAGCAGAAATGCTGATAAGAGAAATATCGTGTATATCATACTTCACTGCCTGCTACTTCTGATAAATCATTTTCCTGACGCCAACTATGCTGCCATTGTACTTCAGGCTGTAAATATAAGTACCCGATGCAAGCTGAGAACCATTGTTATTCAATCCGTCCCAAACAACCTTATTCATACCTGCCGGTACGGAACCTGAAACAAGCGTTCTGATATTTCTTCCAAACATATCAGTAATTTCAATTTCAACATTTCCGGCTTCTTCCAGAAAATAACTTATCATTGTTGAATTGTTTACCGGGTTTGGTATATTTTGCATCAATTCAAAATTGCCTTTAGCTAATAAATTGTCATTCACACCTACTGTTGCCGGTATCGGTGGCTGTGTAGTTACTTTAATGGCAAACTCTGGTTCCAGCCAGGAAACTGTTCTGTTGTAATTTCCGTTATGGAACAATTGCAGTCCGTCATTTTCATCGGGGCTTTCAACGCCAATGGTTGCATGGCCAACACCGTAAATTTCTTTGTAGTTGAATACAATTTCTCCGTCGCCGGTTGGTGTATCCACATAATCCGGATCGTAAAGAAGAATCTGGAAAGTCTCGTTTACAGTATTAGAGTTTTGTGAAATTCGGCGGTTGATATTATAATATTCAATGATAAAACGATGGTTTTCTTCATCGTAATATGTATAAACAGAACCGCTGTTGCCTGAATAGGCCGTCCATATCCACATAGCTGCTACCATTCCGTCAGCCTGGTCTTTCGATGGCAGTTTCTCATTCTCGAAGCCGTAGCTGTATCCGGATACGTTTCCAAATGCTATCCAGCCTCCCATATCGACTTTGAAACTGTTATATTCCCTGCCATAATATTTGAAAGTAAATGGCAGGTCAATTTCTTTTGCCTGGTAATTAAGAGTTTGCCTCTGTCCAAGATTTTTAATTTCTTTCCAGCTGTAAACAGGCCTGTTTTTGAATATCAGGTCGTCGGATGTATAAGCATAGTAACCGTAATTATCAGGGCCGGTTGGATATGATATATGCTCGTCATTTATTTCTGTATAAAGGACAATTTCCTTACTATAGTTATATCGTCCGTCATTGTTCTGAACATGCAGGTTGAAATAGACTTCATGGTCTTCCGGGCAGTCCTCACGAACCTTCAGGACAAAAGCATCGTCAGTACAATCGGCATTGCTGCCTTTATCAATCGAGCCCCAGGAAGCGTTAGATTTTAATATAGTTACGAATTCATCAGGTTCAACAAGAGTAAGAACTCCGCTAACATTTTTCGCTGTTTCAGTTCCGATATTTTCTAACTGGATGATAAACTTTGATGTTTCACCGGATTCCAGGCGGTTGTTTTTGTAGAGAGGCTTTGTTTCATCATACCATTTCTCCATGAAACTGAGATCGCATCCCCTTACTTCTACATCATAATGGAAGAGCCTGGTTTCGTAATCAGATATTACAGATAGTCTGAACGGAAGTTCGTATCCGACTTTGCAACTGTCCTTCAAAATATATTCAAAACTTACAGGACTGCTTTGTGCGCCGCTGTTCAATGTGCCAATATTGATTTCGTCGGTTGTTTTCATTCCGGCATAATCTTCAGTATCGAGTTCAAGTTTCACTTTAACGTTGTTTTCGTTTACATTTCCTTCGTTTTTAAGGACAAATGATATACTGCACGTTTCAGTAGGGTTGGGATAATTATCACCATTACCGCTTACATCAGCCAGTTCATATTCTTCAAGCGGATGAACATTGTGATCAGCATTAATAACTTCTACAGTACTCAGGAAGGGTATCATTGATTCTCCCCTTACTGTCAGGTTCAGAGAACCGGGGGTTTCAGAATGAATATCAATCCAGGCGCGTCCGTTTTCATCAGTTCTTGAAACCGAATAAATGCCGTCGGCTGAAATACAAACTACAGCATTGGCAGCGGGCTGATTATTATCTTTATAATTAACATCAACTTCAAGCTGGCTGTAACCTTTAGGTACATTCTGCTCGTAACTTACGCTTAATTCTCTCGGAACATCTTTCCAGAGGTGTAAACCCGGATCGCCGAGAAGGCAGAAAGTATTTGAATGATATTTAACCCATGGGTCATCGCCAAAAACGTTGAACATGTATATTTTTCCTCTGAGCAATGCTTGTGCAGGAGTTTCCAGACCTTCGCGGAAAAGCCCCACGTATATTCCTTTGTCTATCCTGTTGTTATATGATGTATGAGTATTAGAAGTAGGCCCTACGAACGCAATAGAGCCTCTTGGTTTCGTTTTGGTACCCAGTTTCAACCATTCTTCACCGAAACAATTGCCTGAGTATTCGTCAAATTTTGCTACACCGCAGCCAATGCTTGAGATAAAGGGCATCATCAGTCCGTTGTTCACCTGTGAAATGTCTTCTGTTTCAAAACCGAAGCATATTGTCTGCCAGCCGTAGCTCCAGCCTTCACCCCGATAATTGAGAAAAGATCTGCCCTGGCTGAGTGCACTTATTATATGGCTGAGTTTAACAGTACAGCCTGAACCTCCCCAGCCGCCATTGCTTTTACCGTCGCTCCATAAGGTGTCAACTTCAGTGAAGCCTCCGTCTTCGAGCATCACATTACGTGTAAATCTTTTAGTATCAACTTGTGAGGCATACAGATTATTTGAACTAACGATTCCGTGTTTGAACCAGTTGGTATTTGCCATATATGGCTGAGTTTCATAAAGTTTAAGTTTATTCAGGATAACTTCAAGCCTGTATTCACTTTGAATCGGTATTCTGCCAACCATCATATCTGCAAAATGATCGTCCCCGTCCACACAAACAAAATAGTCTTCGTTCATTAGCGTATAATCAGGATAAGTCACATATTTCACGGGAAATACACCGTAATCACCTACCATTAATACATATGTAGGCGGAATTGCCCATGTATGATAAGCTTCGGAAATATAATCCCTGATTTTTTCATAATTGGATGAATTGGCTCCAATTTCACTGAAAGTTTTTGTTATTATATAAGTTCCACTACGATGACGCCATTCGGCATAAGATTCGAATACTTCTTTGAACTCGTCCGGCATTATACATAGCATAACGTCATAGCTGTGTTTATCATGACGTTCAGAATCAAGAAAATCCTCGTAATTAAGTACCATATTTTTATAAATTTTTTCAAAGGCTGGTGATATTGGCCTCGGATCAGTTGCTATTGGAGTATCATCACTTGTTATAAAGTCAATCTTTACTTTCATATAGGGAATTACCGATATCTGTTCCATATTCATATTATACTGAATCGG
Organism: Kapaibacterium sp. (SeqCode); assembly: GCA_963665665.1. Lineage (GTDB taxonomy): Bacteria > Bacteroidota > Ignavibacteria > Kapaibacteriales > UBA2268. The sequence continues at coordinate 3,565,364 of OY762428.1, forward strand.
AGCAATATCAACCCTTACAACGTTAATATCTCTGAATTTCATTGGTTTACTTATTCTCACGGCCTCATTAGGATAAATACCGTCAAAATCATATTCTTTCGCTGATATTTCAGGCAGTTCTTCGCCTTCAGCATGGCTTGCCATTCGCGGCTTAATATTATAACCAGAAAAAATCCGGGGTTCTTCGCCGGATATGATCTTTGCTTCTACTTTTGCACCGGCGGGTACGGCAATAATTTTTGAAATTACCGGTACTTCCGGAACAACATTTCCCGCAGGTATGTAAGAATCCTCCAACAGGCTGATTTCTTTATAACCTGCAAATCTTCCTGTAGCAACATTCATATCAAATCCCGAAACAGACAGTTCCAGTTCAATACCTTTGCTGTTACTTTCAATAATATTAATTTCAGGTTCCTGAGGCTTGAGCGCCATAACTTTTTCGCCGTTTTTTCCTTTTTTTTCTACTCCAACCCATTCGGCGCTGGTGTTAGAAGCTATTATTACAAACAATGCAAAAATTATAATTCCGATACGCATATTTTCTTCCCTTAGTTATCCGCGTTTTCAATTTGTCTTATTTATTATAAATACACTTAAACAGGAATTCGTTACATAAATTTATGAAAAAAAATCAAAACAAGTTAAGATTTAATCTTTTTTAAGGTTCGACCTCGTTCTTTTTTATTTGAATTATTTATATCTTGCGGATATATTGAAAACAGCATTCTGAAAACCTAAACGCAGACAAACATGACTGAAAAGAAATCCGGCCTTCTGCCGCATCTCGGACTTTACACAACAACAGCAATTGTTATCGGAGCCGTCATCGGTTCCGGAATATTTAAAAAGCCGGCACTTATGGCCGATCAGCTTGGCTCTCCTGAGTTGATGCTACTGGTGTGGGTAATAGCAGGAATACTAACGCTTTTCGGAGCGCTTACCAATGCCGAAGTGGCAGGTATGATAACAGCCCCGGGTGGACAATATGTTTATTTCGAAAAAATGTACGGCCGTTTTACAGCTTATATGTACGGCTGGGCAATATTTGCAGTTATCCAGACGGGATCCATCGCTTCAATAACTTATGTATTTTCAGAGTACTTTGAATATTTCCAGGTATTGCCAAGGTTCAGCCCTGACATTGAAAACAGTATTGTATTGCACATCCCTTACATCGGGAATATTTTCCCATTGCAGGATTTCGGAGTTAAAAGCCTGACAATACTGATTATTACCTCACTGACCACAATAAATTATTTTGGAGTCAGGTTTGGCGGGCGTGTTTCTCTGATATTTACTTCTGCAAAGGTCTCGGCAATTTTTGTACTGCTGATACTGGCAGTAATTTTCGGTGAGGGAAGTACGGGTCATCTGGTATCCGAGAATGGATTCACGCCTTCCACCGGAGCTCCGATTTTCGGAGCTATTATAGTAGCTCTGTCTGGGGCTTTTTGGTCCTATGACGGCTGGAACAATGTAACATATCTTGCAGGAGAAGTAAAGCAGCCCCAGAGAACAATTCCTCGCGCTCTTATTACCGGGATGATAATAGTTATAACGGTTTACCTGCTGATTAACATTGCTTTCCTATATGTACTCCCGATAGAAGAAATGGCCGGTTCAAAGCTTGTTGCCGCTGATGTTGCCCAAAAGGCTCTCGGAGCTATTGGTGGCGCTTTGGTTGCCGCCGCCGTTATGATTTCTACCTTTGGTACTTCCAACGGAACAATTATGGCAAGCGCAAGGGTTTATTTTGCTATGTCGCGGGATAAAATGTTCTTCAGCCCTGTAGGCAGGATACACCCGAAATTCAGAACCCCCGCCAATGCATTAATATTGCAGGCGGCATGGTCTACCCTGCTTGTTCTAAGCGGTACATTCGATATTCTAACCGATATGCTGATATTTGTAAGCTGGATATTCTATGCCCTCGGCGCTTTCGGCCTTTTCATACTCAGGCGTAAAATGCCTGATGCAGAACGTCCGTATAAGGTATTTGCATATCCCGTTATTCCACTTGTATTCACGGTTTTTGCCCTTGTTTTCGTAGTAATGACACTATATAATGATATTATCCGCTATTACAACGGCGAGGCACAGATCATCAATTCCCTGTTTGGCCTTTTACTAATGGCGCTGGGAATTCCAATGTATATCTGGTTTAAGAAAAAGTACGGGGATAAGGAGGCTGTCTCGGAAGCCTGAAAAGCGGTCATTCTGAGCGTAGCGAAGAATCTATAACCCGTATGAATACTGGATTCTTCACTTCGTTCAGAATGACAAATTCACAAAAATCAGAATAATGAGACATTCCGATCTGATGACTGACACTCATGGAATGAATTTAAAAATAAATATTAGTGCAACAATAATCAATACTATGGCAAGCAATTTCAATTACATAAAAATGGGCGATCCCGGAGGCAAAGCGATAATATTTCTGCATGGCTTTATGGGATGCGCGGATGACTGGCTGAAAGTAATGAAGCATTTACAACCTGAATATTACTGCATTGCCATTGACCTGCCAGGGCACGGCGCTACAAAAGTTACAGGCGGCGAAGATAAATATAAAATGGAGGAAACAGCCGCCGGGCTAAAAGAATTTTTCAGTAAAAAAAAACTTGAGAAAGTCACGCTTTGCGGCTATTCCATGGGAGGCAGGCTGGCTTTATATTTTGCCATGAAATACCCGGAAATGATTGATAAACTGATCCTTGAATCGGCAACGCCCGGAATAATTGATGATAAGGAACGTGCTGAAAGGCTTCGCTCGGACGAACTGCTGTCAGAAAAGATAATAAACTCAGATTATGCAGAGTTTATTGAGAACTGGTATTCAATGTCTTTGTTCGGCAATATCAAAGAACATCCGGAATATGGGAAGCTGATAAAACGCCGCCTGAAAAATAATAAGCAGGAAATTGCCTGCTCGCTCAGGGTGATGAGTACGGGAAGGATGCAGCCCCAATGGGACAACCTGGCAAAAGCCAATCTTCCAATACTGCTTATAGCCGGAGAACAGGATTCAAAATATATTGAAATCAATAATAAGATAGCAAGTATTAATCAGAAGTCCGAATTAAGGATTATTTCCGGCACCGGACATAATAGCCATTTTGAAAAACCTGAAATCTTTGTAAATTATATTAAGGAATTTTAGAAAAATATTTTTTAAAATTTCCATTTGTCACAAATTGATAAACCGGCAGGAAGCTATGCTCAGCTACATTTTTTTCTTTACCAAAGGCTTAAAAGAAATTGATTCTTTAGTCGCTACGCTTCTTCAGAATGACATTTAATTGGTTTTCCGAACAATTAATTACGACTAAGCAACTTATTTATTCAAATAATACAGGAAATAATTATGGGAACATTTAACTGGATAAAATCAGGCGAATATACAGATATTAAATATGATAAATTCGAAGGTATAGCTAAAATTACTATCAACCGGCCGGAAGTAAGGAATGCCTTTCGCCCCCTGACTGTAATGGAAATGTCCAAGGCGCTTGAAGATGCCCGGCAGGATCCGGAAATTGGCGTTATTATTCTTACCGGAGAAGGCGAGAAGGCTTTTTGCTCCGGCGGCGACCAGAAGATCAGGGGCGACGCAGGATATGTTGACTCAAAAGGGGTGCATCATCTGAACGTTCTGGATTTTCAGCGTCAGATAAGAACATGCCCCAAGCCGATAATAGCTATGGTGGCAGGTTATTCAATTGGCGGCGGCCATGTACTGCACCTGATGTGTGATATAACTATTGCTGCTGAAAATGCTGTCTTCGGCCAGACAGGCCCCAAAGTTGGCTCTTTCGACGGCGGCTACGGTTCCAGCTATATGGCAAGAATAGTCGGGCAGAAAAAAGCCCGTGAAATCTGGTTCCTTTGCCGACAGTATGACGCACAGCAGGCCCTTGATATGGGGCTTGTTAATACCGTTGTACCGTATGAACGCCTTGAAGAAGAAACAGTTCAGTGGTGCAGGGAAATTCTTAAGAATTCTCCTTTGGCTTTGCGCTGCCTGAAATCTGCCCTGAATGCCGACTGTGACGGCCAGGCAGGATTGCAGGAGCTTGCCGGAAATGCCACCATGCTTTTCTATATGACTGACGAAGGACAGGAAGGCCGCAATGCCTTTAATGAAAAACGCCAGCCGGACTTCTCGAAGTTTACCAGAAGGCCGTAATCATAAAATTTTTAGAACTCCCGGTTATTATATAGCCGGGGGGATATTTTTTATTAAATCATGTTATTTATTTAAATCCCAACTGATATTTTTCAAGCGTTTATAAATAATTGTTATACTTTCAATAATATCAGATTCATGGGGCAAAACGCCAATTACAATATCTTGAAAATTACCATAATACACTGATCTCAAATCTTTCCATGTTTCTTCAATTTTTGAGAAACATATTGCATCAGCGGGGTGTTTCAAAAGCCATTCATTGTTGTTTTTATATGATACAATATCGTCCTGGCCTGTTTTGATTAGCATCTTTTCAAAATCATGGCTATGAAGAAATATCTGAATATCCTTGTCTTTAAGCATTTGATTCAAATCATAAAAATGACGGATTTTATTCCTCAAATCAAAAATGGGATTATTTGTATTCGAAAATCTTACCAGGCTCATGATTTTTTCACAAAAGGTTCTATATTTACTGAGAACCCTTATATTGAAGGGTGATAGTCTGTATATATCAATTAAGTCAAATTTTTTCTGTTGTACCATCATATCAAAGATATAGGAACTGACTTTCATCGAGGAATTTGGTTCAGAACTTCCCATCCAACTTACCTCCAGTATCACATTCTCGCTTATCTGACCAAATCTGCCTGAAAATTCTTTTTGATAATTATGTACAGTTTTTCTGATATTTCCCATTTTATTTGTTAATCCGGGAATATTTATTTCCGGTATGGCATTACCCAAAATTTTGCTAATAGTTCGAATCTTTGATTTTAATTGATTGTCGGATTCGTCAGCTCTCCTAAAAACGACAATATCAATATCTTCAGAAAATCTTTCAATTAACTTATAGCATTTAGATAAAGCAGTCCCGCCCTTAAAAACTGTTTCATTTTCAATTTCAGAATTGAAAATGGTATATAGCGCGTATGTTACCCAATAATCTTTTTCAACAAATACTTCCTTAATACCCAGAAATTGAGCGGTTGCCACAATAGCAGTTTTAAATAATTCCTTATCATTATGTAATTTCATTATTTAATATTCCAGTTTTCTGCTGATGATAATAGTTTATCAGTTATACCTATATTAAAATATGTAAATGGATTCATACTTTTTTTCAGTTTTAAAGCAAGTTCATTCTTTTCTAATTCATCAAATAAAGCTCCCAGTAATGCTCTGGTTCTTGGAGGGTAATGGATCGAATACCTGAATAATTCAGATAATTCCTGGTCAGAATAATTTTCAATCTTATATTTCAATATAGAAATAGCTGATTTGAAATCAATGTCAGGTATTGTTCTGAAATCTTTGATAGCATCCAATATTTCAAGGTATTTGTAATTTTTATTCGTTACATCGGTATAGCTTTTTCGTGTTTTTATTTTTAAGGTGCCAATATTAATTGAAATTCTTTTTATTCTGCAGGCAACACTGATTATTTCCGGAACCTGTGTTGTCAGGCCCATTCTGTTATATAAAGTTTTTCCGGTTATATATGCAATTCTCCTGCTGCCCTGAAAAAGATAAGTCTTTAATAATTGTTCCTCGCTTGGGTATAATTCTCCAAAAACCGATTGTACGGGTTTATAAAACACTCCTGTTGAAATCCTTTTTATTTTATCTTTCTTAATTAACCTTTCCATTGCTTTGGCTGCAGCAATATATTCATTTTGTTGAAGCCCTAAATGATAATATTTAAAAGTTGTACCTTCTTTAATAGAATCAATTTTTTGTTTTATTTTTTTTGCTACGGTCATTTAGAATTTATTTTTAATTATCAAGTAAAATATGTGTAATAATTGACATATATCATTATAAAATATTGTAATACAAACAATATAATAATTATTGATAAAAATGAGAAATATAATGTTTAGGAATTAACATAAAAAGCCCGGCAAAGATTGCAATGCCGGGCTTTGACTTTTAAAAAAGATTAGAGATTAACCTTTAAGAGGGATGTTCTTCAGGATACCAAGAAGGAGGTTCCAGCATTTTTCTGTTGTGGAAATCTGGATTTTCTCATCAGGAGAGTGAACATCTTTCAGGTTGGGGCCGAAAGAGAGCATATCCATGCCGGGATATTTCTCGCCGATAAGGCCGCATTCAAGTCCTGCATGAATTGCTTCAATCACAGGTTCTTTACCGTACATATCAAAGAAAATATCTTTGGCTGTTTTCAGGATAGGAGAGTTCATGTTCGGCTGCCATGCGGGATAACCGTCGCCCTGAGTTACTTCTGCGCCACCAAGTTCAAGGGCTGCGCGAACCATCTGTGCCATATCAATCTTTTCAGTTTCAACAGATGATCTCTGGCTTGTAAGAACATAGATTTCTTCATCTTTTGTTTTTACAAGGGCAAAGTTTGTGGAAGTCTGAACCAGGTCGTCGATATCCGGGCTGTTTCTGTAAACGCCGTGAGGCATAGCATAGAATGAAAGGATAAGCTTGTTCTGCATATCGGTAGTCATAACCCTTGCTGGCATATCTGAATCTTCAATACCTGCAGCGATGTTAGCTTCTTTCGTATTCCATTCTTCTTTGATTTTTTTATCATAGTCTGCAATTGCTGTTTTAACTGCATCAACGTCGGCATTGGCAACTACTATCTGTGCAAATGCTTCCCTTGGGATGGCATTGTGAGCGCTGCCTGCGTTAATAGCTGCAAGCCTGAATTTGATATTTTTACCTGTTTCATAAAGGAAACGGTTTATAAGTTTAAGAGCGTTTGCACGTCCGTCATGAATTTCGATGCCTGAGTGGCCACCCTGACAACCTTTGATAAATACATTAAAAGCTTTTGAATCTGCCGGAACAGCATCTGCTTCGTATTTGTATGATCCTGCTGTATTCATACCGCCAGCACAACCGATTGTGAAAGCTCCGTCTTCTTCAGAATCAAGATTGATAAGGATCTCTGCCTGAATGAGGTCTTTGCCAAGCTGCATAGCGCCGGTAAGGCCTGTTTCTTCATCGAGAGTGCAAAGTATTTCGAGCGGGGGGTGGGGGATATCTGTTGAATCCATCACCGCCATACCCATTGCTACTCCGATACCGTTATCAGCGCCAAGTGTTGTACCTTTGGCTTTTACCCAGTCGCCATCGATGTATGGCTGAATTGCATCGTTATCAAAGTCAAATTCTACATCTGCGTTCTTTTCGCAAACCATGTCAATATGGCCCTGGATACATACTGGTTTACGCATTTCCATGCCCGGAGTGGCAGGTTTACGTATAACGATATTTCCAAGTTCGTCTTTTTTTAGTTCGAAGTTATGGTCTTTGGCCCATCCTTCGATATAAGCAGCTAATTTATGTTCTTTTTTAGAGGGATGCGGGTGCTGAAGAATTTCTTCGAAATAGTCCCAAACTTTTGTGGGCTGAAGTTCGCCTAATATTTTACCCATTTTTTTTACCTTTCGTAAATTCATTAAAAGAAATAAAGTCGTTTTTGTATAAATTAGTTAAAAACTGTGTTAATCTGTCATTAACAGGTTGAATTTCGTCTCCGAATTTTTCAGTAAGTTCAGTGGCAATCTCACCTACTTTTTTATTGCCGTCGATAAGCAGCCATGTTTCAGTACCGAATTTATCCATATTTGCACGGATATATTTGTTTTTCATTTTGGGTTGCAGGAATTTACCAAAAAACTTATCGGTAAACCGGGGAACGAGAATGTCTATAAGGCCTTCTTCCCCACCTGCCTGATACTCATAATTCCTGACTGGAGTTAGTTCTAAGTAATTTACTTCTACCTTATCTTTTTTGTTCCTGCCGAAAATATTCAAATTACTGCCTGATCTATTTAAATGTTAAAAAAATAACCTGCTTAATTGCTGTCGTTTAATATAGGAAAAATTTTCTTTCAGTTCAAATTAACTTTTTTGTTTTGTATGGAAAACTATCTTTCTCCGTAAACCTGAACTATAATATCCCGTTGCCTTGGAGAATTATCAAAATCAATAAATATGATTTGCTGCCAATCACCGAGTATAGCCTCGCTTTCGAGAACCGGAAAAGTAAATGACGGGCTGGTAATTGCAGACCTCAGATGTGAAAAGCCATTACCGTCGCCCCATTTCAGGTTATGTAAATATTCAAAATTTTGTGGTGCTACAGCTTCGAAATATCTTTTCAGATCTTCAATACAGCCTGATTCATATTCAATTGTTGTTATCCCACTTGTAGAACTGGGACAAAAAACAAGAGCCGAACCATTATAAAGACCGGATTCTTTAACAATTTCAATAACATTAGGGCTGATATTAATAATATCAGTGAATCCCCTGGTGGAAATCCTGAAAGTGTTGGCGTATGTAAAATATTCCATTATTTCTGTACTTTTTTTACTGTTTTGGTTTTCCAGTTATAGACCCACATGGAAAACTCAAAAATAAAATTATTGAATACAGGGTTGTTTGTGTCGTCAAAGCGATTAACTTTGGAACTTAACTTTCTGAGATATTCATCACGAATATCTCTTGGCATGGATGATAATTCATCATCAAATTGAGCGAGCAGCTTTTTCAGATCATCCTGCCGATCAATACCCATGGCCAAATCATTTGATAACTGTTCGAATTTATCCTCAATACCCGTGTTTATTATCCTGTCGCTAAAAGTCATATTTTAAAATCAATAAATCAAAGAAAAAAAAGTTGTAATGCATAAATATATGCACGAATTTTATCGACGCATCAACTTAGAATATGTTTCAAAAAGGGAGGATAATATTTATCCTCCCAATAATATTTAAAGCCTTGCCAACAGATGATTTTTATAATCCTGGTCGATATCATTGCCTTCAGGATCGGTAAAATATCTGTTTATGGAGTGAATAAAATATTTTGAATTATCAATTGCATCGAATATTATCATGACTTCACGCTGAGTAATCGGATCAAGGTTTGTCCATGATTCAACATTATCATTAATAGAAAGCATGACGTTGAAGAATAAGGGTTCTTTATCCCTGAGCATTGCGATGTCCCAATCCTGGGCAAGTTCAAGGTCAAGATCAAAAAAATCGTTGATCAGCAGAAGCGAAAACACAGCTGTCTGCCATTTAATTATATCTTCATCTTTAACAAGCCATTTTTTTGCTTCGCCATTCAATTCAATCTGACGAATTTTTCCAAAAGCAGTTCCTTTATCACACAAAGTAACATATTTACCCTTAACGCGGAAAAGGCCGTTTAATTCCAGTGATTGAATTTTTTTCTCAATTTTATCGGCAGTTCTTACTGCTTTGGACATATTGTCCGACATCAGCTTCATTCTGAATAATTCAAATGTATTCATATATTCACTCCTTTTCATTATTATTTTCTGAAGCCCGGTTTAATCATGTTTTCCGGTTTTAGAATGTCATCAAGTTTCTCTTTTGTAAGCAGTTCTCTTTCCAGAACAAGTTCATATACGCTTCGGCCCGTATCGAGTGCTTCTTTTGCAAGTGAGCTTGATGCCTCGTAGCCAAGCACAGGATTTAGTGCTGTAACAAGCCCTATACTGTTTTCCACCTGTTCCCGGCATATTTCAGCGTTGGCTGTTATACCGTCAATACAGCGGTATTTCAAAGTAGCCATACCGTTTTTCAGCATCTCGATAGATTCGAAAATACTTTGTGCAATAACCGGTTCCATCACGTTTAATTCAAGCTGTCCGGCCTCTGCTGCCATGGTAACTGTCAGGTCATTGCCAATAACCTTAAAAGCTATCTGGTTTACAACTTCCGGGATAACAGGATTAACTTTGCCGGGCATTATTGAAGATCCGGGCTGCATTTTCGGAAGGTTAATTTCATTTAGTCCTGCCCTGGGGCCTGAACTTAGTAACCTGAGATCATTACATATCTTGGATAATTTAACAGCAAGTCTTTTCACTGCCGAACAATACATAATAAATGCACCCGTATCCTGGGTTGCTTCTACAAGGTTGCCTGCCAGCCTGACAGGAATACCCGTTATTTCTGCAAGATGTTTTATAGAATACTCGCTGAATTTCGGGTCTGCGTTAATACCGGTTCCGATTGCTGTACCGCCAAGGTTAACTTCAAGAAATAGCTCGGCATTGTTCTGAAGCCTTACAACTTCCTCCTCGAGTGTGGCGGCATAGGATTCGAATTCCTGCCCGAGTGTCATTGGTACAGCATCCTGGAGCTGGGTACGTCCCATTTTAATTACGCTTGCAAATTCATTAGCCTTGCGGCGGAAAGAATATATAAGTTCTTTAAGAACGTTTACTATCTTTGAATTACTATATATTAACGCTACCTTCAAAGCTGTCGGATAAGCATCATTGGTCGACTGTGACAGGTTTATATGGTTGTTCGGGTGGCAATGCTTGTATTCGCCTTTCTTGTGCCCCATCAGTTCAAGGGCTTTATTTGCGATTACTTCGTTTGCGTTCATATTTGTTGAAGTGCCTGCACCGCCCTGAATCATGTCCACCACAAAATGCGTATGCAGTTTGCCGTTGATTATTTCGTCGCATGCTTCGCAGATTGCATCATTAACGTCGTCTTCCAGCATATTAAGATCGTGATTGGCAAGGGCGGCGGCTTTTTTCACCTGAGCAAGAGCTACAATCAAATCAGGAAAGTGATTTATCGATACACCGCTGATCGGGAAGTTTTCCGTTGCCCTGAGCGTCTGTATGCCATAATAGAATTCGTCGGGTACTTCGCGGTCGCCAAGCAGATCGTGTTCTTTTCTTGTCAGGCCGGAAATATACTGGGCTGCGGCATCAACAACCTGGTTGGTAGTCTGTCTCATCCTGCGGGAAATAACCCTTGAAACTCTTGATAATATCTTGTTAACAACCTGAGGATGTTTTTCCATAATATTATCAAAATCCTCACGGTCGATAGTCAGGATTATTGAATCTTCAATAGACCTGGCGGATAGCGAATGCGGATAATCTTCCATTATTGCGCCTTCGCCGATAAAATTATTATGGCCAAAAATATTTATCCTTTTTTCTCCGCCGTATTGCGTTTTTTTGAATAACTCGACCAAGCCTTTGAATATCATATACATTCTTGAGCGCGGTGTGTTTTGTTCGAACAGAATTTCTCCCTCGCTGAAATTATGAACGTCGATGTGATCGATGATCAACAATCTTTCCTGAGCTGTAAGGTCTGTGAAAAGTTCTATTTCCTGCAAGAACTTATCAATTGCTTCTGTTTTCATAGCTTCTCCATATCATTTAGCAAAATTGCCGTCATTCCGTTGCAAATTAAGTAAATTAACCGAGCTTTCACAAGGATTTTTAGCTTTGGATAAAAATTCATTAGCTTTAAGATATTGTTAATGCTAATTGTAATAAAAAAAAATATGATTTCCGCGTATATTTTTATCAGTGCCCGCTACAATTCAATCTGTATCAGGTATTTACTTCTAAACTATATCATCTGGCAGCTGTGTACTGAGAAGTATTACGAAATATCACTCACCATCGAATTTTTTATTTCATACATAGAATTTTTAAAATTTTGAAAGCATAATTATGATTTTAATTTGAAATGATTCAAATATTTGTTATTATATAATCTGAATTAATTATTAAAACAAGATGAAAATATGACAGGACAAAAAAACGGCCACAGCAAGCTGAAAAAAGAGTTGAAATTGCCCCACGTTATGGCTATAGCTACCGGCACAACGCTTAGTGCCGGATTCTTTTTGCTTCCGGGCATTGCAGCAGAGCAGGCCGGACCGGCTATTGTTCTTTCATATCTGTTGGCGGCTGTTCCGCTTATTCCTGCCATGTTCAGTATTATTGAACTTGCCACCGCCATGCCTCGTGCCGGCGGAGTATATTATTTCCTTGACAGGACTCTTGGCCCTGTATTCGGAACTATAGGGGGGATAGGTACATGGCTGGCTCTTATCCTGAAGGTAAGTTTTGCACTTGTCGGAATGGGGGCATATATTCGGCTGTTTATTCCGGATTTGCCGATAATACCGGTTGCTATATTACTTGCTGTTGCACTTGGCGCTTTGAACATATTCGGCGCGAAGAAGTCAGGGCGTTTCCAGGTATTCCTTGTTATCGGACTTTTAATAATTCTTCTGATATTCTTTGGTAAGGGTATTCCTGATATACATTATATCAGATTTGACGGATTTTTTGATGCCGGATTTAATTCAATTATTTCAACAGCCGGACTTGTATATATTAGTTACGTAGGTATAACAAATATTGCCAGCCTTTCCGAAGAAGTAAAAGATCCGGAAAAAAACCTTCCAATGGGAGTGATATTATCCCTGACAGCGGCTTTTATCATTTACGGAGTCGGGACTGCAATAATGGTAGGTGTTCTGCCAATGGAAAGTTTGAAAGGTAGCTTAACTCCTGTGGCTGCTGCTGCTGATATGATTTTCGGAGAAGCAGGAGCTATTATGATATCAGTTGGGGCAATGCTTGCATTTATTTCTGTTGCTAATGCCGGTACAATGAGCGCTTCCCGTTACCCGCTTGCAATGAGCAGAGACCACATCCTGCCCGGCATTTTTACAAAACTTAGTAATTTTGGTTCTCCATATATATCAATAATTACTACTGTTGGTGTTATAGTTCTAATTCTGTTATTGCTGGACCCAACGGGAATAGCAAAGCTGGCGAGTGCTTTTCAGCTTCTGATGTTCGCTTTTGTCTGTTTGGCTGTGATTGTAATACGTGAAAGCAGGATTGAGTCCTACGATCCCGGATATAAATCCCCATTTTACCCCTGGATGCAAATAATTGGAATATTAACTTCTTTCTGGTTTATAATTCAAATGGGCTGGATGCCCTCGATATTTTCACTGGGGCTGACAACTATAGGTACGGCATGGTATTTCTATTATGCCAAAGATAAAGTGTACAGGAACGGAGCTATTTATCATATATTTGAAAGGCTTGGCAGATCGCGTTACGGGGGGCTCGATATTGAATTAAGAGGAATTCTGAAAGAAAAGGGCCTGCGAGATACAGATCCTTTCGATGAAATTGTAGCCAGGTCTCTGGTTATTGACAATCCTGAAGTGAGTAATTTTGAAGTAATTTCTTCACAGGTTTCTGAATGGCTGTCTAACTTTCTGCCCGGGTCGTCGGAAGATATTAATAAACAATTTATGGAAGGTACCCGAATTGGAGCCACCCCGGTTACTCATGGCATTGCCCTGCCCCACTTCAGGTGCAAGGGTATTAATCAGGCGGAAATGGTACTTGTAAGGTCAACCGGAGGTGTTTACATTAATTATAAAAATCCCATAAAGGATTTTCAGGATGAAACCGTAAAGGTTCACGGACTGTTCTTTGTTGTCAGCCCGGAAGATAATCCCGCCCAGCATCTGCGCATTCTTGCTCAACTGGCAGGCAGGCTCGACGAAGACTCTTTTTACAAGGATTGGTTTAATGCCGAAAACGAACAAAACCTGAAAGAAGCCCTGCTTCGCGAAGACAGGTTCTTTGCTCTTAAAATTATATCCGGAAAAAAATCAGAAGAATTAATCGGATTACAATGCAGGCAAATAAATTTTCCTGAAGGATGCCTGATTGCCTTATTGCGTCGCGGCCCCTATACAATTGTGCCCAAAGGGAACGTTGTTTTTGAAGAAGGAGACAGGCTGACAGTGCTTGGAGACTCCGGAAGCCTTAATGAGTTAAGGAAAATATATAGTTAAAAATTAAAAATTATTAATATAAAATTGTTTTAAATTTTACTCGTCCTCAAAATAAAATAGTTAGATTTATCAGTTATATAGCATTATTAGGCAAAACTACAAATAATAATAATTATACTTAAAACAACATTTATTTTACAATTATCTGCTACAAGTTGACTTTCATGCAATTCAAGGATATATTATTGAGTTGAAAAAGTTGAAAAGCAGTATTAAATACAAGGACGAGGTTTTCCATGATCATCTTGCAAATTTTTACCTACGCTACAATAATTGTATTTGTGGCGGCTGTTATTGCCAGGTTTTTAAGAATAGCATCCGCTCCTGTTCACTTGCGCTGGGAATTGTACCCCGTGCCTCACGAAAAGGGAAGAGCTCATTACGGGGGCTCCAGGCTCGAGGAAGTTGACTGGTGGGAGAAAAAACAGGAAAAGGACCATCTGGGCGAACTTAAAGTTATGATCCCGGAAATACTTTTACTCAAAGGTGTTTGGGACCACAACAAAGCTTTATGGATTGGCTCTTTCCCATTCCATTTTGGCCTCTATCTTTTGGCAGCCAACATACCGCTTCTGATTATTGCGGCTATTCTTGGTATGGGGGGAACAGTTGTCAATGCAGAATCAACCGGGCTTGCTATTGTTATATATTATCTTATCCTGTTATTTTCATTTATTGGATCGATTGTCGGAATTCTCGGATCAATCAGGTTATTCTTCCATAGGATGACAGACGATGCTCTCTCAACCTTCAGCAATCCGAGCCACTATTTTAATATTCTCTTAATTTGTGCAATGTTCGTTTCGCTTCTTGTTGGCATGCTCGGCCAGAATTTCATTGGAGAAATAACCGGATATTACTCATCAGTTATTACTTTTTCGGCCTTGCCTGATATGTCGGCTGCAACGGTGTGGCATATTGGAATAACACTTGCTTTTATTATATACCTTCCCTTCACCCACATGACTCATTTCTTTACCAAATACTTTACATATCACAAAGTAAGATGGGAAGACGAACCCAACAAAAATGGTTCACCACTTCAGAGCAAAATTGGCGAATCGCTCAGCCAGCCTGTTACCTGGGCTGCACCGCATATTGGTGCTGACGGAAAGAAAAACTGGATTGCAATTGTATCAGAAACACCCGGCGGGAAGGAAAAATAAAAAATGACAAAGAACAGAAAATTGAAAGTTAAAGATATTGGAAATCCCAACCTGCTGCAGCTTGCGGAAATCAATCCTGATAAATTTTTCCCCTTGCCTGCTCCTTATGATAAGATAGAAGAACAGCCCGGATTTAATAAATTGAAAGATTCTGCCAGGGAAAAATATGACGGCAGTTTGGACGGAGTTATTGCGGTGGGATTCGAACCTCCGAAAACAAAAGAAGAGGAAGATGAATTAGTTAAAAAATTTATCAGCGGGCTTGAAAAACTTTTCTCACGAAATAATAACTGGGCATTTCTGCAACCATTAACATTAAGTATGGAGCACTGTGCCAGATGCCAGACCTGTGTTGAGGATTGTCCGATATACGAAGGTAGCGGTTATAATCCCATATACAGGCCAACCTACCGTTCCGAAGTACTCAGAAGGCTGTATTTTAAATATGTAAAAAGTGGCAACTCACTTCTGAAAGCCTTCCAGAACGGAACTGTTGACCTGAATTGGCATACTATCGCCAGGCTTCTTGAATTAAGCTATCGCTGCACACTGTGCCGCCGCTGTGCACAGAGCTGCCCGATTGGGGTAGATAATGGATTAATTACCCACGAACTTCGTAAGATGTTCAGTATGGAGATGGATCTGCATCCCAAGGAATTACATGAAAAAGGCACAATACAGCAGCTTGAAGTCGGTTCAAGTACCGGTATGAATGCAATAGTTGTTAAGGATAATATCGATTTTATCGATGAGGATATGACCGATATAACCGGAATTGAAGTGAAAACTCCCTGGGACAAAGAAGGCGCTGATGTACTACTTCTTCACAATGCCGGCGAGATTCTGGCATGGCCGGAAAATCCCGGAGCATTTGCAATACTTCTTGATGCAGCAGGTATATCCTGGACAATGTCAAGCGAGAGTATTGGATTTGACGGCGTTAACTATGGACTTTTCTACGATGATGTTCAGCTTGCCAGGATAGCTAACCAGCATATTGAAATTGCAAAAAAGCTTGGAGTTAAAAAAGTTGTAATGGGTGAATGTGGCCACGAAAGCAAGGCACTTGGTGTTATATCCGACAGAATTACAGATACAGTTCCAAGGGAAACGGCCATGACTCTGATAAGAGATATCGTTTTCAGTGGCAAGATTAAGTTCGATCCGTCGAAAAATGATTTCCCTGTTACCTTGCACGATCCATGTAACCTGGTCAGGAATATGGGAGTAGTCGAACCCCAAAGAGAAGTTCTCCGTTATCTATGCCCTCAGTTCCGGGAAATGGAACCCCACGGGGTTAGGAATTACTGCTGTGGCGGTGGATCAGGATTCGCAATCATGTCCCCGCATAATTTCCAGGATTGGAGGATACAGGTAAGCAGCCGAACTAAGTTCAAACAGATACTTGATTCCTTTGCAAACGAGGTTCCCGGGCCGGAAGTAAAGAAATACGTTTGTGCTCCATGCTCCAATTGTAAAGGCCAGATAAGGGATCTTTTTGATTATTACGGCGCAAAAGAGAAATCAGGCCTTTATTACGGCGGTTTGGTTGAACTGGTTGTAAACGCAATGGTAGATATCAAGGATAAATTTATTGATTTTGATATGATGTAAGTAAATATTTGACATAACTTTTATATGATGTATGAATAATTATTCGTAATATTCCGGAGCTTTCGCTATGGAGCATTTATTACAACTATTGGAACAAAATTTATTGGAAGTAATTCCGTTCAATTGTGCAGTTATTGACCGGGATTATAATATTGTTCTGGCTAACCGGTTATTCAAAGATTATTTTGGTAATTGGAAATCAAGAAAATGCCACGAGGTTTGTAAGAAAACAGATCAGGTTTGCGCTGACTGCCGCGCTTCAGATGTATTCGAAAAAGGCGAAACTATCATATCGGATGAATCAGGTGTTAACCGTGAAGGCCGCCCATGCCACTATGTTGTACAGCTAACACCCCTGAAAGATGATAACGGAATTGTCAGATTTGTTGTGGAAATGTCGCTGGATATTACTGTTGGGGGAGCATTCCAGAAAGAATACAACCTGCTGTTCGAAAGAGTTCCCTGCTACATTAGTATAATCGACAGAAATTTTAATGTTGTTAGGGCTAATGAAAAATTCAGGGAGAAATTTGGCGACGAAGGCCGGAATAAATGCTACAACCTGTACAAAAAAAAGGATACCCCATGCTCTGAATGTCCGGCAGCAAAAACATTCAAAGACGGAAAAGAGCACATGGCTGAACAATCCGGTATATCAAAGGATGGTGAACTGACAAATTATCTTGTTACTACATCACCTTTATCAAAAAAGGATGAAGAAGTATCACTTGTTATTGAAATAGCAACTGATGTAACAGAAACTCATAAACTTCAAAGAGAAATTGCTTATACTCATGATTTCTACAGCAGCCTGATAAAAAATTCCACCGATGCTATAATCGCCATAGATAAAAGTGGTAAAACAAGCATTTTTAATCCTGCTGCTTCTGAGTTATTTAAATGGAAAAAAGAATCGAAACCTCAACTTCGGGATATCAGCCGGCTTCTTCCGGATTCTTTCTTTGAAAAATCAGGAAAGAATATCACAAGTCCTATTGAAACATACATACACGATACAGACGACAACAGCCTTCCCGTTAGAATGAGCATGATGGACCTGAAAAATATAAATGATGAGATTGGCCGTGCTGCTTTCATTCAGGATTTAAGAGAAATAAAAAGCCTTGAAAAGGAAAAGCTTGATGCGGAAAGGCTCGGAGCCGTAGGAGAAACTGTTGCCGGTTTGGCCCATACAATTAAAAATTTACTAATGGGGCTTGAAGGCGGTATGTATATGGTTGATAGCGGGCTGCGTTCCGGAAATGCTGAACGTATAGTCAGCGGTTGGGACGTTTTGCAGAGAAATTTCAACAAAACTACTGCCCTTGTAAAGGATTTCCTGAATTTTGCCAAAGGCCGTTTGCCGGAGTTGAAACTTGTCAGCCCCGCTAAATTGATTAATGATATTGTTGAATTATATTATGATGCAGCCAAACAACAGGGAGTGGAACTTGTTGCTAAAATTGATGATAAGATTCCTGATGCCTGGCTTGACCCCGACGGAATTGAAGCATGCCTGACTAACCTTGTTTCCAACGGTATTGATGCTGCCATGATGGGTGAAAAATCAGAAAAAACAGTTGAAATGAAAGTTCTCGATGATGGCAGCAACCTGATCTTTGAAGTGAAGGACAATGGAACGGGAATGGATTCAGAGGTAATACAAAAAGTATTTACTACTTTCTTTACAACAAAAGGCAACAAAGGAACCGGCCTCGGGCTACTGACAACCAATAAAATAGTAAAAGAGCATGGCGGCAAAATTGAAGCCGAATCTAACCTGGGATCCGGCTCTGTTTTCAGGATGAAATTCCCACTCATGATCCTGGAAATGCTGGCAGCCGAATCTGAGAATATTCAAAAAGGGAGAAACCATGAAAAAGATTGAAGAAACAAAGATACTCGTCGTTGATGATGAAGACGATGTAAGAAATTACCTCAGCGCTGCATTATCAGATGCAGGATTTATTATCAGCACCGCATCAGACGGCGCTGAAGCCCTAAAAGCCCTGGAAAATGAAATACCGGATCTTATTTCATTGGATCTGGTAATGCCAAAACACTCAGGCATACAGTTCTATCGTGATATGAAAAAGAAAAAAGAATTTTCTTCCATACCAGTGCTTATTGTTACCGGGCATGCTCACGACGATCTGGGAAAAGTAGATTTCGACGCAATGACAATGCAGGGGCCTGGTATTTATCTGGAAAAGCCTGTAAAACCTGCTCAATACGTTCAGTCTGTCTGTAAAATTCTTGGAATTGATCCGCCGGAAGGATATATTACATCAGAACCTGAGAGCGGTGACCTGAAGGATGAGTTAAAGAAATCAATGGAAAATGCTGATCCGGATGCTTTGCAAAGGGCCCTTGATGCCCTTAAGAAGAAATAAATTAATATTTAATACAACGGAGTTTGAGATGGCAAAGAAAATATTAGTTGTGGATGATGAACCGGATGTTTTGTCATATCTGGTTACTTTCCTGAACGATAACGGATTTGATACTGTTGAAGGAAAAAATGGAAAAGAAGCCCTGGAAATGGCAAAATCCGAAAAGCCCGACCTGATAACCCTGGATATTTCAATGCCGGAGCAGTCCGGTGTAAGGGCATTCAGAGACCTGCAGGAAACAACCGAAACAGCCAATATTCCGGTTATTGTTATTACCGGAGTAACATCGGAATTCAAAAAATTCCTGCTAAGCAGAAAACAGGTTGATCCGCCGGTAGCTTATTTCGAAAAACCGATTGACAGGGAAGAAGTACTTGCTGAAATCAAAAAAATCCTGAAGGTTTGATTCTGAATTTTAATGGAATAACTGTATAAATCAACAAAGCCGTTCCAATCAGGAAGGGCTTTGTTGTTTCGAGCTGCATGTCTGCCCTGCCATGCAGTTAAGAATTTTATGAAATTTCCTTTTCCCATATCTATTATTTGCGCTTAAAATCAGAGAATGTTAGTTGATTCAGATTTTATAATAGAAATTCAGGAACTGCATTTCAAATATTTAACAGGGAATCTATACTTTATTTTTTTTACTTATCTTTGTAACAAAGGATGGTATTAATAAAGATACAAGTGTGGATATAACATGAGCAAAGCTTTTAAATTATTTCTGAAAAAGAATTTTCCCTCTTTAGCATATAAACTATTATCAATCCAGAAGAAAGACTCCCGCTTAAGAAATATTTTTCTTAAATATCACAATATCAATCTGGTATTGGATGTTGGAGCAGATATCGGCTTATACGGCCATGCAGTCAGGCATAATGGTTTTTCCGGACGTATTGTTTCTTTTGAGCCGAGAAAAAGAGGATTTGAACATCTGAAAAAATGGTCTTCGAAGGATCCTCTCTGGGATGCTGAGAATTATGCTTTGGGAGATTTTGACGGAGAATCAGAGATTAATGTTTCAGAAAACCAGGTTTCGTCGTCTTTACTGGACCTTTCAAAAAAATCGGTTGAAATTGTACCCGAAACACAATATATTGAAAAGGAGACAATCAAAGTTCACAAACTTGATACTGTGATAAACAACTTTTATAAAAATGGTGATAAGGTTTATTTGAAAGTTGATACACAGGGGTTTGAGAAAAAAATAATGAACGGATCTCTTAATTCTTTGAATAAATTGGAAGCTATTCAGCTGGAGCTGTCTATTGATCCGCTTTATAAGGAAGTTGACAGCCTTAGAGATATGCTTAATTTTATGGATGGCCTCGGTTTCAAACTGGCTTCCTTCGAATACGGGTGGCACGATATCAGTTCCGGGCATATGATGGAAGTTGACGGAATATTTATCAGAAAATGAAAAACATTATAACAAAGTATAACTGGCACAAACAAAAAAGCCGTTCCGATAAGGAACGGCTTTTATTTTTCTGAGCCACAAGACGGACTCGAACCGCCGGCCTGCTGATTACAAATCAGCTGCTCTACCAACTGAGCTATTGTGGCCTGAAAGAACGAATACAAAAATAATACTTTTCCTTAATTCAGCAAAGTAAAAAATTTCGTTTTCAATAAATTATTTGTACTATTTTTTATAATACCTGAGTTTTATTTGCAGGTTGATGATCTTTATGGCAATAATTCCACACCGGGAGAAAAAAAACAAAAAGTTAAATAACTGAAATTATTAAAGAAATAGAAAATACAATCGGAAATTAATGTTGATATTGCTTTGAATCAATCCTCTATAAACGATTCTCAGGGGTTGCTAAAGCTATAGAGCTTTTCACTGACAATTTTTGCGCCTTCAATATTATTATGAAGCCTGTCGGCAAAGTATTGGTTTGCCATTAGTAATCCTGACAGATCAATAATTGCTGAACCTGTTGCATCTTCAATTTGTTCTTTTAACTGCTCGAAATTTGTGAATTTCACAAGGTAATCTTTTTGGTAAGGAGCAATATATAGATTTGCTTCAATATTCAGTGCTTTCATTTCTCTCAGAAAATCAGCCAGTTTTTTTGCTCCTTCGATATCCGGCAACATTTCAAATGGTTTCATTGTTTCTGCAAGCCTGATAACTTCGTTGCTGATAATCCCCTTGTTTATCCAGTCGAAGTCATTGGGTTTATTCAGATAATAAAGGCTTCTGTATAGGTATTGGGAATTATAACAATATAATGGCAGAATAGAATTTATATATTTAAGCTTATCATCTTTTGAATAGAGTATATCAGAGATTCTGCCCGATTCAGATACGAACATATTGAAGGGATAGCGGTGTTCGTTACTTTCCAGCCTTGTACTATCGTCAAAAAACAGGCAGGAAGCCTCGATAAATATCTTCTTCGGCTTCGGATTTCTGTCAAGATAGTCTTTTAATAAAGCAACTATCATATCGGCCGGTATTCCGTTGAATGATAAATTGGCGGCTTTGATATTTTTATTCTCAATCAGGTATGGCACATAAATTGAATTCACTCCACGTGAATTACCAATGAAAAGTATTTCGTTTTCCTGCTTCTGATTGTATAGCTTTGCATACCTGAAATTACTTTTGGATATTATTATTCCAAGGCCTGTAACTATTACAAACTGGCCTCCGAAGAAGATCAGCAAAAAGAGAATTATATATTTTAGATATTTCATTATCCTGCCTGGTTAGAACTGAAAATAAATAAACTGATTATGGGAGAAACTTCCAAAAAGCAGTATCATCCAGATAATTGCTGAAAAAGCTATATACCTGAATACCGGCTTTTGCAGGATCAATTCATCCACGGGATACTTCTGGTGGAAAAGCTCGCCGGCAAATAATGCAAATACAGGCGGAAGAACTCTGATAATGTCAAATTTGTATCTGATATATGATAATCCCATTTCTTCGAAAGACAGAATTTTTCCGATAATATAGAAAGCATCGCCAAAAGTCTGTGCCCTGAAAAAAATCCAGGCCAGGCATACCAGTGAAAAAGTTAACACAATGTTGAAAAATATGTGTAATTTTTTAAACATAATTTTTGCAAGAAAGTCATTAACCGGTGCTAAAACTCTTTGCAATACCAGGTAGAGCCCGTGAAGAAATCCCCAGAAAACAAATGTCCAGCTTGCACCGTGCCACAGGCCGCCGAGCAGCATTGTAAGCATCAGGTTCCTTTGTGTATTAAATTTCCCCTTCCTGTTTCCTCCCAGGGAAATATAAAGATAATCCCGCAGCCAGCTGGATAATGATATATGCCAGCGTTTCCAGAAATCACTGAAATCCCGGGCAAAATATGGGAATCGGAAGTTGACGGGGAAGTCGTAACCCAAAATCCTTGCTATACCTATTGCTATGTCGGAATAACCGGAGAAATCACCGTATATCTGTACAGAATAGAGTAATACGAAAATAATGATATTTATAGTAGGGAATAGTTCCGGATTCTCGAAACCACGATCGACAATAATTGCAACTGTATCGGCAACGGCCACTTTTTTGAAGAATCCAAGAAGGATCAGGCCCATTCCCGAAATAAAACGCCTGCTGTCGAATGTGTGTTCTTTTTGAAATTGTGGCAGAAGATCGCCAGCACGAACAATAGGCCCTGCCACAAGTTGTGGAAAAAATGCCACATAAGTGGAATAAATCAGGAAGTTGTTTTCCGGTTTAAGTTTCCCGCGATATATATCCAATGTATAGCTTAATGTTTGGAAAGTATAGAAGGATATCCCTACCGGGAGGATAATATTTAAAGTATGAACCGAAAAAGAAAATCCCATCAGTGTAGTGATATTCTGAAAGGAATCTATGAAGAAATTAAAATACTTGAAGATAGCGAGCAACCCGAGATTTGCAAGCAAACTAAGAAAAACCAGATTCTTCTTCTTCCCGGGCGAGTCGCTGCGGAATATACTTCTGCCAATGGAATAATCAACAACTGTTGAAAATAATATTAATGATAAAAAGCGCCAGTCCCACCATCCGTAAAACAGATAACTTCCTATCAGGCAAAGAATAATCCTGTGCGTTCTATCTTTCAGGACTCCGAAGTAGAGGAATAGAAATACAACAAAAAATATTATGAATTCAAAGGAATTAAAGATCATTGTTTCATGTTGATCAATTTAACAAAGAACAAAAATAAGTATTATTATCAATACTGCTTAAATTAAAATTATCGGAAATGGAAATTAAATAATTGTGGCAAAACCAATAAGGTTCCTCTTCAGGTAACTGTCCTCAATTGACTGATTGATTACTCCTGCAGATGTAGATGCATGAACAACCCTTCCATCGCCAATGTAAATCCCCACATGGCTTACTAATTTCCCCTTGGTATTGAAGAAAACCAGGTCGCCGGGCATAGCATCTGCCTGGCTGATCTTTTTCGATGATCTGTATTGATTTGAAGCTGTTCGGGGTATGCTTAGCCCCGCCTTGCTGTATACAGTTAATACAAATCCGGAACAATCCGTACAGTTTTTGGATTCACCGCCATAACAGTAAGGCGTGCCTATCCAGGATAATGCTTCATTTACAATTTTGTTTCGGATATCTGATAAATTGGAGGGAATCGTTGATTTGTGATTTTGAGAATTACGATTTACAGGTTTGTAATTGGATGAAAGACCGCCGGAATTAGTATCTGAACTGAAACGAACAGCACTGCTGCAGGAAGATAATAAAAAACTACCTGCTGCAACAATAAAAAACAAACAATATTTTACAGTGCTTTTCACTGTGGTTATATGCATTGATATTAATGAATTGCAACATTCTTTGCCGATTTTCTGTTCCTGCCAAACAGCCTTGAAACTATTTTTGCCACATTGCCTCTGAATTCAGAGCTTATAACCATGAATCCTATTCCGGCGAGGAGCAAAAATGCTGCTTTTACAATTCCAACTTCCATTTTATTCCCAACTTGTTCAGTTTATTTTTCATTACTATTACGCTTAATAATCTAACAAGTTTCATGCCATTATGGAATTTCTACCGGGCATCAAATTGCATGAGCGAACCGATAAAATTTATTATTCTGTTAAGCCGGGTTTAAGTTGGGGGCAAGTACAAAACAATTTGCTGTACAATCCAATTGCAGAATTTGGTATTGGGAATAATACACAAAATTGAGAGGAAAATATTAATTGTCAGGCTTGAAAAAATATGCAAAAATTGTGTAACAAAAAACCTGGAGATGTGTTAGTTAAAGAAAGTTTAGCATAAACATAAAAAAAAACCTGGAATCAATGATGAAATTAGGGTAAATTCTTGTTGAGGTTAAAGAAACATCATGTTCCAGGTTTTTTTAATATAGTTAAAAACTTTCAAAATAGCAATAAGTTATTGATACATAACAAAATAAAAAAAATATATCCAGATTAACCTGTTAATTTATCAATTATTTACTGAAAAATAAATGTAGTGATACAACTACATTTTTGTAGTTGAACCAGCTATATTTTTATCAAAGAACTTCTAAATATTAATACGGAGATGCATTAATTTCATTTTATTATCAGTTTTGTAACTAAATACAATATTAAACCGTCTCTACAATGATAAAAATTTGGAACTTCTTTAGGATGGAAAATTGAAACGTTTACTTTTGCCGGTGTTCATGATATTAATCTTTGTCGGAGTCAGAAATTCAGGCGCAGAGCTTACTATGGTTCTGAAAAATATTGATTTTTCTGTAGAAACCATAGATGCCAGCGAATACCCATACTATACTGCAAAATTCAAGCTCATGAAGGACGGAAATTATGTTCAGGCTGACGAAAGTAATTTTGTAGTGCTATATGACAATACTTTTTCAATTCCGGAAGAAGTAAGCCAGCCTGAGGATGATTGGCAAACTATCCGCTGGTACATGAAAAAAAATGTATCAGGAATAATATTTTTAGCACAGTATGATAATGAAATCACCTTGAAACAAGGCTACCCGGGAAATCCAAATGCATCTTTCCTTTCAATAAGGAATCACGACGGCCTTGTAATAAAAGATATGCACATGGGTTATGCCACAGCAGGGGATTCCACCCGCAAACAGATTTGGGTTGTTCCGCTTACGGGCAAAAGGGATGCAGATAATTATGAAATGGGGATATATGTATCTTCCATTTCTAATAATAAGCCCGAGTTTTCCTGGGGCTGGCAGGGAAATGAAGTAAACAGAAAAGCTCCGCCTGTAACAACCAATCCGGGGTCTTTCTATCTTGCCGATATCTATTATCATCCCGATGAATACGGTTATCACAGAGACATTTTAACAGTTGAATATGACAACAGGACAAGATCAAGTATTAATCTAATCGCTGGTTCCTACCCGATTGTAAGGGAAACCCTGCTTCAATTGGTTCAGCCGGACGGAGGAGAGATACTTGAACCCTGCGAGGAATATGAAATAAAATGGACAGGAAGCGCGAAAGATCTTCCTACAAATATTGAGTTTTCTACTGATGGCGGTGCTTCCTGGAAGACACTTGGTAAGAGCTATGATTCTGTTCTTGTGTGGACTGTACCAAAAGATTTTACTGAAGAAGGCAGGATAAGGTTGAATCAGGATTTTACTGCTAACAAACAATATACTTTCAGATATGATTATACTCCTGTCAGAAAAATTGTATATAATTTTAATGGCAAAAAGCTTCTTTCAGCGAACGAGGCCGGAACAATAGTAGAATGGGATGTTCACGATAAAGTTGTAATAAAGGACCACCTGCTAAATGATTTTTATCCTGGTATTACAACATCTGTTAAAGGGGTTGAATATATTACAGACGATAGATTTGCAGTTGCCTACAGGCTTAATTCTTATTCGCCAGGAATAACTGATTCGATAGCATTTTTTGATACAGATAAAACAGAAGCTGTTGCCACAGTTTCTGTTGGCGATGATTTTACAGTAAAAGAGATGTATGTTGATTCTGAACGTAATTTCCTTGCTCTGACCCCGGTACTTGGCAACCGGATGATGCTTCTTTCCCCGGAAGATGCTTCTTTTATCAAATATGTTGATTTCCCATGGCCGATCTATTCTGTCAATTTCAACAGAGAATTACAGGAAGCGGCTGTTTATATGCTGAATGGTAAGGTTCAGATATTGAATCTGCCTGAATTTACTGTAAAAAAAGAAATAGATTTATCCTACCTGCCAATTATTAAAGAAATGGGATTGTCACCGGACGGAACATTACTGGCAATTGGCTGCCTTGCTCCAACGTATTCACACTCGGAAGGAGCGAATACCGAAATTCATGTAGTTGATATAAACCTCGGTGATATAGTCAGAACTACCCGGCTTACTGCAAGTGACCCGGTCGGGCTGGAATTCAGCCCAACATCAAAAACTCTTGTTGTGGGCTCTGAGGCGCAGCCACAGATTGCTTTCTGGGATTTGACAACAAGCAAGTATATTGGCTCGCTTAGTGGTACAACAAGTGAACTTACTGACTTTGCATTTTCGCCGGAAGGACATTCTGTAGCTGTTGGTTCTTCTTCGTCGGATAATCTTGTAATCAGAGAATTTACTTATCCTGAATCCGATGTTAGTAATGATAGCTTTATTATTGCAGAACCCAACCTTGATATTGATACTTTGACCTTTTCTGCAAAGTATCTCGGCACTGAAAACAGGAAGACTTTCAATTCGGTGATTTGTAATAAGGGCCTTGCGCCAATTAGTTTCGAGAAGTTTAAATTCGAAGAAGGCAGAAATTTCAGCCTTGTTGATGAATTTGAACCTTTCCGGCTTATGCCCGGAGAATGCCGTGATATAGAATTAATTTTCTTCCCCAAAGATACCGGAGATATTATCGATAAGATGATATTTAATTCTGAATGCCTTGGGGATTACAATGTAATACTAAAGGCCGAGGGTATTAACAGAAATATCACTTTTTCGCGTGAAGAATTCGATATGGGCGAAAGCTGCGTAGGAGTAACTGCTGAAAAAACAATGGAAATATTAACTAATAACGATCCAGTTCCTCTTATAATTAACTCAATACAGTTTGTTGAAAGCTCAGGCAATCCGTTTGGTGTTACACCGGTTTTAATTGATACTGTAATTCCTGCGAAATCATCACTGAAGTATACCTTAACTTTCAAACCTTCGAAACTTGGTGAAATCAGACGTAAAATGATTGTTTATCATTCTGAGCAGGGAAAGATCATTCCCGAAGTACCGATAAAAGGATTTGGTATAGGCACTAAGATTGATGTCAGCCATACTAATCTGCTTTTTATACCGGAAATACCAGAAAGAAATCTGATCATTAAAAATTCAAATGAAAATGATATTGAAATATCAAGCGCTGAAATTGTTCCGGAAGGGAATTTCACAATTCTTTCATCATTCCCGATAAAGATTCAAAAAGGAGATTCAGCTGAAATCAAAATTCGTTGGAACCGTCAGTCGGAAACACCTGCCGAAATGAATTTCATGGCGGCCCCATGCGTTTCAAATAATACTGTTTATCTGGGATTTTATACTGCAAATTCCAAATTAAGCCTGCCGACAATTGAAGCAGATCCTAAAGCAAATGCTGTTATACCCGTTAATTACTCAACTTCAGAGTATCGGTCTTATAAAGGAATTCGTTTCTTAGAAGCTGAATTTACAATTCACCCGGGTATATTTTTACCTCTTTCAGTAAGTAGTAAATACGGAGATGCGGAGATTATCAGGAATGAGGTTGTTTCCGGTAAGAGGTATATTGGCGTACGCGTGGACGGTGACTTTCCTGCAAGCGGGACGGCTGCATTGATTGAAGGTGTTGCCGGGCTGACTGACACAGACAGCTCTCCTATTTTATATACCGAAAGCCCTGAATATTGGGGGACGGCAGTTAATGTGGAATTGGAAAGCGGACTTTTCAAGCTGACTAATCTTTGTGGAGACAGAAGAATTCTTTCGCCGGATATTTTAGATATCGTATCTGTTAGTCCCAACCCGACAGACGGAGAGTTTACTCTTGATTTCGATATTAACGAATCCGGGAAATGTGAAATAGAAATTTATGACAACCTGGGGCAAATTGTTATGAATACTGATAAGTTCGATGCTAAAGAAGGAATAAACAGAGTAATAATAGATGTTTCCCGATTAAAATCCGGAAATTACAGGGTAGTGGTTAAAAACGGGAATACGTTCGGTTCAACTTCTGTAACGGTGATAAAATAATGATAGATCGGATCGGAGTGAAAATAAAATTGAATAATACTATGAAATTGCCGGCTTGTTTGTTTTTGATGTTGATTTTTATATTTACATCTGAATTGAATGCCAAAGAGAAAAAATAT
This sequence comes from Kapaibacterium sp. (SeqCode), assembly GCA_963665665.1. GTDB lineage: Bacteria > Bacteroidota > Ignavibacteria > Kapaibacteriales > UBA2268. The sequence goes on from OY762428.1 coordinate 3,593,756, forward strand.
ACAGCTTATACTTTTCGTGCAGGTGCAGGGCTGAATGGAAATTTATATACTTCATCTTTTACTAATCTGCCCGGCTATTACGGTTGCTGTACTGAATACACTGGAGCATTCGGAATTGCCTACGGTTTCAATGCCGGAATGGATTATAACCTTAGGAAAAGTATTCTGGGTTCTGATATCTCTATCAGCATTCTGGCGGGATTCAACAATATATCGGCAAAATTCAGCGAAGAAGAATTTATTGGGAATATTATCCAGGGAAATGACTATACAAAGGGTATTTCTGATTTTATTATCGATCCGACAATAAATCTGCTAACTATTGATCCCGGTGTAAGTTTTGGTAATATTGCCGGATTGCCGATATCTGTAAGGATTGGTATGCAGTTTGGAATACCAATGACAAAATCCATGGAACAAATGGAGGAATTGAAAAGCCCTTCGGGGGTAACTTTCGAGAACGGTACAACAACCAGAGATTTCCAGGAAGGTGACATTAATGAATTCACGGGCCTGTATATGGCTGCTACTGCTTCTGTCTCATACGAGGTATATAGGTTCGGTGATTTTGCAATTATGCCGGAAATTAAATTTAATTATGGCCTGAATAACATGGTTAAGGATGTTGACTGGAAAGCTAACTATTTCCAGGGCGTTGTTAACCTTACATACCGCCTGCCTGTTACTCCTTCAGAACCACCAAAGAAACCACCACTGCCAAGCCTGCCTGAACCAACTCCGCCACCAGCGCCGGGAGTACTTGCATTGTCTGCGAATATTGAAGTTGACGGCGAGGCAATGAAAGATAATGATAAGATAATTACAAAAGTATACACCAAAAAGATCAGGACCGTTGAATCGCTTATTCCCCTGGTATTTTTTGGCGAGAATGAATATGAAATAAGTGCTTCAAAGTATGATAATGGTGCACCTTCAATTGAAGATTTAAAATCAGTTTTAACTGATAATCATGGCGCAAAAATTCAACTGACGGCCTATGCACTTGATTCTGAAAAACCAGGAACAGCGGGTAAAAGACTTGAAAGCGGTAAGAAAATTCTTGAATCCGGAGGCATGAAGCCCAAGGATTACAAAACAAATGAAATAATTATTAAAACCAGCGAACTGCCACATACTGAGATGCAGGATGAATACCGCCGCCTTGAATTTAACCTGCCAAATTCTGATATGGCTATTCAGGGAACTGAGAAAGAAATTGTAAGCGGTGGCGAAGTGATGCCCCTGGAAATAAAGCCTGTAATAAAAAGCGACGGGCAAAAAATAAAATTTACGGGTGTTGTATCATTTAACGGAAAGACAATTGCCAATATTGATAAAAAAGGGTCGGCAGTTGAACTGAATACCAATAACTACCCGCTTTTCCTTTCGGATAAAAAACCCGGAGAAATTGATATAAATATCGAAGTTGTAGACGAAGACGGACAAAAAAGAACCGAAACTGTTAAGCTTATTATTGAGAAAACAAAAATCGTTTCCGAGGAAGTAACCAATATTGTTTCTGAAAACGGTACTGATGCTGAGCAATATGTTCTGGGCCTTTGTGAATTCGACAGGTCCGATTTCTACTCTATCAATCGCGAAGCGCTAAAGAAAGCAAGAGAAGCTCTTCGATTTGGTGGTAAAATCGTATTGATACCAATGACTGACAGCTTCGGGACAGATGAACATAACAGTATGCTTTCCTCAAGGAGGGCAAAAGAAGCTATCAGGCTTATCGGAGGTGATTCTGATAATGTTATTATAAGGGAATCTGATGGTTACTATTTTGATAATAGCACACCTTACGGAAGGATGCTGAACCGTTCAGTTATAATCAGGATAATGAAAAAATAGATCACTAATAATTTTTTGAATGCTTTTTAATATAACCTCTGGAATTTAAACTCGTATAATTTTCCCCGGCAATGATCAGGTGATCAATGACGGGGATATTAATTATTTCGCCGGCCTTAACAAGATCGGTTGTCAGTTCGAGGTCATGAGTAGATGGTTCAGGGTTACCTGAAGGGTGATTGTGTACAAGCATTACCTTTGCTGCATTTTCAATTATTGCTTTTCGAAAAACTTCCCTCGGATGTATTATTGTAGCATTTAAAATTCCCCTGCTGACAATTTCCTCCCGGAAAATTACATTCGAAGCATTAAGCAGCAAAATCCGGAATTCTTCTGTTTTTAAATTCCTGAGTTTTGGAATCAGGTATTTGGCAATATTTTCAGGGCCGTTTACAACCAATTTTTTCTTGAAGGGATTAGATTGTATTCTTTTAGCCAGTTCAAAAGCGGCAGAAAGAGTTATTGCCCGTGCATTGCCAATACCCTTTTTTGATTTCAGCCTTGCAGTTTCCCAGCTTGCAAGTTCGCTGATATCACCGGCTTCATTTATTATATCTCTTGCTATATCAATTGCGGAATATCCTATGGTTCCGCTACCAATTAATATTGCAATCAGATCGGCGTCAGAAAGCACTTCAGCACCGTGGGTGATCAATCTTTCTCTTGGCCTGTCTTCGGGTGACCAGTCCTTTATTGTCCGGTAACCTGGGGTTGTATCATATTCAGACATAATAATCGATAATTTATCAGTAATACTTTAATTTACGGGATACAAAGGCTGCGATTTCATTATATACAGGATTTTTGGATCTTGCAAATTCATGTGGCCAGCCCCAGTATATAAGTTTATTATCCCTGAAGGCAAATATACATAAATTTTGTGTATCTCCGGTATATATATCGTAAGCTGTAATAGTATAATCAGATTTGTCTGATTTTAAATCAACGTTACTCCATTCGTATTCGTAATCTGAGCCCAGGTAATTGGTCACCTGCCTGTAATCCATTCCTTTATAAAGGGGTGAAAGGTCTGAAATTTCTACCCTGAAGCAGGAAGTAAGTATAATCGTGAAGCAAATAATAAATACAAAATTGAGCTTATTCATAGCTGTCTCCTGGTTCGTCAATATTCAGGTTATAAAGTTTTGTTCCGATCTGATTCAGAATTGCGTCGTCCTCTCTTCTATAATCATACAAAAAGCCCCAGTAATCAAGGGCATGGTTGTTGAATAGAAATATTATATGGCTTCTTGTAATAATTGTTTCTTCAGCATCTTCTGTATCCTCTTCCTCATCATCGGAATCAGTCACAAGTGAAGACATTATCGCAGAAAATGCATCTGAGTTGTCCTCCCGGCTGATTTCGAAGATATAATATTGGGCTGAATATTGTCTGCCATTCAGGCTGAAATTGTGAACGTGCTCCGGTTCGGAATTCAGCATTCCGGATAAATCCGCCGGGGTGATGCCTCTTTTGATGTGCAACAAATTGTTATAAGTTGGTTCATAGTGGCATGAAGCTAATAGTATAGCTGTTATTATTATTAAATATTTCACCGTACCTCCGGTTGATATTCATATTGTTACCTATACTATTAAAACGTTGGATTTATTATTAAGTTTCGCCGAATACTGAACTCATCTTGAAGTTGTCCTTTCCTTTAAGTACTTCATTAATAAACATGCGCAGCTTTTTAAGTTTAAATTTACTGGTTTTCCAAACTGCATCTTCGTTTACTCCAAGCTCATCAATAACAAAAATTTTTTGGATATCAGTAAATTCATCCCAAAGTTCTTTCCAGTTATCTTCTTTGAATTCATCCGGAAGTTGATTAACCTTGTCCCTGATACCTTCGAAGAAGCCGACAACATATATTTTGGCTCTTCGGTTATTCCTGTAGTCCTCCAGCCCAAGGCCCTGAAGTGTTATCTCAATATCATTGATCATATCAATAATTTCAAGTAGTAAAAATTGAATCTCCCTTTTCATATTCAACCCCTATTGATTTGATATATTATAGCTGTGAATAATATAACATATATTTTTTAAAAATAAAAATATTTTTTGAAATTATTGAAATAATTGTGAGCATAGTCTGTTATCCCTATCAATTTATCCGGCCATCTGATTCATTTTTTCCAGCCTTTGGATTTCATCCCTCAGTTCGGCTGCTCTTTCGAAATCGAGGTTCTTGGCGGCGGTTTTCATTTCTTTGAACATCTGGTCAATTAATTCCTGCCTTTGTTCCCGGGTCATATAATCAATCAGGGGCTCGGCAGCTTTCCTCAATTTTGTTTCTTCCTGTTCCTGAATTTGTTTTTGCCTGTTCGTATAGATATCAGCAACAGATGTTGAATTGAGTATTTCCTCGAGAGATTTATAAATTGTTTCGGGATTTATTCCATGTTTCTTATTATACTCAACCTGGAGTTCACGTCTCCGGTTGGTCTCATCAATCACCAGCTGCATGGAACGCGTAATTTTGTCGGCATAAAATATAACAATGCCTTCTGAGTTTCTCGCGGTTCTTCCGGCCACCTGGAGCAGTGAACGCTCGCTCCTCAGAAATCCTTCCTTATCTGCATCAAGTACTGCTACCAGAGAAACTTCCGGCATGTCGAGGCCTTCTCTTAACAGGTTTACGCCAACGAGTACGTCATAGTCTCCCAGTCTCAGGCCTCTGATTATTTCCACCCTTTCCAGCGAACCAATATCAGAATGTATATATGCTACTTTAATATTCAGGTTTTGCATGTATTCGGAAAGGTCTTCAGCCATTCTTTTTGTCAGTGTTGTAACAAGAACCCTTTCCTTTTTTTCAACCCTGATCCTTATTTCATGAAGCAGATCATCAATTTGATTATTAACCGGCCGTACACTGATTTCAGGATCAAGCAGCCCTGTTGGACGAATAACCTGTTCGACTATGGCGCCGCCACTTTGCTCAAGCTCATATGGCCCGGGGGTGGCACTTACATATATTGCCTGGTTCACGTGCTGCTCAAATTCTTCGAATTTCAGCGGCCTGTTTTCCAGTGCAGAAGGCAGGCGGAAACCATGCTCAACCAGATTCATCTTTCTTGCCCTGTCGCCGTTATACATTGCCCTTACCTGCGGCATGGTAATATGGCTTTCATCAACAATCAGCAGGAAGTCATCCGGGAAGAAGTTAAAAAGCCCTTCCGGTTGGTCGCCGAAATTCCTGCCTGCAAGGTGCATCGAATAATTTTCGATTCCCGAGCAATAACCAACTTCTTTCATCATCTCCAGGTCGAAAAGTGTTCTTTGTTCAAGGCGCTGGGCTTCAAGCAGTTTTTCGTTTGTACGTAGTTCCTTCAGCCTTTCGTAAAGTTCGTCCCTGATCTTTTCCATTGCAAACTGCATTTGTTCCTCGCCGGTTACAAAGAGCCTTGCCGGGAAGACTGTGACACTATCCAGTGTTTCGATTGTATGGCCGGAAAGAGCGTCAATAAAACTGATTTTTTCAATTTCTTCTCCGAACATTTCAATCCTGATAGCCTCGCGATTTTCATAAGCTGGGATAACATCAATTACATCACCGCGTACCCTGAAAGTACCGCGTTTGAACTCAAAATCATTCCTGGAATAGTAGAGGTCTATAAGCCTGTAAAGAAGGCTTTGCCTGGAAATTTGCTGTCCGGTATGAAGTGGCATCAGGTGATCAAGGAAATCCTGTTTTCTTCCGATACTATAAATACAACTTACCGAAGCCACGATAATTATATCATTTCTTCCCTCAACCAGCGAACTCGTTGCTTTCAGTCTAAGCCTGTCAATTTCGTCATTAATCGAGAAATCCTTTTCAATATATGTGTCGGTTGTCGGGATATATGCCTCCGGCTGGTAATAATCATAATAGGAGATAAAGTATTCCACGGCATTATTCGGGAAAAACCCCTTGAACTCGCTGTAAAGCTGTGCGGCAAGAGTTTTATTCGGGGAAATTACCAGGGTTGGTTTATTGACAGCTTTAATCACGTTGGACATAGTAAATGTTTTCCCGGAGCCGGTTACACCGAGCAGCACCTGGTGCTTATCGCCACGAATTATTCCTTCTGTTAATTCTTTTATTGCCTCCGGCTGGTCACCGGAAGGTTTATATCTCGATACTAAATCAAATTTTCTCATTATTCCGTTTGCATTATTTCCAATATTCAAATATACGGACTTGTCCGGTTTTTAGTTGGGAGAAATGTATTATATCAGAGTTATTAATTTATCCCAATGTATTTATGCAGGTATTTGAAGTAAAAAATAAAAAATTTTAAATTCAGACATCTGAAATCTACGTAATTTTTAAAGTTTCAGTTTCGAATATTCCAATTAAGATTCCGCCCCCTCCCAAACCCTCGTAAGGGGCCGCGCCTCCCCGAAGGGGGAGGGCTTTGCAGTAAGCCCCTCCTTCGGAGGGGTTTGGGGAGGTCACGCATGATAATATTTCATAGAACAGAAATATTGATGTGGTAAAAAATTTGTTAATAAATCCGACATATTAATTTACGGCATTGTTCTTATAACTCTTTGATTTTTAGCTCAGAGGTCAGGAATTCTGAAATTATTTGCAATTGGATAACCATTGTATAATTCGAAGATTTATTTGATATCATTGATTTCCTCCCGTAGGGTTGCCCCTACTGCCCAATATTATACACTGGCTAATTTTATATATCAATATTAGCCGATTCCACCTTAAATGCTTCCTGATTTTAATCGAATTATAATATTGCAGATAAGAAATATAAATTTTATCTCTAATTATATCAATTGATTATAAATTGTGTTGCCGGCCTTATAATATTAATGGCACAGCTCTTGTAAACAAAGGGGCGTGTATGAATTGATGAAATGAAGGGAAATCATGTTAAAAGAACTATATACAGCCGCGATGGGAATGCAGCCTCAGCAAACAAAGCTGGAGGTTACGGCTAACAACCTTGCTAACGCGAACACAGACGGGTTCAAGCGCGAGGGTGTTTTCCAGAGTACTCTTATCGAAGCGGGGCAGAACCTTAACAATGTTCCCGGCCAGGCTGAAAGAGAGGATGCCCCTCTGGGTTCTTTTACAGATTTTACCGCGGGAGCTTTCCGCCAGACCGGCAATCCTCTGGATATTGCTATTGAAAACGAAGGATTCTTTGAACTTCAGGATGAAGCAGGAAATACATATTACACGAGGAACGGCCATTTTCAGTTATCCGAGGACGGATATATTACAGCCAGGGACGGCAACAGACTGATGGGCGACGGCGGAGCAATAGCAGTTCAGACAGAGTTCCTGAATGATCCGCTTATAACAAAAGACGGAAAGGCACTGAACCTGAATGTCAGGGAAAATGGCGAAGTCTTTATAAATGAGCAGTTCATAGGGGCTATAAAAGTTTATAATGTTGATAACCCGAATACTTTGAGCAAGTCTTCAAAACAGAATTTTATCGCGGATGAAAGCACTCTGATCAGCGAAATCTCACCGGATGAGATAAATCTGCGCCAGGGATGGGCCGAAGGATCGAATGTGAACATAGTCAGCGAAATGGTTGAAATGATAAAACTGCAAAGGTATTTTGAAGCAGGAAGCAAGGTTATCAAAACTAATGAAGCAACGATAGAAAAATCCCTTAGCTTAGGACGATTCTATTGATCGAAGAATTAATCCATGATTCAGGAAGAACGATAAATACAGGGATGTACTATGGATAAAACTCTCAGAACAGCAGCCACGGGGCTTTCGGCACAGCAGCAGTACATTGAAATAATATCGAACAACCTGGCGAATGTCAACACAAATGGTTTTAAAAAAGTAAGGCCGGAATTTCAGGACCTTCTTTATGAAACTCTTCGTCCGGCGGGAAATACCACCCGTACCGGCGTTGAACCGCTAAATGATGTTCAGATAGGTTCCGGTACTCAGCTTGCAGCAACCAGCAGGCAGTTTCTGCAAGGAGATATCAGCCAGACAGATAATCCCATGGACATTGCCATAAACGGCGAAGGGTTTTTCGTAGTACGCAGGCCTGATAATACATTTGCCTATACCAGGGACGGTTCTTTCAATCTGGACAGGAACGGGCAGATTGTTACATCACAGGGATACGCTCTTGAACCGGGCTTTACCATACCATCGGATGCAGTTGAAATACAGGTTTCAAGGGACGGCGAACTGAAAGTTATCCTTGAAGGAACGCTTGAAGAACAAACACTGGGGCAGATAGACCTGGCAAGATTTGTAAATCCCGGCGGACTTCGCTCGGTTGGCGACAACCTGCTGCTTGAAACTGCTGCCTCGGGAAGGGCCATCTTTGAGCAGCCGGGCCACAATAATGCCGGTGAGCTAATCCAGAACCACCTTGAAAGTTCAAACGTTGATATTGTGGAAGAAATGGTAAACATGATCTCGGCACAGAGATCTTATGAATTGAATTCTAAATCAGTCAGAGCGGCGGATGAAATTTTAAATACAGCCGTAAATCTGAAACGTTAATTTGAAAATTTAAATTATGATAAAACAAACGGTAAATAACATCAGGACGATCTACGCGGTAATAATAATTGCCGCAATGCCGGTTGTTTTGTCAGCGGGATCAACCTTTTCAGGAGAAAAGTTAAAATCGGCCTGTAGCAGCTATATTTACAAATACACAGGGCAGGATGCCGTTGTAAACTTTGCTGCAGAAGTTAAAGACCAGTATTTCGACGAGGACAGAGTGACTGCAAGATGCACGGGCAGCCCGGATAGTTTCAGGAGCCTATGCTATGTTCACGTTGAATTCAGGCTGAATGGCAGGTTACTAAAAAGGTTGAATATTCCGGTACGCGTGAAAATCTACCGGGAAGTAGCTGTTGCAGGGGAGTCTCTTCCCTCAGGCAGCAAAATCAAGGGATCTGACATAAACTACAAAAAGGTAGATATCACGCATTATAGTTCCAACGAACTGCCGGAGTATGATGACATCATCGGATCGACACTGGTAACTTCTCTTCCAAAGGGAGCTGTTATCGTTAAATCTTCGCTCGGAGGCGATGTGTTGGTTCGAAGAGGCGACAAAGTGACCGTTGTTGCCTCATCCGGAGCCGTAAATGTACGGGCTTCCGGGTTTGCCATGCAGGATGCATCGGCAGGAGAACCGGTCAAAGTAAAATGCAATGGAAGCATATTGCGGGGACGCGTTGCCATGGACGGCACAATTTTTTTATCCGACCGGTAAACTTCTTCCGATTGCAGGTTTTTAATATCATCGAGGACTAAGATGAAATCTATGACACAAAAACTTCTGCCGATCTTCCTCCTGCTTATTTTTATGAGCGGGGCAAAAGCTCAATTCACTGAGGCTAACTCCAGATCCCTGTTTTCTGATGTGAAAGCTTTCCGCACTGGGGATGCCGTGATGGTAATAATAACCGAAGTAACAAAAGCCGACAATAGCGCTTCCACCTCAGAATCAAGGGAAACCGAACTTGGAGGTGGCTTCGGGCTTTCAACAGGATCAAGTAATACTGATATTGACGCCGAACTTGGTACAGGCAATAGTTTTTCAGGGAGCGGACAGACAACACGCCAGGAACAGATAAGTGCAAAGATCAGTGCCCGTGTTGTTGAAGTAGATGAAAACGGAAACCTGAAAATTGAAGGCCAGAGAAAAACGACCATAAACGGTGAAGAACAGACAATCATTATCAGCGGGCTTGTCAGGCCGGTTGATATTATGCCTTCAAATTCTGTTTATTCCTACAATGTTATGGATCTTGCCCTTACAATAGAAGGAATCGGAACTGTTTCAGATACGCAGGAACCGGGATTACTAACAAAGTTTATACGATTTTTATTTTAGGATATGACCATAACCATAAGAAATATAACCATTATAATGTTTCTCGCGATATTTGCTTCAACCGGAGCTGATGCCGCGAGAATCAAGGATATTGCACGCATTGAAGGATCATCCGGTGTTCAGGTGATTGGTTACGGCCTTGTTAGCGGCTTGAACCAGTCAGGCGATAACCAGCTTACAACATTCACCGTGCAGTCGGTATCCAACATGCTTAAGCGTTTTGGTATTACCATTCCCAATTCCAATCCGAGAATGAGGAATGTAGCGGCAGTTATGGTTACTGCAACAATACCGTCATACCTGAAAGAAGGGTCAAAAGTTGATGTTCAGGTATCGTCTATCGGGGATGCGACTTCACTACAGGGCGGTGTACTTCTAATGACTCCTCTGCTTAGCTCTTCTGGTGAAGTTGTTGGTTTGGCCCAGGGCGGGCTATCCGTGGGAGGGTTCGATTTTCGCTCGCTTGGGTCCAGAGTAGGACGTAATTTTGTAACAACAGCCAGGGTTCCGAACGGACTGATCCTGGAAAGGGATATTGATGCAAAGTTCGTTGATAATCAGCTGATTAAAATTACTTTGCTGGAGCCTGATTTCTCTACCTGCAACAGGATGGCAGCTGCAATCAGAACAGTTGCCGGACTTGCCAATGCAGTAACAGCAATTGACGCTGCTACTGTCCAGATACAGCTTCCTGCAGGGCAGACTTCTGATCAGAATATTCAGACAATTTCCCAGATAGAAATTCTGAACATTGCTACAGATGTAGCTGCCAAAGTAGTTATAAACGAAAGGACAGGTACTGTTGTAGTAGGTGGCAATGTTGAACTTTTACCATCAGTAATAGCTCACGGAGGCCTTGAAATTTCCATACAGAAGAATATCATTGTACCCAACCAGGCTCCGTTTACATTAGCGCCAAGAAATCCTGTTGAAACGGCAACGGTAATTGTTGAAGAAGAAATGAATCCGTCAACGCCGCTTGAAGTAAACCAGGCTGCAACAGTGCAGGATATTGCAAATTCTTTGAATATGCTGCAGGTGAAACCACGTGACCTTATTGCAATTTTTCAGGCGTTGAAGGAATCGGGGGCTTTGCAGGCTGAATTGGTTATACAGTAGGAATGACTATTAATTATTATGAAAAATTCTAAAAATATCTGACCCCACCCAAACCCTCTCCGAAGGGGAGGGCTTATTCAAAGCCCCTCCTTCGGAGGGGTTGGGGAGGTCAAAATAAAATATATAAGATTATCATGGACGAACTTTTTAACATAAACAGGGATAACGCAGCTGCTTCCATACAGGAAAGCAGGCTTGAGAAGCTTGCTTCTTTGAAAAGCACAAAAGCCGTAACCCAAATGGATGAATCCGAGAAAGCAGGGTTGGCAAAGGCTGCCCGTGGCTTTGAATCCATGTTCGTTCACATGATGATAAAAGAGATGAAAAAAGCAATGCTTGAAGAAGACGAAAGCGATATGAATTTCGGCGCCGATACTCTTCTGGGCTATTCAGATATGCTCCTTTCCGAGCAGATATCCAATACAGGACAAGGTATGGGCCTGGCTTCTTCATTATATAAGCAATTAACAGGAGAGGATATTGGAGGAATTACATCTGAAATAATTCAGGAAATGCCACCTGCATTTAAGCTGCCTGTTAGCGAGCATTTCAATTCCCCATCAGAATCCTCAGGAAATGTGATTCAGATTATGAATACAAATTCTTCAGATAACAGAATCAGCTCAATTAATGATCTTGTTCAATCTGCCGCAGATAAATATGGTGTTGATTCCAACCTGATAAAGGCCGTGATAAAGGCTGAATCCGCAGGACAGGCAAATGCAGTTTCACCTGCCGGGGCAAAAGGCCTGATGCAGCTGATGGACGGAACTGCAAAAGATATGGGAGTAAGCAATCCGTTCAATCCTGAAGAAAATATTGACGGAGGTGCTAAATATCTTTCGAAAATGTTGGATAGATATGACGGTAATACAGAATTGGCGCTGGCCGCATATAATGCCGGCCCGGGAAATGTAGATAAGTATGACGGTATTCCGCCTTTTGCAGAAACAAAAGCCTATGTAAAGAGAGTGGGCAAATATTACGATAACTATAATATAAATAATAAATAGTTCGGTGAATATATGACTGAAAAACTGACTGCGCTGATGAACCATGAACTTGAATTGCTGAAAAGGCTTAGTATGCTGGCTGAAAAACAGCAGATAGCTCTAATAAAGCATGAAATGTCATCAGTAGAGAAAATAACAAAAGCACAAGAACAGCTTTCCGAACAGTTGAAAAAAGCCGAGGATATCAGGATAAATTTCCTCGCTTCATGGCTGAAAATTCCAAGGAAAGATGCAGGGAAACTACCACTCTCGTTATTGGAAAAGAACTTCCCGAAAGAGGAAAGCCTTAAGTTACTGGAACTGAAAGCAAGTGTAAAAGACACAATGACAGAGCTTAAAAATCTGAATACTACAAATAAAATTCTTGCAAACAGGGCAAATAACAGCGTTAATAAAATGATCTCGCTTTTTACGAACGGTAAAAATCATGTTTGCAATGTTAAAATTTGATTATTACTTGCAAAATAATAAATAATATCAGGAAGTTTGCTGATTCAGGGAGGAATCATGATTGAGAAAAAAAATTATAGGAATACTGATATGTGGCAAAAAACTGATGAACTGGTCAGTAAAATTGTCAGTTTTAGCGAAAGCCTGCCCAAAGACGACCTGAGGGACATAAGAAAAAGGCTTAGAACTTCAGCAGATATGGTTGCACCTGCACTTGAAGAAGGTTTCAGGAAGCGGAACAAAGTTGATAAAATTCGCCAATGGATTAAAGCCAACGGAATGCTTGAAGAATGCAAAGACTATCTTTTGCTTGTAAAAACTTTAAAATACGGCCAGACTGACGAACTGGTAAAACATGTTGAAGAAGTATCAGAACTTTTAAAAGAAAATTATAATACTGTTGTTTCAAATTAATAAATAGCAGAATAATCACCCCGGAGAAATTATGGCAACCGGACTATCAACACTTGAAACTGGAAAAAGAGCCCTTGCAGCACAAAGGCTCGGGCTGGATATCACCTCCAATAATATTGCCAATGTTAATACCGAAGGCTATTCAAGGCGTACTGCTGTTATCACGGAATCAACGCCCTGGAATAACGCCGGTACTTTTCGGGGCACGGGAGTTGTGGCCGATACCATTAAAACCTACAGGGAAGAATTTTTTGACCGGGAAATTAGAAATAATATTTCCAGGCAATCAACCTATGAAAGTGATGTTCAGATTTATACCAGGGTGGAAGCCATACTGGCAGAACCTTCTGATTCAGGGCTTGGTTCTGTTGTTGAGGATTTCTTTAATTCTTTCAGGGAATTAAGTTCGAAACCGGAAAGTATTGCTTTCAGAACAAATGTCCTTAACAACGCGGAAACAATGGTTTATCGTTTGAATACAACGGCAGCACAATTTTCTGATCTTCGCAACGAAGTGGGAGATACTTTATACAGGAAAGTTGATAATGCCAATACCCTGATCAAAGAAATAACACAGTATAATAAAGAAATCAATATTAATCGTTCGAAAAACGGACAGGCTGCCCAGGCTTATGTTGACGGGCGGGAAGCTAAGCTTGAAGAACTTTCGGAACTGATTAATATTAATGTTACTCAAAATGATGATGGTACAATAAATGTTTTTTCCGGAGGTATTAACCTTGTAACCGGGCCGATTGCCAATTCACTGAAATTAAATGAAAAAGTTGATTCTGTTACCGGGGAACGAACATTTAGCCTTCGGAAAATTGATTCGGGAAATAATGCTTTAAGCAATATCAAGCCTCAGGACGGTGAAATTGCTGCTCTTATGCACCATTATAATGTTTCTCTGGATGAGAATGATTCCAGCGGAGATTATTCTGCATATACCGACCTGAACAATCTGGTAAATACTTTGGTAACAAAAGTTAATGATATAACTGTTTCCGGATTTGGCCTGAATGATACTGATGCTGCCGCTCCCGGAAGAACATTTTTTGAACCCTCGGACGGTTCAGCCGGTATGCTGAATATTCAACTGTCAGATGATATCAAAGATAATCCCGCTGATATACCGGTTTCTTCCGCAGTCGGTGAGGCCGGGAATAATCAAATAGCACTTGATATCGCTAATCTTTCTGATGATACCGGTTTCCTGGACGGAACAACCCCTAACGAATATTATACTAATTATCTTGCAGGGTTTGCCGGGCTGAAACGTGAAGCAGAGAACAACAGTACAACTGCTGTACTGGTTACAGATCAGATGAAATCACAAAGGGAATCTGTTATTGGTGTGAATACAGACGAGGAAGCTATCAACCTGATAAAATATCAAAAATCTTTCGAAGCTGCTTCAAGAGTGATAAATACAATCGATGAAATGTTAACCACAATAGTTAATCTTGGAAGGTAATAAACGGAGAGCGGAATGAGAATAACAACTAATTCAGTATATATTCCATATCAAAGAAATGTTGCGGAGCTTCAGGAAAGTGTTTACCGTGAACAGATAAGGCTGAATACCGGGAAATATCTTGTTTCCGTTTCCGATTCACCCGACAGGCTGGCTGATACAAAAAAATTTACCACCGAAATAAATAATAACGAAGCGCACATAAATGTTATTGACGATGCTCTGGCGGAAATGAGAGTTGTGGATGAACAACTTGAAAACGTGTTGGATAAACTGATCAGTATCAGGCAGCTTGCAATCGAATCATCTGCAACCGGTAATATGGGAAATCTTTACTCAATGGGTGTATATGTTAAAGGATTGCTTGACGATATTGTAAACGATGCAAACCTTGATTTCAAAGGTCGATTTCTTTTTTCCGGTACAAAAACAACGCCTGATTCCCTTGATAACGATGCCAAAATACCTTATGTTCTTGTGGAAGGAGAACCGACTGAAGATAATCTGTCCGGCCTGTCCGTTGAATTTAACGGTAACGATAAAGGCAGGAGGGTAAACAAGGATAAATATTCGGACGAAAGAATTAATATTCTTCCCTCTGAACTTTTCGGTGAATCTGCAACAGAGATATTTCAGCCGATTATTAATCTCTACAATATTTTTACTTATGATTCTGAAGGTAATAAAAGGGATGAAAATTCCAAATTTACCAAGGAAGAACTTGGCCTGATTGATGGCTACCAGAAGGAAATTGCAGATTTCCACACAATGATATCAAATGCCTCCTCGCATAATGGCGGGAAAATGGCCAGGCTTGAAGCAATTCAAACACAGATGACTTATGAAAGCTCAATCCTTAAGGATATTCGATCTTTAAATGAAGATACTAATGTAACTGAATCCGTAATACAATTGAAGAAAGATGAGACTGCCCTGCAATACTCAATGCGAATAGGCAGCCAGATGATCCCCGTATCTTTATTTGATTTTCTGGGATGATAAGCATATATTTACAGTATGAAAATTAGTACACTCATAGGAATCATTTTCGGCCTGCTTGCCATTTTCGGAGCTTTTCTCTGGGAAGGCGGTACTATTGATACCCTGTTCATGCTGCCCGCGATGCTTATTGTTTTCGGGGGTACTTTTGCTGCAGGGCTGGCCGGATCGTCTTTCAGGCAGATGGCAAAAATGCCTCAACTGATTAAGATAGCAATATTTCCGCCTAAATATGATATAGAAGCAATAACCAGGCAGATTGTTAGTTTTGCATTCATGGCACGTAAAGAGGGAATTCTTTCATTAGAAAAACAACTCGGAAAGGTTAAGCATCCATTCCTGAAAAAATTGTTAACCATTAGCATTGATGGTGCTGACCCTGAAACTCTCGTTGATATTGTTGAAAAAGAAATGGAATATATCAGTGCCCGGCACAATGCAAATATTAACCTGTTCGTAAAAATGGGCGGTTATTCTCCTACCATGGGTATTATCGGTACTGTAATGGGGCTTATTGCTACACTTGCTGCGGCAGGCAGCGACCCCAATGTACTTATTCATCATATTGCATCTGCATTTATAGCTACCATGTGGGGTATCCTGATGGCAAATATAGTATGGCTGCCAATAGGCGACAAACTTAAAACCCTTCATAATAATGAAATGCAGATACTGAACGTTATGCTTGACGGTATGTATGCCGTACAACTTGGCGAAATGCCATCGGTTATCAAATCAAGGCTTTCTTCTGCCTTCCCTTTGTCACAGCAGGAGAGCCTGATGAAACAGTCCACCAGTCGTATTCCCCGCTCGGCTCCAACTGTTAACCCGCCGGCACAGCCGGCTCCTGATCCAAAGAAGTAAAAAAAATACCCGGCTGAAATTTCAGTCGGGTATTTTTTGAAATTATACAAATATTAAAAAGGCTATGATAATAAGCAGGCCAATGATGAAAAAGAGGAGGAAATCCCTGGTTTTGGTTTTTTTAACTGCTTTTTTTGATTTGTTAATATCCATGTAATATCTGCCCTTGTTTGCTTCCAGTATGATTCCCTTAGATACAAGTTTCCTGAACACAGGGCTGTCCTTAATCCCTATTTCAGATAATTTTCGTGCCCTGACCGGAATAGTAGCCCCGCTTCGGCGGAATTTCTCGGCAAATTTTTCCTGCGCCGCAATTAAAGAAGATGATGCCATAAGGCTCTCCCTGTAATATTATCAAAGTACCTTCTGTGAATTTTAAACTTTTATATTTTAATAAGAAAAAATGAAAAAGGCAAGAAAATAATTCCTGCCCATAAAGAAATTTATATTCGGGAAGTCTTAGAAACTCCCGGCATTGTTCATGATCGCAGAAAACATTGTGGCAAAAAAGGCAATGTAAAAAATTATCATTAATACAATAATTACAAGATAAATGATTGCAATTATTTTAAACAGGTTCATAGATTTGGAAAGAGCCTCAACTGCTTTGAATAGCATGTGGTCGCTTCCCTGGGTGGCAAATCCCTTGAATCCTTCAGCAGATTCTCTCAATCTGATACCGCCGATTATAATCGGTATGCCGATGACTGCTCCAATGATAGATAAGCAGGACAGCGCCCCGAAAATTATTAAGAAAATCCCTACAAGGCCCATATCTGAGCCTAAGCTTGTTGATTGAGCCCTGATTGGCCCGAGGTTAATCCTGTTTGCAGCTTCTTCCTGATTCTGATTGGTAAGTTCCTGATCCATTTCAATTCCCTTAATTTTAAAAACAGAGTATTTAATGTTTTGAATATTTATTATTATACGAAAAATTATTCAATTATTTATGAAATTATTTTCAATTATTTTTGCCTCGAAATTATCTTGCTATTATTCCGGTAAATCAATATGAGTACAACAGTATGAGCTCAGTTTTATTACTATTTATTATGATAATTTTAAAGAAAATAAAATCCCTTCCCAAATATTTACTACCCGGGAAGGGACTTTCAATTTATCATGAAATCAGTAAAATATTACTGATCTGTTTTACTGCCCGATGAAAATCGGTTTTTTGGCTTCTTTTACAAGGTATTTCATCAGGCTACCTGCCATGAAATCAAGAATACCCTTGCTGGAATGAGCCCCGATAACAAATATATCCGGCCAGTCCATCATGTTGTCATCAACATATTTTATGATGTTTTTGCTGGTGTAAACTGTTTCTACATCTTTAAACCCATGGGCACGCAGGTATTTTTCCGCGTCGTTCAGGTAGTGGCTTGCCAGCTTATTGTAGTCATGGCTCATCAGTATCTTTACCCTGATATCAAGCGCATCAGGCCAGCCAACCTGTGCGAATCTCTGCAAGGCCCTGCAGGATGGTTTTTCGCCGTCGAAGCAGATCAGTGCATTGAAAGGGCCGTTATCAGCAGAAGGTATTTTCAGGCTTTCCGGCACTGCAAGCAGCGGTGTAACAGCTTCATCGAGTATTTCGCTGAAGGAATCCCCGGGTTCGTCCTGGGATTCAAAATGGAAGAATGTTTTCGAACCGATTACAAGCAGGTCGTAAAATTTTGCTTCCTCAAGAATTTTATCGCTTGGGATACCCTGGCGTTCGTGCTCTTCGAATTTTATTCCTGCTTCCTTGCAGGAATTTCTGAATTTCTGCATCAAAATGTTGATCCTTTTATGTGCGGCCTCTACCTTAGACTTTTCAAGTTCCCGGGCGTAGTGTGCTGCTCCGGCAGGTATAGAACCGATAGATTTTTCAATTCCGGGTATATCCAGAACAACAAGGCCGGTTACCTCGGCATGGTGGACTTTTGCCATCTCGATTGCTGTTGCCAGCGCTTTTTTCGAAAACGGAGACGGGTCAAGGGGTATTAATATTCTCTTTATCATCTTCTCTCCTGACAAATTATTATTACGTTTTATCTTTTCATAACGATACAAAATTTTTCTTTACAAAAATAATGAAAATTTAACGCAAGCGATACAAATAATTCAATAAGTAAATTGCAATTTTGTATGCGTCCGGGTAATTTGCCGTCCTTATAGTTCATACCGGCACCCAAAACTCCTATCCAAAGGCTTGAAGCCGCTGGTTGGATACAGCTAAATCCAATTGCCCCATAGCAATATAGCATTAAAAAAAATAATAAAAAATCTATTTTTTTTTTTTGAATTTCAGATAATTTTGTATATTAAGTTATTCTGAGCGGTTAAATGGTAGTATGAAACGGTTGCAACAATAAAACGGAATATTTCCGGTTTATTGGGATTTTGATATTATTATTGTGCAATATCAGGAGGCTTATGTAAGAAGAAAAAAGAAAATAAAAACCGACGGCCGGAAGCCGCCGGCTCATCGACGCGGAATAGCAGTTCCGCATGATAATTTGTTGTACATTTTAAATTTAATGAAAGTTTTTGAAATGAAAAAATTTAGTTTGTTATTTATCGCATATGCATTTGTTGCTTTGTTTGGAATTAAAGGAATTTTGATTGCCGATGATGAACCACCTTGTTTGCCTGATTGTGATAATTCTCAATGGATACCTGCATGGCCTGGAAACCCTTTATGGGTTGATGTACAGTTGTGTGACAAAACTTTTCACGTTGCATACAGATCAAGATTTGCCTGCAATCTCTATTATGATTATTATATTGAAGTGGTTTGCGGAGATGAAAGTGGTGATGTTAGAAATTGCATAACTCAGGAATATGGCGATATCGGTACATTTCTTCAGGCTGCGATAGAACAACTTTTGATTATTAATCCAGCTAATTTTCCTCCTACCCAAGACGGTGATTGTGAACCGAATTGGCGAGTTATGAAGGGATCATGTTGGTACTTGGATTGGTTTGATGATGTGCCCAAACATGAAGAAACACAATCAATATCTTATGGATATCCTGAATGGATTACACCATGTACAACAAATGATTGTTGTCTTGAATTTTTTAAGGTATGTCAAAATAATGGAGTAAGAGAAATAACCCAGACAGGTTACTTACCACCTGAAGATCCGACTTGCGAAAATACATATCCTGGGACAAATCCTTTTGAATGTCAACCAGTTTGTGGTTCTGTTTATAATAGGTAATAATTTCAGAAAGGAAAAAATATGAGAAATATATTAATTGTGATATTGATATTATTTTATTCGGAAAGTGTTTTTTCTACAGATTTTTCATTTGTAGAAATCAACTATATGAATGGAATAAACAAAGTTTCAGAAGATCAAGGTGTTTCATGGAAAATCCAGAAAAATCGTTTTGATTACGTTATCCTGAAACGATTAGGAAAACCTTCCAGAAAAACTTTTGATAATGGTATAAATTGGAAGAGAGTTTCACAAAGTACCAATGTAGTAAAATATACTACACTACATAATGAAACTAAGTTGTCTTATGACAATGGTATAACATGGATTTTCGAAGAAAAAAATGAAATTGATCAAAAGTTGAAAATAACTCCGAATCCATCATTGTCAAATGGAATAGTTAAAATTGGATTTCTGAAAGGTAATAATGAAATTGTAGTTCAGATTTCAAGTTTAAAGGGTAGTATTTTATTTACAGAAATGTTTTATATAAATAATTTTGATAATTCAATTAAGTTAACAATCCCTGAATTGAAATCAGGAAGTTATTTTATAATCTTGCTCGGGGATAAAACCAGCCAGAGAGGGATTCTACAAGTAAATAACTAATTCTTATTTGCTAAATTTATTATAGGTTGTCGTATTTCAACTCTTAGGATACGACAACCTCATATTAAGAATAATATTTGTAATATAATTAAGGTTGCCTGATGAAAAAGATTGTAATATTGCTTGCTTGCCTGTATTCTGTTGCTATTGTAAATGCTGAAGATTGGGAAAAAGTAAGTATCAAACCGGGTTCTCAAACATTGAACGATATACTGGATGTGGACGGAGATATTGTTGTAAGCTTTGGTAATTTCGGGCTTATAAAAAGAAGTTCTGATTCGGGTTATTCATGGGAGACAATCAGAGGTTCTTCGAAGAACAATAATTTGAATGCAGTAAGTTTGAGTGGTAGTGATTTATTTGCTGTCGGAGACAGGGGAGAAATGATTAAATCAACAGATTATGGATTACGCTGGGAATATGTCGATATTTCAGTAGATAACGATCTTGCTGATATTGAATTCAAAGATAATATTGGCGTGGTAGTCGGCGACAATGGGTTGATACTTATTAGTTCTGATGGAGGTTTAAACTGGGAAATATCAGAAAGCCTTATTAACGATAATTTGAACGGAGTATGTTTAAGCGATAACAACTATTTGTTGGCTTATGGTGATAACGGAAGTTGTCTTCATTCATTTGATTCAGGAAAAAATTGGACATTGATCAACCTGGGAACGAGCAACAAACTTACATGCCATACATCATCTGACAGCCTGATTATAATAGGAGGCGCTGGCCGGACATTAATTAAAAGTACTGATTATTTTAATTCGTTTGAATACGATGAAAAAGATTTGCTTTTTGACTATTATAGTTCATTATTATACATTAAAAATGACATCCTGATAGCTGGCGGAACATTCAACGGCAGTAACGGGCAGGCATGGTCTGATGACGGTGGAAAATCGTGGTACATTAGTAAATTCTTTGACGTACCATTTTTATCATATTCATTTTACTCAAATCACTTAGTAAGTTGTGGTTATTACGGTAGAATCTCAAACCTTGATATCACAGATGGTATAGAAAAGGATTTCTTTTTGCTCGGAGATATGGTTGAATCGGGAGATAAGCCTTATGAGTTTTGGGCTGTAAGAGGTTATGAAATGGAAAAAATTGTTGCCAACGAGGATAAAAATGTCTATTTGTCACTTGACAGCGGGATGACGTGGAAAAATATTATTGAGCTTGATTTAAACAAAGTTGTCGATATTAAAATACCTTCTAGTGAAAAATTTATTGCCTTTATAGACAGTTCAAAATTTGTAACAGAAAATGGTAAATCCTTTATGAAGCATTGGGCTGTAATAAAAATATCCGAAAACGACGGTAATACATGGAGAGATTATAAATCCGACAAAGAATTTTATATCATAAATGCCTCGACCCGGGATAATTATTTTGCAGTATTTGCTCCAAAAAACATTTTAATTAGCTCTGATGCCGGTAATAATTGGGATATAAAAGATATACCGGATAATATTACGATTAAGTTCGGGATGGTTATTTCACCCGGAGTAATATATGCTATTGTATGGGATGGTACAAAGTATATTTTTGTTAGAACTGATAACGAATTTGCTGATTACCAGGTTATAAATAACAATATAGAAGCCGCAGTTAATTTTGATTTGGAATTTTTTGATGATTCAAATGGCTGGATTATGATTGGAAATGTTAATAATACTGAAGCTAATAAAATATATAAAACAAATGACGGCGGAAAAACCTGGGTTGAGAATATGTCTCCACAACTACCACAGAGTGTTGGTTTGAATAATATGGATTTTGTAAATCCTCAATATGGCTATTGCGCATGTAATTTTGGTTACGTCTATTTCACATCAGACAGCGGTACGACATGGATAGAACGGCCTGTTAAAAATGCAGGAGAAAAGCCGAAAGTAAATATCTATTATCCAAATATTAATTATGCTTTTTATGCCGATGGATATGGTATCTGGAGGTATCATGATGATATAAACGTATCAGTACTTGATAATACTGATTTTTCCCTCAGAATGTTTATCTTCCCCAACCCCGCAGCAAATTCAATAACAATCCAGCCTGGAAATGATCTAAACGACCTTGCTGAAATCAGCATTACCGATATGGAAGGGAATAGCGTTCTTAGCAAAACAGAATATATAATTACCGGGGATGAAATAAAACTTGATATTTCCATGCTTCCCGCAGGCGCTTATGTTGTATCTGTCAGCAGCGGCGGCAATACCCTGAACAGTAAGTTTGTGAAGGAGTGAGATAGCTAACAGAATAACGGGGGAGTATCACTCCCCTGTTTAAAATCAAAAAAAGGAGAAACAAATGAAATTAGTATTTCTATTCCTGATTTTATCATGGAATTATTTATCCGGCGGTATATTGGAAAAAGGACAAGAATTTTTACTCTCAAATGATGACATTTGTACTTTTTCAAGTAATTATGAAAATATTCTTTTCGATGGAGAACTGTTTTTCTGCCATTACCAGCTTGATGAAAATTGTAAGGCCACGATTTTTAACCATGACAGCAGCAGAGAGTTTACGTTCGAAATTCCCTATGATTTAATTGATAATGAATATCCTTGTGAAATTCAGGAAATACATAACCTGAGTTATACTAACGGCAAACTATTTTTTAATAATTATGCCAAAATTCTAATGTATGAATTCGATGGAAATAATTTCATCTTTAAGAAAATTTATGATGTAAATAAAATTTTTCCCAATACAAATATAAGTTATGTACCTTCGTTCAAGGTTATAAATAATGTCGTACACGGCCTGATACTTGATTATAATTCCTCTAATGAATTTCATGAAAAGCCAGGGTATTTTTCTTTCGATTTGTCAAATACACTTAAAAACAAATGGGTTCAACCATTATCTATTGAAGGTTTCTATTGGACTCTGTTTCAACCACGTATTTGTATGGACGTAAATGAATCAAATCTCATCGTATCTGATATCACAAGCTACAGGATTAAAATATATGATACTAAGGGAAATATCCTGGATACCCTGACAAGAACAATTGATGATTGGCGTGCAGTAAAATATAAAAATGATGATTTCAAATATAAAGAACCACGTTATTATATAAATAAATTACAGGGTGATTCGATCACAACATCGCTTATTCACCGCGTGGAATTTGTAAAGGAGGATCATATTTTAGTGTGTTATTCAATTAATAGGGACAAAAAAAGCCAGGAGCTATATCAATTGTATTATGATTTATGGGAAAAGGATGGCAATTCGTGGATACTAAAATACCATGACATAAAGAATACTGATATTAATGAAGACAACTCTGATCCTGGTGCTCCAAGGCTTGATACTGGTTACTTCATTTATGGCGAAGATGTTTATAATATCCGAAACGGATTTGATAATGATGGCAAAGCATATATTTTAAAAAGATCAATAATATTATGACAATACATAGACTATATGTTTTGTTTTTTATCTTAATGGTTTGTTCAAATAACACATTGTTCGATCAAAATTTGAATGATGTTCAATTTAAAAATTACAATAACACTGTTTTCATTGTTTGTGATAATTTGTTTTGCAAGGATTGCTTGTATAATCTGAACAAAGTACAGCATATTTGGCGAAATAATTATAAAACAGTTCTAATTACCAAAGCCAAGAAGGATAAAAAAACGATATACGGAATATCAAAATTTTTCAGAAAACAATTGCATTTTGACGAAATACTATTTATCGAAGGAGAAAGATATTTTGGATTCAGCACATTATGTATTGATAAATATGAATTCAGGCAAACTCCGGGTTTAATCGTGAAAATAATGATACCTGCTTTTCGGTAGATTACGAAATGATTTTTGGTGGCAATTATGATACATTGTCTCTGAAGAAAAAACTTCAAAAATATTTTTAAACCCCGATGATGCGGCACTACCCTGAGCGGGAAGTTTGTGAAGGAGTGAGGATAGATAGAAAACATCCGATGGCTTGAAGCCGCTGGTTGGATACGGCTAAATCCAATTGCCCCATAGCAATATAGCATTAAAAAAAATAATAAAAAATCTATTTTTTTTTTGATTTTCAGATAATTTTGTATATTGGGTTCATCGAATTAGAAGAACAAGACAAACAGGGAAATATACCAGTTGCCGGGTAGTATTCGTGTGCTAATTAATTGATATTAAAAGTTTAGAAATACTTTTGGGGAGGCTTATGTAAGAAGAAAAAAGAAAATAATAACCGACGGCCGGAAGCCGCCGGCTCATCGACGCGGAATAGCAGTTCCGCATGATATTGTATTAGATATTTTAATTTAATGAAAGTTTTTGAAATGAAAAAATTTAGTTTGTTAGTTCTATTTTGGATAGTATTTTTTATCACCAATTTAAATGCTGAATACGCTTTGGATTCAACACTAATTTCTGTACAGCCAATTGAAATTTCAAGTCCCCCTAATCCTCAAATTGGAGATACAATTACAATTTCAGCAAAATTTAAATCTGAAAAATGCACAAATGCTCATAGTGTTTTTATTTTTTCTGAAAATATTAAGCCTGTATCATATCAGGGAGATTCATTGTTTTTATATGAAAATATTTATTTAGATTCAGGAGTAGTATATACAAAATCGTATGATGTAATCTTAAATAGCGTCGGAATTAGTAGTATTTCATTGGGAGCCAGTTTGCCAAGTACCTCATTTGCTCCTCACCAAAATGATATTCAAAACAGAATTATAAAAGCAGATATGTCAGGAATGTTTAGTTGGACTTTTAGTGATAATGATTTTTTAGGAGATACATATACTGAAGATATTGATCCAAATTGGCCGGGACTTACTGGAATTCCTAATAGAAGAATTGTTTACAGGGGGGCTGCAAAATTTATAGATGTCAATGGGGATAATTACAGAAGACCATACTATCGATATAAATCAGCTTATACAATAGCCCGAATTTGGTTTAAATTACCAAATGACAATACTCTTTATCATCCTGTACCACTAAGCAATGGAGAATATATTGAAGGGGTACATTATGCAAAATGTGACGATAATGGAAATTTTGAATTTGATATATCATTTGATAAAGATTTCCCAGTATCAGATGGAGTAAAAATTGTCATAATGATACAAAAAAACAATGAAGCTATTAACCTTGAAAGCGGAACAGGACATTATGAAGTTAATTTAGATGATGGATTATCAACAATTTTAAATTTAATGTATAACTTTCAGGAATTTGATGTTAATACTTATCAAAATGAACAATATTTTTTAAAGAATGATTGGCCGGATGTTGACCAAGACAACTCATTATTTAAAATACATTGGGCTGATGGACCAGCGTTGAGATATTGCACTTTGTCAAGAAGATTCGTAAAAGAAAGATTTGATGTTCAAGATTATAGTCAACTTCCGTTCAGTTTACCGACTGAGGATGTAGTAATTTATAAGAATTATCCGTTTGCAGGTAAATATAATAATAGAACTAATTGGAGTGGACCGATACATTTTAAATATAATAAACAGACAATTATGGTTGTTTCTCATGAATATGGACATTATGTTGATCATGCAATGGATGATTTTTATTTTGTGGGTAATCCTGAAAATACAGAGGGATTTGCTATGTTTTTCTCTGCGGCAGTTGCAGCTTATTGTAATAATAAGTTCGGTGATGATTTTGGATTTATAGATAATTGTGAAATGGCTCCATTTTATTACGTTACGTGGGATTCTGATCCGTCAAATTCCGTAAGATTTGGCAATATGAATAAAACATTAAGTAATGTTAATATGTCAAAATTCGCATCTTATCTTTGGCAAGTATATGATAGTAAAAATGATGGATATTTTATGGCAAATTCTTACTTTGGATGCCAAGATGATATTAATGGTTATAATAATGACGATTTTGAAAATTTTGGGAAACAATTGTTTGAAATCTGGATAGATTATCCTAATGGGTATGCTATAAATTTTCATAATTATTTAAAGAATAGATTACTTACACAAGATGAACAAGATGCGCTTGACAGGATATATGAATGTATGGATTTTGATAATGATGGTGTTTTTGGAAATATTTATCCTACTCAACCAAAAGATATATCTTATCAAAATATTGATGTAAATAATTATCAAATAATGTGGGAAAGTGGATCTTATGAGAATGCCTCATATTCAAGAGTTGACAGAGGGATTTCCTCTGGTCAGGCTAATTTCAGAAATTTTGAAGATGGATATGTAATTGAAGAATTTGACAATGGAAATTATATTTTTAGTAGTTCATATTCTATTTTAGATAATAATTCAGTTGATTTAAACAAAAATTCGGCATACAGATTAAGTTCTATTTCATCTGTCAATTCTAATACTTCATTATTTCCAATTTCACTAGAATGTCCATTCCCAAAAACGAGATATTGTGATTTTTCTTTTGATGTAGCAAAGGATATTGTAAAACCAAACCCGGTAATTGATAATTGTAGCTTAATTTTAAATTTGAAATCAGTCAGTTATGTTCGGATTTTATTATATAACAATCAAGATTTTGTATCAGAAATTTATTCCGGAACACCGATACAAATCAATAATGAAGTCAATATTAATTGTAATAAATTTGCCTCTGGATGTTATTTCTTTGTTATTGAGAAATATTATCAAAGCAATGATAAAAAGACTAATGATATTATAAAGTTTGTTAAGTTATAATTATTTGAGGATTTTTATGAAAAAAATAATCATTTTTTTAATTTTAATTCAAATAAATCACCTTGCTGCCGGGACATTCGTTCCCAACCGGGGGCAGTGGCCCGGAGAAGTTAGATTTATGGCTGAGACAAATGGCGCTAATGCCTGGTATACTGATGCAGGAGTTGTTTATGATTTCCATACTGATATTATAACTGATGATAGCATAGTTGTAAGAAAAGGGCATGTTGTCGGAATGAGATTCATTGAAAATGAAAGAATTGTCAGTTTGGAGAAACATGAAGGAAGAATAGCAACCGGCTCCAAAAATAATTATTTCATTGGTTTTGACAGAACTAAATGGCAAACGAATGTGCCAGTTTATAAAGAATTGAATTTTTCTATTTTTTCGGCCACTGCACGCTTTTATACAGAAGATGAATTTTTAAGATACGACATAGTTATTCCTGCCGGAGTATGCCCAGAAAATTACAGCCTTGAATTTTCCGGTCAAAAATCAATTGATCTTATCAATAACGAAATAATACTTGAAACATCAATTGGCAAAATAATCAACTCTAAAATGAAAACCTACCAGTTAAAAGACGGTAGGAAAATTCCTGTTGACTGTCGAATTGTCTTTGATAAAAAAAACAGAATAAAATTTATTCCAGGAAATTATGACCCATCACGAGATCTAATAATTGACCCTCTATTATTTTGCTCTTTTGTTGGTGGTTCTTCAAACGAGTATATGAGTAAAGGCTTTACCATGAATAACGATAGAAACGCCGTGTTTACCGGAATGACCAGTTCTTCAGATTTCCCGAGAAGCGAGGGAGCTTATCAAAGCGAATATAAAAACGGGAATAATTATTGTTTTATAACAAAAATTGATACAGATAATGAAAAACTATTATTTTCGACATTTTATGGTTCAGGTAAATATGAATGCGGAGAAGAAATTCAATTCGATGACGCAGGTAATATTATTGTAATTGGGACGACGCAAAATCTAATTCCAGTTACAGAAAATGCCTACCAAAAAGCATATGGTGGAAATATTGATAATTTCATTTGCAAATTCACTCCTTCCGGCGATAGCCTTATTTTTTCAACAATGCTCGGAGGTTGCGATGCAGATATAAGTTCCCCATTCTTTTGGATTGATGGAGACAATAGTATTACAATTATTGGAACCAGTAAATCTCATGATTATCCTGTAACAACTGATGCAATACAGAAAGTATGGCCTGAGAATGCAATTACTCAGGGAGTTATTACAAAAATTTCTGCCGATGGTTCAGAACTAATTTATTCTTCTTTCCTGGGTAATTGCCTGGAAACAGTAATCACTGGCGCTGATATAAATGAAAGCGGGGAAATATATATTGGCGGTTGGCAAAGAGGGGATGGTTTTCCGGTTACAAAAAATGCTATCCGGAATGAAATAGAATATGAAAATGAAAAATTCTTAGTAAAAATCAATTCAGACCTTGATAGTATATTATATTCCACTTATTTATATAATGACCAAATCTATGGAATAGAACAAATTAAATGTTCTAAAAATAATGAAGTATATCAGATATTAAATTCTGAAAAAAGTGGATATTCAGCTACGGATACTATTAGTGTAATGAGTTTGAATGGCCCAAGAAATACAAAACTATTAAATAAATTTATTGATATTCCAAATAATATGGAACGCGAGATTCTTCTTGGTATGATGGGAAGTGCTGATGTTACAGATATTGAAATTGATAGAAAGGGTAATTTATACTTATCTACAAATAGTATAAATGATACCCGTGATTTTTCAACTTCAAATGCATTGCAAAATGGATATGAGGTTTGGGCAGGCGGAGGTTTATATATTATTGATAATGAGTTGAAATATTTTAGGCTGGCCTCATATTTTGGTAATGATACAGAGGATTGTTCCACAGACATTAGATGTATTAAAATTGTTGATGAATATGATTTCTATTTTGCAGGGCTAACCCAGGGTACATTACCAATTACTAGTGATGTAGGCGGGATAAATGGAAAAATGAAAAGTTCTGTTTTTTTAGCAAGAGCTGTAATTGAACCTTTGAAAGTTGAAGAAATAGGATTTAACGGAGTTCAAAATAATATTTCTTTATATCCAAATCCGGCAAAAAGTGAAATAACAATAAAGCCTGAAAAAGAACTAAACGGCCTTGCTGAAATCAGCATCAATGATATGGAAGGGAAAATCGTTCTTAGCAAAACAGAATATATAATTTCCGGAAATGAAATAAACTTAGATGTTTCCATGATTCCAGCAGGTGCTTATGTTGTATCTGTCACCAGCGGCGGCACTACCCTGAGCGGGAAGTTTGTGAAGGAGTGAGGATAGATAGAAAACATCCGATGGCTTGAAGCCATCGGATGAATAAAAAATCAGGGAAAATTTGATTATCTAAATCATTTTCATTGTGAAATCAACGAGGTTTTTATACATAATTTTTTCAACCTGTTCCTCGCTGAGTTTAAGGTCTTCGCGCAGGATGTTTTCAACATCAGGGTATTCGCTGACATCGCTGAAAGGCGTTTTATCCATTCCGTCGAAATCGGCGCCAAGGCCAAGAGTATTTTCAGCGCCCATCTCCATGAAATGCTCAACATGCCTTGCAAATGCTTTCCTAATTTCATTCCTGTCTTCAGAATCTGAAATAAATATAGAGTAAAAATTCAAGCCAATAAATCCGCCCCGGTTGATTATTTCTTTTGCCTGATCGTCATATAAATTTCGAGGGTGGTCAAATATCCGGCGGGAATTTGAATGGCTCGCTGCAAAGGGCACCCTGGCTGTTTTTACCACATCGTCGAACCCGGCATTATTAATATGGGAAACATCGATTATCATTCTGAGTTTTTCCATTTCCTCCACCACCTCCCTGCCGAAAGTAGTCAGCCCGAAGGGATTATCAACTCCGTCGGCTACGAAATTCCTGTGGTTCCAGGTAAGTGTCATGGCTCTGACGCCAAGCTGGTAAAAGGCATATAAGTTACTGATATTATCTATAATCGGCGTTGCGCCTTCGAGCGAAAGTATCACGTTAACTTTGTTTTCGTCAAAATCTTCAGGCCTGCCAAGATGCTGAATCCTTTCATCTTTCTTCCGCCAGAAATTACCAATGCAGGAGGCGGCTTCCCTGAATGCAGTATCGCCGTGTGAAGGCGGCAACACGCATACGGCAAAATATTGCAAAATACCGTTAACTTTATTAAATTTTTCAAGGTTCCAATGAGCATCCTTTTTATCGAAAGGGGTGTCGATAAACTTTAAAATAGTATCGCAGTGAGCATCTGCAACTTTCATAATTTTATTCTCTCCGTTGTTACGTTAATTTCATTTACCATTCCCATGTTGCGATCTTACCTTCAAAAACAGACGGGGTATTTCCGAAAGTATCGGTATATTCACAACTGATATTAATGAAACCCGGGGTTGGATCAACTGGAGGGACGAATAACAATTTTTTTATTGAAATTTTTTGCTGGCCGGACTGAAAATCCCCTGCAAAATAATTATTCGATGAATTCAGGTGCAGGGTAACAAACTCGCCTGTGTTATTAGATATTATCAGGTCGGCCTGCCTGTTCCCTTCGCCCTTTATATGAACTTCGGTTTTAATATCATTTCCAATTTGCATAATTATAGGCGATTCCAGCATGGTAGCGGCTGCATCAGAAATTTTGTTTTCTTCTGTATCATTTGTTTCCAACAAGAAAAACATAAAGAAAGCTATACCGATAATAACGAGAAGCAGGGCGATTAATCTTCTTGAATCCATTTTTTACGTCTCATATTCTTTTAGAATCATATTCCATTCAGTAATATAGTAAAATATTTTTGCATGATAAAATGCTTAAATTACAATTTTTCTATATTTGCTAATAATATGCCACGCTAATAATTATAATCACGTGAAAATTCATTAAATTTGTATAAAAGGAAATTATACATTGAATCTAAGGAATGAATAATGCAGATAGGAATAATTGGACTTCCGTATTCAGGAAAAACAACACTTTTCCAGACTCTTACAGGAACGCTTCTCGGCCCCGATGCCGTTCAAAAAAGGGATGCCAACCAGGCTGTGGTGAAAGTACCTGATGCCAGGCTTGATGCACTGACGGAAATATTTAACCCCAAAAAGAAAGTTAATGCAGTTATAGATTTTGTTGATTTTGCCGGTGTACAAAAGGGCGACAGCGCCGGTTCGGCATTCAACAGCCAGTTCATGGCAAAAGTAAAAACCAACGATGCCATCCTTCACGTGGCAAGGGGCTTCGAGGATGACGCAGTTCCGCATATCGAAGGAAATGTAAATCTGATCAGGGATATAAGAACCCTGGAAGAAGAGTTTATATTTGCCGATATGGCTTTCGTGGAATCAAGGCTGGAAAAGCTGGCAAAAGACCTTAAAAAACCTAAAGACAGGGATAAAGTACAGAAAGAAATTGATATTATGAAACGCTGGCAGGCCGAACTTGAAAATGAAACACCCCTTAGGGAAGTTGAAATGAGTGATGAGGAGCAATTACTTATTAAAAACTATGCCCCTCTTTCTGCCAAGCCCCTGCTGATAGCGCTAAACCTGAGTGAAGACGATGTTGCTAAGGCAGAGGAAATTCAGAATAAAGTAAAAGAAGAGATTAAAGGCAAAAACGTTGCAGTTGAGCCTTTCTTTGCAAAAATTGAAATGGAACTTCTGCAGCTTTCCGATGATGAAAAAGAAATGTTCATGGAAGAATACGGCTTGACGGATTCGCCACTCAGCAGGCTGCTTCGCAGCGCTTATGCCCTTCTTGGCCTTCAGTCATTCTTTACCGTTGGCGAAGACGAGTGCCGCGCATGGACAATCAGGAAAGGCATGAACGCTCAGGAATCTTCCGGGGTTATTCATACTGATTTTTATAACAAATTTATTCGTGCCGAAGTCGTCTCCTATAATGATTTCATGGAACACAAATCCATGCAGGCTTGCAAAGAAAAGGGCCTTTTCAGGCTGGAAGGTAAAGAATATATTGTAAACGACGGAGATATTATAAATGTCAGACACGGGTAAATTTTCGAAATATAGTTTAATAATTTCCTTTCTGTTTTTATTTTTATTATCCAATCTTCATTCAGAAGAAAAGGAAATAATTCCCGATGGTTTTACCGCCGATTTCCCGGGAAAGCTCCTTAGGTTCGACCGTGACGACGAACTTGATGAAACATCCGACCTTCTGATCTATACTACAAGGGATAAAGAAACTGCTGAATCTTATACCGTTACGGTAATAAATTTCAAAGATAAAATAGACAGCCTTGAGCAGTACAACAAAGCAATTGAAGAATACAAACTGAAATGGAAACTATCCGGAACCATTACACCCGACAGGCCCGATATTTTATATTTCACCGGCAAGGGCAATATGTTCTTCTTCCTGAAAATTGTAATCACAGAAAAAACCTTATATGAAATTAGCGTTTATGGCTATAGGAACGATTACGGCCCCGAAAGGAAGCTGAAATTTTTTGACTCATTTGAAATCATTGATAAAGACGACAAGGAATGAAGAAAGTATTAATTGTAGCTTATTATTTCCCGCCGTCAGGCGGGCCGGGAGTTCAAAGAGTATTAAAGCATATTAAATATCTTCCCGAATTCGGGTGGCAGCCCGTGGTGCTTACCGTATCCAACGGACAATATCCTGCCATAGACGAATCCCTTTTGAAAGAGATACCTGATACAACTATTGTTGAAAGAGTGAAAATCCACGAACCTTATGATATCTACCGAAAGCTTACCGGCAAGTCCAAAGGTACGGCCATTGATGTTAACGTGATTAAGAAAGATGGCCAGAAGCGTTCATTCAAGGAAAAAATTGCCGAGTTTATCCGTGCAACTTTTTTCATTCCCGATGCCAGGATTGCCTGGACTTTAACAGCAGCAAAAGCAGCCCGAAAAATAATGAGCGAACATAATATAAAAGCAGTTTATAGTTCATCGCCTCCTTATACGGCATCAATTATCGCACGAAATATCAAAAGGGAGTTCGACCTGCCATGGATAGCAGGCTTCCGCGATCCCTGGACGAAATTTCTTACTACTCCAAAGCGTTGGTTTATCCCGGCACTTATTGATACTCACATGGAGCGCACCTGCTTTGAACAGGCAGACAGGGTTGAATCTGCCTGGCAAGGTATAACAAAAGATGCCATTGGAAAATATCCACTTCTTAAGAAGGAAAAGTTTGCCCATGTTCCAAACGGATTTGATTCATCGGATTTTCCCGAAGTTGAAAAGGCAGACAACAAAAAATTCACAGTGACTTATACCGGGTCAATGTATGGCAGAAGAAATCCGGCAGCATTTTTCGAAGCTCTTCAGAAATTGATAGATACCGGCAAGATTGATAAAAACGATCTGCATCTCCGGTTTGTAGGCCGTTTCGGCGCCGAGGTTGAGGAAATGTTTGAAAAAGCTTCCTTCAGGGATTCAATCGAGTTAGTTTCTTATGTACCGCATTCCGAAAGCCTGAAATTCCTGATGAAGTCGGATGCCCTTCTTCTTGTTGTTGACGAGGCAAAGGAAAGCGAAGAGATAGTTCCCGGAAAAGTATATGAATACGTGGGAGTGCTCAGGCCGATAATTGCTGTAGGGCCGGAAAAAAGCGCCATAGCCGACCTTCTTGCCGAAACCAAATGCGGACGTATAGCCCACCAGGGCAAAGTTGATGATATTGCTGATATTATTCTGCTATATTATCATAACTGGAAGAATAAAAATGAAGATTTTACACCAGTTATTAAAAATGTAAACAAGTACGAACGTCGCGAGGCAGCACGAACATTGGCTGCAATGCTCGACGAACTGACATAATAATTTAATGAGGTTTTTTAATGAAACGATTTTTTACAATTGTCCTGCTTCTTTCGCTGACTGCCGCCATCCCCGGTATTCATGCAGAGGAAGGTATGTGGACTTACGACAATTTACCCATCAAAGATATTAAAGAAAAATACGGTTTCGAACCTACTAAGGAATGGCTCGATCATGCCCGCCTGTCCAGTGTCAGGTTCAATGACGGTGGCTCGGGATCTTTTATCAGCCCGAATGGTTTGGTAATGACAAATCATCACGTCGCTGTTTTCCAGATACAAAAACTCTCAACGCCTGAGAACAATTACGTAGATAAAGGCTTCCTCGCAAATTCTTATGATGAAGAATTGAAATGCGCCGACCTTGAACTGAACGTGCTTATGTCCATGGAAAACATCACCGACAGAGTCAGGTCTGCTGAAAAAGATGATATGAGCCCTTCTGAAAAGCTAAAAGCCGTAAAAGATGAAGTGGCAAAGATACAGAAAGAGGAAAAAGAAGCAACAGGCCTCCGTTGTGATGTTGTCAATCTTTATCAGGGCGGAGAATACTGGGTTTACAGATATAAAAAATATACCGACATCCGCCTGGTGATGGCTCCCGAAAGAATGGCTGCATATTTTGGCGGAGACTACGACAACTTTACATATCCCCGTTGGGATCTTGATATGACTTTTTTCAGAGTATATGAAGACGACAAGCCGATTAAATCCGAGAACTACTTTAAATGGAGTAAGAACGGCGCTAAAGAAAATGAACTTGTTTTCGTTACCGGGCATCCCGGCTCTACAAGCAGGCTTTACACTCATGCCGAACTTCTGAACGATCGTGATGAATCCATGCCCAGAAATCTTGATTTAATTGATTATTTTATAAAAACACTTAAAGATTATTCCGCAGGCGGCGAGGAGCAGGCAAGGCGTGCTCTGACAACATTGTTCTATCTTGCGAACAGTACAAAGGCACGCGGTGGTATGTACGAAGGGCTTCAGGACGAAGCTATCATGAAGAAACATCTTGATGAAGAAAAAGCACTTATCAGTAAGATTAAAGCTAATCCGGAATGGAATAAACTTTACGGCAATGCATGGGACAATATTGCAAAAATCATTAATGATAATAAAGAATTCTCGCTGAAGCATTTCTATCGTGGAATAATTGTTTACCGGGCAACATCTCTTCTCGGCAAAGCCTTATCTTTTGTTCGCTATGCCAAGGAAATTGAAAAACCCGACATGGAACGCAGGAATGGTTATCACGACACCCAGATAGAAGGACTGAAATTCTCACTCCTTTCTCCCGCCCCGATATTCAAAGACCTTGAAGAAGCAAAACTTGCAGCCTTCCTTAAATTCGTAATTGAAAAATCAGGAAAAGACAATGTTGTTGAAATGTTCCTTCAGGGAAAAAGCCCGGATAAAGCAGCTCACGCACTTATAGCCAATACCAAGATGAATGACGTGAATTACAGGAAAGAACTATGGGATCTTGACCCCGATGAAATTCTTGAATCAGACGACCCTTTCATCAAGCTTGCTATCAAACTCGATCCTGTTCTTGAAGCAGACAAAGACTATTATGATAACAATATTGCCGGACAGCTTAAAGAGGAATCTGTAAAAATTGCCAAAGCACGCTTTGCTGTTTATGGCAAAAGCATTTATCCCGATGCCAACTTCACGCTTAGGCTTTCCTACGGTTCAATTAAGGGCTACAAGATGAACGGAACCCTTGCCCCGTACAAAACCACTCTTTACGGCCTTTACGACAGAGCGCTCAGTTTTGATAAAGCAGAAGATTTTAATCCTCCGCAAAGATACTGGGATAAGCAAAACAAACTTGACCTGGCCACTCCGGTAAACCAGGTTTCTACAAATGATATTATTGGCGGAAACAGTGGCTCTCCGCTTATAAACAAAAACGCCGAAGTAGTCGGGCTTGTTTTTGACGGTAATATCGAAAGCCTGCCGGGAAGATATATCTATGATATGGAAGCCAACAGGACAGTTTCCGTCCACAGCTCATATATCATCGAGGCACTGCGTAAACTTTATGATGCAAATAAACTTGCCGACGAGATACAGGGCAAATAGTTTGCAATTACTATTAAAACTCAGGGGCAGGTTTTCCTAAACACCTGCCCTTTTTTATTATGTGTTAGCAAAAGTGGTGAATTTCGGATCATTTCTTTCCATTGGAGGGGCAGCGGCATTTCACTAATGTTTGAAAGCAAAGAAAAAGAATCCACCCCGACTCGCTGCGCTCGCCACCCCTCCACTGGAGGGGAATTTTTAGAAAAATCAGCCATCCAGAAAGCGGCGTAGCCGCGACATTTTTGTAGTAAATCGATCCCTGTATGAACAACAGCCCCGTCGGGGCGGCATTTATATATCAGATGTCGCTCCTATGGAGCTTTGAATATTCGTTATGCAAATATTATCTACAAAAATTCCGCTCTTACGGAGCTTATTCCCTCCTTCCGAAGGAGGGGGGCGGGGTGAGGTAGGAAGGATCAGCTGCATTTCACCGATGTTCTAAGTCATTGCCGCCTTGTTTGAAGATAATGACGCCTTGTTCCAAATCAAAGCAAGAAAACCACCCCTGTATTCCCCTCCTACTTTAGGAGGGGATAAGAAGTTAAATATCATAAGATTAACTCCCCCTCCTTCCGAAGGAGGGGGCCGGGGGGAAGTAGGAAGGGTCTATGGTAATGCACCGATGGTCGACACTATTGAACCAAAGTTTTAACCTATTGCTGCCTTGTTCGAATCAATACACCGAAGGTTCAACCCATTGCTACCTTTTTCTTCTTCAAAGCCCTCTCCTTTGGGGAGGGTTTGGGAGGGGTCTAAGTTATTGCATAGATGTTTGAAACCATTGCTGCCTTGTTCCGAATCAATACACCGAAGGTTCAACCCATTGCTACCTTTTTCTTCTTCAAAGCCCTCTCCTTCGGGGAGGGTTTGGGAGGGGTCTAAGTTATTGCATAGATGTTTGAAGCCATTGCTGCCTTGTTCGGAGATATTGCACCGATGTTTTGCTTTATTGCTACCTTGTTTTAAGTTAATGTCGCCTTGTTAGGAATTATTGTTGCCTTGTTTGAAGTTATTATCGCCTTGTTCGGAGTCATTGCTGCCTTGTTTGAAGCTATTGATGCTTTGTTCGAAGTCATTGCACCGATGTTCGGAGTCATTGATGCCTTGGTCGAAGTCATTGATGCCTTGGTCGGAGTTATTGCTGCCTTGTTTGTAGGCATTGCTGCCTTGTTTTGGGGTAATGATGCCTTGTTCCAAATCGATGCACCGATGTTTGAAGATAATGAACTCTTGGTTGAAGCTATTGCAGCAATGTTTTGCTTCATTGCTGCCTTGTTTGAAGGCATTGAACTCTTGGTCGGAGGCAAAGAACATGTTCAGTAAGATCAACCAAGCGTTCAGTAAGGTCAAACAAGTGTTCAGTAAAGCCAACCAAGTGTTCAATAAGGTCAACCAAGTGTTCAATAAGGTCAACCAAGTGTTCAATAAGGTCAACCAAGTGTTCAATAAGGTCAACCAAGTGTTCAGTAAGATCAACCAAGTGTTCAGTAAAGCCAACCAAGTGTTCAGTAAGGTCAAACAAGTGTTCAGTAAGATCAACCAAGCGTTCAATGAGGCCAAATTTCACTACAATAAGGCCAAAGAATGCTTCAATACCTCCGGTCAAGGCAGTATAAAGCCCTGCCAACAAATCAATTAGCCCAAACATCATGGTTTTAATTATAAACAGTATTGAAATAAGGAAATTATTCGATTCATTGAACCCGGAGGATGGGGAATTAAGGCCGGCGGCCTGTTCATTGGGGTGGAAAAACGGGTAAACTGAGCAAAAGAATGAGGTGTTATGTTGCCTTTCTGACGGAGCGAAGCGACGGAAGAATCCATCTTTGTTCGCCAGATAGTGCATAAAGAATGGATTCTTCGCTGGCGCTCAGAATGACATGCAGTTTTACCATCGTCAAGTTCAATAGCCACGTGCTTTAGCTCGTGGGTAAAGATGCAAGGTGCGGAGGCAAAGAAAAAGAATCCACCCCAGCCTGTCCCGACGTGTCGGGAACTCGCTGCGCTCGCCACCCCTCAACGAGGGGAATTTTTCCGGAAGTCCACCCCCGGCCTTCGGGCATCCCCGCCGGTGGGGGACAGGTGATTTTCCCTCCTTCCCAAGTTGTACTTGGGAAGGAATATTTCCTGCAAAGTTCTACTTTGGAATTATGAAGCTCAGCTTCAAAAGAAAACTGCATTGCGAATTTCAACTTCGTAATGAGGGGGAATGTATAAAGAATGGATTCTTCGCTGTCGCTCAGAATGACCGCTTTATCAGATTCTTGAGACATTCCGATTTAAAATTTAAAGTTTTACCTATCCCTGTTCTTTTGGTTTGTTCAGACGTTTTAAATTTAGCAGAATGATAAGCCCGATCAGTACAAATGGTATGCTAAGCAGCTGCCCCATATCAAAAGTCATAGTGGATTCGAAGCTTTCCTGTACTTCTTTGAAAAATTCAATTACAAACCGGGCGGTGAATACCAATACAAGGAACAGCCCGAAAAGCATTCCGTTGGGCGGTTTGTATTCGTGTTTCTTATACATGAAAAACAGGAATAGGAAAATGGCAAAATATGTAAATGCCTCGTACATCTGCGCCGGGTGGCGCGGAATAAGGTCAACATTTGCAAACACTACTGCCCAGGGCAGATCCGAGGGGGTGCCGATTATCTCGGAATTAAAGAAATTACCCGACCTGATGAACAGTCCTCCGAGAGCAACCGTAATTACAACTCTGTCAATTATCCACCAGTAGGTGAAGTAGGGGCGCTTGCGCACGAAAAGCCACAATACAAATGGTATTGAAATGGCCGCGCCGTGGCTGGCAAGGCCGCCTTCCCAGATTTTTAATATCTCGATGGGGTTGGACAGGTAGTAGTCCGGATTATAGAACAGGCAGTGCCCGAGCCTTGCGCCGATAATTACGGCGGCAATAACCATGAATGTAAGGGATTCAAGGTCTTTGAGTGGTTTGCCTTCTTTTTTAAAAAAGTATGACATCAACTGGTAGCCAACAACGAATGTTAGAGCGTAAAGCAGGCCGTACCAGCGAATATGTAAAAATCCTATGCTGAATATTTCGGGGGATGCGTCCCAGTAAATTGATGCTAAAATGTTCATTTTGCCTGATTATTTATAATTTTACTTTTTTATTGTCGTTGCATTCATCGTTATCTCCCGCGCTTGCAGACCACAGAAGCTTGTTCCTTAACAGATCGTAATAAGACGAATCTATAGGCTTAATAAGTTTAATTTTTTCCTCGGAGCGTTTGAAGATGAGAGAGTCATCATGCTTAAGCGTTCTTTTAATCTGTCCGTCGGCCACAAAGCTTACTTCGCCTGTAAGCGACATCACTTTAAGTGTTATCTCGTATCCGTCGTCAATAACAAGCGGGCGGAATGTAAGCGAGTGAGGACAAATAGGAGTTATACAGAAGACGTTGGTATCGGGTGCAAGGATAGGGCCGCCGCATGAAAGCGAATAAGCCGTCGATCCTGTGGGTGTTGTAAGTATAAGCCCGTCAGACCTGTATTCACCGATAAAGTTGTTATTTGCGAAGGCATGAATGGTTATCATTCGGGATGAATCTTTCTTTTCGATCACTGCGTCGTTCAGGGCATAAATTGTTTCGCCTTCGATTGTTGTTTCGATAACGGTTCTGTCCACAACCCTGTAGTTGCCAGCCAGAATATTGGTAAGTGATTCGGTAAGGTTATTTACGGAGAATTCTGCGAGGAATCCAAGCTTACCCACGTTAAAGCCCATAATGGGAATACCTGTATTTACAAGTTCTCTTGCAGCGCCAAGCATAGTGCCGTCGCCTCCGAAGGAGATAACGGTATCAACCTGCTTTTCGAACATATCAGTAGTACAGGGTTTGATTTTTTCTTTCAGGCCATCGGGGAATAGATCAATAACATTCTGGCCGGCACAGCATTCGGCATCATTTTCGATTAGGAATCTTGCCGTTAGTTCAGCCGGTTTCACTGCTTCCGGTTTTCCGGGGCCAATAAATAGTCCAAAACTTTTCATAGTAATCTCGATATCATTATTAAAACCACGGATCAGGCAAGTTCATCAGCCAGCCTGATAAGGTAATCGGGTAATTCTTTTTTAATATTCCAGGTATCGGGAAGAGCCGTGTATTCAATATTATGATGAGTTCTTCCTACCATCACGTCAGTTTTGCCATCAAGAAGTGCAAGTATCGCAGCTTCCCCGAGATGACTTGCAAGTACTCTGTCCCTGACTGTAGGGCTGCCTCCGCGCTGAATATGGCCGAGTATCGTCACTTTGGAATTAATTTCATATTTTTCATTTAGGAGTGTAGCTATACGTGTGGCATTACCAAGTTCGTCACCTTCGCCAACTATAACAATTGTACGACGCTTTTTACCCTGCTTCAATATCCGCTGGTAAAGAATATCAAGGTTGGTAACGGTTTCGGGAACTGCCACGTATTCAGCGCCGGTAGATATACCGGTATCCATTGCGATAAAACCGGCATGACGTCCCATCACCTCTACAATGAATACCCTGCCGTGAGAATCGGCAGTATCCCTGATACGGTCAATTGCTTCGGCCGCGGTATTTACGGCGGTGTCGTATCCTATGGTATATAGTGTTCCGTATAAATCATTATCAATTGTTCCTGGAGTTCCGACGATAGGTATGCCATGTTCTTCCCACAAGGCATGAGCGCCATGGAAGGTACCGTCGCCGCCACAGGCAACAATGCCTTCAATTCCGTGATCCCGGAGTTGGTCCGCAGCGGCTGCCCTTCCGCCCGGATTCATGAACTCTTTGGAACGGCTTGTTTTAAGGATTGTTCCGCCGCGGGAAATAATATTTGCTGTTTCCCGGCGTCCGAGTCTTTTAAAATCTCCTTCAATCATACCGGAATAACCGCCGATAACACCGAAAATTTCAATTCCTTTCCGGAGGGCTGTCCGTACAACCGCCCTGACATGTGCATTCATGCCGGGTGCATCGCCTCCGCTTGTAAATACTGCTATTCTTTTCATTTCTTCCCCAAAGGGTTAGTAGCTAATTCAAGTTTTCAAATTTAACGAATATATAAAAAAAATCAGAAACGCAATTTTAATTATTATCATGGATGAATAATCCTTCTGTTTCCGCGCGGTATCCGGCAAGAAAATCTTTGATCTTCATATTCTTTTTGCCAGGCATCTGGATTTCAAGGATCTCGATACATCCATTTCCGCAGGAGACTGTAAAACTACCATTATCTATCAGGAATGAACCGGGCATTCCTGTTTTTGCAGTTGACAGACCGGCACGTTTGATTTTAATTCTTTTATCGTTCCAGATTGTCCAGGCTCCGGGAACAGGGGACACTCCGTTGATATGATTTCTTATTTCTTTTGAAGGCTTATCCCAGTTAATTTCGCAGAAATCATTGAATATCTTAGGGGCCGGGCTTGCCATGCTGTTATCCTGTGGCTTTAGTTCATAGTTTCCGGATAGCAATAGTTCAATTGTTTGCATAGACAAATCGGCAGCCATTGGCATAAGCATATCATGAAGGTCTCCGGCAGTACAATTTTCCGGGATTTTTATTTTGCTTTGCAGGAGCATATCTCCGGTGTCAACTTTTTCTTTGAGAACAAAAGAGGTAAGCCCGCTTTCTTTTTCCCCGTTCAGTATTGCCCAGTTTATCGGGGCCGCCCCACGGAATTTTGGCAGCAAACTTCCGTGAATGTTGAAGGTGGCAATTTTTGAAATATTGAATACTCTTGCCGGTAGTATCCGAAATGCGATAACAACCATTATATCTGGTTCGTATTGCTTCAGTTGCGGGGCAAAGTCCTCATCTTTTAATTTTTCGGGTTGAAGTACCGGGATACCAAGTTCCAAGGCTTTTTCCTTAACAGGCGATGGGAGAACTTTCTTACCTCGCCCTTTGGGTTTGTCCGGCACGGTTACAACGGCTTTTATATTATATTTTTCATGTATTGCTTCGAGCGATGGAACGGAAAATTCAGGCGTTCCCATAAAAATTATAGAAGGTTTGTCTTTCATATCTCCTTACCGGGATATAGTGTAAATAAAATAACTTGCAAAAATAATTAAAAATATGCCAAAAGCCTTTTCCAATGTGCTGTTTTTTAATTTTATAGCTGCTCTGGCGCCAAGTGATGAAAATGGTATAACGGTGACGGCAAGGATAAGTGTTGTAGCTATATCAATATTGCCCATGCCATAATGAGCGATACTATTTGTCAGAGCCAGAATTCCGACACAGAAAAGCGAAGTTGCAACGGCTTCTTTCATCGTCAGTTTGTTAATTCTTATAAATGCCGTAACAAGGACTATACCACCGCCAACTGCAATATATCCGGAAACCAGCCCTGTAAGAATTCCGGAAATTATTCCTGCTTTGATGTTTTGATTACTATTGCCGGATTGCTTTTTAAAAAGTTTTGACGCGAAGAAGAATTTAAGTCCAAGTAGCATCAAAAATACGGATTTCAGTATCAGCGGCAGACTATCGTTAGTAAAATTATTTAGATAAGCCCCGAGGAATCCAAAAGGAATTGCCGAGAGTACGGCAGGCAGAGCTATATTATATTTGATAAGCCCGGCTTTTGCATATCTGACAGAGCCTGATACTGCGGACGGCATTGCTGCCGGCAGTGGTGTTGCCAAAGCAAGCATAGCGGACATTCCGGCCATGATTGTAAGCAGCGGGGTGGCAACCACCGATCCGCCGATACCAAACATACCGGAACTGAAGCCCATTGCTGCTCCGGTAAATATTCTGATAATAATATCTTCAATTGACATATATAAATGATATTTCTTAAAAAACTAAAGATAACAATTAATAATTATTTGTCAAATTTGATTTTTTCTACAAAAGAAACTATCTTGAGTTGATTTTTACAAAAAACTTATATTATTGAATATCATTTTTTATATTGCATTCAGAGTAATTTAATTATTTCCATTGGGTAGTTACGGGGCATCAATGAAAATATACTTATTCCTGATATTATTGTCATCTTTTATACTTCTGTCTTGCGATGAAAAGTCAGAATCAGAAAGAATTAAAAACAGGGCTGAGAAAAAGGAAAATATTACAATTCCGGGGGCTTATGATTCGCTCTTGCAAAATAGCAGATTTTCATCTCCGGAAAAATTAGTCATGGAGCTTTATAACTCTATAAGTTTCAAGAAAGATTCCCGCCCCCAACTTAATGAATTCAGGAAATTATTTCATGACGATGGAATTTTGAGAAGCTGCCGCAATAATAAAACTTTGACTCTTTCAGTTTCTGATTTCATTAATAATTTTTACAAACAATCCAAATCAGGGAAATTATTATCATTTCAGGAATCTGAAGTAAAAACTGACTTTGAAGTATATGAATTT
This sequence comes from Kapaibacterium sp. (SeqCode), assembly GCA_963665665.1. GTDB lineage: Bacteria > Bacteroidota > Ignavibacteria > Kapaibacteriales > UBA2268. The sequence continues at coordinate 3,636,689 of OY762428.1, forward strand.
ATAGCTTCTGCGAGTTCATCTTATACTACCACCGGTGAAACAGAAAAGGGTGAGTTTTGCAGGAAAGGAATAAACCTGATCCAGTTCACAAAATACAGGAACAGGTGGTACATTAGCTCGATAATTTGGTCTGATGAAGATATTAAAAAGGATTGATTCTATGCTAACTTTAACCGAAGAATTATTACTGCTCGGACTCCACGACGACAAAGGCAGCGTCGTATTCAATGCATCAACAGGATTGCCGTTCGGAATGGCCGGAACCATATTAATGGATCTGTTATTTCAAGACAAAATACTGCTTGAAAATGGTATTGTTAAGATCAAAAGCGAGTCACTTCCGGGAAATCCCATTCTTGACGATGCTTTGCTGGAGATGATTACATACAGAAAAGACAAAGATGTAAAATTCTGGGTAAACAGGATAAATTCCAAAGTTAAGAATATAAGGGAACGAACGGCTGAAATGCTGGTGCAAAAAGGAATCCTTAAAAAAGAAGAAAAGAAATTTCTTTTTGTTTTCACAACTGAAAGATACCCTACTTCAAATCCTGTTCCGGAAATTGAACTCCGCAAAAGGATAAAAGATATTGTGCTCGGCGGGGCTGCTGCAACCGAAAGAGAACTTACCCTGATTGGCCTGATTGAACCATGTGGCCTTGTGGAAGAAATCTTTGAAAAAAGTGAGAGGAAAACTGCCAAAGTAAACATGAAGAATCTTCAAAAGTCTAATGTTGGCAACGCTGTTAATAAGATAATACAGGAAATGACAACTGCTATCCTCGCAACGGTTATAGCAACCACTGCGGCAACAACAGTTGTCACTTCAAGCTGATCAACTAATTGGTTTTTCCCATCCGGAATCAAAAAATGTATTGCCGAGCGGCCTGCGGAAACGTTCCGCCGTTTCGGCTTTTTTATACCTGTCATCAAGGATATCCGGCTCGGCCTGGTATCCGATCGCTATCGCTACCATAGGTGTAAACCCATCCGGAACCTTGAAGTCACGAATAATCTTATCACCGTCAAAACCTCCCATCGGATGTGCCATCAACCCAAGGCTGACAGCCTGAAGATAAATGTTTTCCGATGCTGCGCCTGTATCAAACTGCCCCCAGCGATTTGCCTCTCCGTTTTTACGGAATACTTCTGATGACAGCCCGAATAAGAGAACCGGTGCATTTTCAGCCCATCCCTGGTTCCACTCTCCCAGGCAGGCCATTGCCCGGTTGTATGCCTCTTCGTTATGATTCCTGTCGAACACCATGAACCGCCAGGGTTCATCACCAAAGCAGGAGGGAGCCCATCTTCCGGCTTCACAAACGGAGAGTATATCTTCCCTGCCAACTGTCCTTTTCTTGTCAAATGCACGGGGACTCCATCTTTTTGCTAAAATTTCTGCTAATTTGGAGTCAGTTATCGCCAATTTATCTTTCATACAATTACCTTCTTTAATAGTGTATAGAATAATTGAATGAGACGAATTTATTCTTAAATATTTTCCAATATTAGAATTGGAATATATTTTTGAGCTATTGTATTTTTAGAACTACACAATATTAAATGCTAATTATATAATTAGCTATGGCTAATTAGGATGGCTAAATATAACCATAATTTTCCACAATGTTATCCACACAAGTTATTTAAATCACATCTGTATTATTTTGAAGGAATATTGTAGTAATATTCAGCCTCTTTTGTTAATTTCCTAAAAGCAGTTATTTATTATGAAAATATAATAATCTATGTAAATTATTGTAATATAAGGAAAAGTAAAATTGCAAGAATTATTTTTCCACAAAATTGCTTCTTAACACAATTTTAATCGTATCAAAACTATGGTTATGTCCTAAAACCCCATCAATAATAAGTTTCGAAGGGAATAATTCAAAAAAAGAAAGTTTTCCACAGCCTGTGTGGAAAAAAATGAAGTTGTGTAGAGAAAAAATTGTTGACTTTTCTAACGCACAATATTTTCAAAACAGTTATTAATTTTCGTTAAAAACAAATATAATTTTGATTAAAATTATATGTTTCTGCAATGTTTTGTAATTGAATATGTTGCTGAAAATTTATATCCATTCACCTATACTGCCATCTGAATTATCACCTGTATTAATAGTGCCCGCAGGTTCAATAAGCATTACGGAACATTCCTCTTTAGCAACGGGCTTGTGCTCGATACCTTTGGGAATAACCAGCATTTCTCCCTCGTTCAAACAAACAGTTCCGTTTCTGAATTCAATATCCAGTGTTCCTTTTATCACAAGAAACATTTCGTCAGCATCATTATGCACATGCCAGACGAAATCGCCTTTGAGCTTTGCCAGTTTAACGTGATTATCATTAAGGGAAGCAATTATTCTCGGGCTGTAATGTTCTGTGAACAAAGATAGTTTCTCGTTGATATTTATAGATTTTGGTATATCCATATTAATCAGTTTAAATTTTCTCAAAATTCAGTTTCGCTCTGAATGACTCATTATCGATTGTCAAGTTCCTGCCGCTGAAAAGAAAGCAATCACCGGATTGAAATTTTGATATTTCCAGAACGTCACCGGGTTTGGTTTCATGCATAAAATTAATTTTCGCACGTTTAAGCATCATTTTGTTCCAATACTCAATATCAATCATACTGCTAACCCATCTCAGGTATTTAGCATTATTCACGTGCCCGTTGATATCAAAATCCGGGTATGACGACTTTCGGATAATTTTAAGATCAGGGTTATTATCAGGAATATCAGGCCTTGAGAAATCAACTTCAAGTGAATTCTCGCTGACGATATCCTTATCAGCTATAAATTGTGCAGGTTTTACAGGCCTTTTTTTGATGCTGTCAACAAGAAGCCAGGAACTGGCAGCCCTGCATATAATATTTCCTTCGGAATTTAAAATCTGGTAATCCCTAAGCCCGTAAAATCTCTCAGCTCCGCGAGACCAGGTTTTCACTTCAATTTGATCTTTGAAAGTCGGATATTGTGTCATCTCAAATTCTATTGAATTCAATACCCAGAATAATTTTCTTTCAGTCATGTCTTTATAGCCGAAACCAAGTTTCAAAGCATGTTGTTCGGCATTTTCCTGGAAATAATTTAAAATACCTTCGGGCATCAGCCTTCCAAGAAGGTCGGTATTCCATGTGTTTATCTTAAAATAATCCGAATGTTTCATTTTATCCCCGACATTACCAGTATTTTTTATTTTCAAAAAGCCTAAAATATTTATATGTTATTGTCGAAAACAAATGTAAGAGATTATTTTGATAAAATTCAATAAATTGTAATAATAATTGAATACAAAATTGAAATTGAAGAAAAATATGAAAATATCGAAATACGGATTGTTCAGGGTTGCAGTAGCTACTCCGGAAACACGTGTAGCTGATGTTGAATTTAACACTGAAAAAATAGTCAGGTTAGTTGAAAAATCTTCTGAAAAAGGAGCAGTGCTGCTTGTCACTCCTGAATTATCACTGAGTTCATATACCTGCGGTGATTTGTTTTTCGAGAAAAAACTTAGGTCGGAAGTATTAAAATCTTTAGAACTGATTGCGGCAAAAACAAAAGAAACATCAACAGCAGTTATTGTCGGTGCTCCGATCAGTTCCAACGGCAGATTGTATAATTGTGCCGTAATGATAAATAACGGAAATGTGGAAGGGATAGTTCCCAAAACATACCTGTGCAATACAAATGAATATTATGAGGAAAGATGGTTCTCGTCTGAAAAGGACAGGGTAGAGGATTTTATCAGCTTAGGCAGCAATGAAATTCCCTTTGGAGCCGATATTCTATTTGAAATTTCAGAATTAAATGTAAAAATTGGGATTGAAATCTGTGAAGACCTATGGGCTGTTATACCTCCGAGCCTCGGAATGGCATCGGCAGGAGCAAATATCATTTGCAATTTGTCTGCCAGTGATGAAAAACTTGAAAAAATGCAATTGCGTAAAGATGTTGTAAAAATGCAGTCGGCAAGGTGTTTTGGCGCCTATCTGTATTCTGCATGCGGCCCCGGTGAATCTACAGGCGACCTTGTTTATTCAGGCCATTCAATGATAGCCGAAAACGGGAATATTATTTCTGAAACAGAAAGATTCAGTTTTAAAGATCAACTGATAGTAAAAGATATTGATATTGATTACCTTGAAGATTCAAGGCTTAGAAATAACAGCTACGGGTTTTCAGCATTACCATTTGATTACAGAATAATACCCATCGCGTTCGATGAAAAGAATACAGATGAGATATATCTTAATATTGATTCCACACCTTTCATTCCCAAAGAGGACAGTAATGCATATTTCAGGGAAGTTATTGATATTCAAACAACAGGGCTTGCAAAAAGGATTATGCATATTGGCTGCAAAAATGTTGTAATTGGTATTTCAGGCGGGCTTGATTCTACACTGGCACTTCTGATATGTGCTTCAGCATTCGAGAAATTAAATCTTGATAAAAAAGGTATTCATGCCATAACAATGCCCGGTTTCGGAACAACGGGCCGAACAAGGGGAAATGCTGAAAAGCTGGCTGATCTTTTAGAGATAAGTTTAAAAGAAATTCCAATATCGGATTCTGTTCTTCAGCATTTTAAGGATATTGGCCATAACCCTGAGACAAAAGATATTGTTTATGAAAATGCACAGGCCAGAGAAAGAACACAGATATTAATGGACTATGCCAATATTGTAAGTGGTATTGTTGTTGGTACGGGGGACCTTTCCGAGCTTGCGCTCGGCTGGGCGACTTATAATGGTGATCAGATGTCCATGTACGGGGTAAATGCCGGAATTCCAAAAACATTGTTAAAGGAAGTTGTCCGGTTTAAAGCTTCGAGTGAATCAAATAAGGATATATCTCAGGTGTTACTGGATATAATTGATACACCAATTTCCCCGGAATTACTACCTGCTGATGAAGGTGGTAATATTAAGCAAAAAACAGAAGACAAACTGGGGCCTTATGAAGTTCATGATTTTATATTGTTTCATTTACTCAGAAGGCATTTTTCCCCGGGGAAAATATTTTTACTGGCTGAAAGGGCATTTGCCGGGCAGTACGGGGGTGAACAACTTAAAAGCTGGTTCAAGTTGTTTTATTCCAGGTTCTTCAGCCAGCAATTCAAACGTTCGGCAATGCCCGACGGGGCAAAAATCGGTTTTTACGGTTTGTCTCCCCGTGGAGACTGGCGAATGCCAAGCGATGCAACTGCGGTAATATGGCTAAAAGAAATAGATGAATTATAAATAATTGGTCTGTTTTTTGATTATATGTATTTTTGTATTAACTATATTTCAGAATAAAGCAATTGTAATGGCAGAAACAGGATATACAGGAAAAATCAGAGTAATATTGGCGGACGATCATGAAATAGTCAGAGCCGGAATGAAAAGGCTTATTTCTATTGATAAAGATATAGAAATAGTTGACGAAGCCAAAAATGGCCAGGAAGCTGTTGAATTAGTAACGTATCATAAACCGGATATTGCCATTCTTGATATTCTTATGCCAAGAATGAATGGAATCGATGCTGCTGCAAAAATTAAAGAGAAGTTTCCGGAAATTCTTGTTATTATGCTTACTGCATTCGAGGATCATGATCACGTGGAAAATGCTATTTCGGCAGGAGCGAATGGGTATCTGATAAAGGATATCAGCGCGAAAGAGCTAACCAAAGCTATACGGCAGGTAATGAATGGCGAAAGGGTTTTTACAAATTCAATTATTAAGTTGATGCAGAAGAAGTATGTGAAGGATAGTTCAGATTCAGAAAAATCTATTGTTATTACAAAAAGGGAGCAGGAGATACTGAACCTGGTGGCAAAGGGGAAGACCAGTCCGGAAATTGCAGAGGTATTGTTTATCAGTACCCGCACAGTTGAATCTCATCGCTATAACCTTATGCAAAAGCTTGGAGTTAAAAATGCTGCCGGCTTGGTTCGTTATGCTGTTTCACAAAGTAAGTCATTATAGATATATTTTTAGTTAATAGCTTGTTTGAATTTCTTTCTTCACCCCGAAAAGTTAAATGGTAAGAAAAAATTTGGTGTGTAATTATTAAGTATTATAATGTCAAATTATGATTAATATATTTTAATCATAATTTAATATTATCGTCCTGGCTAATATTATTTGTACATTCAGTAATTATACTGATTGATATTCGTTCAATAAAGATGTAATTTGAAACTACTATGATGAAACTGATTTGAAAAATTGATAATTATATTTAACGGGGATCCTATGAGAACTCTGCTACGACATGAAATAGATAGTAAAAAAATTCTAATATTTTTAATTGCTTTTATAGTTTTTGCTTCACCAGCCTTGGCCCAAACAGAGAATGTAGGGATAGGGACAACCTCACCTGATAATTCTGCGCTTCTTGATGTGGATGTATCATCAATGGCAACGAAAAGGGGTTTTTTAATTCCCAGGATGACAACTGCGGAAAGAAATTCAATAACCAGCCCGGCTACGGGCCTTGTTGTTTACAATACTGATAATGGAAGATTTGAATATAATAACAATACTCCGGCAGCGCCAAACTGGGTTGGGCTGATCTCATCCGAAGCTACTGTGCCTTTTAACCTGATAACAGCTGGTACTAATTCCGGCCAGGCTTTATTGATTGGTGACGGTTCAACATTGGGGCCTACAGGAACCGGTACTATTACAGCAAATATTTTCACGGGTACAGGTTCTACATCTGATATGGTTGATCTTGCCACAGGCGAGGTTTCCGGTGTTTTGCCGATTGCAAATGGTGGAACTAATTCATCAGCAGCACTTATCAATGATCAGTTAATGATCTCATCCGGCGGAGCTATTGTTGAAGCCGGTGCGATGACTGACGGACAACTTGTAATTGGTTCTTCTGGTGCTGCTCCTGTTGTTACGACTTTAACCGAAGGGGCAAATATATCAATAACTAATGCTCCGGGTTCAATCACAATTGCTTCAGATTTACCGGCTTTAAATTCTGCTGAAATATGGATAGGTGATGCCTCAAGCCAGGCTGTATCCCAGTCGATTGGCGGAGATGCCGGCCTTGCTCTTGATGGTACATTAACACTTGCCACTACGGCAGTATCGCCCGGGACTTATGGTAACGCCACGCAGGTGGCCACTTTCACGGTTGATACGAAAGGACGTTTAACAGCTGCAGGCAATCAGGATATCAGCGGTGTATCACCGGTTGGAAGTGCCTTGAACCAGACCCAGGTATGGATAGGCGATGCATCAAACCAGGCTGCGGCTCAAACTATTGGTGGCGATGCCACTATTGCTGCAAACGGGGACCTGACACTGGCTACTACGGCAGTATCTGCCGGGTCTTATGGTAACGCCACGCAGGTGGCCACTTTCACGGTTGATACGAAGGGACGTTTAACAGCTGCAGGCAATCAGGATATCAGCGGTGTATCACCGGTTGGAAGTGCCTTGAACCAGACCCAGGTATGGATTGGTGATGCATCTAACCAGGCAGCGGCTCAAACTATTGGTGGCGATGCCACTATTGCTGCAAACGGGGACCTGACACTGGCTACCACGTCAGTATCTGCCGGGACTTATGGTAACGCCACGCAGGTGGCCACTTTCACGGTTGATACGAAGGGACGTTTAACAGCTGCAGGCAATCAGGATATCAGTGGTGTATCACCGGTTGGAAGTGCCTTGAACCAGGCCCAGGTATGGATAGGTGATGCATCTAACCAGGCAGCGGCTCAAACAATTGGTGGTGATGCCACTATTGCTGCAAACGGGGATTTAACTCTTGAACCTTCAGGAGTTACTGCTGCTATTTATGGTGATGGCCTTAGTGTTCCGCAATTAACTGTAAATGCAAAAGGCCTTTTAACTTCAGTTACAAATACAACTATAACTTCAAATTCATCAACAAGCGCGGGTATAGTTGCATCCGGAGCCGGTCAGGCTAATCAGATATGGAAAACTGATGCAACAGGAAATCCTGCATGGAGGGATGATGCAACGGGTATTACAAGTATAACAGCAGGTACAGGCCTTGACGGCGGTACTATAACTACTACAGGAACGATTGACCTGGCTAATACTACTGTAACACCAGGTTCTTATGGCAGCGCAACTGAAGTAGCAACTTTTACTGTTGATGCACAGGGCAGGCTGACTGCTGCTGCTAATACAACAATAAGCGGTGTTGCTCCGGGCGGAGCTGCCGGAGGTGACCTGAGTGGCTCTTATCCCAATCCGGATATTGCCGCTGGGGTTATTATAAATGCTGATATTAATAACAGTGCTGAAATAGATGTATCAAAATTGGCAGAGGGCGGGACTACCGGTGAGCTTATCCGTACAAACGGTACGGATGTAGAATGGTGGTCCCCCGATTTTCCGACTGGATCAGGAGCAGCAAACCAGGTAACATACTGGAGCGGTGTCGGAACTATTACTTCATCAGCCAATTATACTTATGATGGATCTGATCTGGGGCTGACAGGTAATGCCGGAATCACTGGTGACCTTGACGTAACCGGAACAATTGGTATTATAAACGGAACCGGCGGCGAAAATACTTTTACAACAATTGCCGGGCAGAGTGCTGTGATTAATTACAATCTGCCTTCAGCCTTACCGGTTTCCACGGGATTTCTTCAATCAAATTCAACAGGACAGTTATCCTGGGTTGATTTTACTTTTCCGACCGGAACAGAAGGACAGACAGTAAGGTTCGACAATGCCGGACAAATGGAAGCAAGCAGCGCAATTTATAATGACGGATCAAATATCGGTATGGGGCTGACTTCGGCAATAGGTTCCAGGCTTGTTGTGAAAGGAAGCGGTAATACCATTGCCACAAGCGCTTTGAATGTTACTAATAATGCAGACAATTCTTTGCTTTTCGTTCGGGATGACGGAAAAGTTGGAATTGGCAATAATACTCCTGGGGCTTTGCTTGATGTTGACGGAAGCGCAATATTCAATGAGAGCGGTACGGACGTAGATTTTCGTGTGGAATCTGATAATCTTACTCACATGTTTTTTGTTGATGGTGAAGGAGACCAGATCGGGATAGGTACATCAAACCCTACTTCAACAGTTACTCTTGATATAATTGGTAATACAAGAATTGAAGGTGACCTGGAAGTTACCGGCGAGATTGACCCTGTATCAGTTATTTACCAGCCTCAGGCCACAGCGCCGGCTGCATTAAAAGGAAAACTTTATTATGATAATTCAAGTGATGAACTCAGGGTATATACCGGTTCATCCTGGGAATCTGTAAGTACAGGCAGTGGCGGTGGTAGTACGGTATGGAGTGAGAATGGTTCTGATATATATTATAATTCCGGTAATGTCGGGATTGGTATAAATCCACCCACAGCAACTTTAGATGTTGACGGAAGCGCAATATTCAATGAGAGCGGTACGGACGTAGATTTTCGTGTGGAATCTGATAATCTTACTCACATGTTTTTTGTTGATGGTGAAGGAGACCAGATCGGGATAGGTACATCAAACCCTACTTCAACAGTTACTCTTGATATAATTGGTAATACAAGAATTGAAGGTGACCTGGAAGTAACCGGCGAGATTGATCCTGTTTCAATAACATTACAACCACAGGCAGTTGCTCCAACAGGAGTAGAAGGGAAAGTTTATTACGATGCTACCAGCAGTGAATTGAAAGTTCATACAGGGTCTTCTTATGAGACTATTGCTACCGGCTCAGGCGGCGGCGGTGGTGTGGGTGGAAGCGGAATAGCAAATCAGATTGCTTTCTGGTCTGACGGATCGACTATAACGTCAGAAAATGGTTCCGCAGGTTCTATGTACTGGGATGATACCAACAAGAGACTGGGAATCGGCAGAACTTCAACAACTAATACTCTTGAAGTATCGGATAATATCGGTATTTGGGGTACAACGCCAACATTGAATTTAAACACGGATGCCAATAATTATTATAAAATAACTTTAGAATCAGGCGATCTTAATATTGATCAGGAAATACCCTCCGGAAACACGGGTGGTAGTATTAATTTCAGGGATGATGCTGATAATATTGTTGCCGAAGTTGACCTCGAAAATCAGAATGTTCATATCCCTAACGGTAAGCTTGCCGTGGGCCACGATTCACCTGATGTGACTCTGGATGTTGACGGCGGGTTGGTTCTCCGGTCTATGGAAGTTACAATCTCGTCGAGTCCTCAGACAATAACAGTAGGAGATAATTCTTTTATTGTATGTACTCCCACAAGTGGAAATATGACGATTGTTTTAGGTGATGGAGTAAGGGTTGGTCAGATTTTATATCTAACTTCTACTACCACGAGTGTTAATATAACTACTGGTTCAAACGTAAAGAGAGTTTTAGATCCTAATAATGGAAATCCACTATCCTTTGTCTTAGATGCTAATGATATTTTACATTTGATTTGGAATGGTAACGACTGGCTTGAAGTTTCAAGGTCAAAAAATGAAAATTAAAATATGAAAATAGTAAACAGATATACAAAATTATATATAATTCTTTCTGCTCTAATCCTACTTTTTACTGTTAAGTCGGAAGGGCAGATAATAACTTTAAGCCCAAATGCAACAGTATCTTTAAAAGACGGATCTGTTTTGCAGGTAAACGGCGGGTTGGAAATATCTTCTTCTGCCGGTCTAAGCCAGACCGGAAGCGGTAACATATATATCAGCGGTGACTGGACTAATAACGGTGGTACTTTTACACCCGGCTCGGGAACCGTTACATTTCTGGGGAGCTCCAATGCTTCGATAAACGGAACTTCTCTTACGGAATTTTATTTTCTTCATATTTTGAAAAACGGTGTTGCCGGCAGTGATATTCTAACTCTTATTCAGAATATTCAGGTTAATGATGATTTATTAGGTGAAGATGGTATTTTCAGAATTAATAACGGGGCCGTCAGGAGTATTGAAATTTTCGGCGACCTGATTATCAATTCTGACGGAACTTTCGATCTTGCTTCAACAGGTTCTGCAACTCATAATCTTGATTTGCACGGAGATGTTAATAATTCAGGTATAATTGACTTGTTAGGTTCATCATCTGTAATAACTTCTTTTGTTGGTGTCGGTAATGCTGATGTATTCGGTAGCGGTCCAACTACTGAATTTTCAAGGATAACTCTTTCAAAAACAAACCCATCTGATATTGTTCATATCTATCCGGATAATTTCAATACTCAGGATCAGTTTCTGGTTCTGAATACAGGTGTTCTCAGATTTGGCGGAACATACAGCCTTACCAAATCATTTTTCTATTCTTATGCAAGTACTCCGCAAATACCTTCGAATGTAGATCTTTGGATTGATAATCCAAATGTGACAGTAACAGGGCAGAGCGGAGACCTGGAAATTCAGGGAGGATTAAGGCTTAGTAATGGTACTGTTAATGTAGGCCTTGCATCTGAAACTGCAGGAGGGCTGATATATTCCAATGGAACAGGTACTCCTTCACTAACTGTTGAGAACGGTTATCTGAATATCAACTCTGAGTTAGCTAAATCAGCTGTGGCTTCGACTATCGATTTTAACCAGTCCGGCGGTGAAATAAATATTGGTGTTCGTGGATACCTGAATACCACTCATGGTATGTTTGATATCAGTTCGGTCGGATCGGAATTTATCTGGACCGGCGGTATTATTGAGTTAAACAGGACTAACCGCAGCGTTACTTTTACAGACGGTGATTATATTGTTGGTGCTTCAAGCGGAACCGTAACAGGTGGTACATTGAGGATTGATGCACAGGAATCCGGAAACAGGGTATACGAAATTAACACTACCCAGCCTGTCAATGAAATTTTTATGACCGGAACAAATGACCCTGTCGCACAGATAATTAATACCGACCTTACAATTCTTGATGACCTGACTATTGATGGTTCAGGTGCTGGAAGATTTGATGCAAATGATTATAATATTAATATCGGCGGTGACTGGTTTAATAATGCCAGTACATCATTTACTGCATTTGCTGCCGGCAGCGGAACAGTTACATTCGACGGCTCGGCTGATCAGCTAATAGGCGGGACAAGGTCAACAACTTACAATCATGTTACCGTAAATAAGTCTGCCGGTGATGTTATTCTATCCAATACCGACAGGGAAACTTTTATTGAAGGAACTTTGAAACTTGATCCCGGTAGCAGCGGCCTTGCTGTTATTGATTTGAACCAACGCGATCTGATAATGGGAGAAAGTGCTTCTTATGTTTCGAATTCAGGCACAAGTGTATTTAACTTTGATACTACAAAATATATTAAAAATTCTGAAAGTGGCGGAAATTATAATGGGCGTCTGATAAAACAAACAACTTCAGGAATAACTGCTCGAACAGAAATGATGTTTCCCGTTGGTACAGATACTGTTTATTCACCTGCTGAGATTGTTTACCTTGCAGGGCAGGCAACTTTCGGAGCTGATGCTTATACTGCTTGTAAAGTGATTCCGATTGAGCATCCCCGGGTTGAGGAACCTGATATTTCCTTGATGAGATACTGGCAGATGGCCACGAATGATATTACGCTTGATTCAGATCTTGACGGTGATGTAGATGTAATTTTTCATTATGTAGGTACTGATGTTGCAGGTAACGAAGGTGAATACAGGGTATTGTTCTTCTCGCCAAGTTATCCTGATCCGCTTGGATTCTGGACTGTGGATCCGGGCGGTATAGGTAATGATATTGTTGACTTTAATAACAGGATGTTTTATTCTCTTGCCGTTAAAAAGGTAGATGGTGACTGGCTTTGTGGCGAGGAAGATGCTGCCCAGGCTACATATTTTAGTCGTCAGAACGGTGATTACAATGATCCTGATACATGGTCAAAAATTACTTTTGGCGGAGCTGCTTCTTCAACTGCCCCGAATAAAGCATCGGACAGGGTTTTGATTGCTGATAATGATACGGTTACTGTTACTGCTAATCCTGCAGAAGTAGATGTTTGTGCCGTGATGGAAGACGGTACATTAAAAATTGCCGGTGATTATGTCTTTACGGGAGATACACTAAGGGTAGATGCTAACGGAAGCCTGATAATCGGAAACTCTGATGGTGTTTATCTTTCACCGACTGCACAGGGTTGTGTGCAGACTGATTTCAGGATATTTAATTCGAATGTTATTTATACATTTATAGATGCTCCTGTGACAAAGTCCGGAACCGGTAATGCTCTGCCAACCCAGTTGCGTTCCATTGTTGTGGATAAATCTTCCGGCGATACACTTTTGCTTGAGAAACAGTTTGCCATTACCGATTCACTTGTGTTGATAGACGGAGCACTGGATGTTGGTTCATATTCCATCAACGGCAACAGTGCCGGAAGAACATTTTCAATGTATGACGGTGAACTAATCATAAGGAATCAGTATCCTACAAACTATCTGGATAATACTTTTACAGCCGGAAGAATTACATTTGACGGTACGGGTAATGCTACAATTCCCAGTTCCGGCTCAACTCCGGGTGTTGATCAGTATTATGACCTGAAAATAAGCGGCCAGAGGGATTCAACAGTTATTACCTTCCAGTCTGCCGGGCAGATAAATATTATTAATGATTTTGATATTTCCACGATTGTATTTACCGGCGGCTTGTCTGAAAGATTTCAGACTGACGGATCGACAGTGAACTTTGCCAAATCAGGAGGAGTACAGGATATACAATGTCGTCCTGCATCGCCACCGGATTCTATAGTAAACCTTGAATATTTTAATTTACTGATTACAGGCACCGGAACAAAGCAATTATACACAGCAGCCGGAACTCCGACATTTGTGGTTAGAAATGACCTGACATTATCCAGTTCTACATTTTCTTCGAATGGCTATAATCTTGAAGTAAACGGTGACTGGGTTAATACCGGATCTTTATTCGATCCCGGAACTGACGGAGTAATAATGCGTTCACCGGTATTCAGCCTGACAAATACAATTTCAAGCAGAGATACTTCGGAAAATCCATTTTATAATTTATTGATTGGCGGCGAAGGAATTGTAGAGCCGAACGATGACCTGTATGTTATGAATGATTTTGCGATAGAAGCAAATTCTAATTTCTCGCTTTCGACTACTACTTTCACACTTGAAGGAGACTGGACGAATTACGGCGGATCATTCAGTTCCGCTTCTTTTTCGACAGTTCATTTTAATGGCAGCTCTACTCAGAATATGACGAAATCTGATGCCGGAAATGAAGAATTCTGGGATGTATTTATTTCTAATCCGAATCATGTTGATGCTACAGGTATTGGCACAAGCAGTGATAACGGGTTTGTAATCAATAATTATATCGAGCTGGATGGTGGTAATCTTATTACACGTGGCCGCCATGCAACATCCTATGGCGCTATTGGCCGGCCGGGCGCAAATCCGGGACACATAGACGGTGAATTAAGAAAAATCATGGATACTGCTACGACCTCGGAAATATTTGAAGTTGGCTATGGCAGTCAGTACACTCCTGCCAGGCTCTCTTTTAACGGCAGTGGCGGATCTTCAGGTCTTGTTGGTGTTGCCAGTGATACTATAACTACAGCTACTTCACCAATCAGCTGGGATAATCTGAATCCTGATAATATTCTTCCTGCCGGCAGTGAGATGAGCCTTGACAAACATGTTGCAAGGCAATGGACTTTATCGAATCCGGGGGGAATATTCGCAATTGGTTCTAACAGAAATTATGATTTCACAGGCTATTTTATTAATCCCGGCGACTTTCGTAATGGAGCTGATCCGGATTATTTTGAACTAAGGCTTTGGAACGGTTCTGTATGGACAGCTCCCGACAGGTTTGCTAACCCGCTTACCGGAACAAGGAACAGTGATAACTCTACATACAGAATGCTTGAAGAATTCGGTACTATCATTCTCGGAGAACCCGACAAATACTCCTTCTACAGCATATATGATGCAAATTGGGGAGTAAATACCAGTTGGTCAACACAGTCATACGGTGGCCCTGCAAGTGATATTCCTCCCAATACTGATTGTAAGGTATATATTGGTGATTCTAAAGTAATTACTATGGAGGCCAATAAAACCAATAATGGTATAGTTACTATTGATACAAGTGGTACATTACTTTGTGAAACTTATGTGCTTAGCGGCGGCGTTGGAAGCGAATTTATTCTCGGCAGGGAAGGGGCACTTGGTATTGGAAGCGCCGATGGTATCAGGGCAAGCGGTGCTTTTGGTAATATACAGACTGATTCCAGAGATTTCAATGAAAATACTCACAACCGTGGCCACTTTATTTATACTTCCGGTTTGAACCAGACTCAGGCCGATGAGGCTCTTCCTATAACCATAGCTACTCTTCGGGTTAATAAAACTTCGAATACAGTAACCAATAACAGGTCTGCTATAATTATTACAGACAGTCTTCATCTTGAGAATGGTACTTATGAAGCCGGAGCCAATATAAGCCTGCTTGGTAATTTTTACAGGGAAGATGGTTCAACTTTCGATCCGTCAACAAATTCGTTTACCGTTGAAGGAACAAGCGGCCAATTTTTCACAAACAGTTCCACATCCCTGACGATAGATTTTTATAATCTTCAGATTGAAAAAGAAGCTGGCGAAGGCATCCTGACATTAAATGATAATACCCCGATAAAAATTGAAAATAATCTTTTATTTGCTCCTGCGAATGAATCAATAATTGACGGTCAGGGGCATTCCTGGAACTATGTTGAATTGCCTAATGGCGCTACATTGACCAGGGCTGGTAGTGGCCATATATTTGGTGAATTAAGAAAATATATTCCTGCGGGAAATACCAGTGATATTGATTTTGAAGTTGGCGATACAACTTTCTTTACTCCGCTTCGATTTAATTTCGACGATACCGGAGGTACTGCCGGTCTGATCGGCGTTAATAGTATTCAGGGGGCGCATCCGAACATGACTGATACCGACTGCCCGATTGATCCTGCAAGATATATACCAAGATATTGGAGAACCACCCGGCCAGGCGGTTCCGGCTTTGCCGTTGGAACAAGATCGTACACTCTCAGGTCAACATTCATTGATCCGGACGATCTGGGTACAATTGACCATCCGACATGTACTGAAACCGGATACTGGCGTGGAACAACAGAAAGCTGGCAGGCTTTGAGGCCGAATACAACAAACGGCAATTTTGCTTATGCTTGTAGCGATACAAGGTTTATACTTGGTGATATCGATTATGATGGCAGCATGACGACAAACCTGGCAAACGATATTCCTTCTGATTCTACGCTGGGTTCAACATATACATTTGCAGACGGTTCCCTTCTTTTAGCAGATTACGTAGTCGGAAACCAGAATTCAGGCAGAACTACAATATTTTATAGCCGCCAGGACGGAGACTGGACAGATCCCAATACCTGGTCGGAAGATAGTTATATCGGCACTGCATCCAGCAGGTATCCCATAACACAGTATGATGTTGCTTATATCGGAAATAACCGCTACGTTGATCTTGATGCAAATCTTGGTACCAATTATCTTTATTCAGGTGTATCTAATGATTATTTTGGTCCGGCTATAAATGTTGAAAATACCGGGGAACTTTATCTTCACAATCATGTAATACGCGGAGTAGGTTTTACAGCAAAGAAGGGATCGAAAGTTGTTATTGGCTCAAGGGACGGCATTACTCTGAGTAATACTCGCGGCAATATAATGTCTCTTACAAGGACTTTCGAAGACAGTATTAATGTTGTGTATACTGCCGAGGGTTATACCCCAAGGTGCAAGTATGGCGATCAAACTGGCAGAAACACTCAGTATTATGATGTCAGGGACTGGTATGCCGATAGTAGATATACTGAAAGAGTTACAATGCAGGATGCCAGTTCGGATACAATAATGGATAACCAGAGCGGTTCTGATTTCAGGACGAGAGGGTATTTCTATTTTGCTGATATTACCGCAACAGTTACTTCGGGTAGCCAATATAGATTTTTCCTTGAGCCGGATGACAATGGATCAAGAAGGTGGAAAATTTATGTTGACTGGAACTATGATGGTGATTTTTCTGATTCGAATGAAGAATGGTATGATTCCTACGGTAGCGGGACAAGAAATACGGGATTGCTTACTGTACCGGCAAGTACTAATCCGGGAGTAACCCGGATTAGAGTTATGAACCGTTATGGATCCAGTGACTATAACTGGTACAGCAGGAGTTTAACTGGAGAAGTTGAAGATTATACTCTTGTTATTATTAATAACACTCCTGCCATTACACAGGTAACAGGAGACAATTTACCTGATGACTTGTGGTCATTCGAAGCCCGTGCTGTAAGAACAGCCGGTGGTACAATCGAACTTGGAAATGATCTGCGTATAAGAGATTCTTTGTTATTAACCAGTGGCGTCTTTACAGTGAACGGCCATGATATTTCACTTCAGGGTGATTTTATAAATGACTCAACAAATAATTTTATTCATGACAGCCAGACTATAACTTTCTATGGTTCTGATAATGACACAATCAGGGGAACAAATCCTACCGATTTCTATAATATAGTAATTGATAAAGACAGTGCTGATGTTGTTCTTACTCATTCAACACCTGATACTGATTTTTACACTACAATTGAAAATAATCTTACTTTTGATTCTGATACTGATTTTTATCTTTCAAATAGTTCTACTATTACTTTATTGTCATCATCGAATTTGAATGCCGGTTCCGGCAGTTTTGGCAGATACAGGAAATTTGAAGTAAGCGGCGATACTGATGCAGGAATCATTGAAAAACAATTTACAACTGCCGCAGGAGCCAAGGCTTTTGTATTCCCGGTAGGAATAGATACATTATATAATCCTGCCGACCTGACTTTAACGGGTTCTTATAGCGGAACTCCCACAATAAACCTTCAGCTCCATTACGGACTTCACCCGGCAAGGCTTGATGACAACATGCTTTTGAAATACTGGACCGTTGACCTTGAAGATATCAGCTCTATCACAGCTAATGATTTTAAGTTTTACTGGGAAGATTTGGATACTAATGGTGTTAAGGATGATTATATTCCTGCACTTCATTATTCAGGTGGATGGGAAATAAATCTTGGTATCGGCCCCAAAGCACTACCTTCGCCAATTGAAATAACAAACAGTCCGCTATTTGAAGGAGACTGGACTGCCGGCGATGCTAACGGTTTCTTTAATGGCCGACCCTTCTATTCCATAAATACAGGCGACTGGGATGTTCCTTCAAACTGGTCAAATATTAGTCATGTCGGCCCCCCTTCTTCATATTATCCCAATCAGCTCTATGATCATGATTCTGTTTATGTTGACGGTTATACTATTACTTTCAATGTTGATAGTTCTCTTGTTGACCTTGTTGATGTAGGTGGTACATTTGGCACAAATGGTGAACTTACTTTCGGTAGCAGCCCAACGGAGAAAAAACTTACGTCAAGTTCTACATTTACTGTATATGAAGATGGCATATTGAATGGCACTACCGGTAGTAACAGAATAGATACTCTTGTGCTTCACGGAGATTTTTATAATTATGCGCAGTCTGCTTCCTCGGGTATAGTTGAACTTTATTCCGGCGCTAATGACTATACAGTATTGAAATTTGATTCTCCTGATTCTGTGTCCGCTTCTGGCAATACATACATTGGTGGTGAAGGAGTATGGGGAGACATCGGTTCATATATTCTTGATAAGAATGGCGGGCTTGCCGATACTCTTATTGTCAATTCGGGTACGTTTGCCGATGCTACAGTTGCTTCGCCAGGTGACCTTGTTTACTACCCGGAACAGGGTGTTTTAAAGCTTAATGTAAATAATACATTGTCTGTAAGTAACGGAAATAACCCCGTACAAATGTCTCCTTTCACCGGTTTTGATGTTGCGGCAGGTGTAGTATCTTCATCATCAACCCTGACAACCGATGTTAACACAACTATTCATGTTGACGGTGGTGATTTCCTTGTTGGTGATGCTGCCGGAGAATCCCTAATCTATAAAACCGGGACACATTTTGAACTTATCGACGGGACGCTTGATATTGCCGGCGCTTTCAAGAAATTTAATACCAATTCCCTTATAGATTTTTCCATGACATCAGTTGGTGCGGTCCGGGTTCTTAACCAGGGAGTATTGAGTTCTTCCGAGATTGGATTTGATATAACAAACGCATCATCATCATTTTCTATGGATGGCGGAAGGATAATTATTGCCAATGGTACTGTTGGCGCTAATGCCGACTTTGAAGTTAATGCCCAGAACGGCACTGGTATGCTCGGTGGAGAAATTCAATCCGGCGACGGCACAACTCCCGGCGCAGCGATAATAAAAATTGCAGGATCAATGCCCGTTTGGGACCTTCACGCCGTTGGAAATGCAAGTACAGATGTTGTAACCCAGATCACTGAAGAGACTTTTTATATTAATAATGACCTGATAATTGATAATATTAATACCTTTGAAACAAGAGGTAATACAATCGACCTGTCCGGAGACCTGTTAAATTCCGGTGTTTTCGATGCAATCAATTCTGCCGATGCAACAAGCCCCAGAATGCTTATACTTAGCGGTTCAAGCAATACTCAGACCCTATATAATGCTCAGGCAGGCGGCCTTGAGCTTTATAACCTCAGGGTAGATAAATTGGGGGGAGACGTTCTTCTTGGCCAGGCTCCCGGTGATAATTCTAATCTGCTAATAAGGAATATTCTTGAATTTACGAATGATAACTATTCTGTAATTGATTCAAGAACAAACGGGCTTTACGTGGAAATGGAACCCGATGCGGGTTCGGTTCCCCAGATAATCAGAAACGGACTGGGGCATATTTCCGGCAGGCTGTACAGGTATGTTGATACTGATGAACAAAGTGTTGCCTTTGCTGTTGGATCATCAACGGTAACCGAGTACAGGCCTGTAGAATTTGAAACTGTTGGAAGCGGTGGAACAGCAGGTTTGGTGGGTGTTATAATGCATGATTTTGATCACCCGCGCCTTGGCGATGCTCTTGCCAAAACTGATAATAATATTCAGGTGTACTGGAATATTTCCGAAGGAACAGGCTTTGATCTTGATACAAGAACCTTTGATTTAAAAACTTATTTCCTGAACCCGGAAGATATTCGCGGCGCTCAGTCTGATACACTGTTCTTCGGACATTTCCTTTACGAACCGCCATGCCCTGACCCTCCGGCAGTATGTCCGGGTGGCGGAACCTGGCATGAATTAATTTCAATTGATAAGGGGGCAAACTATGTGCGTTCCACTATCAATGACACATTCGGCGATGTAATGATAGCTGAAGCTGACGGTGTAACATTTTACAGCATTAATGATGGTAACTGGAATAATGCAGCCAATTGGTCAACAGTCGGGTATGAAAGTGCTTCCAATCCTTACGGACGTTACCCCGGAGAGGCCGGTAATACAAGTGATAAGGCAAGGGTTGGTAACGATAAAAAGATTACAGTTCCTGTAGGTATACTTCCGAATGTAAGGACGTTGATTGTAGAAATGTATAACTCACAACCCGGAAAATTATATATTGAAGGTAATGTCGGGGCTGTAAGGGGAATATCCTTTGCTCTCAGGGACAGTTGTACTCTTGGCATTATGCATCTGAACGGTATTGCTCAGAACGGGGTTACAGGTGGCGCCATTCTTATGGATACTCGTGAATATGGTGTTAGTAACTATGTATTTAATTCTACTTTTGGTTCCCAGAACTCCGGTAAAGGCCTGCCCGATTCTGTTGCGGCAATAATTGTTGATAATCCGTCAGCGCCGACTAATAATGTTTTTGTTACAGCTTTCAATGCAGGTTATGACATTCGTGTAAGGGATTCGCTTTCCGTTTTGCAGGGAACTCTTAACTGTGGTAACAGGGACTTCCATCTTTATGGTGATTTCTCAATATTTGGAAACGGACTTTTTGAGCCTTTGGCTTCGAGTTTCGAGTTCAGCGGCCCCAACTCACATACAATCACTCTTGGGAATAACCAGGGCCTTTCTTTCTGGAATTGCAATGTCCGCTCGGATGCTGATGTTATTGTTGATCCTGTAACCGGATATGACACAACAACAGCACATATATATATGGAAAACAATCTGACATTCTCAGGTGATAATATATTTTACGTTCGCGATCAGTGGCGCAAGATTATTATGAGCAACACAGCAAATGTTGTTCAGTCAGTTGCCGATCAGGGCTATGTTGACGGTACTCTTCTGAAATATCTTGGCCCTAATGCTCTCACAGAATTTTTTGAGATAGGTAACGGAACGGCTTATACGCCTGTTCTTCTTACACTCGATAATACCAGCGGAAATGGCACTGCCGGGCAGGTAGAAGCAATAAATATTGCACCCCTGCCTAATGACCCGTCCAATTACCCGGCTGTCGGGCACAGGATGGATACCGGGCGTTCCATTCCGCGCTACTGGCGCGTGATGCCGACTCCCGGTGGTTCATTTGCTATTGGTGGCCGTACAGCAAATGCACGCCTTCACTTCCCCAATTCCGAACTTGGAATTATAAGTGTTCCGAATGCCGTTATCAGGCGGAGGTCGATTCCCACCGAGACGCCTGAATGGCATCAGCGCTCATATACAACGCAGATAAACTGGGATGTTGTCAGCCCGACTTCCTGGGCGGAACTTCTTCCGGCAACACCGCCATGGGAAGGTATCGGCGAATTTTATATCGGCGAGAAATTTGACAGGACATTCTATAGTATAGCGGATGGTGTCTGGGCTGATAATAATACCTGGTCATTGGAATCTCATGACGGTATAGCGCCTCCTCCTGGTGTATATCCCAACCATGATGAAAACGAACAGGCTGATAACGTTGAAATAGGACTTACAAGCGCTTCCTATACTCACGTGGTTACTCTGGATGTTGACTCTCCTGATATTGATACGCTCAGGGTGCTTGGCAATTCTGAATTATATATGGATGCCAATACGATTAATTGTTACGATTGCCTGGCACTTAGCAAAGGACTTTTCCGATTCAGGGATAACGCCACGCTCAGCATTGGTGGTACGAACAATCCTAATGAACTTGTTTTGAAAAATTTCACTGCTTACGACTGGACGGATGCTGAGGGCAGCAACACAACAATAAAATTTACCGGTACAAATACAATTACTCAAAACCCTTTCGGTAATGCCACGGATATAGGGTATTTCGGCCATGTGGAAGTGGCCGAGCCGGGCGAGAAAGTTATTAACCAGGCTTTGCGTATTCAGGGGAACCTGCTGATAACAACCGGAGCAACTTTGAATGTTCAAAATATTGATGCATTGAAGGTAAATCGAAACGTTATCAACTCTGCCAGTTTGAATAATAACGGGGTGATCGAAATAGGCGAATAGCCTAACTTTATAGTATTAGTAGGAATATGAAAAAGAATTAATTGATAATTAGGTAGTATTACTGAAAAAGAATATAATAATATTGTCGTCTATTAATGTGAAGGAGTAGAAAATTTTTGATAAATTAAAAAGTTTTAATAAATTTAAGTAGTTATACTTATTGATGCTCAGGTTGCAATTGTGTAACTTGCAGGGCAAACTGAAAGAAGCTATTGAAAAAATAAGTATTTATAATAAATAAATAAAATTACTCATCTACGGAGGTTTATAATGAAAAAACGGTATTTTTACAATTCTATGTTGTCCGCACTGGCAATGCTCATATTAGTTGGCATGAGCAGCGAGGCTTTCGGGCAGACATTTATTAACCAGGGATCTGGTCAGGTTACTAACAGCGGATGTTTTAAGTTCAACACCGCCAGTGGTGAACTGCAGAACAATGTCGGGACTGGCGATGATACCCAGACGATAATCAATAACAGCAGCGGTACAATTACTTTCATGGGGCAGGTGGTTACACCAGTGTTCACTGGAACCAACCCAATTGGTACGGATAACAACCTTGATCGTATTCAAGGTTCTGTTCGCTATATAAATGATGATGCCGGTGGAAATGTTTATCTTTATGGTTATGGTGGCGCGGCCGATGCCACATACTACACAAATTTGACTCTTGATGGCCAATCAGCCAAATGGATTCCTGATAATGTGTACGTTGGTGGTGCTTATGAAAACAACTATCTTACTTCAGGAAGTCGTTCTTATACTGGAACTTTCTACTATGATGGTTCAATTGCTCAGACAATTGCCCCTGAAAATTCTAATTCAGGTAATTTAAACAGATATAATAATATGGATTTGTCCGGTGGCGGTACAAAAACTATTGCTTATGATGGAACAAATCTTCAGGGTGAAGTATATGTGATTAATGAAGTTAATCAGGATGCCACATCCGCATTAAATGTATATGATGACTTCTATGTTGGTCATGCAAGTGGTACCGGCGGTACTTTTGCAGGAAATGTAACAGTTGGACAGGGTGGCCAGGCTGGTAATATTGACATGGGATTTGGTGACTATGGATTTACCGGTACTAATGTAACAATTGCAAATGGTACCTTTGAACTTGTTGGAACAGGTAGTTCCTCCTTCAGCGCTGCTGTAGCAATTAACAGCGGTTCATTTACTGTTACTAATACAACCTCCGGCGATCCTTATGCGCTATTTGCCAGCACAGTTAATGTAGCTGACGGTGGTACGCTTGGTACACAGGATGGAGCAAATGGTGATATCGCTATTGGCACAGCAGGAAGTTTAACTTTAGCTAATGCTGCCGGTGCTGTTTTAAATCTTGGTACAGGTACTGATATGATAGTTACAGGTAGCTTTACTAACGGTTTGGCTGCCCGTACCAATATGACTTTCGGTGACGGATCCAACATGATCTATAATGCTGCCGGAGCTCAGACTGTTGTAAGTACTGCTTCTACAAATCCTTATTCAAACTTGTTTGTTGAAGGTGGGGGTACCAAAACTCTGGATGCAAATACTAATCCGATGGCTTATGTTGATGATAACTTTGGTATTGGTACATCAACTTATGCCGGTAATGTTGCATTTACTTCAAATCAGTCCGGTACTTTCACATTTGATGATCTTACTGACTTTACATATAATGCACTTGTAATGAATACGGGAACTGCAACATACCAGGGAACTTCTGAAGTTGAAGGTAACTTCCGCCGTGGTTCTATAACCGGTAAATTAATGGCTGATGACCAGTTATATACATATAACAATACTGAAACACAGTTGGCATTTGCAAATGCACCGGCATTAAATGATTATATGCAGCTTCATGTTGAAGGTGGGCAGTATCCGTCAACAACATATATTGATGCTCCTGATTTAGTCAATGATCCTAACGAAGACGATGTCAATAGGCTTTGGGTAACTCATACTGGTTCAAGTGATGGTTCAGTAGAAATTAATACACTCCGCCTTGCATTCCTTGCTTCCGAAGCAACAGATGTTGACAGAACAGTAATGCGCGCCCTTGAGGGTACTAATGTTTCTGACGGTAATGCCAATCGTGAGGAAAAACTTAACATGCATTATGCTGCCGGCCAAACTAATGGTACAAGTGGCTCTTGGGAATATTTTCAGTTGACAACAACCGGTGATGCTACGCCTTCTCCTTTAGCAATGGTGGGAACAGGTGCATCTGCTGCTGCCTTGCAGCCAAGATATAGCTTCCAGAATCTTGGTCAGGGTTCAGCTATAGCTCTTACAGATATGGAAAACTATCTAATCACAATTGCAAACGGTCGTTGGTCTTCAGACGATACATGGGATGAAGGTCGTCCACCGATGTCAACAGAACATGCAATCGTCCGTCACCTCGTATTTACAGGTATGCAGGGTGCTAACATTCTCGGTTCTACCGGTGTGACGACGTCTGAGGCTGAGGTCAATGGTGTTACCACTGTTGGTGATGTTGTTTACCTTGCCAAGAGCGTTGAGATCACGAACACTTCTTATTCTGGTGCCAATCCTAATAACGTAGCACTCGTGTTCAACAATATTGATACAGATGCTGATGCTGGTGCGGTTAACCCGGCAAATGCAGTCTTCGCATTTGGTCAGGGTACACAGACGAATCCTGGTATGGTTAATAATAACGATGATCCCGGAACTCTTTGGGGTAATAATATTGCTAACTTAACATCTTATAATGGATTACAGGGTGTTTATACTATGGAATCAGAGTCTCCTGGTTCAAGGACAAATGCCGTCAGAGGTTACCAGATTACTAATAATGGTCGCTTCGTAATCGGTGCAAATTCTTGTGCTGAGGTTGGCGAGTAAATCCAATTTGTTTTATTCAGGAGGAGGTTCTCCTCCTCCTGATATTATTAAATTTTAAAAAAGGAAAACGAGTTGTTTTCCTTTTACTCGGAAAAGTAAACATGTAGGTTAATAAACATTAATGATAATATCATTTAGAGTAAATATAAAATAACATGAAATACACGAGAAACATACTACTAATTAGTCTTATTCTAATCATTTCCGCATCTGCTGTTGATAGTCAGGTATTGCTTAGAAATGATAAGAAAAATGCTAAGATAGTTAATAACGGTACTTTCCGTGTATTGAAAACAGGTTCGATCGTAGGTATGCCCGATACAATTGGTGGAAGGGTAGAATTCATTAGTGATGAAAGAACAATGACTCAGGCAGTTCCGAATTCGACTTACAATCAGTTACTAATAACAGGTTCAACGAAAAAATATATTGATTCAGCATGGAATCATAAAACCTTCAACCCGCTTCGCACCAGGGATTCTCTGATAGTTGATGGCGAAACGGAATTTAATCTTGATTCTGTTGAAGTACATGCACAGGGGCCAATTGCAAATGAAGCCAGAATCAAGGGACGGAATGACCTTAGAGCAATAAATGAAGTTAATTCTCAGACGATTCAGGGAAAGGGGCTTATCAGAAGGCTTAATATCGATAATCCCCAGGGCGTTGATGTAGTTAAAGGTGGTGGCTTTAAAATAACCGGGAAATTAGAACTTACCCGCGGGGAGCTTCGCAATGACGCTGATAATAATTTCCATATCGAGGATTCGGTAAGGATTATCCGCCATACGGGCGCTTCGCTTGCTAATGATCCTGAATTTGACGGCAGGGATATTGCCGTGGAATATGTTGGTGGCGGTTCTCTTAGTACAGGTCCGGAATTGCCAAATGATTCAACGTTACTTGCCAGCCTGTATAACAAGACATCAGGCGGTGTTTACCTGACTAAATCCGTAACTGTTAATGATTCGCTGCTTCTTGTTTCCGACATTACTACAAGCCCGAACAGTACTACTTTTAATGATGATATTGTACTTACATATACAAATGACAAATCTCCGATATTTACTAATCATGAAGCGGAGATCATCGGTGCTTTCCGAAGAACTAAGATCAGTTTCGACAGCACAAGGGTAATCTTCAATAATCCATATACCTGGGCTCTCTTTCTAAAGCCGGAGGATGCGAATGGTTCATCTGATATTACATTTCGCGTAAAACCAAAAACATTCCCTCCGTTTTATAAAGGCGAACTTAAGGTGCGCAGGAGTTTTGAAATCCGTGCCATGGATAGTAACTATGCCAGCATTGAAGAAGGCATAAACATGAAGGTTGGTTACGGCTGGCGTGTTTCAAAAGATACGGCTAAGGACGAAAATCACGGGATGCCCTTGCCTGAATTACTATTCCAGCGATGGACAGGCTCGGATTGGTTTGATTACGATAATTCTAAAAAACCGATTCTTGATACTCTTCCGGAATGGGCTTATGCCTCGGCCGATATTTCACAATATGGTGATTTTGCAATCGGTTTGCCGGGTGGAATTCAGTTGACACTTGATTCCAGAGTTTTGCTTGAAGGGCCTTATCGATATGGATCAATGGCACAGGACCTGAGATTAAAAAATCTTGTTCCTAAAACTCCACCGGATATCTATCCATATAATCTGGATCCTAACCGAAATCTGATTTTCGTGAATCAAATTCCTGATTCCGTTGTTGATTGGATAGTTATGGAATTCAGGCCTTCCTTTACATCAACCGACAGGTTCTATCGTACTGCTTTCCTTAGGTTTGACGGCCGGGTAGTTGACCTTGACGGTATATCCCCGGTACTGCTGTCTAAGGGCGGAATTGACTCGGGTGAGTACTATGTGGCTATTCACCACAGGAATCACCTTGCAGTAATAACTGAAAAGAAAGTTGGCATATATCCTGAAACTGTTCAGAGGGTACTTGATTTCACCAATCCAAATATACTTATGGGGCGTTTTAGTGCTCTTAAGCCGATCGATGTTACAGAAGAAGGCCGGGCGATATTCGGTATGATAGGCGGTGATATAAATGGTGACGGTATTGTTGATGAAAATGATATGATAGGTGTTTGGAGCGATCGGGATTATGAAGGCCAATATCTTAATACCGATACCCGGATGAACGGTATTATTCATACCCGGGATTTCAACGTGAGCTGGAACAACCGGGGCCGGGTCAGCAATCTTCCTAAATAAACTCTGATTGAATCCCGGTAAAGGATAAACTTGAAAAAATAAATATGAAAAA
Organism: Kapaibacterium sp. (SeqCode); assembly: GCA_963665665.1. Classification (GTDB taxonomy): domain Bacteria; phylum Bacteroidota; class Ignavibacteria; order Kapaibacteriales; family UBA2268. Next base: position 3,664,222 of record OY762428.1, read on the forward strand.
ATATTCATACATACTGGTTTTTATTTTTCTCCTCTGTTCTTCAATAGTGTATTCACAGAACAGGGAGATTCTTGGTATTGTACAGATCGATGAAGTTAACCTGGTGCAGCCTGATACACTGGAATTTGATATTCTTCTGAAAAGAACATCAGACCGATGGGACAGATGGGCTAACGGCACATTCCAATTGGAATTTACTGATACAAACTTCAAGCTGGGCCCTTCTGATATGCAGATTGAATACATTTTTAACAGTTCCGATCTGCCGACTCCGCCACTATCAGGTGGTGTACTTCCTGTTGATAGTTATATTATAACACCAAGGATTTTAACTGACAGAATCAGTATTACAATAGCCGGACCGGAACTGTATCCTGATGCATCTTATGTTCCCATGGATGATAATGGAATAAAGATCGGCACATTCAGAATTTTTTCCAATTTGGGCCAGAAATTATCTGAGTCACTTGGATGGAAAATGCCATCGGATTATTACCAGGCATGTGCATATAAACTGAAAAATGATACTATCAGGCCGATAAATATTCCCTGGGCATTTGAAAATGATAATATCGAAATGGATAACCTGCGCTCAACCGGCGTTACTTATGAAAGGATTGATACTATTCCACCGCAGATGGTTCTGAAGTATTTTCATGGTGAATATGTCGGCCTTCGAAAAGTAAGGTTGTGGTGGGAAACTGAAAGAGAGGCTTACAACAAGGGTTTTGTTCTTACCCGTGGAATTAAGCCGCCTTTCGGAGATGACGATGATACTCAGTTCAATACTCTGATAGCCAGGTTTGACGATGGAATACAGTGGCACAGGGATTCACTTACCGGGCTTGGAACCAAACGCTATGGCCGTGAATATATTTATCCTTTCGATACCGTACCATACAGGGGTGAGGAATATTGCTACCTGCTTCAGTATATTGATTTCAATGATTCACTCAGGCATATTCCTTATACTGACGAGTATGGTGTATATCATGAAAAAGCTATCAGGTGCATACCTATTCCCAATGCTGTTATTTCTGCTGCAGAAGCCCAGCCAAATCCTTTCCGTGAACAAACCACCGTGAAATATCTTTTGGATGATAATGTTTTACTGACTGTATCGGTATTCGACCTTCTTGGCAAGGAAGTCAAGAGGCTTATTGATAAGCAGGAGGTTGAACTTGGTTGGCATGAGGTTATTTTTAATGCTCCAGTCGAGGAACTAGCCTCGCAGGGCCTTTACCAGATTGTTTTTATTGCTAATCCTATTGACGATCCGAACGTGGAAATTTCAAAAGCTATCGTTAAAGTGCAGTTGATAAGATAAACTCTTGATAATATTCAATTTCTAATAAATTCCGGTATTTTATAAATTTTCCGGAGAAATCATGATCCTGAAACGACACTCCTTTTTCTTAATCATTGTATTATATTCTGCATCCTTTACAGGAGCTTTTAGCAAGTTACAGCTCGTATCGCCTGCAGTAACTGATACGGTTTTTATTGGCGAGAATATTCTGATACAGTGGGAAGGAGATGAAGGCAGGCCGGTTAACCTGGATTATTCAACTGACATGGGCGCCGAATGGATTAATATTATTCAGGGATATCAGGGTAGTTCTTATTCCTGGGAAGCTCCATTTCTGGAATCAGTTGACATACGCTTCAGGATTACACTTGATGAACTGATTAAACCATATATTATCTGGGATACTACAGGCTGCCATAACGCAGAAGTAAGAAGCGCCAGAATAAGCGATGACGATGCATTAGTTGTTACATCATCCGATGATGATATAATCAAAATATGGGATATTAACTCCAGAACATTGATAGATTCATATACTCTGAGTATGTCGTTAAATCTTTATAATGCACGTTTCCACCATGGAACAGATTCAATAATTGCTGCAACAAGCAGCGGATTATTTATTTGGGACAGGAATGCCGGCAGCTTTGAATTATTATCCGGAAGTTCATTTACTGACCACGTAAGATCCTGTGCGAGCAGTATATATCAGGATATTGCATTTGGCGCAAGCTATGACGGCAGCGTTAAAGGATTTTCTACTTTTGATAAATCGGAAATCTATAATTTTCCCGAGCCTTCGAATACCGAGCAATATTGTGTGAATTATTCTCCTGACGGTAGTGCGGTAATTCATTCCGGTTACAATGGCCTGGTATATTTCCGGTATCTGGATTCACCCGATCCTCCTGTTGTTTTAACGGGGCACGGGGTAAACGGCCAGCGGCTGTTGGTTTGGACGGCCTGTGTATCACCGGACAACAGCCTTGCAGCTTCAGGTGGGGTAGATAAAACAGTCAGATTATGGGACCTGCAAACAGGCAATGAGATTATTACCCTTGGAAATCACAGTGGGCAACTCCGCTCTGTTATGTTTCACCCGAATTCACAATATTTATTATCAGCCGGGCTTGGCGACACACTCAGGCAGTGGAGAATGAGCGATTACTCGGAATTTACCGATGTGGTTATCGATCACAAGGGACAAATACTGGATGCAGCATATACTCTTACCGGCGATTCGATTATCACAGCCGGAAGGGACAATGGTTTTAAAATCTGGAAAAACTTTGAATTTACAAATGATGCCGACTCCAGTGAACACCAGTTGAGGTACAGGCTCAGGTTTAAAATACCTCACATATATTCTTCAGTTCTTTCCCTGGAAGAAATACCAATGATTTGCGAAAGAAAAAAGGGCTATCCGGAGATATTATCGCGTCTTCCTGAGATTGATTTCAGAATACTTATACCCAACAGACTTCTGTTTGTGGATATACCAGGAAAGGTTAAATTTTCTCAGTCCAGGAATGATACCCTGATTGATAAACGGGCAGTAGTGCTAAACGATACGGTCTATACATTTGAAGGGCTGGTATTGCAGGGAGACAGAACATCCGAAGAAATAATAATTGAAAGTATTAATATTCCGAACGACAGCATATTTTATATTGAAACTGAAGACGGATCCATAAATATAAGAGAAGAGTGTATAGGAGAATCGGGCAGAGCTGTTTCCTTCATGTCCTATGTCCCCGGTATTAATATACGTCCCAATCCTGTTGGTAATATTCTGCAGCTTGATTTCAAAACTGTTGCCGACGGTATGGTTACAATTGAGTTGTATGATGAAAGAGGTGCAGCAGTTCTTGAATTATTCAATAGAAACCTAAAGGGTGGAATTTATAGTATTACACGTGAATTGGACTGTTTGATTTCAGGAGTGTATAATGTCCGTATGGTATGCCCTTCCGGAATATTTAATCAAAAAATGGTAAAATATTAGGAACTCTTTTTTAGTATAAACATTAGAAACTTTCTGAGCAGTTGGTTGTGTGTGTAAGCCCATATTTTTTCGTGCATCTTAATATGAATAATTACCTGAGTAAGGAATTTTAGGACGATCTGTCGAATTTACTTAAAATAATCAAAGCCGCCGGAATTCCGACGGCTTTACTGATTACTACTAATCAGGTAATCCCCTTGGTCAAAACCAAATTTAAACCAAATTACAGGCTCAAAACCACTATCACCTGCAAAATTTTTAATGTGTGGCGACAGCTTGTGATTATACTAAACTGCCGCCATCACGATTATACTCTCTGGCGTTTTATATATGTAGTATGCAGCAATTCGTGTGAACGATGGCTGAGCGGAGTACCGAGAAACTCTTCGTATATCTGTGTTATTTCAGGGTTCTCGTGTGATTTCCTGAGTGCTTTGCCTTCGTCTTCTTTATAAATTGCTTCGATCCTTTTCTTCCTGATTTCGTCGGTTGTAAACCTTGGCTGGCCACCGCCGCCAATACAGCCGCCGGGGCATGTCATTACTTCAACGAAATGGAAAGGTTCGCCTTTCTTTGACATCTGGATAACTTTCTCGGCGTTGGCAAGGCCGTGGGCCACAGCAACTTTGGCTTCAACTCCTTCAAGGAAGTCCCAGTCGGGTTTGCAATTTTCAAAGGTAAGGGCTGCTTTTTTAACACCTTCAAGGCCCATGATAGGCTCAACGTGAAGGCCTTCTGTCGGGAGTTCCCTGCCTGTTACCAGTTCGTAAGCCGTTCTGAGGGCAGCTTCCATAACACCGCCTGTGTTTGCAAAGATGTCGGCTGCGCCGGTTGATGCACCAATGGGAGAATCCATCTTGCTGTCTGGAAGAAGATTGAAATCGATACCTGTTTGCTTGATCATTTTTGCAAGCTCGCGGGTAGTAATAACATAATCAACGTCGCGGATACCGCTGTCGTTCATTTCGTCACGCTGATTTTCGTATTTTTTGGCGGTACATGGCATAACAGAAACAACAATGATCTCTTCGATATCCTTAGCAACTTTTTCTCTGAAGTATGTTTTAGCAACAGCGCCGAACATCTGCTGTGGAGATTTACAGGATGAAAGATTATCAAGCATTTCCGGATGATAATATTCAGCGTATTTAATCCATGCCGGACAGCAGCTTGTATATTGCGGAAGGGCAACATCTTCTTTTTCTTTCAAAGCTTTTTTCAGCCTCATGAGAAGTTCAGTACCTTCTTCCATAATAGTAAGGTCAGCCGCAAAGTTTGTATCGAAAATTTTATCGAAACCAAGATGCCTGAGTGCAGTTGTCATTTTTCCGGTTACGAGCGTGCCGGGGGCATAGCCGAATTCTTCGCCAAGGGCTGCCCTGATTGCCGGAGCTGTCTGGACGAGAACCAATTTTTTAGGATCGTCTATTGCTTCCCATACTTTTTCGACCTGGCTTTTCTCGCTGATGGCACCAACCGGGCAAACAGCAGCGCACTGGCCACACTGTACGCAGGCCACGTCATCAAGATTACTGGCAAAAGCCGGTCCTATTGTAGAGCTGAATCCGCGTCCCTGTGCAAACAAAGCTCCAACGCCCTGAATTTCAACACAAACCGATACGCAACGGCGGCATTTGATACATTTTCCATTGTCGCGAACCAGAGCGGGAGTTGAATCGTCAATGAATGAAGAAGCTCTTTCGCCTTCATATCTTACATTTTCGATACCGAGTTCGTTTGCAATAGTCTGAAGCTCGCAGTCGTTGTTGCGGTCGCAAGTCTGGCAGTCGCCGCAATGCTCGCTGAGCATAAGTTCAACAACAGTTCTGCGCGCTTCGCGAACTCTTTTAGTATTAGTTTTAACTTTCATTCCTTCATTAACAAGCGTAGCGCATGAAGCTGCCAGAGCTTTGCCGCCTTCTATCTCCACAAGGCAAACCCTGCAGGCGCCTTTTGGTGGCATATTCGGTATATGGCAAAGAGTAGGAATCCTTACGCCGGCCTGTTTGGCTGCATCGAGTACAGTAGTTCCTTCGGGAACCTGTATTTCGACGTTATTTATATTTACGTTTACCATTTATCTGACTCCTGAATTATATATTAACATTTTCCGTAATCGCAACGAAGACATCTGTGTGCCTGCCTGACTGCTTCAGCTTCTGTCCATGGCTGTTCAACTTCTGCGAAGTTATTCCTGCGCCTGTCAACCGAAAGAAGAACCATTTTTCTTCTCGGGTATGGAACAGGATCTGCGTCCGGATCGAATGATGTGTCAAGCGGTTTATCTTCGCGCCAGAAGGCATGTTCTTCGCCTGTAAGGTATTTGTCAATACCAACGGCTGCCCTTTCGCCTGCTGCAACAGCTTCAATAACTGTGCGTTCGGCTTTACCAGCACAGTCACCGCCTGCAAATACCCACGGAATTGATGTTTGGCCTGTCATCTCGTCCACAACGATACTGCTTTCCCAGAACATGTCAAGTTTAGTTCCGGCTGAGATGAGAGAAACGTCGAAGCTCTGGCCAAGTGCCTGTATAACCTGGTCGCAAGGGATAATAAATGTCTCACCCTCTGTAACCGGCCTGCGCCTTCCGGATTTGTCAAATTCACCGAGTTTCATAGAGTTGCATCTCAGGCCTGTAACCTTACCGTCTTCAACAACTATTTCACGCGGGTTGGTAAGAGGCATAAGTTTGATGCCTTCCTGCAGTGCTTCTTCAATCTCTTCAGCATAAGCAGGCATTTCCTCCTGTGTCCTGCGGTAAACAAGAGTTACATTTTCAGCGCCGAGCCTGATAGCAGTTCTTGCTGCATCAGCAGCTGCATTGCCACCGCCCACGACAACAATATTTTTCTTAACAGGTACGGAACCTCTCAGGTTATAAGTTTTCAGGAAGTCCATGGCGTTTGTTACATTTTCATTATCGCTTCCGGGCAGGTCAAGGCTGACGCCTCTCGGAGTACCGATTCCAAGGAATACAGCTTCGTATCCCTGCTCGCGAAGGTCTTTAATAAGGAAGTCGCGTCCGAGTTTCTTTCCACATTCGATATCAACGCCCATGTTTTCAATCATACGTATCTCTCGTGCAAGAACTTCACGAGGCAAACGGTATGAAGGAATAGTCTGAACAAGCATACCACCCGGACGATGTTCTGATTCAAATACTTTTGGTTTGTAGCCAAGCCTTGCAAGGAAGTAAGCTGCAGACAAACCTGAAGGGCCTGCACCTATTATAGCAATTTTACGGCTGGAATTATTTTCATTTTCCCTGATTTCGGGAACCTGAACAGTAATTTCCTGGTCTACCATGAAACGTTTTATCGAACGGATTGCAACAGCATCATCAAGAGCAGCGCGGCGGCATTTCTCTTCACATGCATGGAAGCAGACCCTGGCGCAAACTGCTGCGAAAGGATTGCGTTCCCTGTGAAGCCTGAGAGCTTCTGCATAACGTTTTTCACCAACAAGTGAAACAAATCCAGGAACGTCAACATGAGCAGGACATGCGCTTTGGCAGGGTGAGCGTACAAGGCTGGCACAAACGCCTGCTTCACAATGTTTCCTGCGGATATGATCTTCATATTCTTTACGAAAGTGCCTGATAGTGGAAAGTACAGGGTTCGGAGCTGTCTGGCCTAAGCCGCAGAGAGCAGTATCCCTGATCTGTTCGCCAAGTTCTATAAGTTTTTCAATGTCGCCTTCTTCGCCTTCGCCTCTTGTAATCCTTTCAAGGATTTCGAGCATACGCTTGGTACCAACACGGCATGGAACGCATTTGCCACAGGATTCTTCCTGAACGAATTCAAGGAAGAAACGGGCAACGTCAACCATACATGTATCTTCGTCCATAACGATAAGGCCGCCGGAACCCATTATAGCGCCGAGTTCATCAAGTGATTCATAGTCAAGCTGAACATTAAGGTTAGCCCTTGGAATACAACCACCTGACGGCCCGCCGATCTGTGCGGCTTTAAATCTTTTACCACCCGGGATACCTTTACCGATATCATAAACCAGTTCGCCAAGTGTTGTGCCTACAGGTACTTCTACCAGGCCAGAGTTGTTGATAGCGCCGGCAAGCGCGAATACTTTTGTTCCCTTGCTTTTATCTGTTCCGAATGATGCGAACCATTCGCCGCCATTAAGAAGAATTGCTGAAACGTTTGCGTAGGATTCAACATTGTTGAGAACAGTCGGTTTGCCCCAAAGGCCCTGGTCTGCCGGGAATGGCGGACGTGGACGTGGTTCACCGCGTTTACCTTCTATTGAATGTATGAGGGCTGTTTCTTCACCGCAAACAAATGCGCCGGAGCCCATTCTGATCTCAAGGTCGAAGTCAAAGCCTGAACCAAGGATATTATTTCCAAGCAGTCCGATTTCCCTTGCGCGGTCGATTGCGAACTGAAGCCTTTCTACTGCCAGCGGGTATTCAGCACGGACGTAAACGTAACCCTGATTTGCACCAATAGCAAAAGCGCCGATGGCCATACCTTCAATTACGCTATGGGGGTCGCCTTCAAGAACAGACCTGTCCATGAATGCACCGGGATCTCCTTCATCGGCGTTACATAATATATATTTCTGATCACTTTCTTTTTTCTTGGCAAATGACCATTTCAGGAATGTGGGGAAACCAGCGCCGCCACGTCCGCGAAGCCCTGATTTTTTCATTTCCTCGATAACGTCGTCGGGAGTCATTGAAGTAAGTACTTTACCAAGAGCTTTGTATCCGTCGCGTCCAACATAATCTTCAATCCTCAGAGGATCAACAATTCCTGAATTCCTGAGAACTATCTTTGTTTGCTTTTTGAAGAAATCAATATCCATCTGAACCGGAACAGGTTTGCCTGTACCTTCTTCTTTCCATGTAAGTTCTTCAATAATTTCACCGCCAAGAACATGCTTTTCAATGATATCCCTGGCATTTTCGGGTTGTACGTTCTGGTAGAAAACTTTGTCCTGCCCCATAACGACAACCGGGCCGCGAACACATGGCCCGAGGCATCCTGTTTCAACAACAGTTACCCTGTTACCGATCTCTTTTTCCTCGATAACTTTTTTGAGTTCGCTGATTACTTTAAGTGCGCCTGAAGCAATACAACCACCGCCGGCGCACACAAATATTTTTTGCCTGAAACCGGAGTTCAGCTCCTGGTTCTCTGAAATAGCTTTTTCCCTGAGGGATTTTAATTCATCAATCGTATTAATTCTTTCTGCCTTAATCATTAGTTGCCCTCCGGTATAGTTTCTTGTTCCATGGCTTTATAATAATTAATAATGTCTCCCACTTTTTCGGGTTTTACCCTTTGGTGAGTATCATCGTTTACCATGATAACCGGTGCCAGGCCGCAAGCGCCAAAGCAGCGCCCGACATCTAAGGAGAAAAGCCTGTCGGCTGTTGTCTGCCCAACATCAATATCAAGTTCTTTACTGAAGGCGTTCAATACTTCTTTACCACCACGAACGTAGCATGCCGTACCAAGGCATATCCTGATAACATATTTGCCACGCGGGACGGTTGAAAAGAATGAATAGAAGCTTACCACACCGGCAACTTCACTGTATGATTTATCAAGTTTGAAACTGATTTTTCTGAGGGCCGATTCCGGCAGGTAGCCGAACATATTCTGTGCTATCTGCAATACCGGGATCAAAGCGCCCTGCTTGTCCTTGTACTGTTCCAATACATCGTCAAGAATAGCGAGCTGTTCCTCTTCGGAAACTTCGCTTTGACAATTGCATGTTTGAATCTCTGACATATTATTTCCCTTTATAAGAAAACCCAAAAATTTTTTTCCAGAACTATTCGTCGTTTGTAATCTTTTAAATCAGGCAAGGCTGAATTTGCAGCGATCCCTGATAAGATTAATAATGCTGTCAATATCACCTGTTTTATCAAAAAAGTACATGGCACCGTTGGAAAGGCATCTTCCCCTTACGTTTTCATCCTTGTAGTCAGTGAAAACAATTGATACCGGCCTTTTAGCCATGCCCTGCATTTTCCTTAATAGCCTTAACCCGTTTAATTCCGCAGGGCTGATATTAACATCAAGAATTACAAAATCCGGCTGTTCCCTGTCAATAATATTGGAAGCATCAATACCATTGTCCGATTCATATATTTCACCTACATTTGGAATAAATTCCTGAAAGAGGCTCCTGATGCGTTTCCGGACCGGTTTTGATTTGTTTACTAATAATGTTTTCATCTATTCCAATACTCTTGTTATTGTTTCCGGGGAAACAGCCCCGTTACTGAAGTAAAAATAAGTCTAAGTATCAATGGTTGGTATCAGAGATTTTCCGATAATGGTGGTAATAAATTCCGATAGGCTTGTAAGAGCTACTCCTACAAGAATATAAAAAGCAGTTGTTTCTTGAAGTGTTGGAATGCCTGAAAATAAAAAAACCGCCCTTTCAAGGCGGTTTCGGTTATGTGTGTTTTCCCCCTGTTATTCGGAAATCACCCGGACTTCACTGCGCCTGTTTTTTGCCCTGCCTGCTGCTGTTTCATTAGTTGCAATAGGGTAAAGTTCCCCGTAGCCGCGCGGAGTAAGCCGGTTTCCGTCTATTCCTTTGCTGATAAGCCATTTAACGATTGTTTCAGCTCTTCTTTCGGACAATATCTGATTATCTTTTTCTTTACCAACATTATCAGTATGCCCTGCAATCTCTATTACCATATTGGGTTTTGAAGTAAGTTCGCCAAGTAATTCATTCAGTGCATGGAATGATTCAGGTTTCAGGTTCCATTTTCCACTTTCAAAATTTACGTTCTCAAGAATATAAGTACGGCGATAGCCTGAATTCTTCAGCTCATCAGGTTCAAAATTGTCTTTTCTTTGCTTACCAAAGGAGATATTATCAACAAAATCTCCGTCGCCCGGTGGCTGATGGCCCTGGGAAGGGAAAGGAAGAATAAGCCTGTAATTATATATTTTTGCCTCCGGGTCGATTATAAAATGATCATAGTATTCAATACCATAAACCATGGTTACAACAAAATACAGGTTGCCGTCAACTAATTTTGTCCTGAATTTTCCTGTGCCATCGGTTTGGCCTTCCCCGATTTTAACGCTGTCCGAGTTGAAAAGTAAAAATTTGTGATTATTAAGTGTTCTTCTGTCTTTATTTTGGAGTGTAATGGTAATATCAATTTTTTTTCCGGTTGAGGAAAATTTTTTGTTATCCTTAACATTATCGGCTATTACAACCGGAAGACGACATACAAGACGATATTGTTTGTATTTAATATCAGCCGGTATTGAAATATTATAGGCAGGCTTTTCTTCTATCGATTCAAAGGATAATACGATATTATCTCCTTTATGGAGCTTGGTTTTCAATAAGCCTTCACTGTCTGTTGTAACATTTTCAGTGCTGGATTTTGCTTTGTTGATTAGCAAAAAATTCAAATTCGGAATATTGTTTCCGTCCAGATCCTTGATCGTAATTTCCACATCAATTTCATAAGAGTATGAAAATAATGGTGTTAAGAGAATACATGCTGCAATTATTAATAATATTTTTTTCATAATAGTCAATTAATGTCTTTAACAATTAAAATAATTTAATAAAATATTAATTAACAATCAATCAAAATTTTAAAATTTCGATGATTTATTTCATTTTCTATCAATTATTATTCCCAATTTTTAAGAAAAAGTTGTAACTTTCCGTCTATAATTGTTTATCAATGTTATAAGAACAGACGATATTAATTTTTTAAAGATATTTAATTTCAATGGAAACGTATTTAATAATCCCGATATTATCTTTGACAATCCTTTTGTTTTTTAATAATTATCTATCAGTTATTCAAATTGAAAAAATTTCATAAAAATCAAATCTATTATGATTTGCCAAACGGCAATAATAATGCAGCGCAAATATCAGCAAACGAATCAGAATGTTTGCTGTTATGCCTTGACAAAGACGGTAGAATTCTTTATTACAATAAAAAGGTAGAAAATATTACCGGAATGAACTATGAATGCTGCAAAGGAAAGTCATGGTTTGATGAGTTCGTCGCCGAAGAAGAAAGGAAAGAAGAAAAAAAACTTTTTCAAAAAACTATACAGGCCGGTGGATCAAAAGCTAATGCAACTAAAATCATCTCAAAAAGCGGAAAAGTTTTTAAAATTCAATGGTTTTACAAAGTAATAAAGCCTGATGACAGCAGTATAAATATTCTTGCATCCGGTTATGATACAAGTACTTTTGTGCGTTCTGATAAAATAATCGAAATGGTTTCAAATATTCTGGAGGGGTCGGAGGATGCAGTTTTTGTTGCTGACAAGAACGGATTAATTGAGAAATGGAACATAAGTGCAGAGAAATTGTTCGGGATAGGCCACAAAGATGTTTTGGGTTCTTCCCTGAATTTTATTTCTCTTTCTGGAAGGAAAATTTCTTTGAAGGAAATAACCAGAAAAAGCAGCTACAATGGTGAAACTTTTATATTCGATTCAAAATTCAGAAAGCAGGACGGAAACTTTATACGAATACGGAAGCATGTTTTTTCGCTTAAGGATTCAGATGGAAATAAAGAATCTTTCGGCTTTATCGTAAAAAACCTGACAGGCATGGTTGTTAACGAACAGAAATTCCGTGAATCAAAATTGTTCAATTTATCGGTTATTCAATCAATTCAGGAAGGTATTTTAGTTCTTGACAGGTCAAAAAAAGTTAAAATATGGAATAAATCCCTTGAAAGATGGACAGGGGTGAATTCTTCTGAAATTACCGGCCATAAATTTACTGAATTTTTCGACAGCAAGATTGGAAGTGTATTCGACGAATATTTTAAAAAAGGTATTACAGGCGAACTGTTTTACGATAATCATGACTTTGATGAAATGTCCTTCCTGAACATCAAAGGCTGGTATTCGATAATTGTTGCTCCGCATTTTAGTGTTGACGGCGAGATAATTGGGGTAATCTTTACAATCAGGGACATGACAAGCCAGAAAGAATCCGAATCGAAACTTGAAGAAAGTGAGAACCGTTTCAGGGAATTGTTTAATAATATGAGTAACGGGGTTGCAGTTTATACTGCCGTGGAAGGCGGAAGGAATTTTGTTGTACAAAACATTAACGAGGCAGGACTTAAAATCGAGAAAAAGAAATCCTGCGATATAATTGGCAAAAGTGCTAAAGAAGCATTTCCTGAAATGTTGCATACCGGAATTTTTGATATTTTCAAAGAAGTGTACAGAACAGGGATACCCGGAGATATGATGTTTACATCTATGTCTGACGACGAAATAATCGGTTGGAGACAGTATTATATATACAAATTGCCGACAACTGAAATTGTTTCAATATTTGATGATGTTACAGAAACAAAACTTGCAGTGGAAGCCCTGCAGAAGAGCGAGGACAATTTCAGAACTCTTGTAACGGCTGCTCCTGACGGAATAGCCCTGATAAAAATGCCCGGAACCATTAAGGAAATGAATTCTGCCTTTGCCAGGCTGCTCGGATTATCAAGAATTGAAATGATTGGCACAAATATTATGGACCTGATTCGTGACGACAAAGGCAATAAAGTGCTTGATGAACTATTGGATATTCTTCAGAAAAAAAGATATATAACGGCCAAAAGGGTTAATATTATTTCTAAAAACTCATCTGTTGTTCCTGTGGAACTCAGCGCTAAAGCTATATACAAATCAAAAAGAAAAATTGATAAGATAATTTTAGTTATCAGGGATATAACCTACAGGCTTATGGCAGAAAATGAACTGAAAGAATCAAGAGAGGAAATGAGAAAATTAGCTACATATATCAGCAATGTGCGTGAAGATGAAAAAAAGAAAATTGCATTTGAAATTCATGATGATCTTGGTTATGCTCTTACCGCTATGAAAATGGATTTGAAATGGCTTCAAAAAAAAATGGATTCCTGCAATCAAAATGTGGAGGATAAGCTGGTTGATATGACAACATTACTTGATGAAACTATTCAGAAAGTAAGAGATTTATCTACCAGGCTAAGGCCATCGGTTCTCGATCATTTTGGGATAATTGCGGCTATCGAGTGGCAGGCCGCTGAATTTCAGAAACATTTTTCCGTCAGATGTCGTATTCATTCAGAAATATCAGATCTTGATCTTGATGATCAGACATCTACGGCATTATTCAGAATTGTGCAGGAATCGCTAACAAATATCGGAAAACATGCCAATGCAAGAAGAGTAGATCTGAATATTTATATCAGGTCGGGAAAATTATTCATGAAGATTATTGATAACGGTATAGGTATGATTAAGGGATCGGAAAGTGGAAGCCATTCACTTGGTGTTCTTGGTATGAAAGAAAAAGCCAGGTCAATAGGTGCTGACCTTTCTATCAGTAATAATCCGGAAGGTGGAACTTGCGTAAAGATCCAACTGCCGGTTTCCATTAACAAAAAGAATTAACTTATGGCATTTTTTTTTAAATTGCCAGAAAATTCAGTGAGAGAAATATGATTAAAGTTATTATTGCAGATGATCATGCTGTTGTAAGAAAAGGGATAAATCAAATATTGGATGATGTCCAGGATATTAATATTACCGGCGAAGCTTCAAACGGCAATGAATTGATCAGTAAAATCATCAGGGAAGATTATGATGTGGTTATTCTTGACATTTCTATGCCCGGCAGGGACGGGCTGGATGTTCTGAAAGAAATTAAATCGATAAAGCCAAAATTGCCGGTACTGATTTTTACTATATATCCCGAAGATCAGTTTGCACTCAGGATATTGAAAGCCGGTGCAAGTGGTTATATTAATAAAGAAGAAGAACCTGAAATAATTATCGAAGCTATCAGAAGGCTGAATGAAGGACGCAGGTTTATTTCAGATGATGTTGCCGAAATGTTAGCTTCAAAGCTTGGAAAACGTCAGGATAAACTTATACACGAAACACTTTCTGACCGCGAATTCCAGGTTATGAGCCTTATAGCTTCAGGCCTTACGGTTTCGCAAATAGCACGAAAGCTGTCATTGAGTACCAATACTGTTAGTACATACAGGAACAGAATCCTTGAAAAAATGCGAATGAAAACCAATGCTGAAGTTACGCATTACGCTATTAAAAACAATCTTGTTTAATATTGTAGTATAAAGGGTTACAATTAATTTCAAGATTATGCTACACGAATTTAGTAGTAATTGCTATTTCAATTTGGAATTATTTTGTTTTCTTATAGTGTAGTTTGTATTGGATACTTTTGGCAATTTTAAGACAGCTTTTGCCGGCAATCAGAGTTCTTCATTGCTGCCAGGCAAATTCATTGTGAACCTGAAATACTCCGATTTTGAAAAGCGAACACCAAAAACGGCAGAAGTTGTCTGATAATTCCGAAGCTCAAAAAATAATTAAGTTTTTTGGGCTTTTTTTATTAAAATTATTTTAAATTTTACCACCCGTATCCCATGAAATTGAATAATTAATGATGTCAATATACTGTCCAATCCTTGATATTGTAGTAAATACAACTACAAGACAGTAGTTAAAACAATGATGCAAAATTAGTATTAACTACTATTTTTTCTTTGATTTTTTTATTGTTTCTTTGTAATGTGTGTATGGGATTTAATTGGAATTTGGTTACTATATATTTTGATTGTATAATCAGGTATAATATAGTTATACTAATATTCAAAAATTTAACAGATAAGAAATTCAAAATATTTGTTGATTTTGAATCAAAAAGCTCAAAAGGATGATTCTTTTTGAGCTTTTTTTATTGATTACAAACTATGAATGTGGCGGTATAATATTAATTCTATGGTGGTATAAATATACAAAACGTTTGCACGTTTTTTTGTAACATTTTATTAAATTTATTGTTATTGTTTTAGAAACTTTGGAAATTTAACAAAATATGATAATTTTAACATTGGCGAAATAGAGTAGAAATTCTATTATGAAAAAAAATATTATGTTTTTAGATTTTAAATGAAAATTATTCAATATTAGTTTAATCATACAAAATTTCTTTTTTTAACTTAATCGGAGAACTAATTAATGATTTCTACAAAATTCCTAAAGGTTCTAATAGCAATAGCTGTAATAGCTTTTATTGCTGTTAGCGGCGCAAAAGCGCAGCTCTTAACGGAATACACGGTAAATGAGTACGACGGTGTTTATACTCCTATTTCAGGTACTTATGTTGGTACGGGTGATGACCGTTCTTTCCGTGTAAACCTGCCCTTTACATTTATCTATGACGAGCAGGAAATTACTTATGTTTACTGCGGTACAAACGGCTGGATGTCTCTTAACAGAAATTATGGCACATGGTATCCCTACTACGCAAACTACACACCAAATATCATTGCCTTTTACGCAGCCGACCTTTATACTGTTGGTGAAATTTCCTATGAAATCCAGGGTTCAGCTCCTAACAGGGTTGCTGTTTTCCAGTGGAGAGAACAGTACAACTATTCTCCCAGGCTTCATGCCTGTGATGTTCAGATCAAGCTATACGAAACTACAGGAAGGTTTGATATTGTTTGGGCAGCTCCTTCGTCAGCATTCGGCGACCGCACAGGTTCTATGTTTGCAACTGGTGGATCTACAAGCAGATATATAAATATCCAGCCTGGAAACCCATCTACTTTTTACTTTAGCAATGTAAACCCAAATACAACTCAGTGGATGAGAAACCCATACACTGACAATATTCATGCTGGTAAAACATATTCATTCACAACATATCCTGCATTAATGGGTGCTTTCCCGGCCCAGGATGCAATCCTGCGCAGGGGAACAATCGTAAATGACGAAAACAAACCCGGCGTTGTTATGGAAAACAACCAGATGGACGGCGTTTATATAAAATATTCAATCGAAGGCCCTTTGCCGGCAAGCAATCCTCAGTTCAGAACAGTTTACACTGCAACTGTTGAGGGTGACGAAACTGACGATATGGTTCCAGTCTATAATAATGGAAGAACTAATTTTACACATGCCACAGGATTTATTGCCAGGACTGATCCTGACAATAATGGTGATATTGATCTTGAAACAAATGAACTTAATATTCCCGGTGGAACTTATAAAGTAAAAGCTGAAATGCAGATACCTTCAGTCGGTTTCACACAGGAACTTGCAGACCAGACATTTATTATCGCTCTTGAAAATGACCTTGCAATTAACAGGATAATTTCTCCAAAACCTAAAGACGAAAAGAAATATCCTCTTTCAACAGGACGCATACGCGTACAGTGCAGGGTTCAGAACTATGGTATCAATGATGTAACAGAATTTGACGCTGTAGCAAGAATTTATAAAGATGACGAACAGGTTTACGAAGAAGATTTCGAATGGTCTTCAACTGACCCGATGAGCACAGGTGAATACGTTGATATCAGCTTCCCTGACTACCGTCCGTTCGAAACAGGTGATTTCGATATAGTTTTTGAAGTAACAATGGTAGGCGTATTAGACAGAGAGCTTTCTAATAACCGCTGGCCAAAGACAGGCGACCATTACTGGTTCGAAGTTGCTCACGAGATAGAAGCAGAAGCATTGGATATAATCGATCCGACAGGTGAAGTATTTGTTGGCCGCCCTGTTAAACCTCTGGCAAGCTTCCAGAACAACGGCGTTTCTGATATATCTGACATCGATGCTGAAATGGTTATTACCAATTCAGACGGTGATGTTGTTTACAGAAGCCCGATCATCATTCAGGATATTCCCCAGGGAAGGTCAAATAAAGTGATCGTTGACTTTGATGACTTTGTTCCCCCGGCAGCAGGCGAATATACAGCATGTATCACAATTACATCTAATGATGACCCTGTTACAGATAATAACTCGATTTGTGAAGATTTCTCAGTTGTTGAAGCCCTTAGCGGAACATATACGATTGGAACTTTATACGAAGGAAATATCAAAAACTTCCTTACTTTTGAAGCAGCTCTTGATCAGCTCTACCGTCGTGGTATGACTGGCCCTGTTACATTTGAACTTACAGATGCCGTATATAATATTGGCTCGCTGGATAGAATGAATCAGCCGGCAATCGACATGAGCTCTACAATTGTAGGCCTTAGCGAAGACCAGCCGATCGTATTCAAGCCTTCAAGGCAGCGTGCCGTTTACCGTGCAGGTGTTAAGATCAACATGGTATCCGATAACGGTATTGGTATCTACATGGGTCAGAATATGGCTCCGAGCAACTCAAATGCTCCTGTTCATATCGTAAGAAACAGCAGTAAGAAAAACTATTCCAACTTCCCCGGATTTGTAACATTTGACGGCGGTGCAAACAAAGCATTCCAGTTCTCAATCGACAGTGATGAAGATTTCAGGACTGTTTTCTATCTTGCACAGGGCGCTTCAAACGTTACTATCAAGAACTGTATTATCAGGGGTGATTATAACACTACACCTTCATTTGATGCAGACCTTCCGAAGATGGTATTCAACTCTGCACAGAGCCAGTTCCTTTATGAAGATGATATTCGCACCAGCGGAACATATAGTGCAGGTATTCTTCTCAGAAGCCTGCCTCCGACAGATGACAAACAGACATCAAACCTGAACGCCCTTGATTCATTGTTCAACCAGAACAACGTAATCGAGAACAACGAGATCACAGGCTTTGGTTATGGTATAGCATCAATGGGTATGGGCGTACTGTTCAAACAGGAAGCCAACAACTTCGTAAAATACTACAACATGAATAACGAGTATAAAGACAATGTTATCCATAATGTAAGCCGCGCAGCTATATTCCTTGGTTCCGAGCAGAACTCAACGATCAAAAACAACAGGATATATGAAATCAACGGCGTAAGCGGCATGGACGCAGCCGGTATTATCCTTGGCGGCGACGCAGAACGCGACTGGTTCGGTTACAACGTAATCGACATCACAGTTGACGGCAACGAAATAAGCGAAATCGACGGCGACTACGAGATCCGCGGAATCAAAGTATCCCAGGATCCTATCGTTATGCAGGCACCGGGCGGCGGACTTTCCTTCTATCCTGACAGGGCAGAAACAGTTGTAATCAAAAACAACGTAATCCGCAACTTAAATCCTGAAAATGCAGACGTGAAACGCTGCGGTATCCAGCTTTCAACACAGCGTGCAGGCATTGCAGACGAATACATGAATATACTTACACCTGCAAGGAAAGATTATCTTTCACGCAATGACATAATAGCAAACAATACTATCATCATCACAGATGACGCTGTTGAAAACGTAGGCGCAACAGCAGGTATCATGCTTCAGCAGGTAGACGGCGCAGTTCTCAAGAACAATGCAATCGCCTTTGAAGACGAAGAATTTGCAGACAATGCATACACAACAACAGCAATCCTGCTCCAGAGCGAATGGCCTGAATGGGGTGCAGTAACATCCGACAGGAATGCCTTCGACATGGGCAATGCCAATGCAGACCTCATCCGCTTCATCCACATGGACGAAGACCAGAACGTAATAGAATACGGGCAGACAGGTGAATTTGCAAACATAGCACAGTGGCAGGTATGGACAAAACAGGATGAGAACTCCGTAGTAGGCGAGTTCCTTGGCGACCTTGACTATACAGGCAACTATCCCTACCAGCTTCGCGTTGTATCGGATCCTTATCCTCTTGGATGTATCCTTAACAACCGCGGCGGCGAAGTAACAGAAGTAGAATATGACATCGACGGCAACCTTCGCGGAGCAGCAGGCCAGCGTTACGACATCGGCGCCTTTGAATTCTCAGGCCGCATGTATGTAAGCGACGTAGAAATGCTTAACGTACCAACACCGGGCGCATACAGGGCCGGCATGGGTACATTCAGCGATGCAGAATACATAATGACAGAAGCCCCGACAAACATCGTGGCAAGCCTGAGGAATAACGGAACACTTCAGCAGTCAAACATCAATGTATATGCAAAGATCTACCGCGAACAGCCTGACGGATCATTCTCTGATACAGTAGAAATAGAAACAACAGTAAAAACAAGCATTCCAACAACAGAATCCGTTGACGTGGACTTCCTTCTTGATGACGAAGACGGCGTTGACTTCTATCCTCAGACTTACGGCGAGCTTGGCTTCTACAACGTACCGGATCAGTTTGCAGGTATGGAATCAAACGTAACACCACGCTACAGGATAGTAATCTCGGTAGAATCAGACCAGTATAACTCTAATAATGTTATCGACAAAGTTGTACGTTTCTATGTTAAACGTTCATCACTCGGCCTTCTGGCATCAGCCAGGGATATTGCCACAGAAATCTACTGGGGCGAACCGACAACAGACGAGATAGCCGGTAAGCTGAACCTTGACAGCCTTCGTGAAGGCCTCCGCAAAGTCGGCTGGGTATCAGACCTTGGCGAAGGACAGTATGATATAGACCTGTTCAACAGGCTCGGCTGGGAACCCAGGTCAGTAAACTACACAATGTACAAAACACTTCTCTGGTCAGACGGTGATGAAAACACAATGAGCAGATACGAGAAGATGGACATTGAAAGCTTCCTTGAAGGCGGCATGCAGAATGATAAGAAAAACCTTGTAATCGGTTCACAGGAACTTGTACGCCAGCTTGGAGGCAACGCATCCTCACTTGATTATGATCCTGACTTCCTTGATGAAGTATTCAGGGCCGAATACGTAACACCTGGCAACCCGATGGGCGCCGGCGTTAGCAACAGCGGCAATACTGCAATCGGTATCTCGGTAGGAACAAACCTTGAAAATGCAATCGTGGCTACAAGCTATGAATTTGCAGAAGATGAAGATCCTTACTGCTCACTGATGAAAGTAACACAAAACGGTGAAGGCCTTGCAAGGCCGGCATATTACTATACAACACATACAGCCACACCTTCGGACAGCACACTTGGCGTGGCAGTAACATCACTAAGCAAGAACATAGTAACACTTGGCGTTGACTGGCGTCACTGGGCAGACATGGAAGACGTTCTTCGCCAGGTACTTGACTTCCTGGATCAGAACGGCGGCTCGGTAGTACCGGTAGAACTTACAAGCTTCGATGCTATAGCAGCAGGCCAGAGGGTTGACCTTAGCTGGGAAACAGCAAGTGAATACAAATCCTCACACTTCGAGATAGAAAAAGCAGAAGTAAGCCAGGCAGGCATGGGTTCATTCATGCAGATCGGACGTATGAAAGCAGCCGGAACAAGCAGCTATGCCACACAGTACGGCCCTGTAGTTGACTATGATGTAAACTATGGCAATACTTACGCATACCGCCTGAAAATGGTTGACATTGACGGAAGCTACGACTACAGCGATGAAGAAGTAGTAACAATCGGTGGAAATGAAATGATCTCTCTCGGCCAGGCATATCCGAACCCGAGTAAAGAATCAGCTAAGTTCGAACTTACAACCGGCAACGATGTAAATGTAAGCATCGATCTTTATGACATGAGCGGCAAGCTTGTACGCAACGTACTCAGCGAAACAACAAGCGGCACAGTAACAGTTGAAGTGGATACCCGCGACCTTACAAGCGGCAGCTACACACTTGTTCTTCGCAGCGGCTCAACAATCATCAACAGGACAGTACGCGTTGTTAAGTAATCAACCTTAACAGCTGAATATAATTCTTATAATTAAGAAAAGAACCCCGGGGCAAAGCCCCGGGGTTTTTTGTTTTGTAATCGAGTTTTCTAAAACTACTGAATATCAGGAACTGGTTTTCATTTTCCCGATTCAAAGTAGTTGTAAATTAATTCCTGAGAAGAACTGACAGCAGCATCTCTTTCTTTAAATAAATTCTTAAGGTCAGGTTCGATTATACGTGCTTTTTTCCGGTCACTGAGTTGAATATTAATTATATCCATTAATTCCTGCTGAATATTATCATCATAAATTGGGAATACTACTTCGATACGCCTGCTAAGGTTTCTTTTCATCCAGTCGGCTGAACCCGCGTAAATTTTAGTATTGCCATTGTTGTGGAAAACAAACACTCTTGAATGCTCCAGGAAACGATCAACAATACTTATAACCTCAATATTTTCACTTAGTCCGGCTACTCCGGGTTTCAGGCAGCATATTCCCCGGCAGATAATTTTTATACTTACTCCGGCATTAGAAGCTTCATAAAGTTGTTTTATCATCTTTCTGTCTTCCAGCCCGTTTACTTTTATAATTATTCCGGACTTCTTCCCCTGACGGGCATTTTCAATTTCTTTTCGTATTCTCGCGATAAATACTTTCCTCATATTGAACTGTGCTACCAATAGATGCGTAAATTTATAATTCAACCTTTTGCCTTCGAGTATTTCGAATACTCTGTCAAGTTCGGAGCAAATGCCCTCATGAGAAGTAAAATATCCTATATCAGTATATATTTTAGCATTTTTTTCATTGAAATTTCCGGTTGACAGAAAGGCATATCTTTTTATAGCTGTTCCGTCTTTTCTATGAATAAGGGCTATCTTTGCGTGTACTTTCAGCCCGGGAAAACTATAGTGAACTTTTATACCGGCTTTTTCCATTTCTTCAGCCCAGTATATGTTGGACTCTTCATCAAAGCGGGCTTTTATTTCAACAAAAACGGTAACATCTTTTCCGGCATGCACTGCTCTGATCAATGCCTTCACTACTTCAGAATCACGGGCTACACGATATTGTGTGATTTTAATTGACTCAACCTGCTTGTCGGTGGCAGCAGCATTAAGGAAATCCAAAACATGATCGTAAGTATGATACGGGAAATTGATGATATTGTCTTTTGCATTAATAGCATCAAAAACAGCTATTCCTTCGGGCAGCTCTTTGTACCGCATGGGTGGCATTTCTTTGTAGGAAAGGCTTGCATCATTAGTTCTTGGAAATCCGAAATAATCACTAAAATTGTGATATCTCCCGCCTGGTACTAAGTCCTCTTCGAATAATGAAAGGCTTTCCTGAAGATAATCCAGCATTTCGAAACTTATATTTTTATCATATAAAAAACGACATGGAGGGCCGTTTGGCCTCTTATTCAAGCCTTTTTTGATTTTTTGAAGTAAATTGCCGCTGAATTCATCATCAATATTCAGGTGCGCACCTCTTGTTAATTTAACTGATGCAATCTCTGCAACTTGATATTCCGGAAAAAGTTCAGAAATAAAATGCCGGATAATATCATCAATATAAATCACATAGGTTTTTGATCCGGTATCAGGAAGTCGGATAAATCTTTTATACTCATCTGAAGGTATGTTTACAATGAAATAATCAAGCATTCCGCTGTTATTAACAGCTTTTACTGAAAAATATATCTGCCCGTTTTTCAGAAAAGGTATTGACATTGATTTTTTAATTTTCACAATATTGATCAATGGTTTAATCTCTTCCCGGAATATTTTTGAAATCACACCTGACTGTTCATCGTTTAGTTCTGTGTCATTTACCAGGTAAATATTATTGTTTCTTAGGCTGGGAACTATTGATTTCCTGAAAATATTGCCAAACTCCTCCTGATGCTTATTCACGGTAAAATTGATCTGCTTAATAAGTTTTGAAGGATTGAACTTTAATTTCTCAACTGATTTTTTATTCAGTTCCAGCAATGACATAAGTGATGCAACTCTTACTCTGTAAAATTCATCAAGGTTTGATGAGAAGATTGCCAAAAATTTAATTCTCTCGAATAATGGTACTTCAGTATCAGCTGCTTCCTGAAGCACCCTGTGGTTAAATGCAAGCCAACTGATCTCGCGGTTAATGTATATGTCTTTCATAGCAAATCAGGATTATTGATAATTATATCATGAAAAATACAAATAATTTGTTAATTCATTATGAAGATGAAAAAGTATAAATAACAAAATGCACGAAATAGTGACTATTTCGTGCAAAATCAAATCAAGCTGCGATTATCTGTTTATAATTCATTTTCAATTGCTTTTTCCAGTATATCCTCAAAGCCAGTGTTGTAGCCAAGCAGAGAGAATTTTATTTTCCCGTCCCTGCCAATAAGATAAAGCGTCGGGAAAGCCTGGACTTTATACGCGCCCAATAAATCATCTCCCGGAAAAACATTTGGATAGGTCATTCCCATTTCATCTATAAAATCTCCAAGCATCTTTTCTCTTCTGCTTTCATTATCGGTATTCATTCCGATAACCCGGAATCCTCTTGATTGATATTTCCTGTAGAATTTCTCGATATGAGGAATAAAAAGCTTGCAGGGATGGCATGTTGAAAACCAGAAGTCAAGCAGTACTACATTTCCCCTGTATTTGCTTAGTTTTATTCTTGTCTTGTCCATACTGAAAAGCTCAAAATCAGGGGCAACGCTGCCGTCCTGCAATAACTGTTCAGCGAAATCTGTTTCGGGGGGAACAAAATCCTCGAAAACATAATCCGGAGGAATAACATTTCTGGAAAAATGCCCGTCAGTGATATTTTGATTAGTTTTAATTGAACTTATATACACATCATTGAACTGAATGTTTTTACCATTGCTTACCGAGAAAATTATTCTTTCCGGCAAAAGAGTACTGCGATTAATATAATATCGCTTATTAATATTTGTCCAGGGGCCGTCATCAGGATATTTGAACTGAACAATACGATATCTTTTGTTTGTATCAGGCAGGAATTTTATTTCCGGATTATCCTTTTTAAATCTCGAGAAAGGAGCATTTACGGTGTATTCCGGAAATATCAGGTCTTTAACAATATTCTGCCTGATAAACCCCGGCCCGTTTTTGTGGGGGTTATCAACTATCACTTTTTTATTAACAAAATCCACAGAAAAAATATTCTTTCCGTCATAAATTTTCTCATAAAAATCATTTCGGCGCACCCTTACTTTATACCCGAAAATCGTATCGGAGGGCATTTTGTCGATAAGGCAAAAACCCTTAACAGTAAGTGTATCCATTTCGTCGATCATTTTTATTCTGTAATCAACGTTATAAGAAATATTTTGAATATTAAGCAATTCTGCTTCTGATTTCATAAGAAAATCCCATGGATTCTCGTCAATTTTTTCAATAGTATCCTTATTATCTCCGCAGGAAGCAAAAAAAGGCAGGAGCAGTAATAGCAGTAGTTTTTTCATTGTCATTTCCAAAAAATTGTTTGCTTTATTTCTAAACTCTAAGATAATATCCCGACTTGAGATATAAAAATTTATTGTTTATCCTAAGCGTTTCAGGAGCAATAATTGCTTTTTCCGATTGAAATAATTATTAAGCCGGAAAATGTTGCATTGAAGCAAGTGAAGGAGTCATTCTTCAGGATTTTATCATAGAAACAAGTGTATTCTTTATTTCGATTCTGCCACTGCCGAAGAATTTTATTCTTTCCCGGGGGCTTGAAAACGCATAATTTGGAGAAATTATTCCCTGAATGTAATTGAATTACAGCGATCCCGATCATATTCCTGTCGAATTTTTACTTATTTCCTATCCGTACTCGTAATTGCCTGATATTATTGATATTAATATCGTTGACACATCCTTCTGAAACGATTTTTTACAGCCAAAATCCCTTTTTCTGAGCCTTCCGAGCATTCCCTCGTGCCTGCCGAGCGTTCCCTCGTGCCTTCCGAGCGTTCCCCCGACCCTGTCGAGCGTTCCCTCGTGCCTGCCGAGCGTTCCCCCGTGCTTTCCGAGCGTTCCCCTGAGCTTTCCGAGCGTTCCCTCATGCCTGCCGAGCGTTCCCCTGAGCTTTCCG
Source organism: Kapaibacterium sp. (SeqCode) (assembly GCA_963665665.1). Taxonomy (GTDB): domain Bacteria; phylum Bacteroidota; class Ignavibacteria; order Kapaibacteriales; family UBA2268. Next base: position 3,689,195 of record OY762428.1, read on the forward strand.
AGCGTTCCCTCATGCCTGCCGAGCGTTCCCCCGTGCTTTCCGAGCGTTCCCCCGAGCTTTCCGAGCATTCCCTCGTGCTTTCCGAGCGTTCCCCCGTCCTTTCCGAGACACTTTTTCAGGTAAAATTTTACTCAGAAAAGACAGAGTTTCACTTTTTTGATATAGAATTTCGCTCTATTGGTCAGTTCATTTCCCTTGATCAGTTGATGTTTTTTTCGGAAAGTAGCCCAATTCGCTATGACGATGAAAATATTCAGTTCAAAAACATTGAAGTTTGCTATGCCCGGCAAATTTAATGATCATTTTGCACAGAATTTCAATCGGATGAGGGTAGAGATAACTAAGTAACAATATGTATTAGGTTTCGGAGAGTATAATCTTGCAATACAAGCTTTAATCCCCGATATTTGATACTGACCAGTTAATCTTTCTAAGTGGTTTCCTGCGTTTATATACAGGAGGGCTGTCAATTTTATACACAATCGGTGTCGGGTTTCTTAAAGTAGCTGTTTGGTCGATTTCGATAATCGACAATACTAATGAGATCGTTATTGATATAAAAAGGTTTTTCATATTGAAATATGATAAAATTTATAATAATATGCAAGTATGAAAGAAGAAATTTCTATTGTAAACGGGTACTCAGAAACATCAATGGAAACATCAATGTATTTTCAATATGCAGGAGAAGCATTTCGATATCTTTTATTATTTTTGTAGAATATTTGTAGAATAATTTATGGACAAATTTGGTTGAAGAAATGAAACTCCCGCAATTTTCAGACATTATCTCTGCATCAGAAGTTTTAAAAGGTTTTGCTCACAGGACACCTGTACTTACTTCAAGAATGATTGATGATATATTTTCCTGCAATCTTTATTTCAAATGTGAAAATTTTCAACGCGCCGGAGCGTTTAAATTTCGCGGGGCTTTTAATTCAGTATCGAATCTTGATGATCAATCTGCTGCGAAAGGAGTTGCCACTCATTCTTCCGGAAACTTTGCACAGGCACTGGCACTTGCTGCCAAAATGAGAAACATACCTGCTTACATTGTAATGCCGGAAACTGCGCCCAAAGCAAAAGTTAATGCCGTTAAGGGCTATGGCGCAAATATTACTTTCTGCAAGCCAACCCTTGAAGCAAGGGAATCAACCCTGGATAATGTAGTTGCTGAAACCGGGGCAGTCTTTCTTCATCCTTATGATAATTTTCACGTAATAGCAGGCCAGGGAACCTCTGCGTTCGAACTTCTGACAGATTTCCCTGATATTGATACAATTATTGCCCCGGTCGGCGGGGGAGGGCTGATAAGCGGAACGGCAACGGCAGCCAAGGCAATGCGTCATGATATAAACGTTCTTGCAGGCGAACCCCAGGGAGCTGATGATGCTTACCGTTCATTTACTACAGGAGAGTTTGTTGCTTCAGTTAATCCCAACACAATAGCCGACGGCCTTCTGACTTCCCTTGGGAAGCTGACATTCCCAATAATCCGTGAAAAAGTGGATTCTGTTATAACTGTACCGGACGAAATTACAATAGAAATTATGAAGCTGATATTCGAAAGAATGAAATTGGTTATCGAGCCTTCATCGGCAGTGGCAGTTGCGGCCATTTATTCTCAGAAGGAAGCCCTGAAAGACAGGAAAATCGGTATTATTATAAGTGGCGGCAACCTGGATCTTGATAATCTGCCCTGGCAGAATAATATTGTGAAATAATTGCAATATTTATTACCATCCATGGAAATTTTTCTTAAATGAAAAAGTTTGATTTTAATATTCCAATAGCCTGATGTGTTAATGCAAATAATTTATGCCTCAGCTCTGTATATAATATATTTGGAATAAATTATTGATATATATAATTTGCAGCAAAATGATTAATTGGTTAAAATTTTACTTAAATATTTTTTGAAAAAGGGGAATTTTTAATGCTGCGCAATTCGTTAATTTTTATAATTTTGATATTATTTTTCTTTTCCTGCGGGGACGATAGCGGAACCAATAATGGAAATTCAGATTCCTTATGGATATATTACAATTTTAGGCCTGATAACGACCAGCCATTTGTAATCGAGAGAATGGACCTTCAAACAGGCAAGAGATATGAAATTATTGATTCTGCCGAATTAGCATCTCTGCCTGTAAATAACAGACTGATATTTAAGAGATATGATGAGGAAGAAGATAGTCAGGGGCATAAAACCGGAACCAATCAGCTATGGGTTTCTGCTGCCGATGGCAAAAACAGGCAATTGCTGATAGAAAAAGAATATGACCAAAATCAATTCGAAGCCTGGATGTTGAATGACGGAAATACTGCTGTATTGCTTTCAAACAAAGAATTATCAGTTATTGGCATTGATGATGGAAGTGAAGAAAAGATAAGCAATACGCCTTCTTACCTGAATATTCATTACATGGCCATTGCTCCGGACGGATCAGGAGGAGCATTTTTCTCCAATAATTGTTTATATATAGTTGATCACGAGGCAAAAACACTAAGGGAAATTGATATTCCGGATTGTAATCTGGATTCTTTTTTTTCATACGACCAGCAAGGTAAAAATATAATAGGCAAAATTAATGGCAATGAAACGAATACTCTGGTAAAAATTAATTTGGAATCTGCTGATATTGATACAATTGGAACCGGAAAAAGTTTTAACAGGCCTTACTTACTTGCAAATGGCGAAATTATTTTTAATGAATTAGAACCTAACGCACAGTATCGTAATTATTTTTATAATGTTTGGGTGATCAAACCCGGCAGTACCGTACCCCAAATATTAAGCCCGAAAGAAGGCAACGGCTACAGGCATATTTATCATAAAGAATTTGTTGGTAATGATGAAATCCTTCTCGGAAAAATCAGGCCTTATTCAGCTCACTACTATGATAAAATATACGCTTGCAATATCTACACGGGCGAATTAAGATTTCTTTGTGATGTAAATTTAATTTAATAATACTAACACACCGGAGATTATTATGCTACGCAAATTTTGTTTATTCACTGTTATAATATTATTTTTCATGTCATGCGGGGATGATGATAATGGAACTACTACGACTGGGGACACTCCCGAATGGTTTTACATGACGAGAACAACCGATAGCGAAGAATGCACCAATCATTATATTGAAAGAATTAATATCAACAATGGGAATGTGGAACATGTAATCGACAGTGCCAGGATGTTTTCACGTCCCGGCGGCGGCAAACTTGCTTTTATAAGAACTTTAAGGCGGCTTACACAGGATAGCGGCCTGGTCGACGACAGGTATCTTTACATTTGTAATGAGGATGGCAGTAATCCTGAACTACTATTGAATGAGAGCTTCGGGCAGATGACCTGCATTCCCCATATTTCGCCCGATGGCAAAAATATCTTAATGTCGGCAGGAAGTAATATTATGGATATTGATGTGGAAACAGGTGAAAAAAGGGAAATTATTAACGCCGGAGGATTTTTCAATTTGCATTTTGTTGCTTTCCGGGAAAATTCAAGCATCTGTGCCTTTGTTTTCAATAATGTTGTTGCTACCTATGATTTTGCCTTGAATTCACTCGAGGCACGTTTCCAAAGCGAAAATGATATAAATGATGTTATTTGTTTCGATGAAACCGGCGATTATATTTTTGCAAATGTTAAAGCAGAAGATGATTACCTTTTGAAAATTGAAATTGCAACAGGCAATGCCGATACTCTTGATAAGGGAAAAGACTATAAAAATTTATGCTGCAATAACGAAGGTATTGTGATATTTGCTGAAATGACAACACTTACAACAAATAATTATATTTTTAATTTATGGAAAATGAATTCTGACGGCAGCAGTCCGGAAAAACTTATCCCGCTTGATGGGAACGGATATTATCACGCCCCTAATAAACCATTTACAAATAATAACGAGCTTTTGGCAGGACGTGTTGTTCCAAATGGAAACGGCCGGTGCGATAATCTTGTGGGAATAAATATTTCAACTGGACACATCAGGCAAATCTGTAATGGATGCCTGAATGATTAGGTATTAATATAATAATTAGGAGAATCAATGATAAAGCATGTTGTAATGTTCAGGATAAAAGAAGCCGAAGGGCTTAGCAAAGAAGAAAATATAATAAAAGCACAAAACTTACTGAAATCCCTGCCTTCGAAAATCGACCTTATCCGGGAGTACCAGGTGGGCATAAACGCAAAAGAATCGGAAAGAGCCGGAGATATTGTACTTATTTCAGCTTTTGATAATATGGAAAAACTTGCTGAATACAGTTCACACCCTGAGCATCAGGCTGTGGTTTCATTCCTGAAAAAAGTATGGTTCGACGTAATGGTTGTAGACTACGAGTATTGATTATTATAAGGTTTGAACGATATACAAATTAAAAAACCTTCCTTCCGCATTGGAAAAGAAGGTTAAGGGGGGGATGAAACTTTAGTTTTCAATAAATATTACATCATAATTCGTGCCAACATTTAATAAAAGCAATAAAAAAAGCCGGGAATCATCCCGGCTTTTATTAATTCTTTTTACATACGATCAATTATTATTAAAGATCGGAGATTCTTTTACTTTTCCAAATCCGTCAATTTTCAGTGTTCTATAATCATCATTGCTTGTTGACATTCTAACCCTGACATTAAAGTATCCTTTCTTCTCAGGTTTTGCTTTTACTTTAATATCAATTTTCTCACCGGGTGCAAGTGTTACCGGAGAAGCCAGGCTTATAGACACATTGTCCGGCTTAACTTCATAATCTGATAAAGTAACCTCTTCCTTGGAATTGTTCTTAACCCAGAATGATACTTCTTCACTTGTTCCTACCTGCATTTCATCAAAGGAAAAATAAGAATTTGGCCCGATTTCAATTTCCCTGACAACATTTGCTTTCAGCCAAAGAACTTTTCTCTTTTTCGTGGGATCGTTCGAACTGATATAAATCGTTTTGCTAACGGCACCAGAACGGCTGCCGATCCTTAGCGAAACATGCATAACCGTAGATTCACCAGGCTTCAGTTCATTCTTGTCCAGCGGAGCTGTTGTACACCCGCAAGTAGGTTTTACATTAGTTATTTTCAGTGTTTCGTTACCGGTATTTTTAAGAACAATATCAGCTTTCAGCGGAGAGTCGTTTGGCTTAACATCCTTCCAATTATATGTATCACCACCCTGAATTTCCAGTTTAGGCTGTGCAAGAGCAGCGGCTGCCGAGAAAACTCCAAAAGCCAGTAGAACAAATAAAATCCTCTTCATAATTTATACTCCATAAAACAGAATACGACTATAGTAAATTTCTAACAGGTCAACTTACAAAAGTAAAAAAACTCTGCTTATCAAAAAAATACTCTTTATATAATAACACTACATAATTTAATATGTCACATCACAAATTATTATTATTTTTAATACGAGATGAAAATGCAAAAGGATTCGTATGAATAAAAAAATTAGTGATTTTCTCAGGAAGTTTGTTGTTTACGCAATATTTTGGGCTATAGCCTATTCTTTTTTCATATCAATAAAACTAACAAGTATTGAATTTACCCTTGATGTATTGAACGAACCGGATTTCAGATGGACGAGCCTGTATTTTGGTTCTTTTATAGGTGCAGTTTTCCTGTCGTTCATGCTTACATTTTTCGATGAAATATTATTTCCCAAACGTCTTCAAAGAAGTTCGTTTTCGTTGAATATTGCAATAAAAACTTTCACGTATTTCATTATTATTAACCTCACAATTTATTTAGTCTTTTTCTATTTTTCATTTTTCAGGGAATTTGATTCAAAGACGGTTAGAATATTTTTCAAATCCGGCACATATATCGGGTTTTCAATTTTCGGGCTGGTTTGCATAGCTTTGCTGAATTTCTTTCGCCAAATGTTTGATTATATTGGCAAAAGAAAACTATTTCGGCTGATAAGCGGTTATTATCACAAGCCCAGGAAAGAAGAAAGAGTTTTTATGTTTTTGGATATTAAGTCCTCCACAACTCTTGCCGAATCGATGGGTGAGATTGAATACAGCAGAATGCTTACCGATTTCTTTCATGATATTTCCATGCCGATAAAAAAATTCGGTGGCAGTATTTATCAATATGTTGGCGACGAAGCTGTTATCACCTGGCTGAAAAATGACGGCATCAGTAATTCTGCATGTGTGGAATGCTTCTTTGCTATCGAGGATGTAATAATTGAACGGTCGGATATTTATCTGGAAAAATTCGGAGTTGTGCCCGAATTCCGTGCAGGCATGCATGCCGGGCCAGTGGTTACTACGGAGGTAGGAACTTTGAAAAAAGATATTGTTCACCATGGCGATACCGTTAATACAGCTTCTCGGATACAGGAAGAGTGTTCGGCCAGAGGCCTGGAGCTTCTGATATCATCCAACCTGTTCGAGCTGCTAAACCTGCCATATTATTTCAGCCTGAAAATGCTTGGCGAAATCAGCCTGAAAGGACGAGAAGAACCAATAGAGCTGCTAAGTATAACGTACACAGGATAGAAAATCCCGGGACAGCAAAAAAGGAATTAATTTTTTCTGTCTCTACAAAAATTTGTAAATTCTTTTTGAATAAATTCGTGAAATATTTTCGAGATATTATTATGGATATAAATGTTTACCCGATCAGCGGAAGCGCCGGAATCAAAAAATTTGTTAAATCACAGTTTAAGTTTTATAAAAACGACCCGAATTTTGTTCCTAAAATGATTGCTGAAAGTACAAAGCAACTTAACAAAGAGAAGAATCCTTTCTTTGAGCATTCAGATATACAGCTTTATCTTGCCGAAAAAAATGGTGAAATTGCAGGCCGTATAGCTGCTATTAAAAACGGAAATCATAACAAAACACATAAAGACAAAGTTGGATTCTTTGGCTTTTTTGAATGTATTGACGATCAGGACGTAGCCAACGCTTTGTTTACCGCTGCCGAGGACTGGCTGAAAAAACAGGGGTTTGATACCATCAGGGGCCCGATGAACCCCTCACTTAATGATGAGTGTGCCCTTCTTATCGACGGTTTTGATTCGCCGCCGGTTGTAATGATGCCCTACAATCCTAAATATTACTTGAAACTTATCGAAGGAGCCGGGCTTGCCAAGGCCAAGGACCTGAATGCATACTTCCTTGATCAAAAAACTTTTAAAGACCCCAAAATTGACAGGCTGCAAAATATTATCAGAAAAAGGCATAATATTGTTGTAAGGAATGTTAATTTTAAAAATAAAGAGCAGTATCATAAGGATGTTGATACTCTTAAGTATCTATACAATGAAGCATGGGAGCCGAATTGGGGGTTTGTAAAAATGACAGAACATGAATTCGACCATCTCGCCGCAGACCTCAAAAAAGTTGCCGAACCCAGCTTTACAATGATAGTTGAAGTAGACGGAGAACCGGCTGGTTTTGCTCTTGGACTTCCGGATATTAACCAGTGCCTTATACATAATAAAAAAGGCGGTACTCTCGGTGGTATTTATCATTTACTGACAAAGTACAATAAAATTGATTCTTTAAGAATAATTGTTCTGGGTATAATACCAAAATATCAAAAATCAGGCGCTGACGCCGTTCTATATTGGGAGTTTGGCGAAAGAGCCCCTAAACTTGGTATTGAAAACGCAGAGGCTTCATGGGTGTTGGAGGACAACCTGATGATGAACAGAGGTCTTACCATTACTATGAAGGGCAAACTTTACAAAAGATACAGGATTTATGAAAAAGCGATCGATTAAATAATCCGGGCCGAATATTTGATTTTTGCCGGTTTTTATAACCGGCATTTTTTTTAGTGATCTTTGCTGAAATTGATAATAGTTAGAGTTCAATTTTCAGATTGAAATCATTTTCTTTTTTACCGGTATTTTTTTCTTTATCGATATATTCCCTGATAACCGGTTTTACATATATATCATCGATATTTTCATTAATAAGGCAGCGTGCCAGAACTGAAGACTGCATTTCAAGGGGCGTGGTTCGATTGAAAAGAACTACACGTTTCTCATTCAGAATGCAGTAACCACTTCTGAATCGTCCCTGATCCCTGCGTACGGTAATACCTTTTTGCCTGGCTACTTCTTTCAGTTCGTCAAATATTTCGTGGATCTTCATAGTTGAATACCTTTATTTAAATATCAGTTATTCTGATTATTCAGAGGCCTCCAGATTACAAATACTATGGCAGTAAGCCCGGAAAGGAATGAAAGCCCGGAGGGAACAGTTATCAACGGGTTCGTAAGACGCCCGATGAAATGATCCTGAATAGCCGGGTGGTTTATGTCTCTGACATTATCCCAAAACACTGACAGGCCAAGCTGTATGTCATGATAAATCAGCACAGTTTCTGCCGGCACACACAGTATGAATAGGATTATGGCCATAAACATCCAGCCTTTGCTTCTTAATTGCTTTCTTTTCAAAATAAATAATATAATTACGCAAAGCGCGGCAATGGCAAACCCGATATCGGAATAAACTGAGAGCATGGAAAATATATAAACAGATTGCATAGCAATGTTAGTCGAATACGCGCTGTTCAGAACTATTTCCTCGCCAGGTTTCACCAGGTCGAAAGCAATAAATGAACGTGCCAGGGAAATACCCATCCATAGTATATACCCGATTGCCATCAGGCTTAATATCAATTTATCCGTTTTTGTCTTTTGCTGCATGCCTTTAACCGTATTATTACATCAGTACAAAAATAATAATTACAACGCTAAAGTTATCCACAAAATTTTGGGAATGATATTAAAAATTTTTACTGAAAGGTTATTTTTCAGGAATAACTTCCAGGCTTACACGGGCAGTACCGTTTTTGATCATATCCAGTTTCCTGGCAGCAGCCTCGGAAACATCGAGAATCCTTCCGGGTTTGAAGGGGCCTCTGTCATTGATCTTAACAATTACTGATTTCCCGTTATCCAGGTTTGTTACTTTTAACCTTGTTCCGAATTCAAGTGTTTTGTGAGCCGCCGTCATCGCGTTTTTATTAAATATTTCTCCGCTGGAAGTGCGCCTGCCGTGGTATTTGTCGGCATAATACGAAGCCCTTCCTGCCATTGCCTGCTCGGGATTATCATCAAAAAAACTTATGCCGTCGAACTTACCTTTAAGTCCGGAAACATCAATATCCTCTTTGCTTACCGAGGCAAAAACAATTGAAACTGCCAGAAAGAAAAGTATATATTTGAATAATTTCATTACTTAATCAATTGATAATTTTACATATACTATCTGTATAAGCAGATTTGATGCCAAATTTACTTTCTTGTATTAATAGCAAAATCTTTCCCTGATTTTTCAGGGAAAGATCTTTATAATATTATCCAAATAAACTACCTCGTTTTAAGTTGCAGTATCGAGAGGAAAAATGAGAAATAAATAACCTGGAAACCCAGTATCAGCAATGTTATTGCAGGTATTACCAGCCGCATGGTATTCTGAATGCCAAGTTCGGGGAACCTGCCCTCCGAGGCAAATATAAGCAGGTAAATTGAAACTCCAAGGCCGGTTAATATCATCAGCGACCCGGCAATAAGCCCCTTTTCCAATGTAAGGAATTTTATCAGCCGCTGCAGCGTAGGGTGTGCCGGCATCAATTGTTCGTGCAGTGCGAATATCCTGGTAAGTAGCGCAAAGGATACCGATTGAAAACCAATCGATACAGCTGCCGATGCATAAAGCATGGTATGCACATCCAGCGACATCTTTGTTCCCGGAAGCAACCACAGGCCAATCACCAAACCTAACAATATCAGCGTTAGCCCGGGGTAGAGAAAAAGCCACTTGGGTGAGAACATGAACAGGAATCGAAGGTGGCGCCAGCCATCCCTGAAGCTTCTCAGGTGGGCAGGGCCGGTTCTGCCTGCCGGAGCCATTTTTGTTGGTACTTCCACCATGTTTACCTTGAAAAGCGATGCCTTAACAATCATTTCGCTGGCAAATTCCATTCCCGTGGCACGAAGGTCCAGCCTGTTGAACAGTTCTTTTCGGAAACCCCGCAGGCCGCAATGGAAATCCTTAACCTTTGAATGGAAGAAAATCCTGCCAATTCCGGATAATATAGGGTTGCCGATATACCTGTGGGCAAAGGACATTGCCCCCGGCTCGATGCCGCCCCGGAAACGGTTGCCAACAACAAGTTCGTATCCCTCTTCAAGTTTTTCCACGAATTCATCAAGGTTTTCCAGGTCATGGCTGTCGTCGGAATCGCCCATAATCACATATTTGCTTTCAGCAGCGCTGATACCGCCAATCAGTGCGGATCCGTATCCCTTTTCAGGTACGTTGACAACACGGGCGCCGTTTGCCCTTGCAATATCGGGCGAGCCGTCCGTGGAACCGTTATCGGCCACGATAACCTCGCCGTTTATATTTTTTCTTTTCAGGAATCCGACTGCCTTGCGAACGCATAATCCAACAGTCTCGGATTCGTTCAGGCAGGGCATAACAATAGTCAGATCGTATTTATATTTGGAATCGTCCAAGTTTCCCCGGTGTTTTAGTTAGCACAAACTAAGTATTTCAAATTTACAAAAAAGTATGAAAGAAACAACCCGGCTTATAAAATTTATCAAAGCCAACAAAAATATATTGATAAAACGCGGCAGTTATATTTTACGTGTATCGAATGCCGGCTAAATCCCCACCCGCTTTCAGCGCTGACAGGTTCAGAATTGAAAGTTGTGGTTTGTTGGAGCTATCCCCTGCTGCCTGTAATGGCACGAAGGCATGGGGGAATTATTCTTTTTCTCCAATAAAAACTTTCCTGCGTCTTTTTGCCTTTTCATGTGTTCTGATAATGAAAAGGAATTGTGGTTTATGGTTAATTAAAACATTTATTCAACACCTTTAACAATAATTAAATAGGAAAATATCATGAAAAAGATAATTTTAAATATCATTTTGTTTATTATTATATCCAGCAATCTAATTGCAGCAGATGAATGGGTTGCTATTGACAAGAATAATTCAGGCCTGAAAAGCGACTATATAGATATAATTGGAATTAGAAATAATAAAAAGTATTTTATATCTAATGAAGCTTTGTACATATATGATGGAAAAACCTGGGATATAAAATTGAATATTGAGAACAATGATTATTATTTTCGTACAGGCGGTGTTCACGGATTTGCTGAAGATAGCCAAAATAATATTTGGTTTGCAAATAGGTATCTCGGCCTGGCAAAATACGATGGTTCTGAATGGAAATTAATAATCCTGCATGACGACAAATCAATGAGAAGTATTAATGATGTTGTTTTCCATAATGGGATTTTATGGGCTTCATCCGATACACTCGGAATTTATCGCTTTGACGGTAATGAATGGCAGAACTTTAATCCTGATAATTCAGAAATTCTTTATAATTATATATATAAATTAGCCGTTGATTCAAGCGGAAATGTTTGGGCTTCATGTAATTCAGCGATTATAAAATATGACGGTTCAAATGTTACTAATTATAATCCGGAAAATTCTCCTATTCCTAAAGAATATGCCAGAGATATTGCTTTTGATTCGGATAATAATCTGTGGGCCACATATTCAAACGGACTTTACAAATATGCCGGTGAGAACTGGACGGTATATAATCTTGAAAATTCCGAAATTCCGGTTCAGGACCTGGGAATTATTGCTATTGAAAACAACATACTTTGGATTTGTAGTCGAAATGCACAGGGTATGTTAAAATTCGACGGAACAAATTTCGAACAGTTTAAAATGGACAATTCAGGATTACTTTCGAATGCTCCGAGGGATATTTCAATAGATACAAACGGCAACAAATGGATTGCTACAATTGCCGGAGTTTCGGTTTACCGCGAGGGCGGGGTAATACTCGGCGTGGAAGAGGGCGGCAGCCCGGCTGGCAAAACAGCCCCCAACCCGGCGGAGCAAACCGTTAATATTGAATATACCCTTGCCGCGCCCGGAAATGTAAGCATTGAAGTTTATACTTCCGCAGGCAGCCCGGCAGGCAGCTATAAGGCAGGCTGGCAGGAAGAAGGCGGTAATAATTACATAATTCCTCTTTCAAATTTCCCGTCCGGCTCTTATTATTATAAGGTTCGTTGCGGCAAGCAGGTTGTGAACGGCAGCTTTATAGTAAGAAAGTAGATTTTAAACAACCTCCCCTTTAATCCCCTCCTATCGTAGGAGGGGAATTATATCTATGATAATTAGGAATGATTTATTGCCCACCGCCAGCGGGGGAGAGTGATGTTGTCATTCTGACGGAGCGAAGCGACCGAAGAATCCATCTTTGTTTGCAGATAATGAGTGAAGAATCCACCCCGCCCTTCGGGCACCCCTCAAGAGGTACTGTGTTAAATTGCAAGTTTTTTTTTATAAAATCAGCCATCCAGAAAGCGGCGTAGCCGCGACATTTTTGTAGTAAGGAAAACCTTTGATATTCAAAGCCCCGTCGGGGCGACATAGACAAGTATCGGTGTCGCTCCTACGGAGCTTTTAGAAATAATGACTGACACAATATCTACAAAAATTCCGCTCCTACGGAGCTAAAAACAGATATACAATACTTTCGTCGATGGACTCCCTGCTATAAGGAACACAGGAATGTTTTAAACTCGCATCTAAGCCCCTGCTTAGATGTGTAGTATTAATTTTTTACCCAGTGGTATTTGCCTTCCCAAGCGGGGCTTGGGAAGGAGTAGAAAGTAGGAAAATTTCAATAGCCACGTGCTTTAGCTTGTGGATAAAGATGCAAGGTACAGAAGCAAAGAAAGAAAACCTCCCCTGTATTCCCCTCCTCCCCGAGGAGGGGATAAGAAGTTAAATATCATATAATTAACTCCTCCTCCTTCCTAAGGAGGGGGCCGGGGGGAGGTAGAAGAGTTTTTTTATATTTTTTATAATTCCCTTACAATAAAAACAAAAGTTAATTCCCTGGAAAGTAACGGGATAAGAGTTGGAAAGAGAAGAATTGCTATAATAAATCGCGGAACAGGCCAGGAAAACACAATAAATACAGGTTAGAATTCTTACCCCGGAAAAATTAACAGCTGTTTTACTTCCTAAGAAGCAGGCCATGATATTTGAGGGTCATCCGGCTTATTTTCTATTTCCGTCCTTAATCTGCGAAAGAAAGGAATGGAACAATAAAGTATTTCACGAACCCGTTCCGCCTTTAGACAAGACCGTTCCGTCCTTAGACAAGACTGTTCCGCCTTTAGACAAACCCGTTCCGCCCTCAGACAAACCCGTTCCGCCCTCAGACAAACCCGTTCCGGCTTCTCACAGACCCGTTCCGGCTTCTCACGAACCCGTTCCGGCTTCTCACGAACCCGTTCCGGCTTCTCACAGACCTGTTCCGTCCTCTCACGAACCTGTTCCGGCTTCTCACGAACCTGTTCCGCCTTCTCACGAACCAGTTCCGGATATTGACAGACACTGTTTTGGACAGATTTTTATTCTTATGCTATATTTCAATTCTTTAGATTGATAAAAAATTGATAACCGGCAATTAATCAGTATAGGAACATTTGTGTGAAATCATACAAAAAAACTTCCGAAGGCATAAAACCCCTCGGAAGCTGTAATAATTATTTTTTTTTATCTGTCAGGTATAAAGGAAACGTTTGATCTTCTGGGTGGCTGTTTTCGTAAACGGAGTCGGGTGGGCAATAACGAGCTGCACCCTGGAAAATTTGTTTACCCTTGAATTAACATATTCCTGAAGTTCCACCGCCAATTCGTCTATTTTTTGTTCCACGTAGTTGGTAACTTCAGTTTTCATGTGTTCGTAACGATTTTCAAGTTCTTCCATGTTGAAATGAACTAAAGCCACGAGTTTTCCCTTTTGTTCTATTACAACAGATTCCACCACGTAGCGGAAATTATTGATCACGGATTCTATTTCCTCGGGGAAGATATTTTCACCGGAAGCGCCGATTATAACATTTTTCAGCCTTCCTTTTATATACAGGTTTTGTTCTTTATCTAAAATCGCAAGGTCACCGGTTTTCAGCCAGCCGTCTTCGGTAAGTACATCTTTGGTCAGTTCCGGTTCTTTGTAATAGCCTTTCATAATATTCGGGCCTTTCGCCCAAACTTCACCTTCACCGGTTTTAGTATTGATATTATGAAGTTTGATTTCAGCTCCTTCTATTGCCGGGCCCGTCGACTGAAGAATTGTATCTTCCGGGGCAAGGCCTGCCAGCAGCGGCGAGGTTTCAGTAAGCCCGTACCCGATAGCATAGGGGAATTTGGCTTCCCTAAGGAAAACCTCTACCTTTCTGTTCAGTTTTGCTCCGCCGATACCAAAGAACTTGATCTCGCCGCCAAAAGTTTTCATAAGTTTTTTTCCTGCCACTTTGTTCAGTTTTTTCCTGAAGAAAGGAACTTTATATAGAGCTTTGGTTGCAAATTTTTCATTAATTGTTGACAGAATCTTTTTCCGGTATATTTTTTCAATTACCAATGGCACGGAAAGCATAATTGTTGGTTTTACTTTTGCCATGGCCGGAATTAACACGGACGGCGAGGGCAGTTTCTTTAAATAATATATGCATGCGCCACTAATCAGCGGAAGTATCAGCCCGAGAGTATTTTCGTAAGTGTGAGAAAGCGGCAATATTGACAGAAACCTGTCCGTGCTTTCCACAGGTTGTACTTTTTTGCCTGCAACTGCGTCGAAAGCAAGATTCTTGTGTGTAAGCATTACTCCTTTGGAAGTACCTGTAGTACCCGATGTATATATAATTACCGCCAGGTCTTCTTCATCAACAATATAATTTTTTTTAGGTTTTTTGTCCTGCTGATATTCCACATTTGTTTTTCCTTCTAAAACAGAAAAATCCTCTATGGAAATTCTGCAATCCAGGGTTTTGTTTTTAAAACCTTCAATTTTTGCTTTCAATCCATTAGAAACAAAGATAGCTTTAGATTCGGAATGGTTAAGGATATTCTCAATTTCTCCGGGGTGGAAATCAGGCAATAACGGAACTGCAATTGCTCCCATACTGACAATTGCAAAGTAAGCCGCCCCCCAGTTAGGCATATTCTGGCTTAGTATTGCAACTCTGTCGCCTTTTTTAATTCCCGATTGCTCCAGAAAATGAATAATGGAGTCAACGATATTCTCGAAATCAGAAAATTTATAAGGGGTGCCGTCAACGAAGGTCATGAAATCATTATCAGCAAATTCCTTCACGGAATTCCGGAAAAATGATTGTAACGTAAGTTGGTCAGTTTTTATCAATACAGTTCCTGTAAAAAATTACAAAGATAATAAAATTGCTTTACTTAACATAACAGTTGTTATTCAAAGCTTACGACGAATTAATAATTTCAAACATTGTATTCATTTAATGTATTTCCTGTCAGGCTTTTACATAAGTAAAAGTAACATATATCTGAATAATTCACCTCCCGATATTAATATTCAAAAGCAAACATGGAAATGATTGAGCCAGGCTCATTCTCTTTTTTTTATTGAACTTATTTCTATTATGGTTTTTGCAACACATTGATTTTTTTACTTTTATCTTTTTAGTCATACTGATGGAGCGAAGCGACTAAAGAAACCATATTCTTTTGCAGATGATGTATAAAGAATCCACTCCGCCCTTCGGGCACCCCTCAAAGAGAATCTTTCGGAATTCCACCCCCGCCTGCTTGCGCAAACACCCTCAGCTTGCCCTGATTTATCGGGGGCTATCGGGTTTCTGGTATTGTACATATTTATCTTTATGCTGACTATTTAAGATAAAACTATATGAATATTAACGCTGAAAAGTAAAATATTTCCAGGGATTCCTCGGGTAGTTCCGGATATTTTCAAAATCTAACATATTATTATCCAAAATGTGATAATGATTATATGTCTATCCTGTAATATTCTTAATCATTGTTCGTAATGACTTAAAATGAAAATTTAAAACTAAGTTAGAGAATCAAAATGAAACATATAAAATTCTTATCACTGGCAATTATTTCTATGATAGTTCTCATTTCCTGCGGGAATGATAGCAGTAAAGATGAAACGCCCGAAACAGTGAATAAACCTGAACTGAAAAAAATGATGCTTCATGAGGCAACTGTTGAAATTGATGTAATGCAATACATTTCTGATTGCAAAATAAATCCCGGTAATTCAGCTGAAATGACATTGAAAACTCCGGACGAAGCTGACTTCAATGCTGATGATTTTCTCGGGCCCTGGGCTGCAGGCTTATTTTATAAAGTTCTAATTCTTGAGAAACTTACAATTCATGCCCAAAGAAACGGGGAAAATATTGTTTTTAGCATATCCAGGCCGGAAATCGAAGAATTCTGGGGAATTGAGCTTTCAGAAATGAAAGCTGACCAATGGAAAAAATTCCGGGAAAGCGAATTCAAGGATAGTAAATTGGAAGAATATATCACTAAATTTTCAAAACCGGAATAATTATATTTTTATCTCTCCTGAAACAATTTTTTGCAGGGTATCAGTATAAAGCTGGTGCTCTGTTTTTAATACACGGGCAGCAAGGTCATCAGGTGTATCTTCCGGCAGTACAGGCACATGCGATTGGGCAAGTATCCTGCCATTGTCGTAAACTTCGTCAACAATATGAATTGTAGCTCCGCTTTCTTTTTCTCCTGCGGCAACAACTGCCTTGTGAACATTCATACCATACATACCCTGTCCGCCATATTTGGGCAGCAGCGCGGGATGAATATTAAGAATCCTGCCCTGATATTTCTCAAGAATCGGACTACCGATTTTTTTCATGTAGCCTGCAAGAATAACCAAATTAACATTATTACTTTCAAGTGCGGCTATCATTGACTTTTCCATTTCAGATTCATCGGGATGAGTTTTCGAACTAATATGATAAAACGGAATACCCTCTTTTTCAGCTCTGTCCGATGCACCGGATTTTGAATTATTTGAAATAACGCATCCGAGTTCAGCGTCCAGGCTGCCTGCTTTAACAGCGTCAATAATTGCCTGCATGTTTGATCCGCCGTGAGAAGCAAAAAATCCAAGTATAAGTTTCATCATCACATCCTTAATTGAAATATCATTACGGGAGCAAAAATAAGGATTAGTTTTAAATTATCATACAGATTATGAGGATTTACAATTTTTTTATTTTCGATTATTACCATTTGGATTTCAAAAATTTGCCGGGGAATAATCTTTTAAAAATTATGAACCCTGTTCCGGTTTGTATTTAAAATATACCGAAACGAAGAAGGAATTGAAATAGATTTTTTGGAGTGGTTATTCAGTAATTACATTCAAAAATGATCGCCATCAATTCCTATATTGTACGGAAAATATTTATTATATTGCAGTTTCATAGGTTTAGCTTTATCGGTTCAAACCTTATTTGCTTTTTGATTTATTGTGTAAACATTTAAATACTAATAAATTACGGAACAATAATGGCACAAGCGAAAAAGATCACTGCAAAGAGTAATTCTGAAAACAAGAAAAGCCTGATACCCGAAAAGTATCAGAATTGGTTATACTGCGGGGCAATAATATTATTAATATTTATTTTCTTTGGCGGAGCAATCGGCGGAGGCGGGTTCAACGTTTCTGATAACGTTGCATCAGTCAGCTTCAGGCCCTTTGTAGCTGAATCGAATGAAACCGGGGATTTTCCTTTATGGATGCCTTACATCTTTAGTGGTATGCCGGGCTATTCAGCCCTGCTCGTTACAGGTGAGCGTATCTGGGACGTTGGCCCCATGCTTGCTTTCGAAACAACCGAACTAATGGGTGCCATTTTCAATAATGATACAGTCAGAGTGCTGAGTTATTATATGATTTTCGGCATAGGTATGTTCTTCCTGATGAGATTCAAAAATCACGAAAGGTTTATATCTTTTATAACTGCCCTGGCAGCTGTATTCTCAACAAGTGTGATAGCCTGGGTAATGATCGGGCATAATACCAAACCCTTTGTGTTTTCGATGTTCCCGTTTATATTTATTCTACTTGAAAAACTAAGGATAAAATTCTCCTTCATATACGCGGCTTTGCTGGTTTTCGCAGTACACGTTATGATGGAGGCAGGCCACCTTCAGATGATATTCTATGGGATATGCGCATTTGGAATATATTTAGTATTTGAACTAATTTATCGCGGAATCAAAAAAGATAAACCGATCAATGTTATTCGTTCAGCTGTTATACTGGCAGTAGCCGGCGGACTGGCATTCCTTATGAGCGCTGACAGGTATTTCTCAACACTGGAATACACCCCTTACTCAACCCGAGGTTCCGCCCCGATAGTTCAATCAGAAAGCAACAAACAGGATCAATCGGGTGGAAATGATTATGATTACGCAACCATGTGGTCGTTCAATCCTGCCGAAATGCTTACATTTTTTGTACCTGAGTATTACGGTTTTGGTAAAATGGATTACTCCGGGCCGGCTACCGGGAACAAAGATGTAAAGATATATTCTTACTGGGGTACTAAACCTATTGAAGACGCTCCGCCTTACATGGGAATTATTATTTTCATCTTTGCCATTATTGGCATAATAATCTTCAGGCGTGATCCGTTTGTTCTATCACTTGCTACCGTTTCTGTTTTCGCATTGCTTTTATCATTCGGACACCACATGTCTCTGTTGTATGACATCTTCTATAATCTTGTACCCGGATTCAATAAATTCAGGGCGCCGAGCATGGTTCTGGCATTAATGCAGTTCTCATTCCCGATTCTTGCAGGTTACGGCCTGACAGGACTTGTTAAAATGAGCAGGGAAGGTAATCCGGATATTCAGAAATGGCTGAAAATTTTATTTATTGTTGTTGGCGCTTTCCTTGGGCTTGCAATTATATTCAATCTTGGAATGAAAGGTGCTTATCTTGATGCCGTGGCAGCAACAAGCACCGGCCAAAGGCTTCCTGCCGAAATACATAATTTCATCTGGAAAACAATGATTAACGGCTGGTATATAACAGCTATTCTGGCTGTTGCAGCAGTTGGTGCACTGTGGTTATTCGTGAAGAAAAAAATTAATTCAACTATTTTCTTTGCTGCTATTGCGCTTTTTGTTATCATTGATCTGTGGCGCGTTGGATCTAATCCAATGGAAATATCAGATAATAAAATTGAACAGGAAATATTTAAACGCACGGATGTAATAGATTTTCTCAAAAATGATAATTCAATATATCGAGTTGCTGATTTTGCATCAGCTTCACCAAATATGCCAGCTTATTATTTCCTTGAAAATGTAAATGGTTATCATTCTGCAAAACTCAGGGTTTATCAGGATCTGATGGATGTTGCCAATATTATCGAAGAAGGCTCGACATCCAATATCAGGAATCCACTTCTTTGGGATATTCTTAATGTTAAATATATTATTACTGACCAGAACCTTTCCTATAACGGCCAGTTTATGATGCAGCAGGGCCCCGACGGTAAGCCGGCACTGAGCAGACGTTACCAGGTTGCACATGCATCTCAGCAGACGGGCAGCTATGTATTCCAAAACAATAGCGTACTGCCGAGGGCATTTTTCGTTAAAAGCGTTGAGAAAGCAGAACCTATGCAGATTCTCAGGCATCTCAAGAATAATGATTTCGACCCCCTGGAAAAAGCGTTTATTGAAAAAGACCTGCCGGTTAGTATAGATGTTCCAATGGAAGGCGTTAATGCCAAAATCGTGGAGAAAAAACCTAAATACATGAAGATAGAAGCCGAAGCAAGCGGGAACAACCTGCTGCTGATCAGCGAAATTTATTATCCTGCAGGCTGGAAAGCCCTTATTGACGGAAAAGAAACGGAAATACATAAAACAAATTTTGCTTTCAGGTCGGTTATTGTTCCGGCTGGAAAGCATACAGTCGAGCTGAAGTTCGAATCGGAGAAATTTGAATCCGGCAAGACATACAGCATCATGGCAAATGCAATTACCATTCTTTGCCTTGCTGTCGGGATTTTTCTTAATTACAGGAACAGGAACCAGTCCCGGAAAGAAGATTAATTATTTTTTTGAAACACAGGAGTTATCATGCCAAAAGCAGAAAAAGGAAATGTAGTTGACGTACATTACAAAGGAACACTTGACGACGGGACAATGTTCGACAGTTCAGAAGGACGCGAGCCACTCAGCTTTACTCTCGGTTCAGGCGAAGTGATCGTTGGTTTTGACGAGGGAGTTCTCGGAATGGAAGTTGGAGAAAAAAAATTGGTAAATATTCCGGCTGAAAAAGCTTATGGCCCGCACAGGAAAGAACTCGTTCTTGAAGTTGGCCGCGACCAGCTTCCTCCGGACGTGAACCCTAACAGGGGCGACAAACTTGAAATGCAGGACCCGAACGGGAACAGGATTCCTGTAACAGTATCAGGCCTTACGGACGAACATATCATCCTTGATGCCAATCCTCCGCTTGCCGGCGAAAACCTTAATTTCGAACTTGAACTTGTTGCCGTAAAATAAGAAATCAACTCATAGAATATAAAAAGCTGTCCTGAGAAACCGGGGCGGCTTTTTTTATGGGGAATACACTCCTGCTTTCTGCCACTTTTTCCAATCCAACTGTCATTTTATCATAATCTTAACAAAATTCTGACAAATTTTTCGTCCGGGCTGTCATTATTTCATACTGCCGGAAATTGGCATGGAATTCGTAATACAGTCCCGTGAAAGCGAATTTCAATAATCGGTTTATCAGATTTATCTAATTAACTTTGTCTAACTAATGATTTGGAGGTTGCTATGGCTATCGTAAAATTTGATCCCTTCCGCGGTTTCGAATCATTGACCAGGCGGATGAATCAGTTCATGAACGAATTTGACCGCGATACGCGGACGTTTGATAACAGCAGGGTTTTCCTGCCCAAGGTCAATATCCGCGAGGATAAGGAAAATATTTACGTAGACGCTGAAATTCCCGGAGTAAAAAAGGATGATATCAAGCTGACACTAAACCAGGATAATATCCTTGAGATCCGGGGCGAGAGAAAGGCCGAAGAGAAGAAAGAAGGCGAAAATTACATTCGCTATGAAAGTTCTTACGGCGAATTTACACGATCCTTTATGCTTCCGGATGCAGCTGATAGCGAACAGATATCAGCTGAGTACAAAGATGGTATGCTTCGCCTGTCGATAGGTAAGAAGGAAGAGGTGAAGCCGAAAGAAAAAGAAATTGCAATAAACTAATTTCCCGGTTAATACGCGGGGCTGCTTTAACCGGCAGTCCCGTGATTTTTTTGAGAATATTTACAAAACATCAATGAAATATGCACTGAGGAAAGCGAAGAGATCATTCATCTGGTAAATGTTGCAAGAAATAGATTCTGCAGATGCAAGCTCTTTAAGCCTGCTCCGAAATGTCGGGCAGTGACAATTTTGCAATTATTCTTTTCAAAACAGAATAATATCAGATTTGCTGAGCAAAGACGCAAATTATTCTATCGAAAAATAATTTGTATAATACGCTGAATAGAAATAATTTTGTAGCTTTGTTTTTAATGACTTATTATTATTATAAATTGTTTAAACTCTATTTCGTCTTATGCACACTAAGAATGATAATATTTTAAAGGAGACGGGTTAAAATGGCGGATAAAAATAAAGGCGGAAATAATAAATCGCGGGCAAAGGGGATTGCCAGGGATGTTTTTGCTGCTTACAGAAAGAACAGGAAAGAAAAAGAAATTCCGATACAGGATGAAAATGAGGATATTATGACCGATGAAACTGAAAAAATTGATGTGAAACCGGAAAAGGATTCTGAAGCAAAGAAAGAAAAGGATGAAAAAGTTTCTGCAGAAACTTCTGAAAATGATAAAAAAGACCTGACCGAAGAAGACCTGCTGGAAATTGTTGATAATTATAACAACATTTTAAAAGAAAGAGACGAACTTAAGGATAAACTTATCCGCAACACTGCCGAGATGGAAAATATTCGCCGCAGGACTGCCAGGGAAAAACAGGACGCGATTATTTATGGTAATGAAAAACTTCTGGATAAACTTCTCCCTGTTATCGACGACCTGGAAAATGCCGTTGAAGCCGGAAAAAAATCCGGAGAAGGTGATGCCCTACTACAGGGTGTGGAAATGATACTGAAAAAAGCCCTGAAAACTTTCGAGGAATCCGGCGTCACAAAGATGAAAGACCCCACGGGCGAAGAATTCGACGTTAATTTCCACGAAGCCCTTATGCAGATGCCTTCGGATCAGCCTGAGGGGCATGTGGCACAGGTTGTTCAGCCGGGATACATGATCCACGACAAAGTACTCCGCCACGCAAAAGTAGTTACTTCATCGGGCAGCCCGGCAGAAACTGAAAAGAAATAATTTGATAATTAAAAAAGATTAAGATATAAAATGGCTAAAAGAGATTATTACGAAGTATTGGAAGTTAGCAGGGACGCCTCGGCGGAAGAAATAAAGTCAAGTTACAGGAAGAAAGCCATTCAGTTCCATCCGGATAAAAATCCCGGTAATTCCGAAGCCGAAGAAAATTTTAAAGAGGCTTCCGAAGCTTATGAGGTGCTCAGCGATGCTGATAAACGCGCCCGATACGACAGGTTTGGTCATGACGGTCTGCGCGGCGGACAGGACTTTCGTTCTTCGGGCAGCGTGGATGATATTTTCTCAGCTTTCGGGGATATCTTCGGCGGCAGTATATTCGGTGATTTCTTTGGCGGCGGACAGGCCCGAGGACGTGGCAGGCGTTCACCCGGCGAGCCGGGCAGCGATATTAAGATCAGGCTGCCCCTGACCCTGGAGGAAATTGCTACAGGAGTTGAAAAAAATATTAAACTGAAACGCATGGTGAATTGTGATGAATGCAGTGGCAGCGGCGCCAAACCAGGCTCCGGCCACGCAACATGCCCCACCTGCAACGGGGCAGGTGAAATCAGGCAGGTTTCGAGATCATTATTCGGCCAGTTTGTTAATATTCAGCCATGCCCCGCCTGCAACGGCGCAGGGCAGATTATTAAAGATCATTGTATGGCATGTTCAGGCGAAGGCCGTGTGAAAGGCGAAGATACTATCACGGTAAAAATCCCTGCCGGAGTGGAAGAAGGAAATTACCTGCCGGTACGCGACAGAGGAAATGCAGGCCGCAGGGGAGGAACTCCCGGAGATTTGATTGTGATCATTGAAGAAAAAGAGCACGAGAACTTTACCCGCCAGGGCAATGATATAATATTTGAATTGATGATAAGCTATCCTTCGGCAGCATTGGGAACTGAAGTTGAAGTACCAACACTACACGGAACCGAAAAAATTAAAATTGAAGCAGGTACACAGCCCGGTACAACAATAAAGCTGCGCGACAAGGGAATCCCATTCCTGAATTCTTACGGCAAGGGCAACCAGATTGTTTATGTTAATGTATTTGTACCAAAGAAACTTGATTCAAAGGAGAAAGCTCTTCTAAAAGAATTAGAAGAAAAACCAAATATTTGCCCACGTAAGAAGGACCAGAAAAAGAGCAAGGACTTCATCGATAAGATCAAAGATCTGTTCTCGTAATTATTTTCTCATAACCATCAATATCGAACAAAATATTAAACAATCCGATCGCATAAGGTGTTCGGATTTTTTTTCGATTATAAGTTATTTTGTTTCCATTCAGCTAAGTTGATATTATTATGTTTTAAAAAAAGAATTGCAAAATTGTCATTCCCCGAGCTGTCACCGATAAATCGGAAATATATCGGAACCAGCGGTGGACAGTGCCGTTTTTGTTCTGAAGTCCCCCGCCAGCGGGTGACAGATAATGTTGTCTGACGGAGCGAAGCGTCCGAAGAATCCATCTTTGTTTACAGATAGTGTGTGAAGAATCCACCCCGTTTCGCTGCGCTTGCCACCCCTCAACGAGGGGAATTATTTCCATCCTTCCCAAGCGGGGCTTGGGAAGGAGTATAAAAGAATGGATTCTTCGCTGGCGCTCAGAATGACCTTCCAGCAACTATAATAACTTCAATCGTAAAAAGAAACCTTCCACAGGTTCGAACCCTGCAGAAGGTTTAATAAAATATTAAAATTGCAATTCTTATGCTACGGTCACTTCTTTGGTCAGGTAAACATCCTGGATTGAGTTGAGAAGTTTCACGCCATCTTCCATCGGGCGCTGGAATGCTTTCCTGCCGGAAATAAGGCCCATACCGCCGGCACGTTTGTTAATAACAGCGGTTTTAACTGCTGCGCCGAAATCATTGCTGCCTGATGCGCCGCCGCTGTTTATAAGGCCAATCCTGCCCATGTAAGTATTGGCTATCTGGTAGCGGCAAAGATCGATCGGATGGTCGCTGTTCAGCTTGGTATAAATTTCATCGCTGTATTTGCCGAATTTCACACCGTCGGAGTTCATTGCAATATAACCGCCATTGTTTGTGGCAAGTTTCTGCTTAACTATATCGGCCTGGATAGTGGCGCCAAGGTGGTTGGCCTGGCCTGTCAGGTCGCTTGATGAATGATAATCTTTATCCTTTTTAAATTCCGGGTTGCGCAGGTAGCACCACAGAACGGTGGCCATGCCAAGCTCGTGTGCAAGCTGGAAAGCTTCTGCTATTTCAACTATCTGTGCACGGGCATTGTCCGAACCGTAGTAAATAGTAGCGCCAACAGCCGCAGCGCCCATGTCATAAGCCTGTTCTACCTGGCCAAAAAGTACCTGGTCGAATTCATTCGGGTAAGTCAGTAATTCGTTGTGATTGATCTTTACGAGAAATGGAATTTTATGTGCATATTTCCTGGAAAGAATACCGAGAACGCCAAATGTTGAAGCTACAGCATTACAGCCGCCTTCCATTGCAAGCTTCACAATGTTTTCCGGATCGAAATATGCCGGGTTGGGTGCAAAGCTGGCTCCGGCCGAATGTTCAATTCCCTGGTCAACAGGAAGTATCGACAAATAGCCGGTACCGGCCAGCCTGCCGTGATTATACATCCATTGCAGGTTACCCAATACACGGTTGTTCCTGTCGGATTGAGCAAAGATCCTGTCAACAAAATCAGGCCCCGGAAGGTTAAGCTGATCTTTGGATATCTTTGGAGTATCGAACCCAAGGAGGTTTTCGGCATCGTTGCCAAGATATTCGCGAATTTTCTCTATCATCTGAGTTTCTCCGTTTATAAATAACAAAATCAATATCAAAAATTGCAACTTTTATTATAGCAAAGATATTAACATTAGGGATTATATAAAAAATAATTCGTGACAACTAAGAATAGAAATTGAAAAAAAGTATGTTTACTTCATTACAAGTATTGGCAATGATTTCAATTCAATCCTCCCAGCTTATCACAAAGCAGGATATATAAACATTTTGAATCCCCAGCCGGAAGGGTTTAAAGCCAACTGTATGATTGATTCAGCACTGCTTTCAAATAATCTTAGGAAGAGTTTTAGCAAAAAAAAACATCTTATTCGTCTATATATTTAATAAATTGCATCATTGAAAATGACAAAACACGATTGGACAATGGCAACAGCGCATAAAAATAGAAGAAACAAGAACAGAAAAAGGATTTCGGAGAAAAAAGTTAAGCCGGTAAAGAAAGAAAATCCGGTTAATAAGACCATTCTAAATAACGGAATCAGAATTTTAACCGAGGAAGTGGAAAGCGTAGAGTCATTTTCGCTTGGAATTTTTATTACAGCGGGCTCAAGAGATGATTTCAAAGCTTATGAAGGAATGGCTCACCTTCTGGAGCACGTTACATTCCGATCCTGCAAAAATGGCACATCAAGGCAGGTAGCCGCTAAGTTCGAATCCGTGGGCGCTCACCTGAACGCCTATACAACCAAGGAATTTACCTGCTACCACGTCAGGGCCCTCAAATCTAACGTGAAAAAAATATTCAACTTATTAGCAGATGTTGCGCTGAACGGCAATTTTACACAGAAAGAAATTGATGCTGAAAAACCTGTGGTTATCGACGAGATACGCTATTACAACGACGACCCCGAGGAAACTGCCGCCGAAACTGCCGACAAAGCGCTTTTCCCCGGCCACAGCCTGGGAGTTCCTGTTGCCGGTTATGAAGACAGTGTAAAAAGGATTAGCGAGAAAGAACTAAAAGAATTTTACAATAAATTTTACTCGCCGGAAAATATTATAATTGCCGCCTCGGGTAATATCAGGCATGATAAAATGACGAGCCTTGCCGAACAGCTTTTTGCTGATAAAGTCCCGTCGGGAAGCGAATCCGGAAGAACCGTGCCGGATGAGATTGAATCTCCTGTGGCAATAGAAAAAACTTATCCCTCGCAACAGGTTTACTGGACTTATGGCCACCGTATGCCCGGTATTAACTCCCGATTCAGGATAAAAGTGAAAGTGTTGGATGAGTTGTTTGCCGGAAGCATGAGCTCGCGCCTTCAATACAGGCTAAGGGAAAAGGAAGCTCTGACTTATAATATTGAATCCGAGATGGATATGTTCTCCGATTCCGGGGCTTATTATATAAACTGTTCCTACGATCCCGACCTGAAGGCAAATATTCCCGCTATAATATTTGCTGAAATGGAAAAAATACTGACCGGCAAAATATCCGGCGCGGAACTGCAAAGGGCAAAAGAACAGATTAAATCCGGCCTTGTGATGGAAATGGAAAGTATGTCTGCCCGTATGGATGCATTGGTTAGCGCAGAGGTTAATACATACGGCCCGGCAGGCATCAGCGATATTATACGCGAGGTAGAAGGCGTTACCCGCGAGGATATTGTTCAGGCAGCCGGGGTTATCTTCGACCGCTCGAATGCCGTGATAGTGAAATTGGTACCCGAAAATAAAAGCAAGTGATTGCCTGTTATTTTCTTTGCGAAGCTACTGCTATGTAGCGGAATTTTTTAAAGCCGGGTTTGAAGGTTTTATAGTTCAACTTTGTAAGAATTTCCGATTTCCTGATATTTATTTGAAATGATAGAAACCGGCTATAAGGAGCCCTGAGTTTTATTTTGCGTTCAATCTGTCTTTCCAGTATTCCGGCTTACGGTGGAGATGCATAATAGCTATTATTAAAACTTCATTATCTTCATGAGAATAAATTATACCATAAGGAAATCGTTGGACAAGCGCTTTTTTCGTATTTTCTGAAATTTTCGGCCATGAATCAACAAAGTTTACAATTTTCTCAATAGTTTTTTATCTCATTGGCAAAATCAAAACCAAGCCCGTCACTCTGCTCATTATAGTAATTAATTGCCTCTTCGAATTCCAGTTTCGCTTTGCTGAGAAAATTAACCTGCATATCAAACATTCAACGATGAAAAAACTTCGTTGGCTGGAATCTTTTCAATTGATCCTTTTTTAGCAGCTTTTAGTCTTTCCTCTGCTTCAAGGGCCCAATCATTTTCAATTTTTTCCATAGCTTCAAAATCAAAACTGCCCAGAATGTGTTCAATTAATTGAGTTTTTTCTATGGGTGATAGTTTTAAAGCCTGTTCAAATAGTTCTTCTCTCGATATAATCATTGTTTTACCTAATATATTATTTATCTAAAAGAAAACACTTCTTTCAATAATAATAACAAGCAAATATAATTAATATTTGAATTTATACAAATTAATTACAAAAGTCACAAAGAGGAGCTACTTCTGTATTTATATAGTCCTTAAAACCAATAGGTTGAAGTCCCGAAGAGCGGCATATATTAACAATATGCCACTCCTTGGGAACAGTCTGATTCAATCATCATTTCCTGCAAAAGCTGAAAGTCAGGTTAAGGCCGTTCCAGGGATCATCGCCTTTCACAACGTCGTCATAATATTCCATTTCTGAAAAGCCTGCTTCGCCAAGCATTTCAGTTAGTTTTTTATTCGAGAACATTGAAGTCCAGAATCTGTAAACGGAAACCATATCATTATTTTCCAGGATTACATGCTGGTAGAGAACTACTTTTTCATCCTCGTAAAGGAAGGAATCCGATAGAGCCAGGTATGGCGTGGGACGCCAGAATCCCTTTTCAGCCATTTCCCAGTTCCTCGGGGTAAGTTTGGAATCCATATCCCTGTCGTTCAGAACATCAAAAATGAAAATCCCGCCCGGTTTCAAAGCTGCATAAATATTTTCAAGAAGTTTCTTCTGGTCGACTGGATTCAAGACGCCGAAATCGGTATATATCAGCGTAATCAGGTCATATTCCTGTTCCGCGTCAAGGTCCAGGTAGTTCATGTTCAGGTAGCTTATAGCTTCATTATTATCCATAGCATTCTGTTTCGCGTATTCAATGGAGACCCTGGAAAAATCCACTCCCGTTACATGGTGGCCGGCTTTATGGAATTCCCTGCAATACAGGCCCGGGCCGCAACCGAGGTCAAGAATTTTCATATTGTCGCGCCCGGCCTTTTCCAGTATCCATTTCACGGTTTCGTCGATAGTGGTTTTCTTCCTGCTGGCCAGGTCAAGTTCGGGATTCAGGTGAACGTGCAGTAATTGTGCGGCAATATATTCATCAGTCCACATAAGGCGTGTGCCTTCTTCAAACAGTGCCGGTTTGTCAGTATATTTCAATATATCGTTAATCATAGTGATAATCTTTTATTTTTGTATAAATTCAGTTGCTTAGCCATATAGATAGTGTAATTATCGAAGGTTTAGATATAAATTGACAGTCCTTTCGAAAATCACTGGCTGTCATTCTGAAGAAGCTTGCGACTGAAGAATCAAACATTCTTATAAGAAAATATCAAAGAATGGATTCTTCGCTGCGCTCAGAATGACATTTTTCAAAAGATCATCAAATTTCAATACATTCAACTATCAAAAAAAGCTAAGTAAATTATTATATTCAAAGGAAATATTTAATTCCCTGATATCAATATCACGGTAGGAGTTATTTGTGGCGTTATTTTGTTACTTTTTCATAACATACAAAATTAGTGAAAAATCCTGATAAGGAAAAAATTTTCTTTGGGTTGGGGGGGGGAGAAGCTTTAGCACAATACTTCCATATCCCCGCAGCTATTTATAATTTCTTTTTCAGATAAACCATATCGATAAGTTGTATTCCGTCTTCAAACATCGGGTGGTCATAATTATCGGTAAAGAAATTCCTGATGTAATGAGAAATTGCAAATCCGCTCTTTTCATAAAAGTTCAATATTGTTGGAATATCGCCGGTTCCTACAAGCATGCTTTTATATTTGTTTTTGTAATGGCCGGTGAGGAACTTTATCAGAGCAGTTGCATATCCATTGCCCTGATATTCGGGATATGTGGCTATGTTTTTCAATTCGCAGGTATCGTCGTCAATCGCAGCAACAACGCAAACAGTTTTCAAATCGTCGTCGAATAGCGCGAACATATCGCCGCTTTCCAGATACTTGTCAATCATATCTTCCTGCTCGTCTGCCAGTAGCAATAAATCTAAGTATAGCTTCTTATTATCGATAATTTGTTCTATTCTCATTATATTTTCAATTCATTAATAACTATTTCAGGAAATAATTTTTTATGTTCGTGTTTTATCAACAGCAGTTCTCTAATCAGGCCTGTGATTTACAATTTTATCAATCCCGATCTGCTCTCCAAATTCTTTTAAATCACAATAACATTCAAGATTATTAAATAGTTTCTCAATTTTTAAAGAATCTGTTGGAGATATTAATTCGTATCCGTTTTCTTTTGTGATAAAATCACCAAAAATATTTTTTATTGTCTCAAAGGAAACTATTTCGTTTGAAAATTTTGTTCTGAATAATTTCCTGATCTTTTTTTGAATAATAAAATAGTCAACTTCGGGTATAACTGTAGAAATATGCTCAGGCCAAACACACAAGGTAGAAATCAATCCTGTTTGATGTTCCCTATAATAAAAAATACCCGGAACAAATGTCATATCGCCAAGCTTTTCCTGAAGAGTCTGTCTGTTGTGATTGAATTCCCATGATTTATTTGATTTATCTGGGTCAAGGTAAAATAATTCATACTTGTCGAAATACCGGGAAGAATTCCTGGCATTAATGCCACTCCAATTTTCAAATAAATCCTTATGAGTATATTTTGCAAGTGTGTCATCTCCAC
This sequence comes from Kapaibacterium sp. (SeqCode), assembly GCA_963665665.1. GTDB lineage: Bacteria > Bacteroidota > Ignavibacteria > Kapaibacteriales > UBA2268. Next base: position 3,719,187 of record OY762428.1, read on the forward strand.
CTAATTGTGGATTAAAAACCAACAAGTCAAGATCATTAATTAAATTTACTACCAGCGGAAATGCCTCTAATCCGAAAAACTGAGGCCTGATAAAATTGATATTGAACATCCAGTTCGTATTGTCAAAATCCTCGAAGCCTTCAATCGGCTCATCATCAGGATCAGGTTCGTTATATTCGAAGGAGAAATAAACCCCTGTATTCTTATTCTCATACCAGTATTGGTCTGAGTTTTCCGAATTTTGAAATTTTTCGCTCAGATAATTCCTGATGTCCGAATCAGTCGTTTTGCAATTTTTTTCTTTATAAAAGTATAAATCGTAACTCATTGTTGCATCTTTCCATTTCTAATGTTGGACAACTGCTCCTTACACCTTATTCGATTTATCTTTATGATGATTAGGATAAACGAAAGTGATTCTATAAATTTACATAAAGAATAATATTTTAGCAAATTAAAAAGGAAATTGAATACTGTCGGGGGTGCACAAAATTAGTTGAGTTATTATTACATTATAGCGGATCACTTTTATCTGATTTATCTTTCATTTTATTTTTTGCCTGCCTGGTTTTCCATCTTTCCCTGGCATATTTCTGCATGTCAATTATAGTGTCCTTTTCATCAACAATTTCAAGCCCGAGCAATGTTTCGATAACATCCTCCATGGTAACTATCCCGTCCAGGCCTCCAAATTCATCCACTATCAGTGCAATATGTTCTTTATGTTCCAACAGTTTTTCCCATAATGAAAACAGCATCACACTATCAGGAAAAGTCATTATATTACGTTTTAAATCCCTTAATTTAAGATCATGTTCATCTTCAGCCAGTTTTTCAAACACCTGCTGCCGGAATACATACCCGCTAATATGATCATCCTTGCCGGTATAAACCGGTATCCGGGAAAAATTTAAGAAATTTTTGTTTTTCAGGAACTCATTCAAAGATAAATTTTCATCTGCTGATGCCACAACAACCCGGGGCGTCATTACTTCAGTTGCTTTAATGTTTTTCAGCTTAAGTATGTTCTGGATAATCTTATTTTCTTTGTCCGAGAACAATCCTTCGGTTGTTCCAATGCTTGCTAATGCAGCAATTTCCTCTCTGCTTGTTGTTTTTTCATCTTTATTACTTGATATTATTTTTGTAATGAATGCTGACATAACAACAAGCGGGTAGGTGATGATTATCATTGATTTTATGGTGTAATAAGATAACATCGAAAAATTTTTCCAGTACCTTGCACCTATCGTTTTAGGGATTATTTCAGTTATCACAAGAATCAGAATGGTAAGTATGGCAGATGCAATTCCAAATGAAGCTTCTCCGAAGACTTTTACAGCCTGTGCTCCGACACCCGCGGCCCCGATAGTATGAGCAACCGTGTTCAATGATAATATGGCTGAGAGGGGTTTGTCGATATTCACCTTAAATTCAATATATGATCTTGCCCAGCTATGTCCTTCGTTCTGCTTCACTATCAGATATGAGCGCGGAGTGGATAGAAGAACAGATTCCATAATTGAGCATAGGAATGACACGAATAAGGCCAGGAAGAGATATGCAAATAAGGCTATCATTTTTTCTCTAAAATATCCGAAATTATGTATTGTATTTATTTATTATCAGAAAATACCCTTCCGAAACCCGACACTTTGCGCCATTACAGCAGAGGCCGCCAAAAAACATATTGCCTGTTATCCATTACTTTCTTCTGCCGACTAATAAAAGCGAGTCGTCTTCTTCAAATTCCTGATAACTTTCTAATAAAAGAATTTCAAAATACCCGGAAAAGAATTTCCGAATAATATTTTCATTATGGTAGTTAACGAAAAGGCCCTTAAATATCTCTGAACCATCACCTTTCCAGAATGAATGGCAAATTATTCCGTCAGGAGCCAGGATATTATATTGTCTTTTAATTGAACTCTTCAGGCCATCATCAGCCAAATGATGTAACACTTTATTTGAATAAATACCATGAAATTTTTTTTTAGTATCAATCGTAATTGCGTCAAGCTCAAGAAAGCTGCCATCAGGATTTTCCGATCTCAAATGTTTTAAAAACTCTGTTGAATTGTCAGAACCGGTTGCATTGTAGTACTGTTTCAATATTTTCCAATCCGTTCCGGGGCCGGAGCCAATTTCAAGCAGGTCGGAATTTTCAGGCAGAAATTTTCTGAGTTTATCAATTAGTTTCCTGCCATTAACATCTTTCGCCAGTTCAATATACTCTTCAACGGATTCTTTAGTTTTATAGTAGTCTTTATCCATTCTCTACTGGTGTTTTTAAATAATTCTATTCATTATCAATAAACTTTTCTTTCGGAAAATTATTTTAACATTCCTCACATTCCGGAAAAAAGCAATTTGACGTTATTTGAAAATAATAGGATAAACTTAATTATTACACAATGCTTTTTAAACCTCAGCTTTCATTGACAGCTTTAAATTGATATATACGGTTTAATAACTTTCACAAGCCCATAAAAAATCATGCGTTTTCAACATCATCTTCCCTGCGGTGGCGGTACATGGATATTTGCATGGCTGCAATCGACAAAGCAAGGAAAAATACGCCCAGCGCGAAAATTCCTGAAAATCCGATTATTTCATAAAGGCCCACGCCAAGAAGAGGAGCAAAAGAAGCCCTGGCTCCAACAAGAGTAAGATGAACCGACTGGTAATCGGCAGATTCCTCATTACGGCAGAAGTAAGCCGACCCAATTGCCCAGAGAATACCCATTGTTGCTGCAAAAAAACCGTGGAAAATAAACGCCACAATAAGCATATAATATATCTGCAAGCCGAAAATTTCGGTATTGTATGGCACATATTCGGTTATGCCGATAAACAGAATATACAACAGCAGCGACAGGAATGTAATCGAGGCAAATTTCCGGGGGTCGATACTGTCAAGCATTTTTCCGAAAAACGGCAGCAGTATAATAGCAATAATATTATATGCATTTTTATAAAAGGCAATGGAGGAATAGTTCAGGTCAAGTTCTTCGGCAAGGAAAATAGTTATCACGCTTATTGTCAGCATAAATGAAAATCCGTACAGCATAAAACCTATCTCGAAATCACGGTACGGTTTATTACTAAGTATAATATCTTTCATCCTGATAACAGACTGCCAGGCACTGCTCATAATTCCCCCACCGTTTCTTTCCGGCTCAATTCCCGGATCGAGAAGAGAAAGCAGGTAAATGGAACTAATACCGAGAACAGCTAATAGCGGGTAAATATAAGTAAAGGCATAATTGTCGAAATCCAGCAGCAGCCCAAACAGGAAGGTTATTACCAGCATCACAATTTTGTTGGTACTGGTGGCAATACTGTACAGCCTGCCAAAATGCGAAGCCATGTAATTTGTTTTTAGAAACAGGTTTATCGTTGGAAGGATGATAGGCTGAGCCAGGTAGAAAAGCAGGAAAATTGCCAGGAATATATAGTGATAAATACTGCCGGCCTGGTGATATTCGTGCCCCACGGGAAAGAAAGCCAGCAAAGCCAGGGGAAGCCTTGTTATCAAAGCAACTATCCTGAGAAGTTTTTTCTTTCTGAATCTTTTTACAACCTGGTTCAAAATTACAGTTACAAGCAAAACCACAGTGCTGAACTGAAACAGCACCCCAAGCTGGAAATTTGTGCCGTGCAGGCTTTTCAGGAAAATAAATTCGTTAAGGGCAAGAGCGCCAAGTATAATCCCCTCGATTATCGAATATATCAGGTGTATTCGAAACACTTTTTTCTCGTTATTTTCCAGGCCTTTAAGCATCAGTTTTCCATCAGTTATCAATCCTAACCTGCAAATATACGATTAAATTATCCGATTATTTCGTGGAAGTTTATTTTACGCATTACTAATCCAATTAGTTAGCCAGCATAATGATTTTCAGATTCCAGTGCAATTATTCTTAGGAATAGATATAATTAGTATTTAAGTAACATAATATCAATGTTTATTTTGCGGGATAATGTCATTTCTATAATTCAAAAATTCTTTTTTAAACAAAAATATTCCATTTTTCCCTTGATTCTGAAACATATTTCAACTATTTTCGTTATATCAATAAAATATCATTATGATATCACTTTAATATCAACTGAAGGAGTCCGAAATGAAAAGTAAATACGAAAAAAAAGCTTTCAAGGTGAATGGTTTCGTAATGCTCATCCTGAATATTGCAATACTGGGGGGCGGCCTTTGGCTGCTTATTCCTAAAACATCGATTTTGTTTGGCATAATCTGCCTTGTGTTGTTTGTACTTATAGCCCCCGGTTACTTTGCGGTACAGCCAAACGAATCACGAGTACTAATATTCTTCGGTTCATATACGGGCATGGTATCAACTACGGGCTTCTGGTGGGCAAACCCGTTTGCACAAAAAGTAAAGGTTTCGCTCAGGGTACACAACTTCGAATCATCCAAAATGAAAGTTAACGACAAAACCGGTAATCCGATTGAAATAGCAGCTGTAGTTTCCTGGAAAGTGGTGGATCCCGGCAAGGCAACATTTGATGTTGAGCAGTATATGTCCTATATTTCCACTCAGAGTGAAACAGCTATCAGGACGATAGCTACAAATTATCCCTACGATACTTTCAACGAGGAGTTACCAGGCAGCTTAAAAGTTGCTTCCGATGAAGATCAGATATCTCTTCGTGAGAATTCGGAAAAAATATCCGAGGAGATGAAAAAGGAACTTGGCGACAGGCTGGATATTGCAGGTGTAGAAGTTCTCGAAGCAAGGATAACCCACCTGGCATACGCCCCTGAAATTGCTCAGGCAATGCTGCGCCGCCAGCAGGCAGAAGCTATAATCATGGCAAGAAAGAAAATCGTTGACGGAGCTGTTGGTATGGTTGAAATGGCACTTAAACACTTAGACGAAGGAAACATAGTTGATCTGGACGATGAAAAGAAGGCCAGTATGATAAATAACCTGCTCGTTACATTAACGTCTGACAGGGAAACACAGCCGGTAGTAAACACTGGAACTCTTTATACCTGATAAAAAAACGGATTAAATGGCATGGCACAAAAAAAACAATTTCCATTGAGAATTGATCAGAAACTCTATGAAAGTTTGAAAAAATGGGCAGATGATGACTTCAGAAGCATTAATGCACACATAGAGTTCCTGCTTAGGGAGGCTGTGCGGAAATCCGGCAGGGAGAAAAAGGATAAAGAGAAGTAGAATTGAAATATATCAAATGATTAATAAAAAACAAACCGTCTGCTTAGTATTTAAGTTGACGGTTTTGGTATTAAGGCAAAGAAGAATTGTGACTTCGATTACAACGGGTTATAGGGCAAAAATAATTTTTCCGATCCATTTTTTAAACAGTTTATTTCGCATTACGCATAATTGCGTTACGCAGATTAGCGTAATTTAGCCATATTTCTAATAAATCGTATAAAAAAAAGAGGCTTACCAGCCTCCTTATATTTAAAATTTATGTAATATTCATGGGTAATTATAATTCTATTGTATAGAATAAACCTATAACCCTTTTGATATCAATTTTTTTCATATTGAATTCACTGTCGTAAGTGTAGTGAAGTGTTAACTTCTGATTCTTGGCTATTTTGAAATCTGTTCCGATCCTGAGCCTGTAACTGTTGAACCTGTCGCCTTTGTCGTAATTGAAGCGGTAAAAAAGCTCTCCTGAAATGAAAGGATCAACAGGGCCTTTGATATTGTAATACAGCTCCAGCCTGTTCCTCAGATAATATTCATTATCCTTATCCTGATTGGGTTCATTATCGAATCTAAGGCGATATTCCATGCTTAATCTTTTAATTTCTTTCTCCGCGTATGCTGAGAGGATCAACACATGATTTTTTTCATCAGTTCTGCTTTTCAATCTGTAGAATGCAGCAAATTTCATAAAATCAAGTGGTTTATACTGAACACCGATATCTATCAGGTTGCTTTCGAATTTTGAAATATCCTGATCGAAGCGAATTTGCTCACTAACCTGCAGCTCGAATAACTCATGAATATCATACTGCACTTCAACGCCGGACCACATATTAAGATCGTTAGATTTAATTTTTCCGGCCATCAGGTTTGTAGTAATTAACAAATTGAGCAATAAAACAAGAATCAGCTTCTTATGGCTTTTGTACATTTGTCCTGCCCTTAATATCCTCGTTATAAAATACCTTTATGTTCACAATATCTTTTAAAAAATCAATTTTCCCGATCTCGAACCTGTGAATATTCAGGCCTGTTCTTTCCCTGAGGTCAGCCATAAGTTCATCATGATTTTCCGGCTTGATCAAATCGATTTTTTCATATAAGATATTTCTTTTCAGCTCGTTTTTTACCCATGATTTTTCAAGAACGAAGGTGAAGCCTATTATAATAATATTAGTAAACAACACCTGAATAAGCCCTACCGCGTGACTGCTTATAGCATTTATAATAGCTATACTTATTGATATGAACATATAGGTCATTTCTTTGATAGGAACCGTTTCGGTACGGTATCTTAATATCGAGAAAATCGCAAAAATACCAAAAGCAAATCCAAGGCTTAGCTTTACGCTGTTCAGAAGATAGCAAACAAAGAATATTATCAGGTTGAACATGAACATGGTAAAAAGATAATCCCTGCTCGGATGTATTCTGAAATATATTTGCCTGACAATAATATAAATAACCCCCAGGTTAATCAGGAACCGGAAGGCAAAGTCAAGAGTATTTACGCCGTCGAGAAGTTTAATACCAAATAGGGTTTCCATTTCCACCATTACATATTTTGTTAATCATCAACATTTTAGATTTATACCTGTTGTATTTGATATTGGGTACGGTAAGTATATTACCGGTGCAATATTTACTAACAGATTCTTCTCTTATACCGTGCTTTATCATTAATTTCCGGAAAGTGGTATTTACAGAATTCTTTGATATTTTCACCTCGGCAATTGCCAATTCAGACAAACTCATGTTTTTTTCCGAACTTTCAAACTCCAGGTCGAAATCGAAAGTAATTTTCTCATTATCTCTCTTATTCAGCAGAGTTATTCTGCGATACCTGACCTTTAATCCGGGGACAATATTTTCGGGATCAATATCATGATTTTTAAGCAGTTGCATTTCATCCGGCCTGAGATGCCCGTTTAAACCGGGAATTTTTATCCGGTACTTTTCGGTAAGGCCTTTGTTGCTTTTTGTTTTCAGCTCAAAGAATGAAATATCTGCATCAACATAATGTCTTGCTCTTATTTTATATCTTGCCGCTTTGCCGTTAACATGCATTCTGTGCAAAAACAGATCTTCGGTATCATAATACTGATTATCATACTGAAAGCATCGTTTTTCCTTTACCTGAAGTATATCGTAATCATCTTTAAGTTCATCAAGCATTTCAGGGATTATTTCGGTATTGAATATGTACTTTGTGTCATATCTGTCAAGAAGTTTCATTTCCTCCAAATCAGATAATCCTATTGGATTGTATTCTGCCAAAATTTTTTCAATATTTTCTCTGCAGGCCATAAAATCATTCCCGGATAAAAAAAAACTACTTATTAAAAAGAGACACAAATTTTCATAATGGTTAATATTTTGTTAATAAAATTTTGCCAGAATTATTAAATTAACATATTCACTTACCTATATAGACACACGAAACAGCAAAAAGTCTTAAAAAATAATTACAAAAAATTTTATTTTTTTTATAAACCGAAAATTAACAAAAAATACCTACAAAATTAACACAATTTTTCAAGCTATAAAACTGTGAATTTTTCTATATTTATTGATTAACTGTTTTTTGAAAAAAAGTAACGCTATGAATAAAAAATCTAAAGTATTTATTAACCTTACTAACGGAATTGAAGCAATAGATAAGTACAATCTCGATCCTGATAATGTTTCATTTTTACGTATTCAGTCTTCACATTGCGAAGGCCATTCCTGGGACAGAATGCTGCTTGATCTGGACAATAACCTGCTGATGCATCTTGCGCTTGGCTATGAATGTATTGTTTATGATTTCGGGGCGCATACGGAATACAGCAAGGCTGTATATATAGGGTTGGAATGGATAAAATACTGCCTGAACAGGCGCTGGTTTAACAGGATTGCAAAGCCGATAGTTAAGGGAAAGGATATATCAAATTATTTCGAAGTTGAGTACGCCAAGCTAAGCAAATACGCAAAAAAGAAAATTGACTATTACAAAAAATTCCTGCTGACCGATGAAATTAAACTTAACGGCATATCGACAATAACCGAACATGATAATAAGAATGAATATTATATTGATTTGGTAAAAGATATTTATTAAGCATATAAAACGAAAAAAAAGAGCTCCGATCGATAGATGAAGCTCTTTCTTCAATCAAATTCTCCTGCTACCTTTTCTTCATTTCCTTGCTCATTACCACGCGTCTGCAACGTTTTTTCCAGTCGCTGCCTGATTCACCCTGTTTCTTTTCGAGCAATTCGTTCTCGCCGGCAGATTTTACTTCCATCAGCGCTACCGGTACGCCGCGTTTCTGCAACTCGTCGAAGAGGAATTGTGCGCGATTCTCGCCAAGCTTCATGTTTGCTGCGTCGGAGCCGTCGCTGTCCGTATGCCCGGTAATTATAATCTTGCTAATATAATCTTTATATTTGTTCAAGTCCTCGGCAACCTGCTCAAGAGCTAATTGCCATGTATCTGTTGATTCGTTTCCATCATCGTCCAGAACAAAAGGATAAGGATTATCAAATTTATTAGTCGGGAAGTTTAGCCTGAGCTGCAATTCCGATGGGAGATAAAAATCGTGTTCAATTTCTTCAACCGAATCCCTGATACTTACCCGGGTTGCCCAGGTATCATAGAATAGTTCCGGTGCCTGGGCTTTAATGTCCAGATCCACACCTCTCGGAATTGTAACGGTATAAAATCCGTTTGCATCGGCTTTTACTTCTGCAAGGACTTTTTGCTGTGATGCTTCCCGTATGGTAACATCAGCATTTGGCACAAGCTGATTTGATACTTTGTTGTAAACATTGCCCTTTAGTATCAGTGTCATGGGCTTTTTGGCTTTAGGAATTCCCGGAAGCTGCTGCCTGTCCTGAGCCATCAATCCGGGAACAAAGAATAAACAAATAAGCATATAGATAATAATTTTTTTCATCTTTTTCTCCGGTTTGGGTTTAAGGTTCGGTAAATTCAACATCGCCATCAGAATCAGACAGCCTTATCAGGCCGTGCAGCTTAACGGAATCCAGCCCGAGATAAGCTCTTTCATATCCTTTCAGGTTGTATAGCTGTACCTGTCCGTTATGGTTCGAGGACGTTCCACAGAATACAGTCAGTTTTCCGTAAATATTCCATGTTCTTAGCTGGCCGTTGCCGTCGGAACTTGTTCCAACATAAGATGTCATGTTGCCCTTAGTGTTCCATGTCCTCATCTGGCCGTTGCCTTCTGTACTGGTACCAACGAAAGCAGTCATTTGGTCTGCTGAATTAAATAGTTGAAGCTGGCCGTTTTCTTTCAGGTTAGTACCGAAGTTCCCGGTTTCATTTCCGGACTTTGCAAAAGTCTGAAGCAGGCCGTGACCGTCTGCTGTAGTACCGATATTTGCAGTTTCATTTCCAGCTTTACCAAAAGTATGCATAATACCTCTGCCATCTTCTGTTGTGCCAATATTTGCAGTTTCATTTTTACTTTTGTTGTATGTATGAAGTAGTCCGTTTTCATCTTTTGTTGTTTCGGCATAGATGGTTTTAACGCCGTTGGTATTTGCAAGATACATTTCACCGTTAGCGCTTTCATCAGAACCGATAAAACCGATAAACTTTGAATCCTTATTATAAATATTCATTGCTGCTCCGCCTGCACCGGAATAAATAATTGCAGAAGTATCACCTGCCGGGGAATTTATCTGTACCAGGCCGCTACCGTCAACTACTGTTCCGATATAGGAGCTTATTTGATCGTCCTTGTTCCAGGTTTTAAGTTCCCCGCCCTTGTTGCTGTTTATTCCAAATACAGCCACAGTATCTCCCGATTGGTTATAGGCCGAGAATAATCCTGCATATATCCTGCCGGTAAGACTACCTTCGGGAACTTTGTACAGATTCAGGTAGCCGTTCCTGTCGCCGTCAACAGAACCCAGCTCTGTGGTAATATTTCCGTCTCTGTCTTTAGTTCTGAGCATTCCTGTTTCTTTATTGTCCGTACCGAAATACCCTGATTCCTTTCCATTGCCGTTATAAGTAATCAGCATTCCGGCATTCTGCGTGCCTGTACCTGCATATACAGAAACTTTTTCGTCGATATTGTAAGTCATCACAACACCGCTGCCGCCCTGGTCGGTACCAAAATATCCGGTAACCTTTCCGTCACTGTTATAGGTTCTCAGGAAACCGTCGGTAAGCACTCCGACAACATTTCCGTCATCATCGACGATCGAGATTTGCTTAACAAAAAGATTCTCATAAGTAGCGCCAATCGGTGAAGCTCCTACAATAACAATCAGCAAAAGCATTGAGAGCATTCCGATTATCAGGCTTTTGGGGTCAATTTTTTTCATTGATCACCTCGAGTATATTAATGAAATGAATATTTTAATTTCTTAGTTCCGGCTTTGTAATTCATTTTTCCGTACCGCATATCTTTTGGTATGGGAAATATAATAAAAAAATTCTATCTTGCAATTAAAGGAATGTAAATAAATAGTTAATTTTTGTGTTATTTGAAAGTAATGAGTGAAAACAAGAAAATATTAGTTCTCATAATATCATCTTTTTTTATTTCATTTTCGCTATGCTTCGATTTCTTCAGCCCGGAACATTTGCAAAGCGATTATTTAACATTTTATTCAGCAAGCCTGTCCGCAGAAACCGGAAACGATCCTTATATTGTCGAAAACCTTGTAATATCTTCCGGATATGAATCTGTTTATCCATATTTGTATACACCTTTTCCTCTGACGGTATTTTCTGTTTTCAACAGCGGCAATTTTATACTATCACAGACATTATGGGCAATTTTTAATATTATCATATTCCAGTTAATTATTTCTTTGGTGTTTAAGATAGTTAATAATGATCAAACGATGAAGTTTACCGACAACTCCGGTAAAAGGGGTAATTATTTTTTCCTGTTCAGTTCATTTATTATGATATTCATCCTTCTTGCTTTCAGGGAAAATATCAAAATCGGACAGGTTAATATACTTACTTTATTATTTATCAGCATGGCAATTTATGCTGCGCAAAAAGGGAAAAGCGATATTTCCGGGCTGTCCATGGCAGCAGCAATTTTAATAAAAACAAGCCCGGCTTTGCTGATTATTCCTTTGGTATATAGGTTAAAATTTAAGTTTATCAGGGGATTGGTTGTGGGTTTGGCTGCATTCTTTTTAATCTCAGTTCTGCAATTCGGATTAGAGCCCTGGCAGCAATACCTTGATTTTTTAGGTACGATCCGGGGATATTCGGAAATACCGGGATTGTTCAAATATACTGTAGCTTTCAATAATTCCCTGTTGTCTTTGAGCGGAAGAATCCTGGGTGAAACCAGTGCCGCTTATTCAGCATATTATCTGGGAATTATCATCATTATCATCATTATAGTTTTTAAGCAGAGAAAACTTATTCAATGGAGTGCAGTTGATTTTCTGCCATGGCTAACCCTTATGGTGATAGCCTCGCCATTGTCCTACAGGCATCATTCGATATATTTATATGCTCCTTCAGTTGCGATGCTTATTTCTCTTTATTCAAAAAAAAATTACCGGGGCAGGTATTTTTCAATTTCATTGTTCCTGATATTTCTTGCATGGTGCGGGTATAATTTCCTCAGGCATTATGTTCCGCTTATCGAAGCCGGACGTGATATGACATTTATATCAGGCCTGGGGCTGTTCGGATATATTGCAATCTTTATTTTTTATTTCTTCATTAACGACAAATTCAAAACTGTTGGGAACAGTCAGACTGAAGATATTTAACGTCGATAGAAATACCTATCACCTGACCATTGACTGATCAGGAAAAGCCCTGATAACTTAATTTTTATAAGTACGTGGAATACAATCGGATATGGTTTCAAAGCTCAACTTTGCAGGAAAACTCCTTCCCAAGAATGTCTTGAGAAGGAGGATAAAAACTGTTGCATACCTGTATGTGACAATGCAATTTTTTTATTTTATTAATTTTTGATAATGCCGCTATCAATAAAATCTCTGAGTAATGGTTTTATATCAATCCTGCTGGTGTCTGATGTGCCAGCCCGGCTTACCTGAACAAGCCCTATGCCCTTGCCTTGGGAAAATATCCTCAGAACAACACCGAAACTTTCCGTGTAATACAAGGTCTGTACTGATTTGCCGATATTGTAATTCACCATGTAAAAAGTAATTTCTTCATTATTAAAACTCAAGCAGAAGCTGCTGTCAATTTTTAATTCCGGGAATATTTTTCCGTCATCTATGATTTGTTCAATTTTATCATTCAAATCATAGATGTCAGCATTGTGCTTGAAAAGAGTTGTTTTAGACTCCGCTCGGATCGTATCAGCAAAAATTCCGGAATAAAAAAAATCATTCTTTTCCAGGTCTATTCCCCTGATAAGAGACCAATGATTAATAACGGCATTATATCCCGAACATGAAATAAAAATTACAGAGAATATTACTAATAAAGTGACTCTTTTCATCTGTTTATTTTTATATATTTTTAACAATATCAATTATCTTGGAAGCCAGAAGATTAGCCTCGTGTTCTGATTCTGCTTCGGCCATTATCCTTACAATTGGCTCTGTGTTGGAGGCCCTTAGCTGAACCCAGGATTTTTCGAAACTAACTTTAACTCCGTCGTCTTTAACTACATTTCCTTCAGGAAGTGCATCAACAACCTGATCAATAAGTGGATTAATATCTCCGGAAAACACCTGTTTTAACTTAATCATGGAATAATCCGTATAATCGGAAACGAGCCGGGAAACAGTCAAATCTTTGTCTGCCAATAAGGACAGGAGCAAAGCTGTTCCAACAAGAGAGTCCCTGCCATAGTGGCATTCCGGAAGGATAACACCTCCGCTACCCTCTCCGCCAATAACAGCGTCGCATTCTTTCATTTTCTTTACCACGTTGATTTCGCCAACCGGAGATCGTTCAACTTTAGCCTTATATTTTGCTGCTACATCTTCAACAGCACGTGTAGTTGAATAATTTACACTAACTTTCAGGCCTGGTTTATTCATGAATCGAAGAACTGATTCTGTGGAAATCACTATTGTTCTTTCCTCGCCCACGGGGTTACCTTTTTCATCGATTATTACAAGCCGGTCAGCATCAGGATCAACCGCGATCCCAATATCAGCATTTTCTTTTTTCACGGCTTCGCAGAGCCCGTTCAGGTTTTGAGGCAATGGTTCCGGGGTGTGCGGGAATAATCCGCTACTGTCGCAGGCAAGCCTTATCACATCGCAGCCCAGTTTATCAAGAAGCATCGGAACTGCTTTCGAACCGGAAGCATTCACGGCATCCACAACAACTTTAAATTTCCTTGTTCTTATTCTGTCAAATATTCCTGAATCTTTCAGGAAAGGAATTTCAAGTATCCTGCCAACATGCCTTTGAACAGCGTTGTCATCATTTATAATATTTATCTTACTGCGAAATCCTGTTTCCTCGAAGTAAGAATTATCAACGATATCCCAGAAGTCACTGTTTTCCTTAGCATCAAGAAAAACCCCGCTCTTATTAAGAAACTTCAACCCGTTCCATTGTTCCGGATTGTGTGAGGCAGTTATTGCTATCCCACCGGCAGCATTGCTGTGCTCTACTTCCAGTTGTACAGTGGGGGTTGGCACAATACCAATCATTTTTACTTCGCGTCCTGCAGCTGCTAAAGCTCCGGCAACAATTAATTCAATCCATTTGCCTGACGGGCGTCCGTCTCTGCCGACAATGATTGGCCCTTCAGGGCAGAATTTGGCAAAACCAAGAGCGTAATTGCTAATCATCGATGCATTCATACTATCGCCGAGCGTGGCTCTAAGGCCTGATATAGATCTAATAAACGGCATACTAAAATTTTTCCAGTTTTAATAATTACTAAAATTATTTAAGATAAATTTTTTATTAAATTATCTGTTCAATCCGAATGCCTGTTTAAAAATTTCAGCAAATTAATTGAAAATTGTATTGATAAATTACTATTTAAAATCAACACGATATAATCCAATAATCAATTTATTTATTCGAAATTATAAAAAAATTGAGACTAAATTAAACTTTTAGTGTTCTTATTTCTGTGAAAAGAAAATTTTTTTAAATTCATTACTTGCAAATAAGGCTTAACTTTATGATTTTTGTTGTTCGTCGAATGTGTTAAAAATTTATGTTATTATAATTATCAGGAATTATTATGAGTTTCATGTCAAAAAGTAAGAAGATTTGCAGAATAGGGTTTTCTCTTAGCCTGCTAATTACTTTATTTATTTCCAATTCATTGTTTTCTGCCGCTCCCGACCCGGGTGCAGTTCTGGTAACAGTTGGTAAAGAAAAAATTACATATTCTGATATCGAGAAAGCATGGATGAAGAATATGAACCGCAATAATAAAGAATTGTGGGAACTTCACCCCGACAGCGCAAAATCTTTTCTGGAACTATATGTGAACTACCGCCTGAAAGTAAATGACGCTATTGACCGCGGTTTCGACAAAGATTCGTCAGTTATAGCTGATATTGAAAACAACAGAAGGATCCTTGCCGAATCATATTATTTCGATAAGGAACTTGTGGACCCGAATGTTGAAAAAATTCTGAAAAAACGGGAATCGGAAATGAAAATCGCTGTTATCCTGCTTGCATTCGATAACAGCAAACCAATACCTGATACTGTCGAAGCCTTTAAAAAAGCGACCGAAGCAATGAACAGAATCAAAAAAGGCGAGGATTTTGGAAAAATTGCCAAGGACCTTTCTGATGATAAAGAAACTGCCAAACGCGACGGCGTTGTACCCGGCTGGATTACTGCCGGAAGGGTACAAAGGCCAATAGAAGATGCAATTTACGGTATAGATAAAATTGGCGGAATAACCCCTGAATTGGTAAGGGCAAAATTCGGATATTTCATTATCAAGCTTCTGGACAGGAAAAAAACTGAATTTGTAAGGGGAAAACACATCCTGATCAGCGGTGGCAAAAAGAATGAAAAAATTGATGCCAGGGCAAAAGCCGACAGCATACTTAAATTATTGAAGAACGGCGCTGATTTTGCCGAGCTGGCAGAAGCTAATTCCGACGATCCCGGAAGTGCTATGCGCGGCGGTGATATTGGAGCATGGTATTCACGGTCATTTGGCCTGCAGGGTACGGGCAGAAGCCTTATGCCGGAATTCGAAGAAGGGCTCTATTCTTTGAAAGACGGTGAAATTTCCGGGCTCGTGAAAACTGATTATGGCTATCACATTATTATGAGGGATTCAACTAAGAAGTATGATCCTAAGCAGGAAAGTTCCGAAGCAAAGAAACTCTATAAGAAACTCTATTTTGAAAATGATAAAAAAGAATTAAAAATAAAACTGAAAAAGGATTGTGGCTTTAAATACGTCGAAAATGTATATAATGCCTTCTTCGGCTTCCTGGATACAACAAAAACCACTCTTGATTCGGCATGGGATGCTAAACTCCCGGAAACCATAATGGATAAACCGCTTTTCCGATTCCTTGATAAGGAATATTCAGTTGCCGAATTTGTTGATATGCTTGAAAATAAAATTGAATTGCGCGGAACATCTACAAACCGAAAAGGAATAGACCGGGCCGTTGATAAAATTATCGAACCGATAATGATGCAGGAAGCAACTAAGAACCTGGAAAAAGATTATCCTGATTTCGCTGCCCTGATGCGGGAGTTCCGTGATGGTATCCTCCTTTTCAAAGTGGAAGCTATTGAAGTATGGGACAACCTGAAGTTTGATTCCACTCTTGCTAAAGAATATTATGAACAGAGAAAAGAAGATTATCAAACTTCTCCTGCTTACGATCTGGCTGAAATTTTCGTTATGAAAGATTCGCTTGCCCGGGATATATATGAAAAGGCTAAATCAGGTGAAGATTTCTCAGCACTTGCTGAAACTCACACTCAGCGAGGCGGATACAGGGAGAAAAAAGGCGAACGAGGAGTACTTTCCATTGAAAAAAGCGACCTGGCAAAAGCAGCTTTTGAAAATAAAGCAAAAGCCGGCGACATAATAGCCCCAATTAAGAATGGCCGTGGATACTCAGTAATTAAAGTAAATAAATTCCTTGACTCCAGGCAAAAAACATTCGAAGAAGCTATTCCCGATTTTGCTCCCGATTTCCAGGATATGATGCAGAAAAGACTTACCCAAAAATGGCTAAAAAAAGTTAAGGAGAAACATGCTGTTGAAATCAACAGAGAAAATTTTAAGAAAATTTTTAAAAACTGATCTGCATTGAAAATTTGTTATAAATCCGTCCCCGTTTGTCAGGGGATGGATTTCTTTTTTTATGAAAAACAAAATCGTTTGACTTGAAAAAAAATTTTCATAATTTGAATTATTCCCCTGGCAAAGTTGTCGGGTGATATATAAAATATAATTTCTTCGGGGCAGGGCGAAATTCCCTACCGGCGGTAATAGTCCGCGACTCCCGAAAGGGACTGATCCGGTGAAATTCCGGAACCGACAGTCAAAGTCTGGATGGTAGAAGATAATACCTTGCATGTACCAAATCAATGGTTCATGCCCTGTCCCGGTTTAATGCATAATGATCGAGGCAGAAATGGAAACAATCAGAAAATTCGGAAAAAACTACAACGAAAGAATTAACAATGCGGCTGATGCTTTACGCCATGGTCGTGGTATTTTGCTTGTTGATGATGAAGACAGAGAAAACGAGGGAGATATAATATTCCCTGCTAAAACAATGACAGACAAAGATATGGCACTTATGATAAGAGAATGCAGCGGTATTGTATGCCTATGCCTTACTCCCGAAAAGACTCAAAAACTGGGCCTTCGTCCAATGGTCGAGAACAACAATTGCAAGAATCAAACAGCATTTACAATCTCCATCGAGGCTAAAGAAGGGGTAACAACGGGAGTATCTGCTGCCGACAGAATAAAAACTATTCATACTGCTGTTTCCGATAGAGCAGTGCCTGAAGACCTGGTACACCCCGGGCATGTATTCCCATTAACTGCAAAGAAAGGCGGAGCATTGGAAAGACGCGGGCATACTGAAGGCAGCATAGACCTGGTTAAAATTGCCGGACTTGGAGACAGCGCTGTTCTTTGCGAACTGACAAATCCCGACGGAACAATGGCACGGATGCAGCAAATAATTGATTTTGCAGATTTGCATGAAATGCCGGTAGTTACGATCGAGGATATTTGCCGGTTCAGGATGGAGAACTGATTGGTTTTTAAGGTTTAACTTTCAGCTTCTAATATTTTTGCATAGTTTTCAATAGATAATTATTAATGTAAATGCAATCTATCCCGGATATATGTTCGGGATAGAACATATCTTAACCAATAATTACTTCAATTGCCGGTTTGTTGACTCAAAATATAATCTGCTATAATATTGCAGATTCGGTATTTTCTGCAAAGCTCTGTATTGCAATTATATTCCGGCTCTGGCCAGGGCTTGCGGTTTGGTTAAATATTTGTGATCAATATCACCCAATACTCGCCTGAGAATTACCATCTGATTTTGGCGGATATAATGATATATACCGCAGTAAATTTGTTAAAAAATTAAAATTTTGACTTA
The DNA here is from genome assembly GCA_963665665.1 of Kapaibacterium sp. (SeqCode). GTDB lineage: Bacteria > Bacteroidota > Ignavibacteria > Kapaibacteriales > UBA2268. Next base: position 3,736,967 of record OY762428.1, read on the forward strand.
TATTCGTTTTTTTATTATTTTTTGAATTATGGAAACTCAAAAAACAAAAATAGTTTACTAAAATATGAATGATAAAGAGTATAACCGGAAAAAAAAGAAAATACTTAATGCTTCCCGGGAGTTGATAAGAATGCGTGGCGTAAAGGGATGGAATATGGATAATATAGCTGCTGTATGCGGGATGTCCAAAAAAACAATGTATAAAATCATTATGAATAAGGAAAATATGATAACTGAGCTTTATGCCCGTGAGGTTATGGATAATTTAAAAAATATCAGGCGTATTATCGAGAATGAAAATGATAAACGCAAAGCATTGGAAAGAATAGCAGAAGAGATTCCCGCCAATATCGGAGCTTTCGTTTACAAATATGCCAATGAAATGAGCATGGAATTTCCGAATGTAAATAAGAATGTGAATGAATACCTTGAAGAAGAGAGAAAAGCGCTTATTAATTTCTTCGCCGAATGCTATGGAGAGAAAATTTTCAAAGAGGACTTCCCGCCGGATTTTATAGTGGATCTGACAAAAAAAATTATTGACACCTATGCTTATAAAGAATACTCAGAATCTGAATTTGTTCGCAAATGTTCTTTGGCTTTGAAGGCAGTATTCTTTGGAATTGTGAAAGATTGATTTTATCTTGCAGAAGATTTACACGATGGATTAGGAAAAAGGTTTACGAGCCGCTGTTCGGTAAGGTTATTTATGTTTAATTCGGGAATTATGATAAATGAAAAAACCGCCTATTGATTTGAATACTCTTTACAGGCTGCCATGGACTTTGCCTGACAATGCGATATCATGGCTTGAGCCAACTGCTGCCTGCAACCTGCATTGCGACGGCTGTTACAGGAAAAATATAAAAGATTCTCACAAGTCCATGGACGAGGTAAAGCAAGAACTTGATGTTTTCCAGACTTACAGAAACACAGACTGTATCTCCATTGCCGGGGGCGATCCCCTGCTTTATCCTGATATTATTGAACTTGTTGCTGAAATAAAAAGAAGGGGAATTAAGCCCATAGTTAATACTAACGGTATTGCCCTGACAAAAGAATTATTACACGACCTGAAGAAAGCCGGCGTTTTCGGATTTACTTTCCACGTGGACAGCAAGCAGGGCCGCAAAGGCGAATGGGCCGGCAAAAATGAACTTGAACTGAATGAACTGCGTTATTATTATGCAAAGATGCTGGCCGACGAAGGCGGTATCTCTTGTTCTTTCAATTCCACTGTTTACAGCGATACATTGCAATATGTCCCCAAAATGGCTGAATGGGCAAGAAATAATATTGATATTGTAAATACAATGGTATTTATAATGTATCGCTATATCGTTCCTGGGCTTCCTTTTGACTGGTATGTAAACGGTAAGCAGATAGACTGGAAAGATGTAATGTACAGCTCGGAAGAACCGAGGGATATCAGCGTTACTGCTCCTATAATGCTTGACCTGATCAGGAAAACAGAACCGGAGTTCAGCCCTGCGGCATACCTGAACGGAACAGGAAAATCAGATTCATACAAATGGCTTCTAACCGAAAGAATCGGTACAAAGGAAAGAACATTCGGCTATATGGGTAAAAAATTCATTGAACTTGTAATGTCCTGGAATCATTTTGTTAATGGTACTTACCTGTCCTATGGATCGCCTGCAACTTTCGGAATGGGACGTTCAACATTGTTTTTCTTATGGCCTTTCGATAAAAAGCTGAGGAAATCAGTTGGCAAATATTTTAAATATCTATTGGCAAATCCATTCAGGATATTTAAAAAAGTACACATGCAATCTATACTTTTTATACAGCCTATTGATATTCTTGAAAATGGCCAACAGGTAATGTGCGACGGCTGTCCGGATATAACCGTTCACAAGGGCGAGCTTGTTTGGTCCTGCCGATTGGAAGAACCACTACAGCTCGGTGGTTTCCTGGTAACAATGCCGAAACAGGATAAAAATCAGAAATAGTAATAGGTCCGGATAATAAATGAATTTGAAATGGTTTGGGGAAGTATTAATCATGCTTCCCCTTATCGAATAAAATCGAAAAGAAAGATCCACAGAATATTCAAATATTTGTAAATTAATTGAATCATATTCGAAATAAAAACTGGAAATATTATGAAACTGTCAGTTGTGCAATTTGCTCCCGTATTGTGGGATAAAAAAGTAAATACTCAAAAAATTATTGACTTTATTGACAAAATTGATTCTGATATTATAATCTTTCCTGAGTTGGCTACCACAGGATACTTCTTTGAATCAAAAGAGGAAACTGCCCCTCTTGCCGATGAGATGGGCCAGGGGGATATCGCTGTTTTTCAGCAGATGGCAACAGATCAGGATAAAATCATCGTGGTTGGGTTTATTGAAAAAGCCGGAATAAAAATATTTAATTCTGCTGCACTGCTCTTTCCTGATTCAGATTTAAGTGCATGCTACAGGAAGACACATCTATTCTATAAAGAAAGGTTTTGCTTCGATGAGGGCGATACAGGATACTTTGTTGTCCGGGATGAGAATAGGGATATAAATATCGGTACCATGATCTGTTACGACTGGCGATTTCCCGAGGCTGCAAGATCGCTCGGTATTGCGGGGGCCGACCTGATTGTCTGCCCTTCAAATCTTGTTACCGATGTTTGGCACATTGCAATGCCTGCACGAGCGTTGGAGAATAAAGTTTACCTTGCTGTTGCGAACAGGTTCGGAACTGAAATCAGGAATGAGGAATCTCTTTTGTTTCTTGGCAGATCTGCAATTCATAAGTATAACGGGAGCTTAATGGAGCAGGCCCCGGCAGATAAAGAAACAGTAATAACAACTGAGATAAGTCCCGCTGAAACAAGGAATAAATCCTTTAACGAATTTAACGATATATTCAAAGATCGCAGGCCGGAGCTATATATCAGGTAACTTGTAAATATTAACTGACATCATATACCTTTTTTAATCATTGTTTTTTTCCTGCTACTATTTCCGGAAATACAGAATATTTGGTAAACAATATCATATATCTTTTTTACTTGTAATTAGCTGCTACCAGCTTATCAAACATTTTCTCGCTCAGTATCTGGTGGGTCAGGAATTTACCATCCAGGAAAAGGCTGAATATCGTGAAAGGAACAACATGCTTCTGTGCCTGCTCCATTGTGTCTATCTTGATTATTTTCAAATTAAAATTTCTTTCATCACATACCCTTGCGAGTTCGGTTTTCACATAGTATTCGGTAAAAGGGCACGCATTGCTGTAATATGCAGTAAAACCATTTTTATTATCACATTCAGCATCTCTAACACTATCTCTGAATTTTGGTTCAGGAGCTTTGGAATTAAATTTTCTGCACCAGAGTTCGAAATATGGCGGAGCGCTGTCGCAAAGTTCAAATCCCATTTTTTCAAAGAATTTCTTATCAGAAAGGAAAGGCATTTTCTTTTTGCCGGTAATTACTACGATCCCATTTTTTGATTTTGAATCATTCTCGCATAATTCATATAATTGCCTTCCATAACCGCTTTTCTTGTACTTGCCGGATACCCAAAAGCAATTTATCATAATATATCCCTTAGCATCAACAGGATTCCAGGCAAATTCAGCGGGACAATATTCCATAAAAACTTTACCCCTTGCATCAAGTTTCCTGAAAATATATCCCTCTTTGAATCTTTCACTAAGCCAATGTTTCTTTGCTGCGTATCCTTCCGAGCATTTTTTATCCGAAAAAGCGCAGCAGATGTGTTCATCAGCAATGTTATCTTTATTTAAAACTACAAAATCCATGGAATTAAACGTTAATTATTAAACACAATTGATGGTAAATATAAGCAATAATTATTACATCATTCCAAAAAGAATTTTATGGAAAGTGTTGACTTTTTTGTGTAAGAATTTGAAAATTGATTCTATACAAATCTTGATCGATATTTTTGGAAAAACTATTATCTTTGCAACTTAATTGCTAAATTTATAAAAAGGCTTTTATGCCATACTGTTTGTTCCATATAAGGCTATTATAAAAAATGAAAGCAAAATCGAAAGCAAGTAAATCCGGGGATACAAAAGAAAAGAAGATTCCGTACTACCGCAAACCTGATGATATGAGCATTGATGAATGGCAGTCCGGCCTAAGGAAGCAATATGGGATACAGCAGGAATTTGAAATTGAAAATGTTGGTGACGGTCCCGTGTTTTCTGATTACAATGTTTACAATCCGGAAAGCGGAAAAACATATAAAGTTGCTATCAGATCGAAAGAAAAGGGGCTGAATTTTTGCTCCTGTCCCGATTTTAAAGTAAATAACCTTGGAACATGCAAGCATATTGAAAATGTAATTTACCGAATAAAACAAAAGAAGAAAAACGTATCTCTTCTGGATCAGGGAAACATACAGTTTTATTCTTCTGTTAGCCTGAAATATGGAGCAGAAAGAAAAATTTATCTTCGAATAGGGGAGAACAATTATGATAAAATTAAAGATATTGCTTCAGAATTTTTTGACTCAGATAATTTTCTGAAACCAACTGCGTTTGCAAAATTTGAACTTTTCCTTGAAAAAGTGAATCGGTTAGATCCTGAATTTCGATGCTATCCTGATGCAATGGATTTTATTATTGATGTCAGAAATCAATCAATGAGAAAATTCCTGATCACAGAAAAATTCAGTGATGGGATTGACAGCCCTGAATTTGATAATCTGATCAATGCCAAACTATACAGGTATCAAAAGGAAGGTGTTCTATTTGCCGCTAAAAACGGACGCTGCCTGATTGCTGATGATATGGGGCTTGGAAAAACAATTCAGGCTATTAGCGCCGTGGAGATTTTTACAAAGGAATTCAACGTTGAAAAAGTGCTGATTATCTGCCCCACATCATTAAAATATCAGTGGAAAAGCGAAATTGAAAAATTCACAACAAGGGATGTTTTGCCAATAGAGGGCCCCGCGGATAAAAGAAAAATGCAGTACAAGGAAGAAGCCTTTTATAAAATAGTGAGCTACAACAGTGTTATTTATGACCTCGACTCGATACTGTCTTATTCTCCTGATGTAGTAATTCTGGATGAAGCCCAAAGAATAAAGAATTGGAAGACAAAAACCGCCCAGGCTGTGAAAAGTATACAGTCGGAATTCGCATTGGTTCTTACCGGCACTCCGTTAGAGAATAAACTGGAGGAATTACATTCTATTGTTGAGTTTATCGACCGCTATAAGCTCGGGGCATTGTTCAGGTTCTTAAGTAATCACCAGGTAAAAGAAGATACAGGCAAAGTTATTGGCTACAAGAATCTGAATGAAATATCAAGAACACTTGATAATGTATTAATAAGACGAAAAAAAACAGAAATTCTGAAAGAACTCCCCGAAAGAGTTGATAAAAACTATTTTGTTCCTGTTACCAAAGAACAGATGGATATTCATTCGGATTATTCCTCTACTGTATCCAGATTGGTTAATAAATGGAGAGCAAGAGGTTTTCTGTCTGAACCAGAAAGAAGAAGGCTGATGCTGTCATTAAGCTGCATGAGGATGGTTTCCGACAGTACTTATATTCTTGATCAGGAAACAAGATTCGATACTAAAATAAATGAATTAATGGCCCTCCTGATTGATGTTTTTGAAAGTGGAGAAGAAAAAGTAGTTATATTCAGCCAGTGGGAAAGAATGACAAGGCTGGTAGCAGCTGAGTTGAAAAAAATCGAAGTAGGGTATGAATACCTTCACGGCGGTGTGCCCAGTGCCAAAAGGAAAGACCTGCTCGAAAATTTTGCCAATGACAGAAGTAAGCGTGTATTTCTTTCTACTGATGCCGGCGGAGTCGGGCTGAACCTTCAAAGCGCCAATATTGTTATAAACCTGGATATTCCATGGAATCCTGCTGTACTCGAACAAAGGATCGCGAGAGTATGGAGAATCGGCCAGGGCAGGCACGTCAGGGTTGTTAATTTTGTTTCTACCGGAACGATCGAACACCGTATGCTAAATGTCCTGAATTTCAAACAATCTCTTTTTACCGGTGTTCTTGATAATGGCGAGGATTCTGTTGTTCTTGATCAGAAAAAATTTGATAAGCTGATGGAAATAGTCGAAGATGTATCCGAAAAACCATACGACGATAGCCTGTCTGATAATGATGATATATCAGACAATGAAGCTTACGGTGAGAAAAAAGAAAAGGAAAAAGCAAAAGATACAAGCCAAAAACCGGATAATAAAGAAAATGTTCAGAAACATGAAATCCCCGCTAAAGAAAAAGAAACAGCAAAAAAAGGTGCGACTCCGGATAATAATGTCGGGGATTTGATATCATCGGGAATTGATTTCCTTCAAAAATTCGGAAAGGTCCTCTCAGATAAGGAAAATACCAGAAAAATGGTCGATTCATTAGTTACTGAAGACAAAGAAACAGGTAAGAAGAGTATTAATATTCCAATAAATGATGATAAAACTGTCGATAAGGTTGTTGATGTTATTGATACTTTCCTGAATATGTTCAAAGGAAAATAATCAATATTTTGATTTTCAGGTTTGTCAGAAAAGAATATTTTATTGATTCATTAGCCGATTTTGAATGCAATTTACGGCAGTTGTTGCTTATTTACCTGATTTATAAGTTCCGGTAGTATATTTTTATCAGGTTGAAAAAAATATTAATTCTATAAATCTATGTATTACAATAATATATATAATATCTACATATCATATTAGAAAAAAAATCAAATTACTTTGTAACTTTTCAACTAAATGATGCGTTATATAACTAAACTATTAGTTAATAAACTAAAATTATAGTTCCGGAGATATAATGAAAGAGTTAACAAAGGCAGAAGAACAGGTAATGAAAATCCTGTGGAAGATCGGCAAAGGTTTTGTTAAAGATATTATCGCAAAATTCCCTGATCCAAAGCCCGCCTACAACACCGTTTCCACCATAGTAAGGATACTTGAAAAGAAAGGTATTGTGTCCTACAAAGCTTATGGCAAGACCCATGAGTATTACCCGTTGATAAGCAGAAAGGAATATACCAAGGGTTTCCTGAAGGATTTCATGGGAAGTTATTTTGGAAATTCTTTCGGTAGCCTTGTTTCATTTTTCGCAAAGGAAAGCGAAATGTCTGTCGAGGAGATGGAGGAATTAAAGCAGATAATGGAAGAAAAGATCAGGGAGAAAAGAAATGACTGACAACGCAGCTTTTATCATATACCTGCTTGAATCTTCAGCCTGCATGATAATATTTTACCTGTTTTACAGGCTGGTACTTGCCGGACAGACTTTTTTCATGATGAACAGAGCCTATCTTATTGCAACTGCCATTTTATCATTAATAATACCACTATTTTCTATCGATATAAGTTCGGCAAATCAAGCTATTGGATACTATATGCTTAATCCTATTGTAGTAACGGCAGGTTCCGGGCTTGAATCTGCTATTTCAAATCTGAGTTTCACAGATATTATACTAATTGTTTACCTGACGGGAGCCAGTCTCTTCATGATAAGATTTATATACCAGATATTCCAGTTAATTACTATCGTTAGAAAATTTGGTATAAGCCGTAATTATGGCATAAATATTATCTTAACGGACAACTCACTATCTCCCTTTTCTTTTTTCAACATGGTTTTTCTTGATAAGAGCCATCTCAGCCCTGAGGAATTCAATCACATAATTGAACATGAAAAAATGCATATCAGACAAAAGCATACTATTGATCTGCTGTTGCTTGAATTATTTGGAATTTTCCAATGGTTTAACCCATTTGTAAGATTATATATTAAGTCCATTAAAGAAATCCACGAACACCTTGCCGACCGCGAAGTTATCAGGAATGGCGCCAACTTGAAATCCTATATGGAGCTGATAATGAAAAGGTCAGGGGGCGTACGGTTTTTCGAAATGGCTAACAACTTCAATTTTTTAACGATAAAAAGGAGAATAAAAATGATAGGATCGGCCAAGCCTCCGAAAATCTCATTTTTCCGTTTTGTATTACTGCTGCCTGTTGTTTCAGGTTTGCTACTTGTATTTGCATGCACCGACAAAGAAAATATCACACCGGTTGAAAAAGTTGAAAGTATTTCAATAACCACAGAAGATAAAGCCCCGGAGACAACTGAAAAGAATGAAGGAACTGTGACAAAGGCTGATGAAATAAACATCAAAACCTCTGCTGAAAAGAAGGGAAATTATATTGTTGTTGATTCTGAACCGGAAGTTGACCTTACGCAACTCCAGAAATCGATAAAATACCCGGAAGAAGCCAGAAAAAAAGGCATTCAGGGAAAAGTTCTCGTCAAGGTAATGGTTGATAAGAATGGTAAACCTTCGAAAGCTGAGATAATCAGTTCTGATAATCAAATATTCAATGAATCAGCTGTTAATGCAATAATGTCCTGCACTTACAAACCCGCTGAACAAAAAGGTAAAAAAGTGGCTGCATATATTAATGTTCCCTTACATTTCAGGTTAAGATAGGAAATGTTATGAAAGCAATAAACCATTTCAGATTTCTATCGCTTATTGGAATTGTTATGTCAATGCTTTTAGCTTTTAGTGCAATTAGCAATGCGGACGAAAAAAAATTCAGTAGTGATATTACTATGCCGCAGTATAAAGGCGGACAAAAAGCAATGGAGAAATTTATTTCCCAAAACCTGAAATATCCTGCCGAGGCACAAAAAAGAGGCATTCAGGGCAAGGTGATTATTTCTTTCGGAATAAGTAAAGAGGGAAATATTATAAATCCTAAAGTAGTTGAAGGTATTGGCCACGGGTGCGATAAAGAAGCACTAAGGGTAGTTAAAAAAATGCCGAAGTGGAAACCGGGCAAGGATAAAGAAGGAAATATCGTAATTGTATATATGAAACTACCAATTCATTTCCGACTGCAATAAATATTCGCTTAATTCCATGATCCGTATCCTTTCCGTAAATTATTACGGGAAGGATTATTTTAAATATTTCCATCTTCTGCAAAATTTATGTGCAATCCGGCATTTCATAGTTGATATGCATATTGTATTTCTTAGAAATAATAGTTTTACCAATCAAAAAATATTATCTTATTTTTGTAAGATGGCGGAACGAAATGAAATAAAGGAAGAGATAAAAAGAGTAGCCAATATCGTTGAGATTGTTGGCGAATATGTGCCGCTGAAGCAGCGCGGACGCAACTTCCTTGGCCTGTGCCCTTTTCACGAGGAAAAAACTCCTTCTTTCACCGTCTTTCCCGAGACAAATATCTATAAATGCTTCGGTTGCGGGAAATCCGGCGACGCTTTCAGTTTCATGATGGAATACCACGGCATGGGATTCCGCGAAGCTATGAAAACACTTGCAGCCCGTTACGGCATTAAAATGATGGACAGCGGCCCGACACAGGGAAAATCCGAAAGCGAGAAAAAGGAAAATATTTTTTCTGCCCTAAAAGACGCAGCCATGCTCTATCAGAATGCCTTGAAGCATAATGATGGCAAAATCGCAAGAGATTATTTTGCGAACAGGGGGTTTGGTAATGAACTAATAGAAAAGTTCATGCTTGGCTATTCAGTTGACAAGTGGGAAGGAATCGTGCAGCCCTTGCAAAAAGCCGGGTACGACCAGAAAACGCTTGAGGATGCCGGGCTGATTGTTGTTAAAGATGACGGACGCTTTTACGACCGCTTTCGGGGCCGCCCGATTTTTCCGATACGGGATTACCTTGGGCGTATAATCGGTTTCGGGGCCAGAGCTTTGAAAAAAGACGACCCAATGGGGAAATATATAAACTCCCCTCAGTCGCCGGTTTACGACAAAAGCCGCAGCCTGTACGGGCTGTTCGAAGGCCGCCAGATGATAATGAGTAAGAAGGAAGCTATTCTCGTAGAGGGATATGCAGACGTTCTTTCGCTCTACCAGGCGGGATTCGAGAACTGTGTGGCATCCAGTGGCACCTCGCTTACCACCGAGCAATTGAAACTGCTGAAACGCTATTGCAGTAAATTATATTTTGTTTACGACGGGGACAAAGCCGGTATTAAAGCCGCAGACCGCGGATTGGAACTCGCATTGCAGGAAGGGTTCGACGTTATGCTGGCGCTACTGCCCGAAGGAGAAGACCCTGACAGTATGGTTAGAGATCACGGAGCTGAAGCCTTCCAAAAGCACTTAGACGGGGCAACGGGATTTATTGAATTCCGAATTGAATTGCAAAAAAAAGCCGGGATGTTCGATACTCCAGGCGGAATCGCTGACGCTGCACGCGAGCTGCTAAAGCTCGTTGCAAACATACCGGATAAGATGAAACATGATTTCTTTATAAATCATTTCGCTTCCCTTCTACATTTGAACGAAAGGCAGATACAGCAACTATATAAAGAAAAAGATACGATAGGAAAGCAGCCCCAAAGGCAATTATTTCGGAAACAGCAGGAAAAACCGGTACAACCTGAAAGAACTGCCAAAGATATTTTAAGATTGATCAGCAGTGAAGAAACACTACTGCTTCATATTGCTATGAGAAAGGAAAATGATTTCAATTACATTATCCATGAAAAAGACCTTCGCGAGGACGATTTGATAACTCCCGACGCGCAAAGGCTTTTCGGCCTGATTATTTATCTGCATGAGGAAAACAGTGACATACTTGCTGAAATAATTTCGAATACAAACCTGAATGAAACCGACCGCGACCTGCTGACTTCAATTGCGCTGAAAAAAGATGAAGTAAGCAGCAAATGGGTGGATTTCGGCGTGGAATTTCCCGAGGACGACATAGAAAGAATGGTAAACGATGCCATTGCCAAAATAAAAATGGTTAAAATTGATAAAGAGATAAACCAGTTAAAAAGCAGTTTGTCCGGGCTAAAGGACTTTGAAGAAGTAAAAGCCAACCTGAACCGACAGTCGGAACTCAACCAGGAAAAAGAAAAACTCTTCCTTAGCAGCGATACATTTACCACCGGTAAGGATTAAATTTTTTCAGAAATGGCTTAAATTTCATCATAATATATAACCAACAAAAATATCAATATCTTGTTCCCGTCCTGAAAGTAATTATTGCAGCCCATTATTTCAGGTCCGGAAGTCCGAAATCAACTTGATTTTTCATAGCGGTTTGTTGGTACGTTTAGTTCATTTTTTGTCCTCTACCGATGCAGGCTGTGATATGTCATTACAAAAGATGAAAGAGCTCTGGATATTCCCCTGCTGTCGGAAATGTCCTGAATGCCGGTGAATAGAAAATATTTGTAGTGACCAATCGGAGAATTTTCCTCCAATATTGATAAGCATTTAGCTTTATACCCGTGCAAATTGGGTTAATGCTTTATATTAGTCCCGTGTAGTATTAAATGACAATATATGAATTGTAACGGCAGCAGCAATTATGATCAACAGAATTTTAAGCCATAAGGGATCAACAAAAAAATATGCTGAGCTTAGAATAGTCGGCCACATGGTTGCCATGGCCATGATCTTTCCCTTCAAAGGAATACCTTTTTTTTCGCGATAATTTCGGATATATTTACCAAACCTTGGGTGTTCTGTCAGTAGGCGGTAAAATTTATCTGAACTGCGGAAAAAACATGCTGCTGCCAAAAGCATGAAGGGAGTTGTGGGTAATACTGGCAAAAAAATACCAATAATACCAAGAACAGTAAACAGAATACCTGAAAATATCAAAAGCCACCTGACTATAGGTGATTTCGCTTTTTTTATCCCCTGTGTTGCTAATTTTGAATCCATATCAATATGCCAGATTTGTTGCAAGCCATTTTTCAGCCTGTTTCAAACTGATTCCTTTACGTTCTGCATAATCTTTTACCTGCTCTTCATTAACTCTTCCAACTGCAAAATATTTTGCTTCCGGGTTAGCAAAGTAAATTCCACTTACTGAAGCTGCCGGCAACATCATGAAATTATCGGTTAATTTCATTTGTGTTTCAGATTCAACTTTCAATATATCAAAAATTTGCTTAACAACAGTATGATCCGGTAAAGACGGGTATCCAGCAGCAGGACGAATTCCTCGATATTTCTCGGTCAGGATTCCGGCAATATCAAGCCCCTCTGAACTATATCCCCAGTAGTTTGTCCTTACTTCCCTGTGCATATATTCGGCAAAGGCTTCAGCCAGCCTGTCTGCCAGTACTTTTGTCATTATACTGTTATAATCATCATTATCCTGTTTGAATTTCTCTGCAAGTTCTTCAGATCCGATTCCTGCTGTTAAAGCAAATATCCCGATATAATCTGTAATTCCGGTTGAAACGGGAGTTATAAAATCTGAAAGCGAAAAGTTGGGTTCGTTGACTTTTTTATTTTGCTGCCTGAGGGTGTGTATTTCATGGATAACATTTTTATTTTCAGGATTGTCGTATATAATAATTGAATCCTGTTTGGAATTGGAAGGGAAAATCCCAATTGTCCCCTCTGCAGCAATCAGATTCTGATCAATAATTTTATCTAATAATTCATTTGCATCATCATAAAGTTTTGTTGCTTCTTTACCTTTCTTTGGATGATCAAATATTTTCGGATATTTCCCGCTTATCTCCCAGGTAAGGAAAAACTGGGTCCAGTTAATATATTTCCTGATCTTGTTCAGATCAACATTATCAAATTTTGTTATACCCGCCTTTTCAGGAACCGGAATTTCATAGTCTTCCCAATTAATTGTTAATCTATTTGCCCTGGCTTCGTCAAGAGAAATTAAATTTTTGGATGCCATTTTCTTCTCATGCCTGTCCCTTAGTTCCTTATAATCATTTTTGATTTGTTCAATAAAATCAACTGACTGCTCCTTGCTGAGAAGCGAACTAACTACAGGAACACTTTTTCCTGCATCAACAACATGAACTACCGGCCCTGAGTAAACAGGATCGATTTTCACTGCCGTATGAATCCTTGAAGTTGTAGCTCCTCCTATTAATAATGGAATTTTTAAACCGGTTCTTTCCATTTCAGATGCAACGTTTACCATTTCGTCAAGGGACGGTGTTATCAGTCCGCTTAAGCCAATAATATCAACATCTTTTTTTACAGCCTCGCTGATGATTCTCTCTGCCGGAACCATTACTCCCAGGTCGATAACCTCATAGTTATTGCATGCAAGTACAACGCCAACTATATTTTTGCCTATGTCATGCACGTCACCTTTTACGGTAGCCATAAGAATCTTACCAGCTGACTTCTTTTCCTCATGTTTCAAAGATTCTTCAATATAGGGAATCAGGTATGCAACTGATTTTTTCATCACCCTGGCTGATTTTACCACCTGCGGAAGGAACATTTTACCTGAACCAAACAAATCTCCTACTTCATTCATACCGTCCATAAGGTATTTCTCAATTATCTCCAGTGGATTGTTAACTTGTTGCCTGGCAATTTCGGTATCTTCGATAATATTATCAAGAATACCTTTTACCAGAGAATGCTTCAATCTTTTATCAACAGGAAGTTCACGCCATTTGTCAATTTTTTTATCTGATTTATCTTTCTGGCTGATATTGGAAGCAAGGTTAATAAGCCTTTCAGTCGCGTCATCCCGGCGGTTAAGCAGAACATCTTCTACAGCTGACAGAAATTCTTCGGGAATTTCTTCATAAATTTCCAACTGGCCGGCATTTACTATACCCATATCCATCCCGGCTTTAACTGCATGGTAAAGGAACGCAGAATGCATTGCTTCCCTTACACGGTTGTTGCCCCTGAATGAGAATGAAATATTTGATACTCCGCCGCTGACTTTAGCTCCCGGCAGATTCTTTTTTATCCATTCCGTTGCCCTGATAAAATTGACTGCATAATTCCTATGTTCATCCATACCTGTGGCAACTGTCAGTATATTAGGATCAAAAATTATATCCTCGGGAGCAAAACCTACATTCTCAGTTAATATTATGTATGCTCTTTGGCAAATTTCAATTTTTCTTTCATAACTTACCGCCTGGCCTTTTTCATCAAAGGCCATAACAATCAAAGCGGCTCCGTATGAAAGTACTTTTCGTGCATGATCAATAAAAGATGCTTCACCTTCTTTCAGGGAAAGTGAATTTACGATACCCTTGCCCTGTAGGCATTTTAGGCCGGATTCAATAACTGACCATTTTGAAGAATCCAGCATAACAGGAACCTTTGCAATATCCGGTTCAGATGCTATCAGGTTCAGAAATCTGACCATTGAATCTTCGGAATCAATCATTCCTTCATCCATATTTATATCAATTACCTGGGCGCCATTTTCAATCTGCTGCCTGGCAACTTCAATAGCTTCATCGAACTTTTCTTCTTTTATTAAACGCCTGAATTTTGCCGAACCGGCTACATTGGTTCTTTCGCCGATATTAACAAAATTTGATTCAGGCCGAATAGTTAAAGCTTCCAGCCCACTGAGTTTCAGATACCGGGGATTGACGGGGATAACCCTCGGCTTTAAATTTTCCACCGTTCGGGCCATTGCATTTATATGAGCAGGTGTTGTGCCGCAGCATCCGCCCACAATATTTATCAATCCTTCATTTACATAGCTATTAATAACTTCGGCCATATATTTATCAGTTTCATCATACTGGCCGAATTCATTGGGAAGGCCTGCATTTGGATAAAGGCTGGTGTAGCAGTCTGCAATTTTTGACAATTCTTTTATGTGCGGCCTCATCTGCCCGGAACCCAGAGCGCAGTTCAATCCTACGCTGAGCAAATATGGAGTATGAGCGATTGAAATATAAAATGCTTCGATAGTTTGTCCTGACAGGGTTCTGCCGCTTTGGTCAGTAATTGTGCCGGAGATCATTACCGGAATAATCCTGCCGCTATCGTGGATATACCTTGAAACAGCGTTGATAGCAGCTTTGGCATTTAATGTGTCGAAAATAGTTTCTATCAGAAAAATATCTGCTCCGCCCTCGGCCAGTCCTTTTACCTGGGTATAGTAGGCATCTGACAGTTCATCGAAAGACACAGCCCGGAATCCAGGATTATTAACATCCGGCGACATTGATGCTGTTCTGTTTGTTGGCCCGATTGATCCGGCAACAAACCTGGGCTTGCCGGGATTTTTTCTGCTAACTTCCAGGCAGGCATCTTTAGCAATTTCGGCTGCTTTTAGGTTTATTTCGTAGGCTAATTCTTCGGCATTATAATCAGACTGGGAAATTGCCTGTGCATTAAATGTATTTGTCTCGATAATATCCGCACCGGAATTCAGGTATTCAATATGAATTTCTTTAATTATATCCGGCTGAGTTAAAACAAGGATATCGTTGTTTCCCTTCAGGTCTTTTCCATGATTTTCAAATCTTTCACCACGAAAATCCTCCTCCGAGAATTTGTATTTTTGAATCATCGTTCCCATCGCTCCGTCAAGGACGAGTATTCTTTCCTTCAGGATTCCTTTTATTTGCTCGTATTTATTCATTGTCTTCCGATTATCTAAAATTAAAACCATCGAGTACATCAAATACACTTTGTATTCTGCCAAATGGCGCTGATATCTGTATTCCCTTAATATGATTCCGTATCCGATTCAGCGTTTCCCGGGCAATATCAATACCTTCCTTAAGGCTGTCTTCCTTCGAACCTGCTCTTTTTCTCATTCGAATCAGTATTTCTTCCGGGACGTCACAGCCGGGTACTTCATTGTTCATGAACTCTGCATTTCTTATGGATACAAGTGGCCATAAACCCGCAACAATAGGGATTTTTATATGTTTTGTTCTTTCAATAAAATTCTCAAATACTCTGATATCAAAAACCGGTTGAGTAATAATAAATTCTGCCCCGGCATCAACTTTCCAATCCAGCCTTTTTATTTCTTCATCCAGGTTTACAGCGCCGGGATTAGCACCAACCCCAATGAAGAAACCCGTAGGATCGCCAATCGGGTTTCCGGCTATATCCATTCCGTGGTTCAGACGGTTTATTATATTTACGAGGCCGATGGAATCTACATCAAAAACTGCCGTGGCATCAGGGTAGTTTCCCAGTTTCGGGGGGTCGCCCGTAATAGCTAATATATTTTTTAAACCAAGAGCATAGGCGCCCAGTAAATCTGACTGAATGCCAATTACATTACGATCCCTGCAAACATAGTGCAAAAGGGTTTCAATGCCCACTTCACGCTGAATTTTAACTGCAAGTGCCATTGCTGACATCCTTGCGCTGGCACGAGGGCCGTCAGGGATGTTAATACAATCAATTCCATAATAGTTAAGTTCCCTGGCTTTTTCAATTTCCTTTTTTGGGAGTACTCCCATAGGTGCGAGTAGTTCAACAAATTTTATAAAATGGCCGTCTTTAAGTTGCCTTGCAGTTCTGGATTTTTTCTCACAGGGAACAGTTGATATTTCAATTTTCTTGGCTGGCTCGCTGAATTTAACCCTGTTTTGTTTCAGGTCCGGTTTCAATGAGTTCAGCATATTACTCATTTTTTTGATATGCTCAGGCCCTGTTCCGCAGCATCCTCCAATTATATCTGCTCCGGTTTGTATATAGTGCTTTGCATATTCGCCAAGATATTCAGGGGAAGTCAGGTAAATATTCCTCCCGTCAATATTTTTTGGTTTACCTGCATTCGGCATCACTGATATATATTTATCCGTATACTTTCTGGCTTCCTCCAGCCAGTTCAGCATAACCCTTGGCCCTACCGAACAATTCACCCCGATAATATCTGCCCCGAAACTTTCCATTTCCCTGATCATTATTTCCGGTGAAGCACCTGTAAGTGACCTGGAATGTTCGTTGATTGTCATCTGTGCGATAACCGGCAGGTTTGTGACTTCCCTTGCAGCCTTAACAGCACATTTCAATTCGTCAGGATAGATGAAGGTTTCGAAAAGAATAATATCTATTCCGCCATCAATCAGGGGAATCAATTGTTCTTTGAAAAATTCAATTGCCTCTTCACGGCTGATTGGGCCCAGAGGTTCAATTTGAATTCCAAGCGGCCCGACTGAACCAGCCACGTAAACAGAATTATCGGCAACTTCCCTGGCAATTGATGCTGCATTAAAATTTATCTCTTTAAGATTTTCATGCAGCAGTTGCCTTCGAAGTTTGAACCGGTTCCCGCCAAATGTATTTGTGGTAATAACTTCCGCACCGGCTTTGATGTAATCGGAATGAATATCTTTTATCAACTGTTTGTTTGATAAGTTAAGTTCCTCAAAGCACTTGTTAAGGAATACCCCTCTTTTGTACAGTTCAGTTCCAAAACCACCGTCAAATAGTATCGGACCCTTTTTTATTCTCTCTAAAAAGCTTAATTTCATATTAATAACGAATCAGTTGTTTTTAATAAAACTAATAATATAATTTAGCTGTACTAAAAAACCAAATTATTTGTGACTATTTTCAAAAAACAGTCAGATTTTAATAAATATACTTGCATATTTGAAATCATTCTGTTTATTTTGTTTTAGCAGCATAGAGAATAAATTTTTGAAACAAATGAACATATTAAAATATTCCATTCCTATTTTATTTCTCCTGATTTTCAACGGGAAAGCATTTTCCGATGAAAATTGTTTTCTTACAGCCAAACCAAAAAAGGGAGACGGTATATCTACTTTTTTGAAACGCTATGGCCTTCCTGCCGGTAGTGAAGAGAAAAAATCATTTATTGATATAAATTCAGGGCGGCTTACAAAAAGAAACGGCCTTGTTCTTGGCAGGCATTATCAATTGCCCATATTGAAAGTGAAATTCAACGGGAAAACAATACGCTCGTGTACGGGTATCGTTAATTTTGACAGTGCAAAAGCAATCCAGGATTATAATGACAAACTTGCTAAAAGAAGAATCAAAGATAAAGATTTTAGAATCGATAAAGTACTTTGGGTACCACAGTTCCTTATATCCGTTTCCCAGGAAAAAAATATACCTGAAAAGTCTCTTGATTGCAATGAAAGCGGCAGAAAGATAAATGCACCAGACTTATCAATATTCGGGGAAGCGAATTCAAAATTAATTAAGAGAGACACAAAGCTGAATGGTGCTGTGTTTTACCTTGTTGCAGGGCATGGCGGGCCTGATCCGGGAGCTGTTGGGACAAGGGGAAAATATACTTTTTCTGAAGACGAGTACGCTTACGACGTTACTTTAAGGCTCGGCAAAAGATTGCTTGAACACGGGGCTACTGTTCATTTCATAGTTCAGGATCCCAATGACGGGATAAGAAGCGGTAAATACCTGGAATTGGATTATGATGAATACTATCTCGGTGGTGATACAATTTCGGCTGATCAGCTTGAAAGACTGGCAAAAAGGGTGGAAATTATTAATAAAGAATATCAAAAATCTAAAAAAAAATCAAAATATCAGCGTGTTGTCGTAATACATGTTGATTCCAGAACCGAAGGAAAGAAAATTGATATATTTTTCTATCATAATCCCGGAAGCCTGACAGGAGAAAAATTTGCAAAAAACCTACAGCAAACTATCAGGAAAAAATACGCTGCAGCCCAGCCTGGCAGGGGATACGGCGGTACTGTCAGCTCCCGTGGGCTATACCTTTTGCGCAAAACCAATCCTGTTTGTGTATATATAGAACTTGGGAATATACAGAATTCAAGAGACCAGCTGCGATTTTTTCAGGAGAATAACAGGCAGGCTATTGCAAACTGGCTTGCTGAAGGTTTGATAGAAGATTTTAACCAAAAATAATTATTTGCAAAAATAGCCACAAAATGATTACAAAAGAATTTATAAATGCCTAATAAATATTAGTAATAGATTAAAAAATCCTATATATTTGTATCTGCATATTATAGCAGAAAATGAAATTGATTTTGAAAACAGTAAATTATGATTTTTTAACCGGAGAAAAGTATGAATGTTTTAGTGCTTAATTGCGGAAGTTCATCACTGAAATTTCAGATTGTTGATACTGATTTAGAGAAGATAGGTAACGATGATGATAAGATGTTGGCAAAGGGATTGATAGAACGTATTGGTAGTCAGTCACTTATGACATTTCAGGTAATGGGAAAACCTGCAGTTAAAATGGCAACACCTTTAAGAGATCACAGGGCTGCAATTTTCCAACTCAAAAAATGGCTTGAATCAGACGAAACAAAAATCCCGGGCCTTACAAGCAACGAAGATATTCATGCTATCGGCCACCGCACAGTACATGGCGGTGAAAGGTTCAAACGCTCGGTTCTTATAGATAATGAAGTAATTCAGGGTATCGAAGATTGTATCGACCTGGCTCCGCTTCACAATCCTGCAAACCTGAAAGGTATTTATGCAGCAAGGGAACTTTTTGGCCCTGTTGTTCCTCAGGTAGCAATTTTTGATACTGCATTCCATGCTTCTATGCCACAGTCTCATTACTTGTATGCTATTCCTTATCAGCTCTACAGAAGGTATAAGATCAGGCGTTACGGATTCCATGGAACATCTCACAGGTATATACGCTACAGGTATGGCAAAATTACCGGACGTACACCCGAAGATACCAACATCATTACAATCCACCTTGGCAACGGCGCTTCGGCATGTGCTATTAAAAAAGGAAAGTCAATTGATACTTCAATGGGATTCACTCCGCTTGAAGGCCTTATGATGGGTACAAGGTCGGGTGATATTGATCCTGCTATCGTTGAATATCTGTCGCACAAAGAAGGTGCTACACTTGACGAAGTAATGGCCACATTGAATAAACGTTCAGGCCTTCTCGGCGTGTCCGGCCTTACAAATGATATGCGCGACCTTCTTGAAGAAATTGATGAATTCCACGACAGGCGTGCGCTTCTTGCAATCGACATGTTTGCTTCCAGAGTTAAAAAATATATTGGTGCTTACATCGCTGAAATGAACGGTTGCGACGCTATCTGCTTCACAGGCGGTATTGGCGAGAACTCACCTGAAGTACGTCGCCAGATATGTGCAAACTTAGAAAACCTTGGAATCGAGATTGATGACATCCTTAACCAGGATGCTATTCGCGGAAAAGAAATGCTGATAAGCACAAAGAGCAAAATTGCAATCTATGTAATTCCCACAAATGAAGAACTCGTAATGGCTCGCGATACAGTACGTTGTGTTATGAACGCAATATAAAATTTGGAAAATTAAGTTGTTTTAATAAAGATTTACAGGAATTATAATGGCCGATAATACATTTATAAATGGCGTAAGGGCAAAAGCCGCTGAAATTTGCAAAAGAGTAGCCTTCCCCGATGCAGCAGATGTTAGATCAATTGAAGCATCAAGATTTCTTGCCGACCAGAAACTGGCAGAACCGGTACTCGTTGGATATGAAGATGAAATAAAAAAAGTTGCTACTGATAATAATATAAATCTTGATGGTATTGAAATTATCGATCCCAAACAAAGCAATCTGAGCGAAGAATTCGCCAATATGCTTTTCGAGAAAAGAAAAAATAAAGGAATGACAATAGAACAGGCTAAAGAAACAATTCTTGACCCGCTATATTTTGCCGGTTATCTTCTTGAAACAGATAATGTTGCAGTTGCTGTTGGCGGTAACGTTTCTTCAACCGGCAACGTACTCCGTGCTGCAATTTATTCAGTGGGCGTTGCTCCCGGTATTTCAATTGTAAGTTCATACTTCATCATGGTTCTTACAGACGGCAGAATGCTTTGCTTTGCAGATTGTGCCGTTAACCCTGATCCGGATGCAAAACAGCTTGCAGATATTGCTATTGCTTCAGCAAAGAATTTCCAGTCAGTAACAGGTGAAGAATCAAAAGTTGCCATGCTTTCGTTCTCAACAAAAGGAAGCGCTGAGCATCCGCTTGTTGATAAAGTACGCGAAGCAACAAAGATCGTTTCTGAAAAAGAACCCAACCTACCGGTTGACGGTGAACTTCAGCTTGATGCTGCTATTCTTCCTGCTATCGGTGAAAGAAAAGCTCCCGGATCGAAAGTTGCCGGTAAAGCTAATGTTCTTGTATTCCCGGATCTAAATGCCGGAAATATTGGTTACAAACTTACACAGCGTCTTGCAGGCGCCGAAGCTGTCGGGCCGATCGTTCAGGGGCTTGCAAAACCTTATTGCGATCTGTCAAGGGGTTGCAGCACCGAAGATATGGTTAACGTAGCCTGTATTTGTTCACTGATGGCTTAAGCAGATCACAGATAATAATATTACAATACTACAGAGGCAATGCTTTTGTAGTATTGTTTTAATTTAACCGGCAGTTTAAACTGTTTTAGTTAAAACATACAACGAGGTATCTAATGGCTTATGAAATTAAAGGCGAAGGCTTAACAATTGACAACCTGGTCAATGTTGCAAGAAATTATGAAGAAGTAAAACTTGCTGATGAATCCGTTGAAAGAATCAAAAAATGCAGGGCATTGCTTGAAAGAAAAATTGAAGCACGCGAAATCATGTATGGTGTAAATACAGGTATCGGTGAATTTTCTGAAGTTGTTCTTGACGATGACCAGGTGAAAGAATTCCAGAAATACCTTATCTATAACCACTCTGCCGGTATAGGTGATCCTGCCCCGATTGAACATATAAGGGGTGCTATGCTTGCAAGGACAAATGTTCATGCACATGGTAATTCGGGTTGCCGCCCGGAAATAACTCAAACTTATGTAGATTTGCTTAACAAAGGCCTGACGCCGGTTGTTTGCGAAAAAGGCTCGGTTGGAGCATGTGGCGACCTTGCACCTATGTCACAAATTGCTTTGACGTTGATGGGTGAAGGCGAAGTATTTTTCGAAGGTAAAAGAATGCCTTCGAAAACAGCTATGGAAAAAGTCGGTATTCCAATTCCCGGGCTTAAAGCAAGAGACGGTCTGGCAGCTATAAATGGTTCAAATCTTCTCACTGCCATGAGCGCTATTACGCTTCATGATTATAATAAATTCCTAAAGATGGCTGAGATTGCCGCTGCTATGTCTCTGGAGGCATTGCTCGCTAACATGAAACCTTATGATATGAGAATTCATCAGCTTCGTGGTTTCAAAGGGGCGCAGCGCAGCGCTATGGCATTGAATAAATGCCTGGCCGGCTCTGATCTTATCAGTGGTAAAATTAAAACGAAAGTTCAGGATGCATATTCAATGCGTTCAACACCGCAGATTATCGGCGCGGCACATGATGCACATGCTTATGCAAGATCTCAGGTTGAAATTGAACTTAACGGAGTAGGTGATAACCCGATATTCATTCCCGATGATGATGTACAGCTTTCAGGAGCTAACTTCCAGGGTACTCCGGTTGCTGTTCCAATGGATATGGCAGGTTCATCAGTAACTATGGTCAGCGTTTTGTCTGAACGCCGACTGAACAGGCTTCTCAATCCTGCCCTCAGTGTCGGTCTGCCGGCATTTCTTACTAAAGGAGCGGGAATGTTCTCAGGCCTGATGCTTAGCCAATATACAGCAGATATGCTTATTGTTGAGCAGAGAATTCTTTCAAACCCGGCATCAATTCAGTCTATACCTGCTGCTGCAGACCAGGAGGACTTTGTATCGATGGGAATGAATACAGCACTGAAAAATAACCAGATACTTGATAATGCTTACGGAGTACTCGGAATAGAATTCATGGCTGCCGCACAGGCTCTTGATATCAGAGATTTCAATAATGGCGACGGTGTTATGGCTGCACGCAAGGTAATCCGTGAACATGTTGAATTCCTGGAAATTGACAGGCCACTTTATAAAGACCATAACACTATGAAAGAACTTGTAAGATCAGGAAAAATTCTTGAAGCAGTTGAAGCTGTCGTTGGCAGCCTCGAAACAGAATAATTGTTATAATAATAAATCATACGGAGATATTCATGGAGTTAAAATCCCTGAATGATTTAATAGAAATCGCAAAACAGAAACCAAAAAAGAAAATTGCTGTAGCTGCTGCTGCCGACGAACCCGTACTCCAGGCAGTTGCTGATGCTATGCAGGCCGGAATTGCAGATCCTATTCTTGTTGGAAATGAAAAAAACATCAGGGATATTGCGGCAAAAATTAATTTCAATCTTGATAATGTTGAAGTTATCAACGAAGAAAATGCTGCCAGGGCTGCAATTAAGTGTGTAAAGATAATCCGCGACGGTGAAGCCCAGATAATCATGAAGGGCCTTGTAGCCACTGCTGATTATCTGCGTGCCATTCTGAACAAAGAACACGGCCTTAGAAAAGGTTCGCTTCTTTCTCATATCGGATTTTTCGAAGTACCGGTTTATCATAAACTACTTGCTTTGACCGATGCAGCTCAGAATATTGCCCCCAACCTTATGGAAAAGGTCGGTATTCTTAATAATTCGATTGATATGTTCCACCACCTCGGTATTGAAAAGCCTAAAGTTGCTATGCTGGGAGCAGTTGAAACAGTCAACCCGAAAATGGAATCTACTATTGATTCAGCTGCCATCACACAAATGTACAGAAGAGGGCAGATAAAAGATTGTATGATTGACGGCCCTCTGGCTTTCGACAACACAATATCAATGGAAGCTACAAAACATAAAGGAATTGTAAGTGAAGTAGCAGGCGATGCCGACTTACTTTTCGCTCCGAATATTGAAGTTGGAAACGTTCTTTACAAGTGTTTCACATACTTCGGTGGCGCTACGGTAGCTGCTGTTATTCTTGGAGCTTCAGTTCCTGTTGTTCTTACATCCAGGGCCGATTCTGATAAGAGCAAGTTAATGTCTCTGGCTTTAGCTGCATCCTATTGATTTGAATTATAAATTTTTTTGTATAATTGACCAACAGATTGGAAAATGAAAATACTAACAATTAATCCGGGTTCCACATCAACAAAAATTGCTGTTTTTAATAATTTGGAATCTGTGTTCGAAAAAACTTTGCGCCACTCGGTGGATGAGCTTGCAGATTTTCAAAATATTACCGACCAGTTTGAATTCAGGCGCAATATTATACTTGATTGTTTGAAAGAAGAAAATATTTCTGTTGATTCTTTCGATGCAATAGCCGGCAGGGGTGGAATGTTGAAATCCATTCCGGGCGGAGTTTACAGGGTAAACCAGGTTATGATAGAAGACCTGAAAAAAGGTGTTCAGGGCGAGCATGCTTCAAATCTTGGTGGCATACTTGCCAGAGAGATTGCTCAGGAAACAAAGCATCCTGAAAATGCTTTTATCGTGGATCCTGTTGTTGTTGACGAGATGGAAGATATTGCCCGCTATTCCGGGCTTCCGGATATGCCAAGAGTAAGTATATTCCACGCTTTGAACCAGAAAGCTGTAGCCAGGCGCTATGCCAGGGAACACGATCTTGATTATAAAGATATTAATCTTATCGTTGTTCATCTCGGCGGGGGTATAACCGTTGGTGCACACAGGCGCGGCCGGGTGGTTGATGTTAATAACGGACTCGACGGCGAAGGGCCGTTCTCGCCAGAAAGAGCCGGCACAGTACCTGTTGGCGCACTGATGAGACTTTGCTTCTCTGGTAAATATCAGCTTCATGAAGTAAAGAAAATGTGCGTTGGAAAAGGTGGTATGGTATCATACATGGGCACTAACGATGCTTATGAAGTAGAATTGATGATGGAAAAAGGCGACCAGAAAGCAAAGGACTGCTATCTTGCGATGGCATACCAGGTGGCTAAGGATGTTGGTGCCAATGCAACAGTGCTTAAAGGCGAGGTGGATCAGATTCTGATAACAGGAGGCCTTGCAAGGTCCAAACCTTTCGTTGATATGATCAAAGAAAGAATTTCTTTCCTTGCCCCGGTATCAGTTTATCCCGGTGAGGACGAACTTCAGGCATTAGCTGAAAACGTTCATTACGCTATGCTTGGCGAACGCCAGATAAAAGAATACCTCTGATAGTTACATATAATTTGTTTATAGGATCCCGGCTTCGAAGTCGGGATTTTTATTATTTATCGGCTTGCTTTTTATATTTATTTTGATTTCCTGATTAAATATATAAAAGATTCAATCAGGGTAACAACTCAGCATAAAGGAAGAGTATGTTAGATATGGTTAATAATACCAGAAAATGTCACTCTGAACGAAGTGAAGAGTCTATTCTTCATAATTTTATCCTAAAAACAAGTGGATTCTTCAGTCGCTTCGCTCCTTCAGAATGACATTTTTGCAATTATTCTTTTCAAAAACAGAATAATATTATATTTGCTGAGTAGTATTCAATCAGGTAATACTGAAACATCATCATATCAATACCCGGGAAGAATGTTAATAATCTTTAAATTAGTACTTTGAGTGAATCATATCAATAGGGATGTAACTATCAAAAAAAGAAAAACCCGCGAAAATTTTTAGCGGGTTTAAGTTTTGTACCGGAGGACGGATTTGAACCGCCGACACTCGGATTATGATTCCGATGCTCTAACCAACTGAGCTACTCCGGCTCACAAGAGAATTCAAATATACGGCTAATTTTTATAATGCGCAAGAACTTTTTAATATTTATCCTTCGGATCCTGTCATTTTGTTCAATTCGTCTCTAAGTTCCGCGGCCTTTTCGTAGTTTTCTTCCTGAATTGCTTTTTCAAGCTGCATCTGCAGCATTTCAAGTTTGGATTTAGGCTGATCTTCCTCTTTAGGTTTATCCGGTTTTTTCATGAAACCAAGATCGTCTTCCTCATCTTCAGAGGCAGGAAAGTCTTCTTCACCTTCCTGCGGAGCCAATCCTGTTTCGTCCAAAATGCCACTGTTCACATATATCGGAGCTCCGCAACGGACAGCAAGCGCTATGGCATCGCTCGGCCTGGAGTCTATTTCAAGGTTAATGGATTCAAATATCAGTTTGGCATAGAAAGTACCGTCTCTAAGTTCATTTATGAAAACTTCAGTAAGTGAAGTCCCCATTTTGTCGATCAATGATTTCATAAGGTCATGAGTCATAGGACGCGGGGGAACAACTCCTTCCATTTCAAGAGCTATAGCCTGGGCTTCAAATGCCCCGATAATAATTGGCAGCCTCCTGCTGCCTTCTGATTCCTTTAAAATTAAAGCGTAGGCGTTATTACTTGCCGGGCTGGCTGACAATCCCAAAACTACGAGTTGAATTTTTTCCATTCCTTGTCTATTCTCTGTTCAATTAAAAAAATATTCCGGTTTACAGACTTTTTCAATGTCCTTTTATTGCAGTTCGAATAACTGCAAAATGTATTTTAATTTTTCTGCAATATATAAAATGAATTCTTAAAATTAACTTTCTTTTATTCCCTAAATCAATTATTCCATCATATCAATAATATTATCAAGTATTGTATCCCGCACTTTAAGTAATGCTACGGCTACGGCAATTCTCCTCGATAACAGCGGCTGGTTTTCCCTGGATACATTTTCCCTGCCAATCATCATTATCGAAGAACCGCCGCCATCAAGATTCATGGCATTCCATGAGCCTGTCTTTTTCATTATTACAGCTAAATCCTGCAGGGATGCCCCTTTGGTTCCCCATTTACGGCTTCCCGGCTGAACAACTCCAAGGTAGAGAGTATCCCCGTTTTGGCTGGCTCCGATTGCTGTTCTTGGCAGGTGCCGGCTAATAAATCGCCTGCTGCGCGAGCCTTCGAATCTGGCCTCGTGTTCAGCTTTTCCGTTTGTTACCAGGCGGGGAGTGGCAGACAGGCCAGTTAAAAATTCAATATCAGAAAACTTGTCAGTTTTAGTCATCAGGTATATTGTATCTCCGATCCGGGGTATCAGATTCCGGGGTATATCAGTTCCGAAAGATAGAACGGCTCCGTTTTCCGGCACCCCAATCGATGTATTAGCCCTGTCGGTAACCTTACACTGGATTTCCCTGTTGATTGCGGGTTCGTCAATAAATTCTAAAGCTATTTTTTCAAGAGAAAATTCAATATCGGAAATTTTTTTGTTTCTGATTACTTCGGCTTCATATTCATCCATATCGAATTCTTCTTCAGTCTGGTCGTCGAAAATTGTATCCTGCAATTGTTCCATCATAGCCTGGTCCAGTATCTGGTCCAATTCCAAATCAAATACAGACGGAATCGAATCGCCTGCAAAATGATTATACATTACAATGCCATTTTCAGATTTCCTGCGGTTCACATAGTCAACATCAATTATTCTGCTTTTCCTGTCGATAATTGTTGTTTTAAGTTGAAATCTGCCAAAATATGGTTTATTATCATAATCAAAAAAAACCGAACTCCATTTTTTATAAGAAGGCATTTCAATTATGTAACCATTTACAAATGTGGGGCCTATTGGAAAAACATTATATGCCTTCCAGAAACTACCATTTACGGCTCCGACAACAGACCACTCAGTTGTTGCATCGTAGGTATCGGCCATATTGTGAAGTTTTTGCAAAGTACCAGCTTTATTATTTGCAAGCATTACGGCAAGCGAACAATTAGGATTTTTCAGATCGGCTTCAAGAAGGTGCAGAATATGCTGATACCTGCCGCCTTTTATTTTTATCATTTTGTAACGAATACCTTCGGATAAAGTGGTGTCGATGATTACTTTATCCCTTGCAATGCACATTTGCCGGTTAAATGGCAAAATAAAAGATATTGCTAATATAAGATAAACAGTAAATTTAATTCTTGAGAGATAAGTTTCATTAGTCAATTGAAACGATGTCAGGAAGTCGGATATTCCCGACGAAACCTGAGGGTAAATATACCGCAACCTGCTGCGGAATCCGTTTCCAAACTTTACTTTGTGGTTCATATCCCTGATTTTTCTTTCTGCCATATTATCCAATCGTCAAAATAAATTTTATTTAATATATTTACCATTAAAGAAACCGAAATATCTTCAAACCGAAAATTAACCATTGTCGGGTATATTTACTAAAAAAAGATATCTTCTTTTTATGAAAATATTAATAATCATAAACAAATAAATACTTTCGGGTACATCAGCAAAAGCAAAGATCGAACCATCGAAGCGAACTGGTTTTTCAGCACAGGCTGGATTGATCTATGTTTTGCATCGCCCTGCAATCTTCTTTACCGGCATAAATATTTGCTTTGCTAAGTTTAAGTTATAAAATCAAATAAACAATTTAGAATATAATTAGCTTAAGTAATACTATTATCAATCTAAATTACCATATTTTAATATCTTATCAGAATATTAGTAATTATCTCAATTAAATTATCTATTAATATTATTATTTTTTTGAGGTGTTATAAAATATTATCTGTTGAAATAATAAAATTAATAATCAAAAATATTATATAATCGATATAAATTATAAATGATATAATTGATCTAATATTAAAGTTAAACTAAATAAATAGTAATATTATTAATAAATATTATCTGACAGATATGGAATATTATTATTTATAAATTTAAAATTATAATATGAACCAATAATATTATTATTTATATAAAAAGTTTAGTTAGATGAACTATATCAAGGCTTAGATATAATATATATTTTATTATAAATATTATATAATTTATATGATTAGTATGTATTTTAATATTATAGATTAATTATTTGATGATTTGATCAATCTATAGATATTGTTCAGGCTAAGAGTTGTAATTCCAGAGTCTGTCAGGAATGAAACAAGGCCGGAAAAAGCTTCAATACTTCCTGAAATGGCAATTGAAAGCCCTGCAAACAAAATATTAAGATAGAATTTCAGTTTTATTATGGCAAACAGGTTTGAAGATAGGAACTTATCCGATGGCCTTAAGCCACCGGATGAGTTGTTTAAACAAATGAAAATAATTAATCAGCCGCGACGTGCCCACTTAATCAGATCTTTAATTGCGGGTTTGCGTCCGGTCATCATTATCCCTATCCTGTATATTCTTGAGCTTACCCACAAAGCACCAATGAATGTGCCGATCATCAGTACTACAGACAGAGCTATCTGCCAGAAAGGTACTTCCGTTGCTGCAATTCTTACTATCATCAAAATAGGTGAAAACAGCGGGAAGAGCGATAATACTGTTGCAAGCACACTGTCAGGATTCTGCATGATGCTGAATATAAACAGTATAGGTAATATGATTGGCAAGGTTACGGGTGCCTGAAGCTGCTGAGCATCCTGTTCCTGATCAACGGCGGAACCAACGGCAGCAAAAAGCGATGCATAAATAAAATAACCTGAAAGGAAATAGAATACAAATGCTACGCCTATCCATGGGGATATTTCCGGTATCTCGAATCCCTGGGGCAGCCCCTGCCCGGTAGCAGCCATACCCTGCGCCATGTTGTCAGGTGTGGCAAAGCTGGAAATTATCGGCCCGGCCAGTGAAAGAACTCCAACAGCCAGTATTATCCAGCACAGAACCTGCGTTAGCCCTACAGCTCCGATACCTACTACCTTACCGAACATAATCTCGAAAGGCTTGGCAGATGAGGCAATAACTTCCACTATCCTGTTGCTTTTTTCCTCGATTACGCCTCGCATTACAAGTCCGCCATACATGAACATCATACCGTAGATCATAAATCCAAGAACATATCCCATAACGGCAAAAGCCTCGGTGTAATCTTTTTGCTCACCTTCCTCGGTAAGTTTATTGGTTTCAATTTCAAGGCCCTTGTTCACCACTTCAAGTATTTCGTCTGAAGCTCCGGCATCAAGCAGGCGCTGTTTTCTTACTTCCCAGGCCAGTTCACTGCGGATGGAACCTGTAAATCCAAGACCGCCGCCGCCACGGGTATAAACTTCAACTTTACCGGCTTCAAGAATATTTGCCGGTATTAGCAGGAACCCGTCAATTTTCGAGTCAAGAACCTGAGTTTTTAGCTCTTCAATCGGAGTGCTTTCAATATAAAATTTGTCCGGCTCGTTATTAACAAGTTTTTCACCAAAAAGGCCTGTTTCGTCAACCACGGCAAGTTTTCTTTCTGTGCTGTCCTCGGACATAATAGCTACGAGAGCAGGTATGGTAAGGAATGCAACAAGAATCAGCGGCCCGAAAAGAGTACCGATAATAAATCCTTTGGAGCGAATTTTCAGTAAATATTCATGCCTTATGATGTTGAATATCTTGGATGTGCTTTTTCCTTTCATCATTTAGCTCCGTCTTTTGATACAACATCAACAAAAATTTCATGAAGGCTGGGTTCTGCCAGTTCAAAACGGTAAATATCTGTTTTGTCAACAATAGTTTTCAGAAATTCTTCAGCTTTTATATCAGAGTTTGTTAACCTGAATTCAACCCTGTTTTCAGCACGGTTGATGAAATGAAGACCATCAATTTCATCCAGGAATGAATCATCTCCTTCAAATTCCAGGAGAATGGTATCCCGGCCATAGCTCTTTTTGATTTCACGGACATTTCCTTCCAGAACAGCGTTCCCTTTATTAATAAGGCAGATATCATCGCAAAGCTGTTCCACCTGCTCCATGATATGGGTTGACAGCAGAATAGTTTTTCCCTGCTCCTTGAATTCCAGGATAACATTTTTCAGAATATCTGCGTTAATCGGGTCGAAACCTGAAAATGGTTCATCAAGAATTAAAATCTCAGGATCATGCAGAATTGTGGAGATAAACTGAACTTTCTGCTGCATACCCTTCGAAAGCTCCTGTATTTTCTTTCCTGCCCAGTCGGCAGCGCCGAGCCTTATCAGCCATTCCTGTGCTTTTTTTGTTGCATCAGTTCTGTTCATGCCTTTGAGCTGTGCAAAATAAAGGAGCTGATCCATTACTTTGATCTTTTTATAAAGGCCTCTTTCTTCGGGCAGGTAGCCGATAATATCCCTGTGTTCCGGGCTTATTTCTTTTTCTTTTATCAGGATTTTCCCTTCGTCCGGAACGTAAATATTGGTGATCATTCTAATCATCGTAGTTTTACCGGCTCCGTTAGGGCCAAGCAATCCATAAATTGCTCCCTTCTCAACTCTGAAACTGATGTCGTTGGAAGCAGCATAATCACCGAAATATTTTTTTACATTTTGTACTTGTATAATATCCATCAAAGTCCCCGTTTTTTAACAAAAACACTAATATAACGGATTTGAATATCTTATGTTTCATTGAAAAAAGCCTCCTTGGAGGCTTTATCAAATTTAGAATAATCTGTCGTTATATCTTTTCGATTTCCTGTCTTTCCAGGATTGCTTATGATAAGCATAAGATGCAATCAGCGGCCATGTAACTGTGGCCTCGCCGTAAACCATCTGTTCGTAACTTGTTGAAACTTTGCCCCACGAGCTTGCTTCTTTAAGAGTAGACCCTGAAAGTGCACCGTCGCGTTCGTCGGCCACTGTAAGCTGAACAGCATATTTGTGCATGGCAGCATCATAACCTAATACGTCTGCTGAAACCACAACATCCTGTGTAAAGTTTTTAGGAACACCTCCGCCAATCATAAAAATACCTGTCTGCGGAGAATCTATCTTTGTTTTTGTAAGTTCATAGAAATCTTTAGCAGAATCAATAGAAACATGGTTGTCAGGGTTGGCATGCTGATGGTGAACAAGTCCGAACCCTGCAGAACAATCAGAAAATGCGGGAACAAAGATAGGGAGGCCGGCTTCGTAAGCAGTGCGTACAATTGAACCTTCTCCTTTATCGTTGAGAACAAGCCATTTACCCATTTCCTCGATAAATTCACGCGAGCTGTAGGGCCTTGGTTCAAGCGAGTTTGCTATTTCGGCAATGGTCATATCACACACTCGAAGTTCGTCCTCGTCGATGTATGTATCGTATATCCTGTCAATTTCAAGATCGCGAAGTTCGTTATCATCGCTGAACGGGCTTCCCTGGTAATGTTTAAAACCGAGGCCTTCAAAGAAATCCTGATCGACAATGTTGGCGCCTGTGGAAATGATAGCATCAATCATGTTGTTTTTTATCATATCAACAACGATAGTTTTAAGTCCGGCGCTGAACAGCGAACCTGCAAGAGTAAGATAAACGGAACAATCTTTATCAGCCAGCATCATATCATATATTTTGGAAGCCCTGTAAAGGTTGCGGGCCTGGAATGCCATTTTACCCATGGCTTCAACCATTTCGATAGTGTTAAACTTCTTAATGTCAATGTGTTCAACAACCATCTCAGGATTCAAATAATCTTTTTTTTCGGCCATTTTCATTTTTCCTTATCAAAGTTTATTGATTATCAAATTCAATTCAAACCAAATTAAGTAAAAAAACATACAATTTGTTTAGGAATTTTTATACCCTGCTTTTAATGATTTCAAGTTCTTTCTGAAGCCTTCTGTTTTCTTCTGTCAGAACTTTCAGGGTGCTGACAATTTTTTTGGTATTAATTTGAGGAATCAGTTCCTTTTGATTTTCGATTTTACTGATAATCACCAGACCTTCAACATTTTTTTTCTCGGTAAGCAGAGGGTAAACAGTATATTTAACCGAGAGGTCGCCAACATTTTTAAGATAGCTTTTGGGTTCTTTATTAATGATAACCCTTTTGTTAATATTCAGCCTTTTCTTGATTTCTTCGTTGGACTCGTTTACGAGTATTTCCTGGAACAATTTACCATCCAACTTTGCATTTCTAAGCAATTTGTTTCCCTGGTGAATATAAGCATCCTTGGCTTTTTCATTTATAAAGATAATATTATTCCTAATATCAAGAACCGTAATACCATCGGAAACCACGCCAAATATCTCCCTTTTATTTCTTTCCTCGCTTGCAAGTTCTTTTTCGTATTGTTCTTTAAGGGAATGAATAATTGTATTTGTAGGAATGATCTTGAAAAATGATTTGAAGTTCTTACCTTTTCTGATGATTTTCCAAATAAGAAGAAATATCTCGGATTTATCGTTCTGGCCGATAATTTTAATTATCTTTTCTTCCCGATGCCCGTCGATGAATTCAGTAAGGGATTGATCAAGGTCCTGTTGTTCTTCTATCGATCGTGTATCACCATCGATTTTTTCCTTTGTATTTCGGGTTGTCTTGTAAATCATAGTAAGAAGATTTTTTCCTCTTTCGATTTTTTCTGCAACAGATTCAAATATTTTTTCTATTGCTCCATAAGAATTAATAATTCTGAAATCAGCAGTAAATTCAACAATTGCCATTTCGGAATATTTAAGAAGCTCATTCATTTCAGCTTCCTGTGTTTGAATTTTTGATTCATATTCCTTTAGTCTGGATTCGTATTTGGATAATTGCGATCTTAAACTTGCAACCCTTTCGTCATCATTTGTATTTTTCATTGTCAGTGATAATAATTTTAATCGTTAATTAAACTAAGCGGAAGAGTAAGAATAATATCAGTGCCTTCTCCGAGTTCACTTCTGACGTCTATCTTACCATCCATTTTATTTACAAATTCATTGCATAGAAGTAGGCCAAGGCCTGTTCCTTTTTCATTCTTGGTGCCG
Source organism: Kapaibacterium sp. (SeqCode) (assembly GCA_963665665.1). Classification (GTDB taxonomy): domain Bacteria; phylum Bacteroidota; class Ignavibacteria; order Kapaibacteriales; family UBA2268. The sequence goes on from OY762428.1 coordinate 3,770,197, forward strand.
GTGGTACTTTTTGTTTTTCCCGCCATGAACAGGCAGTCCATTGTTTTGCTGTCCATGCCGAGTCCGTTATCGCTGATAATCAGTTTAATATTATTTTCTTCAATAATAGTTGAACTTTGAATCCGTCCGCCAATATTGGTAAATTTTATTGCATTTGAAATTATATTCCTTACAACGGTATTTAGCATATTCATATCAACATAAGCAATTGCTTCTTTGCTAATACTATTAATAAATTGAATATTTTTTTCTTTTAAATTTTGTGACAGCAGATCAGAATTTAGATTAACCAGGCTATATAAATTCACTGTTTCGGGGTTATTATCTATCATATTTCTTTGGGAACGCGACCACTGAAGGATATTTTCGAGAAGTTCCTGAAGGTTTTCAGAAGAAGAGTTGATGTCCAGAAGAATTTCCTTAATATTTTCAATTGGCATATCATCAATGTCTGAGATCAACATATTCAGAACACCCCTGAATGATGCGAGCGGGTTTTTAAGGTCGTGGGCCAGTATTGAAAAGAACTTATCCTTGGTATCATTGCTTTTTATTAATTCCCTTTCAGATTCTATCATTTTCAGTGTTAGTTCATTCAGCTTATATGAATGTTCTTCAACTGCCTGCTGTGAATAACTCAATTCCTCGATCAGGCGGTTCATATCCTTTTCCCTGATCTTTTTAAAAGTAATATCCCTGATTATCCCGATTGCATGCCATCTTTTGTTTATTCTGACAGATGAAAGCGATAATTCCACCGGAAATTCCAGGCCATCGCTGCCAACAGCCATCAACTCCAATGTTTTTCCAACTGCCGGGCCTGAACCGGTTGATCTGAAAGTATGAATTCCTGCCCGGTATTTATCCCTGTATCTTTCGGGTGCCAGGAAATCGTGCAGTTTTGTGTTTAAAACATCTTCTTTTTTATATCCGAAAATTCTCTCTGCAGCACGATTCCAGAAGGTTATTGCCCCTTCATCGTTCATCATGATAATTCCATCCTGGGCTGAAGCGCTCATCGATCGAAATTTCAGTTCGCTTTCATGAGCCTGGGTGTTTGCGCGGATAAGATCTGTCAGGTCGTAAATGCTTTCAACGGCTCCAACCGTTTTGCCATTGTTGTCCCTTAGTATCATAGCATTTTTTGATACGATCTTGCTGCTGCCCTTTTTGGTTTTAATTACAGTTTCTGTTGTATAGAATTCCAAAGGACTATCTGATTTATCAAAAAGCCGGCAATTGTTATCGCAGGGATATCCTGAAAATAAGAAACATTCCCTGCCTACAACCTCACCGGCTTTGAATCCTGTAATTTCTTCAGCACGCTTATTCCAAAAAGTAATTTTCCGGTTGGCATCAACATAAAATATACCGCTTGGAGCAACTTTCATAAGAATTTCATGCTGCCTGTGAAGGTCTTCATATTCCGAATAATATTCATGTTGCTTAGTAATATCCTGGAGAATAGACAGCAGGTAGTCTGTATGCCCCTCAATTGATTTAGTTATCAGGCTAAAATATTTTTGTTTCCCCTTAAATTTTAACTTAAAGGTTTTTTTCCCTTCAAAATAAATATCACTATTATCGGCAGCTGTTTCAATATGCGGATTTTCTTTAGATAAGTTCCTGAAAATATCATTATAAATGATTATTTTATTATTCGAATCAGAAATAAATGCAGGGAAGGGAAGGTTTGATAAAATTGAAGAAAACAGGGAATTTAATTTATCCGAACTGTTCATTTTGTCCTTATTGTTTGTTTTTTCAGACATTTTCACCCTGTTTACTATTTATTACCATCAATTGAAAATATATAATTTTAAACTAAAAATCCAAGATTTTTATTCTATTTTGCCAGTATTAATTCAATTTTTTTCCTGTCAATATCAGTATTTACGATCTGCACGGTAATGCTGTCACCAAACCTGAATTTCCTTTTTTTCTTTTTACCTGTCAGGGTATATTTTTTCTCATCATAAATATAGTAATCATCCTTCAGGTCCTTGATATGCAGAAGGCCTTCCACCCAAAGGTCATCCATTAGAACAAAGATACCGAAATTTGTTACTCCTGATATCACACCAGTGAATATTTTGCCAATTTTTGAAGAAGCAAGCACAGTTCCGGCGAGCCTTTGCGAAAGCCTTTCTGCTTCTACAGCTTTCTTTTCAGTTTCGGTTGAATGTGTACAAGTATCTTTCAGAAGCATTTTAAGGAACCCGATCCTGTTTTTGTCTGGTTTGGCAACTGAATATTCTTTTATCAGGCGATGTACTATCAAATCCGGATATCTTCTGATAGGAGAAGTAAAATGAGTATAATCCTTGAATCCAAGCCCGAAATGCCCCGGATTTTTTGTTGAATAGATTGCCTTTGCCATAGACCGGATCAATACCTGGTTTACAATACTTTTCCTGCTGCTGTTTTCCACTTCTTTAAGAAGTTTGTTCAAATCTTTTGCTTTGGGTTCTTTTACTTTTGTTCTGATACCGAGAGTTTTAATAAATGAAATAGCATCGGCTACCTGTCCGGGTTCAGGTTGGTCATGAATTCTGTAAATAAAAGGAACATCTTTAATTCTGAATTTTTTCGATAGTTTTCCGGCATGTTCGGCTACGGTTTTATTTGCAGCCAGCATACACTCTTCTACCAGCGAAGTAGCCGGGGTTTCTTCCCTTAGTTTGGCTTCAACGGGAATATTGTTTTCATTCAGAATATATTTTACTTCAGATGTATGAAAATTAACTCCGCCGTATAAGAAACGCTTTTTCTTCAAAGTTTTAGCAAGGTTGTTAAGTTTTTCCAGTAATTTAACTTTATCACCCTGGCCGCTTTCCAGAATTTCCTGTACTTCCTCGTAGGAATAACGCCGTTTGCTATTAATTACTGTTTCTTCAATTTTATAATCTTTAAGGCCGCCCCTGGGGCCAAAGGTCATGAAAACAGAAAAAGCAAATCTGTCAACATTTGGTTTAAGTGAACATAATTCATTCGACAATTCCTCGGGCAGCATTGGAACAACCCTGTCAACAAGATATACACTATTGCCTCTGGTTCGGGCATCAATATCAAGATCGGAATTTTCTTGGACAAAATGGCTGACATCAGCAATATGCACACCAAGATAATTATCTCCGTTCGGTAATATTTCAAGTGAAAGAGCATCATCAAAATCCCTGGCATCGGCAGGGTCTATGGTAATAATTTCCATATCCCTTATATCGTGACGGCGCGACAATTCTTTTTCACTGATATCAATCTTCAGTTTCTTTGCTATAGTCTTAACTTCGGGAGGGAAGTCTTTTGGAAGTTTGAATTCCTCAATAATTGAATCGAATTCTGCTTCAGGTTCTCCTGCTTTGCCCAGAATCTCAACAACTTCGGCTCTGGGGCTTTTCAGAGGATCAATCCACCTTAGGAATCTTGCAGAAACTTTATCGCCATCTTCAGCTCCATTCAGCTTATCTTTAGGGATAAGAAAATCAACATAATATTTTTCATCATCAGGAATCAGGAAACAAAAATTATCATCAATTTCCAATTCACCTACAATTATATTATCAGCCCGATCCACAACACCGGTAATTTCGCCCTTTGGTTTTCTGCCGGGCTTAACAGCATGAAGCTGAACAACCACAATATCACCGTCCAGGGCGGTTCCGAAATATTTTCTGCGAATATTAATTTTTTGGTATTCAGGATTGTCGGTTATTACAATGGCCCTGTCTTTTCTAATTACAAAAACCCCCTGCAGAGCACTTTCGCTGGAATAATCAATCAGGGAGTAGCGGCGTCTGGAAGATTTTCTCAGCAAATTATCATCACAAAGCTGATTCAGTAATTCTTTCAGGACAAAATATTTTCCGGTATCGGACTTATATCCGAAATGTGCTGAAATATCTTTCAATTGCAGAGGCTGAAGTGAATCGCCCAGCAATTTCAATATTTCTTCGGTCATTTTTTCTGTGCTCATCAACTACCTTATCAGTTTTTGTTACTATAAATTTTTAGCAATATAGCACTTTTTTATACCAATTATACATTGAATAAGCAGAATGAAATCCAAAAAGAATTTTTTTAGAACATATTCCACTTCATAAAATATGGTTTAATATTCTGCCGGATAAAGAATCACAAAAAAATAACAACAGCTAATTGTTAAATTAATATAAAACACGTATTTTAATTTTTTTGAAATTATACAGGAATTTAATTGTGTCCGTTTTTATAAATGCAATTTTTATTGGCGACGTGGTTGGCGAACCTGGTATGAAAGCTCTCAGGCAGTATCTTCCGAATGTAAAAGAAAAATACTCTCCTGATTTTGTTGTTATTAACGGTGAGAATGTAACTAACGGCAAAGGTATTACCGAGCCTGAAGCAGAAGAGATATTTTCTATGGGTGCTAATATTATAACTACCGGCAATCATATATGGGACAATTGGAAATCCAGGCCATTGCTGGCTAAAAATCCTAAGATCATCAGGCCGCTTAACTATCCGTCCGGAAATGCCGGGTTGGGGTATGCTTTTTATAATCTTGATGCAAAAACTAAAATTGCTGTTCTCCAGCTTCAGGGCAGAACTTATATGCAGCCTATTGATTGTCCTTTCAGGGCTGCCGATTATGCCGTGAAGAAAATTCAGGAACAAACAAACAATATTATTGTGGACTTCCATGCTGATGCAACTGCCGAGAAAATTGCCCTGGGCTGGTATCTTGATGGCAAAGTCAGCGCTGTTTTCGGTACGCATACTCATATTCAGACAGCGGATGCTACCTTACTGCCGAACGGTACTGCATATATTACCGATGTTGGTATGACCGGCCCTTATGATTCAGTTGTCGGCTTGCGTAAGGATATAGCATTAAAAAGATTTATGCTGCAAACAGCTCATAAATACGAGATGGCTGATGGGGATATACGGCTTTCGGGTGTATTCGTGAAAATTGATTCTACTACCGGACAGGCCATGAAAATCGAACCATTTGCACTGCCTGAATTTGTCAGAGAGATTGAAATATGAGAAGCGATATCAACCTGGCGGTTGTTGGTGCAACAGGGCTTGTTGGCAGAAAAATACTGAAAGTTCTTGAGGAAAGGGATTTTAATTATAAATCCCTGACCCTGCTTGCATCAGAAAAAAGCGCCGGGCAGATAATAAATTTAAACAGAAAAGAACATATAGTTTCCGGAATTAAAGATAGTTCATTCGATAATATTGATATTGCTCTCTTTTCAGCCGGCGGGTCTGCAAGTAAAATATTTGCTCCTATAGCTGCACAATCCGGTTGTATCGTTGTTGATAACAGCAGTGCCTGGCGAATGGATGAAAATGTACCACTTATTGTTCCGGAAGTAAACCCTGACGATTTGAAAGGGCACAGGGGAATAATTGCCAACCCCAACTGTTCTACAATACAAATGGTTCTTGCGCTGCAAACGGTACATGAATTATTCGGGCTGAAAAAAGTGGTTTGTTCTACTTATCAGTCAATCAGCGGAGCAGGGCAAAAAGGGATTTCACAGCTTAAGGATGAAATAGAAGGAAGAATTCCCGATACAAGGATTAGCCCTTACCAGCTTGCATATAATACGGTCTTCCATAGTTTCTCCGAAGGCAATAATTATACTGAAGAAGAATTGAAAATGGTAAATGAACCCAGGAAGATACTTCACCTTCCCCACCTGGAAATGGAAGTAACCTGCGTGCGCATACCTGTTCTTGGCGGCCACGGGGAATCGCTTTATATTGAAACTGAAAAAGAAGTTGATGTTAGCAAATTAAAATCAGCTTACGAGGAAACAGCTGGCATTGTATTAACAGATAAGCCGGAAAATGATATTTATCCCATGATATTAAGTGCCGAAGATAAAGATTCTGTATTTATCGGCAGGATAAGAAAGGCTGTTAACAGCAGTAAAGCTCTAAATATGTGGGTTGTTGCCGATAACCTGCGAAAGGGCGCTGCAACTAATGCTGTTCAGATAGCAGAATTGATAGCAGTAAACGATTTATGGGAATTTGATTTATAAAAAATAATACGGCAAACATAATGTTGATTTAAAAATCCGGTTTTTTTCTTAAACCGGCTTTTTTATTTTGACAGCATTTATGAATATATATACAATTCAACTGAAGTCAAGTGAATGTTCAGGAAGTACGATTTTCAAATTCATAATAGTTTATATTCAATTAAATAAGTATTATATTTTTTTAATTTTTATTAATATTTGTAATTATTATCACTACATATTCTTTTATATTGCTATAAACATATATATATTAATAGTTTATATAATTCAAAAAACAATAAATATTTATAATTTCAATTTAAAGAAATTTTGTAACATTTTTTAAACTTGCAAAAAATACCACAGAAGTTTGTATTTAAGCTGTTTTTTCAATAAATTTATACAATTGATGTGACGATATGTTTTTATTGTTTTTTATTGGTATTACAGTAAATTATTAAAAAAGAAATAAAATATTTGTTTGTATTAAGTTATCATAAGGAAGGATTATGAAGCTTTTCAAGACACTCAGTCTTCTAACGGTTTTATTTTTCATGTGCTTCGGCATATCTAAAGCCCAGTTAGGCGGTACCGTAACAGTTGGTACCGGAGGTAATTACACCTCACTTGCTACTCTATTTAGCACAATTCAGTCCAACGGACTGTCAAGCAATCTCGTTATTGAAATTGTCAGCGACCTTAATCTTGGTACAGCCGGCGCTGAACTGAGAATGTGGACCTATGGCACTTCATATTCAGTAACAATGCGGCCTACAGGCGGCGACAGGAGAATTTACGGTTCAATATCCGGTACAAAGGGATTGATTGAACTTGCATCAGTCCACAATTTTATAATTGACGGACGTATCGACGGCACTGGTAGCGGCAGGCATCTGACGCTCGAAAACACATCTACAGGCACTTATGCTGCCCTTGTTTGGCTGCAGAGCGCTGGTTCCAACAACGGCTGCCAGGATATTACTGTTAGGAATTGTAATTTAATTGGCGGTTCCTATACTTCCAGTTATACAATTGGTATTGCAGGAACAAGCACTACATCACTTTCATCAGGCGGTTATGACCATGATGATATCACAATTCATGATAATAGCTTTAAACGCTTGTACTACGCCATGAACATTTATGGCCAGAGTTCAACTCTGACTTATCGCAACGAAGGTATTACAGTAACTGATAATACCATTGGTTCCGAAGTCAGCTCAGACAGGGTTTACTACTATGGTATTCGTATTTACTACGGAGCTGATGTAGAAATTACCGGTAATGAAATCTTCAATTTCGGTACTACTTCAGCTTATCCTGTTTACTTGTACTATGTTGACGGGGTAATATTTAATGACAACGTAATGCATGATTTTAATAATTATGGCGTTTATTCATATTATCTCTCGGGCGATTGTGAGTTTAACGATAATATGTTATACCAGTCAGAATTAACATCATATAATTTCTATTATGGCCTTTATCTCAGGTTCTCATCATCAACATCATATCCTGTTGGAGATATTGAAATCAAGGATAACGATATACAGAATTGCCGTTATTATGGGTTATATGCATATTATGCAGATGATGCCGATATTTCAGGCAATCATATCCATAATTTTAATTATTCTAATTCCTACCTGGCAGGCATCTATCTCTATTATGCCGATGGCGCTGTATTGACAAAGAATAGAATTCACGACATTACCAGCACTTATTCAAGTGGTGGCGGTACTTATGGGATCTATCACTATTATAGTAATGATACGAAACTTATTGAAAACGAGATTTATGACCTGAGTAATACAGGTAACGGAACAACTTACTATTATGGTGTTCATGGTATCAGGATGTATGGTTCAGATAATACAGCCATGTATCACAACCTGATATATCTCGACGGTGCTTTTACTGGTAGTGCAACAAGTAAATCCTCGTGTATATTCTTTTCAGGTTCAGCTATCAACGAATGTGACTTCCAGAATAATATATTCATAAACAGGATGACAGGTGGTACTGCAGAACAGTATATTTATTACCTGTATTATGGCCAGTCAGACTTCGATGAAGTTGATTACAATGCCTATGACATGACGGGTGCTACCAATGCTTATTTTGCTTATGACGATGATATGTTCCAGTGGTATAACACACTCGAAGATTTTGCCGGATATAATGGAAACGATGCAAACTCAACAGAACGTTACATACAGTTCAAAGCTTATGAAGACTGGCATCTTGACGGCGAAACAGCTACAGACCCGTCAATGAACTGTAATAGGAAATCAGATGTTATGACTGATATGGATGATATCGACAGGTCGCTTACAACAACTATGGGCCTTGATGAAGTAAGAATGGAAGTTGGAATGGCTTCCGGCGGTGATATCAACCAGTATGAAGAAAGAATGTGCGACGGATCATCCATAAGCTATTCATTTACAGCCGAAGTAACCGGATTTGCTGATGAGGTTCCCAGAACTGTTCCTCCTGCAAAATTCAACTATTCATGGTTCCACAACGATGCATGGATGAATCCTGCCCTTGATCCGAACATGACAGTTGAAGACAACACAATGACTGTTGACAACTTTGGCGAGGATTACGAAGGCTGGTACGTTGCCGTGGCTACTCTTGGCGACCTGTCAGTTACATCCAGTACTTCAACAGTTGAAATGGAACCTCCGGCAGACTTCACAGTTGAACCGGTTGAATATGCTTCTTCTTGCGAAGACTCAGAACCGATTTACCTTAATGTTGACGCTTCCGGTATCTACGAAGGATTCCAGTGGCAGAAACAGGACGGCGAAGGCAACTGGAACGATATTGAAGGAGCCACCCGCGATGAACTGATGATCCCTGCAAATGACATTGAAAATGCAATGGGATTCTACAGGGCAAGGTTTGTAAATCCGAAATGTACTCCTGTCAGAGATTATTCAAATGCAGCAGAAGTTTTCTTCTACGAAAAAGTTAAGAATATTTCAGCAATGTCACCGACAAAAAATAAATTACAGCTCTGCATGGGTGCTGATGCTGAATTTATGGTTACAGCCGACGGTTATGTAACCGGTTATCAGTGGTATTTCTCTGAAGATGGTGAAAACTGGATAAAAATAAATACACGCAGAAATGAAACAGCCGGTACAGACCACCTTGTTCTTGAAGATCTCGAAGTTATGGAATCCGGTTATTATCGCTGTGAAGTTATTGGTAATACACTTTGTAACCCGCAGTCATACCTAAGTAATGCAATTGAAATTCAGGTTTGGCCGATGTATGACATCGTTTCACATCCTGAAGGAATGGTTGTATGCGAAGGCGAAGACGTGGAACTTAACTTCATCGGCGACGGTGTTCTCCATGCTATTCACTGGCAGAGAGACGGCGTTGACATTAACCAGGAAGACAATCCGAGCGCAGGTACTCCTCTGCTCCAGCTTCCTGAACTCAGCTATGAAACATCAGGTGTTTATCGTGCACGTCTTACTATCGAAGACTGCCGCGGTATAATCGACCTTTATACAAAATCAGCTCTTGTTTATGCTCTTACTGATCCTGAGATAGTAAAACAGCCGATGACAAAAGCTGCAAACGAAGGCAAAAGTTTATTCTTTGAAGTTCGCGCTCATGTACGCGAAGAAGGCGAACCGATTGAAAGATTCGAATACCAGTGGTATCGTGGCACAACTCCTCTTGTTGACGACGGTCGTATCGCAGGCGCTCAGTCTTCAATCCTTTCAATAACAAATGTTCTTGCAAGCGATTATGGCAACGATTACTCGGTATTCGTTAAGGGCCAGTGCGGCGAAACACAGTCTGACGTATTCTCAATCAATGCAGGCCCGTCAATCAATATTACATTGCAGCCCGTTGATAACTCAGAATGCGAAACAGGAAACGCTCAGTTTGTTATCGACGTTGAAGGTAACAACACAACAAGTATTGATTACCAGTGGACAAAAGACGGCGCTGACCTGATGGATGATGCACGCATTACAGGTTCTAACTCAATGACTTTCTCAATTGCAGGCCTAATGCCTTCTGATGCCGGTACTTATAACTGTAAAGTTACTGCACAGCCCGGCGATCTGATGGCTGTAACAGACGATGCAATGATTGAAGTTAAAGACCTCCCGGTTATTACCGGACAGTCTGACGACCTGACAGTTGATGCCAGCCGTTCATTCAGTATTGAAGTTGAAGCAACAGGCTACGAACCAATGACATACCAGTGGATGCTTGACGGAAACGATATTGCAGGCGCAGTTGACGCTATGTACAGCGTAGCATCCGCTACAGTTTCAGACGCAGGTATTTATACATGTAAAGTAATGAATGAATGCGGCGAAGTAACAAGCGCCGACATCCAGGTTACTGTAAACATGAGTGGTGTGAATGGTGTGAATGATGCAGTTGCAGGCGGATTTGTTCTTCTTGGCAATACTCCTAACCCATTCGATTTCGAAACAGAAATTTCCTTCGTAGCTCCTTACGAAGCTGACGTGAAAGTTTCTGTTACTGATATGTACGGTAAAGAAGTTGCAGTTCTATTCAACGGAATGGCAACATCAGGACTGAACAAATTCAGCTTTAACTCCGGCGATTACAACCTAAGCTCAGGTGTTTATTACTACACAATGACAACACAGGGCTACTCTGTAACACGCAAGATGATCATCGTTAAATAATAGCGATAAGATATTATAAAAAAAGCCCCGGCTTATGTCGGGGCTTTTTTTTGCATACTTTCTTCTTTCACGGGGCTGCCTTACTGGCTTGAGAAACTATTATTTAATAGAACTGAGTCATCTGGCGAAAACCAACATTATTTAGTGAATAAACAGAAGTTCCCTGTATTTTGGCAGCGGCCATATCTCATCGTCAACAATTAGTTCAAGTTTGTCAATATGGTAACGTATTTCGTTAAGATATGGAAAGACATTTTCAGAATACATTTTGGCTTTGTTGAAGCTGCCTTCAATTTTGTTAGCTTTTTTTCTTTCTTCTATCATATCAAACACACCGGATTTGATATTTGTTATGTGGTGGGAAATATTTTTTATAAGATCCATTCTGTTTCCGGCAAGGTCATTAAATTCTTTATCACATGATGTAACTGACTTTAGTAATTTAATATTCTCCATCAACCTGTTCTGATATTTCACCGCGATAGGTACGATATGATTTATTGCCAGATCACCCAATACGCGAGCTTCTATTTGTATCTTCAGGGTGTAGCTTTCGTGCATAACCTCGGTACGGCTGAAAATTTCTCTTTCGGATAGTATATGCTGTGAAGTAAATAAATCCTTTGCCTCTTTTGATTCGTAGGCGCTGATTGCGTCCGGTACATTGGTAATATTAGTAAGTCCTTTTTGGGCTGCTTCCTTTTTCCAATCATCACTATAACCGTCACCTTCGAACCTGACGGATTTCGAGGCTTTTATACAATTTCTCAGAGCCTGGAAAATTGCTTCATCCTTATTTACCCCGCTTTCCGTCAGTGCCTCCACTTTCATCCTGAATTCATTGAGCTGCTTTGCCACTGCCGTATTCAGAACTGTTATCGGCGCGGCACAGTTTGCCGAAGAGCCGACAGCCCTGAACTCAAACCTGTTTCCGGTAAATGCAAAAGGTGAAGTTCTGTTTCTGTCGGTATTGTCAAGAAGGATTTCAGGAATTTTACCGATATCCAGCTTAAGGGCAGTTTTTTCGTCCGGGGTCATTTTTTTGCTTGAAACCTGTGCCTCTATCTGATCCAGCATTTTGCTGACTTCCTTGCCAAGGAAGCATGACATGATAGCAGGCGGGGCTTCATTAGCGCCAAGCCTGTGTGCATTGGACGCGGACGATACGCTCGCCCTGATCAGATCCTGGTTGTCATATACAGCTTTGATAGTATTCACGATGAAAACAAGGAATTGAGTATTTTTCTTGGGGGTTTTGCCGGGTTTGAAAAGATTTACCCCGGTGTTCGTTTGCAAAGACCAGTTGTTATGTTTGCCGCTGCCGTTAATTCCCTTAAATGGTTTTTCATGAAACAGTACTCTGAACCTGTGTTTGCGAGCAATTCTTTTCATCAGGTCCATCAGCAGTGAATTATGATCAACTGCCAGGTTGCATTCTTCAAAAATAGGGGCTACTTCAAACTGGTTCGGAGCTACTTCGTTATGTCTTGTTTTTATTGGAATGCCCAGTTTGTATGCTTCAATTTCCAGGTGTACCATAAAGTTCTTAACTCTTTCCGGTATCGAACCAAAATAATGATCGTCAAGCTGCTGATCTTTTGCAGAGGCATGCCCCATAAGTGTTCTGCCTGTCAGCGCCAGGTCAGGCCTTGCATAATACAATGCTTCGTCAATCAGGAAATATTCCTGCTCCCACCCAAGATTTGCCTGAACTTTTTCTACGTTTTTATCAAAGTACTTACAAACTGCTGTTGCTTCTTTATCTATTGCAGCGAGCGATTTCAGTAACGGTGTTTTATGATCGAGTACGTCGCCTGTATAGGATATGAATATAGTAGGGATACAGAATGTATTATCAATGATAAACGCCGGGGATGCCGGATCCCAGGCAGTATATCCCCTGGCTTCGAATGTATTCCTGATACCGCCGTGAGGAAATGAAGAAGCGTCAGGTTCCTGCTGGGCAAGCGCATTACCGTCAAATCTTTCCACCACCCTGCCGTCAACGGAATGCTCAATAAAAGCGTCGTGCTTTTCGGCAGTTCCCCCGGTTAATGGCTGAAACCAGTGAGTATAGTGAGTAACACCTTTATCCAGCGCCCATGCTTTCATACCGATGGCAATTTCATCGGCCATTTTCCTGTTTACAGGTTTGCCGGTTTCAATAGATTCTATTACGTGTTCGTAAGCAGTTTTCGAAAGATACTTCTCCATTTTTTTCCTGTCGAATACATTTTCAGCAAAATATTCCGATGTCAGGGGGCGGGGCGGCTGTATTTCAACAGCTTTCCTGTCGAATACTTTATCAAGGGCCTTGAAGCGAAAAACAGACATAACATACTCCTAATAGAAAAAATCAATGTTTTACAAAAATAGCATAAATTTTATCAATACCCTGTAATTACTAAGGGGTAATACGAGAAATTGATGTATTTATTTCCATTCATACCCCTAAAAATTTCATTACATCAATAATATTTGAAATAATTATATTTTTTCTATCCTTAATTCAATGAATAAAACAGGTCATAATTTTTGCATCTGATTATAAATTTTACGATATTTACAAATAGGATGCAATCATGGGGGTATCCTTAATTAAATTTTTGAATTATTAATATTGCTGATTACTACTGTTATCTTTTAATTGTAAAAAGATGAATTAAATTATTTCTAATATAAATACAGGTTTGATGATGAAAAAGATTGTCCCGATCATAATCGCATCGCTGATTTTTGTAGTTAATGCTTATTCAAAAACTGATACCGTGAATATCAAATACGGAGTTTACGGAGGAGTTAACCTCAACTTCCACAGCGCTGAATTTTATAAGCTCGATGGCATCCCTAACTGTTGCCAGGGCTTCGAAAACGGAGATGGGCTTGGGTTTAATGCCGGAATTCTGATTGATTACAGAATTGCCGAAAAACTTTTCCTTGCCGGCAGGCTGGGATTCATGACTCTCGACGGCGAACTTATTCAGGAGGAAACAACTGAAATTCACACGCCCGAAGGCCCCGAGCAGGGTATTTTCGAACATCGTTTGACGGGAAAGTTTTTCAACCTGGGTTTTGAACCTGCCGTTATGTACAATCCTTTCGGCAGTTTTTATGTATCAGGCGGAATGAGATTCGGAATAAATATGACCTCCGATTTTGACCAGATAGAGGAAATCACCAAACCCGAAAAATACGGTACATTCATGGATGAAAATGACAACGATACGCACAGCCGTACCAGGAATGACATTTCCGGCGAAATTCCTAATGCAATTTCATTCCAGATGGCGCTTCAGGGCGGAGTAAGCTATGAACTCCCGCTGAACAGGGCGAATACTTTAAGGCTGGTTCCTGAATTGCAATACTATTTACCTCTTGGCGAGCTTGTCAGCGACACGAAGTGGAAGGTTCAGTCGTTAAGGGCTGGCGTGGCTATAAAATACGCGCCTTCAACAAGTCCGGAATTCGAACATATATTCAAACAGGAAACAGATATCGATACGGTAGAAATTCCTTCGGATGTTTATGCCGAGGAAACATATATTGAAGGTAAATCAATATCGAGTGTCAATACGGTTGAGGATGGAAATACAATAATTGAAACTGAACTGACCACAAGAATTGATACTATTTATACCCCCGTTAAATATGCGCTTGAAGGCAGAATCAGCGCTTATGGCGTTGACGACGACGGCAAAGAGATACCGAATCCGGTGTTCCGCATTGAGGAATTTGTAGCCAACAGGCTGGACCCGCTGCTTAATTATCTGTTCTTTGCCGACGGTTCAACGGAAATTCCCGAAAGATATTCGCTGCTTAAAGAAGCCGACACTGATAAATTCTGCATAGACAGCCTTTATAACGAGGAAACACTTGATATTTATTACCAGATATTGAATATCATCGGACGCAGAATGCAGAAAAATGCTAACGCGGCTATTACAATAACAGGTTGCAACTCCAATACCGGTGTTGAGAAAGGTAACAAGACGCTATCGGCTGCAAGGGCTGAAAACGTTGCCAGATACCTGCGCGATGTATGGGGAATTGACGGATCAAGGATTAGCGTTAAATCCCGCAACCTGCCGGAGCTTGCATCAACTCCTATCACACAACCCGAGAAAATTGCGGAAAACCGCAGGGTGGAAATTACTTCCAACAATGCAAAAATTCTTGAGCCTATATTTATAAGCAGGATAGACCGCACCTCCAACCCGCCGATAGCAAGATTCAAAGCTGAGGGCAGCGCCGAAGCAGGGCTCAGAGAATGGTCTATCGAGGCATATCAGAATGCTGCCCCGGATGATAAATTCTTTGCAAGCGGAAAAAATACAGTTAAGCCCCAGGTGGACTGGAAAATGGAAAGCATACAGAAAATTATCCCGCGCGCTGCCGAGCCTGTGATATTTATACTGAACCTGACCGACAAAAAGAACCAGGAAAAACAGGTAAAAGGCAGTACACAGCCAATCGAAGTAATATCGGTGCAGAAGAAAAGGGCCATGCGCGAAGGCGATTTCGAGATAGAAAAATTCAGCCTCATACTGTTTGGCTTTGATAAATCCGATATCGAGGGAGGAAACCGAGAGATTATCAATATGATAAAAAGCAGGATCAAGCCCGGCTCGCAGATTGAAATTAAGGGTTACACCGACCGCACCGGCGACGACGACTACAACAGCAGGCTGTCCGAACGCCGCGCCACCAGCGCAAAATCCGCTCTTGGCCGCAACGATGCCCAATCAGTAGGAATTGGCGAAGCTGAACTTCTCTACAATAACGAATTGCCCGAAGGCCGTTTCTACTGCCGTACCGTTGTTATCACGGTAAAGACACGGGTAGAATAGAAAACAGGGATTTAAGAGATGAAAGAAATTCAGGATTATCATAGCTTTCTTTCTGAAATAAAGAAGAAAATACGAAATGCTCAATACGAGGCATTGAAGAGTGTAAATAAATACTTGATAAGCCTGTATTGGGATATTGGGAAAATGATCGTTGAAAAACAGAATATTTCAGGCTGGGGAAAATCCGTAGTAGAAAATCTTTCCAAAGATTTGCATACGGAATTCCCTGACTTAAAGGGATTTTCGGCAAGAAACTTATGGAATATGAAAGTTTTTTATGAAGAATTTAGTTCAAATGAAATTCTGCAACCATTGGTTGCAGAAATTAGCTGGACAAAACATTTGCTAATAATGGCTAAGTGCAAGGATGTCAGGGAACGGCAATTTTATATTCTTTCCACAAAAAAATATGGCTGGTCAAAAGATGTCCTTATTCACCAAATAGAAAACAAGTCATTTGAAAAATATATTCTTAATCAGAATAATTTTGATGAAACTTTGCCTGTTGAAATTCAAAACCAGGCAAAATTAGCGGTTAAAGATTCCTATACTTTCGATTTTCTTGAGCTTGGAGGCCAACACTCTGAAAAAGAGCTTGAAATTGAGCTGGTTAGGAATATTCGAAAATTTCTGCTTGAAATGGGGAACAATTTTGCATTTATGGGAAATCAATTTAAAATTACTGTTGGGGATACTGATTTCTACATTGATTTGCTTCTTTACCACCGTATTTTAAATTGTCTTGTGGCAGTAGAATTAAAAGTTGGAGAGTTTAAACCTGAATTTAAAGGTAAAATGGAATTTTATCTGAATGTATTGGATGACAAAGTTAAAATTGATGCAGAAAATGATTCAATTGGCATTATTATTTGCAAGGATAAAAACCGGGCTATTGTCGAATATGCAATCAAAAACTCTAATCATCCAATAGGCGTTTCCACATATAGAATAACTGACAATTTGCCGGAACACTATAAAAATTTACTTCCCTCATCGGAGATTATTGCTGAAAAAATCGAGTTAATATTAAAAGAGAATGATAAATGAAAAAAGCTATCCTTACCCTATTACTACTGCTGCCGCTTGCAGCGCAGGCGCAAAGCCTTTCGGTATTTGATATTGACACAACTGACTACCCGATAATGCGGGCAAAGTTCTATGTATTTGATGAGAATAGAGATCAAATCATTAACCTTTCTCCCTCCGATTTTGAAATAACTGAAAATGGAGAGCAAAGGGATGTGATTAGTGTTTCCTGCCCGGAACCGAAAGAACCTGTTGCAATTTCAAGCGTACTGACGATAGACGTTTCGGGTTCTATGACGACGGGCACCAAACTTAATACGGCAAAGGAAGCAGGAAAAGCTTGGATAAATGGGCTGCCCCTCGGAAAATCAGAATGCGCTATTACTGCTTTTGATACAAGAAATAATATGATTCAGGATTTTACAACTAACAGATCAAGGCTGCTTGAAAAGTTAAATATCCTTTCTGCTGGTGGCGGTACTGATTTTGATGCCGGTTTTATCAATCCAATGTCAGGAGCTTTGCTTGCCGCTGAAAAAGGAAAATATAAAAAAGTTGTTGTATTTGTAACTGATGGATTTGCAGATGGTAACGAAGTAGCAATTATCCAAAAGTCAAATGAAATCGGCGCTACAGTGTTTTGTGTTACAATTGGCTTTACTTGTCCGCTGATATTAAGGAATATTGCCGAACAAACAGGCGGAAAGTGGTTTGAAAATATAGCAACTGTAGATCAGGCAAGGCAAACATATTTGAAAATTTTACAAATGGCACAGGGAGGTGGTCCCTGCGAAATTGAATGGGAAAGCGGGATACATTGTAATTATAATAAAGTAATCTTTGAAGCTAAAATTCCAAAATTTATGTTAGTGTATTCCGGAAATTATCTTTCTACGATTAGTTCCATTGCAAAACTACAATTTTCTCCTGTCGGAATTTTATTATTAAATAAACCTGTAGGTGTGCGTGCTGATACTGTGGTAACAATTACTGCGTTCAATTCTGATTTCATTGTAAGCAATATAACAAGTAATAACCCTGAATTTGAAATAAATCCCAAATCATTTTCAATTAAAGCCGGGGAAAGTAAAGAATTGATTGTAAGTTTTACACCTGTTGATGAAAGTAATAAATTTGCAAAATTTGATATGAAAAATGATCTTTGCAATATTAATTACTATTCTGCTGGCAGGCATATTGGACAGACTGAACAGCAAAAAACATTAAAACTAACACATCCCAACGGCGGAGAAGAATTCCTTGTTGGCAGAGATACAATTATAACATGGGAAGGTATTTTGCCTACCGGTACAGTATCTTTGGATTATAGTATTAATAATGGCAAAAACTGGAATAATATCACAGACAGCGCAAGTGATTATAAGTATGTTTGGAAAAATATACCAAGTCCTGAATCTGACGAATGTCTAATAAAAATTGATCAGGATGCATATAGAGAATCTGATTCTCATCTTATTTGGAGTACTGCACCCGGTGGTCATATCAATGATATTGCTTATAACCCGGATGGCAGTAAAATCGCTTATAATATTTGGGATATTGTTTACATAGTTGATAGTAAAACAGGAAATTTATTAAGGATTCTATCTGGACATAGTGATGATGTAAAGTGTTTATCCTTCAGTCCGGACGGGAACAAAATTGCTACAGCAAGCTATGACAATACCTGCAAATTGTGGGATTTACAAAGCGGAAAAGAAATATCTACTTTAATTGGACATTCACGTGGTGTTGAATGTATAATATTCAGTCCAGACGGCAGTAAAATCGCTTCAGGGAGCTGGGACAATACAATAAAGATATGGGACTCAAACAACGGTGCAGAATTGTGTAATCTATCAGGACATAAAAGTACAATAGAAAGCTTATCATTTAGCCCCGATGGCAAACTACTGGCATCCGGAAGCAGGGACAGTACCTGCAAGATTTGGGATATTGCAAGTGGTTCAGAGATACGGACTCTAACTAAGAGCGTTGATATATTTAGTGTAGATTTCAACCCTGACGGTAGTATACTCGCTTCAGCTGGTCGGGATGGAATCAAGCTCTGGGACGTTAAAAGCGGAGTTAAGATTAGTCATGATACATCACTAATAGGGCATAAAGATGTTATACTAGACCTAATGTTTAGTCCTAACGGAAGAATGCTCGCTTCGGGTAGCAAGGACAAAACAATTAAGCTATGGGATGTAGATAGTGGAGATTTGATCCGCACTCTAATAGGACATGAATGGGGAGTATATTGCTTATCATTCAGTCCAGACGGCAGCAATATTGCTTCCGGAGGATTAGACAAAACAATAAGAATATGGGATGTTAGTAGCGGTACTGTGATTGATACATTATCAGGTCATGAAAATAATGTTAACAGTGTAAAATTCAGTCCAGATGGCAACAAGATCGCTTCTTGCAGTGATGACAGAACAATCAAAATTTGGGATTCAAAAAGTGGTATTGAGCTTACAACATTCATTGGTTATTCTATGGCAAACGACTTATCATACAGCCCGGATGGCAGCAAGCTAGCTTCTGCCTGGGATAACAGAATACTAACGCTCTGGGATATTGAAACTGGAACGGAAATAGACACATTGACCGGGCATAGTGGCAATGTAATAAGCGTATCGTTCAGCCCTGACGGTAGTATGATTGCTTCGGGAAGTGCTGATAAAACTATCAAGCTCTGGGACGCTTCCAACGGTACGGAAATACGCACACTGACCGGGCATAGTAGCAATGTAATGAGCGTATCGTTCAGCCCTGACGGCAGCATGATAGCCTCCTGTAGTACTGATAGTACTATCAAGCTCTGGGACGCTTCCAACGGTACGGAAATACGCACACTGACCGGGCATAGTAGTTATGTCATGAGTATATCGTTCAGCCCTGACGGTAGTATGATTGCCTCAGGTGGGGCAGACAGTACAGTTAGAGTTTGGGATGTTAATAGCGGGATGGAAATACATACACTTAAAGGTCAATCATTTATTATTTATTGTGTAACTTACAGTCCCGACGGAAGCAAGATTGCTTCAGCAGGGAACAAAATGATCAAAATATGGGATGCTAATCGTGGCATTGAAATTAGTACATTGAAAGCTAATTCCATTTGTTGGACCGCTCGAAACTTATCTTTTAGTCCAGACGGCAAAATACTCGCTTCCGGAAGTGTTGATAATACTGTAAAAACCTGGATAATTGAAGAAAATATCCTCCAATCCGATACATCTGACGCAGTTTTCTCCATCGTCGCCCCACACGCAGAAGCGCGAAGCATAGATATGGGCAGGGAGATTGTGGGCGAAGTGAAAGATTCCCTTTTTGCGGATTTTGTTGTTAATACCGGGTCGTATAAGGTAAGGATTGATTCCATATATTTCTCCGGGGCTGATGCAAATGCTTTCGCGCAGGTTTCGGCTTTCCCTGTATATGAAATTGATGTGGATAAGGCGCAATCCACAGAGTTCAGGTTTATACCAAACCGTGTAGGTCTTCATACTGCAAAATTGAATATAATAACACAGGCTGAAAACCTGGAATATGATATATCAGGCATTGGCGAGGAAAGAAGATTGCAGCTTGCCTGCGATATTCTCGACTTTGGTGAAGTGGAAATGGGCAATGATACTATCATTGCCGATACCGTTCTTATCAGGAATCTGACAAACCAGCAAATAGATATTACGGGCGTCAGCCAGCTCGGGCCGGATATGGAGCAGTTCAATATCATCAGCGGCGGCGGCACTTTCACACTTGCCCCGAGCGGTGAGCACAAAATGTCATTGCAGTTCATGCCTAAATACGGAGGCAGGACTTCCGGACAGCTTGGGTTTGAATACGAGGGCGCTGGAAGCCCTGCAATAGTTCAGCTATTCGGTACAGGCAAGGGCGGCCTTGTCTATGCTGCGGACGATTCAGCCTACGCCGGAGACCAGTTCAATATTAAACTCATGCTAGGAAATGTAAAACCCGAGGGCATTGCCAAACTTGCCACAGATTACAAAGCAACTATCCGTTTCCAAAGAACACTGCTTGCCCCCTCGGGAAGCATCGACTGGCAAAGTACAGTTGATTCCATTTACATAACCATAAAAGGAAAAATCGGCAATACTGTTGAATTATCAGAAATACCGGTTATTGCCTGCCTTGGCAACACGGAGGAAACTGCAATCGATGTGGTGGAAATGAACCTTCTCGACGAGTCCGGCAATCCGATAGAATACGAATTTGAAAAACAGAGCGGAACATTCACCCTGCTCGGCATCTGCCGCGAGGGCGGCGCCAGGCTGATAAATCCTAATATCGAAGCAGGGATTATTAATATTTCACCAAATCCTGCTGAAAAAAGCCTGAATATCGAAATATCACTGATAGAAGAAGGCCAGACGGAACTTTCAATATTCAATTCATTCGGGGAATCTGTTCAGAACATATTTTCCGCAAACAACGAAACCACGGGTGCAAACAAATTTAAAGCCGACATCAGCAATCTTGCCAACGGAGTTTACTACGTTATTCTGAAAACACCCAATCAGCATTTTATCGAAAAGGTGTTGGTGATAAGGTAGATAAAATTAGTTAAAAATGATATTTCCAGTAAAAAGTATAAAATATCTGATAAAAGTCTCACCCCTGCTTGCCCCGCGATCTCTCTTTATCAAAAAAATATTTTACTTATAAAATAGCCAAGTGCTTTAGCTCGTGGAAGGCATGAACAAAAACACTAACAGAAATATGCTAAAGAGCATGGCTTGAAACATCAGGTAATTATTGCCAGCAAAAATCAACATGTCAATGATAAAATATATCATATTAAACATTTTAATAGTATTCATTCTCGTTTAAAATCCAATATTTTAAAATTTAATGGAGTAGCATCGAATTTCGGTTATGTGCAAGCTGAAAGAATTAATGCACACTATATTTCATCATAGCTAAGAAAATCATGAAATAAAAATTGACTCTTTGTTATATTCAGGTTTATTTGTATCTTGTAAGAAATCGATATATTTATGTTTATATTCCTATGTTTATATCCCTAATAGATTTAAATATTGTTAAGTCAACCAGAATTTTTGTTTAGGTTATGAAGAAAAACATTGATAAAACAGCAAATAAAATTAAAAGTTCTATTGAAGAAGAAGCCATTAATCCAGTCGCAATCAATTGCCCGGATTTTCCAATCGTGGGAATCGGTGCCTCTGCCGGAGGGCTGGAGGCTTTAGAACAATTCCTGGGTAATGTCCCTGATAACTGTGGGATGGCTTTCGTTGTGATTCAGCATCTGGATCCGCATCACGTTGGAGTAATGCCCGAATTATTGCAGCGAACCACCAGTATGAAAGTGCTGCAGGTTAGCGATAAAATGCAAGTGCAGCCAAATCACTTGTATGTAATTCCCCCGAACAAAAGCATGTCCATATTAAAAAACTTTCTGCATTTGTTTGAACCGGTTGAAACAAGGGGACTCAGGCTTCCGATAGATTTGTTTTTCCGTTCATTGGCAGAGGACTTGCAGGAAAGGAGTATTGGCATTATTCTTTCCGGTATGGGCTCAGACGGCAGTCTGGGGTTGCAGGCGATCAAAGAAAAGAACGGCATCGTGCTTGTTCAGGATCCCCTCACAGCCAAATTCGACGGTATGCCCGGTAGCGCAATCAAATCCGTGGTCGTGGATATTTCTGCAGCAGCAAATGAACTGCCTGCAAAACTGATAGATTTTATCAAATACAAACCTGCCGGAATGAGGAAAATCGGAATTGATAATGATAAAAAGAACTATCTCGAAAAAATAATGATTCTGTTGCGTTCCCAAACCGGACACGATTTTTCGTTGTATAAGAAAAATACTTTGTACAGACGCTTAGAAAGGCGTATAAACATACATCAAATTGACAAAATTGAGCATTACGTCAGGTTTTTGCAGAATAACCCAACCGAAATAGATATACTTTTTAAAGAGTTGTTAATCGGGGTAACTAATTTTTTCCGCGAAGCTGAAGTTTGGGAAAAACTGAAAGATAGCATCTTCCCTGAATTGTTCAGGGATTTACCTGACGGATATATCCTTCGGGCATGGGTTGCAGGTTGCTCTACCGGAGAAGAAGCATATTCATTGGCAATTATTTTCCAGGAAGCTTACCAAAAAATAAAACATGAAAAAAATATAACACTCCAAATATTCGCGACTGATATTGACAGCGACGCAATAGCAATCGCCAGAAATGGATTTTTCAGCTCGAATATTGCTACTGATGTTTCGGAGGAAAGGCTCAGGAATTATTTTTCAACCGACGAAAATGGCTTTCGGATTAATTCGGCCATTCGCGAAATGGTGATTTTTGCGACACACAATGTAATCAAAGACCCACCATTCACAAAATTAGACATGCTCTCTTGCCGTAATTTATTGATTTACATGGAAGCCGAATTGCAGAAGAGGCTGATGAACCTATTTCATTACAGTTTAAATCAAGGCGGTTTCATGCTACTTGGCAATGCCGAAAATGATAATTCTCAAACCAATCATTTCATACCAATTGATGAAAAGCAAAAGCTGTATAAACGCTCTGAAACCCCGGTGAATTCTCAATTGCTTGAATTCCCAAGTTCATTTCACCATACCCCGGTACAAACATCCCTCGAAATCAAAACAGTGAAAAATTCAGAAAATATCCAGACTATCGCGGATCAAATCATTCTTCAGCGATTCGCGCCGGCAAGTGTATTAATAAACCGGGATGGAGATATTTTATATATCACCGGCCGTACGGGTAAATATTTGGAACCCGCTGCCGGAAAAGCCAACTGGAATATCTACGCCATGGCAAGGGAGGGATTGAACACCGAACTTCCCGGAGCCATCAGGAAAGCCAGACAAAGTTTCGAACCCGTAATATTGCATAATATCAAAGTTGGAACTAATGGCGGAACTCAAATCGTTAATATTACCTTTCAAATGATTGAAAAACCTGATGCTATTAAAGGTACAATAATGATTGTGTTTGAAGATGTCGCCGATATTCCCGGGCCGGTCAGAAAAAAAATGAAAAATGTCAACGCCGAATCCACTATTCGAGAGCATGAATTAGAACTTGAAGTACAGAGGTCAAAAGAAGAACTTCAAAAAACTCGCGAGGAAATGCAGACAACGCAGGAAGAATTGAAATCGACCAACGAGGAAATGCAGTCCACAAATGAAGAATTGCAGTCAACCAACGAAGAACTCACTACGTCCAAGGAAGAAATGCAAAGCCTGAATGAAGAGCTTCAAACCGTTAACATTGAATTGCAAAGCAAGATAAATGACTACATGGTAGCCAATAACGATATGAAGAATCTCCTGAACAGTACAGATATCGCCACCTTGTTCCTCGACAAGGAGCTAAACATCCGGCGTTATACCGACCAGTTGACAAAACTTTTCAAGTTGCGCCCGACTGATGTGGGAAGGCCTTTTACAGACATGGTAACGGATTTGCGTTATCCCGAAATAACCGATCATGCCATGGAGGTATTGCGAACCCTCGTATTCATAGAAACCGACATTTCAACGCACGACCAACGTTGGTTCAAGGTTCGAATAATGCCCTACCGCACTTTCGACGACCGAATAGACGGGCTGGTGATAACATTCATTGATATCAGCCAGGCTAAAAAAGTCGAGAACGAGCTTAATGAAACTATTGCTTTACTTCAAAAGCATGATTTATACAAAAAAACATGAAAAAGCAATAAACATGAAAAAGCAATAAACATGAAAAAACAAAAAAGCAATTTAACCGATGAGGCAATTCTACGCCAGAAGGCGGAAGAGCTTCTAAGGGCGAAGGCTTCTAAGGGCTTCGCTAAACCCAAAACTACTGAAAGCGACCTGTTGAGACTGGTTCACGAATTGCAGGTACACCAGATTGAACTGGAAATGCAGAATGAAGAGCTATTAATCGCAAAAGAAAGGGCGGAACTTGCCGAAGAAAAATATTCTGATTTATACGACTTCGCACCTTCCGGCTATCTTGCTCTTACTAAAGAAGGTGATATTTCAGTATTAAATTTAGCTGCTGCCCGTTTACTTGGAAGTACTCGCTCGTATCTGATAAATAAAAAATTCGCACTATTCGTTTCCCCGGATACCCGTTTATCCTTTAACAGGTTTTCCCAGGAGATTTTTAAAAGTCGTATTAAGCATTCATGTCAGATTGTTATTATAGATAAGGATAATTTACCGTTATATATAAACATTGATGGGATAATCAGTGAAAATAATCAATTATGTATCTTGACTTTAACTGACGTTTCCATCCACGTACGAGATCAGGAAGCCCTGCGCAAAAAAGAAGCCTTGCAAATGAAGATGGTCTCAAATATCGGCGATGTTATAGTAATAATCGATAAATGGGGAATCAATAGATATAAAAGCCCGAATGTTGAAGCTTTGTTCGGTTGGAAACCTGAAGAACTCGTTGGTAAAAATACCTGGGATAACGTGCATCCTGATGATTTGAAGAAGGGGCATGATTTTATTGAGTCGCTTGCAGACAAACCCAACTCGAAGGGAACTATAGAATTACGATACAGGCGCGGGGACGGGAGTTATGTATGGATTGAAATTACTGTTGTTAATTTGTTTCATGACCCAGATGTTGGCGGACTTTTAGGAAATTATCATGATATCAGCGAACGAATACGAATAGAGAATAGTCTTCGGGAAAAAGATCTTCAATTCAGGAAACTGTCTTCGAATGCCCCTGTTGTAATTTATCAAATTACCAGGCGTGATGACAGAAGTTATTGTGTTCCCATTTCTTCCGATAGAATTACTAACATTTTTGGATGCCTTCCGGAAGACCTGGTTGACACTTTTGATCCTATCAGCAGGGTCATTCATCCCGAGGATCTGGAGAAATTTTTATACGATATTGAATATTCGGCAGAGTATCTGACTCCTTTCAGCTGTGAATTCAGGGTTCGGGTTCCCGGAAGAAATAATCAATGTATTTTAACTAACTCAATTCCTGAAAAATTACCCGATGGTAGTGTAACCTGGTACGGATTTTTTGCCGATATCACAGATAAAAAAAGAATAGAAGGAGAATTGCAGAAGCTGGCAAAACTCGAATCTCTTGGAATCCTTGCCGGGGGTATAGCCCATAATTTCAAAAATATACTCACGACAATATCTCTTAGCGCCGAATTGGCAAGGATAAAACCAAACCGAACAGAATACCACCTTGACAAAATAACTAAATCTATCAGCCAGGCATCTGCCCTGGCAACAAGATTCCAGACATTTTCGAAATGCGACTCTCCTGTACTGAGTGCTACCCAGATAAATGAAACTATAAAGGAGGCTTGCGAAATATCTTTAGCCGGTTCCAGGGCAAATATTTATTTGAACCTTGACAGTAATTTGCCGGATATTATGGCCGATGAGAAACAAATGAACGAGGTTTTTACAAATCTGTTAATCAATGCTGACCAGGCAATGCCGAATGGAGGCAATATTAATATCAGTACTCGTTACGTGCTATTGCAAAAAGGGCAAATAGTAAATTTACCGGATGGAAAATATATTTGTATTGAAATCAAAGATGAAGGGGGAGGAATACCTAAATCGATAATAAATGAAATATTTACACCATTTTTCACTACAAAGTCAGACGGGCAGGGCTTAGGCCTGGCTTCTGTTTTTTTTATTATTGAAAAGCATAACGGAGCAATTAACGTAGAAACAGAAATTGATAAAGGTACGAACTTCATTATTTATTTACCGATCGGTATTTGCAAGAAAATGAATATTGAATTTGAAGAATTAGCAGTTACATTTGATAAAAGATTAAAAATACTTCTTTTGGATGATGATGTCAACATAACATCTAACTTCGAGGAAATGGCCAGGGAATTGAATTTCAATATGCTTTGCATGAATGACCCGCGTCTGGCTATTGAACAATATGAGTTTAGTATGGAAAGTGAGCCCTTAGATTTGGTTATTCTTGATTTGACTTTAAAAGGCTATTCGATGGGGGGATTGGATGTATTAAACGAGCTTAAAAAGCTTAATCCCCGAATAAAAGCCCTTGTTTTCAGCGGGCATTCCTCGAGGCCAATTGTAGCGGATTACGAGAAGTACGGTTTTGTCGGGAGAATTGAAAAACCAATCAACTGGAAACAATTTAATAATGAACTCGATAGAATCCAAAGGCTTATAAATGCTGAAAAAAACCAGTAAGTAACTCTGAATTTTCCTTCATCCAGATGCCACGTAATTTTTCATGCCACAGTTTTGATTATAAACAATACTATCTGCTCTCTCCCAAACACACGCAGTGTGAAACCCTCCCCAAAGAGAGGGCTTTGAAGAAGAACAAGGCGGCAATGGATTCAAACATTGGTGAAATGCTTCTGACCAGGAGGTCATTGCCTTCAAACAATGGGGGATCGGCCTTATACAAATATTTTTCGTAATATAATATTATTACAATAAGGATAAACTAAATTTTCTAAAAAGAAAAGATCTTCCAGGGGCTTGCCCGGAAGATCTGTTAATCGATTAGTCAGAATTTATATGTTTAAAAATATATTTCCAGAAGGCCTGTACCGGCATCAAACTTACTCGGGAATTCTTTTAGCGCTTTTTCGGCGGGGCCTTTGATTGGATTTCCGTGGTCAAATGGATCGAACCTGGAGCCGTGGCAGTAGCATACAATATCGGTGCGCCCCGGTCGCGGCAGACGTAAGTCGTCGCCGAAGCAGTTGGCGTGAGTGCAAAGCGAGGAGAAACATGCAAAAGCATCATCGGCAATACGAACGATTATTATCGGGATTCCAAAGTTTACATGAGTCCATCTTTGAATCACAGACCCTCCAATCCGGGCCAGTGTTTCTTCGGGGTTTGTATCGAATTCCACCATTCCGCCGGTCAGTCCCTGGTTCTTCTCCCTGTCGAACTCGCAGGAAACCAGTCCGCTGACGGCTGCAACAGTTGCCGGGCAAAGGCCAAGCAATGCCAGGCCTTTTTTCATAAAATCCCTTCTCTCATCCGATAAAGTTTTATCTCTTTCCATTACCTGCTTACCGCCATTTTCTTAGTTCTCTTTCTGCCGTCCGCTGTTTCCAGACTAATAATATAAGCGCCAACCTGCAATCCAGAAACGTTAATATCAATATCATAGTTTCCGGAATCAACAAATTTATTGCTGAAAACGGTTAAAACCTGATTCCCGATTGAATCGTAAACTTTCAGGGAATATTGTCCGGGAAGTTCCACGCCATAGCCGACGGATGTTGTGTTGCTGCACGGGTTGGGATAGTTTTGCCGGAGATAAAGCAATCCTTCGCTTTCGTCTTCAATACCAACAAGAACTGCGGGAATATCAAGATACAGGCTGTCGCCGCCATTCCATCGAACTTCAAATGTCTGCAGGTCTTCGGCTGCAGGCCCGTCCACATAAGTGCCGTCGGCTTTAAAAATTGTGCCGTGGCCGGAGCATTCAAACTCGTGGTAAATATCAAGGTCGTAAACCGATTCACCTTCGTGCGGGCACAATGTATAAATGCAGGAATAGTGTTTGCCGTATTCTTCGTAATCAAGTTTGGTGACGATAATTGGTGCAAAAAAACCATCAGTGATATCGTTTGGAATTTGTATCCTGACAGATCCCCAGACTTCCTTTAGTTCGGGATAATCTTTCAGGCTGATGTGGTATGTACCCATTATTTCATCTTTATTCTTTTTAAGCGAAGGAGTAACTACTCCTTTCAATATGTGCGGGCAGGCAGGAGTAAATATACTGATAGCCAGCATATTTTTCAGGAACTGCCTTCTGCGATTGCTGATGTTTTTCATTTATATTGCCTCGATAAATATCAAAAATTATCTGTTGGTTTTTTAAATTTCTTATTTGCAAGGAACTCGTGGTCAGTAAGTGATTTCAGGAAAGCAACCAGGTCTGCTTTTTCCTGTTCGGTCAGGTTCAGGGGCCTCATCAGCGGGTCGCGATTGAAGAAGGGCTTCCCGCCCCTGTTATAATGGTTAATAACGTCTTCGAGTGTTTCAAGGTCTCCGTTGTGATAGTAGGGCGCTGTCATTTCAATATTTCTGAGCGTGGGGGTGATAAATACTCCCCAGTCCTTGAAATTCATTGTTTTATAATACCTGCCTTTATCAAAATAATGTGTTGTAACACCGGTATTATGGAATTTCATATCTGTAAAGAATATTCCCGAATGGCACTGCGAGCAGTTGGTTTTAGTAGTATCAAAGTACAGTTTCATCCCGCGTATTTCGGATTCGTTCAGAGCGGCCAGGTCTCCGCGCCTGTATTTGTCATAATCAGAGTTGCCGGAGATAAGAGTTCTTACAAATGTTGAAATTGCCAGGGATACATTAGTTGCCGTCGGTTTTGCCCCTTTGCCGAAAGCTTTTTCGAACATGGAGGGATAAAGCGGATGTTCGGACAACCTTTTTTCAATTTCATTGGTATCGGCGCCCAGAATTTGGTTCAGCCAGAGGCTTCTGTAGGCAGGCCCTTCAATTCTTCTGCCACGTCCGTCCCAGAAAAGCTTATCCCTGTAGGCAGCATTTATCAGGCACATGGCATTTCGCGGTTCCGGTTCAAGCTCATTTGCCCTGCTCACAGGTGTGCAGTCCGAGAAAGAATACTCAGGCTTCATACAATGAGAGCAGGATGGCAGATTCATGTCGCGGGAAAGCAGTTTTTCATAAAAAAGCCTTCGGCCAAGTTCAGCTTTTTCCTTTGTAATTGGATTGTATTCCGGTTGTGGAACGGGCGGAAAATCTTCCGGTACAGTCAAAAAGCCTTCTTTCTTTTCAGTTTCCGACTCAACAATGGAGGAGCATGAAAAAGATGAAAGAAGAGCCGTAAGAATTATGAGAATAGAAAATTTATATATTAGAATCGATTTATTACTGTTCATTTCGTTCACCCGGCAGTTATTATTATTCCAGAGTAAATATATTCATTAACCTAATCAAAAAATGTTCATTTCCAAAGCAATACTTTTATCGCTAAAAGTAATGTTTAGCTTTCTTTCCTGTTAATAATAACAAATGTAATTAAAGAAAATTACAATTGAAATATTTTTATTAATTTATAATCCAGTTTTGTGTAATTAACAATATAAAAGATATGAAAAGCTTTAATAAGATCATAATGCTTGTTTTTGTGGCAATGGCGCTTTTGGCAGCCTGCGATGATAATGATACGGTGGAAAGAGCCGAATACGTTACTATGGATGAATTACTAAAATTACCCGGTTACGAGTGGGTAACCTACGAAATGAAAGACTATTCCCCCGATCCTGTAATGGTTTCGGATATTGCCGAGGCTTTTGATATCAACCGGCACAGATTTCTTTTCTTCCTGAAGCCCGGATGTACCTGCATCGATCCTGAAGTTCCGCTGGCATGGATGTTTAAAACCCTTGATGAAGCTGATATCAGTGATTTTTACAGGGAAATCTATATTATGAAGGATAAAGATATCGAGCATCCCTATCAGGACAATTTTCAGTTGAACCGTGTGTCATCATATTTGCTTATGGATATGACAGATACAACTGTAATTCTATCACTCAGGGATACAATCGATCAGATAATATTTTACTCTCCTGACAGCCTTAAGTATTTGAATATTGAAGAATTGGTTCTTCACGCTCTTCAAAAATAAGTTTCATGTTTCGGATAATGTTATGAAGCATTGGTTAGTAAAATCAGATCCCGACAGTTATGGCTGGGAGGAAATGAAAAGAGACAGAAAAACCGATTGGGACGGGGTAAGAAATTATCAGGCAAGAAATAACCTGAAAGAAATGAAAAAAGGCGACAAAGTACTTTTCTACCACAGTGTTAAAGATAAAACCGTTGTTGGTGTTACAGAAGTTAGCAGGGAGTTTTACCAGGATCCCACAACGGATGATGAAAGATGGGTGGCCGTAGAGCTAACGTTTTCGGAAGAGTTTAAAAATGAAGTAAGCCTGAAAGATATTAAAGGGCGGGCCTCTTTATCTGAAATTGCTCTGATCAGGCAGTCAAGATTATCGGTTATGCCCTTAACAAAGAAAGAATTTACAGAGGTATGTAAGATGGGTGGTATATAAATTTTATTCAATTATTTTATCTCACAATCGTTTAAAATAATAAAACTTTGGAGTTTATGTCATGACACGTCAGTTTGGAAGCATTATTAGCAAGGATGAGGATATGTTCGTTGCCTTGTGTCCGGAATTGGATATTGTCAGCCAGGGATATACGATTGAGGAAGCACGGTATAATCTGAAAGAAGCAATTGAACTTTTCTTTGAATGCGCTCCTGATAGTGAAGTAAAAAGAAGGATGAAGTCAGAATCTTATTATACCAATATTGAGGTTGAGATTGCCTAAAAGGAAAGTATATTCCGGAAAGGATATTATTAAAATTTTAGAAATATATGGCTTTATTGAAATTAGACAAAAAGGAAGCCATATTGTAATGCAAAAGTCAACTAAAAATTCAAAAATAACGATACCTGTTCCTGATCATAAAGAACTTAAAGCCGGGACATTGAATTCAATAATCAGACAATCAGGGTTAGATAAAAGGATTTTGAAATAATATCCATCTCAAAACAAAGTCAGATCGCGGTCAAAATATTTTTTCATGAAAGAGCGGCGGTGTATAGGGCAGAGGCCCAGTTTATCAATTGCCTCGTAGTGCTTTTTTGTGCCGTAGCCCTTATGCGAGGCAAATCCGTAGCCGGGGTATAGCTTTTCGGCTTCGGTTTCCATCCAGCGGTCGCGGCTTACCTTGGCAACTATCGACGCCGCCGCAATTGACAGCGATTTCGAATCGCCTTTTTTTACTGTAATATAGGGAATGCCAAAGCCACGAAAATAATTGCCGTCAATAAGCAGGCGTCCCGGAGTATCTCTCAGCTGTTCCACTGATTCCCGCATTGCCTGCATGGTGGCGCCAAGTATATTAATATCGTCTATGGTTTCATGATCAATAAAGCAAGCTGCCCGGTTAGGGAAATTTGCCGTGATAAATTCAAACAGTTCATCCCTTTTTTTAGGGCTGAGCTGCTTGGAATCATTTATGCCAAGTTCGGATAGATCCATATCCGGAAGAATAACAGCCGCTGCAACTACGGGCCCGGCAATACAGCCCCGCCCGGCTTCATCCACTCCGGCAACGATTTCCCCTTTTTCCCTGTAGTAGGTTTCCAGTTCAAGGTCGGGCATCTGTTTTATTTTTTTTGGCATAGTTACTTTTTTCATTTTAGGGGAGATTACTTCTTATCAAATTCAACAGTCAGGAACCAGCCAACGCGGTTGCCGCCAAGAATATAAGCCGCAACTTTTGCAATCCCCCTGAACAGCGATCCGAAGCGGCCCAGTTTATCCCAATAGGAAAGTACAGGCTTGATTTTCAGATTTTCAATCGGCTGTCCTTTCAATATTTCAGCTACTTCCTTAGCTGTGTATGCCTTGGTGCCAATGCTTTCCATGTGGTCCCAAAGAATTTTTGCCAGCGATTTCCAGGGTTTGCCTTTGAGCAGGGCATGTTTCATCCAGAAAAAATATGCAAGCAGAGAATGGCGGTGATAGACCATTATCTTGCACTTGCCGCCGGGCTTGCAAACCCTTACTATCTCCCTGAAAGCTTTGGGTGTATCCGGCGTATGGTGAATAACGCCCCAACTGTAAACCAGGTCGAATTTATTATCCGGGTATGGCAGGTTTTCGGAATCGCCAACCTGGAAGTCCTCGGCCTCAAGCCCGTATATTGACAGGCGGTGGCGGACATGTTCAACTGCCTCGGGCGTAAGGTCAATCCCGTGAGCCCTTGCCCCGGCCCTTGCCCATTGAAGGAAATCAGTTCCAGCGCCGATGCCAACTTCAAGCACGTCCTGTCCGCGAAACCGGGTGAACTGTGCGAATGAAAATATTTCGGGTTCTCGCAGGTAGCGTTCCCGTTCGATATCCTCGAAATACTGCTTAGTATATTTTTCCTTATCAGTAACGTATGTTCCGCAGGCTTCATTGTTCCAATAATCCTTTACCTGCCCCTTCATATTATCATTTTTTTGAGAACTCATTTTATTCAGCCGATTTTTTTAATTATTTTCGCTATTTGTTTTTGTCAACGTGGCAAATTTAATAAATATCAGGCAAATATCCGGCAGTAAGCAGGGGAATAAGATTGGCAGAGAATCTTTTAATATTATTAAACGGGCGTGCTTCGGCAGTTCTTGAAGCAAACGGGCTTGATCTAGCGGATTTCGAAGTGATAAAACTGGACGAAAAACTGCTGGCCTCGCCGGGCTATATAGTTAAGCTGATGAAGTCAGGAAATTACAAATCTGTATATTTTGGATGTATTGAACTTCAGCTTCAGCGCTTTCATATTTTCATGAAGTTATATCTCTTTCTTTCAATGATTATGAAAGGCGGGATTATAGATGAAAAAGGAGATAAAAACCTTTATTCAACCGGCAGGCTATTTTTTGTTGAATTGCCCAAACTAATTTTTGAAGTTGGCGCGAGTTTCTTTGCAGTAATTTATTATTATATCAAATATCCGGTTACAAAATGGCTTTACCTGAAAAATCGTTAAAAGGGCTGTTCCAGAGAGCAGATTTTTATGGTGCTGCTACTGAGGGCGGTATGGGATCAATGCACCTGGGACTTCTGAATGGCTTCCTGAAACTCGGGCACCAGGCTGTTTTTGCTTCCTGTGGCCGTATGAAACTTCCCGAGGGAGTGAAATATTATTTCCTGCCTTATAATAATATTTACCGCAACTTTCCCGAAGTGCTGAACCTGGCTTACAACAGGCGCTCGGCCAAAATTATGAAAGATATTATCCGCAAAGAACAACCGGATTTTATTTACCAGCACCATGCGGATTTTAGTTTTTCCGGTTCCAAACTGAAAAGGGATACCGGACTGCCTTTCTTCCTGCAATGCGAGGGCGTGCAGCAATGGGTAAAAAAGAACTGGGGAAAACTATATATGCCCAAACTGCTGCGTATTGCCGAGCAGACCCAATGGGAAATGGCCGACGCAATATTTGTAATCTCACAAAAAGTGAAAGATATGATGGTGGAGTACGGCGCAGATGCCGATAAAATCCACGTCCACCCAAGCGCTGTGGATCCCGATCAGTTTACACCAGAGGTGGACGGGGAGTGGGTAAAGAAAAAATACCGCATGGAGGATAATTATATAGTCGGTTTTACAGGTACATTTGCACCCTGGCACGGTATTGAGGTTCTTGCTGAATCCGTGAAACATATTATTAAACATATTCCGAACGCTAAAGTCCTGCTCGTGGGCGACGGGGAATTAAGGCCGAGAATAGAAGAAATAATAAAGCGCGATAATGTAGAGGATAAAGTTGTTATAACCGGCGTTGTTCCATACCCGACTGTTCCCAACCACCTGAAAGCCTGTGATGTGCTTCTTTCGCCTTGCGTTTCTAATGACGATGAATCTGGATTTTTCAACAGCCCGGTTAAATTGTTCGAATATCTCGGTATTGGTAAACCTATTATTGCAACAGATGTCGGTCAGCAGGGCGAAGTGATCATAGACAACGACAACGGCCTGCTTATCCCTGAAAAATCTCCCGGGGCAATAGCCGAAGCTGTTTATAAAATTTATAAAGACCCTGACCTTTCGGTAAGGCTATCTAAATTTGCTAGGCGTGCCGCCGTTGAAAAATATGACTGGAAGGTAAACGCAGCTCATGTTATCGAGATTTATAATAAGATAGTAGCGTGAGAGAATTTCTTAATTTGGTAAGGTAAATATCAATAATCAATTAATTATCAGTCTGTTGTTGATTTCTCAATGGCATTGAATACTGATTTTACAATTTTAGGATGTAATATTTTTCCGGAATGAAAAGGAATCACAATTTATATATTGTTTTTTCCAAAAATTTTATGGCTTCCTTTTGTACGAATAAGAACAAATCCTGCTTTCAATAACATTGATTCAGCGATTGCAGCAGTGATTCTTGGCAACTTAGGCATAATCCAACTCAATGTCTGAAAGTATTATCCTTTTCTTTCCAAGGCTTCTTTTTTCTTCTTCAGTGAGAGTTTCAATATATAGTTCAGCAGCTTCTTTAATATTTAAATAAGCTTGCTCATAGGTATCCCCCTGAGATTGGCATCCGGGCAATTCAGGGCAATAAACATAGTAGCCGTTTGTTTCGTCATTTTCGAAAATAATATTAAACCTGTAAGTCATATTTTACCTTGTTTACTATTATGATATTGTTGTCAATTATATTAACGTTGCTGGATAAAATTTTATAATAATTTCCTACCCGTTCCTGAAAACCTGTCCTTTCCAGCTGATATCCTTTTTCAGAAGAAGCATTGGCAGTACCGGCTCGAATAGCATCAGGAATAATACTGCCGGGAATATCCAGGGTATAAGGCGCAATTTTCTCAATTCAAAAATTGCAGGCTGGGCAAGAATGAAATCCCCGAAAACCCTGACGGCAAGTATTGATGGAATAGCCCAGTAATTTCCTGTAATAATTCCCGCTACAATTCCTACCCACTGTGCAAGTGTTGTCATAACAAACAAGGCACCGCGCCAGCCCAGCCCCATTCCTCCTACTGTCCAGCGGTGGTGCTGTTTCATATAGGATTTAAGATCTGGCAGGGCCCTTGTTATAGCAGAGTTGCCGTTCGAGAGAGGATAAACTGCTTTATATCCGGCTTTTAAAGTTGCTTTCAGCAACGCAAGGTCCTCAGTTACTGAAAAAGTAATACTTCCGAAGCCACCAATCTTTTTATAAACATTCTTTCTTATACTCAGGTTGTTCCCGTGACATCCAAGTACTTGCTTCAAAGATATGGCACCGGATGCCATTGTATGAAGAAATATCCATTCAACAGCCTGTATGTTTTCAAACCAGGTTTTTCCTTCGATACTTGTAAATCCTCCACAAATTCCAACATCCGGATCGGCAAACTGGCGTGTGGTTTCATCTATCCAATTAGGATTAACGGTGCAATCAGCGTCGGTCATCATAAAAATTTCTCCCCTGGCAAGGCCTATGCCTTCTTCAATGGCTCCCGGCTTACCTTTCAGGTTTTGATTGTTTCCCGACTTAGTTTTATTAACAATTCTCAAATTGCTAATCTCATTTTTAAGATTTTCCAGGATTTCCAGAGTTGTGTCCT
Source organism: Kapaibacterium sp. (SeqCode) (assembly GCA_963665665.1). Lineage (GTDB taxonomy): Bacteria > Bacteroidota > Ignavibacteria > Kapaibacteriales > UBA2268. The sequence goes on from OY762428.1 coordinate 3,806,014, forward strand.
CGGAACGGTCATTAATGGCAATTATCTCATATTTTTCAGTAGGATAATTGTTCAAAGAAATGGATTTAATACAATTTTCAATATTATCTTCTTCGTTCCTTGCAGGTACAAGTACTGAAATAAAGGGGTGTACTTCATATCCCGAAGTATTTCTTTTTTGGATAATGCTTTTGCTGATTCCTATTAGGAAAAATAGTACCCTGAGTGAATAAATTCCAACTGCAATACAAAAAATTATTGTAAAAATATCCATCCCTACGGGGCCTTTCCTAAGAATTTAATCCAACAAAAACCAAAAAATAAAGATAAGAAATTAATCGTTAAGCCTGACTGAATATTGTGTTAATTTATATCAATTTGGGAAGAAAAATTTAATTATTTTAATGCTGTGTAAAAATTTGAGTTAATTATGAGATCAGAATCCGAAACTGTTGATGAATATCTGGATGAAATACCTCCTGAAAGGGCTTTAGCTGTGAATGAGTTAAGAAAGTTATTTACCGAAGTTTTACCTGTGTATTCCGAGACAATGAAATATAATATGCCTACATATACGAATGGAAATCGCGTTTTTGCTATGGCATCGCAAAAGCAATATATCAGCCTGTACTTCGACAGGGCAAATGCTGTTAAAGATGTTGTTAGTACCGGGATGAAATGTTCCGCCGGGAAAAGTTGTGTCCGGTTTACAAAGGCAGAAAATATTGATATGATAAAAATTAAGAAAATCATAGTGGCTTCATATTCTTATGAGTGAGACCGAGCAAAAAACCAGCCCCTTGCTGACCGGGCCAATAGATTCTTCTCTCAGGAAATTTGCTATACCACTTGCAGCAAGTTTCCTGGTGAATATGCTCTATTCCTGGGTAGATACATGGTATGTCAGCCGTCTGGGGCCTGAAGCTGTTGCGGCAATAGGGATTAGTGAGCAATTGCTGTTTTTTATCTTCACTATTGGTAGTGGATTTGCTATTGGTACGGGTGTTATCGTTGCAAGGCGTATTGGCGAAGATAATTTCAAGCAGGCTGAATTAGTTGCCGGCCAGTCAATAGTCGGTATGTTTGTTTTTTCCTTGGGATTGACCTTGTTTCTATATTGGGGAATTGCTCCGATACTTACTGTTATGGGAGTTGCCGGTAAGGTTCGTGGATTAGCCGATATATACCTTTCCAATGTTGTAATTGGAATTTGCGGTAATTTCCTTATGTTTCAGATGAACTCAATCGTCAGGTCTGCCGGTAATTCATTGTTTCCGATGACAATGCTTATTACTTCTGCTATACTAAACGCAATTATAGCTCCTTTTCTGATTTTTGGGGTATGGATTTTTCCTGAACTTGGTATGGCAGGGGCCGGGCTGTCCACGGCAATTGCACAATTAACAACGGCCATGATAACTTTTTTGATACTTGCGAATAAAGGTGTCAGTATCAGGCCGATCTTCATTGTCAGAGATATGAAGCCTGAATTGTTTCTGAATATTGTTAAAGTCGGTTTTCCTGCAACAATTCAGTTGTTGAGCGTTAGTGTGAACAGGCTGATTTTGTTTGCTCTGGCAAATAGCTTTGGCACGGCTGTTGTTGCTACATATACTCTTGGTCTGAAGATAGACCTCTTTGTGTTTATGTCGATATTTGCAACGGGAACTGCCATAGAAGTAGCTACGGGGCAGAATCTCGGTGCTGGAAAAATTGACAGGGTTTATAAATATTACTATTCAGGAATCAAACAGATGGCAGTATTGATGGCCATATTTGGCATACTTGTATTTTTCTTTGGCGAATATTTTGCAGAAATATTTACGCGAGATCAGGAAATAATTTCAAAAACAGAAAAATATATCAGGATTACCGCCTTTTCATACATACCTTTTGCTATTGGAATAATTTCAACCAGAGCCATGAATGGTGCCGGTGATACTAAACGCAGTCTTATTATCGTATTCGGTATTTTGTTTCTTGTTCAATTACCGATTGCGTTTCTATTAACAAAATCAGGCCTTGCTGGCGAAGAAGGTATATGGTATGCAATTCTAATAAGCCAGATTTGTTTTTCCGGTATCGGGCTCTTGCAGATAAGATTAGGTAAGTGGCTGAATGTGAAGCTATAGTTAAAATTTAGTTAAAATATTATAATTATTTTTTCAAAATTTAAAGTTCAGAAAAAATACCAAAGCTTTTAAAATAATATTTGCATAAATATATGATACTGAAAGGATTATAAACAAACTAAATGTGGAGGCTTAAAAAAATTGAAAAAAAAGTAAAAAAAATTGAAAAAATCCTGAGACCTTTTTGCAATTAATGTGTCACTAAAATTAGAACAGATCAGCAATTAGGGAAATGAAGCGGTTATTTTCCATAAATTGTTGGGATATATATGAATAGATTGTTCTGCGAATACTCGAAAAGTTCTTTGAAAACCGGAAATGAATTAAACCTGAAAATTAGAGACAAAAACAGTGCTAATAATAAAATTTTCAACATTTTTAGGAAAGTTAATGCGATTTTTTTATTTTAGTTAATTATGGTTTTATGGGATTTTATGTTTACAATATAAATTGTGGTATGAATTATGCAGATTAACGGTTCGAAGATTTTAATATTAGGTGGATGGGGCCTTGTTGGCTCGGCAATTTGCCATAAACTTATGGAACATTCGCCTGCACAGCTCATTGTCTCTTCTCTTAAAAAATCAGAAGCGGAAGATGCTGTTGAGCAGCTAAGGAAAGAATACTCGGATAAAGATCCTAAGATGTTTGTACCTGCTTGGGGAAACATTTTTACACGTGAAGAATGGAAAAATGAAAACTGGTGGAATGTGATTTCAGAGCCAGATTCCCGCAGGGGCGTGGTTGAAGATATTTTCTTCGAGTTGGATGATGATGTTCTTAATCGTTCTGCTTTATACAGGATGATTGCAGATCACAAACCTGATGTGGTAATTGACTGTATCAATACAGCCACAGCAATAGCTTACCTTGATACTTATAACACAACTCTTGATACTATCAAGAAAATGGATCAGGGAACTCTTGATAATGAAGCAGTTGAAAGATTGATGGCAAGTTCATATATTCCTCAGCTTATCAGGCACGTACAGATATTTAATAAGGGCCTGAATGATGCAGGAACACAGCTTTACCTGAAAATCGGAACAAGCGGTACTGGCGGAATGGGCATGAATATTCCTTATACTCACAGCGAAGAAAGGCCTTCCAGGGTTCTTCTTTCAAAAACAGCATGTGCCGGTGCACAAAGCCTGCTGTTATTCCTAATGGCCAGGACTCCAGGCGGCCCGAAGGTAAAAGAAATCAAACCAACGGCAGCAATTGCATGGAAACGCGTTGCTCACGATAGTGTGAAAAAACACGGACAGCCAATTAAACTGGTTGACATGGATTATAGTAATGCTAAACCTGCAGAAGGTAAGTTCGTATTTGACGACTTTAATAATATTGAAGAAACCGGCGGAGTCTATCAGTCGATATTTATTGATACTGGTGAAAACGGAATTTTCTCCAAAGCAGAATTCCAGGCAATCAGTTCTCTCGGCCAGATGGAAATTGTTACACCGGAAGAAATAGCTGAATATGCTGTGTTTGAAATTGCCGGCGGTAACACAGGTAAAGACGTTATGCAGGGACTTGACAGTTTTACTATGGGCCCGACATATCGCGGAGGCCTGCTAAGAAATACTGCAATGGAAATGCTTAATAAGCTTGAAGAAGAAACCGGAATTGATTCGATAGCATTTGAACTTCTTGGCCCGCCGAGGCTTTCAAAACTTCTGTTTGAAGCTTACCTGATAAGAAAAGTTGCTGAAACCATGGAAGATGCTGTTGCTTTCAAACCGGAAGACCTTGCAAATGAGGCAAATAAAATTTTGAATAGTAATAATAAACTTCGTTCTGAAATGCTTTCTATCGGACTTGTTATTCTTACTCCCGACGGTAAAAATTATCTTAGGGGCAAGGAAGTTAAAATACCTGTTCGCAGAGCCCAGGACGAACTGGATCTTACTCCTGAGAATATTGAACAGTGGTGCTATGAAGGTTGGATAGACCTTAGGCCACAGAACTTTAAAGCCTGGCAGGACAGGCTGAATGAAATTATGAAACAGGCAAATTCATTACCGGAAGGCGTTACAAGTTCCAGATATACTTATACAAAGGGATACTGGAATAATTTTAAAGCCATAGATGAAGGTAAAATTGTTGGCTGGATCTTCGAATTTGAAGATAAAGGCTGGCGATTCAAAAGATAATTAACGTAAATGTTGTAAAAAATAATAATTAAATTGAGTTTTGTACCATATTTTTCTTCGGAGTGCCTTATGAAAAGGTTTTTACTGCTAACTGCACTAATGATTGGACTCCTGATTTCCGTGACAAATGTTCAGGCATCAGGAAATGACGAAGTGCAGCGCAAATCTCAGATAGCTGAAGGAACATTCCCTGTTCCATTTAGTGAACTGGGTAATGTTAACACACCGGAACGTGCAGCTGTATCAACAGGTTACTACTTTGTTGACTCAGATGACGATGCACCGGATTACTGGCGTCCCACACCGGAAATCGTAGATACTACGGAAGATCCGACTCTGTGGCGTCGTATCATGGCCGGGCCGCGTATTCTTGTAGGTAATAACGATCCTACACCGCGCGGATATTGGAACGAAAATCCTGACGAAGGTTTTCGCTTCTTCCGTAACCCTGCCCTACCGAATAACCCGAGCGATACAAGAAACTTCTTTGTTAACGGACCGAATGACGAGGATGTTGAAGCAAATGCAACTGACTCGACAGACGATGCTATTGCAGGACCGATTCCGATTGGTTTCGGCTTTTACTTCAATGGCCTTCGTTATGATTCATTTTATGTTTCAACAAACGGTATTATCGGCTTAACAAACAGGCGCTATTTTTATGATTCTGACGGTAACAGGACTATTCCTGCCGGTTCAAATGACTGTTACGACCCAATGAGTGCTGACTGGTTTGAATATACTGGAAACCGTAGCTATCTTGGCCACTCAGGTAACGGGCTTAATGATGCTATTGATGACGATTATGGTTACAGATATATGGTTTGCGGTGGCAATCCTCTTAGCAGGAATGCCGGCCTTCGCAGGCGTCCCGCATCTGCTAACCCCAATGATGCATCACTGACTAATATACCATACAAAGCAGCAGTTATTGCTCCTTTCTGGGGTGATATGCAGCTTTCACAGTATGATGATGAAAACAACATGATTGATGACTGGGGACGCGTTTATTTCAAACGTTCTTTCAGTAATGACAAACTTATCATTTATTTCATCAACATTGCTCCTGTTCGTACAAAATATAATCCTCTTGGCCAGGGTTATAATGCTCCTATCGATTCCAGGCCGGGTATGCAGAATTATACTTCTGCAAATGCTCAGGTAACACTTAACCGCCTTGATTCATCCGTAACAATCGTTTACGAACGTTTCGACGGTACTGCTGTTATTTCAGGCCGCGGTTATCCCGCATCTGCAATCTTCCGTGCTTCTACATGTTCTGGTGTTCGCAGTTTTGCACGCCACGTTGATTACGGCACAGAAGACGGCCCATCATATCCATGGGGCGGTGAGTACGAATCTTGTACACATTATTGCAACAACTTGCTGAATCCTTCAGTACAGTTCCCGCATAACTATCTAGCTATCAAATTCAAACAGTGGAAAAATACTCTTCGCGTGGTTGATATTCAGTACCGCGTAAGGCAGCAGGATCCTGAAGCAGGTCTCGACTTTGCTCCTCAGGGTTGCAGCGACTGTATCATTCCTTCCAGTGAAGTAAATAACTATGAGTTGCTCGCCGGTGAACCAAACATTGGTGCTGTTCAGCCTGTAGCTATTATACAGAACCTTTCTAATGAAATTCAGGGTCCTAACGGCGTAAACTTCCAGCCTCAGGAACTTAATTTCCGTGCTCGTTTCAGGATTGTGAATATGGCTACAGGTATGATCGTTTATAACCGTCTGGTTCCGATCGATTCTACATGCCTTGACCTTCCTGATTCACTTACACAGGACTGTACTGGCGATCCTTATGTTAAGGTTCGTTACGTAACTGTTACTAAGAGTGGACAGGACTACGAAGCTGAAGAAACTGATCCTATCCTTCCATATAAGAGGCCGGGTCAGAAATATAATGGTATCAAACCTTACGGTTTCGTACAGGTGTACTTCCCGCCGTTTGAACCAAACGAATTCCTTGAAAACCATATTGGACGTCTTCGTGCATTTATCATTGCCGATCCAACCAACCCGAGAACCGGTGAAGGTTATGGCGACGAATGGCCGTTTGATGATACAACATTCGTTAATCTTTTTGTAATGAGAAGACTTGAATCATTTAATGATGATGTTAACGAATTCCACCTGATCGAACAGGCTGCTATGCCTTCTGTTCTTAAATGGGTAAATATCGAAGCTGAAGTTTCAGCTGGTGAGGACCTTTCACATTATCCGCTTCCTCCAAGGGGTGAATATGCTGCAAGGAACAACGAAGATTATACTCTTAAATCACCTGTTATCCGTATGAACAGGAAATTCCTAAATGGTTTTGATCCTTCAACAGGCGGAACTGATTATAAAGGTGATGAAATCAGGTCATTCCCGATTGATATGCGTGGTAAATACGGAGCTGTTCTTTCAGTTTCATTCCAGAGAACTCTTAAAGCTGATGATTGGCCCAGAGGCTGGTCAGACCAGACACTTATTGGCCCGGAACCCCGTACATTCGTAAACGGTGACCTGATGTCACAGTTTGGTAAAGAATATATGGGTACAGCTTACTCCTATGCAGCAGCCGGATCACAGAATCCTGACTGGATAGAAGTACAGCTTATGCAGCCCAGCCCGGACGGTGTTGCATTTATAACTAATGTTGAAGATAAAAGGTGGCAGCAGCACCCGCGTCGCGGTGGCCTAAAACCTATTACTAACATGCCGGCATACAAACTTTGGGGTTCTAACGGTTATTCAGTTGGTTTCTTAGAATCAGATCGTGATTCTTCACTCGAGCCAGTAGATTATCCTAATCGTAATGGTTTCCGCCCGAACATGTATGACGACGGTATTGATTATGAATTCCAGAAAGCATTTATTGCCATTCCTGATACATTTATCAGGTCTGAAAACGAAGGCGCTAAGAACTTCCGCTTCAGGATCAGGGTTCGTGCATCAATGGACCGCAAGTGTATGACTTGTATTCCTGATGACGATGATCCGTTCCTCGTTGATAACGTGAAGATACTTATGCCTGACGAGATCACTGACCTTGAAGTAACATCTGTTAAGATCAGGTGGCCTTATACTATAGCTCCTGCCAGCCAGGCAACAGCTGTACCGATTATGGTTAAAGTATCGAATAATACAAATATCCAGGCACCTTCCTGCTGGGTTAAAGTAAAAATCTTCAAAGGCAAAGTTGATTTCAGAGATACTACAGGCGGAACAAATGCTCCTGCTCATCCTTGGAATGCTATTTATTGCCGTACAATTTCTATTCCTCAGATCCCTTCACGCCACGTTCAGGAAATACTCATGCCTTCATGGAATGCACGCCTGACAGGCCCCGGTGATTACACTCTCGTGACAAATATTCACGTTCCCGGTGGCGATCTTGAAGAAAAGAACGATACAACATATTCCTATGTAAATCTCAGGTTCGGCGATGTATTTGCTTACGATCCTGTTGACAACCCGAGAAATGATGTTCCCGACCAGGCATTTACAGGTACTATGGGACGCGGACTTAACCTCTTTGGCGCTGCTTATGGCGGTGTTGGTAATGTAAGAGGCTGGACAAACAGTTCCTATAATTCCCAGCATGCAGCAGGTGCTGTAGGTGGTAGCGGATCAGGCCAGATAGCAGTGAAATTTGAACTTACAAATGCTGATACTGTTTATGGATATAAAGCATACTTCGGCATCCTGAATGCTGCTCTTGATGATATCGTACTTTCAATCTATACAGATATGGCAGGAAATCAGCCTGGTGAACTTATTCAGGCATCACGTATCTACAGGGCTCGTACCTGGGATGATATTGAAGACGAACAGATCCTTGAAGAATACATGACTTATGTAATGCCTTCACCAATCGTACTTCCTGCAGGTACTTATTGGGCAGTGATTGGCCAGCTTGGTGAAACAGGTATCGAGCTTGGTGCATCAAAAGCCAGGATGGGTATGAGAACAACAAACGTTTATATTCCTCCACTGGTAACTATGACTAATGCAATTGGTGGTTCAGGTATTTCTCTGATGATCGAAAAGAACTTCAGGAAAGAATCGAATTCAGGTAATAACCTGATCAATAATAACTTCTTTGCATTTGAAAATACTTATACAAGCGGTACATGGAATCAGTTTATGCCGACTGTTGGTAATCCTGCTTATGCTCACCTTGGCCACTATGGTAGTGTTGATGGCGGTGCTACACATACACTTTCACGCGGTGGTTGGATTCCGATGTTCAGGCCATACCTTGGTATGCGTTCATACAGCAACGACCAGACTAAGAGGCCTTGCCCTGATGACGTTCCTGTTGAACTGACAATGTTTGACGGTTTCGCACGCGAAAACGGTATCGACCTTGTATGGGAAACTGCTTCAGAAATTGACAACTATGGCTTCTATATTGAAAGAAGAAATTCAGGCGACGAAGAATGGAACCAGATTGGTTTTGTTAAAGGCGCAGGTAACTCCAGCGTTACAAACAGCTACAAATTCTTCGACGGTGAAGTTGTACTTAACAACACATACCAGTATCGTTTGAACCAGGTTGATAATGATGGCTCAATGGGTTGTAATTCTTCTGATATTATCACAGTTAAATTTGATAAAGTTGGAACAATCACACTTCAGGATAACTATCCTAACCCGTTCAGCAGCACAACTAACATAGCGTTCAACCTTCCTGCACCAATGAATGTAAAACTTGAAGTACTTGATGTTTATGGCAATGTGATCAATACAATTGCTAATGATAACCTCACAGCTACACAGCATGTTTACAACTGGGACGGAAGAGACATGAGCGGCGCTAAAGTTGCAAATGGAACTTACATCTTCAGGTTAACTGCAGATGGCAAAGTATTCTCAGGTAAGATGACACTTATCAAATAATATGTAAGTGAAAATCTTTGATAAAAGCTCCTGGCTGAGGTCAGGAGCTTTTATTTTTTTATTTGCCGTAAATTAAAATTTGTCGTAGATTGAAATAATGTAAAACACAAGGATTTTGATATGGCAGAATCAATCTTTACAAAGATAATCAACAGAGAAATTCCTGCTGAAATAGTATACGAAACAGAGGATTTGATAGCATTTGATGATATAAGCCCACAGGCACCTCATCATGTGCTTGTAGTGCCTAAAAAACCTATTCCTACAATAAATGACATGGAAGAAGCAGATGCGGAATTAATTGGAAAGTTATTTATCGCTGCAAAAAAAATTGCCAGCGAAAGGGGAATAGCTGAAAAAGGATACAGAATGGTAATTAATTGCAATGCTGATGCACAGCAGACTGTCTTTCATATTCATTTACATGTAATAGGCGGAAGAAAATTTACATGGCCCCCCGGATAATGATGTTTGTATTTTAAAATAATTTTATCAAAGAATGTAATCAGTTTTTTACAATTTTTATATAGTTTGGAAAAATGGATATTGAAGAGTTAAAAGAAGAGGCAAAAAGAGTTATTCGTGTGGAGATAGATTCCATGAATGAGACAATGAAAGCCGTTGATGAAAAATTTTCATTGGCAGTGAAGATGATATGTTCATCCCAAAGGCTCGTTATCAGCGGTGTTGGTAAATCAGGAATGATTGCAAAAAAGATAGCTGCTACATTTTCCAGTATTGGAATATCTGCATTTTTCATGCATCCGGTTGATGCACTTCACGGGGATCTTGGAATGGTGCAGGACGGTGATACTGCAATATTACTTTCTAAAAGTGGTAGTACCGAAGATATTGTCAGGCTTATTCCATACCTGAAGGGCAGGGGAGCCGGAATTATTTCCATTGTCAGCGATCTGGAATCTGTATTATCAAGACAATCGGATATTAATCTTTATGCAAAGATAACAGAAGAGGCATGTCCTTTTAATCTGGCTCCGACATCAAGTACGGTAGCTGCTTTAGCTATCGGCGATGCCCTTGCTATTGCATCAATGAAATATAATAAATTTACCCTTGAGGATTTCTCAAGACTGCATCCTCTTGGCCAGATAGGTAGAAATATTACTCTTCATGTAGCCGATATTATGCATACGGGTGAGAATCTTCCAATTCTGAAGAAGGGCGGATTGTTTCGTGATGCCATTATTGAAATTACTAATAAAAAGCTTGGATGTGTTTGTATAAATGACGATCGGGGAAATTTAACGGGAATAATAACCGATGGTGATGTTCGAAGGGCACTTCAGAAATATCCTGAGATCAATGGCCTTAGGGTAGAAGATGTAATGACTCAAAATCCGGTTTGTGTTCAACCTGATGCATTTTTAAGCGAGGCGCTGGCGGTTATGGAACAACGTCAAAGCCAGATAAATGTTCTGCCTGTTAAAGATGAAAATGGAATTGTTACCGGTATTATCAGGCTACACGATATTATTCGAAGCGGACTGTAGATTTTTTATTGATGGTTTGATAATTCTTTTTTTTCGGTACGTTTTTGTGTGTTTCTACGCATAAGATTATCAGGATTAACAGGAGTTATATCAATAGTTTTGGGTTTGTCTTCTTTTTGGGGTTTCTTGTATCTTCTTTTATTGCCATTCGGGTTTTTATTCCATGGCACGGAAGAATTTTCAACTTTATCAGCCGTGATTTTTACGTTCCTTACTACCGATCCTTTGCTGCCGAATGGCTCGAGAAGTTGTCCGTTTCGAGTAAATTGTACTGCACCGACGTTACCTACTCCAATTATGAAAAAATCTTTTGCAGCCCATCGCCTGGACATCCCGTTATACATCAGGAACTGGTCGCTTGATTTTCCGTCTATTTCAATCCTGATCCATGCTGTATCTGTTGCTGATGCTTCCAATATCAGGCTGTCAGGTTTTTCAAACCAGGACAGAAGGTTGTTTTTATTGTCAATAACAGCTGTGTCCGGAGTATCGGTGAAATTAATATCATTGTCATTGGCAGAATTTTCTTCTCTTGTAAAAAGTGCAAAATACAACAGGGCAAATAATGCAATTGCCATAGTTGAATAGATAATATAATTTATTATTGTTTTTTGTGAGTATTTAGCAATCTTTTCCTTTTTTCTCAAGTCGCCATAAGGTGATTCAACAATATTATTACTCGATTTTTTTGTTGATCTGAAATCCTTCATTTTCGAGTTAAAAATATTTATCATTTCAGTAATTTCTTCTTCGCCGAAATGAAGGAAAATTGCGTATGTTTTTATAAATGATTTTGCATAAACACCGGGCAATACATTAAACTCATCATTTTCAATCGATGATATGAATTGTGGCCTGATTTTAGTTTTATCGCTGACCTGCTTAATGGTCAGACCGCTTTCTTCGCGGCTTTGCCGAAGTGTCTGCCCGATTGATTCCATAGCGCCGTAATCTTTAATAAAAGATGTACAAAAATAGCTAATATCCTGTGATTATAATAATCCAAAATTAATTAAAAAGGATATAAAACCGCTCTTAATGCAATATTAATATAATTTAATATAAAATTCAAGTAATATTAATATTGCATTACTTTATTTTGAAATATTAACAATTTTCATGCCTGAATATTCTTGATAAGGTAAATTTTATTTTGTAATTTGAATTCAGGTCAGGGACATTTGATAAAAACGATTGCAAAGGAGTTTTGATGAATAGGGGGATGTTCCTTAAATTGATAATTTCCTTTTTGTTTATGCCTGTTTTTCTTTCAGCAAATAACAGTATTGTGATAAGGGATAGTGTATCGACGGGTATAGACAGCATTAAACGCTTGGCGGTAAAAGATTTTATGTATGCAGATACGAAGAGGGCAACACTTGATGGAAATCTTCCATTAATTGAATCTGATATAAATGCCTATTATCTTGGCGGTTTCGTTGCTGCATATACTACGTGGTTTATTATTCAGCACGACCTGCAAATGCAAACTATCTGGAAAGAAAGAGGCGACTTCCATTTCCTTGAGGACGGAGAGTATGCTCTTTACTCTGATAAGGCAGGGCACTTTTATGGATGCTATTTTACTTCTTACATGATGCGCGAATGCCTTGTAATGACCGGCCTTAGCTGGGACTGGTCCAATGCAGTCGGAACAGCTCTTGGTTTGGGGTATTCCACCTACGTGGAAGTTCTTGACGGTTTTGCAACAAGGTGGGGATTTTCGCCCTCTGATTTTTATGCCGATGTTGCGGGGGCATTACTTTTTTATGGACAAAACTATGTGCCTGTGCTACAGAATTTTACACCAAAATTTACATATATTCCCGCCGACTTGCATGGCCAGCATAAGCGTTGTCCGGCTGATGCAATGATTGATGACTACAGTTCCCATACATTGTGGCTTTCGGTAAATGTCCATAATATGCTCCCTGAAAATATGAAGGACTACTGGCCTTCGTGGATAGAACTGAGTTTAGGATATGCCGTAAGGAATTTGTGCAGCCCAGGCGACTGTGCTTGTACTGATGGGTATGCCGAAAAACATTATATAAATGACGGGAATGATATTGTTTACGGCGACCAGAAGTTTATCATTTCCCTGGATTACAACCTTGTAAAAATGCTTCCAGACGGTCCGCCTGTATGGAACTGGTTCAAACAGTCGTTGAATTATCTTAAATTTCCGTCGCCTGCCGTAGAGTTTGGGGATAAAACAAGATTTTATCTTCTCTATCCTTTTGAAATTAAGTTCTAACTTATCTTTATTAGCTCCGTAATTTTATTTATATTTAAAGTTTATAAATTGTCAGGATTATTGAGACTATAATTGAAGAATACTGAAAATATAAATATTGAACATAGAACCAACGGCAAGGCAAAGATTAAAGGATCGGAAGAAATTAAATATTTTTCCCGTGGGGGTATGATAAAGGGATTAATCAGTGTTGTTGTTCCGGCATACCAGGAAGAAAAGATAATTGCAGACAATTTGAAGATATATTCCCGGGAGCTTAGGAAAAAATTTAATTTCGAACTGATTGTAAGTGATGGCGGCAGCACTGATAAAACGGCAGATAATGCTTCGCCCTTTGCTGATAAGGTTGTACTTCACAGCAGGGATGACAGGCAGACAATTGCCGAAGGCAGGAATAAGGGGGCTGAAGTTGCCGAGGGCGAATACTTTGTATTTATTAATGCTGATACACTTCCGGAAGATGCTGAGAAATTTTTTACTATTATCCGCGACTGGGCCGACGGAAAAAACAAACTTTCAAAATTTGATGCTCTTGCAACTTACGTAACTTATTTCGAGGAGGAGGCACTGCTCAGGGATAAATTATTCTACAAATTTCATAATACATACGTACGTTTTCTTAACGCAATAGGTATGGGAATGGGACGTGGTGAATGCCAGATAGTAAAAAGAACCACTTTTGAAAAAGTTGAAGGATATAACGGTACTATTGTTGCCGGTGAAGATTTTGACCTGTACAGGAGAATTGGCAGCGTCGGAAAAATTGGTTTTGCAAACGAAATACGGGTATGCGAATCTCCCCGCAGATTTCGTAAATACGGTTATTTTCGGATTATTATGACCTGGCTGTTGAATTCACTGTCTGTTATGTTCCGTGGGCGTTCTATGTCATCGGAATGGGAAGCTGTAAGGTAAGATTTTTGAAAATATAAAGAAATTTATTTCATTCAATGTTTTGGAAATCAAATCCTAAGTTAATTGGATTTGTCATTCCCCGATAAATCGGGCCAGGCTGAACGAAGTGAAGAATCCAGACTTCTTCGATATTATAAAATGGATTCTTCAGTTGCTTTACTCCGGAAGCCTGTCCCGACATGTCGGGGAATGACAAATCTCGAAAATATTATTTTAAAATGTTTTTTAGATTTAGTCTGAAAAATCGAAGCAATATAAATGAAAACTGATAGATCACTAGGAATTTGCCTTGGCGCATCATCGCTTAGCTTTGTTGTTGCAGAAAAGGGTAATGATGGCAGAATTAATATAATTGATAAATTCAGGGTGTCGCATAACGGCGAACCTAAAAGGGTTTTATCGGATAAACTGCCTGAATTTTATAGATCAGGAATGAGCGTATGCGTGACTGGCCGAAAACTCAAGCATATTGTGAACCTGCCAAATATTTCCGAACCCGAGGCAACAGAATATGCCCTTGATATGATCGATGGGAAATACGATGCCGCAGCATCTCTTGGCGGCGAGACTTTTCTGGTCTATACTCTTGATTCTGAGCGGAAAATATCCAATATAATAACAAAAAACCAGTGTGCATCAGGTACGGGTGAGTTTTTCCTGCAGCAGATACGTCGTATGGGGCTTGATGTGATTAGCGCAATTGACACTGCCGTAGGTGCTGAGCCCTTCAAGGTTTCCGGCAGGTGTTCTGTATTCTGTAAATCTGATTGTACCCACGCGCTTAATAAGGGTACTCCGAAAAATGAAGTTACAGCCGGTCTTGCCCTGATGATTGCTGATAAAGTAGAGGAACTTATCCGCAAAGTGAAGGGCGAAAAATTTCTTCTGCTTGGCGGAGTAACAAAGAATAAAGTTGTAATGGATTTTATCAGGGAGAAAATTCCGGGTGCAGTGGTTCCGGAAAATGCAGACGTATTCGAAGCAATGGGAGCGGCTGTATATGCTCTCAAAAATCCTGATGCAAAAGAAATCAATATTGATGATCTTTATAAAGGTAAAAGCGGCTCCTTTGTTTTTCATCCTCCTTTGAAAAATTCAATATCAAAAGTAAGCTTTAAAAGCCTGGAAAGAGCTGAAGCTAAAAACGGCGACAGGTGTATTCTCGGGCTGGATGTTGGTTCAACGACGACAAAAGCTGTAATTATCCGGGAAAGAGACAGCAGCCTGCTTGCTTCAGTATATTTATATACCAAAGGCAATCCAATTCAGGCTTCACGGGACTGTTACAGGGAGCTTGATAAGCAAATCGATGCAGATATAAAAATCATCGGATTAGGTGTTACAGGATCAGGCAGGCATATTGCCGGGCTTCACGCACTGACCGACGGTGTAATAAACGAAATAATTGCTCATGCTTCTGCGGCAATTTTCTTTGATCCGGAAGTTGATACCATTTTCGAGATCGGGGGGCAGGATGCAAAATACACCCATATCGTTAACAAGGTTCCGGCGGATTACGCCATGAACGAAGCCTGTTCGGCAGGTACCGGATCCTTCCTGGAAGAAGCTGCTTATGAATCGCTCGGCGTTAAATTGACAGAAATTGAGCAGTATGCCATGAAGGCTGAGAACCCTCCAAACTTCAGCGACCAGTGCGCGGCTTTTATCAGTTCGGATATAAAAACAGCCCAGCAGGAAAACATCAGCAAAGATGATATTATTGCCGGCCTGGTATATTCTGTTTGCCTGAACTATGTGAACAGGGTGAAAGGCCCGAGGCCGGTAGGAAAAAAAGTATTCATGCAGGGCGGAGTATGCTATAACAAAGCTGTGCCAATGGCAATGGCCGAACTATCAGGAAATGAAATTATTGTGCCACCCGAGCCGGGGCTGATGGGTGCTTTTGGCGTAGCGTTAGAGGTGAAAGAAAAGATTTCTCTCGGTATTATGCGGGAAAAGGACTACGATCTTAAAGAACTTGCCGGCAGGGCTGTTAAATATCATAAGCCGTTTACATGCGCCGGAGGAAGGGAAAAATGCGATATAGGCTGTTCTATTAGCCTTATCGAAGTCCGGGGGAAGAAATATCCTTTTGGCGGCGCCTGCGACAAATATTATAATGTTGTCCGGAAAAAGAATATCAGGACGGATGAGTTTGACTATGTTAAGGTTCGTCAGAACCTGATGTTCGGTAAATATGCTCCCGAAGCAGACCTTCCTGAAAATGCTCCGACAATGGGGATGAACCTTTCCTTCCATACTCACACGCTTTACCCGCTTTATTATAATTTCTTTACTAAGCTTGGGTTCAGGGTTGTATTGCCCGACAAAGCCGACGAAGACGGTATGGAAAGGGAAATGACTTCCTTCTGCTATCCCGGCCAGGTGGCGCACGGAATGTTCCGGAATCTGCTGGATAAGAAAACCGATTATATCTTTGTGCCCAACCATCTGGAAATGAATGTTGACGAGGGAACATACCAGAGAATGGATTTCAACTGTTCCTGTATATTCGTAAGCGGGGAACCTTATTACCTGAAGCAGGCGTTTAAGGATTACAATCTGAACGGCCGGTATATTGACCCGATATTTAATTTCGGTAATGGTATTTCAGGACAGAAGGAAATCTTCATTCAAACAGCAGCCCGTTTCGGGATAAAAGACAGGCGGAAAGCGTCCGATGCTTTTGATTATGCGCATGAAATGCAGATAAAATTCCGAGACGAGCTTTTTGCAATCGGGTCAAAGCTTCTTAAAAAAATCGAGAATGATCCGGATGCTTACGCTATAGTTCTTGTTGGCAGGCCATACAATACATTCACCGAGGATACAAACAAGGGAATACCCGGAAAGATAGCATCACGCGGCGTTTATGCCATACCTTATGATATGTTCGATTATCGTTTCGAAACGATTGACGACGATATGTACTGGGAGGGAGGTAAGAAAATATTGAAAGTGGCGAAAATCATTAAGCGCCATCCGAAATTGTTTGCAACCTATGTTTCTAATTTCTCATGCGCACCGGATTCAATGATAATTCCCATGTTTCGCAGGATAATGGGCGCGAAGCCGTCTCTTACCCTGGAACTGGACAGTCATTCCGCCGATGCCGGAATAAATACACGTCTGGATGCTGCTATTGATATTATAAATAATTACCGACGCATTTCCGAAAAAGTTGCAGACCCGGATTTCTCTGATTTTACTCCTGCAAGGGTGGAATTTGGCGAGGACGAGGGGTTCTTTATTAGTTCGGAAGGGGAGAAGCTATCATTATCCGATCCCTCGGTTGATATTCTCCTGCCGTCGATGGGCGATCTTGCTTCGGAACTTTTCGCTGCCGGTATGCGCAGCCAGGGATTCAATGCCAAAGCTGTGAAAATGCCGGATTCAGAGATTTTAAAATACGGCAGGGCAGTGGCAACAGGCAAGGAATGTCTGCCGCTTATATTAATGACTGGCTCGCTTCTGGATTATCTGGAGAACCAGTGGGACGGTAAACAGAAAATTTGTTTCTTCATAGTGCAGGGAGCGGGGAACTGCCGTCTTGGCTACTACCCGTCATTCATGAAAAACGTGATAAAACAGAAAAGGATAAAAAACGTTACCACACTGGAGCTTATGCACGAGGACGGTTTTGCAGGGCTGGGGCCAAAATTTGCCTCAAGGGGGATTGAAACGCTGATAGCCAGCGATGTTCTTGAAGATACCCGTAATGCCATTCTGGCAAATGCTGTAGATCCGGTTGCCGGGGAGGAAGCTTTCTATCATGAGTTTAATTCGCTTTGCAAATTGCTGGAAAGCAAACCTGATAATTTTTATAAGGGATTAAAAAAATTCTCGGCAAATATAAGTAAGTCAATTCCCGTGAAAAGGCCGATTGAAGATTCCCGATACGTGGCCCTGGTGGGCGAGATGTATTGCCGCAGGGACGGTTTTTCACATAAATGGCTGAACCGCAAGCTTGCCGAAAAAGGCTTTATCGTGAAGGATGCCTATCTGACTGAGTGGATATTCTACGTGGATTACCTGCTGAAAGAAGGCCTGTACGAACCTCTGAAATCTCTAAAAAATAAATATGAACGCCTTGTCCGTATTTCATACATGAGGGTATCCGAACAGAGAATTAAGAGCATGCTTGCAAAGACAGGTTTCTATGAATTTGAACGTACAAAAGTTGAAAAACTGGTGAACCACGGCAAACATATCGTTCCGCTGGAATTCAAGGGAGAGCCGCTGCTCGTGCTCGGCGCCACAATGAAGGAAACCGGCGAGAAATACTGCGGAGTGATAAATGTTGGCCCATTCGGCTGTATGCAGTCCCGCTTTGCCGAGGCTGTAACAGTACCCGAGGCGAATATGAACAGCAAGCTGCAAATAAGACAAATGAATGATAAAGGGTATAAACTACCAAAGGGTTTCAAACCTGATATGGAAATACCCTTTCTGTCGATTGAGGTGGACGGCAATGCCATGCCCCAGATAATTGAGGCGCGCTTAGAAACATTTATGCTGCGCGCTGCCCGCTTTGCTGAAATAATGGGGAAGAAGGTATGAGCCTGTTAAAGCAAAGTACATATTGTGCCATAAAAGTTAAAAAAACTGTCTTCCCCGATAAATCTGAGCAGGCTGCAAGTATGGAGGAGGGGATTTATGTTTCATACCATAGCTTTCTATCAGCTATCGCCGCCACCGGCAATACAATCAAATGGAGCTGCCCCTCCTCCGGTTCCACAAGTCGGATGATCATCAGTAGGACCATTAGAACAGTAATCAGCCGGACCGACAATTGTTGTTCCGGCAATACAAAGGTTTGACGCACTTATTCCAGACTGACAATGAATTGGCGTGGCATCTGTGCCGCTTGCCGACGAACCATTCGAGCAATATAATAACTGACTGTCGCTAATTTTTCTTAATTCGGGTTTTTGATATTTCATAATTTTACATTCTTTTATATTTGTGTATCTTAACAAAATCAAAAATAAGAAATATAAAACAAAAAAAATATTACCGGACAGAATATTTTTAATACAATAGATATTGGCCGTAACAATTTGACTATTATGGGGGTGTAATTTTACAAATTTTGAAAATTTTGAAATTACCGCAAATGCAATCGGAAGCAATATGTTTGAAGGTTTTAAAACCAACTCCAAGAGGTATAGAGATAATCTGAGATTACATGATTGGAAAAATCACATTTGGAGAATTGACTAAATTTGCTGAGGACAAATCGTATGAATGATTCTTACAAGTACCTTGACATAGATTATACCTATACTGAACCTATAACCGGAATCCTCAGAAATTTAGCAGATATAACTGAACCGGATGTTTTACTCTTTTTTGAAATTGGAGCTGTTGCAAAACGAATTCAGGAACTTTATGAAGAAACTATTACGATAAAAGGAGCGGACTGTCTTTTAAGCATTCATAAACACTTGTTTCAATATGTTTATTTTCTCTATTCCAGCGGGAGCCTTGGGATAGAGATATAATCCAAAAAATTAAATAAAGTTACTCCATGCAGTTGTTATGTCAATTATTTATTTGCTAAGCTATTTCCGGCTCATTAAAGTTGAATTCCATGCGTTCAAATTTCCTTTTTGCCCCGATAAGCATTAGTATTGTAAGAATAAATATAATCGAAATAAGTATAAACCAAAAAAGATTTAATTCTGCTTTTATACCTGCTATCAGCGCGAAGGACTGGTAAATTGATATCACAATTGTCATGAATATATTCCAGCCTTTGGCAGAACCGCTGCTGATTGTATCGTGAATAAGTAAAGAAAAGGAATTCAGAAATAAAAACAATACTGAAGCAAATACGATATTAATAATTAATTCCGGTATTGTGAAAAACCCTTCTACCTGATTCATAATAACCATCACAGTGGTAATAATAAATAATGTCCGGAAAGCAACGTAAAGATATGTTTTGATTATATCAACTGAAAATTCTTTCCTGCTGCCCGGGTACATTATCCAAAGCATATCCAGGTTGTGCCTGTGCTGAAGAAAATCAGCGCTGGTAAAAATTGAACTTATCAGGTATAATACTGTAAATAGCGGAGCATACTCAAGCCGCGATGATGCTGAATTGAAAGAAAATATTATCCCCATTGTTGCAAAGTAAACAATGATAACCAACAGATAAACAACAAAGCCCTGTCTTAATATGAAATTTGGGCTGAAAAGTGAGAACTGCATTTTTTGGATCAGTTTACTCTTATTATCAGAATTAGCAATTGAGCTGATTTTGGAATCAATCTCTTTGTCATTGAAACGGCTGGTTTTATCATAATACCTTGTAAAGCTGTCTCTTTTCTGGTCAATAAAGTATGAAGGCCTGTAGCTGATCTTTTTAAAATAGTAATAAGCCGAAAATACGGACAAAAAGATAAAAGAAAGAACCAAAGCAGGCTGAACAATATGGCTGTAATCTGCTACCCAGTCGAAACTTATAAAATCAAATTTACCCAGGCCCCAATCAATTCCGTTCAACCTTGCAAGGATAACATTTGTCCACATAATTGAAATTAATGAAAGTATGTTATCACCGAAAAGAACCGAAATAATTAGAACAATGATGCAGGAATTCGAATACATAATTAGTTTGGGAATAAACTCAAACCCGCTGAATGACAATACAAATGCCGGTAATACTGTAAAAATCAGATATAAAGGTATCAAACTGAGAATCAGGTATTTTGGAAAATCAGGTAATAAAACATTCATTATCGTTCCGCTGATCCTTCTGAAATGAATACCTACCCCATAGAAAAAGAATGCTATTGAAAAGAAGAATACATTAACGGCAATATCTGGCAATTCATTACTATCAGATACGGTTACCAGGATTGCCATTCCAGCTATATAAAATATAACAGCAAGAACCATCATTACCATACCGCCAAAATTACTATCAGCAAAAGTCCGGTAGATATTTAGTATCTGTTTCATTTGCTCATCTCCAGGAAAATTTCTTCCAGGTTCAGTTCCTCATAATGAGCCTCAGCATTGAATTTCCTGATAAAGCTGTCAATAAAATCCTGTATTTCGTTGTGATAGGAAATAATAACGGAATTTGCCTTTTTCCTGTAACTGAAAATACTATTATTATCAGGTTTTTCAGGAAAGGGAAAATCCGAAACCAAATGTGCACGGCGAATGTTTTCCTTCAGGTCTGCAAGTTCTCCGTTATATATAATTTTTCCATCATTAAGAAAAATAATATCGGCGGCTACTCTTTCAATATCGGATGTAATATGGGTTGAAAACAGGATTGTTTTTTCCATATCGCTGTTAAATTCTATTATCCTGGAAATAAAATCTCTTCTCGCTGCCGGATCCAGGCTTGCAACAGGTTCGTCAAGAATCAGAATGTCCGGGTCGAATCCAAGATTCTGGATAATAGACAGTTTCTGTCTCTGGCCTTCGGAAAGTTCGGATATTTTTTTATAAAGGTCAATTCCCCATTCCCTTGCCAGCATTTTTACCTTATCATCTTTCCAATTGGGATAAAAAGCGCCAATATAATTCAGGTAGGAGCCGGCCTTCATCCAGGTATATCCGCCGAATTTCTGAGGTACATAGCCAATTCTTGATTTTAATTTCGGCTTGATTGATATCGAATCATATCCTAAAATCTCTGACTTTCCATGGTCAAGTTGATATAACCCGAGCAATGATTTTATCATTGTTGTTTTTCCAGAACCGTTTTTACCTATCAATCCGGTAATACTGCCCTTTTGTATTTCAAAGTTTATATCATTCAGCGCGATAAGCTCATCAAATTTCTTAGTTGCCGTTTCCATTTTAAGAACAATATTATCCATTATTAATCTCCCAGGATTTGTCAATCTCATTTTTTAGTTCTTGTTTCGATATCTTCAATTGGCCGGCCGCAATAACAATTTCTTTTATCGAAGGCCTAATCATATTAAGTTTTTCACTATTGTCCCCTCTGTTATCTTCTTTTTTTAAAATCCGCATCCCAACACCCCTTACACGTTCAAGAATATTTCTTTCCTCAAGCAAATTGTATGCTTTTGAAACAGTCATCGGATTAATTTGAAATTCCGAGGCAACACTTCGAACTGACGGCATTATCATCCCTTCCTTGAGCCTGCTGCTAAGCACCTGCCTTGTAACCTGCTCAACGATTTGCCTGTATATCGGCACCCCCGATCCGGGATTAATTATCAGGGTAATATTTACATTTTCTTTCATACACATCCTGTCGTATTAGTGTATTACTAATATAATACACTACGCTGTTATTTCCAAAAAGTTCTGATAAATTTTCATTTCTGAAAACAATAATTTTCAATATTGAGAAATTGAGGAACAAATAAATTACGTAATTTGTGATAAGCTCTTGATTTTATTGAATACTATTTTTTGGCACGATAATTTTTAACAATTTCTGCACTATGAAAGAGAACCACAAAAAAAGAATGTTAGTAGTTGATGACGAGTACCCGGTTTTACTCGCCTACAAACAGTTGTTTAAGGGAGAGAAGATCGATGTTGATATCTCTGACAATCTTGGCAGCGCCGATAAATTCCTGAACAACAATCTTTATGATGTGGTTATATCAGATCTGGAACTTACCGAAGCAAAAGATAAAGAAGGCCTTAGTATAATAAGAAAAGCCAGGGAGGTTAATCCCGAATCTCTTCTTATTGTTGTTACTGCTTATGGAAATAAAGCCATTAAAGACATGCTTTTCGAAGCAGGGGCCAATTATTACTATGAAAAGCCCCTGT
Organism: Kapaibacterium sp. (SeqCode); assembly: GCA_963665665.1. Lineage (GTDB taxonomy): Bacteria > Bacteroidota > Ignavibacteria > Kapaibacteriales > UBA2268. The sequence continues at coordinate 3,828,644 of OY762428.1, forward strand.
CAGTCGGTACAATAAAAAAAGTATTAGCAGGCGCCGGAATTATCCATTAGCCCCTTTATCTGCTGATTTTTGAAGCGCCGCAATATTTTCTATTAAGTTGCCTTTGAATAATCCCGAACCACAGACTAAAATATCTGCTCCGGCACGGACAATTTCTTCCGCATTTTCAATTTTAACTCCGCCGTCCACCTGTATTCTAACATTCTCAAGGCCGTTTTTATCCAAATAATTACGTAAGTCAGAGCAACGCCTGAGAAACGAGGAGATAAACTTCTGTCCGCCAAAACCCGGATTTACTGACATCAATAGAATAAAATCGCAATATTCAGAGGCTTCATAGGCAAATTCCATGGGGGTTGCCGGATTTAGAGCTATCCCTGATTTGGCTCCAAGTGAACTTATAAGGTCAAGTGTACGGTGCATGTGGTTTACTGTTTCAGCATGTACGGAAACCATATTTGCGCCTGATTGGATAAAATCTTCAATATATTTGTCCGGTTCACTGATCATCAGGTGACAATCAATCGGAAGATCAGTTAAAGGGCGAATTGCCTTTGCTACAAGCGGCCCGATTGTAATATTCGGAACAAAGTGCCCGTCCATAACATCAAAATGTATAATATGTGCTCCGCCATTCTCGCACATTTTTATATCATTGCCAAGGTTGGCGAAATCTGCCGATAAGATCGATGGAGCAATTTCAATTTTTCTTTTCATCTTTAAGTCCGCATGATGTCAAAACTTTTATACAAAATTAACCTTGTTAAGCAATTAATCCAAATACATATTGCTAAAGTGTTATCTACGTAAAAACACGTATTTTTTAAAAATGAAAGTATTTTAATAGAAATTATTATTGCTTTTCTATAATTTGCCTTCATAATTAATGTATAATTTAATGTGTTTGCGGATAAATTATGAAGCTTTTTTGGTTACTGCCTTTATTCCTGTTACTATTTTCTTTTATACAGAATTCTTTTAGTGAAGAAACTACTTTGCAGAATATTGGTAACAATATAAATACTAAAAATTGCAATGAGCTTAACCCGATAGTATCGTCGGACGGAAGTAAACTATTCTTTTGCCGTTGCGATTGTGACAATTCAAATGAAAATCAGAATATCTGGTTTTCTGAAAAAGGAAGCAACGGAAAGTGGATGCCTGCGGTTAAACTTGGGGCACCCCTGAACAATAAGTATAATAATTTCATTGCATCAGTCAGCCCCGATGGAAATACAATACTGCTCGGAGGAATTTATCACGAAAACGGAACCATGGGCAGAGGCGTATCAATAAGCAGGCTTAGCGAAAACGGATGGACATATCCGGAGCCTCTGGAAATTGACAATTATTACAACAAAAGCGAATTTAGCGGTTTCTTTCTGTGTGATGACGGTAAAACTTTATTGTTATCACTGCAAAGAGAAGACAGCCGCGGGGAAAAAGATATATACGTTAGTTTTATGAAAAATGACGGCAGGTGGTCTGAGCCCATATCTCTCGGAAATAATATCAATACAGCCGAAGACGAAATATCGCCTTACCTGGCATCTGATGGAATTACTCTTTTCTTTTCTTCCAAAGGGCATAAAGGTTATGGTGATGCTGATATTTTTATATCAAGGCGTCTGGATAAATCCTGGACAAATTGGTCAGAGCCTGTTAATCTTGGTGATGAAATTAATACAGAAGGATGGGAGGCCTATTATAAAACAACAGCATCTGGTGAATATGCATATTGTGTTTCAGAAAAGAACTCGCTCGGAAAAAGCGATATTTTTAAAACAAAAATCCCTGATCGCTTCCGCCCCAATGCTGTGATGCTTGTAAAAGGAAAGGTTATCAACTACAAAACCATGGCCCCGCTTGAATCAAAAATAAATTTTAGCATTATTCCGGATGGTGATGAGGCAGGATATACTTCCTCTAATCCGGTTTCCGGTAGTTTCAGGATGACACTACCGGCAGGCCATTATTACAGTTATGAAGCAATGGCTCCTGAATTTGTCGGGTCCAATTATGATCTTGACCTGAGGGAATTGTATGGTTACAAGGAATTTGAAAGGAATATTGAACTTGTTCCCGCAGAGGATTCTCTTGTTTGTATAAGAAATATATTCTTTGCTTCAAATCAGACGAAACTTTCGAAAGAGTCATCTTATGAAAGAAAAAAACTTCTTGAATTTCTTAGTGAAAATCCAAATACAGTTTGCGAAATTTCTGGATACACTGACAGCAGAGGCTCAAAAGAGATAAATGAAAAGCTGTCCAGGGAAAGAGCCAAAAACGCAGCTAATTATTTCATAAGGCTCGGAATAAGCAGCGACAGGCTGATTATGAAAGGTTTTGCCATGAAAAAATTCGTTATGCCCAATGATACGGAAGAAGGTAGGGCATTGAATCGCCGGGTTGAATTCAAAGTTTATGAAAGGTAGAATCAACAACTCAAAATCATTAAAAAAGAAAATGTCCGGGTCAGTTAAGGCCCGGACATTTTTGTGTGCTAAAAATTATATTAGTCGTTGATACATTCTTTTTCTTTGTGCTGTGCATCAACAACAGCAAGAGCTGTCATATTCAGAATGTCGTGAACATCATCGCCACGCTGAAGGATATGAACCGACCTGCAGAAACCGTTTAGAGCCGGCCCGATAATCTTCAGTCCACCAATTTTATTAAGTAACTTATAAGAGATATTGCCGGAAGCAAGCCCCGGGAATACCAGCACATTAGCTCCGCCCTTCAAGCTACTGAACGGAAAAGCACTTTCAAGTATTTCAGGTGATACTGCTGTATTTGCCTGCATCTCACCATCAACCATTAATTCTGGTGCTCTTTCGCGGATAATTTTCAGAGCACTACGCATTTTATCCGGAACTTTACCTTTTACTGATCCGAAGTTACTGTACGACAGTAAGGCAACTCTTGGAACGATATCAAAATTAGTTGCAAAGTCAGCAGCCTGCAAAGCAATATCGGCCAATTCTTCAGGAGTCGGATCAACATTTACAGTAGTATCGGCTAAGAAAAATGTTTCATTTTTCTTAGTAACAATATACATACCTGAAACAGTATTATATCTTGAATCCTTGCCGATTATTTGCAGTGCGGGGCGTAAAGTATCAGGGTAAGAACGTGTAAGGCCTGAAATCATACCATCAGCATCACCGCTATGAACCATCATAGCTGCAAAATAGTTGTTATTTCGCGGCATTTTTGTTTCTGCAAATACTTTCAGAACTCCTTTTCTCTGGCGCAATTTATAGAACTCATCAATATACTGCTGGAGTTTATCTGATTCCTTCGGGTTGATAATCTCGATATCTTCAAGATCCCATCCGTGTTCTTCAGCAGTTTTGCGGATAACTTCTTCCCTTCCAAGAAGAATAGGAGAAGCAATATTTGCATTGGCTGCATTAATAGCTGCCTTGATGATCTTGCTTTCTTCACCTTCGGAATAAACAATACGTTTTTTGTTTGCTTTTGCCTTATCAAAGATTTTTGTCATGATCCTTTCTGTACGGCCCATCCTGATATCAAGCTGGCGTTTGTATTCTTCAAAATCTTCGATTGGTTTGCGAGCCACGCCGGTATCCATTGCGGCTTTAGCAACAGCAGGTGAAACCCAGGTAAGTACACGCGGGTCAAATGGTTTAGGAATAATATATTTCGGCCCGAATGTCAGGTCTTCACCACCATATGCTTTTCTTACGCTGTCAGGTACTTCTTCTTTTGCTAAATCAGCCAGAGCCTGAGCAGCAGCTTTTTTCATATCTTCATTGATTGCTGTGGCATAAACATCAAGAGCGCCACGGAAAATAAAGGGGAAACCAAGAACATTGTTAACCTGGTTGGGGTAATCCGAACGTCCTGTAGCCATGATAACATCAGGCCTTGCTTCAACAGCATCTTCATAAGAGATTTCCGGATCAGGGTTTGCCATAGCGAAGATTATCGGATTATCATTCATGGATTTAACCATATCTTTCGAAACGCAGTTTCCTTTGGATAGTCCGAAGAAAATGTCAGCCCCTTTCATTGCATCTTCCAGGGTGCGTGCATCTGTTTCGACGGCAAATTCTTCTTTGTATTCATTCATTCCGGCTGTACGGCCTTTGTAAATAACACCCTTCGAATCGCACATCATCACGTTTTCAGGTTTGATACCCAGGCTGATATGGAATTTTGCACAAGCTATACCTGAAGCACCGGCACCATTATAAACAGCTACCATATCTTCAAGTTTCTTGTTATACATTTCAGCTGCATTCAAAAGTGCAGCGCCACTGATAATAGCTGTTCCATGCTGGTCGTCATGGAATACCGGGATATTTAATTTTTTCTTTAATTCTTCCTCGATATGGAAGCATTCCGGGCCTTTAATATCTTCAAGGTTTATACCCCCGAAAGTTGGTTCCAATATTTCGCAGGTACGAATAATTTCTTCTGAATTTTTTGTTTCCAGTTCAATATCAAAAACGTCAATATCAGCAAAAGTTTTGAAAAGGACTCCTTTGCCTTCCATCACCGGCTTGCCGGCAGCAGCTCCTATGTCTCCCAGGCCAAGAACAGCAGTACCATTAGAAATAACTGCTACAAGGTTTCCCTTGGCTGTATAGTCAAAAACCTTTTCCGGGTGTTTTTCAATTTCACGACAAGGTTCGGCAACACCGGGGGAATATGCCAGAGATAAATCCCATTGTGTGTCGCAGGGTTTTGTAGTAACTACTTCAATTTTCCCTTTTCTGCCCGTGCTGTGATATTCAAGGGCATCTTCTTTTCTGATTTTCATTACAAACTCCTTGAGTCTTTTCTTTTAATATAAAAATTGACAAAGTTCGGTTAAGTGTTATTCAAACTTATGAAAATAACATATTACTTGAAATTCTATTTTCCAATTGTAATTTAAATGTTGTTTTTGTAAATGTCAACATCTAAATTATTAATTTACAAAATTATATAATATATTACTATTAAGCAATATTATTTATTTTTGTTTAGTATATCTGTATAAACCGAAAATGTTCTTTTGGTGGTTGCATTTTATGTAAATTTTTGCAGGTGTTTTCCTGCAGCCCCAGTAAATATTTTTCTGAATAGTGCATCTTTACTAAGTTCAAAAATGTGTTTAGAAAGTATTGCAGAATCCTCCGGCATTGCCAGTAAGCCTGTTTTTCCATCAATAACAAGCCCTGGTATTCCCCCGGCATTTGTTGCTATAACAGGAAGATTAGATGCAAAAGAATCAAGAATCGCAGTACCCGTGCCTTCTGTTTTTGAAGTTATCTGGAAAATATCAGCGCTTTTTAATATTTCCGTGACATTATCCTTAAACACGGTCATTGTAATATTGCTTTTAAGATTTTTTCGAGAAATATATTCTGCGATATTATTTTTCTCAGGCTCGTCGCTAATTATGAAAAAATGAAAATCAGCTATTGTTTCACGACGGCGAAACCGGGCAGTTGATCCATCCCGTTTTGCGTCCCGGCAGTTGCCATTCAAACAAATGGTTCGTTCATCAATATAACAGAGTAAGGCTTTCCAATTCAAGTTTCTTATTATTTAGGGCTTTAAATGATAAATGACTGTTAAAAAGACGGGTATTATTTATCATCAAACCTGAAGGATAAACCAATAAATTTTGTATATTAGTTTTGTATGAGTGTTGGGCTATGTTAATGAGCGACAAAATGGAAATAATCGATGAATGGGAGGTTTAAAATATTTGATATATTATCATTATATTTGCTAATTTCATAATAATCAGATTGTTCGCTTGTTTTTTATGGGATATAATTAAAATAAGTGCAAAACTCTCACATCTGTGCGAGAATTTTTTTGATTAACTTTTTTAAATTTATACGATGGATTTTTAAACAAATTTGAGAAGAATAAAGAAGCACTTTGGAATTTATTAAATGTTTATGCCCATAAAGATGAGAAAGACTAATAACTTTGAAAGATACACAAACAAAAAAAATATGAAAAATTCAATGCACAAATATAAAAGAAATATTGACGAGTTAAAAAAATATGCAGCTTTATGGTGGCCAGATGAATTGAAGAACAAAAATGCGTTGGCTAATGTTCTACCCTTGTTACTAAAAACCCAAGACGACTTTTTAAAAATTTTAAGCCTAAGCAAAAAGGAACCCTTTCAGATATTTGATTTAATAGAAGCTGCCAAATTCCCTGCTAATTTATTTCTAAAACACCTTGTTGTTCTTTCCGATTATGGTGGGGAACCTATTCAAAGATTAGGTCGTTCATTTAAGGAAGTTTTTCCTAAGATAAGTGCTGGCAACTATTATTTAGAGTTTATTTGGAAAAATAAAACTCACATCTATGAATTTGAAACGTTACCAGTAAAAGGTCTTAACAATAAAAAACTATTTATTGATGGTGAAAACTTATCGACAGAACATGAATTAAACGGACTGTTTAAAGATATGATTGTAATTTTATTGTTTGCATCTACGTCAGAACAAGCAGACTTAGCTGCTTTAGAATCATGTGAAATCGGGACATTATTGGGAAATGAATCTGAATTATATGAATTTGTTAAGCAACGATATATTATTGTAAGTAGGATAACTGGTGGCGCTACCGCAAACAGTTTAGGGCAATTGGCCCAAACAGAGATTGTTGACTACCTTAGTAAATCTCTGGGCGGTAATTATGAAGTAATACGTAATGGCTATATTGAACTTGGAGGATATGACAAAAAAGGAGGAATGCCTTTTGATATAGTTGTTTCACGTAAAAATAAATTTGTTGGAATTGAAGTTAGTTTCCAAGTTACAACTAATAGTACAATTGAGCGAAAATCTGGTCAAGCAGCCGACAGGCATGCCTTGATGTCAAAAGCAGGAAATAAGATTGCTTATGTAATTGATGGAGCAGGAAATTTCCAACGTTCTTCTGCGATAAGTACAATTTGCAATTATAGTGATTGCACAGTTGCTTATACGATATCGGAATTTAAAGTATTGTCTAACTGGATTAAAAGTGTCTTAAAATGATAAAGTTCATTGATTTATTTGCAGGCACTGGTGGTATCCGATTAGGATTTGAAGAAGCCTGTAGAAAACATGGAATAAAAACAGAGTGTGTTTATTCGTCTGAAATTGATAAAAATGCTTGTAAATCCTACGAACTCAATTTTGGAGAAAATCCACTTTCTGACATAACTCTAGTAAATGAATTACCTGATTTTAATTTCATGCTTGCTGGTTTCCCTTGCCAGGCTTTTAGTTACGCAGGAAAAAGAAAAGGATTTGGTGATACTCGAGGAACATTATTCTTTGATGTAGAAAGATTATTGAAAAAATATCGTCCACAGGGTTTTTTATTAGAAAATGTTAGAGGATTAACGACACATGATAAAGGACGAACTTTTAAAACTATAGTTAATTCTTTAAAATCAATTGGTTATTCACTTGAATATAGATTATTAAATTCAAGCAATTTCAATATTGCCCAAAATAGGGTAAGAATTTACATTGTTGGTATTTTAAATAATGATTTTACCATAATTACTCAATCTGATGTAGGTGCGGTTGATTCGCACAATTTTAAAGCCCGAAACGGACAGAAAAGCTTATTTGAAGACATCAAGCCAATTAAAGTTGTAAGAGATGTTCTTGAAAATAATCCTGACCCAAAATACATATGCAGCGAAAAGTTCAGCGAAAAGTTGAAAAAAGTAATAGGAAATGATTTAAGTAAGCTTCATGGATATAGGTTAATAGATACAAGAAACGGAAATTCGATTCATTCATGGGAACTTGGAATTAAAGGAGAATGTAATAAGGATGAAGTTGAGTTTATGAACCTTCTAATTGCTAACAGAAGGAAAAAGATTTTCGGTACGCACCAAGATGGAAAAGCATTAACTTTAGACCAGATTAAAACCTTTTACAGAAACGAAAATATAAAAGAGGTTGCTGACTCGCTGATAAAAAAAGGTTATCTAAGTAATTATAATGGTAAATATAATCCAGTTTGTGGAAATATGTCATTCGAGGTATTCAAATTTCTTGATCCAGACAGTATATCAATAACGTTAACAGCTTCAGACACAAATAGATTAGGTGTTGTTCAAAACGGAAAACCAAGACGATTAACACCAAGAGAATGTGCCAGGTTGCAGGGCTATCCGGATTCGTACAAACTACTTGACAATGATAATGCTGTTTATAAACAAATGGGAAATGGAGTATCTGTACCAGTGATAGAACACTTGATGTCAGATTTAATAGATAATAACAAAGAATTAATGGAAGAAATATTCCACCCTGATAAACAATATAAATTATCAAGTTTTTCAAGCTAAGTTGAAGACAAAAATTGTCCAATAATATGTTTAGCTGACCCGATGAAACAAAAACATGAATTGAATATAGCACGAAAATAAGACAATTTATAAATTTTACAAAGTTTTGGAGCTTTTAGAGTGCTATCCAATGCATCAATTTATTGGAGTGACTTGATTGGTTTCCACTCCTTCTCAGGTTACACTTGGGAATGTGATTTTCCGAAAAGTTTTACTTTGGAAAACTGAAGCAAAGCTTCCGATGAAAGCAGCATCAGGAAGTGCAACTTCGTAATAAGGACTATAAAAATATTCCTTATGCCTTCCGGCATTTTCACAAGCGCATTGCCTTATTTAGAGCTTAGCGAATTCGTAGTTGATTTCATCAACTCCCAAGCTTAGTATTCAGTTCCTCCTCGCTAAGAATCGTGATACCCAGCTTTTGGGCTTTCTCGTATTTGCTGCCAGGATTTGCACCAACAACCACGTAGCCCGTTTTCTTACTTACAGACCCGGTTACTTTGCCGCCAAGAGCCGTGATCTTTTCTTTGGCTTCGGTGCGGGTCATATTCTCCAGTTCGCCGGTTAGCACAAAGCTGATTCCGGCAAGCGGTTTAGCGCCACCGGAATTATCATTACTAATTTCAAATTGCAAGCCTGATTCCCTGAGCCTGCTAACGATTCTCTGTTCGTTTTCATCAGCAAAGAAATCAAGTACAGATTTGGCCATTCTCTCGCCAATTTCATAAATGCCTGTAAGCTCTTCTTCTGTGGCATTCATAAGTTTGTCAATATTTTTGAAATGATTTGCTAAAAGTCCGGCGGCACTTTCGCCAATAAACCTGATTCCGAGAGCAAACAGTACTTTATCGAATGGCCTTTCCTTGCTTTTTTCAATGGCTGTCATAAGTTTATCGGCACTTTTATCGCCCCAGCGTTCCAAAGCTGCGATTTCATCCCTGCGTTCGTGAAGGCGGTAGATATCAGAAATATCTTTAAGCAGCCCCAATTCAGTAAACTGCTCAACCACTTTTTCACCAAGCCCTTCGATATACATGGCGTTTCTTGATGCAAAATGTTCAATATGCCGCCTGATCTGCCATGGACATTGAGGATCGTTGCAGTAATAATTGGCCTCTCCTTCAGGCCTTGAAAGCGGAGACTGCCTTTTGCAGGGACATAGTGCCGGAAACTCCCAGGCTTTGCTGTCAGCAGAACGTAGTTCGGGTACGTGACCGATAACTTTGGGAATAACCTCTCCCCCTTTTTGTACCATAACGGTGTCGCCCACGCGAATATCTTTATCGGTAATAAAATCAACATTGTGCAGGGTAGCCCGGCTTACAGTTGAACCTGACAGAAATACTGGCTCAAGTTCGGCTACCGGCGTAACGGCTCCTGTGCGGCCAACCTGCAATTTAATGTCTTTCAGAAGGGTTCGGGCAGTTTCAGCTTCATATTTATATGCAATTGCCCATTTCGGTGAACGAGCCACAAAACCCAGCAACCGCTGCTGCTCAAGGGAATTTACTTTTATCACAATTCCGTCTATAGCAAAGGGAATATCATGTCTTTTGCTTTCCCACTCGTCAATAAATTCGAACACTTCGTCAGCAGTTTTACAGAGCCTGAGATCATAGCCTGTCGGAAAACCCAGCTCTTTCAATTTTCCTGTGTTGCCATAATGAGTAATATTCATCTCTGTTGCATCATAGTAATAGCAAACCATTTTCAGTGGGCGGGATGCCACCTGTGAAGAATCAAGAAGTTTCAAAGTTCCTGCCGTCAGGTTTCGCGGATTGGCATAAATTTTCTCACCTGCTTCTTCGCGCTTTCTGTTAATCTCCCTGAAGGTTTGGTCTTCAAGATAAACTTCCCCGCGAACCTCGAAATCATGATCAACATTCAAAGACAGGGGAATATTTCTTATTGTTCTTGCATTGGCTGTTATATTGTCGCCGTTATATCCGTCTCCGCGTGTGACAGCAATATCAAGCTTGCCTTTACGATAGCGTAAACTCATTGCCACACCGTCATATTTCAATTCACATACATACTCTGCTTTATCACCTTCAAGGCCTTCTTCCACCCGTCTGAAGAATTCGGAAAGCTCCTTGCGACTGTATGTATTTTGCAATGAGAGCATGGGTTTATCGTGCCTGACTGACTCAAATGATTCCAGGGCATCGCTTCCAACCCTTTGTGTGGGCGAATCGGATTTTTTCAATGCCGGGAACTGAGCTTCAAGGTCCTGTAATTCCCGGAAGAGTTCGTCATACTCCCTGTCGCTAACCAATGGTGTGGCATCAGCATAGTATGCCTTGTCATATTTATTTATCAGCGCTGAAAGTTCGTTGATTCTGTTTTCAGCTTTTTTATCATCACTGTCGAATAGAGATAGTTCGTCGTTCATTTTCACTTCCAAATGTGATTATTATCGGTTAAGCAAATAATTAAGTATTAATTGTTCCTAAAAAGTCATTAAATTATTTGTTCATAATCCAGAAAATCAAATAACTGTCAAAAGACCATCAAATAAGTATATCTATCAATATCATTAGCTTACAGAGACGAAACTTTAATTAACGGATTGTCAATCAAATAAAGTTCACTGCCTCGCCCACCAGGGTATATATTTCACATACTTTCTACCGGACTTAATATCATATTTTAAAACCATTCCCTTTTCCATAGCGTCCCTGATTATTCTTGATATAGCTGCGCTATTCTTCTCATCAACACCAAATCTGTCTCTTAAAGTTGTATTTGTCATAAATTCTCTTTGTACAAATTTTAGGCATGCATGTAGATAGCAACCCCAGACTTTTTCGTTATTTTCCATTTCCCAGAAATTTTTATATTCAAATAAAACAACGCGGGTATGCTCATCAGTAACTTCAAAAACAGGAGCAGGTAATTGATATAATTCTGTTTCAAAAACAGCTTTATCAATTCCGCTTCCTCTTTCTTCACAAATTCCAATACGTCTCATAAGGGAGGCAATATTTTCATTTCTTGATTTTGGAGGTGAGTCAAGGAACCTATCTGTTTTAACAAGAGGAATTCCGGGATTGGTAATTTCTACCCTGTTCGAAAATATTTCAACTGTTGTTCCGGTTCCGGTTGCAAAAAAATCCTGATGAATCAATGCATTAGCAACTAATTCACGCAAAGCAAGTGGTGGAAACATCAGAGTGTTTTTTCTTATTGCATTGCCAATTTGCTCATTGCCGGGAATTAAATCCAATACTATTTCCATTAATCTTTCAAATCCGGAAGCATAGCCATGATTTATAATCTTTTCTTTCCTGGTAGTTAATTTATTGATACCTTCATATTGAATAATTCGAACTTTTTTTCTTTTTAATTTAAAAAAATCATCCAAATTATTTGCGAAAAGAATTGCTCCCAAATTTGTGATATTGTATAGGCCATTATCATTTTTTTTAATAATATTATCATCCGATAAAGCTTCAATAATTGCCAATGTTCCATCTGGCAGGGCTTTATTCAATAGTTCAAAATATGACGAAAAATCAATAAATTTTAAAATTTGATCGGCTTCAATATTTTCTTGAGCATAAATCAATTCAAAAGTAGTATTCTCAAAAATTCTCCATAATTCTTTTTCTTTTTCCTGATAATCCTTTAATTTCTTTTTATATGATCCTACTCGAATATATTCTACCCCTTTAAATTGAACAGGATGATGAGATGCAGCATTAATTTCTAAAAGTACAATCTTCTTAGCATTATATTCTGTCTGATAAAATTTAAAATTAATATTTGGTCTTAGCAGTCTAAGTAACCAGTTTTCAAGCTCTTCATTGCCAACTTTCATTTTTTTTGGATTAAAATCAGAACCAACAATATCATGATCCGAATCACTTATACCCCAAATCAAATAGCCATTAACTTTTCCAAGAATAGCGGCAGAATTTGCCAAGGCCGAAATATACTCACCAATTTCATGAGGATTGAAATTATTTTTTTTAAATTCTATCCACTCTGTTTCAGCCGGATATTTTATTATTTCTTCGATTAGATTCCGAAGATAATTCTTGATCATGATATCAAACCCTCAAGTTTTTCATTTCCAAATGTGATTTTTGTTAACAAAGTAAAATTAATATAGCTTTTCGCTGATAATTTAGCAATAATATTTTTTACTATATTTTTATGATGTTGAAAAAAAATATATTGCCAGCACAAAATTCCTTATTATCTTTGTGATCGTACAAATTTGGCAGACAAATATTTGAAAAATCAGAAAAAAATTCCGTTGTTGAAAAAAAATGCTTTGATTTTAAAAATATCTCCCGTAAATTTGTTATTCGTAATGATTAAACATATATTTTGATTGAGTTATGGCTAAAACACAAACATTCGGCGATAAGCTTAAGAAGAAAAAAGGCGACGACAAGACATGGGTAAAAGTAATCTCGTGGTACAACTGTGACAAACGCGGAACTCTCCGCCAGTTAGACCGCCTTGTCGGAGTAAAAGATATAGCAGAAGTTGACAAATTGGAAGTAACTAAATAAGGGATGCTATGAAAAAGGGAATTCATCCGCATTATCATAATGTTGAAATTAAGATGACTGACGGGTCAACCTTCGTAACAAGGTCCTGCTACAAGTCAGACAAAATGGTGCTTGAAATTGATTCAAAATCACATCCGTTCTTCACTGGTAAGCAGGTACTCGTTGATACCGCAGGTCGCGTTGACAGGTTCAACAAGCGTTTTGAAAAATCTAAGCAAATTCAGGAATCAAGGAGAGGCGCTAAATGAACGCTATTCATCCAATGCAGACAGGAACGGCTTTCAGGCCAAACAAAAGGTCAGGCAAGAAAAAGCCTAACCCACTGAAACATTCAAAAGTAATTGATTATCTTGATCCGAAATTCTTATCAAGATTCACAAACGATCAGGGCAAGATTCTTCCCCGCAGGATTACAGGCGTGAACGCTTACCAGCAGAGGCAGATTGCCAGGGCTATCAAATTTGCCCGCCACCTTGCAATTATTCCTTTCGTAGCTCAGGATATTACTTAATCAATTGCAGGTTAGAATAAATTTCGGGGAAGGTTTTAGCACCTTCCCCTGTTTTTGTTTTTTTATAGTACCATTATTTCTGCAGTTTATTCCAAAGCCATCATTACTGACCCGTGATCGAAAAATCAAAGAAGAAAAGAATAACGGAGGTAAATAAAGTACCGTGTTTATCAACAAATTTTACCATATCAATATATCTGAAATATGAAGTATTTTAATGCCTGACCTCCAAAAACCGCCCTGCCCATGACTTGTCGGGATCGGAGAGGGCCATTCCAATCCGTTATTCTGAGCAACAGAGAAGAGCCCGGCTTTCTTACAAATAATGTATGAAGAATATATCCTTAGCGTCGCTCAGGATGACTATCCGGCCTGCCTTCGTCAAATTCAATAGCCAGGTGCTGAAGCACATGCTATAATATGTAAATTTCAGAGTTTATCTATGCTATTCTTTGGAATAACAACGTGTCTTTACTAATGCTGTTATTTATGAAATTTCACTTTATTTGTCAAAGAAATGGGGGATGTTATTTTATTAGTGAGATTCAAATATCATGAGCGTAGTGAAATGGAAATAGCAAGTTGAACAATCCCGAAGAAGTCGTTGGGAAAACACACAGCAGCCAGCTGCAAATCCGTTTTAAAAGTTTACTTTGGGGTTTAAATTCGTGATTACAAACTAATAAATAAATAATCAAGTGGCCTCAATAACTATCTTGGAAAAAAATATAATGTTGCAAAAATGTGGGAATAATAATTATCGTATAGATTGTTGCAAAATATTTATCAATCTATAAAATAATCTGTACCCAAATTATATATTGACTTGTTATATCATCAGACGGATATGAAAAATGATTTAAGAACATATTGCGATATTGAACTTCAGGAACTGACAGCCTCCGGCCATCAGCTCGGAGATGAAGCATTCAAGATTATTTACGACCGCCATAGCAATTCGATTTTTAATCACTGCATGTATCTGGCCCCAAAAAATGAAATTGCCGAAGATATCTTTCAACAGACCTGGCAAAAATATTATGAGATTCTTTCAGGTGGGCGGGTAATTGAAAAAGTCGGGGCATTTCTTTATACTATTTCGACAAATCTTACCAGAAACCTGGTAAAAAAACGATCACGTGAAATATTACTGAATACAAATGATAATGAGTATATCATTAATAATATTGACTATTCATCCTCGGTTGACAACGAAATGGATAAGCAGGAATTATATGAACTGCTGATAAGGGCTATTGACCTGCTCGATGAAAAAGACAGGGAAGTGATTGTTATGAAAAAGCTTGACGGCCTGAAATACAGGGAAATAGCTGAAATATACGGCCTTAGCCTTGAAGGAGCAAAAAAAAGGGTACTCAGGGCAATGGGCAGACTTCTGAATATACTCGAACCGTATCTTGAAGATTTATCAAGGAATTCTGCAAGGTAAATAAATATGAACAGATATAATGATTTAATAGATTTTGTTGATGGTGAATTAAGCCCGGAGAAAGAATCCGCGCTGATGTTTGAAGTTTCGGAGAACCCCGAGCTTCTGGCAAAATTCAAAAACCTTCTGAAAGTTGAGAAAACTTTCGCTGATAAAGCTGCAATAAGCAATACTCCACCCGTACTGACAGGTAAGGTATTTGACTCTATCGGCATTAATTCGTCAGCTGCCGGAAATATAAGTAGCGGAATATTTGCATCAAAAATGAAAGCATTACTGGCCGGTGCAAAGTCGGGAATTATCGGGCCGGCTATATCTGCTCTGCTTACCGGAACAATTTTTGTTTGTCTTATCAATCCCTTATGGTACGGTGATTATGAAAAGAATGTATCCGTATTCGAAAAAAATGTACCTGTTATAAGTTCATATTTAGATGAAGATATACTAACCGAAAAAAATCAAAAAATCAATAAGCTGGCTGAAAAATTACATAACTCAGAAGGATTGATTTCCGATTTACAAAATGAAAATAACAGGCTGAATAATTTATTGGCAAATAACTCGGATGATCACTATGAAAAAGTACATAGTGAAAAAAGCCAATCAACTCCGTCAGCATTTACCAGGAATGAACTTTTGGGTTACCTTTCCTGTAATGATAATTCCAGGAAGTATTCATCGCTGAACGAAACACTTCCTGCACTTAATAATTCAGGAATTCCTACTTTATCCGTCTCTCCGACTATTAAAGCCAGAACTTCCGTTCTTCCTGATATTGATATGCTTAATTTGGGGTCTGGCATGCCGGTTCTCGTGGAATTCAGTAAAGAAGAATCGAATTACCTGAGTAAGGCTACTATATCTCCGAGCCAAAGAATGCTTTTCAGGGATATGAATGTCAGGGTATTGTACAAATTAGCATCATATCTTGATGTTGGGGCTGAATACAGAGCTGAGAATTTCTTTTTGAAATATCATGGTTACGAGAATGACGTGCTTTATGATTACGAACAGCAACCGAATTTCCAAACTATAAGCGCAGTTGTTCGCTCGGGATTGTTTTCCTTTGGCAAAACAGATGTATTTGCTCAATATAGCCTTGGATTTAATAATGTCGGATTCGTTAACCGGCTGATGCTGGGAGGAAATTATAAAACCAGCGGCGGATTTGGATTTATAGTTGGCCTGGAATATTCAGACATGAGGTTCACAAGGCAGAATATTGATTTTGACTCTCAGAAAATCTCACTCAACTATGGTATTCAGTTTGATCTTAGTAAGGATACGAAATAATGAGGAATTTCCCTGCCATAATTTTGCTGTCAGTAATGATGATTTCCTGTTACGAGGATCCGCTGAACTCAGAATCGAACGTTGTTCGCAAAGCAAGATATATTCAGGATATTGATGATGGTGACCTTGATTTATCTGTGATAAAACCCCTGGCATTGGGCAATGAATGGACTTATCATCAATACTGGTTTGATGATGAAGGTAAAGATTTTGAGTCGGAATATACATTGGAAATCACAGATACACTGAATTATCGTGGCTATACATGGTATCTTTGGCTTGAAGGTTTTGAAAAATTAGAAAAAATTTGGCAGCGAAACAGTGAAGAAGGTCTTTTAATATATTTTGATCCTTTGCCGGAAGTGATTGCACTTGAAGCTAAATATCCTGCAAAAGCAGGTGATACCTGGAAATATGACGCATACAACAGGGCCGTTGTAAAAGTAGATACATTGATAAAAGTTCCTGCCGGTGAATTTCCCTGCATTTATTATCTAAGGGCTTATAAATATTCAGATAGTACTGAATTTATGAATAAAACTTTTTATTCTCCCGGAATCGGGATGATAAAAACCGAGAACCTGACAAAAGAAAAAGATGACCGAGAATATAAAATAAGCAATGTCCAGGAATTAAAGACATTTAATATTCAAATAAACGAATAGTTTAAATTACTAACTTATAGATACTTATATTTAATATTCCATTCAAAAAAATTTTTTAGGTGTATTATGAAAAACATTCTATTAGGGATTGCTATATCCTTTCTGTTTTTAAGTTCTAATGTACTGGCGCAGGAGGTGCTATGGTGGATTTCCGGGATCAGGTTATCAGCTTCTGCTCCTGTTCACAGGCCCGGCACTGATCTTATTTATATTTTCAAGCAGCAAAGGTCAGGAGGAACCCTCCATGCATTCTGGGAAATCTGGGATTATAAAACGGGAGAAAAGCAGGGATCAATTCAATCTCCGCAATGGACAGCCAGAAAAGCTGTGATATCAAAGAACGGAAAATATATGGCTGCAACTGAGGCAGGTTATTATTCATCCGATATTTATTTTTATGACCTGGAAGCAGGTGAATTTATTGATAAAATTGAAGCAGAGAATGATGGCGAAATGTTTATTTATATCGCTGATTTTGCGTTTATCGGAAATTCTTCTAATCTTGCAGCTTATGTATATAACTGGCCAAAAATACAAATTTTCAAAGCCCCTGCGGCCTCGGCGGATTATTCACTGGCCATAGATGAGGGGAAAGTTGACTCTTTCGAATTTTCCGAGGATGCTTCAACGGCTGTAATCCAATATGAAAATAAAAATGTTGACTTTGTGGAAACAGAAACCGGCATGAAGATTAATTCAATGAATTTTGATTATGAAGGTTATATCTGTGATGTTTCTTCCGATGGAGAAAGGGTTCTTGCTATTGTTACTGACAGTCTGAACGATAATGACCTTTGCCTGTTCGACTGCCAAAGCGGAGATATTATTGCCAGCTGGGAAAAAGGAATAAGCAGGTCCTTATTATCACCGGACGGAAAATATATTCTGGCCCAGGAAAACTCATACTCCAGGCTTACGGTATTCAGAACTGATGCACCCGGATTTGAAAGGAATTTTAATAACTTCCTGTTATCAGATCAACTTTCTTTCATCGAAGGCAGCAGTGAGATAGTGGCAATCGGAAAAAGAGCAGATATAAATATTCTTAATTATGCTAATGGCGATCTGGTTAATCGGGTGGGGGAGATTAATGAGAATGTTCAGCTTACCGGAGGAGAGGAAGTGATATTCAGCCCGGACGGAAATTTTCTGGTTTCCGGTACTAACAATGGGATTATCAAAGTCTGGATTGCCGAAACCGGCGAACTCTACAAGATGTTTGATTTGTCATCATCGTACATAACCGGTATTGATTTCAAGGATAACGGAAATAAAATGGCGGTTACTTCCGCAAAGGGTGATGTATATGTTTTCAATGTTGTTAATAATTTTGAACTGATCCTTGAGCAAACGGATAATTACAGCTATATCGAAGACGTGAAATTCCTGCCATCAAAATTTTATGATCTTACTACTCCCTGTTGTGATTTTGAAGAATATTTTTTCTGCTCCTGGCATGGCGGTATATATAACCTGCCCTGCGGTGGCGGAGATGCCGGCAGAATGGATACTACATGGAAAATGATCCAGACTCTTGATATCTCGCCTGACGGAATGACAATTGTAGCAGGTAGTAAAGATAAACATGCAAGGGTTTATAAATATAAAGAAAGTATTTTTGGGAACAAACATGAGTTTGATTCTGAATTCAGGGTGTCTTATACAACAAACGAAGGCCATCTCGGAGTTGTTGAAGTTGATTATTCACCCGATGGCAGCGAAGTGCTGATCGGAACCGGAGGAGACATGGCATTTCGTATTTATGATGCTCAGAATTTTAATTTGCAAAGAGAATATTACCTTAATACCCAGCCTGCCGGGATATCAACAGGCACGCCGCATTGCTGCCGCTATTTCGATGATGGCAGGAAGTTTCTTACAGGAGATTTTGCCGGTGGTATCAGGCTATGGGATAAAGAATCAGGCCAGGTTGTATACGCCACTGATATTATGAAACAACACATGGCTGCAAATGGATCAGGCACAGACAAAGCTGTTAATAAAATAGCCGTATCCCCCAACGGGCGCTATATAGCTGCTATTGATGATTTCGGGGATGTTGTGGTATTTGATTTCGAAGATATGCTGACAGATGTTGAAACTAACGATATTGAATTAACAGAAGTTAAAGTTTACCCTCAGCCAAGTTCTGATTTTCTGAATATCAGATTATATTCTCAAATGAATGTAAACGCTGAGGTTGCAATACATGATAATCTTGGCTGCCTTGTGCAGAAAAGTTCAAAATGGCTTGCGAACGGTACAAATATTATTAGTCTGAATACTATGGATCTGCCATGTGGCTCTTACATGTATAGTATTCAAACAGGCAACAAAATTTTACAGGGAAAATTTATCGTTTCCAGGTGATCAAACCGAGGCCGGGTTCCAGGATAACTCCCGGCAAAACTCACTCAGGGGGAAGATGGAAATCTTCCCTTTTTTATATTTGGAAGGTATCAAAATATTACATTAAAATGCTATTTTTCGAAATTTTGAATCTATGTAGATTTTAGTACCCAATGTTTTATTATCCAATTCAGTTTAAGCCTTCATGCCTACCCATCTTGGCGGCGGATTCTTTTTCCGATTGAAGTTATTATAGTTGCTGGATGTCATTCTGAGTGCCAGCGAAGAATCCATTCTTATTACACTATCTAACTAAAGAAGATGGATTCTTCGGTCGCTTCGCTCCGTCAGAATGACGGATGGGAATGTCCCCCGCTGGCGGGGGTGGACTTCCGGAAAAATTCCCCTCGTTGAGGGATGGCGAGCGCAGCGAGTTCCCGACACGTCGGGACAGGCTGGGGTGGGTTCTTTTTCTTAGCCTCCCTTATCCACGAGCTAAAGCACGTGGCTATTGAATTTGTCGATTATAATGCTGGAAGGTCATTCTGAGCACCAGCGAAGAATCCATTCTTTATACACTATCTGCAAACGAAGATGGATTCTTCGGTCGCAAGCTCCGGAAGCCTGCCCCGACGTGTCGGGGAATGACAACATAATACATCCTTCTCCGGCCCTTACCCCCCGTTCTTCCACCCCAATGAACAGGCCGCCGGCCTTAATTCCCCAACCTGTGGTTCCAATGAACCGGATAATTTCCTTAATTCAATGCTGTTTTGAACCAGAATCCTGATGTATGGGCTAATTGCTTGGATTGCAGGGCTTTAAACTGCCATGGCAGGGGGTATTGAACTACTGTTTGGCCTTAATGTAATGAAATTTCGCCTTACTGATGTCTTATTCTGCTTCATTGATCACTTGTTCCACATTACTGATGTCTTGTTCTGCTTCATTGCTCACTTGGTTTGCCTTACTGTTTGCTTGTTCTGCTTCATTGCTCACTTGTTCCGCATTACTGATGTCTTGTCCGGCTTCATTGCTTGCTTGTTCGGCTTCATTGCTTGCTTGTTCGGCTTCATTGCTTGCTTGTTCGGCTTCATTGCTTGCTTGTTTGGCTTCATTGCTTGCTTGTTTGGCATTGAAATCCCGAAGATACAAATGAGAATAGTATATAGATAGAACTGATAATCAAATATATAGGTAAAATTACTAAATATTATACTATTTATATTAAATATATAGTATTTATAATAATATATATAATATATCCAAGCCTTGATATAGTTCATCTAACAAAACTTTTTATATAAATCACAAAATATATTATATATATAATTAAATAATTGATATGATTTATTAAATTCATTTTATAAACTATTAAATATCAGTATTAACCTATTAATTAATCAGTATATCTAATTTGTTAGGACAATTAAATATATACTTGGATAATTAATATATTTTATAAAAGAAAAAGAAGAAATTATTAGAAATAGTGATTAATGACTTGTTTAAATTATTTATTTGATTAGTTATATTATTAATATTGTAAATCTATATGATTATTTAATAATCTGATAAAAATATTTACTACAAACACTTAAATATTTACTGATTTTGAGCATATATTTAATAATCCAATTTTAATAAATAATACAATTAGTTAAATATTCCGGATTCCAACGCTACACAAGCAATCATTACCACCAACCGAGACAACAATAGAATCAAACATTGGTGCTTTGCTCCTGACCCCTCCCAAACCCTCCCCGAAGGGGCGGGCTTTGAAGAAGAATAAGGCAACAACAGAATAAAACATCAGTACTTTGCTTCCAACCAAGGCAGCAACAGAATCAAACATTGATGCAATAGCTTCAACCAAGAGTTCATTATCATTAAACATTGCTGCAAAAGGTGCAAACAAGACCTCAATACTTCTGACCCCTCCCAAACCCTCCCCGAAGGAGAGGGCTTTGATGGAAAACAATGCGGCTTTGGCTCTGACCAAGGCATCATTATCTTCAACCAAGGCGTCAATGGAATCAACCATTGGTGCATCGGCTTCGACCCCTCCCAAACACACGCGGTGTGGAACCCTCCCCAAAGGAGAGGGCTTTGAAGTAAAACATGGCAACAACAGAATAAAACATTGATGCAATGACTTCAAACATTGGTGCATTGCTTTCGACCCTTCCTACCTACCCCTGACACCCTCCTTCGATAGGAGGGGGAGTTAATTCTATGTTATTTAACTTCTTATCCCTTCCTCGCGGAGGAGGGGAATACAGGGGTGGTTTTCTTTCTTTGCCTCCGGGCGTTGCACCTTTATCCACGAGATAGAGAACCTGGCTATTGAATTTATCGAAGGCAGTTGGGGGAGATTCGAAAATAAAGGGAATATCATGTAAAAAATAATAAGGTGTCAGCAAATGTGATGGGGATTAGTATACTTTATTGAAATGCAGTTTTAATTGGTTTCGCCGATCTCGACAAGGTAGTAATTGGCAAGGTAGCCCGAGTTATAGATATTCTTCCTGACTTTCACAATGGAAGAATCCTGAACTGAAACATCGTCATTATTGTGCATATCCAGCTTCACTTCAACCTTGGATGAATCGCTGACAGTGATGGTTCCTAAAGTATTAATCAAATTCTGGTCAACATATAATGATGATTTACCACTTGATTTTATTACACCGTTACTTTCGTTATTGAAATCAGTATTAAATACCCTGACATGCATACCATCGCCGATTTTAATTACAGCCCCCTTGTTTACTCCTTTTTGGGCAAACAGTGATGTTTGTACACTAATCAGAGTGAGCATTATTAGAAGGGCTATATGTATTATTAATTTTATCATTTTACTGGTTAGCGCGTCTGGTTGATATAACATACCACGTGGAAATTCCATCACTTACAAGCAAAGCACCTGAAAAATCGGAGTTCCCATTACCATAACTAAGGGTAGCTGTTGTTAGATCGTTTCGAACTGCAATTACGTCACTACCGGATCTGGTAATATAACCGTCCTGGTTATTACCAAAACTGGTTGAAATAACAACATAATAGACTTTTCCTTCTGCTGTTGAAGCTTCAGGTAAATAAACAGTTGATCCTGGAGAGGAAATTACAATTAAAAAATCATCTAAGTTTGCATTATAGTCTGAACTTGAAGGGGTAACAGTAATATTAACATTTATTATATCTGAAGCCTTCACCCAATTAAGAGGTCCGTTCCCGTAATTATTACTTAGTAAATTATACTTTGAGTTGTTATCTGCTTGTTCGACAGGCCATACATAATTGAAATTCGAACTCTGAGATCCGGTAGTAAATGAAGAATAATTTCCGCCGCCGTCAGGCTCGTAATGATAGAAGGTGGCCGTGGAACTTGCCGCACTGGAAAGCCCGATATTACCTTGAACTTCAAACTCGCTTGACGGGGTTGCAGTACCAATGCCTATCTGCCCGGTTGAATTTATTCTCATACGTTCAGTATTATTTGTTTTAAACACTACAGGCTGTGCATCGGTTGTTCCAATAAAATTATTTGTAGAATCAGTTGATGCATTTCCATAGAGAGACCAGTAATCTGAGCCGCCAGTTGATATCAGCTGCCATTGAGTGCCGTCGTAATAATAGAAGCCTTCATCGCCGTCGGTCTGGTAAACAATCAGGCCGGTTGCGGGGTTGGATATACTTGTTCTGTCATTTTCTGTCATACGGGGCATTAATACTCCCTGTGTTGATGACTGAATATCGAGAACTGCCGAAGCATCAGGCGATGAGTTCGAGCCGATTGTAACGGCACCGTTAACAATAAATTCCGATGCAGCATCATCCCATGTAAAATCCGGGCTTGATGTAAGGCTTGAACTACCTGAAAAAACAGCAATTTCGTTATTACTGCCAGAACCTTCTAAGCCGCTGCTTCCTCCGGAATTAGGAAGCCATGTCAGCGAGCCCGAAGCATCAGTTGTCAGGTATGAATCATTCTGTGTTTCAAGATATGAAAGCCCACCTGTTGAATTGCCATATAGCACTGCATTCTCGGGAATATTTGCAAGGCCTGTACCACCGTTGGATACATCCAGAACGCCGTTAACCTCGCCTGTTCCCAGATCCACCTGATCAGTAGTAGAACCGGTTCCGGTATATGTATTTGCTGTTACCACCCCAAGATTTTCCGGAACAAGGTATGCTCCTGAACCAACAGTCATAGTGGCAGAAGTATTTGTGCCTGTTCCGATAAGGTCAAATGTATTATTTATATAAGGACTTGGGTCGGACCATGAAAGATTGCCAGTTGCATCAACCCTCAGAAAATAATCAGCCGTCGGGCCGTCGTTTGGCAGAGTATAATTATAAGTTGCAGTCTGGCTTGGTGAAGTGATCAGATTGTTAGTGAAAGAACTGGCAGGGTCAGCAATACCAAGATTACCGTAGAGAAGCGCTCCGCCACCGCTGTTAATTCTCAGTCTTTCAGTTGCATTGGTTTTAAAAACCAAATCCTGTGCATCAGCTGTACCAATATAATTAACATTAGGATCGGTACTGCTATTGCCGAGAAGATTCCAGAAATTACCGCTCATGCCTGCCTGGTTGAATATCATAATCCATCTGCCGTCAGGAACACTATAGTACCAGATTCCGGGATCTTCACCATCATCGGAATTGGTCTGGATTATCATAAGCCCATGAGCAGGATTGGATATGGCTACCTTTTCATCCTGGGTCATTCTTGGCATAAGGAATCCCATACTACTTGTATTCAACTCAAGTATTGCACTCGGATCGGGCACAAAAGTAGAATCTTCACCTATACCAACATTCTGTGAATAAACAGTTAAAGGTAAAATTAATATTAAAATTATTATGTAATAAACTCTCATACAACTTTCCATATTTACGAACCTTTTCGAAATTACTAATATTACGTATGTGTAATATTGAAATTGCGTAAATCAGCTAAAAATAAGTAGTTGTACTTACTTGTTTATTACAATTAATTAATTAAACAATAAATGTACTATTTAAGTTGAATTTTGATATTTGTATATATATTTAAATTTTTTCCAATTTGGCAAATTTCATCATCAGTTTTTTCTTGCCAACCGGGGGGAAATAAACAACAGCCTGGCGTTTATCTCCGTATCCGCTCATACCGGTAATCTTCCCGATTCCAAAATGGGGATGCTTCACTTTATCGCCAACCCTGAAGGATGAAAAATCCTGTGGTATTTGAGAGTAACTCTCCTGTTTCGGCATATCATCTGCGAAAAGCGAATCTTTTTCATAAGTTCTTCTTCCGGGAGCGCCTGCCGAAACTTTTGGTTTCTCTCTTCTTGCAACCGGCCTTCCCGCACCTGGAGCCAATTCAACAAGTGACGGTTCAATTTCATTCAGGAAGTTCGACGGCGGATTGTAGGATAGTTCACCAAATTTCGTTCTTTTCTGGGCATAAGTAAGATACAGTTTTTCCTCTGCTCTTGTAATACCCACGTAAAACAGCCTTCTTTCCTCTTCCTCTTCTTCAGGATGCATTTCGGCTTTGGAAAGCGGAAAAAGCCCCTGTTCCATTCCGGCAATTATTACAACCGGGAACTCAAGGCCTTTGGCAGCATGTAGTGTCATCAATGTTACTTTTTCCTGGCTTAGGTCTTTTTCATCAATATCGGACACCAGTGAAACTTGCTCGAGGTAATCCTGGAGGGTGCTTTCTTCATTCTTCCTGAAGAACAAAGTGATATCCGATACGAGTTGCTGGATATTATTCCACCTGTCAAGTGATTCCTCGGTATTTATTTCTTTATACATCTGCAGAAGGCCCGTATCTTCGATAAATTTTATTACAAGCTCTTTCTGCGAAGATCTTTCTTTTATTTCGTCATATTTCCTGAAGATATTTGCAAAATTCTCACCGGATTTTTTAGCCCTTGGTTGTAGTCCGGGCACTTCCTGTATTCTCTCGAAGGCTTGGAATAGTGGAATATTATTTTCATCGGCAAACCTGGCTACATGCCCAATAGAAACCTGCCCGAGGCCACGGGGAGGCTCATTTACAATCCTGACGAGAGATTCGCTGTCTTTCCTGTTCAGAAAAAGCCTCAGGTATGCCAATGCATCCTTTACTTCCTTACGTTTGTAGAAGGATAAACCTCCGACTATTACATAGGGTATCTGAGCCTGGCGCAGGGAGTTTTCTATTGAAAGCGACTGTGCATTTGTACGGTAAAGGATTGCCAGGTCCTTCAGTGTGTAATCTTTTTTAAGGTTTTCATTAATAAGAGAAACAATCCTCTCGGCTTCAAATCTTTCATCGGAGCATGAAAACACTTTTATTTTCTCTCCCTGAACATTATCTGTCCAAAGCTTCTTGGGTATCTGTTTCCTGTTATTTTTAATAACCGAGCCGGCAGCTTCAATAATCGTTTTAGTGGAACGGTAGTTTTGTTCCAGCCGGATTGTTTTTGCGTTATCATAATCTTTCTGGAAATCCAGGATATTTTTAATATCAGCTCCCCGCCAACGGTAAATACTCTGGGCATCATCGCCCACAACGCAAAGATTTTTATACCCGGCAGCAAGCATTTTCACGGCAATATACTGCGCCCTGTTAGTATCCTGATACTCATCCACAAGTAAATACCTAAAGCGCCTCTGGTAGTATTTCAAAGTTTCCTCGCTTGCTTTCAGGGCGGCGATCATATTCAGCAGCAGATCGTCGAAATCCATGGCATTATTGTTTTTCAAAGCTTCCTCGTAAGCCCTGAAAACCAGTGCAGTCTGTTTTTCCAATACTGATGCCGCCTGATGGGAATACTGCTGCCACGAGGTCATGTTATTCTTGGCTCCTGAAATTCTCGACCTCATACCTGAGGGCGGATATTCCTTCTGGGTTAACCCGATTTTATACATTATCGATTTTACCAGCCTGAGGGAATCTTCTGTATCGTAAATTGAAAAGGAACTGGTATAACCCAATGCAGGGGCCTCTTTTCTTAAAATCCTGGCAAAAATTGAGTGGAAAGTCCCGGCCCAAATCTGCTGTGCTGCATCTTTTGATACAATTTTTGCTATTCTTTGCTTCATTTCGTTGGCTGCCTTGTTGGTAAATGTCAGGCAAAGGATACTCCATGGCTTTACGCCTTTTTCTATCAGGTATGCGGTGCGGTGGGTCAGCACCCTTGTTTTGCCGCTCCCTGCTCCGGCAATAACCAGCAGGGGCCCGTTGATCGATTCAACCGCTTCTTTCTGGCTCGGGTTCAGTCCGGCCAGTATCTTCGAGGGATCGGGAGTTTTCTGAATTGTTTCTTCGGGTTTTATATCTGATTCTGATTCAGTTTTCTTTTTTAATATTAATTTCTTTGCCATAACAATTTTGCCAATTTTCATTTATGCTAAAAACAGGAAAACAAAGATAATAGTTGACAGTATATATAGCAATCAGAAATCAACTTTGTGCAAAAGTAGTTTGAAAGTAAAAATAAATATTTACGTCCACAGGCTGGTTATTCGAAACCAATCAGTATTCGTCTTAAATAATTGCAATATTATTCTTTATCAGATAATTTTCCATCGGACAGAGTCGAAAGCAGAAATCCTTCACTCATTTTTATCGACCAGTTGTCTTTCTTTTCCGATATAATTATCAGAGCTTCGGTATCGGGAATATTTTCAATGAATGAAATTGCTTCTTCAGGGTCGAACAGCATCAGGACGGTAGAAAGGCCGTCTGCGTCAATGCATTTCGGACAAATAACCGTTGCGCTGAGTATATTCTTACCTGCCGGCATTCCGGATTCAGGATCAATTATGTGGGAAAACGGCTTACCATTATGTATGTAGAATTTTCTCCAGGAACCGGATGTTGATACTGAAGCTGACTTTAACGGGAATGTCAGGCTGCTGCTAATTTCAACTCCCGGCGGTAGCTCTATTCCGATATTCCATTCGGTATCGTCCGGTTTTGCCCTGCCGCACCTTATCTCGCCTCCAAGCTCAATCATATAACATAAAATCCTGTTTGATTCAAGATATTCAGCCAACAAATCGATAGTGAAGCCCTGAGCTATTGCGTTCATATCCAATTTCAGGCATTCCCGGAATTTAATAACAGAATCGTTGCTAATAATAAATTTATCCATTCCGCAGCAATCCCGGGCAATATTCAGCGAGTCGGCATTGAGTGAATGCGGGGCCTTCTTTTTATCGAAACCCCAGAATTTATACAAAGGATACAGGCTAATATCGAATTTACCATGGCTTTTTTTGTGAAGTCTGCGGCTGTATTCAATTAACCTTCTGAACAGGAGGGAGGCAGTTTCCCCTTTTTCCGAATCATTTAATAAGGAGATTTCCGAAACCGGATTGTAAACAGAAAAAGTATTGTCAATCAGGTTTATTATTGAGTCTATCCCATGACGGTTTAGGCTGTCAATAGCATAATAAGTTATTTTGCAGGTAGTTCCCTGGGCTGGAAATTCAACTGTCTTTACCTGGTAATCCGGAGCTGAACAGGCAAAAAACAAGAAAAATATTCCAAAAAGCAAAAAAGGTATTTTCAAATTCATTTCTTTTTTTATATTAAGTATAAGAAAAAATATAATATTAACAAATATTCGTGAATTATGAAAGTTGCGGCCGGAATAGATATTGGCGGGACAAATATAAAGTACGGGCTTGTGGATGCCCGGGGTAAGATTCTATACCGTGGCAGAATTAAAACCCGTACATTTCCCCTGGCAGATGATTTTGCAGATTATTTTTTGCACGAATCAGGAAAAATTATCGCCGGATTAGATGGTGATTATGAACTTGGAGGTATTGGTATTGGCTCTCCGAACGGAAACCATATCACGGGCTGCGTTGAATACGCCCCAAACCTGCATTGGAAGGGCAGGGTAGAGCTTGCCAGGATATTCACGGACAAATTTGGGATTAAAACTTATATTGATAATGATGCAAATGCAGCAGCTCTTGGTGAACTACTATTCGGCAACGGCAGGGGAATGAAAAATTTTGTAATGCTTACCCTTGGAACAGGCCTTGGCAGCGGTATAATTGTTGATGGTAAATTATTAAGGGGCAGCGACGGGCTTGGTGGTGAGGCAGGGCATACTATCGTGGTTGAAAACGGCCGTCAGTGTGGCTGCGGCAGAAAGGGCTGCCTGGAAACCTATGTTTCCGCTACAGCGCTCATGACCACATACCGAGAGATTACAGGAAAGAATCTGCCTGCACGTGATATTTCAGATAATGCGGCAGCAGGCGAACCCGAGTGCTTTCAGGCTCTGGATCAAATGGCTGATACTCTTGCTAAAGGACTGGCAAACCTGAAATCAGTCCTTTCTCCTGAAGCTTTTATTATCGCGGGCGGAATATCTGCTATAGGTGAAGCATTTTTGAAACCGGTCAGAAAATATTTCGATCAATACGTACTTAATATTTATACACAACAAACGAAGATAATGAACTCCGCCTTAGAAGGAGCAGACGCGGCGATTCTCGGTGCTGCTTCATTAGGGATGGATTTTGATTTGGAGTAAATATAAGATTAAACTAATAATCTGATCACAATCCTCCATATTGTCCCAATAACATCCCTGATAAATTTATGAATATCCCTAAAAAAAATAATAGTTAATCGCAGAAAATGAAATATGCTGCTGCCTATGCAATCCTGTTTTTAAATATCATCAAGGCCACGGCAACAATTTCGTCCATGTTGTAATATTTATATTCAGCAAGGCGGCCTGTAAATATTACACTATCCTTCAGCTTTTCAGTTTCTTTACGGTATTGTTCATACCTTACGTGGTTTTCATCGTTTGGCACGGGATAATATGGATCGTTGTTCCCGGGCAAATATTCTTCGGGATATTCATAAGCCACTGTGGTGAAATCAGATTTCTGATCGGTGAAATGCCTGAATTCAGTTATCCTGGTATAGTTATGATTATTCGGGTAGTTTACCTGGGCGGTTTCCTGAAACTGATCTTTCCTGTATGATTTAAGATCAAAACTGAGGCTACGGTATGGAAGTTCGCCGTGCATATTATCAAAGAAGAAATCAACAGGGCCTGTATAGACCATCTTATTGAATTTAATATCATCGACGATATCTTTGTAATCGGTTTTCAGCATTATATGAATATTATCATTAGCAAGCATCCTGTTGAACATTTCGGTATATCCGCGTCCGGGTATACCCTGGTACTGATCCTGAAAGTATCGGTTATCGCGGCTCAGGTAAACAGGAACGCGGGAGGTAACAGAAAAGTCGAGCTCCTCGGGTTTCAGACCCCACTGCTTCATGGTATATCCCTTGAATACATTTTCATAAACGTATTCTGCAAGGAATTTAAGGTCGCTGTCATTGCTTTCCATTAATTTCAGAATTGGAATTTTCAGACCGTAGCTGAATTTATCAAGCAGAAGGTTTTCAAGCCTTGCAGCAAAATTGGCGGGAAAAAGCTGATATATGGAATTGAAATTAAAAGGTACAGGAACTTTTTTTCCTTCGATTACAGCCAGCACATGATGATAATATGGCAGCCAGGAAGTAAAACCGGAAAGATAGTTCCATACTTTCGAAGATTTTGTATGGAATATATGAGGCCCGTATTTGTGTATCAATAGGCCGTGCTCATTATAATAGTCATAAGCATTACCGCCAATGTGATTTCTTTTATCAACAATTAAGACTTTTTTATCCAACTGAGATGCAATTCTTTCGGCAATAACAGCCCCGGCATAACCCGCGCCAACTATCAGATAATCAAATTTCATTTTTTTAGATATCCCTTTAATTCATTTATTTTTATCATCCCGCCTGCAAATATCACCGTAATATAAACAATAAATGTTACAATAAAAGCAGGAATGTAATGAATACCGTACTGAAGCATTATATAGCCTGCCGTGCCGGAAATCAGCGATAACAAGCCGAATTTTATAAGATTGGAAATATATATTCCGCCCTGAACTTTTGCAAAAATAAATATCAGGGCCGTAAATACCGTCAGTTCGCTTGCAATAGTTGAATAAGCTGCCCCGAAAATTCCGTATGTTTTAATGGTGGAAAGATTAAAAATTACATTTACAATGCCCCCGCAGGCAACGGCATACATCACTTTTTTTTCCATATTCCAGGCAATCAGCGGAGCCGAATAACTTACGGTCATGAACATTAGGATAGTTGTTACTGAAAGTATACGTAAAATAACAGCACTTTCCATGTAATCGCTTCCGAAAACAATGGATATAACCGGTTCTGCAAATACGAACAAACATACGGAAATGAACGTTCCTGAAAAATATAGTATTTTAGTGTATTTATTCATAATATCTCGCCGGGATTCCCTGCTGAACGACCTGGAAAGCATTGGAAAAAGTGAGCTTTGAATTATTGTGGAAGGAAGTATGGACAGAACCAGGACTTTGTATGCGCTGAAGTAAAATCCTGTTTCGTCCTCGGTTCTCCATTCGCCGAGCAGGGTGATATTGAAATTATTATAAATTGCAACAATAAAGAAACTCAGCCCTATCGGGAAAGAATTTTTAATTAATTTTTTCCAGAACTTTAGATCGAATTGGAATCTGAACGGATGGTAAGCCTTGATATAATATAATACCATCCATGTAGAATTAATTATCAAGGTGAAAACCATTATTGATATGGCAAGAACTGTATCGGAATAATCGTTCACAAGAAGTACTATTCCAAGGAAATTCAATATACCTACTGCGATCTGCCTGACGGCGAGCACTTCCATTCTTTCCAATCCGATATAAACCCATGAAAAGTAAAAAGCCGTGGCAAACAAATTCAGGCCCTGTATCAGGACAGCGTATTTAATCATGGGGGGTTTGTCCAGGAAATAAACCATAGCTGCCAGGATTAAATATCCAATAAGTGCGAAGGCAAACCTTATAGTTGTCAGGTGATTTACAAATTTTGGGAGATCAGCTTCAGGCTTGGCAATTTCTCTTTGCCCGATCTGGTCGAACCCCTGGCTGACGATAAGAGTGAAATATGCAATAATGGAAGTGGAATAACCAAAAATCCCCATACCGCTTGGTTCAATAACACGGGCAAGATATGCCATCAGAAGAAATGCAAGGCCCTTGTTGGCCATTTCTGCTACTGTCAGTGAAAATATATTTTTAAAGATGCGCCTTGATGTTTTCATAAACCGGAATCTGCCCGAAACTTTGACATTGAAACTATGTAATGGTTTGTATTATATACCTCCGGTTTAGAAATCAACTTATAAGCAAAATTAAAAAATTCCGTCCTATTGACAATATATTATTTGAAGGGATCCTGCCACCATCCAAGTTCCAATTCAGGAAATACGGGGTTTAATTTCTCTGTTTTATCAATAAAACTTAGCTGCTCATTTGTTAAGTCTTTTCCTTCCAATAGAATATCAATTATATCGCAAAGTCGGTTAAAATCGTTTGTATGGAAATAAAATCTTTGCTCGGCGTAATCTTTGGCGGCTATTGTATGGATAAGGAACTGCCAGTCCGAAGAATGCATCAGCATTAATTCACGAACAGCCTGCAACATTACCCTTTTAAGCATACCCTTTGGAATATCAATTTTTTCAAAAATTTTGTGCAACCTGAGTTCCGAATTATAAATCGCCTCCCAGGTCCATTTATTATTCTCATTCATCCATACATCATGATTATTGTTTTCTCCCCATGAACCCTCTGGCATAGTAACTATTTCCCTTGGGTTAATATTATATAGCTGGTTCGATGCGCTAACAGTATTTACATAGGGCGAGTGATAAAGCCCCTTGATCACTTTTTTCAGAAATTCAGGGCCCTCGAACCACCAGTGTCCGAATAGTTCTGTATCGAAAGGAGCGCAAAGAGTTGCCGGACTGCCATATTTATTTTTATTCCAATTTAAAGTATTTTCTATATGATGAATAAAATGGTTTGCCTGAAGTTCTGTTTTATCTTCAGTCCAATCGGGATGATATAATGTTTTATACATCATGTCGGCTTTGTTGTCCGTTACCCGCCAATACCTCAGCATTGAGTCAAGATGTTTTTTATGAAAATCAAGGTAATCCGGTTCACCGGGATATCCAACTTCTCCGCTCCAAACCTGCATTGCAATATCACGATGACGCGTAAATACAGCAGCAGTACCGTAATCAGGATTACCTGAGGAAATATTGAAAATATTCAACGGTGTCGGTGTAAAATCGGGCTGGAAATTATTTATATCAGGATTATCAGTATGAACAAACTTATCTTTATTATCATCAATATACTTCCCGACCGGGTTTATTCTTTCTATCAGGTCCTGATCTGTAACGAAGTATTCTATACCATGCAGGGCAAGAAATTGTTCAATCCCTGCACGAAGTTGTTTCTGATTGAACGGAGCTACCGGTATCATGGAATGCCATTCGTATGCCGGACGGTAAGCGCATTCGGGCAGCCAGATACCTTTGGGCTCGCGGCCGAAATGCTTCTTGTAATTTTCAATTGCAACTTTAATCTGCAGGTTTATGCTTCTGTCATATCCAAGTAAGGGCATGTAGCCGTGGGTTGCACCGCATGTCATTATCTCAATAGCACCATTGTCCTGAAGCTCTTTAAGCCCTTTAATTACTGAGTGGCCATATTTCTTCTCAAAATCATCAAGGCGGCTTTTATACCAGTCTTCCCAATATTTTGTCAGCCAGATATGATGTTCGGAATATCCCCATGATTTGAAATTTTTTCTGTCCTTTACCGCAGCGGCTGCCATTGAATCACAATAATTCCTGAACCTGTTTTTAAAATCAGGATGTTCAAGCTGCTCGCAAAGGATAGGAGATATATCCAGTGTGACTCCCGGATTGATACCTTCGGCGTTCAACTCATTAAAAACATTGAGCAGTGGTATATAGCATTCCGCAACGGCTTCGAACAGCCAGGCTTCACCGTGTGGCGCTTTGCCGTGGTTGAAAACCCAGGGCAGATGTGTATGAAGAATAAATACAAGGTTACCGGAATGCATGATACTATCTCCAAAGCATTTTAAAAAAAAGCAATATAAACATTAAGTATAAATAAAAAAAGCAGGGCGAACCCTGCTTATCAGAAATAATTAAATCTGTTTTCCCATTGTCAGTTAACTTTGGGAATATCGCCCGGAAAACCAGGAAAATTATTCTGGCCGGGATTTTCAGTTTTAATCTCACCGTTTCTCTGCTCGTATCTTGCGATATTATCATTAAGAGCTTTAAGCAGGAGCTTGGCATGCTGAGGTGTCATGATTATTCTACTCATAACTTTTGCTTTCGGAGCTCCCGGCATTACCCTGGTGAAATCAAAGACGAACTCCGCATTCGAGTGAGAAATTATCGCGAGGTTTGAATATGTACCCTCGGCTTCTTTTTCACTCAATTCAATATTCAGTTGTTTTACCTGGTTAGGATTTTTTTTGTCTTCCATAACGCACCAATTTATGTTTATTCGTATTCAGCCAGTTTTTCTTGAATTTCTTCCAGTTTTTCTGTATTCTTCATTCTGCTGTATATATTCAGCATCTGTAACAGGTATTGCTGCTGCTGTGCATCATCAATCATATATTCCATTGTTTCCAGTTCGCCAAGGTGCTCTTCCATTTTTTCTTTTTCATCAAGAACTTCATATATATTGACGAGTTCGCCGTGAATGCTGAAATCATCCTGATATTCATCAGATTCAAGAGACCTGGAGAAATATTCTGCTGATTCCTCGAGAAGCGGGAAGTATCTTTCCGTTTTCTGGTCGTACCTTTTATTTTCTTTTTCTGCAGCTTTCTGTTTGTCAGATTCTTCTTTCTGGATAAGGCCTGCTTTGTTTTTGATGGCAATAGCAAGGAATTTCATGATGCTGTAATAGTCTTCGTCTATCTCAAGTGCTTTTTTATATTCAGCAATGGCTTTATCCAGATATTTTGGATCGTCATTGGCTTTTGTCAGGTACAGATCTCCAAGCTGGGCAATATAAAATTTATTATCAGGATTTTCTTTAATCATATTTTCAAGTGATTTGAATGCTTCGTCTTCTTTGCCGCTTTGCTGATAGATATTTATCATAAAAGCGCTTGCCTGCTCGTTCGAAGGTTCAATCATAGTGATTTTTTTAAGAAATTCCAACGATTTATCGAAATCTTTTTTATTATAATAAATTGAAGCCAAAGTAGAATATGTAAGGGTTGAGAACTGGCCAATCATTGATTTTTCCTGATCAAGCCAATGTTCCGGAGGATCGTAACGCCAGCCTTTTACAAAAGCTTTGTTTTTGTCATTCAGGAAAGAGAAAAGGAAAAACTGCTTTTTATCAATTTCAAATTCATCAACCAATACAGAATCATTGTCGTTGTATTTTTTTCCTTCTGTTTTTTTCGGAGGGTCAAGCCTTTTCAGAGCATCTTCCCTTGGCATATTGATAATAATTCCGTTGTCAACAGCAAATTTGTAAGATGGTTCGATAAGTTCACAGAATTTGTTATAGTCTTTAATTCCTTTTGTAGTGTCGCCTTTTGTTTCAAAGATACCTGCTCTGATCTTGTATGTATCCGGGTAGTAAGGTTTAACCCTGATTCCAAGATTGAACTGGAAAAGAGCTGAATCGAGGAATTTATCATTTTTGGTCTTAAGGTATTTGTTATAGAATTTTATACCTTCATTGTAAGTATTTGCCCATTGCTGATATTTGAAATTGGCAGCTCTTTTCTTAAGATTTTTATCTTTAATAATATCATCTGCTTTCAAAATAGTTTCAATAGCGCCGGCAACGTCAGGATCTTGTTTCTGAATTTTTACTTCTGCCAGTCGGATCCAAGCTTCTTCGTTGTTTGGATTTTGCTTAAGCTCTTTTTCATAGCCTTTTTCTGCTTCATCAAAAAGTTTCAACTTATGATTTTTTTTAGCTGTATTGTATGCTACCGAGGCACATTTAAAAGAAGATGCCAGAATGGTACCTACAGTTAAGGCGGTAATCAATAAAATTATTCTTTTCAAAACTCAACTCCCAAAAAATATAACTTCAAATATTTTATTCTTTCTACAGACTACTAAAATAAAAAAGCTTGGCGACAGATAAAAGAAGTAATTTCTTTCCTGTATTGCCAATTGATAATAATAATATAATGACAATTTCAATCAGTGATTGGTTACAAACAGGCCTCCCGAAGCAGGAGGCCTGTTTAGTTTTAATTGTTGGCAAAATATATCTCGCGCTTTAGCATTGCAGAGTCAGAAATCATTTGGTTATTGCCTGATTCGTTAATGTAAGCCAGATAATATCTATAGTCGGAATTTTTCTTTTCTCTTCTTTGCAGTTTGTCGGCTTTGATGAAAAGGTAGGCTGATGAATTATTTCCCCTCATCTTTTTTACCATTTCATAAGCGTCTTCGAACTTTGTAGTTGAATCGACAAAGCTAATGATTTCACCCGGAAGGCAAAGCAAAGGGCCGTCCACGGAATAACCAAAATAATAGTTATCCATTCCGTCTGGGTTATCATTGCCCGGCAGTAAAGTTTCAATTTTTACTTTTGGCAGGCCAACTCCTTCAATTTCTTTGGCGGCGCCATAGGACAGATCAAGAACCCTTCTTTTAATATAAGGGCCTCTGTCATTTATTCGTACCAATGTTGCTTTACCTGAATGCAGGTTTGAAACTTTCAGTATCGAACCGAATGGCAGCT
Organism: Kapaibacterium sp. (SeqCode); assembly: GCA_963665665.1. GTDB lineage: Bacteria > Bacteroidota > Ignavibacteria > Kapaibacteriales > UBA2268. Next base: position 3,864,486 of record OY762428.1, read on the forward strand.
TCTTATGTGCAGCCGTCGGTGCATACATGTCAAACCTTTCACCGTTTGCCGTTCTTCTTCTATGGAATCTCTTTCCGTAATAAGATGCTGTTCCTGTAATTTCTTTTACGAAATTACCGCTTATATCCAATTCTTCGATTGGATCGATCCTTTTTTCCTGAGTTTCCTTTTTGTCTATTTTGGGAGTATCTTTGGCAAAAACAATATAAGTTACAAAAAGCAAGGAAACTGGTAGAACGATAACTGCTATTAATCTTGTTAAAGAGCTATCTCTCTTACCGAATTTTACCATCTGAGGAATATCCTCTATTGTTAAACATAACTTTGCAGCCCTTTTCTTACCGGCTGCGTCTTATAAACTGAATTTCAATACCATGCCAATCCTTCAATAATAATTGCTCGAAAATAAATACGTCAAAAAAAAACACATCCAATGAATGTGCGCACGAAATAATTAAAAACTTATTGTACAAATCACCATGTACAGACTTTAAATTTAATAAATTTTATAATAATAAAAAAACAATAAATGAATATGCAGGAAATAATATTCAGATTTTTCATGATAAAAATGGGAATTCTGGACTATTGATCGATGATATTCTGAATATCTTCCAGCCTGAGATTTACTGCATATTTTAAAAGCCTGGTTAACTTTTCTGCATCAATATCAGCGTTGGGGTTGATATGATTTTTTTCAAAATATTTTAAAAGCATTGTAGAATTCTCAGTTTTGCCCTGCCTTATCTGAAGTAGCATACCTGCCGGGTTGTCTGCATATTGTTCGCCTGTTCCATTCGATATCCAGCTCATATTGCATCCGGCTCTTGTCATCATATTTATAAACTCGGTTCCGGGTATGCTGTTTTTGTAGAGAATATCAAATAATTCATTATGATCAGTATTCATGATGAGCGAAAAATTTTCAAGGGATGAATAATTTTCCCTGATCCAAACTTTTATTCTGTCGAATGGTGTATCAGGTTCAGGTTCTATCTCGTTTTCAATTTTCTTTCTTAGTTGCTGGCCTACTGCATTATTTGCATACATCGTGCCTGAACCGTCCAGAAGCCAGTCGATAGACATACCCGCTTTTTTGAATTTAATAAGAACATCTGCGCCGGGGAGTGCTTTGTCATTTACATATCTGTTGATAACAGCCACACGTACACCTGTGGACTGGGCAAAGTTTGTTTGAGTTTTGTATGCCTCGCTTATGTATTTCTTTATTCTATTGCCTATCGTCATCAGTATAAACCAATTTTTCCATTCTAATTAATCTAAGAAAAATTAACGAATTTCAAAACTAAATTCCACAAAAGATATTCAATTTATGAAAAAAATAACAGCAATTCGAATATTTATCTTATAAACATAGCTTTTCCAAATTTAGGGTCGGCATAAATACTGCCATTTAAACGTATGATATAATAATATGTACCGGGTGCTGCCCTGTTTCCGTTGCCATTAAAACCGTCCCAGATGACCTCGTGGCGGCCTATGGTCATATTTTGTTTTATTGATCGGACAAGCTGGCCGATAGAATTATAAATATCCACAACAACCTGCCCGCCAGGCTCAGGGCCTTTTACACGGAAATCAATATTAAGATATTCTCCGAAAGGATTCGGATAATTTGACAGGCCGTAAATCTCGCCATTCAGCGATACATTGAAATATCGGAACAATGTATCACTGTTGCCGGAAGCATCAGATGCTGCTATCCTTATCCAATGCTGTGTATAATCAAGGTCCTGCGGAGTAAACCTTATTATACATTTCAGGCCGGCAGATACAGGAAATGATTCGAAGAACCATTCAGTAGTGCTTGCTAAATTCTGCCTGTAGCCATCAATCCAAATGTCGATATTGTTCGGGTCATCAATTACCAGCCTGGAATTATCATAAATTTCTATCTTCATTTCCGGATGTATTGATGTATAGCCATTTTCCTCGAGAATATAGTTGTCTGCATATAAAAATATTTCCGGTTTTGTAGTATCCTCATAGACATAAAATTTACTAACCGCAATATTATTCGAGTAAATAAATTCGTTCTCTGTTCTGATATTATTCACATTCAATTGAAGGGAATTAATCAGATCGATATTGCTTGTTTCAATTTCACTTGTTATTGTTGAAGACGAATTAATGTCGATATTGGGATAGTTCAGGTCAAATGTTGACAGAACTCCCTGATCATTAAGAATATTACCACGGATATTACCTGGTTCGGATACGGTTCGCCGGGAAATATTTACTATCTTACAAGCAAAATCCTCTATATCGCCACGCATGATAGCAGGAGATTCAAAATTTATATAGTGATCTCTAAGAATAAGTTCCGCGGCAGGAATAAAATCAAAACTTAAGGAATTTATCTTAAAACTGTCGCTAAATTCAATTAAATTTACCTGGTAAAGTAATTTCAGGAAGGGATATTTGCCTGCATCAATTCCTGATAAATCAGTATCGCCTGATATTTCCTGTATTTTTGTTTCTTTTCCATTGTAATCAATACCGGCCAGGGTTATGGTGCAACTGGAGTTGTAATCTGTAAACTCGTTATCTAAAGTAAGATATTTCCATTTTTTGGCAGGCCCGAATATTTTGCTTGTGAATTTTGCATCGGAGGTGTAGAAAGGAATATCTCCGCTAATGGCAGCAGTATCCGTTCCGGGGTAATAATTTTCAAATACTTTATCTTCTTCAGCATTTCTGTGCGATAGTATTACAAAGGAGCAGGTACTGTCCAGGGAATCAATAAATTTCGAACCATACATTCTGAAAGTTTCTTTCAATGAATCCAGCAGGGTAGTACTTATCACATCATCACTAAATATTTTATAAAGTGCATTATCGCAAGTGGCAAGAGCAAGATATTCATTATTACTGATACTGTCTCTGATGAATTTAATCATAGTCGAGATAGTATCCGGAGTTTTCCAGGTATCATACCTACGGTATCTGACTTCGCCGGTGAACATCGACACAGCTGCTATATTTATTCCGCGATGAAATGGCCCGTTCACAATAGAATTTTCACCAATGTTCATTTTCACCCATTTCTGAGGTTGCAAATCCTGTGTGCCGTTCAATCCAAGAATTGTAAAATTTTGTGGAATTATTTCATTTGTCAGATATTCATGGTCAGATACTTCTATTTGCATACCGGTAAAATCAGAACCCCTGAACCCCATTTTACCACCCTCAACGGCTTTAACTCCTGATTCAATATCTTCATTGTCAGTATAGAAAGGTAATGTCAGGTATGCACTTGAAACCCCGCTGATATTGTCAGTTAGACGAGCAAAAAGATTGTAGCCGCTGTTGTTTTCAAATTCGTATTCAGGAATCCAGTCGATATAGTTTTCATCAACAATTATTTCATCACGGGTTGAAATGTATAGTTTAGTCTCTGAATCATTTATACTGGTTAAATAGAAATCGTAGGAAAAATCAGATTCTGACTGAATCCTGTTTATCAGCCTGAATACCGGACGGCCCTGGTAAACATTCCAGTTTGGCATTGGGTCGAAAGCGGTTAATGCAGGTTCATAGACCTGGTGGGAAATATCCAGTTTGTTATTGTCTCTGTCTGAATCTACAAGTAGTTGTTCCGGATCGATAATCAGTTTGATTTTATGCTCACCGGGCAAACCCTTTACCGGCAGACGGAATTCAAAATCAGCATACCTGCAAATCCCCTGAAAAGCAACAGTATCTTGGAATATATCATTACCAACCGATCTTTCGATTACCAGCTCGAAATAATCATTTGTTTTTATTCCGGCATTATAAATATTGCCACTGATGATCATAATGGAATCTGAAGACTGAACCAGTCCGTCCTGATTATTTTCTCTTAAAAATTTTACGTCAAACTTATCGATATATGGATTGGCAGTAGTATCAACTTTAAATCTTATCATTGGGTCGGCAAGAAGTGTAAATTGATATTTGCCGTGCCTGTACCAGTCGTAGTCGCCTCTTAAACCACTTTTACCATAATTCATAATATGGCCAAGGTAGCGGCCTTTGATTTGTGGGTCAAATATACTTTTCATGGCATAGGAAAAAAAAGCCAGGTCAACATCCAGATTACTCACGTTGGAAGATCCAATGGAACCGACAAAGCCCTTCAACGGTTCGGTCATATATTCTTCATTTCTCGACTGTATTGTTGGTTCGCCATAAGCGGAAGAATTGCATGCCAGGGTCGAAAATATACCATATCTGCCGGTGTTGTTAAGTGTGGAGGCATGCCATCCGTCCATATCAAAGACTTCTGCGGCGGCATGGCCGACGTAATTAAGCCATGCTGTACCATTATTGATGGCTCGCTTGATCACTCCTGCTTCTCTGTCCCCACCTACATCTTCACTATATTTTCTTATGAATGAAGTGTCTGCACATAAGTCAGAGTTATAAATATCATAAGAAAAACTCAGATTGTAATTATAAAAAATATCTCTTTCCTGCTCGTTAAATCCTCCCGAAAGATAAAGGAAATCCTTCATCCAGGGCCTTGGCGGAGTGTTTTCATAGGAAACGATTTTATCTATGTAATCCGAGGCAAGTTGTTCATTATATACCGGTATACGTCCTATCATCGCATCGGGTTCCAAATCATTCCCGTCAAGCAAAGTGTAGTAAAAGTCTGATACAGGAAATCCCCATGCCGGAATATAATCTTCATTTACTGCACCTTTGCTGACTTTTCGGGGATCCCAGGAAGCATCCCCGAACAAGACAATAAACTCCGGAGGAACCAATTGGTTGTTGTAACAATATTTCAGATAATCCCTTACTGTTTCCGAAGATTTTTTTCCGTAGTTAAATTCTTTATAAATATTATCAATATCAGTCAGCTTACAGGAAATACCATCTGTTTCTCTTATTTCAGCGAGATATTCAGCTGCCTTTTTAAATTTTTCATGATATATAATTATTGCCCGTGCATCCTGAGTATCAGTAAGGGTGCTTTTTTTAACTTTAGTTATCAATGGTCTTTCAATTTCAATCATCGATTGAACGAAAACGTGATAATCTCTGCCTGATTTGAAATTTAAATCGAAGCTATATGATCTTCCGTCATTGTCAGGAATAAATTCAGCAATTGAAACCGCTTTTTCCGAAATTTCCTCTCCGAAATTTCCATCAGATAGATACCATGCATAAGAATTGCCGGAAATAAAATTATTTATTTCGGAAGCTCCCTTTGAACTAAGCCACGATTTAATATCAGAATTAATATCAATATATCCGTTTATAATACCTGCTACTACAGCAACATTACCGATAGAATCCAGGAATTTCTTTGCTTCACCAGAAGTTGTAGCAATTCTGTATATTGCATTGTCATCAGGATTTTTCCTGTATAAAAAATGAAAACCCGGAATTTCAGATACAGAGGTATCTGAATCAATTATTATACTTGAACGGGCTTGATTGTTGGTTATTCCACCTGCTATAACAGAATATCCCGGCCGTCCATCCTTAGTGATTATTTCATCTGTAAGCGTATCAATTATAACTATTTCCGGGGACGATAGCCCGAAAAACCTAATAGAAAAATCGTTAATATCTTTTTCAACAAAAAATTCATTGTTTCCTGCCTTTATATATGGCAGGCTTTTGTATGAAGCTTCAATCCAGTCAAACAGGGCATATCCTGATTTTCTTTCTTCGTAATCGTTGTATCTGATATGAACATTGTTGTATCCCGTAAAAAAAATGCCATTGGCAAGTGTATCTCGATAGGTAACAGAAGCAATATTTTCATACCCGACATTTCGAATAGTATCTCCGTTAACAAGCTGTTCAATATTATTTTTATGAATATAAAATCCGGTTTTGGTAAAAGTTGTATCAGTCATCGCAACCCTCATTGCCAGCTCAACAGGATTGGAATTTGCAACAGGAGTCAGCATCACATCAGTTTTAAAATCCCGGCTTGTCAGTGCATCAATTTTATCGCCCCAGTACCAACCTTCATTAATGATATTCTGAGTGAAAATGTAATGAATCCCCCCCCAGTAAAATGTTTCGTTTTCAAAGTGAATGTAAGATTTTACATAATCCCTTTCAAATCCGGGGGTAGAAGGTTCGTTATAAATATTAAATCTTAGCCCGTCAGAATTTTTATCATAATACAAATAAAAAGGTTCGTATCTGCTGAAGTAACTCCACCATGTAGTATCTCCTGCAGGCCTTTTTCCCCGAAATAAAATATAATCACTGTTGTCGATTATACCATTTTCATCGACAACATGGATTGGAACTTCATAACCGAGATACAAAAGTTTCAGCCCGGATATATTCTTTCCCGACAAATTATCTTCAGGAAGTTCTGAGATATTGATCCTGGCAATTCCGTCTCTTGATGTTTCAATTCTATAATAATCAACATCATTATCATACCAGAATTTTTCGGATTGAACCCGGTCTTTACCTGATTTCAATTTTTTAAATTGTTGGAAACTTTCGATTGCTTTTTTATTAATAACATCCGGATACCAATTATTTATATTATCATCTACTGATTCTGATAAAACTGCCGGTTTACTGTAAAATACTTCTAAACGTATTGCAGCAGGGCTACAATTCAAAGAATCATGAGTTTTGAATGGACTTAACTCTATTTTGTGCAGATAAACTCCTCGTCTTTTCCCGATATAAGTCCAATTAATTACACAGTCATAACCTCCGGGCTCTTCTTCATTTTCTGAATATGAGATATTCATAACAGGTTTCAGAGAGTCAGGCAGTGCTATTATCCATTCCGGCCTTTCAGCTGTTTGTCCGGCAGGTATCAGGCTTGAATTTTCTGTGAGCTTAACTTCAAGATCAATTTTTTCAGAATACTCCCTTATATTAAAATCTTTATAATCCGAATGCAATTGAGCGTAAGCATTATCCGGAATTAACACAAGGACCAGTGAAAGCAACAAAAAAAACCTGCCAACCATATTTATTTACCTGTAAAATTTTAACATTCAAATCTAATGACAATTCAGCTCTTTAATTATTTTCAAACAGCAAAACATAAAAAAAACCGCATTAGTATTATAACACCAATGCGGCTGATTTGTCACATAAAGACAAAATTTTATCTTCTTCTCAGATTTCCGCCGTGCCCTGGATGTTTGGCAGTATCTTCGCGAACTCCAATCAAAATCTTGTCAACAATTGCTTTGGCGACAGATTTCTCGATATTGTTTTCACTTGTCATGTACTCGGAAATTGCGCTTTCAACACGGTTACGTATGATTTCAGCAGTTTGTCCAACAAGAGCGTTGGAAAGCTGGTGAATATCTGACTGCTGTCCTTTAAGAGTTTCAAGCTGGCTGCGGTTTGCATCTTCCATTTTCTTCATCATCTTGTCCATACGTTCTTCTTCTTCAGTGTAGAAGAGTGTGATGGCAAGAAGCATAAGCATGGTAAACTCAAGTGTAATAGCAAGAAGGATGAAAGAAGGTTTTGTAGGCGGAATAAATTTCAGACCGCGAATACCAACGGCAACGATAAGGAATGCAGCACCGCCATAAGCCATACCGGTAACGTTGTTTGAATATTTTTCAGTGAAGTGGTGCGACATATAAAGCCTGAGGCCTTTGCCGATAAGAAGGTGATTCCTGCGCCAGTTAAGGCCGTCTTTTGTATCTTCAATTTCTTTAACAACAAAGTCAGAGAAAAATTCTTTGATACGGCCGTAAAGAACTGTGTTACGGAATTTTACGATATCTGTATTTTCATCGAACAAGTCGTCGAAGTTAACGTGGTGTTTTGCAGAAGCAAGTTCTTCAGTTTCTGTCCTGTCCCAAACCATCAGGAAGGCATGTTCAACTTCGTGAACTTCTTTTTCTGCAAGTTTATCATCCGGCATGATCAGGAGCTCCACGATATCTGAAGAAAATCCTGTTTGAAGCCTGATTTTTGTCTGTACTTCATTTATCTGTCTGTCGAAAAGAACTGCCATAAGCCCCATGCCGCTTGGCATAACCATAGTTATAAACACTACAATTGCTATACCAAAAACGCCTGCCAGCCACCAGAAGCCAACCCATGGCTGAAGTATAATAGCGTGCTCGCCGAGTAGCGGTGATTTAGCGTACCATTCAGTACTTCCTTTCACATATCCGTGTACATCAGCTGTTCTTTCTGTCCATGAAAAGTCAAAAATAAAGTCGGAGTTAATGTAATCCTTTTTAACTTCCATGTTTTTGCCTTTAAGCCCGGGTTCTTTATCCTTGGATGTTGAAGCCCATGTAAGGCCGTCGAATTGAACAAAACCGGTTTTTTCCAACTGTTCGCCGTCAGGCTGGAAAAGAGGTACCACAAATTGAGCTACTCCCCAGGGAATAACGGTAAAGTGGAAGAAAACAAAGAAGAGACCCGACAACACCAAAAAAATCGCTACATGCTGAAAGCCAACCTTGTGTTTTTTCTCTGTTGTTTGAGATAGTGCTTGTGCCATTGTAATCGCTGCTCCTAAGTAGTTTAAATAAGTTATTTTTGACTTGTCTTAGCGGGGAGTTTGTTTGGGTATCTCTTCGACTCTCAAAAATAAAATCTTAAAGTTTAATTATCAATTTATTTAAGTTAACAAATATTATATTTCAAAACAAATTACTTAATACTTCAAATTTATAACATAGTTATGAAATATCAAATTAAAATTTTTCCACAAATCATTTTTTTTCACAATTTTCACCTTGCCACGATTAAAACCGTAGTGATAGATGACTTGTTAATTTATTACTTTTTTAGGATATTTCAAACAAATTTGCTCAAAAAAGATTAATATTCAACAAATATTTTTCTTTTTAGAAGAATATGTATAAAATATTTTTTTTCTTGAGATATTTTCATAACTTGCAATTATGAGGAATAAAACGATTAAAGCGTCTTCTTGTTTGTGCAACTCCGGAACAATTCGGGGGGGATCTTTTATATCCTCAGTTTTAGTTACCCAAAAGCATCTGATCTATTTGCTAAACTCAGGTGCAATCCCGCTATAAACCTATCCCTTTAAAATTTGCTTCGCTATCTGATCGAATAATTTAACAGTAATGTTAGAATATATAATTTTATAATTTTTTAAATCTCATAAATCAAGGGTTATGTGATGAATAAGTATAAGAATCGTTATAGTGTTGAAGCTAACAACACACATGAAGAACTCGGAAGGTATATGCTTGTTGACGGTTTTGATTTTGTATTGGATCTTGAAAAGAGTAAAGGCGCAGGATTCGTTGAAGCCAGGACAGGCAAGGAATACCTTGATTTCTTTACATGTTTCGCATCAATGCCTATTGGCATGAACCATCCGAAAATGAAGGATGAAGATTTTATTAAATATCTTGGTAACATTGCATTGAACAAACCGTCAAACTCGGATGTTTATACCGAAGCAATGGCTACTTTTGTAAAAACTTTTCACAGTGTGGCAGGAATGGAAAAATTCAAGTATTCATTCTATGTTTCCGGCGGAGCACTCGCAGTTGAAAACGCTCTTAAAACAGCTTTTGACTGGAAAGTCCGCAAAAATTTCCAGAAGGGCTATAAGGAAGAAAAAGGAAAAAAAATTATCCATTTTAAAGAGGCTTTCCACGGGCGCAGTGGCTATACAATGACTCTTACAAATACTGATCCTGTAAAAACAGCTTATTTCCCCCAGTTCGACTGGCCAAGGGTAACAAACCCGAAGGTTAAGTTCCCTTTGAATGATACGAATCTTGAAGAAGTAATTAAACTTGAAGAGCAGTCGGTAAAAGAAATTCAGCAGGCATTTAAAGACAATAAAGACGATATCGCTGCAATTATAATTGAACCAATCCAGGGCGAGGGCGGCGACAACCACTTTAGACCGGAATTTATGAAGAAACTTCGCGAACTTTGCGATGAAAACGAAGCACTGCTGATTTTCGACGAAGTTCAGACAGGCGTTGGGATTACCGGTAAGTGGTGGGCTCACCAGCATACGGACGTTGTTCCCGATATTATGAGCTTTGGCAAAAAAATGCAGGTTTGCGGTATTGTAGCAACCGACAGGATTGACGACGTTCCTGACAATGTTTTCCATACTTCCAGCCGTATAAATTCAACGTGGGGCGGCAATCTTGTGGATATGGTCAGGTCAACAAGATACCTTGAGATTATAGAAGAAGAAAACCTTGTTCAGAATGCTAATGAAAAAGGCCTTTATCTTGACGAAAAACTTACTAAACTGATGGAAAACAATCCTGAAATTATTTCCAATGTTCGCGGTAAAGGGCTTTTCCGCGCCTTTGATATGCCAAATGCAGATATTAGAAGTAAATTCCAGGCTAAAGCATTCGAAAGCGGACTTATCATTCTTCCCTGCGGAACCAACAGTATTCGCTTCAGGCCTCCGCTGAATATCACAAAAGAAGAAATTGACCGCGGTTTGGATATTATTGAAAAGTCACTCTAAAATATTCATCCCCGAACATACCCTTTTCTTGTCCCCCTTTAACCAGGGGGATTTTTTTTGTTAAGATTATTATGGAAAAAGCTTTTCTGACGGCCAATATTCTTAAACTAAATTCCGGATTTTGCTATTTATGCATCTAAATAAAATAACCGGGCAGTAATCGAGTTAGTTCATTAAGATTGTCGATCCTGAAATCTGAATATGCTCCTTCCGCTTCGTGCCCCACATTAACGGATTTTATTCCGGCATTACTTGCGGCAATAGCATCTTTATCGCTGTCGCCAATCATAAAGCAGTCGCTTTTTTCAAGGTTAAATTTTTTCATGGCTGATAATAACATACCGGGCTCGGGCTTCCTGCATGAGCATTTATCCGTCGCCAGGTGCGGGCAAAATTCAATGTGATCGAATTTACGACCGTATTTATCTTGAAGATAGTTCTGCATAAATGTATGCGCTGAATTCAAATCCTCTACTGTCATCAGACCCTTTCCTATTCCCTGCTGATTTGTGATCAATATGAGAATAATATCCGGGTGTATTTTTGGAAATATTTCCAGGAAGTCCGGAATAAATGAGAATGAATCGGGAGAGCTTACGTATTCTCCTACCGGACGATAGTTTATTGTTCCGTCGCGGTCGAAAAGCAGGGCTTTTTTCATCGCGGGTCAATCTCCTGCATAATGTCGTCAAGGGCATCCCATACGGCTTCCCAGGAGTGAGTGTTTACCATTAGTTCCCTGCCGTTGGCACTTATCGAATCTGCCAGTTCTTTATTTGTAAGAATATCAATAGCGTGATTTGCCATTTCCACTGAATTTTCGCCAAGCATAAGGTGTTTGCCGTGTTCACCGTAAATACCCTGGTTGCCTGTTGGTGTTGTTACTACCGGACATCCGCAGGCCATAGCTTCGAGCAGTTTGTTCTGAATTCCCGATCCGCCTGAATGTGGATGCAGAAACAGAGCCGCTTCCTGAAGGAAAGGAATCATCTCAGGCACGTTTCTGTGAAGGGAGATATAATCGTTTTCTTTAACCAGCGCTTCAACTGCAGGGGTTGGGTTGGCCCCGACAAGATTCAGCCTCGTTTCGGGTAATTTTTCATGAACAAGGGGCATTATTTTTCCAACTATCTGTCTTATCATCAAAACGTTTGCCCAGATATCCAGCTTTCCACTGAACAGAATATCTTTCCTGTTGGAATTATTTTCCGGAGTAGTGTAACTATATATATCAGTTCCGTTTGTAAGCAGCCTGTAAACAGCATCGGAGTTTTGGCCTTTCATTGCTTCGATATCTTCTCTTGTAACAAGAGTTGTTATATCGAAATGGTTAACAATTTCAGGCTCATATTTTTTTAGTTTAAAGTATTCCCAGGAGCGAACAGACTTCTGAACCAGGTTATCGCTTTCCTCCGAAGATCTTTTTTGATATAGAGTTCGGCAGTCCTCGGCTATAAGCACTTTTTTAATATTTTTATTCTTCAGATACTCTGCTGTGCGCATAAAAAATGCAAAGGCAATATCGAAATCGTTATCTTCGATCAACTTATCAACAATACGGCGATAATCTGCCTGATAGTAATAGGATATTTCCAGAGGATATCTGAAAGGCAGGCGAAGAATGGTTTCGACGCCGGCTTTAACGGGGTTTAGCCTGAGATATTCGAGCTTTGCGCCGAGGCCGGTTATTGCTTCAACATATTTTTTTGAAGGTGCTTCGCCCTGATAGAATGAAACAAGGGTAAGGTCATGATATTTTGCAAGATGCTTTATCAGGTTATACGGTTTCAGCCTGTCTCCGCCGATAAGAGGATAAATAAATCTCGGAGTAAGAAAAAGTATTTTCCTTCTTCTCTTCATGTTCGCTGATTCGCTGTTTTCCTTGTCCATTCCGGATCCTGATAATTAATAATGTCTCAAATATAAGAAAGTCAAAATTAAGAAAAATCATTTAATATTGATAAACAATCATATAATATCAATTCAACGGCAGTTCTTCGTCTTCGTTATCATCGTCGGATTCGTCCACGATTACGAATTTCTCAGCCAGAGTTTCATCAACGCCTTTCAGGAACCTGGACTGTTCCGAGAGGATGAATCCGCTTTGCTGATCGTAGATATTTATCGGGTATGAAATTATCAGCCTGTCCATGGCGCGGGTACAGGCTACATAAAATAATCTTCTTTCCTCTTCCAGGTTATCAACTGATTCAACAGCAAGGGATGAAGGGAAACGTCCTTCCAGCGCCCATATCAGAAATACTGCTTTCCATTCCAGGCCTTTAGCCGAATGTATCGTTGATAAAGTCAGGTATTCCTCATCCTTTGGGAGGGGAGATAAAGATTCAAGCGATTCTGTTGGCGGTTCCAGTGCCATATCGCTAAGGAATTCCCGCAGGGATTTATATTTTTCCGCAATCATCAGGAATGTTTCAATATCTTTCCAGCGTTTTTGCCAGTCGTCATGTTTATCTTTGAGTAATGGTTTGTATATTTCCGAGATAACCGAGGCTTTTTCGGCAACGCTGCCCCTTTCGGCAGAAAGTTCCCGGAGGTCCTGGATCAGTTCTCTGACATCAGGCCCGATTCGTTTTATATCAGGGATTTTGAATTCTTTTGAAAGAAAATCCTGAGAACTGATGGAGTCTATAAGCTGGCTGGCTGTTCCGGGGCCGATACCTTTCTGCAACAGCAATACCCGATGCCAGGAAACTGCGTCGAGCGGATTAAACAGAATACGGATATATGCCAGCATATCTTTGATATGGGCTGTTTCCATAAGTTTCAGCCCGCCGAATTTCCTGAATGGAATGTTTGCCCTGCTGAGTTCTATCTCCAGATCGAAAGAATGAAACCCTGACCGGAACAAAACTGCAATATCGTCAAGGCTGTATCCTTCTTCCCTCAATTCCAGAATATATTGCGATACGAATTCAGACTGCTGCCTTTCATCTCCGGCGCAAACTATCATTGGCAGTTCATCGCCTGTTTTACGCGTGAACAATTCCTTTTCGTATTTATAAATGGCTTCGCCGATCACTGTATTGGTCAGGTTCAGGATTGGCTGGGTACTTCTGTAGTTTTCCTCGATCTTGAATATCTCGCATTTTTCGAATGATTCAGGAAAGAACATTATATTCTGAAAATTAGCGCCCCTGAACGAATAAATACTCTGGGCATCGTCGCCAACAGCCATAATGTTATTATGTCCTTCGGCAATTTTCAATACTATCTCGTGCTGAAGGCGGTTGGTATCCTGGTATTCATCTACCATAATATATTTATAATTTTTGTTGACCTCTTTGCGTATTTCCTCGTGATCTTTTAATAAATTCAAAAGATGAAGCAGCAGGTCGTCGTAATCCATCAGGCTGTATTTCTTCTTGTATTCAGCGTAATTATCAAAGATCAGTTTTATTTCATCAGAATAATCAATGTATCTCGGGAAATCCTTTTCGAGTATATTCTCCAGGCTTTCCTGTTTGTTTGTCATAAATCCGAGAATTTTAGCCAGCGTATTTTTCCTGGGGAATTGCCTTTTTGATTTGTCAAGTTTCAGTTCTGCCCGAAGTATATTTAGCACATCTTCGCTGTCTCCCTGGTCCAGGATATTGAAACTCTGCCTGAAACCAATATGCGCGGCGTATTTTCTTAGTAACTGCAAAGCGAAAGAGTGAAAAGTCCCGCCGGATACCTTGTCGCAGCGTCCATCCAGGATAATTGATGCCCTTCTTAGCATCTCGGATGCTGATTTGCGGGTGAAAGTTAATAATAAAATTGATTCCGGCACTACTCCGTCCTCTATCAGCCTTGCAACACGGTAAACAAGTGTCCTGGTTTTTCCGGTACCTGCTCCGGCAATTACAAGAGCCGGCCCGTTATTATGCATTACTGCTTCATACTGGGCTGCATTCAGTTCCCTTTCATAAGATATTTTATATCCTATTCGTTTGCGGGGTGTTATGTCTGACTTCTTTTTAAGAACAAATTTTTTCATAAAATTTGATATTTGTTTGTTTTCAATTAAATAAAAATACATAATATTGTATGGAGCGGCAAACAAAACCGGAAAGGATACGTTATATCAATAATTATTTTTTCAAGATTGGAGACACAATGAAAAGAAACATACTAATATTACTGCTGGGAATGATAATTTTTCCTGTAATAACAAATGCTCAAAGCTTCAAAGCTTCAGAGGGTATTCAGGTTGCTGAAGACAAAGCAATAGAACTTGGATTGACTGACCCTCAGTTAATTTCAATTGGCACAATGTCCGGTGCTATAGACGGATTTCCAATAGAACTTGAATTTGACATGGAAACCGGAGAAAATGTAGCATGGCTATACCTTTTTACAGAAAAAGACGATCCTGAAACAAGAAAAGCTGTTGGAGTTGTACGTGTAATGATATTCATGGCTCAGGAAATTAGCATGGATATGCTTGAAGGGCTTCCTGTGTCACCTGATGCGCCGCTTGAAACCGGATGGATCGACAGCGATGAATTTGTTAATAATTTGAATGCAAACGACAGCTTCGAATCATTTGCTGAAGAGAATGATGATGCCGTGATGAGGCTTCTCGGCCTTGGTGTAAACAAAATGAATCCGTTATTTATAATCGATGATCCTTACTGGATGGCAATATACGGAACCGAAATGCAGAATATTACCTGTTTTGTTCATGCTGAAACAGGCCAGGCTCAGTGCCTGGATATATCTGATGTTAGCGATGAATATGGTGAATCCATGAGGCTTGCTGTTTATCCTAATCCGGCAGTTGATATGGTATTTATTAAAGTCCCGGAAAACGTCAAAACAAATAATTATAAGCTGGGAATTTATGATTTATACGGTAATCTTGTAAAAACTATAACTAACCTTCCTGCTCCTTGCGAAACTGAACACCTGATACTTCCGGTTTCTGATTTTCCTTCAGGTTCTTATTATGTTCTTTTTGAAAGTGAAAATGAAACACAAGCCGAGCAATTGATAATTGTCAGGTAAAAAATCAGAATCTTATGAAAAAAAGGAGTTTGTCATACAGGTAAACTCCTTTTTTTAATGTTTTTTTTAAAACGATATCAGTGTTTGGTATAAACTACCAGAAGGTCGTTGCCGATTTTCCTGAAACTTCTGAGTACAAATTGAGGCGCTTCGTCAAGAAATTCTATTGTGAAATCACGAAAAGCGCCTGTAGCGTTTCCGAAAATCTTTGGTGCAATAAATGTCTGGATTTCGTCAACCAGTCCTTCCCGGAGGAAAGAAGAGAATACTTGTGAACCGCCTTCAACAAGTATGGATGCAATGTTCATTTTGCCTGCAATATCCCTGAGGGCCTTTTTAAGAAAAATAATTCCGTTTTTATCAGTATCCACCGGCAGTATCGTAATTCCGGCTATTCTTAAGGTCTCAGCTCTGCGGTATTCGGAAGCCTCTTTGGAACAGCAAACTATTGTATGATTTCTGTTTTTATCAGTATAAACTTTTCTATCAAGAGGCAAACTCGCATCGGAATCAAGAATTATCCGGAATGGATTCCTGCCATTAACTTCCCTTACTGTAAGCTCAGGATTATCGGATGCAACAGTACCGGAACCAACCATAACTGCGTCAAGATTTGCCCTTAACTGATGTACAAATTTTCTGCTTTGTTTGCTGGTTATCCATTTAGACTGTCCCTTGGCGCTGGCAATGTTCCCATCGATTGACTGTCCTGTTTTTACAACAATATACGGTAGCCCTGTTGTAATAAATTTTATAAAAGTTCTGTTTAGCCATTTGCATTTCTCTTCAAGAACACCGGCAACTACTTCAATACCTGCATTTTTTAATTTTTCGATACCGCTGCCAGAGACTTTCGGATTAGGGTCTGTCATTCCGATAACAACCTTTGAAAATTTCCTCTCAATAATCATATCTGCACAAGGAGGAGTTTTTCCCTGGTGAGAACATGGTTCAAGGTTTACATACAGAGTAAAACCTTCGAACGATTCCAAAGAAGAATTTTTTACTGCCATTACTTCCGCGTGGTCGTCCCCGAATTGCTTATGCCATCCTTCAGCAATAATTACATTATCCCGGGTAATTACAGCACCGACTTTGGGGTTGGGGCTGACTTTGCCGCATCCTTTATGAGCAAGTTCAATTGTTCTGTTTATCATCTGATCGTCAAAACTCAGGTTTTCATTTTTCATTTTCGGGATTCCATTCGTATTTGAATTCTGAAAGATATGCTTTTGGTTTTGCAGGTATAATCATTCTTATGTTATATAAACCTGCTTTAGCAATATTACCGGAATTATCTTTTCCGTTCCATGTTAATTGGTAGTCATAGGTTTCTCCGGGATTCTCCGGCAGGACATCACTGATAACCTGCATGTGCATCTTGTTGTTGTTCGAACTCCAGATAGTTTTTCCCTTTTGGTTAATAATTTCCACCCGGAATGTTTCGCTCGAAGGGCAGTATTCACCTTCAACTAAGGCCTGCCTATAGGCGGATATTCCAAATATCACGCTTCCGTCCGGCTGTTCGTTGAAAAATGGTTTTAGCAGGACTGCCCTGTCGATATCAGAATCACAGCAGGGTTCGGCAAATTCCATTTTTTCACTATCCCTGCTGGCATTTGATGAGCAGGATACTGCCAATATTGTAAGTATCAATAGAAAAACTTTGATTCCCGACATTAATTTTTTCTTTTCTAAATTTATCAACTTTTCTAACTCGTAATCTAAAAAAATAATCAAAAAAAATGTAACATTCAAAAAAAATAAGATTAAATTTGTATATACTTGATTTTAATATGATGTTTTGTCATAAAATTCAAAGGCGGGGGAATGATTCGCAGCATAATGTTAACAGCAATAATATTATCAATTTTTACCGGAAATATTTTATTTGCTAAAGGTTCTGCCGGGTCGGCGGCAACTTACGAGTCCAGGTTTATCGTCGATATGCCTACTGCGGGAGTTATTTCAAAGGGCAGTTTTGCTATTTACGCATATACTTTCACCGGCGGCGGCCTGATGACAGAAATTTCTGCTGCTCCTTTCGAAAATTTCAATATGGGGCTAAGTTATAGCGGAAGCAATATTGTCGGAAATCAGAAAATTGTGTGGCAGGATATACCTGGGATTCATATCAAGTATCGCTTATTTGATGAAACTAAAGGAATTCCTGCAATCCTTCTTGGAATTTCAACCCAGGGACGCGGAATATTTTTTAAAGATTCCGAGCGTTTTGAAACTTTCTCTCCGGGATTTTTTCTTGCCCTCAGCAAAAATTTTACCTGGGACCTTGGAACTCTTGCTGTTCACGGAGGAATAAATTACTCACTTGAACCTGAAACTGATAACAGGGCGCCAAATATTTATTTCGGATTTGAACATTCAATCGGAAAATATGCTTCTCTGAATATTGAATACAATGCCAATATTGATGAAGCTGATAAAAATATTTTATCTCATAAGGGGCTGCTCAATGCTTCATTAAGATTTGCAGTTGTTCAGGGCCTGACATTCGACCTGCAATTAAGGGATTTACTTGAACATATTAAATATAGCAGGCAGATCAGCAGGTTTATTGGAATTGAATTTATTGCAGCCTATTGATATATTTGTGATGTAACCTTTGGCAGCTTATTCTGTCATTCTAAAAAGTTTTGTTTTTGATAAGGAAAAATAATGATAAAGAATTTTAATATACTGCTTGCTTTTCTAATTTGTACGATATCAGCAAAAGCTGATGATTATTACTGGGCCAAGGTTAAAGATTTTACATCAACAAATATTGTATCGATCCAGGCAAGCGGAGGTACTGTTTACGCTGCTCGTGAAAAAGGCGGATTATGGCTGTCCTCCGATCAGGGAAAAACGTGGGAAATGAAAGAGAACGGCGAATTCAAATGTATGATCATCAAAAATGACGGAACCATATTTGCCGGACAAAAAGAAGACGGAATAATACGCTCAACTAATGGAGGCGCTTCTTTCAAAGACGCAAACGATGGGATTGACGATAACATCCAGGGATTGAAGCCTGTTCTTGCCATGGCTGCCGACAGTAATGGAAATATCTGGGCGGCTGTAAAAGCCGGCGGGCTGTACAAATCTAATAATAACGGCAACTCTTGGACAAGGGTTAACGCTGATCTTTTTAATGAATTCAAAACCATACAAACCATAGCAATTGGCAGGGATGGCAAGATATTTCTCGGCCTGTATAATAATGGTATTTATACTTCTGAAGATGACGGTGAAAGTTGGGAATATTTTGAGCTAAATGAAAACCAGGTGTTGAATTCGGTTATTTCACTTTGTGCTTATAAGCCACATGAATTATTGAATTATTGTATTGCCGGTACAAACCATAACGGAGTATTTCTTAGCACCGATAACGGTAAAAACTGGGAACAGATACCTGATGAAGAATTAAAATCAGTTTTTGCTTACAGAAGTTTTCTTCCTGCTGATACCATTCTTTTTGCAGGAACGCACAAGGGCGGATTGTATATCACAAGGGATGACTGTGAAACCTGGAATAAATCCAATGAAGATATTGACAGCAGGATAATAAACGATATTTGCTTTTCTTACGAAGACAGCTATTATGCTGCCACTGACGACGGCGTTTTTAAATATATAAGGGTAAAGGGCGCCCTGGCAATTGAAGTAAACAGGGATATTAGCGAGGACGAGCTATTACTTCCAGGCGACAGGATAGTATTTGAAGTCAAAGTTCTTGATGATCAGGGTGAAGCTCTCGAGGGCGCTGATGTTTACGCTGTTTCTAATATTGATAATATTCAGAAGCAATTTCAAAGCGATGTTAGAGGCTATGTGCTTTATACCTATGAAATTCCTGCCGATGCTGTTAGGGGTGACTATTACATGACGTTCAGGGCCGAAATGGATGAATACAAGAACAGCCCTAAGAAAAGTTCACTTATGCAGGTAAGAACTGCCGACAGTCTTAGCCTGTTTGTTGAAATAACTCCGGAATTAAAACAGGAAATTACATTGGGTGATGAAGTAAAATACTCGATAACTGTTAAAGATTATAAAGACCAGCCTGTTGAAAATGCTACTATTACGGTTACTGATGCACTTATGGCCGTACAGCCGCAGCTTTTGACAGATGCCAATGGCAGTTCTACTTACACTGTAATTCCGGATGAAGAAACAAGGCAGGCTGAATACAGGATTGATTTTAATATTGAAGCAGACGGATTCAATCCCTTACCAACGGAAAGTCGTTTCATTAAGTATAATTATTCTGATGAAAAAATTATCAATATGATTATACTTCCGGATAGTTCAATAGTTTTAAAACAGGGAGAATTACTGGAATTAAAAGCCGGCGTTACAGATTATGAATTAACTCCTTTGTCAGGGGTAACAATTTCTTATGATGATAAACTGGTAAATGACGAGGGAACTATTGAAAGCGGTTCGGATGGTATTGCCGAATACAGCTATACGATTTTTAATGACAAAACACCAGGCAAATATCTTATGATATTTAAAGCTTCGAAAGACGGGTATCATACTACCGATACAATTCAAAAGTATGTAGAAGTAATTGATGCTAATTCTGTAGTCGAGATTTCCTCATCAAATATGAACATTTATCCTAACCCGGCAAATGGTCATATCTATTTCAGTATTGATGATGAAAATATTGATAATGCTGAAATTTCGATTATAAATATTATAGGAGAAGTTATATTTACCTCAAATATATTGAATAATAATGAAATACATAAAATTGATATCTCCGGTTTTGCTTCCGGAAATTATTTTCTTTCAATTAAAACAGGAAAAAAATTATACCATAAGAAATTCCTGATCGTCAATTAAAGAAAAGAGTTTAGAGGATATTTAATATTGAGGACAAGGAAATGGAAAAGAAAGAGTTTATCAAAAACTATAGCGAAGAAGAATTAAGGGCAATTATTGCTGATTTTGGCGAAGCTCCGTACAGGGCCGGCCAGATAATGAGTGATATTTATAAAAAACGTGTTTTATCATTCGAAGGTATAAAACAAATTCCTGTTGATCTAAGGAATAACCTTAGCAAACATTTTGCACTTAACAGCATTGAAATAAAGAAAGTATCAAAATCTTCGGACGGCTCAGTTAAATTCCTTTACAAACTTCATGACGGTAACCACATTGAAGCTGTTGTTATGCCCGGTGAGTATAAGGATCGTGAGTACAATACAATTTGCATATCATCTCAGGTAGGCTGCCAGTTAGGATGCGCCTTTTGTGCTACCGGCACCATAGGTTTGAAAAGAGACCTTGAACCTGCCGAGATAATTGATCAACTCCTATTGGCAGAAAATGAAACCGGAATTAAAATATCAAATATCGTATTCATGGGTATGGGCGAACCACTTCTTAATTGGGAAAATGTTTCGAAAGCAGTTACCATAATTTCAAAACCAGATTACAAAATGGTTTCGCATAGAAAGATAACAATTTCTACTTCAGGGATTGTTCCGGGAATTGAAAAAATGGCTGAATTTCAACCTCAATTGAAACTGGCACTGTCATTACACGCTACAACAAACGGATTGAGAACAAAACTTATTCCGATTTCAAAAAAATGGGATCTTCAAAAGTTACTCGCGACAGTTGATGAATATTATCGTCTGACAAAAATTCCGATTACCTATGAATATATTCTTTTTGAAGGGCTGAATGACAGCGAGGAAGATGCAAAGCGCCTGGCAAAGATCAGCAGAAGAGTCCCTTCAAAAGTTAATATTATTCCCTTCAATGATATTTCCTTCACGGAATATTCAAAAACTGGCCCGGAGTTAAGGCCGGCAAACAAAGAAAAAATCGAATCCTTTGCGGCCTATCTGAAATTACTCGGTACAAATGTTTTTGTAAGGGAATCTTTCGGGCCTGATATCGAAGCTGCCTGTGGGCAGTTAGCTCTTGCGGAAAAAAAGGAAAGGGATAATGAAAATCAATAATCAATCAAAGTTGTTGTTATTATTAATTTTTCTCATTATTTGTACCGGAAAATCATTAGCTGCTGATCTGGATGGTATCCTGCCCTCTAAATCGAAAATATATGTTATCACTCTGCTGAATGGTGATATGCTCAGCGGGCCGGTCGTTGAATTGATAAATGATCCTAAAGAAGGTGAAGGAATAAAAGTAAAAACAGAGATAGGTACTGCTACAATCTTTGCTAATCAGATAAAGTCTATCTATCTGAAAGATGATTATTACCGGCATAAGCACAGGGTTTTCCTGATGCCTACCGCCGAACCAATCGGCAGCGACCATTTTATCGGTTCTTTTGAACTACTGCTGCTATATGGCGGTTTTGGTATATCTGATTATTTATCAGTTACGGCAGGTCGTTCGCTTGTTCCCGGAATTGCATCCAGGGAACAGTTCTCTATGATAAATGCTAAAGTATCTTTGTTTTCAATGGATTTTAAATCCGATATTCAAAATATTGCCTTAGCTATCGGAGGCAATCTGGCATTTATTAATTCAAGGAACAAACTATCGCACCTTTATGCAGTAACAACTATTCGTTTTGACCGCACCAGAGTAAGTGCTTCGATATTCACAAAAACCGGTGCAAACGACTATTATATTTTAACCGCACAAAGTAATATTGAAGATTTAATATATGAGGACGGCTCTTTCGGGCTGGCAGCAGGTATTGATACAAAAATTCCCAAATGGCATACTATGCATTTCATCGGAGAACTATGGAATTCCAATGTTGAAAAACCTACTAACACTGCTATATTCCTTGGATTACGCCATTGTAATGAAAGAATTTCAGCCGATTTCGGATTGGCACTTTTCACTCAGCCATTTGTTATTCCTTTTTTCGGATTTTCTTGGACTCCGTTTTAGTTTATCATGTTAAATCAGGAAGAAATATTAAATTTGTATAAACTTGCCGGATTGGAGTATCACACCGGCAGAGATAATAAATTGATTGAAGATGTTCTGCGTATCAGAGAATTTTTCTCTGTAGTTGATAAGTTTGAAATTACTAATGAATTAGATGATTGCCATGCAAACAGGCATAGCCCGGATAGAGAGTTTGAACAAAAGAATAAGTTTAAACCGGATACCCTTTCCAGGGATGAAATTATCAGAAATGCCGGACTTGAAAGCGGCAGCCTGTTTTTGGCAAAATCTAAAAGAAACATAAGAAATGAAGATGAATAATAAAGCTATTGGGATAATTCCTGCAAGGTATGCATCATCCAGGCTGCCCGGAAAGCCGCTTGCCGATATTAATGGTAA
This sequence comes from Kapaibacterium sp. (SeqCode), assembly GCA_963665665.1. Classification (GTDB taxonomy): domain Bacteria; phylum Bacteroidota; class Ignavibacteria; order Kapaibacteriales; family UBA2268. The sequence continues at coordinate 3,887,236 of OY762428.1, forward strand.
GCCTCTTATCCGGAGAGTATGGGAAGCAGTGTCCGGAAGTAAACTGTTATCCGAAGTAATTATAGCAACTGATGACAAGAGGATAATGGAAGCTTGTAAAGAATTCGGTGCAAAAGTGGTAATGACTCCAGCCGAACTCCCATCCGGAACAGACCGTATTGCTGCTGCCTGCAAGGATAATGATGCAGATATTATTGTAAATATCCAGGGGGACGAGCCAATGATAAATGGTGACAGTATTGACAATCTGATCTCTGAATTTACGAAGTCTGATGCTGATGTTGCTACCATGTATAAAAAAATTGATAATTCAGATGATATTTTTGATCCTTCAGTTGTAAAAGTTGTTTTCTCTGATAATAAAAAAGCACTTTACTTTTCACGATCACCGATACCTTATATCAGGGATGTTGACAAATGTGAATGGATTAGAAGTAACGATTACTTCAAACATATTGGCATATATGCATATAGACGCAAAGCTCTTATTGATTTTACCGAGCTGAAACAATCTCAGCTTGAAAAAATGGAGTCACTTGAACAGCTTAGATTGTTGCAAAGGGGCTATAGCTACCTATGTGTGGAAACAAAGGATTCAATGCTTGGGGTAGATACTCCGAATGACCTGGAAAAAGCCCGTGAATATTTCAAAAACCTTGAATCAGGCACTGATAAATGAAAATCCTGCATCTAAGTTCGGAAAAGAGCTGGCGTGGTGGTGAACGGCAAATTTCATTTCTGATCGAAGAACATAGGAAAAAAGCCGTAGATGTTTTTGTTGCCTGCCGGAAGAATTCTGCTTTCGAAGAGTATTGCCGGAAGAATTCTATCTCCCACAGATCATTCTCATTTTCAGGAGAATTTGATATTTCGACTGCACTTTGCACAAAGAAATATTGCAACGATGAGAATATTGATATTATTCATACTCACAGTGGAAAAAGTCACGGGCTGGCATACTTGTCTTATTTATTGGGTAACAAAACTCCGCTTGTAGTATCAAGAAGGGTTGATTTTCCAATTAAAGGAAATATTATTTCCAGGGCTAAGTATAATTCTGCCTGTGTAAAAAGGATTATCTGCGTATCCGACGCAATTAAGGAAATTGTTGAACCTTCGATAAAAAATCCTGAAAGGCTGGTAACAATTCACAGCGGTATTGATACAAGCCTCTTTGCAGATCAGGAAAGAAATGATTTTCTCAGGGAAAAATTCAACATTCCCAAAAGCAAAACTATAGTTGTTAACACTTCGGCAATTGCCCCACACAAGGACTATTACACTTTTGTGGATACTGCGGAACTTGTTCTGAGACAATCTCCTGATTTTCATTTTTTTATAATTGGCGACGGGCCTGAGAAAAATAATATCGCAGAATACATTTCTCGAAAAAATCTTAAAAGCAATATTACAATGACCGGGTTTATGGATAATGTCCCGGAAATATTAAAAAGCGCTGATATTTTCCTGATAACTTCAAAAACAGAAGGCCTTGGTACTACTATTCTTGATTCTTTCGCATCGAATCTTCCTGTTGTAGCAACAAATGCCGGTGGAATACCCGAGCTTGTTATTGATGGAAAAACCGGTTTGCTGGCAATGTCCGGTAATTCAAAAATGCTTTCCAAACATATTATTGAACTTAGTAAATATGCCGTGCTCCGAAATAAAATTACTGAGGCTGCAGGAAAACACCTGCAAAAATTTACTAAAACTGCAACAGCCGAAAAAACTTTTTCGGTTTATATGGATATTCTGAATAAACACAAATAATATTTCAATAATTCCACCCAATTGTTTGCAACAGGGCGTACTTATCCATTGCTTTTCCTGAACAAGCCTGTTTTAGCACAAGAAGACAATTTACCTGAACAAGTTCTGATACTAATATGATTTCGAATAACTGACAATCAGACTCCTTTTCTTAATTATTTTTCCTTTTTTTCATTAGATACAGCCTGATATTTTCGCACTGCCATTTCTCCGCAGTTTTGTTGCCGGTTTTCTTTCAAAATTGTTTTATCAGCCTGAAAAATTCCCCTCCGGCGGAGGGGAATCAGTTGGGGGAGGGAGTATTAATTTTAAAAGCGGTCATTCTGAAAGAGCGAAGCGACCGAAGAATCCATGTTAAATTGCAGATAATGTATTAAAGATGCGGCCTGGGGAAGGCGACGTCATTGCCGCCCTGTTTTACTTCAAAGCCCTCTCCTTCGGGGAGGCACGGCCCCTTGCGAGGGTTCCACACTGCGTGTGTTTGTGAGGGGTCGAAAGCAATGTACCAATGTTCGAAGATATTGCTGCACTGGCCAGAAGCAAAGAAAGAAAACCTCCCCTGTATTCCCCTCCTCCGCGAGGAGGGGATAAGAAGTTAAATATCATAGAATTAACTCCCCCTCCTTCTGAAGGAGTGGGGCGGGGGGAGGTAGGAAGGATCAGCTGCATTTCACCGATGTTCTAAGTTATTGCTGCCCTGCTTTTCTTCAAAGCGCTCTCCTTCGGGGAGGGTTTGGGAGGGGTTGGAGTCATTGATGCCTTGTTTGAAGTCATTGCTGCCTTGGTCGGAGTCATTGCACCAATGTTTTATTCTATTGATGCCTTATTCTTCTTCAAAGCCCTCTCCTTCGGGGAGGGTTTGGGAGGGGTCGGAGTTATTGCTGCCTTGGTCGACGCTATTGCACAGATGTTTGAAGTCATTGCTGCCTTGGTCGGAGTTATTGCTGCCTTGGTCGGAAGCAAAGTACCGTTGTTTGATTCTATTGTCGCCTTGTTTGAAGTTATTGATACCTTGTTTAGAGGCAAAGTACTGATGTTAGAAGTCATTTAAATCTTGGTCGGAGATATTGATTGCTTGTGTAGCGTTGAAATCCGGAATATTTAAGTGTTTGAATTATTTACAATACTTGAATTATAAAATAAATAATAAGAATTAGTAAATATTTAAGTATTTGTAATAAATATATTTATCAGATTATTAAATAATCATATAGATTTACAATATTAATAATATAACTAATCAAATAAATAATTTATACAAGACATTAATCACTATTTCTTATAAATTCTCTTTCTTCTTTTATAAAATATATTAAGTATCCAAGGATATATTTAATTGTCCTAACAAATTAGATATACTGATTAATTAATTGGTTAATACTAATATTTAATAGTTTATAAAATGAATTTGATAAATCATATCAATTATTTAATTATATATATAAAATATTTAGTTATACATATAAAAAGTTTTGTTAGATAAACTATATCAAGGCTTGGATATATTATATAAATTATTATAATTACTATATATTTAATACAAATAGTATAATATTTAATATTTTAGATTGAATATTTGATTATCAGTTCTGTCTATAGACTTTTCTAATCTGCACATTTGGGATTTTAATGTCAAACAAGCAAGCAGTAAGGCAAACCAAGAAAGCAATGAAGCCGGACAAGTGTGCAGTAAGGCAAACCAAGCGAGCAATGAAGCGGAACAAGATTTCAATAAGGCAAAACATCCAAGCAATGAAGCGGAACAAGACTTCAATAAGGCGAAACAAGTAAGCATTGAGGCGGAACAAGCAAGCAATGAAGCCAAATTTCACTACATTAAGGCCAAACAATGCTTCAATACCTCCGGACAAGGCAGTTTAAGGCCCTGCCAACAAAGCAATTAGACCAAACATCATGGTTTAGATTAAAAACAGCATTGAATTAAGGAAATTATCCGGTTCATTGAAACCACAGGATGGGGAATTAAGGCCGGCGGCCTGTTCATTGGGGTGGAAGAACGGGGGGAGAGGGCCGGAGTTGGGATTTTAATTAACAATGAATAATTAAAAATGAAGAGAAAACCGGGCTAATTCACCTCTCCTGGAGGGGAGTCCGAAGGACGGGGGTGGTTTCTTTTTTCCCCTCATTACGAAGTTGTACTTCGCAATGCAGTTTTCTTTTGAAACTAAGCTTCATAATTCCAAAGTATAACTTTGCAGGAAATTGACCTTCCCAAGTGTAACCTGGGAAGGAGAAAAAAGAATAAAAAGATAAAATCTTGGAAAACAGCTGCTGTTTTTATAAATTAAGATAATGTTTGATTTGATACGTTTTTGATTAAAACCTTGTGAGGCAGAAATGTATAATTTTAAAGAAAAATATATAAATCCCTTTACCGATTACGGCTTTAAAAAGCTTTTCGGAGAGGAACCCAATAAAGACCTGCTACTGGATTTCCTGAATGAGCTGTTGAGGGAAGAACAGGGCGAGATAAAAGACCTGACCTATCTGAAAAATGAAAACCTGGGCGCTGCCGAAGCAGACCGAAGGGCTATTTTCGATCTTTATTGTGAAAATGAGAAGGGTGAAAAATTCATCGTCGAGCTGCAGAAAACCAAGCAGAACTTCTTCAAAGACAGAACGGTTTATTATTCTACATTTCCTATCAGAGACCAGGCACAGCGCGGCGACTGGAATTATGAGTTAAACCCCGTTTATACAATCGCTGTTCTGGATTTCATTTTCGACGATGACAAAAAAGAACCTGAAAAATTCCGATACAACGTGAAATTAAGCGATTTGGACAGCCACGAAGTATTCTATGATAAGTGGACATTTATATACCTTGAAATGCCAAAGTTCAACAAAAATATAGATGAGCTTGAAACCCGGTTTGACAAATGGCTGTATGTACTCAGGAATCTGAACAGGCTGGATCGTGTTCCGGATAAACTTCGTGAAAGAATATTCGAAAAACTTTTCGAAACTGCCGAGATTGCGAAATTCACTCCCCAACAGGTAATGAATTACGAGGACAGCCTGAAATACTACAGAGACCTGAAAAATTCTATTGACACCGCCCGCGATGAAGGCAAAGAAGAAGGGTATGAACAAGGTGTCGAGAAAGGAATAGAAAAAGGAAAAATTGATATAGCCAGGAAGATGATTCAAAAAGGAATGTCTGTTGAAATGATTATTGAACTGACGGGGATGAGTGAAGGCGATATAAACAGTTTGAAATCACTGGTATGAATCCCAAAGTAAACTTTGGAAACTGATTCCGCAGCAAGCTGCGGGGTATTTTTTCCCTCCGACTTCGTCGGGATTGTTCGACTATCAAATTTCTTTCTCTTCGTTCATGAAATTTGAGTCTCACGAATAAATTTCCCCCCCACCGTACCCGATTTATCGGGGAAAGACAAATAGCAAAAATTCTCCTCATTACGAAGTTGTACTTCGCAATGCAGTTTTCTTTTGAAACTAAGCTTCATAATTCCAAAGTATAACTTTGCAGGAAATTGACCTTCCCAAGTGTAACCTGGGAAGGAGAAAAAAGAATAAAAAGATAAAATCTTGGAAAACAGCTGCTGTTTTTTTAAATTAAGATAATATTTGATTTGATACGTTTTTGATTAAAACCTTGTGAGGCAGAAATGTATAATTTTAAAGAAAAATATATAAACCCCTTTACCGATTACGGCTTTAAAAAGCTTTTCGGAGAGGAACCAAATAAAGACCTGCTACTGGATTTCCTGAATGAGCTGTTGCGAGAAGAACAAGGCGAGATAAAAGACCTGACCTATCTGAAAAATGAAAACCTCGGTGCTGCCGAGGCAGACAGACGGGCTATTTTCGATCTGTACTGTGAAAATGAAAAAGGTGAAAAATTCATTGTCGAGCTGCAGAAAACCAAGCAGAACTTCTTCAAAGACAGGACGGTTTATTATTCCACATTTCCTATCAGAGACCAGGCACAGCGCGGCGACTGGGATTATGAGCTAAACCCCGTTTATATAATCGCTGTTCTGGATTTCATTTTCGACGATGACAAAAAAGAACCTGAAAAATTCCGATACAACGTGAAATTAAGCGATTTGGACAGCCACGAAGTATTCTATGATAAGTGGACATTTATATACCTTGAAATGCCAAAGTTCAACAAAACTATAGATGAGCTTGAAACCCGGTTTGACAAATGGCTGTATGTACTCAGGAACCTGAACAGGCTGGATCGTGTTCCGGATAAACTTCGTGAAAGAATATTCGAGAAACTTTTCGAAACTGCCGAGATTGCGAAATTTACCCCCCAACAGGTAATGAATTACGAGGACAGCCTGAAATACTACAGAGACCTGAAAAATTCTATTGACACCGCCCGCGATGAAGGCAAAGAAGAAGGGTATGAAGAAGGCGTCGAGAAAGGAATAGAGAAAGGAATAGAAAAAGGAAAAATTGATATAGCCAGGAAGATGATTCAAAAAGGAATGTCTGTCGAGATGATTATTGAACTGACGGGGATGAGTGAAGGCGATATAAACAGTTTGAAATAAATAACATTCAGGAAATAAGATCTATAACGATTTGTTGAAAAGTATAATTATCAGATGTCCAACCCCTGAGAGATATTGGACATCTATATATGATAGAATATAAACCTGATTATCCCTTATTAACCGAAAAATCTACGATACCATATTGATAGCATAAACAAAGTGAATATCTCAAGGCCGTGATTTTTACCCTGCTTATGTGTTCTGAAAAGCCTGGAAATATACTTTGCATCAAGTATTTTCTGCTTCACAAGGTATGAATCCATTATCTCTGATTCCGCCAGAACAGACCATTGTTTCCTTAGCCACTCGTTTACAGGAGCCCAGAAACCCTGCTTTTTCCTGTAAATAATTTCGTGAGGAAGAATAGGTTCCACGGCTTTTTTCAGGATATATTTTGTAACGTTCATATCCGGAATCTTTATGGAAGGCGGCAAAGACATAGTAAACTCCACAATCCTATGGTCAAGGAAAGGCACTCTTGCTTCAATGCTGTGCGCCATACCGATTTTATCCACACGCATAAGAAGTATTTCCGAAAGGCGCATCCTAAGTTCATTATGGGCTATTCTCTGGAGTATATCAACCCCCGGATAGATTTTTTCCGCTTCACTGTTCAGATCATTAGCCAGTTTCACGGGATTTTCTTTCAGGTAATTGTATTCGGATGTGAACAGATCTTCCTGGTGGGACGGCGAAAATATCGGCATACCGCTCCAGTAAAGGTGATTGCTTTCAGCTCCTTTACGGATATAATCCAGAGCCTGATTCTGATCCATTGCTTTAAAAAAAGGTTTGGCTAACTGGTAAGCACCTTTTCGCAGGCCTTTGGGCACAGAGTTGAACATTTTCCAGGCGCTGTTGAATACTTTTATTTCCCTCATCATCCAGGGGTAACCGACAAACTGCTCGTCGCTTCCTTCGCCAACCTGGATAACTGTAGTGCCGGAATCCCTTGTCAGCTTGCTGAGAAACCACAGCGGCATACATACCGGATCGGCGTTCGGTTCGTCTTCGTGCCAGGCAAGGTCTTCAAGAATCGGCAGGGCATCATCGGAATCGATCAGAATTTCATTGTGATTAGTATTATAAATATCCGAGATTTTTCGTGCGTATTCCAGTTCGTTATATTTTTCAAGTTCTTTAAAACCTACTGAGTAGGTGTCAATCGGCCTGTCCATGAATTCATGCATCAGTGCCACGTTAAGGCTGGAATCAATTCCTCCGCTTAGAAATACGCCGAAAGGAACGTCGCTCATCATTCTGTCGGCTATAGCCTGGCGCAGCGATCCAACCAATTCTTCTTTGACCTCGTTTTCCGATAATTCAGAATACTTCATATCGGGTTGTATCGGATTCCAGTACATTTCAACTTTCAATTCGCCTTCAGAATTCAAATACAGCCAGTGTCCGGAAGATACTTTATGAATATCTCTGAACATTGTATCAAAATTTCCGGACATTCCGAAATTAAGATATACAGGAAGCTGATCAAGGTTCATTTCAGTTTTTACGTCAGGATGCTGAAGGATAGATTTTATTTCAGAGCCGAAAATCAGGCGTCCGTTTTTGTGATAGTAATACAAAGGCTTTATACCTATTCTGTCTCTGGCTGCAAAGAGTTCCTTTTTATCATTATCCCAGATAGCAAAGGCAAACATACCTGTAAGCTTACGGACAATATCCCTGCCGAACTCCCTGAAACCGTACAGGATTGTCTCGGTATCGGTTCCCGAGCGGTATTTATAGCCCCGGGATACCAGTTCTGCGCGAATTTCCCGGTGGTTGTATATTTCGCCGTTGAAAACAATTGAAAAACGGCCGTCATCGCTGTGCATTGGCTGATTACCGGCGTCGCTCAGGTCAATGATCGATAGGCGGCGAAAGCTTAAACCGCATTGCCTGTCGTCGCTCATCCACTGGCCTTCCGAGTCGGGGCCCCGGTGGATAATAACATCGCTCATTTTCTTCAATATTTCCCGGTTTACCTTCGGGTTTTGATTACGGTCAATAATTCCGGCAATTCCGCACATATAACAGTTCCGTTTTTCTAAATCAATTTATTTTTCTCTAATAAGTGGCTGTCTCAAAAACTTTTAATGCTGTCACTCTGAGCGCAGCGAAGAGTCCATAACCTAAGTGAATAGTGGATTCTTCACTTGGTTCAGAATGACAAAAAATACAAATTTAGAATAATGAGACATTGCCTTCTCAAATAATTTGCAAAGCAACTATCATCACATGTCAATATTACGATGCAAAGTAGCAGTATTTATTAGCTGTATCATTTCTTTAACCGCAGCGTCAAGGCCTGTGAATATGGCTCTTGCCATAATCGAATGCCCAATACTAAGTTCGTCAATTTCATGAATAAAGCAAATCGGACGAGTGTTAACATAATTCAGGCCGTGCCCGGCGGCTATCTGAAGCCCTGCATTGGAAGCATACTGGCAGGCGCTGATGATCTTATTCAGCTCATTATTCACTGCTTCGCTTCCTCTTGCGTTAGCATAAATACCTGTATGTATCTCAACCATATCGGCATCTGCTTTTATAGCGGCGTTTATCTGTTCTTCAGTTGGTTCAATGAAATACGAAACTTCAATACCTTTGTCATGAAAACGGCCAGAAAGCTTTTTGTATCTTTCAATGTCAGCAGCCATGTTAAGCCCGCCCTCGGTGGTAAGTTCCTGCCTTTTTTCAGGTACAATGGTCACCAGTTCAGGTTTTGTATCAAGAGCAATGTTGATAATTTCTTCATTGGCAGCCATTTCAAGGTCCATTTTTGTCTGGACAATTTCTCGTATCAGCCTAACGTCCCTGTCGTTAACGTGACGCCTGTCCTCACGAAGGTGGCAGACGATACCCTGGGCGCCTGCAAGTTCAGCAATCGAAACTGCGGCTACCGGATCCGGTTCGATACCGCCACGCGCCTGCCTGAGCGTGGCAACATGGTCTATATTAATATTCAGTCTTATCATTTGTATATCTCCAGCTTAATTCACTTTTAGTTAGATAACAAAATTATTCAATTTAGCTGATATTCTCAAGGAAAAGAAAAAATTGAGGCAGATTAACAATCCGATTATCTTTGCTCTTGTAAATTGAACCATAAAATGATTGAAGAACAAATTATTAATAATGATAAAAAGGTTATGAATACCAGGAACTTTTCATAAAATCAATCATTTTCAATCTGATAAATTTGCCTTTTCAATATTCGGCCAGACAATAAAAATAATTGCGTAACTTTTAATAAGATCAAATGTTTTTACTGGTAGTAATTATATTGTCAATATTATCGGGATGGGAATATGGGCAGGTTCAGGTTTATTACTAATTTATTTTTTACACTTTTACTTTTGATTTTTCCGGCCTGTTTACAGTCACAGGATACGGGGGTTTTCCAGAAAAATATCACAGCAGAAGACGGGACTGATATTGTTATTCACTTCTATGTACCCGACAGCTATGATGCTGATAAGGAATATCCTCTTGTAATCGGTTTGCCCCCGGGTACAACTTCCGGCGTTTTTTTCAGGGATATGCTTTATTTCAAAATAAGCGATAAGGATCTAATTATGGCCTGTCCTGATGAAACCTATAAGGATCATGAAATTATTGCCCACACTATAAAATATTGTCAGCAGGAATACAATATTGACGGGGAAAACATTGTTCTTTCCGGCTACTCGGCAGGTGGCAGCAGTGCATTTGCCTGGGGATATGACAAAGCAGACATTATCAAAGGAATATTGGGGGTAGCCCCTGCAATCGGCGGTTTTGATTATTCTTACGTACACAACCGTCCGTTTGCGCTGATTTGCGGCGACAAGGATGCCCTGATTTCAGTTAGCCGTACATTGAATGAAAATATCAATCTAAATAAAGGATCCTGCATATTAATCGAGAAACCCAATGTAGGTCATTCAGGCGATTATTTTATGATGTCGGAATTCAGGGACGACTGGTGGCAATGTTATGAATTCATACAAAATTTCCAGCCACTGCCGCAGGTTGAGCTGATAGCTCCGAAAAATAATTCATCAGGAATCAAGCAGCCTGTTCAATTAAAATGGAACAAATTCGATTCATTTGGCGAATATGAAATCGAAGTATATAATTATTCTGAAAAAATATTGACTGATACGATAAATAATACAGGCTATACCATTGACGGATTTGCCGGAAACTACAAATTATCCTGGCTTGTAAGGCCACTAACAGAAAGCGATGATTTGATGTGGTCGCAGAAGTGGAATTTTACAACAAATATACTACCAATTGAAAACAAGGTTGAATTGGACTTTCCAGCCGACGGCGCTGAAAAGCAGGCTATCGTAGCTCAGCTATGCTGGAATGTTGAAAGCCAGGCAGAATTTTATCATTTGCAACTTAGCGAGGATGAATTCCAAACCTTTACAATTGATAATGACAGCCTGGAAGCTAAACAGGGATATATACGCTATCAGCATCATGAATACTACAAGGAAGGAACAAAATACTGGTGGAGAGTTCGTGCAGGCAACAGCCTTGGTTGGGGCCCATGGTCTGATGCAAGAACCTTTACAACTATGATTTACAATTCGGTAGATGATGATATATCCGGCCAGCCGTCCTTAATACTCTATCCGAATCCGGCAGGTGATTATTTGATTATTGATACCGATAATATCAATTTGAATAATTCAATAGTTACAATAGTTGACTATCCTGGAAAAATTATACACTGGGATGTAAGCACAAACGGACAGATCAATATCAGCGAATTGCCGGCAGGGTATTATACATTGTTGTTATATACAGGAAAAAATATTATCAGAAAAGAATTTGTGATCTGCAGGTAAAGTTGTCGATAACAGCAGCAATTTTTACAAAAGATGTTTTGTTATCGTTAATCAAATAATTTTAAACATATCATCACATATCATAAGATGGAATCAAACAGGACGGCGTTGATAACAAAGATTGCTTATATTAATTTCAGAAATTTTTAAAAATTTTCCATCCTCCCCGATACTTTTTCTAAATCAGTTCGTTATTAAAAGCAAGAAACCAGAATAAAGGAATGACACACAAAAACACCGTGCCTGTATTGCACGGCGGGGATTTTTTTGCTTATAAACAACTTGTTTTATTTATTGATAGGGGACTGTCATGAGAAGGTACTGTTCCACAATGATCGTTGCTTTTGCTTTTTTCTTATTCGTCTGTGCTGCCGGCGCCACAAACCGCCTGACCGTATTAAACCCGCAACAAAGCTGGAATTCTGCAACCGGTACTATCGAAGAATGCGTAATAACCTGCCAGCCGCGGGGCGCCTTCATTGAATATGATATGTACCTGACTTTTTCCGCTCGCGATCTGAATTATTACTCAAATACCCAGCTGGAAGTAGTGATGGATTTTCAGCTTCCTGAAAATGCCCTGCTTTGTGATTCATGGCTTTGGGTTGGCGATACAATAGTTGTTGCCGATATAATTGATAAATGGACGGCTTCGATGGTTTACGAGGGAATTGTCAAACGCCGCCGCGACCCTTCACTGCTTACTAAAAGCAGTTCTACCCAATACCAGCTGCGGGTATATCCAATGCTTGCAAATTCTACAAGAAAAGTGAAAATATCATATATGGTTCCGTTTAACTGGAACGAGGACAAAGTATTTGCCGCTCCTTACCTGGACATTGTCAGCCAGAGCCTCCGGCGTCCTGAAAAAATTCAATTAATATCCTATGTTGATACCGATTTTTCTAATCCCGTTCTGACCGGCTCAACAAGCCAGCTTACTTACGGAAATATTCCGGAGATAGGGAATTGTTATTATGCTGATATCGATTATGCCGAGGCTAAAACCGGAAATGTTAAGATACATTTCGATACTGAAGTTTCATCAGGGAATTATCTGAATGTAAACAGGGTTGGTGATGAAAATTATTACCAGTTGGTTGTTAATACTGATAACATTATTACAGATATTACTCCCAGAAAAGTTCTTGTTCTTTTTGACTATGATTATGGAAAATCAAATTACCCGAAAATGTCTGTCAATCAGTCAATCAAAGATGCCATCATCGCCAATTTAACGCCGGTTGATTCTTTCAAACTGCTTTATACAGATTATATATTGAAACCAGTTAGTGATGAATGGACTGCTGCCACAAATTCGGAAATAGACAGGATATTTGACCTTATTGATGATTCTGATATTTCAGATTTCAGTAATCTGCCAGGGCTGCTGATGGAAGCTGTCAGGATAATAAATGAAACTGACGACGAATACACAATATTGCTTGTAACAACAACCGATAAATACGGCAGTCAGGATGCCGGCAATCTGCTTGTAAATGAAATGCTGAACAATCTCGTCAGAAAATTACCTGTTTATATTGTTGATATTTGTAATGTTAATCCCGCAAGGTACAGGATTAACGGAATAAATTATGACGGAAACGAATACCTGAACTATCATCTTGCCAGAATGAGTGGCGGGGAATCTTTGAAATTATACGGGACAAGCTATACAATTACACAACTATTGAATCAGGCAATGAGTATGATCTTTTCTTCTGTAGCGGATTTGAATATCCATTATAACCTCGATAATGGTTTCTGCTACAGGAAGCACAATATTTCAGGAGATTTTTCAATTGGGAAGAATTTTATTGAAACAGGGCTGATGACAGGCGATTTCCCGTTTGAAATTGAAATAACAGGCTTTTATCGCGACGACCCGTTTTTCAAAAAAATAGTTATCGAAGAAGATGAAGTATCAATTGTAAGTAATAATAACAATGTTGTCTGGAATGGGTTTGACATAATTGATAAAGAAAAAACATCAAATAAAACGAACAAACTGATCCAGGAAATTATTGACCAGAGTATGGACAACAGGGTACTTTCACAATATACTGCATTCCTGGCACTTGAACCGGGAATGGATATTGACTCACTGAAAGGCGAAGAAGATGATGAGGACGTTAATACCGATGTCGTATATAACCGAAACAAACAAATAAATATAACAACATATCCGAATCCATTCAGTGAATTTACAACACTAGACCTAAGAAGCCTTTCTTTATCTGAATTGAAGAACGTTTCAATCGAGATATTTAATACAGAAGGATCAAAAGTATACTATAGTAATAATATTTCAGGTAGCGAAATTCGATGGGAAGGCATTGACGATTCAGGGAATAAATTGCCGGCAGGAGTTTACACTATTTTAATAAAAACAGATGAAAGTTCATATCGGATAAGTACCGTTCTAATCAGATAGAAAGCACGGGAAATTGATCACCCGAATAGTGATAAATCCGCTTTGGGCAAAAGCTTAGGGCGGATTTTTTCTTTTAGAAAAAAAATTGCCGGTTCTTCGAGGAGAGCTTTCATTTATAAATTTTCATCTGATATAAATATTGCAGTGCTTGTTAAAAATTTCGTTAACGAAAAAAATCCTGAGACTTTTTCAATTATATTTGTTATTATAATTGAACTTGTTAACGAAATATTGAGAAGCAATGAAACCATTCCTTTACTTTTTTATTATCCTTATGTCTTCTGTACAATTAAGTGCTACGGCCCTGAGGTCCGGTATATTTCTGCATCATTCCACAGGCGCTAATATTTGGGGGCCCAACGGATCGAACACAAGTATTCCGGCTGAACTTGAAGCATACAACAATACTAATGGCTATAGCGGTGATAAAACCTGTAGCATGGCTGAGCAGGGCTGGCCGGTAAATCCCTGGAACAACGAATGGGAACGCTGGCACAGGATATTTGATAATAACGACCCTGAAGCTGAGATAACAGATTTCCTTTCTTCATACGGAACGATTGTTATTAAATCCTGCTACCCTTCATCGGCATTGGAAGAATGGGGCGAACCTTCAGATACCCTGACTCCTACAAAGAAAACGGTTTACAATTATAAATGGCACTGGAGAAATTTTATTCGAAAAATGGAAACCATGAGTTCGAATTTCTTTGCCGTATGGACTAATGCACCTCTTGTTGAAGCAGCTACTGATGATAATGCTGCTCTGTTATCGCATCAATTTTGTACCTGGGCAAAAGATACGCTTGCAACAGGCCTTGATATCCAATATGGTGAGTTCCCGGAAAATGTCTATATATTTGACTTTTTTCATAAACTTGCAGGCCCGGATTATAAACTAAGAAGTGATTATGCTGCAGGTACTAATGACAGCCACCCAAACGCTGCTGCTACGGAGCTTGTTGCCCCTCAATTTGTAACTGAAATATTTGATGCTGCTATAGAATATGAACAAAATTTTCTGAATGAGGCAGTCCCGGAACTTATATCTCCTTTGGATAATTCCGAAGGTATCAGGCCGGATGTTACTTTCAGGTGGAAAGAATTTGATTTTGCAGAGAATTATCTTTTACAAGTGGCTACAGATGCTGATTTTAACAATATTGTTTTTGAAAAATTAACTGACAGCACAGCTGTTAAAGCCCAAGGATTAGGATACAACAGATCCTATGTCTGGCGGGTTAAAGCAGTTTTTGGAATACTAACCTCTGAGTTTTGCAAAGCCTGGACATTCCGAACAGCAGATTTTCCTCCGGATCAACCAGAGCTTCTTTACCCGGAGAACAGGGCGATAAATATTGAAACCAAACCTGTTTTCAGGTGGAAATCGCAGAGAAAAATCGATAAATATCATATTTATGTTGCTGAAGATATTTATTTCGATAATATAATATATTCAAGAATTGGTATAAGGGATACATTTATAGTACCACAGGAAGAACTCCTTAAATACAGGAAATATTATTGGTATATATCAGCATATAACGATGACGGCTTGTCGGTGGATAGTGAAATATTCGAATTTACAACAGGCGACCCGCTGCCAAACAAAGTTAAACTGATCAATCCACCCGACGAAAGCACTGATATATCTCCATTCGTTAAATTTGAATGGTACGAAGCCGGATATGCGGAACAATACAGAATAAATATCTTCAAAGACGATATTGTATTATTCATTAGCGATACCACTGATGTTTCAAATTATTCAACAGACTATCTTGAAACAAATTCGGTTTATTATTGGGGTGTTGCAGCAATAAATTCAACCGGTTTGGGCGAGGAATCTGAAATTTGGAAGTTTACCACAGGAACTGCCGTAGATCTGATACCAAGCTTTGACTGTATATCTGCTGATGATGATTGTGTGGAGCTGAATCATGAATTCAAATGGACAAAAATATCTGATGCAAAAGAATATGAGATTGAAATATACTTCATGGATAATTATTCTAATCCGGTGATAAATGAGATAGTTGAAGATAATTCCTGGATAGTTTATCCCATGATGAAGTCCGGCAGGGACTATTCTGTTCGGATCAGGACGATTTTTGAAAGCAGAACCGGGCCATGGAGTGATTTCCTGAATTTCAAAACAGTAACTATTCCTGACAGGCCCGTAATTACATATCCTTTGAATAATTACAATGGGGTTAGCCCTGATCCTGTTTTTAAATGGACTGAATCAACCTGTGCAAAAGAATATTATGTCGAGATTGCTAAAGATATTGATTTTGCCGATTATTCATCTATTAGTTCAGAATCCAATACGGTTACACCTGAAAACCCTCTTGATGATGAAACCGAATATTTCCTGAGAGTTAAAGCTCAGAACAGTGCCGGGCAAAGCTCATGGAGCGAAATAGTAAAATTCAGAACCGGAACTAATTCTGTTTTTAATTCTGATATTAATTGGGACTATATCTGTCCCAACCCGTTTGATGAAATCATTCTGTTGAAAGTTCCAGTGAGTAATAATCCTGTCAGGATAGATGTTGTTGATATTAATGGTGTAAGCATTTACTGTAAGGAACATATTTCTAAAGAAGGTAAACTGGCAATTAATACCGCCGGGCTAAATATATCTTCGGGGCTGTATTATATTCGTATTATTAACGGGGACAATATTCAAATCTTAAAAGCAATTAAGTTGTAATATTGTTCTTCAGGTTGATTTCTTTTTTATTCTGGTAATTATTTTTTCATCATTGAGTTCCCGGACAGCATCATTAACCGTCCAGCGGGCAGCCTTGCTTTCCGGATGTTCTTTTAGTATTGTGGCGCATAAATCCAGAGCTTTTGACCTAAGGTTCATGCTTCTCTTTCCAATTGAACGTATTGCCCAGTTAACAGCTTTTTTTACAAAATTCCTGCCGTCGCCGGCTTCCTTTATCAAATAGGGAAAAAACTGCTCGAACAAGCTGTCGTCTGACTTTTTATCATGAACTGAAAGGCAGGCCATCATTACAAAACCGGCTCTTTTAACAAATTCTTTTTCACTGCTCGTCCATTCAAAAGATTTTTGAATGGCTATCGGGGTTTTATCAAGAACAGTACTGCAGGCCTGATCGCAAATATCCCACGAGTAAAAATCATTCACCCATGCATCCATCTGTTCTTCATCAACTTGCTTGTAATCCTCGATAAAAATTGCAAGTATCTTCATTTCGTGAACAGGTGATTTCCATAATTCAGAAGCGAGCTGATGATTTCTGCCAATATCTTTTGCCATTTGCCTGAGAACCGGGATCTTAATACCGAGTGCATGTTCTGACCTGATACCAAAGCGAGCCATACCGGCAATATTTTTTTCATTTTTCAGCGGTTTTAGGTTTTCCAATATTTCATTGGATGTCAGCATTATTTACCCTCGATAATTTTTAATATCATTTCCTGGAAAATGAGCACGACACTGGGATTTGTGGTTTTAAATTTATTTTCAGCTTCTTCTATTGCAATTAAAGCGTTTTCTATTTCGCCGGGAGAATAATTTCTGAGGACAGAGGTAAAATCCTTAAGGAAGAAATACGGAACGCCCACAGCTCTGGCAAGTTGGTATTGATTTTGTATAGTTGCCATTGCTTCGGGTAATTTAAACAGAGTCAGGAAATAATTATAAAGAACAGATATAATTATCATTTCGCTGTCAATTGTTATCATCAGGGATTCAAGAATTTTCAATGCTTCGGCAAGATCTTTTTTTCCGATAGCATTCCTGAGGTCGAAAGCATTGAATTCCCTGGAGGCACCGGCAACAAACTTAATATCTTCAACATTAACAATATCTCTGTCCTGAACATACATCAATATTTTTTCTATTTCATTTTTCAGGTTAAACAGGCTGTTTCCGGTTTGTGCCATAAGATTCGATGCAGCTTCAATATTTGTATTTTTCCCTGCCATACGAAATCTGGATATTATCCATTCAGGAATTTTATCATCCCAAAGTTTGGGGAATTCAATCCATTCTGCAAGTTGGATTATTTCATTGAACGGATATTTAGCAGCATCAATTTTTTTTTCCGCTTCCGACCTTTTTGCATTGTTGGAGTATAGGCGGGCCAGCCCTTTCAATTTCGGCAAATCGGCTGTCATTATCAGGTATGTTGATTTTTCAGGTGATTTCAGGTATTTCAGGAATCCGGCAGCTTCCTTTTCTGATTTTTTTGATTTTCTGCCAGTGAATAATTTGTCCAAATGTTTTGCCAGAACAACACGATTTTCACTCATAAAAGGATATGCCTGGCATTTATCTGTCAGGGTCATAATGTCAATTTCATTGCAGTCAACAGAGTCGAAATTATATTCGGCCATTTCATTCGGTAATGTTGTTGTAACCGCTTTTCCGACTGCCTCTTCAATCAGGAAGCTTTCCTCTCCAAATATCAGAATTGTGTGAGGGAAGTTGTTTTTTTCAATATTATTCAGAGTATCGAGCATATAAATTTATTTTGCCTGCAATAAAGTATTAAGTATTTTTTGAATTTTCTCAAGAATAATATCAGAATCTGATGATTTGAGAATATAGTCCATTATTCCAAGTCCTGATAGCTTTATGATCAAAGCCGGATCGCTCATGGCTGAACAGGCTACAACAGGAACCTTTCTGGTTGACTTGTGGCTTCGAAGTATTTCCAGGGCTGTCAGGCCATCCATCAAAGGCATTTGCATATCCAGCATAATCAGGTCAGGAAGAGAATCTTTAATAGCATCAAACATCTGTTTGGGATTGTTAACTGAGTCAACATGACAATTGAATTTCTTCCTGATCAAAGTAGCAAAAAACTTTCTGTAAGTTTCTTCATCATCACATATCAATATTTTTAATCCTGAAAAATCCATTATTTACCTGAGACTATTTTACAACTAAAATTTTATGAGGAATTTGCCCTGCTTCAGCAAATTTCAGAAGCATCTTTTTCATACTTCCGCTGATTTCCTCACCCTTTGCAGCAATCAGCATACCAAATGAAGTATAATAATCCTCAGCGAAAACCATCCCGCTGTCAACTTTATTTACCGGAACTCTCATCAGGTTCTTCCTTCCGAGATTTAATCTTTCGTAGTACATTATATGTGTAAAAGAATCAACTATTTTCTGGTTGAAAAGTATTTTTTTCTTTGAATGAATGTAATTCATCACTGAAGCATATTTTTTTTCGTTTGCTTCTACCATATTACCCTTGCTGTTTAGCTTAATACTTGGAGTAGGGGTTAAAGTTTTATCACGTTTAATATGATGCATAGAACTATGATAGTAATCAACAACTGAAATTATCTGTGCCATCGGATGAATTTTATCTTCTTTTAGGTGATTTGGGAAGCCTGAGCCATCCTGTTTCTCGTGATGCTGATAGACTACTTCGGCAATATCAGCAAACCCTTCGTGCTTCCTGAGAATTTCACGGCCCAGGCGGCAATGTTTTGTGTAAAGGTCATAATCCCTGGGATTCATTGCCTGGTGATGCTTGGATAAAAGAAGGTCGCTGAAACCCAACTTGCCTATATCATGAAGAAGCCCTGCCGTGTGAATTGTAAATACATCCACTTCATTCATGCCCAGATCTTTTGCCACAGCCGCAGATTTATCAGCTACAAACCTTGAATGGCTACCCTCATAATATCGTTCAAGCAAAATCACAACAGCTCCGAGCAGATCAATTGTTTGTGAAAAATGCTCTGCCATACGTCCGGCAATATCATCAACAAGAGCTTCAAGTTTACGGTTCTGCTCAGCTATTTCTGCACTTCCAGCCAGTGGATTAGTTTTTATTTTTTTGGTCTTGTCTTCCATTCATGCTCGCCTGATTTACAAATTATTCACAAGGATATAAACGTGAAATAAATTAAATAAAATTTTTAATATATCACAATGATTATGTTCTTTATTTGATTTTCTTTGTGAGAAAATCTGAACCTATTGGATACAATGTATCAAAATGATGTTTCGTGTGTAATTATAGTACGGCTGTCAGTAAAGGGAATATATTCTATAAAAGTCGGGAATCGAAATGAAAAACATAATAATACTTCTTCTGATTTTTGCTTCTGCAGAGCTATTGGCGCAAAAAGATACGGAATTCTGGTTTGCAGCGCCTGAAATTACAGGCGGGCACGGCGACGACCCGATTTATCTTACTGTTATGACTTTCGATGAAGATGCTGAAGTTGAAATCGATTTTCCGGCTAACAATGTGTTCAATCCACTTAAATTTAATATTGCTAAGAATTCTTCCAGATCGATTAATATGACTTCTTATAAAAATTTTCTTGAACACAATGCAAATGACGCCGTTATGAACAACGGGCTGCATATTACTTCCGATAACGACATTTCCTGCTATTACGAAGTAAACGGTGTAAATTTTTTCAGAGTTGTAATTAATTCGGATATTTTCTCTCTGAAAGGACGTAATGCCCTTGGACTGGATTTTATAATTCCGGGGCAGAGTGTATTCAGCAACAGCCTTGATTATAGTCCGGTTCCAAGAAACCGGGTAATAATTGTTGCAACCGAAAACAACACCACTGTAGAACTTTTACCGTCAGCCGATTGCATGGGGCATAGTGCAGGTGTGAAATTTACTGTTGTTTTGCAAAAAGGCCAGACCTATTCGCTGAATGCTAAGAACAGCCAGGCCGGCCAGCACCTTGACGGGACAATTATCAGCAGCGACAAACCAATAGCAATTACAGTATCTGACGATTCAATTTACAGTTCATCACATCCCTGCAAAGATATGACCGGCGACCAGATAATACCTGTAAGTAAGGCTGGTAATAAATTTATTGCTATCCGTGGGGATCTCGACGGAGATATGGAACAGATATGTATTACAGCTACCGAAGATGATACTGAAATATATATTGGCGGCAATACTGTTCCTTACGATACAATTCAAAAGGCAGAAACTATTTGTATGACTTATGGAAGCAAAGCGCTTTTGATAGAAACAAGTAAGCCGGCCCTGACCTGGCAGATTACCGGCCATTCCTGCGAGATGGGTGCTTCTCTACTTCCGCCGCTTGGGTGTACAGGTTCGCAAAGGGTGGTTGTAAACCGCCGGGATGCTGATTATTTTGCCGTAGCGATACTTACAGAGAACGGAAACCAAAATAATTTTACTCATAGCGGAATGCCAGGACTAATTGATGCCAATGATTTTCATGAAGTTGACGGCAGCAACGGGCAGTGGCTTTACGCCCTGATTGATCTTTCCAATGGGATTTCAAAGAATAGCGAGTTTTCTGTTTCGAACAAGTCAGGATTGTTTCATTTGGGCGTGATAGCCGGTGAAGCTAACGACGCAACAAAATATGGCTATTTTTCAAATTTTGCAGCTATCGATGTCAATATTAGTACTAATGCTCCCGTTTGCGAGGGCGATACACTTGTTTTAGAAGCTGATGAACACGAGAATGCTTCTTATAAATGGACAGCTCCGAACGGTGATATATTTTCCGGAAATATCATAGCCATACCCAATGTTGATCTTGAATATGAAGGTGTTTTCAGCCTTACTGTCAGCCTGGATGATTACCCGGAATGCGAATTTGACTATATCAGGAACATCGAACTTTACCCCACATTGAAATATAAAATTTCCTCCGGCGATACATTGATTGCTCCGTCGCAGGCTGTTTCAGGCCATGTTTTTAAATTTTACAGCGATAGTTCGGATATTCCTTTCAAACTGGATAAGGTCAGCTTTAATATTGAGTATGATGCCGAATCATTTTTTCTTGAAAGCAGCGAGCCTGGCTTTAATAACTTTTATTATCAGAACGGCAAAGTAGTTCTGAACTATTCATGGAATGATTTTGTTATTGATGATACTGTTATTGATTTCCTGAGGCTTAACGGAAAGGTTATGCTTGGCGGTACAAAAAATCTGAAATTCGAGATTTCTGATTTTAATAAAGAAGCTGAAGGATGTGTATTTATAAATATTGAGCCCGGACAAATTATTAAGGATGTATGCTTTTACGATGGACGCCAGGTAATTATTTTCGATGAGCAGTATGTAAATATTTTCCCCAATCCTGTAAATGAAGAGATAAATTTGAAATTTAACTCCGGCCATGAAGATATTGAAATTGAATTATGCAATACTTTAGGTGATGTGATATACAAATCCTTCGCTGAAAAAAATATTGAGAATATAATGATACCAGTTGATGAATTTAGCTCGGGTGTATATTATATAAGGGTGCATAGCCCGACTTTCTATCATTGCAGAAAAATTGTTATTGTAAGATAGATTTCAATATTTTGATCTATAACAAATTCAAATCAATTATTCCGAAAATCATACTAACCAGCGAATGGACTGAAAAATATATTGTTTATTTGAAATATGGATTTTTTTGCAGTTATAGTTATTAATATAAAGGCCGCACAGGGATCTTTGATAATACAGAAGCCCTTTCGTATTCTACAAGGATTTCCTGTTTCATCACTTCAATAACGCTGTCGGGGGAGAGGATGTCGTTTTCACGGCTTATGGAACTAATTACCTCGTTGGCAAGGTAAAGTTGGGGCTGCATTACTTCCATCGACCATTTCTTGTAATCACTTTCCATCGAGAACCATTCGGCAAGAGCTACAATTGCTGTAAGCAGCTGCATTGTGTCTCCGTCTGTTTTATCTTTTTCGTTGTCAGATTCGGCATTTGCAACATCAACATAACTGTCGTGATGATGAAGAATTGCCTGGCAAATATTTTCCGGGAGGTTCCACTTGCTTGCAAGCCAATGGCCTATCTCGCCGTGAGTACAGTTCAGTATTTTTAGTTCCGCTTCCTTCAGCGGGATACCTGTTTGTTTTTGCATTTCGGTAATTCTGACAAATTTATCAGTGAAATAACCGATAAGTATCAAAATACCAATATCATGCATCAGCCCCGATACAAATGCTTCGCCAGCCAGCCTGTAGCCAAGTTTTCTGGCAAGCACCCTGGAAGCGGCACCCGAATAAATAGAATACTGCCAGAATGAATTAATGTCGAAAATATCCTTTCTTACTTTCGAAAAAAGCCTCTGGACTATCAGGCTAAGAACAATTTCTTTTATTGCTTCAAGGCCGAGCACAACAACAGCAAGATCGATTGTTGATATTCTCCGGACAAAGCCATAAAACGGAGAGTTAGCAACTTTCAGAACCCTTGCGGTAAGTGTCTGGTCACGCTCAATAAGTTCTGCAAGGCTTCCGGCGCTTGCATCAGGATTTTCCAATGAATTAAGAACTTCAGAAATAATATAGGGTATTGTGGGTAATTCCCTGACAGATTCTAATTTTCTGAGAACGGATCTGTCAAGCATTATCGAACTCGTTAAGTTTTTTTCTCAGGTCTTTGATCACCTGTGTATGTATCTGGCAAATTCTGCTTTCGGATACATTTAGTACCGAACCGATTTCCTTGAATGTCAGGCTTTCATAATAATAAAGCATCATAACCATTTTTTTCTTGTGGGGAAGGATTTCAAGGAAAGAAGTGATATAGTCAACCCTTTCTTCATTTTCCATAACCGTCAGGAAGGATTCCTGGTCAATATCCGGCAATTCATCCAGGGTATCGCGTTCTTCTTCGTCGCTGTTCTTTTGTGTTTGAGTATCGTAAAGGGATATCGATGCCCGTGCGGCAGCCGCAGCGGAAAGGTAAGTCTGGTATTGTTCCGGGGTAACATCAAGCTTTTCCATTATTTCATAGGATGAAGCTTCCCGCCCCTGTTGGCTTCTTAATTGGTCTGTTGCATGAAGATAATCCTGTGCTTTCTTTCTGGCAGTGCGGGAAAGCCAGTCCAGTCTTCTGAGTTCATCCTGTATAGTTCCCCTTATACGTGGAATAGCATAGGACTCGAATTTGACGCCTCTTTCAGGGTCGAATCTAAGGATTGCTTCGTGAAGGCCAAGAATACCAATATTCAGGAAATCCTCGTCGGTTAAAATTGAATTAGTTGGTAGATTCATCTGATTCAGGACATACTTAACCAGCCAGATATAATTTATTAATATCTTGTGTTTAGTATCAATTGATTGTGTTTCTTTAAATTCCTGCCAAAGATCCAGAATTTCTGTTTTTACTGCCTGCATACATCCGCCCGGTAAATTATCTTATGGTAAATGACGATGATATTCTAATTATTATTTTTCATTACCTTCGAAACCCGTCACATCTAAATAAAATGAAAATGCTCCATTTATGCAAGAAAAAAATTAATTTTTATTAAGCCGGTGGTGCCGGGATGTCAAATTCATCCTCTTTCGGCGGAGCCGGGGCCTGGGGAGCCATCGGTTCCATCGGCATATCCGGGATTTCCGGTATCTCCGGTAGTTCAGGTATTTCCGGAGCTTTTTCCAACTCCATGCCTTCGGTGTCGGTTTCTAACTCTTCCTGAACAAAATTATTAAGGAATTCGCTGTCTGGTATAGGAGTTTTATCTTCATCGTCGAAGTCAGGCAGGCCAGCATCGGCCAGTCCTTCGTCTATTGAAGAATCCATAACATCGGCAGAATCATCGAAATCTGATTCGCTTTGGGTTTTTCTTTTTCTTTCCTGAATTACCTGTTCAAGTTTCGCGTATTCCTCTTCTTTTTTCTTCATTTCTTCAATTCTTTTCTCTTCTTCTTCTTTTTCCAACTGTTCCTTGACTTTAATGCGGTCTTCACTAATAATATAGAAGATTGTTACCATAATTATTCCTCCGCCGAGGTATATCATAGTAAATGTAAGGAATGAAATAAGCACAGATTCGTGAACAGCTTTGTCACTTCCGAAGTACAAAATTATAAATACCAGGCAACTAATAAGAAGTGATACCTGTGTCAGGAGCTTAAAAGGAAAGTTTATTACATTATTAATTTTCTTTTCTTCTTTGGCGATTCTTTTTTTCTTTCTTTTAGATTTCAGTTTTTGTTGTTTCGCCTCGAATTTTGCCTGTTTTTTTCTTTCCTTTTCCTGAATTTCTTCAGCTTTTGTTTTTTTCTTTTTAGCCATATTTCAAAACCAGATCGTTCTTTTTTTAATAACCTGCTGTTACTGTTCTAACTTCATTAGCAATTTTTAAAGCAATTTTCCTTACAGCTTCCGATACTTCATCATTCGGATCGGATTCGCAGAATAGTTTTTGATATAATATTGATTGCCTGACGATTCTTCCGTATGGGACAAATCCTTGAAAATCAAGTTTCAGCCCCAGAAATTTTTCCGTGGCAAGGTTCAGTTTTTCATTTATTTCATTTGCATCCTCATTATCGATTACGTTATTTACCAGCAATCTGATATTATCGGTATTTATCATTTGAATAATTACTTTAGTCAGTCCGTAAGCGTCCAGCAAAGATGTTGGTTCATCGGTTATAACAATATTTACCTGGTCGGCTATCTGGCACAAAGTGATAATATTATCCGATGCTCCCGCCGGAGTATCAATAATTATGAAGTTAAAATCAGAGTTGTCGATAAGCTGGTTCCTGGTTGAAATAAGTTCAGTAGGCCCCGTGATAATTTCGTTTCCTGTTGCCGGAAGGTCGGCAAGAAGATAGAGGTTAGGTTTTACTTTGAATACTGCCGTATCTACATCAATATTACCATTGTAAACATCCCTGAGCCTGACCGGTGGTTCAACCCCAAGCAATAAATGCTGATTCGGAAAATACATATCGCCGTCCCAGATAAGAGTTTTACCCGAGTTTGCCAGTTCGGAAGCAATATTAGCTGCCAGTACACTTTTGCCTACCCCGCCTTTTCCACTACAAATAGAAATAATATATGGTTTGTTTCTTTCGTTCATTCTGCCTCGCCAGCAATATGAGCAAATTTTTTAGTAAAAGATTTTTTAAATTTTTCTTCGAAAATATGATTTTTAAGATAATCTAATTCTGCCGGGAATATATCATCCGGGATTTGTTGTCCGGCGCTAATATAAGATATTGGGTAATTTACTTTTTTCATTGCTTCTATTACAATTCCGGGTTCGTATGTTTCATCCATTTTAGTCAGGATAATTGAACTGATACCAAGTTCAGAAAAATCTTCAATTGAGCGGGTAATATTCTGTTGGCTGTTAACAGCGCTGCAAAGATAAAAAGTAATATCTGGTTTAGCTGCATCGATATAGGGGAGAAGCCCGCTAATTTGTCTTTGATTTCTTGGATTGCGCCCAACAGTATCTAAGAATATGAAATCACGTTTTTTTTCCCGATTGAGGATTGTGCTGATCTCATCGGGAGTATAGGCCGATTCGAAAGGAATGCCTGCAATAGTAGAATATATCTGAAGCTGATCGCTTCCGCCTACTTTGTGTGTATCTGCACTGATAAGGAAGGTATCTGCTCCCATTGCCAGTTTGGCAACAACTGCAAGTTTAATCAAAGTAAGGGTTTTTCCGCTGCCCGTTGGGCCGGTGAAGCACAATACCTGCCTTTTTTCTTCTTTTTGAAACGGAGGTACAATATCAATTTTTTCTGTTAGAATATCTGTTGCTGAAGACAGAAATTCATCAGGAGTAGTAATATTTCTTTCAGTTAACTTACCGATAACTGTCATTGCAGTGCTTTCGGAAAAGCCTGTATCTCTAAGTTCTTTATATAATATTTCGCCGGCTTTATTCTGCTTTCCGGTGAATTTATATCTCATACTGTCGGAGATATTTTCAATTTTCTGGTTAATATTGTTTATCTCGCTTAGAATTTTAGCCGTTAAATCGAAATCCTGCGCTGATTCTGCCCTTGGATATTTAATTTTTGGCGTTTCGTTGCCTGCTATTGACTGTTTTTGGGTAATTGGCTTTTTTTCCTGTTTGGATTTGTTCGGAGCCTGGTCCATAGCTGCAACAATTTCGTATTTAGTGATCCCGTCTTTGTCGGTAAATGTACGGTTTGACAAGATTATAGCATCGCTGCCAAGGTCTTCGATTATAAGTGTCTTGCCTTCTTTCAGAGTAGATGCAATATATTTTTTTATTTTCATATACTATCCGACAAACCAGTAATACCTGAATAAACAAACCTAATTATCAGGTGATAATCAAGGAAAAATTATGCCAAGAATATACAGATGTTTTTTATCAATTCGAAGAGTTGATATAATATTATTTATGATTCCTGGTGGGATATCTATGGCCGGTGATTTGTTATCAACGGCCATATTACTATTGAAATTTACTGTGTAGCATATTGCTTGATAACCTGCCATGCTTTTGCAGCATGACGTTCGGTCAGTTCTGTCTGGCCGAGCACCAGGCGGAGTGTATATTTTCCTTTTAATTTTGTATGTGTTATGTAAATTTCTCCGCTGGCATTAATTTTTTTAAGAATACTTTCATTGATAGCATTTAGCTCCATTTCAGATTTTTCCGGATGGAAATACCGGAAACAAATAACGTTCAGGTTGACGGGAGCAAGTATTTCGAAATCTGGATGTGTTTCAATTTTTTCAGCAATATCTTTTGCAATATTGATATGACCACTAATTTTTTTCCTCAAACCTTCTGCGCCGAAAGATCGCAGAACAAACCACAATTTTAAAGCCCTGAATCGCCTTCCAAGCTGTATTCCCCAGTCCCGGTAATTATTTACAAACTTATCTTCTTCGGTTTTAAGATATTCAGGAAGTATGGAAAATGTTTTTATCAATGCTTCTTTGTCCCTTACGAAATAAGCAGAACAATCGAAGTTTGTAAACATCCATTTATGAGGATTAAACACATAGCTGTCGGCCAGTTCAATTCCTTCAATCATATATCTGAATTCGGGAAGAATCATAGCTGTACCAGCGTGTGCTCCGTCCACGTGAAGCCACAGGCCGCGTTTATTACATATATCTGAAATTTCCTTTAGCGGATCAATCGCAACGCTGCTCGTGGTTCCTATAGCAGCAATTACGGCAAGCGGCTGAACATCATTATCGATGTCTTCTTCAATCATTCTGTTCAGTTCCGATGGTATCATAGCAAAATTTTCATCCGTACTAACTTTCTTCAAGGAGTCAGCTCCGAAGCCGGCTATCCTGACTGCTTTATCAATCGAGGAGTGAGCTTCGGCAGAACAATATATGGAATACTTTCTGCTTCCCCTGAATCCGTGGCGGTTAATATCGTAAGCGCTGACTTTTTCTCTTGCTGTCAGTATCGATACCAGAGTAGCAGTTGAAGCTGAATCCTGAATAACCCCGTGGAAATGTCCCGGCAATCCGCAAAGATCCCTTAGCCATTCCATTACCCTTTGTTCCAATTCTGCTGCTGCCGGAGAAGTTTGCCAAATCATGCACTGCGCACCGATAGCAGTGCTTAGCATTTCTCCAAGAAAAGAAGGAAAACTGCCGTTAGAATTGAAATAAGCGTGGAAATTCGGATGCTGCCAATGAGTAATGCCTGGCATTATTATCGAGTCGAAATCCTTCAGTATCTGGTCGTAATCCTCAGGTTTTTCTGGTGCTTTTTCCGGAAGTTTATTAATTATATCACCGGGTGCTGCCTGTGATTTTACCGGTAATTTTTCAATATTTTCATAATAATCAAAAATATAATCCAATGTTTTGTGCGCATTCTTTTTGAATTCTTTTATATCCATATACTAACTTTCATTTCCTTAGGTAAATATTCTTCAAACTAAAATTATAAAATATCATATTGATCATTAAATTAGTCCGAAAGGTAAAAATAAACAAATTTATTTATAATTGAGTCTTTAATTAAACTTTGTAAGGTTTCCTGATTCAATTTTATTTTTCTTACATTATTAAACTAAAATATTCGTATATTTCAATGTTAAATGTTGATAAGGAGTTTTTATGCTGTCTTTGTTCAGGACGATTGCAAACAAAATTACAATGAAAAAGTTTCGTGATTCAAATCTTAATATATCAGGTGATAATTTCAAAAAAGAAGTAAAGATCAGGGCGATAGAGTTTTCTCATTTCCTTAAAGAATTAATTTTAATGGTGCTCGGTGTTTTCTCCGCTGGTTTTGGTCTGCGGGGATTTTTGCTGCCGAATTCTTTTATTGACGGAGGGGTAACCGGTATATCCCTTATTTCGGCCGAGGTTTCGGGGATTAATTTCTCGATTTTACTTGTTCTTATAAACCTTCCTTTTCTGCTTCTCGGCCTAAAGAGTATGGGGCTACGCTTTTTTATCAGAAGCATTATAGCAATTGCCCTTCTGGCTGTTGTTGCTCATGTTGTGCCTTATCCCGTGATTACTGATGATAAACTGCTGATAGCTATTTTCGGAGGTTTCTTTCTCGGGCTTGGAATAGGCCTTGCCATCAGGGGCGGCGCAGTTATTGACGGCACAGAAGTACTTGCTGTGTTTGTAAGCAGGAAAACGCCACTTAAGATTGGTGATGTAATTCTTATGTTCAACATTATGATATTTACTGTCGGAGCTTATGTATTTAATATTGAAGTAGCTTTATATGCTATTCTGACTTACCTTGCTGCTGCCAAAACTGTCGATTTCGTAGTGGAAGGTATCGAGGAATATATCGGTGTTACAATCATTTCAGAAAAACAGGATGATATCCGCATTGCGATTATTGAAAAACTCGGCAGGGGCTGCACTGTTTATTCAGGCAAAAGGGGGTATGCGCCCCGGGGTGAAATTCTTAGTGATATGGATATTCTCTACACTCTTGTTACGCGTCTTGAAATATCCCGCCTTGAAACTGAAATTGATAAAATTGACCCCGGTGCATTTATTATTATGCACAATGTTCACGATGCAAAAGGCGGCATGATAAAAAAACGGCCCATGAAAAAATAAATAAAATAATCACGTAACCAAAACCATACCTTAGTTGTTATTCTTAAAAGACGTAATTGTTACCATTTTTCAAAAAGGATAATAATGAGGAAATTTGTTGTGTCATTGCTTCTGGTATTTTCAGTTTTATATCTGAATGCAGGCGAGGTTATTCAAAGTTTTTCATCTTCCGTATTATCCAAAATGAGCCCTAACCTGTTTGAAAAAATTGAATTCGATCGTGGTAAAGGCTGCTTCATGCCCAAAATTCAAACAGAGAATAAACTGCATATATTGCTCAAAGTTTTTGATAGCGAGAAATTTAAATCAGAATATGCTGAGTATATCGGAACCTGTGCCGGAGATATCTTTACAGTGGTAATTCCTTCGATTAAAATTGACAATTTGATTTCTGACCCGAATATAATTTATTTGGAAAGCGAAGTTGTCGGTGGCCCGCACCTCGATATTGCCCGCGAGAAGACCTTAACCGATGAAGTATATTCCAACAACATGGGCCAGCTTCCTGATGAGTTCAGGGGCAAGGGGGTTGTTTGCGGAGTAGCGGATCATGGATTTGATTATAACCACCCACAGATATTTTCCGAAGACGGAAGCGAATACAGGTTGAAAAGGGTTTGGGAACAGGCCGGCAATGGCAACCCCCCGGCAGGTTTTGCTTATGGCAGGGAATTGATTGATGATGACATTATTATTGCAGCCGGAACTGATATGCAAAATATGTCCCATGGTACTCATGTAGCAGGAATTATGGGTGGCAGTGGGTTCGGATCTGATGGAAAGTATCGCGGGGTTGCCTGTGAATCCGATCTTGTATATGTAAGTATCGATCCGGAAATAGACGGGTGGGCCAAATTAAGCTGTCCGAAAATTATTGATGCATACAAGTATATTATTGATTATGCAGAAGAGCAGGGTAAACCCTGCGTGATAAACAATAGCTGGGGGCATTATCTCGGGCCGAAGGACGGCAGTTCCCTGTTCAGCCAGGCATGTGAAAACCTGGCAGGCCCCGGGAAAATAATTGTTATTTCTGCCGGTAATGCCGGGATGTTCCCATGGCATATTCGAAAATCTTTTACAGAAAATGATACTTTAGTACAAACTTTTTTCCGGGCTGTAACAAATGAATCTACAGCCTACTGGGTAGATTTGTGGGGAGAAAAAGGATCAAACCCACAGGTACAATTTCTGATTTATAATACTGAAACTGATGAAGTTCAGGACTCCACTCAATATTATTCCACGCTAATGGATGTTAACCAGACAATAGATATGAGGGACGATCTCGATTCTGCCTGCAGGATCAAACTAACTGCAAGTGTTCCGGCTTACAATTTCAGGCCGAGAGTATTTGCAAGGGTGAAATATTCAAACAAGGATAATAACTATAGGATACTTCTCAGGGTGAAGGACTGTTCAGGTACTGTGGATTTTACCGGTTATCTGCGGACGGATGAAAATTTTTCTTTTAACATAAGCAATGAAGGTAAATCCTGGGCTGAAAGTGGTGACAGAAATATGATGATCAATGACTTTATTAGTGGAAGAAATATTATCGGTGTTGCTTCCTATACAACTAAACTTAGGGTGAAAAATATTAATGGAAATTATGAAAATCTCGGTCCCGGTGTTGTAGGACAAATATCTATGTTTTCCAGTATTGGCCCCACAACAGACGGCAGAATGCAACCGGTTATTGCAGCACCGGGTGAATATCTTGTGTCAGGATTGAGTGGATATGATAATGCCAGAATGAACTTAAGTTATTACAAAGACAGGATTGTTACTTGTTTTAATATGTACACCGACAATAAGGAGCATTGCTTTGTACCTATGTGCGGTACTTCTATGTCCTCGCCGATGACGGCCGGGGCAATAGCTTTGATGCTTGAAATAAATCCCAAACTTGATCCTGAAAAGATCAAAACAATATTCTCAGAAACAGCTATCAAAGATTTCTATACGGGGCAGGCTCCTGATTCTTCAGAGTGGGGTTTCGGAAAGCTTAATGTGTTTGAGTGTGTTAAAGAAGCCCTGAAAACTACAGGAATAAGTGAAAATATGATAAACAGGCATGGATCGGCATTTCCAAATCCATGTAACGAATCAATTAATATCCCTCTGAAAGTCGAAAGCGGGGAAGTTCATATTGCATTGATAAACAGTATTGGTGAAATAATCAGTCAGGAAATTGCGATAAGTAACGGGAGGTATCTCAGCCTTAACCTGAAAGGTATCAGTCCCGGTGCGTATTTCGTTAAAGTTAGTTCCGGTGGTGAAGTACTTTCTTATAACCACTTTATTAAACAATAAAACATAAAACAACCCCCGCCTTTCATCAAATTCAATATCCAAGAGCTTTAGCTCATGGATAAAGACACCCTGGACGGAAGTAAAGAAAGATAACCACTCCTGTAGTCCACTCCTCTGTGAGGAGAGAATAAGAGATTAAATATCATAGAATTAGCCCCTGTTTTATATAGGCAACCCACGCAGCTACAAAATGATTACAATTATTATAAATGATTGAAGGATAATAAAATAAAGCAATACCAAAAACGATTAAAAAGTGATCAACAAATACCGGTGGGCGGCAATGGTTTTTGTTCTTTACCAAAATAATATCGCCAGGCGGCAAAAAAAAATCTGAACGCCGTGAAGAATTCCAAATCCGTATTGGCACAGAATTCTTCACATCGTTCAGAAATTTAATTTTCAAACATGGGATTGAAAAGATTTACTTTTCAAATACACTACTAAGCTTTATCGGGAAAAAGCTGTTTCAATGTTTCTTCATCAGGTTTCGGAGTCATAAGGCTGACTATTATCAGCGCACCGATTGAAACGAACAGAGCCGGGAATATAATCGGAATACCCCAGGGATCCTCGCCAATCATAACTTCCGGTGCTATTGCAGGAAGCCCGAATTTCAGGAATATCGTAGAAAACGAACCAAGAACAATACTGGATAGTCCGCCGGCTTTTGTTGCACGCTTCCAGGCAAGAGCTGCCAGCAATGCCGGAGTAATTGCCACGCCATAAATCGTATAGGCAAAGTATGCATATTCCAGAACTGAGATTGGTTTATTCAATACAGTAGGTATAAATACTATAAGAAAAGCTACAACGCCCAATATAACAATTAATACTTT
Source organism: Kapaibacterium sp. (SeqCode) (assembly GCA_963665665.1). GTDB lineage: Bacteria > Bacteroidota > Ignavibacteria > Kapaibacteriales > UBA2268. Next base: position 3,919,819 of record OY762428.1, read on the forward strand.
TTGCATTACAACCAGGTTTTTCTGGCTGCTGTTCTTATTCATAAATTTCGACCAGATGTCGTGCACAATATTCGTTGACGGACTGAGCAGATAATTCATACCAGTGGATATAACAACAACAACGGCGGCAGCAAGCAACAGAACGCCAACCGGAGCCGGTACCATTTCCTTTGCAGCTTTCAGCACTACCATTGCAGGGTCAATCTGCGGATCGGCATTCCAGAAATAAACCGATGCATAAACAGCTATAACAATAACAACTGTTTCAACAACGATAGTACCAAGAACCCAAAGAGCTACGGCTTTCTTGGCATCACCGGGAGTTTTGGCGCTATAAAATTTCTGGTACATACTCTGAACACCGAGGAGAAGGAACATCGTGGCTAACATGTAAGAAATACCTTTCAGGAGCGGGTACTCGCCGAAATCTTCAGGAAATACCTGGAAGTGAGAGGCGGGCAAAACAGATGTGGCTGCACCAACATCAACTGAAGTAACAACAACAAAAGGCACTGCAGCAAGACAGGCAATCATAATAATAATACCATTTGGAAGATCGGTGTGAGCAACGGCTATCATACCACCTATTGCAGTAAACAGGATAACGAAACCTGCCGCAAGAGCCTGTCCCATTTCTACTGATATTGCTCCGTCACTGACAACATTGATAATCATGCCACCCGCGCGAAACTGGTAGGAAACAATAGTTACGAAAGAAATAATCAGCGCTAATGCACCAAAAAGCCTTGCATATTTTCCATATCGCACTTCGAGAATATCACCAATTGTATATTGCCCGAATGTCCGGATCTTGCCGGCAAGGAAATAAATAATAATAATACCAATCCATGCGCCAACCGGCATCCATAACGAACTCCACCCTGCCCTGTAAGCATACTCAGCGCCTGAAATGAACGTTCCGGAACCAATCCAGGTACAAACAAGGGTGAAAACCATTTTGGTTACTCCAAGGCTTCGCCCTGCAACCATCATATCATCCTGGTTTTGTACTTTTTTAGCTTTGATAAAATTGAATATCGTCAAGCCAATCAGGTAAGCAAAAATAATCAGAATATAACTTGTCATGATAAAATCTTTAAATATGAATAATACTTGTATTTCAATTCCCATAAATAACAATATATGAAAAATGCTCACCCAATTCAAAATATTAATATCTTTTATTCATCATATCAGGCCTGATCCTTGTTCACAATTTGTCTTGGACTGTAAAGGCATATCGGGGATATCATGCGGACTAATTCGAAGAAGAATCTTTGCCATTCATACATGAACGAGCTGAAAATTTTCAGATACGAAGCAAAAGCACAAAACGACAACATCTTCATAATTGAATAAATTATTAACGTGGGTTGTGTGGATATCGGAAAAAATCATAAGGCCCTGGTAAGTTTAAAATGTTTTCATAATATTCGGGTAATTGCATTTTTACTAATTTTGCACAAGTTAAATAATGTTCCGGTAGATCCGGGAGTTTTTTATGATTAGAACCTTTTGCAGAAATGCTTATCTATGATTAACAGCGGCAGGAAAATAATTCATGTGGATATGGATGCCTTTTATGCATCGGTGGAACAAAGGGACCACCCCGAATTAAGAGGTAAACCTGTAGCTGTTGGAGGTAAAGGTCGCAGGGGAGTGGTAGCGGCAGCAAGTTATGAAGCCAGGAAGTTTGGTGTCCGGTCGGCTATGCCCACATTCATGGCTCTGGAAAAATGCCCTGATCTGTTGGTTGTCAGGGGGAGTTATGGAGTTTACCAGGAAGTTTCAGGACAAATCAGGGATGTTTTCAAAACATATACAGATATTATTGAACCGGTTTCGCTTGACGAAGCCTATCTTGATGTGACGGAAAATAAGATGAGGAATCCTTCTGCTACGATTATTGCCCGGGAAATAAAGGATAAAATTAAAAACAAAACCGGGCTTACTGCATCTGCCGGAGTTTCGTTTGTCAAATTCCTTGCAAAGATCGCTTCGGATTATGATAAACCCGATGGCCTTACGGTAGTAACACCTAAACAGGCAATTGAATTCCTGGATCAACTTGAAGTTAAGGAAATTCCGGGAGTAGGGAAAGTAACAGCCGAGAAAATGAAGGAACTCGGGATAATTTACGGGCGGGATCTTAGAAAACTCAGCAGGTTTGCTCTTGAAGAAAAATTTGGAAAATACGGTTCATACTTTTATGACCTTATAAGATGTGATTATAACAGCCCGGTTGTAACCGACAGGATAAGGAAGCAGGTCGGGGCGGAGCGAACATTTAGCCGGGATATTGCAAAACAGGAGGAAATGCTATACGAATTAAGGCATATTTCTGAAATTGTCAGCAACAGACTGAAGAAAAAGGACACAATGGGCAAAACTCTTACACTTAAAATAAAATATAACGATTTCGTTAGTCAAACAAGAAGTAAGACAATTAATCATCTGATACAGTCAGAGGCTGAAATATTTATGATTGCCGAGGAATTGCTCGTAATACCTGTTCCCCCGATTAAACCTGTCAGGCTGCTCGGTATTTCAGTATCTAATCTTGATAATGAACCTTCGAGAAATTTCGGCAGGCAGCTGGCTTTAGATTTTTACGGAAATGAATTTTAAACTTATTAACAAAGGTAAATATGAGAATAGATGTTAAATACGGATTATATATCGGGATTTTAAATTTTGTATGGCTGTTGTTGGAATATATCAGCGGCCTTCATGGGAAGTATATTGAATACCACTCCATTGTTACCTGGTTCTGGATTGTTATTCCTATAGTCGGATATATTTTAATGTATCGCAAATTAAAATCGCTTGATCCTGATGGATACCTGAAATTTAGTACAACAATAAAATCCGGACTTGTTGCAGCAGGAATTACGGCCATAATTGCAATTCCTTCACAGACTTTGTATTTCTTTGTTATAAATCCGGGATGGACCGATTTCATGGTGGAACAGGCCAGGTTGAAAATAATGGCTACTACGTCGGATCCCGGTGAGATAGAAAGTGCAGTTTTAGCGGCAAAAAGTTATTTCTCTTATGTTTCGTATTTGATACAAAATGTTGCCGGATCGTTATTTATTGGATTTGCTCTTAGTATATTTATTGGCGTATTCATGAAAAAGGAAAAGCCAAAAATACCGCCTATTGAAGTATTGAAAAAGCTGGAAGAGGAACAAAAAGACAGATAAAATTACAAAAAATAATAAAAATCAGATATCAGAAATACTTCAACAATACCTATTAAAATAAAAGCAGGATAATTGAAAATAAAATTATCCTGCCGGGTGTTGAAACTTCAATTTATGTGATTTTATATCAATAGGTTTTTAAAATCTGATACACAATCTGTACTATTTCTTTTTGTTAATATGATCAAGATATTCATCACGTGACAAATTCTTTTTCCTGAATACAAATGAAATCGGAGTACCTGAAAAATCGAAATGTTTCCTTAGTGTTCTTTCCATAAATCGTTTGTATGAATCTTTTAAAAGTTTTGGGTGATTCAGGAAAAAAGCAAAAACAGGAGGTTCGGTTCCCACCTGGGTTACATAATTTATTCTCATGTCCAGCCCGTGTGCCGAGGGTGGGGGAGTGCGGTCAAAATCAGCCATGAGAGTTTTGTTAAGCTCTGATGTTTTAATTCTTTTTTTACGCCTTTCATTGATTCCCTGCGCCAATTTAATTATGTTTGTTGCACGTTGTTTGGTTTTTGCAGATACGTAAATAATCGGAACATAGTCGAAGGTTTTAATTGATTCATGAATTATTTCGGTGTATTGGTCAGCTGTTTTGGTATCTTTTTCAACTAAATCCCATTTGTTCACAGCAATAAGTAAGCCTTTACGAGCCTCGGCAGCCTGGTTAAGAATACGTTTATCCTGATCTTCCATACCAAGTGTGGCATCCACCATAATAACCGCAACGTCGCAACGCTCAATTGCCCGGGCTGTCCTTAAAGTTGAAAACATCTCTACATTTTCTTTAATCCTGGTTTTACGTCTTAGTCCGGCGGTATCAATCAGCACAACCTCATCGCCGTAATATTTAACAACGGAATCGGTTGCATCCCTTGTGGTTCCGGGTATATCTGTAACGATCATCCTGTCTTCACCTAAAAGAGCATTTGTCAGGCTGGATTTTCCTACATTCGGCCTTCCCACGAAAGCGATTTTCAATCTTTCATCATCCTCGTCATGGTCGTATTCAGTAAGAGAATCTGTAACATGGTCCAGGAAGTCACCTGTTCCGTGGCCGCTCAGGCCCGATACGGGAAAAGGTTCTCCAAGCCCGAGAGCATGAAATTCAAGGGCATCAAGATCCTGCCTGTTGTTGTCACATTTATTTACAACAAGAGTAACCGGTTTTTTTGATGTTCTCAGGATAGTTGAAATATCCTGATCGAAGGGAGTAATTCCGTCCCTGCCATCACAAACAAAAACGATTGCATCTGCTTCGTCAATAGCGATCATTGCCTGTTCGCGTATTGCTTTTTCCATCTTATCTTCGGTGCCGGGAATAAATCCTCCGGTATCAATTACGTGAAAGTATTTCCCGTTCCAGTCGGAAATTCCATACAGCCTGTCCCGTGTTACTCCGGGTTCAGATTCAACAATAGCATTTTTCTCACCTATCAGGCGGTTAAAAAGAGTGGATTTTCCGACGTTGGGCCTGCCAACAATAGCAACGACATTCATAATTTATCTGTTTTTCTTATACTTACATTTTCCGAACCTGCAAATTACGAAAAAATAAATATTTAAAGCAATTATAAATGGATTTAACGGATTACCTTGAAAAATTGAAATATTTTATTTCATTATACTTGTATATTGATCCATAATAATTTAAATTATTGATATTAAATTTGTTTAACGATTGCCGGTGACGGTATGAGTTTATTTCAAATCATCATAATTCTGTTTTTCATACCAATATTGATACAGGCTGACGAACCCGATATTCTCTGGGAGTTTGATATAATGGATATGTCTTTCGGAAATGCCTGTGCAGGAGATATTGACGGCGATGGCAAACCGGAGATAGTATTTTCAACTTATTTCAATGACGGACATATTTATGCTCTGAATTCGGAAGACGGAAGCCTTCTTTGGAAATATGATGTAAAAGGATGTTCTGATGCTGCCCCCTTACTTATTGATATTAACAATGATGATGTTCCTGAAGTAATTCTTCACAGTTCGTCCGTTACATCAATGTTCTGCTTTAATGGCTCGGATGGTGAGCTGATCTGGAAAATAAACTCAAGGGCAACGGATTCTCCACCATCAGGAAAGGACATTGACGACGACGGAATCCCTGAGATATTCGACGGGGATTTTGGAGGTTATGTAGCACGCTACGATGCCCGCAACGGTGATAAAAAATGGGAAACCCGGATAGAGCGGGGCAGGGTTGTGCAAACAGCCCCTGTTATTGAAGATATAAACGGTGACGGTGATTATGACCTTGCGGTTGCAACATATAGTTTTGATTCAACATGTATAATCGCTGCATTAAGAGCTGACAATGGAGAGTTCCTTTGGAAAAGTTCTGAAGTGACGGAAGCAATATATCATGGTCCCGCTGTTGCTGATGTTGATAACGATGGCGTAAATGAAGTTATTGTTTCTGATTATGGAGCCTGTATATTTTGTTTGAACGGTAAAGACGGATCGACAAAATGGAAATATAAATTTCCCGGGACATATTATTCGGGCACTCCGGTTACAATAGCTGATATTGATAATGACGGGAAGTATGATATTATCTATTTTGCTGATAATAAGCTAATTGTTCTTGACGGAGATGGAAACCTGAAATGGCTTCATGAAATGATTGGCGGTAATTATTCATTTCGCGGGGCAGTTGCAGCAGATATAAATTCTGATTTATATCCCGATATAATATTTGGAGATAATAATGGCGGTTTGACGGCATTAAGCGGAAACAATGGTGATTTAATCTGGTACTATGATTTTCAGAAAATTTACGATTCCCGGTTTGACCTTCTTCACGGTCCAGTTGTATCAGATTTTAACGCTGACGGGAAGTTGGAGATATTTTTTGTCGGAGGCTGGGCTGAGTATCCTGATATCGAAAATAATTACGGAAGGGCATACATGATTAATGCAGGCACAGGAAATGGCCCGGATTGGACGATGTTCAGAAGAGATGCCGCCAGAAATGCCGTACTGCCGATAATGGCAACAAGTGTTGGAGAAGATTATTCAGGTGATATTGATGCCAGAATTGTTGAAAATGCACTAAGGGTAAAATTAAAAAATGCTGATTTGAATTATACCGGAATTGAATTGTTTGATATATGCGGAAAAAAGATTCTCTCAGAAAGAATTAGTCATCCTAATCCTTTAATAAAATCAATAAAATGTGGAAATTTGCCGGCAGGAGTTTACTTTTTGTCATTATCATCAGGGATTAAAATTATTCGAAAACCAATAATGAAATTTTAATATTGATTCTGCAATAACAGTTTAATTAAAGCGTTTGAGGATAAGAAATGATTAATAATTTATTCTTGTTACACTTATTAGGAATTGAAAATGGGAGAAGCAAAAATTGCCGGTAAAGCTCCGATAGCAAAAGATCTGAAAGCTGGTAAATATTACTGGTGTGCCTGTGGCGAATCAAAAAATCAACCTTTCTGCGACGGATCTCATAAAGGATCGGATTTTGTACCTCTGGCTTTTGAACTTGAAGAAGATAAACAGGTTTGGCTTTGCAGCTGTAAAAAAACAAATAACCCGCCATTCTGTGACGGATCGCATAAAAAAGTAATCGATTAGGATAAAGCAGAAATAATTTCTGCTTTTTCCTTTATCAGAAAACTGTTTGTATGGGCTTCTTCACAGCTCGTACTATGCTATATTCTGTTTCGTAATCTTATATTGTTTAGCAAAAAAAATACTTTGATAAAGATTATTACAGTTCAAACCTGCATTTTAATTCCGGTTCGTCGCTCTCGGCTTTAACTTCCTCAAGCTTATCACCAAAACCATTCAGGTAGTCTCTGTAATCATTCAGTATTGTATAGGCTTCGTCGAATGTATCGATTCTTACAAGCTGCTGCCTGATCCTGGAAGCGCCATAGAGCCCTTTCAGGTATCCGGTGTAGTGCTTGCGAAATTCAATAAACCCACGGGGGTATCCGTTATAAATAATATTTAACTGAAGATGTTCCAGGCAACTGTCAATTCTTTCATCAACAGTCAGCGGAGCCGGAAATTCGTCATTATCCAGGAAGTATCTTATTCTTTTGAATAAAAATGGGTTGCCAACTGCTGCACGGCCTATCATTATGGCATCGCATCCGGTTTCATCAAAAGCTCTCCTGGCATCTTCCGGAGTTTTTACATCACCGTTAAGTATTATCGGCATTTCTTTTACAGCTTTTTTTACAATGGGTATCCAGGACCAGTCGGCATCGCCTTTGATAGCCATATCCCTTGTCCGGCAGTGAATGGCCAGGGCTTTGCATCCTGCCTGCTCGAGCATGGGGGCAACTTCATGAATCACTATAGAATTATGATCCCAGCCAAGCCTTGTTTTAACTGTTACCGGAACGTCAACTGCCTCGGCAATTGTCCTCGTCATTTCCGCCATCAGGTCGGGATATTTCAGCATAGCTGCGCCGGCATTGCTGTTTACAACTTTTTTAACCCAGCAGCCCATATTTATATCAATAATATCTGCTCCTCCGTCCTCAATAATTTTTGCTGATTCCACGAGGGAATCTATATTCGGGCCGAACATCTGAATTGCAACCGGACGTTCCAGTTCGGAAATATCCATTTTTCTTTTCGAGGGGCGGGCATTTCGGATTAGCGCCTCGGATGCTATGAATTCCGAATAAACAATATCTGCTCCCATGTCCCTGCATATTATCCTGAATGGCAGGTCTGTTATTCCTTCCATCGGGGCCAGCAGCAGCCCCTTGTCAACTTCAACTTTTCCGATTTTCATCTATAATGTCCGAATTTATTTCATTCAAATTAAATAATCTTACAAAATTAATTATTTTTGGCAGAATATAACACGTAAATTTAAAGCCTGCCTGTTTTTAGCATAACCTGACATCCTTTAGATTAATTTTATGCCCGAAATCGGAATTATTTTTATTTCCGGACTAAACCATTTTATTAGTTAGAAATCCAACTAATATAATTATTGGATGATTAATAACAGGAAATCGAATACTAATACAAGGCATTTATTCTCTATTTACCGCCCAAAATTTGAAATCTCGCTAAACTGTATTAATTTGCGAAGTTATAATTCAATGAAAATTGAAATGATAAAAAATAATTTGAAAATCAGGTTTTAATATAATAAGAGTTTGAAATGTTTCCTTCTTTGAATGAACAGATGGACCTTATCAGGTCCGGCGCTATCGAGGTTTTACCGGAAGAAGAACTGGTAAAAAAAATTGAAAAATCGATAAAAAAGAATAAACCAATGAATATCAAGCTTGGGTGCGACCCAAGCAAACCCGACCTGCATATAGGCCATGCCGTGGTGCTGAATAAGCTGCGGCACTTCCAGGACCTCGGCCACAAGGCCATACTGATTGTTGGCGATTTTACCGCAATGATCGGCGACCCATCAGGTAAGTCCAAAACCAGGCCACAACTTACAATGGAAGAAACCCGCGTAAATGGCCAATCCTACCTTGATCAGGCTACGATGATCCTTGCAGAGGAAAATATGGAGGTGCGCTATAATTCGGAGTGGCTTGGCAAAATGAACTTCACAGACGTAATAAATCTTGCATCGAAATATACCGTGGCCCAGCTGCTGGAAAGAGACGATTTCGACAAAAGGTATAAATCCGGTCTGCCGATCAGCATGCACGAACTGCTTTATCCCCTTGCCCAGGCCATGGATTCGGCAGCAATTAAATCCGATGTGGAGCTTGGCGGAACAGACCAGAAATTCAATCTTATCGTTGGCCGTGAAATTCAGAAATCAGACGGGCAGGAACCTCAGTGCATTGTAACGCTGCCGATACTGGAAGGCACAGACGGCGTTGAAAAAATGAGTAAATCGCTAAATAACTATATTGCATTGACTGACGTGCCGAGGGAAATTTTCGGCAAGGTAATGTCTATTCCTGATAACCTGATCACCAGGTATTTCCGTTATGCAGCCTGGGCCGCGGAAGATGAAATAGTAAAAATGGAAAACGGCCTGAAGGACGGAAGCGTTCACCCGCGTAATGCCAAAGTTGAAACAGCCATCCGAATTGTGGCCAAGTATCATGACGAACAGGCCGGAAAAGACGCACTTGAAGAATTTGAAAGGATGTTCAAAAACAAAGGGCTGCCGGACGATATACCCGAAATGACTTTTGATGAGAAAGAAATGCCGATAATGGATATTATGGTGCAGGCAAAAATGGCTCCATCCAAGAAACAGGCAAGGGCTTTTATCGAGCAGAACGCAGTTTCCGTTGATGGCGAGAAAGTCTCTGACTTATTCGAAAAAATTGATATAAGTAGTGAAAGGCTGATAAAAGTCGGAAAAAGGAAATTCATGAAGGTTAAAGCTAAATAAGACCTGGTATAATTACCGTGATATTACTATATTAATTCAGCATGAACAAGTGAAATCCGGCAATGAGATGTTAAATTGTACAACCTCAGGGTTAACCCTGAGGTTGTTTGTAAATAGATAAATCAATCACTTAGAAACAACAAACGGAATCGTTTTGATAAGCTTCCCGCCTGAATAAATCGCAGCGTAATAAACTCCGGAAGAAAGTCCGCTTGTTGAAATATTTATTCCCGAACCTGACAGCGTGTGTCGGGTATTTACAGATTTTCCGGTCATATCCTGAATAACTACATTGCCAACATCCAATCCGTTAAAATCAATCATTACATTTTCTTTTGCAGGGTTTGGATATGAGAATAATTGCGCTATTTCCTTCTCGTATTCCACTCCGGTTATTTTTCCGTGGAACCAGTCGTCGGTGCGCCTGATAACCCAACTTCTGACGTCTTCGTCCTGAATCATTTCCAGGCTGATGCCGAAATAAACAATTTTATAAACATCGTTCTGTAATCTTATACCGCCGACTTTACTGTCGTCGTTATTATAATAGAACAGAGGGCGGGCGCTTCCGAGCGGAGTAATGACATCAGGATACATGTATGGATTGCCACTGTTGTCGGTTCCGTATTTATTTTCCAGCATTGAAGAGCTTAGCGAGCCCATCAGAGTTTCGCCATCAATAAAACTGATAGAACTGTTGGCAGTACTTCCGTCGTCAACAAAATCAAGCCTGAGGTAATCTTTCATGAATTGCTGTGTAACGAGTGTTCCGTTGCCTCTTTCAAGGTCGAAATTATCCCAGGCAAAATCCTGTCCGGAAAGGAATATATTGCCGCCTCTATCCAGGAACTTCTTAAAATTATCAACTGTCTGTTCAGTCAGGGAAGGGAAAGTCCACCCTACATTGTAGTAGATATTTTCGATATTGGCATCGATCTCTGCATTTACAATATCAGTATAATCGCCAAGCATCATGCTGCAAAATGCAGGATTTGAATTTGCCTCAAGCCCGTTCAGGTAATCATCCTGGTAATAGGATGCGTCGTTATCTGAATTATCTCCCCAGCCAACATCATTGTTAATAACAACATCTTTAACTCCCGAGAGCATCAATATTTTACTGCTGATGCGCGTGGGGGCTTCGGGATTATCAATTGATTTTACAATTACATAATATTTACCAAGGCCGGGAACATCACCCGGATCAACCGTTAATCCAAATTCGGCAGCCATGTTTTGTGAAACGTTGATATTAACTTCCTGTCCGCTCTCATTGGCGGTAAGCAAGTTCGCTGACCATCCTTCCGGCTGATCGGATACAAGAGAAAGTGTAAATGAGTTACCTTCAATTTTTGATTCAAATAAAAGGTCGAAATTTGTCAATTCCGGAACTGATTGGTATAAGTTTCTTGTGCCGCTGATATCAACTTTACCAATATATAAAGTTGTTCCTCCGTCAGCTTTGATGTTAACGCCGGTATAGATATTCTTAGTATTTTCCACTGCATAAACGGCAATATCGCAGTTATCCGCATTCCATTCTTCCTGAAGAGTGTACTCGTAGGTTTTCTCAACGAATGAACCCTGCTGAAGATCTGAAAATGTTTCGCCCCACTGTCCGGTAATAAAATCCCTGAGCATGTGCATGTGTGCATAATTTGTTGGTATCGGGGCTCCAGACTGCGGCCCGACAACGTTGTTTTCAAGAACTGCAATATTCAGGTTCAGCGCATCGTTGCTTAGTTCGCCGGTAACATATAATTCAATGTTTATTGTAAGTTTCCTTGTTTCAGGATCGAAAGTTGATTCTGCTCCGACATTTACGGGTGAATCCTCAGGGAAAACAATTTTTGCCGCGGCCTCCCACTGGCCCCTGTTTAGTGAAAGTTCGCCTTCTGCTGTCAGCCCGGAGAACTCTCTTCGGTTTACCGTACCGGCAGGATAACCTGATACTTTTGCCTGGTTGGCAAGGGCATTGCCCCATTCAGTGCGATAATCCGGCTCACCGGAACCCGGAGCTGCAAAAGATCCCTGGTGAATATTAAGAAGAACAACCTGGCCGGGATATTTATCATGAAGTGCTTTAGCCAGTTTATGGCCTTCGGGACACCAGCCGCAGTGGATTCCCGTATATTCCTCGAGAACTACATTTTTCTTTTCCACAGAAGTGGGAACTAATCTCTGGGCTGCTGCAAAACTGCTGAATACAACAAATAAAATGATAAAAATTGATATTGTTTTTTTCATCGGGCACCTTTATTAAATTTCGAAACATTCTTTCCTAAACTTTAAATATTAAGATAATAATTATATAATAAATTTGTAAGCAAAAAATCATATATGTATTTTCGAAAGTTGTTATTAATTACTTCTGTAAAAGTTATGGATATTTTCGATAAAGCAATAAATTATTTACAAAGAGTCAGTGAATTGGAAGGGGACTTCCTGTTTCTTGACAGTATTCCCGACCTGACTCCTGAAGAAAAAGATATTGATTCACCAAAATTAAAGTCTTATACTCCTGATTCTGAAAAATTCCAATTAAAAAATGAACAGGTTAAGACTGAAAAGGTTACAGCCGAATGGCAAAAAGCTTCATCACTTCAGGAATTATACAATCAGATTCACGAATGCAGGAACTGTCCGCTTGGGAATACCAGGACGAAATTTGTTTTCGGTGCCGGAAGTCCCAATGCCGATATTATGATTATTGGCGAAGCCCCCGGAAGGGATGAAGATATGCAGGGTATTCCATTTATTGGACGGGCTGGTCAGTTGCTGACAAAGATACTTGCAGCAATAAATCTCAGCCGGGAAGAAGTTTTTATTGGCAATATCATTAAATGCCGTCCGCCGAATAACCGACGCCCCCAGGAAAATGAAGTTGCTGAATGCGAACCCTACCTGATGAAGCAGATTGAGCTTATAAATCCAAAATTTATCCTGGCATTGGGGCTTACTGCCGTAGATACATTATTGAAAAAGAAACACCGTATGGCGGATATCCGTGGTGAATTCATGGATTACCACGGCAGACAGATGATGGTTACTTACCATCCTGCTGCCCTGCTCAGGAATAATAACCTGAAACGTCCGGTATGGGAGGACGTGAAGAAATTAAGAAGACATTACGATGAGTTTCTGAAAGAATAAGTTGATAGGGGTTGTCTTAAACCTGGAAACCTGTCATTCGGAGCGCAGAGAAGAATCCAGCATTAATTCAAATTTTTGATTCTTTATATAAAATTTTTAGAGAAATGAATTATTCAGTTTTAAAAGTCCATCGGAATGAAAACAACAACGATGATTTGATCAAATTATAAATATATTGGAAAGATTATGAAAATAGCAGTAGTATTTGGCGGTATTTCACCGGAAAGAAATGTATCAATTTCCGGCGGCCTGGCCGTTATTAAAGCATTAAAAAGCCTCGGGCATGAAGTTGTAGCAATTGATCCGGCCTATGGGAAATACTGCCTGAGAAATATTGAAGATATTGAACCGAGAACCGGCTACCCATCCAAAGAGGAACTTGCAGAATTCCCGCCCCGCAACCTGATCGACGCTGTTAATTCAGATGCATTTGACGGCGTTGAGCTTGCATTCCTGGTACTTCACGGCCAATACGGCGAAGACGGAAAAATTCAGGCATTGCTTGACCTGAGGGGTATCCCTTATACGGGATCCAATGTTAAAGCAAGTTCGCTTGCTATTGACAAAATTTCTTCGAAAATGATATTCATGGCAGCCGGTATACCTACCCCGGAATGGATTGTAATTACAAAAGATCATATTGATAATTACGATGCCTATGAAGAAATTCGCGAGCAGCTTGGCAACCATATCGTTATAAAGCCAAACGACCAGGGGTCGACAATAGGTATTTCGATTGTAAAAGGCGGAAACCTGGATGATATAGGCGATGCTATCAAGGAAGCTTTTAAATACTCCGATAAAGTGCTGGTAGAAAAATTTATTGAGGGCCGGGAACTTACCGTTGGTGTTATAGGCGACGAAGCACTTCCGGTAATTGAGATTGCACCTCAGGACGGATTCTACGATTACGAGCATAAATATCAGAAGGGTATGACGGAGTATATCTGCCCGGCTGATATTTCTCATGATATTGCAGATTTTACTATGAACTCAGGTTATACTGCTTTCAGGGCTTTGGGATGTTCCGGTTTTGGAAGAACTGATTTCAGGCTGGATAATGACGGAATGATTTATTGCCTGGAAGTAAACACAATTCCGGGATTCACGGAAACAAGCCTTGTGCCGATGGCAGCAGCGGAAGTTGAAATAGAGTTCCCCGAGCTATGTGAAAGAATAATAAATATTGCATTAAATATTGAACAGGAAGAAGATGAATAAAAATATTGAGCTGACAGCTTTTGGAAATGCTTTAGTTGACTTACAGTTTAAAGTGGATGACGCGTTGTTCGATACCCTGAATACAAAAAGAGGGATAATGGAACTTACTGATGCCGGAGTTCAAAAGGATTTACTTGCAAAACTTTCGGAATGTAACTTCAATCGTTGCAGCGGGGGTTCTGCGGCAAACAGCGTTATTGCGTTCAGCAAATTCGGTGGCACGGCAGCCTACAAATCCGTTATTGGTAATGACGAGATGGGCGCTTTTTACGAGAATGAATTCAAAGAACTGGGAATTGAACTTGTAGCCCCTAAACTTGATACCGATCCGACAGGAACATGCGTGGTTGTAATAACCCCCGACGCGGAACGTACAATGTTCACATGCCTTGGAGCGAGCGGTAAATTCAAAAAAGAATATCTAAACGAGGAAATTATTGCCCGCTCACAGTGGCTCTACCTGGAAGGATACGAACTCTTTTCTCCGAACGGCAGCGAAGCAACACTGGAAGCTGCCATGATGGCCAAGGATAACAATACAAAAATAGCTTTCACATTTTCCGATCTCTCGGTTATAAATTTCTGTGGTGATAAACTTGATAAAATCGCAGGTATGTCCGACCTGATATTCTGCAATGAATCCGAGGCTATGGAATTCAGTAAGAAAGATAATTTCGATGCTGCCTATAAATATATTGCCAATGAATTTCCGAATGCAGCAGTTACCATGGGCGCAAAAGGCTCGGTAGTGAAATGGGACGGCAAAGATTATGAAATCCCTTCATTCCCCGTAAAACCCGTTGATACTACCGGTGCGGGTGATATGTTCGCGGGAGCTTTCTTCTATGGTATTATCAAATCAGGTGATGCTATTAAAGCCGGCAAACTTGCCTCGATGGCTTCATCGCGAGTTGTAGCTCAGCTGGGTGCCCGCCTTGCCGAGGACCATAAGGAACTTGCGAAGCAGGTATTATAATTTATATCAATTCATCCGGTGGCTATTAGTCATCGGATGGATCATATCTTTCATCTTGTCCCAGCATATCTTTCAATTCATCCGGATTTGTTACAGGTTTGTTGCAGGTATAGTTCCTGCAAAGATATGCCGCCGGTTGTCCGTTTATCGGCAGTTGAGATGCAGTGAACGGAGCTATAGAACTGATTTCGCTGTTAACTCCTTCAGGCCTGTGAATTATCACCATGTTTGGATTATATAAATCCTTTGCTGTTTCCAGAAGTTTAATTGTTGCAGGATTATCAATATTGCCGGAAATCACAAGTTCTGATGAATTGTTGCCCAGCATTTCCAATCCGCTGAGGAAAAATGTGTAACCCGAGGGGAAACTGCTGACTTTATGGCCAAATGCCCTGGCCTGTTTTCCGGCATACTCTCTGAATATTTTATTGGCCGTTATCTTGGATAATTGGGACAGAACCAACATCATAACTGAATTGCCGGATGGAATTGCTCCGTCGTAAAGTTCTTTTTTTCGTGCTATCAGGTCTTCTGCTTCGGCAGTAGCAGAGAAAAAACCACCATTATCTTCATCGAAGAAATTTGCAATTACGTTTTCAACTAATCCGATAGCAATTTTTAAATACCTGACTTCAAATGTTGACATGTAAAGTTCAATCAGGCCCCAGGATAGAAAAGCATAATCACTGATCATGCCCCTTATTCCGGCATCTCCATCGCGGTATCTGTGGAGTAGTTCAAATTTACCGGCAGTTTTCTGCATCATTCTATTTATAATAAATTCAGCAGCGGATATGGCTTCACGGGTGAATGTTTCATCTTTGAATATATTTCCTGCTTTTGCCAGTGCAGCGATAGCTAATCCGTTCCAATCTGTAAGAATTTTATCATCGAGTAGCGGCCTGACGCGTTCTTTCCGGATATTGAAAAGTTTTACCCGAAAATCTTCAAGTTCTTTTTTAAAATTGTTTCTGTCGGTAAGTTCCTTATCTGCAAATTCTTCCGGCAGGAAATCTGAATGAAGAATATTTTTCCCGGTCTGATGTCCGGTGGATTCATCCGAGAAATTCCCGTCATTTCTGATATTATAGAATTTCAGAATTTTTTCATACGAAAGTCCGGCCTTTTCAAGTTCTTTCTTATCCCAAACGTAAAATTTACCTTCGACTCCTTCGCTGTCAGCATCTTCGGCTGAATAGAACGCGCCCTCCGGTGATTTCAGATCTCTTTTAAGGTATTCCAGTATTTCCAGGGCGATATTTTTATAATAGTCTTTTTTACTTATCTGGTAAGCTTCGGAAAGTACATTCAGCATCATTGCCTGATCGTAGAGCATTTTCTCGAAATGTGGCAGCAGCCACCTGCTGTCGGTTGAATACCTGTGAAAACCGAATCCAACCTGGTCGAAAATACCACCCTTGCGCATTTCAAGTAATGTTTTTTCAACCATTTCAAGGGCTTTTTCATCATTATGCTTTTTAAAATATCTCATTAGAAACAGCATATTATGCGGAATGGGAAACTTGGGTGCACTGCCAAATCCACCTTTATATTTATCATAGCTGGTGCTCAATTCGTTGAAGCATTGCACGAAATGCTGATCCTCCACCACAGGGCCATCCATTGTTGTTATACTTCCCTGTAGTGAATTGGCAATATCATCGGATGATTTCCTGACATCATCCCGCCTTGTGTTCCATACTTCCATCACCTTGGGAATTAATTCAGTAAGGCCTGTTCGTCCGTGAACGCTGTTTTTGGGGAAGTATGTACCTGCAAAGAAAGGCTTGCGGTCTGGAGTCAGCAAAACAGTTAACGGCCATCCGCCGCCGCCTGTCATCATCTGGCAAACAGTCATGTAAATTTCATCAATATCCGGGCGTTCCTCACGGTCAACCTTTATACAAATAAAATTATCATTGAGCAGTTTTGCAACCTGTTCATCCTCGAAAGATTCATGTTCCATAACGTGACACCAATGGCAGGTTGCATATCCTATTGACAGAAAAACCGGTTTATCCTTTTCTTCAGCCATTTTAAAAGCAGCTTTGCCCCAGGGCTGCCAGTTTACCGGATTGTGTGCATGCTGTAATAAATACGGACTTTTTTCATTTATCAGACTATTAGTATATTTTTCTTTCATTCTTTTTCCGATCAGTTCAGTTTAATATTTATGTTATGGCGTATTGTCACAAGTTTTATTGAGGATCAAATTCCACTTTCCATTTGCTTTCCTGCTTTTCTTTATGTAGATTAATCATTGGTTATGAATTTTAATCTGAACATAAGATAATATAAAAAAGGTGGAGTTGATTTCTCTGCTGGAAAAATTAAGGGTAATTTATGAATAGAAGAATATCGAGAATTGAAAACGATGTACAGGATAGACAATCAGAAGCCTGGAAACAAAAGGAAAACTAAAAAAGTAAAGAAAATTTTGCATGGGTTGGTTATTAGCGCGATTGTTGATCTTTTAAAAATCAACAAAATTTCGTATAAAATCAGCTCAAATTATTTCATATTTTTCGAATCATTATCGAATATTAACGAATCATATCGTATCAGAAGATTTTTTTTTGTATTTTTATTTATGGAAAACAGGGTATATATATTTGGACTAAAAATTGATTGGAATCTTATCCGAATGATAAGCCAAATTGACAGATTTGACGCTTCATGGTCTTCAATCGAAAAAAAAGAAGGTTCGAGTTTAAAGCAATTAAAAACAATTGCAACTATTAGAAGTGTCGGAGCTTCCACTAGGATTGAAGGCTCAAATATGTCTGACAAAGAAATTGAAGCGTTGCTTAATGAAATTGACATTACAAAATTAGTAGATAGAGATTCTCAAGAAGTAGTAGGATATTTCGAAACTTTAGATTTGATTTCAGAGTCTTATAAAGATATTTCAATCTCTGAAAACAGTTTGAAACATTTGCACAATGTTTTATTGAGACACAGCAAGAAAGATCTGTGGCATAAAGGAGATTATAAGCAACACAGTAATATAGTAGAAGCGAAATTTCCCGATGGTACTCAGCAGGTGATATTTCGAACTACAGAGGCCGGATTTCCTACTAAAGATGCAATGAGGCAATTAATAAATTGGTATTCTAATGACTCAGAGACTCATCCACTTGTGAAATGCGCATTATTTGTTTATGAATTTGTAAGTATTCACCCATTCCAAGACGGAAACGGAAGATTAAGCAGATTGCTTTCTTCCTTATTACTTTTAAAAAATGGATATAAATGGATTGAATATGTGAGCTTTGAACATGAAATTGAAAGCAGAAAAACTGAATATTACAGAGTATTAAGAATGTGTCAGGCACGTAGGCCTAATGAAGATGTAACAGAATGGATTCAATTTTTTTTCGATGCACTTGGAAATATTCAAAAACAATTAATGATAAAACTCGAAAGAAAGGGAATTGAAACAAGATTATCTCCGCGTGAAAAATCTATTTTAATATTTATTGAAAATAATGCAGGTTGTAAATCCGGTGATATAGCTAAACGTCTCGGAATACCCAGCCCAACAGTTAAGAAAATTTTACCTGAATTGATAAAACAAAACTTAATTGAAAAATATGGTTCCGGGCCGGGAACTAATTATTCAATAAAATAAATGTCTTTAAATAAATTATAGGTAATGGCAGGGAGATAAATATCATAAAACATCCCTTTCCACTTGCTTTCCTGCTTCTCTTTATGTAGATTTCTATTTTAAAAAGAAGTTGCTGAAGATAAAATATTATTAACTCATATAAACGAAGAAGTGAGAGAATTACCAGAAGATATTATTGAGGAAATGAAAACACGATTTGGCTCTGAATTCAATTCAGCGATTAAAATTCTGGCCGAATATTTGGAAAAATATAATTATTTAGATTCTGACAGAATTGTTCGCTGTTCAATTTTTTTAACTCAAAACAGAATTGAACACTGGAAGTCAAATTTGGATTCTGCAAAAACTGACCCGAGAGATATTATGTTTTGGGCAGAATACGAAAACCGAAATGATGATAAACCAAATAGGGTTAGAGATTTTAATAAGACATTTGCAGAAAATAATGTCAAAACTGATTATTGAAAATGCTTTTATGAAATAAATCTAAGCATGATATGAAAGATAATACGAAACACATAGAAGTTCATGACACAATTATCCATATTACAAGGCAGAGGGATGAAGATTATATTAGTTTGACTGATATGCTGAAATATAAGGAAAGTGGTGGATTAATTTTTAAGTGGTTAAGCAATAAAAATACGATTGAGTTTCTTGGAGTATGGGAAAAAATTTATAATCCGGATTTTAATTACACCGAATTCGGTGTAATTATGTCGGAAGCTGGAGTTAATAGATTTACAATGTCTGTAAAACAATGGATTGAGAGAACCAATGCCATTGGAATCTTTGCAAAAACAGGAAGATATGGCGGAACTTATGCTCATAAAGATATTGCTTTTGAACTTGGAACATGGATAAGCCCCGAGTTCAAATTACTTGTTATTAGAGAGTTTCAGAGATTAAAAGAAATTGAGAGTAATCTATACAATTTAGAATGGAATGTAAAGAGAATTTTAAGTAAGACAAACTATCACATTCATACTGATGCAATCAAAAACTTTATCATTCCAGAAATTAATTATGATAAAGATAAACAATGGTTGCTCTATGCAGAGGAAGCTGATTTATTGAATGTTGCACTATTTAAATGTTCGGCAAAAGATTGGCGTGAATCCAACCCGGAATTGAAAACCAAAGGAATGAATATTAGAGATATTGCCAGTATAAATGAACTTGCTGTTTTGTCAAACCTTGAAACTCTTAATGCAGAGATGATTTCGAAAGGGTACAGCAAAAATGACAGGTACAAACGTTTGAAAGAAATATCAGAATATCAATTAATAATAATGAATGAAAAAGATTTTATGAAAGCTCTGAAAAAACTGAATGAAAAAGTGTATATTGAAAATAAAACAAGAAAATAATATAATGTCTATATATCTAATAATTACAAGAATTTGTTGAAAATGTCATCAAAAAATCAATGAAACTAAAAGATATAACAGGAATATTTGTTTTTTGTTTAGGCGTATTACTTACATCTTGTAATCATGATGTCAAATTTGATAGCAGAAAATGGAAGGAAAACGGAGGAGATAACATTACTCTTGATACAAGGGCTAATATGGTTAACGATTTAATTAAAAGTAAAATTCTAATAAATAAAACAATTTTTGAGATTGAAGAGCTGATCGGTTGTAGTGTTAATATAGCCAATGAAAATAATAGTCTTTATAGATATTATATTATACAGGAGAAATACGGATGGGATATAGATCCGAAGGAAATAACCTTACTCAAAGTACATTACGATGAGAAAGGAATATCCGATTCTGTTGAACTATATAAGACTAAATGATAAAATGAATTACTTCAGTAAATTCCATTAACCAATCCCCCAAAAACAAATAATCACATTTAGCTCACCCACCATAATATTCGATATTTGGCTTGCTTTTTGTTAGTACAAGCATTAAGTAGTTGTAAAACAAAAGATATATGATGTTCGGCAAAAAGTCTGATAAGGAAAATACACAGAAAAGCGGGCATGGCAGGTTATTCCGGCCGGTCAGTACTGTGGATGTAATGGAGGAAAGAGAAAAATTTTCCGCCACGGCAGAGAATTTTATCCAAACCCAACCCGGATTTATCCTTAAAGGCCCAATATATATAATATTTATCATACTTTTTACAGCTGTTATTTACAGCTTTTACGCTGTTGTTGATACAAAGGTTACTACGACGCTGGCAGTACTCGGTGAGGAATATATTGTGCAAAGCCCGGTTGCCGGTTCGGTCGGGTCGGTATTTGTAGAGCAAAACGACGACGTTTCATACCAGCAGCAGCTTTTGAGTATTATGTCGGAGTCGGCCCTTGCTTCCGAGTATGACCTCGAGGAGCTTAAGGTTGAACTGGAACTGCTCAGGAAAAAATATTTGCAGGTGGATGTATCCATCGAAAAAATTAAATCTATTGCCAATGATTATGGTGGCAGGGACGGACGCTTTGTTGTGGAATTTGCAACGGGCCTGAGAAGAAACGGATTGATTGACCCGGCAGAAATTCCGGAAAATGGGATTAGGGACAGCATCTGGAAAGCCTCGGAGTATTTCAACTTAGTGCAGAAGCTATCAGCAAATTCCGACAGGCTGTGGAATTCGTATAACCGTTCGCTGGACCTTGAAAAGAAGCAATCTGCAATCTATCAGCAGGATATTATCCTTTTTGATAAAAAAGTGATAACCGAATACCAGATAGCCGCTTCAAGAGAAAAATACCTCGGGCTTGTGTCCCAGACCGAAGCCCTTATAAATAGTTACCGCGTGGAAATCTATTCGAACCTTCAGCTTCTCGACGACCTGCTTGAAAGCATAGCTAAGGAATACAGATCGACCGGTTCGGAGGTAAAGGAATTGGAAATACTGGAGGATGAAGTGATCCTGAAAGACCGCCAGGTGATAATGAAATCCAAGTACCCAGGCGTGGTTGCGGAAATTTACCCGAAATCTTACGAATATATCGGCAAGGGCGTTTCCCTGCTCAGGATTATCAGGGACGACCTGCCCAAAACAGGAATGATTTACATTTCAGACCAGAATGTTGGAAAAGTGAAAAAAGGCCAGACAGTATCAATTAAATTCGATGCCTATCCATACCAGGATTTCGGAATTCAGCTTGGGCGAGTTATTGATATTTCGCCCGATCCGCAGGTTGTTGAAGGGTACGGGCTGGTTTATGAATCAAAAGTTGTTTTCGATAAAATCAATCCTAAGATAAATTTAAAATATGGGATGCGCGGCGTGGCAGAAGTTTCTACGGGTTCGAAAAGAATGATAGAAACAGTATTCGCGCCAATATCAAAAGTATTTGATTACATAAGAGGCAAAAAATCAGACTAATATAAATTATGGCAGACAACAACGCAAATATTAAACTTGATCCGGATCCGATTAAATCGGGTATCAGGGATATTATAAATGAAATTGACCTGTTCGCGGCACTGAGCGATTCGGATAAGGATAAACTGGCGGGGCATTTCGAATTTAAAAAACTTGGCCTCGGCGACCCGATTTCGGAAGTTGGCAAGCCTTGTAATAATTTTATCTATGTTTACAAGGGCGCTATCAGGAAAAAGATCACTGCCGACGGCATCATCCGCAGCCTTGGGCGCGTTGAGGAAAAAGGCTTTACCGGGGAAATCTCACTTGTGGATGATACGCCCTGGAATTATTCTGTTTCAGCCGCCGACCCTGATACACATTTGCTTATTTTAGATTCCGTCAATCCTGAAGTAAGGTCTGTTGCTGTTTCTGCCAAAGAAAAAATTGCCGCATCCCTGCTTGAACACAAGATCAGGGATATATTCAAATCAAAACTTATTGATGAAGACCTGGTTAAAGATATTGCCGACAGCGCATTTATCGAAAGGCACGACAAGGGAGAAATTATATTCAACCAGGGTGAAGAAAATAATTCACTATATATTATACTTCGCGGAATAGTTGATATCTACCGCGAGAACCTGGAAAATGACGGGCTTGTTGGCGTTGCCGGACGCGACGACATGATTGGCGAGTACGGCGTAGTTAGCGGCAAGCAGCAGGGCTACAGGGCCATAGCAAATGAAGAAACCGTTATGGTTGAAATCCCATACCAGCTTGTATCGCAATTATTCAGCCATGATGACGGACTAAAAGAATTATTTGAAAGCAGAATTAAAAATTTTGAAGAAGAACTTGCCAAGATAACCGGTGGCGAGGCCGATGACGAGAATAAAAAGATTTATCCAGAATTCAAAGATACGGGCGAAAAAAAGATCAGGCATTTCCCCTGGTTGCAGCAGCACGACGAAAGTGACTGCGGCCCCGCTTGTATTACCATGATCTCGAAATTTTACGGCAAGAAGCTGAGCATGGGGCAGGTTAGGGAAATGGCAAACGTATCGGTTGAAGGTGCCTCGATGGGGGCAGTTTGCCGGGCCTCGGAAAACCTTGGCTACAGGGCAAGGCCGTATAAACTCAGCTATCCCGGCCTTAAAAACCTGAAACTGCCGGCAATTGTCCATTGGGAAGGCTATCACTGGACTGTATTGTTTAAAATAGATCCAAAAAATATATGGCTGGCAGACCCCGGTATCGGTATCAGAAAGCTGACACACGAACAATTTAAAAAATCATGGACACGCTACGCGATAGAGTTAGAGCCTACACCGGCATTTAAAAGCCTGAAGCCGGCAAAAACTCCGGTATTCCGCTTCGTTAAATATCTGCTTCCGTATAAATTCTTCTTCTTTGAAATATTTATCGGGGCATTAGTTCTGAATGTACTTGGACTGGCATCTCCATTATTCATACAAAGTATTATCGATAATGTTATCGTATATAAAAATGTTTCATTATTAAATATGATGCTGATGGGTATGGTGCTCGTCACCTTCTTCTCTACACTTACTTCAAGCATTCAGTCCCTGGTGATGATCTACGTAACCACACGCCTGGACTTGAAGCTGCTGGCGGATTTCTATAAGCACGTGCTAAGCCTGCCTATGAAATTCTTCTACTCGCGCAAAACGGGTGATATAATAACCCGCTTCGGCGAGAATAGCAAAGTAAGGGCTATTCTCTCGGGTTCGGCAATTTCCACCGTACTCAACGTGATAATGGTGGTTGTATATATATCAATGATGTTTGCCTATAGTGCCCCGCTTTCATTTGTTGTGCTTGCATTCCTGCCATTTTTCGTGGGGCTGACTCTCGTATTTTCACCGATAATAAAAAGAATATCCAACGATATATTTATGTCCAACAGCGACCAAAGCTCGCTGATGATAGAATCCATACAGGGTATTGAAACCATCAAGGCAAACTCGACAGAATGGAACGTAAGGACGAAATGGGAAGATTCATACGTTAACAACGTGAACCTTTCCGCCAAGATGCAGAAAACGCAGATGCTGGCAGGGATTATAAGCCAGGTTGTAAACACAGCGTCGAGTATAACGCTGCTCTGGTATGGCGCCCACCTTGTAATGGAAGGCAGCATATCCGTAGGTGAGTTTATGGGATTCAACGCAATAGTCGGTTCTGTGATGGGGCCAATAATGGGGCTGGTAGGGCTTTACGATCAGTTCCAGAATGTATCTACAAGTATGGAAAGGCTGAACGACGTTCTTGAGATGGAACCCGAGGAAAAGCCACCGGCTGAAGAAGACAAACCAAAAGTATTTATCAAGAAGGCCAAAGGTGCCCTGAACTTCAAAGACGTGAATTTCCGCTACGGATCGGAGGATTCGCCGCTGGTCATCAATAATATGAACCTGGAAGTTCCGCCCGGCAAGGTAGTTGCATTTGTCGGCAAGTCCGGCTGTGGTAAGAGCACCCTGATGAAGATGCTGGCCGGCTTTAACATACCCACCTCCGGCGAACTGATGATCGACGGCATAGACCTTAAGAATATTGATATAATGTCGCTGCGCCGGAATATTGGCTGGGTGCTGCAGGACAGTTTCCTGTTCAGTGGTTCGGTAATTGATAATATTGCCCTCGGCGATTTAAACCCGGATATAGATAAGGTTAGAAAAGCTGCGGTGCTTGCCGCTGCTGATGAATTTATTAAGGATTTCCCGATGGGATACAAAACCATTGTCGGAGAAAAAGGCATGGCTGTTTCCGGAGGGCAGAGACAGAGATTATGCATAGCCCGCGCCCTTTACCGCGACCCCCAGATACTGCTAATGGACGAGGCCACATCCTCGCTTGACGCCGAATCGGAAAGAAGGATACAGGAGAACCTTGATAAAATTCTCGTGGGGCGCACGGCGGTAATTATTGCCCACCGCCTCAGTACCGTTCGCAACGCCGACATGATATGCTACCTTGAAGGCGGCCGCGTAGCGGAAAAAGGCACCCACAGCGAACTGTTAAAAGCCCGCGGCCTATACTATGCCATGGCCTCCGAACAAATTGGCGGAGAAGATTGAGGGATGAAAATTTTTTTTGATACTGCGATTATATTGATGGAATTTGTATTTTAGGGAAGTAGTTGATGAGGTAATTAAACAAGACAGAAAGTATTAAATGGACACATTTTTCTTCATAGGCATCTTAATACTTATATTTATTGGAATACCTATTGGTATTGGACTTCTACTATATTTCGTTCCAAAGCGACTCGGATTTCCGAAAACGTCAAAATATCTTACAATTTCCTATGGAATTCTTGTTCTGACAATTGCTTTCTTCATAATTTTCGAAGATCAACTTTTTTCCAAAAATGATGCAAAGGAACTTTTAATAGAGCAAGGAATTGAATTATCTGATGATTTTAAAATACTTCATAATGAAACAGTTTCAGCATTAGCCGATAGTTACCATACTTTTACTCTTGAAATATCAGAGCAGGACAAAAGACATGCTATTTCTGAAATTCAAAATTCTGACAACTTTGATCAGGACAATAGATCAATCATTGAAATGGTGTTTCAGAGGGAGAATAGATATTTTGGCTCTGTTGTGAAACTAAAATATCAAACAGAAAATGATTTTATCAGAGAATATTTCAAACCAAGTGGCAAAGAAGGTTATGCACCTACTTTCAGACGTATTTCAATATTAAAGTTTGAAGATATAGTAGAATATAAAAACTTAAAAAGATACATAAAGTAATTGTGCCAATGTAACTAATGTTAATAGTGAAAAAAGGCATTAAATCACCAAAAAACCTCTATTATTAAAGATAACAGAAAGAGTATGAATTAATGGAAGAGACATTTAACGAACAATCGACTGCTGTAATGACAAAACCGCGAAAAACTGTTCTAGCGTTTTTGTTTTCGCTATTACTTCCCGGGTTCGGGCAAATTTACAATGGACAGCTAATAAAAGGTATTGTGTTTTTTGTTTTAATTCATTCTGTTACTTATATATTTGCCCTAACACGTGCTGCAACATCATTATATGGCCTGATTGCATGGTTTGTACTCGAAATAGCGCTTCTGATTTTTATAATCTATGACGGAGTAAAGAACGCCAGGCGACAAAAGCAGTATATCTTAAAACCATATAACAGGTGGTACTATCATTTACTTTTTGCTATAGGGATGGTTAGTATTTTAATTTTTTTAGACATTTCTTTTTACAGTTTAGGTATAAAAAATTTTAAGATTACCGGCTCCGGTAACAAACCGACTTTTCAAATTGGCGACCGTGTAGTTGCAGATGAGAAAGCATACAACAACAAGAAACCTGATTATGGCGATATTGTTGCCTTTTCAAGGCCTGACGGAAAGATATGGTTTTTTAGAATTGTAGGGCTTCCATTTGATATGATTGATTTAAATGATAATAATGTGTGTATTAACGGCAAGCCCGGTAAGGAAAAATTTATTTCGGAGACGAAAAGTGATGGCGTTCCGGTTCTTGAATTTGAAGAAGAGCTTCCAAACGGGCACAAATACCTGATCTACAAAATGAAATATCCTTATGACAGTTCAAAAGCAAATATAAAACAAATCTTTGTGCCTCATGGAAGTTATTATGTAATGGGAGACAATCGTAACAGATCATTAGATAGCAGGCATATTGGTTTCATAGATGAAGATAGTATCATAGGGCGCATTATTTATACTTATTGGGGAGACTCATTCGACAGAATAAATATTGATTTCAGAAACAAATAATATTTGCTGTTAAACTTATAATCCGGCCATCAACCTGGTCGATATGAAATATGATTTAACTTTTACGAACTGATAAAAGCCCGCGGCCTTTACTACGCCATGGCTTCCGAACAGCTGGGCGGCGAAGATTGAGTGGTCGGGTTATTTCTCGTTCAATTCAAAATTATCCAGGAATTTCTGCAGGAAGTAATTATCTTCAAAATCATCATCGGGGCACAATATCTGCAAAATATATATTTTATTTCCATTTTCAACTGACAGGGTATACTCGTATAATTCATTTTCCCTTTCAATAATAACTTCCCGTGCCGGGTATTTATCATGAAATAAAATTTCATCTTCATCATCAATTTTATTATCAGTGCCGGCAATTTTTGTTTTTTGGATAAACTGGTCAATCATCGGGTCAGGGTTTGTACCGTCGGGCATGCCGATGGAAGTTATATAATAAGCTTTATTATTATCGCCCTTTATAGGAACCGAAGCATGATTATAGAAGAATACATCACCGCCTATGCTTTTCCGGTTTTCTGTTTCTTCAGGAGCTGTCGGAAACAAAGCTGAAAATCCCGCAGGAATAAAATCAAATTTCTCCCATTTCACGAAATCCCTTCCTGTCAGTTCAAGTTCCTCATCGTATCCCACGGACCTGACGGCGTAGCCTTTCATTTTCAAAATATTCAGAATTCCCTCATCCCCGGCAAGGTGTGCTGCCCCGACAACTGCAAAGCATGGCATTTTTTGGGATAGCTCGTCTATTCTCTCAGCCATTTTCCTGTTTCTTTTTCCAAGCAAAACTGATGACATCTCGCTGCCAGTTCTGGATTTTATAATCCTTTCATGCAGGCCGCCAATATCCTCATCAATGTAGTACTCCAGGTTTGCTTCGGATTCCTCAAGGTAATTGTCAGGGTTTTTAAAGAAATTATAATAGAATGACATTGGTATTTTATCAATAGTACCAATCTGATCGCCCAATTCTTCAAGGCCCTCAATTATCAGTCCCTTCTCCTCTGCTTTTAACTTCAGAAATCCATCTATAGTTTCCGGAAAATCGCTTTTCTGTATAACCTTGCGAATAAAATTATAAACAGCAAAAAGCCTGAATTGGCCGAACAGGTCAGGCTCCTTTTTAAGATATTTTTTAATTGCCGCTGCCATTGGATTATAAATAGAATCGGGGAGAATATTGATCAGCCTCTCGTTATTATCAAGATACATCGCACGCCCGGCAGCATCCGTTTCCTCGTCGCTTAGGCTAAGTTCCGGTGAAAACACTTTACATTTTCCAAGGCAAATCAGAACAGAATCGCCAAATTCAAAAGCCCTTTTATCCTTCACGTGCATACTGCCGAATACATAAGATTTGTGGTTTTGGTTTTCCTTCGAAATTTCCCAGAGCAGAGAGTTCTCAATTTCATCAGATAATAACAATCCTGAAGAAAAAATAATCAGTACGAATATTGTTTTGAAAAGTTGATTCATGTAATTCAATTTTATAATTTCTAATTTCAAATTTCCTGATCAATAGAATTTAGTATTTATAAGCCCTGCCAATCAATTGAAATCAGGGTGCTTAGTGTACTTTAATTCAGAATTCTTTTTTTAAATATAATCCTGCAATATTTATATCTCAATTATTATCAAATTTTAGTATTAGTAACATACAAAATCATACAATATTTCATACAAATTTAACAAAAGGAAAGAAAAAAGTATAATAATTTGGGTTAAATATTGGCCATCGTATTGTTTTAAAGGAATAATCTTTTTTAGCCTGTGCCCTGAAGGTGACAGAAACAGATTATTCAAAAATATTCAGCCTGTCCGGCAATGGATAGTCTTTGTGCAAGTTTATCTAAATTATAACTACCACAGCTTATCAGTATTTCGTATCTTTGTACTTTCCGAAAATTTGAAAAACGTATGAATTGAAAATAGATAAAATGAAGCAGATCAAGATATTTTGAAAGGATTTTAAATGGCAAAGTTTCAGTTTAAGCCGTTCGAGGAAATGACCGAAGACGATTACAGGGAGATCGGCTTTAAATCCGGGCTGGAAGTGCATCAGCAGCTTCTTACCGAGAAAAAACTATTCTGCCGCTGTCCTGCAGGCAGGTACTCCAAAGAATATAACGCGGAAATTCTCCGCCACATGAGGCCCACGCTTTCCGAGCTTGGCGAATATGACGGCACAGCCCTCATGGAATTTAAAACAAAGAAAAATATTACTTACAGAATTAACCGCGAAACAGTATGTACCTACGAAATGGACGATACACCGCCTTTCGAAATAAATGAACAGGCTTTGGACATCGCTTTTGAAATTGGTATGCTGCTTGACGCAACGCTGGTGGACGAGCTTCATATTGCCAGGAAGCAGTATCTGGACGGATCAATTCCTACAGGGTTTCAGCGTACAGCTATTACATGCGTTAACGGTGAAGTTCCTTACAAAGACAGAATTATTCACATTATTCAGATGTCGATAGAAGAGGACTCATGCCGTGAAGCTTCTGATTTGGGCCATGAGAGAATTTATCTGACCGACCGGCTTGGAACTCCCCTGATTGAAACGGTTACTGCTCCTGAAATGAAAACACCTCAGGAAGTTGCCGAAGTAAACCAGATATTGCGTAAGCTGGTACGTTCAACAGGGCACGTTCGTACTGGTATTGGCGCCGGCCGCCAGGATGTTAACGTCAGCGTTACAGGTGGAACAAGAATCGAGATCAAGGGCGTTTCAAGAATTCCTTATATTCCACGCCTGACTTATAACGAAGCAATGAGGCAGTGGAACCTGTTATTGCTCAGGGATGAACTTCATTCCCGCGGAATTACGGAAGAAACTTTCAAAGCTGATTATACTGACGTAACAA
This sequence comes from Kapaibacterium sp. (SeqCode), assembly GCA_963665665.1. GTDB lineage: Bacteria > Bacteroidota > Ignavibacteria > Kapaibacteriales > UBA2268. The sequence continues at coordinate 3,949,393 of OY762428.1, forward strand.
AAGCACTTAAGAAAACTCTTTACAAACCTGTTCACCAGGCTATTGCAGATGGTAAAACAGTTAACTGCGTAGCGCTGAAAGGATATAAAGGACTTCTTAACTGGCAAACACAGACAGATACTTATTTCTCGAAGGAAATATCCGACAGGGTAAGGGTGATTGCATGTATTTCTGAAATACCAAACATTCTTCATTCGGATACCCCGATGGACTCCATTTCCACAGCCGAATGGCAAAAGCTCAGGAAACAGATGGAAGCCGATGAAAATGATACTCTCGTTTTGGTTTGGGGATGCCCGGGCGATGCAGAGACAGGCGCTAAAGAAATTATTATCCGCGCTAAGGAAGCAACAATTGGTATTCCTTCGGAAACCAGGCAGGCTCTGAGGGACGGAACAAATGGCTTTGAACGTATACTGCCGGGCCCGGAAAGAATGTATCCGGATACCGACCTTCCGCCAAAACGCATAACAGAAGACAGAAAAGCAAGACTCAGGGAAGGACTCCCGAAATATTTCTGGGACAACATGAAATGGTATTACGAACTCGGTATTCCTGAAGATACAATCGAGCCTCTCTCCTATTCAAAATATGCTCCTCTGTTCGAAAAACTTGTGAAAGAGCACGAAGTCAGCCCGGTTCTTGCTGCCGTGGTATTAGTTCAAAATATCAAGCGACTGAAAAAACAGGGACTGGATATATTGAAACTGACCGACGACATCCTTGAAAATATTTTAATCCTGAATAAAGACGGCCTGCTGCCGGCGGATGCCATTCTTTTTGCAATGCGGGATGCTGTTAAAACAGGAAAATTTGACAAGGAAATGATCCCCGAAGCAATAAAAGAAGATCAGCTTGAAAAAGAATTTGGCGCAGCTGACAGGAAATTCGGCGACATGGAGATAATCAATCCGCAAAGCAAACACAAAATCATGGCAGGAATAATGATGGAAGGGCTTCGCTACAGGATTGAAGCAGCTAAAGTTAATGAATTTTTGAAAAATAAACTGAACGGGGAGGGCTGATATGTCTGTAAGTGAAGATTATAAAGGCTACTGGGGCAAAGTGCTCGAAACCCTGCAAAAATTTGAAGCAAAAGTATGGAGCGACGTTGAAATATTTACTAATGCGGATGACCACTATATCGGCCTTATTCTGCCACGTTCCGAAACTGCTGACGACCTGCACGTTGTTTTGAAGCTTCGTACCGGATATAATGTTGGCATAGCAGTTGAAAAAATTACTGATATTAAAATAAACGGCCGTAAGATTGCCAATTATAAAATTCCGGAACAGGAATTCCCGACAGATCCTGTGAAACCGAGAGTAAAACTTTTCGGTACCGGCGGAACTATTGCCAGCCGCCTGGACTATCGTACAGGCGCGGTTATACCGGCATTCTCGCCCGGCGAACTTTATGGTTCGGTGCCGGAACTTGCAGATTATTGCAACCTTGAAACAGAAAAATTATACGGCGTTTTCAGCGAGAATATGGGCCCGGACCAGTGGAAAGGTACTGCCGAAGCCATTGCAGCCGAAATTGAAAAAGGCGTGCAGGGAATTGTTATCGGGCATGGGACAGATACAATGCACCATACCGCTGCAATTCTTTCATTCATGATCCAGAACTCGCCGGTTCCTATCGTGATGGTAGGTTCGCAGCGTTCCAGCGACAGGCCGTCGTCCGATGCCGCGCTAAACCTGATCCACTCGATAAAAACAGCCTCCGAGTCCGATATAGCTGAAGTAATGGTTTGCATGTTCGGCCCGACTTCAGACACTTACGGCCTGCTGCACCGCGGTACAAGAGTTAGGAAAATGCACTCCAGCTACCGTTCTACTTTCCGTACAATCGGCGATATTCCTATCGCAATGGTTGACAAGGAAAACATCACACCCATAAGGAATGACTACAAACGCAGAAGGCACGACAAAGACTTTATTCTGAAGCCTTATTTCGAGGAAAAAGTAGGGATTCTCTATTATTATCCCAACATGCAGCCTGATATGGTGGACATGATGATTGATAATGGCTATAAAGGTATCGTATTTGCCGGAACAGGACTCGGCCATGTGAACAAACCGCTTTACGCAGCGCTGAAACGCGCTCAGGACAAGGGTGTTGCTGTTTACATGACTGTTCAGACCCTCTGGGGTTACGTGCAGATGTACGTTTACGAAACAGGGCGCGAAATGATGGAACTCGGCGTTGTGCCTACAGCCAACATGCTTCCCGAAGTTGCTTACATGAAACTTGCATGGGCGCTCGGCCAAACCGACGACCTTGAGAAAGTAAAAGATATAATGCTCACTCCGGTTGCAGGAGAAATAACCGAACGCGAACCGAGCAACGGTTACCTGATATACCAGGGCGGCATTCCCGAAGTGGAAGAATTTATTTCCAAATACAGGAAATAACAAAAACCGCCATATATTTATACTCATCCGATGATTTCTTTCGTCGGGTGAGTTTTTTTATTATTCAACAGCTCGAAACATTAATACCGTACTTCCGCGTAAAAACCTAAGAATTAGTAAAAGCGCTGGCGTTTGCAAATTGTCATCCGCCTGTCCCGACTCGTCGGGGCCGTCGGGTGACATGGCGGTATATCTTTTATTGTCCCCCGCTGGCGGGGGTGACCGTTAGGCCGGGGGTGGACTCTTCAATCCGTAAATCCGAAGAAGCTTGCGACTGAAAAATCCATATTCCTAACCCTCCTGCCCGATAACTTAACCCACAGCAACAGCAACGATACAGGAACAAGAAACATTTGCGGGAATAATAAAGATTGATTAAGTTCCGGTAATCAATAACAATGCGAAAAAGTTTGAGACCAAATTGAATTTGATATGTTACTAACTATATATAAATAATACTACCCGATGGTAGTAATGTAAAAACAATTATAGGGCTTTACCATGAAGAAACTAATTTTACTGGCAGCAATTTTATCATTTTTATTTTCTGCCGGGGCAAGGGCACAGGCCGATTCCCTCGTGATGTGGACTTATGGAAATACAAGGTTTTCAACACAGCCGCGAGTACATCCCAACGGCAATGTTTTCATCGGAGATAATCAGGCAAATATAATGGAAATTGACGGTTTAACAGGAGAACTTATAAGAAAAATAGCTTTGCCTGCCGGAACAACAAGTTTGGAATTGTCTTTGGATGGTTCGAAAATGGCGGCGGCAGGATATATAATTGATGTAGAAAGTGGAGAAGTAATTAAAGCACATCCTGAAGCTTACAAGATAAAATTTCTCCATCCTGACAATTCTAAAATTATTTATGCACCTTTTAATCAGGCAGAATACAACTTCTTTGTATGGGATATTGAAACCGGGGAATCAGAAAGTTTTGATATCGGAAAAAAATTAATAACTGCGCTGGAAGTATCAAATAACGGCAAATTCTTTGCAATTGCAACATTGGAAACCGGATACGATGACGAAGAACACACCCACTTCTACCTTTTCGATGCGCAAACAATGCAGTTTATTAAGGAACTGGAAGACTATCCTGACAATGGCAGAAGAATTGAGTATATTCAGTTTTCTGAAAATGCTAAGTATGTATGTTATGGGCAAAACAGGTTAGGTTCAATAAAAGGTTCATTTTTCTTAACGGAAGCACCGTATTCCAAGTGGATGTTAATAACAGAAACAACCCCGCCTAAAGGTTTTTGGGGTTTAGGTCTGATTGATGATAATTATGTTTTTGCAACATCAGATAATGGGCTTGATTTTTATTCAATTATATGGGATATTGATAATGAAAAAGAAATATATTTTTCATCAGAATATGGTTCTTCAAATCCGCTATACAACTATGCAGCTAAAAATATAATTGTACACGATAATGGAAATCGTACTATTGTCGCCCTTGATTTCGAAAAAATCCTGAGTACCGTAGGCGTTAAAGATGAGTTGGATACAAACGCGTTCAGGGCTGAATACTCGGGCGGCATACTGACAATAAACGGACTTGAAAGCCAAAGCGTAGAAATCAACCTTACAATTAATAATATTCAGGGGGAAGTGGTTTTTTCTCAAAATATCGCTGCTGTTCATGGCTCGCAAATATCGTTGTCCGTATCATTGCCCTCGGGGGTTTATATTGCCCGAATCAGGACGGGAGAAAATAATTATTCCTCAAAATTTTTAGTGGTGAACTAACTCCGCCCCCGCTTTCAGCGCTGACAGGTTCAACATTGAAAGCGGCGGCTGGAAAAATGAAGAAAAAGCAGGGAATATTGAGACCAAATTGAATTTGATATGTTACTAACTATATATAAATAATACTACCCGATGGTAGTAATGTAAAAACAATTATAGGGCTTTACCATGAAAAAACTAATTTTACTGGCAGCGTTTTTATCATTCTTATTTTCTGCCGGGGCAAGGGCGCAGGCCGATTCCCTCGTGATGTGGACTAATAATGAGGTTCAATTCCACTCCATGCCTGCAATTCATCCCAACGGGAACGTGTTGATACGAAGCCATTACGATATCCTGGAAATTAACGGTTTAACCGGCGAAATTATGAGGAATATCAATGTTCCTTTTACAGGTATTGTTAGCGATTGGATTGATATTTCTAAGGATGGCACACGTTTCGTAGCTTGCCGGAAGATCGTTAATTTTGAGACAGGGGAAATTATCGGAGAACTGCCGGAGGAAACTGCAATTGTAAAATTTCTCCATCCTGACAATTCTAAAATTATTTATGCACCTTTTAATCAGGCAGAATACAACTTCTTTGTATGGGATATTGAAACCGGGGAATCAGAAGGTTTTGATATCGGAAAAAAATTAATAACTGCGCTGGAAGTATCAAATAACGGCAAATTCTTTGCAATTGCAACATTGGAAACCGGATACGATGAAGAAGAACACACCCACTTCTACCTTTTCGATGCGCAAACAATGCAGTTTATTAAGGAGCTTGAAGACTACCCTGCCAATGGCAGGACAATTGAGTATATTCAGTTTTCTGAAAATGCTAAATATGTATGTTATGGGCAAAACAGGTTAGGTTCAATAAAAGGTTCATTTTTCTTAACGGAAGCACCGTATTCCAAGTGGATGTTAATAACAGAAACAACCCCGCCTAAAGGTTTTTGGGGTTTAGGTCTGATTGATGATAATTATGTTTTTGCAACATCAGATAATGGGCTTGATTTTTATTCAATTATATGGGATATTGATAATGAAAAAGAAATATATTTTTCATCAGAATATGGCTCTTCAAATCCGCTATACAACTATGCAGCTAAAAATATAATTGTACACGATAATGGAAATCGTACTATTGTCGCCCTTGATTTCGAAAAAATCCTGAGTACCGTAGGCGTTAAAGATGAGTTGGATACAAACGCGTTCAGGGCTGAATACTCGGGCGGCATACTGACAATAAACGGACTTGAAAGCCAAAGCGTAGAAATCAACCTTACAATTAATAATATTCAGGGGGAAGTGGTTTTTTCTCAAAATATCGCTGCTGTTCATGGCTCGCAAATATCGTTGCCCGTATCATTGCCCTCGGGGGTTTATATTGCCCGAATCAGGACGGGAGAAAATAATTATTCCTCAAAATTTTTAGTGGTGAACTAACTCCGCCCCCGCTTTCAGCGCTGACAGGTTCAACATTGAAAGCGGCGGCTGGAAAAATGAAGAAAAAAAGCCGGGAATAATGAGACCAAATTGAATTTGATATGTTACTATGAATACAAAAACTACCCCTTATGGTAGTAATGTAAAAACAATTATGGGGCTTTACCATGAAAAAACTAATTTTACTGGCAGCAATTTTATCATTTTTATTTTCCACCGGGGCAAGGGCGCAGGCCGATTCCCTCGTGATGTGGACTAATAATGAGGTATCATTCCACTCCATGCCTGCAATTCATCCCAACGGGAACGTGTTGATACGAAGCCATTACGATATCCTGGAAATTAACGGTTTAACCGGCGAAATTATAAGAAATATCAATGTTCCTTTTACAGGCTATATTAGCGATTTGATTGATATTTCTACGGACGGCACACGTTTCGTAGCTTGCCGGAAAATCGTTGATTTCGAGACAGGGGAAATTATCGGAGAACTGCCGGAGGAAACTGCATACGTTAAATTTTTTCATCCGAATAATAATTTGTTGATCTACAAAATAAATACTCTGGAAAATAACCGCTGGTTTATCATGAATATTGATCAGGGTAATTCAATTATAGTTGAAAATTTGTCGAATTATACAACAGCCTTTGAAGTATCACTTGACGGCAGGTTTTTAGCACTTGCAACATTAGAAAACTACGACACAGAAGATGAATCTACCTACTTCTACCTTTTCGATGCGCAAACAATGCAGTTTATCAAGGAGCTTGAAGACTACCCTGCCAATGGCAGAAGAATTGAGTATATTCAGTTTTCTGAAAATGCTAAATATGTAAGTTATGGACTTAATCATTCTGGCTCACCAAAAGCTGCCATTTTTTTAACGGAAACGCCGTATTCAGGGTGGATATTAAAAACTGAAACAACTCCGCCCAAAGGATTTTATGGATTAGGTATGATTGGTGATAAATATGTTTTTGCAACATCAGCTATTGGAAATGATTTTCATTCAATTATATGGGATATTGATAATGAAAAAGAAATATATTTTTCATCAGAATATGGTTCTTCAAATCCGCTATACAACTATGCAGCTAAAAATATAATTGTACACGATAATGGAAATTATACATTAGTCGCCCTTGATTTCGAAAAAATCCTTAGTACCGTGGGCGTTAAAGAAGAAGAGGATGCAAACGCGTTCAGGGCTGAATACTCGGGCGGCATATTGACAATAAACGGGCTTGAAAGCCAAAGCGTAGAAATCAACCTTACAATTAATAATATTCAGGGGGAATTAGTATTTTCTCAAAATATTGCTGCTGTTCATGGCTCGCAAATATCGTTGCCCGTATCATTGCCCTCGGGGGTTTATATTGCCCGGATCAGGACGAGAGAAAATAATTATTCCTCTAAATTTTTGGTGGTTAATTAACCCCGCCCCCGCTTTCAGCGCTGACAGGTTCAACATTGAAAGCGGCGGCTGGAAAAATGAAGAAAAAGCAGGGAATATTGAGACCAAATTGAATTTGATATGTTACTAACTATATATAAATAATACTACCCGATGGTAGTAATGTAAAAACAATTATAGGGCTTTACCATGAAGAAACTAATTTTACTGGCAGCAATTTTATCATTTTTATTTTCTGCCGGGGCAAGGGCACAGGCCGATTCCCTCGTGATGTGGACTTATGGAAATACAAGGTTTTCAACACAGCCGCGAGTACATCCCAACGGCAATGTTTTCATCGGAGATAATCAGGCAAATATAATGGAAATTGACGGTTTAACAGGAGAACTTATAAGAAAAATAGCTTTGCCTGCCGGAACAACAAGTTTGGAATTGTCTTTGGATGGTTCGAAAATGGCGGCGGCAGGATATATAATTGATGTAGAAAGTGGAGAAGTAATTAAAGCACATCCTGAAGCTTACAAGATAAAATTTCTCCATCCTGACAATTCTAAAATTATTTATGCACCTTTTAATCAGGCAGAATACAACTTCTTTGTATGGGATATTGAAACCGGGGAATCAGAAAGTTTTGATATCGGAAAAAAATTAATAACTGCGCTGGAAGTATCAAATAACGGCAAATTCTTTGCAATTGCAACATTGGAAACCGGATACGATGACGAAGAACACACCCACTTCTACCTTTTCGATGCGCAAACAATGCAGTTTATTAAGGAACTGGAAGACTATCCTGACAATGGCAGAAGAATTGAGTATATTCAGTTTTCTGAAAATGCTAAGTATGTATGTTATGGGCAAAACAGGTTAGGTTCAATAAAAGGTTCATTTTTCTTAACGGAAGCACCGTATTCCAAGTGGATGTTAATAACAGAAACAACCCCGCCTAAAGGTTTTTGGGGTTTAGGTCTGATTGATGATAATTATGTTTTTGCAACATCAGATAATGGGCTTGATTTTTATTCAATTATATGGGATATTGATAATGAAAAAGAAATATATTTTTCATCAGAATATGGTTCTTCAAATCCGCTATACAACTATGCAGCTAAAAATATAATTGTACACGATAATGGAAATCGTACTATTGTCGCCCTTGATTTCGAAAAAATCCTGAGTACCGTAGGCGTTAAAGATGAGTTGGATACAAACGCGTTCAGGGCTGAATACTCGGGCGGCATACTGACAATAAACGGACTTGAAAGCCAAAGCGTAGAAATCAACCTTACAATTAATAATATTCAGGGGGAAGTGGTTTTTTCTCAAAATATCGCTGCTGTTCATGGTTCGCAAATATCGTTGTCCGTATCATTGCCCTCGGGGGTTTATATTGCCCGAATCAGGACGGGAGAAAATAATTATTCCTCAAAATTTTTAGTGGTGAACTAACTCCGCCCCCGCTTTCAGCGCTGACAGGTTCAACATTGAAAGCGGCGGCTGGAAAAATGAAGAAAAAGCAGGGAATATTGAGACCAAATTGAATTTGATATGTTACTAACTATATATAAATAATACTACCCGATGGTAGTAATGTAAAAACAATTATGGGGCTTTACCATGAAAAAACTAATTTTATTCACAGCAATTTTATCATTTTTATTATCTGCCGGGGCAAGGGCACAGGCCGATTCCCTCGTGATGTGGACTTATGGAAATACAAGGTTTTCAACACAGCCGCGAGTACATCCCAACGGCAATGTTTTCATCGGAGATAATCAGGCAAATATAATGGAAATTGACGGTTTAACAGGAGAACTTATAAGAAAAATAGCTTTGCCTGCCGGAACAACAAGTTTGGAATTGTCTTTGGATGGTTCGAAAATGGCGGCGGCAGGATATATAATTGATGTAGAAAGTGGAGAAGTAATTAAAGCACATCCTGCAGCTTACAAGATAAAATTTCTCCATCCTGACAATTCTAAAATTATTTATGCACCTTTTAATCAGGCAGAATACAACTTCTTTGTATGGGATATTGAAACCGGGGAATCAGAAAGTTTTGATATCGGAAAAAAATTAATAACTGCGCTGGAAGTATCAAATAACGGCAAATTCTTTGCAATTGCAACATTGGAAACCGGATACGATGACGAAGAACACACCCACTTCTACCTTTTCGATGCGCAAACAATGCAGTTTATTAAGGAGCTTGAAGACTACCCTGCCAATGGCAGAAGAATTGAGTATATTCAGTTTTCTGAAAATGCTAAGTATGTAAGTTATGGACTTAATCATTCTGGCTCACCAAAAGCTGCCATTTTTTTAACGGAAACGCCGTATTCAGGGTGGATATTAAAAACTGAAACAACTCCGCCCAAAGGATTTTATGGATTAGGTATGATTGGTGATAAATATGTTTTTGCAACATCAGCTATTGGAAATGATTTTCATTCAATTATATGGGATATTGATAATGAAAAAGAAATATATTTTTCATCAGAATATGGTTCTTCAAATCCGCTATACAACTATGCAGCTAAAAATATAATTGTACACGATAATGGAAATTATACATTAGTCGCCCTTGATTTCGAAAAAATCCTTAGTACCGTGGGCGTTAAAGAAGAAGAGGATGCAAACGCGTTCAGGGCTGAATACTCTGGCGGGATACTGACAATAAACGGGCTTGAAAGCCAAAGCGTAGAAATCAACCTTACAATTAATAATATTCAGGGGGAAGTGGTTTTTTCTCAAAATATTGCTGCTGTTCAGGGTTCGCAAATATCGTCGCCCGTATCATTGCCCTCGGGGGTTTATATTGCCCGGATCAGGACGGGAGAAAATAATTATTCCTCAAAATTTATCGTGGTTAACTAAGGGGTAAAAAATGAAAAAGATAATTCACAATAGTATTTATTGAACTAACCCCGCCCACGCTTTCAGCGCTGATAAGTTCAGGATTGAAAGCGGCGGCTGTCCCTCAACTCAACCATCATCCAATTCAATAGCCACGTGCTTTAGCTCGTGGGTAAGGGAGGCAAAGAAAAAGAATCCACCCCGACTCGCTGCGCTCGCCACCCCTCAACGAGGGGAATTTTCCGGAAGTCCATACCCGTCTGCTTGCGCAGACACCTCCTGCCTGTCCCGCTCCATCGGAAATAGATCGGAGTCGGCGAAAGCTGGGAATTAAACAGATGCAAAACAATTTAAAAGTGTACCAAATAGGATTGTATTTTATTATTCCACTACCAGCGGCCTGCCCTTAAAATTGCCATCAATATCCAAAATGACGAGAATATAAACTCCTTTTGGTAATTCTCTAATATTCATCCGAAGATCATAACCGGCTGAAGTTAGCTGTTTGATATTTTTTTTCTTTACTACCTGTCCTGCAAGATTATAAATAATGATATCATTCAGGTAAATACTTTCATTAATTGTGATATTGATATTTTCATTTGCAGGAATCGGATAAATGAAGAAGTCTTTACCAATTTTAGCAATTTCCGGATTATCTTCAACCGAAACGGGATCCGGTTTATATTTTACAATACCATTGCTTGTTGTAATCCAAAAATATCCTTTTGAATCCTGAAATATATCCGTTAACCAATTTGAAGGCAAATTACTATTTAGAATATTAAATACTTTCCAGTCCTGCCGATCAAAGACAGCAAGGCCTTTATATTGAGAAGCAACCCAAATATTGTTCTGTATATCAGAAATTATTGAATTTACAAACTTACAGATACCAGGAATATCAAACGGGTAAGCCTTATTCCAGGTTTGAACGTTAAATCGATATAATTGGTCACAGAATAAACCGACCCATAAATCGCCATTAGTTTCCCTAAAAATCGATCTGACCGGCTTGCCGTTCATAGTGCTGTCTGATACCGAAAATGCGGACCATTCGTTTCCGTTAAAACAAAGTAAACTGCGATTATACATTCCGAACCAGATATTTTTTTCCGAATCTTCATAAATACTTGTTACTTTGATGTCAGGAATGTTACTATTAGCCGAATTAAATGTTACCCAGTTATAACCATCAAATCTGAAAATATTGTTTTCTTCATCACTAATCCAGATATTATTTTTGGAATCAATGAAAAATGTATTGATCTTGATAAATGGATATCCATTTTCAGTTGAATCTAGCTGTATCAATTTATTTCCGGTAAGTTTGTAAATACTGTTTTCCGTGGCAAACCAAATATTTTTCGTATCGTCAATTTCGATTCCGAATATATAATTGTGGGGCAGGATTGTATCAGGCTTTAAATTATTCCATTTTCCATCCTGATAAAACATTATCTGATCTAAGAATTTCCCGGTCCAGATTGTTCCGTTTTTTCCTTCGAGTAGATAATTGAAATGAGAATCCGGTAGAGCCGAATTACTAAGATTTCTTGCAGACCACTCGAGACCATCAAACTTATCAAGCATTCCATATGCATTACCAACCCAAATATTTCCAGCAGAATCAAAGTATAACGAATTAATACCATCATCTGATAATCCTGAATTATCTGAAGTAAAATTTATCCATTCGGAATTACTTTGTTTCAGGAGGCCTGATGATTTTGTTCCCAGCCATAAATTACCTTCCTTATCCTCGCTGATAGCAGTAATCTCGCAATCTGGAATATTAGAATTGCCATAAAATTGCACTGTCCAATGTCCATCATCGTACTTAGTTATACCTTTATCCGTGCCAAACCAGATGTTTCCTTTCGAATCACAATAGGCAGAATGAATTGAAAGACTCAACAAAGCTGAATTATTTTCATAAAAAGTCTTGAAGCTTTCTCCGTCATATTGTGTTACTCCTTTACTCGTTACAAACCATATATTACCGGATTTATCTCCGAAAATTTTTGTAACTCTTCTGTCGGCAAGCCCATCTTCAGTAGAATAGCAAGTAGTATCTTTTCCATCGTAAAAAATTACACCGTGATTATCTGTACCAAACCAGAAATTTTGATCCGAATCAATATAGAAACATATAGGATATCCATAGGTATCAGAATATTGTGATAATATATCAAATTTTAAATTTTCTGTATTCATCCTATATAGATATCTTCCAAATAAAAATATTTCATTGTTTTCATTTATTTGAATATCATGAAAATTATAAGATTTCAGATCTGTATTTGTAGGATTGTAATGACTTATGGTTTCGCTTGTTTTATCCATTCTAACCAGCCCTTTGTCCGTTGCAAACCAAATATAATTTCCATTTTCAAGAATGTCATCTATATTTTGTATTTTACTGTAAACAGTCCACTCCTCAGCGTGGATATATGATACAAATACAATCATTAATAAAATTGTAAGTCTTTTCATGGCTAAGCCTCTCTATTATAAATAGTAATAATAATAGGACAAGATAAATATATAAATTCAAACAAGCAAGAATTATTTTTCATAAATATAAATATTTACAAGCATTTATTTAAAGCATCCCCTATATGTCAATATTCCTTAAATATCATAAAAAAAGCCGCCCTTCAGGACAGCTCTTTTTAAACTTATTTTATTGTCATTTTTTACTCTGCTGCAAATGGCTTCAGGCGGGAATAGTCGTCGCCGAGAACAACCGTGCAGTGAAGGAAAAGATTGGAGTCAATTTTTGATACTACCATTGAATCGCTGATTCCCAATGCGTAGGCCACTTTTTTTGCCGATTCAATATTTCCTAATCTGTCAATAACCATTGATTTTGCAGCTTTGTCCTTGTTGTTTCCTATTTCTACAACGTCGAAGCCGCGATAACGCATAAATTCTTTTGTCCCGGCGGCAAGGCCCGCTACTCCGCATCCATTCATAATATTTACCTGGATAACTTCCTCAAGGTCTTCGGTATATTCTCCCGAAGACGGGTCTACCGGCGGTGATATTATCATACGTGATACAAAGGAGCTTAGCATGGCAATAACAATAATTGAAAACAACCCGAGGAATACCCAGCTTGCAATTTCTTTTCCGTCTCCGAATCTGAACATTTTTTCTCCGTATTTAATTATTAAAAACTAAGACTGAATAATCAATTACTATGCCACAGAATCTGCCGGGCTTTACTAAACTATTATTTTGCGGTAAATAAAATCATGATTAAATTACCGACCATTGTAAAATATAGAAGTGCAAAAATGAAAGCTTATAGGGGCATAATATTAAGCGGGAAATCGGCTGGTGAAGTAAAAATCTTCCGGGACGGCTTGCTGCTCGTGGATGGAGAGGGAAAAATACAATTCTGCGGTGACTTCCGGAAATCCGGTATTGATACGAAAAGATACAAAATCGAAACTGTTGGATTAATCCTTCCCGGTTTTATTGATATGCATACGCACCTTCCACAATTCAGGGCTGTTGGTATGGGTGGCGGCCAGCTTCTTGAATGGCTCGTGAACCATATCTTTCCCCTTGAATCCAATTATTCCGATAATAGCTATGCCCAAAAAGAATCGGGTATTTTCTTTGAAAAGATAATCCGCGAAGGGACAACAACAGCAGTAATTTATTCAGCCCCATTCGAAAGAGCGTGCGATATAGCTTTCCAGTCTGCTGAAAAATGCGGGATCAGAGCCTTCACAGGCCGGACAATGATGGATATAAACTCACCGGTTGATTTAATGGATAAAACCGATTCCATACTGGAAAGTGTTAAATCTCTGATTTCAAAATGGCACGGGCATGATTCGGGAAGATTGAACTATATCCTTACGCCGCGATTTGCCGGGAGTTGCTCCACCAGTTTAATGAAAAAATGCGCTGAAATTTCTAATTCGGAAAATATTTTCGTACAAACTCATTTATCCGAGAATAGAAAAGAACTCGAACTGATGAAGGAATTGCATCCGGGTTATAAAAATTACACTGATATTTATGACAAATCAGGCTTAATAGGTGATAAAACACTTCTTGCACACGGCATATACCTTAGTGATGAAGAATTGAAAATAATCAAAGACAAAGGGGCTGCAATTGTTCATTGCCCGGCATCAAACAGCTATTTGTCCAGCGGAATAATGCCCTTGTCGGATTATATTAATAGAAAGATAAAAATTGGTATTGGTACTGATATTGCAGGCGGCTGGAACTTTTCAATGCTTGATGAAGGGCGGGAGGCACTGGAATCAGCAAAAAAACTTGCTGCGATTAAAAATATTGATAATGAAATAAATCTAAGAAGCATATTTAATATGATAACTATTAATGCCGCTGAAACCCTTGGAATAAACAATGTTACCGGCAGCCTTGAGAATGGCAAAGATGCAGATTTTTTAACTGCTGATTTTTCAGAAAAAATCAATGCCGTCAAAATAGATACAGATGAACTGCTATCGCTCCTTTTCTATCGGAAACAGGATTATAATATAACCGGTATTTATGTCAGGGGGAGAAATATATCAATAAAAATGGATTAAAATCGCTTTACCGAATATGATATTTGCCTGTTTTTTTTTATCTTATTTTTTTGAAAATAGCTTACTTTACCAAAAGAATATAATTTCTAAAAAGATGATATAATGGATGAAAATATTAAAATCGAAGAATTTGTAGTTACTGCCAGAAAATTCCGTCCTATGCGGTTTTCAGACGTTGTCGGGCAGGATCATGTTACGAAAACACTGCAAAATTCAATAAAGAACAACCGTGTGCACCATGCTTTTCTGTTCTGCGGCCCGCGCGGAGTCGGTAAAACTACTACCGCGAGGATACTTGCCAGGGCGCTGAACTGCCTTTCCCCGGTGAACAACGAACCATGCAACGAGTGTGATAATTGCAAAGCTGTGATAAACAACCGTTCCATGGATATAATTGAAATTGACGGCGCTTCGAATAATGGTGTGGATGATATCAGGAATCTGCGGGAGAATGCAAAATACCCTCCGGTGAACGGTAAGTATAAAATGTATATTATCGATGAAGTGCACATGCTGTCAAAATCTGCATTCAATGCGCTGCTGAAAATACTTGAGGAACCCCCGAAACATCTTCTGTTTGTTTTTGCAACAACTGAATCCCACAAGGTTCTGCCTACAATAATCAGCCGCTGCCAACGATATGATTTCCGACGGATGGAAATTAACGACATAATTAAGCAGCTGTCCTTTATTGCAAAACGTGAAAATATTACAATCGAAGAAGAGGCCCTTGTTACTATAGCAAAAAAAGCTGACGGCTCAATGCGCGATTCCGAGAGTATATTCGACCAGGTAGTGGCATTCTGCGGAAAAGATATTAAATATTCAGATATGGCCGAATCGCTAAACCTTATCGATGTGGATTTCTTCTTCAGGATAAGTGATGCTATCGCAGGAAAGAATATTTCTGAAATGTTCAATATTACCCGGGAAGTCGTCAGAAAAGGATATGACCTTCAGGAATGTCTCCATGGTATTCTGGAACACTTCAGGAATTTGCTTACGATAAAAGTTACCAACGATACCTCGCTAATTGAGAGTTCAGAATCTTATCTTGAAAAATATAGAGCAAGCGCCCTGGAATTTACCAAAACAGATATTCTCAGGGTTTTGAACCTCGTTGTTAGTACCGACCAGGAAATCAGGTTTGCCCCGCAGCCAAAAATACGTTTTGAACTTTCCCTGGTACAGCTTGCGTCGATTGATAAGGGGCATGAGATAACGGAATTACTTGCCCAACTAAAAAATCTTCAAAAACACGGGCCTGCCAATACGGATTCAGGAACAACAATATCTCATGCAAGAGAAATTTCAGAAGTTTACAGCGCTGCACCAACAAGTCCGCCGCCAATTAATCAGAATAAAGAAAAAACAGAACTATCAGCACATGCAACCCCGCCGGATTTGCTGAAAAAAGAAGAACCTGCCGTTGAAAATACTAAGCCTGAGTCAGCTCAGGATATTGAACCGGAAAATGTTCCTGAACCGCAAAAAAATCCGGACTGGGCGGGTTTTCTTCAAAAATATGGAAGCTCGGCTTATGGATTGACTCTTCTTTCAAGCATGGAAACTGATTTCAGGGATAACTGCCTTGTAATTAATTGCCGCTCTGATTTCGAGGACGATAGCATTAAGCAGAATAAATCCAAACTGATAGAGTTGCTGAATGATTATTTTGGCAAAAAGATCGATTTGATCATTAGTTGTCCGGGAACTGATACCGGGTCGAAAAATTCCAAAAATAATGAAGTGGATAACACGGATATTAATTCAGCTTCGTCACAAAATAATGAATCCGGGCAAGATAATGATAATAAAGGCCGGCATCCGGTTGAAAAGAAAATAATTGAATTATTTGATGCCCGCGAGATCAGAGTGAATTAGAATGTTGAATTAAAATACAGGATATAACAATGGCTCTTGAAATTGGAACAAAAGCTCCGGAATTTTCCGCTGAAATAGATGGCGGAGAAAAAATTAATATTAGTGATTACAAAGGAAAATGGGTTGTTCTTTATTTCTACCCAAAGGATAATACTCCCGGCTGCACGAAAGAAGCCTGTTCGTTCAACGATAACCTTGATGCTCTAACTGAACTCGGAGCTGAAGTTATCGGAATCAGCCCCGACAGTGTAAAATCTCATGATAAATTCAAGGAAAAATTTAACCTGAATTTCCATCTTGTTTCCGATCCTGAAAAAGAAATCTGCAAATCTTATGATATTCTTGGCGAGAAATCCATGTTTGGCAAGAAATATTTCGGAGTGATCCGCTCCACTTATATCATCGATCCGGATGGAAACATTGCAAAAGTTTATAAAAAAGTAAAAGTTGCCGGCCACACGGAAAAGGTAATGGAAGATTTGAAAAAATTGCAGGAAAATAAATAATTATATTATTTTTGTAATCATGTGCCGGGAAATTTATAATAAATAGTTGTTTTTGATATTATCCCGAAAAAATATTCAATACGATGATAGATACACACGCTCATATTAATACCGAAGCCTTTGATGAGGACAGGGAAGAAATAATCAGGGATTCTTTCAGCGAAGGCCTGGAATATATTATTATTCCCGCCATTGAACCAAAAGAATTTCAATCGCTTTTTGATACTGCAAATATGGACCCGCGAATTTACTGCGGAATAGGTATTCACCCGCACAATGCCAATGAAGTAAACGACGAAACTCTGCGCAGGATTGAAGAGCTTTCGGAATCAGAAAAAGTAGTTGCCATTGGCGAGATCGGATTGGATTATTTCTATGATTTCAATCCGAAAGAGCTGCAGCAGGAAGCTTTCAGGAAGCAATTGCAAATAGCAAAACGGAAAAACCTTCCCGTGATAATTCACAACAGGGAATCCGATGAGGATTTGATTCGCATTCTTGAAGAAGAGCAGAACGGTGCGCTACGGGGAGTGCTTCATTGCTTTTCCGGTGATTTGAAAATGCTTGAAAAAGCCCTTGAAATGGGCTTCCATGTATCATTTACCGGTAATATTACTTTTAAGAAAACCAAACTTGCTGAAATAGTTAAGGCTGCCCCCCTGGAAAAGATAATGATAGAAACAGATTCCCCCTACATGACTCCCGTACCATTCAGAGGTAAACGTAATAGGCCTTCCTTAGTTAAATATGTAGCAGAAAAAATTGCTGAATATAAATCAATATCAATAAATGAGGTGATTTCGATGACAAGCGAAAACGCTAAAAAATTATTCAAATTGTCTGTCTTGGCACTTATCTTTTCTTTCTCGGCTGCTTTAGTTTACGGCCAGGAAGAAGTTGATGATGAAACAGGCTATTACGAAGACGATGAATTCCTTGATGAACAGATGGAAGAAGATAATTGGCAGCCATTCAACAAAACTCTGGGATTTGGCCCGGTAGTAGGTTTCCTGACAGTTGTTGAAACCAGGTATCTGGATTATCTGACCCCCCCTCAGGACTATGAAGAAACCCACGAAGGTATTGTGGCTTTTGGCGGAAACGTATCATACAGCCCTCTTAATTTCCTTATTCTCGATTTAACCTATTTGTGGGGAAAGGATACAAAAACTTCAGATAAATGGGACGGCCTTGTTGAGCCAAGTACATACCAGGTTATTGAACTCAGCAGCCACTGGATATCTAACCCTAACAGCCGGATAAATATATATGCCATGGGCGGTGCTAATGTTTTCCTGACTGAAATTGGCGGACAAAATAATACAACAATTTCAGATACTCATTTTGGTGTTCATTTCGGGCTCGGTTTCATGGCCAATATCGAAACCGGATACGGCTTAATTACTCCCAAACTGGAATGGCGTGTAGACTTTGCATTCGGCAGGGGAGAGGGAAACCATATTGAACCAATTTCCGGAACCAACAATGTTGATGTGAAGCAGATTGATAATTCAATTTTCTTTTCAATTCCAAGGGTAGTTATTAATTGGTGTCCTGATATTTAAACTTTTAATATCAGCTTCCCGGAAAATAATTGAACTTTTCTGACATTTTGTAGCACTGGAACATAAAACAGCTGATGATATCTATAAAAAATTCATCCCGGGGAAATGCCGGGATGAATTTTTTATTATTCCTCCTGATTTCAATTAAACATGTTTTTATTGTAAAAATCAATATTCTGAGTCATATTAGCATTGGTTTATCTGATCAAAGTTATTTTTTTACAAAAAATTTTAAAATTTAGTATCAAAACAAGGATTAAATTAGTAATACCTGTGTTCCCCCGTGTTTTCCGAGTGTTCCCCCGTGCTTTCCGAGTGTTCCCCCGTGCTTTCCGAGTGTTCCCCCAAGCTTTCCGAGTGTTCCCCCGTGCTTTCCGAGTGTTCCCCCGTTCCTGCCGAGCGTTCCCCTGTTCCTGCCGAGCGTTCCCCTGTTCCTGCTGAGCGTTCCCCTGTTCCTGCCGAGCGTTCCCCCGTGCCTGCCGAGAGTTCCCCCGTGCTTTCCGAGCGTTCCCCTGTGCTTTCCGAGCGTTCCCCTGAGCTTTCGGAATTATCTTTTTGGACAAAATTTCAATCATTTTGCGGAAAAGATGCCTCTGTTGATATAAATGAAGTACTATCAGGAGCAGCAGAAATATAATATTTACCGGGATTTCAGTTCGGAATGATTATGATTTAAAACGCAGGCCCGGATATTTCAGAAAGATTCAGAACTTTTTACCCGATAAGAAGAGATCAACGAATTAAAAAAGCAATGACATAAAATTATGTGGCGTATGTATCATCAACTTCTACAATATCAATATATCTGAACAATGAAATATAGCTTTTTGAAGTTGGCGGGAACTGAAACGGAAGAATAAAAAACCTCGGCAATTACTATCAGCTGTGTTCCGGATATTGCATACTACCCAATCAGGCAAAAATCCTATGCATTGCTTTTTAAAATTCGTAAATTGAGTTATTGATTGGAACAAATTCGGGGTTTTATGTCTGTCAAGAGTAAAAACAAGCAAAAAAAGCAACAGCTGCCACTTCCAAAGAAAGCGGAAATTAATAACCTGGTTACATTAATGATTGTTACTGTATTGTCGTTTGTATTATATGGTAAAACAATAAATTTTGACTTTACGGGATTTGACGATAAGAAAATAATTGTTGAGCAAAATGAAGAAATCTCGGGTTTAGATAAAATACCACATTCATTCAGCCGCGGTTTTGGCAATTACTACAGGCCCATACTCAGGATAAGCTGGATAATTGACGATTCCTTCACGGGTACGTCACCGGGTTTATATCATGCAAGTAATATTATTATTCATATTTTTTCAACCTGGGTATTATTCATCTTACTGACAAGATTTATTGATGACAAAAAGATCGGATTACTGCTGGCATTGCTGTTTTGTGCACACCCTGTTTTGGTTCAGGCAGTGGCCTGGATACCCGGCAGGAACGATTCTTTGCTGGCGTTGTTTGTGTTTTTGTCCTTTATAAGTTTTGATAAGCTGATAAAAGATTCCAAGCCCGTCAATATAATTCTTCATGCAATGGCGTTTTTTCTTGCTATGTTTACAAAGGAAACGGCAGCACTTTTCCCCTTGCTTGCTTTAGTTTATTATTTCATAAAAAATGATAAGTATAATTATAAGCCCTTGATAGTATCTTCAGTTATCTGGATTCTAATTATTGCGCTTTGGTTTGTTCTAAGGCAGAATGCCCTTTCAGGTATTGAAAGTAGTGATATTATCGGATTTTCTGCTTTCAAAGAAAATATAATTATGCTGCCGGTTATGGCTGGTAAGGCACTCCTGCCGTTTAAGCTTAGTGTAATGTCGGACTTTGACAGCCTGAATATGGTTTTTGGGCTGGTTCTTTTTGCAGGAATGGCAGCAGCGATAGTTGTCACCAAAGATTTGAACAGGAAACTTGCAATTTTCGGAGTGTTATGGTTCTTTATTTTTATTATACCGGGACTTTTTGCAAGAATGGAAAATGCTGCTGATTATTTTTCATTCCTGGAGCACAGGATTTATTTACCACTTGCAGGGCTGATAATTATAGCTGCTGCTCTTATCCGTCAGATAAATCCTTCTGCAAAACCACTTAATCTGCTATTAATATTTATAACCCTGGTCTTTTCAATATTGAATATTTCCTATTCCAATTCTTTTTCGGACAGGCTGACTTTCTGGAAATCAGCAGAAATATCTTTGCCTGAAAAAGCAAATATTAAAGAGGTACTGGGAAAAATTTACCATGAACAGAAAAACAATAACGAAGCTCAGAAATATTTTGAACAGGCAATTGAACTGGCCGGCAGGGATTATGACGAATTTTATAATAATCTTGCTGTTGTACTGAAGGAAAACGGGAATATCAGCCGGGCTATTCAGATGTCCGAAAAATCTGTTGAACTTGCACCTCAAAACAGTTCCTATATGCACTTTCTTGGGAAAATGCTAATGGATGTGAAACAGAATAGTAAAGCTGAAAAATATCTAACCAAGGCCGGAAAATTAGATCCTGAAAATATTGATGTGAGAATTTTTCTTATTGGTATTTATTCGCAGGAAAACAGGACAGATGAAATAATTAAAGCCTGCAATGAAATAATTGGGATTGATCCCAATCATTTCCATGCAAATAATATACTGGCATCGATGTATGCTGCCAAAGGCGAGACTGATAAAGCCGCCCATGTATGGGAAAAAACTGCGCAGCTTAAACCTGGGTATATTCCGGCATATATCGAGTTAATAAAATATTATGCGAAAAAGAAAGACAAAACAAAGGTAGATGAATTCATAAATAAAATGAATCAATATGGTGCTGAAATACCAAATGAAATAAAGGCATTATTGATCAACTTAAAATGAGGTAATTCTTGAAAAAGATAAATGTATTGCTGGTTTTGATATTATTTTCATTAATTCCGGCAGAAGCTGATGAAAAAACTCCCTACCTGATAATGGTGTCGCTCGACGGTTTTCGATACGACTACCTGGAGCGTGACATAACGCCAAACCTGAAAAAATTTGAATCAGAGGGTATTCGTGCTAGTTCTTTAAAGCCGGTATTTCCGTCTTCTACTTTCCCGAATCATCTATCAATAATAACTGGTATGTATGCCGAAAACCATGGAATAATTTCCAATAACTTTAAAAATTATTATACAGGTGAAACATATTCAATAAGCAAACCACATTCCATGAATAATGCTAAATGGTATCTTGGCGAACCTTTCTGGACTTCCGCGCGCAGGCAGGGAATTAAAACGGCATCTTATTTCTGGCCCGGCTCTGAAGTTGATGCTGAGTACATGAAGCCTGATTATTATTGCCGGTTTAGCAAGGATTCCGCTTATTTAAAAAGAATAAACGGCGTTATTGAATGGCTGAAATTACCGTATGCTCAAAGGCCGAAATTTATTACACTCTATTTGGAGGAGACAGATTCCA
Organism: Kapaibacterium sp. (SeqCode); assembly: GCA_963665665.1. GTDB lineage: Bacteria > Bacteroidota > Ignavibacteria > Kapaibacteriales > UBA2268. The sequence goes on from OY762428.1 coordinate 3,971,273, forward strand.
GGGGGCACGCATTCGGACCTGAAAGCGGGGAGATAAATTCAGCTATCGGAATGCTGGATTCTCTTATCGGACTTCTTGAACATAAGGTAAATGATATTGGCCTGAAGGACAGTGTTAATTTTATTGTTTTGTCAGATCACGGTATGGCTAGTATCAGCAAGGACAGCATTATTAAAATTGACGAGATTCTGCGTGGCAGGAAATGTGATAAAGAAGTTTATGGCGCTTATGCAATGATATATGCTGAGAATCCTGATGATATCTATGATGTTTTGAAGCTGAATGAATTCCATTTCAAAGTTTATAAAAAAGAAGATATGCCGGAATATCTTCATTACTCGAAAAATGCCCTGATCGGGGATGTAATTATGATAGCTGATAAGGGGTGGATGATCAACGAGGATAAGGATAGCGGCTATTCCGGAAATCTGGAAGGCGCTCACGGATTCGATCCGGTGGATATTGATATGCACGGGATATTCCTGGCAAAAGGTCCGGCATTCAAAGCCGGAATTAATGCCGGAACAATTTTAAATATTGATATTTATCCTCTTCTTTGCCGGATATTTGGCGTTTTCCCACGAAATAATATTGACGGTAAGGCGGAAAGGGTCGATTTCATTCTTTCAGATAAATAATTCTTTTCAATTCTGAGTTTCAGAAAAAAATTTTGAAACTTTTTCCTGATTTATGTGTTTTAGTGTCAGGTGAAAGATGAATATTTTTATTACACATATCGCAATCCTACGAACCGTCGTCATGTTTATGCCCGCGCGCATCTCCTGACCGGTTCTTTAACAATTTACACAATTTTATAATTTTTAGGAGTTTAGTTATGTTAAACAACATTTTTGTTTTTGTTTCCGGTGATTTTACCACCGCCGCAACCGTAGTCGTCCCTGAGCTTATTGTTATGAACAATGCTATTGGAAACAGTAAATTTATAAGTGTACAACAAAAACGAAAACGAAGATGAAAGAAAAAAAATATTTAATATCAGGGCATAAAATATCTGAAATTCCTGTTTTAGCCTCAAAGTTGTTTTCACATATCAGGCAGGCAATAAACGGGAAAGAATACGATTACACCTCCGGAAGCCTGAACAAGGCTATCTTCCTGCTTTCCATTCCCATGATACTCGAAATGCTGATGGAATCCATTTTTGCAATAGTGGATATCTTCTTTGTATCCCGTTTGGGAGCCGACGCTATTGCTGCGGTAGGGCTGACTGAATCGCTGGTACATCTCATTTATCCGGTTGCAGCCGGCCTTGCAATGGTTACAACTGCACTTGTTGCCAGGCGAATTGGCGAAAAAAATAACCGAGAAGCCTCTGAAACAGCCTGGCAGGCAATTCTAACGGCGATATTTGCATCGGTACTGATAGGATTGCCGGGATTTATTTATGCCGAGGACATTCTGCGCCTGATGGGAGCGTCAGAAACAATTATTATTCAGCATTCAGGCTACACAAGGATAATGCTCGGGTTTAACGTTGTTATTATGCTTTTGTATGTTATTAACGCCGTTTTCCGTGCTGCCGGCGACGCAGCTTTCTCAATGAGGACGCTGATGCTTGCAAACGGACTGAATATTATTCTCGATCCGCTGCTGATATTTGGTTTCGGGCCGATACCTGCTCTGGGAATCGAAGGGGCGGCCCTGGCAACAAATATCGGTCGGGGTACTGCCGTTATATATCAGCTTTACATGTTGTTTGCCGGCAGAGGAAGGATAAACCTACCCGGAATAAGTAAATTGCCGGACTGGAAGCTGATACTGAAAATTCTCCGTATGTCTGTTGGCGGAATCGGGCAGGCTGTTATTACAACTTCAAGCTGGCTTGCACTTGTAAGGATAATTGCTTCTTTCGGCAGCGAGGTAGTTGCCGGTTATACTATCGGGCTAAGGATAATTGTATTTACTTTGCTTCCGTCGCTTGGCATAAGTAATGCAGCGGCAACGCTCGTGGGGCAAAACCTTGGAGCCGACAAACCGGACAGGGCCGAAAAATCTGTTTGGACGACAGGCAAGATCAACGCTGTAATTATGGGTACAATATGTATTTTCTTCATTGCAGTTCCCGATTTCTGGATTCGGATATTCTCATCCGATCCGGCAGTTATTCACTATGGTGCCGAGTTTCTCAGAATTATCAGCTATGGTTTTGCGGCCTACGGTGTAGGGATGGTTCTTGTTAATTCGTTTAACGGGGCTGGAGATACCAAAACTCCTACTTATATCAATATTCTTTGTTTCTGGATGATTGAAATACCTTTGGCGATAGTTCTTTCCCAATGGACGGAATTGAAATACCAGGGCGTATTTTATTCAATTATTATTGCTGAAATAATTATGACTTCCATTTCCGCATTCATTTTCAAAAAAGGAAAATGGAAAACGGTCAAGGCATGATTGAATATTTTATAATTGTCCGGCAATTGCCTGACGGTAATTATTTCATATTAACGTCAATTATATTTTTATCTAAGAAGTCCAACACTTTTTGGGGTGTTGGACATTTTTAGCGTTGAAGTTTTAATCGAAGCAGTGCATATAAAGCAAGGAATAAATCAAAATATTATTAAAAAATTATTTTTTAAAGGCGGAATTTATACCGAATTTTGCAGCTGTTATTTTTTATAAATTAAATCATTGTATTATTTAAGAAATTACTCTTATGCTGACAATATCAAATATATCAATACATTTCGCGGGCAGATACCTATTTGACGACGTTTCAATTGCTGTTGGAGAAAATGACAGAATCGGCCTGATAGGAAGAAACGGAACCGGCAAATCAACCATGCTTAAACTTATTGCCGGCATTGAAACGCCCGAAACAGGAAAGATTACCAAACCGAATGACTATAAAATTGGCTACCTGCCGCAGGAAATCAAAACTGATTCTACCAAATCTATTTTTGAAGAAACTGAATCTGCTCTTGCCGATTTGAAACAACTTGAAAGCGATATTGCCGGATACACCAAGGAATTGGAAGAACGAACAGATTACGAGTCCGATGAATATATGAAAATAATCGAAAACCTAAGCGAGGCCAGCGAGGTTTACCAGATGATGGGCGGTCAGTCGCTTGAAGCTGAAATTGAAAAAGTATTGATAGGACTCGGTTTCGAAAGGTCTGATTTTGACCGCGGTATGAACGAGTTCAGCGGCGGCTGGCAGATGAGGGTGGAACTGGCAAAAATTCTATTGCAGAATAATGACTGTATTCTGCTCGATGAGCCGACAAACCACTTAGATATTGAATCCATACGCTGGCTGGAAGTATTCCTGAAAACATATAAAGGTGCGATACTGCTGGTTTCCCACGACAGCCGTTTCCTTGATAATATAACAAACAGGACAATTGAGTTTTCTCTCGGCAAAGTTTATGATATGCCCTATCCATACACGAGGTTCAACCAGGAAAGAAAGACACAGCGGGAACTTCAGCTTGCAGCATATAATAATCAGCAGAAACAGATAGCCCAGCAGGAGAGGTTTATAGAAAGGTTCAAAGCCAAGGCTTCATTTTCATCACGTACACAGTCCAAAGTAAAAATGCTTGATAAAATAGACCGCATTGAAGTTGAGGATGAAGACAGGTCGCGCATTCGTTTCAATTTTCCTGATCCTCCACGCGCCGGCAGGGTTGTATTCGAAGCAAAAAAACTCGGGAAAAGTTACGATGAAAAAAGGGTTCTGAATAATATCGATTTCGCCATTGAAAGAGGCGAGAAAATATGTTTCGTGGGCAAGAACGGCGAAGGTAAATCAACTCTTTCGAAAATACTTGCCGGAATGGTGGATTACGATGGCGAATTAATAACAGGATCGAATATAAATCTTGGCTACTTTGCACAGCACCAGGCGGAAATGTTGGATCCCGACCTGACAGTTTTTCAGATAATCGATCAGGCAGCGGAAGGGGAAATGAGAAAAAAGATACGTTCGATGCTTGGCGCATTCCTCTTTAGCGGTGACACTGTTGAGAAAAGAGTAAAAGTCCTTTCCGGAGGTGAAAAGGCACGCCTGAGTATTTGCCGTTTGCTTTTACAGCCAATAAATATGCTTATAATGGATGAACCGACAAACCACTTCGATTTAATATCAAAAGAGGTGCTGAAGAATGCCCTGAACGATTATAAGGGAGCGCTGATAATTGTTTCTCACGACAGGGATTTCCTCCACGGGCTGACCAAAAAGACTTATGAATTTAAAAAAGGTAAAATTAAAGAATACCAGGGCGATATAAACGAATTCCTGGAGCAGCAGCAGATAGAATCACTTCAACTGCTTGAAGGAGAGAAAAGATAGAAATTCTTCAGAAATGTTAATAAAAAATATTGACGATTAGCTTTTACAAGTAAGATTTTTTTTCATTTAATGATTTAATTAGTTATCTTAATAATAAGGGAATTAGTTAAACAGATTTATCGAATTAAAATGAAAAAAACTACTCCGTCTATGTTAGCAGCAAGGATATTGATATCTTTTTTTATATTTATTTACTTCTCAACAATCGCTTATTCTTATAATCCCTGGAAACCGATTTTTAATATGCCGTCAAGCAGGATGTTTCATGGTATGGCGGTATGTGGCAATGATGATAAAATACTTTTATTCGGCGGAGTAAGCGATTATATTGGAGAAACTTATTACTGGTGTGGAAAAAATGATACCTGGATATATGATATATCCGAAGATAAATGGACTGAGTTATACCCGGAAGAAAATCCTGAAGTTGGAAAGCAGGCTGGTAAAAGCGATTTATCTGATTTTAAGGCAACAGTTTGCGAGATATATACCGACCATGCAATTCTCGTTCATTCAAGTTCCTATACGAATACCTTTGAAACATGGATTTTCGATTTCGATGATGAATCATGGACAGAACTTGATCCGATTAACTCTCCTTCCCCTACTTCAAACGGGAGGCTTGCTCAGATAAACAATGGTGAAATATTGATGGTAGGCCCCAATTCAATCAGTTACAGCAGCGGTTCGTTTACAACCGAAACCTGGATTTTCAGGGAAAGCCAGAATACATGGGTAGAACTCAATCCCGCTAATTCTCCCAAAATAACTTTTAATAGCTTCGACCTGGATTGGCTGGAGGACGACAAGGTATTACTTTACAACCAGGAATTTATATCAGGAACATCAACTTCATATTTGTCAGAAACCTGGATTTATGACCTGAGCGATAACAATTGGACCAGGATTGAACAGGACGCCACACCACATTTGAATAATGGTATTTTAATTTCAAATCTTGAAAGCGGAAGGATTCTTCTAACTGAATGTGAAGACGGTGAAAACTGCGAAACCCGAATTTTCAATTCATCGACTATGTCCTGGCAAACAATTAATTCCACATTTAATCCTTCAAGCAGGATTTATTCAGAAATCGTGACTAAATCAGGAATTTCTTATATATTCAGCGGTCTTCCAGGTGTTCCCGCATATACCAACCCTGATATTTTCAATAAATTCAATTCTACCACGAACCAGTGGAGCCAGATAACAGGCCCGACAAAGCCGGAACCAAGAGTATATCATAAGATTTGCAATATTGGGCAGGATTACTTTTTGTTATTTTCCGGTATGAAAATAGGATATGATATCTTTGATATGTATAATGACACATGGGTTTATTCAATACGTGATGAATCATGGAGGGAAATTAGCACAACAACAAGTCCTGAAGTTGATCTTTGGTATTATGATGTTGCTTATGCAGGAGATGATAAAGCACTGCTATATGGATTAACAGCCGAAGCGAGCAGTTCTTTCCAAACCTGGATATTTGATCTAAGTGATGAAGAATGGACAAAACTTGACATTGCAGAACTTCCCGGTATAGATGAATTTGCAATGTCTTACTGCGGTAATGGTAAAATCCTGCTTTTTGGCGGAGATGATTATGATACGGAAACTCCTCAGAATTTATGTTATATTTTTGATGTTAATACTTTGAGCTGGAGCGCTATTTCGCCGACCACGATACCTTCGGCAAGATCAAACCATGGAATGACCTACATCGGAAATAACAGGGTACTGCTTTACGGGGGCAGGCAAACACAAGCATTATTATTCAATGACACATGGATGTTCGATTCGAATACAAATGAATGGACGAATATGAATCCATTGGTTTCTCCTCCTAATGATATTAGATATCGTGGTGAATTCTCTGCAATAAATGATGATATGGTAATACTTTACGGTGGATTAAATCAATCTACTGACTGTCATTATTCCAGGCGTTGTCTGTATGTTTATTCAATAAAAAGCAATCAATGGTTTTTGAGGGATTTTAATCCCAAACCGCAGGGAAGAATTTTTGCGGATATGGCTTGGAACGGAGTAGATAAAACATTCACTTTCGGTGGTATGAGTTCATTCCTTAGTGATTACTGGATATTTGACGCGTTTCATTTTGCAATTCCAACACTTCCGGAATGGGGATTGATTTTATTTTCGGGCTTACTTGTTGTTTTCACAGGATGGTTCATCTGGCGTAGGTTTTAATCAGAAGCGGACCTTTTCATCTGTTTGGATAGAGGTTCTGTTAATTTTGCTGGTTCCTTTGTTTTTTCCAGAAAATCAATATCCTTGCTGATTTTCGTGGCAAGCCTGAGTACGGCATCCACATAAGCATCGCTGTTGTTATAATGAAATACCGCTTTCCGTCTTTGTTTGGGTGTGTCTCCCCATCCGTTAACTTTCAGGTAGTTAGCAACAGAATAAATTGCGTCTTTCATATCAAAAAGATTAATTTTCATGTCCCCGTTACCGTCCACAGCCCAGTTTATGTAGCTTGAAGGCAGAAATTGTGAAATACCAAAAGCGCCTGCCCATGATCCTTTCAATTCGTTAATAGGAATTGGTGAAACTTTATGCAGTTTAACAAGCGCCATCAATTCGCCTAAAGCCCAGTTTGCTTTTTTTTCCGATCTTGCAATAAGCTTCTTTTTCAATTCTTCGAGTTCTTTTTTTGAACCTTTGAATTTCTTTATCAGTTCAAGTTTATTTTTTAATAAATATTTTTTTTCATTGGCAAGCGCAGTGCTCAAAAATACTGATAATACATGATGCCTGCCAAGATAGTTGCCATGCCTGGTTTCAATCCATAAAACGGAGGCAATCACTTCTTTGGGAACGCCGAATTTTTTTTCTGCTGAATTTAATGTGCTAAGATTGTCTTCGAGAAAATTGGATGTCTTTTTTACAGATTTACTGTTGTAATGTTTGGAATAATCGGCTTTTTTCAGGTAGCCGATTACATTTATTCTTACGAATTTTTCATTAAACTCAACATTTTTCATGTTTATCATATCATAAACAAAAGCTGTATCAGCGCCTCGGGCAAGCATTTTATCTATTACGGGCTGAAAGACTTCTCTTCCTGATTTTAATTCTCTGGCATCAAGGCAATTGGTGAAAACAACAAAGACTAAGGCTGTTAAAAAAAATCTCATAATAATTTTCCTGTTCTTTCTTCTTTATGCTGACGATAAAGATAAAAATAAAATGGCAATTGAGCAAAGGAATAATCAATATCAAACAACACGACAATACAAATATCCGAATAGTCTTGTTTTTATTTATTCTTTTAGCAACGGCTAATATTTCTTGTAATATATAGTAATACTGATTAAATTTGTATTCTCATAAAACTGATAACTTATTTGTTTAAGTATTATTAACATTATAAACCACATTTTAACAAAATTTGGAGCGCTCCATGGGAAAAACTAAGAAGAAAGATGCCAAATACGTATATTATTTTGGCGGTGGAAAAGCTGACGGTAAGGCAGAAATGAAAAACTTGCTTGGTGGTAAAGGCGCCAACCTTGCAGAAATGGTTAATCTCGGTTTGCCGGTGCCTCCCGGTTTTACTATCACTACAGAAGTTTGTACATATTACTACGACAACGGCGAAAATTATCCAAAATCTCTCAATGCAGAAGTTGACAAAGAACTTGCAAAACTTGAGAAAGAAATGGGTAAGAAATTTGGCGATGCCAATGATCCTCTTCTTGTTTCAGTTCGTTCAGGTGCTCGTGCTTCTATGCCCGGCATGATGGATACTGTTCTTAACCTTGGCCTTAACGATGTTACAATCAAGGGCTTAATTGAAAAATCAGGCAACGAACGCTTTGCTTATGATGCATACCGCCGCTTCGTTTCAATGTATGGCGACGTTGTACTGGATATGAAACCTCAGACAAAAGATGATATCGATCCCTTCGAAGAAATTCTTGAAAAGAAAAAAGAAGCAAGGGGCGTTAAACTTGACATAGAACTGACTGTTGACGACCTTAAAGAACTCGTTGTTGAGTTTAAAAAAGCTATTAAAGATATTAAAGGAATTGACTTTCCTGAAGAACCGAAAGACCAGCTTTGGGGAGCCATCAGCGCTGTATTCGGATCATGGAACAATAACCGTGCTATCATCTATCGCAAACTAAACAACATTCCTGGTGACTGGGGAACAGCTGTAAACGTTCAGACTATGGTATTTGGTAACATGGGCGAAGATTCAGGAACAGGTGTTGCATTTACACGCGATGCAGCTAATGGCGATGATATTTTCTACGGTGAATTCCTTATGAATGCACAGGGCGAAGACGTTGTAGCAGGTACTCGCACGCCGCTGTCAATCGACCAGCTTGAAGAAAAAGATCCCGATTCTTATGGCAAGCTTATTAAGATTCGTGAAACTCTTGAACAGCACTACACAGATATGATGGACATCGAGTTTACAATTCAGGATGGTAAACTCTTCATGCTCCAGTGCCGCGTTGGTAAGAGAACTGCAATGGCAGCTATGAAAATTGCCGTTGATATGGTTAAAGAAAAACTTATCAAACCAAAAGAAGCTCTTTCAAGAATCGAACCTGAACAGCTTAACCAGCTTCTTCGTCCGGTATTTGACCTTGAAGAAAAACAGAAATCACTTGACAATGGCAAACTTCTTGCCAAAGGCCTAAACGCAGGCCCCGGTGCAGCAACAGGTAAAGTTGTATTCAATGCCGAGGATGCTGAAGATTGGGCAAAGAGAGGCGAGAAAGTTATCCTTGTAAGGATTGAAACTTCTCCTGAAGATATTGGCGGAATGAATGCAGCCGAAGGTATCCTTACTGCTCGCGGCGGTATGACTTCACATGCTGCACTTGTTGCACGCCAGATGGGTAAAGTTTGTGTTGCTGGTTGCGAACAGCTTATCATCGACTATAAATCAAGAACTATCAGGGTTGATGGTTCTGATAATGTTGTAAAAGAAGGCGATTATATTTCAATCGACGGTTCAACCGGTGAAGTTATCGAAGGTAACATCCCGACAAAACCGAGCGAAGTTGTTTCTGTTCTTATCGACAAGACACTTGACCCGAAAGACGCGCCTACATTCAAGATCTATAACCAGATTATGAAATGGGCCGACAAATACCGTACAATGAATATCCGTACAAATGCCGACCAGCCGGACCAGAGCAGCAATGCTGTTGCATTTGGTGCTGAAGGTATTGGTCTTTGCCGTACAGAGCACATGTTCTTTGGTGAAGGTAAAATTGGCCCCATGCGCGAAATGATCCTTGCGAAAAACGTTGAAGGCCGCAAAGAAGCTCTCGCAAAACTTCTTCCTCTTCAGAGAGAAGATTTTGAAGGTATCTTCAAAGCTATGGACGGACGTCCGGTAACTATTCGTACAATCGATCCTCCTCTGCACGAATTCCTTCCGCATGATGAAGCCGGCCAGGCAGAACTTGCAAAAGAAATGGGCATTTCAGCAGAAGCAGTAAAAGAAAGAGTTGAAGCACTTCACGAATTCAACCCGATGCTTGGTTTCCGTGGCTGCCGCCTTGGCACGATGTACCCGGAAATTACAGAAATGCAGGCTCGCGCTATCTTCGAAGCCACAGTTAACGTTATTAAAGGCGGACAGAAGGTTCTTCCTGAAATAATGATACCGCTCGTTGGTAATGTTAAAGAACTTGACGGCCAGGAAAAAGTTGTTCGTCAGGCTGCAAAAGATGTAATGAAAGAAACAGGAACAGAATTCGAATACCTGGTTGGTACAATGATCGAAGTTCCTCGTGGCGCTATCACAGCTCGCGAAATCGCAGAAACAGCAGAATTCTTCTCATTCGGTACAAACGACCTTACACAGACTACTCTCGGCGTTAGCCGTGACGATGCAGGCCGTTTCCTTCCGATGTATGTTGATAAAGACTTCTACAAAGTTGATCCTTTCGTAGCTATCGACCAGACTGGTGTTGGCTTCCTTATGGAACACGCAGTAAAAGAAGGCCGTAAAGCACGTAAGAAAATCAAACTTGGTATCTGCGGCGAGCACGGCGGCGAACCTTCATCAGTTGAATTCTGCCATAACCTTGGCCTCAACTATGTATCATGTTCACCATTCCGCGTTCCGATAGCACGCCTTGCAGCAGCTCGTGCAGCTATCAATGAAAAAGACGCGAAAAAAGCTAAAAAAGCAGCCAAGAAAGCAAAAAAAGGAAAAAAATAATCTGAAAATTTAGATTAAGTTTTTTATCTTAGCCCCGGAGTAAATCACTATTCCGGGGTTTATATTTTATATTATAACAATATAAATATTATTATTCCCCATTCGTGATAGTTAGTAACTTACCTTGAGAGTTGTTTTTTAATAGCGGTTGAAATTGGACAATGATTTAAATAAAAAAACACTACACGATGAATTCGATAATATTAATTTCGAATTTACATCAGTAGTGGATGGTTTATCCAGATCAAGAATCAAGAGTTTCATGAAAATGATGCCGGGGAATTCATTCTTCTGTAGTTTTTCTGAATCAGGAAATGTTCTATTTTATAGCCCTTCTGTATCGAAAATGATAAACGGCGAGGAAGAACTACTTTTTAAAACTATTTTTAAAAATATCCGATCTAATGAAAACTCAAAAGACAAAACTAAAACAATAAACAATATCAATAAATTTGAATTTGAGGTTATTCCTGAAAATGATAAAAGGACCTTTGAATTATCTTATTCACCATATATTGATTCTTCCGGTAATAAATACTTTGATTGTTATGGCAGAGATATAAGTAAACTCCGTGATGCTGAAACTGAACTGATGGACAGCCGTGAGCGCTATCGTTCGGTTGTAATGCAAAGTGCCGAAAATATTTATATCATGGATATGGATACTAAAAAAGTTGTAAAATCAAATCCGACACTTCAGAAACTGATCGGCTATACAGAGGAAGAACTCCTTAACATGACAGTTTTTGATTTTATTGCCCATGATGATGTGAACGAGAAAATTGAACATGTTGTGCGTGAAGGTAAAATTAATCTGGCTGAAAGACAATATAGAACGAAGGATAACAGAATTATTGATGTGGAAGTTAGCAGCGCCCATATAAATTATGGCGGGAAAAAAGCCCTTCTGGTTGTTTCACGTGATATTACTATCAGGAAAAGCCATGAAAAGCAAATACTGGAAATGAATACTATTCTTGACGAAAGGGTTAAAGAAAGAACTGCTGAACTTGAAAAGGAAATTCATATCAGGAAAAAAGCAGAACAGGAACTTCTTGATACTCAAAAAGGCCTGGCTAAAGCCCTGCAAAAAGAAAAAATGCTGAATGATATGAAATCAAAATTTATAACAATGATTTCCCATGAATACCGTACACCTCTAACGGTAATCATGACTTCATCCTACCTTGTAGAAAGATATCTGTTGCCTGATTCCGGAGATAAACCAATGTCTCATCTGGATAAAATCCGGAAATCCGTAAATATGATGGTTCAAATGCTCGAAAATGTCCTGAATATTGGCAGAAGTGAAAGCGGAGAAATTGATTTCATGCCTGAGAAAATTGATATTTCTCAATTAATTGATGATATTATCACAGAAACAAGAGCAGTTATCAGTAAAACAATTGATTATAATTTATCTATCAAACTTAAAAGTAATACAATAATCACTGATAAAAATTTACTTCGCCAAATTCTGTCTAATATTATTCTTAATGCCGCAAAATTCTCTCCCAATGATTCCAGAGTGATTATTGACATTTCTGAAACTAAGGATATGGTTAAGACAATTGTAAAAAACAAGGGCTTGCCAATCTCCGAAGAAGATCAGGAAAAAATATTCGAACCGTTTTATCGCGGACATAATGTTGGCAATATTTCCGGTACAGGCTTGGGCTTAGCTCTTGTTAAGGTTTGTGTTGATATTCTCAAGGGCACCATCAATTTCAGTTCTACTAAAGATAAGGGAACAATATTTGAAATTTCCATTCCGAAAGAGTAATCACTCCAATATCATTTTTTCCTGATTCCTACCTAAACTTTTCTTAATTTTGAAGATAATTAATTTGGCATTAGTATAATTATATAGATCAGGTGCATATTCGTTATGGCAAACAAAGAATTCGACAAAGAAGAATTAAAAAAATTGTTTCAATTGCGTGACCGCGTTGTAAGAGTGATGGACAAAGAAGGCAAATTCCGTATTTCGGCAGTTAAGAATAGTACCGCTGCCAGAACTGCACAGATAAATCACAAATTATCATACCTGCCTGCCTTTTTCCTCGCTCGTCAGTTATCAGCGGCTTCACTCATTGCTTCATTCCTTAAGGGTGAAGAAAGAATTGCAGTCAGTGCTGACGGTGACGGCCCAATCAGGAAAGTTTTTGCAGAGGCCATCCAGGTAGGAGAGGTACGCGGGTACGTGGAATTCAACCATGAAAAGAAAGATGTTGAACTGACTCAGCTATCGGATGCATTAGGAAATGGAACTTATTCGGTTACAAGAATTTTATACAATAAAAATGAACCTGTAACCGGTATTGTTGAATTGCAAAACGGTGATATTGCCACCGACCTTGCTTCTTACTTTTCGCAATCCGAACAAATACCCACGGCAGTAGTACTGGATGCAGACATTGGCGAAGACGGTATAATTAAACACTCAGGCGGTATTATTGTTCAGGCTATGCCCGGAGCCAGCGACGAAGACCTGGAAAAAGTTTTTGAATCGCTCCAGGGAGCTTCCAGGATGAATGAATTTTTTGAAAAAGAATATACACCGCTGGGTATATTGAAAGAACTGCTGCCGTTTGAAGTTGAAACCGTTCGAAGTGCTCAGCTTGATTTCTTCTGCCGTTGTTCTAAGGATGCCTTTGTTGATAAACTTGTTACCCTTGGAATTGATGAAGTAAAAGATATGAGGAAAGCCGGCAACAATGAACTTCATTGTCAGTTCTGCAATGCAAAATATATTCTGGAAGATGAAGATTTCGATAAAATTGAAACTGAACTTAAAGCAAATAAAAATTGATACTTTCGTACCGGATGATTAAATGGCGACAAATATATTTATTAAACTGAAACCGTTACAGCTTTTTATATACCTTTTCAGCATCCCTACCGTGATGATAATTCATGCCCTGTTTTTCTTTTCGGCAGAAGGGCAAAATTATCATATAATCACGCAAATGACCTTGCTGAATATTTTTATGGTTGTTTATGGATTCTGGTTTTTTGAAGTCTGCGGAAAAATGGATATGAAGTCCGCCGGCCCGGGACTTTCAAAATTCCTTGGTATTAACTTTATTGTATTGGTTACTTATACCATAATTATGAATTATCTTGTTTACAGGCACTTTCTGATATCGCCGGATGAACTGTCAGCGACAGATATTGAGTTCTTTAATACTTTAACGCCAATAATGGCTGTGGCTCAGATTTATTCCACATCACTTTACCTTATAACAATTTACCTCCTATCCAAGTCGATTATTATCCGTGAAAACGGAAGTTTTAACGGATTCAGAGATACCTTGGGCCTGATGATATTGTTCATTGTATCACCAATAGGAATTTGGTTCATCCAGCCACGATTGCAAAGATTGCAGGCAGAAAGAAAAATGTAGATTAATCCAAACAATTTCAGTAAATTAACGTTTATTATCAAAATATTTGTTTATCATTATTAGTTGTTATGATATCAAGATCTGAAATAGAACCATTTCTGATAGATAAGATAAAATCTTTACCGGATTATATCTTATATGAGTTAATGGAAGTTATTGCCAATTATCCGGAAAAGTCTGCTATTGAAAGAATAAACAGAAATGATATTCTTAAATTTGCAGGTTGCTGGAAAGATTTTGAAGAATTTGAAGAATTTACTCAGGATATAAAACAGAGACATCAGGAAACCACATAATTTTGAAGTCGCAGCTATTGATTATTCCAATTAAGTTTTCGACCCCTCCACTATTGGGGTAGGGCTTTGAAGATGAACAAGGCAGCAATGACTTCAAACATTTGTACTTTACTTCTGACCCCTCCCAAACCCTCCCCGAAGGGGAGGGCTTTGAAGTAAGCCCCTCCTTCGGAGGGGTTTGGGGAGGTCAGTCATGATAATAATTAACGGTTAAGATATATTGATATGACAAAAATCATTAATATTTACAACATAATAAATTACTACCTTGCCCTTATAAATCGTTGATTTTTTGTTCCGGGGTAAGGATTTCTGAAACTAAGAAGAAAGAATTGAAACAATTCAATCAAAAAAATGTCCGGGAAAAATTTCACCGGACATTTTTTTGATATACTAAAAATCAATTAACAATTAGTGCCTGAAATGTCTCTGCCCTGTAAATACCATTGCCACATTGTTTTCATCGGCAGCTTTTATCACTTCCTCATCCCTGATAGATCCGCCGGGCTGGATAACGCAGGTTGCTCCTGCTTTAACAGCTTCAACAACACCGTCAGCAAATGGGAAGAATGCATCCGAAGCCATGGCCGAACCTGCAAGGTCAAGGCCCATAAGCTTGGATTTTTCAACAGCGATTCTTGACGAATCCACCCTCGACATCTGGCCGGCGCCAATTGCAAGTGTCCTATCCGGGCCTGTATAAACAATGGCATTTGATTTCACGTGCTTAACTATTTTCCAGCCGAACTCCAAAGCATCCCATTCTTCTTCAGTTGGCTGACGTTTGGTAACAACCTTCATATCCTGCCTGGGAACTACTTTTGTATCAGAATTCTGCATCAGGAATCCGCCGGCAACCGATCTGACTTCCGTTTTCAGCGATTTCCTTAATTTAACGAAATCGGCAACAATCAGACGTCTGTTTTTCTTTTTAGTAAGCAATTCCAAAGCGTTATCCGTGAATGACGGAGCGATAAGAACTTCTGCAAATATATCATGAACAGTTTCGGCCATTTCCAGGTTGCATGGCCTGTTCATAACAAATATACCGCCATAAGGAGATACAGTATCGGTTGCAAAGGCTTTCTTGTATGCATCCTGAAGATTGTCTGCAACGCCCACGCCACAGGGATTTGTGTGCTTAACAAGGGCTACGGTTGGTTTGTCGAAATCAAGAATTACCCTTGAAGCGCCATCAATATCAATTATATTGTTATAAGAGAGTTCCTTACCGTGGAGCTGTTTGAATATCCTGCCGTAATTGCCATAGAGGGCAGCATTCTGATGCGGGTTCTCGCCATAGCGCAGCATCTGGAACACGCGCAGTGGAATGGTTGTTTTCTCAGGCATTTCACGGCTCGTACTGTCACGGAAGTAATCAGCAATAAGGCTGTCGTAATAGGCAGTATGTGCAAATACTTTGCCGGCAAGTTCTTTTCTTGTCTCTTCGGGAACTGTGCGGCATCCGCCTTCCATAACGGTGTAAATCATTTCATAATCATCAGGATCTACGATAGGAAGAGTCCATTTATAATTCTTTGCAGCAGAACGAAGCATTGTAGGGCCGCCTATATCGATATTTTCTATCAGTTCGTCATGTCCGGCATTTCTTTTCAAAGCTTGTTCGAACGGATAAAGATTAACAACCAGCATATCTATCGATGCCAGTTCATGTTCTTTTAATTGTTTGATGTGTTCATCCTTGCCAAGATCTGCAAGAAGACCGCCATGTACAGCCGGATGGAGAGTTTTCACCCGTCCGTTTAAAATTTCAGGGAACTTGGTTAGTTCGCTAACTGATTTAACCGGAACGCCTGCTTCGGCAAGTTTGGCTTTTGTTCCGCCGGTGGAGAAAATTTCCACTCCAAGCTGGTTAATTTTTCTGGCAAATTCAACAATTCCGCGTTTATCTGAAACGGAAATCAACGCACGTTGGATTTTTAAAGTGTCGGGTGTGTTCATATTTCTTTACCGTTTGAAATCAAAAAAATTTTATCTCAATTTTATAATATAACAAAAATATAGATTTTTACTCTCAAAATCAGAATAAAAAAGACAAGTTTGGAATTTATATCATATTGTTCTTGATGAAGTCTATAATAAAATCATTATCAGAATTCTCTAAAATACTTCCGATAAGATAAAATGATCCACAAACAATGAAATCCTCTTTCAAGCTATACAGATAGTCAAAAGCATCCTCGGGTTTTTCAATTACTTTGTCAATATCTATTCCCAATCCGGTAGCTATCTTTCGAATATTATCAGGTTTGGCAGCGCGGGAAGTACCTGCGTTTGTAAGTATTATTTTATTTGAAATTTTGTTGATCATTTTTAAAATGCTTTTGAGGTCCTTATCACCCATTGCACCAAAAAGGAGATTAAATTTTTTACCCGGATACTTTATATCAATAGTATCAATAAGAGCCTGTACAGCCTGGGGATTGTGCCCGACATCCATAATAATCATCGGATCAGGGCTAATCTCTTCCTGGCGGAAATGATATCCGGAATTTTTAACTACATTCTGTATACCTCTATGAATTGCCTCGTCCGGTATATTAAATTTTTCTTTCAATATGTCAACTGCTTTGATAGCAGTTATTACATTCCGTTTTAAGGGATCAATTCCGGGATGTTTTTCCAAATCGACAAAATCATTTGTCCTGAATAATTCTGAACCGGTCAGCCTGCATTTTTCTTCAATGATACTTTCAACATTTTCCGGATTTTCAGCCATGACAACAGGGATTCCTGCTTTTATTATGCCGGCTTTTTCTTTAGCTATTTTTTCAATAGTATCACCGAGATACTCTGAATGATCGATATCAATAGCTGTAATTACTGATATTTCTGGCATTATAATATTAGTGGAGTCATATTTTCCGCCCATTCCGGTTTCCAGGATAGCAAAATCCACATTTTCATCGGCAAAATACTTCATGGCCATAACTGTAGTTATTTCGAAAAAAGTAGCTTCGTGGGTTTCTGCGTAGTCGAGTAGCGGTTCGGCAAGTTCGGTTAATTTCTTATCGCTTATCATCCTGCCGTTTATGCGCATCCTCTCATTGAATTTTAGGATATGAGGAGAAGTATATAAACCCGTTTTAAATCCTGCTTCCATCAGGATAGAATTAATATACGAACATGTTCCCCCTTTGCCGTTTGTTCCTGCTACATGTAGGGCTTTCAGTTTCTCATGCGGGTTCCCATATAATTCGGATAGTTTCAGAGTCCTTTGCAGCCCCGGCTTAATACCAAACCTTTGCAGAGAAAATAATTTATCAAGGATTCTGTTTATATCAATCATTCTATTGCTTTCAATTATCAAAAAACACGAAATTAATGAAAATAAAACAATGCTGATTGTTAATTTTGGAGAAATGAGTTAATGATCAAATGAGAAACTGAAAAGAACTATGGATTGGACAGCATTTATTTCTTTTATAATTATTACATCTATAACTCCCGGCCCGAACAACCTGATATGTGCCGGTACCGGGCTAAACTATGGCTACAGGAAAGTAATTCCTTTCATATTTGGTGTTTTATCAGGTGTTTGCCTCTTGCTTGTTCTCGCAATTGTTTTCGGAAATGGAATTTTTGAACTATTTCCAGGGCTTGAAAATTATATTTCATGGATAGGGGCAGCATACATGTTGTATATAGCTTATCAGTTAATTCGTTCTACAAAAATTGATAATGATAAGGAATATAAACCGCTTGGACTGGTGAAAGGTTTCCTTTTGCAGTTTTTAAATCCTAAAACAATGCTTTACTGTACGGTAATTGCTTCAACATTCCTGCTCCCGATGAATCCGACAATTCCACAATTAATATCCTACCTTGCAATAATCGTTACAGTTGTATTTTTTTCACTTTCATCATGGGCTTTATTTGGCAAAGTATTTTCCGGCTTTTTCAGGGATAATTACAGAAAGAAGATAATAAATATCATTCTTGCAGTTCTACTTGTTTATTCCGCCGGCTCGGTTGTGGGTTTGTATTAATTATTACATTTTAAGGCTCTAAATTATTTGAGATTATGATTATTTTCATTATCTTTCTTTTTTTGTTGAATCAATTCACAACCGGAGTTATCAATGAGAATTTTTACGAAACTTTTTATACTTTTTATTACTCTGTCAATAGTTTACTTACCTGCCAAAGCAGATGAACCCAAAAAAGACAAGGGTAAAATAATTGAATCAAAGAATGAATTCTGGGACGAAATAAAGAAATCCGTTGAAGATTTTGAAAAAGATGAAGATAAGCCACGCAAGAAAATGGTTATGGACTTCTCGGGTTATGACTTCCCGAAATCTGTTAAAGATTTTAAAACCCAGTGGCATAACGATCCTGTCAGCCAGGGTTGGTCAGGCATGTGCTGGTGCTATTCCACAACATCCATGCTTGAATCGGAAATATTCAGAATACATAAGAAAAAAATTAAACTATCGGAACTGCATACAATTTACTGGGAATATGTGGAAAAGGCCATGCGCTTTGTTGACGAAAGAGGAAATTCAAAATTTGCCGAAGGCTCACAGGCCAATGCAGTTCTCAGGATTTGGGACAAATACGGTTGCGTTCCTGCTAATGTTTATACAGGGCTTAAAAAAGGCCAGACCCATCATTGCCACCAGAAAATGTTCAATGAAATGAATGATTTTCTGCAATCTGTTAAGAAGAGCAATATGTGGAACAAAGGTATTGTAAAAGCAACAATAAGGCAAATACTTAATAAATATATTGGCCGTGTTCCAAAAAATTTCAAGTATGAAGGTAAGGAATACACTCCCAAACAGTTTATGGATGAAGTAGTTAAGCTTAATATGGATGATTATATCGACGTTATGTCGCTTAAAACATCCGATTACTGGCAGAAAGCGCTTTATGACGTACCTGATAACTGGTGGAGAAGCGAACGCTACAACAATGTTCCGCTTGACGACTTTATGGCAGCAATAAAAAAAGCCGTTAAAAACGGTTATACAATGTTTATCGGCGGTGATGTATCAGAACCGGGTTATGAATCTCATGCTGAAGTTGCAGTAGTTCCCACTTTTGATATTCCGTCGGAATATATTGACGAAAATGCCAGGCTGCTTCGATTTATGAACGGGGCAACGACAGACGACCACGGTATTCATATTGTAGGGTGGATGGAAAAAGACGGCGCTACCTGGTTCCTGATAAAAGATTCAGGCAGCGGTTCCCGCAATGGTAACAACAAGGGATATTACTTCTACCATGAGGATTATATTAAACTGAAAATGATGAACTTCGTTGTTCATAAATCAGCCATCGAAGACCTGATGAAAAAATTCAAAAACTAATAATTTCACAAAACGAAACTTTATTCAATCCCGCCAATTTAATTGGCGGGATTTTTTGTTTTTATTTATTGTTTTAATTTTATTTATTGTTTTAATTTTATATATTACAGATATATACAAGAATAATATTTGATTTTAGCCATTAATTTTTAAAATTCACCTACGCTTGTTGAAAAGTAAAAATTATTTCACCAACACTTGTTGGTATATTTCAATATTATGAATGAAATGATTGAACATAATTATAAAATATTTTTGCAAGATATTATTGCAAATATTGAACATGCAAGAGTCAATGTTGCAAAAAGAATTAACTCAGTTCTAAACGAAGTAAATTTTAATATTGGCCGAATGATAGTAGAAAGGCAACAGGAATTTGGTTGGGGTCAATCTGTAATAAACCAATTATCAAAAGACCTTAATAATAAATTGGCTCTATAACGAAAAGTGTGGGTTAAATAAAAATATCTTATATTGCAAAATTAATAATTCCCCAAAACGAAACTTTATCCAATCCCGTCGGTTTTAATTATGACGGGATTTTTTTATTCATTTTAATAACAAAATTTCATATTTTATAAAGTATAATAATTTGATTCTAAGCAGAGGACAGGATGTCAGAATTTTACAGGACAAGGATTCCGGACGAAACTATTGAAAAATGGCAGAATACTATCAACCTGATGGCTAAAATATTTCAAGTACCTGCCGGCTTGATTATGAAAGTTCACCCTTCGGAAATTGAAGTGTTTGTTGCCAGTATAACAGAAGAAAATCCGTATAAACCCGGCGAAAAAGAACACTTGAATTCAGGTCTGTACTGCGAAACAGTTATGGAAACAGACAGTATGCTCAATATCCCCAATGCTCTGGAAGATAAAGAGTGGGAAAATAATCCCGATATCAAACTTGGAATGGTACATTATCTCGGCCTTCCCTTGCATTACCCTGATGGCAGTATATTCGGGACAATATGCGTTCTTGATAAAGAAGAAAGAAAATATGAGGATCTTTATATCGACCTTATTTATCAATTCAGGGAAATAATTGATGCGGACCTGAATACAATAATTATGGGCAGGTTAATGGAAGTTACTATGATGAACCTGAAGGAATCTAAGGAACAGCTTTCCATTGCTAATAAAACCAAGGATAAATTCTTCGCCATTCTTGCACATGACCTCCGCGGGCCGATAAGCACTATAGACCAGATGACAAGAATGCTTTATGAGGATTATGACATATTGGATACGGAATTCCGCAAGGAAACTCTCAGGGAGATGAAAGAATCATCGAAATCTGTATTTGACCTTCTTGAGAACCTGCTGACATGGTCGCGGTCACAAAGGGGTATTCTGCATTTTGAACCTACCGAAGTAAGCCTTACCGCTATTATACATATCAATTTCGGTTTGCTTAAGCAAACTGCTGATAAAAAAGAAATTAAACTAATATCAGAAATTGAAGGCGATATTTCCTTCCAGGCAGATGCGAATATGGTTTCCACAATTTTTCGCAACCTTATATCCAATGCTATCAAATTTACCGAAAGGGGAGGATCGATAAGAATAAATGCTAAAAAGGACAGTAAAAAAGTAGTTGTGAATGTTATTGATGATGGCGTGGGAATGGATGAGGAAACCATTTCAAAGCTATTCAAAATTCATAAAAATGCTTCGAAAAAAGGAACATCAGGCGAGTCAGGTACGGGCCTGGGCCTGATACTTTGCAAGGAATTTGCCGAGAAACATAATGGAACGATCACGGCAAGTTCAAAATTGGGTGAAGGTTCCGTATTCACGGTATATTTTCCCATTGAATAATATTTAAATAGAGATTAATAATTTTAAAGGCTGTTATGCCCGATCAGTAATTATAAATTAAGGAGTTGATACTATGCCCTGCAAATCAATTTTTATTATCGCAGTTTTTATCCTTCTCAGCTCGTGCGGCGGCAATTATGCCATAACAACAAAAAAGAATCCTGAATGCAAAACAATTGTCTCCGGTAAAATGCATTACATTCCACCCAAACAAAAACCAAAGAATGACCTTATAATTCTGTCTCTCGGGCGTAAACCGATCTATCATTTCGGGACAATCGTAAAAAAAACCGACAATGGATTTATTTTCGATCCTGTTGAAACATACAGGTCGGATCTGCCCGAAAAGGAATATGAGTTCGATGAGATTGTCTGCCTTATGAATAAAGACGGAGATATCCTTCATGGCAAATTACCACGCCAGTTTGCCGACGATGGCCTGGAAGACAAAAGGGGCTGGAAAATATACTGGTATCTGAAACCTGTCGATGATCCTGAAGCCGAAGAAATAATCGTAAGAATGTACCAGGGCAGGGAATTTTCATATTGCCTTGCTCCGGGTAAATACAAAGTAAATAAATTGGAATTCTATAAAAACGGCAGAGATTTCTGCGACTATTGCGAAGAACCCCCGAACTTCATAATCAATGTAGAGGATGGAGTTGACAATTATATTGGGGATATCTATTTCGACAGCCCCGGGGCTGAAGGTAATAAAATTGAAATTCAATGCGAAGCCGGAAGCCGCCCAAGCGATGCCGCTGCATATTCACTCGGTGGCGCTATTGGCGGTATAGCTAACGCATTATCAAAATCGGACGACAACCCAGTTCATATCATCTCTGTTCAGGACAAAAGCCCGGCAGCTGATAAAAGAAAAAAATCGTTAGTGGAAGTTAAATGATCATACTTTTTAAATGTCTGATACTGGCCTTCCTTTTCTCTAACCTTTCCTGTGGGCTTGAGGAAAGGAAGATAACGGTGGAGTATATAGCGCAGACACAGGCTCAGATTGATTCCGCAGTAAGCAAGCTCAATGTGAATGATTCTGTTTTTTATGAAGATGTGAGGTTCTTGGTAAATTTAAAATTTTATGATTATGACTATAGTGATATGTAATTTGAAGCCAAAACAAGTGGGAAAGTTAGTATATTTAGAGGGGGGAAATTATCCTTTTGCAATTATTAATCGTAATAATAATTATTATGCAAGTTGGAATGATTACGGGTCAGTTTCAAAAGTTGGGGATTAAATGCTGAATTGCAAGATAAATACTCCCCGAAGGCCTGCTACTATATCGCGCATCAGGCATTTCATCATTCATTCTGTGGAAATTCTGTGCTGATAAATTATCAACCATGCCGGGCATAGCAAACTTCATTATTTTTTAAATAAATATTAACCCGGCCCAAGCGATTACCGGCTCTGCAAGATCAAAACGGCAATTGAATATAGGGATCGAACGGACAAATAGAACGAAATTCAATATCAAAAAAGTGAAATTCTGTGTTTTCTGAGTAAAATTTTACCTGAAAAAATGTTTTTGGAAGCACCAACCAACGCTAAGACGGCATATCCCAACGCTAAGATGACATATCCCAACGTTAAGACGGCACATCCCAACGCTAAGATGACATATCCCAACGCTAAGACGGCATATCCCAACGCTAAGATGACATATCCCAACGTTAAGACGGCACATCCCAACGCTATGATAACATATATCAGCGATAATCAGGCTTTGGAGAACGCTCGGAAAGCACGAGGGAACGCTCGGGAAGCTCGGGGGAAGGCTCGGGAAGCACGGGGTAATGCTCGGGAAGCACGAGGGAACGCTCGGAAAGCACGAGGGAACGCTCGGGAAGCTCGGGGGAAGGCTCGGGAAGCACGGGGGAACGCTCGGGAAACACGAGGGAACGCTCGGAAAGCACGGGGGAACGCTCGGAAAGCACGGGGGAATGCTCGGAAAGCTTGGGGGAATGCTCGGAAAGCTTGGGGGAACGCTCGGGAAGCATAAAACAGCGGGTTTCCGGCACAAAAAATTGTTTCCAAAGAACACACCAACGGCATTAAAGCCAATTATATCATACAATTACATTAACAAAAGCCTATTCAGCAGGATTTCTATAGGAGGATGGCCCGCACCGCCGAAATAAAATTTCATCCGGGGGCTGATTTCTCCAAATTTGTTTGTTTTAAAAGCCCGGGGAGATATATAATGTTCCTGGCTGAGGGAGTATATTAACTGAAGAATACACTTGTTTCTATGATAAAATCATGGAGAATAGATTCTTCACTTCATTCAGGGTGAAATTTTACGGCTTTATCTGGTACTAACAGTAGATGTGTTGCCGGCCAGACGGAAATAAAATATAACAATTGAAGAAGCAAAAATTCATTTCAATTATCAAAATATGTTCTATAGGGATGATTGGTTTACCTTATAAAACGGTTTTTTATAGATGATCATCATCAAATTGTTGTGTGTAGATTTCCTAGAAAAGATAATCTGGGATATATTGATATTAAAGATAATAATATCAAGATATATTTTTTGAAAAGTCTTATTTCGTAAGAAATAATTCGAGATTAAAGTCAAAAAAAGCCCCGAAAAAATCCGGGGCTTCTTCGTGAAATAATTTTGTTTCGATTACCAGGCAAATAGTTTGAATTTGGAAGTAAATTCTTTGACTTCATTTTTAACTTCCTGGTACATAGAATCGTTGCCGTGGTTGCTGATAACTTTGTTGATAAATCCTGCAACAACTTTCATATCGTCTTCCTTCAGGCCGCGTGTGGTCATTGCCGGTGTGCCAAGCCTGATACCTGATGTGATAAGAGGAGATTTCGGATCGTTAGGAACGGCATTTTTGTTACATGTAATACCAGATGCGTCAAGAGCGTGCTCAGCGTCGCGCCCTGTAAGGCCTTTATTCTGAAGGTCGATCAGCATAAGGTGGTTGTCTGTACCGCCGCTAACCAGGTTGTAGTCCATTTTAACGAGTTCTTCGGAAAGAACTTTAGCATTTTTCATTACCTGGATAGTATAATCATTGAATCCGTCTTTCAGGCATTCGCCGAAGGCAACGGCTTTTGCAGCAATAACATGCATAAGTGGTCCGCCCTGGCAGCCGGGCATTACCCATGAGTCGATAAGTTCGCTCATGTTTTTAACCCTGCCTGATTTAGGAGCTACAACGCCGAAAGGATTTTCAGGATTCTTACCAAGAAGGATCATACCGCCGCGGGGGCCCCGAAGTGTTTTGTGAGTTGTTGTGGCAACAACGTCGCAATGCGGAATCGGGTTTGTAAGGTGTCCTTTGGCAATAAGGCCGGCCGGATGAGCAATATCAGCAAAGAGGAAAGCGCCAACCATATCAGCTATCTCGCGGAATTTCTTGAAATCGATATCGCGCGGGTAAGCTGATGCGCCAACAGTGATAAGTTTTGGTTTGTGTTTCTTTGCAAGTTCTTCAACCATATTGTAATCTATGCGGCCTGTTTCCGGGTCAAGTTCGTAAGGAATGAAATTGAAGAATTTACCGGAAAAGTTCACGTGTGAGCCATGAGTCAGGTGTCCGCCGTGAGCAAGGCTTAGCCCCATAACGGTATCGCCATGCTTAATATAGGTGAAGTAAACAGCCATATTAGCGCTGCTGCCGCTGTGAGGCTGCACATTTGCATAAGCTGCGCCAAAGAGTTTCTTTGCTCTTTCGCGAGCAAGGTCTTCAGCTACGTCTACCCATTCGCAGCCGCCGTAGTAGCGTTTGCCGGGGTATCCTTCGGCGTATTTATTTGTAAGCACAGAACCCTGTGCTTCCATAACTGCATCGGAAACAAAGTTTTCGCTGGCAATAAGTTCAATTTTTTCGTGCTGACGGCGATTTTCATTTGTTATCGCGTTATATACTTCCGGGTCGCTCTGTTTAATTATGTCGTACATATCTCAAGCCCTGATATTTGTTAAATTACAGTTAAATATTCATCAATTTTCAAGGCGCACCGCGCCGTATTCAAATTTAAGATAAATAGTTAACATTTCATAACATGAGTTAATTATTCTTTACAGTTTATTTTTTCGAACATTATAACTTTCCAAATGTTTTTTAATCCGCCATTTATATTGCCATCTTAGCAAGATAAATGGCAAGATAATTTTTCATCAGCCAATATCCTACGATCAAACAGCTTCCAGGAAATTTAATTAATTTCAAACTCGTAAGTCTGCATATATGCTTATTATTAGTATATTTAGGCCTGTTTGAAGTAGTTGACAGATATTTAACTTTTAACTTGTTATCCTAATTTCGGGGGTAAGCTTATGCCTCTAATAATGATTTTAATCCGCCATTTAATCCGCCATTTCTGTCACACAGTATCCTCCGCTCTTACGGCTGCCAAGTTATTTAATTAATTCCAAACTCACAAGACTACATATCTATTTGTTATTGCTGTATTTAGGTCTTCATTTATATTATCCGGATAAAAATTAATTTTGGATAAATTCTTCACCTAAGTCGCCTTTGGATACACAGGGATTAGCCGAAAGATAAAACCTCAGAGGCATATCCGCAGATTTTTTTATACCTGTTCTTTTGCTGCGGAATATTCTCTCCCCGTCCCGGATATATCCGTCCAAAATATAGAATTCATTCCCGGTAAGCTTCTTATAATTATCTTTTCTGTCAATCCCGAAGCCTTTTGCAAAATTGCCCGGGCCGGACAGAAGATTTGTCCCTGTATTTAAGCCCCTGTTTCTGGAAATAGTCTCCTTTCCGCACAGCACTTCTCCTGCTCTGATCAGTACGGCAGTTCCAATTCCTTCCGGGCCGCAAACGAAATTGAAACAGCGATGAACACCATAGATCAGGTAAACATACATTATACCTCCCTTTTCGAACATAGGCCTGTTTCTTTCTGTCAGGCCGGGAGCAGAATGGCAGGCCATATCTCCTTTGCCCATGTAAGCTTCTGTTTCGCAAATTCTGGCGGCAAGTATATCATCACCGCTTATCTTAACAAATATCTTTCCAGGAAGCTCCCTGGCAACCACGGCAGTATTCCTGATAAAGAAATCATCCCGCAGGAAATTACCAGCTTTTATTTCTGATTTGATTTTTTCGACTTCACTTAACATGATAAAAAGAATAGATTTTTAAAATATTGTGTTCAAGTAAATAAACAATACGGGTACTAAAATATAAAAAATTAAAATTAGTCATAATTGAGCAAATAGAAATTATTAAGGTTTGAATAAAAATCGTTGCCGGATAATTGACATATCCAGCTATAATAATTTCAAATGAGCATGATAATTTTTTCGATCATATTTAACCGGTATCTGCGATTAAATATTTTCAGAAAGAAAATTGATTTATTAAAATTACCCATCCGGCTGCTTAAAGCCGCCGGATGAGCTGCTGAATATTCTATCTTTCAATCCTGAAGCGCAGGATTCTTATATTGTTTTCGAGCTCTAATCGCAGGAAGTATGTACCCGAGCTAAGGCTGCCCGTGTCTATTCCGGCAGACAAATTGCCAATGCTGCCTTCGTGCGCTTTTTTGCCGTTAATATCGCTGATACTGTAATTTACAGCCGGGCCTGTTTTCTCGGTTTCAAAATTCAAAAATATTCTGTTACGTGCCGGGTTGGGGTATATGAATGCCGACTGCAATTCCTTTTGCTCCACCGATACATATTTGGGTGCAATTTCTGCAAGGTACAGATGCCTGAAATCATTCACGCCGTAAACAATCAGGTTGCCGTTGTCCTTTTCTGCAACCCCGCCAAGGTAGTTCTCGCTGTCCCTTGCCCAAATATATTTTTCTTCAATATCTCCTTCAGGGCTAAGTATTACAATCATAAAATATTTTTTATAATGGTCGGCAACATCCTGCCATTTGCCCCATGCAACAATTTTGCCATTTTTTAATTCTTTAATACCCCAAAGAAACCATCTTTCACCAAAATCATACTGCCTTTTTAATATAATATCTCCGGACTTATTTAATTTCAAAAGCAACCATTGTTGATTGCCGTTTTCCGGCTTTGTTTGGCAATTATAATATTCAGTTCCGTCTTTATTTTCAATTACATTATAGTATGAGTAGTAACCAACTCCCGGATCAATTTTTTTTCCTGATATGTAATTTCCTTCCGAATCAAAAATTGTTCGTACAAAATATGATTGCTTAGCAAATTCCATATCGCCAGGCCCGGCATAGTCCATTTGATAATTTCCGTTTGAAAGCGCTTTCAAGTTTCCGGGCTGAAATATTGTTAATACATCCATATCAATTTGTTCCTTATGCAGGACAAAAGAATTAATTGTATCCATCCTTAAATTATAGCATGTAAAAACAGTAGTATCTGTTACAAAAATATGAAGAGCATATAATATCGAATCTCCGCGCGGGTATATGTCAGCAAATAAACGCATATCATTTTCAGGGTATTCTTCGATAATATTTCCTTCGCCGTCAAGTTTCTTTTTTTTAATGTAAAAACTTACGTCATAGGGATCTTTCATTGTGTAGTAAACAATCGAATCGTTTTCCTTTCGAACTCTGTCCTGGTAAAACTTATCGCTTCCCTTAAAAATTTTATGATAGTTAATATCAAGATCTTTTGAGCATGAGATTATTCCGGCGCCCTGGAGATTATCATTACCGCTGCTGTAAGACGCAGTATATATTAAATATAAATTCCCGTCAATTTCATACATTTCCGGTTCCCAGGGTTTTTCATGCCCTGGCGCTTCAATAAACATTTCATTAATAATATCGGGTTCTTCGGTAAAAATATTAATAGCGCTTATGGATAATAATAGTAAAGCAAGTCCGAATGTTTTCATCTCATCTCCCGGGGTATGTGTTTGGATTTATTAAATTACCCATCCGATGACTTTAAGTCATCGGATGAGCTGCTGAATATTCTATCTTTCAATCCTGAAGCGCAGGATTCTTATATTTTTTTCAAGTTCTAAGCGTAGGAAGTATGTACCCGAGCTAAGGCTGCCCGTGTCTATTCCGGCAGACAAATTGCCAATGCTGCCTTCGTGCGCTTTTTTGCCGTTAATATCGCTGATACTGTAATTTACAGCCGGGCCTGTTTTCTCGGTTTCAAAATTCAAAAATATTCTGTTACGTGCCGGGTTGGGGTATATGAATGCCGACTGCAATTCCTTTTGCTCCACCGATACATATTTGGGTGCAATTTCTGCAAGGTACAGATGCCTGAAATCATTCACGCCGTAAACAATCAGGTTGCCGTTGTCCTTTTCTGCAACCCCGCCAAGGTAGTTCTCGCTGTCCCTTGCCCAAATATATTTTTCTTCAATATCTCCTTCAGGGCTAAGTATTACAATCATAAAATATTTTTTATAACCATCATCGATATCTTCGATTCTGCCAAATCCTACAATTTTATTATTCTTTAATTGTTTTACACCCTGTATTGACCACCTTTTGCCAATATCATATTGTCTGTTAAAAACAATATCATCGTTTTTATCCAGTTTTAGCAATAACCACTTTTTATCTCCTGTTTCTGGCTTTGTATAACAATTAATTAACTCTACTCCGTTTGATAAATATAAATAGCTATTATACGAGAAGCTTCCTGCCTCCGGATCAATTTTTTTCCCGGAAATATAATTCCCATCACTATCAAATATTGTCCTTACTAAATATGTCTGTTTTCCATATTCAACGTTACTTGGCCCTTTATAATCCATCCTAAACTTCTCATTATGTATAGTTTTCAAGTTGCCAGGTTGGATTTCTGTTAAAGCATCAATATCTATTTGCTCCCTATGAAGGACAAAGGAATTAATTTTATCCATCCTTAAATTATAGCATGTAAAAACAGTAGTATCTTTAACAAAAGTATGCAGAGCATATAGGATTTTATCTCCCTGTGGATAAAATTGAGCATTAAAATACATATCTTTTTCAGGAAATTCCTCAATTTGATTCCCCTTTTCATCAAGTATTTTCTTTTTTATATAATAACTTGAATATTTTGAATTTTTCTGCGTGTAGTAAACAATCGAATCGTTTTCCTTTCGGACTCTGTCCTGGTAAAACTTATCGCTTCCCTTAAAAATTTTATGATAGTAAATATCAAATTCTTTTGAGCATGAGATTATTCCGGCGCCCTGGAGATTATCATTACCGCTGATGTAAGACGCGGTATATATTAAATATAAATTCCCGTCAATTTCATACATTTCCGGTTCCCAGGGTTTTTCATGTCCTGGCGCTTCAATAAACATTTCATTAATAATATCTGGTTCCTCGGCAAAAATATTAATAGCGCTTAAGGATAATAATAGTAAAGCAAGTCCGAATGTTTTCATTTCATCTCCCGGGGTATGTGTTTGAATTTATTAAAATTACCCATCCGGCTGCTTAAAGCCGCCGGATGAGCTGCTGAATATCTATCTTTCAATCCTGAAGCGCAGGATTCTTATATTGTTTTCGAGTTCTATGTGCAGGAAGTATGTACCCGAGCTAAGGCTGCCAGTGGCTATTCCGGCAGACAAATTCCCGATGCTGCCTTCGAGAGCTTTTTTGCCGTTAATATCACTGATACTGTAATTTACAGCCGGGCCTGTTTTCTCGGTTTCAAAATTCAAAAATATTCTGTTACGTGCCGGGTTGGGGTATATGAATGCCGACTGCAATTCCTTTTGCTCCACCGATACATATTTGGGTGCAATTTCTGCAAGGTACAGATGCCTGAAATCATTCACGCCGTAAACAATCAGGTTGCCGTTGTCCTTTTCTGCAACCCCGCCAAGGTAGTTCTCGCTGTCCCTTGCCCAAATATATTTTTCTTCAATATCTCCTTCAGGGCTAAGTATTATAAGCATGAAATACATTTTATAATGGTTGGCAACATCCTTTATCCTGCCCCATGCTGCAATTTTCCCGTTTTTTAATTCTTTAATGCCTCTTACCGACCAATTTTCTCCTAACTCATGTAATTTCTTTATTAAAATATTTCCTTCCTTATCCAATTTTAAAAGCAACCATTGTTGATTGCCGTTTTCCGGCTTTGTACGGCAATTATAATATTCAGTTCCGTCTTTATTTTCAATTACATTATAGTATGAGTAGTAACCAACTCTCGGATCAATTTTTTTTCCTGATATATAATTTCCTTCCGAATCAAAAATTGTTCGTACAAAATATGATTGCTTAGCAAATTCCATATCGCCAGGCCCGGCATAGTCCATTTGATAATTTCCGTATGAAAGCGCTTTCAAGTTTCCGGGCTGAAATATTGTTAATACATCCATGTCAATTTGTTCCTTATGCAGGACAAAAGAATTAATTGTATCCATCCTTAAGTTATAGCATGTAAAAACAGTAGTATCTTTAACAAAAGTATGCAGAGCATATAGAATTGTATCTCCTTGTGGATAATATTGAGCATTCAAATACATATCTTTCTCAGGATATTCCTCAAAAACATTTCCATTTCCGTCAAGTTTCTTCTTTTTTAAATAATAGCTTGAATAAATCGGGTTTTTCCGGGTATAAAATATTATCGCATTGTTTTCTTTTCGAACCCGGTCTGCCCAATCTTTAAAATCTTCTTTAAAATACTTATGGTAAATTATTTCCATGTTTAAATTACAAGCTATAATCCCTGGATTTACTTTTTGTTCATTGTTTTCTGTATAAGAGGCTGAATAAATTAAATAAAGCATGCCATCAATTTCGTACATATCGGGTATGGCCGGGGCGTACCCGTTAGGTTGTTCAATAAACATTTCATTAATAATTTCGGGTTCCTCGGCGTAAATATTAATAACGCTTATGGATAATAATAGTAAAGCAAGTACGAATGTTTTCATTTCATCTCCCGGGGTATGTGTTTTGATTTATTAAAAATTACCCATCCGATGACTTTAAGTCATCGGATGAGTCTTTTAAATTTATTAATTGCTTAATTTAACAAATTGTGATTTTAATGATTTGCCGTCGCTGGTGTGAACTATTATATAATAAACTCCGCTTTGCAAACCGCCAATATTTATTCTTTCCCGAATGTTGTTCGTTCCTGATTTGAATAATGCCATGCCCCCGGTTTCGCTGAAAATACTGATATTATTTACCCGGCTTATATTGCCGGGAATTTTTAGCACGATAAAATCCGAAGCCGGGTTTGGAAAGGCCTCAATGCCTGCGGAATTGTTGCCGGGCAATAATTCAATAATCCAGTTCCGTCCGCCGTCGTCGCTCCTGTAAACAAGGCAGGATTCTGCGTCCTTTTTAAAAACAGGTTTTTGGGTTATTTGAGTAATTTTATTCCAGTTCCGCCCGGAATCGGTTGAATAGAAATCAGAGCCGTTTTGTTTCTTCCATATTGTCTCGCCAAAATCAGCGCTGCCGGGCCGGTAAAACACTACTTTCCTGCACAATTTACCTTCGTGCTGCGAACTGCTGATTTCATAAGGCAGGCCTGAAAAAACGGGAGAAGCCCCGATAACAAGCAGCAGCGAAAGCAAAGTGATTTTTTTAATTGCTATTTTCATTTTATTCTCCGTTTATTCTTCAGGGCAAATTATTTCGCAGGGATCAAGGTATCTTTCTTCCCAGTATCCCGTGGGAGTACTTGAACCGGTACATTTATCATAGGGAGGAGTTGAATTTTCACAACTTGCTGAACTTGTTGACGATTCTGACTCCATGTAAACCTGTCCGTTGCACATACAGAAATACCTTGTTTGCGTACAACAGCCTTGGTTTGGCCCGTCGCAAGGCAAAGGGCATACAATCATTCTTGTTTCGTTATTTCTTGTAAACGTGCCGTGGCACAATGCCTGGCAGGCAGGCGACGAATAGAATACTTCGTAATTTTTACAATAGGGAAAGGTACAATTAGGAGGCGTTCCGCTGCAATCATAATCTGGTTTTCTTGAAGGGGCAAGCCCCGCGTAAAAATCTTCGAAAAAATCATAGGAAAGCTGGTCCATAAGGTTTGTTTTCATTACTTCAAAATTCCAGGGGCTCATGTAGGAAAAATCATCGGCATAATAGCCCGGGAAAAGGTAAGAAAGCAATCCCTGGCAAATTGTAGTATCCCAGTCCCATGAAAAAGAAATAGGTTTAAGTTGGACAATCGTTTTTGTACAGCCTCCTTCGGTATATGTACATTCGCGAAACTTGTATTTTATTGTTATCGGGCAGGTATAGCCCTGGTAGTAATACGGGCTACTTTCAGTTTCTACAGACCAATCAAGACAATCAGCTCCTGAAGGTAAATTAGTTTCATAGCAGTCAATAGACTGTGCATTAGCGGAAATAAAAGAAACAACTATTGCTAATAATATAGCCGCTACCGGCGATTTTATCTTTTTCATAAAATATTTCTCTGTAAGAATATAAAATGTTATTTTTGACAATAGAATATATAATATATTCTATAAGCGTTAAAATATACCAATCTTTGCGCGGGCGATTTACCATGGTGGCACGCGCTACAGGGCCGATAAAAAAATATTTTTTTATCGGCTTCTATTTTTCCGATTTTTCTTATGGCGATCTTATCATAAACCCTCCAACTAAATAGCGTATCATTGAAAACAATTTTTCAAATGCGGCGGGGCAGTTTTTCCTGTTCCACCTTGTTTTATTATTAAGCTTAAATTAATTTAATAATAATTTGCAAGAAATCCAAAAAAATATTTGTATATTGTGGAAATATTCTAACTATATATATATATATAATTTGCTTGTTGGCGGCCAACAATATTACCATACAGAAATAAAGACGTATTTGCGGAAACTATGCGGGCATTTTAGTTTCCGCATTACTCATCCGGTGGGTAGAAACAATATATAGAGAACTATTATTCAATAAAATTGATTGTTGGAGAACGGATTGCCTGCGACATTTTTGTAGAAAGGCTTCCTATAATTCTTAATTTTCAATAAGGAAATTCCCGCCTTTAGGGCATCCCTTATTATTGAGGAGTGAAAGGTGGGGGGGAAGCGGGAGAAACAATTTTGATACGAAAGTTGTGAAATATTTCTGTTTCTGTAACATTTAATCGCAAATGATAATAATTTCTTCATCCCAAGCCTTTTATCTTTTATAAATATTTGCTTATTTTTCGTTTTTTGAAATATGGTTAAAAGAAAAATGAGTAATAGTAAAATCAATCAAAATGAATTGCCCGTATGGCTGGCAATTATTCCAATTTTGCTTACAGTTGCCCTTTTGGCGGTACAATTGATCGTTTTCAGGAGTTTCGACCCGCAGGCTCCGCTTTTGTTCGGTATAATGTTTTCTGCTCTTGTTGGAATCTCCAGGGGGTGGAAATGGCAGGACATGGAGAAGGGAATGTTCAATATCATTGTTATTTCCCTGCCGGCAATTGCTATACTTTTATTAATAGGTGTACTGATAGGTTCGTGGGTTGCTTCGGGAACAGTACCCTTTCTGGTGTATTACGGACTGGAATTGCTTTCTCCGGAAATTTTTCTTGCCAGCGGTTTTGTGCTTTGTGCAATTATGTCCCTGGCGCTCGGTACTTCCTGGGGAACAATAGGAACGCTTGGTATTGTGATAGCAGGAATAGGCGAAACAATGGGCTTTCCTTTATGGCTTTCCACGGCCGCAGTTGTAAGCGGTGCATTCTTTGGAGATAAAATGTCACCTATATCTGATACCACTAATCTTGCACCTGCAATAACCGGTACAAAAGTTTACGATCATGTGCGCAATATGGTTCCCACAACAGTCCCGGCCATGATGGCAGGGCTTGTAGTTTACCTGATAATCGGTTTTTCCTATGATATTCCGGAGATGGACCATAGCAAAGTGGATCAGTTGTTAACAGTTATTGATTCAGGATTTGATCTTAATTTCCTGACACTGTTACCGCCAATTATTATTGTTATCCTGGCTTTGAGCGGCGTATCGGCTATCCCGGCAATGTTCGGAGGGGTATTCGCGGGATTAGTAATTGCTGTGGCAGTTCAGGGCCACTCGGTCGGGGAGATATTTGAAATCATTCGTTCCGGCTACCATATTAAAACCGGGCTTCCTTCGGCAGATAACCTGTTTAACAGGGGTGGTATCGTATCAATGAGCGATACCATGTCTATAGTTTTCTTTGCCCTGACTTTTGGCGGTATTCTTGAAAGGATTGGCGTTTTTGATGCAATATTGAAACATCTACTGAAAAGGATAAAAAAATTCTGGCAGTTGCAGGTCAGCGCTATCAGCGGTACCATTATGATGATACTCGGAACGGGTGATTCATATCTGCCAATGGCTTTTATCGGAAGATTATTTTCCAAGGCTTATGATAAATTCGGGTATTCGCGCCTGAACCTTTCCAGGGCCATTGAGGAAGGCGGAACCCTTATGACGCCGCTGATTCCCTGGAGTGCCAGTGGTATTTTTGTTAGTACAACACTCGGCCTTGGAATCACAGAAGGCAATGTTGAGAACCTGCTTTATATTCCCTTGTCTATTGGTTGCTGGCTTTCCCCGATATTGGGTATAATATTCCCGATAATGGGTTGGTTCTCGAAAAAGGCAACTCCTGAAGAAATTAAAGCTTATTCCGGAGCGGATTCTGATTCTGCAAATATAAGCCAGCCATTCAAATCATTCCTGAAATGGTATAACCCACCGGTAAATGCTTATGTATCAACACCGGAAATAGCTTTGAAAAATGATATTTCTGATGTTGAAATACCGCTGAAGGAAGTTCTGGAGCACGGGAATATGGGTTTTGCCCATTCCGGGAACAACCTGGTACTTATCAATAATAATATATCATATATTGTTAATGATGATATGAACGTAAGTCCTGTTGATGGGAATGTAAACCTTCATGCTGTTAACCTTACTCATTTTTCAAAAGATTATGACGAGACAGTTGAAACTTCTGACGGGTCTGAAATAAATAAAATTATTCCTGCTGTTCTTCCTTCGCAAAATATGATCTATGGTTTTAATGCTGATGCTGTATTTAAAGCGTTAACATTAAAGAACGGAGGCCAATCTGTTGTAATTGAAAATACTTATGGCCGTGTATTTGGATTCTATTATCCTGATTTTATGAAGAACATTGCCGGCGGCCTGAAATTATTCTATATTGACAGTAAGCGTGAAAAAGGCGGCATGATAGAAAGCGGCTTGATGACAAAACTTGAACTGGAAATAAGCCAGATACCAAAACTTAATGCCGGCCTTCCGGTAACTGTGAACTTCCTTACAGCTGATCTTGAAGGGTAGGGGGGATAATCAAGTTTCCTGGGGACAATGGAATTGCTCCGAAAGCTGGAAACTAAGTCATTCTGTACGCAGCAAAGAATCCTAATCTACTATGAACAATGGGTTTTTTACCGTACAGAATGACTAAACCAATAAATTCAGAATTAAAAAAGTTATGGCCATTATTTTTTGGGAAAATTTATTACAGCTGTTTTTGAAAGCGAATCATGAAAACCATCCTGAAAAAACAGGAAAGAAAAATTTTCAAAAGGAATTAATCTACAGAGTGTTCTGCCTATTATCCTTGCAATTCCCGGAACATCGCCATTGTAATCCACAACTTTTGTTCCGGTAAGAAATTTTCCGACAGTCCTCTGGAATTTATTTTCCATAATGCCGTAATATAAAACAAATATTAACGGATAAATAATCAGATCAAGTATAGCCATACCATTTTTCAAGCCAAATAATAATTCCAGCCCCATTGTAATTACAATAGCAATTGAAATTATTATTATCATATCAACTACCATGTGGATGAATCTTTTGAATTTTCCGGCTTCGTCAAGTTCAATTTCATCTTCAACATCGTCGGTTCTATCAGCCAAAGGATATGAAATATCAATACCCCTCGACCGAAGTTCATTTATAGCTGTTTCGATGAACTCCTCAGGGTAATTATGCCGGTCTTTATTCACAATATAAAGAAGTTCGCTATCGTTTTTTCTCGAAACAGAGTTTATTATATCCGAATTCATATTATGCTCCTGCTTAATGATTTAATAACTTGTGAGTAAATTTATAAGATAAATCAACTAATCAATTTTTCAACAATTCTATAGACCTGAGAACCAAGTTCTTTTGGAATAATATCTTTGGTGTTATCATGTTCCTTACCCTGGCCAATAGCAAAATCTACCCTATCCATAAATCTTTTTGGTTTGGGATTATTCTTATTCCAACCTCCCGGAATCAGCGTTTGCAGGTATTTGTCAATATATTTTTTCCTGCCGCCGGGAACTTTTTTATTTTCAAGTAATTTCCTCCTAACTTCTGGGCTTAAACAGTTAATATCAACAAAATGCATTGCAATCCAAATTTCAAAACAGGGATTACTGATTGCAGGAAAAAAATTTCCTTCTTCATTACACATCAGAACAATTTTATTAAGATTTTTCCATCTATCAACATCTACGATCATCCAAAATTCATCAGAAGGATATAAATGATACTTTTCCTTAATTTCATCTTTTAAAAGATTGAAAACATGAATTGGAGCGCTCCTTGTATCATCCTTTCCTCTTTTAATAATATGAATATGAATATTCGACGGAATCATTTTGTTATCAATTAATTCCCTGAAATACTTCTCTTCCGTAATATTCCCTTCGAAAGTCAGAATATATATTTTTTCCGGTTCGATGATATCAGAATCTCTGTATAAATGTGATCTTTCCCGTGCCATATCAGTTATTTAACAAGTGTGAAATATCGGGTTTATTGATTTTTGGAACAGCTTTAAATCTTCCGAGAAGATAATCCAACCTGGTATTTTTATCGAAATCAGTTTTAAATTCATCAAGAGAGTATAATTTTGTTGCCAAAGATTCATCTTTCCTGAAAAACCAAATTTCATCCTTCCTGAATAGATCATTATTCAATAGCAAATTCTCATGAGAAGTAAAGATCAACTGGCTATTTTTATTTTTTGATAACACAAATATTAATTCTAAAAATTTTATTACCATGTTGGGATGCATACTTCGTTCAATTTCATCAATGAAAAACACTTTGTTTCCCGCGCTGAAATCAAGCAAGAGTGGAATAAAATCAATTAGACGATTAGTACCGTCGGATTCTTGGTTGGAGTCAAAAAGTACAGGTTCGTATTTATCACCTATCTTGTGTTGAGTCATAAATTTATAAAATGCCAACTCTCCATTTTCTATCGTAATAAAATAATTTTTATTTGTTGAGGAATAAACCGAGATATAATCCCCTTCATTTTGAACAGTAGAAAGGTTATCCAAAGCTTTTTTTATAGTCTCGGGGGGGATTTCAATTTTATCTCTTGCAATTTTTTTAATAGCCACACTATCTATTCCGGTATCAAAATAATCTAATAAACCCGAAAAGATTTCTAAAAGATTTGATTTTTTTTGAATATAAAATCTTGTACCGACTTTATATTTATCATCCGGAAAAATTGTAATCAGTGAATTAGCAAACCAATCAATAACATTCAAAATATCATCAATATTCCTGACATTATCTTTTACTTTCCTGTTTTTAATTTCAGTAAGTAATAATTGATTGTCAGGAGTACTTTTGGCGATAAACCTGATAAACTGTTTATCTTCCTCATCACTATTCAAATTCAATAAATAATTTAGATCGTAAATATTCTTAATTGATTCGTCCCTGTCAAAAATCTTAATTTCATTTTTATCAGTTATTTGATAAAGCCATTCCTCGGTAATCTTCTTTCTTGAAAAAACGAATCCATAAGCGTAATTTTTTCCATTGCTTTGTAATTCAAATTCCATCCGCGATAATTTATTTCTATTATCCGGATCAAGCTGAAAATTTTGAAAATCAATTTCAGAATCAGGTTTATTTCCGTTTAAAACAAGATTTCTCCCAAACCGTACAGCTTTAATTAAATTGGATTTTCCGGAAGCGTTAGGCCCGAACATTACAGAATATTTAAGCGTTTTAATGCCATTTACTTTTTTTCCGATATGTTCCTTCTTTTCACTACTTTTCCCGGGTATCATTATTATTGATTGCCTGTCTTTGAAGGATAGAAAATTTTCTATGGTAAATCTTATCAGCATTATATTTTTATCTATCTTATTTAATGTTTGAATTAATTTAATATAACAATTTAATACTTAATTTCAATAATTTTATCTTGCTACTCCGCCAACAAAAGTAGCTAATACCTTTGTCTGCAATATTTCTTTTCTGTCAATGCCAAGCAGGTTGGCGTTTAAAATTGTGACATCTGCCGGAGCTCCCGGTTCAAGGCCGTGCCATTTATGCCCGAGGGCTTCAACCGGGGTGCGGGTATAGGCTGTAACAGCTTCTGCAATATTAAGGCATTCATCAGGGCTGAAGGGTTTTTCAGCTCCAGGAGCTGTCCTGTTTACGAATGCGTCAATTCCCGTCAGAGGATCGTGGCTTTCAATCGGATAGTCAGAGCCGCCGCAAAGGAGTAATCCTCTTTCTGCAAGGCTTTTCCATCGGTATGCCCTGCCGAGTGTTTCATCATCCATTCTGTCCTGGGCCATACCCGTCATATCGGAAGTTCCGTGTATTGGCTGAACGGAGGCTATAATATTGTTTTCAGCCATTCTGTCGGCATCTTCCGGATGAATGATCTGGACATGTTCAATACGGAGATTGTTCGTGAAGCCATCTTTACGAAGTTGTTCGTAAACGTCAATAACTAATCTGTTGGCAGCATCCCCGATAGCATGAACAGCAATGTCAAATCCGGCCTCGCATCCCTTTCGGCATTGCTTTAAAAGTCTGTCAAAATTCGTTAGCAATAGTCCCCTGTTTCCGGGCATATCCTTATAATCCCTGAGAAGGGCAGCCCCGTGCGAACCAAGAGCGCCATCGGCATAAAATTTCAATCCTTTTATTTCAAATCTGTTTCCAATATATGGCTTTATCGAATGTTTTAACCATTCATCCTCGTGGGCTTTAATGTAGGCACTTACCCGGACAGTTAGTTTACTTTCTTCGTCAAGCTTTTTATATGCCGGAATATTAAGCGGATTCAAATCCATATCATGAGTGGAGGTGAGCCCGACACTTGACAATTCACGGCAGCCCATGTCGATATTATCCATTATTTGCTGATCGGTGAAAGGTGGAATATGCTTTGAAACAATATTCATTGCCGTATCTATCAATATTCCCGTAGCATTTCCAGACTTGTCTCTTTGAATTTTTCCTCCGGCAGGATCAGGTGTATAATTATCAATTCCGGCAATATTCAAAGCTACAGTATTAACCCAGGCGGCATGGCCGTCAATTCTTTTTAGAAAAACAGGTGTATCTGAAAAAGCAGAATCAAGAATATCTTTGTCAGGATAGCATTTGCTTTTCCACTGCTCCTGATTCCAACCCCATGCAGTCAGCCATTTTCCCTGCATAAACCGGTTTTGCTCAAGAAGCTGTACGCACTGCCCGGCGCTTTTTGTGCCAACAACAGCCATTCCGCGCTTGAACTTACCCAATGCAGCTACATGCCCGTGAGCATCTGTCATACCCGGATAAAGCCATCCTCCGGGGTAATCTAATTGTTTGCCGTCTATTATTAATGTTGAACGCCCGGAAATATTTTCAATTGATTTTATTTTGCCATTTTCTATTTGTACTATTGCCTGTAACATACGTCATCCTGTATAAAAAAATGAAAAAGCCCTGCAAAAAGCAGGGCTAAATATAATCAAAGTTTTCGATTCAATATGAAAAATTATTCTGCGGGAACGCAGCAGTCAACCGGGCAAACTTCCTGGCACTGTGGTTCGTCAAAATGTCCTTCGCATTCAACGCATTTTTCAGCATCGATTTCATAAAATTCATCGCCTTCAGTAATAGCTTCTACGGGGCATTCCGGTTCGCAAGCGCCACAGTTGATGCATTCGTCTGTAATTGTAAGAGCCATTTTAAAACCTCCGTTAATCCAAATTATTTTTAAATTATAAAAATATTAGTCTAAGCTAAATATTTTCGTATCAAATGTTTACAAGAACAAAATTAAAAGGAATTTTAATATCCACCAAATAAAAATTATTCTTTTTTTGTAATAAAATAATGACAGAACTCCTACCTGTTCCAAACTCTTTTACTTAGAAAGTATTTATAAGGACTTTCAATTTTATGAATAATAATATTAGTGCTTACTAAATATTGCTCTTGAGTAATTTGTATAATTCAAACCAATCAGTATCAGGAGCCAAACGCAGGGAATCGATATGTGTTGAAAGGCTGGGAACGGGAAAATATAAGTTGAAGCGCTTTCCTTTAAGCAACTGAGCCGGCGTATGAAACCATGCCTTAGCGATAATTTTCGAGTAATATTTATTCGAAAGCAAACTCTTTGCAAC
Organism: Kapaibacterium sp. (SeqCode); assembly: GCA_963665665.1. GTDB lineage: Bacteria > Bacteroidota > Ignavibacteria > Kapaibacteriales > UBA2268. The sequence goes on from OY762428.1 coordinate 4,012,047, forward strand.
GAATCCCGGTTTATTTACTGTATTTCCTGTCAGTGCAAACCAAAGGCTGTTATCGTAATTGCCCCTGCAATATGTTCGGAAAATTGTTTCAGATTTTCTCATTGTTTCTTTTGTAGTAAAAAATGTCATAGTTGTGGAAGCACCGTATGTCCATTCGATATTGCTTATTTGATGTTTCTTTTTTGTATAGTTGTGTATAGGCAGATTGTGGTAGTCAGGATGATTGAATGGCGAAAGAAAATCAGCATCGGGAATTTTTTCAATAGCATCAACCATATTCGGAAGCATATCCGGCAAATAGATATAATCATCTTCGGCAAAATATATTTTCTCGGAATAATCCTGGTTAAGCAGGATATCAATTTGTTTTCCGAATGTTGCGGCGTTCCCTGCCTTATTCATTTCAATTATTTCAAGGTCTTCAGTAGAAAAGCGTTCTTGAAACAGTGTTTTATACTCAGCAGGGCAACCGTCAATAATTGCCCAAATCTTAGGCCTCATTCCTCCCAGGCTTTTTACAAATGACTCCAGGGCAACTGCCGACATTTCAAGCTTATCATCGGTGAAATCCAGGGCAAATTTTGAAATACCCGGATATATTCTATAAGCAACTGCGAAATCATATTTTGATGGCATATCTATAATTCTTTAAACTTTCTTTTCCATACTTTTAAAATCGAACTGAAGAAATCCTGCTGGCCCGCTGCATGGCTTTTTTTCGCCGGCACTGCAAATCCCAGCAATTTCCAAAGAACCAACTTGATAAAATTATGAATTATTTCCAATACAATATAGATTCTGCAATAAACACTACTGTTATGCTTTTTGCAGAATAAAACCTTCGAAGAAACAAATATATCTGCCTTGTTCGGGGGCATTGTATTAGCTCCGGTACTGCCTCCCCTGTGGTGCATCACTCTGACTTCTGGCAGGTAAATGCATTTATTACCAATATTTTCTATCCTTCGGCAAAAATCTGTTTCTTCGGTGAAAAAGAAGTAGTCTTCATCGAAGCCCTTAATTGCATTGAAATCCGATCGACGGACTGCCATGACAGCTCCGTCAATATATTGTACGCATTTCTTCGTGTCAAAAGCGGGATCATTATTTTGAAATTTCTTCTTTTTAATATACCTCCGGACGCCGGATAAAAGAAAAATTTCTTTCAATACCTGGGGAATGCCCGGATAATCGCCGTAGCAATATTGCCAACTCCCATCGGGATAAACCTGCTGGGGGCCGCAAACAGCAACATCATGATTTTCTTCCAAAAAGTTTATGATTTTTTCAATAGAATGCGGGTAATATTCTACATCAGAATTTGAAATAATAATATATTTTGAATCTGAAAATTTCGCGCCTTTATTTACAGCCCCGGCATATCCAAGATTAGTTGAATTTTCAATAATATGAATATCCGGGAATTCTGATTTTATAGTTTCAACAGTATCGTCACCCGAATTATTATCAATTACAACAGGATTAATATTCAGCTTACCTGTTGCAGAATTAAGTGAATTCAAACAGGCAATAGTTAATTCCGGATGCTTGTAGGAAATTATTATAATATCAGCTATTGCAGCCATTGTGTTTACAAATTCCCGTAAGCTTTATACACATTTTTTTTGGTTGAATATCCAAACTGATATATGCCAAACGGAACAGAGGATTCCAACTTATGCACACCGTCTTTAATTTTGAACTGATAAAAATAATTTTCGGTATTCTCAACATTCTTATAATAATTCTTTGGTATTGCAACACCGTCATAAAGTATGTTACCGATACTATTCTTATCAGCCATGATCGTAACATAATCATCAGTCTTTTCATTAAGAGGTTTTGTCAGGATATATTTCTTCTGGTATATCTTTTCCGAAGGTATTGTTAGCATCATAGGGTCACCATGGGCCTGCTTGCCGGCGTAGCCATGAGAATACTGAACTACATAAATAATTCTGTTTGATTCAACTAAGGTTGGTTTTGTCATTTCCCGTATATCATAAAATTCGCCTCGGTCTAAATGTGCTACAGTATCACCGTTAACAATGATTTGGCTGTCATCTTCGAAACACAAAACTCTAGAACTTGATTTTATTTTACCGGGCAGGGGAGGTATAAAATAACTGTTGGAGCAAAGCTTGAAAGGCAGCATTTGCTCTGCTAACATATCGCAGCCAATTTCGCCATTTGGTACTTGTGCACATTGATGCCCCGAAAACATGGCAATATCAGAATCCCATGATTCAATAATAGAACCGCTCAGGTCAAAAGGCAGGTCGGGTACATAAGCAATATTTGAATTTGGATCCTGAAGGATACAAAAATTCTGATATTTTTCTAATTCAATCCTTATAGGATTGCTGCCTTCCTGGAAAATAATTGCACCAATAAATCTTGGGATCATGTCGAAAACAGCGCTCTTGCTTCCGCTAATGAAAGAAGATTGCGAGAAAAAATTATCCAGGAAATTAAAATAATTTGCAGAAATATACTTTTTACCCCAATATTTTTCGGGTATCAGTGTATAGGTTCCCGCAGATTGGTCTGATGATGATACGCAATAAATTTTGATATTTTTATCAGAGCTTACCCTGATAACATTATTGTTTACCCAATCGGATTTTATATAAGTTAAATTGTAGGCTATGTCTGCCCTTACAATTGAATCAGGAACAATATCAACCCATATAGTATCCTTGAAGCTTTCATGATAGATAGATACCCTGCAACTGTCTTCGGAAATAATACTTAGATAATAATGATAATTTTTCTGCCTTTCTTCATTTCCGGTAAATCTTTGATTTTGTAACAAAACGAAACTGAAATTTCTGCCCGAAAACGAAAAATTATTATTTTCCTCTGCTTTTAAATTCTCAGAAGAAAGAACACCCGACAGTAATACTAACATTATCAAACATTTTAAAAAAGGACTATTCATGTATTTACTCAGTAATTATTTCAAGAATATTATTTTATAAATTAACAATATTAAGAATTAAAAAAAAATCTACCGCGAGCATATATTATATTATCAGTAATTACAGCATTATTATGAAAGAAAAATATAAATATTCAACTTTAATATTATCATTAATATATCACTTAAAAGCAAATGAAGCTAAAAATTAGAATAAATTGTAATTAAATTAAGGTCAAACTAAAAATATTTTGAAAAATTGATAAAATTGGTTTGTTAAATTATCCAAAAATTATATAGTTTTGTACTAACCTTTACGAAGGTTAAAAGATAACTATATGTTTTTTAACTAATTGATTTTCTCATATTTCGGGGACATACGTTAATCCGGTCCCGGAAGAGATATAAATAGGAGTAAATTATGGCATCAGAATCATTCAATCCGTTCGAAATGGCTCAAGAGCAATTTGATGCAGTAGCAGAACAGTTAGGTTTGGACCAGGCAACAAGAGATTTTCTGAGGAATCCGGACCGTGAATATCAGTTTAACATTCCTGTACACATGGATGACGGTTCTTACAAAGTATTCCGTGGTTTCCGCGTACAGCACAGCGATGCTCGCGGCCCTGCTAAAGGCGGTATCCGTTTCCATCCTCAGGAAACAATAGATACAGTTCGCGCTCTGGCTACATGGATGACATGGAAAACAGCAGTTGTTGACATTCCTCTTGGCGGTGGCAAGGGTGGCGTTATTTGCGATCCACACCATCTTTCACTCAGGGAACAGGAACTTATCTGCCGCGGCTGGGTTCGCCAGGTTGCTAAAAATGTTGGACCTCTCCAGGACGTTCCGGCTCCGGACGTGATGACAAACGGCCAGCACATGCTTTGGATGCTTGATGAATACGAAAGAATCTCAGGTTACAAAGCTCCTGGTTTCATTACAGGTAAACCAATGGGTATGGGCGGTTCTCTTGGCAGGACTGAAGCTACCGGTTACGGTGCTGTTTATACTCTCAGGGAAGCTCTTAAAGAACTAAACATAGATATTACTAAAACTACTGCTGCATTCCAGGGCTTTGGTAACGTTAGCCAGTATGCAATAGATCTCTATACTCAGTATGGCGGAAAAGCTATCTGCGTTTCCTGCTGGAACAACAAAGAGAAAAAATCCTATACATTCAAAAAAGCTGATGGTATCGACATGAAAAAACTCATGGAAATCACTGACAAATTCGGTGAAATCGATATCGAAAAAGCAAAAGAAATGGGATTTGAAATTCTTCCTGGCGATGCATGGATCGAACAGGATGTTGACGTTCTTGTTCCTGCTGCCATCGAAAATCAGATCAATGCAAATACTGTTAATAAAATTTCCTCCAGCGTTAAAGTTATCGTTGAAGGCGCTAACGGGCCGACAACACCCGAAGCAGATGCAGTTATCAAAGATCGCGGAATCCTTTGTATTCCTGATTTTCTTGCTAATGCAGGTGGTGTTACATGTTCTTACTTCGAACAGGTACAGTGCAACATGAACTACTTCTGGCCAAAAGAAGAAGTTCTTGAAAAACTCGACGCAAAAATGACTTCAGCATACCATGCAGTATCTGAACTCGCACGTAAAAAAGGTGTTTACATGCGTGATGCAGCCTACATGATTGCAATCGCAAGAGTAGCTGAAAATGTTAAAATGCGCGGTTGGGTATAATTAATTTTGATTTTTTGCAGGGCTGCTTTATTGCAGCCCTTTTTTTTTATTAAAAAACAGGGCTGATTCCTGATTTATTTGTGATTTATTTAACACAGAATTTGCATATATCAAAACATTTTTTTATTATTACAAAAATTGCAACTATGTTTGGAAATCTATGTCTGTAATTGATTCTTTATTGGAAACCCAGGAATTCGCAACCCTACCACCGGTTGCCGCCAGAATATTGAAAATTCTTGAAGACGATAATATCGATCTCAGGGATATTGCCGGAGTAATTGAAACTGATGCCTCTCTTACTCTTAAACTTCTCCGGGTTGCCAATTCTCCGTTATATGCAACAAGAAACGAAGTAAAATCAATCCATCAGGCAATAGTTACACTGGGCCTGAACAGATTGACAAATATTGTTCTTGGTGTTTCAATTTTTTCAAAATTTCTGCTTAGCAGTCAGAAACAGGCAGCGGAACTAATGGAAAAATTCTGGTGGCATTCTTCATGTACAGGTATGGTTGCCAAATCATTGTGCGCAAAACTCGGCATACATTTCAAAGAAATAGAATTTATTGGCGGCCTGCTTCATGATATTGGAAAACTTGCAATGATTCAGTTTGATTCATATAAGTACATGCAGGTGATCAAACTGATTAACGAGAAAAAAATCCTTGATGTAGAAGCAGAAATGGAAGTTTTTGGCGCCACTCACGAAGAGGTCGGAAAAGAAATTGCTCATTTGTGGCAATTGCCAATGGAGCTGACATCCATTGTATCTAATCATTCGAAAATTACGGAACTTGAAGAGTACAAGGAACTGGTATCTGTTGTCCGGCTGGCTGATATGTTCTGTGAAGTGTGGGGAGCTGATTTCGACGAGGGTATCCTTACTCTGGATGTTGGTAAATCCGAACCCTGGAGAACTCTTTGCGAAGCTTATCCAAGGCTTATTGACCTTGACATAGAAGCTTTTACATTTGAACTTGAAGAAGATTTTAAGAATTCAGCAGCTTTCCTGAATATTCTTGTTCAGGATGCTAATTAGTCATAACTTTAAATGTTTTTGAATTTCTACGGCGATTCTTTCAGATTCGCCTTTTCCCTTATAGACGTAATCAGAAGCAGTCTGCCCCAAATGCTTCCTGCATTTATTATCTCTTATCATCTCGGAAATAAATGATAGGTAATCCCCGGTATTTTCAATTACATTCAATGCACCGCATTCCTTCAGGAGAATTGCATCAGGAGAATTATTCATCCCCGGGCCTGTAGTCAGCGGAATTCCATAACCCGCAGGTTCAGTAACGCTATGCACACCTGCTCCGAATGCACCTCCGATATGTGCTGTGTGAGCATACCTGTAAAGTTTTAGCAGTTTTCCAATACTATCAACTATTATATCCTTTCCATTAACAAATTCCCCGGATTCAATTTCACTCAGAAGGTTAGCTCCGGCCATTTTTTTCTTCAGCCTGCTTAAATTTTCTTCCTCGGGTTCATGAGGAACCATTATGATTATAATATTTTTAAATTCCCCTTTGCCAGCCAGTTCTTTTCTGGCTTCGATGATAATGTCTTCATCTTGTTTCCAGCTGCTTCCTGCAACAATCACAAAGTCGGTGTCAGAAAAATATCCATCCGGAATTATATTGAAATTTTTTGATTCCTCTACTTTCTCAATAATTCGGTCCAGGCGTGTATCAGCTGAGTCAATTGGATTAATGCTTTGGTCAAGATCTCTAATATAATCAGAATGGATTGGGCCTACTGTAAAAATTTTATTGAATTTTTTGTAAACCGATTTGTAAAAAGATCTGAGAATCGGGTTTCTGTCAGGTTTTTCCTTTCCGGGCCTTGTTGCACAAATAAGATATACCGGTATTGATAATTTATTGAGCATTGTCAGGTAATTCAGCCATAATTCGTAACGAACAAAAACAGCCAAGTCAGGTTTAAGTTTTGTTACGAATGAATTGGCATTAGTACGGGTATCAAAAGGAAGATAAAAAATTGCGTCAGCATAGGGATAACTCTTTTGGTTTTCATATCCTGAAGGAGAAAAAAAAGTAACTGCAATAGCAATGTGGTTATTGCCGGCTTTCAATTTTTCAATAATTGGCTTTGCCTGCTCAAATTCCCCCATGGAAGAAGCATGAAACCAAACCAGCCTGGAATCAGAGCCAATATCTTTTCTGAAAGATTCCAATAACCTGAGCGTCTCATTGCTGCCCTGTTCACGCTTCTCCAGTTTAGCATCTGATTTTCTTCTAAACCGCAAATATATTGAAGCAAGCGGAACCACAATGAATTTATATAAAAATACTGCCATTTTGATATTTCATTTCGTTAAAAAAACAAAAATAGTATAAATTCCGCTGATTGGGAAAAAAATGATATTATTGCTACAGTCCCATTATTAATATGGCTATGTTGAAATATATGATCATACCTGTAACGTCGATAAATGTTGCTATGAAAGGGCTGGATATAACAGCAGGATCGAGTTTTAACTTTTCCAGGGCCATTGGCAGTAATGCGCCGATAAGATTAGCCCATATTACAAGTATAAGCATTGAAGAACTTATAACAATTGCCAGATTCATACTGTCTTTACCTTCAAAATACCCTCTGAAATAGGTAACACAACCTAAGGCCAAACCAAGTAACAGTCCGATAAATAATTCTTTTCGGAAAACTTTAAGCCAGTCATTGATTTCAATGTCGTTTGTTGCCAGGCTTCGGATTATCAGCGTTGAAGACTGTGTGCCGGTATTACCGGCAGTTCCTATCAGCATTGGAATGAAAAAAGTCAAGGCCACTACAGCTTCGATTATTTCAGAGTAAACTGATATTACTGCTGCTGTTATAAAATTGGCTAAAAGCAAACCAAGAAGCCAGGGAAATCTTTTCGACCATAAACGCCATGATGATGCGTTAAGATATGCCTGGTCAACGGGATTGATCGCTGATATTTTCTGAAAGTCCTCTGTGGCCTCTTCTTCAGATATATCCATGATATCATCGAAAGTAACTATACCAACAAGCTTTCCTTCCGAGTCAACAACGGGGAGGGCGGAAATATCATATTTTTCCATGGTGTGTACAGCTTCTTCCTGATCGTCGAAGGCTGAAAGGCTTACTACATTATAGTCAGCAATATCAGCTATTGTCTGCTTATCGTTAGCAAGAATAATGTTTCTAAGCAGTATATCATCAAGAAGCTTACCGGATCTGTCAGTAACATATATTCTGTTTACGGTTTCACTATCTTTGCCGAACATTCTGATTTGATTCAAAGAATCCTTAATTGTCCATTCAGGGCGCACCGCAACAAAATCAGGAGTCATCAGCCTGCCAATACTTTCTTCGGGGTATCCGAGCAGCTCCCTGGCTTCTTTCAGATCCTCCGGACTAAGTAAATTTAAAAGCGACCTGGTTACTTTTGCAGGTAATTCCTCAAGCAGTGAAGTTCTGTCATCAGGATTCAGGTCGGCGAGAAGTTCTCTGGTTTCCTGATCAGTCATTTCAATTAGAAGCACCTCCCGCTGTTCGTGCTCCATATAGGTGAAAACATCAGTAGCAAGGTCCCTGGGCAGGGCCCTGAAAAGTAGTACCCTGTTGTATTTATCGATATCAAGAACAAGGTCGGCAATTTCAGGAGCAGGCCATGAAGAAAGTATATCTTTAAGATCCATCCATTTATGATTGTGGATCAGCTCTTTTATCTCCGGTTTCAATAGTTCTTTCAGCATGACTTTCTCCGGTTTTTTCCATTCCTTTGCAAAAATATTATTGCAAATTAAGCATAATTCTCTATTTTTGCCTTGCAAATTTTGCGCAGCTGTTTGAAAACGGGTTTAGAAAATTATTTTCTTTGTGTGGAAAGATTTTTCTTGTTTTGTATTTAGAAAACTCTTATATTTGAAATCTATGTTAAATACTAAATTTTATGGGTGTTAAATGGCGCATCATAAGTCGGCAATAAAAAGAATAAAGCAATCAAATAAACGCAGAATTTATAACAGGCAGCACAAGAAAGCCGTTAAATATGCTATCAGAGACGTTCGTGAAGCTACAAATTTCGAAGTAGCCTGGGAAAAATTTAAATTAGCAACAAAAGTACTTGACAGGGCAGCAGCTCAGGGCGTTGTTCACAAAAACAATGCTGCACGGCGCAAATCACGCCTTGCTAAATTTGTTGGCAAACTCAGGAATGTTGAAGCATAATTCCTGATAATTAAAAATTTCTGCACCCGTGGCTCAACTGGATAGAGCACCTGACTACGGATCAGGAGGTTACAGGTTCGAATCCTGTCGGGTGTACGAAATAAATAAGCCGCTACAGTTAGTTCTGTAGCGGCTTTTTGCGTTTTTTGATTTCGTTTTTTCTTCTTTTTTTCTTTGGCTAATTTTAACCAATTCTACCTTTTTCTACTGTTTTCTACCGTTTTTAGTAGAACATTGGTAGAACATTAGTAGAACGTTTTTTAAAACTTTTCCTCCAATATATCTTTCAATACATCAGTATATTTCTTTGTGTACTTTCTGTATGTCAAATTTATATCGGTGTGCCGCATCAGATTTGCAGTGTTTTTTAATGACACCCCGGAATTAATTAATTTATTGCTGAATGTATTTCTCAGCCTGTGGAAGGATTCCCCAGGAACATAATACCCCAATTTCTTGCACACATTGTTAAATTTTTTTGTCAAATTTGATTTCGACACAGCCTCCCATTTAAATACCTTTTGTTTCTTAGCACCGTATCTTGATTGTGCAATCTGGTACTGCTCCAACAATAACTCACTTATATTTTTTGTAATAGGGAAAGTATCAATCACTTCCTTATTTATTTTATTTGGCACTTCGATAATCCCTGTTTCAAAATTTATGTCTGTAAACTTCATGTTAAGCGTTTCACTAATTCTAAATCCTGTCATATACATAAAACGTATAAGATTATTAAACTCTCTGTCCGGCCTGTAATTTGTTCCTTCCATTGTTTCCAGAAAATTAAATATATGTTCCATTTCCTCATCAGAAAATGGCTCTTTGGGCTTATTCTGTACTTTTTTCATAAATTCATTACATATATTCGTTTTCTTGATATACTCTTCGCTAATACAATAATTCACAAAAGTACGAATATGCCGCAATGCAGTGTTTTTCGATACAACCTGCATATCGGAATTCAATACAAAACTATTTATCATTTTTTCGAGTATTTTCTTTGATAATATTTCATCAGGTTTCTCAATAACCTTGCAATATGCCCAATCATAATTTCTCATCGTTTTCGGGGCCCGCCCCTTTGCTGTCTGCCTGTCCATAAATTCCTGCCAGGCCTGTGCTATTGTTTTTTGCTTTGCCGCCGCGTCTTCAAACTGCCCGGTTATCTGTTGGCGGTAATACTCGTCCTTCAGCTTGTAAGCAAGCGCGTAACCCTGCTTGTCAGCATTCAGCCCTGTTTTATACCATTTATTAGATATTTTGATATACAGTTTGTTTCTTTTCTGTACTACGCTCCCCGGTGAACTTGCTCCGCGTTTCCTTGCCATTGTGCCCTCCTGTTTTGAAAATAAATTGCGACACCGTTTTTTTGATGCTATAATCAAAGCCAGAATCAATTTCAATCCAAGTTCTCTTAAGCTCTTCAGCCCAAAATTATGAAGTGAAATGTTGATATTTTTTAATTATTCAATAAATCTATGTTACAATTAACATAGTTGTTTGAATACATATTTCCAAATTTATCTTTGCAAAAAAAATATTAAAATCAGATTAAAATTTTTAAGTCTAAAAATCACAATTAATTGAATTTTATAGAATCCTCTCCCTTGCCTTTTTCAAGAATATTAACGATATTGAAGCTGAATGTTCGTTAGGGAAAATTTCGCTTTTAGCTTGTACAAAATTGATAGTTCCATTTTTTTTGACTTTTATTATGCAAAAAGATAACAAAACTTATAGTATCACTGATCTGGTCGAAGCTTACAGGCAATTTATTAGGTATCAGAATAACGAGAACTTCCAGTATCATGTTGAAAATTATCGGGCAATGAGCAAAGCTTTTGGGATATTCTTTGAAAATAAAATACCTGACAGGGTATTGGAAGATTACAGAAATTGGTTTGAAAGATCAATCATGGACAGCCTGAAAAGCCTCAGCCCTTTCAATGGTCTTCTGGAAGCTCCGAAGCATATTATCAAGCTTTTCAAATCCCAAGGTGGTCACTTCAAGCAAATTGAAGATGATTTTATGATTGCACACAGAAATTTTCAAATACACCTGGTAGAATTGATGTTTGGAAAAGTTGAAAAATCTGTAACCTCGGATGACCTGCTGGAAAATGGTTTTGATGACAGACGTGAAGCTCCTGATCCATTTGATTATTCGTAGAATTGTAGTACATTCGATTTTCTTTACCCCAAGTTAAAAAATTACTGTCATTTCTAAAATATCGGTACAACAATAACCATTCAGTCGGTAAACTTTGAATGTTTTATGCGCTAAACAAAAATGAAAACTGTTTGTAGGAAAATATTTGTTCAGATCATTGAATTAAGCTCCCAATTGACTGATTTGTTATTTTGAAATAAATTCGTATATTAAATTGTTATTTCTACTTCTTTTGTTTGAAAAATCAGGTGCCATTATGAAGAGGTTCATACCATTTTTATTTATTTCCATTTTAACTTTAATTGAAGTTCAAGCTCAATGTGTTGAAGGAGATTGTCAGGACGGCTATGGTGTTTTAAATACTCAGGGTGAAATTTATAAAGGAGAATTTAAGAACGGAAAGATGAATGGCAAAGGCAAATATATCTGGCCTAATGGAAATTATTTAGAAGGAATATTTGTTGACGATTATCTTGAAGGCCTTGGATATAGTTATTATGCATCTGATAGTACACTATACAAGGGGATGTTCCATAAAGACAAATTGCAGGACGGACATGTTGTAGTTTTTCGGAATGGAGATACAGTCTATGTAGGGGATATGGTTAATTCTAAATACAATGGTAAAGGAAAAATATTTCTACCGAATGGAGATATTTATCAGGGTGATTGGAAGAATGATAAAATGGATGGAAATGGTACATATTTTTATAAAAATGGGAATTATTATACTGGCGGGTTTCGAGACAATTTGTTTCATGGCAAGGGAAAATGCTTGAATGGAAGTGTTCTTTACGATGGCGATTGGGTCAATGATGTTATTGATGGAGATGGAATTTATATTTATCAAAATGGTGATAAATATGAAGGAGGATGCTATAAATGGATGAAACATGGAAGGGGAACTTTGACATATAAAAGTGGTGGAAAAATGATCGGCCAATGGGAATTAGATGTTTTTGTAACCGGAAACGAAATTGATAAATATCAGACAAGTGTCGTTTTTTTGGAACATTCTGAATCCGGAATTTATTTTATTCCGGTAAAGCTCAATGACAAAATTGAAATTAATATGATATTGGATACAGGCGCTTCAGAATTGTTTTTAACTCCTGATATTGTTCTAACTTTGATCAGAACCGGAACCTTAACAGAAGATGATATTATGGAAGGTGGTACATTTACTGATGCCAATGGTGATTTAAACTATCATGTTCGGTTCAATATTAAAAGTGTTAAAATCGGAGATTTTACTTTTGATAATGTTTCTGCTGCAATAGCTAACCAGGTAATGGCATCAAACCTATTAGGCCAAAATGTATTAAATCAACTAAAAAGGTTTACATTTGATTATGTCACTGCTACTATGATTTTGTATCGGTAAAAAATTTGACAAATTCAGATACTATTTCAATATAAAAAATTGTTCACATTATTGGGGTTAATTATGCAGGATGATACTTATTCAGAACTCGAATTAAGAATTAAAAGTATTGAGAAGAAACAGAAAAGAAGCAAATTTACAAATCTATTCCTGTTACTAATAATCATATCCGGGTTAATGTATGGTTTCCAAATTACCCAAAAATTTAAAACACTGGAAGTTGAAAAACTAGTTTTAATTGACAGTCTTGGTAAACAAAGAGTTGTAATGATGATTGATGAAAAATTTGATCCTAAGTACCAAATGTTTAATAAGAATGGAGATGAAGTATTTGATTTAAGTTTGGTAAGAGATAAGGCTAATATAAATATGCGTTTTATCGATTCAAATAAAAACGAATCAGTATTATTGTTAAATTCAACTGAATGCATATTAAAAAATGATACTAATTGTGCCATTCATTTAACAACTGAATATGATTTAAGTCCTTATATTTTTATTTATCGTAAGGATAATTCTGGTTCAAGTTTCTCATCCGATATAAAAGCATCATCTATACAAATGGTACATGCCAAAAACGGAGAATCAAACAATTATATCTACATTAAAAATTTTGGTGAAGGTGATTCTCTTGGAATAAAAATTTCAAAACATTCCTCCGAAAGAGATAGTATGTTTGCGGAAGCCATTGAAGTTAAAATTGAAAACTTTGGCCCTCAAATCCATATGTACGACTATAATAAAACTACTTTAAAGTACAGATACCGTCAATTGTTAACCAACTATGGAAATAAATGTGTTTGTAGTCTCGATAGTACTAAATTGGTTTTTGGATATGATTGGTCAGATTCTTGGAGAAGTAGATTGGTTCATACCCAACCGGGTATGAGAATTTACGATAGAATTAATTCATTGCGCTATATGTCAGGTATTACATATGATAAAAATATGGTCTATACATCTTACTATGGTAAATCATCTTCTGATATAACTATTATTGGCAATCTTCAAAACAATGGTTTTTTGGATTTTTATAAAAATGATCGTACGAGAATATCTTTGAACTTTACAGATTATGGCGTACCAAGTATATCTATGTTTGACTATTATGGTAATATTCGATTAAACCTTGGAGGAATTAAAACCACAAGAAATGGCAGGTCAATTAATAATTACGAATCTTCAATATTTCTATTTAATGAAAAAGGAAATGGACTTTTTTCAGCCCCGTAATAAAGAAAGCAAATAAATGAAAATAGAAGAAATAAATAAAATGATCGAAGAAAAGAAAAAATCTGAAACGTTAATGTATTTTAGTGAAATTGATAATGCAGTTGATTCCTTAGAAACAGCTGTTTTTTTAATTGACAGAGATGATTCCGGCAAGTGGAAATGGGTATCTTTGTGTATTTATCATTCTCTGTATAATTTTTGCATTGCTTCACTAACAAATGGATTTTCCGGGAATGTTCTTCAAGATAAAAGAGGTAAAATATTTTATTCTCGTGATGAAGTTAATTGGAAAAAGGCAGTATGGAAAAAAATTGATGGTACAACGTTTGGAAGAATACAATGGAATGATGTAACGGATAAGTCGGAACTACCGAAGATCGATAATAATATTCCAAATACTGATGAAGTGTTTTACGAATATGAAAAGAATGATTTGATTTCTTTTCAATGTGCCTTGTCCCGAGTAATGGATCAGGAATACTGGATGGGAAGGTATTATGATCAAAAAGGACTCAAATTATCCGATGAGGAAATTAAAGATATTGATAAAATTCATAAACTTAGGAATGATTTTATTCATTTTAAACCCAAACTGGTAATATATGATATTGAAACAATAAAAAAGAAATTAGAAATTTATTTGAAAGCTATAACATTTCTCGTTTTTGATTCTAATTCAATATTGGAAATTGGAGAAAAACCTTTTAGAGACAGAGTTGAGGAATTATTACATAAACTGAGTATAGAACTTGATATTCAGAACTGAAATTTCGATTCGTTAGTTTGGTCAGAAAAAAAAAACCGGTAGCTTGTCACTGCCGGGGTTTTCGACTATCAGGCCAATGCTCTGTTTTTAAAAATCCAAGAAGAAACCACAGGTTTTCTTTACCCCAAGTTAAAAAATTACTGTCTTTTCAAGAATACTGGTACACTAACAACTGTTTATCGGTACACACGACTGCTGGTTGTGCAACAGGTGGTTGGCAACTCAGCTAACTATATAAATCACATCTGACTCCTGTTAGTAATTATATTCAAAAATATTACGGCTTTTCTGCTCGATGTATTAAAGATTGAACTTTATAGAAACATCACCTTTTTTAACATACAATACCAGTACAATAAATTATACAAAAAAGCCGGGAATTTCTTCCCGGCTTGCTAAGGAACGCATGGCAAAGCAAAAACCAATAGAAAATAAGGAGCTAAAGAAGCTATTCTGAGTACATTATGCCATGATATTCCGTGAAATTTCAGTGAAAACGGCGTAGCAGTGCGATTTTCGCGCAACTTTTCAGCAACTTTTTGTTGATTATCTGCAACAAAGAGCACTGCGTCGCAACTTTTATCAACTTTCTGCAACATTCTGCAATTATTCGCCTGTTGCATCCGTTTTACCGGAACTATCTGCAACAAACGAGTCTAAATCATCATCAAAGTCATCCAAATCGGGCAAATCAGGATAAGTTGCATAGTCAACAGGCTCGGGTTGCTGATAGTTTGCCTGTTGTTGCATTGGCGTTGCAGCCTGTTGCTGTTTGGCAGCGAACATATTCGAAAATGTATTGACAAGTTTCGGCGCGATGCTCGGCCCGATGTTCTCGCCCAGGCTTTTAAGCAACTCGGACACACCCGGTTTGTCGAGCAGGCCGGAAAGTCCGCCGCTTTCTTTATCTGAGTTCTTACGCAGTTCTGCAATTACCCTGTCGATTTCTAATTGGATTTCGTCGCCGAATTCAATTATCCTGTTCTCAACCATCTCAGTAATCAAATTCCGGATTTCTTCCTTATTAGTTTTCAGCTTTTCATCCATTACAATTTCAAGGTTAAAAGCCTGATCCTGAATTTTACCGTTAATATTATTCTGGAAGTTCTCGAACAGGTATTTCATGTGGTCAACCTCGCGGATAACCTGCATATTCTTCAGCCTTTCGTCCTGAAGCTCCTGCGTCAGGTTATAATTTCGGCTTTCCAGCTTATCCATCTTACTTTCTCCCTTACGCACTTCATTTGTCAGGTATCGTGTATATTCATCGTCGTTTAATTGTTCCATCGGATTTTCCTTAGTTTTTGAGGCAGGTTTCAGTTGTTTCTCGTATTCCATTGTCTGCTTAATTCTGTTAATCGCGTCAGGGGCGTACTCGGCAGCTCCTCCGGTTTCGGTAAGGCCCTGCACGAAGTTCTGCACAATGTTTGCCGGAACCAGTTCCTGCTTTTTTCGTTCCATTCTGGAAATCTGACTTTTACTGCTCATGTTAAGAAGCCGTGCAGCATTTTCCTGGCTAAGCCCGAAATATTCCCTCAGCCGTCGGAATTCTTCTCCTGTCAGTGGAGGTAGGTTGTCGTGAAACATAATTTGTCTTTCTATTATTAATTATATGTTCGTGTTTCATGTTTGATTGAAGCTATTCATGAATATAATTATCTTATAGTTAGTAATAAAATAATTTATATTCGTTTTAAAAATTCTGCCTTCATAATCGCTCTCAGAGCCATTTTAGCCGCAGTCTTCGATTAAAACCATAGCCCTGCATCCAAATCATCACAATGGTTAAATACGGCGCTAATTCCAAGTCCGGCAGTAATTTCCCCGATTATATCCCCAAATATGGCTTTCATAGTTCCTCCTGGGCATTCGGGAACAACTTCGGGGCATTTTCGAGGAAACGGAAAAGCTCGTCCGTGAGTTCTTTCAGGATTTCATCACTAATCTTGAATTCATTCATGCAGGCAAACGCCAACATAAGAAAATCCTGAAGATAGCTGCGATAGAAATCAGGGCTGGCAAGAACGTCGTGCTCCATGCTCAGGCGTTTTGTTTCGTGCTGCTTTCTAAGCATATCGGCAAGGTGGTCAATGGCCTCTTTTTCCGGTGCAAGAGGGAAAAGTATTGCTGCCGGTAAATTATTTTTCGTCAGGCAGGCAAAACCCAGCTTTTCACTCACCCTTACGAGCTGTGAAATTCCCATTTTCGAGGCTTCGTTCATTGCGAAATTTTGCATAATGGTCTAACCTTGTTTATTATTGTAAAATACTGTTAAGCCCATAAAAAACAATGGCTTATAGTTATAATATACGAAAAATATTTCAATATATTTCAATGTATATGAAAATTTATTTTAAGATTTGTATATTCCTTCCCTTGCCTTTTTCAAGAAAATTTGCGATATTGGGAATTGAATGCTCGCGGGGGAGTATTCCGGCAATGGCAGAGCGAAGGGTAGGAAAAATTTAATCAAAGCGGCAGTCAAAACTGACTGGTGTTTTTCGTGGTTTGATATTTATGAAAGGGTTATTATGAGATTTTTAATACTTTTTGTTGTAGCTGTTTTGTCAATTTCTTTTCAGTCTTGTGGGATATCCGGAAATATGACAAGGTCATCAGATATGATACAATTTCAGGGTCGAACTGCTGTACTAATTGGTGATTACGACCTGGGCAATCTGCCTGATGTTAAGAATGATATTAGAGAATTAAATAGAATTTTACTTAATGCTCTTAAGAGAAATGGTGTTAATGTAAAAATTACTGATATTAATTCAATTGGCGTATATGATCGTTCTAAGTTGAAGGAAATATGTGAACTCCTTAATATTGACCTTTTGATATTACCGTCTTACAATGTTTATGATTCATGGCGGGAATATGTAATCGTTTCAACAAAAAAAGAAGCTGTTAATCTGGAACTGCTTTTTTATGATAATAAGACAGAAAAGATTGAAGGGCGTATCTTTTGTACCGGAGAATATTTCAGATCCCAGAGGCAAATATTTCTTCTTGGAGGATTAACTACATTTGCAGTTGCAAGCCAAAAGGATGATGATAAAGAAAAAATTTTAACTTATGGTCTTATCGGATCTGCTGTGATTGAATTTATTAATCATATAGTTACCAGCAGCCCGGATTATCAAAATACTTTCGAATTTACAATTAACAGGGCAATTGACCATGCTTTTAGAACTGTCCGTTTAAAGGTGGATTATTGATATGAAAACCAATCACTTAATAATTATCAAAATCCTTCTTGCAATCTTATTTCTGATATGTCTGCTTAACATGCCTTATGGCTATTTCCAATTAGTCAGGTATCTGGGTATGGTTGGTTTCGGGATTTTAGCCTATAAGCAATATCAGAAGAACCTGGGATGGTTTATAATGTGGCTGGCATCAGCAATCCTGATTAATCCAATAATTAAAATCTCTCTTGGAAGATTGATTTGGAATATTGTTGATGTTATTTGGGCCGTAATTCTGTTACTTTCAATATTTCTTGAGAAATATGATACTGATTAACCCTTGACTCTCTCATCAAAATTTGCGATATTGGGAATTGAATGCTCGCGGGGGAGTATTCCGGCAATGGCAGAGCGAAGGGTAGAAAAAATTTAATCAAAGCGGCAGTCTAAGTTGACTGGTGTTTTTCGTGGTTTATTTTTTTGTAATTTGGGAAATTATTGAATTTTAAACAGGACAAATGATGTTTGAGCAGACTTTTAAAAATATTGACGATATATTATATAAGGACAGCGGCGCAGATAGCGAACTGGATTATATAGGCCAGACTTCCTGGATACTTTTCCTGAAATACCTTGATAACCTGGAAAAGGATAAATCCGACAAAGCTGAACTTCGTGGCGAAGATTACAACTATATTCTTGCCGATGAATTTCGCTGGCCAGCATGGGCCATGCCGAAAGATAAGGACGGCAAAAAGGATCATAATAAAGCCCTGACAGGCCCCGACCTGGTGCAGTTTGTTGATGGGAAGCTCTTTCCATACCTGGCAGGATTTAAGCAGCAGCACAATGATAAACCGCAAACCATTGAATATAAGATCGGTGAAATATTTTCCGAGTTGAAGAACAAAATCCAGAGCGGCTATAACCTTCGGGAAATTATTGAATATATCGATCCTCTGGAATTCCGCACGCAAAAGGATAAACACGAGCTGAGCCACCTGTACGAAAGTAAAATTAAGAACATGGGTAATGCCGGGCGTAACGGCGGGCAATACTACACCCCAAGACCGCTTATCCGCGCAATGATTAAGATCATCAAACCGCAGATTGGCGAAAAAGTTTATGACGCTGCCGCAGGCTCCTGCGGATTTCTTTGCGAAGCTCATGATTATATCTACGGCAGTATGAAGAAAAATACTGCCAACCTGAATACATTGCAGTCCGATACTTTTTACGGCAAGGAGAAAAAGAACCTTGCCTACGTTATTGGCATAATGAATATGATACTGCACGGAATTGAAGCTCCCAACCTGATCCATACCAATACGCTGGGCGAGGACATAAGAGGAATCCAGGAGAAAGACCGCTATCATGTTATATTGGCAAACCCGCCATTTGGTGGCAAGGAAAGAAAGGAAGTTCAGCAGAATTTCGATATTAAAACAGGCGAAACTGCTTTTCTATTCCTTCAGCATTTTATTAAAAGCCTTAAGGCCGGGGGCCGCGCCGCTATAGTAATAAAGAACACATTCCTGAGCAACACGGACAATGCCTCGATCAGTTTGCGTAAACACCTGCTGGAAAGCTGCAACCTGCATACAATCCTTGATATGCCGCAGGGAACATTCCTCGGGGCCGGAGTGAAAACCGTTGTGCTTTTCTTCCGCAAGGGCGAGCCTACGAAAAGCACATGGTATTACCAGCTTGATCCCGGCCGCAGCCTTGGTAAAACAAATCCGCTTAATGACGCAGACCTGGAGGAATTTGTTGAATTGCAGGAGAAAAAGCCGGAAACGGAAAAAAGCTGGAACCTGAAATTTACTGATGTAAACCCGGATACTTTTGACCTTTCCGTGAAGAACCCGAACACACCCGAGGAAGCCCCGCTGCGAAGCCCTGCCGAAATACTGAAGGAAATGGAAGAGCTTGACGCGGAAACAAAAGCCGTGCTATCATCGATCAGGGAGCTGGTATGAACGAAAGAATTAAAGAAAACCTGAAAAAGATAAAAATATGAAAATTGATTTTAATGAACTGGTAGGGAACATACTTAGTACTGATTCCGGTTTTCGCAACCATGCTGTCAAATCTGTTGATAAATTGATGACATTACGGAACTGGCTTATTGGCGCTTATATTTTTGAATATGAACAGAACGGCGCTGATAAGGCTGAATACGGAAGCAAACTGGAAGAGAATATTGCCGTGAAAATAGACCGGAAAGGGCTTTCTGCAAGAAACTTAAAGCTATTCAAACAGTTCTATATTACTTATCCACAGATTATGCAGACAGTGTCTGCGTTATCTGAAATCAGCCCGGAAACGGTGCAGACAGTGTCTGCATTATTGCCCCGAAGAGATCAGGAAGAAATAAAATACCCTGTTTTACCGGATATTCTGATTGAAAATCTTTCATTTTCTCATTTTGTAGAGCTTCTGAAGATAAATGATAAAAATAAGAGGCTTTTCTACGAAATTCAGGCAATAAAAGGCGCATGGAGTGTAAGAGAACTAAAAAATCAGATCAACAAACTATGTTATGAGCGTACTGCAAATGCACAAAACACTGATTTTGTTTTGAATTCATTAGTTGAAAAAACTGAAACGCAAAAGCCTAAAGCCATTATTAAAACTCCCTACGTGTTTGATTTTTTAGAAATTCCTGACGGGATACTTGCATCGGAATCTGAATTGGAAAAAGCGCTGATCAGCGATCTGAAAAACTTTATGATAGAATTGGGGCACGGTTTCTGTTTCGAAGCGCAGCAAAAACGTATTGTTATTGGCGGAGAATACTATTTTATTGATCTCGTGTTTTATCATAGAATTCTGAAATGCCATATCCTGATCGAGCTGAAAATAGATGAGTTCAAACATACTTATGCAGGGCAGCTCAACACATATTTGCAATATTATAAACAGAACTTAAAAGAAGAGAATGACAACCCGCCTATCGGGATACTGCTTTGTACAAATCAAAATTCCGAACTGGTGGAATATGCATTAGGCGGAATGGACAATAATTTATTTGTCTCTCAATATCAAACAAAATTGCCTTCGGAAAAGCAGTTGCAGAAATTTTTACTTGATAAGAAGAAAGATATTGAGGCTTTGGGATATGGCGAATGAGTGGGAATAATATAAATTTTCGAAAATAACTGAACTATTCTGAACGAAAGAATTAATGAGAATCTGAAGAAGATAAAATAATGAGCTTTAAAGATAAAATAAACCAGCCTGAGTTAAGGCCCGAGTCAGGGTCTGAGTCAAGGCAAGAGTTGGAGCAAGAGTCTATATATGATGCAGTTATACTCAATCTATTTGGCACTCAACTTTCAAAGGGAAAATTAGCAAAAGCCCTGGGGCAGAAAAGCGTTTCCGGCGGATTGAAAAAAGTTATCAGCAAGCTGATGGAAGAAGAATTGATAGAATGGACTATTCCCGAAAAACCGAACAGCTCCAAACAAAAATACAGGCTTACAGCAAAGGGAAAAGGTTATTATAAGACTAAATTTGGAAATGATGTTGGGATTGTGAAATGAGGGAAAATATGAATAATAAAACAATAGATACGGATAAGCCCCGGCAAAAAAGCCCAAAAAACGGGCTGCCGGAGGGTTGGGAAATGAAGGAGCTGGGGGAAGTGTGTGAGATTACTCATGGTTTTGCTTTTTCTGGAAAAGATTTTGAAGCAGATTATTATGGAGAAAAACCAATTGTTTTAACACCAGGTAATTTTACTGAAAATTCGACTTTAATATTTAATGAAAAAAATACTAAAAGATGTAGGTGTGATTATCCTAAAAAATTTGAATTTAATATTGGCGATCTTGTGGTAGTTATGACCGACTTGTCATCAAAAATGAAAATACTTGGTAAACCTTCAATAATTGAGTATGAGAATATTCTACATAATCAACGGATAGGTAGATTTATTTTTTCAGAAAATTTAATTGAAAAAAGATTTTTATACTTTTTCCTTCAAACAGATTCTTATCTAAAGATGATTAAGAAATCTGCAACAGGGACAATGGTTAGACATACTGCACCAAAAAGAATTTTAGCAATCCCTATCCCCATCCCTCCCCTTTTGGAGCAGAAGCGGATAGTGGGCATACTTGACCAAGCCTTTGCCGCCATAGACAAGGCCGAGGCCAATGCCGAACAAAACCTCAAAAACGCCAAAGAACTTTTTGAAAGCTATTTGCAGGGAATTGTTTCAAATGGAAACAAATGGGAAAAGAAAACATTAGCACAAATTTCTACAACATTTGGACGGGGAAAATCAAAACATCGTCCAAGGAATTGGGAAGGCCTTTATGGGGGTAAATATCCATTTATTCAAACAGGCGACATCAGAAATTGCAACCATTTTATAACGGAATATTCACAAACTTATAATGAAGTTGGATTTGCCCAAAGTAAACTTTGGCCAGCAGGAACAATCTGTATTACAATTGCTGCAAATATTGCAGAAACAGGTATTTTAACTTTTGATTCGTGCTTTCCTGATAGTGTAATTGGAATTGTTGTTAATAAAAAGTTAGCCGACAGAGATTTTGTCGAATATTTATTGCAATCATTTAAAGTCAGAATTCAATCGCTTGGAAAAGGCAGTGCACAAGCAAATATCAATATGGGAACTTTTGAAAATGAATTATTCCCATTTCCCCCGGTTAAGGAACAAAAGTTAATTGTTGAAAGATTAAATCAACTTGCCATTGAATGCAATAAGCTTGAAGATATTTATATTAAAAAATCAAATAACCTAGAAGAACTGAAAAAAAGTATATTGCAAAAAGCATTTGCAGGGGGGCTGTAGTAAGATGAGTAAAGACACTTTGAATTGTAAAAAAACAAAAATTGTAAGAGGACAAAAAGAAGAATGGGGTGGCCCCTGGACCGAAAGAAAACTGGAAGCTTTTTCAAAATACGTGTGGTCTTACCTTACCATAATGAAAAAAAATGACTACTGGCAAACTATCTATTTTGATGGCTTTGCAGGTAGCGGAACCCGAGAGAAAACAAATAAGACTGAATTGTATCAGCAATTATCTATAACAGAAGAGGAAGAAAAGACATACAAAGGGGCGGCTGAAAGAGTTCTGGGAATCAAGGATTTATATTTTGATTACTATTATTTTATTGACAAAAAGGAAGAATCTTTAAATAAATTAAAAGCGAAGTTAGAACCAAAATTTGCTGATAAAAATATTGTTTATAAACACGGGGATGCAAACGAACATATTATTAATTTGGCAAAATCCTTGAAAACAAAACAATATGCAGCATTAACCTTTCTTGATCCTTTCGGTATGCAGATTGATTGGAACTCAATTGCGAAGCTTAAAGAAACTCGTTCTGATGTTTGGATATTAGTTCCAACAGGGGTCATAGTAAATCGTTTACTTGATAAAAAAGGAAAACTGATCTTTAGTGAAAAATTAGAATCATTTTTTGGTTTATCTGTTGAGGAAATAAGAACTTTTTTTTACAAGGAGGAAAAAAATCTGACCTTATTTGGTGAAGAAAGTGTGATAACAAAAGTCTCTGAACCAATAGAGAAAATTGCAAAATTATATTGTCAAAGAATGAAAACTATTTGGAAATATGTAACAGAAGAACCCCTTGTATTAAAGAACAGAAATAACTCCCCAATTTTTCATTTTATTTTTGCTTCTAATAATCCGAATGCCAAAAAGATTGCAAAAGAAATTATTCAAAGGGTATAAAAAATGGCAACTAAAATAGAATGGACAGAACAGACATGGAATCCTTCAGCGGGTTGCACAAAAAAAAGCGCAGGCTGCAAAAACTGTTATGCAGAAACAATGGCCCACAGGCTTATGCACATGGGTATAAGCGGATACGAGAACGGTTTTAAGTTCAACATTGTTCCTAAACGGTTAAACGATCCTTTGAAAAGAAAGAAGCCCACGATATTTTTTGTAAATTCTATGAGCGATATTTTCCACGAAGAGATGCCCGGAGAATATCTTGATAAAATTTTTGAGGTAATTGAACAAACTCCCTGGCATACATATCAAATCCTGACAAAAAGGGCTGAAAGAATGTATGAATACTTATCAGGAAGGCATATTCCGGAAAATATCTGGCTCGGAGTAACCGTTGAGAACAGGAAAGAAGGCCTGCCGAGAATAGATAAACTAAGACAATTAAAAGCGAGCGTGTTATTTCTTTCGATAGAACCTTTACTCGAGGATTTGGGGACAATTGATCTTACAAATATTGATTGGGTAATTGTCGGTGGAGAAAGTGGCCCAAAGGCAAGGCCAATGGAAAAAAAATGGGTGTTGAATATAAAAACACAATGTGAAAATAAAGACATTGCTTTCTTCTTTAAACAATGGGGTACATGGGGAGCCGATAAAGTAAAAAGAAATAAAAAATTGAATGGCAAAGAAATTGATGGACGTATTTGGCAGCAATATCCCGGAGTTATTGAGCAACGATATATTTTTACATGATCATTTTTCTTGTTTCTGTTTTGATTGATGTCTGAACCTTGATTATAACTATTCCAGGATTACTTGATTAAAATAGAAAGGGACAAAATCATGGTTCAAGACAAGAAGTATTTTGAAAGACAGGTGTAATTATGGGAATAATGGAAAAAGGTTTTTCTTTTCGGCATAATGCCTCATTTGGCAAGAGGATAGAGTATTATATCATCGGCCTGATGCTGAAAGAGGGATTGGACGTTTATGTTCCCCTTGTTGATGACGACGCAATAGACGCAGTGGTTAAAAAGCCGGATGGCAATTATGTAGAGATACAGATCAAAGCAAGGTCAAAGGATGTGATATTCGGCGATGCTGCCCTTTTTGCCGCACTGACTCACGAGTACAGGCCGAATTACTGGTTCGTGTTCTATTCAGTGCGTATGGATAAAACCTGGATAATGTCTTCAAAAGAATTTATTGAAGAATCCGTGCAGAACAAAAAGGGAAAGAACAAAGGCAAAAGGTCAATATGGTTCAACGGAAAGAACAGCAAAGATCAGACTGAGCACGTAAAGCCCCAGTTCGAAAAATATCTTGTGAATGATTTTTCAAGAATTATAAACGATAATCCGGATGAGGGTTTTCCACTGTTTAAACAAGAGGAGAAGATATGACAAATCAAACTGAATTTTTACAAACTGATACCGAAAACAAACCTATGTCGGCCAGTGTAACTCTGAAAAATCCGAAAGTAATTATTCCTGCCGATAATCCATTTGCTAACTGCAAGCTTGGCCGAGAAGCATACGCAGAAGTTCTGACAAATATAGTTGAGAACTATGCTGAAGGCTTTGTTCTTGCCCTTAACAGTGAATGGGGAAGCGGGAAGACAACATTTGTGGAAATGTGGCAAAAACATCTTGAGTTACAAGATTTCAAAACAATATATTTCAATGCCTGGGAAAACGATCTTGAAAGTGATCCGCTTATTGCACTTATATCAGAAATGAAAAGTATTGCTGGTGATTCAAACAATGATAAATTTAAAAAGGTCATTAAAAACGCTGCTCCTCTTACGAAAACTGTAATTAAAGGTTTAGCTAAAGGAGTTATTGAACGTTATGCAGGAGATGGTTTCGTTGGTGACCTTGCGATGGCAGCAACCGATCAGTCAATAAAGATATTTGAAAAAAAAGTAGAATTATATACAAAGCAAAAAAAGGGAATCAAGGAATTTCATGATAGTCTGGTAGATTTTGTAAAAAGTGAAAATGCTGAAAACAAACCGATTGTTTTCTTTATTGATGAAATGGACAGATGCCGCCCGGACTATGCCGTTGAATTGCTTGAAAAGATAAAGCACCTTTTCGATATACCGGGTATAGTTTTTGTCCTTTCAATCGATAAGGAACAATTGAAACATGCTATTTGCGGGGTTTACGGCAGCGGTGAAATAAATTCCGAGGAGTATCTTCGCAGATTTATTGATGTTGAATATTCACTGCCGGAACCGGATAAGGAGAAATATATTGATTTTCTTTTTGAATTTTATAGATTTGAAGAATTAGTACGCCCATTTATTCATTTCCAGGCGGATGATAGAGAAATTATCAATTTGAAAAAGACTGCAAGTATTTTATTTTCAAAGGAAAATGTGATCCTTAGGCAACAGGAAAAAATTATAGCAAGAACAAGACTGATTATCAATTCATATAACAGAAAAGAACGCATTTTTCCGGAATTTCTATTATTTATGATATATATAAAAACATTTCAACCTGAACTTTATATATCCATAAAATTTAAAATATTACCTCGTAGAGAAGTACAAACAAAAATTGACGACCTTTTATCAGAATTTTTGTCATTAGATAGTCAAATAACACTTTTAAATATTGAAGCACAATCTTATTTTTCTATGGCAAGAATTTTCAAGAGAGAGATAGTATTTATTTATGGTTTAAAAAAGAAGAAAAGATATTGAATTTTGAATCAAATTTGGAAATCAGTACATTAAACAATTATGTAGGATATGAAAAATCGACAGAATTAATTAGAAGACGGTTATTTGATCTGCATAATACCTATGATACTATTCCGATAAATGTTGATTATTACATAAATAAAATCGAATTGTACGAAAAATTGGAAATCGCCAAATGAATGAAGCCCAGACAGAACTTGATTTGATTGATCCCGCGCTGGACGCGGCGGGTTGGAGAGATACCGAAGGCGCTAAAATACATAAGCAGTTCCCTATTGCCAGTGGCCGGATAACAGGAAAAAACATGCGCTCCAAACCGCTACGTGCGGACTACGTGCTGCAATATCGGAACAGGTATATAGGCGTTATCGAGGGAAAAGCAAGCAATAAATATTATACCGAAGGTGTGGGCCAGGCTAAAAACTATGCCTTTATGCTGAACATTCGTTTTGCCTTTGCTACAAACGGCCACAAATCCTACCGTATTGACATGCAGGAGGGCAGCGAGGGCGATATTAGTAAATTCCCGACGCCGGATGAACTTTGGGAAATGACATTCCCGAAAAAGTCAACCGACCTGGCAACCCGTGAGGACTTATGGAAGGACAGGATGCTTTCCGTGCCATACGAAACAAAAAGCGGCACATGGCGGCCCCGTTACTATCAGGAAAATGCAGTAACCGCCGTGCTGGACTCTCTGGCTGAAGGAAAGAAAAGAATTCTGCTGACACTTGCCACCGGTACCGGAAAAACAGATATTGCATTCCAGATAGCATGGAAACTATACGAATCACGCTGGAACCTGCAATTCGACGGCAAAAGAAGGCCGAGGATACTTTTCCTGGCGGACAGGAACCTGCTGGCAGACCAGGCATTCAACAAGTTCAATTCATTCAATGCATTCGAGGAAAACGCGCTAGTGCGTATCTCGCCAGGCGAAATCAGCAAAAAACAGAAACCGCTTACAAACGGGAATATGTTTTATACAATTTTCCAGACTTTCATGGCCGAGAACATTCAGCCCAAGGCAAAAAGAAATAAAATTTCAGCAAAAGCTACGGATAAAGATATTAGCAATATAAAAAGTGCCGCCGAACCCGACCAGGAATACACTACGGCAAACATGAAACCAAATTTCGGACAATACCCCAAAGACTTCTTTGATTTGATAATTATCGACGAATGTCACAGGGGCGGCTCCAACGATGAAAGCACATGGCGCGGAATTCTTGAGTATTTCAGCCCGGCGGTTCAACTCGGGCTGACCGCCACGCCAAAAAGAGAAGTGAACAAAGATACCTACCTATACTTTGGCGATCCGGTATATGTTTATTCCCTGAAGCAGGGCATAAACGACGGTTTTCTTACCCCTTTCAAAGTAAAGGCAATTTCAACCACCGAGGACGTATATAAATATACTTCGGGCGATACAGTTCTCCAGGGGGAGATTGACGAGGAGAGGGAATACGGACTGAAAGAACAGAACAGGATAATCATTATTCCTGCATTGGAAGAATACCGGGTAAAAGTATTTCTCGATAAAATTGATCAGGATCAGAAAACTCTGGTATTCTGTGCTACACAGAAACACGCTGCCATGGTTCGGGACTTTATTAACCAGCACGCAAGAAGTAAAAATCCGGATTACTGCCAGAGGGTAACGGCAAACGACGGGGCCGTAGGCGAACAGCATTTGAAGAACTTCCAGGACAATGAACGAACTATCCCTACAATCCTTACAACTTCCCAGAAACTGAGTACAGGAGTTGACGCGCCGGAGATCAGGAATATTATTCTTATGAGAACGGTTAATTCCATAGTTGAATTCAAACAGATTATTGGCAGGGGTACCCGACTTTATGAAGGCAAGCCCTATTTCACTCTTTACGACTTTTACAAAGCACACGAGCATTTCAGCGATCCGGAATGGGACGGCGAACCGATAGAACCGGAAATATGCAAAAAATGCGGGAAATATCCCTGCGAATGCGAACCTGTGGTTTGTATAAAATGCGGTCAGTTCCCCTGCATTTGCATAAAAGAGCCGCCGGAGCCATGTCCCAATTGCCATAATATACCCTGCATTTGCGACAGGCCTGATAAAACAATTAAGGTAATGCTATCGGATAATAAGGTCAGGGAACTTGATTCGATGGTGAAAACAAGATTCTACAGCCCGGACGGGAAAACAATTTCAGCCGAGGAATTCATTCGTATGCTGTTTGGCGATTTGCCGGGTCTGTTCAGGGATGAAGAAGAACTGCGGAAATTATGGAGCAGTCCGGTAACAAGAAAGCAACTACTTGAAGAGCTGAATAATATTGGTTACACTGCCGATCAGCTTGAAGACCTTTCCAAGCTTGTTCACGGCGAAGACAGCGACCTGTTTGATGTGCTAAACTATATTGCCTACCACCGTGAAATGATACCGAGGAAGAAAAGGGCTGATCAGGCCCGAAAATATTTCAATGTTTACAGCGACAACCAGCGTGATTTTCTGGACTTCGTGCTAAAGCAGTACATCAGTATCGGCTTTGACGAGCTTGACGACAGCAAACTTCCGGAACTACTCACCTTGAAGTACCAGGCAATAGGAGACGCGCAAGAGAAACTTGGGGAGATAAAATCCATACGTGAAACATTCATCAGCTTCCAGGAACATTTATACCGGGTAGCATAGGAAGGTGAGGTGCATAATTGGCTGAAAACATTAAATATCTATACCATTATACTAAATTCGATTCGGGAATAAAGATTTTGGAATCCCAATCGCTAAGAATGTATAATGCACTTTCGCAAAGCGATCCTTATGATATTGTATATGGAGCGCAAGAAGCTTTTAAAATGAGCAGGCGGAAATGATAGCAGAGGAATTGACTGGAGAAAGATAAAAGCAGAATAATAAAATATAGAAATTATTCTCAGGCAGTTCAAAATTATTTAACTATATTTATTTCGAGTACATTGAAATAAATAATTATAATGGTAATTTCATAGGTTTTTCTCTCTTTCTTTCTTTTGGTTGTTTAGTGAATTAATTTTACTTTTACTGAAATTTTGCCATTCCAAGGCTAATTATTTTTTTAGTTTATCTTAATCTTAACACTTGTTGTAATTTTTAACACTGTTAAAGTTGCCTTATTAGATAACATTTTGCTGAAAATTCCGGAAAATTAGTTATTAAAGGTACTATCGTTGTCAGTTTTGATATACTTCCTAAAAATAAAAATGCCATTTTAAAAATTTAAAAGTATGTCAGAATATACAACGTCTG
The DNA here is from genome assembly GCA_963665665.1 of Kapaibacterium sp. (SeqCode). Classification (GTDB taxonomy): domain Bacteria; phylum Bacteroidota; class Ignavibacteria; order Kapaibacteriales; family UBA2268. The sequence continues at coordinate 4,041,371 of OY762428.1, forward strand.
TAACTTAAACAACTATTTTTATGACAAAAAGTTAATCATAAATTCATATAAGTTCTCTAATCTTTTCCTCTCGTGATCGCTTAGGATATTTTCATTATCCTCTATTGCTAATTTGATTCCTTCGGGTTTTAGCAGAATGGCTTTTACATATTTTACCCCGTTGGGATGGGATATTATTTCTATATCAAGTGATTTTAATTTATCGATGAAATAATCAATACTACGGGGTTTAAAGCCATCGCAATTTTTGCAAAAAGACTGATAAACGGCATAGTGGATGTTCAGACTAATATATACAGTATCGTTAACGTTATAGACTATATCATAATTCATAATATTTCTTCCTAAAATTATTTAAACATGCTGTTATTTCCAGGATTCGGGTTGTTTTTGGGATCGTCAGCAACTTTTTGCCGGGCTTCCGGTTTAAATTTTAATCCGGTTATATATTTTTTATTTCCAGTACTTGTAATTTTTTTAAATCCTTTTTCTTCCAGTTTTCTGTAAAAAGTTCTGTTGCCAAGTATCCTTTCAGAATATTCTCTGCACCAGGTCTGGTATGATACGAAAACACTTTTCGCAAGTATCTTATCATTCGGATCATTTGTTATATCAAAAAATTCCTCAAGGAAATCCTGGACAATGTCATTTTCATTGCGGTATTCACTTGTCGCGGAAGTTACTATTCTTGGTGGTTGCAGGCCGTACATCTGGTATTTCTTCCATCCTTCTATCATCCAGTTCAGGATCACGGATTTCTCGTTCATAAGTTCGTCCATAATCTCATCAGCAGGGCGGCGTTCATCATCGGAAATGGTAACGGTAAAGGGAATAATCAATATGCGTCGCCATATTCCTTCGTCCGTGCCTTTTATTATTGGTTTGTGGTTGCCGTACATCCAAAGCGTGTGCGTGGGGAAGAAATCAAAAAACTCCTGCCGCAGGAAACGCGCCGTAATTTTGTCGTGGCCTGTCAGGTCTTTTACTTTTTCCTCGTTCAGGCGGCGGCTTTCCGGTAGTTCCGAGCTTACTACCAGCCTGTGGCCCACGATACGCGCCAAATCGTTGGATATACCTTCGTTTTGCCTTTGCATCAGAGTATCGGCCCCGATTTTCATACCGTAATCGCCAAACATCTTATCCAGCACGTTAAAGAAAATGGATTTTCCGTTCTTACCTGTGCCATAGCAGAAGAAAAGAACTTCTTCGCTAACATTTCCGTTCATGGTGTAGCCCACGGCCCTTTGCACAAAATCGATAAGCTCCTGGTTATCATCAAAAACTGTGGCAAGGAATAAATCCCATGCAACGCCCATATCCTCGTCGGGTTTATACTCGGCATCAACGATATTTGTTATCATATCTTCGCGCTGGTGGGGGGTTTTGAAAACATTGTCCCGCAGGTCGTAAGTTCCGTTTGCCAGGTTAAACAGGTGGTTATGTTTATTATAATCGCTTTCCAGTGTGGCAAACCCGTTCCGGCCCTTTGCCATTTTTATTGAATTATAAAAAGTGCTGGCGCTTTGGGATTTCAGGCTCCATTTGTAAAGTTCCTTTTTTTTCCCTCCGTTTTTTTCCTGGCTTGCCTCAATCTTCAGCTTCATAACGGTTTCATCCATGTACCTTTCATGCTTATCTTTCTCGTCCAGGTTCCATTTTGTTCCGTCCCATATCATCCATTTGCCTCGGTTATGGTTAAAGCGCAGGGTATCCTTCCATTGCTCGTAAAACCTGACGGAGTTTCCGCGTTCCGTCATATCGGGGCCTTCGTTCTTTGCGCGGTTGGCCTCGGCAATACCCGGAATTTTATTAATATCGTAGCCGTAATGCTTCGCAAAGTATATTAGCGTTCCGATACTGATATTCCGCAGGCGGTATTTCATTTTTCGGGCTGTCCCCATATCTTCGTCGCGGCTCCAGTTTTCTACAATATCCACGGCGGTAGTCATATCCGATTCAAAATAATTGCCAATGGCGGAAATTATCTTCAGCCAAACATAGTAGCCGGGATAGGGGGGTATCGCGTCCAGCATTTCTTCTATGTGTTTGCGCCCGATTTCCCTGTCCGCGTACTCCCTGTAAAACTTTGTTTTGGGTTCCTCGTGGTGGTAGTCCTGCTTTGCTGCTTCCCAAAAAGATCGTGTCATCAGGTTATCAAAAATATAGAAGTCACCTTTCGAGCTGCCGTAATACATTCGGGAAACATCTTTGCACTGATCGTCCGCGTCGTATTTGCGGATAAAGAACAATACTGTTTCCTGGAACTGTGTGGCGCTCAGGCTTGTTTTTTGGAACGAAAGAACTATCCTGAACTTGTGATGCTCCGGCGTATGGCTTGCAGTGGTATAAATCATTACGGCATTATTTGTCAGCTCGGGATCATTTACAGCATCTTCAACCCGGAAGTATCCCTCGTGTTCTTTTTTGCATCTTATTTCGCCGGTTTCCTTGTCAGTAATAGTGTTATCAATATCCAGGGCCACCAGCCGGGCTTTCAGGAAATTAGCCGCGCCGCGCCCTTCTTTCGGGTTTTTCCAATACGCACAGGAAAAGGCAAACCCTTTTGCAATATGCTCCTTCAGCTCTTCGGCAGTAAGCTCGGCATTTTCCCATTTATGCGTATCAGCAGCGCGGTTATGGGCCTTATCAATAATCCCCTTGTTAATACTGCAAGGGTATGTTCTTGGTTTTGTTTTTTTAACTAAGTCAATCATTATTTCAGTTCCTCATTATTACATTTATCATCCTGAAATAACTTCATAACTTCTGATCGTTTGAAGAATATTCTTCCGCCAACTGGATGAACTTTGATTAGTCCTTTTTCTATCCAGTTATAGATTGTTGGCCTTGACACCTTCAACAATGAAATCAAATCAATCATTGTCATAATATCGGATTCTGTTGAGCTTGATTCACTTTCATTATTTTTCGTTTTCAGATTATTTAATTCCTGTTTAATCATCGCACGAACTTCACTGGATTGAAAGTGTTTTGATTCCGGGGTTTCTTTCTTGTTCATAATAGATTCCATTATTATTAATAACAATTATTATCAATATCTTACTTGTCTTGTCAAGATTTAATGGAATTTATCGTTTAGGCGCTATTAATGAAAATAATCTTACTTAAAAAATTTTTCAGTAATCTGTATCTTATTGGTTTTTTTGATTTTATTTTTTACTTAAAACTTTTTACTGATATTTCTTTTAGGGCTGCATCGGTTAAATATTTCATAATACGTTGCTTTGCCTTTCTTGCTGCAAGGATAGCTTCCCTGTTTTTATAATATCTTTCTCGGGCTTTTTCCTTAATTTTTTCCTTATTTTTGGGGTTGTTATAATACTTTCTGTTCATAATTTTTCGGTCTTCAGAAGTATAATATTTTCGTGGCTTTTGGAGCTTAATTTCCATAGGAATCCCTTAATAGTAGAACATCAGTAGAACATTTTGTAAAAATAACGTTTTTTTGTTAAAAATCAATGGTTATTATTTCTCTACGGATCAGGAGGTTACAGGTTCGAATCCTGTCGGGTGTACGAAATATAAGATTAAGTCTTTGTAATATAATAAATTACAAAGGCTTTTCTTGTTTTTACACAAACATTCCGTAAACTTATCCGGGCTCACACACAAAACTTGGGGACTAAGCAAAAAGTTTCATAAATCTGAATATGAAGAAGTCGTTATCGACAACACCTCTCTGGTTAGGCCTGAATAGTTTAATCCCCCGGATTTGTTTCTGACCTGAATAATTCACGAGTTTTATCAGTTTTTATTTGTATTGAATGTAACTGATATTGCAGTTGTTCTCTGCCTGCAATTTGTGGTAATGAAAAAAAATTATTATATAAAAAAATATGCATAAATTTCCGAACAAACCTTTCTCTAAATTAGATTTAGCTAAAAATAATTTCAATATATTGTAAGTTCTGATCAGATTTTTCAAAAATTTGTAATATATTGCAACTTGTTATTTTTGTATGGGGATTTTAAGTACTTTTTTTAATTAACTATTTGGGAGATGAAATGTCTCAGGAAAAAACTTACAAAATAGCGTGGCTGCCGGGTGACGGAATTGGCGTGGACGTTCTTGATGCTGCTAAGATTATCTTTGACAAGATTAAGCTTAATGCTGAATATATACATGGTGATATTGGTTGGGAATTTTGGTGCAAAGAAGGAGACCCTTTACCGAAACGCACTATAGAACTTCTGGAAAATTCAGATGCTTCGATGTTTGGCGCAATTACTTCAAAACCGGTAAAAGCTGCAAATGCCGAGCTGGCTCCGGAATTGCAGGATAAAGGGCTCATATATCGTTCGCCTATCGTAAGAATGCGTCAGTTGTTCGACCTTTATGTATGCTTAAGGCCCACAAAGGCCTATTTGGGCAATCCTTTGAACTATCGTGATGATATTGATATTGTTGTTTTCAGGGAAAATACCGAGGATCTGTATTCAGGGGTTGAATTTTCGCCGGTACCCAAAGAGCTGAGCGATGTTCTTAACAAAATTTCAGGCCCGTTCTCGAAATTTGCCGGCCTGAATAATGACGAGTATGCAATATCCTGCAAAATTAATACTGCCAAAGGATGTGAAAGGATTATTCGTGCTGCATTTGATTATGCAAAAACTCACAACAGGCAGAAAGTTACTATCGTACACAAGGCCAATGTTGTTCGTGCAACTGATGGAATGTTCCTTGAAATCGGCCGCGAAGTGGCAAAAGATTATCCTGAAATAGAAATGGATGAAGGAAACATTGATGCAATGACAATGTGGCTGCTTAAAAATCCGGAAAGATATGACGTGCTGGTTGCTCCAAACCTGTACGGAGATGTAATATCAGACCTTTGTGCACAGATGGTTGGCGGCCTTGGATTTGGTTGTTCAGGTAATATTGGCGAGAAACTGTGCGTTGCCGAACCTACTCACGGATCTGCTCCGAAATATGCCGGCCAATACAAAGTAAACCCGATAGCAACTATTCTTGCTGGTAAAATGATGCTTGAAGAGCTTGGGGAACTTGAAAAAGCTGCTATTATCGAGAAAGCAACTGCTGAAGTTATTGCCGACGGTAAAGTAAGAACTTACGACATGGGCGGTGATGCAACAACATTGCAAATGGCCGAAGCAATAGCTGAAAGAATATAATACAAATTGAATTGCTATATGCAAAAAAAGGCTGCCCGGATCAGGCAGCCTTTTTTTTGATGATATTTAAAAGTTCTTTAGTTGTAAATATCCAAAACTCCATTGTCAGCCTTTACTTTCAGGCCTTCAGTGCTTTCTGCCTCGAAATTGTAACTACCCGTTATCCTGCTTCCGATTATGGATGTTATATTTACTGAACCGCTCTTGGATATGTAAGTTTCACGGGCTTTCCCGTCAAGAAAAGTTGAAAATGTGGCTATTGCATAATCCACATCTTCGTTTTGTTTTTTTTCATCGATATCTATTATTGGGAATACTCCGGATATTTCACTGTTCTTAAAATATATATAAAGTGTCATATAGTATTTTAAGGAGTCTGTTTCCATTGGGCTGGCAAGCTGTACAACATAACGACCGCTATCACTGGCTTCAGTTACAAAAGTTTGAGATTCGAATAAAATTTCAATCTCTCCGCTTATATCTGCTGTCATTTCAGGATCATAAACAGGAGTCGAAGAGGGGGGATCATCATTACATGAAATCATGATTAATAATGGGATAAAAAGTAAAATTAGTTTTTTCATTATAATACTCCTGATTAAAATTCAGAAAATCTTTCAAACTCAGTACATATAAGATACAAAAAAATCTGCCAACTAAATAAGCAGGCAGATTTTTCTTATGAAAAATTAATAATTTTATCTTGCTATTATCAATGTTGACGTTTTAACATCACGCCCGTAAAATAACCTGTAAACATACATTCCCTGCCTAAGATCTGAAACATCGACGGTTAATGTATAATATCCTGCCTTCATGTACTGGTTCAGAACTGATTTTACATGATTGCCTGACAAATCGAAGATATCGACTTTTACATCAGCGCTGCCGGGAATTCCCATATCGATAATAACTTGTTCGGTGGCCGGGTTAGGTTTGCCGTCCTGCAGAAGAACTGTTTCCGGAACTTTTGATGTTGTCATCCTTACTCCGATATCGCATTTTGTTTCCGAGGTTCTTTCGAATGGCAGGCCGAAACCTTCTAAGGGTACAATTTTAGTAAGGCAATTGAACACAATGCTTAGCGAATCGCGATACATTTCCTGATTTGAATTCAGAGGCTTAAAGCATACATTCAGTAACTCAAAGTCTCCGGGTTGAATTTCAATAGGAAGCTCTGCCTGTGGAACTGAGAAAAATATGTTTTCTGCCATCCTGGCGTCTTCGAAAACTATCGGGAAGCTTCCATAATTTTCTATTTTTAATTCATAGCAGTACCTCCCGCCGATTTCCTGACCCTCGTAATCAACAATGCTGATTGAAGTGTAGGCATCTTCCTGTAGTTCCGGGAAAACGATAGTGTATCCGGGGATTGCATGATCAATAACAGTTTCGTGTCCGACTGAATCAGTAACTATTATACTTACAAATGCATCCTGGTATGGATCTTCTACTTCAACCTTCATGTGGGATTCAAATATCCCGAATTCAAAATCAAATATTGCGCAATTTGTTGTATCAGTTACCTCAATTTTTTCAATACCGAAATCAAGCCTTGTGGAATCCGTTATAGTAAGCTCCACGTAGCGGTTGCAAGGATCCTGGTTCATGCTGAACTCGGGATCGTTCTCATCGTCCTGCGCAAAAATATTTATAGTAATTAAGCTTTCATCACAATCGGATATTAATTTTAATATATCCGAATATTCTCCTCCGTCCAAAGGCGTGATGCATATTTTAATTTCTTCTGATTGCCCGGGTTCAATATCCAGGGGCATAGGAGTATCAATTGTGAAATCATCGCCACCCTGTACAAAATCGCTTTGATTGATTATTTGAGTGAATTTGCCGTGATTCTTTATTGTAAGATAAAAACAGAATTGATTTCGTACCCGGCATATATCATTGTATTCCATTCCGCTGCCGTTGTCTTCGGTGTTTGTAAACGATAATGTATAACCGGGAATTTCGTAGTTTTCAGTTGTTTCATGGGTAGCAGAATCGGTTGCAACTATTGTAAAACTGCCGTCCATATTGCGGTTAACTAACGAGGCTTTGAAATTGACAATTTTATCACCCGAGGTGAATCCGTTAAAGTCAACATTCACATTATTAGTATTAGTTGCTTCTACTTTATCAATGTAGGAATCATTAAGAGAAGTATCGGCGATTATTCCTTCAAACTCGAAACAATCTTCCTTGTGAGTTATATCAGGTGGAAGAAAATCGAAATATTTAACGCTTACTCCTCCGAAATAGCCGTAAGAATTAGCTTCTCCATAACCGTAAATATACAGGCCAAATTGGGAGGGCGATTCAATAGTATGCACTCCCTGACTGACATCAATATGTATATATGCCCATCCGGTATTTCCGATATTATATGATTTTTCGCCGGTTATTGGTTTGTTGTCGAGCCTGATTGTTGGTATGGCAGAAATCTTGCTAATCACTGTAATGTAATGTTCGGAATAAACCGGGTAGTAGTTTTTGAATGTAGTATCGTATTCATGTGATTGAATATTGATGAATCTGTAAAAAATATCAAAATTTTCAGTTTGGGGGATATACATCATAAATGGATCACTAACCTTTGTGGTGTTTCCACTACCTTTGGAGGATTTTTTGTATTGGCAGACCATAATTGGTTTATTACTTTTTACCGAGTGGGCTCTTGTAAGATTTCCCTCGTGAAATTCACCTTTGTCAAGACTGGTAATAAAAATATCATCAATTTTTATTTCTGTTCCGTCAAAAGCGGCAAGAATCCTGTAAAGGTCATTTTCCTCGCTCGATTGATTACTACCAGACTTAAATGGAAATAGGAATACATTGTTGCCCCATGATTCAACAGGCATCATTTGTTCCATAAGGCAATCTCTTGAACCACCACTCCATGAATCCTTTACTGGTACGGATGCCCGGGTATGTCCGGAAAAAACTGCCACGGGCTTTGATGTTTCAACGTAAGAGCCAGTCAGATCAAGCTGTGCAGAAGAATATTCATTTCTATATGCTTCCACAAGATAACTTTCTCCCTGGTTAAGAGTAAATTCCTGAACTTTTGAAGATGCTTTTTTATGTGTAGGTGCTTTTGGCTCAATTCGTACATGTGTTCCGTCTTCGGTGGCAACAATTGCAAATTGGGAAGGAGTCATTGATGAAAGACTAGAATAAGGTCTGGAATTATTATACGACATCACCATATACTTTTTTCCAAGTGCGTCAGTTGGCATAACGTTGAATGCGTCACTTGACATCTGTGCCTGATTATGAGCGTAAATTGTCACGTCACTTTCGGAAGTGATATGAAACGACTGCTTTATTGGGATTTCACTGTCACCTAAATTGTGTACAGAACCTTTAATTTCATAGTCCCACCAGCTAACCCTGAACATATACAGCTCGTCGGGGTTTGTTATAGTGAAATTTTCTTCATGCCTTTGTTCGCTTTTATCCCAGTATTCTATTGTGCCGCTTGTTGGCTCTGTAGCACCAATAAAAATATACAGGGAATCCCCGAACTTTAATCTGGGCTTGTTCGAATCATAGTTATTATGATAATTCGGAAGATATGTTACCCAGAAATCTGTTCCACGGGTATCGGGATCCTTATCTGCTGAAATAAGTGGGTGAGAAAAAGTAAAAAGAACTATTAGCAGCAGCAGTATTTTATTTATTTTCATGATATTTCCTTCAAGTGCCAATTGATAATATTACTAAAGACAAACCGGACATCATCTTATTTTACAAGCGTCTAATTAACTAACAAATCAACCCCGGCTTTGGTTACATTTCTTTTTCAGATAAATGCTCTTTCGAAAAATTTTCATAATTTGCAATTCTTTTGTTAATGAATTATAAAGAATAACGAAATAATGCGAAAATTGTCTCATTCGGAAATTCTGGAAGAACGCCTGACCCCTGAAGAAGCTATTCTGGCTGACAGGAATCCGGTTTCAGTAATTATCCACAACGTCCGTAGTTTGTATAATGTAGGGTCAATTTTCAGGACCTGTGATTCCGCAAAGGCTGCCGGGTTGATCATGAGTGGCTACACCCCTCATCCCCCGCGTAAGGAAATCGAGAAGACTGCCCTTGGCGCTGTTGATTCTGTACCATGGCAATACGAGAAAGATATTTTTACTGCCATTGAATCCCGAAAAGCCCTTGGGGAGAAAGTTTTTGCCGTTGAACTTACCGACAAAAAACGTCCCTATGATTCACTTCTTCCTGATGAATACCCGGTATGCCTGGTTCTGGGCAATGAACTAACCGGCCTGGAAGATGACGTTATCGACGCTTGTGATGATGCCATTGAAATTCCCATGCACGGCGTGAAACATTCCCTGAATGTATCGGTAGCAGCCGGAATCAGTATTTTTGAAGCCGTCAGGCTTTTTCTTAAGTTTTCAAAAAATCCCGCAACACAGTCTCCGTTTGATAATATTACACCTGAAAAGTAAAATCGTTAACAATAATTGGAAAAAATGTATGAATTTGAAGATAGCCGTACCCGACAATAAGATATTTAAGCCTTTATATATGAATAGCGAATCAGTTTCAAAACAGTTCAATGTTACTCTGCTGCCAATGCCGGAAAACCAGGTGACTGAAATGATGCTGAACAATCGTGTGGACATTGCTCTGATTACTCCCGAGGGGTATGGAAGGGGATTAGCTAAAGCCGATTTCAGAATTATTCCGGGTCCCGCGCTTGCCACAACCGGCTACACTGCACTGGCCTCTATGTATTTCAGGCGTAATCTGGATGTTATAAGCAGTTGTTCGTCTCCGGCCCCTGATGATTTTCTTATCAGGATCGGGCACAAACTGATGGCTGAAAATTTTGCGTATCACGGGGAATTAAAAAAGGACAGCGGAAAGTCAGCCGATTTACTAAAAAATTCCGAATCTGCTATTGTATATGGCAGTCATGATTTTGAAGAAGTAGCCATTGATATCAGCGAAGAGTGGTTCCTGACTTATGAAATGCCTCTTCCATTGGCATTTTGGGTTTGTCGGAATGAGGAAATTCCGGATGATCCGCGCCCGGTTGTTGAAAAACTTGCTTCAGCGGAACTTATAGATGAAGAAGATGTTGTTGAATACAACGGGGATGATGATTCCGGTATAAGGCGGGGTATTTTGCATTGGAAATGGACAGATGAAATGAAGCTGGCACTCGACCAGACTCTGCAGTTCCTTTTCTTCAGGCAGATGCTGACAGCCATACCTGCCGTAAAGGTTTACGGTGAAAAAGCTCCCGGAGAAGAGGAAGAAGGCGAAGAAAAGAAATAAGCCGGGTTAAATCTTTGATATAAAAATAGTTTGATAATATGAAACAGGAATCTGATGCATGACTGGAGACTGTTATTATTTCCCATTCCCGGCCATACCGGGGATGATTTAAGTTGCATTACAAATTATTTCTTACTAATGGTTTTTATTTCTGATTCAGTATTTTTTACAAGTGTTTCTGGTTGTTTGATCGGTATTGCAAAATCATTAACGATATTATCTCCATCTTTTCTTTTTGGAAATATCGATTTAAGAATAATGATAAACATACCAATAATATTCGCGGTAGTTGCACCTATTAGCGATAATATTATTTGGTCGCTAAGATCAAACCCCCATAGTTTAAATCCATCAAATAGTAAAATTAATACAATTGAAGCAACCCAGCCGATCAATAACCAAGCCACATAATTAACTGACTTTTTTCGTAAAGAAATTTCGTTTGTTAAATATTCGATAAATTTTGCAGCTCTTTCTGATTCCAAATCAAATTTTCCGGGTTGATAATCCGGATTCGAAATTATTTGTACACTGACCTTTGACTTAGTATCAGAACTACTCTTTTGGGAAGAATGAAACTGTAATGGGGGTAAATCAATCATCTTAATTCATTAGAAGCTAATATATTGTAAAAATGCTCATGTATTAATTCATTAGGTATAACTGCATTAGGAATATTTCTTCCTCCTAATTCATTCCAAACAATATCCCAAGGTCCACCTTTTTCATGAGACAAGTTTGTTAAATCTTTTCCAGAATAATTTTTGTAATTATGCCATACTGATTCTAATATCTCTAAGGTTTCATTGTCGTGAGCGTAAACTACTGGTTCAACAAAATTCTGGCCGTTAAAATTAATAATTTTCGATCTTATCGATTTTTTGTAATTGTCATTCCGCAGCTTGTAATATAAAGATTGTAAAACAGGTCCGAACTCCCATGCAACAAACTTTTCATCAATTAACGGCCTGTCTTTATATCCGTAATACCAACAATGTGCTAAATATACCAGTTTTAATAACTTTGTTAAAGGTAATTCTATGTTGTCCTCCAGAGCCTTATCAATAAAATAATTGGCTATAGCTTCGGGAGAGTAGAATTCTTTTCTAATTGGTATTGGATACTCATACATCGTTTTACTCCTTTATTGTTGATAACATTATATCAACTAAGCCAAATATAATAGTTTTACACATATTTAACTAACAATAAAAACGAAAATACATCAATTTTATGGCATTTTATAGCAAATTATTTAAATTATTTTGTTAATTGGTCAATAGTGTGCAAATAATTAATAGATTATTAAATAGAATTATTTAAGTATTTCTCCTCATTACTTTACTTTCAAAACTTCGGCAAATATACTACTTCTTCTATGTGCTGGTCATAAAGCGAAAAAAGGACAATTCTATTAGAAAAATTCCCGAATCCGGCATAAATCGGCACTAGGTACATAACAAAGAAGCCTTCCAAATCTGGAAGGCTTTGTCGGGGTGAGAGGATTTGAACCTCCGACCTCTTCGTCCCGAACGAAGCGCGCTGCCGGGCTGCGCTACACCCCGTGGGTTTTATCCCGTTTTCAAGAGATTCAAAAATACGGACTTTTATGTTTACAGCCAAAAATTATTTTCAATTATGATAAAGAATTTCTCAATAATAGTAAATGACAATATAAATTGCCTGTAATTGTCAATTAAAACACTTATTTTTGGTCTTGTTTGATTTTGAAAAATTGTATCTGTATTATTATGAATAGTTATTCTCTTGCAATTTCAATATCATGGGCAGTGGCGATCTTATTATTTATCGCGGCAGCTGCGCTTACTTTTTACACCTATCGCATAACTGTGCCACCTGTTTCTGGCAGGAAAAAGGCATTGCTTATGAGCCTTCGGGCCATAGCGTTGTTCCTTCTTCTGTTTATTGTTTACGAACCGATAATGACAATAATATCGGGAAGCGAAAAAGCGCCCGAAATTGTGGTTATGCTGGATAATTCCTTATCGGCAGGCATGAAGGACGGTACAGGCGAGCGAACGGCTGATTATAAAAAAGCACTGGATAATTCAGGCCTTGATAAGTTAGATAACGATCAGGTTAGTGTAATTAAATTTAGCGAAGGAACAGAGGAAATTTTTTCTCCTTCTTTCGACAGCCTGGATTTCAGCGGGCAGAGCACAAATATTTCCAGGGCTATCCGCAAGGTTACTAAATCTGCTGCCGGGAAAAATCTCCGGGCTGCTTTGCTGGTTACGGACGGAGCTTTCAATGAGGGTACGAACCCGGTATATGATGCCGGTATGCTTGGCAGGCCGGTTTATGTATTTGGTATTGGAGATACGGTCAGCCCGAAGGATGCCTCAGTGAAATCAATCCTGACAAATGAAACCGCGTATATTGATAATCCTGTTCCGGTAAACGTTGATGTTGAAATTAACGGATATAGTGATGGTGAACTTCTTCTTGAACTTTTTGACGGGAATAAAAAAATTTCAGAGCAGCAGATATTTGTATCCGAAGGAAAAACAAATTACCCCGCTATGTTTGAATACATACCGGATACCGAGGGCTATAGAAAGCTGACAGCAAAACTTGGAACCCTTGAAAACGAATTGACAGAAAAAAATAATTCTGCTTCCGTATTTATTAACGTGCTGAAAAACAAAAGAAAGATTGCAATTTTTGCCGGAGCGCCAAGCCCCGACCTCTCGTTTATCAAGAATGAATTAAAAAATGAAAAGGGCGTGAAATTTACTGAATTTATTCAGAAAAAAGGCCCTGAATATTATAATGATGCTCCTAATCCTTCGCTGCTGAATGATGCCGAGTTCATTGTTTTTATCGGATACCCGATAGCATCCACAAGGCCGCAGGATATTGAAATGATAGCACGACAGCTTGAAGCAGGCAAGCCTCTGCTATTTATAGCTGCACAAAATACCGACTACAATAAATTGAAAAAACTTGAAGAATACCTGCCATTCAGAACGGTTTCTTCTAATATCAGGGAATTTATGGCAATTCCTGAAATCAGCGACAGAATGATCTCTCATCCGGTACTCAGAATAAATGGCACCGACGATGACAAAGACGTCTGGAACCAATTACCACCGCTTTTCCGAACTGAAACATTCGTTACAGTGAAGCCCGAAAGCCGGATTGTGGCAGGATTCAAGGTGAATAATGTTGCTATGAAAGATCCCCTGATAGTATCTCGTGATTTTAATGATAAAAAGTCATTGGCAGTTCTTGGCTACGGTTTGTACAGGTGGAAGCTTCTTGCTGCCGGAGCCGACCGGAGCAGGGGCCAAACCGGAAAGCCGGACTTATTCAGAATATTCGTACAAAATTCATTGCGTTGGTTGTCTGTTAGCAACAGAAATAAAAAAGTAATAATTAAAAGTGTGAAAAGCAATTACACCGAAAGCGAGAAAATAGAATTCAGCGCTCAGGTTTACGACGACTCGTACAACCCGGTTGATAATGCTAAAATCAGCGTGAGTATTTTGGGAGAAGGCGAAAAACGCGATATCAGCCTTAGTTCCTATGGCAATGGAAGATACTCGGGCAGCGCCGAAGGATTTGCTTCAGGAGATTACGCATTTTCCGGCAGCGCCGAACTTGAAGGCCGGAAACTCGGATCCGACCGCGGACGTTTCAGTGTTGGCGAACTTAACCTGGAATACCGCGATATGACTATGAATATCAACCTGCTCAGGAATATTGCAAATGAAAGCGGCGGTAAATTTTACCTGCCTGACGAAACTGATAAATTTATTAATGACCTTTTAAACGACCGGAATTTCCAGGCCAGGCCGATTACGCTCAGAAGCGAAACCGCCCTGTGGGATATTCCATGGCTGCTTGCCGGGGCAATTCTGTGCTTCGGAATTGAATGGCTCGTCCGGAAAAGGTCTGGTATGTTGTAATGTATATTTAATTAGGAAATGAAATGAACTTATGTTTTCCAATTAGTAAAGACGAAGGGCTTGAAAGCCGCGTTTTCGGGCATTTCGGTTCTGCGCCGGGATTCATTGTTTGCAACTCTGAAACCCTTGAATACAAAATAATCAATAGTCCGCATGAAGAACATCAGCACGGGCAGTGCAATCCTGTTGGCAGGCTTGCAGGCCACGATATTGACGTTCTTTTTGTTGGCGGAATAGGCGGCGGTGCGCTAATGAAACTCAACGCTGCCGGCATCAGGGTTTGCCATGCTGCCGACGCTACTATCGGGGAAAATGTAGAATACTTCAAACAGAACAGGCTCCCGGAGTTTTCGATGAACAACACCTGCGGCGGCCATGGCCATAACGGCGGTGGTTGCGGACATTAATTGTCGGGGCTGAAATTTTAAATCTTCTAAGTTTCCGCAGGTTGTTTACCTGTGGAAACTTTCTTTATTTCTGAATAACCTGCTGTATAGGAATTATAATTCTATTTTATGCAGGAAACTATCATTGATCTGTTTTATACCCTGATCTTATGGCCTTAACAAATACTTTTGAACCCGGGATCCATTATTATTTTTAAAACAAATTCCATTATTTCTATCCATCATAGCGTTGGTTGGTGTCATCAAAGTCATATTTTTTGATAAAGATTTCGCAATTATTATCCAAAAAAAGATAAAATTACTAATACCTGTATTTTTAATAATAATCCGAGCATTTCCCCGAGCCTGCCGAGTGTTCCCCCGTGCCTGCCGAGCGTTCCCTCGAGCCTGCCGAGCATTTCCCCGTGCCTGCCGAGTGTTTCCCCGTGCCTGCCGAGCGTTCCCCCGAGCCTGCCGAGCATTCCCCCGAGCCTGCCGAGCATTCCCCCGAGCCTGCCGAGCATTCCCCCGAGCCTGCCGAGTGTTCCCCCGTGCCTGCCGAGTGTTCCCCCGTACCTGCCGAGTGTTCCCCCGTGCCTGCCGAGCGTTCCCCCGTGCTTTCGGATTAATCTTTCAGGATAAAATTTCACTCATTCAGGAGGCAGAATGTGTCAATTGATATTTATAAAGTATTATCTGGAACAGGGTATGTAAAAAAAATGCCGGAATTTCGATCTGGATGTATTTGGTTTTAAAAGATAAGCTTAGATTTTTCAGATACAATAATTGTATTTCAATAGTAAGTAAAAGAAATCCGGGATAAACGATTTTTAACGTGGATCCCGGACTTAATGGAACTTACAGATTTGCCGGCAATTTGCTAAACTTTATCAATGATTTCAAAAAGTACTTAAAACTGGAAATTGAATCCTATACTTGGCAGAAGGCCTATTGATTCATTATATTCAGCCTGTTGTGTACGGTAGTTCCAGCGTATAGCCGATATATTCTTTTGATTATAGATATTCTGAATATCAATATAAGTAATTATCGAGAAGCTGTCGAAAATCCATCGTTTATCAAGCCTGACGTCAAGTGCATGGAAAGTAGGAAGTCTTTCCCCATCGTTATAATTAGCAAAATCAAGCTGCCCGGAAAGATCGTCTTTATATGGTGTTGTAGGAAGGCCTGTGGCTACCCTGAATTTTCCTGAGAGTTCCCACAAAGGATGAAAACGCCACCCTGCGGAGAGATTTAAAATAAACCTTGAATCAAAAGCGCCGTCGCGTTCAATACCATCCAGGGACTCAAACCTTGTCTGGCTGAATGTCAGGCTGAATAATCCAAAGATTGGAATATCGCTCAGCTTCTTTTGTATAAATAGTTCAACGCCACGGGAGAAGCCCGTACCATTGCTGACAAGAGGCTCCAAACCATAGGGAATATCATTGTTAAGGTCATCAAACCCGGCCGGTGAGAGGACTGACTGCGGACGATATACCCTTGCAGGATAATCAGAATACCATTTATAATATGTTTCTATCTGTACTTTTACTTCTTCAAGTGGGGTATGCTCGTAGCCCAGAACTACCTGGTCGGCTTTAATAGGCATTAATTCATTTTCCAGGCCACCTACAAGCCACACATAAGAAGGAGCCTGGTAATACCTTCCTGCACTCAGGATTATCGAGGATACCGGGTTTATTTTATAAATAGCAGACAATCTTGGAGAAATGAAAAGATTATCCTTAGTGAAACTATAATAATCCATTCTCAACCCGCCGCTTAATTTCCAATGGCCAAGATTAGCGCTGATATTTCCATAAGTTGCATTTTTAAAAGCATTGAATGAAGTATCAACCTGCAAAGCAGCAGGTGACCCATTATTATCAAGCCTCATGTATCCGGGGATCATTATGTCATATTCCAGTTTGGAAGCAAATTTTATCTGGTTGCCAAATGAAAGCTCCATACCTTTCATCAGCTGGAAATCAAAATCAGTTTTTAGTGATGTTTCTCCTTCATAGGAATTATTCTGGAAAATCCTGTTCAGCAGGGAATCGTTCTGGAAGGTATCGAAATAAACAAAGCTGCGGCCAAGAGTAACAGTGGCAAAGCCATTACCAAAAAGATGTTTCCATGTAAGCCCCGAAAAATATTGTTTCTGGTTCGGAACAGCCACGCGGCTGTTGTCATAACGGTCGTCAAGTTCATCGTTGTTCAGTTTCACATCGTCAAGTGCTCCAATCATAACAAATGAAAATTTGTTATTCTGGTCAAGATCATAGCTGACCTTTGTTGACAGGTCCCAATACTGTGGTATAAAACTGAAACCAGCAGCATCGAATATGAAATCAAGATATGATCGCCTGACATTAAACAGATATGTACCTTTATCTCCTACCGGCCCTTCCAGAATAAGCCCGGCTCCTGTAGCCGAAAGATTTACTTCGCCGGCAAAACGCTGGTCATTTCCTTTTCTCAGTGTAATATTTGTCATCGAAGAAACTTTGTCGCCATACTTAGCACCGAAACCGCCCGATGAAAATTCCACATTACGGACAAAATCAATATTTATTAGGGATAGCGGCCCGCCGGAAGCGCCTTGTGAACCAAAATGATTAATATTAGGTACTTCAATATTGTCAACAATAAATAGATTTTCAAAAGGAGCGCCGCCCCTAACCAGCAGGTCATTTCTTCCGGCCGCTGTAACGCCAACACCAGGAAGAAGGGCAGTGGCACGTATCACATCTTCCTGAACGCCCGGTGCACGCCGGATATCTTCCGAATTAAAAGTCTGAGTACTTGTTACAGTTTGAATTTTTTTGGGGAAGTATGTTCCTTTTACCTCGGCACCTTCAAGCTCGATAACTTTTTCAACCAGTTCAACGCGCATGGTAAGAGGTTTACCGCAAGTAAATATAATATCAGATTTTACAAAAGTCTCGTATCCGATTCCGGAAAACCTGATACTGTAAATTCCCGTTGGTACATTCGGAATTTTAAATTTTCCGTCGGAACGGGTAATAGCTCCATATTTTTCACTTTCAATTCTAACTGTTATTCCGGGTATTGGATTTTGGGTGGCAGCACTGAGAACCTGGCCCGTAATTGCGCAATTTGGCCCGTCATTATCCTGTGCATTAATGCTTAAAGTAGTTAATAACAATAAAAAAGTGGTTAACAAAAATTTGCTCATTATTTTTTCCAATGTAGTTTGTGTATTCCCATATTAAAAAACAAAACGAAACGGATGTTTTTTTATTATACTGATAAGGAATATAAACATCTCATTGGTAATATTATCAGGCATAGAGAAAATATGATTTTTCAGTATGCTTTTCTTTCAGATAATATATTTTTTTCATATCTTAATATTCTGTTTTTTTGGGATTTAGAAATAATTCAAAAATTGGATGTTATAATTTTGAAAATATAAATTTGGAGGTTTAATTGGCTGAAGCAGCACAACCTAAGTATCATAAGTCGTTCTGGATAGCAAACTTTACCGAAATGCTTGAAAGGGCGGCGTTTTACGGAATGTTTATATCGATAACACTCTACCTGTCCAGAGTTGTTGGATTTTCAGATGTTGAAGCTGGTTTTTTATCTGCTGGTTTCTCTGCACTCGTGTATTTTTTCCCGATATTTGTGGGTTCTTTCTCTGATAAAATAGGATTCCGGGCGGCAATAATTTTAGCTTTTGCCCTGCAAACTGTTGCCTACTTCTGCCTTGCCATGCTTCCCTATAAGCCTATTGTACCGTTAGCATTATTTCTTTTGCTAATCGGCGGTGCTTTTATTAAATCCTTGATAACCGGTACGGTAGCTAAAACAACAACAAGTGAAAATCGTGCGAAAGCTTATTCTATATTCTACATGATGGTAAATATCGGATCATTCTCCGGTAAGACTTTGGCAGCACCTGTCAGGATTGATTATGGTGTTGAATATGTAAGTTATGTTTCAGCAGCTCTAACTCTTTTAGCATTGGTTGTTGTAATATTTGCATACAAGAATGTTGATATTGAAAAAACCCAGAAAACCTTGAAACAAACCTGGGACGGGCTTGTTAAAGCTATTTCAAACCCAAGGCTGCTTATTCTTATGCTTATTATTGGCGGTTTCTGGCTGATACAGCACCAGATGTATGCTACTCTGCCAAAGTATCTGCTTCGCCTTGTTGGTGAAACATCCAAACCGGAGTGGCTGGCCAATGTAAATCCGCTGATTGTAGTTTCTTTTGTTTATGTAGTAAATGCGCTAACGAAGAAATTCAAAGCCTTAAACGTGATGTCAACCGGTATGTTCCTGATGCCGCTGTCGGTTGCTGCCATGGCTTCCGGCCTGCTTCTTACAAATGTGGTGGGTTCGAGTATATCCATTCTGGGACTATTTTCTATTCACCCTATTACGCTTATGCTTGCTGTTGGTATTGCAGTTCAGGGGCTTGCCGAATGTTTCATTTCACCGCGCTACTTAGAATATTTTTCCCTGCAGTCCCCCAAAGGAGAGGAAGGAACCTATCTCGGGTTTGCACACTTGCATTCATTCTTCGGCAACGCCATTGGTTTTATCATGTCAGGTTATCTTCTGGATGCCTATTGTCCGAATCCAAACAGAGCGGACCTTAAGGATTTATCTCCGGAACAGCTGGCACCTTACTATTCCGAAGCGCATTATATCTGGTATGCATTTACAGCCATTGCGATAGCATCTGCTGTAGCTCTTATAATTTATGGCAAGGTAACCAGAAGTATTGATGCAAAGAAAGCTGCCGAGGCTGCCCTTGCGGATAAAGCCGAATAGTTATTGATTGAAATTATTTTGATAATCCCGATGGATATTCTGTCGGGATTTTTTTTGATATGGAATTATCTTAGTTAATACCCATGAAGTTAAAAAGGAAAAGTATTGAATTTAATTTTTTTAAATGGAATATTTTACTTAATTTAAAACACTAAATGTTCTTTTATTATCATTCATTTCTTAGAGGGAGTTTTCAAATGAAGAAAACAGGTTTAGCTCTTTTCGCTATTTTAGCAGCATTCGTTGTAACGTCTTGCACCACAAGGCTTACTGATTTCACGGTCATATCTTCGAAAAATGTTGATCTCAGCCAGATGGCTAAGTACAAAAAAGGTGGAGACAGGGTTATTGGTGAAGATATTGCTCATATCATATTTGTTATTCCAACAGGAATGCCTAACTTAAAAGAAGCTATCGACAAAGCAATTGAATCGGTTCCTGGATGTGTTGCCTTGGCTGATGGAGTAATGTCATCAAAATCTTTTTGGATTTTAGTATATGGACAGCAGGGATTTATTGTTGAAGGAACTCCTTTAATTGATCCTGCACTTGCTTCTGTTGATGACCTTGAGTCAAAATATATGATCAGTGAAATTGACGAAGAAGGTAATTCTTCACTCAGATACGTATCTGAAGAAGAATACAATGAAGTCAAAGCTGAATATGCTGACTAAATTTAATAATGTTTTACCCCCTGATAAATAGTTCAGGGGGTTTTTTTATTTTGGAGGAAACCTTATGAAAATTATCTTCAGTATTTTTATATTATTGATCTTTGTATCAACAATTAATGCCAAAGATTTCAACTTAATTCAGGGCGAAAAATATATTGTTGAAAGGGAAAATGGAGAGCCAATTGAAGCTTTGTTTTCCGAAGAAAAAGGGGATTATTACGTTTTTACAATTGGAAAAACCATTATCAATATATATAAAGATAAAATTATTGAAATAGTTAAGATTGATGAAGACAAGGATGATAATTTTTATTTTCGATTTGATAAAAACAAAAAATATATTATTAAATTGGAAAATGGTCAGATTGTTAAGGGCAATTTCCAAAGCCAAACTGACTCTACAGTTGTAATTAAATCAGGTTATGCCGATTTTAATATTAGCAAATCAGATATTATCTATATTGATGTTGAAAAAGTAAAAAAATCAAATAGTAATGAAACAATTTTTAGTAAAGAGGAATCGATTTCTTCTTATTCTGATTATTTTATTGCACATTCCAATATCCCTGTTAATGAATCACATTTCCAAATCAATTTGTTATTTACAGATATTGAACTGATTTTTTCACCTATTAAAAACCTGACAGTCCATGGAAGTATCGATGGCTTTTCAACCATATATACTTACAGCAGCCTTTACAGCCTTTCAATTGCATATAATTTTTTTGAATCTAAGAATATTATCTCAACTGTTCAGTTGAAGCACTGTAATCATTTTGAAGTTGATGATATAAGTAGTCGTACCATAAAGGTATATGACGCTATTAGTGGTTTTGATCCTGAATTTTATGATTTTAACTTAGCCGGAGTCAATTTTACTTATAATGATAATTTCAATTTCACTGCCGGTATACATTATATGTTTGGTACTGAAGAATTTGAATCCGGTTTATTAATTAATGCTGCGGCCAGGATACCATTTAATTATCGAACCGGATGCATTGTTGAAGTTCAGGATATTCATGCATACGAGGATGACTTCCTTTTGGCCATGGCCGGCTTTTATATTGATTTAATGAAAATCAGGCTGAAACTTGGTGTTGCAAGATATAATGCAACAGAACGGGTCTATTTGTTTACTCAAAAAGATAAAAAGTGGAAATCCGGTGATGGTAAGTTTTTCCCTGTACTTGGTTTGGAGGTATCCCTGGATGAAGCAGTGGGAATAAAATAGATATTTTTATCAATTTACGGGACATTATATATATACGTACTGTTAGATTAATACAGTATGGGTAGATGTTGTTTTGTAAATTATCAGTTTTTCACATTTTTTAAATTATTATGGAATATTTAAAATTATTATGAAATATTTAAAATTATTATGAAATACTATATTTTATTGCTTTTTTTTACCTTCTCTGTGCTAAATGTTTTTGCTGCAAAAAGCGGATTATCAGAGGGAAAAAAATATTATATTGAAAGAGACAACGGTGACCCGGTAACAGCCATTTTTGTTGAAGAAAAGGATGACTATTTTGTATTCAGTTTTGGCAAATCACCAATATATATTTACAAAAAAAATATTCTGGAAATTGTTGAAATTGCAGACAACCTCCAGGAAGATAATTATTATCGTTTCGAGAAAGGGGAGAGATATGTTATCAATTTAGAAAACGACAAAATCATCAAAGGTGCATTTACCAGTGAAACTGACTCGATAATTCATATTAAGTCGGGATATGCTTCTTTCCAGGTTAGAAAATCAGATATAAAATCTATCAAATTGATTAAAACTTTTAATAAGGACGGAACGACTGTTTACGGCCCGGAAGAAGCTGAAACTCTGTATTATGACTATTTTCTAATGCATTCATATATACCGGTAAACGATCAGCATCTGGAATTCAAGGCATTATTTTCTGAATTCGAAACATCCTTCTCACCAATCAGAAATTTAAATGTAAAGGCTGTTTTTGACATAATATCACTTAGATTGTTTGTAGAATCTCTATATAGTTTTTCAATAGCATATAATATCATTTCTGATTCGTCATTCTATACAACATTACGATTGAATCACAGCGGCTATTTACACATAGAGGACCTTGATGGCAAGCTCCCTTCAACTTATGATTTAATCAAAGGTTTCGAACCTGAGTTCTATAGTTATAATTCATTTGGGGCAATTTTTACACATAAAAATAAGAAATATAATTTTTCAGCCGGGATAGATTACATATTTGGTACCGATCAATTCAATTCAGGCCTGATGCTTAAATTTGGAGGCAGGTATCAATTGAACGAAAAATTCGGTTGGATTTTAGAGTGCCAGGATATAATTGCTTATAAGGAGAACTTCCTGCTGGCAATAGCAGGATTTTATTTTGAATTTGCGAATATCAGGCTAAAGTTAGGTGTTGTTGGTTATTCCACAACCGAGAGAGTAAATATATATACTCATAAAGATAAAAAATGGAAATCCGGTGATATGAAAGCTTTCCCGTTACTGGGAGTCGAGGTGTCAATGGACAAATTGGTCGGTTTTGATGAATAATCAAGTATTTCCTTCGATAGTAAGAATAATAAAAAAAAGCCCCGAAATCGGGGCTTTTTTAACATAATCTTTTTGATTGATTACCTTGCAAGTTTAAGCTCAAGTTTTTTGCCGTCTTCAAATTCTATGATAATTGGCTGGAATGATGTTGTCATTTTGATATTCTGTTTCTGAGCCTGGTAAACTTTCTGTGAGTTCTGATCCATTTTATAAACCTGCTGCATCCTTATGCCTTTGCCGGGTTCTATAGGCTGGTTATCAGCATTGACAGTAAATCTTTTAATATTCTGTCCGTTGATCTGGAAATATACAAATCCCTGTACCTTTTTAATTTTCTTATCTGAAATGTTTGCAAGGGTGTAAACCAGAGCATCCAGGGGAACGTCTTTATCTTCAACTTTTTTGGTAGTAGCAACAAGTTTGTCAAGTTTGAATCCAACAGCCAGTTTCATTTCGGCTTTTGTTGTGCTTGTAAGAAGGCTGTTATTGCTGATTGTGCGCCTCAGTTTGTTTTCCATTTCAATAACCTGGCCTACTGTTTTGCCATTCAGGGAGTCTTTATTGAATGATAATCTTTGTACACCGTTTGAGAAAAGGTCAATTTCTTCCCTTGTGACGTCTTTATCGTCTTTCATCTTTCTTGCTATATCCAGCAGGTTCGTGGAATTAATTTTTTCGTTAAGCAGTGGTGATGATGCTTTTTGCTGCCCGCAGGAAATCAGAGTTACCATAAAAGCCGCAATAAGCATAAACGATAAAGCGCTTGAAAATTTTCTCATGTCAACCTCGATTTAATTGTTTGTTCATAATTACATTTACAAAAAAACAAAAATAAGAGATTATAAACACATGGGCAACTTTAATTTAATCCCAGCATATCTTTTAGTATGCCATATCTCAATCCGAAAGTCGAAACAATCACAGAATCGGTATTCAAATAGCTCAGGGATTCTATCAGAATGATTGCTCCTGCAGTTATCAGGTCGGCCCTGTTCTGATGAATACCATAACGGGCAGTTATCTGGGAGGCTGTCAGGGTTTTGAAAATATCCATAACCCGATTAACTTCAGTAATCGACAGATTATACCCCTGTACTTTTTCCCAGTCAAATTGATGCAGTCCAAGAGCTGCCGAAGCAATAGAGGTTGGTGTTCCCGCTACAGCGTAAAGCTGCGCAGGCTTTTCAATTTTGCCAAATGATGTTAATTGTTCACGAATGAAGTTACCCGCGTTTGCAAATTCAGTTTCGGATGGCGGTTGCTTAGGGAAAAATTGTTCCGTAAGTTTAACAGAACCAATCTTTAAACTTTTCCTGTACTGAATTTGCCCCTTTGCCCCGAAAATCAGCTCGGTACTGCCACCGCCAATATCCAGCAGGGCTGCGTTTTTCTCGAAACCGACTGCGCCGATATACCCAAGCCGGGCTTCTTCCTCTCCACTAATAATTTCTACATCAGCATTAATAATATCTGACAGGTATTCTCTGACTTTATCTGAATTCGAAGCTTCGCGCATAGCACTTGTGGCACATATTCTTATCTTTTCAACACCGTAATCATCACAAATTTTTCTATAGCCTTTCAGTATATCAGCTGCTCTTAAAACGGCTTTTCCGCCAATTTTCCCGGTATTATTCAGGTTTTCACCTAATCGGGCTATACCGTGGTTGTCCTTAATTATCTCAAGATTACCGTTCTTTCCTTTCCTGCCAATAAGCATCAATATTGTATTTGTACCCATATCGACGGAAGCGCATAATGGTTCTGCCATTTACTACTCTCCCGGTTTAAAATGAAATGCAACCCATTCATCCTCGATCAGGGAACCTGCTTTAACAAAGCCGGCTTCTTTCGCAGCTTTTAGAACATCTTCACCGTCGTATTTCAGAATTCCGGATACGACAAGGTCACCGGAATTGTCTTTCAGAGCCTGGTAAAATTTTGGTAATGCTTCAATAATAAGGTTGCTGTTCAGGTTGGCAGCTATTCCGTCACATTCGGGGAGCTTCATAGACTGGATATCTGAATCATCAAGTTTGATTATTTTCTCGACGCCGTTGCGTTCGAAGTTTTCCCGGGCATTATCAATCGACCATGAGTTATTGTCGAATGCGTAAACAGCCCCCGCCCCGAGCTTTACAGCAAGAATCGCGAGAGCACCGGTACCGGTTCCAACGTCCAGCCAATATGAACCGGGCTGTACCAGGCCTTCCATAAGGCGGCAAACCAGGCGGGTGGTAGCGTGATGCCCTGTACCGAAGGACATTTTTGGATTTATTATAATCAGTATTTCCCTGTCAAGCTCCTTTTTTCTCCATTCCGGGGCAATACCTATCTTCGGGCTGATATCAATAGCAGGAACAGTTTTTTCCCATTCCTCGTTCCAGTTCTTTTCAGTGATTACTTCTTCTTTTTCAATACTGATATTTTCGTTCAGCTTTTTCAGATCTGCAAGCAGAGCTTTCTTTAATTCCTCGTTCCAGCTTGTAAGTTCAAAGCTGATAATCATTTTATCAAATTTTTCCTCGATACCTGTAATCGGGTAGCTATATATTATTCCGTAAGCAGTATCGAAATATTCTTCCATAATATTCAGGGTGATATTTATATATTGTTGCTTTTCCATAATAATCTTCCACTTTCTTAATAATTTGTCAAAATCATTACAACTCATAGACGTTTTAAATAATAATTGATTACAAATTTACTTAAACTTCACAGATATTTCTTATATTTTCATGAAAATAATTTCAATAATCGAAAAAGAATAATGACACAGGAAGAAAACGAAAAATTAAAAGAAAT
The DNA here is from genome assembly GCA_963665665.1 of Kapaibacterium sp. (SeqCode). Classification (GTDB taxonomy): domain Bacteria; phylum Bacteroidota; class Ignavibacteria; order Kapaibacteriales; family UBA2268. Next base: position 4,066,992 of record OY762428.1, read on the forward strand.
TAAAATTCTGGTGATGGATGTTGACGGCACCCTGACCGACGGAGCAATGTATTATTCAGCTAATGGTGAGGAATTAAAAAGGTTTTCAACACGTGACGGTATGGGAATAACATTACTCAGCCGGGGAAATATTGAAACAGCAATTATTACAAGTGAGAACTCTGCGATTGTAAGTTCCAGGGCTGATAAATTGAAAATTGCACATGTATATCTCGGCTCGCGGGATAAGACAAAAACAATTAAAGAACTGGCGGAAAAACTTAATTTATCTTTACAAAATATTGCTTATATTGGCGATGATATTAATGACGAGCATGTTATGAAAATCTGCGGGTTTTCGGCCTGTCCGTCCGATGCCGTTGAAATTATTCGTAAAACGGCATCATATATCTGCAAAGCAAAAGGCGGCAACGGGGCCGTCAGAGAATTTTCAGAAATTATTTTGAAAGCTCAGGGAAAACCCGTATCATTGAAAGAAAATTGGTAATTTTTATCAGGAGGTGAATTATGAGCAACCAGCAAGACAGCGGAGCATATACTAAGGGATTTGTTTTCGGAGCGATGATTGGCGGAGCCGTCGGAGCTTTAACAGCACTGCTGTTAGCACCAAAAAGCGGTAAAGAACTTAGGCAGGATATTGCCGATAAATCTCTCGATATGTATGACAAGGCGTCAGATTATATGGCAGATGTTCAGGAGAATGTTGGCAACAAAGTAAATGACACTTATAACGAAGGCCGCATAAAAGCCGAAAGTATAATAAGTAATGCGAAAAGGCAGGCAAGAGAACTTCTTAACGATGCCGAGGGAATTCTTTCTGAAGCAAAAGATAAAGCTTATGCTACGAAAGACAATGTTCAGGATAAAATTGAAACCCTGAAGGAGGCAACCAAAGCTGGAGCCGAGGCATTTAAAGCGGAAATTAACGCCGATAAAGATGTTTATTAATTTTAATATTTCTGGTGCAAACAATGGATACTGACATGCTGCTGTGGGCAGCTTCAATGCTCGCCCTGGGATCATTTATTATTCTTGCGATTTTTATTATCGTGTTTCTTTCTAATGCCGGTAAATTTATCGAACAGGCAAAGCTTTCACTGAATAAAGCCTCCGCCGATCTTTCTGATATCAAGAAAGATGTTAAAACAACGCTAAAAGGCATAGATGTAATGCAGGATGAATTTGTTAAATCCCTGCATCATTTTAATGATATGAAAGCCAAAGCTGTTGATACAATGACTAACCTGGATGATTCGATTGAAGCCATTCAGGAAACGACTCAATCAGTCAGAACAAGGGCCGACGCTGTTTATAATATAATCAGGCCGTTCAATGACCTGTCTGAGCATATTTATAATAAAATTGCCCCGCCGCTTATTGAAACAGCAAACTTTATTACTGCGGCAACAAAGGCATTTTCCACTTTCTCTGGTATCTTATTCAGGAAAAAACAAAAACCTGAAGAATGAATCTGAAAAAAAACAAACACCCTGCTGAGACCCGGCAGGGTGTTTTTTAAAAAAGGATACTGATCATATTTTAGGTTAAAATAAAATTTAATTAGATTCTTTGATTATAATACGTGATATTTATTCTTGGAAAATATATGATTGAGGTTCAGTACATAAATGATTCAAGCGGAAAGCCGGTAGCTGTAGTTCTCCCTATTGAATTTTGGAGATCTTTATTTCCGGAAGATGAAACTGACAGGATTCTTTCATCTAAAATTATGAAGAAGAGATTGCTGGAAGCGATGCAAAGAAATGACGGATATTCTATTGAGGATGTTCATGAGAAACTTGGAATTTGATCATTTGGCATTTCAGGATTTGGCCTGGTGGATTTAATATCGCAGCTGAGCCAAAACTAACCGCAACAAATATTAGCCAAAACCATATATTTCCCCGTATTTTTCTTCAAGTATATCAAAGAAATCATTTGTATTTAATCCGTTGCCTGATAATCTGTTAATAAGTTCCGACGGGGTATAAATCTTTCCGTATTGATGAATATTATCCTTCAGCCACATACGAATCTGAAAAAAATCTCCCGTTGAAATCAGATTGCAAACATCAGGAATATTCTTTTTCATAGCTTTCCATATTGTTGCAGCATATAGTTTTCCGATTGTATAGGATGGGAAGTATCCGAACATACCGTCGGCCCAGTGAATATCCTGCATACATCCGATTGCATCATTATCGGGCACGATTCCAAGATATTCTTTCATTTTAATATTAAATACGGAAGGAATTTCATCAACTTTCATATTACCGTTAATAATTTCTTTTTCTATCTCATATCGAATAATAATATGCAAATTATATGTTAATTCATCTGCTTCAGTCCTGATAAATGAGCTCTCCACCTTATTTATGGCAGTATAAATATCTTCCGGATAATATTGTTCCAGTTTATCAGGGAATAATTCTTTAAGGCAGGGGAGGCTCCATTGGCACCAGGATTTGGTTCTTGCAATTATATTTTCCCACAGCAGTGCCTGTGATTCATGCATACCAAACGAGGCTCCTTCACCTAGGAATGTTCTGTTAAGTTTCAGGTCAATTCCCTGCTCGTATAGTCCGTGTCCGGTTTCATGTATGGTTCCGAAAATGCAGGATCTCAGATCGTCGTGATTAACCCTTGTTGTTATCCTGACATCATTGCCTGTTATTGGCATTGTAAACGGATGAACAGAGGAATCCAGGCGACCCCGGGCATAGTCAAAAGCCATTTTGCGTGTGATCTTTTTTGCCATTAAAAATTGCTTGTCAGGATCGAAATATTTATAAAACAATGAATTATCTATGTATATGTCCGAAGCTGATATTTTTGTAAGAAGCTTCGATGTTTGACATTTAATATCATTGAAAATAATATCAAGAGACTGGCTTGTAATACCCGGTTCGAAAACCTCCAGCAGGGAATCATACGGATTATCGAAACTGCTGAAGCAGGAGGCATAATACCTTTTTAGCTGAACCAATCCTGATAGTTCATTTGCCCATATCGAAAAATCATTATCAATTCTTGCCTGATGCCAGGCTTGCAGGCACAGGCTGCGTTTACGCGTAATTTTTTCTATCAAATCTTTAGGAACGCAGTTTTCTCTTTCAAATTCTCTGACAAAATTCCTGTATAGAGCTGTTTCAATATCGAGCCTGCTTTTTATACCGGATTGTATCTCTTGGTAATATTCTTTTGCTTCGTTTCCTGTTATCATATCGTGATAAATTGCGGATATCGTGGACATCTGTTCGCCCCTGTCCTCAACAGCTGATGTCGGCATATAAGTTTCCTGATCCCATGACATTCCGGACTGAATGGATTTCAGGTCTTTCAGTGGGCGGGTAAAATCAAGAAGACTGTAAAAGAACTCATTTTTTCTTGGAAATTCCATGATACATAAACTCAATTTTCAATGGCATTCTAATTTTCGACTAATTATTCAAATATACAATTTGATTACCGAATTACAAAATAGCTGAATTTTTTAGTAAAGATCCATTGTCAGGCAGAGTAATAAGAAATTTAGCAGGCGATCATACCGGTAAAAGCTGGCGAGTAAAAATCGATATTTTGTGCTTCCTGCTTCTCCAAATATTTTTGGTGCCATACCCTTGATTTGAAAAAATGTTTGAGTGATTTCCATTTTAATGGAATTTATAATTACTTTGTGATGTAAGTTCGAATTAAAATATATTGTTTTACATGAATTATTACTATTTTCGGAAAAGTAGATTTTTTCATGATTTTATCATGTTCAATATTAAGCAATGTTAAAAAAGCCATGAAATATTGATTCGACTCCAGAGTCTTGAAAAAAGCAGGCAGTTTTGGCAATAGCCATGCCATAGAAAAGAAACATACTTGTAATCATTTTTTTGTCATTTTAAATTATCGAAAAGATTAGCAATAATGAAATTGGTATCCGGATTAAAAATGCTTCAAATATTATCACTTGTAATATTTTCACTTCTTTTGAGTGCAGCATCTCTAAAAGCTAAAAAAACATATATTGTCAAATTCAAATCACCACCAAAAAATATTGATAATGTACTTGATAATGATTCTTTTTATAAGTTCACAGACAGGATGCCGGCAATGGCCGGGGATAAAAGCCGGGACTTTAAGCAAACCCCGGAATTCATTGAACTTGATAAATATTTTATTATTAAAGTAGAAGATAACAGCGATTTGCTTTCAATGTTCGGAAATAATATCGAGTCGGCAGGGCCAAACAGAATATTTCATATTGATGCCGAGGAAATTGACGACCCCGACTATCTGGAGCAGTGGAATATCCCTGCGGTTAAGGCGAATGAAGCTTGGGAAACGGCCACGGGAAAGGATATACTTGTTGGCGTGGTTGATACGGGAATTGAATACCTTCATCCCGATCTGAAAAACCAGCTTTGGGTGAATCCCGGCGAAGATATTAATAACAACGGAAAATTTGATCCATGGCCTTTCAGCCAGACAATTGACGGCGTGACAGGCGATATAAATTATATTGACGATGACAAAAACGGCTATGCTGATGACATTATCGGTTATGATTTTGTTGACCAGGATGTGATGAACCTTGGCGATTCAAAAACTCAGGATTATGATCCCCGGGACGAACATGGCCACGGTACTGCCGTATCCGGAATAATTGCAGCCGAAAAAAATAATTCCTACGGAATATGCGGCGTAGCCTATAATGCAAAAATTGTCACGCTCCGCGGACTTGATGCTACGGGAAACGGGGAAACCGACGACATAGCCGCATCAATTATTTACGGTGCTATGATCGGAGTTGACGTTATGAATTTCTCATTCGGAGAATCGTTCAATACACCCTTGATCCACGATGCAGTTAAATTTGCCCGATCCAGGGGTTGTGTTATTGCTGCATCTTCGGGAAATTCAGGCTGGGACGAAAAGCACTATCCCTCCGATTATGATGAAGTAATATCAGTAGGCGCTATTGATTCTGATCTGGAAAGAGATTACCGTTCTAATTATGGTTCCAGGCTTGCCTTAATGGCTCCCGGCACCAATGTTATGTCGGATAATTTTATTGGCGGAACAAAAGCATATAGCGGAACATCCATGGCTGCACCACATGTAGCTGCTGCTGCTGCTATGCTGCTTGAATCCAAACCTGGCCTTGGCCCTGAAGAAGTAAAAGGCATATTGCAGTCAAGTGCCCGCGATGCCGGAGATAAAGGCTGGGACTTATTTTACGCATCGGGAATTCTTGATATTAATTCAGCGCTAAATGCAACCGGTTCCACGAAATTTAATATTTTATTTCCTATGGATCAGGCAAATTTTAACAGGGATAAGGTTCAGTCAATTCCGGTAGTGGCAAATATTATCACGCCTTTATTTGATACTTACCAGGTATTTATTACTGAAGGGGAAAATGCCAAAGAAAGGCTTGGCTCTTATCCGGAGGACGAAAAAAAATGGATTCCGGTTTCCGATAAAATTGATTTGCAGTGCGTAAATGATACAGTAGCTGTTATCAATACTTCAGAACTTAAAGATACTGTTTATACCGTCAGGATACTTGTCAGCCTGAAAAATTCCAATACAATTGAGCAGAGAGTTAAGATAGAATTAAGCTCTGCTGCCAATCCGTTGAAAATATCGGCATTGTCTTTCGCTTACCCGATTTTTAATGAAAGCCGATCTCTTTTTATTACAGCACAGACCAACAGGATATCATCATATCTCCTTAGATACAGGCCAAAATCCTCGGCTGATCCATATAAAATAGTAAATGAAACAGATTACAGATCTAATTATCATTCAATATTGCTTACTGATCCTTCAGCTATAGGAATTGAAATGGAAGCCGATGCTATTGCATACCTTGAAACCGGCGATTCGGTTTTTCATAACTTTGAGTTTACAATTCCTGAAAAGTCATTCCCAACGAGTGGTTTCGATATGAAAGAATATTCTGCGCCTCCGTCCTATATCAACAACGAGGTTGCAAGCCTTTACGGATCCGGAAGCGAGGTGTTCGCAGTGAATGATTATAGCTATGGCACATGGGGCTATGCCAAATTATACCAGTTCGAGGATGGAGAATTTAAGAGCAAAGATTCTCTTTACGGCTCTTGGATTCCTAATGGTATCGGTGATTCAAATGGCGACGGTATTATGGAGGTTCTTGCATACAAGGGAGGTAAAACAGCCCTTTTCCAGGCAGAACCGGGCAGCAGCAATCCCTTTTCATCAATCATGTTTGCCGATACAATACTACAAAATTTCTGGGCGGCCGGGATGAAAGATATTGATGGCGACGGCCTGGAAGATATTATTGCATTCAACGATACGACCTTCTTCATAATGACATATAAAAACGGTAAATATGAATATATACCGGCTTTGGTAGAATATCCCTACAATCTGATTGGAACTTTCCCTGGCCTTGCGGTTGGAGATTTTGACAATGACGGCAATATTGAGCTTTGTCATGGTAATATACGGGGTAACCTGATTATCCATGAATTTAAAAACGGACAATTCTCCGTTGAGAAGATAGACGGTTCAACGATAACAAGCGGGAGCCAGTATTTATATAGCGCTGATATTGACGGCGACGGAACACCGGAAATTATATCAGCAAACTTCGGCCAGAACGTCCTGCTGCCTAATAATGACGGTGGTAAATCTCTTTGGCTTTACCGGGTAATAAAATATACTGATGAGGATTATAAGGTTATCTGGGATGATTTGCTTTATGGTGTTCGGGGAGGTTTCGGATACAGGAATGCAGCACTCGCCGGAAATCTCGACAGTGATCCTGCAGATGAAATTATCATATCGGCTTTCCCGAATATTTATGTTATGGAATGGGATGACGAGAAAAATGATATGAAACCAATGTGGACATTCCCCAACGTTTTTACCAACTCTGCACTTGTTTATGATTTTGATAAAAATGGTATCAACGAGTTTGGATTCACCGGAATATTCAATACGGAAAATGGTAACCGGACTTTAATGGGATTTTTCGAATACGAGCAGTTCTCCGATGCCCCCTTAGCAGTAGCCGGCCTGAACGGTTATGCTATTAATGCTTCGCAGGCATATCTGAAATGGGAAAACGTAACTGGCGCAGATCGTTATGATATCTACAAGCTGGTAAATTCCGGCGGACAGTTGTACGCAGAATTGATTGACTCGTCAACAACTGATGAAATTACTATCAGTAATCTTGAGAATTATACCCAATACCGTTTTGTCCTTAAAACAATTGACAGCTCTATGAGCCAGATAGAAAGCGACTGGTCTGACATTTTAAATGTCTACACCCATACACCTTTCCGACCTGTAAATATTGAAACTGTTGACAGCAGGAAATTAATTCTTTCTTATAACGGATATCTTGCCACCAGGCCTGTCGAACCGGGATTATTCAGCGTAACAGATGATAATATTTCTTTGATTCCTGAAAGTGTACAATTATTAAACGACAGCGCTTTAATTCTGACATTTCATAGCAAAATTCCTGACGGAACATACAGCCTCAATGCCGGAAGTTTTCCCGATTATTTCGGAACGCCGACAGAGGCCGTTTCTTTGAATTTTGAAATGGAAGAAGTTGTAATCCCTGATGAAATATTCCTTTTATCTTTGAAGGTTGTGACCAATAACAGCCTTTTACTTAAATATTCTGAACCGCCATATAAAGACCAGGCAAAAGATATTAATAATTATGAAATAAACCCTTTCGGTTCTGTGGCAAATGTGGACGAAACAAACGATCCTTCTGAGTTTGTTATTAATTTGAGTAGTGATACTCCTGTGGGCCCGAGAGGAAAAGAATACACACTGACTGTTTCAAATATCAGCGCTGAGTCCGGTAGAAATATTACACAAGGAGCCGGAAATACTCTTGGATTTGTACTTTCTGCTGAAAACAGCGGCAACGCTTATTTATATCCCAATCCTCTCGATATAACAAAAGGCGATGAAGCCATGTTTGCCGGCCTGCCCTCACGATGCAGGGTTGTTATCATGACAATCCGGGGAGACGTTATTCGGGAGATTGAAGAACTTGACGGCAACGGAGGAACAGAATGGGATGGCAAAGATAAGGATGGCAGCAAACTGAAAAGCGGGGTTTATCTGTTCAAGGTAATAGAGTACCTGGACGACGGAAGCGAAAAAGTTTCCGACTTTAAAAAATTTGCTTATATAAGGTAGGATAAAATTTTTAAATATTTAAAAAATAATATGGCAACAGAAAATATTAGTAAAAAGTTAGAGAAATATGATTTCAATTTCGTAAATCAGGAGAAATCCATAATTATTAAAGCCGGGCTTTCGCAGGAAGTTGAAGTATGGTTTCATGAAAACGGAAAAATAATGATTAAGGACAAACTGACAGGATGGAATCCGTTAACCGGACTAATCCAGATGAGCCTAAGAAGTGCCGTGATATATATATCCATTGCTTTCTTTGCTCTTCTTGCAGTAATGATATTTACATCATCAGTAAACGACAATATTACCCCCTTTTTCGGCATTCTATATACGCTGTTGACAGTCTGGTCTGTTATGTGGGTAATATATTATACAATAAAGCTTGAAAGTTTGAAGAGGACCTTGATATTCTTCATAGAGAATGAATAAGTTTTTATTCATGGACAATATTCAAAATATTATAATCACCCTATCACAATAATCAGATATTCAGCTTTTTCCTGTTTGTTTTGGGTTCGAACTCCTGAACATAATGGGGTGTAAAATCTGTAGTAGAAGTCAGTTTTCCTTCCCTGAACATCTGCATCCCGAGAGTTGCAATATAAGCCGGCGACAGAGTATTAAGCACTTCTACACTACTGTCATCTGACACAAGTCCTGCACCGGGCCCGCAAAGCAATGTATTCCCTGAATCTACAGCAAATTCAGAAATTGTACCTGTTTGGATTTCACTTTTCGGCTTCGCCGCTTTATCAAATTCCTGATAGTAAATAATATCCTTATAAGCCGGAATTACAGGAAGAATTTTATAGAATTCAAATTTCCCGTAACTTTGGGAAGCAGCAAGCGCAAGTGCAGATAAAGTAGGTACTGCTATCAGCGGAGGATTATCTCCAAAACAGAGCCCCTTTGCCACGGCAGCGCCGATTCTCAGCCCGGTAAAGGAGCCCGGCCCGGCAGAAACTGCAACAGCATCAATATCCTTAACATCAAATGACAAATCGCCGAGAAGCCTCCTGATATTTTCGGAAAGGAGCCTGTCGTGCAGATTGCTACCATATAAATTATATTCCCCTAAAAGGCCGCTATTGTCAATCAAGGCTGCCCCGCAGGTCGACCCGGATGTTTCAATTGCCAGTATTCTTGTATTCTTTTCCATCAGTATTAATCTCTTTAGCCAAATTTATATTTTAGAAACCGCTCGTCGTAATATCCTATCCCGACATACAATAGAGAAAGGATATCCCAATCCATTTTTTCTTTCGGATAAGATATCCGAAAAAGCATTTTGAATGAATTGAAGAATCCGGTATTAGTACTGCATACTGGATTCTTCACTTCGTTCAGAATGACAAATCGTAAATATTTTGAACAAGGAGACATCGCCTATTAAATTTTCTACATTCCAAAATCCATTCCGGGGATTTTCGGGAGCATTCCGGTAACCTTCTTCATTTCCGAATCAGCCATTTCCGAGGCTGCCTGGGAAGCATTATTTACAGCAGCCACGATAAGGTCTTCCATCATTTCCATATCTTCAGGATCAACAATTTCCTTACTAATATTTATTGAAACAACCCTGTTCGCACCTGTCATGGTAACTTTCACCATACCGCCGCCGGATTCTGCCGAAACAGTTTTCTGTGCAATTTCTCCTTTTACTCTTTCCATTTCCTGCTGTACTTTCTGGGCCTGCTGCATAATCGACTGGATATTCATAGTTTTTTCCTTTTAAACATCTTTTTACCAATTTATTGAAACTAAATTAATAAAATCTTTGATTAGTTCTAAAACTTTGTTTAAATTTCTACGTTATTACATTTGAAAATAATAATTGATTTATATTTTTTGATTCACAATTCTCGAGGACAGATATGGGAATCTTCTCACGGATTTCGGATGTATTTAAAGCGAACGTCAACGACGCGCTCGACAAGGCTGAAGACCCCGAAAAAATGATCAAGCAAATGGTTATTGAAATGGAAGAATCGGTAAATAAAACTACTCTTGCTGTTTCAGGCGCTATTGCTAACGAAAAATCACTGGAAAGAAAAATTGAAAAAGCCCGCAGGGAACGCGACGACTGGGAGAAAAAAGCTATGCAGGCGCTCCAGGCAGGCCGCGAAGACCTGGCAAAAGCCGCCCTGGAGAAAAAGGCTGTGGCAGAAAGAAACATGAACGATATGGGCCCGATATATCAGCAGGCAAAAACTACTGCCACGAAAATGCGCCAGCAACTTGATTCGCTGAAAAACAAACTGGACGAGGCACGCTCACGTCAGAGCACTCTGATAGCACGCTCGCAGGCAGCCAAGGCACAAAAACAGATTTCACAGTCGATGAGCGGCGTGGGCTCCGATGCCTTTGGTAAATTCGAAAAATACGAAACTAAAGTTGAAAAACTTGAAGCTGAAGCTGAAGCTTTTGGCGAACTGGCAGGCGATGCCACAAGCCTTGACGATGAATTCAAAGCCCTGGAAAGCACTTCTGTTGTCGATGACGACCTGATGAAGCTGAAAGCAAAAATGGGAATGCTCCCTGATTCATCCAAGGAAAATTAGTAAGATATTTTTCGGAGAAAATAAATGATAGATGAAAATACATTACACAAAGATAACGAGGTTTCAGCAATGGAAACACCTATTGAATTAATTCAGCAGACCAATGAGAAAGTGGAAGCCGTTCTGGCAGAAAATTTCCCCGGCCACCTGAAATTCGGAGACGGGCAATATACAATTTCACATGGATCTACACAGATAATGATCGTGGTTCGTCCCTTCACCGACGACGAGACCTGCGTTGAATGTATTAGCCAGCTTGTTTCGGGCGCCACGGTAAATGAAGAACTTTCCAAATTCCTGCTCAGGAAAAATGCCGAGCTTCATTTTGGCGCTTTCGGCCTTCTTTTTGATGATACTATTACTTTCTCTCATTCCATCGCAGGAAAGAACCTCGATGCGAACGAGCTTCTAACAACTCTTAATTCCGTAGCAGTTATTGCTGATTTTTATGATGATGAAATCGTGAATATGGCAGGCGGAAAGAGAGCAGCCGACATCAACGAAGCTGATCTTGAAGATTAAAGTAAATTATCAGTGAAATAAATTTCTTATGCGTCCGGCAATAAAAATTGCCGGGCGTTTTTTTTGTATCAAATAATTTTCAACTCAATTTTTTGATAATATTTCGGGCTAAAATCTCATGAATTTCTTTATGTCTTGGAATCGGTTGAATGACTCCGGTTCTTTTATTTTTAAACCAATCATGTTTTCCACCATGCCGAACAAATTCACACCCAAGCTGCTGAAGAATTTTTATTAAATCCCTCCTTTTCATACAATTTCTAAATCAATTGTATATCTTTTTCCGGGTATTTCTTCTTTTTCAATATCATGATATATATCCTTAAGATTTTCCAGAAGTTCATCAAGAGAAATTCCCTGGGTCATATATTCAGGATAATCATTTAGATATCCAAGATAGAATTTGCCGTCCAGCCAATATGTTACAGATTTTTTTATCATTTTTTTCCTGTCACATTCTATCAATTAAAACGAAAAAAACAGTAATTATTTTAGAATTTAAAACAATTGCTTTATCAAGGCCTACAATTCCACTTCGCACTCGTCCGTTACCCTGAAACCGGTTAGAGGAATATTAGTAATTATAGCGCTAATATCTTTTTTTCTTTTTCCGTTGTAAATATACAAGCTGCAGAGTTCGTCACCAGCAAGAATTGCTGAAAATGCTATGGCCTTTCCTGATGGCGAGGATTGAATCTTCAGGCTTTCATCTTCGAAATCCCCAATAGCAGATGCAATTTCAGTGCGGCTTAATAATAATTCTTCCTTTCCTGCCGGAATGCTTATTGAATAAATACTGCCCGACCGGCTATAAAACAGATTCGAATTGAGGCAGGCGCACTGTCCGTGTGTAATTTCAACATCACTGTTAACATCAATTTTTTCAGAACTAACGCCGTCAAAAAGCATAATATTTTCGTCAATATCAAAAAGGGCTTTGCTTTCGGACTGAATTATACCAAGCGAACGCGGAATATTTACCCTGACATCATCTTCGAAATCAATGATCCCATTGTTGTAATGAAATACCCTGTACAATGTATCCCCCTCGGGGAAGATTCCACCTGCAACAAAATAGGCCACCGAGGCATTCGCATTGAAAAGCGATGGCTGCGCTGGAAAAAAGAAATCATCCGCCCCGTTGAAAGCCTCTTCAAGATACTCCGTTATATCCTCGCTTTCCGACGAGCCGTCGCAGAACCAGGGGATTGTCAGCATATAACGATCTTTGTCCGTTCCTGAAGTATCGGTCAGTTTCAGGAATACACAGCTCAACTTACAATTGTAGCTTTGTGAAATATAAGGGTATCGAAGCATTTCAACTTCTTTCCCTTCAAATTCGTTCAGGATAATATCAATATCCCAGAGTTTGGCTTCTTTGCAATATTTCCAGTATCTTTTGGATATTTCCGCCCCGTATTGGAAAAGTACTTTTCCGTTTTCACAGCACTGTGTAATATATTCCGGCTTATTCCAGGCAGCTTTCCTAAGCTGGTTTTGAGAAGTCCTGTAAACATAAAATCCACTTTCGGAACTGTCGGTTACGGGATTATCCCCAAGGCTGAAATACACAATTGTTGATTTACTTTCTTCAGGGCCGCCACTCTCGTCAGGACAGGATTGCAAAGAAAATGATAATAAAATAAATATAATGATATTTCTATACATATTATTGCCTCTGTTTTATTTCAAACATATTGCCCGAATTATCTTTAATGAATACAGGATGTCCCTGTTTTGGTATAATCACTTTAAATCCGGATTCTTTTGATAATTCTGCAATTTTTTGGGGGTTATCGGATAGCAGGCATAAATGATTTATATTGGGTACAGCTGAATTTATTGATTCAATCAGAAATAGCTCTATCATCAGCTCTTCTTTTCTGATTACCTGAACAGGTATTTGGGCTTTTACTTCGAACAGTTCATCTGAAATGCCGGACGGTATTATAAAATCATAATCTTTTTTAAATCCAAGAATATCTATCCATAGTTTTTCTAAGTCGTTTGTATTTGATATTATTCCTATATGATGAAGCTCAGTCATTTATTTACTCCTGTAATTGTTAAAACACAATTTATAAAAACATTCAGGAATAAAAAAAATTTTCAATATTCTAAATCTTTAATCTCTGTTTCCGGATGAATAATTGGGGTAGGGCTTATCAATACAAATGATAAAAAGAACGGCGGCTGATCATATCTTTCGCACGTTGACGCGCATACCCTTTCTGCCAAAAAACCAGCCGCCGTTTATAAATTATTCAACTATCAGCTTACGAATGCAAACACTTGATTCGCAAGAAATTTCAATATGATAGGTACCGGATGATAATTTACCGGCCGGGATTGATATATTGTTTTCAGTTGTAACTAATTCCATCAATATTTTTCCATTTATATCAATTACTTTTATAATTGATTTTTCAGATATATTGGAATTATCAATTCTTATGTTAAAATGTCCGGATTTTACCACGGGATTGGGATAAACTGTTGCTAAGTCAGGATTAAAAGTCTTTTCTACTGAACTTGTTCCGGGAGTGTATTCAATAATACCGTTTTTTGTGCCAAACAGGATTCTGCCGTCGTTTAGATTCTCAGTGGAATAAATACCGGAAAAGTCAATCATCGGCCTTCCGGTTTTTGCGTTAACATCAATTGAATAAGTATCTTCATAATCATAATAATACAGGCCGTCGTGAAATTTTACAAGAAATATACCGTCGTCAGCGTTTATCGCCATGTTATCAAAATATCTCATGGCAACATATCCCTCTTCTTCACCCGGAATAATCCATTCCCCGTCTTCGTATTTAGCCAGATAACTCGGGGAAAAATTATAATTATCGCCCTGAATATGCTCGTAAAGTATCCACAGATTTCCGTCTTCATCGAAATCAACGCAGGCTGCATCATGGAAATTAGTTTTATCCATGATAATTGGAAGGTCATGAACCAGTATCGTATCCCCGCTTATCTGAAACAAGCCTCCGACAGCGCCTGTATCCTGAGTATTGTGGAAACTTGCACACCACAGGCTCCCGTCAGGCGCCAGCTTTATATTCGTATTGGAAAAGAATGCCACTCCCATATTACTCACTTCCTGCAGGCTGAATAAAATTTCGATTTCTTCTCCATTCCAGCGCAGGACTTCGCTGCCCATATTGTTATATATCTTTGTACCGCTATACTCGCCCTGGTAGGCAAGTATGGCACTTACAAAATAAATATTTCCTTCATTGTCTGCCTCTGCATAATCGGTTTCCCTTATTGCTGTATCGCCGGTAGGAGCTATCATTTTATGCCATTCCACACCATCGTACATCATAAAATATTTTCCGGCCATGCAGCATATATTGCCGTTTTTATCTATTTCAGGGGCTGAAATAACAATTTTCGGATCAATATCCCAATTGAACTGAGGCCTGGATATTCTCTCCCATTCAACACCCTGAAATTTTTCAATTGCATAGGAAGTTTCAAAACTACTCTGGCTGAACTCATTGGATAAAGCATAAATCGTTTCGTTATCTTCATCATAGAGTGTTGAAGTAATAGCAATACCGGAAGACTGGCCTATTTCCAGGAATTTCCATTCTTCAGCGTTCAAAATACTAAATGAAAACAGGCAAACAATAATAGTCCATACTACGCAACGCATAATAAACCTCTTAAAGATAATTCATTGATCAAAAACTTTAGATAACTTACCCGGCTATTTTAATTTGGTTACAATTAAATATGATGAAATTTCGAAGATTGATCCATACCCTCCGGATGCATCAAGTGTTCAGATTTCGAAATAATATATTTTTAAGAATTCTTTATCATTTTGCTAATTGATTGTAAACCAACAGAATAAAAAAAAGCCGGAAAGGGCATTGTCCGACTTTATTTGTATTGGTTCTAATTCCAACAGTACCTAACAACTTGGCAGAGGGTACCTTTATTTCTTTTATAACCCGCCAATTGAAAAAAGGCTACAAAAAAAGTTATATTTTTACATTATTCTTGATAATTAAAATAAAATGCGATAAGAATTCCGGATCAATTCCCCTTGAGGGATGGCCGAAGGCCGGGGGTGGAGTTGCGTAAAATTCCCCTCGTTGAGGGGTGGCGAGCGTAGCGAGACGGGGTGGATTCTTATTCCGGTTGAAGTTATTATAGTTGCCGAAAGGTCATTCTGAGCGCCAGCGAAGAATCCATTCTTTTTTCATCAGCTACTAAGAAAGATGGATTCTTCAGTCGCTTCGCTCCGTCAGAATGACAACATAATACTTCCTTCTCCGGCCCTTACCACCCGTTCTTCCACCCCAATGAACCAACCGCCGGCCTTAATTCACCAACCTGTGGTTTCAATGAATCGAATATTTTCCTTAATTCAATGCTGTTTTGAACCAAAATCCTGATGTTTGGGCTAAATGCTTTGTTGGCAGGGCTTTATACTGCCTTGTCCGGAGGTATTGAAGCATTGTCCCGCCTTAATGTAATGAAATTCCGCCTCATTGTATGCTTGTTTAGCCTTATTGTTGCCTTGTTCCGCCTCATTGCTTGCTTGTTCCGCTTTACTGATGTCTTGTTCTGCTTCATTGCTCACTTGTTCCGCCTTACTGATGTCTTGTTCCGCTTTATTGCTTGCTTGTTTGGCTTCATTGATGTCTTGTTCTACTTCATTGCTTGCTTGTTCTGCCTTATTGAAGTCTTGTTCCGCCTCATTGCTTGCTTGTTCTGCCTCATTGATGTCTTGTTCCGCCTCAATGCATGCTTGTTTTACCTCATTGCTTGCTTGTTTGGCCTCGTTGATGTCTTGTTCCGCCTCATTGTATGCTTGTTTAGCCTTATTGACGACTTGTTCTGTCTCATTGATTGCTTGTTTGGCATTGAAATCCCGAAGGTAGAGATAAGAATAGTCTATAGATAGAACTGATAATCAAATATTCAATCTAAAATATTAAATATTATACTATTTGTATTAAATATATAGTATTTATAATTATTTATCTAATATATCCAAGCCTTGATATAGTTCATCTAACAAAACTTTTAATATGAATAACTAAATAAATTATATATATAATTAAATAATCAGTATATTTTATTAATTTAATTCTATAAACTATTAAATATTAATTTCAACTTATTAATTAATCAGTATATCTAATTTGTTAGGTCAATTAAATATATACTTGGATACTCAATATATTTTATAAAAGAAGAAGAAGAATTTATAAGAAACAATGATTAATGTCTTGTATGAATTATTTATTTGATTAGTTATATTATTAATATTGTAAATCTATATGATTATTTAATAATTTGATAAATATATTTATTACAAACGCTTAAATATTTACTAATTCTTATGATATATTTCATTATTCAAATATTATAAATAATTCAAACACTTAAATATTCCAGATTTCAACGCTACACAAGCAATCATTACCACCAAACAAGGCAGCAATAACTACAAACAAGGCAACAATTCCTCTGACCCCTCCCAAACCCTCCCCTAAGGAGAGGGCTTTGAAGAAGAATAAGGCAACAATGACTTCAAACAAGGCAGCAATATCTTCAAACATTGGTGCAATATTCCTGACCCCTCCCAAACCCTCCCCGAAGGAGAGGGCTTTGAAGAAGAATAAGGCAATAATGACTTCGAACAACGGTATTTTGCCTCCGACCAAAGCAACAATAGGTTAAACCTTCGGTGCAATAGCGTCGACCAAGGCAGCAATTCCTCTGACCCCTCCCAAACCCTCCCCGAAGGAGAGGGCTTTGAAGAAGAATAAGGCAATAATGACTTCGAACAACGGTGCAATAGCGTCAACCATTGGTTCATTGCTTTCGACACTTCCTACCTCCCCCTGCCCACCTCCTTCGAAAGGAGGGGGAGTTAATTCTATGTTATTTAACTTCTTATCCCCTCCTAAAGTAGGAGGGGAATACAGGGGTGGTTTTCTTGCTTTGATTTGGAACAAAGCAGCAATATCATCAAACAACGGTGTATTGCTTCGGGACATGGCAGGAATATTTTATGATTATGAATAAATTACAACATACGAATAAAAAGAGACGCAGTGTATTGCGTCTCTATAATGAAATCTCGTTGAAATAATATGGTGATTTCAGGTTATCTGAAGAAAAAAGCCGATATAATTAGCGTCTTATTACTGAACCACGCCGAATGCCGCACCCTGAGGATCGCGAACCACAACAAAGTAGCCGACGCCTTCGGCATGAGCTTTTGGCATGAGTATTTCTCCGCCACCGGCAGTTGCTTTTTCGATAAGCAAGTCAATATTATCTGTCTGGAAGTATGGCATCCAATGGGAAGGAATATCTTTGAGCATTTCGGGCATTATATACAGGCCGCCAACCATTTCTTCGCCAAGAAGGAAAGTGGTGTATTCCATATCGCCCATTTTTTCGGTTTTAGATGTCCATCCGAAAACTTTTTCCAGAGCAGGTATTGATTTTTCCGGTTCGTGGCTTCCGTGTTCGTTCCAGCACATAGCGCCGGGTACGTTTTTCAGCATTGCTCCTGAGTAGTCTTTTGCCTGCCACAGCCCGACAACAGCACCTTCAGGATCCATCATCACAGCCATTCTTCCCTCGTTCCCAACGTTTGTAGGTTCCATATGGAAAATGCAACCGAATTCTTTAGCTTTGGCAGTAGTTTCATCGCAATTATCAACACTGACATACGGAAGCCAGTTCGGCGGGATATTCATTTTTTTCATTTCTTCGCAAATCGCATACAAAGCTCCAACGGGCTTGTCATCAAGATAAAGCATGGTGTAAACCATACCATTTTGTTCGGGCATGTCTTTTGCCGTCCAGCCGAAAAGGTCTGCGTAAAATTTCTTTGCTCCGTCAGTATCGCTTGTTGCCAAATCCACCCAGCAGAAAACGCCGTTTTTGTAATCTTTAATTTCTTCCATTATTTCTCCCAAAGTTAAAAAATTAAATATTTTGTTTATAACGATAATCATAAAAAAATAGTTCTGTTATTTTTCAATGAGTATCTGGTTCAAATATAATAATGGAACTATGACAACAGAATGTCACAATTATTTCGGGGATGAAAATTTTTCTGCAGGAAGTGTAAAAATGAAGTTTGAACCTTCACCGGGCTTACTTGTAACCCTGATATTGCCTCCGTTTTTCTCAACAAATTCTTTTGCCAGAATCAGCCCCAGTCCGGTACCTTTTTCGTTATTTGTTCCGGGAGTAGAAATGTTTTCATCAATCCTGAACAGTTTGTCAATAATATCTTTTTTCATACCAACACCTGTATCAAGAACGGAAATTGTTACCATCTTTCCTGTTTCAGCAAAAGATTCCGAAGCATTTAGAATAATACTGCCGTTCACCGGGGTAAATTTTACAGCGTTGCTCAGCAGGTTTCTGAGAACGGTAATAATCATGTTCGAATCAAAGTAAGCACTGATACTATTATCAATTTTATTTTCAATAATAATATCCTTTTCAGCAATAACCACCGAAAGACTGGAAACAACATTGTCAGCTATGAAACGAATATTTGTGATTTCCGGGTTGAATGGTATAACACCTCTTTGTGAGCGCGACCAGTTCAGAAGGTTTTCCAGAAGGGAATATACATTTTTCGCGGAAGTTTTCATCAGGTCTATCAATTCCATTCGCTCGTCTTTATTCATGTCATCGTAGCTTTTTTCAATATATTCGGCAAGGCTTACAAAACTGCCAATCGGGTTTTTCAGGTCATGGGCAATAATTGAGAAAAATTTATCTTTTGTTGCATTTGCTTCCAAAAGTTCCTGTTCTTTGTTGTGATAATCAGTATTGTCGTGAGCAATAAAAATAATTCTGTTTTCGGAAATATATCCAACTTTTGCACGGAACCAGAAATTTTTATTTCCAACGGCAAGTGGGTAATCTATTACAACCTGATTTTTAGTTTCATAGCATTTTCTGATAGCATTGTGGAAGAGCTCGGCTTTGTCCTTCGGGAAAATTTCATAAACACTTTTGCCAAGCATCTCATTTCTGGGTTTGAATAACAGGTTTTCATTTGCCGGAGCAATATTTGTGTAAACAGCATCGGGATTGAATTCAATAACCAGGTCGTTCATGGAAAAGAATAATCCTTTAAGCTCATTTTCATTTTCGCGTATTTTCAATATAGCCCTGATGAGCTGCCAGATCAGAATGCTGATTATCAAAGATGCAGCAAGAAGGGAATATTTCATGATAGAGAAATTTGTTATTCCCTGATCCCAGCCGTTTACAGGCACAGCTGATAGTACCCAGCTTCCGGTTGGCAACTGGATTTTAACTGAAATGGGTTCAAGTGAATTGATTCTGGTATCTCCCCAGAAAATACTGCCATAATCACCTTTTCCGTCTTCACCTTTGATTGAAAAATACAGGCCATCTTTTTCAGGGAATAATCCTGCCTCACGGAAAAGCTGATCTCTTTTGATAACAATATCTGTCATTCCCCAAAAA
Organism: Kapaibacterium sp. (SeqCode); assembly: GCA_963665665.1. Taxonomy (GTDB): domain Bacteria; phylum Bacteroidota; class Ignavibacteria; order Kapaibacteriales; family UBA2268. The sequence continues at coordinate 4,086,782 of OY762428.1, forward strand.
GGCTTTCTAACTGAATCCGTGGCAATAAATATCGGTGTATATGAAATAAAGGCTATACCACCTTCAACAAGTTCAACGGGTCCGGCAACGAATGTCAGGCCGGTTGTAATAGTGTTTTCAACAATTTCACGCCTTTGGGGATGATCAAGTAAATCGAGCCCGATAGCTTCTTCGTGCCCTTTATATGGGAATATCATGCTGATCCTGCAATCTTTAGCAATGGATATGGTAGATATTACTGAATCCCCGGATATCATATTTCCGGCCATCATTGTGAACTCTTCATCGCTGATCTCAGGTTTCATTGAAACATAAGAGGCTACGCCTTTGGTATAATAAATCCTTGAATAAAGGGCCTTTTCAAGAGCAGACTTTTTTGAAACCAATATATCGGTAACATGCGACTTGAAACTTTTCTCTGATTTCGACACTGAATATTGATGATATTTATAGATTAATACTGAAGCTGTAACAAAAAATAGTATAGCAACAAATAGTGGCAATTTTCGAATATGTTTAGATATATTGATGAAATTACTCCGTTTACACTATTAACAGAATCACAAATATTTATCCCAAAGATGACTTCGGGGACAGATTCCGCAGCAAACCTTTGTGTATTTAACCTCCCACATTGGCGGGATCGCCGGGGCTGCCAAACGCCATATATCTGCTATGGATTTGAGCCTCGCGGATAAATATATAAATAATTATTAACTTATTCAACATTTCCTTTTATTTCAATTATCTTTTGTTCCGCCTTTTCAAGGAATTCTTTAAGTTCTATGGATAGTTTCATGCCCTCTTCATATTTCCTGATCATTTCTTCGATAGGAATATCAGCTGATTCCAACTGAGAGACAATCTCTTCCAATGCGTTTATTTTATTTTCAAATGATATTTTCTTTGCCATGATATTACCTAAACTTTATTTTTGGATATTTTTTTTACTTCAACATGGGCAGTTTCGTTCTGCCTGTATATATCAACATTTTTATAATCTGCGAGGCTTTGATTTTTTCCAATGATAATATTTGATGATTTCAAAATCGCAAAACCATTTTCCAGTGGCCGTAACGGATACAGATTCCTGCATAAAGAATCCAGGTTTTCAAGTTTATTCCTCTTTTTTTCAAGTGTCAGGCTGATATTTCTATTCAGCATTGAATGCAGATCATCAATTCTTTGCGACGGGATATTGATCTTATCTTCAAGCCGCCTGGATATAGCCGGGCTGTTTATTTCGTCAAGTTTTTCTTTCACATCTTCAATTCGCAAAGAAGCTGAATTCTTCATTTTTTCCTGTATGGTTTCCAGGCCTTTAAGCAAATCACTGGTGGTGAACGGCGAAGCCAGTTCCGCTGCTGCCGTTGGGGTTGCCGCCCTTATATCGGCTACAAAATCCGAAATGGTAAAATCTGTTTCGTGCCCCACAGCCGATATGACAGGTTTTTCCGAATTAAATATTGCATTTGCAACTTCCTCTGTATTGAATGCCCACAGGTCCTCGAGCGAGCCACCGCCACGGCCAATAATTATTAGATCAATATTCTGGCGGTTCAATTCATTGATTGCACGAACAATATCGGGGGCTGCTTCATCTCCCTGCACTATTACCGGCCGGAAATAGATATTTGCAGCGGGAAACCTTCTTTCCAGGGTGCTGAAAATATCTCTTACGGCAGCGCCGGTTGGTGAAGTTGCAACACCAATATTCAACGGGAAACGGGGGAGAGGGCGCTTTCTTTCCCTGTCGAAGAAACCATCGTTTTCAAGTTTTTCTTTAAGTGCTTCGAAAGCCATGAACAGGTCTCCCTGACCTTGCGGCAGCATACTGATACAATCTATCTGATAATTGCCGCGAGGCGGATAAACTGTAATCCTGCCACGGATAATGACTTTCATGCCGTCAGTAGGGCGGAAATTTAATGTTCTGCTTCTCCACATGGTACAGGAAATCTGTGCACCGGAATCTTTCAGGGTAAAGTATCTGTGTCCTGAACTGTGATGTTTGAAATTTGATATTTCACCGCTGACCGATATTGAAGAAAAACCTTCTTCAAGAGTATATTTAATTCTGTCCGTCAGTTGGCTAACCGATAATGTGCTATTCATATATTATCCTTCATATCTTCCAGCTTTTGTTACAATAAATTGCGTCGATAAATTTGTATTCAAGAAAAGTGGATTGATAATAAATTTCATCCATGCTATATTTCATTGATTCATCAGCTTTCGAATATAAACTTTCCAGATATTTAGCAAATTTTCTTGTAACAGCGATATACTCATCCGAAACATAAGTGTTCAGCCAATCATCGTATAAGTTATCAGATTCCCTTATCTGATCCATAGAAAGCCCCTGTTCCAGGTAATTAACAAAGCAGGGCAGAAGGGCTGCCGTTGCAACAGGGTATGGCTTGTATGCTGTGGCATTCATAATGTGGTCTTCGTATGCCTTGCACCATGGCAGCGGGGTTTCGGCGGGTTGAACGCTGAATTGATCGAAAAGCCGGGTCTGTAATTCCTGTTCCATTTCAATTCCGTCGTTTGCAAGGGTAAACCAAAATTGCATTTCATCATTTCCTGGAGCCCGCGAAGCCAGCATTAACAGTGCTCGGGAATAAGCCTGAAGATAAAGATTATCCTGGGCCAGATAACGCCTGAAAATTTCAATATCAAGCGAACCCTTTGCAAGTTCAACATTGAATGGATGATTTATTGTCTTTTCAAGAACCTGCTCTGATTTTTTTTTAAAATGTTCGCTGAAATTATTCATCGTTTTTATTCCTGTATGCATAAAAATGATCAACCGGGCCGTGACCTTTGCCAATATTTTGTTTGCTGCCTGATTCAATAGCAGCAATAATATATTTTTTTCCCTCTCGGACAGCATCTTCAACAGAATATCCTTTTGCTATCCATGCTGCTATGGCAGAGGAAAGGGTACATCCGGTACCATGAGTATTTTTTGAATCTACCCTGATGCCGGGATAAGTTGTTTTCCTGAACCTACCAGCTTCCATGAAGAAAAGAAAATCATCACTTTCTTTGCCTGATGAATGTCCGCCCTTAATAAGAACAGAATCGCAACCTGATCCCATCAGGTCCTGCCCGGCTTTTTCAATTGTCTCGATGTTGGTAATTGAATATCCCGCGAGTACTTCCGCTTCGGGAATATTAGGTGTAATTATTCTTGCTAAAGGTATGAGTTCTGTCTTCATTGCGTCAACGGCTTCCTCGCGAAGCAATTTATCACCGCTTTTGGCAACCATTACCGGATCGAGAACAATGTTTTCCACTTTATATTCTTTTAGTTTGCCGGCGACTTCTGCAATAATTTCGGGCCTGTGCAGCATTCCGATTTTGACTGCATCAGCGCCGATATCTGAAAGAACAGCGTCTATCTGGTCAGCAATAAAATCCGGGCTCACCTCGAAAATTGATTTTACCTCAACGGTGTTCTGTGCCGTCAGAGCTGTAATAACAGACATAGCATAGCATCCGTTAGCGGATATGGATTTTATATCAGCCTGGATACCTGCACCGCCTCCACTGTCCGATCCGGCAATGGTTAGTACTTTTTTATACTGCATTTTTATAATTCAATATTTGTTCAACTTTTGTTAAAATGATCAAAACCCCTGTAATTCATATTTTCTGTTCCGTCATCAGAAATATATCTTACTTTACCGGAATCATTTATTTTTCCTATAACGTAGAGTTCCTTGTCAAATTTCTTTTTATATTCGGTTTTTACTATGTCAATTTCATTTGCCGAAATCGTCATCAGAAGGCAATAATCCTCTCCGCCGTTCAGGGCTTTTTGAAGCGGGTTGATATTATTTATCTCGCAGTGGATTTTTAATTGTTCGGTCATGGGAATTTTTTCAAGATAAATTTCAGCTCCGGCTTTCGAGCGGCTTGTAATATGTTCTAAATCCGATGCAATACCGTCGGATATATCCATCATCGAATTAACGCTTTTAAAATCCGAAAGAAAGCGCCCCTCGCGGATAAAAGGTTCGGGCATAAGATGCCTGTTAACCAGATACTGATGAATTGATGACAATTGCTGATCATTATCCATAATAATATCCAGTCCTGCGGCCGAATCGCCAAGATAATCGCTAACACAAATATAATCTCCGGGTTTTGCTCCGGAGCGATATTTTATGTTGCTGTTTTGCGATTTACCAATTACTGTAACATTTATACAAATCTTTCCGGTAGATCCTGTTGTATCTCCCCCGAGTAAAGGGCAGGTATATTTCTCTGACAATTCCCGGTAGCCTTTGTAAAAATCATCAATCCAGCTGACTTCCACATCTTTGGGCAAGGATAATGATATGAAGCTGCCAATTGGCCTGCCGCCCATTGCTGCAATATCACTTAGGTTAACTGCGAGCGACTTATAACCCAATTGAACCGGGCTTATGGATTCCAGTAAAAAATGTACATCTTCAACGAGCATATCGGTAGTTACAAGTATTGATTCATCGTTGTTTATTCGAATTACAGAACAATCATCGCCAATGCCTAAAGTATTATCCTTGACTAAAGGATCAAAATTTCCTGCAATCCTTGATATAAATCCGAATTCTCCCAAATCAGAAAGCTTCATTTTCACCTCGGGTTGCCCGAACAATATTCATAAGTTCCCTTGCTGAAGATTCCTGATCCGGAGAAGACACGATTGCTGAAACAACAGCTATTCCGTCGGCTCCGGCTTTGATAATATCCGAAGCGTTTGTTTTGTTTATACCGCCAATTGCTACGGCAGGATGGCGTGATTTTTTGCAGGCTTTACTTACTCCGTCAAGCCCAAATGGAGGCTGTGTGTCAGTTTTAGTCGGAGTTGAAAACACCGGGCTGATTCCGATATAATCAACATCAAGATTATTAGCTGATTCAACCTGTTCAATATTTTCCACGGATAAACCAATAATAGCATCGCTTCCGAGATACTTCCTGGCAATTTCATAGGGCATATCACTTTGGCCGATATGAATACCATCAGCGCCTGAAGCAAGGGCAATATCCAGCCTGTCGTTGATAATAAGCGGAATATTTTTGTCTTGCAATATTTTTTTAAGATTGATTGCCAATTCCAGGAATTCCCTTGTGGAACAATGCTTTTCCCTGAGCTGTACGATAGTAACACCGCCGGACACAGCGGCCCGGACGGTGTCCTCGATAGTTCTTCCCAAGGATAGTTCCCTGTCCGTTACAAGGTAAAGACTCAGGTCGATATCCTTTTTCATCTCCGGAACTCCGCTATATCCTTCTCTTTAATATTATAAAGGGCATCAAGGAAGTGGAGTTGCAATGTTCCGGGGCCTTCAGCTTTGACTGCCGCGATTTCGCCGCAAATACCCATAGTAAGCATTGCATGATATGAGGCATCAAGCGGGTTGCTGTTTATTCCGGCAAAAGCTCCGCATATAGCGGTAGCCGTGCAGCCCATTCCGGTAACTTTTGCCATCATAGCGTTCCCAAATGACACTTCTTTGGTTTCATTTTCATTGATAATATAATCCTTTTCGCCGCTTATCACCATTGTAACATTTTTTTCAATAGCAAATTGTTTGGCTGAATCCACGGCCGAGTCTGAACTTTGCGTGCTGTCAACACCTTTTGTTTTGCCAAAAGAAGATGTAACTGCAAGAATTTCCGATGCATTACCTCTGATAATCGAAGGCCTGCATTCATCAATAATTTTCATTGTTGTTTCTGTTCTCAGTTTCGTGGCTCCGGCACCTACGGGATCAAGTATTATCGGGATATTCCTTTCGCTGGCAACCTTGCCTGCTATAAGCATTGCTTCAATCCATTTTTCGCTTAAAGTGCCGATATTGATTACTAATGAAGATGCGAAACCGGCCATTTCGGCAACTTCTTCAACGGCATGAGCCATTACCGGCGAAGCCCCGATCGACAGAAGTGCGTTGGCTGTGTTGTTCATCACAACATAATTTGTGATGTTGTGAACAAGAGGGGAATTTTCCCTGATAGCCTTTATATCTCTATATAAATTATCCATGATTATCCTTTCTTTGTTGCCCTGATTGCTACATAATCTCCTTTGTCGAAACCTTCCACAGGTTCTTCGAATTTATTATCCGAGTATAGCGGATGTTTTGTTAGTGTTTGTGCAAACTCAAAAGCATCGAAACCGCATTTTTTCAGGAGGTCGATTTTTTCCGATGTTGTCCGCCAATTTGCCTGAGAGACAAATTCAATCGGGTAAGCATTCGGAGGCTGTACATCAACAAGTGCAGGATGATCCCATGTTCCGATTTCCTTGGCAAGATTATACAGAAGCGCGTAGGAACTTTCTTTAGGAACATCCAGGACAACAATTTTGCCGCCTGTTTTCAGTGCTTTAAAAGCATTCATGAAAGCTTTCTCCAGGTCTGTGATATAGCTTGGAGTGCCATTGAAAATTACAGTATCATATATTCCGATGCCAAATTCAGTATCTTCGGCTGTTCCCACTCTTACTTCCATTCCTCTTTTAATGGCAATATCCGCCATGTCTTTGGAAGGTTCAATCCCTTCCTTTATCTGAATGTTGTAATCTTTCTCAAGAATTTTTTCAAAAAGCCCGCTGCCGCATCCAACCGATAAGGCACGCCCGGGATTGCCCGTAAAATGAGCCAGGAGTGCCGCTTCGGATTTCAGAACGTTCTCATTTGCCAAAAACCATTTGTCGTATTTTTCTGCGTATTGGTCGAAAGAATCTGCCATATCAATTCCATAAATTATTAATAAAATAAAAAAAACCGCTTTCGCGGAAAACGGCAGGTGTTATAATCCGTTTTCCTACAAGGCTATTACGCCGACAGGTTCGAGGGTGCATTCTCAGCCATTATTCATTAGCGCCCCTAACGAATCTTTACAAATTTATAAAATTTAGCTGCAACAAAAAAATCCTGCCTGTAATTGGCAGGATTGAATATAAACATACCTTTTTTGGGGCAGTAGCTTATCAATTATTTCCGATAATATGAACATCCTGCTGCGGGAATGGTATGGAAATACCTGCTGCGTCCATTTCATTTTTAACTTTTTCGTTAGTATCGAAAAATACAGCCCAGTAATCGGTGGCGTTTACCCAGGCACGGACAACAAAATTGACCGAGCTGTCCGCAAGTTCTGATACCGCTACGAAAGGTTCCGGATCTTTCAGAATTCTTTCATCTTCATTCACAATACGAAGCAGCAGATCTTTAGCCTTTTTAATATCGTCGTCATATCCAATTCCGAAAACAAAGTCCACACGGCGTTTGTCCTCGGTGGAAAAATTTGTTATCGGGCTGGCAGCCAACGGTCCGTTTGGGAGAATAATTGTTTTGTTATCCGGTGTTTTCATTACTGTATTGAAAACCTGGATAGAATTTACTGCCCCGGTAAAACCCTGTGCCTCTACAACATCTCCGACTTTGAAAGGTTTGAATAGCAGTATTAAAACTCCACCTGCAAAATTTGAAAGGCTACCCTGCAGAGCCATACCAATGGCAAAACCTGCTGCGGCAAGTATTGCCACAAATGATGTGGTTTCAACTCCAACCATTGATATTACACTAAGGACAAGCAAAAGTTTAAGAATGATATTAACCAGGCTTTTCAGGAAATTCCTTAGAGATACATCAGTATTCTTCTTATCCATGGTTTTTTCTACTAAACTGGTTACCCAGTTAACAATCTTCAAACCAATGAAAAGTGTAACTAAGGCAAGAAGAAGATTCGGAGCCCAGGCAACGATGAGTTTTATAATATAATCTGCGTACATGTCTAAATTCATTATAGCACCTTTATAGTTATTAATTCTTAAAATATGTTATAAGTAAAGCCAAGCTGAAGAGCCTGCTTGATCTGTGTTTCAATTGATTGTGATTTTTCATAGATAACCAGAACAGTTAAATTTACATTTATGTATTTGTTTACCTGCGCTGTTATAGCGTTGTCCCAGCGTACATCCCATGTATCCATTCTGTCGAAAGCCGAAAAAAGTCTTAGCTTGCTTTTTAAAAGCATGTTGTCATCCAGTGTAAATTCAGCATCTGTAACAGATTCGATACCGGTTTCGAATTTGAAAGATTCAATTTCATCTTCTGTGTCGGGGTCGTCCGTGTATCCGGTATATTCGTTGGCAAACGTTTCCTGAAATGCCAAACCAATCCTGGATTTGAATGATTCCATTTTATCATAAGTAAAACCAATCGACTGAGTAATATATCCCGGATCGAATATATTGGCAATTTCTACTTTTGTATTACCATCGTATTGGTAGCCCGGTGCAACAGCTGTTCTTACCGTGTTCGAAAAGAATGGGTCAACAGCCCAACCCAGCTTGTGTGAAAGAACTGATTCAAGATATATCTCATTGTCATTGGTTTTAAAATTCTCATCGCCAAGTTTTGTCTGCCCGTAGGCAATTTTCAGGCTGTTGGTGAATGTCCAGCTTTCAGTTTTGTGGTTAAGGCCGAAATTCCCGACAAGGCTGTAAGTGATAGAATTATCACCGCCCTGAGTCCAGTTGCTGAAGGCTATCTGGCTAATGTTTATTCCTGCAACTCCTTTGGGTATCCATTTCCCGAGAGTTGAATCCTGCTCCTTTTGGGCAAAAAGCAGTATTGGTGTGATGAAAAAAATCAGTAATAGTTTTTTCATAGTATCTTCCTTAAATCCATATATTTATAAAATCATAAAATATTAATTCCCGTATTTGTCCTTATTAACGAAAAAACTGTTCATGTATTATGATTATATTAAAAATCAGTGGTTTTACTTAATTCATATTTGAATCTTTAAACAATATTTAGTAATTTAATATTAATTATTTGAAGCAGATGTTTAAGTTAATCATTGTTATAGTATTATCAATAACTACAATTTTTATAATAAAATCACATACTGAAATGGAAAGAAAACTTTCACTAATCAATCCAGGTGAAATCTGGTTGAAAAATACCAAAAAAAATGAAGATAAAATGACAATGGAGAATAAATTTTAAAAATTCTGCGACCAAATTTGATTTTTTTTGTTATTATAGTCAGAGATATTTGATACTACAACGGGGAGAATTATGAGTTTTAGATTTTCAGTTTATTTATTAGCTTCAATTTTACTATTATTCTTCTTTTACGAAGCCGGGGCGGCGATTCCTTTCATCCAAAGCAAAACACAATTCTATTGGAGGGACGGGAACTGGAAGCCCAACGACAGGAAACGTTACTATTACGATTCCTTATCACGGGAAAAACACGTATTCTATGATTTTTTCGAGAACGGAATTTGGAATGAAAGAAGCCTTGAAGATTATTATTACTATCCTGACGGCAAAGCCTGCCGGCTTGATAAATACAAAATTGATAATAATGTAAAAAACAGGAAGAATCGGGTTGTTTATGAATATTATGATTGCGGGGTAACAAAGTCGGAAATTTACTATTCTGCTGTAAGTTCAGGGTGGGCAGAGACTTTTAAATGGGAATATACAATTGACGATAATTGCTGTAAGAGTTTTGAATATTATTATCAAAAAGAAGATACGCTCTGGAAGCCAATTATCAAAAATATCAATAATTATAGCCGAAAAAATGTTTTGGATAATTATATTTCCCAGATTAAGGATGAATTTGGATACTGGACTAATTCTGAGAAAAAAAATTATGTGTATGATTCTCTTGGAAGGATAGCACTTTCCTACTGGCAGGTTTGGAAAGATGATGCCTGGAATGATGATGAATTAAGAGAATATTCTTATAACGAAAATGGGCTCTTAGACTCTATCGTTTATAGTAAATATAGGGATAGTGCATGGACTTGGAATTATAGAAATATTATTTTATATAATGAATTCAGGCAGATAAAAGATAAACTAACCGATAAATATGTTGATGGCAAATGGCTGCAGGATACAAAAATAATTAACGATTTTTCAAGGGATACTCTCCTTTGTGAAACTCACTATTACTTTGCAGACGGAGAGTGGGTAAAATCAACGAAGTATTATTATGAATTCGGAGACCCTCCGATAGCTGATATTCCACAAAAGGATAATATGGAATTCCATGTCTTCCCGGTTCCGGCATCGGATTTTATCAACATTCAGGTAAGAACAGATGATTCGGTAACTGGAATTATTAAAATTATTGATATTGACGGGCGAATGAGAATAATACAAAAATCATTTTCCTCAGGATGCGGTATGCATATTGAAAAAATTGATATTTCCTCGATGCCGGCAGGAGTATATCAGCTGATATATCAATGTGGAAATAAAAAATATCGAAGAATGTTCATAAAAATATAAATTTCGGAGTTCTGTACTAACAACGAAATTTTCCAGTACAGGTTGCGGAAAAAGCAATTTTACAAATACTATTCTACCTGAAAATTATTAAATTGCATAATATTGAATGTAATTATTAAAGGGTAATAAAATAGAAGAATATCTTGCAATATTTAATCCCGTTTCCGGCAGGGGAGAGGTAAAACACAATTTTGAAAAGATCTGCTCTGAATTTAATAAACTTAAAATTCCATTTTATCCTGTACTAACTGAATTTCCCGGCCATGCCGCTGATATTGCTGAGCAAGAAGCCCGAAAAGGGCGGGACAAATTCATCATTATTGGTGGGGACGGTACTATGAACCAGGCCTTGAACGGATTTATGAAATCAGGATCTGACAAGAGAATTACTATCGGAATGATACCTTCCGGAACGGGAAATGATTGGGCAAGGTATCACAATATTCCAAATGATTTTATCCGGGCTTCAGAAATAATTGCCAATAACAAAACTAAACCGCACGATATTGGCCTGGTAATATCCTCTGATAAAACTGAGGAGAGAAGATATTTCATGAATATGGCAGGGATTGGATTTGATTCCGTAGTTGCCGACAGGGTTAATATTCTTAAAGAAAGCGGAAAGGCCGGCACAGCTTCATATTTCAAAACTATAATTAAAAGCCTTGTTTCAGCGAAGTCAGATCCTTATACAATTACACTTGATGGTATTGAATTCAACAGAGATGTATTCAGCATGAGTATCGGGATTTGTTCTTATAACGGCGGGGGAATGAAACAGGCCCCGGATGCAATTTTTGACGATGGCTTGTTCGATGTGGTAATTATTAACACACTCAGCTGGTGGGGAATAGTAACTAATCTGCCCAAACTGTTCTCCGGCTCGCATGTAAAGCATAGTGCTGTTGAGGTATTCAGGGCGAAAAATATTAAGATTGAAACCAGCGATAAAAACTTCCTGGAAACTGAAGGAGAAGTTTTTACAGGCCAGCCTTATAAATTGGAAATTTTGCCAAATGCTGTTGATGTTTTAGTTCCCTGACCTGTATATTTCAGGTAACTCTTTCTTGTTTTCAATTCCCAGTTCCCTAATCGCTTCAACCTTATCAGTAATACATCCTTTGCCGCCGCTTATCCTTAATTCGGCAGACCGGCAGAGCTCGTCTGCCTGGGAAATTTTTTCATGTATCTTTGAAATATCATTTAAAACAAGGATTATCTTGTCGTACAAAGCACCGCTCATCTCAGCAATTTTTCGGGCATTTTCTGTCTGCCGGGATTTTTGCCACAAAATATTTATCAATTTAAGAGATGCCAGGAGTGCAGAAGGGCCGCAAATGATAATATTTTTTGCGGCAGCATAGGATATCAGCCCGGGATCGAATTTTATTGCTGCCTGAATTGCCGGCTCTACAGGCATGAACATTAGTACGATATCAACAGAGTTTAATTCATTAATATCAGGGTAGGATTTTGCTGCCAGTTCGTCCACGTGCCTGATAATTGATTTGCCATGTTCGCTGAGGAATTCCTTTTTTCCTGTAGAGCTGTATCTTTCATAAGCAGTTAATGATACTTTGGAATCAATAATTAATTGCCGGTTAGCTGGTAGGTTTACAATTGCGTCAGGCCGGAGACGCTTGTTTCCTTTTATTGTGAAAGAAGGCTGAATAAGATAGTCCCTGTTTCTTTCAAGGCCAGCAAATTCAAGAATTTTCTCAAGAATTATTTCTCCCCATGCACCCTGCTTTTGGCTGTCGCCCTTCAGGGCCTTAGTAAGGTTTTCAGCGTCGCCAGATACTTTAGCCGTAATTTCTCCAAGTTGTTGAATCTCTGTTTTCAGAGTAGCTCTTTCAAGAGCTTCCCTGTGGAATTTGTCTTCAATATCTTTATTAAAAGCATTAATACTGTCCTTCAATGGATTTAGTATCGTGCTGATCTTTTCTTCACTGACAGACAAAAGTTGTTTGCTTTTTTTATCCAGGATTTCCGTAGCAAGATTGCTGAATCCTTCCCGCATCCGTTTTTCAATGTCTTTGATTTTTTCCGATTCCTTATCCAGGGCATAGATTGCATTTTCAAGTTCTTTGTCTTTGGAAGCCAGTAGATTACTAAGTTCCAGAATGGCTGACTGATTCTTTTTCAGTTCATTTTCATTTTTATTATTCAGTTCTTTCAAAATTCTGTTTTCTTCTTCAAGCCTGGCTTTGTTTTCTTTAAGAGCAATTATATCCTTTAGTACCCCCTCGTGAATTTCACGTGCAACAAATTCCCCGCCGGGCTTCTGCTTAAATACAAATCTTGCAAGTATCCATCCAGTTGCGGCACTGATGATAGCGGCTAATATCAATGTTTCCATCAGCGGCCCTTTACCATTGATAAAATTATCGCCGGTTCAGTCCTGTTTCTGTAATCCGGGTCGATATGTGAATAAATTATCACTCCATCGCTGTTTATTAAATATGTGGCAGTAACCGGAAGCCTGAAATTATCTATACCGTTAATATCTTTAATATCAATTATTCCTTCATATTCCTTTGCCATAATTTCCGGCATTTTGTATTCAATACCAAATAAACGGGCAATTTTATTGTTCTTATCTCTTATAAGCTTATATCCAAAATTATTTCTCAGGTTAAAATTCTGCAGGTAATTTGATTTCTCCGGACAGAGTGCAAAAATCTTTATTCCATTTTTTTCAAAATCGGAAAAATATTCCTGGTAGGCATGCATTTGAATTTCACTGTAAGGACACCAGCTCCCCCTATACCAGAATAGCAGTACATAAGAATTGTTCAGTTGCGCTTTGATGTCAAATGGATTGCCGAATATCCCGGTCATTGTAAACTCGGGTATTGTATCGCCTGCCCTTAAGCATTGAGACAATATCCCTGACAAAGTTATTTCAGCAATACCGGTATTAAAATTGAAAACAGTTTCGGGTGAAACTCTTTTTTCCCAGTCATATTTGTATTTGTCGAGTCTTTCCTGTAATGATTTATCCCGAATATAAATCTTATTTCCAAGAAATTTGGGTTGCTTTCCTATCAGAAAATCAATAAATACTTTAACACGGGCAAACAACTCTCTAACATTTGTTTTAAAACCGTAATAGGCGCTTACTCCGGAAGCATTGTATCCAATGGCACGTATACCGTTTTTTCTGGCAATAAAAACCGCACGCTTGTTGTGAAATTCCTGTGAAATAACGGTATAGGTGAATTGTGAAAATATTTCCCTTGCCCTGATAATGGCATCAAGAGTTCTGAACCCGGCATAGTCCTCGTATATCCTTGTTGCCGGAACTCCAAGAGAAATTAATTCCTTTTTCATTTGCCGGGGTTCATTGTAATTCGCAGCAGCATTATCTCCGGAAACAATTATATAATCAATTTTTCCTGCACTGTAAAGTTTATAAGCAGCTCGAATCCTGTTCCTGAAATACAGGTTAATATTTCCATTCGTTAAGTATTTACTTGTCCCGAGAAGAAGCCCTGTCCTGTTATAAGGTATTTCATTTATATCGCTATAAATATATTTTTCGGAGAACTTGTTAATATACACATTGGATAATAATACTACCCCTGTTATCACTATAAGGCTCAGCAGCGCTGCAATACCAATCCTTTTAATATATTTTAATCCTCTTTTCATACTTAAAGATATGAAATAATAAATTAATTTGAAAAATTATCAACAAATTTAACTTCCGGAGAACAATATATTTCTGCATTTAAGATTTATCTTGCAGATTAAATTAATCTTATTAATTTATATCTATTGAAAATTTCAATAAGTTATGTAATTATTTAATTAATAAATCAACATGCAAATAAAATTTTCGCCCATAGGAATTATTAAAACTCCATTTATATCAAAAGAAGGTATGCCCATTCAGCCGGGAGGTGCTGAAGGGATAAAAGGTGAAATAGAAATTTTTCCGGAATTTGTACCGGGCCTGGCAGACCTTGATGGTTTTTCGCATATTATTCTGCTTTATCATTTTCACGAATCCAATGGATTTGATCTGAAAGTGAAGCCTTTTCTTGATAAAAAACAAAGGGGAGTATTTTCCACCAGGGCACCAAAAAGGCCAAATCCAATCGGACTTTCGGTTGTTAAACTGATTGAGATAAGAAATAATATTTTAGTTGTTGAAAATATCGATATTCTGGATAAAACTCCACTTATGGATATTAAACCATATATACCGGCTTTTGATATACATAAAAGTGAAAAATATGGCTGGATAGAGAACAGAACGAAGGACCTGGACAAAATAAAATCAGATAACAGATTCAGATAATTGAAACAGCCAATAATATATACCAAACAAGGCCGGTTTTCAAAAAAAACCGGCCTTGATCTGAATAAAATAGAATTAATTATTTTTTCAATGCTTTAACGCACATTCCTGCAAGAGCTATTTTAATAGCAGCACCGGGAATGAATGGAATAAGCCCCATTGACATTAAAGTTGTCCAGCCAGTGTAAGCTGAAAGCCAGAAAATTCCTGTTGCAAAAATTACCATTGTTGCAGCAGTTAGGCCAAGAAGGATAAATGTCAGGGATTTTGTCCTTCCGGCAATTGAACCTGCAATAAATGCTGCAGGCAGGAATCCCAGAAGATATCCGCCAGTTGGCCCGGCAAAGTGAAGTAAACCTGCTGCACCGCCTGCAAAGAACGGAAGGCCTGCGAGTCCTTCGATCAGATAAGCTGCTACTGCAATGGTTCCGCGCACTCTGCCAAGAATTGAAGCAATTAAAAGTACTCCAAAAGTTTGTCCGGTAATCGGTACCGGCCATCCCGGAATTTCAATCTGAGCGGAAAGTGCTATCAAAAGGCTGGCTGATAAAATTATGGCAGTTTCTTTTGCCAGTTTTAACGGGCTGTCCCAAGCTGTTGTTAATGTTGCGATTGCTGTTTTCATCATTTTTCCTGATTAATAATATTAAACATCCGATCTTTCTTCAATTAATTTCTTCCTGGTGTAAGGAATAAGCCCTCCGGCTTCCATAATCGCTTTTCTTGCTTCTGGTATAGGAGTAACGGGATATTCCTTAGCGCTGATTTTATTAATTACTTTATCATCATATATTTCAAGTTCATCACCGTCTTCAGCTTCTATGCCGGGGCAAATTACAATTTTCAGCCCTAAGTTAATCGCATTCTGCATGAATATCCTGGCAAAATTCCTGGCCACTATCACAAGCTCGTGACCTTTAATTGTTGTAGCTGCCTGTTCGCGGGAAGATCCGCAACCAAAATTTTTTCCTGCCACAACTATGCTTCCTTCTTCTATTTCCCCGTCAACAAGCTGTTTGTTCAAAGACGGTATATCCCCGAAGATATGCCTTGGAGTTTCACTCGGCAAAATAGTAGCCATATAGCGTCCGGGATAAATAATATCAGTGGAAATATCATCACCGAATTTATAAATTACTTTAGCCATATTATTTCTCCTTGCCCGGTAGTGTGATAAAACCTGTTATGGCACTGGCAGCGGCAACTGCTGCAGAGCTTAAATAAACGAAGCCGTTAGGATTGCCCATCCTGCCTTTGAAATTCCTGTTCGTTGTGGCAATAGCTGTTTCACCGTCTCCGAGAGCTCCCTGATGTACACCGAGGCATGCCCCACAGCCGGGATTCATAACCACGGCACCGGCATTCATGAAATCCATCAGGTAGCCGGCTTCCATTGCTTCGCGGTATATCTTTGCAGAAGCAGGGAAAACTATCATTCTTGTTGACTCGTGAACTGATTTTCCACGAACAATATCTGCTGCAGTTTTCAGATCGTCCAGCCTGCCATTGGTACAGGAACCGATTACTACCTGGTCAACTTTTACATTTTCAATATCTGATACAGGTTTAACATTATCAACCATGTGCGGGCATGCTACCTGTGGCTCAAGTTCGGAAGCATTTATTTCAATTATTTCCGAATATTCTGCATCTTCGTCGGGAACAATCATATCAATTTCATCATTAACACCCGCTTCTTCCTTAAGATATCGCAATGTTTCAGTATCAGGAGGTACGATACCGGAGGTAGCACCGGCTTCCACACTCATATTGCATATTGTTAATCGTCCGGAAGTACTCATATTCCTGATTGTATCACCATGGAATTCAATAACCCTGTAGTTAGCTCCTTCAGCGCTGATTTTACCAATAAGGAATAGAATCAGGTCCTTAGGTTGTACATGTTTCTGAAAGTTTCCGCTTACAACAACTTTAATAGTTGCCGGAACTTCAACATTCAGTACTCTGCCGAGAGACCAGACTGATGCCATTTCCGTGGCTCCTACTCCGAAAGAGAATGCACCGAGAGCTCCGTGTGTTGTAGTATGGCTGTCAGTTCCAACTACCACATACCCGGGCCTTACATATCCGTTTTGCGGCAATATCTGATGGCATATACCGCCACGGTCGCCACGAATATCATGGAATTTCTTTATACCCTGTTCGTTTACAAAATTTCGAAGTTTTTTCTGATTTGTAGCAGTTTTGCTGCTTTCTGCAGGAATCCTGTGATCAAAAATTATTGCGATATTATCGGGATTCCAAACTGTCGGCTTCAGGCCTGTTTCTTCAAAAACCTGAAAAAACTGATGCATAACCTGAGCACCGTTTTCATGGGACATTGCAAGGTTTACGGCAGGTTCAACCACCTCGCCTACCTCAACATGATCCCTTCCACAGGCTTTAGCCAATATTTTCTGAACAATTGTTTGCCCCATTACAATCTCCAATTGGAAAATCTACATTTTATAAAATCCAAATCAAACGATTTGCAAATTAATAAAAAGGCTGATTATTAATAAGGAAAAAATTATAATTATTGTGAAGCCTTTTCCAGTGGTATAGGTAATGTGACAATTATTGTAGTATATTTATTCAATGCACTTTTAATATTAATTTTGCCATTGTGCAAAGATGTTATCTTTGATGCTATTGCAAATCCGAGACCGGAACCCTGCTGTTCATAAACTTTTCTTTCGAATTGAATATAAGCACCTACTTTTTCAATTTGTTTTTCAGTCATACCCCGGCCGTAATCAGTAATTGCTAAATGACAAAAGCCATCTTCAATTTTATTGCTTATAAGCAGCTTTGTGCCTTTTTCGGAGTATTTGAAACTGTTATCAAGAATTTCATAAACAGCCTTTGTAAAATATTCACCACCAATAGATACAGGGGTATCAATTATATCGATTGCTATATCATCAGCACGCGATTCGAATTTGGGATGTGCAGCAACCGCTTCGTAAACTGATGATTCCAGTGATTCACTGACTTTTTCGCGTAACACATGCAATTCAGCCGGATTCGAGGCAAGGATCTCCAGCGAAGCGAATAGAAGATAATGTTCAAAAAGTCTTTGCAGGCGTCTTGCATTTTCATGGACATCAGACAGAATGTCTACAATATCTTCATCGCTGGTTCTTTCCAGGTTCTTAATCAGGTAATCAACATTACCAAGCACAAGCATCAGGGGAGTCCGGATTTCATGCGGGAGCGACATGCTGAGGTTGGCTGTCAGATCGGAATATTTCTCGGTTAGATTTTTTTGTTTTTCAACTAATTTAATTGTCCTTTCTGCAATACGTTGCTCCATGAATTTTCCGGCTTCATCCTTTTCACTATGAAGAACTGCCGTTTCTATCCTTGCTGCAAAAATACCCAAGGCAATACTTATCAATGTCAGCAAAGACTGCTCAACATCCTCCGGGCAGCGTAAGCAATTAAATACCAACAATCCTACAGGCCCGTTTGTTCCGATCAAGGGAAAAACAGAATGGAAATATCCTTCGCTTTTATCAGATTTAGTATATGACATGTTTCCCGTTTGCAAAGCCTTGCCAATTATGCCTGTATTAACCAGTTCAGGGAATACTTCTTTTACTAATTGTGCTTCTGAAAAGGGTATGGACAATTGATGATCAAATTCAAAAGTATCCTGGTTTAGTAAAAATAAGGAGGCGGAGTGAATGTTGTCGATTTTTAAAAATAATTCTAATCCTTTTTTTATTGTTTTATCTAATTCCCGAACATTTTTATTTCTGGAATAATCATCAATTAAGGCAAGAAATTTGTAATTAAAATCATCCATACCGCTAATCCTAATTAATATTCAGTATCTTTACAGATTCGTTATACTCATCAATTATATATTCAAGTGAATCAACAAAAAAATTATCTTCAAAATCACAAGTATTCCAAATTACAGGATTGGGGCGCCGTATGTGAGTGTTCCCGGATTTTCCAAAATCGAGTATGCCTGCAATAATATTCGACAGGTGAATACAATATGTGATTTTATCATTAGGAATATCAGACTCACCTTTTTCATGATAAAATATCGATCTGGATATCGACTCCGGCAAATTCCAGTTCCTGGTAATATATTCACCTATTTTGCAATGGTTTGTTCCCAGTATCTCATTTTCTGCTTCCACAAGAAATTTATCCTGCAAAGAGGCCATTCTCAATGTCTCGATATATTCTTTATTTATTGCTTTGAACAATACTATCTTTCCGATATCATGGAGCAGGCCGGCCAGGAAAAAATTCTCGATTTTTTTCACACCTGCTTTTATGGCAATATATCGGGAAATAATTCCCGTAGCAATGGAATGCTTCCAAAAATCAACAAGATTGAAATGTGATGTTGATTTCAAATCGCTAAACATATCAATAACAGACAAAGCTATTACAAGATTTTTAATTTCCTTGTAACCTATTTGGAGAATAGCATCACTAAGGCTGTCAATTTTTTTGTTAAGTCCATACATTGTAGAATTTACGGTCTTAAGTATTTTAACTGTGGCAGCCATATCGTAGGAAATAACAGATGCTACATCATTTACCGAAGAATTCGGGTCTGCCATTACTTCAAGCAGTTTCGAGTAAACAGTAGGTAATGTCGGGAATTCACCCATCTTTTGAATTATGTATTTTTCTTTATTCATTAACTCCGTTTTTCATCATTTGTTTTGCCCTGTTCAGAATCCCCATTTGATAAATATCCTGTTCAAATTTGTTATCAGGTTTCCATTTAATTCTATTTTTAAGCCACTGTTCTGATCTTACTTTAACATCAGTGGAAATAATTTCTTCATTTTCTTCTTCGTTTTCAGATTTTACCCTGACTTTAAGAACGTTCCATGTTTTCAACATAAAAATATGTTTCTGGCTTAATGTCAGGCCGGCACCTATTAATGTTTGCCCGTAACTGTTAACAACGGAATCGGCAAGCACCATTCCTTCCTCAAGTTGATCGATATTTATAAATTCAGCCATCTAAGCAGTATTTTGATAAAAGAAATTTTCACCAAGGTCGATAGTAATTTTTTCTTTTAGCGTTTCCTTAGTAATTGGTTTGGAAATAAAGGTTTTTACACCATGTTTAATTGCAATGTTAAAGACATTTCTTGATAAATATGAGGAGATAATTACAACCGGAATATTTGATATGGATTCAATATGCCTTATCATCTTCAATAATTTATCCCCACTTATATCCGGGAGCACTATGTCCAACAGGATTAAATCAGGTTTTTCGGAGCTTGCAAGTGATAAGCCGCTATATGGATCAAGAGCAGGAAATGCTTTGATGCCCCAGGACTCAATATATCCGCATACAATTCTCTGTATCCAGATATCATCGTCAATAACTAAAATCGATTTTTTGGGGATATTATCTTTCATAATAATTTCTATACAAATAGTTTAAATACTTTACGGCAATATATAAAATTTTATTGCAGGGAAAATTAAAAATTTATTTTTCTATCAATTCGTCGGATAGCGCAGAAATGTCAATATTAATGAAATCATCATCTTCTTCAATTTCCTCATCTTCTTCAGTGCTGATTACACTACTGATTTTTTCAAATAATGTTTTTTGAGAAAATGGTTTGGATAAAGCCCCTGATGCGCCATAGCTCAGAGCAGAACGCAGGATTTCTCTGTTCAGGTTTGACGAGCTTACTAATATTGGAATTTCTTTAGTAGCATCGATTTTCCTGACAACCTGGATAGCGATTAAAGGATTAATATCATTGGCCTGAATATCTATAATTATCATGTCTGGCACGGAGTTTACAATTCCGGCAAGCCCTTCACTACAATTTGTAAAGGTAAGAGTTTCCATACTCCATTGTATCAAATACGAAGAAACAACCCGCGCATTCCATTTGTCTTTATCTATTATAATAATTTTCTTTTTCATTAAAAACTGCTTTGTTATGTATTTGTCCGGTTATTATTGATATAATATAAAAAAATCCTGACAAATCAGGAACAGATTTTGTAAAAATTTATTAACATTTCCCAACTTCAGGAGTTCATAATCCAATATACATCTGTGAAATACATATTGAATTTATATCCAAATTTGTTAAAATAGTGTATTGAAATTGAAAAAATAATGACCACCATAATGCAATTTTTCGTCAACTGATTTCTGACTTTTGATGATATTTTACTGAATTGTTTTTTCAGGTTGATATGTAACAATAAAATTAATAAGAAATTTACCCGGTTTTTTAAAAAGGAAATTTTTTTATAAATTAAATCAATTTTTTTATAAATTAAATCGGAATTAACAGCAGTTTTATATTCATTCCAGGCAATATTGTTGATAAAGAAAATAATTAATCTATTAAATCTTGAAAAAACAGAGAATTACAGTTTTGAACAGAATTTGTTCATCTCAATATCTCTTATCGTTTCAATTTTTACCATTTTTGCATTTTTGTTTGATATTATACTCAGGCACGACCTGTTAATGTCTGCAAACTCATTTCTTGCAAGTATCATCTACTTAGTAATATTTATTCTTTCATTCCGGGGCATGGATTATCAGAAATTGATTCCCATATTTATTTCAGGATTCGTAGTGTTATTGGCCCTTACCTATTTTCTTTTCGGTGGTTACTACGGGGGGACAGTTCTATTTATGCTTGGGGGAATAATTGCTATCACAATTTTTTCCTCCCGGGCAACATCCATTTTTACATTTTCAATATTGATTTTCCTGACTATGCTGTTTTTTATACTTCAATATAACTATCCGGAATTAGTCATAAACTACAATTCAGAATCTGAACGGTTTTATGACTATTTGATATCAACTGCATTATCCATGACAGCAATATTTTTTCTGATTTACAAATTGGTAAATAAATACAGAATTGAAAAAGAACTGCTTATAAAAGAAAAAAACATCGTTGAAAATCAGCATAATATTATTCAGGATAAGAATATCATACTTTCTGAATCTGCCAAAATGAAAGATAAAATGTTCTCGGTAGTTTCGCATGACCTTAAAACCCCGGTTATGGCTTTTAGTGAAGGTTTGCTGATACTTGAAGAAGACTTTGCAAAAATGTCGGATTCGGAAAAGATAGGAATGATTCGTTCACTCAGGCGAAATGCCGGCGCTATAAACGAATTACTTGATAATCTTCTTGCATGGTCGAGGTTTCAGAAAGGAAAGTTTGAAAAGCATCCATCGTATTTAAGAATCAACGAACTGATAGATTTCTCGATTGAACTATACAGGCAGCGAATTGAAACTAAAAAAATTATAATAGAAAAAAAATATCATATAGAACCGCAAATATGGGCCGATTATAACATGATGTCGATAATTATTAACAATCTAATTTCAAATGCCATTAAATATTCGTTCGAAAACAGCAAAATAATTATTAATATGGAAGCAGATAACGGTTTCCTTGCAGTTTCAATAAAGGACCATGGTACTGGGATTCCTGAGAATATTATAAATGATATTTTCAAACTTGAAGGCGAAAAATCCTCGTTTGGAACATCAGGCGAAAGAGGTGTAGGGCTTGGCCTTGTTCTTTGTAATGAATTTGTGTCTTTGAATAAAGGAAAGATTTATTGCGAAAGTAAAAACGGCGAAGGCAGCATATTTTATTTCACTGTTCCACTTAGTGATAATGATGTAGATTGAATTTGATCTGACCTTTCGATAAAACAATCCGGATAGTAACAAAGCAAGATTTTCTTGCTTGGCCCGTAAGAGTTTTTGTATCTCCGGAAGAATTTATGCTGAATTTTTAAAACTGATTTTCTCGGGCTGAAACCTTGATTATATTGAGGATTCCTTCAGTGGGAAAGTCAATAGAAAGTAATCATAAACTTATCGTCTTATCAATTAATTCATTTTGCCGGAATGAATAGTGTTAGTAATTTAGTATATATGAAAATGAATAATTTGAGATTTAAGAATGAAAAAAGTTTTTATATTCGGAGCAGCCTCTGCAATTGCCAGGGAAACAGCAATACTGTTTGCCAAGGAAAAATGTGAACTTTATCTTTGCGACCTGAAAAAAAGCAGGGTGGAAGCAGTTAAAGATCATATATTAACTTATGCTGAAACAACAATTCACACTGATGAAGGTGATGCTCTGGCTTTTGATGATCACAATAAATTCTTCCAACGCGCACTGGATAAAATGGGCAGGGTTGATGTTGTACTGATAGCCCACGGCACATTACCTGATCAGGAAAAAACAAGGAAAAGCCCTGCTGATACTGTCCGTGAATTCAATATAAACGGCCTGAGTATAATATCACTGGCAACTGTAGCTGCTAATTATTTCGAGGACAACAACAAGGGAACTCTTGCTGTTATCTCTTCGGTTGCCGGAGATCGCGGAAGACAGAGCAATTATATATATGGAAGCGCTAAAGGAGCTGTAAGCCTGTTTTTACAGGGGCTCAGGAACAGACTGAGCGAAACAAATGTAAAAATACTGACTATTAAACCAGGTATGGTTGACACACCCATGACTGCAGATATGCCAAAATCTCCTCTGTTTTCCAAACCGGAAATTATCGGAAAAGGTATTTTCGAGGCCATTAAGAATGAGAAAGATATAGTATATTTGCCGGGTTTCTGGCGATTGGTAATGCTCGTTATCAGGCATATCCCCGAGACAATTTTCAAGAAATTGAAATTGTGATATTCAGTATATAAAGATGTCCAACACTTTGAATTTGTTGGACATCTGAGTAGAAAATTATTCTTTTCGAAAACCAAAGCTTTTAATTCATTTTGAATATCGCCTTTACGATATGTCCGGCCATATCCGGATTTTCTTTCAGGCGGCGTGTGGAATAGCCGTACCAGTCCTCGCCATAAGGAACATAAACTCTCGTCCTGTGGCCATTGGCAATAATTTCTCTTCTTTTATTGTCCTTAACTCCAAGAAGCATCTGGAATTCATATTTATCTTTTGAAAGGCCGCGGGATTTAATTTCTTCCTGTGCAAATTCAATTAACGCGTCGTCATGGGTTGCTATGCCGGGATACAGATCAAGGTCGAAAATAAGTTTCAGCAGGCGGCGGTAGTTAGCTCTTACTTCTTCATAATCCTGGTATGCAATATCAATTTCTTCTTTGTAAATACCCTTGCAAAGTCGGATATTCGGTTTATATTCGGCCACGGATTTTATATCTTCTTCTGACCTGCGCATGTAAGCCTGGATAACTATACCAACATTTTCATAGCCTTCTTCGCGGAAACGCCTGAACATATCAAGTGTCATTGTTGTATATGGAGAATTTTCCATATCAAGCCTGACAAAAAGGCCATATTTCTTAGCTTTGTCCACAAGTTCTTTAATGTTATCATAACCGAAATCGAAATCTATTCCCATACCGAGGGAAGTAGGTTTTACGGATAAATATGATGGAAGGTTATGATCTTTGATAGCATCAAGCACCCTGCTGACTTCTTCTTTTTCGTGTAATGCCTGTTCCCTTTTGGTTACGAATTCACCAAGAACGTCAATCGTCGTCATGCTGCCTTCGGCTTCGAGTTCTTTTGTATTACGCACGGCATCTTCCAGGAATGGCCCGGCAATATATTTTTTTGCAAAGATGTGAACTATTGGTTTGGGAACCATCGGAAGAGTTTTGATTATCAAATTATTAAATGCCTTCATCTTTTATCACCCGTTTGATTATAAATTTCTTTTTTCACAACACACAATTTAGCAAAAAAAAATATATCTTGTTTCAATCAAATATAAATTTATTAAATTATTTGTTACTATTCAATTTAACTTTGAAAATATGTAAAAACTGTATATAACGGTCATTCTGAGCGGCAGCGAAGAATCCATTCTTCAATAATTCTTTAAGAAAAAGATGGATTCTTCAGTCGCAGGCTCCTTCAGAAGTACATTTACAGGTTTTTTCTTCAAAATTTAAACCATTGAGTGGTTACAATTATTTTTTTTCTAAATGTATAATGATCAAATTAAAAGTATTTTCAATACTATTGGAAGCATCAATACATACCACTCTACCCGGTTCTTTCATTGCAATTTCCCTAAAACCGTCAGCTACTTTCAAAAAGAAATCATCCCCGGATTTTTCCATTCTGTCTTTTTCCCTGCTTCCTGATCTTTCTTTTGCTATTTTTAGAGGCAGGTCAAGATAAAATGTCATATCCGGTTTCAGGCCGCCGGTAGCAATCATGTTAGAATTTATCACCATATCCATATTAAGTCCTCTGCCATAACCCTGGTAAGCGGTTGTTGAGTCATAGAAACGATCGCAAATAACTACTTTGCCTTCGGCAATGGCCGGCTTTATTATTTTTTCTGTCAGCTGGGCGCGAGCTGCTTCGAACAAAAGCAGTTCTGCAACAGGAGAAATTTCATTTTTTGAAGATAAAAGTATTTCCCTTATTTTCTCGGAAACTTCATTTCCTCCCGGCTCACGTATCAACAATACTTCATTTCCCTGTTTTTGCAAATAATCTTCAACAAGAGTAATTTGAGTTGATTTTCCTGCTCCGTCAATTCCTTCAAAAGTTATAAACATAATAATCCTGAATATGTATTATTTTTCTTTTTTACCTTCAATTATCACAACGAATTCGCCTTTTACAGCTGTTCTTGATTCAAAATTATCAATTAATTCTGATGCCGTACCACGATTGTATTCCTCGTGTATCTTGCTGATTTCTCTTGCCGTACAAATCAGCCTTTCGGGTTCACATATTTCCGATAGCTGTTTCAATAATTTTATTATTCTGTATGGAGATTCGTAAAGTATAATTGTTTCCCCTTTTTCCACAACATTTTTAAGGAAGGTCTGCCTTCCCTTCTTCTGCGGAGGAAATCCTGCAAAGATAAAACTGTGTACGGGCATTCCCGACGCTGAAAGAGCTGGCACAAAGGCTGTAGCCCCCGGCAGGGCTGTTACCGTTATATCATTTTTAACAGCTTCACGGACAAGACGGTAACCGGGATCGGAAATGCAAGGCGATCCGGCATCACTAATCAAAGCACAAACAAGATTATCTTTTTTTATCCTGTCGATAATTTCCGGTGCTTTCTGTTTCTCATTATGCTCGTGATAGCTTATAAGTTTTTTCCCCGACAAGCCGATTAGCTTAAGAAATTGACCGGAATGCCTCGTATCTTCACAAGCAATTAAATCTGCCGAATTTAATATTTTCAGGGCCCTGACGGTAATATCATCCAAATTGCCAACAGGTGTGGGAACAAGATAAATCCCCGGTTCGGGTTTTTCGAAATCCTGATTAAAAAATGAGCTGAAATCGGTCATTTATTTTTCCTTTGTCTTAATTCCCTGAAAAAAACTTTTAAAATTGATGAACATTCTTCCTGAAGCACTCCGCTGACGACCTTGCACCTGTGGTTCAGCCTTGGTTCCGTGCTTATATTAAAAATACTTCCGCTGCCGCCTGCTTTCGGATCAATTGCTCCGAAAACAAGCCTTGGTATCCTTGCAAGTACTATTGCTCCCGAACACATGGCGCAAGGCTCCAGGGTAACATATATTGTACAATCTAACAAATGCTTATACTCCTGTTTATTCAATGCGTCTTTAATAGCCATTATTTCAGCATGGGAAGTTGCGTCACTGTCCTTTTCCACCCTGTTGTAACCACGTCCGATAATTTCATTATTTTTTACGATCACTGCCCCGATGGGAACATCATCATTTTCAAGAGCTTTTGCAGCTTCATCAAGAGCCGCAGCCATATATTTTTCGTCAATATTCTGTTCTTTTTCTATCAATGATAATCTATAAATATTAAATTAGATAGTTAACTTACTCTACTCTCCAAAACAACTTGCAAAGTTGTGCTTTCAAAAGAATGGTATATTTAATACCTTGTCCGGATTTCCGTATCAGGACTAATAAATAAAGGAAAAAATTTCAAAAAACATTTTTCTTTCGGATAAAAGATCTGAAAGAGCTTTTCAAGATGGTTTTACTTAATTTCACAGACAATTGGTAAATTTTCACCACCCCGGCCTTCGGACACCCCTCCATTGGAAGGGAATAGAAAAACTATTTCGATTTTTAACGATTGAAAATTACAATTTCTTTCATTTAAAAATAACTCTCCAATAGAAAACTCCTACAAAGCTCCTAACAATTTTTCAATTCCCGCTTTAAGTGTTTCATCTTTCTTGGCAAAGCAAAGCCTGAGCATAGTTTTGCCTTCATCGCTTTCGGAATAGAACACTGAAGGTGGAATTGTTGCCACTCCGTGCTCTTTAACAAGATATGAAGCTGCTTCGATATCATTTTTAAAACGTCCATCCGGCAAATCAATCATAAGAAAATAAGTCCCCTGCGGCAGATGCGGCTTCAAATCCGTATCTTTCAACGCATTATACAGCAAATCCCTTTTGCGTGAATATGTGCTGCGGAATTCCGGCAGATATTCGTCGATCATTGAAAAAGCATAGGCCATAGCATGCTGCCCCGGCGTATTTACTGCATAAGTCGTCCACTGGTGCACTTTCCTGATCGATTCAGTTAACTCCTGCGAGCAGATGGCGTAGCCTATTTTCCAGCCCGTCATACCAAAAGTTTTTCCTGTTGAAGATATTGTAATAGTCCTGTCCTTCATTCCCGGTAATTTTGCAATTGGATTATGTTTATTGCCGTCAAAAAGCATGAATTCATATACTTCGTCGCTGAGAACAAGCAGGTCAAATTCGTTGGCAATATCTGCAATTAGCTGTAGCTCCCCGGCGCTGAGAATTTTACCTGTGGGATTGTGTGGAGTATTCAGTATAATCATTTTCGTTTTAGCCGAAACAGCATTTCTCAGTTCGTCAGGATCGATAGTGAAATCAGGCTTGTGAAGAGTTACATACCTTGGAATGCCACCTGCTAAGATCACGTCAGCCTGATGTGAGTCATAGTACGGTTCGAACAATATTACCTCGTCTCCCGGATTTATAAAAGCAGTAATTGTACTGTAAAGAGCTTCGGTAGCACCGGCGGTAATTGTTATTTCAGTATCAGGATCCCTGTCAATATCATAATATTTTTTTATGGTTTTGGCAATATTCTTTTTCAGTGAATAGATACCTACCGTCGGGGCATACTGATTTTTCCCCTCTTCCATAGCCTGGAAAGCTTTTTCCATAATCCACGGAGGGCCGTCAAAATCGGGGAAACCCTGCCCGAGATTAACGGCTTTATAGTCAACAGCCATTTTACTCATTGTCGAGAAAATCGATGTGGGCATACCTGCCAATCGCGTAGCTCTGAAATTTTTCATATCTTCTGCTGTTATTTTCACAAAAACATCATACTAAGATATGAAATATTAAGAAATTTATTTCAATGAACTGACAATTTTATTATATTCAAAATATTTGAAAATTGATGAAATGTATTCCTACACAAGTTTCCGGAGGGGAAATGAAGAAATTCCAAAGTTTTACGACCGTTATATTTTTACTGAGCCTATTTTTTATATCATCATGCAGCGATGATGATTCAGGCCCGTCAACAAAAAAAGTCAGGTATATTTATTTTCCTGTAAGTGTAAATGATGGCGCTGATGCCAATCAGGCAGGCTTCTACAGGATAAATACAGATGATTTCCAGATTGAACGTCTTGCCGTAAATTCTGTTTCAAATACAACGGGAGTTGGATCGAGCAGTGTGATAATTTTCGAATACGACAACGGGATAGAAAGCAAACTCTGGGCAAAATGTGAAGACGGAAGCCTTATTCCCGTTCCCCTGCCCAATCCCGAGGCCGGATATGAAAAAGTTGAATACAGTATGCCGCCTAATGTTTCACTTTCTGCCGACGGACATCATGCCGCTTATTTTGTAAACAAAATTCCTGATGGCGCAACGGAAATGAAAGATTATATGCCATCAATGGTTGTCCTGGACTGTTCACAGGGATTGAATTATATTACTGTTGACCTGAAACAGTTCCTGATTGATAATTTCCCCGATATTGACGTGGAAGGCGGCCAGGCTTGGGGCGAATATATTGTACAGAATGAGAACGGATCAAAAATATGGTTCTCGGTCAGGGCGCTGAATTATAGCTGGAGCGGCCAGATCCGATATGGATTGGTATCATGGACCAAAGAGGACGGGCTAAAACTGGAATCACAGGTTTTAACAGGAGAAGTAAAAATCTGGGGATATAATCATCTTACCAAAGAGCTGCTTGTAACTCATCTTGATACTGCTAATGGCGGTATAACAGTAGCAAAGAATTTTGATGACGGTTTCCTAACTTATATAACACTCAACAAAGACAACCTGAGCGGCCCTGACCAAATCGCAGTTAAAAGGTCTGAAATGGCAATAATTAATGAAACCGGAATTGAACTTTTCCACCCTGACAATGGAAATTATTTATCAACTGTTATAACGTTTGACAAAATTGATCCGAATAGTGAGTATATACACGACGACGGGCAGCTGATAACAATGTCGCCCGATGCGCAGGTTATTGTTTTTGCTCTGACAGATAACACCCAGGACAGGGACAGAACACTGTTCATGGTAAATCGTGACGGAACAGGGCTAAAGATTTTAGCGCAGGGCTATAAAATGGGAATCCCTGTAATTTCCGATGAATTTGAAGTAGAACAATAAAGCCAGATTATGACAATAAAAAAGGTTTTAATTATATTGATTACACTTTTCGCCATCTGTACTGCGGATGCGGAAAGTTATTTTTATTCCAATCCGGGATTTCTTCCCGACTCGGTAATGTATTTCAGCAGAACGCCGGGATGCAATATTTTTGTGTGCGAAAACTCAATAATTTTTGATTATTACAAAATACATTCAAAACTGACAGACAATAGCCCTGATTACCTGAAGGGAAGTATTGAAGGGCAGGTTGTGAAGATGTATTTCCCCGGTGCAAATTCAGGCAAACAGAAATTTGAAATAAGTTCACTCGGAGTATTCCCGGAGAGATCAAACATACATTATATTATGGGCGGTAACAATCCCGATAATATAAAATATCGGGAAAAAGGCCTGATATTGAAAGATATTTATATAGGAATTGGCCTGACTCTCTATTTTGACAATGATAAATTCCGCTATGATTTTTATATTAAACCCGGCGCTGATCCGACTGATATTGAAATTGCTTTTGAAGGCATTGATCAGTCTTATGCGGATAATAACAGGATAGTCCTGTTGGCTGACAAGGGCGAGATTATTCATTCCGATTTGAAATCATATATTCTGTCGGATAAAAATGCAAAGAATATCTCTTTATCAAAAGTTGGATTTACAGATATTGAAATCGAATCCCATTTTATTAAGAAAGCTGAAAATTCTTTCGGTTTTGAACTTCCTGAATACGACGGTGAGTCTTTTTTAAGAATAGACCCGCTTGTTTATTCTACTTATTTCGGAGGGGAAAAATACGAATACGCCAATGATATGGCCCTGGATGATGAAGGGAATATATACATAACCGGCTATACTGCTTCGGTTAATTTTCCGGTTACTCCCGGCGTTTACCAGGAAGATATGATGGCCGGCAGCAACGGCTACCCGGATATATTTGTCAGCAAATTCGACGCTACCGGACAAAACCTTATATTTTCTACATTCATCGGCGGATTTATGGATGATTTCGCCGAGGGAATTGCCGTTGACTCCGATAAAAATGTTTTCATTACCGGCTATACCAGTAAGTCTTCTACTTTTCCTTTCACGAAGAACGCTTATGATACAATTCCTGAAGGCGGTTATGATGTTTTCGTAATCAAACTGGACAGCAGCGGAAGTAATTTGCTTTTCTCCACCTATCTCGGAGGTGAAAAGGACGATTATGCACAGGATATATGCCTTGATTCAAAGGGCAATCCCTATATAACCGGTTATACTACCTCTTTTGGCGGTTTTCCTGTTTCCGATTTTGCCTTTCAGCAGGAATTTAAAGGCGAATATGATATATTCCTGGCAAAATTGACGAGCACCGGCGACAGCCTTATGTTTTCATCAATTTACGGAGGTTATGACGATGATTTCGGCCAGGCGATTAAAATTGCTCCTGACGGCAATCCTTATGTCATAGGTATAACCAGATCGGACAACATCGACATTACCGAAATTTCATACGACCGTTCGTTCAATGACACTTCCATTTTTCTGCAAAGAAACGATGTTATTTTATTTAAAACATCCTCCAACGGCGCCACATTGAAATATTCAACATATCTCGGAGGCGCTGCAAGAGACGGAGCTTATGAGATTGCAATTGACAATTCAGAAGCAGTATATATTGCAGGATACACGGAATCGAAAGATTTTCCTGTAACTACCGGGGCGTTCGACACTACTTATAACAGCAAGGGCACTAATAACGGAGAAGGCGATATTTTCGTTACTAAACTCAATCCCGGCGGACTTACGCTTGCATGGTCAACCTTCATTGGAGGAAAAAGTACTGAAAGAGCTTTGTCCCTGGATATTGACGAGTTCGGCAGCCCATACATTACAGGATACACTTCTTCCATGGATTTTCCTTTAAGCAAACACCCCTATGATGACAGCTATAATGACACGGCCAAATCCGATGTTTTCCTGGTGAAACTTACTCCGGACGCTTCTAATATTTATTACTCAACATACTTTGGCGGCAACAGGGCAGATATTGGCAAAACAATACGCCTTGCCGGAGATGAAACAGTGTGGATTTCCGGTTCAACCGAATCGCAGGATCTACCGGTAAACAATGAATCATACGATCAGACCTATAATGATTCTGTTGCAACTGATGTTTTCCTGGCCAGGTTCTATCCCAATGTTCTATTTATTGAAGCAGGTGACGATATTCAATTGTGTTCAGGCGAAAGCGCAACTTTATCTGCTCCGGCATTTGGCGGTTCAGGAAGCCTGACATATACCTGGCTACCTGATCAGTGGCTTGACGATAATCATTCAACAACACCTGTCTGTTCTGCAGAAGAATCGATTACATATACTATTCTTGTAAAAGACCGCAGGGGAAATATCGCTGAAGATGATTTAGCCGTAGAAGTTCTGCCGGTTCCCGAATATAAGATATACGGCGCAAGAAATGTAGAAAAATGGTATAAGCATACTTACAGCGTTCTGGGCGAAGCAGATTACAGCTACTCCTGGACTGCTTTTGCAGGGCATATAATCGGGAGCAGAACCGAACCGGTAGTAGAGGTTTGGTGGGATGTGGATATTTCCGACGGTGACATTTACCTTGAAGCGGAAAACGAAAATGGTTGTAAAACTTCGCAATGGGTTAACATAAAAATATCTGATACTGATTACTCCCCGGAACTTGTTCCCTACGGGCCGCTATCTTTTTGTAAGGGCGACAGCGTAGTGCTTGATGCCGGCTCGGAATTTATTTTCTTTTTGTGGTCCGACGGTACAAGAAGCAGGTTCGATACAGTATTTACAACCGGGAACTACTGGGTTGCAGTTACTGATACTGCGGGTGTTAGCAAAATTAGCGATACGCTTGCGGTTACAGTTAACCACCTTCCGCCCAAACCCACAATTGACACGGCTAACGGAATGCTGATCTGTATGGAAATAGTGAACAATTACCAGTGGTATTTTTACGGAGCGCCGATTGAAGGAGCTACATCCAAGGCATATCAGCCTACTCAGAACGGTGAATATAACGTTGAGGTGATCAACGACCTGGGATGCAGCCAGATTTCAGACACATATTACCTCGGTGTAGCAGGGGTTAAAGAAACTTTAAAAAAAGGGGAAATAACTGTCTATCCCAATCCGGGCGACGGAATATTTACAATTTCCTGCCTGGGATTGGATCTGTTTAATCCCACAATTGAAGTCACGGATTTGCAGGGGAATAAATATTTTTCCAGCCGGAATATCATTCCCGACGATGCTAATAGTATTCGGATAGACCTGTCCCAGCTAAATTCCGGAATTTACCTGCTGAAATTGAAGGACAGGGAACATATTTATTTCAGGAAACTTATAATATTGAAATAAAATAGCTTAAACCCGCCTGCGTCTGAATGAAAAAGGGATTAGATGATGTTAGAACTTTCGGGAAAATATAATAAAGAATATACTTATAACGACCTCATGCAGCTTGAGGAGGGTACGCTGTGCGAACTTATCAACGGGGTTATTGAAATGAGTCCTTCGCCATCTTCCACTCACCAATGGATTATCGGAGAGTTATACATGAAACTCCGAAACCATCTAAAAAATATTAAATTAAATTACAAGATTTTACTTAGTCCTCTGGATGTAAAAGTATCTGACAGGACTGTACTCCAGCCGGATATGCTTGTCATTTCCGAAAAGAACAAACACATTATACGCGAAAATGGGATTTTCGGGCCGCCGGATATTGTTATTGAGGTTTTGTCAAAAGGCAATATAGTTAAGGACAGATATATAAAGAAGGAGATTTATCAGAACTTTGGCGTGCAGGAATATTGGATGATAGACAGCAATAATGAAACAATCGAAATACTCATCCTTGATTCTGAAGGTGTATATAATCTATATTCTTCGGGTGCAGCAGATGAAAAAGTAAAATCGCAGGTTCTTGAAAAATTCGAATTCTGTTTCGATGATGTTAAACCGGATGCGGAATTATTTAAACGGAATCAATGAAATGTTAGAACTTTCGGGAAAATATTATAAAGAATATACTTATGACGACCTCATGCAGCTTGAGGAGGGTACGCTGTGCGAACTTATCAACGGGATTATTGAAATGAGTCCTTCGCCATCTTCCGCTCACCAGTGGATTATTGCCACATTACATATTTTACTATGGCAGCATATTAAAGATAATAATTTAAACTACTTAGCTATGCTCAGCCCATTGGATGTTAAAATATCCGAAAGGACTGTACTCCAGCCGGATATGCTTGTCATTTCCGAAAAGAACAAACACATTATACGCGAAAATGGGATTTTCGGGCCGCCGGATATCGTTATCGAAGTATTGTCAAAAGGCAATATAGTTAAGGACAGATATATAAAGAAGGAGATTTATCAGAACTTTGGCGTGCAGGAATATTGGATGATAGACAGCAATAATGAAACAATCGAAATACTCATCCTTGAATCCAATGGTGTCTATAATCTACATTCTTCGGGTGCGACAGATGAAAAAGTAAAATCGCAGGTTCTTGAAAAATTCGAATTCTGTTTCGATGATGTTAAACCGGATGCGGAATTATTTAAACGGAATCAATGAAATGTTAGAACTTTCGGGAAAATATAATAAAGAATATACTTATGACGACCTCATGCAGCTTGAGGAGGGTACGCTGTGCGAACTTATCAACGGGATTATTGAAATGAGTCCTGCTCCACTTATTATTCACCAGATTATTCTGAAAAACCTTAGCAAAAAAATTGACGATCGCATTCAGGAGAGCAATAAGGGCCTGCTTCTGCCTGCCCCTGTTGACTTGATAATAGATGAAAAAAATGTTGTTCAGCCTGATCTTTTATTTATCAGTTTGGAAAATATTCCTAAAATTCGCGATAAATATATTGACTTCCCACCTGATATTGTGATTGAAATAATATCTCCTTCTTCAGTTGTACGGGACAGATACGGCAAAAAGGAATTATATCAAAAGATGAAAATCCAGGAATACTGGATGCTTGATATAATTCATGAAAGTATCGAGATATTGAGATTAGATAATGCCGGACATTATCAGCTTTCTTCTTATGGAGCAAAAAATGAAATAGTAAAATCGCAGATTCTTGAAAAATTCGAATTCTGTTTCGACGATGTTAAACCGGATGCGGAATTATTTAACAAATTAAAGTAATAATCATGAAACTTTCAGCCTTCTTATTATTTATGTTTCTAATCGGTGAAATTGCTCTGGCCGATATTCTGACCGTGGGCGACGGCGGTGACGGCTACCAATACTCAACAATAGAACAAGCCGCTGAATATGCCGTTCCCGGAGATACCATTATGGTTCATACCTATGTTTATCAGGGAGGAATGACTATTACCGGATTAAAAGGCAATGAGGATAATTATATCACTATTATGGCAGCGCCCGGAGCCGAGGCAATAATCTCAGGTGGCTCTTCAGGAATTCATTTTATTGATATTGCTTATGTTAATATCATCGGGTTTAAATTCAGAGACCAGACCGGAAACGGGGTGAATATTGATGACGGCGGCAGTTATGATACGCCTTCCCACAATATCCATATTATCGATTGCCAGTGGCTGGGAATGAACGCCACCGGAAACAACGACGAACTGAAAATGTCCGGAGTTGATGTATTTACAATTAAGGACTGTTTATTCAGAGATGGTTCGCCCGGAGGAAGTCTGATTGATATGGTGGGCTGCCACAGCGGTAATATCTATCATAATGAATTTATTAACGGAGGCTCCAATTCAATCCAGGCAAAAGGCGGATCGCGGAACATTCTCATCACCAGGAATAAATTTCAGAACGGCGGGCTGCGCTCAATTAATATTGGCGGTAGCACTGGGCTGGAATTTTTCCGTCCTCAGGGCGTAAGCTACGAGGCAAACAGGATAATTGTTCTATCGAATTTATTTCTGCATTCTCAAGCTCCGATAGCTTTCGTGGGCGCTACGGAATGCCATGTTGAAAACAACACTCTTATCATGCCGGAAAAATGGGCTGTACGAATACTGCAGGAAACTACGCTTCCGGAATTTGACCCGTGCGGTAACAACTTTTTCAGGAATAATATCATCTATTTCAACAACGCCGCTTCGGCATATTCTTTCAATATCGGGCCGAATACAGCCCCTGAGACTTTTACGATCAGCAATAATCTCTGGTATAATATTGACAACGCAAACTGGAGCGGGCCCAATCAGCCTGTTAACGACCCTGATATGATATTGAATCAGGACCCCTTGTTCAAAAATTTCAGTGAAATGGATTTCTCGCTTCAAAGCAATTCTCCTGCTATTGGAAATGGCTGGTATGATTTGTCAATATCGTCCGTCAGGATTGATTTTATCGGCAATGAATTCAACAGGCCTCCATCCATCGGAGCCATAGAAGGCAATCCTCCGGGGACTTCATCTGAAGATGGCAAATCAAGGATTATGCTCATTTATCCCAACCCTGCCGCAGACATTCTTTCAATAGATTATTCAGGAAATAATGGCCGCATTGATTATGAAATTTATAACCTGATAGGAAAGAAACTTTTACGAGGAAAAATGGTTGTTGGATTGAATAGTGTTGATATACGCAACCTAAGTCCCGGAGTTTATTTTATAAAGTTCCCCGGTACGAAAATCAAAAGCAAACGCCTTATAAAGTATTGATCATTAAAAATTAAAATTTTTGGATGAAATATTTTAGCAAGCTGTTGATGAGTAAATACCCCATAGCAAACTACTGAATTTGTTCTAAAAGTTTACTTTGGGGTATATACCCGTTAATATTATTGCAATATGAAATTATTTCCTACTCAATAATTTCTTTTCTGATTCTTAATACTTCCTCCTGCATGTACCTGTCTTTGTCCAGAACAGGGAAAATATTTTCAATTTTTTTAATAAATTCTTTTCCACAGTCACCCGGAATAAGCTTGGAATCAGGGGCAATTTTGTTTTTTGATTTGAATATTTCTTCTGACTGCTCCAGAATATAATATCCCTGGCGGATCATTGCTGCCTGAAGAGCCAACTGCGTATACCACAAGTCAATCGCATTTTTCAATGAAATAATTACTGTGGGAGCATGTGAAACGTGATCTTCCTGGTGGCTGGCGCTGCTCTGTGAATGCAGAAAACCTGTGGAATTCATCGATAGTATCATATTTCCGTGAGCAGTATGGCTGTATTCAAGTAGCATCATGCCCGAGCTTATCGCGTGGTTGGCGTTGGGGGCTATCAGGCAGCTTAAGCCGATCCTGTTTTTATCTTTATCAACCAGCCTGCGGACAAGCGCCATGTTCACAGATACCGTTGCACTGAAAGCATTGAATAAATTTGCGGCAGCAATCGCGATATACATGCCGTGGAAATTACCACCGGATATTGACTGTCCGTTTACAACAAGAGGATTATCCGTAGCGGAATTCATTTCGATTGTAAGCTTTTCGCGGGTTTCTTTCATTGCGTCGAATAGCGGGCCGTAAACCTGTGGCAGGCATCGCGACGAATATGAATCCTGCACGTTAACGTCGTAATCAAAGCTTTCGTGAGATTTGCGGATGTCGCTGTTTTTGAAAACATCAAGAAGTATTTCTGCGGCTTTCCATTGGCCGGGATAGGGACGCAGGTCATGCAGGTCTTTGATATATGGAAGATCGGAAGCAAACATTATTTCGCTCATCATGCCGGCATGGCGCAGAGCCATTTCGCTTTTTTCCTCCAGGGTATATACCAGCCATGCAAGGTAAGCTGTTGACCACTGCATACCGTTGTTCAGTCCCAGCCCTTCTTTGGCTTCAAGCTCAACAGGTTTCAACCCTGCTTTTTCAAGGGCATCCGAAGCGTCGATTAATTCGTCTTTGTAATAACATTTGCCTTCGCCCATTAATGCAAGCGCAATATGTGAGAGAGGGGAGAGGTCTCCGCTGGCGCCGAGGCTTCCAATCTCGGGGATATAAGGGTAGATATCCCTGCTGTTAACAAAATCAACGATAGACTGCAATAATTCAAATCTTATACCTGAAAATCCTTTAGCCAGGGCGTTGGCTCTGAAAAGCATTGCCATCCTGGCTATTTCTTTGGGAGTTGCCTCGCCGAATGAAATAGCGTGTGTTCTGATCAGGTTCTTTTGCAGTTCGATAAGTCCCGCTTCGGGCACTGCTACGTCCTGGTTCTGGCCGAACCCGCGCGTAAAACCGTATATCGGTTTGTCGCCTTTAGCAAGCTTAAGAATTGATTCACGGTTTTCCTCAACTTTGGCTTTAACGTTTTTTTCAATTTCTACTTTTGCCAGCCCTTTGGCAACGAGAACTGCCTGGTCGAAAGTCAGGTCATTTCCGTTTATTATCACTGTCTGTTCAAATTTTTCCATGCCATTTATTCTTTTATTACTAATAGTTCAGTTCGTTCTTCGGTTTAAATTTAATTGTCTTTAAACAACCTGCAATATAAGAAATTTATAGATTCTACTGTTTTAATTCATGCATGATTTTTCGGTATAAGTCAGAATATGAATTAAATATCCTCCTATAAAAAATAATTTTCCATTCTGTCGAAAGCTGTATTTATCATATCTTCAGGCACACAGAAAGAAAGCCTGATATGACTTTCACCGGTTGGCCCGAATTCAATGCCAGGCGTAGTTGAAACCTGGATATCCTGCAGGAGCTTTTTGCTAAATTCCAGGGAGTTCTTGCCTGAGTTACCTAATATCCTGGGAAACATAAGATAAGATCCTTCCGGCCTGACATATTGAAAAATCGATTCCAATCTGTCGAGCCGTTCACACATAAGGTTTCTTGCTGTCAGGTAATGCTGCCTGTATTCTGAAATACAATCCTGGCTGCCTTTCAACGCTCCGATTGCTGCATACTGGGATGCAACGGGTGCACAGATTGCAAAGGGAATATGTGCTTTCTTTATTTGGGCTATCATTTCCTCATCTGCATGTAAATAACCTATTCTCCAGCCTGTCATAGCATAAGATTTTGTGAAAGTATAATTTGTTATCACATTTTTCCTGATTTCAGGGATAGAGGCAATACTAAAATGTTTAGCATCGTCGAATGTGAAATATTCATAGGCTTCATCTGTGATAATTGTAAGGTCATTTTCCAATGCAATTTCAGCAAGTTTTCGCAATGTTTTCTCAGGAAAAACAGTACCTGTAGGATTACTTGGAGAACAATACATTATTGCTTTTGTTTTTGGGGTAATTGCTTTCTTAACAGCTTCAATATCCAAAGCAAAACCATCTTCTTCAAGTAAGGGTATTAAAACCGGTGTTCCGGAGGCAAGCTTTACCTGTGTGATATGAGTTGAATATGTAGGTGTTGGCAGGATAACTTCATCGCCGGGATCAATAACTGCCATAACCGAAGCCGCCAATCCCTCGATAGCACCAATTGTAACTATTATCTGTGAAGTTTCAGCTTCAATATTGTTATCTCTTTTTAGCTTTTTAACAATTTCTTTTCGCAATTCAGGTAATCCCTCGCTTTGAGAATATCCTCCGGTAAGACCTTTTTTTATGGCGTAGATCACTGTTTCGTTGATATGTTCCGGCGTGTCTGTGGTGGGTTTGGCCCAGGATAAAAAAGCAACATCATCGTATTGTTTTGATAGCCTGGTCATCTCGTGTATTGCTGATTTCCCGATCTGATTAACTCTGCTTGATATATTCATTTTTTTAATCCCTAAAAATGTTGACTAATAAAAAATTATGTTGAACCAAAATACTATCTATTGGTTTAATGCATTAAAATACATGAAGATATATCTTTACTTCAAATTTGTCGATTATTCAAAATATTCAGAAAAGCATTTTATTCTAAATACACCTTTTCTCCAGATATTTTATTCAATATTGAAATATAATGATTTTTATCTGAAAATGGAACTACCTGGTAAAAATGGTCCAAATATTTAGTTTGTTTAAGCTCCGGAAAAGCAGTAAAAATTGAAATATGTAATTTGCTTTTTTCAAATATTTCCTGTTGTAATAGCTATATCTCGACGCACCAAATTTTATCCTTTTGCAGCTGCTGAAATTATTGGATAAAAAACACAATTCATGCTTTTAAGTTGCAATGATTTTACTACTATCTGCTATCATGAGAAACAAACTGTGCTAAAGTAAAATCAAAAAACAACTAAGATTTCATTTCTTTGATTTTATTGTCTTTTTTTAGAATTTCAACTACTTCCTTAGCCTTATCCATTTCACCATAGGGTATTGGAATATTTAGTTTGTAATCGTATCTGACTCCTCGCCGTCCTTGGTAAGTATAGATAATAAAGAGGATTGATTGCTCTCCATATTCGATACCGGCATCTTCAAACCTGTTCCCGAATGATGTCCATGTGTGGAACTGTGTTCCCAGTATTACCCCGTCATTGGATATTACACAAGCCGGTTTCGAATTTGATAATTTATTAGCCTGTATTCTGGGGACTATTATTGCAAAAAAAGCTAAAATTATAATCAATCCGATAGCAAAATAAATGATTAATGCATTGTCAGTATCGTTCAGGATAATTATTACAGAAAAAATTGAGATGGTTAAAAAACTTACCAAAACCAACATTTTTGTATTAGTCTGAATTCTTTCTTTTAGATCGTGTTCAACAAAGTCTTTCCAGAAACTATCACTATAATTCCAAAGGGTCAGGTTATTATCATTGCTCTGGATTCTATCAAAAACGGAAGTTCGTCCAAGATAGTAGAATGAAAGATACAAGAAAATGAGCGCAAAAAAAGCACCCAGAAATATCATTGCTCCTCCGCCACGGGCTATATTAATTTCAAAAATAAACACGCTGAAAATTGAAAATATAGAAAGACAGGTTAAGATAATAAAAATCAAAGCCGGGATTCTTTGTGTATTCCTGAAATTCCTTTTTTCATTTGGGAAGAGTTTCTTTTTGGCTGATAAAAATACCGGGCTCAGAAGGATAATAAAAAATAATCCAATAACGTAATTCTTATAAATTGAGAAAGGGTGAAGAATAAAATCTGGTACTGCCCTGCTTGTTTGGGTCAGTTTTCTTTGATAAAATTCTTCATTTCTGGAAAAGAATTCATTCCATTTTTCAATTTTTAGTCCCGTTTCAAATTGATTGTCGAAAATACAATATAACTTGTTCTTATTTTTAAACTTATCAAGGTACTGTTTTAACGGGAAATTTTCTTCGGGAAAAAACAGGGGGCCGTTGTTATATCTGCTTTCAAATGCAAATTTTTTGAAATTATCAGGTAAATTATTGTAATATTTAATGTTTTTAACCATAAGAACGGATTGAATTTCATCGTCAGGTTTTAGTATAAGAAGTGAATCGCCTTTGGTTTTTTCAACATATTCCTTGATTGGTAAAGCAGCTAAAAACCTTATGCTATCAGGCAGTCTGCTTTCCTTAATGCTATCCAAAAGTTTACCTCTGGCACTGTGATTTCGAACACTGATTCCTCTTTCTTTTGCTATATCGTACATTTTTTCCTGATCATTGTTGTTGGGGAGTTTTAATGATTCCTGTTCATACGAAAAACTATATAAATCAATAACATAGATTGGCGGAGACTGACGGTAAGTGTTAAAAAAGAAGTAAATTGCAGCTATTAGAACCAATGAAGCAAAATAAATAATCCGCATAATATAAATCCCAATAAATATTTTTTTTAAATTAGCTAAAAAAACAATTTTATCAAAGAACATAAATTTATAATTATGCTTTTATAATGTAAAAAATGCCCGCAAAGATGTCTAAGCGGGCTTTAAAATTATATATCAGATTTTGTTTCTACAATTTTTTGTTATTATATTCTCCTGTTAGAGTACTAAGAAAATCAACTACCAGCGCAATTTCTTCTTTGCTCAGTTTTGTTTTAACCTGGTAGTTATTCATAATTTCCACTGCTTCTTCCAAAGTTTCAGCAGAAGCATCGTGCATGTAGGGTGGTGTTAAAGTAATATTTCGTAGTAGTGGTACTTTTTGCTTGTACATATCGTGTTCATTCTTGGTGAATTTGAACCTTCCCTGATCTGCCGGGGTAATTTCACTTCCCCTGTCAGCATAATAATCATCAAATAAACCCATGTATTCAAACGATTGTCCACCCATGGCTTCGCCCACATGGCAGGCTGCACAGCCAGCCTGCTTAAATGACCGATAGCCTTTCAACTGGTTTTCTGTGATTGCATTTTCATCTCCCATAAGGTATTTGTCGAACGAACAATTCGGAGTAATCAGAGTTTTTTCAAATTCAGCAATGGCATCAGTTATTGAATTTTCCGTAATGCCTTCTTTATATATTTCATCGAACCTGGCTTTAAGGGCTGTATCTGATTTCAACCTGGCAACTATGTCATCGAAACTTGCATTTCCCATCTCCTTAGCATCCATTGGGGGGCCTGCTGCCTGTGCTTGTAAGTCGGCTGCCCTGCCATCCCAGAACTGTGCAACATTATAAGCAGAGTTAAATACAGTAGGGGCATTAATTGGCCCATCCTGATTTTTGATTCCCTTGGATACCGGCAGCCTGTCAACTCCGCCTTTGGCCAAATCATGGCAGGTTGCACAGGAAACGGTATTATCAGCTGAAATCCGGGTATCATGGTAAAGGTCAAAACCAAGTGCTACTTTTGCAGGATCAGTTTTAAAATAATTCGAAATAGGCCTTACAGGTTCATTTTGCATTGATTCTACTGCAAGGTTTTTACCATAATCAGTCTTGCGTGAGCGTGTTGCCCATTCCAATATTATTTCTTTTTCATTTTCATTAAGTGAGCTACCCCAATGCATCATAGAATATTGCACCGGAGGCATAAATTGATTAGTTGTTGTAAATTCAATTCTTGCCAGAACTGCTTCCGAAACAGGCTCGCCATTTTCAAATTTTTTGATACAATTATCAAGGTTCATTGCTGCAATCCCGTTTTTAATATCATTGGAAACAGGAGGAATAGCAGAGTAAAAAGGCTTGTCGCTTTCAACAGAATGACAGCTTAAGCAGTCGTTGTCCTTAAGCACGGCAAATACTTTTTGGTGTTTTTTATCACCAGCGTTTTCCAGATTCGAGGAATGATCTTCAAAAAGATTGGCCAAAACGTAAATTGCAATAGCAATGCCAACCAAAGAGAGTAGAATTTTTTTCATCGCATTTCCATTTTTTTATTAATAGTAATCCATAACTTGATAAATATATGAAAATCTGGAATAAAATGAAATCATTTAAGGTAAATAATACCCTGCTCAAACAAACATGACTTGCTTCCGGGATAGGCAGCAAGGGATTATTGTGAACCGGATTGCCGGTCAGGACATTGTTTTTTATGTTTTCTTGCTTTTATTTAGCGGGAACTCAATAAAAAACACCGAACCCTTTCCGGGTTCACTTTCCGCCCATATTCTGCCTGAATGCATATCCATGAATTCTTTGCATAATATCAGTCCCAGCCCGGTACCTTTTTCATTGTCTGTTCCAACTGATGTCAGGTTTACATCAATTCTGAAAAGTTTATCAATATCTTCCTGAGACATTCCAATACCAGTATCGCTAACATAAGCTATAAGTTTTTTATCTTTTATATCAGCACCTACTGTGATTGTTCCCTGGTGAGGAGTGAATTTAATTGCATTTGATATCAGGTTTCTCATAACTGTCAGCATCATATTGGCATCAAAGTCAGCAAACAATTCCTCATTGGTTTTTGATATGAGTTTTATTTGTTTCATTTCGCTGTTCATACTAAGAAATTCAATATTTCTGTCAATTATTTGTTTGAAATTTCCGGATAAAGGTGTGAAATCGATTTTACCTCTTTGCGACCTGGACCAGGTAAGTAAATTCTCCAATAAATTATACAGGTATCGGGATGATTTTGCCATTTCGGAAATGAAATCACGTTTTTCATCTTCACTAAAGTCATCATAATCTTTATCCATCAGTTCAAGAAGATTTTTAAAACTGCTGAACGGATTTTTCAAGTCATGAGCAATTATCGAAAAAAACTTATCTTTTGTAGCATTCAGATCCTTTAAATTATTTTCTGATTTGACAAGGTGCTTATTTGCAGAATTAAGGTCACTGTTTGCTATTGCTAAGTTCCTTTCTGATTCAGAAAGTTTAATATTTGTTTCTTTAAGAAGTAAGTTGTTTTCTTCAAGGGTATTATTCAATCTTTTAATGATTTGTAATTTCTTCCAAAACATAGTAATACCAATTAGAACAACAAGTGCAAAAATTGAGAGGATTATAATAATTATCTTTTGTTGTTTTATACTGTATTCTTTTAAAGCTCTTTCTTTCTTCAGGGAGTTAAGATTTCTTTCATTTTCCATACGGGTGGAAACTTCTTTTATGGAGAATTTGTTATATTTTTCGTAGACTGTATCTTTTATGGAGTTGTAAATATTCTGATATTTACTGTATTTGTCGAAATTTTT
This sequence comes from Kapaibacterium sp. (SeqCode), assembly GCA_963665665.1. Taxonomy (GTDB): domain Bacteria; phylum Bacteroidota; class Ignavibacteria; order Kapaibacteriales; family UBA2268. Next base: position 4,130,536 of record OY762428.1, read on the forward strand.
AAATTTTTTAAAAGTTTCTGATAAATAGTATGAGCTTTCAAGTGCCGGTTTATAAAGATCATAAGTTGTTGACAGGTCTAAAGCATTTTTAGCAAATTCAATGGATTCATTAGATTTGTGATTACGATCAAAAAATTCAGCAAGGTTTAAATATCTGAACGCCAGGCTCTGCTTGTCGCCAACATTGATAAGTGTATCAAGCGAGGCTTTGATATACAATTCAGCTTTGTTAATATCTCCTTTATCTTCGAACAATAATCCAATTAAGTAAAGGCATCTTGCAAAATTAGCTCTTACTTCCAATTTTGATCCGATTTCATTATAATAAGCCGAATCAATTATTTGCAGGGCATGTTTGTAAGTACTCAGAGCAGAATCATACTGTTTCTTCTGAAAATACATTTCGCCGATATATATCCAGGAATGTCCTATTCCGAATGTATGGTTTTGTTTCTTCCTGAATTCGAGCCCTTTTCTGAAAAAATACATAGCGGAATCATAAAGTCCTTTCTTCTGATAGCAAAGCCCAATGTTATTGTTAGCAACAGCTTTTCCGGTAAAGCTCCAATATGAATCCCTATCCTTCGGGTCAGTAATTTTTTCGCTGTTATATCCCAAAGAGTCAAATCCTATTTCTGCTGTTTTATAAAATTTTATTGCTTCATCATACATCTGCTCGGAAAAATATATATTTCCAATAAATACATAAAGCCAGCAATAGTCTCCGTGAAAGCTGTCATCAATAAATTTCATCGCGGTATAGAAATTTTCCAGAGCTCTGCCATTAAGCCCCTGGTCACGATAAATAGTTCCAATACTAACATAGTTGGCGGCACGAAAATTATCATTATTATACTTTTCTCCGAGCCTGATCATTTTATAATGGAAGTTCAAAGCCTTGAAAGGATTTGTACGGCGGTAGTAATCAGCAATGATCGAGTACTGCATTTTGGAGGGTTTATCATATTCTCCCTGTTTAACCTTAGCAATTAGCAAATTTGCCAGGCTGTCTGTGTTAGGAACTTCAGATTTAGCATAGCAAATAGAAAGAAATATTATTATAATGATAAACTTTAATTTCATAAAAACATATTCAGTAATTTGTAACTTTTAATATCACAATATACAATAAAACGGGCAAATATCAATTTGGGATTATAATGAAAAAATTCCTTATTACCATAGAAACAGACTATTGATAAATAACATACTATTACTCTGCCCGGAATTGTTATAAGAAACTGATTGCTTCACTCTTTCAATTATAGTCTGACAAATAAACTTTACCCTGAGATAACACTATGATTAAACCAGACTATAGTCAGATGTATAATAGTGTATAATAATCTATTTCTTCAGATCATATTTCAATTTTATTTCGTTCTTTTTTTCTTCATCCAATGATGTCATGTATTGTTTCCAGCCCGGACACCAATTAATGTGCCAGCGCCAGAACCTTCCCCCGAGAGATTTAGGGTTTGAATCATACTTTGCTCTCATCTTACACGTTTCGCATCCTGGTTGGTTTGCCATTGATCTTTCCTGATAATTTATATAATATTTTTGAAATTGCCACAAATATTAAAATAAGCCTCGATCTCTACAAGTAGGTTTGCCCTGCATATATCTGCAATTACATAATTAATTGAATCTGATTCAATATTTGATTCGCAAATATTCCGAATGGTATCAATATCGCTCTTGTTTTTTATGTAAACTCTGAAATGGGAATCCGTAAATCCATTGTTATCGATATTATAGTCTTTGGATACTTTGTTTTTTAAAGCATTTATATTTTCTATTGTTTTTAATGTCTGTCCTACAGGATCATTAATATACAAAGTGTTTTCACCGCTGATTGAAGCAGTACCTGATATGAATAAAAGTCCGGTTTCTGCTGATAGAATTAGCTTTGCTCTTTCGAATTTGGGCGTTTTTTTGCCGCTGATTATTACACTGTCAGAATATTTAGCCGGATCAATCTGCAGGGGATTCGAAATCTTAATAATTTTAGCATTATTATTTGGTACAAATCCGACAGCCTGTATCAGGCAGTTGCCTTTTACCTGCCCGATTCCTGTTGCAGCGGGATAGCCCGATTCCCATTTTGTATGAGAATATGCTTTTTCCCTTTGCTCGTTTACAATCTGGTAATTCTGTTTCTTTCTTCCATCCAAATTAGTAAACCCGATTATATCAGGAACGTAATGCCACGCGCGGACAATATTACTCATGCCGCAGGCCCGAATAATTGTTTCTTCATATTCAAGAAAGACATTCCTGCTAAATAAATCAGATTCAAAAGGTTCGAAGAAATAAAGCCTGCCCTGTGGATATTCTATCTGAATTTGCAGGTGCTTTTTACTATTTATAAACTTTATATCTGAATTACTTTTAGAGGCAAGCATCAGTTCTGCCGATGCAACAGTTCCGTCTGCCGGAGGCTCGCCAATTACAGATATTATTATCTTGTCTGAAATATCTGAAAACCTGTCATCAATTATTCGTTTTGCGGACAGGTACTCATTTCTGTTATGATAACAGCAGAAAATATTAAGCGAAACAGGAATAAAATCATTATCAAACTGATCTATATAGAAGTTATACTGATTGTAAATGAATAAAATAGCCTCGGAAAAACTTTCCGTTCTGTCAATGTTTATATTTTGGAACTTTAATCTCATCTGAAATGAACTAAAATCATTTTAATACGTTATCAAAATATCCGAATATTACAAAATTATAACAAAATAACATATAATTTGTATATTCAAATAGCAGGAATGGAAAAAAATATTTTAAAATTTTCAATTGGAGAAAAAATTATGAAAAAATTAATGTCAATTATGCTAACTCTCACGGTTGTGGCTTTCATGGCTTCCTGTTCGGAAGATGATAACGGAACTGATCCGAATACAAACGAAGAAAAAACTTACTACCCGATGACAAACGGCGATACATGGATTTATAATTACGTCGGGCTGGACCAGAGCGAACAGCCGAAAGACGGAACTGAAACATCTGATACTGTTACTATTACGGGAGCCGAAATGTATATGGGCCAGGAGGCGACTATTTTTGAAATGTCTTCAAGCGACGGATCAAGCAGAACAACACACATGTATAAGGACGGGAAAAAGCTCTTTGCTTCTGTAATGTATATTCTTCCCGGCGGTGATGATCTTGGAGTATTTGGCGATTTACCGATCTTTCCCGATACTGATACCTGGGTTCTGCTCGCCGATCCTGATCAGTCGAAATGGGATCTTTTGTCTATACCGATTGAAGATTACAGTTTGGATTATAGCGGTGTTACAATAACTGTTGATGGTGATTTTTCTTATTCAGTTGAGAAAGGCTCCAAAGCGGAATGGGTTATTGGCGGTTCAAAAACCAACGTTCAGGAATACAAAGTAATATACAAATTTGACGGTACTTTTTCCTTAGCCTGGCCAATTGAAAAAGTAATTACCCTTACTAATCATTATTGGTTTGCTGAAGGTATCGGTCTTGTTAAACGGCAGCTTGATCCGGAAACATTTGATATTTTAAGTTTCCCGATTGAAATCGACGGCAATAAGAGTGAAATAGATTCATATAATGTAACGGAGGAATAATGATATGAGGAAATTATTGTTTTTAATACTTATTGCTGTTCCTGCTTTTTTTATTTCATGTGGAGATGATGAAAGTACCGGCCCGTCTAAACCCTCAACCGAAAACCTGCTTCCCGAAACTGTGGGTAGCTGGTGGGTATATGCCACTTATGAACTGGATACATTGAACAACAGGACTTCGGACGATCCGGTTTATGATTCTACCGTCGTGGCAGGTATGGAATCTATGGCCGGAAAATTGGCTACGATCTATTCCTCAATTACTCTGCCTTATGATCCCCTGGATTTGATTGTGAGCCAGTATTATTCTTATGACCGAACAAATAACCGGATTTACATGTTTTCGGGAATGATCTATGATTTTATCCCCCTGGAACTGCCATTCCAGTTGCCAAAGGACCTGACAGAAAACTGGCTTCTTGTTGCTGATACCGAAGGTACTGAATGGACTGCTTTCGAACATAGATATGAAAACGATACAATATCGATTGAAACATTAGGTTCTGCTATTTTGAATGGCGATCTGAAGGTAGTAGTTACCAATGAAGGTTCGGAAATGCTTGAAACTTCAGAAGGTAAGATCAATACATGGAAATTTAAAATTAATCTTGCCATTTTCAATTCTACTGTTAAATCAGATGCTTGGGGCGATCTGGAAATACCTATCACACTTGACAGGGATATGTATGTTAATTTTGCCAGTAATATCGGCCTTATCAGGATGAAGATGGACCTTCTTGAATCATCTATTCCCGGGCTGGAAATCCCAAAATTCCCCGGATATGAAAGAATATTGGAAAGATGGCGGGTTTTGGTTAATGCCGTTGATTAGATGAATTGGAAAAAAATAAAAAAAACTCCTTACGTATATTTCGCAAGGAGTTTTTTTCTATTTCACTTATCTTACATTCCGGCGCTTATACCAATATATGGCGTGCGCGGCCGGCCGGGGCCGTACACATATCCGGCATCGCGGCCAAGCCCCGTATCAAAATCTTCCTGGAAGCTGTTCAGGATATTATACATTCCAATAAACAGCTTGATTTTCGATTCACTGCTTACTTCATAGCTGAACTTACCGTTTAATTCAAAAAAGGTGTCTGTTTCAACTAATTCGTCGAACATTACTTCAGAACCGTCAGGCCTGATTCCACCGGCAAGGTGGGGTGCTAACATAGGCCCGGTCAGTACCGAGCTAACATCAATAGCGGCTTTCTGAGTAAGTTTCCAGCTTAAATTGAAATAGCCGTACCAGTCCGGAGTCCGTAACAATTTATCTGTAGTACCGTCGCCGGATTCAATATCATTTTCATTCCATTCAACAGGATTGTCATATTTTGCCTGCTCGTAAGTAAATCCTGCCCTGAAATCAAATGTATTTTTCTTAGCAGTCTGCAATTCGAAAGTCAATCCGCTGACGTTTGCCCCGTCTTCGTTATTTCTTCTTTCCTCAACAATTAGCTGTGAGTTTTCGTCACTTATAACAGTAGTATAGAATACATCTTTCAGGTGAGTTCTGAAAAGATCCAGGGAAATTGCCGTGGGAAGTCCGAACATATCAAATGAATAATCAACGGCAGCACCAAGACTTGTTGAGTATTCAGGTTTCAGGTCAGGTGAATTAAGGTGAATTTTTGCTTCACCGCCAACCTGTGTAATATGAAGATCCTCGTCAAATGTTTGTGGAGCACGGTATCCGGTAGAGAAACTACCTCTTAATGATAACTTTTCAGTTATTTTATAAAGTACATTAGCTCTTGGGCTTATTATCAGGTCTTTGATCATATTATGTTTGTCGCCTCTTACTCCGAGAAGTATGCTGAATTCATCTGTAAGAGCCCAGTCATCCTGAAGATAAAAGCCATGTGTCCTGGTGAATTGGTCAATTATCCTGTTATAGGACGGAGCCCTGTCGATTATATCGTCGTAGTTGACTTCATATCCTGCTGTAAAAACATGAGCACCTGCTAATCCGTCCATCGGGTGAGTGTATTTTAAACCGCCAACATAAGTTTTATTGTCCGAAGTTCCGTATGCATCAACAATTTCATCGGAATTCATTACTTCTTTTGCTCCGTAGAAACTTTCCCTGTTTGTTACCTGGAATGATACGTAAGCAGATATCTGGTTGGATGCCTGGCCAAAGTAGTGATCAATGCTTACACCCCCGGAATTTGTTTTGTGGCTGGCAGATTCGCAGATATTCGCGTGGTGTGGTTCCACATCGAACATATCACCGCCCCGCCTTTCATCGAACAAAGTATGGAATTCGGCATTCATTTTCGTTTTAGAATCGATTTTATAAAAACCTCTTGCTCCGAAAGAATTCAGTTTCAAACGCGGTACTTCTGTAAAACCGTCACCGTTGGCATCCCACTGCCTGCGGGAACGTGTCATTCCGAAAATTGCCAGGCCAAGGTTCTGAGCATCATTAACAACTGATGCGTTCATGTGCCCGTTGAAATCCGGCATAACCCCGTCGGTATATGACTGTGTGATTCCGGCGCTGAATTCATTGCTTACAGGATCCTTTGTAATAATATTTATTACGCCTGCTATAGCGCTTCCGCCGAACAAAGCCGATCCGCCACCGCGTATGATCTCTACCCTTTCTATCATATTTGTCGGTAATTGTTCAAGCCCGTAAACACCGTTCAGTGTTGAAAAAACAGGCCTGCTGTCTATCAATATCTGTGAGTATTGTCCTTCAAGTCCGTTCAGCCTTACCTGGGTGAAACTGCAATTCTGGCAATTATTTTCTACTCTGACTCCCGGCTGGAAGCATAAACCCTCACGGAGATCGGAAGAACTTGTCGATTCGAACAATTTTGTATCAACAACAGAAATCTTTACGGGAACATCCTGGTAAATCTTTTCTGTCCTGGTTCCGCTTACAACAATTTCCTCGGTTTCAACCGGCGCGGATTTCATTTTAACAACAACATTAATATGAGAATCATGAGTTTTTGCGGAGTCAGTTGAAACAAGCATCTTCTGCTTTTCATAGCCTACTGCGGTAACTAATAATTCATGAACACCCGGAGGTACATTTTTTACGAAGCACTGGCCTTCACGGTTTACTTTTGCACCGAGAACAGTGTTCAATACTCTTACAGTTGCTCCGATAACCGGTCCGTTATCAATATCGAATACTTCGCAATGTATGATAAATGTTCTTGCCTGGAGAGGTATATTTGCTGATATGCTAATAATAATGGAAAGGAATAATAATTTCAAAATGTTCATTTTCATCTTTTGCCGACCAATATATCAATTCATAAAATATCAATAAATTCATCTCAAACTGATATTCTTTGTGCCCTGAAAAGAAATATCAATTGCCCTAAATTTCATGTTCCTATTGAGCTTAACTGCATATTAGCAGTTTATATGTATGTAGAATATTTGGTGAGTTATACTACCGGAGGTGCACGTAACCTGTTGTCCCTGATAACCTGCCTGGAAAATGACTTTGTTTTTTCAGGTATGAAATTGTCAAATTCCAGAAAAAACAGGTTTGTTTCAAGCGAGAACAGGTTTTGCTGAATGTAATTCTGATTACTGATATTATCCAGCATGATTAGCTGGAAGTCAGTATGTGTGTGGTCTTTTAATGGAAGTTTTGAGTCTGATGAATTCGAAAAGGGGTGGTAATGATAGATATAGCCAAGTTTGATAGACTTATGATAATGCCCGTACATTGAATAATTGTATAATTGCCATGATATTGACAAAAACACAATAAGTACAGACATCAATCTGATAATCTTCCGGCTCATTTTCTTATCCCATCCCGAAAAAAACCATCGTTTAACTGAGGCAAACCTAAGAAATAATTTTGTTATAAAAAACTAAAAAATTCCTTCACTTCAAAAACTATAACCAAGTGTTGTTCATTTCGGATTATAATATTATATTGTACAAAAATTATTACTATTTGTTTATAATATTCGGAGAAGAGATGAAAATACTCAAAACAATTTTGGCCTTGGTAATTGTTATTGGCATAGCTGCCTGTAGCGAGAAAGAAGAGAAACCTGTAAAAGAAACAACTGATTACATCCGGTTTTCTCAAAAAATGATTGAAACCTATGCTGAAACAGGTAATGAAAAAGAAACAATAGAATATGGATATGAAGCTCCCGATGATATATTCTGGGTAAAGGCAGTTCACAAAGATGAAGAAGGAAATATTACAAAAACAGTGGAAAGAAAACTCGATGAAAACAGGTTGCCTGTAAGCGAAACAGTTACAGAACTTGATATGGTAACCGAAAGTTCCGAAATGAAATTCGATCCCGAAACCAAACTTATGCTTGCTGTAAAAGAGTACCAGGGGGAATTGAAACCCGAAAATCTTGTCAAAACTGTTGATTATGAATATAAAGACGGAGTTCTGTTTTCGCAGACAATCAACAGGTATTCACAGGATTCCTGCTTTACAAATGCCGAAGGTAAGAAAATTACCGCCACATATAAGATGCGCTATATGCCTGCACCTAAACACAGGCCTAAAGGGAATTATCCTGCAGCAACTGTTCTTGAAGAAATGGTTGTTTATAATACCGAGTGTTGCGACAAAAGCGATAAATCGCATCACGATAATAAAAAATGCGATGAAGAAGCAAAGAAGAAATTAGGCCAGGTAGTTCAAAAAGGGTTTACTGAATTTGATAAAGACGGCTATCCCGTGCACTATTATACTGACACTCCTGATTGCGACCACCACGCCGCTGAGGAATGGTACAAAACTGAAAAAGATGATAAAGGAAATGTAATTGCAGTAACCGGCTATATGAACAAAGCTCTCGATTCCAGCAGTTTCAGGAATGTCAGAACATCCTATACTTATGATGAAAATGGCTTAGTTGCTTCAGTAGCAGAACACCGCTATAATCCCGAGAATGGAAAGTATGAATTGATGCATGATTTTCAGGGCTTCAAGTGGAACCCTACCGGATTGAATAATGATTACAGGCTATATTGTCCGGATACCAGGTCAGAGCACTATTGTTTTGGTGCGAAACATTACTCGGTATCAACAAAGACAGTTGAAAAGAAAGAGGGAGTAAAAATTGCTACATACATGAGTTTTGATATGCCAAGCGAAGAAGGCGCAAAACCGGAATTAGTTGAACTGAAAAAAGAAAAACAGGTAACAGTTAAGTTTGAAATGATAACAAAATAAGTTTATATATCATATTTTCTGAGTAGTAAATATTGTTTTAACTCATCCGGTGGCCCTAACTAACCGGATGAGTTTTTTATTTCTGAGAGATACAAATTTCATGAGTGAAGTGATAAGAAATTTGATAGTCGAACATTTCCAAAGTCTATCTGTGGTTCTACCCGAGACTAACTTCTTCTGATCAGTTTTTTTAATGCTGATATTTCTTCTTTGCTGAAGAAACGGAAAGTGTAAAGAATGATCAGGAATACTGCTATAGCTAACGTTCTGACCAGAAAATCAATAATTCCGAATTCATCTACTGATATTGTAGTTGTAACAAAATATACAGGCAAAGCAGCACACCATAATAAAATGATTCTTTTCCACTCGTATTGGTTGGGATAAACCTTCAGGGTGAAATAATACATGACCAAAGCGCTGACAGCGTAGGCCACAAGTGTTGCCCATGCTGAACCCAAATAACCAAACCACGGTATCAGGACAATATTTAATATTATATTTGATATTGCTGCAGCTCCTACTGCTATGGGCAGAAATTTTGTCTGCTTGGTAATATGGAAGCCGGCGGCAAAATTGTTGAATGCTCCGTTGAAATAGTAACCAATCAGGATTATAGGGATAATTCCCATTCCGCTCCAAAAATCAGGGCTGATAAAACGTCCGCCTACAAAGGGTAAGCGAACCATAAAATCCATGTAAAGGCTTACGGTAAGAAATATTATGGCAGAAAACATTGAAAAATAAGTAAAAATCCTGGCAAAAAGCTGCTTGGAATTTTTATCTTTGAAATGATTCAGATAAAAAGGTTTCCATGCATATTCAAAAACTGTTACAAATAGCATCATTGGAATGCCAAGCTTGTAATTCATCTCGTACATTCCAAGTGTATCATCATTTGTCATGGCTTTCAGTATTGGCCTGTCGGCAACATTCAGAATCATGATTGATAAACTTGCCGGAATGGTTGGAATACCGAAAATTATCATATCCTTCAAGAGCTTAGAGTCAAATTTCAAACTCAGATTTTTTAGAATATCTCTCGAGAAAAGCAGAACACCTGTACCTGAAGCTATCAGGTTCGCCAGAAAAGCACCCGAGGCATCCCATTTCAAATATACGATCAGATAAATGTTAAGGCCGACAGTTATTAATATCATCAGAAACCTCGTTAATGCAAACCTGCCTGCTTTTCTTGTCATTCTGAGGTAAGCAAACGGAATCCATGTAAGAGCATCCAGGAAGGGAATATAGGCAGCATACCTTATTAATTCGGCTCCGTTACTTCCATTACTGACATAAGGACCGATATTTTCTGCAAGGGAGAATATGATTGTAGATATAATACCGCTAAGAAGGCCAATAAATATAAAACTATGGCTGAAGGCCTTTTTCGATTGTTTAATATCATCTTTAGAAAAGAACCTGAAATAGGCAGATTCCATACCAAGTGAATAGATGATATTCATAAACGCCAGAACTGAAAAAACAAAACCAATGTTGCCAAGTTCAGATACGGTTAGATAATTCGAATATATAGGGAAAAGCATAAAGGTCAGAAAGCGGCCAACAATGGTAAAAACACCATATATTGCGGTATCCGAAGCCAGTGATTTCAGTTCTTTTTTCATAATATTAAATGCTTCCTGTCAGGATTGATTCCCCGGTATAAAAAGCGCCGGCAATGCACGCTGTCATCATACATGCCAGGTTTGCAGCCAAAAGAGCCCTTGGTGCGACGGCTGCTAAATCATTTTTTCTGTCCGGCGCAAGAGCAGTTATACCACCGGTAAAAATTGCCACTGAAGCTGCATGAGCAAACCCGCAAAGAGCATAAGTTGTAATTACTATTGAGCGCGGGTCATTAAATTCGCCATTCTTTATCAAAACCGAAAGCTCCTGGTAAGAAACAACCTCGGTTAAAATCAGCCTTTCCCCGACAAGTTTGGATACAGTTCCGGCATCAGAAGAAGGTACACCCATAACATACGAGAAAGGATAAAATATATATCCCAGAATGTTTTCTATACTGAATTCCCAGTTGGTTCCGAAAAATGAGTTAAAAAGGCCTCCGAATCCTCCGAAAATGAGATTCACGAGTGTCATTATACTAATAACAGCAATTAAAAGCGCTACAATCCCGACTAACATCTGGAATCCTGTATTTGATCCGCTAATTATCGATCCAAATAAACTTTTATCCACTTTAAAATATGGCGGAACATATTTTCCGTATGTTTCTGCTGTTCCGGTTTCGGGTACAAGTATTTTTGACATAACAATTGCTGCGGGAGCAGACAGGAGGGAAGCGGAAATCAAATGCCCTGCGATCATAGGAAATACATCATAAAGAAACAAGGTATAAGTGGCAAAAATACTTGAGGCCACTGTTGCCATTCCGGCTGTCAGAGCAGTACACAGTTCTGAGCGTGTCATTTGGGAAAGATAAGGTTTTATAGTTATTGTGGATTCAATCCCAACAAAAATATTACTGGCAGCTGATAAAGATTCAGCACCTGATGTCTTCATCAATTTTGCAAAAAGTACTGCAAAGCCTTTTAAAATTTTGGGCATAATATTATAATAATACAGCACCGACATAATTGCAGCAAAGAAAATTATTGATGGAAATACCTGGAAAGCTAATATAAAACCAATGCTTCCTTCCTTTCCGGGGCCCCTGCCAAGTGGCCCGAAAACGAATTCGGCTCCGGCAAAGGAAGATTCCAAAGCCTTCATCACAATATCGTTTAAAAGAAGAAAGAACTTGGATCCATAAGGAAATACAAAAACGAAAAGCCCTGCTGCTATCTGCAGAGCCAATCCGGCAATTACAGTTCTTTTATTTATTGCTTTTCTGTTTGTCGAAAAAATCCATCCTACAAACAATAGAAAAAACAGGCCTGCGAAACTTATTGCATTATAATGAGACATATTGTCGGATTAGTCCTTAATCAATTTTTTATAATGAATACGTTTCGGGCCGGAATCTCCAAGCCTTGCCTTTTTATTTTCTTCATAATCAGAATATGTACCCTCGAAGAAATAAACCTGCGAATCACCTTCGAAAGCAAGGATATGAGTTGCAACCCTGTCCAGGAACCATCTGTCGTGAGAGATCACCACTGCACAACCGGCGAAGTTTTCGAGGCCTTCCTCCAGCGCGCGGAGCGTATTCACGTCAATATCATTTGTTGGTTCGTCAAGTAAAAGCACATTCGCTTCGCTTTTCAGTGTCAGGGCAAGGTGCAGCCTGTTTCTTTCACCGCCTGAAAGATATCCGCATTTCTTTTGCTGATCCTGCCCGCTGAAATTGAACCTTGCTACATAGGCTCGGGAATTAATCGTCCTTCCGCCAACATTTAGCAGGTCATTACCTTCGGAAACAACTTCCCAAACAGTTTTCTCAGGATCTATGTCGGTATGGGCCTGATCAACGTAACCAAGCTCAACAGTATCACCAATTTCAAAATTGCCGTTATCGGCAGTTTCCTGCCCCATTATCATACGGAATAAAGTGGTTTTACCGGCTCCGTTCGGGCCGATAATCCCAACAATACCTGCGGGCGGAAGGTTGAATTCAAGGTTTTCGAACAGTAGTTTGTCGCCATACGCTTTTGAAACTTTATTTGAAATAATTACTTTATCGCCCAGCCTGGGGCCGTTTGGTATAAATATTTCCAGGTTCTGTTCTTTTTCATCTACATCCTGGCTGAGCATTTTTTCATAAGCGGCCAGCCTTGCTTTGGATTTAGTCTGTTTTGCTTTGGGGCTCATCCTTACCCATTCAAGTTCTCTTTCAAGTGTTTTCCTGCGTTTACTCTCAGATTTTTCTTCCTGCTCAAGGCGTTTGGATTTCTGTTCCAGCCAGGATGAATAATTGCCTTTCCAGGGAATGCCATGCCCGCGATCAAGTTCAAGTATCCAACCTGCAACATTATCAAGAAAATACCTGTCGTGAGTGATAGCTATAACGGTTCCTTTATATTGCTTTAGGTGCATTTCCAACCATTGAACTGATTCTGCATCAAGGTGGTTTGTCGGCTCGTCAAGCAGCAGGATATCAGGTTCCTGCAATAGCAGTCTGCATAATGCAACACGTCTGGCTTCACCGCCGGACAGGTTATCAACCGGAGTATCACCCGGTGGGCAGCGCAGTGCGTCCATGGCACGTTCCAGCCTGCTGTCAAGTTCCCAACCGTTGCGCCTTTCAATTTCATCAGTCAGTTCGCCCTGGCGTTCGATAAGTTTGTTCATCTCATCGTCATCCATCGGCTCGGCAAATTTCATACTGACTTCTTCATATTCTTTAAGTATATCAACAAGTTCCTGCGTACCCTGCTGAACAACTTCCTTAACTGTAAGGCCTGGCTCCAGTTGCGGATCCTGCTCCAGATAACCGACAGAATAGCCGGGAGAAAAAACTACTTCGCCGTTGTATGATGTTTCGATACCGGCTATGATCTTAAGAAGTGTTGATTTACCGGCACCGTTCAGGCCTATAATACCTATCTTTGCACCGTAAAAGAACGATAGGTAAATATCTTTCAGTACATTTTTTGCAGGAGGGAAGGTTTTACTAACACCTACCATTGAAAATATTATTTTTTTATCATCAGCCATTTTTTTGTTTCTCCGTTTAGTTATAAATGTATTTCTACAAATTTACGATTAATATTTATTTGATTATATAAATGTTTAACTATATATTATTAATAATTTTTTTTAAATTAAAGGAAAAACCTTGGGATATACATGAGAATTCTAATTATTGAAGATCTACCGTCATTTCAGAAGTATGTAGAAAAAATACTGATGCTGGAGTATCGAAAAGAACTTTATGTGAAATCAGCAGATACTCTTGAAAAAGGACTGAAAATAATTAAAGAAGAAAATTTCGATATTTTTCTTTGTGATCTTGGATTACCGGACAGCAAAGGAGTTAATACAATTGAAGAAGTTAGGAAGATAAACAGGGTTACTCCCATCGTAATTATGTCTGCCAAAAATGATGAGGAAACCGTGATGGGGGCTTTAAGAAAAGATGCACAGGATTATCTATTCAAAACCGAGATAAAAAGAGAAAACCTGATAAGGGCTATAAAGTATTCGATTGAAAGAAAAAAGCTTGAGCTAAAATGCAGGGAAACTGCATCAAGGCTGCATGCTGTAATGGATTCAATCCCTGATTTGATTTTGATCATGGATTTTGATAATAACATACTTGATTATTATACAAGTGACAGCAGTAAATTTCTTTTCGAACCGGAAGAAATGATCAATAAAAATCTTCTTGATCTTATTCCTGATGAATTTATCAACTTAGGCCGCAAACATTTTGACAGGGCAAAGATAACCGGTGAAATGCAGCAGTATTCTCACAGGTTTGAAAGAAATAATATCGAAAGATATTATGATTACAGAGTTAAACCTTTTGATAATGATAAGATTATGTTTATTATCCGTGATCTGACAAAAGAAAAGGAATTTGAACGTCAGGTGTTTGAAAGCCAGAAAATGAAGGCTATTAGTAACCTTTCAGGTTCTGTGGCACATGAATTCAACAGCCTGATGACTGCTGTTATCAATTATTCCGAATTGATAGGACAAATTGATAAAACATCACCCGAAGTTAAAACTTTTGCGGGTAAAATATTTGATACTGCAACAAGAGCTGCAAAGCTATCATCGGAAATGCTTGCTTTTTCCAGTATGCAGATGTTTAATCCCGTTGAAATGAATTTTAATGAAGTTATAAATAATATGCGTTCCATTTTCGAAAGCCTTGCCGGTGATGATATTCAATTATCATATCATCTTGATCACACACTGCCAAATGTTATCTTTGATACGAATCAGTTCCGCCAGATTATTATGAATTTAATTCTCAATGCGGTTCATGCCTGCAAAAATCAAGGCAAAGAGATAGTAATTGTTAGCAAAGCAATTAGCAGCCCAAAAGGTATTTATTCAGTATTAACTGTGATTGACAATGGTATTGGAATCCCCGAGGAAAATAAGTCAAGGATTTTTGAGCCTTTCTTTACACACGGTAAAGGAACTAATTCAACGGGCCTGGGACTTTCGGTAGTTTATGGAATATTGATGCAACATGACGGATTTATTGAATTCGAATCCGGAATTAATAAGGGCAGTAAGTTTAGTGTATATATACCCAAAAAGGTGAAATAAATGTTACTTTTCAAGTTAATATCCAACATTAGAAATATATTTGTTTTCATAGTATTGTTTTCAACGGTCAATTCCATCAGCAGTAAGGAAACAGATATACTCAGGCAAAGAGTAGACTATTACAAGCAGCGTTACGGTGATAAATGCCTTCAGGAGAAAATTACAGATAATTTCGGTAATGGTTTCGAGGATTTGTACGGTACCCGAAACCTCAGGCCTGTAATTCACGGGATAGTATACCGTGGCGGGGCGAACAATTATTATCATAAATTAAACAAAAGGAAGAACAGCAATCCATTACCGATGGATGGCCTTATCCACCTTGCAAAAGAAGGCTTCAGCTCGGCTGTTTATCTTTATGCCAAGAATTTTAATGAAAATGATTCCCTGATTCTGTCAGGCAGCGATACACTCAGATATTATAATAATACGCTGGACAACAAAAAGGATATCCGTGAAATGCTTGAACTTGTGAAAAGTGTTTTCGATCATCCGGAGAAAGGCCCGGTTTACCTGCATTGCTGGAATGGCTGGCATCAGTCAGGCTACGCTTCGGCTCTTGTTTTGATGCAGTTTTGCGGCTTTTCCAATTCCGAGGCTGCCGAATACTGGAGATCATGTGCTGACGGTGGTACCAAAGGTTATGAGCACATTATCAGGAAAATCATGAAATTCAAACCTTTTCCGGATTTAAAAGTTAAACCTGACGGGAAAGAATATTTTTGCCCCTGTAACGAAAATTAGAATTAACTTGTCTTATAATAAAAAAATAGCAACAAATAACGGAGATATTCATGTGTAAGAGGACGATTCAGCTTATTGCACTGGCTTTTGTTTTTATTTTCTCAAATGCTTATTCCGGCCAGACTGATTATGAGAAAGCCTGGGAGGAATTATTTAATAATAACGAAAAGGAAGCCGCGAAGCTTTTCCTGAAAGCCGCGGAAGATAAATCAGGGCCTGATTCAAAATTTGGATGGCTGATGCTGGCCATGATAGAGAACCAGGTTGAAACAGAGAAATTTGCCGGATTTAATTATTTCCAGAACTTTATTAAAGAAGAAAAGAATCCCGAACCATATATTTTTGCTCTTTGGCCCACAATGGCAGTGAATTCAGGCTATAATGCAAAAGATGAAAGACAGCTTGATTTCCTGAATTCAATCCTGGAATCGAATAAATATAGCGGAACCCTTAAAGCTATGGCTGCCGAAATGATAGCTAAGCATTACGACCAAAAAATGGAATGGGATGATGCCGATGAATACTATAGTATGATGGGCGCTATCATGGACTGGTCCTTTGCCGGGGAATTCGAAAATATTTCTGCCAGTGGGTTCGATAAAAATTACCCACCTGTTTTCAAACCCGAAAATGATAATGTTTTTACGAATAAATATGGTGCTGAAGTCAGTTGGTTTTCCTGTGATAAAACCAGAACAGGGGAATGGATTCGCTTTACCAAGCATTTCTATTTTCATAATGCGATAATATATGCACAAACCTTCGTTAACAGCCCGAAAGAGCAGACAGCTTTTATCCGTGTCGGTACATCGGGATCGTTGAAAATATTTGTTAACGACAGCCTGGCATTAAGTGAGTCCGAAGAGAGAAATAATAATCTTGATACATATATAACCGAAGTAACATTGTCAAAAGGCTTTAATCGTTTGCTTCTTCAAATTGGTGAAAGCGAAGCCGGAGATTCAAATTTCATGTGCAGGATAACCGATAAGGAAGGAAATCCAATCAACGGATTATCTGTTCAGCCGGTATACTCCAAATCGGGAACAGCTTACAAGCCTTATAAAGGCATTAAACCTGTAGTACATCAACTGGACCCCGAAAAATATTTCGAAGATATGCTGGAAAAATATCCCGGCAATCCCGTTTTTACTCTTATGCTGTCAGAAACTTACCTTCTTAACGATAAGGTACAGAAGGCAAGAATGGTATTCGAGAAATTAGCCGAAAAACATCCTGATTGCGTTTTCCTTCTTGTTAAGGAAGTTACAGTTCTTCTCAGGGATGACAACAGAACTGAGCTAAGCAGGAAAGTTGAAAAAATAAGGGATATTGATCCGAATCAGCCATTCGCGCTGACAGTGAATTTCCAGGAAGCAATGGATAACAAGGAATACGAGGAAGCTGCGGAATATTTGAAATCTCTCGAAGATTATTATGATAAAGAAATTGCCGATGTTTATAATTTCAGAATTCAGCTTGCCTCGGCACGCCAGGAAACCCAGAAAATGATAGAACTGATACAGGAAGCTTACGCGAAATATCCCGAGAACCAGGCATTTGTTAATATGATGTTTATGGTACAGAACAGAGTGTTTCAGGATAAATCAAAAGCTGTGGATATTCTGGAAGATTACCTTGACGAGCATTTTTCGGTTTCTATGTTAAAAACAAGAGCAGGATTTTATCTTAATGACGGAGATATGCAGGATGCTTTTGACCTTCTGGAAGTTTTAGTGGAATCAGAACCCGATAATGATTCTCATCTGAATTATATTGGAGAATTGTATTATGATTTGGGTAAATATGCCAAAGCAAGGGAATATTTCAGTAAATGTATTGAAATTGCCCCTTATGTGGGTTCTTACCATGCGGATATGGCAAAAACATACGAACAGGAAAATTTTGTGGGTGATGCAGTAAAATTATATGAGAAATGCATTTACTATTCCCCGACTGATTACGATGTTCGGGCAAAGATAAGGGAATTAAAAGGCAATCGCCCGATATTTGAATTCTTTGATGAACCTGACCTCTACGCATTATTTGAAAATGCTCCGGAACAGGATAAATATCCCGAGGATAACAGCCTGATACTTCTCGATGAAGTTCAGCGAGTTGTTTATGGCAGGGGAGCCTCGGAAGAAAAACATTACATGGCTGTAAAGATTTTCAATGCTTCCGGGATTGATGCCTGGAAGGAAATGTACGTTCCGTACAGCAACCAAAGATATAATATTGAAAAAGCAGAAGTGATAAAGAAAGACGGCAGTAAGATAAAAGCGGAAATAAGCGGTTCACATGTTGTTTTTACCACACTTGAGGAAGGTGACGGGATAATAATTATTTATAAACTTCAGGATTCACGTCACGTAGGTTTGGAAGGGAATTTCTGGGATAAACACTACTTTTCAATGTATGTTCCTTATCTGAAATCAAAGTATTCCCTGCTTATCAATCCTGATATCGAATTTGAACATAGGGTTATTAACTCCGAAATGAAGCCTGAAATTACTGATGTCAATTCCTTTAAAATGTACGTGTGGGAAAAGCTTGACCAGCCGAGTATAAAATATGAAACACTTATGCCAGGGCTCGGGGATGTTGGAGAAATTCTTCATATCTCGTCTATTCCGGATTGGGATTACGTATCCAAGTGGTATTCCAGGCTGGCAAAAACAAAGGCTAAATCCGATATTGAAGTGCGTGAACTTGTAAGGGAACTATTCGACGGAAAAGATAATCTTAAGGAATCTGAAATCGTACGTATGATATATGATTATATAGTTAAAAATATTCGCTACAGCTATGTTTCTTTTCGTCAGAGCGGAATGATACCACAGAAAGCCTCCAAAACTATTAATACCAAGATTGGGGATTGCAAGGACGTTTCCACACTGTTTGTTGCAATGTGCAGCGAAATGGACGTGAATTCCCAGCTTGTGCTGGTGGATACCAGGGACAACGGCAAGCTGGATATGGCATTGCCATCAATTGATTTCGACCACTGTATTGCTGCGGTAAATGTGGACGGAAGCGACTACTACGTTGAGCTTACAAATGATTACAATCCCTTTTCCACAGTTTATTACGGCCTGATGGAAGCCTTCTCGCTAAAAATTGACGACAATGAAAATATCGAAAACAAACCTGTTTACATTAATCCGCCTACAAGAGTAAAAAATACTGTTCAGCGATGGTCGGAGATCAGTTTTATTGATGATAAAATGATAATCGAAAAGAAGAATGTTAAAACTGGCGGAAACGCTTCCATAATGCGTAGCGGGTACAGGGACGAAGGTGAAGAGCAGCGCATGAAAGATATGCAGGAAGCTGTAAGCGACGAATTCCCCTCACTGAAAGTCACCCGGCTTGAATTTGATGATAATTTATATACAACCGGGGACACTCTGTCCTACCGCTATGCCTACGAAGTGTATAATCCCATGACCAATATTGCAGGATTGTCATTATTCAAAATTCCATTATCCGACGGACTTAAGCCGGCAGATTTCCTGCCGCTTATGGATAGAAAGTTCCCACTGGATATATGGCCTGTTTCGGGCGTGGATAATGAAACAGAATATTTGACAATAAATATTCCCGAGGGAATGATAATTGCAGAGTTACCTGAAAATACTATCCTGCAGGGGCCCGGAGCTAGCTACAAAATGGAATTTAAACTGAACGGGAACAAATTGGAGATAATCCGGAAAATTGAATATAAAACTGATGAAATTCCGGCAGATAAATATAATGCCTTCAAGGACTTTTACGGTAGTGCCCTTACGTCCGATACAAGGCAGATTGCACTTAAGAAAAAATAAGCTTCGTTTCAATTTTTTTAGTGTTTTCAGATGTCCGACACCCCCGGGGTATCGGACATCTGTTTTTTTAAGCTCCGTAGGAGCTTTTTCCCTCCTTCCGAAGGAGGTGGCCGGGGGGAGGTAGGAAGGGTCGAAAGCAAAGAACCAAAGTTTTAACCTATTGCTGCCTTGTTCGGAATCATTGCCGCCTTGTTTGTAAGCAAAGAAAGAAAACCACCCCTGTATTCCCCTCCTACTTTAGGAGGGGATAAGAAGTTAAATAACATAAGATTAACTCCCCCTCCTTTTGAAGGAGGGGGACGGGGGGAGGTAGGAAGGGTCTAAGTTATTGCACTGATGTTCTAACTCATTGCCGCCTTATTCTTCTTCAAAGCCCTCTCCTTCGGGGAGGGTTTGGGAGGGGTCGGAGTCATTGAGGTCTTGTTTGCACCTATTGCAGCAATGTTTTGCTTTATTGCTGCCTTGGTCGGAGGCATTGCTGCCTTGTTCCAAAGCAAAGAAAGAAAACCACCCCTGTATTCCCCTCCTACTTTAGGAGGGGATAAGAAGTTAAATATCATAGAATTAACTCCCCCTCCTTTTGAAGGAGGGGGGCGGGGGGAGGTAGAAAGTGTCGAAAGCAAAGCACCAATGGTTTAACCTATTGCTGCCTTGGTCTAAGTTATTGCACTGATGTTCTAACTCATTGCCGCCTTATTCTTCTTCAAAGCCCGCCCCTTCGGGGAGGGTTTGGGAGCGGTCGATGCCATTGCAGCAATGTTTTGCTTTATTGATGCCTTGTTCGAAGTCATTGCCGCCTTGTTTGAAGATAATGACGCATTGTTCGAAATCAATGTACCAATGGTCGACGCTATTGCAGCAATGTTTTGCTTTATTGATGCCTTGTTTGAAGTCATTGCTGCCTTGGTCGGAGTCATTGCCGCCTTGTTCGAATCCATTGCTGCCTTGGTCGAAGTTATTGACGCCTTGGTTGAAGTTATTGCTGCCTTGTTCGGAGTTATTGCTGCCTTGGTCGAAGTCATTGATGCCTTGGTTGAAGGCATTGACGCCTTGGTCGAAGTTATTGACCCCTTGTTCGGAGTTATTGCTGCCTTGGTCGAAGTTATTGACGCCTTGGTCGAAGTCATTGCTGCCTTGGTCGAAGTTATTGACGTCTTGGTTGAAGATAATGAACTCTTGGTCGACACTATTGCAGCAATGTTTTGCTTTATTGCTGCCTTGTTCGAAGTTATTGCTGCCTTGGTCGAAGTCATTGAACTCTTGGTCGGAGGCAAAGAACATGTTCAGTAAGATCAACCAAGTGTTCAGTAAGATCAACCAAGTGTTCAGTAAAGCCAACCAAGTGTTCAGTAAGGTCAACCAAGTGTTCAGTAAAGCCAACCAAGTGTTCAGTAAAGCCAACCAAGTGTTCAGTAAAGCCAACCAAGTGTTCAGTAAGGTCAACCAAGTGTTCAGTAAGATCAACCAAGTGTTCAGTAAGATCAACCAAGTGTTCAGTAAGATCAACCAAGTGTTCAGTAAGGTCAACCAAGTGTTCAGTAAGATCAACCAAGTGTTCAGTAAGATTAACCAAGTGTTCAGTAAGATCAACCAAGTGTTCAGTAAAGCCAACCAAGCGTTCAATGAGGCCAAATTTCACTACATTAAGGCCAAACAGTAGTTCAATACCTCCGGCCAAGGCAGTATAAAGTCCTGCCAACAAAGTATTTAGCCCAAACATATGGATTCTGGTTCAAAACAGCGTTGAAATAAGGAAATTATCCGGTTCATTGAAACCACAGGTTGGGGAATTAAGGCCGACGGCCTGTTCATTGGGGTGGAATAATGGGTAAACTGAGCAAAAGAATGAGATGTTATGTTGTCATTCCCCGACACGTCGGGGCAGGCTTCCGGAGCTTGCGACCGAAGAATCCATCTTTCTTTAGTAGCTGATTCCCTCCTTCCCAAATTGAACTTGGGAATGAATTTTTCCTGCAAAGTTCTACTTTGGAATAGAGAAGCTCAGCTTCAAAAGAAAACTGCATTACGAAGTACAACTTCGTAATGAGGGAGAATGCATAAAGAATGGATTCTTCGCTGGCGCTCAGAATGACATCCCAGCCTTATAATCGTCAAATTCAATAGCCACGTGCATTCTCGTGGATAAAGTAGGCTAAGAAAAAGAATCCACCCCGACTCGCTGCGCTCGCCACCCCTCAACGAGGGGAATTTTAAGAATCCACCCCCGCCAGCGGGGGAAAGTGAGTTGATGTCCCCCTCAACGAGGGGGTGGCCGTTAGGCCGGGGGAGGATTCTTCGATTTGTAATTATTAGTTTATAAATTAAGAATGGATTCTTCGCTGGCGCTCAGAATGACATCCCAGCCTTATAATCATCAAATTCAATAGCCATGTGCATTCTCGTGGATAAAGTAGGCTAAGAAAAAGAAACCACCCCTGCCTGTCCCGACGTGTCGGGAACTCGCTGCGCTCGCCACCCCTGAACGAGGGAAATTTTCCGGAAATCCATCCCCGCCCTTTCCCGACTCGTCGGCGCCAGCGGTGGACATAAAGCCTCCTTCCCAAGCCCCCGCTTGGGAAGGTCATTTTCCTCAAAGCTTCTCTTTATGATTTCCTGAAGCTCAGTTTCAAAAGAAAACAGCATTACGAAGTGCAAGTTCGTAATGAGGGAAGAATGACACAGAAGATTATAAAATGTCTCAGGATTATCAATAAAAAAGTGGATTATTTTTGAAGTTCAATGAATTGGTCAGGTGAAATAATCCTTGTACTTTGATAGGGATCTAAAACCAGAAGGTCTTTGTCTCCGCTGATAATATAATCTGCTTCTGAGCTTACTGCAAGGGATAAATATTTATTATCTTTTTCGTCCCTGCAGCCCGTTACTTCCTTTGTACTTTCAATCAGGGTAACATTTTTCGAATATTCGTTAAGAAAAGCCAGCCTCAGATCACGGTCTATATATTTATCGAATTTAGGTCGCATTAAAACTGTTTCAAGCTCATTCAGTGTCTGGATACTAACAAGGATTTCGCCCTTTCGGCGGGAGAGATCAAAAACTTTACGGGGCTTGCTGAAAGGAAAGCAAAGAGCACTGATAATAATATTGGTATCAAGTATTATCTTCAAATCAATCACCTGACAGTATTTCGAAGAGTTTATCTTCTGTCAGGCCGTTAGCCATAGCCCGAAATCCTACTTTATCCATCAGCAATTCAAGGCCATCCCTGTTTTTATCTTCTTTAAGCCATTCGGAAATTAAAAAATTGAGGCTGTTTTTCCTGTCATTGTCAGCTTTATCGAAAAGAAGTGCTGTTTTTTCATCTACAGGTATGCTAATTTCTCTCATTATACTTACTCCAAATTGAAACTTTGTATAATATACGTAATATTATTGAAAATCTTTTCAAACATACAATTACCAGTATGACTTATGGTCAATTTTATTACCTGACCACCAAAAATTTCTTTACAGTTTCCTGGTTACCCATCTTCACCTGCAGGTGATAAACAAATAAATTACGCCTCTTTTATTCAATACTACTCTTCGTCCAAATAGTATCATGTTCCACGGATAAAGCCCCGATGGATAACAATAATGTTTTTCTCATTCCTAAGCTCTTGCCTGAGAAGGTCATTTTCCTCAAAGCTTCTCTTTATGATTTCCTGAAGCTAAGCTTCGGATGAAAACAGCATTACGAAGTGCAACTTCGTAATGAGGGAAGAATAACACATAAGACAAGAAAATGTCTCGGGAAAAAATACTTCTTATTACAATAAATATTCCCAACTGAGATAAAGCCCGGCGAGAATGAACAGAACGCCGGTTGCCCTTCTTGCCCAATATTCGAATTTTGCAAGGCTGTTGAATGCTTTACCAACATAATTAGCTGAAAAACCGATAATAAAGGCGAAAACTATTACCGGAAGAGCTGTACCGATACCATAAATCAATGGCAGAAAAACCCCTGATTCGTATTTCAGCGAGAGAGGAATAAGGCTGCCAAAAAATAATCCTGCTGAAACAGGACAGAAAGACAATGCAAAGATGAATCCAAGAACTGCGGCGCCCCACGGCCCCTTGCTCTGAATTTTATCCTGAAACTTTTGCGACATTGATATACCCCTGCCGAAACTCATATTGATAATTTCCAGCAGGAAAAGCCCTACAATTATCAGAAGCGGCCCGAGAATGATATTCAGGTACTTTTGCAGAAAGCGGGCCAGCTCCGGAATGGAAAGCAAACTGCTGACAACAATAACTGAAACTATCAGGTATGCCGCCATCCTGCCGAGAGTATAGAGCAGCCCCGACAAAAGCACTGCCGGGGCGCTGTCAACTTTTTTACCAATAAAAGATATAGCAGCAATATTTGTTGCCAGCGGGCAAGGGCTTATAGAAGTGAGAATACCAAACCACAATGCTGAAAAAACACCTGCTGTGATAAATTCCATTTATATTTTTCCAAGATATTTTTTTACTTCATTTTTTAAGTATTTCAAATAGTCATTTTTATCTCCTACTTTTTCCCATATCTTTTCCAGGTTCTTCCATTCTTTCTGCTTCCCATTTTCATAGCGTACCAGTACCAGGGCTTTATTATAAAGTTGATATTTTTCTATGTAGTGTTCGTTTTTTTCTTTATCAAAATTGATAGCCGACCACTTTAGCCTGCCTTCTTTTTTTGCTTTCGAAAAATATTTATCGATTGTTTCTTTTGAATAAGCTTCCAGTTTATTGCATGTAGGGCAGCGATAATCGCCGTGGAAATATATTACTTTAACATAACTGCCTTTGTCGGCTTTTTTATTGGCTATCATTCCTGAAGAAGCCAGCAGTATCATTGCTATGATAATTAATAGATTTTTTGTCTTCATCTCATACCTCGGTTAAATAATAATACTAAAATATATAAAATTTCAATTCGGTTTAATATTTCCAATTTCGCGACACTGACCTCCCCAAACCCCTCCGAAGGATGGGCTTACTGCAAAGCCCTCCCTTTCGGGGAGGGTTGGGGAGGTGTCATATATATAAGAAAATTATTCAATAATAAATTATTCTACTTACCACAAAGTTATATTTGCCAATTTTAAAATCTTTAAAGTTTAGATTTGCCATTTCAAATCAACCAATCTAAGCTTCAATCATTTTTAAAATTTCTTTCACGTTCAATACTTTTCCGGCAGAAACAACTTTTCCGTCTAAAACAAGGCCGGGAGTCATAATCATGCCGTAAAGCATTATTTTCTGAATATCAGTTACGTATTCAAATTCAAGGTCTTTGCCTGACTGTGCTATCGCTTCTTTTACATTTTCGGCCAGTTTCTTGCATTTGGCACATCCCGGGCCGAGTACTTTTACTTCTTTCATCATAATCTCCTTTAAAATAAATATCCGTATAATAAACCGCTTATTGTTGACATTATTACAACCAGTGAAACATAGACAATTGTTTTTTTCCACCCGACAACGCTTTTAATAACGAGCATATTGGGAAGCGATAGTGCCGGGCCTGATAGCAGAAGAGCCAGTGCCGGGCCTTTTGCCATGCCGTTCCCGAGCAGCCCCTGCAGGATGGGTATCTCTGTAAGGGTGGCGAAATACATAAATGCGCCGACAACCGATGCAAATAAATTGGAAATAACCGAGTTGTCGCCAACGGCCTGGTAAATCCATTCTGCCGGTATTATACCTTCGTTTCCGGGCCTGCCGAGGGCAAAACCGGCTATCAGTACGCCATAGAACAACAATGGCATAATCTGTTTTGCAAAATCCCAGGTAGCTTCGAACCAGTCGTTTCCTTCGCCCTCACCTGAGGATGTTGTCCAGGACAAAGCAATCAATGCTGTAATAAAGGGTATCATTGGCTGATTAGCAAAGATAATTGCCATAAGCAGAACTGCACCGCCGCTGATAAGCAGTTTCGTTCTGTTAATATCAAACCAGAACAAAAGAACCAGCAGCAGAACTATGGCAGACGCACCGCTTAAATACCATTTAACAGAATATATCACCGCCCAGAAATCAGCAGCACCTTCGGGTTTGCCCCATGTGGAAAATACGAGTACGGCAACCATCGAAGCAAAATATATTATATTTTTCCATAAAGGGCGGGCATTTTCCTCCTCGGGAATTGCCATCTGAATTTCTTCTTTTTCGGCTTCTTCCTTCCTGAAAATGAACTGCATCATTATTCCGATAATGATACTGAAAACAACAGCACCAAGCGCCCTTGCTATTCCAATTTCAATACCGAGTACATTTGCCGTCATTATTATTGCCATTACATTTATAGCAGGGCCAGAATAAAGAAATGCCGATGCAGGCCCCAGACCCGCGCCCATTCTGTAAATACCGGCAAACAAAGGAAGCACCGTGCAGGAACATACCGCCAGAATTCCGCCCGACATTGAAGCAACACCGTAGGCAATTACTTTATTAGCCTTTGCGCCAAGGTATTTCATAACCGATTGCCTGCTGATAAATACGCTTATTGCTCCCGCTATAAAGAATGCCGGAAGAAGGCATAGTACAACATGTTCCCTGGCATACCATTTTGCAAGATAAAGAGCTTCTGCCAGCGCATTATCAAATCGTGCCTGGCCTATCGGCAGATAGTAAAATCCGAGAAATACCGCTCCTATAGTTAGTAAGATTTTCCATTCTTTTTTCCATTCCATCATTATTTTCCTATTTTACCGCCCATTAAATAAAAGTAAGTTGTTGCCCAATTGGCAAGCAATACCACGATAGCAAAAATTAAATTCCCAAGGCTCATCATGCCCAGCCCGGACATAATATTGCCAATAGAACATCCACCGGCAAACGCAGCACCGACGCCGATCATCAATCCACCCGTCAAAGCAATTAAGGTTTGCTGCGGGTCTTTGGGTAATAATCTGGACTGTCCGGATAGCGCACCGGAGAACCAGGAACCTGCAATCAGGCTTAGAACCAACAGAACCAGCCACACATTAACTTTCTTTTTGGGTGGTTGCGGGTTCTGATGTTTTTCATTGGCAACCTGAATTTTTACAGATTTATCAGGTTTTGAAGTTATATACTTAATATTATCATTTTTTTCAAACATTAGCAGGGAATATTGATATACACCGTGTGTTACGCCCAATGGATAATTTCTTCCGCTTTCACTGGAAGAAAGGAATGCGAATATTCCCAGAATTCCGAGAGCTATACCGGCCACCCATGGCTTCCATGAATGCTTAAGAGGCATGGAGAAATTAAGTTTTCTTTTTCTGAGTACAAGATAAATAATACTTCCTGCAACGAATAAAATCGCCAGAACCATGTATGGAATACCTGTTACAGAATAAAGAGTTAAAGATTCGCCATCCGCACCTTTAATAATGAAAGATTTCATCCACAAATGCATATCGTTCAGCGGGCCAAGTTCTACTGCCGCAACACCGAATGGAACCCCCATCAGCGCCATAATGGAATTAATATTTCCTGTTCCGCTTTTAAACAGCACTCCGCTCACGCATCCGCCGGCAAAGACCATTCCCACACCAAATATCAGGCCGCCGACAATGGAACTAAGCCATAAGAATGGTTTCGGATTAACGCTGATCCAGCCTATATAATCAATTATTGATAACGAAAGCATTGTAGTGACAATGGCAATCCAAAATCCCCAAAGTTTGCTTCTGTCCCTGAACATTATTGCTTCACTCATTGCCGAGGAAGCACAGAGGTCTCCTTTTTGCAGAAAATAACCAAAAAGAAAACCAATCGGGATTGCAAAATAATACCAGGCAGAAGACGATATTCCAAGGACAATGGATACGCAAACAATTATAATAATTAAACCCATAAACATCTTTTTCATATCAAAAACCCATTTTTAATACCAACAAACAAATACTAACTAATTCGATATTTTCAGCTAATCCCAAAATCAGGGACAAACATCCGGAGCTTTAATATTTCCCTTTTCGGGATCATTGAAATATTTCTTCTGAAACCACAGGGCAACGTTTACAAGGGCAATTAGAACCGGCACTTCCACAAGAGGCCCGATAACGGCAGCGAAAGCTTCCCCGGAATTAATACCGAAAACAGCTACTGCCACGGCTATTGCCAGCTCGAAATTATTTGAAGCTGCTGTAAACGATAGTGTTGCTGTCTTGGAATAATCCGCACCGATTTTTTTTCCCATAAAGAATGATACAAGAAACATTATTATAAAGTAAATCAGTAGTGGTATTGCTATCCTGACAACGTCAAGCGGTATTTTTACGATATACTCACCCTTTAGCGAGAACATTACAACTATAGTGAACAGCAGCGCTATCAGGGTTATAGGGCTGATCTTAGGAATAAATTCCTTATGGTACCATTCCTTGTTCTTTATTTTTATCAGGCTGAACCGTGTTAAGATTCCGGCTATGAACGGAATACCAAGGTAAATAAACACGCTTTCGGCAATCTGCCCGATAGTAATATCAACTTCAAAACCCTCCAATCCAAGCCAACCCGGAAGAATTGTTATAAATACATAAGCGTAAACCGAGAAGAAAAGCACCTGGAATATTGAGTTAAAAGCTACAAGGCCTGCGGCATATTCCGTATCTCCTTTGGCAAGCTCGTTCCATACTATCACCATTGCTATGCATCTTGCCAGCCCGATCATTATTAATCCTGCCATGTAATGAGGATAATCCTGCAGGAAAATTACGGCCAACAGAAACATTAGAACAGGCCCGATTATCCAGTTCTGAATTAGGGATAAACCCAGGATTTTAACATTTCTGAAAACATCTCCGAGCTCTTCGTAGCGGACTTTTGCCAGGGGCGGGTACATCATCAGGATCAGGCCTATGGCAATCGGCCAGTTTGTTGTCCCCGTACTCATCGAATCCCAGAAATTGGCAACTTCCGGAAAAAAGTGACCGCTGAGGACTCCTACTGCCATTGCTGCAAATATCCAGAAAGTCAGGTACCTGTCCAGAAAGCTGAGTTGTTTGGATAGTTTAGGCATTAGTTTCCTCTAATAAAATATCAGAATAGAATTTATAAAAACCATCCTTTATCTCATCCCTGATCCTTCTGAATTCGGAAAGGACAAACTCTTCGTTTCCTTCTGCTTTTGCAGGGTCGTCGAAACCAATATGCAGCCTGTGTTTTACCTCGCCGATAAATGCCGGACAGCTTTCTTTTGCTCCGCCACACACAGTTACTACGTAGTCAAATTTTTCACTAAGGAAATTATCAACCAGCTTCGGACTGTTTCGGCTTATATCAATTCCTGCTTCCATCATAACCTGAATAGCATTCGGATGTACTTCCGAAGCCGGTTTGGTGCCGGCAGAATAAACATCAAAGCTGCTATCAAACGATTTTAAAAAACCTTCTGCCATTTGGCTTCGGCAGGAATTGCCAGTACAAAGGACGAGTATTTTCATGATTTATCCGATTATATTTCTACAAATATCAAACTGATTTAAGGCTGGCACATATCTGAATCCTGTCAGCTTCCGATATCAGGCCTTTGTCGCTGTTAACTATATCATTGTCGTTCAGCCAGCCCGGGAACATTGCAAGAACCTGGTGGAGAACGGGATTATCGGAGCTTCTGTTCAAAGAATAATCCACCCATTTGCCGTTCTTTTTATCCCTGATAAATCCGGCATCTTTTAATATGTTAAGATGGTTTGAAACTGTCGATGTCGATATATTCAGAACGCTGGTAATCTCGCAAACACATAGAGGTTTGGCTTCAAGCATTTTAATTATCCTTACCCTGTTCGGATCGCTTATTGCTTTAAATGTTTTAGTAAACTCATTCATAGTTTTTCCTTTTCTCATTTCGATAATCATCAAATTAAAAACATTTCGATAAATATCAAAATGTTTTTTTTTAAAATCATTAATTCAAAAAGTGATATTTGATGATAATGGGATGGATTTTATTCAACAACTAAGATATGCATTGTGAATGTGTCGAAAATAAATCAATAATCCGTTATTTTATTTGTTGAGATAACAAAAAATCCCGATTGAAAACAGAGTTTTTGAATCAATCGGGAGAAAAATATAAAATATGTTAAATCTTATTGGCCTGCCAATTTTTCCCTGATACCTTTGAAATAATCGGCTGTTATTTTCAATCCATCGGCAAAATCAACATCAGGAGACCAATTGAATTCATTCTTCAGCCTGGCATAAGAAATAACCGACCTGCGTTGTTCACCGTCCTTTGCAGGCCCATGAATTTCTTTGCATCCCGAACCTAAAGATTCATTCAGAATGTTAAATATGAAGTTTACGTCAGTTTCAATTGCAGTACCAACATTATATGGGCCGGAAGCGTTTTTGTTAAGAGCCGCAACATTAGCTTTTACCACGTCGCCAACGAAAACATAGTCCCTGGTATTTTTGCCATCCCCGTTTATCACGGGCTGTTCGCCGTCAAGCATTTTGTTGGCGAATATGGCTACAACTCCGGCTTCACCTCTATGGTTCTGCCGAGGCCCATAAACATTTCCGTACCTTAGAGCAACAAATTTTATTCCGTAAACATACTGATAGTAGTAAAGATATTTTTCATTTACAAGCTTGGCAATGCCATAAGGCGAGCACGGGTTTGTCGGATGATTTTCATCAGCAGGAAAATATTCCTGATCTCCGTAAATTGCTCCTCCGGATGATGCAACGATGATTTTCTTTACTCCGTGTTTCTTAGCAGCTTCATACAGGTTCAGGCTGCCAAGAACATTGGTTTCCGCATCCAGCCTTGGGTCGTCAACCGATATTCTTACATCAATCTGAGCTGCCTGGTGATTAATAATATCAAACTTTTCTTCCTTAAAAATTTGGTCTATTGAAATATCATTAATGTCTTTTTGAATAAATTTTGCTTTCGGGTTTAGATTTTCAAGCCTGCCTGTTGACAGATTGTCAATAATCACAACATCATGGCCGGCTTTAATATAAGCGTCGGTAATATGAGAACCGATAAATCCTGCTCCGCCTGTAACTAAAATTTTCATAAAACACCGATAATTAAAAATAATCATTAAAAAAGTTAACAAAATTATGAAACTTTAGGATACAAAACATATTGTAAAAGAGTTTTTTTCTTATTTGAAGATTTCTTTTTTTTATTGTAGAAAATTTTACTTATTTACATATTCGTATGTAGTATATATTTAAACAAATAAAATGATAATAAAACGATTACTCTACCCTTTATTTATATTGATTTATATTACTGCATTCGGACAGGAAAAATCTGAATGGGAAACAATGATAAATTCTGCGAGAGAAAAGGCTTATAATTCTCAATTCGACACCGCCCTGGAAGAAGCTTTAGAGTCCGAGGCACTTGCTTTGAAGGAATTTGGTGAAAGCAGCCAATACATGGCTTCAAGCCTGCAGCTTACAGGGGAAATATACTATATGAAAGCAGATTTTAAAAATGCAATTAAATATTTCGATAAAGCTCTTGAAACCTATTCCCGGTCGATAGGAGAAAATAATGATCATTATTGTGCTGTGCTAAACAATCTTAGTGCCTGCCTTGAGAAAACCGGAAAATATCCCGAAGCGGAACGAAGGCTTGTCCGGGCAATTGAAATAAAAAAGTCAATGCCTGCTACCGACAGTTTATCACTGGCAAAATCGCTTAATAACCTTGGCAGGATTTACCAGGAACTTGGCAAATACTCGGAGTCGGAAAATGCGTATCTTAATTCGGTTAAAATAAAAAATAAAGCAGGAAAAAACGATGATATTTCCTATGCCAGAACTTTACTCAATATAGGGTCTCTTTACATAGAGCTGGGAAATTATAAAAATAGCGCGGAATACCTTGAAGGAGCATTTGATATATTCGAAAAGAATCAAAAAACATTTCCCGGGGAATATTTGAATACAATTGTAAATCTTTCAATTGCATATAATGCTCTGGATAACAATGAAAAATCTCATATTTTTATTGAAAAGGCTAAGCAAATCGCAAAAAATCCGGAAAACATAAATTTCAAGGATCTTGCTGATGCATACTATAACCTGGCGATGATAGAATGGGAAGAGGGAAACGTTGCAAAAGCCGAGGAAAATTTTATGAAGGCATCCGGGATAATTGAGAATAGATTCGGTAACGGGCATCCCAAATATTCTTCCTGCCTGAATTCCCTGGGAATAATCCGCTGGCATAAGGGCGATTTGAATGGTGCTTCGGAATTTCTGCAAAATGCTTTGTTCCTTCGTGGTAAAGTGCTTGGTAAAGATCATCCTGATTATGCTGTTAGCCTGAATAATCTGGCAGGGCTTATGAAAGATATGAATAAGCCTTCTGAAGCAGAAAAATATTATATCGAAGCGTTTGACAGCTATCTGAATCTTATTGATAGGACTTTTACATTTCTAAGCGAAAACGAAAGAACTGAGTTTTATGACGAATTGATGGACCGGTTTGAAATGTTTACTTATTTCGTCATTGAACGGCATAAAGAGAACCCTGCGCTTCTTTCAAAATTATTTGAATACAGGATGGCGACCAAAGCCATCATTATGAGCAGTGCCAGGGATTTGAGGAAGTTGATGTCTGAATCGGAAGACGAGAATACAATTTCAAGTTTCGACAATTGGAAAGATATCAGGGAGAACCTGGTTAATATATACTCGATGAGTGCTTCGGAGATCAGTGCAAAAAATATTAATACTGACTCACTGGAAAAAGCTGCTGAAAAATTAGAGAAGAGCCTGGTAAGAGCCAATACAGAATTTAAAAAATATATCAGCGTTGATAGAAATTCCTGGCAGGATGTCAGGAATGTACTTGAAGATGATGAAGCGGCTGTTGAAATTATCAGATACCGCCTGTTCGACCGGAGATGGACAGATACAATATTTTATGCTGCTTTAGTAGTAACCAAGGAGACAAAAGAGCATCCGG
This sequence comes from Kapaibacterium sp. (SeqCode), assembly GCA_963665665.1. Lineage (GTDB taxonomy): Bacteria > Bacteroidota > Ignavibacteria > Kapaibacteriales > UBA2268. The sequence goes on from OY762428.1 coordinate 4,163,029, forward strand.
AAATAGTTTTGCTTAAAGATGGTTATAAACTCGAAAATAAATTTATAAAAAATTATAAGAATTTTATTCGCCACAGAATTGATGATTATGATTCGTACAGGCATTTTTACGAAAAAATTGATGCTAAAACCGGGAATAAAAATAAAATATATTTAAGTGCTGACGGGATTTACCATTCGATAAATATAAATACCCTTATTGATAATAACGGGGAATATATTATTGGCAGACAATTCGTTGTGGTTGTAACTAATCTGAATGAGTTGCTATGCAAGTCAGGCAGCAGAAAACCCCGGAAAGCAGCCTTATACGGTTTCCCTGATTTTGAGTATAAAGCCGGTATTTCCAATGAAGAAAGGCCGCCGGTGAAAATACCTGAGATTTCAGGTACCCGGGATGAAGTATTAATTCTGGATACCCTTTTCAGGAAGATGAACATCGATACAGATATTAAGATCAACAGGGATGCTTCCGAAATGAATTTCAAGCATGTTGGGGCTTATGATATTATTCATTTGGCATCGCATGGTTATTTCCTGCCGGAAAACGAAATGAAAAACCGAAAGAAAGCTTTTGGTATAAATGTTAAAAAAGCTGCTGTAAATCCATTATTACGTTCCGGAATATTGCTTTCTGGGGCAGCCTGGGCTTTTGGCGAAATGAACGGGGGAAGCGATAACGGAATACTAACATCATTCGAAGCAATAAATATTAATCTGGAAAGTGCTTCGCTTGTTGTTCTGAGTGCATGCGAAACCGGCCTTGGTAAAGTGAAAAACGGCGAGGGAGTTTATGGACTGCAAAGAGCCTTTATTGTTGCGGGTGCTGATAACCTGATTATGTCTTTATGGAAAATTGACGACAAAATCACAACACATCTGATGGAAAAACTTTATCTGAATATTGTTTCCGGGCAAAATTACAGCGAGGCTCTTAGAAATGCTCAGTTAGCAATTAAATCAGAGTACAGGCATCCTTATTTTTGGGGTGCTTTTGTTATTATTGGAAAATAATGTTATTCTTACAAGTTAGTATATTATGACTTTTATTAGAAAATTTAAAAAAAATTACTTTTCTATTCCTGATAATCTGAAATATGAATTCTTCAGGGAAATAACAGAACAGAATGTCAGGTTGTTCAGATATATTCTCGGTATTTTTATTGTCTGGCTGTCAGTACTAATCGTTATTGATATTCGTGGAGTGTTAAATATAGGTTCGATAGAATCTGAAAATTACTTATATCCTGACATAATAATGCTGATAATTGCAGTTTTTTCATTTTTTTTATTTCTCCCCCGGAAAAATACGAGAACCATCTCTTTGCGGACAAAAGACCTGCTTATGAATATAATAATATTCACACTAACTATCTGGAGTGCTTACGTTAATTATATCGAGGAATTGACTTCTGAATTTGCATATACCCTTATCCTGACATATTTATTGATTATTATGCTGCATATCGGATCAATATACAAATACCTGTTGTTTACAATTCCTTCTGTTATTTTATACTTAATCTTACATTTCAGTAAGATCGATTTTACAACATTATCACTTGAAATGAAGTTACCGGTTGTTTCTGTTGTTGTTTTCGGCTTGCCTTTGTATTGGTTTATTTATTCAACAAGGATCAGGAACTTTCTATTCAGGAAGAAGATCTTTGAAGCATACAGAAAATTGAGAAAGGAAAATTCTAAAAGAATAAAAATTGAAGGCCAGCTTAGAAATTCCAAGATTGAATTACAGGAACAGCTTGAAAAAGAAAAAGAACTGAACAGTTTGAAAATTGATTTTATAAATATGATTTCTCACCAATACAGAACTCCGTTGACAATAATATTGAGTTCATCCTACCTGATAGATCTGAGAACAAAGGAATTAAATGATCCGAAAATTGACAGGCATGTGATGAAAATTCAGTCATCAGCCAACCAGATGATAAAGCTTCTTGAAAATGTTATTACTATTGGAAAGAACGACTCCGGAAGATCAGAAGAGCATATTACCAACTTTGATCTGATTCAATATGTTAAGAAAATATTCCGGGTTGTTAACGAGGATTATAAAAATGATCACAAGTTGAAAATTATTACAAGCCATGACGAAGTATATTTAAGAACCAAGTCCTGGCATTTGAACAATATATTATCAAATTTAATTTCTAATGCAATTAAATTTTCTCCTGATAATCATCAAACAGATGTTATAATTGATGACAGGGATAAATATATAAACCTGACAGTAAAAGACTATGGTATCGGAATACCTGAAGGCCTTTGCCGTAATGGTATGTTTACAGGTTTTATTCGTGGAGAAAACGTCGGTACTATTCCGGGTTTTGGCCTTGGTATGAATATCGTTAAGCAATCAGCTGAAAAAATTGATGCAATAATTGACGTAAAAAGCGAAATAAATCAGGGTACTGAAATAAAACTCTCAATTCCTCAACAATAAATAATATTCAATTTCGTATCTATATAATTTTTTGTAAAATATTTTTAAATCCTTATCGTCTATTTGCTTAGGTGTGAATTTAAGTTTTTCGGTTCAAATCGGGATTTTGAAATTTCAGAAAAATCTTTTATTATAGAAACTTTTGATACTTAAAAATATAAGAAACTAATTATTATGCACTTCACTATTCAGATTTCACAAAGGTTAAATAAGCTAATCAGGTCTTTACATCAAAAGAAATTCCGCGATCAGAATTCGTTGTTTATTGCCGAGGGAGAAAGGCTTTGCCGGGAATTAATCGGGAGCAGGTATGTTCCGGAATTAGCAGTTATAAGGGATTATCCATCACCGGAAATTATTGAGCTTGCTGAAAAATTTTCAGATGAAGGACTTCCGGTATATACTGCAAATAAAACTCATTTCGATCAGATGGCAGGAACAAAGTCGCCTCAGGGCATCCTAACCGTTATCAACATGGAAGACGATACAATTGATACGTCCAGACCATTTATTGCTTTGGATGCAGTTGCCGATCCGGGAAATATTGGAACAATAATCCGTACAGCAGAGTGGTTTGGAATCGACCAGATAATTCTGGGCCGGGACTGCGCCGATAAATATAATTCCAAGACCGTCAGGGCTTCAATGGGTGCCATTTTTAAAAGTTCAATCGTACATGAACCGGATCTGAAAACATTTATCAGCGAAAACTACAAGGATTTTGAGATATTCGGGGCTTCTCTTGATACCGACAAGATGCTTACAGGTTTAGGGCATGATCAGAAATTTGGTATTATTTTCGGTAACGAAGCAAATGGTATTTCTCCGGAGCTTGAAGAAGTAATAAACACTATGTTCAGAATAGAGGGCAACACTGAATCAGAATCTCTGAATGTTTCTGTTGCAGTTGGGATTTCTTTGTATCATTTTGCATCGAATGGTAACGGTGCTAAATAAAATGAACTAAAAAATTTAATTATTGATAGAAATTACTAATTGGTTATATTGTACTTTGGTTTGTTGTTATAGTTAGGTCAATGTTTTATGGATCCTTATTTTAAACTAATTTTGGTTACTTTTTTAAGTTATTTGCTTGGATCTTTCCCTACTGCTATTGTTGTGAGTAAGAAGTTCTTTGGTTTTGACATAAGGGAAAAAGGAAGTGGAAACATGGGAAGTACAAATGCTTTTCGTGTTCTTGGTATGAAGTGGGGCATAATTGTCCAGGTAGCTGATCTTCTTAAAGGAATCCTTGCAGTTGTAGTTATTGCATCTTTGCTCGGAGAAGGAATTACTTTCCCCGGGATAACAATGTTCGAGGATATGACAGTTGTACGCCTTCTTGCCGGAGTCAGTGCGGTTATGGGGCATATTTACTCGATATTTGTTGGTTTCAAGGGCGGAAAAGGGATTAATACCGCGGCAGGAATGCTTATTGGTATTGCTCCTGTTGACGTTGGAATTGCTTTGTTCTTCTTTATATTGGCGGTGATTTTTTCCGGTTATATTTCTCTTGGCTCAATAACTGCTGCCGTTGCTTTTCCAAGTTCAATTTTCTTCCGCTATAATATTCTTCATGACAACATTGAAGGATATTTTACATTGATTTATTTCGCTCTCGGCCTGATGGCTATTCTTATATATCAGCACAGGCATAATGTTCTCAGGCTGCTGAAAGGAACGGAAAACAGGTTTAGCAAACTGCACCTTGTGCGGTTGAAGAAAAAATGACGTTTTTTAGTTAAGTCCTTTTTTTAAGGGACTTTTTAGCAATAAAAAATTAAAAAAACCTTCCGTGATTGAAATCTGCGGAAGGTTTTTATTTAATTATCGGCTTTTTCTATTTGGTTTTCTCTTTGGATTTTTTTCTGTCCAGAACTGCTTTGATAAAGTCAATAAACAGAGGATGGCCGGTAACGGCTCTGGATTTTAGTTCAGGATGGAATTGCGTGCCAAGAAACCACGGATGATCTGCAAGCTCTGCAATTTCAACAAGTGAGCCGTCCGGAGATGTTCCGCTGAAAACCATACCTTTTTCTTCCAGAACCGGACGGAATTTGTTGTTTACTTCGTACCGGTGGCGATGCCTTTCTGATATATCATTTTCTTTATAAGCAGCTATAGCTTTTGTGCCATCTGCCAGTTTACAGGGATAGGCACCGAGCCTCATCGTACCGCCCTTGTCTTTTACATTTTTCTGTTCTTCCATCAGGTCGATAACATTGTTATCTGTTTCTTCGAATTCAGCCGAGTGAGCTCCGTCCAAACCGCATACATGACGCGAGAATTCAATGATAGCACACTGAAGCCCAAGGCAGATTCCGAAGAAAGGCATGTTGTTTTCACGGACGTATTTAATTGCCTTTATTTTGCCTTCAATGCCCCTGGGGCCAAAGCCCGGACCAACAAGAATTCCGTCAACATCCGAAAGCATTTCTTCAACATTTTCAGCAGTGATTTGCTCGGAATCAATCATGATAACATTCACTTTGGCATTATTAACTGATCCTGCATGGGAAAACGCTTCAAGAATAGATTTATATGAATCCCTGTATTGTGTATATTTACCAACAAGGCCTACATTAACTTCTTTTCGGGGATTTTTTATTCTGTTTACAAATTTTGTCCAGGTTTTTAGGTCTCTTTCACCTGCTTCCATACCAAGTTTATTAAGAATGATCTCGTCCAGGTTGCTTTTGGCATACATTAACGGTACTTCGTAGATAGTGTTTTCCACATCTAAGCCCGCAATAACAGATTCAAGGTCAACATTGCAGAAAAGTGCAATTTTCTGCCTAAGATCCTTACTGAGCTTATGCTCTGACCGGCAAAGAAGTATATCGGGCCTGATTCCGTATTCCATTAGAAGCTTTACCGAGTGCTGCGTAGGTTTGGTTTTTAATTCACCGGCACCCTGAATGAACGGAACATAGGTCAGGTGAACGCTAAGGGAATTCTGATGCCCTAATTCGATTGAAAGCTGCCTTTGAGCCTCGAAAAATGGCAAGGACTCAATATCTCCGACAGTTCCGCCAATTTCAACTAAAATAAAATCATATTTTCCGTCATAAACTGTCAGGCGTTTTTTCAGCTCATCAGTAATATGCGGGATTACCTGTACTGTTTTACCAAGATAATGGCCGCGTCTTTCTTTCGAGATAACTTCAAAGTAAACCTGCCCGGCTGTGGCATTGTTATCTTTGGACAGCGACTGTGCAATAAACCTTTCGTAATGTCCAAGGTCAAGGTCTGTTTCCGAGCCGTCATCAGTTACATATACTTCCCCGTGCTGGAAGGGGTTCATTGTGCCCGGATCAACATTTATATAGGGGTCGAATTTCATTATTGTTACCGAGTAGCCCCTTTGTTTTAACAAAAGGCCGATCGATGCCGAAGCAATTCCCTTGCCGAGAGAGGACAACACCCCGCCGGTAATGAATAGATACTTTGATTTTCCTGAAAAAGTCGGTTTTTTTGGCATATACTCGCTCATTTGATGAATCATTATAGTTATTATTTTTCCGTTTTTAGTATTCTCAAAATTTAATAAATTTTTTGAAAATTGTTCAAATGTAACGAGAACAAATATAATGAAAATTGAATGAAAGGAATAAAAGAAATTGGAATCGTTGAAAAAATGTGTGATATTTATGTTAATATTATTGTTGAAAATTTATTAACAAATTTCTAATAAGCATTATTTGATTATGAAAAAAATTATTAGTTTTTTTGCTATTGCAATTATTTTCTGCTCCTGCGGTTTATTTGAAGATAATAAAAAATTGATGGTTTTCGAGTCTGAAACCCCTTGTTTTCCGGCTCTGTTGCCTGATACGTTGCTGAACATTTTCAGGGAAAATTATAAAATTGATGTGATCTATGACAATAATTGGTTGCTTGCGGATTCTGCCGATATACTTATTGTCGATTACTTACACTATTTAAGTCGTTTTAAATTGATTTCTGATACAATTCCTAATAAATACATGAAATTCGCACTGAACAGTTCGGGCGGGATAATTCCATTTGCTTACAAGGAATACAAAATTTATTCTAATATTGCAGGTACTAATGAAGAAAAACCGATGGCTTCAAAAAGAAATTCCGGGCAAAACACCTTGACGGCCTTTGGAATACAAGCAAAGAACAGAGAAAACTTTCTTCCAAATTTTTATGCAGTATTCAATTACCTTGGTGGCAATTTTAATATCGCAGGAAAGGGTGGAATCTATAATTCAAAAAATATTATTGCTCTTGAAAAATATGCTGACCTGGCAGCAATGGGATTGATTGAAACTGAAAATGCCTTAACTCATGCTTTGAAAAAAAACCAAATCAAAAACCTTATCAGGTTCGAAGACCGTTGCCTGAGAAATATTTCCGGAATTGAAGAAAATAATTTTCCGGATAATCGCCGGTTCGGGGTTTTTAAAGTTATACTTATCAATAAAAAATCAGTAAATAAAAGTGAAGCTGATGAGTTTTTAAATTTCATTTTAACTGATTCATTATCGGGATTTTTCAATATAGGATTACCGGATTTGCATTATACATTTCCGCTTAGCCAAAAAAATGATTTGATCGCTGATATCAGAAACTGGAATAAGCTTCCTGGTTTTAAAGATCTAAAGCATACGGAGGATAAGCTGTTCAGTCTTATCCGTGATGTATTAATTGGCAGGGAATCAGCATCTCAGGCCTTGAAATATTTCGAAAAATATGTATTGAAAAACAAAACAACAAGGCCTGATATTAATGAAATCAAAAAAGAGATTATGAAAATCAGAAAAAGAAAAATTAACTGATTCAAATTTTTACCGAACCTTCAATTTTCATAAATTTGGTTTTACAACGTCATTCAATATGAGTGACACAATAAAATGGAGAAAAAATGAGATTATTCAGGTTTTTTATCATTTCAGTTATTATAATATTTGCTGGATTTACTAAAGGTAGCGGGCAGATTGCCATTATGAAGCATGATGCTGACAGCCTGGTAAAACTTGGGTCTTTTTACATATATAATGTAGAATTCGACAAAGCAAACGATTGTTTTGCCGAAGTAATTAAACGCTATCCTGACCATCCGGCGGGCTATTTCCTTGATGCCATGGTTGAATGGTGGAGGATTTGGCTTTATCGTCACAACGAAACATGGGATGATATATTCCTGGAAAAAATTGATAGGGTTGTGGAACTTTGTGACAGCTACCTGGATGAAAATCCTTCCGACATAACAGCTTTGTTCTTCAAGGGCGGTGCGATTGGTTTCAGGGGAAGATTTTACACTGTCAGGAAATCATGGCTAAATGCTGCTAATGACGGGAAAAATGCATTCGACATACTTCATGAATGCAAAAGGCTTGCACCCGGAAATCACGATATTATGCTGGGAACCGGTATTTATAATTATTTTGCCAAGAAATTTCCTGAAATACACCCTGTATTGGAACCCATTATGGCCTTTCTGCCAAGGGGGGACATAAGGCTTGGCCTGCTTCAGCTGAAAGCCGCTGCCGAACTTGCAAGATATGCTGATATCGAAGCTCAGGTTATTCGTCTGCAAATATATTATCAGTTCGAAAAAGATTATAAGAAAACTTACAATATTGCGCTTAACCTGCACAATAGATTTCCTAACAATCCATATTTTCAGAGGTATGTTGGTAAAACATTGATAATTCATAATAAGCTGGATTCAGCCGAAATTATTTGGAAAGAATTGCTCAGGCGTTATCTGGATAAAATGCCGGGATATGATATATATGCAGCTCGTGAGGGCTTGTATTATGTCGGGCACTGCCTTATGGCAAAAGGTAAGGAACAAGCAGCGCTGATCTATCTGAATAAATGTGTGGAAGCTTCTGATATTGTTGATGAGGAAGACAGTGGTTTCATGGTGCAGGCACATCTGAAAATTGCTAAGATTTATGACAAACTTGGTATAAGGGATAAGGCCGTGGATCATTATGAAATTGTTCTTGATATGGAAAATAAACAGGGAAGCCACAGCAAAGCCCGTAGATATCTTAAGAAACCTTATGGATCCTAATTAATAAAAGAATATTTTATGAAACAAATTTTATCAATTCTTGTTTTTTTATTTACTTACAATCCGGCATTCCCGCAATTAGATCCTGCTGCCGGCGTTTTTCCCGGAATTGATGTTCTGGAGCAGAATAATTTTAAGGAAATTGAAGGAAAGAAGGTAGCTCTATTAACAAATCATGCTGGCCGTAGCAGAGATGGCAGGCTTACCCTGAATATCTTAAAAGAATCAGGTAAAGTTAACCTGACAGGCCTTTTTGTTCCCGAACATGGATTTTTTACAACAATACCTGCGGGAGAAAAAGTAAAAGATGATACTGTTTTTGGTGTCAGAGCATATTCTTTGTACGGAGGGAGTAAATCCCCGGATGACAATCTGCTGAAAAAATGCGATGTGGTTGTAGTTGATCTTCAGGATATAGGTATTCGTTCCTATACATATATATCCACAATGTACAATACCATGAAGGCTTGTGCAAATGCCGGCAAACCGATAATTATTCTGGACAGGCCGAATCCGATTGGCGGCATTGTAGTTGACGGAGGAGTACTTGATGACAATGTGAGGTCTTTTGTGGGTATGGTTCCTGTTTCATATTTGCATGGCTGTACTTTCGGAGAGCTGGCGATGATGATAAACAATGAAGGCTGGCTTGGAACAAAAAAAGATTCCGGAAAGCTAAAGTGCGAACTGACTGTTATTAAAATGAAAGGCTGGGAAAGATGGATGGCCTGGGAAGATACAGGATTATTCTGGTATCCCACTTCGCCTCACATCCCGTCAGTTAATGCAGTCAGGGGAGCTGCTGTTTTGGGTATTATCGGCGAATTAGGGATGATCAGCATCGGTATTGGTACAACATCACCGTTCCAGTATCTTGGAAGTCCTGATTTCGACTACAAAAAATTTGAAGAAGTAATAGAGCATATTTCCTATAACGGATTAGTTCTTGACAAAGCCCGCTATCAGCCATTCTATGGTATGTACAGAAATAAAACATGCAACGGATACTATCTGACGTTCAGCAAGGACAATCTGGCAAGGTTTTATAGCAATGGCATAAACGTGCTATATTCTTTGAATAGTTCTAATCCGGATCTACTTTCATCCTTGTCTTCACGCTCAAAAGATATGTTCAGAAAGGTCAGCGGTAAAGAAAACCTTCTTAATGCAATTATTTCTGGTTTAAGTTTGCCGGCAGTTATTCAAATTGCCAATGAAGGATTAGAAGATTTTTTACAAATCCGAAATAATTATTTAATTTATTGACAGATAGCTAATATCAGAAGCATTCGAAAATAAATTTTTCCTAAATTATTTGGGAGATTCCGGGAAATATATTTGCATTTTTTACGATTATATACGTATATTATATGAAAAACAACCGGGGACACAATTAATGAATCATCTACTGTTTAAGTACAAAAACGACATAACCAAAGTTTTCGGAATAGGAGTTGATGTTCTCAATTCTACCAGACAGCTCAAAAGCATTTCCTTGGACCTTAAGCTACTTGCAATTAACGGTATAGTACAGGCAGCTAAAATCGGGAATAATCAGGGTCAGTCCCTGATAACTCTGTCAGCTTTTCTTTCTGATCTGCCTACGAAAATTGCTCCCGAGCTTGATGAGCTTGAAAAACTTGTCGGGCATTTATCCAGACAGATCACTATCTGTTCGATAGCTGTCAGGCGCTTTATGATGTACAATATGGCATTGGCGAAAACAATTGACAGGGTTTCCCTGGAAACTGGTGCCAAAACAAATTCCACAGACTTTAAACTCATGAACGTTTACGAACTTTCAAGAATATCCTCTCATGAATCATTTAGCGATGCAAAACCGATAAGTAAATCAAACCTGCATGAAATATCATTAAAGAATGAAGAAATTATGGAAACACTAATTGAACTTCTCAGGGATATTCATACAACAATTTCCAGGGCCAGGAACAGAATCGAGGAAGTTCGAAGGGATGGTTCAACTGCAAATTATATGGGTTCTTCAATATCTATTGAATCTGCATATCTGACAGATAATTCAGGTAGTTTCGACGGGCTTGTGTCGAATATAAAAAATATGGTTGAATCCCTTGAAGGTAATCTGAATACTATTCTTGATAAGATCAATTACGGCGATAAACTTCTTAACAGCCTGATGAGCATGAAAAACAATTAGTAACCATACAGGATTTTTACATGAAAAGTGAAGTGATTTTTGATAACGGCGATCATAAATGGATTGTTCTGGGCCGCGATCCCGAGAAATCGAAAGAAGTAATAGACACCAATGAATACCTTATAATTAACAAGGATAATGCTATGCTTCTTGATCCGGGGGGAATTGAGATTTTTCCTCAGGTTTTAACTGAACTTACAAAATACGTTCCAACTGATAATATCAAAGTGATATTTGCCAGCCATCAGGATCCGGATATTTCTTCTTCACTGTCCATGTGGCTGGATCTGTGCCCTAATGTAAAGGTTTATTGCTCCTGGGTATGGACCGGATTTATTGCTCATTTTGGTATGGGTACCAGGCTGATCCTAAATCCTATTCCTGATGAAGGTATGGAACTCAATATTGGTGGCAGTTCCAATTCTGTTTATTTTGTACCGGCACACTATTGCCATTCTTCCGGCAATTTCTCGGTTTATGACCCCAAGGCTGATATTTTGTTTTCCGGAGATATTGGTGCTGCACTTTTTCCTGAAGGCCATTCAGCTCCGTTGTTCGTTGATAATTTTGATGAGCATATAAATTATATGAAGAATTTCCATCTTCGTTGGATGCCTTCCACCGGAGCGCTGAAAGATTGGGTTAAAAGGGTAAGGCTAATTAATCCTTCGATGATATGCCCCCAGCACGGCTCCATTTTCAAAGGAGAAGATGTTAATAAATTCCTGAATTGGCTTGAGCAGTTAAATGTTGCCCAGTGGGATGACGGAAGAGAAAGGACTGATATAAATTCAACAGTCTGGATGAAATGGAAGAAATAGATTTATGAAGAAAAAAAGGCTGCATTTTGAATAAATGCAGCCTTTTTTAATTATCCATTTAAAATTGTTCATTCAGTTAGAATAAATTAGCTTAAAACGCAGGTAATAATTCCTCGACAATAATTCCCACAGCTTCGTACAGGTCTTCTTCTTTTTTAAAAATATCTCTTGCCTGATATTGTGGGTGTGGTAATTTTAGTTTTACATCGTAAACATAAGCATTAAGTAAAAAACGGTTAGCCTGAATATTGAAATTCCCGGTAACAACTTTTTTCACATTTAATTTTTTCGCAACTTTCCACATATCTGTCTGATACTGAGGGTTATTCGGGTCAAGATTCAGATCTGCCAGCATTATTTCTACTGAATCAGCAGGAACAATATAATAAATGGTTCCGTTTTGCTCCAGATTTCCCATGGATTTAGTAAGGGAATCCTGAAGATTATAACTCCAGATGTTATATTTCAGATCCCCGTCCATATTCTGAAACGGAAATATTGCAATTCTTACCTGAGAATAGGCTGTTATAATCGAGAATAGGAACAAGAGAATAGCCGAAAGAAACATTTTATATTTTTTCATCACAAATACCTAAAAAATTAAACAAGCTCCGGTATCAATATATCAAACGCCGGAGCCAATGTCAATTAAATTTTTATTAAATGCTGTTTAATCTTCAATATTTTTTATAAATTCTTTCATTTCTTTAAAAGAATTGACCAATTTTTCTTCCATTTCCCGGGCTTTATCCCAGTTTTTTTCTTTAGCGTAGCCCATAAGCTCAATACCCATATTGGCAACTTCGTCAAGTCCGAATTGAAAACAGGAACCTTTAAGTGTATGAGCCATTCTGTATAGGTCATCACCATTTTTTGTATCGATTAGTACGCTGAATTGTTCGTTAATGTCATTTATCCAGGAATCAACAAATTCCGGCAGCAGTTCTCTTACAAACGGATCTTCGGGAATTTTCACTACATACCTCGTAAATTGATAATATTTACTTTCTATTAAGATAACTAAGAATTTCGAAATAAAAAAGTACTTGCAGAGAAAACTATAAGCCGAATTCTGTCTAAGAGTAAATTAATACTCCGAGGCAACCATTTATCTTAGAATAACGTTGCCGCTATCCTTATGCAGCCTACCCCGGTAACTGTTATAAAAACAGGGACGAACAGCCCCTTGCCTGAGGGCCGATACCTGTACTTGGCCTTGCTCCACGCGGGGTTTACCCTGCCGGCACGGTCACCCGTGCCGCGGTAGGCTCTTACCCTGCCATTTCACCCTTACCCAAAAAGGGCGGTATATTTTCTGTGGCACTATCCGTCAGCTCGTCAACAGACTTGCTGCCTTCGCGTTACGAAGCGCGTTGTTCTACGGAGTTCGGACTTTCCTCATCAATCAGTTAATAAATTGACGCGGTTGCCCGTTTTCCCTGCAAGAAATTTTCAAATAACATAAAAACTGTCCAAAATCTAATATATCAGACTATTTGGACAGTTATAAATTTTAATAATGACAACAATTATTTAAATTGTTCAACAGTACTGTCATCGATATAAAATTCTTCAGGATACAAAATCCTTCCGCAGCTTTCGCAATCGTAAACTTCATCAAGGTTATTCCTGATCTCTACAATTTTCTGAGCAGGAAGTGCATTGAAGCATCCGGAACATGAGTTTCTTAATACCTGAACCACTGTATCGGGATGGAAATTTCTTATGCGTTCATAGGAGTTATAGTACTTATCTTCAATTTTAGAGATAACAAGCTTTCTTTTATCATAAAGAATCTTTACCTCGTCGTTTTGTTCTGTGGCTAAAGACTGGAGTTCAAGCCTTACTTTTTCAGCATCATTTTCAGCTTCTTCAAAATCCTTTTTTTGCTGATCGAGTATTCCAAGAAGGTTTTCTTCTTTAATACCTTCAGTTCTCATCTGATCCGTGAGCCTTGTATGTTCGCTGCGGATATGAGCAATTTCCTTTGTAATCGCATCAAATTCTTTGTTGTTTCTAACTTTGAACTGCTGTTTGGCAAGCTTTTCTTCTTTGTCTTTCAGCTCGATCAGTGTGTTCTTGGTAGTGGCAACAAATTTTTTGATGTTTTCCAGGATATTTTCAGTATCCTTAACAATCATTTTGTTCTCGTGAGCCTTTTTTTCCTTTGTCTTAAGAACCTCGGGCAAATCTCCGAATTCTTCATGAAGTTCGTCGAGTCTGCTGTCGATATATCCCAAAACTGCCAGATAATGGATTTGAGATTCCATTTATTCTACACCATATAATTTATTATTATTACGAAAAATATTCTGAGTTTGTAAATCCAGATAATTATCCGGGTTAGGGAAATACCTTACCGGATTAGTAACAATGAAAGAAGAGAAAATATTAATATTTCCTTCTTCGGTCTTGTCTGATATAATTTTTGCAATAGCAGCAGGAACAAATTGCTCCATTTCGTAATGCCCCGGGTCAATAAGCATCATCCGGCCGTCTGCTGCGTGATATGTATGATAAGAGATGTCGGCAGTAATATATACGTCAAGGTCCTTTTTAAAAGCATCATTCAAAAATGAGCTTCCGCTGCCGCCTACAATTCCAATCCTTTCAATAGGACTTCCCTGCTTACCCTTGCCGAACCTTGCCGGCGAGCCGCACACACTGCATACTTTTTGCAGTAATTCTCTTTCGCAAATATGGCCTTTTGGCTTGCAGATAACTCCCATACCATAACCATCTTCATTTTTATCCGGTACAAGGAAATCGGTAACTTCAAGTCCGAGTAGATCGGCAAGTATTTTACTCGTGCCCTCGATAAAAACATCGAATCTGGTGTGCAGAGAGATAAGAGAAATATCGTTTTTAATCAATTTTGCAGTTACACGGCCAACCCTGTCCTGCATTTCTATAGCTTTCAGCGGCCTGTATATCAGGGGATGAAATACAACAATGCAGTCAGCATCGTGAAGAACTGCTTCCTCGGCTACTTTGTCTGTCAGCTCGTAGGCAACCATCAGATTTTTGATCTGATTCTGTTCTGACTGTATTTGAAGCCCGATTCTGTCGCCTTCAAGTGCAGTACCTGAAGGAAAAAGATTTTCGAGTAAATCAATTAGTTGTTTTAGTTCCATTCCCAATATTTCAAATCACGAACATTTTTTTTTATACTGTCAAATTTTCTAAATTGCCGGAAATATTCAAATGCAAAACATTTGAACTGTAAAATTACGAAAGTTTATTTTATCTTACAATTTTTAAAGTTTTTAATTCGTTCTTCATAGTAAAAGAATATTTGATTAATTAATCAGAGACAGTTGCGATATGCCACACAGAACAATATTATTGAGCGCTATATTATTATTTATTATTAACTTCACTAACACGAGAGCACAGACAAAAGGATCGGAGCCTGAAGAAAGGATCAGCATCGAGGATTCGGTTTTTATTTTCCATTCTCCCCGCCCTCTGGTTAATCCGGCAAATAAAGCTGTGAATCTGCTTAATGCCTGGGGAGCAGATGTGTTGTTTTCGAATAATGGTTTTGGTTTAGGTTTCTTTTATCAAAGAAAACTTAATAGCAGTATGGCTCTGTCTGCCAATCTGGGGATATCAGGGGCCAGAAATACCGACGAATTTCAAGTTTGGAATCCTTACGAGGGAGAGTATGTGGTATACGGAAAAGTCCACAGATTGTTTATGTTTCCTTTAACACTAAGTTTGCAGCAGTATTTTCTTCAGGATGTATTGTTCGAAACCTTAAGGCCGCATATTTCACTTGGAGCCGGCCCCACGTTTATTCTTGCAGCGCCTTACAAACACGATTTTTTCAGTGATTTTGCTCATTCCGATACTTATGTCAGGCCCGGGGCGTTCCTTGGCTTGGGAGCTGACGTTGGAAAATACGGCAAAACTATCCTGGCCTTGAACATCAGGTATTATTATATTCCTTTTGGTGGTGATGGAATAGAATCAGTATTGGATCACCCTATTAAGGATTTTGGGGGGGTGTTCCTTACGTTAACGATTGGTTCCAGGTATTGATAATAAAATATTGAAAAGAAAGAGCCCCGATATTGGGGCTCTTTTGTTTTTAACTGTTCTTTTTGATGTAATTTACCAGCCCCCTGGCCTCGAATATTTCCATTAATTGATCCGGAAGGGGGGCAAACCTGAGCTTTTTGTCCGCAATTTTTATATATCCTTCAATAAAGTTGATCATTACTTCATCGCCGGGATTATATATCTCTACTGCTTCGGGAAGAATGATTATGGGCAGACCCTGGTTCACCGAGGAGCGATAGAATATCCTGTTTACAGATTTTACTATTACAGCCTTTACGCCAACATGAGCAAGTCCTACTGCCGGGTGTTCGCGCGAAGAACCGCATCCGAAATTATCCCCTGCAATTATGATGTCGTCCTTACGAACCTTCGCATGGAAATTCGGATCAAATCCCTCGAAAAGATGGGGCATAATAGCTTCGCCGTCCGAACTGAGAATATTATAAGTCAGATTACCGGCAAACATTTGGTCTGTATTCAGATTATCGGCATCCTTGTAATTCCAGACATTTTCGAATTTTCTGTTTTCATCATCATTTATACTAAGTGTGTTGCTGCTTTCTTTCCTGAAGGGATAAACTTCTTTGCCAGGTGTTTCCCTGGGATCGGTAATAACTCCTGTAATTGCAGTATGTGCAACCACTGCCGGTGAAGCAAGATAAATTTCGGCTTCTTTATTTCCCATACGCCCGAGGAAATTTCTGTTTGCAGTGGAAATAACAGAGAAACCATCTGCAGGAATTCCCTGGCCGGTGCCGAGGCATGGCCCACAGGAAGAACTTAATACATTGGCACCGGCTTTTATCAGTTTGGTAATTACTCCTTCTTCTAAAGCCTGCAGGTATATTTCTTTCGAAGCGGGTACAACGAGCAATTGAAATCCCGGAGCAACCTGCTTTCCATCAAGTATTTCTGCCGCAATTCTCATATCTTCCAGGCGGCCGTTGGTACATGTGCCAATCAAACCCTGGTCAATTTTTTTACCGGCAACTTCTGCAATTGCCATGACGTTATCAACATGGTGAGGCGCGGCAGTAAGCGGATATATTTCAGAAAGGTTTATATTGTATTCTTCAGCATAACGGGCATCCATATCAGCCCATACTCCGTCATATTTTTCGCCGAGATGTTCTTCCAAAACTTCGTCTGCCGGGAAAACAGCATTCTTGGCACCCATTTCCGATGCCAGGTTGGCAATCGTCATTCTGTCTGATATCGACAAAGTTTTTACGCCCTCGCCATGATATTCAATCGACATATAATTGGCACCTGATGAAGAAATCATACCGATAATCCAGAGGGAAATATCTTTGGCATAAACGCCCGGCTTTAATTTCCCTTCGAGGGTTATTTTAATTGATTCCGGAACGCGGAACCATGTTTCTCCTCTTTTCCAAAGCCCGGCGGCTTCAGTTCTGTCAATTCCGGCTGCCAATGCATTGAAAGCTCCGGCAGTACATGTATGGCTGTCGCTGCCAACAACTATCATTCCGGGCCTTGCGTGATTTGCCATAAGCTGGTGGCAAATACCGCTTCCGGCATCATAGAATTTTTTGATTCCCTGCGAATTTACAATTTTCCTGATACTATTATACTGTGTAGCCAGCTTTGCATTCGTAGGAGGTGCGTTGTGATCCAACGCCACAAATAATTGATCCGGATCCTGTACTTGTTCTCCGTTCATTTTTTTGAAAGTCTGTGCAATACTTGCTGTATTATCATGAGTAAGAACCAGGTCTGGTTTTTTAAATACTATACTTCCTGATTCCGCGTCAAGTATTTTTTCAACAAATGTTTTTCCTGCCATCTTGTTCCCAATTTATGTTAAATCAAAAAATCATAACACACGAAACGCAAATTGTTAAATATTATGTAAATAATAAAATGAAAATTTTACTGTAACGCACAGAAAACTAAATCGTCTTATCAATTGAAATGGAACTAAAAGATTTTAAAATACAGATATTTCCCGCTAAGGACAAGCTATACAGGCTGGCCAACAGGCTGCTCGGGAATCCGGACGAGGCAGAAGACTCCGTTCAGGACGTTTTCCTGAAATTATGGGATATTCGTAAAACATTGTCGCCGGTTAGTAATCCCGAAGCATTTGCAATGAAAATGATGAAAAACCTGTGTATTGACAAATTGAAGGCTGCCCGAAACAGAAACCAGCCGCTCGGTGACTTTGATATGCCGTCAGCAGCACCTTCACCCGACAGAATTGCAGAAAATACGGATACAGGTGAAAAGATCGGTTTGATAGTCGATTCATTGCCCGATACTCAGAAATTACTTTTCCACCTTCGGGAAATTGAGCAAATGGAATACGACGAAATTGAAAAAATTACAGGCCTTGCCAGGGGAGCAATAAAAACAAACCTGTCAAGAACCAGAAAAAAAATAAGAGAACAACTTATTACCCGGTACAATTATGAATACAAATAATCAAAATATCGAAGAACTGGTAGCAAAATATCTTGAAGGCGAAACATCCCTTGCCGAAGAGAAACTGCTCCGCGAGATGCTGAAAAGCAATGATATTCCCGAGAAATTCCGGGAAATTGCCGAAATATTTTCCTTTGCAGAACGCGAAAGAGATATTTACCCCAAAGGAAAAGATATTGAATCAATTGCAACGGCAAAAATTAAAAGGCGCAATATGTTACGATTGGATACCAGGAACGGCCGCCTGGGTTGGAAGATCACTTCCATTGCTGCTTCTTTTATTATAGCCCTCGCTATCTTTTTCTCAATGGGGGAGCCAACATCCAACGGCGACTATTCGGCCCTCAATTTCGAAAGTAATATCAAAGACCCTGATAAGGCCTACATCGAAACCCGGAAAGCCTTTTCAAAAATATCAATTAAACTCGGCCTTGCCCAAAAAGGAATGAACAAACTTGAGATTATGGATGATAATATTAATAAACTCAATGATGTATCCAAGTTTGATGAAATTAGAAATTTAATTTTTAGAAGAAATAATTCGGAGTAACAAAATGAAGAAAATGATTATCCTGTTCGCGGTAATGCTTCTTGCAGCAACAGCAAGCAATGCTCAGCACCCGATTGCAAAATTTATGGATAAATACGATGGTGCTAAAGACTTTACAGTTGTAAAAATGAACGAAGAAATGTTTGCCATGCTTGGCGATGCCATGGGAGACCCCAATGAAGAACTTGACGACATGGTTAAGGATATCAGGGGCATTATGATAATGAACTATGAATACAAAAGCGGTGAAAACCTGAGTGAAAAACTTTATAAGGAAGTCCAGAATACCGTGCCGCTTGATGAATATTCAACATTTATGACGGTAAACCAGGAAGATGAGAACGTACGCTTCCTTACTAAGAAAAAAGGAGCCAAAGTTGGGGAGTTTTTGATGATAGTACGCGAAAAGACCGAATTTACCCTGATATGGATTGTAGGAGAAATTGATATGAAAAAAATTGGCCAGATCGGTAAGCAGTTCAATATGATGGACATGATGAAGGGTAAAGAAAAAATGAAAGATAAAAAAGAAAAAGTTAAAAAAGGTAATGAAGAAGAAAACTAAACTGAATAAAAATTGAACATTCCTGAAAGTCCCTGTCCGGATGAGACGGCAGGGATTTTTGTTTGGAGAATAAGAAATTTTATGAAACCAATAATTGATATTCGAAATAATATTAAAATCTTAAGCCCAATTATATATAAGTGATATTCAGAATCCAACCCGTCAGCTCTCAATAAGGGGAATTATCCAATTCCAAAATCTATCGAAAGTGTTACCCGATCTAAAAACTATTTTGGTTTTAATAGTTAGTAATCTAAAGATATTAAACCAATATTTTGTATTTTTGTATTATAAGGTAGATATTATTAAAAAAACTTTTAGGATATAAATTGGCAGATAACGAAACGACTTACGTAGCTGATAAACTTGCTTTTTTCTGTGCGGATATCGCCGATGAAAAAATTTCCCGTGATATTTATATCATGAACCTTACTGATATCGAAATTTCACCAGCAGATTACTTTGTTGTGTGTACCTGTGATACTGATGTTCAGTCCAGGGCGCTTGCCGATGCGATTGATAGGAAATCTAAAACAGAGGGCTATGGCAGGCCAAAAATTGAAGGTACTGACAGTGCACGTTGGATATTGCTCGATTTCTTTGACGTGGTTGTTCATATCATGCTGCCGGAAACCAGGAATTTTTATAAGCTCGAAAAATTATGGGGTGACGCTCACTTCCACAAAATTGATGAAGAGGGCAAACCTGTGGAAATAAAATTCAACCCGAAAGAATTATATACAGAATATACAGGCCAGGAAAATGAAGTACAGGAATATTAGTAACTATTTTGCCGATGCCCTAAAAAAAATGGGCCTTGAGGAAATTCCGGAAATTGCTTTTGAAACACCCAAAAATGCAGACCACGGTGATCTTTCTACCAATATTGCCATGCAGCTTCCAAAAATGTTGAAGAAACCACCAAGGGCTATTGCCGAGGAAATATTACAAAATATTGAAGCGGATGATGAAGTAATTGAAAAAATTGATATTGCAGGGCCGGGCTTTATTAATATTAAATTCACCCCGAAATATTATTCCGCTGAATTGGAAGCTATCCTGAATAAGGCTGCTGATTATGGCAGGCAGGATGTCGGTAAAGGCAAAAAGACTATTGTTGAGTATGTTAGTGTTAATCCAACAGGACTCTTACACCTTGGTCACGGAAGAAATGCAGCTATAGGAGATACTGTATCAAACCTTTATGACTGGATGGGTTATGACGTAACAAGGGAATATTATTTCAACAATGCCGGCAACCAGATGAACAATCTGGCCAAATCAATTTATGCCAGGTATATGCAAATAATCGACAGCCCTGAATTCCCATTTCCCGAGGACGGATACCACGGAGACTATATCAAAACAATCGCACAGGATATTGTTGATATAGAAAGTGATAAATATATAGCCGGAAGCGACGATGATATTGCTGCACTGAGAAAAGCCGGGGAACTTTGGGCTTTTGATAAAATAAAAGCTACCCTTGGCAGGATGAATATCAATCAGGATAATTATTTCAACGAGGATTCACTCTACTCGGACGGAAAAATTGAAAATATTATCAACGAGTTTAAAAACAAGGGCCTTGCTTATGAAAAAGACGATGCCCTGTGGCTTAAACTTAGCGAAATGGGACTTCAGGACGACAGGGTGATTGTAAAATCAACAGGCGAACCAACATACCGCCTTCCGGATATGGCATACCACAGGGAGAAATTCGAACGCGGTTTTGACGTAATAGTCGATCTTTTCGGCTCGGATCATATTGCTACAATTCCTGATGTATTAACCGGTGTGAAATCACTGGGATATGATACTGATAAAGTTAAAGTGCTTATTCACCAGTTTGTAACTTTGATGGAAAACGGCGAGCAGGTGAAAATGAGTAAACGTACCGGTAAGAATTACACTCTTGACGATCTGCTGGATGAAGTAGGGGAGGATGTTGTTCGATTCTTCCTTATAATGCGCGGTATTAATACTCATCTGGAATTCGACCTTGACCTGGCAAAAGAACAAAGCGATAAAAACCCGGTATTTTATCTGCAATATGCACATGCTCGACTTTGTTCGATTTTTGACAACGCAATCGATAAAGATATAAATATTGATGATAAAGCTGATCTGACACTGTTAGTTGACAAATCGGAAATCAGCCTGATAAAAACGTTAATGAAGTTTCCTGACTATATTCGTCTGTCCTGCGACAAAGGCGAGCCAATGATACTTGCGGAATATCTAAGGGATCTTGCCGCAGCTTTCCATGTATTTTATCATAACTGCCGGATTATCGGTTCTGAAGAAAAATTGATGCAGGCAAGGTTCAAATTGGCCGCAGCTACAAAGATAACATTGAAAAACGGACTTGATATTTTAGGTGTTTCTTCACCCGAGAGAATGTAATTGTAGGGAAGATGTTAGCGATACTTCTTTTTTCTGATTCCTGAATAAAAGCAGACCTTTCCCATGATGAAATGATATTTATGAAAACTGCTCGTTGGGATATTCGTATCCCGACGAGTTGTGTTGAAAGGGTTTTTCAGAATTTTTCTTTCGGATGAGATAACCGAAACCTCATTCTGAAGGAGCTTGCGATAGAGTATAATGACAGTAGTCCTGATCCGTTAATAAAAAAATCAAATGGTTATGAGGATAAGCCCGTAAATAAATATGTCGGTTATAATCATAATTATACCACAGAATTATATCTAAACTTTTAAATATTATCTGGTTTGGGAGGGGGCAGAAGGAATTGCCGCCTTGTCTATAGGCATTGATGCCTTGGCCGGAGTTATTGCTGCCTTGGTCCAAATCAAAGCAAGAAAACCACCCCTGTATTCCCCTCCTACTTTAGGAGGGGATAAGAAGTTAAATATCATAGAATTAACTCCCCCTCCTTCCGAAGGATGCGACCGGGGTGAGGTAGGAGGGGGCGGAAGCAAAGCACCAATGTTTGATGATATTTCCGCCTTGTTTCGAAGCAAAGAAAGAAAACCACCCCTGTATTCCCCTCCTACATTAGGAGGGGATAAGAAATTAAATATCATAAGATTAACTCCCCCTCCTTCCGAAGGATGCGACCGGGGTGAGGTAGGAGGGGTCAGAAGCAAAGAACCAAAGTTTTAACCTATTGCTGCTTTATTCTTCTTCAAAGCCCTCACCTTCGGGGAGGGTTTGGGAGGGGTCAGGAATATTGCTGCCTTGGTTGAAGTTATTGACGCCTTGGTCGGAGTCATTGCCGCCTTGTTTGAAGATAATGAACTCTTGGTCGACACTATTGCAGCAATGTTTTGCTTTATTGATGCCTTGGTCGAAGTTATTGACGCCTTGGTCGGAGTTATTGATGCCTTGGTCGGAGTTATTGACGCCTTGGTTGAAGTCATTGATGCCTTGGTTGAAGTCATTGACGCCTTGGTTGAAGTCATTGCCGCCTTGTTTGAAGATAATGATGCCTTGGTCGGAGTCATTGACGCCTTGGTCGGAGTCATTGATGCCTTGGTTGAAGGCATTGAACTCTTGGTCGGAGGCAAAGAACATGTTCAGTAAGATCAACCAAGCGTTCAGTAAGATCAACCAAGCGTTCAGTAAGATCAACCAAGCGTTCAGTAAGGTCAAACAAGTGTTCAGTAAGATCAACCAAGCGTTCAGTAAAGCCAACCAAGTGTTCAGTAAAGCCAACCAAGTGTTCAGTAAAGCCAACCAAGTGTTCAGTAAAGCCAACCAAGTGTTCAGTAAGGTCAACCAAGTGTTCAGTAAAGCCAACCAAGTGTTCAATGAGGCCAAATTTCACTACATTAAGGCCAAACAATGATTCAATAACTCCGGCCAAGGCGGTATAAAGCCCTGCCAACAAAACATTTAGCCCAAACATTTGGATTCTGGTTCAAAACAGCGTTGAATTAAGGAAATTATCCGGTTCATTGAAACCACAGGATAGGGAATTAAGGCCGGCGGCCGCTTCATTGGGGTGGAAGAACGGGTAAACTGAGCAAAAGAATGAGGTGTTATGTTGTCATTCCCCGACACGTCGGGGCAGGCTTCCGGAGCTTGCGACCGAAGAATCCATCTTTCTTGCGGATAATTTATGAAGAATGGATCCTTCGCTTCGCTCAGGATGACATGGAGTTTTACCATCGTCAAGTTCAATAGCCACGTGCTTTAGCTCGTGGATAAAGATGCAAGGTGCGGAGGCAAAGAAAAAGAATCCACCCCAGCCTGTCCCGACGTGTCGGGAACTCGCTGCGCTCGCCACCCCTCCACGAGGGGAATTTTTCCGGAAATCCACCCCCGCCCTTTCCCGACTCGTCGGCGCCAGCGTGGGACAGGTGGCTTCTTCCAATTGTTAATTCTTAATTGTCAATTATCAATTAAGAAAACATTCTTTCCTACTTTATTGTAATTTCATCTGCAAAAATCCAGGCAAAACCATCGGGGCCGTGTCCGATGTGCCATTCAGGCAGAGCTCCCCGGCATTTAGCAATAACTTTAACATACCTGGCATTACGCGGGCTGAAGTTTTTAGTAATTTCTTTTGTTTCAGCAGAATTTCTTTCAATTAGTTCAATCTTTTCCGAAGCAAGCTTTTTAAATTCTTTGCCATCTGCTGATATGAAGTATTCCACTTCTGTCGGATACATTATCCAGCTTCTCTGGTCGCTAAGGAATCCTGTGCTGATTGTTGTTATTTCCCTGACACTTCCAAGATCGACAGTAGCATCCAGGTCTTTGTTTTCATATCCCTGCCAAACATTTGTTTTAAAATCATTGCTACCCTTTATACCGTCAATCAATGCATTGTCGCCTCCGGCATTGTATTGATTGGCATATTGGGTTTCCAGTTTAATTGACAGGTTCGGATCAATCTTCCTGAATGTTGTTTCCAGAACCGGGCTTTTTTCGTTGCCCTTTTGAGAATAAACTTTCAGATCGGCGTCATCTGATATATAAAAAGGAACGGAATAATCTTTATATTCGGAATTATTAAGCGAGTAATATGTTTTTACATTATCATCAATATTTCCAAGGCTTACCAGCGTACTGTCGCGAAAAGAAAGCTCGCCGGTTTTAACAAATGAAGGAGGGACGATTTGGTAGTCGTCGATTGAAGTCGAGGGAATATTATCATCATGGCTTCCCCAATAGGTAGGTTTATTTGTCATTGAAAATTCAAGTTTACCGCCTTTCATAATATCGCCGTGTTTTATGAAGGAATAAGGATAATCCTTTCCATTCAATTTAACAGATTCAATATATAGATTATTTTCAGAAAGGTTTTTGGCATTAATCCTGAAGGTTTTGCCGCTTTCAAGATTGATAACCGCGCTGCTAACCTGCGGCGCCCCGATAACATACTCATCCGAACCCGGGGTAACGGGATAAAATCCAATGGCCGAAAAAATATACCAGGCGCTCATCTGGCCGCAATCTTCATTGCCGGAAATGCCGTCGGGAGAGTTGTTGTAAAGTTCCGTGCAAATTTGCCTTACCAGCTTTTGGGTTTTGTGCGGTTTGTTGATAAAATTGTAGAGATAAGCAATATGATGGCTTGGTTCGTTCCCGTGAGCATACTGTCCGATTAAACCGGAAATATCCGATTGGTGCCTTCCGGAGGTCTCTTCATTAGCAGAGAAAAGAGCATCAAGCTGCTTTTCCATAACATCTTTGCCGCCAATCAACCCGATGAACCCCGAAATATCCTGCGGTACATAAAAACTATACTGCCAGGAATTGGCCTCGGTATAGTTGAAGTTCACTTCATAAGGATCGAATGGGCTGAACCATGTATTGCGATATCGCGCGCGCATGAATTTTGTATCGGGATCAAGAATATTTTTATAGTTCTGTGCACGTTTTACAAATCTTTGGTAATCAGTTTTATTATTTAATTCTTTAGCTATTTGCGCAATAGTCCAGTCGTCATAGGCATATTCAAGGGTTTTGGAAACCGATTCGGATTCCTCCTCCATCGGTATATAACCGAATTCTTTATATCCCTTCAACCCAAGATGATCCTGCATTGCACTGTGCTTCATTGCTTTGAAAGCTTCATTGGCATCATAATCGCGGATTCCTTTGATATAGGCATCTGAAATCACGGAAACGCCGTGATAGCCAATCATACATCCCGTGTAGCAAGCCGAAAGATCCCAGATGGGCATGATTCCGCCTTCGTTATATTTGGCAATCAAAGTTTTAATAAAATCATTCGTTCTTTCCTGTTCAATAATAGTAAACAGCGGGTGGCTGGCCCTGTAAGTATCCCAAAGTGAGAAAACAGTATAATAATTGAAATCAGAATTTTTATAAATTTTCAGATCAATTCCGCGATAAGAACCGTCAACATCCTGGTAAAGATTGGGTGCCAGTACGCTATGATATAAAGCTGTGTAGAATACTTCCTTTTCCTCGCGGATTTTAGTTTCTATCTCAATTTTTCTAAGCTGGCTGTTCCATATTTTCCGGGCATTTTCACGGACATCGGCAAAAGTTTTACCATGGATTTCAGCCTGGTAATTTGCTTTAGCTCCGGCAGCGCTTACCGGAGATATTGCGATATAAACATTAAGTTCTGCGCTTTCTTTATCGAATGTAAAAGCAGCCTTAGTATTTTTTTCAGCGCCTTCAGGTTTATAATATTCAGTATTGATAATCGGCTTCGAGAATTTAATATAAAAGAAAAGTCTCTGATCATTTGCCCAGGCTCTTGAGCGTCGGAGTCCGGTAATTTCAGTATCGGAGATTTTATTTATTTCACAGTCAAGTAATCTGTCCCTGTGTTCCAGGTCAAGGATAACTACCTGCCCGGCGTTTTCCGGGTAAGTATATCTGTGAATTCCGCATCTCGGCGTAGTTGTCAGTTCAACTTTTATTTTGCTGTCTTCAAGCATAACAGAGTAATAACCCGGTGATGCAGTTTCATTTTTATGGCTGAATTTTGAGCAATAACCGATATTACCATCAGCCCCGTTATTGAAAACCACTTTATTTGTGGGCATAAGCAGGATATCACCATAATCCGAGCAGCCAGTACCGCTCAGGTGGGTATGGGTAAAACCATAAACAACGCTGTCCGAATAATGATAGCCGGAGCAGCCGTCCCAGCCTTCAAGCCGGGTATCGGGGCTAAGCTGCATCATGCCGAATGGCAGAGTCGGCCCGGGGAAAGTATGCCCGTGTCCTCCCGTTCCAATAAACGGATTAACATACTCAGTCAGGTCATCCCGGCCAGAAAGAACTTTTGACGAAAAAAGTAAACTGATCATTAAAAGTAGAAATATCTTTTTCATATCATAAATCGCATATTTGTTCCTAATATTCATAACTTTCGAATATATGAAAATATGAGGTATAATAGGAGCAGAAATTGGAATATACCCCAAACCAAAGGAAGGTTCAATCCAATGTATCCTGTCTCCTTGCACTAAGTAATAATTTTTTGTATATTAAAATCAGTTAATTTATTTACATATTACCCGGAGACAGTATGAGAAAAACATTCACAATTTTAAGTTTTTTCATTTCAATAGTTTTACTCAATCCACAAACCCTGTTATCTCAAATTAGCAAAGAGAAATTTTTTAAGGAATATGCCAGGGAATTCCAAAAAGAAAAAATCAGATTCAACTTTGAAGATTATCTTTCCAATAAAAATTCAAGCCTGAAAAAAGGAAATAACGATAGCCGTATAACATCCAATGATATTGAAAACCCGGTATCTACACTTGAAAATACCGAGTCTGAAATATCTATTGCCATAAATCCGCTGGATTCAAACAATATTATTATTTCCCCGATAAAAGGTGATGATCAAGACCCTGAAGGTGTTGCACTTTCCTGCCCGATATATTATACAAAAGATTTTGGTAAAACATGGAGAACCAGCAGTTTCAAAACCAAGCCTTTAAGGGATTTTGCCCTTGTAGCTGGTGGCGGCGACCCCGTTCTGGTATTCGATTCCAAAGGAGTTGCATACTTAACATGGATTAATATATTCCTGACAGCTAAAGAAGATGAGGAACCTGACTCTGCTTTTGTGGGTATGTACTGGGCGTATTCCGAGGATGGAGGCGAAACATGGAAGCAGGAAGGAGACGGCATTCTTGGGCATTGCTTCGGCGGAAGTGAATATACACCGAATCCCAATGAAATGTTCTCAAGGTTTTACGATAAACAATGGATGGCTGCTGACCATTCAGGAGGGCCTTATGATAATTCAGTTTATGTTTGCCTGATGGATGTTGATATTGAAACCTATACGGTTCATCAGTATTTATTCAGGAAAGAAAACGGTGCTAAAGATTTTATACAGGTTCCCACCGATATTGCCCCTGCAATGTTCTATCCACAGTATTCATACCTTGATGTTGACGGATCGGGTACAATCCATTGCACATTTTCAGACTTTATTGGTTTTGATGCCGGATTTTTCCACGTAAGCTCAACAAACGGTGGCGAAAGTTTTGGTTGGGAAAACGAGATTGCGCTATATGCAGGAACCAACCAGATGACCGGAGTGGTTTCAACAGCCGGTATGGAAAGGCTATTCCCAGGTTCCTGCCTTGCTGCCGATAAATCTGATTCAGAATATGCCGATAATCTATACTTCAGCTGGACTTCAACAGGCGAAGGCCGGGACGACGGAAATGGCCTTGATATCAAATTTTCAAAATCAGAGGATCATGGACTTACATGGTCTGATCCGATAACAATAAATGATGACCCCAAAGGCGTGGATATACAGAACTATTACTCGATGATGGCTGTAAGCCCCGACGGCGTAATAGCAATAGCATGGTACGACAGGCGAGATGATGCCAACGATCTGAATACTGATATTTACATGACCTATTCATTTGACGGTGGGGAAACCTTCATTCCAAATTTTAAAGTCACATCACAAGCCGCCGATTTTTCAATGATTGATGTGAAGAACCGTGGTTTCAGTATTGGTGAATACAACCAGATGGTAGCAACAAAAGGCTATGCAATACCTGTTTGGGCTGACGGAAGGAATAACAACGGTGATATAAACGTTTATACTGCATTTGTGCCAATCAGCAGAAATCCTGTCTCGGTAGAATCACTATCTCCGGTCAATTCCGGATTCACTCTGCATGAACCTATACCAAATCCTGCAAAACAGGAAACTAAGATTAGTTTTTCGCTTAGGGAAGGAAGTAATATCAGGATAGATATCGTTGATATACAGGGAAATATTGTTATATCCATGGATAAAAAACGATATCCTGAAGGTGAAAGTTCGATGAATATTGATCTGTCTGAATTAGCAGACGGAGCCTATTTCTGCTATTTGTTTTCAAATAATGGATATGCGGTAAAGAAACTGAATGTTGTGAAGTAATATTATATAAATATTTATTCTGACATTCTGAATTTATAATTGGATAATACCCGCCTGAAATTTCCAGACGGGTATTTTTTATTCTGCGGGATTGAATATTAAGCGGATTTTTATTCTTAGTATTTTTTGCTGATAAATATTTTCCTACAGCCTTAAAAATATCAATTATTTAAGCCCTTTTTTTATTAACTTGCAAACTTGAATTATGTTTAGATAAGTTTTTACTTAGTTTATTATATTAATTTTAAGAATATGGAAGGATGTTAGATGAAAACACAAATCGAACCATTCAAGATAAAATCAGTAGAGGCAATACCGATAACAACAGTTGAAGACAGAGAAAAATACTTAGAAGAAGCATTCTACAATCCTTTTTATCTTAAATCAGATTACATTACTATCGACCTTCTGACAGATAGCGGAACAACTGCCATGAGTTCCAAACAGTGGGCACAGGTTATGGACGGCGACGAAGCTTATGCCGGTTCAAGGTCTTATTACAAATTTGAAAAGATAGTGAAAGAGATTACCGGATTTAAACATATTATCCCCACACATCAGGGCAGGGCAGCCGAAAGAATACTCTTTAATATCCTTGATGTTGAAGGAAAAACTGTTCCAAACAATACTCACTTCGACACTACTCGCGGAAACCTGGAATTCAACAAAGCTAATGCTGTTGACCTTCTGAATGAAATTGGCAAGAAACCCGAAGTTGAAGCTCCTTTCAAAGGCAACATTGACCTTGACAAATTAAAAGCTACTATTGAAGAAGTCGGTGCAGAGAATGTGCCGGTATGTTTCCTGACTGTTACTAATAACAGCGGCGGAGGACAGCCCGTTTCCATGCAGAATATCCGCGAAACAAAAGAATTACTCAAACAATATAATATACCATTATTCCTGGACTGCTGCCGTTTTGCAGAAAACGCCTACTTCATTAAGCAGCGCGAAGACGGATACCAGGACAAAACTATTAAAGAAATTGCACAGGAAATGTTCTCCTATGCAGACGGCTGCACAATGAGCGCAAAAAAAGACGGTATGAGTAACACAGGCGGCTTTATCGGGCTGAATGATGAAGACCTTGCAGTAAAAGCTAAAACAGTCCTTATCGTTACCGAAGGTTTCATTACTTATGGTGGCCTGGCAAGACGCGACCTTGAAGCACTCGCTGTAGGTTTTGAAGAAGTATTGGATGAAAACTACCTGGCATACAGAACCGGACAGGTTAAATATCTTGGCGATATGCTTACAGAAGCTGGTGTTCCGATTATACGCCCGACAGGCGGCCACGGAGTTTATATAGATGCTAAAGCATTCGCCCCGCACATTGCACCAAGGAATTATCCCGGACAGTCTGTTACACTGGAAATATACAGAGTAGCCGGTATCAGGACTGTTGAAATTGGTTCGGTTATGTTTGGAAAAGAATTAGATAACGGAGAATTTGTTCCGGCAGCTATGGAACTTGTAAGGCTTGCAATTCCACGCAGGGTTTACACAAAGAGCCATATTGAATATATTGCAGAAGCAATTATTGAAGTCTATAAAAACAGAGACAAACTCCGCGGACTGGAAATTGAATGGCAGCCGGAATTCCTGCGCCACTTCACAGCCAAATTCAAATACGTTTAAGATAAAAATATTATTAATGAAAAGCGGGATTTATGTCCCGCTTTTTCTATGATTTTCCAATAGAACTATCGAAGTAACAGGAAATCAACTTACCCAAACATAGTTAAAACCGGGAGTTGAATTAAAAATTTTCATACATCTGCTTCAAATCATTTACTTTTTTGGTTTTGCCGGTGTTTACGATAAGTATCCTGCTGTCCGATGGTATCTGATCTTTCATTTGAAGCATTAATGCCAGCCCGGCCAGCCCGGATGGTTCGCATTTAATATCCTGCGATCGGGCAACTTCTATTGCCTGCTTCACGATTTTTTCATCAACATAATAAATATCAGTAAGCGAACCTACACATGCATATTCGTTTTTCAACTCCCGGATATATTTCCTGAATGAATTTATGGAAGGCAGAAAATTCGAGAAGAGTTTATCCATCAAAGTATCCGGTTGATTTGAAGATGCCCCGAAGTAATTGCATTTTTTGATTGTTTCAATATCAGAGAAAAATCTTGGATCGTGCTTTGAAACGTAGGAATAAAAATATTCTATTTTAACGATATTTAAAATATTTATAAACAAATCACCAGTTCCGAAAGGAATAAAGCAAAATTCGGGTTTTTCGCGTAATATCTCGTAGCTCATCCAGTCGTAATAATTGTCATGGGTAGGGTCAAGCACTTCGCGGTAAGTAATATCAATACCGTCCTTATTATCAGTTAAGGTTTTTATATCTTCTGATGACAGCAGTTTTTCTGAAAGATCGCATTCATATAACTCACATCCGATATCAGAGATCGAATTCTTGATACCGGAATTCAGGTGGTGATCAACAAGAACTTTCAGACGAGTCGGTATACTGAACAGGTTGAACAGATGCTGAATAGCTATGGCAGCGCTGCCGGATGAAATTATCGACATTTGTGGCAGCGAATCGTTATCTTTGTATTTTAAAGCATCAATAAGAGATTTGTACTTGATAACAACCTCCCAGGCCAGCCTGTCCTTATGTGTACCGGTCGGGTTGGAACTCTCATCTTTCAGCCAGACGTTGCTGAATCCCGGAACATCAATCCGATAAGTATTCGATGCAGGAAATTTCGGCCTGTAAAATGGTTCGGGCGGGAATTCCGGTTTTTTCGGATCATTGTTTGAAGGTATTTTTATCCGTTTGTAAGTGGTTTCAAGCCTGACATTAATATTTCGCAGATTCCTTTTGCCCGGCAACAACTTCTCCAAAGATTCCATGTTTTTGATCTTTGACAGAAAAATTTCATACAAAACGCTTGCCCTGCTGTTTCGAA
Source organism: Kapaibacterium sp. (SeqCode) (assembly GCA_963665665.1). GTDB lineage: Bacteria > Bacteroidota > Ignavibacteria > Kapaibacteriales > UBA2268. The sequence goes on from OY762428.1 coordinate 4,194,461, forward strand.
TAAGGTCAAGCACACCGTGGAGCTCTTCAATGATTTCCTTTATCTCGTCAAGTTCTTTTCTAAGCCTTTGGTAAAATACTTTCTCTTTTTTATCACCAACTATCAGTTTGTGATTTTCTTCAAGTTTCTCAATCCTCAGTTTCCAATATTTCAGCAGCTCGGAGCGGCCAAGTGAATCAAAAATATTAAAATCCCCGGAATAGCTGTCCTTTAAAAGAATATGAAAGGTATGTGCAAGATATAAATCCAGTTTATTGTTAGTGAAGTGGATCAGATCTTTTACACAGCTCTCATTTTGCAGATAGTCCCGGCTGATAAGGCTGAAGATATAAGTATTCTCGCCAAGGCCGGAATATAAATCGTCTATTGAACCCTTGCTGTAAGCCTGGGTATTACGGGATTCAGTTTCAACTTCCAGAAGAAAATTTGTTTCCAGGAATTCCTTTATTCGTTCTGCCTCGGTCATGTTGTTCATGGTCGAGGAAATAATTATTTTAATTTTCCTTTCCTTATTGTCCCCGGTTTCCTGTTTCTTGCTGATATTTCTCAGAAATTCGAACCTTGTTTTTCCATAGGCATAAAGGTAGCATATCTCGATATTATATTCCTGGAATCTTGAGTTGTCGCTATCCTTTTTTGTGTAAAAGAAATCCTTGAAGAAAGTATTACCCGGCACCAGGTCGGAATCGAACTGGCCTGCAATTGAAATTTTCAGGCCTTTACCGCTTTTCAGCTCATTAAGCCTCGCGTTAATAAAGTCCCTGAGTTCAGAATAATTTGGAAGGTGAGAGTTAAATTTTTTAAGTCCTCCTTCCTTCAGATATAAATTCTTCATATCATCTCTCAGCCTGTCCATTTCGGGCTTATCTAATTGTATCCATCCGCTTTTCAGAATAATATTTTCAGCCATTACGTCACCGGAAATTAATAATATTTTCAATAGATAAAGATACGAATATTTTGATAATTAGTTCATATCAGCAAATGAAAATTTAATCCCACCAGTATTATTCAACAGAGATCAACTACAGGTCACAATAAGCAACTGCTAATCATAATATTATTTTCAATATTTTTCTGAAATTCCGGATATTTAAATATTTTGAAGTAATTTAATTATTCCGGAAAGACGGCCCGGGAATAAGGAAAACAAAATATTATGATAAATCCCATATTTTATTGTACATATAAAGGTATAATTTTTTCAATACAAAAAATCTTCTTAATTTTAAATGATTTATAATTCTACTTATGGTCTGTTATGAAATACTTTTGTTTTCTGATTATTCTGTTATTGCCTGTAAATTCATTCTGTGTGGATATCGATATAACCGGTTATGGCGCAACCGGATTCAAAACCTATGAAAGAAATTTTATTAACAAATATAAGCAGGAAACCTATTACGAAGGAAAACTCCAGACGGAAATTGAATTGAATAAAGACATTGAAGCACAGCTGGATTTCAGGGGAAATTCCAATGATAATTCCGTCAGGTTGAAGGAATTTTCAATAAAATTCGATGTTTATAAATATATGAATATCAAGGTAGGAAACGTAAAGAAGCCTTTCGGGTTCGAGCAGTTAGAAAATCGCGACGAACTGAAAACCGTGGAGCGTTCATACGCACAGGATAATCTGTCAGAAATGGGATATGGCGGACGAACAGTCAGCCTGATGTTCTATAATAAATTTAAGGAAAAGAATAATATACCGATAACCTACTATTTGTCATTTTATAAAAACAACTCTGATGTTTCCGGCCTGGCAGCAAGGTTTGTATATCATTTCGGAGATTTTGCCGCCGGGGGCGATTATATCTTTCGCCATTCCGGGGCAGCCCATCCAATGAACACTCATGGTTTTATGGCAGAATTTTTCTACGAGAAGAAAGATTTTTTCTCTGGCCTGGAAATTTTCGCTGCCAGCGACCCGATAGAAGGAATAAGACGTAAAATGATGGGGCTGGATAACCAGGTATTTACTTCAGGAATCAAATCGATTTCATCCATGAATATTGATATAGACGGTACAGTGTTCAAATCGATTGAACCGGTTTTTCTTTTCAGTATATATTATCCTGAATTCGAAGAACATTCAAACCACGTAATACAGGTGCTGCCTGCCGTTAATTTTTACATTACAAAAAAAGTAATGCTCAGGTTCAATGCTGATTTCCAGTTTACTAAGAATGAATTCAACACCGAGTATAGTACACTGGAATCCAAAGGAATTATCGAACTGATGTTCAGGTACTAATATGAAATATGCTATCACAATATTGATCATTTTCTTTCTTTGGTCCTGCGGGGATCCTGTGAATCCTTATGACTCATCAAAAATAAATACAATGCCTGTAATTGACTTCGAGATAGATTCCGAGGATTACAACGACCTGATGGAAAATAAATTACTTGATTTTTATACCCCATGCCTTGTTGACTTCAAGGAAAATGTTTATAAATCTACTGTCCGGGCTATGGGTGCAGGTTCAAGATACCAGGCGAAATGGGCATATATGGTAAGCCTTGATGAAGGTAGGATAATGGGGCTTGACAAATTCAATCTAAGCTCGCAGGCGTTCGACCGTACAATGCTGCATTCATATCTGGCATCAGGTATTTATGCTATGGCAGGTTTTCATATTTTTGAATCAAATCCGGTATTCCTGAGGATTAACGGTAAAGAGAAAGGCCTGTATCCGTTGCTGGAAAGGATAGAGCCCGAGTTCTTTTCAAAAAGGGGGCTGAAAGTATTCGAGCTTTACAAATGCAAGTTGGGTTCAAAATTCACATTTGAACAAAGAAATAATCCCCAATTTGAATTTGTTAAAAAAATCCCGGATGATAATAATTATAACAGCCTGAAAGAAATGATCAGGGCAAGGGATACTCTGGAAATTGATAATATATTCGCGATAAATACATTTTTAGATTTAGATATTTATTTGAATTATCATGCTTTAACTTCAATATTAAACAATAACGATGCTTTTAAGAATAATTTTTACCTGTGGAAGGAAACCCCTTACGAACCTTTCAGGCTGATCCCATGGGATTTTGATAAGTGTTTTTCGGGTAATTATAACGATCCTCCGGCAGGTTTCAACGAACTGATCACTAAATTCCTGGAAAATGAGGAAGTTCTGAATATATATAAACAAAAATTAAGAGCTTACCTTGACAGTCTGTTTACCGAGGAAAACTTATATCCGCGAATAGATTCGCTTGCAGAGCTTATCAGGGATGCTTACCAGATAGATCCCTACCTTGGCGATATTTATGATTTTGATTACGAGATATCCGAACTGAAGAAATTTATCCGGCAAAGAAGAGCATTTTTATATTCAAATATTGATTCTTTCAGGGGCGTAGAAGATATTAATATACCGTAGCTCAGTTTGAATTTTTCTTTATTTTTTCCCATTGTGGCTTAAGATCGTATTTCACGAAACCGTAATCAGGTTCAAGAGCTAAAGCTTTATCCATAAATTTTTTTGCCTTTTCTTTATTTTCCCTCAGAATCTCTAATTGAGCAAGATAAGCATAAATTTCTGCATCCCTGCCCCATATAATCCGGATACTATCCTGCTTGTTATTATTTGTTTGCAGGGCTTTCAGAAGAAATTTTTCTGCTCTGTCCTTATCACCCCCGAATGTTTCGGGAGTATGCATAAGGTGAGTTGCAGCAATCAGAAGCATTCCCGGGTTTGAGTTATCAATTTCGTAAGCATCTTCTATCCGGTTCTTTGCCTTCATACCAAGAAAAATTGCAGAAAGCGAAGACAGCGAGGATTTTTTTCCGTAGGCACAGGATATGAGCGCTTTTATTTCGCAATCGTTTTCGTTTCTTTCGTCCGCTTCAATCAGGTGGTCTAGTGCGCTATCAAAATAATCATAAGCTTTATCCGAATCGATATTATAATAAATTTTACCAAGCTGAATGCAAAGTATTCCTGAATAGTAGCATGGAACCCAACTGTCAGATGTATCACAAAGAGCTTCGGACTGTTTGAGCAATATTTCCATTGAATCTGGGCGGAATGAATAATACTGAGATTCTATCTGCTGTTTTAACGAATAATACTGATTATCCCCTGCCTGCAATGAAACTGCAATAGAGGAGAGTATGATTATAATAAAGAATTGAAGTATCTGTTTCATAAATCCTTGTTGAAAAAAAATCAAATTTAATAAGAATTGAACTGACAGCCTTGGATTTTCTTATTTCAATTTATTATCAGTATGGATATTTATAGAAAAATTAAAAGTCCCGGCTGATTTCACCGGGACTTTACCCTTTGCTATCCCTGTGGCTGCATTGCGAAAACAGCCATAACGGGAAATGTTTCATAATGTACATTGTAATTAACCGTGGATAAGAATAAAAGTTACGCAAAAAAATAACCCCGCCGGCGAACCGGCAAGGTTAATGATTGATTTTTAACAATGATCAGAAAGTCCAGACAGCCGTTTTATCATCATTGAATTTTAGAACAGATTCAGGCCCGAATTTATATTCCTGCTGTCCGTATTTGTTGTCGTTCAATTTGAACTTCAACGATGTAATACCTTTGCATTCATCATTCTGCTCAACTATTTTAAAAAGTATTTCCGGGCCTTTGCAGTTTATTATCCCGTTTTTCTTATTGATTTCATATCCGAACAATGCCATTTCCCTGCAGAAGTCTTCTACTTTGTCGTCATCCATTGCTATCGTAATCTCGGTAATATTATTCATCAGGCGGGAATATTTATAATACCTGTTGTTATAAATTTTCCTGCTGATACCGCTGGTAGGGTAATCGCTTCCGGCCATAAGTTCTTTCAGGTAATCCTCGTGATATTCAATTACAGTTGTATTCAGCTTTCCTTTTTCCTCATTACCGTCACATTTCAGGCAATAGAACCATGGAATTTCAGTACTTTCCAGTTTTCTTTTCCGCAGTACCTTTTTCACGTTAGGGTTCAGGTTTTCCCTGATATTTACAAATATATTATCAATTTCCCCGGGTTCTTCCGTTGACAGGCCCATAGCACAGCACCCCCTGGAGTAATCTTTCCTGTCCCCTTCCTTGAAAATTTCCATGTATGTTGTCTCGCCTGTGATATATATCCCGCTCCATGTTTCCATATCATCGGCAGTAGCGGTATTAGTTATCAGGTCAGCGAATTCAGTTTTAAGGAATTCGGAATTGAGTATATCATTGTAAGTTTGTTCATCCAAAACCATATTTACATGGTTAAGATATACTTTTGGAGAATTGTATATCTTCGGTAATTCAAATTCTAATGTATCATCAGAACTACATGAAAAAAACAGACCAATAGCGAAAGCAATAAGCGAAGTGCATAATAATACCTTTTTCATAATCATACCTCCTGAAGAATAAGTGATCTTAATATCTTATATTTAAGAGGTCTGTATCCCGGCTGTCATATTATATATCGCATGAATATAAGTCCTTGCTTTTATTTTATTCAAGATAATAAAAATTTAATATTTTGCAAGATTTAAAAATTATTTTTGTGTATATATTTAATTTTTGCAATTTGATCAATATATCTATCGGTTTTTGGTGGCTTTTAACTTCGACTATAAGAATAACTTCAATCTGTTAAACAAGAATTATTCTAAATTACGACCAGGTGAAAAGAAGTATTGATTTCACTTCAAATTTCGGATTACAATTGTTTTTAAAGTAACAAACTGATACAAAATGTGAAAAATATTTTGCTAATTATTTTTAACATTTTTAATTTTACTAATATTGGAAATTGAAATGTTAAATTATGATTGCCCGAGGTTAAGCATGTACAAATTATTTATTACCTTATTATTGGTGCTTACTATATCAGCTTTACAATTGCCAGCACAGAACACGAAAACCGGAGCAGACAGCCTGAATACAGGAGATACAAATACAAATATCGATAATTCAACTATTTACGTTAAAATCAGAACCCATGCCGGGGATATTTATACTGGTTTTATGATAAGGAAAGATAAAGAATACACTGTAATAAAATCTGACGACGGAAAAATATTTTCGATTAAGAACAACGCGATATCTTCAGTAACCCAGGAAGATCACGATAAATTAACTGACATACAAAAGAAAGCTATGAAGCCTGTTCCCCAATTTTCGAATATTTCATTGGCTTTTATGTCGCCTTCTTACGGCGTTGATAATGATCTCTCATTCTTCTCGGGCGTTTGGCTTTTAGCCGCAGATATAAATATTGGCGAAACAACGCAAATAAGAGCTGAAATTCCCTATGCACATTTTGCCTCGGGTGATGTTAGTTACTCTGAATTTCAGAATATTTATATCGGAATGAATTTTAATAATCTGACTATGGGCAGGGATATGATCTTCAGGGCAGGGCTGTTTCTGCCGGTAGTTTCCCCTGAAACATTCCTTAAAACCGGTATTTTGGCCTATCCCGGTGATAGTTATAACTATACACGATACTTACCGGATTGTGTTACTTTTCAGGGAATCTTTGACTATACGAAGTACTACCCCAATAATTTGTTATTTCACCTGGTTGCCGGGCTTGATATACTTTACCAAAGTGAAGGCGAAGGGAATACAGATATATATCCGCGTTTCCTGTTCGGCCTGGGATATGATAACCGTGAGACCAGGTTTGTTTTCAATTTCAAAGGCTATATAATGCTGACAGAAGATTATGAATTCAGGGAAGAATTTGTAAATTCCCTGGCCTTTGAATTTTCTCACAAGTTCACTAATATCACACCAGTTGTTGAAATAACTCTCCCTCTTCAGGAAGACTTAGTTGACCTGATTGATTATCAATTAAAAATTGGAGCCTCATACAGGTTGAAATAGCATATTAAGAGCAATTAAAATTAAAAACATTCGGGATTTTTTTGTAGATTAATAGCAGCCGGTTGCGGGGGGTAACCGGTATTGATATTATTTATATTATTTGCGGGTTTGGTTATGAATTTGCACGAGCTATTGTCGAAAGCATTAGTAGTAATTCTTTTCTTTTCAATTACTTTGATCTCTAACGCACAGGAAGAGGAACTGCCTGATCCTGAAGCGGAAGAACTGCTTGAAGAACCGGTTGTTGAAAAATCCGTTCCCGAAAAAAAGGAAACAAAAATTGAAAAAAAAGTAATTAAGCCCACACCACAAAAAAAAGTTATTCAAAAAGAAGATAAAGAAAAGAAAACTACTCCAAAACCAAAAGTAAAAACAAAAGCCAAAACGGGTAATCAAAAGTCAAAGAAATCCCCAATTAAGAATCGAACTCCTTCGGTTACGGATATTAACGAAGAAGAAGACTCAATGAGCGGAACAATCGAGTGGCAGGTTGTTCTAAAAGATGACAACGGAAATATTGAATTGCCCAAGCGTTACAGAACATGGTGGTACGTTCGCTTAGACGGAGTAAACCCCAACAACGAGTCAAGGCTTCATATTATTGGCGACGGATTCCAGGGAGGATCAGTTGTCCTGCCTGTCTATTCCTATGATAAACAGAACTGGACCAGGCTAAGGCCCGAGAATATCATCAGGGGGGAAGAAAAAGAGAATGATTTTAATTATACCGTAGTTAAAAGATTCGGGAAATCCCCGGTTTATGTGGCGAGATATTATCCATATCCCTACGCCAGGGTAAAAAAGCTGGTCAATAAATATAAATCAAATAAATATTTCAAATCAGAAATTCTCGGGAAAACTGCACATGGCAGGGATATGTATTTCTTCACTATAACTGATCCGTCAATACCTGATAAAGATAAAAAGAGGATATGGATACATTCACGTACCCATCCTTCTGAAACAGGCGCTTCTTTTGCAGTTGAAGGAATGCTGGAATATCTGCTTGGAAAATGCAATGAAAATTGCCGGGAAGCAGACTTAACAAAGTTAATTTTCAATATTGTGCCAATGGTTAATATCGACGGCGTTGTGGAAGGCCGTGCCCGTGTAACACCCGATTCGAGCTATGACCTGGAAAGAATGTGGATCATCAACCCAAAAAATTACAGGTTACTTACGGATAGCGTCCCTCCTGAAGTGAAACTGATGCATACAAAAATTCTTGAACTTGATAAAAGCGGGCCTGAATTTATCGCAGCAATTAATATTCATACGAAAAATGCCTATCCTGAGTGGAAGCCATTTATTTACAGTAATTTCAAACCCGAGAACAAAGATTTTGGAAGTGAAGCGGATACATTATTCCGCCGTCAGCTTGGCTTTATGAAGCTCCTGAGTGAGGAGTACTGCTGCGCCGATACACTTACTGTTCAGCAAAGTTTCGAGAGTAATATTCCCATGGAAAAGAAGAAATATCCCGAAGCATGGTGGTGGCTGAATTACAAGGATAAAGTTATGGCAGCCACACTGGAATTAACTTCCGGTTACGACGGCGGATTCGAAGAATGGTCAACTTACAGGGACAATATGATGCTTGGCGAAGCACTCTGCAAAGCCCTTTATAAATATTACAGGCTGCATATTTCAGGTGAATATTTCAGGTACGAAGCACCGGAACAGGATATCGAAAAACTAATAAAATATTATCGCGGGCCGTATAAATTGAAAAAGAAGAAGCAGGGTAAGTAAATCGGAATATTATAAAAAATATATTCATAAATCCGGAATCCACAAAAATTAATTTTCGCAATGTTTGTTGTCATAGAATTGTAATAATATCAAAGGTTTAGGTACTTTTTAGTCATCCTTCCGAAGGTTTATCCTGCGGAAGGATGAAAAATATTTAAGTATTTATTATTTCATAACATTCAGAAGATCCTTGGACTGTTCCAGAAGTTCTTCGATATCAGAGATCACGAAATCAATACCGTTGGAGGAAAGTTCGGGGAAACGTTCCGACAGGTACTGCCAAACTTTGCTCTCTTCAATGCTTTCATAGTTCAATCCCTTATAAAAATCTGCACCGTGCATTTCACAGATTATTCCTGCCAGGTTCACAATCGCCCCAAGATCTTTATGGTCGCCAAGTTTGTCGGGGTTGTTGTAATAGCTAATTAGTGCGGCAAGGTCATCAGGAAGTTTCCAGCTTTTGGCAATTTCTTTGCTTACTTCAAGGTGAGTAAGGCCAAATACACTGATTTCGGCTTCAATATCACTTTTTCCGTTTTCACTTACTTCATCAATTACCTGCAAATAATCTTTTAATTTATACTGGATCATAGCCAATTTACCCATCTGGTAAAGCAATCCCCCAATAAATTCAGACTCGCTGAAGTTTATTTTCAATTTTTGGGTAATGGATTTTGCAACTATACCGGTACTTGCGGAATGATTCCAGAATTTGTTCATGATTACGGCAGCTTCTTTTTGTGTGCTAAGCCAGAATTTCGAGAAAATTGATATTCCAAGGACAATATTGGTTAATTTACTAAAGCCAATCATCATTATGGCCTGCTGTATCGAGGTTATTTCCCTACGGGTGCCGTATAAAGGAGAATTGGCAATCTTAAGTAATTTTAATGTCAGGGATGGGTCTGTTTCAACAATTTTCAGCAGGTCGTGCATATTCACATCTTCATTTTCGAGCAGGCTGAGTATTTTAGTTGCAACTGCCGGAAGTGTGGCAAATTCTCTGGTATTAACTATATCATTAACATTGGCCATGTCATTAGCATCCAATTTTTAAAAAACTTCATTTGAAAATTTACTTAAACCGGAATTAATATGAAAAAAAATATTGAGATACGCAAAAAGTAATTAAAATAATATTAATTTTTTCGTGATTCTATCACCGTCAATGTTGATTACGATGAAATAAACCCCTTTTGGCTGTTCAATTGGCAGTAATGAATTATTTTCATAACCGTAAGTAGAATAAACAAGCTGCCCTGTAATATTGTAAACGGCAATTGATTTTACGAAACAATCAGACTTAATGATTATTTTACCGCCGGAAATAACAATATCTATTTTCTTATCTTTTTTTTTACCGATGTTGTTATCCGGGGGTAGTAGTAGAGATGCGGCTTAATGCCAAAGTTTGATTCGCTCAGGGTGTAATAACCGCCATTTTTAACATCCCAGCAAACTGCCTCGCCCTGGGGTTCGGGAATGTAGGGCAAAATGGCAGGATCACTAATGAATGCTTCTGCAAGCGGTTCGCCGGTTTTGCGGGAATAATAATAAATCTGGGCATAATCCTTCAGAATTATTTCGAGTCCGTCGGGGCTGATATCACCTCCCACTACTCCGGAACCTTCGAATCCCATGTTGCCAATAGTTAATGTTGCAATATGCAGCAGTTCGTTTTTCTTATCGGTATTTTGCGGGTATTCAGCCACGTAAACCCTAACATTTTCCTCCCTTTTTGTTACAATGTATATATCTTTTGTCAGAGGGTCTATCATCAGAGTTTCCGCATCGCGGCTGCCGTCGGGATAATCAAGTTTTATTTCATCAATGTCTTTTAATTTTTTATCAAGCGGTACTTTGTCAAAATCAATGTCTGGTTCTTCAATCCGGTAAACATATATTTTGCCCCTTTTTGCATCATTATCGCCTATATCACCAACATAGATATAAGATTTACCGTCTTCAGGACCCGGGCCAACACAAATATCTTCAAGGTCATCTACATTGATTCCGTCAAGTTCAAATTCACCAACAAGGTTTCCGTTGCGGTCAATTGCAAATATTCTGTCCTTATCACCCGAATCATTGTGAGTCCAGAAAATCCCGGGGTACTTTCTGCTTGCAGCCAGGCCGGAGGCTTCGTCAATTTTACCGGAAGCAAGTAATCCCAGGTCCTGCCTTTGGCCGAATTGGGGAACTTTATCTGATGATTCCGAGATAGATAATATTCCAAAGAAAATCGTCAATATTGCAAGTATTCTGTTCATATCAATTTCAATTTCTCAAACAAACACAACACAAAATAATGAAAACAATTCGAAATATTAATTAATTTTTGATATTTTTGATGTCATTATGTGTGTTAATTTTATTGTTAGTTGGAGTTATTGATGACTGGCAAAATTTATTTTTTCATTGTTTTATTGTTACTATCGACAGAAATATTAGCAAACGAGCATCCCTTTTCAATCAGAACCGGAAATATTATTGATTCAACCGAGGCGAAATATTTCTCCTTATTCCGTGATTATAAAGGATTTGTAAAAGCAGAAATTATTGCTGATAGCGATGGCAGCAGGAAAATAAATATCGTTTATGAGCATGGTGAAGCAGATAAGACTATCGATCTTACACCGGATCAATCAAAGAACCTGAGGCTTTATATCGAAAATTACGAGCTTTACCTGCATGAAGATATCGTTTTTGATAACTCGAAAATTCCGGATGCAATACAATTAGATCAGTCAAAGATCAGGGATTTTATCAACCTGGATTATTTTTTCAGGGATATGCCACCTGTAGAAATTGAATTAATTGACGGTGAAATGATAGATGATTGCGGATTGGTTGCTATTGTCGGGGATACACTAATACTGGCGAAAGAGAGGAACAGGTACAATTGGAGAGATGTTGAAAATTTCATTCCGATTCCATTTAATTATGTATTTGAATGTATGGTCGACGGCGTCGTTTACGAACTTCATGCCGAACCCGTGGACAGGAATGAACTTATCGATCATTACTCCGGGCTTCCCTTTTATGACCATCCGAAAAATGACTTCTCAATACCACCGGAAGTAAAAAACAAAAAGGGTTTGATCATGGCAAATGAGAAAACTCAGGTGATATTTGAAAGAGATAAATTATTTCCGATCCTTTGGAGGAAAAAGGATCTTTCAGATATTTTTTTTCTCAGTTGCTCATTTCAAATAATTACAAAAGAAGTAGTTTCGGAGAGTAGATTTGAAGTGGAAGATCAAATTCATGTTAAAAGAATATATCATGTCAGGGAACAAAAGAATAATAAAAATTTACAATCTGCTTTAAATTTAAATCTCGGATATTTTTTTAATAATCATATATTTCTTTATAGCGGATTAAAATTATTAGTATGTAGCAGCAAAGATGAAGAAGAAACATTCCGTGATAAAGGATTTTCATTAGCAGTTGGTATCGGATGGCATGATTTGCCGATTATTGACAGAATATATCCTGATCTGAGTTTTGGGATTATTCTTGAATGTGATTACAACTTTTACAATTTTTACCACCAATTGTCAAGTCAGGGTGAAAAAACCTGGATACCAGAGCTTGTTTTGATTAAAGAAAAAAATTATCATTATAGCTTTTCTTTCAAACCTTATAGTAAATATAATTTTTTCGACAATATATCAGTGACTGCCACTTTTGTTTATGAATATCATCCTGTCAGTAATTATAGCACAAGTCAGTATATTTCCGATAGCCTTTGGCCCTCCTACTGGGAAATGATAAAAGATCAGAAATATTCCGGAATTGGCTTCAGTATTGGGATAGAATATATACTATAATTATCAAGAGGTTAAAATGAGATACACTAAATTATTCGTTTCTATACTAATTATTCTTTTCTTTACTTGTTTTGAATTATTATCAATTGAATTTTCGCAACGCACTGGCAACACAATTGATTCAACCGAGGCGAAATATTTCTCCTTATTCCGTGATTATAAAGGATTTGTAAAAGCAGAAATTATTGCTGATAGCGATGGCAGCAGGAAAATAAATATCGTTTATGAGCATGGTGAAGCAGATAAGACTATCGATCTTACACCGGATCAATCAAAGAACCTGAGGCTTTATATCGAAAATTACGAGCTTTACCTGCATGAAGATATCGTTTTTGATAACTCGAAAATTCCGGATGCAATACAATTAGATCAGTCAAAGATCAGGGATTTTATCAACCTGGATTATTTTTTCAGGGATCTGCCTGTTATTGAAATTCAACTTATCGACGGTGAAAGTATCGATGATGTTCGATTGGTAGCTGTTTTTAACGAAACACTGATATTAGCTCCGGATAGAGAAAAATATAACTGGCGGGATGTTTCAATATATATTCCTGTTTCATTCAAATATGTATTTGAATGTATGGTCGACGGCTCCGTTTATGAGCTTTATGCCGAACCCGGGGACAGGAATGAACTTATCGATCATTACTCCGGGCTTCCCTTTTATGACCATCCGAAACATCATATTTCAGTAACTCCTGATATTACTGTAAACATGAGTACTATTCGAAAAAATGAGGTTAAAGATATTGAATACATGCCTTACAAGGTTGTATCATATAGTAAACCATGGAAAAAAAGAGAATTAAATGGGATGTTCTTTATTGATTGTTCGTATCAGAAAGTTGCCAAGCAGGTAACTAAGGAACAAAAGTATGATATTGATGATATATTTTTCGAGGAGAGAGTTTATCATATTAAAGAACTAAAGGATAATAAAAGTAACCAGACTGCTGTAAACCTGGATTTCGGTTATTACCTGACCAATAATATTATTTTATACACGGGATTAAAATACCTCGCGGCAACTTCTGTTGATGATGAAGAGACATTCGAAGATAAAGGCTGGGCTTTAACACTGGGAACAGGCTGGGACGATATTCCTTTCCTTGCTGAACTACAGCGTGATTTATATTTTGGTGTGAAACTAGAGGTTAATTATAATTTCAATACATTTCACCATCAGTTATCCAGCCAGGGAAAAACAACATGGATACCGGAAATTGTTGAGATCGAAGACGAAAATAATCATATCAGTTATAGTGTAAAGCCTTATGTCAAATATTGTTTTTACGATGATTTCTCAGTTTTTGCTGAATACGTATATGAATATCATCCAAACAGTGCTTATAAAACCCGTGACTATATTGCAGATAATCATTGGCCTTCGTATTGGGAAATGGTTAACGGGCAGAAATATTCAGGAACGGGATTTAGTTTTGGAATATTATATTTATTGTAATTTTTTAAGAGGACAAGATGAATTTTAAAATATCCATATTAGTAATAGTCTCAATTTTCATTTCATCCACAGAATTATTCCCGCTTGAATTTTCGCAGCGTACCGGCAACACAATTGATTCTGCCGAGGCGAAATATTTCTCGCTGTTCAGGGATTATAATGGATTTGTAAAAGCAGAAATAATTGGTGATAGCGATGAAAGCAGGAAAATAAACATTGTTTATGAGCAGGGAAAAACAGACAAAACTATTGACCTTGCCCCGGATCAATCGAAAAACCTTAGGCTTTATATTGATAATTACGAGTTTTACCTGCACGAGGATATTGTTTTTGATAACTCGAAAATTCCGGAAGCTATACAAATAGACCAGGCTAAGATAAGAGATTTTATTAACCTTGACTTTTTTTTCAGGGATCTGCCTGTTAGCCATATTCAGCTTATTAACGGAGATGAACTGGACGATTATGCTTTGGTAGCTGTAAGCAAGGATACATTATTTATTTTGCCGGACAGAAAAAAATATAACTGGAGAGACAATTTTGAAATTATTCCGCTGCACTTTAAATATGTTAATGCATGCAATGTTGAAGATGTGGATTATCTTTTTTACTACGACAGTTCATATAAAACAAAGCTTACCACAAGATACGAAGGAGTTCCCTTTTTTGACAGAATAAGAAACGAGGTTAATATGCCTCCGGATATTAATAATAACCGCGATCGGATTATGGACAATGAGATCAGGGATATTGAGTATGATTCAACAAATATTTCTCAGTTTCATTGGGTTAACAATAATAAAAGCGGCCATTTCTTTGTTAATGTCAATTACCAGGATGTATCTAAAAGCCCCATGAAGGAACAGAGCTTTCATATTGATGATAGTTACTATGCGAAAAGGATCTATGAACTTGAAGAAAAAAAGGATAAACCAAGTTCTCAACAGTCCTTCAACCTTAATTTCGGTTATTATTTGAATAATACTTTTATGATTTTCGCCAACTACAAAATGCTGGCCGAAAGCAAAGAAAATGATGATATTTTTCATGATGAAGGTTCTGCAATCGGGCTTGGGGTGGGGGTGGATGTAATACCATTCCTTAGCAATAAGATCAACCGGCTGTCGATATACACGAAAATAAGCCTTGATTATAATCTGTATACCTACCATATACAGATTGTAGATGCCCCGGGTGTATGGGGCCCTGATCAGGGGGAATACAGTGTTGATAATAATCACCTGAGTATTACTATCGAACCGCGTTTGCAGTATTTGATATATAAAACTTTCGGTATAAATCTTTCAGGAGTATTTGAATATCATCCTTCTCAAAGTTATACTACTTTAAATCATCTTGGTAATACGGAGTGGGACATAAACTGGAAGGCAAAAGACGGGCAGCAATTTATCAGTTTTGGTTTTAATATAGGGCTGATACTACATATTTAATTTTCAAACAGGAAAAAAAATTTCATAAATTTGCCATCTTATTCGTTACTTATGAATTATATGGCATTTTATTTTTGGAAATGATAGTATGAATTTTATAAATCCTCTGGCATTATTTGGTTTATTTGCAGCTGGCATTCCGGTATTGCTGCACCTGCTAAATTTACGAAAACTTAAAACTGTTGATTTCTCAACATTAAAATTCCTTAAGGAATTACAAAAAACAAAGATCAGGAAGTTAAAATTGAAACAGATCATACTTCTGATCCTTCGCACACTCCTGATAATTTTTGCTGTTATGGCTTTTGCCAGGCCTACCATAGAAGGAACTATACCCGGACTTGAAACATATACCAATACAAGTTCCGTTATATTACTGGATAATTCTTTCAGCATGGATATTTCAGACCACAACGGCAATCGATTTAATTATGCAGGAAAAAAAGTTCGTGAAATTCTTAATTCCATGAAGGAAGGGGATGAATCTGCAATTATTCCTATGTCAGGCAACCTGCCGATTGAATACACATTGTCTTCCGATATTGAATTATTAAAAGATCAGGCAGCCTTGATCAATGTATTCAATAGTTCATCAAGCCTTGACAGAACGCTGAAAAATGCCGGTATATTACTTAGCGATGCGAAGAATCTGAACCGGGAAATTTATATTATCAGCGACGCTCAGGAAAACATATTTGATCTGAATGATACTTTTGATATAATTAATACGAAGTCTCCGATGATGTTTGTACCTGTAGCGGAAAAATCATCAGAGGTTCAGAACCTTTCTGTTGATTCTATCAATGTAGTTACAAAGATATTTAGCGTGGAAAAACTTGTTGAAGTTGAAGCTTTTATTAAAAACAATTCCGGCAGCAACGTAAATGCAGTTGTTGTCAGCCTTGTGTTCAACGGGGAAAGAGTTGCCCAAAGGGCAATAGACCTGCCGGCTGGTGAAACCCGCAGCCTGACAATAGCGGCCAAACCGGACAGAGCCGGTGATTTTTCAGCGTCGGTTGTAATTGAAGGCGACGCACTGGAAATTGATAACAAAAGATATTTTGGTTTCTACATTCCACCTTCACCGTCAGTGGCACTTATTTCTGAAAAAAAATCAGCCAGATTTATTAAATCAGCTATTGAAGCAGTTAACAGTGAAAGTGATAAAATCAGGTTGCAGGCTTTCGAACCTGAAAAACTACAATCGATAAATCCCGATAATTTTGACATGATTATCTTAGCTTCCGGTCCGGTTAAGGAATCTGATGCTGAAATATTAATAAAATATACCGAAAAAGGCGGAAGCCTTCTAATATTTGCCAATGATATGGTACTTGACAAAGCATTTAACAAATTGGTTAGCGGTATTGGCCTTGGGATTGCTAAACCGGGCAAATTCAATATTGAAAATCCGGGCAAATTCAGTTCTCTTGATAAATTACACCCCTTGTTTGAAGGTGTTTTCAAGGGGGAAACCAATAATAAGTCCTTAGTTGAATCTCCTGAAATACTTAAATACAACTCTGTTAGCAGTGGAAATCCGATTATTTCTATTCCCGGGGCTTCATTTCTTAGCGAATCAAAGCTGGGAACTGGCAGAATTCTTTATTCTGCTGTATCTGCTGATACTGACTGGAGTAATTTCCCGGTTACCGGGCTGTTCCCGACATTGATATACCGAAGTATTTATTACCTTACATCTGCCGGAGAAATAAATAAAAACACCGAAACTGGCAAGCCGTTTATGCTTTCTTTACCTATGAAGTTTTCAGCAGGAGGAGATTTCAGGATTATTTCACCCGACGGCACTGAATCTTTCAGGTCAGCTGCTAAGCTTGGTACTCGTTCAATACTACAATTCGACGATATACCAACCCCGGGAGTTAATATAATAAAAACCGCAAACGGCAAAACTATTGCCATGCTGACAGCAAATGTACCTGCAAGTGAATCAAAGATAGACCCTTTGGAAGCAGATGATATTATCAGAAAACTTGAGCCTGTATCAGGAGGAAATGAAATAATTATTCTAAAAGATGATGAAGATATGGCGAAAAATATTATCCGGGCAAGGGCAGGTACAGAACTATGGCAATTATTTATCATTGCTGCTATTTTGGCAGCCGTTGCCGAAATGCTTGTTGAAAGAAACAGCAAAAACGACATTGAATCCTGAGATCATAATGGCAAAAAAAAACCAGAGTGGTTATAATTCTTCAGCAATTTCAATTTTTTTATTGAATTATTGTGGAAAACTTTCCAATTCGATAATTTTTTTAAAAAGCTAAATTATTTATATTCTATTGTCTTGCGCTAACAGGATTCAATTTTGCCAATTCGCAGGGCTTAAGCGGCATATTTATTGAATTTGTATATTTGGGCGGGATTATTATAATAAATAATTTGAATATTGGTGTTGAAATAGTCGATGAAAAAGATTGAGGAATTTAACGAGAGAAGAGATAAGGGTAACAAAGCCATTTTAGGTGAGGACTTCCTACCCTATAAAAGGTTTTTTGCTCTTGACAGCAGAGCTTATGAAGAGGGTGCCATACCGGAAAAATATAAGGAATTGATGGGGCTTGTCGGCTCCATGGTTCTAAGGTGTGACGATTGTATAAGCTATCATGTTCAGAAAGCGGCAGATGCAGGCAGCAGCAGGGAAGAAATCAGAGAAGCATTCAATATTGCTCTTGTAATCGGGGGATCGATAGTGATACCGCATCTTAGAAGAGCATTTGAAATTCTTGATGAATTATTACCGGCAGATAACAAAATTTAAATTTGTTTGAAATTTGATTACGGATTATCATTTATGTCATTCGAGAGATTTCAACAAAATACAGTAGTGGAAGAGTTGAAGAAAAATATTGAATCATGCAGAAAAGAACTGCTGGATATTCTTCATGACCTGCATGATATGGAAAATATCATTAAGCCCCGTATATTATTTATTTACGACAGCCATTTCGGCGATCTGGAACAGAAACTGAGAAGAAAAAGAAGAAAAGCATATAGTATGCAGAGAAAAGTAGAACTTCTTAATTCAAAGATTGCCAAAGGTGAAAAAATTGACGAAAATACCATTGAAATAATTGATAAAATTGTTCAAAAAGAAATTGACCTTAAATCTTCACGGCCCGCCGATTCTAATCCTAACTACCAAAAAGATAAAGATGAAGTGAAAGAAATCAGTGAGGAAGAAATCCTCGATTTGGAAAAAGAATATTATGAATTGGCTGCTACAAACCAGGAAAACCTTGATCTTCCTTCAATGTATCGCCGCATTGTGAAAAAACTCCATCCTGATTTGAACGGCGAAACTGAAATTTATAAACGTTTTTGGTATAGCATTCAGGATGCATACAAAAAAGGTAATTTTAACAGGATAAAACTTTTTCACAAAACAATATGCCCTGATGATAACAGGAAAAAGTATAGTAACACATATTCTGAAGAACTTAAGCTGAGAAATGATATCCGCCAGTTGAAAATGAATATTTCGGCTGAAAAACGAAAAATCGAACGTATGAAAAACAAAGAACCCTTTATTCTGGAAGATAAGTTGACTGATAGATTTTGGGTTGAAACACGCCAGAGTTCCTTGCGGAATCAGCTTTTTAAAGTAGATATGGATATTAAGGCCTACAACCGGCAGTTCAATATGTTGGCAGCGAACGTTCAGAACAGCCTGAATGCCTGACAGATTCCCTGCTTAGCAAAAGTAATATCTGAAAACCTTTTTTTCTACAGTAATTAAATTGTAATTTTGCAGGGAATAAAATTACAAAACGATTGGATAAACATGAAAAAGAAAAAATCCGGTTCAGCCGCAAAAGACTCAATTAAAAAAGCAAATGAGCCGATCAGGCTAAATAAATTCCTTGCTGAATCCGGGCTTTGTTCCAGAAGAAAAGCTGACGAATACATAGAATCCGGCGTTGTTAAAGTTAACCGCAAAACTGTTAAGGAACTTGGAACAAAAGTAAAAAGAAGTGATTTTGTTACCGTAAACGGAGACCCGGTAGGCCTGCCTGATAAAATGATATATATATTACTTAACAAACCCAAGAATATTATTACCACAACTAAAGATGAGTTAAACAGGCAAACTGTACTGGACATTGTTCGGAAACAAACAAGAATATTCCCTGTAGGAAGGCTGGACAGAAATACAACAGGAGTACTACTGCTTACTAACGACGGTGATCTTGCTAACAAACTTACACACCCGAGATATGAAGTGCCCCGTACTTATAATGCCAGACTGGACAGAGATATCGATGAAAAGGATGCCATCAATATTTCTAAAGGAATTGAACTTGATGACGGCCCTACTGGCAAATGCCAGGTTTTCATTCATCCCGAAAACAGGAGCAAAGTCTCACTTACCCTGTCTGAAGGCAGAAACCATGAAGTAAAACGAATTTTCGAAAAACTTGGGTATGAAGTAAAAAGCCTGGACAGGAAATTTTATGCAACATTATCCACAAAGGGTTTAAAACGCGGAGAATATAGGCATTTGTTGAAAAAAGAAGTACTTGAACTGAAAAAAATGTTTTCCGGCAAGTAATAATTTGATATAAATTTAATTTATGTTTATATTTAAAGAAGCGTTTTTTTGAAATTTTAAAATTAAGTTACGCAGCTTAAAAGTTTGATATGAAAAATGTGATAATTATTCAATTTATTATTCTACTATTGTCATCTGTAGCCATGGCTCAGGATAACAGGCTGGATAAATCCGCTGTTATCGGGGAAAATGTATTTGTTGGTGTGGATCATCAGATTTCCGAAAAAGTGGCTGAATTCTTTAATGAATTAAAAGATAACGGCCCGGATAAAGCTTTCAATAAATTCCTGAAAAACAGCCCTATTATTGAAAGAAAAGATCAGCTGCAGGCCTTAATTGTCCAAACAAAAAGGGCAGTTAAACTTTATGGTGATTTTTTGGGATATGAACCTGTTAATTCGGAAGTTATTTCAGAATCTTTTGTTCGTGTAAGATATATTGGTAAACATTCCAAATATCCCATGCGCTGGATCTTCACATTTTATAAGTCCCCTAAAAGGGGTTGGATAATTATCAATATTAAATTCGACGACTTGTCAGAATACTTCTTCTCGGATGAATAGAGCAATAAAATCTTGATTTTCCAGCCCGCCGAGAGTTTTCTGCGGGCTTTTTTTTAATATATATGCGGGTAATAACTTGGAAAGCCAATCAATTGTAGTTATGAAGTTCGGCGGAACATCGGTTGGATGCAGCCCGGGTTTCAGAAATATTAAAAATATTTCAGAGAGAGAAGCCAGAAAGATAATTATTGTTGCGTCTGCAATGTCCGGTATTACTAATTCACTTATCGAGATTGTTGATTATTGTGGAAGTGCCCGAAAGCATGATGCTATTGAGCTTATTGACGATATTCAGAAGAAACATCTAAGTATGGCCATGGAATTGGAAATTGATACTGAGTCTGGGGCCTATATTGTTGAGAAATGTGATGAATTGCGCCGTCTTGTCTTTGCCCTTGATATCCTTGGCGAGGTCAGCCCCAAATCTTCAGACCTGATATTAGCCTATGGAGAGCTTCTATCGACTTTCCTGCTTTATAATTACCTGAAAAAAACTTCGAAAAAAGTTGATCTGATACCTGCCGGCTGTTTTATTACAACTGATTCTTCTTTTGGAGAGGCAAAAGTTGATATTGAACAAACCTGTTGTAAATCAATTGATACCCTTAATAACAATATTGATTCAGACATTGTTATAACCCAGGGATTTGCCGGAATAGACCCTGATGGCAAGATAACAACACTCGGACGCGGTGGCTCGGACTATTCTGCTGCATTAATCGCCAAGGGTATTCAGGCTGATGAACTTGATATTTACACTGACGTTAACGGTATGATGACAACTGATCCCCGCATTGTACCTGAAGCTATGATAATCTCTAAATTATCATATATTGAGGCATCCGAGCTGGCATTTTTCGGGGCAAAAGTCCTTCATCCGAAAACTATTTATCCGGCAATAACAGCGAATATTCCGGTCTTTGTAAAAAATACTTTCCAGCCGGATTTCCCCGGAACTGAAATTACCACCCAGCCCGGTTCAAGGGAAATGGTAAAAGCAATAGCTGTAAAAAAAGGAATAACTGTTGTCAATGTTCATTCGGACAGTATGCTGGGTTCCTACGGCTTCCTGAAAAAAGTATTCGATATTTTTGATAAATATGAAACTTCCGTTGATTTGGTTACAACTTCCGAAGTTAATATATCAATGACAATTGACAATGATAAAAATATTGAAAAAGTTATAAATGACCTTCAAGAATTTTCAGATGTAAGTTTATTCAGAAAGAAATCGATAATTTCAGCAGTTGGCGACGGAATAAAGCAAACTGCCGGGATTGCATCAAGATTCTTCAATGCCCTGCGTGGTATTAACATATCAATGATAAGCCTTGGCGCTTCGGAAGTTAACCTGAGTATAATTGTCGATGATGAAAATGCTGAAAAAGCTGTCACTTTATTACATAATGAATTTTTCTCTAATATCCGGGATACGGGAATATTTATAAAAATTTAAGCCCTTATTTTCTAATTGTAAAGGTAAAAAATGACAACAATCTCAAATATAGATTTAAAAGAACTGGCTGAACAATTTGGCACTCCGGTTTATGTTTATAATGCAGATAAGATCAGAAGCAACTACAAACGGCTGAAAGAAGCATTTGCATCGGTTTATCCCGATACCGATATACATTACTCTGTTAAAGCAAACAGCAATATCAGGGTTCTGGAGGTTTTCAAATCAATTGGTGCGGGAGTTGACTGCTCCTCGCCTATGGAAACCATTCTGGCAAGGAAAGCTGGCTTTGCAGATGATCAGATTTTATATACCGGAAACTACGAAAGCCCGGAAGACCTGCAAACAGCTTATGCTCCGGGAGTAAGGCTTAACCTTGACGATATGTCGTCATTCGACAGGTTAAAAAAAATTGCGATACCGGAAATGGTTTCTTTCAGGATAAATCCCGGAATCGGGCGCGGAGGCTTTGAAGGTATAACCACTGCCGGTGCTGATGCAAAATTTGGGGTACCTTATGAAATGGCTAAGGAAGCATACCAGGCAGCAAAAAATGCCGGTGTTAAAAGGTTCGGTATTCAC
Source organism: Kapaibacterium sp. (SeqCode) (assembly GCA_963665665.1). GTDB lineage: Bacteria > Bacteroidota > Ignavibacteria > Kapaibacteriales > UBA2268. Next base: position 4,216,990 of record OY762428.1, read on the forward strand.
ATGATGACCGGTTCAAATAACCTGGAACCATATTATTTCGCCGAGGTAACTGAAAAGCTGATGACAATTGCCGGAAGGATTTTCGAGAACCTGGATATTGTACCTGAGTATTTTGATATTGGCGGTGGTTTTGGCGTTCCTTATGACGATTACGAGCAGGAACTGAACATTGAACTTACCGCCAGGCTTGTGGCTGAAGCATTCCGCGAAAAATGTGATAAATTTGGATTTGGAACTCCAAAATTATTAATGGAGCCCGGACGCTATCTTATGGCCAATACCGGATACCTGATAACACAGGTAACCGGGGTAAAGAAATCATACAAAACATTCGTGGGCGTTGACGCAGGTATGAATACTCTTATACGCCCTGCCCTATACGGAGCCAAACACCGGGTTGAAGTTTACGGCAAAGAACTGAAAAATGATTTTGTTAACCTTTGCGGACAGATTTGTGAAAATTCAGATATTTTTGCGAATAATATTCCGTTCCCGGTTGCCGAGGAAGGCGATATAGTTGTCTTCCGTGAAGCAGGAGCTTACGGATACGTAATGGCATCGAATTATAATAACAGGCTGCGTCCGGCAGAAGTATTGATAGAAAATGGAAAATCAAGACTTATCCGGCGTCGTGAAACGCCGGAAGATATTTTGAGACTTTATGATATTTAAATAATGAAAAACAATGACAGAAAAACTTAAACAGATCGACAATTATTGCTGGGAACTTCCCAAGGGTACAGTTGAAGGAATGAACGTTCCGGCCCATGTTTACGCCAACAAAGAAATGTTGAAACTTGTTGCCAGGGACAGATCCCTGATGCAATTAACAAATGTTACAATGCTCCCGGGAATTCTCGGTCAGGCAGTAGTTATGCCTGATGTTCATGAAGGATACGGCTTCCCTATTGGCACTGTTGCAGCTATTGCATACGACGGCGGGGTTATATCTCCAGGCGGAATCGGATATGATATTAACTGCGGGGTCAGGCTGCTGAGAACCAATATGAACCGGGGTGAAATAATGCCCAGGCTAAAAGAAATATCCAAAGCCATGTATGATGAAGTGCCATCCGGAGTGGGAAAAGGCGGAGGCGTAAAACTGAATATTCCGGAACTCGACAAAGTATTGAATAAGGGGGTTGAATGGGCAGTTAAAGAAGGCTATGCAAGCAAAAACGACCTGCTGCATATTGAATCCAACGGCTGCATGAAAACAGCCGAAGCTTATTCTGTATCCGAAAAAGCAAAAGCACGAGGCAAAGACCAGCTTGGTACAATGGGTGCCGGAAACCACTTCGTGGAAATCAATGCCGTACAGCAGATATTTGATCAAGAAGCAGCCGAGGCTTACGGACTTTACAAAGGACAGATAGTTATCCAGATACATACCGGGTCGCGCGGGCTCGGGCATCAGGTGGCGACGGATTATATTCGCGAAATGATGTCGCAGATGGATAAATTCGGCTATAAACTGCCGGACAGAGAACTTGTCTGCGCTCCTCTTGATTCCGATATTGGCAAAAGATATCTGGCAGCAATGTCTGCGGCGGCAAACTTTGCCTGGACAAACCGCCAGCTAATCACATGGGAGATAAGAAAAGCCTGGGAAGAAGTATTCGGCCATACCGACGGCCTGGAACTTGTTTACGACGTTGCTCACAATATCGCCAAAATCGAAAAACATACAATAGCCGGAAACAAAATTAAAACTATTGTCCACAGGAAAGGCGCTACCAGGGCTTTCCCTGCCGGACACACCGAAGTACCCGAAGATTATCGCTCCGTGGGGCAGCCGGTTCTTATACCCGGCAGCATGGGGACAGCCTCCTACGTTCTCGCAGGAAAACCCGGCGGAATGGAAAGGTCATTTGGCTCCAGTTGCCACGGCGCAGGCCGGACTATGTCCCGCACAAAAGCACGAAAGAAAATATTCGGAAAAGACCTATACAAAGAACTAAGCGGCATGGGAATTCAGGTGCAGACAAAATCCCTTAAAGGCCTCGCCGAAGAAGCCCCGGCAGCCTACAAAGACGTTGAAACAGTAGTTGACGTAGTTCATGAAGCCGGAATTGCAGGCAAAGTTGCCCGGCTGAAACCATTAGCGGTGATAAAGGGGTAAGGAATTATTTAAAACTAATGGCCTCAAACCATGATTGATGCAGATTGGAAAACGAAAGTTTTTGAAATTGATGAAAGCAAGATACAGAATTATTTGTTTGATCGTTTGAATTCAAATTCTATCAAAATGATCTTTATGTTCATTTTATTTTCCATCATTACATTGTTGCATTATCTGTTATCAAATATGGTTGAAATGTTCATTACAGTGCCATTTTACATTTTAGTTATCATAGGTGTCGGACATTGGGGAAATAAAAGAGTAAAAAAAGAATGTCAGAAATTGTTTGGAAGAAAATTTGAACTTACGAGATTTTGTATTGTTCAAAAATCAAATGATAAAATTGATAAGAAATTTGAATTTTATGATATAGCTCTGATTGAAAAATCAAGACTCGGAGCAAAAATTATAAAAGGAAATACTTTAACAAAGATTGATTATTATATGCCTAAAAGATATTCATCATTACACTTTGATGAATCTCGTTTTATATTTGTTCCGAGCATTACTAAAGACTATGATGAGCTGATACAAACACTTGAAATATGCAAGAAAAATGCTTACAATTAATTATATTTATTACGTTAAAATAATGCAGGAGTATAGAAATGAAAAACAATGAAACCATTACGCTTGATGAATTCAAGGAAAAACACTACGGGCACAGGGGTACGAAGGAAATGGAGGAACTTGAAGACGGATGGCAAAACTTCAGGCTTGGCGCGCTTCTGCACGAAGCGAGGCTGGAAAAAGGTTTAACCCGGGAAGAACTTGCAAAAAGAGCAGGTACTACAAAATCATATATTTCAAAAATTGAGAATAATGTTAAGGAAGTGAAACTATCGACATTGCAGAAAATTGTTCAATAAGGTCTGGGTGGCAGGATTGAATTTTCTATAATTATTTAATACCTTATTTTCCAACTATTTATAAATTATTATGAAACCTACAGAAGAACAAATTAAACAAATGGCAGTTACCATTGACTCAGGATTCCGATGCTGTTTCCATAAAAAAACAGGAGAAATTATTAATATTATGGATGAAATGCATTGGGGATATACTGACGATCCTATTTGGGATGAAAATCAGGATTATGTTGACCGGAATAAAGAGTTTTTTATCGAATTCGAACCAATGAAATCCCATGAATCCTTTAAAATAATGGAGGATTTTGCCGATAGCGTCGAAGATGAAAAATTACAGGACATGCTTTTTTACGCGCTTAACGGCCCCAAACCCTTCCGTAATTTTAAATACCATATAGATAATTCCGGAGAATACCGGCAAAAATGGTTTGAATTTAAAGCTCATCGAATAATGGAAAACATAAAAAATATTATCAAGGCAAACGAAGAATTTTTTGAGGAATAAAGTAAAATAGGAAATTATATATAGTTCAATAATTTATGTACAGTAAGATTTGCTTATGTTTAGTTAACATTTTCTTCAAACAGAATCTGTTGATATTGAAATATTTTGAAATAACTGGTTTGTGATGGTTGATAATATTGAGAGAATTTGATGAGCAATATTGAATAATTAACAATTCTCAATAATTTATTTTGGCTATTTGTTGAATAATTACAGCATATAATTCCTGTACAGATGATTCTAAATGGTTTATTGAAAAATAAGCCTGAATTATCAAAATTTGGCAACAAAAGTATAGGAACCAGTTGTGCCGCATATTTTTATTAATATTATATTCTTTTAGACCCTGGATTTTCGAAGATAAATGTTACAAACTTTAGTTATGATTTCTTATCTTTAATTTTTCTAATTTTGATGATTATGAAAATACTTGTAATAAACTGGCAGGATATTAAGAACCCGTTTGGGGGCGGAGCAGAGGTGCACATGCATGAAATATTTAAGCGTATTGCCGCCCGGGGACATGACGTTACAATTTATTGCTGCGAAGTGGAAGGCGAACCCAAAGAAGAAACTATAGACGGGATAAAAATTATCAGGAACGGCAGCCGAAGCCTTTTCAACTATACCGTGAAAAAAATGTACAAAAGTCGTTTCAGTCATGAGAATTTTGATATAGTTATCGACGATATTAATAAAATACCGTTTTATACTCCGCGTTTTGTAAAGGAACCTTTGCTGGCAATCAGCCACCATTTTTTCGGGAAAAGTATTTTTCGCGAGGCTGACTTTATTTCCGGAATGTATGTGTATCTTGCTGAAATGCTTGTTGATAAAGTTTATAAAAATACTCCTTTTGCGGTTGTGTCGCAATCCACTCTGGATGAATTTATTGAAAGGGGATTCGCCGGGGAAAACTTTACTATCGTTCCGAATGCTATTGAACCGGACGAATATCCTATGGCAGTTGGCCAAAAAGATGAAAACCCGGTAATATCATACTTTGGCAGGTTGAAAAAATATAAATCAGTTGATCATCTTGTAAGGGCTTTTGCCAACGTTGCCGGAAAATATCCTGATGCAAAACTCCATATACTTGGCCGGGGGGATTTTATGCCGAAACTGAAGGAACTTGCCCGCCAACTTGGAGTTGCAGAAAAAACAACCTTTTTCGGATTTGTCAGCGATGAAGATAAAGTGAAACTCCTTAGCAATGCATGGTGCATGGTAAACACATCAATGAAAGAAGGGTGGGGGATTACCAATATTGAAGCCAATGCCTGCGGAACTCCGGTGATTTCCGCCGATTCTCCGGGACTAAGGGATTCGGTAAAGGAGGGATTATCCGGCCGGCTTTATGAATATGGAAATGTTGAAAAACTGTCTGAAATATTAGTTGAATTGATTGAAAACCAGGATGAAAGAAACAAATTATATCATGGTTCAGTAGAATGGGCATCGTCTTTTTCCTGGGATAAATCAGCTGATATTATGCTGGAATTGTGCAGGAGAGTGATAGAAGCAAAAAAATCCTGATATAATTTTAGTTTTGAAAGATAAATCATTGCAGCATTGATTCTGCTTCATATATTTGCATATTGATTTACTAACAAGTGAGCATCTATGATTGCACAGCTACGAGGTAAGATTGTAAGCAAAACATCAACAGAAATTGTAATTGACTGCAACGGGGTTGGTTACCTTGCCAGTATTACCGTTACAACTTCAGAGAAACTTCCCGGTCCCGGCGAAGAAGCTATGGTTTATACTCTTCTTATTCCCCGTGAGGATGCTCTTAATCTCTATGGATTCAGAGACGAGCAGGAAAGGCTTGCTTTTACATTACTGACTTCAATTTCCGGAATCGGGGCAAAAATTGCTTTGGGAATTCTTTCATCCTTGTCGATCGAGGAATTACGCAGCCTGGTTATTGAGGGTAATACGCTTGCAATGACCAAACTGCCGGGTATAGGTAAGAAAACTGCCGGACGTATTATCCTGGAATTGAAAGATAAAATGCTCAAACTGGATATTGGCGACGGTATTATGGACTCAGGCGGTAGTTCCGCATTAATAAAACAGGAAGCTTTGGCTGCTCTTGTTACTCTTGGTTACTCGCGATTAACGGCTGAAAAAGCTGTAAAAAAAGCTGCTGATGACCTTGGAACCGATGCAACCCCGGAAAACCTGATTAAAGTTGCACTTAAATACGCGATGAAATAAATGCTTAAATTATTAGTAATACCAGGTATCGATATCCATAATGGTATGTGTACTTACTGCATTAGCGGTAACGAAGGCATGGAACAGCTTTATGACGAATTCTCCAAAAATCCTGATAAACTTTGCTCTTTGCTGAGAAGGGAGAATTCCAGAAGTATTTTCGTTAAGGATAATGATTCATTTACCGGGGACTTCGATAACAGCGATATTCTCCTGCAAATTCCCAAAGCTGTGGAAATACCGCTGGTTCTCTATATAAACAGAAGTAACTTTGAGGAGTATGCTTGGTTTCTGAACCAGGGATATTACCGTGTAATGATTGACGATATTGTTTATACTAATCCGGATGATACAAGGAAATTGATTGATAAATTCGGCTGCTCCCGTATAATCTTTGGTTTTCTTGGAAAGAATGGTGAAAGGAATCTACCAGACGGAAGTATTATTACAATTGATGATTTTATTGATAAAATTAAGCCCTACAAGCCGCAAAGGCTGGTTTACGGTGATGACCAATGGATAGAAAGAAATGAGCCTGATAATAGTTTCCTGCTTGAATTAAGCAAAAAATTAAAATGCAGGGTTACTCTTTATAATACTGTTAATTCACCACACCATTTGTGGAAACTGACGGAAATAGCACCTCAGGGAATTGATTCCGTAATCATAGGAAAGCCGATTTTCGATAATAATTTTCCCTGCCAGAAATTATGGCGATTTGCCGAATCTTTGACAGAACCGGAATTGCAGGGAAAAGATAATAATCGGCAGAAATAAAAATTTCGTATAAAAAATTAGAAATCTTTTTTTTTGGAAAATATCCTTGTTTTCAATGAAAAAAGGGGTTTATTCGCAGTGTTTTGTATAAATATGCTAATATTATTTTATCATTTTCAATTTTACTAACGCCAAAGTTTCTTATTTATCATATAAAAATAGTAAATTATATAGTGAAATTTGCAATAAAGAAATTCTGTTAAAGGATATATGAAAAAAAGATTTTCCATTTTATTTGTAAGCTGTTTTCTTTTAACTATTAATAATCTTTACTCATCCGATGAAAAACTCGTGATAGAATGGGCGGACAGCCTTGTGGGAAGTATGGCATCAAATGCACAGGTGCAGCGCTATGCCGGCAATGTCAGGATTAAGCACAAAGATATTAAGATTTTTTGCGATATTGCAACGGAATACCTGAGCCAGAATAGGGCGGAGCTGATAAGCAACGTGAAAATGCATCAGGACAATATGGTACTAACAGCGCCCCGGGCTGATTATGATGCAGCTACTGATATTGCAACCGCAAATAACGGCGTGAAAATTGTGGATGGCGGAAGAACACTAATTGCCGACAGGGGAAAATATTCAACCGAAACACTAATTGCTGATTTCTTCGGTGATGTGTATATAACTGATGATTCTGCTGATATTTTTTCAGACAAAATCAGGCACTTTCGCGAAAACCAGAACAGCTTTGCTTATGGCAACGTAGTGGTAAAGGGTAAATTTACAGACGTAATTCTTACCGGCGACAGCGTAGAACATTATCCAACAATGAATTATACATTGGCAAGAGGTAATCCCGTTTTGTTCAAGATTGATACCCTTGATGAATCAGGCCCGGAAAATAATGCCTTAAAAGATACGATGAGTATCAGCTGCCTGAAGATGGAAGCATTCCGGGGAATTGACTTTGAATACTATGAATTCACTGACAGTGTGGAAATAGTGGGTAAAAATATCACTGCGAAATGCTCCCAGGCTGTATATGATAAATACAACGGAATGATAATTTTAAAAAAATTCCCGGTAGTATGGTATGATTCTACGCAACTTTTCGGCGATTCAACTGTTGTATTAATTGAAGATGAAAAAATAAACAAGATTGTTTCATTTAATAATGCCTTCGCGGCTTCAAAGGATGATACAATTGATATCCGGAGGATTAACCAGATAGCAGGGGACATCATTGAAATTGATATTGATAACAACAAGCTTACAGGGTTTGCAGGTTATGGAAATACCAAAAGTTTATACTATATGTCTGATGAGGAAACGTCGGACGGAGCGGATCAAAAAGTAGCGGACACAATTAAAATTAGTTTTGGCGGCGGCCAGCCTGAAGAGATAATATGGCTTGGCGGGGTTGTAGGGAAATATTATCCTGAGAATATTGTGAGTAAATCCCCGGAGGAATACTATCTTCCTGATTTTAGAATTGAGAAATTCAGGCCGTCGAGAAAGATTTTCAAGGGAATAAAGAATAAAAGAATTATAAATGAGAAAGAGCTTCTAACACCTAAAACAGAAAAAATTGAAAAAAAATCGCAAAAATTGAAAAAAGATGTTGAAATTGATGAAAATATAAAGTAACTTTTTCCCGATGTAAATGAAACCGGGACATGACAATGAAAACTACTACTACAATACTGACCTTATTACTATTTTTTAGCCTTCTCAGGGCTGACGAGCTTCCTGTTGATAACAACTCGGCTTTTGCCGGGAGGCATTTCTACGTCGGTTTTATGGAGAATGAAATTGTAATTCAGGATTTTTTGGATCTGAGCATCTATATCACAGTCTCGGATGATGCAAATATTACAGTTTTTCATCGCGGGGCTATGTCGCTTAGATATGAATATACTGTCCAAAAAGATTCTGTCCTGAAAGTGGAAGTTCCGGCTGTAAACGAGGTCAGGGATTCTGAAATTATTCTGAATTCCTTAACTGAAATTACTTCTGATGTACCGGTTACAGTTTATGCATTTTCCAGCCAGATTACAACCAGCGACAGCTATGCTGTTCTTCCTGTTTCGCGTTGGGGCACGGAATACCTGACTGTAAATATGCCAAACGACCAATATTATATAGAAGGTGCTGTCGAGCCGGAAGATTCTTTATATTTTCATTACCCGCGTTCAGGTGAGTTTATGGTAATGGCAGCGTATGATTCCACTGTTGTTGAAATTATTCCTTCAACAACAACCTGGCAAAGAAAACAGGCCGGAAGCGTTTACACTGAAGTTCTGAACAAAGGCGACTGTTATCTTGTTAAGTCCTATCCTGCCTCCCGTGGAACTTTCGACCTGACAGGGTCTTTCGTAAGGGCCAATAAGCCTGTGGGAGTGCTTTCGGGGCATGTAAGAACGGCAGTACCACAGGAGTTAGGGCCTCCATGGGACAGCAAAGACCACCTTTGCGAACAGCTGATGCCAACAGAAATGTGGGGGCGCACTTTTGTTTCGGTTCCATTCGGCTTCAGTTCTCACGGAGATTACATAAAGTTTGTATCCCTGCATGGCGGTACTTTGATAGAAATGTTGAACGAGGATGTTCTTCAGGATATTCATATCAGCAAGTCTGGTGGAACCGAGCTGATCACCGGGGTAAACAAGCCAACCGTATGGAAGTCTAATTATCCTGTACAGGTAGCACAGTTCATGGCTCATTCAGGCTGGATAAACGACAGCAGATATTACGACCCCTCTATGGTTATTCTGCCACCTGTTGAACAATTTGTAGACAGAATATTATTTCATACACCCGGCGATTCAAGGTATAACCCGGGTCAGTATATGAATCATTACATAACATTGGTTATGGATAAAAACGCTTACCAGTCTATTAAACTTGATTATAAACCGCTTGCTACATATTACAATGGTGAACCTGAGATAATTGTCGGGAGTAATTTATATTGGAGCAGGATAGAAATTGATAAAGGCAAGCACATTATTGAATGCGATTCCGGAGCCTTTTCGGGTGTTATATATGGCAAGGGCCAGGCGGATTCTTATGCAATGATACTTGGTTCTTCCCTCAGGAATCCCTATTCAAATGATTCAATACCTCCGGTAGTTGATGTTAACGAACGCTGTGGCTATTTGAATGGTACTATCCGGGAATATATTGATGAGGCCAGCACAGGAATTGATTTTGTCCACGTGGTTGTGGATAGTACTGATAACTATGAGTGGGATATTGATTTTATTTCTGATACAGCTACTTACATTACTTTCCGTGCATGGCCTAAAGATATTTATACAGACGCGCAATTTATGATCGAAATCCGTGATAAGAATGGAAACGGCAGGGCTTATAAGCATAAATATTATGGAATAAGAACTTTTTATCCTAAAGGAATTTATATTCCGAATGTTGACGTAGGAGAGGTGGCCTGTTCTGAGTTTTTTATACAGAATGTAAATGACGGGCCATTGAACATTGTTTCTGCGGAATTTGCACTTGATGCCAGGCTGACTTTTGAGTCAGTGCCTGCTCTTCCTGCTACTTTGCAGCAGTATGATTCATTGAAATGTAAGGTATGTTTTGATCCCGGAACAGATACAACCACACTTTATGCGAAATTGATCCTTAATTATGATTGCGACCGCAAGCAGGAAATTCCCGTAAGAGGAGCTGTTGACGCTCCGTCGCTTTTGGCTTTGGACTACGACTTCGGAGATGTTTTGATAGGGCAAAAGCCTTGCGCTGAAACGTATATTATTAATACAGGCAATATGGTGGTAAGCATTGATAGTTTAACCTGGCCTGACGGCTCTGTGTTCGAAATAGACGATAGCAATGTCCCTAAAATACTTAACCCCGGTGATACCGTGCTTGTACCGTTGTGCTTCGAGCCAGCATCCAGGCAGCATTACGAAATTGGAGTTCTGGTGCATAATGATTTGAACATTCAGGATGTTACTTTCAAGGTTAGTGGCAATGGTATTGCCCCGGAATTTGATTCAATTGTTCTTGACTGGGAAAACCGTAGGGTAGGAACGGTCAATGATAGTTCTGTATGGGTTAAGAATACGGGTAATTCAATTGGGAGGTTATCTTTCGATACTATGATTGAAGGTGATAGTTATAACGACCAGAATACTAACTTCATAAAGAGTATTGATATTGATATTAATCCCGCTGACAGCTCGCTATTTGATTTTTCTTATTCTCCTGCTGATACAGGCCGATATTATGTAAATGCAGAATTAGATGTTGACTGGACTCTTCACGAGTCTGTGTCATTAGAACTTATAGGTTACGGTACACTTCCGGAAATTGAGACTTATGATATTGAGTTCGATACGACTGTTGTGTATAACCAGAGAAGCCTGATTGAGAAAGCTATAGCATCTTTCGGAAACGAGATTCTTACCGTTGATGAGATATATGTATCCTCAGGCGATGAAGACGAGTTTGAAATTGATTATGATGCCTTCAAAAACTTGCTTATTCCATACTCCGGTACAGACAGTTTATTCAACATGCCGGTTATTTACAAACCAACAACAATCGGAGACCACGAATTAATTCTTTCAGTGGTTCACGATGCCAACCCGAATTACGAACGATCAGAAAAGCAAATTCGTATAACCGGTGTAGCAATCCCGGCAGATACATTCAAAATTGATATGACCGTTGATGAACCGGATGTTGTTCTTCCCTGCCATGATAATCCATATATCATTAAATATGAAAATGACGGAGATATCAATGCAAGGCTTGATACGGTAATTATTACAGGAGAAGGCGTAATTATCGAGCCTGACCAGACAATAACCTACCCTATAGATTTCGCAGTGGGCGAAGAAATAGATATTCCATTGAACGTTATTCCGGAATCTAAAGCAGAAGCAAAATTTACAGCGGAGGCCGAGTTTTATATTCCGGATAGCCTTAGTAGTTATTTTCTTTCAAGGGAAATTGAAGTCCTTCCTTCCCCCGAGAAAGTCATTATTAATGCCATACCGCTTGTAGAATCTTACCCCGGGGATACTGTAAAATTAGATATAAGCGGAAAATTACCCTACATACCTGAAATAGGTTCAGATTTTTCTTTTAGTCTGAATATCAGGATGGAAGATTTTTATTTGTTAAACAAACAGAGCGAATTAATTCTCTCTAACGATGAAGGCGATAAGCAAAAAATTCAAATTCAGCTTGTCCAAAGCCTGAATAATGTGCAGTTTAGTTTGCCTGCCAATAGCATTCCGGGCGGGAAATTCGATAATTGGAGTTTGTCGATTACATTCCTGACACTGCTTGGCACTACAGAACAACAAATAGTAACATTACAGGCATTTTCCGAACCGTGTTACGACGGCGGAAACATTGATTTGGATATGCTAATTGAAGAAGTTTGCATTTTTAGCTTGCGTAGTGTGGAATTAATTACTAACTTGCCGGGAGTGGAGGTTTATCCTAATCCTGCTAATGCAGTGATTAAAGCAAATGTGTTTTTACCGGAATCAACAGAGGCGAACATTGTTATTTATAGTGCAGAAGGTAAGAAAATTAGGGAAGAAACGAATTTATATTTGGAAAAAGGTTCACATTCCCTTATATTCGACGTTAGCTTTTTGCAAAATGGAGTTTACGTGTTTTCGGTTCAGACAGTTGATTACATAAAGAATTATATGTTTATTATTTCAAAGTAGATAGGTGCAAACTATGAAAGTCCGTTTTCTACCTTTAGCAATTCTTGCACTGATATGGATGTTCCCGACCGATATTCTGGCTCAGGATGATGCCACGGATAACCCTCTTATGCCTCAAACAAGGCGTAAGCCCATCTATATTGGCCCTACAGTCGGTTTTAACAGGTCGATCCATAGTGTGGAACTTGCTTCGTTCGTTGACGATCCCCTGTGTCCCTTCTTCCCTAATGGAACTGCAAATGGTTTCTGGGTTGGATTAACAGGTGAGTATTTGCTCGGTAATGTAAAGAACTCAAATTCCTCGATAATTGCAAGGGTTCTGTATAACCGCCTTCCTGCATCTTTTGATAAAGAAGGTAGTATCTATCCTTCCATGGTTTCGCAAATCGTGGGGCCGGATACAAACACAGTGATAATGGAATCTGCAACATCTCATGGTATTTCTGTTACTTATGACCTGATAACTGCAGAAGTATGTTACAAATTGAATCTGTTCAATACCAATTTTGGTATTACGATTGGCCCGACATTCGATTTTGCAATGTCAAAAAATATTGAGCAAACTTTTGAACTCACGTATCCGATGAACGCTAAGTTCGTTTATAATCAGGAAGCCATCGACAACGGAACTATTGTAAGATATGAAAATAATCAGCGCAAGATTGTAGTTAAAGATGGTGATATTGAAGGGTCAAGCTCTTTCAGGCTTGGTATCAAAGCCGGTGTACAATATGAAATACTCATGGGCAGGATGTATATTGTTCCCGCAGCATATTACAACTATGGTATTCTTAAACTTACCGACATGGAAGACTGGTATGTACACGCGTTGCAAATCGGTGTTGATGTCAGGTTCGCACTCTAAAATTCAAATCTGATTTTTGAATTAGAGATTTTTTAGAATAAAATTCGTATTTTAGAGCGCTTGCTAAAACAGCAGGCGCTTTTTTTTGTTTCAGCTGTAAGAAAGTGATTATGGATGTATTATGGGCTCCGTGGCGATCAGAATATATTGAAACATTCAAAGATGAAGCCAAAAAGAAAAAAGAGGATTGTTTCTTTTGCGAAGCAATTGAAAGGCCCGAAGAAGATGTGAAAAGGTTTGTTGTTGCAAGAAGAGAACACACGATTGTAATATTGAACAAGTTTCCTTATAACAACGGGCATACTCTTGTAGCACCGCTCAGGCATATCGGGGAACAGGATGAACTCAGCGATGAAGAATATATTGAACTTATGCTGCTTCTAAGGCAAACCAAGAAGGTGCTTGAGGAAATATATCATCCTCACGGGTTCAATGTGGGTGCCAACCTGGGAAGAACAGCAGGAGCAGGAGTCCCCGGGCACATGCATTATCATATCGTACCCCGCTGGAATGGTGACAGCAGTTTTATGACGGTTTTTGCAGGTATAAATGTTGTATCCGAGGCTATGCACAAAACAAGAGATATGATGGAGAAAATATTTACAGAAAAATATCCGGTTGTTGAATAATGGCAATTAAGCCCAAAAAATCACTGGGGCAGAACTTCCTGAAGGACAGGAATATTATTTTAAAAATTGCGGCCCTTGCCAATCCGGATCTGCCTGTTATAGAGATTGGCCCCGGCACAGGTGCGCTAACCGAAGAATTACTAAAAAAATTTCCGGGCTTGAAAGCAATAGAAATTGATAGCAGGGCCATTGAAGTTCTAAAGGAAAAATTCCCTTACGGAGAATACCCCGATTTTGAAATTATTCATTCCGATATTTTAAAAACAGATATTAGCGCTATATATAAAAAGGACTTCCAGGTGATGGGAAATATACCGTATTATATTTCCAGCCAGATATTCTTTCAATTATATGATGCAACCGGTTATTTGAAACAGGCGGTTTTAATGATCCAAAAAGATCTTGCCAAAAGGCTGATAGCACCTGTAGGCAGAAAAGATTACGGCATTCTTACTATTGCAATGGCTTTGAAAGGAAAGTGTACGATAGAATTTGATGTGTCCCCTCATTGCTTCTACCCTCAGCCGAAAGTAACTTCATCAGTTATAAAAATGGTTTTTAATCCTGTTGTCAACGATTCTGATTTTAAGTCGATTATGAGGATTGTTCGTATAGCTTTCAGCCAGAGAAGAAAAGTTCTCGGAAATTGCCTGAAACCGATTATTAACGCGTTACCTGACGGTAAAGAGGAGTTTATTGGCAGATTGAATAAGGTTGGTATGGATGCAGAAAAAACTCTTAGGCAAAGAGCCGAACAACTGACAATAGATGAGTATATTCTGCTTAACAAATGTTTAAACCAAAATATTATTGATAACAGTAGCAGGTGAAATTGAAAAACTCATTAAAGAAAATACCTGTCCTTACAGCATCGGATCTTTATATTCTGGTGATGCTGATCATATATACATGCTTCGCTGTTATTTATAGCAATACTCTTGATAATGCTCCCGAGTTAATAATATTGAATTTATCATGTTCGGCAATATTTGTCGGAATAGCTTTTATTGGCAAAAAATTTGCAGGCCAAAGGTGGTTTTTCCTGCTCCGCAGATTATATATATTTCCCTTTCTATTTCTGGTATATAGCCAGATACAATTTTATATCAGGGAAATTAATCCCCTGCTGTATGATGATATACTAATAAGTTGGGATAAATGGCTGCTTGGTGTGAATCCTACACAATGGCTTATGAATATTTCAAATCCTGTTTTAACCGAGTACCTGCAATTTTCATATATAACATATTTTTTTCTTCCATTATTCCTGGGCATTGAAATTCATTTCAGAAAATCGCGCCAGGCATTCAATGATTTTGCCGGTTTGATAGTCTTTTCATTATTTTTCTCTTACCTGCTTTATCTAATTATGCCGGCAGTGGGGCCCCGTTTTTTCCTTCATGATTTTGCAACTACTGATTTGGAATTGCCGGGGATTTTCCTTGCTGAACATTTTCGTGCTTTTGTCAATTGGGGAGGGGGGCTTTCACCGGGGGATATTAATCCGCATTTAATTGTAAACAGGGATTGCATGCCCAGCGGGCATACCTGGATATCACTTATGACGATAGTTCTGGCATTCAGAAATAATTCAAGAATTAAATACCTGATACTTGTGATTGGAAGCAGCCTGATATTTTCTACTGTTTACCTGAGATATCACTATGTGGTAGATGTTATTGCCGGTATTACGCTTTGCCTGGTCACTCTCAGGCTTGAACCGTCAATCAGGAAGTTCCTGCAAAATAAAAAATTAATAAGCGGGTAGCATTTAAGGATATTAATAAACAACTGATCCCGTAATTGAGATCAGTTGCCGAATCAGTGGAAAAAAATTGCTTACATCTCTTCTATCAGTTCAAGGAAACGTTTGTAAGGAATTGCCACTATGCTTTTGGCTTCAAGAGCCCCGTTCTCAAGACTAATCATTGATACTTTTGCTGCCGATTCTTCGTCCGGAGCTTCATAAATATCAATAAAATCATATTGTCCGAAAATTGCATAATGAGCAAGGAACTTAATTTCAGGACATTTTTCTTTCACCTGATCCAGCCAGGCCCTGCCGATTTTGGCCCTTTCTTTTAAATGCTGGGCTATTTCGGGGGTTAATTTGGTCATTAATATAAATGTTTTCATAGCTTGGCTCCCGAAGAAATTATACAAAATCCGGGATTAGCAAACTGCTAAATCCTATTATAAGATAAGCTATTTTTTGATAAAATCAAGAAAAATTATTTATAAATTTCCATTTTTCCACGTATCATTTTGCAATTTTCGAAACCCAAATTGGTTTTCAGGTGGTAAATGTAAATACCGATAGGCAGCCCGGCAGGATTGAAAGAAACCGAATATTCTCCTTTGGGCCTGAACCCCTTGTCTATTGTCAGGACTTTTTCGCTGCGGACATTATAAAGAATCAGCTCAATTTCGGCATCTTCCCTAAGGATATATTCTATTGTAGTTGTTTTGCTTGCCGGGTTGGGGAAATTTTGAAATAGTGTTACTGCAGAGCAGCTGTTGGCAGTATATCGTATAGGATTACCGCAGGCAAGTTCAAATTCTCCATTCTCGATAGTGAAAACAATAGTGCCAATATCAGGTTTTGGGGTGGTCAGCTCGATAGTGCTTATGTCCCTGAAAGAACGCAGAACCACAAAATCAAAAACAGCTGCATATCCGGAATCATCAGGAATCCTGCTTAATAGTATATCTTCAATAATCATTTCATCATCAATTATCGAGCCTGCAGGAGTTTCATTTATTGGCCGGAGAATACCGGCTGGCATTGTTAAGTCTGCGCTGATATATTTAAAATCAGAATATTCAAAATTTGTGGTATCTGATAATCTGATTTTTACCTGTACGCTGTCATCAGGATAGCCACAAAAATCTTCCAAAATGATTTTAGCAGATTTTACAGGTTCGATATTGGTGGTGAGAATGATATTTTCAATATTTCCACACTGATCATAAATTTCAATTGAAGAAGTGAATATTCCCGGAGTTGCCGATTCGAAATTAACAGTGGCGGTGGATTTGTTTCCGGGTATGGTTTGTTCAGGGCTGATTTCAATGTAAAATCCGTCTTTTATCAAAGGCGTTTCCCAGCTGATGTTTCTTGTGCCGGTGTTAGTAATTTCAAATGTTGATGATGTCTGTGTGTTTATTTCTGCTATGCCTAAATCTACAGTATTGGTTGATACAAAATAAGATATATGTTCTGTTTTCGCTGTTAAAGTAATTAAATTTCTACTATTATCAGCATTAACGGCATTAGAAAAGATTATTAGCTCAGCATTTCTCAATCCGGTTTTTTGAGGTTCAGGAACGAATCTGATCTCAATTTCCAATGTTGCTGAAGGTTCTATCAGTACATCATCAATTATATTAAGAAGTTCAAATTCCTCGTCATCATCACCGTTCAGCTTTAGCGAATCAATAAGAAGCCTGCTGCTGCCGGTATTGGTAATAACTATTGTTGTGTCCATAGAATAAGGAGGGCAAACTGCATCCGGTAAAACGATCTCATCAATTGATGTTAAAATTGATTCGTTTTGTTTTGTTTTCCCTGTAATAGTAATAATTTCCTGATTATTACAACTGTCCTTTAATTCAAAATGAACGTTCAGGTCATGCCCGGATTTTTTCCCGGAGTATAAAAAATTGATATATGCGCTGTCATTTGGCTGAATATTTAATGGTATCTGGTGACTAATTATTAAATGTTCATCAGGTGATATTATATCTTCGAAAGTTACCGGCATAGTTCCTTTGTTATAAATAATCATTGAATCTCTGCTGCTGCTGCCGATGTCAATTGTTCCCAGGTCAATATGATTTTTTGAAACTTCAAATTTATACATCTGGAAGGAGCCGCTAAGCAGTACCTGGGATGATTTGCTGACATCGCCTGTAAATGAAGACTCAATAATCAGTTTGGCTGTGAAATTTCCGGCATTGCCGGGTGCAAAACGAATTGCAATTTCTCCTGTAGTTCCGGCAGCTATATCAAATTCTTCAAAAGGTTCGGGATCAAGAATCTCGAAACTGCCGAAATTATCATCAGTAATTGATATACTCTTAATTGTAACAGGTTCAGAACCAAGGTTTTTAAGAACAATTAATGAATCGTGAGGAGTTGAATTGCAGATTTGCGCCGGGTATTGTAATAGTTCCGGAACGTCCAGTTGATAATCAATCCCTTTACCTAAAAGGCGTACCCGGGCTGGCGATCCGTTCCCATCGAAATAGAAATTTATCAGTCCGCTGACTTTTCCCGGATATTCAGGTTCAAAAATTATTTTGAATTCGGCGCTTTTCTTAGAACCAATATTGAAAATATCAGGTTTTGGTTCCATTCTGAATGGGGTGCCCCGGTAATTTATCAGTTCTGTTCCGGTAATTGTTACGGGAAAGCCTGTTTCGTTATAGATCAGGACTATAGTAGTATCTGCCTTAGTGCCAAGCGATACTTTACCAAAATCCACATCCTGATTAATTATACTTATAATCGGTGAAACAACCTGGGCTTCAAGTGTTTGGGGAAGCATTCCATTCTGATGGTGAATTAAAATATCTGAAGATATTTTGCCAATATCTGTTCCGGCAGTAACCCGGAAAATAAGTGATTTAATTTCTCCGGGCTTCATGATAAGCGGAACAAAGCCTGAGACCAATTTGAAATTATCCGTATTGGAAATTGATATGGAATCAATCCTGATAGGAACCGATCCATTATTATAAATAAAGTTCCTGACAGTGCTGTCCCTGAATGTGGATACAAGAATTTGTCCGAAATCAACATCTAAGCTTTTTAATTTAGGGCTGACAATTTGCCAGATATTATCAGATTCGTCCGAAAGTATGTCCGGTTCTTCAAGCGGGATATCATAAGGCGACCAAATTTCGATGTATGAATCCAGGCTTCCGCTTGCGAGTTTGGTACCGTTCCTGTTCCATCGAAGTGTTTTTACTTCTTCTGTATGCCCGGTGAATTCATAAATTTTTTCAAAATTAATACCATCGAAAATAATTACCGATTCATTTGATGTTCCACATGCTATGTATGCTCCGTCGGGGCTCCAGCTTACCACAGGAACTTTATCGGCACCGGTTTCAAGTGTGTCTGCCGGAGAATAATTCCTGAGGTCATAAATAATTATTTTTCCGGATCTGCCGGAAATTGCTGCATATTTGTCATCAGGGCTTGAGCTAACTGAATAAATTTCAAACTCTTGATTAATACTTGAAAATTCTTCGTCGAGGCCGGGAACTGAGAATACTTTAAATTTATTGTCCCAGCTTACGGTTAGTAATCGGTCGGAAGCAGTGCTCCAGGCAATTGAACTAAGGGCTGCATTGTGCGCAGAAACTGACTTTACCTGGTTAAAATTATCTGCATTGCGCAGAATTAGTTCCCCTCCGTAATCTCCGCCAGCCAAATATCTATTATCCGGACTGATTTCAATGTCAAGAATATTCGATTCATGTCCTGCATAATCTCTTTCATGAGAATATGTTTCGGCATTCCAGACACGGATCATTTCATTTCGGGTTGTAATTATTTTTTTTCCATCCCGAGACCATAGCACACTTGCCACCAAACCTTCGGAATTAGAAACAATGGTATCGATATTATTATTAATTAAATCCCAAACAATGATCCAGCCGTCATTGGAACCACTGACAATTTTTCTGGAATCCGGCTTCCAGGATATGCCATAAACACTATTTTCATGTCCGCTTAAAATTGTAACTTTGCTATCCTTGCTGTCGGTTTTTCTAATTCTCATCAGACCTTCATTTGTCGGCAAATCCGGAACTTTCCAGGAATATTCAAGTCCGATTGCACCTTCATCAGCTTTAATCCAGTTTGCTCCGTCGTTCGTGCTGTATTCAATAATAACTTCGTTTTCAGGAAGAATACCTTCCCACTTGATTGTTGTATCAGAACCGGATACGAGTTTTTCACCTCCGTTTGGAAATACAACTTTAAGGGTGTCGGCAGGGGTAGTTCCCCTTATATTTGCGGCAATGTATAGAGTTTTTTCCAGGCAGGCATCGGTGTCGAATTCAATTCTACCAAAACCGAGAGTGTTGGTTGAAATCTGAAAAAAAATTTCAATTTCAGCTGAATCGCCAGGTGGAATATTTATTGTTTCCTGGTCAAGAATTGGTATTGATATGTCCTGATTAGTACTTGTGTAAGAGTTAATGGAAATTGGCTCGCGGCCAGAAAATAGTTTTATTATTGTATCAAGAATTATTCCCGGGTCCACAGCTCCGAAATTAATGGAAGTGGAGGAAGAATATTGTAGTTTCGATAAATATCTTTGATTGATTTCGTAATCAAAACTACTAAAGAAATCTTCGCCGAGGTAATTAATCCGAAAAGATAAATTTCTATGTGTTTGGCAACCGTTTGATTCCCATAAAATTTTGTAAGGCGGAATACCGGAAACAGCGAAATATATTTTTTTGAAAGCGTCCTCCAAGCTGCCAGGGTCTGTGATATTATCATAAAAACTGCCCCCGGTTTTAAGTGCAAGATCAGATAAAGTTTTGCCGGCAGGCCCGGCTAAGACTACCGGAAATACTTTTATTCCGTAGTTATCAGCCAGAATCACAATATCTGATATATCAGTTTCAACTATACCATCGGTTATCAGAATGATAGATTTATCCCATTTTCCAGCTGCTGCTATATTGATAGCTCCGGCTGCCTGGTCGGAAAAAGCATTTTTAAAATTTGCATTTCCCGAAGTAGCAATATTTTGAAAAGCTGATATAATATCATCGGCATTATCCGTGAAGTCCTGGTTGATAAAGGCTTTTTCGTTGAAAGTGCACAAAGCTGTTTCATTATAGTTTGGGTCGGACAGAATTTTCCACTTAAGCATTGCACTTCTGACTATATCCATTTTGAAACCGTTCATGGATGATGATATATCGACTGAAAAAACAACGGAAGTTGCCCTTTGATCGTAGGGGCCGGGTTCTATAAGGCTGAATCCTAGAGGATCGGAATTCTGAAGAAGATCAATATCTGCTTTTTCAAGATCCTGAACAGATATATCATCATTAGCGGTAAAATAAAACTCGGAAGTAATATTCGGATAGTTTGATGTTTCTACTGAATTGAGCAGTACTTGTGCATTAAGCGAATACTGAAATAAAAAAATCAATCCCGCGATAACGACATTTGAAGTTAAATAGTTTGCAAATAATATTTTTAACACGTTTCTATAATCAATATCATATTTAACAAAAAAGCGAACATTAAATATAAAAATTAATATCATAATATTAAATTTTATCTCTTATAATAACCCCTGTCAATTGGGTTTGTTACTTATTTTTATTATTTTCTCGTTTGATTTTTGTGTTTATTATTTTCGAACGGGATTAAAATTATGTTTTTACCGATGACAAAATTTGAAATGGACAGGCTTGGATGGAATCAGGCTGATGTTATACTTGTTAGCGGTGATGCATATATCGACTCTCCGTATGACGGAATAGCCATTATTGGCAAATACCTTCAAAAATCCGGGTTCAGGGTTGCGGTTATCTCTCAGCCTGATATTAAAAATCCGGATGAAATAACTGCATTGGGAGAGCCAGCGCTATTCTGGGGGGTAAGTTCCGGCGCCGTTGATTCTATGGTTGCAAATTATACTTCCCTAATGAAACCAAGGCGAAACGACGACCTGACTCCCGGCGGGATAAATAACCGAAGGCCCGACAGGGCAGTTATAAAATATGTAAATTGTATACGGGCAAATTTTAAAAACACAGTTTCGGTAGTTATCGGAGGTATTGAGGCCAGCCTTAGAAGAATAGCTCATTACGATTACTGGTCTGATAAAGTACGGCGCTCCATACTCTTTGATTCAAAAGCTGACTATCTTGTTTACGGAATGGGTGAAAGAACGATTCTTGAAATAGCCAATGCGTTTAAAAAAGAACAGGATATCAGGAATATCAGGGGAATTTGTTATAAATCCTCAGATTTTCCCAGGGACTATATTTCACTTGACAGTTATGAAGAAGTTGCTGCCGATAAAAGGAAGTTTTCTGATTCTTTTATGGAATTTTATAAAAATACGGATCCACTCAATGCTTTCGGCCTTGTTCAGAAGCATGGCGACAGATACCTGGTTCAAAATCCGCCAAACTATTATCTTGAACAGGCAGAACTGGATTCTGTTTATGAAATGGATTTTGAATATGATGCCCATCCTGTACTGAAGAAAAAAGGAAAGATAAAAGCCCTTGATACGACACGTTTTTCGATAAATTCACACAGGGGATGCTTCGGAGAGTGCAATTTTTGCGCTATTACAATGCACCAGGGGCGTAGAATAAGGAGCAGGAGTGTGAAATCAATAATTAGAGAAGTAAAAAACTACACCGGGCGTAAAGATTTTAAGGGGAATATTAATGATGTTGGCGGCCCAACAGCAAATATGTTCGGTATGAGTTGCAAAAAAATGGATAAAAAAGGTGCCTGCAAGGATAAAAAGTGTCTGAGCCCCGGAAAATGTAAAGCCCTGGCAAATACCCATCAGCTAAATATAAGCCTTCTACGTGAACTACGAAAAATTAATGGTGTGAAGAAAATATTTATCTCCTCGGGCATAAGATATGATTTGATAAGTGCCGACAAGGAAAATGGAAGAAAATATCTTGAAGAGATATTGGAATATCACATACCGGGGCAGATGAAAATTGCGCCTGAGCATACCTCTCCTGAAATTCTAAGAATTATGGGCAAGCCGGATCAAAGATCGTTGTCGATATTCAAGGCCATGTTCGAGGAAATAAAAAGAAAAAAGAAACTGAAAAAATTCCTGACATACTATCTGATAGCTGCCCATCCTGGATGTAATAACGTAAATATGAAAGATATGGCAAAATATGTAAGAAATGAACTTAAAATATCTCCCGAACAGATTCAGGTTTTTACACCTACGCCATCAACAATTTCAACACTTATTTACTACACTGGAATAAATCCTTTTACAGGTGATGAAGTATTCGTTGAAAAGAAACTTTCAGAAAAAAGAAAACAAAAGGAAATAATAACAGGAAATCCGGGAAATAAAATGAATAAATTCAGAGGAAAAAATAATAAAAACCGGCCCGGAAGAAGGATTATGAAAAAATAACCGGGCCGGTGAAGTGGGTACTAATATTCCGGAATGTTCCGGATATTGTTTACTCGTTTGACAATAAATAAATTATTCTGATGTGACGTGAATAATTTTTATTATTTATCATAACACTTATTGAGAATGACCTCAACAAGATTTACCCTGCTTAATTAACATCTGAAATGGAAAAAAGTCTCATAAATTCCAAAATTTTTTTTATCTTTATTTTAACAGATTTAATTAAAGTTAATGTTCTTTTTGGAGAAAATGATGCAATTAACGTGGTATAAGTGTGTGGGCGATGTATGGTGCAACCTATTTAGATTAGATCTTGATCATCGCTATCTTGATGATATTGAGGGATGTTTCATACTTTGGAGCGGTATAGATCCAAAAGTGCCTCTGGCGGTTGGATACGGTGATATCAGATCAGAACTTAAGGCTTTGAAGAGTGATATAGCTATTCGTGCTTTCGAAGGCAGGGGATTATTTGTTACCTGGGCAGAATTACCGGAAAAAAAGAGGGGAGCTGTAATATCATTTCTTATTAGCAAGTTAAAACCAAAGATTGCTGCAAAAGGCGGGGCTATTGATAAAAAAATTGAAGTTAATCTTCCGTTTTAAAGCGGCCATTCTTCCATTAAAAACGAGATACGGAAACAAAGTTTGTGTTGTTTCCATATCTCGTCTTTTATTACGCTTGTTAACGGATAGGAGTACATCATAGCGAAATTAAGCCCAAATCCGTCTGCATCCATCATAAATCCAAGTTCCAGATCGAGATATAACCTGTGTGAATTTAATGTGCTTAGTTTCTTTTCATGGAACAGGCTGAGAGTATCTCTTCCATTATCATACCTGATCTTATCTTTTGGGTAACCAATTTGCATATATTGATTTGATTCACTTGTTAATATATGATCGTAAGACAAACCGCCATAGAGATAATAAATCGAAAAACTATATGTATCTGCCGATTTCAAAAAACCGCCATACCATGGAATTAGTAGTCCTCCTCGAAGTGTTATTTTCATTTCGTCAAGGGTTAAAATTCCGGCTTCTTTCATTTTTATTTTTTCACCCTTTGCATTTATAAAATGCTTTACTTTTGTTCTTGTGAAAAGAAGACCCTTGGAAAATTCCCAATTTGCTTCTGCCCGAACAAAGCTGTTAATGAAGGCCAGTGAATGAATACCACCAATACCAAAATTGATTAAACTCGATGCCGGGCCGTTGTCCTCTTCTTCATCTCTTTTGTTTTTTTCCATAATATTCATCTGGTCAGCACTCATTGTTCTTTTTGAAGAAAACGGGTATAATGTAGGAACAAAAGATGAAGACCTTATATTGTCGGCTTTATCAATTACAGAACCAAAATTCCAATTAAATGTGTAGGATCGAAAATTATCGAATATTCCGGGAAAATAACCACTTGATATAAAAATATTTTCCATGTAATCTTCTTCGAAATCTTTGTGCAGTGTAGTGTCCTGCAGTATTTTTGCCAGGTCGTTAAAAGTGTATGTACTGTCAGATTTATCCTCGTTTTGAGCCAATGCTGATTGGTATAGAAACACAATAGCAAATATAATAATGAGATATTTCATCATTTAGCCACCATGAATTTCTTGTAAGCACTGCCTGTGTTTGCTTCAATAATTATATAATACATACCTGCCGCCATTTCTTCGGGAATATCATAAGAATATCTTTGGGTTCCTTTTCTAACATCCTTAATATTTTCTACCAGCCTGGCTTTGCCTTCAGTATTATAAATAAAAACCTTCATGTCGCTGTTTTTGTCTATGAAAAAATCAAAATACAGGGTTTCTCCGGCATTAACCGGATTGGGGAAAATATTATAAACATTTGGAAAACGTACATAATTATCTATTGGCGATATATTGAATGTTGTTAAAGTTGCTAATTTGTCATTTTGTAATGAATCATTAATAATAATATTTCTGAATAATATATTAGTAATAGTATCCGAGCCGGCAAGGCATTCACCGTTTAGTAATATTTGAACATTTTCATTTTGATTGTTTATCTTCAGATTAAGCTCAAACTTGTACAAAGAATCATTAACGCCGGGAGAGTTTTGATATTCAACCCGTGAAATTGAAGAACTTATTATACTACAATTGGAGTATTCTGTGAAGTATTCCGGAAGAAATATTGTAGGATTCTTTAATAGTAATTCCCCGCTAATGATCAGATAATCTGACCCGATATCAGCAAATTCTATTCTAAGGTTTGTGTATTCGCCTTTTATTCCGCTTGTGTCATTTAGAAAATAATCAAAAGCCAAAGTTGATATTTGACTGGTAAAAAAAAATATTATAAAAACAATACTATTTCTTAATAATAACAAATTCCGTTCTCCTGTTCAGTTTTCTGTTTTCCTCGTTTGTATTCGGAACGAGCGGAGAGTTCTCTCCGAGTCCCTCAATTTCAATCCTGCCTTTGTCAATTCCTGACTGAACAAGATACTTTTTAACCGAAAAAGCCCTTCTTTCGGAAAGTTCCATATTATAGTCTTCGGATCCGATATCATCAGTATGCCCCCTGACGAGAATTTCTATACCCTGGTATTTTTTCATTGATGAAGCTACTTCTTCAAGCAGGGGAATAGATTCTTTATTGATTTTATCCGAATTGTATTCAAATTGTATATTTAGCATTTTCATCGTCCCGACAGGGTCATGTGTTGAAATCAGAGTTTCATCGTACCAACCCCATTTTCTGAGGCTTTCAAACCCGCTCCCTGGAATGTTCAATCCAACGCTCACATCATGGTAGTCAGCACAATCGGGTGGGGTATAAGTTATAAGGTAATGGTTGTTCAGGCTGATATAAATGCTGGCAAATACATAAGCAAATTCTTTACTGCTGATCAGGTAATAGAAATTACCTCCTGTTGTTTCGGCAATATCAAGAAGAATTTCCGAATCTCCGAAACCATAAGCTATCGTGTATATTGTAATATTCTTTTCGCGGCACATTAATTGAATAGAATCCAGTTTGTCTTTCGAAGCTTCATCAAAACCATCGCTAAATAGTATCATAATGCGTTTTTTGTTACTGTCGGCTTTGGCGAGTTCCGTAATACCGGTTTTAACAGCGCCGAAGATGTTCGTTCCTGCAGTTTCCATACCCCTGAGCCCGTCTTCCCTGATTCTTTTGAAATCATTTTTCGAGTCAGTCAATGGAATTTCTACCTGGGATTGAGATGCGAATTTGATAACGCTTACCATATCGCCGGGTTTTATTGCCGGGAGTATCTTATTTAACGCTTGCTGGAGCTTTATCGCTTTGATATCACCCATTGATCCTGAATGATCAAGTACAAATGCCAATGCCTGAGGGCCGGCATCAACGGATCTGATTTCTTTTACCTCGTAATCACTAATATCGTGAATCCGTCCGTTACAGGAATCTGTGACTGAAAACCAGTATTTTTTATAGCTGTCAGTTCCTTTGTAATACGGAGGAGCTAAATCCCGGATAACATTATCTTCGAGGTCGCCAACATGAGCAATAATACTAATCTTATGGGGATATTTACTTGAATTGACAGGCAGTAAGTTCAGATTATAGAAGCTTATGGAACTGTCCGATAATATTTTTTGAAAGGAAACGGAGTTAAGGGAATCTGCCGGGATGTTATATCTCTTCATCAAAATTTTTGAACGATAAGAACTGTCGTTTTTAAATTTGGCAGTCATTTTTTGTATATTTGTTTCTGACACCTGGCTGTTAATGAAAACCGGCCTGTGCTGCCTGATATTATTAAGAGAGTCCGGGAACATTATTTCAAGCTGGCTAACGAATTGGTGGGGGCAGGCACTGAGGATTAATGCTGCCGTGATAACGGATGCTGTTAAAATAATCCTGTTATATGTTTTATTCCATCCCTCCATAAGTCAATATACAGATTAAATAAAAAAATGTTACAAAAAAAGCACCCTGACGGGTGCTTTTGATATGAAATATTTTAAAAATGATTAAACTTTGTTTCTTTTTGTTTTCCATTTTCTTAACTGACGTACCATTTTATCGCCTGCTTCATTCAAACTTTTCTGGAAGCTCTCGGACCCTTCCCTGGCTACCAGAGTTGAACCCTGAACTCTTACTGTGAATTCAACCATTTTGTCCTGATCTTTCCAGAATACTACATCTGTACTAATGATCTGATCTAAGAACTTGTCGAAACTTTCAGCTACGTCTATGGCCTTTTGATGAAGCTCGGGATGAGACTTTAGATGTCTGAATGTTACGTTTGTTTTCATATATACCTCTCAAAAAAATTCAAGACAAAAATTAGTTAATTTAAAATATCGTGATAAAGTCTCTTTATCCTCCTATCTATTTTCACGGAATAAGGAAAAATTTGTTTTAAAAAAATTGAATTCTTTAATTAAAATTTAGATAAAATCCCAGATTCAATGATAAACTGCCCGGTATAAGCTCTATGTTATCATCAATATAATCAGGGGCTTGGTATAACTGCTTTCCGATACCCGAAAAAATCTCAGGGTAGCGAAAAATATGTGTATAACTGCTGGTGAAAATTACACCCCAGTATATGTTGCCTGCAAGTGCGTGGTCGAAACCAAGTTCAAGGCCGCTGCTGATTCTCAGCACGGGTAGTAAGGTCTCTTTATCATAAAGACGGCCTCCTGTTCTTAATAAATCCGGATTATTGGCAGGGATGTTTTCCTGCCAGGAAATTTTATTGTACGACAGGCCGGCTCCTAACCCAACAAAAGTTCTGAACTGGCCGTTGGTAGGAATATATTCTAAATTGGTTATAAAAGGAATTGATTTGATTTCAAAGTTTTCATTTATATCTGAAGAAATTCCGGGAGCAATATCTGAAACGAAGTATTCTTCAAAATTTGCCTGGAAATAATTTATTGAGAAATTTAGCTTGAATTTTTTCGAAATGTTGAATCCCAAAGCAGCATTGATATCCGGTTGAACACGGAAATAATTTACGTTTCCTCCGCTAATTTCCCTGTATTTTTCGAAAAATTCCGAGGAATTCAATATGAAGTGCGCCCCACTGGATAATGACAGGGTTATGTCATGTTTTTTATAGAATGAAAAAGGTTGTGTAGTTCTATCTGCTGCGGTTTTCTCCGGTGTAAATAATATCAGAAAAAAAATCAGGGTTACGAAAAAATTTCGTGACAGTTCAGGATAATATACCTCTGATTTTACCATAAACCTCCGACGTGGGGTTGATCAATTATCAATTTCATTACTTATGTCAAATATAAAAGTATTTATGAGAAAGTCAAGTATTATCTGTTTTAGATAGTAATAATATTTTTTTTCTGATAACCGTTGGTTAAAAAAAATTGTGACTTTTTGGAAACCAAATCACACCTACAAGAAAGTGCATTCGGGAAAAAAATATTTATTACTTTTGAATATTATAAACAAAAAAGAAATTAAATGAGTGATAAAGATAAACAGGAGAGATTCCTGCAGCTATTAAAAACTAACATGGAAAAGCTGGAAAGATACACGCTGGCATTATGCAGGAACAGGCAGGATGCCAAAGACCTTGCAGCCGATACTATCCTGACTGCTTACGAAAATTTTGAAAAACTAAGGGACGAGAAAGCTTTTCTGAGTTATATTTTCACCATCGCGTCAAGAATTTATTCATCTGGAAGGAAAAAGCTCCGACCGATGGTTGAACTTGAAGATGCGGGACAACTCTATTGCAACAGGATAAGCCCTGAAACAGCTACTGATATTCAATTACTGTACGAAGCCCTGTGGAAATTGTCTGAAGAAAGAAGAGAAGCCATAATTCTGTCGGAAATATTCGGATTTAAACATAAAGAGATTGCTGAAATACAAAATACCGGAATATCTTCTGTAAAAATGAGGATACTTCGGGGGAAAAGAGAACTAAGGAAAATTCTCGGCATTGATAAAAAACAGGATATAATAAAATCAGGTGCTGCAGCCCTGATATAATGATAATATGAGATCTCGTTGAAATTTTTTTAACTTTATTAATGAATAACAATGAAAAAGAAACTAAATAAAATTTTTGATAAAACAAGAAACGTTCGTAACCCAGAACCTTTTTTCGATGATAATCAGCTCCGGAGCCTTGTGGAAAAAAGTAATGGCGCTTCTAATATTAATACCCGGAATCTTCCGGGAAGCCAGACATTTTTTAAAACTTTCATAAGGAAATTTGCAATGACAGCAGGAATAACGTCAATGATTATGATCATGTCTTTTGTGGCATGGATGTACACTGGAACTATGGAATTAAACAACGGTTTGAATGAACTTTCCGCAGGCCTCAGCGAACTTTCGGCAGGTTTGAACTCGATTCTTGCGGGCAGCTCTGATGCTGAAGACTCCTCGGAGGGCAAAGTAGATAAAGAAAAACCGGATGGGGCGGAAAAAGAAACAATAATAACAGCCAACAATCAAGTTGTAGAGAAAGTAAATATTAAAACAGGTGATCTTTTTGAAGTGATGATGAAAAATCAGGATGCAGTATGGAAAAAACTGACAATAGACCTTAAAACCAATAAAGTTTATGGTGAGTTGATGCATGAAGGCAAACCGAAACAATACAATGAACAGAAAGATGATGAAACTGATGTAAAATCTGAAAAATTCTCCGAGGCAAAGAATGAATATGAGAAGCGGAGAATGGATACCAAGGTTATGGAGCTGCTTTCTCCGGAAGACCTGAGAAAAGTTGCAGATCAGATACTGGATGAATTCCCTGACGGGAACAGGGTAGGGTATAGTTTGTGGAGAATGAGAAGATACGCGCATGAAAAAAGAACATCCGAGTTTGACAGATGTTACAACAATGCTGTCAAACAGGCAAAAGGTATGGATGACTTTCAGAATGTAAAAGCAAAGATAGGCTTGTTTAAATATATTATGACATTGATTGCAAGGGATATACAGGGATTAAAAGTTATTGAACTGAATCAGGAAGAACTTGCAAAATTGAATATCAGCCCTATTGTTCCCTTCAACGATAGCAGACTAAACAACATGGAATTCAGAAATAATAACCTTGGCTATAAGTTAATGACCGAAACAACGGAGCTCGATGGTGATCAGAAGGAAAATCCTGCAAAATTTAACTATCCGTCCGGTTTATCTGAAATTCTATACAAGAACATTGTTGAACTATTCATGAGTAAACCAAGAAGCAATCAGATTGAGCTGGAATTAAAAAAATACACCGGCTGGGCAATGGATGAATTCGATCCGCTGGCGCCTGTAGCTATCACCTCTAATCTGTATATTGGCGATTACATGCGCCTTATGGTTGAATATGTTGTAAAGGGAGCTCCAAATGCAAGAGATATTGAAAATTTCAACCCCGATAGTTTTTCAAAAATGATAGAATCAAGAAACAGTATTATTAAAGATGACATAAGCGCTGACTATAATAAACTTATACCGGTTCTTTTAAAAATTGGCGATCAGAAGTCGGAAGCCTTCCCACCCGAAACTATGGAAGATGAAATTACATCCGAAGGAGTTTATATCAGGAAAAATTATGACTTTACCTATGCTGAATATCGTGTATGGTACTATCCCAACGAGGCATTCCTGAAAGCTATTCCTAAGAAGTATTCTGATGTTATACGTAAAGAACTGGATGTGATTGCAAAGGTTGCCGAGGGTGAAATGAATCACGAAGATGCCTGCGAAGCAGTAAAAGGAGACGGTTCTTTCCTCGGTGTATGCAGAATGACTTCAGCCGGGATCAGCAATGTGAAAATCTATCCCAATCCGATGCAAAACAGAATACTTAACGTTGAATTCAGGCTTGAAAACCCTGCAAAACTTACTTTTGCACTACATAATCTTGCTGGCCATTTTATCGCCGACTTGAAATCCGGAGAGCATCAGGGAGGCCTTCAGAAAATAACACTTGAGCTTGACAAAACAGTCCAACCGGGTATCTACCTGTTTTCAATTACTTCAGACAAGGGTGACAATGTGGTGCATAAACTGATAGTACAATAAAAACTTAAAGATATTTTCAAAAAGAGTTCGTTTTGTAAGCGGGCTCTTTTTTTTTGGTTCACATCCAAAACCAGGGACTAAACAAAAAGTTTCATTATTCTTAATAAGAAGAGATCACTGTCGGCAACACATCTATTGTTAGTACCGGATAAAGCCAACAAATGTCACTCCCCGACAAGCCGAGGGTAGGCTGAACAAAGTGAAGAGTCTATTCTTCATGATTTTATCATAGATACAAGTGTATTCTTTAGTCTCGATCCTGCCCTGCCGGGGAATTTATATGCATGCCCCGAGCTTTTTTACCGGTTAATTAGTAGAAATGATCCCCTGAATGTAATTGAATTATACTGAACCCGATCATCTTCCTGACGAATTTTTACTTATTTCCTGTCCGTCCATGTAATTTCCTGATATTATTGGTGTTAACACCTCTGGTGCATCCTCCGGTAACGATTTTTCGCGCCGGAAACCCCTTGTTTTGTGGTATTATAGCGTTGGTTCGTGCCATCATAGCGTTGGTTCGTGCCATCATAGCGTTGGTTCGTGCCATCATAGCGTTGGTGCGTGTCATCATAGCGTTGGTGCGTGTCATCATAGCCTTGGCTCGTGCCATCATAGCCTTGGTGCGTGTTATCATAGCGTTGGTTCGTGCCATCATAGCCTTGGTACGTGTCATCTTAGCCTTGGCTCGTGCCATCTTAACCTTGGTGCGTGCTTTCAAAAACATTTTTTGAGATAATATTTTACTCAGAAAACAAAGAATTTCACTCTTTTGATATGGAATTTCATTCATTCTGTCCGGTCGATCCCTTTGATCAATGGATGTTTTGATCCGTAAATGTCTCTGCTTGTTTTTGCCCGATAAATATTTAGTTCAAAAATATAGGAGTTTGCTATGCCCGGCTATGTTGATCATTCATCAGCACATAATTTCCAAGGGATGTTGGATGAAATTCCTGAGGTGCGATATTGTAACAGCTCTTCTAGGAGTATCTATATTGCAATTTAGCATTTAATCCCTAACTCTTGATACTGACCCTTTTTTTTTCGCTGCAATGATCATCCAGATTATGGTATTTGTAATCATACCAAATTAAAATAATCTTTAAAATTTTGTGCTTTTTATCTTAGCATATATGCTTTATATTGCATTATAAGAAAATTTATCAGGCATTAATGCTACAATATTTTATTGTTTTAAATATTTATAATTATGGAAATAACCGAAAAGAAACTGAAATTTGAAGAAACTGACCTCCTGCCAATTCTTGGTTCGAATGATTTATTCCTAAACATGATAGAAAACCGTTTCAATGCGGCCATAATTGTTCGCGGAGAAAAAATTGTAATAAAAGGTAACAGTTTTGAAGTAAAGAAAATCGAGGAAGTATTCAAAGAGCTGATATATATCTTAACTAAAAACGGATCGCTTGAAGAAAGGGATGTTAGTACTGTTCTCGATCTTGTTGAAGCAAACCGTACAGGAGATGTGGTTGCTATCTCCGATCCTGATTCGGTTATTTATCATGGTTATCGTGACTTGATCAGGACACGTACCCCAAGGCAGCTTGAGTATTGCCAAAAGGTCAGGAACAACGACCTGGTTTTTTCTATTGGGCCTGCGGGAACAGGTAAAACCTTCCTTGCTGTAGCAATGGCGCTAGCCGCGATGAGACGGAATGAGGTAAGTAAGATAATTCTTTCCAGGCCTGCTGTCGAGGCCGGGGAGTCTCTTGGTTTTCTGCCTGGCGACCTGAATGAAAAGCTTGACCCATATATTCGTCCCTTGACTGATGCGCTATTTTATATGCTAAATCCCGATAAACTTAAAAGCCTGATGGAAAAACAAATAATCGAGATAACGCCCCTGGCCTACATGCGCGGGCGCACATTGAGCAATGCTTTTATTATTCTGGATGAGGCTCAGAATGCTACCGTAACCCAGATGAAGATGTTCCTTACAAGGCTTGGAGCTAATTCCAGGGCTATTGTTACAGGAGATATTACACAGATAGACCTGAAAGAGAAAACAAATTCCGGACTGGTTGATGCAAAAAATGTTCTTAGCAAAATTGACGGCATAGAATTTGTTTACTTTTCGAATAAGGATGTTGTAAGGCATAAACTCGTGGCAAAAATAATCAAAGCCTACGAGAAAAGGGAAAAGAAAGAAAAATAAATGAAACTGTTCGAAATAGGATTCCTTACTTTTACCATTATCGACTTGTTCGATATTATGCTTGTTTCTGCCATGTTCTTTTGGCTGTACAAAGCTCTGAAGGATACTATTGCCGTGCAAATTCTGTTTGGGCTGGTAATTATTATCGGATTATCTTTTATTACAGAGGCCCTTAATTTTAAATCAATAAACTGGATATTGAGAACTATTTCAGATATCTGGCTGTTGGCTTTTATTATACTTTTTCAACCGGAACTTCGAAAGCTTATGTTATTGATTACACGAAGTCCGATATTTAAATTGTTTATTACCACAAAGATAGCCGAAACAATAGATGAGGTTATCGATGCTGTGATAGAAATGAGCGAGGCTCATACAGGTGCTTTGATCGTATTCCCAAGAACACAGAACGTACAGATGACTATTGATACAGGGCAGCCCATACAAGCGGCTGTATCCAAGGATCTTTTGATTTCAATTTTCAACACAAAGTCACCTTTACACGACGGTGCAGTTATTATTGACAACCAGATGATACTGGCTGCTAAATGTCTTCTGCCATTAACATCATCGAAGAAGTATAAGGAAAGAAACATAGGAACCCGGCACAGAGCGGCGTTGGGATTATCTGAGCAAGTTGATTCAGTTGTACTGGTTGTATCAGAGGAAACCGGAGGTATTTCAATAGCCGAAGCAGGTGACTTTACATTTGATATATCGAAAGATAAGCTTGCAACTGTTCTTGGTTCCCGCCTTGCTGATACTTAAATCAAATAATACTCTTTGGTAATTTTCCCATTGTTTAAACTTTTTCTTATTTTTGCTTCATTGATTTATTAATGAAAGAAAACAATATTATATGAATTTCAGAATATTTACTATTAAAGCCCTGATGCTATTGTTTATTGCTTCAAGTAACCTTGTTCAGGCAAAAAATGCAAAAGAAAAAGAAAATCAGATTCCGATAATCACGAAATCGGATTCAGCCAAATCAATAAAAACACTTGAAAATGATATTGAACATATTTTAAACCATAAACATCTTCATAAAACCAAAGTTGGATTGGCCGTCTATTCTCTTGACAACAACAAATATCTTTATAAAAAAAATATTGATAAAATGTTTACACCTGCCTCCAACACAAAAATCGTAACTGTTTTTACGGCTTTGTCGGTTCTTGGCAAAGACTTTAAAATTAATACGGATATATATACTGACGGTAAATTATTAAACGACAGTACTTTGAAAGGTAACCTGTATATTGTTGGCCGGGGTGATGCTCTTTTTACAGAGGAAGACCTGGAAAAACTTGTTTTGCAGCTTCTTGACAAAGGAATAAAAGCAGTTCAGGGAAATATCTATGCCGACGGGTCTTTTTTTGATGATAAAACAGACCGCAAAGTTTATAGCGGAGACAGGGACCGTGTAGAAAATCTCCCGCCTATAACCGGATTAAGTATTGAAAATAATACTGCAACAGTTGTAGTCAGCGCCGGTTCGAAAAAAGGAGCTCCATTAAATGTAAGAATTATACCTGACTCTGAAGCTTTTGAAACAAGTTGCACGGCCAAAGTAAGCGCAATATTAAATGAAGAAAATATTATAAATTATGAAGGAATAATTCCTCAGGATGAAATTGTTATCCAAAAATACGGAGATGCCGATCCTGATCCGGCTCGCAGAAGAAAAAGCGGGGTGAGAATAAAAACTTCAGTTCTTGAAAACGGACGACAGAAATTCTCAGTATCCGGCAGGTTGAATAGGAACAAGATATATTCTTACAGGTATTATATCAAAGATCCTCTTACTGCTGTTGCCGGTGCTTTGAAGAGACGTATGGAATTGCTGGGTATAGTTGTTAAAGGCAGTTATGGAAATAAAATTTTACCAGAAAATGATTCGGTTAGGACGAAAATGCTTGCCACATTTTCCAGGCCTCTGTCAGATATGCTCGAGCCAATAAATAAAAATAGTAATAATTATTATGCCGAAAATCTTTACAAAATTCTCGGAGCATATAGTGGATATACACGGGACAATGCTCTTGGAGCTCGGGAGATTGAAGAAAAAAATATGATGAACATGGGTATACCCTGCCCTGATTGTGCGCTTTATGACGGATCAGGATTGTCGAGGAGAAATAAAATATCGGCATCAGCCCTAATGAATATGCTGATAATATCATCCGGAATGAATTTTTCTGAAATTCTCGAAAACACCCTTTCAATTGCCGGAATTGACGGTACGCTGGAAAAAAGAATGAGAGCAACAGTTTCTGAAGCCAATCTTAGGGGGAAAACAGGAACATTAAGGAATGTCTCGGCCTTGAGTGGATATGTAAATACGCTGGACAATGAGAAACTTGCCTTTGTTATGCTTTTTAACGGACCGAATGTTGGATCATATAAAGACATCGAGGATCAGCTTGGGATTCTTTTGTCACAATTTTTCTATTTTAACGAAGAATATTGATATAATTTTTTCATTATTAAAAAAAATTTCGAATATTCAATTTATTTTTGAATTTTTCGTTTTATAATGTGAAAAAATTATTTAACTTTCTGAAGAAATGTTTTTCAGGGATAATAATTCCACTAAAGATTCCCTGATTTATCTACTACGGGGTAACATATATGCCAAAAAAAATTAAAGTACTACTTGTTGACGACCAGGCAATAATTTTAGATATTCTGGAAAAAGGACTAAAACAGGATCCTGCGATAGAGATAGTTGGGAAGGCAACTGACGGATATCTTGCCCTGAATATGGTAAGGCGGGTGCGGCCTGACGTAATTCTGCTTGATATGGAAATGCCCAGGATGAATGGTATCCAGTTCCTGCATAACCTAATGCCTGTTAACCCGATACCTACCATTGTTCTTTCAGCATTGACTGCTAAGAATTCAAAAATAACAAATGATGCTTTTGAAGCAGGAGCCGTTGACTTTGAGCCTAAGCCGAGCGGTGCAAGAGGGCTAAATGATATGCTTGAGCAGCTTTGGACTAAGATTAAAATGGCTGCTACCCAGGATGTTAATCACTTAAAGAAGAAAAAGAAAAGTTATACTCTTCCCAGTTCTCATCTGGACAGGGCTGCAAAAACAGATAAAGTAATACTTGGCATGGGAGCCCTGGATGTGTCCAATAATCCAGGACAACATCTGAAAATTTATGCTCTTGGTTCCTGTATCGGGTTGGCACTTTTTTGTCAGACAGGCGGTATTGTAGGATTGGCACATGTAGTACTACCTCAGTCAACAACCGATATCGAGAAATCCAAAAAAATGCCCGGCTATTTTGCTGATACAGCAGTTCCGGAATTAATCAGCAAAATGCGTGATCTCGGATGTAATACGAAGATATTTGCAAAAATTGCAGGTGGTGCCAAAACAAACGTTGATATTGGGGATTTTTTCGGGGTTGGCCAAAGAAATGCTGTTTCGGTAAAAGCAAGCCTGCTAAAAAACGGTGTGAAAATTCTTTCTCAGGATGTTGGTGATACTTACTCGCGTACAATGACTGTAACAGCCGGAAAAGCAAAAGTTGAACTGTACTATCCTGATAAGGGGTCATGGATGATATAGAAAGGAGACAAAATTGACAAAAGAGGAAATGAAAGAATTTGCAAAAATTCTTGTTCAAACAATAGAAGAAGAGCATTCTGCTGAACTCGCACCGAAATGGGAGGGAGGCTCAGTTTTTATTATGCCCGGAGAACCGGGTACGAAAGAACACGAGATAACAATTGACAGGTTAATGCACAAAATTGTAATGATTAGAAATAACCTGAGGGTTCTTGAGCAGAATATTAATTCTTCTGAATCATTAAGCGAGGGAGAGAAAGTAAAAATGCAAAATTATATAACTAAATGTTATGGTTCATTAACTTCTTTTAATTTTATGTTTTATAACGATGCAGATAAGTTTACATCTAAATAAATGATACTGATTTGCTTGGGCATTGTTATTAGCATTTAAAAATATATTTCATTATTCTGCAATTAAATTAAAAACAATATCGATATTTAGCTGGGGCTAATTTGGTAAGTATATTGGCCTAATAGATTTAAAAAATATTCTTCTTGGGCAATATTAAAAAAAGTGCTATATTGAAACAGATGGATTCTGGGTTGTTTGTTTATTTGGAGAATTTATATGAGAGTAATTTACAAAAACTTCTCATTCGCTATCGCTTCATTCATTTTGTTATTCGGGGTTGTTGCTCTTATTGCTTCCGGCAGTGGAATAAAGCAAGAGTATGAATCTCCGGATAAGCATTTGGATGACAGTAAGAAGAAGAAGAAGGAGAAACTTACTACTGCCGATCACAGTACTTACGAGATTCTGCAGAAGGAATTTAAAACTCCCGAAGAGGTTACCGAAGCATGTCTGACTTGCCACGTGGAAGCTGCAAAACAGATAATGGGTACCATTCACTGGACCTGGGTATGCCCAAAGTCCAAGAATAAAACTATCGGGAAGTCAACAGTTATTAATAATTTCTGCATGGCTTTGCCGTCCAACGAACCGAGATGTACCAGCTGCCACTCGGGGTATGGCTGGAAAGATAAGAATTTCGATTTTAATGCTGAAAATAAGGTGGATTGCCTGGTGTGCCATGACCAGACAAAGACTTATAAGAAGTTTCCTACAGGTGCTGGCTATCCTGTAAAGGATACTACTGTTTTCAAAGGGAACGGCAAAACTTACCTGCCACCCGACTATAATTATGTGGCACAGAATATTGGCAAACCGACAAGGTACAACTGCGGTACCTGTCACTATTTTGGTGGTGGCGGTAATAAAGTAAAGCATGGCGACCTGGATGTTGCGCTGAATGCCTGCTCGGTTGATATTGATGTTCACATGGCAAAAGATTCGCTCAATTTTGAATGTATTACATGCCATACAACTGAAAATCACAGAATTTCCGGCCGTTGCTATGCAACTCCCGCAGCCAAGGAAAAGGCTCTTCACTTTCCTATGAAACCTGATGAATCTACAAGGATTTTCTGCGAATCTTGTCACGGCAATCATCCGCATGATTATCAGAAAATTAATGACCATGCAGATAAAGTTGCATGCCAGACTTGCCATATTCCTGTTATGGCCAAAGCTAATCCTACCAAAATGTGGTGGGACTGGTCCAAAGCCGGACAGAAGAACGAAAAAGGCAAGCCCATGAAGAAAAAAGAAATGCTTGATGCCGATCATGAAGTAGTTGTTTATGACGGTAAAAAAGGAGAGTTTAAGTGGGCAAGGAATTTAGAGCCTGAGTATTTCTGGTATAATGGATCGATCTCGGCTACTACTGTTTCTGATAAGATAAATCCCGACACAATTGTTCAGGTGAACAAGGTGCATGGGGATTATAATGATCCTGATGCAAGGATATTTCCGTTCAAAGTCCACCGGGGTAAGCAGCCTTACGATGCAGTAAATAATACTTTTGTGGTTCCAAAATTATTTGGCAAAAAAGGAAGCGGAGCATATTGGGCTCATTTCGACTGGGGCAAAGCTATTGAAGTTGGAATGGAATATACGGGTGCTCCTTACAGCGGCAAGTATGACTTCGTTGAAACCGAGATGTACTGGCTTGTTTCCCACATGGTTTCTCCTAAAGAACAATCTTTGAAATGTGAGGATTGCCATTCATCAACTGACAGCCGCCTGAAAAATCTTGCAGGGTTTTATATGCCTGCCCGGGATAATAGTTCGGTTATTGACTGGATGGGTATAATTTTAATTATTCTTGCATTTGGCGGTGTTGTTATTCATGGTGGTTTCCGTCTGGCTTTCAAATCTAAAAATGGTTCACACGCAAAAGGAGGCGATAATGAGTAAAGTAAAAATTTATAAGAGATTTGAAAGATTTTGGCACTGGATGCAGGCTTTACTTGTTATTCTGCTTGTTGTTACCGGATTTGAAATACATGGAACATGGACTGTTTTCGGTTTTGAACAGGCCGTTAATATGCATAATTATCTTGCATATACGCTAATCGTGCTTGTTGCTTTTGCAATTTTCTGGCATTTTACTACCGGAGAATGGAGACAATACCTGCCAACAAGAAAGTATATGAAAGAAATGGTCAGGTTCTATGTATCAGGTATTTTCAAAGGAGAGAACCATCCGGGAAGGAAGACTGAGATATCGAAGTTGAATCCACTTCAAAGAGTAACATACCTTATGCTAAAAATATTTCTTTTTCCGGTTCAGATAACTACAGGTTTAATATACCTTTACTATAATGATCTGGATATAAGCCTTGCCACGGTTGCAATCCTGCATACAATAGGTGCTTTTGTATTTATTGCATTTGTTATAGTGCATATTTATCTTACAACTACAGGGCATACTCCTTCTTCAAATATCAAAGCTATGATCAGTGGCTGGGAAGACCTTGATGAAGGCCATCTGCTGGAAAAGAAATAATTCAATTGAAATCTTCTAATTTGCCCCGTCAATTTGGCGGGGTTTTTTATTTTTTCGGGGACAAAATATTATCATTTCACAATTTTTCTATAATCGAACTTGAGTTTGATATTAATTATTTGTATCTTATCCTTAGTATAATTTATCTAATAAGATACATGGCTTAATATGAAAGATTTTCCGGTAATAGTAATACAAGATGAAGGGAACGAAGATAGCTCCCTCAGAAATGTTGTCAGGAAAATGTTTTCGGGCCATGATATTAAATTTTTCAGCGACCTTATCAAAGGGTTTCAGCATATAAAGAATAAACCCCAGAGCTGCTTGTTTGTGAGCGATGCAATAGTTAACGGGCTGGATGCTGTTCGCTTCCTGATAAAGATACGTTCTATGCCGGTATTCCGGGGTTTGTATTTTATTATTATGAATAACACCGGTAAGCCGGATGCCAACCTTAAGGCACTGAAAGCGGATGTTGACGATATTATTATGAAACCGGCCTCGATAGACAGGTATATTCTTCGGTTTAGGACTGCATCAAAAATATTGAATCTTAAATCAGACAGTATGGATAAGACTATCAGTGTGCAACTGCTGATGAAAAAGCTTGATGAGGATGCTGAACGTGAATTAAAATTGCTCAAGATGTTTCAAAAATCTAAATTGCCTGAATTTTATAAATATATGCCTCAGATTCTTGAAGCTGTTCAATTCATCGCAAGATTTTATAATGAAGATTCAAAACCTGATAAAGATTTACTAATTAAAGCTGCGGAATTTAGTTTTTCCGGAAGGATGAAACTGCCCGGAGCAATAAAATATCAGACTGTTTACGAACACGGCATGATACGGGGAGATGAGTTTCGACAGATACCGCACCAGGCTAAAAGGTTTTTTGATGAAATCCATGGCGCTGAAGATATTGGAAATATCCTATTCCAGGTTTATGAAAACTGGGACGGAACCGGGATACCCAAGAAATTGAGAGCCAACCAGATTGCACTTGAAGCAAGAATAATCAGAGTTGTTACCGATTATTGTGAATTTTATCGCAGATTTAACAAGAAAGAACAACTTGCAAGGGAAGAACTTTTTAATAATTCAAAGAAATTGTACGACTTTAAAATAGTTGCTTTACTGGATCAATATCTTGCTTATTTATCAAGCAGGAAAAAGCCCGCTCCGGAGAAACGTATTGAGCTTTTTGCACTGGATCCCGGTATGGTTTTGACAAGATCAATAATCAGCGAATGTGGCAATACTTTGATAGGAGC
The DNA here is from genome assembly GCA_963665665.1 of Kapaibacterium sp. (SeqCode). Classification (GTDB taxonomy): domain Bacteria; phylum Bacteroidota; class Ignavibacteria; order Kapaibacteriales; family UBA2268. The sequence continues at coordinate 4,257,728 of OY762428.1, forward strand.
AGGCGCAAAGCTTGATGAGAAAAGTATTGACAGGCTTATCGCAATGAGTAATAAAGAAAAAATCATCGGGCACATTTACATTAAAAAGTAAGTACTTTTTTGATTCAATTTATATCCTTATTTTTACAATTACTAAAAATTAAAAAATCGGGGAATTGTATATGAATTACGAAGCACTTTTCAAACTTTCTTACGGTTTATATATAGTTTCTGCAAAGCACGGCGATATTAAAAACGGATATATCGCAAATACCGTATTCCAGGTTACAGCTGAACCGCCTCAGCTGGCTATATCATGCAGCAAGGATAATTTTTCTGAAAAACTGATTCGGGATAGTGGAAAATTCTCAGTCTCGATTTTGAGAGAGAATGCTGACTCTTCCCTAATTGGTAATTTCGGGTATAAAAGCGGGAGAGAAATTAATAAGTTTATCGGCATTGACTACTTTGTATCATCGGAGGATATTCCGGTTGTAATGGATAATTGTGTGGCCTGGTTTACCTGTGAAATAACTCAGATTGTTGATGTTGATACTCATACACTTTTTATCGGGCGTATTATCAATAATGATCTTCTTTCAGCCAAAAAACCTTTGACTTATGATTATTACCGGAATGTGAAGAAAGCAAAATCCCCGAAAAATGCCCCGACTTATATTGATGAATCAAAGTTAAGCAAAAATATTGATGTTAAGACATCTGATTCTCTGAGATATGAATGCCCGGCTTGTGGGTATGTATATAATTCCGTTTTGGGAAATCCGGATGGAGGTATAGCTCCCGGAACAAAATTTGAAGACATTCCTGACGATTGGGAATGCCCGATATGCGGTATAGGAAAAGAAGATTTTGAACAAGTTTTATAAATTATTTTAGTAACATGAGGTGAAGATATGGCTTCTTTGAAAGGAACAAAAACAGAACAGAATCTGCTTAAAGCTTTTGCCGGTGAATCACAGGCAAGAATGCGTTACGACTATTTTGCAAAAAAGGCTAAAAAGGAAGGCCTTGAACAGATAGCGGCAATATTTGAAGAAACTGCACTAAATGAAATGCAGCATGCTAAAACATTCTTCCGTTTCCTTGAAGGTGGGATGGTTGAAATTACAGCTGCTTATCCTGCAGGAGTTATCGGAACAACAATGGAAAACCTGAAAGCTTCGGCTGACGGCGAAAATGAAGAATGGACTGAACTTTATCCTGAGTTTGCAAAAATTGCTGAAGAAGAAGGTTTCAAAGAAGTGGCTACTGCTTTCAAACTTATTGCAAAAGTTGAAAAAGCTCACGAAGAACGCTATCGTACTCTTTACGATAATCTTGAATCTGGCAAAATTTTCAAACGTGAAGATAAATATATCTGGAAATGCCGTAAGTGCGGATATATTCACGAAGGTAAGAGCGCTCCTAAGATGTGCCCGTGCTGTCAGCATCCCCAGGGATATTTCGAGATCAAAGAGTCAAATTATTAATCGTTATTAAGCTTGGTACTGCTTCCTGTTTCAGGAACGGGAAGCAGTATTTTTGTTTCATGAAAAGGACAATCAATTCTGAAATAATTATTTGCATTCGATAGTTATGAAAAATATCATCAATATGTATTTCGCTACCCACAAAACCTGCAACCTGAGGTGCAGATATTGTTATGTGCCGGAATATAATAAAAATACTGAAAAAATTATCGATGATGATATTATTAGCGCCCTGAAAGATTTTATTTATAAAGCTGAATCGGAAAATTATAGAATTGGCAGTTTTTGCCTACACGGTGCCGAACCAAGCCTGATGAAGGCCGAAACAATGGCTGAATGTCAGCAGTTGATAGCTGCTCACAGGACGGGGCAGGGGATAGGCAACTATCAGATTGCAGTTCAAAGTAATGGTGTGAACTTTACTCCGGAATACTTAAAAAAATTGGAGGACATTACCGGAAAGATAGATGCTGTAAAACTTGGATTTTCTATTGATCCGCCTAAAGAAAATCATGATTATTATAGAAATAATAGCTACGACAAAGTATTTTCGAATTACCTTTATGCTCATGAAAAAGGTTTTCCGGTTTCGGTACTTAGTGTGGTCAGCAGAAAAACAATGAAATATCTCAATGAATTTAAAATATGGATGAAAGAGCAACTCCGCAGAAAAGAAAAGTATGGAAATCCCTACAAGGTAAAGCTAAAACTTGCAACTGGTGCGGAAGCCCTTAATGAAAGTGAAATTGAAAGATTTGCAGATTTCCTGATAGAGAATGATCTGACCAAGCTAATGCAGATACTAAGCCCGGGATATTGCCTGCAGAGCGGAAACGAATGCGAGTGGTTCGAATTTGGAATTGACGGTGCTGCGTACTCCTGCAATAAAAGCTATTTCGATGAAGGAATTTTTGCAAACTGGAAGGAGCAATGCTTTGATGAAATTTTCCAGAAAAGGAGAATCCTTTTCGAAGATTACCCAGTGCATGAAGATTGTTCGAAATGTATGTATGAATTCCTGTGCAATAGCGGCTGCCCCATTGACCGTTACAAGAAGGGAATAATGAAAGGAAAGGCTCACGAATGTACGATAATCCGGAAGGTTTACAATGAAATTGATAAAAGGGGAATCCATATTGTAGATTATTTTGAAGATGAATAGGTGGTTTTTCTTTTTAAAATGCAGGAATTTATTTATTTTATAAAAAAATTGTTGAACAATACAAATTTTATCTGATATGAAAAAATTATTGATGATACCCCTGCTTTTGATTATTTCCTTGTCTGATTCCTACTCCATTGATCTGAAAAAACTGCAACTTGGAATTTCAATGGGCTATACACCCGGCATTAACGATGTTTTTATACATGACAATTCCTCGTGCCATGACTATTGTCCTGCCAGGGACTATGTGGATGAAACATTTCATGGAATTTATTTTGGAGCTACCATCAGGTATAATCTTTACGAAGGTGAAAAAACGAGTCATAATTTGATTATAAGGCCGGTTTACGAATCTTACAGTTCCGACAAGCAAAAAGTCAATCCTCAAATGGTTATTTTAAACGGCGAAACATTCCAGGCGAATTTCTATCGAGATTTAGAGCTTAATTTAAGTTACATTAATTTGGATCTACTTTATAGTTTTGATTTCGCTAATAAGCATATTGGAATTTTCACAGGCGTTTCCTTTGCTTATATTTTAGACCATGATTATTTTCTTACAGAAGAAAGAGCAAATGCATACGGAAATGTTTTTGTTGGTGCAGGTGCCCAGGCAGGGGATTTAGATGATACTGAAAAATTTTCGCCTACTTTTGTATTCGGTTTTGAATTCCCGTTCGATTATTGGAAAATCCATATTATACCAAACGCTTTGCTGCGCTATCCTCACCGAATTATTAACAGGGAACTTGAATGGGATTTCATGTCCTACAGGCTGGGCGTTGACCTTATGTTTTATTTGAAATAATTTTACAATTAGTAAAATATTTGAAATTATGTTACAACTCAGCTAAGATGATATTTTTTTGTATTAAATTGAATAATTGCAAAATTGTCGCTTTGATGTGTGAAGCGACTGAAAAATCCACTTGTTTTTTATTATTTTTTAAAACATCTAACATATTTTTATCTTTATGCAGAGTAGTTACGAAAATTTCATATATTTGTTCAGAAATTTAAATCTATTTTTTATTAGAATTAATCATATTTTAAGAGTTTATTTATGGTACGCTTAAATCAAAAAACATTGATCTCAATACTGTCTTTTATGCTAATTGTTCTTACATCGTGCGATGACTCAGGAACTTCTAATGAAACACCAGACCCGGTAGTTCCCGATCCTGTTTCTAACTTGCAGGCTACCTCTGACCATAGGAGTATCCTCGTAAAATGGGATGCATCACCTTCTGAAACTAATGATCTGTTTAAGGAGTATCTTGTTACAATTATGCCTGGAGATATAACGTATTCATTCAACGAATCAAATGTTAGTCATAAATTAGGCGGATTAGTTGGAGGTAAGGTTTATACTATTAAAGTAAAAACTATATATACAAATAATGAAGAAAGTACAGAAACTCTTGTTCAATGGTCACCGGCAACACGTGAATTCTTTGACGATAATTTGTCTGATATAAAACTTCATGAATATCAATCCCAATTGGGTAGTGGCCTTGATTTTCACTATACTGATGATGGATACACCAGCCCGAAAATATGCAATACTACTGAATGGGAATTGTGGGATCTCGGTTTAAATACTGCTGACGGAAAATTTGTTATTGCCTCTCCGACGTTGATAGGCTGGCAGTCCCTTGAAGGTAAAGACATGAAAAGTGTTGAAATAGCAGAACAGGTTATACTGGCGGAATCACTTGACGAAGTATTTCATTCAAAAGCTTTGGACCAAACTTATTCATTCGACACGAGGGAGATTGATTTGAATGCTTACAATAGCAGCATTGTAATAATTTGCAGAGTTATGGAACCTGGTGAGACCGAATTTACCTATGTAAAATTATTGATCAAATACGTAGATGGAAGTTTTTTTCAGGGTGAAGCCCCGGACAGATATGTTGAAGTAGAAGAAATTTCATATCAAGATAAACCTGGAGTACCTTACGCGTGAATTGATAATCAGCCATATACAAAAAGCGATGTAAGTGAAATATTTGCTGTAGCATTCTAACCTTACTCGGAGTTAAAACTTACTGTTATATTGAATTTTACTATATTCCGTGTATTGATACCCAAGGAAACCCGGATATTGATTTCGATTCATGAATTTAATCTTTTCTTGTAATTATTGTTGTTATGTTTTATTCCAAAAAATTAAACTATCCGGGTTTAACTATTTCATTAATATTTATTGTACTTTTATAAAATATACCAATGGCCTCCAGCCTATTTGAATTTTTTCTACCCAATATATGAATCTGTTATCAAAGTTTGTTTTGTGGCATTATCTTGTGCTTTATAATAGGATTGTCAGAGTATTAATTTAAAAGTTTGATGCCCTGCTACAGAATATTTAGGGTGATTTTACAATTTCAAAAATATTTTCTATAAATTTGTAATCTTTTCAGGCTACAGAGTGTCTATATCCTGAAGGAAACATAATAAAAGGGAATACCATGAAAAAAATATTATACTTACTGCTATGCATATTTCTCTTTCAGCAGTCGAATTTATTTACTCAGGATTACAATCTGACAACGGATAAACTCTTGTTGAAATTAAATTTTTCAAGATCTCAGGCATCTACAATTTATGATAATGATGCTAATCAGCAAACATATTTCCTTGGATATGTTGAAACTCTGGAAGACGATTATGACTACACCTGTACTCTAACCAACTATGAATTTGTACTTAACGCAGAGTATAAATTTGATTCTTCATTCGGCGTAGCAGCGGAGTTTCCTTTCAGAACAGCTGACCTTAGAGAAAAGTACTGGATGTACGATGAGGGTGTTGAAACCAGTATCGGTAGTTTAAACTTTGATAACCAGTGGTTCAATGTTAATTTAAAAGCATATTATACTTTTTTCAGAAAAAAAACATTCGGAGCGTTTTCTCTTGAAGCCAGAATCCCGACAAGCTACAATAGTGTTGAGGAAAATATCGCAGATAGTGTATTTCTTGGCGACGGATGTGTTGAATTTGTTCCGGGATTTGATTTCGGAATAGATTTTGAAAAAACCAGACTTCTGACGAATATCAAATACAGATATAGAACAGAGGATTATTCTGATATGCTTTCCATTAGGATGAACCTTGGACTAACAACTATAAAACCGGTTGTTATGAACATTTTTGCAGAATATGGTTATAGTTTTGAATCTTTTAAAAATGTTCCTGAATTTGTACCCCGTCACGAAGTATTATATGAGAATTACCTTAGCGTCGGTGGGGAAGTGATTATTAATGTATCTGATAAATACAGGGCTGAATTTGGTTACCTCGTTGATTTCTGGGGTAAACATCATTGGAAGACAGGTAAATTCTATCTTGGAGCTGGTATTTTGTTGTAAGATATTTTGATTATAATTGTCTGAATTGTATTAATTTAACCAGATTATTCAGTCGAAATATATTGAAATATATTTTCCTTAAATTCAATTAATAAGTTAAATAATAACTAATACCGATTTGAGGAGAAATGATATAATCCTGTTTTTCTGCTATGCTATAAAACTTAATCAGGCCCAAAGCATATAGATTGCTGATAAGCCGGTATTTGTAGGAGCAAGCCATTGAAAATCCCATATCCCATTCCCAACTGGACTGAGAAAGGCCGTATTTATCAGACTCAATATCTGCAACAACATAATAAGCGCCGATACCGGCAGATATTTCAAAATTCCATCTTGTCATGCCAAGAACAAGCAATACGGGAATTGCTCTTAATGTAGCTTTTGTATTAACCAGGCCATATTCTGTTTCCAGTTTGGCCCTGTTGTATGATGAAACTTTTATCAGTCCAGTTTCAATACCAATATTCAGCAAGTGTTCCGGCTGCCACACAGTCCTGAAACTAATAGGAAAGCCATTGGGTGAATAACTTGCACTATCTGAAAGATCAGAATATATTTTTCTTGACCAACCGCCAGTAATTTCGAACACAAAGCCACGGTCCGGAGAATCAACATTATCTTCAGCATTAAGTGATATTGCTGCTGAAATAATAACTATCAATATCGCTATTGCTTTATTTAGTATAATATTCATAAGCTGCCATTGCGGGAAAATTAGTTACCATACCGTCGAAATTGCTTTCACGAATGAATTCTCTCATAATATTAACATCGTCAACTGTCCATACAACAGCCTTTTTGTCCTGAGAATGTATATGGTTAATTTTTTCAACCTGTAATCCCAGGGTCCATCTCGGAGCCCATACTGCCGCGTTTACATCAGCGGCATCATCCGTACTCAATTCACATATACTTGGGTAAGCTCTGAAATTTTCATTTTCCCTGAAAGCTGCAAGAATATCATCGGTTGGAATACCGGGATAAAAAAGTACGGAGCGGCCAAGAAATTCAGACTTTTCTTTATATTTGTCAATAAGTGGAAAAATATGATCCAATGCTGATACTGATTTAATATCAAGCCACACAAGTGAAATGTTTGTTTCGCTGACAATAGTTTCCAAAGCCTCTTCGAGTGTTGGCATTTGCTCACCATTTTTTAAAGTACAGAAGTTTCTTAGTTGATAAAGGTAGTAGTTTTTTACAGGCCCAACCATATATTCTCCGTTTATCAGCCTTGTATTCAGGTTTTTATCATGGTAAAGCACCGGTACATTGTCTTTAGTCATTTGTACATCAATTTCAACAGCATTTGCGCCCAGGCTTTCTGCCATTCTAATCAGTTCAAGGCTGTTTTCCGAATGTGGCAAAAGGTCGGCGTTTCTGCCGCCTCCTCTGTGAGCAATTATCCAATAATCATTATTTTCTTTTAGTTTAACAGAATACTCCAGGGAAATTTCTTTTTTTGTTGATATCGCTTCGTCTGCATAATAACCTTCAATCTTGATGTTCGAATTTACATTTCCGGATAGAATGTCTCCGGCTTCTCCTGATGAATCAATTTCCAGATGAATAAGCCCGGTTTCATCACTTTCAGCAAAACGCCAATAGCCTTCCAAAATTATCCTGCCCTCTGAATGGCCACCTTCAAGAATCATGTAGGCGGAATTTTTTCCGCAAAATACTGAGAGCCTGTCAGCATTCCATTTTAACACCAGGCTGTCACCGAATTTCCTGTTATTAATATTAACTGTGTAAATGCCGTTGATAACTCCTTTTTGCAGATTTGTAAGTTCGCTGGTATATTCTTTTACTTTAGTATCAAATACCGGTATATTCAGGCTTGTATCCTGTTCGCAGGCTATTAGGATCATCAGGATAATAATATATTGAATAGTTTTCATAACAGAAATCCAACTGAAAATTCAGGATAAAGCATCAGTTTATCGAAAGTTGTAAAAGTAAGCCAGGACTGATACAGAGAGCGGGCAAAGTTTAGCTTACCCGATATCAGGAAATCGTTATTACCCCAGAATGGCTGTTCGATAGCCAGCGCAATCGCAAAGCCGCTGAACTCGTTCTTTTGGTTATTGATAGTTGTTCCGCCGAAAATTGTTTCTCGTGATGTAATGATTATCAATTCAGAGCTCAGTGTAAGAAACAGATCATCAAATTTAATACCGGCGGCAAATTTTGGATAAAGTATCCATCCGAAAGCTTCGGTATCAAATCCGTCAAGCCGGGCAAACCCATACCAATATGCGATATCAGTGCCAAGGCTGAAAGATGTATTTCTGTATGAATAATTGAATGCTATTCCAGCTCTGGCCTGATTGGCAATATATACAGAACTTATCTCTATATTGGCAGAAAAGTTACAGGGAAGCCATAAACGCGACCTGATATCAATAACCGGAACCTGGCGTATTTCGTCATCAACAATAGCACGGGGTAATATCGTCATTGATACGCCAACAAATAAATCGTTATCAGGGAATTGAGATATTCCCGGAAAGATAATATTATCAATATCCTTGTCCGATGCGAAAGCCGGTGAAGATATCAACCGGATTGCAATAAGGAAAAAAATTACTTTAGAAATATTACCAACTATTTTCTTCATTAAGATTTCTATTAATGAATATAACTCCCGGTTAATATAGTTATTATACTTTAAATAAGCAAACTGATAAAAAAAGCCCGCCGAATAGGCGGGCCATTATAATTTTATATTTTTATGATGATTTAATCAACTTTAACAACTTTGAAGTTCCAGTTTTCAATTCCATTGCTGATATTTATAAAATATGTTCCTGATGCATTAGCGTTTAGATTAATTGTTTCGTTAAAATCAGAACTTGATATCTGTTTTGAGAGAATGCTGATTCCTCTTAAATCACTAATGTTTATTGTAAGAACTGAATTTTCCCAACCTCGCCCTGTAAGGATAAATTCCGCATCGCTAACAAATTTGTTAATTCTTATATTAGCGTTTTCGAAGTTGATTTCCTCCACACTGCTGATAACGTTGAAAGGATCTGACATTGTGGAACATCCGGCTTCGTTGAAAATATCAACAGAGTAATTACCCGTTTCGTCAATTTCAAGGCGTTTTTCATCTTCGCCACTCATTTTTTCTCCGTCTTTATACCACTGATAGTCAGGTGCTAACTGGTCGCAAGTTAATTCAGTACCGCTAAGCCTTGTTATTGTAGGTTTATCCGGGTTCTGTTCAACTTTTACTGTCAGTGTGTCGGATTTGAATTCACATCCCTCGGCAGACCATGCTCTGAACCAGTAATCACCAAGTTCTGTAACTGTGATTCTTCTATCGGCATCACCAGTGGACCATTCGTATGTTTCGAAACCAATGGGTGCTGAAAGATCGAATTCAATATCTGTATATCCTTCGCAAACAGGATAATCGCCAAGTGTTTTGATCTGAGTGTCCCTGTCGGGTAAAATTGTTACTCTGATCCCTTCAGAACTTGCTTTACATCCCTGGCCGTCATCAATTGTCAGGGAGTATAAACCGCCTTCTTTAACAATGATTCTCTTTGTTGTTTCGCCGTTGGACCATTCATAGGACGGGAAATCTGCTGCAGATTCAAGAAAAACACTGTCGCCCGGACAAACTGTCGGATTACCAATTATATTTACTACCGGAGTAGGCAGGTTGCATGTATTCAGGTCAGTTACCCAGGTTCCGCGGCCATAAGTGCCGGCGTAGAGTTTGCTGTCTTTTTCCATAATTGCAAGATCAGGAATCATAAGGTTCGGCAGTCCGTTGCCAAATAATTCCCAACTTCCGGAATTATAATCAGACATGAAAACGCCAATATCTGTTCCAATATATATCCTGTCAGGAGAATTTTTCTGATAGATAATGCTGTAAACAGCAATGTTCGGAAGATTACCTGTCAGGTTTGTCCAGTCATTTCCATCGTAATAATAAACTTTTGAAGATTGGTTATATCCGCCGTTAGTAACCCAAAGTCTGTTAGGGTTGTTCGGGTCAACAGTAATTCCGGTAATATAATTCGTAAGGCTGCCCATATCCTCCCAGCTGTTTCCTCCGTCGGTTGTTCTGATCAATGCGCCGCCAGACGATCCATAGACATAATCAGGATTGGAAGGAGCTATTGCAACTTCAAGGAACTGCCTGTTTGTATACTCAGTCATTTTAGTCCAGTTGTTACCATAATTTGTGGATTTCCACATATTCTGAAATCCGGCCCATAAAATATTCGGAGAGGAGGGTGCTATCATGTAGGGTGTAACCCATGCTCCGCTTTCTCCGGTTTTATCATCATTAATCATCGGACTGAAGGATTTTCCTCCGTTTGATGATTTACTAATCCCGCCATAGTAAATTGAGGCATACATGTTATTATCGTTTAAGGGATCGATCAGGCATTTCATACCGTCACTGGCCATTACCTTGTTCCAATCTCCGTTTTTGAGCAGGCTTGTTCCATTGTCCTGGGCTCCGCCGATCACCATCTGTGAAGTTTGCTGAGAAACAGAAATATGATAGAGCTGTGTAATATCCATATTATCGGAACCTTCAATCCAGGTACGGCCGGAATTAACACTATAATCAATACCACCGTCGTGAGCAGCATAAATTGTTCCGGTTTCAGGGTCCATCACTATGTCGTGCTGGTCTGCATGAACGTATTCTTTGTCGTAACCGCCATACCAGTGTGTTTTAAGTTCCCAGTTATTACCACCATTTTGTGTGTACCATATATTGATTCCGCCTACCCAGATTTCTCTGTCACTCCATGGGGCTACAGCAAATGCAAGATCGTATTCTCCCTGTCCGCGGAATCACCACCATTATTGTAACCAAGAATATTGGGTGTATCCTGGTAAGTACCGATTGCATCCCAATTTTCACCTGTGTCTTCAGACTTCCAGATAGAATGGAAGTTCCTGCTCCTTGATGCTGCCAGTGCAAAAATAGCATCAGGGTTCGAAAGAGTAGTTGAAAGAGCTATTCGGGCAGTAGAACCAATTGTATGAACTGTTTCCCAGTTTTCACCGCCGTCATAAGTTGCGTAAATCGCATTTGTTCCCCAGGTGCGTGTTGATGCATAAAGGATATCGGGGTTTTCAGGATGCATTTCCATATCGGAAAGGCTGCTTTTGTTTAAAACCTGTTCCCATGTGTCTCCGCCGTCAATAGTTTTATAAACACCATTCCAGCCGGAAACAAAGATTGTATTATCATCATCGGGGTGGATAATTACTTTCGATAAAACCTTATTCTCATTTAGATAATAGCTAAGGCCGGTTATTTTCCAAGTGTTTCCGCCGTCTGTTGATTTAATAAGCCCTATGCTGTTAGGGGCCATACCGGATTGAGACCCGTCCGCGTCACCGGTTGCAACAAAAACAAGGTTTTCATTGTTTGCCGAGATTGCTATATCGGAAACCCCAAGAGACAGAAATGAAGTAAAAGGTAGGTTTCTCCATGTATCGCACTGATCGTCTGAAACCCATACTCCGCCGCCGGCTGTTCCGGCCCATATTTGTTGCGGATTAGCAGGGTTTATCCTAACGATATTCACTCTGCCAAGGCCTGAGGATTTGTATCCGCCCATTGGCGGGTCGGAAAATGGGCCGATATTGGTCCAGTCATAGGCAAGCATACTTTCATTGAAATTCTGCTTGTCCATGTAATTTTTTATTCCGCGATAGATATTGATCATATCAGGATAATCTCCGTTTGGCTCTACTCTCTGCTGCCAAAGCCACTCCCACCTTTTGAATTGTTTCCAGCCACTTTTTTTATCGGCAGGCAGCTGGTCAAAAAATTTATTATATGAATCTACAGTTTCGTAGAAATTAGCATTCTTCGGTATCTGAGGTATAACAACATCGTTTTGTGCCGATGCCGGGTAAGTTAAACTGATGGTAATTATCAGAACCGCTAAAGTCAAATTGATCAAATGGATTGATCCCGCGCGCAAATAGTTCAATTTTTCCATGATTCCATAAAATATGTTAAAAATACATCCTTCTCAAAAAAACGGCGATATAAGAATTTTCGCTATTAAGTCCTTAGACGAAATACACTTTCTTTTCTTATTTGTTAAAGACAATTTAAAGTATTAAAAAGTTACTGATTTTTTCAAAATATTCCCCTTATTCAGTGTTTTTAATTTTCGGATTATTTCATTTCAATAAGGCATGCAATTTTTCGTCAAAATGTATTATTTTTGGAGAATCATAAACAAATTATTTGGATAATGCTAAGGAGAGATTATAATGAGTGAACAAAACGTTAAGACTTTTGAGTACAAGGCAGAGATGAAACAATTGCTGCACCTGATAGTGCACTCGCTTTACAAAAACCCGGAAGTTTTTCTCAGGGAACTTGTTTCAAATGCCTCGGATGCACTTAACAAAGTACGTTTTCTCAGGTTAACTAATTCTGACATTGTCGATTCGGACGCAGAACTGAAAATCAAAATTGAAATCGATAAAGAAAAGGGCACATTTTCAATTGAAGATACCGGTATTGGCATGACCGAAGATGAGCTTGTCAATCAGATAGGTACAATAGCCAGTTCAGGAACACTTGAATTTATTCAGAAGATGAATGAAGCAAAGCAATCAATAGACGGCTCTATGATCGGCCAGTTTGGTGTCGGGTTTTATTCAGTGTTCATGGTAACTGATGAAGTTACTGTGGAAACAAGGCATGCCGAAGCCGGATCCACAGCGTTAAAGTGGACTTCAAAAGGGGAAAATTCATTTTCAATTGAAGAATCCGACCGTACAGCACGTGGTACAAAAATTTCTTTCACTCTTAATGACGAACACAAACAGTTTGCTGAAGATTACAATGTTAAATCAATTTTAACAAAGTATTCTAATTTCGTTGATTTTCCGCTGTTCATTGGCGATGATAAAGTAAATACTGTTCAGGCGCTCTGGCACAAAAAGAAAGACGACCTGAAAAAAGAAGAAGTAGATGAATTCTATAAATTTATTTCAAATGATTTCCAGGAACCGCTGGACTACCTGCACCTGGCTATTGAAGGTAATATTAACTTCAAAGCCCTTCTTTTTATTCCTCAGGTTGCCCCGCCCAACCTGTTCATGGATACACGTGAGAAAACTCTCCAGTTGTATTCCAGCAAAGTTTTTATCCAGGATGATGCGCCCGAGCTTCTGCCTGATTACCTGCGTTTTGTGAAAGGTGTTGTTGATACCGAGGACCTTCCGCTGAATGTTTCCAGGGAAGTTACCCAGTCCAGCCCGGTTATGACAAAGATCAAGAATGTAATTACAGGGAAACTCCTTACTATGTTCGAAGATTGGGCAAAGGATGATAAAGATAAATTCATGAAGTTCTACAACAATTTTGGCGCGATGTTCAAAACAGGCCTGAATTCTGACTTTACCAATAAAGAAAGGCTTACCGAGCTGCTTCGCTTTGAAACAACTAAAACAGAAAAGGGTGATATGATTTCGCTCAGCGCTTATGTTTCCAACATGAAGTCCGGACAGGAAGAAATTTATTATCTTTCAGGCGACAGCCGTGAATCTATTGAACGCAATCCTAACCTGGAATATTTCCGCAAAAATGATATTGAAGTTCTTCTATTATCAGATCCGGTGGATGTTTTTACAATTCCATACTTGTTTGAGTACGATAAAAAACAGTTCAAATCCATAGATAAAGCTGATATCAAACTTGATGATGACAAGGATGAAACAGATAAACTTGGCGAAGATACAAAGAAATCTCTGATTGAAGTATTCAAGGAAACTCTCGGGGATAAAGTAGAAGATGTTGTTGAATCTAAACGCCTTGTTGAATCGCCCGTTACTCTTGTTGTCGGCAAGGAAGGAATGGATCCTCAGCTTGAAAAAATGATGAGAATGATGGATCAGAAACATGCCGGATCGAAACGTATCTTAGAGATAAATACCGGCCATAAACTGATCAGAAACCTGTCCAGAATTCATATTGCTGACAGTAGCGACCCGGTTCTGAGGAAAACAATTCTTCAGCTTTTCGAGGGTGCTATGCTTATGGAAGGTCACCTTCATTCACCTAACGAATTTGTGGCAAGAATGAATGAATTGCTTGAGAAAGCAACTGATTAATCAATGTACTTATATCTTTATTTTATACATCCGATGACTTAAAGTCATCGGATGTTTAGTTTTTGGGAAAGATAAGCTGTTAATCTTTTTGTTTCTGTTTAGCTTATTTCAGAACTCCTGAATCCATGAATTTTAAAGTCCCGGTTTATGAATGTCCAGTTCATTACCCGATACCTTGCCACCATCCGCAGCGTGAAATAAATGCAGTTATTAACCCGCCCAAGGGGCAGCAACTCGAAAATTCAGAAATGGGAGTGTTTTGTATTTTGCCAATTCTTGAATAAGTGCAGGATTGCCAATCATGAAAATATTTCCTTGATCAGATATGTTCATCTGAAATGAGTAGTTTATAGAATCGACATATAAATTTTAGTCTTTGTTTTTCAGATTCGTTTATCTTTTCTGATTAAGCGTGCATTACTGTGGTAAGTACATATAAAAAAAAGCTATTGCAACATTTAGTACCATAATGTTTGCCGGTTTCTGTTTCTTATCACAGAAACAGCTTTGATTTATCTGAAATATCCTATCCCTTATTAAAGAAATCGCAGACCTTTTTAAAAACTGATTCCATTTCCTCCCTAACCTGGCCTTCCCGGTCGGTATCCTCAGGGAAAGGATTTTCGTGTTTGTACTCCCTGTCGAAATCAATTTCATCAACCCTGATATTAATATCTCTGTAGGCGCCTTTCTGCGTGTTGATCACTTCGTATGAAGGAATAACACTATCCTTGCCAAGCGTAATGGCGTAGATATGATCCTCGTTTTCCTTCAGCAGTTTTTCCCTGAAAGCACGTTCCTTCTGGTAATCAAGCATTGAATAGAACACCCTGCCCTCCTGGTGCCCTTCGTTAATATAGTGGTTCAGCATCCTGTCCTTTTCAAGCATCTTATCGAAATGCTCCACAAGGAAAGAATACAGGGCGACGTTTGCTTCGCTGTCGAGTATGAACTTCGACACGGGCGAAAGGCGGTTGAAAGCGGCGCCACTGCAAAACAGGCAGACCCTGGTGTCGGTAAAATAGTGTTCCGGATTGGTCAGTTTCAGAATTTGCGCCAGGAATCCGCCAATAGAATATGCAAATATGTTAAATGTGAAATCTGCTTCGATATGTGGGTGATTGCCGTGCTTGCAATCACTTATAAATGCAGTTACATCGTAAAAGGTTTGCAAACCCGACCATATAAAACGCTGGGGCATGGAATGCAGCCTCATGCTTATAGCGACGTTCGATAGAGTGGAATTAACAATATTTGGGAAGCGTTCCTTTCGCCTGGTGCTCAGTTTGAACATTTCGCGTTTGCTGCTCCAGTATTTGGGTGCTCGCTGCATATGAAAAGCAATTGGGAATAAAACAACCGAGGCCCCGGTTCCAAGGCACATCAACTCGGCCCAGGGCATATATTTTTTCCAGTCTTTCTCGTTAAATCCGTGAAAAAGGAAGATTACCCTCCTGTTCTTTTCAATACCCCCGGGGCTTAATACCCTGTATTTAAAGAACCTGTTTTCTTCCACGGCAATATCTTTTACCTGGACATTGTCCTTTATCGTTCCAACGTCGGTATAGAAATGCGAGCCGTCAGAAAATTCACGATCATGAGTTTCGCAATAATATTCAGCCGCTCCGGGGAGAATTTTATATGCCTTCGACTCAAAATCGTAATCATTTATTTCAATTTTGCTATTCATTTCTCTTTGAAAATAAATTTAACATCATAAACCAATGGCTAAATTTGCAAAAAATTAATTCAATTTTCAAATTATATATTTTTGAAATAATCTAAGAATTTGAAGACAAATGGACATTCGCAAATTGTTATAATTATTTGAAAAAACAATACTATTTCCCTAATGTGTCGAATCTTATAAAGAAGTTCTCATGTAAAAAAATTACTTCGGTATTTCAAAGCACAGCTTTAATGGGTGATGAAAAAGCATGTATAACTTCGCTATGATGGGATGGATCCCTTAATGTTTATTTTTGCCATAATTACTTTTCATACTTATTGCCAATATATAAAAAATATTTTCAACCGGGCTTATACAAAGACTGTGGCTCACTTTATTGAAGAAATTTTATATAAAAGTCAGGTCAATTTTGTTCATAATCATTGGCTTTTGAAAAATTTAGCTTAATTTTGAAAAAAATAATTCATCACTTTACTGGAATTAAATTGTCTGAAAAATTTAACATGACCGCCAAAACATTTTTCGGCCTTGAAGAAATACTGGCTGAAGAACTGAAACAACTTGGCGCGGACGATATAGAAATACTTACAAGAGCTGTGTCATTCCGCGGGAATAAAGAATTAATGTATAAGGCAAATTTGTACTGCCGCACAGCACTGCGAATACTTAAACCGGTTCACAAATTCAGGGTCAGGAATGAAAAGGACCTGTATAAAAGAACAAAAGACAAGGACTGGTCTGAGTTTTTGACGAATGATATGACTTTCGCCGTCGACAGTGCAGTTTATTCAGAACACTTCAACCATGAAAATTACGTGGCACTGAAAGTAAAAGACGCTATCGTTGATCAGTTCCGCGCCCGTACCGGAAAAAGGCCGTCGGTAAACACTATCGAACCGGACCTGAGAATAAATGTACATATCTCGCGTGAAGATTGCATGATATCCCTGGACAGTTCCGGGTATTCTCTTCATAAACGCGGCTGGCGCGACGCTCAGGACAAAGCCCCCATTAATGAAGTTCTGGCGGCCGGAATGATAATTCTTTCCGGTTGGGACGGCAAAGCCCCATTTGTTGATCCGATGTGCGGATCGGGTACGATACTGATGGAAGCAGCGGCAATAGCTAATAGCATAGCTCCGGGAAAAATGCGGGACTTCGGGTTCGCAAGCTGGGTCGATTTTGACGAAAAGCTTTGGAGAGATCTACAGAATGAAGCCTCCGATGCTGAAATCATTACAGACAGGAAAATTGTTGGAAGGGATAGATCCAAAAAGGCAATAAGTATTGCTAAAAACAATATTAATAACTGCGGATTTGATAAATACATCGACCTTGGCAACTGCGAGATGGAAAAGCTTGACCCACCGAGGCCGGCTGACGATGAAACCGGCATTGTTATTATGAATCCCCCTTACGGCGAAAGACTTGAAGAAAAAGATATAATTGAACTATACAAAAATATCGGCGACAACCTGAAAAAATCATTCGCAGGATATAACGCCTGGATTATCAGCTCGAACATTCCGGCGCTGAAACGCGTGGGGCTGAAAGCATCCCGAAGGATTCCGCTGTTCAACGGCCCGCTGGAATGCAGGTTTTATAAATTCGAGCTGTACAAGGGTACAAGAAAAATTAAAAAAGAAGACAGAAAATGATATAAAACTAATCATCCGATGGCTGCAGGTCATCGGATGTATTATTCAAAATCTGTTAAAACATACCTTTAATAAACTCATCTTTCGGTATATTACTGAAATAATCGTCAAATTCAAATTCGGATAGTTTTTCTTCAATTGCTTTGCTGTCATGCTTTGTACCGGTTAAGGCGTTTTCAATTTCGGTTATATCTTTTTTATTAAAGAAATCTCCGAAAATTTTGATCTTTTCAATTACTCCGGAATGAACATCCATATTGAATTCAACGTGGCCGCCGGGTGTTTTAATCTCGTGGTTGAAATTGTATTTCGGAGAGTATCCGAAATTCCAGTCCCACGTTGTATATTTTTCATCGCGAAGTTTGTTGATCTCATTTATATCAGCAGCATTCAGTTCGTACTGTTCAGAATCATCGTACATTGCCATTATATGATCCATTATCATTTCTGTAAATTTCTCAATGCTGATCTGCTCTTTAAGGTGGCTGCTGATATTTGTTACGCGGCTTCGGACTGACTTTACAGCCTTATCCTTGAACTTAGACTCTTTTACTTTAAGGGATTGTGTCAGGTCCTTCATTTCGGATGCAAAAAGCAAAGTACCGTGATGCAGTACCCTGTTCCGGACAACGTGCTCTGCATTCCCTGAAAACTTCCTGCCGTCAATTGTCAGGTCGTTCCTGCCTTCAAATTTCGATTCAATTTCCAATTTGGTCAGAACATCCTGAATAGGCAGAGTATATTTTTTAAAATCAACAAGCTTTCCTTCTTTTCCATTCATAATAAATGTAAAGTTCAGGTTGCCGAGATCATGGAAAACAGCTCCGCCTCCCGAAAGCCTTCTTACTACGGGAATTTCATTTTCCTGAACATAGTCCAGATTGATTTCCGAAAGAGTATTTTGGTGCTTGCCAACAATTACGGCAGATTTATTACGCCAAAGCATGAAAATATTTCTATCTGCAAAATTTTTAAAGAAGTATTCCTCAGTTGCCATATTGAAATATGGTTCAGTACTTTTGTTATAAATACAAAGCATAATATTCCTGATTAATTAATTTCAAATTTACTATTTCCTTTGACGTTTTATGTCCTTACTTTATTATCTGTACATCTTGTCAATGAAATCAGCGTAATTTTTCTCTACTACGTGCCTGCGAATACTCATTTTAGGGCTAAGTTCACCATTTTCTATTGAAAAAGATTTCGAAAGCATGGCAAATTTCCTAACCCTTTCAAATTTTGCCAGGTCTTTTTGCAGATAATCAATTTCTTTTTTCATGTGGCGAATTACTTTATCATTTGATATCAACTCGGACTCGTTGCTGAACTCGATTCCGAGTTCTTCGGCCAGCGATACAAGCTGCGTAAAATCAGGGGTGATTAATGCCGTGCAATACTCACGTCTGTCCCCAATAAGCATAACCTGCTCAATAAACCTGCATTGGGCCAAAAGGTTCTCTATTGGCTGCGGGGCAATATTCTTACCGCCCGAATTTACAAAAATATTCTTCTTACGATCGGTGATCTTAATGTTTTTCTTTTTTGTAATTTGTCCTATATCACCTGTGTAAAGCCAGCCTTCAGAATCAATTGTGCCTTCGGTAGCAAGTTTGTCATCCCAGTACCCCTTCATAATGTTTGGCCCGCGAGCGAGTATCTCACCATCCTCAGCAATTTTTACCTCAATATTTGGCAGGGGCATACCAACTGTACCAATTTCAATATTGTCAGGTTGGTTTACAGCAATTACCGGAGATGACTCTGTTAGTCCGTAACCTTCTAAAACAATTATATCCATTGCGAGGAAAAACTCGGCAACTTCGGGAGCAAGGGCTGCCCCGCCGGAAATGAAATATCTTAATTTACCGCCTGTCTTTTCTTTTATCTTCGAAAAAACAAGTTTATCGGCAAGGCTGAACTGAGTTCTTAAGAATAAAGGATTTTTTCCTTTATTTTTTGCTTCAAGATATTTTTTTCCCGTATCAAGAGCCCAGTTGAAAACTTTCTTTTTGGCAGCGCTTTCTTTTTCAATACTTATAAGGATTTTTTTCCTGATTGTTTCAAGGAGTTTTGGAACTGTAGTTAATATTGTAGGCTTTATCTCGATGATATTGGATGCAACGGTTTCCACAGCCTCGGCTATTGCAATTGTAGAACCCTGAGACATCCCGCCATAGTAAGCGCTGGTTCTTTCATAAGAATGGCAAAGCGGAAGGAATGACAGAAAAGTATCTGAGGTATTAAAATGAATTACCTGAATAAAACCGTCAATATTCGAGACAACATTCTTATGGGTGAGAACCACACCTTTGGGATCGCCTGTTGTGCCCGATGTATAAATTATTGTTAAAACATCATTTTCAGTTATCTTGCTGTATTGTTTTTTAAGTATCTTACGCCGCTCTTCAATATTCTTCAACGATTTTCCACGGTCAATTATCTCTTTCATAGACTTAACAGAAACATCCTGATGATCGTACTCATCATTCATGACGATTACATGCCTTAGTGCAGGAAGGTTTTCTTTAAATTCCATTACTTTTGACAACTGAAAGTTATTTGAAACAATAATTGCAGTAACAGCCGAATTAGAAAATATATATTCCTCCTGCTTTGAGGTATGAGTAGGGAAAATCGGAACATCAATAGCTCCGAGCGTAATACATCCAAGGTCGGCTATCATCCATTCAAGCCTGTTTTCAGAAACAATGCCGATGCGGTCATTCCTGCGAATTCCGAGTTCCATAAGCCCTAAAGCAAAGCACTCCACCAAATTCCTTAATTCATCGTGAGTAAGGCTGATGAAAGCTTCAGAACCGGCAGGTTTGTGTTTCAAAGCAACTTGGGATGTCCCTTTGTGCTTATCAGCAACGGTATAGAACATTTCAGCAATGGTAGAAAAATCAACTTTTACATTCTTCATTACAGGCTCATATTTTGATTAAAAAAATGTGAATTATTAAATCAATACAACAATTATCATGGATTAACAATGAATAACTGATACAATTTAATTAATTTTTTCATAAAAGAAAAATCTGCTATTCGGTGAATATGAAGAATAGCAGTAGTTCTATAACAGGCGTTATTTTCTGGAGTATATTCCGATCAATTTCCCGTGCTTTATCGAATACTGTTTAATCCTGAGCAGATGCTTCTCTTTTGGGGCCGAACATTATTGAAAAACAGGAGGGCAAGTATCATGAATCAACCTGCCCTGAATCTTCCTATTGTTTTAGGAGCTATCCGATAAAATAATATTTTATACGATTTTGTATATGTCAATAACGAAAAAAATAAACTCCATCCCGGGAATCTGCCCGGAATGGAATATTTTAGCAAATATCCATACTTTGCAAAATCTTTCTATGTTGCCCGAAAGATATTAACCTTTTTAAAATACATGCAAATTAGCCCGGATATTATTAAGAATACTAAACACCCATGGGAATCTGTCTAATGAAGTTATTCAGGAAAATTATTTACAATTACTTTTCCTGCCTGCCCTCCTCGAAGAATAATATCAATTTCCTCGCTGAGATTATCAAGTGTAACTTCTTTCACGTACTTTTCAAAATTGTCAATTTTCCAGTCGCCTGCAATATTATTCCATAGTTTTAATCTCAAGTCCATCGGCCTGGATGCTGAATCAATACCGGTAATTGTAACACCCCTGAGCAAAAACGGGTAAACAGATGTTTCCAGCTTATCCGATTCAACATTTCCCAAACAGCAGACGCATCCGTGCTGTTCCAATGACCTTACAACTGTTGATAAAGTATTACCGCCCACTGTGTCAATTGCTCCGGCCCATCTCCCTGACAGAAGGGGCCTTCCGCTTGTATCATATACACTTTCCCGGCCAAGTATTTCTGCAGCTCCGATTTCTTTTAGCATTTCTGATTTTTCAGGCTTACCTGTTGTTGCCGTTACTTCATATCCAATTTTGGAAAGCATCCCGACTGCAAGACTGCCAACACCTCCTGTTGCGCCTGTAACCAGAATTTTACCCTTATCAGTAGTAATATTATGCCTGATTAACTCATGAATACATGTAGCAGCCGTGAATCCCGCAGTACCGTAAATCATGCTTTCTCTCAGGCCAAGCCCGTCCGGAAGTGGTACTATCCAGTCTGCCGGTACACGAATATACTGTCCGAAACCGCCACTTGTGTTCATCCCAAGGTCATATCCTGTTACAAGAACCTTCTGCCCCGAAGTAAACTTACTACTTTCGGAAGCTTCAACAATTCCGGCTGCGTCTATTCCAGGTGTATGGGGATAGTATCTGCTTATACCTTTATGACCCCTTGCAGACAGGGCATCCTTATAATTAAGGGCAGACCAAAGAACTTTAATCAGAACATTATTTTCAGGAAGTTCTGAAATTTTCTTCGTTCCGATAAATCTTTTGAATTTTCCTTTTTCAAATTCCTCAACTATCATTGATTTATATTCGAAGTCCGTCATAATTTCTCCCTTTAATTGCGTATTAATTTGTTTTTCGAATATGATTAAAATTTTTGAGAATTCCGAATGAGAAAATGGTGAGGAGAAATTTCCAAATTTCTATGTATTATTATCTATATATTCATATTTGTTGGTTTACATGAAATTAGTTATTTTATTTTTTCATTTTGTAAAAATTTATGAATAAACTGCAACATATTGAATTTTGGGAAGGTCTTCAGAAGAAGATTGGATTTCTGCTAAAAGTCTTTTGAATACCGGGAGATATGTTCATTCTCTTTTTTTTGCTCATTTAACGCTTGAAAAACTTTGTAAAGCCATTTGGATTCAAGATAATGTTGTTAATATTCCTCCAAAAATCCACAACCATATAAAATTATTATCTGAAACAAATGCCAGTTTAAGTACAGATCAGCTTGAATATTTATTAGAAATCAACAAGTTTCAAATTGAAGGCCGATATCCGGATTTTGTTAATAATTTTCAAAGAATTTGTACGTTTGATTATACAGTTGAAAACTTAAATAATATTGAGGTTATAAAAGAATGCTTAATAAATCAACTGCCATAGAACATGTAAAGAAATTTATTAAAGAAATTGAAAAAAATGGAATTGAACTTTCCAGGGTTATACTTTTCGGATCTTCAGTTAGAGATGAAATGCATGAATATTCTGATATTGATCTTTTGCTGGTTTCTGATAAATTTTCTGATAATGTTTTTGAAAATATCCGACTATACAGCAAGATTAACATAAAATATCCCGATATTGATACTCACCCCTTTTCGACTAATTATTTTGATAAAAGTGATCCATTTATAGATGAAGTCAAAGCAACAGGCCTTATTATTCAATAAATAATACTTTGTATTTTTTGTAAAAAATCAGCCCTTTTTAAAATTTTATATATTCGAGAAAGAATATTATTTAACATTGCAACATCTATATAATAAACACCGATATAATTTGATATTGAACCTTATTTGAAAAATCAGGATTAATTCAAACTAAATCCAATGAAAACTTGTTTTGATGGAAGTTTTTTACGATATTTGAAAATATGTGATTAAAAGGAATTTAATATTCCTGTATTGTGCTTTTTATTTTTATTTTGAAATCTATTAACTGTTTAACTTTTATATATTTAAGGAGGCATTATGCAATTTAAGAGCTTAATATCCAAAATTGGTATTGGCTCGGCTATTGTTGCTGTATCCGTATTATTCATGGATTGTTCCAATAAAATTACGGAAGAGCAACTGGCACAGCTTAAGGAGCTTCGCAAGCAGGAAAGATCGCTAACTGCAAAGATTTCCGATATCAAGTCCGACAAAGCTGCAGTGGAAAAAGAATTAAATGCCCGTAAGGCTGAAATGAAGAAATGCCAGGAAGATACTGAATTTGTTAAGAAAAAATTGTCGCAGTGGCCGAATGTCTGGCCGGATTGGAAACCGGAACAGGAAGCCGCGCCGGAAACAGAATAATATTTTGTTCCTCTCAATAATTACTATTTAGATGTGAAACAAATTTTTTACACGGTGAAAAATGAAAAAATTTCTTATTTACTTTATATTATTGACGTTTTCCGGTTCAGTAGCTTTCTCGCAAATGCCACCGGAAAGCAAGCCAGACATGGAACTAACGAAAGACGAAGCCGTTCTTCGTATTCAGGACTGGACTCAGAGAGTTAAAGAACTTGAAAACAAACTCGCTACAGCCGAACAGGATCTGGCAAAACTCCAGAATGACCTGCAGGAAGCAAAGAACAACCTGAAAGACTGCCAGGAAGCTCTTCTGGCTTTGCTTGAAGCCACTAATATGGATATCGAAAAATTCCGCCAGGCTCTTGGTGTTATCGAGGGTAAAGTCAGGCAGATGAAAGGGTATTCGAACGATAAACTCGCAGACATGCGCGACGATGTTGTGAAACTTGAAAATGACCTGAACGAACTCAGGAAAAACAAACTTGCTCTTCTTCCTGAATTCTACAACAAGATCCTTGAACTGGCAAGAGATATCAAGGGCCTTTACCGCGAAAAGAAAATCAAATCCTACACAGTTGGTACATGGTCTGAAGACAGAGACTGTCTGTGGAATATTGCCGGTAAGCTTGAAATTTACGGCGATCCTTCCCTATGGCCAAAAATCTGGCAGAATAACAAGGATATCATCAGGAATCCTGATATTATCCACCCGGGACAGGTTCTGACATTACCTCAGAAGGGTCCTAAAGATGCTGCCGAACTGAAAGCCGAAAGGAAATACTGGAGAAAGAAACGCGATGCCATGGAAGCTGAAGCAACAACAACTCCGGAACCAAGCAAAGGCGAATAATATAATGCAAAATATTTGCTCAAAGCCCCGGTTATTTTACCGGGGTTTTTTTTGATAATTAAGTAATTTCCCTTATATCATTTCTAATATTTTTGAATTATTTTATATTGAAATTGATTAATTAGGATTTTTAAGTGTTAAAGCGTCTATTTTTCAATATTATTATATTTTTAATCCTTTCCGCAACATTAAATGCCGGCGAAACAGACAGCCTTGATATTCTGATAAAGAAAACTTCTGGGCAGGCAAAATTTGATTTGTTGTTGAAAGCTGCTCAAATTTCTCTTTCCACTTCTCCAACAAAAACCATTAATTATTCTGAAACTGCTTTGAAAATTGCTGAGCAAAGAAAAGATACACTGGAAATAGTTCAGGTATATAATTTAATGGCTGTTGCTAATTATTACCTCGGTGATTTTTCTAAAAGTATAACTTTTTATAAATCTATATCACGATTTTTAAAACATGACCCGCTTGGCCGCGCAGAAGCTAATGAGATGATAGCTTCAATTTATATGAAATCGGGAAATGATAATAGCGCGGTAAAATACTATGATATAGCTATAAGGGACTTCACCAAAGTGAAAAATAATATCAAACAGGCTAATTGTTTTATTGGAATTGGTGATGCAAAATTTAATCTCAGATTATTCAACGAATCTCTAAAATATTATAAAAAAGCGCTGGCTGTATATAACAAAAATAATGATACCAAAGGTAAAGCGCTTGCTCTGTCCAAAATATCCGAAGTTCATTACAAAAACGAAATGAAAACAGGTGATTTTTCCGAACAGAAGGAAGAAGACCTGAAGATCAGGGAGGAACTAAGCGTAAAGGAAGGCGTGGCATTTTCACTTAATTTCAAACCAAGCCTGATGGAGGAAATTCCCGAAGAAGAAGAAAAGTTGAAGTTTGACAAAACACTTGAATATCTTTCCAAAAGCCTTAAACAGGCAAAAAAGAATAATTACAGAGAAATTATTCTTAATAATTATAAGAAGTTCTCGGATGTTTATATTGCCGCCGGAGACCATGAAAAAGCTCTTAGATTTTACAGGCTTTATACCGAGATCAGAGACAGTATGCATGATGAAAGAATGAACCAGAAAATTGCTGAAATGAGGGTTCGCTTTGAAACTGAAAAAAAAGAAAGAGAAATCGAGTTACTGAAAAAAAATGAAATAATTAAAGAAATTGAACTGGAAAAACAAAAAACACAAAACAATCTGCTGATTGTAGTAATTGTTCTTTTAGCAATTATTCTGACCATTCTTACATTATTGATCATATCAAGAAGAAAAAGTCAGAAGATTCTCGAACAAAAAAATGTTGCCCTAAATGAAACAAATAAAAAGCTGTATGACTCGGAACAAAGCCTTAAAGACCTGAATAATATAAAGGACAGGCTTTTCAGCGTTATTGCAAACGACCTGAAAAGTCCGATCAATGCTTTCCTTGGAATTTCAAACTTCCTGCGCGGCAGAATAGACCAAATGGATGCTGATATGCTGAAAGATTCGGTCAGGGACATTGACCTATCTGCAAAAGAGATAGATTCTCAGCTTGAAAACCTTGTGAACTGGGCAAAAATTCAGATTGGTATGCTGGATATTTATCCTGAAGAAGTAAACATTTCTGAACTTGTGTCTCACATCATCATGACTGGTAAAACTGAACTTGAGGAAAGAAAAATTGAAACCTCTATTGATATTGATAATTCGATATACGCTTTTGCGGATATGGAAATTACACTCACAGTTATGAAGAATCTTTTTAATATCATTGTTAGTAATTCTTCAGAAAATTCGAATATATATCTTGACACCTGGAAGGAAAACGGAACAACGATTGTTTCAATCAGCTCTGACGGAATAATTGATATGAACGAAATGGATAAAAACTATTCTGCTAAGGAAAATAAAACAGAAATTTCAGATATAGGCCTGATAGTTTGTATGGAATTCATGGAAAAGAATAACGGCAATATCAGATCAGAAATTCGGAACAACAATTTTGCATATATTTTCTCGCTTAAAGCTGCCAAAAATTTATAATCTATTTCCTGTCATCAATCCTGCATAATGACGAAAATTGGCAATATTTGCAGGTATTACTCTTTGCAGGTTTTGCAGGAAAAACTCCTGAATAAATATTCTGCAGATGTTCAAGCCCAAGCTGAACTGAATTATCAAGGATTTCATTAAGATGACTTCTGTTCTCGGGCATACCTCGTTTTGTTTTAATTACCCGGTGCAGGAAATTATTATAGAACGAACTGTCGAGAGGTGTCAGAACGTATTTTTCAGATTTAATGTTATCCTGATTTTCCTGGACAGGGTTCAAAGCAATATATACAGCTCCTACAGGCTCTGACTGTATTGAATAATACTCTTTCAGGAAAGCAGATGCAGCAAGAATATAATATGGCATCTGGAACGACCTTCCTTCAAGAATATCTGTGTTGCTGGAAATAGTTTCAATATTGGTTTTATAATCACAGACAAGAAATTCACTATTTTCTGAACCAAATGAAATATCCAGTCTGTCAATCTTTCCTCTGACTGAAAGCCCTTCAGTAATTTCAACGGCTTTTATTTGGCTTCCTGCCGCACCATAAGCCTGCTCGAACATAACGGGCAGGGGCCTGTCGGGTACAGAAAATGCCAGTATTTCGGCATCAAGCCATTTTTCCAATACTCCCTTATTCTTATCATCGCCAATAAAAGACTCAAGTTCGATTTGATTAATATTTTTATTAAGCGGAAATGCCTGATATTCCTTCAGCGTGATAGCCCTGAGCTTTCCAAGATATTCATCTTTCTTTTCACTTAATAACCTAACCGGTACAAGCGGGGGAAGAGTATCATCGTTTGGAATAATCATCACATCTGAATAATCTTTATCAAGAATATCATTTCTGGCCGAAGTATAAAATTCATATACAACCTTATGCAATAATTGGCCTTTTTCCAAGGGTGTAAGCAAAGAATCCTCTTTTTCATCTTCGGGGATATTCAATATTCTTGAAGCAAAATATTTATACGGGCATGAGGCATATAACTCAAGCTCTGAAATAGAAACAGCTTTGCCTGATTTGTTTTCCGGGTTATTAGTAATTTCGTCAGGGAAAGAAGATTTATCTAATTTCACGAATTCAGGATTTTTACCATAGCAGCTGTCAATTATATATTGTGTTCCCCTGGGATCTATCAGATAATCATCGTTGCTTAGTTCAATATTATTCTTTGCTTTGTGGCCTGCTAATTTATGAAAATCAGCTAAAGTAACAGTTATATCCTTCCAATCCGGATTAAAATCGATATCATCAATTTCGTTTACTTTTCCGTCTTCATCCAAAGAACTAATTTGCAGAATATTGTTCACGAAAGGCGAAAGTAAAAGTTCCCTGTCAGATTCATCAAACTTTGAATAGAAGATATATACTAATTTTTCATTTTTTTTATAATACTCAGCACCGTTTGTAAGAAACTGATAAAAATCCATTCGTTCAGCACGAATGTGCCTTTCTTCGCTTTTTACAAGTTTTTTACCAAGAAAATTCTCAGGGCGGTAAACAGATGGAAATATTGAATCGTTTGCACCGCACAGAATAGATACTTTGTAAGGGATACCCCGGGTTTGCTCAATAGCTGTAACTGCCACGCCTCTGCCTGATTTTTCCTTAACCTGAAATTTTGCACCGGCAACAAGGGTTTCAAGCCGGCTCAGTAATTCATTCAAAGAGTATGTTTTGCCAGGAAAACGTTCATTCAAAACATCGGACATTTCATCAATCAGCCTGAAAAATTCGTTCAGGGCGGCAGAATCTTTGTCCGGATAGAATTCCCTTCCTGAATCCCTGTTTAACTGTTCCAATGCCTTGTTCGTAAGATTATCGTAAACATTCAGGTTATCGACAATATCATTTTTAATAATATCAATAAATTGATTAACCGTAAGTTTTGCAGGCAAATCCGGTAATGATTCATTAAGAATTTCAAGTGTGCTGACTGACTCTTTTAAATTTTGATAAAAGCGTTTCTTTGCATATTCTTCCTGACTATCTTCAAATTCTTCATTTTGAATATAAGAATCAAGTCTTTGTAAAGCGTTTCTCATAGACTTTATCAGTGATTTCAGGCTGCCGCTACTAAATGAATCGAGTCGCAGACGGCTTATCATTCTGTTAACAAGGGATGGATTAGCAGGAAAACGGGTAAAATTTTCTGATAATGTGAAATATGAATTATTTAAAAGTTTATTCAAAACCGGTTTACTTATATCCCTGTATATTTTAAAAATACTAATAATACTTACAATCAGGGGAGAGGCTGACAGGGCAAAGCGGTCGCTGATATTTACAGGTATGCCCGAGGACCGGAAAATTTCCCTGAACAGGCCTGTATAAATTTCAGGCGAGCTGGTATTGATACATATTTCAGATGGCTTTATGTTTTTAGCAGCTATCAGATATTTAACAAGCCTGGAAATATTCCGGACTTCTTCCACTCTGTTCGGAGCCGATATTATATTAATAAATCTGCTCAATTTTGGATAATTCAGATTTCTTTCTGTATTAAAAAGCCAGCGTCTGATAAAAGTTACGGGCGGAAGGCTGCTGAATTCAGATTTTTCAGGTATCTTCAGGCTGTCATGTTTGTCGAGTGTTTTTAAACTGAAACCGGCTGCTTCAAGTTTTATCCACATATCTTCCAGATTTCCAAATAAAGGGCCGTTTATCTTTGAAAAATCAACATGAACAGAGAAAGGAAATATTGATGATGAAAATTTTGAAATGAACTCAATTTCCGG
Source organism: Kapaibacterium sp. (SeqCode) (assembly GCA_963665665.1). Lineage (GTDB taxonomy): Bacteria > Bacteroidota > Ignavibacteria > Kapaibacteriales > UBA2268. The sequence goes on from OY762428.1 coordinate 4,286,831, forward strand.
CATTTTGAACTCATTGAAGCCATATAATATGATAACAGGTTTATTCGGGAAAATTTCATTCAGAATATTTTCATTTACATTGCCAGGAATATCAAAATCATCAAACAGCCTCAATTCATCTGATATTCTTTGGCCGGCATTATTATCATCAATAAAAATATTTAAATTATTTAGCATGGCAGGAAAATCCAAAAGTCTGTCGCTCAGATACTCATTATAATTCAAATAGATATTATAAATATCAGTCATTTTTTCAATATCAAAATTATGGTCCGGGCTGTTTTCAGATTTCCTGATATCATCAAATATCTTTTCAGGGCTAATACCATCTTCCTTTAAGCCATAAATAATTTGAGAAAGCCGGCTTATCAACGACAATCCTGGCTTTTGCTTAGGAGCAAAATATCTCAGATCAGAATTCTCGATAGCTTCTTCGAACAAAGCAAGCCTGTATGAATCGGAAATAATTCGATATTTTTTTTCATTAAAGAAATTCTGATAACAATTAGCTATGAATTGCTCCAGGGTAAAGATATTTAATTTCGGGCAGGGACGCGAAGTTATTCTGAAGAAATCCCTTATCAGATCATTATTGATCTTTCTGACCATTTTCCCCGTGGGGACAATAATTACAAACTGGCCGGGATTATTCTGTTTAAAAAAATATTCCGCTAAACGGTATGGTTCAGCTGGATATTTGTTGAAATCAAACTGATTATTATGTAATATCTGAGCCATTATTTTATATCTTAAAAATTTACTTGTTCAGAATAAGAAATTCCACTCTGCGGTTAAGGCTTCTGTTTTCGTCATTTGAATTAGGAACAATCGGCCTGGACTGCCCCAAACCTTTGGTCTTTATCCTGGATTTTCCGATTCCTCCTTTTACAAGATAATCTTTTACCGCAGCTGCACGCTTTTGGGATAAGTTCAGGTTAAATCCTTTTGATCCGACATCATCGGTATGGCCCTGAATTTCAATTTTTATATCATTATTTGATTTCATGAACACAATAACTCTGTTCAGCTCGGCAAAAGAATCCTCAAGCAAATCGTATTTACCAAAATCAAAAAATATATTATTCAGCCTTATCTTCTGCCCAACCTTAACGGGAACCATCATCAGGTCACGATTTATTTCGGAATACTCGTCAATTTTAGTCAGGTCAAGATTTTCATTTACTGCCAGGAATGAATCCGCCTCGGCCAGAAAACCATATTTAGCTCCTCCGGGAAGAACTATCTGGTATTCACCGGTTTTTGGGTTGGATCTTGCTATTCCAGCTTCTTTTCCTCCGGGTAAAATCTCGTAGAAAATTTTAGCAGGAAGCGGTTTTTTGGTTTCACTATTCAGAACTTTACCTGTAATAAGGACTACCGGCTTGGGTTTCAGGGCCTTTGGTAATCTCACTCTGTAAATATCTTCCTTAAAATCATCAGAAACAGCAGAAACAAAATAGGCATAATTTCCACTGGCAGGAATTGTAAAATAGGCATCCCAGCCTTTTGTATTAACCACATTGCCAATGTTAACAGGTTCTTCCCAGTTTTGCCAGGTTGAATCCAACCTTCTCGACATAAAGATGTCATTTCGGCCAAAGCCGCATATACCTGCACTTGAATAATATATTGTTTTCCCGTCAGATGCAAGAAAAGCAGCAACATCGTCATCAGCAGTGTTTATCTGCGGCCCAAGATTCAATGGTTTTGCCCAGCTTCCGTCATCCTTTCTGAAAGATACATATATATCATTCTGTCCATATCCGTCGCCTCTGTCCAGGGCCATTAGGAGAGTTTTCCCGTCAGATGCCAGTGATGACGTGGTTTTGGACTGTTTGGTATAATAATCATCAATAACAATTTTTTTGGGAAAACTCCACTGTTCTCCTTCAAAATAACTGATCGATAATCCCTGTTCATATTCAACCCGGGGCTTATAAACAGTGCCAAGAAGCATGGAATTCTGATCAGGTGAAATGGATACGGCAAAATTACTGGAACTGTTGTTTATAGGGTATCCAATGTTTGCCGCTTCCTTGAAATTGCCATTTTCATTCATGTCTGAATACCACACGTCCTGCAGGTTTTTTTTGCCAACATTATCAGGATGCCTGTCCCGGGTGAAATAAACTCTTTTGCCATCCTGGGATATTAGTGGTGCCAATTCAGAGTATATTGAATTGATATTGGAACCCAGATTTTCCGGAGCAGAAACAAAAAGTTTATCGTTTATTTGATTAATTTCGGGTTCAACAGGAATTTTCGAAGTTGAAATTGCAATGGCATCGATTTGGTTATAATTTTTTACTTTGTAGGTATCCATCACCAGTTTCAGCGATTTCACCCTGTATGAAGTTTCGGGAATGATAATATGAAGCATTCTGCCGGGCTTGCCTTTTGCTTTGAAGGCCGGCTTTGAATAAACAAGATACTCCTTGTTTGAAAAATCGTATAAATAAATTCCTGTGATGGAACCGGGGTTTACATTCTCATGTATAGCAATTTGTCTTACTTTAACCGGGCTTTCAAATCCTACGTGAATCCATTCACCCTTTACATAATCAGGTGAACGAGGCGACCATGCGCAGGGCGACGGGCCGAAATCCGGCATTATGCTTGGCGGCCCAAGTACCTGGTAGGCTGAATACTGCTTTGATGATATGTGTGATGAAACCCCGATTAATTCCGAAGCCCACTGAACTTCATCATTGGCAGATAAGTAGCCGGTAATCATCCATAAAACAAGGATTACAATCGGGGAAAAAAGTTTATATTTTTTTTCAGTTACCACCACCATTCCCTTTTTGTCTGCCTGTTCATCAGATCCCGTATGGCATCGAGTGGATCCATTTCTTCGAACAAAATTTTATAAACATGCTCGGCAATTGGCATTTCCACACCATGCTTTTCGCCAAGCTTAAAAGCTGATTTGGTTGTAAAAACACCCTCGGCAACCATTTTCATGTTTGATTGAATTTCAGCTAAAGACTGTCCGCGGCCAATCTTTTCTCCAACACTACGATTTCTGCTGTGGCGGCTGCTGCATGTTACATACATATCGCCAAGCCCGGATAGACCCGAAAAAGTCATATTATTTGCGCCGAGTGCAACTCCAAGGCGGGACATTTCGGCAAGTCCGCGTGTAACCAGTGCTGCCTTTGTATTATCTCCAAGTTCTAACCCGTCAATAATACCGGCGGCAAGAGCTATTACATTTTTCAGAGCGCCGCCAAGTTCGCAGCCAACTACATCATCAGTTGTATAAACACGGAAAGTCTCGTTCGATATCAATTCCTGCAATTCAGCGGCAAGTTTCCTGCTTTCCGAAGCAGCAACTACGGTGGTTGGTGTCATTCGTGAAACTTCTTCAGCATGGCTGGGCCCTGACAAAACTGCAAAGTTTTCTGATTTTGTTCCTGCTGCTTCGGCAAGAATCTCCGAAACTCTGAATAAAGATCCGATCTCTATTCCCTTAGCCACACTGATAACAGGCTTTTCCCTAAAATTAAAATCTTCATCCGATATCATTTTCCGGATATATTGTGTCGGGGTTGCAATAATATAGTAATCACATCCCCTGAGACGCCTTGATTTATTGGTGGCTTTAACATTTCTTGGCAATTCAACTCCGGGCAGAAACATCGTATTCAGGTGCTCTTCATTTATTTCCGCGCACACTTCTTCTTCTCTGGCCCACATAAGAACTTTATGGCCGTTTCTGGCAAGTACCGATCCTACGGCAGTTCCCCAGCCCCCGGCACCTATTATTCCAAATTCTTTAGCCCAAAATTTCATTCTAACATACTAGTCGTTTTAAAAATATCAATTGATAAAATTAACATTAATTACGAGAACAAACAAGGCAATAACTAATTAAGGAGAAAAAAATAATAATACCGGGATTTTCTGGCTTTATCTTTTTAATTAGGCATTTATCATTTATAAGCCTTGCGTTTCGATTAAACAATTAATTCTGATTCTAAAATGGCAGAATTAAAAAATTTAAAAAAAAATATTACATATAATTATGATTATTCAAAATATATATTTTGTATTCTATTGGTATAAAAGTTGTTTACATACATGCAACATTTTCGGTTACATGAATTCAATTTGCTTTCATTTTTTGTGAAATATTGTATATATTTTTTATATTGACTCTTGCTATACCTGATTTCTTTGAAAATTTTGTGAACTACATAACAATAAGGAGACGCCATGACAGATAAAAAAGTAAAAGAAATAATGATTTCTGTTAATGATTATCCCATAGTAGATCATGAAGCAAGTATTTTTGATGCAATAAAAATATTGGAAAAATCATACGATCATTCCAGGGGAAACAAACATCCCTACAGAGCTGTTTTGGTTTCTCAGAATAACAAAATAATTGGCAAGATCGGGCATCTAACCTTCCTGAAAGCTCTTGAACCGAATTACGAAAGGTTACAAATGGATGAAACATTGATAAGAGCCAACCTTAGTTCGGATTTTATCGATGCTGTAAAAACCAATTTTAACCTATGGGAAAATAACTTTATTGATATATGCAGCAGGGCGGCAGCTATCATCGTTAAAGATATTATGAAGCCTATTAAAGAAAGTATCAACGGAGATTCAGACCTGATAGAAGCTATGCACAAAATGATAATGTGGCAAACTCTTTCCATTCCCGTTGTGGAGGGCGGAAAGATCATCGGTATAATTCGATTATCAGACTTATATGAGGAATTCGCAACTTTTATTAGCGGAAACTGCTGCAATAATTCAAATAAGAATCAGGAGGGCATTTAATGAACAGAATTCTTATAATTGATGATGAAGATAATTTTCGTGAATCTCTTTCCCAGAGATTAAAGGTACGAGGATATGAGAACATTACGCTGAATAGCGGCCTTAATGCTATGAAAGTTGTTCGTACTAATGATGACATTGATGTTGTTATCCTGGATAGAATGATGCCCGATATGAATGGCGAACAAGTCCTCCGCGAAATCAAAAAATATCGTCCGGAAATCCAGGTGATAATGCTTACCGGCCACGGTACTCACGAATCAGCCATGGAAGTTGGCAAGCTTGACGCGTTTAAGTATCTTCAGAAACCATGCGAATTAGAAGTCCTGATTGAAGTAATCGGGAATGCCAGGAAGGCCAAAATCAGAGCCATGGCAAGCCATGAAATACCGAACGTGAAAAAAGGTAACATCTGGACATGGATGAAAGGAGTTCATAATTCTAAACCGGGCATAATAATTCTGGGATTTGCAATTTTCGCTTCCATTATGTTGCTGCCAGCCCCACAAAGGCTGCATGAACTATTAGGTTTTGAAAAAACTGCCCAAAGCACTGATATTAATATCGGATATTCCGATTATAAAAATATGGAAGTTGGGCAGAATGTCGCAGAGTATTACGGGAAAAAAAGTAAAACTGAAAAAACTATTATCAATAGCGACGGAACAAAGTCCACAATTCCGCTTTCAGTTGATGAATCTGTTGACAGAGCCAGGATCATGATAGGAGTTCTAATAGTAGCCGCGCTTTTTTGGGCCACCGGAGCAATGCCTATAGGAATAACCGCTCTTCTTGTTGGTGTTATAATGTATCTCGGCGGTATATTAAAGCCCAACGACGCTGCATCGGCATTTGTCAAAGATTCAGTGATATTTGTTTTCGGTGTTCTTGCGTTTTCCAAGGCAATAACCAAAACCGGCCTTGACAGGAGAATCGGATTGATACTGCTTGGTTCGTCGAAAAAAATCAGGCTTTACCTATTCCTTTTTCTTCCATTATTCAGTATTTCATGTTCTTTTCTTTCCGAACATGCTCTGGTTGCCTTTATTATGCCGGTATTGCTGATTGTTTATTTAAAATCAATTGAGAGAGTTGGAATACAGGAAGATTACAAGTATGCAGTAATGTTGTTTTTAGCCTTAAATTTTGCAGCTAATGCCGGCGGGCCGGGGTCACCTGCAGCCGGCGGAAGAAATGCCATTATGATGGGAATTTTATCAGATTACGGCATGGCCCCGACTTTCGGGCAATGGGTTCAGTACGGGCTTCCGTTTGTTCCTGTAATGGCTTTGGTTATTGGCACTTATTTCTACTTTGCCTGTTACAGGAAAAGCAAGGTAAAAGGTATAAACCTGTCATCAATTGTTAAAGATGCCTCAAAGAAAATCGGGCCTATGACGAAAAGCGAGTACAAAACCACCGCCATATTAGTACTATTAATAATACTCTGGGTGGGTTTCAGCGATGTTCTCGGTATGGGCGGGCCTGTTCTGATAGCATTGGTTCTTGCAAATATTTTCAGAATTATTTCCTTCAGGGATATTTCAAAAATACAATGGGAAGTTGTAGCTTTATATGCAGCTGCCACAGCTCTTGGCAAGGGGCTGGCAATTACAGGTGCTGCATTATTCATTGCCGACTGGTTTATAAGCGTATTGCCGGAAGCTTTAATGTCAGGTGCCGGGCTTGCCATGTCTGTTGGTGTTTTCACAGGTATTGTTACCAATTTCATGAGTGATGGTGCGGCAGTCTCTGCTATCGGGCCAATTACTGTTCCTATGGCTAAGATTGCAGGCGCTCATCCTTGGATGGTTGGGCTGATAACAGCATTCACATCATCGTTTGCTTACATATTTGTAATTGGCACGCCAAACAATGCTATTGTTTATACCATGGCTAAAAATCCTAATACCGGGGAACAGTTAGTAAAACTCGGTGATTTCCTGAAGCATGGAATCGCAGTATGGATTCTGTCGATGCTTGTAATATTTTTCTGGGTAATACTTGGTTACTGGCAGATAATTGGTTTTTAATCGTCTTATATAATTAATTGAAATAATAATTTACATATATTGTGGAGTTATCATGGAAAAAATACAATTATTGATAGTTGACGATGAGGAAAAATTCCTCGATTCTATTGCACAGAGGCTTGAACTTAGAGATTTTGACGTAACAAAGGCAACAAACGGTGCCGATGCAATTGCAAGAGTTCAGGAAAAAAAATACGATCTGGCTTTGCTCGATCTTAAAATGCCGGGAATTGACGGGAAGCAGCTTCTTTCAATTTTGAAAAAAGATCATAAGTATATAGAAGTTATTATGCTTACCGGCCACGGTTCACTTGAATCAGCTGTTGAGTGCACTAAGCTCGGTGCTTTTGGTTATCTGCCTAAGCCTTATGAATTGGACAAGTTGCTGGAAGTTCTTAAAGAAGCATATCAGGCCAGGCTAAAGAAAAAATTCGATTCTGATAGTGACAAAATGGACAAACTGATGAATATAGCCATTGGCAGCAGCCCGCTCAGCATATTGAAACAAATGAGGGAACTTGACGACGATGAGAAATAGTTAAACATATCACGGCTTCGAAATGAAAACTAACAAAAAAAATCTGAAGAGCGATTTTCCGGGTATATCGCTTAGGGAAACTCATTACAAAGATTTGTTCAGGAGGAATTTTATAAGATTATCCTTTACTTATCTAACTCCATTGATTTTGTTGATAGTTTTTGCACAGTATCAATACACGAAATTGCTACAGGAAAGCCGGGATATTCATCTTCGTTCGGTTGCCGAGCAAAAAACAAACCTGCTGGATCTTTTTCTCAGGGAAAGAGTTCTCAATATTATTAATCTTCTGGAAGATCCGAGATTTGAGATACCTCCGTCTGATATTCAGATGGAAAAATACCTGACAAAACTGAAAAATGACAGTGAAGCATTTACAGATATTGACTTTTTTGATACTCTTGGTGTACGGGTTTGTTATGCCGGGCCAGGAACAATAGGCGATATACGGGATTATAGTAATGAGATATGGTATTCCAACCTGAAAGATTCAGGAAAAAAATCGGTAATAACAGACATATATCTTGGCTTCAGGAAGAAAGCACATTTTACTATAGGAGTATGCCGGAAAATCAAAGATAAATTATACGTTCTCCGGGCTACACTTGATCCCGGAAAGATTTACGATTATATTAATTCCTTCTCCGGATCATCGGATTTGAATATTGCCGTTATTAATGACGAGGGAAAATACCAGGTTGTAACTCAGGGAAATGGAAAAGTACTGGAAAAATCTCCAATAAAACCATCCCGGGATAAAAAATTCGGAACTTTGATAACACAATCGGATGGCCAGGAAATATCTTATGCCTTTTCATGGTTGTCGCAGGTGGACTGGGTGGTGATTGTTAGCGAAAAACCGAGTAGAAATTCAATATCTTTCTGGGGATTTCATCCCGATGTTATGATATTTTCCGGTATAGTCTTTTTCATTATTGCTGTTCTTGTTGTTTTCAGATCAAGAAAGATTGCTTTGATTGAAGTTGAAAAAGATATTACAAGATCACAATTGGAGCAGGCATCCAAACTGGCAAGTGTTGGTGAACTTGCTTCAGGTATTGCCCACGAAATAAACAATCCCCTGGCAATTATTGCCAGCGAAACCGGACTTTTGAAAGATATGATGAACCCTGAATTTGATATGAAGCCGACTTTTGAACAGTTACTGCCACATATTGAGAACATCAGGGATGCGGTTTTCAGATGCAGGGATATTACCAGGAAGCTACTCAGTTTTGTCAGGAAAAACGATATTGTACTGAAGCAGTATGATATTCATGCAATTATTGATGATATTGTGGTTGGCTTTTATGATAAGAAAATGTCTATTTCTAATATCGAGGTTATAAGGCACTATGGCGATGATATCCCGATGTTAACCACTGATGCAAACCAGATAAAGCAGGTTCTTTTGAACATTATTAATAATGCAGCTGACTCTATCAAACCTCCCGGAAAGATAACTATAACCAGCAAACTGAATAATGGTTTTGTTTCTATTGCCATTTCTGATACGGGTAAAGGTATCCATGAAGATGATATATCCAAAATATTCCTGCCATTTTTCACAACAAAGGAAGTCGGGAAAGGAACCGGCCTTGGATTATCAGTTAGCTATGGTATCGTTAAAGGATTCGGGGGTACAATTGAAGTTGAAAGCATTTTGAATAAAGGAACAACATTTATAATTAACCTTCCACTGAATCTTTGATATAAGAAAAAAATATGTGACTTGCAAAAGATCTATTTGAGAACATTTTTCAATTATTCTTCAATTTTCTTTACTTCGCCAACCCCGGTTACATTACTAACCACTTCCGGATCTCCCCGGTAAAACACCCTGCCGGCTCCGGTAATAGTGGCACTCAGATTGTCTGTTGCATAAACTTTTACATCTCCGGTACCGGTAATTACCACAACAACATCTTTCGAGATCAGGCTGTCGCAATTAATATAACCTGCGCCCTCAATATTTGCGGATAATTTTTCAGTTTCACCTTTCATTCCAATTGTTCCGCCGCCTGTTATCCGCAACTCAATATCATTTGATTTAACTGAATCAATATCAATATTGCCTGCTCCCTCGATATTAAGGCTGAATTCATCTTGTTCAAGTATCGGGCATTCCAAATTACCAGCACCAATAATGCTTACAGAAGCAAGGTCCTTCACCTCGATAATATAATCTAATACTGTTGGTGATATGGATTTTCCGGAAGTTGTTAGTAAAAGATCTTTTCCACTTACTGTAGTTCTTATTTCTTCCTGAATGTTATCGTCTGTTCTTACAATCAATTTTTCACTTCCCGTCTGGCTTATATATAAATTTCCGGAGCCTTCCATAGTTATGGACTTAAAATCAGGAATATCGCGGGTTATTTGAATGATATTCCCTGATCCGTGAATAGTCCCGTCGGAACTTCCGTCCTCATCGCAGGCCGACAGAAAAACAAAAAGCACAACACAAAAAATATTTATTATATGTTTCATTATTATTCTCACTTTTCTGAGTTTTCAAAATACCTGTATCCCTTTAAATAAGCGCTTATCATTATCCAGAACATAGCAATTATGGATGACAGGACTGCCGTAAGTATAAGCATTAATGATCTTTTAGGGGAAGATTTCTTTTCAGGTGGTACGGCCTCGTCCAGAACTTCAACAGAAGGTATATCCTTTTGCTCCTGAATGGCTTCCTGATGCCTCTGTGTTTCGAGATACATTATCACTTTTTCAAGGATTTTCCTGTTTCTTTCCATATCAGTGTAAATTCTGACAATTTCAGGTATTTTATCAAATGGAATTGAAAAAGAATCATCATCAGTCAGTCCGCCGGACTGAACATTCATGTATTGTTCACGGATTTTTTCAACTGCCGACTTATAGGCTTTAACGGTTGGAAAACTTGAGTTCCACTGTCTTTCGGCAAGGGCAAGGTCGATTTCGGCCTGAGCTAATTGTACCCCAATATCTATTGTTTGTTTTAATATTGCGGATGTCTGCTCTTCAGGATCCAGAATTTTATTTTTTTCCTGGTAATCTTCAATCTCAAGTTCAAGCGAATCAAGTGTTCTTCTGTAATGGCCCAAAGTATTTTCAATATAGATCCTGGAATTTTTTGCAGAAGAAATATTCTTTTTTCTTATAACATTATCAAGAGCTTCAACAGCTGAATTAGCAATTTTGGAAGACATAATGGCTGCATATTTTTCATCCTCACTATCAGGCAACCAACCTGTGCTATAATTGGCAGTCAGGGAAAGAAGCCCGCTTCTTGATAGTTCTGCTTCAATCATGTTAGATATCATTTTAACCAGATCCAGACGACTGAATTCTTTAAATTCTTCCATCTCATGGATTTTATTTTTTTCGATAATAAATTCTGCAACCGAACGGCTTTGGAGTATCTCGGCAAAAATCTTTATCTGGTTTCCACCGCCCATGTTGCCAAGCACAAGGTTCCCTCCGGAAAAACTTTGCAGAAAACTGCTTAATCCGCCGCCGCGATCGTTGCCTTCGGGCGGAAGGATTGAAGACGATGCTTCAAATTCTCTCGGCATTATGTAGGAATATATCCCCACAACTGCTATTGAAATAATAATAAACAGTGAAAGAAATTTTCTTCTGAGTTTTACCAACTCGAAAATCAATTTAAAATTAAGTTCCAGAGATACTTTTTGATTGTCTTTCATTAACAAATAATCCGAATTTTTATTTAACAAGAGCTATCACAACACCGAGAATACCGGTCAATTGCATCATAACGGTCATAACATCGGTAAATACAGTCCAGGCAGAAAAATCCGATTCCGGAGGAACCAATATATAATCTCCCGGTTCAATTACATAATCACCGGTTTCGGCATCAAACTGCCGGCCTTTGGATTTTACTATCATTGTTTCCCCCTCATCAGCCCTGTATCCGTAACCACCAGCCATTGAAATATAATCTATATAAGAGAATTTAGGGTTGAAGGGTATCAAACCGGGGTTATTCACTCTTCCCTGAACATTAACAAATATCTTTTTCTGCGGAACATATATTGAATCCATATCTTCCAAAACAATATCATCCTGGCAGCCGGGTTCTCTAATCACATTCCTGAAATCAATGGCCATAACACCTTTTTTCTCTAAAATTTTGGCCCGGTAGAATTTTAATTCGTCCTCCGACATTTCCGAGGATGGTATTCTGTGCAGCCTTTCCATCTCGGGGTCTTCCACTTTCGATTCCTTTTGCCTGATAAGGATTGCTGCTTCCGGGGATGCGTCATTGGTGAATCCGCCCGAACGCCTTAATACATCCGATATTTTTTCCTGATTTTTTTTCACTGCATAATAGCCGGGAAATATTACTTCTCCCATAATACATATTGTCTGCTTTTCTTCTGATTCTGATTTTTTCCTTATAAAAACCCTGTCCCCGGCCAATAATGGAATATCACCCGGCAGGTTTTTATTCTCGTATATATTTTCCCATTGCGAAATATCAACGTAGAAAGAATGAATAGTTCCGGAACGGTCGAACCTTGCAATTTCCACAGAATCAAGTACAGCCTCGTTAGTCAGGCCCATTCCGAATTTGATCAACAAGGAAAGGGAATCTCCGTCAACATATTCAAATTCCTCGGGCATAGATACTTCGCCAAAAATCTCAATCGACCTGTCCTCGTCTTCCTGGGGCACAATAATAATATCCCCGCCAAGAACTGTGGGATTGTCATCTTCAATTCCTGCACGGAAATAACTTACAAGATCCACCTTGATTCTTTGATTGGATGAACTTCGGAGAAGAATGATATTTCTGAGCGATGCTTCCAGTTTCATACCACCGGCTTTTTCAATAACTTCCGATACTCTGTCGGCAGCAGTAGCTGCAACGATAGCCTGCTTTCTCACAGCGCCGTTCACGGTTACTTTAAATCTTCTTAAATCGGCAAGAGTCAGGTCAATTTCCGATGTATTTATCACTTTGCCGACTTTTTCCCGAACAAGTTCTTTTGCTTCACTAAGTGTTTTGCCCTTCAGGTTAACAGCACCAACGGAAGGTATCATCAGAATACCCTCGGGTGATATCGGTATATCCTCTGTTTCTGGTTCGACCCCTACATAAGTAAGGTTTAGAATATCACCGGGCCCTAATACATATTTGTCGGGATCAATCTCTTTTTCAAGAAGCCCCTTTGTCTCCTTGATAATCCTGTTCGATGCCTCGAGAGCCAAAGTATCAACTTCTCCTTTTCTGGCACCCTTGAAATAATCAAATTCATCTTCCGCTTTCAGGGTGAATCCGGCAGCTGATAAAAATCCCAAAATTAAAATCGAAATAAAGACAGATTTTCTCAGGTTCATAAACAATTTTCTTTTCTTTGTACATATACCAGTCATAATTTACAAAGATATGAAATTCATTTGATATTTACTGATTGAAAACAGGTTAACACGCAGGTAAAATCCTTTGCTGAGTAGATACATTAAATATTTCATGTATACAGAGAGTATTGATAACAAATATTTTTGCTTTTGTCAGGATAATCAATATTTTGCAATAGTAATAATTATTCAATGTTTGTTGTTATGATAAAAAAAGCAGTTTATCCCGGAACATTCGACCCCATCACACTGGGTCACATAGACGTTATTCAAAGGGCATCAGAAATGTTCGATGAGGTGATTGTATTGATTGCTGTTAATTCAAAGAAAAAAACGCTTTTCAGTGAGGAAGAAAGGCTTCAGTTAGCAAAGGATTCATTGAGAGAAATACCTAATGCCAGTGCCATTATTACTCACGGTCTGACTGTGGATAGTGCGCACGAACACGGCGCTGTTGCTATTGTAAGGGGGGTTAGGGCATTATCTGATTTTGATTATGAATTCCAGATTGCACTAATGAACCGCAAATTATCTCCTGAAATCCATACAGTATTCCTGATGCCGCATGAAAAATATACATACCTGAATTCGAGCATAATAAGGGAATTATCAAGTTATAAGCAGGATGTTTCAGAATTCGTTCCGGACAATGTAGCAAAAGCTTTAGCGAAAAAATTTTTATAAAAAGCTAAAATATTTATCATGCGGATTTCGTAATTTATAAAGGTTGAATTATTTAATATTTTGTAATTAAATTAATATACCGAATATTGGCAGACAGAACGGAAATAGAACTTAGCGAAAGAGAAAAGAACATACTGCAATCATTGATTCACATGTATGTGTTGAAGGCATCTCCAATTGGCTCAAGATTGCTTTCCAAACATCTTGAAACGGGAAGGCAGCTTAGCGCCGCAACTATTAGAAATGTAATGTCAGACCTTGAAGAAATGAATTTTATAACACATCCGCATACTTCTGCCGGCAGAATACCAACTGACAAGGGATACAGATTCTATGTGAACAGCCTGATGAAACTTGAAGGACTTTCAGAGCAAGACATGAACATCTTACGTCAGAATCTTCTACAGGCTCATCCTTCGGGTGTACTAAAGGATGCTTCAAAGATTCTTGGTATGCTCTCAAGGCATTTAAGCATTGTTGAAATTCCCAACCTTAAAGATCTTGTTGTTGAGAAAATAGACATTGTTTCACTGAGTTCAAAAAGAATACTCGTTGTAATAGCGTTGGATTCAGACAATGTAAGAACGGTAACACTGGAAGCAGATTTTGATATCGACATTGGATACCTTAGTGAAATTACATCATATATAAATGAAAAGATCAGCGGAAGGCCCCTGCGATTCCTGCGTGAAAATTTTCATGAGATGATAAGCGATTTCGATTTACAGGATATGCCTCTGGTAAGGCTTTTTGTTGATTCGGTTGAAAAGATTTTTCGAAATGAAATAAAAACGGACAGAATACTGATAAACGGAACAGCCAACCTTCTTAACTATCCTGAATTTGAAAACCCGGACAGGGTCAGGTCTGTTATTGAAATAATTGAGAATGAGGATATTATCATCCACATGCTGGATAAACTTGAAAACTCATCATCGGAAACACAGGTTTTAATCGGCAGCGAGCTGGATAATTCTGAACTTGATGATTACAGTCTGATCGTTTCTTCATACAAGCTTGGGCCTGCTAATGCTGCAATCGGTTTAATAGGCCCTAAAAGGATGAACTATTCAAGAATGATATCTATTGTTGAAGCTGTTTCGGAAGCCCTTACAAGCGCATATCACAAATAAATCATTAAATCAATTTTGTATTGCATAATAATAAGCATTTGATTATATTAATGCCTATTGGTTTATATTATTTTACGGAGTTATAAAATGAAAAAGTTCGCTTTACTTAGTATTTTCTTAATACTCCCCATTTTCTTAGCGTCTTGCGATAATGATTGCCCTGTGGATAATCATCAGGACACATACTCCATGGTAAGTGTTGAAGAGCTATCAATTCTGGAAGCTGATCTTTCATCTGACATAACAGAGTCAGAAGAATTTAACTTTGAACAGGAATATGATTTCGAGGCAGAAAACTTTGCAAATACCAGGTTTATCCCCCTGAATGAAATCCTGAGGAAACTTGAACTGACAGACCGCCAGCTTCCGGCAGTAAAAAGATACCTTCAGGCAAATCAGGATTGTGTAAGATCAATTCTCATGCGACTTTCTCTGGCACAAAGAACCCTTTTTGCTGATTATCGATCCCGATACCAGAGAATTTTGCAGGCAGTGAATAATGGCACAATGACACGCGCCCAGGCTGCACGCCATATAAATCAATTGCGCCAGGAACTGCGCAGGAAAATGATGGAATTGCGGTACAAGGCCTGTGTTGCTATTTCAGATTGCAGAAATGAATTACTCAGAAATATATATTCGATCCTTAATGAAGAACAGAAAGCAATGTTTGAACGCTGGCTGAATTCTCTTTCGAAATTTGATTGTGGCAGACCAGCTGATAATGGCAGAAGTTAATAGTTGAATATACGTATTTCATTACTGGCAGTACCCCTGAATTATTTTTGAGAAATATTCTGCAAGCAATATGCGGGATATTTATCATCAGAATATCCCGGGGCTAATCGGATATAAAATTTAACTTAAACATGTTTTCAAAAGTTCCTTTCGATAACCGGAGGGGGCTTTTTTTTTGACAATAATTTGACAGAATTTTTAGAAAATAATGACAAATCCCGATAGAGCCATGATTAAATTCAACCTAAAATTAATCATGGAGTCTGAAATGAAAAACAGGAAATATCTTTTAATATTCACGATCATATTAATTCTGTCAACAGAAAATATTATAGCTGATAAAGATGAGTATAATGAATTGATTATTGATACCGGATACACTTTTCTGGTTGACGGTAATGAGAGAGAGGGGTATCGTCCGATTAGTGGTGGTAGTAATATCAATATCGGCTTCAGTTATTCGATTTGGCCCGTGAAATTCTTTTTTTCGACGGGTGTTCAATGGAATAGATATAATATGGAATTCGATTTTAATGAAGACGGAACAAATAGAATATCACATTCTACAAAATATCCATTTCTGATAGGTATCAGTTTCATTTTTCCGAAACCTGAAAGCATGAAACCATATATTTCAATCGGAGCAGGAACACTGATGAAAAGTAGTACAGGTAACTATATTCACCTACCCAAAATTCAATTTCTAATAAATACAAGAACAGGACTGCTGATAAATATCGGAAAAAACTGGGCACTTGATTTATCATATTCAAAATATCTGGGGTATGACACAAAACTATTTTCAAGCCCGGGAAAACAGCTGGAAATTGATATAAATACTGCAAGTTTCGGAATCAGGTATCAATTTTAATCTGATAGACCGAACTCATTATAGATTTTTTCTTTAAGAATCAGTTTAACTTCTTCAAAATTGTGTTTTTCACCGATTTCATTTTCAAGTGATGTTACTCCTTTGTCCGTGAACCCGCATGGGTTGATATAATCAAAATATTTAATATCAGTATTTACATTGATAGCAAAACCGTGCATTGTGCATTTTCTTGATGCTTTTACACCTATAGCGCAAATTTTTCTCTCGCCTTTTTCATCG
This sequence comes from Kapaibacterium sp. (SeqCode), assembly GCA_963665665.1. Lineage (GTDB taxonomy): Bacteria > Bacteroidota > Ignavibacteria > Kapaibacteriales > UBA2268. Next base: position 4,303,235 of record OY762428.1, read on the forward strand.
TTTAGCCAAACTCCGGTTGCACCATCCAGCCTGCCTGCTACAATACCATAGTGATTTAGGGTATTGATAACAGATTGCTCAACTTTATATATATATTCTTTGATTGACAATCCCTGAATATCGAGGTCAAAAATCGGGTATCCTACAATTTGGCCAGGGCCGTGGTAAGTAATATCTCCTCCCCTGTCAATCCTGTAAAATGTGGCATCAATAGATTTCAAAAATACCTCTGTCATAAGCATATTGCTGTCATCGCCGTTCTTTCCAAGTGTATAAACATGCGGGTGCTCACAAAAAAGAAGGAATTGGCTTCCATTCTGCTTTTGTTTCTTTGCTTCAACAAGTTTTCCGAATATATCTGCCTGATAATCCCAAGCTTTTTTATAGTCAATTAATCCGAGGTCTTCAAATTTAATTTTCATCTTTTTTCCTGATTTTATTTCTCAACATGTTTCTCCGCGTGAAAACTTGACCTTACAAGCGGTGAACTTTCCACGTGCCTGAAGCCTTTATTTAGTCCGATTTTTCTATATTCTTCAAATTTTTCCGGGCTGACAAATTCCTGAACCCGGATATCATTCTTTGTCGGCTGAAGATATTGCCCCAAAGTAAAAATCTTGCATCCAACATATATCAGATCATCCATTGTTGAAATAATTTCTTCTTCAGTCTCACCCAATCCGAGCATTATTCCTGATTTTGAAGTAATACCCGATTTGGAAATATATTCAATCACTTCAAGGCTTCTGCCATATTTAGCTTTTGATCGAACAACAGGAGTAAGTCTCTCCACAGTTTCAAGGTTGTGGGAAATTACTTCGGGATTCGCATTGATTACTTTTTGAATCAGTTCTGTTTTTCCATTGAAATCTGGTATAAGAGCTTCTATGGTTGTATCGGGATTTAGTTCCTTAATTCTGATAATTGTTTCAGCCCATTGTTCAGCACCATAATCCGGCAGATCATCTCTGTCCACAGATGTAAGTACGCAATGTTTCAGTTCAAGAATCTGAACGGACTTTGCAATATTCATTGGTTCATCATAGTCTGGCGGCAGAGGCCTTCCTGATTTTGTAGCACAAAACGCACAGGTTCTTGTACAAATATCACCAAGTATCATAAAAGTTGCTGTACCACGACCCCAGCAGTCAGCAACATTCGGGCATTTTCCACTCGTGCAAATTGTGTTCAGCTTATATTTATCTATAAGGTTTTTCACCTGCCTGTAGTTTTTTCCCTGTGGAAGTTTAATTTTCAGCCAATCCGGTTTTCTTCTTATTTCCATCCTTTTTCCAAATATCTTTTTTCATGAAAACGAAATTATCGAAATTATTTTTCACGGCAAAACATTTAGTGAATTAGCCATTTGTGATTTTTGATTTTTTAACCCTGCTGATTAGTAGATTAATTCTATGGCAGAACTTGTTACAATCTTTCCTTTTTTTTGTAATATCTAATATTTATATTCGTTTTGTTTGTATAAAACAACCTTGGAGAAAGAAATGGCAGATGGAGAAAGATATATAAACCCGTTTACTGATTTTGGATTTAAAAAAATATTCGGAAGCGAACCCAATAAGGATTTATTGAAGTCCTTCCTGAACGCCCTCCTTTACGAACAGGAAGGTGAAATTGTAGAGCTAAACTACTCACCCACGGAACAAATCGGGATAAACAACGACGCTCGTTCCGCTGTTTTCGATATTCTTTGCACCAACGAGAAAGGCGAACAATTTATCGTTGAAATGCAAAAATCAAAACAGGCATATTTTAAAGAGCGCTCTGTGTTTTATGCTACATTCCCCATTCATAACCAGGCTAAGCAGGGAGCAGAGTGGAAGTTTGATCTGAAAGCCGTTTACATGATAGCAATTCTTGGTTTTGAGTTTGACGAAAATAAGGAAAACCCCGATAAAATGCGATATGACGTAAAACTCGTTGAACTGGAAACTAACAAGATTTGGTATGATAAGCTTACCCTTATTTACCTGGAAATGCCGAAATTCAAAAAGGAGCTTCACGAGCTTAAAAATGAATATGAAAAATGGCTGTACGTTATTAAAAACCTTCATCGGCTGGACAGGCTTCCTGACGAACTGAGAACAAAGGTTTTCGAGAAATTTTTCGAAATTGCCGAGATTTCCAAATTATCACATGAAGAGTGGTATCGATACCAACGCAGTATGAATGCTTACCGCGATATTACAAATACCATTGATTACGCAAAAAAAGAAGGTTTTGATAATGGATATGGCAAAGGTTATCAGGAAGCAACAAGCGTAAAGCAGAAAGAAGTTGAAGCTAAGCAAAGGGAACTACTTAAGGAACAGAAAGAACGTAAAAGTGACCAGGAAAGAGCAATTGTCAATCTGCTAAATGCTGGGATGAGTAATGAACAAATCGCAAAAATACTATCAGTTAGTATGGAGCAAATACAGGAAATATTACACAAAAAGAATAAAACTGATATATAGTTGATAATTTTTCAAAATAAAACTTTTATATAAAATCAATTATTAAAAGATATAAAAATTATTTTAATGTTGATAAACCCATTAACTGCAACCGGATTTCTAAACAGGACATTTCTTGATTTCCTGGATCCACCGCAATGTATGATATGCGAAGGAATATTAGACACCCGAGAAGGAATTACTAAATACATCTGCAAAAAATGTTTGAATTCCATTCACCTTGCACCTGACAGCAGGGAAATTATGGCCTATCTTATGCATAGTATTCCTGCCGACCTGATGGCAATTTCCAATATTTTTAGCTTGTTCAGCGTTCGAGAAGACAGCCGTTTTATGGAACTGATATACTCGGCTAAGTATTATAACATTCCTGATATTGGATTCGAACTCGGTAAACTTCTTGCCGGTAGAATTCAGGATAAAGGCAACCCAAAATATGATTTTATCGTACCGGTTCCCATCCATCACGCACGAAATCGCGAAAGGGGTTATAATCAGTCGGATTATATTGCTGAAGGACTGTCAGACATATTGAAATTTCCTGTGAACAAAAAAATACTAAAGAGAAAAAAATATACGGTTTCCCAAACAAAACTATCTGCTGAACAAAGAAAAACAAATCTGAAAAAAGCCTTTTGCACTGGAAAAGAAATTCAGAAAGTTGTAAATAAATCGATCCTGATTTGCGATGATGTAATTACTACTGCATCAACTTTAAATACTTGTGCAATGATGCTGTTGGAATCCGGAGCAAGAATAATTGATGCTGCCGCTCCTGCCTATGCAGGAAAATAAATATTAAATTTGTATTAATATTATGTAATCTTTTTCTCATTAATCTGTTTTAATATTCAAACAGGTACAGTTCATTAACCCGGGGATATGAACTTTTTCCAAACCGTTTCTCAACACAACCACTAATTTTACAGGAGGCGGGCATGAAGAAGATTCTTATCATTGCCATTATAATATTATTAAAATCAACAGGCCACGCTCAGGACGACTATCAGAAAGGTGAATCGCCGTATTTCATTATTCGGGGAGGTGAAAATTCGATGCCCCTGCTGGACACCAGGGCTGATGTCAATATTGCAGCTACTATTGCCGACGTGAAAATCACCCAGGTTTACACTAACAAGGGTAAAAAACCGATAGAGGCAATTTACGTTTTCCCGGCATCAACCGGTGCTGCCATCCACGGGTTGACCATGACAATAAACGAAAGAGTAGTAAAAGCAAAAATTTCGAAAAAGGAAGATGCAAGAAAAACTTACGAGAAAGCCAAAAGTGAAGGAAAAAGAGCTTCCCTGCTGGAACAGAAAAGGCCAAACGTTTTTAAAATGAATATTGCGAATATTATGCCGGCTGATACTATTATCGTTGAATTAGAATATACCGAAAAGCTGCTGCCGGACGACGGGTTGTTCGAGTTCATGCTTCCGACTGTTGTCGGGCCGAGATTCAAACCCAAATCACCTGAAGGTGAAGACGATTTCCCGGATATTAAATATCATTACGGAGAATCAAGTTATGACTTTGATATTAATATAAACCTGATGTCGGGTGTTCCGGTTCATGAAATGGAATGCCCAACCCACAAGCTGGATATGACACAGCATTCTGACAGGCATTTGGAGCTATCTCTGGCAGAAAATCAGGAAAAGACTGGCAACAGGGATTTCGTTTTACGTTATAGGCTTACCGGAGGACATATAGAATCAGGTTTGCTCCTTTCAGAAGGAGAAGTTGAGAATTTTTTTATGCTTACCCTCCAGCCTCCTGCAAGAGTTGGCGATGCCGAAATTATACCAAGAGAATATATTTTCGTTATGGATGTTTCCTATTCTATGGCGGGAGATCCCATAGAAATATCAAAAGAATTAATGTTCGACTTATTGGACAGGCTGGGACCCAATGATATGTTCAATATTCAGTATTTCGCCTCAACTTCTTATATGATGTCTGAAACTTCACTTCCCGTTACTCCGGAAAATATTGAATTTGCCAAAAAAGATATTTCTGAAAATTACGGCGGCGGCGGAACAAACCTTTATCATGCTTTGACCAAATCACTTGCAATCGATAAAAAAACCGGTTACGCCAGATCATATATCATTGTTACGGACGGATACATATTAGTTGACGAAAAGGTCGTTGACCTGATCAGAGAAAACCTTAACAATGCAAACTTTTTTGCATTTGGAATAGGAAGCAGCGTGAACCGCTATCTGATAGAAGCTATTGCAAAATGCGGTTATGGCGAACCATTCGTGGTTCTTGATATGAGCGAAGCTGAAGATATTGCCGTAAAATTCAGTAAATATATAGAAGATCCTGTTCTTTCAGATATTGAAATAGATTTCGACGGACTGGATGTTTATGACGTGGAACCGGAAAATATTCCTGATGTATTTGGTACTCGTCCAATCAATATTGTTGGAAAATGGCGGGGTATTCCTGAAGGGGAAATTGAAGTATCCGGCCAGAGTTCTAAGGGAAAACTCAAAGTATCAATTCCACTTAAAGTATTCGTAAAAAAAGATACAAGTCAGGCTTTGAAGTACCTTTGGGCACGAGACAGGATTGAAGAACTTGAACTTTTAAAAAAGGGACAGATAGCTTATACCGAAAAAGAAATAACCGACCTGGGGCTTAAATACGGATTGATGACCGAATATACTTCATTCGTGGCCGTAGATAATCAGATAGCAAATAAGAAAGGCAATCCGACAGTTGTTGAGCAGGACTTGCCCTTGCCGGAAAATGTTAGTTTTGGCAGGACTTCCTATGCTTCGTCCTATAGCGGAGGATATTCCGGTTACGGCGGAGGTGATGACGCTGTTGATAATCCTCTTATGCCAATTGCATATCGTAAACCTATCTACGTCGGACCTGTTTTCGGGGTACACAGAACATTTATGAGTATTGAATCAGATTATGATGAAAATATTCTTAATAGTTTCAAAGCTGAAAATCTAAGCGGGAATGGCTGGAACATTGGACTTAGCTTCGAATACCTGCTTGGAAATATTAAAAATTCCAATTCGAGTATTATCGGAATTGTAAAATATGAGAGTATGAATGGAAAGGATTATCATAATATCAATCCGGAGGATCTTGTTTTAAATATGCCGCAAATATCAGAACTTCCCGAATACGAAAGAATTGTTGATTTGCAGTTATTAGATATTACCCTGCTTTACAAATACAACATGTTCAACAGCAACTTTGGAATAGCTGCAGGGCCTTCATTCAGTTTGATACTAGGAACAAATGACTATAGGGCAATAAATTTGTTTGATGAAAATATATCATTCCCCAATGTTGACGGTTATAAACTTGACAATAATGGCCAAACTCTGATTTTACGTGATGGTGATGTTCCAGATGTCAATGCGTTCAGGATAGCCCTGAACTTCAGACTTCAATATGAAATACTTCTGGGCCGGATGTATATTGTTCCTTACGCCGGTTATCAGCTCGGATTAACTTCCCTGAGTCCTGCTATAAAACTAAATATGATTCACATAGGCACTGAAATCAGATTTGCCATCTGATACCCGGTGGTTATACATAATAACGAGCAGCTCTCTACGGGCTGCTTGTATTATTAAAATACGAATTACGGGTATAGATCCACAAATAAACAATGGAAAGAATATCCCGTTAAGCCGAGTTTTTGTATCCTGCTTCAGCTGAAAAATTCATCTCACGCAATTTGTATCGCTGCGTTCTAAAGTTTGGGCCTCAGATACCTTATAAAAGCAAAACAGCGGAAAAACCTATCAGCAGGAAGAATTTTATTATACTTCTGGCGGTTTTCTGAAAAATTTTGTAGATTACGATTATAGCAGAGACTACGAAGACCTTGAATGTGATATTATGACCTTAGACAGTGACAAATGGGATTGGAGATACCTTAATCATAAGAACAAAGAGTTAAGGAATGGAATGAACAGAAACAGCATAAATATAAATCCATGGGAAACTACAGGAAACGAAAAACAATTTGCATGATTATTTTTGAAATCAGTATATTACATAATCGCTGAAAAATTAGTATATATAGAAAATAGTTCTTAAAATGGTGGTGAAATAAAATGACTAAACATTCTAAGAAAATTGATGTACAAGGAACCAATATCAATATATTCGAAGATAATGTTGGCGATTTCCTTTCACTGACAGATATGCTAAAAGCCAAGGATGGAGATTTCTTTATATCCGATTGGCTTAGGAACAGGAATACTGTGGAATTTCTCGGAATATGGGAAAAGGTGCATAATCCGGATTTTAATTATGGCGAATTCGCCATAATTAGAAGTCAGGCAGGCCTGAATAGTTATAAGATCAGCGTAAAAAAATGGGTAAGAAAAACCAGTGCTGTCGGATTGAGGTCAAAAGCCGGCAGGTACTGCGGAACTTATGTACACAAGGATATTGCATTTGTATTTGGTTATGCTGGAAATGCAGTTTTAATATTATATGGAGATGAAATTGAAAGCGGTATAGATGATGCCGTTGATAGCATTTGGGAAAATATGTATCCGATGTTACAGGATATGGCTAATCCAAATACATATATAAACTTAAGCAGGTAATGAAGAATGAAAGGAAACATAATTTATTATTTATTCTATCGGTTTATTAATTCTTTCAGTGAAAAGGGAAATAAAATCAAAACAGAGGATATAAACCATACAGCATGGATGGCAATGGGGAAAATTTCGATGATTGAGGGTTCATTCATATTATTTATTAGTTTAATATTTGCCTTTAATTTTCCAAATGAAATTGATACTTTTTTTAAACATCCCATTTTTAAATCATCAATTTTTACTTTTGCACCCATTCGTTCAGTTCCGATCATAATAGTACTACCATGGCTCTTATTAATTTTTCTACAATATTTATTTTTGACTTTTAGAGGAAAAGCAATAAAAATAGTTGCCTACTATGATGAAAGATTTAATGAAACCAATGAAGAAAGACAAACATATTGTTGGCGCTATAATTTTTATTGGGTTGTATTGAGTGCTCTTTTTATTTTTTTATCACTTATTACAGGTTTAATATTTAGATAACTTGAATTGACTAATAGTTTGAGGATAATGATTTGATGGAATTTTTGTTTTAGAGTCATCATGCGTTATATGTCAGGGATAAAAGAATAAAGGCGAATGAACGAAAACAGCATAAATACAGCCCCGAAAGCCATCCGGAATGATTCCCTTGCGGAATTATTTACATTCCATTCTCCTTATTCCTATGCTTTTAATAACCCCGTTAATTGGTCTTACCCTTCGGGGCTGGCACCGGAGAAAGCCGGGCATAAAGATAGAATTCTTGAGGAGGAAGAAGCTACGATTGTGGACGGAAAGCGTACCTTTAGAAATATTGATGTTACTGCTACTCGAATATATGAAGGAGCCAATATAAGATGTTGGGCAGGAGATATAAGACAGGAAGGACTTGGAATATTATTAGAAATTCAAACTGATAAGGAAAATATTTCTTACAAACTTGGGCAAACTGCCGCACAAATACGTGCTAATCTGGCTCTTGATAAAGCAGGAAATACAGCCTTAATTCGACTGGAAGCAGGATATGATTCTCCAGGTCCAAATCCAAACTCTGAAATCAAAGGGAACAGTAATGGAGCAGGATGTGGTGGCAGTAGCAATATTAGTATTGATAAACCAATGAATTATATTTCCGGGAATAGAACTTCAAATGTTGTTTCGGATAATACCCAGGTTAATGTTGATCAATTTTCTCCCGAATATTATGAACGCTCTCAACTTCAACAGCCCTCACCAAAAGATTTATGGAATTCTCCTATTGGAAGGTATTTCATTCCAGATTTTTTGGGTATTGGGATAGGATTTAATTGTATATCAGGAGGTGGAATTGGCGGAACAGTGGAATTAAGATGGGTAACAAGGGGAGATGACGCATCAGCAATTCCAGTTGTTACTGTAACTCCTGCGATCGGAGGAGGGGGTGCTCTTGATTTTACACTTAATATTGAAACAGCTCATTATTTTGGACCTGTTGAAGAAATTAAGGGAAGTATGGTGGAGACGAATTCTATAACATCTAATGCCGAGCCAACGTTTTTTATATCTGCTGGGGTAGCCTTATACGGTGGGTCAGTTGGAGGAACTTTAAATATTACACCTGTAAATGGTACTTATATTATTGGAAGGGAACTTAATATCGGGCCAGCTGTTCCAACTGTTATTGAAGTTGCTGCTGGTCATAATAATACTTTTATTATCTATGATTTTAAAGATTAGCGAATATATGAAAAAAAATATTATTGGGGAATTGTTGATTTATGTATTTTTATTCATTGTTTTTGTTCTTGCTGTATTAACTTCATTGTTACTTCAGCGTGAGAACGATACTAAATATAATGTTTACTATCATAAATTTGATACGACAAGAATCAACGGAATGTTATTAAAGGTTTTTGATACAAGACATGGAACGAAGATATCAATTAAAAATTATAGGGATGATTTCTTGTTTCGGACAAAGAACTTTTTAAATGATGATATTCCTTTTTTTTATAAGATTGCTAAGAGAGGAGATTCAATATTCAAACCAGCTTACTCTAAATATATTAAACTTATCAAAATTGATGGGAGACAATATGATTTTAAAATCAAAGATTATAGTGAATGAATGTAAAATATTTTTTATCTTTTTCGTTTTATTTTTTTTACTCTCTTCTTGTACGAATCCTCAAAAAAGGCAAGAAGCAAGATTAAAAGCAGATAAATTAATTGAAAAAATTGCTAGTGGAAATGCAATTTCAGAGTTTTCCGAAGAACTTTTTCCTAACAGGAATTATATTTCTAATTCTTTAAAAAACCTCAAAGAATTTTGTGATTTTAAGAATCGTAAAGGTCATTTTATTAATGATTTTTATCAAAAGGGTCCAAACTATGACAGGGTATCTTTTATTTATGAATATTATCTCAAATGTGATAGTATCAGATTTATTATTTCATATGATATAACAAATGAGATAAATTTAGTTGCTTTCCAATTAGAAGGAATAGAAAAGGATAATCCAATGATTATTTATCCTGAAAAAAGACTGCCTGTAAAAAAAGATTAATTTACATACGATGATTATACTGCAAAATCCGGGAAGATTTTTCCGGATTTTCATTGCTTTTCGGGAAATTAATTCTTATATTTTTAATTATTATTATGATGCGGGTTGGACTGAATTGTGAAATTTGTTTTTCAACAAAATAATTTTTGGAAAAGAATCTCCTTTGCCGGGAATACCGACTTCTATGATTGGCATTATAAATCATCTGCCGATCCTCTTGCGGAATTATTTACATTCAATTCTCCATATTCCTATGCTTTTAATAACCCCGTGAACTGGTCTGATCCGTCAGGACTGGCTCCGGAGAAAGCCGGGCATAAGGATAAAATTCTGGAGATGGAAGAAGCTATGATTGTGGATGGAAAACGTACATTTAGAAATATTGATGTTACTGCTACTCGAATATATGAAGGAGCCAATATAAGATGTTGGGCAGGAGATATAAGACAGGAAGGACTTGGAATATTATTAGAAATTCAAACTGATAAGGAAAATATTTCTTACAAACTTGGGCAAACTGCCGCACAAATACGTGCTAATCTGGCTCTTGATAAAGCAGGAAATACAGCCTTAATTCGACTGGAAGCAGGATATGATTCTCCAGGTCCAAATCCAAACTCTGAAATCAAAGGGAACAGTAATGGTGCTGGATATGTTACTGTTCCAAGTCTGTAGCGGTCTGAGAGGAAATCATACACTTCCTGACCTCTCGCCAGGTCAAAAGCGCTGTTGTATAGGATCACATCTCCGATAGCCCCGTTGAAAGTACATGAGTAAGTTTCGCCTGTGTTGTAGTCGTGGAAGCATGTTCTTGCAGCCCCGCCGGTTTCGGTAAGGCCCTGCACGAAGTTCTGCACAATGTTTGCCGGAACCAGTTCCTGCTTTTTTCGTTCCATTCTGGAAATCTGACTTTTACTGCTCATGTTAAGAAGCCGTGCAGCATTTTCCTGGCTAAGCCCGAAATATTCCCTCAGTCGTCGGAATTCTTCTCCTGTCAGTGGAGGTAGGTTGTCGTGAAACATAATTTGTCTTTCTATTATTAATTATATGTTCGTGTTTCATGTTTGATTGAAGCTATTCATGAATATAACTATCTTATAGTTAAAAATAAGATAATTTATATTCGCTTTAAATAAATTGCGTTCATAATCGCTCTCAGTGCGGTTTTCAAAGGCTTGCACAACTAAAACCATTGCCGGAGTAACAAGTGCTGATAGCGGACGTATACGGCGCTAATTCCAAGTCAGGCAGTAATTTCCCGGATTATATCCCAAAAAAACAGCTTTCATAGTTCCTCCTGGGCATTCGGGAACAATTTCTGGGCTGATTCAAGGAAACGGAAAAGCTCGTCCGTGAGTTCTTTCAGGATTTCATCACTGAGTTTGATTTCATTCATGCAGGCAAATGCCAGCATAAGAAAATCCTGAAGATAGCTGCGGTAGAAATCAGGACTGGCAAGAACTTCGTGTTCCATGCTCAGGCGTTTTGTTTCATGCTGCTTTCTCATCATATCGGCAAGGTGGTCAATGGCCTCTTTTTCCGGAGCGAGAGGGAAAAGTATTGCTGACGGCAAATTATTTTTCGTCAGGCAGGCAAAACCCAGCTTTTCACTTACCCTTACGAGCTGTGAAATTCCCATTTTCGAGGCTTCGTTCATTGCGAAATTTTGCATAATTGTTTAACCTTGTTTATTGATGTAAAATACTGTATTACCCATATAAACCAATGGCTTATAATTGTAATATACGAAAAATATTTCAATATATTTCAATGTATATGAAAATTTATTTTAAGATTTGTATATTCCTCCCCTTGCCTTTCTCCTGAAAATTTGCAATATTAAGAATTGAATGCTCGCGGGGGAGTATTCCGGCAATGGCAGAGAGAAGGGCAGGAAAAAATTTAATCAAAGCGGTAGCCGAAAGTTGCTTTTGGTTTCTAAAAAAAGCTGCCCCGCTTTGGGACAGCATTTATTCTAAATTGAATTATGTCATCAAACTAATTTCGTTGCCTTGTAAGTACCGAAAATTACAAGCAGGGAACCGAGAAGGATTGCAGCCCACTCACCGAGTGTCGGGATGAGCGGCGGGGGAGGCGCTGAGAAGAAGCCCCATACTGAGAACTCATTAACATTTCTCACTCTAATTAATAATTTATCGCCTTCATCGGTTACATTTATATTTTCAGTATTGATCTTGTGAAGAATCCCTTCATGGATACGGTAAAGTGGCAGATTGCTAAGGTCTGCACCTGATTTCAACGAGCTTATCGGCAGTTGGAATGTTATCGTAGCATTTAGGTTCGAAGGTGCTTCGATCTGCCAGAGAATACCGGCAATATTTATATCCCGATCATCTTCTATTAGATTTATCCGGTATTCGGACTGCCTTTCGGATTCTACAATCAGACTATAAGTTCGGCCATTCAATTGCCTGCTGTATTCCTGAGCGGGACGTCCACCCTTTATCGCTTCAGCCAAGGACAGACTTTGGGATGCGACCAGTACAATTATTATTAATAATAGTTTTTTCATTTATTACCTCAATTATAATTTCAAATTTATAGATTAAAAACTGTTTACGCCGGTAATGGTGATTATATAATACTCAGGAGATGTATCAGCATCAACACTGAACTTGTATTGATCCCATTCTACTTCAGGATCGTCCCATCTCAACATAAAGTTTTCATTAGGAACCGACTGAACTTGCGTTTTCGGCAGGTAGAATTTTATAGTAGCGTTTAGTCCGTCGGGACCTGATAATTCCCAAAGAGATTCGGTAATTGCCTTTTCCAAAGTAAGTGGTAAAGTGGCAAATACCCTGGCTGCCAAAGTTTGTTGTGTTCCTCCTGACCAGGATATTTGAATGAAAAAAGGGTTCCCTTTCACTCCGACAGGAAAGAAACAGGGGCTAGCATGACCCTGGAATTTGAGCATGCCTTCACCGCGGGTACTAATTATTCCGCTGCCGTTAATTGTACCAATAAGTACCAGGTCTTCATCACCTATGGTGATATTATAATTATTAAGATTCAGATTTTCACTTGTTGTTACTCCGTTGGTATGAATCGTACCACCGTTGTTGATAACAGCCAAAGCATCTGTCAGGTTGTCGAAGCAATCAACAAGCCATGTATGGCCGTCGTTGCCGCATGATGAACAATAATTTTCGCTGACCCATAACTCGCCTCTTTTCTCGGGGGTTATTATCAGTGAGGGAACTGTGCCGTCAGTTTTGTAATCGATGTTTGATCCTGAATTTGTGTATGGGAATATTTTGAAATAATATGTCTGTCCCACTGTCAGGTTGATCAACTGTTGCGATTGAATTCCCTGGGCAACGTTAAAATTCAGGCCGTTTGTTGTTATCGGCGTTCTGTCAGCCGGATCAGTAATATCAGCAAGGCTTACAGTACTTCCGCGAATCAGGTAGCCATGAGGCAGGGTTCCGCCCGTAGCATCAGTCCAGGTTAGATTAAAATTTTTATAATTAACAAATTCAGAGTTGAAATTTGATACATGGTATGAAGGTTCTGGGTATATTGTCACTCCCTGGGCAGTTTCAGCCCCGCTTGTTTGGTAATTGTAAGTTTCGCTGTCAGAATTATTCCATGTGTATGGAATAAGCATATAATTGTATGTTGTATTTCCTGACAGGCCGTTATCAGTATAAGTAGTAGCTCCCTCGGCTATTGTTGAGGAAACCAGAGTAGTATTAGCTCCTGCAGCAGGAGCAAGTCCGTCTGATGCGGCAAATACCGGTATATTGGGGCTTGTTGCTCTGATCAATACATATCCTTTTGCAGTTGCTCCGCTAAGAGGCCACGCCGGAGCTGTCCAGCTCATTGATACCGATGAAGCAGTTGCTGCGTACTGGTCAAGGCCTGTTGTTGCAGGCGGTTCTGATGAGTAGGTTCTGAAATCAATTGTACTGCCGTAGCTGTTTCCTGCCGAGTTGTGGCCGTAAGCCCTGGCATTGTACCTTGTTTCAGCAGTCAGCGCTGTCAGGTTTCTTGTGAAAGATCCTGTTCCAAAGTCTCCAGTTTCATCTACCTTAGTTACATTGGCTCCACCAATTATCTTGTCAGTATTAGTATATGGATAATAAATAATGCCTCTCTCTGAACAATTTTCTCCTCCTGTAGCTGTAATATTGCCATTTCCAGTAGCAGATGTTGTTCCTATGGAACTAACTGCCTGCGTTGTTACTGTGGGAATTGTCGGATCTGTTCCGCTTGTCCATTCATAAGCCCCCATGTCTATTGTTTTATTCTGGATACGGTCTTCGCCTCGCATATCCTTTAATACAACAACGTTAGGAGCTGCGACATAAGCATTATTCCCTGTATTGACACAGGGAGAAGAGCCATATAAAGTGAAATCATTATTTGCCGGATCAACGAATTTTGGATTCTCTGTAATATTATTGTTAGTAGCTGTGAAAGTACCGTTATTAAAAATATCATTATTTTCATTGGAATAACAGGAATAATCTAATGTTGTTGTTCCATCAAATATATACATCTGATTGCCGGAAATTGATGCACTGTTTCCCCATATAATTGAGTTTTTTATCGTAGGAGTTGATGAACCATCATTGAAAATTCCACCGCCTCTAAATGATGCACTATTATAACTTATTGTGCAATTGGTGAGTTCCGGTGATGATGCTAAATTAAAAATACCACCGCCGTCAACAGCGCTATTATTACTGATTTTACAATTAATGAGCGATGGTGACGATGAATAGTTATACAATCCGCCACCATCAGATGATCCTCCACCCTCTAATGATGCACTATTGTTACTTATCGTGCAATTGGTGAGCGATGGTGATGATGAATAGTTATACATTCCACCACCATTAGAATGTGGTGAAACACCATCAGCTTTCCCACCCGTAATAGTAAATCCATCGAGAACTGCGGAACCGGTAAGGTTTAACCCGGAAGGATGATAAAAGACGTGATAGCAGTTATCTGAATTATCACCAATATTTCCAATATCCCCACTCAATATAGTTTCGTTTGCTTCAAAATCCCTATCATCAAGATCGAAAGTTGCTGTATCTTCGTTACCTTCAAAGCCACCGTATATAGCCACTCCGTCTTTCATCTGGAAAGTTTTATACCTATCTCCAGTTCCACCGACTTCTGTTTCTGGCTTATATGTTCCGGCGGCGACCCAAATCTCGTCTCCGGAAGTCGAAGCTTCGAGCGCGTCCTGAAGATCTTCGTACGCGTTGGTCCAGGAAAACCCGGAATTAGCTCCGGATGCGTCGGCGTCTACGTAAATTATTCCTCTGGCGACTCCGCCTTCGTATGAGCCCATATCAATCGTTCCGCCTTGAATCCTTGCGTTTCCCGCAATGTCGTAAGTTTCGGAATTGGCCGAATTATCGCCGGAATTGAGACAGGGTGAACCGTTGTATAATCTGAAATCGCCGCTTGTCGTAGGCGCGTCCGCCGGGTCGACAGGATCGACAAAAAAAGGATTTTGATCAATATTGTCGGTATATGTTATCGAATTTCCGCCGTCGTCGCCGAAGGCCGCCCTTCCTCCCTGGATATCGCAATAGCTAAATATAGGCGAGGAAGAAGTATTGTAAACCTGGTTTCCTGAAACGCTTGCGGAATTGTTCCATATAACGCTGTTCTTAATTGTAGGCGAGCAGTTATCTATTATTAATCCGCCGCCGTCGGCGGCTCTATTACCGGAGAAAGTGCAGTTTACTACATTAGAATTGTTCTCGCATATACGCAAGGCTCCGCCTTTCTCATCGGCAGCGTTCCCGGAGAAAACGCAATTAGTAAATGTCCCCGGATTGCCGTAAATACTTAAAGCTCCGCCGTTCTTAGCGCTATTATCTGCGAAGTAACTGTTTGTTATTGCAGGCGTACAATAAATCACATACATGCCTCCGCCATAATCAGAAGCCGAGTTCCCTGAAATGTGACAGTTTTCAATTACAGGCGAATTTCCTCTAAAAATATATACTCCTCCGCCAAATTTTTCGTAGCCATTGCTACCGGTTGCGCTCCCGTCTTTGATCGAAAATCCGTCCAGGCGCGTATCAGAATTGGTCTGGTACATAAAAACGACATGATAAGCATTCTCGGAATTATCTCCTCCGGAATCGTCGTCTTGGTTCAAATCTCCGCTAAGAATAGTTTCGTTGGCTTCTCCGGCACCGTAATTCGCTCTTTGCGAGATTGCCGTTTCAGTTCCCACAAACCCGCCGTATACTTTAACGCCGGAGGGAATTCTGAAGCTTTCATTTCTGGCGGTCGTCGAAGTCGTTCCGTTACTGATGGTCCAGCCTTGAGAGGGATGGTAAGTTCCCGAGGCTACCCAAATTTCGTCGCCGTCGGCGGCAATACCCAAGGCGGAATTTAAATTTGTTAACGCGTCGGCCCAGGAAGAGCCGTCGTTTGCGCCGCTTGCGTCCGCGTCGACGTAAATTGTTCCTCTGGATACTCCCGATTCATAGGATCCCATATCCGGGTTCCCAATTCTGGAATCTCCTTCAATATCATCGGAAGGAGCGCCCGTCGAAGTTCCCGCGTTAACGCAGGGCGACCAGTTTAATATTCTGAAACATCCTGCGGTTGAAGGAGCCGAAGCGGGATCGAGAGGAAAGGCGAAAAACGGATCGGAATCGATATTATTCGTATAAGTTATTGTATTTCCGCCGCCGTCGCCAAAGGCCGCTTGTCCTCCTTGAATATCGCAGTAATTGAAAGTAGGAGAAGAGTTGGAGTTATATACGTTATTCCCGTCGCTGCCCGCAGAATTTCCCCAGATTATACAATTTTTGAAAACCGGCGAACAGTTCCATGAGTTTTGAACGCCGCCTCCGTTAAATTGGGCCCTGTTGCCTGATATTGTAGTATTAATTACGTTGGGAGACGACCATGTATCATTCATAATTCCCGATCCGTAGTAAGAATAATTTCCGCTTATTGCGCAATTAGTTATATCGGGAGAGCAATAGGAGGAGTTATAAATCCCGGCATAATAATTCGCGTCGTTTCCTTTAATGACGCAATATGAAATAGTCGGCGAAGAGTTATCGTTGTTGTATATACCCGCCGCTCTGTAAGCATCGTTCTCTTTGATGAGACAATTTTTGATTACAGGAGAGCTATTATCCCTGTTGTAAATTGCCCCTCCGTTGTCATTAGGAGTCCCGCCGTTGCTATTAGCCGCCGTTATAGTGAAGCCATTAATCTCCGTAATGGAATTTATCTGGTAAAAATAAACTACATGATAGGCGTTATCGGAAGCATTTCCGGAAGTTCCTATATCGCCGCTAAGAATAGTTTCGTTGGCTTCTCCTTCTCCAAAACCCGCTCTTTCTGAAACGGCGGATTCAGTTCCAGCAAACCCGCCGTATACTTTAACGCCGGAAGGAATTCTGAAGCTTTCTTCCCTGGAATCAGTTGAAGTAGTTCCATTTGCTACGTTCCAACCTTGAGAAGGGTAATAAGTTCCCGCGGCTACCCAAATTTCGTCGCTGTCGGCGGCAATACCCAAGGCGGAATTTAAATTTGTCAAGGCGTCGGTCCATGAAGAGCCGTCGTTCGCTCCGGAAGCCGAAGCATCGACATATATTGTTCCTCTGGATACGCCGGATTCATAAGCGCCAATGTCGGGATTACCCGTACGGACGTTTCCTTCTATATCGTCAGAAGGAGCGCCGGTAGCAGTTCCGGCATTTACGCAAGGGGACCAGTTCAGAATTCTGAAATTGCCCGCAGTCGAAGGGGCGTTCGCCGGATTCAGAGAATAAGCAAAATTCGGATCCGAATCAATATTATTAGTATAAGTTATCGTATTTCCGCCGTCGTCACCAAAAGCCGCCTGACCGCCCTGAATATCGCAGTAAGAAAAATTTGGGGCGGCATCTCTACAGAATACCTGGTTTCCGGAAATACTCGCGCTATTTTTCCATAAAATACAGTTTGAAATATTTGGTGAGCAGGAAGAATGGAAATACAATCCGCCTCCCCATCGGGCTTTGTTGCCGCTTATAGTGCAATTTTTTAATGTCGGCGAACAAGAGGTATAAAAACGAATTCCGCCCTCGTTGTTACCGCTAATTACACAGTTGATTATCGTCGGATCGCACTGGTCATACATACTGATTCCGGTATTATTGTTTCCGTGGATAATACAATTTTTAATAATTGGATCGGAACGCCACCTAATATACATCCCGGCTGAGAAAGTACCCCTGTTGTCGGTAACGGCACAATTTATAATAGTCGGAGAACTTGTGTAAAAGATATAGATACCGGCCCCGCTACGATCCGAACCGGAACCGTTAGCATTTCCCGATTCAATCGTAAATCCATCCAAACGAGTATCGGAATTCGCTTGATAAAAATAGACAATATGATAAGCGTTATCGGAAGCGATACCGGGAGTTCCTAAATCTCCGCTGAGAATAGTTTCGTTGGCTTCGCCCGATCCGAAAGCCGTTCTTTCGCTAACGGCGCTTTCCGATCCGGCAAACCCGCCGTAAACTTTTACGCCGAAAGGTATTCTGAAGCTTTCTTTTCTGGCGGTCGTCGAAGTCGTTCCGTTGTCGACGTTCCAGCCTTGCGAAGGATAATAAGTTCCCGCGGCTACCCAAATTTCGTCGCCGGAAACTGCGACAGAGAGTGCGTCCTGGAGATCAAGATAAGCGTTAGCCCAGGAAAAACCGTTATCGTCGCCCGAAGTCGCGTCCGAGTCGACGTATCTAATCGTTCCGAGCAAGTCGCCGATATTGAAAATGAAGAAAAATAAGCAAAGAGAAATGATAATGCGAAAACCTTGCGATAGCTCGCTGCAAAAGTAAGCAAATAAATTCTTCATGGCGGTCATTTGATATGTTTCGAAATAATTTTTCTTTTGAAATTAATAATATATTTAAATTACTTATTTTTTTGTTATATATAAAGTAATTTTTATATAAATTAATTAATAATTATACTATAACCTAAATTTCTAAAGTAACTTAAAAATTACAAAAAATAGGAATACAATTACTGATTCCTCATGCCAGGATTTTTTATCTGTCAGTATTCTCATCCAAAGACTGATATTGTATGCCAACACGCTTGTCTGCCAGTACATTTCGTTCTGGAAAAATTTCTTACCCAGTATGTCGCCGGCAAACATCTGATTCTTAACATTTTCAATCCAGTTCTCACTCTCGCCTCTGTCCCCATAAAGGCGATGTATAGCCAGGGGGCTGTCTTCAAGGTCAGAACAATAGCAAAAGTAATCCCATTTCTTGTTTTCGAACAGAACTCCTTCTTTTTCAACGCTTTTCAGTATCCTTACCCCATAAAAGCGTCTGGCTTTTCTCCAGGAATTAGGTTTATAATAGAAATCGCAGATTTCCGTGCCGGGCATATACGGCACCTTCTGCCAGTCTTGCGGAGACAATACTTCGATCATATTTTTCAACTTAACTTTTATCAGGTAATTAACGCCTTTCTGCTCTGCACGGCCAATAAGCTTCTCGCTGAAAAATCCGCTGTCAGCCCTGAGAAGCAGATTCCGGATATCGGGGTGAATCATTTCCATAAGCTGGCTGAAGAATTCATCTGCTCCGTTGGCTGTATATGTGTTTCCGGGACGAAGCCAGCTCAACAGACATTCGCGCGTACTGTTCAGGAAGGCCAACAACGGGTGATAACTCCTGGCTCCTTTTTTCTTTTCATTGAAACCCTTCTTAGCTCCCTCCTGATTGCCATAAACAGTCCGGACAGATGAATCAAGGTCAATTATATCGCGCCGGGTCTCTAACTTTTCGTGAACCATACGGGAAAATTTTCCTATCAGGTTCATGTAGCTTGTCACCGAGCGCATATTAGCCCGCCCCAGACGGTCGGCAAGAGTTGAATCGCTTACCTTGCCCGGCAGCCCCAGAATGCTTTGAACCAAAGGATCCAACGAGAACATTTCTATCTTGGTAAGGCGGTTCATACCACTCTGGATGCCAAGAATCATTAGCGACAGCA
Organism: Kapaibacterium sp. (SeqCode); assembly: GCA_963665665.1. Classification (GTDB taxonomy): domain Bacteria; phylum Bacteroidota; class Ignavibacteria; order Kapaibacteriales; family UBA2268. The sequence continues at coordinate 4,322,855 of OY762428.1, forward strand.
AATCACCCGTTTGATAAGTAATATTGTGATGCAGACCTAAGTCAATATTATTTAAACCCTTAACCACACCGAGCTTCTTCATAAAATTGAATATGGTTGATATCCCTGAGAAATTTGTCAGTTCCCTGGCAGTAAATTCTTTTTTTGCTATGTTTTTTGCTGTATTTTTCTTATCTTTTTTCATCGGAAAGGTGTCGTTTGTTTTTTGTTAAAATGTTTTCTAACTAATTACAATATAATAAATTACAACCACTTTTCCGGTCTTTATTTTAGATATTTAGGTAGAATTAAAACAAGATGGAACACTTGATGCATTGAAACATGATATAAATAATCATCTTATCATCTTCAACGATAAAAGTTATAAAATGTTCATAATAAGATAAGTATTAATGGAAGGAGAAATCAATTTATCTCAAATTAAAAATTCGAAAAATTAGAATTAATATGAAACCACTGCAAATATTGCTGATACAACTGATTAGCACTTTCCCGACCTCTGCCCAGATCCCTACGAGCAGTTCAGCGCAAAGGGTGCTGTATTGCAGATAATTCAGCTTACATAAGATTGATTATCATACAAAATCCGGGGCGTTTTTTCCGGATTTTGTACGATTTATGAGCGCCGTTGACGCAAAAATGTCTTTACAGAGAGAATCTGAATAAATGCTATTTTGGATTAAAAAATCAAAAAACCCGCTACAGTTCTACTTGTAGCGGGTTAGTTCTTTTTGTGCTCTCTGAGGGGCTCGAACCCTCGACCCACGGATTAAGAGTCCGTTGCTCTGGCCAACTGAGCTAAGAGAGCGTTGCAAAATTAATACATACGCTCCACATAGCCAAATTTTATTGTCATTTTTTTTATGGTTTTTGGGATTCCACTTCTTCCATCTCTATCGTAAGTTCTTCCCATTCAGTCATTTTTTGTTCCAGCCCGGATTTCAAATCATTATATTCTTTTGTCATTTCATTCATCTTTTCAATATCCGAGGCTTCAGGCGATGCAAAGAAATCATCCATGCGGGAAATTTTTTCCTCAAATTCAGTTATATATTCCTCAACTTTGGAAATTTTCTTTTTAACCCTGTTCAAATCCCTTTGCCAGGCTTTCTGCAATTCCCTGTCGGCTTTTGCGCTTCCGGGGTTTGTATTGGCCTTGTTATCTGCGGTGTTTTTCTTTTTTTCTTCCAAGGTGTTAAGCTGTTCAATATCCAGTTTTCTAAGGAAATCTTCTATATCGCCATCGTACTCCCGAATTTGTTTGTTCTTAAACTCTACTGTTTTATTCGTAAGCCCCTGAAGGAAATCCCTGTCGTGCGACACAATAACGAGTGCGCCGTCATAATTTTTCAATGCATCCTTCAAAACTTCCTTTGCCCTGATATCAAGGTGGTTTGTCGGTTCGTCAAGTACAAGCAGGTTGGATGGCTGAAGAAGTAGTTTGGCCAGTGCCAGCCTGGATTTCTCCCCACCCGACAGGACTTTTACTTTTTTATCCACATCCTCTCCGCTGAAGAGGAATGCTCCAAGCAGGCTGCGAACTTTACTTCGCATATCGCCTGTTGCAATATCATCGATAGTCTGGAAAACAGTTTTGTCGCCGTACAGCATTTGTGCCTGGTGCTGGGCATAATAGGAAATCTCTACATTATGGCCGGGGATCATATCCCCGTCATAAGGTTCTTCGCCTGCAATTATTTTTGAAAGAGTAGTTTTACCTTCGCCATTTTTACCGACAAAAGCTATCTTCTCACTTCTTTCAACAACAAAATCAATATCTTTAAGTACAAGTTTATCGCCGTAACTTTTTGACAGCTTTTTCATTTCAACTGCTACTCGGCCTGATCGCGGCGGCTCGGGAAAGCGGAAACGGATGGCGCTGTTATCTTCCTCTTCAAGCTCGATCCTGTCCAGTTTATCAAGTTGTTTTACCCTTGACTGTACCCTGGTGGCAAGTGTTGCCTTGTATCTGAATCTTTCAATAAACTTTTCGGTTTGTGCAATTTTCCTCTGCTGGTTCCTGTATGCCGCCTGCTGCTGCTGCCTCTGTTCCTCACGTGCTTCAAGGAATTTCGAGAAGGGCAGGTTCATGTCATAGGTTTTACCTGAAAATATTTCAATTGTCCTGTTTGTAATATTATCAAGGAATCTCTTATCGTGAGAAACAATCATAACAGAGCCGAAATAATTTTTCAGGAAGTTTTCCAGCCATCGTATTGATTCAATGTCCAGGTGGTTTGTCGGCTCATCAAGCATTATCAGGTCGGGGCTTTTTAGCAGTATTTTGGCAAGTTCAAGCCTCATCTGCCAGCCGCCGCTGAAAGTATTAACAGGTCGGTGCATATCCTCGTCCGAAAACCCAAGGCCCTTGAGAACTTTTTCTATCTTTGCCCTGGCGCTGCCTCCGCCGAGTATTTCGAACCTGTCATTCAGTTCGGATAATTTTTGTACTAACCTTGCATAATCATCAGATTCATAATCACTTCTTTCAGCTATCTGCGCGGAAATTTCGGGAATACTTTTCTCAATATATTTTAATTCCTCCATAGCATGCGAGGCTTCTTCAAGTACAGATAGTTCAGACTCGACTTTCATATCCTGAGGCAGGTAACCAATAGTATAATCATTTGGTTTGGCAATATTCCCGCTTTCAGGAAACTCCAGGCCGCAAATAATTTTCAAAAGAGTTGATTTTCCTGCACCGTTACGGCCAATCAAACCAATCCTGTCATTTGGCCTTAAGGTAAAGCTTACACCGTCGAAAATATATTTGCCGCCAAAGTGTATAGAAACATTTGCTACATTAAGCATTTATCGAATTTCAATATTGTTGTCAAAATCAGCTACAAAGATAAGAAAAGATACAAGAATAATATTCATGATTAACGGTTTTATTTTATTGGTTCAGGAATTTCTTTCTGAAATTTAAACCGGAATATAATAGTTGTCTGCATATATATTTAATAATTGTTTTTTTACGGTATTATTCGAAAATTTTTGAATACTATTGCTAATTGCTTCAGTTTTTATTATATTATAACAGTTAGTATATGATACGAGTGATAACGTATTAGCGCGAACAAAAACCCAAAATCAAGGAAATAATCTATCATATCTGCTTTTCGGGTTGCAGAACTTCATGAATTAAGAAATTAAAAAACTTCTTTTAGGTGTTTGTTATATTAATATTCTTTGGAGTTTGCGATGAAGATGCTTTGTACAATATTATTGACCCTTTTTGTTATTTCTATTACTTCTGAAAATGCTTATTCTGGTAATGCCAGGGATTTAATCCTGTCTGGAAATGCTGACGTTGTTGATTATTATATCAGCAAATCACTGAACTGGGGTGATTTTAAATACTCTTTTGAATATGGTGACAGAGGTAAATATACTTCATATACAGGAGAAAAAATTGAGGATGGGGAATTTGTTATTTGGGACAGGGGAACACTGAATTTTGACGATAACGGAAGGCTTATAAATGAGCTTTACGAATGGTATGAGGAAGGAATATGGTACAAATCTGATTTCGAAACTTTTGAATATGACGACGATGGCAATATGACATTTTCACTTTATCAATACTGGGATAACGAAGAACTGAACAATGTTCACAGATATTATTATACTCATGACGACAAAGGAAATGTACTAACTGAACTTTATGAAGAATATTCTGTCGATGAATGGATAACTATGACAAAACGTACAAATACCTATGATGATAATTCAAATATGACAGAGCAAATTTATGAGAGAAACAGGAGCGGAGTTTTTGGAAACTATTTGCATTATTCATTTGAATATAATGATATAAACTTAAGAACAAATTTTAAACAGGATATTTGGAGAAACGAAGCATGGAGTGATTACCTGAAAGGTACATACTCCTATAATGACATGGGATTTCGTACTGAAATATTATATTTATACTTCAGCAACGGCGAGTGGGGGAATTATTCCCGTTATTCTTATGAATACGATGATAATGGAAACAAGATAAAAGATATGAATGAAAAATGGACTGACGGGGAATGGGTTCCAAATCTTAGATATGAATATGAGTACAATGAATTTAACAAAATGATATACTATGAAAAGCAGTCCTATGTTGAAGGAGAATGGATAAACGCTGAACGAGTTTTAACTACTTATGAAAACGGAAAAAATATGAAAAAAAGGACTTATGACGTATGGACTGCCGGAGCATGGATTCCCAAAGATACACAAATTGGTTATAATGACGATTTTGACAATGATCTTATTGGGTACGGATACAGCATTGAATATTACTATAAGCAGGTGATGCCTGTTATGCCCGAACCTGATAACAAACTTAATATTTCCTGTTACCCCAATCCTGCTTCTGATTTGATTAGTATCGAATTTACTACTGAAATTTCAGGCTATATTAACATCAGTATTATTTCAGAAACCGGGGATGAGTTTTGTTCAATAGCAAAAAGTGAATTCAGAAACCAGGGAAGCCATGAGTTTGTTTTTGATACTATTCATCTTCCATGTGGTACTTACTTTGTTAAAGCAGAGATGGGCGGAAGAGATGCCGTTCAGAGGATTGTTGTGATAAGGTAAAAAACATCCCTGTATCCCCTACATAAAAAAGTAGGAGAAAAGAAATATAAAAATATCGTGACTATTATGCTGTTTTAAAAATTATTTCAAATTTTTGAAAAAAACTAAAAATATCATTCTGAGCGGGTTTGCGAGCGAAGAACCCATTCTTAAGGAGGCTATAAAAAGGAATTGGATTCTTCAGTCGCTTCGCTCCTTCAGAATGACCGATAAAGTAGATTTTGAGAAAGTTCCATTTTGTCAAATTAAAAATAACATTACCAGGTAAAATATTATGAAAAAATTGATTCTGTTGATACTAATTGTAATGTCTTTTCCACTTCTCGGGCAGTCTCCGGATTTGAACCAAAGATTATATTATACATGCAAAATATGGGGCTATGCGAAGTATTTTCATTCGGAAGTATCGAACTGCAATGTGAATTGGGACAGTGTGCTTGCTGCAAATCTTTATGCGATTGGGAATGCTGCCGATTATTCACAATTTAACGATGTTCTAATAAATATTCTAAATGCAGCCGGAGAAATGGAAATTGCCGAAACCGATCCGCCGGATGATATTCCTTCCAAACTAAGGATAAACCTTGTTCTTGACTGGTTTGACGATGGTATGATCAGGGATGATGTCCGGGGAATCCTTTATAATATAAAGGAAAATTTCCGCCCTCATGAAAATTGTTATGTAACATTTAACAACGGATCAGGATACGGGCTTTTGTATTTCCCCAAAGACGATCCGATAATTGATGAAAATCTCTATACAAATTATCCTGATGAAAACACACGCCTTGCTGTTCTTTTCAGATATTGGAATATTATGAATTATTTCAATCCCTACAGCGATATTCTCGATCAGCCATGGGATAGCTGTCTTGTTAGTTCTATCCCTGATTTTATCGGCGCAAATGAATATTCGCAATGGCAACTGGCAATTAAGAAACTTGCCGCCGGACTTAATGATGCTCATGTGGAAGGCCTTACATACAGCCGTGAAAAGTTTGTAACCAATGATGTTTATCGTCCCCATCTGATACTTGGGTTAGGAAAAAAAGACTACATTGTTATGAAATCAGATTATCCGGAAATTAGCAGGGGTGATGTTGTTCTTTCCGTAGATGGCAAAAGCATGAAAGAATGGGAGGATAGCCTTGGGGTTTATATATCGGCGGGTAGTCACGACATAAAAAGAAGATATATTGCACTTTATTCACTTCTTGGCGAAAGTAACGATGAGCTTGATATTGAATTCATGGACGATAGCGGCAATAATAATAAAATTACGCTCGGAAAAAATTTCAGGTATGATTCCTGGTTTGCCGACTATTATATTAATCCTGAAATGAAATGGAAGAAATATCATAAATGGGATTGCAACGTAGGCTATGTGAACATGGGGGAGCTTGTTTCTGATGATGTTACGCTGATGTACAATTATTTGTTTGATACTAAGGCAATAATATTTGATATCCGAAATTACCCAAACGGAACCATTTATGATATTGGAAATATTATTTATAAAATAAGTACTCATTTTGTTACTTTTTCCAGGCCGGATGTTCAATATCCCGGAACACTTACAGAGATTGAAACAAGTATTGGTACTGCCAGCCCTGTCTATTATAAGGGAAAAGTAATCATTCTATGCAATGAAACCACCCAGAGCCATGCTGAATTTACATGTATGGGGCTTCAGGCAATGCCTGATGTTTATGTTATTGGCAGCCAGACGGCAGGTGCCGATGGAAATGTAACAGCTTTCGATATAAGCAATGATTTTATGGCTGGTTTTACTTCGCTTGGCGTTTTCTATCCCGATGGCGGACAGACACAGAGAACAGGTATCCGTATAGATTCAGTAATGTATCCGACGCCGGAAGGTATCAGGAATAATCGCGACGAATTGCTTGAGTATGCCCTGGAAGTTGCAGGATGCGACCCCAATAATGTGTTTGAAGAAGAATTTATATCTTCAATGGTATTTCCTAATCCGGCTGATGAATTCATAACATTGCCCGGAGTTGATGGTAATATATTTATTTCAGATATTACCGGAAGGGTATTAATAAAAACATATATTGATAATAATACCAGAATTCCTGTTTCAAAATTAGCTAAAGGATTATACTTTGTCTATTTTGCCGATGGAATGCAGTATTTTATTAAGGATTGATTTTCAGAAATTATTGCAATACAAGTATATTTCTTCAACCGCGATATTTGATAATAAAATTTCAAAATTAGCCCCGGGAAATTTCTTAATTTTGAAATCGTATTTCTTGGCTATTTGAAAATATTGTGAATGGAGAAATGATGTCGGGTAAAGTCTGTATAATGTGTTTCAGGATATTGATAATCTTGTTTTCTTTTGGTTTTGCAAGTGCTGCGGATAATTCAGATATTATAAAATATCTAAACAACTCCGTTAATTTCTCGCCAAGGGTAGTTGCCGGCGGAGGGAACTCTGATTTAATTAATTCCTATGTTGTTAATGCCGTTCTGGATGTTAATCTTGGAAATGAATATAGTAATGTTACAATCGAAAATCTTTTCTATCTGAAAACTCCGGCTTCTTTAAGATCATTCGAATCAATCAATGATTTGATAGCTTCTCCGGATTTCATTAAATCAATCGATAAAAATTTTTCATTGAAATCCGAACCGAATGCTGACATACTACAGAAATTTTTTATGCTGCTGGACGACTTCGGAAGGGGAGAGGGCTACTTCAATAAAGGGGATTGCTGGTATTTTATACGTAATAAATTTTTCAGCGACATAGAGGCATGGTGCATAAAAGTTGATAATTCCGGCAGGATTGACAGCATTAACTATGTATATTCAATCAGTGATGAGATTCCCGGAGAATTGTCCGGCAAAAGCATTATTCCTGATAAAAATTCGAGAAAGTATCTCAGCCCTGAGGACAGCCTTAAGATTAGAACTGAACTTGTAAAAAAAGCAGATTATAATTTTATTGTTGAAGAAATGAATCTTAACGCTGAAGGTATATCGGAAGAATTTGGATTTTTTAACGGAAGGCTTGATATTAAGAAAACCTATGAGGGCGGTGGGGGCGGAACTATGAATTTTAATTTTATTCTCCTGACAAGGGGAGATAAATACCATATATTCCAGTCCGGCAAAAGCCTGCTTTGCGATGATTTATTTGTTGGAGGAGTATTGAATAACATCACTCTGAAAGACGGAAATGATGCCCTTGCTTTTACCGCTGTAATCGACAGCCTGAATCCTGTAAGCGAGCCTGAAAAAGAGAACTGCCGTGTGTTCAATAAGGATGATATCTGGTTTTTCGTCAGGGAAAAAAGTTTTGACGACCTATATGGCTACATGCTGAAAACTGATGCTGATGATAAAATTAAAATTATTGCCTATAATAAATTCAGTGAAGAGAATATTCTGAAATTCAGAATGAAAGACCCTGATTTCAAAGTGGATTATGCTTTTAAACTTGTTAAGCCTGAAACTAATTCAATAAAATTAAAAAATGGAGAAAGCCTTTCGGTTCAGGTAGATTTCAACTCTGAAGCTGCAAGTGCTGCCGGTGCATGGATACTTACAAAGTTCGATAATAAGAAAACCGGATTTTACGCCGGAACAAGCATTGAATCGCCATACATGGATGATGTGCCTGCAGAAGTTCTTACTCCCGGTAAACATATTCTTGAATACCTGCTGATTCCTTCCGGATCGGATACTTCGAATCCTATTGCAGGTGTAAAGATTGATATTGAAGTGAAGTGATTTTAAAAATATTATACTCGCTACAGCTTGACGATGGCGGAGAATATTGAATGCCAAAGATGTGGCAGCCCTGCTAAGAAAAATTATTCAAAATATATAATGTAGATATATATTTGATAAATAAAGGATGCCACATCACTTCTCCAAAATCTTGTTGTAAATCACTTAGGTTGCTTTTTTTCTTTCATAGCAAACAAATTTCTGTTGCTTAGTATTGATATTTCATCTATTGTTCTGAATCAGCTGAGAAATTATTGTAAAAAAGATTACTTGCAAATCGAAATTCCGGCATATTTTGCAATTCCGCTATTCCTCATAATGCATTATTTAAATCTATAAATGTATCTTTTTCCCGGAAAGAGTGAAATAACGGCTTAAAAGATAATTCGGGAAGCACAAACCAATGCTCAGGAAGCACAAACCAACGCTCGGGAAGCACAAACCAACGCTCAGATGGCACAAACCAACGCTCGGGAAGCACAAACCAACGCTCGGGAAGCACAAACCAATGCTCGGGAAGCACAAACCAACGCTCAGATGACACAAACCAACGCTCGGGAAGCACAAACCAATGCTCGGGAAGCACAAACCAATGCTCGGGAAGCACAAACCAATGCTCGGGAAGCACAAACCAACGCTCAGATGACACGAAATATTGGCATTAAAAAAAATCATACCAGTCCTGAATGATAAAGAATATCATAAAAGCTCTACAGGATGGGCTTACTGCAAAGCCCATCCCTTCGGGGAGGCTCGGCCACTTACGATGGTTGGGAAGGGGTTGGAAACTGAATTGGAATAATCAAAAATTGTGACATAAAAAAAATTAAGTGGATTGAAGATATCCTGAAAATTAAAAAGGCCCCCCTGAATTATCGGGAGGCCTTGATTTTTATATAGCAATAACTTTATTGTTCAACATCATCTAACGAGAACATCGCCCTCATGTATTCTTTATTCATAAGAGATATGAAATTGACAGAAATTGATTTCGGGCATGCAGCCTCGCACTCGTAGAAGTTTGTGCAGGCACCGAAACCTTCTTTTTCCATCTGAGCAATCATTGCTTTGGCTCTTTTCTTGCGTTCTGCTTTGCCCTGGGGCAGCAATGCAAGCTGGCCTATCTTGGCAGAAGTAAACAACATCGCAGCCCCGTTCGGACATGAAGCCACGCAGGCTCCGCAGCCGATACAGGCAGCCGCGTCCATTGCCTTGTCGGCATTTGCCTTCGAGATCGGAATTGCATTCGCATCCTGAGGGGATCCGGTATTAACAGATACAAAGCCCCCGGCCTGGATAATACGGTCGAAAGCGCTGCGGTCTGTTATCAGGTCTTTTATTACCGGGAAAGCTTTCGATCTGAAAGGTTCCACGTATATTGTTTCGCCGTCTTTGAACTTCCTCATGTGAAGCTGACAGGTAGTTGTGGACCTTTCCGGCCCGTGTGGCGTTCCGTTGATCGTAAGGGAACAGGCGCCGCAAATACCTTCTCGGCAGTCGTGGTCGAATGCCACAGGTTCTTTGTTTTCTTTTATGAGTTTTTCATTCAGGATGTCCAGCATTTCCAGGAAGGACATATCCTCGCTGACATCATCGAGTTTATAATTTTCGAAATGTCCTTTGTCTTTAGGCCCTTTTTGCCTCCAAACATACAGATTTATTTTCATTATTTGTAACTCCTCACCGCAAGTTTAACATTTTCAAATTCAAGCGGTTCAATATGCCTTTCCGGTTTAACTCCGACGCCTTTGTATTCCCACGCTGCAACGTGCGAGAAGTCTTCGTCGTTTCTTTCAGCTTCGCCTTCCTCGGTCTGGTATTCCTCACGGAAGTGGGCGCCACAGGATTCTCTTCTTTCCAGGGCATCCCAGGCCATAACTTCGGCAAATTCCAGGAAGTCGGCAACTCTTGATGCTTTTTCCAGTCCAACGTTAAGGTCTTTGGATTCGCCGGTAACATTAACGTTTTTCCAGAATTCCTCGCGGATCTTAGGTATTTCATCCAGAACTTTCTTCAAGCCTGCTTCGTTCCTGCCCATACCAACGTTATCCCACATAACGGCTCCAAGCTCGCGGTGGAATTCCGACGGAGTTCTTTTACCGTTGATGGACAGAAGCTGGTTAAGTTTGTCTTCAACTTCCTTTTCGGCTTTCTTGAATTCCGGATGATTCTCATCAACTTTGTCAAGTCCGCCCTGAGCAAGGTAATGTCCGATAGTGTATGGAATAACGAAGTAACCGTCTGCAAGGCCCTGCATCAGTGCGCTGGCACCGAGCCTGTTGGCTCCATGGTCAGAGAAGTTGGCTTCTCCGAGAACATGCAGTCCGGGTATTGTTGACATCAGGTTATAATCAACCCAAAGGCCGCCCATTGTATAGTGGGATGCCGGGTATATTTGCATCGGTGTTGTATATGGATCATCGCCGGTGATTCTTTCGTACATTTCAAACAGGTTGCCGTAGCGCTCTTCAATCGTGCTCTTGCCAAGCCTGTTAATTGCATCTGCAAAGTCCAGATATACTCCATATCCTGTTGCGCTTACGCCGCGGCCGTCGTCACATACTTCCTTGGCTGAACGGGATGAAATATCCCTTGGTGAAAGGTTACCGAAGCTTGGGTATTTTCTTTCCAGATAATAATCTCTTTCATTTTCAGGAATCTGGTTTGGCGGCCTTTTGTCTCCCTGGTTCTTAGGAACCCAGATACGGCCGTCGTTACGGAGAGATTCCGACATAAGAGTCAGTTTGGACTGATGATCACCGCTAACCGGGATACATGTAGGGTGAATCTGTGTATAGCACGGGTTTGCAAATGCAGCGCCTTTTTTATATGCTCTGTAAGCTGCTGTTACATTACAAGCTTGGGCATTAGTTGACAGGAAGAATACGTTGCCGTAACCACCCGTTGCCAGGCAAACAGCGTCGCCCCAGTGGGATTCCAGTTTGCCGGTAACAAGGTCGCGTGTAACGATCCCGCGTGCTTTGCCGTCGATAATAACAACGTCCATCATTTCTTTACGTGTGTGCATTTTTACTTTGCCGGCTCCTACTTGTCTTGAAAGTGCAGAGTATGCTCCAAGCAGAAGCTGCTGGCCCGTTTGGCCGCGAGCGTAAAATGTACGGGAAACCTGAGCGCCTCCGAATGAGCGGTTGGCAAGTGTTCCGCCGTATTCACGGGCAAAAGGAACACCCTGAGCCACACACTGGTCAATAATATTATTGGATACCTGAGCGAGGCGGTAAACGTTGGCTTCGCGTGAACGGAAGTCACCGCCCTTTACGGTATCGTAAAAAAGCCGCCAGATGCTATCGCCGTCATTTTGATAATTTTTGGCAGCATTTATACCGCCCTGTGCGGCTATAGAGTGTGCACGGCGGGCACTGTCGTTGTAAGTAAATGCTTCCACATTGTATCCAAGCTCTGCAAATGAAGCCGCTGCTGCGCCTCCGGCAAGCCCGGTTCCAACAACAAGTATCTTATATTTTCTTTTGTTCGCGGGGTTGATCAGTTTCATATCGAAACGATGGTTGTCCCATTTATTTTGAATCGGCCCCGAAGGAATTTTTGAATCTAATTTCACAGGCAACCTCCTACCAATCCGAGTAGAATCGTGATTGGTATTGATATTAACAACACGACAATAATAAAGGACAATGCGTTACTTAACCTTATCATCCAGGGCGTGAATTTCGGCCCGTGGATTCCAAGAGTCTGGAAGCATGATTGAATGGCATGGCTCAGGTGGAAACCAAGCAGGACGACACCGATGATGTAAAGTATCGAAGAGATAGGATCCTGGAATCCTTTTATAACCATGTAGTATGCATTATGTCTTTCCAGCAATACCTTGCCGTCTTCAACATGTTTGTATTTTGCATCCATGAATTCAATATCACCTTCGGCTTCAGCCTGGTAGTATTCGATATTGGATTCATAATATTCCTCATGCCCGTAGTTTTCGGGATGTATTGTTCCCGTAGTAAAGTGAAGAAGATGGTACACGAGGAAAGCAAAAATCATCAAACCGGTCCAGATCATAGTCCTGGCAGTTAGTTTTGCCCTTACATATTTTTTGATCTTATATTTTACCGGTTTCGCGCCGCTATTCAATGCGAATAGCCTTATGGCGGTAATCACGTGCAGAACAAGGGAAAGGAAAAGAACTATCCTGATTATCCAGAGTAACTCGCCGAGCCCCTGGAGGAAGTGAGCATAGTGATTGAATGTTTCACTTCCAAGATAGATCTGTAAATTTCCAACGGTATGGCCTATAATGAAAAGTACCAGTAAAACACCGGTTGAAGCCATAACTACCTTGCTCAGTATGGTAGATTTTAGGAAATTAAGAAGTCCCATAACACCTTTTGTGGATAATTAATAAATAATTAACTTTTGTCAAATTACTTACTTTCCGGGCCTTTTTTCGATACAGGATAATATTAAAGTGTAATTATTTCTTTTTAAGGAAATCAATGTTCAAATTATACTTTTCTTCTTGATACCATCCTGTAAATTAGTCTTACGTATGTTCAATTCCCCATACAGGTATATCTTCTATAAATTACAAAAAAGAAATTAAATTTTCAAGTAGATAGAATGCAGGTTTCGATTTGTTTTTGTTTTTAATTTTCGTATATAGTATCTTTTTTCATTTTAATAATTGAATAAAACCCTCGGAGCGGACATAAATGGCACATAGAGAACAATGGGGAAGCAGAATAGGACTGATATTGGCAATGGCCGGCAATGCTGTCGGGCTTGGAAATTTCCTGAGATTTCCTGTTCAGGCTGCACAAAATGGCGGAGGTACTTTCATGATACCATATTTTGTGGCATTCCTTCTGCTTGCTATACCGCTAATGTGGGTGGAATGGACAATTGGACGACATGGCGGAAAATACGGGCACGGTTCCCTTCCCGGAATGTTCCACGTACTCTGGAAGCATCCGGCAGCCAAATTTGTTGGTATGGTGGGGCTTTTTACCTCAACGATTATTATGATTTACTATGCATATATTGAATCATGGACCCTTGGTTTTAGCTTTTTTTCAATTACTCAGGAATATTTCGGCTTTTCAGATTTTGTATCTATGAGTGCTTTTGTGGATAGTTATCAAGGCGCCGGCGAAGGACATTTTTCCGGAATAGGCACATCTTACATATTTTTGCTAATTACTCTTGGTATGAATTTCTTTATTCTTTACAAAGGGATTGCAAAGGGTATTGAATACTTCGCTAAAATTGCAATGCCCTTATTATTGCTTTTCGGTGTTTTTCTGGCTATCTGGGCATTTACAATTGGAACGCCCGATCCGGTGAATCATCCTGACTGGAGTGTAGGTCGGGGGTTCGCATTCCTCTGGAATCCAAATTTCGGAGAGCTTTCCAATGCCTCGGTATGGCTTGCTGCTGCCGGCCAGGTATTTTTTACTCTGTCGGTTGGTATGGGTACTCTACAGGCTTATGCAAGTTATCTTGACAGCAAAGCAGATATTGCTCTTAGCGGATTATCCACGGCATCCCTGAATGAATTTGCAGAAGTAATTATTGGTGCTTCGATAGCAATTCCAATCGCTGTTGCATTTTTCGGGCTTGATGCCACAAAAGAAATAGCCAATGCAGGTTCCTACGATCTTGGTTTTGTTTCAATGCCGGTAATCTTTCAGAAGATTCCGGGTTTGGGTGCCTATCTCGGGTTCCTCTGGTTTTTCCTCTTGTTTTTCGCAGGAATAACCTCATCTGTAGCTATGGCGCAGCCGATAATTTCCTTCCTGAAAGAACAATTTGACTTTTCTCACAAGAAAGCAACTATCACCGTTGGCCTGATCGTATTTATATTTGTTCAATTTGTAGTGATATTTTTCGAAGGCGGTTTCCTATGGGAACTTGACTACTGGGCCGGAACTTTCGGGCTTGTTATTGTAGCCCTTATCGAAACAATTGTACTGGCATGGTTGTTCGGTATGGACAAAGCATGGGAAGAACTGAATCGAGGGGCTGATATCCGTATACCTAAAATTTTCTATTTCATTATTAAATACGTTACTCCTGTCTACCTTTTCATAATATTAATTTACTGGTCTGCAACCGAAGCCTGGGATCAGTTAATGCTGAAAGGAATTCCAGCCGATGAAGTTCCCTACAGGTGGGGGGCACGTGCCATGCTGATAGTTTTTGGGGTCGGGCTGCTGATTATGATCTACAAAGCATGGAAGCGTAATGGCGATAAATTTATATCAGATAAAAAAATAAAAGATTAATCGGGGAATGATTACTATGGAATACATGACAACCGAAGGAATTATTTTTCTCTCCGTTTGCTGGGCTGCTGTCAGCTTTTTGGTGATTTTTTGCCTTGTAAAAGTAATGAAATCCGGAGGAGATAAAATAAAATAATTATGCCCTGAAATTAATTAAAATATGTTTTATGCTACTGCGTACATTCTAACAGTTGCGAATATTAGCCATTTTTGTTATCTTGTTAATATTGATTTTTGAATTTATGAATATTTAAATAATATTATTGTAAGTGCTTGAATTTTAATAAGGAAATATAATTGCAGGCTGTATGGAAAAAATGATACCGGTTTTTTGAAGAATATTAGAGAAGTTTTTATATGTACAAGAATAAAATTAGGGTTATTACTCTTGTTCTGATTGCAGTTACCGGTGTATTTATAACCGCCTGCCAGCATTGGGATAACTTTACAACTTATTTCAACACTTATTACAATATGGAACGCCTGATGGGCGAGTGTGAGAATGAGTTTGAATTTGTTGAAGAGAAGAAACGCGTAACACCAAGAATATTAGTTCCCGAACCTGTTATTTACGTGCCTGCTGTTAGTAAGATAGGCCCTCCGGACTTCATGAAGGATCTTATTATCAGGCAGCAACAAAGGCAACCGGTTGATATAAAACTGGATTCAATTCTTATTAAGGGTTCGAAGGTTATTGCCAAGCACCCCAAAAGTGATTATATTCAGGGAACACTTTTCCTTATGGCAAAAACTTATTTTTATAAAAATGAATGGCTTCCTTCCCAGATAAAATGCAGCGAACTGATAGATAAATTTCCTGATGGTGATTTTTCACCTGATGCACATTTGCTTATGGCAAAGAATTATCTGATCCAGAGGAAATTCGTTGTTGGAAAAACCATTCTTTCCAGAACAGTAGATATTGCATGGCAAAAGAAAAGATATGATATTTTGTCAGATGCTTTCAGGCTGGAAGCAGAACTGGCTCTTTTCCTGAATGAAAAAGAAGATGCCCTGCGTCCGTACAGGCAGGCAATTGCCCAGACCGATGATCAGCTTATGAAAGCCAAATGGCAGGTTGAACTTGCCTCGCTTATGTTTCGAATGTCAATGTTCGAAAGGGCAGAAAGAGCTTTTCGGAAGGTTCATAATTATTCACCTGATTACCTTGCTGAATATGAAGCCTATCTTTACCAGGCATCCTGTCTGGACCGTCTTGGCCGCTTTAACGAAGCCGCAGAACTTCTTGAAGAACTTGAAGACGACGGAAAATGGGAAGAATGGATGGGAAATACTTTTGCCGAAAGGATCAATAGCGTCAGGATGAAACTGATCCTGAAGGACAGCCTTAAACTGGCTGATGTTAAACGTCAGGATCTTGACAATGCAGAAAAATTTGCTGATTCCGCATATATTGGTAACGGGGCTATCACTTCGGCATATTTTGAAATTGGAATGGATTATTTCGGAGAGAAAGATTACCTTAACTCAAGAACCTATTTTGCCAGGGCCAAATCCGTTAAATCCCCGATTTACAGAACTGCTGAAAAATTGTATCACCTGCTTAATCTCTGGGATTCAAAAAAGAATTTTGTAATTCCCAACCTTATGAAATATTATAACGGAAAATCAATTTCAGATTCTTCAGCTTCACTTCTTGCTATGAATTGCTTCGAATTCGGACGTGCTCACGAGCAGCTTGGTAATCCCGATTCGGCATTGGTCTTTTATAAGATTGCCGCCGAAGTTACACCCAGGCGTGAAGATGAGTCCGCAAGATACTTATATTCCTGGGCAAGGATGGTAAGGGATTCAAACTATTACCAGGCTGATTCAATCCTGGATGTTGTGGTAAATGATTATCCATTTACCGATTTTGGAAAAGATGCTGCTTCAAGGCTTGGATATACAAATGAATTTGTTGTTGATACAGTCAGGGAATTATATTTTTCCGGGGACAGGCTTAGAAAGTTCGGCGATCATAAATTTGCTCTGACTCAATTTAAAAAATTATTTAACACATATCCGGAATCTGAATATGCTCCAAAGGCATTGTATTCTACCGGCTGGATATGGGAACGGGAATATTTCCCGGCCGATACAACCATAGTAACAGCCGACAGTGCCCTTTATTATTATCAAATGTTGATTGAGCGATACCCTGCTTCGGAATATGCAGAGGATGTCAGGATAGCTGTTAATTACCTGCTTGCCCTTAGAAGCGGGGAACCAATTCCGGACTCATTGAAAGTAAAACAGGTTGTAAGGCAAAAACCGGTTAAAAAGAAATTTGACATATCAGATCAACAGAAAATTAACGATATAAAAAATAATAAGGTTAAGAAAAGCCCTTCCATACTTGATCAGCCCAAAGGATTGCTGAACGGAATGAAAAATCTGATAAGTAATCCATCCGAGGCGGTAGAAAAGAGCGATCTGGAGAATAGTTTAAAACTTCCGGATATGCCGGAAAACCCTTTGAATATTTTTAAGTCTGATGATGAAGAAAAAAAGAAATCAGATGATAAATCAAAGGAAAAGAAAGAGAATGAACAAACAGTGCCGGACAGCACTAAAAAGAAATAGTATTTAATTAATTGCAGGCTTATTAATGACTAATATTGAAGATGATTCAACAACCGGGATAAGGCAGTTAAAGAAACAATTAGCCTGGTATAAATCATTTTTTGAAAAAGCAACTGATGCAGTATTTATTGTTCAACCCGAAACCTGGGGTGTGCTCGATGCCAATGAGTATGCTGCGGCACTTCTTGGAGCTTCACGCGAGAATCTGATAGGCTCTACACTTCCCCAATTCCGAAGAATATTCAAGTTATTAAAGAAATCCAGTTCCCCGATAGTATTAAGTGAACTTTCTCTCGATACACCGGACAATCCGAATCTGATGGTTGAGGTTAGTGCCAGATTCCTTGACCACGAAGGCCAAAGGCTGATTCAGGCTATTGCACGTGATGTTAGTGAACAGCATGCCCTTACTGATAAGCTTGTACAAGCCGATAAATTAGTTCTTTTGGGCCAGCTTTCTGCAGGTGTTGCCCATGAGATAAAAAACCCTCTTGCAGCTGTTAATCTGAACCTGCAAATATTGAAAAGAAAAGCTAATGATGATTCTCCAGAATATTCTTATATCAAAACTGCTCTTCAGGGAGTGGACAGGATTAGTAAAATTGTTGAAGTAACCCTGAACTTTTCAAGGCCTACAATGCCCGATGTGCAAAGTTTGAGCCTCAATGCACTGATTCCTCAGGTGCTTGACCTTGTGGCATCAGTAATAAAACGTAAAGATATTCAGGTTGATTTTAATCCTGACAAGGACCTGCCGGAAGTTTCTGCCGATGGAAAACAAATGCAGCAGGTTTTTATTAATCTTCTTACCAATGCTGCTGATTCTATTCAGAATAAGGGAAATATTTCTATCAGAACATATAGGGAAAAGGCATCAAGGCTTGGAGACGGAGAATTTGCAGTTGTTTCGGTTATAGATAATGGAATTGGTATTTCTCCGGAAGATCTGCCGAAAATTTTTAACCCATTCTTTACGAGAAAAGCTGAGGGAACCGGCCTGGGGCTACCTATAACTCAAAGAATATTGCACCAGCACAATGGTATTATAGATGTAGAAAGTATTGTAGGAAAAGGTACTACATTTTACGTTAAATTACCAATTATTGAAGACGATATTGAAATAAATGATTAAATAAATAATTTATAGCAGAGTTTTATGGCTAAACAGCATTACACGATAGTTGTGATTGAGGATGACCCACTGGTGAATTCAACAGTAAGGGATATTTTATCAGAAAAATTCAACAGGGTAGAAACATTTACAGATTCGAGAAAAGCCCAGGAAGATCTCCATCTGATAGGGCCTGACTTGATTTTGCTTGATATTTTTCTTGGCCATGATAACGGCCTGGATATTCTGGAACAGCTTCGTAAGCAGGGATATACTATGCCCGTGATTATGATGACAGCTTTTTCGGATATAAAAATGGCTGTTAGGGCAATGAAACTTGGTGCCGAGGATTTTATTGTTAAGCCTCTTGACCTTGAACAGCTGGAAGTTGCCGTAGACAGAGCATTGCAGAATTATGACCTTCGGCGTCAGGTAGATCTGCTTTCCGAACAATTAAAGAAGGAACAGCCTGATGAAATTCTGGGTTCTTCCGATGGTATGATGAAGGCTATGGATATGGCAAAAATTATATCCGGTGCCGAAGATACCACCGTACTTATCCTCGGTGAATCAGGAACAGGTAAGGAACTGATGGCAAGGTACATCCATACCAACTCGCCCAGGGAAAGAGGTCCGTTCGTAACAATTAACTGCGGTGCTATTCCCCGGGAATTAGCCGAAAACGAACTTTTCGGATATGAGAGGGGAGCATTTACAGGTGCAACCGAAAAAATCAAACAGGGGAAGTTTGAACAGGCACAGCATGGTACTATACTTTTTGATGAAATTGGTGAATTGAGTTTGGATTTACAAGTAAAATTATTGAGAGTACTGCAGGAAAGAAAATTTTACAGGCTCGGCGGAGCTAAAGAAATATCGGTGGATGTCAGGGTTTTGGCTTCAACAAATAAAAGCCTTGAAAAACTTGTTGAAGAGGAAAAGTTCCGAGAGGATTTATTCTACAGGCTGAATGTGGCAAGGATCGAGTTGCCGCCGCTTCGGGACCGTGGCGATGACGTATTGATGATAGCTACCTCGTTCCTTAATGAGTTCAATAAAAAATTTGGTAAGAATATTACAGGATTTTCGCCTGAAGCTGCTGATTTTATGGCTAATTATCCATGGAAGGGTAATATTCGGGAACTGAGAAACTGTATTGAACGCGTTGCACTGCTTGAAACAGGTGATCTGATAGTTAAGGATTCTCTTAGTTTCCTGAAATCTGCTTCAATAGAAAGGACTTCTCCTGAACACGGAAGAATTGAATTAAGAGAGGGGCAACATTATTTGAAAGTGTCATCTACCGGTGCTCCAATGGGTGATGTTCTGAAAGACCTGATTATTCAGGTGTTGAAAATTACAGGCGGAAACCAGATAAAAGCCGCGAAACTTCTCGGAATTTCAAGAGCTAAGCTAAGGTATAGAATAGAGCAGCTTGGAATTAATATTTCAGGGAAAAATATATCCTAAAACTGATTCTTATCAGGATTTTTCGGTTATTTTATATTTTTTTGTAATTATTAAATAAATTTATTTGTCTTATTAATTGTTTTTTTATATCTTTACCATACTTGTTATCAATTTCACAGTTGCTGTTATTGATATTCCCGAGAACTGAGTATTTCACTGAATAAAATACGGGGAAGAAAATGGATTCAACACAGGCAATAATCGAGCTCACGGAAAATGTTGACCCGGAAGTCAGAAAACTGGCTGCAGAATATTTAATCACTACTGATGATAGAAATATACATATTATAGATGCCCTGGCAAAAGGACTCAGCGATAGTGAAAGCGGAGTTAAAGATATTTGTTTCAGGGGATTGGCATCAATGGGCGGTGACTATGCCCTGGAAACTGCAAAGGTGGTATCGAAGATAATAATTAATGATAATATCGAGCTGAGAAATCTAGCGGGAGATATTCTGCTAAAACTCGGCCATGATTCTGCTGTTGCCCTTCTTCCTTATCTGAATGATTCTGATCAGGATGTTAGGAAATATGCTTGTGATATTATCGGCCTTGTTGGTGATGAAACAATGATTGAAAGCATTATCCTGCTTGATAAAGATGAGGATCCTAATGTTGTCGCATCTGTTTTTGAAGCTCTTGGCAATATTGGTTCCGAATCATCAATAGACTATTTAAAAGCTCAGCTTGACCTGAACGAAGACCTCCAACCACTAATTTTAGAAGCTATCGGAAAAATCGGAGGCCAGGATGCACAAAGATTTCTGCTTGACAAGTTGAAAGATACTTCGGATATATTCCTGCAATCTGCTTGTATTGATGCTTTGGCATTCAGTGCCGAGGATTCGGGTATTTGCGATCTGCTGATGGATGAACTACCTAATGCTCCGGAAAATATGAAAGTTATTTTGCTGAAAACTATTATTGCCATAGCATTCAGGCAGGAAAGGCAAATAGTTCTTCCGAAGAATTTAAGATATATAGCACGAGAAGCTCTGATTGATGACGACGACGATATCAGGATGGCAGGCCTGTTTTCTTTGGGAAATGATTATTTTGCCGAAGATATTCCGGGGCTGGCTTTCGAAATGAAGCAAAATAACCCTGATACAAGGCAGATGATTTTATATAACATTCTGATGAGCGGGAATCACGAACTCATTTCTGAATTTTTCTCTGAAATAATAACTCCCATGGATGTTGATAATCACAATGTAGATGTTTTATCTGATATGATCATTCTTTCTGAAGAGATGCAACCTGAAAGCATAGAGTCATCTTTGATGTCTGTTTCGAAAGTATTGTTGCTAAATCCAAGAGGGCATCTTGAAGAAATCTTTGAATTAATGCTAAGAATTAACTATAATATGACGATAAAAATTCTAAAAGAGATCTTTGATAAAGGGAATAATGATATTAAGATCGAGATAAATCAACTATTAAATGCTTTGGGAATAGATGATTTTTAACAATTTTGGGCTATTTTGCTGCCTGAAATTATTATTTTTGATTTGAACGGTAAAAATTAATATTTTTGCCTGAGTATTAAGCGGAATCTGATATACTTATATGAAAGCGCTTTTATATGGCTTCTGATTTATTTAAATTCAAATTCAACAGGCCACAGGGCGGAGCCGCCGGAATGAACCGCTCCAAACCGACTGATGCCGTAATGGGAGACGCATCATTCGAAAGATTGAGAAAGTTGATATACGATAAGAGCGGTATATATTACAATGAAAGTAAAAAATATCTTCTGGAGGGAAGGGTAGCGAAAAGACTCAGTTCCCTGAATATTAATGATTTTGATGAGTATATCGATCTTATCAGCGCTGTTACCGGAAAGAATGAATTAGTTGAGTTGTTCAAAGTTATTACTATAAATGAAACATATTTTTTCAGGGCTCCCCAACAATTTGAAGCTTTTGAAAATATTATTGTTCCTGAAATAATCAAAAACAAGTCTACCGGTTTCAGGCCTGTTTTCAGAATTTGGAGTGCCGCTTCTTCTACAGGGGAGGAAGCTTATACATTAGCCATATTGATTAATGAAAAATTTAAGCCAATGTATCCCAACGTACAGTTCCAGGTTCTCGCAAGCGATATTAGCGAAAATGTACTTCAGCAGGCCAGGAAAGGTATCTATAAGGAATATTCGATCAGAAATATTCCACAGCCCTATTTAAAAAAGTATTTTCGCCAAAACGGTTCTTCATACATTATCAGCGATGAAATAAAGAAAATGGTAAAATTCATGAACATAAATCTTTATGATTCCTCTATGATGAATACTGTTGCCGGTTGCGATGTTATATTTTGCTGCAATGTACTTATATATTTTGATATTCCTTCCAAGCAGGTTGTTGTGTCCAATCTGTATAACTCACTGAACAAAGGGGGGTATCTTTTAATCGGTTATTCCGAATCATTGCACGGTGTAAGCAAAGCCTTTCGCCTTGTTCACTTGCCAAAAGCCATGGTTTACAAAAAGGATTAAAAAAAACGGAAGAAATTAATCATGCAAAAAACAATATTAGTAGCAGAAGATTCAGCATCAGTAAGGAAATTTATCAATCTATCACTGAAGCTCCAGGGGTATAAAATTATTACAGCAGTTGACGGTATGGATGCCCTTGAAAAGTTACCCGGACTGAATATTGACCTTTTGATTACGGATTTGAATATGCCCAATATTGACGGGCTTAAACTTATTCGAACTGTCAGAGAGAATCCGGAATATAAGAATCTTCCGATTATCATTCTGTCTTCACTTTCAAAGGATGAGGATATTCAGAAAGGCCTTGAAGCCGGTGCTAATTCATACCTGATAAAACCCTTCAATAGTAAAAGGGTTCAGTATGAAGTTTCTAAATATTTGATCGATTAAAATTTATTTATAAAATAAAAGGATAGTAATAATGAAATTCTTAGTTGTGGATGACTCGCCAACCATGAGAAGAATAGTTATCAATGCATTATCAAGTTTCGGCTTTAAAGAAGTTGTTGAGGCAGAAGACGGCAGGGAAGCATTGGATAAGCTTAAGTCTGAATCAGTTGATTTTGTGATTACTGACTGGAATATGCCCAACATGACAGGCCTGGAACTTACAAAAGCAATAAGGGCTGACGGCAGCCTTAGTCATTTGCCAATTTTAATGGTAACTACCAGGGGGCTAAAGCAGGATATTGTCGAGGCTTTGAAAGCAAAAGCAAATAATTACGTTGTAAAGCCTTTTACACCGCAAGTATTAAAAGAAAAAATTGCTGCTGTTTTAAAATCTATTCAAAAGTAATACAAGGTAGGAATTGGCTATGATACAAAAAGATTTACAGGTATTACTTAAAAAAGCAGAAGAGTTGAAAGCTCTGTTTGTTCTCGGACAGCGGGTTATTCCAATGCTGGAAGAGATATTTGTTTTTGTTTCTGAGATACAACCCCTGCTTGACGATATTAATTCTTCAATAGAAGAAAATTTGAAAAAAATGCCCAGCGCTTCAAAGCAGTTGTCTAAAGTTACAGAGGCTACCGAGAAATCAACTAATGAAATTATGGATATTGTAGACGGGCTTGTATATAAATCAGACCTTATTAAATCAAATCTTCAGAGCATCAGGGAAGATAATAAAAATAAAATTTCGGGTATGCGTGAAATCCTGGAAATTATTCAGAAAGCTATTAATCAGAATAATGATCCTAAGGATGTATTGCCTGATATATCAAGGGCAATAGCAAAATTGAAGACCTCTGAAAAGGGTGAGGTAAACGTTATTGTTGATAACAGCGTGGAAATTCTTGATACTATACAGATGGATTCAAGCTCGATTATGATGTCTCTTCAGGTTCAGGATATTACTTCGCAGCAGATTGCTGCTGTAAATCATTTGCTTGAAACAGTTCAGGAAAAATTGAAAGGTATTTTGAGTAAATATCAAAGCTCCGAACTAAATGAAATCGTAACGGATGACGGTATTGATGCCGAAAGAATGAATATTTCTAAATTACACAGGCAAATTGCTTTCGACCCCGATGCTGTTGAAGCTCTGGCAGAAAAAGACTTTCGCCAGCAGAATGTTGACGAAGTTGTTAAGCAACAGATGGAGAACCCCGATCTTGAAGATCCCGAAGAGTTTGAAAATAAGGACGAAAAAGAAGGGCCAAAAGCAGCTGAGCCGGACAATATATCGGAGAATCAAGATTCTGATATCGAATTAACAGAACCGGCATCACAGGAAGATATTGATTCATTGTTTGAACAAAATAATACTGAAGAAA
This sequence comes from Kapaibacterium sp. (SeqCode), assembly GCA_963665665.1. GTDB lineage: Bacteria > Bacteroidota > Ignavibacteria > Kapaibacteriales > UBA2268. The sequence goes on from OY762428.1 coordinate 4,346,913, forward strand.
AAGAAAAATCAACCGAAGACAATAATGAAGATGTTGTTGATGATTTTGAACAGTTTTCTCAGGATGATATAGACGCGCTGTTCGGAAATTGATTAAAAAATAGATAAATCAGATTATTAATTGTTGCTGATTCTTATCCGTGACATTAGGGGTTATTGTTGAAACTCAAGAAAATATAAGGTGTTATTATGGCTGCGGACTTGTTTTCTGATCCTGAAATGCAGGAAATTTTTGAAGGTTTTTTAGTTGAATCCCAGGAATTACTTGATGCTATTAGCCAGGACTTAATGACCCTGGAAAATCAACCGGACGATTTGGACCTTTTGAACCAGATTTTCAGAAGTTTTCATACTATAAAGGGAACAAGTTCATTTATGGGATTTAATTCCATAGTAGGGATAACTCACCACGCCGAGGATTTATTGAATAAGCTCCGGAAAAGTGAGCTTGTCGTTAATCAGGATATTATCGATGTACTCCTTGATGTGCATGATATTATTGAAATACTTATAGAGAATATTCAGGAAGACAGCGACGAAGAAATCGATTATTCCGATACTGAAAAGCAACTTGAAATATTAAAGTCAGGCCGTACTCTTGATGAAACCAATGATCATGATATTGCCGAAACCGGCAGTAATGAAAATAAAGAATCAGAAACTTTTCCGGATGATGCTTCAGTTAGTGAATCCGGTGAAAGTGCTTTGGACAAAGTACTTAATTATGCAGACAAATTTGCTCAGCCCGGAGATTTTTCTCCTGAAGAAGAATCAATGATATTAAGTGCTTTTGATGAAGTAAATAAAAACTTTGATGCAAAAGTCAGCTTAAGTGATTTCGAAAATCACCAATCAGAAAATGCGCATTCTGAAACGAAAGAAATCAATCAGAAAGTTCCTAATTCTAAGGAAGTTAATAAAACCAAACCTTCCATTTCGAAAGAAAAATCCAAAACACACAAACCCAAGGCATCATCTGAAACAATAAGGGTGGATTTGACGAGGGTTGAATCACTTATGGATTTATCCGGTGAACTGGTGCTTGGCAGGAACAGGCTGGCACAGATTGCAGACATTTTTGCATCCGAGTTTGAGAATAATGATTTTGTTCGCGACCTGCTTGAAACGACTGACAGTATTGATACAATAACAAGCGACATTCAGGCTGCTGTTATGCGAATTCGTATGGTACCGGTTGGTAAATTGTATCAAAAAGCTCCACGAATTGTCCGTGACCTTTCAAAGGAATTCAAAAAGAAGATCAAATTGGTGGTTAAAGGTGAGGAAACTGAAATTGACAGGGGCATTATCGAAGAATTGAACGATCCGCTGGTTCACATGATAAGAAACTCATGCGACCATGGTATTGAAGGCCAGGATGAAAGGAAAGAATTAGATAAACCTGTTAATGGAACTATTACCCTGGACGCAGAGCAGGAAGGAAATAATATTGTCCTTAGGATATCCGATGACGGCCGTGGAATGGACCCGGAAAAATTGAAGGCCAAAGCCCTGGAAAAAGGGCTAATAAGCCAGGAGCAGGCTGCCCAGATGTCGGACAGAGAAGCCTTCCAGCTTATATTTATGCCGGGATTCAGTACTGCTGCCGTTGTATCAAGCGTATCCGGCAGGGGGGTAGGAATGGACGTTGTTCGAACGAATATTCAAAACCTGAAAGGTATGATTGAAATTGAATCTGAACTTGGTAAAGGTTCTACTTTCGTAATCAAATTGCCTCTGACCCTTGCAATTATCCAGGGCCTCCTTGTAAAAATTCAGGAAGAGACTTATGCAATTCCTCTAAGTTCTGTTGTAGAGGTTGTATCTATAAATAAAGAAGCTGTTTCATCAGTCAATCAGCAGGAAGTTATCAGGCTAAGAGATGATGTTTATCCGATTATCCGGCTTGATAAAGCACTTCATACCCCTGATTCGGTAGATGAATTAGACGGCAGGAATATTGTTGTTGTAGGCTATGGTATGTACCGTGTTGGTTTTGTGGTGGATACTTTGCTCGGGCAGCAGGAAATTGTAATAAAATCTTTGGGTGAATACCTTGGAAGCATGCCGGGTATAGCAGGATCAACAATACTTGGAGACGGGCATGTTATTATGATTATTGATGTTTCCGAATTAATTGAAAATAATTTATCCAGTGCTAATATTTATAATATATAGCTATTGAAGCCTATGGGAAAGATCAAAGTATTAATTGTTGACGATTCTGTTTTTATGCGTTCCACCATCAAGAAAATTATTAGTTCTGATAGTGAAATTGAGGTTTTATATACAGCAAAAAACGGCAGGGAAGGAGTTGATAAAGTAATTGAACTTCAGCCTGATGTTGTGACAATGGATATTGAAATGCCTGTAATGACTGGGCTTGAGGCTCTTAAAGAAATAATGCAGAAAAATCCTTTGCCTGTTCTGATGGTGAGTACTCTAACAAGTGAAGGGGCAGATGCAACACTTGAAGCTTTGTCGTCAGGAGCCGTGGATTTTATCACCAAAAAGCCGGCTTTTCTTGATATGTATGCCCTTAAGGAAGAACTTATAAGCAAGATAAAAGCTGTTGCACAAAACCGCCTGCTAAGAAAAAGGCTTGCTCTGAAGAAATATTCTAAAGGAACTCTGAATAATGATTCTGCTGCTACAATTGCCGAAAGGCTTGCAGGAAAAGCACGTCAGAATAAAGTTCAAAATTCAGTTACCGGCAGAAAACGCCCTGCTCCCGGAAGTATCAAAGCTATTGGTATCGGTGTATCGACAGGCGGGCCGGTAGTGCTGCTTGAGATTTTCAAATCGATAAGTGCTAAAATAAATGTTCCAATATTTATTTCTCAGCACATGCCTCCTTATTTTACTAAAACTTTGTCCAAAAGGCTTGATGCAAATTCCCCACTTTACATAAAGGAAGCTGAGGATAATGAAATCACCAAACCGGGAGTTGTTTACCTTGCTCAGGGTGGCAAGCACCTGATTTTAGATAAATTTAAAAAGATCAGGGTAACAGAAGAACCTGCTGAAGAAAATTTTAAACCTTCGGTTAATGTAATGATGAATAGTCTGGTGGATATTTATGGGCCGAATTTGCTGGGAATTATGCTGACAGGTATGGGCAACGACGGTATGGAGGGATTTATCAAGCTGAGCAAAGCTGGTGGCTATGCTATTGTACAGGATCCCGAAACATGCGTTGTTTCCGGAATGGTTAGTTCAGTTATCAAATCAGGCGCTGCCGATGAAATAATTCCTATCGAGAATATTGCTGCTGAAATAGCCAAATTCTTCTGATCAAAATTAAAAAATTATATTGAAATTTTTCAATTATTGATTATCTTACATAAGTTATTCATTAATTGGAGATTAAATATGGAATATGCTAATGTAACAATTATTGGCGCAGGAGTTGTCGGGCTATCAGTTACGAACTCAATAAGTGAAAAATATAATGATGTTTTCCTTATAGAAAGGCATTCATCGTTCGGTAATGAAACTTCCAGCAGAAATAGTGAAGTAATACATGCAAGTATATATTATCCGCAAAATTTCCTAAAAGGTAAGCTTTGCCTTGAAGGTAATGATAGGATGTACAGATTGTGCAGCGAGAATAATATACCGCATGTAAATTGCGGCAAGCTGATTGTTGCAACTACCGAAGAGGAAGTCAGCAGGCTTCCCGGAATTCTTGAAACAGCACGAAACAATGGGGCTAAGGGCGTTGAGATAATTGATAAGAATGAAATCAAGAAATTGGAGCCGGATATACATGCGCTTGCTGCGATTAAATGCCCTACTTCCGGTGTGGTTGATTCGCATTCACTGATGGCTTATTTTGAAGCAAAAGCTATTGATAATGGGGCAAATATTGTATATAACCACGAGCTGAATGGGATAGATAAAGTTTCGGATGGTTATATACTCACAATTAAACCTAATGATTCCGAAGAGATAAAAATTCACACGAAGATTCTAGTAAATTGTGCAGGCCTTGGATCGGGAAAAGTTTCTGAAATGCTGGGAATTGATATTGTTAAATTTAATTACAGAATAAATTATTGCAAGGGTATGTATTTCCGCGTGAACCACAATATGGAAAAATATCCTAAAATGTTAATATATCCCGTGCCTCCTGAAGCCGGATCCGTTGGTGTTCACACCTGCCCTGACCTTGCGGGGGGGATGAGGCTTGGCCCGTATGACAAATGGGTGGAGGAAATTGAATATAGCGTCGATCCGGGGCTTCAGCAGACTTTCTACGAACAGGCCAAACAATATTTGCCCTTCCTGTCCTATCAGGATATCAGCCCGGATACAGCAGGTATTCACCCCAAAACACAGCGTCCGGGAGAAGGCTTCAGAGATTTTGTTATCTGCCACGAAGAAGATAAGGGGCTGCCCGGATTTATTAACCTTGTTGGCATTGAGTCCCCGGGGTTGACATCTTCTCCGGCTATTGGGCCTTATGTTTTAAAAATTCTGAATGATATCAAAAATTGACGAGGATTGAAATGGACTGGAACTCTGATATATTTCTGTATATTATTTATACCCTGGTTTTGACTATTTCGGCAATAATTGCATCGAAACTGATCAGAAAACTATTGCTGCGTTTTTTTGAGAAATCAACCAAAATTCTGCGGATTGATCCGACTAATTATAAATTTTTCCTGAATGCGGTAAGTGCTTCAATATATACTGCTGCTGCAACACTAATTTTTTATATCATTCCGCCGCTCCGTGCATTAGGAGTGACTCTTTTTGCAAGTGCCGGAATATTGACGGTAATTATCGGTTTCGCCTCGCAGCAGGCATTTTCGAACATTGTCAGTGGCATTTTTATAGTGATATTCAAACCCTTCCGCGTTGGCGACTGGATAAAAATTGGTGAGAATGTAGGGACAGTGGAAGATATTACTCTTCGCCACACAATGATTAACAACCCCGAAAACCGGCGTATTGTTATACCGAATTCAATAATCTCCTCGGAAACAATTCTGAATTCGCATATTGGCCAGGCATCGGTGCGAAATCATTTCGAAGTGGGAATAAGTTATGACTCTGATATTGAAAAAGCGATCAATATTATAAGGGAAGAAGCCGTAAAGCATGAGTTTTATATTGATAACCGAACGGATGAAGAAAAGGAAGAAGATGTACATCCTGTAGATGTCAGGGTGATTGATTTTGGTGAGAGTTCCATAAATCTTCGGGCATATATCTGGAGTACGGATTCTGCAAATGGTTTTGTTATGAAAAGTGATCTCAGGATAAATGTTAAAAAACGCTTTGATTCCGAAGGTATTGAAATTCCATTCCCTTACAGAACAATAGTTATGAAAAATGAAAAGAAATAGAAAAATAAAGAGAAAAACCGGACAGGCACCGGGAACGCTGATCTATACAGGATTTTCTGAAGGTAAAAGCTCAGTAAGGCTGATAAATATCGGTCCTGAAAAATATAGTATTATTAAGGAATTCGATATCAGAGAAAAAATCAAGATTCCCGTATCACCGTCAAAAATTTGGCTGAATGTTACGGGGCTTACTGATATTGGAATAATTGAACAACTTGGAAAAAACTTTTATATCCATAAGTTGTTTCAGGAAGATATTCTGAGTATATCTTCTGTTCCAAAGATCGATATCAGCGATGATTCAATATTTATTATCATGAAATCAATTGACTGGAAGAATGTTGAAGACGATGTAAACTTCAATCATATTGCTATTATGCTACGGAAGAACGCAGTTATCAGCTTTTCAGACAGTCCGGAAGAATCTTACCGGCATTTACTTCCAAGGTTGGACGTTCAATCTTCCAGGCTAAGGCAGGATGGTGCTGATTACCTGCTTTATGCTTTGTTAGACAGTATTTTCGATCATTATTTGCTCGTTTCTGATTTTATTGATGAGAAAATTGAAGATATTGAGCTTGCTGCCGAACGTGGCGGAGATGAATATTTTACGGATATATTTCGGCTTAAAAAGAAAATATTATCGATAAGAAAAGTTCTTCTACCCATGAAAGATGTTCTGAAACAACTTATCAATACAAAAAATTCCCTCATATCCGAAGATTCAAAGAAGTATTTCTCGGATGCGAATGATCATCTTATGAGCCTGATGCAGTCCAATGAAGATCAAAGAAATGCTTTAACCGCCCTGATAGAACTGCACATGACAATGGCAGGCTACAGAATGAACAAGGTAATGAATATCCTTACACTGGTTGCTTCTATTTTCATCCCCTTGACTTTTATTGCCGGGGTTTATGGCATGAATTTTAAATATATGCCGGAATTGGAGTATAAATACGCCTACTTTATCGTTATGGGCCTGATGTTCATAATAGGAATGGGATTGTTTTTATATATGAAAAGAAAGAAGTGGTTTTGATTATAACCCGATATCTTCCATGATATTTTTAATAATATCATGGTTGAATCCCTGCCTTTGTAAATATGAAAAAAGCGATGATTTCTGCTTTTCCTTAGGTTTTGAAGCCAGCATACGCATTTTTTTTTCTGCTGCTTTCAGGGCAATTTCATAAATGTTATCGTGAGGGAAGTTCTCATTTACAGCATCTTCTGCCGTGTAGCGGTCTATACCTTTTTTTTGCAGTTCCATCATCAATTTCCCGGGCGAAAGGCTTTTTCTAAGTAAAATATCTTTTACATAATTATTGGCAAACCGGATATCGTCAAGGTATTCGAATTCTGTCAGGAAGTCAATGGCTGTATTGATTTCCTCCTTATTATAACCGAGTTTTTGTAATTTGTCCTTTACCTGAAAGCATGTACGGGGTTTGTATGATGCATATTGGTAGGCTGATTTTTTCAGATCGATTTTTCTTTGTCGGGATTTGATTTCAGAATATAACTCAGAGGATAATACTTTTCCTTTGGTAAGGGCATATTCATTTACAAGGTCAAGGGAAATCTCTTCCTGTTCCCCATTGTCATAATGAAGAAAGCATATCTGCTTCTTCTTGCTGAATATTACTTTCACTATTTTTTTTGTGTCCGGCATTTCCCCTGATGGTATTATTAATATAAGGCTGTCTCACAAGTTATGTAAGTTGTAATTCTGAGCGCAGCGAAGAATCCATAACCTGTAAAAATACTGGATTCTTCACAACGCTTACGAATAACAAATCGCAAATATTTTAAGGAAAGATACATTGCCCTTTTATTAAAACAAAATATTATTCAGCCTTTTCCTTTTCTTCGTTTTTCGAAGAGGGCATAATAGCTTCTTTGATCTTTCCTTCAAGAACCGTCATTATTTCAGGCTGCTCGGTCAGTATCTTCCGAAGGCCTTCGCGACCCTGAACTCGTTCTCCTTCCATGGTGTACCAGGAACCGCTTTTCTGAATAATTCCGAATTCAACACCTACATCTATCATATCGCCGATTTTGGAAATACCCTCGTTGTACATGATGTCGAATTCCACTTCTTTAAATGGTGGAGCTACTTTGTTTTTAACAATTTTAGCCCTGACACGGTTACCAATTATATTCTGTCCTTCTTTTATCACTTCCTTTCGTCGCACATCAATCCTAACCGAAGCATAGAACTTCAATGCATTTCCACCCGTCGTTGTTTCAGGATTGCCATAGATAACCCCGATCTTGGAACGAAGCTGATTTGTGAATATCACGCAGGTATTCGTTTTACCTATTGAGTGATTAAGTTTTCTCATTGCCTGGCTCATCAGCCGGGCATGAGATCCCATCTGGGCATCGCCCATGTCACCTTCTATTTCAACTCTCGGTGTTAGTGCAGCCACAGAGTCAATAACAATTACGTCGATAGCATTAGAGCGCACCAGTGTTTCGACTATTTCAAGTGCCTGTTCGCCAAATTCGGGTTGGGAAAGAAGCAGATTGTTCAGATCAACGCCCAGCCTTTGGGCATATTTCACATCCAATGCATGTTCCGTATCGACAAAAGCTGCAAGGCCGCCGGCCTTTTGCGCTTCAGCGAGAACATGAAGGCAGACGGTAGTTTTTCCGGAGGATTCCGGGCCGTAAATCTCTGTTATTCTGCCGCGCGGGAATCCGCCAATACCAATAGCCGCGTCCAGGGAAAGGCAGCTCGTGGAAATACTGTCAACATTTACAACATTTTCATCGCTAAGGCGCATAATCGAGCCTTTGCCGTGCTGTTTTTCTATCTGGTCGATAGCGAATTTAACTGCTTTCATCTTGTCTTCGTGCGAAGTTATCGGGGGAGGGGTATTATCTTTATTCTTTGCCATGGTTTTATTTTTTTAATAGTATAACATATTTATCTGTATTAATGCAAAGATAATTAAAAGATAAATGAAATGCAGTAGTAAATTCATAATGTTGAAAACTGATATACATATTTTGCTAAATGGATGGCAAAGATTTGCCGCACCATAATCAATATTTTAAATAGTCTGATAATATTCTGCTTACTTTTGATAATATATAAAAAAAATGTAACTTACGTTTGATTTTGTATCAACAAACGAGAGTTACATTATGAAGCAAGCAATATCGATCATCGCATTTTCATGTATATTGTTTTTCATTATAACTTTTGATACTTTATCGCAAAAGGGACATCCAATTATTGATAATAAAAACTATCAAGACTTTTTATCAAGATTCAAGCAGTCAGAGAAAATATTTTCTAAAAAACCAAAAATATTATCTGATCTCGATGAAACTATCTTTAACCTGAGCCATTTGAACTGGGTTGATGGATTTGACTCCCTTTACAAAATTATGCGGCATAGATATCCATTTTCTGAATGGAAAAAAATCAACTGGGATAAAAAGTATCTGGAAACAAAACCACAAATCGAACAGGCATATCTTTCTTCCGATACAGCCAGCTTTACTGCAGCTATGCTTGCTTACGTGAATTCCATTCCTGATGGGCATGTCTCATTGACAGGTAATCTGAGTGCTTACAAAAGGGAAAGATTTGATGGTAGTTTTGGATTAAGTATGATACCTTTGTCCGATGGCAGAATAGTAGTAAATAAAGTATATGAAAATACTGCTTCTGATGAAATGAATATCAAATGTGGAGATGAGATTATTTTGTGGAATGGGACTCCAATAAATGAAATTCCGGAACTTGAACTTTACAATTTCAATGAATCCTTCCCCACAAACTATGCTACTCGTGAGGGAAGGATCATAAGTCGCTATCAAGTTCTGTCAAGAGCTAAAATCGGCGAGAAAGCTGAAGTAAACTATGTGTCAGGAGAAGATGGGAATACTTATACTGAAGTTCTTACTGCTTATGATGATGAAGGGAACAATCGTTTTATGAGTTATTTCCTTAGTGCACCAATTCCTGATTTTTCAGATGTCGTGGTTTATGATACACTTGATCCGGACATCGGATATTTAAAAATATTGTGGGAGTCAGCAGAGGGCTGGACACTTGAGGAAATTCGTCAATCCGAGACATACCAGGAAGTAAGAGCCGCAATTGAATGGTTCGATGAACTTGGTATTGACAAATTGATCTTTGATCTACGCTTTAATCTGGGAGGCCATGATCTTCTGGGTTCTGCAATAGCTGGATTTTTCCTCGAGAAACCTGATTTTTATGAGCATATAACTTCTGCTGTTGATAATGAATTTGAAATTTATCACACTATCATAACTCAGCCGGAGATACCACACTTTGGGGGTGATGTAGTGGTTATGACAGGGCCGAATAATATAAGTACCGGAGAAGGTATTCCAATGATGTTACAGCGATTACCTAACGTACACGTCATTTCATTCTGGGGAACAAATGGTTCATTTGGTATTGTTGGCGATAAAATAATTCTCACTGATTCATTGCTATCAGTTTCTTTTCCTTTCTCAAGATCACTTAACGAGAATGAAGTGATTCAGCTTGATTCTGATTCGGAACTAAATGGCGGCGTTCAGCCGGATATTAGTATCCCGTTAACAGTAAAACGTGTTATTGATATTTGGGAGAATGAAATTGATGTAGAGCTGGAATATGCAATGAATTTTCTTAGAACCAACTCGGTAGATCGAAATTATGAAAGAATTAAAATCTATCCAAATCCTGCTTCTTACAGCATAGAGATCAATACAAATTCAATATTGAATAATCATAGTATTTTGGCAGAAAACCTAAGTATCTTTAACACATTTGGGGAAAGATTATTAGAAATCGATTTAATACAACCTGATTTTAATAATAGAATTATGATTGATATTTCTGATTTACCAGTTGGTATGTACTTTATAAGAATAGGTGATCAAACAGATAAATTATTGATAGTAAGGTAACTGATCAATGTTTTCTACGGATCATAACGCATCTTTCACTCCATCCCTGCATTTATATCTGGAGTAAAGTTTCCTTTAAAACAACTTGCTCAACTTTCTGAGTTGTTGTAACCTGTAAAAAAAAACATAAATTGTCATGTTTAGGAGATAATCCGATTTTTTCGATGAGTATTTCTGAGAAAACCTTTAGCAGCGCTTCAATTATATTACCTGGTGTTTGACAGTAGTTTTCCCTTTGGCCTTGATGAAATTCCGTATCGGGGAAGCGCCAAGGGCATTTCCGCCCCCGCCCGATGGAAATTATGTGCCTTTGGATTCTCAATATTGCCGGGCATAGCAAACCCCAATATTTAAAAATCAAATATTCACCCGGCAAAAGCAAATACCGGCTTTTCCGGATCAAAACATCATTTAATAAAATGGATCGATTGGATAAATAGAACGAAATTCTATATCAAAAAAGTGAAACTAAGTGTTTTCTGAGTAAAATTTTACCTGAAAAAATGTTTTTGGAAGCACAAACCAATGCTAAGACAGCACAAACCAACGCTAAGACGACACGAACCAACGTTAAGATGACATGAACCAACGTTAAGATGACACGAACCAACGTTAAGACGGCACATCCCAACGCTAAGACGACACGAACCAACGTTAAGACGGCACATCCCAACGCTAAGATGTCATATATCAGCGATAATCAGGCTCGAGGGAACGCTCGGAAGGCTTGGGGGAACGCTCGGAAGGCTTGGGAGAATGCTCGGAAAGCTCGAGGGAATGCTCGGAAGGCACGAGGGAATGCTCGGAAGGCACGGGGGAACGCTCGGAAAGCTTGGGGGAACGCTCGGAAAGCTCGGGGGAATGCTCGGAAAGCTTGGGGGAACGCTCGGGAAGCTTGGGGGAATGCTCGGAAAGCTTGGGGGAACGCTCGGGAAGCTTGGGGGAATGCTCGGAAAGCTTGGGGGAACGCTCGGAAAGCTCGGGGGAATGCTCGGAAAGCTGGGGGGAACGCTCGGAAAGCTCGGGGGTGGATTCATAAACTGCTGGTCGGGGTCTTCCTATCCCGACGCAAAAAAGGGAAAGGATTTCCCAATCCTTATTGCTTTCGGGTAAGATATCCGAAAAAGCATCGGAATTATATAAAAAAGCTCCGTAGGAGCGAAATTATTGTAGCTAATATTTTCATAATCATAATTCAAAGCTCCGTAGTAGCGACACAATCTTTTGTCTATGTCGCCCCGACGGGGCTGTTGTTTTTTCCGGGTTTGCCTTTCTACAAAAATGTCGCGGCTACGCCGCTTTCGGGATGGGTAAATTCTTTTTCCCTGGCCTCCGAACAGGGCATCCTTTTCCACGAGCTAAAGCGCTTGTCTATTGAATTTGAGGAGTGCATTCCTGCCGGCTGGAGAATTTTCTTATCATTTTTTTTTAATTTTTATTAGATAAGGTTTAAAAGGGCTCTGAAACCTTAAATAAAATTGATTTTCATTCCGATTTTATTTTAATTGCATTTCTTCATATACAATCTTGGGGGATTTGTTTATGAATGCAATGATTGAGTAATAATTTCCGGAGTTGGAATGGAAGCGAACAGAGGACAATGGAGTTCTAAAGCAGGGTTTATCTTCGCGGCAGCGGGTTCGGCAATAGGCCTGGGAAATATTTGGAGATTCCCTTATGTTGTAGGTGAAAACGGTGGCGGCGCTTTTGTGTTGTTATATATTTTCTTTGTAATTATTATCGGCCTTCCCTATATGTTTGCCGAACTTTCTCTCGGACGAAAATACCAGAAAAATCCGGTGGGCGCAATTGAACAGATTCAAAAGGGCTGGAAATGGAAATGGATCGGTATTCTCGGAGTATTGACAGGCTTCGGCATTCTGTCCTTTTACGGAGTTATTGCAGGTTGGACTGTCGGGTATATATTTAAAATGGCATCAGGAAATCCTGGAGGATTTGCTGAATTTGTAGCCGACCCGGTAATGGTTCTCCTTCTATTTGCCTTTTTCATGCTTATAACAACAACAATTGTTTACGGCGGAGTAGAAGGCGGGATTGAGAAATGGTCCAAAATCTTAATGCCTGTATTATTACTCCTTTTAGTGGTATTGATTATATATTCCAATACACTTGATGGCTCTTCCGAAGGTTTAAGTTTTTACTTAATGCCTGATTTTTCGAAAATTACAGGCCAAACTGTACTGGCAGCACTCGGGCAGGCATTCTTCTCGCTAAGCCTTGGAATGGGGCTGATGGTAACTTACGGCAGCTACCTGAAAAAAGGTGAAAATATAATCAGTTCCGGTGCCTGGACGGGGATGTTCGATACAATGATAGCTATCATGGCCGGACTGATAATATTCCCTGCGCTGTTTGCCATGGGCGAAAGCCCTGCTGCCGGCCCGGCACTTGTTTTCGTGATATTTCCGAAACTTTTTACAAATATGCCCGGCGGGCTGCTGGTTGGTTCAATTTTCTTTGTGCTGCTTTCAGTAGCGGCACTTACTTCAACAATTTCACTACTGGAAGTAGCAGTGGCATATTTTGTTGATGAGAAAAAAGCAAACAGGAAAAAAATTGTATGGCCCGTGGCATTCGTGGCTTTTCTGTTCGGTGTTCCATCAGCATTATCGCAGGGAGCATCGGACTTTCTTAGCAATTTTGGTTTAATACCTTCATACCTCTGCGACGCTGATTTCCTGAGCCAGGTTAGTTTTTTCTTTGGTGATTTCTCGCTGGCATTCGGGGCGCTTATGATGTCAATCTTTGTGGGGTGGATTTGGGGAGCACGCCACGCTGCCGAAGAACTTGAAAAAGGCTCTAAATCATTTCGCATCTGGAGCGGTATATGGATTTTCATGATTAAATATTTTATTCCGGCAGTAGTATTCGTGATTTTGCTGAACGTATTTGGGATATTTTAATTATCTTTCTTTTTTGTAAAACTATGATCTTTAGAAATATGACTCTTAGAAAACTAATTTTACCGATATTCTTATTAAGCCTTACGGCAGTTTGCTCACAGGACAGGCTTATCAGATTTGACCAGGCTTATGGCCACGGGCAGCCGTCACTTACACAGTCAATGCCGCGAATTTCAGGCTGGCTGAACGATAATACTTTCCTGAAACGAATAACAAAAGACGACGGTACAACTGTTCTTATGAGCGTTAATGCAAGAACAGCCGAAGAAACCGAGTTTCTTTCCTTTGCTGATATTGATAAAAAAATGCCGGGTGGATATTCCTCCGCTCATGCCATTGCTCATAATAAAGATTACTCAATTTTCCTTTTCCGAAACAATAATGACTTATATGTATATCGTGACAGTGACAGCGTTTTCAAACGCCTGACAGATAATATGGACGACGAGAATAATGTTCTCCTTTCCCCCGACGGCAAAAAATGTGTTTACGAAAGAAACCATAATCTGTTTGTTGCCGACCTGGTTAAGCTGAAAGAAAAGCAAATAACCGAAAGCGGCAATGACGTTCTGTTGAACGGACGACTCTCGTGGGTTTATTACGAGGAAATTTTTGGCCGCAGCTCCAATTATAAAGCTTTCTGGTGGTCTCCGGATTCAAAAAAGATTGCATTTCTCCAATTCGATGAAAGGCCTACTCCGGAGTTTCCGCTATTTGATGCTGAAGGCGTTCACGGCAGGCTTGAAAAGCAACGCTATCCCAAACCTGGCGATCCGCTGCCGATTGTTAAACTTGTTATCGTAAATGTTGATACGGGAGAATTCGAGCTTATTGAAACCAACATTGCAGAAGACAGGTATATTGCCTTCCCGATGTTCACACCTTCATCCGACGGATTAATTTACCAGGTTATGCCCCGTTCGCAGGAAGATATTTATATTATCAAAACCGGGTTAGACGGCAAAAAGAAAGATACTATCTACAGTGAACATCAGGATTCCTGGGTTAATTTCTTTAATGATATTATATTTTCATCCGACGGCCAGTCTTTCTATTTTATCAGTGATAAAAACAATTGGGCCAATGTTTACAAATGTGATATTCAAGCCGGAGAAACAACACAGATAACAAAATTTGATTATAATGTGACTGATATAGATCTCCTGAATGACAAAACAAACAGCCTCTACCTTCATGCTACCGGAGAAAACTCAACTGAAACCCATTTATTCAAAGTTGATACAAAAACAGGAATACCGCAGCAACTTACAAAAGTACCGGCAACACACAGGTGCAATGTATCCCCGGAAGGTTCATTTGCAATTGATGAATACTCATCTGTCAACTTTCCGCGCAAGCGGGATATTGTGAATTGCAGCGCAGCTATCAGCCTGACAATTGACGATACAAAAATTCCCCGATTTGATAATTATAATCTTGGTGAAACAAAATTATTTACCATACCGACCTCTGACGGGATGCAGTTACCTGCATTAGCTGTTTATCCTCCAAATTTCGACCCGAACAAGAAATATCCGGTTATATTCAAGGTTTACGGCGGCCCGGGAATAAAAAGCGTCAGGAACCAATTCCGTAATCGGCGCGGCGAATACGATGATTACTACCTTGCAGCAAACGGAATTGTTGTTATGGCTGTTGACAACCGGGGATCGGGACATTTCGGCAAAGAAAATATGGCTCTTATGCACCGTGTACTTGGAAAATATGAAGTAAGCGACTTGGTTGAAGTCGTGAAATGGCTCAGGAAACAATCCTGGTGCGACCAGTCAAGGATTGGTGTATCCGGGGGTTCTTATGGCGGATATACCACACTTATGTGCCTGACTGCCGGCTCGGATTATTTCACCCACGGCATAGCTGCATTCTCGGTTACAGACTGGCGGCTCTACGATAATATATATACCGAAAGATATATGGACCTGCCGAACGAGAACATGCAGGGTTACGATTCTGCAGCTGTGATGACATATCTCGACAAATATAAAGGCGGACTTCTGATAACCCACGGCACAATGGACGACAACGTTCACATGCAGAACACAATCCAGCTTATTGGAATGATGCAGGATATGGGGCAGGATTTCGAGCTTATGCTTTACCCGAATGAAAGACACGGCCTGCGAGGAGCAAAGCGTGTTCATGAATACCGCTTATACGCCGATTTCTGGTTCAGAAAATTCTTCGGCAGGACATTGGAGGAAACGATAGAGCTTGAAGAAGAGAATTGATAAGGAAACCTTAGTTATAAAAGTTGACGATGTCTATTTATGCAAAATATTTACAATTTGTCATTCGGATGCGTTGTGAAGAATCCAGTATTCATGCGGATTATGGATTCTTCGCTGCGCTCAGCCTGCCCTCGGCTTGTCGGGGAATGACCGTTTTTCTAGCCTTTTGAAACAGACACAGCAAAAAAAAACAATTTTCTTCCCAATCAATTCCCATTTTCCAGCAGTTCTTTGATTTTCTTTTTCATCCCGTCAAATTCCTCCCGGTCAAAAAGTCTGGTTAGGTAGGCTACTTTGCCATTCTGATCGATAATAACGTTTCTGGTAACTCCTGCATCTTCCAGGGCGAAAAGGTTAAATATTTTTCCATCAGGATCAAAAAGAACGGGGTATGTAATACCGGTTTTTCTGATGAGGCTGTCAATTTTTTCTCTGCCTTCCTTCAGGTCAACAGCTGCGAGGAAAAAATCCTGATTTTCCTTGTTCTTCTGCCATATCTCTTCCTCAATAAATGGCATTTCACGGATACATACCGGACACCAGCTTGCAGTAAACTGAAGCATAACCACTTTTCCTTTCAGGTCGCTAAGCTTCATGGTTTTGCCATCGGTAAAATTCAGAGTAAAATCAGGTGCCGTATCGCCAATCTTTACCCTGTGCATAGGATCTGCTTTTTCAGTGGAATAGCATAATATTGGGAGGAGCAGCAGGAAAATAAGAATATTTTTCATAAATAGTCAGCTCTCAATTTGCAGTAATAAAATATTTAACTTCCATTCAGGGGCAGCATCCCTGAAGATAATATCAAATTCAATTGGAGTTACAATGCTCATTTAGTTTCGGGAAACTATATCTTAGCAATTACATCCACGAGCAGTTTGGTTACTTTTTCAACATTGCTCTCGAATACCTTCAGTATTTCTTCGAAAGTAACAGGTTGCTCATCTTCTTTCCAGCAGTCATAATCAGTGCTCATGGCTATTGCGGCATAAGGAATCCCTAGTTCATTTGCCAGGATGCATTCAGGGGCAATTGACATATTTATTACATCTGCACCCCACATCCTGAACATTTTCGATTCAGCTTTGGTCGAAAATCTCGGGCCTTCGATAGTAATTACAGTTCCATCTGAATGGAACTTCATATCAAGATTTTTTGCTGACTCAATTAAATGTTCGCGCATATAATTATCGAATGGTTCTGACATTTGGGTGTGCCTGGCACCATCGTCGAAATTATCAAAAAAAGTTACTGCACGATGCTTTGTAAAATCAATGAACTGATCCAGGATTACAATATCGCCCCTGCCAATTTCCTCTTTGAGCGAACCAACTGCTGTAGTAGCAATAATATGTGAAACTTCAAGCTGCTTCATTGCTGAAATGTTTGCTTTGTAATTCACACCCGTGGGAGTAAGGTTGTGAGCGCGCCCGTGCCTGGATAATATTATAACTTCTTTGCCGGCTATCCTGCCTGCCTGAAATTTTGAACTGGGCTGCCCGTATGGTGTATTTACTTCTATTTCATGAAAATCTTCTAAAATATTGGGTTTGTCTAATCCTGATCCGCCTATAATTCCGATCTTCATCTTCAACTCCGATAATATTAATAATTATGATGTGTGCAAAATAAGAAATTGTTATATAAATTCCTTTTGATTATAATGTATAAAAGGAATTTAACAATTTCTACCGGACAATATCCGTTACTTACTATTAATAATTTTAAAACATTGATGATTTAAATTGATTAAATGAAAAAAATTGTAGAGAAATTTCAATCGAAAAGCGGGCATGATATTGCTGCAATTATCGAGCTTCCTGATAAAAATCCTAAAGCTCTTTCTGTGTATTCACATTGCTTTACTTGTTCAAAAAATTTGAAATCAGTTAATACTATCAGTAAAACACTTGTTGAAAATGGCATAGGGGTTTTAAGATTTGATTTCGCAGGCATTGGCGGCAGCAGCGGAAATTTTTCCGATACAAATTTTTCCACCAACCTGCTCGACCTGGAATCAGCTGTTGAGTATCTCGAAGAAAATCACGGGCCTCCGTCGCTGATGATCGGGCACTCCCTTGGCGGTGCTGCTACTATAGCAAGGGCGGCAGATTTTCCATCCGTTAAAGCTGTTGTGGTGATAGGTGCACCCGCAACGCTCAGCCACCTTGAGAAAAAAATGAACCATATCAGGAAAAATAAAAATCCCGACGGGGCAATAATAGTAAACATTGGGGGTGCGGATTATACTTTGAAAACAAAGTTTTTCGAGGATATGAAAAATTATAACATACTGAATTCTGCCGCTAAGATCAATAAACCGTTTTTGATACTCCATTCGCCGGTGGACATGACTGTGGGGATAGATAATGCAGCGAAATTATTCCAGAAAGCACGTCATCCGAAGAGTTTTATATCACTTGATAATGCTGACCATATTCTGACAAAAAAATCAGATGCTGAATATGCAGGTAGTGTTATAAGTGCATGGTCCGAAAAATATATATGATCAGGTTTCCGAACCTTTTAGCTTTTGATAAAAGAAGTCTCCGGTTTCTGATATCAAAACTCCGCTAAGAAGTATTATTCCGCCAATGTATTCTCTTCCTCCAAGTGTTTCACTGATAAATAAAACTGCAAAAAAGCTTGCAAGAACAGGTTCAAGGGCAAATATCAGTGCTGCTTTTACCGGGGTAGTGTATCTTTGAACCGAGGTATGAATAAAAGTTAGCATAAATGAGGCTATAATGCCATTATACGCCAGTGAATAGAGCAATTTAATATCCCAATTCAGGTATAAACCGTCAAGTTCAAATAAGAGAAACGTTACAAGGGCTACGGGAGCCGCCGCTGTAAACTGAAACATTACCAGCCTTGCTGTTTCTCCGAAATCAGATTTTCCACGTGTGAAAACATCCATGTAAGTTATATACAAAGCCCAGAATATACAGGACAAAAGTGTGTATATATCACCAATATTGATATTGTCGAATTCCGGATTTGTAAAAATCCATAATCCGATAAATGCGATAACAACTCCAATTTTGGGCCAAAGGCGAATATTTTTCTTTTCAACTAATTTATAAACAAAAGGAACTAACACTACAGATACACCTGTAATAAATGCTGATTTTGAAACTGTAGTGAATTTCAATCCATAGGTCTGCAATACAAACCCTCCACCGAAAAACAAGCCGAGTATAAGCCCGTGAAGAAGTGTTTGTTTGTTTGTTTTGAATAAATGCCTTCCGAATACTGCAAAAGAAATAGCAAAGGCAATGATAAACCTGAAAATAATATAAAGCGATGGCGGACAGTATTCAAGCCCTATCTTGGTAAAAAGAAAAGTACCGCCCCAAATGAAAGTTATCAGGACGAGTAGTAATTCCGCCTTCCAGTGTTTCATCTATTCCTCCGCCCCGGTTTCCCCGGATTGTTGCTTCCGGTATTTTCCTTCTGAAGTTTTTCTTCGTTTCCTGTTGCTCCTGATTCTTTGTCAGTATTCTCAATATCAACAGGTTCAGTCAGGTATTTATTTAATTTTTCAAGCCTTTTTTTCTCTTCTTCTTCTTTTTTCTTCTTTTCTTTCTCGGCTTTGGCTCTGGCTTCTGCAAGTTCTTTTTTTCTTCTCTGTTCGTTGAAATTAACTGATTTAATCAGCTTAACATGAGGTTTGATAATACCCCTTGCCCTGAGAGTATCTTCGGCGTAGCGGAACCTGTTTTTATCCCTGATATTCCATTTCGCGCCGTCTGGTATCTGGCACCAAGGTATCAGAGCTTCTTCAACTTCCATTGGTTTTTCAGGTAATTCTACGAAATGATCTTTGTTGGATTTAAGGTCAAGCCAGGGACCGCCTTTCTTCCTTGAAAAATCAAACATACCCAGAATTATTACAGGCGTTCCGGAAAGCGGGATTCTTTTTCGGTTTGAATCTCTTTTAAATCCTTTTCCCCAGTAATAAAGCCATTTTGCATCATTACGGAATAATCGGCAGCAAGAGTGTGATACCGGCCTGCCTGGCATTGTAAACTGGTGAAATGCACTCCCGGCCTCTGCATGTATGTTCCATGTAAAGGGCATTTTCCAGTTGCTGTCCAGCGAACTGCGGTGTTCTTTTTCTTTCCACACAAGAGCGTATCGTCCGGGATAAGTAGGGGTTCTTTCTTTTCCGGTATTTGTGGCTCCAAATTGAACCAGTCTGCCATATTCATAAGCCCCGAAAGCCTGGTATTCATTCGAAACAAAGACGATTTTACTAATATCCCTACCGGCAGGGTAATAGTAAGGAAAAATTGAATAAGCCTTTTTATCTGCAACGGCACTATCGGCAAGGACAACTGTTTCCCCAATTCGCAAGTATCCGGTCGATTTTCGGTTCAAGGTATTAAATACCCTAAGAACATATTTGTTGCTGTCGGTTTCCCGAATCATACGCCTTAATTCTTTGAGTTTTTTATAGTCGGAAATATGAAATCTGCTGTATGTAATTTTAGGATACATACTGTCATATTTCCGTAAAGTATCCAGAATACGCAGGGAATCAAGCTGTTTTTCGGTTAACTGCGGTTCAATATCTTTTTTATCTGCCGGTTTGTCATTTCCGGTGTCGATGCAGGAATATTGAATAAATAATATGCCAAAACAAATTAACAGTATTATATTTTTTTTCAAAGAGTTTCCGCAAATAATATAACATTCCACAATTTATCAAAGCAAATTTAATAATATTCTGATAAATTTTTCATTAATATTGATTCAGAAAGAATTATACTTGATGAACTGGATCAGCATTAGAAGTTCAAAGTCAATTTCTGATAAGGTTTTTGTAGCTTACTTTTGGACGGGTCCCTTTAATCCTGATATGATAAGTATTCCGCTCAGTCGAATGCTTAGTTAATGATTAAAAATTTTATTTTTTTTGTGGAGATATGTGGAACAATTTTAACAATGCGTTACCTGTAATAATTATATCGAGATAAATTTATCCACATTGGTTACAAAAATTTTAAAATTATTTTTTAGTGTGATTATCATTTTTTATCTTTACCTGAAATCTTTGCGGCTTAATTTCAAAAAGTCGTATTGAGATATAGCGGCTCAAAAATCAAACGCTTAGGTTTCGGTAACAAAAGCAATAAGTTAGTTGACAGGAATAAGATATGAGTGTAACTCTGATAGTTGGCTCCCAGTGGGGAGACGAAGGAAAAGGCAAAATTGTTAACCTGATCAGTAAAGATGCCGATGTTGTAGCAAGATACCAGGGCGGAGCAAATGCCGGGCATACAATTGTTATCGATGGGAAGCAGTATATTCTGCACCTGATACCTTCCGGCATGCTTAACAGCAATGTGAAATGTGTTATCGGAAACGGAGTGGTTATCGATCCCGTTGCTTTGGTGGATGAAATTAAAATGCTTCAGGACCACGGTATTGACGTAAGCGGAAGGTTATTTATCAGCCACAGGGCTCACCTTATCATGCCTTACCATAAATTGCTGGATCAGGCCCGTGAAGGAGCTAAAACCAAAAAAGGCGAAGCCATCGGTACAACAGGCCGCGGAATAGGCCCTTCCTATAACGATAAAACTCGCCGCATTGGCATCCGGATCGTCGATTTGCTCGACAGGGCTACTTTTGAGCAGAAAATCAGGCAGAACCTGGAAGAAAAGAACGTTGTTTTCGATAAAATTTATGGCTACGAGGCTCTTGATGTTGAGGCTATGGTATCCCAATACCTGGAATTCGATAAAATCGTTGATCCTTATATTACCGACACGACCCTGCTGATTAACGATGCTATCAGGGAAGATAAAAATGTTGTTATTGAAGGAGCACAGGGTGCTTTGCTTGATATCGACCACGGAACTTATCCCTTCGTTACCAGTTCCAATCCTACTTCTGGTGGTGCCTGTACCGGCCTTGGAGTTCCACCGACAGCAATTAACAGAATTGTAGGAATTGTTAAAGCCTACTGCACAAGGGTTGGCAACGGCCCCTTTCCAAGCGAACTGAACGACGAAATGGGAGAAACTCTTCAGAAAGTAGGAGCTGAATTCGGTGCAACAACAGGCAGGCCCAGACGTTGTGGCTGGCTCGATCTTGTTGCATTGAAATATTCTGCCATGATCAACGGGTTCACAGAAATTGCACTGACAAAACTTGATGTATTGGATACTTTAGAGGATATTAATATTTGCATTGGATATAAAGTTGATGGCAAAGAAATCAAATCCTTCCCTGCTGACGTAAGAACACTGGAAAAAGTAGAACCTGTATATACAACCGTTAAGGGATGGAACAAATCATTGTCCGGTATTAAGTCATTCGATGATCTTCCGGCTGAAACTATTGATTATTTCAAGGTGATCGAAGATTACACGGGCGTTCCAATCAGGATCGTATCCACCAGCCCGGACAGAAAAGATACCCTGGTAAGATAATAAACCTTGGGGGAATATTATAAATCAAGGCTGCTCGTATCGGGCAGCCTTGTTTCGTTATATAAAAATGTTCAGCCTGTTATTCTGTATTGACAAAGTTATCGTAATCAGATAAAAATCAATTTGGCTTTTAGGCCTTTGAAAATTGCCATTGAATAATCAAAAATGATATTGTAGAATTATCCTGATATTCAACTAAAACTCTACTTCACCCGGCATGCCTATCTTTAGGGAACCATCGTTCTTAACCCTGATTTTCACGGCATAAACAAGATTCACTCTTTCTTCTTTGGTTTGAATAATTTTAGGGCTAAATTCAGCTTCCGGGGATATCCAATAAATTGTGCCTTCGTAGGTTCTGTTTTCATCGCTGTTCTTATCAGCCAGAACCTTCACTATATTCCCGATTTTAATATTGGGGAGTTGGCTGCCGCTGACGTATGCCCTAAGAGTAATATTTGTAAGGTTGGCTATTCTGAACAGGGGTTTTCCAGGTGCTGCCAATTCATGAAGCTCTGCGTACTTTTCAAGCACAGTAGCGTTCATCGGGTTTACTATTTTGCATTTTTCAAGTTGCAAATTCAGCCTTTCCATTCCTGCATCAACTGCTTTCATTTCAGAAACGATTGGGGCATTTTGTGCTTCCACCTGTTTTATCTGTTTCTCTATTACTTCAATAGCGCTGTTTATATCGTCCATTTGCTGTTGTGTTGCGGCGCCGGATTCGAATAGTTTTTCAAGCCTTTTTTTATCATTCAGCGCTTTCTCTTTTCTTTCATTCAGGACGGCTATCTGGGTAAATACCTGGCTGCTTCTTGATTTGATTGCAGCTTTTTTTGCCCTGGTTTCTGCCATCATTGCCACAATATCACTCGTGTCTATCAGGCAAACAAGCCTGCCGCTGTCAATTGTCATACCTTCTTCAATGTTCATTTCAATTATTTTCCCTGCTGTCTCCGCAGAAATTATTGTTTCAACAGCTTCGAAATTTCCGTAGGCATCGGATTTACCGTTTTCGTCAGAACATGAAGCCGCAAGTAATAATGCAGCTAATAGGATATAAATATTTAAAGCTTTCAATTTCAGTTTCCTTAGTTAGTTTGTCCAAGTAGTACAAGTAAATCTGCTTTTGCTTTATTCAGTTCAATTTTGTGCAGCTCCAGATTCATTTCAGCATCTTTCTCCTTGTTCAATATTTCAATATAATCCGAAGATGTGATTACGCCGTTTGTCAGTCTGGATTCTGCTTCGGCACTGATTCTTTCTCTTAGGATTAAAATTTCCCTGTCTTTTTTAATAGTGTTTGTCAGGTTTTCAATACTTACTTTGTAAGATTCACTAATCAGGCGAATGTTTCTTTCGAATTCACTGCGGCTATTGTCAATTTCCTCTGCTTTGATTTCTGCTATCTGCTTATCTCTGTTATTATTTCCTTTGCTCCAGATGTTCCAGTTGGCCTGAACGCCTGCTATAAAGTAGGGGCTGAATTTATCGTCGAACATATTTAAGCCGGGCCTGCCATATACAAAATTTCCAAAGGCAGAAATTTTTGGGATATAAGCTGAACCCAAAATTTCAACCGACTGGTTTATTAGATTTTTACTACTTTCAAAAACTTCAATTTCAGGCCTCTCAAGAATAAAATCATCAGTGATTTCGGGAATTTTATACTCCAGGGAAGAAATGTTAATAAATTTAATACCTGTCAATGTAGTTAAGTTGTTAATCAATATGGCTTTTTGTTTAACAGAGTTTTCAGACTGATTTTCAATTTTCAATATTTCAGCCTGAAGTTCCAACTGATAGCTTTCGGGCAGAAGTCCGTTAGTAACCATTGTTTCAATTTTTTTTAACTTTTCTTCAAAGGTTGTGATCATGTTGTCAAGGATACTTTTTCTTTTGTCAGTTATTAGAGCCGAGAAATAATAATTATTGACCTGGCTTAAATTTTTATATATATCCGCTTCCAGGGTTTTCTTTTCAAGAGCAGAGCTGAACATGTTACTTGACTTTAGTGCCGATATACTGCCGCCATCCCAGATAATCTGATTGATACTTACTCCTGCCTGGTATTGATCCTTTGGCATTTCAGGGAAATCAGCCTGAAATCCCGGTATCGGGATATCAATATCAATTTTTGTTACATCAGATTGGTACTGAGCTTTAGCAAATACATTAATTTCAGGATAATATCGCGAAGATAGTTTTTCATCCTCAAGATTTGCTCTTAAACTGATATTCTTTGCTGAGGATGCCAGCTCGGAATTTTTCTTAGCTGCTTCCCAAAGCACCCTAAGGCTGTATTCCTGTGCCATGGCCGGGCTTATTGCAATTGCTATACAAAGTATTACGCCAATCCAGTTTAGTTTTTGGGTTTGCATAATTATTCCTTGTTAATCTTAAGACCGTTGAAAATTATTTCGGGAATAAGAGTTTTTCGCTCTTCAAGAAGTTTATCAAAACCATCATCGCTGATATCGAATATTTTTTGAAGCAATGGCCTGGACAGAAAGGGGAAAATACTCAAGCCAAGAATATTTATTATAAACTGCTCGGCGGAAATGTCTTTATAATTTCCTTTCTCAACTTCTTCTCTGAATTGGATCAGGATATTTTTTGGTATCATTTCCAGGTTTTTTCTGAATATTTTCTCTATCTTATCAGGATTAGTATTGATTTCATGAAGGATAAACATTGGAATTTGAGGGTATTTGGCAAGCATTTCAATATAATTACTTACAAAATTCCTGATTTTATCATCAAAAGGAATATCCATAGCTGGTATAGGGCCAATTTTTACAAAAAGAGACTTTACCGCCTGTTCGAAAACTCTTTCAAAAAGTTTGTCTTTACTTCGATAATAGTAGTGGAGCATAGCTTTATTTATTCCTGCTTTATCAGCAATTTCCTGCATCCTTGCTCCGTAAAATCCCTTTTCAATAAATACCTTGTTTGCTGCATCAAGGATTTTCTCTTCAGCCTGTTTTTCTTTTTCACTCATATTTATAATCCATAAATGGTTAAACTAAAATATTTAACTACATATATTAACTAAATGGTTAATTGTACGAATATACATAATATTTCTTTTATATTCAAAAAAAAATATTATATTTCCTTTTTAGTTTATATAAGTATCAGCATTGGTTAAATTGGGCTATAGGGTGTATATTTGAAAAAGAGAAAAAACAAAGGATACAGGTGCGGGAACAGCAGGGTGGTAATAATTACATTGTTATTGTTTTTTTTGTGTAATACTTCAAGTATGTACTCACAAACAGACAGGCTTAAGGAACTTTATAATAATATCGTAGAGAGTGAGGGTAAGGATACTAATTCAATTAGAGAAATGGTATTGAAAATCAGACATCCAAGAATTGACAGTTTGGCTATTACATTCCCTTATGCCAATAATTTGTATGATTTTTATAAAAAACAGGGTTTAAATTTTCAAAAGGAAAACATAATAGATGCTTTGGCAGGCAATTATTATCTTAAAGGGGATTATTATGAAGCTATAGAAAAATATCTTGAATGGGTTCCTTTGATTGCTGATACAAATTATCAGGATAAGTTCGCTGTAAATTATAATATTGCTAATACTTTTAAAAATTTAGAGAAATATGATGATGCCATAAAGTATTTAAAAAAATCAATTTCATATCTACCAAGAATTGAGGACCAGAATTATGATTTCAGAGCTTATAATCTTATGGGTATTATATATTTTAGTAATAATGACTTTGTTAAATCAGAATCTAATCTTATTAAAGCCTACAATATATCAAGAGAAATGAATAATCTTAAGAATAAGGCTATGGTAAGTAATAATCTTGGAATGATTTACCAAAATAAATCAGATTTTGACAAGGCTCTGGAGTACTATAAAATCGCTGGAGATATTAATAAAAAAAGTAATTTTCTAAGATCATACCAGAAAAATTTACTGAATGTTGCAAATGTATATGTGAAAATGAATAAATTGGATTCGGCGAAAAAATATTTTGATTTCATCCGAATTACTTTTAAAGATTATAATAACTTAGAAATCGAAAAGAGTTACAATTTCAACATAAGCAGTTACTATAAAGCTGTAGGAAATTATCAAATGGCACTTGAATATTATCAAAAATATTCCTATTTGAATGATTCACTACAAATTAGGGAAAAGAATAGTGAAATTGAAATGATTTTTAACGAATTTGAATTAAAAAATAAAATTCGTGAGAATGAAATGCTTTCCAGCGATAATAAATCTAAGGATATAAAGCTTGCTGAAAACAAACTAATGCTTGTTATGGCTTTGGCAATTATTACATTGGCAGTGATAGTATTCTATTTTCTAATTCGTAAAGGTAAGAGAGATAAAGAGCTGAATAATCTGCTTAAAGAAAAAAATGAAGATGTCCAGTCTGCAAATTCGGAACTGAACAGAGTTAATAAAATTCTTGGAGAAGAGTCCAGGAAACTGGCCTTGGTGAATAAGAGGTTAATGGATTCGGAGAAATTATTGAGAAAGAATAATATTGAAAAAGACAGGTTCTTTTCAATAATCTCGCATGATATCAGAGATCCTCTTCAATCATTAATGCTTGGGACTGAACTTCTGAATATGCAGATAAATAGAGAAATGTATGCCAAGGCTGCTAAAAATTCGGTATCAATAACAAATGCTGCGCATAGCCTTAAGGCCATGATGGAGAATTTATTTACATGGGCGGAAGCGAAGTCTGGTAGTTTGAAGGTGATTCCGGTAGATACGAAACCCGTACAGATCATTCAGAATATCAGGAGCTTATTTGCTAGTGAAATTGAGGAAAAAGGAGTCAATTTCAACATAAAAATTCCCGGTGATATGACTATCAGGGCTGATATGAATTTACTTCATACAATATTCAAAAATCTGATATATAATGCCGTAAAATATACAGATCCAAATGGTAATATTACTATTGATTCTATTAAAATTGATGACTTTTTCCTTTTCACTGTCGAGGATGACGGAGTTGGTATCAGTGAAGAGAACCTTGAAAAATTATTCAGACTTGATACCGTTTACAGCACAAAAGGTACGAAGAATGAGTCCGGTACTGGATTGGGCCTTATTATTTGCCAGGAATTCGTAGAAAGGCACGGCGGTAAAATTTGGGTGGAAAGCAAACAGGGAAGCTGGACGAAGTTTTCATTTACTATTCGGGATGATATGTAATATATGATAGTTTCGGTAAGCAGGAGGACTGATATCCCGGCGTTTTATTCCGATTGGTTAATTAATAGAATTAAAGCCGGTTATTGCCTGGTAGCCAATCCGTATAATCCGAAGCAGATAAAAAAAGTCTCATTATATCCCGATGATGTTGATTGTTTTGTATTCTGGACCCGTAATCCCGAAGCTATGATGAAATATCTGGATTTTCTTGATGAATCCGGTTTTTCTTATTATTTCATGATAACGCTTACAAATTATCCCGAAATATTGGAGCCTGAAAATCCTGATAAAAACCGTATTATTGATTCAATTATTAATTTATCTGAAAAGATTGGCAAAGAAAGAGTAATATGGCGTTACGATCCAATAGTATTGGCAAATGAAATAACTCCTGAATTCCATTTAGCGAACTTTTCTGATTTATTAAATACCTTATCCGATTTTGTTGGGAAGATTATTACAAGTGTTCTCAGCAATTACAGGAAAACTGAGAGGAGAATGTTAAAGGCGGGGTATCAGACGATTTATAATTATGATGAAATTGTTGAACTATTAGAAACATTGAATGATGTTGCTGCAACTGAGCAGAAGAAGATGCAAATATGCTGTCCTGATGAAAAGTTAAAATCTGCCGGTATAGAATCTGCAAGCTGTATTGATATTAATCTTATTAACAAAATTAGCAAAAAGAATATCCCTTATAAACGTGACAGAAACCAAAGGTTGAATTGCAATTGCAACCAGGCGGTTGATATTGGAGCAAATAATACTTGTATTCATGGCTGCCGTTATTGTTATGCCAACATCAGCAGGAAATCGGCTCTGTCCAGATACGCTAAACATGATCCGAAATCGGAATTTCTTATATAACTATCTTTTTCTGCTGAAACTTGCCAGTCGCATAAGTATCAGATCCTGCAAATTCCTGGCTACACTTACCGGGGAAGTGAAGTTATTTATCATAATAGAGAATGCCAGGTTTTCTTTGTCTCTGGTAACGATATAACCGCAAATAGTAGAAACTCCGTTCATTGTACCTGTTTTGGCAAAAACTGCTTTCTCTGCCTTTGTACCGGTTAGTCTTCGTTCAAGTGTACCCGGATTAGCGGGCCTGGCTAATGTATTTTTGAAAATATCACGGTTGTCGGATCGATAAACAGCTGACAGCAGCCTTACGAAATAGGCCGGGCTTATCAGATTATACCTGGAAAGGCCCGAACCGTCAACAACTCTCATTTTATCAGGATTTAACCCGAGTTTTCCTGCAAATTCTTCCACTTTACCTATCCCGCTGGCGAAACTGCCTTCGCCGGTTGATGCTTTTCCAAGGGATTTTAGCAGGCATTCGGCGCCGAGGTTATGACTTTGAGTATTTATTACTTTTATAAGATCTATCAGTTTAGGTGATTCATGTGAGAATTCAGGTTTTTTACCAATATATGAAATACCGTAATTTAGATTATCAGCATCAAGTATAGCCCCACGAAATCTGATTATTCTGTTATTTAGTGCTTGTCGGAAATTATTAAGAAAATACAGGGTGGGGTTATCAATTGCCAGAGCAAGCTTGATATGATAATCTTTTATGCTTGTATCGGGAGAAATACTGCCGTGCAATTCAATAACATTGGCTTTACTGTCCCGGATAAAATTAATATCAGAGGGTGATTCGATGTCGGAAGTTTTAATATAATTTAATATCCTTACATAATCAGTTTCCGGCGTAAGTTCGAATCTTGCCGGAGTGTCAGAACTATCTCCCGGATAGATATTTATTTCGATTGAATTATCATAAATGGACAAAGGTTTGACTTTAGCGGAGAAGGGATAATTAAAATCATCCCACGCCCATCCCGGCCCATAGTCAGTTTCATCAAAATAGCTGTCATCACCGATAATATTTCCCCTTATGGTATAAATTCCAAGGCTGTCCATTGTTTCAGCCCAATTTGAAAGCAGGCTGTCCGGGTTTATACCATAAACTTCTGAAATTGACGGGTCGCCGGCTCCGCGAATAACGATATTGCCTATAAACTCGCCATTGTCGAATATTTCTCCGTCCAGATAAACTTTGCTGATAAAAACGAAATCCGGCCCGAAGTAATCAAGTGCAGCAGATGTTGTAAGCAGTTTCAAAGAAGAAGCCGGGATAAAATTTTTCTCGTCATTTTTTCGGTATAATATCTGGCCGTTTTCCAAAGAAACAATTGAAACCCCGATCAAAGCATCTTTCAGATCATTGTTATCAATAAGAGCGTCAATATCTCCAACAAGTTCTTTCTCGGGGCTGATCCTGACAACAGAATCCATTGCCAGTTCTGTTTCCTGGTTGAAAACAAGGTAAGGTGATAAATATATTAATAAGAGAAAATAAACAAATTTCATAGTAATCCTTTGCTATTGTTACGCCAATATACAAATTGAAAAAATCAGAAAAAAATAAATTTAAATTCTTTAAGATATTATACAATTAAAATATCAGTTCTTCTTCTTAAAAGATATTATTGATTTGATAAGATAACAAATTTTAATATATTGTAGATTCGTTCTTTAACAATTGGGGATGACATGGCTTCGACGGGGTGATGGACGCTTTCAGTGGCATGCCGTGCTCAGTCGGTGGGTGCACGTAAATACAACCGGCAAGCATAATAAATGCAGACAATAACTACGCAATGGCTGCGTAATTAACCAGCCACATCCGCAGGAAACATACCTGCCTGTTTCCTTCCGGGTGACGACTCCGGCAGGTTTGCATGATCGGAATCGGGAGACGATCATGTGCAACAAATCCCGATAATTCGCGACGTACCTGCTTTTTGGTGAACGATGTGACCGAAAATTTATAAAAAAGCTAAGCATGTAGAAGCTAAAGAAGAAGCTCTTCGGACGCGGGTTCGACTCCCGCCATCTCCACTTTCTATCTTTCGAACACCGCATCAATACATGTTCTTTGATGCGGTTTTGTTTTTACTGTCCTATATGTGTCCTAAACTTGAGTGATTTAGGAATATTTTCCCTTAAATATTATTCTTAAAAGCAATCATTTTTGTGGATTAATTTACAGGATATTTCTGGTAATTATCTTACGGTTCTATCTTAGTGTTTATTTAGCTCAATGCAAATTAATTTAACACCCTTAATTAATCAAATTCACAATTTTACAAAGTTTTTTTGAATATTTTTCATCGAAGCCCCCTCGTGCAGCAATGTATTTGTTTCCTGTAAAAAGTCTTCATTATTAACCATAGGAAAATCTATAAGGTTGTCAATAGATACATTATGTCATTTCTTCCTATTTATTCGTCTGTTTGCTAGCTTTTTCCAAATGTTTCGTAGTTGCTTAACTTCTTGTATATTAAAGCCATGTTGTTTAATTAGCAACTCATGATCAATAATATCTAAAACTTCTTCAATTTTTCGATCTCTTATTAATGCGTCAATCAAATTGAAATCAACATTCATTCCAACCAGAGAAGGTATTTTGATTTCTTCAATTTCAGTAGGTTCGAATGTCATTACTCCTCCTCCATAACTTCGACCAGTGATTTCTGAAAATGCAAATGATAGAGAATTCATAAATGATATAATTAAAGATTGGCGATTGACTTTTGCCTTAAATCTCACACGATGAATAGTGTCTGTTGATGATGCACCAGATTCATTAAGAATAAGTTTTGGATAATCTCCTACTTGACGTAGAGCAAATGCATCAGGAACCCATAATGATGGTGTTATATACCAACGCTTACGAATCCTAGTCTTATAACCTGTATTGAAATCTCTTTCTTCACCATAGCTAATATACTTTTGGCAAACTTTTGGTAAATCGTTAAACTCTACATTAGGAGGAATAAATAAGTATATAGAATTTTGGGCTCTCGAATTTTCTAAAAAATCATCTTCTGAAAATGTAACTCCTTTTAATTGATTTGATCTGCTTGCAACTGGTATTGTATATTTCTCTAATCCCCATTCTTTTACTTGCTTTTTATTGAGCATAAAGAATTCATTCCGTCCAGTAACTAAGCCTACATCAACATCTAATATATCTCCACAAGAAATTATTCGTGGATCTGATTTAAGAGTCTTTAGTAAATTAATTTCTCCTTCTGTCAGAAAATATTTAGTCCATTTTTCACTACTATGGTCAATAGGCTTAACATTTGATCCATTAATAAGTTCAAAATCAATAGATTTTAAATCTTCCATATCTTTACATTCAATAACTCTAATACCTTGACCATGTTTAACTTTCTTTTCACAAAGCAATAAAACAACTTCTTGCTGTATATTATCAAAAACTAATTTTTTGAAAGTTAATATTGTAATTCTTTCAAAATATTTGGAAAGAAAAATCCTCGTTTCAGCTGCATATTTAACCTGAAATAATTCGGCTGGGATAACCATTGCCATTTTTCCAGAATTATTTAATAATGAAGAACAAACTATAAGAAACGGCACCCATATATTGGTAAGTTTATTTGGGTTCAATCCAAGAGTCTTCATCATCTCAATAGCAAGATGCCGATGTTCCTCCGGGAAATTTTGATACCTAATAAAAGGAGGGTTACCTATCACAACATCATATTCGATTGTTTCATTGTTTTTTATATAGTTAAAAAAATCTCGATTCTCGATTATATTGGGATCTATCCCTAAGTTTGCAGCTCTTTGTTTTGCTTTAGAGGATTCTTCTTCTATTAATT
This sequence comes from Kapaibacterium sp. (SeqCode), assembly GCA_963665665.1. Classification (GTDB taxonomy): domain Bacteria; phylum Bacteroidota; class Ignavibacteria; order Kapaibacteriales; family UBA2268. The sequence goes on from OY762428.1 coordinate 4,378,747, forward strand.
CAATTCCTTTAATTTTACCATCTAGTTGTTTTCCCTCTATACCTAATTCATTAAAACGCAATATTGCTGATTCAATGAAATTACCATCTCCACAACTTGGTTCTAATACAGAATTAGTATTGACATCAATACTCCAACTACATAAAAAATCTGTAATAGGTTTTGGAGTATAGTAACCTCCTCGAAGCTTTGTTGATGATATTTTATCTTTTACTGTTCCCATTATTCCGCTATTAAAGATTCTGAATTAAACATTTCATCTTGCATCACTGTTTCAAACTCCTTATTTGAAATACCATACAGATTGTTAATAATCTGAATTAATTGTTTTTGCAAAGTATCGATTTTTCTTTGAAATACATTTCTATTTGTTCCATAACCAACAGTTTTAAGTTTAACTTTAGTACTGATTAGGTTCCTAACGATTTTAACTATTTGCTTATATGCTTCTTTTTCTGTATTATTAGCCATATTAATAGTTCTAATAGGTAGATTCTCTATGAACTGTTTTCCATGAGAATAATATGAACCTCTAAATTCACTTGCACCTGATTTTACCATATTTTCAATTAGAGGATGTGAAAGTATTCCTAAAAAGTAGTATAAAGAATATTCAGAATTATTTATCAATCCGTAATAAGGACCATTTCCACCACCAGTAAACTGTAGATTATTTTTATCGATTGTATATGGTGGCTCAGTTGATAAAACTGACCAAATTAGTTTCTCGGTGTTATGAAATTTAGTCAAACTTTGGGAACGGCCAAATTGGTACCATAGTGGTTCTTTTCCTTGCAGACTTCGCTTTTCTAAAGACTCTTGATTTTCTTTCAAATAAGCATAAGCCAAAGGGAAATGAGTCGACAAATAGGTCTCGCTATAAACTTTTGCCTTATCACCCTTGATGCTATAAGGGAAAATGATTTGTGTATTCCCATTCAATGTCTCAAATAATCCAAATGACAAATCGTAAATTGCAGGTAGGCATATTCCTTTCTCAATTTTCCAAGATTTTCCCTGTTTACTAAAATCAAAATAGTCATCACTTTCATATTCAGGTTTGAATATATATATTTTATCTGCACTAGTTTGTAAACCAACACAAATTTCTGCTAAGTCTTTTAAAGGTTTATTTTGTGAATGCCTAACTTTAGTAAACACTTCTTCTGTTCCAGGAGCAAGAAAAACCCATGGATCAGAATTATAGTTTTCATTTTTGTATTCAATAGAATTACTATCATCCTCAAGCGATCTAGCCGATATTGACTTAATCCTTTTAAATGAAAATCTTTCATGCTTTTCTACTCTTAATACCATTATCGCAGTATAGGTTGATTTACCTGGAAAAATCTGAGACACTCCAAAATGGATAATTTTAGAGATATTACAGTTTTCTGAAATGTGATTTCTTAGAGCTTTACCTCCTTTAATTAAAAAGAATTTATGAGGTACTATATATCCCAAATACCCATTAGAGTTTAACAATGCAATTGCTCTTTGTATAAATACATAATATTTGTCAATTGTTTCTTTTTTTGCTACATCAAATCCAGATACAGAAGACTGATAATACAATACTTCTTCTGGTGAATATTTTACAAGATTTTGAATTCTAACATAGGGAGGATTACCAATAATCGCATCAAATCCATTAGTTTCATTTAGAAATGGATATTCCGTTTCCCAATCGAAAGGATTAAGACGAAACAACACCTCATCATCATCCAAAGCTTCAGGTATAAACTTATAAAAATTTGAGTCGACCAAAGAATTACCACATTTAATATTGTTACTTAAGCTGGGTAGCAACCTTTCATCATATTGATTTAAAAAATCATTTACAGTGGCCTCATTTTCACCTTCAAGTAATTTTAATAATAAACTAAACTCACTTACCTCTTTTGCATAAGGATTTATATCAACACCAAAAATATTGCTTTCAAGGATAATGCGTTTGCCTTTAAGGGTAAGAACATAAGTTGAATCATCTGTTAAATATACAATATTATTGTCGCAAATTTTTTCATTAGATATTGATTCTAAATACTTTTCAAGAAGAAAATCATAAGCTGAAATTAAAAATGTGCCTGAACCACAGCATATGTCAGCAATTTTAAGATTCTTAAGCCCTTCAAATGACTTATCTGATACAAGAGGCGTTAGAGTGTCTTTAACAATCTGTTCAACTATAAGTTTTGGAGTAGGAACAACACCATTTGAAGCAGAAACCTCTGGTTCCATTACAATTGACAATTGTCGATTATCATCAATTAAGACTCTACTTCCAAGAAATCGTTCATATATCTGGCTTAAAATTGCCGGATCTACAACAGAAAAGTCATTAGGACTAAGAGGATAATACAATTCATTGAAAATAGAGATTAGTGTATCAGAATCTATTCCAACTTCTTTCGATAATGTATCCTCAATAAAATCAAATAGCCCAGAATTAAATTTTCTGTCGGACTGTTCAAATAGTGCTTTCAGTTCTATATAATTTGTAATAGATTTTAAGGTTTCAAATTTCTCGATAGTCCTGTCTTCACATATTCGAAGAAAAACTATTCTATTAAGAAGTCTTTGAATTAGAAAATTGACATCTTGGCTTTCCAAATCTTCATTGCTGTTAACTGCTGAAATTGCTAATCGCTGTCTCCAATCCTCTATTTGAGAAAGGAAATAATCATCAAATGTTTCTCCTCTTCTTTCGTATGTTGAAAATAAATTATCAAGTAATCCAGAATGTGCAGAATCATAAGATAACATTTGATTTATTTCATCTAATGCACTTAGATAATCAGAGTAGTGAAATATTTTTACTCTCGCAACATGCTCATTATCTGTGGGATTCGGCTTAAATCTACAGTCGTAAATTATTAAATCTTCGAAATTCGTTAGAATGGAAATTCCAAGATTTGCATTCCAACCATATCTTCTTATTTGAAAAGCAGCTTTAGAAGAATTATTAATGTTTACAGATGGCTTTTTAACCTCCACAAAAAGTTTACGTGTACCATTGATGCGAAGTGTATAGTCAGGATTCTTCTTTGTATTAGAATCTTCAACTTCAATGTATTCTTCCTGTAAAACATCACGTAAAAAATGTGTCTTACCTTTTGAATTGTCAACATCCCAGCCGAAACATTTTAATAGTGGATCTATAAAGTCATTTCTTAACTGAGTTTCATTATAACTTGGCCTTAAACAATTATCCCTTTCGGATTCATATTTTTCAATTAATTCTTTTAAATTCATTGATTTTCAAAATCTCATATTTATTTTAATTGTTTTGATTTAAAATATTCTGCTTTTTTTTCTGCCAATTTCAATAGTTCAGAAGTATCTGATTGAGGATAAATAATCTCGGCAATTTTTTCACTATAATATTCCTTTTTTAATTCTTCTATATCAAGTTCAAATACCTTAGCTAGCTTTGGTAAAATATTCTCGGGTATTAATCTCTTTCCATTCTCAATTTTTGATAAAGTTGATTGGTCAATATCTAATGCCGCTGCTAATTTTGTTAACGTCATAGAAGCATCAACTCTTAACTTGTGAATATATTCTCTTAATGTCTCTTTCATTATCTTGACAAAATTATCTTGACAATTTTGTCAAAAATACAATTTTTAAATAACTTGAGCAACATGATGAACAATATTCTTTCTAATATATTGTTGGAATGACCATATAATTCTGATCAAATTTTCGGCAATATTTACTCTTTATTGCCAGTAATTTGATTACCTTCCTCTCTTATTTCTCATATTCAAACTCCTCCTAAGGGCAATATCAATATCACTGCCTTTGAGAGTTGTTTTCAATTCCTGTCCGGCAAGAATAGCTTTCAGGCTTCTGATCTCTGAAAGGAGTTGTGAATTGGCTCCGGCAGATGCCATTTGTACTGTTGCTATTAACTGATCATCCCTGAATATCCATTCCCTGTTTCTTCCTCCGAGAGTTGTTGCATCACCAATCAGGGCAAAAGTCGGTTCATCTATTCGGCCTCCGGAAGAAAAACTGAGAATTGAGCTTATTACCGGATCGGTAACTGCTTTTACAGCTGCATTGACTACTGCCGTGATTACTGGAATAGAAACTACGTTTGCCGGAAAAGGCAGAGCAGACAGATATTCCATTGTTCCCGGAGAAAGAATCAGGTCAAGGACAAAAGCTGATGCCTTTGCCTGAAGCATTCCTGCAAGCTGACCGAAGAATTTACGCCAGTTTTCGGCTGCTGCATCGGGATCAGCTGCAAATAGATTTGTCAGGCTGTCCGTTACAGTAGTTTGCAGGCCGCCAACTAAAATTCCTATTGAATCAGCTTTCTGAGAAAGAAGCGATTCTGTATCCTGTAACTGTGAACTTAGGGATTCATAGGCTTCCCGGTCTGCTTTACTGTCAAATATTGGTTTGCCTGCTTCATCAAATGCTTTAGCTTTTTCAGCTAACAATGCCAATTGATCCTGTAAAGAATGTCTTTGCAAGTTCAGGTTCTCTTCGTCTTTTCTGCGTTGCAGTTCAAGTTCCAATCCATTTCTCTGAGATTCGAGAATGGTTTGTTGTTTTGCATACTCTTCTTCTTTCTCAGATCTTTTCTTTCTACCGGATTCTTCAATCTCAGCTTTTCGCTTTTCAAACTCCTCGGCAGATATTGCTTCCATGTTCCGCCATTTTTCGAGTTCCGCAATCTTTGCCTTTTCATCAGATACAATTTTCTTCAGGTCATCATCTTTATCGGAACTAATTTTCTTTTCTCCGGCAGATGAATATATCTCATTGAACCTGTCTAACAGCTCTTCTTCCTTCTTATACTTGTCTTCAATTTCCTTTATCCTGCCTTCTTCAAATTTCTTAAGCTCATCAAGCCTTGACTGATATATCTTATCTTCAAGGTCTTTGATAGCCTGCATAGTCTCAAACTCTTCATTTTGAAGTTTCAGATTCTGGTTCCTAACTTCTCGTACCTTTAAACCAAACTGAATCCTTATCCTTTCCTTTTCCTGTTCAGCATTTTCACCGGATACCTTGGCAAGCTCTGCATTCATCTGCCTGTTCAGTTCGATTATCTCATCATTTCCGGATTCAATGGCATCTCTTAATCCGGACAGCTTGCCCTGATATTCCTCGACAACTCCTTCATATATATCTTCATCTTTGATGCCTATTGATATTTCCCATTCGATTTTCTTCTGTTCAAGCTCCTTAAGTTTGTCCTGCATATCAATATCATCTGCTTTGAGTTTCAGCTTTAGCTCCTGAATCTTTGCCTGTTCATTAACAATCTTTTCGTTAAAATCCTGAATAACCGATCTAATCTCTGTTTTGTCAGCTTCCTTGACTTTTGCCTGAAAGATAATTTCACCATCAGATGAAACATCGCTAATCAGATTCTTTGCTTTGAGAACTTCTATCCACGCCACTCTTTGATTATTTATTGTTTCGAGCTGTTTCTGATTAATAAGAAGGTCATCATAGTCATCAGCCTTTCTTTCTTCATTAAGTAGTTTTTCTTTCTGAACATATTCATAGTTCTGCATTTCAAGGTCGAGTGATTTTGTTTTTATATCCGCCTGTTCCTTTGCCAGTTCTAAAGCTGATTTACCCTGCCTGACAATCAAACCAGCCCTGATCTGGTTTAGTTCATCTATCCTGTCCAGATTCTTCTTTTCCTTAGCCTGATCCTTCAGGTTTCTGATAGCATCACTGTATTGTTCTTTCAGTTCTTTTCTTTCCTCATCTGACAAAGCTTTATTCTGCAACTGCTTGTATATCTCATTAGCAGCAGAGAGTTGCGATTTCAGGTTCTTCTCGACATTTGAGGTGGCATTATCCCAGGCTTCGGCAAGCTTGTCAACTGCTGCAGCCTGAGCTTCGGCTTCCTTCTTGCTCTTTTCCTGAACCTCGACAATATCATCAGCTTTATTCCTAAGCTGGTATAACTGCTTTGAGAACTGCTGTTCAACTTTTTCCGGCAGTTTGATATTCTCAAATTCAATATCTATCTTAGCTCCAGCCTCAAGAGATTTTGCCATTTCCAATGTCTGTGATTTCAGTTCCTGAGTGAGCTTGGAGTATTTCAGCTTAATATCGCTTACATCTTCACCTTTTTTTGAGCCTTCAACGATCTGATTGGCAAGGTTCTCAGCTTCCAGAGATACTTTCTGATACAGCTCTGCCTTTTCCTTCAGGGCTACGGCAAAGGCATCCTGTTCTGATTTCAGCTTATTGGAGTATGATTCTTCATTGGCTTTGGTATATTCCTTTACCTTGTCGATATTCAAATCAACAGCCTGGACTACCTTGCCGTTCTCATCAATGATCTCTTTATATCCTTTAACTGCATTTGGGACTTCTTTAGCTAATTCCTTTGCTATATTATTCTTTTGTATCTCGGTTTTTGCAGACTTGAACTTAGCAACAAGTTCGTCAAGTTTCTTATTCTTGTCCAGGTCATCTTTAAGTTCCATAGCATTCTGTAAAGCAAAGTCCATCTTTGATTCAGCAATTGTGGCATTGGCTTTTACCATAGCCCCACTGATTGCTTTATTCAGCCGGTTCGAAAGCTCATTCTCAAATTCTTCATCACCTGATATCCAATTGACTGGATTAAGATAATACTGTGCATAATCCATCAGAACAGAGAATAGTTCCGGGATAGCTTCGACAAAACCAATAACATAATCCTTCGCTGTCCTGACTGCATATATCATTATCTGTACGCCTTTGGCAGCAGTCTCGAAGTAATTGCCAATCAGCTTCAATACATCTCCAAGATTCTGAAATGTTCCGGCAGATTCATTTGAAACACCGATCAGGCTCAGGAAAGTCTCAATGATAGTCGTCACATAGGATATGGCTATCTCAACAGGAGCAATCAGCATCTCAAATATCAGTTCACCATATTTTATAAGATAGCCGACTACTTCTTCGCCCATATCAAGAAATCCCTGAATTGCCGGTTGTGCCCTATCCCAAAGTTCCTCAGCTGCATCGCCCCATCTTTCAAGAATCTGCTGTCCTTTTTCTGTCTTGGTCAGGAAGAGTGTTATTCCTGCCACTGCTGCAGCTGTTCCCAGTACCCAGGGATTTGTTATCATGGGTCCGAGTTTGGCAAGGATACCACCGCTTGACTGCATTTGTGCCGATAATCCTTTTAATATTCCTCCGGTTTTATTTGCATTTTTGAAGAGCGAAGTTAACTGTCCGGAAATTCCGGATAGTTGAGCCTTGATTTTATCTGCCGGGATAATATTTCCTATCTGTCCGAATGTCATGACCATTGGAGCAATCTGATTGGATAAGGCTAACACCTGGGTAAAACCATCTCCGACAGCTCCGAAAAACTTGAAGAAGCCTGCTTCTATCTTATTCAATACTCCTTGAACCTTAACGCCTATTCCTTCATTGGCAATATCAAAAGCCCTTTGAGTAGAGCCTATTGCATCAGTGGTATAAGTGCTTAGAACATCTGCAAACTTCTCTGCATTATCGCCTGACAAGGCAAGGGCTGCTCCGGCAGCTTCAACAGATGAAAAGACCTGATTAGCCCTCAGTCCTGTATCTGACATAGCCTTTCCAAGTTTTTCAAGTGAAACCTGCAATCCGTCTTTCTGTAATGAATCAAGTGAAACACCTGCTTTTTCCATGATAGGTGCAAGTGTAGCTCCCGGTTTGGCAAGTTCTACAAGTGCGGCACGGATTTGTGTAGTAGCCTGTGCTGTGGGAACGCCCTGCTGTGTCATAGTGGCAATGGCTGCCGTTACCTGCTCGAAAGACACTCCGAAAGAAGCGGCTGTAGGAATGACATTGGATAATGAAGCATTGAGTTCGGGAATTGTGGTAACACCGTTGTTAACAGTGTTGAAGAGGATATCGGAATATCTTTCTGCCTGATCCATTGATTCGCCATAGGCATTCAGGTTGGCAGCCAGTGATTTTATAGCAGCATTTGTATCTGTAAGACCGGCAACGGCAAGCTTTGAAGCCTGTTCTACAAAGCCCATACCTCCGGCAACATCAGCAATGCCGTTGGTAACTTTGATAGCCCCGGCAGAAATGGCATTATAAATACCTTCTGTTACTCCGGCTACGGTATCAGGAACACCGGAAGCCAGTTCAATAGCCTTGTCCCGGAATTCTTCAAAGTTCTTTACACCGAGTGTACCGATATTCCGAAGCTGTTTATCAAATTCTTTATATGGTCCGATGAATCGTTCAAAGGCATCGGTGATCTGCTGGACTCCCTGAACAGCAAGACCGAATGTAGCCATCTTTTCACCGAAGCTTTTGCCTGTAGCCTGGGCAGTCATACCCATTGATTTTAGTTTCTTCTCTGCCTGGGCAATTTCCTGTTCCAGTTTATTATAGGCATCAGAGCCTTGTTTGCCGGAGTTTTTAAGAGCCTGCAAAGCTAATTTCTGCTTGCCGATAAGCTCCTCAGTTTCCTGTTTTGCCTGATAAAAGGAATCTGCAAGTTTTTCCACTTCCTGATTGAATTTATCAGCGTCAAGGTTTTCGAGGGCTTTGTCAATTTCGGCAATATTCTTATCAATACCGGATTGTTGAAGCTCCTGAAATGCTTTTTCTATATCCGTCAGATCAATTTTATCAATATCTTTCAGGGCTGATTCTATATCTTCGAGGGCTTTTTGTGTTTCATCTGTATTCAGGTCAACATCAAGGGCAGTGAGGACTTTTTCAAGGTCTTCGGCTCCGTTCTCTGCTTCCTGAAGGAATTGAATAAGCTGTTTGATTCCCTGTTTTGCTTCGGAACTGTTAAAATCTATATCAGGATTAATATTACTGAGGATATTCTCAACATCCTTCGCCATTTTTTCTACTTTGGATTTATCTGATTTCAGGTCAATCAGAAAATCCAACACAACTTGAAAATTCTTCTGCATTGCCAACTCTTTGATAAATATGGCAATGTATTTGATAGATGTGTATGATTACAGGTATTGAGTGTGGTTAATGAGTGATATCAATAAAATATTGAAGTAAATGAAAAAGAACTTAATTCAATTCATATTATATTTTTTCTTATTTTCATTATTCAATTATAAAGTAAAAAGAAATATTTTAAAAAAGAGCAGTTATGATTATTTACGATTTTCTCTTAAGAAAAAAACAAATAAATTTTAGACTTTTAGAGAAATTTAAAAATTTAAAAGAAATTGAAAAAAATTTTAGACTTGCTCAAGAGATTGACAATACAAATAAACTGGGGCAAACTGCATTACAAGTATTATTAGAAAAAGGAAAATATTCTTATAGAAATGGCAAAGTAGATTATTTTATCGATATTTTAATAAATAGGAATGCAGAATTTGTAAACAACAAGGATTATAGTGGGCAAACTACATTAAAATATGCAATAAAAGCTAAACGATTTGATATAGTTAAAGATATATTATCTTCTGAAAATTATATAAAAAATAAATACGACGAAACACTTTTATCTTCATTAGTCAAAACCAATGAATTGGCATTAGTTAAGAATTTTGTTAATATCTACGATGATGTTAACATAGAGGGTAGTTGGGGAAAAACACCAATCTATGAAGCTATTGAAAATTCCAATATGGATATCATTGAACTTTTAATTGATATGGGATCAAAAATAATTGCTAATAATCCACAATCAAAACATGACTATTCTCCTTTAAAACATGCTTTAGATAAAAACAATGAGGAAATAATTGCTTTATTATTAAAGAACAGTGACAATAAATGCAACAAAGAAATATCAAATTTCATCTATGAAGATTATCCAATATTGATATATTCAGTTAAGAATTTAAATCATAATTTGATTTCAATGCTTTGTTCGATTAAAATCAATTTAGATATAGCAAGCAAGGATGGCAAAACAGCTCTGTTTTATGCAATTGAAAATGATGATATAAATATTTGTCATCTTTTAATAGAAAATGGAGCGAACATTAATTTGGAAAATGGAAAGAATCAAACACCATTAAATTATGCTATACTTAAAAATAATTATAAAATTGCACAAATTTTGTTAGAAAATGGAGGGGAGTTAAATTCAAATTATTCGCTTTGCAAAAAATTACTTGAAAACATATTAGTAGGAAATTCAAGTTTTATCTCGTTTATTACTTCATCTGGAATAGTGGATGAAAAAATGATTAATACTTTACGAGAAAAATTGGAAATGAAAAAACAAAGAAGAAAAGAGTGGTCTGAGGAGCGAAAGAAAAAGCATGAACGAGAGCAAGAACGTCTAAAAAAACAAGAAGAAAAAAAGAGAAAGGAAGAAGAAAAATTATTAAATCGCTGGAAAAAATGGAGAAAAGATAAAAAACAAGAAAAGGAAAAAATGAAACAAATGAAAATGGAGCAAATGAAAATGGAGCAAATGAAAATGGAGCAAATGAAAATGGAGCAAAAACTGCGAAATCAAAAATTTCAGAAATATAGAGAGCAACAAATTGATTTGGAAATAGAGCATGAATCATATGGAAATGATACTAGGAATTATAATTCTAATGAGAAAGTAATTCATAAACTCGAAAAAAAAATAAAAAAATATGATAATAATGGTAAAAATAAAATAAGAATTTATGATGATGGTTTTGAAATAATCTTCTTCAGGGGGAAAAGATTAATTTACTCTGATTGCAATTGCAAAGAAGAATCTTTGGAAATGGTTTACGAATTACTAAAAGGTAATTATCTTGTCGAATACATTGATGGGGGCACTTATGAACTTTCAATTGATGGAATTCCAATTACTGAATATAGTTATAACAAAAGAAATGATAAAGGAGTTATTGAAAATGGATTCAATAAGGGTATAAAAAATATAAAAATTTATTTTGAATATTAAAATTGGTTTTGGTCTTCATTCCCAAAAGTAGAGCCAGGGCTCTGCTTTTTTCATCCACTCACCATCCTTTCTATAGCCAATATCCCATCCAGAAACTCACTACTTCTGACATCATCATAGCGTGTGAGTTCCCCCTTAGCCAAAACACGCAGATACCAAATATCAATCCTTGCCCGGCTGAGACGGTGGTATAGTTCTCCGGGATTGAAGCAGTTTTCTATCTTTTCCTGCTCCTCGATCAGCCTTCTTTGCCTAAGCTCCCTTATACGGTCTTCTGAAAAATCGGCAACAACATTTCTATCCCGTTCTTCTTTCTTTCGCCTTGCAAGATCGCTGATACGAGAGGTTTCTTCCCGATACCGGTAAAAAAATCGGATACGCACTCCTTCAGGTCATTCAGGTGTTTTATTGGCAGGGATTTGATGAATTGTTCCGTTTCTATCTCTGCTTTGTCCTTATTGAAAGGCTGTGCGGCATTGTCTTTCATCTCCCGAAGCAGGTATCGGGCAACTATTGTGAGCCATTCAGCCCCTCCGGATTTTACAACCTGCCGAAAAGATTCCGCTCCGGACTGTAATTGGTTATACTTGAATTCCCCGGCTTCACGGGCAAGTTCGGCCTGCTCTATTGTTAACTGGTAAAAGTCATATTTATATTTCCTGCCATCATGTTCAAATGTTTTTGCCTCAATCGGCTTATGTTCTTCATTCATTATAAAAGTATTCCTGTTAGAGTTTTTGAAAAATAATTAGTTTTAATAATTAATCTTGGCCGGTATACCACGCTTTCAATTTCAATATTAAGAACTGGATTTCTCAGTTCCAGCCACATGCCAATATTCTGACTTGTATTGATATATCCTGATGCAGGAGGATTTATAGCTGCATCTCCGATCATCAGGATAAAATGATAGTAATCCACGCCAAGTGACCAGATATTATTCAACTCATGTATTATATCAGGTTCTCCATCCGGGAGCTGAGTAAGCAAATTGTGAGCAATATAAACAGTAATATCAATTTTATATCCCAGTGTTCTGCTATTTCCCAGATGATCATGCCTGAGTATTGGCTTAATATTATATGAGCTTTCAGCTTCAATATTATGGATGTAGATAATATCATCAATCCCCTCACCATGCTTACAAATCCGAATACCATTAATAGGCATCAGATTGATTTTATCAGCGATTTGATTTAAACTTATTGTTGCCATCAAACAGGCTCCGCATAGCTGAACAAGAATGATACTTCCCTCAAATCCCTGATCTCTTCGATATAGCTTATCGGAAAACGTCCGGATTCAGTCATAACCTGCACATAATCGCCCCAGGTGTCACTTTTATGGAGGGCTATATACTTGAAGCCGGCTGACCAGAATTCCTGCAAAAATGCCAGTATTTCGCTATCAATCTCATCTGCAGATATGATTACTTCAATCTCTTTATGCTGATATAACAAATGATTGTACTTTCTGCCATTGAGTAAAATTCCCTGCTCTTCGGAAGTATTGACAATTGGATCAGAACATTTCACTGTCTCAAAGACATTTTGATTTGCTCCCAACTCATCAAAAGTAAGACTGATAAGTTTTGTATCGCTATATTTCAGAGCTATCTCAATCATGCCTGCACCAGCCCGCTTTCATACGGAAATTCAGTAATATCAAGAATAAAGCTCTTTACTGAGTCAATTTTGCCAAGGCAGATTATCATATCTTCGATAGCATTAGGTTCAGATAAAATTTCTTCTGTAATATTTGAGGCAACTGTGTTGCTTCTGGCAAAGACCTGACCGCTGATATTTGTAAAACTGTATCCATCGAAATAAACCCGGCCGCTTATCTGTACAATTATCTTATCTCCGGTAGTTCCATTCTTTTTTGCAATGCCGATAGTCTTATTCTGATATCCGCTATAGCTCAAAGATTTTGCCAGTTTGCCATTATCCAATAACATGACAGCATCCCCGGCAAGGATTTCCTCATTATCCTCCACATCATAGCTTTCTACAACAACGGAATCATCTGCCAGAAAACCGAACTGATTGCTTGTGAACATAAAGAGTGGCAATTGCCCTTCATCGCCATCCCACCAGCCAAATGCAAATCGTTCGAGTGAATGCAGTTTTAGTTTGGTTTCCGGTTTTTGCAGGTTTATCTCAATACCTACGACAACATAATCCCGGACCACCTGTTCTTCAATCCATGTCCCATCATACCTTTTTACTGTTTCAGCAAGTTTGATTTTTGAGCCTAACGAGATATTCTTCCATGAAGGATTCGAGCCGTCAACATTCTTGGAAAAGCCGTTCCAAAAAGGCACTGTCAGGCTGTACTCGGTTTCATAATACTGCTTATCCCTTGAGAGGATGTAATTCACATAATTTGTCAGGGAATCGAAATCCATATCGCTGTCATTGATCTTCGTGAAGACCTTTGATGCAGGCCTCCAGACGGGAGTTGTACCAAGTCTGCCTATCTGGTTGGCTTTTATCGGGGCAGTCTTCAAATAGATTCCTGTATGAAGCCTTTCAGTTGCAGCGCTGTTGCCATTCCCGGGTGCATTCGCAAGACTGTATAGCCCGTAAGTATCCCAGGAAACATTATTCTGTGTAATATTCAATGGAGCAGTTTTAAAGGCATGACCGCCATAGCTGTTGACTGCATCAAGCGTATGAGTAATCACTGAAGTAGTAAGCAGAAGCCTTTCTGATTCTATACCTTTCTTTTCCTTGACATATTTCCTTTCCTGATCGGCATCCTGAAATTTCTTTGATGGAAGCGGTTCGTCTGTATTTGCTTTATTTATTATCTCATCAAATTCATCAACGGCAAAGTTATTACCCAAACCATAGAATTCATTAGATTCCTTTGTAATCACAGAGCTTGTATCAAAACCTGCTTCCTCAGCTCCGATCAGATAAGTATATTCATCTTCAACAAGCCCTTTTCTGGATTTGAACTCAATGTTGATACTTGTTCCTGAAGTGTATGAGATAAACAGATAACAGGCAAAAGAACGGGCAATTTCAAATAGCAGGTCAGAAACATTGTCGATATTTTTGAAGGAATAGGATTTCTCGCTTGACACCTGATTCTTCTGCCAATCTTCCTGCTGAGTGTTTCCCAATGCAGGGTCAATCATTTTCCGGTGAATGAATGGCGCGCTCCAACCTGAACCGGAATCTAAATTTGAGAGCTTCAATTCAATTCTTACAGTCTGCTCAGTCTTCACTTCCGTAACATCTATATTATATTCTTCTTCCAACTCAAACGATACAGGAGATGATTGGATACCGAGGGATTTTTCAACAAGGTTCAATACCATGCTTGTATTTGTAAGTTGGGCGATAATCTCAGATGCCTTGTCAAGATAAAGGTTAATAACCTTGTAGAGATTACCCAGATGGCAGAAGTAAGCATAAGGAGTAACGACGCTCGAAGTTGAATAGGCAAGCCTGTAATTGAAAATATTCTTTATTGATGACCAGTTCTCAGCTTCAAATCTTTCGTAGATATTTGGAACCGGTGTCCCGGACATATCTTCAATATTCCCGGTCAACTTAACCTGGTCAAGAATGGATATATCGAAGCTGTAAGCAGAAAGTTTGTACTCCCTCTTCGGATTGACAATATATTCGTATTCCTGCCCTTCCCAGTATTTATCATCTCCGCTTATTTTATTGCTTATCTTTCCAATGAAAAGCATATTAGATAAACTTGCAGTTTCACCAAAGAACAAAGCACAGTAGCGGTTAACCTTGATATTCGCTGAATCGAGAACAAAATACATAGCTTTAAAATCATCTTCACCTTGACAGGCCAGATGAGAAACAGAAAAAGGCAGTTCGTCTATAGCATAGCTGCCTTCCTCTGTATTCAAATCCTTCTTAACTGATTCAAGCATAAAAATATCTGTCTCGGTGCCAATATCTTGAAACAATTCAGTATAGGTATCCGAAACCGCAAACAGTACCGATTGAACTCCGAATAGGAATTCCCTGTATTGATATTTTTGAAAGAATCTCATAAAAAAGCCAATTAATTTCTTTAATCATTAGCTGGCAAACTATGTTTTCGGGGTGTATTATTTTATGTAGTGAGTGTGGACAGTGAGTGATATATTATTTCTGTTAGTGTTGAAATGAAAATCCCGTTCCAAATATCAGCAAAAAAATGATTTGTTTCCAATTTTTTTTTTATTAATTTATTTTTCATAGTAAAAGAGTTATTTGCTCTCATGATTTCATTATTATAAGTTAAGGAGCGTGGTAATGAAACTAAAAGTTGCGGGAATATTAAGTATGCTTGGAGGAATAATTTTCGGATTATTTCTTTTTTATGCTCTCTTTGATTCTCAAATCAAATCAACTAAAGGTTTTTTCGAATGGTTATATTTTCTTATTACATCAATATCAATCGTTTTTTATGTAATTAGGACAAATTTTGGTAAAAAAGTATATTCAGAAATTGAAAAAATTGACCAAGAAAACAATTTATTAAAACTTAAAATTGAGCAGAATGAATTATTGCAAAAATTAGATAAAGAAGAAAAAAATACAAATTCAAAGAATTAAAATGCTGAAAAAATAAAATATTTTCTAACAGCAAACAGAATTGATAATTAAGCTTGATAATGATTTCTGTTCTGGAAATGAAAGATATATTAAATACCTGACTGACAGATATTTGTAAAGTATTTTTGAACACTAATAAATTTTAGTAGTGCTAAGGCTTTATTAAATCTCAGCTCTTTTCAATTTTAGCTATAAGTAATATTCGACACAACCGCAACATCCCCATCAAGCAACTGCAATGCTTCGGCAGATACAATATCGGGAGGAAGAATACCTTCAACATCGAGCCCGGTTCCGCCAAGCTTCCATGTAATTGCAGTAAACAGCCCGACTGCTGTAAGATCAGCTTCAAGCAATCCGGAGTTTTTATAAGAAACAAATGTCATTGTCAGGCTTGCAGGATTATTGTTCAATTGCTGTTCAATATCATTATTGATCTTGCCTATCATGTGAATATAGCCGTCAGGCTTCCTGAGTGTTGCATCTGTTCTTGCTTTATGGGAATAACCTGTACCGATGGTAATCATAAACAAAGCTCCCAATTTGCCCTGCAATTCCTTTAAGAATGCAGTCCATGAATTGGATTCCATCGGGGCCTCATTAGCAACGAGGGTGATTTCACCTTTGCTTGTGGCATCGCTTGAAGAATCAGCCGGAGTAATATCAGTTTCATCAATACCGGAAAGAATAAGATTAGTTTTCGGAAACCGTATGATTGCCCCATCAGAACGATTAATATCAATATTATCCGAACCGGCGGAATCAGAACCCGGTTTCAACAGCTTATATGTTGAAGACTGCAGGTTGTTGAATTTCCAAAGCTCTGTAATAGTATTGCTCTCAATCAGATGTACCCAAGCAAATGGAGAGCCAGTCAGTATAATCTTTTTATCAGTTGTAGTCGGCATTTCTAACTCCTATCTATTTATTAATATTCTCTTCTTCAATCGGTACAGCTTGGAGATTTTCCTCTTCGGTTATTGGTGAAGCCTTGATTTCGTTCAACAGGTCAATTACCAGCTTAAATGGCTTGTCTTCCAATAGCTGAACCATCCGGTTCAATGTTTTCTCATTAATGATGTATTCCTGCATTCTTACCTCTTTAAATTATTTCATTACAAACAATTCCTTCAGTGCCACCTAAATACCGGGCATGAAGATAGCCACCAAGTATCTGCCTGAATGAACCGTTCGGCAGAGTAGCTTTCCATTTAACATCTCTTTGTCCGCATAGTTCGATCTGGACAAACATCATCACGCTTCCCTGAAGAGAATTATTATACCATTCCGGCAATTGTTGTTGGGGGAGAGGTATGAAATTTCCACTTTCGTCAATCAATCTCCAACTGTCTCCGGGAGTATCTAGTTCAAGGGTCTGCGGATTTTCTGTTCTGTATTTCGTTACCTGGTCAGAATCATATTCAATAACCCGTAAAAACATATCAAAATGATAGAAACCGTCAAATGGTAGACCTTCATTATCATCTGCCGGAACATTGCCAATGATGATGGTTAAAGGCGTAATACTGCCCTCGGGAATATCGAATCTTTTAAACCATGACGTTTTCGCACATTTTATCACCGTCATTTTAATATGGAACAGTTCGAAATTCTGAATTGGTATAACCGGGTTGCCATGATCATCCGGCTGGTCGGAGAGCGAGCATCCTATAAAAATATCTTCATCGGATGTGAAGATAAATTCTTCGTTGAAGCTTATAGTATCACCAGATGACCAGTCGTATTCTGTTGATCGGATAAAGGTCCAGGCAGAGCTTTCATCAGACCTTGTTAGGTATTGGCAATAAATAGGCTGTGATGTAAAATCTGTATTACAGTCATTATCTGAAGGATTTGCTCCCCATTCACCTTCGATTTTTATTTTGAAATAATAACAGGGATCACCGGTGATTTTCAATCCTGTTGGAACATCTCCAAGCATCAGTTTATCACCTGATGAACTTGATATTAATTCATAAATCAGATGGTTCTTGCAGCAAATAATTTGCTTCAGTTCCTGTTTTAAATCATTCCGGGTTAGGAGAGAATCATCCTCTTTGCGTTCAAAGCTGACCAGTACCCATTTTTCAATATTGTTGTTATATGAAAATTCAGCTTTTGTTACTTTGTCAATATTTGTATTTGTTCCGGTATCGATCTTTTTATGATTTGCCGGTATTGTCTGTGTGGAATTGTCCTTAATGTTGAACCAGGATCCGTCTTTTGCCGTATAAACAAAATGCCTTCCCTTTAAAGCATTCCAGTCTGTTATAGTTCCGGAACTGCCGATGAAATGCAGAGTGCCGAGAGTATTTGAAGAATTATCGCTGTATCCTTCCGATAAATTTATATTTGAATCTGACTGGTGTAGAAAATTGCTGGTTGCACTTGTGACAGTATCATCATCCCTTGGATTTGCCGGATTCAGTGAATTTGTAGATTCATCGGTCCAGGATTTATTATCCCAGGTATTCCAGTTGGTGCCATCCCATACCAAAATCTTATCGTTATAATAAACAGAATAACCCTTTTCATTAGTTCCCAATCCTGTTGGCAGAGAGCTTACATTTTCCAGTCTTCCTTTCATAATCTCAGTGAAGTTGAAGTCTGTATCATCAAGTATTGGCCTGCCTGACATATCTTCCTCCTTATCCGATAATAACCACTTTATAAACTTTACCGGAAGCCGGAGCAGTTTTAAAAGAAAACTTAGCATTGTTGGTATCGTACCTCTCAATTAGTGGATAAGCAGAATATCCGCTCGTGCTGTCATAGACATCTATTAGAATATCCTTGGAAGCAAGGTTGTGAGCAATAGTAAATGTTGTTGTTGCAGCATTGCCTGTGATAGTTCCGAGAACCTTCTTGTTCTTGTAAGCCCCTTTGATCTGGATTTGATTGCCAACAATTTCAAGTGTTGAATCATCAACATTAATCTTCAGGCCGCTTCCAGATTTTGATATACCGCCGGAAGAATCAAGCTTTGCCTGTAATGTATCACCGCTGATCTCAATTGACTGGCTATCTACATTAACATCCAACTGATTGCCTGTTTTTGACAACCCCAAGCCTGCAATTATCTGAGATGCACCTGTAAACTGTGTCCAGGAAACGGCAGTAGTTCCAAGTGTTCCACCGCTATCAACAGTACAAACCCAAGCAGTATCAGCATTAACAGAACCTTCCTCTACAAATACAGAAGCGGATACCAGTTCAGCCCAGGCATCATTATCGCTTGCCCTTGACCATGAAGTGGAAGCCACAATATAAATACCATTTTGTGCGGCTGTTGTCTGATTCTTTACCAAAACCCTGTCGCCAGCTGAAAGTGTAATCCCGTCAATAGTCTGAGTACCGGACAATGTTAAATTGCCAGTAGAAGCAACCCTGACACTGTTTTTCCAGTCGAAGCCCGCTACAACATTATCAACATAGTTCTTTGTAGCTGCATCCTGAGGGTTTGTAGGATCAGACAGATTAGTGATTTTCTGGCTGTTCAGGTTCAGAGATGTTGTTGGCAAAGCCATCTGATCAAGCCTGTTCTGCCTTACCCCTGTATCAAAATCAGTAATTTGCGTATGAACATGAGTATGTGAAGGCAGATCACCTGAGCTGAGATTTGTTGCAGAAGTTACCCTTCCTTTTGCATCAATGGTCAGTTTTGAGTATGTCCCTGCCGATACTCCTGTATTTGTAAGCTGGATACCGCTTGAGACTATTTCAATACCTCCACCGGAAACAATTCTGACATCTGCTTTAATCAGGTTACTAGCATCGGTATATGTCATATTAACCGAATATGTATCTGCAAGTGTTGTTCCAACAGCATCCTGTGCAGCTTCATTGAAATTTGAAATGGTAGATGCTAACTGTGTCCCGGTATGATTCGAGCGACTAAGATAATATGAACCATGCTGACTGTCAAGGGTATCTGCATTATCGGCTTCTTCTACGATTCCGTCATTATCAGAATCATAGACAGACTTCTGCATATCGGGATATATCCAGCTTGTAGCTGTTCTATAGCCAAATTTACCATCGCCATTAACACTGTCAGTTTTTCCAGTATTATGCAATATCTGTCCGGCTAATGGCGATGCAGGCTCAGAAGCCAGATTCTGCACAATGGCATTCCTGATCTCATTTTTATCCAAATCCAGATAACCCGTGCTGTTCAGGATTTTCAGTATTCCCGATAAATCTATATCATTCAAAAATGGAATTGACGGCACAAATACCTCAGTTAATAGTTGACAATTGAAAGTTGACAGTTTTTTTCTTTAACTATCAACTATCCACTGTAAACTATCAACTATCCTTGTATTATTACAGGTACTGAGTGTGGGTAGGGAGTGAAGGTGGGAAGGCTGGGTAATGAGTAGTTACGACCCGTATGGCAGCTATTAATTTTTTTAGCCATTGTTGTATTTTGTTTTTAATTCTGTCGGATTATATTTATTTCTATGAACTCTAAATTCTGATATTGCTTGATTTCCATATTCCATACAATTTTCTAAAACTCTTTATATGTTTCCGTTTCTAAAATTTGATTGAGAATTAAATCATCATAATTTGTCCGGTTTAATGGCTATGTTGGGATTTTACCATTGCATGGAATATTTACGTAAGGTGTAAACATCATTACAATCCATCTGAAAGCGTCATACTTATCTTTTAATTTAAAATATTTTTCTTTATCCACCTCTGTCATTTTCTCAAACCTCTTGGAAGGATTGGTTCAATATATGTCAAAAGAGCGTCCAAATCTTTTGATATTTATTTTAAAAAATATTCATAAAACCAACTTTCAAAAAATGTAGATTGAAAACCATTCCAAGTCAATAATTCTATATTTGTAAGTTCAGATGCTTTTTTCGCACCAGACTGGAAATCACTTGTTGTAATTATATATCCGATATTACAACCTAAGTCAGATATGTCAGTTCTAAATCCGTGAATCACTTTCTGTGGAATATTTGATTTCCAATGTTTACATTCGCATATTATGGAATATTTTCTTCCTTTAATTGTCTCTTCTGCATAAAAATCAATTACAGCTTGTCCTCTTACTGTATCTACTGTTTTTTCAACTTCGACTTAAAAGCCACATTTTTCAAGTATATTTCCAACTTCGGTTTGCAAAACTTGCCAAGTATCTGGAATTTTATCTGTAATCATTGATGTTTCTGGATTGTTTTTAAATTAAGTACTACGGTAAGTATAGAATAGTAACGGATTTCAAACCATTAAACTGTCAGATTGCACCGACCTTTGATTTTTTATTTTACGATTCAAAATTGCACTGAACCCCACTATTGTTTATATACATTGTAGTGAGTTCGTGCTTTCGCTTTAAATTGTTCTGTGTTTTATTTTATAGGCTATTTCTTGTCCGGCGTCTGTTAATTTAAATATATTATTCTCTGTTTTTATCAAGTACCCTTTTTTAACGAGTTGCTTAACAACCAATATCCAATGAAGACGATTGTCTCTATCACCACGAGACTTCCCTGATAGTTCTATTTCTGTTTGAGTTCTTTCCCAACCCCATTGCATATCGCACATATCTCCAGGAACCCACAAACATTCAAATTCACCTTTTGCAGCGGCAATTTTACATGGACTTTGATAATTGAACAGTCTTAGAAGCAATTTGCTTTCATATTCACTTAGTGCTTGGTCTTGTGGGGTTTCATTTTTTATTATTTCTTTGATGTCTAATAATGCAGTCTGTATATTTTTTATTTCCGCACTTATATTAAACACTTCTTCTTTATAGTTGCACACAATATTCAAATCATGCAGTTTCTTTGATTTCTTTATATTGTTGTCAAAAATCTGAAAAAACAACTTAAGCTCTTTTTCAGTCGGATTTATTATTCTTTCATCTCGGATGAATTCTTGTTCAACTAATTTTAAGTCCATTTCTACGGTAAACCGAAATTTTAAAAATTCATCCAACAAAAGTTGTGAAGTATAAAATGGAATTTTATCAGTCTCCTTAATAGGATTTTCTTTCTCAAACTCTTCAACTGTTTTATCTATTATGTCACACAGTTCACTTTCATATTCGGTTATGTTTGTCTTGGTAATTTTGTTATAACCCAAAGAAACGAGTTTAGTCGCCAAACTTTGAGCCACGCTTGTGAGTATTGTAGAAATTAGCATTTTTAATCAAGTTTAGTCAATAGCTTCTTATTAATGAACTGTCACTTAACATGACGCACAACACATAAATAAAACAAATATACACAATAATCAACTCCAATATACAAATAATATTTAAATTCAACAGTTTAATTTATTCTAATAATTAATTCAACCTCAATTACAAACCGCTACCCCAGTAAAAGCAAACTTGAACTCGATTTGAAGTTCATTTTCAGAGATATGCTCAATATGACCGAAAACAACATTACCGGAGCTGTCGAGGGTGGAAACGGAAGGCCTTTTGTTGAGGTTGTGGGTGACATTCCAGATTTGGCTTGCTGTAAGCTGTTCGTGGATATAGTGAGCATCGGCAATACCCGGTTCAAGGTCATCAGGTTTGATTTTGCCGAGCTTGTTGAATTTTATCTCGCCATTTTCTATTTCTGCTTTTTGGACATACATTATTTAGTCAGGCTCCCGACTGTAAAACCAACTGCCACACCACCTATAATATAAACCGGGGTCTCCCACCAGGAGCGTTCTCTCATGATTTCTTTTGTGATATAAATTGTCTGAATCATCGTACTGTCCGGCTTCTTCCTTATCATCAGGTTGAAATTGTTATCAGGAAACTCGTATTTCGCATATACCGTATCCCTTTTGATTACTGTGTCAACCACAGCCACAAATGGCTTTGTCTCAATTATCGTATCCCGTTTGTAGATTATTTTCGGCTTAATCTTCTCAATAACTATCGGTTCGGATTCCTTAATAATCAGAACTGTATCCTTCCGGACAATGGTATTTGTAATCGGGTCGCAATGCTTTGTTGACCTTCCCAGAAAGAATGCCATGGCAATCATCACGAGGATCAGGATTGTTCCGGCTATGTATTTATATTTTTCCATCAGCTATTTACCGGAGTAAATCCAACAAAACCTTTGACAGCCATCCTTCCTATGAAATGCTTATAATTCCTCTTTCTGATATAAACACCTTCGCCGTCATCCTGAGAGCCTTTCCTGCCTGAACTCGTATTAAAGCCAACAGTTCTTATCCAACCGACTTTCATCACTTCAATGATCCTTTCCACATGACCACGCCATACCTTTGGTTTCTTCCAGAAAATCAGGTCATTGACTTTCGGAAAAGGAAATGTTTTCCTGCCGTTCTTCAGAGCATGGTTAAACATAGATACTGTAGAGCCTGTTCTTTTAATCGGAATTTCAGATAATTCAAATCCCAAGTCCTGACAGGCAGAATTAAAGCACCAGTATTGGCCTGCCGCACAATATGGATTACCTTTTCTCAGACCGACAGATTTCAGGTATTGCTCAACTATATAGCCGTCATTTCTACCTGACTTTTCCCTAACTCCAACCTGAGCAATGGCAGAATCAGCCGATGCCTGAATCAATTCACTCCTGCACGGCATTACATATCTTGCAAGCGAAAAAAGCTCGACAGAGGCCGCTATATGAAGCAATATCAGCAATATTATCTTATATTTCATGGCATCACCTAATTAGCAAACTGAGCGATATAAACACCAAGGACAATCAGCCCAACAAGAATATGCACCCCAAGGAATATGTATCCGAGAACGTTGACAACTGCTCCCTTTTCAGAGGAATTGATCTTGCCGTCTTCTCCTTCCAATAGGAATTTCGTAAAGGGTATCCGTGTATAAACATAAAGGGCTACTCCGGACAATGCCAATGCTGATGCTTCAAGAAATGCTATCAGAAGAAAAGTCTGAATCTCGGCGCTTCCAGGTTTCAGGAAGAAGTATGCAATAGCTCCGAGGATTATCCAGACTGTGTTTCTGGAAATAAAATCGATTACTGCTTTGAGTTTTTCGTTCATATTTTACCTTTCTAATGTGTGCTTACTAAATGCTTGTTAAATCTGTTCTGAAGCTCAGTAAGAATGTCTTTTATGGCTTCAAGCTCCTTTTTTACCTGGTCATCATAGAGGTCAACCCTTTGTTCCAAGAGTTTTACCCTGCGTTCCAGGTCATTGAATTTTTCCACATCTGCCAGCTTCTTTGAGAAAATTTCCTCATTGGCTTTTCGATTATCCCTTTTAAGCATGAAATAAAAGGTCAGAAGCCCGATAATCAGGATTCCGAACTGGATGATGTTATATATCAGATTGCTTGTAGTCACGCCCTAATCCCCAATGAAATAAACCGTCGGAAGCATAAACCTCATCTCATAATGCCATTTGTCATCCTCGACAAAAAGGAACTTCTCAGTCAGAGGATAAAGCTTCATATTCTCAATGTAGAGATCATTTGTCAGGGAATACCTGACCTTGTCCAGAGTTTCATAAGCCCCGAGATGAGAGCGAAGGTTCCTGACAATAACGATCACATCAATTTCAATCATCCTTGCCTGCTGTTCCAGCCTTGGATTTGTATAGTTCGAGCCTTCATAACTAACCAAAACCGCACCGTTGGGATGCAGCAGCTCGTAATCCTTCACATTCTCCGGGAAAGGCTCAACAGCCAGATCGCTAATATCCGCCTGAAGCTTTGCTACAACAGCTTCCTCTATTTCCTTGATTGTCATAAGTAATTATCCATCGCTTTCTTTGGTACAACAGGCTCTCTTTCAGACACCAGAAAGAATCCCGGCCTTGTTTCCGGAGTTCCTTCATTAAGAGTGATTGTTCCTTTCTGCAGCTTCTCCAATGTAGAAATGCTGTCCTTGTAAAGATTCTGAATGCTATCGAAGACCTTGCCTCTCCGCTTGTACAGCTCATATTTCACAATGTCAATACATACTTTTCTCAGGATAGAATGTTCATTCTCAAGGGGAAGATTATATCTTGACCTCAGAAATCCGTCAATGAAATCTCCGGCATCTGAAATATACTTATTAACCAAGGCTTCATCCACAACATTAGGATCAGCATCATTACTGAGCTGGGCAGTCACCTTCTCGGTCAAATCATCTTTTATATCCTGAATTGTACAGTACATCATCTTTCGCAAAAAGTATTTTCAAATCTCATTGCGAAGTTATTAGGATTTGATGTAGTGTCCTATGCATTGAGTGCGGGTAGGGAGTGATTTTATTTGGGGAATGCTTGCTTAAATTTAATATTTACATAATATTTCTTAATTTGATATTAGAATTATTGTGGTTTAAATTTCCAAGGATTTAAAATGGATGATATTATTTTAAAATTAATTCCTAAAGAAAATATTACTGTGGAGTTTTTAGAGCTTGTTACAAAAATAGCAAACGGTGAGGATATAAATCTGTCTGGATATGAAGTCTTTGAAGTTAGTGATAAAGTTTTGTCTTTTAAAGAGGACATTGTAAAATATTTACTTGAGCATGGATTCCATAGTCTGATAGAAGTAGAGTCGATAAATGAAGAATTAATAACGCAAACTACACCACAGAACAAAGTTGTGGCAATTTTCCAAGCATACTTAGATAAAGTCAATATTGATTCTGAATTGATTATTGTTGATCCATATTTCTATGCTGGTTCGGCTAATTTAAATTACTTAAATATCTTATCTTCTGTACTTAGTAGATATATAAATAAGATAGATACAATTATTATTATTACTAAAAATGAAATTAATAATAAATCTCAGGTTGATAATACTTTATTGAATTTAAAATCAACACTTAATATTATCCATAATATAACTAATGATTTTCATGACAGATTTTGGATTTCAAATAGTCGACAAAATGGAGTAGTTTTAGGAACATCATTCAATGGACTTGGAAATAGAATTGCTTTGATTGATAGATTAAATATTTCTGATGTAAGATTGATTGTTACAGAACTGAATAATCGTAGTTTAATTTAAGTGAAAATTGGTTAGAAAATGCCGCCCCCTATCGACATAGAGGGCGTTTCCATTTAAATCACAGTAGCCGAAATAACCGCATTAGGTTCATGTATAGTAGGCAGGGATTTCTGCTCCACTTTCCAGTCCAAAGCTGTTTTGTCGTCGTTAGTATTTGTTTCCACCAGTAGTTCATTCTGGTAAATTTTCAGGTTGCCGTTTTCAATCCTGTAAATAGGCCCGAAATGAACTTTGAAGCCCTGTGACTTACTTGCCACCATGATAGCCTTCTTCGGATCAATCATATTGGTTGTAACATCATCGGCATCTGTGTACTGCTGGTTATACTCGAAAATATCTACACCCATTATCCTGCCGATATAAATACCGGAACGGGTATTCGACTGTGTCATATCAAGCACGCCGATACGGTTGTTGTTGGTATCCAGTTCCTTCTTGATTGAATCATGGGATACAAAAGCATCGGCAGCTTCACTACCAAGAATCATGATATCTGCATTGACACCGCTTCGCTTCATGATATCCCTTTTCCATGCCCTGAGTTTCTTCAAAGGTTTGGCAGTGGCATCGCTCCATTTGTCTGCTGCAGCAAGTGTAACAAGATGAACGCCATCCTCAAACTCGAAGTCAACTGAGAATTCAATATTATCCTGGCTGACAATAACTTCTCCTGTAGAAATAGCCTCACAAGCCATCTGCTCACGCCTTCGGATAATCCTGTTTTTCAGTTCTTCCAGTTCCTGAAGGATCATCTGATTAGCAAGCCTTGTTCTTTCCTCCGGGCTTGTCACCCAGATGTTACCAATTGACTTGTAGTTCGCAAGCTCAAGTGCAGTAAAGAGTTTCTTCTCAAAAGTCCTTGGCAGGGAGATAGTCTTGATTTCCTTACTCAATTTCTTGATCGGTAAAGCCCCTTCATGCTGATTTACGAACTGTGCCAGTTTGTTTGAGCCGGTGATAATTTCGATGTCTATCTTGTCGGCAGCGTGATACTGCCTGTTTTTGAAGAAAGTATTCAGGACAAAAGGCTCAATAACTTTCGACCTGTTAATAGCATTCGTGAGGCTTCGTGCTTCAAACATATCGATCAATGCGCTCATGCCAATTCCTCCTTAATTACAATTGTACCGTTGTTGTAAACCCCTGTAGTAATCTCCCGAGCCGCTGTGAGCGCCGTTTTTTGGAACTCGCCATGTACATACATGAAACCTTTGCCATCGGCATCAGTGGCATCAACGTTGCAGCCGAGTATGCCGGTAAGGTTCTCCGTGCCGTCCTCTGCTGTGTTGTCCCAGATATAATATTTGCCTGTGCCTGTTTCCTTGCCAAGGCAGGTTCCCCTTGTCAGGTTCTGACCGGAAGCGATGACAATATTGGTAATCTCCATGTTGGGATGGAGACTTGCAGGTATGTCAACCGAAGGATCCATGTCAGCAAGTTTCGTAAAACCAAGATCGATTCCCATTATTTCCTCAATTGATAGTTGATAATTGATAGTTGAAAGTTTTTTGATATATTGTCAGATGGAGAAAAGTACCGTAAAAGATAAAAGTTTCAAGTTTGCTATAGAGATAGTTCATCTTTACAAACTTCTGAAAGAACAAAATGAATATATTCTGTCCAAGCAGTTGCTTCGCAGTGGTACAAGTATTGGAGCAAATGTTCAGGAAGCCCAGCAGGCTCAATCCAGGCCTGATTTCATTCACAAAATGTCGATAGCTTTGAAGGAAGCTCAAGAAACTGAATACTGGCTTATGCTTTTCAAAGAATCCGATCTCGTTACATTTGATTTTGATCATTATTTATTTCTCGTTAATGAACTTATAAAAATGCTAACTGCAATAATTAAAACAACTAAAGCAAACTCGAAATAGTTGAAAGTTGATAATTGAAAGTTGACAGTTATTTCTCCTTAACATTCCACTATCAACTGTCCACTAACTATCCACTTTCCACTGTCAACTGTCCACTACCATAGTATTCATCGATAAATTTATTCTGCTCTTCGAAGCTGTTGTTGTTACCTGCTAATGCTTTGTCGGCTATTTCTGAAAACTCTACCTGTGTCGGGAATGATTCGATCAGCTTTTTGATTACATCCTCACCTCTGAGAGTTTTCGTAACTCCGTTTTCTGAGAATTCAAAGCCAATGTCATTACCTCTGGCTGTTTCAAATGCAAGTCGAACAAGGTTCTTCTGTGCAGGCACTAACCGCCCTGTCTGTGAGCTGAAATACTCATTAAATTTCATTTCCCTGTTGTCGTTTTCAAGTGATTCGAGTTTTCTCTGCATCTCCTGATACTCTTTCGACTGGGTCAGGTCAATTTTGTCTTTGCCTTCATTTGCTTCAACAGGCTTCGGCGGATTTTCATCTTTCCTGATGTGCCTGTCTTTGATTTTTTCAAGCTCCTCAGCTGTCTGGTTGGCAATCTCTTCGTTGAAGGTCTGACCAAGCCATGTGAGGAGGTCTTCGAATAGTTTTGAATAGTTCTCCGGCATATTGCCTCCCTGGAAATTTATTGGTATTCGATTAATTTCTGGATTATGTCCTTCAAAATCTTCGGATTTTGAGGGAGAGAAATATATATTTCTTTTCTTTTCCTTTCTTTTCCTTTGTTCGTTTTTGTTGCCCGTCTGTTCATCATCCGTTGAACAGGTGTTCGATTCTGTTCGAGCATTCGTTAAATGCTCTTCAAACATCAGTTCAACAAATGCTTCATCACTGTTGAAATTTGTGTCCTTCAAACCCTTTACTGCCGGAGGAACAGCTCCCAAATATCCAACATGCCTGAGCATCATATCCGGGTACAGGGCGATGGAGACTTTCTTGTACTTTCCGTCCCTGATAAGCTGCTCGAATTCAGGATCAAGCTGATTGAATTTTGCGAGTAACCTTTCGCCATCACGTTTCAATTGCTCTACCCAGGCGTAAGCCGGAGAGTTATTTACAGGATGACCAATTACTACGGGAGCTTCATGTTTCTCATCAGGAAGCTGATTGTTGTATTTAGCTGCAATAGTATCAAGGTCTTCTATAGTCCAGTCTTTTTCGTTACCGCCAGCGTCGGTGTGCAGTCCAGCTTTAAAGACCTCCTTCCATATAACCTTTGGCATTTTTCACCTTTTATAGTTTTACCTTTGCAAAGCTATTTATGGCGATGGTATCAGGCAATGCACTGAGTGCAGTCATTAGCTACATTGAGTATTACCCGGTCTTTGATTTGTTTTGCAAAGGATTCAGCTATTTCTGGAAAATTGATACAGGTTTATAGCTGATTCGGAATAAAAGCAATACAAATTTTGGACGGTTTTATGAACAGGTTAACACCAAAACAAATCTACAATGAGCTAAGCGAAGTCTATGATCGGAGCTATGGCAGCAGGATACATGAGCTTGAGGATGAGTATATCTACAGCTACCTTGCTGAGCATGGCTTTACAAAAGGCAGCCTTCTTGACTTAGGTTCCGGTACAGGTTCGATACTTAATCATTTGGGGATCAGGAAAGAAGATTATACCGGAATTGATGTTTCTGATAAGATGATTGAGATCAGCCGGAAGAAGTTCCCGGGATATAAGTTTGAAATCGCTACTATGACCAACCTTCCTTACGAGAATGAATCATTCGACAATGTCATTTCACTATTCGGCAGTTTTTCATACGCATATAAGCCAGGTAAAGCAGTTAAGGAAATGGACAGGGTTTTAAAACCTAAAGGAAAATTCTTGATCATGGCTTGCGGAAAGAAGTACAAATACAGGGAATCATATATCCTGAACAAATTCGATATTGAAAGCCCGGCAAGGTTCTTTTCAAGGGATGAGCTTAAGGATTTATTCTTTGGATTCACTAATGTAAAAATATTCAGTATGACATGGCTAAGTGAAAAGCTTGCTAAAATACTTCCTTATCGGTTAGCAAGATTATATCACAACTTCGAAACAAAATATCTAAGCCGGTTTATACCCGAACAGTTTTACTTCCACATAATAACAGGACAGAAAGATGCCTAAGCATTATAGAATTGAAAATGTATTTGATGCAGCTCTGGACAGGATGATCAAGCTGTACGAAGATGGTCACAGGGTTGTTGTGTCCTTCTCAGGTGGTAAGGATTCCGGTATTTGTGTTGAACTTGCCATTATTGCCGCAACACTGACTAATAAACTGCCTGTCGAAGTGGTAATGAGGGATGAGGAAATAATGTATCCCGGAACATTTGAATATGCAGAAAGGATAGCTAATAGACCGGAAGTTAAGTTCTACTGGTATTATGCAAATCAGCCTATTGTGAATATCTTCAACAGACAGAACCCTTATTTCTGGGTTTTCGATCCTAAGCTACCACCCGAAAAATGGGTAAGACAACCTCCTGACTTTGCAGTTAAGATACCGGAACAGAGTATTCAGGGACTAATCGGTCAAAACAAATTCCCAGCGCCTGAAGGTAAAAAGCTAATTGCTGTAATCGGTCTTAGGACAGATGAATCTATGCTAAGGAAAATGGGCTTGATGTCCAGCAAGGGATATGTCACCAAAGGTAAAAGTTCTTATGGAACATATAATGCCAGGCCGATTTATGACTGGTCGGACGGGGATGTCTGGAAGGCTATCAGGGATAATAACTGGGATTACAACAAAGCCTATGATGTTATGCACAGGTTGGGAATCAGCAGGAATAAGCTTAGGATCGCTCCACCTACATTAGCAGCAGCAGCTATAGATGGAATGGCTATGGCAGCGAAGGCATGGCCTCAATGGTTTGATAAGGTATGTCAGAGGTTACCCGGGGTAAGGACAGCAAGCATGTTCGGTAGAAGGTCTGTTGAGCCAATTCGAAAACTCGGGGAATCATGGAAAGACTGTTTCCACAGAACCTGCATCGATGAAGCTCCGGAGTGGATAGCTGAGAGATCAAGGAAATTAGCCACCTATGTTTTGATGAACCACAAAAGGCATTCCACTGAAGCATTTCCGGAAGTTACGAAATGTCCTAAGTGTCAGATGACATCATCTTGGAAGAACCTTGCAAAGATCATGTATATGGGGGAACCATTCTCCATGAAAGTAAAAGTTGATGTTTTGCCTTATGTAGAACCGGAATATTTCAGGGAAGGTGCAGGAACATGGGGCGGAAAACCCACCTGGTAGTTGATAGTTGACAGTTGAAAGTGGACAGTGGACAGTGAGAAGAGAATAAAAGAAGAAATTAACTATCAACTATCAATTATCAAC
Source organism: Kapaibacterium sp. (SeqCode) (assembly GCA_963665665.1). Lineage (GTDB taxonomy): Bacteria > Bacteroidota > Ignavibacteria > Kapaibacteriales > UBA2268. The sequence continues at coordinate 4,409,403 of OY762428.1, forward strand.
TTTCAACTGAAATTCGGCGTAAATACTTGATAATTATAGATTTACATGCAATAATAAAATAGAGTAACCGTCTTAAATATATGGAACTTACATCATTTATAGAATTCGTTGACAGCCAGAAATGGATATTTGCAAAAACTTATGCAAATAAAGCTCCACATTCTTACTGCTTAAAGAAAAACTGTGAGAATATTGAGCGCTTCAATCAGGCTGTCCAGTTTATCCGTGACAACGGAGTCAAAGAATTCTTCTATCGCAAAGCATTCATATACTTTTATCATGACGGTTACAAGTACTGGACTATGGGAGCGCCCATAGCTCAGACAATACTAATTAACCGAACAAATGATTTTAGTAAATATGAGTGATTTGAATGAAGACATTTGATGACGGAAAATGGCTCTACGGTGATTCCTGGGAACGTTTCCCGATAGAGACTGGTCAAGTATGGCGTGCAGGAAATAACGTCGTCTCGGCAAGGGATTTAACTCATTTGGACAGTCTGGACTTTCTCGGCAGGACAAAGTTCGATATGTCCTATATTGACCCTCCCTGGAATACCGGCAATATCAATTCCTTCTACACAAAAGCAGGATTTTCCGAAAGAAAGCAGTTCAATTCATTTATTGAAAAGCTGATCGTTCTTATCAGGAAACATTCCCCTTATGTGAACTACCTTGAGATGGGCAAACAGAACCTTGAATACGTAAAGGATCTGATCTACAGGCATAACGGCATAGTTACCAATGTATGGAAGATAAAATACTACCGGAAGCATGACTGCTATCTGATAAGGTATTCATTCACCTATCCGGATATGCTTGATTATGATTTTACCGGAATGGATGACGAACTGACTCCCAAGATGGCAATCTTCATGGAAAAAAATGTCGAGAATGTTCTCGATCTGTGTACAGGAAGAGGTTTGACTGGAAGGACGGCATTTGCACAGGGAAAACAGTTTTTCGGTATTGAACTGAATAAAAGAAGATTAGCCAATCTGATTGATTTCTACAGCAAACAAGGTTTAACCATTAATAAATTGAGAGGATAATATGAGCACTTATAACACAACACCCGAAGCTACACAGAAAGCAGTTTCCGAGAAGATTATCAAAAAAGGTAAAAAGGAAATTGACAAAAAGAATGTAACTCTCGGGGAACTTAAGATTGAATACGTCGAGGTTGATTCCATCAAGCCTAACAATTACAATCCAAACAGGCAGAGCGAACATGACTTTGAACTGCTACTTAAATCTATGGAAGAGGATGGATTCACACAGCCTATCATTGTCCAGCAGGACACAAAGATGATCGTCGATGGCGAGCATAGATGGAGGGCTGCTTCTACTCTTGGCTACAAAGAAATTCCTGTGGTATTCGTGAAGATGACACCGGAACAGATGAGAATTGCAACTCTCAGACATAACAGGGCAAGAGGAAGTGAAGACCTTGAACTGTCTGTACAGGTATTGCGTGACCTTCAGGAACTTGGGGCTATGGACTGGGCACAGGATTCCCTAATGCTCTCAGATGATGAAATAAACAGGCTGCTTGAAGATATTCCAGTACCGGAAGCATTAGCCAATGAGGAATATGATCAGTCCTGGGAACCTACTGAACTATCTGATGAAGATAACAATGTCACTTCTACTGAAGCAAGGCCTGTTGATGGTTATACATACGGCGGTGAAATGGTGACGGCAGCATCTTCCAAAGCTGTGGATACCATCAAGGAAAGACAGGCACTGATCGAACAAGCCAAGAACGAAGAAGAAAGAGAAATGGCAAAACAGCAGACGAAGCTGTACAGGGTTTCCCTGATATTTGCCAATGAGGAAGCAGAGATCATCGAAGGAGTTCTGGGTAAGGAACCTGCCGTAAAACTGCTTGAACTTTGTAAGAAAGAACTGGGTACTGAATAATGACCGAAGCTTGGGAAAGGCTACCGGGCGAAACCAACAAAGCTTTTAATGCTTTCTGTATTTATCGTGATCTTCGTCAGAACAGGAGTTTTACCAAAGTCCAGATTCAGCTTGGCAAAAAGAGCAAGTCATACATTGCTCACTGGTCCAAGAAGTATAACTGGATTGAACGGGTCAAGGCTTTTGATGATGATGAAGACCGAAAGAACAGGATAAAACAGCAGGAGAGCATTCAGAAGATGAACGAGAGGCAAGCCCAGCAGGCAGAGACATTTCAGAGGATATTGTTTCTGCCTGTTACTGCTATTTCCGCAAGGCTGAAGAAAGACAGGGATAATAAAACACCTGCAATCGAAGACTTAAATCAGCTTGATACTATTCAGCTTATTGAGATGATAGGACAGATGAGCAGGAATTATGGTAATCTGGTCAATATAGAAAGAATTGCCCGTGGAGCTCCGACCGAGATCGGCAAAAGCGAGAATACAATAATAGTTCCAAACAACATTGCAAAATACGGGGAGATGGTAGCTAATGACGAAAAAGCTACAGAGAAGCTTACTGAATACCTCTCTTGCCTTGGAGACCCACGCGTGGGAGACCCTCAAAACGGCAAGCCCGGCAACGATGGCGATGCACCTGTCGGACGGGAAGTATCTGATAGCTCCTCACATAAACATACTGAACAAGAAACTACTTGATGTAGCCGGGGGAAGGACAAAGAGACTAATTGTTAATATGCCTCCCAGACATGGTAAATCAGAGCTTATATCAAGATATTTTCCGGCATGGTATCTCGGCACCTATCCGGATAGAAGGATTATTCTTGTTTCGTATGAAGCAGGCTTTGCAGCATCATGGGGAAGGAAGACAAAGGAACTATTGGAAGAACATGGAGAGGATCTATTCGGTATCAAGCTTAACAGGCTTTCGAATTCAGCATACAGATGGGATGTTGCAGAACACGATGGCGGGCTCAATGCTACTGGTGTCGGTGGCGCTATTACAGGTAAGGGAGCAAATGTACTAATCATTGATGATCCTGTCAAAAACGATGAACAGGCAAACAGTAAGACATACAGGGATAAAACCTATGATTGGTTCAGGGCAACAGCATATACAAGGCTGGAACCGGGCGGAGCTATAATTGTTATAATGACACGATGGAATTTTGATGACCTTGCCGGAAGATTGCTTAACGATCCGGAATCAGATGATAAATGGGAAGTGATAGATTTTCCGGCAATAGCAAAAGAAGATGATATCCTCGGAAGGAAAGAAGGTGAAGCATTGTGGCCGCTAAGGTATTCACTTAAGAAGCTTCAATCTATAAAAAAACAGATAGGTTCTTACTGGTTCAATGCTCTGTATCAGCAGCAGCCGATTGCTTCAGAATACCAGATATTTAAAAGCCAGTGGTGGCAGGAATATTTGGGATTACCGGATTATTCTATTCTGATACAATCCTGGGATACCGCATTCAAGGAAAAGGAACAGAATGACTTTTCAGTTTGCACTACTTGGGCTTTAACTAAGAACGGATATTATCTGGTTGATTACTGGAGAAGCAAAGTTCTTTTTCCGGACCTCCAAAGACAGGTTGTCATGCAGTATAATAAGCACAAACCGAATGTAGTTCTTATCGAGGATGCAGCAAGCGGACAAAGCCTTATTCAGGTTCTGCAGAGGGAAACAAAGATTCCTATCAAGGCGGTTAAAGCTCTCAGGGACAAAGTAACAAGGGCTCATCTGGTAACACCGCTGTTTGAAGCAGGTAAGATATTTGTTCCAAAGGATGCCGTCTTTCTTGCAGATATTATCAATGAATGCTCTGAATTTCCTTATGGTAATCACGACGATATTGTAGATTCAATCACACAGGCTCTTGATTTCTTAAGAAAGAGAGCAGGCAATTCGAAACCGATTAAACTAATGAAAAATGTTCAGCACAAAAGAGAAAATTTCTTCACCACTTACTAAATAGCTATGGGAATAATCAGTAAACTAAAAGGAATATTTGCAGAGAAGAAGGATGTGAAAGAATCACGTCCCTATCCTCTTGGTGTCATTGCCAGCAGGCAGGCATTTTCTTATTCGCTTCTTAATGAGATCCTGCCGAATCCGGATTTGATCCTGAAAAAGAATGACGAGACTTTAGAGACATACCGGAATTTCCTTTATGATGCCCATGTAGCAAGCTGTGTGCAGTCCCGTAAAGCCGGTATCCTCAGTATGGAATGGGAAATAAACCGGGGAGCAAAGAAAAGTCGTGAAGCAGAATTTATCGAAAATATTTTCAATGATCTGAATATCCGGCAGATAATTAATGAGATTCTTGATGCCCCACTATATGGATTTAAGCCTCTTGAAATCTACTGGGGTGAATCATATGGCATGATCGTTCCCAAAGATGTTAAAGGCAAGCCTTCATGGTGGTTTTTCTACGATACTAATAATATGCTTCGGTTCAAGGATAAGAGCAAACCGTTTGGAGTTCTGATACCCAATAAAAAGTTTCTTGTTGTTCAAAGCAATGCAACCTATGATAATCCTTATGGGGATGCAGTACTAGCCAAATGCTATTATCCTGTGATTTTCAAAAAAGGTGGAATGAAGCTTTGGTCAATCTTTACCCAGAAATATGGAATGCCCTTTCTGCATGGTAAGATCGGATTAGGCAAAGGGCAGGAAGAAGCTTACGAGTTATTCAATGTATTGGAGAAGCTGCAGCAGGACGGTATAGCCATAACCGAGGAAGAGGTTGAGATCGATATCCTTGAATCTTCAAAGACAAGCTCGTCGGATATATACAGGAACCTGCTTCACTTCTGCAATGCGGAGATTTCCAAGGCTATTCTTTCTCAGACATTGACGACGGAACAGGGGGATACCGGCTCTTATGCAATGTCACAGACACATCTGCAAGTTAGAAAAGATGTTGTGGACTCAGATAAACAGCTTGTAGAAATATGGATGAATAAGCTTATAGAGTGGATCATTGAATATAATTTCGATTCAGTCTCAGAGATGCCGAAGTTTGTCCTTTACGAAGAAGAAGATGTCGATATGACGCTTGCCCAGCGTGACCAGACTTTGGCTTCTACCAATCAGATAACATTTACGAAAGAATATTTCAAAAGGAACTATGGTTTTAAAGATGATGAGATTGAAGTAGGACAAAAAGATTTAAAGGCTGAGTTTTCGGAAAATCCGGATTATGGTATTACAAATTTAAGCCAGTTCGATGAACTTACTCAGGAAGTCATTAAACCGATCCTGAAAATGATCGAGCAGAAAAAGACTTTTGAAGAAATTCAACACGGTATTGTAAAGCTTTTTCCTGACCTTAATACTGTACAACTTGAAGATTATCTGGCAAAAGCAATTCTTATTGCTTCCGGTAGCGGAATAATTGAAGCAGGAAGCATCTGATGAACTATTTCGTGGAATATTATAAGTCATTCGGGAAACTGCCTACATATTCGTTTGAAAGCCCTTTTGATGTATCCTTTAAGCTCCCACCTGCAAAAGCCCTGGCGTGGTTGAAAGAAAGAGGTAAAAATCAAAAGCTAAGTATCGACTGGGATGAACTTGATGCCGAAGCTCATGACAAAGCTTTTACTGTGGCTAAAGTTCTATCTGCTGATATTCTTCAGCTTATTTACGATCATGTAGAAAAAGCCAAAGAAGAAGGTCAGACTTTGAAGCAGTTCAGAGAAGAACTTTTACCAAAGCTTCAGAAATCCGGCTGGTCAGGAGCTTCTCCCTCACGTCTGAAAGTTATTTACGATACAAATATGCAGATGAGTTATGCTAAGGGTAAGTATCGTCAACAGAAGCTTATAGCCAATATATATCCTTTCTGGAAGTATAAACAGATCCAAAGGGCAACAAAACGGCACGACCACAGCCTTCTTGATGGCAAAGTATTCAAACACGATGATCCGATCTGGGATTTAATATATCCTCCTTCCGGATTTGGATGTAAATGTTCTGTTGTGCCAATTAAAGATGGCAGTAAAGCAGAGAAAGGTTCTGATTATTTGCAGCAGGTGAAGGATAGCGGAGAGTATCAGTTAACACCTTTAAAAGCATGGAAGCCTGAGACAGAGGTTTATGTTTCCGGGATCAGAGATCAGTTGAAGGGAATGCTGAAAATATGATAAAGCAGGAAATAATTGATAATCTGAATCATACCTTCCGGGAAATCAGAAAGCAGTACGATGATCTTTCGCCGGTATTGGAAATGGTTTCTGCTTTAATAGACCGGGCAATAACAGCGAACTTTGATGCTCACGGCCGCTGGGATGGTGATGAAACCAATATCGGCTTATTCTCTGGAGGTTCTCAGAAATGGAAAGCACTTGCCGGCTCAACTAAGTCATCCTATGAAAAGCATGGCTACGAATTGCAACCGACCTTAAACAGGACAAAAGGCTTAATCTCCTCAATTGAAGTACGCCCACAAGGAAAATCCTCTGTAATCATATCTGCAAACGCTCCCTATGCAGCAATCAACAATTACGGCGGCACAGTAAAACCTTCAATAACAATCACTCCTAGAATGCGAAATTTCTTCTGGTATAAATTCTATGAAACCGGCCTGGTTTCCTGGAAGGCAATGGCTCTCACAAAAAAGAAAAAGCTGGAACCTGTCATTGAGATTCCAGCCCGTCCTTTTATCACATTGACTAAAGGGGATTTGGAGGAAATTGTTATACTTATATTAATCAATTGATATTTTACAACATTTTCCAATCTTCATTTTTATCCTCCAATTCATTAAGCCAGCTTGAAGGATACCCGTCATTGCAGAGTTTAACATAACTGTCCAGCTCATTGGACGGTTTACTTCTGTCCTTTTCGTAATAGCGTTGACAGGATAAATCAAACTCGAACTTGGAAAATCCGGTCTTCCCGATGAACTTATGTTTGACCTTCAGAGTATTGGCAACAATGAAACTTTTTGTTGTGTATTAATATATAATTCCTTGTTTAATTTGATCTGTTTTATTCTTTTTTAATCAAAACAATATTATTTTTTTATATTTATTATTTTTTTATATTTATTTTTATTTGTGATTGGATAAACATGAAAATTTATATAAAAAATATGGTCTGCATCCGATGTAGAATGATAGTGAGTTCCGAATTGGAAAAGCTTGGAATTAACTACAAGAACTTGGTTTTGGGAGAAGTGGAATTAATTAATCATATCTCGCAGGAGCAATTGGATGCTTTAGATATAGGTTTTAGAAAATATGGGCTGGAACTAATAATTGACAACCGCGCGAAAATAATTGAAAAAATAAAGAATATTATTATTGAACAAATCCATTATTCAGAGGAAGACCTAAAAATCAATTTTCCGGAACTTCTTAGCAATCAACTTGACTATAATTACAAATACCTTTCAAATCTCTTCTCGGAGATGCATGGCACTACTATAGAAAATTTTATTATTAAGCAGAAAATTGAACGCGTCAAAGAATTACTTGTCTATAATGAACTAAATTTGTCGGAAATTGCTTGGAAATTAAATTACAGCAGCGTACAGCATCTTTCTAATCAATTTAAAAAAGTAACCGGATTAACCCCCACATTCTTCAAAAATATGAAAAATAAAAGGCGAATCGACCTCAATAATATCCATTGATCATGGTAATTATATAAAAATCAATTTAAATTGTGTAACTATTTTTTTTATTAATACCCTACATTAGCATTGCGATAATACACAAATGTATTTCGTATTAATAATTATATTAGGAATTTTTATGAATTTATATGTAGGGAACCTTCCCAATAGCATGACTGAAGAAGAATTAACTTCGAAATTTAAAGAATATGGAGAAATCCAGTCTTTAAAAATTATCACAGACAGAGAGACTGGAAATTCTCGCGGTTTTGGTTTTATTGAAATGTCTGACAATGACGGCAGAAAAGCAATTCAGGAATTGAACGACACTGAAATACAGGGAAGACAGATAACTGTTAATGAAGCTAAGGAAAGAAGAGATAATAACAGAAGAAAATATTAATATTATTTTGATTTTATAAAACCTGATTGGAAGTCAGGTTTTATAATTTATAAATTAAATAACATATTGGAAATCCATAATGTTATAGCTTCTTACTAAATTTTTCAAGTTATCACCAATCATACTTATATCATAATTGCCTTCTTTCTGCGAATTATGTACATAATATCAAATATTATGTAATGCATCTTAGTATATATATTACTAGCTTAGTATAAGAAAAAAATCATTAAAGACTGAATGTAGTATCTTTAAATATTTCTTCACTTTCTAAGTGGAATTAAATTAAATCAGGAAGAACAAGCCGCGAGACAAAAAAAAGCTATTGTAAAAGATTTTTTCAAGGACAAAAATATCTGGGAAGCTAAAAAGCAAAAGCTCAGGGAGAAGTTCCCTGAATTAACAGACGAGGATTTATCTTTGGAAGAAGGCAATGAAGATGGAATGTTAGAAAAAATTCATTCGAAAATCGGAGGCGCTATCGGTAAAACAAAATAAGGATTACATAAATTCATCAAAGCTCTATAATATAAATGTGCTGACCGGAGAATTATCATGAGAAATACAGATATTGAAAAATCCAAGGCAATGATTACAGTTGAAATTATTGAATATGAACCTCATTCGGTAATAAGTAAAACAATAATTAATAAGACGACAGGAATAGTCAGTGTTATGTCATTTGACCTTGGCGAAGCTTTAGTTGAAAAAATAATTCCTTTTGATGCGTATGTGCAGATAATAGACGGTAAGGCCGAGATTATAATTGATGGTACATCCTATATCTTAGATACAGGTCAATCCATCGTCATACCGGCACATACGGCAAATATTGTAAAAGCAAACGAGAGATTCAAAATGATTCTGACAATTATTAAAAGCGGCTATGAGTAATCAACTAATAATATAAATATAACAATACAAAATACTATGCATTGTTGAGTGATAAATATAATTATAAATAAATTAACGAAAGAAACTATTATGGAAAACATCCTTTATTTTATCCCGGTTGTAGTAATCGTAATCATACTTTTATCGGGAATTAGAATAGTAAGGCCAACTCAAAGAGGTCTGACAGAACGACTTGGAAAATATAACAAGTTTGCAAATCCCGGATTTCACTGGATTATACCGGGGATAGAAAAAATGTACAGAGTAAACATTACGGAATCAATGATTGACGCAGAACCACAGGAAATTATAACCAATGATAACCTTAACGCAAGGGTTGACGCACAGGTTTATTTCAGGGTTAAAAGCGATGAAGATAGCGTGAAAAATTCGATTTATAATGTGAATAACTATGTGTATCAGATAGTAAACCTTGCGAGAACTACTTTAAGAAATATTATTGGAACTATGACCTTAAAATCAGCCAACAGTGAAAGAGGTAAAATAAACGCAGGGCTTCATAAAACACTTTTGGAGGAAACAAAAACCTGGGGTATTGAAATAGTCCGTACGGAATTAAAAGAGATCGACCCCCCATCTGATGTACAGGAAACGATGAACAAAGTAGTGAAAGCCGAAAATGAAAAGGTGGCGGCAGTCGATTTTGCTTCGGCAAGAGAAACGGTTGCTGATGGTGAAAAACGAGCTAAGATTAAAGAAGCGGAAGGATACCGTCAGGCTAAAATACTTCATGCAGAAGGAGATGCGGCTTCAATCAAATTAGTAAACGAAGCGGCAGACAAATACTTTATCGGCAACGCCCAGCTATTGAGAAAACTTGAAACACTAGAGAATTCTTTACAAAACAATGCTAAGATAATTGTACCCCAGGGATCGGAACTTGTAAACGTTATTGGTGAAATGGCAGGGGTTGTTCCGATAAAAATGAATAAACCGACCATGGACAGCAATAGGGATTAAACTGAAAATCAATAAAAACAAAGATCTTATGATCAGGAGATTTAATGAAAGATGAAAAATTAATCAGGCTCGCTACTGAGCGAAGTAATCCATGTGTTACCATTTCAATGAATACACATAGGACACATCCTGAAAATTCCAAAGACATAATCGGGCTTAAAAACCTTTTATCAGAAGCAAGAAACCGTGTTATTAAAGAATTTGGCAAACGCGATGTGAGTGATCTACTTGAGAAAATTGATAATTTGGGCAATGAAATAGACAGTAATTTCAATCTTGATAGTTTACATATATTTATTTCAAATAAAACCAAGGAAATAATCAGGTCGCCTTTGCCTGTTCAGAAAAATACAGTCCATGTATCGAATAGCTTCGCAATCAAACCATTGATAAAAATACTGAATCAAACTGTAGAATACTTCATACTATTATTGTCACAGTCGGGTGTCAAATTGCATTATGCAATTAATGATGCAGTTTTGCAAGAAATAACAAATGATGATTTCCCATTTTCAGAAAATCCTCATTATGTATTTGACAAAAATAGATTAAGTGACGGGAAGCAAGTTGATAATATGGTTCGTGAGTTTTTCAACAAGGTTGACAAAGCAATGTTAAAAGTATATAACAGAACAAAACTTAGCTGTATTGTGATTTGTACAGAGGACAATTACAGCCGGTTGATGCAGGTTGCTGACAAGCCATCCATATATTATGGGTATTCCGGGATAAATTATAATGACACTACGGACCAGAGTTTAGCTGCTCAGGCATGGCCTGTTGTAAAGGGAATGCACCATAAATCCATTGAAGATGACATCAATGAAATGAAGGAAGCAGTAGGAAAGGAATTAGCCATAACCAATTTATCTGAAATATTTCGGGCCGTAAAAGAAGGCCGAGGGGATTTATTAATTACTCACAACAATTATTATCAGGCTGTGAAAATGACAGGTAAATTTACATTTGAACCAGTGCAGGATAATACGCAAGCAGGAGTAATAGATGATATAATAAGTGAAATCGCCTGGGATGTAATTACAAAAAATGGACGTGCCATATTTGTAGAACAGGAAGATATTCAATCATTGGGCGATATATCATTGAAAATACGATATTAATTTTGTTAAAGAACTTTTATTATCAATACTAATAATGGAGGAGATCAAAATGGATAAAATTGCAAAAACACTCAGCAATCCTCTCAGTATTGTCCTTGTAGTACTGACAATACTTTTCATGTTATTTGGCGGAGGAGCATTGATGGTAACATTGGAATATGGCGGAATGATGGGATCGGGGTGGGGAAGCGGAATTAGCTGGATGTGGATTCCGGCTTTGCTTTTTCTTACACTAAGCATTATGATTGGATGGGTTATGAAAACCAGAATGAAAGATGTAGAATGAACTATCTATATGAAAGTAATATCATAGATTTTAAAATCAATAAAAAAGAGAAAATAACATGAGATTCTATCAACAATCACTAATTTCACTAAGCAGACTCCTGATAATTGCAGCAATTCTGATAACAGGATGCTCAACGACAGGTATGCAGCGCTCAAAAGAAACATCAACGACTATGGAAACTATGGATAATGATATAAAAATCGTTATGGCACAGCTATATATTACCGGATCGTCACTCGAAGCGCTAATGAGGCCCAATCAGCAGGAAATCAGAAAAACATACGTTGCCTTTAAAGAAAATGTTTCAAAGATGGAAGATAAAGAAAAAGACTTCGTAAACCACGCCGAAGAGATGAAAGGCCGAGGGAAAGAATATTTTGCAGAATGGAAAAAGGAAGGCAATGAATATAAAAATCCGCAAATCCAAGCCTTAAGCGAGCAGCGCCGTGAAGAATTAGGCTTTATTTATAATGAAATAGCTGCAAGCAGTGTCGGCGTAAAAGAAGCCTACAGAGTTTATTTGTCTGACATCAGAGAAATGCAGATATATCTTTCAAACGACTTGACTACAAAAGGTATAAAAGCAATATTGCCTGTTTCGAAAAAAATAGTATCTGATGGAGATAATCTTAAAAATTCCCTTACAAATCTTCAGAAAGCAATTGACAGAGCAAGAGAAGAAATGGCTCAAAGCGGAAGATAGTGAAATTCAATATGTAAAAGGAATTAAATAAAAGAGATTCTAATGAATATACTTCTTGTTTATCCTGAATTCCCTGATACTTTCTGGAGCTTCAAACATGCTTTAAGGTTCATAAGGAAGAAAGCAGCATCTCAGCCTTTAGGGCTTTTGACTATAGCGTCCCTTTTACCAGAGGAATGGAATAAGCGATTAGTTGACACAAACATAAAAGCTATATCATCGATCGATTTGGAGTGGGCGGATATGGTTTTTATAAGTGCCATGAGTATTCAAAAGGATTCAGCGATAAAAATTATAAAGCAATGCAATAAAGAAAATAAAAAAATCGTTGCAGGCGGCCCTTTATTTACTACAGAACCTGAATTATTCGACACAATCGAGCATTTGGTACTGGATGAAGCAGAAATTACTCTAGTGGAATTTTTAAATGATCTAAAGCATGGTAGTCCAAAAAAGATATATACGACTGATGATTTCCCTGATATAAAAATAACTCCAAAACCAATGTGGGAATTAGCTGATATAAAAAAATATGCTACAATGAACATTCAATATTCAAGGGGCTGTCCATACAAATGTGAATTTTGCAATATAACGACATTATTCGGGCATAAGCCACGCACAAAAAACGTCGAACAAATATTAAACGAACTTGATTCGCTTTACAATTTAGGATGGCGAAAGAGTATTTTTTTTGTTGATGATAATTTCATTGGAAATAAAAAGAGTTTAAAAGAGGAATTGCTACCCGCTCTGATTGAATGGCGTAAAGGTAAAAAAGGTATTTCTTTTAATACCGAAGTATCAATAAACCTGGCAGATGATAAAGAGCTAATGAAGCTTATGGTAAAGGCGGGTTTCGATATGGTATTCATTGGAATTGAAACTCCTGAAGAGCTAAGTCTTGCTGAATGCAATAAAAAGCAAAACATGAACCGCGATCTAATCGGTTGTGTACAGCAAATTCAAAGATCCGGCATTCAGGTTCAGGGTGGTTTTATACTCGGTTTTGACAATGACACGCAATCAACATTCCAAAACGTTATTGATTTTATTCAAAATAGCGGAATTGTTACAGCAATGGTTGGTCTTTTGCAGGCTCCGACACATACTCTGCTCTATAAGAGACTAAAGCAGGAAGGCAGAATACTATCCAGCATGTCAGGAGATAATGTTGATGGGACAACAAATATAGTACCTGTAATGGAACTGGAAAAACTCTTATCTGGCTATAGGCATGTAATTAACCAGCTTTATTCACCAAAACTTTATAATAACAGAGTTAAAACTTTTTTTAAAGAATACAAAGCTCCAAAAGTAAAAATAAGATTCAGCTTAATATCTTTATCTAAAAATATCTTTGCGTTTCTAAGCTCCATTTACATTTTAGGAATAAAGGATACAGAGCGAATCTATTATTGGAAACTGTTTATGTGGACATTATTCCGAAAGCCATCGAGATTAGGTTTATCTATAACATTTGCTATATATGGCTATCATTTTCGAATGATATGTGAAAACCATATTAAATAAGTGGTACTTAAGTTACAAAAACAAAAATTAACATAATTCAATTAACTAATTCTTAATTATTAATTGATTTTCCGAATAAACTAAAAACATAAGTATAGAATGCAAAATTTTAAAAGAGCAATTTTGACGCACGGAGGGTCTGCTTCGGATCCAAAGAATTCTGATGGTACCCATACTGCTGCACTAATGGGGATGCATTATTTGAAAAAAGGGCAGTCTCCTTTAGATGCGGTTGTACATGCTGTAAGATATTTAGAGGATGACCCCCGATTTAATGCCGGCATCGGCTCTCAAATACGTTCAGATGGCAAAACAATCCAAATGGATGCATCCTGCATGATAAGCAGCGGTGAATTTGGCGCTGTAGCCTGCGTACAAGGTATTCAAAACCCTATTGATATCGCTCATCAGGTATTGCTCAATTCTTCTCATATCCTATTAGTAGGCGAAGGGGCATGCGTTTTTGCTAAAGATCAAAAGATAAATGTAATACCTCAAATTATTTCTACTGAGGATAAACCATTTCTAAAATTAGAATCTCATTCATGTGATACTGTAGGGGCAGTAGCATTTGATGGGGAAACTTTTGCAGCTGCTCTAAGTTCGGGAGGACTTAAGAACTCCGCTATCGGAAGGGTAGGCGATGTACCACTTCCGGGCTGTGGGCTTTATTGTGGCCCTTTGGGAGTAATAGCCTGCACTGGTGATGGTGAATTTATAGCTCTCAGAATGCTTGCCAGAGAAATCTATTCTTGGCTTGAACAAAAAATTAGTCCAACAGAAGCCACAAAAAACGCTATGAGCTTATTTGACGATTCAGTAGATATTGGAGTCATAATATTAACAAAAAATGAATTCTCTTCAAATGCACGGCACGGAATGGCTTGGTCACAATTAACGGAGATAGAATAATTATGACCATGAAACCAGTTTTTCAGGGGCGATTAATTGCAATTGGAGGCAACGAAGACAAAGTTGATGATTTAATTGTACTAAAACGAGTAATTCAAGAAATCAGAAACTCCGATTTTAAAATTGCAGTGGTTACTTCTGCAAGTAATGAACCCGAACTTCGCGGTAAAGAATATGAGCAGGTTTTCCTTTCTCTCGGGGCATCAGAAATTAGAATATTAGATATTCAAACAAGGGCTCAAGCGAATGATGTTGCTATAGCAAATAACATCGATGATGTTGATTTGATTTTTATTGCAGGTGGCGATCAATTAAGATTGACGTCCATACTTGGTGGATCAAGAGTACTGGACAGTATGCAAAACCAACTTAAAACCGGAGTCCTCATTGCAGGAACAAGTGCAGGAGCTGCAGTATTTTCAGATACAATGATTTATGAAGGAAATAGTGAAGAAGGATTAATAAAAGGAAAAGTATTGTCTACAACAGGCTTTGGTTTTGTAGAAAATATTGTCTTTGATACTCATTTCATGTCTAGGGGCCGAATTGGCCGTTTGGTTCAAATTGTTACAACAAACCCGAGCTGCATTGGCATTGGAATTGGTGAAGATTCAGGTGTAGTCCTGAAAGGAGATGGAACGATTGAAATAATTGGTTCGGGCCAGGTCATAATAGTTGATGGAAGTGAAATTGTTCATTCCAATATAATGGATATTGAATATGGTGAGTCAATAGCAGTCGAGAATGTCATCATTCACTCATTAGTGAATGGATATATGTACAATTTTAAAGACAGGTCATTTTTAAAACCCAAAAAAGTTATGAATAAGGAGAATATGGATGATTGAGATAAAAGAATTAAGGGCATTACGAGGACCCAATAGGCATACACGGCATCACGCTATATTCATGGTTTTAGATATCAAGGAGTATGAAAACAGGCCTTCTGATAAAATCGAAGGGTTTAAGGACAGGCTTTTAGCACTTCTTCCTTCTCTAAGTGAACATGGTTGCTCAATTGGGAAACCAGGTGGATTTATTCAAAGGCTGCAAACCGGCACATGGGCAGGCCATATTATTGAGCACATAGCCATTGAGCTTCAATGTCTGGCCGGAATGGATATTGGATATGGAAAAACCCTTGATACTTTACAAGAAGGTGTCTACATAGTTGTTTTCCGTTACCGTGTAGAATCTGCAGGGTTAAAAGCTGCCAAAGAAGCAGTTTCATTATTTGAAGCAGTTGCAGAGGGAAGGTATTTCGATATGGAAAAGGTTGTTGCAACTCTCAAAATACTGCGTGAGGATGATATGTTAGGGCCAACTACCTGGAGTATTGTTAAAGAAGCAAAATCAAGAGGCATTCCATTCATTCGTTTAAATGAGAGTAGTTATATTCAATTAGGGTATGGCTCCCGTCAAAAAAGAATTCAAGCTTCTATTACAAGCCAAACTAATGCTATTGCTGTAGAAGCAGCTGATGAGAAGACCAGAATTAAAAAGCACTTGAAAAGATCCGGAATCCCTGTCCCATATGGCCAAATGGTTACTACTGAAGAAAAAGCAATTGAGGTTTTCAATGAAATTGGAGCCGCTGTTGTCGTTAAACCAGATGTAGGTAATCACGGTACGGGGACAACTATAAATATTTCTGATTTAGATCAATTAAAGGATTCTTTTAGAGTAGCCCAGGCGAAACATCCTAATGTAATTGTTGAAGAGTTCGTAAAAGGTTATGATTTCCGTTTTCTGGTTATTGATGGGAAGTTAGTTGCTGCTTCCAGGCGAGAACCGGCACATATTATTGGTGATGGAAAATCTTCAATCAAAGAACTAATAGAAATAACTAATTCTGATCCATTGCGAGGATTTGGCCATGAAAAAGTTCTAACCCGGATTGAAATAGATAAGATGTCTGAAAGGATATTATCCTATGAAGGATTAACTAAGGATTCATGCCCTGCTGCAGGAGACAAAATATACTTAAAAGCAATTGCTAATATCAGTCAGGGTGGTACCGCCACGGATGTTACAAATGAAGTAAGCCCATCTATACGCCTAATGGTTGAAAGAACAGCAAAAATAATAGGACTGGATTGTGTGGGAGTTGATGCATTGGCCACCAACATATCGTTACCAATAGTACAATCGGGTATAAAAGTCGTCGAAGTGAATGCAGCACCAGGCTTTAGAATGCATTTAGAGCCAACAACTGGCCAACCCAGGAACGTAGCCAAACCATTAGTTGATATGTTATTCCCGGATGGCTATACTCAAATTCCCGTTTTGGCAGTTACAGGAACAAATGGTAAAACAACAACTTGTAAGTTAATTTCCCACACCTTGAAATATTCGGGGAAAAAAGTAGGTTTGGCTTGTACTACCGGCATACTCATTGACGGTACCTCTATTATATCAGGCGACTATAGCGGTCCTGAAGGTGCTGGTATTGTTATCAGAGAACCAACCGTTGATCATATAGTATTGGAAGTAGCAAGAGGGGGAATCGTTAGACGCGGACTAGGAGTAGAGGAAATTGATGTGGGAGTCCTGCTAAATATCGGGAGTGATCATTTAGGGACAGACTGGATTGAAACACAGGAAGATTTAAATCTAGTAAAGTCGACTGTATTAGAAGTTGTTAAAGAATCAGGAACTTCTGTATTAAATGCAGATGATAATGAAACAATGAGTGTTTTGAATCGTGCCCGGGGAAATATTATTTTATTTTCATTAGTTCAAAATAATCAGATACTTATTAATCATGTAAATGAAGAAGGAACTGTAGTCACTATAGATAAAGAAAATGTTATTATTAGAAATAGTCAATTAGATATAGTAGTATGTACCCTGGAAGAAATCCCCATTACTTTTAATGGAATCATTGACTTTAATATATCCAATTCTCTTGCTGCAATTGGGGCACTACATGGCTTAAACCTGCCAATAGAGCAAATTAGAAATGGGATTTTGACATTTTATCCTTCTGCGAACCAAAATCCCGGACGAATGAATTTGTTTGACTTTCATAGATATAAGGTGCTTGTTGATTATGGTCATAATCCAGACTCAGTCCGAGCACTTGCAAGGTTGCTGCCTCGTATGTCTAAAGGTCGAAAAATTGCTTTATGCCATGGTACAGGTAGTAGAACTGATAAACAAATTATTGAGTATGGCAATGCCCTGGCTCTGGTTTATGATTATATAGTTCTGGCAGATTTTGATCCTCGACAAAGGCCTTTAGGAGAAACACCGATGCTTGTACATGCGGGATTGATAAACGCAGGTTTTCATGAGGAAAACATTGAAATATTTCCAGATACAGAAAAAGCTGTTGATTACATTTTTTCAAAAGTTAAAGATGGAGATATATTAGTTATTCAACCCGATGAACTTGAGCCAGTAATGAGTCAGGTAATGGACAGATTTAAAAATATCAAACTAACAAATGGCAGACAAAAAGAGCATATAAATGTTAATAGGGTATTAACAACAGCGATTCCTAAAAATAAAAATCTCAACATAGAGAATTGATATTATAATTATTATTTAAACAAAAATATTGGGACAAATCATGAAAATAAATGAAATAGTTCAATTTGAACCGATTAAAGTAGTTGGAATATTTGAATACGAACCCTATTCTATTATAAGATAAAATATAATAATAAAATCTTCAAGTAATGAAAGACTATAAAATGAAAAATCAAATAAAAAAAACAAATATCAAGCGTGTGGCATTTATTGGGAACTACTTGCCGCGCATGTGTGGAATAGCAACATTTACAACAGACTTGAGTGAAGCTATAGCTGCTGAATATCCAAATACAGCTTGCATTGCCGTACCTGTAAATGATATCGAAGGATATAAGTATCCTCCAAGGGTAAGGTTTGAATTAACTGAAAGGGAAATTGAATCTTATCGCAGGGCATCGGATTTTTTGAACATTAATGATGTCGATATCGCATGCCTTCAATTTGAGTATGGCATATTCGGTGGCAAGGCGGGAAGCTACATTATTGCTCTTATGAGTGAGCTGCGAATGCCAATTGTAACTACATTACATACAATTCTTCGGGATCCCAACAATGAACAGCGGTCAGTGTTGGGTAAAGTAGCAGTCCTCTCGGACAGACTGGTTGTTATGAGTAAACGGGGCTCGGATTTTTTACAGGAAATTTATAATGTTCCGGCAGATAAGATAGACCTAATTCACCACGGTATTCCGGACGTTCCTTTTATTGACCCGAGTTTCCATAAAGACAAGTTCAGCGTTGAAGGGAAAATAGTTTTGCTCAGTTTCGGCTTGCTATCCCCGAGTAAAGGTTATGAGAATGTCATTTCTGCTCTACCAAAAATATTGGAACAGTATCCGAATGTCGTATATATTATTGTTGGCGAGACTCATCCGCATGTAAAAAGGCAGGATGGAGAAGCTTATCGACTATCTCTGCAATGGTTGGCACAGGAAAAAGGCGTAGAAAACAATGTGATTTTTTATAACCGTTTTGTTAGTATAGAAGAACTAGTACAGTTTATAAGTGCGGCAGATATTTATCTTACTCCTTATCTAAATGAAGCACAGATTACTTCGGGAACACTGGCATACACACTAGGTGCAGGAAAGGCAATAATATCGACACCTTATTGGTATGCCGAGGAAATGCTTGCAGAGGGAAGGGGGGTTCTGGTGCCATTTCATGATTACGAAGCTATTTCTGAACAAGTTGTCAGATTATTGTACGATGAAGAAAGCCGCCATGCAATGCGTAAAAGAGCGTATATATTAGGCAGGGAAATGATATGGCCTAAAGCCGCACAAAGCTATATGAAGAGTTTTCAAACAGCTCGTAACGAACGAATGTATTCAACAAATATGCCGATACCATTAGTAAAGCCAATAAACGAAAAACAAGTGGATTTACCGCAACTTAAACTTGATCACTTATTGAGAATGACAGATAGTACCGGGATATTGCAACATTCGATTTTTTCTGTACCAAATTATGAAGAAGGATATACAATTGACGACAATTCCAGAGCGCTGATTGTTAGCATCCTTATGGAATCATTATTTGATGGTGAAGCAACTAAACTGGCTTCTCGATACCTTGCATTTATATTATATGCATTCAATACTGATAACGGGAGATTCAGAAATTTTCTGAATTTCCAACGACAATGGCTGGAAGAAAGTGGCTCAGATGACAGCCATGGAAGAACATTATGGGCTTTGGGAACTGTATTAGGAAAATCTAAAACAGCATCATTTAAAAGATTAGCTGGTTGGCTGTTCGAACAGGCTTTGCCGGCTATAACAGATATGACAAGTCCACGTGCATGGTCATTTGCTTTGATGGGCATCAACGAGTATTCCCATCGTTATAACGGCGACAGCAGGGTAAGTCATATTCGAATCGAATTAGCAAACCGATTATTAAATTTGTATAAAAAAAATAGAACTGATGATTGGAAATGGTTCGAAAATAGTCTTACTTACTGCAATGCAGCATTATCACATGCATTGCTGATTTCAGGGAATTCGATTCCTAACAATGCGATGAAAGAAGCCGGTCTTGAATCTCTCAGATGGTTGGTTGATTTACAGATGTCAGATTTTAATGTCAGCCATTTTGTACCAATAGGCTCAAATGGGTTTTATCAAAAAGGCGGAGAACGGGCACGATTTGATCAACAACCGGTTGAGGCGCAAGCCATGGTATCCGCCTGCCTCGAAGCATTTAAAATTACCGAAGAGAAATTTTGGCTTAAAAAAGCCCGCCTGGCTTTTGAATGGTTTCTTGGAAGAAATGATTTAAACTTGTCAATTTATGATCCCATTTCAGGCGGTTGTCGGGATGGATTGCATTCTGACAGATTAAACGAAAATCAAGGTGCAGAATCAACTTTATCATTTTTACAATCATCACTCGAAATTCGATTAAAAGAAAATGCAATATTAACTTTGGAAAAACATTATAATGAACAATCAATATCCCGAACTTCTTAAGCGAAACGAAAAAAATCCAATACTCACTGCAGATAATTGGACATATCCTGTTAACAGTGTATTTAACCCTGCCGCGGTTTTATTGCAAGATGGAACGACTCTGCTTTTATGTAGGGTTGAAGACAGGAACGGCAGGTCGCATCTTTGTGCAGCACGTTCGGTAAATGGAGTAGACGGATGGATTATAGATAAAAAACCTACAATGATGCCGGAACCCAAAAAATACCCTGAGGAAATATGGGGAATTGAAGACCCTAGGATAACCTGGATACCGGAATTGAGTAAATTTGCACTCGTTTACACTGCCTATTCACGGGGCGGACCGGGAGTGGCATTAGCCTTTACCAAAGATTTTCTTTCTTTTGAACGATATGGCATAATCATGCAACCTGACGACAAAGATGCAGCTTTGCTGCCACACAGGATAGGTGGGCATTGGGCATTAATACATCGTCCCATAAGTTCTAACAGAGCACATATCTGGATTTCCTACTCGCCGGATCTGCGTCATTGGGGAAGTCATAAATTAATATTAGAAGCAAGGAAGGGCGGTTGGTGGGATGCTAATAAAATCGGTTTGTCAACTCCACCAATAAAGACTGAAGAAGGATGGTTGCTGATTTATCATGGTGTGAAGCAAAATGCGTCGGGTTGTATTTACAGGCTGGGACTTGCCTTATTTGATATAAAAAAACCTGAACTTTGTATTAAAAGATGTAATGATTGGATGTTTGGCCCTCAAGAACCTTATGAGCAGGAAGGCGATGTAAACAAAGTTGTCTTTCCCTGTGGCTATACTATTGCTTCTGATGGAGACACGATAAATATATATTATGGGGCTGCCGATATGTGTATTGCTCTTGCTACCGCAAGTATAAAGGAATTACTGGGATGGCTTAATAAGCAAGATTAAAATCAGGACTCTGGATATTCTTTTTGTATATAAAAAAGCTTCATCAGTGAATGGAATGGAAGGTTTAGAACACAGCTTCAAAACCATCGAAAGTATGGTTTTTTCTCGGATGGTTAGAGTTGAAATCAAGGAATTTCCATAATGATTACTTCTCATCACCCCATCTCCCTAAAAATCTTACCTACAACCCGTTCATTCATGCCAAGCTCCCTGGCAATCTTTTTGATCGGTATTTCTTTAGCATTGGCTTTTATGTATCGCTCTACCAGAGAGCGGAGAGATGTAAACATCGGGATCGAGACAGTTATTCCTCCCAATTCTCGGATAAGGGTTCTGGCCGTTTCAATACCGCAGGTTTCTGAAACTATCTGAAAATGTTCCGGTAAGTCCTGTTCTTCAAGTAAGTTGATTATTTTGTCGTTTCTCATTTATCTTCCTCTTTATTAATGATTCTTTGATACTAAGACTGACAGATTCTAAGTCTGTCAGTCGGTGAAATTAATATGTATATGCTGCTAAAAGCCTACGTCCTCGTCGTTTTTGTCCTCCCATGCTGTCAGCCAATCAGAAGGATAACCCTCGTCGCAAAGTTTTACGTACTTATCCAGCTCATTGGATTTATTTCTACTGTCCTTTTCGATATAGCGTTGACAGGATACATCAAAATCGAACTTGGAGAAGCCGGTTTTCCCGATGAACTTGTGCTTAACCTTCTGAACGTAAACAATCGGATAGCTCGTTGTAAAATCCTCTGAGAACTGCCTGTACACCACCATTCCATTGTCAGCTATGTTGAACCAGTTTGCCGAGCCGGAAATATCGTACAGAGTCGGCACTTCAAACAGCTTGCTGTCTTTTTTCCTTTGCATTTTCCGGGGGTGTGCGACCAGTACCAGGTGGATATCATGTATCCTTGCAAAGTATTTGAGCTGATTGAGGACTTTTCCGGTATAAATGGTTTCAGAATCGCTTCCATACTGATGCTCGAGAGTATTCCATGGATCAAGTATAAGCCCTTTTATACCATGCTTTAGAACCAATCCGCTTGCAGCTTCAAGGATCCTCTCAAGCCTGTATTCCTCATTATCAGGGAGGATAAAGAATATCTGATCATTTATGAAATCCCGGGCTTTTTCCATTTCTTCCATTGTCATGCGATTGTTGTACTCCTTCAGAAAAGGTTTGCCAACCAAGATTTCACATAACCTGAGTAAATGGATCTCGATCGTGGCATTCTCCGGAGAAAATATTCCCCAACGCCAACTGTGATTGATAGCAAGCTTAATCATCAGCTGATCCATGAAATTACTTTTACCATGAGAAGGAATTCCGGTAACAATTGTAAGCTGTGAACCATAGAAGGTCATCAGCTCGTCAAATTCCGGATACCCTGACTTTGCTCCCTGTGGAAATCCATTCTCGTACAAATCCTTTAGCTCTGCCATACGGTCATTGGCGTAGTGAACACCTTCGACAGGATACATTTCAGCTTTCTCAATACATTCCCTGAGCTTATTCTTTCCATGCTTCATCAGGACTTCGTTTGCATCCTTGCAGTCGTTTGGATAGCGAACTATCCAGGTGCGGTTTTTACCAAGCCTTCGGGCAAGTTCTTCTTTTAACCTTATTCCCGGACCATCAGAATCGGTAGCTATGTAAATCTTCCGGATATTCCTGAAATACTCCGAGCAGTTATCAAGGTATGTAAGCTTTGTATGTATCTGCTTTACATCCGGATTTATACCGCCATCAGGAACAGAAATAGCATTCCTGAAACCGGCCACTTCGAATGAGAGTGCATCCATTTCCCCCTCGGTTATTATGCACTCTGTCTGATCTTTGATGTCATTCAGTTTATAGAAAATCTTGCTACCACCTTTGACCTGCTGAAACACCTTTTGCCCATTCCGGTATTTAATGTTAACCAGCTTGTCGTCAAGATAGTAATTGAAGCAAATACAAGTATCTTCCTTGTTTAGTTGGGAGAGAAAGACTTTCTCAACAGTAATCTTGTTCCTATCCACAACTGCCTTTGGAATTTTCCTCATCTCAAAGAACTGATATACCTTATCCGAAGGAGATAAGGCATTGGATGTTATTGGTTTGGGTACAAATACTTTATGATTCTCCTGCTCATATAATCCCCCGGCATATCCGCAATGATGGCAGAACCAAGTACCTTTATCAACATTAACCGCCAGGCATTTGATGTTTTTATGAGACGGTTTCCGATATGGGGAACATTTAGGACAGGTAGTCCTCTGTTCACCGCCACGGTTTATATTAATTCCGCTTATATTAAAATCTTCATATTGTCTGTTCATAAGCATATCTCTTGATTGTATCAATGAAAGCTAACTCTGCAGCTTCTTCTGCATTCATACCGCCATCGAACTCCATGAGAGCCGCTCTTTCCTGGAAGATAAAAAAGTCAATCTCCGGAAAGAGTTTCTTCCTGTACTTCTCATCAAGTTTGATGTATTTTTTATCTACTTCAATTTTCTGCTTCATATCATAGCTTCCATAGAATCATTTTTCAATTATTAAACCCACTGTGTGGGTCATAAGACCATGTTTTCATGTGAAAAAAGTTTATTCTTAAATTCCAGAATATTTGCCGGCATCCATGTATTGTACGGCCAATTCATTGAGAATTCCAGCAATGTTTTCTCGAACTCCTGTTTTGACCATTCCTGTTTCTGCATCAGCTCGAAAGTGAAATCCACTTTCTTGCGGAACCTGCTGCCGTCATTCAGAAGATCCTGGTCAGGAAACAGTGAATCCATTATTGCCAGGAGTTCATTCTTCTGCTGTAATCCAAGCCGGTCTTTGGACTTTTGCTTTGCCTGAGCCATTCAACCTCCTTTCCTGTTTGAATTTCTGAAGGAAAATGTCATAGTACATTACGCCGTCTTTGCTCTTATGTCGAAGCTTGCAGGCTGAAAGGAAGTTCCCTTTTTCACCCCAGAATGAATCTTTCCGGGCCCATTCAGCGATTTGGTATATTTCATCCCGAGGCCGCTTATCTATGCGAATGAGCTTGTCGAAAGTATCACCCCAATTCCGAAAATCAGCATCAGTGATTTTTTGAGTGGGTGGTAAAAGAGTCCTGAAGTATTCAGAAAATTTTTGTCCTTCCTCGGAAATCGAAGATTTCTGGGGAGAAGAAATAATACTTTCTTTTTCTTTTATTTCCTTTCCTTTCTTTTCCTTTCCTTTGTTCAATTTTGTTCCCGAAGTGTTGAACACCTGATCGACATCTGTTCCGTTTCCGTTCCGTTTGTGTTCCTGTTCAGATGGATCATTGTTCAAATCCTGTTCATCATCAGCTTCATCCTGTTCAACTTTTTGCTGAGCTTTTGCCCTTCTCGCTTCTCCGGATTTCTTGCCTGCCAGTTGTTTCTTTTCTTTCAGTTCAGAAACCTTTTCTATCGACTGTAGGAGCCTTTTGGAGAACAGATAACCTTCATCATCAAGAACCAATAATTCAATTGTCTGAAGGAACTTTATGAACTCAAAGGCTTCCTCAGAGGATATTTTCAGCGACCAGGAAAATACTTCGAGGTTATCTTCAAATTTTATCTTTCCGTTTTGCTCATGAAGCATTTCAATAAGCGCCCAAAACATCCCATATCCTGCCCATCCGTATTTAGACAGCAGTTTGATTATTTTCGGATCCCTCACGGCATTGGCATCGTGTGAGAAATAATACGCTTCTTTCATTTATTTATATCCAGTTTGTTTTTATCATTATCATAATTTTAATTAGCAATGTGCTGGAATTATAAAATCACACGAGTGTGTCTTTCATAATAATTCTTGTTCTGGTTTTAGAATTTCATAATTAAGTGTGTTGCCTAAATATTCAATATCACAATCCCGGTTTCCATAGAATAGGCGGTCAATATTTGAGCAGGATTTATCTCCACCGAACCTTTCAATCAATTTGCTTATTGAATGCCTGAATTCTGACGGACTGCTAATTCCCTTATCAATTACGAACACAATCCGGAACCTTTGGAACTCAGGTTTATGGCTTGGAGTGGTGTATAGTAACAAAGCATTTTCCTGTACGAATTCATCTTCAAAGGCTTCATGAAAGGTCAAATATCCTTCCTCTATGGTCTTTATTCGCTTATCATACTTCTTTGTAACCTTGTTATACTCCTTTACATCATTATCAATGTCTATAGCCAGAATACGGGCAAAATCGACATCTTTTATTGATGGTTTCCTGCCTGAAGCAGTCGGTTTTAATACTCCTGGAGAAAAGGCAAATCCATCGGAAATATGATCCTGAAGGTTTTCTCCGGAAAATTCCACATTTTGCCAGCCATAAGTAGCAGGATTGGCTTTGTTAATCATGTTTTTGTTAATGCTAAGTTGAAATTTCATTTCAATCTCCTGATTATAGTTTGAATTATTTGTTTGCGATGATTGCAAATAAACCCTGGATGAGCGAAATATTTAAACAAAGGGATTATAAAATATTTTTACATAATTAGGGTTGACAGCTGACAAGGATTTTCTTCATTTACAATCAACTATCAACCTCCAATTATCAAATAATCATGCTGCTTGTTCAGTTTCAATTTTCAATTCAGAATCACCTACCTTTGTAACAATCATCTGTAATCCGGATTCCATGGCTTTGGATTTGAACTCATTGAAAGTATCCTGATCCAGTTTTTCAATTCCATCCACACAGATAATCCCAAGATCACCGGCCCTTAGTTTGGCAACCTCTACTGCAAGTTTCACCTGTTCAGCAGTATTCAGTTTGTCGAATACAACTTCCTTACTGTAAATCTCGCCGTCCTTGATTTCAAGGCCTTTTATTGGCAATACTTTCATCAGGTCGCTTTTCATATTATCAAGGTTACCAATAGCCTGTGACAGCTTCTCAGATTCTTCTTTAAGTTGTTTGCACTCTTCTTCGAACTGCTGTAACAGTTCCCTTGTTTTCTCCTGTGAAGAAATCTCTTTCTGCTTTTCCTTAAGCCCTGAAATCTTATCTACAAGCGGAATATACTTTTCATCAAATTTGGTCTGGATATCTTCTTTCTGCTTTTCAAATTGTTCATGGATCCCCTGTTTAATCTCGTCATGTTCATTCCTGAGCTTGTTAATCTCGGTTTCGAACCGTTCAGCTTCCTCATCAAGGCTGGCAATTTTAAAATTAGTAGCTTTGTCCAGAAAGAAGCTCTTTTTAGATTCCATATCTCCCTTCTTGTTTTCAAGCTCTTTGAGCCTGTCTGAGATTGATTCAGGCAAAATATCAGCTGTAGTAACAGATCCCTGTAATTGTGTCATCGTAGAAAGCTTTTCTTTCAAAGCCCTATTCACTCCTGTTCTTTCATCATAGAATTGCTTCTGAATTTTTGAAATAGCTTCGAGGGCATGTTCCGATAAATCTGCATTGACCTTGCCGCTCATACCGTTCAGGTATTGCTCAAGGCTTTCCGTAGTGATTTTCATTGGTATAGCTTCAAGCAGGTAATTAACCCTGTTCTTCTTATCAGCCGATAAGAAATGCACCGGATTTACTGAAATCATATCTATCAGCTTGTCAATGTATCCTTGTGGCTTACTAATGCTGTTTCCTTCTGCATCATGAAGTTTGATATTAGATTTGTTGGCTGTTACTGTTTTGCTTAGATGAACGCCGTCATCCAGTACAAGAACAATTTCGCCCTTATCAGTTCCGTTCCTGAGAAGCTTTGCATCATGACCGCCTTTCAGGGCATGTTTGATAGATTCAAGGATACTGGTCTTGCCAGTTCCATTCTTTCCTTCAATGAGTGTGAAATTACCCGGTGAGAATTCAATATCCTCTATCCCGAGCAAATTGGATATTTTTATCTTTTGAATATTCATGTCCGTTTCTCCTGGTTTATTATTCTTTGGTTTGTTTTGGAAGTATTCTTCCAGCTTTCTGCTCTGAATAAATTCAAGAAAAGATGTGAGCAGTTCATTTAAATCACTGTCCAGATCAGGATAGCGGTCAAATGAGAACTGCTCTATTCCTCTTAGCTGAATGCCGTTTTTTGCATCGTAGAAGCAGAATACATTGTAGCTGACTTTCTCTGCTTCAAATATGTCCATATAGTATTTCCATTGGCATGACTGAAAGTACCTTTCAAAGCTGAAGCCTCCCCAGCAGGTCTTGTTTTCATAAACATAGTTGCCGAATAGCTGGTCAACTTTAGCTACTACTTCAACCTGTTCATTTCCAATATCATATACTTTCGTTGTCTTGACTTCGAACGATGCTTCCTGATTAATAGCCTGATAGCATTGGGCTATGATATCATAGTTAAACTCAATTCCGTTTTTGGCTATGAAGCATTTCTTCTCTTCCGAATACCTTTCATTAATCTTTTCAAGAATATCATGGAACGCTGTTCCAAGTTCCATGTACCTTGATGGTTCATACTTGCCCCTGATTCGTTTCAGCAGGGCTTCCTCTTCTAATGAACCTTTCAGGTAATTCCGGAAAGATTCTATTGTTGTTACTGAGATTTTAAGCATTTCTGACCTCCTTATTCAAAACTGAAATCCGGTTCCGGAACTGCTTCTTTTATTGTGGGAACTGCCCTTGCTTCGACAATTGTAATAGGATAAAATTTCTTGTCATTTTTGTTGAATTCAAGATTCAGCTCTTTTGCTCTTTGCTGAATTTTATCCCATAACTGCTTCTTAATTCCGTTTTTAAGTCCAGAAATATCCTGCATGAAAGAGTTTATTTCATCATCTGAACTCATGTTCTTTACTTTGCTGTTGAGATCATTGATTAGCTTTACTGTTTCAGCCTGGCTTTGTGTCTGTCCGTTTATTGCGTCTTTCATTTCCTGCATCAGGCCTGAAAAATAATCCGGCACACTGTTGAAATTTGGTATTTCCAATGCCGGAAACTTTGCTGAGTTCTTGCCAATCCAGTAATCAGTCGGATTGAAATCTATTGTTCTTTTATTATCCCGTATAAACAAATAACCTGCAAAATCCGCTGTTTGAAGAACTCTGTCATAGCTTCCACCTGTTATTGCCGGCCTTTTGATCCTTAGATCACCTTCATCCTTTTCCTTAACATGGGCAATCATCACCACATCTTTGCCGAGTGTTTTGAGCTTGCCTACGAATAGTGAAAACTCATCTTTCAGCCTGCCGAAGAACTGAAGCTTATTTCTGGCAAGCTTTGGTTCCTGATCTACAATCCATGCCCCTATATAATCCAATAGGGTGTCTATGGTATCAAGAATGATGGTATCATACTGGTTGAATGTTTTGATCAGCTCTGACATATTATTATTTATCTGCTTCCACGATTCAATGACCATTACATCCTTACGGAATTCGATTCTGTGAACTCCCTTGTCAAAGTCAAGTGTTAGCGGTTTTAACGCTGTATTTACAAGGCTTGTTTTGCCTGCTCCCGGTTCTCCATAGATAAGTACATTGACAGTATCTATGCGTAAGGGTTCATCGGATTTAACTATTTTAAACATATTCAGACTCCTTTATTTATCAATATTATTGCTATTAGTAAAAGTGTTATCGAGATATAAATCCCGATCATGGCTATCCTGCTGGCAGCTTTTCTGCTTACTGGAGGATAGTAATTCAATTTCTTTAGTTTTATCTGTTTCATGCTTACCTCTTTGTTAGTTGATAGTTGACAGTTGAAAATTGATAGTTGTTTTCTTTCACTTTACACTCTCCACTTTCAACTTTCCACTGGTAAAAGGCCTGTCGTAATTCTCGATATTTTCAAGGATATTAACAGAAGCGGTTTCCAGTTCATATCTCAGATCAGGCTGAACATTCTGGGCTAAGTAGGTAAGGCTTTGTACTGCTCCGAATCCTGTAGTATCCCGACCGAGCATGAAATAGTTCAATAGCTCGCTTTTCCTTTCCTCGGAGAATCCTAAGGAAACACTTATATTATTAACTGCATCTACCGGATGTTCAAGTAGTTTCGAACCTTTCATTGTCATTTCGTCAAGTACTTTGCCGATATAATCTTCTGATAAATAGGCCTTGACAGCATCCTGAACCTGGCACTGGATTAATTCCAGCTCCTTCTGCCGGGTACTCTCGCTCCAATCGAATGTCCCAACATCCATCTTCGTTCCGAGGTGTTTCTCGGCAATTTTATCTTTGTGGAGGATCATTCCGTTCCGGCAGGCTAAAACTGTAAGCCTTGGCGCTATTGTAAATGTTGCATGTCCGGTTTCTGAATTGCTCAGTACAAATCCGGTACAAACCCCGAACCCTCCGTCATTGTTATTGCCGTTTGGAACATTGTAGTTCTTTAGAAGCTCCGGAGCGGATTTTACAATATCAGGGGCAATAAACCTGACATACATTCTCTGTTCTGTAAGGTCTGCGCTTTCAATTATTACATTCCTATCTGAACTTTTAATAGCATCAAGGGCTGTAATCAGTATATCAAGATGGTCGATCACTTTGAACCTGTCGCTTAAGAAAGCTCTTGCTATTCCGTTTGAACCGTTATTACAGGTAAAAGTCCTCAGGAAATAATTTGAAGGCTTTCTGCCTAACCACTCGGACACATTGTAGTCAAGCATCTCTACTGCTTCGGTTCTCATTTTCTCATAATACCTGCCTGGGATACCAAGCTTGTCAGATATTTGAGCGTGGCATGAATCAGTCAGATCAAATATCTCATTATTAGATTCTCCGGATGATGAAATACCTGATTCTTTAAGCAGGTCCTGAAGCTCTACATCAGATTCCTGATTCAACAGATTAAGCCTGCCCTCTCTCATTGAGATGGCTGTCGATGGGACTATCAAATCCCTTTTTCTGATCTTCTGACTTTCAAGTTTCTCAACCAGAACCTGTAAGTCAACTTTTGCAAAATTTTCTTGTTCCATTAGAATTTTCTCCTTATCTTTGATTTGGAATTAAAGTATTCTTGAAGGCCTTTTGAGTACCAGTCAAAGGGCTTTCTTCTTTTTTATGCTTAGTTATGTATTCCGCAATTGCTTCTCTGACCTGGACAGTAATTGGTTTTCTGATACCATTCTGTTTCAGGTTTTCTCTTCTGTGATATAGCTCTGTAACAAGCTCCGGATCAATTTTCATGAAGTATGCCATCTAACACTCCTTCATTTATTTTCAATCCAAGTTTGTTAAGAATAGGTGTGATCTCTGAAGAGCTTACAAGCCTTCCTCCGTTAACTGACCAGAATGTATCGAACCACCATTTCATGCCCGGGCATCTGAAACGCCATAATGAGAATTGGGGTATATTACTTTTAACCAGAAATACAAAGACTTCGGTTTTATTCTCATCTACGAAACTTCCGATTGGCTCAGTGTCAGCTCCGGATTCTTTCCTGATGAACTGCTTAAAATCTTCATATTCATTTTCTGCTATGATACATCCGTCCCATACTGCGATGGTATATCCTTCTGAATTTATCCAGTCATTCTCTTCCGAAAACCATCTGGTTTTACCGTCTGCTTCAGTTGTTCTAATCATGGTAAGTCCTCCGATCCCCAATTTCCGCTAACATTGTTCTGATCGGCTATTTTCTGGACTTCTCTTTCCAGCTTGACAGTTTCTGATTTTGATCTTGTTCCGAAATAGAATGATCGAAGATTGTAACTGACTCCGTCTGCTGAATACTTTGATTTATTTAAAGCTGACTTGAAAACCGAAAAATCTTTTTCATCTTCGCATGTGAAAACTAAGTTCATAGCGTCTCCTTTTCTGATAATTCCTCTATCGTGTCGTCAACGGTCACCATAGAACCGCCAAGGTAATCATGTTCTTTCAGTATTGCTGTTTTGATGTGAGCATACCAGTACATTTCCGCCCTGGATTTTGTAGTTCCTTCAGGAATGATGTTTCTTGCTTCCTCAAGAAGCTCAAGCATCTCTTCTCTGATCTCTTCGAGCCTTTCTTTTGCACGGTCTTTTCCCATGGTATTTCCTTAAATCGTTATAAAATTGATTAATTATTTTTCCTGCATGGCAGGATGATTAGCTCAGGTAAGTGGCTTTTAATCTCGCCATAACTTCATCTTTTTTTGAACTGCTTGGAGCCGGTTTATGTACCATTACCATCTTTTCTGTTCTTTGTCTTATATCCTGCATATTCAGTTCACAGGCCTTGTAAAAATCTTCATATCTGTATTTTGGTAATGAGCCGGAATATGTAAAGGGCTTTAGCCATTTATTCCTGACCCATCGGTACAGTTCCTTTTCACCGATTCCGAATTGGGTAAGCTCTCTGATATTATAAAGCTTCATTTTCAAGTATCCGTCGGTTTTATTATCAACTTTTTTCACCTTTCTTCCTTCGATTCTTCTACAAAAAGGGTGATTTCATTATCAAATTGCGGTTTTGTTATTACTGTAATTAGAATTATTTTCTAACTCTTCTAATTCTCTTTCGATATTAATGGATTTTGCATGAATCAGCTCCCTAAGAGCCCTTTTCTTACTTATCCTTGTTTCTGCTTCGTACTTAGCAGCAATTTCTAATGTTGCTGGATCATGTTGGACAAATATTCTGTGCCATGCCAATTGATGTGAACAACCGAGCTTCCGAGCGACTTTAGCCACTACCCCTCTGCTTAGTACGCTATTATATTTTCTCTGCTTTTCCATCTTAACTCATAATTTATTTGTTAATATTTGTAATTTTTTGTAAATTACGTTTAAATAGATTTGAAATCTATTTTCAAAAACAAAAATAGAAAATATTTCCAATATATGCAAGAAATATTTTCTCATTCAGGAAATTTTTGTTGAGGGAATAATGAAAGAAAACAACAGAGAGATCGGAGAGAGGATATTTAACGTCATAAAAGAGCTGGAGCTTACAGTTGATAAGTTTGCCGATGCTGTGGATACAACTAAATTCCGGTTATACAGTTATAAGGCTGGCAAGGCAGAGGCTCCTCAGGACTTATTAGAAGCATTAGAAGAAAAGTTAGGAATAAATCCTAAGTATATTAGAAAAGGTGAAGAACCAATGTTCTTAGGTAATACGGCTATTGCTCAAAGGCCTGCACCAAAAAATCTTGAATTATTTGGTGTGGAATCCAGGGAAGACAGAAGGATCCCGGTATTTCTGATGCCTGTTCCTGCAGGAAGTCCAAGCCCTATAGATGATTACATCGACCGATATTTCAATATTGATAAACTTTTTAAGCAGAAGTCATTTATCATAAAAGTAACTGGCGATAGTATGATTGAAGCAGATATTAAGGAAGGCGACGAGTTGCTGATTGATGTCGAGGTTCAGTACCGGGATAATGATATTGTAATTGCATCTGTCGAAGGTAATCTAACACTAAAAAGGATTAAAAAGGTTAATGGTTATACATTGCTTCACCCCGAAAACCCAAAGTATGAACCAATTAAGGTTGACGGGGATACACAAATTCTTGGGGTCGTTACCAGAATAATGAGGACGCCCAAATAACTTATTAGGAGGCTGTCATGAAGATCCGAAAAATTTACAAGGCATCAGATGAATATAAAAAGAAGCGATATAATGTAAAGTACTTCTACGAGGACGAGAATAATCTCAAATATGTTTCGGTTGATCCCGAAGAAAAGCAAAGGGCAATCTGGGAACATAATGAGATCAGAGAAATCTTTGCCCTTGAACATCTTTTAGTCGCTATTCTCGACGATGACCTGCCCGAACTGGATTACAAGAAAAATGACCAAGTGCTGATAACCGACAGTCTCCCGCTAAAAAATTCTTGCTGTGTAGTGATATCATATGACGAAAATTATTATTTTGCAAAATATAATGAAGGTTCGGACAAGGATATTTTTACGCTTAAACCCTACTCGGATGATTTCCCGGAATTCACCGGGCAAGATAAAGGAGAATATGATATAATTGGAATGGTAGTTCTGCATGAACGAGGTGTGGAAGAGGAATGTTTGGCAGAGTAATTGTTGTATATTTTTCATCTTAGATACAAACAGAAATGGAAAACTGGACACAATTAGAATATCTTGAATGGTATCGACAATTCCTTGAAGATGACTGGGAAGATTATATACAAGCTGCCCAAGAATATGGTATGAAGTATAAGGAATACAAAATTCTTCTTACTATGAAGCAAAAGTCAAATTCTTATAATGAGCCTTCTTTCAGCCAAATGCAATGGGCTAAGAAGATTATAGAAAGATTGGATTTTCAACTTGATAAAGAGAATTTTGAAGAAACATTTAAAAAAGCAAATAATTGTGCATCTATGAATACCAAACACCTAACCGTAAGAATGGCCTGGCATGATAATTTTTGGAATGGACATATTTGTCAGGATCCCGAAAATAATATATACTGTAATGGATACAATTCGCTTCTATCAGACAGGATAAGAAGGAGAAAACAAGTTGAAATTGAAAAACAATATTCTGGTAGACCTCTTCCTGAAATAGTCAAGAATGAGAATTATGTGCCTCCATGTTTTTGGTCTATCAATGCTTTTGGCAATGATGAACTACCAATCATACATGACAACCCGGCAAATGATAAAATTGTACCAATTAAAGAATCTCTTCATGCAAATTCTGTTTTTTCCTGGCCCTTTAAACTATCTTTTGTAAGGGACAACAAAGTTTTTCGTACAGAAGGCAAGTATCCTAAAAATTTAGAGGATATCCGAATCCCTAATTTTCAAAATAAATTAGTAGAAAAAAACAGTATTGTCTTTCTTTATGCTAATTATGATAATCCAATATCCGGTGATGATAATATTTCAGGGATTAGGCCGGCATATTTACTTGTTGGATGTGCTTTATTAGCCAATAAAAAGTCTCCTACAAGATTCACAGAACCGCAAGAAGAATTCGATAAAGCAAAAAAACGACCGCATTTACAAAACTTCCCAAACATAAATTGGGCTATTCAATATTCATTAGACCATAATTCTTTGGTAAGATTGCCATATCATGAATATCTGCTTGAGCGAGAAAAGATCAAAAACCAAGAAGATCGAGAAGTTTTTGATAAGGAGAAGATGAGCAAACTAAAAGTTACAATTACCGAACCTGAGCTTATACATTGTTTTAAATATGTAGCAATGGATGTGGATGACGATGAAGCTATATATTTGCTGTCTAAAATTCGATACAGCCTCTATTCAATAAAAAATCAAGGGATTGTATCACAAGAATTTGTAAATGACAATATCGAAAGAGTAGATAAACTTTTAAAGAATACATGGGATAAAAGAGGTTATTTCCCAGGCTTACCAAAATTATGTAGACTTGCAAAAGGATTAAAAAAAGACGATAAACTTGATATTGATAATCTTCTTAAAACAGTCTTTAAGAAAGAACAAAATATGGCTGTGAATAAGATCATTGAACTTTTTAATGATCCGGAAGCCGATGAAGAGTATTCAAAATTCGAAGACTCCCTTTATGATATAAAAGAATATTTTGAGGATATTAAGGGAATTGATATTGAACAATTTTTTAGATTGTCCTTGCTCAACCTTACTTTTTATCAATTCGATAGGATTTTGAAAGGTGAAATACGATTGGATAATTACAGGATTGATTTGAAGGAAATTGCTGAAAATCCGTACCTATTATATGAAGAGTATGAGTGCAGGATTGACCACGAAGACCCTTATACAGGTGATCAACTTGATAATCCGATTGAATTATTTAAAATAGATATTGCATATTTCCCTGACACAAGATACCTGAAAAGGCATAAACTTCAGAGAGCAATAAAAAGTTCTGATAAAAGAAGAGTAATATCTTTAATTATTCAATATCTTCAAAAACTTGAAAATTATGGTCATTGCTTTGATGTTGCAGAAAATATACAAGAAGCATTAAAAGATTATCCATTGTTTTATAAGATTGATGATGAATATCAACTCCCAAATAATCTGCTTAACGATTTTAATGAGGAATATGAGAAGCATTTAAAGTTAAAATTACATATTGAACCATATAACAACAAGAACCTTTACTATCTTCTGAAAATATATGATGCAGAAATTCATATTAAGGAAATAATCTTAAAGCTATTAAAACATGAAGACATCAATATTGAATCTCCTGATTTTATAGATTATATAGAAACTTCTGCAAATCAATTAAGCGAAAGATTGCGAAGTAACTTCGAAAAAGATCAATTTATTGATGAACGATTAGAACTTTTCGGAAATATTTTTAGAAAAAGATTTTATGTCCTCGGTGGTTCGCCTGGTTCAGGGAAATCATACGAATTATTAAAAGTAATATCGGAATTTAAAAAACATAATGAAGAATACCTTTTATTGGCACCAACCGGTAAAGCTGTATTAAGACTCCGTAATGAAGAAGGTTTCGCAGATATAAAAGCAATGACTATTGATAAGTTCATACATGATAGAATAAACAATAGGAATTCATCAACTTTTCGTAATCTGATTATTGACGAAATGTCAATGGTTGATTTATTGAAACTTGCTGAGCTATTTAATTTGATAAATTTTGATAGTCCGAATTTTAAAAGATTGATTTTTGTTGGCGACCAGTATCAACTTCCTCCTATAGGATATGGTAAAGTTTTTATTGATACCTTGAATTATCTGAAACTTATGCCAGAGCATAGAGATCACTTTATTGAGCTTGAAACAAATTGTCGCCAGAAATTAGATAATGAGATATTAGATTTCAGCAAAATATTCTCGAATCAGAATAAAAATTACGAAGAATATTTGATGACTATTAATAAAGACATACAAATTTCTGAGAATTTCCATATTTACTATTGGAAAAATAAGGAAGAATTATATCAAAAATTCGAAGACAGACTGTGTCAATTGCATTCAGAAGAGATCAATGATCCTAACATTGTATTAAATGAACTTTTCAATTTGGATGAAGATGGAAATATTATACCAAATCAGAAATACAACCCTGATGGTTTACAGCTATTATCGCCTTATAGAACTAACTATTATGGTACTATCAAAATTAATCATTATTTCCAAAATTCTTTCAGAGCTTCAGCGAGTTTTATTGATAAACGTAAAGTTGCGTTCAAGCATTCTGACAAAATATATCAAACAAAAAACA
Source organism: Kapaibacterium sp. (SeqCode) (assembly GCA_963665665.1). GTDB lineage: Bacteria > Bacteroidota > Ignavibacteria > Kapaibacteriales > UBA2268. The sequence continues at coordinate 4,445,807 of OY762428.1, forward strand.
AATACGATTATGAGACAAAAGAACTTGTTTTATCAAATGGTTCCATAGGTATAGCTCAAAAAAACAAGAAACTATATTTTCCGGAATATGGGAAGCAACCAGTTCCTGATAAATTTCTTAATTCTGAGGAATTAGATCTTGCTTATTGTTTAACGGTTCACAAATCACAAGGTAGCGGTTTTGATAATATTTTTTTATATTGCCTGAGAAACTCTCATTATTGTCTCGAGAATTAATATATACCGCTTTAACAAGATCAAAAGAAAGCCTTTCAATTTTTATTGAAAAAGGAGTATCAGAGAAGGAGAATAATACTTTATTTCATAAACTCAGGACAAGAAGTTATACTGAAACTCGAAAAACGAGTTTATTTATGCTTAACTATTGGGATTTTAGTTTAGAGCCTGAAAAGGGTGTATTCGTCAAATCAAGAGTAGAATACATTATTTACAAGAATCTCATAGAAGAATTACATAAGTATAAGGATTTTGAGTTTTTCTATGAACTACAACCGGAAATTAAAGGCAAAAAATTGATGATAAAAACTGATTTTACAATTATATCAAATAATGTTACTTATTACTGGGAACATTTAGGATTACTGGGGAATAATTACTACGAAAAGACATGGAGATTTAAAAGAAAAAAATATAATGAATTTGGTATCAAAGATACACTATTAACCACTGATGAGAAAAAAGGAATTAGTGATCCCAAAATCAAAGAAATTATAAATGACATCAGAAATGGAAATTTAAAAAATGAAGAAAAAAATAATCTCTATTCTGAATATCATTGTTCATTGAGATAGTATTAATTATGATTTAGCCGTTTTCTTCATATATGGATAAAGATTATGCCAAGACCAAGATCAAGAAAACAAAGATGGGATCATCCATTATATAATATCGGTTTCTGCTTTAGCCGGGCAGGAATTGTTTATACTGAGATCAACGGAGCAAGGCTGACAACAAACTTGAAGTGGCATACAAATAACAAAGAGCTTGCTTTAAGTATTCTCGAGAAACGGGTACTTGAACATCTTAATCCTAAAGTAGAAGAAGAGGAAGTGGCAAAGAAAACGGTTTTTGAGCTCATAAAAGAGTTCACTACAATTCATTTCCCAAATGTTTCAATTACTGCTCAAAGGAAATTTAATCAGGCCTGTACACATTTTATTAAAAAGGATTATTATCTCGATGATTATGAATCAATAAAGAATCATGTTATTGCAAATTTGAAGAATAATAAACTTCACCAAAACACCAGACACAAATTAATTCAAGCTTTAAGGCAAATATTTACATATGGAGTTGAAGAGGGATATCTCGATCGTAATCCTGTAACTAAAAATATTATCCCAAAACCCGTAAAACCGGAATACGTTATTTTTTCTTTTGAAGAAGTAAAAAAATTAATAGAATATTTTCAGAAAAAAGAAAAGATAGAATTCAGCTTGCTACTTGAATTCTTATCAATAACCGCTGTTAGAATCAATGAAGCCATTCAGATTAGTTGGTTGGATATTGATGAAGAAAAAATTACCATCCACGGTAAGGGTAATCGGGATCGCCCTTTCCCAATTCAAGCTTTTCCTGAAATAATTCCTATTTTAAAGAAGTTGGAAGAATTCAAAGATGTTAATAATGGTAAATTGTTTCGATGGAATTCTTATGCTAAATTAGAGAAATGGGTTAGAGATGCATTAAAAGATATGGGAATTGAAAATAAAGGTAATTTTCATGCTATAAGAAAGATGAGAGAGAATCAATTGATTCAGGACGAAGATTTGGATCTGAACATTGTAGCAGAAATATTAGGTCATACTAAACGTGTACAAGAGAAACATTATCTTGATGTTTTAGGAGCAAAGAAGTTGACAGAGATAATTTTACGAAGAAAAAACGGGAAAAAATTGATTTGAGAGAATGAAAAATACTGTCCTATATATGTCCTAAATTCAAGCAGTATTATACCAATTTTAGTAAAATTATGAAAAACTTAGATTCTGTATAAACCGCTGCTATTCTAACTATATAACTTATTTTTTTGAATTTACAAAAATGGTATATGCACTCCCGCCATCTCCACTTATATAATCATATAGCCTTTGTAAAATAGAAACTTACAAAGGCATTTCTTTTTTATACATGAATTTTCCATAAACTTTTCCGGTACATTATCCATCAAAATTTAATAATTGATCCCTGAAATTTGGTCTGAATTTCCCTTGTTTGAAACAAAATTACTCTTACCATTTATCCTATTCCCCTTGCCTTTTTCCCAAAAATTTGCGATATTGGAAATTGAATGCTCGCGGGGGAGTATTCCGGCAATGGCAGAGCGAAGGGTAGAAAAAATTTAATCAAAGCGGCAGTCATAACTGACTGGTGTTTTTCGTAGTTTGATACTTATGAGGCTGATATGAATGTTCCGGATACAGTTATTAATCTTGTTGAAGAATTCGGCTGGCTCGCCTGTAAGCTCTACAACCTGACCGAAGAAGAAATTAAGATTGTGGAGGGGTGAGGGGTGGAAATGTTAAATTTGATTGAAAGAATAATTGAGTATATAAAATGACAGATACATCTTTATCATTTTTAGACGGAAATACTGTTGAATTGCATTACTGGTTTGACGACAAATCTCATAGTATGGATGCGATTATCCATAATAGTTGTGAATCCAATGTGTTGAAAATAATTAACGAGATAGCAAATACTTATAATGTTAAAATAACTATCGATACTGTAGCTTTAGCTAAAGGAGGTTTAATAAGTTGGCTTAAAATTAGAAACGATTCAAATGATGCTGTTGAAAATTCAAATGATAATAAATATTCTACAATGAAAGTAGCTGTAGTAACTGCATTGATTGTATCTGTTTTAACCACTCCAATATCTACATCAATATCGAAAGTTATTGAAAAAACAATTGATAATATATATGAAGATAGTATAAAGAAAGAATTGGAACACAAAAAACTTGAATTAGAAGTTGAGAACCTTGAACTTCAAAAGGAAAAAATAATATTAGAATTACAAAGAGAAAAAGCAAACACAATTGAAAGAACTAAAACGATTGACACAAACAATAGAATAAAAAAACAGAAATCAAATTATTATGAGAAAATTGAATCTTATAAAAAAATTATAGAAATTTCATATTCCATTAAAAATGAGAATGAGAATTTAATTATCGATAACAGAAATGTCCATAGAAATAATTTCAAGGATCATATTCTAATATCAGACGATTTAGAGCCAAAAATAATAGAAGAAGCCCAGATAGAGATCATTTCTCCAGTACTTAAAAAAGGTAAATATAAATGGCGAGGATATTTTAATGGAGAATCAATATCTTTTAATATGAAATCAAAAGAATTTAAACAAGAAGTACAAAATGGGAATGTTAATTTCAAAAATGGTACAACAATTATATGTTTACTAATATTGAAAAAGAAAATTGATACAGAAGGGATTGAAAGAATTGATGGTTATGATGTTATGAGAGTTGATTCATATTATGAAAATGATGAACCATTTGAAACTTTAGAAGGTAAGAAACATAAACAAATAATTGAGGCTAAAAAAAATCAAGGAAAATTGTTTGATTAATTTATTATTGGAGTTTAACATGAGTTTTAAAAATATTTTTCAAGATACAAGCAATCTTCGTGGAGGTACTTTCTTTGATAAAGTGGAACTGGGAGATGATTATGTAATAATATATTATTATGCGAGTTATGACTCGTATAGGAAAGGGAAACCAGATTCCCAACTTGAATATTCTCAATTTATTAATTACTGGTCAACCGGGAAATCTGTTGAAAAAATGATTGCAGAACCTGTAAGATTGATGAAGAATTATACCGATTTAAAATGTGTCACAATCATCTTTGGAGATGATAAAGTAAAATATAAAATAAAAATTACAAAAGATGATTTTGAAAATCATACAGGTCTCGATATTTATGAACTTAAAGACGAACAAAAATGGATTGATTTTGTTGATAAATATATCTATTCGATAAACAACCTTCTCAGAACTTCTTTTTATAATAAGTTTGTTAAAATTTCTAAATTATAACCACCATAAAAAAAAACACTTACAACCAAACACATAAAGCAGGGGTAATTTCAAAAAAAGATTCGGTATCTAAAGGTAAAATATAATGGCAGATAATAAAAATATAAAAAAACAGGCAGAGAAAAGCGATATTGTCCGCTCATCGGCAGCAGAGTATCTGACGTTTATGGCCGCCGGTGGCCAGGGCGGCGTAGAGGCTCTTTATGCTGACGAAAATATATGGCTAAGTCAGAAAATGATGGGGCTTCTCTACGATGTGAAAACCCACACCATTAATTATCATCTCAAAAAAGTGTTTGCCGACAGCGAGCTGGAAGAGGGTTCAGTTATTCGAAATTTTCGAATAACTGCCCCTGACGGGAAAAATTATAATGCTAAACATTATAATCTGTCTGCAATAATATCCGTTGGTTACAAAGTGAATTCGGAGCGGGCCGTGCAGTTCCGGAAGTGGGCTACTGCTATTATCAAAGAGTTTACCATCAAGGCTTACGTGATGGATGATGAAAGGATAAAAAGCGGTGGTTCGGTACTAACGGATCAATACTTTGAAGAGCAGTTGGAACGCATAAGGGAAATTCGTCTTAGCGAACGCAAATTCTATCAAAAGATAACAGATATTTATGCTACTGCTATAGACTATGACCTGACAGCTAAATCCACGAAACGATTTTTTGCCACCGTCCAGAATAAGCTGCATTGGGCTATACACGGGCATACTGCCGCCGAAGTAATAGTTGATCGGGCAGACCATCAAAAGCAAAACATGGGCCTTACAACCTGGAAAGATGCACCCAAAGGCAAAATTCAAAAATTTGATGTTGTAGTAGCAAAGAACTATTTAACCGAAAACGAAATGGCCCAGCTTACAAGATTGGTATCTGCCTATCTTGATATTGCAGAAGATATGGCTCTGCGTAAGATACCCATGACCATGCAGGATTGGGAAATTCGATTAAACCGTTTTATTGAAGCAACAGACCGGGAAATTCTAATGGATGACGGAAAAGTTACTGCCGAAATAGCCAAAGCTCATGCAGAAAGTGAATTTGAAAAATATAGAATTATTCAGGACAGGTTATTTGAAAGTGATTTTGATAAACTTATCAAGCAAATTGAATCTTCAAAAGGAAAGGGTAAACAGTAGTATATCTAAGTTCCTCTTTCAAATAAAATCTTTGAAGTAACTGTGGCGGAATTCAACATAAGAAGTAAAATATTATGAGATAACAACCATGAACAACTGCTATTATCAGGCCTTTAGCCATGAAAAAAAAATACTGCAATAGCAGACAGCCATAACCGACCGGCAGATAGGCTGGCTCGCCTGTAAGCTCTACAAGCTGACCGAAGAAGAAATAAAGATAGTGGAGGGGTAGAGGGTGGAAGTGAAATGAATCTAAGTATAATATTATAAATATTCATCATCCCTGCCCCATCCCGCCAGGAACATTATATATTCCCCCGGGCTTTTAAAACAAACAAATTTGGGGAAATTTGCCCCCGGATGTAATTTTATTTCGGCGGTGCGGGCCATCCTCCTATAGGAATTCTGCTGAACAGGCTTTTGTTGATGTAAATGTATGACAATATTGGCTTTAATACCGTTGGTGTGTTCTTTGGAAACAATTTTTTGTGCCGGAAACCCGCTGTTTTATGCTTTCCGAGCGTTCCCCCGTGCTTTCCGAGCGTTCCCCCGTGCTTTCCGAGCGTTCCCCCGAGCTTCCCGAGCGTTCCCCCAAGCTTCCTGAGTGTTCCCCCGTGCTTCCCGAGCGTTCCCTCGTGCTTTCCGAGCGTTCCCCCGAGCTTTCCGAGCGTTCCCCCGAGCTTCCCGAGCGTTCCCCCAAGCTTCCCGAGCGTTCCCCCGTGCTTTCGTAGCGTTTCCTAGTGCCTTCCGAGCGTTCCCTCGTGCTTTCCGAGACACTTTTTCAGGTAAAATTTTACTCAGAAAAGACAGAGTTTCACTTTTTTGATATAGAATTTCGTTCTATTAGTCCGGTCGATCCATTTTATCAATTGCTGTTTTTATCCGAAAGTTCCGGTAATCGCTTTTGCCGGGTGATTGTTTTGTATATAAATATTGGGGTTTGCTATGCCCGGCATGGTTGATAATCCAAAGGCACATAATTTCACTCGGACGGGGGCGGAAATACCCCGTGCGCTTTGCTGCGACGGAATTATTGTTTCGGATTATCATTTTTTTGCTTGCTCCATTTTATTTCTGCCATTAATAAAAGTAATCATTTCTGAATAAGCACGTTTTACCACAGCAAGACAAGTTGCCGGAAACTTATAAGATTTCAAATAACTGACAATTCGCCAACTTTTCATTTTAAAATAACAGATAATATAACCACATATTCATATTAAAATGAATTAATGGTTGAATTATATTAAAAATTGTTATATATTTTAGGCAACCTTTGTGAAGGTTTTTTTCTTTGAAATACAAATAATCAGGTTTGAACTATCCCCGGGGTTAGTATGGATTTTCCACTTTTCCATCTTGATTTTATCGGTAACAGGATGCTGATTGCTGTCATTGCCGTTACCCACGTTCTAATTAATCACACTCTTGCTGTTGGCTTCCTGCCGCTGATAACCATGCTGGAGTATTTCGGTTTCAAAAAGAAACAGATCGATCCGGAATATGGTGGCAAATGGGACGAGATGGCCCGAAAGATAATGTTTACGGGTTTTATAATAACTACTTCGCTTGGTGCTATGACCGGCGTGGGCATCTGGCTTGCCGCCTCCCTGGTGAACCCGGCATCGATCGGAAGCCTTATCAGGGTTTTCTATATGGCATGGTTCACCGAATGGATAGTATTTGTGCTTGAAGTGGTTTTCATTATGATCTACTACCTGACATGGAAAAAATCCAACGAATCTCCCGCAAAAAAACTAAGGCATATCAGGTTCGGAACGGCCCTCAGCATATTTTCCTGGCTGACGATGGCCATAATTGTTGCGATTCTCGGCTTTATGATGGATTCCGGAAGCTGGGGAGCCGATAAAACTTTCTTCAGCGGTTTTACCAACCCGCTATACCTGCCGCAATTGTATTTCCGCACACCGCTGGCAATGACCCTCGGAGGGGCTGTCGCTTTATTCCTGACTCTGTTCTACGTTAAAAAGGACAATGAGATAAGAAAAAAAGCCATTTCATATATTTCACTATGGATACTTGCCTGGACACCTGTTACTGCTGCCGGGGCATTTGCATATTATGTAAAAATTCCGGATATGATGGTGGGCAACCTTCCCACGGCAGTTGGAACTATTCAATTCAGCCAGTGGTACGATGATGTTCTTTGGATTATTATCGGAGCTGTTGTTTTGTCATTTATTATAGCTCTCTGGGGTTTCCTTCTGCCAAAAAGGCTTCCGAGGATAGCCGTTATAATACCAATTTTTGCCCTGCTCACATTCCTTGGATATTTTGAAAGGATTAGAGAATTCATTCGCAAGCCCTATGTTATAGGCGAGTATATGTATGCCAATACTTACCGGGCAGAGGAATATTCATTGTTCAAGGAAAAAGGAATACTGCCATATTCCACTTTCACTGCAAACGACGAAGTTCGGGAAGATAACAAAGTGGATGCCGGAAAAGATGTTTTCATGCTTACATGCAGCCGTTGCCATACTATTACAGGAATTAACTCCGTAACAGATAAATTTACAAAGATGGCAGGAAAGAAGAAGCTTTCCGCCGATATGATAAAAGGCTATATCCCTGATATGCACAGGGTGTGGTACTTTATGCCGGAGTTCCCGGGTAATAATGCCGAACTGGAGGCGCTTACCACCTACATACTGGACGCGGCAAAGAACCCCGAAAGCCCGGGAGGTGCTCAGCACGGAATCGGGATATCTAAGAAAAACTCTATTAGCAATAATAAAATTGAAGAACTCAGTATGAAGGGAGGCAAATAATGGAAAACATGGCTAATATTCCCGTACCCTATGATATACCTCTCGATATGCCTTTGCCGGAATGGCTGCTCGTTGTTCTTCTGATAGTTTCATTCCTTCTGCACATTCTATTTGTGAACCTGATGCTCGGCGGTACATTCCTTACTTTCTGGTTTGAAAGAAAAGGCCGTGATAACAGCGATTATATCAGGCTGGCACAGGAAATAGGCAAAACCATTACAGTGAACAAATCTTTGGCAGTTGTGCTCGGGGTAGCGCCGCTGCTATCAATTAATGCTCTATATACAGTATATTTCTATTCTGCAAACGCTCTGACCGGAATTTACTGGATTTCTCTGGTTCCGCTTGTTACGGTTATATTTTTGTTATTATACTGGCACAAGTACAGTTGGAAAAAATATGAGAACAGGAGAACATTCCATTTGTCGCTAATTGGAATTGCATCGGTCATGTTCCTTTTCGTTCCCCTGATTTTCCTGACCAATATCAACCTGATGCTCTTCCCCGAGCAGTGGGCAAACGTCAAGGGCTTCTGGGACGCGGCCTTTCTTTGGAACGTAATACCGCGCTACCTGCATTTCGTAACGGCTTCCTTTGCTGTAACGGGATTATTCCTTTTCGGATATTTTCGCAGGAAAAATTCCAATCTAAATGAAATTCTTGAAAACAGCAGCCGCGAGGAAATACTTACAAAATTCTATAAAATTGCACTCCATGCCTCGCTGGCGCAGCTTGTATTCGGCCCGCTTGTATTCTTTACACTCCCCTGGGACGGAGTAACCTGGGGCCTTGCCCACACGATAATCACAGGAATAGCTTTTGCGCTGGCTGCAATGTTCTTTATGTGGAAGGATATCAGGACAAAAGTCCTTGACGGTGGAAAGCATTTCGGCAAAGTCGTAATAGCCCTTACTGTTACCGTAATGCTGATGGGTACCGGACGCCACGTATACAGGGCAACCGTGCTTGGCCCGCACAAGCAGGCAATGGCCGAGAAAACTGAGAATTATATACGGGAAGCTAAGCAGGCTGCCAGGAGAGCAGAAGCGCTATCGAATATTGAAACTATGGAACTGAAAATTGATAAAGAACTCGACCGCTTCACAAGAAGGGCGCTGTATAAAATATACGAAGGCAATACAGCCATAAAGGATATTAAGTTCGATCTGGCAAGGCAGCTTATTATATTCAAATATGAGAAAACAAAGATAAGCGGCAGCGATATAATTGGGCTTGTTAATAATAAGGAATTCAAGGTAAAAAGCGAATTAAGCCGAAATTGATTTGGCATAAATCCGAGGTTGCCTCAAAGGTGTGATTAGTTGTCATTCCCCGATAAATCGGGGCCAGCGTGGAAAAATTTTCCCCCTCCTTCCCAAGCCCTGCTTGGGAAGGTCAACACCATGAGAAAAGAATTTATTCCGCATCTAAGCAGGTGCTTAGACGCGAGGATGAGATTACAGATACTAACCTTCCGAAGGTTTGACACCTTCGGAAGGTTCTGAGAAAGGTATGTATTTCCCCCTGCCTATTTTTTCTGTTTCGGGTTGTTTCCTTTTGCCTGCTTGATTGACAGGTTTATCCTTTTTAGTTTTTCGTCCACGTTCAGTACAAGTACTTTAACTATCTGGCCCACGTTCAGGAATTTTGCAGGGTCTTTCACGAATGTGTTGGCTATTTCGGAAATGTGCACGAGGCCGTCCTGGTGAACGCCAATATCCACGAAAGCGCCAAAATTTGTGATGTTGGTAACCACGCCTTCGAGTTCCATGCCTATCTTCAGGTCGGAGATAGCATTTATTCCCTCCATGAATTCCGCATATTTGAATTCGTCCCTCGGGTCGCGGCCGGGTTTTTCCAGTTCGGAAATAATATCAAGCAGCGTAGGCTCGCCGATTGTATCCGATATATAATTTTTAATATTGATCTTTTTCAGCAGTTCGGGCATTTTGGCAAGCTGCTCGGGTTTTACCTGAAGGTCGGTTGCGAAGTTCTCTACAATATGATAGCTCTCGGGATGTACAGCCGTGTTGTCCAGCATATTCTCGCCCTCGCGTATCCTCAGGAATCCGGCGGAAAGCTCGAAAGCCTTGGGCCCGAATTTAGGTACTTTCATCAGCTGTTTCCTGTTTTTGAAAGCGCCGTTCTCATCACGCCAAAGCACGATATTCTTTGCAATAGTTTTGGACAGGCCCGAAACATGGATCAGCAATTCCTTGGATGCGGTATTCAGATCTACGCCAACGTAGTTCACGCAGCTTTCTACAGTTTCTTCAAGCTTTTTCTTCAGCAGTTTCTGATCCACGTCATGCTGGTACTGCCCCACACCGATTGACTTCGGATCGATCTTTACGAGTTCCGCTAATGGGTCCTGGAGCCTGCGGGCAATAGAAATTGCTCCCCTGATCGATACATCCAGATCGGGGAATTCCTCGTTTGCAGTTTTGCTGGCGGAGTAAACAGAGGCTCCTGCTTCGTTCACCAGCACTTTTACGGGTTTGGTTTTCATCTTTGCAATAATATCGGAAACGAATTTGTCTGTTTCCCTTCCGGCTGTACCGTTGCCGATACCGATAAGGCCGATATCATGCCTGATTATCATATCCTTAACAGTCTCTTCGGCATTCATTTTCTGATAATCAGAGCCGGTAGGATATATTGTTTCATACTCGATAAATTTTCCTGTGCTGTCGATTATGGCAATTTTGCAGCCAGTTCTGAAGCCGGGGTCGATCCCCATTGTGGGCTTCATTCCGGCAGGAGCTGAAAGAAGCGCCTGGCGCAGGTTTTTCTCGAATACGTCAATCGATTCAAGGTCTGCGAATTCTTTCCTGTCGTTCCTTATCTCGCCGAGAATGGAATGTTTTATAAGCCGGGCGAAACAATCCTTGATAGCCGACCTAAAGAAATTAACAACTTCTTCCTGGCTTGCAAAACATTTTTTATATTCAATATATCCCAGCACTTCATCGATATCGAATTTTATATCAAACCCGAGAATATCTTCCTTTTCCCCACGCCTGAGTGCAAGCATATTGTGAGATACAATTCTCTTTACCGGGGCTTCGAACTCGCGGTACATTTCATATTTTGTTGATCCCTCGGGATGTTCGTCCTTTATCCATGAATAGACAACACCCTCGCGGAAAATATAATTTCTTATCCATGCCCTGAGGTCGGCATCTTCGGAAATCTCCTCGGCAACAATATCCGAGGCGCCTTTTATAGCGTCTTCAGCAGTTTCCACGCCTTTTTCCTCTGATATATATTTAGCGGCCTCGGCAATAAGGTCAATATATCCGGAATCGCCGCTATTGTGATCTTTGATAAATTCTGCCAGCGGTTCCAGCCCTTTTTCCCTCGCGATAGTGGCCCTGGTTCTGCGTTTCGGTTTATATGGCAGGTAAAGGTCTTCCAGCTCGGTTTTTGAAAGGCAGTTCTCAATCTTGGCTTTCAGTTCGTCGGTAAGCTTACCCTGTTCTTCGATAGATTTCAGTATGGTTTGTTTCCTGTCCTCAAGTTCTTTCAGGTAGTCGGCCCTGTCGAAAAGGTCGCGAAGCTGATTTTCATCAAGCGTACCGGTTCTTTCCTTCCTGTACCTTGCAATAAAGGGAATGGTGCCGCCTTCGCTTCTTAGTTCAAGGGCATTGCTTACCTGCCACTCCTGCAGCGACAGTTCTTTGCTGATAATATTTATCATGTCTATCATATCATTCATCACTAATTTTAACATTCACAATTTCAAGAACACAAAAATATGAAAAAAAGCGGAAATCGGGGAGTGGGGATTATTAAAGATAAAATGGTGTCAATTTTTTCTATAGTCCGGATTAGTCATTGGAATTATTGTCTTTTTATAAGCTTAAGCCAATAATATTGATATTCAGAACGAAGCCAGTCAGCATTGCTGCGAACCTACGGCGAGAAGAATTTTACTTCTTTGAAAAATACCGAAGCAAAACTTCAGCGGATATTAACATTGCGAAGCGGGGGATTCGCAATGAGGATAATAATTTTGCCAGGGAATCATTCCTGCGAGCAATGGGGCTGTATTTATGGTGTTTCTATTCATTTTTGTTTAAAATAATACCTGCCCCCGAAGGGCGGGGATTGTTTGAATTTAAATACTCAATACTTTATAGGATTGTATGTAAAAAGATCATACCTTGTTAAAAATTGCATTATTTTTACAAGTTTCTTTGATTGTTCAGGATAGCATTTGCCACCATTTCCTTCATTAAAAGGATATAACCAAAACTCTGCAAAATTTGATTCCTTATATCCATCATTAAGAAAAGCGTATAATGACATATTATAAAAGACAGAGCGTCTCATATTTCTGCATGTATCACGAACACCATATAAATTGTCAAAATTACTAAATGAAATAATGTCATTTGATAATTCAATATCAGAAATCACTAAAACAGGATTAACTGATTTAGTGAATATTAATCGAGTTTTATTATCAGTTTGTTTTACAAAAAAACAAAAATCACAAATTACACCCGGAAGACGCTTAAGTATAGTGGAGCTATCCTGAGGAAGAAATGACATTTCATTAACTTCTCCGAAAAGCAATACGAAATCATCATTCCAGTAAAATTCTTTAACATACTTATATAGTTCTTTGAATGGTCTGTAAAACCTTAATGCCAGACTATATGAATTGAAATTCATATCATCGATTTCGTTCCACTCATCTGTTACGGTGATATACTTACTTAATATGGGGTGAAAATCTTTCGGAACAATATAATTCTTATTGCAGTTTAAATTACAATAAGATAATATTATTAAACTGATTATCGCAAATATTTTCATTAAAAATCCTTCCAGGTCATTAGTAAATTGTATGCATACTTGAGTGTATAACTGCTTCTCATTACTGCAATTCGTTACTGTCATCATCGCTCATATTGTTTACCAGCCGGTCATCAATTAATATTTTCATCTGCTGATACCCAGGAAGCAAATTCCAATGCTATATCAATATGTGCATAAGTTCCGCCGTAACGGCCAGCTTTGGATTGTAGCCCAATTGCATTTGTGGCATCAATCCATTTTTGAGCTGATAGAACAAAATGACTATATCCTGCCTCGCTTCTAAACAGGTCGAATTCGACCTGTTTAAAATCAGGATTATGCAATTTCTCCCACAAGCCAATGAATTCAACAGTATCCTTTGTACTCATCCAGTGAGATATGACTAAACCCGTGGTTTCAGGATTTTTATGTTTTGCAATATCCGTTAAAGAAATATAATCTGATTTCTGAAGTGTTGAAACTGTAATTTCCAGCTCCTTTACTTCAATCTTCTTGTTTTTCATTGCTTCATACCTTATTTTTAAGCCTTATTGCAATTTAACAATTTTGCTCCTCTTTCCCAAGTTGCCATTAGTAAGATACAATAATTTATTAATGCAAAATGTAAAAAATTTAACTTGTAAAAAGTTAACGAATTAGTTAACTTTCAAGGGTAGATTTAACAATTGCTGAGAAACTGAAAAAGGAATACATAATTGAAAGCGAGGAATTATAATTAGTAAAATGTTAGATTTTGAAGACCTGCTTATAGAAAAATACGGAAAAAAAGGAACAAGTATGCGCGATAAATTTGATGCTGATTCGTTGGCTTTCAGATTGGGAGTTATGCTGAAAGAAGCAAGAAAAAATGCAAAGATGTCTCAGGCGGAACTTGCAGATAAAACAGGTACAAGCAAAAGCTATATATCAAGAATCGAAAGGGGTAAAAGCGATATTCAAATTTCTACATATTATAAATTAATTGAAATTGGATTAGGAAAAAAACTTAGTATTACGATAATTTGATCCTTTTCACATCTATCAATCCTCTTCCCAAGTTGCACCTGGAAGGTCATATCCCACAAAGTAAAATTTGGAAAATCTCGAAGCAAAGGGTGGGATGCATTTTATTAATAATCCGACACTGCTATGCAGATATTATGTGGATCCCGCTGTTATCATTTTGGGCTGTGATTTCCATAATCTGACAGGTTTTTGAAGTTCAAGGATTGCCTGATATTGAATCCGTGTAAATGAAAATTATAAACTCTTGCTTCAAATAATTGATTATTTTAAATATTTTCTGTAAAATTCATTAACTTTGAAAAAAAACAGCAGTATTAACGGAGAAAGAAAGAATGCAATATACGTCGGATTCGATAGAAAAGGTTGTTGAAATGTTCGCATCACTGCCAACGATTGGAAGGAAAACAGCACAAAGATTATCTTTTTTCCTGCTAAGGCAGCCGGAGGAATTTGTAAGGAAATTTGCTGAAAATATGATTGAAATGAAGGAAAAGGTCAATTTCTGCAATGTTTGTTACAATTATACTGAAAGTGATCCCTGCCCAATATGTTCTTCTGAAAAGCGTGACAGATCTTTGATCTGTGTGGTTGAAGAGCCTAATGATGTCTTTGCCATAGAAAAAACAAACGAGTTTTTTGGCTTATACCATGTTCTTCACGGAGTTTTGAATCCGCTTGAGGGAATTACACCCGAAGAATTAAAAATTACCGAATTACTGCAAAGATCCGAAGGAGTGAAGGAAATTGTACTTGCACTGAATCCGAGTGTTGAAGGAGAAGTAACTTCTCAATATTTATCAAAATTATTCAAACCACTAAATATCAAGGTTACAAGGATTGCCCGGGGAGTTCCTGTTGGTTCTTCGCTGGAGTTTACAGACGAAGCAACTTTATCAAGGGCATTGCTTGGCAGAATTGAAATATGAAAATGAAAAAATTGTTTTATATATTATTTCTTCTACTTTTGTTTCAGTCCTGCAACTGGTTCTCTACCAGAACGCCTGAAGAGCCGGATACGGGCAGGTCTTCCTATCAGCCTCCAACTTCTGCTGATATTGTGATCTCCAACATATTGAATGCAGTTAAGGAAAAGAATACAGACAACTATATTGCCTGCCTTTCGGATTCATCCGCCGGTAGTATATCTCTTTTTGAATTCCGGCCTGCTGCCGAGGCTTATGCCATTTATACAGGAATATTTGATTTTTGGGGTATCAATAGCGAAAGGCAATATTTCGTATCGGCAGTAAGTGCAATAGAGACTGAAATATATCCGATATTTGTTCTAAATAATTCAAAATTTGAAATTTTACTGCCTGATTCAGCTGTCTATGTTTCTGATTATTATCTTGATATCGAGCATAATGCCGAAGCAATACCGACTGTATTTTCAGGTACAATGCGGCTTACTATTAAGCCTGCTACTTCCGGCCTTTGGGCTGTTTGCAGATGGATTGATACCAAAAAAAACAACGATACGATTGATAACACATGGAGTGAAATGAAAGCAATGTTCTTTAACAAGTAAGAACTGCTTGGTTTAATGAATAAAATAAGTATATTGTCTGAATTAATTGAAAACCAAAAAAGGGAAAAATGATGTATATGCGATTAATAATTTTAGCTTTTATCCTGTCGGGAATATTTGCCTCGTGCAAAACTATTGAACCATCGGAAGTGAAAGGCCGCGAGGGTATTCTGGAATTTTTAGATAGTAAATTCGGTGAAAATAATTATAGAAGAATACCGAACCGCAGCGGTACAAAAATTTTATTTATCAAAACAATCCAAAGAGATAAATTAAATTTGAACGGCCCGCTGGAATTTGTTGTTTCCAATTTTAAGAATCAGACAATTATATGCCATGAAAAGTTAGAAAATGGCGTTGTAACATGGAAAGATAATGATATTCTTATGATAACTTCCGCTGAAGGTAATCCTTCTTCAGGCAGTAATTCACCCCTTGTTTTTAAATATTACGACACAGAACTAAGAAAATATATTGATTTACCCGGAGAATAAACATGAAAAAGCTACTGATCGTATCTTATATAATTTTTGTTTCTATTGTATTATATTCTGTTTCTGAATTTATTAGCAGAAGTGCTAATATCAACAAACAGAGTTATTCAAATACTAAAGATCATCAGGCAAAAGATAAAAATGAATCAGATAAATATGACGAACCTGCTATGTTCGTGAAATATTTCAATGAAATAAGGAAAAAGAACGGCCAGGACAGGCATGAATACCAGCCGGGCTACCAGATAGTTGAATTTCAGAAAGCGCTGAATTCAAAATTTGCTATAAAGGGCGACCGAACTCTTAATAAACTGAACTGGATTGAACGTGGTCCTGCGAATGTAGGAGGAAGAACACGTGCTTTATGGGTTGACCCTGCTGATAACACTTTTTCCACATGGCTGGCCGGTTCCGTTGGCGGCGGAGTCTGGAAAACAACGGACAGAGGTAAAACCTGGGAAAATATGACACCTGATTTGCCGAATCTTGCTACAACCTGCCTTGCTTCATCAAAATCAAATCCGGATATTATCTATTGCGGAACAGGCGAAGGTTACCAGAACTCGGATGCAATAAACGGGTTGGGTATTTTTAAATCAACAGACAGGGGAAACAGCTGGCATCATATAGAAAGCAGCAGAGGTTTCCAAAGTATAAACAGAATAGTTGTTGATCATCAAAATCCGGATATTGTTCTTTGCTGCTTTAATAATCTTTTCACATCCAAGGGTAGCTCTGCCCGTATGTGGAATAGCAATGAATCGAAGATAATGAAATCAACCGATGGCGGAATTAGTTGGGAAGAAAAGCATAGTTCCGGATCGAGGAGAATACAGCAGATAATAGCTCACCCTGAGAATTTTAACATTTTATATGCATCGGTTAACGGGCTTGGAATTCTGAAATCAACAGATGCCGGGGAAACCTGGGAGGAATCATTCAATGTAAACGGCGAATCCAACAGGATGGAAATGGCTGTTTCACCGGTTAACCCGGATAAAATTTTTGTTAGTGCCGAAAGCGGTAATTACTCCAGGCTTTACATGACTACCGATGCCGGGGAAAAATGGCTGCAAACAATAACTACCAGTGGAAGAAATTACCACTGGCTTGGCAGCCAGGGGTGGTACGATAATACAATTGCTGCTCATCCCTACGACGAAAATATTGTTTATTCAGGTGGAATTAATCTTTTTAAACATCTGATAAAATCAGGTACTGACTCCGTGCTGCAAATATTGGATATTGGACTTGAAGGCGAATCAAACTGGCTGACATATTTTTACGACGGCCTTCCCTTCCTTAACGGCAGCTTTGGTACTGGGCCTGACTTCTGGAGCGATGATAAAGTTGTTGACCCGAACAACGTAAGTTCGATAGAGATAAGGTTCGGTAAAGATAAGACTCAAAAGGCTTACAGGTTTACTAAAGCTGATGGAAGCGGTAAGCTGGATGGTTATATATATGAGGATTTTGTAGATGTTCCTTTCGAGGTTTGGGATACCGACCATAAAAGGAAACTGGCGGTTTCTTTTGTTGACTCTGATAAAAACGGAGAGTACAATGCAAGAAACAACGGAAGGGAATATATATTCGTATCAACATACAATTACAGTACCAATATCAGGCCTGAACTTGCACAGGATATGGGAACAAAAAATTCTAACGCTTATGTGTTCTCCCCGCGTTTAATAAAAAATGCAGACTGGACACCTTCAGAATTTGAAGATTTGACATTATCTGCAAAATGGGGTTATTTCTATTCATACAGAAAAGAAATGGCAGTTGTAACAGATGGTTATAGTCAATATGGCGGACCGAATAATAACTCTGTAATCCATGTTGACCACCATAATCTGCTGCCTGTACCAACGAATATTGCTAATAAGGAATTTTTACTGCTGAATTCTAATGACGGTGGTGTAGCTTATTCTACAGATGAAGGAAATACCTGGACTGAAACGGATGAAGGGTTTTACAACACTTCTCAGTTTTATGGTTGCGACAGGCATCCGGATGCAAACGAATATATCGCCGGCGCCCAGGATAACGGTACATGGGTTACACCCGATGGTATGGAGGCAGATAAATCAACATTTTATGATTATGCAATAGGCGGCGACGGATTTGAAGCATCATGGCACTATACTGATCCCAACAAGATAATCGGATCAAGCCAGTTCAATGCATTCAGGAAAACAACAGACAGAGGTAAAACATGGAATTATGCCATTGACGGCCTTAGCGATGTAAGCTATAACGGCGGGGTATTTATTTCAAGGATTGCAAAATCACAAGCAGACCCGGACCTTGTTTTTGCAGTTGGAAGAAGCGGCGTATGGAGATCGGAAAACTTTGCTAATTACTGGACTGCAAGCAATATTCCGGATACTGCATGGAATGATGGTTACTATCATTCGGCACAATGTGAAATTTCAATAGCTGACCCGCAGGTAGTATGGGCCGGGATAACCATGTCGGGAAAACACAGGATATTGGTATCAACTAATGGCGGCCTGGATTTCAACATTACAGAAAATTATGACATTGCAACAATGGGAAGGCTTACAGGCCTGGATAGCGATCCTTCAGACCCCAATACTGCTTATGCTGTTTTTTCCATTTCCAAAGGTCCGAAAATTTTAAAAACAACAGACCTCGGGCAGTCATGGACGGATATTACCGGTTTTGAGGATGGTGATGAAAGTTTAAATGGATTTCCGGATGTAGCTGTGTTCAGTGTTCTTGTGATGCCATACAATAAAGATGTAATCTGGGCGGGAACTGAAATTGGCCTGTTTGAAACAACTAATGGCGGACAGGACTGGCACTATGCCGATAACGGTTTGCCTGCAGTATCTGTCTGGCAGATGAGAATAGTAAAAAATCAGATTATACTTGCTACTCACGGCCGTGGCGTCTGGTCGGTTGATTTACCCGAACTGAATGGTTACGGGCCGCCTGATGTAACCCTGGCTCCGATTATTGAGAAAACAGGGCAGAAGCCTTCCGGAAAGATAATTATTCGCTCAAAGCTTAGGTCAGTTTATGATTCTACCGTAGTTGTATTTAATGATTTGCAATTATTTTCAATAGGAGAAAATATTGTTGGTTCGAAAGATATTGTTTTCGACGATCCATCAGTTTACCCGGATACAACCATTTTCCCTGTAATCCACAAACTAAGGCTCAAATCATATAAAGACGGAAAGGAATATTTATCCGGGGAATCATTAGTTGATGTTAATATGTTGAAAGATCCTGTAATTACGTATCTTGATTATTTTGACGGTGAACACAACTTCTCCGGTAATGGCTTTGAAATAAAATCGATTGAGAAGATTGAAAACCCTGCTGTACATTCGGAGCACCCTTATCCGAATAATGCATATCAGAAATACCTGCTTCTTACTCCGATAATTGTTGCTGATACTAATCAGACTGTTGATTATAATGATATAGCACTCGTTGAACCCGGTGACAGCCTGGCGCTGTTCGGGACAGCAGGATTTTATGATTATGTTGTGCTTGAAGCAACCGTGGATGGTATTGAATGGCTTACTTTAACCGATGGTTACGACTCCCGTTTTGATGCATCATGGCAGGAAGCATATAACGATGACGACCTTATCGGTTCTGACTTATATCGAAGCCACAGGGCTATGTTAACCGACAATTTCAATAAACGCGATACGATTCTGATAAGAATGAAACTATTTGCAGATGCATACTCCAATAACTGGGGATGGGCCCTGGATGATCTGGAAATTCAAAAGGAAGGGTATGTTGGTGTAGAAGATGATGTTGATTACAGCAAAACAATCAGCGCGTATCCTAATCCCGCTTCGAATGAAATAAATATCAGATATTGGCAGCCAGGATCCGGAAGGTCCCATATTTCGATTATTGATATAAACGGAAGAACAATAAAGCAACTGGACAATGGATTTGTTCGCGCTGGATATCAGAATGAAAAAATTGATATCACGGAACTAATAAGCGGTACTTATTATATTGTATTGAGAAACGGAACTTTCACGAAAAAAATTAAATTCAATTGTGTCAGGTAAATTCTGTTAGTATGGATTTGACAAATCTGAATATTTTAGAAAACCCTTCGATCTTAGTGGATATATCCGGGAAAATTCTGGATATATCCACCTCTTTTTCAAAATTTCTGTCCATCAGTAATAATTCACTGACAATTTTTGATTTATTTGATTTTAATGATGATCATTCATTCAATAACCTGGTTGAAGGCAGGAAATACAGGTGCAAAAATTCGGATATTGAGGTTAAGTTATCTCACAAAAAGCAAATAACAAATAAGATTTTTAAGATAGTTTTTCTGAATCCAATATCTGATAACCTAAATTTTTCATACGTTTCGGAATCACTTATAAATTCGGATATTGCAATGTGTATCACGGACGAATATCTTTCTGTAATTTCGTGCAATGAAAGGTTCAGGAATTATATTCAACTTGAACAGGGTGATAAGATTGATTGTTGTGACCTATCCGAAAAAAATATTAAAAGCGCTATGGAAGCAGATAATATTGTTAAAAGTGAAGGCCATATTAGATTGCCTGACGGTAAGGATATCTTTTTTATCTTTTCTGTAACTCTTTTGGGAAATTATTCTGAAAAAGTCAGTTATTTCTTTTATTTTATTGATATTTCGCACAGAAAAAAGATAGAACGGGAGCTTAGAGAAAGCGAACAAATGATGAAAGCTATCCTGACTGTTTCTCCTCTTGGTATAGCTTATATTAAAAACAGAAAGATAATTTGGGCAAATGAAGCACTTTATTCAATGCTTGAATATGAAGAAGACAAAAGGGGAATAATAAAAAAAATGCTGCACTATCCCGGCGAAAACTTTTCGAAGTCAGCAGCAAGGGAATTACTTCCACTGATAAATGAAATAACTTACGGGCAATTTGAAACGAAATTACTAAAAAAAGATAATTCTATTCTTGAATGTATGGTTTACACCTATATCGTTGATATGAATGATCCTGACAAGGGAAGAATTCTGACGATTATGGATGTTAACGATTTGAAAAAAGCTGAACATCATATACAAAAAGTAAATACTAAACTAAGAGAACTTACAAGCTATATTGAAAATGCCATAGAACTGGAAAGAAAAGAAATAGCAAGGGAAATACACGATGAACTGGGCCATGTTTTTACTGTTTTAAAAATTGAGTTATCCTTGCTTAAAGATCAATTATTCGAAAATGCCGAAAGCCTGGAGCCACTTAACGGTATGCTGAAACTTATTGATGAAACAATTCCTAAAGTTAGGGCTATTTCCACAAGGCTCAGGCCATCGATAATAGACCATTTCGGCCTTGAAGCCGCAATAGAATGGCAAACAGATGAGTTCATAAAACGAACAGCTTTGAAATGCAAAAAGAATATCAGCAAAACGGGTATTAAATTTGATAGTGAGAAGTCAATATCTGTATTCAGGATATTTCAGGAAACTCTGACTAATATAGCAAGGCATTCTGGAGCAGATATGGTAAGTGTTTTCCTTGGGATTGCGAATAATAATTTTATACTATGTACTGAAGATAACGGTATCGGATTGAATGAAAAAGCTGTTGAAAAAACGATGACACTGGGAATTACCGGAATAAAAGAAAGAGCAAGGGGGATTGGAGGAAAAATTGAAATTATCGGGAAAAAGGGTATAGGAACAAAGATATTATTAACCGTACCAAAAGAAATGCTGGAAAAAAGTAATGCTTAAAATATTAATGGCGGATGATCATGAAATTGTCAGGGAAGGTCTTAAAAAGATTATATCCCGAACCATAGGTATGGATGTTGTTGGCGAGGCTTCGGATGCAAACCAGCTTCTTGCATTGTTAGATAGAATTGAATGTGACATGATTATCCTTGATATCTCTATGCCCGGTATCGATGGCCTTGAAGCTCTGAATATTATTAAAAAAATCCATCCGGAAATTCCTGTATTAATCCTAAGTATGCACCCGGAGGAGCAATACGCTGTTCGGACTTTGCAGGAGGGCGCATCAGGATATATTTGTAAGGACAGTGTTACAGAGCAGCTGATTCAGGCAATTGAGATTGTTTCGTCAGGAAGAAAATTTATATCGCCAAAAGTAGCAGAAAATATTGCCTCTATGTTTGGCACGGAAGGAGACGGGCTTCCACATGAAAAACTTTCTGCCCGTGAGTTTCAGGTTATGAAAATGATAGCCCGGGGAATGACAGCCACGCAAATTGCAAATGAATTGTTCCTGTCAAGAAAAACAATAAGTACTTACAGATCCAGAATTCTTGAAAAACTAAATATGAAAAGTAATGCTGAAATGACACATTATGCTATAAAAAATAGTTTGGTATGAAAAAAAAATTAGTGAACAACATGTTCGTTTATTATATTTATGGAAGATAAATTTTTATTTTTTTATTGCGGAGGTTTTATGAAGAAGATTTTACTGATTGTTTTTACTCTGACTATTGCTTTTTCAGGTTCATTGCAGGCACAAAAGGATACCCAAAAGGACTGGGGAATATCTTTTAGCGGATATCTTAAAACGGATGTTATTTACGACACAAGAAAAACAGTAGATGCACGCGAGGGGCATTTTCATCTTTATCCGGCACCTGAAGTTCTTGATCTTGACGGGGAGGATGTTAATGCATTTTCCGGTTTCAATATGCTGTCAATTCAATCTCGTCTGAGAGGAACAATTACAGGGCCTGATGCTTTAGGTGCAAAAACCAAGGGTGTGCTTGAAGGTGCATTTTTTGGTGCCGCAGCCGGAAATATTAATACTTTCAGGCTTCGCCATGCTTTTATTGATCTTGACTGGGGTTCGTCCGAATTACTTGTTGGGCAATACTGGAACCCAATGTTTATTGAAGAAGTTTTCCCTTATGTTGTTTCATTCAATACCGGTGCTCCTTTTCAGCCTTTTGCAAGAAATCCTCAGATAAGGTTTATCTTAAAACCCGGTGACATGAATATTATTCTTGCAGCATATTCCCAACGTGATTTTACAAGTACCGGGCCGGATGGTGCCAGTTCAAAATATCTTCGTGATGCAGGTATTCCGAATATGTTTGCAGGTTTAAAATATAAAACAAAAGAATTTATTGCTGGTGCAGGAGCTCAGTATAAGTTACTGAAACCCAGACGTCTGAATATGGATACTTTAAAAACTGATGAAACTATCGGGAGCTTCGGGGCAAATGCTTACCTGAGATTCGATGTTGACGACCTTATTTTCAGAGCAGAAGGTAATTATATTCAGAATGCTACCGACCTTACTATGATTGGTGGTTATGCTGTAAAAGAAGTTGTTGATGGTGAATATGAGTATGTAAATTTAAATACTATGTCTGCCTGGGTGGATGTTGTATATGGCAAAGAAATTCAGTTTGGGCTTTTTGGCGGATATACTAAGAATATGGGTGCCGAAGATAATGTGATAATTGATCAGATTTATGCCCGCGGCGGAAATATTGATAATATCATCAGGGTTTCTCCCAGGATAGTATTCAATTCCGGAAAATTCAGAGTATCCGGTGAAATAGAATATACAGCTGCAGCTTACGGAAATATTGATGCTGAAGATAAAGCAAAAGTTACTGATGCTGAATCAGTTGCAAATATTCGTGCTTTGATTGCTTTCTATCTTGCATTCTGATTTTTCAGCTTTACATATTAGAAAAATCCTCATCACAAAAAAGGTGATGAGGATTTTCTTTATAATATCTGTCTTTCATTTACAATTTTTTTCAATCTAAGGGACAGCTCCCAAAATCTGAATGGCTTTATCAGCATATCCGAAGCGCCAAGGCGGAAGATTTTTTCCATTTCTTCTCGGGAATTGATCGAAGTCAGCATTACTACCGGCAAATATGATGTTAATGGATCTGATTTAATTCTTTGGCAAAGCTCGTAGCCGCTCATTTTAGCTAATCGGCTGTTAACAACAATAATATCTGGTAAATCAATCCTCAGGCTATCAATAGCCTTGAAAGGGTCGTCGAAAAGCCGGATTTTAAAACCGGATTTGCCAAGAATAATTCCAAGCATCTCTGCGTCGGAAATCGTACTTTCAATTATTACAGCCTCAATATTTAAATTATCATCATCCATTTTCTCACATCATAATCAATATAGAGAAGGCCATAACCGCCATTCCGGCTATCATGCCGTAAATTGCTTTATGGCCGTGGTCATATTCCCTGGCAGTAGGCAATAATTCATCCACGGAAATAAATACCATTATACCCCCGACAGCAGCAAATAAAAATCCGAAAGTTGCCGGAGTAAGTATAGTATGCAATATCATATAACCTATTATTGCGCCTACAGGTTCGGACAGGCCGGAAGAAAATGATAGCCAAAATGCTTTTTTTCTGCTACCTGTTGAGTAATATACAGGTATTGAAACTGCAATTCCTTCAGGAATATTGTGAATGGCGATTGCAATTGCAATAGGAATACCTATCGAAGGATCAACGAGATAAGCCGAGAATGTTGCTATTCCTTCCGGAAAGTTATGTATACCAATAGCCAGTGCTGTGAATAAACCCATCCTGTAAAGTTTTTTATCGTCTTTAGGAGCATTCATATCCTCTATTTGCTTAGGCTCGTGAGGATTTTCAAAAGATGGAATAAACCTGTCAATTATCATTATTATTATTATTCCAAGAAAAAATGCACCTACACCGTACCAGGCGGCAGTGCTTTCAGAATATACCTGCTCAAGGGATTCAATCGCTTTTACAAGTATGTCAACAAAAGAAACATATATCATTACACCGCCGGAAAACCCCAGGGATATGGCCAGGAAAGCTTTGTTTGTCTTTTTTGTAAAAAATGCAAGTGCACTTCCAATACCTGTGGAAAGTCCTGCGAAAGTTGTTAACAGCAATGCATAAATAATTGTTTCATTCATCTGATTTACTTTTTAATTGTAGAATATGCTGAAATTAGTTCTCGGCCTATGCCGTAATAGCTACGTCCCGACGAATCAAATATGAAAGGATCAATTTTTGCAATATCAGGCATACCTTTCTTGTTCAGATAAGATTCTTCGCATGATACATCCAATATTTCTCCGATAAACTGGGTATGGATACCAATTTCATAAGTATGAATTACCTTGCAGCTCAGGTGCATTGGAAATTCTTTTATGTAGGGAGCATGAACATAAGAACTTTCCAACGCTGTCAGGTTGAGTTTCTCGAATTTATTCATATCCCTGCCGCTGTAAATACCTGTGAAATCAGCTTCACTAACCTGACTGCCAGAAGGGATATTAAGAGTAAAAGCCTGGTGTTTCATAATACTGCTGAAGGAATACCTTGATTTTCTCAGAGAAATTGTAACACATGGCGGTTCGCTGCAGCAAATACCTCCCCAGGAAACTGCCATTATATTGGGATTATCATTATCATCGTAAGAACCAATAATAAAAACGGGATGCGTGAAAAGTAAAGTTTTTTTATTTATGGATTTCCGCATTATATCTTTCAAAATATTGTTATTTAATAAACATATAATATTAAGGTTTTCCTAACAATTCAGCAAATATTTTTTTCAAATATTCCTGATTTTATAAAATATTGAGATATTCAATAATTTATCAATGCACCGATGTTTGATGATATTGCTGCCTTGTTCGTAAGCAAAGAAAGAAAACCTCCCCTATAATCCCCTCCTCCCTGAGGAGGGGATAAGAAATTAAATATCATAGAATTAACTCCCCCTCCTTCGGAAGGAGGGGGCCGGGGGGAGGTAGGAAGGGTCTATGGTAATGTACCAATGTTCAAATCCATTGCCGCCTTATTCTTCTTCAAAGCCCTCTCCTTCGGGGAGGGTTTGGGAGGGGTCGGAGTCATTGATGCCTTGGTCGGAGTTATTGACGCCTTGGTCGGAGTCATTGATGCCTTGGTCGGAGTCATTGATGCCTTGGTCGGAGTTATTGATGCCTTGGTCGAAGTCATTGATGCCTTGGTCGAAGTCATTGATGCCTTGGTCGAAGTTATTGATGCCTTGGTCGAAGTCATTGATGCCTTGGTCGAAGTTATTGATGCCTTGGTTGAAGGCATTGATTATAATCAATAAGGTCAACCAAGCTGTCAGTAAGGTCAACCAAGCTGTCAGTAAGGTCAACCAAGCTGTCAGTAAGGTCAACCAAGCTGTCAATAAGGTCAACCAAGCTGTCAGTAAGGTCAACCAAGCTGTCAATAAGGTCAACCAAGCTGTCAGTAAAGCCAACCAAATGTTCAGTAAGGTCAACCAAGTGTTCAGTAAGATCAACCAAGTGTTCAGTAAGATCAACCAAGTGTTCAGTAAGATCAACCAAGTGTTCAGTAAGGTCAACCAAGTGTTCAGTAAGGTCAACCAAGTGTTCAGTAAGATCAACCAAGTGTTCAGTAAGGTCAACCAAGTGTTCAGTAAGATCAACCAAGTGTTCAATGAGGCCAAATTTTACTACAATAAGGCCAAACAGTAGTTCAATACCACCGGCCAGGGCAGTTTAAAGCCCTGCAATCCAAGCAATTAGCCCAAACATCAGGATTCTGGTTCAAAACAGTATTGAAATAAGGAAATTATCCGGTTCATTGAAACCACAGGATGAGGAATTAAGGCCGACGGCCTGTTCATTGGGGTGGAAGAACTGGGGGATAGGGCCGGAGAAGGAGGTATTATGTTGTCATTCCCCGACCTGTCGGGGCCAGCGGTGGACAGGTGATTTTCCCTCCTTCCCAAGTTGTACTTGGGAATGAATTTTTCCTGCAAAGTTCTACTTTGGAATTATGAAGCTCAGCTTCAAAAGAAAACTGCATTACGAAGTACAACTTCGTAATGAGGGGGAATGTATTAAGAATGGATCCTTCGCTTCGCTCAGGATGACATGCAGTTTTACCATCGTCAAGTTCAATAGCCACGTGCTTTAGCTCGTGGATAAAGACGCAACGTCCCGAAGACTAAGAAAAAGAATCCACCCCAGCCTGTCCCGACGTGTCGGGAACTCGCTGCGCTCGCCACCCCTCAACGAGGGGAATTTTCCGGAAATCCACCCCCGCCCTTCGGGCATCCGTCAACTGGAGCGAAATGAATACATCAACTGTCACCATCTGATGAGGGACAGGGGCTTCGACTCTTTACAGGCATATTTATTATCTTAAAGAAGCGGGTTTAAATCACTTTTTACCAATCATCAGATGAATAAAATTCCCTGCTATATATGTTTGTTGATTCTTTTATTCTGGAAATTTCTAATGAACTTAGATTGTTTTTCCATTTACTAATATTTTGCTTTGAGTCTCGATGCAGATTGTCATTTATTTTTGCACGGCTTGTTTCATCAATATATCTGCGTGCTTTTTCATTGAAATCCAGATTCAGCTTTTTATATAATTTGGCGAATTCCCCAACCGGATTTGTTGAGAGGTCCTCGTGCCGTACAAAAATCCAATTGTTATAATTCTCCTTATATTTAATGATCTTATAATGAATGATATTCCAAAGAAGGATTGCATGTTCGATAATATCATTTCGGTTTTCTTTGCAAATATCAAGGATTTCTTTTTGCAGCTTATCAGGAAGTTCTTTCATCAATTCTTCCTGGTTCGAAAAATGGTTAAAATTATGAAGCCAGTTTTTATTTTTCAATGATTCAGCAAAAGCTGCAGGATGCCTGATTAAAACAACAACCTGAAAGTCGAAATTCCTGTAAATCCAATCAGCAGAAAACAAAGCTATAGGATCTTTTACAAGTTTTCTTTTGTAATATAATTTCTTTAATTCATGTAGTGTCGAATTTGCCAGGGATTTTAATCCGGGTTTGTAATATACTTTGTTTATCAAATTGCTCATGCTGAAATTTAGTTGCGCCTGAAAATATTTATATGTGGCTTTATTATTATCCTCTGTTTTTTCAAACCAGAATTTCAACGGGAATTTTATCCTGGGTTTGTGATTAAGATTGAAAGGTTCATAGATATATTGCGTGTCTCCGCCTGCTGACAAGACCCGGCCGGTCCATGTAGATCCTGATCTGTGCGATCCTGTTACTAAGATGTTCTGCATACTTTCCGTTAATAAATTCAATAACAATTCTGTTGCAAATATACATTATTAATTTTATACGCGATAATCAAGTTCTATTAGTCAGTGCGGGGGAGACTATTGATTTGCTTCGCTAAGGATTCAGACGGAAAATTAATATACCGGAACATACTGATGAATCTGAATAAAAGATATACTTTGGCCTGCATGAATGGAATTGATTCTTTAATCATGTAAGATTGTATACAACTTTTGTAAATGCGTTTAACAAATCCCTGATTGTCATGCTTTAAATTTGTACCAGTTGATTTTCAAAACAAATATTGGAGATAAAAAAATGGCAGATACACAATTTGGAGCAAAAGGCTGGACACCTGATCGAATCGCTTCCCTCGAAGGAAAAACTTATCTAATAACAGGAGCTAACAGCGGTACAGGTTTTGAAGCATCTAAGATTCTTCTGTCCAAAGGGGCTAAAGTTGTAATGTTGAACCGCAATACTCAAAAATCATCTGATGCTATTGAGGCATTAAAACAAGAGCTTGGTAATAATGCAAACGTATCATTCATACTCATGGACTTGGGTGATCAGGCTTCAGTTCGAAAAGCAGCAAAAGAGGTTCTTGAAACCGTCCCACGAATAGATGCTCTTATTTGTAATGGGGCGATTGCACAAGTGCCTAATCAGCAGTTAACTGTTGATGGTTTTGAAAGCCAGCTTGGAGTTAACCACTACGGTCATTTTCTTCTGCAAGGTTTACTTTTCCCGCTAATTGAAAAATCAAAAGGCCGAATCGTAACGGTTGGCAGTATGGGTTATAATTTAGGCATAAAAACAATCCAATTCGATGATATGAACTGGGATAAGAATTATCATCCCAATAATGTCTATAGCCAGAGCAAATTAGCGCAAATTATGTCAGTTTATGAATTGCAGGACAGACTTGAAAAGGCTGGTAAAACAGATGTAAAAGTTTATGCTTGTCATCCTGGAGCTTCAACAACTTCACTGATTAAAACCAGCGGCAGTTTAATGATGCGGTTCACATGGTGGTTGATGACATTGTCTCCTATGGTGCAGTCAGCAGAAAAAGGTTCTTATCCGGAACTTATGTGTGCAACGGAAGAGAATCTGGATCAGAAAGGGTTTTATGGTCCAACAGGGCGAAGCAATTGGACTGGGCCGGTTGGAGAACATAAACTTGAACCACATGCAAAAGACAAAGCCGTAGCTGAAAAGCTTTGGGATTTATCAGAAAAAGAAACAGGATTTAACTGGAATTTATAGGAGCAAGAGACATGGAAATATTAAAAGCAGCCACAGAATGGGCAAAAGCGGAAGTCTTTTCAACTTCATTTTTCATCATAGCAGGAGTTCTGTTTGTCACTGTAAGTATTGGCTTCTGGCAGCTGGGTAAAACAGATTTAGCAAAGGCCTACATTATCCCCACTTTAGTAGCCGGCGTTTTACTATTGATTATAGGAATTGGTTTACTTTTTACAAACATATCAAGAATTTCAAGCTTTGAGGAAGACTACAATAAGGATGCTTCGGCTTTTGTGAAATCAGAAATTGATCGTGTCGACAGAACTTTAAAACAATACACCGTAGTATTTAAAGCTATTCCGATAATTATTGCTGTATGTGCCTTATTAATTATTTTCTTTAGCGCCCCAAATTGGCGAGCAAGCCTGATTACAACCATTGCTATACTGATAGTTGTTTTATTGATAGACGGCACTGCCAATGCCAGAATTGAAGCCTATAACAAACAATTAATATTAGTAGAAAAACAATATTGAATTTAGGGATTTGATTTATTATTTATTAAAAATTAAGGAGTTAGAATCATGAAATACAAAAATTTGGGAAACACAGGATTATACGTTTCGGAACTAACACTCGGAACCATGACTTTCGACAAAGAAGGTGGAAGTTACTCAGGAGTGATTGGAGCAACCGGACAGGAACTGGCAACAAAAATGGTTAACCTGGCAATTGATGCGGGTATTAACATTTTTGATACCGCCAATGTATATAGTTCCGGCGAATCGGAAATTATGCTTGGAAAAGCCTTAGGTAATAAAAGGAAAGATGTGATTATTGCAAGCAAGGTATATAGTTCCCTGACTACGGGGCCAAATGAACTGGGAACAAGCCGCCAGGCAATTATGCGAGAAGTGGAAGGCAGCCTGAAACGTCTGGGAACCGATTACATAGACCTTTACCAGGTTCACATGTTCGATATTACAACCCCACTTGAAGAAACATTAAAAGCATTAGATGACCTGGTTCGTCATGGTAAGGTAAGATATATCGGGCTCTCAAATTTCAGTGCATGGCAAATTGCCAAAGCCGATGGATTGGCAAAGTTATTGGGCACTGAAAAATTCTGTTCGGCCCAGGTATATTATTCCCTGGTGGGCCGTGAACTTGAAAAGGAAATTATTCCGGCAACCATGGATTTGGGATTAGGAACATTGATATACAGTCCGCTATCGGCAGGTTTCTTAAGCGGGAAATACACCCGGGAAGGTGAAGCTTCAGGACGGAGAGCGAATTTTGACTTTCCACCGGTTGAAAAGGAGCAGGGTTTTAATATTTTAGATAAATTGATGGAAATTGCGGATAGCAAGAATGCATCAGTTGCACAAATTTCATTGGCATGGCTGCTTCACAAACAAGGTGTTACCAGCGTAATTATTGGAGCACGAAAGGAGGAGCAGCTAATTGATAACCTGGGTGCTGCAGATATAATTTTAAGCGATGAGGAAATAAAACAACTGAATGCAGTTAGTGCTTTAAAACCAGAGTATCCTCAATATGTTTCACCTATGAATCGTGGTGAAAGCTTATTTAGCCGTTTCCAAAACGACTAATGATTTGAACTTTTATTTAAAAATCAATATCTTTGGATTGCTGTTGTTAAAGAAATATAACAATAGCAGCCAGGGATAACTTTTTTTAATTTTAAATTATATGGTTACTTATGAAATATATAAACTATAAAAATATTCGGGAATTTAACCTGGCTCAGAATTTACCTGAACCTGAGAATCCACTTTTCAGTATTGGACATAAAAAGTTAGGCTCTGATGAAATAGAAAATTGTGTCTCCTCAAATGAAGAAATGTGTTATACTAACCAATTTTATTTAATAAGCCTTAAAAAGATTGTTTCAGGTGAGATAATTTATGGTAGGACAAAGTATGATTGCAGCAACGGGACATTATTTTTTTCAGCGCCAAATCAGACTTATAAAGTAAAAAACGTTGTGGTTAGTTCAGAATCCTGGTTTATTGCGTTCCATGAAGATTTTGTTCAAGGGCTGGATATTCGTAAACGTATAAGAAAATATAATTTCTTCAATTACAATGTCAACGAAGCTCTTCACCTCACACCTAAAGAAGAAAATATACTTAAATCAATCTTCTCAAACATTGAATCAGAATATAATGCTAACCAGGATGAATTCTCTAAAGAATTGATCCTTACTCATCTCGAAGCCTTGTTAAAGTATTCAGATCGTTTTTACAAAAGGCAGTTTTTGGATAGAAAGGTAATATCTTCGGACTTGTATTCAAAATTCTATGAATTCATGCATACTTATTTTGAGAGTAATAATTTAGAAGAAACAGGGATACCAAAGATTGAAGATATTGCTAAAGCTCTTTCTGTATCTCAAAGATATTTAAGCGATTCATTAAAAACAGAAACCGGAAAAGCAGCTACTGACCACATAAATATGTTCTTAATTGAAGAAGCTAAGAATATATTATTACAACCAAAGATGACAGTATCTGAAACTGCATATCAGTTAGGATTCGAATACCCTCAATATTTCTCAAGATTATTTAAGAAAAAAACAGGGCTAAGTCCGAGCGAATATCAGGAATCCTTTATTCGGAATTAAAAGAATAATCCCGGGGAAGTCGTAGGATAAATACCCCGCTGCTTGCAGCTAAATCAGTTTCCAAAGTTTGCATTGGGGTTCATATCCGTGAAGGGATAATTTCATCTCAAAATCTTTTTATCATACTTATTTTACAGCTTTAAAACTCTTCTAATTTCGGAAATGAAATCTTTCAATACAATTGGTTTATCAATTTTACCTACAAAACCATGTTCTTCATAATTGGCTACAACAGGTAAGCCGAAATGGCCGCTGTAAACTAATGCTTTTACGTTTTCATCAAGTTCTTTCAGTTTTTTCAGAACAGCTAAACCATCGTTATCATGGCCGATTTATGTTAAATCGAGCATAATTAAATCGTATGGATCTTTGGTTAAGAATCCCACCCCGCCATCCGGCCACCTTTGAGAAGTCTGTGATAAATTGCAAGTTTTTTTCAAAAAATCATATAATTGTTATAATTTATGCAAAACCAATCGCATAAATACAGCTATCGAAATGTTGGAGAGATGGATAATTGGTAATTATCATGCTGAATATTTTTACTTATGAGCTTACTAAAAATATCCTTCTAAAGATATTCAAAAATTAACCAAAACATTATCCGATGCCCGGGGTGACTTGAATCCTCCTGAAACTAAAGCGGAGTTATTTGTATTTAAGTAGCCGCTTTCAATGGTAGTTATTCTTGTTTCTGTTTTATGTACCTTAGCATTGAAATACAAAATATTTCGACATACTTACAATTAATGGAGGAAAATTTATCGATTTATAAGTTTGCTTATAAAGTTCAGGTTTCATATATTATGAATATGTGATCAATTTTTGGCATTGATTTTTTTTTGTATTCTTCCTAACAGGCAAACTAAATGAATAACTACATAAATATATTACATCTCGAAGACAATTTTTTCGATTCTGTTTTAGTTGAAGATATTTTGCAGGAGAATAATATTAAATCCAAGATAAAACTTGTTGATACTAAATATGATTTTGAAGAAAGCGTATCATTGCAAAACTATGATGTTATTCTTGCTGATTTTAACTTGCCGTCTTATAGTGGTGTTGAAGCTTTAAAATATGTTTTAAAGGTTAGCCCGCAAACGCCTTTTATATTTGTTTCAGGAGTTTTAGGGGAAGAATCTGCAATTGAGTCAATGAAAATGGGAGCTACTGATTATGTTCTTAAAAGTGCTTTAAGAAAATTGCCAGGCGCTGTTAAAAGAGCTTTAAGAGAAGTTGTAATATTGAATGAAAAGTTAATAACTGAAAAGAAAAATCAGCATCTTACTATGGTATTGAAATCAATTAAGGAAATCAATAAACTGATAGCAAAGGAACCCGACAATGTTGAAACAATAATGGAAAAAACTATAGAGATACTTACTGCAAACAGGGGTTACCACTATTCTTTTTTTGCCAGTTACGATTCCGGGAAAATAAAAATTTGCAAGGGAACAGGTTCAATTGGAAATATCAATGATTTTTGTGAAAAAGTTTCCGATGTAAATTCGCCTTCTTGCTGGTCGGTATCTTGTAAAACTAATGAAACTATAAAGATTCTTCCCGACAACGATATCTGTAACAAATGCTTTTTCAATAAGATTGAACCAAGAGGCGGCCGGGTAATATTAGTCAAATCTTTAAAATATAATAATAAAATTTTGGGAGTTCTTCACATTGCTATAAACAAATTTTTTGCAGAAAACCAGGAGGAGATTGAACTTTTTACAGAAATTGCTGATGACCTTGCATTTGCCTTGCATAATATTAAAATTCGAAAAGAAAAAATTCAAGCTGAAAAGTTGCTCAAACAATCGCAACAAAACTATAAAGAACTTGTTGATAATGCTTTAGTTGGGATTTATAAATCTGATTTAGAAGGAAAAATAATATTTGCCAATGATTCAATGGCACAAATATTAAATTGTAAATCAGTTGAAGAAGTGGTGAATTCGAAAGCAACTGAATTTTATAAGGATGAAAATATCAGAAATGAATTTCTTAAGCAATTGTTCTCGAAAAAAAGAGTCAGCAATTATGAAATTGAAGTTATTGATTCTAACAAAAATTCAAGGAATGTACTTGTTAACGCTTATGTGGATAATGGCGTAATTACCGGGATGATGAATGATATCAGCAGTCAAAAAAAAGCTGAGAATGATTTAAAAGAAAGCGAAAGAAAATTTAGAAAAATTACTGAAAATTCAGGAGATCTGATTTTTACATATAATGAGGAAGGGTTTTTATCTTATGTAAACAAATCATGCTGCGAATTGTTTGGCTTGGATAAAAAAGAAATAATCGGGAGAAATATAAAGGATTTTATATATAAGAATGATATTGTTGAGTTTAATACACACCTGGATAATCTTAGATTAAAAGGCCGGGACATTATCAGGAATCAACTGATCAATAAAAATGGAACATTGATGCCTGTTGAACAAAATTCAGTTATTTTACCTGACGGAATGATTTACACCAGTGCTCGTGATATAACACAGCATATCAGGATGATCGATGAATTGAAAAAAACCAAACTGGAACTTCAATTTTTAAACCAAGATCTTGAAAAGAAAGTTCAGGAAAGAACAAAAGAAGTACAAATAGCTCTCGAAAAAATTCAAAAGAGTGAATTATCACTTAGCCATAGTGAGAATCAGTTCAGGTCGCTGATAGAAAATTCCTTACTGGGTGTTCTGATATTTTCCATGCAAAGTCAAAAAGTAACTTATTCAAATCCGGCAATATCAAAAATTCTTGATTTTTCAGAAGATGAATTTAAAGAGAAGTCAATTATTGATATTCACCCCAAAGACAGTCTGAACATTATTAACAGGAAAGTTGATGACCTGTTCAATCATGGAAAAACATCAATTGAGAATATTCGCTGTATTAACAAAAATAAAAAAACTGTTGTGGCAGATCTTAGCCTGGTACTGGCTGATCTTTTTGGGAAGAAAGTTATATTCGGGTTTTATGTTGATGTAACCGAGAAATTAAAAAGTCAGAATGAAACTCTAAAATTGTTCCAGGCTATTGAACAAAGCCCTGCAACTGTTGTTATCACAGATAAAAACGGTATTATAACCTTTGTAAATAAGGCATTTGAAGATAGTACTGGCTATAAAGCCATTGAAGCTATAGGAAGAAACCCACGAATAATAAAATCCGGATTCCACGACAAAGAGTTTTATACTGATATGTGGAAAACGATAAAATCAGGTAGCACCTGGAAAGGTGATTTGCTTAATAAAAGAAAAAATGGAGAGCTTTTTTGGGAACACTCACATATTTCTCCGATTTACGATATTGACGGCAAACTTCAATATTATGTTGCTGTAAAGGAGGATATAACCGTAAAGAAGGAGCAGGAGGAAAAGCTTTTACAGGCTTATGAAGATTTAAAAATTACACACGACGAACTTGATAATACTTATAAGGAACTAAAACGAACCCAGACTCAGTTGATCCAGTCAGAAAAAATGGTTGCCCTTGGGCAATTAATTGCCGGAATAGCCCACGAAATAAATTCCCCGCTGGGAGCAATAAAATCTCAGAATGAAGCTTTTGTTAGGGATATTGACAACTTCATCAGCGAAATTGTTGCAATTTCTAAATTAATACCTTCAGATGTATTGAAGGAAATTAATTCTCTAACCAGTAAAAGTTCAATTTCAGAAAACAGCTATGTTTCAGCTCGAGATGAAAGACGGCTGAGAAAAGAAATTGAACTAGAACTTGAAAAAATGAATATTAAGGATTCAAGGAATATATCGCAATATTTGCTGAATTTATACCAGCCAGAGAAATTATATAAGCTTCATGCTGTGCTCAATCATAATGAAAGCATCAGAATATTAAAAACCGCCAGAAAGATGTCCAATCTGAAAAGAGGATCGGATATAATTCATGAATCTGTCGACAGGATAATGAAGCTGGTATTAGCCCTGAAAAGTTATTCTCATCAGGATATCGGAGATGATCCGGTTGAATATAAAATATCTGATGGTATTGAAACAATTCTGACACTGTACCATAATAAAATAAAACATAGCATAAAAATTATAAAGAACTTTGAATACCATCTTCCAATTATTTGCTATCCGGACGAATTGAACCAGGTTTGGAACAATATTATCAGCAATGCGATTCATGCTATGAACTATAATGGAACTTTAACTATAAAAATTTCCAGAGCTGATGATATGGTAGTAGTTAGCATTAGCGATACAGGCAAGGGGATTTCCGAAGAAAACAAGAAAAAAATATTTGAGCCGTTCTTTACTGATAAGCCGTTGGGCGAAGGAACGGGATTAGGACTTGATATTTGTAAGAAAATTATCGAAAAGCATAATGGAAAAATTGATTTTTCTTCGAAGTTAAATGAAGGATCAACTTTTTACGTATATTTGCAAAATAATTTTGAGAAATAAAAATATGACAAAATACGCCATAATTTGTGTTGATGATGAAAGAAATGTTCTTGAAAGTTTAAGAAATGAAATTTCTGAAGCATTTGAAGATAATTATTATGTTGAACTTGCTGAAAATGGCCCTGATGCTTTAGAACTTTTTGATGAATTGATTTCATCCGGATATAAAGTGCCGATAATTATTTCCGACTACATTATGCCCGAAATGAAGGGGGACGAACTGCTTAGAACAATTCATCAAAAGAATTCAAGGGTAATTAAAATTATGCTTACCGGGCAGGCAGAGGCTGAAGGTATTGCAAATGCCGTAAATTATGCAAACCTGTATCGTATAATAATGAAACCCTGGAATTACGATGACCTGGTATTTACCCTGAAAAGGGCTATGAAAGACTATCTAAAAGATGACCTGATCGAAAAACAATATAAAGAATTACAAAAAAACAGGGAACTTTCTAAGGCATTAAAAAAATACAACTATCAGTTCAATACTATTTTGGAGCAAAACAGTAAACTATTTGAATTTATTGTTCCTACTTTATTATCTTTGTCAACAACCTTTGAAAAAGGCTACTTTACAAAGCAAACTAAATTTCTTACAGAATCTTCATTGAAGATAGCTGATGAAATTGATATGGAAACTTCTGATAGAATATCTCTTGTGATATGCATAATTTTATTGAATATGGTATCACAAAATTTTCCTGAGGATATGATCGGCCTTGATCCCAATAATATGGATATTAAAATTGCCGGAAAATTCCTTAAAATTTTTTATAACGAAATTGATATATTAACAACTAAAGAAAGCTTAAACAGCTATGCTTTATTACTTGGAGATCTTTGGGAACATCATGATGGCACAGGCCTGCCATTCAGGAAGAGTGGTAAAGAAATATCGATAGTTCCTCAAATTATTTATCTTTTATACCTTTATCATTCAGGAGTTTACAAAATTCCGGAAGAAAAAATAGATAAAATATTTAGTAGTGAAGGTGTTTATCAAACCCCGACAGAAACAGCACAGAGGCATAGTGCCACAATAAAATATTTAATAAAAAGTTCTTCTTTTTTTGATACTGATATTTTTTCCACGTTTCTGCGTCTTGTCAGGTCCAAAAAAATTCAAAGCCTTACTCCGGATAAGAATTTGATAAAAATTGTTTTCCAGGGTGAAGATTTCAAGGTTAACAGGTATTCCGTTGGAGAGTTCTCTTACGATGAGAATATGAAAATTGTTGTACCTGTAGAAAAGTTACTTGAAGAAGAAAGAAAAGCAAAAGAAAAAACACAAGCCGAAGCTAAAAAATCATTACAATCACAGTTATCATTGTCGGACGTAAGAGTTGGTATGATTATGGGGGATAATGTAATGACCAAATTTGGCAGAGTTGTATTGACGAGAGACACTTTGATAGAAAAAGATCATATTGATGAATTGAATAATCTGATTAGAAATGGATTGCTAAGCGACGTAGTTAAATATAAAATATTTATTCCCAGAGAGGTTTAGAAAATTGAAAGATCAAATTGCAATATTGTGTGTTGACGATGATATACTGGTATTGAATACTATTAAATCTCTTTTAGAAGATCAGTTAAGCAGTGACTATATTATATATTCGGCTCTTGACGCTGAAGAAGCAATGGAAGTTATTGACGAAATATTAAATTTGAAATATGATTTACCTGTTGCTATTGTTGATTATATTATGCCTGGAATTAAAGGCGATAAACTTATGGAAATGATC
Organism: Kapaibacterium sp. (SeqCode); assembly: GCA_963665665.1. Taxonomy (GTDB): domain Bacteria; phylum Bacteroidota; class Ignavibacteria; order Kapaibacteriales; family UBA2268. Next base: position 4,483,866 of record OY762428.1, read on the forward strand.
CATGACAGAAATCCCGGCACTAAAAATATACTACTTACCGGCCAGGCTACAACAGACGGAATCCAAAATGCAGTCAACAAAGCATCGCTCTATAGATTTATATCAAAACCCTGGGATTATGATGATTTTCTAATGACAATCAAAGAAGCAATAAAAACATATTTTTTGGAAATTGAGCTTGAAAATGAGAGGCTGGAGCTGAAGAAAGCTAATGCAGAGTTAAGGAAACTGGATCAGGCAAAAAGTTATTTTCTTGGGTTAATATCCCATGAGATTAATACTCCCCTTTTCAGTATTTCCGGCTACACTGATTTGATTAAATCTGAATTAGAAGATAAAAATATGAAGGAATACATCGAGGATATTGACAAATCAGTAACCAGGCTGAAGCGTTTTGCAGAGTATTCACTTCTTTCAACCCGGCTAATATCCAGGAAATATGAATTATCTATAACTCCTATAACAGCAAAATCAATAATTGATGTATCTGTTGGTTTATCAACTGATAAGTTAAGCCAAAAAAGCATTAGTCTGGCAAATGATTGTAAATCTAATGAAACTATTCTTGAAATTGATGAACAACTTATTCCGTTAGCCTTGCGGATAATACTTGAAAATTCAATAAAATTTTCGGGTTCCGGCGGAATTATTAAATTATCTGATTGCCTTGATAATGCTTATTATTCTCTTACTATTTCAGATAGTGGTTCCGGATTTAATAAGCTAAGCCTGGAGCATGCATTTGATATTTTTTATACTGATGAACTGATGAATCATCAGGAAGGCCTGGGGCTTGGGTTAGCTTTGGTTAAAATTATTATGGATCAGCATTCCGGTAAAGTTGAATTGAGAAATAATGAAGAAGGCGGAGCCTCGGTAACATTGCATTTTCCTGTTTGATTATTGATTGAATTCATTTTCAAATGGGATTGAAGCAAAGATCGTGGTGCCTTTTTCAATTTTGCTGTCAATATTGAATTTACCATTGAACTGATTTATTCTTTCTTTCATCCCAAGTATTCCGAAGGAACTTTTTGACTGTATCTCATCAGGATTGAAACCAATTCCGTCATCGATAATTATAATTTCAATCTCGATATCTCTTTTGATCAATTTTAATTCCACATGTTTTGCCCCGGCATATTTCAAAATATTGGAAAAGGACTCCTGAATAATTCTGAAAATAGCTAATGATCTTTCTTTGTCAATATTATCATCCTCACAGTTTGTTTCGAAGTAAATTTTTATTCCGGATTTTTCTTTAAATTGATCAATCAGCCATTTTACAGCTGATTCTATTGGCAAAGCTTCAAGTACCTCCGGCCTTAATTCGGTAATGATCTTCTTTAGTTTTTTTACACTATTTCGGATTGCATTTCTCATTTTCCTGATTTCTAACAGAATTTCCTCTCTGTTGATATTTTTTTCTTTTGAAAATAACTCACGTTCAAAATAAGAAAGATTCATATTGAACGCAGAAAGTGTATGCCCCATTTCGTCGTGAAGTTCCCGGGCAAGATTTCTTCTTTCATCTTCCCTTATTGTCTGTAAATGTACAGCATAGTTTCTGATCTGATCATAGGATGCTTTCAATTGATTTGAAATATTTTTATGCATAGAAATATCATGAATTACTCCTATGAGCTTCATTATATTCCCCCCGGAATCAAAAGTAAACTCTGAATTGAAATTATAATAATTAGTATCCTTACCCATTTTTGCAGAACGAAACTCCAGGGCCCAGTTTGATTTTGTATTGTACATCTCTTTTATCTGTAACAAAACCATTAACCTGTCTTCTTTGTTTACAAATTTTAATAAGTCTCCAATATTTGTTAATTTTTGATAATCTTTAATTTTAAGCATTGATCTGAAATTTTCTGAAAATGTTAAATTCCTTTCCGAAAAATTCCAAACCATACTGCCAATATCACCAATTTCCTGTGATTTTTGGAGAATTGATTCTTTTTCAAGTAAATCATTTTCGATTTCTCTCCTTTGCTCAATCTCAATTGAAAGATCATCAAGAAGATTTAGTGTAGCACTATAATTGTCCTTAAGTTTTTTTTCAGTTTCTTTTAGCTTTGAAATATTTTTCGATTCAATTTTAACAGCCAATAGCTGTCCTGATCTGTCATAAAGGCTTTTATATGTTGAATCAAACCACAATGTTTGATTGTTTATGTATATTTCTTCTTCAAATTCAAGTACTTTGTTCGATGAAGCCGCATTCTGAATCCTGTTTAAATAAAATACTCCCATATCTTTACCAAAAACATCAATAACCGAGCGGCCCAAACAATCGGACTTTGATTTTCCAAAATATTCCAGTACTTTATCATTTAAAAATAAAATTTTACCCTCAACAGAATAAATACCTATGGCATTATCAGTTGAATTTAAAATAGAATAGTAATCAACTTTTATGTTAAAATATTCCCCCATAATACCCTCTGCTTTCAAGAATTAATCGATAGATGAAATATTATATTTTCTTTCCAAACCCAATTGTTTATTCAATTCATTGATTTCTTTTTTTAACTGTATCATACGGTTCTCTCTGCCCACCATGAATTTATTCAGCTTTTCAAGTTCATTCATTTTTTGCACCAGTTCATTTTCCATTTTCTTTTGTTCACTAATATCAATAATCATTCCTACAATTCCTACTATCTCTGCTTTATGATTAAAATACGGAGCTTTATGGAAAATTACTTCTTTCGATTCATTATAAAATGTTTGAACTTTAGATTCATAGGTTTGCTTCAGTCTGGTATTATAAATTAACTGATCCATTTCTGAATAAACAGAGGCGTTATCCTTCGGAGAAATTTGAGCAGCATTTTTGCCAATTAGTTTGTTTCTTTCTAAACCAATAAACTCGCAAAAAGCATTATTCACAATTTGATATGCTCCATTAATGTCTTTATAAAATATTGGGTCTGGTATTGTATCTATCAGATTCTGGAGGAATGTATTCTTTTCTTTTATCGCTATTTCAGATAGTTTTCTTTCAGTAATATCATCAAAAACTACGATAATTTCGGAATTAGGTAATTTAAATATTTTGCAATCCAGAAATATATCATCTTCATTCCTGAGAGAAAAGAATTGCGGCGCTCCTGTCAGCCAGCAGTTCCGTAAATTATCAAAATATTCCTGCTTTTTGAAAAAGTTCAAGGTTTTTTCAACAGATTCTCCTAAGTAGTTTTCTGCAACAGAACCAAGGATTAAGATGGCGGAATTATTTAGCTCCTTAACTTTGTACAGTCCTATTTCATTACCGTTATTTTCAACTTCAATTATCATAACTCCACTGATAATTGCATTAACCATTTGCCTGTATCTGGCTTCATTTTCCTTGATCACATCAAAGAATCGTGATAATTTCAAAGATATTGCCGCAATATCGCCAAACATTTTAGCAAGTTCCTGGTCATGCTCATCAAAATCAGAAACCTTATTTGCCAACCCCATTATTCCTACAACATTTTCATCAATCTCCAGTGGGGCAAACATCACATTGTGTAGCGGAACATGGCCTTCAGGCATATATTTCTGCCACTTGCTAACAGCAAAATTATTGTCCAGTGCAACTCTCTTTTCAAAATAGGAAATACTCCTTAATCCTCTTATCGGCATTGGTAATTCCGGGTCAACAGTGCAATTTTCCCCGCCGTCATCCAGGAAAAGAACTTCATTTTCACTGCCGTCTTTACTTAATAGTGCAATATAACCGGCTTTTGCGCCTGTAGCCTCTTTTGCAGTATCGAAAATGATTCTTGCAGCTTTTTGAAATGATAAATTTCGCAGAACGGCCTCGGATGCTTTGAGCAGAAGTTTCTGTTCTATTTCACCCCTTTTCGACATTTCAAATGCCTTCTCAAAATCATTTTCTGCTTCCACTCTCCTGCTAATATCCCTGCCAATTGAATGAATCTCGCTGAGAATACCATCTGTTCTTATTGCTTTATTCGACCATTCTATCCATACTTCTTCACCATTTTTATGAATCAATTGTTGGACAATTACCTGGCTATCGCTATTGTTTTCTTCAAGCGTGTTAATGATATGTTTTGAATTATCTAACCCAATAATATCAAATGAAATATCAGGGATATCATAGTTATAAAATAATTTAAAAACCGGGTTTATAAATTTTATTTCTCCGTTTTTTTTCCATCTCAAAATAAAATCTGGAATATCATCAATCAGCACTTTATATCTTTCTTTGCTGTCTTCCAATTCCCTGAGAGTTTCTATATGCCTGAAATAAGATTCCACGCGGGATAGTAATTCAAAATTATCAACGGGTTTAAGAAGATACCCGTCTGCTCCTTCGTGAAATGCACTGCTAATATCTTCTGTCGAGGATTGTAAGGCTGTTATCAATACAACAAATATTTTATTGGTTTGGGGAGATGCTTTTAGGTGTTTCATTACATCGATACCATTTATCAGCGGCAAATTGATGTCTAAAAGAACTAAATCAGGTTTTTTTTCCTCGCATATTTCTATTGCTTTTTGTCCGTCAGTAGCAGTTAGAATATTGTATCCATTCTTTTTAAAAAGAAAAGTATAGATGTTTAGCAAATTTTTATCATCATCAACAATGAGCAATGAGAACCGGTTTTTATCCATGTATAACCCGTCTTAATTGTTAATTTATACACAACAAATCCAGACATAAATAGTCAAATATTTTGGAATATCAAAATTATTTTTATAGATTCTTGTAAATGATTGATTGAAATATTTTTTATTGTAATAATTACATGATAAAGCTAATAATCGGCGACGACCATTCCTTTATAAGGGAAGGCCTTAAAAGAATTGTAAATATGGAAACAAACTTTCAATTTGTTGCCGAGGCAGAAAATTCCCGTATGATACGGGAAGCAGTTGCAAAATATGAATTTGATATATTAATTCTTGATATTAACTTTCCGGACGCAAACGGGCTTGATTTAATGAAAGACTTGCTTTTAATTTATCCGGAAATTAAAGTAATAATTTTTAGTATGCATCCTGAAGAGATTTATGCTCTCAGGGCATTGAAGTCAGGTGCCTTCGGGTATCTATCGAAGGAAACCACTGTTGAGGAATTTATTCGTGCAATAAATAAAGTTTATTCAGGGAAAAAGTATCTTAGCGACTCGATCAAAGATGACATTATCATGGATATAGATAACTATGGATCGAAAAATCTACATGATAATTTAACCAACCGGGAATTGGAAGTTTTCTGTAATCTTGCTAAGGGCAGAACACTTAAAGAAATTGGTGAATTATTGAATATTTCGATAAGTACTGTTAACACTTATAAAAAAAGAATCTTCGAAAAGATGAACATTTCGTCAAATTTTGAAATCCTTCAATACGCGATTTCCAATAAAATCATTCAAATCTGATCAGATTAAAAATTTTTAAAGTTAAAAATTCAATAGCGCTATAGTCGAAAATTTTTCGACAGGAATATCATAATTAATACTATTTCAGATATTATCAGAAATTTATATTTAGCAGTTATTGTTAAGTTGTTAAATAAGGTGAGATATGAAGATATTAATTGCTGATGATTCTGAGTTTATTCTTGATAATCTTAAGAAATTGTTGAAATCGGTATCGTCAATAAGTGATATAAAAGTTGCTAAAGATGTTGAAGAAGCAATCAAAAAAATTAATTCCAACGATTTTGATGTTTTGATATTGGATATCAAAATGCCTAAAGGCCAGGGATTTGATGTTTTGGATGTGGCAAAGAAACAAGAAAAACCGCCGATAGTAATAATGCTGACGAACTTTGATCTGGCACAATACAAGGAAAAGAGTTTTCAGCATGGAGCTGATTATTTCTTTGATAAATCTACCGAGTTTGAAAGTGTAATCGAAGTGATTGATGACTTAGCAAGCAAAAAGTTAAACAAATAATACAGGAGTTTACTGTGCCTAACGATAAAAATATTAGATCCGGCATTGACCTTAAGGAAATTCCGGATATTCTGGAAACAACACCAGCATTGATTTATATTTATGATCTTATTAATAATCGCAATTTGTATGCAAACAGGGAAATTTTTGATTATCTTGGATACACGCCCGAAGAAATTAAAGAATTTGGGAGCGAATTGTTTCAGAATATTATTCATCCTGACGATCTGGAGCAGGTGCTGGATTTCCAAAAAATGCTAATAAATGCGGATGAAGATGAAACTTATGAAATTGAATATAGAATGAGGTCATCAGAGGGGAAATGGATTTGGTTTTTAAGCAGAGAAAAAATATTTAAAAGAAACAATGACGGTCAAAATATACAAAAAGCCGGAATTGCTATTGACATTAGCAGCAATAGATATTTATCTGAAAAATCTAAATTAAGGGAAAAAATATTAAATAATATTAACAAGATATACAAGATAGCTATTACGGTTGATGATGAAGAAGACCTGCTGAAAGAATGCCTGAATATATGCCAGAAAATAACCGGGGCCGATTATGGTTTTATCGGAGAGATAAATCCACTTGGAAAATTTGACACAATAGCCCTGACTGATCCGGGTTGGAAAAATTGCAGGATTGGGAAAGAAGACTCCGTTAATATGATAAAAAATATGACTATCCATGGGATTTGGGGCAGGGTAATAATTGAGGCTAAGCCATTGATTACAAACAATCCTGCCGAGCATCCATATAGTATTGGCATACCTGAAGGGCATCCCCCGCTGAATAATTTTCTTGGTGTTCCTATGTTTCATAACGAAGATGTTTTCGGAATGATTGCATTAGGAAATAAACATGACGATTTTAACGAAATGGATTTGGAGGCAGTTGAAAAACTTTCTGCAACTATTGCCGAGGCTCTAAGAAAGAAAAGGCTGGACCAGACTATCAGATTACAATCAAAAGAGATTGTGGAAGTATCCACACCAACCTTGCAGGTATGGGACGGTATTATTGCCATGCCGCTAATTGGTACGCTCGACAGTGAAAGAACTCAGCAATTCATGGAAAAGCTCCTGAAAGGTATCATTAATAGCAATTCTGAAATAGCAATAATTGATATTACTGGTGTGCCAAATGTCGATACTCAGACAGCTCACCATATAATGGATTCAATAACTGCCGCCGGGCTTCTTGGTGCTCAGGTGATTTTGACAGGAGTAAGGCCGATTATTGCCCAAACACTTATACATCTCGGGATTGACCTCTCAAGTTTCGAAACACAGTCATCATTAGCAGCCGGGCTGGAAATAGCTTTCGAAAAATTGGGACTATCAATACAAAAAACAAAATAGGTTATTTACCGGAGAGTAAAATGGATTACATTCATGAAATGGAAAATAATAAAAAAATTGACCTGATTAATACACTACCGGTTGCCTGGGGGCTCCACAAAATTGTGTTGAATGATAAAGGTATTCCGATTGATTATATTTTCCTTGAAGTAAATAGTAAATTTGAATCATTTACCGGTTTGAAAAGAGATGATATACTTCATAAAAAAGTAACTGAAGCTATACCGGGAATCGAAAATTCCGAGCCAAATCTTATTGAAAAGTACGGACGGGTGGCTCTTACCGGTGAACCTGAACAGTTTGAAATGTTTTTTGAACCATTTGATAAATGGTACAAAATTGATGTTCAATCGACCAAAAAAAATTATTTCACTGTAACTTTCGAAGATATTACCAGCAGTAAAAAAGATTATGCAAGATTAATGGAAAATCAGATAAATCTGGATTTGGCTCTTGACTCTGCAAATGCGGGTAAATTTATCTGGAATGTCGAGACAGGGCATTTGTATTGGGATGAAAGATCCCTGAATATGTTTGGAATAAAAAAGGAAAATTTTACTAACAACTTCGATTCATGGGCAAATACTTTACATCCCGGGGATTTAAATAATGTTCAGCTTATTTTGGAAAAACAACTCGAAAAAGATAAATTTATTGATATTGAATATAGAGTTTTAGTAAATAATAATGTAAATTTTATACAGGCAAAGGGCTATATTGCAAGGAATAAATCAGGCCAGCCGCAAATAATTACAGGCTTGCACCTTGATATTACCAACCAAAAAGAGAATGAGATCAAGCTAAAACAAAGCAGCAATGAATTGGAGAAAATGGTTCAAGAACGTACTCTGAAATTAGAACGGGAAATACAGGAAAGTAGGCGAAGGGAGATTATTATTAAGGAGCAAACCGAACAGATAATTGAATTATCAACGCCAATTCTACAAACCTGGGATGGTATTCTTGTTGCTCCATTAATCGGGCAATTTAATTCAGAAAGAACGGAACTTTTTTCATCCAAAATTCTGGATACAATCAGCAAAATGAATTCAAAAATTGTAATTATTGATATTACCGGTATTGGAGAAATTGATACCCAGACAGCGCAGTATTTGATTGAAACAATCAGTGCCTGTCTGCTAATTGGTACACAGGTTATTTTAACAGGAGTAAAACCAAATATTGCCCAGACTCTGGTTCATCTTGGAATAGATTTTTCGGGTTTCATAACTCAGTCCACACTTGAGTCCGGATTGAAAATTGCATTTAAACTATTGGGCTATAAAATATTACAAAATGTAAATTAATATGAGATATAAAATGGAACACCTTAAAAAAGTTATTAATAACGGCGAAGAAATAATTTATGTGTCCGACATTGACAACTATGAACTTGTTTTTGTAAACGATAAGTTCAAGCAATTTTGGGGTACTGATGTAATTGGAAAAAAATGTTACAAGGTGTTGCAGGGGCTGGATAATCCCTGCCCGTTTTGCACTAATCACCTGATAACAGACGAAAAATTTGGTGAAACATATATATGGGAATTCAAAAATCAGACTACCGGAAAATGGTTTAAATGTTTTGATAAAGCAATTGAATGGGAAAAAAATCGGATTTGCAGAATAGAGTACGCTTATGAAATATCAAGAGAAAAGGAATTAGAATTCAGCCTGAAAGAAAGAATGAAGGAAATTAGTTGTATCTACAAAATCACTAAATGGACTAATGATGATAATCTGAGCCTGAATCAATTAGTTTCAAATATTTTAAAAACAATCAAACTTTCATTTCAGTTTCCCGATTTTGTTTCTGTTAGAATAAACTATTTAGATAAAGAATATACTTCCGATGGATTTTTAGAATCAACTGGACGAATATCATCAGATATTTACTATAAATCTAATATTCTTGGAAAAATCGAAGTATTCAATTCAAAAAGAAACTCAGAAGCAGACGGCTATTTTCTGGCCGAAGAACAAGAGCTTCTGGATGCTGTTTCCGGTGAAATATCAAAATATTATCAAAAAAGGAAAGCCCAGAAGGAAATTGAAGATTACAAATCAACTCTTGAAAACAGGGTTGCAAAACTTACCAATGAAGTACTTGAGCTTTCCCTGCCCGTTTTGCCAATTGATTCTAAAGTACTGCTGATGCCGTTAATCGGCCAACTGGAACACGAGAGAGCTGCTCTTATGATGGACAAACTGTTAAATGCTGTATATCAGTTTAAATCACAAGTAGTTATAATCGACCTGACAGGGGTTCCATCCATTGATACTCAGGCGGCGCAGAACATCATTAATGTAATTATGGCTGCTAAACTTCTGGGTGTAAAAATAATTCTAACCGGAATAAAGCCTGATATTGCACAAACAATGATACACCTTGGTATAGATATCGAAAATGTTGAAAAATGCTCGGTATTATCCGAGGGGCTTAAAAAAGCATTATACACAATAAAAAATAGGGAGAAATAATGAACGAGGTTGATCTTTCAGTAATAAAAATTGGCAAACTATTAATTGTTACAGTTCCAGCCGACCCGGATGATAATGTTGTAAATATTCTCCAGCAAAAAATACTGGAATCTTTTGATAAATATCAGTCTAAAGGCCTCGTGCTTGATATTTCGATGGTAGAAACTATGGATTCTTTTTTTGCGCGTGTCATATCAGAAACGGCGCTTATGGTTGAACTGATGGGCGGGCACACAGCAATTGCCGGGATGACTGCCAGCGTAGCAATTACAACAACACAATTGGGCTTATCTATTGGAAGTGCCCTGACAGCTTTAAATGTTGAAAGAGCAATTGATGTGCTAAACGATAAAATTAAAGAGGAAAATGATGACCATTCTTGACGAAGGGGTTGTAAATATTAATAATGAATCTGATATTATTCTGGCAAGAAAAATTGCAAGAGAAATGTCAGGGGACTTAAAATTTACTCTGACGGACATAACTCGAATAGTAACATCAGTTTCAGAGCTGGCAAGAAATATTTTTCTTTATGCGGGCAAAGGTGTTATGACTTGGAGTAAAGTCAGGAATGGAGGTAAAAGCGGGATAAAAATTAAGTTCGAGGATAACGGTCCGGGAATAAAAGATATTGATCAGGCTATGGTAGTTGGCTTTACTTCATCCCGAGGCTTGGGTATGGGATTGCCTGGGGCAAAAAAATTAATGGATGATTTCGAGATTCTTTCAGAATTCGGAGTTGGAACTACTATTACAATTTATAAATGGCTTAAATGATGGAATTAGTCAGGGAACAATCAGTTAATATTACTTTCAGGAATGATTCACTTCGTGCAGTCAATGCTTTATTTAGTGTTATTGGCGAGAGTTGTTCTCAAAAAAAAACACTGGATAAGGTGAAAACATGCGTATTGGAATTATCCAAAAATATTGCTATGCATTCAAAAGGCGGTATTCTTACTATTAGTTTGTATAAAGGAAATAATTCATGCAAATTGGTTATTCAAAGTAGAAATAATATTGTTAAAAGAATTGATTTTGAATATGCTTTTACCGAAGGTTACACAACTGCCGGCAGCCTCGGGAGCGGTTTGGGGATTATCAATGATATTATGGATTATGTGAACATTGAAACAGTTGACAATGAGTTGATAATAATATGTGAAAAAACTGTTGAATTATCAGAACAACAAAATTTTATTTGTCCGTTTGATATAGGGTTAGCAACACGGCCCCATCCCAGAATGAAAGTAAACGGCGACAGCTATTTTACAAAGCAATGGGATGATAAAATCCTTATAAGCGTTATCGACGGCCTTGGACACGGACAATATGCTGAAAGAGCTTCAACAAAAGCTAAAAATTATCTTGCCAATCATTATACCATCCCAGTCAGAAATATGTTCCCGGGAATTAGCAGGGCTTGCAGGTCAACAAGAGGAGTTGTTGTAGGTATTATGAAAATAAACTTTGTTAAAGACTATGTTGAATATGGCGGAATAGGGAACATATCTGTTATGTCTTTCGGTGGCAGGAAAAATTTAATTTTGCATAACCAAAGGGGGATATTGGGAATAAAAACAATATTTCCGCCAATAATGGAATTATCGCTTGATGAATGTTCTACAATATGGATGTTTTCAGACGGAATAAGTTCATCAAAATTATCAGCATTTTACCCAAAATCAATTGGAATGAGTGCTATGGAAACTGCAAGATTTGTATTAAATCATTATTCAAAAGATAATGACGATGCAACTATTATTGTTTTAAAAAGAAAATAAAGAGCCAATGAGATCGGAAAAAAAAATACAAACAATCGAAGATATTAAAAAATTGATCAGGAGCAAGGATGCTTTGAACTCAATCGATTGGGAAAATACAAAAGAACTAAAGAATTTGATAAAATCTCTTTTTTTTCATTTTGATAATCACCAGGAAACAATAAAAATTTACCAGGAAGAGCTTAACAGGTCCAACGACGGGATGATTGCATTAACACTTGAGTTGGAAGACGAACTTGAAGTTAGGAAACAAGTAGAAGCAGAACTCGGGAAGTATAGAAACCAACTTGAATCCCTGATTGAAAAAAGAACGGAAAAATTACTTGATACAAATCTGCGTTTAAATAAGGAGATCAAAGTTCGTAAGGAAGCTGAGAATGAATTAAAAAAATTATCCGAGAAACTGGAACAAAAAGTGAAACAAAGAACTAAAGAACTGGAGATTATTAACAAAGAACTTGAATCGTTCAGTTATTCTGTTTCACATGATTTGAGAGCTCCCTTAAGGCATATACAGGGGTTTTCAGAATTATTAAGAAAAAAAATTAGAAATGATGATAATAAGGTACTAAGATATTTAGACTTGATTAATGAATCAACAAAGAATATGGGAAACCTTATTGAAAGGTTGTTGGAATTTTCCAGGTTTGGAAGAAAAAAAATGCTTATAAAACTAATTGATATGAACCAATTGGTTGATGAGGTTATAACATCTTTTCAATTAGAAAAAGATGACAGGCCAAAAATAATAAAAAGTAAAAAACTATTAAACACAGAAGCCGACCGCCAACTGATTTACCAGGTATGGTATAACTACCTGTCCAATGCCATAAAATATAGTTCAAAAAAATTGAACCCCGAAATCGAAATCGGATGTTATTACGAAAATGACCAGGTTGTTTATTTTATCAAAGATAATGGTGTAGGATTCGACCCCAAATATATCGACAAACTATTTGGTGTTTTCCAAAGATTGCATTCCGATGCAGAATTTGATGGTACCGGCATTGGCCTGGCAAATGTAAAGCGTATTGTAACTAAGCACGGAGGCGAGGTTTGGGCCGAAAGTGAAATAGACAAAGGTGCAAAATTTTATTTTTCTCTGCCAATTAAAAAGGATGATAGCAATGAAAGTAAATAATAAGAAAATAATTATCGTTGATGATAAAGAATTGGATATTGAATTAGCTGTTGAGGCTTTCAAAGAGTTGAACATCAACAATCAAATCATTACTTTCACCGATGGAACAGAAGCACTGAAGTATTTCGAAAATATGAAAAAATATTTAGCTACTGAAAATGAAATAATTCTTGTAATTTTAGATATTAAAATGCCAAAAATTAGTGGTTTGGAAATTCTGGAAGAATTGAAAAAAAATGAAATTTTTAAAGCTATCCCGATTATTATGCTAACTTCTTCAAAAGAAGAAAATGATTTGATACAAGCCTACAAATCAGGTGCAAATGCTTATGTTACCAAACCAATAGATTATTCTGAATTTATTGAAAAAATCACTTCCATTGCAAATTTTTGGATATATACTAACGAATTTATTCCAAGAACAATGAAATAAAATGAATAGAATGATAAAAATATTATATCTCGAAGATAATCCTGTTGATGTTGAACTGGTAAAAGAAATTCTGGACAGTGATAAAATCAATAGTGAAATTTCAGTTGTTGATAATGAAAAAGATTATTTGCAAGAAATAAAAAAGAGGAGGCATGATATTATTCTTGCCGATTTTACCCTTCCCGCATTTAACGGCATTGAAGCATTAAAATATGCTATGGAAATTTGCCCTTCAACACCGTTTATATTCTTTTCAGGAACTCTCGGAGAGGAAAATGCCATTAAAGCAATGAAATACGGTGCAACTGATTATGTTTTAAAAAAATGGGTACAGAAGCTGCCTCTTTCTATTGTAAGAGCAATTGATGAAAGAAACTCAATTATAAAAAGAATGAAAGCAGAACTTGATCTTAAAAGGTCCGAGAAAAACTATCGTGACCTGGTTGAGAATTCAGTTGTTGGTATTTATAAGACTAATCTGGATGGGAAAATAATTTTTGCAAATAATTCACTTGCTGAAATATTCGGGTATTCCAACAAAGATGATCTGATTGGAGAAAATGCTGCCAACTTTTATAAAAACCCCGATAACCGAAAGCGCTTAACAGAAAAACTAAAGGCCGGACAAACCGTTGATTTAATGGAAATTGATATAGTAGATAAAAATAATATTACTAAACAAATAAGACTTAGTGCTGCACTAAATGAGAATTATATCTCTGGAATAATTAATGATATAAGCGAGAGTAAAAAAGCTGAATCAGCTCTTATGAACAGCGAGAAAAAACTTCGTACGATAACAGATTCTGCAAAAGATGCAATTATAATGATGGACCATAATGGTATTGTAACATTCTGGAATAATGCTGCGCAAGATATTTTTGGATATGAAGAATCAGAAATCATTGGACAAATTTTACACAAAACTATAGTTCCTGAAAGGTTTTACGGGCAGCATATTTTAAATTTCAAGGATTGGGTAAAGACTGGTGAAGGAAATGCCGTTGGTAAAACACTTGAATTAATTGGCTTAAATAAATCTGGGCAGGAGTTCCCGGTTGAGTTGTCCCTATCAGCAATAAAAGTCGATTCCAATTGGGTTGCTGTCGGAATAATTCGTGATATATCGGACAGAAAAGCAATAGAATACAAAATTAAAAAAAATCTGGAATCACTACACCAGGCGGAAGAAATTGCTTCACTTGGATATTTTGAGAGGAACTGGAAAACCGGTGAGTGCTATTGGTCAAACGGATTCTTTAATTTATTAGGTTTCAAAGACAAAGACTTTAGTCATTCTCAGGAATTGTTCTTCAAATATATTCATCCTGATGACTTACAAATATTCCAGAATAAATTACAAGAAAGTCTTGACAATAAAAAATCTTTGGACATTAGATTCAAGATGATTAATAGAAGAAATGAATTAATTCATATCCATGGATTAGCCACAAATTCCTATGATGAAAAAGGACACCCAGCTTTAACAATTGGCGTTTTCAGAGATATTACCGAAGAGCTAAAGACACAAAAGGAACTAAAAGGCAGCGAATTGCGCCTGGATCATGTTCTTAAAAGTTCAAACCTTGGCACCTGGGATTGGAAACTTAGTAATAATTCCATTGTATTCGGATACAACTGGTATTCGATGCTTGGATATGACGAGTCGGATTTGGAAGAAAAACCAGAAACTTTTTTTAATCTGCTCCATCCTGATGATTCTAAAACTTTAAAGAAAATTCTTGACGATCATATTTCAGGTAAGTTTCCCGAATTTTCTTCAGAAATCAGAATGAAATCAAAATCCGGAGGATGGAAATGGATACAAACCGCCGGAAAATGTATTGAAAAAGATAAGGATGGCAATCCTCTCAGGCTTACGGGTATACATATTGATATTGATAAAATAAAGAAAAATGAGGAAGAACTGATAAACTATCGTAATCACTTAGAGGACTTGGTTGAGCAAAAAACTATCGAGTTAAAAAAATCATACAGAGAAGTAAGAAAATTATTCCAGGCTGTTGAACAAAGCCCCGCCTCTGTGGTTATAACTGATGAAAATGTAAAAATCACTTATGTCAACAAATCATTTGAGCAGGTCACCGGGTACGAAACAGAGGAAGTTCTGGGAAAAAATCCGAATATATTAAAATCAGGTAAACACAGTAGCATTTTTTACAAATCGATGTGGAATACCATTAATTCCGGAAAAGTTTGGAAAGGAGATATACAAAATAAAAAGAAGGGCGGGGAATTATACTGGGAAAGATCTCATATTGCACCGATACTAAATCAGGAAGGGAATATTATTTCTTATGTTGCCGTAAAAGAAGATATTTCAAAAGAAAAAGAACAGGAGCAAGACCTTTTAAATGCTTTCAAAGAAATTAAGAAATCCAACGATACAATGAACTCTACATTGGACGAGCTTAAGAGAACACAATCTCAGCTGGTTCAATCAGAGAAAATGGTGGCGTTAGGGCAATTAATTGCAGGTGTTGCTCATGAAATAAACTCTCCACTTGGAGCAATAAAAAGCCAGAATGAATCTTTTTTAAGAGATATCGAAAGGGTGTTCCACAATATGCCGGTTCTTTTTGCTAATATGCCCATGGAATTGATAAGAAAAATTGATCTGTTAGTTGACAAAGCGGTTGAAAACAAAAAGATGCTTTCACCGAGAGAAGAAAGAGATTTGAAAAAGAAAGTTAAATCGTTGTTCGAAAAAATAGGTATTTATAACTCAACCCGTTTAGCATCGACATATATAAATTTTGCGGATGAAAAGGCAATTAACGAGTATCTGCCAATATTGAAACATGAGAAGGCACTTGAAATAACCGGCCTTATCAGCAAATTGGTAAATCTTAAAAATGGTTCATCAATAATAAAAAATGCTGTTGAAAATATTATGAAAATTGTGTTTGCCTTGAAAAGTTATTCCCACTTCGACAGCTCTGATAATATGAGCAGTTTCAGTATTGTTGAAAGTATTGAAACAGTTCTTACACTTTATCATAATAAAATGAAACACAATATTAAATTAATTAAAAAATTTAATTATGACGAACCAATACTTTGCTATCCTGATGAATTGACACAAGTTTGGACGAATTTGATACATAATTCCCTTCAGGCGATGAATTTCAAAGGTAAATTGCTAATTGACGTAAGGAAAGAAAAAAATTTAATTAGAATTTCAATTTCAGATACAGGCAAAGGAATTCCGGAAGATATAAGAGATAAAATATTTGAGCCGTTTTTTACTAATAAGCCCTTAGGTGAAGGTAGTGGCTTAGGATTGGATATAGTGAAAAAGATTATTGAAAAGCATGAAGGAAAAATTGAGTTCGATTCGGTTGTAAACAAAGGAACAACCTTTAAAATTTATCTTCCGATAAAAATGGAGGACTCACAATGATAAAAAAAGCTATCATTTGTGTTGATGACGAAAAACTTGTTCTTTCAAGCCTTAGAAGGGAATTGGAAGATATTTTAGGAGATGAGTATTATATTGAAATCGCTTTATCAGGCAGAGAAGCTCTGGATGTTTTTAATGATTTGAGAACTGATGAATTTGATATCCCGATTATTATTTCCGATTATATAATGCCTGAAATGAAAGGAGATGAGCTGTTAATAAGATTTCATAAAATTGATTCAAAACCTATAAAAATAATTCTAAGCGGGCAGATGACCAACGAAGCAATTGATCGGGCTATGAAAGAAGGTAATATTTTTAAATTTATAAATAAACCATGGGATCATGAAAAATTAATATCAATCTTATGCGACGCAATAAGTTCTTACTATGGTCAATAATTTATCTTAAATTTTATACGGCAAAAAAACTCAAGTGGTTAAAAGCTTGATTTACATGTATCTATTTCATTTCAATCATCCCACGCACGGCGAACTTCATTTATCGCCTCCTCCTGTACAATTCGCACATACTTCTGAAAAGACGCCCTGCTTTTATGTCCGGTAACCTTCATAATGTACTCCGGCAACAGGCCCCTTTTTCAGAGATAGAGTGATAAATATTCTGCGTGCCGTGTGGGATACACTTCCTTCGGCATTCTTAATATTTTGATCTTTTTCATACTTACTCTCTCATTTGCCATTTACTCTTACCTGATTTACGATTTGAAAATTCATCCATCAGAAAAGAAAAAAAATTTGAGATAACAAATTGATTACCAGGCAGTCCTGTTTTCAGATTTACTGATATACTAACAACGGTTTTAGTGGTAAACATTTAACGGTTTAGCCGGTACACTTTGCCCGGTTTGTGCCCTGGTCGGAAGCAAAGAAACAAAACCACCCCTGTATTTCCCTCCTACATTAGGAGGGGATAAGAAATTAAATATCATGGAATTAACTCCCCCTCCTTCCGAAGGAGGGGGACGGGGTTAGGTAAGAAGGTTCGGAAGCAAAGCACCAAAGTTTGATGATATTTCCGCCCTGGTCGTAAGCAAAGCAAGAAAACCACCCCTATAATCCCCTCCTACATTAGGAGGGGATAAGAAATTAAATATCATGGAATTAACTCCCCCTCCTTCCGAAGGAGGGGGACGGGGGGAGGTAGGAAGGGGCAGCGGCATTTCACCAATGTTCGAATCTATTGACGCCTTGGTCGAATCTATTGATGCCTTGTTCGGAGTCATTGCCGCCTTGGTCGAAGTTAATGCTGCCTTGTTCGACGCTATTGCACCGATGTTTGATGATATTGCTGCCTTGTTCGAAGTCATTGATGCCTTGGTCGGAGTCATTGATACCTTGGTCGAAGTCATTGATACCTTGGTCGAAGTTATTGATGCCTTGGTTGAAGATAATGATGCCTTGGTTGAAGTCATTGACGCCTTGGTCGGAGTCATTGATACCTTGGTCGAAGTTATTGATGCCTTGGTTGAAGATAATGATGCCTTGGTTGAAGATAATGAGCAACCTCAGTAAAGTCAACCAAGACCTCAGTAAAGTCAACCAAGACCTCAGTAAAGTCAACCAAGACCTCAGTAAGGTCAACCAAGACCTCAGTAAGGTCAACCAAGACCTCAGTAAGGTCAACCAAGTCCTCAGTAAAGTCAACCAAGACCTCAGTAAGGTCAACCAAGTCCTCAGTAAGGTCAACCAAGACCTCAGTAAGGTCAACCAAGACCTCAGTAAAGTCAACCAAGACCTCAGAAAGGTCAACCAAGTCCTCAATGAGGCCGAATTTTAATACAATAAGGCCAAACAGTAGTTCAATACCTCGGGCCAAGGCAGTTTAAAGCCCTGCAATCCAAGCAATTAGCCCAAACATCAGGATTCTGGTTCAAAACAGCGTTGAATTAAGGAAATTATCCGGTTCATTGAAACCACAGGATAGGGAATTAAGGCAAAATGATGAGATATTGAAGTGGAAGAATGAGTAAACAGAGCAAAAGAATGAGGTGTTATGTTGTCATTCCCCGACACGTCGGGGCAGGCTTCCGGAGCTTGCGACCGAAGAATCCATCTTTGTTTGCAGATAATGTATGAAGAATGGATTCTTCGCTTCGCTCAGGATGACATGCAGTTTTACCATCGTCAAGTTCAATAGCCACGTGCTTTAGCTCGTGGATAAAGATGCAAGGTGCGGAGGCAAAGAAAAAGAATCCACCCCGACTCGCTGCGCTCGCCACCCCTCAACGAGGGGAATGTTTATAAAACCAGCCATCCCGAAAGCGGCGTAGCCGCGACATTTTTGTAGAAAGGCGAATCCGGAAAGGACAACAGCCCCGTAGGGGCGACATTGGCAAAAGATTGTGTCGCTCCTACGGAGCTTTTAATAATCGCAATGTAAACATTATCTACAAAAATTCCGCTCCTACGGAGCTTTTTATATAATTCCGATGCTCTTGCGACTGAAGAATCCATCTTCGTTTGCAGATAGTGTGTGAAGAATCCACCCCGACTCGCTGCACTCGCCACCCCTCAACGAGGGGAATTTTAAGAATCCACCCCCGCCCTTCGGGCACTCGTCCTAAATTAGGAGGGGATAAGAAATTAAATATCATAGGATTAATTCCCCATCCTTCAGAAGGAGAAGGCCGGGGGAGTTAGGAAGAGGCAGAAGCAATGCACTGATGTTTTAAGCCATTGCCGTCTTATTCTTCTTCAAAGCCCTAACTTTTTGGGAGGAGCGGCCCCTTAGGAGGATACCTGAGCGTGTTTGGGAAGGGGGGCGTAAACTGTATTGGAAAAATTAAAAAACCGCGACTTTAATTATTACGTGGATTCCGGATGTTTAATATTTGAACCTTGGAATTATATTATGGTCATCACAATAAACTCAAATTAAACATACTGAAAAGAATAATTATTTTATCTGTTCCTGTAATTCAATTTTGAAGTATATTATTATTCGGTTTATGTATTTAATTATTAAGAATTTTTTCAGAACATGAAACCGGCATTAATATAGAATGATGTGATTTCAGGGCTTCGGCAGATATAGACGCTTCCGACATATTCTGGATATACAAAATTTGCCCAAATGCCTGCCCCAAATGCCGGATGCCATTTTTTGGAAGTACCGTTTTCAATGAAGACCCTTCCCACATCAGCCATCCCGAGAATTCCATACTCACCGGGTATTAAAATATTGTAACTGCCTGCTTTCATTCTGGCTTCGAAGTTGGCAAATACCGAGGCATCTCCTGAATAGCGCTGCCTTCCGTAACCCCTGATAGTATTATAGTCGCCGATAAAAGGAAGCTCGAAAAAAGGAATATCACCTGCAGATACTGCCCCGCCGATCCTGGCTGCATAAGTCAGATCTGTAACAAAATGACTTGTAAAGTATGTTCTCATGTCAATTTCAGCTTTGAAGAAATGAGCGCTGTTTTCAAAGAATTTCTGCCTGTTGATAAATTCAGGAGAATATTTTATACGGCAATCCAGGTAGAGGCCTTCACGGGCGGCCATTTGATTATCCCGGCTGTCGTAATTAAAATCAATACCAAGATTGAAAAGCCTCAGATTCTCGTCACCAAATTGCGGGTTCTCATTGAAATATGTATCTTTCTCAGTGTCATTATCGGCTATCCTAAGATTGGCATTGAGCTTTAGAGTCGTTCTCTCGGATAATTCTGTCTTATATGCAAAATCAAAATCAAATAGTTGTAAATAAACTTCGTAGTATTCATCTTTATCAACATCATTTTTTAATTTCGTTTCATTTCCAATACCATGAAACCTGACGACATCCAGGCTTGAAGTATAAAACCTGTATTGCAGGGCTGAATTGCTGTATCTTACAGGCATTTCCAGGAAATATTCTGCCCGGAAGCCCTGCAGGCCAACTGAATATCCTGCCTTTAGCCACATCATGTAATAATAAGGATCCATTCGGAAGTCGTGCCTTATAAGAATCGGCCCACCGCCAAAAAATAATAAATCATCTGAGTTCACTCCAAACCAATATGCAGGTTTCCAATCATGTCCCCAGTCTCTGACCGGAAGCTCGAATAGAAGTGTATCGTTTTCCGGTTCCGGGTATTTGGTATCATCGAAATAGGAGTCGTCACCGTCTTTTACTTTTGTTTTATCTCCATCGTCATATATCAAAGTAAAATCTTTATCAAAAAAATCTGATACCCTGGAATCGTCGTCGAATTTGTCCTTGCCGTCACCTCCAATTAGTCTCACTCTGATTGAATTGTCAGTTTTTCCTTTTATATCAACTTCATCATCACCGTCGAAAAGATATATTCTTATATCGGCTGTTTCATCGGGATAGTACTTTCTTTGCATAAATGGGCTGTCTGCTTTCTTGCCGTCAAATATACTGATATCAACAGAACCGTCATCATTCCTGTAGATTTTTACATATTCATCATCATCCGAACACCAGAGATCAACATACTTAATTATCTCAAAATAAAAATCATCAGAAGCCTCTTTAAGCCCTTCGCGCCTTGAAACCATGATCTTTTTTAGTCTTTTTCCGTCTCTGCCATAAACTTCTTTCGGAAGAAGGCTGAGTGAATAATCAATAACGGAATCCGTAATACATTGATAAACGAAGTTTGTTATTGAATCCCAGGTATGCCTTGTAATTGTAGGAAGAAATTTTCTGTCCAGGTATCTTCCTGACCATGTCAGATCATTAATAAGTGGATAGTCCTCATCACAATGCTCGATCTGAGGAATAGCGAGCGTTGCTATCCATGGAATCAATCCGTCGTATGAACAGAATGCCTGATCTCTGTCACGTGGTATCGGCCTTGCAATTTTTTTCTTATCAGGCAGGTCGAATTGAGCCCAGCGCCATTGGTCGTAGTGCCTGTCCCAATCGCCCATGTAAATATCCAGCAGGCGGGCTTTCAGGTATTCATTTGCATCGATTCTGAAACTGTTTTTTTTCTTGAATTTATTGAATAGTTTATACGATCCGAATACTTTATCAGCATCAGCAAAATTTTCTGAATCAGATTCATCCCAATCATCGGGATGAAGTTCAATTGTTCCCGGCAGGTTCTTAAAATATTCACGGTATTCACCAAGCAAGGGATCATCAGGCATTACATATAATTCAGGCTGTGCCTGGAGTACTCCTACAGAGTTTATTATTGGCGCCGATATAATTGCCGAAAGGGGATTAATTGTGCTGAATACATCAAAAAATGCTTCTTCAACAAGTGAATTCTGAAGTTGGTTCGGCAGATAAACTTCAGTAAACTTCCTGACAGATCTGAATTTATAAATTTTCCCGTCTTTACTTTTGAATTTCAATGACCTTGTTGTCATACCGCCGCCTTTTTTTATAGGGGTAAGCCCGCCGGCATAGCTTTGCAGGTTCAGAACGGGAATTTTCATAGGTGTGGCCCAAAGGTCCCGCCATGTATCACCAAAAAAGAAGCGGTGAAAAGACCCGGCTTTGTATTCATCTACAATTGTAACTTCCACGGAATCCTGTCTGGCGCTGATTTCTATCGCCGAGATTAAAAACAACAGTATTAGGGGCAATATTCTTAGAAAAATTTTATTATTCAACATAGCTGTTTATATGTAAAAATCTGTTAATAATACATTTTCGTTTTATTATCGTAAAAATATTATACGATAAGGTTATAAAAAAAATAAATAATCCGTATAGTTTCTGATTCGGTTCCGGTATCATGTAAACAATGAAGGGGATAATCATAGCTATCATTCCCGGCGCAATATTTTTTCTTCCAAACACAATTCCGAATGCCAGCCCGGTACAGCCCATTAACGAAACATAAAGTAAGGCAATCCTGTATTTTGCCGGATCAATCTCGATAAATGGCATTGAAAGTATCAGCATCAGGGTTATTCCAATGGATGAACCCAGCCTGGCATGTAAGTCCTGATGATCCGGCCCGACGTTTTTAATCATTTGTAATCTATCCTTACTAATTTGATATACAACTGACTTGTTTCGGGTTTGCTGATATCTGATGATAACCCGTGAAGAATTTCATTATTTTGGATTTTTACTGCATAATCGATAAAAGTATAATCATTCTGAAGGATCAAATCCGATATTAAAAAATCTATGGAATTTTTCTGCAATATACCATCAATATGTTTTGAATCACTCGAATCCGATTCTTTCACGGTTCTTAACAAATAATTAAAACCATTTTTTCTTAGCTCCTTAACCCTCTGCTTTTCAAGTACTGGAAAATTTAATGGTTCAGCAAAATGACTTTTCTCAATATTATCCGTCCTGTGTTCATAATCTGAACTGCTCCTGCTCACAGGGGCGCTTGTTACTACTTCGCCAACTTTCATTTTCCACAAGACAATAAAAACAATATTAACCAGCACCGACAAAGCCAGCCCCATGTGCGGAACACCAAGGCCGTTTGCCATACCAATTGCCATGGATAAAAATATATAAACTGCATCCTTGGTATCCTTTACGGCAACCCGGTATCTTACGGCGGTAAGAATGGCGACCATTCCAAAAGCTCTGGCTAAATTGTCCTCCAGCATCATCATTATACCGGTAACTATAATCGATATAAGGATTATAGTCTGGACAATTGATTCGTCGATATCTTTGTTCTTTTTCGTGATTACATAAACCCATGCTACGGGTAAAATATAAACGAATGTTGCCATGATATGAAATGTTGTTATCAGCACATCGTCCCGGTGGGTCATCAGGTTCATGCCTTCGAGCAAAATATCGGAGAATTTTTCCAGGGTCATCAAATCCAGGTTCTCGTAGTATTCCGAGGCTATCTGTCTGAATAAAAGCAGCATTATTGCAAGCAGGATATAATATGCTGCCAGCCTGAGAAGCGGAGCCTCCCTGGTTCTGCCAATTAACTCGAAAAGTTTAGGATGTTTAATATTATTGTTTTCGTTATTCAAAAAATTCTCCCTTTACGGTATTTTTTCAAAAATGGTAATTTTTCACAAGAGTTCAAAATAAAAGAAAATTAAAATTATTTGGAAATCTGCTTCGTTATATATTATGTTTATCTTTCTACAAATATGTAATATGGAAATTAGTAAAATGGCAGAGTTACAGGCATCATACAGCAATATTATAGACAGGATAAAAAAAGTCCGTTCGAAAGAATCACTAAACCTTCTGGCAAACGGATTGTTTAAATCATTATCCATAGTTTTAGCATTGGCATTATTAGCCTCGATAATTGAAAATCTTGGCAATACCGACACATTGTTCCGAACAGTATTGGCCGGAATAATTTTTATTTCATTTGTTATAAGTTTTGGATTTTTTGTTTTCCCACCGATGATGAGATTCTTTGTTGACAGGTATAAACCGGGTATAGAGTCCGTTGCTTTGCGAATCGGTGACAGCTATCCTGAAATTAAGGACAGGCTTTGCAATGCCATACAACTTGTTGCTGATAAAAGTTTTTCAGGTTATTCATCCGAGCTGGTGGAGTCTGCATTCAGCGAAGTTTCCAACTCTGCGAGAAATATGGAATTTGACGTAATTATAGATAAGAAGCAGAACAGGCAATGGCTTCTGATTTTTGCTTCAATTCTGATAATTTTTTCAGGCAGTTTCATGGCAGCGCCCGGGCTTGCAGATGCCTTCGGAAGGATTGCCAATTTTACTCAGTCCTATGTGCCACCTGCTGACTTTTCTTTAAAAGTTAGTCCTGAAAGATTGGATATTCTCAGGGGCGAAGATGTATTAATTACAATCAATGCCGAAGGCAATGCACCTGAACAGATAGAACTGTTGATAAAAGAAGGGCAGCAGGAGGATTTTGATAAATATAAAATTCGCAGCGATTCAAGCGGGCAATATACCTTTGAACTTAAAAACCTTAAAAACAGCGTAACTTTTTATGCCCGGAGCGAGTGGTATAATTCCTACGTTACAAGCAATACGGGTAAAGTAAATATCAGTGACAGGCCGATAGTCCGCACATTGAACGGAAGGATACATTATCCTGCTTATACCGGCCAGGTGCCGACAGATTTTGATGAAAACAACGCTGATATTACGGCCCTGAAAGGCTCAGCTGTTTCAATTCAGATATTGGCAAATAAAGACCTGAAAGAAGCAACACTTATTAATATTATTCAACCCGAGATAACAATTATTGATTCAGTGGAGGTATTGCCCGATACTGTTATAAATGATCTTGATGTTGCCGGAAGGGCAGCAAGCGGGAAATTTAAAATAACGGGTACAGGTGAATACTGGATTGAACTTGTTGATAAATACGGGGAAACAAACAGCTCACCAATCAGGTACGGGATTGTTGCACTTTTGGATGCATTCCCTTCTATTGCATTGCTCACTCCAACTTATGACGTATCTGTATCCGAGGATGCAGAACTAACTATAGCTGCTTCATTTTCCGACGATTACGGATTTACTTCTTTAAAGCTTAAATACAGGCTGGCAGAATCGAGATATGCCGAGCCTGAAGAAAATTATAAATCAATGGAAATCCCGATTTATAAAAATGAAGTCAGCCAGGACATTATCTTTAAATGGAATCTGAATGACCTGAATATTTCTCCTGAAGACAGGTATGAATATTATCTCGAAATTTTTGATAATGATATTGTATCCGGCCCAAAATCAAGCTCGACTATGAAATTATCCGTAAGGCTTCCTTCTCTTGATGAAGTGCTGAACGAAACAGATCATGCTCAGGATGATATTCAGAAAGAACTTGAAAAAGTACTGAAAGATGCCAAAAAACTTACCAAAGATATGGACGAGATGCAAAATGAATTGAGGAAGAATTATAAAAAGAAAGAATTGAATTGGAAGGAAAAAAAGCAATTCGAAGATATTCTGAAAAAACAGGCTGAAATCAGGAAAAAAATGGAGGATGTTAGCCAAAAAGTTGATGACATGGCAAAAAAACTTCAGGACAAAAATGCTTTATCTCCCGAAACTTTGCAGAAATTTATGGAATTGCAGCAGCTGATGCAGCAGGTAAAATCGCCTGAACTGGAGCAGATGCGCAAGAAAATGGAAAATGCAATGAAGCAGGTCAGCCCCGAACAGATGCGCCAGGCAATGGAAAAAGTGAAATTTGACGAAGAGAAATTTAAAAAGAGTATTGAAAGAACACTGAAATTACTGAAACGACTTCAGGTAGAGCAGAAAACTGACGCTGTGAAGAAAAGAGCCGAAGAACTCGCGGAAAAAATGGAAGACCTGGAGAAGAAAACCGAAAATGCTAATCCAAACGATAAAGAATCAAAAGATAACCTTTCGAAAAAGCAGGATATGGCTAAGGAAGATTTCCAGGAAATGCTCCAGGAAACAGATGAACTGGAACAACTGATGAATGAAGCCGGGGATGACATGCCTAAGGATATGCTACAGCAGGCAAAAGAGGATTTGAATCCTCAGGAGACAATGGAAAACATGGAACAATCCTCAAGCCAGTGCAAAAATGGCAACATGCAGCAGGCCGCGCAGAAACAAAAGAAAGCATCGAAGAAACTACGGGACTTTGCAAAGCAGATGCAGGACATGAAAGACCAGATGCAGCAGAAAAATTCGAAGGAAGCACAAAGGAAAATGCAAAAAGCTATTTCCGACGTACTTGAACTTTCTGATGAGCAGGAAAGTTTAATGAACCAGACAAAATCTGCCGATTATAATTCAATGCGAATTCCTGACCTGGCCGAAAAACAGGCTGAATTGCAAATGGGTATGAACATGGTAGCTAATTCACTAATGGAGTTATCAGAAAAATCACTTGCGGTTACTCCACAGATGGGGCAGGAAATCGGCAACTCGCTCCGCCAGATGCAGAACGCTTTGAATAGTCTCTCGGAAAGGCGAACCCGTAATGCTTCTTCTTCACAGGGTGAGTCCATGTCTGCAATGAACAGGGCCGTATCCCAAATGCAGAGTATGCTTTCTGCAATGCAGAATCAGGGCAGCGGTTCATGCAGCAATCCCGGTGGTCAAGGGCAGGGCAAACCCGGACAGGGCAGTTTTGGCGACCAGTTGCAAAAGCTGGCTCAACAGCAGATGGGGCTTAACCAGGCTCTTCAGCAGCTTTCACAGAACCAGGGAAGTATGTCGCAGGAACAACAGGCTCAGATGAGAAGGCTTGCCGGAAAACAGGGCGAGAACGGTAAATCATTACAGGAGCTTGCACAGGAACAAAAAAGTAATCCGGCCGGCGACAAAAAAGCGCTCGGGGATTTGAATAAACTGGCAGAAGAAATGAATGAGGTTATGACGGACCTGCAAAGCGGCAAACTGAATGACGATTTACTCCAAAAGCAGGACAGGATCCTTTCCAGGCTCCTTGATGCAACCCGCTCGATTAACGAAAGGGATTTTGAGAAAAAAAGGGAATCGAAAGAAGGCCGCTTAAAAGACCTTGCCAGCCCGGATGAATTGTATCCCAATACTCTTGAAGGAAACAAAAAAGCCCTGAAGGATATGCTGAAAAAAATCAAGCAGGGATATTCCAAAGACTATGAAGTTTTAATCCGTAAATACCTTGAGAAAATTAGTGAAGAGCAGGCTAATTAAATTTCGAAGATGATTATAAACGCATAGAAATTATAACATTACTGTGCCTGTTAGCAGATAAAAAATTAAAATATATATTTTGATGGATTTATTATTATCCAGATTTGATCCTTTTTTATTCCGGCAAGGGGATAATTGTTATTAGTCAATTTGAAGCAATAATGAAAAATGATTGAACATCATTCGATTAATATCTTGCCAAAATAATTTTTTCCTTCAATATTTGCAGACCACAAATATAAACCTGAAGCATATTTCCGGGTATCGATAAAAGTCTGATTACTATTTGCAAGATTTACCAGGTTTCTCCCAAAAATATCATACAAATTGAAATTTCTGACAATATAAGATCCAATATCTAAATGAATTGCATCATTTGCAAAATATACACTGATATTTTCTTTGCTTGTATTTTCAGTATTGCAGGTATATAGTTTGTAGCAAAGTAATTCATGATTGTTTCCACAGGCAAATACCAGGTCTTTGTGAATTGCAAAAACAGCATTCAAACAACTTGTAGTTAGTCCGGAGGCCTGCCTGTTCCAGTTTTTGCCGCCGTCAGTAGTATTCAGTATTATTCCATTACCTCCAACAGCCCAGCCTGTCTGATCGGTAAGAAAGAAAACTGAGTGTAAATCTGCATTGGCCGGAGAGATTTGTTTCTTCCATTCACTGCCGTTCCAGTGAAGAATATCGCCACCGCTGCCAACAGCCCATCCAATATTTTCATTAATAAAGAAAATATCATAAAGGCATTTGTTGATTTCCGGAATATCATCTTTAATCCAGGATTTTGCGCCATCTGTGGTGTGCCATATAAAATTGCCGTTCCCGCATATATACCCGCAGCTGTCGTTGATAAAATAAATTGATTCAATGGTTACAACCATATTTTTAATATTTATTTTATTCCAATGGGGATTGCTGTTGTAAGTATATTTATAGAAATATCCGTTAGTATCTCCCATGCTTTCGCCGGCAGCATAGGCCGTTGTGGTGGAAGGGAATGCTATTGCTTTGAATCGTTTGTCAGTCCCGATTTTTTTTTCTTCCCAGTTTATTCCGGCATCTGAACTAAATGCTGCCATTCCGTTGCTGCCAACGCATAGAATAGTATTGCTGTCCGCTAATGATATGGCATACTTAATATTTGATGTAGTTGAAGCGCGAAAATTTGTTCCAATGTCATCTGATACGTAAATGCCCAGCATTCCGCTGATTGCAATAGTTTTTCCGGACAGGTACATATCCGTGAAATTATCAAATCCAGGAATATTCTTACCAATTTTTTGCCAGGCCAGTGAATCATTTGCACTGACAAGGTAATTTATCTGAATAAATATTATGATAAGAAAAGTAATCTTAAAATTCTTCATTTCCATCTCCCCGTTCATGGAATTTAATTGCTTAAATATAAATAATATAACGGACTAAGTCAACAGGAATTATTAATAATCGGATAATTTCGAATGATAAGAGAGTTTTTCTTTGCTAATTTGGCTAAAATTGTTAATTTGTTGTAAATTTTGATATATAATTAGAGGAATTGTCATGAAAATTATCAAATTGTTTATTGTTGCAACGATTGTTCTAAATTTCTGTGAATTAATTGCAGATGATTCTCTCAGGGTGGTTCACCCAAACGGATCGGAAATCTTCAATTTCGGAGATAATATAAATATTCAATGGGAGGGAGTCCCTCAAGATCAGCCTGTAGATATTTATTTCAGCAGAGACGATGGTGGAAATTGGAGACAAATTGTTGCCGGGGCAAAAGGCCATTCATATATTTGGTACGATGTACCAAATATAATCAGGAAAAACTGCCGTATAAAAGTAAAAACTTCAACAGAACCACAAATTGAGTGGCAGAAATGTTTTGGAGGAAGTGGTTATGATGTTTCTGAAAGTATTCAACAGACAATTGATGGTGGTTATATTATTGCCGGATCAACAACATCTGATGATGGTGATATAATAAAGAATCATGGAAATGAAGATATTATGATAATCAAAATAGATAGTGTGGGTAATCTTCAATGGCAAAATGTTTTTGGAGGTAATTTGACAGAAGAAGCATTCTGTATTCAGCAAACAATTGACGGTGGATATATATTTGCCGGTTATACAGATTCAAATGATGGAGATATCTCATTCAACCATGGATCAAGAGATATTTGGGTAGTAAAATTAACTGATTGGGGAAAAATTGAATGGGAAAAGTCTTTTGGCGGATCCAAAGAAGATAATGCATTTGGAATATTTCAAACTGAAGATACAGGATACATTGTTGTTGGAGAAACTTTATCTGTTGACGGGGATGTTACAAATAGCCATGGGCGAGGCGATTCATGGATAGTTAAATTGAATGTCAATGGAAAAATTGAATGGGAAAAGAGTTTAGGTGGAAGTTATACAGATTATATTTTTGATTTATTACAAGTAGGTGACGGTGATTTTATATTGGTAGGTCAAACTGAATCTAATAATGGCGATGTATTCGGAAACCATGGTTCTTATGATAATTGGATTGTAAAATTGAATACAAATGGAGAAATTCAGTGGCAAAAGTGTTACGGGGGAAAAAATGATGATTTGGCTCGTGGTATTGTTAATACTTTTGATGATGGGTACATGATTGCAGGATATTCAAATTCTATTGATGGAGATTTGGCTTATCAAAGATACTCAAATGATTTTGACTATTGGGTTATAAAAATTGATACTATGGGAGATATCCAATGGCAGAAAAATTTTGGGGGTAGTAGAACTGATTGGGCTTTCTGTATACAAACAGCCAGAAATGATTCTTATATTATTGTTGGAAATTCAAATTCAAATGACAATGATGTTTTCAATAGTAAAGGAAGTAATGATTATTGGGTAGTAAAGTTCAACGAGAAAGATAATATACAGTGGCAGAAATGTGTAGGTGGAAGCAAGTATGACTTTGCTAAATGTATCAGAGAAACAAAGGATTTTGGTTACATTTTAGCAGGCTACACACTATCAAATGACGTTGATGTTTCCGGAAACCACGGAAGTGCAGATGCATGGATTGTAAAGTTATCACCAGAGCCGAATATAACCATACAGTCCGATGAATCTGATTCAAATTTTTCTATTGTTGACCCTAACGGTATTCTGGACCATACTGAGGATGGAATAATCATATATCCCAATCCATCGAATGATAATATATCAATATGTGGATATGAAGGAAAGATTTCAATATTAAACTCACTTGGTTTGGAAATTCTTGAACTCAATATTTATTCTAATGAAGCTATTGATATTTCTGCACTTGCAAGTGGTTGCTATGTTGTAAGAATGAATGGTAATGTTCTAAGATTTATAAAATATTAAAGTTATGATTTGATAGAAATATTTATAATATGATTTGAACACTTGTTTTTAAACGTTTAAACGGCGAAATTGATATATTAATCAGCCTTTAAGCAGATTTATTTTCCAAAGGTCCTTGCTGGAAAATCTTAATATTGGTTTGAGTGCCATTATCCCGGTTTTTCCAATTGAACCTTCAAGGAATTTTAATTCTTTCAATTTACTGTCAATGTCCGGATATTCAGGAATATCCATTCCGGTTTCCTTTAGTAGCATTATTCCTTTTGCCCGGACTGATAGCTCAGTGAAAAGCTCAATATAGCATATCATATCAAAAACTATTTCAGGTGCAAACCTGTTTTTTATATTCAAAATATATTTTCCGGCCTTTGTTCCTGAAAAATTTCCCGACCTGATTTCTGACAGTAGCATGGACTCGCTGTCCAACTCAAGATTCATCCACTCTTTCAGGTTATTACTTCCAATCCTGAAAGTAATGAAAAATATTGCAGGAACAAGAACCACGATAATAATTGTTGAGTTAACAGGATCAATATAAAAACTATTGAACAAAGCGTGAATAGCATAGGCAAGTATTAACCCTGGAAGAAGCATAGTAATATTTAGCTGTTCCTTCTTTTGCAACAGGATCATTGCAATAATACCTGCAATAGCAATTGTTCCGCCGTGCATAACAGCCGTACCAAAACCGCGAACTACCCACAACAGCATATTAGTCGAATCAGATGAATAAAGGTAGAAAATGTTTTCCAAAAGGGCAAATCCGCTACCCACGGCAAAACCGTATATTGCTCCGTCGATAACAAACGAAGCCCTGCTAACCCGGATTATGATAAATAACATCGATATTTTTAATACTTCCTCGATAACAGGCGCCCAAAAAATAGAATACAGAGCAAACCTGAGGCCCGAAATTTGCAAAAGGAAAGAATTTACATAAAAGGAAATACCTGCTGATGCCAAACCCAATGACAATGCAACAATCAGAAATTTATTATCTATCAGCTTGAAGCTGTCCAGAAGGACAAGACAGATAAGGAATATTAATACCGGAATCAGGGATAAAATTATTTCCATAAATGAACTCTTAAAAAATGCTCTTCCGAAATACTTCGGAAGAGCTTTATTAAACTGACAAATCCAGAGAGGTAAAGGTAAAGGGAAGATATGAATCTGCCAGTTTCAATACTTTTGTTGTCAAAATAATTACTAATTATTATTTCCATGCAATATTAAATTTTCAGAGCTTTAAAATCAAATTATTTCAAATATAATAATCCAAAATTAATAAAAAAAAACATTACCTGAGATGATAAATACTATTTTTATAGTACGAAATTAGTTTGTTTTACGAATGCCATTAATTATATTCGAAATTGGAAAAATAAATTAAATAAAAATAAAAAATGAAATCGCACATTTTTCATTGGCGATAAGTAAAAAGTTAAAAACGAAAAACGGATAAAATATGAAATCCACAGATAAATGGACAAACGAAGAAATTGCAGCTCAGCTCGTATTCCCGAGAATTTCGGCGGATGAATATTATAAAAATGAGAATTACAGAGATGAAATCCACGATCTTGTAAAGGCCGGTGTCGGCGGATTTTGTGTTTTCAAAGGCGGGGTAAATCCTACCAAAACCATGATCAACGAGTTGCAGGGAATGGCCGAAATTCCTCTTCTGTTTTGTGCGGATTTTGAATGGGGATTGCTAATGAGACTGAACGACGGCGCTCCCTTTCCTCATGCAATGGCACTTGGAAATATTGAAGGCGGCGGCATGACAGAAGAAGTTGCTTCTGCAATAGCCCAGGAAACAAAGTATGCAGGTGTTCACTGGAATCTCGCTCCGGTTTGTGATATTAATTCTAATCCTGACAATCCTGTTATAAATGTCCGTTCTTTCGGGGAAGAGAAAGAAACTGTTGCAAAGCATTCCAACGATTATATCATTGGTTTGCAGAAAGAAAAAGTAATTGCCTGTGCCAAGCATTTCCCCGGCCATGGCGATACTTCGGTTGATTCACATATCGAGCTTCCCGTGCTTGAAAAAACGATAGATGAAATTGAAGCCCATGAATTATTTCCTTTCCGGGAAGCAATCAAAACCGGTGTAAAGTCAATTATGCTGGGGCATTTGTCTGTACCGGCTCTTGACCCATCAGGACTTCCCGCAAGCATTTCTCCGGTTATTGTTCAGTATCTCAGGAATAAACTTGGTTTCATGGGAATTATAGTTACTGACGGCCTTGACATGGGAGCATTGAAAAAACTTGTTGAACCTGATGAAACAGCGCTGAAAAGCCTAATGGCAGGTGCAGATGTGGCTTTGATCCCGGAAAATCCATCAGAATCCCTGAAGAAAATTATCGTGGAAATGGAATCGAACAATGCTTTCAGGGAGCAGGCGCTTGAATCAGTGAACAGAATTATTAAAGAAAAACGCTGGTGCGGACTGACAACTCAGGTTCAGACTATTGATACAGATCGTGTTGTGAATTTTGCAAAAAATGAAAAAACAGCCCTGAAAGCTGCTTTTGAAGCGTTGAAAATGACGGGCAATGAATCCCTGATTCCTATCCCTGAAGATAAAATATTTGCAGGATTTGCTTTCATGCAGGATTCAAATATTGATGTTGGTACTAAATTTTTTCAGTACACAGCCCAGGCTCTTGAAAATGATTGTGATTTTGGCTTCCTTAGCGAAAATATCAGTGATGATGAAATAAATGAGTTGAAAGAAAGGCTGACTGACACAGAATTATTTATATTTGCTTTCTTTTACCGCGGTAAAGGCTATATAGGAAATGCCGGATTTCGTAAGGACGTAAATAAAATTATCCAAAAAATTGCCGGCGAAAAACCGAAAATCGGCATCATTTTCGGTAATCCATATTTGAAACGCGATATTGAATGTGATCTTTTTATCGATAATTTTTCGGACTCTTTGTCGTCTGTTGCTGCATCGGTGATGCTTCTTAGCGACCGTAAACCTGTTATGTATGATTAATTTTAAGCTTGCCTATTAGTTTTTGGCTATACCCGCGAATTTAGTTAATTTTACAATTTCGTATTGAGCGAAATTATTTATTAATAATTTACTTTGAGTATATGGCAAAAACACTTTTAATAACAGGCGGTTGTGGCTTTATCGGCAGCAATTTTATCATTTACCTGATAGAAAATTTTGATTATAAAATAATTAATCTCGATGCCCTGACCTACGCAGGAAATCCGGAAAATCTGATATCTGTTGAAAATTCTGAAAAATATTCCTTTGTAAAAGCTGATATAAGGGACAGGGATACATTAGAAAAAATTATAAAAAATGATAAAATCGACGGGATAATCAATTTCGCTGCCGAGTCACATGTTGACCGTTCAATCATGGATGCCAGGCCTTTTATTGATACAAATGTTATCGGAACTATGAACCTTATGGATATGGCCAGGAAATATGAAGTTCCCAGATTCTTGCAGGTATCAACTGATGAAGTATATGGTTCGCTTGGTGATACAGGGCTTTTTACAGAAGAATCTCATATTCAGCCAAATTCTCCTTACTCAGCTTCAAAAGCCTCAGCAGACCACTTAGTGATGGCATACAACCATACTTACGGCTTTCCGGCTGTTATTACCAGGTGCTCAAATAATTACGGCCCCATGCAATTCCCGGAAAAATTAATACCGCTGATGATAAGCAATGCCCGTGAGGATAAATCACTGCCTGTTTACGGTGACGGTATGAATATTCGCGACTGGATACATGTACACGATCACAACAGCGCTGTGCTCAGGGTATTCGAAAAAGGGAATATTGGGGAAGTTTACAATGTTGGTGGTAATTCAGAGAAACCAAATATTGAGATAGTAAAGAGAATTCTGTCCACCATGAATAAACCCGAATCGCTTATAACTTATGTGAAAGACAGACCGGGGCATGACAGGCGCTATGCCATTGATGCTACAAAGATCAAGAATGAAATTGGCTGGGAACCTGAAATACAATTTGAGCAGGGGATTGAAGACACGATAAAATGGTATCTTGATAATCAGAAATGGGTTGATAATGTACGCAGCGGCGCATACCTTGAATATTACACAAAACAATACGGAAATAAATAATTTATGAAAAAAGTTATATCAGTTGTCGGTGCCAGGCCGAACTTTATGAAAGTAGCCCCGATTCACAGGGCATTCGACAAATATGAAGATATTCAGCATATAATTTGCCATACAGGCCAGCACTATGATAAGGGTATGTCCGATGCATTTTTTAATGATCTTGATATGCCGGAACCTGCATATTTCTTAAATGTCGGATCGGGTACACATGCTGTTCAAACAGCTAAAATTATGATTGAATTCGAGAAAGTATGCATTGATGCTAACCCAGACCTGGTAATTGTGGTCGGCGATGTTAATTCAACAATTGCCTGTGCGCTGGTTGCCATTAAACTGGGTATTAAAACAGCTCACGTTGAAGCCGGACTGCGCAGCAGGGAACGTTCCATGCCCGAAGAAATAAACAGGATTGCTACTGATTCTATTAGCGATTACTGCTTTATAACCGAGAAAAGCGGTAT
Organism: Kapaibacterium sp. (SeqCode); assembly: GCA_963665665.1. Taxonomy (GTDB): domain Bacteria; phylum Bacteroidota; class Ignavibacteria; order Kapaibacteriales; family UBA2268. The sequence continues at coordinate 4,518,960 of OY762428.1, forward strand.
GGAAAACCTTGAGCAGGAAGGATTTCCGAAGGAAAATACTTTCTTTACGGGCAATACCATGATAGATTCACAGCATTATGCGAAAAACAAAGCAAGGGACTCTGAAATTGCTGGTAAAATTGGTGTGAATGAAGGAGAGTTTGTTCTTTCAACTATTCACAGGCCGAGCAACGTGGACGATAAAGAGCAGCTTGAAGGGATTATTAACATATTTGCAAATCTTGCAAAACACAGAAAAATTGTACTGCCGATTCATCCCCGGACACGTAAGAATATTGATAAATTTGGCTTGTCTGAGCTTGTAGACTCAATCGACAAGCTGATCTTTATTGATCCATTAGGCTATATTGACTTTCTTTCCCTCATGATGAAGGCTGATTTTGTACTGACCGATTCCGGCGGAATTCAGGAAGAAACCACAGCACTTGGCGTTCCATGTATCACTATCAGGCCTACAACGGAAAGGCCTATAACCTGTGAAGTGGGAACGAATATTCTTATTCAGCCTGTTCCGGAAAAAATCCAGACAGCAGTTGACGATATGCTGAACAAACCAAGGAAAAAAGGCGAGATTCCTTATCTTTGGGATGGCAGGGCAGCCGAAAGAATTGCAGAAATTGTGTCAGAAAAAATTTTTAAATAATTGAAGACTTGATTGTGAAACAAATTTCAAGAACAAAAATGATAAAATCCGGAAAATCCATCTTTTATCTTTTCATATTATCTTTATTGAGTTTCTCCTACTCAAGCCTGGATGCCCAGGTGAAGGGTATGAATTCATTTGATCCTGACCAGATACTTTCCAAAACAATGGAGCAACAGGTTCAGATGAATCAGATGATGAGAAACGAACAGTTCCCGATCGGGAATTCAATTGATCCGGATTATTACAGGCTGGGTCCGGATGATATTTTGTCTATTCAGGTAATTCCTACTATTCCATCAGAGCAATATATTTCCGTATCACCCGAAAACCTGATCATTATCCCTAGATATGGCTCAGTGAACGTAAAAGGGAAAACACTCACTGAACTGAGGGGAATTCTAATGGAAAAGATCGGCGGAACTCTGCCCAATGCTTCTATATCAATAACATTGAAACAGGCAAGAATGGTAATGGTTTCAATTACAGGTAACGTTAAGCAGCCGGGTATCTACAACCTTCCGGCAACTTATAATATTGAATCAGCGCTTAAAGTTGCTAACAAAACCAGAACTAATTCAAGTACTTCTACCTTGCAGGCGCCTGCAATTCTTAAAATATACGAAGACCAGATCGAGAAAAATAAAATTTATTCCGAAAGCGGTATTGCCCAGGATGATGAATTTTCGACAAGGAATATTCTGCTTCGCAGAGCCGACGGATCATCTATTGTTGCCGACCTGGAAAAATCCAGAGCATATAATGACGAGTCAATAAATCCTTATATTCTTGAGGGTGATGAGATATTCGTTCCTTATAATGATAGAGAATTTTCAACAATAAGTATCAACGGTTCTGTTATCAGGCCGAGTTCACTTGTTTTTAAAGAGGGCGACAGAGCTTCATTGCTGCTTAAGGTATCCGGCGGCATGAAAGCCGACGCGGATATAAATAAAATTCAGCTTTACAAGCCTGGTAATTCTGCATTAAAATTAACAGTAGATGAGAATCTGAATATTATCGGCGATGATCCTGAACTTTTACCCGGATCAGTAATAATCGTTGGAATCAGGAAAACCGAGCCGATAACAAATGCGGCAGTTGTATCAATCAAAGGTAATGTGGTCAATCCGGGCGTTTATCCGATTGAGCATGGCAAAACAAAACTAAAAGAATTTATCAATATTGCCGGCGGGTTTACAGCCGATGCTTATTTGCCTCTTGCTCATATTTTCAGGAAAAATGATGTTGACCTGTCTCCTGCTAATGCCCGGCTGCATGTTCTGAAGAACTTCCAGTACAGCAACCTGACTTTGGACGATACGACGAGATATATAATGGATGTTAACCTGAAAATGCCCTATGTTTCATGTGATTTCAATGCTCTGTTTAATGAAAATGACAATAACCATAACGTCAGGCTTCAAAACGGAGATATTATTGTTATCCCTTCAAATCCCGGAAGAGTATATGTTTACGGGCAGGTTAATAATCCCGGTTTTGTAGAATTTGCACCCGGTCAGAGTAAGGAATGGTACGTTGAAAAAGCAGGTGGTTTTGCCCCGGAAGCAGTGGATGAAAGGACAAGAATAATAAGGGGTAATACAAGGGTATGGATTGAGGAAGGTATTGTTTATGCCGGCGATGAAATTTATGTTCCCCGCGAACCTGATGTTCCAAGTAACGTGCAGGCACAGAATTATAGTATTATAGCAAGCGCCGCGCTTGCTGCCGTTTCAATAATATCTATGATCGTAAATATTGTGAGAACTAATTGATTAAGAAGTTAATAATATTGCCAATATTTCTATGTGCATTTTTACATCTGAATGCACAGGTGGAACATGTGCCCGTATCTAATCCGGTATATGAATTTTTAATCCATGCAGAATTGCGTGGGATGCTCCCACATTTTTCATCATCGGACCTTCCCTTGAGTAAAATGGAAATTGTTTCTGCTCTTGAAAAATTACGTGATAAAGAATCAGAATTATCTTCCCAACAAAAAAGTCTGTTAGACAAATTTGAGCGTGAATTTGGAATAGTCCTTAGTGATAGAGCTGTGGTTTTTTATAGCCCGAGTGATTCCATTCAGGTTTTGTCTTCAAGAATGTTATCTGATAGTGAAAAATCAATATATCATTTTTCTGATTCAAATAACAATGTTAGTATCGACCCATTAGCATCCTTTGAATATTATATGGTTGACGACAAAAGTGATAATAATGGAAACGTAACAATGGGTAATCTGGGGGTAAGAGTTTACGGGACACTTGGCGGCAGAGTAGGATATTTCCTTCAGGCAACCAATGGTTCGGTATTCGGCGGCAACAGGGAGACAGCTCTTCAGGATGCTTACCTCAGGAAAAATATAAAATTCGCTTCGCTTGCAAGTGATTTTGATTTTACCGAATCGCATATTAGATTTCAATATGACTGGTTTTATGGTGGAATAGGCAGAGAAACCCGGTTGATGGGATCGGGTTTAAGCCAGCGTTTATTCTTGTCTGATAATGCAGTACCATTTGATGCTTTGTTCCTGGGTGCAGAGTTTAAGAACTTCGAGTATAAATTTATCCATGGAAGTCTTGTAGGCCAGCCTGTAAGCAGTCAGAACGTTGGATTTACTACTGTTATTCCCGAGAAATATATTGCCATACACCGTTTCGCTTTAAAGCCTGAGTGGGGGGAGATAGCTTTCTGGGAGAATATTGTTTACTCGGACAGAAACCCTGACCTTGCTTACCTTAATCCGCTTAGTTTCTACAAATCTCTTGAACATGCCTTGCGGGACAGGGATAATTCCATAATGGGCGGAGATATCACAGTCAGGCCTTTAAAAGGTTTGCAGATAAAAGGCTCTTACCTGCTGGATGATATTATTTTCTCAAAGATCGGAACTGGATACTGGAGTAATAAAAGCGCCTGGAATATTGGGGCACAATATGCAGTTTTGCCTGATATTGATTTTGGATACGAATATGCACGTGTGGAACCATATACATTCTCACATTTTAACAGCCAGAACAATATGACAAATGACTCATTGCTCTATGGGTCCTATTTATTGCCCAATTCTGACAGGCATCTGATTAAAATTGACTGGTTCTACGGGCAAAGATATCCGCTTACTCTGACAATTGGATATACTCGTCACGGAAACAATATATACAGCGGGGATTCCCTGATATACAATGCCGGAGGTGATCCCGGACAGACCAGAAGGGGAGCCCTGCCGGGAACAGGATTTGATGGAGACCCGCTTACGATAGAATTCCTTACCGGAGATTTAATTGAAACTTTATCTATCGAGATTGAAGCAGGATATGAAATTGTCCGCGGGTTCAATATCCATGCTTATTATGCTTTTATCCGTCAAAATGAAGAAAACGGACATAAGGCTAAATTGACCTTGAGATATAACGATTTCTGATTTTGTTTAATGGGAAATACAGAAGTATGAACTTGTTAATTAAAGAAATAAAGAAATTCAGCGAAACTGATTACAATGATTACAGGCCCTCCAATGTGAAGAAAACTCTGTTGTCACCATTTTTTCAGTTAGTAGCAGACTTGTTTTCAATTTTAATCACTTATACAGCTCAGTTTCTAATTATATACAAATCGGATTTTGTCAGGGTAAGTACCGAACCTGATTTCGGAGCATTTATTTTTACAGGGATAGTTTTTTCTGTATACTGGCTTACTCTGTTGTTTTTCTCAGGAATGTATAAAAATTGGTATATACGTTCACCATTCGATGAGATATTTTCAATAATTAAGGTCACTTTTATTGGCATGGCGCTGATTGTTTTAATAGTGTTAATCAATACCAATGAAGCACCGCGTTATCTTTTCATGATTTATTATCCAATCTTTACTTTTGTAATGATCCTGAACAGGACAATTGCAAGAAGATTGCAAAAGGCATTAAGAGTCAGGAAAGTTATTGCAATATCTTCTCTGATAATTGGATCTGCTGACAGGTCGAAAAGCCTGCTTAAAGAAATTGGAAAATGCCCGGCCTGGGGGTTTAAACCGGTAGGAATAGTTGCTACTGACAGGTGTATTGCAAGGGACGAAATCGATGATGACAGAATATTTCTTTTTCATTGCGATGACGGCCTTGAACAAATTCTTGATAATCTAAAACCGGAAGAAGTATTGATCACAACCGACCGTGCTGACCACCAGGAATTAATGAAAATTGTATCAACAGCAGCAGACAGAAATATTATTGTAAAGATAAAACCGGATATTTATAATATTTTTACCGGACAGACCAAAACCTTGCATATTTACGGTATACCTCTTATCGAGATTAGCACGCAGCTTCTGAAACCCTGGCAGGAAGCTCTTAAAAGACTAATAGATATTTGTTTCAGCGGTGCTGTTCTGGTTTTTGGGCTGCCTTTGTGGCTGCTTGTTGCTATAATTATTAAAATTGAATCCAGAGGCCCTGTGTTCTATAAGCAACCAAGAGTAGGCAAGAACAACAAGGTATTTCAGATATATAAATACAGATCCATGGTTCAGGATGCAGACAAGCAAAAACAAAAGTGGACATCTGTAAATGATCCGCGTGTTACAAAATTTGGAAAGTTTATCCGAAAAACTCACCTGGATGAAATTCCACAGTTCTGGAATGTACTGAAAGGGGAGATGTCTATTGTCGGGCCTCGTCCGGAACAGCCTCAATACGTGAAGCAATTCGCAGCTGAAATACCCTATTACATGCGTCGGCTAAAGGTCAGGCCGGGTATTACCGGGTGGTGGCAGGTAAAATACGGGCCGCACGTTCTGGACAATGAAGAAATTCAGAACCGATTAAAGGATGATTTTTATTATATTGAAAATATGTCGTTGCAGCTTGATATTGAAATTATTATTCGCACGGTATGGGTTGTATTTAAGGGGCACGGCCAGGCTTAGTTGTAACTTTTACCGTATTTGATACGTTATTTTTGAAATCATTATTTACATGAATTTTTCAAGATTTTTTTATGAATGCTATAGTTATTATCCCGACCTATAATGAAAAAGAGAATATTTCGCAAATAATATCAGCAATCAATGAAGTTGACAGCAAGGTTCATATATTGGTCGTTGATGATAATTCTCCCGACGGAACTGCCGATATTGTAAAAAATATTATGAAAAGTGACGATAGAGTGCATATTCTGGAACGTCCGGGTAAAATGGGTCTTGGTACAGCCTATTGCGATGGTTTTGCCTATGCTCTTGAAAATGGATTTGAAGCTGTTTTCGAAATGGATGCTGATTTTTCTCACGACCCTAAGGAAATACCCAATTTCCTGAAAGAAATTGAAAAAAATGACCTTGTTATCGGTTCGCGATATAAGACGGGAGTGAACGTAGTAAACTGGCCGCTCAGAAGGCTTATTCTAAGCTACGGTGCTAATGTTTATACCAGAATTATTACAGGAATGCCGATCAAAGATGCAACAGGCGGCTTCAAATGCTTCAGAGCTTCTGCCCTTAAAGATATTGACCTTAAAGCAATACATTCCAATGGTTACGGCTTCCAGATCGAAATGAACTACAGAATGTGGAAGAACGGAGCCAGAATTTCAGAAATTCCGATAATTTTCATCGACCGCAGGAGCGGGGTTTCCAAGATGAATAAAAATATTATCATCGAGGCCATTTTTCTTGTTTGGAAATTGAAACTGGGCTTATGGAAGGGAAAGAACAAGAAAAAAAATTAAAATTAAAAAAAAATTTAACAAATGAAAAAAAATCCTTTGTAGAATTGTGAATTGTTCTTATTTTTGTATCTCTGCTTTCGGGCAGCTTGATAACAGAAGGGTCCATAGCTCAGATGGGAGAGCGCTTGAATGGCATTCAAGAGGTCAGGAGTTCGATTCTCCTTGGATCCACGTTAATTGAAAATTTTATGGGGTCGTAGCTCAGCCTGGTTAGAGCGCCAGTCTGTCACACTGGAGGTCGCGAGTTCAAGTCCCGTCGGCCCCGCGAAATAAGGGGAACCTTGGTTCCCCTGAATTTCGAAAAAAAAACTTTGAAAATTGAAAAAAAGAGTTTATATTCGCATCGCGAATTCAGAGGAAAACTTTAAAAGGGGTCGTAGCTCAGCCTGGTTAGAGCGCCAGTCTGTCACACTGGAGGTCGCGAGTTCAAGTCCCGTCGGCCCCGCAGAAAAAGAGGTAAGCAAATTTTGCTTTCCTCTTTTTTTATATTTAAAATCATCTTATGATTTAGAATTAATTCATCAATTTCGTAATTTTGTTGCTTTGGCTTCTGGCCGATAAATATTTTAAATGAAAGAAATTATTTTAACATAACAGGTAATGAAAATGTATAAACTGGAAACAATTATTTCTCTTGCAAAAAGAAGAGGATTTATCTTTCAATCATCAGAAATATATGGCGGACTGAACGGCTGTTGGGATTTTGGGCCGCTTGGAGTTGAACTGCTTAAAAATATAAAAGAATCCTGGTGGAAGGAAATGACATTCAGGACTGATGTTGAAGGAGTTGATGCTGCAATACTTATGCACCCCCGAACATGGGATGCCAGCGGCCATACTTCAAAATTCAGCGATCCCATGATAGACAACAAAACAAGTAAAGCAAGGCACAGGGCGGATACTCTGATTGAAGAATTTATTGCCAAGCTGAGAAAAAAGAAAAAAACAAACAAGGCTGATGAACTTGAAGCTGATCTGGCAAAAGCTGAAAAACCGTCGGATTACTATGATATTATTATGAAATGGGAAATAAAGGATCCTGTTTCAGGAACTATGGAATGGACAGAGGTAAGGAACTTCAACCTGATGTTCAAAACATTTGTCGGCCCTGTTGAAGATACCGGAAGTACTGTTTACCTGCGGCCCGAATCAGCTCAGGGTATTTTCGTGAATTTCAAGAATGTCCTGGACACAACACGGCAGAAAATTCCTTTTGGAATAGCACAGATCGGCAAGGCATTCAGAAATGAAATTAACACTAAGAATTTTCTTTTTCGTACCAGGGAATTTGAACAAATGGAAATGCAATACTTTGTGAAGCCCGGGGAAGAAAAAGAATGGTTTGAATACTGGAAAGAAAAAAGGTGGAATTGGTATATCTCACTTGGAATGAATGAAGAAAATCTTAAATTCAAGGATCACGACAAACTTGCTCACTATGCTAATATGGCTACTGATATTGAATTCCGCTTCCCATTCGGTTTTGGTGAAATTGAAGGTATTCATTCCAGGACAGATTACGACCTTAGTGCACACCAGGAATTTTCCGGCAAGAAGATGGAATATGTTGATACGGTAAACAAAGAACGCTATGTGCCTTATGTTGTTGAAACATCAGGCGGAGTAACACGTTCCCTTATGGCATTCCTTTGCAGTGCTTACGAAGAGGAAGAAGTTGTAAATGATAAAGGCAAATCTGAAAAACGTACTGTTATGCATTTTCATCCGCAGTTAGCCCCGATAACTGTTGCTGTTTTTCCCCTTGTAAATAAAGACGGGATGCCGGAAAAAGCAATGGAATTATTCCAGGGCCTGCAAAAGTATTTTAAAGCTCAGTACGACACATCCGGTGCAATAGGAAGGCGTTACCGCCGTCAGGATGAAATAGGAACACCGTTCTGTATAACGATAGACGGACAGACTCTTGAAGACAATACTGTAACTATCCGGGAACGTGATTCAATGCAGCAGGAAAGGGTAAATATTGACAGCGTACGAAATTATATTCAGGACAGAATGTATTAAAGATATTGCCCCGTAAATCGGGGCATTTTTTTAACAGATAATAATCGGTGGGCAAATGATTCGAAACAGGAAAACCCTTATTGGCATAATAATATTTATATCCGTTGTAGTTAGTGGTTTTACCGGTTCATACTTATTCAAAATTAATAAATCTTTCGAAATTTTCGGAGCTGTTTTCAGAGAGATATCGGCTAATTATGTTGATGAAGTTGATCCGGAACAGCTTGTTGATTATGCACTCGACGGAATGCTTGAAAAACTTGACCCATATACCGTTTATTACGACGAAGAAGCTTCTGATGATGTAAATTATCTTGTTAAGGGTTCCTATATCGGGCTTGGTATTACGATTGGCAGAATGGACAGTATGCTGACTATTCTTGAAGTAGTTGACGGCTATCCTGCCAGCAATGCCGGTATTAGGATTGGTGATAAAATTTTTGAAGTTGACGGCCACAGAGTTTTGAACATGAAAGTGGATAAACTTCGGAAATACACCCGGGGAGATATTGGAACCTCCATGGTTATGAAAGTTCTGCGGGAAAAGGATACTCTAACGAAAAACCTGAAGCGCGGACAAATTAAAATTTCTAACGTATCATATTCGGATTTGCTATTTAATGATTTTGCTTATATAAAGATTGAAAGATTCAGCAAAACTACAGCCGAAGAACTAAGGTTGGCTCTAAACAGAATCAAGAGCCGTTCCAATATTAATGGGATTATTCTTGATCTTCGTGATAATCCCGGAGGCTTGCTACAAGCGGCTGTATCAGTTTGTGAAATTTTTCTTCCGAAAGGATCCAAAATAGTAACCACAAAGGGTAGAAAGAATAGCAGTGAGTTTACTTATCGATCTGTTCTGGATCCAATGGAACCGGATCTGCCACTTGCAGTACTGATAAATAAGCGCAGCGCCAGTGCAAGCGAGATTGTTGCCGGCGCTATTCAGGATCTGGACAGAGGTATTGTAATAGGGGAGAGATCCTTCGGTAAAGGTCTGGTACAAAGTGTGATTGATCTTCCATATAAAACAAATTTGAAAATGACTACTGCCAAATACTACACACCTTCAGGAAGATGTATACAGAAACTGGATTATTCCACTGTAAGGCATGGTAGTGATAAAGCTGGAAGAACTCACGACACTTCTGATTTTTATACAATGAATGGCAGGCCTGTAAATGCTTCGAATGGGATAAAACCTGATATTTGTATCGATAGCGCAGGAACTTCAAAATTTATTGATAATCTAAAGAAAAAGTTTATGTTCTTTAAGTATGCAAATTCATACAGCGCAAAACTGGACAGCCTTCCGGATGATTTTGCTGTAGATAATGAAATGCTTGAAGATTTTAGTCGTTTTACCCTGGATAATAAGGAGTTTCAATATCAGACCGAAATGATAACACAAATAAAAAATGCAAGAAAAATTGCCAGGGATGAAAGACTTTCTGATAATATTTTAAATGATATTAGTCTACTTGAGAAAAAAATTGCTGTTGAAGAAGAAAAGATAATTTTTAAATATAAAGCTGAAATATCTGAAATCCTGGAAGAAGAGATAAAATCACGTTTTCTTTCTCAGATACAGATGACGGAACTTTCTTTATCCGATGACGAGTTTATCACTTTGGCTGCCAAGACTTTAAGGTCTGCTAACTACGGGAAAATTCTCGCAAAAGGCCTGAAAGGAGAAAATGTTAATAATTAATTCAAGAAAATATTTGGAAAATATCACCATTATTATTTCTTTGCAAGATTGAAATTGGCAATATTTGCGTAACAATATCGTCAATTACTCGTATTTTTGAATAGATCGGTTTATAAACAAGGGTCTCTTATGAGAATAACCAAACAATACACAAATCGTGAGAGCCAGTCCCTCGACAAATATCTTCAGGAGATCGGCCGCGTTGAGCTGCTGCATCCGGAGGAAGAAGTCGATTTAGCGCAGAAGATTAAAAAAGGCGGATGGCAAGGCACAAGAGCACTGGAACGATTGGTAAAAGCTAACCTGCGCTTTGTGGTTTCTGTGGCAAAGCAATACCAGAACCAGGGGCTATCACTCGGCGATTTGATTAATGAAGGTAACCTCGGGCTTATCAAAGCTGCAAAAAGGTTTGATGAAACCCGTGGTTTCAAATTTATATCTTATGCTGTTTGGTGGATACGCCAATCAATCCTTCAGGCACTGGCAGAGCAGTCAAGGATTGTCAGGCTTCCATTGAACAGGGTAGGGGCTTTAAACAAAATTGGCAAGAAATTCAGCGAGCTGGAACAGGAATTCGAAAGAGAACCTACAGCGAGCGAACTTGCCGACCAGCTTAACATGACTGTTTCGGAAATTGCGGAAACAATTAAAATCTCCGGCCGGCATCTTTCTGTTGACGCTCCGTTTGTACAGGGCGAGGACAACAGGTTACTGGATGTATTGCCAAATGAACAACAGCCGCCGCCCGATTCGGAATTGATAAGGGAATCCTTAAGAGTTGAAGTCCAACAGGTTCTTACTACTCTGTCCCAAAGAGAAGCTGAAGTTATTAAATTGTATTTTGGCCTTTCGGGGCAATGCCTTACACTTGAAGAAATTGGCGAGAAGTTCGGCCTTACACGCGAACGCGTACGCCAGATAAAAGAAAAAGCAATAAGGCGTTTAAGACATGCTTCCAGGTCAAAAGCTTTAAGAGCTTATCTCGGATAAAAAAATTAAATACAAAAATGATAATATTGCCCCGATAATACCGGGGCTTTTTTTATGGCATTTTATTTGATAGCTCTTGTTTTGGAATGAAATTATTAATTTTTTTCTTATATTACTAAATAAGAATAAATTTGATGCTTTTAGAAGATAATTATATTGTTGTAAAGATTTGAATTTCCGGCAAAATTTATGGCTGAAGATAATAACGATGTGAAAAAAACTTTTGATACCTATTCTCAGCTTCCGGTGTTTGTTATGATTCTGGATGTTGATAAGAATATTATATTTCTCAACCACATTGCAGAAGATTTATTTAATGATTCCGATTTCCAGGATGATTATATCCCGATTGAACCCGTAGATGAATTTATTCAAAAACTTGATGAAACAATAAATACGGATCGTGTTTCGGATATTGAAATATCTATTCCCTCCAAATCGGGAAGCTATTCATACCTTGCAGCAAGTATTTCCAAAATTAAATATAATAAAGATGCAGATGGCATTCTGATTATTGGTTCGGACATGACTCATTTTCATAACCTTAAGGCAGAAAGTGACAGCTTGATAGAAGACCTGCAAATATCAAGGGAAACAATTGTTCAGGATGCTTACCGTGCATTGGACCTGAATGACAAATTGGCCGAATCCGAAGAAAAATTGAAACAAATGAATGCCACTAAGGACAAATTCTTTTCAATTATTGCTCACGATCTTAGAAATCCTGTGTCTGCTTTTACCGAGCTTACTAATCTTCTTGCAAGTAAGGGAGAGGAAATGAGCAGTGAAGAGAGAATGGAATTTACACAGGATCTGAATAAATCTTCGAAGCAGATGTCCGCTTTGCTTGATAATTTACTTCAATGGGCAAGAGCACAGTCCGGCAGGATCGAGTTTAATCCCGATATTATTTATATTGATAAACTGGTTGAAAATATCTTTTACCTGCTAAAAGTAACAGCTGATAAAAAAAGGATTAAGCTGATAAACAGAGTACAGCCGGAAACTGTTGCGATAGGCGACGAAAATATGATCCATACAGTTCTCAGGAATCTGATTTCCAACGCTATTAAATTTACGAATGCAAGAGGCCGGGTAACGATCAGTTCGGAAATTATTGATAAACAAGTGTATATATATATAGAAGATAACGGCGTTGGAATAAGAGAAGAGAACCTTGATACTTTGTTCAGGCCGGATGTTTATAATTCAACCAGGGGAACGAACAATGAAAAAGGTACCGGGCTCGGTCTTCTGATCTGTAAAGAATTTATTGAAACAAACGGCGGTTCTGTTTGGGCAGAGAGCGAACTTGGGAATGGTACAAAATTTACTTTCACTTTGAAGAAGGTAGATAATGTTGAACTGAAACAGGCAGAAAAAAATTATTTCGATACTACCTATGTTGACGACATCGAGGAAATTTCGGCGTTTTATGAAGAATCCTCGAAGAAATTATCTGTAGAAATATCCACAAAGGAAATGGAACTTTTACCAAGGGCTATTGAAGAACTTGAGTATAATTTTCTAAAAAAATGCAGTGAATTAAGAGAAACTTTATTAATATCCGAAATACAGGAATTTGCAAACGAACTCCGGGCCACGGCAGAAAAATATGATATTGAGGTTTTATCTGATTATTGTGCAGGATTGAAAGAAAATTCGGATAGTTTTGAATTAGATGGTATATTGAAAGATTTGAACGAATTTCCGAAATTAATTGATAAACTAAAACAAATGTTAATGGCTTAGGGTTTTTTAATCAAATGCAAAATAACTTAGATTTTATAACGGATAAAAAGCAGTTAGTATTGCTTGTTGACGATGTAGTTAAAAATCTTCAGCATGCGGGCAAAGTACTGATGGATGTCGGCTATGAGATATCCGTAGCTACAGATGGCTACCAGGCTCTGGATATTCTGAAAAAAATAACCCCTGATTTGATCCTTCTGGATATTGTAATGCCAAATATGGATGGCTATGAAGTATGCCGAAGAATTAAAGAACAAACTCACCTGAAGGATATTCCGATTATTTTCTTTTCATCGAAAAAAGAATCGGAAGATATTGTACAGGGATTTGAGATAGGGGGAGTTGATTATATAAAAAAACCTGTAAAAAAAGGGGAATTAGTTGTCAGGGTTAAAAATCATCTGGAATTGAAAAAAGCCCGCGATCATATAATGAAACAAAACCGGAAACTTGAGATGCTTAATCAATCCAAGGATGAATTTCTGGAGATAGCTGCTCATGACCTCAAAGATCCGCTATCATCGATAGTTGGCAATATCGAGATTTTAAAAACTCATAAACTGACTTTGACAGATCAGGAAATGGACGAATATTTTGATAAAATCGATAATGCTGCCAGATCTAGCGTTCAGATTATATCAGACCTTCTGGACATCAATGCTCTTGATGACGGAAAGCTGAAACTAACGATCAAGGCAGTGAATATTGATATGATGATTAAGAAAAAAATTAAGGAATACGCTGCTATTACTAAGAAAAAGCGTATAACAATACTTTTCAGAAAAGGGGCAAAGGAATCACTTGTTCTCGGTGACGAAGAAAAAGTTGAACAGGTTCTGGATAATTTGATTTCCAATGCCGTGAAGTATTCACCATTCTATAAAGCTGTTATTATTGAAAGTAAATCAACAGTACCGGATGAAAAGAATGATAAATCCGGTCTTGAAATTGCAATAAGTGACGAAGGTCCCGGAATAAAAGAGGAAGATATTCCTAAATTGTTCCAGAGATTTGCAAAATTGTCAAATAGTCCGGAAAGAGAAGAAACGTCAACAGGCCTTGGGCTTTCGATAGTTAAAAGACTAATTGAAGAGATGGATGGCAAAGTATGGTGCGAATCAAATAAAAAATTGAGTAAAAAGGGCACTACATTCAAGTTTACCCTGCCAACTGTTGCTGTAGGTTCTTAATAAAATACTTATACTAAAACCTGTTTCTTCGAGACAGGTTTGCTATTTATGAAAAAAGAAATAAAATATACAGTTCTTGGTTCCGGTACTTCTTCCGGCATACCTACTATCGGGTGTAAATGTCCTACATGCACATCAGATGATATTAATGACAAAAGATTAAGGTGCTCCCTTCTGGTGGAATCAGCTAATACAAGGGTTGTTATTGATTCCGGCCCGGATTTCCGCCAACAGATGCTGAAATACAATGTAGATAAATTGGATGCTGTTGTATACACACATCATCATTTCGATCATATAGGCGGGTTCGATGACATAAGGGCCTTTAATTACCATACCCGCAAACCAATGCCCCTTTTTATCGACAGGAAAACCCTTACCGAACTGAAGCGAACATTTATATATGCATTCGAAACTCCGGAGCAAATGGGGGGCGGAGTGCCACTTATTGATATTAACCTGATTGATGAAAAAGAATTTTTTGTAAAGGATCTGAAATTTCTTCCTATTCCACTTTGTCATGGGAAGTTGAATGTTTTGGGTTTCAGGATCGGGGATCTGGCTTATTGTACGGATACAAATAATATACCTGACAGATCATATAAACTGCTTGAGGATTTGGATGTTTTGATTATTGACGCATTAAGATATACTGATCATTCCACACATTTCAACCTGGAGCAGGCTGTTGCTGAAATTGAAAAGATAAGCCCCAAAATGGCATATCTTACACATATTGCTCACCAGATCAAGCACAAGGAATGTGAAGCGAAACTACCAGGAAACATACGAATTGCATATGATGGATTAACACTGTATTCAAAAAGGAGTGCTAATGGCTGACTACAGCGTAAAAATTATTACAGAATACCTCGGAGACCTTAGTTGCGAAATTACTCACGAGCCTTCCGGGAAAAAATTTTTAACCGATGCTCCCCTGGATAATAAAGGAAAAGCAAGATATATTTCTCCTACTGATCTTGCAGTGGCCTCTATCAGCTCCTGTGTTATTACAATTATGGGAATAGTTGCCAATAATAACGGTATTGATATTGACGGAATGAAAATTACTGCCGAGAAA
This sequence comes from Kapaibacterium sp. (SeqCode), assembly GCA_963665665.1. GTDB lineage: Bacteria > Bacteroidota > Ignavibacteria > Kapaibacteriales > UBA2268. The sequence goes on from OY762428.1 coordinate 4,534,084, forward strand.
TTCATGGTTAATGAGCCTTTCAGAAGAATAGGAGCAATTAATCTTGAAATTTCATTCCCTGACGAACTTAGTGAAAAGGAATTCTCAATGCTTTCCAATGTTGTTAAAACATGCCCTGTTACCAGAAGTCTCAGCAAAGAGGTAACAATTAGTTATACTTTTTTGGTGGCAGGTGTGAAAAAGTAATAGAATTATTAAATATTAAGAAAATTTGTTATCTTTATTAAATTGTTTTCACCAGATTTTCGGAAAAAAAATGAAAATATTTGAATGTGTTGCAATTGTATTTTTCGTATCTATTCATTTTTTGTGTGCCCAACAGAATGCTGATAAATTTATCAGTCAGGCTAATAAATTTGTTGGACTGAACGAGCATGACAGAGCTGTTGAGGAATATACAAAGGCTCTTGAAATTGACCCCGAAAACGCTGATGTTTATTACAGAAGAGGAAATTCCTATCTGAGAATGAATAAACTTACGGAAGCAAGAGAAGACTACCGTGCTGTTCTGAAATTGGAACAATGCCATGCAAAGGCTTTAAATAATCTGGGAATATCATATTATCTTTTACCCGATTTTGAAAAGGCTATACCTTTTTTTAAAAAATCAATGGAATGCGACCCGTCTTATACCAATGCAATTAACAATCTTGGCCTTTGCTATCATGAAACCGGAAGGTTCAAAGAAGCAATCGAGATATTTTCAAAATCAGCTGAAGTCGATCCTTCGAATCCAAAAGCTTTTACAAAAAGGGGAAATGTATATTTTTCAATGGGTCTGCCGGATTCTGCAATAAGTGATTTTACCACAGGTATAGCCCTTGCTCCTGAAGACTGGGATAACTACTATTACCGTGGGCTTGCATATTTTACAAAAATGCTGTACAGCGCTGCAATTCCCGATCTTACAAAGTCTTTTGATTTAAATCCGCAGAATATTGAAGCTTTAAAGAAAAGGGCGATGGCAAATATTTATTTGCGCAATTTTGATTCTGCAATGAATGATTTTGACAGATTAGTGCAATTAAATCCGGATAACCCTGATTATTATATCGACAGGGGGTTGGCTTACAAAACCCTTAGTAATCCGGATTCGGCTATTATTGATTTTAACAAAGCCTTGGAACTTGACCCGAAGAAAGTAGGAGCACTTTATAATCGAGGCCTGACAAATTATAGCCTTGGTAAATTCAGTTCGGCAATTGATGATTTCAGCAAAGCAATTGAACTTAATCCAAAAAATCATGAGCTTTATTTCAACCGGGCTATTGCATATACTGACGCGAGGCTTACTGATTCTGCCCTGAATGATTATAATGAAGCTATTGAAATTGACACCAATTATATTGATGCCCTAATAAATCGTGCATTCCTGCTGTCAAATAAAGGAGATTACCAAAAGGCTGTTGATGATTGTGACCGAGTCTTTTCAATTGTTCTTTCTTTGCCTTCAGCTATTGTTAGGGAAGTTGCTTTCCCTTATTTTATCAGGGGGGTGTCTTATCACGGACTTAAAGAATTTGATATGGCAGCAAGCGATTATGAGAAGTTTATTGAGCTGGCAGAAGGACAAAATGCTTTCAATAAACAGCTAAAAATAGCTAAGAGAAATCTGAAAATTATCAAGGATAATAAACCTAAAGAAGATTAATTTTTATGAGTATTTTTAAATTTAAAATTCCGTTACATACACAGATATTAATTGCCCTTATTGCAGGCGCTGCATTTGGGGCTTTTTTTAATGTTGGCCATGATACCCTTATAATTAATTACAATAAAAAGGGTGAACTACTTGAAGAAACTATCGAAAAATGGGATAAAATTGTTTTCGAAGGCCGGGAAAATGAAAAAGTGTTCTATGCTGATGAGCAGACTGCAATATTGAAGCATTTTAAAAAAATTGAAAAGAAAAAAGATATTGTTATTGAAGTTCATAAAGCAGTAGAAGTTAATACATATACCGAAGTGATAACGATGGCTAAGGAGAAAACCATAGCAACAGCTATAAAGCCCTTAGGAAACATTTTTATCCGTTTGCTTAGTTTCCTGGCCATACCTCTTGTTATCGCAACCCTGATAGTCGGGGCTGCCTCACTGAAGGATATTCGCAAGCTTGGCAGGGTTGGTGGGAAAACATTCGGCATATATATTATAACAACTGCTATTGCTATAAGTATAGGCCTTGGCGCTGCCAATATTATCAAGCCGGGTGAAAAAGTATCCGTACAGGCCAAAGAAAGGCTTATGGGAACATACCAGGATGACAGCCCGGGAGATATTGACGAGGAGATGGGGATAGATATTCTTGATTTTCTCGTGCAGATAGTACCGAAGAATCCGATAAATGCAATGGCCGACGGACGTATGCTTCAAATTGTATTCTTTGCTGTATTTTTCGGAATAACCCTCACTTTAATTGATAAGTCCAAATCTGATCCTGTGATCAGGCTTTTTGACGGTATAAGTGATGTTATGATCAAGATGGTTGACGTGATTATGCTTCTTGCTCCTTACGGGGTTTTTGCACTTATTGCAGCCACCGTTGCCGATTTTGGTTTTGATATATTGCAAACCCTTGTCTGGTACATGGGAGCGGTTATACTTGGCCTTGCACTTCAAACTTTTATTGTTTATCCCGCCCTACTGAAATTTGTCGGGAAGTCCGGGCCAATTAAATATTTCAAAGCCATGAGAAATGCCCAGGCGATAGCGTTCAGTTCAAGCTCTTCGGCTGCTACATTGCCGGTAACACTCGATGCAGTTGAAAATAAACTTGGTATTCCGAAGCAAATAGCCGGATTCGTCCTCCCGCTGGGTGCCACTATAAATATGGACGGTACGGCACTTTACCAGGGAGTCGCTGCTGTTTTTATAGCCCAGGTATATGGGATGGACCTTACAATGGCAGAGCAGCTAACAATTGTTCTTACTGCTGTTTTAGCTTCAATCGGAACAGCACCTGTTCCGGGAGTAGGTATAATTATGCTTGTTATCATTCTGCAGTCCGTGAATATTCCCCCCGAGGGAATTGCGCTTATTCTGGGTGTTGACAGGCTTTTGGATATGTGCCGCACTGTAACAAATGTTACAGGAGATGGTGCTGTGGCAGTAACAATTGCCGGGACTGAAAAAAAATATAATTCTCTTTAAATTCAGATATTTAGCAAATACTGTTCATTATTGTGGAAAAAAAGTATTGGGCAGAAAGCGTAAAAAATCATATCTTTGAAGTCTTGGAGAGGTGCAGGAGTGGTTGAACTGGCACGCCTGGAAAGCGTGTGTGCTGGCAACGGTACCGTGGGTTCGAATCCCACCCTCTCCGCCAGCAAAAAAATAAGCCTTTGTAATATAATAATTTACAAAGGCTTAATTATTTTTACTTAGTCATTCCATTAACTTTTCTGGTACATTGTTTGGGCCCAGTATTAAACTCAAGGATTTGGCGAAAAGTTTCGATAATTACAACCCCGAAGCAAGCTTCGGGGTATCAATCATGAAAATTGCAATTGAAGCGAAGCAGCTTCGGGGAATTTACCCATAGCGATTAAAAAGGAAATAGTTTTCATCGGCATCGTCCTGCCCCGATGCATTCTTCGAGAGTAGTATTTAGGAAAAAAAAGCTCCCTGAAAAAAATCAGAGAGCCTTTGCTCTGTTGTGCGGAAGAAGTGACGGACTCTTCCGCCCGTTGGCATCGACCCTCTTCGCAAGCATTTCGGACAGAATTGTACATAAATAAAAAAAAACCTGAAAAAAATCAGAGAGCCTTTGTTCTGATGTGCGGAAGAAGTGACGGACTCTTACGCCCGTTGGTATCGACCCTCTTCGTAAGCATTTCGGACAGAATTGTACATAAATAAAAAAAAGCCCCCTGAAAAAAATCAGAGAGCCTTTGCTCTGTTGTGCGGAAGAAGTGACGGACTCTTCCGCCCGTTGGCATCGACCCTCTTCGCAAGTATTTCGGACAGAATTGTACATAAATAAAAAAAAGCCCCCTGAAAAAAATCAGAGAGCCTTTGCTCTGTTGTGCGGAAGAAGTGACGGACTCTTATGCCCGTTGGCATCGATCCTCTTCGCAAGCATTTCGGACAGAATTGTACATAAATAAAAAAAGCTCCCTGAAAAAAATCAGAGAGCCTTTGCTCTGTTGTGCGGAAGAAGGGACGGACTCTTACGCCCGTTAGCATCGACCCTCTTCGCAAGCATTTCGGACAGAATTGTACATAAATAAAAAAAAGCCCCCTGAAAAAATTCAGAGAGCCTTTGCTCTGTTGTGCGGAAGAAGGGACTTGAACCCTTACGCCCGTTGGGCACCACCCCCTCAAGATGGCGCGTCTACCAATTCCGCCACTTCCGCTTGAGTGTTTTTCACTTCGTTTGTCAAAGAGAGTACAAATATACGGGGGAAAATATTTATGCGCAAGTATTTTTTTTAAATTGATAAAAAAATTTATTTATAGATTTTTACAACTTAATTATTTGTATATCAAATAATGATTTGCTATCAAAAAATAATTCTTTTATGAAATTTATAAAATATTTTTCTTTGAAAATTCAGAAATCTTCCTTAATTTTGAATTCTTTGGTGCCGTAGCCAAGTGGTTAGGCAGCGGTCTGCAAAACCGCGAACGCCGGTTCGAATCCGGCCGGCACCTCATTTTTGTTTTATAAACTATATCATGGTAAGAGATATGGCATCAGAATTCAGAACTGGCGCTATTATTAAATACAATAACGAAAATTGTGTAATTGTTGAACACGTTCACGTTACTCCCGGCAAAGGGCCGGCTCACCATCAGCTGAAACTCAGGAATATGAGAACCGGCAGGATTGTGGAAGCCAGGATGCGCCCCGGCGAAAAAGTAGAATTTGTAAGAGTTGAGCACCACGACTATCAGTACCTTTATAACGATGGCGATACTCTTTATTTCATGAATATGGAAAATTACGAGCAAGTACCCGTTCCGATAGAAATGATCGGCGACGACCTGAAATTCATGAAAGAAAATCAGGAAGTAAAAATTGCTTTCGAAGGTGAAGAACTTCTTAGCGTGGAAATGCCCCCGAATGTAACACTTGAGGTAACTCATACGGAACCGGGGCTTAAGGGTGATACAGCTACTAATGCTATGAAACCCTCTACAGTTGAAACCGGCGCTCAGGTAAACGTTCCGCTCTTTATCAACGAAGGTGATTTAATAAAAGTTGATACTCGCACGGGCGATTATTTAGAAAGAGTAAAACAGTAACTCTGAAAATTATTTTTATTGTCAGGCATAATTTTTTGCTTATATTAAAAGCTGAAATTATGCCTTTTTTGTATGTATAAATTTAGGCTTTATTATGGATCTTAAACAACTAAAAAGAATTTTGGAGCTTTTTGATGGCAGCAAAGCCACTGAACTGACAATTGAATCCGAGGGCCTTAAATTAAAAATGGCCAAGCATAACAAAAACGTTGTTATTAAAGAACAGACACAGTCTATGCCTGTTGTTCAGCAAATGCCTGTTCCTGCTGCGTCATCTGTTGAAACTATCCCGGCCGAACCGGCTTCTGTAACAGTCGAAAACTTACAACCGACGCAGGCCACCAGCGAAGCGGCAGTCGGAGAATTTTATATTTTAAAATCCCCTATTGTCGGAACATTCTACCGCTCTCCTTCACCAGATGCTGCTCCTTTTGTGGAAGTAGGTACTAAAGTGCAAGCTGGTACAACACTTTGTATTGTGGAAGCTATGAAGCTTATGAATGAAATTGAAAGCGATATTAGCGGTACAATTGAAAAAATTGTTATTGAAAACGGACAGCCCGTAGAATTCGACGAGGCATTATTCTATATTAAACCGGATTAGTTTTTCTTATCTATTGTTCAAAAATTACCTGTTAAACAGCAGGTAATTATTTGTATTTGAAATCAAGGTGAAATAATGATAAAAAAAATCCTGATAGCAAACAGGGGCGAAATAGCATTAAGAATTATTCGTGCCTGCCGCGAACTTGGAATTAAAACGGTAGCGGTTTATTCAAAGGCGGATGAAGTTTCACTTCATGTGAAATTCGCGGATGAAGCCGTATGTATTGGCCCGGCTCCGAGCACCCAAAGCTACCTGAACGTGCGCAGTATTATAGCTGCTGCTGAAATTACCAATGCTGATGCAATCCATCCCGGCTATGGATTTCTTGCCGAAAATGATGCATTCGTTGATATGTGCAATGATCATAATATTGTATTTATAGGCCCGAGTGCTGATGCTATAAGAAGGATGGGGAATAAAGCAGTTGCAAAGGAAACAATGAAAAATGCCGGAGTACCGGTTGTTCCCGGTAGCGATGGTGTTCTTGCCGACATGAAGGATGCTAAAGAAACAGCAGGCAGGATAGGGTATCCATGTTTGTTAAAGGCCGTTGCAGGTGGTGGAGGCAAAGGTATGCGCATCGTAAACAACGATGATGATATGAAAAAATATTTTGATATGACCAGGAATGAAGCAGCAGTATCATTTAATAATCCTGACGTCTATCTTGAAAAGCTTGTTCAGGGGTCCAGGCACATTGAAATCCAGATCATCGGCGACAGCTTCGGAAATGTCGTGCATCTTAACGAAAGAGAATGCTCGCTTCAGCGTCGTCACCAGAAACTTATTGAGGAAGCGCCTTCACCGGTGGTTACAGAGTCTATTCGCGAAAGTATGGGGAGAGCAGCTGTTAACGGAGCAAAAGCTGTTAACTACTGTGGCCCCGGGACTATCGAATATATTGTTGATAAAGATATGAATTATTATTTCATGGAAATGAATACCAGGATACAGGTTGAGCATCCTGTAACCGAGGAATCTTTAACAATAGATATCCTGAAAGAACAGATTCGTGTTGCTGCAGGGGAAAAACTTAGTTTTACTGAAAAACCACCGCTAATGCACTCGATTGAATGCAGGATAAACGCTGAAGACCCATTTCATGATTTCAGGCCGTCACCGGGAGTAATTGAAAGTTTGCATTTTCCTGGCGGTCATGGAGTAAGGATTGACTCTCATGTTTTCCAGACGTACAGAATACCACCATTTTATGATTCATTGCTGGCAAAACTGATTACATTTGCTCCGACAAGGGACGGTGCAATTGCAAAAATGCGCAGGGCATTGGATGAATTTGTTATCGAAGGTGTAAAAACCACCATACCTTTCCACAGGAAAATGATGGATAATCCTGATTTCATTGCAGGAAATATTGATACAAAGTATCTTGAGACTCACGACTGGCAAAATATTTAAAAAATTCCGGACAAATATTGAAATATTTTTCTTTTATCATTTTTCATTTGCGATTTTTATTATTAATTTGCTTAACGAATTGAAAAGAAATTTCTGAATTAATAAACGGAGTTAAGAGATGAACTTCCCAGAAAATTTGAAGTACACAGAAGACCACGAATGGGTAAAAGTTGAAGGAAATATTGCCACAATAGGAATCACAGAACACGCTGCCGGCGAACTTGGCGATGTTGTTTATGTTGATATTGACGAAGATCTTGAAACTGTTAGCAAGGGCGATACTCTCGGAACTATCGAAGCTGTAAAAACAGTTGCAGATCTTTTCACTCCGATTAGCGGTAATGTTACGGAAGTTAATACAGATATTAACGACGCTCCTGAAATCGTGAACCAGAAACCTTATGATGACGGCTGGATGGTAAAAATCGAAATGAGCGACACTTCCGAATTAGACGCATTGATGGATGGAGCAGCATACAAAGAATCAATCGGCTAAATGAAGAGAAAATTTCCCGGCATTGCCGGTTTATGGCCCGGGCTTGACCCGGGTTTTTTTTATTAACAATATTATGGCAAAAGACAGATGGCTTCTTTATTTGATTCAATATCCCAACTAAGAAGGGATTACGGTAAGGACAACCTAAACATAGATACACTGGACACTAACCCATTCGGTCAGTTTAAAATCTGGATGGAAGAAGCTGTTAACGCGGACTTCTTGGATCCTAACGCCATGGCACTATCAACGGCAGACAAGGAAGGAAGGCCTTCTTCAAGGATCGTACTTCTTAAGGGGTGGGACGAGAGCGGATTTGTTTTCTATACAAACTACGAAAGCAGAAAAGGCCGCGAAATAGATGAAAACCCCAATGCATGCCTGTTGTTTTTCTGGGATAAGCTGGAAAGGCAAATAAGAATAAATGGCCGCCTTGAGAAAATTTCTCCCGAAGAATCAGATAAATATTTTCAATCCCGAGACTACGTCAGCCGCCTGGGTGCATGGGCTTCCGAGCAGAGCAGGCCGTTAAGCAGCAGATTCACACTTATGAGGCGCGTGGCAAAGCTTGCACTGAAATATACCAATAGTGTTCCCCTGCCGCCATTTTGGGGGGGATATCGGCTTAAACCTGTAGAATTTGAATTCTGGCAGGGACGCGAGAGCAGGTTGCACGACAGGTTCAAATATCTTCCTGAAAAGAATAAATGGGAAATATCAAGGCTGAATCCTTAGTGGAAATGATTTGTTACATCTTCAAATATTGTGGATGGTTTTTAATATTCTGCTACTGGTAATCGAAGTATTTAGCAGAATATCAATAAGGTTAGCTCAAATTTATGCCAATATAAAAATAAAAAAACCCAAAGATTAATTAGGAAAATTTCCAAAATTAGCTCTGGGTTTTTTGCATCTTAATTTTTTACTGATTTTTAAAATATTTATTCCTGATCTTTGATAAAGTTTCATAACCATGAGCTACTGTATAGAAATGGCCTTCGCCCTGTATGATGTGATATTCAAAATCTTTTAGTTTCTTTTCGTAATATTTTGATATTTTCATAGGTACAAACAGGTCATCCTTGCCCTGAAAAATATCAACATGCGGTTCTATGTCTGAAACATCAAAGCCCCAATCCTGGACAATCCTTTGGGCATCATAAGACGGTCCTTTAGTTCCGTGTTTGAACGATTCCTGGAAATCACGCATGAACATATTCTGGAAATCCGGAATTTCAAATAACTTCTTGTCAGCTTCGCATAAACTTGAAGAAAACATTTTTACAAATGATTTCGGGCTTTTAAGAAATTTTTGTGATAGTTCGACAATCCCATAGGAAAGCCTGAAAAATGAAAGAGGGGCTTTATCTGCCAATTTTGCATATACCCTGTCAACAAATCCTATATCTTTTTGCATTTCAGGATCATTGTAAACCGGTGCCGCACATGCAAGGTTAATAACACATGCAAGATCGTCGGGATATTTAAGAGCATAGGCCATAAGTGTAGGGCCTCCGCCCGAAATACCCATGATACCAAAATGTTTTAATTTTAGTTTTTTTACAAGTTCTTTAATATCATCAGCGTAGTCGAGATGCGTCCATTCACGGAACTCTGAATCGGCAATACCGGGCCTGGTGGGAACAATTATCCTGAAATTGTATTCTTTTCCTGGTTTATGCAGCATCATGGGATGAATATGCGCTCCCGTACCATGAAAAAATACAATCGGATCTCCGCCGGGGTTTCCATATTCCCTGTAAGCAAGTTTTATTCCTGATGATGTATTCAGAAATTTCACTTTTTTATTCAGTTCGTCAATTTCATCATTAGTCAGTATACTCAGTTTTGGTTTTTTTTCATTAGAAGTATTTTGCATAATAAAATTCCGATTATTTGCAATAATATATACATTAATATAAATTATTTCTTATGAAATTGCAAACACGATTTGATAATGAGAAAGGAAAATATGGAGGCGGGATATTTCCAAAAACTTTGTGTATAATGGCCTTAAATCTTTTGGGTGAAGAATTATGCTGATTATTGCTGTGTATTTGTTTTTATCGAAGTATATTCCATAAATAAAAGAGATTTTGTTGCAACCGAAATATTATAATTATCATTTGTTCTTTACTTATGGTAAATGAAGTTTTCAAAAAAAAATCCGATAACTCATGGCTATCGGATTTTTTTTATTTTTAAACCAGTATTACTTGCTTGATGCAAGAGCCGGGATTTTTCTTTCCGCTAATGCATAAGCCCCAAAGAAAACTGCACTAAAGGCAAGGGTTCCAACTGCTTCGTAGCGGAAGAAAGGAATAGCCATATCAAAACATGTAATAAGTCCTGCAAAAGATGCTTCGTACCACGAACCGAACATCCAAAGGCTGAGATTGGAAAGTACGAAGAAAATAACAGATGCAGCCAAAGAGCCACTAAAAACTTTAAGGGCATTTGGTTTTGCAAGAAATATCCTTCCTATCAGAACGCTAAGAATGAAACCAAGATATACGCCCGGCATTCCGGCATGGAATCCAAGGAATATATCACTGAGGAACATTGCTGCGAGTGGCAGAATAAAAGCGATTTTTTTATCAGATATCATAGCTCCGCCAAAAATAGCCATTGCCATCAAAGGTGTTACATTCGGAGGATGGGGGAGAAAGCGAGATACAGCAGCTACAAGTATTATGCCTGCCACTGTAAGTAATTTAGCATTAAAAAATCTTTTCATAATATACACTCAAAATTTGTCATTCAAATACAACTATGCAAAATTAATTCTTTTGCATCAAATCACAAAGCAAGTGGAAAAATTCTTTTTTCATCTTTCCGCAATTGCTTTTCACATTTCGTATATTATCATAAATTTATATTAAAATCAAGAAATTATTTTTTTTAGCATTTTTTCGCCTTATTAAATATCATTCAGTTCAAAACTCTGGTATGAAATCTGATAGTATATTTTATATAGTTTGTACAAACAAGGCTGAAGAATGTCTAAGGACAGGAAAAAATATAGAATAACAGAAAAAGAAGGCGCAGATATTTTCCTTGAGGCAATACGTTCTACGCCGCAATCCAAACCTGAAACAGAAGCTCAGGAGGAAGCATCATTCAAAAAGAAGTTTAGCCGAAAGCTTTTAATTATTGGTTCTCCTATTATATTGTTTATAATAATAATGAGTGTGGTAGCTTATAATCTCGTTATGGAATTCCGCTCTGAAAACATTGAGATAAACACTGTTATCAGCAATGTAGAACGTTATGAATCAATACTGAAAAAAGGACACGGTCTGGAAAAGAATTTCGAAGAATCTATGCATTATGCAGATTCACTTCTTGGCGCCATTGATTCTCTGATTGATGAATACCCGGATAAAGATACACTTAAAACTCTATGGTCCGATGTACTTGTGCATAAATACGAGAGATATATAAATTACATGTTGAAAAGCGCCAAGTATGATAATATTGCAGGGCTGGACAGTACTCAGGTTCAGAAGGCAAGGAATTACAATCCGTCATTTGCTTCACTAATTGATATAATGTCCACTTTGCCGGAATTCTACCAGTATAAGCAATTATATCCTGAGCCGCCAATACTTGCAAGCAATGTACCACAGCAGTGGGATATTGATAATTTGATAGAAAAGTCAGAGAGAATTCTTGATTTTCTTAAAACTGATGCAGTTGCTATCGAAGTTGATTTTCCGGTGCTCTATACCTGGATAAAATATATATCCAATACAATTTTTCCGGAATTGGAGGAATGGAAAAAATTCTGGGATAAATACAGAAAAGCTGTTCTTAATGAGAACGAGATAATTAATTCGGGATTACTTGATGATTTAAGGCAGGAATACCCCGACCTACAGATTCTGAATTTTGGCAATGACGACAATCTTGAAGCATTCACAGGATTCTCCATTGGTATCAGCAAGGAAACTCTTCTACCATGTCACAGTAATCTATTACGTGAATGGAAAACGCTGGAAGATTTTTTCAGGAAAAAATTTGATATTGAAGTTAATGTAAAATACTTTGAGACTTCATTACAACTTGAAAATGAACTGGATAAGGATATTATTGACATTGCTGTTCTTGACCTCAAAGCTTCGACCAAGGCTTACTTTGCCCGTGGTGGAATTCCAATTGCTATGAGAGCCTGGAATCGGAAAAAATATCCGGCCGCGTACTTGATAGGTTTAGGAGTAGAAAATGAACCGGGAAAATCTGATAAAATATGTTCTCCTGTAACTGACTATTATGATTTACTCAGCTACCTGCAATCCAAAAACGATAATATTAGTACAATAGTCAATCAAATTGCTCTGACTAATTCTGTCGACTCACTGTCAAAAGTATTAAATTCAGGGGAAATAAAATATTCTGTCTTATGTGAAGAAGCTTTGTACTATCTGCAAAGCTGCAATTCGCTGAAAAAGCCCATAAATATTATAAAAACCCTTGGCAATACTCCTATGGGAGTTTTGTGGGCCAGGGAAGGACTTCCGGCCCAATCAATAAGGAAAATCCAGAATATAATGATCCCTCTTATACCGGCTGATGTCTATAACTACGGCGTACCAATCAGAGATCATCCCTTTGCAGACTGGACTCTTTACGACCCGGCTATTATGGAAAAATTCTTTGGAAATGCGCGTGATATATTCCTGAAATATAATCCTGATATTAACAGGATTCATATGCTGCCTCCTGAAGTTCCGAATAAAAACATATCATCTCCCCTGAAAGATGCTCTTACTGAATTTCTTGAAAAAGAAGGTTTTGCAGTAATTCATTCTTCTTCAGGTAATAAACTTTCGCAGGGCGATCAGTTCCTTACACTATCCGCGAAAGAAAATTCTAACGATGAGATTGAATATACAATTAAAGTGCACCATGAAAAAGGTGAAAAGGACAGTTTGTTATATCACGACCACTTTACCGGCCAAAAGAAAGATTTTCCACCGGATTTTGAGCATAAATTATTTGAAATGCCTGCATATCTTAAAGTTATCGGTAAAGTAGTAAAAGTTGAAGGAAAACGGATAATTGTTAAAACTGATGTTGCCACGAGAGTTTTAAAAGGCAACTATGCTTATATCATTCATGAAAAGGATATTCATAATAGAAACAGGAAAGCTATCGGCGAAGGAAAAATAATCGAAACAGGAAAGAGCAATCTTATAATAAAAATTGATAAAAACAGTTCTGATATCCATGTAGGAGATTATTGCGAAATAAGAAGAAAATGAAAGTAATATTAATTAAATATATCATAGTAAGTTTATTCTTCTCGGCTGTAACAGTTTGGGCAGAGAACGAAACTGACAGTGCAGCATCAAGGTTATATCCTGAAAAAAGAATTATATATACTTCAATTGATATAAACGGCCTTAAAGACTTAATAAAGAAACGCCTTGATGAAAGCCCCGAACTCGGTGCGTCACGTGCAAGAATCAGATCGGCTGAAAATCAGATTGAATCAATGGAGGCATCTTTTCTTCCTACTGTTAATGCAACAGCAGGTTATAGTTATTACCGATCGCGCCACAGGGATGAAACCGTAAATAAAAGGGTGCCTGTAAAATGGGATAACGACAATCCGATAATTTCAAATATTAAACTGCCAAACGGCGGACAGGGGATTATCTGGCTGCCCCGGCCGCTGGCATGGGATTACAGAGATATACCGGTGGTTGCCAGTATTGATTATTCTGACCGTTCTTTCAGATCGAATGTTGGCTTAAGCTATAAGTTACCTTTTGGTATGGTTATAAGCCCTTTCAGTTATTCAATGGATTACAGGTTTGCACCTAAATCTTATGGATTGCCCTGGACGGGAACTTTATCATCAAACTTGTTTATGCCGTTATTCAAAAATATGGGATGGTATGGCTCAAGCGAACATATTGACCTGGAAATTACTCAAATATCAAAAGAGATCAGTTCCAAATCCGAGAAAATTCAGTATAATAATATCATATACACATTGCTTGCTAATTACTTTTCTCTTTATTTCGAGAATTCAAAAATAAAAATAATGGAAGAATTGGAAAAAAATCTGAATATTCAGATAAAAGACGTTGATATATTAAATTCCGAAGGCAGAATTACTGTTACGGAAAAGATCAGTACCGAATCAAAACAAAGAAATATTAAATATGAAACCGAGTATTCGGCAAATAGGATCGTTTATTATTCAACTATGCTTGACAACAGAAATATTGATGAAGAAGAAATTTTCATATATTCGCCAAAATTTATTAATGAATCACTCCTATGCACTAAGGTCAGATCGTTATTTAAGGAACTGATCAAAGAAGAAAGCCTGAAAAAATTAATTGAAAATCATCCAGGTGTTGATATATCAGAATTAGCCCTTGAACAATCAAGGATCAATGTTTTGTTCGCTGAAAATCAGGATCGTCCGGAAATAAATCTGACCGGCTCTGTCCAAACTTATGAAGGCCCCCAGTACAATCTTGGCTATCATTCCCCCGGAACAGCATTGCTTAAGTCATTGAGCGATCCTGACGGGATTTTCTGGAGCCTCGGGCTGCAATACAATCTTCCAACAGGAAAACCCGATAAATTCAATCTGATAGCAGCACAAGCAGAACTTGAAGCTGGTGAAAACGATCTGAAAAGTGCTAAACGCTCTGTCTCGGACAGGTTAAAGCAACATATTTTTCAGATAAGTAATTCAATTGAATCTGTTGATAATGCCAAAGACAACCTGGATATGGTTCAGGAAATACATGACAAGGAGGCATTGCCACTTTTCCAGGCTAAAAGGCTGAACAGATTTGACTATTACTCATATCTGAACCAGGTTCTTAATGCGAAGATCGGCCTTGTTCAAGCCAGGCAGCAGCTAATGTCTGATTTCTTTTCTTTCGTATCCGATATGCAGATAGATTGGAAAAAACCGGGAGGATTATTGAATAATGAGTGATACATTACTATATATTGTGTCTTCGAAATGTGATGCCCGGGCGGTTCGGATCAAAGAATTTTGTTCAAAAAGAAGAATCAGGTCGACGATATTGTCTCTTGATTCAGATAATGATATCAGCATTTTCAGCGATAGTATCAGAATAAATAATAATGAAATTCCCGAAAACAGTATTTTTTTTAATATTGGCCTGAAACCGGACTATTTGGCGTTACCGGAATTTTGCGAATCCGGTCCGGACAGCTTCAATATCGGGCATGTATCATCGGAACAGAAATTAAGCCACCTTTTATCGCTTCTTTTTATGGCGGATAATCTGGATAAATATCATGTTATTAATCCCCCATTTAAGTTGTTTAATTATATCAGCACCGGGTATTTTACAGGTCGGATGAAACAGGAAGGATTTCCGGTATACCAATCGGTTTACACAAATTCCCTTGAATATTTCGAAAAAACAGATATTTATGGAAATAACGAATATTTTATTTGGTCATATCCTGTTTATGATGCCCCGGAACAGCTTATAAGCAAAAAAAATATCGATAAGCTATTCAGATCAGGCCATACAATGCCCTTCTATATAAGTGAATTTATTCCGGGAATCGATTATTCTGTATGGTTCTACAGGGGAACAGCAATTTTCGGAACCGGTTTAACTCCGCCGGAAAGAAACCAAGAAATAACATTAGAAAAATTTGAGTATATTCCACCAAATATAGCTATGAATAATCTTGGGGAACTGACTTATCGACTTAATAATATTGATTTTTACCAGATAAAGGGCGTTATCAATAAAGATGGAAATCTGATTTTTCGAAAACTTATACCTCTTCCTGACATTACTGATTTGGGAAAAATGGGAAAAGATTATTTGTTAAATGTACTTATGAAAAAAATATTTGCCATGGCAGATATTAAACTCAGAATTTCAAAAAAATTTCCCGTAAATGAAAGCAGAACCAATGTTTTTCTTACACGAATGCTTGATCCGCTATTCGAAGCAATAAATCCGCAGAAAGAGTATGAGTAAACACAAACCGAAAATAATGATAGTTTCACCAATCGAAAACGACCCTCAATCGATAATTCTATTTGAAGAAATATTGAATAAGGGTGGAAATCCTGTTCTGTTGCCGTTCAAATTATATGAAAAAGAAAAGAACCATAGTTTCGGATTCAATTTTAGGGAATTGTTTTTCAACGAAGAAATTATAAATTTAAAGGCCGTATTCATACGTGGAGTTTCGGTTGATACTCCGATAACATCTCCTGCATGGCAATCAGATTTTGAAATGAACATCTGGCGGGCAAAGTATATTAAAGAAAATTATAAGATTTTTGCTATAAGTTCAATATTGAAAGAACTTGAAAATCAGGGAGTATTAGTTGTGAACGGACTTGCTAAATATTTGTATCACAATATGAAATCCGGATTTTTTTCTTACCTGAGATCAAAGGGGATATCTGTTCCAGATAGTATGGGGACAAATTCATTATCAGAAGCATTGAATTTTAAAAATCGGTATGAAAAAATTGTTGCGAAATCTCCAAGCGGTGTAGGGGCTACAAAACTAATAAAAAATTTTAAAGGCGTTGCGGATAAATCCCTGAAATATACTCCGCCAATGTTCCAGCAGGAGATAAAAGGGCAAACAATAAGAATACATACAGTTGGCAATAAAGTAGTTCTTGCCTTAAAAATAATTGCATCCGATATAGACAGCAGGACCGATACCAAAGGCTTTTCGTATTATAAAATGAAAAAAGAACATTCCGATGAAGTTTTAAGAGCCAATAGTTTATTAAATTTAAAATTTTCAGCGTGGGATGCAATAATTGGTGAAGATGACAAAATCTACCTTCTTGATTGCAATCCGGGCCCATACATATATTGGATAGGCTCATATTTTACAAGGCTGGTTAAATCGGAATTAGCCAGGTATCTGGTTGCTTTTGCAGAGTCCGGCGATGAAGAAATAGCAGAAGGGTCCATATCAGTGCCTGAATGCAAAATTCACAGGATTATGAAAATCGAAGAAAAGCATAGATATGTGTTATATAATGGAGAATTAAATCAGCAACTCAGTCCTGAATATCGGCAAAGATATTAAGAAGAAATACTTAATTTGCCCAGTTTTCAAAATAAAAATACTTATTATTCCTCGATAAGAATATAAGCAATTATTCCGGGGAATGTATGGATAAAGTTTTACAATCTGATAAAAATAGTACAAACACAGAAAAAGAATCATTTCCGAAATTTCTTAATGTTTATAAGAATTCGGATTTTATGACTCAGATGAAATCGTTGTTCATATACAGAGTGGGTATTGCCATGGTAATAACACTCTTTTTATTGCTGTTAACAACAGCTTACGTACAAATTCAATTATTCAACAGTTTAAATATTACAACGTTAATCATAGAAATAATATGCTTTCTAATAATTTTATTGTCAATACTGATCCTTAAGAAAGGATTCGTCGATATTACTATTCATTTGATAATGATAGCCTGTTCTTTAGCTGTCTGGTTTGTAATTTTCTCTAATGAAACTTACTATCTTGCACGTTTTGATACAATATCCTTTCTTTTTGGTGTCCTTGCAATGGTACCATTACTATCGAAAAGAAAACACTTCATAATTTTTTATACAGCTGCAAATATTGTTGTGCTGTTAACTTTTGTTTTAAGTATTGATATAAAATGGACAAATTCTTCAGCTGACCTGGCAGATTATTTCATTGACAATGCGATGTCATTCATTTTCCTTGCAACTGTATCTTATAATTCGTTTCTAATATATCGAAAGTCTTTCAATAGAAGTGAAGAAGCCCTGAAAAAAACAAAAGAATCAGAGGTAAAAGTACGAAAGCTAAACGAGGAGCTTGAAGACAAAGTCCGTGAAAGAACTCTTGAATTGAATAATGCTTTGGAAAACCTTGAAGAATCAAATCTTGAATTAAAGGAATTAAATGAAGATATTGCAAGGGAAGCCGATAAACTTGTAATCCTGAATGACAAGCTGACTGATTCGGAAATGAAATTGAAAGAAGCGAATGAAACCAAGGATAAATTCTTTTCGATAATTGCTCATGACTTGCGAAACCCGGTGGGTGGTATCAGAAATATGCTTGAAATACTCAAAAACAATGGCGGCCAGCTTGGAGAAGATGAAATGAAGCAGATAATAGATATCACCTATTCCGCTTCCGTCAGGACATCCCAACTACTGGAAAATCTTTTGGAGTGGGCAAGCATTCAGAAGGGTAAAATTGATTACCTGCCGATGATGTATTCCCTGTATGATACTGTTAATAATGCAATTCAGGATGTTAAAGTGTCTGCTGATAAAAAGAATATAATTATTGAACATAATTTAGATAAATTACAGGTATTATTCTTTGATAAAAATTTAATGAATACAATTCTCAGGAACCTTCTTTCAAATGCCATTAAATATTCTATGGAAAACAGCAAAATAGAGTTGATTATTAAAAGGAAAAAAGATAACTTGCATAACAAGGATTGCACGATTGTCACCGTCCGTGATTTTGGTATCGGAATGGATGATGAAACTCTCAGCAACCTGTTCAGAGTAGAAAAAGTAAAATCAATTCCGGGAACCAATAAAGAAAAAGGAACGGGCCTTGGATTGATATTATGTAAAGAATTTGTTGAAAAGCATGGCGGCGAAATTTGGGCTGAAAGCGAACCAGGGACCGGATCGAAATTTGTATTTACAATTCCCAATAATAAAATCAACTGATTCATTGTTTTTATGAATACAACAAACATTTATATATTTTATGAAGTTATCAAAATATTTTCATTCCGGGAATACGGATAATGTGGGAAAATCCGTTCTGCCCGATTTGTTGAAGGAATATCAGCAACGCAGTTTTTTAGAACAGATGAAAGCTTTGTTCATTTATAAGGTGAATATAGCTATGATTTTTGTTCTGTTTGTAACAACGGTTATTACTGCAATTACTCAATTAATGTTCGAAGAAGGGATAAATCCTATGACTATCGGATTGGAACTTTTTCTAACAGCATTCCTTATCTACTCATTAAGAATTTTAAAAAGCGGAAAATTATACATTACAATTCATTCAATAATGCTTAGTAGTTTTGCAACTGTCTGGCTTGTAATATTTAGTGATACCGGAAGTGTCCTGGCCAAATTCAATACAATAGTATTTGCATTCGGGATACTTGCTATGGCTCCGTTGCTATCTGGCAGGATCAGATATATTATCGAATACTCGCTGGGAAATATTATTTTATTGTCGTTTTTAATACTTTATTCCGTAAAGAATAATGTGATTGGCGTAAGCGATTCTATCGAATTATTTATTGATATTTCAGTTTCATTCATTTTCCTTGCAACTGTATCTTATAATTCGTTTCTAATTTATCGAAAGTCTTTCAATAGAAGTGAAGAAGCCCTGAAAAAAACAAAGGAATCAGAGGCAAATGTACGGAAACTTAACGAAAAGCTTGAAGACAAAGTCCGTGAAAGAACACTTGAATTGAATAATGCTTTGGAAAACCTTGAAGAATCAAATCTTGAATTAAAGGAATTAAATGAAGATATTGCAAGGGAAGCAGATAAACTTGTAATCCTGAATGACAAGCTGACTGATTCGGAAATGAAATTGAAAGAAGCGAATGAAACCAAGGATAAATTCTTTTCGATAATTGCTCATGACTTGCGAAACCCGGTGGGTGGTATCAGAAATATGCTTGAAATACTTAAAAACAATGGCGGCCAGCTTGGAGAAGATGAAATGAAGCAGATAATTGATATCACCTATTCCGCTTCCGTCCGGACATCCCAACTACTGGAAAATCTTTTGGAGTGGGCAAGCATTCAGAAAGGTAAAATTGATTACCTACCGATGATGTATTCCCTGTATGATACTGTTAATAATGCAATTCAGGATGTTAAAGTTTGTGCGGATAAAAAGAATATCTCGATCAATCACAATGTGGACAAGTCTCAGGTATTGTTTTTTGATAAAAATTTAATGAATACAATAATTAGGAATTTACTATCTAACGCAGTAAAGTATTCCCCCGAGAATAGCTCTATAAAACTTAATACGGCAAGACTAAAGGACGATCTTCATAATACTGATTGGGTGCAAGTTTCTGTGGTTGACAAAGGAGTGGGAATGGAAGACGAGGTCTTGGACAACTTGTTCAAAGTTGATAAAGTAAAATCTGTTCCCGGAACAAATAAAGAAAAAGGTACCGGATTAGGATTGATTTTATGCAAGGAATTTGTTGAAAAGCACGGGGGCAAAATCTGGGCGGAAAGCCGATTGGGAGAAGGCAGTACATTCTATTTTACAATTCCGAATATTGAAAGTAATAATTAAAATTTCATACTATTGTTTCTTTTTTTATATTTAAGAAAATTTGAATAAACAAATTCCGGAGCTTTTATGAATAAAGCTTACATTAGTATTGCAATATTATTCTTATTTACTTCATTTTATTTAGCATCTTCTCAGGATCCGGCTGTTGTAGGGATTCTGCCGACCCAGGTTAACAAGCCTGATAATTATAAGATAAAACTAATATTGAATAATTACGGAGATGAGACAGTATCGGTTCCGGGGTTAGTACCAATTGGATTTGAATGGTCTGTTTTCGATGGTAATAATCTGTCATTTGATTATGATCATCATGTTACATACCACGAAGCAATAGAGTTTAAATCTAACGGTACAACCGAAGTTACTATTGGGGAGCATTTTCTTGATACGGGTAAAACCTATACAATTCTTGCAAGATTAGAGTTTGAAGATAATTCAAATAAAGGAAATGACTGGTTTGTTCAGTATGTGAATGGAAAACCAACTGATGCCGGAGTTTATATCATTGACTCGCCCTCACCGGCATCATCCAATCCTGGCGGAGAACCGATATATGTTACGGTTAAGAACTATGGTTTTAACAAAATTGATAATATGTATATTCGTTGGCTTAATCAAGATGCTTCACAATCAGCACTGTTTTCTCCTGCCGATACTTTCAGGCATGACACAGTGGCTAAATTTGGCTATTGGAGTTATAACTATTTTCGCTTTGATACACCGATTAACCCCGGAGAAATCAGGCAGATAAAAGTGTCAGACAATTGTTCGCATCTTTCCGATGTTTTGCTCTGTGCCAATTATCATCCTAATGGTATCCCGGATAATCAGGCCGACGACACATGCCGTGCTTATTTTGGGCCTGTAAATAACGGGAAAATGGAATTACTTGGCAAATATTCTGTTGGAAACGACAGCAATATTGTTTCCCAATTTGAAACTCCTATTGATGTTATTAATCATCTGAAAAAATCCGGTTTTTCCGGGGAGGATGTTTATGGAGTATCCGGAGCTACTTTTTATATCAGGCCCGGCAAATATCCCGGATCATGGGATTTTGATGGTATGTTTAATAATCAGGATAGCAAAAATACTCTAAGTTTCACTTCATTCGACAGAGATCTGAAGAATTACTTTATTTATGCTGATAAAGATTATGGTATCCGTATAAAAGATATGAAGTATTTGTCTGTGGCCGGTATGAACTTTTACTGTGATACTGCTAAAAATGCTGTTGTATTGAATAATGTAAAATTTATTGAACTTGTAAGAAACAACTTTTTTGCTAATAATCAGAGCCTGACAGGCGAAGAATATGCTGCTATACTTAACACTGGAAGGGTTGATTCTACGAATATTCTGAACTGCAATATACTAAACGGTTCATACGGTGTATTGTACAAGGGCAATAAGGATAAGACATTTGATTTTATCAGTATATCACACTGTTATTTCATGAGACAGAGCAATGCAGCCATATCTTTGGAATATTGCAACAGCCCGTTATTAACCCACAACATGATACCTGACAACAGGATTGAGGTTTTGAACTGTCCCGCTCCGGCAATTTTGAAAAACAACTTGAAAATAAATGATAATATTGATTTCAAAGGAAAAGCTTATCCTGACGGAGGCCCTTATTCAGCTATTGGATTATTCAACTGCGAAGGAATAGGTTCAATAATTAATAATTATATTTGTACTAACGTTGGCAATTTTGACGGTATGCATATTATTGCCTGTATTAATGATAAAGGCAATGAATACAACAATAATACAATCATTAATAAATGTAATATTTCCTCTGATAATATTGCTGTCAGAATAGAAGGATCGAAGAATATTCAATTCAATAAAACTTCATTACGTTCAAAATCAGCTGATTCTGACAAACCTGCATTGTTTGTTGATGCAAATTCATCTTCAATAAAGTTCACCCGTTCTTTGTTTGCCAATACCAACGGTGGCCTGGCATTAGATTTCAAAAATAAAAGCTCCCTGGAAATTGATGTCAGGAATAATTACTATTCAACAGGAAGCTTCGCTAATATTTCCGGTAAATTTATAAGTGAACAGTCAGGATGGGAATCGGAATACAGCTTTTCAGTCCGTCCGGAATTTGACGACCCTCAGCTTAGCGATGACTGCACGTTAATTCCCGGGAACACAGATATCAAAAATGGAGCATATCATGAAATATCAGTTGTTAATGCTCCAAACGGAACCAATCCGGCGCACCAGTCTGTTGATAATTCCAGCAACACTTTCCTTGAATGGGAATCAGATGAAGAGTATGAATTCTGGATACAAATGAGTGAAAGCCCGGAATTTCCTCCGGTTAGAAAACCGGGAGATATATCGCTCAGCCAATATAATATTGTGATTGAAAAATGGGGAGTAAGCGGGAATAGTGTGCAGGTAAGCAACCTTGAAAACAAAAAATACTACTGGCGCGTCCGCGTTTGGGATTCGCTCAATATCAGTGACTGGTCAGATGTTTATGAATTTAGCGTAAACGATCCTACAGATATTCCGGAACTGACAGTCCGTCCCAAAGGTATAATAAACCTTATTCCTCATCCCGCCGGATTGAATTCATATCTGAGCCTAAATCTTGACAAAAGTTATAGCGCTATTGAAATATCATTGTTTTCGAATAACGGGGAAATTATCAATTCCGCAGTTATAAATAATTCGGGGGGGAGTAATATTCAAGTTCCACTGAAAAATATTTTACCGATTAATTCTCCTTCCGGAACATATCATGTAACAATACGCTGCGGTAATTCGTTATACAGGGGAAGTTTTGTTTATTTGAAAGATTAAAATATGCCTGATTGGATATTATTTGTTGCGGGAGCAGTTCTGATAATCAGCGGTATTATCGGCTGCTTCCTTCCCGGGCTGCCCGGGCCACCGCTTGCCTATCTCGGTGTTATAGCATTCCATTTCAGTATTCTGGAACCATTTTCTGTTACAACGCTGATTATTTATGGCATACTAATAGCCGGAATTACCCTGCTTGATTACTTCGTCCCTTCGCTCGGAGCAAAATTCTCAGGAGGTACAAAATACGGCAGTCGCGGCGCAATGCTCGGGATTATTGGAACACTGTTCATACCCGGCGTTGGAATTTTTCTCGGGCCTTTTCTTGGGGCTGTTCTCGGTGAATTAATAGGCGGTATGAAATTTAAGGAAGCCCTGAAATCCGGATTAGGCGCTTTCCTGGGACTATTGGGCGGAAGTATAATCAAATTCCTTTTCTGTATATACATGACTATACACATGATAATAAGTATGCTGGCTTAAGTGTATCTAATTAATTTGATGATTTCATCTTCAAAAATATTATCAATTAATGATACTCCCCAAAAAACAACTTTCGTAAATAATTGTTTAATTTTATAAGATATAATTCTTTAAAATATTTTATCACTACCCGAACAAACTTTGTTGCATCCCGGGGCTATTCTTATCAGACAATTTTTCGGATTCTTTGTTCTCATCCTCGCCTGTTGATCTCGGCAATTCAACAATGTACCCGAGCAAATCAACAGCTGCGGCTCCTTTTTCAATAAGAAGACTATTTGCGTTATTTTCGCCGGGTTTGGGATTGCGAACATATATAATACGGCCTTTTCGCAGCCCGTCAATAACGCCAGACCAGGTTCCGCCTTTGTCAGAAGATTCTGCCACAAATATTTCATCTGCCAAACCGTAAATAATAGGGTTTCTTGCCATGGCAAGCTGTACGCTCCATGGAGCATTCGGGAAAAAAGTACTCAGAACAAGAACGTCTCCATTAATAATTTGTTTGTAATATTTCTTAAAACCGCTTGAAAATGTTGCAATCCCTTGCGGCAGCACTATTATGCTTTGCCCGGAATATGACAAAGCCGAATCCAAAGCCTGCCTGTCAACTCCTTTAGCAAATCCACTTACAACTACCTTAAAATTCCCGGAGGCCCCCTTTGCAATATTGTCAGTAAAATCAAGTGCAATTTGTGTAGCTTTCCTCGAACCGACAATAGCGATGGATTTTTCCTTTAATAATTTGCTATTTCCTTTAATATACACAACAGCAGGAGAGTATTTCATTTTTAAATTCTTCTTTATATTAGCAGGGTATAAAGTGCTGGTAATAGGAATTATTTCATATCCCTGGTTTAACAGGTTTTCCACAACAAATGAATAATTTGGAATTTCTTTTTGAGCTTCAGATAACATATAAGTTTCTTCACTTGTAACTTCCAGTTTCCTCAATTCTTCGCTGCCCGGATAGTTAAAAACCAGGCTGATATCAAAATTATGTTCTACAAGTTTTGCAATTATCTGGTTCTTTCTGCAATTTCTTATTCCGGAAACATGAGCAAAAGCAGCCCAGTAAACAAGTTCATTCATTGATTTCATCATAAAATATCACCGCCGGATGTTTTAGCAATACAAACCGGAGCTACATTTTTTGCCCCGCAGCTATAAAGCAATTTAACAATTTCTTTAATGGTAGCGCCACTATCATAAATATCGTCGATTAAAATTATATTTCTACTTTGAACAGCTAACTCATTAGAAAGATAAAAGGCTCCGTTTACATTTTCTTTCTTTAAGGCGCTGTTTCTGAATTCCCTTTGCGTTTTCGAATTCTTTATTTTCTTCAGTTCATGCGATAATTGAATATTAAAATGCTTTGCAATTTTCCGGGCAAAATTTTGAACCAAATTTCCTGATATTGTTGATGGTACATATAATATTATATCGGGTTTCAATTCCTGATATTTATACTCTATCATAGCAATAACCTTATTGAGCAGGAAATCAGGAAAATCCCCGCCGTTTTCATATTTACATCTATGTATTGCTTCGCCAACACGCGACACACCATAATACGATGCTGCATAGCCAATAATATCTTCTTTATTGATCTTTCCGCATGGCAGTTCGGGATAATCCTGTTCCCGGAATGTTTTCAGCTTTTCCAGTAATTCCGGATTTTCTTCAACCTTTCTGACTCCGTGTCGGGAATTATCGCAGTTTTTGAAAATATAATTTTCATCTATACTATCCCCGAGGTATTCGCATAGAAACTTGAATCTCGGCTGCGTGGTATTTACATAGTCAAGCATTGAATCAAGTTCTTTCAGCTTAGTATTTCTTAATTGCCCAAATTCCTTTGTGTTCAGTTCAGGAGCGTTATACCTGTATTCATACTTCTTCTTCCGGTCGATTATCACCATATTAATAATCTTCTGGTTTACCAGGTCGGCTTTAATTGTTCTTACTTCCCCGGCTTTCAGGTTGCAAATTTTTATAATATCCCTTTCACCGAGAATATCGTTTTTTATCACTTTAAGAACTCTATTATATTTATCAATTGATGGCCGGGCGTTATCAATAAAGGATTTTGGCAGTTTATAATCCTCTTCAGTCCCGTTACTGTCCTTTGAACAATTATAAAACAGAATAATAAAAGCCTGTTTGCCGTCACGGCCAGCCCTTCCAATTTCCTGGTAATAATGGACTGGCGAAGCCGGAATCTGTGTGTGGATAATAAACCTGATGTCCGGCTTGTCAATTCCCATACCGAGAGCATTTGTAGCCACAACAGTTTTCCACCTGTTTTTCATAAATCCGGTTTCAACCTCTATCCTGTTTTCCGCATCAAGTCCGGCGCTGTATTCCTTGGCGCTTATTCCGCAATAGTTCAGCCATTTGCTGTATAGCTTGGTATTTTGTCTTGTTCCCGTATAAATTATTCCAGTACCCGGCATATTTTTCAGATTTTCGGCAAGCCAGATATATTTTTCTTCCTCGGAACTGGTTTTAATAACGAACAGATGCAGGTTGTCTCTTAGAAGATTGCCGCGGATTGTAAGCAAATTTCCCCGAATCTGTTTTTCAATATCCTTCTGGACTCTTCGTGTGGCTGTAGCAGTAATGGCAAGAACAGGCATATTCTCGGGCTGTAAATTAACGATATCCACTATTCTTTGGAAAGCCGGACGAAAATCATGCCCCCATACCGAAATAGTATGCGCCTCGTCCACAACTATCATAGATATCAATATTCTCCGGCTTGCTTCCATCCATTCCATATTTTCCTGGCGTTCCGGGGCAATGTACAATATTTTCAGCCTGCCTTCGATAGCATCGCTCAGAACCTGCTTGTTTTCCTCGACAGTTTGTTCCGAATTAATTATCCCGGCAGCAATTCCCAATCTGTCCAGAGACTTTATCTGGTCGCGCATTAAAGCAATTAACGGAGAAAAAACTATGGTTACCCCGGGCAATTGTGTTGCCGGAAACTGGAAACACAATGATTTGCCAAACCCGGTTTTTTCGATAAGCAACACTCTTCTTCCATTGAAAAGCTGTTCAATAGTTTTCCACTGGTTGTCGTAAAAGGAATCAAACCCAAAAACAGACTTTAATTTCATTTCTGCATCGTGTCTCTTCATAACGCACCTTAATGAATAATAAAATAAATCATTACCTGAAAACAGTGAACAGCGAACTGGAAGAAGCCATAACTGCACACATAATAACAACGGCGGTAATAATCTGCATATAATTGTGAATATATAAGCCGCAAATAGGAAGTAGTTCGTTATCGGAATTAACTTCAAAAATTCCTTTTGTCGACCCGCCCCATGAGCTCACTTCAACACCCTTATCGCCGGTGATTTCCCACTTCGTATTAAATATGTTCCCGTATTTCCAGTTGTAAATTTTACCCTTGCATTCTATAGTGGCTTTATTTCCCCAGGCTCCGTACTTTATTCTACCAATGAGTTTCATGGATTTCATATCCATTATTTCTGTTTCCTGCCTGATAAAACCTTTTGTTGAAAAACGGTAGTTGTGATTGTTCCAGGAAGCTTCTGCCGTACTTGAGAATGCTTTGTTAGTCAGTTTGCCCGCAATCCCCATTTGTCCGTAAATTTCATACGTGCTGCTGAAAAATCCTTTTCTCCAGTTGTAATTCGAGATCATAACCCTGCCCTATTTGTTTATGATTTATAAAATTAACATTTATAAATGAAAATTCAAATGATAAATATCAGGAAATCAAATCTGTGCTTCAGGCATTGAATATCAGAATAGATACAATTCTACGTTCAGAATAACTGCTTTTTTAAGCTATTTATCAACCACAGAAAATAAATTGAGAAATCCTTACCACAATTTACGTAGGTTTACTAAGATTCTGATGAGCAGTTTAATACAGGCCGGGAATGATATTTTTTCATTTTATATCCCACATATTATCCGTTATAAAATCATTTGTATATAAACCTGTATCATCTTAATTTTGAATTAGTTTTGTAAACAATAAAGCAATGGTGAGATATGAAATTAGAGCATGGATATAATGGCAGTATAATTACTTTTAAGGGAATAACACCAAAAATACATTCGTCGGCATTTATTTGCGAAGGAGCCAGAATTATCGGTGATGTGGAAATTGGGGAGGATTGTTCTGTCTGGTACAACACTGTTATCAGAGGAGATGTACATTATATCAGGATAGGTGACAGGACAAATATCCAGGATATGTCAATGCTGCATGTAACTAACGGGAAATTCCCGCTAAATATTGGTAACGACGTTCTTATCGGCCATTCTGTTTCCCTTCACGGCTGTACGCTTAAGGACAAATGTATGATTGGAATCGGCGCGATTATTCTTGACGGCGCTGTGGTAAATTCCCATTCTCTTGTTGCAGCAGGGGCTCTTGTTCGCGAGGGATTCGAAGTACCTGAAGGTGTGCTTGTGGCAGGAGTGCCGGCTAAAGTGATAAGAAAATTGACTGACGCCGAGAAAGATAAAATCGATTATATGGTGAACCACTACGTGGAATATGTACGGGATTACAGGGATGCATTTGCAAAATAGATTGGTGCAAGGTCGGGAAAGAAAAACTATATGAATTTTATGTGGCACACTTTACTTTTACAATATTTAAAATGTATAAGTGTGCCACATTTGAAATGTAGATATATTCTTCCCAAAGACATTACAGAATTTGTTTTTGCCATGAGAAAATTATCACTTTAAATATTTCTTATCATGACTAATTATTCTGATGAAAATATTATTCTGCTTGTAGAATTCATGGGTAATTCCGCGATATAATGTTAAAATAAGATTATCGCCCTTTGGTATTTTATTATAAATATTAGTCGGAATACGATAATAACCGCTGTCATTGATTTCAGTTTCCCAACTAACCGGGAATCCGGGAATATCACTCTCGCTTAAAGATGATGTTAATCTTACTAATGTTTTGATTTGATAACCATCTGCCGGTTCCCAAAATATTTCAATTCCTTCATTCTCCGGATTTTGCCAATTTACTGAATCGATAATAACTGCCTTTGGGATATAGAAGCTGCTGTCCAGGGCCGGCCTGTTACTATAATATTTTTCGATATAAAACCTTGTGTTTTCACCGATCATCCTTGAACTGTCAGGAAAAGTTTCTTCAGGATAATGCAATTGAAAAAATATTTCATAATATTGATATGTGTTAAGCTTGCTGGGAAACAAATTTCCAACAAAAACATCACCCATATCAACCATTTGATTGTTGTCATAACTTCTGTAACCACTGCATGATATTGCTATTGTATATAAAGAAATTCCTTCAAGTTCGGTTTCATAATTATAGTTGAAATAAACTTCAATTTCCGGATCAATTTCACCTGGCCCATACAGGGTATTGAATATTTCTCCAGTATATTCAGGATCAGATAAATAAACCGGGAGATCATCAACATCACAGGATGTAACAAGGAATAGTAAAAAAGCCGGAACATACATTAAATATTTCATAGCATACTCCTGTCGATATCAAATTTGAATTTTAAAAGCATTGCAGGTATATCGTAAAGATAGAAAGCCGGGTAGTGAATGTTCATGTTCATAGTTTTATTTGTACGGCTTATCGAAATATAGTTCCCGGGGATTGGTTCCCAGGCGAGTCCGGCATTGTAGAATGGAAACTCAGTACTTTCAAGGTTGCTGGCTTGTATATAATTATAATCAAGTTCGTAAAAGAGTTTTATTTTTTTATAGATGAAATAATCCGCGTTTAGCCTGAATGTAAGCCCATGAACATTCATATTCTGATATTCCGTATAAACAGCCCATTGGCTGAAAGGGCGATCAAAAACATAAATAGGGTATAGATTGTCGCCGATTGTCTTGCAACAACCAGTTTCTTCATTATCCCTGAATAAACTGCCGGGTGTAATATATCCAAGATTATAATAATATCCGAACCAGCGATATTCAAGCAGGCCGTAATAGTTTATACCCCA
This sequence comes from Kapaibacterium sp. (SeqCode), assembly GCA_963665665.1. Taxonomy (GTDB): domain Bacteria; phylum Bacteroidota; class Ignavibacteria; order Kapaibacteriales; family UBA2268. Next base: position 4,563,527 of record OY762428.1, read on the forward strand.
AAAGTTACCTTTGGTTTTAGCCCCTGCAAGAAATGCGGACCTGTACTTAGCATCAATATTCTCGTCGTATATCGCCCTTTGGGCGTATTGAGCATAAACTCTCGAAGAGCTGTCATACAAGCCGATGGAGAAAGTCATTCCGTTGTCATAATTTTCATTACTCAAAATAAATTTGTCTCCGGCAGCATAATTATATAGCCCTGCCCGGATATCCATTTTATAGTTTTTAAATATTTCAAATCCTTCGGCAGATAATATCCAGTCATCGGAATCACCAATTCCGAGGCCATATCCAAAAAGAAGATCACCGTATCTCTGGAAAGCAAACCTGAATTTATCCCACTCAACAAAAAAGTAGGAACCCTGAGCATCGAAATTATAAAAGTTCAGCCCCTCATATAAGCAAACCTGGTCATAATTACCTACATTTACTCCGGCCCGGAATTCTTTTCCAAAAATTTCACATACCGTTGTGTCTAAACCAAAATTAATCCTGGGATAAAAAATCATGTTGTCCGTACTGAAAACCCCGTAGGATATACCCCGGTGTTCTGCCACAAAATGTGCGTTCACATCGAACCCCCAGCCTTTTATTCTGCCGTTGAAATCCACATACGCTGCGCCGTGATATAGGGGGCAATCGGTATCCAAGAAATAATACTCGCTGTCAATGCCTGCGTTTTTTCTTCTGACTTCCTTTATATAAGAATTATCGTTATCACCGGGTGTATCCCCACCTCCATGATAGTAATGCCCTCCGCTTATGTTGTAATCATAACCGAATTTACTTAGAAGTCCGGTTGAATCTGCAGAAAAAGTGATGAATATTGTTGATAAAAAAGATATTAATACTAAAATTGATGTTTTCAATTAATCCTCCAAAAAATCGGACAAAAATATTTAATTAACAAACATGACAATAACAGATAACTAATAAAAACATGTACAAAGTTTAACAAAATTCTTTAACAAGATAATCTGTTTGTCATTTTTGAAAATAATAAAAAAAGCCTTGTCCCGAAAGACAAGGCTATTAAAGTCATATATAAAATCTGAATTAGTATTCTATATAGAACTGGCTTCTGTTATCAACAATATCTGCTTCTTTTTTTGCAGCAGAGAACCAGTTATAGAATGCTGATTGTTTTGAACTGTTCTTAAGCTGTTCAATATATCCCGGAAGAGCATTAGCAACGTCCTGGTCGGAAGGAATATTACGGGATTTAACGATCATTATATAATACCCGCTTTCGCCGCGAACAGGGCCGATTACTTTGCTAAGCGGAGCATTAAATGCTTCAGCGCTGAAGGCAAAATCAGTACCTATACCTGGAACAACTCCATTGTTCTTTAGGTCTGAAGTTGTTTTATAATCAACTTTTGGATCCATTTCAAGGGCACCTGCAAGGGTTTGAGCACCTGACAGCTTGCCATAGAGATTTTCAGCCATAGGTTTCAGCATATCAAGTTTTTTCTTGTCAACAAGTTTTCTTCTTATTTCATCTTTAACATCATCAAAAGGTTTGATACCTTCATTGCGGATTTCACTCACCTGCGGAACAACAAATCCGTAATAATCCATTTCAAGCGGTTCAATTACATCGCCAAGTTCAGATTTGAATACTTTTGCAGTAAGGTATCTGGAACCAAGAATCGATCTGTCTTCCTCTATCATAGCCGGAGAGTTTACCCTGAGGCCCTGTCTTGCAGCAAGTGTATCGAAGGAAACAGAACCTTCCTGAACCTGCTTGAAGAAAGAGAAAGCGTCGCGTTTAAGGATATTTCTTGTAACATTTGAAATTCTTGGTGAAATAACGATTTCAGAATATGCAATTTCATCTGACTTTTTGTCTTCAACTTTGATAATATGGAATCCGAACTGGCTTTCAACCGGCCCTACAATATCGCCGGCATTTGCGCCAAATGCTGCATCTTCAAATGGTTTTACCATTCTGCCGCGTTCAAAGTAACCAAGATCGCCGCCACGAGCGCCGGAGCCTTTGTCCTGAGAATTTTCTCTTGCCAGTGCAGCGAAATCCTCTCCGCTTTTAGCTCTTTTAAGGATGTCTTTCGCAACTGCAAGAGCGCTGTCTTTGTTGTTATTGAAATTAATAAGAACGTGGCTTGCTTTTACCACTTCGTTTTCGCCCTGCCTGCGTCCGTCAATACGAACAAACCTTACACCGTCGTGCATTTTGATAGGGCCTACAACCTGTCGGTCCTGGAGGCTCATCAGGATAGACATGATTTGCGGTGCAATATCTTTGGCAAGAGTATAATCATGTGTTTCGCCGCCGAACTGGTCAAGAACATAATCGAAGAGGCTGTCTCTTACAACAAGGTCTGTACTTTTGTTAAGTTCATTGGCAATCCTGTCCACTCTTTTACCTGCCCTGTTAGTATCATCAATGGAAGGCTGGATCGGGAAAGATACATATTTAATAGTTCTTGCTGGATTTTGCTTGTAGAGTGTTTTGTGTGAATCGTAGTATTTCTTGATCTCATCATCAGAAACCTTAACTTCAGCATCACTGATAATTTTTTTCAGGTAGAAAGCATATTCAACTTCTGCATTACTGTTTTCAGCAATATATTTTTCCCTGGCAAAGTCGGGAGAAATTACAGATTCAGCTGAACCAACAAGATTGATAAGCCTTTGAACCATGAGCGACCTTCTCAGGTTTTCCTCGATTGAGAAAAGCTGGTCGCGCCACTGCTGAACCATTTTTCTGATTTCTTCCTGCGGAACCTGTGAAGGATCCTGGAACATGTACTTGGGATAATTCTCAGGGTTGGTTACGATGTCAAGGTAAATGCTTCTCATGAATTTACCTGTTGAATCAGAAAATGCTCTTCTGAGATCCGGAGGAGGATTATCAATGAGTACATCCCTGATCTCTTCATCAGTTACCTGTATGCCTGCATTATTCGCAAACTGGGCAATAAGAGTTTCTTCGATAATATTGTTCCAAACCTGGTTTCTGACCTGCTTGTCATTTACTTCTGCTTCTTTACCTTGCTGCTGCTGTCTCAATCTTTCGTTTTCAACTGCAACCCGTACTTTTTCCTCAAATTCTGTGCGAAGGATCTCTTGTCCGTTTACTACTGCAATAACGGCGCTTTGCGGGTTGTTTCTTGACCTCACAATGTCCTCACCGCCAGATGAGTACACAAAGTAAGCAATAAGCAAGACTGCAAAAGTACCGAATAAATAAGGTGATAGCTGTCGAATTCTTTCAAATGTTCCCATTCAAAAACACTCCGTTTATTAGAAATTATTATTAGTTATTCTCATGTTTTCAAAAAATCATAAGTACTCGAAACAACAAAATTATATCAGGCAGGGTTAATATCCAACTTTCTTTTATAGAAAACAGATATTTTATGAAAATAAAATTTAAAAAATTGGCAAAAAAGTATATTTTTTAATTTTCAAGGCTACTATAACCTGAAATAAATTTTTAACTCAGACTATTCCGAAGTTATTTCAATAAACGAAGGATCGCTCCAGTATTTTTTAAAATGACTGTCATTCCTTGCAGTATTTCCGTATGCCGGATCAAGGCCTACTGCTTTAAGCAGGAATTCGTACATTTGGGTTGTCTCGTCTTTTTCAAGTTTCAATATTGAGTAATTATACCAGGTATTGGCATAATCCGGATTTAATTCAATTGCTGATTTGAATGAATATTCCGCCTCTTCCAGGAAACCCAGGCGTGTAAGGCAGTAGCCGCGAAGATTCCATGCCCTGAATTCCGAAGAATCAATCCTGATAACAAGATTGTTGTCCGAAAGGGCCTTTTTAAAGTCATCAAAACGAATAGAGTTGATAGATCTGTACAGAAAAAGTTCGGTATTTCTCGGTTGTAATGATATTGCATAAGTAAAATCCTCGTCGGCCAGGTAGTAGCGGCCTGCCTCGTGGTATGCAAGAGCCCTTCTCAGGTAATAGTCCGGGTTGTTGGGTACAATATCAATAGCTTCAGCGAAATTTTCGATAGCCCGGTTAAACTCACCGGATTCAAAATACAGGTTGCCTCGGTTATAATATGCCGGGGCGTGATCGGGATTGATTGTTATTGCCTCGTTATAATCCCTCAGTGCGGATTGTTTGTCCCCTGAAAGAAGGTAAGTACGTGCCCTGACGGAATATCCGTTCGCATTCAGGGAATCAATCTTTAAAAGGTAGGAAAGGTCGCTAAGTGCCTGATTATAATCGCCGGCATTCATGTTTATCTCGCCGCGTGTAAGCCACAGGCCGGAGCTTAAAGAATCAATACTTAGCCCCTGGTCAATAATGTCAATACCTCTTTCATAATCGCCGATAGACATCAGCGCGAGTGCCAGGTTATTATGGGCATCGGTATTCTCAGAGTCGAACCTGATAGCCGCTTCGAAATCATCAATTGCGCCCGTCATGTTTTTAAGCTGCATCCTGACTTCGCCGCGTTTGTTATATGTATCGGAATTATCGGGATCTACGGCTAAGGACTGTGTGTATTCTTCTTCGGCGTATTCATAATCTCCCCGGTCGGCGTACTTATCGCCGAGGTAGGAATACCCGCCCGCACCGGATCGTGCGCCCGAACAAGAAAATAGAATACTAATCGAGAATAATGTTAATATTAATATAATAAGCCTGAATTTCATTTTCCTCTCCATATTAATCTTTGCTGACAGCCTGAAAAACAACGGCAAAATTACGAATTTTAAAGAGAGCCTCAAATTTATAAGACGTGATAGTCAATATTTAATGCAAAAAATCTGTTTTCATGAAGTAATTTTCCCGTTATGATTAATCATTTGAAATTCCTATATTGAGACAGGGAATCTTATATTTTTTTGTTTTAATTGAAATAGCTAAATTGACAAAAAATACTCATTAATTTAAGGCATGAAATGAATAAAGTACTTACCATTATCCTGGCTTCGCTTCTAAGCATTGCTCTGGTATTGCTGCTTATTGCACACTTGCAGCTTGATTCAAGGGACGGCGATATTAGCGAGCTGAATTCGCAGATTGACGAATACGGCGTTCTGGTGCAGAATGTATGTTCCGGCAGCAGGTTCTCATCCGTGGGAATGGAAAATCTTGTTAACCACGGCTACCAGGTCAGCAAGGAAGAAATAAAAGGATTTTACCTGTTTCATATTATAAAAAAATCAGGCGAAGTGACAAGGGAATTCCTGATAAAAACAGATACAATGCAGGTTATAAAGGAAATAAAATTTGTTAAACCTATCGAAGATTAAAACCGGAAATCGACATGAAAAAAATTGAATTGAATTTTAAGGATAAAAGCGTTCCCGTTTACGCAGGCGAGGAAATTAAAAACCTGCTGAAATATACTGAAGGACGAAATGTATTATTGGTTACCGATAATGTAATTGCGCCAATTTACTGGCCTTTCCTGCCGGAAGTGGAAATTGTGGAAATTGACGCCGGCGAAGCGTATAAAACTATGGAAACAGTCGAATATCTTTACAAAGAATTTATTGATCATAATATCGACAGGAATTCGCTTGTAATAGGTTTTGGCGGCGGCGTGGTGCTGGATATTGTAGGATTTGCCGCTTCAACCTTTATGCGCGGCGTTCCTTTTGCTTTCATGCCGTCAACACTGCTTGCCCAGGTTGATGCATCCATAGGCGGTAAGAACGGCTATAATTATATTGGCGCAGAAAACTTCATGATAAAGAATTTGATCGGGTCTGTCAACCAGCCCGAGTTTATCCTGACTGATTATAACCTGCTTAAAACACTTTCGCTGGATCATATTGCAAACGGTTTTGCAGAAGTGATAAAAACCGCACTCATTACCGATCCTTCAATGTTTGAAAGAATTGAAGCAAAATCTTCCAAACTTTTCGACCTGGAAATTGAGTTTATTTCAGAAATAATTCCGGAATGTATTGAAGCAAAAGGAAGAATTGTAACAGAAGACGAGAAGGAAAGCGGTTTGCGAAAGATCCTGAATTTCGGGCATACTTTCGGCCACGCTATCGAGCCGCTGTTAGAAGCAGAAGAAGGTTCCGAACACGGAAAAGCCATTAGCATTGGCATGGTTAAAGCTCTTGAAATATCAGAAAATATCAAGGGGCTTGATAAAAATCTTAGCGAAAGAGTAAAAAAGGTTCTTGCAAGGATTGCCCTGCCAATTGATTTTAAGGGCGGCGAAGAGAATATTATTGAACTGCTGGGAAATGACAAGAAGAAAAATGCTGATAAAATCGACTTCATCCTACTCGAAGCTATTGGCAAACCGGTAATAGAAGCAATTGATATTGAAGAACTCGGGAAAATGTTTTGATTTGTACAAGCATAATGGTTGAAAGCCTGGAGCAGGCGGAAAAAATGGCTTCGATTTATCCTTTCGTGGAATTGCGGGTTGATAACGTTGTTCTTTGCAGGGAAAACCTTGAAAACCTGATAAAGATAAATAATAAGCTGATAATTACTTGTCGGAAAAGCGGCCTGACAAAGCAGGAACGTCAAACTAACCTGCTCAGGGCCGTTGATGCCGGCGTAAGCTATATAGATGTCGGCCTGGAGGAAAGCCATTCCCTGATAATGAACCTGAGAAAGAATATGAGTTCGGAACAGAAGCTGATAATTTCCTATCATAATAATGAAAGCCTCCCGCCAATGGATGAGCTTTTATCGCTTATAAATATTTGTTTCGATTCCGGGGCTGATATTGCAAAAGTAGCCTGCCAGTGTAACAGCCGTACTGATGCTGCTAAAATGCTTGCTCTATATTCCGGGCAGGCTTTTCAATCACGACTGATATCAATTGGCATGGGTGATAAAGGAAAGATAACCCGTATTGCCGGAGTTGCTATGGGGGCGCCTTTTACTTATGCACGTGCAGACGAAGGGAAGGAAACAGCTCCCGGCCAGTTTGCATATTCGGAAATGAAAGAAATTCTGGATAAGCTGCTATGAGTTCAGGATTAAAAAAAATTGCAGTGGCCGGCAAGCCAATATTCCATAGTAAAAGCCCGGATATGTTTAACCAGTATTTCAGTGATATTGGGATTAACGCACATTATTCCAGGATTGCAGCCGATGACGTAGGCGATATTGATTTCCTGATGAATGAAATCGGAATAGACGGATTAAATATTACCATGCCGTTCAAATCTGATATTATCGATATTGCCGATGAAATACATTTCAGCGTGAAAGCTACCGACGCGGCTAATACAATTGTACGCAAAGGAAGCCATTTGTTTGCAGCAAATACAGATATTTACGGTGTTGAAAACAGTATTCGCGACATCATTGGGAACATTCCCGAAAGCACCCTGATAATTGGTAGCGGTAATGCAGCTTCGGCAGCCGCCTGTGCAATGAATAAAGCCGGTTCCGACACGGTAATTTGCGGGAGGAATATTATTAAGGCAACAGTTCTGTCAGAGAAGCTAAGAGTATCTTTTGCATTGATGAAAAATATAAAAAATATCATTGGCAGATTTGATTTGATAATTTCAACTCTGCTGCCCGGGATTGATATATTTGACGATATTAGTTTTTCACCGGATCAGATAATATTGGAGGCAGCCTATATAAATCCCGTACTGAAAGACAAATCTGAAATATGCGGGGCTAAATATATTAACGGTAAGGAATGGCTTCTTCGCCAGGCCGAATCAAGCGCCCGCTATTTTCTGCCGGGGAAGGACCTTGAAGAAATAAGGGAAAGTTTCAGAACAGGCCTTGGAAAAGAATCAGACGGAAAGAATATTTATCTTATTGGCTTCATGGCCAGCGGGAAAACAACTATCGGAAAAAAAGTTGCAAAAGCGCTGAATAAAACTTTCTTTGATATTGATAAAGAGATTGAAAAGCAGGAGGGAATAAAGATAAGTGAAATATTCGAGAAAAACGGGGAGGACTATTTCAGGAACCTTGAAACGGAAATTCTCGGAGAACTTTCTCAGAGTGATAATTGCATTATCGCCTGTGGCGGAGGAACTCAATCGAGCGAATTAAACCGTAAGTTAATAAATTCGTCGGGCAGGGCAATCTGGCTGTACAAACCTTTTGAAAGATGCATGGCAAAAGCTAAGAAAAATGATAAACGCCCCCTGGCAAAAGATGAGAGCAAAGCCAGGGAACTTTTTGAACAAAGACAGGATGATTACTTTCTGACATCAGACCTGATTGTTAATGCTGCAAGAAAGAATGATGATATTATTAAGAAAATTCTATCCGAAATATCTTGATCAGACTTTTGCGGATAAAAAAAGTTATCAACTCTTGCAAAATATTTTTCCTTTGGATTATTAGAAATACAATATAATCAGCTTTTACCCGATTTGAATTTCAACTTTTGATTGTTAAATTCGTAGAAATATTAATAACATAAATCTTTAATGGTTTGATATGGATAATTTAATTATATATATTTGATTATGGATCGAATAAAAAAAGAACATAAATTTGTTTCAGATGTAAAAGAAATTCTGAGTTTCGCCAGAAATAAAGCTTATAGGGCAATAAATTCAGCAATGGTAGATGCTTATTGGTTAATTGGTAAAAGAATAACCGAAGAAGAACAATCAGGAATGGAAAGAGCAGAATACGGGAAATATATTTTAAAACTATTGTCGAAAGAACTTAAAAGTGAATTTGGCAAAGGATTTGGCGAACGTGAATTGCGAAGAATGAGACAATTTTATTTAACTTTTCCAATTCGGGGCACACTGCGCCCCGAATTGAGTTGGAGTCATTATTAACATTATCTTTCTTATCTTCCAACTGAAGAAGAATTGGTTGCTGTAATAGAAAATGAAAAAATTGTATTTAAAGAAAAAATAACGAAATAAATATTTAAAAGAAGTTTTTTATGAAAAAAATATTAGAAAATCCAATAGTCAGCTTTGTTGCCAGAGCCATCCTTGCCTATGTTTTTATATATGCAGCTTACGGTAAAATAATTGATGCTAGGCAGTTTTCTTACGAGATTGCCAATTACAATATCCTTCCGGATATTTTTATAAACATGATGGCCCTGGTACTGCCATGGCTGGAACTGTTCATGGCCTTATGTCTTCTAATCGGTTACAGGTTAAAGGCTAACGCGGCAATAAGCGCCGGAATGAATATAATGTTCATAGCCGCCATTTCTATTGCTATGATGCAGGGCCTGGATATTAACTGCGGATGCTTTGCAAATTCCGCAACCAAGGTTGGCTGGCAAAAACTTGCCGAGGATGCCGGACTTTTAATATTGTCGGTATATATTTTCATTAAGCCTGTTGATACACTTACCATCGGCAGGTTTTTTGGCAGAAAAAGCCTGAGCTGAACAAAAAATTCCAAAGTAGAACTTTGAGGAAAATATCCTTCCCAAGTACAACTTGGGAAGGAGGGAAAATCACCTGTCCCCCGCTGGCGGGGGTGCCCGAAGGGCGGGGGTGGACTTCCGGAAAAATTCCCCTCGTTGAGGGGTGGCGAGCGCAGCGAGTTCCCGACACGTCGGGACAGGCTGGGGTGGATTCTTTTTCTTAGTCTCAAGGTGCTATTATCCACGAGCTAAAGCACGTGGCTATTGAATTTGACGATTATAAGGCTGGGATGTCATTCTGAGCGCCAGCGAAGAATCCATTCTTAATACCTAATCTGCAAAGAAAGATGGATTCTTCGATCGCAAGCTCCTTCAGAATGACGGATGGGAATGTCCCCCGCTGGCGGGGGTGTCCGAAGGACGGGGGTGGACTTCCGGAAAATTCCCCTCTCGAGGGGTGGCGAGCGCAGCGAGACGGGGTGGATTCTTTTTCTTAGCCTCCCTTATCCACGAGCTAAAGCACGTGGCTATTGAATTTTGCGATGCTCTGCATGGATTGTCATACTGAGTGGAGCGAAGTATCCATTCTTCATACATTATCTGGCTAAAGAAGATGGATTCTTCAGTCGCTTCGCTCCGTCAGAATGACAACATAACACCTCCTTCTCCGGCCCTTTCCCCCCGTTCTTCCACCCCAATGAACAGGCCGCAGGACTTAATTCCCTATCCTGTGGTTTCAATGAACCGGATAATTTCCTTACTTCAATGCTGTTTTGAACCAGAATTCAAATGTTTGGGCTAATTGCTTGGATTGCAGGGCTTTAAACTGCCATGGCCGGAGTTATTGAATCATTGTTTGGCCTTAATGTAGTGAAATTTGGCCTCATTGAACACTTGGTTGGCTTTACTGAACACTTGGTTGGCTTTACTGAACACTTGGTTGATCTTACTGAACACTTGGTTAATCTTACTGAACACTTGGTTAATCTTACTGAACACTTGGTTAATCTTACTGAACACTTGGTTGATCTTACTGAACACTTGGTTGATCTTACTGAACACTTGGTTGGCTTTACTGAACACTTGGTTGACCTTACTGAACACTTGGTTGGCTTTACTGAACACTTGGTTGATCTTACTGAACACTTGGTTGATCTTACTGAACATGTTCTTTGCCTCCGACCAAGAGTTCAATGACTTCGACCAAGGCATCAATGACTTCGACCAAGGCATCAATAACTCCGACCAAGGCATCAATAACTTCGACCAAGGCATCAATGACTTCAACCAAGGCGTCAATAACTCCGACCAAGGCATCAATGACTTCAACCAAGACGTCAATGCCTTCAACCAAGGCATCAATAACTTCGACCAAGGCATCAATAACTCCGACCAAGGCATCAATAGCTTCAACCAAGAGTTCATTATCTTCAAACAAGGCGGCAATAAAGCAAAACATTGCTGCAATAGGTGCAAACAAGACCTCAATACCTCTGACCCCTACCAAACCCTCCCCGAAGGAGAGGGCTTTGATGGAAAACAAGGCAGCAATGACTTAGAACATCGGTGCATTACCATAGACCCTTCCTACCTCCCCCCGGCCCCCTCCTTCAAAAGGAGGGGGAGTTAATTCTATGATATTTAACTTCTTATCCCCTCCTAAAGTAGGAGGGGAATACAGGGGTAGATTCTTTTTCTTAGCTTCCCTTATCCACGAGATAGAGCACCTGGCTATTGAATTTGATGAAAGCAGGAGGAGTTAATTCTATGATATTTAACTTCTTATCCCCTCCTAAAGTAGGAGGGGAATACAGGGGTGGATTCTTTTTCTTAGCTTACTTTATCCACGAGATAGAGCACGTGGCTATTGATTTTGCGAGGGCAGGAATGGGATGTCATACTGAGCGCAGCGAAGTATCCATCTTTGTTTGCCGATAATGTATTAAGAATTGATCCTTCGATTCTCTCAGGATGACATGCTCTTTCGGAATGCTGTTCAGAAATAAAAAAGCCCCGCAAATAACGGGGCTAAAAAAATTTAAATGAGATGATCAATTATTTAAAAATTGATTTCACTTTCCCAAGCCTTGTTTTTGCATCTGTTTCTGTTGCAGAGTCGCCTTTGTCGGCAGCAACTTCGGCAAGGAGTTCAAGAGCGTCTTTGCTACGAATATTGTCAATTCCAAATTTGGCTATTCCCATATCAAGTGATTTTTTCAAATATTCTATAGCTTTGTCAGCATTTCCTTTTTCTTTCTCGATTCCGCCAAGTATATAATAGTAATTCTGCCAGAATGGTGAATCGTCCTTGAAACGTTTTGAAAGAATACTCTTTGCTTTATTCAGATTTGTTTCTGCTTTGTCAGCCATGCCCGCTTTCATCTGCATTTCCGCAAGGTCAACTATAGGCTCGTATAGTGGTTCTGTATCTGCCGGGTAATGTTTGGCAGCGGCATCAAAAGATTTCTGCGCAAATTCAGCGGCCTTTTCAGTATTGCCTTCAAAATCATTGATGGAGGCGAGTATGCTGAAAAATCTCACAGATGATTTCTTTTCAGGATTGAGTTCTTTTTCTGTAAGTAGTTTTCTTATTCTCTCGTTTACTTCTTTCATTTCATCTGTTTTACCATACTCATAATACATCCAGGAAAGGTAGCTCAGGATATAAACACTGCTAACATAATCCTCGCCAAAGGATGAATCGTAGGCTTTAACGGTTTTTTCAATAATCGGCAGGGCTTCAACCATTTCTCCCTGAACCATATTATTGGAAATGTAGCGCAGGTCGTAGCCGGCCCTTGCAATATTTCCTTCCTCCAGCGAATCCAGAGCAATTTTTCTTGCCCTGTCAATCAATCGTTTAGCCTTTTTATAATCCCATTTTCTTTCAATTGCCTGGCCAAAATCTAACATCTTCTGTGCTGTCATCAGGCTTTTCCTGCCTTCTTTTCTCTGGGTGATTTTCATGGCATCTTCTCTCAGGTCGAATGATTCATCCCAGCGGTACTGCTCTTCGTAATATGATGCCAGGCGGGATAAAGCATAAGCATAATCAAGGCTTTTAGGATCGGATTTTTTATAAATATCCGTGGCTTTTTTCTGTAATTCAATAGCTTTATCGTATTTGCCCATGTCTTCATAAAGGCTTCCGTGAGTCTGAATAACACCGGCATAGGCGGGTGATTCTGCGCCGTTGGCTTTAAGCTGCATATCAATACACTCTTTAATTTCCTTTTCGGCTTTTTCCCACTGTTTCAATTCGCTGTAAACGTTAGCAAGGCTTATTTTTGCTGAAGTAACTTTTTCGGTGTCGTCTTTATTGGTTTCAATTGTCAGGTCGTATATCTTTTTGAAAATATCAAGGGCTTCTTTGTACTTTTCCTGCTGCAGATATATGCTGCCCATAAGAGAATAGGGGCCTGCCAGCCTGTCTTTGTTTTCTTTTACGAAGTGTTCCTCGGCAATTTCAATCATTCTTTTTACGTATGGTTCTGCGTTTTCAGGTTGGTCCAGTTGCATGTAAACTAATGTTGCATAATAAAATGCATTTAAGAGCCTTTTGTCATGGCTTGTAAAAAGTTTTTCAGCGTATTCAACAAGTTCTTTAACCGGTTCAACGGCTTCCTTGAATTTGTTGTTTTGCATTAAAGTTCCAACTTCTTCATACTTTTCCCGAAGGTCTTTCATGTCGCCATAGCTGACCTGTTTCTGGAACCTGGATAAGTCCTGCTGGGCCGGACTAACATAAAGCATTGTTATTATCAGCAGAATTAAGATTTTTCCTAATTTCATCATTACACCCTTGTATATTTTCAAAACACTAATTTTCTATAATAACCGTGAAGCAATAAGATTTTGTTAAAATAAAATCTTACATAATAATTTCGAAAACTAAGGAATAAATTGAAAAAATCATAAGTACATTATTAATTTGTTTCAATTTTTTTCCTTATTTTATCGAAATGCAAAGAACAAACACAATATAGACGGAATTTTATGAGAAAAAGATACATAATTGGCGGAATAATTATAATTACTTTTCTGATTTTGGCAATTTTATCTTTCGATGAAAGTAAAATTGAGTATTCCGATATTCCCGGGGCTGTACAGAGTGGAAAAACTGTTCAGATAATAGGCAAATGGGACAAAAGTCTGGATTACAATTATGATGCCGATAATAATATATTCTCGTTTTCGATGACAGATGAAAAAAACAATTCAATTCCTGTTGAATTTGCTGGAATGAAACCCAATAATTTCAATACGGCACCCAATGTAGTTGTAAAAGGAAGAGTGGAAAACGGTGTTTTCCATGCCGACCATATTCTTACCAAGTGCCCTTCAAAATATGAAGGCAGCGCTGAAGAACACCAATATTAAAATATTCGAAAAAAATCCGGGGCTTTTAAATGTTTGGTAAAATATTAATCTATGCCTTTTTCGGCACTACTGCTATTTCTTCTTTGCTTTATATTTTTTCTGGAAAAAATAATAACAATCTGACAAAGGCAGGCAGGTATGCCTATTATGCCTCATTTTTGATTCTGATCTTTACATCGGTTTATTTTCTTTCTAATATACTGGCACACAACTTTCAGATGACTTATATCTGGCAGTATTCATCGAAAGAGCTGCCCACGCATCTGCTTGTGTCTACATTTTTTGCCGGGCAGGAAGGTTCATTCATGCTGTGGGCGCTTATGGTGGCGTTCATCGGTTTTTTTCTTATTCCCTATGTTAAGAAAAGGGATTACGAAAACCAGGTTATGGGTATTTATGCCCTGATACTTGCTTTTCTTGCCATTATGCTGATAGCTAAAAGCCCGTTCAATACAATTTGGGAATCATTCCCGGATGATAAAATTGCCCATGATTTTATGCCCGCAAACGGGCGCGGGCTGAACCCCATACTTGAAAATTTCTGGATGGTGATACATCCGCCAATATTATTTCTCGGTTTTGCCATTATGTCAGTTCCTTATGCTTTTGCAATTGCCGGACTGATGAAAAAGGATTATAATGAATGGGTTCGGGTTTCAATGCCCTGGACGCTTGCAGCTGTTGGATTCCTTGGGCTTGGAATTGCCCTTGGAGGTTTCTGGAGTTATGAAACCCTTGGCTGGGGCGGATACTGGGCATGGGATCCGGTGGAAAATTCATCGCTGATGCCGTGGATATTAGCCCTGGCGCTTGTTCATACACTGCTTGTTCAGAACAGGACGGGGGGGCTGGTTAAAACCAATTTCGTACTGACAATATTATCTTTTATATTAGTTCTTTATTCAACCTTTTTAACAAGGTCGGGAGTGCTTGGAGACACATCTGTTCATTCATTTGTTGATCCAGGTAAATTTGTTTACTCGATGCTGCTGATTTTCATGTTGCTTTTCCTGGCTATCGGAGTTGTTCTTCTACTTGTCAGGACAAAGGATATTTCAGCTGGAAAGATTAATTTCAGTGCGAGTTCCCGTGAATTTCTGCTTTCCCTCGGTTCAATTTTGCTGATATTGATGACTTTACTGGTGTTTGGGGGAACAAGCTGGCCGATAATGGCGGAATTTTTCGGTATGCCCAAAGTAGCTGTGGATATATCATTTTACAACCAATGGCTGATGCCGCTTGCAGTTGCAATATTAATCCTTAATGCTGCCGCATTATATTTTCGCTGGAAAAATGATGAAATAATCGGGGTGATCAGGAAAATCCTACCTGCCACAATTATATCGGTAATAGTAACTTTTGTTTTGTTCTTAAGCGGGATAAATGATTTAACCGGCATACTTATAATATTTGCTTCGCTTTTCTCACTTGTTATCAATCTTGATTTTCTGATCAAAAATATTAAAAGAGTAAAGACGATTGGCGCTTTCATGTCTCATGCCGGCCTTGCGCTGATGATGCTCGGGGTTGTTTTCAGCGGGCCTTACTCTGATTCCGAGGGATTTGTTCTTATCAAAGGCCAGTCGAAAAAGGCATTCGGTTACAATTTTACATTCGAGGAAAAAGTACAGGTTGAAAAGGAAAAGCAGGACAGGGAAAAGTTCGAATACAGAATAAAAGTTGAAAAAGATGGTGAAAGTGATTATGTAAGCCCTGTTTTTTACTGGAGTGATTTTAATAACCGGCAGCAGCCTTTCCTTGAACCGGGAATACAGGAATTCCTGTTTTCTGATATTTATGTGTCTCCAAGGTCTGCGGAAATGACGCTTGATATACCTACCGTTATGCTGACAAAGGGTATGAAGAAAAATATCCCCGTGGATTCATCAATATCATTACAATTAGAACAATTCGATATGTCGAAAGCCCAGGCCATGAATTCCGATAATTCTGTTCTTCTCGGGGCGGTTATGACAATATCAACTCAGGATTCTGTTTTCACTGATACTCTGATGACAAATATGGATATGCAGTCAGGGGAATGTACTCCTTCGTGGTATAAAATTAATGACAAGTATGAAGCCGGCTTCATGCAGCTGATTCCTAACAGGGAAAATATGGCGCAGTCCGAAGCAGTGTTTGTTTTCCGTGAACCAAATGGAAATGAACCGGCCCCGATTGATATTCTTAGCTTCGAAGTTTCTGTTAAACCGCTGATATCCTCTGTATGGCTGGGGATGATACTCATTATTGCAGGGTTTTTCTTCTCGATGGCAAAATATCTTGTTAAGAAAAATAATGAGGAAAATTAATATTGCTATAGTGTAATATAAATTAAAGAGTTACAATTTTATTATAGCAGTAGTATCAATAACTTAGAAAATATTATAAAAATAAGATCTGGAAACTTACGTCAGATGATAAAAAATTTATTAATGTATTTTGAAAGGTTTGAAATGAAATTGACAAAAACACTCTTCCTGATGATCTTTACAATCAGTTCCGTATTATTAATCCAGTCTTGTTCGGAATCAAGGTCGGAGGATACACGCCCACAGACATCAAATAATGGCGACCTGGCCCTGGCAAGGTTGCATGCAGACCCTTCTCCGCTACCACCGGCAGCCCCGGAAAGAAAAGCCAATGTATATCAAATGACTTCCGTTAAAAGCAAAGGCGCTAATATGGCTGCCGATTTTAGCTGGACGGAAAATGGCAAGAAAATGAGTTTTTCAGAACTTACAAAAGGCAAAGTAGTTTTTGTAAATTTCTGGGGAACATGGTGCCCGCCTTGTCGTAAGGAAATCCCTGCCATTGTATCGATTGACAAAGAAAGCGGTGATGACCTGGTAATTATTGGAATTGCACTGGAAAAAACAAGAAGTGTAGCCGATGGTATCAGTAAAGTTACTTCATTTGCAAAATCCCAGGGAATAAATTACAGGAATTTTATTGGCAGCGGTGAGATAATTCAGGCTTATGGCGGTATTCCTGCTGTTCCAACAACTTTCATAATTGATAAAAAAGGTAAAATTGCAGAAAAGATAGTTGGCGGAAGGTCCAAAGCACAATTCCTTCAGTCAATCAACAGGGCAAAGAAATAGTTAAAGTTTTAATTTTTTTACAAACACGATCCTTCCGTAATATTTTTTCCGGAAGGATTTTTTTTCAAATTCGGAAATTGTTTACGGGATGAAAGCAACGAATTATGAAAAGAAATTAACTGATAAAGGTTTGATATTTAAAAATTATTATGGTATATTTTCAACGGGTAGTAAATATTTTTTGTAATAATCAGGAAGTAAGGATTATGGCTTTAAATCCTCCGTCGAACTTTAGCTATAGCAGCGTTACGCAAAAAATATCCTGGCCGGCTGTAACCGGCGCGGATGAGTACATTATTGAAATCAACTGGGGAAATCCCGACGTATTCTGGCAGATATATTCCGGCTCTGATACAGCTTTCACTTTTGTGCCGCCTGCTGCGATTGCAAGTATCGAGGTAAAGGGAAAATCAGGTAAATCAGATGAATATTCAGAGTTTACAAATCCTCCGGAAACGATAACTTTTTAGTTTTAAAAATAATAAACCCAAGCTTCTTATTCGGAGCCGGGATTAATATATGAAAACAGTATGAGAAATTTAATTATATCAATTTTTGTGTTTGCATTTTGTAATAATCTTTTTGCCGAAAGCGATGATTATTATAAAAATATAAATGATGTTGACAGCCTGAACAAAGAAGCAATTCGCCTGGCAAATAATAAAGCGTATGAATCTGCTCTAAACGGTTTCTATAAAGCGGAAATACTATTTAGGAATAATGGAAATTTAAGAAAAAGGTTTAAAACAATAATTAATATAGCCCGCTGCTTTGATGATATGGGCTATTTTGAAGAATCCCAACAATACTGGAATAAAGCAGGCGAACTTTTAGATATGATACATGAAAGAGAACCAAAATTTTATTACTTTAATAATTTTGGTGATTTTTATTGGCGAAACGGAAAATTTGCTCAGGCTATTGAGAATTATTTATTATCTGAGCAATTTATTGAGAATATTGATCAGAAAAAATCATTCTTACTTGGTATGGCGACATCTTATGCTGATATGCTGAAAACTGAGAAAAGCTTATCTTATTTCTATCAGGTACTATATATACCTGATATAAATGAGAAATACATATTTGAAACTTACAGAAATATTGCGGTAGTTCATATTAATAGTAATAATTTTGATTCCAGCTACTATTATCTTAAAACAGCCGAGGCTATGGGTTTTGTTGATTTTGAACTATTTAATAATTTAGCAAATACAATGAACAAACTTGGTAAACAGGACAGCGCTTTCATTTATATAAATAAAGCTGATAGTATTGCGCAAAAGTTAAATGCACATGAACTGATTGCATATAATGAACTCGTCCGGGCATCGATATATTTTGAGATTAAAGATTATACAAAGGCATTGGAAAGCCTGAAAAAATCTGAAGATTATTATATTGAAATACCAAATTACGAGCAGCTGATACAGATAAATGATTTTAGGGAGAAGCTTTCTGCCCATATAGGCAAACCGGACAGTTCTCTTAAATACAAAAAGATAACCGAAAGATACAGGAGTTTGCAGGATTCATCCGAGAATTCCTTTATCGAATCCAAAAAGAACAGCATAGCGCTTATAAACAAACGCTTAGAAGACATTGACGAAGAAGTTGAAGAGGCTGAAGCAGGTTTTGGCAGCGGCTATCTTTTACTTTTGTCCGCTTTTGGCTTGGGGCTGATAGTTTTGGGCTTGTTTGCCTGGTACAGGAGAAGAAAAAATGCACAGAGGAATAAATAATAATGGAAGCAAACGATGCCTGTTAGAGCTTTAAAAATTTCCATATTAATCCTGATTTCCATTGTGACATCAATTGAAATCCCAGCCCAGGATAATGACTATTTCAAAATTAATGATGTTGATTCTCTCAATTCTGTCGCTCTGGAATTTGCGAGAAATAAAAGGTATGAGGATGCGTTGAACGGATTTTATCCGGATCATTATCTTGATTTGACATGGTTTGAATATTCAGTACCTTTGCTGTACTGATATCCCGGACTGCCATGGAGTGAGTACTTTCCAGGAATAAATCATTCCTGGTTAATCGGTTGGATACCGGGGATCAATCCTGCGGTTTGCAGATTTATTCCTGTCTAACTTCACTTCGGTGGTCATAATATTGATTTCTTCTCCCTTGCATTTCAAAAAATATCCGTAATTTTACATACTTCTGATGCAATTATTTCGTTGGAAGCTTGTATGATAAAATGAGAGGAAGATATGTTTTCTAAAGTAAAAAATATTCACTTTGTCGGTATTGGCGGAATTGGAATGAGCGGCATAGCCGAAATTCTTCTTAGCCAGGGCTTTAATATCAGCGGTTCCGATATGGCCCGTTCCGAAAATACTGAATACCTTGAAAACCTTGGGGCAAAAGTTTATATCGGCCACCATGCCGGAAATATTGAAAATGCTGAAGTTGTTGTTTATTCCAGTGCGGTGAAGCCTGATAAAAATGAAGAAACTGTAGCCGCTATGCAGAAGAATATTCCGGTTATACGCCGCGCTGAAATGCTGGCACAGGTTTCCCGACTGAATTACTGCCTGGCAATTGCCGGTACCCACGGAAAAACAACAACAACTTCGATGCTCGGACTTGTATTGATGAAAGCGGGTATTGATCCAACGGTTATTGTTGGCGGCAGGCTGAAAGACCTTGGCGGAACAAACGCCAGGCTTGGAAAAGGCGAATGGACAGTCGTCGAGGCCGATGAATACGACCGATCTTTCCTGCAGCTTAGCCCGACAATTGCTGTAATAAATAATATTGAGAGCGACCACTTAGATATATACGAAGATATTGACGACCTGAAAAGAACTTTTACGGACTTCGGTTCCAAGGTTCCTTTCTATGGTTTTCTTGCCCTCGGGCTGGACGATGTTGGAGTAACCGAGATACTATCAGAGTTTAACAAAAATGTTATTACTTTCGGATTGCTGCCGCATTGTGATTTCAGGGCTGATAATATCAGTTATAACAACGGAAAAACAAGCTGCACTGTTTATGAAAGGGGAGAGGTGCTCGGGGAAATGGAAATTCTGATCCCGGGCGAGCATAATATCAAAAATGCCCTTGCAGCAGTAGCTGTAGCAAGGAATATGGATATAGAATTTGATATCATTAAATCGGCGTTGGCAGAATTTGGCGGAGTGTTTCGCAGGTTTGAAATCAAAGGGGTTAAGGATGACGTCCTTGTGATAGATGATTACGCTCACCATCCAACAGAAGTTGCGGCCACGCTTGCAGCAGCCCGCAGGGGATACAGCCGCAGGGTGATATGCTGCTTCCAGCCTCATACTTACACCAGAACCAGGGATCTTTACAAGGAATTCGGCAGGTCCTTTTTCGAATCGGATGTTCTTGTTCTTACAGATATTTATCCCGCAAGGGAACTGCCAATTGAAGGTATCAGCGGGCAGATTATTGCAGACGCAGCCAAAAAGTACGGGCATAGGAATGTTCATTACGTTGAAGATAAGGCTAAGCTCCGGTCATATATTTCAACAATAGCCGAACCGGGCGACCTGATAATAACAATGGGCGCCGGCGATATATGGAAGCTTGGCAATGAAATAGTTGAAAACGGATTTATAAAATAAAAAAAGGCGGAATTAATTCCGCCTTTTCTCTTCTGAAATCTATATTCTCACACTACTATCATTTCTCTTCTATAACCATTTGTTTGTTTTGCCATCGCTTTTTTCTGTCTGCAACCAGGGCTTGTACAACCCTGTAATAAAAAGATTCCAGAATTTTTTCAAAAATTTTATAAGCCCTGATTTCCATCTTATTCCTTGCCATCATATCCTACCAATCTGTGCATTTATATCCCAACTATCTGTTCAAGTATTCACATCACGATCTCATTTGCTTTATTACGAACTAACATGTCCCATTCACTACCATTTGTATCATCCTATCATCCATAACCGAAACCGAGGAAAATTCAGGCGTTACCGTTTTGTCAAGATCAATGAATCCTATTCCGGGGGGAATATGGTGGATGGATTCCGGGTTTCACAGTATAATCCTGCCATTTTACCTGAATTGTGTCAGGGCTTATAATTTTCAAAGATCAACTTGCTGAGAAATACTATATAAATTGCGTGCCAACAAATAAGTATCGGAGTCTGAAAATTCTGAAGTAAGGATTTATCTTGATTATAACTCTTGAAATTAGCTGTAGGACTTGATTTGTGTTGTATGTGAAAATAATTTAATATTTATTAACAAGTTTGCTAATATCCATGGTAAAAAGTTTTTTAAAATAATATTTTCATTTATGAGAATTCCAATTTTCAAATTCGACAATATTATTCCTCAATAATAATATCTTGCCGGAAATCAGATTTATATTTAATTTGTTTTTTTGTTTTTTAAAAAAAAGATGGAAAGATATGAAAGACTATGTAAAAAGCGAACAGGCAAATATATTTCAGACTTATAAACGCCTACCGGTTGTAGTTGAAAAAGCTGATGGCTGCCGTATAACTGACAAAAAAGGAGATGTTTATCTTGATTTTCTGGGTGGTATTGCCGTTAATGCCCTTGGGTACGGGCATCCTGCGATATTAAAAGCCATACAGGAACAATCTGCAAGGTATCTGCACTTATCAAATTATTTTTATCAGGATATTCAAATTGAACTTGCTGAAAAATTAAAGGAAATGACTGGCTTCGACCGTGTTTTCTATACTAATTCCGGTACGGAAGCCAATGAAGGAGCTATTAAACTTATCAGGCGCTGGGGAAAAGATAAAGGCAAGAATGAGATAATTTCATTCTCTGGCGGATTCCACGGCAGGACTTATGGCGCATTGTCAATGATGGATAAGCCTCATTACAAAGATGGCATGGGGCCTTTCCTCGACGGAATGAAAATAATTGAATATAATAATATCTATGAGCTTGAGAAATCAGTAACCGACAAAACTGCAGCCGTTGTTCTGGAATTCCTGCAGGGCGAAGGCGGTATTTCCGCTCCCACAATAGAGTTTGTAGAAAAGATAAATGAACTGAAGGATAAGTTCGGATTCCTTGTTCTTGCAGATGAAATTCAGGCAGGTGTGGGCCGTACCGGTAAATTTTTTGGTTTTGAACATTATGATACTATGCCGGATATTGTTACTATGGCAAAAGGTATTGGCGGAGGTTTGCCGCTTGGGGCAATTCTTGGACGTGAAAACCTGGAAGGCATCTGGGAAAAGGGCATGCACGGAACTACTTATGGCGGTAACGCTCTTGCCTGCGCAACAGGCCTTGCTGTTCTTAAGGAACTGGAAAGCGGCCTGATGGAAAAAATTGTCGAGACAGGAAACTATCTGCACAGAAAGCTTGAAGAAATCAAAGAAGAATACCGCGAAAAAGTTCTCGAAGTACGGGGCAGGGGATTAATGAAAGGCCTGCTGCTTTCTTTCGATGCCGGAATAATAGTAAATAAATTGGTTGAAAATAAAGCTATAGCAAATGCAGCGTCAGGTACAGTATTGCGCATGGTTCCACCGCTGATAATTGATGAAAAAGACGTAGATGAATTTATTGCAATATTGAGGAAATGTTTAAATGATGTTTAATTTTTTGATTTATGTATCCTTGGTTTAGGGTATTCATTAAATATTTAGTCGTGATTTTATTACCCCGCTGTTTTGGGCGGGGTTAATCATTTTAATATGATAAATTTTCTCCAAATATTTATTCTGAAATAATTGTATTTTTGATAAATATCCTTCTTGTTAACTTTGCCCATTTTGTTTATTTTTGAAGTCTGGAATTGGTTGCATCAAAAAATGATATAAATTCCAATGATATTTTGATTTAATAACATTATTTATGGAGTGATCATGAAAGTTTTAGTTTCTGACGGAATTCACCCTCTCGGTGAAGAAGTTCTGAAAAATGCAGGCCTGGAAGTTGTAATGGAGAAATACTCTCCCGAAGATTTACTCGACAAAATCAAAGATTTTGATGCTATTATGGTTAGGTCAGCTACAAAGGTTCCGAAAGAAGTAATTGATGCCGGAAACCTGAAATGTATTGCCCGCGGCGGTGTTGGCCTTGATAATATTGATACAGCCTATGCAAAAGAAAAAGGCATTCCCGTTCTTAATACTCCCGGCGCTTCTTCAATTTCAGTTGCTGAGCTTGCTATTGCCCACATGATGGGAATAGGCCGCTTCCTGCACCGCAGCCCGAAAGAAATGCAGGCTGGTAACTGGCCGAAAAAAGATTACAAAGCAGGCCGCGAAGTTACAGATAAAACTCTCGGACTTCTTGGTTTCGGAAACATTGGAAGGGAAACTGCAAAAAGAGCTCTCGGACTTGGTATGAAAGTTATTGCTTTCGATCCTTTTGTAAACGAAACTGATATGGATGTTAAGCTTGTCAGCAAAGAAGAAGTTCTTGCTAATTCAGATTATATTTCACTTCACATGCCTTTTATCAAAGCTGAAGGCCCGACACTGGACACTGCTGAATTCGCTAAAATGAAAAAAGGCGTTTGCATTATTAACTGTGCTCGCGGCGGCGTTGTTAAAGAATCAGCTCTTCTCGAAGCCCTGAATAACGGAACAGTTGACTATGCAGGTATAGACGTATGGGAAACAGAACCTGCAGGCGAAGCCCAGATGGCTCTGATCAATCATCCTAACGTAATGGCTACACCTCACATTGGCGCTTCAACAAACGAAGCACAGATCAGGGTTAGTACGGAAATCGCTCAGAAAGTTGTTGACTGCCTTAAAGGCTGATATAAATAGTTATAGTTAAATTGAACAAAAAATGAGGATATAATGGCAGTATTTCGTCCGTTCAAAGCTTTCAGGCCCGTTCCTGAAAAAGCTGCCGATATTGCAGCAAAGCCTTACGACGTATTGAATTCAGATGAAGCCCGCGAAGAAGTTAAAGGCAAACCACTTTCTTTCCTTCATGTTGGCAAGCCCGAAATTGACCTTGACCCGTCAATCAGTTTATATGATCCGCAGGTTTACGAAAAAGGAAAAGAAAACCTTCAGAAACTTATCTCTGACGGCAACCTGGTAGAAGATGCCGAACCGTATTTCTATCTTTATTCACAGACAATGGACGGCCGCACTCAGTTCGGTTTTGTGGGCTGTGCATCCGTTGATGATTACTGGAAAGACGTAATCAAAAAGCACGAACACACTCGTAAAGTAAAAGAAGAAGACCGCTGTAATCATGTTCGCGTAACTAACGCTCACTCCGGCCCTATCTTCCTTACATACAGGGATAATGCAAGGCTCCAGGAAATTATTGATACAGTTTCAAAAGAAAATCCTGATAACGACCACACTGCTGAAGACGGCATCCGCCACACTTCATGGGTGATCAATGACAAAGAAATGATTACTGAAATTGAAAAACTTTTCGGCGGCATTGACTATCTTTACGTTGCTGACGGACACCACCGCAGCGCTGCAGCCGGTATCGTTGGCCGCGAACGCCAGAAAGCAAACGACAACCACAAAGGCGATGAAGAGTATAACTTCTTCCTTGCTGTATGCTTCCCGGGCACACACCTTTATATCATGGATTACAACCGCGTTGTTAAAGACCTTAACGGCCACACAAGCGAAGAATTTATGAAACTTCTTGGCGGGAAATTCTCGATTGAAGAAGCTGAAGGCCAGTTCAAACCTACAGAAAAAGGCCAGGTTGGCATGTACATCGAAAACAAATGGTACAAACTTACTGCAAACGAAGAATTCCTGAACAACACAGACCCGGTTGAAAGCCTGGACGTAGCTATTCTTCAGCGTGAGGTTCTTACTCCGGTTCTTGCTATCGACGACCCCCGCACAAGCGAAAGAATAGACTTCGTTGGCGGTATCCGCGGCCTTGGCGAACTTGAAAAGAGAGTTAACTCAGGCGAAATGAAACTTGCTTTTGCAATGTACCCGACATCAGTTAACGAACTGATGGCAATTGCAGACGCAGAAAAGATCATGCCTCCGAAATCCACGTGGTTTGAACCTAAGCTCCGCGACGGGCTTTTCGTTCACTTCCTTGACTAATATTATCTTTATTGATTAGTTTAAA
Source organism: Kapaibacterium sp. (SeqCode) (assembly GCA_963665665.1). Lineage (GTDB taxonomy): Bacteria > Bacteroidota > Ignavibacteria > Kapaibacteriales > UBA2268. The sequence goes on from OY762428.1 coordinate 4,588,362, forward strand.
TCATCCGATGGCTTTAAGTCATCGGATGAGTAATTGAAGCAGAAAACTAAAAGATGTCCGATACCTTCGGGGTGTCGGGCATCTTGGTTATTGGGATGGTATCCCACCGAGAGCATCGCAAATTTCAATAGCCACGTGCTTTAGCGCGTGGATAAATGTGCAAGGTGCGGAGGCAAAGCAAGAAAACCTCCCCTGTATTCCCCTCCTACTTTAGGAGGGGATAAGAAGTTAAATATCATAAGATTAACTCCCCCTCCTTCCGAAGGAGGGGGTCGGGGGGAGGTAGGAAGGGTCGAAAGCAAAGCACCGATGTTTGATGATATTTCCGCCTTGTTTCGAAGCAAAGAAAGAAAACCACCCCTATAATCCCCTCCTACTTTAGGAGGGGATAAGAAGTTAAATATCATAGAATTAACTCCCCCTCCTTTTGAAGGAGGGGGCCGGGGGGAGGTAGGAAGGGTCGAAAGCAAAGAACCAATGGTTTAACCTATTGCTGCCTTGGTCTAAGTTATTGTACTGATGTTTGAAGATAATGAACTCTTGTTCGACACTATTGCAGCAATGTTTTGCTTTATTGCCGCCTTGGTCGGAGTTATTGACGCCTTGGTCGAAGTCATTGCCGCCTTGGTCGGAGTCATTGAGGTCTTGTTTGCACCTATTGCAGCAATGTTTTGCTTTATTGCCGCCTTGGTCGAAGTTAATGCTGCCCTGTTTCAAATCATTGTACTGATGTTTGAAGTTATTGCCGCCTTATTCTTCTTCAAAGCCCTCTCCTTCGGGGAGGGTTTGGGAGGGGTCGAAATCATTGATGCCTTGGTCTAAGTCATTGCAGCAATGTTTTTCTTCAAAGCCCTCCCCTTCGGGGAGGGTTTGGGAGGGGTCAGAGGCAATGCACCGATGTTCAGTGATAATGAACTCTTGTTTGAAGCTATTGCAGCAATGTTTTGCTTTATTGATGCCTTGTTCGGAGTCATTGATGCCTTGTTCGGAGTCATTGCCGCCTTGGTCGGAGTCATTGACGCCTTGTTTGGAGTTATTGATGCCTTGGTCGAAGTTATTGACCCCTTGGTCGAAGTTATTGACCCCTTGGTCGAAGTCATTGATGCCTTGGTCGGAGTCATTGACGCCTTGTTTGGAGTTATTGATGCCTTGTTTGGAGTTATTGATGCCTTGGTTGAAGTTATTGACGCCTTGGTTGAAGTCATTGATGCTTTGGTCGGAGTTATTGACGCCTTGTTTGAAGGCATTGAACTCTTGGTCGGAGGCAAAGAACATGTTCAGTAAGATCAACCAAGTGTTCAGTAAGGTCAACCAAGTGTTCAGTAAGATCAACCAAGTGTTCAGTAAGATCAACCAAGTGTTCAGTAAGATCAACCAAGTGTTCAGTAAAGCCAACCAAGTGTTCAATAAGGTCAACCAAGTGTTCAGTAAAGCCAACCAAGTGTTCAGTAAAGCCAACCAAGTGTTCAGTAAGGTCAACCAAGTGTTCAGTAAAGCCAACCAAGTGTTCAATGAGGCCAAATTTCACTACATTAAGGCCAAACAGTAGTTCAATACCACCGGCCAGGGCAGTTTAAAGCCCTGCAATCCAAGCAATTAGCCCAAACATCAGGATTCTGGTTCAAAACAGCATTGAAATAAGGAGATTATTCGATTCATTGAAACCACAGGATGAGGAATTAAGGCCGACGTCCTGTTCATTGGGGTGGAAAAACGGGTAAACTGAGCAAAAAAATGAGGTATGATGTTGTCATTCCCCGACACGTCGGGGCAGGCTTCCGGAGCTTGCGACCGAAGAATCCATCTTCGTTTGCAGATAGTGTAATAAGAATGGATTCTTCGCTGGCGCTCAGAATGACCTTCCAGCCTTATAATCGTCAAATTCAATAGCCACGTGCTTTAGCTCGTGGATAAGGGAGGCAAAGAAAAAGAATCCCCCCCAGCCTGTCCCGACGTGTCGGGAACTCGCTGCGCTCGCCACCCCTCAACGAGGGGAATTTTCCGGAAGTCCACCCTCGGCCTTTCCCGACTCGTCGGCGCCAGCGTTGGACAGGTGATGTTTAATTACTTTTTAATCAATGTTCCTGAATTATGAAATATTATCATTGTTATAAAATATTGCTTGCATCCGTGAAAAATTATTTGTAGATTAATATTGAATTTATTATTACAAGTGGAATGTGGTTGCAGCGGAGACAAGGACATTTACCACTGAAAAAATAATGCACTTATTAATTTGAAAAACAGAGGTTCTTGATATTTACCCCTCGGTTGGGGACATTATTTTATTAACTTTTATTGAGGTTTTCTTATGAAATATCTTATCGGCGAAACCCGCATGATGCTTAACATATCGAACTTAAGCTCCGGCGCTTATTTATATTCAATTACTATCGACGGATTTAACCTTAATACGGGTAAATTTATTATCACGAGATAGTTCTTTCAAGAATTCATCCGATGACTTTATGTCATCGGATGAGTTCTATATTCTTAATTTAACCTGTGGGTTAACCCACAGGTTTCAAAATTATTATAAAAAAAATCAGCTATCAACAATGAAAAAATATATTATTCTTTTTCTACTAATTTTTATTTTCAGCAGCTATTCCCAGGTTGTCTGGGAGCGGGTTTATTATAAGCATTATGACGAGATAATATATAAAATCTGCAGCCCGGATTCAACCGATTGCCTTGTACTGATGCAGGATACCGGGCTTACTACTGTGATTGGAACAAGGGACATGGGCAAAACATGGGAACTGGTTTATGAACAACCTGCATGGATTCATGTAAAAACAGATCATTTTGAACCACGGAATATGGCATATCCTGACAGCAACCATTTGTACATTAGTTATGACCGAGGGGCAATAAGGCGCAGCCATGACAGGGGGAAAACATTTGATACGGTAAGGCTTGGGACGCAGTGGCAACTTGATTTCCTGCAAATGATTGATTCAGTTAAAGGTATGGCTTGCGATTATACAGAAATTTTTTTAACTGACAACGGATGGGACAGCTATAAAAGAATAAATGTTGATTCTATCCTGCCTGAATATTTTTTATTTCCTCGGGCAATATATATGCACAGCCTTGATACATTTGATTTTATGTCTTCAAATAAGGATGTGATTTATTTCAGGACTTGTGACGGCGGTGAAACATGGGATATTAATATCCTGGAAGAAGATCAACAGGAAAGATATAATATGCGTTCAATCTTTTATATTAACAGGGATATCGGGTGGATGGCAGGGTACAGGAAACGACTTAATGCAGGCGATCAAAGATCCGATGTACTTTTTAAAACAACAGACGGCGGCAAAACATGGAAAAATGTTTACGAACAAAATAACGAACCACAATTTGGTTTAAGCGAGGTTGTTTTTACAGACGAGATGAACGGCGTGGCAGTTGGCGGCTGGGGAGTAAAAATACTACGAACAACTGATGGGGGCGATTCCTGGATACAGGACAGCAGCGTTTTGGGTGAATACCCTGCAATATTCCAATGCGTGGGGACAATAGGTTCGAAATTTATTGTCGGTTCTTTTGGCCGCGGACTGCTTATGATGCCTGACCCTGTTGGCGTAAAAAATTTGGCAGAGAACAGCCGGGCGGAAGTTTACCCCAATCCTTCTTCGGGAATGGTAACGCTAAGCTACGAACAGGAGCACGCCGGCACAGCCACCCTTGAGGTATTGGGCCTCAGCGGCCGCCTTGTATTCAGCGAAAAGGCTTCTTATCGTCCGCCCGGCGTTTATACCGAGCGAATAAACGGTTCGGGTCTTGCCCCCGGTTTGTACTATTACCGCCTGTCCCTTCCCAAAAAGGAATTAAGCGGCTGCATTGTGATTGTAAGGTAGTTCTTTCGATAGCTCATCCGATGACTTTAAGTCATCGGATGAGTTCTATATTCTTAATTTAACCTGTGGGTTAACCCACAGGTTTTCAAAAACAGACGGAAAATTCTTCAACATTATTTCTGATATCAACAATGAAAAAATATATTATTCTATTTCTTCTTATTTTTATTTTCAGCAGCTATTCCCAGGTTGTCTGGGAGCGGGTATATAATGGTAAAGTGCCTTACAATGGTACCGTTTATAAAATTTGTTGTCCTGATTCTAATGATTGTCTTGTTCTGATGCAGGATACCGGTTTTACTACCGTGATTGGTACAAGGGATATGGGCAAAACATGGGAACTGGTTTATGAAGACCCTTCCTGGCAAGGAATTCGCACTGATCATTTTAAACCCTGGAATATGGCGTATCCGGACAGTAACCACTTGTATATTAGTTATGACCGAGGGGCGATCAGGCGCAGCCATGACAGGGGGAGAACATTCGATACTGTGAGGCTTGGGACGCAATGGCAACTTGAGTTTCTGCAAATGATAGATTCAGTTAAAGGAATGGCTTGCGATTATACAGAAATTTTTTTAACTGACAACGGATGGGACAGCTATAAAAGAATAAATGTTGATTCTATCCTGCCTGAATATTTTTTATTTCCTCGGGCAATATATATGCACAGCCTTGATACATTTGATTTTGTATCTTCCAATAAGGATGTAATATATTTCAGGACTTGTGACGGAGGCGAAACATGGGATATTAATATTCTGGAAGAAGATCAAGCGGAAATCTACCATCTATCATCCATATTTTATATAAACAGGGATATTGGTTGGATGGCAGGCAACAGAGACCTGCCCCTTGCAGATGATCAAAGGGCTGACGTACTTTTTAAAACTACCGACGGCGGCAAAACATGGAACAATGTTTACGAGAAAGAAAACGCACCCAAATTCGGCCTACGCGGGGTTGTATTTACAGACGAAATGAACGGAGTGGCCGTTGGCGGCTGGGGCAATAAAATTCTTAGTACATTTGACGGGGGCGATATCTGGATTCAGGACAGCATTACCGGCATACCTGAAGGTTATTATCCGATTTACCAAACTGTATCAACAATAGGAAAAGAATTTATTATTGGATATTATAACCAGGGCTTACTAATGCGGAAAACAATATTATCTGCCGGTGAGTCTGAATCTAAGAGCAGCGCCAGCGTTTACCCCAATCCTTCTTCGGGAATGGTAACGCTAAGCTACGAGCAGGAGCGCGCGGGCATCGCCAAGCTTGATGTATTGGGCCTCAGTGGCCGCTTAGTATTTAGCGAAAAGGCTTCCTATCGTCCGCCCGGCGTTTATACCGAGCGTATTAACGGTTCGGGTCTTGCCCCCGGTATGTACTATTACCGCCTGTCCCTTCCCACAAAGGAACTCAGCGGCTGCATTGTGATTGTAAGGTAGTTCTTTCAATAGCTCATCCGATGACTTTAAGTCATCGGATGAGTTCTATATTCTTAATTTAACCTGTGGGTTAACCCACAGGTTTTTTATTTACCGAAAATTCCTGCGAAACCCTTTTCCAGGTTCGTTCATGGGATCGGTCGTGATTCGATTATATGCGGTTACAAATTCCAATTTCATTAACCTTCATTTCCCATAAGCCTGGTACAAATCTTATCCCTGAAAAACCTGCTGTTCAGAACCGAAGTGAAAGAAAGTAATGTAGGGATCATAAAACCAATAAATCCCTCGCTGACAAATCCAATCCAGTCGAAAATAAATAAGAAAGCAATACTGACCAGGAAAACTATTATGCCTCCTAAAAATTCGAAAAACCATATCAGTAATGCCGGCATTGCAAAAAGAAGTATTACTGCAAGAATTGCAAGATAATTCCCGCATTCGAATGTACTGTAGTTTGTAAGTGCAATAATATAAACAATTGACCAAAGCGACATAAGTATTCTGACCACATTTCGGATTATTTTGTATCTCTTGTCCATACCTGCTCCATCAAAGAGAATTATAATTACTGTAAGTTAAAAAAAAATTTGAATAATCAAAGTAATATTAAATCACACAGGCCTAATCAATATATAATTTATGCTCAGTACTATAATTTGTAATCTACCTGTACGGTAATAATGGAAAGGCTGTTTCCGCTGACTTCATCATATCCGCTTCCCATGGCATCGACGTTGTTTTTTCTTGTAATTTCATATCTGAGCAGGACATCAAGATTTGCTACCGGGTTAATATTGATTGATACAAAATTCCTTATCCCGTTCCCGTATAGTACCGGTGTGGCAAAAAATCCATGCGAGATATATTCATATTGCCATATAGCGGAATCATAGCTTCCACCGGAAAATGCTGTCAGCCTGGATTTCAATTTTAACCATTGGAATGGAAGATAATTCAATTCGATATATGAAGCTGTAGTTATTTCGGAATTTCTAAGCTTTTCCCGGCTTACTTTTCTTATGTCATTTCTTATTCTGAAATTCCATTGGCCATTGATTTGATGATCGAATTGCATTATTAAAAGATTAGATGACTTTCCAATAATTTGTTTTGCATTTATTTCAGGATTGTTTTCCTTTTCCGGTTTGGCTTCATTTTTATATCTTATTGTAAACTTGCTTTGTGGATTGTATTTGTAAATTATTTCAGCCATTAATTCACTACCCCTGTTAATTAGCGGCAGGTTATATGTTCTGCCAAGGCTTTTAAAAATATCCGTATAGGCGTTTATTCGAATTTTGCTGCCGGCTTTTAATCTGATTCCCCAGTAAATTCCCTGCTCGGAAGCGGTATAGGAAAATTCATTGATAGTTCCTGAATAAGGCGCCCTGTAGTTATGCCCCAAATATCTGTAATACAGAACTGTTGCCCATGATTTACTTGTATAAGCAATATTGTATAGTATACACTTGTTGCTATTTGCATCGAGAGAAAATTCTGCTCCGCTGCTGAAGCGTTCATGAACATATTGGGATGCCAGCGAAAACAAATTGCCTCTTCTGCCTGAGAATTCACTTTTCGATCCGGACTCTATCTGTTTCGAATAGCCAATATTCATATAAGTAAACGTCATATCGAAATTATTACTATTGATATTTGATACTATACCGAAACATCTTTCTTTTAGTTTGCCGATTTTTCCTATTTCAGTTTCTGTCCTGAAAAGGCCTGTTCTATATATCGATGTTATGATTCCGGATGTATCAATGTTTGCCGGCAGTTCTTTATCAGAATAGAAAAAAGAATTGGAAAGTTTCAGTTTTTCAGTTAATAACAGATCATATCTCGCTGCAATGCCGTGCAATGTATTTTCCGGATAGGATGAAGAGCTGATTCTGATGCTGTTTGCAAACCTGGTAAGAGAACTGACCGGGGCTGATCCTTTTCTGTTGAACATACTTCCTGCTGTCAATGAACCGTAGCCTGAGGCGATAGAATAATTACCAATAACCAAATTGAATTGCTGACCAGAATAGTCGATACCGCCTGAATAATTGTCGATAAAATGGAGCTCTCCCGGATCTCTGTCCAGAAGAATTGAAGCGTTGATGTTTTTATATTTGAAAGAATAATTCTGATAGAAATCCGGCCTGGCACCAAGATATTTGTTTTCTGTAAAGCCTTTGGTTTCGTCTAACCGGTTCCTGCTTCTTACACGGCAGAATAATAAAGGCGCTGATTCTTCTTTGCCTTTGTTGATGAAAGTACAATATTCAAGTATTTCGCACTGAATATCAGAAAGTGCAAGAGAATCACAAATATCGGATATTTCATACATAACACCGGTTTGAACCAGATCAATTATTCTGATGGTTAGCATTTTATCAAAAAGCGGTAATTCCGTAAGTACATCGGATGTTGTTGTATTAAGGTCAATTTTATTCCTGTGGTAATATTCCAGGATATAGGATATTTCTTCTGATTCAACATCGCTTTCGGAATCAATAAACAGCTCTTCGAAATCTTCAGCATCGCAGTTCTCAGAAAAAATTAATGAGAGCAGTAATATGGTGAATATTTTAATAAATTTTTTCAATTTAGTTTTTAATACCTGTAACTAATAATTATTTTTCTGTGTCTGAATAGAAAAGGAAATACGGCCGTTTCTCCTAAAAAACATTTGAACAGGAGGAAGTTATGAAGCGATTTATAATAATCATAGTTTTTCTGTTTGGCAGTGTATCATTGTATCCTGCAGATATGTTTATCGGCACCAGGATGGGATTTTCGGTTCCCGGCGCGGGACTTTCCAGTTTGCAATCAGGGCCAAATTTTGCATATTCCTTTGGTGTTTATACAGACAAAACATTTGCATGCAATTTTTCCTGGGAATTAAGTGCATTTAAATCTGAGTCGAAAGATTATTATTACCCTGTTTCGAGTTTTTCGTTCAATTTTATAATGCGTTCCCTGAAAAAGAAAGTTGATCCTTACGGAGGGTTTTTTATGGGATTGGCATTGCTGAACCGTAATCTTAATCAATTACATCTTTCATTGCAGGATTACTATGATTATGGCGACTCGGAGCTGTGGAGAAAGTCCTTTCAGGCCGGTTTGATTGCGGGGGTGGATTTCAATGTTTCTGCAAATGTGAAATTATTTGTTGAAGCCCGTTTGTCCAGATTCGACCTTAATAACAGTGGAACCTACTGGACAGTTAACTCCGGTGTAAGGTGTTTCCTTAGCAACTACAAAATTGATTTCGATTTCTGATATCTTAATCAAATACCCATTCAAAACTAATCTCGGGTGATAAACCAAGACTATTGTGATAAATGGTTCCGAAGCAAAAATGTAAGTTGCCATAGGTACAAAATCCTGCTTCAATACCCAGTGCTTCAGGTGCGTTTTGCCATGACGTCCTGAAGCGTATTATATCTTCATACTCAAATTTTGCGCTGACAGCTAATCCTGATCTGTAATTTATATCATTCAAAGAACTAATTGTAATACTGAAATATTTATCGATTTTCCAGTTAATCCCGACACTAACATTTAATGGAATATTTTCAACTCCCTTTGCTTGACGAAGAATGTCAAAATTCTTGAACTGAATTCCGGCTGTTATCTCTTCCCCGATAGAAATTTTCCCGCCAAGGTTGATTTTGATATTTTGATAGTTGCCATAATTTTTGAATTTTCTGTTGAAAAAAACAAGCCGGCTTCCGAAAGATATGTGATTTGCTACCGAAAATGATGACTGAATCAGGAGCGCTGATTCAGAAAACAACTCATTACCGAGATGGCTTATTCCAATACCGGTGAAAATACCATCCGAAATATTAAATCCGGCGCTTAATCTCGCCGTATTTAATTCTTCCATTTCAAATTGATTCAAATTCAGTGATGAGTTGATAAAATCTGATTGTCCATAAAATGAAGGTTCGGAATCCCACAAGCTTGAATTTATATTGGTCATGCCTGTTGGGTCGGGTATTGAAATAATATTTCCAACAGGGCAAATAGCCATACTTTTTTCGGTGGCAATAAGCAGAAAAACAATTATCCGGGGCAATATCAAAATTTTCCAAGTGCTCATCAGTCTTTTAACTTGATGATGTATTATTTATTTTTTATTTTGCAATCTTTGAAAACTACTTAAACATAATAAATATAATTTTGAAAATCAAGATTTTTCAATAAATTAGGAAAAATAATGAAAAAGATTACGATAGCTGTTGTCACAATAATTATTTATATGGGGCTGATACCTGCAAAGTCTCAGGAACTTGATGTAAATGTTACTGTTAATATGGAGCAACTTACCCAGGATGCCAGAATAAATGTATCCACAATGGAACAGGATGTGGAAAATTATTTAAACAACCAGAGATTCACAGGCGAGGAATGGGAAGGCCCGAAAATACCAGTGGAAGTTGCAATTTATCTTACCGGCGGTTCTGGTTCGAGTTACTCAGGAAGATTGTTCTTTGTTTCTAAAAGAACTCTTGACGGCGAGGACGGCGGGGAATCCGTGTCCTTAAGAATGGTTGATCAGGAATGGTCATTTGAATACGCAAGATTTGCCAATCTTTCTTTTAACCCTATGCGTTTTCACCCTTTTACAAGCCTACTGGATTTCTATGCATACCTGATTATCGGTATGGACCTTGATACTTATGGCGAACTTGACGGCAGCAAGATGTACGACAAAGCAAAACAGATTATTCAGATGGGTGCTGCAAATGGTGCTGCAGGATATTCAACCTACGCTCAGCCTGGTGAATTTACAAGATATAACCTGATATCCGAAATGACAGACTTAAGATATGAAACATTGAGGACAATTATATTTGCTTACTATTACGATGGCCTTGACCTTATGGCTTTTGATAAGCCTAAGGCTATGGCGGGATTAAGGCAGGTTGTTAAAGATATCGTTGATTTCAAGAAGAACAAACTATCCGGACCAAGCGTATTTATGCAATTATTATTTGATGCAAAAAGTGCCGAACTATCCCTGATATTTGAAGGATATGAAGATAAGTCTGTTTATAAAGACCTGATGTATCTTGATCCGAGCCATACTACAACTTATGAAGAATCAATGGAGAGATAATTTGAGATTTTTAATTTTGTTTATTACAGCCCTTGTTTTAACTGTGAATGTTCAGGCACAAAAAACCAGGGGTGGTGATATTGGTGTTGGGTTTGTCTTTGGCGATCCAACCGGAGCAAGTATGAATTATTTTCTGAGTAACAAAAATTCAATTGATGCTTTTCTCGGAACGTCATACTTCGGGGAAATTTCAATCGGGGGTGATTACCTGTGGTATTTCAATGCTTTTAATTCAAAGATTGTTCACCTTTATACAGGCCCGGGAGTTGTTCTCGGATTTGGCGACGGGAAGGGAATCCTGTCCGGAGACAATAAGGACAAAGATAAATTCTACAACCGTGACGAAGGCATCGGCCTTGGGGCGCGGGGGATTATGGGGGTCTCGGTTGTACCGAGAAACTCTCAATTTCAGATATTTGCCGAGCTTGGCCTGCTTATGGGGCTTGTACCCGATTTGGGACTTGGGCTGGATGCAGGTGTTGGCTTCAGATACTATTTTTAGATGAATTTTGCAATTATTATTCAAAATTTCCGTTGTTAACAACAGTTATGTTACAAAGTAAATCAAATTTTAGTATCAGATAAAATTGAATTATACTTTTGCTATATGAAATTTATCAGGGAAATAAAGGACGAATTAACGATCATAGCTATCACGGCTATGTTCTTCGTCTTTTATTCCACTTCATTTACCGGGCATTATCACATTACTCCTGAAGGATTCAGGATTTATCACTGCCATCCTTACAAGGATGCAGGAACTGATACAAACCCCGTTCAGCATCATCAGCATTCCCGACTTGAAATGTCATTTTATGATGCTGTTGCAAATGCATTTTACGAATATTCTTCACATATAATAATTCATTTCAATGTTATTGAAATTGAATCTCAGGATATTGTTTCCAATGATACTGAGGATGAAATTTATGGCCTTTATACTACAACAAATCACCTAAGGGCTCCTCCGGCCTGTTGATTCTAAAATTATTTTAATTTTTTTATTAGCTGATGATATGCTGATACTATTTCGGCATTGTATTAATATATATTTATCAATGTTAAATTGAGGAATCAATGAGGTATTTACTTACATTCGTTGCAGTTATTGCATTATCAGTTTCAAATATTTATTCTGCTATTCCGGAAACAACCGATACTGTGAAACTCGGGGCCGGTTATGTTAGCCAGGCTTACTACAGCATGAAATCAGGAATAGCAAAAACAACAGCACTTGCTGATTGGGATATTGCTTTTTTAAATGGCCAAAACGCTGCCATACATATTAATGCAGCTAAAGGAAATGAATTATACTGGGTGAAAAGCAGTTCCTGGAACAGCTTTGATAAAGCTGCGGACGCCGATACTACTGGCTTTTGGGCTGATACATTGCATGAGAAATGGATTCCCCACTACAACTCGGAGGAAACCTGGATAATTGGGGCTTTTAATCGTGGAATGAATGGTTTTGAAACTGAAGGTGATTTCGGGTGGGGAGACTATGATTTTCTTACACACAAAACCGAAGGTAAAGGTATTTTTCTTCTGAAAATGGCAGATAAAGAATTCAAGAAGATAATTATTGATACACTTTCTTCTGGTAAATATTATTTCAGAATAGCAAATCTTGACGGCTCAGACCTAATAGCTGATTCTGTAGTTAAAGCTGACTTCCCGGGAAAGAACTTCGGATATTACTCGATTTCAGAAAGGAAGGTTCTTGATCCGGAACCGATCAGCGCAGGATGGGATTTGCTTTTCACGAAATACGTGGGCCTTTACAATATGGGCGAGACTTCAATGCCTTATGGTTTCACAGGTGTGAAATCAAATATGGATGTGCTTGTAGCCGAGAAATCGGACGATCCGTTCTCCTCACTGCATGAGCCATCAGATGATGACTATTCAGAAAATATAACAACAATAGGATATGACTGGAAGGAATTTTCATTTAGTAGCGGATATACAATCACTGAAGACCTTTCATATTATGTTAAGCCGTCAACCGGTGATGTTTGGAAAATTCAATTTACAGGTTTCGATGGTTCTGAAACAGGGAATATTTATTTTGCAAAAATGATTATCGTCAATGTTGGTGTTGATGAGGAAACCGGTTCATCTGTATCTGTCTATCCCAATATAATTGACCGCGGCAGCGATTTTGATATTGTTGTTGATAACAGGAAGAACAGCTCTGTCAATATTTCGATAATTGACATGCAGGGAAGAACTATTAGAAATTTTGAAAACTCGGATTTTTCGGGGTTCAGATCATACAGGCAGGGAAGTACGGAGATTGCTCCGGGTATGTATTTTATAAATGTTGAGATAAACGGGAAGCAGACTGTATCAAAATTTATCGTCAGGTAATTTTATAAAAATTGATTACGAAATGGAGATGTCTCTTAAGCCGGCAAAATGGTTATTTCCCGACAAGCCGGGATCCTTGACTGAGCGCAGCGAAGAATCCATTTTTAGAATATTTTTTAAGAAATGGATTCTTCAGTCGCTTCGCTCCATCAGAATGACATTTTATAAAAGGTCATTTAATCAAAGGACGAATTTTCGGATTAGCGGGCTTTGATTGATAATATATAGTGCTTTTGAGACAACTTCCTGAATATATAATAGTCAAATTCATCACATTCAGAAAATATAATGAAAAAGATTTTAATATTATTAATCTTATCAATATTTGCAGTATTTCCCGCATTATCGGATGTTATCGTAAAAGATGCTGAAACTGGTAACCCCCTGCCATCGGCAAGTGTAAAGGTAAAATGCCTCGGCAAGGATTGTCCGGAGAAAGAATACTATGCACGAACTGATAAAGACGGTAAAATTTTTCCTCTGAAAGGTAATCTGCTTGAATTAAAGATTAGCTATATCGGTTACGAGCCGGTTGTTGATACTGTCAATACGAGGGACGTCCGCGAAATTCTGTTGAAACCGGTATCGATTATTACCGACGAAGTGGTAACTACGGGGCAATTTATCCCTCAGTCGGCGCAGAAATCGGTTTTCACGGTTAATGTTATCAGCAATGAAGTCATTAAGGATCAGTCGGCAACAGACCTGCGCGAGCTTATGCTGAAGCAGATGAATATCAATATTAACCAGGATAATATTCTCGGCTCGTCGATGATGATAAATGGTATAACCGGGCAGAACGTAAAAATTCTTGTTGATGGCGTACCTATGATAGGCAGGCTGAACGGAAATATTGATATCAGCCAGGTGAACCTGAACGACGTGGACAGAATTGAAATTGTTGAAGGGCCTATGTCTTCCGTTTACGGAACAGATGCGCTTGCGGGCGTTGTAAATATTATCAGCAAAACGCCGGACAAAAAGACTTCGCTAAATATCAATTCCTATTACGAAAGCGTCGGGAAAGCAAATTTTGACGGTAAAGTTTCTTTTCCTGTCGGAGATGTGAATGTATCGCTGAACGGCGGACGTAATTTCTTTGGCGGGTATTCGATTGTTGATACCAGCCGATGGAGGCAGTGGAAACCTAAGATTCAATATTTCGCAGGATTGCAGGCTTCAACAAGCTTCGATGATATTAATATCAGGTATTCCGGTTCATGGTTCAATGAATTTATCCTTAACAGGGGGCAAAGGCTTGGACCCTATTATGAAAATGCCTGGGATGATAAATATTATACCAACAGGATAAATAACTCACTATTTTTAAATACAAGGGTCGGCGATCATAAATATATTTCGCTGACGACAAATTATTCCTTTTACCAGAGGGAAAAGGAAACATATTTCAAAGACTTGGTGAACCTTACGGAAACACTGAAAGATGACTCCACGTCGAGCAATATTGATAAATTCGACCTGTTTATGATTAGGGCTACATACAGCAGCGACAGGCCTGTTGAATATCTTAGCTGGCAGACTGGCGTTGATGTCAATGTGGAAACAGCCCGGGGAAAAAGGATAAACGGCGATACCCGGGACATAGGCGATTATGCCATGTTTCTGGGGCTTCAGTACGAGCCTTTCGGAAACCTGTTGATACAGCCAACACTTAGGGCAATTCACAATACACGATATGATGCGCCAATTGTACCAACTCTAAATATCAAATTTACACCGGCTGATAAGTTCAATATCCGTGGTACTTATGCACGCGGTTTCAGAGCTCCTTCCCTGAAAGAGAAATTCTATGATTTTGTTGATGATAATCATGAAATTATCGGGAATCCCGATCTGAGAGCAGAACGTTCACATTCGGTTCATGTTGATTTTGATTACAGGATTGAGTCGGATGATTACGCAATAAAATTTGAGCCAAAATTGTTCTATAATTTCATTGAAGATCATATAACGCTCGTAAGAAAAGATACGATCGGGCTGTCATACCTTAACAGGAATATTGGCGAGTTTTCATCACTTGGAGCTAACCTGGCTGCTACTTATTTTACCCGGGATTTGATGTTCAAACTGGGATTTGTTTATACCGGGACGAATTATAATCTTGATGAGGCATCATCCGGGGAATTTAATTACTCGCCGGAATTGCATTCGAATTTCAGCTATTTGTACGATCCCTGGGATATTAAACTTTCAGCAGTATATAAATTTGTATCTTCCCACAGGGAATTAAGGATAAGCGTAACATCTGACATTATTGAATACGATCTTGATGATTATCATATTCTTGATTTCACTCTGAGCAAACCATTGTTTGATAATATCTTTGTACTGAATGCCGGAGTGAAAAATCTGTTTGATGTGAAAAATGTCGGCGATTCAGGTTCAGGCGGACATGCCGGCGGCGGAGAGCTGCCAATATCTTATGGCAGGACTATGTTTGTGTCTCTTGCAATAAATTTTGATGAGTTATAAAATGAAAAAATTATTATTAATATTATTGATCAGTGCGGGGTTCGTTTCATGTATCAGCGAAGAGGATCCCGTGCAGCCATTCCCGAGGGGAGACCTTACAACAGGAAATACAGGCGATAATGATATTTATTACCAGCAGGTTTATTACGACCTGAGTTCGAATACCATGAAAGCCGTTAATAACAATATGGATTGGGATCTTGGCTTCGAGGGATCTGAGGAGGGGTTCCATGTAATACTCAATTTTGGCCGTTTGATGAAAGCGGTTGATCTTGGCCCGGTTGACTTTGATTCTGTAACTGAAGATAACCTGCCTGATAAAGATTCGCCGCTTTGGGAGGTCGACCATCCCGAAGGCAAGCTGGATTCGGGTGTATTTGCTATTTGGTGGGATATTCAGGAAGGCCCGGGCAAATCTCTTGATCATGTTTACCTTATAGACAGGGGACCTTATGAAAACAGGGCCTCCAGGTATCTGAAAATGAAGATAAATGGATTTACTGACTCTGTTTATTCTATCAGCTATGAATATTTCCATACAGGCGACGGTATTGTGTATAACATGATTGTGAAAGACAACGACGTGAACTTTACATGTTTTTCTTTTGCCGAGGGTGGTAAAACCGTTGATTTACAGCCTGATAAAAATGATTGGGATATTCTGTTTTCAACCTATACCGAAAAATTATGGGACGGCTCCCAGTATTTGATCTACTCAGTGCGAGGGGCGCTTATCAATTATAAATATTGTGCCGCTCTATATCTTGATTCAGCAATTGTTAATGATTATTTTGACGGGGAAGTAGAATTTTCCGAATTAGATTATGATTCCGTTAAGGATTTGGAACTGCTGCCCGTAAGAAATGAAATAGGGCACGACTGGAAAAGGATAATTGATATCAATGATCCTAATCTTGGTTATGAAGTAAAGTCCGGACAGATTTATATAATCAAAGACACTGACGGATTTTTATATAAACTGCATTTTATTGGTTATTCCAGTCAGACAGGGCTGGGTATAAAGGGCTTCCCGATATTTGAATTCAAGCAGTTGTAAATGAAATTTTTACTGAGGTATCTAAAAGGCCTGAAAAGTTGTCATTCATAAAGCTTTTCAGGCTTTTTTCTTTAGCTCAAAGAAATAATTTAATTGCAGAATAAGTATTTCTTAATTAACTTTGCTGTATAATAATTAATGGATAAACAAACTAAAAGACATACCAGTATATCCGAAATATTTACTAAGGAGGAACAAATGCTATTTCGATTAATATTTTCATTTTTACCTGCACTTCTTATCTTTACCAATTATTCATATTCACAAGTTGAAATTACAACCCAATCAGGAGATACTTTTGTTGGTATTTTATACAAGCAGGATGATAAAACAATTACTCTTAAAACATTTGATCTAATTGAAATTAAAATACTTGAGAAAGAAATTGAAGTTACAAAAAAACTAAAAACTAGGCTTATTACCAACAGCGGGCATGAATATTCAGGGCATATAAAAAAATTGGAAAATAATAAATATACTGTTATTACTGATAGCGGCAGCGAAATTGAAATTCCTGTTAGCAGTGTAAAAGAATACAGTACTAACTCTACTGTCGGTAAATCTAAAATTGATGAGTATGGAATGATTGGAGGAGCATTGGGCACTCCGGGAGTTTTAAATTTAATACTTGGGTATCAGTTTAATAATTCTTTTGGAAACAAACTTTCTTTCGGAGGTTTCTATGGTGAGGATCCTGTTTTCGGACTCCAGATTAATGCTATGTTTAACATAATAAAAAGACCGTCAGTTGAGCAGAATATATCACTGGGATTTGGATGGTCTCAAATTGAACATTCCTGGCTATATACAGGAATATTTTATGACATAAATATTTATGGAGTTTATTCGGAACTTGGATTAACAATTGGCGATGGAATTTATTCAAATCCTCAATTATTTTTCCAGTTGGGCTATGTTTACAGATATAATGATTAATACGTTTGTTTGGAAATGGCGTTACAGGACAGGTAACATTCTAATAAAAGTGGAGTATATGTATAGATTTCTAAGCCTGATTTTTCTTCTGTTGATAATTACTGGGTGCGCCAGGACTTATGATAAATATACTGATCCTGATTATAATAATATATCTTGCTTTTAATAGTCTTTATTGTTATAATAAACGTACGGAAAGGAGTACTAAATGAGAACAATAAATGTAACAAATGCCAGAAAAAAGCTTTATTCAATAATTGAAGATGTGAATAATTCTCACAGCCCTATACATATTAGCAGTAAAAAAGGTTCAGCAGTTATTATGTCTGAGCAGGACTGGAATGCAATTGAGGAATCACTTCACTTAAGTTCTATTCCCGGGATGGTTGATTCAATAAGGGAAGGGCTGTTAACGCCTGTTGAAGATTGTTCCGATAAATTAGACTGGTAGTATGTATAAGTTAGTTTTTACCAGACAGGCTCAAAAGGATTCTGTAAAAATTATAAATGCCGGATTAAAGAATAATGTTGAAAAATTATTATCCGTTCTATCAGAGAATCCATATACTAACCCACCCCTTTACGAGAAATTGGTTGGCGATCTTTCTGGTGCGTATTCACGAAGAATCAATATTCAGCAAAGACTGATCTATCAGGTCTATGAAAAAGAAAAGATCGTAAAAGTGATCCGTATGTGGACACATTATGAATGATAAGTGAGGAAAAATTAAAATTAGATTCAGAAAATATAATTTTTCGAAAACAAAAAAACTCCTTCTCAAATAATAACTGAAAAGGAGTTTAACACTTTTATAAGGCAGGTGATTATAATATTTTCTGAATTGCCCTGAATGCATCTTTAATTGTGTTGTCTATTTTACCTTCATTCTTGTCATCTGTAGGATCAAGGTAGGAATCGTTGTCAAGTAACAGGAGTGGAACATAAACACCCAGATTTACATTTATCAGTTCACCATCCTCAATGATAATTCCAGAATAGAAATCTGTTGTGATATTAGCTGTTACCGTGCCGTTATATACAAAATCGTTCCAGTTGCCGTTTTCAAGATATTTACCCTCGATTATTACCGAATAGCGGTCGGATGTGGCAAAATCAGCTAAGTCGGTATCTGTTTCGTACTGAGTTCTTTCTGATTCAGAGAAGCGGTGAAGTTCAAATTTTATCTTGTCATAGTTTCCGATAGGAACAGTTCCCTTGGAAATCATTATCTCGTTTGTCTCGAAATCCGCTGCAAAAAGAAAAGGGCCGGCTTTAACTAAGTGGTCACCCTCGGATTCCGTGTTGTTTTCGTTATGCATTTTTATTTCCGAAATCAGGAACCTGACTTTTGTGACATATACTGAATCCACGTAAGAATTAGCAAGAACCTGGTATCCGGTTTTCTTTTCATTTTCGATATTAATTCCGTCCGGCAGGGTTTGCATTAATGATGAGTAAATTGCAACTTCCCCGGTAGCATCCGGGCTGGTTGAATCGTCCTGGCAGGAGTAATTAAAACTGATAATAACAGTTAGCAAAATTAAAGCAAGTTTCTTCATGATAGTATCCAAAAAATTAAAACAATTTAATTTAAGTACGTTCGAATAAAATTTTTATTTAGTAAAATTTTTCACGACTTAATTACTTTGATTATTCAAACTTAGCTGTTTATCACTCTTTTGTAATTAATAATTTATTTCGTATTTTCAAATTCCAAAAATATTCACTTTCTTCCTGTCCAAAATATTTGGAAATTAAAAACTTATGCACTATATTGCAAAGCTCTGAAAAGAGCGTTTGATAATTAGGGAATGTCTTTTTGTACATTCCGATGTTTAACAAATTTATTTTATAATTGGAGTTTTTTTATGTCCAACAATGAAAACCTGAATCCGGTTGCAGAAGAAACCGAGAACAAGGAAACCAATCCCATGGCAGGTCTCGAACAGTCAAATGTAAATGTCGTTGAGAAAAACAGGGAATTCGTTGCAAGAATTCTTGAAGAAGGCTTTTCAGCCCTTGAATTAGACGATGACGCGTTCGAACAATTAGCCGACAAAACCATCTTTACAATCAAGGAAGATGAACTTGTATCGGGTAAGATCGTTGCCATAACAAAAGATGAAGTTCAGGTTGATATAGGATTTAAATCACTTGGTGTAGTTCCCAGGGCTGAACTTTTAAATGCTGAAACTTATCAGATCGGTGATGAAATTGATGTTTTCATCGAAAAAATTGAAGATACTAACGGCAAGCTTATCCTATCACGCCGCCGTGCCGACTTCATGAGAATCTGGGAAGACATCATTGCACTGTATGAAAAACAGGAAATCACAAAAGTTAAAATCCTTAGGAGAATCAAGGGTGGTATGGTTGTCGATCTTCTCGGCATCGAAGCATTCCTTCCTGGTTCCCAGATAGATGTAAGGCCTGTCAGAGACTTCGACGCATGGGTTAACAAAGCTATCGACGTTAGAGTTGTTAAAGTTAACCACCCGAGCGAAAACGTTGTGGTAAGCCATAAAGTTCTTCTTGAAGAACAGCTTGCAGAACAGCGCGAAGCTATCATGGGCAAACTTGAAAAAGGCCTTGTACTTGAAGGTACTGTCAAAGCTATCTCCGACTTCGGCGTATTCGTTGACCTCGGCGGTGTTGACGGCCTTGTTCACATCACAGACCTTTCATGGGGCCGCGTAACTCATCCTTCCGAAATCGTACAGCTTGACCAGGTTGTTAAAGTTGTTGTTCTCGATTTCGACGAAGACAAGAAACGCATCAGCCTTGGTATGAAACAGCTTACTCCACATCCGTGGGATACAATTGGTGAAAAATACGAAAACGGTACTAAAGTTCATGGTAAAGTTGTCAGCCTTACTGATTACGGTGCATTCATTGAAATCGAAAAAGGTATCGAAGGCCTTATCCACATCAGTGAAATGTCATGGACACAGCATGTTAAACATCCGTCACAGATCGTTTCTATGGGCCAGATAGTTGACGCTGTTGTGCTGAACATAGATAAAGACAATAAGAAACTTGCCCTTGGTATGAAACAGCTTGAGCCAGACCCGTGGCAGGATCTTATGAAAAAATACCCTGTTGATTCAACTCATAACGGTATTGTTCGTAACCTTACTAACTTTGGCGTATTTGTTGAACTTGAACCGGGCGTTGACGGCCTCGTTCATATCAGCGACCTCTCCTGGACGAAGAAAATCCGTCACCCAGGCGAATTCGTGAAAAAAGGCGACGAACTCGAAGTTGTTGTTCTCAGTATTGATCCGGATCAGCGCAGGATTGCTCTTGGTCACAAACAGATCAAAGATAATCCCTGGAACTACTTCGAAGATAAATACCAGATTGCTGCTGAAACAGAAGCAAGGATCGAAAGAATTATTGAAAAAGGCGTTATCGTTGAACTTCCTGACGGTGTTGACGGTTTCGTTCCGGTATCACAGCTTTCATTCGCTCCTGTTCGCAATATCAGCGAATACTTCAGGATTGGCGATCTTCTTCCTCTTAAAGTTGTTGAATTCGACAAAGAAGCAAAGAAAATCGTTCTTTCGGTAGTTGAATGTCTTCGTACAAAAGACCAGGCTACAATTGATGCTTACAATGCTCAGCACCAGGTTCCCAACGCAGGTAAGTTTGCCGAAAACAAAGCGGAACAGGAAGCAGAGCAGGAAGCAGAAGCAGCACCTGCACCGGTTGTAGAAGAAGTAAAAGAAGAAACTCCTGTTGCAGAAGCAGCTCCAGAAGCTCCGGCAGAAGAAGTTAAAGCAGAAGCTCCGGCAGAGGAAACTTCCGCTGAAGCAGCTCCTGTAGAAACTCCGGCAGAAGAAGCTCCGGCAACTGAAGAATCAGCAGAAGAAAAATCTGAATAATAAATATTATATCTGATTTTAAAAGGCAGGCATTGTGTCTGCCTTTTTTTTAATTTTGTATTAATAATGCAGGTTATTCCTGAAATAGTATAATTATTAAAAGTTTGAAGATATGCTGAAAATTTCAATATTATCAATTGGCGATGAGCTTTGCATAGGCCAGGTACTAAATACTAACGCAAGGTTCATGGCAGTTGAATGTACTAAAATCGGCGCTGATGTTGTTTTGCACTCAACAATTGATGATGATAAATCAATGATGACCGCCGAATTGGACAGGCTCACGGATTTAAGCGAACTTATCCTGATAACAGGTGGATTGGGTCCGACACATGATGACATAACCAAGCCTGTTCTTTGTGAATATTTTAATTCGGAACTGAAATTTCATGAAGCTACTTATAAGGATCTGGAGTATTTCTTTTCAAAAAGGGGTATAGAACTTACTGAAAGAAACAAGCTTCAGGCAATGCTTCCGGATAAATGTACGCCATTGAGGAATATGGTTGGTACTGCTCCCGGTATGATGTTTGAGCGGAACGGCAAATTTTTTATTTCAATGCCCGGTGTTCCGAGGGAAATGCAATATATAATGAATAATTCTGTTTTGCCATTCATTGCCGAATTGATTGATAAAAGGAATAAGGATGTTGTTCTTTACAGGACAATCCACACTAACGGTATTCCCGAATCAATGCTGGCAGACAAGCTTGGCAATCCCGATGAATTTGCTTCCGGGGCGAAGCTGGCATTTTTACCATCCTATCGTGGAGTTAGATTAAGAATCGGAGTAAATGCAAAAACTTTCGGGAAAGCACGTTCAAGAATTGATGAGATCGAAAGCTACATCAATTTGAAAGTCGGAGAACATGTTTTCGGAACCGATGACGAATCACTTGAAACTGCTGCAGCTGAGCTTCTGATCAAATATGGTAAAACGGTATCTGTTGCAGAGTCTTGTACCGGTGGATTGCTTGGTGCTGCATTCACTAACGTATCAGGAAGCTCGTCATATTTCGAAGGCGGCGTTCAGGTTTATAGCAATCAAGCAAAGATGACAATGCTTGGCGTTTCCCCTGAAACAATAAATGTACATGGTGCAGTAAGCGAACAAACAGCCAAAGAACTTGCAGAAAATGTAAGAAAAAAATTTGGAACGGATTATGCCCTTTCGGTAACCGGAATTGCAGGCCCGACGGGCGGAACTCCTGATAAGCCTGTAGGTACTGTATGGATTGGAATTTCAGATGTAACTGAAACAAAAGCAGTACGGTACGTTTTTGGAGACGACAGGGTAATGAACCGCGAAAGATCGGTTGGTATGGCAATAATGATGTTGATTAACAGGATAAAAGAGACGAACCCGGATGAGTAAAAAAAGAACAATACTTGCAATTGAATCCTCATGCGACGATACTTCGGTAGCTGTGGTTAAGGGTGGGAAAATACTTTCCAACCTGATTTCGTCGCAATACTTTCATAAAAAATATAGTGGCATAGTGCCTGAACTGGCTTCCCGCGCTCATATTCAGGTAATATCCCGTCTGACGGCAGATGCGATGACTGAATGTTCTGTCGGCTTTGACGAAGTTGATGCCATTGCTGTAACATCACAGCCGGGGCTTATTGGCTCATTAATTGTCGGTTCAAACTTTGCCAAAGGGCTGGCGGTGAAATATAATCTGCCAATAGTCCCGGTGAACCATATTGAAGGGCATATCTTTTCGGGTTGCCTTCAGGAGCCGAAAGTTGAATTTCCGATAATAACACTTGTTGTAAGCGGGGGCCATACTGCTCTCTTCAGGGTTGATTCTTATAACAAATATAAGATACTCGGACTAACGCGCGACGACGCTGCCGGAGAGGCTTTCGATAAAATTGCAGCGCTGTTGGGGCTGGGCTATCCGGGAGGGCCTGTGATTGACAAGCTTGCGAAGCAGGGAAACCCAAAAGCTTATGATTTTCCCCGGAGTATGATTCATGATCCGGGATTTGATTTCAGCTTCAGCGGCCTTAAAACTTCTGTACGATATTTCCTGAACCGGGAGTTCCCTGATGGTACGCCTGAAGAAAAAATTCCCGATATCTGCGCTTCTGTACAGGCTGCTATTGTCGATGTCCTCGTTGCGAAAACAATCAAAGCAGCAAATAAATTAAGGATCAAATCTGTGACAATAGCAGGCGGAGTTTCAGCTAACTCACAACTGAGAAGCCAGATGAAAAAGGAAGCTGCAAAAAGGAAAATTCGAACAATTGCACCGGATATGGGATTCTGCATGGATAACGCCGCTATGATTGGCTTTATAGCAGAGAAAAAATTTGGCGAGGAAATAGAATCTTTCAGGGATTTAACTTTTGTTGTAAATCCTGCTTCCATGCGAGCCGAGAGAAAAAAGAAGAAAAGGAACTGAAACAGTAAAAAATGTTTGGTTAATATAAAAAAAAGTCCTATTTTTGAATTCCCTGTTAGGGATATTGACAACTGGAGGATTAGTCTAATTGGTAAGGCAGCGGTCTTGAAAACCGCCGGGTTTGCGCCCTTGGGGGTTCGAGTCCCTCATCCTCCGCCAAGCCAAGTTTAAACCCTTGTAAATGAAAAATTTGCAAGGGTTTTTGATTTTTTACCTAAACATTTTATAAACTTTTCCGGTATATTTTTTTTCAAAATTTCATATTTGAACCCTGGCCCGTGAACAAAAAATTAATGAGTTATAGGGACAAGGACGTAAATCAATATGTTGTTTATATTAATAATCTTTACCATATCAATATTTCTGAACTATGATATATTATCATAATTGATCTTCCCGAATCCTCCATCTTGTGGAGGCCGGAGTGGACAATTCGATTTATACAGAAAAGAATGAGTTCTCAAACAACAGCTGTTTCAATCCGGAAAAAACAACAGGCCCGTCGAAGGCGGCATGGACAAAAAATTGTGTCGCTCCTACGGAGCTTTTAATAATCGCTAAGTAAACATTATCTACAAAAATTCCATTCCTTCGTAGTATTTTTTATAATTCCGATGCTATTTCGGCTGCCCTATACTAAAGATAAATGGATTGGGATATCTTTTCCCTGTTTTGTGTCGGGACACGGTGATAGTGGTGCAAGCAGTTAAGAAAAAAAATTCACCTCTGCCTGTTCCGAAATATCGTGGCCAGCGGGGGACAGGTGAGGATACCATTATTTTTTATTATATGCCAAGTTAATCATAAAAAAACTCATCCGATCATTTCAAGTGATCGGATGAGTAAATAATGAAGATCGCAGTCTTATCAGTAGCCGAGGTTCTTGTTAACGATTTCAATTACCTGGCCGGCACATTCCGGAATTACCGTACCTGGGCCGAATACAGCCGAGGCACCGTTGTTAAGCAGGAATTCATAATCCTGGTGGGGGATAACGCCGCCAACAAATATTATAATATCCTCGCGGCCCAGCTTTTTGAGTTCTGCCGCAAGCTGTGGAACGAGAGTTTTGTGGCCTGCTGCAAGCGAACTAACACCAACTGCATGTACATCGTTTTCAACAGCGTCGCGGGCTGTTTCTTCCGGAGTCTGGAACAAAGGCCCTACGTCGACATCGAAGCCAAGGTCGGCAAATGCTGTTGAAACAACTTTTGCACCACGGTCGTGTCCGTCCTGTCCCATTTTTGCAACGAGGATTCTCGGGCGGCGGCCTTCGTTAGCTTCAAATTCGTCGGCCATTTTTCTAACTTTTTCAATCTGATCCATTTCACCGTACTCTGAACTGTAAACACCTGAAATTGTTTTGATAACTGCCTGATGGCGGCCGAAAACTTTTTCCATTGCATCGGAAATCTCACCGAGAGAAGCCCTTGCCCTGGCAGCCTGTACCGAAAGGTCAAGAAGGTTGCCTTCGCCTGTTTCTGCGCATTTTGTAATAGCGCCGAGCAGGTTCTGAACTTTTGCTTCGTCCCGTTCAGCACGAAGTTTTTTCAGCCTGTTGATCTGAGATTCGCGAACCGAGCTGTTGTCGATGTCAAGAATCTCGATCGGGTCTTCTTTGTCGAGTTTATATTTATTAACGCCGATTATAGTTTCAAGCTTGGAGTCAATCCTTGCCTGGCGGCGAGCGGCAGCTTCTTCGATCCGCATTTTTGGAATTCCGCTTTCGATTGCTTTGGCCATTCCGCCAAGTTCTTCAACTTCCTGAATGTGCGCCCACGCTTTGTCGATAAGCTCTTCTGTAAGTTTTTCAACATAGTAGGAACCTGCCCATGGATCGACAACTTTGCAAATGCCGGTTTCTTCCTGGAGGAATATCTGGGTATTCCTTGCAATCCTGGCAGAGAAATCAGTTGGAAGAGCAATAGCTTCATCCAGAGAGTTTGTATGCAGCGACTGCGTATGGCCAAGAGCTGCGCCCATGGCTTCCATACATGTACGAACAACATTATTGAACGGATCCTGTTCCGTAAGGCTCCATCCGGAAGTCTGGGAATGAGTCCTCAATGCCATTGATTTAGGATTTTTCGGGTTGAACTGTTTGATAAGTTTTGCCCAGATAACCCTTGCAGCACGCATTTTAGCAACTTCCATGAAGTAGTTCATACCTACAGCCCAGAAGAATGAAAGGCGAGGAGCAAAAGCATCAATGTCGATTCCGGCTTTAATTCCGGCTTTTACATATTCAAGGCCGTCTGCAAGTGTGTATGCCATTTCCAGGTCAGCTGTAGCTCCTGCTTCCTGCATGTGATAGCCGGAAATTGAAATACTGTTGAACTTGGGCATGAACTTAGAAGTATATTCAAAAATATCTGCAATGATCTTCATGGACGGCGTTGGCGGGTAAATATATGTATTACGCACCATGTATTCTTTCAGGATATCATTCTGGATAGTACCAGAAAGAAGTTCCGGCTTTACGCCCTGCTCTTCAGCGGCAACTATATAGAAAGCCAATACCGGCATTACTGCGCCGTTCATGGTCATTGAAACTGACATTTTATCGAGCGGTATATCGTCGAAGAGAATCTTCATATCAAGGATTGAATCAATCGCCACGCCTGCTTTACCAACATCGCCAACAACGCGTGGGTGGTCTGAGTCATATCCGCGGTGTGTAGCAAGGTCGAAAGCAACGGAAAGGCCTTTCTGGCCGGCGGCAATATTTCTTTTATAAAATGCGTTTGATTCCTCGGCTGTTGAAAATCCGGCGTACTGCCTGATAGTCCAGGGACGTGTTACATACATTCCGGGATAAGGGCCCCTGAGGAAGGGGGGAATGCCTGCTGAAAAGCCGATATGGTTTGCATCTTTATTGTCTTCTTTTGTATAAAGCGGTTTAATATCTATGTTTTCCATGGATTTCACGGAAAGCTCGTTTTCGTTATGGCCTGTCTGGTCGGAAATCAGTTTCTCCCAGTCCCCGCGTTTGGCTTCCGGGAAGGCCATGTCAAATTCCATCGAGGAAAAATCCGGTTTTTTTGCCATTATATCTATCTCCAAAATTTTATATCAAATTAATCTGAATCATCCCGGCGCTTACGCGATACCGAGTTTTTTCTGAAGACCCGAGAGTATCTCGTAGTTGTTTGCACGGACGTGAATAAATTCATCTACGCCAGCGTTCCTGAACTGATCAATATAGTCAGTAGGGTAGCCTGCAAGGATGATTGTTGCGTCCGGGTTGTCTTCCTTAACTTTTTTGGCGAAGCCTGGCACGACTTCAGGATAAACGTCGTCGGAAGAACAAATTACAACTACTCTCGAACCGGATTCTTTGAATGCTTTGGCAGCTTGGTTTGTATCGGCGAAATCTTTGCCAATTTCAGAGATAAATCCGCCGACATTGAAAAAGTCATAAGAGAAATCAGCACGGCCTTTATACTGGTTCAGCCTTCCGAAGCATGCGAGGTAAAGTTTTTCGAATTCGCCATTTTCAGCTTTGTATTTATCAGCGTTTTCCCTGAGTGCGGAATACATCGCAAATGCTTTGAAAGGAATCAGAGCTTCCGCTGAAACAGTTTCTTTGCCTTTATTCATAGCCGAATTAATATCGAAGATAGAAACGCCTTTTGTGGCAGCGTCAACCGCTTCTGCCATGTTATTAATATGAAGATCAGTTGATTTATATTCCGGATTGTATTCCTGAACGTTATTATTTGAAGGAACTTTTTCTTCAGTGATATTGGAGTATTTATTTGTGCCAAGAAGAGTATCTTTTCTGGTTGCAATATTTTTCCGGCGTT
This sequence comes from Kapaibacterium sp. (SeqCode), assembly GCA_963665665.1. Lineage (GTDB taxonomy): Bacteria > Bacteroidota > Ignavibacteria > Kapaibacteriales > UBA2268. The sequence continues at coordinate 4,615,765 of OY762428.1, forward strand.
TTGTAACTATTTCTTTTATCATTCCCTGGGGTATTCCATCGTTAAGAGCTTTTGCCATGCCACCGGCTTTTTCTATTTCCCTGAAAATATTCCATGCGGCTTCAGCAACTTCAGCAGTAAGTTTTTCGACGAAATAAGAGCCGCCTGCCGGGTCGGCCAGTTCATTAATATGAGTTTCTTCTTTTATCACAAGCTGTGTATTCCTTGCAATCCTTCTGGAGAAATCATTCGGAACCCTGAGGTTTTCATCGAATGATGAAACGCAGATACCCGTGCAACCACCTACGGCAGCTGAAAATACTTCGCTGGTAGCGCGAAGCATATTTGTATATGGGTCAAGATCGGATTTGTTGACTTTATTCGTCATCCCGAGAATCCTTGTTTTTGCAGATTCTTCATTGCCGTCGAATTCTTTTACTATCTTTGACCATAACATTCTTGCAGCACGGAATTTTGCAATCTCCATGAAATAATTCGGGCCGATTGCCATGTGGAAATGGAATTTCGGTGCTATCTGATTAATGTCCAGGCCGGCTTCAACAAGATTGCCCAGATAATCAGCAGCAGTAGCCATAGCGAAACCAAGTTCCTGCACTGAATTCGATCCGGCATTGAAATAGGGGGCGGTATTAATGCCAACCACTTTGAACCCCGGAAGATTTGCATTACAGAAATCAAAGAGGTTTTTAATTTCTTCTGCTTTTTCTTCCACTGATGCGTTGATGTCGCCCTTTGTTGCCAGATCGGCAATGGGGTCGATATTAAAAGCACCGCAAATATTTTGGGAATCAATTCCATTTTTATCGCAATATGCTTTCAGCAATGCTGCAACGGCGCTTGTTTTTTCACCGGCGCGAAAGCTGAGCGGAGTGTTGATAAGATCGATACCGTCGAAGGCAGTTTCCATTTCTTCGAGCGTATTGATAAAATTCACATGCTGCCCGTAATTCTCATCAAGTATGATGCACAGGGCGTCAACGCCTCTTGCGAGGTCATTTTTCGCTGCTTTATTGAAATCAGCCGGAGATTTATACGGTATTTCCTGTACAATTTTCCAGGATTCATCACGATAACCACCTGCAAGAGCTCCCCTAAGATAGGGATAAAACCCGGGCAGATTTTCACTGTTTTTCAGTTCAGCGATATCGTCTTGGTTATAAACCGGCTTTAAGGTAATATCTTCATAAGTTTTTGTGAAGAGTTTTTTCTCGAATGATGCTCCTTTTAGCGTCTTTTCCGCAGCTTCCCGCCATACTTCATAAGATGGCTTCTCGAATTCATCGAACGTTAACCTTGGCATTTTTTCAGACATAGCTCATCTTCATTTTATTCATAAAAATCAGGAAATAAAACTATTTCCATAACATCATTTACTACGATTTGAAAATTAAGAAAAATATACAACTTATAATAAAAATAATTACTCTGAAGCTGATTTAAAATGCTAATAATTTTAAAAAAATCAATGATTATTGTAAAAATTTAATATAGGTTTCTAATTTATTGTTTTTTCAGAAATCTGTATATATCATAAGAATATTTTTTATTTTTTTTTAAGGAAAAGATTTTTATGTTATATCCGACATTTAAAATATAATCAATTATAAATGAGTTCATAATATGTCACGAATAATAAAAATAGAATTAGACGATAAAAACTTTGATTTGCTTAGTTTTGCGGCTACAAGTGAAAAAAAAGAATTATCCGAATATATTGAATATGCAGCGCTTAAATTCGCTTTAAATGACGTATTTGTGTCAGATGAAGAAATGGTTGAAATTGAGGAAATATTTCCCGGACTTGATGAATCGCTAAATGATGTTAAAGAAGGAAATTTTAAAATTGTTCAATGATTTTAATATCGCAGAAACTAAGTATTTTCAGAAAAAGATCAAACAAGGCAAATTTAAGTCTTATTATGAGAAAATTTATCGTTTTATTTATCCCCAATTGAAATCCAATCCATTCTATGGAAATAATATTAAAAAATTGAAAGGTAAATATCAAAATGTTTACCGATATAAAATTGGTAATGTAAGATTGTTTTATACAATTGAAAAAGATAGAATTATCGTTTTAGTTTTGGATATTATGCTGAGAAAAGATTCTTATAAAAATTAATTTTATAAAATTTAGCCGCTCCTAATTCGTTAATAAGACCAAAGTGATCTTATTATAAATTTGGAGAAAATAATGAAAAAATCAAATATCTTAAAAATCGCAATGTTAATGGTTTTCTTTGGTATTGCTTCTGTTTATGCCAATGAAATGAAGATGTTTAAACTTGATGCAGGCAGCAGTAAAATAAAATGGACAGGGGAGAAGGTTACCGGTTCTCATCATGGAGAACTTAAATTTGATTCAGGAAACCTGGAAGTAAGCGGTGATACATTTAAAGGCGGCGCTTTTTCTACTGATATGACTTCGATCAGGGTGAACGATCTGACGGGGGAGATGAAAGGAAAATTGGAAGGACATCTGAAATCAGATGATTTCTTTTCTGTAGCCAAAAACCCGAATGCTTTTTTCGAGATTACATCAATTACTCCCAGCTCCAAAGTTGAAGGTTTCAATTATATGGTTTCCGGTAATATGAAGATTAAGGGAATTACCAAGAAGATTACTTTCCCGGCAAAAATTGATTTTATCGGAAAGAATAAAATCAAGGCTACTGCAAAGCTTGTTATCGACAGGTCCAAGTTTGATGTCAAATACGGTTCAGGTAGCTTCTTTGACAATCTTGGCGATAAAATGATATATGATGATTTTACTCTTGAACTTGAAATGCATTTCAGGATATAGGAGCATTCAGGAGTATCAAATACTAAGCATCAATAGAAAAAATTGCAGACCAGTAATCTTTATGGAACAACACCATCTCAGACCTTAGATCGGGATGGTGTTTTTTATAAAAATCAAAACCAAATTTAATTCAGCATTCCACTTAAGAACATTACAGGGACTGATAGCCACGATGTAATTTTTTTGTTATTTACTTTTGCGGGTTTCATAACTGTTTTCCACACTGCTTCTAATGCGGCACTATCCAGTAATTTATTACCATCAACAGTAATATAAGCATCCCGGATTGATCCGTCCCTCCAAACTAAAACATTCACATAGGCTGTTCCTTCTATATCATTTTCAACTGCTTCTTCGGGGTATTCAATATTAGCAAGCAACTCGTGATATATCAATTCTGCTCCCTCGTCTACAGGAATAAAATCATCGGGATTTGGAACTTTCTTCATGATTTTTTTAAAAAAAGGGTCATTTTTCTTAAAATCAATAGAAATAGTTGTCCAATAATTAATCGTTGTATCACTCCTCAAGGCTGGTATATGGCGGGATTTGAATACTGCCTGCAAAGAAATCTGATCAAATAGCGGAGATGTACTTTCTTCAATGAATGCACGCTGAACCATCCCGTCTTTTCTAATTAACGCCTTGATTTTTACATTTCCCTCAACATTGTTCTCCCAGGCCTTATAAGGATATACCAGATATTTCTGAATTTTTTTGAATAATATCCTGGGTTCTTTATCGCAAAATACTGAGTCATCCACATCCGGATATGGGCCAAGTTTTATTCCCTTCAAATACTTTTTATAATTTTTTTCTCTCTTTACCCTAGCAGATTTCACAACAAATTGCTCCTCGCCTCCACGAAGAACAAAATTAATCGGAATTACAACCTTGCACTCGACGGGAGTTGTATCTTCATATGCCGGTGTAAACTTACCCTTTTTAATAGCCATGATAGCATTTTTATTAAGTAATGGCGAATCGGAATATTCAATTCTGAAATCCTTGGGCCTTCCTGTAGTATCAATAACTATCTCAACCAGTACTTTACCTTCTACTCCCGCTTTTCTGGCTATTACGGGATAGACAACATTGTCCCCGATGAGATCAATATCTGCCATTGGTGGAGTTGTTATATCATCAGCATAAGAATTATTCCCACTATTCAATAATACGAATAATGATAATATTGCAAATATTAACTTCATAAATTCCCCAATAATATCTAAATTTCTCTTTATTCTTCGGTAATCCCATCTTTGAAAAGCTCGTACCACTCCTCAACTTTTATTACCTCGTAGATTTTAAGGTATATCATTATTTCCCTGGCAAATTCAAGGCTTGCCGTTCCGTTTGCGGTAATAATCGCATCATCCACTACACAGGAAATTTTCTGATAATTGGCATCACCCGTATATGTTTCTGACTTTTCTTTTAAATATGCCAGCCCGTTGCTTGTATGCTTGGTATTATTCAGAAATCCCAGGTTGGCAAGGTAAACAGTAGCACCACAAATCCCGGCAATAGGAACTCTCATCGATCTTGCCTTTTCGATATATTTATCGAGTCCTTTTATTCCTTTATTTTCCCAGGCATCACCTCCCGGAATAATGATCATTCCGGCATTTTGATAATCAATTTCATTAGCTTTAAGGTCGGGCATAATTGTAAGTCCACCCATAGATTTCAGTGGTAACCTGTCGATAGAAAAAGTTTTCAAATCATAATTTTCATTTTTTTGAATTTCCGGCATCAGGTGCGCAATTTCCCAGTCGCTGTATCCATCGAACAGAAAGAAATAGACTTTCTTTTTTGTCATTATAAGAGCCTCACGTTACATTACAAAATGAAAAGACAACACAGGGGCGTAATCAAATTTCAACATTAAAATATAAGAAAAAAAAATCAAAAAGACAATTGAAATCATGCTTCAATCAATATTTTTAAATATTGAAAATCACGAGTATGATTCATTGGTAACGAATACAGCATCAAGTTGCCGGTGAATAACCCACCGACCTCGCCCGGCATAGTTCAATTATCAAATTTCATTTCACTATGTTCATGAAAAATATTTCTCAGCAATAAAGTATACTGTCTTATAATACTTCGTTTTCACCTTTTAAAAACTCTCTTATCTCTTTCCAGGAAGAAAGTTCAATATCAGCTATCGTGGAGCCGCCTTTTTTGAATGCGGGGTGAGAAGTGTCGTCACCACTGAATTTGATTGCTTTCATACCAATGTTCTTTGCCCCCTTAATGTCAGTTTCTTCAATGTCTCCGATATGAAGTGCATTTTCGGGTTTGCATTTTAATTTATCAAGGACTGTACTGAAAGCTTTCTCATGAGGTTTGGAAACACCGGTTTCATCGCTGAAGCTAAAAGCACTGAAATAATCAAAAATTTCTTCTTTATATAATAATTCCCTCAATATCGAACCAGGTGAAAAACCGGTATCAGAAACAATTGCAAGCTGATATATTTTAGAAAGTTTCTTCATTGACTTCCTAACGCCTTTAATTATGCTCGGAGGGTATTTGATTATGCAATTCTCAAAAGCATCGACTATTGTATCAAGCGCTCTTTGATCCGGAGGTATTTGCAGGTAATCCCAGAAAAATTCCACCGTCTCATACGGAGACGGGGTTCGCATGTCATTCTTCCATATATGATCGAAAAATTCCCACGATGCCTGCATAGCGTCTTTTAAATCGCTCATGTCAACTGTTTTGCCAAGTCTTGCTATTTCCTTAAGAAGGGCTTCCTGTCTGTAAGTATTTCTTAATTTACCATTACTTGAATCAAATAGTGTGTTCCAGAAATCAATTGTAATTACTTTTATTTCCATTTCTTTTCGATTGTCATTGTTGCAAAAAAACTAATTTAGACTATCCTAAAACAAAAAACAAAAATCTTTTGGATTTATTTGAAACATTTTTAATATTTGTATCGTTAAGAAAATTGTTAACGATAATAACTTTAATTGCAATTAAATAATTGATAACGAAGGACGGGTGCTATGACTGTTAAAACAAAACTTGAAGTTGAAGACCATATCGCGAATGAATTCGGGCATTACTTAGAGATGATGGGAGCAAAAGCCACGTTAGGAAGAATATGGGGTTTGTTGCTTACGCAGAGCAAACCAATGTCTCTTAAAGATATAGCATTCAGGCTTAACGTATCGAAACCGGCTGTTAGCACAACAATTAAGATCGGCGCTCAACTTGAATTATTTAAGAAAGTATATAATCCTGAGTTTCCGAGGGAGAGTTTCTATGAAGTAAAAGTTGAATTCATGGAAATGATAATAGATCCGGGATTAAAAAAACTTAAAATTTTGACGGACCAGGTAAAAAGATCAATTTCCAAAATTGAGGAGGTAGATTATAAAAAAGACAAAGATCTGCTTGAACTTCATGAAAGAATGAGCTTTTTGTATGAAGCATTTGAAATAATTAACGAAGAATATATTGAATTTGGCAACAGGTTCGTCACACGCCTGCGGGAAGCCAAGAAAAACAGAAAGAAAGGAGACTTAAAATGAAATATCTATTAGTAGCAGCTACTTTTATTCTCATGTCCGCATGGGCATCGGCACAGGATGCATACGAGATCATTAAAAAATCCGAAGAGCAGTATAAGGGCGAAAGCAGTAGTGGAACATTTGCAATGAAAGTTGTAACCCCCGACTACGAAAGAGTCGTTGAAATGAAATCATGGTGGGTTGGTAATGACAAAGCTTTGGTAATTATCACTTCGCCAAAAAAGGAAAAGGGCAACAAAACCCTGAAAATTGGCAATGAAATGTGGAATTACCTGAAAAATGCCGAGAAAACTATCAAGATACCACCATCGATGATGCTTATGTCCTGGAACGGATCAGACCTGACGAATGATGACCTGGTAAGGGAAAGCAAATTAATTGATGACTATAACCTAAGATATATGTTCGATGAAAAAATTGGCAATGAGGATTGCTGGAAAATCGAACTTAAACCAAAACCGGATGCCCCGGTTGTTTGGGGAAAATTATATTACTGGGTAAGGAAATCAGATAACCTTCCTGCTTTGATACAATTCTATGATGAAAGAGGCGAACTGCACAGGACAATGAAGTTTTCTAAATTCAAAGTTATGGGCGGCAGAAAAATTCCTTCGGTATGGACAATTATCAGCAATAAGAAGGAGAATCACTACACTCAATTCATATATAAAGAAATTGATTTTGACGCGAAGATACCAGATAGAATATTCTCATTCAGGGAACTTGAAAGATAATTATTTAATACGAGGCAATAGAAATGAAATTAATTTTAAAGCTTGCCTGGAGAAACCTTTTCCGTAACTGGCGGCGCTCGTTGATAACCATAATTGCCGTATTCTTCGCTTCCTTCCTGGCAGTGGGAATGAGAGGAATGCAAATAGGCACATACGACGCCAATATCAGGAACATGGTTAATATCTATAACGGATATATCCAGATACAGAAGCTGGGATACAAAGAAAATCCCTCACTGAATAAAAGCATTAAGTATGATGATAAGCTAATTCAAAGTATCAAATCAGTAGATGGAGTAGAAGCATATTCCAGGCGTATTCAATCTGAAGGATTGATTGGCTTCGGATCGAACACAAACGGTGTATTGATTGCGGGAATTGATCCCGTGAACGAGGCAAAAACTACAAGCCTGTCGCAAAAGATAATGACCGTTAGTATGAAATCTGCCATTCTGGATATTTCTGTTCCCGAGCATTATAGGGAAGAAATTTTCAGGAGATTTTTAAAGGTCAGCAGGGAAAAATTCGCTGATAATTCCGATGCTCAAAAATCATCCGAACTGATTAAAAATTATCTTCTGATGAGAGATAAGACCAAGATCAGGAATAAAATACTTGATTCACTCAGCGATTCTTATTCTTCACTGATTTCCGATATCGAGAAATTTGACAGTAAATACGGTTTGCAGATAAAAACAGGCAGGATGGTAAAACCCGGATATCAGGATATAAACGAAATGGTTCTGGGATATAAATTGATGAAGAACCTGAAAGCAACTATCGGCGATACTGTAGTAGGGCTTTCGCAGGGATTCGACGGTTCGATGGGAAATATGAAATTCCGTATTGTCGGCGCTTCAAAAACAGGAATTGACGAATTCGACAGGCTTAGCTGTTTTATTAATATTGATGCTGCTGAAGAACTCTTTGCCATGCACAACAGGGCAACAGCGGTAGTTGTTAAAATTGACGCTTTGAAAAATATGCCGGAAATTAAAAATTCATTGTCGGATAATTTGGCTGATACAGAGTATATTGTACTGGATTGGACAGAATTAATGCCGGATTTCAAGCAGTCGATAGAGTTTGATAATATTACAGGTATCCTGACACTTGCAATATTGGTTATTATCGTGGCATTCGGTATACTTAATACACTGCTAATGTCGATAACAGAACGATTCAGGGAATTCGGGGTAATGCTTTCGCTTGGAACCAGCAACGGACTGCTTGTCCGGGTGGTTTTCTTCGAAATGGTGTTTATTACAATTATCGGTCTCTTTTTCGGAAACATTGCTGCTTTTGGCGTGAATAGCTGGCTGGCAGCGAATCCCATCGAACTTGGCGGGCACTACGCTGAAATGATGGCAGAAACAGGATTCCTGCCATTGATGTTCTCGACTACTGATTTCGGTGTTTTCTTCAGGCCCTCGATCCTGATATTCTTTGTATCCTTCCTTACGTTTATTTACCCGGCTTTCAGATTGTTCCACTTAGAAGCATTGAAAGGAATAAGGTACACCTGATGATACTAAAAATAGCATGGAGAAATTTGTGGAGAAACAAGCGCAGGTCGGTGATAGTACTTACATCAGTTGTTGTGGGAGTGGCAATGCTTATGTTCAACGACAGCCTGATGAACGGAATGGTTCACCAGATGCTCCACAACCAGATTAAGATGGATGTTACTCATACGCAGATACACAAAACCGGATTCAGGAATAACAAGGTGATTGAAAATTCGATTGATAATCCGCAAAAAGCCGTTAAACTTCTTGAAAACAACAATGCAGTAAAGGCATTCGGACAAAGGGTAATTTCATTCGGGCTGGTAAGTTCTGCGAGTAATTCCGGTGGCGTTGCCATATATGGAGTTAATCCGGAAAAAGAAAAACAGATGACGGATATTTATTCCTCGATAATTGACGGTAAATATCTCGGATCCGGAAGAAACGAAATAATAATAGGGAAAAAACTTGCCGAGAAACTCGACGTTATGGTAGGCGATAAAATGGTTGCAATAGCTGCGGATATTGACGGAGAAGTAAGCTCCGAGCTATTCCGTGTAGCCGGAATTTTCAAAACTGCAAGCTCGGAATTCGATAAAAGCAGGGTTTACGTATCAATTCCTGTCTTGCAAAATATGCTTTCAATGGGGAATAAAGTATCTGAAATAGCAGTAATATTGGAAGATTACCAGCAAAGCATACCCTTTGCTGAAGAACTTGGTAAAGAGCTTGACAGCGATTTCGAAGTCAGCCCCTGGCAGGATATTATCCCAATGCTGGTGGCATATTCCGAAGGCTACAGGCAAATGGTTATGATATTTTACCTGATAATCGGCCTGGCAGTAATATTCGGAGTAATAAACACAATGCTTATGTCGGTTTTCGAAAGGGTCCAGGAATTCGGCGTACTGATGTCAATCGGCATGAAGAACGGAAAAATATTCAGGATGGTACTGCTCGAAGCATTCATGCTGGGAATTACCGGTACTTTCTTCGGGATGATAGCAGGCTACCTGCTTCACCTGCCAATAATGGAAAGCGGTATCGATCTCAGTTTATTCTCGGAAAGTATGGCTTCATTCGGCATGAACAGCGTAATACATCCCAGACTTTCAGCGGAAGTGATATTAAATTCAGCGCTAATTATTCCTGTTATGTCAGTACTTGCAGCATCATACCCGGCTTGGAAGGCTATAAAATTACAGCCTACCGAAGCAATGAGATACGTGTAGGAAATTGAAAATTTATCTTTTTAAACTTCCAGCACTCTTTGAAGAAGGAGTTAAGAGCGAAGGGATAAATACATAAGTTTGTCACTCTGAGCGAAGCGAAGAAACCATTCTTCAGGTAAAGAAACAAAAAATTGATTCTTCAGTCGCTTCGCTCCATCAGAATGACTTAAATATTAAAAATATTACTTGAATTGTAAAACAATATATATCGATCAAAAATGGAAATAATCAGAATAGATAACGTTAAAAAGACCTACGCGGAAAACGGTGTTTCCGTTCATGCGCTTCGCGGGGTCGACCTGGTAATAAAAAAGGGCGAATATACAGTAATAGCAGGCCCCTCGGGTTCCGGCAAAACAACTCTTCTCAACCTGATAGGCTCGCTGGATGTTCCCTCAGAAGGAAAAGTATTTCTTGAAGGACAGGATCTTTCCGGCAAGAACAAGAAGGAACTTTCGAACGTGCGATTGAACAAGATTGGATTTATCTTCCAGGCTTATAATCTTATACCAGTACTGACAGCTTTGGAAAATATTGAATTTTCGATGATGCTGCTCGGAATACCGGAAAAGACAAGGCATGAAAAGGCAATGAAGATAATGGAAGAGCTGGAAATATCCGACCTGGCACATAAGCGCCCCAACCAGATGAGCGGCGGACAGCAGCAGCGTGTTGCAGTTGCCAGGGCTATCGTGAATGATCCACTGCTTGTGCTTGCAGACGAACCGACAGCCAACCTGGATTCGAAAACAGGTTCAAATCTTCTTGACCTGATGGAAAAAATGAACAGGGAGAAAAACATCACTTTCGTGTTCTCCTCGCATGACGAACAGGTAATTGAAAGAGCCAAAAGGCTGGTTTACCTGAAAGACGGAAAAATTGTTGACGATGAAGTAAGATAAGAACTTTATCTGATAACTAACAGCGGGGGCAAGAAGCTTTCCTGTCCCCCGCTGGCGCATGAGTTGTCATACTGAGCGCAGCGAAGAGTCCATTCTTCATACATTATCTGGCTAAAGAAGATGGATTCTTCAGTCGCAAGAGCAGCGAAATCATATAAAAAAGCTCCGTAGGAGCGGAATTTTTGTAGATAATATTTGCATAATCTTCATTCGAAGCTCCGTAGGAGCGACATCTGAAATGTAAATGCCGCCCCGACGGGGCTGTTATTCATCCCGGGATCGATTTACTACAAAAATGTCGCGGCTACGCCGCTATCCTTCATTCCGATAAACAGGGGGATGAGGGATAAAAATATCTCCCGGCGGTGGATTTACAATTATTTATCTCAAAATATCAATCATATACCCCACAATTCCGATTTTTTATATCAAAATAGTGATCTGATTGCTGAGAATATCAATTCTTGATCTTAGTATTTTGATTCTTACTTTCAATATTGTGAATCAATATCGGAAAAGTCTGAATATTTGTACTATAATTCCGATTCTTTATTTCAAAATAATTAATATCCGGATTATTTGAATAAAGTTTAATCCTATAAATGATTTGGTGTGTGCAATTTGTTGATACCGGATTATTGAGTTAATATTTAGTAAGTGTGATCTATTATATATTTTATTTATCAAAGTATATAATCATCATAAATTCATATTTTATCGGTATAATTTATTAAATATTTAAACTATCTTATGCTTGATATAGTTCATCTAACTAAATATTTAATTCATATTATTATTTTATTTATGTATATAATAATATAGTAAGTTAGTTTAAGCAATTATATAATATATTCGATTAAATATCAATGTAATATATTTTATTAGGCTAATCTGTTTTTTACTAAATAAGGCTATTTATTTAATATGAAATGAATTGGAATTGATATTATGAGTTAATTATTTACTAATATGAATATGTTATTTAATATTTCTGATTGATTATTTATGGTTTTTAATATGGGAATTACTAAATTATTTTAGATAATTATTAATTGTAATTATTTAATTTATTATATAAGTTGATTATTTCTTTGAACTTATTAATTAATTACTTATATTATTAGTGGTTATCATATGAAATGCTCCCTATTGCTTAGACAAATAAAAGTATAGTTTATGGTGTTTATTAATCTATACTTCTTCTCTAATAAAATAAGAAAAAAATATGTAATAATATTAATTTTTCTTTTTTTTGCTACTTTTTTTTCTTTTTGTTAACAACCTGGAAATTGTGGATAACTTTCACTCTCCTTTCTATTTCTTTTTTTATCAATTGCTTACCGGATTACATTTTTTCACTTTTCCAACAAAGTTTTCAATTAACGAACCGCTGTTCGTTCATATATTTTTCAGCCGGAATCTGGTATTCAATTCCTGCGTGCGGCCTCGTGTTGTTATACCAATCGACATAAGCCTTTATACCGCCATAGAGCTCTTTTCCGTCTTCGTAAGACTTCAGATACAGGTCTTCGTATTTAAAGCTCCGCCAGAAGCGTTCTATGTAAACATTGTCCAAGGCGCGGCCCTTGCCGTCCATGCTTACCTTAACATCAGCATCCAGAATCGTTTTCACAAAATCATTGCTCGTGAACTGACTGCCCTGATCCGTGTTTGTTATTTCCGGTTTCCTGGTTTTCAAAGACCTTTTTATTGTATCTATGCAGAACTCCTTCTCAAGGTTATTCGATAATTCCCAGTCGACGATATACCTGCTATAAACATCTATAATTGCTATAAGATACATAAATCCTTTACGCATCGGAATATATGTTATATCCAGGCTCCAAACCTGATCCGGACGACTTATTTTCATATCCCTCAACAGGTATGGATAAATTTTGTGCTCCTTGTTCGGTTTGCTCGTGTCCGGTTGGGGATATATTGCCCGAAGTCCCAATAATTTCATTAATCGCCTGATTCGTTTATAGTTAACATGGTATCCCAAAGAACGTAAGTGTGCTGTCATTTTTCTGGCTCCATAAAATGGAGTAATCGCGAATTGTTCTTTGATCAGCTTCATATATAGAATATTTGCTTCACTTTCACCCTTGGGTTTGTAATAATAACAGCTCCTGCTAATACCCAAAAGCTCGCACTGCCGGCTTATGCTAATTTCTTTATTATCAGCATCTACCATCTTCCTGCGTTCTTCTTTACTCACGGCCCAATTTTTTTTTTAACCAGTCTAATTCAATTTTTAGCCGGCCTATTTCTTCATATAATACTGATTCGTCTTTTTCTTTTTTATTCTTCCCTGGCCCACGCTTGTTTTCAAATACTTCCTTTTCACTTTCTTTTAAATGCTTTTTCCACATGCTTATCTGGTTTGGATGAACCCCGTACTCCGATGCCAGCTCGGTTATTGTTTTTCTCTCTTGGACTGCCTCCAGGGCTACCTGCATTTTGAATTTTGAACTGTAATTTCTTCGTTTGTTTGCCATTTGATGCTCCTTTTGATTTTTTGCAAGTTAAGATTATTTCACCTTAAATCGCTGTTTTTTTTAAAGGAAGCCGTTCAATATTATATATCGGGGAGAGATAATGGCTGAAATATTAAACAATAATTTTTCGCAGGACAATCATGATATCAGGGCTGAAAGGCTTAGGAAAATTCAGGATAATCATGATTTTATTCGTGATGAGCTTCATGCGCCGGAGGAGATATGTATTTGGGCTGAGGACTGTTATGATATATTCATGAATAAGATTAGTTCGTCGGCGGTGGACACTGCGCAGTGGCATTCACAGACCTTTTCGGTGCAGAACATGCTTAAGGAACTGACGGAATGTTATCAGATTGTGCGGGCGTTGGGTATTCCGATTTACGCGGATGATCAGAAGCATCTGAAGGATTTTGATTTTGGGCTGAGGTTCCCAAAGTCGCGCCTGGAGATGCTTTCGAGGGCCGAGCTGATTATTGAAGTGCACAACCGGCACGTTCAGGAGGGGCTGCCGAAAACTATTCCGCAGCTGATGATAGACAGGCTGGCTGAGGCGATTGCCGAAACGGAGCTGGCGATGGAGGAGCAGGAGCAGAAGAAGAAGCGCGCGATGCACAGCACTGCGGAGCTGAAGGAGCTGATGAAGGCCGACGAGTGGCTGCTGACCTTGCTGAAGGGCTGGTGGCGCGGGGTGATGGGCAAGGATTCGGTGCTGATACAGAAAATCGGGATGGTGAACCTGAAAAGGCGCGGAAACCCGCACAGGCCCGAGGCTCCGGCGGATTTTGACTATGATGCCGCGCAGGAGATTTTTTCATGGCCGGAAGTGGAGGGCGCGACGAGTTACGAGATTGTGACGCGGAGCGCTAAAAAGGGTAAAAAATGGCGGAAAGCCTGGCGGGGCCGCGATCTGAGCGCTATGCTGCCTCCACCGGAGATTCCGGCAGAGTATGCCGTCCGTGCGCGCAACCATAATGGTTACGGGCTGATAAGCGCTGTGGTGGCGGTGGGATAGGCGGAAGCTCGAAGGATACCCGAAGGGCGGGGTGGTTTCATTTTCTTTGCCTCCCTTATCCACGAGCTAAAGCACGTGGCTATTTTTAAGAGTAAAAATTTTCAGATTTTGATTGTTTTCCTGATAACGAGAGATCGAGGGGCGGGCAGTAGCAGAGAAATTATTTAAATATGAATTTTTTCCAATTTCTTTTGCAGCTTTTTATCAAAAGTAAAAATTATTTCCTGGCTGGTTAATTTATAAGCGCAAAGCAGACAATCAACTAAATCAAGATTAGTAGATCGGTAGTATTCAAGAGCGATAGTAATCAGCCTTTGATCTATAATATTTATGTTTGGAAAACTGATAAGAGTGGATAATGTTTTTGAAATTTCAGGATTAGAAACGCTATAAACTTTTTCCAGAACATAAACAACTTCGCAAAAACTTCATTCGGGAGAAAAATCGATTCGTTTTCAATAATTTCTGCCGCAATTTCTGCTTGTTCCTGCAGATCATTTAAAAGGTATCTTAAATAAACATTTGCATCAACTATCATGTTTGTCCTTTACAGCCTGAGCCCAGGCAATCTTTTCTTTACTAATCTTTTCGGGAGATGAATAAGCTTGCAACGAGCCGCGAAGTCCGGTCGTGTTTTTTTCGTTTGTGTTATCATTAATTGCATTTATTATAATCTCAACTTTTTTGCCAACAAACTTATCGAGTTTATCCAACAAAATTGTTCTTGAGCTAATGTCCTTATATATTTTTAAACTTTCCATCTTCTTTCCTGTATTCATTCCATTTACAAATAAAGACTATTAAATATACTAAATATCTATCTTAATAGGAATTATAATTGTCATATTTCCGAAGCTTGCTATTGAAAAATCCATATTTTCTGGCAGATAATCTTGAAGAATTGATCCTCCGCTTTGCTCAGGATGACATCAACCCTGCCTTTGACAAATTCAATTTCCACGTGCTCCAGCTCGTGGATAAAGATGCCCTGTCTGAAGGGTAAGAAAAAAGAACCCACTTCCTGCCTGCCCCGACGTGTCGTAACCCTTCAGACACCCGCAACCTTTCCCGTTTTATCGGGGCCAGTGGTGGACATAGAGGATTCCAATATTTTTTATTATAAGTCCATATTTATACAAAAAAAACATCCGATGACTTCAAGCCATCGGATGAATAAGATAATTAATCAATATAGAATTAATCCAGCACTGCTTTGTAGCAGTAGTTAATAATTCCCGAGTGGCCTTCCTCGCCCATTTTCCTCATTACGAAGCGGACGGAAGCGCCAATCTTTAAATCGGAAGCGTTGCAGTCAACAACCTGTGCGGTTATCCTGGCTCCCTCGTCGGTTTCAATAATAGCAACCGGGAATGGTTTGTATTTGGCGAAATCATCAGCAGGGAGATTGACAATTGTATAAGTAATTATCTTGCCTGTTCCCTTCAGCGTGATGTTCTCAAATTCCCTTTCGCCTGATTCGGGATCGATGTAGCGTCTTGCCAGCGTTACGTAGCCGCTTTTAAATTTTTGGGCTTCGAGCCTGTACCTGTGCGGTATTTCGCGTGTATATCTTTGACTGTTTGCCATTATACTGCCTCCAGAATAGATACAACAGAACTTCCTCCCGAGCCGCCCATGTTCTGGGCCATTCCTAACCTGGCATTTTCTACCTGACGCTTGCCTGCATCGCCCTGAAGCTGCTTGGTAACTTCAATTATCTGGGCAATGCCTGTTGCTCCAACCGGATGGCCCTTGGCTTTCAGGCCTCCGCTTGTATTAATAATCACTTTGGAGCCGTAAGTTCCCTCGCCGTTGGCTATAGCTTTTCCTGCCTGGCCGTATTCGAAGAATCCGAGTTCCTCGGCAACGATTATCTCTGCTATCGAGAAGCAGTCGTGTACTTCGGCAAACTGAATATCTTTCGGTGTTACACCGCCCATTTTATATGCTTTCTCGGCTGCCATACGAACAGCATCGAGTTTGGTGACGTCCTTATGGTCATGCAGTGCAATTGGCCCTGTAGCCGCGCCGATTGCTTTTATCTTAACAGGATTTTTTACAATTTGTTTAGCTTTGTCCATCGGGCAAAGTATAACTGCTGCAGCGCCGTCTGTAATAGGCGAGCAGTCCATCAGCCTTAGCGGATCGGCTACCATTGCCGAACTAAGAACAGTCTTCAGGTTGATCTCGAATGGATACTGTGCTTCGGGATTGTGTATAGAATGCTTGTGGTTTTTGATAGGAACCTGTGCCAGCTCCTCACGAGTCAGACCGTAGCGATCCATGTATGCTCTTGCCATCATGGCGTAGAGGCCCGGGAATGTGATGCCATGGAATGCTTCGTATTCCTGGTCGGCAGCAGTGGCGAGGATCATTGAACCGTCATCAGCATCCCACATTTTTTCAACACCACCGGCCATAACAAAATCGCTCATACCGGAAGCCACTTCCATAAAAGCCGATCTTAAGGACATTCCGCCGGAAGCACAGGCCGATTCTATTCTGGCACCGGCAATTCCGCGCTGCCCGATATAATCTGCCATCACTGAGGAAATATGTTCCTGGTAAGTATATAATCCGCTGGACATGGCGCCCACGTATAAAGAATCAATTTTATCGATCCCGGCATTATCCATAGCTTTCAGGGCTGCTTCTGCGAACATATCCCTGAGGCTTTGATCCCAAAGCTCTCCAAACTTTGTCATGCCGATGCCGATTATTGCAACTTCGCGCATATTTTATTCTCCGATTTATTTCAATAATTATTATTATCAATGAATATCATTATACCTGATTTTGCGCCTGTAGGCCGCATACTCGCCATAAGACAGGTAAATCTTCTTGCCGTCGATAAGTTCTCTTGTTTTAGGGGCAAGTGCCTGAACTTCGGTTATTTTATCGGTTGCACGGAAAATGAAACCGTCCGAACCGGCGCCGGAACCGAACGAGATCATAAAGGCATTTTCACCCGGTTTCAATTCGTCAAGAATTGCTGCCATACCGGTTGGTGAGGAACCGGAATAGGTATTACCCATTTTGTTCACTACCCAGCCCTGTTTCATTTGCTCGTTTGTGAATCCTACTATTTTACCAGCTTTAAGCGGGAATTTGCCGTTAGGCATGTGGAATACCGCGTGCGCAAAGTCTTCGGGTTTCATGTTGGCCTTTTCAAGCAGAGCGTGAGCTGCTCCCAGCACGTGTTTGAAGTATGCAGGTTCGCCGGTAAAGCGTCCGCCATGGCGCGGGTAGTGCATGTGCTCGCGCCGCCAGAAGTCGGCAGTATCGCTGGTGAAGGAGTGAGTTTCTATTACTTCGGCAACAACGTTTTCGCCTTTGCCGAAAATAAAGGCAGAGCCGCCTGCGGAAGCTGAATATTCGAGTGCGTCTCCGGGTGCTCCCTGTGATGTGTCAGCGCCTATTCCCATAGAATATTCCATGTTGCCGGATTTTACATGGCTGTATGAAACAAACATGGCTTCGGCTCCGGCTTTACATGCAAATTCAAAATCAGCTACATGTACATGGGGGCCGATTCCAAGCGCGTCAATTAGTACTGTTCCTGAAGGTTTAACAGCATAAGGGTGTGATTCGGAGCCGATATAGACAGCTCCAATATCCTGGGGATTGATTTTTGCTCTTTTCAAAGCATTTTTCGCTGCCTCGATAGCAATAGTAATAGTATCCTCATCCCTTCCAGGGACGGTTTTCTCACTAAGCAGAAGGCCGTTTTCGATAGTATTGCAGTCATCGCCCCATTGATCGGCGATGGTGGATGTTTTGATCCGGTAAGCCGGAACATAAGATCCATAACCGACTATTCCTATCATAAAATTCTCCGGATTGTGTGTTACAAAATATTTAAAACCAAATAAATTTCTCAGTCAAAATCCCAGCAACCAATACTCCTGGCAATTACCAGTCTTTGAATCTCGGAAGTTCCCTCGCCGATTTCGAGAAGCTTTTGGTCGCGGTAAAATTTTTCAGCATCGTATTCTTTCATCAGGCCGTAGCCGCCGTGTATCTGAACGCAGTGGTTGGCAGCCATGTGTGACAGTTCAGAGCAGTAAAGCTTAGCTATGGCTCCTTCCTTTGTAATTCTTTTTCCTTCGTCAGCCATTCTGCATACGTCATATAGGTATGTTCTGGCTAGTTCAAGGCCGGTTTCAATATCAGCAAGTTTGAATGCAGTTGTCTGGAAAGTAGAAATGGGACGGCGGAACTGCTTTCTTTCCTTCGAGTATTTCAAAGCGGCTTCGAAGGCTCCCTGTGCGTTTCCAAGGCCCATTGCGGCTATTGAAAGCCTACCCTTATCAAGAGTGCCAAGCATTTGTTTGAATCCGTCTCCCTGCTTGCCGAGCATGTTCTCCTCGGGTACGCGAACGTCTTCCAGAATAAGTTCACTCGTGTTTGATGCCCGCCACATCATTTTGTCGTGCATTACTTTTGGCGTGTATCCTGGAGTACCGTTTTCAACAATGAAACAGGATAGTTCTTTACTTCCATCAGGCTTTTCACCTGTACAGGCCATTATCGTTGATCCAAGAGTGATATCAGTGGCAGCATTGGTTATAAAAATCTTGCTTCCGTTAATCACCCATTCATTTCCGTCTTTGACGGCAGTAGTCTGTGTATTTCCTGCATCAGAGCCTGCATTCGGTTCTGTCAGGCCGAATCCCCAGAGCTTTCCGCTGCAAATTTCCGGGAGGTATTTCTTTTTTTGTTCCTCATTTCCAAAATACATCAGCGGTGCTGTGCCAAGAGAGTTGTGAGCGGCAATTGTCGCTCCCTGGCTTCCGTCCACACGTGAAAGTTCTTCAACAATAAGAATATAAGTTAAATAATCAAGGCCGCTGCCCCCGTATTCCTCGGGAACAATTGCAGCTAATAATCCCATATCAGCCATCTCGGCTGTTATTTCATAAGAAAACTCTTCTTTCTCATCCAGTTCCTTTGCTTTTGGCTTTATTACTTCCTCAGCAAATTTTCGGATGGTATCCCGGAGCATTACCTGTTCCTGGATTAAGTTTCGGTTCAATGGCATAGGAACTCCATATTATACTAACAAGTAACTATCATCGCCCTTAGTGTTCCCGGATAAATTGCCTGTATCTATAACCTTACTTTACAGTGATGTTCTTGGGTAAGCCTTTGGATCTTGTTATTATTCCGAATAATACTTTAAATGTTCGCTTTTGTTCTTTTTATTTCTTATGATTCACTGTTTCTCATTATGAAAAGACTATCAAATCATTGTTTTATTTAAGTTAATAATAAAATTTCAAAAATTAAAAAAGGAAAAATTTATTTTTGTGTCAGAAATGTTTTCAAATTTTACTATATTTATCAGGACTTTAAATTAGTAAAAAGCCAAGCGGACAATAATACCAGTAAGAATTTAGACAGAATCCCGGCCGTAAGATGAACAAAATTAATTATTTGTTGAATTTTCCACTATGGAGGCCATTCATGGATTTCATGTTCACAGAAGAACAACTCATGCTAAAAGACATGGTTGAAAAATTTGCTAAAGAAAAAATTGCGCCTGTTGCATCTGAAAATGAAAAAAATCACAAATTTCCTCGTGAAATTATCAATGAATTAGGCGAACTTGGTATAATGGGGATAGCTTATCCGGATGAATATGGCGGTGCAGGGATGGATTTTGTATCTTATTTCCTTGCTGTGGAAGAAATTTCCCGCTGGTGTGCTTCAACTGGTGTGATAATTTCGGCTCATTCATCTCTTGTTTGCGATCCCATTTTCCGTTTTGGAACCGAAGAACAAAAGAAGAAATATCTGCCGGGGCTGCTATCAGGCCAGAAAATTGGTTCTTTTTCGCTGACTGAAGCAGGCGCAGGTTCGGATGCCGGTGCCACCAAAACTACGGCCGTCCTTGATGGTGATGAGTGGATACTAAACGGTTCAAAGCTTTTTGCGACAAATGGGGGAGAGGCTGATATTTTTGTTCTTATTGCATCCACAGAACCCTCTCAGAAGACCCGTGGCGTTTCTGCGTTTATCGTAGATTCCGATACTCCCGGCTATAGTATTGGAAAACTTGAGAAAAAACTTGGTATCAGAAGTTCTTCCACTGCCGAAATAATTCTTGAGGATTGTCGGATTCCAAAAGAAAACCTGCTTGGAGACCTGAACAAGGGATTCAAAGTTTCTATGGTAACACTGGACGGAGGCAGGCTTGGTATAGCTTCGCAGGCTCTTGGTATTGCCCGCGCTTCAATCGAGGACGCCGTGAAATATGCGCAGGAACGTAAGCAGTTCGACCAGCCGATAGCCAATTTCCAGGCAATTCAATGGATGCTTGCTAATATGTGGACTGAATATAATGCCGCTTACATGCTTACCTGGAAAGCTTCCAAGATGAAGGACGCAGGCGTGAATTATTCTCAGGAAGCAGCAATGGCTAAACTTAAGGCTTCTGAAGTGGCAACCTTCTGCGCCGACAGGTGCATTCAGATTCATGGCGGTTATGGCTATACCGAGGATTTCAATGCCGAGCGCTACTATCGTGATGCAAAAATTACAGAGCTATACGAAGGAACAAGTGAAATCCAGCGCCTTGTGATTGCAAGAACAATGCTAAAATAATTATGAAAGTTAAAAGTCTTGCCGGGCGTTTTTACGTCCGGCATTTATAATTCTATCTACATTTTTTTACTTTACCGCCCGGATTAGATTTTTATTCCTTCACTCAAATTTTCAAGTAAATTTTCAAAATTACCTTGTCCGATTTTATGTATCAATGATTCTGCAAGTAGATATACTTTGGTATTTCCTGGATCGGGAAAATAATGACTACGATTAGTATCAGCGTTTTGGGCATTATTTATTGCCTTGTTGAAAAATTGTATAAAACGATATTTGTTGTATCCACTGTTAACGATAATTGAAAGTTGATATTTTAGTTCCTTGCAATCCAAAGATTCATTAACGTCAATCTCTTCTTTTATATGGTATATTAACCAAACTTCAAAGCAAGGATTGCTGAGAGCAATATGCCAATTGTTTTTTTGCTTGCAATAATTGGCAATTTCTCTAATCTGATTTCCTTGCCATCTGTCAATATCCATAACAAACCATAATTCGTCTTCTTCAGTTAGGCCTTCTTTTTCGATATACCTGACTGCCCGATCAAGAACCCATTTGGGTGAGGATTTAGTTTCATGAATATAATTCATTTCTTCGTCATTTATTATATCTCCGATGATATCAATGGTTATTCTGTTTGAAATTTTCTCAAATAATTGAAAATATTCAGGTTCCCGTTTTCCACCCTCGCATGCAATTGCAAAAAGTTTGTAATCTCTTACCAGAGGATTAATAATATCGCGGTTATAACCTCTTTTTTTACGCATTTTCTTTTCTCTGATCTACGTAATTGATATTGGATATATATGGTATCGCTCCAAAACGGCCTTTTAAATATCCTTTTCGAATATCAAGATCATATCTGGGTTTAAATTCGCTGAGTGAATAAAATTCTGTTGCGCCAGATATGACTTTTTCAGCAAACCAGATTTCATCCTGTCGGAAAATGTTAAAGTCAAGCAGATTGGATTCATGAGTAGTAAATATTAACTGTCCTTTTGTTTCAGGAATTCCCATAATTTTCCTTATTAGATCGTATATCAGGTTTGGGTGCAAGCTTCTTTCTATTTCGTCAATGACAAAAGTAGTATTTGAATTAATGATATCATCCAATATAGGAATTAGGTCTAATAATCTAATAGTTCCGTCTGATTCTTCGGAAAGATCAAATTTGATCGGTTTACTATTCTTGCTTGAATGGAATGTATAAATCCTTTTAACAATATTTCTGTTGTTTTCTCTCTTTAGTAAAACTGTTTCATTATTAAGAGGAAGGAGTATGTTATTGCCATCTTCAATCTCTTTGAGTAAATGTGATTTCAAAGCAATATCTTTTTCATTGAAAAAATTATCAAAATCAATATCTTCTATGCCAAGTTCATTCACTCCGATATCAAACATTGCAAGGTAAGAATTAATTGCATTTTTAAATTCATTTGAGCTTGTTATTGCTGGAATTAACATAGCAAATTTGCTATTTGGGAAAATAGGTTTCAAATTATTGGCTAACCAATTTCTTGAATTTGTTATTTCTTCAATTTTTAATAATTCATATTTCGAGATAAATAATTCATTAGGTTCAACCAAATTTTCTTCCATTAATTTAAGGAGAAGTTTGTCCTTCTGAGTTTTTTTATATTTGGTAGCAAGATTTATTTTAACCTTTTTGTTTTTAGTTCCTACTCTTTCGAATACCATTTTATCTTCAGCTCCAAGGCCTGACAAATAAAGAGCTTCGTATTGTATAGTTTTGTCATCAATACTTATATTATAAGAGTATATTTTATTTTCGAAAGAAAATTCAACTTCAATTTCAATCGGTTTATTAAAATTCTCAGCTTTCAATTTATACTTTTTTTCGTTAATTGAATATTCAAGTTTTCCTCTATTTACTAAATCTGTTAGGAAATAAATTGCTTTTACAAAATTAGATTTTCCTGCCCCATTAGGTCCGTAAATTGCCGATCCCTTCAAAATATTCAAAGATTTTACTTTGTACAAATGATGACTGTGGGTTCTGTTTGAACCGGCTATCATATTAAATTCACATTCGTTGTCAAATGAAAGAAAGTTTGATATAATAAATCTTATCAGCATAATATTATTCAGATTATTCGAAATATTCTCTATATATTTACAATAATAGTTAAATTTTGTATAAAATACAAGATGTATTGGAGAAAATGACGTATTATATTAGTGTTTAATTTAATTAATGTTTAATCTATAGCTTTTGTTTCTGGTTAGTTCATTTTTAATTTAGAAATAAACGGATGAGATATAAAATTAAATTGCATAGATAAAAAATGAACTTATCCATTATCTGAAATTTGTTAGAGAAGTGATAGATATCATAACCCGATCTCTTCACGGACTGTTTTCATACCGTCAATGGTATGCTGGATTAGTTCGGGTAGTTCCATACCAAGCATCTCAGCGCCTTTAAGGATTATTTCCCTGTTAGCCCCGGCGGCAAAGGATTTCTGCTTCCATTTTTTCTTCACGGATTTTACTGTCAGGTCTTCTATGCTTTTCGAAGGCCTGACCAGTGCGCATGCTGTGATAAGGCCTGTTAGTTCGTCAATGGCGTAGAGAGTCTTTTCGAGTGTTGTCTTTGGTTCAACATCAGTTACTATACCCCAGCCGTGCGAAAGTATTGCCCTGATATATTCCTCATCCCAACCTGCATCTTCCAGAATTTCTTTTGTTTTTTCGCAATGCTGCTCGGGATACATCTCGTAATCAAGGTCATGAACCAGGCCAATAGTACCCCATTTGTCTGGTTCTTCACCATTTTTTTCAGCAAAATATCTCATCACTGCTTCTACTGATTTTCCGTGATTTATCAGAGATTCGGTTTTGTTATATTTCAGAAATAATTCCATCGCTTCATTACGGTCGGGTATATGTGTACTCATGATAATCCTATAGTTTAATAATAAAGTCAACAACAGTCTCGCCAAATTTCTTTGTCCTCAACAGTTCAAATCCTTCGGGAATAAGAACAGTTTCACGTATATCGTGCTCGGCAACGAACAGAGATTCGGGTAGCAACAATTCATCATTTTTAATATTGTCCAGAAGTTTGTTTATCATCTTCGCAGCATAAGGCGGATCAGTAAAAATCAGTCGGGGAGAAAATTCCGGCATTTTCTTCTTAATCTTTGCAGGGAATAGAATAGCATCCATTGTAAAAATTCTGAAATTGCTTTTATCGACTTTAAGAGCTTCAAGGTTTTTTATGATTTCGCCTGCGGTTTTCCTGCTTTTTTCCACGAAACAACAGAATTCAGCGCCCCTGCTCAGTGCTTCAATTCCAAGCGCTCCCGTACCGGCACAAAGATCAGCAATTTCAATTCCGTCAATATCAATATAATTGAGAAGAATGTTAAATATTGATTCCCTTGCAGCATCCGATGTCGGCCTTACTCCGCTTAATACTTTTGAATTCAGGCGTCTGCCTTTAAATTCACCGCCAATAATTCTCATTTGTCAATAAATTTTAATTCTTTCAAAAAATGCGGGAAGTGCACCGCCGATACAAGGCGGGAACACATGAGAAACCCTCGAACAATAATCTCTTTCCCTTTGGTTTAATTCCGTTGACATCATTCGGAAAGCATTCAGCCTTTGCACGTCGATGCCTTTTTTTACTGATTCTTCTTTCACTTTCAAATAGGCATCTTTTGTAAGCCCGGCACCAAAAAGATATGCCTTGTCGATATAATCGGCATGTGATGCAAGCAGTTTGTCGTATTCCTGAGTGCAGATATCTGCCAGTTCGTTTTCATCATTAATTGGTGCAAGGTTATAATATATCATTTTTCCCATGGCCATAAGGGTTATATCCACGAAATTATTCTGGATTCCGAAAATTGCAATTGTCCCGTCAGCTAACTCGGGATAATTATAAAAGAATCCGGAAATAGCATTTAGCTGGGAAATTTCGATATTATCAATTTTGCCGTAGTATTGTTTGAAGAAATCTCCGATATTGGTCAAATCCTGCTTAGCTATGATAACAGCAAGAAGCATAGCTGTGCTTTCTTTTCCCGGATAAATTTTATAAACATTAGCTGCGAAATCCTCGAAACTGAATTTCGGGAATGTCTGCCTGATCTCTAAGCTGACAAGCTGACGCATTTGTTCCATATCCATGTCTTCGTTACCCGGAATCTGGGTAACGAGAACGGTATCACTGGGAATTGTAACGGATATCCGCTCTACATCACCGGGAATTTCTCCAAGCAGCTGTTTTATTTGATTCAATGATTCATCATCAGGATCAATTCCGGGCTGCTGGAAATCAAAAGCAGCTGAAGTGGAATTGATATAAGCAAGGTATAAACCTGATTGTCTCGGTTCAATAGCCGCAATATATGTGCGGTCGCTATTTAGAAATACTGATAAAGCTGTTTTCATATTCTTTTATTATTTTTCAACATCAGGTGAATTTATAAAATTTTTCGGAATTTCAAACATAAAATTGTGTCTATACTTGTTTTGATGTCAAAAAAATCAAATTAGCAAATTGAAAATATAGTCTAAACATTATTTCAATTGGAAGTCATTCTTATTAATATGAGAAGATTATTGCAGTGAATCATTTATTTCATCAATATCAAAATACTCCGGATCAAAATCATCTCCATACAAATCCAAATATTCTTCGTATTCTTCATGGTCCGGATTTTTCCTGATTTCTAAAAAGGCTCTATATCTCCATATTCCGCCTGTATCCTCTGGTGGGGTTGAATTTTTTCCGGCAGTGCAGATCGGGATATCCTGATCTTCCTTTCTGTCAATTATTTTTTCCAAAGTAATTACATGTTCCCATCCATCGCCAAAATCATATTCGTACTGTATCTTTTCTTTTTCTTTTTTTAACAAATCGGACAATTTGATTTTGGTATAACCTACAGTTTCAAATCCCATAAAGGAATCTTCTTCATCCTGGACAGAATATAAAGAACGTCCCTTGGCAAATTGATGTAAATGCCAATCACCCCAATCCATTACTGTTTGCATGATTTCATGAAGATCAGGTAATAATATATCCGGTGGAACCAAAATACGTCTCCAAATTGCAGGTTTGGAGTTCTTTAAAGTTATTTTTATCTGATAAATCTTATCCTTAACATTTTTTTTAGTTTGCATTTTTTAGCACCAATCATCAGTTATTAATAATATCGTTAAGTCTAATTCAAAAATTACTATATCCAAGCTATACTAAAATACTAATTCCGAAACAGAGGACAAAAATGGAATGTCATATTTCGATTTATAAATTGCATTAATTTCAGATGATTTCAATTATAGCATAGTTATTGATAGCAAGTAAGCTGAAGAAGTATTTGTAAACGGAGTTAAAATGAGAAAACCGGGCCTCAGCGTCTGTATGATAGTTAAAAATGAAGAATCAAACTTAGCTCAATGCCTTGATTCTGTGAAGGATATCGCCGCGGAAATAATTATTGTTGATACCGGATCGACTGATAATTCTATTAAAATTGCACAAAATTATAAGGCCAATATTATCCATTACCAGTGGGATGACGATTTTTCAGCAGCGAGGAATATTTCATTAGAAGCAGCTAAACAGCCATATATCCTGATTATTGATGCTGATGAAAGGCTTATGAATCCTCTGGTGGTAGATTCAATAATCAGGAATGCGGACGATAAAACAGGCCTTTGGCTGGTGAATGTTGTTTCAAATGCAGCAAAGCCTGACGGAACGGAAGAATCATATACAGCGAATCTGCCAAGGTTGTTCCTGAATTCTGAAAGATTCAAATTCGAAGGAATAATACACGAACAGGTAACATCATCAGTTATCAAAGCCGGATTTGGCATAAAACCTACTAATATTGTTATAAAACATTCTGGTTACTCAATTTCTCCGGACAGGCTAAAGCAAAAATTTGAAAGAAATCTTAAGCTGATCAATAAGGCCTTGATATCAGAAAATGAGAACACATACCTACTGTATCAGAAAGGCAGGACACTGATGTCTCTGAACAGGCTGAAGGAATCAGAAGATTGTTTCTCAACAGTACTCGAAAAAGGTATGGACAGGCCTGATATCCTGCCAATGGCTCTGAACTGGAGTGCATCGCTTGCACTAAAAATGAATGATCCGGCACTTGCTGAAAAAAGAGCCAAAGCAGCACTGAATATTGTTCCGGATCAGTCATATTCCTGGTTTATCCTCGGAGAAGTTTATTTTATGGCTCAGAAGTTTGATGATGCCTATCTTTCATACGGAATAATGGAGAAATCTCTTGATAAATTCCCTACGGCACGGGTTGATATTTTTCGTACCTCTCCGGAAATGATTGCCTTTAAAAAGGGGAAATGCCTTCTCAAACTTGGAAAATATCTTGATGCCGTAAAGGAATTTGAAAGAGGAATTACGATTAACAAGAAATATATTCATAATCTTGTTGGCCTGGCAAACGTTTCGTTGATTTTGAAAAAATTTAATCAGGCAAGAAATTTCCTGGGGAAAGCACTGGAAATTGAACCTGCAAATCGTGAGATACTTTCTTTCCTTGAGGTAGTAAATAGACAGTCGGGTTTGAAAATATCAAAATCAGGCAAGGAAATGCCACAAGAAGGAAATGTGAAAAAAGATAAGTCCCTGATCTCACTTTCTATGATAGTAAAAAATGAGGAAGAAATGCTTCCGGATTGTCTGGAAAGTGTAAAAGAGATCGTTGATGAAATGATAATCGTTGATACCGGTTCAACTGATAAAACTATTGAAATAGCAAAAAGCTACGGCGCTAATGTGATTGAGATGGAATGGGAAAATGACTTTTCGAAAGCCCGTAATGAGTCTCTGAAAAACTGTACCGGTGATTGGATACTTTATCTTGATGCTGATGAAAGGCTTGGATCGGAATCCGGAGATAACATCCGCTATATGCTTGAACATTCATCCGAGGAAACTGGAGCTTATATCTGCACTATCGAAAGCGAACACCTGCAGGTGGACGGAAGATACAACCTTCACCGGGGTGGGTACCCGAGACTGTTTCGAAATTATGGTTATCCGGTTATTAAATTTTCCGGGAAAGTACATGAGCAGATAACTCCTTCAATTAACGATGTTGGCGGAAAATTCCTGACATCAGACATTGTGATAGAACATCTTGGCTATAAGGTATCCCGAGAAGTTATGGAGGCCAAAGTAAAAAGGAATTATAAACTATTGATGGAGCACGTTAAAGCTGACCCGCTAAATGGCTATGCATGGTTTCAGATTGGGCAGACCCTTGCACAGATGGCTCTTTTCAAAGAAGCTGAAGAGGCGATAAAATTTGCATTGCAATCCGGGAATCTCTCAAAATCAGTATATGCCAGCGCAGCTTCAACTTTGTCGCAGATGTTGGGCAGTAAAAAGCAGTTTTCGGATGCTCTTCATTGGGCAGAGGAATCACTAAAAACCGTACCTGATCAGATTTATGCCTTAAACCTCAGGGCCTTTTCCCTTGTTTACCTTGGCAGATTCGAAGAAGCAGAAACAGATTTTCGACAGGTTTTGAAAAAAATGGATGAAAAAAAAGGCGTACCAATGACAGCCTATGATGTCGGGCTGGACAAGAATATTGTCAACAAAGGCCTTGAATGGGCAATAAACAAAAAGGTAATTTAAAGTAGAGGTTTGGTTTTATTTAATCTGAGTTACCCGGCAATTTCGATTGAATTCTTTTTAGTGATCTTTAGATTTGGGGAGGAATATTTTTTCCCGTTATCGGATTTTATTTGCAATCTGAATGTTGGAAATTTATTATCATTTCTCTGAATTGTCGCGATAAAATCGTCTAATCCTATCAATACGGCCATGTCACTCCTGCTCTCAACAACGTGAGGCAGGTGAATAGAGTCGGAAAAAGAACATAAAGAGATTTTCGTGCTTCCAATATTCTCTTTAATAAGGAAATCAATATCAATAATTTTCTCGGATTCCGATCTGGCATTCCTGAAATTTAAATGTAGCAGGTCAACTCTGTTTTCCTTTCGAAGATTTATAGCAACAAAACATTTATCAGTAGTAAATGAAGTAATATTATTAAACTTCTTTTTCTTAAGCCTTTCTTTTCCAAGCCAGATTAAAGTTATTATTATTGTTACTATTGCTCCAACAATTATTTCATCGCTGCTCATATTTATTACACTCCGGCAAATTAAAACATTACATGAGAGATGATAAGCTTTTTTAGTTCTAAATCCAAGCGTTAATTCAAATGTAATAACTGATAATTGTAACCATAATATTTATATTTTTGGCCTGGAATTAATATCGAAGCAAATCCAATTTTTTTTCTTAAATTTATAATAATAAGAATATTGATAAGAAGTATGAAAAAAAATCGAGTACAAATATTCCCGGACATGAAGAATGTAAAGAGAGTTATGACTTCAAAAACTCTTCTTGGCTCGGTTATGTTTGCTTTTGCCCTTTGGATGTACACGAACCTGAATGACACAAATGTAACACGTGTTGACGTTCCGTTAACTATCCTTCTTCCGGAAAACAGGGCAGTGGAAAATGAAATGCCTGAATCAGCATCGGCGGAGTTCAGGGGCACCGGGTGGAATCTTTTTACATTGAAATATTTCAACTCAACTGCTAAATGTATTGTCGATCTAAGCCGCAGTAATAATCTTGATACCTTATATAAAATATCACGTTCAGAAATGATGAAAAGCGTTAAGTATTTTTTAGATGTTGAACTTATGGATGTTATTCCTGAAAATATTAATCTTAAAACCGGTATGATCGCTTCTAAAATGGTAGCTGTAAGGGCACTGGCTAATATAAAAACAAGGTCAGGTTTTGTACAGGTAGGCGATGTTGTTTCAGTTCCTGATAGTATAGAAATAACAGGTAATTCCAAAATTGTTGATAAAATCAATGATGTAGAAACAAGAAAATTGTTAATTGATGATGCTCATCTTCCGTTTACACAATCGATAGCAATGAATGATATAAATGATGCTCCTATTCAAATTAATCCTGATATTGTAAAATTATCGGTTGATATTCAACAGGCGGCTGATATAACTTTCGACGATATCAAAATAAAGATCAAAGGCGGCAGGCTTCCTAAGGGGCATATACTAAGTCCCGATTTAATTAAAGTAACTGTATTTGGAGGAATTAACCAGCTTGTTGATTTCTCGAAGGATGATATTGAAATTACCGTCAGCTACGAAGCAATATTGAAAGACAGCACGGGAGTTTTAATCCCTAAAATCCAATTACCCCGGGGATTAAAACTTATCAGAACCGAGCCTGAATACATTTATCACTATGAAAATATAAGTTCCTCTTCCCTTGTAAAATATTAAACCGGATTTTCTACTAACTTATATATTTGTTGACTGAATTAATTAGCTCTTCAAGCGTAAAAGGTTTCTTAAGGAATCCTGCATTGAAGTCATGTAAAATATTTTCAACTCTTTCACTTCTGCCGAAACCTGAAATTATCATTACTCTAACATCATTTTTAATTTTCACAAGTTTATCCAGCACTTCTTCGCCGGACATATCTGGCATTGACAGATCAAGGATTACAAGATTAAAAGTACTATTATTTTTAAATATTTCAACACCTTCTATTCCTCTGGATGCCTGGGTTACATTATACCCCAGATCTTCAAGCATCTCACCAACAAGTTCTCGAATGTCCTTTTCATCATCAATGATCAGTATCATTTCCCCTCCGGATGTTTCCTGCACTTTAATGTCCTCGTTATTGTTTAAAATTGTCTTATTATTATTTGAAGGTAAATAAATTGTAAAAGTTGTTCCCTTCCCTACAATAGAATTAACTTTTAAAAATCCACGGTGCTGGTTAATTATTTTGTAAACCATAGCAAGTCCCAGGCCGCTTCCTTTATTCTTTTTCAATGTATAGAAAGGTTCAAAAATTTTATCAATATTTTCTTTCTTAATGCCAACACCATTATCAGAAATTGTGATAGTAATGTAATCCGATACGGTATTAAAATCGCTATTCTTTCCAGGAATATTGATCTTTTTAACTTTTTGTACTGTGATATCAATTATTCCGCCCTGCTTTTCTTTATCTTTTTTCATAATTGTCAGAGCATGACTGGCATTGATCATTATATTCAGCAGGCATTGTTCAATCTGGTTGGAATCCGCTTCTAAAAATAATTCTTCATCCGGCATTTGATAATTGATTTTTATTGATTTATCGAATGAATTCCGGCATATATCAAGAATGGTGTTTATTGAATTACTCAGATCAAACATATTTGTTTTCAAAAGTGATTTTTTTGATAACGAAAGCAGTTGATTAACGACTCCTGAAGCCCTCGAAGCGGAACTTTCCGATATTTGCAGCCTGGCACTGAGAGTTTCAATATCCGGTTCTCCGCTGTTGATAAGTTTACGCATTATAGAATTTGCAGAAATTATACCTGTTAGTATGTTATTGAAATCGTGGGCAATTCCAGCTGCAAGTTCGGAAAGAGATTCAAGTTTTTGTGCCTGAATCAATTGCCTGCGATTTATTTCTGATTCACTAACATCGTCAAGACGAATAACTATGCCTTTCAAATCCTTCAATAATACAGGATAGAAAGAAATATTAAAGAACATATTTTCAAATTCAGGAAATTCCTGCCTGTATAGATTTAATGGCCTAAGAGTATTTTGAACGCTATTCAGATTATCCGAGAATTTGTTGAATATTGGCAGAGAATAAAAAAGGTTTTGCCCGCTAATAATATTCGGATCAATTTCAAAAAAATCGATCAAAGCCTGGTTAACTCTTGAAATTTTCATCTCTGTGTCAACAACTATCAGGCTTGACGGCATAGAGTTAATCAATTCATCAAGATAGTCGTTGGTTTCTTCGAGTTTTTCCTGAAAAGAAACCATTTGGCTGATATCACTGGAAATTGTAAGTATCGACTTTCTGCCCTGGTAATCGATTATTTTGTTTGAAGCATGATAAGTTCTTTTATTATTGTTGTTACTCAATTGTATTTCAGATGTACTGATCAAGTCATCCTTATCCATTCTTTTCACTACATCAAGAATTTGCTTTTTTGAAATCCCGATACCCAGCCTAAGGGGACTTTTCCCGATTACATCAATTTTGTTTTTTTTGTGGTTGCGGAGAAAAGCATCATTGACTTGAATGATTTTTAAAGTTTCATAATCAGTTATAATAATTTCATCAGGACTCTGATTAAATACTGTTCGAAAGGCCAGTTCAGATTCTTCAAGTTTTTTTTGTGCAATATGCTTTTCCTGTAACTCATTTCGTAGTTCCGCCGTTTTCAAATTAATTTGTTTTTTCAGGAACCAGATAAAAATCCAACCGATTACTGCTAAAAATATCAGTGGTATTAAAATCCAGCTAAGCAATTCAAGAGCCCTGCTAAAAGAAAACTCCCTTTCTTCATACACAGCAAACCATTTTTGGTAAATTTTATCATATTGGCCGGTGGTTTTTATGGCCTTCATACCTTCGTTAAGCTTGGCAAGCAGTTTTCTTTCCCCTTTTTGCACTGCAAAGCAATAATCATTTTGCAGGAAAGGGCTGCCAACAGGAACGATATTATCGATGTTGTTTTCTTCTGTAAATATTGTTCCCTGAATATATGAAACAAATGCGCAATCTCCGACACCCTGCGATAGTGCCGGTAGGATCATGTTCCAGTCAACGTAAGTAATTACCGAATCGGAGATAGGATTTTTCATCAGGTATTCATGTGCAACATCAAGTTTTTGAACAATGATTTTTTTTCCTATACAATCATTTATTGATTTAATGTCCGAACCCTTGCGAGTGAATATTCTGTAGGACCATGTGAAATGATGGGTGGAGAAATCAAAGTATTTTAATCGTTCACGTGTTCTGAACATACCGGTAAGGATATCAATTTCCGAGTTAATGAGTTCATCCCTTATTTCATCCCAAGGGCCTGTTTCAATAGTAATATTCATATCCATCGCTTTAGAAACAGCTTTCAGAATATCAACATTGAAACCGTCGGCAAGGCCCCGGTCATTTTTAAATTCAAAAGGAGCATAACTTTCATCTGCTTTTGCAATAAAATGTTCCCCTGATTGAATTTTGCCAAAACCAAGGATAAAAATCAATAGCCAAATATAGAAATTTATTTTATTGTTCACGTCCTGTCTAATAGTCGTTTTTTTCAAACAGAATATAATAAAATTTTATTCATATACAATAATTTTAGTAATGAATATTTACAAATTAATTGTTTTCTGTGCCATATCTTCAAATGTGCCATCATGAGTTACAATAATTGCCTGTTCAAGATTAGCCAGAATATCCTTCAGCGATTCTGATAATGTTACCCTTCTTTCAATATCAAGATTTACAGTTGGTTCGTCGAAAATTGCGAAATTGGCGCGAGTCATCATGGATGCCATAGCTGCCCTGATTGATAAGGCTGCCATGACCTGTTCGCCGCCTGAAAGCTGCTCGAAAGATCTCATTTCCTCATTGCTGTTGCCTGTACATAAGTAAACCATATAAGATTTACCATTATTGTTTATCCAACGGATATATTCAGGCCTTGCACTGATTCTCCTGAAATTCTCTGTTGCTTTTATTTCAATTTCCTTCATCATCCCGGCAGCTACATTTTTTCCCATTGATTGCAGATTCTTCCTGAAAACAGATGTTAGTTCTTTTTTTCTAATTAAAAAACCGGAATCGCTTTTGTAATTCCTGATTTTTTCTTTTAACTCGTTGTTTAGTTTGATTTTTTGTTTAATTTGTTCAAGGTCTTTTTGGGACGAAGCTAATAGGCTGATTAATTTTTCTTTATTATCTTCAAGTGTTTTTTTCTTTTCGCCGGCAGTCACTAATTCATTTTCGTCAAAAGAATTTTCAAGAAGTTTTTTTTCTTTTACGAGATTTTCCATATCCATATTATTGTTTTCAATTTCGATAGATATTTTTTTACACTCATTCAGGTGTTCATCATATCTTAATGCTTTATCCCTGTTTCCAATATACAAGTCATAGGACGGTTTCAACTTCTTTATTTTATTCGTTAATTTATTGAATTTTGCCTCGGTAGCAGGTAATTTTGCCAGATCTTCATGAAAAAATTCTAATGTTTCCCTGTCTTTTTGTATTTCAATATTGATTCTGCTCAATAATTTTAATGATTTATCTTTTGCATTCAAAGAATCTATGCAACTGTTATTAATATTATTTTGTTCGATTATCAGTGTGTCTGATTTTTCATCAATAAATTTTATCCGATTTTCCGATTCTATTTTACTATTATTATATTCTTCGCTGACAATATCAAGTTGACTAATAATTTCAGAGGGATTATTTTGAGTTATTGATGGATATTTAGCCCTGAGTTTAATAATTTCATTATCAATATCATTCTGAAGAATTGAAATATTTTTATTTGATAATTCAAGTTCTTTGTCAACAATTTCAATTTCATGTAATATTTCATTCGTTTTTTTTATATCATTCCTTATTAATTCTAATTTGCTGATAGATTCCTGTTTCTTATTGCTTATCCCGTCAAATAATTTCAGCTCTTTATCAATTTTATATAATTCTGACTGCAGAGAAATTTCTCTATGGTTGAAATAGTTATCAGTACTTCCACCATCTTTAATATTCAGGCATTCTTCTTTCAAAAAAGGGCATATACCTGTTGATAATTTCTTTGCTGATCTTTTTAGTTCACTTATCTTAGCGGAAATGATATTTCTGTTTTCTTTAAGTTTATCTCTTTCAATAATTTTCTTTTCTGTCAGCTCAATTTCTTTACCGAGCTCTTTAATTTTCTTTTCTGCATCTTCAATATCAATTAGAGAATTGCTCAGGGTTTCTTTCTTATCTTTCAGCCTGTCCTGAGAAATTTTCTCATCATTTGAGGACTTTGAATAAGCAGTAAAATTATTCGAAAAAGATTTTGTGATGTTAATTTCCTGTTTTAATAATTTAAGTTTTTCATTTACTGAGCCTTTTTCGTCATTTAGCTCTTTTAAGAGTTTCTCTGTTTCAGCCAACCTGTTATTGTTTTCGGTGATTTTTTCTTCCAGGTTGCTGATCCTGTTGTTTTCAACATTTATTTTTGAATTAAATTCAATAATTTCTTTTTCAATTCTGTTTTTTTCTTCGTTTAATTTTC
The DNA here is from genome assembly GCA_963665665.1 of Kapaibacterium sp. (SeqCode). Classification (GTDB taxonomy): domain Bacteria; phylum Bacteroidota; class Ignavibacteria; order Kapaibacteriales; family UBA2268. Next base: position 4,650,804 of record OY762428.1, read on the forward strand.
TAAGATGTTCAAGTTTTTTTCCAACATTTTCTGCTTCTTTTTCAATAGATTTATACTTATTATAACTATCCTTGTTTTTGTCAATGATTTCAAGTGATCTTGCAGAAGCAGATTTTTCATTTTCTTCCTTTTTTAGAGCTTCTTTTCTTTCAATAATTAGATTTTCCAGCGACGTAATTTCCTGATTGTTTTTTTCCAATTCTGCTTTGATCCTGGTCATTTCTTTAATGAATTTATTTAATTCAGAAATGCCGGAAATTACTGCATCTTTTTCATTCACAAGGTTATCTATGGTTTCCTTTAGCTTTTTCTTATTTTCTTTTAATTCCTGCATGTCAGAGATCAGAGGTGTGAGTTCATCAATTTTACTCGTTACTTTTGCTATTTCCACTTCATATTTTTTTCCTGCTTCTTTTGCAAAGCCGGACCATATTTTTCCATATATTTCAGTATCAAAAATTTTGTTGAATAATCCTGAACGGCTGGCATTAGTTCCGAGAAATATTTCAGTGATCTTATTTTGCGAAGCAGATATCAGGTTGTCATAAATATTTTTAGCATTATTCTCTATGCCGGATAACTCAATAGTTTTTTTCAATGCATCTTCTCCTTCAAGAAATAATCCCGAGGAATCTGATCTGCGTAATTGCCTTCTTGAGCTGCCGCCAATTCTTATTTCGGAAATATAATCATAACCATCATTTGCAGTGAAGTTTACAATTATTGTCCCTGAACTGTTACCATTTCGGACAGCGTCGCTTTTGGTGCCGCGTAAACCTGTATCAAAGAGTGCCAGGCCAATGGCTTCAAGCACTGACGATTTTCCGGCTCCGTTCGATCCAAGAAGAAGATTAATGCCTTTATCAAATTGTATTGACCTGTCTTCATGGCTGCGATAATTTTTAAGTTTCACACTGTTAATTTTCATTTTTACCTCCATCCAGAATTTTGTCAAGCATTGAGTCGAAGGCATCGAGAAAATCATCTTCCATATTCTCTGCCTGATATTGCTTTAGCTTAGGGAATACTTCGAAAATATCACCGGAAAATTTTCCTAACTCATCCCATGAAGATATGATTTTCATTTCTATTTCCTCGATAGTCATCCTTGAAGTATTTTTATCCGCAGAACTGCTGCTGATATCTGATATTCTGACAATTGCTTTCAGTGCCCCAAAGGATTGGATCAAATCTTCTATCTCACGAATATCAGGTATCAGGTCTGCTTTGTTCATAATATTACATACAACAATATCCTCATCCTGCTCAATGTCAATTTCGTCCAGTTTTTCCGAAGCCAATTCATTCAGGCTTTCTATATCTCCGGAATCAAAAACTATTTCAAAGCTGTGTATCTTTCTTTTTTGTGATTGGTGAAATTCAGTATCGAAATTATCAGTTTCGATTATCCAGAAGCCCTTTTCCTGTTTGTATTCACCATAATCCCAATATTCCGGTGATCCGGATATAAAGAAAAACGGAGATGATTTTGGATAGGCATTTCGTGAATGGAAGTGTCCTCCGGCAATGTAATCAACTTTTCCTGCAAGCCTGTCAACGGTTTCTTTTTCAATTGTTCCGGGCAGGTAATTATCACTGGCAATAGCAGTGTGAACCATTAAAATAACTTTATTATTTTTGTCGTTTTTTGTGCTGATAAAATCGTCGAATTTTATTAACGCTTCACTGCACATCCCGCCGGGATATCCAAGGCCATAAATATCAACTTCACCGATATTTATTGGTTTAAATACAGGTTCGCCTTCAATATAATCTGTTTTTGGCCTTAGCAGAAGACTTTTGTTCTCTAAGTAATTTATCCACGATTCATTCTCTCTTCCGGGTATTATATTGTCATGGTTACCTTCAATGGCAAAGCATTTGATATTATTATCTTTCAATTTGTTTAGCAGTATTTCCGTTCGCTCAAGTACTTCCGGCTGTAGTTCCTTTCTGTCGAACAGATCCCCTGCAATTAATATGATTTCAATATTATTATTAATAGCATAATCAATAATATATTCGAATGCCGTAAAATAATCGTTATATCTTTTTTTTGAAATATCTCCGCTGACACCAGCAGGACGCCTGCCAAGATGAATATCCGAACAATGTAATATTTTCATGAAAACCCGTGCTTTGTTATTCTCAAGATGCTTTATGCAAAAATAACAAAAATGATGCTGTTTAATACTCAAAATTATAGACTTCTTTTTCGTATATTTGGAACTTGCGGACAGGCAATTCACTTTCCTGTTCTGTTGTTTTTTTAGTAAAAAAAATGTTAAAAATATTCAGGTAACAATTCAGTATGAATGACAGCCCGGAAAACAAGGATAAAATTATTGATAATTATGATGGTATTTATTTTGCTGCAATATTGTTCAAGCACAAATGGTTCATTATCATAACGGTCTTTGTTGTTACTGCCGCCTCGGTGATTATTTCGCTTAATTTAAAAAATGAGTTCAAATCAACAGTAAGTGTTGTTCCGCCCAAAAGTTCAGCCTCCATGCTTGAAAGTGCTATGGGAAATATTTCCTCAGCTCTGAAAGATTTTGGCCTATCAAAAATTGGCGGGGCCGGGGGAGGGGCAGGATATGACTTCCAGGTGATTCTTGACAGCCGTTCAATTCAGGACAGCCTGATCAAAGAATTTAACCTGATTCAGAGGTACGAGATTGATGATTCCCTGATGCTATATGCCCGCGAGGAGTTGGGAGCGAACCTCGATATTACTTATGAAAAAGAAGGTAACTACACAATTAGCGTCTGGGATACCGATCCTGATACAGCAAGCATAATGGCTAATTATATTGTTGAACTGGCAAATCGTAAAGGGCTTGAGCTATTCAGGATGGAAGCGAAGGCTAACAGCGAATACCTGTCCGGTAGGATGAGATATACTGATTCAATGATGACGATAAAAGCTGATTCCCTGGCAAGATTTTCAAGGGAAAACAGTGTTTATTATCCCGAAGAACAGGCTCGTGCTATAAGTGGTGCTTTAGCAGACCTTAAAGCAAAAAAAGTTGAAAGTGAGATTTATTATGAATTATTCAAATCTAATTTTGGAGAGAATGATCCATACACTATGTTCCAGAAAAAGATTAACGAAGAACTTAAAGAGCAATTAAACGAAATTCAGGATAAACCAGGATTTGCCGGTAATTTCACCATATCGGAAGCTGCCGGGGTCGGAATTGAATATTTCAGGCTTTATGCAGAAGTAGAAACTTACGGAAAAATTAAGGCTCTTCTTACTCCAATGCTCGAAAAAGCAAAAATCGACGAAACACAAAACAGCATCTCGTTGTTTGTTGTTGATGAAGCTATTCCGGCAGATAAAAAAGACCGGCCCAAGCGTTCATTCATTGTTGCCGGGTCCTGTCTTGGATCCTTTATCCTTGCTATAATGTTTGTTGTAATAAAATACTCTGTCAGGAATTTCAGGCTAAAGTATAAAGAATTTGAAAGCAAACTGGGTTAAAATATGCCGGCAAATGCATTCACTGCAATAATAGGCGCTCAGATTAAGGCGAACAGTCCTGTTGGAAAGATTGCTGCAGCTATAATGATAGCTGTTCTTGTCGGCTTGATTTTTGTTGCAACCGAAATTTCACTCGCCGGTTACGGAATTCTTGGAGCTATTGCAGTAATGCCGGTTATTGCTCTTGCATTATTTTATCCGCGTGTTTGGTTATATGGAGTGGCACTGCTCGGTATAGCATATTTCAGGGGGAGCAGCCAGGGAGTATCAGCTGTTGATGTGCTTAGCGGGCTTGTTCTTGCAGGTAGTTTGTTTGCATGGATAGTATGGCGGGTGGCAGTAAACAAAAAACGCCTGATCTATAATTCTATTGACTGGGTTTTACTGATATTGTTTTTACTTATTCCATTTAATTTGATAATTGCTTTGCTAAACGGGGTAGAGCTTCTTGACTGGCTTCGGGAATATATTCGGTTTTCCATGGTTCTTTTCTATTTTCCTGTAAGAGAGTACTTCCGGGAAAAGAAATATCTGCTCAGGTTTTTAATAATTTATGCTTTTGTTGTTTTGGCTCTGGATTTTTTTCAGTTTTATGCTTACTACAAGGCCGCATTTTCGAATCTTGTATATGCATATCAGCTCGGTAGTTCTGTAAGGATTAACCAGGTAATATTTACAACTGCTTCGATGTTTGGGATTGTTTTTGCACTGTATGCCCCAAAAAGATGGCTTAGACTAACACTGATAGTTTTTTCCGCTCTTACCTTTTCAGCTTTGTTAGTATCTTTTTCCAGGGCTTTCTGGCTTATTTTTATGGCAGAATTTATTCTTCTATTCTTTTATATTTCATACCAACAAAAGAAAAGGTATCTTCTTACTTCTTTTGTAATATCAGTTATATTAACTGCTTCAGCTTTTGTATTGTTCGGTGATAAAGTAGTTTTTGTTTATAAATTGGTAGAAAAGCGGTTAACATCATCTACAAAAGGAACTAAGGATATTTCTCTTCAATCCAGATTGAACGAGTGGGAAAAAGCTATATTCCACATAGCTGAAAATCCTCTTGGCGGAAATGGTTTTGCGAAGGAATTTCAATTTTATAACCCGATAACGCAATCAACAAAACACACAAATTTTATTCATAACGCATATATATTCCTTACTTACCGTTTGGGAATTCCTATGGCTCTTTGCTTTTTTGCAGTAATGCTCTATTTTCTGTTTATTGGCGAACAAATATCAAGGAAATCTCCAGACGATTTTTTTAAAAAAGTTGCAATTGGCGGAACTGCCGGTGTTTTGACTATATTGTCAACATCGTTCATAACATCAAATATTTTCGAGAGAGACGGTAGTTTTACAATTGCTATTTCTTTGGCCTGCATAGCAATAGCCAGGGATTATCTGCGTGATAATAAAATATTTGCATTAAAGGATAAAAAACTATATAATAAATGATAAAAATATTCTGTGAGGATACTAATGCCGGTTAAGCAGTCACTTGGCGGAAACCCGAAATTTGCTTCAAACTCCAGGGCCACTATATTTAAGGCCCTTATTATCGTAATATCATTGCTTTATACCGGCAGGCTGGCTATGTTGCAGATAATTGAAGGAAATATATATCGTGAAGTAAGTGAAAACCAGGCAATAAAAAAAATATCAGTGGAGCCTTTCAGGGGTAATATGTACGACAGGAACGGCAAGTTAATTGTTCATAACGAGCCCTCATTCACAATCACACTTACCCCAAATGATTTTAAACTTGAATCTCTGCCATTGTTGCTTTCAATTATTCCTGCCGATACACTCGAGATTATTTCAGCGCTTTCTTCCTTATATAATAATAAGCAATTTAACAGCCAGGTTTTGCCAACAATTAGCGAGATGCTCAATATTGGAAAAAGCAAAATAAGCAAACGTCCCAGGAATGTAGGGTTTTATTCCCGGTTTTCCCCGGTAAAAATATACAGGGATGCTCAATTTTCGGAAATATCAAAGATAGAGGAATTTAGCGATTTCCTGCCGGGGGTTGATATCCTTGTTGAATCAAAACGCCTTTATGAGTTTGATGGAAAAATGGCTCATATTATGGGATATACCAGGGAAATATCTCCTTCGGAACTGAAACGGAAATCCTATTACCGTCCCGGCGATTATATTGGCAAGCGTGGCCTGGAAAGAACTTATGAAGACCTTCTGCGTGGAAATCCCGGAGTTCAATTTGTTGCAGTCAACAGTGCCGGACAGAAAATATCTGTTTTCGACAAGGGAAAGAACGATGTTCCGGCGCAGAACGGGTTCGATCTTTATTTAAGTATTGATGCACGCCTTCAGGAAGAAGCCGAAAAGCAATTAGAAGGAAAGGTTGGAGCCGTAGTAGCAATCGAGCCTGCAACAGGCGAGATTATGGTATTAGCATCCAGCCCTGATTTCGATCCACGGGATTTTGCAGGAAAAATTCCCAGGGGGCTGTTTACTTCCTTGTATAGTAATCCCGATAAACCTATGTATAACAGGGCTGTTCAATCTTCCAACCCGCCGGGATCGACATGGAAAATGCTGATGGCGATAGCTGCCCTCCAGGAGGGATTAATTGATGAACACACAACATTTTACTGTGCCGGTGGTATGCATTACGGGGGAAGATTTCCAAAATGCCACGGGGCCCATGGAAATATTAGTGTCAGGCGGGCAATTCAAACCTCCTGCAATGTTTTTTTCTACAACCTCGGGTTGAAACTTGGTATGGAAAAATTCGAGAAGTATGGGAAAATGTTCGGATTTGGGCAGTTAAGCGGGCTTGACCTTCCCGGTGAAAACAAAGGCTTGCTTCCAACAATGAAATGGTTGAAAGATAATCCCCGGTCGGGAGGTTTCCAGAAAGGAAAACTGCTCAATTATGGTATCGGCCAGGGGGAAATACTAACAACTCCGTTGCAGCTTGCGGCCTATACCGCCACGATTGCAAACGAAGGTACTTATAATCAGCCGCATTTGGTTAAATCAATGAGAAATCTAATTACAAATAAAATTGAACCAATAGAATATCAGTCCAGGGAATTACCAATTGAGAAAAAAATATTTCAAATTGTAAAAAAAGGCATGTACGACGTTGTGAATATTCCTGGCGGAACAGCTGCTTCGGCACGTATCCCCGGAAAGGATGTTTGCGGCAAAACCGGCACAGCGCAGAACCCCGGGGTGGATCATGCCTGGTTTGTAGCTTTTGCTCCTTTGGAAGCGCCGGAAATAGCAATTTGCGTATTTATTGAAAATGCCGGATTTGGTGGTACACACGCCGCACCCGTAGCCAAAAAAGTATTTGAAAAATTCTTTTTTCCTGATTCCGTTAAAAAGCCTGTTATGCCTGATACTACAGATTTTGAGCAACTTTTACGCCAGGATACTGTTATAAATGATGATATGACTATATTGAATTAATTTTAAATGGAAATGATATGAAAAACTTTGCCCTGCTGACTACTGCAATATTTATTCTGATCTCATGTGCTTATTCCGGTTTTGCCCTTAGTTTGTCTCAGCCGGAAAGCATTGTTTATGATGATTCCCGTGGTGTTTACTATATTTCAAACGTTGGCACGCATGGTATGGAAGACGGAAAAATTATAATTATGGAATCCGACGGAAGCCTTGAACTGATGAATACGGAGAGGTTTTATGATCCAAAGGGAATGACAATATATAATGACTACCTGTTCGTCGTGGATTTGAACGAAATTATTATAATTGATCTTTCGACAGGTAAATCGGTTGATCGTATTACCGTTAACGAAGCCTATTTCATGAACGATATTTGTTCAGACGGGAAGGGGAATCTATACATCACGGATACACAGCAGAGCATTGTTTTTAAGTTCGATACAAAAGCCGGAACAGTAGCAAATTTTAATCCGAAGGGGCATATAGAAAGGCCAAATGGTATTTATTTTCATGAAGGTTACCTCTATCTTGTTTCCTACAGGGATAATTCACCTGTTCAAAAGATCAATACTGAAACCAGAGATGTTGAAACCGTCGCTGCCACAAGCATATCCAATCTTGACGGAATAACCCGCGACCGGCAGGGTAATTTTTATATATCATCATGGGACGACGGGCTTGGAGGTTCAGGTAAGATATATCGCTTTAATAGTGATTTTTCCAGTGGCCCGGAAGAAATTGCTTCAGGGCTGACACAGCCTGCTGATATTTATTTCAATTTCAGGAATGATACTCTCTGTGTTCCGAATATGTCGATAAGCAGGATTGATTATTTTGGTTTTCCATATATGCCGGATACACCGGTACTTAAATTACCTGAAAACAATAGCGTGGGATTAGGAACAAGCATCGTTTTCAGATGGAACTGGTCCAACGGCGCTTACAGGTATTTCCTGCAAATATCCGAAAAAAATGATTTTTCGGAATTGTTTACTGAAGATACACTTGATTATCTTACTTACAGGCAGGTTGAAGGGCTTGAACCGGGAAAGCAATATTACTGGCGTGTTTATACTTGCAACCTGATTGATAAAACTCCCTGGAGTGAGACATGGACATTCACTACTGCCGAAGAATCAATTGATGCACCGGATCTGATCAGCCCGGAAAACGGTTTAACAAATGTTGCACGTAAACCTGAATTTATCTGGAGCAGGGTGGAGTGCGAGCAGTTCAGAATGCAACTGTCAGTTGATCCGGAGTTTAATGATGCTGAAAATATTGTTCAAAATGATACGATTTTCGTTCCTGAAAATGATCTTGAAGCTTCAACCGAATATTTCTGGAGGGTCAGATCGGAAAATGACGGACAGGATGGGCCCTGGTCAACAGTTTTTTCATTTACAACAGAAACAAACCTGCCGGGAAAACCTGTTCTTTTAAAACCGGAAAACAGCTCTACAAATCTTGAACCGGCAGATATTGTGTTTGAGTGGAATATTGCTGAAAATGCAATTGCATACAGGTTGATAGCTTCTCATGGAATTGAAATGGAGGAATTAATTCTGGATACACTTTTTGATAATGCTGATGCTGTTTCCTATACACTAAAATACCCTGAAGAAATGGCTTACTACTATTGGCAGGTGGGCGCTGTGAATGAGGACGATGTTACTGAATGGTCGGATGTTTGGGTGTTTACAACAACAATGGGTGGGGCTGTTGATGATAATTTTGCAGGGGAAATACAATTAAAAATCAGCCCGAATCCTGCAAATGAATATCTTGTTATTGAATATGACAATACAACAGCATCGTCATTGATGCTTACTGTTGCTGATGTGAATGGAAATGTTATAAAGGTAGTTGACAGGATTATTTCCAATAAAACCAAAATTGATATAAGAGATATACAAGCGGGATTCTATAATATTATTATCGAATACAGGAACAGGTCTACTGCATTGAAATTGATTAAAGAATAGGGGACTGGTGATTTAACATCATAGCCTCTTATGTTCCGGGATGATATGAATATGAAAACAAGAGTTAGAAATATTTCAATTTCCGTATTGATTGCGCTATCGGGAATTTTTTGGATATTGAATTTCAATCGGATTAATATTGACGGAATTTCCGGAGAGTTGTCCAGCCTGATATTGGGGGAGGATACGAGATACTCAAAAGAGTTTTCGGATTTTAAATTCGATTTGATAAGATCAGGTATGACAAAAGATGAGGTTATTTGTTTACTCGGGGAGCCATTGAATTATTTCAAGCCTTATGATTTCCCGGGGGCTGATCCGGGAAAGATGCATTATTTGGCTTTGCAATACAGCGATAGCCCTTCATCCACACATTACAGGCTGCGACAGATAGTGATAAATGGGAATGTTGTCATTGATAAAATCGGATATTTTTATGTCGATTGAAAAGTAGAAAAATTATTGGAGAGGGTTTTCAAGTTTAATGAATGAAAAGATGAAAGACAGCAATAATTATCACCACATCGCCATATATTCAGGAGGCATCATTCAGTATGACACCCTGGTAAAGAGTGAACGGCTTCCTTTAAAAAAAACAGCGATTTAAGGTGAAATAATCTTAACTTGCAAAAAATCAAAAGGAGCATCAAATGGCAAACAAACGAAGAAATTACAGTTCAAAATTCAAAATGCAGGTAGCCCTGGAGGCAGTCCAAGAGAGAAAAACAATAACCGAGCTGGCATCGGAGTACGGGGTTCATCCAAACCAGATAAGCATGTGGAAAAAGCATTTAAAAGAAAGTGAAAAGGAAGTATTTGAAAACAAGCGTGGGCCAGGGAAGAATAAAAAAGAAAAAGACGAATCAGTATTATATGAAGAAATAGGCCGGCTAAAAATTGAATTAGACTGGTTAAAAAAAAAATTGGGCCGTGAGTAAAGAAGAACGCAGGAAGATGGTAGATGCTGATAATAAAGAAATTAGCATAAGCCGGCAGTGCGAGCTTTTGGGTATTAGCAGGAGCTGTTATTATTACAAACCCAAGGGTGAAAGTGAAGCAAATATTCTATATATGAAGCTGATCAAAGAACAATTCGCGATTACTCCATTTTATGGAGCCAGAAAAATGACAGCACACTTACGTTCTTTGGGATACCATGTTAACTATAAACGAATCAGGCGATTAATGAAATTATTGGGACTTCGGGCAATATATCCCCAACCGGACACGAGCAAACCGAACAAGGAGCACAAAATTTATCCATACCTGTTGAGGGATATGAAAATAAGTCGTCCGGATCAGGTTTGGAGCCTGGATATAACATATATTCCGATGCGTAAAGGATTTATGTATCTTATAGCAATTATAGATGTTTATAGCAGGTATATCGTCGACTGGGAATTATCGAATAACCTTGAGAAGGAGTTCTGCATAGATACAATAAAAAGGTCTTTGAAAACCAGGAAACCGGAAATAACAAACACGGATCAGGGCAGTCAGTTCACGAGCAATGATTTTGTGAAAACGATTCTGGATGCTGATGTTAAGGTAAGCATGGACGGCAAGGGCCGCGCCTTGGACAATGTTTACATAGAACGCTTCTGGCGGAGCTTTAAATACGAAGACCTGTATCTGAAGTCTTACGAAGACGGAAAAGAGCTCTATGGCGGTATAAAGGCTTATGTCGATTGGTATAACAACACGAGGCCGCACGCAGGAATTGAATACCAGATTCCGGCTGAAAAATATATGAACGAACAGCGGTTCGTTAATTGAAAACTTTGTTGGAAAAGTGAAAAAATGTAATCCGGTAAGCAATTGATAAAAAAAGAAATAGAAAGGAGAGTGAAAGTTATCCACAATTTCCAGGTTGTTAACAAAAAGAAAAAAAAGTAGCAAAAAAAAGAAAAATTAATATTATTACATATTTTTTTCTTATTTTATTAGAGAAGAAGTATAGATTAATAAACACCATAAACTATACTTTTATTTGTCTAAGCAATAGGGAGCATTTCAGAGATGAATGGGGAAGGGGATGGATATTCAAAATATAGAATCCATTATAAATAAAAAGTGGTATGAATTCTGGAAATAGTTGTTTTATCTAATTGTTTGACTGATGTTGAAATAACAAATTTTGAAAATCCTCACCCTATTCCTCGCATTGCTTTTGGGATTCTATTTCAAGATTGCGGATCAGGTCACGCATCTTGATGTAGCGTCGGATACCGAGTATCACGGTAATAAGAGCCGAGGGCAGGAATATCCAGCCGATAATGGTAGTATGTAAGGCGCCGAAGAATTTTATGAATGAGAATCCCGCCACGGCAAGTGTCAGGGCCGTCCGCTGGTATGATAGGAATGTCCTTTCGTTGGCCAGAATGGAACGCGCCGCGGCAAGCTGGTCGTTCAGCGGCAATTCCTTTTCAATGAATCTCTGGTATAAATTTTTCCCGATTTGCATTATTACTCCTTATAATTCCCAAAGATGTCCGAATTCTTTCAATATCCTGTATGGTTCGCGGTAGTCAGGCATCATTTTTTCAACTATCTGCCAGAATCTTGGTGAGTGGTTCATTTCCCACAGATGGGCGAACTCGTGCACGATTACATAATCTATTACTCCTTCAGGAGCCATTATCAGGCGCAGTGAGAAATTGATATTCCCGGCGCTGCTGCAGGAGCCCCACCTCTTTTTAGCCGAAGATATTTTAATATTTTTATAATTTACGCCTACTTGCTCGGCAATTTCCATTGCCCTCGGTACAATAAAACTTTTTGAATTCTGCTTGTAAAACTCCTCGAAAACGGCGGGGCCGAATTTCCTGTGTGCCTCGGCAAGGAAGAAAACATTATCCCGAAATTCCAGTGAATAACGCGAATTTTTGACAATTTTCAAAGGGTACTGTCTCCCCTTGAAGAAATACATTTCTCCGTCCGAAAAGGTTTTTTCCGGATTCAGAGCTCTTCGGTTTCGTACTTCATGCTGCTTTCTTTCTATCCAGTCGCGCTTGGTTTCCAGCAGGCGGTAAATCTCCTTTTCCGATGCCCGGATTGGAGCGCGTACTATCAGAGAACCGTTTTTATCAACAATAAGAGATATCGTCGTCCTGTGCGACCTTACTAACTGATCTATTTTAATTCCCGGCTTCATTCGGTTTATTTCCCGGCCTGTTTAGAATACTGTTCTGAATATTATTTAAAATCCGGCTTACAGGCAGGTCAAGAACTCCGCCCTTGCCATTATTAACTGCCTTAACCCATGCCTGATATTGGTTAGAGTAATCAGGAATCGGCACGTTTTCCTGTACCAGCTTTACAACGCTTTTCCTGACAGCCGCCTCTGTAAGCGGAAGGTGTGATACTCCCTGGCTGAAACCTTTGGGATGTGCCGGATTTTTAATTTTAATACCGTTCACATTTATGTGTACAACTTTACCAAATGCAGGATTTGTTTCCGTTTTTAATATCTGAATTGTCGATCTTTCCTCTCCGGGGCGCGTTTTATAACTCCAAAGCTGTCCCGGTTTGAATTCAATGTTTGCTGTTTCCGGTTCTTTATTTTCATCTCCTCCGCAGGAAATGAAAATAAAGGCTGCAATAAATAATAATAGTAATGGTTTCATTATATTTCCCCTTTTACTTTCTACCTCTTCTGGCTTCTTTCTGCAGGTCTGCAAGAACCTGCATTGCCTGTATAGGTGTTAAATTATTTAATTTCAGGTTAAGGACTTTGTCCCTGAGTTCATCATCCCTGAATTCAAAGATGGCAAGCTGATCTTCTTTTGCTTTTTCTTTCATGGTTTTAATTTTATCCGTACTGCCGGTTTTGCTGCCTTTTTCGTCAGTAGATTCAAGTGTTTTAAGAATTTCGTCGGCACGTTTAACAATTTCCTTTGGCAGACCTGCCATTTTTGCCACATATATACCAAAGCTGTGGTCGCTGTACCCGGGTTTTACTTTATGTGAGAATACAATTGCACTGCCTGCATCAATCACCTGCACCTGGTAGTTCTTTATCCTGTCATACCTGTCGGCAAGTTCATTCAATTCGTGATAGTGAGTGGCAAACAATGTTTTTGCACCGATAGCATTGTGAATATGCTCCGTGATAGCCCAGGCTATGGAAATACCGTCGAAAGTAGCAGTACCCCTTCCGACTTCATCCAGGAGTATGAGGCTTCTGCTCGTTGCATTGTTCATTATATTTGCCGCTTCAAGCATTTCCACGAGGAAAGTACTTTCACCGGCAGTCAGGTTATCCTGTGCGCCAACACGAGTGAATATTCTGTCAATAATTCCGAACTTCGCTGATTTGGCAGGAACGAAACAGCCGCATTGCCCCAAAAGTACGATTAGGGCAATCTGCCTTAGATAACATGATTTACCGGACATATTAGGCCCCGTAAGAATATGTATCTGATCATTCTCATTTTCAAGCTTTGTTGAATTTGGCGTGAAAGATTCACCAACCGGAAGTATTCTTTCCACAACCGGGTGGCGGCCGTCCTTTATATCAATTTTATCGGATTCGTCAATTTTCGGCATCACATAATTATAATCAACCGAGGCTTTAGCATATCCCTGCAGGCAGTCTATCACTGCTATGATGTATGCGTTTTCCTGTATTTCCGAAGTAAATTTAACTACTTCCTCTCTCATCTGTGTGAAAAGGTCATTTTCTATCTCATTGATCTTTTCTTCGGCGCTGAAGAGTTTTTCTTCAATTACTTTCAGTTCGGGAGTGGTATATCTTTCTGAATTTGTCAGAGTCTGTTTGCGTTCATAGCTTTCAGGAACTTTACTCTGATGAACTTTTGTTACTTCAATATAATAACCGAATACATTATTATATCCGACTTTCAGGGAGCTGATACCGGTTGATTCTCTTTCCTTATCCCTGTATTGGCTTATCCATTCTTTTCCGGAATGCTTAGCTTCAATATAGCCGTCCAGTTCCTCGGAATATCCCGGGCGGAATATATTCCCGCTGCCCAGTACGGTGGATGGTTCGTCGAGAAATGCCCTGTCGATCAGTTCAATAACATTGGATGTATCCCTGAATGAATCGCCAAGACGCTTCAAATCCTTACTGTTTAGTTCTGCCATCAGTGTTTGCATTGGCGGAATTATTCTCAGGCTGTGTGCCATGGATACGAAATCCCTCGGGTTTGGTTTTCCCGTACACAGTTTGGAAATCAGCCTTTCAATATCACCCGACTTGCCGAGTGTATTTCTTGTTTCCCCGAGAAGTTCAATGTTATCAACGAAAGCTTGTACTGATTTCAGCCTCTTATTAATTTTTTCGAGGTTTTTAAGCGGACGTGATATCCAATTCTTGAGAAGCCTGCCGCCCATAGGAGTGGAAGTTTTATCAAGTATAGATATAAGCGAGCCATCTCTTTTGTTTTCAGCGAAAGACCATGTTATTTCCAGGTTGCGACGAGTGGCATAGTCCAGCGACATAAATTCGCCCGGATCGTAAGCGCTGATTTTCATTATCTGATCGAGCTTGCCCTGGCGTGTTTCACTAATATAATGTATCAGCGCACCGGACGCAGCTATACCATTTTCAAGTTCATCAATCCCGTATCCTTTAAGGGTTTTCGTCTTGAAATGCTTTAGCAGTTCCTCACGTCCGAAAACCGGATCGAAGATCCATTCTTCCAGTTTTGTATAAGAGGGTTTATATGAAAGGACGTCGAGTTCAGATTCAATGTCCGTTTTTTGTTTTTTACTTATAACTATCTCTGCAGGAGCCATAGCTTCTATTAGTTCGGGCAGGCGGTTAAGGGCCGTTTCCCCGGTAAAGAACTCACCGGTTGAAATATCTGCAAAACTAAATCCGATAATGAAGTTGCTTCCTTTTACTTTTTTCATGTAGAGGGAAGCCACGTAATTGTTTTTCTTTGATTCAAGCAGCTTATCGTATAATGCTACTCCGGGGGTTACTACTTCCGTAACACCTCGTCGGACAATCCCCCTGGATTGTTTGGGGTCTTCAAGCTGTTCGCATACTGCAACCCTGTATCCGGCTTTTACCAGTTTTGGCAGGTAGGCATCCAACTGATGGTGGGGGAAACCTGCTAAGGGCATATCGCCGGCAGCGCCGTTATTTCGCTTTGTAAGTGTAATACCGCAGGTTTCGGCAGTAATCCTGGCGTCCTCGTTGAAAGTCTCAAAGAAGTCGCCCAGCCTGAATAATAGTACAGTACCCGGGTATTTCTCCTTTATCCGGGTATATTGTTTCATCAAAGGTGTTTGTTTATCTTTCATTGTCTGTCCGTATCAGCAAATTTAATCTTTCGGCAAACCGACCGATCTCATTCTTGCTAATATAGTATTTTTTCTTTTCATTATGTAGTTTGTCGGCCTTGCCGGCGACCATCTTCTCGGGTTTGGAAGAACTGCGGCAAGTAAGGCAGCTTCCCTCCGGGTAAGTTTCGAAGGAGGTTTGTTAAAATATTTCCTTGATGCAGCATCAATTCCGTAAATGCCGTCGCCCCACTCTATCACGTTTACGTAAACTTCAATTATTCTTCTCTTACCCCAGATAATTTCAATCATATAAGTAAAAAATACCTCAAGTCCCTTACGGAAATAACCGCCTTTCAGCCACAGGAAAGTATTCCGGGCTGTCTGCATTGATATTGTGCTGGCGCCGCGGCGTTTTTTGCCCTTATATCGTTCGTTATATTTTCTGGCCTGTTCAATTGCTTTCCAGTCAATTCCGTCGTGAGAATTAAATCTGCCGTCCTCGGAAGCAATTACTGCACGGAATAAATTTGGAGAAATATTATCAAAAGATGCCCAGTTTTTTTCGATTTTAGCATCTTTACCATCAATCGTATTTTCAATTACACGTATTAGCATTAGTGGGGTAACAGGCGGGTTTATGAATTTATATGCAATAGTAATGAATATTGAGCCTATTACGAACCAAATAATAAAAAAAAACAGGAATTTGATGATTTTTTTACACATAAATTACTTTTTTTGATAAAATTTTTATATATTTATTCCCAGTTATTGTACGCTTTTTAATAAAGATGAAAATAATTATCATTTTTGAAAATAGAAAAATCTTTCTTTGATTTAATATAAATTATGCCTTTTGTGCATTGTTTCCCATTAAATCCCCAACACAAACTACCAGCTTGGTTCCCACCGGCTGGTTTTTTATTTACATTGTTGCAATTCATAAGTATAACCTTTTTCAAGTTCGGCTTTTTCGTTAAGATGCGTTGTCAGATATTGGCCGCAATTACTGCCTATGTTATTTTCCTCCAGTTCGCCAATACTCAGAAGAACATCATATCCGGCATTTTTAACCGAGTTGATTTTATCATATTTTTCCTTTTCAGGTAATATATACGATTCTATGTTGTTGTCCCTGGCTTTATAAGTCGGGTTAACAGGGGTGACCTTTACAAGAAATTTATCAGGATTGAAATACCTTAACAGTTTATCTGCAGAAAGTTCCATGCCTCCCGCCAGAGCAAAGTTCAGCGTAATCTTTCTGTCGCCGGGTTTGAAAAATGTATTTCCATATTCGGCTATTTTATCGAAACTCCACTTTTTTACGGGAAGCAGCCAGTCCCTTTGTTCTTGGTTTGTGGTGTGAATTGAAAACTGCATCTGAAACTTATCTTTATAAAGCCGGTTTTTAATATCCATTAGCCTGATGAAGAATTTATCACTACCATTGGGGGCTATTGTTGATATTGAAGGCATTAGTCCCGGAGCCTGATATACTGTAGGTAAATCCTCCAGAACGTCCAACACTGCTGAATTAAATGCAGGCTCGCCCATTCTTGCAAACTGGATTTTGAATTTCTCTGCGGGAATTTTGCCATCAGGATATCTTTGCCTGATGGGGTAATCAATCTGAGCGAACAATTCTTTCCAATTCAGCTTTCCCTTATAATAGTTACCCGAATCGCAAAATTTACATGAAACGGGGCAGCCATATAATGTTGATATGATCAGAACCCATTTCTTTTCACGGGGAATAGGAGGCTGAACCGATTCAACAAATTCAACGACTTTTCCGTCTCCAAATTCCCCAAGGTAAACTGTTGCTATATCTTTATTTTCTGTTTTTCCGATTATCTTCATATTATTTTTTTCTGATTTCGTTATCAATTTCCATTGCTGCTTTCAGGCCGTCTCCGACTGATATTGCTGCCTGCCGGTATATTCCGTTTATTACATCACCTACAAAGTACAGTTTCTTTTCTTTAATCAAATCATCCTTATGCTTAAGAAATTGTTCGGGGATGAAGTCCGTATCAGGTATTCTTCCAATTGCCCCGATTACAATATCAGACTTAATAAGCCTTTCGTCATTCAAAGACTTGCAATATAATAATAATTCATCTTCTTCAATTGAAGTTTTTATTACTTTATAATTTTCTAAATAGCGTATCGCAGAGTTAGCCTTTGCCCTGCTAAAAAGTAACTCAAGACATTTGGGTTTGCTTCCCCGGTTAATAATTGTTACCTGATTTTTATTGGAAGACAGACTAAGACCATAATCAAATGCAGCATCGCCGGCGCCGATTATTGTTATCTTTTTTTCTGAGATGTTGATTAAATCTCTTATATCATAATAGATTTTATCTTGGATATTGGCATATTCATCAGAAATCAGTTGTTTGGGCTTTGTTCCGCAGGCAACAACGAGGAATTCAAAGTTGAATAATTGTTTCTTTGTTTCAATTTCAAATTTCTCTGAGAAACTAACTTTTTTTACTTCATCGAAAATGATTTTCGGGGAAAAGGACTCAAGCTGATTTTTCATCAATAGAGCCAGTTTTTTACCACTTATCCCTTTGGGAAACCCGGGATAATTTTCAACAAGATTTGCATTGTTTAGCAGCCCTCCAATATTACTTTTCTCGAATATTACCGATTTGTGACCCGATCTGTGAAGTTGTATTGCAGCAGCTATCCCGGAGGGACCGGCGCCTATTATTCCGATACTATTATGCATAAATATTCCGATTATTTATAATGTCATCGCATAAACAAATTCTTGCGAAACCATGAGACAGATTTTTAATTGTTGACTCATGGTAGCTAAATTTATAGGTTGCGTTAGCATCGGCAGGGAATATTACATTATAACCCCGAACGAATGCCGATCGGGCAGTTGTTTCGCAGCACAGGTGGCTCATAAGGCCTGTAATAATAACATTTTTAATATCATTATCCTTCAATAAGCGATTCAGTCCCGAAGCATAAAAAGCATCGTATTGACTTTTATGGATTATTGTAGCATTAATTTTATTTATTTCTTTGATCAGAGTAGAGGATGGCTTGTCATAGCGGATTATATCTTTCCACCAAACAGACATCATAGCTGCATCATCATCATTATTTAAATGCCTGGTTTTAATGATCAGTGAATTATTCTCATTAAATTTTTCTGCAAGTTTAGTTATTCTCGGTATAATGTATTCTGATGCAGGAACATAGGCATGTGAATCCGGATTGCAGAAATATTTCTGCATATCAAGTATGAGTAATGCTGTCTTGCCTTTGATACTATTTAAGGGCCTTCTATCCAAAGATTTTAAAGCATAATCTTTAATTGATTTTATAATATCCGGATTTTCGAAATAATTTTCTTTCATAATTTCCTTTTTGAAAAACCGCTTCGAATAATATTTACAAAAATAAATAAAAAACCCGTAAACTTAAGTTCACGGGCCATACCACATTAACATCGGAATTATCATTAAAACTTGTATTCAATTAGTCCATAATCTTCCTTAGAAACGCGGGCCTTTCGGTTGCCGGTTTGTATTCTTCACCTGTTGGATTGGTAGAAGGCAGAGGATTATTGATCATCTGTGATGCTTCGTTACTGATTCTTGCCATTGGATCAGAGCGGCGTTCGTAAGCAGGCCGGTCGTATTTTTTAAGCTGGTCCACACCCTTTGGGCTGGAAACGATTTCATGTCCCGAACGTTTTGCTGCTGCTGCACTGCTTATCTGGCCGGAATTAATTTTTCCTGCCCCGGGGAAACGTACCTGTACCGGGTTCCTGAATGGCTTTTTTTCGGATTCAAACGGTAACCTTGGATTTGCTTCTTCCGGTGTAAGTTTTTCTTCAGTCTTTACTTCTTCAACCTGGTTGAAGCCGGTGGCAACAACAGTAACAGAAATTTCTTCTGATGGTTCGTCAGATTGAACAACACCATGGATCAGGTTGGCATTCTCTCCGGCTGCTTCACCGATTATTTCCACAGCTTCGGCAACTTCAAGCATACCGAGGTCCGATCCCCCGGAAATATTAACCAGCAGTCCTTTTGCACCGGCAATAGATATTCCGTCAAGTAATGGTGAATTCAGTGCTGCATGAGATGCTTTTTCAGCCCTGTCGTCGCCTGTTGCTGTTCCGATACCCATAAGGGCATCGCCCATGCCTTTCATAATCGTTTTCACGTCAGCAAAGTCAACGTTAATATAGCCGTGTCCTGATATAATATCAGCAATACCGCGTGTAGCGTTGTAAAGTACTTCATCCACTTTTCTGAAAGCGTCCGCGAAAGAGGTGTTTTTATCAATTATACTTAAAAGTTTCTGGTTAGGAATTACTATAAGTGCATCAATATATTTTCTCAGCTCTTTTATCCCTGCATCGGCTGTTATCATTCTTTTCTTTCCTTCCCACTTGAAGGGAGTAGTAACGATACCAACTACGAGAGAATCCAGTTCACTTGCCAGTTGTGCTATTTCAGGAGCGCCGCCTGTACCTGTACCGCCACCCATTCCGGCTGTAACAAATACCATGTCGCTGCCTTTCAGCACTTCTTTTATTTCTTCAGTATTTTCTTCAACTGATGTTTTGCCTACATCCGGATCAGCTCCGGCTCCGAGTCCTTTTGTTTTGTCAGCTCCAAGCTGAATAGTTGTTTGGGCAAGATTATGATCCAGAGCCTGTTTGTCGGTATTTGCTGCAATAAAATCAACACCTGTAAGGCCAAGAGTAATCATGCTGTTGATGGCATTTCCACCACCGCCTCCGACGCCGATTACCTTTATCTTTGCGCCGTCTGGTGAAGATGTGTCTAATGTTATCATAAAATAACTCCCTGATGAGTTTTATATAAAAAATAATTTTTCAAATTCGATTTATATAATACCATCCCCCGATGGTTATAATTCTTCCATAAAATTTTTAATTTTTTTAAGGATAGAACCCTTGCTGCTTTTTTCTTTCTTTTTCTTTGCAGTCTTTCCGGGTTTAATATTCTCAACGGCTTTTACCGGATCGGTTTTATCGTCAATTATCTTTGGTTTCTCGCCTTGTTTTTTAAGTGCATATAGTGCCAGGCCAACTGCAGTTGAATAAACCGGGCTCTCAATTTCCGGAGCCAGGCCGGATATTGTCAAGCCTGAAGGAATCCCAAGTTTTACAGGCATACCAAGCATGTGAGCGGCCAGTTCTTCCGAACCTTTCAGCAATGAAGACCCCCCGGTAATAACAGCACCTGCGCCCAATGCTGTGGAAAATCCTGACCTGTTTATTTCAGCAAGAGCAAATTCCATAATTTCTTCGAATCTTGGCTGTATTACCTGGCACAGGAAGCTCTTTGTCAACTCAATTGGTTTCCTGCCAGCGATACCGGGTATCATGAAAACTTCATCTTTCATGATAGCCCCCTGATGGGCGTGCCCGTACTGATGTTTGATCCTTTCTGCTTCCTTTGCTATAATACCGATTCCCTGACGAATATCGTCTGTTATCTGACGTCCGGCAATAGCAAATACTGAAGTAAACCTGATAATACCTTCTTTGAAAATGGCTATATCAGTTGTACCGCCGCCAATGTCGATCAAAGCTACGCCGACTTCTTTTTCATCTTCGGTAAGAACTGACTCGCAGCTGGCAAGAGGTTCAAGAACAAGTTCGGCTACTTTCAGGTTGGCTTTTTCGCAACAGCGATAGATGTTCTGAATAGCAGTGGCAAGGCCGGTTACAATATGAACATTTGCTTCCATTCTGACACCGCACATGCCAACCGGATCTGTTATTCCATCCTGTCCGTCAATAATATAATCCTGAGGAATAACATGGAGGATCTGGCGTTCTGCCGGTATGGCAATTTTTTTAGAATCTTCCAGAGAGCGAATAACGTCACTTTCTGAAATTTCTCTTGTTTCATTTTGGGAAATTCCCACAATTCCCCTTGAGGCTATAGACTCGATATGGTCTCCAGCTATACCGGCCACAACCTCGGTTATTTTCAGGCCTGACTGTTGTTCTGCCTGTTCAACAGCTCCCTGAATGGCCTTTACAGTTTTATCGATATTAACTACAACACCCCGGTTTAATCCTTTGCTTTCGGTGATACCGATGCCCAGAATTTTAATGGAACCGGGTTTCTCGTCATGTTCAGCCACAATACAGCATATCTTTGTTGTGCCTATATCAAGGCCTGCTGTAACATTGCGTATTTTAGCCGGCGGAGCCGGTTCAACATTGTTATTATTTTTGTTTTTTTCGGGGTTCATATCTCATCCGTATTACTAACTTACAATTATTTGCTTTTTCCAACGGATATCATAAACCTTGATATTCCGTGTATTTTTGTTAAATATGTTGTCTGAAAATCTATTTTCATAATAAATCATTTCCAATTTGTCTATCTTTTCGGGAACATTATCAAATCTACCGAATTTAATAATTGATTCCAGCCCGGAACTAATAATTTCAAATGACCTGTCACCGGGATTGAAAATTATTTCAGAAACGAAGGCAAAAAGCGTTTCGCCGCCTTGGTTTTTAATGTCCCTGATTATAGCAAGGGCATCCCTTAATGCCTTTCTGTCTGGTTTGCCTGATATTACAAAATTTCTGAATACCGGCAGGTCGTTATTGTCTTTTAAAAGAACAAAAGGCAGGACATTTGCATTCCCGTCAACAATTCTGATACCTTTGAAACCGTCTGAAAGTATAGCTGCCGGTTTTCTCTCGGTGATCTCAACAGTCAGTTCATTCTGCCCAGAGAACATTGTCCTGGCAAAAGCAACATAGGGATGAGAACCGGCTGCAAGAGAAATTTTCTCAAAATCAATATCAGCTTTGGCTTTTCCCAGTACTTCCTGCCTGATCAAATTTGCAATTTCCGAGGATTTTACTATCCTGTTTCCTTTCACAGTTATTTCACGTATGTCGTTACCGGAATCCCAGTTCGACGAAACAACCGATAGTACAACAAGAACTATACTCATGAAGAGAAGGGCGGCAATAATCCTGAAGCGTTTTGACGGCAGGTTCTCCCTGCGCCAGAACTTCAAAAATCGAATATTTTTTTTCCGCGCTTCTTCCCACATAAAGCAAAAATCCCCCATGCAATTATCATATCAGTTTTCAAATACTGCAAATGGTATCGCTGTTTATTATTCCGTATTCCAAGCCGAAAAAACTTTGTCCCTAAGCTAATTACTTTAAATTTCAAGCTTTAGTTGTTCGGAATATTTTCAATTTTCAGAAGGGAAATCAATAGAAATGAGTTTCCCCTTTATGCTGTCTTCTTTTATCTTCCTTGCCAAAAATACGTTACTTTATCCACTAATTCAAGTAAAATTTTAACTTTTTTTAATTTTTTTTTCAATTATTTAAATAAAATATTTAATAAAATTCATAATCTCTATATATTTTAATAAATTACATTTAAAGTGATTATTTTCACAAGTAAGTAAAAATTTAAATGTTCATGTTAATTCATAAATATATTGATCTTTGCTGCTAACAATTTTAGATTATTCGATTTATAAACGTCAATAATTCAGAAATTGCTTAAATAAAATATATTTAATGAACAATTTGCAGTTAATCACAAAGCCCTTAAAAAACCGCCGTCCACAGGCAGGTTGATTCCTGTAATGAAAGCAGCCTGTTCGGATGCAAGAAATCCTGCTGCTGCTGCCAATTCTTCAGGCAGCCCCAGGCGTCCGATCGGGTTTTGTGACATTATTTCATTCTCAATCTCTTCAATACAGCGATTTTCGTTCTTCGCCCGGTTTGAAATCAGGGAATCCAGCCTCTCCGTTTTGGTATGTCCCGGAAGTAAATTATTGACGGTAATACCATATTGGCCAATTTCACGAGATAAAGTTTTTGCCCAGCTTGCCATTGCACCGCGTAAAGTGTTGGAAACTCCGAGATTTTCAATTGGCTGCTTAACCCCAATTGAAATTACATTGATTATCCTTCCGAACTCAGAGTTTTTCATTCCCGGAAGAAGTGCCTGAACCAAAAGCTGGCTCATTATCAGGTGACGTGTAAAAGCATTATAAAATTCAACGGGTTTAGCTATGTTTACTGGGCCTGGAGCCGGGCCTCCGGTGTTATTTACCAGAATCTGGTATTCCATACCGCCGTCGAGAATAGTATTAATATCTTCGATAACCTTTTCAGGTTCGGAAAAATCGGCTGTAAGAAATTCATGAGCACCTCCGTATTGGCTCATTTCATCGACGACCTCCTGTAATGCATGGCTGTTTCTTGCCAGAACAGTTACATTTGCACCCATTTCTGCAAGCTGCAAAGCAATTGCCCTGCCAATACCTTTCGATGCTCCGCAAACAAGGGCATTACGTTTGTCTATTCTTAAATCCATTATATTCCTCTGAGTTAATATTATAAAAAATAAAAATATCCTGAGACCTTTTTCCAATTAAAGTGTCATTATTATCAGGACACTTTTTTATACACAAAGTTAAGAAATCAACATGAAATCACTTTGCCCAATTTTAGTAATGGTTTTTATTTTTTTCGGAATTACACTCAAAGCCGATGAAAATAGACCAAATGCAAGCTATCGCCTGGTTGGCGAGCATTTGAATGTTGTGATTGAAGCAGGTAAGACTAACAGGATAGAATATCTGAAGAATTTGTCCGGTTACGATTTCCGGATTTTAAACAATTCAAATTCTGTTCCGGAATTCAGTTTAAAACCGATTGAAGAAGCTAATGGCAGACAGTTAATAAATTCAATTTCGGGCAGCCAAGTTTCTATCAGGGATTTGAACGGAAAATACTTATTATCCATTAACAACTCTGAAAGAAGCAATAATGCGGAATATATACTTGAATTTATTCCTGTCAATATACAACAACCTGGAAAAAACAAGGATGAAGCGCTAAGTGAAGAGCCGGATTCTGATCTATGGATTAATAATGGAGCCATAGCAGCTGATGGCAGGATATACAATTGTAGATACCAGCAGCAGTCCTGGAGTGTCAGCAATTCAAATGACTCGCTTCAATTTGCTTATAGAGAAGACAAAGTTATTGTTATGGACAGGTTTTATCAGGATGGTACTCTCCATAATCCGGATGGCTATGGCGGAGATATTCTTGCTTCACATGTTAATGATCTGAGAGGTAAATACGGCACATGGCTGAATTTCAATCTCAAAAGAGGAGCTAGTTGGAGTTCCCACCGGGGATTGATTTATCAGCAACTCAATGAACCTGAATGGCTCGTGACTGACGTTAATGGAGAAATATT
Source organism: Kapaibacterium sp. (SeqCode) (assembly GCA_963665665.1). Lineage (GTDB taxonomy): Bacteria > Bacteroidota > Ignavibacteria > Kapaibacteriales > UBA2268. Next base: position 4,675,253 of record OY762428.1, read on the forward strand.
GAGACAACCTGATAGAATTATTGTTGAAATGATTGCAGCCCACGAGGACAGCTTGTTCCAGTTGACAAATGTTCCCGACAGCCTTTGGAGGAAAATTCCGGCGAGGCATGGGCGTGAGGCTTCTAACAACTCATACCTTACTATATACGGGGGGGGCGGATATGAACGTGGTACTTTGTTCACTGATCCCGATTCGGTTTTAAATGCCGGAGATGGAATTGTACTTGACCCGTTTGATATCGGAAGCGATGATTTTTTTCATCCATGGATAGTTCCTGTTCCGGATACCCTGATTAAAAGAGGTTTTCTCAGGTTTCGGTTCAGAGTTGATGCTAAAGATAATTCTAACGGGAGTACGTACTACAATGATGATCCTGATTATTTTATACTTGATAATATTGACCTGACACCCCCCGTTGAAGGTTTTGACGTGCAGGCGATTGCTTTGGTTCCTGATATGAATTTTATTTTTTACCCACTGAGTCATCCGTTTGAAATCCCTCTTAAGGCATACATACACAATAAAATGCAGACCAGTTCGCCGGAATTGACTCTTGTTGGACGGGTAAGCATCGGTTGGGATGAATTTCCAGAAGTGATTGACCCAGAATCTGTCGGGGCCTATGGCAGAAAGGTTCAGATTCCCCCGATTCCCCCCGGGGCATTAGTCGAAGTTGAATTTCCACCAGTTCCTATAAGGGGGCAAAATATTTATCCTATTTATGATGAAAAATGGTCATTGGCAATGCTGAATATCGAAATTCCAGGTGGAGATATTGATATCAGCAACGATACAGTTTTCACACAATTCAAAATGTTTTTCGATTCATTTTTTGGATATGACATTGCGAATGGTAATCAACCGCGTTATTTATTTGGGGATTATGGATTGTCTCTTCCGGGATATTCATCTCCCTATAACGAGGAAATATATCAGATATACGGAGGTAGAAACGGCCCGGGAGGAGAAATTGCAGTAAAATTCCCAATATTTGAGAAAGATACGGTTGCAGGATTTCAACTTAGTTTTGCAAAGCTGATAAATCCGCCGTCAGAATTTGAATTGGCTATCTATACTGACGAGAATGGTATGCCAGGAGAAGTAATCGATAGCACAGTTTTATTAAAAATTCGGGGCAAGGTTGATGAATATTACCGTGAGATGGGGAATTACTACTATGGGATAAAGGACAGGACAGGAATGATAATAAATCCTCCGATTCTTGAAAAGGGCGATTACTGGGCAGTAATAAGGCAGTTAGACGATACTCCCATTAATCTTGGTTATAGCGCAGTTCGAAATGGAATGAAAGTAATGCAGGTTGATACCGAAGGTGAAGGCAAAAATAATATTAATATTTTTTACAATGCAAGCAGGATCATAAATGAAATTTCTAATACAACAGGAATGCCTGTTTGCAGTAATAAAACTATTTTTGCCTACAGAAATGAAGGGGATGAAGAGTGGACTTCATTCAGCCCCACTATTGGTAATCCTGGTTACGGATCCCGGGATATATCCGGCAGATATGCAGAGGAGGATTTGGATACTTTATACACATATTCCAGAGGAACTTTCGCGCCCGTTCTCAGAATATTAATGGATCCCGGGCAGATCCCTGTTGGTATTGAAGATTCGGATATTGAAAACGATGAGATATCATTTTATCCCAACCCGGCGAGCGATTATATCAGGATATCAAATAATGATTGTATAAAAACCGCAACTGTGGAAATTTATGATATGCAGGGTAACAGAATGAATTGTAGTGAGATATCTGCAGGGGTTTACGATATCAGAAATCTAATTGCAGGGCCGTATATTTTTATTGTAAACAAGGGTGGGGATTTCCATCAGGAAATAATTATTAAAGACTGAGATTTCTTTTATTTTTTAAAGGGTGATAATCATGAAAAAATACTACTCCATATTAATGATCATTTTGACAACATCATTTGCTTTTGCAGGAATTAACAGTTCCAATGATAGCTACAACCTGATTGGTGAACATTTGAATGTTGTGATTGAAGCAGGTAAGACTAACAGGATTGAATATCTGAAGAATTCTTCCGGTTACGATTTTCAAATTCTTAATAATTCTAATACATCTCAGAAATTTAGTTTAAAACTGATTGAAGAAGTTAACGGCGGGCAGGTAATAAATTCAATTTCGGGAAGCCTTTTTTCTATCAGGAATTTGAACGGTAAATATTTATTATCAATTAAAAATTCCGATAAAACAAATACTAAGGAATTTATTGTTGAATTCATTCCAATTGATATTGTAGGTAAGTCCGAAAAGAATCAAGATAAAACCCTTAATGAGGAACCGGATCCCTATCTATGGATTAATAATGGCGCTCATGTGGTAGACGGAAAATACTTTTGTAAATATCAGCAGCAATCACACAGAATTATTAGCGAAGCCGGTAAATTAAAAATTGAGGATAGGGAAGATAAGGTTATTGTGATGGACAGGATGGATATTGATGGTAATCAGCATAATGCTGAAGGTTATGGGGGAGATGTCCTTTCATCTCATATTAATGATGTCAGTGAAAAATACTCAAGCTGGATCAGTTTTAGTCTGCAAAGGGGTATTTACAGAAGCTTTGACCGTGGATGGAATGATAATTACCTGAAAGGGCCGGAATGGTTGGTAAAAGACCTGAATGGCGAAATTCTGCGGCAGCCGGACAGAATTGTTGTAGAAATGATTGCCGCCAGCGAGGATAGCTTGTTCCAGCTGACCAATGTTCCCGATAGTGTATGGATGAAAATTCCAGCAAGGTACGGGCGCGAAGCAGTAAAAAATTCATACCTGAAGATATACGGCGGTGGCGGTTATGAAAGGGCAAATTTATATTTCGATCCTGACTCGGTTTTAGACCCCGGCGAAGGGATTGTTTTAGATCCAAACGATATTGGCAGTGATGATTTCTTTCATCCCTGGAGAGTTCCCATTCCTGATACGCTTATAAATAAGGGTTTCATCAGGTTTAGGTTCAGGGTGGAAGCCGTAGACAACTCGCCTGAGGGCTATTATTCTTATGATGATTATGATGAATTTCTTCTTGATAACATTGAACTGGGAAGCCCGGTGGAAGGTTCTGATGTTCAGGCAATAGCTTTAGTACCGGAATTAAATTACTCATATTATACATTGAACCATCCGTTCCGAATTCCACTAAAAGCTTATGTTCAGAATACTATGGGCATAATGTCGCCAAATTTCAACATTATGGCAAGAGTATGGAAATCCAAAGATGACGTTCCCAGATTAATAGATACCGGGTTTAGTCTTTATTTTAGTCACCCTTATGGAAGATTTTTAACTGTTCCCGGAGTTCCCGCTGAATCATTAATGGAATTTGAAATGCCGGCAATTAATTATGATGAAATGAAAGATTATATTGAGCCCGGAATGAATCATTTCTTTGCAATGCTGAATATAGAAATGCCGGGGGGAGATATATTTGCTTCGAATGATACGGTTTTCACTGAATTTGATATTTGGTTTGATGATTTTCTTGCTTATGATTTTCCACTGGGTGGGATGCCGGATAATTATAACAGTGTTGATGAATTCACTGCCGATTGGTATGGCCTTGCCCTGCCCGGATATTCTTCACCCTATAATAATGAGATATTTCAAATAGCCGGAGGGCAGCAAGGTCCCGGAGGCGAAATAGCTGTGAAATTTACAATGCACCAAAAGGATACTGTTGCAGGATTTAAAACCTATTTTACAAGAAATGCTTCCGGGCCTGATAGTTTTGAATTAGCAATTTACAATGATAATAATGGTTTTCCCGGGGAAGAAATTGAATCAACTAAACTTGAAAAAAATAAATTTTTTGACGATGCTGATAATGAGTATAAACCCGAAGAGCTGATAAATTACTATTACGGAATTAAGGATAATACCGGAGAGATAATACATCCGCCAATTCTGGAAGCAGGTGATTACTGGGTAGTTGTCAGGCAATTGGGTAATACACCATTAAATATCGGAGGCAGTGCTTTCAGGTGCGGAATGAAAGTTATGCAAGTGGATTCTGAAGGCGAAGGTGTAAACAATATTAATATATTCGTTGATCCCAATATATCAAATTTGAATATTTCAGATGAAACCGGATTACCTGGCTACAGTAATAAAACTATATTTGCTTACAGAAATGACGGTGATGAAGAGTGGACATCATTCAGCCCAAATACGGGAAATCCCGGCTACGGCCATTTGAATATTTACGGAAACGTGGTAAGGAATTCAGATACAATGCATACATATACCCGTGGTACGTTTGCACCTGTTCTAAGGCTGATAATGGATATGGAACAAATACCTGTTGGCGTTGAAGAAACAGCTACAGATAATACGGGCATTTCAATTTATCCAAATCCTTCAAAGGATTTCATTATGATAACACAGAAAAATAAATCAATTAATACAAACATCGAAATATTTGATTTGTCAGGTAATAGGATGGATTGCAGAGAAATATCAGATGGAATATATGATTTGCGAGATTTATCATCAGGGGCTTATATCATTTTGATAAATAATAATGGAAATATTTCTCATAAAATTATTATAAAGGAATAGAAAATTTTATGGAATAGGTGATTATTAAAATATGTATATGTAATAAAGTATGGTGGGATGCGCTTTCAAAACGTATCCCACTTTGTGTATATATATGTGGAATATCGGTTTTCATTACTATGTTTACATGATATTTTACGAAATCAAAAAAAATATTTTTTTAACCCAACTTGCATCACGAGGAAGTAAAAAAAATTTAAAACAGCCCAATTTGCCATTTGGGCAAGTGTAAGTTATTGAAATGTGGTTGTCGGATTATTGGGTTTGTTGAATGTAGTGGAGTATGGTGTGGATAACTATATTTGGATATAATATAACTATTCCGTATATTACGCGTATGTATATAAAAGAGATAAATAAAAGAAACAAGCCCGGCGGAAAAACATTCAAGTACTTCCAGCTTACAGAGGCTGTCAGGGTTGGCAAGAAAACAATGCAGCGCGTAGTGCTCTATCTCGGATATGACAGTGTATTAGAAGATAAAGATAAACGCCGCACAGTGGGCAAGCTTCTGGAAGCAAAGATCACGGGAAAAGAAGAACTGTCAAAAGAATTTCTGAAAGTTCCTGCAAGGATAACAAAGCTGGTTGATGCTTTATACCTGAAGTACCTGCAAAAGAACAAATCCGAAGAGGATAAGGAAAAGGAAAGGCAGGCAGAGGAAGCACGTTTTGAGCCTGTTGACCTAAGTTCCCTGCAACTGTCGGATTCCAAAGAAATAGGAGCAGAGGCAATATCGCTTGGCATGCTTGACCGCATAGGCATAGGTGGCTTCCTGGAGCGTAAGGGCTGGATCCGTCGAGATATAGACCGTGCGAGGATAAGCATAGTAAGCAGGGCAGTATTCGCATCGTCAGAGAACAGGACAGACTACTGGCTAAGGAAAGTAAGCGGGCTGATGGAACTTTTTCCCGCAAGCACTGTTCTGCCGAACCGGAATCACCTGTATAAAGCCTCCTCCATGCTGTATGAGCTCAAAGACGAACTTGAGACATTCATCTACGAGCGTCTCGGAAGCATGTTCGATGTTGATGATAAGATAGTAATATACGACCTGACAAACACATACTTCGAGGGAAGAAAAGAAAACAGTAAAATAGCAAAATTCGGCAGAAGCAAGGAAAAAAGAAGCGACTGCCGGCTGGTTGTACTTGCAGCAGTTATTAACCGTCAGGGATTTCTGAAACACAGCAAAATATACGAGGGCAATATGAGTGACCCCGAAACTGTTGTCGATATGGTAACAAATCTCGACGGCAGCAAAGGCTCCTCATCGCCTCTTGTGGTAATGGACGCTGGAATCGCCACGGAAGATAACCTTACGATGCTAAGAAATAAAGGATACAAATACGTTTGCGTTGCAAGGAGCAAGCCGGGAAAAGAAGACTTGCCTAAGGATACCCCGCCCTTTGTTACCGAAGATAAACGCCACGGAAAGATCAAACTGCGTTTCATGAAAATGATAAGCAAACCGGACAGATGGGTTCAGGTTGAAAGTAGCGGAAAGAAAAAAAAGGAAGAATCCATGCATGACAAAGCTGCGGAGAAGTTTGAAACAGAACTGAAAGGCGTTGATAAAGCTACAAGAACAAAAGGCGGAACAAAGAGAATAGAGAAAGTTTGGGAAAGGCTCGGCAGGATAAAGGAAAGGAACAAACGCGTTGCCAAATATTACAATATTGAAGTGATCAGCCAGGGAAATATCGTAACCCGGATAAAATGGAATAAGAAAAAAATAAAAGAAAGCAGGGGCAGCGGAACATACTACCTCAGAACCAACAGCGCCCTGAATAGTGAGAAAGAAATATGGGATACCTACAATACTGTACGCGACGTTGAATCAACATTCCGATGCCTGAAAACAGATCTGAATCTGCGTCCGGTATTCCACCAGAAAGACGAGAACGTCGAGGCTCACCTCCATCTTGGCCTGCTGGCCTACAACATAGTAGCCCCGATACGTTACATGTTGAAACAGAAAGGTATAAACAACGCATGGCGTAACATTGTCCTGACAATGAACACGCAGAAGGTCGGCTCGGCTGAGCTTGAAACCCGCGATCGGGGCAAGGTCGTCATCAGAACCTGCACGCGCCCGTCAAGGGAGGTGCTGGAAATATATCAGGCCCTGGGGATGTCCTCGATGCCGGTGGCAAGAAAAAATTTGTAGTGACCAATCGGGAAAATTCCCTCCTGTATTGACAGGCACTTAGCTCCATACTGGTGCAAGTTGGGTTAAAATCGGGCTAATTTGGTAATTTCGGAAGTAATTTATCATCAACAACCGGAGATTCACATGAAAACACTCTCTACGCTTTCTATTGCATTTTTATTAATTTTCGTAAGCTTTTCTGAAATTTTTTCACAGATAACAATTGAATATGAGGATGTTCCTTTTGTTTTGGATGAGACTTACCATTTTTATGCAATTGGGGCACCGAATATTAGTGCACCTGAATCAGGAGAAGATCAAACCTGGGATTTTTCCGAACTCATTTACCAGGTTGAATCTAATACAAAATTTTCCCCCGCTGAAAATGCTGAATTCCCATCCGATTCCAGGTATAATATCAGCATAACAAATTTTGGTGTAATTGATTTATATTCAGAGTATTATTACCAAAAACAGGACGATGGTATTAAAAGAATCGGAAGCCGAATGCTGCCAGTTGATATTGCCCTCACGGAATTCACCGGAAACCCGTCCGATTCCATTAACTTCGTAGAATCTATCAATAAACATGAAATGAATGATATGCCTCTGCCTCTAAATTATGGGGCAACCTGGACGGATGAAGTAACATATAAAACTAATTTTAACTTGTCAATTTCAATGCTTGGCCTTGATCATGTTGCATCATACAACAGTCAACATGTAACTTATAATTGTGAAGTAATTTCTTCCGGAACTATGATTATTCCGGATGAAGCAGGAACTCCTGTTTCAATAGAGGGCCTTCTGATTAAAAGAGATATTGCTGTTGTTGACAGTTTCTATATTGACGATATGCCTGCTTCAAGCATGATCCTTTCTGCTTTCGGACTTGAGCAGGGAGCTATGAGCACACAAAGTGCTTATGAATTCTATACTCAGGGTTATTCTCACCAGGTAGCAAGGTTTATCATGAGTTCCAACTGGTCTCAGGTGCTCGAATTTCAATATGCAAAATTAACTGCTTCAGACGTTGAAGAAATTGAATCTTTAAATTGCAATATTTATCCTAATCCGACAAAAGATTTTATCAGGATAAATCAGGTAAATCAGTCAATTGAAAGAAATATCAGCATATATGATTTATCGGGTAATAAGATGGATTGCAGACAAATATCAGATGGTGTTTTTGACCTGCGCGGGCTGCCTTCAGGAGCATACATTGTTATATTGAATAATAACGGCAGTGTTGATCGTGAAATTATTATTAAGGAATAATAATATTGGCCTTTTAAAATTCTCACAATAATTTAAAAAACAAAACCTCGAATATTGCTTCGAGGTTTTATTTTTATTCAAATTACTCAGTATGACTTTAAAACTGAAAATTGAAAGAATAATTCTTTAATTTAAATATATGAAATGAAATCCAATATAAGGATAAAGCATCAGGTTAAAGATGACCTGAAAGAATTTGTCTAAACAGTTACAGCAATATTTTTTTCAAACTAATGCTATTAAATATATTGCTTCTAAGCAATTTATGAGATTTGTCAATTTATGCAATGCCTGTAGAAATTGTTATTGTAATGCCGGGAATATGTATTCAGAAACACAAGTACCTGGTGGTTTCTGTTTGTTCTTTTAATACCGTGGCAAGAATGGATAAAGCATGATTAAAATTGTAATAAATAAGGTATAGATTATTGTATTGTTGCAAGCTAATGTTATGCTTCCCATTGATATGCAGGCTGTTTCTTACACTAAAATGTCCTAAGATTTTATTCAAATCTACCAGCCCTGGCTGGTTTTTTATATTCATTCAGGCTCATATTAATATTAGCCGTCATTCATTTAAATTTTATACTCGCCAATACATATTTATTCAGCTGATTTGAAAAAATATACCTTGACTTTTTTATATTTTCTCCTTATTTTCTTTCGGATCAATATAGGGGTTTGATTCCCTAATGAAAGTTGTCAGTGATATTGTATTATGAATAAATAATATTTTATTGAATTATTTTTAAAAATAAATTTCTTTTTTTTTCGTAAGATTTTAAGGGTACATTGACAGGAAATTGAAGTTTCTTAATCCGAATAATATTATTAGTAATGACTAATATCTGTATATTATTGTTGTTACTGGTAATTATCAGAAAATGAAGCAAAAATAATTTTGCAGATAATTATTTCATGTTTAAATTTGTGTTGATTTGTAGGATTAATAGAAATTAATGTTTTAAGAATGACTAAAAATAGGCCGGGAATTAAACCAAAAGCTCTTCTAAAGAACACAAGCGAATTGTACTGTAACTATTCTGAAACAGAAGTTAAACTTATAAATTCAGGTTGCCAGTGAAAAAATCTTTACTCGACTATACCCTAAAAGTACGTGTACCTGTCACATTATTTATTGTTGCAGCTTCTTTTGCATTAACCTACTACGTTGCAAGGCCTGAAAGGGACGGAATCGGTTATGACCCCGAACAGCCAATACCGTTTTCTCATAAGCTTCATGCAGGGGAGATGGGGATTGACTGCCAATATTGCCACACAAGCGTAGAAGATTCCAGGCACGCCTCTATTCCTCCACTGAGTACATGTATGAATTGCCACACAGTCGCAAAAAAGAATTCTGAACATATCAAAAAACTCACAAAATTTTATAACGAAGGAAAAGCAATGGAGTGGAAACGGATTCATAAAATCCCGGACTACGCTTATTTCAACCACAGCGTTCATGTAAACAAGGGAATTGAATGTCAGGCATGCCATGGGCAGGTTGAAAGAATGGATAAGCTTTCCCAGGTGGAATCTCTAACTATGGGAGCATGCCTGAATTGTCACAGAGATGCGCATTCCAAATCCATGATGCTCAAGGACAGCAGCGCAAGGGGGCCTGAACATTGCAATACCTGTCACAGGTAGTTCTTCATTAAATTATTGTTTTACTTTATAATGACAGACATGGAAAATTCTAAGTCAAATGACAGAAGAAAATATTTCTGGAAAAGTATCAGAGAATTTGAGAAAAATCCTGACTTTGCAGCAAAAAAAGAAGGTGAATTTCCGGACAGCGTAAAAGAAGAATTTAATGTTCAGGAGTTGTCGCCCCTTTCAAGAAGGAAGTTTCTTGGCCTGCTGAGCGTCTCTGCTGCTTTTGCTGCGGTCAGCTGTAAAGACTACAGGGACAAAGGAGCAATAGTACCATACAATAAACAGCCTGAAAATATTACATTAGGTAAGCCCAATTTTTATGCTTCTGCTCTTGCAGACGGTACGCCTGTATTGATTAAAACCCGTGAAGGCAGGCCGATTAAAATAGACGGCAACCCGGAACACCCGTTGAATAAAGGTAAGATAAGCGTTCGCGGCCATGCGAATATTTTATCCCTTTACGACCCTGAACGTATTCAGCGCCCGATGAAAAGAAGCGGAGACAAATTGAATCCGGCAAAATGGGATGATATTGACAATGAAATTATTTCAATGCTTCAAACAACAGCCGGATCTGGAAAAGAAATTTCAATAATTTATGGTAAAAATACTTCACCGACATTCAATAACCTGCTAAAACAATTCTCTGAAAAATATCCCACAACAAAAATTTATACTTACGATTTATTCAATGACAGTAACAAAAAAACTGCCTGGCACGATTTGTACGGCACTGATAAGTATCCTCTTATCGATTGGTCAAAAGCCGATGTTATCCTGTCGATAGACGGAGATTTTCTTGGGAATGAAGGTAATCTTGAAGAACAGATAAGAGAATTCACTGCCAGAAGAGATTTCGATAAAAACTTGAATTTCAACAGGCTTTATACAGTTGAAGGCGCTTTGAGCCTTACCGGAGCTAACTCGGATTACAGGCTAAGGCTAAGTCCTGTTTTTTACAATGAATTTCTGATGGCTTTGATACATAAATGTGATCTTTGCAATATTGATACAAAACAATTCAATTTTTCCGGTGTCAGGCCGCTGGAAGAGATCGTAAAATCTGCAGGAATAAAGGAAGAGTATATTAATCTTTTAGTCAACGACCTGAAAAATTCTAAAGGTAAATCAATTGTTTACGGGGGAAACCACCTTCCGGTGGATACACACTATCTTATCAATATTCTGAATGAGTTACTCGGAAATAAAAAATTATACAGAACAGATACAAGGGATGTTTCCTATACAGAATATTCAACTATTCAAGACTGGAAAGAGCTTGTCGGCAAAATTAATTCAGGTAAATCAGGTACTGTTCTGATTCTGGACAAAAATCCTGTTTATCATCTTCCGAATGACATAGGTTTGAAAGCTGCTCTTGAAAAAGCAAGCACTGTATTTATGGGTTTAAAAGAAAATGAAACTTCCGAATCAGCTAAATATATTCTTCCTATACACCATGCGCTTGAAAGCTGGGGTGATTTCAAACCCCGAACAGGAATGGTAACATTGCAGCAGCCGGTTATAGAGCCGCTCTATGATACCAGGCAGAAGGAATCAATGTTCCTTGTTTGGTCGGGTAAAGCAAAATACTCGAATGATATTTACCATAAATACCTGATGAAGAATTGGGAAGAAAAAGTATATCCTACAATGAACCTGCTAAGCAGTTTCAGGCAGTTCTGGAATTCGGCGCTTCACGATGGGTTCATTACTTATCAAACTGAACCAATCGAGTTTATTGATCCCGATCTGACAACCATTCCTGCATCTAAAGTTTACAAAGAGGCCGGTATAACGGTTCAGCTTCGAAATAATTATTCTATTGGTGACGGAACTTATGCCGATAATGGGTGGCTTCAGGAATTGGCTCATCCCATATCGAAGAGCGTATGGGATAATTATGCGGCAATAGCTCCTGCAACAGCAAAAAAATATGATCTTGAGAATAATGATCTGATAAAAGTAAAAGTTAACGGCAGGGAAATCAACCTCCCCGTTTTAGTTCAGCCCGGTACTGCCGAGAATCTTATTGTTACTGAATTGGGATATGGAAGGACAAAGGCCGGTGTAATTGGAACGAACGTTGGATTTGACGCTTCGAAAATAATGACCACCGATACCGGTTTTAACTTCCTGTTTACCGGAGCTGAAATAGCAAAGACCGGTGAAACATATAAAGTTGTTTCTACTCAGGAGCACCATGCTCTTGACGATGATTTCGTAAAAGATTTCCATAAAAGCAGGGACATCATTCAGGAAGGAACTGTAAATGAATATCAGCATAATCCTGAATTCCTGAAGGAACATAAACACAAAATAATAAGCATAACGCCTCCTCATGAATATAAAGATGTTAAATGGGGTATGGCTATAGACCTGAATAAATGTATTGGCTGTAATAACTGTGTTGCTTCTTGCAATGTAGAAAATAATATTCCCGTTGTTAGTAAGGACCAGGTTGAAAAAGGACGCGAAATGCACTGGATGCGAATTGACCGCTATTACAGCGGAACGCCCGAAGATCCGGAAACAAGCATACAGCCTATGCTATGCCAGCACTGTGATAACGCCCCGTGCGAAAATGTATGCCCGGTTGTTGCTACAACACATAGTCCGGACGGCCTGAACCAGATGACTTATAACAGGTGCGTAGGAACCAGGTATTGTGCAAATAACTGTCCTTATAAGGTAAGAAGATTCAACTTCTTTGATTTTCGCGAGCATACCGGCGACGGGTATTATTACCAGGATTCGTTGAAACTCTTGAACAACCCGGAAGTAACTGTCAGGTCACGCGGCGTAATGGAAAAATGTACATTCTGCGTTCAGCGTATTATGGACGCCAGGGAAATTGCCAAGAGTACAGGCAAACCTCTGAAAGGCAGTGACGTGAAAACCGCCTGTCAGGAAGCATGCCCGGCTGAAGCAATTGTATTCGGGGACCTGAATGACCCTGATTCAAAAGTTTCGAAATTAACTAAAGCAAATTTGGGATACAAAGTGCTTGAAATATTGAACGTTAAGCCGAATGTGTCTTATACTGCAAAACTAAGAAACAGGGAAAACGGCGAAAACCGCCATTGATTATTGATATAAAATGATTGAAATAGATCCACAAAAGGAGAGCATATAGTGAGTTTCGACTACTCAAAAGAACCAACTGTTATCGAGGGCAGCCCTTCGTTGAAATCCATCGACGATGTGATTTCAAAACCAATGGAAAGCCTGCCTGATAAGAAGTATTATCTTGCTCTTGCCCTTACCCTTACCATGCTTGGGATAGGAGTATTCAGCATCGGCTACTCTTTCTACTATGGTACGGGAGCATGGGGTAATAACAATCCTGTTGGCTGGGGTTTTCCTATTGTCAACTTCGTTTTCTGGGTTGGTATTGGCCATGCAGGTACTTTGATCTCCGCTATTCTTTTCCTATTCAGGCAAAGATGGAGGACAGGTATTGCGCGCTTTGCCGAGGGTATGACAATTTTTGCAGTTATGACGGCAGGAATTTTTCCGCTTATTCACGTCGGACGTCCCTGGCTTGCACACTGGCTTCTGCCATATCCCAACCAGAATGACCTTTGGGTGAATTTCACATCTCCTCTGCTTTGGGATGTTTTTGCGGTATCAACATATTTTACTGTTTCTTTTGTATTCTGGTACGTTGGATTGATACCTGATTTTGCATCATTAAGAGACAGGACCAAAAATAAAGTCAAAAAAATTATTTATTCCATAACAAGCCTTGGCTGGAGACACTCGAACAGGCACTGGCAGCACTATGAAATGATGTACCTGATACTTGCAGGGTTTGCTACTCCTCTTGTGCTTTCGGTTCATACAATCGTTAGTTTTGACTTTGCCGTATCTATTCTACCCGGCTGGCACACGACTATATTTCCGCCATACTTTGTGGCAGGCGCTGTATTCTCGGGTTTTGCCATGGTACAGAACGTACTAATTTTTATAAGAAAAATTTTCAACATGGAGCATATCATCACACTTGATACACTCGAAAGAATGAATAAAATAATAATGGTTACCGGTATGATGGTCGGCTACGCTTATGCAATGGAATTCTTCATTGCCTGGTATAGCGGAAGCCAGCCGGAGCAGTTTGCATTTATAAACAGGGCATTCGGCCCTTATGCATGGGCTTACTGGATAATGGTAAGCTGCAACGTACTGTTCCCGCAATTGTTCTGGATTAAGAAACTTCGCAGAAAAATTCCGGTGATGTTTGTTGTTGCAGTTTTTGTAAACGTTGGTATGTGGTTCGAAAGATTCGTTATCACAGTAACTTCACTATCGAGAGACTTTCTGCCGTCAAGCTGGGCATATTTCAAACCAACCCTTGTAGATGGCGGTATTTTGATTGGTAGTTTCGGGCTGTTCTTTACTTTATTACTTCTGTTTACCAAAACAATGCCTGTTGTTTCAATAGCAGAGGTAAAAGCTGTTATCGATGGCGCACAGCCGTCACATCACGGAGGAGGGCACGAAGATGAAAAATAAAATTGTATACGGTGTAACGGGTATTCTGAATACTCCTGATGAAATCATGGCAGCCGCGAAGAAAATAACCACCAGTGGATATACAAGATTTGATATAAATACTCCTTATCCTATTCACGGGATGCCCCAGGCAATGAAACTTAAATCTTCTCCCCTGGGTTATTTTGCGCTCGCTCTTGGTTTATCCGGCGCTGTGCTGGCTCTGCTATTCATGACATGGACAATGACAATTAATTATCCTCTTATTATTGGGGGCAAGCCATTCTTTTCTTTACCGGCATTTATACCTGTAACTTTTGAAGTAACTGTACTTTTGGCTTCTGTTGCAACAGTGGTATCTATGGTATTCCTGTTATTCAGGCTGCCAAACAATAGTCATCCGCTTCATGATACAAACTACATAAAGCTATGTTCTTCTGATAAATACGGCGTTTGCCTGGAAGCAAAAGACCCCAAATTCAATCAGGAAGAGGCGGTTGATTTTCTGAAAGAAATGGGAGCGGATAATATTGAGATCGTTTATTATGATAACGATGAAATAACTTTCGGTTCAAATATTTTCAATCCGAAATTTATCGGTTTTTTAGTTGTCGTTGCTGTTATGGTTTCCGGCGCTGCTTATTTCGGCCTGAATAAATTGAGTTTTATGAATCCGTTTAACTGGATGATGGATCAGTTCAGGTATGATGTACAAAGCAGCTCCGAGTTTTTCGAAGACGGCCGGAGCATGAGAATGCCGGTGGGGGGAACTATTTCCAGGGGACATTTGCCATACATGTATGCAGATAGCGCCCTGCTTGCCGAAGCCGAACTGGTGAATCCGCTTACAGCTGACAAGAAAAATCTTGAAACAGGTAAGAAGAAATATGATACCTATTGCAGTCCCTGTCACGGGAATTTCGGTGATGGCGACAGCAGGCTTAGGGGGCAGTTTCCCAATCCGCCAAGCCTCCATTCGGAAAAGGCAAGGAACTGGAAAGACGGTATGTATTATCATATAATAACAATGGGACAGAATTCAATGCCTTCTTATGCGAGACAGTTAAATGAAACCGAAAGGTGGCAGGTTATCCACTATGTCAGAGCTCTTCAAAGAGCTAAAAATGCTACCGGGGAGGATATGAAATGAGTGATTATAAACTGAATTATGTAAAAAAAGAATTACCGCGCTCTCTTGGGCGGGCTGCAATAGCTATTATGTCTCTCGGAGCTTTGCTGGTGATTCTGGCATTTGTAATTGATCCGTCAAGGGCTTCTTTCAATAGTATAATAAACTTCATGTTCGTCCTGAGTATCGGGCTGGGAACATTATTCCTCACGGGCCTGGAATATATAGTTGGTGCTGTTTGGAGCGTTCCTTTCAGGAGAATATCAGAGATATTAGCGGCAACTTTGTTTTTTGTGCCGGTACTAGCAATTCCGGTTTTATTAAATATGCACGGAGTATTTCACTGGACACATCATGAAGCAGTTGAAGCCGATGCGATATTAAGCGGAAAAGCTCCATACTTAAATGAAACTTTCTTCCTGATAAGGTTCATTGTGATATTCATTGTTATATGGTTGTTCTATAAAATTATAACCGGCCGTTCGCAAAAGCAGGATCTTTCAGGAGATCAGAATTTGACAAGAAAGAATATCAGAACGTCCGCTGCAATGATGCCTGTTTTTGGTATTTCTATTACCATTCTGGCTGTTGACTGGCTAATGAGCCTTGAACCGCACTGGTTCTCAACAATATTCGGCGTTTATTATTTTGCAGGTACAGTGCTTGCAGCCCTGTCTGCTCTTTCCTTGTTTGTGATAAATCTTGACAAAAAGGGATATCTTTCAGGTATCACAAAAGATCATTATTACAACCTCGGGGCGCTGATGTTTGCCTTTACAAACTTCTGGGCATATATTGCTTTCAGTCAGTTCCTGCTGATATGGTATGCGAACATTCCTGAGGAAACTTTCTGGTTCATACACAGGGGCGAAGGTTCCTGGCTTTGGCTTTCTATTGGAATGATAGTGATTCATTTCGTAGTTCCTTATGCCTTATTGCTTTCACAGCCGGCAAAATCGAATATTAAAATGATAAAATTTACTGCAATATGGCTGCTTTTTGCTCATTTATATGATCTGTACTGGCTTGTTATGCCTAACTTCAGCAAAGACGGGGCAGTATTCGGATGGATAGAAATAGTATTCCCGATATTTTCTGTCGGCCTGGTACTTACTGTATTCTACTTCGCTGCGAAGAAAAAGAATTTAATGGCTGTTGGTGATCCTAAAATGCAGCGAGCCATGGAATTTCATTTATAATTAAAGAAATTAATTCCGGTATCAAACATGGATAATAAAAAAATAAATATTGAAGAAGAAATTGATTTCAAGGCTGTAGCCAAAACTCCCATCAGATGGTTTGGGTTGATCTATCCTTTCTTTTTCGGGGTAATCATTCTTCTGGGATTATTCTATATAGATAATCTCAGAACTCTTGAGGACAATGATGTTCCGGCAATGATAGAACCTAAATGGGATAGCGAGCTGAAAACAAAGAAGGGCAGCATACAGGCTGGTGTTGTGGTCTCTGATATTTCCAAACCGGATGATGAACTTATTGCTATTGGAAAAGACCTTTATACTGCTAATTGTGCGTCATGCCACGGCGAAGAAGGCAAAGGCGACGGGGCAGCAGGCGAAGCCATGAATCCCCAACCAAGAGATTTTACTAATCCTGACAATTGGGTTAACGGCCGGAAAATTGCTGAACTATACAAAACTCTTGAAGAAGGAATTGTGGAAAATGGCATGGCTGCTTATGAATATCTGCCGGTTGCCGACAGGTTCGCGATCATCCATTACGTAAGAACCTTTGCAGAAGATTTCCCGGTTGATACTGATGAAGAACTGCAGGCCCTTGATATGGCCTATTCCCTTTCCGAAGGCAAGATAACTGCAAATCAGATTCCGGTTTCGAAAGCTATGACTATCCTTGAAATGGAAAATCAGGAATTTGATATAAAAGTTGCTGCAGTAAAAAATTTCATTATCAATTCAGCAGCAGAAATTGATCTGTCCAGCCATATTTCCTGTATCAACAAAGCTTCTGCAACATTGTTGCGCATAAATTTTAATCAGGATGCCGGATCATTCGCCAGGGCTGTTATAAACGGCGCTCCAGTAAATGGTTTTAAACCGTCCATATCTACATTAAGCGCTGAAGAATGGTATAATATTAAAAATCATCTGACAACTGCATTGAAAAATAATGTTTCGACTAATAGTGATTCAAACAAAGGGTAATAATGAAGAAATTTCTGATATATATAATAATTCTGGTTTCTTTCTTTCAATTGGAGTGCTTCTCAGAAGAAAAACCGCCGGAAGTTGGTATTGTTGAAAAGCTTGATACAACTATCTCCATGGATCTTGTTTTTACAGATTCGGACGGGAAAGAAAAAACTTTGAAAGAAATTATCGACAAACCAACAATACTTGCTCTCGTGTATTACAGATGTCCCGGTATTTGCAGTCCACTTCTTACAGAGATGGGTGACATAA
The DNA here is from genome assembly GCA_963665665.1 of Kapaibacterium sp. (SeqCode). Taxonomy (GTDB): domain Bacteria; phylum Bacteroidota; class Ignavibacteria; order Kapaibacteriales; family UBA2268. The sequence continues at coordinate 4,693,019 of OY762428.1, forward strand.
CCGACAAAGTTGATCTTGAACTTGGAAAAGATTTCCAGAATCTGAGTATATCTTTCGATGCAAGAGAAGGAACTGACCTTGCGTTAAAATGGAAGAAGGAATATCACTCTGCTATGAAAAACCACAAAATGACTGATGATAACTGGCGATTCATGACAGGCGACAGCTCTAATATAAAAAAACTGACAGATGCTGTAGGTTTCTATTTCAAGCCGGACGGCAAAGGAGATTTCATACACGCGGGAGCGCTTATAGTACTGGATAAAAATGGCAAAGTAATACGTTATCTTCTTGGCACACAATTCCTGCCATTCGATTTTAAAATGTCAGTTATTGAAGCAAGTAAGGGGCATTCTGTTCCGACAGTTTCAAAAATGCTGGAATACTGTTTCAGCTACGATCCTGAAGGTAATACTTATGTATTCAATTTTACAAAAGTAGTTGGAACTTTTATTTTTCTCGGCATAGGAATATTCTTTATAGTACTCGTTATAAAAGGAAGAAAAAAAACTGAGGAAAGGTCATAATCATGGCAGAAGCCGTAAATGAAAAAAAATATACAAATTTTCTTGAATATAAAGGCCGTTTCAAGGGGATTTTTGGTTGGATATTTTCCACTGACCATAAGAGAGTTGGAATTCTATACTTATGGTCGATCCTGATTTTCTTCCTTGGAGGCGTTCTGCTTGGATTCCTTATGAGACTTGAAATGCTCTCTCAGGGCCCGACAATAATGGATGCTCAGACCTATAATGCACTCTTTACTTTGCACGGGATAATAATGATTTTTCTTGTTATTGTTCCGGGTATTCCGGCAGCATTCGGAAATTTTTTCCTTCCGCTACAAATTGGAGCTGAGGATGTTTCATTTCCAAGATTAAATATACTTTCATGGTGGCTTTATACTATTGGCGGGCTGTTCGCACTGTTATCATTATTCCTGTCCGGAGGTCCTATCGATACCGGCTGGACTTTCTACGTCCCATATTCAATTAGAACAACTACAGAAGTTATTTTGCCCCTGACTGCCGCTTTTATATTAGGATTCTCATCCATACTTACCGGGCTGAATTTTGTTACCACAGTCCACAGGCTTCGAGCCAAAGGTATGGGATTCTTCAAAATGCCATTATTTGTTTGGTCATTGTATTCAACAGCATGGATTCAGATAATTGCAACTCCGGTTGTTGGTATGACAATAATACTTGTTATTCTGGAAAGAACTTTCCAGGTGGGTATATTTGATCCCGCATTGGGTGGCGATCCATTATTATTCCAGCATCTGTTCTGGATTTATTCTCACCCGGCTGTTTATATCATGATCCTTCCTGCCATGGGAGTAGTTTCAGAAATTATCCCGACATTTGCCCGGCGAACAATTTTCGGATATAAAGCGATTGCTTTTTCGAGCCTCGCTATTGCCTTTGTTGGTTACCTTGTTTGGGGACACCACATGTTTACCAGCGGTATCAGTGATGAGGCAAGGTGGATTTTCTCTTTTATGACTTTCATTGTTGCCATACCCAGCGGGGTTAAAGTATTCAACTGGGTTGCAACCCTATACAAAGGCTCAATAGAGCCGGGGGTGCCGTTACTATATGTTATGGCATTCATTTTCCTTTTCTCAATAGGAGGTCTAACCGGCCTTGTCCTCGGTTCCTTATCAACGGATATTCACCTTCACGATACATATTTCGTGCCGGCACATTTCCATTACGTTATGTTTGGCGGCACGGTTTTCATATTTTTTGCAGCCATGCACTATTGGTTCCCCAAAATGTACGGCAGGATGTATAATGAAAAAGTTGCAAAAATTGCTCTGGCAATTATGTTTGGCGGATTCAATATGCTTTACTTCCCGTTCTTCCTGCTGGGATATTTCGGTATGCCCCGCAGATATTTCGATTATCTTCCCGAATTCGGTACGCTTCACCATTTGTCAACCGTAGGTTCATGGGTTCTGATACTCGGATTGATAATCATGATTGTAAATCTGATAAAAGGCTTAAGAAGCGGGGAGAAGGCAGGCAGAAATCCCTGGGGCGGTATGACACTGGAATGGACAGTTCCATCGCCGCCGCCTCACGAGAATTTCTTTGAACCGCCAGTTGTGAAGCATGGCCCTTATGATTATGAATTTTTCAGGGAGGAAGAAGATTGAGCCAGTCAGAACATTCACAAAGTGTGGGGCACGCCCACAGAGATGATTTCGGCGCAAAAATGGGTATGTGGTTATTCCTCTTTACCGAATTGCTTTTATTTGGAGGTATGTTCATTCTTTATATGGCATACAGAATGGAATTCTCCGATGCATTTCATATTGCAGCCAAGGAGCTTAGTGTTGGCGTGGGTACGCTGAATACTATAATACTTCTCACGAGCAGTCTGACAATGGCTCTTGCTATTGCAGCCCTTCAAAGGGGCCGGAAGGCTCTCTCGCTGATGTTTCTTTCCTCGACAATTGTATTTGCCCTGCTATTCATGGTAAATAAATATTTCGAATGGTCAGCAAAGATACATCATGGAATATTTCCGGGATCCGAAGAATTAGCTAACAGGCCGGACGGGGAGATTATGTTCTTCGGCCTCTATTATGTAATGACGGGCCTTCATGGATTGCACGTCATAATTGGTATCACAATAATTGTATTTATGATGGTATTTATTATCAGGGGATCGATCAACCGTGATAAAAATGTAATGCTTGAAAATGCCGGACTTTACTGGCATCTGGTTGATCTTATCTGGATATTTCTGTTTCCCCTGTTTTATCTCATTCAATAAGAAATTATCTCATACAGTAGGAAATTATTGCTATGTCGCAAGAAAACAGCAAACATGATCATTCAATCGGATACGGCGCTTATGTGCTGGTATGGCTCAGTTTGTTATCACTAACAGTAATTACTGTTGCAGTAGCAGGAATTGACCTTGGAGGATATATCCTGCCTGTTGCATTATTTGTTGCAGCAGTGAAGTCTTTCCTGGTGATAAACGTGTTCATGCATATAAAATTCGATGAATTGATCTTTAAAGTTTTTATCGGGGTGACTCTGTTAATATTGGTTGCCGTTTTTGCATTAACTGCATTCGACCTGGCTACCAGGTTATAGCATTTTTAATGATTAAATAATAGGTATGTGAAATGTTATTATCCGGCGCTACAAATTATGCAGAATCTGTTGACAACTATATGATAGTTGTTGTAATTGCTTTTGTAATTATCCTTTTTGGGGTTACAGCTGCGATGATTTATTTTGTTGTTAAATATAACCGAAAAAAACACCCCAAGGCTAAACAGATAGAAGGTCATATCGGGCTTGAAATATTATGGATTGGGATTCCTACTATACTGGTTCTTATTATGTTCTGGTATGGCTACGAGGGGTATAATAATTTACGTCAGGATGCTACGGCTGCTATGACAGTAAATGTTACTGGAAGAATGTGGGAATGGTCGTTCAAATACGAGAATGATAAGAAAACTGATACTCTTTATGTACCTGTGAACAGAACAACCAAACTGGAGATGATTTCCGCAGATGTTAACCACAGTTTATATATACCTGCATTCAGGCTCAAGGAAGATGTTATCGGCAGTCGTACAACATATATGATACTTAAACCTAAGGAAGTTGGCGCTTATGACATAGCTTGTGCCGAGTATTGCGGTGTTAATCATGCTTATATGTACACCAAACTGGTTGTGCTGCCCGAAGATGTTTTTGACTCATGGCTTGAAAGCGATGCTGTTTCTGCCGCTATTCCTGATGAAATAATGGATAAAAAATCCAAAGATATTTTCGAAAATGATGAAAGCTCTATTGAAGAAATAAATGAAGCTGATGCTCTGGCTTTGTTAAAGGAAAAAGGCTGCATTACCTGCCACAGTACAGACGGATCACAGAAAATCGGCCCTTCATTTAAAAATCTTGAGAGCGGAAAAGTTGTTGTTATTGCCGAAGAAGAAGAAAAAGAAATCACTATTGACGAAGATTACCTGAGAAGAGCAATCATGGATCCTAATGCTGATATTGTTAAAGGCTATACTAAATATATGATGCCTGATAACAAAGGAAAGATAAGCGATGAAGAATTGGAACTTATGGTTAAATACCTGAAAAGTATTGTAAATAATTGACTTTCTGAAGGCATTAAACTTGATTTGTCAGTTGTAATACACCAATAGAGTATCAGATAAGTTTGTAAATCTAAATATTAATTAATAAAATAAATGAAAAGTAAATTATTAAATAATCTGAGTGAATTAGGGAAAGTAAGAATTGTTTTCTTTGTTGCCTTATCAACTTCTGTTGGCTACGTATTGGCAAAGGGAAGCGCTGCATGGGATATGATCTATCCTGTTTTGGGTGTGTTTCTACTTTCCTACGGTTCATCGGCTATAAATGAGATTCAGGAGTGGCGCAAAGACGCACTAATGAAAAGAACAATGAACAGGCCTGTACCATCAGGCTCGATGAGCCTTTTGAGTGCCCTTATTATTGCTTTTGCTACAGTAATTTCCGGTAGTTTTATTCTCTATTACTTTGTGGGCCTGCAGGCTTTTATTCTCGGTCTGGCCGCGCTGATTTGGTATAATGCTATTTATACACCACTTAAAACTGTTACATCTCTTGCTGTTGTGCCGGGTGCAGTTGTCGGCGCATTGCCTCCGGTAATCGGCTGGGTTGGCGGAGGTGGACATTTTCTTGATCCCCAGGCATTATCTCTTAGCTTATTTTTCTTCATCTGGCAGGTTCCTCATTTCTGGCTTTTAATGCTAATTTTTGAAGATGATTACAGAAATGCCGGATTCCCTGTTCTGACAGATAAATTCAGTAAATCCCAGATAACCAGGATGACTTATGCATGGATTATCGCACTTGTTGTAAGTTGTTTGCTGATACCCTCACTTTCGACTGTTTCATCAGGTTTAATAACAGACGGCATACTTCTTCTTTCGGGTATTTGGCTGATATACAGGACACGTTTGCTTTGGAAACAATACCAACCTGATAATAATTATCGGGCTGCTTTCATGCAGGTGAATTTTTATGTACTGGGAGTTTCGATACTTCTCGCTTTTGACAAATTATTTTAATCTTGTATTAAATAGGTAAAATGATCAATAGTAGTGAAAATATTATGAGAATAACCTCCCCAACTCCTCCGAAGGAGTGGATGAAATAATTTTGTCTTCCCCTTAGGTGAGGGTTGGGAGGGGTCATTGATTTATTGATTATTTAGTGTTATTTTTTTTAATCTTATGTTTTGCTAACAAATAAGAAAATGATATGGATATTTTAGACAGTCTGGTAATTCCTCAGTCAGCAGAAAACCTGACAGCGCTGCAATACCTTATGGGGCTGGCAAAAATTATATTTACGATATATGCCGGAGTACTATTCGGATCATCACTTTTTTCGGTTTATTATGATCTATTGAGTAAAAGTGCTGATTACGACCGCAATAAAAGAGCAGCAAAAGACTTTGTTGACCTGATAACTGGCAGTAAAATGTTTGCTTTCGGGCTTGGAATTGTGCCATTCCTCGGGATAATAATTATCTACCAGGAATTGCTTAGCGGTTCAGGTGCACCGGTTGTTGGCTGGCTGATAATATCATTTGTCTTATTCATTGCCAGCATACTTTTTATCTACGCATATAAGCATGCGCTCCATATTGATACCCTATTAAAAAAGATTAAAAACAAAACTACATTATCCGAAGATGATGAGGACTTTGATGATTTGGACGTGTATAATAAAGCAGCATCAAGTGTCAGGGTTAGGAGCGGATTCTGGACATTCATTCTGATCCTGGTATCAATGAGGATATATCTTGCTGCTACTTCTATTGCCGAAAATCCTGCTGATTGGGATACCGGTTTCTGGGGTATGATGTTTTCCGGATCAACTATTATCAGGTTCATCCATTTTATTGCCTCCGGGCTGGCTGTTACCGGTATAGCATTTGTTGTAAAGAAATTCTACTGGGATAAACACACTCTTGGTAAAGATGAAATTTACAATACCTTTATTAAAAGGTTCAGTCTTTCAGTTGCATTGATTTTTACGGCGGTACAGCCTTTGTTCCTGGTTCTTAACCTGATGCTTACTCCAAAGGAGGCACTCTCTTCATTCATGTTCGGAATAACAATAATTGTTATGGCGCTCGTTCTGATTGCAGCACACATGATCTATAATATGATCAGAAAACGCAGCCCGAAGTTTGCAGTGTCATCATTTTATGTTGTAATTCTTGTTGTTGCTTTCGTTATTGTGAAGGAGCAGGTTGCTTTTTCGGTTGCGAATAAACAGAATCAGCTTGTTATGGCTAATTCGTTCGAGGATATGCATGCCGAGATGCTGGCGCAGTCAGGAAGAGGCGGGGTAGAGATCAATGCCGCAGAAATATATGAAGTTAAATGTACAGCATGCCACATGTTTGACGAGAGGAAAGTCGGGCCGCCCCACCGCGATGTTTTACCAAAATATATGGATGACCAGGCTGCTTTGGCTAAATTCCTCCTTAATCCTGTGAAAGTGGATCCTGATTATGATGCCATGCCAAGTCAGGGATTGAAACCAAAAGAGGCAGAAGCACTCGCTGAGTATATGATAACCGAGTTCGGTCCAAGATTGAAATAATTTTTTAAAAAGGGCTGAGATTTCTCAGCCATTTTTTTATTTTTTAAACAATTTTTTTTATATTATTCCTTAGTAATTTTTATGATAGAATATTTGTTTAAGGGAATTGAAAATAACTATGGATATTTTTTTATAAAATAAATAGGACTGAAAAAATCCTATATTGTAAATTAGTCAGTTATTCATCAATTATAAATAATTTCAGGAGGCCTTATGCCGGATGCTGAGATACTTGCTCGAATACAATTTGCAACAACGGTAGCTTTCCATTATATTTTCCCGCCAATGAGTATTGGCCTGGGATTTTTGCTTGTTATAATGGAAGGAATGTACCTGAAAACAAAAAACAAGCTTTACGAGAACATGACGAAATTCTGGGTTAAAGTGTTCTCGCTTATATTTGCAATGGGTGTTGCTACGGGGATTGTTATGGAATTCCAGTTTGGCACCAATTGGTCAACATATTCCAGGTATGTAGGGGATATTTTCGGAAGTCCGCTGGCAGCGGAAGGAATCTTTGCTTTCTTCCTTGAATCCGGGTTCCTGGCTATTCTTGTTTTCGGATGGGATAAAGTAAAACCCAGAACCCACTTCATTGCAACCATAATGGTATCTTTCGGATCAATGCTTAGTGCTGTTTGGATTATTGTTGCCAATAGCTGGCAGCAGACACCGGGGAAGATTGGCGAAACTTTCCACATAGTCGGTGAAGGTGTAAATGCCCGGGCTGAAATACTTGATTTCTGGGCTGTTGTATTCAATCCGTCTACAATCGACAGGCTTTCTCATGTTTTATCAGCTGCCATGATTACTGGTGCTTTCCTTGTTTTGAGTGTCAGCGCCTATTACCTTATCAAAAAACGCCACCAGGAATTTGCCAAGGCTTCAATTAAAATAGCTGTTATTCTTGCCGTAGTTACTTCGCTGTTACAGCTTACAACAGGCCATTCCAGCGCAGACGGTGTTGCTGAGCATCAGCCTGCTAAACTTGCAGCTTTCGAAGGCCACTATGAAACAGGTCCTGCGGATCTTTACCTGATAGGCTGGGTTAATGAAGAGAGCGGAGAAACCTATGGAATAAAAATCCCCGGTATGCTGTCATTCCTTGTTCACTGGGATAGCGAAAAACCAGTTACCGGACTTAATGATATACCTATTGATGAAAGGCCGCCCGTTAACATTGTGTTCCAGGCTTATCATATTATGGTGGCAATAGGAATGGCAATAATTCTTATCTCCTTTATTGCATTATTTATGGCGTACAAGAATAAGTTAGAAACCAATAGATGGTTCCTTAAAATACTTGTTGTATCAATATTGCTGCCTCATGCAGCCAACCAGATAGGCTGGATAGCCGCCGAGGTCGGCAGGCAGCCATGGATTGTTTACGGCTTGCTTAAAACGCAGGACGCTCTTTCCAAGGTGGTTAATGCAGAGCAGATATTGTTCTCGCTTGTAATGTTCTCACTTGTTTACACGCTTCTTTTCATACTATTTATATTCCTTCTCGACCGTAAGATAAAACACGGGCCGGAAGAAACAGGAACAATGGAAGCAACTTATTCCGAACAGAAGACAGTTTTTGGTAACCGCAATTAATTAAAGGAGATAAAAATGGATTTAAACACAATATGGTTTATACTTGTTGGTGTTCTGCTCGGCGGTTATGCTGTTCTTGACGGTTTCGACCTCGGAGTGGGAGCGCTTCACCTTCTTGTTAAGAAGGACCTGGATCGCAGGATTATGATAAATTCTATCGGCCCTGTATGGGACGGTAATGAAGTTTGGCTAATAACAGGTGGAGGAGCGCTTTTTGCAGCATTTCCTCATGTTTATGCTACAGTATTTTCGGGATTTTATACCGCCTTGATGCTGCTGCTGTTTATGATAATTTTCCGGGCAATTGCCATTGAATTCCGCTCCAAGAGAGAGGGCCTGACCTGGAGAAAAGTCTGGGATATAATGTTCAGCGTTTCAAGCATCCTTATAGCACTTTTAATGGGTGTGGCCCTGGGAAATGTAATAATCGGGGTTCCGATAACAGCAGAAAAAGAAGCTATTGTCGGGTTGCTGGACCTGCTTAATCCTTATGCTATCATCGTAGGTTTAACAACTGTGGCTTTATTCATGATGCACGGTGCAATTTATGCCGCTATGAAAACTGAAGGGGAACTACAGGAGCAGGTAAAAAGCTGGATAAACAAAGCTATTATATTCTTTGTAATTACTTATATATTCACTACAATTGCTACTTTGATATACCAGCCGCACATGCTGAATAACTTTAAGGAATACCCGATTATGTGGGTGATCGTAATTCTGAACATGCTGGCTATAGCTAACATACCGAGGGAAATCCACAGGGAGAAATATTTCATGGCATTTATTTCATCAGTTTCAAGTATTCTTGCCCTGATGCTTCTATTTGCCTTCGGCATTTTTCCGAACATTGTGCTGTCAAGCCCGAACCCGGAACACAGCCTGACAATTTACAATGCTGCATCCTCGCAGCAGACCCTGGAAACAATGCTGATTATGGCAGCCATTGGTATGCCATTCGTAATATCGTATACAATCAGTATTTACTGGATATTCCGAGGAAAAGTAAAGATTAACTCTATGAGCTATTGATAATGGGCTAAGTGATTTTAAAGAAAAATCCCGGTTGGTTATGGCTAATCGGGTTTTTTTTCAATCCAACATTAAATGACATTACCCTAAAATAGAAATATTTTTGTTATTGGGCAAACAATCCCCAAAAATACATAATCTAAAATTTTATTCTTTACAGCTTTTTTAATTCTGTTTGTTCAATATCAGGCGAATAACAATTCACATCCATGCAAAGAGTGAATGTTGAAGAAAGTAATTTTATATGAATAGAATGAGTAATATAGTGTTTTAATCATATTCCTCATACGTCAATTTTAATTATCCCTTTTTCAAGGCCGGCACGTATCAGCTGGGCAGTGTTGCCACAATTTAGTTTCTCAAGCAGTCTTTTTCTGTGTGTATTCACAGTACCGGAACTTATTTGAAGCATTTCGGCTATCTGCATACTTGTGAATCCGTCGAATATCAGCCTGAGTATTTCAGTTTCACGTTTTGTCAGTTCCATATTTTTTGTGTCTCGTCCTGTAATAGGAGGCAGGTAATTTTCAACGATCAATTTCTGATAGCTAGAACCGTAGTAGCTACCTTTTTCATGCAATTCATAAACAGCTTTTAGTAATTGCTGCCCATGAGCGTTTCTTTTCAGCATGAAACCAGTTACACCTGACTGGACAATCTTATCAATTGTTTCCTTATCTGATTTATTACTCATCAACAGGGTTTTTATTTCCGGATGCCATGATGCAAGTATTTCAACAAGCCTAAGGCCGCTTAGCCCCGGCATTCCATAGTCCAGAATGATAATATCGGTACGGATGTTTCCAAGAAGGTCAATAACTTCTCTTCCGCTTTCGGCTATGGCTACAATCCTGAAGTTTCCGTCTTCTTCCAGAATAGCTCTTACTATTTCTGCAAATAGTTTATTTTTATCGGCAAGTATTACGTTAATCTTTTTCATTTCATTCTCATATTAATTTTTTTCCCGTATACAATTTGTAAAATATTATCAAATAATAAAATACCAAGTTCTTGGTATGTTTTTAAAATACGTGTTTATTGGTATTTTTATCCGTATTTATACGTAGATGATCATAATCCGGGTTTGAATAATCTTGGAATAGAAATTCTATGAGCGAAATGATAATAAATATGCCGATGCCGAGGAATCGTGGCGAAAATGAAAAGAAAATAGCACTCGGTTTGCTTATGGAATCCATTAGTAAATCAAATTTTTCGTTCATACCCGGGATTGATTGTCTCGGGTCAGGAATTTAAGTATATGAAGAAGTTATCTTATCTTTTTACCCCATATAAAACAAGTATCTGTTGAACGTTTGGAATAAGTTATACCACAAAGCCGGCCATTGATTTGTTTGAACTTATAATTATTTCCTTCAAGTTCCCAGTATATCGCGTCGTCCTTCATCAGAAAGCGGCGGCCTATACTTACTGTATCGCCGGAATTGTAATTGAAGTATTGAATATTAACTTTATCTTTTTGTAAATCGAGGTAATAATTATTGAATCTGATATCGCTGAAATTGGATTTCCACTGGTAAATCATTTTCCAGGTGCCAACGAAAGGTACCGGATCGATAACAGGCTGCGAATTATACCAGTTTTCCTGAAGCTTACCAGGCCCTTCCGATAGCGGTAGTTCCATGTAATTTATCATATATTGTGTGAATGAACCTTTGTTTTGAAGCTGTACCGTATCACCAATCGGATCTACACCGTAGAATTTTGTATCTGCTTTAATCTTAATATTACTGCCGGATTCAGCGAAATCAATCTTCATTCTGCACTGGAATGTCTTATCTTCTTTCAAAGGATTGTAATCTTTAACAAAATTCAGGTCTTTGAGCGTTCCGCCGGCATAGATAGTTTTCTTATCCGATGAGAAGTTAATGGTTTCGAAACCGGCCATTTCCAGCCATTCGGCGGCTCTGTTGCTAACAACTGAATGTTTTTCATTATACACGGTATCAGTTCCGTCAAGTACCACAATAGTTGCACATCCGGTAAATAGTAATAATATCAGGAAAATCTTTTTCAAAACAGCCTCCGAAATTTATCAATCATTTAGTATAATAACAAAACAAAACATAAGAAGTTTACAAACAAAAATTATTTTTTCAATTCCATAAGCACTATTGATTCAGTGTGCCATGTATGAGGGAACATGTCAACAGGCTGAGCTTCAAGAATATTAAATTTTTCCGACATAAGCTCAAGGTCTCTCGCCTGGGTTGCAGGATTGCAGCTGACATACACAATCCTTTCAGGGGCGACTTCAAGAATATGATTTACAAGATTCTTGTGCATGCCTGCTCTTGGCGGATCAATTAATATTATATCCGGCCCGGGCAGGGAATTAAGAAGTTCGGGCATGTTCTTTGCATGAAGGTCTGCGCAGTGGAATACAGCGTTGGCAATATTATTTCTTTCAGCATTTTCCCTTGCATCTTTGATTGAACTTTCAACAAGTTCTATCCCAAATATTTTATTACATTTTGTAGCTGCCGGGAGAGTTATTGATCCCGTTCCACAATACAGGTCCCAAACAATATTTTCAGGTTTGATGCCTGCATAATCTATGATACGGGAAATAAACCTGTTCAACTGCTTCGAGTTAGTTTGAAAAAACGAGAATGGCGAGATACGATATAGTATACCGAGAATATCCTCGCTTATATAACCTGTTCCCTTAATGATCTCTGGTTTTCCATAAGCAACCGGCGATATTTCATTATTCACAGAATGCAGAATGGTAGTGATTTCGTCAATTTTTGCGGGGAAATCATTATAATACCATTCCATAAATTTTTCATCCTCCGGAGTCAATGGCCTGCCTGTTACCAGGATAAGCATGATTTGATTTTCATATTCGCTTGTCCTGATGATCAGGCTGCGCAGAAGCCCTTCATGCTTGTAATCATTCCAGGGTGTTGCTCCTGTATCAAGCGCTTTGTCTCTTATAGTGTTTAGTATCCTGTTTCCGAGAGGATTCTGAATATGACATTCTCTGACGTCGATAACTTTATCAAACCTTCCGGGCACATGAAGCCCAAGAGCGAAGTTCTTCATTTCAATATCTTCATCTGATTGAATTTCCTTTTCTGTCATCCAGCGGGAAGCCCCGAAAGAAAACTCCATTTTGTTCCTGTAATTATATTCATCAGGAGAAGGCATCGTATCATGATAAACCGGGCAGTCGATCTTTCCAATTCTTTCGAACGGGTCGGTTACAGATTGTTTCTTCCACTTCAGCTGGCTTTTGTAATCCAGGTTTTGCCATGAACAACCACCGCACTCGCCAAAATAAATACATTTAGGGGCAACCCTTTCCGGCGAATTTTCAACTATTTCCTGTACCCTGGCTTCAAAAAATTTTTTCTTCTTTTTTAATATCTGTGCAATAACAATATCGCCCGGTACACCGCCCTTTACAAAATAGACAACATTATCCCTGCGGGCAACTCCTACTCCCTTGGCACCTACAGAATCGATTTTCAATTCCACCGGCGGCCTGTTTTTTCTTTTTCTTGCCATAACCTGCCTTTTTCTTTCCCGCCATTAATTAACAAATTCTTAACAGTAATTATATTTTAACTACACTTTAAAATCTTAATTTATCACTTGTTATTAAATTTACTAAAAAAACAGTAAAGAAAAATGAGTGAAAAGAATTTTCCTGAAATTAAAATGAGTAAAACAGAGTTATCAAGACTGATTGATGATTTTATTGATAATTGTTCCGATAAAAGCAGGCAAACCAGGCTGACATACATGCGGGCTTTGAATGAATTTGTCAGATTCTTTAACAGGGATAAAAAGTTTCTGTTTGCAGTGTCAGATGTGAAAAGATATATAAGGTATCTGAAAAACCGTAAACAGATGAAAGATTACTCTCTGATAACATATCTTACGGCATTAAGAAGATTTTTTCGCTATTTAGTAGGAAGGGGAGTATTAAAAACCAATCCTGCCAAAAAGATCAAGATTAAAATTAGAGAAAAATCAGATAAAATATCCTATTTAACTGAAAATGAACTTGTTGAACTGATTAACAACCTTGGGAGCGATTCCATTGCCGATACCAGGGATTCTGCAATTATCAGCCTGATGGTGGTTTGTGCACTTAGCGAGCAGGAAATATCATCGCTTAATATTGAAAATATCATTATTGATAATAATATTTTCCTTGAAATACCAGGGCAAAAAGAAAAAACAGAAGTAAATGCACCAGCCTCATCTGTTTTACAAAAATATATCAGCAGCATAGATAATGAAACAGGTGATAATCCACTATTCTATAGTTTCAGCAATCGTTCAAAATATGAAAGGATCAGTATCAGGGGTGTAAGAGAAATTATCAAGCAGAGGCTTAAAGATCATTTCAGCGAACAAAGTGAAAAGAAGATCACTCCCTATATACTTCACCACAGCGCCGGTATCATGATGGCCGCAAGCGGTAAATCAGTAGAGGATATTAAAAAACGCTTTAATATCAAGGTTGACAAAATTGCAGAACAATATTTTAATTTTGTTGAGGATTTCAAAGCAAAAGTAGTTTAAACAAACTTAACCCAAAAAACAGGACTGCCGGTATTTTTTTTTATTAGGGGCAGTCCTGTTTTTCTTTTTTTAATATCATCGGCTAATAACAAATGATTTTCTTAAAATTTTATTATCTGCTTCAATGTTGAGAAAATATATACCATTATTTAATCCGGTAATATCTATCTGATTATCACCGTTTGTTAAAATCATATTTGACAATATTTTATTTCCCATATTATCATATATATCAGCGGGGAAATTATTTCGGGCACTTCCTTTGTATTGCAGGGAGACTAATAGCTGGCCTGCCGAAGGGTTGGGATAAACCAAACAACAATTAGATATTTCTTTACTGTCAACGCTTAGTATATCAGCCTTGCTTCTCCAAACTCCCTTATCGGTAGATATATAAAGCCTGCTATCAGCACCAAGCACCATTGAATAAAATGTTCTGCCGCTCAAATCTCCGGTTATATCGGTTAATTCTTCTGTTGAAGCGTCTTTCCTGAATATTTTATCCGGGTGGGCAGCTATATAAACATCCCCGTTCGGAGCTATTACAAGCCCCCTGGCAACTCTGCCGGTAGCATCCCATTCAGCTTTATTCCAACTAATACCATTATCGGTTGTTGACAAAATTCCAGCTGCTGTTCCAAATAAAGTCTCACCAGTATTATAATTATGCGCATAGGACCATAGAGTACCGGCAGCTCCGTTTGCCACCTGACTCCAGGTTAGCCCTTTGTCTGAAGTACGGTATAAGCCGTCGTAATTCGAACCTGCTATAACCGAACCATCCCGCATGCCGAAAATATCAACAATTTGGTGCTTAGGAACTACATCGGATTCATACCAGTTATTACCCATATTATCGGACATATAAATTCCATTCAGAGTTCCAAGATAAACTACACCATCGGAATAATATACTGACAGGCCTGTATATTCGCCATAGCCAACTCTTGACCAGCTATTTCCTCTGTCAGGTGAGTACGAACATGGATTGTCTATCCATATAGTATCTCCCTTTGCATATATGTTTTCAAGTGGTTTGTAACTGTGATTATATTTGCCACTCCATCTATTATTTGTCGTTGAATAAACATTTAATCCCGAAAAATTGGATATCCCGGCAATTCCGTCTTCGCCAACATTTACCAGGCTGTAAACTACAGATGACGGAGCTCCTTCGAACATTGGAACGGCTCTTCGTTCATCGGGTTTCCACAAGTAAAAAATTATTTCACCTTTAAAAAATGATCCGACAATAACCTGATTGTTGTTTACAATAAATGCTTTATGGGTATTCATATAAGTGTCGTTTTCAATAAATTCACCGTCTTTTGTCAGAATTCTGGATAATCCTAAATCATAGAAGTTCCCTTCATTGTCAATTATTTTGGGGTGGAATTCTGAATCAAATTGATCAGAAATATCAATCCAGTTTTGTCCATAATCGTTGGATTCCCAGCATTTATTTAAAAACAAATAGAACTTATTCGATTTTTTATGATAGAATAAAGTAGAAGATGGTGAAAAATATTCGGGCAGGTCGATTGATGAATTTTCTTCAGTTGCCGGATCAAAACATATAATTTTTTTGGATAGCAGTGAACCGGAAAAAAAGTAAAGCTTATCATTGGCAATACAAGGCGAAGAAACAATTCCATAATTAGTATAGGCGTTTTCAGGATCGGTACATTGCCATGATTCCCCGCCGTCAATAGAGTATTGAATTTTGCCACTTGAAATAATAAAGCAATTTTGCCCGTCCGAGACAAATTCAATACAGCTATAGTTGAGTTCTCCCAAAAATGAGAAACTTTCTCCATTATCATTTGTAAAATATCCATTATAATAATCAAATATCAACCATTTATTTCTGTTTATTAAACCAACTTGAATAATTTCATAAGTTGTAACAGGAGTAACAACCTTGTTCCATCCCATGTTAATATCATCAGCAAAAACAATTTCACCATCTTCAGTTAATCCCAATGCATATTTTTCGGTTGGAATTGTTGAAATATCAATCAATTTGCAGCCTCCGGGGCCGTTTGTGTATTCCCACTCAATTGAAAATGATTTTGAAAATGAAATAATAACAACGATAAACAGAACAGTAAGTCTCATATCAACCTCCAATAATTGAGTAATGTTTGTAATATCAATTAACTAAATTAATTAGCATTAATTTTCATTGAAATAATAAATTGTACTAAAGCCGGGGGCTTCTATTTAAAAAGCTGAAATCAATATTTCTCTTTGGTCTTCATTTTCCTCATTGGTCAGGATCTCTACTTTATAAGAAGTTCGTGGTATAGCTCCTTTTGATTTTTCAGGCCATTCAATCACTTTAATTGAATTATCTGCATAAATGCATTCCTCAAATCCTATCTCTGCAAGGTCGTCGGCATTCTTAATACGATACAGGTCTATATGATAGATAGGGAATTCCTCGTCCTCAAAAGTTCCGAAATATTGATTGATAATTGTAAATGTCGGGCTGGATACAATTTCTTCAACTTCAAAGAAACTGCAAATGCCCTTCACAAATTCAGTTTTACCTGCCCCAAGGTCGCCGTGAAGTTCCACAATATCTCCCGGTTTAAGTCTTCCGGCAAATTCTTCGCCGAGTTCAATTGTTTCGTCTTCGCTGAATGTAATATACTTCTCTGTTTCCATTCATATAATATATGAAAATTTTCCGAATAAACCGAATAGAAGATTTTGCGGGGGAGTGTTGTAGAATAATCGCCATAAAAAAAATACTGATTAATATCAGCATTCAAAAAATTGTAAGGGCACAGTAAAATTAGTAGCAATCTAAAATTCAAACATAAGAGACAAATGATGTGATATTCCTGTTGTTGAAATGTAATCGCTTGTAATACTGTAGTCGATATGTGTATTGAAAGGAATATCCTGTATTTCAGGCCTTATCGATACCCCGCCACCCCATGTATTCATAGGGAAAAGTTGAGGTTGTCCGAGTTTTTCACCGTAAACACCTATCCCGGCACGGAACGCAATAAGTTCGTGAAGAACTGCTTCTGCCCCGATAACGAGCTTGGGTGAGCGTTCGAACTGAGTCATCATCAGGTCGGCGCTGAAAAGGATATATCTTGTAGCAGGCTCAATAACTTCAATTACTTCACCATTTATATCACGTGTTGTATAAGAATCATCATTAAGCCCATACTCCATTGCAATACCGGTTCTTATTGTATATGGAACAGGTTCCTGGTCTTCACTTTCGGTATTCCAGAACATCATTCCGGAAATATTATTGACAGAAACTCCGAAAGAGAACAGGTCTGCAACGTTGAATTTCATTCCGAGGTCAACAGCATAACCATCGGCACAGGTATTCGAGCCAGAAAGATTATTTGACAGATATTTAAAAGATGCACCGAGAGAAGCAAATTCAATCCTGTATCCAAGCGCTCCGACAAATGAATAGGACCAGTCAGTCAACGTCCCGAGAGGATTGCCTTTTATATCTCGCCCCATGAATGAGCCTGATGAGAAACTGTTCAGACCAAAACCAATACCAAGATTGTCATATATAGATTGCCCGTAGGACAATACGGCATGTTTCCTACCGAATTCCAGGAAAGAATATGATGTTGATACCAGAGGTTCAGGCCCGAAAAAGGCAAGCCCGGAAGGATTATAGAAAATTGCATTGGGTTCGTTAACTATTGCAGAATAGGCTCCTGCCATAGAAAGCGGCCTTGCACCGACATCTCTGAGAAGATATGCTTCAGAATATCCTGCTCCTGACGACTGGGCATAAAGCCTGAATGGTATCGATACTGCTAATAGTAATAGATATAACAACAATGTCAGGAAAAACCTGATCAGTTTCTTTCTTATATTGCCGGATATTTCAGGATAAATTGTTCCTGATAGTGTTCCGGGTTCAGTATGTGAAGTCATGCTACCTCGCGACTATAAATTTACCGGTCAGCCTGAAATTCTTTCCGTGAATCGTACAAATATAAACGCCGTTTGGGAGTTTCCAGGATTGAATGATATATTCCATCTCCCTGACCGGCTGCCCTTTGTAAACCTCCAGAACTTGTTTTCCAAGGAGGTTGAAAACCTCGATTACAATATCGTTATCATAGTTTTCCAGTTCAATTTTCAAGGCATGATTTCCGCCTTTTTCAACCAGGTATTTAATACGGTTTTTGTTTGATACCGTGTCTGCCTCGGTTTTAAGGCTGTCTGCCTCTTTCATGTTAATAATACCATTAGCAAATTTTATGCCATCGGCTGGTTCAACATTGGAAAGAATGTGCTTCATGCTGTATTTTCCAGGAAGCATATATGGGGGGACAGGATAATACTGTGCAAATATACCGGTGCAGGCTACAGCAAGTAGTATCCATGTTAGTAAAAAATACTTAAAATATTTGGTAAATTTAGTCATCTTCAAATCAAAAATTATTGTCTGTATAGTTTAAATATCATTTCTTCTTCTTTTTAACGGAAAATTTCCGCTCAAGTTCTGATTTTTTTCCACTGTCCTTTTCCAGGTCTTTAAGTTTCCTTCTCATCTCTATCCCGCTTTTTTCAACTCCGATCTTTTTTGCCGAGTGGCTTATGTTATCTGAATCCTTATCTTTATCAAAGTCAAATTCCTGGATATTTTTGTTTAAATTTTCTTTTTTCTGACGATTAAGTTTCATTGCTAATCTTGATTTTGGGTCATTATCTTCAATTTTATTTTTAGCAGCCCTTTTTGCCGCAATTTCTTCTCTTTCTTTATCAGCTCTCATTTTTTCAAGGATCTCTGATAATTTATCGGGATCCGGTTTATTAGAATATTTCTTTTCCATCTCGGCTTCTCTTGCCTTAATTTTTTCCTGAGTTTTTTTCTTTTGTTCTTCCCGATAAGCCTGTGCCGCTTTTATTTCTGCTGCTTTTCTTGTATTATATCGCGATTCCGCAAAAGGTTCTTCCATCGTGTCGTAAAGCTTTTTCATCCGGCCTTTTCTCCATCTAAGATAGGCTGCCGTTATTGCTATTGCTACAAAAACAATAAAACCAATAATATAAACAATGATCTTTCCAAACCAGTCCGGAACGAAAGGGCTGGGTTCTGATTCATCATAATCTTTTCCCGAGGATTCAACCCCGGCAGATACAGAATCGCGGTCGAACAATTTAGCAAAGCGACTATCTTCGCTGCTGTCAGCTTTTGCCGTATCAATAGTTATTGAAAAAACCGTATCGGACAAAGCCGGATCGTCGAATATAGCCCTGACAAAATCGCCTGCCCTTTCTGTATAAGAACTATCACCTGTAATCGGAGAAATCACAGGATATTTTTTTACACCTGTCAAATTTTTGAATATTCCGCCAAAGAAATCAGATCTTTTATCAAACCCATATTTTTTAAGTAACTGGGCAGCAGCTGCATAAGTATCGGGAATATCAGTTTTTGCAACAAGGGCTTTGTGAATATAGCGGCTGCTTTCTTCAATATCGCCTTTTTTAAGTTTCAACAATCCAAGTAGAGCTGTTGATTCAATATGGCCGAAAGAAGCTGCAATTTCCAGCTCTTCTTCGGATTTGGAGTCTATACCGTCCATCATGGCAAGTTGTGCCGTACGGTAATGGTCCTGAACAGGCGTCAGGTTGTTCCATGTGAAAACTTCAACCATCAATGCTCTTGACCATTTTTGCAGAATTGCAGTATATCCGCGTTTTTCGTTTAGCAAAATACTTATTTCACAATCTGACTCTTTCTGACGTATATAAATTTCGTTATATATTCCGGAAAATGATTTATTCCTAAGTCCTTCAGGAACAATACATTCTTGTATTTGAATGCTGATCTTTTTTTTATCTTCTGATAGTTCGGAAGTATATTTTTCTGGTAATTCATCAAAATATATCATCAGCCGTTTTTCAGGTGAATTATTTATTTTGCGGATATTGACAGCCGAATATAAGTCGGTAGCAAGAATCAACAATAATATAAATATTACCGAAACGTAACTGCTATGTTTTAATATTTTTTTCATATCAATTACCATTATCATTTTCATTATAAACAGGTAAAAATACTTTAAAAGTAATCCCCCGGTTCTCGTTATTGATTAGTTCAATCTTGCCTTCGAGCTTCTTAATTAATTTATCAATATGATACAGGCCTTGGCCTGGTTGCTTATACCCGGGATTTAAAATGCCGATATCAATATCAGAAGCGAACCTGTTATTATCTGAAATTGTTATGGCCATAAAATTATTATCCTTCATCAGGAAACTTACTGAAACAGCTTCTGCTTCCTGAAGCCGGTCCGCAAGGAAAGTAAACAGGTCCAGTATTATCTGAAAAAGTTCCGCCGGATTACATTTTGCGGCTTCGGCGATAACAGTACTGGAATAATTCAATCTTATTCCCAAACGTCTTGACAGAATATCAAGAATAGTTTCCATACGATTAATGAACATCTCAAGATTGGTTGTGTTTTTATACTTAATGCTCATGTTTATCAGGTCGGAATAAAGCTTGTTTATCCTTATAAGCCTGTCGGTTTCTTCAGTGATTATCCTTTTTCTTCTATCCTGATTCTCAAGTCCGGCATTAAGCATATCTTCATGAGCTTTTATCGATCTGCTGTAAAGGCCGGATTGCCTGAAAAAAATTTCGAACATTTTCCCGAGGCCTGCATTACGGGAATAATTAATGATCTCGCGATCGATATTTTCGGCTTTGGAAGAACAATTTTTAAATTCCGATTCATAATCGAGCAAACCAATTCCGGATGCTGCTGCTGTTAATAATATCTTTATTTCCGTATTATTTTGGAAATTGTTTATGCCAGGATCAGTACCTGATGATGCGCAAAATATTAGCCTGGTATCCGGTATCAACCGAATCGGAATTAGCAGGCAGAATGCAACATGAGAAACATTGTCTTTATTGAAATTAGGTACAACTGTAGCTTTTCTTGAATCAAATATCCAATCAAGAATTCCTTGTTCCCGGAAACCATACAATAATGGTTTCAAAGACTGTGAACTTAAACTATTATCAACAAGTTCAATTTCGGAATTACTATTGATCCTGAAAAAACTACAATCAATCATATCATAATTCTTATTGAAATAGTCATTAATTAAACCGATAATATCATTAGTGCCACACTTCGTGCTGATTTCTTCCAACAAACTGAAGAAACCGGCCTGATCATTTTCTCTTTCAGGGCCAGGTGCATCCAGTAATTTTTCCTTTAACCTGCTGACTTCTTTTTTTAAAACATTTACAGACATTTCCAATGCCCTGATATATTCAGAGTTGTTTTCGCTGTGATCGTTATTATTTATATTATTTTCTATTCCAGAAGCCATTGGAAATTTTATCTTAATTAATATCAAAACGCTGCACCTGCACTTTGCAAAAGCTATTGTAAATATACAAAAAAATGATACGAATATTTACTATAATTTTAAAAAGTTTATCCTTATTGGCAAGCAGGCCTGATAAATTTGTTATTAAACAAAAGTTCAGCAGCTGTATGTAAAAAATGATATAAATTTTACCTTGCATTTCAAAAGAATCAGGAAGGCAAATTAGGCTCAGCAAGGTGCGAAATCATTTCCCGCAGTTTATTAGATGGATAATACATTAGATTTCTATGATTAGCATATTTTAAAAATTTGTTTTTTTGTTTGATTTTTAATAATTTTAAAATAAACTATTTTTCGTTTTGATGGGAGGAGTTATGCCGGTCAAATTAAAAGTTATTCTTTTATCAATTTTTTTTGTATCGTTTTTATCATGCCATGAGGGTAAGAACAATCCTGTTCGTGGAACCCAGGTTGTAAGCCAAAAATTTTCTGCTAAAGTCAACGGCCAATACTGGAGTGCTACCGACAAACATGCTTTGCTTTTGAAAGATGGAACGGTAAATATTGTAGGAACTATGGATTTAATTTCTCTTGAAATAAAAATATCTGATGCCGAAGTTGGGAAGTTTGCAAATGTTTATTCTTCGATTCTGTTCATAAATCCTAAATACTTGTACGATTCAGAATTATATGAAACTTATAGCGGGTATTGCAATATTACAAAATTGACCGACGACAGGGTTGAAGGAGATTTTAACTATTCATGCAGAGGTAATAATGTTTCGGATGGAAAATTTGTGTTAGATTTGGAATAAAGTAACGAGTACTTTTGAGTACTGTTTTTTAAATTTTTTAGGAGTTTATGTTAATGCTTAGGAATTTGTTTCTTTTGATGATTTCGCTTACGGTAATGTTTTTCGTTTCATGCTCGGACGATGATGACAATGGTACAAACAATAATGATTTTCTGAATGGTACATTTAATGCCAAGATAAATGGCGATGATTTTTCGCCTACAACAGTTCTTGCATCCAAAGATCCGGACGGAACTGTTTCAATTAATGCATCAACATTAGACGGCGCTCTTGTAAACCTGGTAATGAGAGATGCAGCAGTTGGTGATTTCAATAATGGAATTGCAAACATTACAGTTCAGGATCCGGACAATTCTGAATCAGCAATAACTTATTACGCAGAGTCAATGACTTATAAGATTACGAAATTAACAGATACAGAAGTTGCAGGTACTTTTAGTTTTACAGCAGCAGAAATTACAGGCAGCGGGGAAACAATTGAAGTAAGCAATGGCAATTTTGATCTTAAATTCAATATGTAAATATTTTTTATATGAGAATAGAAGCGGCTCTTTTGGGTCGCTTTTTTATTTATAATAAATAGTATATCCTATGTGTTTTTGTGTTATAAAATGATCACTCTTGAGGAATAAAATTTCAAATCATCTACCTGATTATTTTAAGAGCTTTCAATTGTAATTCTTTCTATTTATGTATTTTGATGCTGCTATTAACTCCATACATATTGCTTCTCTTCCTGCTTCTCTCCATACTTTTTGGCGGGAAAAAATACTATATTGGTTTCATTTCTCCTGTAGCTTGCGTATATTAGAGGAAAGGGAATAACTTACGGGGAGCTTGATGGACGGCAGAAACAAAAATTTCCCTCGAGTGGTGGCCGAAGGGCGGGGTGGATCGGGGCAGGCAGGGGTGAAAAAGAACGGGAAACAAAATCAGATTTGAAGAGACGAGAGCTATTTTTATGGAATGATTACAGTTTTCTAAAGGATTCGAAATTAGATGGATTTAGAATACAAAAACGATGATACACTATTGCAGGAAATCCTGCAAATTGTCAAATCTGCAAGAGCATATTCGTTAAAAGCAGTAAACCATGCTATGGTTCAGGCATACTGGAATATTGGCAAACTGATATTTGAAAATGAGCAGAAAAGCCAAAAGCGTTCTGAATACGGGAAGCACCTGATAGAAAATCTTTCACTCCGTCTGACTGAAGAACTTGGAAAAGGATTCACTTCTGCCAATTTGAAATATATGAGGCAATTTTATATGACTTTTCCTATTAGCCACGCAACGGGTGGCCAATTGCCCGGTCTGGAAATAAGTCACGCACTGAGTGACCAATTGCAAAATTCTGCTAATCAGATTGAAAACACAGCTTTTATGATAAATCCAATTCTCCGCCCTGAAATTTCCTGGACTCATTACAGACTGTTGCTGAAATTGGACAAAAAGGAAGCACGAGATTTTTATATTGATGAGATAATAGAGAATAACTGGTCAACCAGGCAGCTCGAACGACAGATAAATACGCATTATTTTGAGAGAATTATTTCAAGCCGGGACTCAAGGCCTGTAAGGGACGAAGCAAATTCCAATCAGCCGGCAAACACAGCAAAAGACTTTGTCAAAGACCCGTATATTCTCGAATTTTTAGATATGAATTCAGGTGTCAATTTCCTTGAAAAAGATCTGGAAACAGCCCTGATAAATAAGATAAGGGAGTTTTTGCTGGAACTTGGAAAAGGGTTTGCTTTTGTTGACAGGCATAAAAGAATAAAAGTAGAAGACGATCATTTTTATATCGACCTTGTTTTTTATAATTATATTCTGAAATGCTTTATTTTGATCGATCTGAAAGTTGGCAAATTGACACATCAGGATATTGGGCAAATGGATATGTATGTCAGGTTGTATGAAGACTTTGAAAAACTGCCCGGTGACAATCCGACAATAGGGATTATTCTCTGTAGTGAAAAAAATATGACTGTTGCCAAATATTCTGTTCTGAGCGAAAACGAAAATTTGTTTGCATCAAAATATTTACTGCATTTACCCAGCATAGAGGAACTAACCCGGGAGTTGAAAAATGAAAGAGAAAAATTAGAGATTGAGGAATCATTGGGAAACAGGTAATAAGCGGCTGGAATTTTCCCGGTATGCTGCAGTCCGGCGGGCATTGGAATTCAAGCGTCTACCGCTACGGCTTTAACGGGCAGGAAATGGATAATGAAATGAAGGGAGAAGGGAACAGCTACGATTTCGGGGCAATGAAGTTGATGCTATTAATTTTGAAAATGAAGTAAGAACAAAGTTGAATGATGAATTATGATATTTTTATAATACAGAGGAGAATGTGTGTTTTTTCATTCCACCATATTTATTAAATTATATTATTCCGAATTATTCATATTGGACTGGTAGTCAGTTTTCAGTTAATAAGGGAAAAGACAATATTTCAGATAAAACCCGTGTATCAAATGAAACGCATATACCGATTGAAAAGGAGGATTCAGAATGAAAAATATTAAAATGGCAATTTTATTTGTATTTATTACATACATATCTTTATCCTCAAAGATTTATGAAAGTTATGAAAAATATCTTTGCAGTGACGATTATATACATTACAAAATTACCCGTGAAGGGAAATGTTATCATGGAGTAGCATATTTAAGTAAGATTAATTATTTTCTTGAAGAAAATGGAATAGATTTTAAACAAGCAGATTTATCCAATATTGATAGTATTCTAACTGCAATTGATGGAAAAGAAAAAATTAAATTTCTTGGGTTTAAACTATGCAATAAAGAATTAGAAATGAGACTCATTAAAGAATTTCATTCATCAAAGTGGAAATTCTTTAATAAATATTTGGTTAAGAAGGCTAATGCAATGTGGTGGTTTAAGGATGAAGTTATTGGAGAATTATTATACTATATAACAGATATTTTAATTAAAAATAATTACTATGTAACGAGGGATTGCCTTGGATTATATGGAGCATCTGTCACCAGATTTACAGCAAGAAAAGAAAAAAAAGATATTTTACGTGAGTTGAATGATAAAAGGTAATGAACAAGGTAATAGAAAAAAGAAAAGTACTGATGAATCCACTAAAAGGTGTTAATGTTTTAAATATTCCGTCTGGCACAAAAACAGGTAATAAACCGGATGATTTAGTTCCTGCTGATGAAACAAGTAGAACAGTACCAGCACCAAATAATGAAATGGAGGAACCAAATTGAAAATACTATTAAAAATACTAGCCTTATTTTTTTTATTTATAGCTATTGAAGCTCAGGAATATGATGATAATTCGAGAAATTATAATCGCCATAGAATTTTCTATTTTGAAAAATTTGTTGATGGACTATGTTATCATGGATTAATTGATTATGAAAGCCTTGTTATAATTTCAAATTCGATTGATACTAATATTTCAGGGGCAGATATAATTAAATCAATTGAAAATGACGACCATATATTATCCAACACTATGGCCAATATCGATATTTTTAAATATCCCGACTTTCTTGCCTATAGAGTCTGTGATCCGTTAGTTGAAGATAAAATGGATTCGTTATTTTCAAGTTCAAAGAAAGAATTTTTCAATGAATATTTTACAACTTATAGAAATAATAAATATCTTGTTTCAAAAGGTCGAGATGAATATTGTTACCTGATAAAAATACTAACCGAGAATAATTATATGGTTTTTATGAGTTCCGATAACGGATCTTATATTGAAAAGAGATGATATTGACCACTAAATCTACACATTACATCCCCCCGCCAACCTTCCTTTTCCATATATCCTGAAAATTTCTTATCTTTAATGTTCTGATTACAGGCATTCGGGTATATTGCCCGGCAACATTTTTGGGTTTAATTCGTAATTATAGTGCCTGTAAAATTACGGGCATTTGTCGTTATTATATTGTCAATTTTTACCGAATATTTATTGGAGCTGAAAATGGCAGATATTAAAGAGATCAACGAAAGAATTCAAAAGGAAAGCGCGTTTGTTGATATGCTGACAATGGAAATGAGCAAGGTCATTGTCGGGCAGAAATATATGGTGGACAGGCTGCTCATTGCGCTGCTGTCAAATGGCCACATCCTGCTTGAAGGTGTTCCGGGCCTTGCCAAGACCCTTGCTATAAGTACTTTGTCTGATGCAATCGATGCAAAATTCAGCAGGGTACAGTTCACACCGGACCTGTTGCCTGCCGACCTTACCGGCACGATGATATACAACCAGAGCAAACAGGAATTTTACGTCCGCAAGGGCCCGCTTTTTGCAAACCTTGTTCTGGCCGACGAAATCAACCGCGCCCCCGCCAAAGTACAGAGCGCCCTGCTAGAAGCCATGCAGGAACGCCAGGTAACTATCGGCGACAGCACTTTCAAAATGGATGAGCCCTTCCTTGTAATGGCTACGCAGAATCCTATTGAGCAGGAAGGAACATATCCCCTTCCCGAAGCGCAGGTGGACCGCTTCATGATGAAAGTTGTTATCACTTATCCCAACAAGGAAGAAGAAACAAGTATTCTCAGGAACAATATTTCAAGGGAATTCCCAAAAGCGGAAAAAATTCTAAAACCTGCGGATATCATTAGCGCACGCGATGTTGTAAAGGATGTTTACATGGACGAGAAAATTGAGAAATACATTCTTGATATCATATTTGCAACACGCCAGCCGGAAGAATACAAACTCGATAAACTAAGCCAGCTAATTTCCTTCGGGGCATCGCCCAGGGGTACTATTAATATGGCTCTGGCAGCTAAAGCCTATGCATTTATCAAGCGCAGGGGCTATGTAATTCCCGAGGATATCAGGGCTGTTGTTCCGGATGTATTGCGCCATCGTATCGGCGTTACTTATGAAGCCGAAGCTGAGAATATCACAAGCGAAGATATTATTAACGAGATAGTTAATTCTATTGAAGTTCCGTAATCCGGGCATTTAACAGTTGTTTTGTAAAATGACAAAATATGTGAAGCTGAATATGCAGTTAGAAACGATAAATATTGTGACCCCTCCCAACCCTCCCCTAAGGGGAGGGCAAGAAATTTCAAGCTCCTCCTTAGGAGGGGTTGGTGAGGTCAGTTTTTCGGAAAGCATATTCGTTTCCTTCATGATTATTCATTTGCAGTTGTAAAATGACCAGGAAATTGAAATGGATACTTTAGAATTAATAAAAAAAGTCAGAAAGATAGAGATTAAAACCCGCGGGCTGTCGAACCAGATATTTTCAGGCGAGTACCACAGCGCGTTCAAGGGTCGCGGTATGGCTTTCAGCGAGGTACGGGAGTACCAGCCGGGCGACGATATCCGGACGATTGACTGGAACGTTACAGCCAGGCTGAACCATCCTTATATAAAAGTATTCCAGGAGGAAAGGGAACTGACCGTGATGCTGCTCGTGGACGTGAGCGCATCGGGGAGTTTCGGTACTTCCGGAATGTTCAAGAAAGAACTTATCACTGAGCTTTGCGCTGTTATTGCTTTTTCAGCTATTCAGAATAATGATAATATCGGGGTGATATTTTTCAGCGATAAGATAGAGAAATTCATCCCCCCGAAAAAAGGGAAATCACATATTCTGAGGATTATCAGGGAGCTGATAGAGTTCAAACCGGAGAACAAGGGTACGAATATAGAGGAAGCTCTCAGGTATTTCAATAATGTTATCAAAAAGCGCAGTATTGCTTTTATTTTGTCTGATTTTATTAGCCCGGATTTTGAAAATGCCCTGAAAATTGTTGGCCGGAAGCATGACACTATTGCCATGCATATTTACGACCACAGGGAATCGGAAATCCCTAAACTCGGAATGATAAAAATGAAGGACCCTGAAACCGGAAAGGAATTCTGGGCTGACACCAGCAGCAGAAAACTCAGGGAAAACTATAGAAATCACTGGCAAAACAGGATAGATGAACTTGAAGAAATTCTTATGAAAAACAAAGTGGATAAGGTAAGGATCAGGACAGATGAATCCTATATTGCACCGCTGAAGGCATTCTTCAAGATGAGAGGTAAAAGAAAATAATTTATTATCAGGGGCCGAAATAATGAAAAACCGAATCATACCATTCTTATCAGCAGCATTAATGCTTGCTGTGGCGTATTTTATAACAGATGGAATTAATCAGCCTGTAGCTGTTGATACGGGGGCAGCCCCTGAGACGAATGCCCACGGAAGGATACAGTCCGAACTGAAAAGGATGAGGAATCCCCGTACAGGTATTATTCCAATGGATATCAGGTCAAAGGAAATGAAATTCGCGATGTCGCTTCCGGGTTCTCCTGATAGAATGAAAAAAGGCCTTGACAGGCCAAATTCAATTAACTGGAAACAAAGAGGTCCGTATTACACTGGCGGCAGAACAAGAGCATTTGAAATGGATGTCCGGAATGAAAACATTCTTCTTGCAGGCGGGGTGTCCGGCGGTATGTGGATATCAACTGATGCCGGAACGAGCTGGACAAAAACCACCAGGCCGGAGCAGTTACATTCTGTTTCCTGTATTGCACAGGATACGCGTCAGGGCAAACAGGATACCTGGTATGTCGGAACAGGTGAATTCTGGGGAAACTCAGCCCGAATTTACGGCGACGGTATTTTCAAATCCGTCGATAACGGACGTTCCTGGGAACTTCTCCCGTCAACATCAACGGATAGGCCGCAGA
Source organism: Kapaibacterium sp. (SeqCode) (assembly GCA_963665665.1). Taxonomy (GTDB): domain Bacteria; phylum Bacteroidota; class Ignavibacteria; order Kapaibacteriales; family UBA2268. Next base: position 4,721,731 of record OY762428.1, read on the forward strand.
GCTACGATAATGATTTTGAATTTGTATGGAACATTGTTACAAACCCCGCAGCACCCGATTCTGTGGACGAAGTATATGCCGCTACTGCTTTCGGAGCTATCAGGCGTTCATCCGACGGTGGAGAAACATGGGAAACCATGCTTGGCGGCTATGGTAATTACTATTCTTTATTCACTGATATAGCTGTTACTTCTGACGGTGTTTTTTATGCATCGCTCAGTGCTATGTGTTTCAGGGGAGATTCATCTCTAACAAAGGGAATCTTCAGGTCTGAAGACGGTTTGAACTGGGTTGATATCAGCCCGGAATTCATGCCCGAAAGTTATAAAAGGATTGTTATTGCTGTTGCTCCGTCCGATGAAAAACAAGTTTATTTCATTGCGGAAACACCCGGAACCGGAAAATGGACAACCAACTCACAGCATAGTGACCTTTGGCACAGCTTCTGGAAATATACCTATATTTCAGGAGACGGAACCGGCGAGGGCGGAATATGGGAAGACCGTTCCGAAAACCTGCCCTGCCCTGATACTGTTCGCTGGCAGATGAACTCGCAGACTTCGTACAACCTGGTGATGGAAGTGAAACCTGATGATCCTGATTTTGTTATCTTTGGCGGAACAAATCTGTACCGTACCACGAACGGACTAACCACTCCGGACAACTGGACGCTGATTGGCGGCACATGCCCCGATCCTGATGCTGAATGTTATTATCGCTATCGTTATCCGAATCACCACTCAGATCAGCATGCAATTTTCTTCCTGCCGTCCGATAATAATGTTATGTTTACGGGTAATGACGGAGGATGCCAGAGGACAGATGATATCACTGCCGACAGGGTGGAGTGGATTCCTCTGAACAACGGATATTATACAACTCAGTTCTATGCAATTGCTGTTGACCATGCTACAGAAGGATCCAAACTTCTTCTCGGAGGACTTCAGGACAACGGAACATTACTGAATACAACAGATGAATTGAAAAGAGTATGGAATGATCCTTCACGTGGCGACGGCCTTACATGCCTTGTTGCTGACGGCGGACAGATCATATATACATCCCAGAATTACGGTTCAAGGCCTGTTGGCGTCAGGATGGACAGATCCGTTATTGACGGCGAGGGCAATACAATGATAAAAACAAGAATTGATCCTGCCGGGGGTAAAGATTTTATCTGGAATCATCCCTTTGTTCTTGATCCTAATGATGATGCGATTATGTATGTTGGTGGGGGGCAGATTGTCTGGAGAAATAGTAATCTTGACGAAATACCTTTTCAGGCATCATCGGATTCAACTTCAATCAACTGGGACAGCTTGTCGTATACACGTGTAAATGCAAGTATGCCACTGGTAACTTTTGATTCTGAGATAACAGCTCTTGATGTTTCGAAAACTCCGGCTAATATTGTTTATTACGGAACCGATATGGGAGAGCTTTTCAGGATTGATAATGCACACGAAGGTAATCCCGAGCCGATAAAAATTACATCTGAAGATTTCCCGAATAAAGGATATATAAACAATATTACCGTAGACCCGGAAGATGGAAATAAGGCAATTGTAGTATTTTCAAGTTACGGCGAGCAAAGCCTGTTTTACACAACAGATAAGGGTGAAAATTGGGAAGCTGTTTCTGGAAACCTTGAAGAGTATCCCAATGGAACAGGAAACGGCCCTGCATGTTTCTGGGCTGAGATACTGAATGTCGGCGGAAAGAAAGTTTATCTTGTTGGTACATCAACAGGCCTGTATTCAACGGCTTATCTTGATGGATTCTATACTGTCTGGAAGCAGGAAGGAACTGAAGAAATCGGCAACATGGTTGTCCGTATGATCGACGCCCGACACAGTGATAATTATGTTGTTATTGGTACTCACGGTGCAGGAGTGTTTGAAACATTTTATTATGAAACTCCTGTTGCCCCGGCTGCCCCGCAGCTTATGTCACCTGCAAACCAGGAAGAAGGAATTCTTGAATATGCCGAACTAAAATGGTCATCTGTTCCTGATGCTGTTTTTTACGATCTTGAAGTTGCAAGCGATCCGGATTTCAACAATATTGTTTATATAGCTACAGGACTAAAAGAGACAAAAAGAAATGTTGGCGACCTGGTTCAGGGAATGGTTAAATATTACTGGCGTGTTCGTGCAAAAGGTTCCGGCGGGATCAGCCTGAATTCAGATGTATTCGAATTTTCAACGGCAGTGCTGGCGCCTGAATTGCTACTTCCGGAAGACAAGGCTGACAGCCTGGAAACAAGCGTGGAACTGAAATGGGCGGAATCCGAAGGGGCGGACTCATACAGAATACAGGTTTCGGACAGGCCTGTATTTACTGATCCGATTGTGGACACAGTGGTTTCTTCAACCAGTGTTTTCCTGGCAGATCTTCCCGACGGAAAGAAAATTCGCTGGAAAGTTGCCGGTATCAGAAACGGCAAAGAGGGCCTTTTCTCATCCTCATTCAGTTTCAAAACAAAAGAAATTGTTTCCGTAGATGATATTCATAGTAGTTTTGTTATTGATCCTGTAATCTATCCAAATCCCGTAAAAGATAACTTCAGCCTTAAGTTCAGGTCGGAATATCCCGGAACGGTAATGACTGACATTGTTGATATTAATGGCAGGATAATGACAGGAAAAATTAGGAAGAATATTATAAGCGGAAATAACATGTTTGATTTTAAAACTGTTAATTTTGCAAACGGGAAGTATTTCTTAAGAATATGGATTAACGGAGATAAGAAAATTATCCCCTTTGTTATTGAAAAATAGCATTGTAAAATAATTCAGAAAAGAGAAATGAAAAAAGTATTAATAGCAATATTATTTATTATTATATCAATTAACTGTCTGCAGGCACAGGATGTAACAGCAGGCAGGGAAATTGATACGAACGACGTACTGCTTGGTGACTGGATAAATGTCAGCCTTTATGTAAAAAGTAAGCCGCCTGTTGATGTAGTTTGGCCGGCAATACCTGATTCACTTGGAGAGTTGGAAGTTATATCCCGCTCGAAGATCGATACTCAGATGGTTGAAGGCTCGAGAATACTCAAAGGAGTTATTACCGTAACGGCTTTTGATTCAGGACGGTATGAATTTCCTCAGGTTACATTCATGTATAAGCGGGAGGGATTCGATGAGCTGTTCTCAGCGAGCTCAGATCCGGTAGAATTGAATTTCACTGCTGTCAAAGTAGATACTACTCAACCTATCAGGGATATCAAAGGCCCAATGGAAGTTGAATTCTCAATCCTTGATTATTTATGGGAAATTATTATAGCTTTTGCTGTGATCGGGCTGGGCGTTTTTCTGTGGTTCTTCTTTAAAAACCGGAAAAAGGAAAAACCTGAAGCTCTGGATTATGATCCTAAAATTCCTCCACATATACTTGCACTTGAAGCATTGCGGCAGTTGAATGAGGAAAAACTATGGCAGCAGGACAAAGTAAAACTTTACCACAGCAGGCTGACAGATATTGTCAGGGTTTATATTTTCAGGCGGTTTGGAATTGACGCGCCGGAGATGACAACGGCAGAAACAGTTCAGAACCTTTCCAGACTCGTTGCTGCTGAACAGATAGAAAAAATTCGCGTGATGCTGGAACTTGCAGACCTTGTGAAATTCGCTAAGGTAAAGCCGCTGCCAAATGAAAATTCACTCAGCTATGATAGTGCTATTGAATTTGTCAGTGCAACCATTCCTGCTGAAAAAGAAAAAGAAGAGAATAACGGCGGAGGTGAAAATGTTTGACCACATTGAATTTGCCAATCCCGAACTGCTTTGGCTTTTACTGATCATTCCTATTCTTGCAATATGGCATTTTTTCAGGCTGAGGAAATTGTCACCTGCAATAAATATTTCTGATTCCTCACCGGTTTTGGCAGTTAAACCGACAATAAGGCAAAGGCTGCGTCATATATTACCTATTTTCCGTCTTATTGCTATTGGATTGCTTGTTGTAGTGTTGGCAAGGCCGCAATCAAAGCTAAGCGGAAAATCTGTTCATACCGAGGGTATTGATATTGTAATGGCGCTTGATGTTTCAACATCCATGCTCGCCGAAGATTTTAAACCCAACAGGATTGAAGCAGCAAAGAAAACAGCCTCCGAGTTTATTAAAATGCGTGAAAACGACCGGATTGGCCTGGTGATATTCAGTGGCGAGAGCTTTACACAATGTCCCATTACAATTGATCATGACGTACTGTTGAATATGTTCTCATCAATCAAAAGCGGTATGATTGAGGACGGTACTGCAATCGGTATGGGGCTTGCCACTGCAGTTAACAGGCTGAAGGACAGTAAGGCAAAAAGTAAGGTGGTGATCCTGCTGACCGACGGAGTCAATAATACGGGCTTTGTTGCTCCTGAAACAGCAGCCGATATTGCCAAAACCTATGGAGTAAGGGTGTATACAATTGGTGTTGGTACCAGAGGCATGGCTCCTTATCCTGCAAAATTTAAAACCTGGGGAGGCCAGGTTGTTACAAAGTATCAGAACATTGAAGTAAATATTGATGAAGATGTACTAAAAAGTATCGCATCTATTACCGACGGTAAATATTTCCGGGCAACCAATAATAAAAGCCTCGAGAAGATTTATTCAGAAATCGACGAGATGGAGAAAACCCGTATTTTCGATTCATATTATAATAAATATAATGAGGAATTTTTGCCTTTTGCATTGTTGGCAGCAGGGCTTCTCCTGCTTGAGATACTTCTTAGATATACATGGCTTCGTGTATTACCTTAGATTTATTTATCAATTTCTATACAAAGAACCTTCTGAAAACAAAGATTTTTTGGAAGGTTTTTATTTTGATTAAAAAAAATAGATTTACCAAATAAGATATTATAGAATGAGTAAATAAGATTTTAAAAAATATTCTGATATAATTGATAAAACAAATTTTATAATTAAGCATTTATTATTTGTAAATTCTCTTCGCCGCACTTAAATTGACATTAAGCTGGATTGTTTTTTCGGCAGGGAGTATATATAGTATAAATGAAAAAAAAGAGATCCATAACTTTTATTGATATTTCTTCACCGGTATTTGCACCCGGTTTGGGAATATTTGCATCTATATTACTAAGTTTAATAACACTTGTTTCTGGTTATTTATCGGACTCTGTACTGCTGTTTACTAACGGATTATTGTGGTCCTCGGATATTATTCTTACTATACTCTACTATTTAGCTGTTAAACAGAGAATGAAAACTCCGGATGAAAAATTTATTCGGGGATATGGAAAATTTGAATCTCTGGGTAAGGTTCTTTTATTTATGCTGCATCTGATAATTTTATTTATTTATTTATTACCCGGAGTTTTCAATATTAGCGAAGGCAGTCCTGATAATTTCTCCCTGATGGCAGGTGTTGTAATTCTTTCTGTACTTATTATCCGTTTTGTCATATTTCTTCATACGAGTTCAGGAAGGCAGTTTAATCTTGAATTATTGGATTATGGCGCTTTGCTTTGGAAAAAGGAGCAAATGGCTGATATCCCTTTGCTGATTATCATTATGGCTATTGGCTGGAATAGTATTTACGGATTTGCAGGGATAAATCCTTATTTTGATAAAATATCAGCAATTTTTCTGTTTATCTTCTTTTTTGTAAAAAATAGTGCTGATTTGAAATGGGCGTTTAAATTGCTTCTGGACAATGATATACCGGAAAATATCCAATATTCTGTTCTTAAGGCTATTGCTGATAATTTCGACAGCATCTGCGAATACCGTAATATGAGGTTTACCAGAAGGAAAGAAAGGATAATAATTGATCTGGATATTGTTATGCCGGATGATTTTTCGCTCAGTGAAAAATATTCCCTTGAGAAAAGATTAAGCGATGATGTTGCTGAAGAATTCCCTGAAGCTACAGTCAGGATTTATGCTATGCCATGCAATATGGAATGCGGTGTGGCAAAAACTACATTTTGTCCTTTAAAAAAACATGAAACCAGGAACGGAGATAAATAATACATGAGCTCTGATAGTAAATTTAATCCTCTGACTTCTGCTTCTGATAAACTGCCTGATGATGAACTTGATGTAGCTCTCAGGCCGTCGAATTTCGATGAGTTTACAGGGCAGAAAAAAATTACCGAAAACCTTAAAATATTTATTGCAGCTGCAAGAAAACGAAAAGAAGCCCTCGACCATGTTTTGCTGACCGGACCTCCGGGACTTGGTAAAACAACACTCAGCTATATTATAGCAAAGGAAATGGAAGCCAATATTAAGATTACTTCCGGGCCTGTACTTGAAAAACCCGGTGACCTTGCCGGAATTTTGACCAACCTGGAAAAGGGCGATGTGCTGTTTATTGATGAAATTCACAGGCTGTCGCCAATAGTTGAGGAATATTTATATTCGGCAATGGAAGAATTTCGGCTCGATATAATGATAGATTCAGGCCCTGCGGCAAGGAGTATTCAGCTTAGCTTACCACGCTTTACGCTTATTGGTGCAACAACCCGTGCCGGCCTTTTAACGGCTCCCTTAAGATCCCGCTTTGGTGTAATAAACCGCCTGGATTATTACAATTCCGAAGAACTTGCAAAAGTAGTGAAAAGGTCGGCTGCCCTGCTTGATGTACCGATTATTGAAGACGGAGCTGTTGAAATTGCTTCCCGTTCCAGGGGTACTCCGAGGATTTCTAACCGGCTCTTGCGGCGTACCAGGGATTTTGCTGAAGTGAAAGGAAATGGAACGGTCACGATTGAAATAGCAAGAATTGCACTTGAGGCTCTTGATGTAGATCAGTTCGGACTGGATGAAATGGACAAAAGAATTCTGCTGTCGATTATCGAGAAATTCAACGGTGGCCCTGTCGGGCTGAATACAGTTGCAGTTGCAGTAGGAGAGGAACCCGGAACAATCGAGGAAGTATACGAACCTTTCCTGATTCAGCAGGGATTCATACATCGCACACCAAGGGGACGGGTTGCAACCAGCTTATGTTATAAGCATTTCGGTATAAAAAGAAAAGAAGATAATCCGGGGCTTTTTGACTGATGGATAATAATTACTTTAATTTTTTTGAGGATATTCCTGATTCATCAACCGGGGAGGTTTTTCAGGATATTCTTAAAACCGGCAACGTCCGTATTGAAAGAATTGTTTCTTCTGGTCAGGCTTCACCTCCGGGTTTTTGGTATGATCAGGAGTGGGACGAGTGGGTTCTTCTACTTAAAGGTGCAGCTGTAGTGAAATTCTATGATAATAAATTTTATAATCTGCTTCCGGGTAAAAGTCTTTTTATCCCTGCTGGCAGAAAACACAGGGTTGAGTCAACTTCGTTAGAATGCGAAACAATCTGGTTGGCGATACATATTGAAAATTAACATCAAAATAAAATTAAAACCCGGAATGATAATATCCCGGGTTTTTAAGATCAGCCCTCTGCCAAATTAGGGATGATACTCCGATTAAAGGTTTACAACGGTCATAAGGAATGCCCAGTAAGGCATGTCTTCATTAACCCAAATCTTCTTCATTAGGTCGCCCTGGAGGAAAGTAGCAGCACCGCCAACAAGTTTGGCACCTTTAGTAATTTTGTATACAAGCTGCAAATCAATTTCCTGGCCAAAATCAGTAGGGTCGTCATCCATGCTGCTATTAGCCATAAAGTGATGGAAAGTTATCGATGGTATCCATTTTGATTTCTTTGTTCCATACTTAAAAGTTGCAAAAATATCATTAACACCGTGGTTGGCTGTGCCCGGGCCAACAGCAAGGAAATAATCCATCAGGCCAAGAAATTTATGTTTGGAACCCATGTAAACATCAATAAGAGTAATTTTATCACTTTCTTCAGGGTCCTGCCCTGAATACATTTCGATACCTGCTGTTATTGTCAAAGGTTTCAGTTTAATATCTGCTGTTGCAGACAAAAGATAGGCAGCGATATCTTTTGCAACAAACGTTTCACCTAAAGCGATTGTTTTAGTACCCATCTGATAAGCAAATTCAAAATGAGGACTAATATTGCCAAATGTTGCGTTATAATGAATGCCGGATGTTATTCTTGATAAATTGTCTTTATCTTCAAGTGACTGTGTCCTGTCATTTTCGAAAAATGAGAACAGACTGATCGAATTATCTTTAACAGCTGTAGTATTGAGCCACAAACCATATACTCCGTATGAAGGATCAAGGTTTCCACTGGCTTCTGAATATGTTTTGCCGGGAATTATCTTCAAAATATAACCAGGTCCGCTGGTATGATTTGTATGGAAATACTCCGCTTTGAATTTTTCTGTATGATATTTGAGCCTTAAACCGTCGAAGGCTCTTTCGTTCATTCTCCAGAAACTATTTCCAATAAAACGGCCATTGTCGTAATTCATGATAAAGCGGCCAGCCTGAATAGCAAGAGGACTATTGAAAACATTTTTGAATTCAAGATAACCTTCCTGTAAATCAAGATTATGCAAATCTTCTACAGGGCTGCCCTCAGAGCCCCAAACTCTTGAATCCCGTATATCAACTTTGAAAAGTATGTCTTCTCCAAGTGTTTTTTCAACTCCAAGCCGTACTTTCATAAATGTATAACTGATCGGATCAGTGTCACTGTTGAAATCTTTTGCATCCATTTGTGTAGTCATGTGGCCAAGGCCGCTGAATTTCCAGCCGTCGGTCAGGATGTTGCCGGATTCCTTTTGAGAGAAAGCAGTATTAGTGAAGGCTAAGATTGTAATTAGTATGATAAAAATTCTAATCATAAGTAAACCCCTGTAATAAAACAAATTTAATAGCATTGCTAATCAGTAATATAATTTAACAAAATATTTTATAAATAAAAATTATTATTTTGTAAATCAAATAAATTTAATTTTTGTAATAAAGTTTAGGGTTATAAAATGGATCAATTTATAAAAGAAGCAATAAAAGAGGCCCGTACCGGCCTTGATGAAGGCGGAATACCTATTGGCTCAGTACTTGTGAAAGATGACAAAATAATCGGCAGGGGTCACAACAAAAGGGTTCAGGATGCTGATCCGATAACACATGCTGAAATTGACTGCCTGAGGAATGCGGGGCGGGTTGGCAGCTATCGCGGAACAACATTGTATTCAACTTTGATGCCCTGCTATTTATGTGCCGGCGCTGTTGTTCAATTCGGAATTAAAAAAGTTATTGCAGGAGAATCAGAGACATTTCCCGGAGCCAGGGAGTTTATGGAATCCCACGGTGTGGAAGTGATTGACCTGGATTTGGATGAATGCAAACAAATGATGAGTAAATTCATCGATGAAAAACCGGAATTATGGAATGAAGACATCGGCGAGTTATGAGCAGGATAACTTCTCTTATGCACAGAATATTTAATACCTCACAAGCAAATAGCATTTGAAATCAATGTTTATCGGGAAAAAATGTTATTTTTGAAAAAAGTTGTATTTACAAATTTGAAACGAGGACTAAATGAAAATCAAGTTTTTACCATTAATTCTGATCTTTGCTGCAATGGTTTCCTGCGGAAACAGCGGTGATAACCCCGATCAGTCGGCAGACCTGGCTAAACCGGAAAAAGACAACCAAAAGATTAGCTATGCGATTGCAACAATGATTGCAAACCAGATAAAAGCCGATTCAATTGATCTTGATTACGACTATTTCCTTCTTGGGTTGAAAAATGTAATTGAAGGTGATTCCCTGATGCTTAGCCAGGAAGAAATGCAGGAAGTAATGAACAAACATCAGCAGAAAGTAATGGAAAGCCAGAAAGCAAAAATGCTTGAAGACCAGAAAAAAATGCAGATGGCTGATTCTGTGAATAAAGAACGCGGCCCGAAATTCCTTGAAGAAAATAAAAAGAAACCAGGTGTGAAAGTTAGCGCCAGCGGACTTCAGTTTGAAGCACTAAAAGAAGGAAGCGGCAAGACTCCTGCAAAAGATGAAATGATAAAAGTTAACATCAAGGGGATGTTTATTGACGGAACAGTATTTGACGATTCAGAGCAAAGACAAAAGGGCGGAATTGAGATTCCTGTGTCTGCTCCCGGTTTATTCCTCGGCCTGATCGAAGGATTCCAGATGATGAAAGAAGGCGGAAAATACAGGCTTGTACTTCCTCCTGAAATTGGCAGTGGTAAAGAGGCAAGGCCACCTTTCCCGGCAAATGCTGTACTGATATTTGAAGTTGAATTACTTGAAATTACAGGAAAAGCACCTGCCATGAACCAGCAGCCCGGTATGCAGCAGGCTCCACCGCCGCCTCCCGGAAACTAATAAATGTTAAAAAAAAGCAGTATCATTTCCGATACTGCTTTTTTTTGTCGTATACCAATTTCTTGATCAAAGTGTAACAGGATATAAAATCTCAATACCACTGAAGAAGTAAGTTGTAAATATCCCGTGAATTCCGAATGTCTGAATTTGCAAGGAGTTCATGTTCTCGGATAAAGCATTTTTGATATTATTTGTTAGCTCTCGGGTGGAAAGTTCTGTGCACTTCTTTGATGAATTCACGATCCACGTGAGTGTATATTTGTGTTGTGGAAATGTCCGAATGTCCGAGCATTTCCTGAACTGCGCGCAGGTCTGCACCGCCTTCCAGCAGGTGAGTTGCAAAGGAGTGCCTGAATGTATGCGGATGAACTGATTTTTCTATTCCGGCTTTGCGGGTGTATTTGTCGATAAATTTCCAAATAGCCATCCGAGAAAGCCCTTTGCCACGCTGATTTAGAAATAAAATATCAGCACTTGCATCCATACTTCTGATAAATCTGAGCCTGGGGCCTTTTTGGTATTTTTCAATCCATTTCAAAGCTGAACTGCCTATTGGAACTATCCTTTCCTTCGAACCTTTTCCGAATACCCTGATTATTTCAGCATCAAATATTATATCCCTTTGTTTTATATTCAGCAATTCACTTACACGTAAGCCGCAGGCATACATTGTTTCAAGTATTGCCTTGTCCCTTACTCCGGCATCTGTTTCTATATCCGGTTGGGCCAATATTTTATCAATTTCATTAACAGATAGTGTATCAGGCAATTTACGCCTTACTTTCGGAAGGTCAATTGTTTCAGCAGGATTGGCATTTGCTTTTCCTGTGGCCTGCAAATATTTATAAAAAGTTCTTACAGATGATAAATAGCGTCCGCGTGTACTTGCTTCAAGGCCGTTTTCAGAAAGAAGTACAAAAAAATTCCGGATACTGTTCCTGTCGGTATCAACAAGAGAATTTTTTCCAATATAATCAACATATTCTGCAAAACGGGCAAGGTCGTGCCTGTAGGAAGATATAGTATTATCAGAAAGCCCCTTTTCAAGCCTGATATGATTTATAAATCCTTTTATTTCCCTTTTAAAAGCCTTCAAATTACCAGGATCAGTTTTTGCCCTGTGCTCCGCCATCGTTGTTTTCCTGTTTTGGAATTTCTTTATATTTTACTCGTTTATGAGCCATTCCTGCCATGTTTTTAATACAGGTTTCCTTAATAATATTTAGTTCTTTAAGTGTAATATCGCAGTCGTCGAACTGACCGTCGAGAATTCTTTCTTCGATTATTCTTTCTATTGCCCTGGCAAATCCTTCCTTATCATCAGCCATTAATCTGGACAGAGCTTCTGCCGTATCGCAAATCATAATAATAACAGCTTCCCTGGTTTTAGGTTTGGGCCCCGGGTATCTGAAGTCATTTTCATCAACGGGCTGTCCCTGGCTTTCTTCAACTGCTTTGGCATAGAAATGTTTTATCAGGGTTGTTCCGTGATGCATAGGTATAAAGTCGAGCAGTCTTTGCGGCAGTTTGTATTGGCGTCCGAGCTTAGTACCTAATTCAACATGAGCTTTGATAGCTTCAGCACTTTTTTTCGGGGATATTTTATCATGCTTGTTCTGAATGTCCTCCTGGTTTTCGCTGAAGTATTCCGGCTTCATCATTTTACCAATATCATGGAAGTAGGCTCCTACTTTTGCAAGCAGGGGATTAGCACCGATTGCAGAAGCACATCTTTCAGCCATAGTTGCCAGGGATAATGTATGCTGATATGTTCCCGGAGCTGTTTCACTCATTTTAATTATCAGCGGATGGTTCAGGTTGTCGTATTCTTTAATTCGCAGGTCGGTGGCAATATTCGAGGCCCTGTCCAGCAGGAAGAGCAATCCGAATGTAACAAGCGGAGAAAATACCGAGTTAAGAAGGCCAATAGACATACGATAAACAATTGTGATAGATTCGTCCGATCTTTCAAGCCCGAATGATACTATTGGTATTAATAAACCAATAAAAATGAAGAAAATTGACCGGTACATCTGGGTGCGGCTTTGAATATCCCTGACGGTGTATGCAGCGAGCATACCTGCTATCATCATCGCCGTGCTGGTTTCATAATCATTGCCCCTTATTCCTGCAAGCATGAACGTCATTGCTACCGTGGTATAAAAGGCCGTTCTGGAATCGAACATAATAGCAACAAGCATTGATAATGCCGGCAGCAGAATAAAATATTCAATTGGGAAACGTGATATTACCTGTACTGAAAGCCACGACTGAAAAGCCACAAATATTAAGATACCTGATAATATACCAAGTTGTAAATTATCATAAAAATATCTTTTCCGCATAAAATAAAGGTATAATATCAGGATAGAATAAATCAACAGGGCATGCCCGAAGCTTCCGATAAATATCCAGGGTGAATACATCCGGTCGCTTTTCATAAAGGCGCTGCTACGATAAGACTGTAGCTTCTTTATTTGATCTTCGCTGACCCTGTCGCCCTTTTGAACAATTGTTTCTCCGTTTTTTACGATGCCTTCTGTTCTGGGAACGCTTTTTGTTGCAGCATCTTTTTCCTTGTCTGTTAGTTTTTGGTCATAAACCAGGTTGGGAACCAGAATTCTTGGGATTATTTCGTTTACAATGGGGATAAATTTTTCAGGTAGTTTAATTTTTAATTTTTTCTTGGCATCTTCCAGGAAAGTATTTGCATCAAGAATGTTAGATTTTTTAAAGACAGCCCTTTTGTTTGGCTGGGCAATGCTGATAATTTCATCGGTTTCTACAGCATCAATAGACACACTGATAAAGCCTTTCTTATAGGCGCGATTAAGATAACGTATTATTTCGCGTTCAATATTACTGATTTCGGCCTGTTTTTCTGCTTCTGTAAGTTCATAAAGTGGGGCAAGAAGTTTCTCTCCAAATATCTCCGTCTGCAGATCGTTTCCCTGAGGGCTTGCCGAAGGCAGGGCATCGGTAATTGATTCGAGCTTTATTTTTGCTTCAGCCAAAGCCTGATCATCGTAAATGAATACTTTTGGGCTTTTTTGCGCAGCTTCTCTGATTTCTAATTGATATTGCTCGTATGGTTTGTATACCGGGAAAGTGAATTCTGCCTTGATAGTTTGTTCGGGCCAGATATACCCCGGAACAAGACTATAGTCTTTAGCTTCATTTATCTTTTGTTCGAAATGTACGGTAAAGAAAAGTGCACAAACAGCAATAGTCGTAAAAAACATAAGGATTTTGATTTTTATTGAGTATCTGGCACCGGTTTTATTGATTTCCGGGTCTGCTGCTTTTTCTTTTCTTAGTTGCTTGAATAAAGTATTTCTATTTGCCATGATTTATATTTTAAATTACTGAATATCTATAATATTAAAATAAAAAGAATCAGGCTATAAAAGAAGAAATAAATGTAAATAAATGAACACAGGTAATGAATCAGTTCTGGCAAAGAAAAATGCTAATCCGCGACGCCTTGCTGCGGAATCCGTTTATGATTTTATCGGGTCAATTTTAAAAGTTGGGGATTAAATGCTGAATTGGAAGAAAAATACTCCCCAAAGGCCTGCTACTATATTGCGCCTCAGGCATTTCATCATTCATCCTGTGGAAATTCTGTTCTGATAAATTATCAACAAGGCCGGGCATAGCAAACTTCATTATTTTTTAAATAAATATTAACCCGGCCAAAGCGATTACCGGCCCTGCCAGATCAAAACGGCAATTGAATATAGGGATCGAACGGACAAATAGAACGAAATTCAATATCAAAAAAGTGAAATTCTGTGTTTTCTGAGTAAAAATTTACCTGAAAAAATGTTTTTGGAAGCACGAACCAACGCTAAGATGACACAAACCAAGCCTAAGACGGCACAAACCAACGATAAGATGACACGAACCAACGCTAAGATGACACAAACCAAGGCTAAGACGGCATGAACCAAGGCTAAGACGACATGAACCAACGCTAAGACGGCACGAACCAAGGCTAAGATGACATATCCCAACGCTAAGATGACATATCCCAACGCTAAGACGACACGAACCAACGCTATGATGACATATCCCAACGCTAAGATGACATATATCAGCGATAATCAGGCTCTGGAGAACGCTCGGAAAGCACGGGGGAATGCTCGGAAAGCTCGGGGGAAGGGTCGGGAAGCTCGGGGGAACGCTCGGGAAGCACGGGGGAACGCTCGGGAAACACGAGGGAACGCTCGGAAAGCACGGGGGAATGCTCGGAAAGCTTGGGGGAATGCTCGGAAAGCTTGGGGGAACGCTCCGAAAGCACGGGGGAACGCTCGGCAGGCTCGAGGGAACGCTCGGAAAGCACGGGGGAACGCTCGGAAAGCATAAAACAGCGGGTTTCCGGCACGAAAAATTGTTTCCAAAGAACACACCAAAGGCATTAAAGCCAATTATATCATGCATTTACATTAATATAAGCCTATTCAGCAGGATTTCTATAGGAGGATGGCCCGCGCCGCCGAAATAAAATTTCATCCGAGTGTTCATTTCACCAAATTAAAGTGTTTTAAAAGCTCGGGGAGATATATAATGTTCCTGGCTGAGGGAGTATATTAACTGAAGAATACACTTGTTTCTATGATAAACTCATGAAGAATAGATTCTTTACTTCATTCAGTGTGAAATTTTACGGCTTTATCTGCTACTAACAGTAGATGTGTTTCCGGCAGTGATCTTTTCTTATTAAGAATAATGAAACTTTTTGCTTAGTCCCAAGTTTTGGATGTGAGTCGTTTTATTTTGTGTTTAAAGAAAAATATTCCATACGACAGAAAAATTAAAAAAAAACGGCTATTTAGAAAAGTCATAGTCGTCAGATGAAAGCATGGTTTTCAGGACTTTCATAAATTCTTCCTGGTCTTTATCAACAACATTTGATATTTTTTCCATCATTTCCTGTTTCATCATTTCACGCATTAAAACGTCGTCTGATTTTTTTAAATCTTTTTTTGGGTCCTTTTTTTCCTGCTTAGCCATATTTTTTCTCCGATAAAATTATCTGTCATAATAATAAACGAACAGTGGGTGCGCAGATTGTTAAGAACGGGCGGCCGAAACCGCCCGTACTATACAATTATAGTTCAGTAACATACATTTTGTTGTTATTGAATGAATATTTTGGTTTCCCTTTCAGCCTCATACCTTCGTAAGGACAATTCCTGGCTTTGGTTTTGAATTTCAATGTGTCAACCTGCCATTCTTCGTCGGGGTCGAATATTGTAAGGTTTGCTTTCGAGCCTTTATCAAGGATGATTTGCGGAAGCTGAAGGATGCGCCTTGGATTTACGGACATTTTTTCAATCACCTGATTGAGTGTCAGGTGGCCGGCATGGTAAAGGTATGTAAGAGAAGCTGCCAGAGATGTTTCAAGGCCTACAATACCGAGAGGAGCCTGCTCGTATTCAACGTCTTTCTCGTGTACGGCATGAGGTGCGTGGTCGGTTGCAATACAATCGATTGTTCCGTCTTTCAGTCCTTCGATTATTGCATCAATATCCCTTTGCCTGCGAAGCGGGGGATTCATTTTGTAGTGAGTGTTATATGTAGCCACATTTCTGTCGTCAAGCGAGAAATGGTGGGGCGTAACTTCGCATGTTACCCTAAGGCCGCGGTTTTTGGCATCTTTAACCATTCTTACTGCACCGTTTGTGCTGATATGAGAAACATGGTAACGCCTTCTGCCGCAATATTCCGAAAGCATTATGTCGCGGGCAACGATCATCTCTTCAGCAACGTTGGGATATCCCTTAAGGCCGAGTTTATCGGAAAGAGCGCCTTCATTCATAGCAAAGTGTTCTGTCAGGGCATGATCTTCGGCATGTTGGGCAATCAGAAGGTCTTTCGTGGCTGCATAATCAAATATAAGCCTCATTACATCACTGCTCTGCACCGAATCTCCATCGTCAGTGAACATAACAACGCCTTCATCATGAAGTTCTATCATGGGGGAGAGCTGCTTGCCTTCTCTTTTCTTAGTCATTGCTGCCGAAACATACACGTCCAGCATGAAATCTTTTGTTTTTTCATTAATATAATTAACGGTAACGGCATTGTCAATTGCAGGGTCGGTATTCGGCATAACTACTACTCCGGTAAAACCTCCGTTTGTGGCCGCATCGGATCCGGTTTTAAGATTCTCTTTGTATTCGAATCCTGGTTCGCGGAAATGTACGTGCATATCAAACAATCCTGGCGAGCAAACCAGTTTGTCTGCTTCAACAACTTCTGTTTTTTTGTCAACATCAGCAATATCAGGAGAGAAATGGATAATTTCACCATCTTTTATCCACAGGTTCAATTTTGTATCAAAATTCTGAGCCGGGCTTATTGCTCTGATATTTTTGAAATATATATTCACTTTGCCTCCGGTTATAATTTATTTAATTAATAGAAATTTCAATCAATTAAAACACTAATAAAAATAGCGCTTTTGCTTTAAAATAAGGGTGTTTTCTTCATAAATATCTTTAAACAAAACATACCTTTTACAGAAATATAATTTATCACTATTTCCGCATATTTAAAAATGTTTTGTTGCAGAACAGTTTTCACTACTTTCTTATCAAATTCAATTGATTGAAACTATCTGTCAGCCATGCAGAGATCAGGGGATAAAATTCCAGGTATTCATCCGGAGTTATCTCGGTCTGGTCGAAATAAATAGTTTTTGTAATAAACAGCTTATCGCCTTTTTTGATATATTTGATTTCACACTTACCAATTGCATTTGTTATCGATTTGTTCTCAGGTATATATACTTCAATATTTCCCGGCAGTTCGATAACATATTCAATTGTTTCATCAATTCTGTGCATTATTTTCAGAGGGTTGCTTCTTTCAGCATTTATCAGCTCTCCGAAATATTTTTCGATACTACCCTTCGAAAATGGAAGTTCAATGCTGCATCCGTTTCTGAAAAATTCAGGTTCTTGTGAAGTTTCAATATTCAGGTTACAATTATAAACCGGGTTTTCAGGATAAATAATTCCGGAATCCTCAAAATTTGTTTTATATCCATTTCCAATTACAGATTTGAATAGTTTAACCGCTGTACTTTTCTTATAATCATGCAGGTATTCGCCCTTAATGAAAGCATTTACTGTTCCGGAAAGCTTCCCGTTTTCATCCATCTTCAGTTTCAAACCGAATGATAATTTTCCGGGTGCTGGTGTGTCAAAAGCCATTCTTTCGAAATCATCGTCTTCAAATAATGGAATAAAGCCGTCATTTTTTATGAAAAATTCCTGGTCGTGGCTGTTAACGGCAATAATTGCCATAATATCAGGAACAAGCTCAACAGCTACTGCCGCTTTAGAATATGAGTTGATGCTTCTGGCCAATTCTTTGTCCCATATTTCGGTTGCAAGCAGGGGGGAGGCTTTTATTCCTGCTTCACGGCACATTGCTGCAAGGAGAATGGATTTATCCAATACGCTGCCGTTGTTCCTGTCAAAAACCTCTTGTGCCGTCATTGGTTTATATCCTGAATATTTAAACGGGCAGTGAGATAAACTGATATTATTTTCCACGTAGGATTGCAATGCAAGAGCCTTATCAAGAATTTCGGTTTTAGCTTCCGTAAGTTCAGCTGCTTTTTTAATAATTTCATCATTAATTTCAAAGAGATCAGTTTGCCCATAAACATGTTTTCTGATTTCATTTTTGTTTATTGTTGAGAACCAGAATGTGGGGAGTAAATCAATATCTTTAGGGCTGCCGGCTTCGTGCTTGTTCAGAGGAATATGGCTAAATTTATATGTATATGTATCAATTCCTCCGGATTTTTTCAGGGCAGGTTTTATTTTGTAATTCAACACACCGTGATTTAGTTTTATTCCTTCCGGTATGATAATACTTATTTTATATTCTTTTACCGGGCTGTTTTCAGGAATTACAAACAAATCTCCAAATCCGGGCAGGAATCCGGATTTTGTTTTGATAGTATAATCAAGATAAATTACAGCATCTTTCTCTAACCCGGTGTGGGTAACAACCATTTCGCGCAGGTTCATATTTGGGGCTGAATGCGCAGCGCAGCGTGGTAATACTTCGTTGAAAGCGTTAGCCGGGGAAGCTACTTCTTTGCCGTCTGCCATAACAGTGTAAGCGTGATTGACTTTCAATTCCTGGTAATCAGGGTTATAAATAATAAAAGTTTCGCCATAAGCCCTGTTCACGGAATAACCCGTCAACAACTTCACTTCGCTTGAATAATGAAATTCAGTTGAACCGTCAGTGTTAAGTTTGTATTCTTTTTCGATTTTATTGAAAACCGCATCGGCTTCTTTTTCGCTATAATTGGCAAGTACAATATTTGAAGCAAACAGAAATAAAACAGCCATCAATTTAATTAAATTTTTCATCATTTTTTCCTCCCCTTATTTCTTAATTATTATTGGTGTATCTGATAATTTCTGCCTTTCTGCAATAACCGACCTGAAGCCCGGCCAGTCAGCGGATTCATAAAGGCGCTTTTCAAATCTGAGAGTTGATTTCAGATTTATTTTCTTCCCTTTCACAGTATATTTTGCCTTGAATGAAGCAGGCTTCGTTTCAATATCAGTGAAATCTGGAATAAATTCAACTTTACCATCAGCAATTTTTATATTTTCATCAATTTCTACCAGTTTGGAACAACCGATCCTGAAACCGTATTTCCTTTCAGTCAGGCTTGTATCCATTAGGAATTCGGTATTAATTGATTCCTTAAGCGGATCTAAGGCAGTAATCGGAATAAATCTTTCTTCACCTGCAAAATTCTTTGAATAGTCCGGTATTGTAAAACTAATTTCGATTTTAACCGGATCAGAATAATCAGAAGGATCGCCGAATTCAAAGTCATCAACAGTGGCAACAGGCGATACGCTTTTCATGATTCTTGCTGCTCCTTCATTCCAATTGGATTTCCAGCTTCTTGAAAATGCCCGACGAACCCGGGAATCAGTTTGTCCTTCGGCTGTAAATATAAGTTTTCCTTTCAAAGTTCCGTTTTTGAGAAGTTCTGTTTCAGCATTAATCTTCAGGTAATGATTTTCAGCAGGGGATACCGGGGTAGTCATAATGTCTGCCCCGCCAGGAATACCCATAAGAAATTGCTGCTGCTGTTCAGCGCTGGACCATAACTCTCTGACACCGGGAACCCATGTCGGGTCGAGAAGTATCCAGTCACCATTTTTGAGTTTTGCAACAGTAACACTGTGGTTAAACTGATCGGCAGGTATTTTGTCAATCCTCGAACCGGCCATTGTCATTGCTGCATAGGATTCGAATCCTGCTGCCCTTAGCATAGTTATCAGCATTCCGGCCTTGTCCTTACAAACTCCGCAGCGGTCTGCAAAAGTCATTTCTCCTTTGTGAAGAGTATATCCTTCGCCTTCGCCCATTGATATACCCGAGTATCTGATTTCATCGGCACACCAGTGGGTAAGTATCTGAATTTTTTCCATTTCGTCAGATACTCCGCTAAGCAGTTCATCAGTTTTAGCCTGAACTTCCGGAGTTACTTCAAAGCTACCGTAATCTTCATTAACGCCGTGGAACCACACTGCTTTCTGATACCAGTCCCTGCTTGTAGAAACAAGTAGCTTTGTTGCAACATCACTTGCCGCAAGCATGTTCGGTTCACCACGGAAAGGCATAATATCATTTTTGTACCAGCAATATTCCGTTTTCCCGCTTCGATTGATTTCATCCTCTCTTCCGGCAATTTTTGCAGGTTCTTTCTCAATTTTATGGGGATTAATTCTGACAGTAATATCTTTGTCATTAACGGCATTGAAATGAATATACGATGAGACTTCACCATTGTAGATTTCATATTGAAGAGGTTTGTTTTCCGGGACATATATTTTATAAACTTTAGATAAAATTGGCGTACCGGTCCAGAAATTTACAATATCATAAAAATGCCCCTTCATGGGAGGAATAAATTTATCTTCTTCATTATCCATAAGAAGGGCATAAGTAAATCCTTTTCGGAAGGTTATTATTTCAACGGCATCTCCGGGTTCGAGCCTGCCGATTTCTACTGCTTTGCTCCTTGCCCCCCAGTAGATCATTCTTGCAGGTGCAGGGTAGTCGTAAACTTTTTCTGCCGGAACAACATCCTCTGTACCGTCAGCCCTGTATATTTTTGCCAGTTTTATTGAAATATCAGCCGAAAGAGGTTCATATCCGAAAATCAATAAATTATTAGCTACTGCGCCCTTTGTATTCAATATCTTTACTAATCTGTGGTTATGTACATAGCTGAGTCCCGATTCCTGAACATCAACAATTGTTGAATCAAAAATGATAACCGAAGCAGCATTGTTGAATTTCTCACCGCAGCCGGCATTTTCAATTATTTGCCTTACATCGTTGTTTTCCTGGGCTATTGATTCTGAATTTGTAGTATAAAAAATTAATAAAATCAGAAATAGTGGTATGATAGATTTTCTTGAGCTCATCGGTAGTCCGTTTAATAAAAAACATATATGATTTATTCCTGATACAAATTTATCAAAATTCAGCTTCTATACAATAAAAAAAGCGGCCGAAGCCGCTTCAAAAAAAAGATTTTATGTCTTATTAATTACTTATTGATAACAAGCCTTGTCATTTGCTTGTTATTTCCTGAACTAAGTAAGACATGATAAACGCCACTGGACAGAGTTGACAGATTGATATCAATTGAGTTCATTCCGGGAGTATAATACTGTCCGTTAGTTGTGTAAACTTTGTTTCCCAGATTGTCGAAGATTGATATTTCAACATTTGATGGAACAAACTGTTTCCAACTAATTGCAGCATTTTCTGATACAGGGTTGGGAGTTACTTTTATATCACTTCCGTCAATAACGAAATCTTCCACTCCTGTAACTTCATCATTCATAACTATATCGTCAATATACCACCCGTCTTCATTCCTGAATTTGTTTGCAGCAACATTGAATTTTACCATCAGTGTATCACCGATATAATCTTCAAGTATAACTTTATCCAAAACCCATTTACTGGTTTCAATTTTGCCGGTAAATGAATCAGGATGGGTAGTTTCATCCGTTCTGAAAACTTCAGTCCAGGTCAGGCCGAAATCATTACTTACATTTATTGTTGCATAATCTGTACCGGATCCGTCGATATTGGCAATATTATAAAAATTCAGCACAAACTTATCATCCGAAATAACAAACGGGGCGAACATTGAATAAAAATCACCTTCTTCGTAATCTCCGTCAGGGGAGTCATGCAAACTTGAAGGATTTGAATGTGCAGCAGTATTAACCACATCCCAACTACCATCTGTATATGAAGGCATTATATTCGAGCTATTATCAAAATTCTCTTCGAAAGTTGCATAAGGTTCGCCTGCATAAACGATATATTCCTCTGTCATCTGGCTTTCGTATTCAACTCCAGCGCGAGAAGTGACAGCCTTCATTGTTATTTTGTAGAACCTTTCAGTATCAAGGTTTAATTCTTTCGCAAGATCGGCTCCGGGAGATACTTCGTATTCAATATCAGTGTGCAATTCGTCATCAACGAATATCTGAATTTTTACAAGGTCGCCCGCAAAGCTGCTGTCCACGTGCATTGACGGATTAATCCAGCTTAAATTCAGCCCGTTAGCAGAAGGAATATAACTGATATTGCCCGGCATCATCGGGACAGGGTTGCCACCCGCATAGGCTGAGGCAGAAATTGGTATGCTTTCGCCATATTGATTTTTGATTATTATCTGGTAATTGTATTCTTTTCCGCTTTCAAGCCCGCTGTCTGTATAGCTTGTTTTTCCTGATTCCAATTCAGCAATCTGACTTCCGTCACGGCTTAATAAAATTGTGTAATTGCCAATATCAGAACCCATAATAGTATGAGTCGGGTTAATCCAGGAAAGGTTTATCTGTTCAGGGTTTTCATATTCCCCTTTTGCCGTGAAATTTTCCGGCCTTAGCGGGCCAAGTGATAGCTTAACAGTGAATAGCTCAAGGTCATCAAAATTGCCATAAGTTGGTTCGGGCATCCAGAAAAGAGGGTAAAATTTTCCATTATAAGCTGTCATTGAAGTATAATCACCCCAATAGAAATTATTTGATTCACCCTGAGGGCTAACATCATTCTGACTGGTGATGTACCATGTTTCAGGTGTTAATCGAATATTATTAAAATTCTCTCCGTCGGTTGAAACAGCCATGTAAGCATCAATTCCCTGGTTGTTTTCATCATTCCGGGAGCTGTAATAAAATACAGCCACGATACCTGTAACAGGATCGACTGCTATTGCCGGGAAGAACATATCATTTCTTACTTCCGCATCATCAATTCTCATCTTTTTCTCCCATGTTGTACCGCCGTCTTTGGATATTGTAAGAAACACTCCATAAGAACCGCCACCGTATATACGACCGGCCTGTACAACATAAATCCAGCCTTTCCTTGGCCCGTTAGAACAATCAACAGCTATTTCCGGAAGGGCGGACACACGCATATTCTGTTTGTCTTCAAAAATATAACGCCCTTCGTAAATTGTTCCTGCAGGGTAAACGCTTTGGGCTGTTATCGGTTTAGAAAGCCAGGTAAGGCCGCCGTCAGTTGATTTCTGGAAAACAGCTTCTGTTTTTGTACTGGCTCCGGCACGGTATATAACATATATATCTCCGTTTGGTGCTACCACAGGCACCGGAGAGTGAGATCCGGATTCACCTCCTGATTCGGGAAGAATTATCTCATCAGACCATGTCTGGCCGGCATCAGTGCTGCGCGAGAACGCAATCCCGTCATTGATGATAAATTTTCTCCAGGTAACATATATATTGTTTTTGTTCGGAGAACTTTCGATATTATCGGCTACAATGGTATATCTGTCATGAAATGGCTTCCAACCGGATCCTTTTTCAAGGACAACCGGTTTGGGGTCTTCCCATGATTCTCCACCGTCTTTTGAACGGCAAACGAAAATACCGTTCTGGTCTCTTCCTGTCTGAACGGTTTGTGTAAAACCATAACAATAATAAGCCCATCCGTTTGCATCGAATGTGATTCCCGGGTCAAAAATTGTCATATCCCATTCATTGTCAGGAGTGTCAATATATAAATCGAAATTTGATGGTGTTGTAGATTCTGTCCATGTATCACCACCGTCTTTTGTATAAAATGCAGGCATTTTATATCCGCCTGAAGGAATAAGGTAACGGCTGTCGTTGCTTGTAGCAATAATATTATCGGGATCTGTCGGGTTTAGGGCAATCCATGTTTCATGCTGGCCGGCAGCTGCATTAGAAACATTTACAAGTTCAAAACCGTTTTCGTTCAAAATCCTGTCTCTTGGAGGCTGCTTTTCAAATTTTTTGTAAACCTCGGCAGGTATAGGCCTTCCCTTGAAATAATTCTGGTAGTTCCATTTAATCATACCAAGCTGCTCCTGGCTGAGAGACTTTTCCGGCCTCATTAATATGGAAATGTTCCTGTATTCGTATTGAGCTGATGAATTAATAAAGGAGAAAGCGATTATTGGCAAAATTGCCATGAGGAGTCTTCTCGTCATTTTCCAAACCCTGTCATTTTTAAACAAATTATTCTTCCAAATCCCGTTCTGTCATTAAATCATAGTAAAAGACGTGATTTATTAACTTAAATTATAAAAAATCGTTCTTTCACCAAAGCATAGAAACATGAATTTAAAAAAAAGTTACAAGCTTATTTTTATCAAACACAAAAATACAAATAATTGAGCAAAATATTCTTAAGCGATTATAAAATATATGTTTTTATCATATTTGAATTGTTGATGCACTGCCGCTAAAGTGCATCAACAATATCAAATCAGTAATTTCTAATTCCCGACTATCTCCCGGTAGGCCTCCAAAGCCTCTGGGAATGGCTGCAGCGTGCGTTCAACCACACCATGCATTAATGAAATCAGAATACCATAATTGGTAATAGGAACTCCGCGGTCCCTGGCTTTTTCAATTCGGACTAATTTTTCGTTTCGGGTAAGCATACAGCCTCCGCAATGTATTATGGCCTTGTATTCTTCAAGGTTTGCCGGGTAATCCCTTCCTGCTACAATATCAAGACTAACTTCCTCTCCTTTAAACTGTTTCAGCCATCGTGGTATTTTTACTCTGCCAATATCATCTTCATTAGGGTGGTGGCTGCAGGCTTCGGCAATCAGGATTTTTTCTCCTTTTTTTACATTTTCAATAGCAGCAACACCTTTTGATTCTTCAATCAGGTCGCCCTTAAATCTTGAGAATAATATTGAAAATGTGGTGCACAGTATATCGTCAGGTGTGTTTTTTACCATGTGGTCTACAACCTGGGAATCACAGACAACGAGGTCAGGTTTCCGGCTCAAAGTTTCCAGAACATAAGGATATTCATCGTGCTGAACAACTACTGATATTGAATGCCCGTCAAGTAAATCGCGGATAGTCTGTACCTGTGGCAGAATGATTCTTCCCTTAGGTGCTTCGCTGTCTATTGGTACTAAAAGAACAACAATGCCGTTTTTAGGAACCAAATCTCTGATCAGCGGTTGTTGTTTCATAAATTCGGGGGGGAGTATAGTGATAATTTCGTGCTTAACGGATTTAATGTATTGATCCCTGTTGATTAAATCAATGCTTGAACATGTAACTACCTGCTTCGAAATCTTTTTCATCCTGTCAATGAAATCTGTATCTGGATTTTGGATGTCAATTTTGTTTACGGCAATTATCAGTGGAATATTTGATTTCTTTGTTCTGTCGGCGATATCCTGCTCGAATTCTGTCCATTGGTTTGGTTCAATAACCAGTATTATAATATCTGCCCTGTCAAAAATCTTTTCTGTTCTTTCAATTCGCTTAGTGCCAAGTGTAGAAACATCATCAATACCACCGGTATCAAGAATTGTAACCGGCCCGATTGGAAGCAATTCCATGGATTTTTCAACAACATCGGTTGTTGTTCCTGGCTCTTCGGATGTTACTGCCACGTCCTGGTTGGCTATCATATTTAATAAACTTGACTTACCAACATTAGTCCTGCCAAAAATTCCTATCTGCAGCCTTAGTGATTTTGGTGTGTTTAGCATTTTTTCCGTCCCTTAGGTGAATGTCCCAAAAAATTACTCGTCGTATATCTTTATAGTATATTGTCAAATAAAACTCTTCAGAATACTAAAAATTTTGAAATTTTCAAACATGATATTTTTTACATCTTAATTGTTATTTGCCTGTTAGCTCCCACAACTAAAATCATCCCCGGCGGGGCAAAGAGCCGATTTATAACGGAAGGAATCAGCCGCCGCCTGGCACAGGCAGAACTCCCTGAACAACCCGTACATTGTCGATCCGCTGCCGGACATCAGGGCAAATTCAGCTCCCTGGTTATAAAGTTCTTCTTTGATTTTCTTCAATTCGGGATGAAGCCTGAAAGCATTTGGCTCAAAATCATTTATAATATGTTTCTTCAGATACTCCGGATCATCAATATTATCTGTCAGTATTTTCCTGAAATCTGTAACCGGGTAATTTTTATTTTCCCTGTCTAAGGCTTTGTATGACTGCGGGGTGGGAATATGAATGCCTGGAAACACCAGCAGAAGATGATAGGGGAGTTTGAAATCAAAATAATTAAGAATTTCACCCCTGCCTGTTCCTACAGCAGCCCCTTCCTTCAGGAAAAAAGGGACATCAGAGCCAAGTTCAAGCGCAATATTGAAAAGCTCCTGACAGCTTAGGCCGGCATTCCAGAATTCGTTCAATCCTTTCAGCACAGCCGCAGCATCTGAACTTCCCCCGCCAAGTCCGCCGCCGTCGGGTAATTTTTTTAACAGAGTTATTTTTGCACCTTTGTGTTCTGATTTAATATTTTTTCTTAAATTTACCGCGGCCTTGTAAACCAAATTTTCTTCATTTGGCAGATCAAGGTCGGGGATGCAGGTTAGTTCAAGCTTTTCGGATGGTTCTATAAATATCTCATCTGAAATGCAAACCGGGATAAATATGGTATTTATATCATGAAACCCGTCGTCACGTTTTCTGAGTACCTGAAGCCCGATATTAATTTTAGCGTTAGCTTTTATTTTCATTATTATTCGAATTGTTAATTTTACATGGCCAAAAATAAGGAAATATCATACAAACAGGAAATTCTCAGGAAGAGTATTCACCTGTTTTCATTATCATTCCCGATTATTTATTATTTCATTACCCGCGACCTGGCGTTGAAAGTACTAATACCAATGACCATTATTGCCGTTGTATTGGATTTGCTTAGCAAGCGCAAGGGAATTGCCAATAAAATTATTTATGGTATCTTCGGGAAGATGCTGCGCGCTCACGAGACCGAGAAAAAGTTTACGCTCAACGGGGCTTCATGGGTATTAATTTCTGCAACAACCTGCGTTCTGATATTCCCTAAAATGTTGATGATAACCGGATTCAGCATACTTATCATTTCTGATATTTCAGCGGCACTGTATGGCCGAAGATATGGCAAACACAAATTTTTTGACAAATCGTATGAGGGGAGCGCAGCCTTCGTTGTTTCGGCAATCATCGTTGTTGCAGTAATAGGCTGGCTTACAAACGCTCCATTGCCTTATTATGTTATTGGATGGATTGCATGCTTTTTTGGCGCATGGGCCGAGGCTGCATCAGGCTGGCTGCGGGTTGATGACAATATGTCGATACCCTTGAGCGTCGGAGGAATTATGTGGATAGGAAATATTATCGGAGAGAGTTTTGGATTTACTTTTTTATAATTTCAGAATAAAAATATTATTATTTGTCAGCACAGTTTTCGTTTTGTTATCATGCTCGGGAGAAGAAAATTCATTCGATATAAAAGATTATTATATTGATGATTCCAACCAGGGCAGGATAGTTTTTTTCTTTATTGAAACTTCTGTTAAGGACAGTGCCGCACTTGGTAAACAGGCCGAAAAAATATTTCAAACTCACGAGGCTTATGCAAATGTCGATTCAGGTAAATTGAAAGTTATTATGGCTCATTTCTATTCAACTGCGGAAATTGGCGAAGTTCCGGAGGCCGACAGGCAGAGAATTATTGCCGATTACGGTGGAGAAGAGAATTTCCTGAGCAAGGTAAAATTCGTAAAGAACGGCTTTATGTATGCCGGTTTTTCCAGGAAGATAGGGCGGCTGGATATACCTGTGAATAAAGTTTTCCCTTCGCCTTTCATTGTTCCTGCTGACGGTTTCAAAGCTGCTGAAATAATCGCTGCAAGGAAGAGGAAGTAGATAGGTGCTTATTCGGGGGATAAGTATGATGAAAATATCCTTTTAAAATAACTATTTCCGATACCAAAAGTATTTTTAGCTGATTTCTGTTTTGTCCCAATCTCCAAATTAAATTAGCAAATTTAAAATAACCAATGATTTAGCAGCGAATGTCAACTCTAACATTTAACCTTAACAACCCTCCATTCCTTATCTCTTTGTTCTTATGATTAAGGATACATCAGTTATTGATTTTTATTTATTCTCGCCCCGAAGGGCGGGGGGTATTAAATAGAAGTATTAATATTTTAAATCAATTATCAAAATAATAATGATATTCCTTTTGGAAAGTTGGATTATCCCTGAATTTTAAATATTCATATTTATTTTTAAAATGAAATATTCGATTATTATCTAAACTATTGAATTTATTTTTTTCAGCATCAGTTCTAAAACAATCAGTAGAAATTGAGAATATTTCAATTTTTCCTGAATTTAATTTTTCAAGTATGCATTTTGGTATTGTTATGATAGGGTTTGCTCTTACGTTGAGAGATTTTAATTTTTTTACATTGCATAAATTTTCATTAATTGAAGTTATCAAATTCCCTGATAAACTTAGAGTTTCCAGATTTCTACTATTTGCTATAGAATTAGGGATACTTTCGATATTATTGTTTGATAAATTTAGATACTTTAAACTTCTTGAATCGAATATATAATCTGGAATTATTTTCAAATTATTTCTTTCAATACTAAGATATTCTAATGAATTCATTTGAACAATTTGCTTTGGAATTGTTTCCAAATAGTTATTCTTTAAACTTAAATCAGTTATATTCAAATCAGAAATTACATGAAACAAGCTGTCTGAGTTATTTAACTGATTATTATTTAAATCTAAAAGATCCAAAGACTTGCATTTCGAAATTTCAGATGGTAAATTTCTTAACAAGTTATTATTCAGATGCAAAGACTCTAAGTTCCTCAAATTGCCTATACCTATGGGAATATCTATAATGTAATTATCAGATAAATTAAGAAGATAAATCGATTTAATATCAAATATATTACCTGGGATTTCTTGCAATTGACAATTATTAATAACTAATCTGGTAAGTTGCAAGGGTTTCAGTTTATACAAAAACCTTTGGATATCACAGAATTCAAAGTTTAAACCATACAATTCAGGGCTATTATTTAATGATTCAAAAAAATTACCCCAATTATCAGAACTACAAGATATCAATCTTATATCTCCCAGTTTTTTACTAAGAAAAGAGAATTCAGATACTTCTTTGTCAAAAAAACAAAACTGAAAAGTCATAAACTGAATACCATCAAACGATTTAAGAGAGTCAACAAGTTTCTGGTCGATTATTTCATCTTTGATTAATAAAGAATATGTATTCCTTTCGATTTTTGAATATCCGACAGCTAAAGAAACCACAAATGTTATTATTAATACAATTATCTTTTTCATCTATAACTCCAATTATTTTTAATATCCATAAATCTTTAAAATCGCACCCCATTTTAATCTTATCTCTATATACTCCTTCCCAGAATATCTGTAAAAAAAAAACCCGCCACCAAACACGTTATCATGATTAATAATACATCCCCATTGGTGAGGACGTAGTCTATTTTTATTATACTGCATACATTTATCAGAATTTAAGGTTAAAAACGAATCACCGGACGAATTTGGAGGACACTCAGCATCAGCATCATGAGTATGTCCTAAGATAAAATAATCAGCTACTTCAACCAAATCTAAATACTTTTCAAACAGTTTTTCAGAATCAAAATATTCAGTTGTTCCATTTTCTTGATCAATTTCAAATTTTAGAAGCTCTCCTTCTTTATTATAAATCATAATATAACCAAGCTCTGGAGTGTATCCTCTACTATTCGAACCTTTTTTATGATAATCATCTCCCCAACGAACTATATCTCGAACTCCCCTCAATAAATCTAACAAATGTTGAAATGGCGGTAATTTTAATGTTTTATCATCATTAATAATTTCTTTGAGTGTTTTTCCATCGATTTCATCTTTTGTTAAATCAGTAACATATTTTCCAGGGGTATCTGAATCTGGATTATGTTTTAATATATTACCCTCTTCATCATAAACTGTAGCTGATCCTCGAGCTGCTATTCTTACACTTGTACTAAAGAAATACCGACATGCATCAGGAAATAACAAAGAGGCAAATGATTCAAAACTTTTACAAAAAATTCTTAACCTATCTTTTTCTGCCTCCATAAACTCATCCAAATTATCATGAACCATATTAATGTAATCGTGACTTTCACTGTTCATATCAACATCGGCGAACTGAATTTTATCTCTCATCTTCTCCTTCTCCGGAGCAAGTCCTGAAGGATCGCGCCAGGTCATGGGTGAATTATAAGCATAGGAATATGGGTAGCTGCAATTTGTCATTGCAATTCTTTTCTGTCGTTATCGCTCATATTGTTTACCAGCCTGTCTTCAACTAATATTTTCATCTGCTGGATAGCTGTATTGTTTAGCATTTTAAGCCTCTCCGGCTGACTCAGTTTCTGCTTTATGAAATAGGCATTCAGATTTTCAAGGTTTGCCAGGCACACAAGCTGGGAAACATTGGCATAATCCCGGATATTGCCCTTCATTTCCGGGTTTTCATCTCTCCATTGTTTTGCGGTTTTACCAAACAGCGCCATGTTTAGCAGGTCAGCTTCGGAAGCATAAACAAAGTTGATTTGCGAGTTAGACAACTCGGGCGGTATTAAATGTTCTTTTATCGCGTCGGTATGGATGCGGTAGTTTATTTTTGTAAGGTTGCGGCGAATATCCCAGCCAAGCTGCGTTTGTTCCAGGTCTTTCAGTCGTTGGAATTCTTTAATCAGATATATTTTGAACTCAGCGCTTATCCACATACCAAATTCAAATGCAATATCCTTGTGTGCATAAGTGCCGCCATAGCGTCCCGCTTTAGAAATAATACCGATAGCATTAGTGCTGCTAATCCAATTTTTGCTCGACAGTATAAAACCATTCGAACCGGATTCATTTCTAATGTTACGGAATTCAGTAACATTAAAATCCGGATTATGCATTTTCTCCCATAAGCCTATGAATTCAACGGTATATCTTGTACTCATCCAGTGAGAGATAACTAAACCCGTGGTTTCAGGATTTTTATATCTTGCAATATCAGTTAAAGAAATATAATCTGATTTCTGTAGAGTTGAAACTGTAATTTCCAGGCCTTTTACTTCAATCTTTTTGTTTTTCATTGCATTATTCCATGTTTTAATAAGCCTTATCGCAATCTAACAATTTTCTGATAATAATTGAAACATAAGCTGCAATTCATGATATTTCTATTCAATTCTTCAATCCCTTCAATGGAAGGTGAATAATTCCGGCTGGCTATGGGGGCTGTATTTATGCTATTTCTGTTCACTCCTTTCCTTAACTCTCTAATCTTATGATTAAGGATACATCAGTTTTTGATTTTTATTCCATCCCCGCCCCGAAGGGCGGGGGATAATTCATATTTAGATCAAAGATTGAAAATAATTTCTAATTTCCATTTTTTAATTTTCGTTCTTTTGTATTTGAACTTGGAAATATTTTACCATTATCATAAATTAGTTCCCCATTTTCATCCCACATTTTACCCTCTCCTTCAGGATTTCCATCAATAATATTTATTTCCTTACTCTTTAAACCATTTGGATGCCACTCAATAAATTTTCCATGAAGTTTACAATCTTTATATGATATAGATTTTTCAGGATTTCCATTGTCATAATACGTTGTGAAAGTACCATTTCCATTTGTTACCACTTGATTACCTTCTTTATCCCATGCATTTATGTTGAGAATATCGCCATCATCCGAAGATTCAACTATCATCATAATTTTTCCATTACTGTAATAATAATTAGCCGTACCAATCATTTTTCCCATTTTTTGTTCACTTTCAAAATATAATTGTCCGTTTTCATAATAAAATATTTCTTTGCCATCAGGTAAACCATCTACTGTCCAAACCTTATGTTTTAAATTTCCATTTGCATATTTTTCAACGTGTAATTCTCTTTTTGCATTGTCACAAGAGAAAAATAAATTCAGCAGCATTAATGTCATAACAAAATTGAATACTCTTCTCATAATTGTTTCCCTTCGATTTATTTAATATGGATTGTTTAGTAACTCATTCTGTATAAACTAATTATATAGTATAAAGAAGTATATTTTAACTGATTTCTGATTTTTTCCGATATTCAAATAAATTAGTAAATTAAAATAACCAATGATTTAGCAGTGGATGTTAACTCTAACATTTAACCTTAACTATCCTCCATTTTTTATCTCTCATTTCTTATGATTAAGGATACATCAGTTATTTATTTTAATTTATTCCCGCCCCGAAGGGCGGGGGATTGTTTTTTTTGTAGTAATATCTCAATATTCACTTCCATCCCTTTTCCAACGTTTAGGCTCTCCAATCAATCTTCCATTTTTATAATATACTTCCTTCCTAATATTTCCATTTCTGTACCAAGTAAATGATGTGTCAACCAATTTACTATTTCGATATGTAATCTGGGTTTCTTTTGTTCCATCAGGATAGTAATTAATATAGGTTCCATTCCCATCAATAACCATGTGCTTACCGTCTTCACCCCAGTAGTTGCAATTTCTTAAACCACCGGAATTATTGAATTCCAATATTGCCCGAATTTTTCCGGATTCATAATACTGTTTATGAATGCCTGAATTTCTACCGGAAGTCATCTCTCCTTCATATTCTACTTGTCCATTCATGTAGTATAAGGTCATCTTACCATCCGGAACATTGTTAACAACTTCATGAACTGACCTGATTTTACCGTTTCCATATTTTTCAATAACTTTTTCTCTTTTGCCGCAAGAACATATTACTAATATTGATATTAAGATTAATAGTTTATAATACATTATTACATTCCTTTTCATTAATTTGATCATATTTTAAAACTAACAATTCCAGATGAAATTACTTCGATTTCAAAAATCCAATTGACCGACGTTTTTGTTCCCTGCTGCCTGTTCCGGAAGCACGGTATCTCCAATCCCATTTGTCACAGTCTAAGGTCATAATATCGCATTCAAGGTCTTCATAGTCTCTGCTATAGTCGTAATCTACAAAATTTTTCAGAAAACTGCCAGAAGTATAATAAAATTCTTTTTGCTCATCATCTCCCCCGGCAGGATAATTATATATTTTCCCAAGGCTTACAATAAATAAATTTGGAGAAATAAGCGCCCGTTTGTAATTGAATATCAGTATTAGGGATCGTTTTCCTGTATAAATTATGTAATTCATTGATATTACAGAAAATAATATTTCTGATGCATCCTTCGGAATTGATTATTTGTGCAATAAATCCTTTGATTTGAGCTTCCCGAGCGTTCCCTCGTGCCTGCCGAGCATTCCCTCGTGCTTCCCGAGCGTTCCCTCATGCCTGCCGAGCGTTCCCTCATGCCTGCCGAGCGTTCCCTCGTGCTTCCCGAGCGTTCCCTCATGCCTGCCGAGCGTTCCCTCATGCCTGCCGAGCGTTCCCTCGTGCTTCCCGAGCATTCCCCCGTGCCTGCCGAGCATTCCCTCATGCCTGCCGAGCGTTACCCCGAGCTTCCCGAGCGTTCCCTCGAGCTTTCCGAGCATTACCCCGAGCCTGATTATCGCAGATATATGTCATGTTAGCGTTGGGATGTGCCGTCTTAGCGTTGGTTTGTGCCATCATAGCCTTGGTGCGTGTCATCATAGCCTTGGTGCGTGCCGTCTTAGCCTTGGTGCGTGTCATCATAGCCTTGGTGCGTGTCATCATAGCCTTGGTGCGTGTCATCATAGCCTTGGTGCGTGTCATCATAGCCTTGGTGCGTGCCGTCTTAGCCTTGGTGCATGTCATCTTAGCGTTGGGATGTGCCGTATTAGCGTTGGTTCATGCCGTCTTAGCCTTGGTTTGTGCTTTCAAAAACACTTTTTCAGGTAAAATTTTACTCAGAAAACACAGAGTTTCACTTTTTTGATATAGAATTTCGTTCTATTGGTCCGTTCGGTCCCTATATTCAATCAATGCTTCGATCCGATAATGCCTCTGTTTGCTTTTACCGTGTGATTATTTCATTTATAAATATTGGAGTTTGCTATGCCCGGCAATGTTGAGAATCCATCAGCACATAATTTCCGTTGGATAGGGGAGGAAATGCATCAGGCGCTTTGCCGTGACAGTATTATCATTTCGTTGATACTCAGCAAATATGATATTATTATACATATCTGAAAAAATTATCCTTAATGTATCAAAAAATGAAATCAATTAAGCATGATGCTTCAAAAACAATATATTGAAATGTATAATTTTCTTAAATTTGATAAACCTTTTTCAATTTTTTTAAATTGAAGAGTCGTGATTTTTGAAAAATATAAGTAAAATAAATTAGCAGAATTAAAATGATTGATCTTAGAAGCGATACCTTTACCGTACCTACAGAGGAAATGAGACAGGCAATGGCAAATGCTGCCGTCGGCGATGATGTTTTTGGCGAAGACCCGACAGTGAATGAATTGCAGGACTATACAGCGAGGCTCCTTGGCAAAGAAGCCGGACTTTATGTTGCTTCCGGAGTGATGGGAAACCAGATAGCCCTGGCGGTTCATACCGAAGCCGGAGACGAAGTGATTATCGAGGAAGAAGCGCATATATTCTATTACGAGGCCGCGTCGCCCTCAATAATATCTCGTGTGCAGTTAAGAACGCTGCCTTCGGATAATGGAGTTATTCCCCTGGAAAAGATTGAAGCTGCTATTCGTCCTGATGACCTGCATTTCCCGAAAACCCAGCTTATATGCCTTGAAAATACACACAACAGGCACGGAGGAACAATTCTGCCTCTTGATTATTTAAAGGAAGTACGCATGCTGGCAGACAAACACGGCCTGGGGCTGCACTGCGACGGGGCCAGAATGTGGAATGCCTGCGCAGCGGCAAATATCAGCCCTGAGGAATTTGCCAGCCCCTTCGATACTCTTTCGGTGTGCCTTTCCAAGGGGCTGGGGGCGCCTGTCGGTTCAGTTATCGTAGGCAGCAGGGAGCAAATTGACAAAGCCCGCAAATGGCGCAAGAGGCTTGGCGGTGGAATGAGGCAGGCCGGAATTATTGCTGCCGGTGGCCTGTATGCCCTGAAAAATAACTTCACGCTGCTTCAGGGAACCCACGAAACAGCGAAGGATTTTGCCGAAATAGTAAATGAATCGAAGAATATTGATATTTCCCGCGATGATGTGCATACCAATATCGTTATTTTCCGTATAGATAACAAAATTGATGCCGCCGAACTTGAATCTAAACTACGGGACAGGGGAGTGCTCGTTATTCCTTTCGGGCCGGATAAAATCAGGGCTGTATTCCACTTCCAGACAAGCCGCGAGGATGCCCTTCGGGCAGCAAAAATAATCAGGGATACCGCCTGTGAATGGTAGATAGTTTGATAACCGGAATAAAATGATTATCATTCCCAATTTCCACCTGGTAATGAGTATTAGAACAAAGTTTCAGTTTGAAATCCAAAGCATTGCTTTATTTGATAATATAATTGGAAAGGCTATTTTGGTATAAGTTGAAAACTATTTTTTTATATTTGTGGAATGATAATCGTTAATAACTGAATAATTGGAGAAGGGGAATGCCATATTTTGCAAGATTAAAAGAAGAATTGAAAGACAATAGGTTCAGAAGAGAATGTAGTCCCGAAGAATTAAAAAAACTTGAAGAAACCTTAAATCTTAAACTTCCGGAATCCTATAGGGAATATATGCTGTTCTGTGGAAATTCGAGACCTTGGTTTTTTAGCCAGTATATAACAAATCTTTGTGGATATTATGATAATTTTTTAGAGATGAGAACCTTGTGCCAGGAAGCCATGGATGAAAGTTATCCGGGGAAGTTTATATTGCCTGCCAATGCCCTTGTTTTTCAGGAATGGCAAGGTTATAAATATTATTTTTTTCTGGATAATGAAGGTGATGATCCCCCTGTTTATTTGTTTTATGCAAAATGTTGGAATGATAAGAATGATTTTAAAAAAGGTAGTGAGGAATACATATTAGCAAGAGACCAGGAAAACGGAATAATATCCAAATGCAACGATAGCTTTTCGGAATACATTAACTTTAAACTTGATAAAGCAATAAAAGATGATAGCTTTAAAAGTCATGATTATGAATATAGAGATAGATAGAATTGGGACATTTAAAAGATATACTTTGGTGTTATTTCAATTATTTTCATTTCTAACCAAACAAAATCCGGAGTGTTTTCCCTCATTCCCAAATTCCACCTGGGAATGGGATTATTTCCTGAAAAGTTCTACTTTGGAATTATGGAGCTTAGCTTCAAAAGAAAACTGCATTACGAAGTACAACTTCGTAATGAGGGGGAATGTATGAAGAATGGATACTTCGCTTCGCTCAGTATGACAATACACCCAGAGCATCGCAAAATTCAATAGCAAGGTGCTCTATCTCGTGGATAATAGCACCTTGTTTTACTTCAAAGCCCTTCCTTCGGGGAATTATTTGGAATAATCAATAACAGCTAATTTATGAATCTACTCTTCTTCTTTTTTTATCAAAGCTATGGATAGTTCTTCAAGTTGCTTTGTATCAACATAAGAAGGGCATCCGTCCATAAGCGACAGCCCGCTGGTTGTTTTCGGGAAAGCAATAACGTCGCGGATATTGTCGATACCTGAAAGTATCATAACCAGCCTGTCCAGTCCGAGAGCTAATCCTCCGTGTGGCGGAGCGCCGTATTGCAGAGCGTTCAGCAGGAATCCGAATTTATCTTCTGCCTCTTCCTTACTCATACCGAGAAGCGAGAACATTTTTTCCTGAATTTCATTGTCATGTATCCTGATAGAACCGCCACCTACTTCGGCGCCGTTTATTACCAGGTCGTATGCATTTGCCCTGACCTTTTCCGGTTCATTTTCCATCAGTTCAATATCATCTGTTTTTGGCATTGTAAAGGGGTGATGCATAGCAATATATCGTTCTGATTCCTCATCGTATTCAAGCAGGGGGAAGTCAACTACCCAGCTGAATGAGAAATCTGATTTAATCTTGTCCATGATTCCTGTCTGCCTGGCGATTTCAAGCCTTAAAGCGCCAAGAATGGTATAGGTTCTTGTCCAGGAGTCGGAGGAAATAAGAATAAGGTCGCCGTCAACAGCTTCGGCAGCTGTGATAATTGAATTCAGTTCATCATCACTAAGGAATTTTGCTATGGGGGAGTTTACTTTTCCATCAACGAGTTTTATCCATGCCAGGCCTTTCGCGCCGTATTTTTTTGCAAATTCGGTAAGTCCGTCAATCTGTTTTCTGGAGTATCCTGCGCAACCTTTAGCATTTATCAGGGCAACTTCTCCATTAGATTCAATCGCTCCGGAAAATACTTTAAATCCGCAGGATTTCAGGTTCTCGCTTACTGTTTTAATTTCCATTCCGAAACGCAGGTCAGGTTTGTCGCTGCCAAACCTTGTCATTGCTTCATTATATGTCATTCTTTTGAAAGGTGCATCGATATCAATATCAAGAATTTCTTTCCAAAGCTCCTTAATAAATCCTTCTAATAATGAAATAATATCTTCCCTGTCTGCGAAAGACATTTCAAGGTCAACCTGGGTAAATTCAGGCTGACGGTCTGACCTGAGGTCCTCATCACGGAAGCATTTCACAATCTGCATATACCTGTCGAATCCGGAAACCATGAGCAGCTGTTTATATACCTGCGGAGATTGCGGCAGGGCATAGAACCTGTTTTTGTTTATTCTTGACGGAACCAAAAAATCCCTGGCGCCTTCCGGTGTGGATTTCATCAGAACGGGAGTTTCTATTTCTATGAAATTATTTTCGGCAAAATATCTATGAACAACCTGGTACATTTTGTTCCGGATGATGAAATTTTTCTGAATAACCGGGCGGCGAAGATCAATAAACCTGTATTTAAGCCTGGTTTCTTCATTTGTTTCAATGTCATCTTCAACTTCAAAGGGGGGAAGCTTTGCTTTATTTATCACACCAAAATCAGAAATTTCAACTTCAATAAGTCCGGTTGGCATGTTCGGATTGGGGCTTTCTCTTTTCATTACGATACCTTTAGCCCAGATAACGAATTCCTGCCTTATATCCTTTGCTTTATCTGCAAGGTCAGCTCTTTTTTCCGGGTGAATAACAAGCTGTGTAAGGCCATACCTGTCTCTCAGATCAAAAAATATTAATCCGCCAAGGTCACGCCTTGAATCTATCCATCCATTCAGAATTACTTCTTTACCTTCGTCTTCAATTCTTAATTCGCCACAAGTAATGTTTCTCTTTTCAAAACTCATTAAAAAACTCCGTTGATAAATTGTTTATTACTTTTATACAAAAGTAACACTTTATTATTTTAAAAAGGATATTTTGAAATAAAAAAAACCATCCCGGAGGATGGTTTGATATAAATATTCTGATCAAACAATTAATCGGGATCTTTACCTGATACAATCCAGTCTTCACCGTCCTTTTGCCAATTAGCGTTTGATGAAGCGTCTATGTATCTTTCCCAATTATAAATTCCTGTTTCTTTGGCAATTCTCTTGAACTGCATAGTAGTAATTTTATCATTAAGTATAACAACAGATCTTTGCATTCCCTTTTCTTTATATAACTTCTGACCTTCCTGCATATAGTGCTGTGAATCCGGCGGTAATGGCTTTAAATTCCGCATATCAACGAAAACTCCAAAATTGCCTGATTGGCCGGTTAGTGTTGCTTTCGATTCTTCAACCCACTTCTGCATTTCTGCCGGTTCAATAAAACCGCCCAATTCCAGGTGGTAGCCAAATGGTTTCTTTGTGATTTTATACATATTAACACCTGTAAGTTATAAGAAGTATCTTCAGTAATTTCTTCTAATAAATAAATAACACGTTCATAATTATAATATATTGTATTTATTAGATTTGTATAAATATCTACGCTATTAAAATAATTATTTGGAATGTGTTTTAATACAATATTCAGCTTTTACTGTCCTTGCAACACTGATCCAATGGAAGGGCTATGAAATGCTCCCTATTGCTTAGACAAATAAAAGTATAGTTTATGGTGTTTATTAATCTATACTTCTTCTCTAATAAAATAAGAAAAAAATATGTAATAATATTAATTTTTCTTTTTTTTGCTACTTTTTTTTCTTTTTGTTAACAACCTGGAAATTGTGGATAACTTTCATTCTCCTTTCTATTTCTTTTTTTTATCAATTGCTTACCGGATTGCATTTTTTCACTTTTCCAACAAAGTTTTCAATTAACGAACCGCTGTTCGTTCATATATTTTTCAGCCGGAATCTGGTATTCAATTCCTGCGTGCGGCCTCGTGTTGTTATACCAATCGACATAAGCCTTTATACCGCCATAGAGATCTTTTCCGTCTTCGTAAGACTTCAGATACAGGTCTTCGTATTTAAAGCTCCGCCAGAAGCGTTCTATGTAAACATTGTCCAAGGCGCGGCCCTTGCCGTCCATGCTTACCTTTACATCAGCATCCAGAATCGTTTTCACAAAATCATTGCTCGTGAACTGACTGCCCTGATCCGTGTTTGTTATTTCCGGTTTCCTGGTTTTCAAAGACCTTTTTATTGTATCTATGCAGAACCCCTTCTCAAGGTTGTTCGATAATTCCCAGTCAACGATGTATCTGCTATAAACATCTATAATTGCTATAAGATACATAAATCCTTTACGCATCGGAATATATGTTATATCCAGGCTCCAAACCTGATCCGGACGACTTATTTTCATATCCCTCAACAGGTATGGATAAATTTTGTGCTCCTTGTTCGGCTTGCTCGTGTCCGGTTGGGGATATATTGCCCGAAGTCCCAATAATTTCATTAATCGCCTGATTCGTTTATAGTTAACATGGTATCCCAAAGAACGTAAGTGTGCTGTCATTTTTCTGGCTCCATAAAATGGAGTAATCGCGAATTGTTCTTTGATCAGCTTCATATATAGAATATTTGCTTCACTTTCACCCTTGGGTTTGTAATAATAACAGCTCCTGCTAATACCCAAAAGCTCGCACTGCCGGCTTATGCTAATTTCTTTATTATCAGCATCTACCATCTTCCTGCGTTCTTCTTTACTCACGGCCCAATTTTTTTTTTAACCAGTCTAATTCAATTTTTAGCCGGCCTATTTCTTCATATAATACTGATTCGTCTTTTTCTTTTTTATTCTTCCCTGGCCCACGCTTGTTTTCAAATACTTCCTTTTCACTTTCTTTTAAATGCTTTTTCCACATGCTTATCTGGTTTGGATGAACCCCGTACTCCGATGCCAGCTCGGTTATTGTTTTTCTCTCTTGGACTGCCTCCAGGGCTACCTGCATTTTGAATTTTGAACTGTAATTTCTTCGTTTGTTTGCCATTTGATGCTCCTTTTGATTTTTTGCAAGTTAAGAATATCTTATCTTAATTCGCTGTTATTTTTGAAGGAAGCCGCTCACTAAGTTGTAACGGTTTATTATCCGGACAGAATTATACTACTTATAAATTCCGGATATGCATTCAACTTGAATTTTTCGTAATAATTGAGTGAAATTGATAATAAATATTGATCTTTTGTAATATTACTAATTGTTTTAAATCTGCTAACATCTTACAGAATATGTGTTTAAAATTGGCATGTTAATTGATAATAAATATTGAAAAAATAATTATCACGAGGTGATTTATGGAAACTAAAATAAGAAAACATCATTATACTTTCGCACACATGGTGCTGAATAAGTATGCTTTCAAAGATCCTGAAAGTTTGTATGGCATTATCGATTCTGATGACGGTAATGATTTTCTGAAAAAACTTTGGGCTGAAACAGGAGAATTGATAAGCAAAGAAGATAATGTTCTGCCTGATTCAGGTTTGAATCTGGAAATTAATAAAATCAATGATGACCTGGATGCCGCAATAATCAGAATGCCTGAAGCTGTGAACGCTACCGAAGCAGGTTTTATTGCTTTGGTGCCGTACAAAGATCAGGGTATCAGGAAATTCAAATATTATGTCCTGGAATATATAAATAAAAATATAGCCAGTATCTGTGAATGGACACAGGATGATAAGTATCTGAAAATAATAGAGACAACTGAAAATAATCTGGAAACATTCGTCTCAAAATTAAACGATATAATCATTATCGAGTAAAAGATATTGGTTTTGAATTGAATATTTTCTATAATTGTACCAAAGTTATAAGATTGGTACAATTATAAAGTGTATTGTTTGTCATGGATCACACTCATTTTGAAGTTTTACAAATATTAAATGAATTTGCTGAAAATGATATTCTTTTGCTTACATTTAATGATGAAATCATTTTCTCGAAAAGATCAGCCCTTAGTGATGAAAAGATCGAAAAAATTATTTCCACCGCCAAAATAAAATTATCACAACAAAATCTAAACGAACAAGATACAAAGCTTTCTCTTTTTTCACTTCAGCTGACTGCAAGCAGAATCGAGGCTGGAGGGGAGAAGTATCTTCTTATTTCAGGAAACAAAATAAATACTGGCGATACTTTTAAAAACAGGTTCGACGATTTTA
Organism: Kapaibacterium sp. (SeqCode); assembly: GCA_963665665.1. Lineage (GTDB taxonomy): Bacteria > Bacteroidota > Ignavibacteria > Kapaibacteriales > UBA2268. The sequence goes on from OY762428.1 coordinate 4,762,924, forward strand.
ATAAGCCGGTGTTTATATTCACAGAAGATAAGCCCGTCTATATAAATAAATCCGGAAAAAAATTTATTGAAAAATTTAATATTGATTTTGGAAATACTGATACTTTAAATTTCTTATATGATAATTTTCAAAAAGATGATGCTACAGGGTTTGATGCGTTTTTATCACTATCAGGTAACTCCATTGTTGTTTCGGTTCCGGGTGATCAACACAATTTTTTTGAAATATTGTTAATCAAAGAAATTGGAAATGATATACTGATTTTTAATAATATAACTACTGAAAAAAATAGATTAGTCGATTTGATTGAAACAGAAAAGAAATTTGAATATATATGTTCAAATTCCATACTTTCAATGTTCATCATGCAGGACGGAAAAATAAAATTCCTTAATGACAATAGCAATATTCTTGAAGACAGGGCTAAAGAAGAGCTTGAAAGCCGAAATAATTTTGACTTTTTAAAATATATTCATCCCGAAGACAGGCCATTTGTTAAAGATCAGATAAATAAAAAACTATCAGGCAACCCTGATGCCCGGGTAAGTTATATTTTCAGGATTGTTCTTGATAATGGTGAAATAAAACATATTAATATTAAATCGCGCTTTGGGATAATTGATGGAAAGGAAACCCTGGTTGGAACGCTGAACGATATAACCGATTTACGGGAAACAAACCTGGCCTTGCTTGAAAAAGAAAGGATTCTGCAATCAATTTCCTCGGCTCTGCCCGTAGGGATTGGCTGGGTAAAAAATAGAAAATTTGTCTGGTTCAATAAAAAATTGAATGCTATGACTGGCTATTCCGACAGCGAGCTTGAGGGAAAATCCACGAGGAAGCTATATATTTCCGAAAATGATTTTTATGCTGCCGGAGATAGGATCACAAATGTGATTCATTCTGATGATATTGATGACCTTATTGTGAAGTGGAAAAGAAAAGACGGCCGATTAATTGATGTAAGATTGACTTTTGCTCTTATCGACCAGATGGATCCCAGCGCTGGAATGATTTTCTCCTCAACAGATATTACATCAGAACTTAAGGCAGAAAAAGAACTTCTGGAAAGTGAAAAGAAATACCGTCAGTTAATTGAAGATTCTTCGGATATTATTTACAGAACCGACAAAAATGGAAGACTTTCTTTTATTAATGCTGTCGGAGAAAAAAAATATGGTTTTTCTTACGAGAATTTTATTGGGAAAAATCCTTTGGATTTTGTTAGAGAAGACTATCAAAAAAGAGCGGGAGTCTTTTATTTACGACAATATCTGCAAAAGGTAAGGCATACATATATTGAATTACCTATAATTGACGGAAACGGGCATGAAAGGTGGATAGGACAAAATGTTCAATTGTTGTTTGATGGGGATGTGTTCAAAGGTTTCCAGGCAATATCCAGGGAAATTACAAAGAGGAAAAAAGCAGAGAACGAATTGAAACTGCTGAACAGGGATCTTGAAAAACGGGTTGAGAACCGCACTGCTATGCTTGATGAAGCTCTTAAAGATGTTAGATATGAGAATGATAAGAGGAAGATTGCCCAGAATGAGTTGATGAAAACTCATATTGAGTTGAAAATCCAAAGAGAAAGAATTGCAGATGAAGCCATGAAACTTGTTACGTTAAATGATGAGTTGTCAAAATCAGAATTAAAGCTGAAAGAGGCAAATGTATCGAAAGATAAATTCTTATCAATAATTGCCCACGACTTGAAAAATCCGCTACAGGGACTATTACTGTCGGTTGAATTACTCGTTCTGCATAAAGATAAGTATGAAGTTGAACAAATGCATCAGAAGCATGAACAAATCCTGGAACAGATAAAGATTGTACTTGATTTTCTGAAAAACCTTCTGGAATGGGCCAGAGCTCAGAGCGGAAGAATTGAATACGATCCGGATATTTATGGAATGAAGGAAATATCAGAGGATTGCATGAATCTGATACAGAATTCGGCTGATAGGAAGAATATTGAAATAATTAATAAAATTGATGAAGATGCAATAGCTTATATTGATAAGGATATGATAAACACATGCCTGAGAAATATTTTATCAAATGCAATTAAATTTACACCTGAAGGAGGCAGTATCGAACTGTTATCGGATGATGAGAATGAATTTGCAATAATTAGAATAAAGGACAACGGCGTGGGAATTAGCAGGGATAATATTGAAAAGCTTTTCAAGATAGACGAGCAGTATTCTACTCCAGGTACGAACAGCGAATCAGGTACCGGGCTTGGACTTTTGATCGTAAATGAATTTATCAACAGAAATTCAGGCAGGATTGAAGTTGAAAGTAAGGTTGGATCTGGATCTGAATTCATACTATACCTGCCCAGAATAATTTTAAAGAAAGAAGGAAAGTAGTTAATATTCATGCCCTGATATTAGGGTACAAAAGATAATAACCAGGGAACTTTCAACAATTATTTCCAGTTTCAGTTTGTAGAAATATTGTTTTCTTTTCCATAATATAGTACAAACCGTGTCTGATCAGAATAATCCTTATCAGTTTTGCCAGGTATTATGTTTTTTTGTAAAAGTATTTATGGGCCAATACCTTAAGAAATATTGAATAGTTGTGGACAACTTCTGTTTTAAGAATTAATAACAATCTATTAATTTTGTAATTGGCGTTTAACGGATTTTTATAAATAAGTATGTTGTATGTACAAAATTAGCCTGCCGAATTTCGAGGGACCTTTTGATCTTCTACTTTTCTTTATCAGAAAAGAGGAGTTGAATATATATGATATACCCATTTATAAAATTACCCGGGAATTTCTTAATTATGTAAGGCTTATGCAGCTATTTGATCTTGAGCTTGCCGGAGAATTTCTTGTAATGGCGGCTACACTAATGCAAATAAAAACTAAATTATTGCTGCCTAAGGATGAAAAGGATGGCGAGGAGATTGAAGATCCGCGTACACCGCTTATCGAGAGACTGCTGGAATACAAGCAATTCAAATTAGCGGGGGGAGAGCTTGCAGAAAAATTTGACGACCAGAAATATACTTATTATCGACAGATATTTGAACAGGACGAAAAAATTGCCGCAAACAGCGGAAATTTTATGAATGCCACTTTGTTCCACCTGATGCGGGCTTTCAAGGCTGTTATGGAACGCAGTAAGGAAGAACCACTTTCACACGTAGTGGAAATGATACCTGTTACTGTCGAGGAAAAAACATTGCAGATTAAAAAACTTCTAAAGAGCAGGCCCAGGGTGAATTTCTTTCAGTTAACAACCGGAGAGCCCCGTATAAATGTAATTGTTACATTTCTTGCTTTGCTTGAAATGATAAAAAACCGCCTCGTGTTTATCACACAGGATGAAAATTTTGAAGATATTGTTATTGCCCGGAGGCCGGACACAAATTAGGATAAGAAATGGATAATATTCATAAACCATATTTTTTTAAACTAAGCCGCGAGGAGCAAAAATCTGCCCTCGAAGCTTTAATCTTTGCTTCTGATGATCCGGTTACAACCGGTATTATGAGGAAAATTCTTCTCGAGACTAAAATGGATTACACCAAATTTGCTGATGAACCTGATCCTGAAGATAAAAGAACTGGTATCGAGGATGAATTGCCTGAAAACTATTTCGAAGAACTAATTGATGAAATTAACGCTGACCTGACTGAATCCGGAAGGCCGTTTGAAATTGTGTATAATGCTTCCGGGTATCAATTTGCAACAAGGCAGGAATTTGGCGAAATAATTCATAACCTGATAAGGACAAGGGCAAAAAAAAGACTAACTCAAGCTTCCTTAGAAGTACTGTCTATTGTATCGTACAGGCAGCCGGTAACCAAGCCTGAAATTGATCAGATAAGAGGAGTAAAATCATCAGAAGTACTGAATACCCTTGTTGATAAAAATCTCGTTAAAATTGTTGGCCGTAGCGATGCCCTCGGACGTCCGTTACTTTACGGTACTACAACTGAATTTTTAAGAACATTTGGCCTTAACTCCCTCCAGGACCTGCCCAGGCTTCGCGAACTTGAAGAATTGATGGAAGATGATGAATTTAACAAACGCCGGGATCAGATAACTTTGCATGTGGACGACGGCGACATGGAAAAACTTAGGGAAACTGTTAAGACTCAGAATATACTTGATACAGAGAAAATTGACGAAGAAATCCAAAAACTTGAAGAAAACGGCAGCGACATCGAAGAAAATTAATTATTTGAATTTGAAATTAGTATCATTCTTAATTATTAATATTCAGTCTGAAAACTGAATACTTGATACCGTTACTTACTCATCCTGGTATCCTGCCGGGAGTCCCGGCGAGACCATTACCACTTCCTCACGTGCAATAACTACCGATCCGGTGTTTGCTCCCTTGGGCTTTCGAACGTATTTCTTAAATGTATAAGCAACGGGAGTATACTTGGCTTTCCTTGCCTGTGAGTAATACGCTGCTACAGCTGCTGCTTTTTTAATGATTTGTTTGTTGGGTTTCTGCCCTTTGTCAATCCTGATTACAGCATGAGAACCACCGCTGCCTCTGGCATGAAGCCATATATCATTCGGTTTTGCAAAGCGCATAGTCAACTCGTCGTTGTTGGCTGCATTTTTTCCAACGTAAAGCATAAAACCGTCGCCAAGGTCAAATTGTCTGAATTTATCTTCCATTGTCATATTCTTTTTTAAGTTTTTAATACCAAGTAAATCCTTATTTCTAAGCTCAAATTTCTCAAGAGCTTTAACCGTTTCCAGTTTTTCAAGTTCTGTCTTTGCTTTTACAAATGCATCAAATCTTGCCTTGATTTCCGGAATTCTTTTCTTCCTGACATTTAGTTCCTCCTTAGTCGATCTTGCCTTATCATAATATCTGCTGCTGTTCTCTATCAGGTTCTTTTTTTCATCAAGTGGAACTGAAATATCTGTACCGTCATAGTTAGTAAGAGTTATTTCCTTTCCGGGACGCTGGCGTGGATTAGGAACGGCTGCCAGTAATTCCGCATAAAGCCTGTATTTAATCTCTCTTTCCCTTGCCGGAGCTTCATCTTGCATTAGTTCCAGGTTTTTCCTGTTTTTGTTTACCCCACGATCAATTTTTTTCTGAATTTCTTTCTTCAGAGTTATAAAAGTTTTATCCCTGAAATATGAAGAAATTTTTCTGCTTATGGCATCGCTTACCGAATCAAAATCAAGAATTGTTTCAGGGTATGCAGTGAGCGGTATCAGGGAAAGTATAAAATTATCTTTCTTATCCTTCAATATAAAACATTCATCGCTGTTCACTATCTTATCGGCAAATTCCTTTGCTTCTGATTCCATGCGTAATAATCCTCTTTCGCTGAAAGAATCGATTGTCGAATCCGGATCAATTTCATTAATTGTACAAAACTCTCTGGCGTAATATTTTCCAAGTTTTAAATCAGATTTAGCCAGTTGGTTTATAATTTTGTCCTCAGACTGAAACTGCCAAAATGATTTCATCCCGGCAACTGGTTTTTCGTAATTGCTGCCAATCAGCTGGTCCTTATTTTTAAGAGAATCAATTATCCTGCCTCCGGGAGTTAATACAAAAATATTGGAGTTTGGCCCCCCGAATATATGAGCAATAAGAATTGTGTTTATAAACCGGAACTCAAATATACGGTTGTTTTCAATTAGTATCACCTCCTGCAGCACTTCGCCCTTCAAATCATCGAAAATATCAACTGTATTTTTTCCGGCCCTCCTGAAACCACGCCGTAAATATATTGACGAGCTTCCCGGCCTGGCATCAAATTGAAGGGGAATAAAATCATCTCCTTTGTCGAAATATAATACACAACTGTCCTTTTCCTGGGTAAATATTTCTGCCAGGGATAAACCAATCAGGGAGTTGAATTCTTTTAGCAATGCTGCAAGTGTGAAATTGTGTTTTATCATTGAAGTTTTATTTAACTAAAAAAAATCATTATTTTGAATTTTACAATATTCAAAAATAATCTTTTGATTGATAAACCCGAAAATATTATGCAAAAAAAAATTGAAAAAACGATAAAACCGAGTGTTTCCAAAACAGGATATATATCCGGCAGACTTGAAATTGATATTAAGGAATTCGTTCTTTACTCATTTCATAAATCCCTGAACTATTATTATGAGCGCAGAGATGAATGTCTTGCAGAATTTTCGGAAATAAGTGTACATGATTTCAGGGTAACAGTTAGGAGACTGATGTCTTTTCTTGAATTGATGAATGAATTGTATTCCTCGGAATACAAGGATAAATTGATCAGCCTATTGTCTGTGCAAATGAAATATTTCTCAGCTCTAAGGGATACCCAGGTTCAGATACTCTTGATTCAGCAATTAAAGGAAAAACTATCGCATTTGAATATTTTCTTCTTCCATCTTTTGAAAAAAGAGCAGGAACATATATATAAAATTCAGCAGAAAATTCCTTTGCTTATTTCTCCTGAATTTGATGAAACAATAAAACAATATGAAAAAGAACTCCGGGATGTGGTTATCCCTGAAATAAATGATATTGAACAATTTTTTCTGACAATTGATAAAGCTTATTGCAGGTGCAGCGAATTAATTTCAAAACTCAACCCTGCCAATGCGCATACTATCCACGAACTGCGTCTTGCATTTAAAAAATTCAGATATATGGTAGAACATACCAGGGAATTAAACCTTATCAACGACCAGAAAATGAAAAAATTCAAAAAATTTCAGGACCTGATGGGTGCGGTGCAGGACAGTGAAGTCTTGCAAAAGAGGCTGAAAAAATTCTTCAATAAATATGATATGATCCCAGAGTCCTGCGTAAAAGAAATATTGGACTACTTTAATTCAGATGAGCAATCAAAAATCTCAAAATTTATTGATAAGGCCGACGGGATAAATCAGTTGTGGAATGTTCCAAAGAAAAGAATAAATCCGGCCTGATAATGCTTAGGGGCGATTGCGTTTCACTCGGAATACTTGCGAAACCTGCACACATTTGGCGTAAACCTTCGTGAAAAGGAAAAAAAAGAAACAAGACGAAAACGCAAATCCGGAACAATAAATCTTATCAATTAATTTATCGCCTCGAATAAGACTATTTAAGCAAAATTGCGGACAGCTATATCCTGATTATCAGGGTAAGCTGTAATTTTATTGTGTTTTTTCATCGTCATATTGGTTGTACTCGATTATTTTTGATTTCCCGGAATATTTTGTCCTGACTAAATTCAATTTCAATGAAAATTACTCCGGAATCTGATCATATTCCAGCTTTTCGTTCCGGCACTAATTAATATTCTTTTACATTAAATCATTCCACAAAAAAATAATTGCTTCTTAATTATTTCAATTTTATTTCTGCTATTCGGAAGCCCCAACCATTAAATTATTCTTTTTAAATATTTTCCTTATCCTTAGCAAATCAGCAGGACATCTCCGGTAAAGTATAAAAGAAATAACTATCAACAATACCATTGGAATAAAATTTGATATTGATAACATCTGAACAATATCTCCATTGTTTTCGGTCATTACACTGAATTCACTGCTTCCCATGGTAAAACTCAAAACCCCGAGCATGAATACTGATAAGTAGGCATTCTCTGTTTCTTTATATACTAAAACCAAAGACAATATATTAAAAGCAGGAATAAGTAAGATCATAAAAACAGCCCATAATAAAATGACTTCATATTCCAGGATTAGTGATATTCCCGACAAAACCTTCATAGCTAAGAAAAACCAGAGTAGAACCTTCAATATCATTTTCAGTTGGGGATAATCCTTCATTTCATACATCATTTTTATCCTGCCCGTCAGCCCGCGGATATCTCTTTCAGTATATTTGTTGTTCAGGGCATGAACAACTTCATCTTCGATTTTTCCTTCGGATAAAAGGCCATGTATTTCCATAATCCCGGTTTCATATCTTTCCTTCGTTCCTGCAATAGGTAATCTCATTATAAAATCCTGAATAAATCTCTTAACATATTTTAATATTTTAAAAATTAAAAAAAATCATTTATAGCAAGGTTCTGCTTATAGAAAATTGTTCTCTGCCATGTTTTAAAATAAGGAATTTAAAATTCAATCAATATAACCAAAGGGTAACCCATCAGACTTTGTTAAATTCATTTATGATCCAAAATAACGCCTGAAAAGTGGCATTCTGATCGAGTTTGCGAGTGAAGAATCAGGAAGAAACAGCCGAAAATTCTGATGAATGGATTCTTCGCGGCGCTCAGAATGACCGCTTTGTATAGTTTTTCCATATTTCCAAAATCCAACTGAATAGTTATCGTTATTTTGATTCCTTGTAGAAGTTTATCAATCCGTTTGTAGAGGAATCGTGGCTGGTAACTTCATTTTCATTTTCAAGTTCTGGCAAAATATTTCTTGCCAGTATTTTTCCAAGTTCAACACCCCACTGGTCAAAAGAGTTTATATTCCATATATGCCCCTGAACAAATACTTTATGTTCATACATGGATATCAGCATACCAAGTGTTTCAGGGCATAGTTTTTTATACATAATAGAATTACTTGGTTTGTTTCCTTCGAAAATTTTATGAGCTAATAATTCTTCAAGTTCCTTTCCGTCCAAACCTTTACTTTTCAGTTCATTCATCGCTTCGGCCTGGGTTTTGCCTTTCATCAGGGCTTCTGTCTGGGCAAAGAAATTTGAAAGAAAAACATTATGGTGATTGCCTATATGGTTATGTGGAATTGCTGGGGCAAGGAAGTCTGCCGGGATCAACCTGCTGCCCTGGTGTATCAGCTGAAAAAACGAATGCTGGGCATTTGTGCCGGCGGCACCCCAAATTACAGGCCCGGTAGAATAATTCACTCTGTTACCTTCTCTGTCGATTGTTTTTCCGTTACTTTCCATATCCAGTTGCTGAATATAATCCGGCAGCTTGGCTAAGTAGTGGTCATAAGGTATAACCGCATGGCTGTCAGCGCCGAAAAAATTAGTGTACCATATTCCCAGAAGGCCAAGAATAACAGGTATATTTCTGTCGAATGGAGCCTCGCGGAAATGTATATCCATTTTATTTGCTCCCGAAAGCAGGGCAAGGAAATTATCCATACCCACATAAAGGGCGATAGACATACCAATTGCAGACCACAAAGAGTAGCGTCCGCCTACCCAGTCCCAGAATTCAAACATGTTTGCCGGGTCTATCCCGAATTCAACTACAGCGTCTGTATTAGTTGAAAGGGCAATAAAATGTTTGCTTATGTCATCCAGGTTAGTTTCTTCTTTCCTTAAAAACCACTCTCTTGCTGTCATGGCATTAGTTATTGTTTCCTGGGTAGTAAATGATTTGGAAGCAATAATAAAGAGAGTTGTTTCCGGGTTCAGCTGCTTCAATGTTTCGTGAATGGCATTGCCGTCCACATTTGAAACAAAATGCATATTCAACCCCGGTTTTGAATATGGCCTAAGAGCATTGCAAACCATTTCAGGGCCAAGATGAGAACCACCGATACCAATATTCACAATATCAGTTATCGTCATACCACTGAAGCCAAGCCATTGGCCTTCATGAAGTTTTTCTACAAAATCAGACATTTTGTCCAGTTCTTTCCTGATAACCGGAATTATATCATTATTATCCAACGAAATGCGTGTGTCGGCAGGGGCGCGTAATGCCGTATGAAGAACAGCCCTTTTTTCAGTCCAATTGATTTTCTCACCACGAAACATTGATTCGATAGCGCTATCCAGGTCTGTTTCTTCCGCCAGTTCAACCAGGAGTGCTAATATTTCCTTGGTGATAATATTTTTCGAAAAATCGAAAAGAATATTCTCAAATCTGATACTGAATGTATCAAACCTTGATTGATCTTTTTCGAACAATTCCCGCATTTGTAAGTTTGCTGCATAATTGAAACTATTTTCGAGCTTTTTCCATGCTTTGGTATTTACAGGACTCATAGTATCTCCGGGTGATTCAATTCTGAATTCAGTTTGTAAAGAAGTTATCAATATAAATTTACAGGAAAAAATTTATAAACACAATTAATAATGGATAATTTAGGGAGTAAGAAGAAAGTAAAATCCCGGAAGAATTAATTTAGTGTTTATTCATAATCAAATTCAAGCCCGAATAAAGAAGGAGGCCTGAATTCATGATTGCGAAAAGCAGAGAATAATTGATTGGTTGTAAATATTATCCCTGCGAATTTCTTCTCATCGAAATTAAATGCAAAATCGAACCTGTATATGCTTGATTCTCCGAATGATGTCATGTTATGAAAACGGATTCCTATTCCTGCGGAATTATGCCATCGGGTATCTTTCAAATGTGTATCCTGCCGCCAAACCGATCCAAGATCGTAAAAAGCAACGGCAGACAATTTTAATTTTGCCAGTTCCCAGCCCGGAAAAGCTCTCAACTCCAGATTGGCGATCATTCTGTTATCGCCGGCGAGGTCGTTTGCGCTGTATCCGCGCAGCCCGGCATCATTATCAAGTATTAACTGACGTAATGCACCCCAGTTCCATACTGCCTGCTCACGAACCCTTGCTGCAAGTAGAAATACCGAAGACAACCTGTAGAAGCCAAGGCCGAGAAATTCCTGATATGTGTAGACTCCGTTTGCACGCTTAAATCCGCTGGCACCGGTTATCTGCCCGAATAAATAAATATTATCGCTGAAATAGGAACGTTCGCCCTGGCCAGCTATGTAGTAAAGCCCCTCGCCCCTGTGGCCAATGGGGAATGTTTTACCAAGAATGGCAGTACCCCAGCCACCAACAGGCATATCTTCGTCATGATATGTATTGATTTTTTTTGTTTTGATAAATTCCCTTGCAACCGAAGAAAATGCAAGGAAGAATTTGCCGGAATTATCAAAGGCCCTTCTGTATTCCGGACTGTACCTGTCAACATCTTCCCATTCCAGGCCTATTGTGGCGAAAACTCTGTCCTGTTTCCACCAGGCTTTAGATACCCAGGCAGAAATACGCCTTTCGTGGAAAGACATAAGATTGAAGGAATCCTTTGTATTGTAAAGGAAATCTTTGCCAAAAGAATTTAATCCGTTCAACCCGAATGAATATTCTGTTTCCTCAGTCCTGTACGGCTTATTTATTGTAAAAAGCTGGTCTGTTCTGTATTTATTTGCTATCAGAATCATGGATAGCCCCAATTCTGAACGGAACAGCCTTCTTTGTGCCAATTCAAAAGCCCCCTGCCATTTTATGTTGTTTTCCGTTCTGTAAAGCCCTTCAACTGATAGTCTGGTTCCGGTGCCAAGCAGATTAAGTTCTTCAAGCCGTCCCCCGTAATTGCTTTCGCCACCGCCAGTTCCCAGTAGCAGGCTTGGCTGGGTTGACCAGCGTTCCCGGGTAACGATATAAACATCATATTCATCATCACTAACCGAATCAAGTTCAATTTTTACTTCGGAAAAAAGCCCGGTTTTTCTAAGATTTCTTTCTGTTTCAGCAAGTGTGAACGGATCAATTTCATCTTCAATATCAAATAGAAGCTCGTCTTCAATAATATAGTTTTTTGTCATTACGTGTAGTGCATTCATCCACTTATAAGCAAAAAATCTGTGAGCTTCTGTAGAATCAAATACATTTACCCTGTCAAAATAAATATTTCCTACGTAGACCTGTGATAAAACAGGAGCGCAGGAAAAAAGCAGCAATAATAAAAAAAATAATCTTTTCACGATCATATCCGATCTTTAACAATTTGTATTTGTAAACGGTTTTTGTGTTATTTATTTTACTTATTTGAAAATTTTATCAATCTCCGCCCCTTGAAGTTCCATCATAATTCTTCTTCCATTTGGTGCCCTGTAAGGATTAGAGCATTGCAGCAGTTCCTTTATCAGGGATTCGGCCTCCTTCTCACCAAGAATTTTATCATCTCTTATTGCGCTGCGAACGGCAAATGACTCTGCGATTTTTTCTTTTCTGCTGCTGTTGGCGTTTCCCTGCATTTTTTCGAAACTGTCGATTATATCGCCGAGTGCTTTTTCGGCTGCACCACTATTCAAATCAGAAGGAATTGCACTGATCTCCACTGAATTATCATTTTTCAGATCAATGAAAAAACCTATTGAGTTCAATTCGGTTAATATTTCATTCAAAATAGTAAATTTTACAGGTGAAAGTGTTATTCTTTCAGGAAATAATAATTCCTGTGATGATGTGGGATTACCCTCGATATTTTTCAATGATCTTTCGTATAATATCCTTATGTGGGCAGCTCTTTTATCAACAAGAGTTATCGAATCAGGTTTCAACAAAAGTAAATAACGTGAACGAAGTTGCCATATATCAGCTTTTAACTGCTTTATTTCAATATCGATTTCATGTCTGTTACCGGTTGTGGGGGTATGCGGGATTTCATCAAAAGAATCTTTTTTCCCACCAAAAATTGCGTCATAAGCTGACTGTTCTTTTCTTCCAAAATTATCTCTGTCGGGGATAGGGGAGCGATAACTATCATTTTCGTATGGCCTTGGCGATGTAAATGAACTGCTGCTTACAGCCCTGGGCATTTCGTTTTCATTATCAATTATTTCTCCCGTTTCACGGTTAATCGCAATTCTTCCTTTAGCGCTTTCCTCGGTAAAGAATGGTGCTTTAGCCGAAAATTCAGCAAGACTGAAGTCCGGAGTCAGGTTCTCCGCCTGCAATGCTTTGTTCAAAGTTTCTGTCAGACAGTTGTAAATGTATTGTTCATCATCGAACTTTACTTCATTCTTCTGCGGGTGAACGTTTACATCTACTCTTTTAGGGTCTATATCAATATTAATAATATAAACCGGATGCCTGTCTTTATCAATTAGTTTTTCCAGGGTTTTATAGATAGCATGGCTGAGCGATCGGCTGATTATCGATCTGCCGTTCATAAAAAGAAACTGTCCGCTTCGGTTATTCTTGGCAATAACCGGATTTCCAAGATAGCCGTAGATTTTCATAGATTTGTTCTCGAACCCGAGTTTAATCAGGGAATCTGTTGTTTCAGGCCCTATTGCATCCCTGATTCTTTGTTCCGGAGTCGATGGGAACAGGTCAAAAATTAATGTATCGCCATCATAAAATGTAAATCTTTTATCCGGATTACTGAGTGCAAATTTGGTCATAGTATCTGAAATATGCCGGAACTCAGTAAGGTTTGATTTTAAGAATTTTCGTCTGGCAGGAACGTTGTAGAAGAGATTTTTTACAAATACCTGTGTTCCTGTCTCATTTGCAGCAGGTTCAATATTTTGTTCCCTGTTTGGTTCGGCTGTAAGCTTCCAACCTAATTCATCGTCGTTTCTTTTAGTTCTGATCTCCAGAGATGCAACAGAAGATATTGATGCAAGTGCTTCTCCCCGGAATCCGTATGTAAGTATCTCTTCAAGGTCATTTTGTGTTTTGATTTTGCTTGTTGCATGCCTTTTAGTAGACAAAAGCAAATCCTTATCATTCATGCCACTGCCATTATCTACCACGTGGATAAGTTGTTTTCCTGCCTGGCGTATTATCACGGCAATTGTATCTGCTCCTGCGTCAATTGCATTTTCAACCAATTCCTTTACCACCGACTGAGGCCTTTGAACCACTTCTCCGGCGGCAATCTGGTTAGCAATAAAATCCGGCAGAATATTTATCGTTGTTTCACTATGTTTATCATTTTTCATAGCTGCAAATATAAGAATAAATTTTAGGAAGAGGCAACCGGGCATATTCCGATTATCGGAATAATCCTGATCTTTTTTCTGATCCGGTTCATTTCTATCAAGATGTTATCCCTGCTATAACTTAAGGAAGGGAATTTGAATGATGCAAAGTTTGCGTACTATGCAGGATATAAGTATTTTTTTTTGTTCAAAACGTTCCGGGAAGCTTAAAGAGCAATATCAAAATTTTTTCGATTGGTTTCAAATGCATAATATCGTCGCTTTTTCATTTTTATTTTTGAGTAACATAAATTTCATAAGCTTAACGATACGTAAATTGCCAGACGAATATTCCTTTGAAAATAAAAGCGGTTTGCTGTGGATAATGTTCGAAAAATTTCTTTGCGGGCATACACCTGATTCGCTTTACTTACTTATACTTCGGGAATTGTATGTTTCAGCAGCAGGATATTTAATAATAAAATTGAAACTTTGATTTCATTCAGTCGTTGAAGCTTTATCTTTGGGAATTGATTTGGATTTCAATTAATTTTTTTTCAATATTTTTGTATGAATACCGGATGAAATTATCCTGATATTGATTTTTTTGGTAAATCAACAAATTGCAGGGAAAGAATATGAAAAATTTAATACAAATTATTTTATTCGCAATGCTTATATCAGCTTTGGCTGCAAAAGCAGAAGAAGAAACACTTCTTGGAGCTGGTATCGAAAATGTAGGAGCTTACTTCAGTATTGACTCCCATGTATCACACTTCGATTCAGATATAAATTTTCTAACAGGTGGGAGGTTTGTTCTGATCTTCAATAATGTTATAGGAATTGGCTCTGCAAGCTCTGAAATTGCCGATGGGAAGACTTTTGAATTAAACGGTGTGAAGGCCGATTTGACTGCTGATTATGGCGGACTTTATTTTGAATACATTAACAACTACAGTAGTAGCGTACACTACAATTTGAACTGCCTTCTTGGATTTGGCACTGCTTCGTTCAATGATGTGTTGATACCTGATGGAAATGGTAATTCCTGGTTTAAGGAAACATCTTCATTTTTTGTTGTTGAACCAAAAGCAAATATTGAAGTAAATGTTATAAGTTATGTTCGCCTTGAGCTTGGTGCCGGATACAGGTTCGCAATGGGAGTGGAGTTGCCATATTTTGACGATGCTGATATTAATGGATTTACCGCAACTTTGGGAATAAAGATAGGGCTTTTCCAGGGATATAACCTGAAGAAGATATTTGGTGGCGATGATGATTAGGGATTACAATTTTTTGCCGGAAAAATGGTTATATAGCATAGTGTTTTCCAGGTCATAGTTAGTTATTGAAAAGGATAATCAGCAGTCGATTCCGGGACGTGAAATCACGCCTTTCTGGTAGTAATGCCTGACTTCCTTCATTTCCGTTATCAGGTCGGCGTTGGCAAGTATTTCATTCGGGCAGTATCTGCCTGTAACTATAAGTTCCGTCTTTTGTGGTTTCAGGTGAAAAAGGTCTATCAAATCCTGATTTTTCAGCATTTTGTAATACAGGCAAACGCAAATTTCATCGAGAACCACAATGTCGAATTTTCCACTTAGCATTGCTTCTTTTGCTCTTTCAAATCCGTGGCGGATTGTTTGGATTTCTTCTGCATTTGGTTTTCTTTTCTGGATTATGAAATCTTCGCCACCGTACTGTTCTAATCGAACAAGGTTGGTAAACTTTCTGAATGCATTTAATTCAGAGTATGGGAATTCCTTCATAAACTGCATGATAAAAGTGTTCATTCCTATGCCGGCGGCGCGAAGAGCTACGCCAAGAGCTGCTGTTGTTTTGCCCTTGCCGTTGCCCGTATAAATTTGTATATAGCCCTTTTCCATAATTTTCCGATATTTGCATCTGTTTTTTATGCAATTTAATAATTATGACTGAAATTTTTTGAAAAATGATAAAGATTGGCAATATTGAGATTAGCGATTCCGAGATAGAACTCTCCTTTGTTAGAGCTTCAGGGCCGGGAGGACAGAATGTGAACAAAGTTGCTACAGCGGTACAGCTCAGGTTCGACATAATGGCAAGTTCCCTTACGGAAGAGCTGAAGGAAGCCCTGAAAAAAATTGCAGGCGATAAAGTTAGTTCAGACGGCATCCTGATAATTGATGCCCGTAGGTTTCGTACGCAAACAGCAAACAGGAAAGATGCTTTCAAAAGGCTTGCCGATATGATCCGCAAGGCTGGTATCAGGCCCAAAAAAAGGAAAAAGTCCAAACCATCGGCAGCGGCACGTGAAGAAAGGCTGAAAAAGAAGAAAAGACGCTCTGAAATAAAGAGCGGGCGTGGCAGTGGCAGGAAATGGATGATGTAATTTAAGTTGTTTTACTTTTTTGATTTTAAACATTAAAAATGGGTTTAAAATTTTCCTTTTCATTTCTCGATATTCGGGAATCAAAGGCTGTCAATATTTCTCAGGTATTATACTATACAACGTGATATTTATTGATTCCGACACGGAACAATTTTAGAAGCAGTAATTATGTAGAATTTCCACAAAGCGTTAAAATGTTGAAGTATTCCGAGCCATTATTCAGGCCTCCATCCGAGGCATACTCATTAATAATTCAGCCAACGATAGGTTGTTCCTGGAATAAATGTACTTTTTGCGAAATGTATTCAATGAAGAAGTTCCGAGTCAGGCCGGAAAATGAAGTTCTTGATGATATCAGGTCAATGAAGGATATGGCCCCGTTTATCAGCAAAGTATTTATTGCTGACGGCAATGCAATGGCACTTTCAGGTTCACGGCTGTTAAAAATACTGGAAGCACTGAAAGACACATTCCCAAAGCTGAGACGTGTTTCTTCGTATGCTTTGCCGAAAGATATTCTGGCTAAAAGCAGTACCGAACTAAAAGAACTAAGAGACGCCGGGCTGAAATTACTATATGTTGGTATCGAATCAGGAGATGCAGAAGTATTGAAATTAATTAACAAAGGAGAAACTCCTGAATCGACTATTAAAGGCTGCAATTCAGCCATATCTAATGGTATCGGCCTGTCTGTAATGATATTGAACGGACTTGGCGGTACTGATTTAAGCAGGCAGCATGCCACAAACTCTGCTAAAGTTATTAATGAAATAAACCCTGAATACCTGTCAACACTGGTTTTGAGTTTTCCTTATGGCATTGAGCATTTCCGAGGGCGTATCGGAAAAGACTTCATTCCACTTAACACAGGCGAACTGATCCTTGAAATGAAATGGTTTATTGAAGGCCTTGAGATTGAAAAATCAGTATTTCGGAGCGACCACGCTTCCAACTATCTTGTGCTGAAGGGAATTTTATCAAGGGACAAAGATAAGCTTCTTAACCGGATAGATTCAGCGCTTCGGAATCCAGACCTTGCAGGCATCAGGCCGGAGTGGATGCGGGGGCTGTAAATTTTTTTCAGAATCTAATTCAATATATTATTTTACCCCGGCTATTTTTGTTTAAGGGCTGAGTTCTGAATTAATGAAATTATTAATAATCAAAAACTGTATTAGTTTGAATAAGAATTTTATAAAACATTACTACTCAGCATAAAGGAAGAATATGTCAGATATGGTTAATAATACCAGAAAATGTCGCTCTGAACGAAGTGAAGAGTCTATTCTTCATAATTTTAACCAAAAAACAAGTGGATTCTTCAGTTGCAAGCTCCGGAAGCTTGCCCCGACATGTCGGGGAATGACATTTTTGCAATTATTCTTTTCAAAACCAGAATATTATTATATTTGCTGAGTAATAACTAAAAAAACTTAAGCAATTAATTTTTCCTGAAAAAAAGCTAATATAAGATTAATTGGCTTTTGCCCCGTCATTCCTTATATTATCCGAGTATAGAATTTCGAAAGGAAAGGAATCCGTGAAAAACAAATATATCCTGATAATCTTTCTGATGGCCTCCTGCCTGGATGCTGTATTTGCCGCGAAACCGGAAATAACATCTTTTAGCCCTGATAGCTCTGTAAGCGCCGCTGAATTCCCGCGCCCGGGAATGTACATGAATACTATTGTTCCGGACTCGGTAGCAGCCCTGAAATTTGGTATTGAAAAGGCTTTTGTTATATGGCATATTATGCCGGGAATGGGGGCATGGAATTCGGATCTTGCCGAAGGTGACACAATAATCAAGGCCGACGGAAAACCAATGACTACTGACAGCTCTGCCGGGAATTCTTTCCTTGATCATTACCTGAAGGATAATCCGGGACTGAAAAATGTAACAATAACGAAAATAAAAAACGGGCAGGCTGACGATATAATTATGCCCGTAATAAAAAATGAAAAAATTGAGGTTGAATACAGGAAATTTCTTCCTGATTTTACCGGGAAATCCCTGATTGACAGTTTAGCCGAAAATTTAAACAGGAAGCATGATATTTCCGGAATTGTAAAGCAGATATCAAACTGTGCTGCTGAGGATCACAATAAAGTAATGTTCTCGAAAAGGCCTGCGCCTTTCAGGCTTGAAGCTGTTAATTTCCTATTCGATAATCCATTTCGTACAGGAGAGCTTTCCAGGCTGATAAGTGATAGAATCAAAAAGGCTGGCGAATCCGGTTTGCCTGATATTTTAAGAACTGTATCCTCTTATCTTGATATTCCTAATACCGATATATTCAGCCCTACACTTCCAAAATCCATTCATAACCTTGACTTGTATTTTGCAAAAATTCAGTCTGAACTTGATATTGCATATAGATCTCCGGGCAAAAAAGAACTGAAGAAGACTTTAAAGTTGCTTCATGGTTTACTCGATCCGGAGAATGACAGCAAAATAAATATCGAAAAGAATATTCAATGGAAGACAAAAAAGAAAGAAATTATAAGAATTGAAAAGGAAATGGCAACAGCACTTGCTAAGGCCGGGGAAGTAGATATGTTCGCTTTGTTCAATGCAGCACGCCTTGCTTCAAGGCTTCTTGATGAAAAATGGCTGAATAGATTTATCTCTTTAACCCGGGTTGCTGATATGACCGGGGCTTATTCAAATAATAAATACGGGGTAAGCGGGGAAGTTCTTGCCCTTTGGGAAAACAGGCAGGGAACATGTGTGATAGGGGGAAAAGGGCCCAATAGTTACTCCGGTGATTTTGCTTTTATTCTTGATATTGGTGGTGATGACAAATATGAGCTTGGCAATGCAAAGACAGGCAGTTTCAGAATAATTATCGATAAATCAGGCAATGACTGCTATTTTTCAGAGGAAACCGGTATTGCTGCCGGGATTGGGGCGCTTGATTTTCTTTTGGATGTTCAGGGTAACGACTCGTATAAATCTGACGGATACTCGCAAGGAGCCGGGCTTCTTGGTATTGGCCTGCTAATCGACAACAGCGGTAATGACAGCTACAGGGCAGACTGGTGCTCGCAGGGTGCTGGTTTTGCAGGTGCCGGAATTATTATTGACAGAAAAGGAAATGATAATTATTATTCTCACCTGTATTCTCAGGGATTCGGATATTCCGGTGGTATGGGGATACTGATTGACGAGGATGGCAACGATATCTACAATGCCGGATGGAAATATCCGGACAGCCGTATACCGGGAAAAGCATTTCTTTCTATGTCGCAGGGATTCGGGTTTGGATACCGGCCATGGGATATTGGAATAAGTCTTTCCGGAGGTATCGGTATTTTAAATGATTATGCCGGAAACGATTCGTATAATGCTGATTTTTTCTCCCAGGGAGCTTCATACTGGTATGCCCTTGGTATTTTGCATGATTATGACGGAGCCGACAGGTACAGCGCCGGGCAATACTCCCAAGGCAGCGGAATACACCTTTCTTTTGGCGCTTTGCTTGATGACAGGGGAGATGATAATTACTATGCTTACGCCGGACTTGAGCAGGGAAATGCCCATGACTGGTCGGCAGGTTGCCTTGAAGACCTTTCGGGAAATGATGTATATTACGGCAGCAGCAGTAGTCAGGGATCGGCTCTGACAGTTGCAGTAGCTTATCTTTTGGATGCAGGTGGTTCGGATAAATATATTTGTGATAACGATAAGCAGGAATACTGTCAGGGCAGCGGAAGGGCTGAAAGAAAAAGAGCCGCGTATTCATTTGGCTTCCTGATAGACCTGGGCGGAGAAAAAGATTTCTTTTCGAAACACCCCGGTCTTATTAAAAGTGTTAAAGCTAATGAAAACGGGCTGATTTATAAAGGAGAGTAGCGAGTATTTTTTAGATTATTGATCTTATATTTTGGAAAATTTATTCACTGCCTTGAATATCATTCATCATATTGAAAAAGCAGAGCTTAAAATTTAATGCTCTTATGATATTGGATGAAAATAAATATTCTCCGTCGGCTGGGATGTCATCATCAAATTCTATATCCACGAGCTTTAGCGCGTGGCTATTGAATTGGATGATGGTTGAGTTGAGGGACAGCCGCCGCTTTCAGTCCTGAACTTATCAGCGCTGAAAGCGTGGGCGGGGTTAGTTCAATAAATACTATTGTGAATTATCTTTTTCATTTTTTACCCCTTAGTTAACCACGATAAATTTTGAGGAATAATTATTTTCTCCCGTCCTGATTCGGGCAATATAAACCCCCGAGGGCAATGATACGGGCAACGATATTTGCGAACCCTGAACAGCAGCAATATTTTGAGAAAAAACCACTTCCCCCTGAATATTATTAATTGTAAGGTTGATTTCTACGCTTTGGCTTTCAAGTCCGTTTATAGTCAGTATCCCGCCCGAGTATTCAGTCCTGAACGCGTTTGTATCCACCTCTTCTTTAACGCCTACGGTACTCAGGATTTTTTCGAAATCAAGGGCGACAATAGTACGATTTCCATTATCGTGTACAATTATATTTTTAGCTGCATAGTTGTATAACGGATTTGAAGAACCATATTCTGATGAAAAATATATTTCTTTTTCATTATCAATATCCCATATAATTGAATAAAAATCAAGCCCATTATCTGATGTTGCAAAAACATAATTATCATCAATCAGACCTAAACCCCAAAAACCTTTAGGCGGGGTTGTTTCTGTTATTAACATCCACTTGGAATACGGTGCTTCCGTTAAGAAAAATGAACCTTTTATTGAACCTAACCTGTTTTGCCCATAACATACATACTTAGCATTTTCAGAAAATTGAATATACTCAATTCTTCTGCCATTGTCAGGATAGTCTTCAAGCTCCTTAATAAACTGCATTGTTTGCGCATCGAAAAGGTAGAAGTGGGTAGATTCATCTTCTGTGTCGTAGTTTTCTAATGTTGCAAGTGCTAAAAACCTGCCGTCAAGTGATACTTCAAAGGCTGTTGTATAATTCGACAAATTTTCAACTATAATTGAATTACCCTGATCAATATTCATGATGAACCAGCGATTATTTTCCAGAGTATTTATTTTGTAGATCAACAAATTATTATCCGGATGGAAAAATTTAACGTATGCAGTTTCCTCCGGCAGTTCTCCGATAATTTCCCCTGTCTCGTAATCAACGATTTTCCGGCAAGCTACGAAACGTGTGCCATCCTTAGAAATATCAATCCAATCGCTAACATAGCCGGTAAAAGGCACATTGATATTCCTTATAATTTCGCCGGTTAAGCCGTCAATTTCCAGGATATCGTAATGGCTTCGTATCAACACATTTCCGTTGGGATGAATTGCAGGCATGGAGTGGAATTGAACCTCATTATTAGTCCACATCACGAGGGAATCGGCCTGCGCCCTTGCCCCGGCAGAAAATAAGAATGATAAAATTGCTGCCAGTAAAATTAGTTTCTTCATGGTAAAGCCCCATAATTGTTTTTACATTACTACCATCGGGTAGTATTATTTATATATAGTTAGTAACATATCAAATTCAATTTGGTCTCAAACTTTTTCGCATTGTTATTGATTGCCGGAACTTAATCAATCTTTATTATTCCCGCAAATGTTTCTTGTTCCTGTATCGTTGCTGTTGCTGTGGGTTAAGTTATCGGGCAGGAGGGTTAGGAATATGGATTTTTCAGTCGCAAGCTCCGGATCAATTCCCCTCCCGTGGAGGGATATCCGAAGGGCGGGGTGGATTCTTTTTCTTAGCTTACTTTATCCACGAGATAGAGCACGTGGCTATTAGCACCCTGTTTCACTGCAAAGCCCTCCCCTTACGATAATACCACACTGTGTGTGGAGGGGAGGGGTCGAAAACGATGTCTGAATTATTGAAATTGAAATTTGAAAATTTACGTGAAATCAGATTTCAGTAACTAAGCCAGCTTCATAAGTTCCCTGGCAATAACTATATGCTGGATCTCGGATGTTCCCTCGTAAATCTCTGTAACTTTCGCATCTCTCATCATTCTTTCAACATGATATTCTCTGACGTAACCATAGCCACCGTGGATCTGTACAGCTTCACGGGTAACTTCCACTGCTGTCGTCGAAGCAAATAGCTTTGCTTCAGCCGAGGCTTTAATATAGTTCTCATGCTGGTCCTTCATATATGCGGCTTTTAAAACCAAAAGCCGGGCTGCTTCGATTTTCATAGACATTTGTGCAAGTTTCATCTGAATAGCCTGATGCTCGATGATGGGTTTTCCGAAGGCTTTTCTTTCTTTGGAATACTTAAGCGCTGCCTCGAAAGCCCCTGATGCAATGCCAAGAGCCTGGGCGGCAATACCGATCCTGCCACCGTTAAGAGCTTCCATTGCTATTCTGAATCCGCCGCCTTCGCCGCCAATCAGGTGTTCGTCGTCAACTTGGCAGTTTGTGATACTTATAGAGCAGGTATCGCTGGATTTCATACCCATTTTGTCTTCTTTCGGTCCGGGTTCCCATCCTTCAGTACCCTTTTCAACAATGAAACAGCCGATACCTTTATGCCTGAGTTCAGGGTTTATCTGGGCGAAAACAATATTCAAATCAGCATTACGGCCTGTGGATATCCAGTTTTTAATACCGTTCAGGTTCCACATTCCGTCTTTCTTTTCAGCCAGAGTGTGCTGCTGTGTTGCGTCCGAGCCTGCTTCAGGTTCGCTAAGGCAAAATGCGCCAACTTTTTGTCCCTCGGCAAGTGGCCGCAGGAATCTTTCTTTCTGTTCAGGAGTACCGTACTTTTCAAGTATCCAGCATACAAGTGAGTTGTGTACGGAAATAACAATGCCTATGCTGGCTTCAACTTTTGATATTTCTTCCATAACAAGTGCATAACTAACAGCGTCAAGGCCTGATCCGCCATATTCAGGATCAACCATGATTCCGAGGAATCCGAGTTCCCCGAGTTGTTTGATTATTTCAGCAGGGTATTCGGTTTTGGCATCTCTTTCCAGTACGCCGGGAAGGATTTCTTCCCGCGCAAATTTTCGAGCCATATCTCTGATTTGTTCCTGCATTTCCGAAAGTTTAAAAGATATCATATTTTACCTTTGAATTTGAATAAAAAAATGCAATAATTATCCTGTCAGGTAGTTTTTATCCTTAGCATGGGTTCAATTACAGAGCTTGTGTATGTTTTCCGTTACTTTGATAATTAAATTCGAATAATCTTATTTTTTAGGTTAATCATTTTTTTGTAATTTTCAAAAAAAATAATTCCAAATTTGGAGGTTTATAATGAAAAAAGTAGTTTTTATATTGATTTCTTTTGTTTTATTATCCTCGGCTGAATTACTTGCACAGCCGAAAATGGAAATAGTTGGCGGGAACAAGAAAGATTGGGGTGAGGTAAAACCCACTGATTCTCCGCTTGAAACAAAAATTAAAATCAAGAATATTGGTAATGAAACACTGCATATTACAAGGGTTAAACCCGGATGTGGCTGTACAACTGCTCCACTTGACAAAGATAAGGTAGAGCCGGGTGATTTTGCAATTGTTGATGTTAAACTCAATGTTGCCAATTATTCAAACAATGTTCATAAATCAATTTCCATATCAACAAACGATCCTGAAAACAGGAATATAAAATATCATTTATATTGCAAAGTGCTAAGGCCTGTGCAGACTTTTCCCCGCTTTATCAATATAACCAATGCTGAAGTTGGTGAAGAAGCTCTTGGCAAAGTTCGCCTGAAAAATAATTCAAATGAAAAGATCACTATCAAAGAAATCGTATTAAAACCAAAAGATATTAAAATTAATATTGAAGAAGGCTTTGTTCTTGAGCCTAAAACTGATTTTGGTATTGAAGTTCTTGTTACTCCCAAAGACCTTGGACGTATTCGTGGTATGGTAACAATCAAAACCGACAACTCCGAAGCTTCTTTCGTAAGGATACCTCTTTATTGTTCGGTAAGGGATAAATCGAAGGTTAAAACTAATAAAACCCGCAATAGAAAAGAAGAGTCGAATCACTGATAGTTTCTTAAAAACTTTACAAATCACCCGTTAATTCTTATATTAGCGGGTGTTTTATTTTTTGCGGTAATCGTTGAATAGAGACTCGAAAATATTGATTGCCGGATTTATATCCGGATTTGCAGCAATAATGCTACAAACTATTCTGCTAAGAGAATCTTACCAGCTTTTTATGGGTAATTCCCTGTCAACTGGTGTATTCTTTTCAATATGGCTTCTTTTTACGGGGCTCGGAGCAATTATAGGAAATAAGGTCAAATTTACTAACAGATTATTGATAATTCTGATAATCGCTATAACTATTTTAACTTCCTTTGCCGAAATTATTTTTTTTCTTATTACAAGCCTTTTTTATTCATCCGGATTTAGTCAGGCTATTGAGTTACCATCATATCAATTATACGTACCGGGTTTTATTTCGATTGTAGAATCTTTGATTTTTTCAGCCGGAATTATTTCATTTTTTTATGGTATGTTCTTCTCTGCAATTAGTCAGATTGCTGATACGGGGAGAAAGAAATATATCTATATCAGCGAAACGGTCGGTGCTTTTGCCGGAGGTCTGATATTTACATTTGTTCTGTCTGATTTGTTGTTCAATACATATATACTTGCACTTATTTCTGTTTTGTTAGTTATAGTTTTTGTTCTTCTGAATCTTTCAACGAAAAAGGTTACTTTGATAATCTCTGTGTGCCTTGTTGTTTTTATATCAACAAGCGGTTTTCTTATTAATCTCAGAGAGCATAATTTTGGTATTAACAACATTAGCTTAATTCCTACTAAATATGGCCTCATAAATATTTATCATTCTGATTACTCGAATATAATATATCTTAATCACGAAATAATTGCTCAACAGGAGAACCATGCCGGGAAAGAATATTCCATTCATATTCCACTTGCCCAAAGAAAAAATATCAAAAAGGTTTTACTTATAGGCGGAGGACTTGACGGTGCAATTGAGGAAGTTCAGAAATATAATCCTGAAATTATTTATTATGTTTATGAAAACATGAATGTAATTGAATTATCACAAAAATATTTAGGCCTGGAGATTAAAGAAAATGTAAAACTGATTAAGAATGTTAGGGATGCAGGGAATGATCTGGATGCGGTAATCGTAAACGTAGGTGGTTTTGATAATCCCGGCAAAGCAAGGTTCTATTCTTCTGAATATCTGGAATTCTATAAGATGAAACTTGCAGATGGCGGCATTGTTTCACTGAAATTGCCACTGATAGGGAGCTATGCATGGGGGAAAACGGAGAAACTGAGTTCAATAATTTTTTCAACTGCCCGGAAATCTTTTTCTAATGTTTTGGTTGTTCCCGAACACAGTATGTTTATTATGGCATCAGATTCGACGTTAAGTCTTGATTATCGGGATCTTTTCCAAAACCACAATATTACTACACTTTATGCAAATTCTGATTATACTGATGATTTCAGCCTGAAATTCAAATCAGATGAAATTACCGGCCTGATAACTGAGAATTTCGGAACAAACAGTATTAATAAACCCGGTTTGTCAGGTTGGATATTCCGGTTCATATTAGAAAAACAAGGCGGCTGGCAAATATTTATTGTTATTTCCATCGCATGGATAGGGCTATTCCTTTTTACTAAACCATGCAAATCATCATTATCCGTAGCAGTATCCGGTTTTGCATCCATTTCTCTGGAAATGATGATGTTTTATGCTTTCCAGATTATTAACGGCAGTATTTTCTTAGCTCCTGCTGTTTTGTCATCAGTTTTTATGCTTGGCCTAACTGTAAGCGTATACGGAAGCAGGCTTGTCAGCTATAAATACTTAATATTATTATTGATTATTACTATACTTTTTCCCATCTATCTGTCAGCGGATAATTTTCAAATTAATACTGTAATTGCGAATATAATAATAATATCCTCTAACTTTTCTATAGCTTTCCTGAACGGCAGTATATTCAAAAAGTCCCTGATTGGCAGAGAAAACAAAATTGGCAGGCTTTATGGCTTTGATTTGCTTGGATCGGTTCCGGGCGGGATTGTTGCTTTTAATATTTTACTTCCTGTATTTGGTTTTATTGAAACATTGGCTTTTTCCGGCCTTTTAATGCTTTCGGGATTATATTTAATAAAAAAGAATTGACTTTGTTTTAAATGAATTTTTTTGCAATTTTAAAATCGTGTTTTTTTCAAAACAAGAAGAATATTGATGACAAGATATAATACAATAGTAATATTATTATTTTTAATACCTTTGCAAGTTTTTTCCAACCTGAGTTTAGATTCACTACAACAAATAATAAAAAACTCTACAGGCGAGAAGAAAATGGAAGCAATGTTGGAACTGGCTTCCTATAAAGCAAATATAAACACACGTGAAGGCCTGAATGAATACAGGAAAATCCTTGAGGCTTCAATAAAAAATAATTACAAGTTTGGTGTTAGTAAAAGCCTGGCCAATATTGGTTATGCACTGACTTTGTTGGAAAAATTCAAGGATGCAAGGGATACTCTGAGAATTGCCCGTGATAAATTTATTGAAATGAAAGATATATCAAGGGCTGCTTACTGCGTTAATCAGATTGCAAGAAGTTTTGAACTTGAGGGCAGATATCAGTCTGGCGTAGATAAATATATGGAAGCCCTGAATATGCTTGATAGTCAGCAAATTGGTGCCAACGATTCTACTAAAGTATTTTTGAATATGCTTGGTATAATTTACACAGATTTGGGCATGATGCACTTTAAACTGGACAATTTGAAATCAGCGAGAAATTATTTTTACAGAGCTTTGTGGATTGGGAATAAAGCAAATGATTCAAGAAGAATTGCCGGATCATATTCCAATTTAGGGATGATACACAGGCAATATGGTGAAACGCAAAATGCTCTGGATAATTATTTTAAAGCAGCCAAATATGCCAAAGAAATTAATCATGTCAGGTATCTTGGTTCAATTTATCAAAATATATCAAATATTTATACTGATCTTCGGAATTTTTCGGGAGCATTGCATTACCTGGAAAAGGCTAATCGAAACTGGATTGTCCTGGGAGAAGAGATAAATGTTGTTGACGGATATATATCTGAAGCCGATTTAAATTTGGCAATGGGGGATTTATCAAAATGCAGGGCGCTTCTTGATTCAGTTTCTGAATATTTTTCTGATCAAAAAAAAAATTCATTATCTTATAAGGATTTCCTGGTATTGAATTCGAAATATTATGAATTATCAGGTGAATACAAAAAAGCGCTGGATTACTATATTAAAAGTATTTCTGTAAGGGATAATCTTATATCTACCGAAAAAGCTATTCATTTAGAGAAAGTCATGGCTAAGTACGAAGCCGAAAAAAAAGAAAATGAAAATGCATTGCTCAGGTTGGAAACTGAGAGAGATAAAAAAATTATTGTTTATTTTATTTTAGGGTCGTCGCTTCTGATTGCGTTGCTCGTGTTTATGATAATACAATATAGATTAAAGAATAAAGCTCTGTCCGAAATAAAAATGTTGAACCAGAAATTAAGTATTTCCAATATTGAACTGGAGGAATCCAGGAAAAAATTGAAAGAACTTAATGATTCCAAGGACAAATTCTTTTCAATTATCGGGCACGACCTGAAGAATCCTTTATCAATATATAAGTCAATGTCCGATTTTATTTTAAAATCGTTGGATAATCTTTCAAGGAATGATATTGCTGAGTTTATGCAGGAGTTGCAAAAATCGGCTAAAAAAACTTATTCCCTGTTGGAAAATTTGCTGACATGGGCACGAATGCAGTCCGGCAAAATTGAATTTAATCCTGAAATGAACAATATTTACGCTATTATTGAAAGCAATCTTCAGCTACTGAAACTTTCAGCTGAGAAGAAAAATATTGAAATTGCCAGGAAAATTGATGATAAGGTTGAAGCAGTTTTCGATGCTAATATGATTAATACAGTGGTAAGAAATCTTGTTTCAAATGCAATTAAATTTACTCCTGAAAAAGGAAGGGTAGAGGTTGCACTGCAGGAAAATAACGGCTTTTATAATATAATTGTCTCTGATACAGGATTAGGAATCAGCCCGGAAGATAAGAGAAAATTATTCAGGCTTGATACTCAGCACACAACTCCCGGTACAGCAAACGAACAGGGGACGGGACTTGGCTTGATACTATGTAAAGATTTTATTGATATGCATGGCGGCAGGATAGATATAGAAAGCGAAGAGGGAAACGGTTCGAAATTTATTATAAGTATTCCAAAGGAAATAAACATTGAAAAGGTGTAGCCGTGGAAAGGAGAAATTTCTGCAAATTCTGTGTCCTGGCTGGTGTTTCCATTCCTACATTACTTAAATCTGAAGAAAATTACCATTCAGCAAAATATTTTTCTAAAGAAAATAATAATATATTCTGCCATCTATGCCCGAATGAATGTATTATCAGGCCGGGAAAATCAGGAGATTGTCGTGTGCGGGTAAATAAAGGCGGCAATCTGAAAACACTGGCTTATGGTAATCCCTGTGCTGTTAACGTTGACCCCGTTGAAAAGAAACCTTTATATCATTTTTTACCCGGAACAAGAGCCTTTTCAGTAGCAACTGCCGGATGTAACCTGAATTGCCTTAATTGCCAGAACTGGGAAATCTCACAGTCCTCTCCAGATAAAACAAGAAATTACAACATGCCCCCTGATGAAGTTATTGCCATGGCCGAGAAGTATCAATGCCAATCGATAGCATATACATATACCGAGCCTGTTGTGTTTGTTGAATACATGATGGACACGGCTAAGTTAGCCCGGAAAAAAAATATCAAAAATCTGATGATATCTGCCGGATATATCAAAGAAAAGCCCCTGATCGACCTTTGCAAAGTTATTGATGCCGCCAATATAGATTTGAAGGGGTTCGATAATGAATTGTATAAAAAACTGAACAGCGGAATCCTTGAGCCGGTCCTTAATACATTGAAGATTTTGAAAGAGAATCATGTACATCTTGAAATAACCAATTTGCTGGTACCCGGATGGACTGACGATATGAAAATGATACGAAAAATGTGCAAGTGGCTGTTGAAAAATGGTTTCGAAAACATACCCCTGCATTTATCGCGATTTTATCCCATGTACAGGCTGAAAAACCTGCCATCAACTCCGATTAAGGTTTTGCAAAATGCTTGTGCTATTGCAAAACAGGAGGGACTTAACAACATATTTATTGGAAATGTTGCAGAAATTGATGCATCAAATACTGTCTGCCCTAAATGTGGTGAAATGCTTGTTAAAAGAAAAGGCTATAAAGTAAAATTTAATAATATTAACAATTCACACTGCCCGAATTGTAAAGCTGAAATTTACGGTGTCTGGAAATAGAAGAAATCATCTAAGAATATGATTTTTCAGTATAGTGTTATATCTATCCCAGTATTTCTGCAAGAGCAATAGAAATTCTCTCGACGGGAGAAATTTTAATATCAAATCCCGAAGGGAGCTTTTTCATGTTTTGTGATGGTATCAGAGCCTTTTGAAAACCAAGTTTTTGGGCTTCCTTCAAGCGCTGTTCAATATTAGATACTGCTCTTACTTCTCCTGTAAGTCCGATTTCCCCGATAAGAAGTGCTTTGGGATTTACAGGAACGTCCCGAAGTGAGCTGATAAGCGCGGCAGCAAGGCCAAGATCCAGGGAAGGGTCGTTCATATAAACACCCCCGGCAACGTTAACGAATACGTCTGCCTGCCTGAATTGAGCACCAAGTCGTTTTTCAAGGACGGCAAGTATCATTTGAAGCCGCCGCATATCAAATCCCGTAGTGGTTCTTTGCGGCACGCTGTAGCCGGTTGGGGAAACAAGAGCCTGAACTTCAAGCAGTATCGGCCTGGTGCCTTCGATAGCTGCTACAATTGCAATGCCCGAGTCTTCCTGTCTGCGCTGAGCCAGGAATAATTCCGATGGATTGGAAACTTCGCGAAGGCCTTTGTCGCTCATTTCAAATATTCCGATCTCGTTTGTAGAGCCATAGCGGTTTTTATGAGCGCGGAGTATCCTGTATGAATAAGTTTTCTCGCCTTCGAATTGCAGGACTGTGTCAACCATGTGTTCCAGAATTTTCGGGCCGGCAATTACTCCTTCTTTTGTCACGTGGCCCACAACGAATACGGCTTTATTGCTTTTCTTGGCTGTCTGCATCAGCAGGGAAGTGCATTCCCTTACCTGCGCAACAGAACCGGGTGTAGCATCCACTCGTTCGGAATAAACCGATTGAATTGAATCAATGATTATTATCCGGCCATCATGCTGCTGAATGGCGGCATTGATATTTTCTATCAGTGTGTCCGCCATCACGGACATATCATTTTCAATACCCTTCAGCCTTTGTGCGCGGTATTTTATCTGCTGCAGCGATTCTTCGCCGGTTATATATAGAGGGTTGAACTTCTGCAGACGGCCGCACATCTGCAGCATAAGAGTTGATTTGCCAATGCCGGGATCGCCGCCGACAAGTATGATTGAACCTGGTATAATACCGCCACCGAGTACCCGGTCCAACTCTGTAATTGATGTTCTGAACCTGTAGTCAGGTTCGTTGGGTACGTCTTTCAGCTTAATTATATTTGCCTGCCCTGTAGTCCTGGCCGGCTGCCCTTTTGCCCCGGAAACGACCTGCTCTTCCAGGCTTCCCCAGGAGTTACATTCAGGGCACTTTCCAAGCCACTTAGGTGATTGCGCCCCGCATTCTTTACATATAAATGTCTTTTTTTGTTTCATTGAATCAATTTACAAAATATTTTTGATATTTTATTCCATATCTAAAGAATTTAATATTTATTATTAGTTGAAAAGTAGTTGTAAAAGTAATGAAATCTAAAAATGCTAATGCACACAACCAAGATAAACTTTTGATTTCAATATTTGATAATTATCAAAATTAACAGAATCAATATAATTATCAGCAGCGTCTTTCTCATAGAATATTCCGGCAACAATTATGAATAATTCGCCTCCGGTCGGAATTCTTCCTTCTGTGTAGTAAATCAATGGTTCGATACTTAGTTCTGTTGAAGGCCATCTTCTGGGAGCAAACTCGCCGGCATAGATTTCGTCCGAATCGTTATAAGATAGCACCAGAAATCCCCTGGCACTATCCCAAACCCTGTTCTTAGGGTATTCAATCTTTGGGCTTTTACTTAATTTTTCTGCCTTGTGATTCAAATCCTGGTAATTATAAGATGAGTCCAATTTAACAATATACATCTCTCTGTATTGGTCTTAAATATCAGATTCCTGACTAATAAGAAATAATCCCGGAATTATTATCAGCAATGAAATATACTTATACATTTTCAATCTCCCATTTTACTCCTTAACGGGCGTTTCGATAATTATCTGGACAGTCCTGGAATAGCCTCGGCCTTGCGGCTTGTCGTTGTCGTAAATCAATATATCGCTGCCGTGGGGGAGAAGAGTCAGGTTTTCGTCCTTTACGTCTAAGCTTTTTCGGACTTCATCTATTCTTCTGCGGGCCAGGTCGCGATTGTAATCGGGTTCTCCTGTACGGTCAGCATAGCCGCTGATAGTAACTTTCGAATCAGGCATTATCCTGCTGTCAATATCTTTCAGAATATCGGCCTGTGCGTTTGTTATTTCCGCTTTGTCATAATCGAATAGAATCAGAGAGAACTTTTCAATTCTCTTATCATCTTTCAATTCATATCTTTTTTTGCGGATAGTAAGCTGTTTGATTGATAATTCCTTACTCAGGTTTTCAACTTTACCGGCGTTATCAATCGCCGTTAGTGATATTTTAACTGGTTCTTCCAGCATCGGAACAGGTTCTTCGGTTATTTCCCAGTTATATTCGCCACTGTTTTCAGTGCCGCTGGTATGGCGAAGTTCCTCGTCGCCCTGTAATATTTCGAAATTAAAATTTTTCAGCCCGGCATCAGATTCAATACCATAATCAACTTTGATTACCGGAGGGTTTGATACGCGCTGGATTTCTTTCAGGTTCACAGGCGCCAGAATTGCCGGATCGTTAGAGCTTAGTTCAGCTCTCTGGTTTTCGATGGTACCGTCCTCGATACTTGTTTTGCCGGGATTGCGCGGGAGATTCCGCTGTTTAACAGATAACCTTGCCGGATCGATATTCCATGTATTTGTGAAATAATCTTTAACTGCCTCGGCCCTGGATTTCGACAGTGTTGTATTACCGGCTTCCGCATCCTGATTATTGTTGCATCCGGTTATGGTAAGCCTGGCATTTTTGTTTTCCGTCATCCTTTTTCCGACAATATTCAGCATATCCCGGTATAGTTCAAGAGTTTTCCAGGGAAGTTTATTTTCTTCAAACCCTGTTGCATCGTCAGGCTGAATTAAATTCATGTCAGTTGATTTAAGGTCTGCATTATTACGTGCGAAATATACGTGGGGGAGAAGCGGAAAACCTTCTTCAGTTTCAAATTCTTCAATTATTATAGCCGGGTTTTCCTGAACAGATCCGTCTGTGGAATAACCTTTTGCGGTCATATTCAGGTTGATTTTTGATTCTTTCGGAACAATCATCTCATAGGATTCATAATAAATTGTTCTTTCCACGTCGAACTTACCCTGCCTGCCTTTTACAAGTTCTTCCCTTTCTGAAATAAGTTTTATCTGGGGTTCCTGAATTCCAAATTTTGCAATAACTGTTGTATCTCTTTCATAAAATTCTTCTTCGATAAGCTCTCTTGCTTTCGGCTCCCTGATAGGAAGTTTCAATGCAAGGCCCATTTGCAAAGTGCTGACTTTCCAGTCTGCGTCTGTAATATTTGTTAGAGGATAATGGTATCTGAATTCCGGAACAAGATAGGTCTGTTTTGCTATCGGGAGTGGGACTTCCACACCAAAAATTAGATGCATCTGGAAGGCCTGCTTGTCAATCAATTCAAAACCATCCAGTTCGTTTCTTGTTAAAGTGCCGTCGATAAAAGTAACATTATCAGGGCTTACAAGTTCTTCCCTGTGATCAATATTAGCCGTGAACAGGTAGGCAAATCTTAATCCTGCAAGTACTGTTATATAGTCCCAGACCGGATAATTAATTGTCGGCTCAAGTGTAAAGGCATTCAATTTGGATTCAATAATATATTTTGCAATAGCGTCTTGTTCTTCTCGGATATATGGCGGATCAACGTCCTGAAGCAAAGTATTACCGATGGAACTCTCCATCTCAAGATTTCCATCAAGTGTTGCCATACCAAAACGAAGTTCCAATGAAAATTTTTGCCAGATTGGAATGTCGAAAAGTCCGCCAATGGCAATACCGGATCCCGATCCGTTTTCGTTAAATCTGGGGCAGCATGTGGTAACACCTTCAAGGTAGTCAAAATCAACAATATGAATATTGTGATTGAAGGAACCGTAGCCACCAAGATAGAATAGAATTTCCTGTTCTTTTACATCTTTCTGGGCATACAAAGATCCCGTTAAAAGCATAGTCAAAATAAGTAGGTGAATATTTCTGAATTTCATATCTGTCCCGGATTATTTTACTTTTTTTGTTATCACTCAATGCAAATAAGAAAATATGATATTTAATAATTTTCAATTATTGACTTCAATAAGGAGAAATCTCATAATACCGATCTTTTACGACTTAAGAATCCATCATTCCTATCAGATAATAATTAAGAATGGATCCTTCGCTTTGCTCAGGATGAATGCCTCTCTTGTTTTTTAGATTCCTACCTGTATAAATCTGAGCCCTCCCCTTGGGGGAGGGTTGGGAGGGGTCGGATTTAATAAATCTGTTTAACAACCTTATTTTTCTATTCATAATGAGTATCAAAATATTTATAACAATAATAAAAATAGAAAGTTACTGAAAAACAACTTTACAGTGTTGTTAACAAAACTATTTAACAATAAATAAACGTTCTACTACCCTTCTTGCATTTGAGCTAAATATCAGGTAATACATTCCCGAAGCAAATCTATCAGTATCAAGGAGAATTCTTTTCTCTTTATTCCCGTTCAGGTTTACATTCCATTCCGCAAGCTTTATTTTTTCTCCGCGAAGGCTTACAAGCTCGGCCATATGGTATCCGGTCTCGATTGAACGTAATGTTATTTCAGTTCTTTCACCTGCCGGATTTGGATTAATTATTGTCATCATAGCTTCGGTTCTGGCCAGGAGCCTGTCCCCGCCTTCTCGGCAAATAATTATCGACAGGCTGCCGTTTTCCATTTCGGGAGAGTCGATTTCTCCGGCTATATTCCATTCGAAATTATTCCACAGCAAAGGAGTAAAGCTGACAGCCCCGAGCAGGGTAGGGCCTTCCAAAGTTCCGATAACAGTTTCTTTTTCATATATATCAACATCATCGAATTCAATATCCACGTGCCTGTAATCATTCAGAACGAAATCGTCAGTGATTGTGCCGTTAACTGCATTTTCAGGATAGTAGAGGCTGGCATCAAAAGATATTGTTGTTTTGAAGCCTGCCGTAATATACCTGATTGTATCCGGGTCACCTTTTGGCATTAGCTGGCCGTATAATTTAAGCTGGTAATTATCAATATCAGGTGAGACTTCTACTTTTGGAAGCCATATCTTAACATGCTCAAGGCTTCCGCCGTAACCTGTAATGATAACTGTTTTATATATGTCGCAGGTATCTATCACGAAATGGAAAGTTACTGAATCCGTGTATTGCTGCTCAGCCTGGGGCGTGAAATCAATATTAAATACAAGGGAATCCCCGATAAGAAGCTGGCTTTTTACTTCAACCGGATTCATGCTGAAAATACTGCTAAGGGTAGGAGATGTTACGTTGATGAAGTCAAAATCTGCTTTACCAATATTCAGAACTTTCAGGAGTCCGGAATTGCTTGAACCGACAGGAACAGCCCCGAGGTCAATGGGATTGGGATATGCCAGAAGTCCTGAATATATTTCTGCCTTCAGTACAACGTTTTGCCTGACCGTAGTTCCGTTCATATCAAACTCAAGTTCCACCGAGCTATAATAAAATCCGTCGGGGTTTTCCATCGCATTAAAGTCAACCTGTATGTAAACGCTTTCTCCTGCGGGGATATCTATTGGGAAGTTTGTTGTTAAAACCGAGAATTTTTCTGAATTCTGACTTGATATTGTTGCTCCTGTTAACTGCATATCAGCCTCGCCCGTATTGGCGATTTCAATACTGTCAAGTTTACTGCCGCAGGGGGCTAATGTACCGAAATCAAGGGTATCAGGAATTACCACGGTGGCCGTGATACCGTTGGCGACTATCGGCAGATAAAGAGTATCCTGGCAAGGGTCATTTATAATAAACATGATTGTATCCCTAACCTGGCCTTCAGCATCAGGGGAGTAAAATACTTCGAAATCGGCTGTTCCGCCGTTTGGATTCAGGGGCGCTCCGGGTGGTGAAACCGAAACGTTAAGGTCGTCTGTTTCATAATTATTTATATCCCTGAGTATTGTCCCGTTATTTGTGAATTGAACAGTTGCCGATCCGGTAGCTCCTACAGCAATATTTCCAAGGTCAAGCGGGCTGGGGTCGATTGTTATATCAATTTCTTCCTTATCGCCGTTTAGTTTCACTTCAATAAGCGGATTTTCCGGATCGTTGGTTTTTACTTCAAATATGGCATTCATATTGCCAAATCGGTCCGGCATACTAATAAAGCGAACATAATAACTAACGCCCTGATCAGGCCCTAGTTTGATAGGGATTGATTCAACTGGACGGGACGAAATTATAAACATATCCATATCAATACCGGTAATTTGAGGTTCTTCGGTTATTGTTACATCACCGGCCCCTTTATTTGTCAGTATAATTTCTTCCTCAACCTCTCCGCACCAGGGATTAATTCCAAAATATATGGAATCCGTATTTGAACTTAGTTCCGGTTTGGCTCCATTTCCCAACAGGGTGAATGAGACTGATCCCGGACATATATTCGCATCAAAATCATCGCTGAGTATATT
Organism: Kapaibacterium sp. (SeqCode); assembly: GCA_963665665.1. GTDB lineage: Bacteria > Bacteroidota > Ignavibacteria > Kapaibacteriales > UBA2268. The sequence continues at coordinate 4,798,864 of OY762428.1, forward strand.
TACTAATTCTGTGAAATCTCCTGAAGCCGTGGGTGCAAATTCAATATTTAGTATAAGGGAATCATTGGCTCCCAAATAATAATCCGGTGGAATTGGAGGTTCGGAACTGACAATACTGAATGGCGGATTAAGCGTTGGCAGAGATGAAATAATTGCCGTACCTCGTCCTTTTTTGCGGACAACAATTCTGGTACTGCTGGTTTCTCCAACATTTATCTGGCCAAGGTCCGTTTCGCCTTCAAATTCAAAATAAGTATCCACAACATAAACATAAGCAAGAACGGAATCAATAATTTCAGGACATTCCAGAGATTTAATATAAATTGTTGTTTCATACCTGCCGGTATCAAGATTGGCAGAGCTGAATGAAACAGTAACCGTATCGGCTTCATCAGTTCTGAATTCAATGCCATTGATAGCAGCATTAAATCCCGGATCTCCGTTTAAAACAGGAATATCCAGATTTAATGGCAAATGCCCGGTATTAACTTCAATAAATTTTTTCGATACAACTTTATCAGGGCATACCTCACCAAGAAACAGAGATTTTTGTTGACTGGTGTTCAAAGTGTCGGTTTTATCAGCATCAAAAGCTACATGTTTGATGAAAAATTGTTTTATCTCAAATTTAATCTGGAACGGATTCAATTGTTCTCTGTCATTATGCGGTATCATCAGGTAATCAACGGCATATTGATCCTGGTAACCATGAAATTTAACTTTTACTTTTACCGAATCCCCCGGGGCTACCCTCGTTTCTGTTAGCGGTTCAAGAAGTTCATAACCGCTGTCGTCGTAATCCCATATTGCGTTATCCATATTTAATATGAGGTCGGCATCTCCTTTGTTGTAAATATAAAGGCTGTCCGTCCATTCCCACCCGGGGCATATAATTACAGAATCTACAATTTCGCTGATACTTACAAGCTCAGGAAATCTCATGTAATGAATAATATTTGCAGCTGCCTGAGAATGGATATATTCAGGTGAATAATCGTACTTCCCAATACTTCCGCTACCTTTCCTGATAGCAAGGAAGTAATATACCGAATCCTGGGTATTGAATTCAGGAACAGCATACCAGTTATTCTGGTCAGCACGTGTAGTATTAATCATTTGCCAGTTGCTGTTTTCACCTTTTATCATGGCAATAACTTCATCGGCGCTTCCAATACTGCCACGTATAGTATCATCTTTTCTAAGCCAGGTGCTTGAATCTGTTGAAACACCCCTGAACCTCGAGCCTGCAGTCGGAAATACAAGTGATCCCTGTTTTTCCAAAGCATCATAACGATGCCTTCCTGCTCCTCCGGATGCATCAGAACCACCTGCAACCGAAACATTTACAATTTGAATATATGATTTTGAAAATAGTCCTACATATCCGCCTGAACCATTTCCCCCATCTCCGTCGTCACTGTTTTGCCGGTCACCACCAATAGCATTTGCAGCGAAACTTCTTATTTCTGAGGCGAAGATCAGCATTGCGCCACCGCCGCCGCCGCCATCACCGGAGCAGCCGCCGGTTGGAGCCTGCGGATTACCACTGGCGCCTCCTGAACCTCCTGCAACCGGTACAACCGGACTGTTTCCATGAATTTTTCCCGGTGTATTTGAAGGGCCGTTACCCACCGAAGCATAACCACCCGAACCGCCGTCACCGTCATTTGTATAACCTGATCCTCCGCCATATCCGCCAACCTTATCATCGGTTGTTCCCGAGAAAGAACCTTCACCTGATAATCCAAATGGATGGCCGGTACCGCCGCCAGAAGCTTCATAATTGCCTGGTACTTTACCTCCCGGAACACCGTTCAGGCTGTTCCCGCCAATTTTTCTGTCACTGTTATCTTTACCGCTTCCGTCACCTGCAGTTTTGTATGAATCATTAAGCCATGGAATACCACTGCTGTTAAAACCTCCCGGGCCGCCGCCTGTATATCCGTCTCCGCCGTCTCCGCCATTGCCGGATACATCACAAAAATGGCCGCCACCGCCACCGCCGCCGGGACCTGCATGTTTACGGTCAGCATCAACGTTTATTTCCGAACCTGTACGTCCTCGGATAGGCCCTTTGGAAAGAAGGATGAAGGGAAGATAGCCCTGGTTGCCATCCGCTGATGGATCACAGTCAGTAAGAGATGCTGTGTATGATACCCCTCCAAGGTATAAAGAATCAACGATCATAGCCCCTCGGGGGCTCCGGATACCCAGGTTGCCTTCGCCGAAAATACTTCCCTGCCCGTCGATATCACCAAGCTGAAAAGGTTCAACTACATAAAATGCTACTTCATTACTAAGGTTATTATTTACAGATACCCGAAATCTGATTATTGATTGTTCTGTCAGTTCATCCCATTTATCCGAATCAGGAATAAATTGTGGATTTACAAATACCTGTGTGGATATCATACGCCCCTCCCATCCTACTATCAGAGGGCCGAAAGTAACAATACTTGTGTCGGCAGGATCTGAAAGTACAATTTTTACGTTTTCATCATTTATACCATAATAAATGGTATCTTTAGTCCCGAAATTATTAAATGAGTCATGCGGAGCGATTATCTCAATATGGGTATTCATGCCCGGCGACCCGATATCGGGTAATATGTAAGAAATTGTTTGAGCTAATATATTCGAGTTAAATGCAAGGAGTAATACAATACCCGCACATATAATATTAAAAATTTTTAAGATAATCATAGTAAACCCGGATTTTTTATAATCTCCCTAATGTCTAAATATACGTATAAACACGTATATCTTGTACGTATTTTCTTGTATTTTTTATAAAATGTGGATAAATAATTCAATTTTCTCCTAATTATACCGATAATTAATGTTGTAAACAAGATAACTGTATTCATTGTGTTGTTAATATTATAACACTCAAAAAAATACAGGTATTTAAAAAAATTAATCTAAATCTTTATCGTCACAATATTTAGTGGCTTAATATTTGATAAAGCAGTAGGAAGTTTTAAACTTGAAAAATAATGGTTGACGGAACTGACATAAGAAGCGAAGGAATAAGCTCACTCGGGGAACCGGTTCTCGGGGGAATAGGCTATGTTCCCGTAAGAAAGAAAGCAAAATCTTCTATTCAATTGAAGAAGGGGGAGATCATTGCCGGAACCATTATGGATAATAATGGCCAGAATCAGGTTGTTGTTCGTCTTCCAATGGGTACTTACAATGCTTTTCTCAGGGGACGTTTGAAAAAAGGAGACTACCTGTTTCTTAAAGTAATTGAAAATACGCCGTCTTTGATGTTAAAGATACATTCTGTTTATACTCATAAGAACCGAAAGCCAATACCCGATGATGAAATATTGAGAATTCTTGACCTGCCAGACAGTAAATTTTATAAAGAATTGCTCAGAGTGATCAGAAAATTTGAAAGCAGGATTGTCAGGGATAGTATTCTTCTAATCGTTAAGGATTATCTTGGGCTTATTGAACAAAAAGTAAGGGTTGAAAAGCATCCGGAAGCAACCAAAGCAATATATTTTATGAGAAAACACGGAATGAAGTTGAGTCCTGAGAATTTCGAAGATGTTAGGATGCTTTTTGTCAATCCGAATGTTTTTCTTAATTCCGTATTAAATATTGAAAAGTTTACATTAAGGGGCAATAAAAATTTTCCGGTGCTGAAGAATATCCTTAAATCTATTCATTCTAATATTTATAACGTTAAAAGTATGATGTACCTGTTTTCTTCTTCGGGAGTTGAAGAAGGTAAACTAACTACTTTTTACGAGATAATAAGAAAACATGTGATTGGGAATTCGGTATTTGCTTTAATAATTAATGATGCAAGAATAATAAAGTCTTCATTCGATGCACTGTATAAATGGAATGAGTTTGCTTTGAACAACGATGCGCCCTTCTTTGCATATTTGCCTTTTCCTGTAAAAGGCAGGCTTGAAATTGCCCGGATCCTTATGCTGAGGCCGGATAACAAAATGAATAAAAATATCAGAATGAGCCTGAAAGTACCTGGTTTCACCGAGAAGGAAAACGAATATCTCGAACTGATAAATTCCGAATTCAGGAAAAAAGGATTTATTCTTGAGAATATTTGCCTGAGCAATGGTTCTGAAAGCAGCTTCGACCCCGGTGCAAATTCCTCTGGTGCCAGGCTTCAAAGCATATCAGTGGTTGTCTAATCCCATGAAAATTTTTCAAAATTACTGATATCAAAGGTCATCTTCTTCATTATGCTTTTCTTCCAAAGCAGATATTTTTCTGTCAATAAAAAAAAGATAGATTGAAATTCCTAGCCAGATCACTAATGAAATTGATAGCACCGTACTGTTCGATTGAAATATATCCATAATAAAAATTCCTAAATGTTATTACCTGATTTTTTGAACTTTAATATCATGTACCTGCTGGCGATATTATGCATGTAAAAGAAAAGAGCGGTAAAAGCCCCAAGGCCAAGTGCAAATGCCCATGACATTGTGGGGCTAAGCATGCTGCCGCCCGAACTGATTACAGGCCCAGTACTCCCTTCTGATCCCGAACCCGGATGAAGCCCGGAAGCTATCCTGGGAAGGATGAAAACAAAAAAAGGAACGGTTAGAAAGGCGAAGGTGGAATAAACCGAACTTAGCCTTGCTTTTGTTTCAGGATTATCAATTGCTGACCTGAGGGCGAAATATGCAGCATAAATCAGCATCAATATAAAAATTGAAGTTTCACGGGGGTCCCAGTTCCAGTAAGAACCCCAGTTCTGCTTTGCCCAAAGCATACCGGTAACTGTTGCCAGTATTGTGAATAACAGGCCGAGAGAAGCAGATGCAGAAGCTTTCAGATCATCGTTAATGTCTCTTTTTCTCAAATATTTTATCGAAAATATCATTGATACCAGGTATGCCATTACGGCAACCCAGGCCTGAGGTACATGAAGATTTAATATTCTTATCCTTTGCATAAGTTCGGGAATGAAAGGATATGTGAATAATGGGTTTACGCTTTCGGTTTTTTCCCAGATAAAAGCATTTCTGGTTTTATCATATCTTGCAAGAATTATCAGTTCTGTGCTTCCTGCCAGGTCAAGAATATTTTTTTCATTCATTGTGATTATCGGTATTTCTCGTTTTCCTGTCAGTTTCTCAAAGAAGAAATCATCTTCAACATCTTTTTCAAATTTTGTTGTTGCATCAACTTTTATAAGGAAGCTTTCAGTAAAACCACGCCTTACAGCCTGCTCGGAAAACTCCGGGCCGGATGCGATTGGGGGGAGAAGAGTCAGTGCAAGCGATGCTGCCACTGCAATAATTATAATTAACTTATGGATGGTGGAATAAGGTTTGCCGGAACCGCCGATAAAACCTGATAAGATTGCCAGGCCAAGCCCCGTAGTAAATAGTAAAAATTTCATAATTCAACAGAATGTGTGAATAATTATTTTTGTCAGAACACGACAAAGATAAAATAAAATTTTATTTGGAAAAAAATGATTTTAAGAAAAAAGGGTAGTACCGGGAATTAATTCAGATGTTTTGTAAGAAAAAGAATGTTTTTATCATTCTTGTTTTTTGCAGCCTCGTAAGTAATCTGATCCATTACTTTCCTCATAATATGAATCCCGAGGCCGCCCCTTCGGAATTTTTTAAAATATTCTTTCATGTCCGGCTGGTCAACGTCAAGAGGATTGAAGGGACTACCGTTATCCTGAATTTTTACAGTAAATTTATCCTGAATTGTTTCGATTTCAATACAAATCTTTTTATCAGGATCAAAACTGTATGCATGTCTTATCAGGTTAGAACAGGCTTCATCAACCGCAAGTGCAATTTTCTGGGCTTCCTGATCAGGAAACCCGAAAGATAGCGCTTTTTCAAGAATGAAGTCCCTAATCTTCTTTAGTTCTTCAAAGTCGCAAATTGCGCACATATAATCGTCATATATCATCGTCCCGTTATGCATCTTTTTTCAACTCGTCCTTTTTAAACTTTTCTGTTGCGGATTTTTCATCATCAAAAATATCAAAAAGCATAGGAAAACCAAGAAGGTCGAAAACTGAGAATACTTTGGGCTTGAGCTCTGCAATTTTTATATCGCCGCCTTCGTCGCGAATATCTTCTATAAAGGCCATGAATACACCAAGCCCGGCGCTGCTGATATAGTCAAGGTCTTTAAGGTTGATAACAATTTTATAATTTTTTGTTTCAATCTGCCCGCTTATTGCTTCTTCCAGTTCCGGTGCCGTATGGGCATCGAGATAACCACTAAGATAAAAGAAAACAACTTCTTCTTTGGTTTCCTGCAATATTTTAAAATTATTTGTTTCTGACACAGTTATAGCTCCAACTCATTTTTATTAATTTCATGTCCTAATATTAAGACGACTACAAAGTAATATTCATTCAAAGTTAACAAAATCTTTTCAATATTTATAATTTTTCAATATTAATAACATATCAAACAAAATGCCAAAATTAATTAAAACAAACCGCGATTGCAGTAATATCATCACTTTGCCGGTAACCTCCGGCATAATTATCTATCAGTTTCTTTACGTCCCGAAGCGCGTCAGTTGCATTATTATAAACGCCCTTATTGAATAATTCCAATACAGGATCAATTCCGAGCTGTTCCCGCCTGCTGTTCTCCAGCTCATCCAGTCCGTCCGTGAACATCATGCATACATCGTTACTTTCAATCGGAATTATCTCTTCTTCAATAAGGGAATTAAATTTTTCTGAATCCGCCAGGCCAATACCCAGGCCCTGTGGCCTGTAAAGCTTCGAACTCCCGTTTCTTTTAATTATCAAAGGAGTGTGTCCGGCCCTGGCATAAGTAATAATTCCGGTTTCAATATCAACAGACAAAGCAGCCATGGTTATGAACATCTGTCTTTCCATGGATTTATATAAAGTGGAATTTATCTTTTTGAGTAATTCTGCGGGGCTTTCTGCATCTCTTGCTACCGAGAGAACCACTCCTTTAAGTTGTGCCATGTAAAATGCAGCATTCATTCCTTTGCCTGAAACGTCTCCGATCAAGATACAGGGTCTTCCGTCTTTAAGCAGCCCAAGGTCGTAAAAATCACCGCCAACTTCTTCAGCGGGCATGGAAAAGGCATCTATTGTATATTTTTTAAAATTTGGAAGTTCCTGCGGAAGCAGCTTTTGCTGCATGTTTTTGGCAAGAAGCAATTCCTGCTTGAAATGTTCTTTTTCGATAGAATCTTTCAGTAACCGTGCATTTTCGAGGGCAAGGCTTACATTATCGCTGAAAGCTGCAATAACGTTTACATCGTCAGGTTCAAAGCCAAATTCCTCGGAATTTACAACGAAAAGAGTTCCTATCCTGTTATTGCCAGCAAATAGCGGTACTACTATCATCGACCCGGTTAATTTGAGTGGCTTTAGTATTTTGCTTAGTTCTTCATCTTCAGGAATTGATTCAATTATCAAGGGTTCTTTAATTTCACTGAATCGTTGGCTGATAAGCGGATTCCTTAATAGATCACCTGCATTAGTGTCATCCAGATAGCTTGAGAAAATAATCGTATTCGATGTATTTGCTTCGTATAACTCTGTCCACGAAGCCGTACCCTGCACAGCTCCCTGTGCCAGCTGAGTTACAGTTCCAATCAGGTTGTTGAAATCAACAGTTTGTGACACCAGTTTATTAAGATAAGTAAGTGAGCTTAATTCCGAAAGCCTTTTTTCCATGATGTTCGATGTTGGCAGTGATGCTATTGTAGCGAAGAACAGGCGTAGAAAATAAATTGATGCAAAAATAAGTGTTATTCCGCTCAGCTCGGGTAATCCGGGCATGAAGATATTCACTGACCTGCCCAGGGTGTAATCCTCGACAATGAAAAGGGAGGAAAAGAACATTATGCCCATTCCGAGGACTGTTAATCCAAGCAATTTTAGTTTTTTACCACCCGGAAGCAGTAATATCCAGTTGTTCTTTTTTGAAAGAAGAAATACAAATGTGATCAGGATCAGGATCAAAAGAGTTATGAAAATATTAATTGCCTTGCTGTCCTTAGTGCCAACGGCAAAATCAAGGTACATAAATAATGATATCAGCAAAGTTCCGGAAACAAGTATTTTCAGGTACAGCTTTGTTCTGCTGTGACGCCTGATTGTCATCCATTTATACAGGAATCTGCCAGTTATAATGCTGGCATGGATAACATAGAAAGTGGCAATGTCTGCAATGATAATCCCCCACAGGCTAATAAATTGCTCTGAAACAAAAGGCCGTGAGGGTACAAAAATCTGAAGTAATATTATGCCCGGAACGATTAACAATACTTTCTTAAGGTCGCGGAAGAAATTTTCAGAATTTCTGTCGTTCAGTATTTGGTGTTCATCATGGGGACGTGAAAATTCAAAGAGAAAAACTGTTATGAAAAAAGCCAGGAAACTAACTGTTTTCCATCCAAAAACGTAGAATGACTGATAATCACTGAAATAAAAAAGTGCGATGTCGCCAATAAGCCTGGTTATGGTAAAAATAAGTGCTGAAATTATTAGCAGTTTTCTGTTTATGTTTGTTTTAATCGGCACTTTCCATCTACCTTTATTATATAGCTCTGTATTCATCTTTCCTTTATTGTATTTACGATGTGATTAATTAAAAGTTTCTACATTCTTAAATTGCAGTAATCAATTTACAAATTTGCATAAACTATGCTTTATTATCAAGAAAAATTAAAAAACTGATTTCATAATTGCACTATTGAATATAATCAATTAGATTTGCTAAAAATAATAGTAACGATTTCAGCGGAAAGATCATGAAATATATACTGACACCAGACGAGATGCGACTTGCCGACTCAACGGCAATCAATGAGTATTCTATACCGGGAATAGTTTTAATGGAGAATGCTGCAAGGTCCGCATCGGATTACATATTTGAGATTTTTGAAAATGAAGGATTAAACGATCCCGAAATACTGATACTTTGCGGAAGCGGAAATAATGGCGGTGATGGGTTTGCTTTGGCACGTCACCTTCATGAAGACTATGATGTTAGCATTGCCTGGATTGGCAGTGAAGAAAAAATGAGTGATGAAACTAAAGCCAATTTTCAATCTGCAAAGAAATTGAATATTCCTGTCGAAAAATTTGAAAGTTCTGATGATGTTGAAGGATATTTCGATTCTTTTGATTGTATCATTGATTCGATGATTGGAGTTGGAGGATCTGAAAACCTTAGAGGCCTGGTTGTGGATATTCTGGCGGAAATTAAAGAAACCGATGCCTTAAAAATTGCAATTGATGCCCCGACAGGGCTTAATACCGAAACGGGAATGGCCTACCCCGACTGTTTCTTTGCTGATCACACTATAACTATGTTTGCAATAAAAACCGGTATGTTACTCAATGATGGTATTGATGTATGCGGAATGATCCATATTGCTTACCTCGGAGCACCCGATGGTATTTCTGCCGGGATTGCGAAATCCAAAGCAATTGAAAGAAGCGACCTGAAATTTTTACTTCCCAGGCGGGAAATTGTAAGTTCAAAATTCGATTATGGTAAAGTGATGATAATTGCCGGCTCAAGAAGATTTCCCGGAGCTGCTGCATTAACGGCTAATGCTGCTGTCAGGTCGGGAGCCGGGCTTGTTTACCTTTTTACCACGTCAATACATCATTCATTGGCTCCTGAAGTTATTCCAACAGAGGTTGATTCAACACCTGACGGAGGTATCAGCTTCACGGCTTATGATACGATAATGGAAACTGCCATGAAGTCTGATGTGGTTGCAATTGGCCCCGGTATTGGCCGGGAAGAGGAGACTCTTGATATGGTCAGGAAAATTGTATTTAATCTTCCGGATCACATCTCAATTATACTTGATGCTGACGCGATAGGTGCTATAAATCCCGAAGATCAGTTGAGAAATAATATAATTATTACTCCTCATTGTGGAGAATTTGCTGCCCTGACAGGTGAAAAAAGATCTTTTGTTGAGCAAAATCACGCCTGGCTTGCAAAAGAGTGGGCCGCGAAATTGAATTGTACCGCATTGCTGAAACATGTTCCCTCTGTTATCAGCAATGGCAGGAGCTCTTATTGGAACCTTAACGGGAATCCCGGTATGGCAACCGGGGGAAGCGGCGATGTACTGACTGGTGTTATTGCCGGGCTTCTGGCTCAGGAAACCGAACCACTCAAGGCTGCTGCTTTCGGTGCTTTTATTCATGCTGATGCCGGAGACCGTTTTGCTGAGGAATATTCGATGGAATCTCTTACGGCAAGTGATATAATAGATTATTTAAAAGTTACATTTCTTCAAGCTGAGTAACTTTTGTTTATTAAGTTTTTTAATAACAGATATATTAAATATGTGCCTGCCCTGATAGTATCGGCAGGTATTTTTACTATTTCTCATCAGGAAAGGCCGATTTTCCAGGTTAACAGTTTCGAATTTCACGACAAAATTTTGCATTTGATAGCTTATTATGTTTTCGGCCTGACACTTCTGATTGCTACCCTGAATGTTGAAGTTAGGAAAAGACTGATTTTAGTAACCTTGATTGGCATTTTTTTCGGTATCAGTGATGAATTTCACCAGTATTTTATTCCGGGAAGGGATGCTGATATCTGGGATATAGCAGCAGATTCTATAGGAGTTATTATATCATTACCTTTTTGGAAATTGATTGACAGATGTATTTTTAAGTTTAAGAAACTGAATGTGTGATATGAATCTTTTTCAAATAGATAAAAAAGACCCGGACTCAAAAGCAAGAGCCGGATATTTATATACCGATCACGGGGTAATTCCTACGCCTGTGTTTATGCCTGTTGGTACTCAGGGAACAGTAAAAGCTATTGAGCAAAGGGAACTGGTTGATTATGGTGCAAAAATTATCCTTGGCAATACATATCATCTCTATCTGCGTCCGGGCGACAAAGTTGTGAACCACTTTGACGGCCTTCATAAATTTATCAACTGGAAAGGAGCAATACTTACAGACAGTGGCGGATACCAGATATTTTCTCTTCAGGACCTGAGGAAACTGAAAGAGGAGGGAGCAGAATTCAAATCTCATATCGACGGTTCAAAGCATTTTTTCTCTCCTGAAAATGTGGTTGATATTCAGCGTAATCTTGGTTCTGATATTATTATGGTACTTGACGAATGTACACCATACCCGGCGGAAAGAAAGCAGGCAAGGGATTCAATGGAATTGTCGCTCAGATGGGCAAAAAGGTCGAGGGTAGCTTTCGACAAAACCGATCCGCTATACGGCCACAGGCAGTTTCAATTCGGGATAGGGCAGGGGAGCATGTATAAAGACCTGAGAAAAGAATATCTTGAAAGAATGATTGAAATTGATTTTGACGGGAATGCAATGGGGGGGCTTTCCGTTGGTGAACCAGCTGAAATGATGTACGAACTGGTTGACCTTAGTACGGATATTTTGCCGGAAGATAAGCCAAGATACCTTATGGGAGTTGGTACTCCGGAAAATATCCTGACCTGTATCGAAATGGGTGTTGATATGTTTGATTGTGTATTACCCACGAGGAATGCCCGTAACGGACAGATATTTACCAGCAGGGGAAAGATAAATATCAGGAATGCTCAGTATAAATTATCGGATGAACTTATCGACGAGAATGTGGATTCCTATGCCGGTAAGAATTTCACGCTGGGTTACCTGAGGCATCTATTCATTGCTAACGAAATATTGGGGCTGCAACTGGCATCACAGCAGAATATTGCTTTTTATCTATGGCTTGCGCGAACAGCAAGGGAGAAAATTATTGATGGTTGTTATTCAGATTGGAAAAAAGAGATATTAGAGAAACTATCCGGCGGGAATAATTGATTCAGGCCACATGGTTAACCCTGTGGTTATCTTCGACTCTCAATAACAGTTTCTGAAAATTTTCACAAAGACTGATGAATTAGCAAATATTTCAATTTTGCTGTTATCAAATCGAAAATTAATTCTTATATTTGAAATCTATAATTGAATATTTTGTTTAATGATATATAATATCGGAGAGAAAATGTTTGACATTTTATCAACAATGCTTTTAATGGGAGCTCCTCAGGAAGGCGCTGGCGGCGGTAGTATGATTTCAATGCTTATCATGTTTGGCGGCGTAATACTTGTAATGTATTTCTTAATGATCAGGCCCCAGCAGAAAAGGCAGAAAGAACACCAGAAAATGCTGGAAGGCGTGAAAAAAGGCGACAAGGTAGTTACTACTGCCGGCATTCATGGCACTGTAACAGAAGTTAGCGAAAAAACTTTCGTTCTTCAGATGGCTGATAACGTGAAAGTTACTTTCGAGAAAAGCGCTATCGCATCAAAAAATTAATTTTATAATTTTTCTCGGCAAAAAAGATGAATACAATAGATGAAGCCCTGCGCGATCTGGTATCGGGCAAAATGGTTATCGTTATGGACGATGAAGACAGGGAAAATGAAGGCGACCTTATTGCGGCTGCCGAGCTTTGCACACCGGAAACAATTAATTTTATGTCAACAAATGCTAAGGGGCTTATCTGCTTATCGATAACTCCCGAAAGAGCCGAGGAGCTAAAGCTTCATCGTATGGTTGAAGACAGTTCCGCTCCGCATGGCACTAATTTTACTGTTTCGGTTGATTACCTGCACGGAACAACTACCGGTATTTCTGCAGCTGACCGTGCCGCTACTGTTAGAGCAATAGCAAACAAGGACACCAAACCAGAAGATTTGGCAAGGCCGGGGCATATTTTTCCGCTTATTGCCGTAAAAGAAGGTGTACTAAGGCGTGCCGGACATACCGAAGCTGGTGTGGACCTGATGAGGCTTGCCGGGCTGAAACCCATGGGCGTGATTTGCGAGATTATCAACGAAGACGGCACTATGGCAAGAAAGCCGCAACTTGAGGAATTTGCCAAAAATCATGACATGAAAATTATTACCGTTAAAGATCTTATAGCATACAGGCTTAAAAAGGACGGTAACGTAAGGCAGGTGGCCGAAGCACAACTTCCGAGCGAATACGGAGAGTTTACATTGAAGGTATTTGCTAATGTGGTTGATAATAAAGAGCATGTTGCCCTTGTTAAAGGACGTTGGAATAGTGATGAACCCATTATGGTTCGTGTTCATTCAGAATGCCTGACCGGAGATGTTTTTGCCTCGAGGCGTTGTGATTGCGGCGACCAGCTTCACAATGCTATGCAAATGATCGATAAAGCAGGCAAAGGCGTGCTTCTTTATATGAGGCAGGAAGGCCGCGGAATCGGGCTGATAAACAAAGTCCGTGCTTATGCTCTTCAGGAAGAAGGTTTGGATACTGTTGAAGCAAATGAAAAGTTAGGATTTTCACCTGATCCGAGGGATTATGGTATTGGTGCTCAGATACTTGCTAATCTTGGTGTGAAAAAAATGCACCTGATAACTAACAATCCAACTAAAAGAGTTGGCTTGCAGAGCTACGGTTTGGAAGTTGTTGACCTTGTTCCGATAGAGATTGAACCAAATGAAGTGAACGAGGAATACCTCAGAACCAAAAAAAATAAGATGGGGCATTTGCTTCATCATTTGTAATGATAAATATTTTTATTATATTATAATTAGAAATTATTGAATTAGCCCGCTTCATTGTAACAAAAGGCTCTTTGTTACAAGGGCTTTTTTTTATTTGGGTTAAGTTAATTAACGGAGTTATTATGGCTGAAATTGTTTATATGACGAAAGAAAGAGCTAAAGAAATTGAGGATGAGCTTTATTACCTTAAAACTAAAGAAAGAAGGGTAATCGCTCAGAAAATTGCTGATGCACGTTCTCATGGAGATCTTTCTGAAAATGCAGATTATGATGCTGCAAAGGACGAACAGGGCCTTTTGGAATTAAAAATTTCCAAGCTTGAAAAAATTCTGGCTAATGCCCAGATTATCAGGCCCGATGAGTTTCCCGACGATAAAGTTTATATTCTGACAAAAGTAAAGATTAAAAATAGAAAAACAGGCCACGTTATTGATTATCAAATGGTTGGCCAGGAGGAATCAGATTTTGAACAAAATAAAATCTCGGTAACTTCACCTTTGGGCAAAGCCCTGATGGGTAAAAAAGTCGGGGAAATTGCTGAAATGACCGTGCCTGCCGGAAAAATGGAATTTGAAATTCTTGACATTTCAAAATAATTTTAAAAAAAGCGGATTTTATTCCGCTTTTTTTTTAAACCTCCCGCTAATTGCTGTGTCTATATAACAAGGACAATTTAAGGGAGTATCGTGATGAATACGATGGCATATACTGTTAAAGAAGATTTGGAAATAGTAAAAAGAATAGTTGAATCGGGCAGCCGAAAAGCAGCTAACGAATTTGTTCGCAATTACAGGACTTTTGTATATTCTACTGCTATGCGCTACCTGAAAAATGACGAGGATGCTGAAGATGCAGCACAGGAAATATTTATTAAAGCTTTGAATAACCTGAAGGGTTTCAAGGGAAATTCCAATATAAAAACATGGCTGTACAGGATAACAGCAAACCATTGTTCCAATGTTTTAAGAAAAAGAAAAATAATGTCGATATTCACAAGAATGGACAGGGATGATTTTCCCGAAGTTAAATCAAATGCTCCAGGGCCGGATACACAATATGAGGGAAAAGAATTAAGGCAAAGATTTCTAACTGCTTTAGAGAAGCTGCCAAAAAAACAAAGAGAAACTTTTGCACTGAGATACTTTGATGAATTGAGCTATGATGAAATTTCAGCTATGCTGGGTACAAGCATTGGCGGGTTAAAAGCAAATTATTACCAGGCAGTAAAAAAACTTTCCGTTTACTTGAAATAGATTGCAGGTGCTAAAATGAATATGCAACAGGATAAAATATATAAAAAAATGCAGGAAAATCTTCCGGATTATGTTTTCGGAAGATTAACAGATTCTGATAAGCTTTGGTTCGAAGAAAACCTTTCTGATTTTCCTGATATCCAGGAAGAAATCAAACAGGTTAAAGCGGTATTCAACAGGATTGAAAAAATTGATTTTCGTTCTGATATCGAACATAAAACCCGTAACCTGTCAGTTAAAGTAATGGATAGAATGGATGCTACATACCTGGATAAAAAATATGGAGGTTTCAAAAAAAGAGTTTTGTATCCGGCGGTATCACTTGCTGTTTTGATGATAGTAACTTATTACTCTGTTTTTTATAATCCCGTTTTTATCGACGACGGCAATACTGAAATTGCCTTTTCAACACAGCCGATAGTTACTTTCAACGAAATGGAAGTAGAAAAGATTACCGGCGAAGCAGAACCTGCAGAAATAAATATTAATAATAGTTTAGCTCAGGAAACGATTCCCACTGTGGTTGAAATTGAAGAATCAACTGAAGAAACCGACGAAATATATGAAGATTTTTTACTTGATAGTTTAAAAGATTTATTTATCACAGAAAATACCGTTCTTCCGGAAGAAACACTGGCCTATAATAGCATTCCGGAAGTGCTCGAAGATATGAATGAAGACGATTTTCAGGATTTACTTGAGGTTATGAGCAATGCAAATTTCAAATTTTAAAACAATTGCCTCTGTGCTGACTTTATTTTTTGCATTGATTGCGATGCCGGTTAATGCACAGCAGGCCAAGAAAGCATTCGAAAGAATGAACACGATTAAAAAGGTTAAGCTGTTGGAATTACTTGATCTGGATGAACAGAAATCAGATAAGTTTCTGCTCCTTTTCAACAAATACGAGAAAGAATTTCATGCCCTGAAAGAAAAAATGGACTTGGTAATGGCCGAGATGAAATTACTTGTTAAGTCCGATGGTAATAATGCTAAGATTAATGAAAAAATTACTGAAATGTTTAATCTTAGAGAGAAATTCATGGTAATGCAAAAAGAAAAAGACGATAAAGTCAGAAAGATACTGGATGATAAACAATTTGCCAGATATCTTATCTTTGAGCATGAATTTGTGCATGAATTAAGAAGGCAAATGTTTGAGATCCATAAAAGGAAAAGGGGAGACAGGGACAGAAGAAACAAAAACAGGGACGATATGCCCCCGCCACCCCCGGGCGATGAACTCTTAAATAATCAGGAAACTGATTAGAAAAGAATCTGATTGTTTTTGCTATTGGGAATAAATATTGAATTTTTCCGAATATTGTTCCCAACCATTTAATCTCTATGGGACAAAACCCCGAAGCTTACTTCGGGGTTATTCATTTAAAGAGATATCAATTATTATGGATAAATTTGTGATAATTGCAGTTTCCTGCTATGAAATATTAAAATTTATTATTATTTTAATTAAAAATAGATTTCTATTGAAGATTATAAATTCCGAAATTATTGAAAATCAATCAGGATTTTTTAAAACTAACATGCAGGCTTAGTCAATAATATTAATTAATCATTTATATAAAGGCAATCATAATATAGCTTTCGATAAACTACAAATTTCTAACTTAACAGGTTTGATTATGAAAAAAATTGTCCTTTTTATGATTTCAATCATAACACTTAGTTCTTATTCTTTCAGCCAGCCAACCTACGATTGGCATACATTTTACGGCTCAGCCTTTAGCGGAGCTGTAGGAACAGACCGTTCCTATGCGGTAACTTATGATAACAGCGGAAATATTTACCTGACTGGTATGAGCGAGAGTACATGGACCGGTCCTGCCGCCCAGGCTCCACTTCATGCACATTCAGGTATTACCAACGTATTTATACTGAAATTGAATAGCAGCGGCGCTTACCAATGGCATACTTTCTTCGGTGGTTCATCCGATTGTTACGGTTTTGATATGACTTCCGATGCTTCGGGGAATTTATATATTACCGGTTTTTCGGAGGATACATGGAATGGCCCTGCTCCTGCATCACAGGCACCTATTAACGCCTACAGCGGTTCGGGCAAAGATGGTTTTGCTTTGAAACTTAATTCATCGGGCGCTTACCAGTGGCACACTTTTTTTGGTGCTACAGGCGCTGACGACGAAGCAAGCGGAATTATACTTGACGGTAGTGATAATGTTTATGTTACCGGATTTAGTGAAGGCAGCTGGAATGTTGGAGCATCATCTCCATTGAATGGCTATTCCGGCAACAAGGATGTTTTTGTAATAAAATTGAACAGCAGCGGTGCATACCAGTGGCACAGTTTCTATGGTTCCGCTGATGATGACGACGCCTTTAATATAGCATGTGATTCTGATGATAATGTCTGCATAGGCGGTAGAAGTACATCAACATGGAACGGCCCGGGAAGTACTTCCCCTATCCATGCACACGCCGGTGGCGGAAACAGAGACCTTCTGATTATGCAGTTGAACAGCAGCGGTACTTATCAGTGGCATACATTTTACGGTTCAAGCAGCGCAAACGAAGAAATTCGCGGCATCAATGTTGACGGGAATAATAATATTGTTGCATGTGGTAACGGCTCGGCTACATGGCAGGGCGATGGTGCGACAGATCCACTCCATGCTTTTTCGGGTTCTGCCGATTATATTGTAATGAAATTAAATTCTTCGGGCGCATACCAGTGGCATACTTTCTATGGTTCCGCTTCAGCTAATGACTACCCGAATGACCTTGCAGTTGATACCAATAATGAAATATATGTTGCCGGAAGAAGCTATGCATCATGGCAGGGCGACGGCGCTACCGACCCTCTTCACGCTTTTTCAGGCTACAGGGATATTTCTTTTATGAAGCTTTCCGCTGCAGGTGCATACCAGTGGCATAGTTTCTATGGTTCAACGGGTGACGACAGGGGGCAGGATATTGTTCTGAACGGTACATCGTTGTATCTTACAGGCCGGGCTTCAGCTTCATTTGATGGCGACGACGGATCAGACACTCCGCTCCATGCATTCCAGGGCGGCCCCGGCGACGCATGGGTTATGGCCTTTACTGTTCCGATTGTTTCAACAGCTATTCCAACACTTTCAGAATGGGCTGCATACAGTTTATTCGGCCTGCTGATGTTAGTCGGTGGTTTCTTTATCTGGAAAAAGTTGTTCTGATACACAAATAATTATTAAGCATAATAAGCAGCTCTTTCGGGCTGCTTTTTTTTATGTTCGATACTTCGGAAATCAGAATTCATGAAAATTCAGACTTCGTGGTTTTGATTATCCCAATACATTTCCCTGGCAGGTGTGCCCGAAGGGCGGGGGTGGTTTCATTTTCTTAGTCTCCCTTATCCACGAGCTAAAGCACGTGGCTATTGAATTTTGCGATGCTCTGGATGGATTGTCATACTGAGCGGAGCGAAGTATCCATTCTTATTACATTATCTAACTAAAGAAGATGGATTCTTCGGTCGCTTCGCTTTCTCAGAATGACAACATAATACCTCCTTCTCTGGCCCTCTCCCTCCGTTTTTCCACCCCAATGAACAGGACGTCGGCCTTAATTCCCCATCCTGTGGTTTCAATGAATCGGATAATTTCCTTATTTCAACGCTGTTTTGAACCAGAATCCTGATGTTTGGGCTAATTGATTGGATTGCAGGGCTTTAAACTGCCTTGGCCGGAGTTATTGAACTACTGTTTGGCCTTATTGTAGTGAAATTTGGCCTCATCCCACGCTTGTTTGGCTTCATCCCACGCTTGTTTGACTTCATCCCACGCTTGTTTGGCTTCATCCCACGCTTGTTTGGCTTCATCCCACGCTTGTTTGACCTCATCCCACGCTTGTTTGACCTTATTGAACATGTTCTTTGCCTCCGACCAAGAGTTCAATGCCTTCAACCAAGGCGTCAATACCTTCAACCAAGGCATCAATACCTTCAACCAAGGCATCAATACCTTCAACCAAGGCATCAATGCCTTCGACCAAGGCGTCAATGACTCCGACCAAGGCATCAATGACTCCGACCAATGCATCAATGGAATCAACCATTGGTGCATCGGCTTCGACCCCTCCCAAACCCTCCCCGAAGGGGAGGGCTTTGAAGAAGAACAGAGCGGCTTTGGCGTCAATGTCTCCGACCAAGGCGGAAATAAAGCCAAACATTGCTGCAATAGCTTCAACCAAGAGTTCATTATCTTCAAACATCGGTGCATCGATTTGGAACAATGCGACAATAAAGCAAAACATTGCTGCAATAGGTGCAAACAAGACCTCAATACCTCTGACCCCTCCCAAACCCTCCCCGAAGGAGAGGGCTTTGAAGTAAAACAGGGCGGCTTTGGCGTCAAACAAGGCATCAATGACTCCGACCAAGGCGCCAATATCATCAAACATTGGTGCTTTGCCTCTGACCCTCCTTACCTCCTCCCAGCCCCCTCCTTCGGAAGGAGGGGGAGTTAATTCTATGATATTTAAATTCTTATCCCCTCCTCAGGGAGGAGGGGATTATAGGGGAGGTTTTCTTTCTTTGATTTGGACCAAGGCGTCAATAACTTCAACCAAGGCAGCAATGACTCCGAACAAGGCATCAATGACTCCGACCAAGGCAGCAATGACTCCGAACAAGGCATCAATGACTCCGACCAAGGTGTCAATGACTCCGAACAAGGCATCAATAACTTCGACCAAGGCATCAATGACTCCGACCAAGGCGCCAATATCATCAAACATTGGTGTTTTTTCTCCGGCAATGGCGCTATGTATGCTTGTTATTCCAAAAATATTCTTGCCCGTTGATTTATTGTTCCCGTTTGTGGATTTTTGATGTTAATGTCTGTTTGTATTTTTTTCGCTGCTCTTCTTATCTGATCACTGGAAATAATACTCGGTATTAAATGGAATTAAAATGGCATTGATGAACAACGAGTAATTCTTAAAACACTATCTGCAAAAGAAGATGGATTCTTCCATCGCAAGCTCCGTCAGAATGACAACTTTACCTGTCCCCCGCTGGCGGGGGTGTCCGAAGGACGGGGGTGGATTCCCAAATAATTCCCCGGTGTATAAAATGTAATTAAGCACAAAAAAATCCTCCCTGCCAGAATAATTGAAAAGGGAGGATTGACATGAATAAAAAAAGATTATCTGTTAATTACCAGCATTTCAAAATATCTTTTGCTGCCAATTTCAACATTGATATAATAAACTCCTGACGAAAGATTTCTAAGGTCGATTTCATTTTCACCGGGCTGCAGGTTGTTAATTTTCATAACCATGCTGCCTCCTGCATTGTAAACACCTGCCTCGGGACTTATTCCGGAAAGTTTATTATCTATGTTGATAATCACTTTTTCCGCTGCCGGATTAGGAGATACAGTAAATATTCCGTTCAAACCTGCCTGGTCTGTTACGCCGGTGGTTATTGCCTCACCGATTATATCAAGTTTAATATCCGAATTCATACCGGCATCAGATTTCAAGGTCAGTTCGGCTTTGTATTCCTGTGGTGCTATCGGTTCAAAAGTTACAATCACATTTTTATATTCCCCGGGAGATAAGGTCATCGGTAATTCGGGAGTATTATCGAAGGCGAAAGCATAAGAATCCATACCGCCGATACTGATTTCAGAAATTTCAAGATCTTCATCGCCGGGATTATGCATAACTAATGGAATTTTCCTGGTTTCATCAACTATAACATCCTCGAAATCAATTATATCGCGCGACAGGTCGAGTTCCGGGCCTGTATTATTCAGCCATTGCATGATTTTATCAATAAGGCCTGCCCTGGCCTGATCATTAACAATTACATTCGGGCAAAGCGCCATGAGTACAGAACGTGTGTTCTCATGATAACAACGAACAGCGAAATACGCATCCTTGCCATCGATTTCAACAGTATCCTGTTCGGACGGGATAATTTTGGTACCTCTGTCGGTCAGGTGAAGAAAAGGTTTTGCTTTTTCATTATCGGTAATTTTCAGAAGAGTAATAAGATATTTTATCAGATTACCTTCTGTTTTCTGTCCGAAATCCTGGCTGATGGGGTCGCCATTCATTCCTGAAAGCCAAACCCTCCAGGGGGCGCTACCATATCCAAGCCTTGAAAAGCCGTTATATTCAACACCAAATGCGGTAAGTGCACCATAATTGTTCATGTAGGATGCAGAAAGGTTTCCACAGACAAAAACTTTGTGGCCGTCATTTATTGCCGCAAGAATTGTATTTACATCTGTTTCTGTCAGCCTGTCGGCAGAACCAGTATTCCATACCAGGTGATCCAGCACGGGAAATTTATCTTTAAATTGATGATATTTATCGGGAGAAAGCATAACAAAATCGTTATAGCCAGATTCAAACAAATCATCTTTAACAGAATAAATTGCTTCCCCGGGATTAACAATCTCGAAGTTTTTAATTTCCTGTGAATAGCAGGTAACCTCGCCGCGTCCTTTGAACAGATCGGGGTTTGCTAAAGATGATACTTCCAGTTCAACATCTCCTATACCGAGATCTGAACCGGGGATTATCTGTAAGTCAAATGTTATTTCTTCACCGGGTGATAAAGTAATTTCCATTGTGGCATCATTTTCAGAATCGGCGGTAATTGTTTCATCACCATATACAACCTTACCCATCCAGTTTGCCGGGGTTCTGTCTGATAATTTCGCCATAATTGAAAAGGTACTTTCAACGCCATTCAGGTTTTTCAGATTATATGTTTTACCAAAAGGAGTGCTCATTGGAACAACATCAACCGCTTTACCTGTTGAAGTTAGTTGAAGTTCCGGCTCGCCTTCCACACCCATGCAACTATTCAGGATTTCTTTATCCGAAGTTTCATCAACCTGTACCAACCCAACAAAATGCAATTGATCCTTGTTCCATTCCGGATTCAAATCATAAACAAAATCAAAAGTATATACTTCACCCTGCACGGCCGGATTGGGCATTGACCCGCTGCCCCATGCACCGCCACACATATCCCGCATAACTTTCATGTGCTGATAACCGACAATTTTTGACGGTTGGTCATAATATGGATTATCCTGGTAACCGTCACGGCCTGAAAGATAATTGGACTGATCCCAGCCCGTTCCGGTACCCGAAACAGAATCTTCAATAATATAGACATTGAATCTAAGTGTTTTATTTACAGTTTCCAGCATTGTGCAATAAACTGTTGCATATAGCTGGTTTGTTTCTTCATTTATTGAATAGGCCATTTGCACTTCAGCCTGAGGTTTCTCATTCATTGCTGTTTCGCAAACCGCACGCCAGTTTGTCCGGCTTTGGCTGATTGAGCCATTGTAAAACTTCCTGTTTACTGTTCCTGAAGGAAATCCGGATACTCCCAAGGGGCCACGTATTACTGATTCAAGAGAAACGGCCATGCTGTCACCATTATGTATCTTAACACCGATAACCTGATCCGGGTAATCCTTGATAAGTTCGTCCATAACAACAGTTCCATCCACACACCAGCCACACCAGGCTCCGGTGAATTGCTCGAGAAGTACATTTTTCTTTTGTGCAGTTGTTTGCGTTAAAGTAAAAACAAATAGGAATGCAATTGATAAAAGTAGAAATTTTTTCATTGAACCCTCGCCAAATAAGTGATACAGAGTGTATTTGAATTAAAATACCTAAAAGAGTATTATTTGTCAAGTTCTTTTTGTAATTATTTATTTTTCGTGTTGTAACTATTTCAGGAATTAGTCGGTCAACCATATAAATTAGAAAAATACCTTTTTCGTTAGTAATTTTGTTTGTTTTGATTTTATCTTTGAGCGGATTAAATATTATGGCAGGTTTAAAATTAAAAGTCTTCTTAGCGATCATATTCTGTACATCTGTTTCTATCTTACATTCAGCCGATACAATCAAAACCAGGCTTGGTGATGAAATAAACAGATATCAACCGGCACTTGCCCCGGTTGTTACACTTGATGACAATACAATGTACCTGGATTTATGGGAACATCCCAAGAACTCAGGCGGATATGTCGACAGGGATGAAATCTGGGTATCTCATAAGGATTTCTATGGTGTATGGTCTGAACCCCAAAGGCTTGGAAAGCCACTTAACTCTAAATATCCTGACGTGATTTTCTCGATTTCACCTGATCATCAGCAAGCCCTGGCCTTTGGCTCTTATTCTGTTGATACTTCAAAGATCCCGGCAGGATTTTACTTCCTGAAAAATATCAACGGCAAGTGGATATTTGACGAAAGACTGGAAATTGAAAATTATTATAATAACTCCGGATATTACTCGGCTAATCTTTCTGCCGACGGAAGATATCTTTTTATGTCACTGGTTCGTGAAGACGGAATCGGAAAGCACGATTTATATATTTCGGAAAAACAAAGCAATGGCAAATGGTCTGAACCCGAAAATCTGGGCCCGGTAATAAACTCAACCGGAGACGAGGGAGCGCCGTTCTTTGCCTATGATAATAAAACGCTCTATTTTTCTTCCAACGGACAGAAAGGCTATGGCAAAGCTGATATTTTCATGTCTCGGAAAATTGGAAATTCCTGGCAGGAGTGGAGCCTGCCTGCTAATCTTGGGGAAGAGTTAAATACAACCGAGGATGATAAGAGCATTTATCTGAATGCTCTTTCCGATGGCGGCTATATGGTTTCATGGGATTCAGTAAATTTGCGTTCGGGGCTTTACGAATGTATTATACCTTACCATCTAAGGCCGCATCCCTACAGCATAGTGGAGGGTAATATCCTAATCAAAGCTGATGGCAAATATCATAAATACGAACGATCTGCTGATGTTAAAATCACTGGTAATCAATTTTCTGATTTAGTAAAAAGTGATGATAAAGGGCATTTCAGATTTGTTTATCCTGGTAAGTACAGGGATTTTTCAATTATTATTGAAGATAGCATTTATGGCCGGGCTGTTGTGCAGAATATGCCTGATACGATAATCAATTCGGCCCGGTGGTTATATATCGATTGCTATTTTAGTGAAAAATCTCCAATTCCCGGTTACAGAAGAATTTATTCAATTTATTTTGATACTGATTCAAAAGAAATTACCGAATCAGATAGAAAATTACTTCATGAATTCTTTGAAACACGTCTATCAGATATTAATGATTTTGTTATAAAAGGATTCGCTGACGAAAGGGGCAGTGAAGATTACAATTACAAACTATCCGAAAAAAGGGCTATGGAAGTATCCGTTCAGCTCGAACAAATTTGCTCTGATTGCAAAATTAGAATCGAAGCCAAAGGTGAATTACAGATAAAACAGAATTCACTTGCTGAAAACCGGCGGGTTGATATTTTTATCCCAAACAAATAATTACTGACCTCTGCCACCGCCTCTGTTTTCGTTTTGCCTGTTGTGCTGACGTTTTCTTTCGTGCTTGAATTTAGAATTGTTACCATTTCCTTTACCATGGCCAAGGCCAAGGCCGCGGCATCTGTTGTCATTTATACCGTCGCCGTCTTTATCCACAAAGCAGTCCCTGCGACGATTGCATCTTTGTCTCTGGTTGCAATCAGCAGTATCACCGGAACAAACTGTATCTTTTTCAGCAGCTTCGGAATAATCCTGAAACTCTTCCTGCTCTGCGGCAGCAGATGTGTTTTTTGATGTATCATCAGCTCGGAGATTATTATTGTTTCCCAGAAGAAGGAACAATATAATTGTAATAATCGATAAGTATTTCATGGTAGGCCTCATTATTTTAACCCGTATTTTGTTAGCTTATATCTTAATGTTCTTTCGGAAATATTCAAAATATCTGCGGCTTTTACCTGGTTTCCGCCTGATTCATCCAATGCCTTTCTAATCAGGTTCATTTCCAGCTCTTCCACTTTTTGATTAAGGTCGCCTGTTTGAATATCATTAAGCGAACAATTTTCTTCTGCTTCAACCCCGGACAACATAGGCAGATCTTTAGTGGTTACAATCTCACTTCTGCTCATAACCACTGCACGCTGAACAATGTTTTCCAGTTCGCGAACATTTCCCGGAAATTCATAGCGCATGAGTTTTTCAAGAGCTTCTTTGGAAAGAGATGATATTCTTTTTCCATCTATATCTGAATATTTGCCAATAAAATGTTCTGCCAGCAACGGAATATCAGATTTTCTTTTTCTTAAAGGAGGGATATTAACCTGAACCACATTGAAACGATAATAAAGATCTTCACGAAATTCATTTTCTTTTATCATTTCTTCAAGATTTCTGTTTGTGGCAGTGATAATCCTCACATCCAGGTCGATAGTACGATTGCCTCCCAGCCTTTCAATCTGTCCGAATTGAACTGCCCTGAGAAGTTTAACCTGAATTTGCAGAGGAATATCGCCAACTTCATCAATAAATAAAGTACCGCCGTCAGCAAGTTCAAATTTTCCGATCCTTTGAGTATTAGCACCTGTATATGCTCCTTTTTCATGGCCGAAAAGTTCACTTTCGAATAATGTATCAGGCATGGCTGCACAATTTACAACAATGAAAGGCTTGTCCTGCCTGTCGCTGGCAAGGTGAATGGCACGAGCAATTAATTCCTTTCCGGTACCACTTTCACCACGTATCATAACAGAAGCCTTGGATGGGGCTACTCTGCCGGCTATGTTGAGCACTTCCTCCATTTCGCCGCTTTGGGAAATAATATTTGCAAAAGAATATTTTTCGCTGATCTGTTTTTTCAGGCGAATATTTTCAGATATCAGATTCTGCCTTTCGCGGGCACGATCTATTATCATCATCAGTTCTTCAAGCTCGATAGGTTTTTGCAGGTAGTCGAAAGCTCCTTTTTTCATTAAGCTGACCGCACCCTCGATACTTCCGAAAGCAGTCATTATAATTACAGGAACAGCAGGATCGATTTCGAGCGCTCCTGTTAGAACATCCTCACCCGTTTTTCCGGCCATTTTGAAATCAGTAAAAATAATATCTGCCGGAGATTTCTTAAATAACTCCAGGCCTTCGTCAGCAGAAGCAGCAGTTTTCACATCAAATTTCTTCTTCCTGAGAAATCCTGCAAGTGATTCCCGCTGATTTTCTTCATCATCAATCAATATCACCCGATATTTTTCCATCTTTAAGCACCCTGTTAACAAATGTTGCGTCAAAAATAGTGAACGAAGTGTAAATCTCAAAATTGGGATGGGATTATCAGAGATTATGCACTTCGCCCACATATTTTCATCTATAGCTATCAGCCATTTTTAGGCCCACAGCATTTATGCTGTTTGGAACCGCATTTTTTCTCTGCATTTTTGTGGCCTTTCCCGTCACAATTTTTCTTGTCACCGTGTTTATGGCCTTTACCTGTTCCGTCGCAGTTTCCTTTACACTCACCTTTTTTACTTCCGCATTCATCACAAACGCCATCTCCGTTTGAATCAACAAAATTCTTACCAACCTGAGTAGTTTTGGCTTTGTTTGTTTCTTTTTCCTTGCTTACGTTTTCCTGGCTTGTAGCAGTCATAGAAAACATGAAAATCAAAAGTGCTGCAATGCTAAATATCCTTTTCATCAGGATTCTCCAAGTTTTTAAAAATTACCAACTAACCCAAGTATTACAACGCTCGTGCCAAAAAAATAAGTCGAAAAAATAATTTATGGCTACCCCGCATAATATGTATATATATCAGTTGATTATATAACATAAAGTAAAATTAGGACATCCAAATTAATTAAAATAAATAAATAAAATATCAATAAGTATCGACAAGTTTGTCGAAATACTACTCAATTAGTCGACGAAATTGTCAGTACAATTCAAAGTTATTAGAAATTCTGTTCCACCATTCCCGGTTTCAAAAGAAATCTCTCCGCTATGTTCGCTGACAATCTGATGAACGATACTTAAGCCAAGACCGTTCCCGTGTGGCTTAGAAGTAAAATAAAGGTTAAATATCTTCGAGCGGATTTCTTTTGCAATCCCGTTACCTGTATCTTTTATTTTTATTTGCAATGTTTTATCGATTTTTTCCGCTTCATAACTTAGCTTGCCTCCGTTGTCCATTGCATCAATTGCGTTTTGCATTAAATTCAGGATAGCCTGTTTCATTTTATGGGGGTCTATCAACAAAACAATCGGATTTAAATCAGGATGATAAATCATAATATTCTTTGTTTTAGCGGCTGATTCCACAAGCGATGCCGTTTCTCTCAGTATTTGGCTAATATCGGATTTAATCAGCTTCAAAGGTGCAGGACGTGCAAACTCAAGAAACTGCTTAATAATTTCATTAACGCGGCTAACTTCATTCCTGACTGTTGTAGCCAGTTTTTTAAACTCACTTTTATCTTCTTCAGGTTCAAACTCCAACTGGAATCTTTGTGCAATCACATGAATGGCATTCAGAGGGTTTCTGATTTCATGAGCAACTCCGGCTGCCAGTTCTCCGAGGGCAGTTAGTTTATCTTTTCTGTGTATCTGTTCATCAAGTTTTTTTCTAATAGTCAGATCTCTGATAATTGCAATTGATGTATCAGCATCATCATTTTCATCTTTTAATAGAGATATACTGCAGCCCAATATTTTTAAATCATTTCCTGAATAATATTCCAATTCGAAATAATTCAGGTTTTCGTCATTTTCGAAACTTATGTTCAGCCGCAGTTCATCTTTTGGAAAAATATCCTTATAGTTATCAAAAATATTTATTGTTGCTTCTGGTTTTAGAATTCTTCTTGCCGCTTTGTTGAAAACAATTATCTTTTCGTCTTTGGAAACTGCTACAACCCCGTCTGTCATTTCGTTCAGGATACTTGATGTATATTTTCTGTGTTTTTCATGTTCCTTTTTCAAAACAATGAATTTTTCACGGGTCATTACAACGTAAAAGACAACTACACCGAGAATGAATATGCCAATTCCAATTATAATAACTCTTCTCATTGACCTCTGCTGAATATCCTGAATTTTATTTAGTGAAAGTGCAATGCGTGTCAGAACAAGGTTGCCAGGTTCAATTATAATGGGTTTAACTACTTCGAGTATCATCGAGGAATTATATTCAATTATCCTGTTTTTTGAATTATTGGATTCCCATGAATCAAGAAGAAAAGTATCTCTTTGAATAGGTAATAGTTCTGTGACTCCTCCGGCAGCGGAAATAATGCCAATAGTATCCTGCAAAGCAGCGTAAACAATATCTTTATTTTTGGCAATATCCTGAATTTGTCTGCCTATCCCGATTCTTCGCCGAAATTTCATGATGGTCTGAAAATCAATACCGGTAAGGATAATTTTATCCTTATTAGCAGACAGAACTGCCAACAAATACATCTCTTTTCCATTCAAAGGATTCTCTGTTATTCCAAAATCGTAGTAGCCATCATCATTCAGGTATTCAAAAATACTTGAAATGGCGGGGTATTTACCACTATCCGGAGAAGTTGAATCAATCGATACTACAAAGTCACCATCTTTATCAAAAATTGATATATGGCTGATATTTCCGGTTTCAGATGTTCGCTTCAGGTCCTTCACGTTCAAATTATTAATATCACATCTTTTTCCGATTGAATTACCGACAATCAAAAGTTTATCAATTAACAGGCTTTCAATTTCATTATTTGTAATAATTGAATTTTCAATGCTGTTGGACAAGGAATTGATCAGGGTATTTGATTCATTTTCCATCAATATCAACAGTTCTTTTCTGCTCTGGCTTATTTCAAGAGAAACAAAACCAATTACGACGGCTGCGAATATTACCAGTCCGAAAATAAAAAGTCGAATATTAATTTTATTTTTGATACCATTCCTTTCAATATTATAGCCTGATAAAAATAAGATAATTGCTTTAACAAAAAAAGAAGTGATTAAAAAAAATCAAAAAACATTCAGGGACAATAATTCCAGAATTAACTATGAAATCGATAATCAGCAAAATTCGTTTTTACGAAAAAAATAAGCCGCCCTGAAAAAGGCGGCTCAATTTATTATAACTAATTATGATTAGTCGTCATAATTATCAATCTGTGCTCTTTGAAGCTGATCGGAAAAATCTACATATACAGTTTTCCATTCGGTAAAGATATCAAATACTGTCCAGCCGCCTTCGCGGTGTCCGTTGCCTGTACCTTTAACACCGCCAAACGGCATGTGTGCTTCGGCGCCGATCGTAGGAGCATTAATATAAGTGATTCCTGCTTCGATGTCACGCATAGCGCGGAAAGCATCATTTACATTGCGTGTGTAAATCGATGATGAAAGTCCGTATTCGCAATGATTCTGTAATTCAACAGCATCATCAAATGATTCTGCTTTTGTAACTGAAAGAACAGGGCCGAAAATTTCTTCATTGAATATTGTGTGGTCTTTTGTAACGTCGGCAATAATTGTTGGTTCGTAGAAAGCGCCTTTATCCAGGTCGCCACCGGTAGCTCTCTTGCCTCCGCATACCAAACGTCCGCCTTCTTCAAGTGCAATTTTAACGTATTTTTCACAATTCTGACGAGACCATTCGTGAATAACCGGGCCAACTTCAGTACCTTTTTTAAGGCCGTCACCAAGAACGAGTTTTTCTGCACGGTCTTTCATAAGCTGAATAACTTCTTCGTAGCAGTCTTTGTGAACAATAAGCCTTGATGTAGCTGTACAGCGCTGGCCTGTTGTTCCGAAAGCTCCCCAGAGGGCTCCTTCAACAGCCAGTTCGAAGTTTGCGTCAGGCATTACTATCTGAGCATTTTTACCACCCATTTCAAGTGAGCATTTTTTATTTGTGCGGCCGCAAATTTCTCCGATTTTGAACCCGATTTCTGTCGATCCTGTGAACCCTATAAGATCAACATCGGGATGTTCAACCATCATGTTGCCCATGCTGCCCTGGCCAAGAAGAACATTGAATACGCCGGCAGGAATTCCTGCTTCTTCCATTATCTCTGCAAAAATAACACCTGAATGTGGTGATTCTTTTGAAGGTTTGTAAACAACAGTATTTCCAGCTGCGATGGCAGGAAGAATTTTCCAAGACGGCACTGCTACAGGGAAATTCCATGCAGTAATGATACCGCAAACACCTATTGGAGTGCGGAATGTCATGTTTGTTTTATTGTCCATTTCACTCGGTGCGGTAAACCCGAATAACCTTCGTGTTTCTGATGCAGAATAATATGCCGTATCAATTGCTTCCTGAACGTCACCTTCAGTTTCAAATGTCGGTTTACCCATTTCGCGGGTCATTATCATTCCAAGTTCTTTTTTCCTGCGAACAAAAATATCGCCGGCTTTTTTTATCATATCGCCGCGTTTGGGTGCGGGGATTTTTTTCCATGTTTTAAATGCTTCTTTTGCAGCAGCAACAGCAGCGTCAACATCTGCCTGGCCTGATTTCGGGAATTCGCCGATAACATCTTCAAAATTTGCCGGGCTGATGTTCTTAAAGTATTCACCGGACTGTGGCTCTACCCACTGTCCATTGATATAATTTTTGAATCTTTCCATTTCAATCTCCATTATAAAATTATCAAGAATGCCAACATTGCTTCCATAACAATTTGCAAAATAATGCTTAAAAGCGATTTATGAAAGTGAAAAAAAACAATTTATAATAAATAGTTATCCTTGTAGTTATAAAAATGACATATAAGTAGTAAAAATACAATATTCAGAAATTCGGGAGAAAAATCAGGATAAATTTTAAAATTTTCAACTTATTAGCAATTAAAAATTGATGATTAGTCATTTTTTTATTATTATTAAAATAATTAAATCTTGTTATCATAATTTTCTGATTGAAATTTCAAATTTATATTCAAACGGAGCTAAAATGCAAAGAGGCTATTTTATAATATTATTATTGTTTTTATTTAATATTGCCAATTTATCAGCATCCAAACCTGTTGTGCCCGAGAAAGTAATTAATTCCAGGGCCGGATTTTTGGCCGGTGGTGTTTATACATCCCCAAATTCCGGATTTGGAGGCGTTGCAAAGATTTATTACGAGATTCAAAATTTTTCGTCAATCGGCTACGGCCTGTCAGCTGAATTTGTTGTTGGCCAATATTTCGAATTTCTGATTGGTATTCCTGTTAGTTATTATCCCATCGACCGGTTAAAAACTTATGGTACTTTTGGAGTAGCTTTTACTCAAAGTATTAAATACAGTAAAGATACTCCGCCAAGCTTTATTGATGATCTTACAGATTCACAGCTGAATGAAACAACAGGTAACTTCTTTTTCGGTATTGGCGGAGGCTGGGAGATTGACCTTAGTGAGAAAAAAGACCCGAAATGGGTAATGCTGCCAACTTTGGAACTGAACCTGATAAACCTGGAGAATATATACATTGTATTGGGGCTTAATTTTGAAATGAATATACTTCATCAAAGATAAACGGAGCGATTATGAAAAACCTATTTTTACTTATTTTTTCAATTTTCATTTCAACAAATCTGATTTTAGCCGAAGAAGAGCACCTTAGTCACAATCACCATGCCGGCTTTTTTATTGGAGCAGTATCAAATTTGAATAAAAGCAACACTGATTTAAGTATCGGGCTGGATTATGAATTTTATATTCCTGTAACTAATCCCAAAATGGGGATCGGGTTTATAGCTGAAATTGCCATGGCTGAACACACTGAATATATCCTGGCTATCCCACTTTTTATTCATCCGATTGATAACTTCAAAGCATTTATAGCTCCGGGATTTTTGATTTCATCACATGATGAAACTCATACTGATGAAACAGATAATGGACTTTTGGTTAAACCCAAAGATGCAATACTATCCTGTGATTGTGAAACAGCCCCTGAAAGTCATTTCCTTTTCAGAATCGGTGCAGGTTATGATTTTCATTTTGGAAGAATATCTGTTAGTCCTACAATAGCCTTTGATCAGGTTCAGTGCTGTGCTTATCTGGTTTATGGAATTAGCGTTGGTGTTGGATTTTGATATATTAAATAATTGCTGAATGAATGGAAACGAAAAAATGGCTTTGCCTGTTAATATTGAAAGTTTGTTAGGTTCCGGTATAGTTGAATCAGAGAGGATTGAATTTAAAAAAAGTTGGAATCCATCTGCTATTATCAGAACAATATGTGCATTTGCCAATGATATATCAAACCTGGGAAGCGGATTTATTATTGTTGGAATTGAAGAAGATAATGGCAAACCTCTTAGGCCAGTCTATGGATTCTCATCAAATGATTTTGAAAAAGTTCAACAGGAGTTAATTTCTTATTCCAATCTGATCAGGCCAGCCTATTTCCCAAGATTGGCACTTGAAGAAATTGATGGCACACAGGTTTTGGTTATATGGGTTCCGGCTGGAAGCAACAGGCCTTACGAAGCTCCGAGAGATGTTACTTCCAAAAACAAACAATACTCATATTATATTCGCAAATATTCGAGCACAATTATACCAAATCCTGAACAGAAAAAAGAATTGATCGCTCTTACGGCAAATATTCCATTTGATGACCGTGTTAATAGTCTGGCTTCAATTAATGACATAAGCAGGGGCTTAGTTGAAAACCACTTGAATGAAACTAAAAGCAAACTTTTCAAAGAAATTGATAATATTAAATTCGATGATTTATTGAAACAGTTAAACCTGGTTGAAGGAGGTAATGAATTATTATTGCCAAAAAATATTGCCCTTCTAATGTTTTCCAGGGAACCGGATAAATTTTTCCCATACACACAAATTGATGTCGTTGAATTTCCAAACGGAATGGGTGACAAAGTTTTTTATGAGAAAATATTTAAAGGGCCGATTCAGAAACAATTACAAGAGGCTTTAGATTATATTGAAAATAAAATATTGATAGAACAAGTTGAAAAGATCGATAAAACTCCTGTTGCTAAAAGAATCTACAACTATCCAAAGGAAGCAATAGAAGAAGCATTAGCTAATGCTGTTTACCATAAAAACTATGAAATAGGTGAACCCGTTGAAGTAAAAATTCTACCAGATTCGATCCAAATAGTTAGTTTCGGGAGTCCGGACCCATCAATTACAATTACAGATATTGCTACAGGTCGAATCAAAGCAAGACGCTATAGAAATCGCAGGATTGGTGAATTTTTAAAAGAGTTAAAATTAACAGAAGGCCGGGGTACCGGTATACCAACTATAAAAAGAGTTCTGACTAATAACGGATCTGATGTTGCAAAATATTATACTGATGAATCAGAAAGAAATTATTTTGTAACAGAAATTCCAATACACAAAGCATTCATTAAATCATCTAATAAATATCGGAACCAAGTAGGTGACCAAGTAGGTGACCAAGTAGGTGACCAAGTAGGTGACCAAGTGGGTGACCAAGTGGGTGACCAAGTGGGTGACCAAGTAAAAAAACAGTTTAGTGGCCATGTTAGTGAACAATATATTTCATATACCGCAAAAAAAGATAAACCAATCAAAAATATTAAAAATATTTTAAATTTTTGCGGAACCCCTAAATCAAGAAAAGAAATTCTTGAACACTTTGGATTATCTAATCACACAAAAAATTATAAAAAATATCTGGAACCCCTTCTAAACCAAGAATTAATTAGGAGAACAATTCCTGATAAACCCAAAAGTAGTAAGCAAAAATATATTATCAGTGAAAAAGGTATAAAAATACTCGGAAATAACTATTGAAAAATATTAAATTAGATATAAAATGAAACCATTAAAAATTGCCTTCTTATGGCATACTCATCAACCGGACTATAAATCAGGTAATGAATTTCTCCTTCCCTGGGTACGTTTTCACGGAATAAAAGATTATTACGATATTCCTGCCATTCTCAATGAATTTCCAAAAATAAAACAGACTTTCAATATCGTTCCTTCTTTATTTAAACAAATCGATGAATATATTGAATGTACAACTCTTGATCAGGTTCAAAAATTAACATATATTTCTGCTGAAAACCTGACAGAACAGGAAAAATATAAAATAATTGACAGCTTTTTTACCTGCAATCTTGATAATATGATAAAACCATATCCAAGATATCTTGAATTATATGAAAAATCAAAAAACAAAGATGAAGCTATAAAATCATTATCTCCTCAGGATTGGACAGATATCCAGACATGGTATAATTTAACATGGTTTGGCCCAATATCCAGAAAAGAGCCAATGGTTAGAAGATTGATACAAAAAGGGAAGAATTTCTCTGAGTCAGAAAAATTGATAGCATTAAAAAAAGGGAAAGAAGTCCTAAAGCGTATAGTATCCAATTTTGAAGAATTGATAACCTTAGGGCAGGTTGAGCTAAGTGTTTCTCCGATGTATCATCCGATACTACCTTTGCTTATAGATTCTGATATTGCCCGAGAATCACTCCCGGGCAGAAAATTGCCACAACCAAGATTTAACTACCCGGAAGATGCTGAAATTCAAGTTAAAAATGCGTTAGGCTTCTATGACGAAATGTTTTCCGAATTTCCTGACGGAATGTGGCCTTCCGAAGGTTCTGTCTCAGACGAAACATTAAAATTGCTGTCTTCCTGTGGAATAAAATGGGCTGCAACAGATGAAGCTATATTATCAAAATCTGTCGGGCCGTCATTCAAACCAACTGAAAAATTTTTCCCGAGGTGCTTCAACACAGGTTCAAATGAAATAACTTTGCTTTTCAGAGATCATTTTCTGTCGGACAGAATAGGTTTTACATATTCGTCGTGGAATTCTGAAGATGCAGCTAATGATTTTATCTATCACTTAAATAAAATTCGAGAAGAAATAATAAAGATTCACGGTGAGGATTCCCTGGACCATGCTGTTGTGCCAGTGATTCTTGATGGCGAAAACTGCTGGGAGTTTTATCCTGAGAATGGCCTGCCCTTCCTCAGGAATTTGTATTCTAAGTTAATTAATAATGAAAGATTGACTACAGTTACATGTTTTGAGGCATGTTCGGACAGTCATGATAAATATTTGCCAACATTGGATCATATTTTTCCGGGTTCCTGGATTGATTCCAATTTCAGTATCTGGATTGGGCAGGAAGAAGACAGGCTCGCGTGGGAAATGCTCGGCAGGGCAAGAAAAGAAGTTGAAAACAGGAGAGACAACATAAGTTCTGAAAAAATCAACAGAACTATGGAAGAAATATATATTGCCGAGGGCAGCGATTGGTTCTGGTGGTACGGGGACGAACATCAGGCTCCGAATAAAGATGATTTTGATATTATGTTCAGAAATCATATTAAAAATATTTATGAATTAATAAACCTTCCTGTTCCTGATGATGTCCTTAAACCAATCGGAAGGAAAATAACTACTGAGACACGGAAACAAAATGAACCGAAACAAATTGAGATTAACGGAAGATTAATTCCTGAAGACAAATGGGACAAGGCAGGTTATTTCTCAGCTTCAGGTGAACAATCTTCAATGCACAGGAGCGGTGAAATATTCAGGGGGCTTTATTACTATTTTATTAATAATAAGTTGTTCATAAGGCCCGAGATAAAAAATCAGTTATCGGAAGATGATGTTTTAAGGATAATTTTCCGAAGCGGAGAGTTCTTTGAATTGAAGGCGTCAGGAATATCTTATTCTGATAGCCTGGATTCCGTTATCTTTGCCAATTCTGAAGTAACCGAAATTGGAATATTCTTCACTGAAAGAATTGAAAATATTTCCATTGCCATAGAAACAGTATCGGTTAATAATAAATACAGATACCCTGCATCAGGTATGGCAGAATTAAAGTAAACTGCCATACCTGATGTACAAAAACATTAGTGCAAAACTGTAAATCGGGTTGTATACATTCCGGAATCTGTATCAATTTTCACAAAATAAACTCCCGTTGGCAATTTTGATATGTTTACAGATATTTCATTACCCGTATTTGTAATCTGAGACTTTTTTAGAACAATATCACCCAATGAATTCGAAATAATAATTTTAGCGGAACTTCCATCAGCACCTGAAATAGAGAAATTAACAACATCATACGCAGGATTCGGATATGAAGTAATATTAGAAATCTCGTTTGTCTCATCAACAACAGAATTTATTCCGGCAGTGTTTTCCATCCCTGGTGTAGGGCTCATAAAATCAAAGGAGCCAACCCCATTTGGATACCTGCCAAAGCTAATATCGGTTTCCTGGCTTTCCCAAGATATATAGTCTATAACTGCCATCTCGTTATTACTAAGAGTCAGAGATTCTCCTGATCCGGATAATTTAAAGTTTGCATGCAATTCACCCTGCTTACCATCTTCATCAGCCCATATAACGAGGTATTCATCCGGATTGATAGTTACAGCCGGCAAATCCCATTTATCAGGATTATCTTCACTGTCGGTAAGATACCATCCTTCAAGCGAAACGGGATCACTGCCTGTATTATAAAGTTCAATCCAGTCGTCAAATTCATCTTCTTCATCGGAAATAGTATTATCATTTTTAGCGAGCAACTCATTTATTACTATACCGGATTCGGCCATAAATTCTGTTTCAATTGTGTAATATTCATAAGCTGCCCTGGCAGGTGAAAATATGCCGGCTTCATTGTTTTCGGCGTAAATGTAGTATTGAATATCAGCAGTGCCGGAAATTATTTCTCCGCCAAAGATACCATCGTTTGCATCTCCGTCATCATGCTGCCCGTCGTCATACAATTCTGAAATTGAATATTTTTGGTGTTCATTGTTCCGATGGGCAATAAAAGCATAATCAGCATTTTCAATTTTAACTGATATACTCACAGACTCATTCTGTGAAGGTTTTTCGGGTGAGTATTCAATGTTGTTGATGATTGGCTGTTCCGCTTTAAATTCACCAACTCCGCTCAAAAAATCAACCCGATAATCCATTAATTGTTTTATTCCTATCATTGACTGCGGCCCCATACCGACCTGGTCGGTGATATTGCTTTCAAAAGAAGCAATGTTATAGAATTTATTATTATCCTGGATTAGATCAGCTTTAATAATATCCTGAAAATAATAAGCCCTTTCGAGATATTTGTCGTTTTCAAAGTATTCTTCGATCATTGTTCTCATGTGTGCAACATACATTCTTTTATATCTGGGAATTTCTAACACTTTTTTCACGATCGGGTAGTTATTGTTCGATTCATTTAAAAATGGATTCAGCTGCTGCAGGCCACTGGTATTGAGCGGTGGCCCATCCAATAAATTTGCAAAGCAACCAAAAGATTCATTGAAATCCCAGGGGATAATCTGGAATTGCCCGTTTCCTGATTGATAAAGATAAAAATTATGTGCGAAATTTATCGGTGCATCCAGGTTTACTGTCAGATTATCGAATGCTATTTTCCATAAGTGCCGGTCGACATTATAGCTATTCTCCATATTATCCGGATCATTGTTAAAAGTATCTAGGAAATCTATCAATTCTTTCCAGCCATAATCAGAACGAAGTTCGTAGTAGGAAGTATAATCCGAGGAATCTTCCTCAAAATATCCCATAGAAGAAACTACCTGCTGAGAATTCCCAACTAACTCGCCCTTGAAAGCAGGATTATCCCTGCTGCCGAAATGTGAGTCGTAAAAATATTTATCTACTGATTGAACTGATGTATAAACTCCGATATAATCGTCATTTATATATACTTTTGCATAATTTGCCATTGGGGCAGGAAAATAGTTTCTTGCAATCTCATAGGCAAGAATCTCTCGCACAATTGTGGGATCCTTATATCCGTTTGATAGCTTCAACGTCCCAAAGCCGTCAAGTTCCTGGTCATCAATTATATGATCAAGCTTAATATTCAGAGGGTTTTTCTTATTCTGAGGCCTGTAACTGCTATTTCCCTTATACCTGACCCCAACACTGTCAAATTGTTCTCCATCAACATAGCAAGTAGCTATTAAGCGTTCTTCATCACCTGCCGAATAGAGATTATCCAATAGATCATCCCAGTTTTCCTGTTCAAAGTAAAGTTTTATTTCTGTTATTTTGCTAACCGAATAAAAGTCGTCTGCCTTGCTGTTCATCAATGGAATTAGCACTATTCCCATAAGGATAATCAATTTTTTCATATAAACTCCGCTTGTATAAAATTACTTTTATGCTGATTAGACAATAAACAATTAAGAAAGTTTAATGCAAATATTTTTTTATAACATTTAATAATTATTATCTTTGTTATTTGATATTAACACCATCGGAGGTAAAAGTGAAGATTCACAACCTGAAACAACTTGCATCAGTATTCGACCATACTAATCTCAGACCTGATGCTAACATTATGGCCATCTCCGACTTGTGCAGCGAGGCTGCTGATTTTGGTTTTGCTTCAGTATGTGTATTGCCATCATACGTTGAAAATGCTTACGACTTCCTGAAAGGTACCGATGTTAAAGTATGTACCGTAATAGGATTTCCAATTGGAGGTACTTACGGCAAGGTAAAATTATTCGAAGCGGAAACTGCTGTTTTAAAAGGAGCTTCGGAACTTGATATGGTGATGAATATACCTGCATTTAAAAATCTGGATTACCAAACCGTCAGGGATGAGATAAAAAATATAACAGCACTCACAAAAGGACAGGACCTTATTGTAAAGGTGATTATCGAAACCTGCCTGCTGAATGAAAAGGAAAAAATCGCCGCCTGCAAAATCGTATCTGATTGCGGGGCTGATTTTATTAAAACATCAACCGGATTTTCCTGTGGTGGTGCAAATCTTGATGATATCGACCTTTTTAATAAATATCTTCCGCCTGATGTAAAAATAAAAGCTGCCGGAGGTATAAGAAAAGCTCACTTTGCTATCGACCTTCTTGAGGCAGGAGCAGACAGGATAGGCAGCAGCAGTTCTATTCAAATAATGAAAGAAGCTGAAAGCATTTTGATAAGATAGTTACTTCCGTTACTAATAATGCCGATAAATTTTTTTTGAATGCCGTTTTGGGGTAAACACGAATTTTTTAATTATTGTCTCATGATAATTATTAACCCCTAAAAACGTTTCTTTGGTTATCAAAATTTTTGCAAATTGCATATTCGTAACTATGATAATGAAAGATTAAGATGTTAGAATCGATTGTTGAGATATTACAAAATGTACCCTGGGGTTGGATATTAATTATTGGCTTTGCCATGACTTTTCTTGAAAACGTTTTCCCGCCGGCTCCCTGCGATTCGATACTTGTTTTCACAGGCACTCTTGTTGGAATTGGTACAGTTGGCTTTATACCGCTATTATTAACGGCTACTCTTGGCTCTTCTCTCGGTTTCATATTTATGTTCTGGCTTGGCAGAAAGTTTGGTGTTTCAATTGTGGATTCTGACAAAATGAGATTTATAAATTCAAAAACTCTTGAAAAACCAGAAGAACTTTTCCGGAAATACGGAGACATTATAATTGTTGCTAATAGATTTTTATCTGGAAGCAGAGCTGTAATTTCTTTCTTTGCAGGAATATCCAAGCTGCCGGTAAATAAAACAATTGTGTTGTCAACTGTAAGTGCTCTTGTATGGAACGTCATCTTAATATATCTTGGCAAGCTTTTAGGAGGCAATTGGAGAGTAGTTCAGGACTATATGGATTCATACAGTAAAATACTTATTCCTTTAACAATATTGATCATAGCTGGATTCGTAATCAGATGGCTGATTCTCAGGAAGAGGAATTCCAACAGGAATGTTGATAGTGTTGGAAAAGTTGAAACAAAGCTATCAAAAAGAGCCTGATAAACAAGTAGTAAGCCCATGCACTGGATAATTCATCAGATTAAACCGCAACTACACTTTTTACAGAAGTTTTTTTTTAATATGGCCTTTAAATCGATTATTAAAGTTTTTTCGAATCATAATTCAGCAGATTTCGGGTATTCTTCATCTTACCCTATCCGACTGAAAATTGCATTTCATTTAGCTTTTGGTGTTGATTATTCCAGATAAAAACACTGTAAACCGGTAGTTTAACTGCCAGTTTACAGATATTTTAAAAAAAAATGATACTTACGCTTGTGGTAAAAGATCCAGATCCATCAGCATATTCACAATTTTATCTTTTTCGATAGGCTTGATAATATAGCCTTCGCACTGATTGCTGAATGCTTTTCTCAGGTTATCAAAATCACTAAGCGCGGTGGCCATAATTATATTAACACCGTCGAGGCCTTTTACCTGGTTGTCTTCTTCGAACTGCCTGATTTGTTTAAGAACTTCCTGGCCATCCATTTCCGGCATCATAATATCAAGAAGAATCAATTCAAAAGGATCGCCTGAAGAATATGCCTCCTTGAATTTATCAATAGCCTGCCTGCCATCTTCAGCAATATCCGCTTCTCCAAACCCGGTCATTATCTCATAAACAACCTGGGAAGTGATATAGTCGTCTTCTACAATTAATGTTTTCATATCTGACCTATAGTGAAAAATTGAATAATATTAATTTTTTTGTATCGAATTTATCTTGTCCGTCAAATAAAATTCAAGAAGTTTCAATTCGTTGTACAGCACGAAAATTATTTTTTTAATCTTTTTAATTTCCCAGTCTTCCTTTACATTTTGCAGTTCAAATGCCAGGTTGTAGGCATTTTCGGCTCCGAAATGGCCAATTTCAGATTTCAATTTATGTGCTGTGGAGCTAATGCCATTAAAATCTCTTTGCGAAAGGAATTTCTCCAGTTTTTTTATCTCATTTTTATAATTGTCAATAAAATATGATGCAATCTTCACAAAAACATCAGGTTTTTGGTTCAGAGATTCCATTAATTTATCAATATTGGCAACATGTTCCATTCTGCCGGACCTGACAATAACCTTATGATAAAGATTATGCCACTTGAATGGTTTCGAAATATAATCATCCATTCCGGCATCAATACATTTCTGTTTATGACGCTCACCTGCATGAGCGGTTATCCCGATAATTGGAACATGTTTTCCGTTAATTTCTTCTAATTCCCTTATGTGCTTAGTAGCAACAAGGCCATCCATATCAGGCATTTGCACATCCATAAGAATAATGTCAAAATCATTCTTTTTATATTCCTCCAAAGCCTCAATACCATTGTTGGCAAAATTTACATCCCAGTTTTTTGCCTCCAGAGCTTCTTTTATTACTTCCCTGTTAATATAACTGTCCTCAACAAGTAATATTCTTATGGTTGTATCAGGAAATATTTCAACAGATTTTTTAAAATTTGAGCCGGCATTCAATTCCTCAATTTCAATAGTGGATTTTTTCGCGGCAGAAACTTTTAAAGGAATAATAAGATTGAAAGTAGCGCCCTGATCCGGATTATTCTTAACTTCAATTTTTCCTTCCAGCCTGTCCACAATTTCCTTTGTTATTGTTAGCCCAAGCCCGACGCCGCCATACTTCCTTGTCAATGTACCGTCAATCTGGCTAAAACTTTTGAATAGTTGATTAATTTGGCCTTCGGGAATCCCAATACCTGTATCAGAAATTGTGAAAGACAGAACGATCTTATTATCTTTCCTTTCAACAATTCTTATTGAAAAGTCAATTTTTCCCTTGTCAGTGAATTTTACTGCATTACCGATTACATTGTGCAGGGCCTGCTCAAGCCTTCTAGCATCTGTTATCAAATAAGTCGGGATATTTTCATCTACGTTTAAATTGAATTCAAGGTTTTTCCTGTCGGTGTTTTGTTTCATAATGTTATATACATTTTGAATTGCATCATGAAAATTAAACCTATAGTTATGAATTACAAATTCATCAGAATTTATTATGGTAAAATCAAGTATATCGTTGATAATTTTCAAAAGATTATCAGCAGAATATTTTACCATGTTTAAAAATTTCTTCTGTTTATCGTCAAGTTTCGTATCAAGCAAGATACTTGTAAACCCGAGAATACCGTTCATCGGAGTTCTAAGCTCGTGGGAGACCTTGGCCAGGAAAAGATTCTTTGCCTCGTTTTCAGCTTCGGCAGCTTCTTTGTCCATCACAAGTTTTAATGACTTAAACACTTTGTCGAGAGCTTTTAATATTGTATCTCTTTGAATCGGTTTTATAATAAATTGATTTATACCAATATTTATTGCATCGAGCAGAGTGTTTTTATTGTCCAGAGCTGTTGTTAAAATAATCAGGGCGTCTTTATTTATTTCCTTTATATTCCGGGACATATCCAGGCCATTCATCTTTGGCATATCAATATCGGTAACGACTACATCCGGCAAATGTTCTTTATATAATTGAAGGCCTTCATAGCCATTTTCAGCAACAAATATTTCTTTTACTTTTGTTTTAACAAGAGTTGACATAAAAATTCTTGAAGGCATATCGTCTTCAACAATCAAAACAGAACCTGGAAATTTTTCTTTTTCAGTCATTTTAAAAATTATTATTTGGTTACAATATTGATTAATCCTGCAGCAATTTTCTCGATAGGCAGTTGCCTGTCCACAGCCCCGTACTGGTATGCAACCTTTGGCATTCCGTAAACAACCGATGTTGATTCATCCTGGCCAAGTGTCCTGGCACCGTTTTTCTTCATTAAAAGCAACCCTGCCGCACCATCTTTTCCCATACCGGTTAATATCACACCATAAGCATTTGCCCCTACATGTTTGGCAACAGAATTCATCATAATATCAACTGAAGGCCTGTGCCCGTTTACTTTTTCATCCTGATTGAGTTTTATTATATATTGGCCTCCGGAACGCACAACTGTCAGGTGATAATCGCCGGGAGCAATAAATACTTTTCCGTTAATAATTCTGTCATCTTCTTCAGCTTCCTTTACATGCATCATAGCAGATTCATTCAGCCGGTCAGCAAAAGTTTTTGTAAAGCCGGCAGGCATGTGCTGAGTAATAACAATGCCGGGCGTTGTAGGGGGGAGCGGGTCAATAACTCTTTTTATTGCTTCAGTTCCTCCGGTTGAGGCACCAATGGCAATTACCTTGTCAGTTGATTCAGAAAGAGCACTTGTCTTGCCAATTGTATCTTTCAGAGAAGAACTTACAGGCCTTTTATTTTTCCAATGAGCAACCGAAGCAGAAGAAGCAATCTTTATTTTGGTTCTCAGTTCCATCATCATTTTACTTAAGCCCCTTGCAACATCCGAGGATGGTTTGGGAACAAAATCCACAGCTCCTGCTTCGAGTGCCTGCATTGTGATCTTTTTACCTTTTTGCGTAAGCGAGCTAACCACAACAACGGGCAAAGGATATTGTGGCATCAGGCGTCTGAGGAATTCCACACCGTCCATTCTTGGCATTTCAATATCAAGAGTCAACACATTAGGTTTCAGTTGTACAATTTTATCTCTGCCAATATAAACATCCGGAGCCGTACCAACTACTTCAATCCCCGGATCAATTGAAAGCCCCTTAGAGAGAATATCTCTCACCAAAGCAGAATCGTCAATAATAAGAACTTTTATTTTTTTATTCAGATTCAATCATTACTCCGTATCATATTTTTTTATACATGGCCGGGCTGACATAACTAAACGAGCTATCCAGGCTTTGTAATGTCTCGGAATGGCCAATGAACAAATAGCCATCCGGCCTGACAAATTTATAGAATTTGTCTACCAATTCCTGACGTGTAGGCAAATCAAAATATATCATTACATTTCTACAGAATATGCTGTGGAATTGCTTCTTAAACGGAAATTGCTTATTCATCAGGTTAAATCTTCTGAAAATTACTTCCGACCTTACGGTATTGGAAATTTCCCAATTGCCGTCAGGCAATTTATTGAAATATTTTTTCTTAAAATATTGCGGTAGTTCGTTAATTCTCTCATCAGAATAGACCCCTTGAATAGCTTTGTTCAGAGCATCTTCGGAAATATCAGTAGCAAGAACTCCGGAATTATATTTTCCATAATTTTTTCCAAAATATTCCATCATCAGAATAACCAGCATATAAGGTTCTTCTCCACTGGAACAGCCGGCGCTCCAAATCCTGATATCATTTGATTTTTCAAGTTTACATTGGTTTTCGATTTCAGGTAAAACAATTTTTTGAAAATAATCGAAATGATCTTTTTCCCTGTAAAAAAAAGTATGGTTGGTTGAAATTGTATTGGCAAGTGTACTAAGGGCGTGG
Organism: Kapaibacterium sp. (SeqCode); assembly: GCA_963665665.1. Taxonomy (GTDB): domain Bacteria; phylum Bacteroidota; class Ignavibacteria; order Kapaibacteriales; family UBA2268. Next base: position 4,842,661 of record OY762428.1, read on the forward strand.
CCGCTTTTATCTTTCAACACGTAATCATAATAATCAGAGAATGTATTAAATTTCTCCTTCCTGAGTAATTTCTGAAGCCTTCCCGATACAAGAGCTCTTTTCTCCTCGGTAAGATTTATACCAAGTTTGTCATAAACCAACTTCCTGATCGCATCAAATTCCTTATTTGTAATTTCTATCCAACTTTGGGATTTAATTTCAGAGAAATTATCCTTTTTATTCATAAATGCTCCGGGTTATAATATTAAACAAAATTTCCAAAGCCCTTATGCATCTTTTTCTTCGCCATCGGTTTCAGTATCGGAATCCTTAGTATCATAAAGCAATTTTATTAAATCAAGCATAATTTTCACATCTTCATCAATGCGCCCGAGGGATTTAATAAACCTGCTTTTCGACCCCTTGCCGGTTTGCGGAGGAGGAAAGACCATATCTTCTTCAATTTTCATTACTTCGGAAACTTCATCTACGATAAGCCCGATTTGTGTATTATTTACATGGACAACAATAATGCAGGTCCTGTCATTATAATCAATTTCTTTCATTCCAAAACGAAGGCGTACCTCTACAACAGGAATAATTATCCCGCGAAGATTAATGATACCTTTGATAAATGATTTTATGTTAGGGATAGAAGTTATCTTCTGAATACCAATAATTTCCCTTACATATTCAATTTCAATAGCATAAGATTCACCACCAATATAAAATGTAAGGTAACGATCTTTCAGGGTGTCTTCATCCTCGTTGCCGACCAGATTCCGGGTGATTTCTTTAACTTTTTCTTCCATTGTATCCCCTGTTTTTTGTTAAGTTTAAGGATAATAGTTGATTTAATTATGATATTCAAAATGTTCAAATCCCATTTCATTGATTATTTCGGGATTTTCTGCAAAAATCACAAGACTTTCCAGGTCGATAATCAATCCGATACCTCCGTCGCCGGTAATCATACACCCGGTAATACCCGGAACTTTTCCAATATAATCAGAAAGCCCCTTGATTACTGCCTGTTGCTGCCCGATTATTTCATCTGCAAAAAGGCACATTTGTTTTTCTTTGTGCTCGATCATTATTAATAAGCCATCATCCAGATTTTTATTTGGTGTGTTGATATTAAATAATTCATGCAAACGTATTACCGGCATAACTTCTTCTCGTACCTTAACAACTTCCAGTCCGTCCATTGTTTTGGTAATCATTCCTTTTTGTGTTCGGAACGACTCCTGAAGAGCTAATATAGGCAAAGCAAAAATGCTTTCACCAATTCGTATAAGCATTGCCTCCATTATGGCCAATGTCAGCGGTATTCTCAGGGTTATTACCGAACCCCTGTCCTGCTCAGTATCAACGGTAACTGAACCGCGAAGCTTTTCGATATTCTTTTTAACAACGTCCATACCTACCCCTCTGCCGGAAATATCAGTTACTTCCTGGGCAGTGGAAAATCCCGGTTCGAATATCAAAGCAGCAATTTCCCTGTTGCTCATAAGTTCCGGATCACTATTGATCAGGCCTTTTTCCATTGCTTTTTTAAGAACGGCCTCTCTATTTATTCCTTTGCCGTCATCTTTAACAATTATCAATATTTCATTTCCCTCATATCTTGCAGATAGAGATACTTTTCCGGTCTCGTCTTTACCGGACGTAATTCGATCCTCGGGGGGTTCAATACCATGATCAATAGCATTCCTTAGGATATGAACAAGTGGATCTGCAATTTCATCGATCACGTTTTTATCCATTTCCGTTTCCTGGCCTGAGATCGAAAAATCAACTTTTTTACCCATCTTTATAGAAACATCTCTTACAAGCCTCTTCATTTTATTAAATAGTCCTTCAAGAGGCATCATACGTATGGACATGGATATTTCCTGCAACTCCCTGGTGATCTTATTCAGCATATTAGCAGATTTTGAGAAATTCGGGAGATCAAGCCCTTTAAGGTCAACATTATTTGTAACCATAGTTTCTATAGTAATTAACTCACCTACCAGATCAAAAAGTTTATCAATTTTGTTTGTTTCCACCCTGATATCCTTGCGTTGCATCGCAGGCATTCTGGTTTGTTTTTTGGCAGGTTGAGCCTTTGAAGCTGCGGGCTTAGATTTTTTCTCTTTTGCTTCCTTAGCTGCTTTCTCCTTATTTATATTTTTTTCCTTAGTTTCTTCCTTAGCAGTTTCGGGTTTGTTGTCTTTTGCAGTTTTATCCTTGGGTTTTGAATCTTCTTGTGTTTCTTCAGCATTTTGCTGGTTTACTTTTTCAACCATTGCATCTATTCGGTTACGTATCTGCTCAATCTGGCTGAGAAGAACCGAGATGATGTTCTGGTCGATATCTAGTTCATTGTTCCTGATCGAGTCAAGTATGGTTTCCACATCCATTGAAATTTCTTCAATTTCTGAAAATCCCATGAAACCGCTATTTCCTTTCAGGCTGTGAATAGCACCGAATGTTTCTTGTACCAGGCTGGAAAGTGTCGGATCTTTTTCCAGTTCTAACAGATTTTTATCAATTATATCAAGCAATTCGTAACTATTTGTTGAATATTGATCGAACATATCACTTGAAAGCAAATCAGCCAACTCAGTATCCTGATCTAAATCAATATCGATCTTGCTATTGTCTTCCAGAAGATTTGGTTCTTGTTCTGTTTCATCGACAATTTCCTCAATAATTTCACTATCATCAGGAATTTCTTCAATAATTTCGGAATCCATATCTTCGGATATTTCTTCTATTGGCGCAGTATCTCCTCCCTGAACAGTATTTAAACAATCCTTAACTATCAGGATCATATCTTCGGCTTCTTCGTTTCCGCTAATGTCGGTGAAATCAGTTGATACTCGTTGTAGCAGATCTCTGAGGAAATCGAAAGTCTGATATATAACAGTAATTGTATCTTCGGACTGAGGCTGATTTTGTTTTCTCATTATATCAAGAAGAGTTTCAGCTTCATGAGTAACCCGGTTGATCACTTTCATTTCAAAAAATCCTGAAAGCCCTTTCAGGGTATGGAAAACCCTGAATATAGCATTCACAGATTCTTCATTATTCTCTTCCCGTAGATCTTCAACAATAGGTTCGTTTGTATCCAGCGAATCAAAAGCTTCGGATACAAATGATCTCAGCATTTCCTGTGTTTCAGGGTCAACGTTTGTTCCTTCTAAGTTATCGGTATCACTCATATTACATCTTACTAAGGTGGATAATACTGCCAATAATGAAAAAAATCCGGATTTAAAAAAATCAGGTTCCACTAAATGATAATTAATTTTCAAATCAAATGCAAAATTTCTAATATAATTACAAAACTGTAATTCTTTGTGTAATGTATAATTTTTTTTCAATATTTTCAAACAAAACTATTCATTTCTGAATATTTTATTAATAAAACATCAAATAAAACTAAAAATTTATTTTTTGGAGTAATCATATCTTTCCAACTTAAATGTTTCTCCGAGATATAATTTCCTTACTTCCTCATTCGATGCAATATCTTCAGCCGAGCCGGAAGTATAGATATTGCCATCGATCAATATGTATGCCCTGTCGGTAATTGAAAGTGTTTCGTGAACATTATGATCTGTGATCAGCACTCCGATACCCTGATGTTTTAATTCTCCAACCATCTTCATAATATCTTCAACAGCTATAGGGTCGATACCGGCAAAAGGTTCGTCAAGCAAAATAAATTTCGGGTCAGAAGCCAGGGCTCTTGCTATTTCGCATCGCCTTCGTTCGCCTCCGGAAAGCATATAGCCCTTGCTTTTCCTTATATGGGTTATCCTGAAACTTTCCAGAAGTTCTTCAAGCTTTTCCTTTCTTCTTTTTCTGTTCATTTTCTGTAGTTTCAGAATTGCGTAAATATTTTTTTCAACCGATAATTTCCTGAAAACAGATGCTTCCTGTGGGAGGTAGCTAATTCCCAGACGTGAGCGTTGATACATTGCCTTGGATGTTATAGGCAGCTGGTTCAGTTTTACAATTCCCTCATTGGGTTTGATCATACCTACTATCATGTAAAAAGTAGTGGTTTTTCCCGCGCCATTTGGCCCGAGTAATCCAACAACTTCACCCTGTCTTACTTCAAGAGAAACACCTTTTACAACAGTTCTCCGGTTATATTTTTTAATTAAATTTTCTGCTTTTAAAAAACTTTGTTTTTCATCCATATTATCGTTTGACCTGCTCAAGTTTAAGTGATTTATTTAATATTTTGTTATCTCTTAATATCTTCATGTTCATTTCCTGCCCAACAAATCCGTCATTTACAACTACCATGAAATCATCGCTATCCTCAACTTTTATGCCATCAATTTCAATAACAATATCACCCGGCTCGATACCTGCTTTTTCAGCAGGAGAAGAACGGTAAATATTCACAACAACTACACCATTCTTGGAATCAAGTTTGAAATAATTTGCAATTCTGTCATCAATAGCCCTTACTTCCATCCCTGTATAGTAATTTCTGTTAATTACCTGGTCTTCTTTAAGGATGTTTACAATTTTCTTAACCCTGTTGATAGGTATGGAAAAACCAATACCAATGCTGCCTGCTCCCTGATTATTCTGTGCCGTTGAAAATATTACTGTATTCATTCCAACAACCTGGCCAAGAGCGTTTACAAGCGGCCCGCCTGAATTTCCGGAACTTATGGCTGCATCTGTTTGAATCATTCCTCGGTACACTCTGTTATCCTGCATGAAATCGATACCATAATTGGAAATAACACCAACTGTTACTGTTGGCCTGGCATTAATATTAAATAACCCGAATGGATTGCCAAAGGCTATAACCCATTCACCTGTAATTATTTCATCGGAATCAGCCATTTCAAGGTAGGGGAAATTTTCTCCTTCGATTTTAAGAAGAGCAACATCACTTACTCTGTCGGATCCGATAATTTCAGCATCGTATTTTTCTCCGTTCGTCATTGTAATAACAATTTTAGAGGCATGGCCTGCAACATGATGGTTTGTAAGTATATAGCCGTCAGGAGAAATGATAAAACCTGAACCGACGCCACTAACCTCATACTCTTTGTATCTTGGCTTTCTTTTATTACCAAAAAAATATCTGAATAAAGGATCATTAAAAAAAGGATCGCGATATTGAACTCTTTTTACTTCTGTAACATTTATTCCGACAATTGCCGGGCATGATTTTTCGACGGCAGATGTTATAGCATTAGAACGTGATGAATTAATTCTTTTGTTCATTTTTTCCAGTTCTTCTACTTCATTCTCGTTATACTCAGCTTCAGCAAAAATCTCGGTGTTTTTTTGTTTCCCGATATTTATCTGCTCATCTGAAGCTTTGTTTTCCTGGGAATTGCAAGACGTATTAATTAAAATCATAGAAATTAAAAGAATTCCGAATTTTAATGCTCTTTCCATAACTTTCTCCCAAATAATTACTTATTTAATAATGATAAATAATAATAATCAAATTTTAATGTTTAAACGAAATAATCTTAAAAAAATTTATCCTCTTTTTTTATCTTAGCTGTTACTAAAGTAAGGAATTTTTGAATAGGAAATGACAAAAACAGTAAAAATAGCTTTACCAATTCCGTCAGACAGGTTGTTTACGTATCTTGTCGGTGATATAATTTACGAAGAATTGATCGGAAAAAGGGTTCTGGTGAATTTCGGAAAGAGAATTCTAACAGGAATAATCACTGAAATATCGGAAACCAATGATGATTCAAAACTTAAAGAAATTATTGAAGTTCTTGATGAGAAACCGGCTTTTTCGTCAAAAATGCTAAAATTTACCCGCTGGGTTGCTAAATATTATTATGCTTCATGGGGAGAAACACTTCATGCTGCACTTCCTCAGGGCATGAGTCCAAAAAATATGCTAAAAATCTCGCTTTACTCTGATTATGACAGGGAATATATTCAGCAGATAAAATCCAGCGCCCCAAAAAGAGCAGCGCTGCTGGATATTATCATTAAGAAGGATACTCCACTATCGGTAGGATACTTGCAAAATGAGCTTGGAAGCGAGAATATTTCACATCAGCTTCAGGCTTTAGACCAGGCGGGAATTATTCACCTGGAGCGGTATGTTGAAAAAGAAATAAAAAGCAAAACTCAGAAAGCCGTGAAACTTCCTGATTCGCTGATAAACGATAAAGATAAACTTAACAGCGTTTTGGCTGAACTGGATGAAAAAGCATTTAAGCAGGGGCTTTTTCTTAGCCATGTTTACTTATCAACTTTTAACAGCAGAGAGCCATTATTATTGTCGAAGGCGCTCGAAGACACGGCGGTATCTTCGTCCACTGCAAATACTCTGAAGAAAAAAGGGCTTATTGAAATTTTTCAGGCTGAAATTGATCGCAGCCAGAGTGTTTTCGAAGGAGAGAAACTCAGCGATTTTAACGAACTTGATCATATGCTGAACCAGGAACAAAGCGAAGCTCTTAAAATAATTAACCAATCTGCAGGAAAACAGGGTTTTGATACTTTCCTGGTGCACGGAATTACCGGAAGCGGCAAAACCTTGATTTACCTGCATGCAATTAAAAAAGCGATTGACGCAGGAAAAAATGCCCTGATTTTAGTTCCAGAAATTTCCCTTACCCCGCAGTTGACTGATAGATTCGAAAAATCATTCCCGGGATTAATGTCTGTGCTACATAGCAAAATGTCCGATGGTGAACGTTATGATTCCTGGAGAAAGATTAGCAACGGTAACAGCAGAATTGTTCTCGGAGCAAGGTCGGCTGTTTTCGCACCTCTGGAGAATATCGGGATAATAATTGTTGACGAAGAGCATGAGCCATCATACAAACAGGACGCCAAGAGGCCCAGATATCATGGGCGGGATTGTGCTATTGTCAGGGGAAAAATGGAGAATTGCACGGTTCTGCTTGGATCTGCAACTCCTTCTACTGAATCAATGAACAATGCACTGTCGGGAAAATTCAAACTGATCAAACTTATCAAAAGGGGAGACGGAGCCTCTTATCCTGATATTGATATAATTGATATGAAGGAAGAGAAGAAATCAGGAGCTGTGAAGGGAAACTTTTCTATTAGATTGCTAAAAGAAATTATTGACCGGGTAAATCGTAAGGAAGGAGTTATACTATTCCAGAACCGGCGTGGATATTCCTCCTACCTTGAATGCAGCGACTGTGCGGATATACCGATGTGCGAGAACTGTTCTGTATCCCTTACATACCACAAAAAAATTGATTTACTGCGTTGCCATTATTGCGGATATACTGTAAAAGCTTTTAAAACCTGCCGTGCCTGCGGATTCCCGGAAATGAAAGAAGTCGGAAGCGGCACGCAGAAAATCGAGGACGAACTTGCAGAAGCTCTGAAAAATATGGGTTGCGATGCAAAAATTGTTAGAATGGACCTGGACACAACATCAAAAAAGGGATCACACAGGAAAATATTGAGTTCCTTTGCCAGGGGAGAGTCGGATATCTTGTTGGGGACTCAAATGGTTGCAAAAGGGCTCGATTTTTCCAGGGTAACGCTTGTCGGGGTAATCAATGCCGATCTCCAGCTTTACCTGCCGGACTTCCGGGCATCTGAAAGAGCCTTCCAATTATTAACCCAGGTTGCCGGGCGTTCAGGAAGAAAGGACGATATGCCAGGCAATGTATTGATACAGACCAATCATCCTGACAATATGGTTCTGGATTATGTTCAAAGTGGCAGTTACATTGATTTTTTCAATAAGGAGATCAGGGAAAGAAAAAACTTATGGTTCCCACCCTTTTGCAGGCTCGTACTGATTGAATTCACAGGACGTGATGACAAGAAAACAGAATTGGCTGCCGAAGCATTCGGCTCTTTCCTTCCGGGAAAAAATAAATACCTGGTAAAATTTGGCCCAATGAGGCCGCAGATTTACAAGGTAAGAAACTGGTTCCGGCACATAATAATAATAAAAAATGATAAAAGCTCTGACCCCTCGGGAAACATCCTGAGGAAATATTTTGATCATGCTTTCGAAGAATATGGCAGAAAACACTCAACTTCTGCGGTTCGTATTAATATTGATATTGATTCTTACTCATCAATCTGAGATAACAAAATGGCCTTTCCAAAAATTATGGGTATTCTGAATGTTACTCCCGACTCATTTTCCGACGGTGGCAAATACAATAGTTTAGAGAAAGCAATAGCCCGTGCTGAGAAAATGATCCGTGACGGAGCTGATATAATTGATATCGGCGGTGAAAGCACCAGGCCCGGTGCAGATGAAGTTTCACCGGAAGAAGAAATTGAAAGGGTTATACCTGTAATATCATCGATTAAAAAGAAATTCCCAGGCATTGAAGTATCATGCGATACTACCAAGCATGAAGTTGCAAATGCTGCTATCGCCGAGGGGGCAGATATTATTAACGATATCAGCGGCCTTGATTTTGACGAAAGGCTGGCCCATTTGGTTGCAAAGTATAATAAATCGCTTGTAATAATGCATATTCAGGGGCGTCCAAGAACAATGCAGAATAACCCCGTTTATAAGAATGTTGTTGAAGATATATTTTCAATATTAGAAAAGAAAATTGCGTTTGCAAAATCTATCGGGGTGAAAAATGTAATAGCAGATGTCGGGATAGGGTTCGGAAAAACAGTTGAGCATAATATTGAATTGTTGAAAAATTACGACCGTTTCAATGGCTTAAAGGTTCCTTTGCTTCTTGGCATATCAAGAAAATCATTTATTGCCAAGACTCTTGGCATTGAAAATCCTGAGAAAAGGGATGTTCCTACGGCCTTAATTCATTCCCTGCTGATTAAAAAGAATATTGATATAATCAGGGTACATGATGTTGCTATGCACAATATGCTACGGCAGTTAAACGATATTCTTTCCTGACTTATCCTGCTAAACTATAAGTATTTTATAATAGCAGATTTGAAATAATCCACCAGATATTATATTGTCGATTTTTGGGCATTGTTTCTAACGTTTTATCACCCTGTCAGGGTTATTCTTTATAAAATCTTTCCAGTTCGACGGGCCTGCATTAATTTTACCGGCTTTCATAGAATGGCATATTGCAACTGCAAGAGCATCTGTCGAGTCAAAGAAATCCGGAGTTTCATCAATATTCAAAATTCGTTTTACCATAAAAGACACCTGTTCCTTGGAAGCGCTGCCGTTACCTGTTACCGATTTTTTAACTTCTTTCGGAGAGTATTCAAAAATTGCGGTTTCATAAAGAGAGGCTGCCAGCATTGCCACACCACGTGCATGAGCAAGCTTCATCAGAGATTGGGCATTCTTTGAGTAAAACATAGTTTCAAAGGCGGCAATTTCAGGGCTGGTACGCTCAAGAACCTGTTCCAGCCTGAGGAATATCTCAGTAAGCCGGGCAGGTATTGTCTTGTGTTTTCTCGCAGCTTTTACCACGCCGTATTCAATTAGTTGAATTCCGGTTTTGGTTTTATCTATAACGCCGTATCCGCAGATCAGCGAGCCGGGATCTATACCAAGTATTCTCAAAATATACCTTTAAATAAAAATCCCCGAAACCTTATGTTTCGGGGATATGTTTACCAATATAATTATTTTATTCATTCTCAAGATCAGCAATAATTGAATCATCAAAATCAGCATTTGTAAATACGTTCTGCACGTCTTCATGATCTTCAAAATGATCGATAAACTTCATTACTTTTTTGGCATGATTTACGTCAGTAATATTTATTACATCCTTAGCGATATATTCAAGTTTACCTTCAGTTACTTCCAATTCCTTGTCCTGGAAGTATTTATTACATGCTCCGAAATCTTCCATCGAGCTTATGATACGTGTTGATGATTCATCATACTCCATATCCTCAGCGCCTGACTCAAGGACGTGCTCCATCATATCGTCTTCGGATATGTCGTTAGTATTAATTGTAATAACGCCCTTTCTGTCGAAGTTCCATGCCACGGCACCGCTATCACCGAGGTTGCCGCCAAGTTTTGTAAACTGAGAACGAAGTTCTGCCACAGTACGGTTTTTGTTATCAGTAACAGTTTCCAGGATAACAGCCACACCATTGGGTGCGTATCCTTCGTATGTAATTTCTTCGTAGTTAACGCCTTCGATTTCGCCTGTACCTTTTTTGATTGCTCTTTTGATATTATCCATAGGCATATTTACAGAACGTCCGTTCTGAACTGCAAGCCTCAGCCTGGGATTAGACTCAGGATCGCCACCGCCTTCACGTGATGCAATAGTGATCTCTTTTGCTATCCTGGTGAATATTTTACCTCTTTTGGCATCCTGCCTGCCTTTTCTATGCTTAATATTTGCCCATTTACTATGACCTGACATTATATCTCCAAAAAGAAAATTTTACATAATTTATAATTATTATTCATAACTTATCAATATTAATAACCGGAAAATTACGCAATTTTCCCGAAAGAAAAAACCAATTTCAGGAAACAAATTATTGTGAATTTTTTGACTATCATTTTTATTCTTTAAAAGAAATTTCTTATATTCATTTATTCTAATTAGATTTATCACTCAGCTCAATTTTATTGAATCATTTGAAGTTGAGAGATAGTTATAATATCCCGGGGGTTATATGTTCAGGAAAATTCTAATTATTGCAGCTTTTATCTTTTTTCCTCTCACCACGGAGTCGAAGGACGAATCTTTCTATTGGGTGGGTGGTTCCGGCGATTGGTCAGAGTTTTTCAAGCATTGGGCCGGTTCTTCGGGCGGAGATCCGAGCGAGTTTGGTAAGGTTCCCGATGCTGGCGATACTGTTTATTTTGATAACAATTCGTTCCTTCCCGAAGACGAGGAAATTGTAATAACAATTAAAGATAATGCAGAATGCTTAACCCTTGATTTTTCGAAAGCTTCGAAAAAAATTGTTTTTAATAAGAATACTCAGCCGATGCTAAAAATATATGGTTCACTGATATTGAACAGTGATATGGATTTTAATGTAAATTCATTGAATTTTGAAAGTATGCAGAAAGGTAATGTTATAAAGTCCGAAGGTATCAAACTTGGAAATATCAGGTTCTACGGTATCGACGGCGGATGGGAATTGCTCGGAGACCTTCAATGCGGTGAAATATACCATAAGCATGGAAGTTTCAATACAAAGAATTATAACCTTACCTGCTATTCATATTCCGGTGCAAGCAATCCTGACAGGGAACTTTACCTGAATAATTCAATTATTCACCTTACAAGTTCAAACTGGGTATCCAACGGCGCATACAAAACACATGATGCCGGCAAATCTGAGATATATCTTGACGGTTTAAGCAGAACCTTCAATACCGGTGGCTATGATTACCACAACGTATATTTTACAAACGAAACCAATTCATCGAATATTGAAGGAGGAGGGAACTTCAACAAAGTGGTTATCAATTCCAATGCTTATATCAAGAATGATTATACTTACGACAGCCTGATATTTAATCCGGGTTTTATCTATTCGTTAACATCAGGCAAAACGCAAACTGTACACGAATACTTCAGCGCAACCGGAGAATGTGATAAATATATTTTTATAAAATCACAGACGGTGAATTCAGCAACAACGATAAAGTCCGAAACAGCAAATATTGAACTTGATTATGTGGTTCTTCAGGATTTAACAGCTTCGGGTTCGGCAGATTTTACAGCCACAAATTCAATCAATCTTGGCAATAATTCCGGCTGGACAATTACAGGCCCACCCCCCAGGGCTCTATATTGGGTCGGCAATGGAAAGGGATATTGGGACGACAGGCAAAACTGGGATGAATCTGCGGCAGGAAGCGGCGGAGCATGTATACCAACGCCCTTTGACGATGTGTTCTTTGACGGTTTGGATAATGATACTGTAATTGTTCGAACGGCACTTGTATTTTGCCATGATATGAAATGGGAAAATACCGGGAATGCATTATTCACGAAGGAACTTCAATTCCCGATCAGGATATACGGAAGTTTGTATCTTGATGAGGCATTGGATTACAGGATGACAAATATCATCAATTTCGAGGCTATGGACAAGGGCAATATTATAAAATCAGCATCCCAAAAATTATCAAATATCAGGTTCTACGGTATCGACGGCGGATGGGAATTACTCGGAGACCTTCAATGCGGTGAAATATACCATAAGCATGGAAGTTTCAATACAAAGAATTACAACCTTACCTGCTATTCTTATTCGGGTGCGAGTAATAATGACAGGGAACTTTACCTGAATAATTCAATAATTCACCTGACTAATTCAAACTGGGTATCCAACGGCGCATACAAAACACATGATGCCGGCAAATCCGAGATATATCTTGACGGTTTAAGCAGAACCTTCAATACCGGTGGCTATGATTACCACAACGTATATTTTACAAACGAAACCAATTCATCGAATATTGAAGGAGGAGGGAACTTCAACAAAGTGGTTATCAATTCCAATGCTTATATCAAGAATGATTTTACTTACGACAGCCTGATATTTAATCCGGGTTTTATCTATTCGTTAACATCAGGCAAAACGCAAACTGTACACGAATACTTCAGCGCAACCGGAGAATGTGATAAATATATTTTTATAAAATCACAGACGGTGAATTCAGCAACAACGATAAAGTCCGAAACAGCAAATATTGAACTTGATTATGTGGTTCTTCAGGATTTAACAGCTTCGGGTTCGGCAGATTTTACAGCCACAAATTCAATCAATCTTGGCAATAATTCCGGCTGGACAATTACAGGCCCACCCCCCAGGGCTCTATATTGGGTCGGCAATGGAAAGGGATATTGGGACGACAGGCAAAACTGGGATGAATCTGCGGCAGGAAGCGGCGGAGCATGCATTCCAACGCCCTTTGACGATGTGTTCTTTGACGGTTTGGATAATGATACTGTAATTGTTCGTACACCCCTTGTTTTTTGTCATGATATGAAATGGGAAAATACCGGGAATGCATTATTCACGAAGGAACTTCAATTCCAGATCAGGATATACGGAAGTTTGTATCTTGATGAGGCATTGGATTACAGGATGACAAATATCATCAATTTCGAGGCTATGGACAAGGGCAATATTATAAAATCAGCATCCCAAAAATTATCAAATATCAGGTTCTACGGTATCGACGGCGGATGGGAATTACTCGGAGATCTTCAATGCGGTGAGATATATCATAAGCATGGCAGTTTCAATACAAAGAATTACAATCTTACCTGCTATTCTTATTCGGGTGCGAGTAATAATGATAGGGAACTTTACCTGAATAATTCAATAATTCACCTGACTAATTCAAACTGGATATCCAACGGCGCATACAAAACACATGATGCCGGAAAATCCGAGATATATCTTGACGGTTTAAGCAGAACATTCAATACCGGCGGTTATGATTACCACAACGTATATTTTACTAACGAAACCAATTCATCGAATATTGAAGGAGGAGGGAACTTCAACAAAGTTGTTATCAATTCCAATGCTAATATCAAGAATGATTTTACTTATGATACACTGGAGTTCAGGCCTTCATTTAATTATACACTGACTTCTGGCAGAGAACAAAAGATCAATAGTTTTTTTGATTGCAGGGGAAACTCGTGTTTTCCTATTACAATTAAATCAACATTATCCGGTATCCAAACGAGTATTATAAAAAAAGAAGGGACAGTATCCTGTGATTTCCTTAGTCTGACAGATGTTAGAGCTGACAGCGGGGCGACATTTTATGCCGGGGCATATTCCAAATCTATAGGGCCTAATAACAAGGGATGGATTTTTGAAAATGCTCCTGATTACATTTATGGTTTCGGCCCGGATACAATTCTTTGTGAAGGCGATATTCTGAATACCTTCAATTTCAACGGCGCTAAGGAATATTTGTGGCATGACGGAACTACTGAGTCCTGGCATGAAGCAGACGAAACCGGGCTTTACTGGGTTTTGGTAAAATACGATGACGATTGTGAATTCCGTGATTCTATCTTTATCGAGATAATTTCCAACGCTTTTGTTGATGCCGGGGATGATATTTATGTGTGTGAGAAAAATACTGAAGTTCAGGTGAAAGCCAAAATTAAGGACGGAATTGCGCCGTATGAAATTTCCTGGGAACCTTCCATAGGAATTAGCAACCCCGCAAAACCATCCGTAACTATCAGTTCAGATATTAGCCGGAATTATATATTGAAAGTGAAAAGCAAAAACGGATGCTATGCCAGGGATACAATCAAATATATTATTATAGACGAGTTTAAACCGAAAATTTGGAAAGACGGATATTACCTCGTTTCAAACGCTGACAAGGGAAACCAATGGTATATGGACGGGGAAATTATACCGGGAGCAGTACACCAAAAGTATCTTCCGCTGAAAACCGGGCTGTATTCTGTTGTTGTAACAAGCGATTTCGGATGCGAATCTGAAGCTTCAGACCCCTTATATTTTTATAGCAGCGATTATGATAATCCTACTTTGTTTATTGGCAGTACACAAGGCAGTCCTAAGGATACGGTATTGATACCGCTTATTATTGCTAATGAAAAGGATCTGATTGAAAGTGGTGCGGAAAATATTAATGTTAATGTAAACTTCAACCCAAGCCTTTTATATCCTATTGATTTTGATATGATATATGTCGATGAAAAAAATGCATATATAGATATAAACGGGCTAAACATTAATCCCGACGAGAATGGTGTCCTTACTTATCTGCGGTTCTCGGTTGGCCTCGGGAATTCAGAAAGTTGTGAACTTCTTCTGCCGCTGGCCGAACCAAACGGGGGAGAGGCTGAAATGGTAACGGTGGATGGTATGTTCACCCTTCTGAATATTTGTGAAGAGGGAGGGAAGAGGCTTGTTAATCCTTATGTTGAAGCAGGAATTATTAGTATAAGCCCAAACCCTGGCAATTCTCATATCAATCTTAGATATACAATTTCTGAGAAAGGAGCTGTGGATATATCGATTTTTGACATGATGGGGCGAAAAGTAAAAAACCTGGTAAATTCAGTTACGGATAATTTTGGTAATTTTATTCGCAAGGTAGATATAAAAGATTTACCAACCGGGAATTATTTTGTTGTTTTCCGGTCGGCAACGATAATTGAGAGTAGAAATATTGTAATAATAAAGTAGATATCAGAGAACCACAAACCCTATCAGGGAAATGCCAATTATCCCGAGAATGATATAAATATATTTATGAAATTTTTCGGGATTTATTTTTTTGTTCAGCCTGCTGCCGAGAAACATTGCAAGCAAAACAAGTGGAAGTGAATACATGAGATAGGCCAGCATTTCCGTATTCCACAGGCCTACCCACCCGTGCCCGATCGTAATTAACAGATTGGTTGGAAGGAATATTCCCTGCAGGATTGCCCTGAACTTTTCCGGTTCCCAGCTTCGAAGCGTGCCGTATATGATAATCGGGGGGCCGTTCGTATTATAAGCGCCGCCGAGTACGCCTGCAATCAGGGCAAATAATGGTGCTGACCTGCCGGTCGCAAGTTTAAAAAATTCAGGCCTGAAAAGCTTGAAAGCAGCAAAAATTATTAGAACTACTCCAAGCAGTATTTTTATCAGGCCCTCGCCGCTGTCCTTCAGGAAAAAGAGTCCGAATGGTATGCCAATAAGCGAAAAAATTACCAGCGCCGGGGCGTCCTTAACCTCTATCATTTTCCAGTTTTTTGCAATGATAGAAATGGCTATTATACTTGCTATTATAGCTACAACCGGAGCCGCAATCTTTACGCTGATAAAAAGAGACAGCATTGGCATAGCAATAAGGGCATCGCCAAAGCCGAGCGCCGAGCGGCACAGCGAGGATATAAACAATATCAGGGCAACGTATATTATGATAAATTCATTCATCAGATAAAATTAATGAAATTCAGGGAGAATAGCCCCGAAAAAGTGATTGCAACAGGTGGATGTTATCAATCCGGAAAGTTGCCAAAGCTTGGATACCCATAATGAATATTCTCGGGAATCATAACAGTCCAGGTATGGATGAAACACTGCACTAAGCGAAGTATTCATCATTTCTGCTACTCTGAAAGTCCCGGAATAATCTTTAAATTACCCCCGGGATATTTATTAATAAAATCACTATGCATTTTTTTTTGAAGTTCTAAAACATAATCCAGTTTTGTTCCGGTATTAAATTTCAATTCCACTTCAACAAAAAAATCATTACCTTTGGTAGTGGAATATATACGTCCGATATTTTCATATTCATTGAAATACCTGGAAAGAATATTTAAAATAAACAACTGCTCGGATTCTTTAAGCGGAAAATCAGATAGCGATTTAGAATCACTGATAATCTGGCCCAGGTAAATAAAACTTCCGTACATTGCAAAAGTCAATGCCAGCCCTTTATCTATCCAGTAATGGGCATGAATATCATCTATGCTGATAATCCATAATGTTAATACAACAACGAAAGATGCTAAATTCCTGTAGGTGCCAATTTTTGCATCTTTTCCAAGAATTATCAGAATGGGGCTGTTTTCATGTTTCATCCCTTTTTTGGCAATAAAATAAATTCCGAATTGTGTTGAAAAAGCGATAATGAGTGACAGGGGAATGGTAACAAAATTATTCAGGATATGAGGGTCATGCAAAATACTCCTTACTGCAAAAACAACTGATACGACAACGCATGACAGAATGATAACCGATATAACCAGGGCATTGAAATTTTCAAGCCTGTTCGTACCGTAAGGAAATTTGTCGCTATGGCCTTTTTCCCTTTCCCTTATTACCAGTAGTGTCAGGATTGAGCAAATAATACCTGACAAACTGATAAAAATTGTATAAAGAACGGCCGCAGAATCTGAAAAATAAAAAGATAAAATTGCAACAATAATCGTTATAAAATTTCCGGCAAAAGTAGCATAAGCAGTAAGTTTTGTGTATTTCATATAAAGAATGATAATTATTAAATAGTGTCATAATAATATAAAATAATTAAAATTTTTGAAATGAAAAACCTTACAGTAAATTTACTGCATACAAATGACAAGGTCTCTTATGTCAGAATATTTCCAATTTGACATTTCTGATACGTTTAGAATTGGCAGATGTACGCCGATGGCATCGATATATTCCCGATAAATAGAAACAAGACGGGGAAGGCGGGGGGGGGGGCAAGGGGCGGAGTGAAAATTTTCTAAACGACAACGATCACAGATGCTAACCTTCTGAAGGTTGCCGGATTCAGACAGCTGTAATTATGGAACTCCTGCTTTTCGAAAGAAATGGAATAGTTCCTCGCCCTGTCCTGACGTGTCCGAACAGGCGGGAAACAGTTTTTTTTCTTTCTTCCCAAAATCCCGCTTTCTCCCGGATAGTACCGGTTGGGTAGGAAAGTATCGGGAGCTTTAGGACGCTACCCTTTGATGAAGATAAATAAAAAAAGGCCGCCACAACGCAGCAGCCCTTTTGGGTTTGATGTTGTATAGGATTAAGCTTTTGGGAATTTACAGATAAAATTTGTTCCTTCGCCAAGTTTACTTTCACATCTAATATCGCAATTCATCAGCTCGCAGAGTTTTTTTACTATCGAAAGTCCAAGTCCTGTTGAATTTTCTCCTGCTGTAGGCTGTGCACTAAGCCTGGAGAATTTTTTAAACAATTTTTTCTTATCTTCTTCACTAATGCCCGGGCCTTCGTCGCGAACGGAAAAGATCACGTGGGTATCAGTATTTTCAAGTTGTATATATACTTTTTTTCCGAGCGGATTATATTTAATGGCATTGGAAATAAGGTTTTCCATTATCTGAGCGCTTGCGTTGCTGTCCTGGTAAACATAATATGGACCGTCGGAATTCGACAGAATAATATCAATATTTTTCTTTGCAGCGGATTTACGGAAAAATTTAACTTCTTCTTCAAGCAATTCATTAATATTGAACCTGTCCTTTTCAATTTTGATTTTTCCCTGGTCTATGGCATTTGTATCGAGCAGATTCTTAATAAGATTGAACATTTTTTTGGTTGAAGAAAGAATATCGCCAGTGAATTCCTTTATTTCTTCTTGGGTAAGTTCATCGCAATTATTTAAATATTCGGCTATCATTTGTATTCCGCTAAGCGGATTTTTCAGGTCGTGAACAGCAATGCCAAGGATTTCGTTTTTTTCTTTATTCAGCTGTTTTAGTTCGCGGGTTCTTTCTTCCACTTCCTGTTCCAGTGTCAGGTTATATTCCCTGAGCAGGTTTTCTGCTTTTTTTCTGAATCCTATGTCCCGCGCCATAATTGTGTAATAATTCTCTGATTCGGAAACTATTTTGCTGACTGAAAGTTCAGCAGGAAAGTTCTGGCCTATGCTGGTATATGCATCAACTTCTCTGTTCTTGAAAATTACAGTTGTTTCATCGTCATCAATATCATATTCTACAGATTTCTTCATTATTATTTCCCTTAATCCGGGAAAAAAATCAGAAATATTGTAGGCAATTATATCATCGCTGATCAGCCCTAATAATTGCTCGGTGGCAGGATTAACAGTCTGGATATTACCCATATCATCAATGGTGATTATCGAATCGGCAGCAGATGAAATAATGGAATGATTCAGGGCTTTGCTCATACTAAGGGAGTGGCGGGTTTTATTCAGGGCTTTAAGGCTGGACTTGACTTCATCGATTGTTTTCCTGGTTTTCTCGATAGTAATAGCCAGGTCTTCAAAATCTATCGGCTTTGTCAGGAAGTCGTAAGCACCTCTGTTCATGGCTGTCCTGATATTATCCATATCACCGTAAGCAGAAACTATTATAGCTTTTAGCATTTTGTTCACGCTGCTAAGGTGATTTAAAAGTGTAAGGCCGTCCATTTTCGGCATATTAATATCCGAGATGACAATATCGATATCAGGATTTTCTTTGAGTTTGCTAAGTGCATCAAAACCGTCTTCCGCAAAAACAAAATCGTATTTCCCCTTGCGGATCTGCTTCCTGAATTTCAACCGGACCATCCCCTCGACGTCAGGTTCATCATCAACCAATAATATTCTGGTAGCCCCGGAAATATCTGTTGGCATAGTATCGATCCTTTTAGTATTATGCTTTTCAATAATCATATTTAATCTCTGCTGTAGTAATCATTTAAACTTTTGAACAGCGGTAATTTCACTTTAATGTTTGTGCCGCTGTTTAGCATACTTGTTAATCCAATACTTCCTTTAAGCTGTTCAACGCTTTTCTTAACAATGGAAAGCCCAAGTCCGGTACCCTGTGTTTTTCCAACATTGCCGGCCCTGTAGAAAGGCTGGAAAATTTTATTCATATCATTTTCTTTTATACCAATTCCATTATCGTTAATATCAAATATCAGGTGTTCATTATGAATTTTCAGGTTTACCTGAATTTCGCTGCCTTCAGGAGAATACTTAACTGCATTGGATATTAAATTGGAAAATATATACCTGAGCAGATTTGAATCGCTCAGATATTTCAATGATTTGCAGGATAGTTCGGTTTTTATATCATGCTTATCCCTGTCGATTAGTTTGATTTCCTCAATAATTGTTTTCAGTACAAGGCATATATCCATTTCTTCCAGATTCAACCTTTCTTCGCCGCTGTCGATACTTGCCACTTTTACCACATCATCGAGCATTTCGGTCATCAGTTTTACCGCAGAATGAATTTTATTAAGATGATTATTTTGTTTATCATTGATTTGCCTGCCCAGGTTCATTCTCATCAGGTCGGCTGAAGTTTGAATAATTGTTAAAGGGTTCCGGTATTCATGGGATACCATGGAAAGAAATCCTGATTTCATATCATTCAGGTCTTTTTCTTTTTTCAGGGCATCTTTCAGCTTTAGCTCTGCCTGCCTTGCAATCTCTTTAGATAATTTGATATCGAAAGCATTTTTGGAAACGTTATTCAGCGAGTTTTCAAAATCATTGAAATTAATTGGTTTTGTGATATAATCCGATGCACCAAGGCTCATGGCAGTCCTGACATTCGTCATATTTCCATAAGCGGTAATAATAATTGTTTTCATATCCGGATTAATTTCCTTTAGCTCTTTCAGGAGCGAGAATCCATCCATTCTTGGCATGTTAAGGTCAACCACAGCCACATCGATATTGGGTATTTCTCTGATTTTTTCAAGTGCATCCACACCGTCGCTGGCATAGATAAAATGATAATCCCCGTTTTGAATCTGTTTTCTCATTCGGAGTTTAACGAGTCCTTCCACATCGGGTTCGTCATCAACTAATAATACTAAGGAAGCCATTTTTGCTTTTCCGTCTTTATTTGATATTTTTTGTTCCAAAATCAAATCACCTTTTACATTGCCGTCATTTATTATACGGCAATTTGATAATACATTTTGCATACTTTCCTTCTTCTGATTCAAACTTCATTTCGCCATTATGCCCGTTTCGTATAATATCATAGCTCAGGGATAGTCCCAGGCCTGTACCTTCGCCTGTTGGTTTGGTAGTGAAAAATGGATTCATCACCTTGTTAATAATATTTTTCGGAATCCCGTTACCGTTATCCCGAAAACCTATTTCAATATATCCGTTATTCAATTTTGTTGATACTTTCAGATCGGCCATGAAACCGTTTTTCTGCTCTTCGTTTTTTTTCATTGTGGAATAGCAGGCATTATCAACAATATTGGTTATTACTCTGCTAATTTCCTGATGATTAAGTTCCAAAGGCGGATTTTCATCGCACAGCTCAAAGTTCAGGGCTGCCGTGAAATGTTTGTATTCCCCCCTGAAACCATGATAGGCAAGTTTTGTATATTCCTCGATGAAACTATTAATATTAACGGTTGTTTTTTCACCATTACCCGATCTGGCATGTTCCATCATTGAGCGGACAATACTGTCAATTCTCTGACCATTCCTTTTTATCGTATCAAGGTGGCTTCTGACTTCATTGAATGTGCCGGCATAATAATTAAAATCATCCTCACCGATTTTATCCCTGAGTTCATCAAATTCCTCAGCGATCTCTTCCAGAAGTTCAGAAGTACCGTCGGAATAATTGGTAATAAAATTCAGGGGATTCTTTATCTCATGGGCTATTCCTGTAGTAAGCTGTCCGAGCGAAGCCATTTTTTCGGCCTGTATAAGCTGGTTTTGTGTTGTTTTCAGTTCTTCGTGCGAACGTATTATCTCATCGTATGATTGAGCGTTGATAATTGCTATAGCAACGTAGGATGCAATATTTCTAAGCCAGTCAGTAATATTACTACTATATGCATTTTCTTCCTGGCTTTCTATTGATATAACACCTATTGTCTGATCTTCGATGATTATTGGCAGATATATAGCAGACATGGAATTGAGTGTGATCGTTTCAACATTATCGTTGAAATATTCGGGATAGGATTCAATCAATTCAGCCTTATCTTTTCCTAAATCGGTAATAACTATTTCATTTCCTGTAAGCACACATACATTATCAATTCTTGATGTTTTTTGCAGATCGGTAATAACTTCTCTTTGCTTCTCGGATCGCTCGATAACAAGCTTGTAGTTTATGGCATTCTTTTCATCATCAACAAGGCCGATAGCAAATGTAGAGGAATCTATAACGCCACGCAGATGCATGTATAATTTAGTGATAATATCGTCAAAATTCAGAACAGATGTTATACTTTTACCTATTGAACCAAGCAGGGCAAGATTTTCGAGTGATTCCTGGAGGTCGGATGTCAGCCTGCCAAGTTCATTATTATTGTCTTCAAGGCGTTTGTTCTGCTCGAGAATAGTTTTGTTTGAACTACTTATATCACCGGCCATCTGGTTAAAGCTTTCCGAAAGGTCCTGTATCTCGTCCCCGGTTTTAATATTCACCCTTATATCAAGATCGCCTCTGCCAATGGCGATTGCAGCATTCCTTAGTTTCTCTACGGGCTTGGTTATGCTCCTGGCCAGGGTAATTGAAATCAGAATTGCCAGAATTATTGAAATTACCACAACAAATATTTGAATTATCCTTATCGTATCTGCTTTTGCTTCTTTCTGAGCTGCTATCTGCCGGATTTTCTGATTTAGTTCGAACTCGCTGTTTATAAGAATAGTTTCTAAAGAATCTATTTTCCTGAAAGTGGATATAAGTGAAATAAAATTATCAAGGTAAATATTCGAAAGTCTGTGAATCTCGGATTCTGTCCGGGGATTTCCCACAACTTCCGAGGCTGTGGAGTTAAGCTTTTCAACAACATTTTTTACTTTGTCGATATATTTATTCTTGCGTCTCATAATATAATCTTTTTCACTTCTGCGGGCCTGAAGCATATATACATATAATTGATAATTATTCATGGATTTTATGATATCTTCAATATTATGAACGCTTTCCCTGAAACGGCCCTCCACGCCGTGATTTTCATCCAAGCCCCTTACGCGGTATTGTTTCACGTATTCGTCAAACAGGCTTCTGTACTGCTTCTGCTTTTCAATCAAAAAACGTGTATCTTTTTCAGTTTTGTAATCGTCGATGGTTTTAACGAAGTCATTCATAAGGGAAGTGAAAACACCGGATAGCAGGGTATCCCTTTTGCGGGAAAAATCGGTACGAACCTGTGATGATCTGAGAAGAAGTGTATGTGCCTTCCTGAAATTATCACGATTGTTCTGAACTTTGTAGGTATAAATAGAGATAAGAGCTACAAGTAATATCAATGCTCCAAGGCCGCTTGCAAGAAACAAAAGTTTCTTATATAAGGTCATCTTTAAATTTAACATTATCAAACCCAAACATCATCAAACCTAATCCATACATCAACAGCTTGCAAGATAGTATATGAAAGTGAACTCTGTTTGAATGAAATGTTAATTTTCAATGAAGTTCAAAAAAACAGATTTTCTGCCAATAGTAGAAAACGTTAACCTTCTTTGTCATCAAGTTGCAATTTTTCTATTCTTGATTTTATCGCTCCCCTCGACCGTTTAAAGTGTTTTGATAAATCTTTAATAGTAATGCCTTCAGTATACATAATTGATAGTTTTTCATCATGGTTTTTAGTCCATGGTTTATATGCATTTTCGAATATTGTTCGAATATTTGCAACATTATTAGTTAGATCCTTTTTGAGACTTCCATCTGTTTTATTTTTTGTAATATTATGGTTAAGAAGTTCATTTTTTTCATCTTTTTTTCTAATTGGTAAAAAATATATATGTTTTGATTGATTATAAAAATCCTTAATTAATGAATCTGGTAAATATAATCGGTTTTTAGTTCTAGTAATTGCTACATATATTAAATTAATTTCCTCATTTATTTTGGTTAGAATATGCTCATTTATTTTTTTATCAGATAATAATATATCCATTTTCTCTTCAGTAATAAAGTCATTAACAATTTGAATTGCATCATATTCCATACCTTTACAGCGATGAACTGTTGAAAATATAATTTCAGCTTCATCTTTATGATTATCATCAACATGTTTATTCTTTATTGTTTCCAGTATTTTCGGAATGTCATTACCATATTCTTTTACAATATCTATCATCATTTTTAATTGAATATCTTCGGTTTTATCTATGTAATCATTCAAATCCTTGATAGTTTTCATTTTTTTGATTAGCTTGTCTTTTATCAATCTATGTTTACCAATATAAAGATTTAAAACATCATAAAGAGAGGCTCCTTCATCTGCATAGGTATAAGAGCTAATGTTACCTTCGAAATAGATTTTCTTAACTTTTTTCTTCTCTGTAACATAAGCTATTGCCTTTTGCAATAAACCCAAATTTGTCCTTGCAATAACAGCTTTGGTAATAATTCTATCAGAAATTCCTACTCCTGAAATATTGAGCTCTACGTTATAATTTAATTTTTTCTTCCATTTTAAAATTTCCATTGCAAGATCTGCAATATCCTGACTAAATCTAAAACTTTTTGAAAGGTTGAAGTTTTTAAAATTTGACTTTTCAAGAGAATTTATTGCAAAACGCCAACCATAAATCTGTTGATGTGTATCGCCAACAAGGACTTTTACTGATTTTTGGTTATAAAAAACATTAAGCATTGCGGCAGAAGCATCTTGTCCTTCGTCGAAAAGAATATAATCATAATGTAATTTTGGTTTTGAAAGTTGAAATTTTTTTAAATAAAAATCATGAGTAATTGCAATTTCACTTCTGTCCATTTTTCCAAGAAATAATCTTGTCTGTTTAACAATGTAATTATAATAATTTGAAACAAATAACTTTGACTTTTTATCTGATATAATATCTAAATAATTGAGATCGGTTACTTTTTCTTTATCACTATTGCAAAAATATAACATAAATTTATTTATAAAATTTGCTATTATAAATTCTGAATATTCATCTCCAAAGTTTTTTATTCTTAATAACTCTGTAATTTCGTGTGTTTTATAACCATGAGATTTTATCTTATAGTTACCATTAAAAACAATATTTTTATAAGCTAACGAATGAGCTGTTTCAACTTTTACATTATATAAACCGATATTATTAAATTTATTAGCTGCTTCTAATTTTACTGATTTATTAAATGCAAGATATAAAATTTTACAATTTCTGGGTCTAGCTTTTGCATATTCAATCAAGGTAGTTGTTTTCCCAGAACCAGCAACAGCATTTATTTTAATATTGCCAGAAGAGCTAATTATATCTTTTTGTTCATCTGTTAACATCATAATAAAAAAATTAACAAAAAAATTTTAATTATTTCATTTAAATTACAAAAACTACTTTCATTTCCTGCCCTGAAACAAGGTGTATGTATAAAAACCATAATAATCAGGATCAGCAGGTAAGAAATTTTCTGAATCCGCTATGCAAAGACTCTGGAATTGTTCCCAATCTTCTTTCGAAACCTCATTCCGGCTGCTGCCCCAGAACATTTGAAAAAATATTGCAAGTGCTTTCTTATGATCTTCGCTCAAAGGGCCGCTGATATCACCTGCAAAGGTTTTTGCTTTAACATCGCTAAAACCTGCATTCCTAAGCCAGTTTAGGGCGTATAAGATATGATTCTCATGTTTCATATCTTCAATGTAGGGAGCATTAGCCTTCTCGGATGAGTTTAGCCTTCCTTCCAGCAATGGATAGCCCGGGAGCAGCTTTTGTGACGACCAGAAAAGCAGGTTGACTGTGCCCCCCGGCTTTAATGTTTCGTGGAACTGCCGAAGTATTGCATCAGGTTTTTCAGCCGGGCAGCCATATTCTTCAGGGCCGGCCCAAACTGTATCCATACTCCATATCCAGTCGAAGGAATTTTCAGGCAGTTCAAGATGATTAATATCCCCCTGAACAAATTTGATATTTTTAGGTCTGTGATTAATTGCATGGTTTATAAATTCCGAAGAATAGTCCAGCCCCAGAATACTCCCTTCCGCAGAAATCCTTTCAGCCAACAATTTAGTAATGCTTCCGATACCACAGCCAATATCAATACCATCGCTTACAGGGGCAATATTGATATTATCAATAATTTTTTTAATCAAAGGTTCTCTGAACTTTGACAACAATTCATAAGTATTAATCTGATTCAATGCTTTCCTTACTCACTTATTCGGAAAATTTTATATCAATGAAAAATTACAGGTTTAAACCCAATGGATTTTAATAGTTTAACTGGATGGTCAGCTATCAAGAATATCGTTGTAATCAACAGTTATATTCATTTTGGTAGTAACAAAATCTCTTATTTTTTTTGCAAAAACCATGGCATCTTCAACAATTCCATTAGAAAGAAAAATGGTCTCATTCGGATATCTTATTTCTACAGCATAACCCTGCAATTCCGTAACAATATCAAAATAGCGGCCGAAATCCGGATCTGTCTCAGTTATTAAATCAAGTAAATAGGCCAAATCATGAGAATATCTAAAATCAGTATTTCTATAAATCAGGAAAGCCTTAAAATATTTCTCAATTGCCTGTTGGCAATGAAAGGTTACAGTATCAAGATATTCGGGTATATTAAGATAAGTTATTTTGGCAGTACCCAGATCATGGTCACCTTTTCTGATCCATTGCTTTATATCGTTAATTGGATCGTTCATACAAAGTTTTTCCATAATTTAAAACTTGATATACAAAACCATGTTTGTCATCTTTCGATTTCTCTATTTCACTTGGAGTATAAACTATTATATCAATCGGAATTCCGGTTCCCAGTAATATTTTTCTAACAAAAAAGGTTCTCTGCGGCCTTGGCAAGTCGCTGTCTTTTATAACAAACAAGTCTAAATCACTATTCTCATCCTGATTTCCAATAGCATAAGAACCGAAAAGTATGATTTTTTCGGGATTGTAACCTGCTACAATCTTTTTAATAACTTCCGATATTTTATCTGCATCAATCATAATTGCCAACAATATACAATTTTTTTTTAAAGAATCAATAGAAAGCTGGCAGGGCAAATTGCTATAAAAAAAATTCATCCGATGACTGCCTGCCACCGGATGAATCATTCTGAAATCAGTCTTTTTCAAATTTATAAATGCTGCATGGATTTTTTCCGCTGGCCCATATGGTTTCCTGATCCAGAATAAATATCTGGTCAATTCTGTTATCGAAAAGATGGCCGCTATCCTGCCAGGTTTCACCACCATCAATTGATACGATAAATCCGCCTCCGTCATTTCTTGACCCGCAGGCTCCGTAAGCAACTTTATCATTAACAAATTCAATATCACTTATACCGAATGCTGTATTCGATTCCAGTTCAATCCATGATTTCCCGCCGTCAGTGCTTTTTAGCAATGTTCCCCAGTTACCGCCAATAAGAATAGTACCATTGGGGGCAACACAAATATCCTGAAGGTAGGAGTTTACCGTTTCCATTATTTCCCAGGTCTCCCCACCGTCGTTAGTTTTCATTATGTAGCCTATCTGCCAGCTTTTACCATCAGTATAAACAAATGTTCCTACTGTCATTATACCGTTGTCCGCATCAAAGAAGTGCATTGTAGATACCCAGTCTGCAACGGGAAGCTTAAACTTTTCCCAGTTGGCGCCGCCGTCTGTAGTCCTGAATACGTGCCCGTGCCTGGTAGCCACCCAGCCGGTATTTTCATCAACAAAGAATAAATTACTAAGGTAAGTTTTTGTAATATCCAGGCTGATGTCCTGCCATGTTTTACCCCCGTCCTCGGTTTTCATTATTGTGCCATACTCGCCGCATACATACCCCTTGGTTTCACTGACAAACTGCATCCCCCACAATTCCTGCTTTGTACCTGTATAAATATACTCCCAGCTTTTGCCGCCGTCGGTTGTTTCCGCCATGTATCCGTCGGGAGCAATCATAAGCCCTTCCAGTTCATTGAAGAAAATAAAATCGCGGGAGAAATATGCTCTTTCTGTAAATATTTTATTCCACTCAGCCTGCAAGGTGTTCATACCTGCAATTACGAGAATTATTAAAATTATTATCTTTTTCATTTTACTACCAAAAATTATTGTTTAACAAATCTGATCACAGCTACTTCGCCCATGTTTGTTTTCACCGAAGCAAGGTAGATACCCGGCTGCAGGCCGCTAAGATTAATATTTATTGTATATTCACCCGGACTGAGCAATTGTTCGTTCCGAATTTCCCGGACAAAATCTCCGTTTGTTCTGTAAAGATTAATACTAACCTTTGCCGAATTATTTATCCTGAATTTCATTGATGTGGAATTCAGCGCCGGATTAGGAAAAATATTCTGTATGCTTACCGGGCCGGAAGATATCCTGCAAATATCATAGAAAGATTCGTCTTCGTTGAATCCCTTGCAGGCTTCTTCTTCAGGCATTGCTCCTGAACGTATCTGCCTGAGTATTTCGGCTTCCTTTCTTAATTTTTTGGCATAACGATCCGGTAGTGCGTTTAAAAATTCATCCGTTGGATAGTACCAGAGTACAACCCTTTCGGCGTAGTAGTCATCATGATTATCGAAATATTCATTCAAATTTATCTCTACCGGAACCATATCTTTGTAATAAGGATCGCTATTTGTCAGGAAAAGCGGATGCCTCGGGTTATGGATGAAGAACAAGGGCGTTTTAAATACGCGATTAAGAATATTATCTCTTTTGTCTTTATAAGTACATGTATAAAGAAGCGGCGAGATTCCGGAATACCCGTCAATACCTTGGCCGTCATAATTTTGCAGGTTGATATCCAATCCTATAGCAGATTTTATTTGTCCAAGGCGGTTCATTTCTTCGTTTGCGAGTTGTGCTTTTCTTCTCTTTTCTTCCGGCCAGCGGCTGTCATAACCATGATAGTCCAGGTCTTTCATCTTACGGCTTATTTCTTCTTTTTTATCTCTTATTTTCCAGTCTTTTATTTCGACGGCTATATGTTCTTTCACACAGAAGAGGCTTCCGTCCAAAGGATATTCGGCTTTTACATATTTCTGAACCTCTTCACTATTGCGGTATTCATCCAGTCTTTTATAATCAATCGGGTGAATTCGGTCAGTTCTTTCAGTTATAAATTCAACTGTATTGCCTGTTAACTTTACTCCGATCTTTTCAAGTTCTTCCCTGTTAAGATTCAGGACAACTATTCCGCCTATACTGTGCCCTGTTCTTTTATCGTTGGCCGAAGGGTGCAGAAGTATGCTGGTGTTATCTTTCCCTCCGCTTCCAATAGCAAATGATGTAGTGGTATTACTGCTACCGTTATTTTCCACTGATCTGAGTTTTCGGACAATTCTGCCTTTGTATTTTAAAACTCCGTTATTTTCTTCAATACTCTTTCCCTCGTTTGGATATTCATAATATTCAATTATCCTTCTCTGCTTAATATCCTCTTTCTTTTCAGATTTGTCCTTTCCTTTTTCTTTTGGTGATTCATCTGAATTAATATTATCTGATATAATATTATTTTCTAATAATTTAACTGTATTCACATCAGAATTGCTTTTATCGCTTTTCTCAGTCGTTTTCGTGATTATATTTGAATTTGCTGTGCCCAGGGCAGTTGTTGTTACAACGTTTTCATCCGCCTGGTTTGTGAATATCAGCATTAACGCGCTGACTAAAATACCTGCTCCCGTGAGTGGCATGATTAACCTCCTGAAAATCTTTGGTTTAACATTTGATAAATTCGTTTGTACAGATTTTTTATCAATAATGCTCCGGAGCATATCTTCGCTTAAAAGTTCTTCCCGGTTGCGCAATTGGCCGAGATCTTCCAAACTTTTATTTAAATCGATTTTTTTCATTATTCAACCCGAGTTATATTTTCATTGAAACGGTTTTAATATCCCGAATGCTGTTTTCTGATACCTCGATACCAAGTTCTTTCCTTACAAGCTTCTTTGCTCTGAACAGGCGCAGCTTTACGTTAGATAGCGAAGTATTCATAATATTTGCAATTTCCTTTTGGCTAAAGCCCTGAATATAGAACAATATCAGTGTTTCCCTGTATTTAGAATCCAAATGGTTTATTGCCTCCATCATCAGGTTTATATCGCACCTGATTTCCGGGCTGACTTCCTGCATTTTCAGATTGTCCAAAACGCTTTGGTCAGTGGCATCAAACCTTGCAAGCCTGCTCCTGTTCTTGTTGTAAAGCCGGTAGGCTATAGTAAACAGATAGCTGAGGAAAGCCTGTTTGTTCTTCAGTCTGTCAAATCCCTCGAAAGCTGCCAGCACGGTTGAAGCTGTAAGGTCTTTCGCCTTATCGCGGCTACCTGTAATTACAATGGCGAACCTTTCCAGCCTCTCCTTCAGCGGCATGTAGAGTTCAAGGAATTCATCATTCTTGTTTTTCAAATCAATAATTAACCGGTTAATAAAACAAATTCGCGCTTTAATTTCACAGTATGTTCCGCAAAATCCAAAAAGGTTACAAGAATTGCAAAATTATTTTTTTGGCCCCGGTGTTTGGCAATGATACTTAAGGAACAATATACATGTAATAATAATAATATCTAATATCTTGTAAAAAAATTGTATCTGAATCACAGCCACAGGAAGCAGGATGATTAACAACAATCACGGGAATAAAGCCGGAGTAAGCTATCGGAAAGGATTCCAAAGCCGGCAGCGGGTTAATTACCCTCATCCGACAGAAATCCTGTGCTAAATGATCATTGAGTTTGCCGGGCATAGTAAACTTCAATGTTTGTATATCCTATATTCACCCGGAAAAAACAAATACCGGCTCTTCCGTACCAAAACATCAATTGAAAATAGGGATCGACCGTTCTAATAGAACGAATTTCTATATCAAAAAAGTGAAACTCTGTGTTTTCTGAGTAGAATTTTACCTGAAAAAGTGTCTCGGAAGGCACGAGGGAACGCTCGGAAAGCATGGGGGAACGCTCGGAAAGCATGAGGGAATGCTCGGAAAGGACGAGGGAATGCTCGGAAGGCTCAGGGGAATACTCGGAAAGGACGAGGGAACGCTCGGAAAGGACGGGGGAACGCTCGGAAAGGACGAGGGAATGCTCGGAAAGGACGGGGGAACGCTCGGAAAGGACGGGGGAACGCTCGGAAGGCTCAGGGGAATACTATTATTGCACAAAACAAGGGATTCTATGCGTGATAAATCGTTTACGGAGGATATGAGAACAGCGACGAGTTCAGAGACCGCTATCGCTGCAGGTCGGGCATTGATGCTACTAACTCGCGATACGTACAGATGGACGGAGCACGCGGCGGTATCGTTACCGGGGCCTGGCGAATAAAAAATACAAAGACAGTATTTTTACCTATTGCCATGATAAATATTTTACTTAATTTTGAAGTCGTTAACTTTATACTTTTGAAAAGTTTATGTTTTGATATGATTAGCATGGTAAATTGACCTTTTTGTTTTTTGGAATTTAAGTGAAAGGACGGAAGAAATGGAATTGAGTTTAAAAAAAGGCAGTGCCTTTTGGGATTACTTTTTCTCGACAATTGGCGCAGCTGTAATGGCCCTTGGAATAAGCGTTTTTCTGATTGATGCACAAGTCGTACCGGGAGGCGTAAGCGGACTCTCGATGGCTATTCACTACTTATCAAACAAAACTCTCCCTGTTGGTTTGATGATATGGATTCTGAATGTTCCACTTTATATCTGGGGCCTTAAAGAACTTGGTAAACGTTTTGGCATCAGGACATTTTATTCCTTCACCATGAACTCTTTCTTCATTGATTTCTTCAGGGGTGATATTCCGGGATTCGGTTTTATTCGCCTGCATGAATCTGAAACCGTGAAACAGCTTCTCGAACACGACTTTTTCTTCCTGATACTTATCGGTTCTGTATTGCTCGGCACAGGACTTGGAATAATCTTCAAATTCAAGGGTACAACGGCTGGTTCGGATATTGTTGCAGCTATTATGCAGAAACGATTCGGCATAAAACCCGGCCAGGCAATCATGATCATTGATTTCTTTGTGATCTCTCTTGCCGGTATAATAATCGGTGCCAAAGGCCTTTCCCCGGATAAGCCTGCGCTGGTTCTGACGCTATATGCCTTTTTCCTTTTGTTTGTCTCATCAAAAATCATCGATGTTATATTGGATGGTTTTGACTATGCACGTGCCGCATATATTATATCTGATAAATATAATGAAATTTCCGATGCCATTGTCAGGGACCTGTCCCGCGGTGCTACTGCTATTAAATCCAGGGGGCTTTATAAAGGTGTTGACAGGGAAGTTATCATGACTGTGGTAACATTGAAGGAAATTGGGCGGCTTGAGGAAATTATCCGCAAGATCGACCCGGACGCATTCGTGATTGTTCACACCGTACACGAGGTGGTAGGCCGGGGATTCCGGCGAAGGATATAATTTTTGCAAAATATTTAATAATTGATAATCGTCCGGCGAATGAACAAACCGGACGATTTTTTTTTACAACCAAATACTTATTTAAGATTAAACCATTAAGATTTTAATATCTTATAAACCATTAAATATGGCCCGGTTTGTATTTTTATTATATCAAATGATATTGTATAAACTATTAAGTTATCATTTGAATTTTTCCTGCCGGCTTCATTCAATTACTTTTCAGATTAGTTAGTTTTTCTTATTTTTGTTCTTTTTTAAATACTTGATTTTGCAGACGGAAGAAAGAATAGTTATGGAAGGAAAGACATACGAGAGAACGGAAAGAAGAAAAGAAAAACTAATGAACGTATTGAAGAAAAGACAGCCCGAACTAACAATTATTCTTGAAAATATTAACGATCCTCATAATATGTCGGCTTGCCTGCGTTCCTGTGATGCCGTAGGTATTATGAAAGTATATATGATATACCATAGTGGCCAGCCTTTCCCGAAGCTTGGTGCTCAAAGTTCCGCCAGTGCAAAAAAATGGGTGGAATACGAACGCTTCGATACTGTAGAAGAATGCTTTACGAAATTGCGTAATGATGGATATAAAATCTATACTACCCACATGGGCGAGGATTCCGTTTCGCTGTACAGCCTTGAATTGACTGGTAAGGTTGCCCTGATGTTTGGAAATGAACATTCAGGTGTATCTGCAGAAGCTTATGAAAATGCCGACGGAAACTTTCTGATTCCTCAGCACGGAATGATACAAAGCCTTAATATATCCGTAGCATGTGCTGTTTCTCTTTTTGAAGCTCAAAGACAAAGGCAGGTAGCCGGAAAATATGACATCCCACAACTTTCGTCAACTGAACTTGACAGCAAATATTCCGAATGGTTAAAAAAATAGTGCCACACTTGATTTAATGCTGTTTTCTGATTATCTTACCAAAGAGTAATTTTATCAATATCGGAACTTAATATGAGGCTTCCGTTCATATTCCTACTTTTTTTATTACCGCTAAAGATTTTTTCTGCCACGGAGAATCTTGATTCTCTTGAAAGTGCTCTGAAAATTGAAACAGTTGACAGTATAAGGGCAAAAATGCTAACTACTTTATCCAAAGAACATGCCAATAAAGGTTCGGATGAAGCACTTAAATATATTAATCGCCTCAGGGATATTTCTAAACAAAAGAATTATGGCAAACATTTAATTGATGTAGAAGCTAATTCTTTTATATATTATTCACGTAAAGGAAAACTGAAAGAAGCTCTGAAATATGGTGAAAAGATGTATTCACTTGCAAAGGCTCTTGAAAATCAGGAAAAAATGGCTGAAGCAAAGAATAAACTCGGTATTAATTATACAAGGCTCGGTGAATATGACAAAGCTGTTGAACTATTTACCGATGCAATTAAAATCTCGAAGAAACATAATATTCTAAATGTTGAAGCAAATTCTTATCTGATGCTGGGCATACTTAGTGAAAAAAGAAATAAAATTGAAGTAGCACACGATTATTTATTAAAAGCCCTTGATGCAGCAAACAAAAGCGATAAGAAAGATCGTTTATTACCAACAATTTATTCAAACTTATCAAGTTTCGAGATTTTACTCGGGCGTTATGATGAAGCTGCAAAACACCTGAATAATGTGATAGATATATATAAAAAGAAAAATGACCTGAACAGTTTGTCCATTGCATATAATAATAAAGCAATATTATATTATCACCAGGAGGATTTTGAAACTGCGCTGAAGTGGTTCGAAGAATCAAAAAAGCTGAAAGTTAAACAGGAAAATATCATTGGTATTGCTCTTATAGATATGAATATGGCCGAAATACTAATGAATATGAAAAATTATAAGAAAGCATTAAGAATTCTGGATTCTTCGAAAGTTGTATTTGATAGTACCGGAACTATTGAATTATTAATTGAAGCATACAATACCGAAAACAAAATCAATATAGCCAGGGGGGATTTTAAAGCAGCACATAAATCTCTTGAAATGTATCATAAATTAAATGATAGCATTCATAATAAGGCAAGTGAAAATAAGATAGCTGAAATTGAAACTCATTTCAAAGTTGCAGAAAAAGAATGGGAAAACGAACGATTGAAGGAACAGTCAGAAAACCAGAATTTAATTATCATTATTATTTTAATCCTGTCTTCCCTGATATTGATCCTGGCAGTTGCTTTAATATTTAAAAACAGATCGATGAATAAAACCAATGAAATATTGAAGGATCTTAATACTAAACTTGAAGATAAGCAGCTAAGAATCGAGAATCAGAACTACGAACTTGCCGAGTTAAATTCCGACCTGGTTAAAACCAACCGGGAACTAAGTGAACTCAATGCAATGAAAGATAAATTTTTCTCTATCATTTCCCATGATTTGAAAAGCCCTCTCTCATCCCTTTACTTAATGATTGAAATGCTCGTAGAGAACTATAATGATTTTTCCGGAGATGAATTGGAAGAAACACTTGAGCTATTAAAAGCGTCATCACGAAACACCAGTTCTCTCCTTGAAAATCTACTGACCTGGTCGAGAACACAGATGAACAAAGTTGATTTCAACCCGGAACTGATTTCAATGCATAATCTTGCTGAAAGTACCATCAATGCTCTACAGTCTTCTGCATATATCAAACGAATAGAAATTGAAAATGAAATACCTGATAATCTGAAAGTATCATGCGATTATCCCATGATATCAACTGTTATCAGAAACATCACGAACAATTCAATCAAATTTACACCTGAAGGCGGTAAAATAATTGTATCAGCAGCTGATGAAAAAGATTATTTGAGGATATCGATAGAAGACAATGGTGTGGGAATGAATGAAGATGCAAAGAACAATTTATTCCTGCTTGACAAAGCCAGCTCTACACCTGGAACGAATAATGAAAAAGGTACCGGTTTAGGACTTATTATTGTTAAGGAATTTATCGAAAAACATGAAGGAAAAATCTGGGCTGAGAGTGAAAAAGGAATAGGAACAACATTTCATTTTACCATAAAAAAAGACTGAAAAACTATTTTTAAAAGTTTATATTTGTATCAAATTCATTTGATAAACAATCAGGAATGAAAATATGGACAGATTATCTGCTGCTGAATCGATAATGATAAGCCAGAAAAAG
This sequence comes from Kapaibacterium sp. (SeqCode), assembly GCA_963665665.1. Classification (GTDB taxonomy): domain Bacteria; phylum Bacteroidota; class Ignavibacteria; order Kapaibacteriales; family UBA2268. The sequence continues at coordinate 4,877,536 of OY762428.1, forward strand.
GAATGGGGAGAGATCATTACCGGCTTTGAAACAAAGAATAAATACCAGATAATGACTCAGGACGGCAGCCCGCTGTATTTTGCCGGTGAAACCGGGGGAAATTTCCTTATGCGTATGTTCCTTAAAGGCTCAAGGCCATTTGAAATGACGGTAATGGATTCTTCCGGCAAAGTTATTCTGAAGGTAAACAGGCCTTTTAGATTTTTCTTTCCTGAATGTACTGTCAGCGACGGCTCCGGCAAAATACTTGGCCAGGTAAAATGGAATTTTGCAATTTTCAGAAAAAAATATACCGTTCTTGATAAAAATGCTATGGAAATATTCCGCTACTTCGGCCCTGCTTTGAAACCCTGGACATTCAAGATAATGAACGGAGAGCAGGAAGTTGGGATTATTACCAAGAAATGGAGCGGCCTTTTCAAAGAAGCTTTCTCTGATGCCGATAACTTCGGTATTCAGTTTCCTCCCGGCCTTTCTGTTGAACAAAAGGCATTGTTGCTTGGCTCTGTATTCCTGATAGATTTTGTTCATTTCGAAAACAAGAATTAGCTCTTATTCCGGACAGAATTTCTTATAAGACTAAAACTATCTGAATGGAATGTTTATTACAGCCTGATCCCTGACGCTGTCGGGGATCAGGCTTGTATTTATTGAGATGTATGAAAAGCAATATTTTCCAACACTCACCTTTTAGATATTCCCTATATTAAAAAAATTGGGAAAAAAGTTTAAATTGCAATTTGAAAAAGCATCCAACGATAAGCATTGAACGAAGCATTATCCGAACACTACTATAAAGATATTTATCTGTTAACAACAAACCTGGATTTGTATTTAACAGCACCGTCCCGGATTGTAATAAAATACACACCCGAAACAAGGCCGCTTATATCAACTTTTATCAAATCTCCCGAATTATTTATTTCTGTTTTAGCGACAGCAATATTACCCGTGATATCAATAATTGAAATTTTCGGGGTATTTACTATTTCTGGCAAACGAATATATACATAACTTTCTGCAGGCTGTGGATAGATTAACATGCCATAAATATTATTATCAGAACCTTCGGAAATTCCTACCAGGAAGTCATTCGGAGCTCCCGGTGTACCGTAAGTTTTTGAAGCAGCCCAATTTCTGCCAAGGCTGTTGTCAAGTTCCCAGGAAATCAGTGAAGCGGAGTGTCCGTCGCCGTCAGCTTCTTCCGGCCAGGGAGATTTATCGTCATAGTTCAAAGAATCAACCAAAATACCATTGTTGTCGTACAGCCTTATCAGCTCCCCTGATGCACTAAGTCCGAAATCCATTGTTCCAATTACATTATTAACATCGGGAAAGAATTTGCCGAAGGCATTCAGATCATCACTCAATACCAAATATCCGTCAGCCGGAATAATAGTTCCATCCGGGAAAATAAATTTATGAGCATCGTTTCCGTCAGAGAAATACCAGTTAGTGATATCAATCTCTTCATCTGCGGGATTGTAAAATTCCACCCAGTCGCCACATTCAAAATCGTTGTGGGAATTATAATTAATCTCGTTAATAACAAGTTTGTTGCTTGGCTTTTCGTAATAATAAGCCCCAATATCCGAACGGCTGCCGTCAGGGTCTGTATAATCCGGAGAACCGGTATTAATGCAGGGCGATCCGCTTGTTAATTTGAAATTATTATCAACAATGTTTACAAAGAGAGGATTGCCATTGAAATTGCCATCACCGTCCAATGTACCATTATCGCTTATGCAGTAATTTACATTCGAATCAGAACCACTTTCAATACTGATATCCTTTTCATTTTCGAAGAATATACAATTTATCACATCGGCATTGCCGGGCTTGTCGAAGTCTTTGGTATTAATATCAATACCGGATGCATTCTTATAAAAAGTATTATTCAGAATCAAGGCTCCGGCATTATCTTTCACGTTAACCGCGATGCCCGAATTAATTATCACATTCCTGCTGATAAATATATTTTCTTTTGGATTGCCTTCGATATTCCTAATGGATATAGCCTTGTCAGCTATTTTATCAAAGAAACAATTATTAATATGAACAAGTTTCGAATCGTTCAGGTCGATTCCGTCATCAGACGAACCGGAAAATTTGCAGGATTCAATTCTTATTGAATCGCTGAACATATATTCCACGGCATCATTAACGTTAAGGAATTTGCAGTTAATAATATCGCCTCCGGAGTAGTCGCCGATGATACCTTCGCTGCTTTTGTCAGATAAAAATACAGAATTATTTATATCCGTGTTGCAACTGTCGAAAAAGAAGAAATAATTTTCATTTCCCGTACAGGAGTATCTTTCAGCTTTTAAATGGTCTATATCAACATCTGTTTTCAAGGAGTATACAGAGCCATTCAAAATATTTGTATGGCTGATAATGCAATCGTCAACAGCATTATCAAAACTGATCTTTGCCCAGGCATTATGATTGGGAACAGGCGCTAAAACAACCGGTTCTGCAACAGTACCTGCTGATTCAAATCCTCCGTAAATTGTTATTGATTTCCCCTCGGATATAAACAGAGTAGCGCCGGGCATAAATTTTAACTTACCGGTTTGGCTGACTGTCAGGTCGCAGTTCAGCCTGTACGGAGAATTTTCCTTTGTAAGAATATATTCCCCGTCGATATCACATGGCAGAACAGTTCCGTTTTTCACTTCCAGAATATGAAAGTCATCATAACCGTATGTTTCCCAGTCTCCGTCATAAGCTTTCACGTACCAATAATATTTGCCTTCTTCAATAACGGCAGTATAAGTAGTATCTGTCAGGTCTCTGACAAATGTTGCATATTCTTCTTCATAAGAAACCCGGGTTGACCACGCAAGTTCGTATTTTACCGGGTTACCCGACCTTGATTCCGAAGGATGCCATGAAAAGCGAACGGTATCCATTGCCAGCCTTACACCGGGGTTAACCATGAAGTTCTTTGGTTTTTTCTGCATCTGTTCCAATACTATTCCTGCTCTTTGCTGAATATAGCTTTTATCATGATCGATAGCAGCATCAAATACGGCCATATCGCTGAAGATTTTCGTTGTATCTTCTTCCACGGCAGTTCTGATCACAGTTTTCAAACTGTCAATGATAGGCCCGAGATGCTCGATATTATAATATTTATCGCTGAACTCCATAATTTTCCCTTTTATATCGGAAAATATCTGATCATCGATAAAAGCCCTTTCCGGATACGGGTTGTCAGGATAACCTGTTAATGAACTGATATCAAAATGTGTATGAATATAATATTGCCCAATAGTTTTATCAAGATCCCACGGGGTCATAAACCATTTGCCGCTTCGGTTTATATCATGGAACATGTGGTAATTATGATAATAGGTGCTATAATTGCTGATAAGGATATTCATGGCAATTATCGAGACCATATTCTCGTAATTGAATGTTTCCCTGGCCCACTGTAGATAATCATCCTCAGGAACAGTATTAATATTGTCAATTAATTCCTGAAGGTCGCCCGTACCGAGATTTTCATTTGTTTTCTTTTCCCAGTACCTGCTAATATCATCCCAAATACCAAGGCTTGCCCAGTCTTTTGTGGCTTTGTACAAATTACCGTTCCTGTCAAGTCCCCGATTTTTCAGGAAATCAGTATCAACATTTTCAACCATCAGATAAATGCCCAGATAAGAACCGTTCAAATAAATTTTTGCATGCTCGCTTTTAAAGCAGTACAGGCCTGCATCGTTGAAAAGCCTTGTAGATAAATACTGGTGCATCAGAGTATTGTCCAGGTATTCAGCGTTCAGGTTCAGCACATCGCTGCCGGAGATAAACTCACCGGAATCAAATTTTATCTTCAGAGATTTCTTTGGATATTCCCTTGATCCGTCTCCTCTGACACGCATACGGCAGTCAGCCCAGGTTTTATCCCCGTACTGAACCGTAACAGGAATATAATAATCCTCGGCAAAATGTTCGTACATCTTCTCAAAATCGCCAGCCTGGCTGGTCAGGTAAATAGATTTAAGTTCATCAGCCGATAAAGTTATCGAAGCAAGAAACAGCAAAAACGCTGAAATGAAATATTTCATGGTTCCTCTTGAATAATTGCAATTATTACATATTCAATAACACAGCAAACCCAAAAAGGTCTCAGGAAATTGAAAATAATATCGTTTTGAAAATTACGAAAAAAGAAGAAATAAACATTGATCTAAAGTTACTCCTGAAAAAAGTCAGTAATTAATTTATTTTGAAGCAGGGATAATTGCCTGGAAATATTGTGCAATATTAATCCAAACAAAATTGAATTACATATCTTTTTTATGCAATTCTTTGATTATGTTCCCCTTCAAAATAAAAATTAATAATAACATATTGGTCTGTTCGCATCTGCCATGACAATTTTGTCATTTCATTAGAAATTATCGACAAATTTGTCGATAATATTACCAATAAGTAATATTCTATAATGCAATGATATTGATAAATAGAGACTTATAATTTATGGCACAGCAATTGTAAATAATTAATCAAGGCGCCGCTAAGGTAAAAGAAAAGTTTAAAGAAGAATTTTTGACAAGGAGAATATCATGAAAAAGTATCTGGCAATAGCAGCAACATTTGTAATGGCAATGGTTTTAACAGCAAGCATGACTTTGGCACAGGAAGAAACACCATCAAAACTCAGGCTTCATCAGAACAGCGAAGGAACTAATTTTGTAGATGCAGACGGCGACGGCGTATGTGACAATGAACCGGCAGAAGCAGGAACCCGAAGAGGAAACAGGGGACTTGAAAGACCAAACTTCGTAGATGCAGATGGTGACGGAATTTGTGACAATGAAGGTGCCGGCCTCGGAAACGGATCAGGCAACGGTTTGAAAAGAAACTTTGTAGATGCAGACGGTGACGGTGTATGCGACAACTTCGGGACAGAATCATCCAGGTTGCGTCAGAACCTGAAAGACGGCTCAGGTACAGGTGAAATGATGCAATCAGCAAGCAAAAAAGGCAATGGCAGAAGAGGCCGTTAATTGAAGAAAGTGAGAAAAAAAACGGGCGGAATATCCGCCCGTTTTAAAAAAAAATAGTTCACAGGAGGGAAATATCATGAAAAGAACGAAATTATATCTGACACCGGCATTAATGATCTTATTATCAGTAAGCCTGGCATACACAACACTTGAAGCACAATGGGTAGGAACTTTCACAACAAGCAATTCTTATGATGATAACATTTTCGGTATAAACGAAATGCAGAATGGCATAATTAATTCAAACAATCTTTTTATCGGTTATGCACCTGATTCGGCACATTATGCTTTGAGTTATTCTGGAAGGCTGCTTTTTGTAGGAGGAATTGAAGACCTTGGATACAATTCACACGATCTTGCTTATTCCTATACTTATAAATACGGTGATTATTCGGAAAATTCCCTGGCTGCTCTTCTGAAAGGCCGGGCACGATTCAACAGCGATGCTTATAATACATATAATAACACAGTATTAATAGCAGGAATTAATTCCGAGCACGAAATTACACAAACCTTTATTCTTAGTTCAGGATACTACTACAGGCAAAAAGATTACAATAACAGCCCTGATCTGTCTTACTCGGAACACGAGGTATTTACAGGATTCAGGAAGTACCTGGAAACAAATACAAGTATTCATATAAATGCGGCTTATCAGATAAAATCTGCAAACTCTGTATTCGGATCGTTATTTGAAAAAGGGAAAAACGGGAACAGTGGTGAAAGTTTCAGCCAGATGGAAATATCTGCAAAAGTGGGACAGTCGCTGGCAGAAAAAACAGGATTGAGCCTTATGTATAAAAGGAAATTCGACCTTGGAAGCGAGAACTATTCCGGAACAATGTCATATATTGATTATTTCATGGAAACAGAATTATATGACGATCCATACAGCTATCAAAGCAATGAGTACAGTCTGACATTAACACAGATTTTCCCATGGTCGATAATGGCTAAGCTTAGTGGCTTTTACGCTGACAAATCCTATAACTACCTTGTGGATAATCAAATTGATAAAAGATCGGACAGCTATTCTGGAATATCCCTATTCGCGCAGAAATCATTCCGGCTTGATTCCGGTGTCATACGCTATATTAACGTCAGTATGAACTATAGTTATATCAACAATGATACAAATCTCGATTATTTCAGGTATCATAATAATTCGCTCGGCATTAATTTCAGTTTCGGTTTATAAAAATTGATATTTCGTTCTCAGGTGAACAATGCTCTTGCCCGTGGAATTTCCAGGGCAGGAGTTTTTTTATACAGAAATACCTCATTATTCACTATTTATTACTATAGTCAATTGGAGAGCAGCGAAGAATCCATAACCCGCATGAATACTGGGTTCTTCACTTTATTCAGAATGACAAATCGACAAATCGTAAATATTTTAAATAAAAAGACATTATCCACATCTTTCCAAAACGAAGGCGGCGTAGCCACGGCATTTTTGCAGGAAGATAAACACGGGATAAATAACAGCCCCGTAGGTGCGGCATAAACAAAAGAATATACGGTTCCTACGGAGCTTTTTATATATCATTTCATCATAGCTAAGAGAAGTTTTTTAAAAACAATTTTCAATCCCAATACAAGCAACTACCTTCCCACAACCACGGGCACAGTCCTTGTTGTGCCGCCAAGCCGTATATTAATAAAATACACTCCTGATGAAACCGAAGAACAATCCCAGTTTATTTCGCCGCGATATACATTCATTTTGTTAATGCTTATATCGCCGGGCTTGCTAACCAGCTTACCTGTGTAGTCGTGCACTGTTATTGCAGCGTTTTGCATGTCGTACCTACTGTCCCAGTATATTTCCGTACTGACGTGGTTGTTTGCCGGCTGTGGATAAGGCGGATAGTTGTACATTTTTATACCTTCTGCCCGTGGTTCTTCTACCGGTGTATCTTTATGGAATGTGAATTTAAGTAAATGATAACCATTAGCATAAGCATACATTGTATTGTCAAAAAAGCCGTTTATAATTCGAATATAGTAACCAGGAACGGAATCTTGTTTCCAATCATAGGGATTATTTTCTAAATCTTCGCAGTATATTAAACAACTGTCTCCTCCTGCTATTATCCTGCTATCCCATTCAATAAAATTTTTATACCCGGATTCATTATCAAGTTTCAATAATTCATAAGTTCTTGTTTTTATATTAACTTTGTGTAGTGTATGTTTAGCATTTGGATTTTCATCAGGACACCATACATAGCCTCCAAGAAGAATATTATTCCCAAAAATATTAATGCAATTTATTGTAGTATCCATCATTTTCATACTGATAAGGGTATCCCATTTTGCTCCAGGTTCATCTGAATATAAAATCTGATATACATTGGTATCAGGCGGTGGCCCATTCATTTGCCTCCTGTCAATAGACAGGGCATAATATAAATCATCGTGCTTCAATATTTTAAATATATTGACTGTATCAATTATTTCCTTACTAATGAAATTCAAATCAATATCCAGTGTAAACAAAAGTGTAAATAGCCAGGTTTGGCGCTTACCTGGGAAATATATTTTATATTCGTCATTTATCCTGATAATTGGCGCTCCAAGATGGAAAGTATAGCTGCTAATTCCATCAATATATTTTGTTTTGTAAGTATCTCCTGCGTCATCAGTGTAAATTACATTTGGCAAACCTACTGCTGTACCACTTCCAACAAGCAGCCCTCTGCCGTCTTCATTGAAATATGATGTTGAATTTAATGGCCAGTTTGATAAATTCTCATCCATTTTTATTTCAGTTTTCCAGGTAATCCCGCCATTAGTAGTTTTATAGACAACGCCTTTATCCATTTTCTGGTAGCCAATATTTTTATCCACCCATTGAATTTCTGGCCAGGGTTTATAATATGATATAAAATCCCAATTAATACCACCGTCAGAAGATTTCAAAATTAAATTATCATATCCGTATGCATAAATTTCCTGATCATTTACAAAATCAAATCCGACTGGAATTAAAATTTCACAATAACGTTTCAGGTCGGGATTGCTTATCTGTTCATAATCAGGAGCATTGTTTTTATAGAAATACAACTGATCATTTATTTCTCCAAAACCGCTCTGCTTCAATTGTAATGAATATATTTCATCTTCAATTACATTATATGAATTGCCAATAATATCCACTTTTGTAAAGGTAACAAAATCGGAACTTTTATAAAGATTGCCGGCAATCTTTAAATAGAAATAGTTCTCTGATTTTTCGAAGCTTTGTACTTTTCCGGTAGAATCACAATACGACTTTTCCAGAAAATCAATAATTTCCGGTTCGTTATCGATATTATTGTTGTATTTAAAAAGCAACCCGTTTTCAGTACCTGCTAATAAAAAATCCCCAAAAGTTTCAATTTCACTTATTACAATTCCGCTGTCATAATCTTTAGTATTTAACAAGTTAAAATTATTATCAAAAGCCAATATTGAATTTTCACAAACAACAATATATTCATCATTGAATTTTACTATATCAATAAATTCTTCATCGGGGGGATTATCTAATTGTTTCTTATAAATAACATCACCTTCATCATCAAGACGGAATAATCCGCTTTCATACACCCCGTAAAATCCCCCTGTTTCGCTTCTCATCTTTTTAATATTAAAACCGTTTTCGGTAATTGTGATTGATTTCCATTCGGAATTATCATGATTGGACCTGTTTATATAATTATTTGTTCCGTATAAGAATACATATTTATCATTTGATGCAATTCCCCGGTACTGATAAAATCTCAGGTCTATATAGTCAAATTTCAGCCCGGCATTGGCAGTATAAATAATTAATAAAAGTAACGGTAATATCTTTTTCATTACGTAACCTTTTTAATAAATAAGCAAATTACTCATCCGATCACTTAAAGTGATCGGATGAGTTTAAATAATCTAATCTATATCGCAAGATATCACAAAACATTCAGTCGTCCAGTCCTCATCAGGATCAAATTCTTCTTCATCAGAGAAATCAGGCATTTCTGCGGAACATGTTTCATTATCAATTGACTGAGAATTGACTAATTCTCTGAATGTAACAACCGGGGATTGGGTATAATCAGTACATACTTTGTAGAACATCTGACATTCTCCGTCATAGCCGCAATTTAGTATATTACAAATACCATTCGTATGGTCGTTTGTAACTTTCCAACATTTTGCCCTGCTCGTAATTACATTGTATGTCATTGCAGGACATTGCGGAAAACTATAATTTTCTTCCATATCATCAAGAATAGTTGAATTAATAAAACTCCAAAATTCTCCTGTAGTAATATCATTGACACAATCAATATCAATCAATATCCTGTCAATTCTTGTATGATATACATTGTTTGGGTCCAGCATCACACATTAATAGATATCAACACGGCAATCTCCGTAATTAACCGAAACAAATTCAGCAACTTCCGGATAAGTACAATCTGCCTCTGCTTCCTGAATAAGACTAAGAAACGAAATAAAAAGAACAGCGAATAAAACGATTAGATTTTTGCCTGTTTTCATGGCAAACTCCTGCAAATTATTAATAAATTGTATTTATTAATAAACAATGATACGGCATTATTCCGTGCCTATTGTTCTTCTTCCATATTATGTTTTTTATTACCGATTTTACGCATCAAAAGTTTCCTCTCACCCCATTTTGTCAAAATAAATGGCTTTCAGGGGAAGTATCAACACATTATTTATTTGCTGCACAAAGTAAAAAAAAAAAAATGATATTTGCAAGTAAATATACAAAGAATATATATTCATAAAAACACAGCCCACCGTTTGCTTACAATCACTTCTTATTTACCATCATCATGCCTTGCAGGGCTATTGTATTTCCGGGTACAGCTGTACTTATTTGCCGGATTTTCCTGCTATTTTGAATAGCTGCCTGGCATTTCTGTGGGCATGGCCGCCCATGCAGTTGTTGAATGCTATAAAACAATCATTTTCCTTGTTATTTTCTTTCAGCGCGGAGGCCATTTTTTCAAGGAAATCACCGGGGTATGGGCTTTTGTACCACTCTTCAAAGCCATGCAGGCGATAGTAATTAATATCAGAGGTTCGGATATCTGTCAATCTTTGCGCCGGGTGGTCTATATTGGCATAGCTCGTGTTGGTGGATTCAAGGATATTCAGAGTTTCTTCCCTGTACCAGTCCGGATTCCTTATCTCGATAATCAGTTTAGAGCCAATTCCGAAATCATCAATTACCTGCTTTAGCCTGTCGGTATAAAAAGGCATTTTCGGATGCATCTGCAGCAGGCATCCGGCAAGCTTTTCGCCAAGAAGGCCGGCTTTTTCGGCAAACTCCCTGCATTCGGCTCCGCAATCCTGCAGGTATTTTATATGGGTGATATAGCGCGGTACTTTCAGAGCCATTTTACCGCCTTCGGGTATTTTATTCCTCCAGTTCTCGAACGTAGATTCCCGGAAGCGCCTGTAGAAAGTAGCATTCACTTCAACGAAACTCAACTTTTCGAAGTAATAATTAAGCCATTTGGCCTTGCCAAGCCTCTGCGGGTAATAATCTCCTGCCCATTCGTCGTAGGTCCAGCCTGATGTACCTGTATATATCATTTGTTTCCGTTATATTATTTCAAAATCAAATTTATCAAAAAAAATAATTATATTAGCAAAGTCAAATTTTTAAAATGAAATTGAGGTAAAAATGCTTAATCGTTTTTTCAGTATGAAGATTGTTACATTTATTATTCTTTTCTTCTGTTCTATAGCTATATTATCAGCACAGAAAGACAATGAATTGCAAACAAAACAAAACCAGTCCACAATCGCTCATTGCATAGGTGTTTCAGGAGGTGGAAATATATCTGTAATATCCGAACCTGCATTCGGCCTTCCCAACCTTGATTTCATGCCTTCATGGCAGATAATGGCTTCTTACGAGTATAGAATTAACCAAAATCCCAAAACAGGCAACAGGCAATTCGATTACGGATTCCGATTAGGAATAGGATATATTGGTAAAGGCCACGATATCGGCGATTACATAAAAACCGACGAAACAGGGCAGGTAATAGGAGAAATGAATTCACAGGGAATGAAAAATTACCTGATTTTTCCGATTAATGCTTGTATTTATTATAAAATATTCTACCTGAAGGGCGGACTTTACGGGGCAAAACTGCTCGATGTTCAGATTACGACAGACGGCAAAACAGAAACATGGAACGAACATAGTTTCGAAACTTTTGACCTTGGAATAGACCTGGGAGCAGGAATTAATTTCAACATATTCAACAACCTGTCATTATCTTTTGGCTATACATTCCAGCAAACAATTATACACGAGGCCACTGATAAAAATACATCCCACTTGCTGGATTTGGGTGTGTTTATCTCTTTGTAGCGCTTTTGCATATTTGAATTTATTACAAGCAAATGCTGATTATTATTCAAGAAATAACGATAATAAATTAATTGAGCAGGATCATCAACGAATTTAATAAAAAAATCCCCGGTTGAAAGCGCCGGGGATTTTTCAAAAATATTTCATCAAACATTATTTGTTCTTATAGCGGTCGTAGAATTCGGCAATCAGTTTGAATGCTTTTTCCAGTGTTTCTTCAGGGGGAAGAATTACTATTCTGAAGTGGTGTGAACCTGGTTTCTGTCCGAATCCAGCTCCGGGAACAGTTACAACTCCTGTTTCCTTGATTAGCTCGCCAACGAAATGGAAATCATCTTCAACGTCAATGCTCGGAAAAGCATAGAAAGCGCCTTCAGGTTTTACAAGAGAAATGCCCGGAATTGTATCAAGCATTTCCATGGCAATATTTCTGCGGCGCTCAAGTCTTGTTTTTGCCTCTGCAAGATGCGACTGGTCTCCTTCGAGGGCTGCTACTATAGCGTACTGCTCGGGATGGTTTGCACAGAGGCGGGAACGTAAAATTTTATTAACACCTTCCAGGAACGGAGCCATAATTTCCCTGCGTCCGCTTGCAACGCCCCAGCCAATCCTGAAACCGGGAACAACATAATTCTTGCTCATTCCCGAGAAAGTAACACAGGAAACATCCTTATTGAGCGAAGCTATAGAAACTAATTCCTTTCCGTCCAGCAGAAGCTTGTCATAAATCTCATCAGCAAGGATCACAAGGTCGTGCTCCAAAGCGAGGTCAATTATCTTTAGAAGAGTTTCTTTTTTGCAAATAGAACCCGTGGGGTTATTAGGGTTAATAAGAACGATAGCTTTTGTTTTATCGTTAATTTTTGATTTAATATCTTCAACATCCGGCTGCCATCCGTTTTCCTCGTCAAGGTAGTAAGGATTGGGTTCAAGCTCCAGCTTGCTCTGAATAGCAGTGTATAGCGGGTAGCCCGGTGTGGGCATCAGGAAGTTTTCTCCGGCATTCAGAAGCGAAGTCAGGCATATTTCAATAGCTTCGCTTGCGCCTGTTGTAATAAATATATCAAGAATATTATCAATGCCCTTGGCATTAGTATCTTTTTCAATGGCTTTTACTGCCTGGTTTATTCCCGAAGAAGGTGAATATCCATTATAGTTTGCCTTCATGGCCTTGTAAGTTGCTTCAATAACATTTGGCGGTGTAACCCAGTCATAAACATTGGGATCGCCAATATTCAGGTAAAGCATTTCCTTTCCTGTTTTAGCAGTTTGCTCAGCCATAACAACGATATCCCTGATCGCGTATTTAATATTTTCCGTCCTGCGTGCTGCCTGAATCATCTGGTTTGCCATCTTTATCTCTCCGAAATATATAACTATCGTCAATTAAAACAATTCAAGGTTAGCAACTTAGCCAAGAAGCCCGATTTTTAAAAGCAAATTTTTTGCAGGAATGAAAAAATGTGTGATTTTTTGATTTTATATTAGCACCCAAAAAAAAGTGCGTCTTTTTCCTTTCTTATGGGTATTATAGTCAAACAGTAGAAATAAATTTTTAGAAAATGAACAGAGAACTGCAACATATCGATGAAAAAAACCTGGTAAGTCTTTTAATTGAAGAAAAAGGCAAATCCGACCGGGCATTTAACGAGATATATGAAAGATATAAAGCAGACGTATATAAATATTGCACTTACATGACTGATAACATCGACGAGGCAAACGATGTATTCCAGGAAACATTTATCAGGTTCTATAATAATATTGACCTAAAAAAACTTGGCAAATCTGTTATTTCCTACCTGATAATAATTGCGAGGAGTATCTGCCTTAATCTGATTAGAAACAGAAAATCCACTGTTGAGTTCTCCGAGACAACATTTTCTGTTGACGAAAGAAACCAATACGACAATAACGAGCTTTTCGAATTAATAATTCGATCCCTGGACCTGCTAAAACCTGAAAACCGTGAAGCTTTTATACTTAAAGAATTGCAGGGATTCAAATACAGGGAGATTGCAGATATCCTTGATATTAGCGAGTCTTCTGCCAAAACAAAAGTAGCAAGGGCAAAAGTAAAAATAACGAAAATTCTTCAACCTTACATTAGTGAATTGAAACAATGAACGATTATGAAAAAATATATGATTACTTAGAAAGCTCCCTCGAACCTGAGGAAGAACAGCAGCTTTTTGCACGGATAAGCGCTGATTCCGAATTAAGAGATTTCTTTGGTAATACCATAAGAATCAATACTTCCCTTAAGGAAAACGATCGTGAGATTCTTCCGCCGGATTCACTAAAAGGAACTATATTTTCCTCTCTCGGCCTTTCTGGAGACAACCCTGAAATGAAAGAAGCTCCCGTTAAATCCAAATTGTCGAAACGTTATTTACTCTGGCTGCTGCCGCTCCTATTAGCATCTATTTTTATCTATGATCATTATGAATCCAAACTATCCGGCCTTGAGGGCCAGGTGCAAGCTTTGAATCAGAAGATTGAAGAAGGGATTAAACTGGCTGACAATACTCCCATGCAGGATAAGCAGACTGTAAATAGTCAGGTTGCCATAAAGAAATCAATTCCACAAACAGATAACAAAGAAAAATATAATGCAGTGATAAACAAAAATGATTCATTCAATTCAATAAGAAGCGAGGGTTGTTTTATTAACCCGTCATCGGCAAAATTTTCATCAAAAATAATGAAGGTTAGTACCCCCGCTACTGATTTTCAAAATTATTATCAATCATATCCAATGATATCCAATTTATTGGCTCTCTCGGGACCTGATTCAACCGGGCCGTTTTCACTTGAGATAGGCGGAATTTTTGCCGGCGGAATTCAGAATTACAATTTTGCCGCTAATGATTTCGGCCCACTGCATGACAATTTGATCGGTATTAATTACTCAATGGATGAGAATTGGAACTTTGGGCTCATATTCCGCAGAGAAGAATTCCTGCAGGAATTCACCGGACATGAAGCTGACAGTAATTTCAGATACAAGCAGGAGCAAACACTTACCAGCCTGGACTTTAGGGTATTGTATAAAACCGCAGTCCTGCCTTATAGCGATTTTTACCTTGCAGGTTCCGGCGGAATAAACACTTCGGGTTTTGTATTCAGGGGTAGTTTCGGCCTAGACATTAAGGCTATGAACAATATTACATTCAGGTTAGGATATAATTATTCTCGCCTGTTCTTTAAATACCAGGGAAACAGTTTTCAGTCCGATAAATCAGGACTACAATATAGTATATTATACAGATTCTAATATCGCGATATATTTTCTTAGATCAATTATTAAATCAATTACTAAAAATGACAATGGAGAACACAATGCGTAAATTTTTATTTTTAGCTTTATTTACAGGAATGATTCTATCGTCATGCGATGATTCGGTTCCGCTGGAAAACAATCATCAGAAAGATCCTATAGTTGAAGAACCTGATATCATCCTTACAGAAGTTAATGGTGACGACAGGAATATTCTTACAATTTGCGAAGACGGCAGCAACAAGACAACCCTTATAGAAGGTGCTTCGATCATGTCAGCGCCTGTGGACGGTAAAATTGTTTACGTGAAGTATGATACTGACATCAATAGTGGCTGTAAAATTATTTATTCGGATATGGATGGCGAAAATTCAGTTGAACTTTTGTCTTATCCTGCATCAATGAAGAATGTCCATGCTAAATTATCTCCTCGGGGCGATAAAGTAGTTTACTGGCATGAAGCAGACCCGCTTTCTGAAATCGGGATGATAGATGTTGACGGAACAAACCAGATACACCTTGCTGATATGGGATATATTTATTGCAATCCACAATTCTCCCCCGACGGGAACCAGATAGCATACTTTGATTCTGAATTCTGGGTATCAACCCAGAATCCTCGTAAGTTTGTAGATATTAAAATTATTAATACAAACGACGGCAGCAAATCCGGCACCGACTATTCATGGATGAATTATCAGTTTCGCCCTGCGATTACTTTGTCCTGGAGTAGCGATAATTACCATCTTGTTACATCCGGCAGGTTCGGATCATCCGGTTCTGTTCAGGAAGTTACAATTCTTCAAAATGACAGTAGCGGATGGAATAATATAACAACCAACAATATGGATATATGTGAGTTAGGAACTTTGTGGTCTCCGGATAATGATAAGATTATCTGGGGCAACAATTTCGGCGACCTAAATGTCAACACTTTCTCCGGCCAAAATCAACTTGGGATTAATTCCGGAGATGGTGGCGTTCTTATACCACAGGCATGGAATGCCACAAGCACGAAGGTACTGTATCTTCAAACCATGTCAAATCACGATGATAATCCCTGGGATTATTTCGGAATTCTGAAAATATTTGATATTAGCAATAATTCAAGCAGCAGTGTTATGGGGGATTACGGAACAGAATATGCATTCTGGATAGAATAATGCTTTAAAAAACACCTCCGATAACAGTAGGTCATCGGAGGTGTTATAAATAATCCCAATTACAATTTTTTATTTATCAGCTTCACCCATTACCGGGTCGATTGAACCGATGGCAAGGATAACGTCGGCAATCATCGAGCCTTTTACCATTTCCGGCAGGCTTTGCAGGTTGGCTGCCGATGGTGAGCGTATTTTCATTTTCCAGGGGTGGCCGGAGCCGTCGGATACTATGAAAAAGCCAAGCTCTCCCTTGGGGGCTTCGATAGCAGTGTAGGTTTCGCCTTTTGGGGGCGGCGCTCCGAAATTGATAAGCATGAAGTCAGAGATAAGCTCTTCCATCTTTGTATAAACTTCTTTCTTGCGGGGTAGGGCTGCTTTTGGAGATTTTGCAATTATATCGCCCTTTGGCATCTGATCCAGAACCTGGTAAATGATCTTCAGTGATTCATACATTTCCTTAATTCTAACCATGTAACGCGCCCAAACGTCTCCCTCGGGATATGTTATAACGTCGAAATCAAGTTTGTCGTAAACCAGGTATGGCTCATCACGTCTAAGGTCATGAGCAACTCCCGAACCGCGAAGGGTGGGGCCTGTAATACCAAGCTGAATTGCTTTCTCTGCGCTTAAAATACAATTTCCGGCAAGGCGGTCGATAAATATCCTGTTGCGGTGAACCAGTTTTTCGAAATAAGCCATTTCCCCGGGGAACTGATCGGCCCAGTCTCTTATCATACCAAGGGTGCGGTCGTCAATATCGTTCGATACTCCGCCAATCCGGGTATAGCTTGTTGTAAACCTTGCGCCGCAGATAAGCTCAAATATATCGTAAAGTTTCTCTCTTTCGGTAAAAGTCCAGAGCAGTATTGTCAATGCCCCGGCATCCATACATGTGGAACCCATAGCCATCAGGTGAGAGGATATCCTGGCAAGCTCTGCCACGAGTACCCTTATCCATTTTGCTCTTTCGGGAATATCCAGCCCAATTGCCGTCTCAATAGCCTGTGCCACAGCAACGTTGTTCGATAGTGGCGACAAGTAGTCAAGCCTGTCTGTGTGCGGGATGAATTCATGGTATGTAACATTTTCGGCAAGTTTTTCAAAACCGCGATGCAGGTAGCCAAGTTCGGGTACACAGTTAATAACTGTTTCGCCGTCAAGCCTGAGAAGTACCCTTAGCACACCGTGCGTTGCCGGGTGCTGCGGCCCCATGTTAAGCACCATATCATTTTCAAGTGCATCGTCAAATATTAGTTCAGTATCTTTGTCAAGAAGTTCACGATAAATTTTTTCTTGTCTGATCTTGTTAATTTTATCAACTTCTGCGTTGGTTCTGACGTTCATAGTGACTCCGGAAGAGGTTCAGAATATCATTAATTCGGGTAAGCAAAACATATTGCCGAAAATTCCCCTTTCATATCCATTAAAATAAATAAGATTCATGGCAATAGCAAAAAATAAAAAGAAAAATGATATTTTGTAATATATTTTTTTTCAATACGGCTATAAGATATGACTGAAGCTATACTTTACGAACCCGGCAGCAACAAATCAATACATTGCAAAATGTGCGCCCACTATTGTAATATTGAAAATGGTGATAAAGGAAAATGCCTTACAAGGGAAAATATTGACGGGAGGTTATATACACTCAGCTATGGGGCTTCCACGGGTTTTGCTGTCGATCCTATCGAAAAAAAGCCATTCTATCATTTTCGGCCGGGAACTAAGGCTTTGTCTTTCGGTACTCAGGGTTGTAATTTTACATGTAAAAATTGCCAGAACTGGACCATGAGCCAGGGATTGAGAATTGAGAATCTGAAATCAGAGAAAAAAATAACCGAACCGGAAGAAATTGTAATTGCAGCGCGAAATCGAGGTATTGAAAATATTGCTTACACCTATTCCGAGCCGGCAATATTTTTTGAATATGCCAGGGATATTGCTAAAACCGCAAGAAGTACCGGTGGATGTGATGATATATCTCACGTTTTTATATCTAACGGATTCTATTCAAATGAATTAACTGATATGATAATTGGCGAGAATCTTGCCGACGCGATTAATATCGACCTGAAATTTATGGATGACAAAAAATATCGTGATATTTGCGGTGGCAGGCTGAAGCCTGTGCTGAAAAGTATTGAAAGAATTTTCGAATCGGGAATACATCTTGAAGTGATTAACCTTGTTATCCCCGGCGAGAACGACAGCGATGATGATATTCAAAGACTCATAGATTTTATAGGAGCTGTCTCGCCTGAAATTCCATTACACTTCAGCCGGTTTTACCCCCAATATGAAATGGCAGAATATCCACCTACTGCAATTATTAAACTGGAGAGAGCATATAATAAGGCTGTTGAATCAGGGCTTAGGCATGTTTTTGTCGGGAATGCAGATATTCCGGGAACAAAAGATACTATATGCCCGTCTTGTGGAAAAACTCTGATAAAAAGAAACTGGTCGGGAATAATTATCAATGAAATTCAGCAGGGAAGTAAAGCCTGCCCTTATTGTGGTTATGATCTGTATATTAAGGGGTAAGATTCA
The DNA here is from genome assembly GCA_963665665.1 of Kapaibacterium sp. (SeqCode). Taxonomy (GTDB): domain Bacteria; phylum Bacteroidota; class Ignavibacteria; order Kapaibacteriales; family UBA2268. The sequence continues at coordinate 4,895,941 of OY762428.1, forward strand.
ATTTATATGTATCATAGATAAAGTCTATCAAACTGTCGAACCGGCCAATTTCAGTTTTTATATCTGATTTATCAAGATATCGGAACATAGCAAGTACTTGCTTGATCACTGTGTATCTTTTATTTACGAGGGCTTTATCATTCAAATTAAATAGTTGAATAGTTTTTTCAGCTTTTAGAAATTCAATGCTGTCAGAAGAATTGTTTCTTGCAATAATTTTACCTGCTGATGTATAAATAAAGTATTGTTGTGGATTTTCAGTAACAGGATTTATCAAATATTTATAATCACCTTTTCTTATAGTCTTATCTTTATATTTAGCACCATAATATTCGCAGTTGGAAGCAGTAATAAGATTATTCCAATTAAAAACCCATTCACAATCGGGGAAAAAGCTTCGTTTTAAGAAATGATCGATATGAGAGCGTGAACTGTCGGGAACGATATCTTCTTCAGTATATCCGCATTGGCTGTTTTGTTCGGAAGTAGATTGGCAATTCCCGTCGGGCAGAACGCCTTCCAGCATATATTGCCTTATATTCAAACCAATCCCGAAACTAATATCAGACCAGGTATCAGGCCTTGTTTTATTAATGTATTCCGAAAAGAAAGGAGGTTCTGCTTTATGAATAGCTTTCACTTTCTTTTTCCTTTTTTTTTCGTTCCATTCTTATCATTGCCAGATCGCTGTCGTATTTACCAAGTAAATTTTCAAGTTTGGAAAGTAGTTTTTTAAATTCCTGAGTATTATAATTATTATTTTCCAACATTTCATTCAGTTGATTCAAATCCTCGTCAACTTCAGGTGTTCTCAAAGTCTTTACCCTGAATATGTCAAGCAATATTTCATCTACTTTCTTTCCATAGATGTTCCTGTTTCCGGATATAACTTCAATAATACCGTTGTTTTTTTGCAGAATCCTCAAATTATCATCTTCAACAGCCGAAACAACAAAAGGTGAGTGAGTGGTAATAATTAATTGGTTGTTGTTTTGAATGGCTGCCTGCCTGTATAAATCTGTAATATTGCTTTGCCAGTTCGGATGAAGTGAACTTTCCGGCTCGTCAATCAGGATGACGCTGTTTTTTATTCCTGATAAATAAAGAGGTAATAATTTTGTAATTAGTTCTTTTTCTCCTCCTGACAGGTCTTCAATCCTGATTTTATCAGATAGCGTATTACTAAAAAAAATATCCTTTTTTTTGTCAAGCATTTTGAATGATATATCTAGATTTAATCCCTCGGATAATGATTTAATTTTATCTCTGAGAATTGAATATGCTATGCTGCTTTTAGTATCTTTTTCGTAGATAAGTTCGTCAATGAAATTAACTATTAACTCTCTGGCAGGATGATATTCTTCGCCGGCACGAAAGTATATTACTTTATCATGGATAATTTTAAATAATTCGCTGTCTGTTTTTAACCATTTTTTATCTATTCTCATGGTTTGAATATTTTCTTCATTCAGGTTTTCAATATCAATGTAATTTCTTTTATCGTGATTTATAAGCTTATCTTTTGAAAAGAACTGATAAATAAATTCCAACAATGAAGTTTTACCGCTTCCGTTAATTCCGCAAACAACAGTCAGGGGATAAGTAAAGTCAATTTTGAAGTTTTTCAGAATTTTATAATTCGATGTGTATAAAGATTTTAGTCTCATTTTTAATTATTTACGTTGATTAAATCAAAAAAACAATATAAATAAATTATTGATTACATACTAAATAATTCAGAATTTCTTATTTTTACCGATTAAAATTAATAATTTTGGACTTCGTTATTGTATATATTACTTTTAAGTAATACAAATTATATAGTAACGAATAACATGTTTGATGTGTATATACAGAATCAGATTTAGTAAATTTTATAGGGCGGAAAAATGAAGCAAACCATATTCCCGATCATTTTATTAACAATCTTAATTTTCAAAACCAACAGCACAATATCAGGTGAAATACCTTTGCAGATGATGCCGGAAGTTCAACACTTGGATGAAGTAAAATCGCAGGTAAGATGCAACTGCTCGAAAAAATACCACGACATGCCTATGCGGGTGGAGTTTATGCCGATTGAGAAAAGGCCTTACGATGTTTCGAAATTAAATATTTCAATTGACTGGTATCACCTTTTTGCCGGTGATTCAGCTGATGTTTTTTCCAATCCCTTATGGTATGCAAATGTGATTCTGGATGTGAAAATCCTTGATGAAAGTATTGACAAAATTGTTTTTGATTCGTACAATTTGAATATTGACTCTGTTCTTTTTGAAGGAAATACTGTTCAGTTCACTACTTCAATCGATGACCAGGCTTTGGAAATTATACCGGGTAGAGTCCTTGAGGCAAACGAAGATGTTAGCTTTCAAATATTTTATCATAAAAATATCAGGAATGAAGACGGCTTTTTCCTATTCGAAGAAGGCCGCTATGTTGGCATGGGTGCCAATGGTGATACCATCAGGGTTGAGGAAAGGGTTGCTTACACACAAAGCGAACCCAACCTGACAAGAACCTGGGTTCCATGCAACGACAGCCCCTACGACAAATCTTTTGTGGAACTTAATTTTATTGTACCGGAAGGGTTCACGTCGGCATCGAACGGGCTTTTGAAAAATGATTACGTTTCGGATGGTAAAAGATATCAAAAATGGGTTCCGAGAGATAAAATGGCCCCATACCTGATGGTGGCAAATGCTTCTAAATTCTATCAATATTCTGACTGGTATAAAAAAGTTACAAATCCTGAAGATTCCATCGAAGTTCAATATTATGTATGGGAGAAAGATTATCTGAATGAAAAACGTGACGGTACTGTTTACAATCCGCGTTTCGCATTTGATAATACTGTAATGATGATAGAAGAATACTCAAAACTATTTGGTGAATACCCTTATGAAAAATATGGTATGGTAACTGTGCAGCCATATTATTATGGCGGTATGGAGCACCAGACTTTGTCAACAGTGAACAGGGTATGGCTTCGCGGTTATAGTTATTATGGCATAGCCCATGAACTTGCTCACCAGTGGTTCGGAGATTTGATAACCTGTGCCTCATGGTATGATATATGGATTAACGAGGGAGCCGCAACATGGGCTGAAGCTCTTTGGGGTGAAAGAAAATGGTATAAGGATATTTATTACGATGTAATGATGAATGCCCGGAAAACATACCTTCGCAAAGGTGGCTTAAGTATGCCGCAAATATACGGGCTGCCGGTAGAAACTATTTTCGGATCGAATTATGTTCTTGTGTATGACAAAGCAAGCTGGATATACCACATGCTCAGGGAAAATCTCGGCGATGATGTATATTTCTCCACTCTTCAAAAAATGCTGAATGATTATAAATTCCAGGCAATAGATTCAAAACAGTACCAGGAAGTATTTGAAAAATACGTACCTGATCCCGAGATTGATTTTGAAACATTCTTCGGACAGTGGCTATACAGTGCCGGGCATCCTGTTTACAGGATTGAATCTGTTAATCATATCCACGAGAACGGCAGCTCTGATGTTGCGCTGACTCTTATGCAGGTTCAGGATGGTGATAATGTTCCTGAATTATTTAAAACGCCTTTGTGGATTAACTTCTTTGGGCCTGATTCCACTATTGTTACTCACAGGATTTTAAATGTTGAACAAAACCAGGTTGAGTATTTTACATTGCCTTTTGTTCCTGATTCACTTCATATTGATATCAGGAAAACTTTATGTGAGGAACATTCCGTGATTACTGATATCAGAGAAAGCAATGACAATATATCCGATAATGAAATCAGCATTTATCCCAATCCGGTATTGGGTGCAAATGAGTCGATTCTAAAAATAAATACCGGGGCTTCGGCAGTAAAGGCAGAAATATATGACGAAATGGGAAATAAAATAAGAGATTTATATAATGGAAATGTACCTGCAGGTAATTATGAGATTCCCATAAATGTTGAAGGTATGGCGTCTGGCAGGTATTTTATCCGTACAATTATCAACGGAAGTCCGACAGTTAAGCCGTTTACTTATTTTAAATAATTTTGATATTGTATAAGACATGCAATCACTTGTTTCTTTATCTTTACGAAATATCCGATACCTCGGTGGTATCGGATATTTTTATCTACAAATAACATCCTTTTCATATTGAAGCTTATTTTTTATTCTTCCAACCCACTTTGCTTTCCTTCTATTTAAACTCCTTGCCGCAGTCCCGGCATTTGTAGTTCGGATTAATATTGCCAATCGGAACGAATGTAAAAATCGAAAGCAATATCGTTACAATTTTTTTAAACTTATTACTGCCAAGGCCGGATTCAATATTCGACGATCCGCATTCCGGGCATTTCAGTTCAAATTTTTGGTTCAGCCCGAGAATCTCCACTGCGTTGTCGTAATCTTCGGCATTTATTATTATCTGGGCACCGGAACCCATTAATTTGTAATAATTCGGAAGCATATCAGACATATTCCTGTTAGTTATGAAGCATGGAATGCCTTCGCTTTCCAGTTTCCCCCGGATAATATCCGCCTCGACAGAGGATTCGCAGGTCATTAAGCGCATTGTTTTCATATCTTAACTAATTCAATACTTGAATAATCATCTTTTAAAAATAATATTTTATGTTTGCAATATTAATAAATTCATCTGATGAAAAAAATTCGATTTATTTAAAGTTTAAATTATTTATTTTTGCGATAATTATAATTTACTCGGGAAGCGTCATGAGAAAATGGACAATTGAAGATTCGGCGGAACTTTACAACGTAAAGGGATGGGGCCTAAATTATGTTGGTATAAATAATCAGGGGAACCTGTTTGTAAAGCCAAATTCGGGTAGTCCGGAAATCGATATAAAAGAGATAATTGACGAGTTGAACCTTACGGATGTAAATACGCCGGTACTTCTCAGGTTTCCGGATATTCTGGACAGCAGGATTGAAACTTTGGCTGAATGTTTTGCCAAATCCTCTGAAGAATACGAGTACAAGGGAAATTATTTTACGGTCTATCCGATTAAAGTCAACCAGACCAAGCAGGTAGTGGAAGAAATCCTGCGATACGGTAAAAAATATAATATCGGCCTGGAAGCCGGATCAAAACCCGAATTACATGCTGTTCTGTCATTCACTGAAAATTCCGATGCTCTGATAGTTTGTAACGGATATAAAGATGATGATTTTATCGAGCTTGCACTGCTTGCACAGAAAATGGGCCGGAAGGTTTATATTGTAGTAGAGAAACTCAATGAATTAAGGCTGATCATAAAAAAATCGAAACAGCTTAATGTTGCTCCCAATATTGGTATCAGGGTGAAACTTTCCAGCGAAGGAAGTGGTAAATGGGAGGATTCCGGCGGAGACAGGAGTAAATTCGGGCTCAATGCCAGTGAACTTCTCGAGGCAATAGCAATGGCTGAAAAGGCAAAAGTTCTTGACAGGATAAAACTCGTTCATTTTCACCTCGGGAGCCAGATTACTAATATTAGAAATATCAAAAATGCACTCAGGGAAGCTTCTCAGTTCTACGTTCAATTATGTAAAATGAATTGTTCGGTTGAATTTGTTGATATTGGCGGCGGCCTTGGTGTGGATTATGACGGCTCAAAATCCTCTGGTTCCAGCAGTATGAATTATTATATACAGGAATATAGTAACGATGCCGTTGCCACATTCGGGGAAGCTTGCGAGAAACACGGCTTGAAGCACCCTAATATTATTTCCGAGTCAGGAAGGTCACTTACAGCTCATCATACTCTGCTGGTTTTTGATGTACTTGAAAAAACAACGCTGCCGTCATGGCCGGAAGATGAAGAAACAACTGATAATGATCATGAATTAACCAAAGAGCTTTACGATATATGGGATAATTTTACATTGCAGGGTATGCTTGAGTCCTGGCATGATGCCTTACAGATAAGGGGAGAGGCTTACGATCTGTTTTCACTCGGCCTGCTCGACCTTAGCACAAGGGCTAAAATTGAAAGGTTGTTCTGGTCAATAGCCCGGGAAGTTTATCATGCCAGCCAGGAGATGAAACATCCTCCGCCGGAATTGCGAAAATTATCGAAAATGCTTGCTGATAAATATTTTTGCAATTTCTCTCTGTTCCAGTCTTTGCCGGATTCTTGGGCAATAGACCAGGTATTCCCGATTATGCCGATTCACAGGCTGAATGAGAAACCGAACAGGGTGGCTACTCTCCAGGATATTACATGTGATTCCGACGGTAAGATTGATAACTTCATTGGTGCACGCGATATAGCTTATTATCTTCCGGTGCATGATTTCAAAAAAGGCAAGCCATATTATATTGGGGTTATGCTAATAGGAGCCTACCAGGAGATACTTGGTGATATGCACAATCTTTTCGGAGATACAAATACTGTTCATATTAAAATTAAAGATAATTATTACGTAATTGACCAGGTAATTGACGGGCAGACGGTTACGGAAGTATTGGAATATGTTCAGTATAATAGCAAAAAGATGGTCCGAACAATGGAAACATGGGTAAGCCGTGCAGTGAAAGAAGGCAGGATAACAGCTGTGGAAGGAAAAGAATTCCTGTCGAATTATAAATCAGGATTATACGGATATACATACTTGGAATAGTTAAATGGCAGAAATGAAATGCAGGTTGTGTGGTGAAGAAAATTCAAAGTTATTTTACAGGCAGGGGCAGAATTCGGAATATAAATTTTATCTCTGCAGGAATTGCGGGCTGGTTAATTATGATCTGTCATCAGGATTGAATCAGGAAAAGTTTACCAGAAAGTATGTTCCCGTTGATGTTTTAAATGATAAACAGAACAGAACACAGGCCGAATCATACAGATTTTTCAGAAATTATATTAAGCCTCCCGGTAAAATACTTGATATTGGCTGTGGTAATGGAAATCTTCTTTACTTAGCACGAAAGGATGGATTTGAAGTTCGCGGGATAGAGTTGTCCGATTATTTTGCAAAAGAGATTAAAGACAGATTGTCTATTGCCGTTGATGTAGCTAATTTCCTTGAATACGAATCAGAGGATAGGTTTGATTACATTGTTATACGCCACGTATTGGAACATCTGCCGGATTCAGGAAAAGCCCTGAACAAAATTAACTCCCTCCTTAATCCGGGCGGAATTGTCCTGCTGGAATTTCCGAATATAATGGGGCTGGAATTCAAGGCAAAAAGGGTAATGGAGAAAACCGGTTTGCACAGGAAAAAATATTCCCGCGATTACAAACCCGGCCATTGCAACGAATTCAGCATCAAGCCATTCACATATCTTGCTCATGCCACAGGCTTTGAGTTAATAAAATGGCAGACTTATTCCAATAAGAAACCTGGCTATTTCCTATATAATTATTTTGATATTGCTTCAAAGGCAAGGGCTGTGATTAAGAAAGTAAAGTAAAATATTTTAAAGATATTATCACTTCCACGGTAGGATAAATATAAATTTTCCGGGTCTTTCAATAATTTTATTTGGCTATATCAGTAGACGTTTGTAATTGAATTTCAGCGGAACGTATCATTTTCCTGCATAAATTTGGAGCAATAGTTAATAAATTATATAATTCATTGATATTACATATCTTAATACAGCTGCTACACCATCCGGAATTGATTTTTTGTGCAATAAATCCTTTGATTTGAGCTTTCCGAGCGTTCCCCCATGCTTTCCGAGCGTTCCCCCGAGCCTGCCGAGCGTTCCCCCGAGCTTCCTGAGCGTTCCCCCGAGCTTTCCGAGCATTCCCTCATGCTTTCCGAGCGTTCACCCGAGCTTTCCGAGCGTTCACCCGAGCTTTCCGAGCATTCCCTCATGCTTTCCGAGCATTCCCCCCAGCTTTCCGAGCGTTCCCCCGAGCTTTCCGAGCGTTCCCTCATGCTTTCCGAGCGTTCACCCGAGCTTTCCGAGTATTCTCCCGAGCCTGATTATCGCTGATATATGCCGTCTTAGCGTTGGTTAGTGCCGTCTTAGCGTTGGTTTGTGCTTTCAAAAACACTTTTCCAGGTAAAATTTTACTAAGATTACACAGAATTTTACTCTTTTGATAAGAAATTTCGTTCTATTGATCCGTTCGATCCATTTTATCAATTAATATTTTGATCTGATAATGCATCTGTTTGCTTTTGCCGGGTGATTGTTTTATTTATAAATATTGAAGTTTGCTTTGCCCGGCAATGTTGATAATCCATCGGCACATAATTTCCATCGGATGGAATGTGAAATACTTATCATGCCTGGCCCGAACAGGATTATCGTTTCAATCTGTCATGTTTTTATAGTTCTGTATTAAATTACTTATGGCTATTCCGGTTTATAATTGTAAGGCAATGTGCTCCAAAGCAAATTGTTTCCCCATTTACCGTTTATAATTAAAGCGTGATTAGGATCGATCAGTTTACCATCCGAATCCAGCCATACCATTTTTCCGAAATACTCAAGAAGAGATACTTCACGGCTTGCCCAAAAGAGGAATTTCCTGGAATAATATACATTTGTACTGTCAGCAAATCGGATACTATAGTAACCTTCTTCGTTCGTTTTTTCAACCAGCCCGTCTTTCAGCGGATCCATTTCATCACCATCCTCGCCGTTAATCACCGGGTATAGGGAAAAGCCTTCATCTTCAGTTGTTCCGGCAATCAGAGAGCGGCAGAAGTGAAGAAAGCCGCCTTCATAAGTACTTTCTCTGTGTTTGCGCCATTTTATTCTTTGTTCGCCGTTTTCAGGTTCCATTTCCTCGAACCATACGTCTTTGTCGATATAAGCTAATCTTTTTCTTTTAATAAATTGGTGCAGGTTAACTGTCAGCATATAACCGAGATATTTGTTCTCAATTATCAGGGGATTTTTGCTTTCAGCGTATAAGAATGTTTTTCCTTCAATATTTTTTTCTGAAAGGATAAGTTCTTCCGGATTAAGAATTTTTGCCTTATCGGCATTTTTGTTGTCTCCCCAGAAATAAAGCTTGAATTCTTCGAAAAGTTCCTGCCAGTTTCTGCCGCTGATCTCAATTCCGTCTGTAACAATTTCTTTTTCAGTCAGTTTGAAATTGAATGTCAGTATATCATTTTTTTTCAGGTTTATTTCCCTGTTTTCCGGGTTGTAAGACACTCCGGATATTATCAGTTTGTAGTCCCCGTTTTTAATATCCTTTATAACGAAAGTGCCGTCGGGTTTTGTTCTTGTGCCAATGGTGGTGCCTGAAAAATAAACAGAAACTGAAGGAATGGGATTTCCCCTGGCATCAGTAACCCTGCCATTTATTTCTGCTGCAGACAAATTATAATTTGTAAGTAAAATAAAAGATAAAGCAATAAGTAGAATCTTCATGTTCTTACCCCCTGTGAATTAGTTACTATGGCACCCGAAATAAAGACTGGTCAAAAGTACAAAAAGTTACAAATCTTATTTAATTTAGAATAATATCCTGCTGAATTTTTTTGTATATTTAAAATTATGAAATAGTCAATAACAGAATATTTCATAATTTCTGATGAGGCTGAAAATCGTTCAAAAACTGTTTTGGAATTGTCAGCCCAAATATTGAAATAAATATTGTAATTAATTGATAATAAATTTAATTAGTATGAACCGTATAATAGCATCTTTTGTTTTGTTTATTGTTTTGTCCTTTGCATCTTATGCCCAGCAGGGCATGACTTTCGGAGAATTTGCACAGAAAATTGATCCTTATTTTGACAAAGACCTTATTCTTGACATAAAAAAAGAACTTCCCCAGGGAAGCGACTATTCAATTTGGGGCTGGGATGTGGGAGATTTCTCCGGTGACGGCTACAATGATGTTGCTTTTGCTCTTAAGCTAAGTTCAGACAAAAGAAGGCTTATGCATGTATATATGTTTGCCGATATCGAAGGTTATCTGACAAAGGTGGGGCAGTTTGCCTATGAGTATGTTCAGCTTCCTATTGAAATCGGGTGTGTAATCAGGCATAATGGCTGCTTTGTTACAAAGAAGAATAAACAATACGACTGGCTAATTATAGGTTATACTTTTGATAACGGGGCGTTGATTAAACTTGATGAGTACCGGACAAGCAGAATAGGCAGGCTAACCCATGAAAGCTACCGTAATTTCCTGACGCTTCAGGGAACTGAGAAATATCTTGTTACCAGGAACGGGGATGAGGAATTCTTCACTAACTTCCTTTCAATTCCAACTTATTACAGGGGAAGGAAAGTTTTTAAAGGCTATTCATACGAACCTTATGCTTATAATATAGATTACGTTCATAAGGGAGCATATTACTGGGACGGAGAACAGGATGCTTCATTTTCAGTTCAAACGGCTTATAACGATCAGTATTTGTATGTATCCGTGGATGTGAAGGATGATAAATTAGTATCGCCACGGTGTGATTCCTGCCCCGGCGATAACATTCAGATATGGATAGATGCTTTATCACCATTTATTGTGGCTGGCGACAGGTTTGTATTCAATAACAAGAATAAGTTACGTTTCAGGACAAATTCCGAGTTTGGTATATTCAACATAAATTTCTATCCCGGAAATTTCTATGAAAAGAAACCGTATTTTGCAATAAGTACAACAGATGAACTGGAATCATATCAAAAAGTTGCAGTAAGTGATATCAAAGTAGCATCTAATTTGAAAGATGACGGTTTCAAGATAAAATTCAGAATACCATTTAAATTACTCGGTTTTGAAGGCAGCCCACTGGAATCTGATGAGATAACAGAAATCGGCTGCACAATGATTTTCGCAGATATTGATAATCAGTTCCGTGAGGAAGAAGAAACACAGATAGCCACATCGGCATTTTCTTCGCTGAATCCTTCTTCCTACGGCAGTTTACTAATAATTCCCTCTAATAAATGGTATGGGGAATCCTATAACATTTATAAGGAAGAGCTCCTGAAAGCATTGCTTGAGAACGGATTTTGAGATTATGTTGTGAAAAATAGTTTTCCACATAATAAAATTTAATGATTCATGGCAATTTTAAATTATTTATTGAAAATTAATCAATTAAGAAAATATGATATGAATAAGAAACAACAATGTGATTATAAAACATTTGTTTTGTTGAAATTAAATTTTCAAAAAAGTTGTTTCAATATTATAAAAAAATTATCTTTGCACACGAATATTGATTATACGCATTATTCATGATTGATAAACGAAGGAATAAAGGTGCCGGCAGCAAGGCAATGAGGGAGTTAGCCCCCTATATGAACCTGGGGATTAACCTGGCAGTTACCATAGGGCTGTTTTGCCTTTTGGGCTGGTGGCTTGACGGAAAGTTTGGAACAAAACCGTTGTTGATAATAATATGTGCTTTTGCGGGGATTGCCTTTGGAATGTATAATTTCTTCAGGACAATATCCGACCTTGACAAAAAGAAAAAAAGGGGGGCAGGCAATAAGCCGAAATGATTCGGCAAAAGGCCCGCCATTTTGCGATGACCGAAGCATTGATACTTTCTGCAGTTATTAGTTTTGCCAATTTGGCAGTTGCAGTGGCTGTTTTTAAGAAAGCATTCCAAAAAAAAGAGTTCGGTGAATTCAGCAAAATGGTTTTTACCTCCATGACCATTCGCTTAGTAATTATGACCTTATTTGCTTGGACTTTTATATTTTTTCTTGAAATTGACAAATTTTACTTTGCGATCGGGTTGATAACAATGGTTTTCATCTCGATTATGATTGAAATATTGATTTTTCATTCTTATACGAAAAAGAAAAAAGAAACTAAATAGCATAAATACTTCTAAGGTTATTTTATGGCCGAAAATTCAAACGAAATTCTATTAGCAGAAAACCACGAGGCAGAACATGCTGAAACACACGAAAGCGTAGATGCGCACGAAGCTGTGGATTCGCATACCGAAACTGCTCACGATGCCGAACATGAGGCTGGTTCCGAAAATGTATTTCAGGAGCTTTACAAGCAAATGGGTGATCACCATGGTTTTTACTGGGGTACTTACCATATAGCCGATCTGCCTATGATAATTTATGACGACGGTTTCCATTTCTATTCTTCGCCTGCTGCCATGGAAGCGGAAGGAAAGTTTGTAATGGATCATCATACTCATAAACCTGTAAAGGCTTCAACACTTCATTCGGAGCATCCTGAACCACCGGCTTTGGATCTGTCCATAACAAACCTGATAGTGTTTGAATGGATAGCTTTGTTTATTCTTGGGATTCTCTTTATCAAAGCTGGCAGCAGCGTTAAGAAAAATGCAGGAAGGGCTCCGAAGGGCATTGCAAATGTTCTCGAGGTGATGTTCATTTACGTTCGCGACGAAATGATAAGGCCTAATATGCCTCTTCATGTTGCCGACAGGCTTCTTCCTTATTTTATCAGCCTGTTTTTCTTCATTCTTGTAATGAATCTTACCGGGCTTATACCAGGCGGGCATACCGCAACGGGTACGATAGGCGTAACATGCGGGCTGGCTATAACGGCGTTCATTGTGATTAACTGGACAGCTATCCGCGAGAGCGGCATAGGTGCATGGTTCAAACACTTACTTGGCGGAGCGCCAATAGGGCTTGCTCCGATTATGATCCCGATCGAGATACTTTCTTTATTTATCAAACCTTTCGCACTCACCATTCGTTTGTTTGCGAATATGTCGGCAGGGCACATTGTGCTCTTCTCGCTGCTTGGTTTGCTATTTTACTTCGGATCCTATATTGTGGCAGTACCACTTGTTGGTTTCTCGGTGTTTATTTACCTGCTGGAATTGCTTGTAGCATTTATCCAGGCTTATGTGTTTACAATGCTAACCGCAATTTTTGTTGGTTTGGCAATTGGCGACCACGCACACGAGGAACACGCATAAAATGGATATCAGGTTGAAAAATAAAATTTTAAATATAATTGTTTTGTCGAATTTTTTCTATTTCATTGGAGGTTTTTAAATGGATGCTTCTTCATTAGCATATTTGGCAGCAGGCCTTGGCGCCGGTATTACTGTTGTTGGCGCTGGTCTGGGTATCGGTAAATTAGCTTCTTCAGCTCTCGAGGCCACTGGCCGTCAGCCTGAAGCAGGCGGTGATATCAGGACAACAATGATCATCGCGGCAGCCCTTATTGAGGGTGTTGCTTTCTTCGCAGCGGTTATTTGCCTGTTGCTCACATTCGTATAATATTTTGCGCCGGCATCCCCGAAAAAGGATGCCGGCAGCATTTGGTAAATTAATGCAATTTTGCTGAATTCACATTTTTGAGGAATAGATTATGGATAGTCTGCTTGATGTTAATCCCGGTGCGATTATTTGGACGATTATCAATTTTCTCGTCTTCTTTTTCATAATCTTTAAAATGGGTGGTAAAGCCATCGTAAAAGGTCTGAAAGAAAGAGAAGATAATATAAACAAAGAGATCAATGACGCTGAGGCAGCAAATAAAAAAGCTCAGGAAATTCTGGTTCAGGCCCAGGAAAAAATTGACAATGCACAGAAGGAAATGGCAGAGATAGTGGCTAAAGGCCGCAAGCAGGCCGAAGATATCGTGCATAAAGCTGCAGAAGACGCGGATAAAGTCAAACAGGCCAAGATCGAGGAATCCCTCAGGGAAATTGACAGACAGAAAGATGCCGCTATCAGCGAATTACGTACTGAAGTTGCCGGCCTCGTGATTGAAGCCACAGAAAAAATTCTTGACGAAAAGCTTGACAAAGATAAACACATAAAGCTCGTTGAGTCATATATTGACAAACTTCCAAAGAACTAATTAAAGAATTGTTATGACTGAACAAAGAGTTTCAAAAAGATATGCCAGGGCGGTTTTTCAGACAGCAAAGGAAATCAATTTGCTTGATGAAATTCGCAAAGACCTTGTTTTTGTAAAAAACACAATCGAGGATTCACGCGAGCTGGAAAACCTGTTGAAAAGTCCTGTAGTTCATGTTTTTAAGAAAAAATCAATTCTGGAAGAGGTTTTTAAATCCCATGTCTCCGATCTGACCATGAATTTTATTTCATTGCTCAGTGAGAAACAAAGGGAGTCGCTGACTATTTCAATTATTGCACAGTTCATGATTCTGTATAACAAAGAAATGAATATCATGCCGATTACTGTTAGTTCGGCAGTTGAACTCAATGATGAAATCAGGGCTAAGATAATAACCAAACTGGAAGAAATTACAAATCAAACAGTGCTATCAACTTTCCTGACAGACCCCGATATGAAAGGCGGTATAAAAGTAAGGATTCAGGACTGGGTATACGACGCTTCGATCAGAACCAGGCTGAATACTCTTTATCACAGGCTTGCTGAAGGCATTGTTAATTGAGAGACTAAATAATATAGTTTAATAAAGGTATTTTATTATGGCAGAAGTTCGTCCAGAAGAAATTTCGGCGATATTGCGCCGCCAATTATCCGGCTTCGATAATGAAGCCGCGACCTACGAAGTAGGTACCGTTCTTCAGGTGGGTGACGGTGTGGCAAGGGTCTATGGCCTCGAGAAGGTTATGGCATCCGAGCTCGTTGAATTCCCTAATGATGTTATCGGTATGGTTTTGAACCTTGAAGAGGATAACGTTGGTGTTATGCTTTTCGGGGATGACAGCCTTGTTAAAGAAGGTGATATTGTAAAAAGAACAAAGAAAATTGCTTCCGTGCCCGTTGGCAGGGAACTGCTCGGCAGGGTTGTAAATCCTCTTGGCCTTCCTATTGACGGAAAAGGGCCGATTGACACGAAAGACATTTTCCCGATTGAAAGAAAAGCTCCCGGCGTTATGCTTCGTCAGCCGGTGAAAGAACCGCTTCAGACAGGTATCAAAGCAATTGATGCCCTGATCCCGATCGGACGCGGACAGCGCGAGCTTATAATCGGTGACCGCCAGACAGGTAAAACTGCCGTGGCCCTTGACACAATTATCAATCAGAAATTTACTCATTCCGAAGAAGCTAAAGCCCTTGGTATAGAACCTGTTTACTGTATTTATGTAGCTGTAGGCCAGAAGGGTTCAACTGTTGCTAACGTTGTGGCATCACTCGAAGAAAACGGTGCGATGGATTACACGATAGTTGTGGTTGCCAATGCATCAGATCCTGCTCCTTTGCAGTTTATTGCGCCTTACTGCGGCGCTTCAATGGGTGAGTTTTTCCGTGACAACGGTATGCATGCCCTGACGATCTATGATGATCTTTCTAAACAGGCCGCCGCTTACAGGCAGGTGTCACTGCTTCTTCGTCGTCCTCCCGGACGTGAAGCATATCCCGGCGACGTGTTCTATCTTCACTCAAGGCTTCTTGAAAGGGCTGCTAAATTTTCTGATGAAAAAGGCGGCGGTTCAATGACATCCCTTCCAGTTATCGAAACACAGGCCGGTGACGTTTCGGCTTATATCCCGACAAACGTGATCTCGATTACAGACGGCCAGATTTATCTGGAACCCAACCTGTTCAATGCAGGTGTAAGGCCGGCTTTGAATGTGGGTATCTCCGTTTCCCGTGTGGGTGGTAATGCACAGATCAAGGCTATGAAAAAAGTAGCAGGGCCTCTGAAACTTGCTCTCGCTCTCTTCCGTGAGTTGGAAGCTTTTGCAAAATTTGGATCAGATCTTGACGAATCTACACAGAAACAGCTTACAAGGGGGCGCGTACTTACCGAGATCCTGAAACAGGGGCAGTTCGTTCCGATAGCTGTTGATAAACAGATTGCTTTGATTGTTTGTGCAACAGAAGGTTATCTTGATAATCTTCCCGCTGATTCTCTGACCAGATTTGAGAAAGAATTTTACGAACACCTTGATAACGTTCATTCTGAATT
The DNA here is from genome assembly GCA_963665665.1 of Kapaibacterium sp. (SeqCode). Taxonomy (GTDB): domain Bacteria; phylum Bacteroidota; class Ignavibacteria; order Kapaibacteriales; family UBA2268. Next base: position 4,911,717 of record OY762428.1, read on the forward strand.
ACTTCTTGATATTATGAAAGTCAAGGAACTAAATGATGATATTAAATCAAGGTTGATCGCAGTCATTGAAGGTTTTGTTGAGAATTTCAAGAAGACTATATAGTTCTTTAATAATTTGAATGGTAGCGGGCGTATACCTTTACGCCCCGTTACTGCAATATTTATACCTGAAGCCAAAACCTGATTGCCGTGAAAGGGATTTTTCTTATATTGAAGTCCGGAAATATGAAAATTAAGTATAGGATATAATATGATTTTAGTTACAGGTGGTGCCGGATTCATTGGTTCCTGCTTTGTAAAAAAGCTTAATGATAATGGAATAAAGGATATTTTCGTTGTCGATCATCTTGGGAACGGACAAAAATGGAAAAATCTTGTTGGGAAGCAGTATCAGGCCTATGAGCATAAAGCTGATTTCAGGAAACTGTTGAATAGCGGTGAGTTTAAAGGCCGGTTTGAAGCAATCTTTCATTTTGGTGCCTGCTCGGTAACAACCGAGAAAGACGCCGATTACATGATGGATAATAACTTCAATTACAGCCGTGAACTTGCTGAATTTGCCATTGACGAAGATATCAGGTTTATTTATGCCAGTTCAGCTGCAACTTATGGGGCGGGTGAAAATGGCTATTCGGACAGATTATTCGATGAGCTTAAACCACTGAACGTTTATGGTTACTCAAAGCAGCTTTTCGACTTATGGGCAATTGAAAAAGGTTATGACAAAATATTCACGGGACTGAAATTCTTCAATGTTTTCGGGCCTAATGAATACCACAAGGGTGATATGGCCAGCATGGTTTACAAATCCTATTTCCAGATAAAGGAAACAGGCAGAGTCAACCTGTTCAGGTCTTATTTGCCGGAATATACTGACGGCGGCCAGAAAAGAGACTTCGTTTACGTGAAAGACGTTTGCGATATTATGTGGCTAATGTATCAGGATAAATCCATAAGCGGGATTTATAATCTCGGGGCCGGTAAGGCCCAAACATGGAATGAACTGATTAGCGCTGTTTTCAAGGCTTTGGGTAAAGAAACAAATATTGAATATATTGATATGCCGGAATCCCTGAAAGGCCAATACCAGTATTATACAAAAGCTGATATGGGCAAAATGCAGGAAATTATTCCGGGGTTAAGTTTTAAAACCCTTGAAGAGAATGTTGCCGACTACGTTTGCAATCATCTTGAAAAGGAATGGAAAAACTATTAAGCCAAAGGAAAATATTTCTAACTAAATAATAGAATACTATGGCTACTTTAAAAGATATTTCCCGCAGGATCGGGGCCGTGAAAAGCACGGCAAAAATTACATCTGCCATGAAAATGGTTGCTGCTGCCAAATTGAAAAAGGCTCAGAAATCAATTGAATCGGCAAGGCCTTACGTTCTGAAACTCGGCGATATGATGTCCGAATTGGTTTCCGCCCTCGGTGGTGAATACTCTCATCCTCTTATTGAGCAGAGAGAAGAAATTAAATCAATTGCCATTATTGTTATTGCTTCCGACCGTGGCCTTTGCGGAAGTTTCAATAACAGCCTGTTCAGGCAGGTTAAATATCATATTGAAAAAGAATTGAAAGCTGAAAATCCCGAACTTAAAGTAACGATAATTCCGGTAGGGCAGAGGACATGCGGTTTCTTCAAAAAGGAAACTTATCCTGTTGCCAAAATGTTTCCCGGAGTATTTAACGACCTTAAGTTTGAAGTTGCTCAGGAAATAGTAGATACTGTGCAGCACGGGTTTATCGGCGGTGAATTTGATAAAGTACTCCTTTATTATAACGAGTTCGTTAATGTGATCAAGCAAACTCCTAAGCTGGATACTCTTCTCCCTATCAGCCCGAAAGCCGAGGAAGAAAATGAAGGCGAAAAGAAATTTAATGTTGATTACATTTTTGAACCCGGACAGGAGGAAATCCTTGAAGTATTACTCCCGAAAATGGTGAATATCAGCGTTTGGAGGGCTTTGCTGGAATCTAATGCTGCTGAAAATGCAGCAAGGATGATGGCTATGGATAATGCCACAACAAATGCTAACGATCTTATGAAATACCTTGAGATGGTATTCAACAAAGCACGCCAGGCTGCGATTACAACTGAAATGCTTGAAATTGTTAGCGGCGCGGAAGCGCTTCGCGGACAGTAATTATTTCATTTATTTTTTTATTATAATCCCCTGGTATCAACTATCAGGGGATTTTATGTTTGTACGGATAATTGAATAGATTATCAGGAAGGCAATAATGGACAAATCATACAGTCTTAAAGGGATTTTGAAAACTATTGGCCCCGGTATTATATACGCTGGTGCTGCTATAGGTGTTTCGCATCTGGTACAATCCACAAGAGCCGGAGCTTTATATGGTTTTGAAATTATCTGGGCAATAATACTAATAAATATTTTTAAATACCCGTTTTTTGAGTATGCATATCGCTACACTGCCGCAACCGGGGAGAGCGTTCTGGATGGTTATCGTAAACTCGGCAGTTGGGCAATATGGTCATTCTTCGGCTTATCAATTTTTACAGCGATATTCACCTATGCAGCAGTTGCTTTGGTAACATCCGGGCTGGCATCTTATCTTTTCAGTATAAACCTTACCCAGTTTGAAGTAAATTTTTTGCTTCTGGTAATTGTGTTTGTTATTCTTTTACTGGGAAGTTATTCCAAACTTGATAAACTGATGAAAATGATGGTTGTGCTGCTTAGCGTAGGGACGATATTCGCATTCTTTATGGCTATCGGAAAAAACCCCGACCCGGTGGATGGATTTACTCCAACGGAATTATGGAATACCGGCGGAATAATGTTTCTGATTGCCTTAATGGGATGGATGCCTACTCCTATAGAAGTATCAGTCTGGCCCTCGCTATGGTCTATTGAACACCAGAAAAACAATAAATATAAACCAACGTTCAAGGAAATATTATTTGATTTCAATATTGGGTTTGTCGGATCAGGATTTCTGGCTGTATTTTTCCTGGGTCTTGGAGCCCTTGTTATGTACGGAACCGGAGAAGTTTTTTCGAATAGTAATATAAAGTTTTCTGAGCAGCTTGTTTCTCTTTATGCCAACACTCTCGGGGAATGGAGCAGGCCAGTGATCTCAACTATTGCAATGCTGACCATGCTGACAACTACAATCACTGTTTTCGACGGCTATCCCAGAACATTGGAAGCGGCCATGAAGGAGATTTGGCCAAGGTTCAAAAAAGAACCCATGAACTGGGTATCGAAAAATTTATACTGGCTTTGGGCTATATTGCTGTCGATAACAACCATGCTTATTGTCGGTTGGTTCACCGACAGCATGAAGCAGCTTGCACAGATGGCAATGATCATTTCATTCATTGCAGCACCGTTTTTCGCTGCAATTAATTTCAAAATTGTGACATCGGACTTTATGCCGGAAGATTATAAGCCGGGTGTTAAAATGCGAATTTTAAGCTTTGCAGGCATAATATTTCTTTCAGTATTCTGCCTGATTTTTTTCTATTATTTCTTTATCGTTTGATTAATTGTTTGTAATCAGCTAAGATGATATTATTCTGTTTTGAAAAGAAAAATTGCAAAATTGTCGTTCTGAATAAGCTTACGACTTAAAAATCCACTTTTTTTTAGCAAGAAAATATGAAGAAGAGACTCTCCACTTCATTCAGTCGGAGGATTTAATTCCCAATTTCCTGCGAAAACAATTTCCAAAATTTAACTTTGGTGTTCAAAAAGGAGATTCAGATCAAATTATTTCTGATTAATCCTTAAATCAGGATGAATATTTTTGATGTATTTTTACTCCCTGGATAGGGCTGAGCCTCCTTTTATCAAAAGCCAGAATGTAAGGGATAATTCTCCGATAATGCCCGGAAGGATTACAATTGCTGAAAATATGTTCTTATATTCTGCATATTCCGGTAGAAGGAAGTTTGCAAAGCTGTCGGTAATATAGCCGGCAGAAGCTATCAATAGCAGCCACCCGATAAAAGAGGGTATCTGTGTGGATTTAATTATCAGGTATCCGAGGAACGCAAGATGAATACCAAAGAATATCAGCCCGATAAGCCATGTATTATTAAAAGATTGAATATCTGTCATTATAAAAATCTGAATAAGCCCGGCATCAGCTGATTCGATTGAATTCGAAACAAAACCGAGAATGTTTACCAGATTGAATAGCGCCGCTGCAAATATCACTCCGTTTACCAGCCGTAACCAGGCAGAAAGAAGAGATATGCTTTGATTAACTGGCTTAAGCAGAATGTATAGCGCCCAGGCAAGAATGATATCGAAAACTACCATTAATATAAAGCCTACAATCCCAAGCCTGAAAAGAAACATATTCTCTGTCAGATTTTGAAAACTTAATGCCGGATTGTTGTAGTCGAATATCCCTTCCAATACGTAAAAATTCGAGAAGAATCCGGTTATGAAAATTACCAGGTATCCAATTCCTGCAATTTTTGCTACGTTATTGATATTGTTCATTTATTTTTTCCTTGGTTCCTAATAATATTAGTTGTGTTAAAATAAAAATTAGTTAAGACTAATATTTGCAAATTACGAAAGGAATTGAAAAAAGTTGTAACTATTTTTAAAATATTTGTTATTTTAGTTAACTAATATTTATTGTTTCAAAATCATTTTGTTCCCTGATGAGAATGGCAAAGATTTATAAAATTCTGATACTAATAATTATTCTTACTTTTTCAAATTCCTGCATGAATTTTAAATATGCAAAAGAAAAGCGTTTAAATCCATCATGCCCCACTTCAATTAGTGGTAAACTTGTTTATAATATTCCAAAAGTTCATATCGAAGAAGATATCCTGTTTCTGAAAGGCAGAAAAGAAAAAAACATACTATTCGGAAAGATCACAGGTAAAACTGATAAAGGTTTTTTGTTTGATCCTTCTGCTACCTACAGGTCTGACCGGCCTGAAAAAGAATTTGAATTTGATGAAATTGAATGCCTTATGGATACAACAAGAGAATGTGTTTTTGGTGAAGTCCCGGAAAAATATAAGAAAAAGTTAGAATCATTTGATCCGGAAAAATTTGGCTGGAATGTAAAATTATTTGTAAAGCCATTTGACGATCCCGATTCGAAACAAATAATTATTACAATGAAAAGCGGTGAAGAGTTCGCCTATTGTTTGCCGGCAGGAAAATATTTTATCGAGAAAGTCAAATTTGACCGAAAGGCAAAATACTTTTCTGATGTTTGTGATTATGTACCGAGAATTACTTTAGATGTAAGAGAAGGTGTCGACAATTATATTGGGCATCTTGTATTGGATGATGACGATAGGTTCGATTCAAATACATATCATTTCCACTGCAAAATACTGAGTCGTCCCGATGATTATTCCGGCTATAAATTGTTCGGATTGTTTTACGCAGTATATCGTGATACACGTAGCCCTTTTCACACTATTACTATTGATGACAGCCTGGATATAGATGATAGCAGAACAAAATCCATACTACAACTCAGATAGAGTGTGCATAATTATTGAACAATGAATTATAAGCATTGATTGTAAATACCAGTAAATTTTAAATTATAATCAGGATAACCAAATAATCTGATTATTTATAAATTCAATTCTCTTAGTAATGCCTGCTTTTCAATTTCCAATTGCCTTATTTTTCTTTCCACGGCATTTAATTCGTCCGGCATACTGGCTATTTCTATCCTTCTCTTACTGGCGGCTTCGTCTATAAGGTCAATTGCTTTGTCCGGCAGGAACCTGTCGGTTATATATCTGTTGGATAGCTCTGCGGCAGATACTATTGCCGAATCCTGAATCCTTACACCGTGGTGAACTTCATATTTTTCTTTCAGGCCCCTTAATATTGATATTGTATCATCAACTGTCGGTTCCCGGATAATTACTTTTTGGAACCGTCTTTCGAGCGCGGCATCTTTTTCAATATGTTTCTGGTATTCATCCAGGGTAGTGGCCCCGATACAGTGCAATTCTCCACGGGCAAGTGCAGGTTTTAATATATTGGCAGCATCCATTGATCCGCTTGTAGCTCCTGCACCGATCAGGGTATGCAGTTCATCAATGAATAGTATAAATTCACCGTTGGATTCTTCAACTTCTTTAAGTATTGCCTTAAGCCTTTCTTCAAATTGTCCCCGGAAGCTTGTTCCGGCAACAAGGGTTGCCATATCAAGAGCAACGAGTGATTTTGATTTCAGGTTTTCCGGTACATCCTCGTTTACTATTCTCTGGGCAATACCCTCGACAATAGCAGTTTTCCCAACTCCCGGTTCGCCAATCAAAACAGGGTTGTTCTTTGTTCTGCGGGAAAGAACCTGCATCACCCGGCGAATTTCATCTTCGCGGCCTATAACCGGGTCGATCTTGCCTGCTTTTACCTCGTCATTAATTAAACGTCCGAATTTTTTCAATGCCTGGTATTTATCTTCCGGATTATTATCAGTTACCCTCTGATTACCGCGAATTTTTGCCAGAACTTTTAAAATCCGATTTCTGTCAATTCCATTTTGTTTCAGGTATTTTCCAATTCTGTCAGGTGAATCTGCAATAGATATGAAGATATGTTCAACAGATACATATTCGTCCTTTAATTGAGTGGCTTCATTTTGTGCATTATTCAGAACTTTCCTGAGTTCATTTGATAAATACAACCCTACATTTACAGCATCCTTTACCTTGGGGAGGCTTTCCATGAATTCATTAATTTTAATTTTTATATTCGAAATATTTGCGCCAAGCTGATTTATTATTTCAGGCACTACCCCGTCGCTGTCCTGAATTAGCGCTGCAAAAAGATGTATTGGTTCTATACCCTGATTTTCATACCCGGCAGCAATTTCCTGAGCATTTTGTATTGCTTCCTGTGACTTTAACGTGAATTTCTGAAAATTCATTTTCTGATCTCCCTAAATATTCAACATCGGAAATTCCCGGTTATTCCAACATGAATATTAAAGTAAATAGGATGATTTTATTTTAAATTATTGCCTTTTACTCAGATGGTTTGAATTTATTGTATAATTTATATGAAAAAATAAAAAAAATGTTATTCCGTGCGAGCCTGCAAGCGAAGAATCCATCTTTATCTTTAATATTCATTGAAAGATGCTCTCTTTGCTGTAGCTCAGTGTGACATTTGGCTCTGATTTTTTCTGTATCCAACATAATTTTCTTTTATAGCTGTGTAGTTACAATGATTGTTATGAGAAAAAAATTTTTAAAATCAGGTAACCGCTATCAAATGCCCTGCGTCTAACCCGGTAAGAAACGAAAATGATTATTGAAAAATTATAAGAGGTAAAGAATGCCTGAAGAATTAATACCCCTGGCCGGGATACTTTCGATGTTCGGAACTCTTTTTGGAGTAGTATATTTATTTTTAACAACTCGCAACAGGGAGCGCCTTGCAATGATAGAAAAGGGAATCGATGCTAAGATATTTTATGAGAAAAAACCAAAATCCTATCTTGTAATTAAAATTGGTATGGCTGCAATCGGTATTGGTATTGGTATTTTCTTTGGCAAATTACTTGTTTCGGCAGGTATGGGTGAAGAAATGATTGCTGCCATGATGTTTGTATTTGGCGGTATCGGGCTGGTAATTGCATATTTCATCGAAAGCAAACTCAGAGCCGGTGAGAAAAAAGAAGATTAATGTTTACGGCTAACATCCTGATATATCCTTCGCCCGGTTTAGATAAGCCGGGCTTGTTTTTTTTATTGAAAATTCAAGGTCCTGATGTATTTGTCCTGTTTCGTGAAAATTATACCCCAACCTTCCCGAAATGATATCTGCATGCTGATCGGGCTGAGGCTTCTTGTTTTCAATCCATTAGGGAAATTATATATCGAGCTGTCAGGAATGCTTTCTGTCCTTACAACATCAATAATACAGTGAAAATCATTTTCTTCAATATCGCTAAGTTCTTCGGGAGGAGAAGAGAGGCGGTTAGCGCTGACCCTGATATCCCGAAGTACATCAATCACAATAACTTTTGATTCGTGAATTATATTGGCCTTAGCATTTTTCGTGTATGATTCATTCCATTCCTGATTAGAAAAATCGGCAAGAATATGCCAGTCAGGAGCGAAATCCGTGCAGCTGATTTTCATGAATGGTTCAAGTATCCTGCCGTGAAGAAGTATTTTATTATCTTCAAAGGATAAGCAAAAAAGCGAGGGGGCATAAGTGGGAATAGAATATTGCATCAGGTAAACATGTTTCCCAAGGCTGTCCTTTTCCTCAATAAACGATAATGTATCGATTCTGTTTGTTGATTCATAGCTGTAAGTATATAGATATCGGGTTTGTTGAGAAAAATTGTAAATATCATCTGCAACAACTGTTTCTGTTGGTTCTTCGCTGCTACTGCATGAAGCCAGGATAGCAGATATTAAAATAAACAGGCTGAATATGTGAAATTTGTTTATAAGCATGGTTAATCATTTTAAAATATAATAAAAAAACTGAAATGTAGAGATTACAACTTAGTCTGATACAATTTATTCTTCCAATTCTTCCAAAAGATATTCATCATCATCTTCATAAGTTTCTTCATTTTCAACTATCTCGCTGCCCTTCTTTTTCAAGGTTCTGTAAATGCATACCTGGAAAGCTTCTTTCGCTTTCGAAGGTGAATTTGCCATGTAATTGACAAGTTCGGCGCTGATACCTCCTAAGAATAGTAAAAAACTTAAACTGGTTTCACTATAACTACGGGATGATGGAGGTATTGTAACAATGGCTCCCAAGGTTCCGATTTCGAAGTACATACCAAAAGATCTTGATATGCAATAGCTTCCTATAACACGGGATACTATTTTACCTGTTTTAACATCCAAAACCTGAATCTCGATATTTGCAGTTTCCTTCTTCCGTGTTACAAGTAGGAAATCCGAATAATCCGAATACAAATAGTATGTTGGCAAAAGGAGATAATCCAAATTAAATTCATTACCTGTTTTTGTTAATTCAGAAATTTCATTTGACGGAAGAATCTGGGAAAGTTCAACGACCATTGATGGATTATGTGTCTTGATTGCTTCAGATATATGGTTAGAATTATTACTTACAAAACTTTTAAATTCAGGCAATGAAGCAGCGTTATAGTTTTCAACTATGCCAATTTTTTTTCCTTCTAAATCAGGAAATTTTTCTGTTCTGGCTGTTTGGAAAGATGTTGAGCAAGATGTAATTAAAGCAGCAAAAACCAAAATTAGCGGGCAGATAAATTTTTTCATAATTTCCCCAAAAGTTAAATTGAAAAACAAATTGAAAATCAAATTTAAGAAAGGAATGGCAATTAAACAATCCATTTGAAATTATATTCATCAGATTTATGTAAATTTGATTTTTTTTAAATTGATATTTGTAAATTCTATGCTAATATTTAGTCGTTTGTCTGTGTTTCTGATATTATTATTTCCGTTGCTTTTGAAAGCTGATGATAGTATCAACGTTGCCGATAATTATTTTTACCATGCTTATGATTACGGGTCCGAAGCTGTTTATAATCCTGTTAATCTGATATTAAATTGTAGTTATGATGTGATTCAGCTTGACAATCGAAGCAGAAACATATTTGATTATCCTTATTCAAAATCTGCAAAAAATTTGTGGAAAAATCTGAAGGATCCAATAAATGTAATCAATAAATTCGGTTGGTATGAATTTATTGAAAGCGAAATTTTCCCTTTTACATTGAAATCAAAAAAAGGACAATGGTGGCCAAACTACCAGTTACACCTGATAGGCGGCGGTATGACGTATACTGCCCTAAAGGAATGGTATGAATATCATGGCTGTGAATATCCCTGGATACCATCTGTTGTAACTACCGCTACTTATCATATTCTGAACGAACTTGTTGAAAATCAGGATCATGTGGGTAGAAACGTTGACCCGATAGCTGATATTTATTTCTTTGATATACTTGGAATATGGCTTTTCAGTTATGATAACGTAAATAAATTCTTTAGTGAAGAACTGAACATGGCTGATTGGTCCATGCAGCCTTCCTTTGTTCTGCCGTCAGGTGAACTGCATAATAACGGGCAGTATTTTTCTGTTAAATGGTATTTGCCATTCTATGATAAGGCAGCAATTTTCTATTATTTTGGTATGAATGCCCTTATCGGAGCTTCTTACCGTCTGAATGAAGAATATAATATATCTTTCGGAGCAGGCCTGCGTGCCAGGAATAATTTTCTTGTAAAGGAGGAAGGCCGGCAATTATCTGTTTCAATGGTATGGAATGCCGGGCTTTTCTACGACAGAAATAATTCGCTCCTGGCATCATTGCATCTTAGCGGGCTTACCGACAATTTTGTAACACTGAACATTTATCCCGGAGTGGTAAAATTTGGTAAATTTTCTCCTGGTTTGTGGGGCGCGTATCGCAGGGGCGGTAACTTTATTTTCGGACTAACTACTGTTTATACTCCGGGAATTGGTTATGGAAGATAATGATCAGGAATTATATGGCAAATTTGAAAAATTGGGAATTTACAACTTTTATTATCATAAAAGCATCTGATTTGTTATATTTGCCCTGTTATTAATACATTTAATCTGAAGCAGAAAACTTTTATTTTTTAAGGGAGAGCCACATGTATTTTTCAGGCACAATAGAGATTGACCCCTCGCAATTGACTCATATCAAAAGAGTAAAGCCTACAAAACTTTTTGGAAAACTTTTGAACGCATTGACATTCGGTTCGATGAGCGATAAGCAGGAACACGAAACTTTTACTGCTATATCAATCCTTCAGCAAATGAACATGGGATTACGTTCTCTGAATATTCAAAATGTAATTCGCCTTGCTGTGGACGATTACGATTTTTACCTTGACGAAAAAGGTGTTGATGATGATATGAGCCAGGCAATGTTTGAATTCAAAGCCAAAATTGACCCGCTGGAATCGGAAGTCTTTGATTCAATATATCTTGTGCTGGAACATCTTGAAGACAACCTGAAGTATGTTCTGGAAATTTCTATTGACAGGAAACATAAGGTAGGGGAATACCCCATACAAATTTCTGTAAACGGTGTGCTTTCGGATTTCAAACGCCTGGAAGGTGAATCTGCCGAGGATCTGGAAAAACGCCTTGAACCGGTTTTCAGCGACCAGCAGACTTATGATACTTATATTACAAAGCACTGGGCTGTTTTCGAGCGTTTCCTTGATAATCTTTCCCTTGCTATCAGAAAAGTGATGAAAGTTGATGATGTTATCAAAAAATCCAACAAACAGATGGTAAGGCCAAAACAACCTGTCAGGGATGTTAATGACATGCAAAGGCATACCGGCGGGCAGCCCGTTTATCATGGATATTACGGTTTCCAGGATTATTTCTTCTACTCGATGCTTTGGTCCATGAGCATGCACAGCCACGGAATGTATGTTAATAATGTGACTATAGTTGATGACAACGGCCAGAACGTTATGGATGTGGGCGAGGAAGGCTTCAATGCCGGGGAAACAGATACATTGAATCCCGAAGCTGATTTCGTTGCCCCCGAGGGTGGCGATATTGATTATTACGGTGACAATCAGTTCGAATCCGAGATCAGCGATGCTGATGTACTCAGCTCCCAAACCGGCGGCAGCGATATGGTGGACGACAGCGGATGGATGGATTCAGGGGATGCAGGCGGCGATTCCGCTTCGTGTTCTTCCTGTTCATCATGCAGTTCCTGCTCATCCTGCGGCGGTTGCGGCGGTTGCAATTAATAAAATATGAATACATTAGGGGAAGGCTTATACATGTTAAAACAGCTGGCCTTCCCCAGACTTATTCCCAATCTTTGATTTCACCTGTCCCACGCCGGCGCATGGATTGTCATACTGAGCGAAGCGAAGTATCCATTCTTTATACATTATCTGCAAAGTAAATGTGGACTTCCTCTGTTGCAAGAGCAGCGAAATCATATAAAAAAGCTCCGTAGGAGCGGAATTTTTGTAGATAATATTTGCATAATCTTCATTCAAAGCTCCGTAGGAGCGACATCTGAAATGTAAATGCCGCCCCGACGGGGCTGTTATTCATCCCGGGATCGATTTACTACAAAAATGTCGCGGCTACGCCGCTATCCTTCATTCCGATGAATAGGGGGATGACGGATAGGAATATCTTCCTGGGACAGATTTGCCATTATTTACCACAAAATATCAATCATATATCCCACAATTCTGATTTTTTATATCAAAATAGTGATCCTATTGCTGAGAAAATCAATTCTTTATCTCATAATATTGATTCTTACTTTCAAAATTGTGAATCAATATCATAAAAATCTGATCATTTGAACTATAATTCCGATTCTTTATTTCAAAATAATAAATACACGGATTATTTGAATGAAGCCTAATCCTGTAAATGATTTGATGTGTGCAATTGGTTAGTATCGGATAATCGGGTTAATATTTAGTAAGTGTAATCTATTATATATTTTATTTATCAGAGTATATAATCATCATAAATTTATATTTTATCGGTATATTTTATTAAAATTTTAATCTATTTTATGCTTGATATAGTTTATCTAACTAAATTCCTTATTTATATTATTGATTAATTTATGTATATGATAAAATAATGAGTTATGCTAATTGTATATTATATTTGTCCTATTATATAATAAAGTGTTATAATTTATTAGGCTAATCTGTTTTTTACTAAATAAGGATGCTTATTTAATATGAAATGAAATGGAATTAATATTATGAGTTAATTATTTACTAATATGAATATGTTATTTAATATTTTTGATTGATTATTTATGGTTTTTGGTTAGGGAATTACTAAATTATTTAATATAAATATTAATTGTTATTATTTTAATTGTTGTATAAGTAGATTATTTCTTTGAACTTATAATTTAATTACTTATATTAATATTAGTAATCATATTATATATCGGGGAGATATAATGTCTGTAATACTAAACAATAATTTCTCGCAGGATACTCATGATATCAGGGCTGAAAGGCTTAGGAAAATCCAGGATAATCATGATTTTATTCGTGATGAGCTTCATGCGCCGGAGGAGATTTGTATTTGGGCTGAGGACTGCTATGATATATTCATGGATAAGATTAGTTCGTCGGCGGTGGACACTGCGCAGTGGCATTCACAGACCTTTTCGGTGCAGAACATGCTTAGGGAGCTGACGGAATGTTATCAGATTGTGCGGGCGTTGGGTATTCCGATTTACGCGGATGATCAGAAGCATCTGAAAGATTTTGATTTTGGTCTGAGGTTCCCAAAGTCGCGCCTGGAGATGCTTTCGAGGGCCGAGCTGATTATTGAAGTGCACAACCGGCACGTTCAGGAGGGGCTGCCGAAAACTATTCCGCAGCTGATGATCGACAGGCTGGCTGCGGCGATTGCCGAAACGGAGCTGGCGATGGAGGAACAGGAGCAGAAAAAGAAGCGCGCGATGCACAGCACTGCGGAGCTGAAGGAGCTGATGAAGGCCGACGAGTGGCTGCTGACCTTGCTGAAGGGCTGGTGGCGCGGGGTGATGGGCAAGGATTCGGTGCTGATACAGAAAATCGGGATGGTGAACCTGAAAAGGCGCGGAAACCCGCACAGGCCCGAGGCTCCGGCGGATTTTGACTATGATGCCGCGCAGGAAGTTTTTTCCTGGCCGGAGGTGGAGGGCGCGACAAGCTACGAGATTGTGACGCGGAGCGCAAAAAAGGGTAAAAAATGGCGGAAAGCCTGGCGGGGACGCGTTCTGAGCGCTATGCTGCCGCCACCGGAGAGTCCGTCCGAGTACGCCGTGCGCGCGCGCAACCATAATGGCTACGGGCTGATAAGCGCTGTGGTGGCGGTGGGATAGGCGGAAGGGGAAATATGTGTCGGTATTTTTAAATAATAACGAAGAAGTTGCACCTGAATATTGTTAGTTCTCAAATGAAAAATAAAAATCCCGTTTTAAAAAAACGGGAAATTAAAAATTGACATCAAATATTGATCTTCAGCCCTGAATGAACTTTGAAATCATACTTTTGCTTCAACCAGTTCATTTATTGAACTTACAATAATTCCTTTATCCACACTGCCGTTCAGAGCAACAAACACTGTGTCATCGCCTGCTATAGTACCGACAACCCCGGGTAGTTCTTTGGTATCGATACTCACCGCCAGGCTGCTGGCCGAGCCGGGTTTGGTCCGAATAACATATACAAGTGACGAAAACATTTTTTCATTCAGGCCTACATGCTCATCGGAACTATTGGGAAAATAATATTTATATTTTCCTGAATTTGTCATTATGCGGGCTGTTTTTAGGTCTTTAAGATCTCTTGAAATGGTTGCCTGGGTTGCTTTAATTCCTAACTCTTTCAATTCCGTATTCAGATGTTCCTGATTGTAAATATCTTTCGAAAGAATTAGTTTCCTGATTATTCCCTGTCTTTTTCTTTTGTTTTTCATACTCTCATGATGTATAAACATACAAACTCTCTGCAAAAATATCCAATTATTATTAATTTTCAAAAAAATTTGTTTAATAATTGTAATTCAGTGTTATTGAAATCACGTATACCCTCACCAATAAACTTTAGAAGCGGATAATGCAGCATTCTGTAGGGTATCTACACTGCGGCTTCTACTCTGCTTGTAACAGAACTTTCAAATTTCATTTCAATTCGCTCATGAATTTTGTGTCTCATAAATAAAACATACGATAATGGTTTAAACCTGATATACAGTTAATTTCAGGTAATAATGCAGGAAAATAATCTCTGCCTTTTTTGATTTGTACCCATTTTACTATTTTTGAAAATGATTAATTGATAATTGTAGAGAATAGAATGAAAAAAGTTGCTGTTTATTGCGCATCCAGTCAGAAAATTGATAATCTTTATCTTGAAGAAGCAGCCAGGCTGGGAAAACTGCTTAGTGAAAAGGATTTTGGTATTGTATATGGCGGAGGTAAGGTCGGGCTTATGGGAACAGTTGCCGATGCTGCAATGAAGGCTGGCGGGCATGTTAGCGGGGTTATTCCGGAATTTATGATAAACCTTGAATTAGCCCATAAATCAATAAGCGAGTTAAACATTGTTGAGGATATGCATACCAGGCAAAAAATGATGCTTGAAAAATCTGATTATATTATCGCCTTGCCGGGTGGAAGCGGCACATTCATGGAATTTTTCGAAGCTGTATCCTGGAAGCGGCTCGGATTGATAGTATCTCCGATAATTCTACTTAATATCAACGGCTATTATGACAATATGATAGCAATGCTGAACAGAGCTGTTGATGATAAATTTATGGCCGGAGATTACAGCAGACTTTGGAATGTATTTTCATCGGTCAGCGAGGCAGTTGATTTCTTAACAGAATGCCGGGATAATGCTGGTTGTAAGAAAATCTCGATCTCCGGTTTATAACTGTTTTTAAGATTAATATTATTCTCCACTGCTAAACTTTTTCTATATATTGCCGAATATTGGCAATATGGTTATCGCATCCTCAAATATTGGGTTTGAGGCTACTCATTATAGTGCCTCCCGTGTTACAGAGTCTCTGTCCTTCAGGATAGTGAACGATAGTAATAGTGATAACCGTGATATTCTGGATATAAAATCCGCCGGATCTTCCCAAATGATTCCCAAAACCGATGATAACGACAATATGCTTTCAGCAGAAATGAGAGCGATAAAAATGTTGTTCAGAGAAATTTTCGGCGATAAATTTGATATTCATCTGTCTGATTATTCCAAAGCCGAGTCATCTGTCAATTCAATGAATGAAGAGATCAGAGAAAGAACAGGCGCTGATAACTTCGAGTTATCCAGGGCTGTCAGCGTTTATGAATCAGAAAAGATCAGCCTGAATGCCTCAGGAATAATTAAAACATCCGACGGTCAGGAAATTGATTTTAAAATTTCCTTCAGTCTCGGCAGGGAATTTTATATGGAAAATGTTCAGCAGATAAGGTCGGCAAGGAAGTCAGATCCTCTTGTATTAAATCTTGATACTACTGCGGCAGATCTTAGTAGCCAAAAAGTTGCATTTGACATAAACTCGGACGGAACTGATGAAAATATCAGTATTCCTTCCAGTGGCAGCGCATTTTTATTTATCGACAAGGATGACGATGGCAGAGCCACGGACGGCTCGGAATTATTCGGCCCGTCGTCAGGCAGCGGATTCAACGAACTTCGCCTGCATGACATTGACGGCAACAACTGGATTGATGAAAACGATGAAGTATTTAACAGGCTCAAACTTTGGAACGCAGCAACAGGAAGCATATCAAACCTCATGGACAGAGGCATAGGAGCTATTTACTTAAACTCGACTAACACCCCGTTTTCATACAAACCTGATTATGAAACGGAAAACGGATTTCTACGAAGGACCGGCATTTACGTCAGGGAGGACGGATCCGTTTCAACTATCCAGGAATTAGACCTTAGCATTTAACACTATTTTTCTTGTATAGATTCGGACAAAAAGATAATTTGCAGCAAATTATTTCTAATTATTAAAAAAAAGAAATATCATGAGTGATTTAATTATCAGACAGTTCGAAGCACTATTAGACGGCGAAAGTGATTTTATAGCCAATGCCGCAAATTGCTCGGCGTTTATAATGGATATGTTCGAAGAGCTAAACTGGGCGGGATTTTATTTTGTAACAGGCGACGAACTTCTTCTCGGGCCTTTCTGCGGCAAGCCGGCCTGCGTTAGAATAAAAATCGGCAAAGGCGTTTGCGGCGCTTCAGCTTCACGTAAAGAAACAATAGTAGTTGACGATGTTCATGAATTTCCCGGACACATAGCCTGCGATGCCGCTTCAAATTCCGAGATTGTTGTGCCGCTTATTCACAAGGGCGAGATTTTCGGAGTTCTGGATATTGACAGTCCTGTAAAAAACCGGTTTTCAAATAAGGACAAAGAGATTATCGAAGAGATGGCCGGAATCATTGTTAATATCTCGGATATAGAAAAGCTAACAAAGTATTATAAATTTTGATTACATGAAATATTTGGAATTTGGATAGTATTTCTTAAATTATAACATGACATGATTTTATTTAAAAATTAATTGACCGGTATATACTCGAATCCGACTTATTATTTAAGTAAATATAATTATTTTATTATCTTTACTTAAATATTTTTATTAAATTCGGAAAAATATAAACCCCTGATCCGAGTGATATTATGAGGTCGATAATTATTATTCTGACGATTATTTTATCCATATTGCGGTTAAATTCGCAGATCGTAATAAATGAAATAATGCCAGCCCCGGAAGGCGGCGAGCCTGAATGGATAGAGATATTCAACAATTCAGATATAGAGAAAAAAATTGAATCAATTACTCTGTCCGACGCTGCAGTACCAAAACTGCTGCCTGATTTAGTTCTTCCTTCCGGAGAATATGTTGTTCTGTGCCGTGATACTACTGAATTAATAAAAGTAAGAAACATTCCGGAAACATGTCAATTAATTGAAACAACATTGCCGCAATTCAACAATACTAATGATATGGCTATCCTAAGGGATGCACAAGGAAAAACAATAGATACCATGTTCTATGATATGTCAGATTTCGAGAACGGAAAAAGTATAGAAAGAAAAAATTCTTCAAAGCAGGGTTATTCAAAAGATAACTGGGGAGTAGCAATTGACAAAACAGGGGCTACTCCGGGCAGGAAAAATAGTATCAGCGCTCCGGATACCTCTCTGACTATCGAAATGTCTGTTGAATATAACAGCCAAATTCCGAAATTCAGGATTGAAATAAATAACACAGGGCTTATAAGTATTTCAAATCTGATCCTTGAATTAACAATTGATACAAGCTTTACAGGAACAAACTCACTTTTATTGGTAAAAGATATTGTTGATATTGAATCCGGGGATAATACAATCAAAGAATATATTTTCGACCTGGCCGATCTAATCGGCGGACTTTATAAATGCCATGCTGCGCTAAAGTCTTCAGTATCTGCTTTTTGCAGCGCCACAGCCGATGTATATTTCCCAATTAAGGAACATTCCTTAAAAATTAATGAAATAATGTATGATACCGATCGTGCCGAGTTTTTTGAACTAATCAATATTTCATCATCTAAAATCAACCTGAGAAATTGCAGTTTTGCAGATGAATCAAAATCCGAAAATCCTGTAAATATTGATACAAACCTTATCCTGTATCCGAAGAGTTACGGCCTGATTTGCTGGGATCAGGCAGTATTTGATATTATCCCGGAATTTTCAGGATCATCCTCGGTATATTGTTCAGGTGAAGCAGTTACACTTAATAATTCAGGCGATGAAATAATTATCAGAGATTATTTTGATACCATTATTGATTCAGTTGAGTATTCGGATAAATGGCATACCGGCGACTTTATTGATACCAAAAATATAAGCCTGGAAAGGGTCAATACCGATTCAGACGCCAATATCCCGGAATCATGGGCAAGCTGTGCTGATGCCGCCGGCCATACCGCTTTAAGAAAAAATAGCTGCGCTTATAATCCTTCTGCTAAATTTAGTTTGGAAATATCTCCAAATCCGTTTTCCGCCAATATTGACGGAAGATGTGAAATCAAATATTCAACAAATTCAAAGGCATGTAATCTTTCGGTCAAGATTTTTAACAGGGCCGGGCAGTGTATGGCAAACCTGAAAAGAGGTGAATTTTCATCCGGAACCGGCATCCTGGAATGGAACGGGAAAAACGACCAGGGTTATCTTTTGGAGCCTGATGCCTATGTATTATTCTTTGAAATTACACCGGAAAATTCAGAAGAAACAAAATTATTCAAGAAAATAATCGTTCTTGCAGAATAAACACATTTATGAAATAACAATTAACATCTATTAATACTAATGAATATTCAATATCATATTATATATAGTAGGCCTGTTCACAACCTAATCCAAACGGCTTCTGATGCGAATTTCAGGTATATCGAAATTATTTTTTACTTTATATAATATAGCTATTTATAGAGTCAGTGCAGCCTTATTGGCACAGAAATTGTTAATTATCGGGCAGTGAAAATAAATAAATTTCAGATTGAAACAGGAAAAACTTGATGGCTGAAAATAATGATTACACTTTCATAGGTATTGATGGCGGCGGAACACATACGCGCGGAATATTGAAAAGAGGCGGGGAAGTTATATCAACATCACAAGCAGGAACAACAAGAATCGGAGCAGTCGGGGTGGGCGAATCATGCGAACGAGTGCTCAACATGATAGATGATCTTTGCAGAAAAGCAGAAATTGAATCTAATGAAATTGACGCGACAGTTGTAGGCCTTGCCGGCGTCTGGCTTGAAGAAGAGAAAAAAAGATCACAGCACCTTATCCGTACACTTGCTCGGGGACAGGATATAACATTATCCGATATAATGGTAACCAGTGATGCTGAAATCGCTATCGAGGGCGCTTTTGAAGGTGGCCCGGGGCTGATTATGATAGTTGGCACCGGATCAATAGCACTCGGTAAAGTTGGAAGAAAGAAAAATCTTGTTCGTTGCGGCGGATGGGGTATTGAACTTGATGACGAAGGCAGTGGTGCCTGGATAGGTAAGGAAGGCCTGACAGCCATTGTTCGATCACTTGACGGCAGGGGCAAAAAAACTATCCTGACTGACAGATTTGCAGAGATGTACCAGAATATTGATATAAAACAACCAAGAACAATTGTAAAAGCTTATGCAGAACGTTCATTTGAATACCATTTGCTTACTCCTACTGTAATGAAATGCGCTGTTGAAGGAGACGCGGTTTGCCTTGAGATAATTGACAGGGCATCTTTCCACCTGATGGAACTTCTTGAAGCAATCAAACCAAACTTCGATATCCAGAAAATCCCGGTGGCTATGATGGGCGGCATAATTGATGCCAATACCCTTCTTGCTGATAAACTGAGGGAAAGGATTAACAATCATAAAAAATTCAAGCTTATTGCTCCCAAGGGTACTCCGCTCGACGGGGCAATTTCAATTGCTCAGCAAAGGTTAGAGGCAAGCCTTTAATAGCAGATAAAAGATTTATTCGGGGCTTTATCATAATGATAAGGCCTTTTTTGTTATATAATTAGTAGATTCCGGATATAACAAAGAATAGTTTGAGGCATTATTTACTGAACAGATTCGTAATAAGAAGGAATGATATGGATTTTTTTCACTTTTTAGAGTGAATTTGCTTATAATTTCTTAATTTTGAATCTATTGATAACAGATTGGACACGGCAATAAGATGTATGGATATATAGTACCGGAAAATCAGCTGGAACTGCTGGATAAAGTAATCAATCAGATGGATGAACTGATAGATTTGATAGTGACTGCCGAGGAATTTGATCCGGTTATTCACCAAACTGCCGGAAGGGTTATTACTTTTCTTAACAAAATTATTAAACTGATCCCTGAATCAGTTATTATAAATGATATAAATTTTAGGTCTGAAATGATCAAAGATTATGAGAAAATTGTAAATTCATGGCCCGAAAACAGCTTTCCCGATCCTGCATTTATGGAACTATGGAAAAAATTCAGATATTCATGGGAAAGTTACCGGGCTCAGGTGGGATCTATGGATGATCCTGACAACATAATAATTTCAATGAATTAGTATGCCAAACCCAATTGAAGTATTGATAAATCGTCTTAGTTTTGGATTTGTAAGAATTAGATAAAACGGAATAAAAATATGAATAATTTTAACAGAAGGCCCGGATTGGGTATATCATTATTGCCTCCGGTATTAAAAACTTTAATTATAATAAATGTGGCAGTATTTTTACTTCAATACATTTTCCTTGATTTTTTCACTATTGGCGGTGCAAATCTTGGGAATATATTTTTTAAATATTTTGCTCTGTGGCCTGTTTCTGACGGAAGTAATTTTGCCTTGTGGGGCAGTGATACTTACTTTTATGTTTGGCAATTAGTCAGCTATCAGTTCATGCACGGAGGATTGTGGCACATTTTACTCAATATGTTCATCCTATGGATGTTCGGTTCAGAGCTGGAAAATCTTTGGGGTTCTGCTAAATTCCTGGGGTATTACCTTATTGCAGGAATAGGAGCAGGACTTGCACAGTTATTTATTGCACCGATTTTTGCAAGCGCCGGCCCTACAGTGGGGGCTTCCGGTTCTGTTTACGGATTGTTACTTGCATTTGGCTTGACTTTTCCGGACAGGCCGGTATTCATGTTTCCTTTCTTTATACCGATACCGGCAAAATTCCTGATACTGATTTTCCTGGGAATGGAACTTCTTCTTGGATTTTCAGGTGGTGACGGTGTAGCCCATCTCGCGCACCTTGGCGGCGCTGCAACAGGTTTTCTGTTATTGAAGTTCGGGGATAAACTCGGAATATATGAACTCATTGAAAAAATATTTAAAAAATCACAAAGCAGGTCTGGTGATAACAAGTGGAGAAAAACAAATTACAGCGAACCCGAAGAGAGATATGACAGTGGTGCAAGGGTTTATAAAGTAAACTGGCAAAAGAAGGAAGAATCTTCACGTTCGTACCAAAATGAACAAAACACAAACTATTCCAAGATGAATATTGACGGTGAGGAAATAACACAGGCTAAGATAGATGAGATTCTGGATAAAATTTCTGAAACTGGCTATCAGAACCTGAATGAACACGAAAAGAAGATACTATTTGAACTTTCAAAGAAATTGAAATAAAATACTTCATTAATAGTTTTATAAGACTATTAAAGTGGCATTTTGTTTACTTCTTTTCAGGAAAAATATGAATTTATATAATAGATCGATTGAAAATAACGGTATTGAATTGAATCCTTTAAAAAAACTCAGAAAAAACACACGCCAGATAAATGTTGGCGGTATATTAATTGGTGGCGGAGCACCTGTTTCCGTCCAGACCATGACGAAAACCAAAACAGCAAATATTGCTGCTACTGTAGCTCAGATCAAACGCTGCGAAGAAGCAGGTGCTGATATCGTCCGTGTTACGGTTAATGACAAAGAAGCAGCAGATGCTATAGGGGATATTGTAAGGCAAAGCAATGTTCCGATAGTTGCCGACATTCATTTCAACCATGTGTTCGCTATCAAGGCTATTGAATCCGGCGTGGCAAAATGCAGGATAAATCCTGGAAACATCGGAACACGTGACAGAATTGAACAAGTATTAAGCAAAGCGAAAGAAATGAAAACGCCTATCAGAATCGGCGTTAATTCCGGCTCCCTGGAAAAAGATATTCTGGAAAAACATGGAATGCCAACAGCCGAAGCGCTATTCGAAAGCGCTATGCGGCACGTTAAAATTGCTGAGGAATTTGGCTTTGAAGATATGGCTATTTCTGTAAAATCAACAAGTGTCCCCATGATGATCAGCGCCTACAGGCTGCTGTCCGAAAGAACTGATTTCCCTTTGCACCTTGGTGTTACCGAAGCAGGTACAATAACCCAGGGAGCAATTAAATCCGCTGTTGGTGTGGGAACTTTATTAGCTGAAGGCATCGGAGATACTATCAGGATTTCGCTTACAGACGAACCCGAAAGAGAAGTTGAACTCGGCAGGGATATATTGAAATCTCTTGGCCTCTCTAAACCCGGACTTGAAATAATATCATGCCCAACCTGCGGAAGGCTTGAAGTAAATCTTTTCGAGATAACAAGAAAACTTGAAGCGGCCCTGAAAGGTATCAAGAAACCTGTACAAATAGCAATTTTAGGATGTGCTGTGAACGGCCCGGGAGAAGCCAAAGAAGCAGATATTGGACTGGCATGTTTCAAGGGAGGAGCAATCCTGTTTAAAAAGGGTGTTAAGGTAGGCAAAGTACCTGAAGATGAAATTGTAAGCAGAGTATTGAAAGAAGTTGAAGATTTCCAGGTTCCCGCTTAATTATGAAATTTATTTTTATAATTGTAAGTTCAATAATTTTAATATCCCCGGTTCCAGAATTATCAGCAGCCGGGGATAGCTGTAACGTGGCAGACAGCAGCTACGGCTGGTTTGATACTGTTGGTGAGGATATTAAATCATTTGGTGAAGATGCAGAGTTTGTATGGAATTCATTGGGTGAAACCGGGAATAAAGAGTTAATGATTGGCATTGGTGTTAGCGGTGCAGCTTTTGTTACTTATTTACTCGATAGCGAATTTAGTAAAATGCTTGAACGAAATAAAACAAGCTGGGCTGATGATTTAACTTCCTACGGAAATGATTACGGACTTAAAGCCAATACCATGATAATAAGCCAGGCTGTTTATATTGGCGGGCTTGCCAGTGGATGGGACGATCTTAGAGAAACCGGCAGACTATTATATGAATCAATAATCTTAACAGGAATGGTTACTCAAACATTAAAGTTCATTGTTGGACGTGCCAGGCCCTACGAAGAAAGGGGTGATCACTATTTTACACCTTTTGTATCAAATGGAGATTATCATTCATTCCCTTCGGGGCATACTACCCTTGCTTTCGCATTGTCAACCGTAATATCTCATCAGATCGACAGCTGGTGGGCTTATGCCGGATTTTATGGCCTAAGTACTTTAACAGGAATTTCAAGAGTATATACAAATAAGCACTGGCTTTCTGATATTGTTGTTGGAGCTGCTATTGGAACTGCCGGCGCTTATCTGATAATCAAAGCTAATGAAAAGAACAGCATCCTGCCTAAAAGCATCGTAGTTGCTCCTACATTAAGCGGGATAAATTTGTCGGCACAGTTCTGAAATTAAGAAACCCCGATCATTACAATTGTAATTGTCGGGGTTTTCAGATTTTTTTCGACCGGAAGAATTTTACATTTATGGCAGGGAACTAACTCTTCCGAAAAAAAAATTTCAAAATCTAGTCAAATGATATTAATATCTGTTGCGGAAGTTATTTCTGCCGCCGCGATCATTTTTCTGTCTTGCTTCGTTAACAACGATGTTGCGTGAATTCAGTTCATACTCGTTCAATGCTTCAATGGCCTGAACTCCGCCGTCCTGTTCCATTTCAACAAATCCAAAGCCTTTCATTCTTCCTGTTTCGCGGTCAGAGATCAATTTTACAGAATAAACTTCCCCGTATTCTTCAAAAAGTTCTGTCAGTTCGTCTTCGTTTGTGCTGTAAGGCAAGTTGCCTACATAAATATTCATGTTAAATCCTTAGAAAATAAAATAGAGAAATAAATTTCCCTGCCAACTGTATGCAATTTAACGAACAAATTGTTAATATCTTGTATTTTTTTTTAAAATTGATAAATTTTTTAATATTTTCTTAAAAATTCGGTAGTGAATATTTTATCCATATTCAATATAAATATTTATAATGCAAGTAATTAGAGTGATTGCCATGGGAAACAGAGTTGTTTTCCCGGCAATTATTGTTTATTGAAAGAAAACATTAGGAAGCATACCGAAGCAAAACCATGGAAATTTACCACCGGACTTCTCACCGGTTTGTAGTAAATGAATTATTTAATATCCTTTGCTTCCGAAAATTGGATTTAGTAAATAACAACAAAACAAGGCAAGAATATTTATATTATCTTCATCTTATTAAAAATGAAATATTTATATAAATGTATCGTAGATTGTAAATAAGTGTAAACGAAATTAATATTACTATTCAGCAATATTATTCAAATCGATCGTCTATACACGAAAAGAAAATTTATTTAAATAACACGAGGTATTGAGATGGCAGAGCATCTGACAAAACAGACATTTTTAGAAAAAGTATTTAATTACGAACAGAACAACGAGTGGAAATTCGAGGGAGACCTCCCCTGTGTAATAGATTTCTATGCTGACTGGTGCGGACCTTGCAAAATGGTGGCACCTATAATGGAAGAACTTTCAGAAGATTATGCCGGTAAAGTAAACATCTTTAAGATCAATACTGAACAGGAACAGGAGCTTGCAGGAGCTTTTGGAATTACAAGCATACCCTCTGTACTTTTCTGCCCGAAAGACGACAAACCGCGTATGGCAGTTGGCGCACTTCCGAAAGAAGGCTATGAAAAAGCTATTGAAGACGTACTTGGCGTGAAAAAATAATATGGCAGTCCTGAAAATATCTTTGGGAATAATACTCGGCGCCATAGCCGGATATGCATACTATTACTACATTGGATGCAACGGTGGTTCGTGTCCGCTTACATCCAACTGGATGATTACAACTGCTTACGGCGCTGCTGCAGGGCTTATTTTGGCCCTTCCCGGAAAGAAGAAAAACAAAGACAATACCGTGGGTAAACAAAATGATTGACAGAAAAGTAGAAATAGAAGACCTGGTTACTGATATACCGGATTCGGTAACATATCTGATGCAGGAAGGTATTCGCTGCCTTCGGTGTGGCGAGCCAATCTGGGGCACACTTGAATCAGCAGCACGCGAAAAAGGTTTTTCCGAAGAAGATATTGACAGATTCGTCAAAGAAATAAACGATTTGATTTAACTCCTGAATAGTGTGAATGATAAAGGCCTCCGTTCGCGGGGGCTTTTTTATTTTCGACAGCATTATTGCCCTATAAGCAGTTCAAAGAATAAGTAATCATTTGGAATGATCAGTTCTCCCGGAATATTCTTAATACCGGATTTGAGTTCAATATCCGGCGAAATGTCAGTTGCTGATTTAAGTATATCAGCAATTTCACCCGCGTCGGATATATCATCATCAGCACGGTAGTTAAGTATAATATTCCCCGAAACATGAGGTATTATATTGGACTTAAAATAGTCTCCAAGATCGGCTCTCTTATAATCATTTGGAAGCAAAAGCAGGTATCTGTGGTATTTTTTCCGGTTAATAATGAGAGGTTTTATGCTGAAAGCGCTGTTTTTAATCAGAGTCAAACTGAAATCACCAATAATATTTCCCGAAGATTCAAGCTGAAAAACAAGTTCATCCAGATCGGTCAGGTAAGAACCAAAATTCGAAATATCAATCGACATCTCTTCAGGCAACAGGCCATTACCCTGCTTCAATATAAGCATATCAATATCATTTTTTAGTAAAAGGCGCCATTGGCCATTTATTGCTTTTTCTCCGGTATTGATAAACAAATCAAGAACAGGCGGTACAGGTTCAACTAATTCAACACCGCTGGCAAAAGGGGAGGTCAGTTCAGTCGAGTTTGATTTTATCTGGCCATCAGCCAGCCTTTCATCAGCAACAAGCCTGTGCTTTTCTATTTTATTTTGAACACAGAGATAATCCCATAGTTGAGGAAAAATCTTATTTCCGCAAATCAGAATGGAATTTTTATTTTCCTTCATCCTGGAACTTAAAGTTTTCAATATCCTTGAATTCAACTGTTCCGCAAAATAGTTCCTATTCATATCAGGATCAATAAGGCGGTCGATATAAGGAGCGATAACCTGGTATTCAACTGTCATATCATACTTTAATCGCAGGCTGGTAATAAGGGATTCGATTAAAATTTCGGGCTTTTCCGAATTGTTTTCAGCCCCGTTTTCATCTTGAATTCTGATTGAATATATGTCAAGTCCGCCAAGCCCACCTGGCCGGTCACTTGCGAACAGCAAAGTATTATTTATAATCGAAGGATCAGATTCATCAAATTCAGTATTTACAGCCGTTAAAGGTTCAGGGCGCGACCAGCTGCCATTCACACGTAAGGAATAGTATAGATCATATCCTCCTCTGCCTTCGTACCCGTTCGTGGCAAATATCAATGTATCATCCCCTTTTAGGAAAGGGGTTATTTCATTACCTGCCGAATTCAGTTCATCAAGGCTCATCAAATTGCCCCATGAGCCATTATTAAGCCTGGAACACATCCATAAGTCGGTATCGGAACTTTCATTATATCCCATATTCGACGAAAAGATCATTATCCTGCCACCCGGACTTACTGCCGGGTGAGCACAAAAGGCATTGCTTATCAGGCTGTCAACAGGTACGGGCTTTGTCCACTGCATTTTTTTATAAAAAGTTTTAAATATATTCATTACAGGCCTGCCCTCATCCATCCTGTATGTTGACAGATATGCCTCGTTAGCTGAATAAAATGTAACATATGACTGGTTATTCCCGGAGATATTAATCGGAGAAGCAGATTTGGAAATATTCCGAAAGATAAGTGAATCTCCGGCATTTGCCGAATAAAAGTATGAACGCCCGTCTCTTTCGGAATTGAAATATAATTTATTCTCAAAGTTGTTCCAGACAGCAGCAAAATCATCTGCATCTGAGTTTAATTCCTCGCAATTCCTCAAAGACTGCTCATAAAAATTGATTCCGTTGGCAAATACAGAAAAGTGTATTGATGTCATAAATATAAAGATCAGTAATATTATTCCCTTCCGAAGGTTTGCCACCTTTGGTAAACTTAACAAATGGATATTAAATATTTTTTCCGTGTAATTGGAAATACTATCAAATAGTTTCATAATTGAAATTTTCATAATTCCTGACTTATGTTTTCATCAAATTAAAAATTATATTCTACTCGCCGAGCAGATTCTGAACATCTTTATTTTTTCCGAAAAGCACCATCACATCATCCTTCTGAATAACTGTATCAGGCTCCGGCACGCCAATAATATTTATCCCAAGAGTATTAGCAAATTTCAGCAATGCTTTGTTACCGGATTGTCTTTTGATTGTTACCAGGTTCAACTTGTAATCTTTTCTTAGGTTTATCTCAATAAGATTTTTACCGATAAAGTATTCCGGCGCTGTAATTTCATAAATTCCAAAACCGTTTCCGATATCAAAGAATTCAATAAGCCCCGGCATCATAAGCCTGTTTGCGAGGTGTGCAGCCGAATCTGCTTCAGGAACAAGGAGCTCTTCCACACCCATTTGCTTCAGAATTTTCTCATGAATCGGGCTGATAACCCGGTTCATAATTCTTTTTACACCAATTTCCTGAAGCATCGCAGTTGTCAGCATTGATGATTCGAAGCCCTCGCCAATAGCAACTACTACAATATCCATATCCTGCAATCCTAAGCTTTTAAGCCCCGTGGAATCGGTGGAATCCAGGCATACAGCATAAGAGATTTTATCGCTTATCCTGTCGATTTTATCCTGATGGTTGTCCACTGCCATAACTTCAGCTCCAATCTCGGAAAGTCTGAGTGCCAGGTTATACCCAAAATGGCCAAGCCCGATAATACATATTTTTTTTGGTTTCATAATAATTCAATAAATCAGCCAACAAGAATATTCTCTCTCGGAAGGGTATATCTCGGGGATTTCCCGGGGCGGTAAAATGACATGAAAAATGTCAGCACGCCAATCCTTCCAATAAACATCATAAATATAATCAATATTTTACCGCCGTCGCCAAGAAATCCTGTTATATTTCTGGACAGCCCGACTGTACCAACAGCCGATATAACCTCGAAAACGAGATCAACTGGGTTTTTCGAAGGCTCGATAAGTATCAAAATAAATACCCCTACAAATAATACAATGATCGATGCCGAAATAACCATAAAGGCCCGCCTGATACTGTCCGGGTTGATTTCCCGGCGAAATAAATTCAAACGTCCCCTTCCTTTTATCAGGTTCAGCATATTAAGAAAACTAATGGAAATAGTTGTCGTTTTTATTCCGCCGCCAGTCGATCCGGGCGAAGCTCCTATCCACATCAGCAGCAGCATGATTATGAGCGCCGGCGCCGGGATCATGTCCACTGGTACGGTATTGAAACCGGCAGTCCTGCTTGTTACTGACAGGAACAGGCTGTGAAACAGTTTATCACCAGTGCCCATACCAGCATCAGGAATACCCGAAATATAAATAAGTAATGCGCCCCCAAATGTAAATACGGCTGAACTTACAAGCACAAGTTTTGTAAGCGGCCGCAGACGGTTGCTAAACTTTTCAGCAAGTGAAAAGAATACGAAACGATTCCCGTATCGGAACATATTACTTAAAGGAACAAAACCAAGCCCGCCAAGGGTTATCAGCAGCATAATTATTACAAGGAAAGGATAATTGCCGAGAACCAGGCCGTCCATCAATCCGTCTGAATAAATTGAAAATCCCGCATTGCAAAAAGCAGATACGGAATGGAATACAGACGAATACAGATATTCTGGATTCAAACTGCTAAGATTTCCGTTAAGGCATACATAAAGCGATGCGGCTCCCAATGCTTCCAGGATAAATGTAAATACGGCAATCTTCAGCAGAAGCCCCCTTACCTCGGAAATATTATCCTCGCTAAGTAAGTCTTTCATAAGTACCCTGACACGAAAACTCATTCCACCACTCAGAAAAACAGCGAAGAAAGTTGTAAGGGTCATTATTCCGAGCCCTCCAACCTGAATTAGTGTCAGTATTACAAATTTTCCGAAAAAAGTAAATGTTGTAGCGGTATCGGTAACGATAAGGCCGGTAACACATACAGCACTTGTTGACGTAAACAGTGCATCGAGAAAACCAAAATCTGCGCTGCTTACAGTTGCCCGGGGCATCAGCAGAACAAGAGTACCGCCAAGGATTATTATAAGGAAACTTATTGACAGAATAGCGCCGGGGTGCAGGTTTATTTTGGATATCAGGTAATTATACCTTAGCAGTTTGGTAACAAACGCCAGGAAAAGAATAAAGCTTACAACGGCTAAATACAGTAGGGAAAGCTGCTTAATACTCAGGTTTGGAAAGAGAGTGGAACTGATGTTATAAATTATATCGCCAATCACGATATTTGCAATCAGAATAACCGAGAGCAGGGTTTCAAGTTTCCTTTCCTTCACGTGGTCTTTAACTTTGTCCGACAGCATTATTCTGACAATTTCCTGCAGAACATAAATTACGACAATAATATCTATGGCAACGCGCGAATGATCGACGAAACTTTCCGGCAGGTAAAACCCTGCGTTAGCAATGATAAGCGCAAGCGAGACAAAGCCAATAAAAGTCAGGAACCAGTCCAGCCTTTTTTTTATCAACTTTTTTTTCTCGGGAACAAGCACAAAAGCTCCAAAGCATTGTGAAATATATATTCAGGCAAATTATAAAAAGAGAAGTATAAATACAAATTGGATGTTTGGGCTGCATCAGGAAAGATCACACCTATTCATCTTTACTCAGATGGCCAACACCTTTAGGCGATGTCCCATTATTCTGAATTTTTACTATTTGTAATTCTGAACGCAGCGAAGAATCCAGTATTCATGCAAGCTATGGATCCTTTGATTCTCTCAGGATGACATCCCCCAACTTCTTCGCAAAATTCAATAGCCACGTGCTCTATCTCGTGGATAAGGGAGGCTAAGAAAAAGAAACCACCCCTGTATTCCCCTCTACTTTAGGAGGGGATAAGAAGTTAAATAACATAGAATTAACTCCCCCTCCTTTCGAAGGAGGGGGCCGGGGGGAGGTAGGAAGGGTCTATGGTAATGCACCGATGGTCGACACTATTGAACCAATGTTTTGCTTTATTGCCGCCTTGTTTTGCTTCAAAGACCTCCCCTTCGGGGAGGGTTTGGGAGGGGTCAGAAGAAATGCACCGATGTTTGATGATATTTCCGCCTTGTTCGACACTATTGCAGCAATGTTTTGCTTTATTGCTGCCTTGGTCCAAATCGATGCACCGATGGTTGAAGATAATGAATTCTTGGTCGACACTATTGCACCGATGTTTGGAGTCATTGCACCGATGTTCTAAGCTATTGCACCGATGTTTGGAGTCATTGCTGCCTTGTTCCAAATCGATGCACCGATGTTTGATGATAATGAACTCTTGTTTGAAGGCATTGAACTCTTGTTCGGAGGCAAAGAACATGTTCAGTAAGGTCAAACAAGCGTGGGATGAGGCCAAACAAGCGTGGGATGAGGCTAAACAAGCGTGGGATGAGGCCAAACAAGTGTGGGATAATGTCAAACAAGCGTGGGATAATGTCAAACAAGCGTGGGATAATGTCAAACAAGCGTGGGATGAAGTCAAACAAGCGTGGGATGAGGCCAAACAAGCGTGGGATGAAGTCAAACAAGCGTGGGATGAGGCCAAACAAGCGTGAGATGAAGTCAAACAAGCGTGGGATGAGGCCAAATTTCACTACAATAAGGCCAAACAGTAGTTCAATAACTCCGGCCAAGGCAGTTTAAAGCCCTGCAATCCAAGCAATTAGCCCAAACATCAGGATTTTGATTAAAAACAGCATTGAATTAAGGGAATTATCCGGTTCATTGAAACCACAGGATGGGGAATTAAGGGCGGTGCTTGGTTCATTGGGGTGGAAGAACGGGGGGTAAGGGCAGGAGAAGGAGGTATTATGTTGTCATTCCCCGACACGTCACCGAAAAATCGGTGCAGGCAGGGGCAGGCTTCCGGAGCTTGCGACTGAAGAATCCATCTTCTTTAGCCAGATAATGTATAGGAATGGATACTTCGCTCCGCTCAGTATGACATCCGCCCAGAGCATCGCAAAATTCAATAGCCAGGTGCTTTAGCTCGTGGATAAAGGAAGCTAAGAAAAAGAAACCACCCCGCCCTTCGGGTATCCTTCGAGCTTCCGCCTATCCCACCGCCACCACAGCGCTTATCAGCCCGTAACCATTATGGTTGCGCGCGCGCACGGCGTACTCGGACGGACTCTCCGGTGGTGGCAGCATAGCGCTCAGATCGCGGCCCCGCCAGGCTTTCCGCCATTTTTTACCCTTTTTTGCGCTCCGCGTCACAATCTCGTAACTCGTCGCGCCCTCCACCTCCGGCCATGAAAAAATTTCCTGCGTGGCATCATAGTCAAAATCCGCCGGAGCCTCCGGCCTGTGCGGGTTTCCGCGCCTTTTCAGGTTCACCATCCCGATTTTCTGTATCAGCACCGAATCCTTGCCCATCACCCCGCGCCACCAGCCCTTCAGCAAGGTCAGCAGCCACTCGTCGGCCTTCATCAGCTCCTTCAGCTCCGCAGTACTGTGCATCGCGCGCTTCTTTTTCTGCTCCTGTTCCTCCAGCGCCAGCTCCGTATCGGCAATCGCCGCAGCCAGCCTGTCTATCATCAGCTGCGGAATAGTTTTCGGCAGCCCCTCCTGAACGTGCCGGTTGTGCACTTCAATAATCAGCTCGGCCCTCGAAAGCATCTCCAGGCGCGACTTTGGGAACCTCAGCCCAAAATCAAAATCCTTCAGATGCTTCTGATCATCCGCGTAAATCGGAATACCCAACGCCCGCACAATCTGATAACATTCCGTCAGCTCCCTAAGCATGTTCTGCACCGAAAAGGTCTGTGAATGCCACTGCGCAGTGTCCACCGCCGACGAACTAATCTTATTCATGAATATATCATAACAGTCCTCAGCCCAAATACAGATTTCCTCCGGCGCATGAAGCTCGTCACGAATAAAATCATGATTATCCTGGATTTTTCTAAGCCTTTCAGCCCTTATATCATGAGTATCCTGCGAGAAATTATTGTTTAGTATTACAGACATTATATCTCCCCGATATATAATATGATTACTAATATTAATATAAGTAATTAAATTATAAATTCAAAGAAATAATCTACTTATACAACAAATAAAATAATAACAATTAATATTTATCTAAAATAATTTAGTAATTCTCATGTTAAAAACCATAAATAATCAATCAGAAATATTAAATAGTGTATCTATATTGGTAAATAATTAATTCATAATATCACTTCAAATTCATTTCATATTAAATAAGCATCCTGATTTAGTAAAAAACAGATTAGCCTAATAAATTATAATACTTTATTATATAATTGGAAAAATAATATATACAATTAGTATAACTTATTATTTTATCATATACATAAATTAATCAATAATATATATAAGGAATTTAGTTAGATAAACTATATCAAGCATAAAATAGATTATATATTTAATAAATTATACCAATAAAATATGAAATTATGATGATTATATATTCTGATAAATGAAATATATAATAGATTACACTTACTAAATATTAATCTGATTATCCGATACTAACCAATTGCACACACCAAATCATTTACAGGATTAGGCTTCATTCAAATAATCCGGATATTAATTATTTTGAAATAAAGAATCAGAATTATAGTACAAATATTCAGACTTTCCCGATATTGATTCACAATATTGAAAGTAAGAATCAAAATACTAAGATAAAGAATTGATATTTTCAGCAATCAGATCACTATTTTGATATAAATTATTGGAATTGTGGGGTATATGATTGATATTTTGTGGTAAATAATGACAAATCCGCCGCAGGAGGACATTCTTATCCCTCATCCCCCTGTTTATCGGAATGAAGGATAGCGGCGTAGCCGCGACATTTTTGTAGTAAATCGATCCCGGGATGAATAACAGCCCCGTCGGGGCGGCATTTACATTTCAGATGTCGCTCCTACGGAGCTTTTTTATATTATTCCGATGCTCTTGCGACTGAAGAATCCATCTTAATTTGCCAGATTATATATGAAGAATGGATACTTCGCTCCGCTCAGTATGACATTCCATGCAGAGCATCGCAAAATTCAATAGCCACGTGCTCTATCTCGTGGATAAATGTGCAAGGTGCGAAGGCAAAGAAAAAGAATCCACCCCGTCTCGCTGCGCTCGCCACCCCTCGAGAGGGGAATTTTTCGGAATCCACCCCAGCCTGCTATGCCGCCACCCCCTGCCTGTCCCGATATATCTGGAATAAATCGGGGACGGTTGGGAAAATTTTATTGGTATGAAGGATAGCGGCGTAGCCGCGACATTTTTGTAGTAAATCGATCCCGAAAAGAACAACAGCCCCGTCGGGGCGGCATTTACATTTCAGATGTCGCTCCTACGGAGCTTCGAATGAAGATTATGCAAATATTTTCTACAAAAATTCCGCTCCTACGGAGCTTTTTTATATGATTTCGCTGCTCTTGCAACAGAGGAAGTCCACATTTACTTTGCAGATAATGTATAAAGAATGGATACTTCGCTTCGCTCAGTATGACAATCCATGCGCCAGCGGGGGACAGGTGATTTCCTCTCCTTCCCAAGCCCCTGCTTGGGAAGGAATATTTCCTGCAAAGTTCTACTTTGAAATAGAGAAGCTCAGTTTCAGGAAAAATGCATTACGAAGTACAACTTCGTAATGAGGGGGGTAGGAAGGGGCAGCAGGATATTTTCAATTTCATTTTCTTGATAAAAACCTTTGTTTTCTCATTTCATTCAGCTAATTTTGTACTGATAGTTTATGGGTGTTCTCCGTGAACCCACGGCAAACTTAAAAGGGAAGCATGTGAAAATCATGCACGGTTGCGCCGCTGTAACGGGGGACGAGCTTTTCAGGCCGAGAGGCAGCCACTGCGGAAACGCGGGAAGGCGAAAAGCAAGAACGATCCCGGAGTCAGAAGACCTGCCCATGAATCTCATTGGCCGCCATTTGTGGCGACATCCGCGCTAACGGATGCAGTGAAGAGATTTGATGATAAAACACTCGCACATCACTCCCGCTCATTGTACATACTCGTTAGCAAACAGTTTTGTTTGTTGAATTATCTTTTTCGAGGTTTATGATGAAAAAACTTTTACTTACTTTCGCGATAGCTTTTGTTTTTTGCATGGCAAATGTTTCCGCACAGCTTAACGAGGTAATGGAAATTCAGGTTGGCACACAACCTATGGCTATTATTACCGACGAGGCAAACCAGTGCTATCATGTTTTCTGTAACGGCCAGGATATTAACTGGGACGGCATCCAGGATGAGGGAGACGAAACACAGTCATGGTGGAAAATCCCTTTCTTACCTGAAAATTTTGACCCCGGAGCAGCTATAAAAGCAGAAAAAGTAAGGGATTTTGATTTCATGCGCATGGTATTTCCGTTCCGTCCGGGTTATAATGCTGAAGAAGGAATTGTCTATCTTTCTGATATTTCCGGCGCTACAAAGGCATATAATACAAGTAACGGCGAGTTGATAAATGATCTGAATCTGCCAACAGATTTATCCTCAACTGATGGTTTAAACAATTTTATCTTTGGAACTTCTACAACAGCTGAAGGCGACGGCATTCTTGAGATAATTGACGGAGTCGGTGGCCTTATAGAAAGTTACGAGGTCAACAAGAATCCATTCATGACATTGGCGTTTGAATACAATGGCAAAATTCATATAGTAGTGGCAAGCTATGGCGATTACAACTCTGATGATTCTGCTGTTGAAATTTTTATTGAAGATAATGTTGGTTTTACATTGGCTGCTAAGTTTGAACATTTGGGCAATACGCTGAACTATCTTACATTTTTTGAAGGTAAAATTGCCGCTGTTTCTAATGGATCGCACAAAATTGATATTATTGATTTGGAATCACTAACTATCGAAAAATCCATCAATTTGCCAACAACAGGTTATGATGGCCCGCGGGAATGCGTTTACTCTAAGGCTCACGAGCTTTTATTCGTTTCGGCTTACGATGGAAATATTTATTCTGTAAACCCTGAAACAGGAGAAGTTCTTACAGCAGTTGAAGCAGGCTGCAAAACGGAAGGCATGGCTTTCCAAAGCCCCAAATATGTGCTTGGAACGGCTATTATGGAAAAAGGCGCTTATACTTATATGGACAAGATAATCGTTTACGAAGTGAAATATACATCCGTTGATGATAATAATTATAACTACAGCGTTTATCCGCTTCCGGCAATCAACGCTATTACAATTCAGTTCAATGAAGATATTATTTCTGCAGATAATCTCGTTGTTTACACTCAGAACGGTGGCAAAGTAAATATCAACAACTCGTCAATAAATGCAAATAAACTAAACCTTGAACTGGCAAATTCCATTTCAAACGGTTTATACATTGTTAGTTTTACATCAAACGGTGTTGAATATAAAGTTCCGTTTGTTGTTAATAAATAAATTTTCAGACATAGCATCTGCTCCCGGGCTTCGGTCCGGGGGCTCCTTTTTCGGATTGGAAATTTTGAGATTTGCACATTATCATATCAGTAATATTATCATATAGAAAATAAAAAAATGATAAAGAAAGTCATTCAGAGCGAAGCGAAGAATCCGGTATCGCAAACGGGCTTTATTTCCTTATGGATTCTTCCGTTGATTCGCTCCATCAGAATGATTCTAAAAAACGTTAATAGTATTCATACAAAACCGTTTGTTTTCAACTCCATTGGAAATCAAATTAGTTACTGTACACCAAAATTGTATTCTTCATTTTTTTCAGCTTTAATCGTTATTACATTTACTCCATTCAATTTATTATCCCAACAGCCCGATACGCTTAGCAAAACCACAGATGAGATTAACGTAAGCGCTGACAAACCGGTAAGCTCTCCTGCTATGAAATATAACTCCCTTGTCAATATTGATACGGAAACAATAGAGCGCAAAGCTCCGCTGCAGGTGAATGAAATCCTGGAGCAGATACCCGGCCTGCATATCAAAAATTACGGGGGGCTGGGAGGATTGAAAACTATTTCTTTGCGCGGAACTTCATCACGTCAAAGCCTTGTACTTCTGAATGGTATGAAACTGAATTCATCGCAGAACGGCAGCCTTGATTTAAGCTCGCTGCCGGTTATATTAATTGAAAGTATTGAAGTAATGAAAGGCGGAGGCTCTTCGCTTTTCGGTAGTTCTGCTATGGGAGGCGCAGTTAATATTCAGTCGGGCAATATCACAGACAACTTTTTACTACTTAATATCAGCGCGGCATCTTTCAGACAGTACTATTTTGGCATTAAAAAGGGCTGGGATTCCGACAATTATTCAACCGGAATATTGGCGGAATATGTGAACGGAAAGGGTAATTATCCTTTCATCATTAACGAATACGGCAAGGAAACTGAGCTAATTAGAAAAAACGGGGATTTCAGCAATCTGTCACTTGGTTCGACTTTCAATTATAAAAATACCGGAACATCAATAAACGCTTTGCTGCTGTTCCGGGATAGCAAACGAGGCGTTCCGGGCGCTGTAATCCCTGGAAACGCTATCCTTTCTGATTCAAGAATGACAGAACAGGAAGTATTGTTCAATACAAACATAAAAAATGATATTGGAAACGGAGTATGGTCCGAATTATCAGCATTAACACGATTAAATGAAATGCAATACTGCGATCCGTCGCAACTTCAATACGATCCGGTGACCGGACTTGACAACCTGTTTACAAACAGGGAAGTATTAATTAAACCCGGGCTATATTATATCGGGGATTCTTTCCGTATAGACCTGAATTTGGAAGGCTCCTACTCGGATTTGCGCGGAGATATGCTCCAGGAAAACACCGGCAACATGGTTTCAAGGCGCTCGTTTGCCATTGCCTCCGGTTTCGAGAATTATTTCATTGATGATTCTGCTCAGGCACTGTCATTTCAAACCAGTGTCAGGTTCGACGCCGTCAGCGATGCGGGAAATGCTTTCTCGCCAACAGCCGGGTTGATCTATTCTTGGAAAACAATTCCTGTTAATTTCAGGGCTGCTTTTTCCGGCAGTTTCCGCGCCCCGAGTTTTAATGAAATGTATTACCTGAACTTCGGAAATGACGATTTGAAACCGGAAAAGTCAAATTCCTTCAACTTTGGAGTTGATATTGTTCCGTTTGAATTTATCCAAATCAGCTCGGATGCTTTCCTGATAACAACAAAGGACAGGATTATTTCAATTCCGATCAGCCCTATCCAGTGGAGTTCAAAAAACCTCGGAGAGACAAGATCAATTGGATTTGAAGTGAGTTCTTCAATAGATATTATGGATATGCTGAATATAAATCTTTCATATACCAGGCAGGAAGCCACAAACGAAACCGACGGCGACAGAGACAAAGGGAAAATACTGGTTTATACCCCGCAGGAATTACTGGCGATAAGGCCGGAATTCAATGTATTTGATATTACAATTATCGGAGAAATAAACTACACCGGATTTACATATTTCCAGACTGATAATTCAATAAATTCACTTATTCATTCCTATACCCTGGTAAATATATCTGTAAATTATGATTTTCAACTTCTGGGAATGAATACTTCGCTTAAGTTATTAGCTGACAATATTTTTAACAAACAGTATTCTGTAATTGCAAATTATCCCATGCCTGGCAGGTTATTCAGGCTGGCGATGGGATTTAAGATATAGAGGTGTAAAATGAAGATTTTAATAAATATATTTCTGATTTTTCTTCTTTCCAATGTTTTAATGGCGAATCAGCCCAGGCCTCTGGATTCGCTTGTATCGTATAATTGGGGAGAGGGACAGAATTTTGGGCAGGACGAAGAATATTTTCCTGAAAATGTTCTCGGGATGCCTGATACGACTGCGAGCGAACAGAAAGCCTGCAATCTGCCGGAGCAGGTATGCTCTTTGGGAGTGGGGGGGGAGATTGTCCTGGCTCTGAAAAATTTCACTATCAAAGACAACTCCGGGCCTGATTTCATTGTATTCGAGAACGCTTTCCTTAATCCTGTAACCAATAAAGTATTTGCCGAACCCGGAATCGTTTCCGTAAGCAAAGACGGTATTAACTTTGTTGAATTCCCCTGGGATACTGCAACACTGATTGGTTGCGCCGGCCTTGAGCCAACTCTCGGAAGTAAAGTTTATTCTGATTTTTTGAACAGCGGCGGTGATAAATTCGACCTTGAGGACATTGGCATTGATGAGATTAAATATATCAAAATAAAAGACAATACCGAATTTCTGAAAAACCATCCGGAGCACAAATATTACGACCCGATATTGACGGGTTTTGACCTTGATGCTATTGTGGCATTGAATTACCGCCCGGATATTTCCGATGTTGAGGATAGAAATCAAACAGATATAGCAGTCTATTCGAAAAATAACCGGATTATTATTGAAAATAAACAGGAATGCAGGGTTGCGATATACAACGTAACAGGCATGATGATCTCTGAATCAGATATTCAATCAGGAATTTCTTATATCAGTAGCGAACTTGCAACCGGAGCCTACTTTATTGTTTTTCAAACCGGCGCTGCTATATTCACCCGGAAAGTTCTGGTTTATTGATATGAAGATAATTGCTGATAACATGGTAAAATATTCGTCGAAAAAGAAGTGTTGCTTTCTTAGGCAGGAACTTAGGAAAGAGAGCATGAATTTTCAATTCTGTCATTCTGAACGAAGTGAAG
The DNA here is from genome assembly GCA_963665665.1 of Kapaibacterium sp. (SeqCode). Lineage (GTDB taxonomy): Bacteria > Bacteroidota > Ignavibacteria > Kapaibacteriales > UBA2268. Next base: position 4,950,810 of record OY762428.1, read on the forward strand.
AATCCATTCTTCAAAAACATCTGAAAAGAAAGATGGATTCTTCAGTCACTTCGCTCCATCAGAATGACATCTGCGGTAAGTATTCTTCCCTCATGGGTAAAGCCTTTCTTTTTTTTGAACTCCTTGGAATGACAATAAAAAATTGGAAAACCGGAATTTTTATTTCAATTCTGCTCAGCCTCGCACTGGCCTCATGTGTACAAGAGCCCACGGATCCTGCGGCAACGGATCAGAATATATATGACAACGCCATGGTATTGTGCGAGGGTATGTGGTATCATAATAATGCCAGTATTACAAAAATCGACCGTGAAAATTCTGAGATAGTAAACCATTTCTATTCCGCATCAAACAGCGGGCTGAATCTTGGTGACCTGGGAAACAGTTTCGTTAAATACGGCGATACTGTTTTTGTAGCGGTTACAACATCCAAAACAATTGAAGCTTTCCGTATTTCAGACGGGGCGCACGTTGGCAGGATAGAGTTCAGCGGGCATAATGCGCCTCGTGATATTTGCCTTGGCCCTGAATTTGGTTATGTTACAGATCTTTACGGCCACAGCATTCACCAGTTTGATCCCAAAAAAATTGAATATATCAAAACTGTTAAAACCGGCGGCCCTGCCCCTGAGGGATGTGTCTATGCCAATGGTATGATTATTACTGCCAATTCGGGATACGGCGATTACCTCGCGGAGGAACCCGGTGCCGGAACGATAAGCATATTTGATGACCACCTGAACCTGCGGGATATATTATTTGTAGGGCCAAATGTTGTTGAACTTGCTTACAATACCCGAACATATAAACTTTACGCAATGTATTATAATACTCCGTCAGCCAGGGAAAAAGGCGAAAAGGGCGGTATTGTTGAATATAATATCGGCAGCATGGAAAAGCTGCGCGAATGGACAGTTGACGCCACTTCCATGGCATTCAGCGCAGGAGGGGATTCGCTGCTGTTTATTTCAGATAAAAATGCGGGGTTTATTGATCTGGTCAGCAACAGCGAAGTTAAAATATTAATTGAGAACCCGGATGAAAACGAGAACTGGTATTCCGTTCACCATTCTCCGACAGGCGATTTCTGGGTTTGCAATGCACTGAACCACCAGCGGGACGGCATTCTTCATATTTATTCTATAGATAAGGTATTGAAGGAATCAATTAACACCGGAGTAAATCCGAGACGAGTAATTTTTTATTAGTGGTGTTATCTTAATAGAACTTCAGGTATATTAATTTCAATTCCGGTTTTCAAAATTTCATTTGCCAAAGGGTTTCCGGAATTAAATTCAAATTTAGTAAACGGGTGCGGTTCAATCCTGATATCCACTTCCCTTCGTAACTTCATAAGTTGCATCTGTAATTCAAATATATTTTCAATATTATCAAAAATTATTGCAATATCAATATCGCTGCTCTCGGTTTCAATACCTTTAGAATACGAACCAAATATATAGGCCTCCCTGATTTGCAAATTATCGGAAACTTTGCTTATATAAGAGTCCGCAATTTTCAATATTGACTTTTTAACCATTGCCATAATATTTTAACTTTCTTCCTGTATATTTCTAATATACGAAATAATCTGATATTGAGGTAAATATTTAAATATCAACAATATTTACATCCTTCTCTGATTGTATCAGGTATTAAATATTACTGTATAGTATTCATTATAGATTTATTCTCTCTTTACCAAGTTGTACCTGGTAATGTAGTTTTCCTATGATTCTGTGCTTAAAAATCCCAAATCGTAACTTTGCGATTCACAAAAAAGCAGGGAACATGAATATTTGTTCCCTGCTAAATCTCTAAATTTTATCGGATGATTCATTATAAATATTATAAAGAAAAGTTGCTTATGTAAAAATCATCTACTCAAAATAAAAATAATTTACATTATGAAGCACTGTTTCCCGTGTCGCATGCCGTTCCATAAGTTGAACCATCACCGCAACCCAAAAAGCCTGCTGCGCTGAAACCAGTATTACAATATCCGGAGTTGGGACTACTGCCAGGATCGCAACGACTCAAAGAGACAAAACCGCCTGTTTCACAATATCCGCCGGCAGAGTTCCCAATATCACAGGCGTCTGAAGCTCCGCCCGAACTTGCTGCAGAACCGGTAGAACAATATCCAATTGCCGTTTCAGAATCAAAGCTGCGAAGTTTAGGCGCCGAGTAGGATAGTATTTTTCTTATAAATACTCCATTATTTATTACTAAAACCAATGTATTATAAACAATAATCTGCAATTAAATTTTACTTAATTATGCATAAGCTTCATAAACCAGATAGTCTTTATCCCTATTTTTCAGATATACCTTTTATCTTGTGTTAAAAATATATTATTTGATATATTAGAAAGCCATTGCTTTCTTTATTTCAGCCAGGAACTGTTCCAGAACTAATGGCTTGTCAATTCTTCCAACGAAACCATAGTCCTGATAATTTGAAACTACCGGTTTGTCAAAATGCCCGCTGAATACTAATGCCCTGACATTATGATCAATTTTCCTTAGTTGCCTGAGTACATCAAGGCCATCAACGTTATACCCGATCAAAGTAAGATCCAGAATAACCAGGTCGTATTTTCTGCTGTCAAGAGAATTTTGATATTCCTCGACAAGTAATTCCGGATCAGAAAATCCAGTTATTGAAATATTATATTCAAGAAACAGATCTTCAATATTTTCAAGAATTTCCCTATTATCATCAAGCATCAGGATGGTAACTAAATTTTTGAATTTAAAATTCTTAGAATCTTTTAAAATGTTGTCTTTTTCAGGAACATTGACAGGTAAAAAGATTGAAAATGTAGTTCCATTGCCAGGTGTTGAATAGACCTTAATTTCACCATTATGTTTTTTGATAATATTATATACTGTTGCTAATCCGAGTCCGTGCCCGCCTTCTTTTGTTGTAAAAAACGGCGTAAAAATTTCATTTATTTTATCGGAGGGAATACCAATACCTGTATCTTCAATATCAATTTGTATGCTATTGCCGTTCAATAACTGATCTTTTCCTTCGTTGATGAGAGACCTGATATAGATATTTCCACCTTTGGGCATAGCCTGGCTGGCATTAAGTAATAGATTGGTCAGTACCTCATTTATCCTCTTGGCATCAAGAAGTATTTTTGGAATATCATTATAAAGTTCAAATTTCGGTACTATACTTGTTCCTGTTAATGCCATTTCTGTAGCCTCCAGGATAATTGAATTAATATCAACTGGCTCAAGAACAGGCTGGTCGGTTTTGGAGAATGTCTGGAACCTTGTTGCAAGTGCTGATGCCTGATCAATAGCTCTGATTATCTTTGCAAGGTGTTTTTCAGACTTTTCAGGCCTGGCTTTTGCGATTTCGGCGCTCAATGCCATTGCAGTCAGTATGTTTTTAAAGTTATGTGCTATCCCGCCAGCTATTACACCGAGTGATTCCATTTTCGATATTCTTTGGAGTTCTTCTTCATGACGCTTCTGGTTCAACACCGAATTGAGCATGGGAGAAATATAACTACAGATATCCTCCAAAAAATTCAGATGTTTATCATCAAAACCATTCTTGATGTCAGCAACACCTATCTGGCCGATCAATTTTTCCCTATAAATTATGGGTACTGCTAAAGCATTCCTTAGCTGAACGTGTCCATCCGGTAGTGATAATCCTTCATTTTGGAAAATGCTTTTTTTCGTTTTCAAACTTTCTCCCCAAATTCCACCCCAAACTTCAATTGGAAATTCAATTGATTTGTCAGACATCCGGCATTTATCCCAGATATCGGAAGTCATTGACGGGCAAATAAGACTTTGCTGCTCGGTTATATAGCCAAAGTATCCGAATTTACAGTTTAGAAAATCTAAAACAATTTTCAGGATCTTGTTGAAGACCATTTCTTCTGATCTCAGTACGAATGCATTAGAAATTTTATTTTTGAGAAGGATTTCATCTCTGGATCGTCTGATTTCTTCTTCAGCTTTTATGCGGTCGCTAATATCCTGAACAGTACCAACAATATTTGTAATATTTCCTTTATCATCCTGTACGGGCTTACCTATGATATGGAGAGTTTTCTGTTTACCAGAAGGCATCACTGCCATTAAGTCCAGATCATAGTCCCTGGCATTCTGTAACGCTTCGATAACGGCAGTTTCCAATCTCTTTGCATCTTCTTCAGTATGCAATTTCATAATTTCCTCATAGCCCGGAACATCAAGTTCTGGCTCACGCTCGTATATTCTGAAAACTTCATCAGACCAGTAGGAACGCTGCTCTGCCACGACCCAATCTACATGACCAAGTTTACCAATTTTTTCGGCTCGCTGAAGTTTCTGTTCTCTTTCCTGCAGCGCATCCTGTGTTTTTTTCAAATCTGTAATATCCGTAGAGAAAACAATTATTCCTATAATATTCTCATTTTCATCTTTTACCGGAACTTTATCGGTTAGAAGCCATTTGACAGAACCATCAGACGTAGGAAGCTGCTCAATATATCCCATTTTGGGAACGCCGCTTTCCAATACTTCTTTATCGTCCTCATAATATTGATCAGCCATGGTGGGGTAAATCTCTGCTGATGGCTTTCCTTCGATCTCTTCCTTTGGAAGATTGGTCATCTTGGCTACTGTATCGGTGATTTTAATAATATTGTTTTCTGTATCTTTATAAATAATAAAAGATGGGTCATTGTCTAATAGTATTTTCTGATCGCTGAGCAATTTTTTCATTTTGCTTTCTGCATTCTTGCTATCAGTAATATCTCTGGAAATTACAACTGTTCTTTTTTCATCTTCAGAATACTGATAAACTCTTCCTTTCGACTCAATATACCTATATGAGCCATCCTTATGTAAGAATCTCCAGACATCTTCACTTACACCTGAATTATTTGTAAGTTTCTCATATTTTTTTAAACTCGCTTCAAGATCTTCAGGGTGTATTAAATCACTTACCGGCTTTCCTAATAAATCATCAGGTTCATATCCTAATACTTCTTTGTAATTTTGGCTAAGATAGGTATAATTTCCATTTATATCAATTTCACAGATTAAATCATTAATATTATCAACCAGCAGTCTATATTGTTGTTCACTTTCTTTCAGCTTTTCTTCTGCTTTTTTTCTTTCGGTAATATCCATAATGATTGAATGTAGCATATCTTTTCCTGCGTATTTCACATTAGATGAATAGACAGACACATCTCTGACGGAACCATCTGAAAGTTTGTGCTTAAACTCCATATTTTTGATGTCCCTTTTTCTTACCTTTTGTAGTTCCTTATCAATCTCTACCTTGGAAAGTGTATTGATTTCAGAAATTTTCATTTTACGAAGTTCTGTCTGTGACCAGCCATAATATTCAGCAGCCGCTTCATTTGCGTCCACAATCCGGCCATCATCAGGATCAATCAGCAGTTTTACTGCACTATGTTTTTGGAATAAATTTCGAAATAATGTTTCACTTTCAATCAGCCGTGCTTGAACTTTATTTTTCTCAGTAATATCATCTACAATAGCAAGACCAAGGGTAGGATTGCCTTCGGAATCGCGAATAGAACCTGCATGGAGCAGAACATCGATCAAGCTGCCGTCTTTTCTTATATATTTTTTTTGGATCTCAAATCTATTATTCATACCCTCAGTCATTTTATTGAACTTAGAGCGATTAGTAGTGTGATAATCAGGATGGGTAATATCAAAGAATGATAAATCAGATAATTCTTCTTTTGTGTAGCCCAGCATATTTTCATAAGCAGGATTTGTAAGTATGAAATTTCCTTCTAAATCATTGATACATATTCCAAGTGGAGAATTATCGATTAGCAGACGCAGTTTTTCTTCACTTTCTCGAATAATATTTTCCGCTTTTTTTCTTTCAGTTATATCATGAATTACTCCGGAAACTTTGCTGGGATCACCCTTTTCGTCTTTTTCTAAAATTGCAATTGAGTGGACTATTCTGGACTCACCTTTAGTTTTGGTAATTATCTCAAATTCAAGATTATAAGGTTTATCCTTTTCTATCAAATCCATCAAGGCACGATGCACATTTTCTCTTTCCGGAATACATTCTTCTACTTCATCTGTAGTAAAATTCTTTGCTCCGGGATCGAATCCATAGATTTTTTTTGCTTCATCAGACCCCCAGAAATGTGTGGTTTTCAGGTTGTATTCCCAATTTCCAACATGTCCAATCTCCTGAGCTGTTCTATAGCGTTGTTCATTTATTTTAATTTCTTCCTGTATTTTTCTGCGAGCAGTAATATCTTTTACAAAACCCAGAAAAAGAATATCAGAAAGCTTAACAGCATCTATTTCCCAGAAACGGTTCTTACCCGATTTAGTAACATAACCTATTTCAGCCTGGGCAAATCCCTCTGCCTTAACTTTTTTGAAATGCTGGATTCCTTTTTCTATCTCGGACTTCTGTAACAGATCGGGAATATATTTTTGAAGTAGTTCTTGTTCAGTATATCCCGTAATATCGCAGGCGGCTTTGTTCACTTCAAGATATTTGCCGTTTTCATTGGCGATAAAAATTCCATCTGGAGCATTATCTATATAAGAACGGAATTTAGCTTCACTTTCCCGAATTTTATCTTCAGCTTCTTTTCTTTCCGAAATATCAGTCAGTGACCCAACAATCGATATAACATTTCCATTTTCTGAAACCGGAGATTCTCTAACTTCCACAATGATCTTTTTACCATCTTTCCTTAGCATTTCAAGCTCATAAGTAGGTTGTCGCTTACCAGTTGATAATGCATTTTCCGTGAATTTTATTGCTTTATCATTTATTGGATTATCAGTAATGAAATCTTTCCATTTCTGCATAACTTCTTCTGGTTCATATCCAAGTAGTTCTTTAACCTGCGGACTGATGAAGGTTAATTCTCCAGCTGCATTGTGTATATAAAAAAGATTGGTGCTGTTTTCAATTATGTTTTTAAGTTTTGTTTCACTTTTCTTTAGTGCTTCTTCTGCTTTTTTTCTTTCTGTTATATTAATAAAATTAATGATGAAGTAATCGTCGATAAGCGGAAAAGCAGTTACTTCCAGAATTCTATCATATACATCAAAATGCCGTTCGTAATTAATTGTTTTCGAGTCAGATATGACGTTACCGTATAAGTCCACCATCTGTTTTAAAGTTGCCTCATCAATAAGTTCAGATGCTTTTTTACCTCTTAAGAGATCCAGATCAACCCCTGTATGAGCTTTTACTGATTCATTTAACTGTATGTGTATAAAATCTTCAAACTCATTTTTATCATTTTTTATCATCTGGCAAATTGCGATGCCAAATGGTGATTTTTCATAAAGATTTCTAAATTTTTCTTCACTGGTTTTAATTTGTGCTTCCGCTTTCTTTTTTTCTGTAATATCTGTACCTACAGCTGTTACAATTCCATTTTTATCTGCTTTTGTTCCAAACCAGGCAATCCATTTATATGTGCCATCTTTACATAAATAGCGATTTTCAAAGGAAACAACTTCCTTTCCTTTGATCTGCTCATCTTTTTCCTCTGCTGATTCATGCCGATCATCGGGATGAATCAATTCCATAAAGGGCGTTGAAGTAAATTCTTCAACTGAGTAACCTAAAAATTTTGTTACTGCTTTATTCGCTTCAATAAAATGCCCTGATTGTAAATCTGCTTTTGCTATGATACTCGGTGATAGATCAAACGTATTTTGCAGCCTCTCCTGGCTAAGTCTGAGTTTTTCTTCTGCTTGCTTCCGATCTGTAATATCTATCCATTGGCAAATCACATTTATCAATTCACCATCGGCATTCTGAATTGGAAACAATGATACATCAATCCAGAAAGTTGCAGCCTCTTCAAGGCTTTCAACTTCTGATTTTTCACCTGACCATTCAACTTCAAATCTTGCGGGTTCAAAATCTGTAATTACCTTTTTTATTTTTTCCTTTATATCGGGCTTGCTAAGGTTTTTATCATCAAATACATTGTACTTCCCAACAATTTGTTCATCACTCAGTTTTAATGTATCCCTTAACGCTTTATTAGTTCTTAAAACAGTTCCTTTTGCGTCCGCAATCCACATAGCAAATGGACTATACTCCATTGAATTATTAAGAAATGTAGTATGTTTCTTGATCTCCTGTTCCGCTTTCTTACGATCGGTAATATCTGTCATGGTTCCAACCATTCTGACTGGATTTTTTTCAGAATCCCATTCCATGACTTTACCTTTGCCTTTCACCCATATCCAATTGCCGTCGCCAGTTCTTAAACGGTGGTCCATCTCCCAAAATTCTGTTTTGTTCTCTAAATGCAGGTTAAGAGTTTTTAATACTTCATCTCTATCATCCGGATGGAGTCGGGTTTTCCAAAGGTCAAATGAATTTGATTCTTCATCAATATTTAAAATTTTTTTCCATGCATGACTGTAAAACACTTTGTTTTTGGAAATATTCCAGTCCCAAATGCCATCCTGAGATGCTTTCATTGCATAATCGAAGCGCTGTTCGCTTTCTTTTAATTCTTTTTCATTAGCCAGTAATTGGCGGTTGGCAGCCCGTAATTGCTGTTCATTTGCCTGTAATTGCTGATTAGCAGCCCGTAATTGCTGTTCATTTGCCTGTAATTGCTGATTGGCAGCCCGTAATTGCTGTTCATTTGCTGCAAGCTGTTGATTGGCTGCTCTTAGCTGCTGCTCATTGGCTGACAACTGTTGATTGGCTGCTCGTAATTTAGAATCTGACGAATTTTTTCCCATGATATCTTTTCAGTTTTTTTCTTAATTCCAACGTTTTAATAAAGTTAATTTTGAGTCCCCTTCAGTGTAGAAAATTTCACCGGTTTCAATATTGAAACGGACTGTTCTTCTTAAATACCCGCCTAATGATGTTGCGGAAACTTTTATTTTCAATTTTTTAAGTAGAGCAATAATAGAGATAGTGTTGTTTTTGCAGATTGTATCATCTGGTTTTTTTAGAACATTTCCTGCTCCAATCAGGCATACTTCTATATTGGAAAATTCATCCCTGTTAATTGCCATAAATTGTAGTAATTTTTCAATTGCATCTTCGGCATATTTTGTCTTATTCTGATTTTCTGTAATAGGTGCTTTTCCAGGCAGCATAACATGAGCCATAGCACCAATTCGCTTTTCAATATTAAATGCAGCAATAACAATGCAGGAGCCAATCCCGTTGGAAATCAAAATATTATCAATATTGCCTTTTCCTACTTCTCCTGTCGATATGTTAATAATTTCTTTCATCTTTTTCAACTAACTTATAAAATTAATTCTTTTAGTAGTTTTTATTAATCATATCACCCTGCATGTTGAATTATAGACAGAATATAAGAAAATATTCTTAAACTTCCTTTCAAATTTTTAATACACCGGTCTGTCGATTTTCAATTTTGTAGAAAACATGGAATATCTTTTGGGAAATAAAAAAAATCAGGATTTTAACAATACAGGAAAATACGGGTTAGTAGCGGATAAAGCCGGAAAATGTTGTACTGAATAAGGTGAAGAGTCTGTTCTTCAGGATTTTATCATAGAAACAAGTGTATTCTTTATTTCGATTCTGCCACAGCCGAAGAATTTTGTTCTTTCCCGGGGGCTTGAAAACGCATAATTTGGAGAAATTAATCCCTGAATATAATTGAATTTCAGCGATCCGGATCATATTCCTGTCGAATTTTTACTTATTTCCCATCCGTACTCGTAATTGCCTGATATTATTGATATTAATATCATTGACACATCCTTCTGAAACGATTTTTTACAGCCAAAATCCCTTTTTCTGAGCCTTCCGAGCGTTCCCCCGTGCCTTCCGAGCGTTCCCTCGTGCTTTCCGAGCGTTCCCCCGACCCTGCCGAGCGTTCCCCCGTGCCTGCCGAGCGTTCCCCCGTCCTTTCCGAGCGTTCCCTCGTGCTTTCCGAGCGTTCCCCCGACCCTGCCGAGCGTTCCCCCGTGCCTGCCGAGCGTTCCCCTGAGCTTTCCGAGACACTTTTTCAGGTAAAATTTTACTCAGAAAAGACATAGTTTCACTTTTTTGATATAGAATTTCGTTCTATTAGTCAGTTCGTTCCCCTCGATCAATTGATGTTTTAATGGGGAAGTAGCCCAATTCGCTATGGCGATGAAAATATTCAGTTCAAAAATATTGAAGTTTGCTATGCCCGGCAAACTTAATGATCATTTTGCACAGAATTTCAATCGGATGAGGGTAGAGATAACTAAGTCACAATATGTATCAGGTTTCGGAGAGTATAATCTTGCAATACAAGCTTTAGTCCCCGATGTTTGATACTGTACCGATTTAAATGTTAGATAAAGTTAACCCGGGGACTATTATCTTAAACCAGTCCGCGGATTTATTTCTTTTTAAGTTGTAAGTTATCACTTACTTCTACTCAATCTTTGCGGACGGCTTGCTTGAAATATCATAAGTAACGCAGCTGATAGCGCTGTTTTCAGTATTTATAAATAATTTGAATGAATCTTCATATAAATATTATTTTGATCATTCGTCAGGAATCCAATATTTTGCTTTTTTACCAAATTTTTCAAGTAGTCTGTTTATCTCCTTTTTTAATTCGATCATTTTCAACTCCCTGTCCACAGATGCTTTATTGAATATTTCCAATTGGGACATCCTGTTTTTTAATTTTTGTTCAGCTGTCTTACGTTCAGTTAATAATCTTGATAGTACTAAGTTGCTGTAGCTTTGCGCAGAAATCAATCTGGCAAATTCTGAGAAAAATCTAATTGCACTTTCAACAGTAGTTCTGCTATATTTGGGCACCTTCTTAACTGCTTCAAGATAGCTGTCTTCATCATACCCATATTTTTTTGCCTGATCTCGAAAAAGTTTAAAATCAAGTATCTCATCAACATAGAAAAATTGTCCGAAGAAAATATTCCCAATATGCTGTCCGGCAATTTCAATCGGTGCAGCAGATTCCCACAGGTTATTTTTACATTTATATAGCTTAAACTCTCCTGAAGCTACACCGTGCGAAAGCAAGGTATCACTATCAATACAGTTTTTTTCTGATTCAGGATTTGTTCTGTGGAATTTTTTACAAATGTCTCTCCAACCAACACTGGCCAGAATATTTCCTTTTAAATCTGTAATACCAATGCACATCCCTGTCATATTATTCAAACTATCCATGAGTAACTGTATTGTTTCCATATCTAAAATATCCGAGAGTTCAAGGCTTGATATATCACCGTCCGGCCTGGTGATAGCGGATAGTTTTCTTCGTACAGATGCTTCGCTTTCAATTAATGCATTTTTTGTCTCTACCTTTTCGGTAACATCAAAAACGATCCCTTCATATAGAATAATATTTCCTGAGGAATCCCTTCTGATTTTCGTTCTATCTTCTACCCATTTAATTTCCCGATATTTTGTTATTATTCTGTATGGCTTGTGATAGAAAAAATCAGGCATATCAGGTTTACTGTGAGTAGCTAATTCAGTCGACACCCTGTCAATGTCTTCTTTATGTATTAAGTCACCATATTTTACTTTGCCCGAAACAAAATCACTATCCGAATAGCCAAATAATTCGGAAACATTTTCAGTAACAAATCCAACGGGCCAACCTTTTTCATTTTTCCATTGAAAGGCTACAACCGGACTACTGTTAATTATTGAATTAGCTTTTTGGAGAGCTTCTTCTGCTAATTTTTGTTTTTGCTGAACTGCAATAACCGGAGCAATATAATCAGCTATTTCCTGTAATAAATTAAAATCATTATCAGTATAATCAGATGCCTTGTTTCCTACTGAAATCAAACCAATACTTTTATTTTGGTACACCAGTGGTATGGTTAGAAAGCGGTCAACAGGTAAATGCCCATCAGGAACCTTAAATGGTTTGTTGGAATATGCACCTTTTTTATTTAGCAGCCCCTTGCCCCAAATTGAATCACTCCAGGATTCTTTTGGGAAGACAATCGTTTTGTCCATCATTTTACATTCATCCCAGATATCTTTTGTCATCGAGGGACAAACTAAGTCTCCAAAGTCATCTATATAACCAAATACACCATGTTTGCTATTCAATAATTGTAGTATAGCATCCAACACACAGGCATACAAATCATCTTCTTCTTTTGAAAGTAAGAGTTGTGAGATTTGACTTTTCGCATTGATTATTAGTTCCTGCTTTTTTCTATCTGTGATATCTTTATAATCTTCAACAATCCCAATCAACCCACCTTGATCGTCTTTTAAAGGGGTTGTTGTCTTAATTGTAGGAATTTCTTTTCCATCTGGCCCTTTCTTGTAAATTTCAGTTTCAATCCTTTTATCTGGGTTTTCTTTGAATAACTTTATCGGGCAATCATCGGTATTACAGTTATCCCCCCAGAACACATCATAACAATATTTTCCTAATATTTCCTCCTGGGTTAGTCCAACCATTTTACAGAAGGTATCATTCACTCTTTTGATCTTATAATCAGTTCCTACAACACGCATTCCATCAGCAGCAGTGTTAAATATTGTTTTTAATTCTTCTTCAGCTTTTATTCTTTCAGTTATGTTCTGTACAAAAGCGAAATAAAAAGAAATTTCGCCATTCTCATCCAAACTACAATGGACTGTTAATTCAACAGGAATTCTTTCACCATTTTTTCTAATATATTCTTTTTCATATGTTACTGGCTGCCCGGTTTCGTGTAATTTTTTTAGTTCTCTGAATTCATGTTCCAGCCAATCACTGGGAGTTAATACATTATTCCAGTCAATTTTTTGAAGCTCCTCCTGAGTATAGCCTGTGATATTCTGATACATTTTATTGCTTCTGCCAAGCCTGCCATCCGGATATCCAATTGCCACACCAACTGATGAATTATGCACAATATCTGACCAAAATTTAGAATCTTTATATGCAGAAATCAATTCTTGATTGGCAGCACGTAATTGCTGTTCATTTGCCTGTAATTGCTGATTGGCAGCACGTAATTCTTCTTCAGCTTTTATTTTTTCTGTTATGTCTTCAGAGTATATAAAAAAGGTTCTGGTTCCTTTAATTATGGTCCCAAGGCTTTTTATCGTCCGATAAATTCCTCTTTTGTCCTTGAACCGGTACGTGACTTCAGCTGACCCTGACTTTTCAGCTTCTTCAAAAGCTGATGATACTTTGGCCTGATCTTCCTCATGAATAAATGCAAATGAGTTTACTCCTAAAAGTTCCGTATCTGTATATCCTAATACGGTTTCAACAGAACTATTAATTTCGAGATAGTTTCCATTTTCATCGATATGTCCAAACATAATAGGTGCATTGTCAAAAAGAGTTCTATAATGTGATTCCCTTTCTTTTATTGTTTCTTCAGCTTTTATTTTTTCAGTTATATCATAAGAATAAGCTGTTATCCCCAAAATATTGTTATTCTCATCATAAATAGGATTTATATGGATACTATAATACCTTTTTTGTTTATCTCCATAGACTTCTCTTGAAACAATGCTTTCTCCTTTAAATCCTTTATCATATATATGCCTGATGTTTTGTATATCCTTTTTGCTGGTCATAAATTCAAATATGCATTTCCCGAGTTCAGGAGTTTTGTTATAAGCTGCTTTCATCACATTCTTATGGGTATTATTGAAATATAAATAACGGTATTCCTTATCCAAGCTAAGAATGATCATATCCACAGGACTTTCCACACTTGCTCTTAAAAGTAGCTCTTTTCTTTTAAGTTCTTCTTCTGCTTCTTTCCACTCCGTTACATCCTGGAAAGTGCCTTTTAATTTTATAACTTTTCCATCTCTAATTTCCGGTTTGCATGTCGTACGAGTAATAAGATGTTTCCCTTTTGCAGTGATAAAGCGTAAAAAAAGGTCATAGGGCTCACCATTGGTTGATGCTTTTGTTAATGCTTCCTGCAGGATTGCCCGGTCCTCGTGATGGAAGTAGTTTATTGCTTCATCAATAGGGGGCTTGTGGCTTTTGTTTACTTGATGTATACGGTAGGTTTCATCCGACCAGGTTACTTCATTAGTACCGACATCTACTTCCCAGCCACCAACTCTTGCCATTTTACCTGTATTTTCAATCAGTTGGCTTTTTTTCTTTAGTTCTGTTTCGCTGGCTGCAAGCTGCTGATTGGCTGCTCTTAATTGCTGTTCACTGGCTATAAGCTTCTGGTTTGATTTCTCCAATGTAAATTGAGCATTTTTAATATCGGTTATTACCTGGAAGAATACGGAAATCTTATTCTCACTATAATATATATTTACATTATACCAGTTGCTATATGGTTCAATTCCAAAATAGGTTTCAAATTTAAAAGATATCTTTTCGTCGAAAGCTTTTCTGTAATTTGATTCAAAAACAGAGTTCTTAGCTTCAGGAAATGCCTGGAATAGGGGTTTGTTAATAACATCTTCTGCTGCTTTTCCAAGTAGATCTTCAGCAGCTTTATTAAAATATGTTACAAGCAAATCTTTTGTTTCCAGAACAAAAAAGCCATCATTAATGCTTTCAAGAACTGATTTTAGTTGTTCATTAACAGCTTCTAATTGCTGTTCTTTAGCTTTGAGCTGTTGATTAGCTGCTAATAGCTGGTGTTCTGACGAATTTTTTCCCATGATATCTTTTCAGTTTTTTTCTTAATTCCAACGTTTTAATAAAGTTAATTTTGAGTTCCCTTCAGTGTAGAAAATTTCACCGGTTTCAATATTGAAACGGACTGTTCTTCTTAAATACCCGCCTAATGATGTTGCTGAAACTTTTATTTTCAATTTTTTAAGTAGAGCTATAATAGAGAGAACGTTGTTTTTGCAGATTGTATCATCTGTTTTTTTTAGAACATTTCCTGCTCCAATCAGGCATACTTCTATATTGGAAAATTCATCCATGTTAATTGCCATAAATTGTAGTAATTTTTCAATTGCATCTTCGGCATATTTTGTCTTATTCTGATTTTCTGTAATAGGTGCTTTTCCCGGCAGCATAACATGAGCCATAGCACCAATTCGCTTTTTAATATTAAATGCAGCAATAACAATGCAGGAGCCAATCCCGTTGGAAATCAAAATATTATCAATATTGCCTTTTCCTACTTCTCCTGTTGATATGTTAATAATTTCTTTCATCTTTTCAACTAACTTATAAAATCAATTACTTAGTAGTTTTTTATTAATCATATCACCCCTACATGTTGAATTGTAGACAGAATATAAGAAAATATTCTTAAACTTCCTTTCAAATTTTAATACATTGGTCTGTCGATTTTCAATTTTTTGTAGAATACCAGGAATATCTTTTGAAAAATACAAAATCAGGATTTTAACAATAAAGGAAAATAATGTATTTTAGGAATCAGATGAGAAATTCGAAATACTTATATACTTATTTCGATTCAAACAGATATAAGAATATAGTGTTTACAGTTTATACATTTATTGAATAATTGATAATTTTGTAAGGCGGCCTGCATGAGAAAATTTTTTACTACTTTAATTGCATTTCTTTTTTTTCTGATTATTACTGTTTCATTCGGACAAAATAGTCCAGATTTTTTTAAAACTATCCCCGTTATTGATGACAGTACGCCTGAATGGGCAATGTTGATGTATTCTGACAATCCAAATGTTGCTGAAGTTGAGGACATGTACCGGGCATATTACAGGGATCACGAATTTGTAAAGACCATACACACCCAGAATCATAAGTACTGGATAAGACTCGTAGAACCGCTTTTGGATCAAAATGGTTTTATCAGACAAAAAAGCAGTGCTGAGGAAGACTATGAGAATAAAAGACTGAAAGATAAGTTCAAAAAAAATCAATTATTGAGCATTGAAGGATCGGATAAGGGCTGGGTTGCTATGGGGCCTTTTGAAACTTTTAAAAAAAATACAGATCAGGCTATCTCGTGGCATAAAAATATCTATTCTATTGATCAGTCAGAATCCAATCCGGATATACTGATATGCGGAACCGAAGCCGGAGGCGTTTATAAAACAACTGACAGAGCTGCTATCTGGTTTCTTATATCTAAGGGCGAGGTGTTTTCCGGTGGTAATTCAGCGGTGAAAATCCATCCGACCGACCCTGATAATTTTCTTGTCGCTTCAAACAAAAGAATTTATCAATCTTTGGATGGCGGTTTAACCTGGGTGGAAAGGCATTTTACAAGTGGAGCAGGGAATGAATTTCAATATTCTCCATCTGATCATAATATTATTTTCCATACTTCAACATCCGGACTATTCAAATCGACGGACGGCGGAACTACCTGGACTCAGATATATTCGGAAAGCTGCTGGGACATTGACTTCCATCCTTCTGACTTTTCGGTTGCATATTTATTAAAATCAAATACTACTGCGAAGAGATGCGAATTTTTCCGAAGTGACGACGGTGGTTCAAGCTGGGAGTTAAAAGACAATGGATACTACATTCCGGCTGATATTGAGAATGCTTCAATTTCGGGCGGCAAAATAGCTGTTACTCCCGCATCGGCCGACCTTGTTTATGTTTGCCTGATAGGTGCTTCAAAAACTGATGATAATGGCTGGATTGGAGTTTATAAAAGTACTGATAAAGGTGATGCCTGGACTAATCCCTCGGGGCAGGACGGCGGGCCTTACGGACCGATAAATGGAAGCGATACTGTATGGAATGTAGCCGCATATAGCAGCGGCTATCACCAGGGATTTTTTAATTTCGACCTGGAAGCGAGCCCTACGGATCCGGACAAAATATGGATTGCAACAATAAGATTAACTGAATCAAATGACGGTGGAAAATCTTTTACAGCAATAGGTGCTGCAAATTCAGACCGTTTATCTGATTTTCATGCTGATGTTCAGGATATTGAAGTAAACGGTGATGAAATCTGGGTGGCTTCAGATGGCGGAGTAAATTATTCCAATGATGAATTAAATTCTCATAAGGCATTGAACAAAGGAATTCAGGCGGCACATTTCTGGGGATTCAACACAGGATGGAACGAAGATACTTTTACAGGCGGCAAATATCACGACGGTACAAGCGGCTGGTATGAGGGATATGGGGTAGGAAATGCATATAATATTGGCGGTGTTGAGGAAGCCTCCGGATATGTGCATCCGATAGATAACAGAAAACTATTGTTCAGAGAGCATTATGCAAGTTCGAATACCATTGTATTGACTATTCCGACGATTTTTGGGGATAATGTAATAAATCATTCCTCTTTGCCAATCAGGCCGAATGAATCTTATTTGGTAGCCGAGAGAAGCGGTTTATATTTTGATCCGAGATACTCAAACCATATTTATGTCGGGCTTGAAAACAAAGTATATAAATCTATCGACGGTGGAGTGAATTTCAATGTGATCTATACATTTCCCGATAATGACGGCATGGTATATGAAATGGAAATTTCACGGAGCAATCCGGATGTAATTTATGCCGTGTATAATCCTACCGGAGGTTATTGGGATCCTTGTGAAATATGGAAAACCACCGATGGAGGAATAAGCTGGAACAAAACTGCAGGAATTCCGGAAGGAAATAACAGAAGGTTTAGAATAACTATTAACCCGGAAGATGAAGATAATGTCTGGATTTGCACTCCCAGAGGCGGCAATGCCGGGAAAGTCAGTTCAACCACCGACGGCGGTGATACATGGACAGACAGAACAACTGACGTTTTAGATGGCGAGAACCTCACAGATATTTTATACCAGGGCGGAACAAACGACATTGTTTATGTTGGATCGCAAAATGGGGTTTTCTATTGGGACGCAAATACAAGCAATTGGATAGATTACTCCACCGATCTGCCCCTGATTGCAAAATGCTTACAGATCAATCCATTTTACAGAGACGCTGAATTGCGCCTTGGAACAACCGGAAGAGGCGTTTGGGCAAGAAAGATGGCGGATACCATGTTTTCTCCGATTGCCCAGCCGATAACTTATACTGATACTGTTTTTTGTTCAAGGGATACCGTAAAATTCGATTGTTATTCGATATTGAATCAAAATGAAGCAGAATGGGAATGGTCTTTTACACCTGATCCGTTTTTTATAAGTTCCGGGACGGCTAGAAATCCCAAAGTGGTTTTTGGCGCCGAAGGTGATTATGATGTAAGTTTAACTGTTACGGACGCAAATGGCAATTCAAGTACAAAAACTATTAAAAGTATGATAACTGTCCGCAACCTTTGCGAGCCGGACTCGGTAGCCGGAAATGCTTTGAAAGTATCAGATGACGGGGATTATTTCAGTGCCGGCGATTTGAATTTGTCAAACATTACTCATTTCACTGCTACAGCCTGGATAAAACCGGCCGGAAAGCAGGACGGATTTGCAGGTATTGTTACAAATGGAGAGTGGTGTGCTCATTGTAATACACCAATCGGGTTGATATTCGATTACTATGGCGATAAATTATATTACAGATGGCCCGATGGCTCAGGTTGGGGGAGTAACAGCGGTATAACGGTTCCATTAAACGAATGGTCCTATGTTGCAATGGTTGTTACTCCGGACTCTGTTACACTCTATTTAAACGATCAGCAGTGGGTTTCAGATGTTAGTTTAAGTCCTGTTGACCTACCTGTATTATATATCGGGAAAGGGCATTATTCTAAATATTTCAGAGGGAATATCGACGAGGTAACAATTTGGAACAGGGCATTATCCCAAAGTGAAATCAGAGATTTGAAACACCTGACCAAAAAAGATATTATCAACTCAGAGCCGGGACTGGTAGCATATTATCAATTTAATAAATTATCAGGTTCCGCAATATTTGACAATGGCCGGAGCAATCACGGCTGGATTACCGGAATGGCAGCTTTGGAAACATCGACAGCTCCGGTTGGCCCCGGCGTAAGCGAAAGAATGACCATTGATAATTCAGGACCATATTCTTTTGAAAATACAGGATTGGAAATTGAATTTGGCAGCACTCATCCTGAAGGAGAAATTGTTGTGTCAAGGTTAAATGTATTGCCTGACAGTTTACCAAATTCCAACCCTTCTGTCAGGAATTATTGGATAATAAATAACTATGGAACAGTTGATTTCAGTGCAATGCAGAATATCAAATTTAAATCCGGCTGCGGCTTGCCCATTGGCGATCCTGCCGATGCAATACTGCACGTAAGAAATGAAAATGAGCATTTGAATAGTTGGACCGGACTTTGCAGTGCGCAGGATTATACCGGGAATACTTATAACTTTAACGAAAGTTGTAATATAACTAATACAAAACAATTCTTTATCCAGTCCGATAGCCAGTCTGATATTCATAAATGGTTTAAAGTTATATATATCGATACAATTATCTGCAAGGATGAAAGTATCTTTTTGGAAGGAAAATGGCAAAGTACAGAAGGTGTTTACACCGACACTATTCCGATTTCAGCATCAATTGTAAATGTAAACGTTACAACACTAAAAATAGCGAAGGTTGATACTTCGGTAACTGTTGATTCTCCGACCTTGATTTCCAATGCTAACGATGCATCATATCAGTGGATTGATTGCAAAAACATGGAGCCAATATCAGGTGAAACAAATAGAAGTTTTACAGCAAAAACTGATGGTGATTATGCTGTTGAAGTAACACAAAACGGCTGTACTGATACTTCTTCATGTCATCAGGTTTTCGTATCAGGTATTATTCAAAATGATTTTGGCAGTGATTTTCGGGTTTTTCCTAATCCTACTACGGGTATTATTAATATTGATTTGAGCATTCCTTACCAGTCAATCGAATGTAAGATCTTTAACACAAGCGGACAATTGATGAATACGATAAATAAAAGCAGCACCAGCCGGATAGACTTTGTAATCGAAGGGCCTGCCGGTTACTATTTGGTGGAAATAAGAACATCATACAACAAGAAGGCGGTATTTAAGATTTTAAAATATTAGAGTAATTTGGAAAGAGAGGCTGTCTGATACAGGCAGCCTTTTTGTTGAAGTAGTTTTTTAATAATATTGAAGTGAATGGAAATCGAATAGAATGAGTCTGTTTCTCGGAATAAACGTTGGAAATTGCACATAAAGTTATTTGATATATTTTCTAAATATGAATATTATAAATCTATTATACTCAATCAAACTGGGACTGAATTTTGATGTTCAGTCCCTTTTCAGGATAAAATAATTATTTGTCTCTCATTTGTCACTGACATTGAGTAGAAAACACTGTAAAATAAGTATAACACTTGTTATTGAGATATTCTAATGCTATTCCCACTCTATAGTTTCTATGATCCACTCATTTTGCAATCTTTGACATATGTTAACATCAAAAATGTAATTTCAATGACTTAGCAGATTATTATGAACAATCGTTAATTAATATTGTGCAATGGTTTACATTTCGTGTGAACGTTCACGTTCACTTAAAGTATTCTTAATTAACTATTAATGGGATATTACCAGCTTCTTATTAAATACAGCTTTGCTTACAAATCGACCATTATTATTCTAACTAGTCTGAAGAGATTATTAATTCACTTTTTTTTATAAAATTTTCCTTAAATTTGAAGTTGGAAAATAACCTTTTTCAACTGGATTTAAGAATGCAATAACCAAATAAAATATTTACAAATTAAAATCTAAATTCATGAAAAATATTAAAATTACAAGTAAGCAAAAAAGACTAACCCTTGGTATTAAATTTATTATTGGATTTTATCTCCTAAATATTATCTTTTGGGTTGTTGGACAAGGAGGATCAGTAATTGCATATGATACCGTAGCACAATGGGGATTGGTGGAAGCAAGAGAAACAGTTGATCCTTTTTGTATTGTTATCAATAAGGCAATTGGACTTGCAGATGTAATTATAGCACCTCCAATTTTTATAATTGCTATTATTGGTCTCTGGAAAATGCGATTTTATGGTTTAATGGCTTCCTTTATGGGTTTTGGAATAGGCTTTTACTGGACAGCCATAGCGTGGGTAAAGCAGATATTCCTAGTTCAAGCAGGTGTAAAATGTGAACCCTTTGATGTTGGAACACATGGCATGCTTGCATTTGTTTTCCTTTTTTCTTTATGGGGTAGCTGGTATTTGTACAAAAATCGGTTGTATTTTGACTAATTTTAAATTTTCGATTACTAAATTAACTAAGAATTATCGCAACATATGTTCAACACCCAATATACATAAGCTGGGCAATGTGGATAAATTTAGAATTTCTACATTTACTCAAAATTGTATCGGGTTGATAAGTTTGAAACCCGCAATCGCTTACTTTGCATATACTAACCGTTATGCCTTTTTCACACTGTAGAAATGTCAAGGTTATTGACTATCTTCCGGAATATTTTCTATTAAATGGACTCTTAAAATAGAAATAATTGATAATAGTTTTAAACTTTTTAGAACAAATAGTAGTCTAAAGACCATATTAAACTGATTAAAAACGGATTTTGCATTAGTAAATATATTGATCAACAACAATTTAGATAATTATTAGTATCAGGAGAAAAATAAATGAACTCATTATTTAGTATATTTTTTCACACTTTATCCACTTATGAGAAAGACAAAGGAATGTTAAAACATACGTCTATCGTATTGAAAAAAAATTTGATTGTAGCTCTTGGAATTTTATCATCCATAAGTGCATTTTCTCAATCTGAAACTGTATTAGAACCCGTTGGCAGGTATATTTATCAAAGGTCTGATAGAAATTTTGAAGGAACCGATCATATATTAGATGTCAATAGCCTACCAGGAGGCAGAATATTGGCACTAAGTAGCTCGGGAATCGCCATTATAGATGCCGGGACTATGTCGATTCCCGGAAGCACAGATTACATCACAAGAACGGGACGTGAAGGTGGAGGAGGTCGCGATGTTGCAGTTTATAAGGACACCTTTTTATACATAAATAACCATCAGTCAGAAAGTAGAATGACTACAACCGGGTTTGGAGTATCCAAGATTACGGAAGAAGGAATAACAGGGATTACAGACATAACAGAGACCGATGTTTTTTTTGAAAAATTAAACGTATATGGCGATTTTCTGTTTGCGGCAGCACACAATAAAGGCATTCGAATATACTCACTAACGAACCCTGAAAATCCTACTTTAGTAGGCTCGCTTTCCGAAGGCTTTACCGATGTTTTTGATGTTGCATTAAGTGGCAACACGCTTTATGTGGCTGATGGCGGAGGTGGATTGAAGCTTGTTGATATTTCGGATGTAAGTTCTCCCAAGATTGTTGCCGGAGAAACCACAACAACAGCTATGGGTACAGCTCAAGATATTGAAGCCAGAGATGGTCGGGTGTATGTGGCATGTGGTGGTGCCGGTATTTGTGTTTATGAAGATGGGGACTTATCATCACGTACAGTATATCCACTAAGCGGGTGTACTGAAGCTCTTTGTTGGATAGGAGATTATTTGGCAGCTTCTACCTTTGGCGGAGTATCGGTTTTTGAAGTGGGAGCCAGAACCCTTCTTACCAAAGTTGCTTCTGAAAACACAAGTAGATTTAATCAAAAAGCATATATTAGAACCTCTTTTGGCGTTGCTGCTACAAATGACAGTACGCTTATGGTTGCTTGTTGGAATTCAGTGGATTGTTATCAAATTAAATCAATAGCAGAATCAAGTGTGCCGGATATTAGCTGTAGTACACAAAGAATTCGTTTCCCGTCTGCCGGAGGAAGTGAAACACATCATATAATTAATCAAGGAGGAGGCACATTGATTATAGCTGAAGTATCTGCTTTAACAGGTGACTTTTCAACAACACTTATTCCACAGTCCATAGAGCCTGGAGACACTGTTTATTTTGATGTAAAATATACGGAAGGCAATGAATCGGAAGGGCAAACACTATTTATCAGCTCAAACGATCCTGATGAAAACCCACTTCCTATACAAGTGTTTGGCAAAACATCATCGCTGGATGTCGGTGAAGAAGTTCCGGATTTTACACTGTCCACCATATATACTAATCCCGAAACCGGGGTTTTTTCAGAAGGAGAATTTACGCTTTCAGAGCAAAAAGGAAAAGTAGTTTGGGTACAGATGTTTGGCACTTGGTGCCCTGCTTGTCCATCTGCTGAAGCTGATATGCAGAATACAATTATTAAAGAATTTGCAGATAACCCGAATGTAGAAACCTATGTAATGAATGAAAATCAATTTGATAGAGATCCGCTAAATTGGATACAAACATGGACAACAAAATTCTATCAAAGAGAACCAATGCTGTACGATGCTGACGGCACTGTCGGAGGAGAAATATTCAAGCAACCAAATGTAGGAGGTATGCCTTTCGGTCGTGGGTTTATCATCGACCAAGATGGCAAAGTGGCGAAAGCATTTTTCGGTCATAAACCGCAAATGGCTATTGCTACTATTTATGATTTGTTGGATAGTTATACATCCGTTGAAAGAGCAGAAACAGAAAAATCGGATTTTGTTAACATATTCCCAAATCCCGTAGTCGAAAATTTTAAAATTGAGCTTCCGCAAGAATTAAAAAAAGCTACTGTTTATATATACAATACTGTGGGTATAGAGAAAAAAAGAGTAGTTGCCTACAATGTTCGGAATATTGATGTTGATTTTGAAGATATGCACCAAGGCATCTATTTCATCAGAATATTTGCCGAAGGCCAAGTATTCACATCTAAAGTATGTAAATTCTAGTCAGATAAAGAACTATGCCGACTTAACCATGTTTTTTGAAGTCGGAAAAGTGATCCGAATTGGTTGTAGAGAAATAAAACTTATTGCCGGAGAATAAAATTATCCTCGATCGATTTTTTAAAACCGTCCTTCTTTGAGGGGTGGTTTTTGTATATATGCTTTGTTAAATACTTTTATTCATATGACCCAAATATTAATCAGGATCAAAATTTCTAATTCCCACACAATAGTTACCGGCGGCTTGCTTGATATATCGTAGGTTACACGGTTAATGCCTCGCACTTCGTTGATTATCCTGTTGGATGTTTTCTCCAGTACTTCCCAAGGGAAGTGGAAGTATTCGGCCGTCATGCCGTCCACGCTGGTAACGGCGCGCAGGGCGCAGGTGTTCTCGTATGTGCGTTCGTCGCCCATAACGCCGACGGTTTTTACCGGCGGCCATTGTAAATGCAAAAGCTATTATCTTTTATTGAATAGTATTGTTTAAAGTCCAGTTGCCTTTAATAGAATAGAAGTGAAATTTCTTCTCTGTAGCTATTGATAATATTTCCATTATTTAGAGCATCGACCTTACGAGACGAGATATTTCCGTAAGTAAAAGACTATTTCCTTTTCAAAGAGAATATAAAAAACCGTTCAACTGATTAAACCTTTTAATGTTTCATTTGTCTAATATAATTGAATTGAATTGAATTTATAAGTAGTTTAGATAACAACTGTAAATTACTGATTATTTTGTAATACATAATGGGGATCGTAACAAAGAAAAAGCATTATGGCATATTGATAAAAATATTAATGAATTTCTTACAATCTTGGAGATCTTATGATCAAATATCTACTTCTTTCTCTATTAGTTATTCAGATAACTACCAATGCGCTGACAGCTCAGAAAATGGTAAGTACTGATCCTCAGCTCAGAAATGTGGTCATTGAAGAATTTACAGGAATTCATTGCGGAAATTGTCCAAAAGGTCATAAAATTTCGCATGAACTTGTCAATCAGTATCCCGGGGATGTCTTTTCTGTTAATATTCATGCAGGTGGTTTCGCAACCCCTTCAACCGGTGAACCTGATTTTCGAACAGATGAGGGTGATGCTATTTTGATAAAGTCTGAAGCAGCCTTTTTTCCTTCAGCATCAATTAATCGAACTACTTCTCCATGGGCGCTGACTATTGACAGCATAAAGGGTATTACAAGCAGAATCATGCAGGAAATATCTCCTGTTAATGTTGCTGTCAAAAGCATTGTGGATGCAAAAACAAGAATACTAACAACTGAAGTTGAGTATTACTATACTTCAGAAAGTCCTAAATCTGTGAATTATTTAACTGTATTTTTAATACAGAATAATATTCTAGGGCCTCAGTCAGATTATGGTGACTACTACCCAGAAAACTGGGAGGATGGACTTTATAAACACAATCACGTGCTTCGGATGGCACTAACTACAGGTGATTTATTCAGGGATCCCATCAATACAACGACAAAAGGTGCTTTTGAGAAAAGGACTTATGAGGTAACTCTTCCTGAAAGCATAAAAGGTGTTAATTTAAGATTATATGATTGTGAAGTTATTGCATTTGTTTCTGAAGATACTGGAAATATTTATTCAGCAGCTGGAACTGAAGTTGAATTTACAGATCCACTCGAAGAAATTAGCACCGATTTGGAGCTATCAAACAAAACTGAGTTCCCAACTAGATATTGTTTTACTTCAATTCATCCAATAGTAGATGTTACTAACAACTCTGATAAAGTAGTTAAAAGTTTCGATCTAAAAGTCACTTTAGATGGGCAAGACTATGTACAAACATTTGAAGGTTCATTAGATAAAGATCAAACCACTACAATTGACTGGGGCGAAATCGAATTTATGGCAGAGGGAACATATACCATCAAAATTGAAGGATTTTCAAATATTAATGACAATGAATTGATTGACGTTAATGATGCAAATAATATGGTCGAACACACTGGAGTAGGTGTCAAAGTGAACGGCTTCCTTTAAAAAAAACAGCGATTTAAGGTGAAATAATCTTAACTTGCAAAAAATCAAAAGGAGCATCAAATGGCAAACAAACGAAGAAATTACAGTTCAAAATTCAAAATGCAGGTAGCCCTGGAGGCAGTCCAAGAGAGAAAAACAATAACCGAGCTGGCATCGGAGTACGGGGTTCATCCAAACCAGATAAGCATGTGGAAAAAGCATTTAAAAGAAAGTGAAAAGGAAGTATTTGAAAACAAGCGTGGGCCAGGGAAGAATAAAAAAGAAAAAGACGAATCAGTATTATATGAAGAAATAGGCCGGCTAAAAATTGAATTAGACTGGTTAAAAAAAAAATTGGGCCGTGAGTAAAGAAGAACGCAGGAAGATGGTAGATGCTGATAATAAAGAAATTAGCATAAGCCGGCAGTGCGAGCTTTTGGGTATTAGCAGGAGCTGTTATTATTACAAACCCAAGGGTGAAAGTGAAGCAAATATTCTATATATGAAGCTGATCAAAGAACAATTCGCGATTACTCCATTTTATGGAGCCAGAAAAATGACAGCACACTTACGTTCTTTGGGATACCATGTTAACTATAAACGAATCAGGCGATTAATGAAATTATTGGGACTTCGGGCAATATATCCCCAACCGGACACGAGCAAACCGAACAAGGAGCACAAAATTTATCCATACCTGTTGAGGGATATGAAAATAAGTCGTCCGGATCAGGTTTGGAGCCTGGATATAACATATATTCCGATGCGTAAAGGATTTATGTATCTTATAGCAATTATAGATGTTTATAGCAGGTATATCGTCGACTGGGAATTATCGAATAACCTTGAGAAGGAGTTCTGCATAGATACAATAAAAAGGTCTTTGAAAACCAGTAAACCGGAAATAACAAACACGGATCAGGGCAGTCAGTTCACGAGCAATGATTTTGTGAAAACGATTCTGGATGCTGATGTTAAGGTAAGCATGGACGGCAAGGGCCGCGCCTTGGACAATGTTTACATAGAACGCTTCTGGCGGAGCTTTAAATACGAAGACCTGTATCTGAAGTCTTACGAAGACGGAAAAGAGCTCTATGGCGGTATAAAGGCTTATGTCGATTGGTATAACAACACGAGGCCGCACGCAGGAATTGAATACCAGATTCCGGCTGAAAAATATATGAACGAACAGCGGTTCGTTAATTGAAAACTTTGTTGGAAAAGTGAAAAAATGTAATCCGGTAAGCAATTGATAAAAAAAGAAATAGAAAGGAGAGTGAAAGTTATCCACAATTTCCAGGTTGTTAACAAAAAGAAAAAAAAGTAGCAAAAAAAAGAAAAATTAATATTATTACATATTTTTTTCTTATTTTATTAGAGAAGAAGTATAGATTAATAAACACCATAAACTATACTTTTATTTGTCTAAGCAATAGGGAGCATTTCAAAGAAAAGGCATTTTCTACAATAAGAGCTGGTTTTAATACTGCAGGTGACCCACCTAAAAACGTATTATTTGATCATTCTCAGAATTCTCAATTTTATACATTATGGTTATCAGAACCTTATGGTGCTCGAAGGTCTTGGTCTGCAGTAGTTTTCTTAATTCATTCTTCTCGAAATGTTGAAGGAAAACCTGGATACATAATACTTGGACAAGCAGACTTTTCCGAACTAACCGCACCAAATCTAGAATATTATTACGCTTATTCTGATGGTGAATATGGTGGAACTGCTCCAACGATAAAAGTTGATGTATCAGAAGATTGCGGTGAATCTTGGGTTGAGATAGCATCTGAGACTCTCATTGAAACAGGTTCACCTGTCGATGATAAAATTTACGTTCCTTCTGTAGATGAATTTAAATTAGTATCAATGAGTTTAGAAGAATACACAGGTAAGGAAGTCCTTATAAGGGTAGCTGGGATACCGGGATCCTCAGGTAGCTCTTTTTATATTGACGAAATTGAAATAAGTGGAACAGTTAACGTAATGGAAAATGAAACTATTCAAAATTCATTAGTATATCCAAATCCTGCTGATTTAATTATTCATTTTAATTCAGACTCATTTTTAGATTACAGATATAAGGTATACTCTGTATTAGGAAATGTTGTTTTAGATGGACTAAATATTGATAATTCAATAGATATAAGTGGTCTGAATCCTGGTGCATATTATATTAGGGTTTCCAATAAGATTTTCAGGATAATTAAAAAATAATTGCATTTTCACAAGAACAGATTAGTTCTAAATTCAATTACTAAAATATGGAGTAAACATGTTTAAATCATTTATCATTTCTTTTCTTTCAATAGTTTTTGCTTTAAATTCTACAATTGTTCAGGCTTTAGACCTAAGCCAATTTGAATTGAAAGCAAGTTACGCATTAACATCTGACGGTGTAGATGAAACTGGAAATTTTGAAGATATGCAACTTGTAAATCCAATTTTTGAAGACGGTGGGGTATTTTCATGGGGATGTTGGAGTTCAGGAGCAAAAGATTCATGTCTGATTGCAACACCACAGTTGAATGTTTTGAATGATATAGCTTTTGCTATTCAACTTGACTTCAAATTATCTACATTCGGTTTACCGATCTTCCAAGCAGGTAATTCTTATAGATACCTTGGAATCCAATCTACAACCTCAGGTGGACTGATACTAAAAACCGGTAGTCAGGCAGAAGAAGAAGTTCCAGAATTTATATTCAATATAGATGAGTGGTATACTGCTACTGTTATCCATAATACTCATGACTCTACTACAACAGTTTATATAAATGATGAGTTGGTATTTACTAAAAAGAAATATTTAAATCACCCAAACAATGATAATATAATATCAAATACAGATTTCAGTAGAGGTAAAGCTTTTTTTGGCTATATCAAGAATTTAAATATCTATTCAACTGACGAGATATTATCAATTGATGACCAATATATTGATGATCAAAATATTCTAATATATCCCAATCCAGCCAGTTCTTCAATAAATATCCATGTTGAAACTTCTCAACCTATTGATTACTCAATTTCAAATTCTGTTGGAATCGAAGTTTTATTTGGAAGAATATCAGAATCAAAACAAAGTATTGATATTCAGGAATTACCAGTAGGTATTTACGTTTTGATGATCGAGAATAGAAGTTATAAGTTTATAAAGGATTAATAACATTGAATTTCAAAAAAAGGGACTATTTCGTCAGAGTAGTCCCCTTTTGTATTTAAATATTCTAATTTCGAATAACTTAATGCCATTATTCCCACTCAATAGTTGCGGGCGGCTTGCTTGATATATCATAAGTAACTCGGTTTATGCCTCGCACCTCGTTGATTATCCTGTTGGATGTTTTCTCCAGTACTTCCCAGGGGAAGTGGAAGTATTCGGCCGTCATGCCGTCCACGCTGGTAACGGCTCGCAGGGCGCACGTGTTCTCGTAGGTGCGTTCGTCGCCCATAACACCGACGGTTTTTACCGGCAGCAGTACCGAGAAAGCCTGCCAAATATCGTTATACAACCCGGCTTTTTTAATTTCGTCGATGTAAATTGCGTCGGCTTCCTGCAGAACTGATATTTTTTCGCGCGTGATGTCGCCTAATATTCTTATTGCAAGTCCGGGGCCGGGGAAGGGGTGGCGTTCAACAAACCAATCAGGTACGCCAAGTTCGCGGCCGACTGCGCGCACTTCGTCTTTGAATAATTCGCGGAACGGCTCTATCAGCTTCAATCCCATTTTCTCGGGAAGTCCGCCAACGTTGTGGTGAGATTTAATTACCACGCTCGGGCCCTTAACGCTTACGGATTCTATCACGTCCGGATAAAGCGTTCCCTGTGCCAGCCATTTTGCATTATTGAATTTTTTCGCCTCAACGTCGAACAGGTCGATAAAAGATTTTCCGATTATCTTGCGTTTCTGCTCGGGATCGGAAATTCCTTCAAGCCTGCCAAGGAATAGATCGCTGCCGTCTATTAAATCTATCGACATATCAAAATGCTCGTCGAACAGATCCATGAGTTCCTTGCTTTCATTCTTTCTCATCAGGCCTGTATCAATGTGAATACAGTGGAGTTTATCACCTATTGCTTTATGAAGAAGCACAGCGAGAACAGTCGAGTCCACTCCGCCGGACAGGGCGCAAATAACCTCGCCGTCGCCAACGGATTCCTGTATTTTATTTATAGAATCGTTAATAAACGAGCTGGCGTTCCATGTTTCTTTGCATTCGCAAATACCGCGAACGAAATTGTTGAGGATAACTTTTCCATCAAGAGAGTGGTGTACTTCCGGGTGAAACTGTACGCCGAATATATTTTTTTCTTTGTTGCGAATAGCGCATATAGGAGCATTATCCGTGTGGGCAATAACATCATAGCCGGCTGGAGGCTGCATTAGAGAATCGCCGTGGCTCATCCAAACCTGCGGTTGGGAAACGCCTTTGAAAAGGTCATCATCTTTATCAATTATCAGATGAGCTTTACCATATTCTCTTTTGGCTGCTTTGTCAACTTCACCGCCACGGAAGTAAGCAGTAAGCTGCAAACCGTAGCATATACCGAGAACCGGAATATCTTTTTCGAAAACATCAAAGGTGGGGTGGGGGGCTTCATCGGCATAAACGCTTGAGGGCCCGCCGGAAAGGATAAGGCCGTTGGGCTCAATTTCATCAAATTCTTTCTCACTGATATTAAAAGGCCTGATATCCGCGAATACGCCAAGCTCTCTTACTTTTCTGGCGATAAGCTGAGTGTATTGAGAGCCGAAGTCAAGTATAAGAATTTTTTCTGATGTTTTCATTTTATTATCCGGTAATTAATAGTCATAAAAAAAAGCGGGGCAAAGACCCCGTTCAAAATTAATCAATTTTTCCATTTGTTTCAAAATTATAAACAAACTTTATAAGTGAGGTCCAATATAACCGATATAGCATTTTCTATTATCAAAATCAGGATGGAAATAGAGTCTAGTGCCATGAGGAAGAATGGAAATATGAGAACTAAATTCAATAGTACGACCATCCGGGCAATATTCCTCATGTCTTCTATGGGAAGTTGTTGTTTCAGGTCGTGGAGCTCCTGATATTTGTTTCAGCGATCTATCATTTAATTCAATAGCTTTTTGAAGTTGCTCAAGTTTATTTATCAAATCAAAAAGATTTGAACCAGCATTTGTTTTTTTAATAAATCTTTTAGTTTGAGATGATTTGCAAAAAATCAAATTTGGAAAGATTTCTTCTTTTCTATTCCAAAGATTTAATCCGTTGGTTATATTGATTTGAATATAATCGGATCCAAGATTATCAATATGTTCGGGAAGAGAAACATTTCTAACTTCAACAGAACATTCACTGATTTCCTCAGAATTATTATGAAAAAATGATTTTTTTAATCGAACCAAATTGTTCTTCCAAAAATTGGCAGAAGGCAAACTGATGGATGGTAAAGAGTTATCTGCTGCATGGCCAAGTCCTACAGGTTCATTTTCATATCCCTCAACTGAGTATTCAGGATATGATACTTTATATAGTTGTTTTGATGTAAATAACTTGAACAATAGTTTGTTAGCATCTTTGTGGTATTTAAGTATTTCAGTTTTCGCTATACTTGTAAAATTTGGAAAAATATTTTCGAGAAATTCGACTTCAGGATAAACAGGTAAAATATTTTGTATTAATCCTGATGATTTTTTCATTTTTAATAAAACATCAAAATGTCCTTTCAAAAACTCTGATAATTGAGTATAAGATTTGATGTCATGTAATGATAATTCATTGAAAAAAATATCCATTTATATAAGCTCCATCAGGTTTTTGTCCCACTCATCAAGAAAACCGTCCGGCCAATGATCAATTCTGCCGTCTTTATCAATATTCATTTCGTGAACATAAGAGAAATGCCGGGCAGATTCAATAGTTCGGTCAAAGTAATACAATTTGATTTTCTCATGAGTGATTTCATTTCTTTTTGTAGCCACTCTTATTCCGTTTATAATATGATCGCTGTGTGTTTCCAGAATGATTTGCGCCCCTGCTTCGGCAGCTAAGGCTGCCAAACGCCCGATGGCAGACTGGGCTTTAGGGTGAAGATGTGCTTCCGGATTTTCGATGATTATCAATTTATCCTTTCTTGCCAATAAAAGTGAAAGGATTATGGGTATGGAGTAAATTATTCCGAATCCAATATTTTTTGTCGAAAAGTTATCTGTATATTCTGTTTTTGTACGGAAAGCGGCTTCCATTTTAATGTTATTGTTAAATTCTGTTACATTAATCCTGACTCCCGGAGATATTTCCTGAAGCCATTGGTTTAGATTTTCCATTAATGTATCAGATTTCGATTTCTCATGGCGCAATCTTTTTATTGATATTTTCTTCCTGCCTAATTGATTAAGATATTGTGCTGAATATTCTCCTTTGTTTCCTATTGAATCAAATTTATCGATCAAATAATCATTTTTACCGTAACTATCTTCGGGCGATACAAGGTCTGCCTGGAGGTATTGAAAGCATTTGTTCTGAAATAGCGCTTCTTCTTGGTATGGTTTTTTATCATCATTTAGAGTTTTTGAAGATTCAATAGATATTGGCAAATAGTCTTTGAAAGAATCATAATTATATTTCAAATTCAAAAAATATTTGTTATCAAATTCCAGGTTAAAACTTATAAAGTCTTCCTTGGCATATTGATAAATAGCATTTTTAACGTTACCAAGCGATAAATTCTTAGTATTCAGCGAAATATTAGGAAAATTACCTTCATGCACAGCAGCATTACGAATAAGATTCAGTACTTGAATTATGGAGGATTTTCCCATCCCGTTTAGGCCGGTAAGAATATTCAGATTTGAGAATTCCAGCTCAACTTCTTCAAAGGCTTTAAAATTTTTTATATGGAGATTATTTATCATGATTATTACTAACTATGTTATTTATCATTTTATTAAACATTGCAAACCTGGTTAGAACACTGTTATTTGAACCTGTAGATGTAGATATTGCTTTGAAAAATTCAGGATTTTCAAGCAGAGAAATTAAATCAGATTTTACTCTTTGACTATTATCCTTGAGAATTCTGATTTCATTTTCGGTAAGTTGAGAAAAAGTAGAGGCAACAACGTCAAAAAGAGCTTTGTTAAGAGGATTCGATTTTTTTGAATTTTTATCGATTTTCCTGAAACTGTATTTATTGAAAATTTCGAAACAAAGATTTAAAGCTTTTATAAAATTATTTTCAATTTCATCCAATTTCGAATTATCTAATTCATTAATCTTATTCATCGCTTTATTAAGGAATGCGTCAAGTTCAGGTTCATATTTTTCAAATCCGAACAAATAAAATGCTAAAAATCGATTAACCAAATCGCGATCTTTCATTCTTTTTGTTGGTATGGAATAATTTGTTGAACGCTTGAATTCCGGAAGTTCCGCCAATTTTTTTACAAAGTCGGATGGCTTCCCCTGATTTAAAGCATGTCTTATTTCCTGAGGCTCCAAAACCACTCCACCGGTGTTAATTCTTTTAAAAATGTTATATTTTACGTCCGGAGGTGTACCTTCTTGTATTAGAAATGTAATTATTTGTGTTTCCTCGATTCTCCTCTGCAAATCTCTCGGAAGTTCATCAAAGGACTTATTATTAAATTGTGTTAAATATTCTAAACCTGTCAATTCTAAATTTTTATCAACTAAGAAATTTCGGAAAACGCTCAACCTCTGGAGTCCATCAACAATTAACCAATTATCATCGACACTTGTATCAAAATAAAAGGCCGGTAATGGAAATCTGATTAACAAAGATTCAATCAATCTACTCTGCTGAATTTTATTCCAGATATTATCTTCTCTTTGGAAATCAGTAAATAGATTGATTTCATTGTTTTTAATTCTTTTAATAATTAGATCAATTGTCAGAGTTTTTGAAATAATATTTACATTCTTAGGATCAAAAGGTTCGTTAATTTCAGAACTAAGAAAGTCTTCTTCATTTTCAAATATAATTTTCTGTTGGTTACTCATTGTTAAAGCAAAATAGACAAACAAAATTTAATGTTTTGTAATAATTGAAAGAAAAAAGCAGGAATAATAATTATTCCTGCCTCTAATATACATAGAATTTCCATTTGTTTCAAACGCGATATTATTCAAATGTGAATGATGCGATTGATTTCTCGAAAATTGGAAGATATTTGTCTGCTTCTCCCTTGAACCAGTCCATTGTTATGCGGAAGAGTTTGTCGCCTTTCACTGCGAAGTAAACTCTTCTTTTTACTGTTCCGGTTGCATTATAGCTTAGTACGTAAGCATTTTCGCCGCCGAGTTTAGTGGATTTCTTTGCAGGATTTCCGTATTTAGCCAGGTTATCATCAACAATCTTGTCAAGTTTGTTCTGTTTTGAAGCATCAAGGATGTCAACGTTAATATAGCAGTCGCCGCGGCGTTCGCCGTCGTACATAACTGATTTTATCAGGTTGCCGTCTTTACCAAGGCCTTTTCTTGACCTGAAGTTTTTCGGTATCATGATTGAATAGCCCTTGCCGGCTTTTTTTACAAGTTCTTCGTCCGGGAAAGGAAGTTCTTCAGTGTTATAAATTGTATCAGAAACCGGGGCCGGTGTTTCAGCAAGAACGAGCGTTTTTAATATTTCGTCAAAAGTTGTTTTGTAATGTTCAAAAGCGCCACCAAATGCTTCAATGCTGAAAATTGTAACTGTACCGGGATCTTTCTGTGCAAATATGATTTCTCCGTGGAAAGGGCCGTCTTCAAGTTCGAAAGCATATTCCAGTTTTTTTCCGCTTACGCCGTCAACAGTTACGTCGATAGGATCTGAATAAACCTGTTTTTCGAAACGAAGGGATTTATCCATGATCGTATCAATAGTTCTGAGCGAATCAGAATCAGCAGTAGTAACTTCAATTCTTACAGCCGGAAGTCCTTCAGGATCATAAGCACGAAACCTGTTCATACCTTCTTTGGTTGTGAAGACAGAGAAACGGCCTGTTTGCTTTGCGCCAATATGCCAGTTAGAAGGATATTGCACAGAGAATTTTTTTACTTCGTCAACATGTGTGTCGAGTTCTTTAACTTCTGTATAGCCAGGACCGCCACCGCAGCCGATCATTATAAAGGCAATTAATGCCGGAACCAGAAAGAAAATAGATTTTTTCATTTAGAAACTCCAATGAATTTAATATAAAAGAAAATAATTTTCAAATTCCCTCGAAAGCTAAGATAAAAAAACGAACTTTAAAACACAAAAGCATTTAATACAAGAATTAAAAAAAGTAATAAAGAACCATTATCATATAATTTATAACTTCTTTGTTTGTTATATATTACAACACGAGAAACGATTCTTTGATTTTCGTGATAATTTCAAATAATATCAATACTTTCTTTTATTCAGTTTGTTTAATAGTTCTTTCAGCATTTCTGTATATTTATTGTCATTGATTGCTTTAAGGCTTTTCGATGCAATACCAAGCAGCTTTTCCGCTTCCGAGTAAGCTTCCTCAATAACATTCAGTCTTTCGAACATTTCGTTCATAGCCGGAACATATTCTTCCGAAAGTCCGTTTTCATCATAGAATTTTTGCATTAATTCCTTATCATTTTTATTGCCATGCCCTGCATCAAGTTTTTCTTTTGCTTTCAGTATAAGGTATGTTTTTTTACCTTCCAGAATATCCTGCCCGATCTTTTTGCCAAGTTTTTCCTGTTCGGCAGTAAGATCCAGAAGGTCGTCCTGAATCTGGAATGCCAGCCCGATATTCTTAGCGTAGGTTCTCAGGGCTTCGACTTCATCAATATTACCATGGCCTGCATGGCCACCCATAACAGCAGCTGTTTCGAGCAAAAGAGATGTTTTCTTTTCGATCATCATAAAATAATCCTCAAGCCTGACATCTTTATCCTCATTGAATTTCATGTCGTAGGCCTGGCCTTC
Source organism: Kapaibacterium sp. (SeqCode) (assembly GCA_963665665.1). Taxonomy (GTDB): domain Bacteria; phylum Bacteroidota; class Ignavibacteria; order Kapaibacteriales; family UBA2268. The sequence goes on from OY762428.1 coordinate 4,986,400, forward strand.
GCATACTTCAATAAGGCCTTTGGTATATTCACGGTTGATATCGTCGGCGCGCTCGTGGTTTCTTCTTTCCGGCAAAAGTGAATAACCGTGGCCAACCATCACATCTCCGGCTATTATCGCCGTTGCAGGATCCCATTTTATATGAACTGTATCCCGGCCCCTGCGAATGGGAGACTGATCCATAATGTCGTCATGAACCAATGTAAAATTATGCATAATTTCAATTGCCGCTGCAATATCAACGGCCGAGTAGGGGTCTCCGCCAACTGCTCCTGCTGATATCATTGTCAGTACAGGCCTTATTCTTTTACCACCGGCAGACATAATATAGCGGAAGGGATCATACATACAATCCGGTTTTTTGTCGGCCAGGTATTCTTGTATTTTATTTTCAACTGCTTCTAAAAATTCACTATAAATTTTATTAAAATCTTCCATCTCGAAAAAGACTTTCAAAATTTGAAAAAAACTTAACTTCTAATATAATGTTTTCCCGGCAATTGTTTCACAGTTCCTTTGAATTCCATATTCAAAAGTGAAACTAAAAGGGCTGAAACATCTGTTTCGGTTTTTTCTGCCAGCACGTCAATATGGCAAGGTTCGAATGATAATGCTTCGAATATTTTCTTTTCAGCAGGATTCGAAAATTCCGGGATATTATTCAGATTTATTTGTTCTTCAGGAAGAAAACCAAGTTCCTGCAAAATATCCCCGGGGCTCAAAGCCGGGATTGCCAGGCTGTTCTTAATCAGGTTATTTGTGCCAATACTTTTTGAAGAAGTTATATTTCCGGGAACGGCAAAAACTTCTCTTTGCTGATCATTCGCGAAACGGGCAGTTATCAGAGCGCCTCCTTTTTCAGCACTTTCAATAACAACAGTAGCCCTGGAAATACCGCTGATTATCCTGTTTCTTTGAGGAAAGTATGCAGGGCGGGCCTTAACGCCGCATTTGTACTCGCTGATAATTGCTCCGCCCGAATCTACAATTTTCTCGGCATTTTTCAATGCATAAGCCGGGCCAATCTCGTTCAGCCCGCTGGCAATAACGGCATAAGTGATACCTTCGGACCGAAGAGAAGCGAGATGGGCGGCTGTATCTATTCCATAGGCAAGGCCGCTTGTTGTTATAATTTTGTTTCTGCTGAAATATTCCGCGAAACGCTCGGCAGTAAGTTTGCCGTAAGATGTACATTTGCGGGTGCCGACAACTGATATAGATGCCGAATCATGAGCTTGTAAATTTCCCCAAACGAAAATGATAACAGGGGGGTGGATTATTTCTTTCAGAAGGTCCGGGTATGCTTCATCCCATATACTGACCATCTTGTAATCATTTGCCGCACAAATTTCTATTTGTTTTTCTGATTGTTCTCTCAGGAATTCCCGGTCGCTTTCAAACAGGTTCTCCTGTTTAAGTTTGCTTTCAAATTCTTTTCCGGTTTGGGTTTTAAAGAAAGAATCCAAAGAAGAGTAAGTATCAACAATTTTTTTTAGTTTTCCGGCATTCAGGGCCGGCATTCCCGCAAGAACGAGAATGTCGCCCGTGCTCCAGTTTTGGGGTAGTTTCATTTCAAACCAATTTAATTTATTTCACAAACCTGATTGTCATCGGATAGCGGTATCTTACACCTTCATTTGCTTTTACTGCTGCAATTATTGTGAAAACAATATCCAAAATCCCAAGAATAATCAAAAATGCAATACCGATTAAAAGTAGCACCAATATTCCTGATACAATAAGGTAAATGGTCATACTTATCTGGAAGTTCAGCGCTTCTTTGCCGTGATGAATTGTCTCAGGGAATTCATCTTTTTTGATTTGCCAAATTAATAAGGGTCCGAAAATATTGCCAAGAGGAACAACAAGGCCTAATAACGTTGACAGGTGGCAGAACATAGACCACATCCTGCTGTCTTTTTGCTTCATCTGATTAATAGCCTGTACATTTGGGTTTTCAGTATCCATAATTTTCACTCACTTTTTGTTGATAATAGTTTCATATTTAACGGGATATTTTTTCCTTAATTTGTCAAATTCCGTGGCCGGATTATCTTGTTGTAATGATTCTGTAAGCCTCTGGCTGTCGTCTTCAATTCCACGGCTTTCTTTCAGCAATATATATAATTTATCTAAATTATCATAATCAGGTTTTTCATCTGATATATTACTGTCCAATTCATCCGTGAAAACACTAAGATCGCTTTCAATCGAGAAATGATCAAATATTATTTCAGCCATCATCATAGCCCCGTTGAGCTTTCCGTTCCTTGAATAGCCGGCTACGTGCGGAGTGCTCAAAAGGCTTAACCCGGCAAGTTCTTTGTCAATGTGCGGTTCATTATCCCATACATCTATAACGGCGGTAATTTCCTTTAGTTTCAGCCTTGCTTTCAAAGCTTTCTCGTTCAATACTCCGCCCCGGGAGGCATGTATTAGCAATGTGTTGTTTCTAATGTTATTAACCCGTTCTTCATTTATCAGGCCTAAAGTTTTATATTTACCGGTTTTATTCATTGGTACGTGGTTGGTAATTATATCAGAGTTGGTTATTAATTCATCGATCTCCATGTAGCTGCAATTCTCCGGGAATTTATGCCCTGAATCTTTTAATGGAGGATCGTTAACAATAATTTTCAGCCCGAGTTTCCCGGCGTAATACACTACCCGTTTGCCAATATTTCCGACACCGATAATCCCGATAGTCTTATTTCTTATATCAATATTATTTTCTACAGCCCATTTTGCGATTGAAAAAACAAGATATTCGGCAACCGAATTTGCATTTGCCCCGGGTGCTGAATGAAATTCAATATTATTTTTATTCAAATAATCAATATCTATGTGGTCAGTTCCTGCTGTTGCTGTACCAACAACTTTTATTTTTGTGCCATGTAGCAGATCGCTGTTCACCTTTGTTGTTGAGCGTACAATTAATGCTTCTGCATTATTCCTGATCAGGTCATCATTTTTCAGCAGCCGGCCGGAAAATGCCATTATATTGAAATATTTGCATAAGCATCTTTCCAGCAAAGGGATGTTTTCGTCAACAAAAACTGTATTTTTCATTATTTAATTCAATTATTATACATTTTTACAAAAATAAGTTTTTTACTTTAATTTCTAATTAGTTATTTTCGTTTGTCTGTGGGAAACTGATTATCAGCTTAGGAATGAGACGAATATATTTTTTTGCAATGAATTGAGATTGAAATGACGCATTTATCAACTAAAAGAAAAGACGTGCCAAGCTATGCTTCGGATATTGATCCAAGGCAGGTTACCACGTTAAGGCTTAAGGATATGAAACAGGCAGGACAGAAAATTGTTTGCCTTACTGCCTATGATGCCCTTGTTTCCAGGGTGTTGGACGAGTGTGGTGTTGACCTTCTACTGGTTGGCGATTCACTCGGGAATATTGTTCAGGGGCATGAAACTACTATCCCCGTATCTCTTGAAGAAATTATTTACCATACCAAAACTGTTGTTAACGGGGCCACAAGGCCAATAGTTGTTGCCGATATGCCTTTCATGAGCTACCAGGTTTCACCGGAGGAAGCCTTCAGGAATGCAGGCCGGATTATGAAAGAGGGCGGAGCTGCTGCCGTGAAAATCGAAGGCGGACACAAATATGTGCAGGACGCTATTGCCAGGATGACTGAAGTGGGAATTCCGGTAATGGCACATATCGGGCTGACCCCGCAGAGTATTCATTCCTTTGGAACATACAGGGCCAGGGGTAAATCCGATGAAGAAGCCGCACAGATATTCCGCGAGGCGCACGTGCTTGAAGAAGCCGGCGCTTTTGCAATAGTTCTGGAAAAAATTCCCGCCGAACTTGGAAAAAGAATCACTGAATCGCTAAGCATTCCGACAATTGGTATCGGTGCCGGACCTCACTGCGACGGACAGATACTTGTTTATACGGACATGCTGGGCCTGACAGTTGATTTCAGTCCGAGATTCGTCAGGCGTTTTGCCAACCTGAGGCAGGAAATGAAAGATGCAGTAAAGCGTTATAGCGATGAGGTACGTTCATCCGGTTTTCCAAGTAACGAGGAGTCCTACTAATGAAATACAGCCTGATCTTTATTTTTGGATTATTATTATTGCTTTCCTGCAGTGATGATACCATCAGCAGCGCCGACGATATAGTTTTTCCCGAAGAAAATGTCAGCTGGCAGAATCATGTACAGCCATTCCTTAAATTTACATGTGCCTACCAGGGCTGCCATAGCAGCAATACACAGGCGGCGGGAATTGTTCTTGACGATTATTTCCAGATGAACAATTCCATGTCCGGTGCCCTGGTAATTCCCGGCAAACCCGACCAAAGCTACTTGATACAAATGCTGGACGGAAAATTCGAGCACCGTTATGGTTATATCTGGCGCCCCAAGGTAAACGATAATCACAAACAGGGAATGCGTACATGGGTGGAGGAAGGCGCACAGTTTAATTGATATCAATAAGTTATTGAATCAGAAATATTATTATATATCTGTCATTCTGCGTACTTAATATCTCGTTTATCGGATCTAATAAATCACAATGTCACTTTAAATTTTCATCCGATGGCATCAAGTCATTGGATGATTTGCTTATTGCACAGCTGTTTGGAATTATAAACCAAATATTTGGGCTAAATTAATTGATGCTGAGTCCATTAATTGCACTGCCCTGATATATTACAGCCCTGTTTGTTCAAATAGAAGCGAAATATTGCCTTAGTGCCTGCTTGGTTTGCCTCATTATACTCTTATCTGGCCTCATTATACTCTTATCTGGCCTCATTATACTCTTATCTGGCCTCATTACTTGCTTGGTTGGCTACATTATCCACTTTTCCTGCCTCATTTTACTCTTAGCTGGTCTCATTGCCTGCTTGTCCTGCCTCATTTTACTCTTAGCTGGTCTCATTGCATTCTTGTTCCGCCTTGTTAAAGTCTTGTTATACTTCGTTATCTTCTTGTTTGACATTAAAATCCAAAAGGTACAAATTAGAAACGCCTATTGATACAATTAATAATCAAATATTGAATCCAAAATATGAAATATTATACTAATTGTACTAAATATATAGTATTTATAATAATATATTTAATATATCTAAGCCTTGATATAGTTCATCTAACTAAATTATTTATGTAAATAACTAAATAAATAATATAAATAATGAAATAAACGATATAATCAATTAATTTAATTATATAAACTATTAAATATCAATTTTAACCAATTAATTAAACAGTATATCTAATTTGTTAGGACAATTAAATATAGTCTTAGATGAATTATTAATTTTATAAAAGCAGAATGATAAATTATTAGATATATTGATTAATATCTTAGATTAATTAGAAATTTGATTAGATGTATTATTAATATTGTAAATCAATATGATTATTTACTAATTTGATAAATATATTTATTACAGTCATTTAGATATTTATTAGTTTTAATCATATATTTTATAATTAAAATAATTTAAATAATATAATCAGTTGGATATTCCGGATTTCAACGCTAAAGATGCAATTATTACCACAAACCAAAGTAGAAATAGTTTGAAACTTTGGTGATTTGCTTTGGACCCCTCCCAAACCCTCCCCGAAGGAGAGGGCTTTGAAGAAAAACAAGACGGCAACAGTATCAAACTTTGGTGATTTGCTTTGGACCCCTCCCAAACCCTCCCCGAAGGAGAGGGCTTTGAAGAAAAACAAGACGGCAACAGTATCAAACTTTGGTGAATTGCTTTGGACCCCTCCCAAACCCTCCCCGAAGGAGAGGGCTTTGAAGAAAAACAAGACGGCAACAGTATCAAACTTTGGTGAATTGCTTTGGACCCCTCCCAAACCCTCCCCGAAGGAGAGGGCTTTGAAGGAAAACAAGGCAATAAAAGAATAAACCATCGGTGTATTGCTTCTTACCCTTACAACTTCCCCCCGGCCCATTCCTTCGTAAGGAGGGGGAGTTAATCTTATGATATTTAATTTCTTATTCTATCATCACTGAGTCGGGGATTACAGGGGTGGTTTTCTTGATTTGCTTCAGTACAAGGCTGCAATGATTTATGCTATCCGGATTTACAAAAGCGGAATCAGTCTTTTGTTTTTTGGGTAATGAGTTATTTGTAAAATTTTCACTCTGGTAACATTAATTGATATTGAATTAAAAATTATATAGCGTTCATAATATTGATAAGATATGGTTAATCCTGTTAATTTTATTATTTTCAATGAAATATTGAATTATTTTTTCAGATATAAATTATGATGAAATTTAAACTGACAATAGTATTACTTTTATTTCCGATAATTATCCTTGCTGACGAGGCCGCTAATGTTTGCGAGTACCCTGAAATACCGCCAAAATACGATCCCGAAATGCTCGAAAACAATATTATTTACCCCGAGTTCGCCCTGGAAATCGGGCTTGATGCTAAAGTAAGCGTGAACGTACTTGTGAGCGATTCGGGGAAAGTGCTGCAAACAAAAATCCAGAAAAGCGATTATAAATTTTTTGAGTTTGCGGCAATTGACGCGGTTAAGAAACTTGAGTTTACTCCTGCGAAAATGGGAAGGAAAAATGTTACAGCATGGGCGCAGGTTGATGTAAAGTTTGATATTACGAACCACGGGAAATCTCCCCGCGAGAAAATGAAAAGTATTCTGTTTGAAGAACCCAGGCCGGGATTTAAAATTCTGGAAGTCAGGCGCGGCTTTGGGGATGCTGTTCAATCCGGACAGAAAGTATATGTAAATTATACTGCCTACAAGGCAAACGGAGAGAAAATTTGTTCTTCATTCGACAGGTACAGGCCCGTATGCTTCCAGCTTGGCAAGAAAGAAGCCCTTCGCGGCTTGGAGGAAACTGTATTGGATATGCGTATTCGCGGCAAGCGCCTTGCGGTGATTCCGGAGTACTACCAGATTGGCGGAGAGATACCAAACATTCCGGAAAATGAAAACATCGGCGATATAATCGTTATGGTGGAACTTGTCCGCGCCGAGGATGTGGTGATAAAGATGAAGTATTGAGTTGTGGGGGATTATGATTATATCAAATAATTGATACTCCGGGCTTTTAAAGTAAATAATTATCCGATAAAGTTTACTTTGCGAATGATTTAGATTGTACGCATTTTAGGAGTAGGGAATGGATTCAATAGTTGTTCTTTATGATTTTGAATATTGCTCTGATTTCCATTTCAATAGAGAATTTATATCTAAAGCCGGCATAATATAACGGCCAAAAGGAAAATTGCCTGTTAAATTACTAATTTGCATACGAAGATTTCCGATGGCAATGCCAATAGCGGAGATTGATTTCAAATTTTTTTCCTCAGCTTTTTTTAGATCAGCAGCGTCTGGAATTGAAAATATTGTCAGACTTTCAGCAAATATCCTGTATCCGGCTTTTGGTTTAGACCCATTGTTTATTATTGCCTTTGAAAATACATGAAACTGAGTATCATTAATCTCCTTAACAAAGAAATCAATATCAACGACATAATTAATAAAAATTTCGTCTATCGCGTCTTTTTCATCAATATCCTGTTCAACAACTTCTATGTTTGATTTTAAAAGGAAACTGTCAATCATATTAAGCGGACTTGGTATCAGCTTCAAAATAACCTCCGATATTACTAATTTCCGTACTATGAAAATATTTTTTTAGTCGATCTGCAGTTCTGTAGTTTGATCTGATTTTATATTCTTCAAATTTCACGATATTGGATGAAATATGTGATTTTTCATCAAAAGCATCTTTGTAGCAGCTTAATTCTTCATCCGTGCAAACTTTAAATTTTATTCCCAATGCTTTCTGAATTTTCGCGAGGAATCTCATATTAATAGTTTTATCGCCTCGGAGAACCTGAGTAATGTAACTCGGAGATGAGTTGATTTTTTTTGCAAGCTCTTTCTTAGTAATTTTGTGTTCAATTAAATGAGTTTGGATAATCGAGATAAATTCAATCGAAATAACTCGGCTGTCATGCTCAATCTTTTCATCCTCAGTTTTAATTTCCAATAAATCAAGGAAAGCATTGCGGATTGCTTCATTATTCTTCAATTTCATGTTCATACTCGCCAACTTTTCGAATTAATTTTTCTAATTTTTTGTCAATTTTATTTGTTTTTTTTCTTAGCACTAATTCTGTCATTACTATGTATATTATGCCGTTTCGTTTATATTCCTTGCAGTATATCCTTGCATTTTCCTGGCCTACAAAAAATCTTATTGCCCATACATCTTTTGTTAATTCGTCAATTTGTTCATGTTTATAAATATCCTTCAATTGTCGTTTATTATTTACAACAACAACCTCGCAGAAAAATTTGAATTTTTTATTATGCCTGTCATTCTTAAAAAGGAACGAATAAATTTCTTCCGAATTGGTTTTATCAACACAAAGAACAATTTTTTTCGTTTTTAACAAAATTACTGCTTTCCGTTTCATAAATTAAGCTATAGGTTAATTAATTCCAAGTTTTTTATTTCCGGAATTCTCAGGAGAATCTCCAAATGTAATTGAATCATTATAATATAATATTTTCAAGTATATGAATAGTTATGTTATAAACAAATAATCAGCGACAATTTTTTATAGTGTGCAAGTGTTTTTTTCAAATATTTATTAGTAGCATAAAAATAAAATAATTGTAATGACTTTTTTTTTAACAAAAAACAATTATTACGTCATACGCTTTAATTATTTCCATTTCTTTTTTTTAGGGAAAATGTAATTTAATATCATTTGTATAGTAATATGGTATACCAAACTACTGTCAAAACCAGAACTGCTGTCAAAAGCTGAGCTGTTATCAAAACCAGTGCTGCTGTTAGTATTATATTGATCCATTCCATTTTAAATTCCTTTAGAGGTAGTAATATCATTGAATTAGGATGGTTATTAAAATATATATTTAAAGCAAGAATAATAATTATCGCATGTAGCCCAATGAATACCCAGGGTATATTCTTTTCAATATCGGTAAACAATTTACTTTTTTCTTTTTTTTGCCACTCAGATCTGAAGGGAGATATTGGTAGCTGTTCTTCCATTTGATATATAATTTTAAATTTTCTCAGGTTGATTTCACTATATACTTTTACCAATCTCCACCAGAAACAACAAATAATAATAGCGGCAATTGAGAGGACTATTGGCAGCATTATTTCTGTATTCTTCCCAGTTATATACCCGTTAATACCAATAAGTGCGGTGTTTATCGTCAGAAAAAAGCTATTGGCTGTTAACCTCCGGTTACTGACCTTGTGGGTAGTACCAACGTAGGTTTTATACATTTCAAGAGTATGAGGATGGTAATTTTCTCCATACTCGTCCCTACTGCAATTGGTTTTCAAATCTAATTTTAAATCTTTCATAAGTAATTCCCGGTTAAAATGGTTGCAGAGTAGTATCAATCAAATTTTCCCCAATTAAAATGGGGATTTTTCTAATGGCCAGTAGTAATTATATTCATTGCCATTTCATGTGTGTGTTTGTGAATTATCTGTTTGATTTTATTCAATACTAAGATAGAAAACGAATATGTTTTTTGCAAGGAAAAAAGTACATATTATTGCAGAAAATGAAAAAAAATCATCCGATAATTTTTAGTTACCGGATGATTGAAAAATGAGATATTGCAATAATTATTTCAGCACAACAACACGAAGGCTGTAGGCTCTTCCTGCATTGCTGTATCTCAGGTGGTAAACGCCCGAGGGAATATTAAGAGCACTTATATCAAGGCTGTATGAGCCTCGCTGGGCGTGTTGCTTTTCGCCCTTGTATATAATATTTCCAAGGTTGTCTGACAGTTCGAAACGGGAGAGGCCGCCGCCGGCTTTGTAAACAATATGTATGTTCTCAGAGGCCGGGTTTGGGGAACAACTAAGACTAATCTCTTCAGGATTGTCGTTTATACCAAGAATGCTCCCCGGAGCGGCGTTCATAATTGTAATGGCATCCTGGATATATTTCAGTTGCTCGTTGAAGGCCTTGCCAACTAAGTTATGAACGTAGGAAATATCAAGTGTGTATTCATTGTCCGTTGAGGTGTTGAAATAGCGTATGTTTAGGCTTTCGTTGTCGCCTGCGCCGTCTTTTTCGGCAGTGGAGCGGTTATTGCCCCAGATAGTAACAACAGCTTTGTTATCAGCAACAACCGCGGAACCGACAAGTATGTTGTCATTTGTATATACCCCGATTTCGTCTCCGTTATTCAGTCCTGGTGATTCAATCACAAGAACTGAACTGTTACCGGTTTTGTCATTATATCCTGAATAATGCAGCCCGGCAAGGGCGGGTTTGATCTTTCCGGACGGAGGAGCCACGGGCGCATTAGGGCCGTCGGGATAATAGAAATTATATATATTTATCTTAGATGCAATTTTGTATCCTTCGCCTTCGTTCATAGTACCAATCTGGTCTATTCCGTATTGAGGGAAGTATATCTCGCCGGCGCCGTTCTTCACCATTAGCAGGCTGTCAATCATTCTTGCCAGCGCTGTAGCCACCGGAAGCGAACCGTCTGGCAGGTAAGAAATCAAATACCACTTCAATCGATCGAAGCTCATACGGTATTCCTCGGGATCTGCTTTAACGCCCCGTAATACAAGCCAGGCATCTTCGTTCATATAAATCTGGTAACCGTTTGTAATATCCCATTCACTAATGGTATTAATATTTTCATCAGGATAATACACGCCGTCGTTATCGTCCTTCATATAATCCATTGGCTCACGAATATCGGAAAGCAGAGTTTCAATTTCAGTGGTTTCGCCCTCAAGATTCTGGCTTATCAAACTCCATTCAAGTCCGGGAAGGAAAATCCTGAGTTCTTCGAAAGTTGTAAATTTACTGAGAATACTGATTGCATCCTGCGCGTAATTGTCGGGCCCGGAAAGGTATTCCGCCGAGGCATTCATTTCTAATCCTTCGGCAGCATCCCAAACTTTGAACTTATATGTCTCTTCGCTTGCAAAGCCGTCTTTAAGTGCTGTCCTGACATTATCGCCCCATACTGTGATTGCCAGGTTATGGTTGTCAACCCATAATCCGTATCCAGCGCAAATCCATACGCCATCGCGGTCGTAGAATAATCCGATAGCATCGCGGTTCTGAACAAATCTGCCATTTACTTCAGGATTTATTGAATAAGGAACTACGATTACAGCGTTCTGGCCGGTTTTTGCAGTGAAACGCCAGGAAACCGGAACAGGGTAGTGTCCGCCGCGAATCCTGAAAAGATCATTGCTGTTATCATTAACAGTCGGGATTTCCGTATCTGTAATTCTTATACGGCATTCTGTTGACGGAGTATTGGGAATAACCCAGTTGTGCGATCCTATTGAAGCGTCAACATCATTTGCTATTGTGTACCATGTAATACCATTATCATAAGTGTAATCAATATCAACTTTGTTAACGTTTATACTTGTCCATTTTATCTGATGAACATCGCCTACGTCGAGAACTTCAGCTCCATTTGGATAACTGATAAGAATTCCCTCGTCCATAATAGTAAATAACCGGTCATTCTGATCGGTATGAATTGGCGAATCCAGAGCGCTTAGTTTAATAACACACTGGCTGGATGCAACCTGCGGAACCGTCCACGCATAAGTTCCCGGTGCTGCGGGAGTGTTGGATATAATAGTTGTCCAGTTGTTACCCGAGTCGGTTGAATATTCGATCTTAATATTATCAATACTGATGCTTTCCCAGGTGATATTTTGTGTTGTACCTGAAATCCATGTAGGCGCATCAACGGGATTGATTAATAACAGGCCTTTAATTTCGAAAACACCGGTAGTCTGGTCAGATATTGCAGAGCGTTCGGTATCCATAATTCTCAGCAGGCATTTGTCTGAAGGAGTGTTTGGAATAACCCATGAGTATGCGCCAACGGTAGCGGAATATGATTCTTCCAGAATAATCCAGTTTGCGCCGTTGTCTGTTGAATAATCTATCCTGATATTGTCAACACCTGCAGAGCGCCATGCAATTGAACTAACAAGGCCATAAAGAAGTTTTTCGCCACTGGCGGGATAAATCAGGTCAAGGCCGAATATTGAAAACTGGGCATCACTGATATCATATATATCTTCAACATATTGGGGAGTTATCTTAACAAGACACCTTGTGCCGGGTGCTCTTGGCGCTGTCCAGGAATACTTCCCGAGAGTAGCATCGATATTCTGGGCAATAAATTTCCATGTGGCTCCGCCATCAGTTGAATATGATAGTTTTATATAATCAATTCTTTCACTTGTCCAGGTTATATCATTTGTTGCACCCACGAACCATTGTTCGCCTCCGTTTGGCGAAGTTATAGTGATCTTCATGTTGGGATCAAATATTTTAAATACCGAAGCAGTTGTACTTGATAATGTTGGGTCGGAATCGTCGAAAATCTTTATCAGACACTGGCTGGATGGCATATCCGGAACTGTCCATGACCATGAACCGGATGAAGCGCTTAAACCGCTGCCCTGGGGTATCCAGTTGCTTCCGTTATCTGTACTAAGCACAATGGAAATGGTAGTCACTAAATAGGAATCCCACCTTATTACCTGATTTGTAAGAACTTCAAATTCTTCGCCACCTGCCGGATAGCTAAGATCAAGAACCGGAAGGCTTCCATCAAAAATCTCGAAAAGCCCGTCGCTAAGGCTTACTATTCCGCCGTTACTGCAATCATAAACCCTTATACGGCAATGCTGTGAGGTATAATTATTTACCGTCCAGGCAAAAGTTCCGTTTGCGGCAGGCTGATTAGCAGCGATATTTGTCCATGTTAGGCCGTTATCCGTTGTAAGCTCAATACAAACGAAATCAACATTGAATGAAGTCCAGGTAATGTTTTCTGTTGTTCCGGAAGGAATAACTCTGCCGTCAAAATCTGCTGTCAGGTCAATTTCAGAGACATTTGAAATTGAGAAAGAAACTTCGTCGTAAACATCAGGGAAGCCGCTTTCATTAATTCTCAATATAATATCGGCTGATATATCCGGTATTGACCAGGGATAAATCCCAAGAGCCGCGTTTGCTGTGTTTACGATAGAAGTCCAGTTGTTTCCACCGTCAACTGAATATTTAATATCCACGTTGGAAATAATGGATGAAGTCCATGTAATATCATAGCTCTGATTCGCTTCGATTACGGCTCCGTCTGACGGGGCAGTAATATCCAATCCTACAATGGAGAAATTACTATTGCTGTGTGATGTTTCCATTGTGTTCAATGGATTGGTTAACCTTACGCGGCAGGTTGTTCTGTGATTAGCCGGAACAGTCCAGTTATAGCTTCCGGCAGGAGCGCTGACACTGTTTTGGATTGTACTCCAGTTTGTACCGCCGTCAGATGAAAATTCAATATCAATATTTGCAATTGCGTTTGACGTCCATTCGATCGGATAGATCGAACCCGATTTCAGATGCTCGCCACCGTCAGGAGTTACAAGCGAAAGATTGTTCTGTGCTATCGTGAAAACGTCATCTGAAGCATCGAAAACACCGGGGTGATAATCTGATGATACTCTTACAAGTGCGTTATTTGTTAGCGTTGAAGGTATTGTCCAGTCGTATAGAAGATTAGTAACCGGTACCGAGGCAACATCAATCCAGTTGGTTCCGTTATTGGTAGAGTATTGAATATTAATATCGGAATTTACATTAACATGTGTCCATTTTATCTGGTAAATACTTCCTGCCACAAGATGTTCGGCGCCGTTCGGCTGGGTAACGTTTATCTGTTCCTCAGAACCTGCACCGCCGTCAGTTGTTTTGAATACAGAACCATTTGATCCGACAGAGTAGAAAGTATTACTACCAGGGGAGGAAACGTCGTATAATATCTCATCTTCGCCAACATACTGTACAATCCAGTCAGAACCCGAATTGGTTGTTTTTGCCAAAGCACCGTCAAGAGCTGTGGCCATACCATTGGCATTCCCATTAATGAAACCGGCTGAGTAAAGATGTCTGTCAATGGGAAAATTGTAAGCCGACCAGTTTGTACCTCCGTTTGTGGTTTTCAATGCTTCACCGGACTCACCCAGAATAAAACCGACACTTGAACTGAAGAAGCCAATTGCGCGGTAATATTTGCTGCCATTTGATAGTTCAAGGGTCCAAGTGGAACCGCCGTCGGTAGTTTTAATAACCACTTCAGAACCGACTGCGTAGCCTGTTGTTGGATCGATAAAATTCAGGTCATACAAGTCTGCTGTAGTAGGGGAAGCGATTACATTCCAGTTTGTGCCGCCGTTTGTGGTTCTAAGAATTGTGCCGTTCAGGCCAACTGCCAAACCCTGAATATTATTAAAGAAATGAACAGCATTCAATGTGTTTGTTGTACCGGAAGTCTGATCCGACCAGTTGAAGCCGGCATCGGTTGATCTCATTATCATGCCTGATTCACCGACAGCCCATCCGTATGTATTTCCATAGAAATAAATATCATTAATTGTGTTTGAACCACTTACAGGTATCTGGCTCCAGTTACTTCCGGCATCGGTTGTCTGATAAAATGTTCCATACTGCCCGCCTGTAAATCCTCTTTCGGATGTAAGGAAAAGAACGGATCGAAGAGAATTATCATTCGGGAAACTAAGTTTTTCCCAACCGGAATAAAGGCTCTGGCCTGCAATTATCAGCGCAAGAAAAGCTGTTAAAAATAGTTTTCTGAAGTACATTATTAACCTCCCTGTGGTATAATCGCCATCATAGGCTTTATTTTTTCAATATTGTTTATCGATTTTAAGTAAATTGTATAATATTTATAATTATCAATATATTAAGAGATATACTTGATAAATTTTTATTTCAATACAATAATCTTTCCAAATAGTGCTATGTCTTTTGTTTTCAATTGGTAATAATAATTGCCTGATAATAAATTTTCTGTATTCAAAGTATGTTCTGACAACAACACATTATTACCGCTGGAATTGAATTTTGCAATCCCTTTGCCAAAAATATCAAATACCAATAATTCATATTTTTCCGGGCGGTTAAAATTTATGCTGAAACTAATAAAATCTCTTGCCGGATTGGGGTTTGCTTTTAACGAAATTCCTGAACTGATATCAATAACTGCTGATGGATTTTTTGAAACTGAAATTTCAGCCAGCATATCACGTTTGTACTTCACAACCATTCCCAGGTCCTGCTGTGTTGTGAAATCCTTAATCGAGGCGGCATATAATTCGTATTCCGAATTATCTACGATTGAAAAATACCTGAGAATAAGCGGTTCCAGTTCAGCTGCCCCTTCTCTCTGATTACTGGTTATTTCATTGTCGCCCCAGACAGTAACTATTAGTTTGCCGTTGTGTGCCGCAGCTCCGCCAAGCAGATTGCCGTTATTATCAAAAACGCCTATCTCATCTCCGGCGCTGATGTTGAATTCATTTGCCTTGGGCGAAACGATTAGTACGGCAGTGTTACCAGTATATTTAGGCTGGCAGATGTAGTGCTGCGCTTCTTCCGTATTCCCAGCGGCCTGGTTGTTATCCCATTCAGGATAATTAAATAATACGTTATCCGTGAAGTAAACCTGCAGGGCTTCTCCGGGCCGGATATTTTCAATATCATTATATCCGAGTGAAGGTATATAGGCCTGTCCTGCATCATTTTTTGCTATTTCAATACTGGAAACATTTTCAATGAATAGATTTTCCGGACCGATCGGCTCAGGATAAAAACAGGGGAGAAGCATCCATTTTCCAGCATCTATACTTAGTATATGATTCTTTGGTGAAAGCCTGTTTCCCTGTATTTGAATTTGCGAATTTTCCTCGGAATAAACTGCATATCCCTGGTTAATATCCCAATGAGCTAAATCGTTTACCGGTTCCAAGGGTTTGTAAATATTTTGATTGATATCTTTTATACAGGCAATATTTGAAGGAATTAAAGTATCCATTTCAGGATAGAATGGTGCAACTCCGGAAGCAACGTACTGAAACTTCCCGGCTTCAATATCAATATTCCATATAATCGGATCGGCAATCTCAGAGATAATATTCAGAGTGTCCGGCATAAAATATCCCAGTCCTGACTCATAACTTACCGATACGGGCATTTCCCGTGCAAGAACAGCATCCCATACAAAGAAGCGGAAAGTCTCGTTTACATCGAAGCCATCCTTGTCATTTGCAGTTTGCTGGTTATCTCCCCATGCAGTAACGGCAATATTCTGGTCACCTTTCCATACAGAGTAGCCGCCGCATCTCAATGTGTTTCCATTATCATAGAACACACCTATTGCATCGCCAGCTTTAAGCTTGTATCCGTCAATATTCTGCCCAACATCTGTGCGAATAAGAATAGTTGTGTTCTGGCCGGTTCTCTTTTCAAATTTCCAGGAAAGCGGTACTTCCTGCGAAGAAAATTCTCCTGTTGTGAATTCCGATACTTCCGACCATGGGCCGAAGCCGTTTGCATTGGCTGCCCGAACGCGCCAGTAGTATTTATTCTGAGGATCAAAAATGCTGAGTGAGCGAACCGTATCGCTAATGTCATCATGGTTATACTGCTCAGCGAGGAATTGTTTATCGGAGGAAATCTGTAGCCAGTATTTACTAGCATCTTCAACTCCTGACCAAATAAACTCTATTGTTGCCGGCATTTCGTCAGATTCATTAGCCGGGCTTATAAGCGTTGGTGCGTCGGGTTTTGTCGTATCTGTTGTTGTGAATTTCCATGTAACTGACCAGGGGCTTTCCCCAAGTGTGTTAATTGCTTTAACCCGCCAGAAATATGTATTATTCGGCTCGAAATTCTGTCCGTCTATTTCAGTATCGTAGATATGTTCTTTTTCAAAAATAATTTCTTCGAACTGAAAGTCTGTTGCTGCCTGGAAATAGTATTCATCAGCCTGAATACCTTCTTCCCACTTGAATGTTCCCGTAATACTGAAACCGTTCTCGCCGTTTTCAGGAGCTAAAAGCAGTGGTGGTTGCGGCACTGATGGTTCGCAGAATGTGCGGAATGGTAAATATTTTACGGGCCCTGAACTGGATTTATTACCGGAATGTGATATGCACTCGTCAACAATACTTGTATCAGTCGATCCCCAGCAGTTGAACATAGCGTAAACAGTATCATCGCCTCGGTTCAGCAGCGCCTTTTTACGGTTATCAAATCCGTCGAATATATTATAACCTTTCGAAAATGATAGCCCACCGCCCATATCAGGCGAAGCGTCATTGATACACATCACTCCGTAATAACCTGATTGAGTAAGCTTACAGTATTCCATAATCGCGGTGGTATTATCAAAACAAATCATTGAACTTAGGCAGAAACTTGTACCACCTCCGAATTGTATTTTTAAATGTTTCAGATGAGAATGGGATGAACCGTCCGTAAAATAAATTCCGCCCCAGTCTCTCGGGCTGCCACCGCTTAGGCCGTCGCCATCGGTGTCGCATTCGCCACTAACGTCATCTTTTATTGATGTAATAATAGCTATGCTGTCCCGGCTGCCCTCGGCAATCAAACGTCCTTTGATTATTAGGTCTGATCCTTCGGGCATTTTCAGAATAGCGCCCGGCCTGATATATAAAGTGGCATTTTTCTCAATTGTCAGGGATTCATTACAGAAATAAGGGGTATTCATCGCTTCAAGCCTTATGTCTGAATTATGTGTGCTTTCACTAATTTCAATACCGTTTTTCTCATTATTCCTCATCAGAATATATTTTATGCTGGTCAGGGCGTTGCTTTCCCAAACTATCGGGCCATGCCCGTCATTGCCACCGTCCGTAAAGGAACAGTACTGAAGCGATACTCTGCCATAACCTGATTTATTGTTAAATATTATCGATCCCCAATGTCCGGGATTGGCGTTTTCTCTGTCAGCCTTGAAATATATGCTGTCTGCCGACTGCCCGACAGCAATCAGGCTGCCCTGAACTTCAATTGAACGGCTTCTTGAAAATTCCACGATAACGCCGGGTTCAATTAGCAGGGTAGCGTCGGGAGCGATAGTAATATTTGATTTGATAACATAAGGGGAAGACTCACTTATCCAGGTAACATCCGAGTTAATATCCTGGCTAACTGTAGTTTCCGCAAAAACTTCAGTTGCACCAAACATTATTAAAAATAATGATATATATAATCTTCCTGTTAAAAACATTCGCAATCCTTTGCAAAACAACTATATTTTATAGTTTTATCGGCATCCTGCCGTGTTTTCTTAACATAATAAAGTAAAAGGCGAATTTTCACCAGTTACAAACACAAATAATAATTCAGGACAATATTATCCAAATATTATCCCGAATCAGCTACATTTCTGTTAATTGCAAATATACTGCCAAAAAGCAAGCTGCCCCCCAGGAAGCATTTGTGGTGTGGATTGTGGAAGGCAGCCGGATTTGCTGGTAAAGCGGAGCTTTTCTTTATTCTTTTCTGAATCTGAATCAATCTTCAAATATATTAACAGCTCAAATAAAAAAAAGTCTCATGATTTTGAAAAATATTTATATTAACGAAAAGAATTATTGGAAAAATACGATATTGGGTAAAAAAAAAAGCTCCTCACATCCTAAACCCGGAGATCGGGCAAGAAGTTTTATTATTCTGAAAATATGCACATTCCCGTATATAATTGAAATTATTGATATTAATACCATTGGTACATCTTCATGAAACGATCTTTCACGCCCAAAATCACTTGTTCCGTATCTGCCGAGCGTTCCCCTGTGCCTTCCGAGCGTTCCCCTGTGCCTTCCGAGCGTTCCCCTGTGCCTTCCGAGCGTTCCCCCGTGCCTTCCGAGCGTTCCCCCGTGCTTGCCGAGCGTTACCCCATGCTTGCCGAGCGTTACCCCGTGCTTGCCGAGCGTTCCCTCGTGCCTTCCGAGCGTTCCCTCGTGCCCCCGGAGCGTTCCCTCGTGCCTTCCGAGCGTTCCCTCGTGCCTTCCGAGACACTTTTTCAGTTAATATTATACTCAGAAAACAAAGAATTTCACTTTTTTGATATTGAATTTCGTTCTATTGGTCAGTTCGATCCACTTGATCAATTGATGATTTTATCGGGATATACCGATAGTCGCTTTGGTGATGATAATTTTTAGTTCAAAAATATTTGAGTTTGCTATGCCCGGCTTTGTTGATAATTCATTAGCACAGAATTTCCACTGGATGAGTGATGAAAGGCTTAAGATGCCTGAACAAAACAGGATAATCGTTGCTATCTTTAGTATTCTTATGACATTATATTATAGATTAATCAATAATAATACTAATCAGTTGTATTCCCGGGTTTTGTTAGCGGTAGAAAAAAAACGGCTGCCACCTGATATATTTATAAAGGAGGCAGCCGTTATATCCATAGAGTGGAGCTGTTATTCTTTAATAAATTTTTTTGTAGTTTTATATTTGTTATTCTGTACTGTCAGGAACCATGCCCCGGAGGCGAGACTGCTGATGTCAATCTGTTCATTTCGGGAGTCTATTCGGCCCTTTAATGCAATTTCACCAGTAATTGATGTTATCTCATAATTCATGAATTCATAATCCGGTAAATCCGATTTAAGAGAAATATTTTCATGCGACGGGTTGGGGAAGAGGCTGATATCAATATTAATAATATTATCCTCTACGCTTAGCGGTATCTTCGACAGG
Organism: Kapaibacterium sp. (SeqCode); assembly: GCA_963665665.1. GTDB lineage: Bacteria > Bacteroidota > Ignavibacteria > Kapaibacteriales > UBA2268. The sequence continues at coordinate 5,006,054 of OY762428.1, forward strand.
TCAAGCATATAGAACATTTCATTTCGTACTTTGACTGCCAGAAATTTACGATTATTTGATATTTCAGAACAAGTTATTGAATTAGTTGCTTCAAATTCAAAATTGTAAATAATTTCTTCCTGGCCAATATCCCATATTCTTATAACTCCACCTGTCAGGATTTCCAGTAGGTAATTAGGATCTTCAAGGAAAAACAGTTTATGGTAGTAACCGGCAACTTCTGTTGGCAAGCTTGCTACTAACTCTTTACTATGAATATTATATATATTTATATTGTCAGTAAGGCTGATAGCTGCAAACAAATTGGTAGACAGGTCAAAAGCGGGGCAATTTTTTAAATCAATAGTATCAAGATAAAATATCGGATTCCAGTCAAATAAACTATAAAAAATTAGAGTATCACTATGTTCAACATAAAAATAATGTCCATTATTTGTAAATTCAGGATTTTTACCATTTCCTGACAATAGAATATTGTGCGACTCATCCCTTACCTGGAATGTATCAGCCGTAAAATTTGATAAACAATAATATTTTAGCCCGTTTGAAAAAATGACACTTTGTTTAATGTTTGAGTCCGGCTGAACGATTTTACGATCAAACATACTCCCCAATGATTCGATACGATCAAAAACATAGCTATTTTCTTCATTTTCATTTATATGGTATAAATATTCATCTCCCAGGTAGCTTGCTATGTTAAAATAATTATAATAATCATACCAGCATTCAAGTTGATTACCCGTAGAAACTTCAAAATACCCAACCTGATTGGGCCTTTTAACAAATAGAGTTTGATTATCATTCAGGAAGTGAAAACGTTCGGGATTAAATAAATTGTGAGTTGAGAAAAGATCACCAGTGTTTAGGTCAAGTTGAAATAGGTTATAATTGGTATAAAAACAACTTTCCATTTCATCATTACATACAATATTTAAATGTGAACCATATACGAAATAAAGAGAATCCGTATGAAAATCAACAGCATCAATTTTGTAGACATAATTGAAATTATTCAATCTTTCATAAAAGTAATAAGCATAATTTCCTGTTTTAGAAAAATGTATATCGCTTGTTCTGCTTATAATCGTATCTTTATAGTCGCTGGTTGAAGTATTATAGCATAATAAATGGTTTTGTGTACCCTGCAGAAAATAAGTGATTCCATCAGAAAATACTTTTACAGTAAATGAATTTTCAATCGATTCAGATTTTTTTGAAAATTTAACTTCCTGTGTTTCAAGGTCGAATATAAAGAATCTCTGATACTGAATGCCGAGCAGTGTTTTCCCGTCATCGCCAAGAAAACCGGAACCAGAGTACAAACTATCGCTGAAATAATTTCCGAGTTTCTCTCCGGTTTCGAAGCTCCACCAGTGAAAATGATAATCGTTTGTAAAGGCATACAGATATTTCTTATTGTTTGTTCGGGAGAAACTGACTGTGCCTGTGAGGTCAAAAATTTTAGAATCTGTAATTTTTTCAGTTTCAATATCAAACACATGGTAGTATATATTAGCGTCGTCATTTTTTGAAAAAATTATTGATTGGCTGTCATCAGAAAACTCAATATTATCATAACCAAAGAGAGAATCATTCTCGAACTCACAGAAAAATTCTTCCTCCTCGATATTATAAAGAGATTTATGATTTTTTGAAAGAATAATATTGCCATCTGGTGCGGCTAATATATCAGTAAATATGGCTGATTGAATTTTCTTTTGCCAAAGAACTTCATCTGCTTTGGTACTTCCGAAAAGTACAATAAAAATTGCCAAAATCAGTAAAAAACTACGCATTGCTACCTCCCAATATGTTGAATGTGTCTTCAAATATAAGAACACTTAAAATGGAAAAAAGTCTCAAACTTTTTTTAATAAAATTATTTAGGGCGCATGATTCCGAGCCTTTTCATCTTATCGCGGAGTGTGCTTGGGGCAAGTCCCAGTTTCTTTGCTGTACCCCGGGGGCCGTCTATTATCCAGTTGGATTCCTCAAGAATAGATAAAATATGGGCTTTTTCAACATCCTTCAGCTTTATACCTTCGGGCCGTGTTACTGGCCTGCCGGATATAGCCGGTATTGAATCATCAATCTGGAGTTTACCATCAGATGATAAAATTACAGCTCTTTCAATTACATTCTCCAATTCCCTGACGTTACCCGGCCAGTTGTATGATTTTAAACTGTTAATAACGGAGTTTGGGATAGAATTTATGATTCTTCCGGTTTTTCGGGAGTATTTATCCACGAAATGCCTCGCAAGCAAAGGAATATCGTTTATTCTTCTGTTTAGCGGGGGGATAGTAACAGGAAAAACATTGAGCCTGTAGTACAGATCCTGGCGGAATTTTCCTTCTTCTATTTCTTTTTTCAGGTCTCTGTTTGTTGCAGCTACAACCCTGACATCCACTTTTACAGTATGTGGATTACCCAGCCTTTCAAATTCCCCTTCCTGCAATACCCTGAGCAATTTTGATTGAAGTTCCAGCGGCAGGTCGCCAATTTCGTCAAGAAATATTGTTCCGCCGTCTGCAAGCTCGAAACGGCCGATTTTTTTTGCCAGAGCCCCGGTAAATGCCCCTTTTTCATGCCCAAAAAGTTCGCTTTCTATCAGGTTGGCCGGGAGTGAGGCACAGTTAACTTTTACAAGTGATTTATTCTTTCTCTTGCTTGAAGAATGTACTGCTCTCGAAAATAATTCCTTACCGGTTCCTGTTTCTCCCAGGATAAGTACAGTGGAATCAGTTTCGGCTACCTGTGTTATTTTATTCAAAATTTTAATTATTTCAGGGTCGTTGGAAATTATCTCATCAAAATTATGATCGGATTTTATTTCCTCTTTCAAATATATATTTTCTTCTTCAAGCTGCTTTTTCAGCCGGTTCACTTCTTCAAGTGCATTTCTCAACTCATTTGTTCTTTCGCTAACCCTTTGTTCCAGCTTTTCATTTGTTTTTTGCATTTCTTCCCTAAGGTTTTTCAGAGTAATATGAGTATTGACTCTTGCAAGGACTTCCTCATGCTGGATAGGTTTGGTAATATAATCCACAGCACCAACTTCAAATCCTCTAACTTTATCCACAGTTTCCGACAGTGAAGACATAAATATCACGGGGATATCATTAGTTACCGGGTTTTGTTTTATCAGCCGACAGGTTTCAAAACCATCGAGTCCGGGCATCATTATGTCTAGTAATATAAGGTCAGGAGCTGAATATTGAATTTGCTCAATAGCACTATCTCCGTTCTCGGCTACAAATGTCCTGAATCCGCTTTCTGTCAAGAAATCCAACAAAACAGCAATATTTGCCGGTACATCGTCAACTATTAATATTGATCCCCTGAAATTGCTATTATTCATCAAAATTCAAAATTATTCAGTAAATAATTATACTGACGAAAAAAAAGTATTTAATTTTATATGAATATAATTATTCAGCTTTTTTGCTTAATGTAAAAGAGAAAACAGAGCCTTTGCCCTGTTGGCTTTCCACACTGATCGAACCTCCGTGATGGTCGATAAACTCTTTACAAAGGATCAGGCCGAGCCCGGTTCCTTTTTCCTCGATTGTTCCCGGAGTAGTGAACTGGCTGTCCAGACGAAAGAGTTTTTTCTGATCCTCTTCAGAAATTCCGATTCCGGTATCAGTAACAGAATATTTTACCATATCTCCGAAATCTTCTGCTTTGATTGATATTCTACCATTAAGTCCTGTAAATTTGATTGCATTGGTCAGCAGATTTCTGATCACCGTTATCAACATATTGTAATCACCTTCAACATAAGTACTATCTCCGATATCGGAGCTTATAGTAATATTTTTTTTAAGTGCACTTGCTGATAACAAATTAAGATTTTTCAAAGTAAGTATGTTCAAATCAATAAGTTCTGGTTTAAATTGAATTTTACCTGTTTGGGTTCTTGCCCATTGAAGAAGGCTTTCAAGCAGGTCGGATAAATTCTTTGTTGTTTTGTAGATTGTGTTGTGTTTATGATCAATTTCTTCCTTGTCAAATTTATCGCCGAATCTTAAAAGCATATCCGATGAAAGCATAAGTGTTTGTAAAGGATTTTTCAGGTCATGGGCAATAATGGAAAAAAACTTATCCTTGGCTGCGTTAGCGTCTCTTAGTTTCTTTTCCTTTTCACTTAATTCAGTGAACAATTGTGTTAGTTTATCATTCTGATCAATAATTTTTTGATTTTTCTCGCTAAGCAAATTGTGAGCTTTTTGTTTTTGCCTGTACCGGTTATAAAGAACAAAGGATAATGAAAGTATCAATCCTGAAATAACAATAAAATATGTTCTCTGGAGTACGTTCATTTTTTTCAATCTGTTATTTTCTTTAGCCCGTTGCTCGTTTTCTTTTGCCTTTTTCTCGGATTCATATTTTACTTCCATCTCTACAAATTTCTGATTCATCTCTTCGGAAATGATTGATTCCCTGATCCGGGTATAAGATATATGATATTCAAGAGCCTTTGAAGAATTTCCGGAAGCGGAATAGATTTCATAAAACAAATAGTAGGCATCCTGTATCAGTCCCTTCTTGTTAAATTTTTGGGCCAGTTCCAAACTTTTATTGGCATAATTCAGTGCTTCGGTAAAATTATTCATCTTCAAATAAATTGAAGATATACTTGTAAGGGGGTAGAACAATCTGTCATCGTAAGAAAGTTCTTCTTTTATGTCGTAGGATTGTTTACAGAATTTTAGTGCCTGTGGGTAATTTCCTTTGTCCAGGAACACAAGGCCAATATTATTTAGCAAGGTAGCTTTGCCTGACCTGACTTTTGAAAGTTTGCTTCTGTTCTCTGAGTTTTTTATTCTCAGGATTTCATCTTCTGTAAGTTTTAGTGCTCTGTTATAAAATTCTAACGCTTTTTCGAAGTTTCTCCAATCAAAATACACAGTACCGATATTAGAGTAAGACTGAGCTGTTTTGTATTTAATACCTGATTCCTTTACAATTTCAAGTGCATTTTTATAATATTCAATGGCTTTTGAGTAGTTTCCCCAGTCGTAATATACTTTTCCAATAGAATTCATTGTGGAGGCGATAAGGCTTTTTTGCTTAAGCTGCTCATTAATTTTCAATTCCGAGAGATGATTTTCAAGAGCTTTATTATATTTTCCCCATTTATAATATAGTAATCCCAGGTTTCTGTATGATGAGGCGATTTCTTTTTTGTTCCCGGCTTGTTTCCAATGATGCAAAGCTTTTCGATAGTATATCAGTGCGTCATCATAATTACCCCATCTGTAATATAGAAGCCCGATATTGTTGTAGGATTTTGCAATGCCGGGTTTGTCGGCAATAACTTCTCTCAGGTCAAGAGCTTTTTTGTAGAAGTAGAGTGCTTTGTCGTAAACATTCAGAGCAGAATAAACAGCGCCGAAGTTGTTGAAAACATTAGCTGTTTCAAATTTATTACCAATTTCATCAAAAATCTTATATGCACTTCGAAAATTTTCGATAGCGGAATCATTTTGTTTTTTGGTATAATAAACTGATGCTAGATTTTTATACGCAAAAGCAAGCTGGTTCTTATTATCTGTTTTTACAGCCAAATCAATTGCAAGCTTTGAATAACTTTTTGCATTCTTGATATCATGAATTTTGAGATATTCAACCGACATCCTATTATATAGCTCGGGCTTAAAGTCCTCGTCAGCAGTTTTTTCTAATAGCTTCAGGCTGTCAAGCCCGATAGAGTATGATGCCGGAAAGTTCAGTAAGAAAAATATAATTAAAAGAATATTAAAATTTATTTTCAATTTCTACTCCTTGTTAGTTCTAAGAATAAAACCACTGCAAAAAACAGACCAAAAAATTTGTCTTTATATATTACTATTGTCCGGCATGGAAACCGCTTATTAAATTACCTGACACTCATATAGATAACAATACAATTAAAATAATATGAAATTAAGTTAATAATATATTTGCACATTAAAAAAACTATTTTTATATTATATCTGTTGTGAATTGTTGGTTAAAAGATTCTCATATTTGATGTTTTATTTGATTTTTTTGAAATAATTTTTGTATTATAATAATGTTGTAAATGTTGTATTATTTTACAACCATCATGACATCCGGAAGAGTCATGAATTAACTGAATAAAACATTGATTGAGGATATCATGGAAGATACAATCTCAATTTTTTCTTGCTTTGCGAGTCTGCTAACCAGAATCAAAAATAATTTTGAACTTTCTTGCAGTGAAAGCCAGTGCCGGCGCTTTTACGGTAATATTTTTTCCATTTTGAAAAAATAATATCGTGGCTGGCTTTCTGAGGGCTTTTTATTGCCCGAAGTGAAAAAATTGATCCGGATCTTCTAAAAAATACAAAAACTAATTTTATAACTTTTCGATGGAGTAATACTATGGAAGTATTAATAGCAATTTTATGGTACCTGCAGATATTCTTCGTAGACGTAAGCTACACAACACATGAAGTTGACAACATGATAATCGATAATCAGGATGCAATCGAAGCAGTACATTCCGATAATAATCTTACTAACCAGATAGTAAATGACTACAACACAAAATGTCCTGACGGCACAACAAACGTAGTGGAAACCTGGGAAGAAGAACCGGAACCGATTCTTGACTAATAACAACAACTTATTTAATAAAAGAAATTAACAAACTAAGAAAGGCAAAACAATGGAAGTATTAATAGCAATTTTATGGTACCTGCAGATATTCTTTGTGGACGTAACCTACACAACACATGAAGTTGACGACATGATAATTGATAATCAGGATGCAATCGAAGCAATACATTCCGATAATAATCTTACTAACCAGATAGTAAATGACTACAACACAAAATGTCCTGACGGCACAACAAACGTAGTAGAAACCTGGGAAGAAGAACCGGAACCGATTCTCGACTAATGACAATAACTTATTTAATAAAAGAAATTAACAAACTAAGAAAGGCAAAACAATGGAAGTATTAATAGCAATTTTATGGTACCTGCAGATATTCTTTGTGGACGTAACCTACACAACACAAGAAGTTGACAACATGATAATTGATAATCAGGATGCAATCGAAGCTGTACATTCCGATAATAATCTTACTAACCAGATAGTAAATGACTACAACACAAAATGTCCTGACGGCACAACAAACGTAGTGGAAACCTGGGAAGAAGAACCGGAACCGATTCTTGACTAATAACAACAACTTATTTAATAAAAGAAATTAACAAACTAAGAAAGGCAAAACAATGGAAGTATTAATAGCAATTTTATGGTACCTGCAGATATTCTTCGTAGACGTAAGCTACACAACACATGAAGTTGACAACATGATAATCGATAATCAGGATGCAATCGAAGCAGTACATTCCGATAATAATCTTACTAACCAGATAGTAAATGACTACAACACAAAATGTCCTGACGGCACAACAAACGTAGTGGAAACCTGGGAAGAAGAACCGGAACCGATTCTTGACTAATAACAACAACTTATTTAATAAAAGAAATTAACAAACTAAGAAAGGCAAAACAATGGAAGTATTAATAGCAATTTTATGGTACCTGCAGATATTCTTTGTGGACGTAAGCTACACAACACATGAAGTTGACAACATGATAATCGATAATCAGGATGCAATCGAAGCGGTACATTCCGATAATAATCTTACTAACCAGATAGTAAATGACTACAACACAAAATGTCCTGACGGCACAACAAACGTAGTGGAAACCTGGGAAGAAGAACCGGAACCGATTCTTGACTAATAACAACAACTTATTTAATAAAAGAAATTAACAAACTAAGAAAGGCAAAACAATGGAAGTATTAATAGCAATTTTATGGTACCTGCAGATATTCTTTGTGGACGTAAGCTACACAACACATGAAGTTGACAACATGATAATTGATAATAAGGACGCAATCGAAGCAGTACATTCCGATAATAATCTTACTAACCAGATAGTAAATGACTACAACACAAAATGTCCTGACGGCACAACAAACGTAGTGGAAACCTGGGAAGAAGAACCGGAACCGATTCTTGACTAATGAATAAGATGAAAAATAATTTGAAAATCAATAAAATAAAGGATTAAATCATGGCTTTTATTATTGCAATAATCTGGTATGTAATGTCTCTATTTACGATACAGGAAAATACAACAAGCGAAATCGATAGCATTATTGACTCTGATAATATTTCAAACAAAGTTGATAATCAGAAAACTGAGATGATCAATGTCAAGTCTGACAAAAATCAGATCAAACTGAATCCTGAAGTTTGGGAAGAAGAACCGGAGCCGATGATTGACTGATAGATGATCAATCTTTAACATAAGGCTTTAAAAATTCTCTGATTGCTTTCATTTTGAATGATTCAGCAGGTTTTCTTAGCATATTGGCGAAATCTTTTAATTCAGGAGATGTATCCGGAATTTTATCTAATTTATCTAATAGTGTTTTAATATCGCCGACCAAAGCCAGTTGGAATAGCTCTCTGGCAATTTCCGGAGGAGGCCCGATTATATCTCGTGAAAATTTTGTGTTTTCAAATTGTTCCTTAAAATCATTTTTCTTATTCCACTTAATTTTTAGCAATCTGGCAATTGTTATCATTACTTCCCTGGTGTCAAAAGGCTTGGCAATAAAACCATTGCATCCGGCTTTCATGCACTCCTGTTTTGTTTCTTCGAAAGCACTTGCGCTAAGGGCAACAATTGGAAGTTTTTTGTATTCTGATAATTTTCTTATTTCAACTGTTGTCTCAATTCCACTTTTACCGGGCATAATAATATCCATTAGCACCAGATCAGGCTTTTCTGAATCGATGATGCCAATAGTTTCGAAACCATCATTAGCTTCTATTACCTGAAAACCAATAGGCTCAAGCAATTTTTTGATAATAAATCTGTTTTCCCATTTATCATCTACAACCAGTATTTTAATTTTCTTTCCTGAATAACCCACAATCATTTCAGGCTGAATAATTTCCTTTTCTTCTGAATGGTCAATTAATCCGGCGTTTATCGTAAAGTAGAAGTAGCTACCCTTGCCGGGTGCACTTTTTACTTTCAGATTTCCACCCATAAGATCAACAATTTTATTGCTAATAGATAGTCCGAGCCCTGTACCGTCGGTATGATTGGTTTTGCTGCCTACCTGACTGAAAGGTTTGAAAATATGTTTTACTTCATTTTCATCTATGCCTATACCAGTATCGGAAACGGAAAATCTTATTCTGATTTTTGAATTATAATTTCTTTCAATATCTGTTGATAGTGTAATATTTCCGGAGTTAGTAAATTTAACAGCATTCCCGAGAAGGTTCAGTATTACCTGTCGTAATCTTTTTTCATCAGCAAGAATTCTATAATCATCTTTTGGGAAATTACAAATAAAATCAAGTTGCTTTTCTTCTGATCTGACCTTAATAATTTCAGATATCTTCCTGAGAAACTCCATCAGGGAAAATTCAGATGGAATGATATCCAATTTTCCGGCTTCAATTTTTGAAAGGTCCAGAATATCGTTGATCAGTAAGAGCAGGTGTCTTCCACTATTTTCAATTATTTCAACCCCTTTTTTCTGAGCCGGCAATAAGTTCCGGTCTTTTTCCAGTATCTGTGCGTACCCGAGAATCCCGTTCAAAGGTGTTCTTAGTTCATGGCTCATATTTGCCAGGAATTCACTTTTCGCTCTGTTTGCTGTTTCGGCAGCTTCTTTTGCTATCAGAAGGTCATTTTCATATCTTTGCCGTTCAAGTTCAGCTCCAATTCTTGTTGCAAATATTTTCAGAAGTGTTTCACTCCACGACAATTTTTGCATTGGTTTTATATCCATTATATATACATGCCCTATTGGATTCCCTGATGTATCGAATATCGGAAGCCCCCAGTAACTTTCAATTTGATTTTTTTCAAGAAATTTATCATCCGGGAATATTTTGGATAAATTTTCCCTTACAAGATGCATTTGCTTCCCGAAGACTTTTTCGCAAGGGGTGTTCGTTATGTCGTACTCATTTTTCCGGCTGAACTCTGATCCTTTCCAAAGAGCTTTAATACTCATTATTGGCAACCCTTTTTCAGATTTTTCGGATATGCCTGCATATTGCACTCCGAGAGTTGATGCCAGATATTTTACTATCTCCTTCAGGTATTCATTGGATCTGACTTTAGCTGTTCCCTGGAAAATTTTTCTGAAGGCTTGTTCTTCTAATTTCCTGTTGTGTATGTCACGGCAGGTTCCGATCATTCTGGTCGGACGGTTCCTTTTATTTCTTTCAACTATCTTTCCCCTGTCGTGTACCCAGATATAGGATCCGTCGCTTTTTTTAAGCCTGTATTCCACCGAGTAGGTATCTGTATTTTCATTTATGGATTTGAATAATTGAGAGATTGTCCGGCGGTAATCATCAGGATGCAAAAGTTCCTGCCATTTTTTAATATTGAATTTAAAACTATTTGGCTCGTAGTCAAGCATTTTGAAATAATTATCGCTGATCAGTGCTTCGTTATTGATTATATCGAAATCATAAAGGCCGTCTTTGGTAGCTTCCAGGGAATGATGAAGCCTGTTTTGGCTAATTCTAAGCTGTTCTTCAATATTTTTTCTTTCCCTGATCTCGTCTCTGAGTTTTTTATTTGTTTCAAGCAATTCAGATGTTCTTTCACGAACTTTAATTTCGAGTAGTTCATGAGATTTTTTCAGGTTTCTCTCGTCTCTTTTACGCCTGGTTATATCTCTGATAATGATTTGTTGAGAATTCTTTCCCTTGTAATTGAACGGAATACCCGAAATTTCAACTTCAATTACTTTGCCGTTCAATCGGATTATTTTCTGTTCGGTAAATGGCTCAACAAGTCCGTGAATCAATATCTGGCTTCCGCGTCTTTTGAATTCGTCCTGATATTCTGGATGGATGAAACCAATTATCGACAAACCAATAATCTCATCAGCCGAATCAGCTCCGAGCAAACTGACTCCGGATGGATTAATAAAATCAATAATATTATTTGTATGAATAATTATTGTATCCGGGGATACTTCCACGAGTTTTCTGTATCTTTCCTCGCTAAGTGCAAGTTCCCGCTCTGTTTTTTTTCTAATTGAAATTTCCTGCTTCATATCGTCGTAAAGCCTGGCATTTTCGAGTGATATGGAAAGCTGGGAACTAAGAATATCAATAAGCTCTAATTTTTCGGGAGTAAAAACATCAAAATCTTTATCATTTTCCAGATACAATATTCCGGATACATCCTGTTTTGGTATCAGGGGGATAGAAATAAACGACAAGATACCGGAATCCCGCAGAAAACTATCGATTGAATACTGGCCGTTTTCAAAAATATTATTTATCACTATTTTGTCCTTTTTATTGAAAGTATCTTCAATAACTTCAGAACTTAGTATATGGTTTTCGTGAATAGGGATGGCCTGGGTAACCTTGATGCTTTTGCCGATTTTTGTTCCAAGGATCTCTACTCCGAGCCCGGATGGCCTTTTTAGCAGAATAAAACCCCGGGTAATATTAATATTTTCCATTATCAGGGACATCAGTTTTACCATTAGCCGGCTCAGGTCAATTTCACCGGAAATTGCCTGAGTAAAATTTATTATGGTTCTTAATTCAAGATTGTCAGATTTTTTTATATCAGGATTCATTGGTAATATAAGGTATATAATATAAAAATTACGCTATGATAATAAATTAAAATATTTGAGTGAAATAACAAAACCGGTGAGTAAAAATATCAACTGATAAGAAGCTTTTCTATTCTGTCAACTATATCTTTTTTGTCAATAATACCAATAAACCTTTGAATTTCTATTCCGTCATGGAAGATAACAACTGTTGGAAGATATTTAATATCCAGATTGTTTATCAACAATTCATTGCCTTCGATATTTACAGACTTCTTTATTACAAGTCCATGGTATTCAAATTCAATTTCATCTAATATCGGTTTATTAATATGACACGGCCCGCACCAATCGGCTGCAAATTCCACAAGGCAGGGAATTTTTGATTGCAAAATGCTTGTCCATATTAAGTTGTTATTTTCCATGTAAAAGATTCACCAAGTATCAGAACCGTCCGGATATTTTTCCTTTAGTTTTTCAATTGCCGTGCCAGATAAAACTGTTAAATACCTTTATGTTCTAAACGATTATCGTAAAGAATAATTACAGATAATCAGATTCAGCATGATTTCATCATTGGTATTCATGCTGAATCGGTATAGCGTAGATTTCCGTTGATAATCGTGGGAATATCCGAACTCCTGATGTTTTAAAATAATCAGCGAGTAAGAAGAACAATAGCGTAAAACATAAATATCGAATATATCAACAATGATATATGATAGTAGAATGAAATGCTCCCTATTGCTTAGACAAATAAAAGTATAGTTTATGGTGTTTATTAATCTATACTTCTTCTCTAATAAAATAAGAAAAAAATATGTAATAATATTAATTTTTCTTTTTTTTGCTACTTTTTTTTCTTTTTGTTAACAACCTGGAAATTGTGGATAACTTTCACTCTCCTTTCTATTTCTTTTTTTATCAATTGCTTACCGGATTACATTTTTTCACTTTTCCAACAAAGTTTTCAATTAACGAACCGCTGTTCGTTCATATATTTTTCAGCCGGAATCTGGTATTCAATTCCTGCGTGCGGCCTCGTGTTGTTATACCAATCGACATAAGCCTTTATACCGCCATAGAGCTCTTTTCCGTCTTCGTAAGACTTCAGATACAGGTCTTCGTATTTAAAGCTCCGCCAGAAGCGTTCTATGTAAACATTGTCCAAGGCGCGGCCCTTGCCGTCCATGCTTACCTTAACATCAGCATCCAGAATCGTTTTCACAAAATCATTGCTCGTGAACTGACTGCCCTGATCCGTGTTTGTTATTTCCGGTTTCCTGGTTTTCAAAGACCTTTTTATTGTATCTATGCAGAACTCCTTCTCAAGGTTATTCGATAATTCCCAGTCGACGATATACCTGCTATAAACATCTATAATTGCTATAAGATACATAAATCCTTTACGCATCGGAATATATGTTATATCCAGGCTCCAAACCTGATCCGGACGACTTATTTTCATATCCCTCAACAGGTATGGATAAATTTTGTGCTCCTTGTTCGGTTTGCTCGTGTCCGGTTGGGGATATATTGCCCGAAGTCCCAATAATTTCATTAATCGCCTGATTCGTTTATAGTTAACATGGTATCCCAAAGAACGTAAGTGTGCTGTCATTTTTCTGGCTCCATAAAATGGAGTAATCGCGAATTGTTCTTTGATCAGCTTCATATATAGAATATTTGCTTCACTTTCACCCTTGGGTTTGTAATAATAACAGCTCCTGCTAATACCCAAAAGCTCGCACTGCCGGCTTATGCTAATTTCTTTATTATCAGCATCTACCATCTTCCTGCGTTCTTCTTTACTCACGGCCCAATTTTTTTTTTAACCAGTCTAATTCAATTTTTAGCCGGCCTATTTCTTCATATAATACTGATTCGTCTTTTTCTTTTTTATTCTTCCCTGGCCCACGCTTGTTTTCAAATACTTCCTTTTCACTTTCTTTTAAATGCTTTTTCCACATGCTTATCTGGTTTGGATGAACCCCGTACTCCGATGCCAGCTCGGTTATTGTTTTTCTCTCTTGGACTGCCTCCAGGGCTACCTGCATTTTGAATTTTGAACTGTAATTTCTTCGTTTGTTTGCCATTTGATGCTCCTTTTGATTTTTTGCAAGTTAAGATTATTTCACCTTAAATCGCTGTTTTTTTTAAAGGAAGCCGTTCAGAATATCAGATTAAATATATATCCCTCCTTCCCAAGTTGCACTTGGGAAGGTCAATTTCTTGTAAAGTTATACTTTGGAATTATGAAGCACAGCTTCAATTGAAAATTGCATTACGAAGTGCAACTTCGTAATGAGGGGGGCAGAAAGTGGCCGAAGCAAAGTACCGAAGGTTTAAACTATTGCCGCCCTGTTCTTCTTCAAAGCCCTTCCCTTCGGGGGAGGGTTTGGGAGGGGTCAGAGGTATTGAGGTCTTGTTTGCACCTATTGCAGCAATGTTTAATTATAATGAACTCTTGGTCGAAGCAATTGCTGCCTTGTTCGAAGCTATTGAACCGATGTTCTAAGCCATTGCTGCCTTGGTCTAAGTTATTGCTGCCTTGGTCTAAGTTATTGCTGCCTTGGTCTAAGTTATTGCACTTATGTTCTAAGCCATTGTTGCCTTGGTCGAAGTTATTGACCCCTTGGTCGAAGTCATTGATGCCTTGGTCGGAGTCATTGATGCCTTGTTCCAAATCGATGCACCGATGTTCTAAGTCATTGCTGCCTTGTTTTACTTCAAAGCCCTCTCCTTCGGGGAGGGTTTGGGAGGGGTCGAAGTTATTACACCGATGTTTTATTCAATTGCTGCCTTGTTCGAAGCTATTGCACCGATGTTTTATTCAATTGCTGTCTTGTTTCGAGGTAATGATTGCTTGTGTAGCGTTGAAATCCGAAATATTTAACGGATTGTATTATTTACAATACCTGAATAATAAAATATATCATAAGAATTAGTAAATATTTAAGTATTTGTAGTAAATATATTTATAGAATAATTAAATAATCATATAGATTTACAATATTAATAATATAACTAATCAAATAAATAATTTATACAAGACATTAATCACTAAATAGTATTATTTATTATTCTATTTTTATAAAATTAATTATGTATCCAAGTATATATTTAATTGTCCTAACAAATTAGCCATACTTATTAATTAATAGGTTAGAATTGATATTTAATAATTCATAAAACGAAATTAATAAATTATACTGATAATTTAATTATATGTATAAAATATTTAGTTATTTATATAAAAAGTTTTGTTAGATAAACTATATCAAGGCTTGGATATATGATATATATTATTATAAATACTATATATTTAATATAAATAGTATAATATTTAATATTATAGATTAAATATTTAATTATAAGTTCCATCTATAGACTATTCTCATCTCTACCTTCAGGATTTCAATGCCAAACAAGTGAGCAATGAAGCGGAAAAAGCAAGCAATGAGGCGGAACAAGCATACAGTAAGGCGAAACAAGACTTCAATGAAGCGGAACAAGACATCAGTAAGGCGAAATTTC
Organism: Kapaibacterium sp. (SeqCode); assembly: GCA_963665665.1. GTDB lineage: Bacteria > Bacteroidota > Ignavibacteria > Kapaibacteriales > UBA2268. The sequence continues at coordinate 5,021,245 of OY762428.1, forward strand.
ATTACATTAAGGCGGGACAAGCAAGCAATAAGGCAGGACAAGGCAGTATTAAGCCCTGCAAACAAAGCGATTAGCCCCAACATCAGGGTTTTGATTAAAAACAGCATTGAAACAAGGAAATTATCCGGTTCATTGAAACCACAGGATAGGGAATTAAGGCCGGCGGCCTGTTCATTGGGGTGGAAGAACGGGGGGTAAGAGCCGGAGAAGGAGGTGTTATGTTGTCATTCTGACGGAGCTTGCGACTGAAGAATCCATCTTCCTTTGCAGATTAGGTATTAAGAATGGATTCTTCTCTGGCGCTCAGAATGACCTTCCAGCCTTATAATCGTCAAATTCAATAGACAGGTGCTCTATCTCGTGGATAAATGTGCAAGGTGCGAAGGCAAAAAAAAACTCACCCGACAAAGAAATTATCGGATGAGTAATTTATTTATGTTTAAGAGTCTATTCTTTTTCTTTAACAGGAGTTATCACTTCAATTCTTACAGTACGGCAGTAGAAACGACCTTCCGGAAGGTCATTGTCGTACAATAGCTGGCTCTCGCCAAGTCCTTCTACTCTGGCATTTGGTATTCCCAGCATACGTGAAGCCGACCTTGCACGTCTTTCGGATAACTTCTTATTATCGTCTTCGTCGCCAATTCTGTCAGAATATCCGTAAATAACAATAGATGCATCGCCGTTGAACCTGTTCTTAACAAAATTCAGAACCTTGCGGTGCTCCCTGCCAAGCTTGGATTTTCCATAATCAAAAAGAATAAGGCTGTAGTATTCGAATTCTTTGTCTGCTTTCCTTTCGAGCCGCTTCCTGTCTATAGTGATCTGCTCTACTGAAAGCCATTTTTTCTTAGTTGTTATCTTCTGCCCCAGGCTGTCGCTCACACTAAGAGTATAGCTGACATTTGCATAGTTTTTCGGGGCATTTGTATCTTTCTGATTTATCACCCAATCCAGTGAAGCCGGGATATTCCCATTGCCGCTGAACTCTTTCAGAACTTTTTTGCCCTGTATTGCCTGCAACTTCCATTCTTTGATTCCAAAAGCGGAATTAGCAACAGGATAGAATTTCAATCTGGTTGTTGACAGAATTCTAAGAGTATCAGTTGTCATAACAGGCTCTCCGAGAACATTCCCCCGGGAAACAATTTCCACACGGCGGTTCTCGGCATCGGGGCCTTCCTCGTCGGATCGGGAAGCCTGACGCGGCAGGTTCCGTGCACTAATACGCATTCTTTTCTCATCAATTCCCCATACATCCCGCAGGTAATCCCTGACGGACTCTGCCCTGGCTTTGGATAGTTCTTTATTGCCCTTTTCATTTCCGGAATTGGAATTACAACCAATCAGGGTAATTCTTTCTTTAGGATTTTCATTAAGGCGCTTGCCGAAAATATTCAGAACCTGGTAATAGGTTTGTACTGCATCAAGATTCTGCAATTTCTTAAGATCAAATTTTGCGGTATCTTTAGCATTTAGCCTGATATATCTGTCAGGAATATTTGAACTGTCCTCGGCAAAGAAAACGTAGTTCAGAAGAGGCCGCATATTCAGCGATATAAAATCTTCTATCCTGATATTAAAGTTTTTATTTTCTTTACCGCTACTGTCAACCTTCACGGCATAGACAGACGCGTTCAGTTCAGGTGGCTTTACCGGCTCCGGCAATTTTTCCGGATTCGGTGGATCGAGTGGCGGCGGTGGAGGAGGAGGGGGCGGCGGAGGTTGTTTGTATTTGAGTGACAATCCTGCACGAATTGTATGGACACCCCATGTTTTACCACTAACAACCGGTGTAAACCAATAAGAATAGAATACCTCCGGGGCTATTAAAAAAGACCGCCTGCGATTCATCGGAAGTTCGTAACTTATTCCAACATTGAAAGCCAATTGCATGGCAGCATTTTCCAGATCGCCTGAAAAAACATTACGCACCCTTGTTGAATCAAGGAAAGTTCCCCTGTCAGAGGGATTAACAATTTCTTCTTTCTGGTCATAAGTTTTAGTCATTGGGAAACCGGCACGGACACTTGCATGGCCAAACAGATAATCAATTATCCGGTAACCTGCTCCCAGTTCGAACCCGAGAGTGGACAGCCCTATATCCAGAGTATGCTCGAATTCACCCTGACGTGAAACTCCGTCAACCAAAACAGTTGTTTCTTCCACTTTACTTAGCAGGCCGTTATAAACAGAATAAGAAACCCTGCCGTTGATATGCCACTTGTAATCTACTGGATAATCAACCAAAGCTCCGATAGCAATTCCGGTTCCATCACCGGAAGTAAATGTAGGACAGCAATTCGGCACATTATCAAGTTTTTTGAAATCGGAAGCATGGAAATTCAGGTTATAGCCGCCAAATATTCCAAATCTTGGCTTTAACTCATTAGTATCGGCTTCCATCCCCTGATTATCCGCCGATACTAACCAATAAGGGCTTAGCCCGAAAAACAGAGCCAAAAGAAAAGTAAAAATATTTCTTTTTTGTGAACTGATAAAATCTCGATTCAAATCATCCCCCTCGAATTTCGCGAAAATCGTTTCGGCTTATGCCGTATCAAATCAATTTACAAATGTAATCAATGCTAATTAAATCCAGAAATAATATTTAGTTCTGCAAGCTGTTAGTAGTAAAAAAAATCAAATTTACGGTTAATAATCATCAATTTATCCTATTTATCCAACAAATCAGCCATGGAGAACCGGAAATAAAAATGTTTGTTATTTCCGTTCCATTCCCGAAATCAATTGGCCTTTGTCCTATAAATCAGAAGCAGCAGGGATTTAAACATATAATATTTCTCTGAGAACTACTATGGCTTGATATTTCAATTTCGTGGAAATATATTTGGCAGGCATTTTGTATATTATATTTATGATTTTAGATTTTCATGAAAGATTATTTTTATTTAACAAAATAAATCATTAACAGGTATTGAAATGACTGAAAAAAAATCAAATGTATTAAAAGCAGATGAAAATAATGACAACGAGCACATTATTAATCCGTTTCAGGACGAGTTCGATCCAGCTTCGGTTGTAAATAAAAATGTAATTGATAAAGAGCAGGCAGAAAGTTCGAATATAATTAGCGAGAGTTTAGAAGCTAAAAAAGATGAAGAAGAAATCGAAGAATTACTTTCAGCAGACGAGGAAGAAATAAAAAAGAATGTTTTCGAACCTGGAATTGGTACCGATGAAGATATCGTTGATGATGAGATGGAAATGAAGAAAAATCTTTTCAAGGATTTCCTTGCTGTTCCCAAGATCAGCGGTAAAACAGTAGGTATACCTCACTCCAACCTTATTCCTGAAGAAATACTAAAAAACAGGGGTAAGAAAATTGAAATTAATGATGACCCGATTGTTGATGATGACGAACATAGCCGCACAACGATCATGATAAATAAAAATGCCGAAGGTGAAATTGAAAGTATCGAAGTTTATTGCGCTTGTGGTGAGCGAACAATGATAAAACTAAATTACGATAATGACGAAGAAACTGAAGAGGAATAAAATTAATACTCGATCTGAGTGTGAAGGCCTATTTCCTCTAATACACCGCTAATTCTAAGGCAATCATTCATTTCACCGTCGAATACGCATGCTTTGCCTTTGGTGTGAACCTCCCATGTAAGGTTTTCTGCTTTATCCCGCCCGCAACCCACAGCTTTGATAATCTGTTCAATAACCTCATCAAAAGTGTGCCAGTCGTCGTTGAATAAAATAACCTTGGATGCCAGAGCCGTATCATTCGGAGTTAATACTTCCGGTTCGGCAACAGACTGATTGTCTTCCATATATATTGCGCTTATCATCTTATCCCAATGTAACTTTTTTATCCGAGCACAATTAAATAAAAATCTCAAAAAAAATCAAGAAAATAATGTCGGTTTATGCGAATTGGCAATATTCCATGATCTGATAAATACGGGAATTGATTCCTTCCTTTTGATTAGGATGCCCCAAAATAAATCGAGACAGGATGATTGCAGGCTTACAGAACCCGCGACTGATTAATCCATCTTTTTCTTTATGATAGTTCATTAAGAACAGACTTTTCGCTTCTTTCAGATTGGCATTGCTTATAATTATTTAAAGATATCTGAGATATTGTTTTTTTGCTGGTTAGCAAGGTTTGGATATAATCAATAAAAAAACCGGGCAATATATATTTGAAGAATTGCCCGGAAAAACTAAAATTTGAAAATGATCCTGTTTTAATCATTTACTGGATAATCGTACCGATTCGTATAAATGATAAGAATGATATATCAAAAACCAATTATCTTTGATTCTAATGCAAAATACCTTTCAAGTTCATCTTTATAATTCGATGTCAACCTTTTGGTAAGAGCCATAGAGTTATGATTGAAACCACATAATTCGTGTGCCTGGTTGATAGCAGACTGCCTGAAATTTTCAATTGGCAAAACCTCGTGAATCAGGAATTTTTCTTTAGCTGTATCAACTTTTATTTCGCCCTGGTGGTACAGAAATGCATTAGCTTCACCCTGTCCCATAAATCTTGGTAAAAAGAAAGGTAGTGCCCCTGCAGGATGCATTCCATATTTGGAGTGAGGCAGGCAGTATTTCATGTCATCGGCAGCAAAGCGAAAGTCAAAGCTCAGGCTAAGCCCGAAGAAAGGCGTAACAACTGTATCCTGAAGAGCAATGATTGTAATTTTCCTGAAATCAACCATTTTCAGGATAAAAGTTCTGAAAGTATTCATCTGGCGGGCCCGAATCAGTTTTTTCTCTGATTCATCCATACGGATTCCGCCATCATCTTCATTATTGAAGAATTTTGTCATGAAGTCATCATAAACCGTATTTCCGAAGGCATCATGGTTATTCATAACCATAATAGCATCAATTACAGGATCCTTTTCAACCCAATTAATTAGTTCAATAAGGTTGCCGCCCTTTTCCAGATCGGAAATACTCGAAAAAAATAAATTTTTAAGTTCGATAAGTGCTATTTTGTTTTCTACGGAAAATGAAAGTTCATCATTTTCAAACCGGAATGTATCTGAATTTTCCATAAATCACCTGACTAATTTTATTTAAAATATCCGGTAAATCTTTCTTTATTTTAACATTAAATAATATTAAAAGCAAGTAAAAAATAAAAAAAACGGGGCCTGAGCCCCGTAAATTTATATTTTCATTTGAGTTTTTCTTCCAATACCTAACATTCTTTTTATCATATTCCATAACAAATCAAAAATATAGACAGAAGCAGGTATTACGACAAGTGTTAATAATGTTGATGAAACAAGGCCGCCAATAGATACAACACCCATAGGTTGTCTCATTTCAGCTCCTGCATCACCTATACCAAGAGCCATCGGAAGCATACCCAGAATCAATGCCAGTGTAGACATCATAATTGGTTTCAACTTTGTAGGACATGCCTGAATTAAAGCATCTTTCATTTTCATACCCTCGTCACGAACAAGCTGGTTAGTATAGTCCAGCATCAGGATGGCATTGTTCACCACTATACCAATAAGCATAATAATTGCCATCAATGCTGTAATACCAAGTGCAATGTTTGTATAATATAATGAAGTTACAGCTCCAATGAAAGCAAGAGGTAAAGTACTTAAAATGATAATAGGCTGGAAGAAACTCTCAAGTATTGCTGCAAGTAACATATAAGTGAGAATAACAGCAATAAAGAAAGCAAATCCCATGTCAAGAATCATTTCATTCATCATTTTAGTATTACCACCCCATTCATACCTGTAGCCCGGAGGGAATTCAATATCAGCCATTTTCTTATCAATAGCAGCAGTAACATCACCAATTGGCACACCCTCTGCATTACCACCTGTTATCTGGATCGCAATGTATTTATCCCTGTGAATAATCTTGGTGAATCCCGTAGTAAATTTCACATCGGCAACCTGTGACAGCCTGTATGTACCACCTGGACCTACCAGAGGTATATTACCGATTTTTTCAGGGGTATTAGTTGACTCGTCATCGAGTGTAACAATTATGTCATACTCGTTACCAAGTTCGCGATATTTTGTTGATTCGATACCTTCGATTGCAGAACGAAGGGTCATGGCTATGTCAAAGACTGTCAGGCCCGATTCTGAAAGTTTATCCCTTTTCGGATAAACAGTTATTTCAGGTTTACCGGCCCTCGAACTATTATCAAGGTTTATAAGGCCGGGGACATCCTTGATAGCTTCCATTGTCTGTTCTTTCAGAACTTCAACCTCTTCCAGGTCCTGTCCTAATATAAAGAACTCAACCGGATTCTGGCCAGGGCCTTCATTATCTGCCCTTTTCACTGTAATATTCATATTCGGAATTTTTGCAAGGTCTTCGGTAAACACATCAATAAGCTTACCAAGTCCGATTTCCCTTTCTTTGGCATCCACAAGATTTATATTTATCAAAGCCATATTGGTACCAATATCCATATCGGATTTCTTACCAAGGGTTGTAAGAATATCAATTACTTCTTCATGCTTACTTAATTTTTCTTCAATCTCTTTTATTGAATTCGATGTTTCCTTTAAATTATAACCCTGTGGAAGTTCTACCTCAACCATCAATTTACCATTATCGGAAGCAGGAATGAACTCAAATCCAAGATGAGGACCATAAATCATTAGTGAACCAACAAGAATAATACCTGTTACTATAAGTATTCCAAGAGAAATAATCCAATTCTTCAGTGAAACAGTAAGTATCTTCCTGTAGAAATCGTCCCATTTCCTGTAGAATGCATCGAATGCTGCACCAATTCTGCCAACTTTTGCAGTTTTTGGAAGGATGAGTGATGCAAGCATCGGCGTAAGTGTAAATGACATGAAAATGGAAAATATCGTTGCAAATACGGCTGTCAGAGCCAGTTCTTTCATGAACTGCCCCACGAGCGAAGACATGTTGGCAATTGGCAGAAATACAACAAGGTTCGTCATTGTTGAAGCCAAAACTGCTACTGTTACTTCTTTAGTACCAATATAAGCAGCTTCTTTCGGCATTTTACCCATGTTCCTGTGGCGGAAAATATTTTCAAGAACAACAACCGAGTTGGCAACAAGCACACCAATTGAAACTGATAGGCCCATCAATGTCATCATGTTCATAGTCAGCCCGGCGGCAGACATAAGCATGAATGTAGATATAATAGATGTAGGCATTGACAGAGCAACAATTAATGTAGACCTGAAATTTGCAAGGAAAAGTAAAAGAACAATTGATGTAAAAATAACACCAAGAAGAACATTGCTCATTGTATCGTCAACAGTTGATCGGGTAAATACAGAATTATCAGAAATAATTTCCAATTTACATCCGGCAGGAAGGGTTTTCTCAATATCCGGAAGTGTAGCCCTGACTGCCTCTGCAACTTTCACAACATTACCATCTGTACTTTTTACAATACCCAGCCTTACAACATTTTCGTCCCTGAATTTATTTTTCACGTTGAAATAAACAGCTCTCTGGCGGATTTTTTTACCCCCGTCAACAACTGTGGCAAACTGCTTAATCTTCTTCGGGCCAAATGCGGTTGGAACCCGGAGTTCTTCAATAGCTTTAGTATCGGGAAATTCTCCGTCGAGCCTTACTGTGTATTCCTGATCGCCTATCTGGAAATAACCACCGGGGATATCACGGTTCTGGTATGCCAGTAATTGAAGCATCTGCGGAAGGGAGATTGAATTTTCAAAAGCAACCCTGTTGTTCATTACAACCTGGATTTCTCTTTCCTGGCCGCCGGTTGCGTCAACCCTTGCCACACCCTGAATCTGTGAGAATCTGTCTTTCAGGGTTTTATCAGCAATATCATATAATTCCCTTGGGTCTATATCACCACTCAGAACAACCTGCATAATCGGGAATGCCCTGAAGTCAACTTTCTCAACAATAGGTTTCTCGGCATCAGTTGGCAGGTCGTTTATAATAGCATCAACCTTATCCTTTACTTCCTGGTTGGCAACATTAACATCCTTGGTCATTTTAAACTGAATAATAACAACAGAAGCTCCGTCAAGTGAATAAGACAGAAGCTGTTCAATTTCACTAACAGTAGCAACAGCGTCTTCAATTTTCTTGGAGATCTGCGTCTCAATTTCTTTTGGCCCGGCTCCCGGGTAAACTGTCTGGATAGTAATATATGGTATTTCCACGTCCGGCATCTGGTTCAGATTCATTCCGAAATAAGCAATACCGCCAAATATCAGAAATACCAGGATTATCATTGTTGTCATAACCGGCCGGTTTATTGACATTTTTGCAAGAAACATTTTTCTCGTCCTTAGTTTCTAAATTAATTAATCATTCAATTATTCTACAACCGAGATTTTCTTACCTTCTTCAACCAGGGCCTGCCCCTGTGTGATAATCATCTCGCTGCCGTCTAATCCGTCGGTTATTTCAATTTCAACGCCACTTTCCTGGCCTGTTTTAACATACTGTTTAACAGCATTTCCTTTTAAATCCACATATACAAATTTGCCTTTTTCATCTTTGTTAATCAGATGTCTCTTCAGAACAAATGTTTCAGGATTTGTATAAGTATTGATATAAATATCAGTCATAACCCCGGATTTCAACATTCTTGAAGGATTCGGGAAGAGAATTTCCACGCCGAAGGCACGTTTATCTTTGTCCATTGTAAGGGTTACTTCCGAAACCCTGCCGCGCAGGGTATCCTTGTCAATCAGAATAAATGAACTCATTCCATTCTTTATAAAAGCAGCTTCTTCTTCTGATGCCCATATTTTCGCTTTCATTTGTCCAAGCTGGGCAACAGTGAACAAAGGCTTACCCTGTCCTACAATATCGCCAACTTTGTGTTTCATTTCAACAACAGTACCGCTAATCGGAGATTCAACATTCAATAACTGATTTAGTTGTTCATAATTTCTTTTATTAACGAGATACTGTGTTTCTGCCTGATCAAAATTCTGTTGTGAAGTTTCGCCCGCTTCAAGAAGAGCTTTCATCCTGTTGTAAGTTTTCTCTGCAATATCAAGGGCTGCTTTTGCCTGATCAAATTGCAATGCCGGATTATCCGTAGGGAACTCAATTACAACCTGGTCTTCTTTTACGAAGTCGCCGACTTTTGCATTGATTTTTGCGATCTTATCATTTACCATACCCATAACAGGCGTCTGACGAATTCCTGAAAGCTGTGCATAGAAAGTCATGGATTTGACAAACTCTTTTTTAACAGGTTTTTCCACTTTCACCGGAACGCCGTCTTCGTTCCTGATCTGTTCCATACTTCTTGCTGTTTCCTGCTTTTCCTCGGAGCAGGCAGAAAAAACTATGGCAGCCATAACGGCTAAGGATAAAAGGAAGTTCTTTTGTTTAGTTAATGTTGTTCTCATGATATTTATTACTCCTGATATAAATTATTTATTTTCGTTATTGTAAAGGCCTAATTTAATATATTTCGAATCTACTTTACCGAGAAGCATATTAAGGTCTGATTGGGCTTTAAGGTAGTCATATACAGCCTGCAGCCTGTTGGTTTTGGCCTGCCTCAGAGCCATGTCGGCATTCTGGATTTCCAGTTGATTCCCAGTGCCTTCCTTGTAGCGGATTTCGGATAGTTCGTAAGCCCTTTGCGCTACGGTAACGGTTCTTTCCCTGGCTTCGATGGTGTTTTTAACCTTTTCAAGGTTAAGAATAGCCATTCTCACCTGCATTTTAATTGCGTCTTTAAGCTGAAATAGTTGCTCATCTGTCTGCATGACGGCAATTTGTTTCTGCTGAACTTTCCTGGAAGTACGCAAACCGTTAAACAAGTTGATGGAAAATGAAAGCCCGACAACCGAAGAGTTATAATTCATGAAATTCAAGTCATCGGACTGGCCGCCAAGGGAATAATTTCCAAAAGCTGCTATGGTAGGATAATAGTCCGATTCATCAATTTGGATGAATGCTTCGTCGAGTTCTCTTTTCATTCTCAAAGTTGAAAGGTCATAATTATTGGTTAGAGCCTCTGTTATTGACTGGTCGGAATCAGGAACTGATCCACCATTATATTCGAGCGTTCCTTCTATGTTTATTTCTTGCTTTGGGTCAATACCCATGGTCATTTTCAGTCCGTCAAGGGCATTTTTGTATGCATTTTCTACCTCTATTAACTGAGGGCGAATATTTTCAACCTGAACTTCAGCCTGCAGCCTGTCAAATTCCGCAACAAGCCCCTGGTCGTAAAGAGCCTTAACATTATTATAGTTATTCCTGGCGTTTTCGAAGCTCTCACTTGTGATTTTCACAAATTCACGTGTCAGCAAGACACCGAAAAAAGCATTTTCCACAGAATTGACAATATTGACAACCTTTGCTTTTAGTTGTTCCTGAGCTGTTTCATAGTAAACCTGTGAAGCCCCTATTCCCTGGAAAACTGCTGAATTGAACAAAACCTGAGTAACCTGAGCAGTCGCCTCGTAAGAATTGGACTGAACCATAGAAAGTTCTGATAGTCCCATTGGCAGGAACTTCGAGGAATCACGCGGCAGCACGCCCTCGTCGAAAAGAATTGAATAGCTGGCATTTGTAAGCATAGCATTGAAATCCGGGAAGAAAATAATCGGCTTCTTCAGGAAATGGCTGAAATTTGCAGTTACATCCAATGATGGATATGCATAACCATATGCTTCGCTTATAGCAGCATCAGCCTTTTCAACTTCCAAACGTGCAATTTTAGTGTCAGGATTGTTTTTCAGAGCTGTTTCTATTGCTTTGTCGATTGTAAAAACCTGCTGGGAATGCAGAGGCAATGACAACGCAACTAATCCTGCCATAATAAAGGCAGCAAACAGCTTTGTTTTTAGGTTCTTAATTTTCATCTTCGATCCGTGGATAAATATTTCACAATTATTATTTATTTGCAATTTAAACATCAAATGTTAAGATAAAGTTAACCATTGAATACTTTGTTAATCTCTTCTTTAGCTTCTTTTGTTGCTGCACCGTCAATCAGTACTTCAAATATCTGGTCAATAATTTCTTTTTTTCCAAGATTCATCGGGATTGCAACATCTGGTTTCATCATATTTGTAACAGTAAAGTAGTGCATATAATATATCACATCAATATTTATACATTCTTTAATAATATTTTTTTCCTTTCCGATTTCCAGAAAACGTCGAAAATCCGATTGGAGCCGTTCCACCCTGAATTTCTGCATTTTGTCCCAAACTTCGGGAAGGTTCTCCTGAAGATCATCAAAAAATACATCTGAAAGGTGATCAACTATTTTGGGAATCATATCCCATATCTCTTTTAATTTTGGAATAAATGTATCGGTGGAACAATCTGAAAGGTCATCCAAAGCTTCGCGAATCAAATCTTTTTGTACGAATACATATTTGTCTATCAGGGCATCGAGAATTTCTTTCTTAGATTTGAATGTCTGGTACAAAGTTCTCTTGCTTATTCCCGCTTTTTTTGCTAAACTGTCAGTTGTTACTCTTGTATAACCGAACTTTGACATTTCCTCGCGTGCGATTTTTAATATCCTGTCTCTCATTTTTCCTATGGTACTCAATAAACTAAAATAGTTTTCTCAGTTACAAACATACTGCTATTACGAAAAAAGTCCAAAAATATTATCCAGATTTTTGTTCATTTTGATATTTTTTTTGATGATTTTTTCATAATTATTATAATAATATTCCCCGAATAATTTTTTTCACGCCATTGATACGAAAAAAACTTATTTTTGTTTATATTATTTTTACAAAAATTTTACGTGTGAATTATGTCTGATATCGTAAAAGATGAACTCTACTCAGAAATCGAAGTGACCAAAGAAACAGCGATCGAGGTTGGGCTAACAGAAGAAGAATACGACAAAGTGCTTGAAATAGTCGGCAGAACACCAACTTACACCGAAATAGGTGTTTACGGTGTTATGTGGAGCGAGCACTGCTCATACAAAAATTCAATAAAGCAATTAAAAACTTTACCGAGGTCCGGTGGCAGGCTGCTCGTGGAAGCAGGAGAAGAAAATGCCGGGCTGGTTGATATTGGCGACGGATATGCCTGTGCATTTAAAATCGAAAGCCATAACCACCCTTCGGCTATTGAACCATTTCAGGGCGCTGCAACAGGTGTAGGGGGAATCTTAAGAGATATATTCACAATGGGAGCCAGGCCGATTGCGGCTCTTAACTCATTACGTTTCGGCGAACTTGATAATGAAAGAACAAAGTTCCTGCTCCGTGGTGTAGTTGAAGGTATAAGCCATTACGGTAATTCATTCGGTGTTCCTACAGTTGGCGGTGAAGTTTACTTCCAGCATTGCTATCATGATAATCCCCTGGTTAATGCTATGGCTGTTGGTATTGTGCCGGTTGATAAAACAGCATCTGCCACTGCTGACGGCCCCGGGAACCCTGTAATGATAGTAGGCAGCAGAACCGGACGCGACGGAATCCATGGCGCATCATTGCTGGCTTCACGTGAGTTTGACGAGAAAACCGAAGATATGCGGCCCACAGTTCAGGTTGGCGATCCGTTCGCAGAAAAAATGCTTCTCGAAGCAACCCTGGAATTAATTGAAGCCGGCGTGGTTGTTGGTATTCAGGATATGGGTGCCGCCGGTATTTCATGTTCCACTTCCGAGATGAGTGCGAGAATTGACAAAATCGGTATGGAAGTCGATCTTGATCTTGTTCCTTTGCGTGAAGATGATATGACTGCCTATGAAATCATGCTTTCGGAATCGCAGGAAAGAATGCTTGCTGTTATTGATAAAGATAAAGTAGATGAAGCTATTAAAATTTGTGAAAAATGGGATGTTCCCATGAAACAAATCGGACATGTAACTGGTGACGGCTTTATTCACGTTCACAGAAACGGCAGGAAAGTTTGCAAGCTGAATGCTGAATCCCTCGTTCTTGGAGGAGGAGCCCCGGTTTACGATCCACCGGCAAAAGAACCTGAATATTTAAAGAAAACAAGAGCTTTCGATTTAAACTCAATCGATAAATCACAGGATTTGAAAGAAGTATTCACAAAGCTTATTTCGTCCCCGACAATTGCATCAAAAAAATGGGTTTACGAGCAGTATGATTCTCAGGTAAGAACCAACACAGTTACAATTAAAGGCGATGCCGCTATTATGAGGGTAAAAGAACTTCCCGGCAAAGGACTTGCTGTTTGTACGGACTGTAACAGCCGTTTCAGCTATCTGAATCCATATCGCGGAGGTTTATCAGCCGTTATGGAATCGGCAAGAAATGTTGTTTGTGTAGGAGCGGAGCCTGTTGCCATCACTAATTGCCTGAATTTCGGCAACCCTTATGACCCGGAAATTTACTGGCAGTTCAAGGAAGTTATCCGCGGTATGGGCGATGCATGCCGAGCAATGGACACACCTGTTACCGGCGGTAATGTAAGCTTTCACAATGAATCACAAAACCTTGCTGTGTTCCCGACACCCACAATAGGTATGCTTGGCGTTATTGAAGATATGAACAAAACAATGAGCCAAGAATTTAAAAATGAGGGCGATCATATTTACCTTATCGGTAATAACAGGCAGGAACTTGGCGGTTCGGAATACCTTAAAATCATTCACGGTACTGTAAACGGTGAAGCCCCGGAAATCAATATTGATGAAGAGATCAGGCTCCACAAAGTAACACTTAATGCAATTAAAAACGGACTTATAAATTCAGCCCATGATTGCAGCGAAGGTGGCATTGCCATAACACTGGCAGAAAAATCTATTGCATCAAAGGGCCTCGGCGCTGATGTTGAACTGCCTGCCGGAGCTTCTGTTGACAGTCTGTTCGGCGAATCACAATCCAGGATAATCGTAACGGTCAGCCCGGATAAAGCAGGTGAGTTTGAAGCAATTTGCAAAGATGGCCGGGTTGAATTATTTAAACTTGGATATGTAATTAAAGACGAATTGAAAATAAAAGATGCTTTTGATATTAAAGTATCAGAGATAAATTCAATTTATGAAAATGTAATTCCCGGTATTATGGGTGAATAATATTATTTATTTATGGTGATGTCTCATTTATCAAATTTTTTGAGATTTATCCTTTTGAGTCTGCCTATAAAAGCCGGCTTTTACAATTAGGAAATGACATTTAAAAACTGATCGTCGGGATCTCCGTATCCCGGCGAACAGTGAAAGCTTGGATTTCCCAATCCTTTTTACTTTCGTATTGGCCAGCCGAAAAAGCATCGGAATTATTTAAAAAAGCTCCGTAGGAGCGACATAATCTTTTGCCAATGTCGCCCCGACGGGGGTGTCCGAAGGCCGGGGGTGGATTTCCGGAAAATTCCCCTCGTTGAGGGGTGGCGAGCACAGCGAGACGGGGTGGATTCTTTTTCCGATTGAAGTTATTATAGTTGGCGGGTGTCATCCTGAGCGAAGCGAAGGATCCATTCTTTATGCATCAGCTACTAAAGAAGATGGATTCTTCTGTCGCTTCGCTCCGTCAGAATGACAACATAATCGCCTCATGCTTTTGCTCTGTTTACCCGTTCTTCCACCCCAATGAACAGGACGTCGGCCTTAATTCCCTATCCTGTGGTTTCAATGAATCGGATAATTTCCTAACTTCAATGCTGTTTTGAACCAGAATCCTGATGTTTGGGCTAAATGCTTTGTTGGCAGAGCTTTAAACTGCCTTGGCCGGTGGTATTGAACTACTGTTTGGCCTTAATGTAGTGAAATTTGGCCTCATTCCACGCTTGTTTGACCTTATCCCACGCTTGTTTGACCTTATCCCACGCTTGTTTGACCTTATCCCACGCTTGTTTGACCTTATCCCACGCTTGTTTGACTTTATCCCACGCTTGTTTGACTTTATTCCACGCTTGTTTGACTTTATCCCACGCTTGTTTGACTTTATTCCACGCTTGTTTGACTTTATCCCACGCTTGTTTGACTTTATCCCACGCTTGTTTGACTTTATTCCACGCTTGTTTGACTTTATTCCACGCTTGTTTGGCCTCATCCCACGCTTGTTTGACTTTATCCCACGCTTGTTTGACTTCATCCCACGCTTGTTTGACATTATTGAACATGTTCTTTGCCTCCGAACAAGAGTTCAATGCCTTCAAACAAGGCAGCAATATCATCAAACATCGCTGCAATAGTGTCGACCAAGAGTTCATTATCATCAAACATCGCTGCAATAGCTTCAAACAAGAGTTCATTATCATCAAACATCGGTGCATCGATTTGGAACAAGGCAGCAATGAAGCCAAACATTGCTGCAATAGCTTCAAACAAGAGTTCATTATCTTCAAACAAGGCGGCAATGACTCCGAACAAGGCATCAATAACTCCGAACAAGGAAACAATAGAATCAAACATCGGTGCTTTGCTTTCGACCCTTCCTACCTCCCCCCGGCCACATCCTTCGGAAGAAGGGGGAGTTAATTCTATGATATTTAATTTCTTATCCCCTCCTCGGGGAGGAGGGGAATACAGGGGAGGTTTTCTTTCTTTGCTTCCGACCAGGGCATTATTATCCACAAGCTAAAGCACGTGGCTATCGAATTTGACGATGGTAAGGCTGGGATCTCATTCTGAGCGCCAGCGAAGAATCCATTCCTAATACATTATCTGGCGAACAAAGATGGATTCTTTTTCGGGCAACCACAAGGGTTGCCCCTACGATGCCCCCTCATTACGAACTTGTACTTCGTAATGCAATTTTCATTTGAAGTTATGCTTCTCTATTTCAAAGTAAAACTTTGTGGGAATAATCCTTCCCAGGTACAACCTGGGAAGGAGAGAAATCAGAATGGAATTTAACAGTACTCGTCCGGCTTCTCACGAACCTGTTCCGCCATTTCAATCTTTATTTTTTAATAAATATTAGATCTTTATCTCGCAAACCGGGCTGATTTCCATGGGGTCATGCCCACGTTTGAATATCCTGGCACCTGTGCTGCCTTTCAACAGCATTTTTTCTCCTTCCACGTGAACCATACATCCCTCGCGCAGTCCTATTATTGGCGTTTCGTTGAATACCATGTATTCTTTAAGCCTTGTTTCTCTTGTTTCACCTTTATGGGTTGAGTTCGGGTCCGGATCCAGGTAGTGTGCATTTATCTGATAGGGAAATACATTAATTGCATTAAAATTATTCAATTGTTTAACGGGCATATCGTTAGTAGTCATTATAGTCGGGCAGGCCACGTTAGAACCTGCACTTGTTCCGATATACGGCATTCCGTTCTCGATTTTTTCCCTGACAGGCAAGATGTATTCCTTCTACTTCACGGAGCGATGTACAACCGCTGAGTGTTGCTAGTATCATTATGAATAGATGATCATAGGTTTTAAAAGATTTGTAATAATGATCGCTTTTGTGTTTCTTAGCTGTACGGTAAATAACCTTATGATCAATATATTTCAGTATTTGTTTTATTACTGGAATTCCGGAAAATTTTGTAGATTTGTTCATGGTTACATTTCTGATGGTTCGCAAAACTAAATTTCTCAAATGTAATCATTGGGGAGATTTTTTCTCCCCTTTTTTTATTTTTTTTCCCGGACACTGATAATTTGTAATTAGAAACATATCCCACCCGGAAGGATGTGCATTTAAAAGAAAGGGAATACCAGAACAAAAAATACAAATATTCAGGGAATAAAACTGCAAAATTTGCAATATTATTATTGCAAACTTGTTAGTAAATTTGGGAAAATGAATAACGCTATGGAATATCGATAATATGGATGATAAATTAAAAAATTTCCTAAGGAAAAGGCTGAACGAAAAACTTCCGGGACTTAACGCGCAAAAAATTATGGCCCCGGTTTCGGACAATGAAGATTTCCGCCCGTTCGTACCGAGAGATGATGCTAAGCGATCGGCTGTATTATTGCTGCTGTGCAGGGTGGATGATGAATTGAAGGTATTGCTGACTCTGCGCTCGGATAAACTTAATAGCCACAGGGGGCAGATCAGCTTTCCGGGCGGCAGAAAAGAAAACGGGGAAAGGCCCGTGGAAACAGCCCTGAGGGAAACATTCGAGGAAGTAGGAATAGCTCCGGATAAGATTGAAATTCTTGGCAGATTGTCCGACTTGTATATTCCTCCGTCCAATTCAATTGTGAGCCCGGTTGTGGGGTATATCGGGAATACTGGAGAACTAAAAATCAACCCGTCGGAAGTTGAAGAAGCATTTTATATTGATATTGATTTTCTTGCGAATCCCGGCAATAGGAAAACAGAAACATGGGATTTTGATGGAATAAAAGCAGATATACCACTCTGGGATGCAGGAAAGAAAGTTCCTTTGTGGGGAGCAACAGCTATGATGCTGTCAGAATTTTTAACAATATATAAAGAATTTGAAGAAGTCGGTATATTAAAGTAATTTTGTTCTTTTATGATAAACGGCAAAAAAATAATGAATTTAAAAAAGATACCCTTGTCAATGGATTTTCCCCAGTTCAAATTTCCTGCATATACAAAAGCAACAACTGATGCAGGCCATACATTCTATAAATTTCATGATCCTGATTCTGCCCTCGTCTCCGTTAGAATTGGCTTTGCAGGCGGAGCCTATTACGAGCATATTCCCGGCCTTGCCGGCTTTTCAGCCAAGATGCTTACAAACGGAACAAAAAATCGCCCTGCTGTGGAGATCAGCACGGCAACAGAATCACTCGGAGCCAGCATAAATGCCACAGCCCAGTGGGATAAGGCCTATATTGGTGCAACATCCCTCGCAAAATATATTGTGCCGGTTTTGGATATTATGGAAGATTGCTTCCTGAATGCTGCTTTCAGCGATGATGAAATCGAAAGGCAGAGAAATATCCATCTTGCGGCTATAAGGGAAGAACAGTCAGAGCCACAGTTCCTTGCCAAATATGCTTTCAATACGGGAATGTACCGCAATCATCCGTTCGGGCATCCCGTAGCCGGAACAATTAAATCCATATCGTCATTGAAAAGGGAAGATATACTGCAATGGTACAGAGACAGAATAATATCAGGGCCTCTGTCTGTTTTTATAAGCGGTAATATAGAAAATTGCGGTATAGATGATAAGATGAATCATATTCTTAAAAATATTAGTTCAAAACAGAATAATGATGAATTGATAACTACATCTCATGCCGGCAAAACTTCAAGCTATATCCTGAATAAGTCAGGGGCCGTACAGACAACCCTTAGGGTTGGAATGAAAACAATTGACGTAGGCGACAAGAATTTTATTCCCTTGCAGATGGCCAACGTTGTTCTCGGCGGATATTTCCAGTCAAGGCTCAACCAGGTGTTGCGGCAGGAAAAGGGATATACCTACGGCGTGTATTCATCAATTATTACACGCAGAGCAGGATCAGAGCTTTCAATAGGCTGTGATATTAACGAAGGGGCAACAAATGAATCTGTACGGATAATTTTTGATGAGCTTGACCGCATGAAAACTGAAATTATTCCCTCAGATGAGTTCAATAAAGCAAAGCAGTATTTTCTTGGTTCATTTGCCAGGCGGCTTGAAACTCCACAGCAGGTTATTACACTGCTGCAGACCATTGATAATTTTGAACTGGAGGCTGACTATTATGACATACTATTTTCCAAAATTTCAAAATTGACTCCCGAAGAAGTCTTCGAAGCCCAAAAGCGAAACTTTGGTTCTGATAATATTATTATTGGTGCAAGCGGAAACGTTGAAAAATTAGAGAATGCCCTTAAAGATTATGGGGAAGTGAATGTATTGGATATTGATAAAATTAATAATGCCTGATTTTCCATTTTCGGTAAAAATGGCTAATTTTGTTTTTTGCATCCTGAGGAAATAATCTGCGTATAACTAATACGTCAGAAATTTGGTTTGAATTTAAAATTATTATAAAATATTGAAGAAGTAAAATGAGCAACGGGAAAGATACAGAGAAACTTAAGGATTTTTCCAAAGCGATTGAAAAAGTTAAAAAAGAGATCGGTAAAGTTATTATCGGGCAGAATGAAATTATTGATGAATTACTGATATCATTATTTTCAAAAGGACATTGTCTGCTGATCGGTGTGCCGGGGCTGGCGAAAACTCTGCTGATCAGAACAATAGCAGAAGCTCTTGACCTGAAATTCAGCCGAATTCAGTTCACTCCGGACCTGATGCCGGGTGATATTACCGGAACCGAAATTATCCAGGAAAATATCACAACTCATCGTAAGGATTTCACATTCGTGAAAGGGCCGGTTTTCGCTAATATCGTTCTTGCTGACGAGGTAAACCGTACTCCGCCGAAAACACAGTCGGCCCTGCTTGAAGCCATGCAGGAAAATGAAGTAACAGCAGCAGGCACTACTTACAAACTGGAACAGCCTTTCTTCGTGCTGGCAACACAGAATCCTATTGAACAGGAGGGAACCTATCCGCTTCCCGAAGCACAGTTGGACAGGTTTATGTTCAATATCTGGCTGGATTACCCGAGCCTGGATGAAGAAAAAGAAATAGTTAAGTCAACTACCTCGGAATATGTTCCCAAAGTTGAGAAAGTTCTTACGGGAGCCGAGATCATTGATTTTCAGGAACTGATTCGCAGGATCCCTGTGGCCGACAATGTTATTGATTTTGCCGTAAAACTTGTACGCGCCACAAGGCCGAACGGCGACGATTCCAAAGTTATCAAAGATTATATCAGCTATGGCGCCGGCCCGAGAGCTTCGCAATACCTGATACTTGGCGCAAAAACAAGGGCCGCTGTAAACGGACGATACACGCCTGATATTGACGATGTCAGGGCTGTGGCTCCTTCCGTACTCAGGCACAGGATCGTTACCAGCTTCAATGCCGAAGCCGATAATGTGAGTGCAA
This sequence comes from Kapaibacterium sp. (SeqCode), assembly GCA_963665665.1. GTDB lineage: Bacteria > Bacteroidota > Ignavibacteria > Kapaibacteriales > UBA2268. The sequence goes on from OY762428.1 coordinate 5,041,054, forward strand.
ATGAGATTATCTCAAGGCTTCTGAAAGAAGTTAAATAGGGTAGAGGCTATTATATTTATTATTAAATCCGATCGTTATCTGATCGGATTTTTTTGTAGCTAGCAATAATATAGAATATAGCTCAAAAATAATAAAATCCGAGCTTTAAATTGATAGGAATTGAGCTTGTATTCAATTGTTATAATTTTTTCATATATTTGTGAATTGAATTATATTTTAATCAGGGATGTCAATGAAAATTAAAATGATAATATTATTAATCACTTTTGCTTATGCATCAGGTTTTGCTCTTGAAATTGATAATACAATTCCCCTTTATGCAAATTGGCATATTGGAGACAAGTTTAAATTCAAGGTTACAAAAATTAAGCAATTATATCAGGGTGAGCAATTGGTTCGTAATGATACTTCCTCATATATAACTAATTTTCTAGTATCAGATTCAACAGAAAATGAGTTTACTGTTAATTGGAAATATCAAACATCTTTGTCGAATTATAATATTCCCGAAAGTTTATCTGAAAAGTTTGCCAAGTATAAATTTACAGAAGTAGTTTATAAAACAGGTTCTTTAGGTGAATTCCTTGGAATTGAAAATTGGAAGGAAATTTCCGAAATGATGACCGGGCTTTTCTCTGATTTAATTGATTATATGGCAGATAATGATAAGCCTGGTATGGATAAGGAATCATTAAAAAAATCATTACAACCCTTAAGCCAAATATACAGCACCCGGCAGGGATTGGAATTGCTTGTTTTCAAAGAACTTCAGGTTTTTCATTATCCATACGGATTGTCATACTTAGAAGCTGATACGATTGCTTATGAAGAACAATTACCAAATATGTTTGGGGGAGACCCGATCAGAGGCGATGTGCTTTTGTTTGTAAAAAGTGTGGATAAAGAAAATTCAGAAATTGTTCTTAAACAGGAGATGCGTCTGAATCCGGACGATGTAAATGATATGATAAATTCTGTGTTACAAAGAATGAACTTACCCGCTGACGAATTAGAAAAATCTTTGAAATCATCAGAACTTGAAATTACTGACGATAATTTTTTCAACTTTAACTATGAAAAAGGAATACCAAATTCTATCGTGACAGAAAGAAACATTGTTAGTAATATAAATAATCAAAATGGGAAAAGGATTGAAATAACAAAAATTGAATTGATTAATTAATATCGAGAATTAGATGGATATAGATTTTATTTATTAGCTCGATAATTATATTTTGAATAGATCATCGATTTGTTCTCTGAAATGCCGGAAACTTTTTGAATGCGAATCTAAAAATTCCGGATCCCAATTCTCTAATATTTTTGAAACTATCCTGTTTCTTTTAATAGCGCCTTTAGCATCTTGATAAATTTTTAATTTTGCTTTTGGCTTTGGTTCTTTTTCCAGTTTTTTCGTATTTGCTTTCGGATCATTTTCCTGCTTCATTTTCAAATACCATAGCCAATGCTCAATACATTGTACTGGAATGAATATTATTGTTCGAATATCGATTCTTGCTTCTTCAATTTTATCCCTAAAAAAAGCCAGGTTTTCATTAAATTTCTTATCTTCAAATCCGTCACAATCGACCCCAATGAACATCAGATCGATATTATACTGAGATTGAGCGATCTTTAACATAGTCAAAAATTTCTTTTTTACTTCAGTCTTTGAATTGTTTTTATTGCCTATAGCAGATTGAAAAGAAGGATTTGGTTTTAACTCAAATGAAAAATTTTGAAATTCCTTTATATTTAATCTTTCTATATAACTGTGGACGAAAAGTCTCATCGGGTCGTCTTCGCAATAAATACCATAGGTTTTAGATGTCATTAGGAACTCCTCCGAAAAATCCTGATACCCAGTTTTCACCAAGACAATCTAATAGTTCTTCTTCGCTCAGATTGTTGTCTTTGAATTGTTTATTCGCCTTTTCAATAATGTTTTGCAAATTCTCAACTTTTGTCTCTCCGTCTTTCATTTCAAAGATGTGTACTGATTGTGGAAATTCCCTGAATTCCTGTAAAACAACCGGTGAATGGGTTGAGATTATAATCGGAATCGTTCTTGATTCGGACAATTCCCAAATAAGCCTGATGATTTCACTAATGCGACGTGGATGGATATTGTTTTCCGGTTCTTCTATCATCAGAAATCGGAGCTGCTCTTTCTGATGGATAATGGCAATAATTGCAAGCAGATACAGCACGCCGTCCGAGATAGAATCCGGCCAGATAATTTTATTCCATTTATTAATCAATCCAATAATTTTATGAGTACTTCCGTTGACTTTTTGGAACCTAACTCCTTTAAATTCCGGAATCAGCCTGTTCAAAGTTTTATTAATCTGTTCAATAATTTCAGGATAAGTATCCTGAAAATTATCAATTACAGATACAATATTGGACGCATCAGGGCTGATTCTGTATTCTGCTTCTTTAAGTTCTCCTGCCTGCCTGACGATGTTTACCAAAGGACGATATATTTCGGATGATGAAAGTTTTATAAAGAAGTTTGTAAGAAATTTATTTTTTGAATGACCTTTAATAATTGGAAGTTTATCATTAGTAATCTCAACATTATTATTTGAGAAAAGGCTTGCTTTTTCATCAATACTTATATTATTAATAAAATCAAAAAAATAAGAGTCAGAAGCTAATCCAGTAATAAAATAAAAATTGATTTCTTGATTGCCATCACCAATATCTTGAATATTGTTAATAACAAAATAGTTATGCAGGTATTCTTTTCCTTGCTTTTCAATTGCATAGATGCTCATTGGATATTCAACATTAAGTAGATTGCATTTGACATTTTTGAATTTTTCAGAATCGGGATAACTCCCGCTCAGAATATCCCCCCAGAATTTCAGGGCATTCATTGTATTGGTTTTGCCGGAATTATTAGCTCCGATAAGAACATTTTGATCTTGCAGCTCCAAATCAATTTGTTTTATACTTTTAAAGTTGGATATTCTGATTTTAACCATCTTGAAACCTGAATTATTATATCAACAATTACTCGTTATTACTTATTCATGTAATTTAACACAGATAAATTAATTTCAAAATATTATTTCCCTAAAAATAAAAAAAGGCCACAAAAATGCAGCCTTTTTAATTCTTTGAGCAAAAGTTAATTATCTTACTTTGTTAAGCTTTACTATCTCGGTTTTAAGTCCGTTGGAAACCTTTAGAATATAGTTTCCGGCGCTGATATTCTGATTGTCGAACCAAACAAAGTTGTGGTCGCCGGCGTTATAATAATCTGCTTTAAAGAATATTTTATTTCCCATCATATCGAACATTTCGAAAGTTATATTTTGCGCTTCGGGAATTGAAAATGTCAGAGTGAATTTGTCGCTGAAGGGAGTGGGGGAAACGCTTTTAATTTCAAGTTTGTTTGAATTAACAATATTTTCTTCTATCGAAGTGATAATTCTGCCGGAAATGTAAACTCCGCCGCCCTGAACTCCTGCATAAGCCAGAATACCTTCGTCTGTTGGCTCCCAGTTTGGTATTTCCACATGAGTGCAGAATGCTCCGTCAGGCAGCCCGTCGTCAAATTTTTCCCAGTAAAATCCAGTATTTGCAGATCCCCAGATACCATCTTCGCCACAGGCAGCAACAAGATATTTCGGATTTGTCGGGTGCTCTTTTATCTGGTATACGAATGCTCCTTCTGCAGCTGCAAGTTCCCATGTCATTCCTGAGTCCATACTCCTGTAAATTCCCTTGGGTATACTGTTTCTTTCTCTGTCGAGTGAATCGGCCCCGCAAAGAATTACCCTTGGCGACCTTGAGGATGGCATCACGCATAAAATTCTGAGCCCTTCAATTCCTTCGCTGCCGCGAATCCATGTCTGTCCGTTATCATGCGATCTGAAAACCCCGCCGTCGAAAATATTATCTCCTGCAAGGTAAACTGTTTTATCATCATAAGTAGGAACAGCCACATCCCTGGATTGTATATTAAGTCCTGTTCCGTTGCTGCATGTTTCGAATCCATCTGTACTTACAATGAAACCGTCGCTGGTATTTGATGCAGCACCATAAATATAACCGTCTCCGGCAGATCTGGATTCCAGGTCATAAATCTGATGCAGTTCGTTGCAGTATGAATCATCAACAGCCCACGAATCACCTCTGTCTGTGGATTTCAACATATAGCCGCGTTTGGCTTTATACACTGAAGCAAACCATACTTCAGGATTTTTTGGATCTTCGATTATACTCATAACAGAGAATGAGTCCAGCCTTGTTTCACTCCAGTTTTGTCCTCTGTCTGTACTATATTTGAAACCGCTTCCAACAAAAAAGAACTTAGGAGCTTCTGCACGAATATCCACTTCATAAGTGTTTGAGGAAACCACCAGGTAATCGGGGTTGGATTTGGGAGTATAAATGTTTAAAATCGAATGGTTGGCAGTATCAAGTTTTTGCCAGAATTGTGCATTTGAAGGTAAATATGCTGCAGTGAATAATAAAAAAATCATTGAGCAGAATATTTTTCTGTTATTCTTTGTAATAGGTCTTTTCATAATTAATAACCGATATATGATAATAAAAATTTTTAACATCTTTATAATTGTGAATAAATAATTAAACAATTTAAATAAAATTTTAGTCCTATCTAAGTAAGAATTGCTAATATTTAAAAATTTTTTTCCACAAATATTTACACTTCTGATTCAGAGACGTTAGTTTGATTTTTTATATCTTACAACAAAATAAGAAAATATCCCAAATATACCTATACATATCAGAATCAAATTGTCTGATCATTTTAAATAATTGCAATAAGCTGTGGAAAAACTAATCTTGTGCTAAGTCGTCTTTTTTTGTAGTTTGCATTAGCATGTATCACATTGCAGCTGGTTTTGATGAATATCCCCGAAATATATGAATTGATTGAAAGTGGTGAATCAACAACTGTTGAATTCAAAAGAAAAGCCAAAACCCCGCTAAAAATTGCGAAGGAGCTTGCTGCATTCGCAAATACTAAAGGTGGATTTTTGTTTGTAGGCATTGATGATGATGCTACTATTTATGGAGTAAGAAGCGAGAAATCAGAACTTGATGTTATTGACAAGGCATGCAATTTTTTTATCGACCCTCCGATAAAACCTGAAATTGAGATTGCAGAGCTCAAGTATAAGGACGTTATAATTGTAAAAATAAGGGAAAGCAAGAACAAACCTCACAGACTGATAAGCGAAGAAGATGATGACAATATGGATAACAGAGTATATATCCGAATCGGGGAAAAATGTGTTATTGCAAGCCGGGAAATGACCCGCCTTATGAAGCAGCAAACATTGGACAAACCTGTGAAGCTTAGTATTGGTGATAAGGAGAAAAGGCTGTTTGCCTATCTTGATAAATACGAGAAAGCAACAGTTAAAGAATTTGCAAAACTTGTAAATATATCCACAAGGCGTGCAGAAAGGCTAATGATAAGATTGGTAAGGGCGGGAGTAATGCAAATAAATAATGATGAATATCATGATTACTTTACACTGATTCAACCGCGCTGACAGCACTTTTTGATGTATCACATTATATATTATATATTGCCTTTTTGTAATATAAACTTTTTGATTTTTCAATAAGTAGAAAAAATTTAATAATTATTATTTTTAAAGTTATTATCTTTGTAATCTTTATGTATTGTTTGTTAATACAGAGTCGGTATGAGCTTTAGGAAAAGATTGTTTGATTTTCTTCGCCGTAAGAGCGAAGCCCACGAAGGTGGAGGCAAAAAGGCCATTGAAAAGCAGATTTCTATGGGAAAGATGACAGCGCGTCAGAGAGTTGAAGCGCTGCTTGATCCCGGTACTTTTCATGAATACGACCTCTTCGTGGAACACAAATGTGAAGACTTCGGGATGTCCCAGAAAATTCTTGCCAGCGACGGTGTAATAACCGGTACCGGCAGGATAATGGACCACCCGGTTTGCATATACGCACAGGACTTTACAGTTGCAGGCGGTTCTCTCGGGATTATGCATGCCCGGAAAATCACCAAAATAATGGATCACGCATTGAAACTTGGAATGCCGATCATTGGTATCAATGATTCCGGTGGCGCAAGAATTCAGGAAGGCGTAAACGCACTTGCAGGTTACGGTGAGATTTTCCTCAGGAACACAATTGCATCCGGAGTAGTTCCTCAGATATCTGTGATTCTTGGCCCATGTGCCGGTGGTGCGGTATACTCACCAGCCCTTACAGATTTCGTTTTCGTGGTTGATAAAATTTCAAAAATGTTCATCACGGGTCCTGAAGTTATTAAAACTGTTCTTGGTGAAGAAGTGACTATGGAAGAGCTTGGCGGTGCAAGAACACAGGCGGAAATTTCCGGAAATGCACATTTCTTTGCCGAATCGGAAACAGAATGTTTCGATCAGATCAAGAACCTTCTTACATTTATTCCCTGGAATAATCGTAAGAAAGCAGATCCTTTCAGGCCCAAAAGGCCCAAGCCGGATTATAAGATAGAAGAAATCATTCCGGGATCGCCCAACGAACCTTATGATATTCGGGATGTAATGAAATCCATTTCAGATAATTCTGATTTTCTGGAAATACAGGAGCTTTGGGCATCAAATATCGTGATTGGATTTATTCGTGTAAACGGTGAAACAATCGGGGTAATTGGAAATCAACCACTGGTTCTGGCTGGTGTTCTTGATGTTGATGCATCAGACAAGGCTGCAAGGTTTATTCGTTTTTGCGATGCTTTCAATATTCCTATACTTACATTGGTTGATATTCCCGGGTATTTGCCGGGAGTTGATCAGGAACATGCGGGAGTTATCAGGCACGGAGCAAAAATCCTTTATGCATACAGCGAAGCAACAGTTCCCAAAATAACCATTATCCTTCGAAAAGCTTACGGAGGCGGTTATATTGCTATGTGTTCAAGGCATCTTGGCGCTGATTTTGTTTTTGCCTGGCCTACTGCTGAAATTGCTGTTATGGGGCCCGAAGGTGCTGCAAATATTATTTTCCGCAAGGAAATTACAGGCGCAGCAGACCCGGATTCTGTAAGGAAAGAAAAAGTTCAGGAATATACAGAAAAATTTGCTAATCCGTATATTGCTGCTGCTAACGGGCATGTTGATGCTGTTATTCAGCCGAATGAAACCAGGGATCATGTAATTCATTGTATTGGTATTTCAAAATTTAAAGATGATTACATGCCTAAGAAAAAACATGGCATTCCGCCGTTCTAATATTGAATTTTTTCATCAATTTCGGGAAACCGATGAGCAATCTTGACTATACAGTTTTAGTTGTTGATGATACAGCATATAAAACTAAACTTACAAAAAAATATCTGAACAGGAAGCTGTATAAAAGAGCCAATCCTAAGGAAATTAATTCTTTTATTCCTGCTACTATCGGGCCTGTTTATGTAAAACCCGGAGATTCAGTAACAAAGGGCCAGGCACTTATGATTTGCGAAGCTATGAAGATGAAAAATGATCTTCAGTCCCCTGATGACGGCGTAATAAAAAACATTTATGTCAAAACAGGTGATATTGTAAAAAAGGGGCAGTTGTTACTTGATTTCGAGTAATTTTATCCGATTTTTTATTCTGGCTGCTTTTTTTTAACAGAGCAGCCTTTTTTTGTTATTTTTTTCTTTGACAAATAAAATTTTATTATTAGATTATTGTGAATTCTTTCACGAACTTTTTGAAACTTTTTTATGGAAAAAATACCACCAAGAACCGTTGCAAGACTGATTATTTACAGGAAAATATTGAACAGCCTTATTTATGAAGGCGTATCTCATATTTTTTCCAGGAAATTAGCCGAGATGGCAGGATGTACACCGGAACAGGTAAGAAGAGACCTTATGGCTATCGGCTATCAGGGGTCAACTGTTTCAGGATATGATGTTTCAGAACTTGAATATAGTATCGGTTATGTCATGGATGACCCCGAAGGAGTGAAAATAGCTATTGTCGGAGGTGGTCTGTTAGGACGGGCTATACTTGATTATTGCTATTGGCGATATCCAAACTTTTCTACTTTCCTGTCATTTTCGAATGAAAAAGATATTTCTGATAAAGTATATCATGGTTGCAAATGCTATACCATGAAGCAGATCGAGGAAGTATTGGAAATGGAAACAGTTGATATCGTTATTCTGGCAATAGAATCCGAACATGTGCAAAATCTTGCAAACAGGCTTGTAAAATCAGGCGTAATAGGAATATTGAACTACACACCCATTCATCTTGATCTGCCTTCAGAGGTATTTGTAGAAGATATGGATTTGATGCTTGCAATTGACAAGGCTGCTTTTTTTGTTAAGCACGAAACGCATATTAAAAAGAAGAAGAAAAAGAAAAAATAATATAATATCTATTGAATGTCCCGAAAAGGCTTCCTGTTATTAGGGAGCCTGGGCTTTGTTTTGATCTTTTGCGAGTTCATCTTGCATTTTCGCGATGAAAGCCAGAAATTTTTCTCTTTCTTCGTCTGTCAACAGGGTTACTCCCTCTTTTTCTGCTTTTTTCTTCTGAATTTCCTCCATAAATCCCATACTTAGAATACCAGTGGGAATAGCCACAAGGCCAATTCCGAAAAGTGCGGTAACCGCGGCAATGAACTGTCCCCAACCTGTTACAGGAAATACGTCGCCATATCCAATGGTAGTAAGTGTTGCTATTGCCCACCAGAAGGTAGCAAAGATATTTGGAAATTTGTCCGGTTGTACGTCATGTTCAAGTTCGTACATCAGTGAAGCGGACATTAATATCATAATAAGTGCACCGAAAACAGTTATAAGTAATTCGCTTTTTTTGTTGGAAATAACATTACTTACAAGCCTTAAGGACTGGAAATAGTGTGCAAGTTTGAATATCCTGAGTAAGCGTAGAATTCTTAAAAAACGGAGATCAAGCTTTATAATAAATGGTAAATAAAATGGCAGTATGGCGACTAAATCAATAATTCCCATTGGAGAAAAAATATATTTCAGTCTTGATTTTACAGGCCCGTATTCTTTGAATTGTATGTCGGCAACCCATATTCTAGCAATGTATTCAGCCGTGAATATTATGACCGAAATATAATCAAATGAATCAAAAAACAGTTTATGGGATTGATACAGATTATGGTAAGATTCAAGAATGATTGCTATGACATTTAATATTATCAGGCCTGAAATAAAGTAATCGTCTATCATATAGAGCAGACCCTTTTTTTCTTCTTCGGTATGAAGTATTTCTCCGACAATTTTTTTAAGTTTCATTTTACACTATTATTATTTTCAATAAATGCTGAAAATAACGCAAATAATGTGCCGCATATTTTTTGAGCAAATTTTCTTTGGTAGCTTTTTTAATTTGTAAGTAAATAATTAGTCAAAATCCGAAAATATCTCGGCAGGCCATTTCCCGTCCAATAGGATTGAATAGATTATTATTATATTTACAGCCCAGGCTCCGACAGTATTAAAGAACATAGCGAATGCTTTAGGAAATAAAATAAGTGCTATTGTTGATACCATTGCGGATATTTGTGCTGCAAATGTCCATTCAACAATTTCTATAATATTATAAAAACTGAGAGCTGAGAATATGGCGAACAGTCCTGGAAAAGCATAAACAATGATACAAATAGCTTTGTTAATAGTATCGCCAAAAGATTTCAGAGCCCATGATTTATAACTGTTGTTCTGCTTAAATTTAACACAGAATCCGGTAATAACCCCCTGAAAGTGCCCGATGCCATGAACCAGAAGTACTATGAATACCAATAATTTTATTGTTGTTTTTTCCATGATAAAATTCACCTTGAAATATTTGAATAATTATAATCGAATTCAACAGGTATAATTTAAATTATAAAAATCCAATTATTACGCAAAATTATTTTTTTAAAGGTGAATGATAAAAAAGCCCCGTCCGAAAGACGAGGCTTCTATTGAAGAATTATTTAAAAAATTACACTAATTTTTTTTCAATATATTTTGAATTGATGGCTCGTAGTGTACCCATGTAGTCCATTTTGAATTCCAGCAAGTCGCCAACCTTGTAATCTTTTCGATTTTTGCCAAGATCCATTACAAGCATATCAGAACTTGCCCCTACAAAACTGACGGATTCATCAGTTGGTTGAAGGTGGCTATGGTCAACATCTAAAAGCCCTAAATCAATAATCGCACGGCAGGATGTTTTTCCAACTTCTTCATCATTGAAATCATATTCATGGCCTTCAACATTAGTGCCCATTTCTCCAATTGGAACGATAGGTTTTTCTTCCAGCTCGATTATTTCGCAATAAAGTTTAAATGTATCAGGATGCATATTTTTCAGTGGTTTATTATTATAAACATCAGTTCCGAGGAACAATGTTTCTCCGACCCTGAAGTGATTAATACTTTTCGGGAGTAATTTCTGAAATATCAGAGGAATTGTAACAGAAGACCCACCGGAAACAAAAGGGATTTGTTTTTGAAATTTTGCTTCAATCAATTGCTCATAAAGTCCAAGCTGTATCAATTTATCATGATTCGGCAAAACGCCATAGAGACATGATAAATTTGCTCCTATTCCTACTACTTCAATGTTTTCCAATTCAAAAACATTTGAGTAAAACTCCATAAAATCCTCTCCCATAACACCTTCGCGTAATTCACCGAGTTCAATCATAATGATTATCTTGTGCTTTTTATTTTGTCTGCCAGCTTCTTCAGATAGCATTTGAATAGTATCAATTGATGTATTCATACTAATATCAGCATACTTGACAATTGATTTGATCGATCTCTTCGCCGGTGGCTTTATATACATAGTCTCGATTTCAGGGTCTATGGATTTAATTGCCTTTAAATTGGTTACTCTTGAATCGCAAATGTGCTTTACATTGAGCTTTAACAACTCATTAAGAAATAATTTATTGCCGCATAGCATTTTAGATACTATGGACCACTGAATATTATTTTTCTCAAAAAGATTATCCAGATATTTGAAGTTCTCATTGAGCTTATTTATGTCTAATGTGATAAACGCCATGACGGCCCCTATTTAATTAATCTCATTTCAATATATTTACTTGTATAGCCTACTTTTTCATAAAGATGTCTTGCAGGATTGTCCGGCTCAACATGTAAAGCAATATTGCCTTTTGCTGTTTCGCTGGCTTTATTCATTAATGCTTTGCCAATTCCCTGTCCGCGGTATCCGTGATGAGTAGCAATATAAACAAGAATATTTTCAGGAATGTAGTCCAGCATACCTGTTTCATTTACAATTACCACGCCTGTAAGCTCATCGTTTTCGGCATGAGAAGTTAATATAAATCCACCAAATGATGGCCTTTCTTTCAATGCGTAATCTGCACATTTTTCTATGTCGGCACGGGGGTCGCCGTATTGTTCGAGATGTTTGTAGAGGAAATCGATTAATTGTTCTTTTTCTGTTTCTGTTGGTTTGTTTTCTGAATCAAATGTTTTGATTAAAACCATAAAAATCCCAAATAAATAAACATACTATTGCTAATAGAATATATAATCCTATGTGAAAAAATTATACTGTTCTAATTAGATTTTCTAATATAATAAAATATAATGTGATTACCAAATTTGTATAATATATTATAAATTAACATATATACATTATTTAACTAATGTAAATAATTTATTAATGAAGTAGTGTTAACATTAATAATAGTTGGATATTTTTTATTAGTTCTATCTGTATGAGATTTGCAGATTAGACTAAATCAAAGATAAAACCCGCAAGGCTAAGATTTCTTAACATTCCGGGCTTAACATAATTACATTTATAAATAATTCTATTCCTCGATACAAATTTCTTTCTTAAGCATCAGCCTGAATGTACTAAAAATAAGGTAAGCAATAAGGGATATAAGCATAACTGCCATAGCCGTTGCAATATATTTATAGGCATCGGTTCCGGTTTCGTGATACATCAGCACAGAAGCCAGGCTGAATGCTGCAATAGGGAAGGAGTATGCCCACCACGACAGGAAAAACTTAATTCGTTTGAACATCCTTATTTGCGATAACAGTAATATTACAAGAAACATTGCAAAGAAATATAGAATTTTTCCGAATGCGTCAATCTCTCCCGTCAATTTTACATAAGAGATAAGCCCGACAGCCGGAGGTGCTATCAATATGAACATCGTTGGCAGAAGCTTATCCGGCAAGGGGCTGTGGAATATTATCCTGTTGAACAGGATAACCAGCAGTATTATCCAGAAGAAGAACCCAATGCTGAAAAAGAACCACGATATTTCTTCTGGGGCATGGGTTGTACCTGCCACCGGAACCAGTATATTTCCTACTGCCGGAATAAACCATGCCGGGTTATTATGAATAATCTTGAATTCAGGATGATGTATCCACCTGCTTATTATTGCTATTGTTAAAATAAAATGCAATACTGTTCCAATATGCCACAAAACAGATGACAATTCCATATTTACAGATAGCGTTGCCACTGATAACAAAATGAAACTGATAGAAAATGCCGGAAAGAAGCTTATCTTGATTGGATGGTGGAATTCCATCTTTATTTCATTAGGATATTTTATCAACTTAATGCCATAAGTTATTGAAAGAACAATAAAAACTGTAATGGTTAATATCAGAAATATCGTTCCGGATAAGTTCCCCAATGAAAATATTGATTCCAGCTTTTGAGTAATAATCGTTAGGCCGGAAAGTCCAAGAATAACCGAGAAAAATGATATCGGGAAGAATTTTAAACGTAAGTTTTGATCCATGAATACCCTCATTAAAAAATGTTGTAATACTGATACAATGACGATCAAAAATTAATATTACTGTATCGGTATATACTAAAAATCCCCCGATTGCGTAGCAATGCAGGGGATCATCATCCAATACGGAGGTTGATTATTATTTCCTTATAACCTTGATTTCAACACGGCGGTTCGCACGGCGGCCTTCAGGCGTTGTATTCCTGGAAATCGGGCTTAGTGAACCTTGTCCGCGCGGGAACAATCTATATTTTTCTATACCCTTATTTTGCAGGTATTCCGATATTTCATTGGCCCTTTGTTTTGATTTCTCCATCGTGGCATCCAGTGATCCGAAATTATCCGTATGCCCAATAATGGCAAGTTCCGCATCCTGATGTATTTTCATATATGCAATCACCATTTCCAGGTATTCCTTCATCTCGTCCGTTATTTTATAATCTTTTGCTTTGTTGTAGAATAGCAACTTTGGTTCATTTGGTATAATAATCGCCGCAAGGCTGTCCTCTTTTGCACTCACCTTTACTTCTTCAGGAATATTCTCTTCGTGGCCGCTTTCCTTCTGCTCAATCGAAGCTTCAACTTCTTCCTTCATCTCATCTTTCAGGCTGTCCGGAACGAAAAGGTCACCCGGTATATCATCATCTTCTTTTTGGGCAACATCATACACTTTGGCCCCCTTCAGGAATAGGTCAAAGTCAAGGCCTTCCACGAAAGTACCCTCGGTGGTTTTCTCTACCTTGAAGTCCTTAACTTTTTCCGGGTACTCAAGGTCAAGAATAGCAAGCTGAGTAGAATCAACCCAGGCTGTATATTCCCCCGGAGGCACGCCCATAAAATAGAAGCTGCCATCCGAGAACACCGGTATCTGCTGATAGAAGCTGCTGTCGCTCTTCATCACATGCACCTTCACGCCGGCCTGCTCGTATGCCGAATCCTTCACCACTTTAGCCACGCGCCCTTCGATAACCGCCCCTGCATAGCAGGGAATATCAATCGGCTTATACACATTCGGGTCCGCAATAAACGAGAACTCCGTAAATTCCGGAATCCACAGTGGGTTTTTGATCTGGTCCGTTCTGATATAAACATTGTACCTGTTATATGGTATCAGGTTGTAAAACTGAAGCATTCCGCCAACAGACCTTCTATTCGCACTTGCTTCAGGGATATACGCGTTTATTCCTGGTACCAGTTGTTCACCGGAATCATAAACTTCATTACCATTTTCATCAAGAAATACACGTATGTTTGCAGCGCTGCTAGCAACGCTTGAGCGTATTGATGGATTTGCGATAATAAACTCTCCCTGTGACGGAACAAAACCTAATGTACCTTCAATTTCCTGTGTATAAAATAATTCACCTTCACCGGAACCTCGACCGGTTGTTGAAGAGCGAAATTGTGGTAAATTTAATCTTAAGCCAACATTATAACTTATTGGAGCATCTGAATATGTTAAAGACTTACTTAATCCTCCGGAAAATGATAGCCAATTTGATAATGATTGACCATAATTTAAAGTAAGCATTTGAAATTGGTTATTTGTAATATTGTAACCTGTGCCTAATGATATTGAGGCAGGTCCTAGATGTTCGCTTAGTTTATTCATCCATGGGATTGAATACATCAAATTCGTTGAAATCATTTGAAATATATTATCAATCTTGTTTTCTTTATCCTGAGTAAAACTGATTGTGTAATAACTTGATAAATTGATTGGCCGAAGATTCATAGACATATTAGCTGTTACCATATTCGAACTTATACCAACTGTTTGATTTCTCGTTGCATTGATAGACAGATTGAAAGGGAGATTGGCTAATCTCGGTAATGTTGTTCTTAATCTAAATTGATGTCTCATACCGGTTTTGTAGCTTTGCGAGTTGTTAAGATATCTTTTCCATGATATACTATAAGAACCAAATTCTGTAAACCACATATTTGTATTCAGGTCAGTATATTGTTCCGGTACAAAATTTATGCTGGAAAAAATATTATCAGCAGCTTTGAAAGATAATGAAGTAGCAACATCAATTTTTTTTGAATAAATATTATAAGATATTGAAGATGTATTAGACATCCAATGTGTTAGTCCGAAATTTAAAGAGCCACCGGCATATTCGAATAATTCTTTTTCCATAGAGGGCATTTGTCCTGCTCCGATAGCATATCTGATCTCTCCCGGGCGCAAGAATTGCGTAGGAATATTTATTACTTCCTGTTTAGCTTCATACTCCCCATTCGGCCCGTAATACCTAATTTCAATATTTGACTGTCCGTAATCAACGGGTAATATGAATTTGTAATAGCCCTGCTCATCAGCAACCTGATGATCAACAAGTTGGCCGTTCTGATAAAGTTCTACTTCCCAGAATGGGTCAATCTGATCTTCAAATGTAAAATCAGAAAAAAATGTCGGTAGTTTGGTTTGTTCGTTTGTAATTTGTATGCCGGTGAAAGCAGGCATACTTAAATTTGAAGTCCTGAATCCACCGCCACTTAACTGACCGACATATATTTGAGACAAGTATGGATTATCACTGATGAAATACCTCCATCGGTAATTGTAATTATAGTCCGAATTTTTGGTTTCAACGCTATAACTGCCATTTAAATTCAGTGTCATATCTCCACCAAGAATTTCTAATCCGGTAGTTGTTCCATAAGAATAGTGTCCACCTTTGGAATATTGAAGATTATATTGAAGAACGCCTCCATTTAAAAACATGAAATTTCTGTCGAACATTAATGGCAACTCTTTATCAGCCATTGATTTTCTATCCTGGTTTAAAAAGGAATATGTTAATTTCCTTTTAATTTCTGTCAAAATTGGCAGTTCTACCATACTATTCAAATTGATTTTCAGGTTATTCATACTTACATCAAAATCAAGGTCAAAAACTTTTTTAAAAACAGATGGAAGAACATAAACATCAAGAGCAGCCATTAAAAACTCATTTTCTTCAAAATAAATTAAGCTATCCCGATACTTTGCCTGACCCTTTATAAAATCAATAGTAAAAGTACTATCTTTTTGGATAAAATAACCTTCGTATATTTTATTCTCGAAATCGGTTGTATGAAAAATTTTCAATTTTGTAATCAATTCGTCAAATGGCAGATAAATTTCGCCTTTGTAATAATATACAATTATACTACCGCTAATATAATTGGTGTATCTAAATTCAAATATTGCTTCTTCATGAGTTTGCGCATCTGGTATGACAAAAGGATTATCATCCTGAGCAATACACTCTTTCCCATAGATTAGAAAAGCAATTACTAACAATAATATTAGTATGCCTGATTTATTTTTTCCCGTATTTCTCATTTTCAATTGTCTATTGTAATTTCAAACTCTTTCAATACGGGTTCAAATTCTATAGTGTTTTCTTTTGGTATATCGTCTCTTTCAGACGATACGAAAATTTTCGTCTTGTATGTTTTACCTTTTTCAAGATTTGTCGAAGGGAAGTGAAAACTTCTTAAACCACTTTGATATAAAGCTAAATACTCTGTTACTCCTGCGATTAATTCATCATCATCATTATACATTTCAACAGCCATTAACCCCCAAAACGGGGAATTTCCATTCTTTGTAAAATTTATATCAATTTTTGCGCTTGAAGTATCCATACTAAAACTTTTATATTCGAAATCGCAATTTGCATTGATTTTTCCGTTCTGATATATTACAATGCCAACGAGTTCGGTCGCCAGAATTATTCTTGCCGATATCTTTTCTTTTACTGAATCAATCTGTTTTTCAATCGGTTTGGATGAAGCAACAAATCTTGTCCAGTAAACCTTGTTTTCTAATTTGTTGGCTCCCCTTACCATGAATCTTACAGTTTGCCGTACATTTGGTGGAAGTACCATTTTCTGTGGGAAAACTTTTATATATGGCTCAAGGTCATATTTACTTTTCCATTCTTCATCATTATAAATTAATTTTGTATGTCCGTTAGAATCGATTTCTGAATGAGCAAATTTAAAATATACTTCCATTTCCCGCGGTTCTGAAGAAGTATTAGTTACAGTCATACTGCCCATTCTTGTTGATGGATCGATAAATACTGCGGGTGGGTGAACGCTAACCTGAGCAGATAATTTTGTGGTATACAACAATATAAATAGCGAAAATACAAAAATCTTTTTCATTATATAAACCCGAAAGATAGTTTTACAAATGATTTAAAAATCTCCGTAATCACAGGAGATAGTTACTTTAAATTCAAGAAGAGAACCTGTCTCTGCTTTGTCGTCAATTACAAGGGAATTTGGATAAACCCTTATATTAATTTCTCCGTCCTGGCCAAGCACCTGGTTGAAGAAATTAATTTTTTTATCTTCATTTCCTGTTGAAAATGGTTCCATATCCTGCCAGCGGTGGCCGTCCCAATATTGCCATTTTATACCTTCAAGGCTGGCATCTTTAGATTCGGTAAATATATTACCCTCTAAAAGAATCCCTTTGCCCGGTTGGCCGGAAATTTTGAAGTTCATACTGTTTATCGGACCCTCGTATTTAATCGTAGATCCCGGTACTAAGGTTCCCAAATCTACATAACTTTGCATTTCTTCAACTTGTAGCTTACTTGTAATTTTTGCTGTAAAAGTGGACGTTGCCGAAGCGCCCTGGGTTTGTTTTTGTAATTCAAGTTGAGCATGTGCCGTATTCGTTAAAAATAGAATATTTAATATTATTATTGAAATTTTCATTAAAAGTTTGCCGTAGCTGTAATTGTAATATTTATTTGATAGTTGCTTGGAGCTGCTTCCGGTGAAATGTAAAGCTCATCTAAAGTAATCCTGAAATAAGCTTTATCTTCTTTTGGTCCTGTGCAACTTTGGCCTTCAATTGGAATCATATCGTCAATCAGTAAGTCTGCATTGTTAAATGTTGCCAGTCCGGTACCTGTTAGTGCTTCCCAGTGCCATTTTCTTATCTCAATATATCCTCTTCCTGCATCTATCCTGTTTTCAATATTGCCGGTTATAGTGTAGGTTGGGCTTTGGTATTGATTAGCTCCAAACCTCCATCGAAGTCCACCCGGCCCTTCCTCATCCCAACCGTTTCCCCATCTGTATCTGTGATGTTCGTCAAAAGATAACATCGTGAAGGTTATTTGGTTTGTGTTCCCCAGATAACCAGGGAGATCCGAATAGGCCGAACCATTGAAAAAGACACCAAGGTATGCAAAGCAGACATCCGAAAAGAAATAAATCTTTGGCTGGCACGGGTTGGGATTCGGGCAGCAACAGCTAATATTGTTTGCTGTACCGAAGCTGCCAAAATCAAAATCATTTCCGGAAGAATAGTGGAATGAAATTATAATGACTATTAATGTAATAAATATTTTTTGTGTTATTTTCATTGCCTGGCCCCAAAATTAAAAACACATGAAAGCCGGGAATTTTTCCCGGCTTTCAAACCGATCAATTATAAATCTGTTGCAATGTTTGTACTAAGCCTTTGGACGAAAGTATATCCGCCAGGAGCAAGTTCAGAGTCTGCTGTAATTTTAAGTACTTCGCATTTGAATAGTGCAAATGAACTACATGGCTCACCACTTACGGGAATAAGTTGAACAATATTATCCTCAAAAAAAGGTGTTCCATCATTCTGATCCCAGTTATCAGGCTCATTATATACTGTTCCATATACGATATTGTTTTCAGTTGAATTATTAGCATCAGCTTTTAGCCATCTGATTTCAATCGAAACACGGTTATGGTCATCATCCTCATCATAAAGAGTAGTTGTACTTGTCCACACTTTATATTCAAGCTGTAGCGGATTATTTAGAACCGGATTGTAGCCAGTTCCGTAATCATAGGCTTGCCCGTATAATCCGAATTCAATAAATGGACGATCTTCTTGGTTTACCCATTCATGAGTACTTCCAGCAAAAACATCACCTAGAATTACAGTTTGATCTAAAGGCAAGAGTGAATGAACACATACAACATCTAAAGTAAAGGAACCATTAGCATTTTTCGGTGTAGTATTCAATGTAACTCCGCTTTGAGAGTATAGATTTACACTTCCAAACATTGCAAATATTATTATATATATTATGTATTTATACATTTTAAACCTTGATTTTTTTAGTATATTAACTAAAATAATGGATTTTTTTCAATTAAAAGTTCTGAAGTGTTGCTGTAGCTATAAATGTCCATGTCTTGTCGCCTGGAATTGCATCACCTTTTGCACCAACTTCTGTAGCAATAACTTTGAAATGAGCAAGATGACCGCAGGCATGATTATTGCCAGAATTTGTAGGAGGAACAATTCCATTACATGTATAATAATCAGCGCCTGTAGATGTTTCATTATGTTCTTCATAGAGAGTTGTACTACCAGTACTTACAGCATCAGTTGTTAAAGAAACTGCTATATAAGTATCATGGTCAGTATCATCTTCAAAGAATTTTGTTCCTGTTTTTGTTCCAGTAAAAGCAGGATCACTTGCAATATCTGGGGTTTCAATTTTTATGTCATATTTGGCCCATCCACCACCAACTGTTCCAGCTTCTTTATTTCCTGATGTTTCACCAGATGGCATTATTTTATTGCCTTTTAAAATGAAGTCAATTTCTGAATCAACTGATGAAAGAGAATTCCATTGTCCATTTGCATAGATGTCGCCAAGTACGATATCTGCAATTGATGCTTGATAGTCATCGCCAATACCAAAGTTCCAATCACACCAAACTTCAACATCGAAAGCACCTTGTGAAGATTTTGTCTGATTAGGAAGTGTTAACTGTGCGAATGCGTTTGCTGTAAAAAGTACTGCGAAAAGTGCGATAGCGATAAGCTTTTTCATTGTAAACTCCATAAAAAATTTGTAAAAAAACATTAAAAAGTATTAAGTATGAGAACAAAAATTGTTTCTCGAGTTTTGGCTGCCGTGCCCCCGGAATGGGGGGCGGGCCTCCTCTGTTACCTGTTCAAAAGAACTTTTCCTGATGTCGTGAAGTTCTCGCCTGTTACGCGGAATACGTAAGCGCCGTTGGCAAGGCCTTCGCCGTCGATGTATATGTCGTGCATACCCTGGCCGAGTTCCCCGCTGAAAACGTCAAGGACTTTCGCGCCGCGGCTGTCGAATAATTCAACAGTTACGCGCTGCCCCTGTGACAGGCTCAGACCAAAGCTTGTGCGGGAGACAAAGGGGTTGGGGTAAGCATCAGAAATCTGATTTTCGCCTTCACGCAGGCTGGAATGTTCGTAAATTTTCCAATCACCGCGTTTTAGGGAGTTTCCTGGGTATGTAAATCCACCATTACCGAATCCGGAATAACGCTGGTTTAGGAAGGCATATACTTCCTGAGTTCCGGCAGTATTCCAAACTGCGTCGTAAATCATAATGTCAGCTAATTTACCGTTATAATTATCAGAGTATGTTTCGCCAGTGTTATAATCGTGATAACATGTGCGTGCGGCACCGCCAACACCGGATGCATCATCGCGTGTAACGTCATTGGTGAAGTCTCTGCTGATACCAGCGAAATCAACCCAGTCTGAAACCACAGTAGAATGACCATTATCGTTAACACTTATAATTCCACGAAAGCGATTATTGGTGTTATCATATTCAAGGTGAGCCAGATATACTTTGTCATGTTCATATATATCGTCATTACCTGGGTAGAATCTAATAAATTTCTCCTGGAACCTGTTCCACATTCCGAAAACCAAGTCACCATTTTCCTGGTAAATATTATATCCTGATAATGGGCCACCAGCTTCAAACAAGCACATACGTTCATCGGAATAATAAGGTGTTGATGGTTCTGAGTAATTAGTTTCCAAGGGTTGGAATACAACAAAAAGGTTTTTAGCTTTTGTATTGTCAGGATTCCACTTGTCATCTTCACCTGTTGTTATTTCATCATGGGGTGAAGAATTTCCGATACCAGTAGTATGGTCGTTGGGAGAAACCATTATATCAGAATTACCATAGCCAGTATTAGTATAATCTGTTGTGAATTTTACAGCCGGGAAGCCTTCGATACCACCTGTACCAACAGCGTAGCTTAATATTGGTTTTTTCCTTGAGTCCGGAGTAACTGCATCTTCTTTGATCTGAGTATCATCAGGCCAAACTGTTACTGGAAGGAATTTCCCTGAACTAATTAGAAGTGGATTCAACCATAGAACCAAATCATTTTCATTAGGCGGACAATAAGGATCAGTCCAGAAGAATTTTCCAGGGCCACAATTAGTCCAAGTACCACCATCACCATCAGAAAAATGATGACCGTCGCGAATTTCCGGTTCCAAAGATAGGCAGGTTGAAAATGTTTCTATAAATGACTCAGGAAATTCATATGCCATATAGTCATCACTAGCCCTATGGAATGTACATTCCTGGAATACTGTGTTCCCCTGATAACCACTGGGTACACCACTGGGTACATAACCAATATTTCCATGATCTTCTCCTCTGACAACAAATACCATATTTTGAAGGAAACTCTGGTCGGGTGTTGCACATGTAACAAGTGCCCCATTTCCCCAAATAACTGCGTTTTCATGATTATTAGTTGATAAGGCCGGACCATTAAGAGTTACACCTTTACTTATTGTAAATGGTTCATATAATCCGGCTGTCAAATGGATGATACTATTTGATACATAATCAATCGCCTCGTCAATTCTTGAACCACTTATCTGATCACTTCCAGATGAAACTCCAACAACATCTTTGTTAATTTGGAATCCTGATTCTTCCGTATCTTCATCACTCGATGAATGAAGCCAAGGGGTGAAGTCCGTTTTACCATTAGTATTAGCAAATTCAATTGTATTCCTAACATCAGTATAACCAGTAAATCCCCAATAATTTTTTGAGCAATCAAGATCATTACCGGTATTGTCAATAAGGTTTTTGCCATTATCGTTAAGATAATTTTCCAAAATGACAGCTTCTGTATTATCACCTTCACCATAACCGACATATATACCAGTTGAATTGTGATGTATGATATTATTTTTAATCTCAACGTCTGTACCAAGCCCGTAATAATCTGTTGCTAAGATACCGGCAGATGTTGATCCATCAACATCTGCAATGCCGTAGCAATTTGTTAAAGTATTATTTGATGCGCTTCCTGTTGCACAAGCTCCAAATTCGATGCCATAATCAAGCCAATCACCATTTCCTTTACCTGTATAATTATTTCCAATCAAATTAATATTATTGGGAGCAGAAGAAAAAGTGTAAGATCCAAAATTGTCATATCCTTTTCTTACATGCATACCGATTCTTTGAATATTGTTGAAGACACAATTTTCTACATTAATATCGTGTCCAAATATTACTATTGCTCTACCATAATATGTACCGGCTTTAATATTTTTGAACTTACAGTTCTTAATAAAACCATAACCCATGTGACAAATACACCAGTCTGTTATCTGACCTGGAGCCTGTCCATCAAATTCTAAGTCTTTTATTTTAACATTGTTGCCTGGTTCAATTAAAAACCAAACATCAGAAGGTTTGTAATTTGCTGCTGTTGTATTTCCAGTATGAACAACTTTGCTGGTATTAGCATCAAATCCGTATAATTTGATACTTTTATCAATCACGATCTGATTTGGTTCATTTACAGTACCATGTACATTAAGTTCATCACCAGCACTTGCTTCATCAATTGCAGGTTGAATGTTGTTGTACCATAAATTTTGGGTAACATTGTGTACTTTTTTAGTTAGCCATGGATCAAAGTCTGTTACACCAGTAGAGGCATCAACAACCCATTCACCGGCAGAAGTACTAGCATAGCTTGGCCCGTCATTTGAATTCCACCAGCAGTTTTCTGCATCAATGTTTTGGGTAGTAATGTTTTCAATACCCCGGGTATTTCCCCCAAAATTGCAAGAATTTATGCTGACTAAAGAAGGACTTTGATTATTTTTTCCAACTTCTCCTACCCTGAAAGCAACTCTGTTGTCAACAAAATTGCAATCAGAAACACTAACATTTGACAGTGTAGCAGGATATGATAAATAACTTGTATCGTCAGAACTGGATCCACGAGCTTTGAACATCAGGGCTGCTCCATTAGTAGCCATCGAAGCCGTACCATTATTTTCATATGTGCAACTTATGATTGATATATTCTGATAAGTTCCTGCTTTTAGATTGAAATCAAATCCGCACAGCCAAGGGAGAAAATAAGTACATGCACCGCTCCATCCAATTACTCCATTGTCATATATTTCGCAATTTGTAAATGATGCATTTTCTAATTTTTCAACATACAATGCTTTGGAAACATTACTATAGAACTTTGAATTTGATACAAGTACATTTGTTACAGTACTTGCATCGGTACTAAAATCTTTGTGAAAATACCATCCATATATTAATTCTTTGAATTCGCAATTATTAATATTTAGATTCGATAGAGATGATGTTTTGTCAACATAAATACCTCTTTCCTGTTCGCCACATCCTGTTGCTGGGCTTGTGCCATCAACAATAATGTTTTCAAGTGTAATATACTCAATATTCTGTGAAGTAGCTTCTGAAAATCTGCCAACAGATATACCAGCCAAGCCATTAACTTCAATACTTAAATCTTGAATCAATATCTGATTTGATGATGTGCCCGAAGCAGATAACTGAACAACACCAATTTTTGGATCACCTGCACCTGCCGCTGTTTGTGTTATTACTGTACTTCCACTACCAGCGCCAATCAGGCTGATTCTTCTGTCTATATTGATATTTTCAGTATAAACACCAGCTGCAACCTGAATAACATCGCCCGGAGATGCTGCATTGATCGCTGCCTGGATGGTAGCATGATCAGCCGGAACATTTATGGTTGCCCCGAAGCTAACACCCGCGCCGAGTATGCACAGCATGATGGCGGCAAGCATTATTTGTACTTTTCTTTTCATCGGCCTCCTCCTGTTATTTAATTTGTTAGTTGTCATTTTTTTACTCTTCAGAGAAATTTCAATTAAAAAATTTTGGCTTTGGTCATTGCCCGGGATTTTATTCCCTTATGTTTTCACTGGTACAAACATAATGAAGTGCAAACAGAAAGTAAATACCTGAAAACACGTAATTTATAAAAATCCCGAAAACTACGTATTTTGCATCCGTGTTTCTACGTAGTGGCTTTCTACGTAGTTCTCGGTATATGAGTTTGTATTTATTTTTATCGTTTTTCATTCTAATTTATCTGATTACATATATTTAGCGGATTACAACGATTTTCTGCACTTCTGTACGCCCCCCGAATTCAAGGCGCAAATAAAAAATTCCGGGATTAAGATTTTCCGTATCAATCCGGTATGTTTGGCTCCCTTTGGCCTGATTTCCGTTGAAAATATCCATTACTTTTTTTCCGGAAACATCAAAAAGGCTCAGTGAAATTGCTCCACTTTCATCTAAACTGATATTTACATTGCAAATATCACGGCAGGGATTTGGCGACGGCAACCCGAGGCTTTGGTTGAAATCCCTTGAAACCGGGTCAAGGCTTTTAATAATTTCACTTGCCATAGCCGGGCGTTTCCCGTATTCGCCGCCCATGAAATATTTCTGGAGCAGGTAAGCTGTTACCCAGTCATTTTGCTGCATGGTTTCGGGCCTGTAGCCGGGGTATGGTTCCTCCTGGTATGATTCGTCAGGAACCCATATAGTGTGTTCTGTATCCCCGTTATTAAGCAGGATTACATCTCCAATCACGCCGCTGAAGTGATTTGAATATGTCTCGCCGGTATTGTAGTCGTGGTAGCAGGTACGGGCAGCCCCACCGATGGCAGAAAAGTCCATACCGTCCTGCGAGAAACCGTCGAAGCCAAATCCTGAATTTTGAATGGGAAAATATATAAACTGCTCAATATTGTCAATGCCGATACCTATTCTGAGTTCATCAGTCTCAGGGCTGTATCCTACATGCAGCAGATATGTAAACGTAGATTCCAGTGGGGATAGATATTCCAGCCAGGGGAAAGAACCCAACAGTTCCGGATCGCTTATTCCGAGGGCATAGAACTTGGACTGATACCTGTTCCAGAACCCAAAGCATAGCTGGTTGTTATAATAATACAGGTTCATACCGCTCATAGGGCCGCCAATTTCGAACAGTGTCTGCCTGCCGTCCGAGTAATATGGAATATCTCCTTCAAGCGGGGTCTGTGGTTTAAAAACAATAAAGAAGTCCTTTGCTGCCGGATCCGGCATCCAGAGATTATCCATACCCGTTGTTACTTCATGGCTATAATGGCTTATCATAATATCAGACTGTCCGTAACTGCCATGCCCGATATCTCCATCGAAGTGCACACCCGGCAGATCGGGAGACGGGAAATTAACAAATATTCCAGGTTCAGCTGAACTTTCAACATATCTTGGCCTGCGTGCCTCTAAATCCATGTAGGCTTCCTCGTGTACCCATTTTGGCGAACAGTCGTCCCAGTAGCGTATATGGTCGCCATCTTCGTGATGAGTGAGAGATTGGGGATTGAACCACAGGGCAATATCCGGGGCGGGTGCGTCAGGCATTATCTGTATTTCCGTTTCCCCGAGTTTTTCGCCGGGAATAAATCCCACAGGATTCCCGGGGTCTTCAACAGCTTCGAATATTTCGAAAATAATGGTATTATTGAGGCCAAGTATTGGTATTTCGGGATTTGTATTGAATTCGAACTCGAGTATTGTCCATTCCGAGCCAAGATCGGGAGGATCAATGGGAGCTTCCGGAACCCAGTGTGAACCGGGGCCAAGATCAATTTTTGTAAATACGTCAAAGAATGAGTCAACCCACCAGTCGGACGACGTTTTCTTTAGTTTGGGTTTCACAAGTATTTTCTTCGCAACGCTTGAACGATTTCTCAGGAAAACCTGTGCTTTTGTTAGAATACCGGCTTTAATCCTTATATCCCTGCCGGATTTAACTTCAATACCGGGGCCGGGGCCTCCGGGAGCGCCGGGCCAGGGGGGAGGCATGAAATGAATCCACCAGTTCGGTGCAATGAATACTATAGTGTCCTTGGGAGGATCGATAATTACAGTACGTGTTTCAAGTGAATCAAGTATTGGCGGCATTGGCGGTGTTCCTATTGGGCCGGAAACATCATCCGGATTGTTCGGATCAGCAGAACCGCGGTAGAATACCCATTCATATACTTCATTATCAATAGCGTCCTCTCCGTAAATACTGAAGCTGTTATTAAATCCGTAGGCCCCGAAAGCCCCATAAAATGCCGACCAGTTCCATCCCGGATCGCCGGGTTCTGCCATACCGGGGAACCAGTGTACATCTGTTGAAGGATCATCGTTGTAGCGGACAATGAAGCCAACATCGGTAATTAAATTGTTATTTGAATGGTCTCCATCCTCAGGGATTAGATGGCTGAACTGCAGGCCGTCAGAGAAATTTATCCATCCGCTATCATCGGTTTTGTCGTCATTGCCGAGTATCCAGCATTTAACTTTAACACCTGCTATGTATGTTTCAGCCACGTTCCAGTCGTTATTTTCCTGTTGCCTGAAAGCCAGCAGCGGATCATTTGACTGCCCTTCAATATCATGAGCAATAAAAAAAGCAGTTCCGGGATAGAACGTTATACTACTTGAAGAACTCGTGGCAGTCCAGCCGTTCCTGTGCTCATACCAGAAGAATCCTG
The DNA here is from genome assembly GCA_963665665.1 of Kapaibacterium sp. (SeqCode). Taxonomy (GTDB): domain Bacteria; phylum Bacteroidota; class Ignavibacteria; order Kapaibacteriales; family UBA2268. The sequence continues at coordinate 5,067,491 of OY762428.1, forward strand.
CATTGCAGTATTGGTGCATCGGGTCGGCGAACCAATCGGGATATTTGCTTGCATAGTACCATTCTTCAGGGAATGATAATGATACCTGCCCGTCAACCTGCGGGTGTATTGGGCTAACTCCGTCGAACATTGTGTAGGGCGTGATGTTGGTACTGTTTCCCCGCATTGGTTCCAGGGAGTATGCCCTGAAACTGATGCACAGGAACAGTAACATAAGGAATGTTGTAATAGATTTCTTCATGATATCTCCTTGTATATAAATGTTGAAATTAGTTTCAAATTCAGTGTACAGATAGCATTCATGCGGATATATAAGAAATAATCAATATCGTTTCTTTATGCTATCCGTCTTAATTTCAACTTATTACAAAGAGTTGTAAAAGTAAATACCATGAACATGGTATTTTATATAAATACCGTGAAATACGTATTTTCATCCGTATTTATACGTAGAAGGTGTGAAAATAATAAATGCCCGATGCGCTTTTGCACCGGGCATATTATACTGGAATTATAATGTTAAGGAAATTAACGCCTGACTATAAAACCGGTAGAGAATTGGCTTTTTCTGTTTGTTACTATTAATATATAAGCTCCATTTGGAAGGCTCTGCAGGTCAATTTTTTCTGAATTTTTATCGCGGAAAACAATTGTTGAATTCATATCAATAATTTTAATTTCATATTCTGAAAATTCAGGAACCGATATGTTCAGATAATCGCTTGCCGGATTGGGATATATTTCAATATTTCCGTCTGTCAGGTCATCAGTAACAGAAAGATATCCAAGAACGCGTATGGATATAAAACCCTGAGCCGGCTGGTATCCATCCTGCTCAAATTGAATTTTGATATAATAATTGCCTTTCTCTAAACTGTCGGGAATAATAACAGTGTAATGAATTTTGCCGCTGCCGTCTGTTGTCATACTACTGTCAATATTGCTTATCGGATCATTCAGAATAAGATCAGTATTTGGTATCGGATTTTGATTCTCGTCAAGAAGAGTTATTTCAAATTCCCGGCTCTGTTCCCAATACATATCCTGTAATTCTTCGGGAGAGACATGGAAGTAAGTTTCGATAATATGATTTACGTTGATTACTTTTTCAACATTCATTCCTTTTGCATATCCGTCTTTTTCAGTTTCAATGCTAATTGTATAATTACCGTTGGATATATCATCAGGGACTGTAATATTGATTATTGCTTCACCGTTTTCATCTGTTGTATAAGTATCGCTTGAAGAATCCATAGAATTTGAAATCTTTACTTCTACACCCGGAATAACATTGCCGGTTTCGTCACTAACTGTTACGGTGAATGATACAGGTTCGCCAATATCAGCACTTGTCGTATCTTCAGGCGAAATGTGATTAATCAGAACAGACTGATCCACAGGATACATGGAATGATACAATCCCATGTTGGTAGCAAGATAAAGCCTTTTATTGTCGTCAGCGGCCATATCAAGGATCGTAATTGGTTCGGGCATATTAGCGTTTAATTTTGTCCAGTTAATTCCATTATCAGAGGAACGGTAAATTCCTCCGTTTGCTGTTCCTGCAAAAATATAATCGCCACATGCAAAAAGGCTTCTGATACTTTTAATTTCGAGCCCCTTGTTCGATTTTTTCCAACTGTTGCCATCGTCGTCAGTGTAATAGATACCATCGCTGACGGCGGCCACAATTCTGCCGTCGGCTGCTTCAACGAAGTCATAAGTAGTTACATTATAGAAGAAACCGCTTTCAGTCCAGCTTTCACCGTTATCAGATGAATAAAAAGTACCATTATGATGAGTACCTGCGTATAGATCGCCGGATTTTGTACAATATACGGCGTGGACATCGTTATCTTTAACTCCTATCCTTTTCCATTCTTCATTTGATTTATCATATTTATAAACACCACCGTAAAACCACATTCCTGCAATCAGATTTCCATTTTTATCAGATGAAAGACATAATGCATTATTATTATCAAGTGAGTTGTTGTATTCATTCCAGTTTAGCCCATTGTCTCCGGAAAAATAAATTCCTCCGCCGTTAGTGGCTGTATATATATTGCTTCCTTCAACATGAAAATCCCTGATAAGTTTATTAGCAGGTGCCTGATCAGGGTAGGCCCAATTCTTAAGATCAGTTGAAAACAGAATGCCCTTTCCCTCGATACCAGTCAGGATAGTAGATGAATTAATTACTTCAACAGCTTGAACAACACCTGTTTCGGGAAGATCAATTTTTTCCCAATATGCATTTAAAGAGTAATTTAGAGAAAAGATAATCAGAAATGATAAGCCGATTAGAATTTTGAAGTTAACCACTGTATTACCTCGTGTAAAAATTAGTAAAACCCGAAATTAAGGAGAATGCCGATTTCTCCGGAAAACACGAGAAAATAAACTCCGAAAATATTATTCGCAGGCAATGACCATTTTTAATTTAATGGAAAATGAATGAATCAACAAATTAATTTTTTTTAAGGATAATCAGATTACAAATAGTAGTATAAATTTTGTATTAATATTGATAAACAAAATGTTTGTATATTTGTAACTTGATTTTATAGTAATTTAAAAGATTATTTATGGCTAAAAGAGTTAAAAAAGCAAACGATACTGAAAATCGTGATACAAAGATTACCCCTGATTCAGAAAAAAATGAAGTTGATAATAAGTCAGAATCTAAAGTGAAAAGAAAACCCGGCAGGCCGAAGAAATCAACTGCTAAGAAAACAACGGAAAAACCGGCAGAAGTAAAATCGGAAGTAAAAGAGACAGCAACTCCAACGAAAGAAGTTGAAGCAAAAGTTGTGAAACCGTCTGCTGATACTAAGTCCGAACAGCCAAAGCCAGCACGCAAGCGTCCGGGAAGGCCGAAGAAAGCAACTGCTAAGAAAACAACGGCAAAACCGGCAGAAGTAAAATCGGAAGTAAAAGAGACAGCAACTCCAACGAAAGAAGTTGAAGCAAAAGCTGTGAAACCGTCTGCTGATACTAAGTCCGAACAGCCAAAGCCAACACGTAAACGTCCGGGCAGGACGAGAAAATCAACTGCAAAGAAAACAACGGGAAAACCGGCAGAAGTAAAATCGGAAGTAAAAGAGACAACAACTCCTGCAAAAGAAGTTGAAGCAAAAGCTGTTGCTAATGCTAAACCTGATACCGCTAAAACGTCAGAAGAAATAAAAACCGTGAAGCCAAAGCCAGCACGTAAACGTCCGGGCAGGCCGAAGAAAGCTACTGCAAAGAAAACAACGGAAAAACCGGCAGAAGTAAAATCGGTAGCAAAAGAGACAACAACTCCCGCACAAGAAGTTGAAGCAAAAGCTGTGAAACCGTCTGCTGATACTAAGTCCGAACAGCCAAAGCCAGCACGCAAGCGTCCGGGAAGGCCGAAGAAAGCAACTGCAAAGAAAACAACGGCAAAACCGGCAGAAGTAAAATCGGAAGTAAAAGAGACAACAACTCCAACGAAAGAAGTTGAAGCAAAAGCTGTGAAACCGTCTGCTGATACTAAGTCCGAACAGCCAAAGCCAGCACGCAAGCGTCCGGGCAGTCCGAGAAAGACAGTGGCAAAGAAAACAACGGCAAAGAAAACAACGGCAAAGAAAACAACGGCAAAGAAAACAACGGCAAAGAAAACAACGGCAAAACCGGCAGAAGTAAAATCGGAAGTAAAAGAGACAACAACTCCAACGAAAGAAGTTGAAGCAAAAGCTGTGAAACCGTCTGCTGATACTAAGTCCGAACAGCCAAAGCCAACACGTAAACGTCCGGGCAGGACGAGAAAATCAACTGCAAAGAAAACAACGGGAAAACCGGCAGAAGTAAAATCGGAAGTAAAAGAGACAACAACTCCTGCACAAGAAGTTGAAGCAAAAGCTGTTGCTAATGCTAAACCTGATACCGCTAAAACGTCAGAAGAAATAAAAACCGTGAAGCCAAAGCCAGCACGCAAGCGTCCGGGAAGGCCGAAAAGGTCAGCTGACAGGCAGCCAATATCAAATGATAATGAATCGAAGGAAACAGTAACAGGCCTTAAAACAACTGATACTCAATCCGTTAAGACGGAGACAAAACCTGGTCAGCAGAAAACAACCCGTAAACGTCCGGGAAGGTCGAAAAAAACTACTTCAATGAATACGGCGACAAAACCCGACGGGAAAAAAGAAACCACTAAAACTGAAATACCGGATGCTAAACCGGAAGAACAAAAAAAACAACAGCATAAACGGCACGGTGGTGGCGGACAAAGAAGATCGGCAAAGAAACCAGAAGAACAGCAAAGGGCAAATAGAAGAAATATTACTCAGGCAATTGAAAAAGCCAAAATTGAAGATAATGATAATAATTCTCAGGTTGCTGACTCTCCGGTTAGTAAATCAAATGATAAAAAAGGGCCGGGAAGAATTGCACCGCAAAAAAATAAGAATGCACATCCCCAAAAGGATAGTAAAAGCCCAAACCAGCAACAGAAGCAAAGAAGACAGCCCGATAATCAACAATTAAGGCAAAATAAAGGACATCAGGACAAGAAAATTTCCGGGAAATACCAACAGAAATCGAAATTTCAGCAAGAAAAGCCAAACCTGGCAATGATTCAGGAGAGAAAGGAAAAAGAAAAAACACACTACCAGGAATTACTGAAGAAATTAGGATTGATTGAAAAAGATAATATCCTGATGGATAAAATTCCCAAGAAGAGTATATTTTCGAGAAGAAGGTCCGCTCCGGTGAAAAAGGATTCAATTCTTACTAAAGAGCAAAGATCTGACCTGTTCCTTAGAATGTTTCATTCCGAAGTTGAAAAATATCTGAAGAACAAATTGTTTGTTGAACCCGGTTCCGAGATAGTCGTTGCAGTAAGCGGCGGAGTCGATTCCGTTGTTTTACTGGATACTCTTGTTGTTTTGGCAGAGAAGAATTATTACCGGCTTATTGTAGCTCATTATAATCATAATTTACGTGCTGAGGAATCCGATAAGGATGAGGAATTTGTTAAAGCCCTTGCAAAATCCTATGGGCTGACATTCCATTGTTCCCAGGGCAGGGTTAAGCAATATGCCGAGAAAAAATCTTTAAGTATTGAAGAATCCGCAAGAATATTGCGATATATGTTCCTTGAAAGGGTTGCCAGAAATGTACGTTCTACTCTCGTTGCTACTGCTCACAGCAAAGATGATTCAGCTGAAACATTTCTTATAAATCTCCTGAGGGGTTCCGGACTGACCGGCCTGAGTGGTATTCCTTCGCAAAGAGCTCTCGGAAAAAATGTTACTCTTGTCAGGCCATTGCTGGCTATGAGTAAATCCCAGTTTAAGAAATATGCAGAAAAACGAAATCTTCAGTGGCGTGAAGATGAATCCAACGAATTTACCAATTATACCAGAAACAAAGTTCGCTTGGACCTGATTCCTGAATTAGTCAACGAGTACAACCCAAAAATAATGGACGTGCTTAATAGAACTGCAAAACTGATCAATGGTGCAGATGAATTTATATCCGAGTATATCAGGAATATTCTTGACGATGTGATTGGTGAGAAAAATTCCGATCGCTTCGCTATAAAAACATCCTTATTAAATACTTTTTCCAGGTTTATACAGGGCGAAATCATACAGGCCGCTATGTTTAAGCATTTCCAGCTTCAGTCACAATCTTTGAAAACTATCGACAGAATATTGGCTTTGTGCAACAAAGCTGTTGGAAGCATTTGTGAAATATCAAGGCAAATTATTGTTCTGCGCGACAGGGAAAACCTGATATTTGTAAGGAAACCTTCTGAAGAGAAAGTAAATCAGGAAATTAATAAAACAGGATTTTACAAAACTCCTGCCTACACGATAAAACTTGAAGAAGTAAGAGAAAAAGATGTTGATTTTACATTGGCTCCACAAGTTGAGTTCTTTGACTTCGACCTTATACCCCTGAAAATGACCCTGCGTTCCTGGCAGCCGGGAGATAAATTTCAGCCTCTCGGTATGAAGGGCGAAATGAAACTTAGTGACTTTCTAACAAACTCGAAAGTTCCTTTGATCGACAAATCAGGAATTCTTGTCCTTACAACAGGAAAAAATGACATTGTCTGGGTTTGCGGAATGAGAATAAACGATAAGTTTAAAATTTCATCAACAACCAAGAAGTATCTGAAAGTAAGTTACAACGCTACATAAATTATGTTTAATAATTTTGAAAATAACGATTTATATTTATGAAAGCATTCAGGATCGGCGAATATAATTTCGGCCTTTACAAATCAGCAGAGGAGTTGCATGAAATTGTAAAAGGCCTTGCAAACCGGATAAATAATGATTATGAAGGCAGAAAGCCGGTGTTCCTTATTGTGATGAAGGGGGCTTTTATTTTTGCCGCCGACCTGATAAGGCAAATAAACCTTAACTTGTCCGTTGAATTGATCAGGGCAAAGAGCTATGGCTCGTCCATGACAAGTTCCGGGAAGGTACAGCTTCAGCATTATGGAATTGATATCAAAGGCAGGGATGTTATAATTGTTGAGGATATTGTAGATTCAGGCCTGACAATGGAATACCTGATGGCAAAAGTTCGGGATATGGGGGCTTCCAGCGTAGAAGCTGCTGCCCTGATTTCAAAAACCGAGATGAGGAAGACTAATGTAGATGTGAAATATACAGGAATGGATATTCCGCCTTTGTTCGTTATCGGTTACGGACTTGACTACGATGAGCAGGGGAGACATCTGCCCGACCTGTATATGCTTAATGAGGAGAAATAATTATTTAAACTAAAGCGGAACATTTGTAGGAATATTCTTTAGCTGTTGATTATTTCTTCGAATTATTTGAACAAAACTATCCCTTGATTAACGCTTAACCAATCCTGTTTTTGGGAATTATCCCGGAATAATGCAGAATCTCCCGTCTTTAATTATCAAAAAATTCCCCGATATGTGCTTTCGATACTGATGCAATTGTATCTAAAAATCAAAAATATTGATATTCTGTGTTAAAGCAGCCTGACCCCGGCTGCAAAACCCTATTACCTGCCGGTGAAGCTGATATATATAATTTGGATAAAACTATAACTGATTAAAATTATTCAATTACATATTTAAATTAATATATTATCAGTAGTTATTATAATTTAATCAATCTGTTTTACCCTTGATATAGTTCATCTAACTAAATTATTTATACATCTAATAAAATTATAAATATGTTTTAATATATTAATTATATAAATAACATATTTTACGATTCATCTTATTATTTAATTAATTCAAATTATGATTTACATAGTATATCTTTATTCTTAGATAAACTAAATATATTATAAATTATACTGTTAATATTCTAAATCAAATAGTTAATTTATTAATTCATATAAATAAAATTATAATATCAGAATATTAAATCATTTGATTATTCAGGAATATTCTAAAATTTGTAATTAACATGATAATTTGTAATCATAATTTTATTATTTGACTTTATAATTTTATAAGAAGGTTGTTTAAAACAATGATATATATATTGTATTCAATATTTATACCTTAGGAATCAGTTTATATATAGTAATTGATGGAAGAATAAGCTGAACCAAAGGCTGTACGAGAAAAATTTTGAAAGAGAAGCCTAACCGTATCGATATATTTCATCAAATAAAATACTTACCCGCAAGTATAATCATGATGTCAGGGCTGATGAAAATTAATATACTCCGGTACTGAGCTTCTTTCAGGCATAAAATGATCCCTGTTTATCGGACAAATAATGATACATGGAATACAGTCGTATTATTTAAATAAATTGATTTGTTAATTATAAAACAATTTCCTATTTTATTTCAGGTTGAATTTGATCTTACCCTGAAAAAGTCTCTTATGATTTTTGATTTTTCCTGAAAGGAACATTTGAAAACTTGTTGTTAAGAAGTTGAAATTTCATTTGTATAAAATGGAATTGCTTTGGGAAAATTGATTGGATATATGGCATTAAATGATATAAGAGAAGAATAGCATTAGAATAAATTGACTTATGGTCAGGAAAAAATAACACGCGCTTTTGATGATTAACAAAAAGGGAAAGTCATGAAGAAAACATTACTAACGTTTTTAACTTTTATATTCTTAGCAATCAGTGTGCACGCTGAGGAAGAATCCGATAATTCATATTTTGGAATTCAAATGGGACAGGATCCTGTTTTTGGCTTTTATCCGGTTGCCTATGGCGGTTGGGAAATCGGGGAGAGTTTATATTTTACTTACTATGGTGTATTCTGGACACAGGATTTGCTCGGTGGTGGCGACGGAACAAATTTATATACTGAATTTGGCGTCGGGGTAAGCTATACAACTGGTAACCTGACAATTAACCCAAGCCTTGGAATTCTCGGTGGCAATTTTCATTCCGGCGGCGATAGGGCTGTAATCGGTGACGGTATCGTTCCGGCTCTTTACCTGATTTATGCCCTGCCCTCAGGATCGGTAGCTCTTAGTGCTATATATTGGAAAGGATTAAGAGAAGAAGTTCATAACGGTACTTTTTATGATCTGTTTGAATATATTGTGAAACCGGAATTTACAATATCAAAACATTTCGACATTGGATTATATTATGACCACCTGATAACTAATACCAGAATCGGAGATAAATCTGACAATGAATCTTCATATTTATGGTTAGGTCCATCAATCAAGATTAAATCATCAAAGGGAGCCAGCCTATGGTTCTCGACCGGGGTTGATCTTGTTGATTATACTTTGGACGTTGATGAAGAAAAAATCAAAGATTATTACAAACTTTTATTAACAATTGATTTATAAGAATCAATAACCAGGAAATTATTTTAAACAAATCAGTGAACCATTTACGAAATGGTTTTCGGGTTGAATGTTTTTGATCAATTTTTAATTATTATTTATTGAAAATAAGGTGTTTTATGTTTAACAATCTGAATATCAGGAAAAAACTAATAGTATTTATTTTGTCAGTTACCGTTCTTGGTATAGTGGCTCTTTCAGGTTTTCTATACAATAATTCAGCAAATATGCAAACCGATTCAGCTCTTGAGCTGGGTGAATCCATTGCTGCCGAACATTCCATGGCGGTAAAAGCTTTTATGGAAAAACCATTTGTTTCAGCAAGGGCATTGGCAGAAGTTATCAAAAAAAGGGAGACTATTGATATTTCTGACCGAAGATCTGCTTTGAATGGAATATTAAAAGGATTTTTAGAAGATAATGAGAATTTTGTTGGTGTTTGGGTATGTATGGAACCTAATGTATTTGACGGATTGGATGACAATTATAGAAATACATCCGGTACTGATGCCTCGGGAAGATTTATTCCCTACTGGAACCGTGGTTCTGGAAGCATTATTATTGAACCTTTGGTGGATTATGATAAACCCGGTACAGGTGATTATTACCAGATACCACTTAAAACCGGCAAAGAAGCATTGATAGATCCATATTCTTACAATATTGGCGGAAAGGATATGCTGATAACAACAATTTCTTATCCCATCAAAGAAAACGGAAAAGTGATAGGTGTTGTAGGTATCGACCTTTCCCTGAATGTATTGCAGGAAATGGTATCGAAGATAAAACCCTACGGAACTGGTGTTGCAGCAATATTCAGTAATGCCGGAATTGTTACGGCTCATTTCGATCCTTCAAGGCTCGGGAAGAATATGAGTGAAACAGAACGCAATATGAGCGGCGATAGAACAGACAGCCTGGTGGCTGCTATAAAAGCAGGGAATAAATATTCTTATCAAGTGTATTCTCCGCAAATGGAAACCGATATTTATATTGTTACTGAACCCATGGAGATAGGTAATACAAAAACTCCCTGGGGTTTTGCTGTTGGCATACCTATGAATAAAGTTCTTGAACCTGTAAGAACATTGCTTAATTTTACGATAGTAATTGGAATAGTTGTTCTGGCGGCAATGTTCATTGCAATTTTCTGGATTTCCGGCAAAATTTCCAAACCGGTAATTGAATGCATGGAAGCAGCCGATAAGATTGCTTCAGGGGAAATTAATATTAAGCTTGATTCAGAATCAAATGATGAAACCGGCAAACTTATGAAATCAATGAAAAAAATGTCCGGAAGTATCGCAAATATCATTAATGACCTGAATAATTTGGCAAATGATTGCAGTAACGGTAAACTGGACAGAAGGGTGGATGCTGATGATTTTGAAGGAGAGTATGCTGTACTTGCCGGAAATGTAAATAATATTGTTGATAGTATTGTTGCTCCGTTGAACGTTACTGCCGAATACGTTGACAGAATCAGCAAGGGTGATATTCCTTCGAAAATTGAAGATGAATACAAAGGAGATTTCAATGAGATCAAGAATAATATAAACCTTCTGATTGATACACTGAATACCTTTATATCGGAAATGAAGAAAATGTCTGAGCAGCAGAGTATGGGAGATATAGAATACAATATTGATTCATCAAAATTTGCCGGAGTATATAATACCATGTCAGACGGCTTCAACGATACTGTAAATGAAATAAACGGGGCAATTCTGATGATTCTGAATACGATAAAAAAATATTCCGAGGGAGATTTTTCCGAACAAATGGAAAAAATGGCAGGTAAGCGGGTTGTGGCCAATGAAATGATTGATGAGCTGCGTGATAACCTTGTTAATGTTAATTCTGAAATTCATAAACTTATCAACGCCACTGAAAAAGGCGATCTGAGAGTAAGGGCAGATGTCTCGGGGTTCAGGGGTTCTTATCAGGATATGGTTTCAGGTTTGAATAAAACTCTTGATCTTGTATTGAATCCTATTGCCGAAGCAGTTAAAACCCTACAGCAAATGGCAGAAGGCAACCTTTCAGTGGAAATGACCGGTGATTTTAAAGGCGATCATGCTATTCTGAAAAATTCTATCAACGAAACGATTCGACTTATGCCTTTCCGGCAGGCTATAAATACTCTTGAAACAATAGCCGACGGCAATTTATCCGAATATATGGATGGCGATTTTAAGGGAGACAGTTTACGGCTGAAACAAGCTTTGAATAAAACTATCGATTCAATGAACGAAATTATGTCCCAGGTAGTGGTAACGGTAGATGAAGTTAACCGTGGGGCTGTTCAGGTTTCAGATGCCAGTACATCTCTTTCGCAAGGTGCAACCGAACAGGCGGCAAGCCTTGAAGAAATAACCAGTTCAATGTCCGAAATAGGCGGACAGACAAGGCTTAATGCAGAAAATGCCAATATGGCCAAAACACTAACTGATGAATCCCGCGATTCCGCTGAAAAAGGAAATTCAGAGATGGAGAACCTGAATATGGCAATGAGCGAAATATCGGAATCAAGCTCGAATATTTCAAAAATTATAAAAGTTATTGACGAGATTGCATTCCAGACTAACCTGCTGGCATTAAATGCTGCCGTTGAAGCAGCAAGGGCGGGCCGACACGGAAAAGGTTTTGCCGTGGTAGCAGAGGAAGTTCGTAACCTTGCCGCACGTAGTGCCACTGCTGCCAAGGAAACTGCCGAACTGATCGAAGGCAGTATCAAAGTTGTTGAAAATGGTTCTATGCTTGCTATCAGAACCTCTGAAGTATTGAAGGAAATAACAAATTCATCAATTAAATCAGCTGATATCGTTGGTGAAATCGCAACATTATCCAATGAGCAGGCTCAGGCTATTGCTCAGATAAACGAAGGCCTTACACAAATCGATAAAGTTACACAAACCAATACTGCAAGCGCCGAGCAAAGTGCGTCGGCAAGTGAGGAGCTTTCAGGCCAGGCCAATAATCTTAAGAGTATGATTTCCAGGTTTACTTTAAAAGCCGGTGATTATTCCGTTGAAGATAATATTTCGAAAACAAACATATTGAATTCCGGCAGGTATAGTAAGCAGTTGCCCGAATCATTAGATGATGAGATTATTGAGAATCCGGATGACATTATCAAACTGGATGATGAAGATTTCGGAAAGTATTGATAATATTTTATAATTTTATAGTAGAAATTAACACGTTAATAACATTATTTTGTTATATTAAAATACTAAGATTATTGATTAGGGGTACTGAAATTATACTAAAATTTAGTACCCCGCGTTTTTTTGATTGTTAGTTATTGACAGAAAATTATTGATTGGAAGCTGTGAATATTTATTTTAAGAAATCGAAGGAAATTGTAAAATCTGTCATCATTTTGATTTTACTGCTTGTATTTGCAGGCCAATCATTTTCAAATACTATCGACAGCCTGAAAAACCAACTAAGCCACGCAAAAAATGATACTAATAAAGTTAACTTATTAAACAGGCTGGCTTTTTCAACAATGGTTTCCGATTTTGATAAGAGTATAGAATATGCAAATATTGCAAGCAGGCTTTCTGACTCATTGAATTTTAAAAGAGGGAAGGCTCTTGCTTTGAAATATATGGGGACAGGTAAATGGAACCAGGGAAATTATGCTGAAGCTAAGGATATGTTCTATCAAAGCCTGAAAATTTATGAGAGCCTGAATGATATTGACGGACTTTCCAGATTGTGGAATAATATCGGGCTGATCAATATCACGCAGGATGAATACCTGACAGCCAGTGATAATTTCAACAAAAGCATTGAATTAAGTAAAAAAATCAATAACAATTTTATGCTCGGAACAGCAAAACTCAATCTCGGTATTAATCATCATTATTTAAAAAATTACGACAGCTCGAATTACTATCTGAAAAAAAGCATTATTTATGCAAAAAAAATTAATGACAACAACCTGATTGCAACTGACCTGTCATTTATCGGGATAAACGAAACTCTGCTAAGAAATTTTGATTCCGCTAAATCATGTCTTGATCGTGCTTTAGAAATATTTGTTAGCCTGAACAATATTCGCGAACAGGTACGTACAAAAATTGCTATTGCAAAATATTATTCTGCCACTGGTGATTTTTCCGGCTCGATAAATATTGCTAAGGATGCCCTGCAACATGCAAAGAAATTAAATTCAAAATTCAATATTTTCGAAGCAAGTTTTCATTTAAGTGAGACTTACAAAAAATTGAAAGATTATAAGAAAGCCTACAAATTCCTGGCTTTGTCAAAGAAATATGGCGATACTCTGCACAGTGAAGAAAGTAAGCGAAATATTGCCAACCTTACTGCCGAATACAATTACGAAAAGAAATTAAGAAAAATTGAGATTGAAAAAGAACGGGAAAAGCAACATATTGACAGGGAATTGAGACAAAGGAACTATATTATTCTGATAATTAGTATCAGTTTGTTTTTAACTATAATATTTTCAATTATTCTATATAGAATTAACCTAAGCAGAAAATTGAAAAATAAAATCCTGGTTAATCAGAATATAGAGATTGAAAAAAATCACAAGATGCTTGAAGAAATGAATAATGACCTGAACTTGCTAAATGCTACTAAGGATAAATTCTTTTCAATTATCGCTCATGATCTTAGGAATCCTATTGGTGGGCTGAATTCAATCACTCAGTTAATGTCGTCAGAATTCAAAGATATGAACGATGACGAGAAATTGGAATTTATTGAATTGATGAACGAATCAACAACTCATGTAAGCTCATTACTTGAAAATTTACTGACCTGGTCACGGTCGCAAAGAAATACAATTGATTTTAATCCTGTACCGGCTAATTTAAAACAAGTTGTCGAGCCGACTATTCAGGGGGTTAAGTTATCTGCTGCAAATAAAAATATTGATTTAAGTTACGATTTGGATGACAAATATGAGGTCTTTGCAGATGCAAATATGCTTACAACAATTGTAAGGAATATTTTGAATAATGCAGTAAAATTTACCCCGATGAACGGATCTATTAAAGTTGAAGCAACAGAAAATGGAAACAATATTGATATTTCAATAAAAGATTCAGGTGTAGGAATACCCGAAGATAAAATTGACATCCTATTCGATATCGGTACAAACGTAACAACTCCGGGTACTGAAAATGAAAAAGGAACCGGTCTTGGGCTGATAATATGCAAGGAATTTGCTGAAAAGAACGGCGGGGATATTGAAGTTAAAAGTGAAAAGGGAAATGGCTCGGAATTTATTATTAGTATACCGAAATCAGATAAATAGCAAATCATAAATGCGATAATCCTGAGTTATAACATTATAAAAACAGGAAATTAAATGCCCGAAAGTAGCTGTTCCGGCAGATAATACGGTTTGCCGGGTATATAGTATGTTGTGCCAGGAATCGTATGAATAATAATTTGACAACGGGTTCACATTATTATGAGCCCATATTCTGATGTATAATAATGAAGTAATATCATCGACTTTATGCTATTTCGGATATCATATCTGAAATAGCATAAAGTATATTTCTTATGTTTTCTGCAAAACTGAGGGTTTGTTATAATCTACATTCCGCGCCTGTACTTGCCGCCAATTTCATAAAGAGCCCTTGTTATTTCACCCATAGAGACATGCTCGACAGTATTTAACAGTTCTTCGAATATATTGCCCTGCGTAAGGGCTGTTTCGCGCAGGCGGCGCAGAGCTTCTGCTTTAGTGTCTGCATGTTTTTCGTCGAATGTTTTAAGCCTTGTCAGAATTGTCTGCTTTTCTTCGGTGGTGGCGCGTGTTATTTCCATATTATCATAAGGGCTTTCCGCATTCTCGTTCAGGTATGTGTTAACACCAATTATCGGGTATTCTCCGCTTTGCTTCTGAGCCTCGTATATCATTGATTCTTCCTGGATCTTCGAACGCTGATACTGTGTTTCCATAGCCCCGAGAACGCCGCCGCGACGTGAAATCCTTCTGAATTCTTCAAGAACAGCGTCTTCCACTAAATCAGTAAGATATTCCATAAGGAATGAACCCTGGTTGGGGTTTTCATTCTTCAGGAGCCCGAATTCTTTTGAAAGGATAAGCTGAATAGCCATGGAGCGCCTTACTGATTCTTCAGTAGGCGTGGTAACAGCCTCGTCATAAGAATTTGTATGTAGCGAGTTGCAGTTGTCGTTGAAAGCAATGAGTCCCTGCAATGTTGTGCGGATATCATTGAAATCAATTTCCTGAGCGTGAAGCGATCGCCCGGAAGTCTGAATATGATATTTCAGTTTTTGGCTTTTAGGATTAGCGCCATATTTATCGCGCATGGCAACAGCCCATATACGGCGGGCAACACGCCCGAGAACTGAATATTCCGGATCCATTCCGTTCGAGAAGAAGAAGGACAGGTTGGGTGCAAAGTCGTCAACATCAAGGCCACGGTTAAGGAAGTATTCTACGTATGTGAAGCCATTGGCAAGAGTGAAAGCAAGCTGGCTGATAGGATTTGCTCCGGCCTCGGCAATGTGGTAACCGCTGATACTCAGTGAGTAATAGTTCCTGATATTATTATTGGATAAGTATTCCTGGAGGTCTCCGATAAGCTTCATAGCAAAATCAATCGAGAAGATGCAGGTATTCTGTCCCTGGTCTTCTTTCAGCATATCAGCCTGTACTGTGCCTCGTATCCTTCGGAATGTATTAAGTTTTAAATCCTGCTTTTCCTGGTCGGAAAGTTTATTACCGCCGGCTTCAGCTTTTCCAAGTTCGCGCTTATATGCCGTCATGAAATAAAATGCCACCATTATTGGCGCGGGTGCGTTTATAGTCATTGAAACGGATGTGAACGGGTCAGTCAGGTCGAATCCGTCCATGAGCATGTCCATGTCTTCTATGGTGCAAATCGATACGCCGCTTTCGCCGATCTTTCCGTATATATCCGGACTAAGGGCCGGGTCTTCGCCATAAAGTGTTATCCCGTCGAATGCAACCGAAAGGCGTTTGAATTTATCACCCTTTGTCAGGTAGTGGAACCTTCTGTTTGTTCTTTCAGCAGGGCCCTCGCCTGCAAATTGTCTTTTCGGGTCTTCGGTTGTACGCTTGAATGGAAAAACTCCGGCAGTATAGGGGAAATCTCCGGGGAAGTTCTCGCGATAGTAATATTTCACCAGGTCTTTCCAGTTTTCGAATTGAGGCGGAAGAACTTTGGGTATTCGTGAACCGGAGAGGGATTTATTATATAATTTAATTGAGTATTCTTTATCCTGTATCTTATAATTTAATTCCTCGTCAAAACATTTGTTTTTCTTTTCATCCCATGAAGAAAGGAAATCCTTGACTTTATCATCAAGTTTGTCCCATTTTTCCGAGAAAACATTTTTTACGCCTTTCATTATATCAGAATCAGAAATCTGCTTCATTGCTTGCTTCAATGCAAAAATATCCCCGGCAAGTTCTGCCTGTTTGTTCCCGGCTTCGTGATATTTTTTTACTGTCTCGGCAATCTCTGAAAGATAGTTTACCCTGCTGTTACTTATTAGTCCGAAATCCCTTGTCAAATCAGTTGGCAGGAGGGCGATCATTTCACTATTAGCTTTATAATCGCCGGACTTTTCATTATTAAGTAAATCAAGTAAATCTTTGAAAAGTCTGTTTACTCCGTGGTTGTTAAATTGATTGCTGCTGCAAGCATAAACCGGCAAGCCAAGGTCTTCAAGTTGTTTACCTGCTTCCGGCCTGATATTATGTGTGCGTATATAATTTATTATAACTTCGCGAAGTGCATCTTCCGAGCCTATTTTTTCGAACTTATTAATTGCTATATAGTTGGCAACATCAAGCATATCAATTTTTTCAAGCTGCGTCGGGGCGCCGAATTCGGCTGTCATCACATACATAGAGTGATCGCTAATATCAGCTACGGCGCTATTTCCCTGGCCTATACCACTGGTTTCAACTATTATAATATCAAATCCTGCCGATTTCAAGGCGGCTATAGCAGCGGTAATAGAATCACTTATTTCTGAAACACTGGAGCGCGTGGCAAAGCTCCTTAGGAAAACCCTGTTGTTATAAATATTATTATATCTTATTCTGTCGCCAAGAAGCGCGCCGCCTGTTTTACTTTTTGAAGGATCAACAGCCAGGACGCCGATCTTAACATTTTCAGTAAATGCTATAAAACGTCCTATGATTTCATCAATCAGCGAGCTTTTTCCTGAACCGCCGGTTCCGGTTACACCAAGGACTATTGATTTATTTTTATCAAATTTCGAATACAGATCAATATAAGATTCAGGTTCGGGGCTGTATTCAAGAGCTGTTAACTGCCTTGCAAGTTTTATATGGTTTTCGGTATTATTCTCTCTTACAGTATCTTCACCCAGGTCACATGGTTTCCTGTTTTCTTTTTTATACTCGGTTACCCGTTCAATTATATCGTCAGCTATGCCGTCAATGCCGATCTTCTGTCCGTCAGTAGCGTGATAAAGCCTCATTACACCATAATTTTCGAGGGCAGTTATCTCTGAAGGAAGTATAACACCACCGCCACCGCCAAACACAAGAATATCCCCGGCTCCTTTTTCTTTAAGCAAATCAACAAGGTATTTGAAATATTCATTATGGCCACCCTGGTAGGAACTTATCAAAACAGCGTCAACATCCTCCTGGACTGCAACGGTAACAACTTCTTCAACTGACCTGTTATGGCCAAGGTGAATTACTTCGGCTCCTCGTTTTTGTAATAATCTGCGGAAAAGATTAATCGAAACATCATGACCATCAAATAATGCTGCTGCTGTCAGAACACGAATATTATTCATATTCTCTCCGGATTTGTTTTGGAAACATACTATACTTTCCGGTTTTTCCGGTCATTCGTTATTTTTCTTGCGGAGGGTATCTTACCGGTATTAAATCATTATTCTATTACATCAATTTAAAATGACTGTTTTTAATCATTTTTATTTTTCAAGATAATAAATCAAAAGAAAATTCCAAGCAGAAAACTTACTGTATGGAATTTAGGGTTGGGATTTGAAAAATTATTCAGCTCTTTATCATTGATGATAGGAGATAGAGAGTACTGGTATCTTAAGTCGAAAAGATATCTGAATTTATCAGTTAAAATTGTGAATTCAGCCCCGCCTATCAGATTTGCAAAACTTTCCCTGATGAACTCCGGCTCGGAATTATCCTTTACACGGATAACTTCACCGGATTCAATGTTATCAATTGAACTAAAATAAGAAGCTCTGGACCGGAATGCCACGGACATTCCGCCAAAAAAATGCAGCGCTTTTCGGTCCATTTCGTGGTTTGCCATAAAGAGCAGTGGTACTTCAATAAAATCAACAGAAAGTTCCTCAATCCTGAAGAGTTTGTTTTGGCCTGAAAGATTATATGAGCGGTGATAATAAGTTTTTGAGTTATATAATAATTCACACTGAATCGAAAATTTTTCAAGAATTTGAGCATTCATGAAAAATCCTCCAATAAAACTGTAGCCAGAATTTCTTTCTGTTTCAGACGCAGACTGAATAAGAACCGGATCATCTGTATTAATAAATGTTCTGTTTAGCCCGGATAAGTATCCGAAGTTAACAAAAAGTTCCTTTTCTTCTGCAAATACAGATAGAGGAAAAAATAGAAATATGAGAAGAAGTTTTTTCATGTTCATTAATTGAAAAAATTATACAGATTCTATCATCTTCCCGGCAGCTTTCAGTATCATTTTTACTCCTGAGTCAAAATCAATATCATAAAGCCTGGCACCTGCGGCATGGAAATGCCCGCCACCACCAAATTGTGTTGCAACATCTCGAACGGAATATTCATCCTTGGACCTTAAAGATACTCTGAGAAAATTACTATCCGGCGATTGCCGGATGAAAATTCCTACTTTAACTCCTGCAACTGACATAATTCTTTCAACTATGTTTTCTGTATCCGATTGTTTTGCTCCGAGTTTATCAAAATCTTCCGATTCAATGCCTATAAATCCCAGCTTACCACCGAAGTGAAGATCAAGTCTGCTCATTGCCAGGCCCGACAGTTTGAAAGCAGTATCAGAAACGTTGTTGTAAATAAATTCAAACATATCCTCGGGCTTCGCACCACAGTCAATTAATTCGGCAATAATCCTGTGAACCTCACCGTCTGTTCTCGGGAACCTGAAACTGCCGGTATCTGTCATTATTGCGACGTAAAGAGCTTCCGCAGCTGCTCTGCTGGTTTGGTAATTTTTATCTTTGTCTGTTATTTTCCAGATTAATTGTCCGCATGAAGCAGCTTCTGTATCAACATAATAATAATCAGCAAAATCATCAGGTTCAATGTGGTGGTCAATCACAAGTTTTTCAGCAGAAGACTTTGTTAAAGAATCGCCAATAGCGCCTGTACGAGATGTATCGTTAACATCAGTTACAATAATCAGATCAGCTTCTGCAATTAGTTCATCATGTTCTTCTGGTTTATAAAGAAAAAATTTATCGCTACCCTGAAGAAAAATAAGATTTTCTGGAACCGGGTCGCTGTTCAAAAGGAACACTTTTTTGTTGATAGACTTAAGATAGTAAAACAGGCCAAGCTGAGATCCGAGACAGTCTCCGTCGGGGCTGTGATGCCCGGATATAACAATTTTATTTTTCTCTCCGAGTAATTTAATTATCTGTTGTTCTGTTAAATAATTTAGTTTATTCATAATTCCATTAATAATCTGTTACAAATTCAAAGCCATATTACAAAACATTTAATATTGACTCCACAAAATTAATCAAATATTTGTATTTTTGTTAATGTAATAATTAATCTTGAAAATCAAAATGACAGAAGAAGAATTACAACAACTAAAAGATGAATTGAAAAAAGAACCTGTTAAGGAAAAGAAAGTCCGGCAGAAGAGATCACCAAAGGGATTTATGCCTTATTTTTTAGTATTTGTCAGTTTATCCTTATCGATTATTCTATTATATTTTATTCTGGACAAATTGTTGATGCCATCATTTGTCAGCGATAGGGAAATTGTAGAAATGCCTCTTGTTCAGGGCCTGAATATTGAAGATGCCAAAATGAAATTGCTTAAAAAGAATCTGCATGTATCTGTTTCCGGGCGAGAAATAAATTCCGAGTTTCCGGCGGATATAATTCTAAGGCAAACACCAAAACAGGGAAAAATGGTTAAATCAGGAAGAACTGTATTCCTGACTTTAAGTAAAGGCCCGGATTCGATCAAAGTTCCTTACCTGATTGGACATGATATAAGGCGGGCTAGTGTTCTTCTTATGAGGCGCGGACTTGAATTGGGTGATACTTTGCATGAATACAGTATGGAATATAAAGCAAAAGCCATTATTCAGCAAAGCCTTAAACCGGGTAGTATGGTTCCGTATGGTTCTGAAGTTGATATTATTGTTAGCAATGGCCCTGAAGATTATATCGAAGTACCACAACTGATCGGGGTGGAATTAAATGATCTCAGGAAATTACTTAACGAGTCAGGACTTGAAATGGGCTCGGTTTCTTACATTGAAGATGAAACATACCTGCCTTTCACGGTTGGCGCTCAAAACCCAAAAGCAGGAGAGAGAGTACCTGCAGGTACGCTAATAAATGTATCTGTTTATATTGAGCCTCCAAAATTTTAAATATTTTTGATTTGATAAAGATTTACATTGACTTTGTAATCATTTTCTTTTTTATTTGTTATTTGTATTGAGATTCAAAACAATAGGTGATTGAGATGAAAAAACAAATATACTTATCTATAATAACTGTTTTACTTCTAACAGTCTTTTTCTCGGATGCATCAGCGCAGTGGCGCCGCTTGATAGACAGGCCTACTTATGATATGTGGGCCAATGAAAAAAACTACAACACTTTGTTCTGCGGAGGCGAGGGACGCTTAGTTTATCGTTCTTACGACGCGGGAGCTACATGGGATACTCTTATTGTTGGTAATCATTCCGGCGGGCCGGCGCAGTTCAACAATATTATGATGAGTAAAACCGATACAAATGTGGTTATTGTCGGCGGGCTTGTTTTTGGCGATATACGCCGAAGTACTAACCACGGACAAACCTGGGATATTTCCCTTTTAAGAACACATGCTCTTTCAACCAACGGTAAAGCTATTGTAAGAGATGAAAAAAATCCAAACACCATATATTTCGGGGATTACAAAACCGCAAAAATTTTCAGGTCTGACAACTTTGGTGAAACCTGGGATTCTGTTACTACAGTTATGAGAAATTTCAGAATCTGGAGCAGCGACACTACATACCGCGATACTATCATGAAAGTAAACATTGGCAGCTTGGGTATCCGCGAGGACAGCACGAATATTCTATTCTGCAATACTACTGACGGCTTAATATTTATGTCCAAAGATTATGGATATAACTGGGATTTGATTGATACTCTTGTTATTCCCGGTATAGATCCTTCTGACTGCGAAATCACGAGGCTTTTATTCAGCCGCAGGGACAGTATTACCGGTTATGCCGTTATTACTTACCTGTTTGGAACCAACAAACCAAACGGCGGGCTGTATAAAACAACTGACGGCGGTTATAACTGGGATTTACTTTCTTTTGCGGATACCAGTATGTGGGCTGTTTCAGCCAGGCCATACGGGAACAACGATGAGGTATTTATTGGCGGCTACACTGAAAATTATTTCGACGTTGATGAAAACTATGTGCCGGGAGCAGGTATTGTTCGGCGATCTCTTGACGGTGGAAAAACCTGGTACGCTTACGATGAAATGATTAACTGGACAATTGAAAGGCCAAAATCCTCGGCTCCGCTGCTAAATATTGAATTTTTTAATACTGAAGTTGGAATTGCCGTGGGGCACTACGGTAATATATTTCTGAGAAAACCCGGACAAAAGGCATGGGATCCGATGACTATCGAACTTACCTATGATTTTGAAGATGTTTCCATCGCTGACGAATCAACTGCCTACGTTGTTGGCAGGAATGGAATAATTGTGAAATCAATCGACGTTGGCGAAACCTGGGTGGAAATACCGGCTGAATTTAAAGACGACATTTACACTGTAAAATTCTTTAATCCTGAAAAAGGAATAATTGCCGGTGAATCGGGAATGATAAAAATAACTAATGATTCTGCAAAAACATGGACAGACATTGAATCAGAAGTTGATGATGATATTCTGGATATTGTATTTACAAATGATCTGAACGGTTATGCATGCGGCAAAAAAGGGCTGTTTGTTCGGACAACTAATGGCGGAATAACATGGGAAATAATTGACACAGATATTGATGAGGAATTTAAAAGGATTTCTGCTGTCGGTAACCGTGTTATGATACCACTTAACGGGGGAAATATTTTGCTCAGCAATGACGGTGGTAATAATTGGACTGTTAAACAGACCGGGGAAGATTTTGACTTAAATGCAATTTCGATGCTTAATGAAAATAAGGCATGGACTGCCGGACATCAGTCCGAGGCTTTTAGTACTGAAGACGGAGGTGAAAACTGGGAATTTATTGACATGAATTCTTTCCGCCATATATATGACGTTACAATGATTAACGATACTTTGTGGGCTGCCTCCGGACAATATACCACCATCTGGCTAACCTACGATGCTGGTGAAAACTGGTACTACGAAAGGATAGGTTCAGGCCCAAGGTCTAATATGTGGTCCCTTAGATATTTTGGCGATCCCGGAGAAGAAAAACTCTATATGGCATCCGAAGCCGGCCTTTTTGTTCTGGATGAACCCAGCGATGTTAAAAGTAAAAAAGAATCAAGTGATTCAAGACTGAATGTTGTTATTTCTCCTGCAAATACAATGATGGTATTTTATAATAAGTTCGACCAGTACTACCAGGGCGAAGTTAGTTTCAGGGTTATTGATATTAACGGCCGTGTGGTTATGGAAAGATCCCTTCCACCAAACTCATCACCGGAAATCAGGGCTAATCTTAGGTTGCCCAACCTTCCTTCGGGCGCATATATTTGCCAGACAATTGAAGGTGATCATGCCACAACAGCTAAGATTATTATCAATAATTAAAATATGAATCAAATATTTAAAGCCTTCCGGATATTATTAAGATACGGAAGGCTTTTTTTGTTCTGTCGATTATTTTTTGTAAAAAAACATATATCTCACAACCTAATATTCACGAATTCCCTTTAAATAATCGAATATTTCCTTTGCATTAGGAATCATTACCAGTTTTGGTGAGATTTTGAATGTCCTGGAATATCTTAGGGGCAAAACATTATCCATGAACCGGTCTTTGTCAAGAATAATTGTACCGAAACCATTTTTCTTTTCATTTATCATCAATCCAATAATTTTTCGAATTTCGTATATCCTGGTTATGTCCTGTGTCGGTCCGGATTTTATTATTATTCTTTTGTTTGTAATCGCGTAAATTGTGTATTTTCTACTGACCATATCATCAATAAAACGCCCGACAAGAAAGTAAAAAGCTATCAAAATTAAAATAACCGAGAAAATTTTCAAAATCATCATGCCTTCTGATTCGAAAGCCAATGCAGCAATATTATAGGCAGCTATGGCTAAGATAATGCTTAAAGGAATAAATATAATATCAAGTGGTTTAATAAGTATTCCACCTTTTGGCCGACAGGTATGAATAGGTTCTTCGCCATCTTCAAGATGTTGCGAAATTTTAGATCTTATTTTCTCGTCGATTTGCGGGAATCCAATAATATGATTATATCTTAAGCCCATTATTTTGATAATTCCTTTTCATCAGATTTTTCAGCAGATTTTTCAGCAGTTTTTAAAAAAGTATACTTAAAAAGTTCTACATTCTTGTGATTGATTCCAAAATCCAGCATTGCCAAACCCTGCGATTTGCTGACAATAGAAATTTTTCCTGATTCAAATGATACTGTGATTTCATAACTATTCTTTATCCAACTGCCTGGCCTTATAGCAATGGCATTGTCTTCTTTAGATGAGATTGTTAGCCAGTTAAGTATATTAAATGTCTTTAAAACTATTGGCAGTATTTGTTCACGGTTTAAATAAGGATAAATAACATCTCCCCATTTTGGTGTAAAACCAAAACTAAATTCAGGATCGAGAGAATCTTCAAATTTCTTAAGGTCTACAGTCACAATAATTGCCTCTAACATTATTAATAATTTATTGAAATCACGAATAGTAACCCTAAAGTAAAATTGTAAAAAACGTATTCAGCATAAAGTGTGTTTCTCATATTTTCAACTTCAAGCAAATACTTATAAAATATATTTACATCTTTCCCAAAAATAATAATTTTCCACTGTGTTAAAATATTAAAATCAATATGAATATATCTTAATATTTTTTTATTCACGAAAAATTTTCATAATTTATAAAAAAATTAAATCAAAAAATACGGGGAATTTAGAATGGAAAGCCTGATTATTCGTGAAGCCGAAATGAAAGATACGGATTCTATTGCAGAATTCAATACTTTAATGGCACTTGAAACTGAAGATAAAAAATTAAACCGCGATACTATTTCCATGGGGGTTAAAAATCTTGTACAAAAGCCTGAGTATGGATTTTATCTGGTAGCAGAGCTTGAAGGTAAAATAATTGCTTCCCTTATGATAACTTATGAGTGGAGCGACTGGCGGAACGGCCTGATCTGGTGGATTCAAAGCGTGTATGTGAAAAAGGAATTCCGAAGAATGGGGATATATCGTGCAATGTATATCCGGGTAAAAGAAATGGCTATGTTTGATAAAAATATTCGTGGCTTCAGGCTCTACGTTGAAAAAGAAAATGAAACTGCTATGAAAACTTATAAAAGCCTTGGGATGTCCGAATCGGATTATATTGTTTTTGAAGATTTAAAGAAGAAATAAATTTTGAAGATATAAAAAAACCTTCCGCCATAATTGATCGCGGAAGGTTTTTTCATTTTTAGGAATGTGGATTATAACATTCCAAGTTCTTTTCCAACTTTTTTGAAAGCATTGATTGCAAAATCAATATTTTCGTCGCTGTGGCCGGCTGAAAGCTGAACCCTGATCCTGTCTTTGCCTCTTGGTACAACAGGGAATGAAAATGCAGTTACATAAACGCCTTCTTCAAGCATTTTATTAGCAAAATCAACTGCAAGCTGAGAGCAGTTATCATACTTGCCAAACATGATGGGAACGATCGGGTGTACGCCCGGAATAATATCAAATCCGGCGGCAGTCATTTCCTCGCGGAAACGTTTAGTGTTGTTTTCCAGTTTATCGCGAAGTTCCGTACTACCCATAAGCAGTTCCATAACTTTCAAAGTAGCGCCTACAGTTGCCGGAGGAACAGTATTTGAAAACAGGTATGGGCGTGCTTTGTTTCTCATCCACTCAACGATCTCTTTACGTCCGGAAATACATCCTCCGGATGCACCGCCAAGAGCTTTACCGAAAGTTGTTGTAATTATATCAACCCTGCCCATAACGTTGAAGTGCTCGTGAGTTCCGCGGCCGGTCTTGCCCATAAAACCTGTGGAGTGGCTGTCGTCAACCATTACAAGAGCATCGTATTTTTCAGCTATATCGCAAATCTCATCAAGTTTGGCTATATCACCGTCCATTGAGAAACAACCGTCTGTGGCTATCATTTTGAACCTGCATCCTGCTTCGTCTGCTTCTTTCAGGCAGCGTTCCAGGCCTTTAAGTTTCTTTCCTGTTGATTCGTCCAGATCTTCAATGTTACCCATTTCACCGTGGTTATAAATCCAGCGCTGAGCTTTGCAAAGCCTGATGCCGTCAATAATTGATGCATGGTTAAGAGAATCGGTAATGATAGCGTCCTGGTCTGTAAGAAGCGGTTCAAAAACAGCTCCGTTTGCATCAAAGCATGATGAGAAAAGAATTGTATCGTCAGTTCCGAGGAATTCAGATACCTTCTGTTCCAGTTCTTTATGGATATCCTGTGTGCCGCAGATAAACCTTACGGATGAAAGTCCGTAGCCTCTGCCGTCAAGAGCTTCATGAGCTGATTTAAGCAATTCGGGATGTGAAGAAAGGCCCAGGTAGTTATTTGCACAGAAGTTAAGTACTTTCTTGCCGTTTACTTCAATTTCAGCGCCTTGTGGGCTTTCGATTATTCTTTCGTATTTATACAGTTTCTGATCTTTAATACTTTGCAGTTCCTGCTGTAAATAGTCTTTCATTTTGCCGTACATGTCAAACTCCACATGTATTATTTGAAAATATTTGTTAATTATTAAAATCTACTTTTTTAAAGTCATGCAATATACGCTAACAAAAGCAATAATTAAAATTCACTAATAAAAATTTGTAATAATTTCGTGTTTGTATTATGCTATGTTATCATGTGCTAAGTTGTTGTAATATATATAGAAAAAATTTTTCTTTGTTGATATGTTTCGTTTTAATAAATTCTATTCAGGAAGTAATTATTGAAAATAAAAAGTTTAATAAATGATTTTGCGAGGTGTATTATGGAGGTATGTCCGAATTGCGGATCTGAACCTGAAAAAGGTGAAATTTTCGAGTTACTTGATTGTGAAGAATGCGGTACTTTGTATTGTCATAAATGTGAAGACGAAGATGGGTTATGCCCTGTTTGCCATGGCGAGGGTATATATGACGAGGAATTTGATGATAAGGATATTGATGACGATGACATAGATTTAAGTGATATTGAAGATTTTGCTGAATTTGATGATGCCGAAGAAGATGATGATTACATGGAAGACTGGCGAAAAGAGTATGATCTTTATTGATTGTGTTCAGAGAGTAGAATATTCGGGGCCGTCAAATTATTTGACAGCCCATTATAATATTATTAACCTATTTAATTATTTTATATATAGCTGACATATCAGATTCCCCGAACCCTTTTTGCCTTGCCGAAGAGTATAATTCTTTTACATGATTGCCAGCTGGCAGAGCAATATCATTTTTAAATGCACATTGCAATGCTAAAAACAGATCTTTATGCATCCATTTTAACGGAAATTCCGGAGGAAATTCTTCATTTTCAAAATTTGAGGTTTTTGCTTTAACAATCGGAGCCACAACGGGCAGTTCCGGTAGTATTTTCAGAAGTTTTGATTTATTCAGCCCGAGTGCTTCCCCAAGGTGCAAACCTTCGCAGAATCCTTCTATACTGATTGCCATAAGCATATTAACAACCATTTTAAGTGATGAGCCTGCACCATGGCCACCGGCATGAATAGTCTTGCGTCCCATTATATCAAACAGGTGAGAGGCTTCTTCAATATCTTTCTGATTTCCGCCTGCAAGAAATACCAGTTGT
This sequence comes from Kapaibacterium sp. (SeqCode), assembly GCA_963665665.1. Classification (GTDB taxonomy): domain Bacteria; phylum Bacteroidota; class Ignavibacteria; order Kapaibacteriales; family UBA2268. The sequence continues at coordinate 5,094,581 of OY762428.1, forward strand.
CCGTCACGTGCCGGAACGAGCGATCCCGCTACAGGTGCATCAATAAATCTGATGCCGGCTTGTTCAGCGTGCTCAGCAAGATGTTTTGAAGTATCAGGATCGACAGTACTTGAATCAATCCACAGGCTGTTTTCATTCATTGAATGAATGAATCCTGCACCGGAAACTGCAATTTCCTTTACAACTTCAGGTGTTGAGAGCATTGAAATTACTATATCACAATCCTTTACAGCTTCGGCAGGCGAATCTGACCATTTTGAGCCGAGTTTTATCAATTCCTCTGCTTTCTCTTTTGTTCTGTTGTTTATTACAAGATTGTATCCCTTAATTTGAAGGTTTGCAGCCATTCGGCTTCCCATAATTCCAAGTCCTATAAATCCTATTCTCATTTCTTACTCACATTTGTTGTTCAAAAATAATCGTAAAATTACTGAAAAAATCAGACTTGATAAAATTATGAGAATGAAAAATCTACCTTAGCTATCTGCTATAATTTTATTATATTTATATTAGATCAGGTTTGCAAAAGTGATTAAAGTGAATATTAGTATAAATAGAATTGAAGAACTAATCAAAGCCGGTGAAGGAATTTCAACGGAGTTTAAAACGTGCCGAAAATCGATTAGCAGGAATGTGTATGAAACTGTTGCTGCTTTCCTTAATAGAAAAGGCGGGTCAATTCTTCTTGGAGTAACAGATTCCGGTAAGATTCAGGGTATAGATAAGGATGCAATTCAGCAGATAAAAAAAGATTTTGTTACTGCTGTAAACAATCCGCAAAAGATTAATCCTGTCGCATATCTTTCGGTCGATGTAATTGATTATGATAATAAACAAATACTTCATGTTTACGTGCCTGAAAGCTCTAATGTTCATAGGTGCGGTGGAAGAATTTTTGATCGCAACGAGGATGCAGATATTGACATTACTAATAATACCAAGCTTGTTTTCGATATGTATATCCGTAAACAGGCATCTTACTCTGAAAACAAAGTTTTTCCATTTGCTGAAATCGATGAACTGAGAAATGACCTGATCGAAAAGTCTCGCATAATGGCTTCGGCATGGAATGCGAACCACCCATGGCTTACAATGGACGATATGCAACTGCTGAAAAGCGCCCAGCTGTATAAAACAAATCCAGAAACAGGAAAAAGTGGTCTGACTCTTGCCGGAATACTTCTATTTGGCAATGATAATCTGATACTTGCTGCATTGCCGCACCACAGGACAGACCTGATTCTTAGAAGGGTTAATATTGACCGTTATGATGACAGGGATCTGGTAAGGACAAATCTAATTGAATCTTATGAAAGAATTATTGCATTCATTCAGAAACATCTTTCTGACCCATTCTTCCTGGAAGGTATCAATCGTATAAGCCTTAGGGATTCCATATTTCGGGAAGTAGCTTCAAATATTCTTATTCACCGGGAATACAGTAATGCTTTTCCGGCAAAACTTATTATTGAAAGAAACAGGGTATGGACTGAAAATGCAAATAGAGCAAATGGTTCCGGACCAATTGATCCCGAACATTTTGTTCCGTATCCTAAAAATCCTGTAATTGGGGCTTTCTTCAGGGAAATACACCGGGCTGACGAACTCGGTTCGGGTCTGAGAAATATTATGAAATACGGAATAACATATAGTGGCTCTACTCCTGAAATGATAGAGGATGATATTTTCAGATTTTTTATCAATCTTCCGGCAAGTGAAGTATCTCCGCAAGTTTCATATAAATTTCCTAACCAGGTTCGGGAAACTTCCAGTACTTATTTCAGCACACCCGAAGTTAACACCGAAGTTGCCACCGAAGTTAACACCGAAGTTATAAATATGCTAAAGGTTCTTAAAGGTAATATGAGCCGCAAGGAAATTATGGCACAAATGAATTTGGTAAATGAAAAGCACTTCAGGGAATATTATCAGCAAAGGTGTGTCAAACTTGGTTTGATTGAAATGACAATTCCTGATAAACCGCGAAGCAGCAGGCAGAAATACCGTATTACAGAAAAAGGAAAAGCATTGCTCAGAAAGATGTGATATTTTTCTGATATGAGTTTCTGCCGGATTTTGCTAAATGTTTTTTTTATTATAATTTGGCATTGATATTTATTTATCAAAGAAGAATTGAGATATGAGAATAGCATTTTTATCGGTTTTTTATCCTTACAGGGGAGGGATTGCACAGTTTAATGCGGCTCTTTACCGGGCTCTTGAAAAGAAGCATGAAGTAAAGGCTTTTACTTTCACCCGACAATACCCCGGTTTGCTCTTTCCCGGAAAAACCCAGTATGTCAGCAAATCCGACAAAGCTGATCAAATTCCGGCAGAAAGGGTTCTTGACAGTATAAATCCATTGTCATACATATCTGCAACAAATAAGATTAAGGATTATAAACCTGATTTATTGTTGATACAGAACTGGATGCCTTTCTTCGGGCCTTCATTAGGGCACGTGGCAAACAGGATAAGAAGGTCAGGGATACCCGTTATCAGCCTGATGGCAAATGTAAAGCCTCATGAGCCAAATTTTCTGGATAATATTTTAAGCGATATTTTCCTGAAACAGAATGACGGGTTTGTCCTGCTTGCCGAGGCAGTTAAAAACGACTTGCTTGATTTGCAGCCGAATGCAAAATATTTAATCCATCCGCACCCGAATTATGAGCATTTTGGAAAAGCTATTGAAAAATCAGTAGCAAGAAAAACCCTTAATATCCCCTCTGGAAAAAAAGTTATTTTGTTTTTCGGCCTTATCCGGAAATACAAGGGATTGGATATTTTAATAAAAGCCATGAAAAATCTCGGGGACGATTACTATCTTCTCGTGGCGGGCGAATGCTACGGAAAGTTCGATGAATATCAGAACCTGATTGATGAGAACCTGGAAAAGGATAATTTTGGCCTTCACCTAAGATATTTAGATGACGACGAAGTTTTTACATATTTTTCAGCGGCAGATGTATGCGTGCTGCCATACAGGACTGCAACACAAAGCGGAATCGTGGGTATATCTTATAACTTCGGGGTGCCGGTGATATCTACTGATGTTGGAGGGCTTCGTGAAGTAATTGAACCCTTCGGTGCCGGAGTTGTTGTCGACCGGCCTGAAGAAAAACTTTTACGTGAAGCAATTTTAGAATACTTCGGTGGCGGTAAAATTGATGAATACAGAAACAATGTCAATAAATTCAGTGAAAGATATACCTGGGACAGCCTTGCTGACGGAATTATTGAATTTGCGATTAAAATTAAAGCTAATAAGAGGATTTAAAATGAAATTATTAATTGGAGCTTTGTTAACATTTGGAATAGTCGTAATGGTTTCATGCTCATCATCAAAAAAATGTAGTGATTATAACAATATGTATGAATTAAATAATGATGAGTGCCTGGCTTTAAATATGGCCATTGGTCAGTCCGTAAATGGTGTTACAAACAACGAATTTTATTTACTAAATTTTGAAACAAGCATTGAATTACTTGGGGAAAATAACATAGCCGGATATTTTCAGGGTGAATTTAAACCTGATCAGGGGTTTATTAAGAAGTTTGCAGAACAGAATAATACTAAAGCAAGAATTCCGGATGATTGTTTTGGAGATAATAAATCAATAAAATTACACAAAGAAAATTCTGCAATGCCTAAACCGGAGGAAAGCGGAGCAAAAGGAAATATATCTGTATCACGGCCGGTGATCAGCGACGATGGTAATTTCATGCTTATTTATATATCTGTTTACAAAGGGCCTTTGGCCGGGTCAGGAAAGATATTATTTCTGGAAAAAACAATGGGTGCATGGCTAATAAAGAATACCGGCCTGGTGTGGATGTCGTAAAATTATAAAATCTTGTATAAGATTTTCTTTAGCTAATATTAATGATATATTGTAGAATAAATTCAAATATAACTTGATAAATGGCAAATCATGAGTAAAAAAACAAAAGGACCTGAATTCTTAAGATTTTTCCATCCACTAGTTGAAGTTTTAAAAGAATTAGGAGGATCCGGAAATTCCTCAGAAGTGACTGATTTAGTTGTTGAACGAATGAATATTTCTGAATATGATTTGGAACAAAAACTTAAGAGTGGAGCTTCCAGAATAAAAAATCAAATTGCTTGGGCACGGAACTATCTGGTTAGAGCAGGAGTCATGGATGATACCTCAAAAAGGGGTTTATGGAGTTTGACGGAAGAAGGATTTAAACGAGAGATATCGAAAGAAGAATCATTAAGAATTTTCAAAAAAGTTCAATCTAAATATTCTAACAATGATACGGAAAAACGAAGCCCAACCAACGAAATTATTCATGAAGTATCCAAAAATGATTCAAATGATATCGAAGATGATATTGAGACATCTGTATCATCAGATAATGATCATTCTAATAAACTTTTAAATATTTTACAAAATATTCCACCAGAAGGATTTGAAAGATTATGCCAAAGACTGCTAAGAGAATCCGGTTTTAAAAAAGTTGTAGTAACTGGTAAATCTGGTGATGGAGGAATAGATGGCGAAGGAATTTTGGAAATAAATCCGTTAATGAGTTTTAAAGTTTTGTTTCAGGCTAAAAGATACCAAGGTACTGTAGGTTCACCAATTATTCGAGATTTTAGAGGAGCTATGCAGGGTAGAGCTGATAAAGGGATAATAATAACTACTGGAAGATTCTCTGTTGAAGCAAAAAAAGAATCAATACGAGATGGAGCTCCACCGATTGAACTTGTTGATGGAGATTTGCTAGTTAAGTTATTTGAAGAAAATCAATTAGGACTGAAACCAAAGATTATCTATGAAATTGATAACAAGTTTTTTGATGAATTTAGATGATATATATCACATTTCAACTCAATATTTATCAATAGAATTTTGTTCAAAGAAATTTGGTTAAACTTATATACAAATCAATGTGACTTTTTTTTTCTTAGATTGAATTCTCATGTTATTCATAAATTTTCACTTTCTTGTGAATATTTTTATGAAATAATTGCCAAATATATTAATTTTGGTTCTTGGAAAGCGAAACAATCGCGAAGAGTTAGGATTAATATAATTTTTTTGGAGTAAATTATGGCAAGAGCACACAATTTTAGCGCTGGACCGGCAGTTCTTCCGGTTGACGTTCTGAAAGAAACTGCTGATGCAGTTCTTGATTACAACGGGCTTGGCATGTCTATCATGGAAATGAGCCATCGTTCAAAAGAGTATGATGATGTTTTTACCGAAGCACAGGCTGATGTTCTTAAATTGATGAATCTTCCGGCAGACGAATATTCCGTCCTTTTCCTTGGTGGCGGAGCCAGTACTCAGTTCCTTATGATACCGATGAACTTCCTGCATACAAGTGCAGACTATGTAAACACCGGTGCATGGTCAAAGAAAGCTATAAAAGAAGCAAACTGGGTTGGAAAAGCAAACGTTGTTGCCAGCTCTGAAGATAAAACTTACAACTATATCCCGAAAGAGCTGAACTGGGATAACAACGCTGACTATGCTCATATTACAACTAACAACACAATTTACGGTACACGCTGGAATAAGATTCCTGAAGTAAACGTTCCTCTTGTTGCTGATATGTCTTCGGATATTTTCTCACGTCCGCTTGATTTCTCAAAATTCAACCTTATCTATGCAGGCGCTCAGAAAAATATCGGACCGGCAGGTGCTACTCTCGTTGTTATTAAAAATTCATGGCTTGAAGAAAAAGGCAAAGATGCCCCGACTATGCTGAACTTTAAAACTCATACAGCAAAAGGTTCTATGTTCAATACGCCTCCGACTCTTCCAGTATTTGTTGTTGGCCGTACAATGAAATGGATTATGAACCAGGGCGGCCTGGCTGCTCTCGAAGAAATCAATAACAAAAAAGCTAACATGCTTTATGATTTCATCGATGCCAACCTTGACTTCTACAAAGGAACAGTGCCGGATAAATCAGACCGTTCCATTATGAACATTACATGGAACCTGAACACACCTGAACTGGAAGCAAAATTCATTGCAGAAGCCAGGGACAAATACAACATGACTAACCTTAAAGGCCACCGCTCTGTAGGCGGCGTTCGCGCATCCATCTATAATGCATGCACAATGAACTCAGTTGAAACACTCGTTAAGTTTATGGAAGAATTCATGGCTGCAAACAAGTAAGAAACTGACAAATAATATTTTATTTTGAATGCTGTCCGATACCCTGCCGGTGTCGGATAGCTTGTTTTTGTATAGCATGGCAGCGTAAGTTATTTCAATAACCAATTAAGTTGAATATATTCCCGGTTTTGAGGTTAGAAAATAATTAATAGAAACGCCAACCAAATATGATCCCTCATTAGCTGTATTCATGGCAGGTATGCAAGATTCTGTGTAACAACAGGTCAGTAATTTTTTAATTTTATTCTGTTCCACTTTTTTTTCTGAAAACTGAAATACTATGCTTTTAGGAACGTTTTTTGCTTAAGTTGTTGATTTAATATCATAGGTAGGATTATACTTATAACTCTAAAATGATAATTAAAGTCAGAACTGAAAGTGATTTATCAACGTATTAAATAGAAAGTACTAACTGAAGGATTGTGATGGCAACAATATTAATAACCGGATCGGGAAAGAGAATAGGCAGGTCGCTTGCAATTGAATTTGCCACCAAAGGCTATGATATAATTGTGCATTACAATAATTCCAAAGATAAAGCAGATGAAACATGCCATGAAATTTCTTCAATTGGAAGAAAAGTATATTCGATGAAAGCTGACCTTGGCAATCCGCATGATATCGAGTCTATGTTTCACAAAATTAAACAATTAAGCATGGTTCCGGATATTCTTGTAAATAATGCAGGTGTTTTTCCCGGAAGAAAGAAAATAAGCGATATGGGTGTAGTGGAGTGGGACGAAGTGCTAAATGTTAACCTTAGATCGCAATTCCTTTGTTCAAAAGATTTTATAAGTCTTAATCCGGCAGGGGGCAGAATAATTAATATTGCTTCTCTCGGAGCTTTGGAAGTATGGAAAGAAAGAACTCCATATAATGTATCCAAAGCCGGCGTTGTTCAGCTGACTAAATCAATGGCAAGAGACCTTGCACCTGAATTTTCAGTTAACTGTGTGTGCCCCGGTGCTATTAGTATTCCCGGTGAACAAGGTCCCGGAGATGGCAATATGGCGAGGCTGAATAAGATACCAATGGGGCGATACGGGCTTCCGAAAGATGTTTTTGATGCAGTCTATTTCTTCGCCACAGCTTCTAAATACATAACAGGACAAACCCTGACAGTTGACGGAGCGTATCATTTGTGCAGATGATTTTTTTAATTATTAAATATAGGTAAGAAAATGGAAAACGAATTTGAAATTCCTGAAGTAAAAATTCAAAAAGCTGCCAAGGCATATAATAATATTGAGTTCCTTCACAGCAGCGAGGGAAGGGTTGTCCGAATGCTTTCAGAATATTTATATCCGGGACAGCAGTTCGGAAAATTCGGGATAAAAAACCTGATAATTTTTTTCGGTTCGGCAAGAACCAAACCAATTGCAGAATGGAATAGAATAGAAAAGGAACTGGAAGCAAAAATTAAAACAGCCAGCGACGGCAGGAAGCAGCAATTTGAAGAAAAACTGGATATTCACAGGAAAAGAAAATATCTGTCCGAGTGCTATGAAGATTCGGTAAAATTGGCCGAAATGCTTACAAAATGGTCTTTGGACCTTCCATATAAAAAGCAGTTCCATATCGGTACAGGGGGAGGCCCGGGTATGATGGAAGCCGCCAACAAAGGAGCACAAAATGCCGGTGGAAAATCGGTAGGGTTGAACATCAGCCTTCCATTCGAGCAGTTCCCGAATCAATTTATTTCTCCTGAATTGAATTTTGAATTTCACTATTTCTTTATGAGGAAATTCTGGTTTGTATATCTCGGCAGGGCAATAGTTGTTTTTCCGGGCGGATTTGGCACTATGGATGAATTGTTCGAGCTTTTAACTCTGATTCAAACTCATAAATTAAGCCATAGAAAACCAATTGTCCTGTACAATAGTAACTTCTGGAAAAAGCTGATCAACTTCGATCATTTCGTGGAAATGGGTGTAATAAACAAGGCTGATCTTGAGCTATTCAAGTTTGCTGATACACCTGAAACAGCTTTTAATTATATTACCGGCGAGCTTGAAAAATTATATAATCTTGAATTAGTATAAGTACTATCATTTTCAAATCATTATATTTGTATTATAATAAAAAGAAAAGCCAAATATCAGGCTAAATTATTGAAAATAATACCAATAATGGAAATATTGAAATAGTACTGAAAATAATTTCATAAACAATTGTATTTTTTTTTATAATATATTGAAAAATAAGTAATTAATAAAATATTTCATTATACTGAAAGTATTATCAGTAAAAGAGAGGGGATATTATGACGTTATTATCAAGAACTCTGGGCATGTTGTTTTTTCTGATTTTTTCCGGAACAACGATTGCCGGTGAATTAGATATCAGCCCGGAGAAACCAACAGCCGGAAGCAGATTAAATTTTATCTACAAGGCTGATGAGCTTTTGAAATCTAATCCGGAAATCAATCTGTTTGCATACGTGTATATTTCTAATAACCCGGAAGCAAAAGCATACCAGATTAGCCTTAGTAAAACTTCAGGCGACAATTATTCCGGTACTTTTGTATTACCTGAAAAATCTGTTTTCCTACTTTTCAAAATTGACGGCAGGGATGAGTACTTTGACGTTGGGGATAACAATAAAGGCCGTATGTGGGATTTAATTGTTTACGATTCCAAATCCACTCCTGTTGAAGAAGCTCATCTGAGGTGTGCGCAATCATATCTGGGTGCTGTTCCGGAAAATATGAAAAGGCTGATAGATTATACAGGTGCATTGCAAAAACTCAGGGAAGAAGTAACGCTTTATCCTGATAATGAGCTTGCAAAGATCGCTCGGGCGTCATTGATGTACGACCTGAGAAAACTAACATACGATGATTTTGAGAAAACAGTTACCAATCTTGCCGATAGTGATTTTGATAAATCAGACAAAGAACTTCTGCAGGCATTGATCAGAGGGCTTAGAACCATCAATAAGGAAAGTAAAGCTGAAGACCTTCAGGAAGATTATTCGAAAAAATTTGAAAAAGAAAAATTAAAAGCTGTAATAGATTACGAGAACGTAACAAAAGCAGGTTCCCGAATTGAATTCAACGAAAAAGCTGTTCAATTTTTGAAAGAACATGAAAAATCGGAATACAGGAAAAAGGTTTTTGATGCGTGGGCTGGCATTTATCTCAAATCCGGTGAATTGAAAGAACTTGTTCTGGAACTTGACAAAATTGGAAATATTAAACCGGAGTTATATGCTGACCTGGCTGTAAAAATTGTCAGTTCAGAAGATATTCCGGATAATATGTCGGTGGTGGAAAAAGTTCAGGAAGCTAAAAGTATTTATAATTTTAAGATAAAGCATATACTTGATGATGACAATTATTTTGAAAATGAAAAAACCAAGCCTTCCTACCTGACAAATTCCGAGTGGGCTGCTGACAGGCTGGTAGCAAGAGCAAATCTTGCTGTTATGTCTGCTAAGATTTTCGAGAAGGCGGAAATGCCAAAAGCCAACCTGGAACTTCTTGAAAAAGCAAAAAACTGGCTTGGATTTCGTGCCGGAACTTCCTTCTACGAAACACTGATAGAGGCCTGCCTTATGGCTGATAATGACCGGAAAGCTTATGACTACTCTGTGGAAGCCATAGAAAATTCAGCTGATTCTCCGAGGATAAGCGAAGTATTTCAGAGGGGTTTTAAAAGATACGTTAAGGGAAGTGATGATGATATGAATGACTACCTTGCTAAACTTGGTGAAAAAGCATATAATAAACGACTCGATGAAACAATGTCCGAAATGATCGAAATTAAAGATATTAACGGTATTTTTATAACACCTGACGGCAGAATGCTTGATTTCGATGATTTGAAAGGCAGATATACCGTAATAACTTTCTGGGCAACCTGGTGCGAACCCTGCGACCTTATCTTTCCATCGTTGGAAAACCTGTTTTCCAGATATGAAAATAATCCTGATATTGCTATTATCGGCATTGATATCTGGGAGAAATCTGATGACAGGGCAGAACTGATTTTCAATCACTTAGAAAAAAATCCTTATAAAATTCCTTTATTTTACGATCAGTTCGATTATCTTCCTACAAAGCTTGGTATCAGCGGGCTCCCGACAACTGTTATTCTTGACGAAAATGCAGATGTACGGTTTATTATTAATGGTTTTACAAACGAAATCGATTTTGTTACTAAAGTTGAAGACAGATTGCGAATATTAAGTAACGAGAAGTAAATAAATGACAAATAATGATATTGTCCGTTGCGACTGGGCCGGGAACAACCCTGTGATGATAAATTATCACGACAATGAATGGGGCGAGCCGGTTTATGACGACAGGAAATTATTTGAATTCCTGATGCTCGATGCATTTCAGGCAGGCCTTAGCTGGGCAATTATCTTGAACAAAAGGGAAAATTTCCGTAAAGCATTTGATAATTTCGACCCTGAAAAGATAGTTAAATACGATGATAATAAAATTGCGGAATTAATTGAAAATAAAGGTATAATAAGAAACAAACTGAAAATCAGTTCTATGATTACAAACTCCCGTTCCTATTTGGATATTATGGATCAGAACGGTAGTTTTAGTGATTTCCTGTGGCAGTTTACTGAAGGCAGAATAATTGCAGGGAAATACAATTGCTGGAAGGAAATTCCTGCTACAAGCAAAGAATCTGATGATATGAGCAAAGCTTTGAAAAAAGCTGGTTTTAAATTTGTCGGTTCAACTATTTGCTATGCTTTCATGCAGGCTGTCGGGATGGTAAACGATCATACTATGCAATGCTTCAGGTACGAACAACTTATTGAAGAAAACAAGGAAAAAGTAATATTCCGCTAAATTTTATGTAACTATTTCAATTAACAGCGTGTTTCATTATTGGGAACACGCTGTTTCCTTTTTGTAATTATTTATTGTTGAAGTTTTTGATCTAATTTGTTTCTTAAGGATAAAAAATTTCGTAAATTTATATGATATAGAAAAATGGTATTAGCATCAAATAATAAGGACATGATGATGAAAAAATTTTTTACACTAATAATGTTAGCGGTGATTTTCACTTTCCCCGGAATTGTGCAGGCTCAGTACGAGCTTAGAAGTATTCCGCTTCTGATGGAACCTGAAAATACACTCAGGCCTGATCAGGTGGATCTTGTCAGAAAGAATGTTCATAACTACGTTAAAGGCTTGCCGCTGGACCCGAAAGATGCAAAAGATTTTGCAAAGAATCCCCCAAGGGAAAGAATACAGGCTAACAATGGCTTTGAACTTATTAATTGTTCGAATGCACCGGATGGGCAACATGAAACATGGATTGCCATAAATCCTACTGACGAAAAAAACATTATAGCCACTTCCAATGACAGCCGCTACCTTGTTCCTTCCGGGAAATACAAGATGCCTGCTTTTGTAACTACAGATGGTGGTGAAACATGGACAGAAACAACAACCCCGTCCAATATGGATATTTTTGTTGAGACACCTGCAAATCAATGGGCTCTTACAATTTTTGACCCTGGAATTACTTTTGATTCCAGGGGATGGGCATATTATTCCTATGGCTATACGCAAACAGTTGAGGAAGATAAAAATGAAAACGGTGTTTTTGTTTGTGTAAGTAAAGATAAAGGCCTGACATGGGAAGGCCCTTATGCAGTAAGGGTAGAAACCGGTATAGGATTTCTTCCATTCCACGACAGGTATACAATTGCTGCCGATTATTTCCATACCTCTCCGTACAGAGACAATGTTTATATTACCTGGATGAATTTTGACAATTTTAACCCCGGAATTATGTTTTCAAAATCAAATGACGGTGGAGAAAACTGGACCAGAATGTCTTATGTGCCCGGTGGAAATTTGCGTGAAGGCGAACAGGCTCCCGTACCATGTGTTAGTAAAAATGGTGATATTTATGTTGTTTTCAGGGCTAAGGGGTCAACAGAAAACCAGACTGTTGCAAAATTTGTCAAATCAACAGATGGTGGTGAAACATGGGTAGGTGAAGCAAAAGCTATTCAGAATGTTTACAATCCCGGAGTAAAATATTTAACAAGGTTTGTTTTCGAGGACAAACAAAATATCAGGGTATCTGCCATTCCGGAAATTGCCGTTGATAATTCAAATGGCCCAAGGCAGGGCTGGATATATGTTATCCAGGCCGGAAGGGAAACAATCCAGGGTAAATATGGTATTTACATGGCTGTGTCGAAAGATGGCGGCGAAACATGGAAAAGCAACATCAGGATTGATGATGCCACTGAAAGAAATGATATGATGTTCCCGGCAATTGCCGTGGACGATAAAACCGGCGCTGTAATGGTATTTTATTACTCGTCCCAGAATGATCCTGAAAATAAGGGTATAGACGGTTATATTGCTTATTCACAGGACGGTGAGAATTTTACAAATGTAAGGCTTACACCGGAAACCTGGTATTTAACCAGTACAAACGATGTTGCCCCGCAGGGTTCTGCAAGTAATATTTATTGGGGTGATTATACATCAATGGCAGCAAAGAATGGTAAATTCTATCCTCTTTTCTGGATGCCTGAACCTGTTACAGGGAATTTCAGCCGCCTTGATTTGTTTACTTCCGTTTTGTCACTTCTTCCAAATCCTCCGGAGAATTTCAGAGCCAAACCAGACTTTGAAAATCCCGGACAGATAGAAATTTCATGGATCGATCCTGATGGAACGAGCCTTGGAACTGATCTTGGAAATTTCAAAATGCATTTGTATCGTGATAATGAACTGCTCGTTGAAGTTGATGCCGGGGTTCAGTCATATACTGATAAAGGGCTTGAATCCGGAAAGAAATATGTTTACAGCCTTGTAGCCAAATCTGACCTTGGCTATAGCGACAGAGTATATGCCGGTGCTTATGCAGGTGGCAATCCTTTGGCTTATGCCCCGGAATTAATTGCAGCCAAACCTGCCGATAACGGAATAATGGTTGAATGGAGAAATCCTATGTACCACGTGGACAGTACCGTGGCCGGCGATATTAAAACAATTGAAATATACGTTAACGGCGAAAAGGCAACCGATGTTGAAGGTACGCTGAATGCCGGTGATGTCATGACTGAACTTATCACACTTGAAACCGAGAAATTTTATGATGTAACAGTAAGGGCTATTACTGCAAGAGGTGACAGTACTTATGAAAGTTTATTTTCAAATGAAATGATGGGCTATGCAGGAGCTCCGTTTGCAGAGCTTGACGAGAATTTTGATAATGTTTCTGAAATGATCCCTTATTTTACAGACGGCTGGGCTATTACAAATGTAGTATCGGTTTCTGAACCTAACTCAATAACAGATTCTCCGGACGATGATTACGGAGAAGGTGAAAACAGATTGATCTTTGCCCCGGTTGTTGTAAACTCAGAAAATACCACACTGCATTTTGATCATATTGGGATTATTGATAATACTATTTCCGATATGGGCAGAGTGATGATAACTAATAATTTTGGTAAGTCATGGAAACACCCGCTTTGGGTTCAGCTTGATAATTACCCGGAAAAATGGTCCAAAGATATTACTGAGTGTGAATGGGTAAGTGAAACAATAGATCTTACTGAATTTGTTGGTGATACGGTTTTTGTTCAGTTCCAGTTGGTTTCCAATGCTTTCAGGAATGAAGACGGCTGGTATATTGATAATCTGGGAATCGATAACAGGCCAGTTGGTGTTGATGATATGCCATCTGTGAGCTTCAGGACAAATATTTATCCTAATCCGGCAGAAAACATTGCATCACTGTCTGTTGACTTATCTCGTCCGGCAAATGTTAGTATTGAAGTATTCAACAGCTACGGATTGAAAATTATTGATATTCCTTCTGCCGATATGACAGTTGGTAATTCAGTGTTCAATTTCGACCTGAATGATAATGCTTCGGGTTCCTACTATTGCAGGATAAAAGTTGATAATCAATATCAGACTATTCCTTTTGTAATTGCAAGGTAACAATAGCAAATAATTAGAAAAAATGCTTCCTGAAATAGTTCGGGAAGCATTTTTAATTTATAAATTATTAAAAAAATCAGCTTAATAGCTTTTCGTTGATTTCATCAACTGCTTCATCAATCGTAGGGGCATAGTCAAACAATGTTTCTATCTGTGATATATCCAGCAATGTTTGAACCATTGGTTGTATGCCAACCAGGTAAACCGGGATTTCATGGTCTTTAAGTTGCCTGTTGGCAAGTAGCAGTGCGCCGAGCCCGGAGCTGTCAATTAGTTCTACTGTTGTTAGGTCGATAACCAGTGCGTCAATGTTCGGTTGGCAAACTATAAGTAATTCGGCTTTGAATTTTGGTGAAACTTCTGCATTTAAGCTACGGTGTTTCAAAGCAAAAATTACTATTTTGTCTCTGCGTTCGATAGTGTAATTCATATTTCTTATTTTTGTTTTTTAAAAACAACTTTTTTCAATTATATGAAGATATTAAATAAATCTATTTTAAACAACATTTTAATTATCAGATTAAGTTCGATGGGGGATGTAATCATTGCAACCCCGCTTATAAGGCTGATAAATCAGAAATTTCCCGACGCGAAAATTGATTTTGCAGTGGCACAAAATTTTGCGGACATTTTAAAATACAATCCACGGATTAACAATATTTATCACTATGATAAATCCATTCCACGGAATATGCAGAAAGAATCCAGGAATAAATTTCTTAGTGAAATCAATTTAAAACAATATGACCTGCTTATAGACCTGCAGAAAAACATACGTTCATATCAGTTTTCTTCCGGAATATTTAAAAGCAAAGTAAGCATGAATAAAAACCGGCTTCATAAACTTAGCCTGGTTTATTGTAAAAAGCCTTTAAAAAGTGGTTTAAGGGTTGCTGAGGAATATATCAGGACTGTTGACGAACTTGGCGTTAAACCGGATAAAAAATGCCCTGAGATCTGGTTGCAATCTGATTTAGACAGCGGCAGGTATCTTCCTCACTTCAGGAAACAAACAAATGAAATAAAAAATATTGTGATTGCACCGGGAGCACATCACTATACCAAGCAGTGGCCTAAAGAAAAATTTGCTGCTCTCGTGAAATTATTAATTGAAAAATATAATTGCAGTATAAAACTGACAGGGGGGAATGCTGACGTGCAAATCTGCGATGACATTATCCGGCAGTGCGGGATGAATATTGAAAATATAGCAGGCCGGACAGATATTATTGGTACAACGGAGTTGATCGATAAATCTGATCTTGTGATTTCAAACGATACGGGAGTAATGCATATTGCTTCTGCAAGGAATGTTCCTGTTGCAGCGATCTTTGGTTCAACTGTTCCGGAACTTGGATTTTCACCGTATAATGTGAAGCATGAGATTGTGCAGAAGAGTATTAAATGCAGGCCTTGCACTCATATCGGCAGGGCGGAATGCCCCAAAGGCCATTTTGACTGCATGAAAAAAATTGAACCTTCTGATATTATTATGGCTGTTGAAAAACTGTTTTCCCGCAGCTGATTATCTTTTCAGCTCCCATACCGATTTTTTCAGCATACTCTTAAATATCATTGTATGGAAAGGTTTTATTATTGAAAAATACCACCTGCCAATACTATTTTTAAACCTGACACGAGTTGAAGCTGATAAATGATAATTATTCTCGCCATGGTCATCCAGAATTACTGACATCGTAAAATCCAGGTGGCTGTCGTCCTCGTAGAAAACAACTTCACTGTCATTCATATCCCTGATCTCCCACATTCCGAATTTTTTTTCTTTCCGGAAGTTATCCGCCGACAGGCTTTTATAAAAATTGGAACTGCCGCCGCGCAATCCGATTATTTTAACAATAAAATCCCTGATGCGAAACATACCAAGAACCCAGTCCGGAAGGGTAGTGAACATTGCTTTTGCCGCGTCGAATAACTCAATATCTCTGTGCGTTTGGAACCTTACACCGTAGGAATCCTGAAAATTTGTCCTTCTGATAATTTCACAGGCTAATTTATGGCGTTGGCTGTCTTGTTTCAATACTATCATCTAATTTCTTCTTATCTTATCATTGAAATGAAAACCTGATTTTGTAAAAATACGTTATTTTCGTGAGATGGTAATGTTGTTTCGGGAAAAAATATTGAATCTTCAGATAGAATTCTATCGAACAGTATGGAAATTCTTTTCCTGATAAACCATAAAATGACAGATAATTCTGAGCCGGCAAAAATAAAAAATGGTTGGTTGGACTCTAATCAGGTGAGTATGTTTTTTAACCATCAACTGCCATTGTAATACTATGATAATATTGCTATTAATGCCGTTTGTGCATCATGCGGAAACGATTTATCACGCTTAGAATACCTTGTTTTGTGCAATAATAGCGTTCCCTCGTGCTTTCCGAGCGATGGTTTGTGCTTTCCGAGTATTCCCCCAAGCTTTCCGAGCATTCCTCCGTGCTTTCCGAGCGTTCCCCCGTGCTTTCCGAGCATTCCCCAATGCTTTCCGAGCGTTTCCCCGTGCTTTCCGAGCGTTTCCCCGTGCTTTCCGAGCGTTCCCCCGTGCTTTCCGAGCGTTCCCCCAAGCTTTCCGAGCGCTTGTTTGTGTTATCTTAGGCTTGGTATGTGCCGTCTTAGTATTGGTTCATGTCGTCTTAACCTTGGTTCGTGTCGTCTTAGCCTTGGTATGTGCCGTCTTAACATTGGTTCGTGCCGTCTTAGCATTGGTTCGTGTCATCTTAGAGTTGGTTCGTCCTTTCCAAGACATTTTTTCAGGTAAAATTTTACTCAGAAAATACAGAGTTTCACTTTTTTTATATAGAAATTCGTTCTATTAGATTGGCCGATCCCTATTTTCAATTGATGTTTTGGTACGGAAGGGCCGGTATTTGTTTTTTCCGGGTGAATATTGGATATACAAACATTGAAGTTTACTATGCCCGGCAAAGTTGATGATTCTTTAGCACATTGTATCAGAACTTCAGTCCATATAATGTTTCCTGCCACAGCTTTGATTATTCGATTACACTAACTGACCGCTCCCAAAGAGGCAGTCTCAATATTCAGAATTTTTGCGATTTGTTATTCCCCAATAAATCCCCGACCCATCGGGGCATACTGAGGGTAAGGCGTCTTTGGGGAGGTTAAAATCGCTGATTGTTTCGTTCCGGAATCAGTGTTTTTTAAAAATTTCAAACATAAAAAAAGCCCGAATTCTTATCCGGGCCTTAATAAAAATTGTTAAAGAAAAGAATTATTCGAAAGCTTTTTCAAGAAGTTCCCTTTGCTCTATAACGTGCTTGGTATATGAACCGGTGGCAGTACTTGCACTTTCTTTCCTGGCAGAAACATTAAGTTTATGCCGCTTCAGAAGAAGGCCAGACAGCCGGGGCATAATATAATACCATGCGCCCATATTTATCGGTTCTTCCTGAACCCAGACAAATTCACTGACTTTGGAATACTTCCTGATGATCGATTTCATAACCTTTTCATCGAAAGGATAAAGCTGTTCAACTCGAACAATAGCAACATCATTGATTTCTTTAGCATTAATATACTCAATAATGTCGTGATATATCTTTCCGGTGCAAAGCAGGACTTTCCTTGTTTTCTCAGGTTCGGGGTTTCCTTCGTCGATAATAGTTTTAAAACCACCGCTGATAAATTCTTCAACAGGTGAAACAGCCGTGGCTGTTCTAAGCATACTTTTCGGAGTCATAAGAATTAGTGGTTTTCTCCATTCTGCATTTACCTGGCGGCGCAGCAGATGGAAATACTGAGCCGGAGTACTCAGGTTGCAGACTATCATATTCTCGTCCGCACATGTCTGAAGATGCCTTTCCAGCCTGGCACTGGAATGTTCAGGCCCCTGGCCGTCGTAGCTGTGGGGGAGAAGCATTACCATGTTTGATACCTGGTTCCATTTTGTTTCAGCGCATGACAGGAATTGATCGACAATTGGCTGCGCCATGTTTGCAAAATCGCCGAACTGTGCTTCCCATAAAGTTAAAGCCTGAGGTTTAACTACACTATATCCGTATTCAAATCCCAGAACTCCCATTTCCGACAGGGGACTGTCATATATTCGAAGAACACCCTGTTCGTCCCGGATTTTGTTCAGAGGGATATACATTTCCTCGGTCATTGTATCGAAAAGAGCCGCATGGCGCTGGCTAAATGTTCCGCGCCTTGTATCTTCACCCGAGAATCTGATATCTCTGCCTTCTGTAAGAATTGTACCAAAGGCAAGAAGTTCAGCCATAGCCCAGTCTATTGAATTTACTTTGGGTTCGATCATTGACGCGCGTTTTTTCAATAGCGATAATACTTTCTTGTGTGCTTTGAATCCTACCGGAACTGTAGTTAAAGTTTGCGTAATTTCTTCAATCAGGTTTTCTTTAACAGAAGTTTTTACAGGCTTGAAAATATCGCCGGAATTATATTTTACTAATTCTTTGTTATCAGCGGCTTTTCCTTTTTTGCGTGATTTATATGCATCTTCAAGGCCTGCTTTAATTTTTCCTGTAACTTCTTTGATCCTGTCATTATTAAGAACTTTCTCCGCAATAAGTTCCTTTTCGTATTTTTGCCTTACACCGGCCATAGACTTTATCTTTTTGTAAAGCAGGGGCTGAGTGTATGCGGGTTCATCTGCTTCGTTATGCCCGTATTTTCTGAAGCTGAGAATATCGAGTATCACATCGCTTCCGAATTTTTCCCTGTAAAGGAAAGCAAATTCAGCTGCTGCAATTACAGATTCCGGTTCGAACCCGTTCACGTGAATGATAGGAACCTGTATCATTTTTGCAATATCGGTAGCATATACCGAAGATCTGGATGATTCAACGGTTGTGGTAAAACCTATCTGGTTATTAATAATAATGTGTATTGTTCCGCCGGTTTTATAGCCGTCAAGCTGGGACAGGTTAAGGGTTTCTGCAACAATTCCCTGTCCGGCAAAAGCAGCATCGCCATGTATAAGAACCGGCAGGTTGTTTTTATGATTTTTATCTTCAATTTTGTTGTTCAGTGCCCTTGCCATTCCTTCAACAACAGGATTGACAAGTTCGAGGTGGCTGGGATTGGGAGCAAGGAGCACATCAATTTTTTTATCCTTTTTAGTTTTGTATCTGCCACTGGCTCCAAGGTGGTATTTTACATCACCCGATCCTGAATAGAGAGTAGTGTCTATATCATCATCAAATTCATCGAATACCTGCTTCATATCCTTGCCAATATTATTTACAAGAACATTCAGACGCCCCCTGTGAGCCATTCCAAGCACAACGGAATTTAGTTCCTTTTCAGCGGCATTTCTGAAAATTTCATCAAGCAGAACAATTATAGATTCGCTGCCTTCAAGCGAAAAGCGTTTATGCCCTACATACTTGGTATGAAGGAAATTTTCGAAAGATTCAGCTTCTGCTAACTTGTTATATATTTCAATTTTCTCATCATTTGAAAAAATTCTGGTATTTTTACTGCCTTCAAGATAACGTTTTATCCATTCTTTTTTATCAGGGGTCTGAATATGCATAAATTCAACACCTATCGGGCCGCAATAAGTTTCCCTGACTGTTTCAATTATTTCCCTGAGCGGGAGATTATTCTTCTGCCATGAATCATCTGCGTGGAACTGCCTGTCCAGATCCCAAATCGTGAAGCCGTAATATGCCGGGTCAAGCTCCGGGTAATAATAAGATTCCTGCCCAAGCGGGTTTATTGAAGCCAGAAGGTGTCCCCTTACTCTGTATGCATTTATCATCAGCATGGCATGGGCCCCTTTTTCTATCATGTCGTCATTAACGAAGGTTCCCGGCTTTGCGGAAGAATACTTGTCAACTGTCCACCTGATAGGTTCAAACGGGATTTTCAGAGCTGCAAATATCTGGTCATAAAAATGCTTTTCTCCAATTAATAGCTTGTTTACGTAAGCAAGAAATTCCGCCGACTCGGCACCCTGGATTATTCTGTGGTCGTAGGTATTAGTCATTGTAACAACTTTTGAAACTGCCAGGTTAGTCAGCATATCAGGCCTTACAGCCTGCAATTCCGGAGGATAGTTTATTGTTCCCGAGGCAATGATCATACCCTGGCCTTTCATCAAGCGGGGATTGGAAAAGCTGGTTCCAATCATACCGGGGTTTGTAAGCGTAACAGTTGTATCCATAAGGTCGGAAATATCAAGCTTATTATTTCGGCTTTTATTGATAATATCATTGAATGCTTCGATGAATTCCGAAAAATTCAAATCCTGAGCATTCTTCACATTAGGAACAAGAAGAAGCCTTGAGCCGTCTTTTTTTTCAACGTCTACGGCAAGGCCTGCGTTTATTGATTTTCTTCTTATTCTGAATGGTTTTCCGTCTTTGCGGACAAACGCATCGTTCAGCCGGGGATACTTTATAAGTCCCTTAACAATTGCCCAAAGAATTATATGGGTAAAAGATACCTTTGGGCGTTTCATCTTCAGAAGATATTTATTAATGATCCTGCGATTTTCATCCAGAGCTTTTACCGGCATGGTTCTTACCGACGTAGCAGTTGGAACCGTCAGGCTTTCCTCCATGTTGACTGATATTTTGGCCGGGATGGGAGAAAGTGGTTCAAGCGATTCATAACTCTTAAGTTTGATTTCATCTTCAGGCTGATCAAGTGGCTCAGGTTTTGATTCAGTATTGCTTTTTGCTTGATTTTTTACTACAAAAGCTGATTTTCCGTGGATCTTTTTAAAATATTCCTGCCATTCTTTGCTTACCGAATCAGGATCCTGCAGATATTGAAAATATAACTCTTCTTCAAACGCGTTGTTAGGACCTATCATAGTTTATCAATTAATGTGAATAAATTTTACCCTCTCTGACGTTAATATAATAGGTTTATTAAATAATACTAAATATTTTTGTATTGAAATTAAAAATAATTCCAAAATATCTTGCAAATCAGCAGTATTCGTAGTAATTTTCGGCACGGATTATGCTGTTTTACAATATTGATGTTGATTGATTTTAAAGATTGAGCAGGAAGAAATGAAGGTCCAGAAAAGAATAGCAATGATATTTATCGTGTCGCTCGTGTTATTGCTTTTAACAATTGTTGCATACCTATATATTAATAAGGTCGGCCATGAGAATATCCAGGCAGAGGAATTGAAAGCCAAGGAATATGCCGTGGATATTGCAATACAGAACTCAGGCGACTACCTGATGAAATTTGCTGTGGATTATACTCTCTGGGATGAATTGGTAAGATTCATAAATAAGTATGATTCAGCCTGGGCCGGTGATAATATTAATACTCTGATAAAAACAACCCATATTAAGTATGTCTGGATATTCAACCAAAACAGAGATATTGTTCATTATCTACAGGATAAATCTTACCCGAAGATTGAAACACCGCTTTCTTCATACTGTATTAAAAAGATAATGTCGGGCAAGAAATATTCAAAGCACAGGTTTTGTCATTTTTATTTGCGGCATGATGATATAATTATCGAAGTTGCCGGAGCCACGGTTCATGGTTCCGATGATATTGACAGGAAAACCAGGCCGGAAGGGTATTTCTTCATTGCCAGGATTATTGATTCAGTAAGTATTGATGATCTTGAAATTCTGACCAACAGCGAGGTTCAGTTAGAACTTGATACCGGTAAAGTTCATGAAATTGGTGATTTTGAAACATTTATCGAAAAAAGGCTCAGAAATCAGAATGGACTGCCCATCGCAAAATTATTTTTTATAAGCGAAGATAAAATCGGAAGGTCGGAAGATAAATTCTCCAAAATATATCTTGCCGTGAATATTGTTGTTATTCTAATATTGATGATATTTACTTTCACTATGATCAAGAAAAATGTCAGCACCCCTCTTGGAAGAATCGCAAAAAGCCTTGATACAGGGGATGTAAAACATATTCAGCTAACAAAATCAAGGGACGATGAGTTCGGGCAAATTGCAATGCTGATCGAGGAATCTTTCAGGTACAGGGAACAGCTTGAAAACTCTTCCGAACAGATTCAGTTTAAAAATGATAAATTGCAGGAACTGAATGCCACTAAGGATAAATTCTTTTCAATTATTGCCCATGACCTGAAAAATCCTTTCGGTGTGATTTTGCAAACTACGGAATTCCTTGCCAATCCTGATTATGACCATAGTAAAGAAGAATTTATGGATTTTTCCAAAGATTTGAATTTTACTGCTAAGAATCTTTTCAATCTTTTGGAAAACCTTCTTACCTGGGCAAGGTCGCAAAAAGGCACGATTAAATTTGAGCCTTCAACGCAAAAAATCCATGATCTTAGTGAAACTACGAAATCGGTTCTCAATACACAGGCCTATGCTAAAAAGATCACTATCATCAATAATGTTGCTGAGGATATTGTTTGCGATTGTGACAGAAATATGATACTAACAGTATTCAGGAACCTGACATCAAATGCTATTAAATTTACTAATGAAGAAGGTGAGATCAGGCTGTCCGGCAAAATAAACGATAGCGGAGAGGCAGAATTCAGTGTAAGTGATAACGGTGTCGGGATGTCCGATGAAAATATGAAAAAACTTTTCCGGATAGATGTTAATGTTTCAACTATCGGTACTTCCCAGGAAAAGGGAACGGGGCTGGGGCTGATACTCTGCAAAGAGTTTGTGGAAAGGCACGGCGGCAGAATATGGGTGGATAGCAAAATTGGCGAAGGATCGAAATTTTCTTTCACACTGCCTTTGAAACAGGAAATAATTGAGGAATCAAAATAGAATGAGATATTTAATCTTTCTATTAGCAGCATGTGGTTTAGTGTCCTGTAGTGAGGATAGTAGTTCGATTGAACAAGACAACCTGAATATTGGAACCTTTAATATTCAGTGGCTTGGCGACGGCATCGAGGATATAGTTCATCGTGAAAATTCAGATTACGAACGAATAGCAGAAGTAATTGAAGATTGTGGTGCTGATATAATGGCTCTTCAGGAAATTGAAAATCAGGCGGCTCTTACTAAAGTTCTGGGTTTTATCCCTGAGTATTCCGGATTTGTCCTGGGTGGCGAAGCAGGGCAGAACGTGGGCCTGATTTACAAACCCGGTATTGAAGTTAGCAATATTGAAAGTCTGCCGCAGCTTATTGTTAAGCCTGGAAAAACAAGAGCGGGACTTGACCTGAATGTTAAATTCGGAGAATTTGATTTCAGGATGCTGGTTGTTCATCTTAAATCAACATCAAGATACGACAGTACCGACGAGATGCGGGAAAATTCAATAATATGGCGAAGGCAGCAAGTTGATTTTATAAATTACTGGGTTGACTCGCTCGTTTCAAATTCTGAAGAAAAGGATTATATTATACTTGGTGATTTCAACGATTATCCCGGAAAGTTAAATAATTCCACAATGGATTCCCTGATAAATAATTCCGGCCTTGAAATATTGAGTTCAGGTTTGAAAAGCTGCAAGGATAAGAACTGGAACTCTATAGACCATATCATTGTTACAGAATCTGCTGCCGGGCGATATAAGCCGAAATCAGTCAGAATGTGGAATTTCCGCAGTGCTTATCCTGACGAAGAGGCTGATAAAATCTCAGATCATTGTCCCGTTATTGCAGGTTTCGATGCTACAGCCAAAGATAATGATTGATGTTTTTGGTAGTTCCGTCATTAATTTTACCATCAAAAATATATAAATCCAGGCATTTGTATTATTTTAATTGGCAGTTTGCCTTGTAATCATTTACATAAGCTAAACTTAAATGTTAGCAATGATTTTCTGTTTATAGTTTTGTTCCTACATAATGCCTTAGCATATCGTTCCATGATTTATAATCGTGAGAATAGTTCTCATTCCAAATGTCAGTGTGGTGAGTAATACCTTTATGAAAAAGAATATTCGAAAAATGTCGGGTCTCCTCAGGAGTTTCCCCTTCTCCGGAACCTGAAGCAATATAGATATGCTTTCTGCTGCGCAGGTAGGAAAGCCAGTAATCATCATTTAATAATGAAATGAAATCTTTCGGGGAATTGTAATAGCAGTTGTCATCAAAATATCCACCCGTAATTCTGCGAATATCATAGAAAGAACTAAGCGAGAAAGTACCTATTATCAGGTCAGGCCTGCGGAAAAATATATTTGCTGCGTGATAACCGCCATAGGAGGCTCCGGCAGTCAACATTGGTACAGCGCCGCCGGAACTGTCAAAAATAATTGGAATTACTTCCTCATTCAGAAATTCATTGTAAGCAGCATGTTTTTGGGATTTTTCCTCGTTGGTGCATTGCGGACAAAGCCAGTTTTCCCTGTTAATTGAAGGAATTGAATATACTTTGAACCGCCCGGAATTAATAAAATCCTCAATGGATTCTATCATACCGTTTTCCTCGGGTTCCAAAGGATCGTCGCTTAACGCCGGAAAAAGCAAAAGGGCATAACCAAAATGGCCGTAAGTTATAATTTTTCTTTCAGCGCCAATTTTTTTACTATTGAACCTGATAACTTCACGTTTCATTAAGTATCCTTGCAAAAAGGTATAATCAAATATCTAACTTGAAACGTAATTTTCTAATTTTAATTGTGAAATAAAATTTTATAAATTATATACATCCTTCAAAATTTTTACGAGGTTCATTGCTGCATTGTTCCTGTGGCTGATAGCATTCTTCTCGTCAGCAGACATTTCAGCGAAAGTTCTGCTATGGCCAAGGGGAACAAACAGTGAATCATATCCGAAACCACCGCGGCCTTTTTCCTCGCGTATTATCCTGCCTTCGCATTTACCGACTGCATACCTAACAATATCCATGTCAACAAGGCAAATCACTGTCCTGAATCTGGCAGTTCTCTGATTATCATCAGTACCGTCGAGTAATTCAAGAGCTTTATTCCTGTTGGCGGCATCATTGCCATGCTCTCCGGCAAAACGTGCCGAATAAACTCCCGGCTGACCGTTTAAAGCATCAATTTCAAGTCCTGTATCGTCGGCTATTGCAGGCATACCGGAAACTTCGTGAAAAGCCTTTGCCTTGATCAGCGAATTTTCTTCAAAAGTTGTTCCAGTTTCCTCGGGGTCAATATTGTTTTCAAGAACTTCTGCCGGGAGCAACAGCTGAACCTGACCCGGTATCTCGCGGTCAAATATCTGCTGAATTTCTTCCTGTTTATGTTTGTTGTTCGAACCGAGTAATATTTTCATAATTCTCTGATTAAAGTTTCTGATTACAGTTTTTTCAATATAATTTTTTGTTCAGAATCCTGCTGGGAATTTTTAAAGAAATCTTTCACATCTTTGAAATTTTCCGTTTTGATTTTATCTTCCTTGATTATAAAGCCAATGTTTGATGAAATAAATCCATTCCCCTGGCTTACTTTACTTTCAAAATAAAGTTTACCTGTTTTGAATGCGTTCTCTTTCGGGAGGCCATCAATTTTGAATTTATCAGCAGGGTAGATAACATTTACATTTTTCTGAACGGTTTCAGGATAGCTGAAAACTATGGGATATTTTCTTTCATCTTTTTGAATAAGGGATTTCATATAGCCGAAGAAATTAAAAACATCGAAATTCAGCATTACCAATGATCCTTGATTCTCGACAATTTTATCAGAATTCATTGTAAAGCTTATCTCGAATATTTCGTCCAATGAATCAGGTTCCGTGAATTTCAGGTCTGTAATACCAGCTGAAATATCATCATTGAAGAAAAGGTCCTTTATTTCGGTTACAATATCTTCTTCCTTTTCATCATCCATCCGGTAACGTATAAGGTAATTCCACTCCCCGAAAAAAATTGATTTTACTTTTACTTCGGAATTACCATTTTCATCAATATTCACATTTATATCAACAATCCTTTTATTTTCTTCGCATTTGGATTTTCCAATGGTGTAGAACAGGGAAGAGCCGTTATCAAGAATTACCAGGGCAGGAAGTCCTTCAATATAGAAAGGAATATCCTGTACGTTCTGATAATCCAGCGAAGGATCAAGCCATAGTTCCTTTTTATCTTTGGTTTTCACATAAGTAATCATCCTGGAAAATTTCCATTCCGGGAATCCTTCATCAATTTTCTGCTCGTCATCAGTTCTCAGCATTGCAGGATAGGCTTTTATATCCATTGATTTCAGAAGTGTGATAAGAAGAAGATTCTTTTCAAATCTTTCTCCGAATTCTCTCTCAATTATTGTTTTGGGTGAGGTCATATAATACATATCATCTGAATCGATGGTTTTTTCAGTTTTCATTTTCCTGACATAATGGAAAAGGTTTGCAATTTTGGTTTCTTCACTGTCAGTACTGTCACAGAGCTCCAAGGCCTTGTACTTAACAGAATCAGTATTTTCAAGGTGTTCTTTCATTTCGCCATTCCAGAAACCTTTGGAAAGCATATTCCAGCTTTTGTAATATTTAGGAACATAAACGATATTTGCCCTGTGATTAAGATGCGCCGACATCATTTTCTCCGGTTTGAAAGCAGGGATTTTTTTGTAAATCCAGTTAATGCATTCTTTGCTTCCTTCCACTTCGGGCTGGGGGAACTGTTTATAATCGAGTTCACTTTGTTCTGTTTTCCACAAGAAACCACTTTGAATCCGCATTGCTTTCCAATTATTCGAGGATGACAGTTTAAAATGTGAATACAATTTTGGCTCGTCATAGTTCTGTACATAAAAACGGCCCGACCCGTAAACACTTGTCCACTTCAACTTCAGTGTAAATTCAATTATGCTGCCTTCCACAAGATTAGGGAAATTAAGTGTATAATTTGTCTCGCGGAAACCACTTCTTTCCACTACAACTTCATTACTAATAACGTCTTTGGGCCCAAGAACATAAACCGTACCATCAGGATGGATAACTCTTGCACCTGCTGCGATCAATTCGTCATATTCGTCAATCGTGTATGATGTTTCAGAATATTCTTCAATATTTTTAAAAACCTTTTTTACCCAGTGAATTGTAGTTATGGAACTGAACATACCCTCGAAAGTTACCGCATCAGGATTAACTTCAAGGAAGCGCTCGCGGAATTCATAAAGAATTACGGCGTCGGCGTTTGGATAGTCCTCTGCGTCGGGGTATTCGTCAATTTCAGCAAGTTCAAGGATATTTTCTTTGCTGATAAATTCGGCTTTTTCTTCGCCACAGGAAAGGAAGAAAAATGATAGTGATGTAATTAATATTATATTCAGTATGATTAGGGCATATTTCATGATATTATCCATATAAATGTTTGTTAAATTATTACTTTTTAAATATTATGCTTCCTGCTGACAGTTCAGAGGATTTTTTGTAAAAATCCCTTAAGCTGTCAAATTCGGAGGATTTAAAATCAGATATGTTCCTGACAAAGCTTTCTGAAACTTTAATTGTTCCCGGTTCAAAAGTTGATTTATAATGATAATTGAGGCCTTTATAATCAATGTTTTTATCAATTTTTGATGATTCCGGGTGAATAATTTCAGAAGGGTAATGAATGTTTACCTGATTAAAAATGGAAACATTACCTTCGAAATCAATATCGTGAATACGTTTGTCTTTATCCAGCCAGTCAAGGTTCCCGAGGATATCAACAACAGATGTATTAATTATCAGGTAATCGCCACTTAATTTAATAAAGTTATCGGCTGTACATGTAAATTCCACTTCGAAAGGTTTGTCTACCGAATCAAGGGACGAATAAATGAATTCTTCCGGTTTTACATTCAAGGATGAACCCGACAGAATACCCTTTACCATTTTTTCCTCGTATTCATCCTTAAAATCCTCATAAAAATTTCTTATTGAAGCAGCTATGCCATTGTAATATCTCGTTTTCATTTTGAATTTTACATTCTCACTTTTATCTACCGAGATATCAATGAAATATTCAATTTTATTTTCATTTGCCGGGCAGTTAGGAATGTCTTTTACAATACAATTATTTTCATCTTTCAACACCAGGACTTTAATTCCCTGGTCCATATCCGGCAGTGTACCGAGCGGATGATATTTGGCTGTTCCGTCCAGAAAAATTTCCTGTCCGTCCTTTGTTTCTACCATTGTAATAACATGATTGAAATATGAATTTACAAGTTCAGGATTTAAGTCGAAGCTTCCTTTTGTTGGCACTAAAACCGGATAAGCCTTTATTCCTTTGCTTTTTAGCAGTGACGTCAGAAGGCAGGCTTTGTCCTTGCAATCTCCATAATCTCTTTCAATTACCCTGTCGCAAGGTGTGGGTGTATTGCCTCCATCTTCGAAACTGATATCATTGTAGCGAATTTCACGAACATATTTATAAATGGCATTGATTTTCTCCATTTCCGATTTGCAATCTGTGGTAAGTTTATCGGCGATTTCCTGTACCTTCGGAGTTGCTTTTGCATTCGGGAGAAAACGTTCTTTCAGGTAAATACCATAAACATTCTCCCATTTCGAAACCGGGGCTAATGTAAAATTAATATGTGGCTTTGTGAAAGTTACAGTAGGCATATATGGTTCATATTCCATGCATTCCATATTTCTTATCTTAATGTCCAGATAAGACCTGCTACCGGCACTACCGCTTGTTTTATTTATATTATCAAATTCCTTATTATCCAAGGAATATATTATTCCTTTTTTTCCGGGAATCATTTCATCCCAGCCTGCTGGATAGTCGTAATGATAATGTTGATAAATAATTGGAAATCCGAATTGTTGGAAAGAATTGTAATTTCTGAATTCCAAAGAATTCTCGGAAGTTTCGAAAAATACTTCCACAAGACAGCCGGGTTCCATATCGGTTAATCTGACAGCATAACTTTGCCATTTTTCCTTGTAATCACCAAAATTAACATCTGATTTTACAGCCATATCGCTGCTGATCTCATATTCACTTCCGTCATTCTTGATTACCCGGGCATTAAAAGCGGTTATTTTTTTTCTTGGGGTAGTTGTATATGTGAGAACTGAATGATCGGAGAGATTTTTAAATACTCTTTTTACATAATGCCATCTTGAAGTGCTTACAAGATTATCACCATTTCTATCGAATGAAACCTGATAATCGTCATAGAGCATTACTGCATCACAATCGGGATAATCTTCCTGCTCCGGAAGTTTTTCCGTTCCGATAATGTTCAGAAGCTCGTTTCTTTCCAGAAATTCTCCTCCTTTACATCCAAAACTAATTGTAATCAATGTAAATATTAATATCCTCAACAAAAAGGACATAAGATGCCTCCACCAATATTAGCAAAAATATTTTATTTTTTCCAACAGGAATAGAATTCCCAAGCGTACTTTCATAATTTAATAAAAAATCCGGAATTTTGAAAAAAATTCCGGATTCTAACATGATTATCTATACAAAGTGTTGTTATTACTGTTTCAATATCTTAGTTAGTTCAATAACTGCATTTGTTGCCGTCATGTCACCGTTAAGAACAGATTTTTCAATTCCGGGAGTGATATTTTTAATATGATCGGAATTATAAAACCAATTTCTTAGCGATTCTTCAACCATCGAGTAAACCCAGTCAAGCATCTGCTGTTTACGCCTGCTTTCGAAAATATCGTTTTCTTTAGTGAATGCAATAAATTCCTTCACTGTTTCCCAAATTTCAAAAACGCCCTTCTTTTCAATTGAAGAGCAGGTCTGGACTTTAGGAATCCATCCTTCCGTATAGGATTTCAGCAGGTGCAGGGCATTCCTGTATGAATCGGC
Organism: Kapaibacterium sp. (SeqCode); assembly: GCA_963665665.1. Taxonomy (GTDB): domain Bacteria; phylum Bacteroidota; class Ignavibacteria; order Kapaibacteriales; family UBA2268. Next base: position 5,124,374 of record OY762428.1, read on the forward strand.
AGTCATGTCAGCGTAGTACTTATTCTTTCCGTCGGCTTTATTCACAATCAAAGTATCAGAAAGCTCTACTGTTCCTTTCTTTATTCCCTGGAGTTCATCGCCACCACCCGGAAGAAGTACCAGCATAAACATATCAACCATAGAGCGTACCGTAGTTTCGCTCTGCCCGACTCCTACCGTTTCAATTAAAATAATATCATACCCGGCCGCTTCGCATACAAGGGCAGTTTCCCTTGTTTTCCTGGCAACACCGCCGAGAGTACCGCCGGAAGGAGAGGGGCGTATAAATGCATTCTTCTCGCGGGAAAGTATCTCCATCCTGGTTTTATCACCGAGAATAGAGCCCCTGGAAAGTGTACTGCTCGGGTCAATTGCCAAAACAGCTACTTTATGGCCATCATCACAAAGGTATTTCCCCAGAGCTTCGATAAAAGTGCTTTTGCCGGCACCCGGAGCGCCGGTTATCCCAATCCTGATTGATTTACCGGTGTGGGGGAGAAGCTCTTTAAGAACTTCCTGGGCCTTTTGTATATGTATATCGGAATTGCTTTCGACAAGGGTTATTGTCCTGGCAAGAACCGAGCGATCTGATTTCAGTACTCCGTCCACAAAATCTGATGTTTGTAATTGCCTGCGTGCTGTTTTTATATTCGAACTGACTTTAACAACATCATTAATACCGGGCATAACGGAACTTGTAAATTCCTTTCCGTGCTCATCCGGTACCCATTCCGGTTTTTTATTTTTTTCCTTTGCCATTGCTCATAACTCATATTTCTACAATTGTAACTCCGGAACCGCCTTCTACAATTTGTCCGTCCCTGAAGGATTTTATCCCGCTTTGCTGCTTCAGGTAATCCTGAACAGCTTTTCTTAATGCTCCGGTTCCTTTTCCATGAACTATTGTCAGAATATTCAGGCTGCTGCTAACAAGCGCGTCACCAATGAAAATGTCCAGTTCGCGCAGTGCTGCTTCTGCTCTCATCCCGCGTATGTCCAGTTTGGATTCTACATCAAACCTTATATGGTCAGTTTTTGAACTGGTTTTTATCTGTTTTTCCTTAACTAGTACAGGGGAAAGCTTGTCGGTTGAAACTCTGAATTTCAATCCGTTGAAATCAACCACTGCAAATTTGCCGTTTTCGTCAATTTCAATTATGGAACCAATCGAATCGGAATCGTCCATTGTAACGCTGCCGCCTTTTTCAAGTTTCAGCTTTGGCTTGGCATTTCCTGGTTTTCGATTTTCAGCGTTTACGCTTTTTTGGATTTTTTCCTTTTTCAGGTTGAACTCTTTCTTTACATCTTTGAAAGATTTCTTTTCTTCCTGAATATCCCGTATCGCTTTTTCAATTGCCGCGTTGGCATTATCAACAATTTCCGAAGCTTTTTCTTTTGCTTCGTTGATGTGTTCCTGTCTTGTCTGTTTTATCTCAGAGAATTTCTCTTCGAATTTTTTGCGAGCCTTATCAGCTTTTATCTTGTTTTTATTTGCTTCAATTTTCAAAGATTCTGCATCTGAAATATGTTTCTGGAGAACAGAAATACTCTTTTCAAGTTCTTTTTGCTTGTTGCCAAGGTATTTTCTTGCTCTTTGCAGAACAAGCCTGCTCATACCCAGGTTTTCCGCGAGATGGAATGCATAGGAATTTCCTGGTATTCCGGGCAGGAATTTATATGTTGGCTTCAACTCATTTTCATTAAATTCGAGCGATGCATTGTCAATTTCTTTCCTGTTCAGAGCATAGGTTTTAAGAGATGACTGGTGTGTTGTAGCCACAAAAAATACCTTCAATTCAAGAAATGTATCCAGGATACCCGCTGCAAGTGCAGCACCTTCCTGAGGATCAGTTCCCGATCCTATCTCGTCAACAAGGATAAGAGAATTGCTGTCCGTTTCATCGAGAATTTGTTTCAACTGATACATTTGGGAGCTGAAAGTACTCAGGTCATTTTCAATAGACTGATGGTCTCCGATGCAGGAATAAATATTGCAATAATTGGTATGTACTTCCCCGATCGGAAAAACTCCGCTCAGAGCCAGTGCGATATTTAATCCCATGCTTTTTAGCGCAACTGTTTTACCACCGGCGTTTGGCCCTGAAATCAGATGGCCTCTCTTTTGTGTATCAAAATCAATATTCAGCGGGATTACTTTTTCGCGCCCCTTGGAGTGAACCAGAAGCGGATGCCGGATATCCCTCATATAAACCCTTTTGTCTTCAACTATTTTTGGCTTGATACCTCCGAATTCAAGAGAGTATTTTGCCCTCCCTAGAATTGAATCAATATGAGCCATTATTTCAGCGGATCTCAGCAGGTCGTTAGCCTCATAGCCGATCTCTGATGTTAAATCCATCAGTATTTTTGCTATTTCCCTTTTTTCTTCGTTCAGAAGCAGGGATAGCTCGTTGTTTAGTTCGATTATCTCCGCAGGTTCAAGAAAAACTGTAGCTCCGGTCTGAGACACTCCGTGTATGATACCGGATATATGTCTTTTATGTTCAGATTTCACGGGAAGAACAAAACGCCCTTCGCGTAAGGTATAAAAGTCCTCACGGGCAAAATCCTCTTCAACCACCTTTTTCAATATGCGCTGAAGCCTTGCCCTGAGTTTATTTGATTTATCATGTATAGATCTTCTTATTCTTTGAAGTTCCCGGGATGCCGTATCTCTGACTTCTCCAATATCATCAATCGAATCGGAAATATGTTTTTCAAGCAGAAGATTCTGATGGAGAGCTTCCACTTCATCAGTCATAACAGGATATTTGTGCTTTTTGTCGTCGAAGTATTTCTTTAACAACCTGGAAACTCTTGAAATTTCCTTAATTCTTAATATTTCCGTAGTAGAAAGTATTGAATTGGTTACTTTCGATTTATGCAGTGATTCCCGGACATCATGGAGGCCTTCAAGCGGTATCTCTGTTTCTTCGGCCATTATCTCGCATGTTTCTCCTATCAGGTCGTGTTCCCTGAGAAGGAAATATATTTCGTTGACGGGGCAGAGGCCTCGGATAATTTCCCTGCCCATTGATGATATACAATATTTTTCAACTTTTGCTAGTACTGATTCAAATTCAAGCTGTCTGAGAGCTTCCTTTTGTAATGATGTTAAACTGTCCCAGTTTTTATCCATTATATTAAAATTCCGTTATAATTCCTTTAAAGCATTTGTAACACATTGCTTAACAAGGGAACCGTCTGCTTTGTCCTTAAGCTCTTTCATGCACACTCCCATCAGTTTGCCCATATCGGACATACCGGCAGCGCCAGTTTCGGCAACCTTGCTTTTCACAAATTCCATTATCGCTTCTTCCGACAATTGTTCCGGCAGGAACTCATTTATTATATCAAGTTCTTGCTGTTCTTTTTCAGCCAATTCTTCCCTGCCGCCTTTTTTATAAAGGTCAATGGCATCTTTTCGTTTTTTCGCGGCTGATTTCAATATTTTCATTGCTTCTTCTTCGCCAAGCTCCTTGTCGGTTCCGCTTTTCTTAAATTCAAGAATCGAGGCTCTGAGAGATCTCATAGCATCGAGCCTGACTTTGTCGCCACTTTTCATGGCTTCTTTCATTTTTTCATTTACAATTGCTTCGATATTCATTTTCTTCTCCCTTTTTTATAAATTTCATTTTTATATAATTTCAAAATTAGTGTTTTCATTGGTAAGAATAAAATAATTAAGGCCGTCCTTTTCAATAATCAGTAATTTTTTTATCTCTGAGCTGATCTATTATTTAGGACGGCCTGTAAATTTGGACCGTTTAGATTATTTAGAAATCACCAGCTGTGCTGAAGAACGGAATGGCCCTGAAATCATTTTAATCATGTAAACACCCGATGATAATTCATCGATTGGCAGGTTCAATTCATATTTACCGGGAGAAAGCACTTCTTCAATCAGAACTCTCTCTGTTTTACCCATTGTGTTTACAAGTTCGATAGTTGTATGAGCTTCAAGCCCGACAGAGAATTTTAGTGTTGATTTTTCAACTGCCGGATTTGGTGCCGGTGGAGCCAAATCGTAATCGTCACTGTTTATTGTGATAAGCCTTCCGTCGCGGAAACAGATATTAATAATTTCAGCTTCAGTTACTTTTTCGGCTGTTGTTTCACAATCCGAATGAACAGGTTTCAGCATTACATCGCTTGTATCAGTATCACAAAGGAAATATTGCATGAACACATCGAACAAATGGCCGTCGAAAGATGTGTTTAAAGTTCCTGAACCAGAGATTGTAAGAGTTCCCGGTGATTCAACAAAAGGATCATTCCATGTCCAGTTACTAAGTTTGTTTTTAAACGATGAGCCTTCAACATGGTTGTAACTCAGCATTTCCGGATTATAAATTATCTGAAGTGTCATTTCAGTAAGTGGATTATTTGCAAGTTCCTGAATTTCTGCATATACCGAGAACTTACCATACTTGCTTGGTTCTGCTGCCACAAGGTTGTCAGATACTGATAAGTGAATTATATCGCCTGTTCCTTTTAGTTCAGCGGTAAGCTCTTCATCAAAAGAATTAACCAGGTGAAGGAAGCAGGAATAATCTCTATCCTCAGTCGGGCTGAATGAAACATGGAATGTGTTATCATCGCCACCCGGAACAGCAAAATCATCAGAAATAAATACTTCAAATGCTGTCGAGTCAGCTCCCGTGAAATAATAATCACTTACGATAAGTTCAGTTGATCCGCCGCTGTTAGTTACAGTAACAGGTATATTCTGTACGGTAGTACAAAGCAGTGCCACGCCTGATTCAACAGGATTGGTAACTGCTACGCCAAGGGCATCGCAATTAGCTTCAACCAGATCAACCTGAGGGTATTCTTCCGCGCCTGTATTGGCATCGGATTTCACAATAATGTTCACAGTTCTTGTGCCAGCATCCTGAGGCGTGAAATCAACAGGAAAATCAAAGAAATCTTCTTTATCAATAGTAACTCCGGCAGGTGCTGTACCACCGGGCCATGAGTAATCACTTGTTGCTGTTTCGAAAGCAAGGGATTCGATATATAAAGGAGCACTCTGGCTTGGATTTTCAATCCTGAGATATGCTGTTGATGTTTCGCCGGGTTTCACCGGATTATCGCATATCCAGGTAGGATTGATCTTTGGCAATACGCCGGTTCCTTCAATAAGAACTTCCAGAGGTTCGTCCATTGATTCAATATCAATGACAACCGTGGCAGAATAATACCTTTCATCAACAGGTTTGAATGATACCGGGATTTCGAATTTATCATTTGCATTTACTGTACCTGTTTCAGTATCAATAGTGAAATATGAATCGTCAGCTCCTCCTTTGAGAGAAATACTGTTTATTGCAGCATTTAGAACTGAATTATTGTTAACAACCAATACGGAATCATAAGTACCAAGAACTTTTCTGTCTTCCCAGTTTATCGGAAGGGCAAGAATATCAGCATTAATACCAACACCTATCAGATATGTTATTGGTTCCTGGCAGCCTTCGGGCATATTATAATTAATATAAGCCGACCTTGGGCCCGGAACTGTCGGAGTAAACCAAACCTGAAGGTCAACACATTCGCCAGCTTCAACAGGGAATGTTCCGCAAGGAGTTCCATCCGGGAAAGTAACTTTGAAATCGCCAGGGTTGTCGCCTTCTATTGTCGGCTGTATCCTGATAGTGGCTGGGTTAGTATTTTTAAATATACATGTTTCTATTTGTTTTTTTGTGAAACCTGTATTCTGAGTTCCCATATCAACAGTATCAACTGCCTGAGCAGAACAAACACCGTTACCTATCAGGTCGATACTGATGGATTCGGCACAATCACAATCAATTATCAGAGTTCCCTCGCGGACACCTGTTGCCTGTGGGGCAAAGCCAAATTCAAGATTCAGTTCGGACATGGCTTTCAGGTTAGTACCTGCAATATCCTGAAGTGTAAAGTCACTGGAAGGGTTACCGTTTTTATCTACTATTCTGTATCCTTCGATTGTTTCATCAATATTTTTAATATTAGCAACAATTTGGTTAAATCCCACAGGGCAATTATCGCCAAGAGTGCAATCGCCGAGATCAAGCGGGGAAGCTTCAGTGAATTCAAGTACCGGTTGAATGATATCAAAAGCCTCACTAATATCTTCCGAACCCGGAACACGGCCATATTTATTTACCCATGAATCGGTATTTGCCTCTCCATTAACAGTATGGTTACCAAAAGCAATACTGTTTGTGAAATTACCAGTCTGGAATCGGCTGCCTTCGGAATCATAGTCTGTATCAGAAGACCAGTCCGGATAGTCGGTATTTGATTTTTCCAGTCCGGAAAGCCTTAGGTCGGAATTGAATGTTGCGATGAAATAAGCCGGCCTGTCAGATCGGGGCAAGCTGTATCCCTGGTAATTGTATGTATTTAAATATTGTCCTTTAATAATTATTTCGTCTTTAATAGTGTCAATCTTTATTCTTAACCCGCGTGCTTCAAATTTTGTATAAACATCAATTGCACCAAGCAGAGTTACTTTTGGATAACCACCACCGGCGGGATATCTTGCTACATAGCAATAGGGAACTCCTGCTTCCTGAATATTTGGTGTGATCGTTCCAAATTGTGCGCCCTGATAGCAAATTCCAGTTACGAAAGCATTCCCCATTTTATCAACACAAACACCCATAGCAGAATCATTTCCGTCGCGTCCTCCGGCTCTGTCAGACCAAACAAAGCCGCCTTCCTGGGTATCGAACTTGCTTACGAAAATATCATAACCGCCTTTGGAAGTTAAAGTATCTTCGCCAAAGTGTGCATCTCCTTCGAAATGGCCTACAACATATACGTTCATGTCATCTTTTGTTACAGCGAGACTTGTTGATACGATATTATCCGGCCCTGTAAGGCCGCTTGCCCACTGATACAACTGCTGTTCGGAAACTTCTGCTTTGATAATAACATTCTCTGCTTCAAATCCCGGATTCCATGTATAGGAAAGATTTCTCCTGTTATTAGCAATAGTATTCCAGCTTCCGCCACCATTGGTACTATATGAAAGATTTACAGGTACATCAGCTTCGACTCCGGCCCATTCAATAACTACCCTGTCGCATGTGGATTTTATTTCCCCGCCTTCAGGATTCGTAATCAGTACCTGCGAATAACCTCCAATCAAAGTAGCCTGGGCAGGGCAGGGGCTTCCTTCGAACATAAGTGCTGCCTGCCTGAAATCTTTTACAGCTCCCTGTGTGAATTGAACAACTACGTCATGTGTTTGGCCTGAGTCCAACAGGAAGGGGTAGCTGTCCACTCCGTCATCAATAATTTTAAAGTACTGCTCTGAAGGCAATATTTTAATTTCCTCGATATTCATTGCCGTTTGTTCCGGCATGATTGTTATGGTTTTTGATGGTGCTGAAGTATTTACCGGGGGATTTCCAAAAGCATTGATATCATCATATACTTCAATGCTTGCGATGCTGTTTTCCGGAGCCAGAAAAGTCCTGCTCACATCCCGGTTGTTTCTTGTAAATTTTATATAAACATCTCTGGTACGGCTGAATTCATCACAGCCAAAAGGTGATTTCCAACGAAGCTCGCATATACGTTTGGACTGTATGTCGAGAGCAATATATTTGTAAATATTATTAAGCTCTTCTTTCGTATAAACCTCGTATGATTTGCCACCTGTTTCTTTGGAAATATATTCAAGTTTGGAATGCATAGGCATGGTTAACGTTATGGCATAGACCTGAATATTATAATTGTTCAGGGAATCAACAATTTTCAACTGATCGGGTTCATGATTCGGGTTGCCGTCAGTAAGGAAAACAACAATTCTACGCATATCTGATGGCCGGGTTTTCAGCATATCAACAGCACCGACGTTTTCCTGAATAAAAGGCGGTTCGTATTCTGTTGCGCCAACAACGGGAATATTATTTAACGAATCAAACAGCCTGTCCTTATCATTAGTAAACGGACAGCGAAACATAGCATATTTACCAAAAGAAGTTAAGGCAATAGCGGTTCGTCCTTCAAAATGAATTGTGTTAATAAAAGCACGAACGCCTTCTTTAACCCATTTCCATCTGGTTTCGCCGGTAAGTGTGTCAATAAAACCCATAGAACCGCTCTGATCGAGTATGATAAGAACACTTACTTCGGGATTTTTGACTTCATCCCAGCATTCTACTTCAAGTGATGCATTCATAGACTGCATATTTTCCGTTACGTTAAAATCATCAACGGCAATATCTTCATAATTGTTGCCTGCTGCATTCAAAGCAACAAAACTTGCCCGGATCCACGGAAATCCCGATGCATCCAATTCAGATATAGAAAAAGTTTGAGATTTTAAAGTTCCAGAAAATTGAAAAAATAGAAATAGGGATACGAAAATTAATAAAGTAGTATGGCATCGGAAATTCATAATAGCTCCAAAATATCAGTTTGTATAGTTTCTTTCCAACAAAACACAGTTCTCTAATTAGTCCAGTTAATACAAATTTAAAAAAAAAATTCAAATACAATCTATAAACAGACAAAATAGGAGAAAGTCACAAAAAAAAATCTCTTTTTTTATTAAAAAAAGACGATTATAAAGAATTATTATACAGAATTGTGAATAATTTTTTTTATCAGGCAAGTACAGATTGTTCCTTGATAACAAGGTTGCACTTTTCGGCATCCATCTGAGCTGTAATTCCTATGGGTAATGTGATCTTTTTGGTGCCATGCCCAATAGGCATTCCGATTACAGTAGGAATGCCGAGTGGTTTAATCAACTGATTCAAAACCTGCTTGATAGTGAATGAACCACCGGGATAGAAAGATCTTTTGGTGTTAAGCCTTTTGAAATATCCGAATATAATTCCCTGAACGGAATCAAATTTTCCGGCAAGCTTAAGCTGTGTAAGCATTTTGTCAATTTTGTACGGGTGTTCGGAAACTTCTTCGATAAATAAGATTGCATTGTCAGTATTTATTTCATAAGGGGTTCCAAGAGTAGCACTTAGCATAGAAAGATTGCCTCCGACAAGTTTGCCCTCTCCTTTTCCTTTAACTAAAGTAAAAGCACTGTTCGAGGAAGCTTTGATAGGTTCAAATTGTTCCTTGCTATATAATACTTTCCTGAAATAATTAGTTGTAAAACTATCAAAATCGCAAGCTGCAACCGGGCCGTGATAAGTTACCATATTAGTTTTAACATGAATGGCATTGATTAGTGCTGTAATGTCGCTGAAACCAACTATGATCTTCGGGTTATCACGAATAATATTGAAATCCAGCTTGTCAAGAATTCGCATAACTCCGTAGCCGCCCCTTCCGCAAAGTATACATTTTACGTCGTCTCTTTGAACGTAATCCATAAATTCATTTGCACGCATATCATCAGGTGCGGAGAGGTATCTGCTTCTGGCTTTTCTGTCCTTTATAGTTTTACCGACTTCAATTTTAAAACCTGATTTTTTCAGCATTCTCAAAGCATGGCGCATCTCGTAGTAAGAGGTAGGGCTTGCCGGAGCGGTTATAGCCACAATGTCTTTTTCAGTCAGGGCAGGAGGGATGATAAGTTTGTTATCGGATAAAGATTTTTCCGGTTTATATTCAATCTCGGTATTAATTGAATCTTTTTCGTATATCTGATCCTGAGCATCAGAACGGCCGGAAAAAAGACGCCTTCCCGAAACCGCCATCGAGCCGAGTCCGAGCAAGCCTGTAAATTCCCTTCTGCTAAATCTTTTCATTATACCTTCAAATTTCTGAATAACTCAATATTTATTTCAGAATCAAAAACCATTCCTGTTTTTATTCGGTTCCTGGATAACGCTGATTAATATCGGATACAAATGACTTTAATTTATTGTCAATATTGTTCATATCAGTATTATGAAGCGGAGTCAGGTTTCCTGAACCGGGGAAATCTTCGATATGAAGCGTGCTTGTCGGGAATGCAAACCTGACTTCAAGAGCCTGTGCAAGCCTGATAACTTCATTGATAACCTGATGTCTGGCCTCTAATTCAGCGGTCCAGTCCGGAACATCAAAGAAAATGTAGAACAGTATTTCAATTGATGTTGCTCCGAGGTCGTTCAGATGTATCTGGTAATAGTCTTTTCTTGTATTTGGATGTGCTGCAATTATTTCTTTTAATCCCGAAACAAATGCGTCCAATTTTTCCGGAGGTGTGTCATACGTAAGCCCGATTTTGGAAACATAGCGCCGATATTGACGCCTGCCCATATTATCAATAGTCATATCAGAGAGTTTACCGTTTGGAATTGAAATTAGGGAATTGTAAAATGTCCTGACTCTTGTTGACCTTACTCCTACTTCTTCTACAGTGCCTTCATTTCCTGAAAATACAATCCAGTCGCCCACTTCAAATGGCTGGTCGGTGAAAATCGTTACCGAGCCGAAAAGATTTTTAATGGTATCCTGGGCAGCAAGAGCAAAAGCAAGGCCTCCTATTGAAATACCTGCCAGCAATGGTGTAACCGGAATGTCGATATTTTCCAGTATAAAAATACCGCCAAAAGCAACAACAAATATTTTGAATGCCTTTCTTGCCAATGGAACAAGGTTGTCGTCTACAGTTGTGGATGTTTTACCTGCGAGTTTGCCAAGAAAATCAGAAAAGAGATCCGAAAGCCTGTAAATTATCAGGGTTCCGGTAAACGGTATTAAAGCCCTTATCGCGTAGGAAAATATCATATTCATCTTCACAGGCAGGGTTAGTATCGGAAGAAAAAGAGATAATAGAATAAGAACAAGTAAAAAGCTTAAGGGATTTGATATTGGCTGGATAAATTTATCGGCTAAACCTTTAAATGGAAGTTTAGATGCAATTCTTATAAGGAAAATACCAAAAATCCATCTGAAAAGATAGTATATCAGGAAGGAAAGAATAAAATAAATCACTATTCCTGCATATTGCCATATCTGTATTCCAAGAAATTTGTTAAATGCAAATTCAGGCAGAATCTCTCTGAGTTCATCTATCGATATAGGAAAAGTTTCTGCATAAAGTGAAGGTATATGGCTAACAGTATGTTTGGAATATTTCCATTTCCCGTCTTTTTTCTCTAAATAAATATTTGGATAGTGATCAAATAGAATATATCTGTGCTTTCCGCTGATTGTATCAATATAATCTTTGTCTGTAGGAATATCATCCATAACAACAAACAATCCTCTTGCATCTAAAACAGCCTTTAGCTTCCTGGCAATTTTTTGTGATGCTTTAGATCCGGGGTTTTCGAGCCTGAATGCTGTAGAAGCTATACCGGGATTGTAGTTATCTTTCTGGAGGTTGCTTAAGTGAATATATACCGGGCCGTAGGGTGTTGAAAAATCAACTTTCTTTTCAGAGGTTTCATCTGCAGATGAAATATTTGGTAAAAGAAAAAAAATTGCGAGAAATAAATATCCTATTTTCATAAGCCTTTAAAAAAAAATTGTCAAAGTCTGATTTCAAATATATAAAAATTTGTGTAATTTAATCTAAAACATACTGTTTCTTTTTGGAATACCGGAATGAAAGTAATTATTACTGTTTCAATTTTTATTTTGTTATACTTTTTTTCTTCAATTTTTGGCTCGGAATATTTGTGGGGTATTTCCCATTTGTCATATCTTCCAAAGTATATGTATATTTTTCCAATTATTTTAATTCTTGTTTCAATTATTCCTAAATCCAAAAATTCATTGGATAATTATTTCAACAGAACAGCAGACAAAAAGTTATCACTCCGGATTATTATTGGTTTGATATTTATATCATTTGTTTTATTTGCACAGGCAATTCCAATCCTGGGTGACGGATTTCTTAGAATCCGTAATATCGAAGCCGGTATGATGATAAGCGGGGCAGAACCGGGTGATACATTCGTTCACGCTGTGGTATACAGGTTGTTAAACAACTTTGTAACTGTCAGCGGAGCAGCTGTTTACTCATTGGTATCACTGCTTTCCGGGGCAGGTTTCCTGATCTATCTTGCAAAGCGTTCAATCAGACTTTTTGACAACCATTCCGATCAATTATTTTTCATACTTATTCTAGTTTTTAATGGAATATTTTACCAGTTTTTCGGATATGTGGAATCATATTCAATTCTGATATTGTTATTGTCAATGTTGTTAACCGAATTAATTATTTCATTGAAATATATAGAGTATAATCTATCCATACCCGTTCTCCTGGCATTGGCTATTATTACTCATCCGGTAGCATTAATATTTCTGCCTGCTTACTTTATTTACTTTTTTAAAATTCGCTTTCCTCTGAAAAAAATTATTATTGACCTGATAATAATGGCTGGTATTGGAGCCATGCTTGTTATAATGTCACTTATCGCCGGAAAAGGCCTGTTTGGATTTTTACCTGAACCGGGAGAAAATACTTTACTGCCCGTTTTATCTTCCGCTGATATATACGGAGCTTTTTCATTTTTTCATTTACTCGACATTTTGAATCTTTTGTTTCTGGCAGCTCCGGTTATAATTATAAACCTGCTTTTTGGGGTGGAAAAATATTCAAAAATCACTAAATCATTTCTAATTATTTCCATAATTCCAATTCTTTTTGTCTTATTTTTCAATCCTGCATTGGGATTTGCAAGGGACTGGGATCTTTTTTCCATAGCATTTATTCCACTTATCCTGGTATTTTCTTTTCAGCTTGCACAAAACAAAGAGTATCGCATTCCGGGATTCCTGATTTTACTTGCTGTATTTATTCCATGGGCAGGAGTTAATCATTCCGAATCTGCTTCGGTTAAACGCACAGAGTCACTGGCCGGTACTGATTACTGGACGAAAAAATCAAGGGCCAACCTCCATGATGAATTGTCACATTATTACTATGAAAATAATGACAAAGAAAATGCCCTTAGAAATATTTATAAATCAGATTCACTCAGGCCCAATGAAAGACAAATATATAAAGCCGGTGTGATAAATTTTGAACTTGGCCGATTTAACCAGGCATTAAATGACTTTTTGTCAATTAGTTCAGCTGACTATGAGAAACAGAAGGTTAATGAAATGCTGGCAGTAATCTATTATAATCTTGGTAATTTCGATGAATCAGTAAAATACTGGGAGAAACTTGTTGAATACAAACCAGATGATAAGATTAAAGCACTCAATAATATTGCAATGTGCCACTATACAAATTCAAATTGGATAAAAGCTATTGCAGCTTTTAAGGATATAATCAGTTTTGATCCGTTAAACAAAAGTGCTTTAAACTATCTTGCTGAAATATATTATAAAACCGGGGATACACGGAATGCTATCGTTATTTATAACAAACTACTGAAGATTGAACCATCTAATTCCGGATACTATTTTAACCTAGCTTTATGCCAGGCAGATTCAGAAATGTTCCGGGAAGCACTCGAAAATGCTGAAAAGGCTAAGGCAGCAGGATTTGATCCGGTTACTATAAATGAGTTTATTCGATCAGTTCAAGCAGCTGTGAAGTAGTACCGAATATTGTAATATGTAATATCCATCTATCATAATTTTCTAATGATTTTAATAGTATTCAGCAGGATAAAAAATGAAAATTGAAAATGAAGAATAACAAAATAGATGTTTATCCGTAACCATGTTTATTATATTAGTAAAATTTTCTTTAATAACCGGTATAGCAGATGAAATATTTAAAATTATTAGTTCTGATACCAATTGTAGCTTTTATTTCCTGCGACGGAGGCCTTGAACCTGAACCGCCAACCTTCATCAATTTAAATATCCAATTTGTTGAAGGTGCAGCTGCCTGGCCGAGCCCGGCAGCAAATCCGGATCAGGATTCAATTTACGATCTCAGGTTTGTTGCTTTCAAATCCTATCCACCGCAGGATATTCTAACTGAATTATTAAGCGGCAATGCATTATTCTCTGAATCTCTTCCCTTATTTAAGGATTCGATACAATTTGATTTTCTTATTGAAGAAATACCGGTTGACCTTAAATACCTGGTGATAGCATGGCAATACGGAGAAAACCTTACAAGCGACTGGCGTGTGGCCGGAGTTTACACAATCACAGGAAATGTTGAAGAGCCGGGTGAACTGAATATTGATGAATCGGGATATTACCCGGTTTCGATAATAGTAGATTGGGAAAACCTGCCTCCTCAACCATTTTAAATAATTCGGAAAAATATTATGAAGTTTCTTATTATTCTATTTACCCTGTTTTATACCGGACAAATATTTGCAGCCGATTTGAAGGGAATTATTCTTGAAGAAGAAACAAATACACCCATTGCCGGAGCAACTATTAGGGTGGAGGGGAAGGCCTTTGGTGCTATCAGTAACCGAGAAGGGTATTTTATAATCAGCAACTTGAAGAAAAGCAGTTTTACCCTGGTAGTTTCAATGGTGGGGTATGTAAGAAAAAGAGTAGAAATCAGTAATGATGATTTTGACAGGGAAATTACTATTGCAATCACACCCAGCCCTTTGCAGACAAGTGAAATTGTAGTAACTGCAAATAAACGTGTTCAGGCAGTTCAGGAAGTACCGATATCGGTATCAATTTTCGATAACAAACAGATTTTTGAACGCAGTATAGCAAAAGCTGATGAAGCCCTTGCGTATGTTCCCGGCCTTCAGGTAAAAAAAGGAAGTGTTGATATCAGGGGGGCATCCGGATTTGCACTCGGAGTAGGTTCACGTGTTGCACTGCTACTGGACGGCTTCCCATATCTTTCTGCTGATAATGGGGATATGAAATTTGATGCGCTACCTTTACTTGAAATTGACAGGATAGAAGTTGTAAAGGGTGCAGGGTCGGCATTATATGGTACTGGAGCGCTGGGTGGCGTGATAAATGTGATAACATCAAAACCTGAGAAGGAAGGGCAGTTGAAGTTTCGTTCTTTTGCCGGGGTATATACCAAACCCCGCTATGAGCAATGGGAATATTCTGACGGATTCCATACCAGCAAATCAATTGAAGCAAGTTACAGCAAAAAATTTGGCGATCTTGGATTAATCGCATTCGGAAGCATTGGTAATGATCAGAGCTATCGTCAATACGATGATTCAAAAAAAATGTCGGCTTTCTCTAAATTGAACTATCAATTCAGCGATTATTTTAATTTTTCTTTTACCGGTTCATATGCCCGTGAAGACAGAGCTGACTGGGTATACTGGAACAGCCTGGATACAGCTACATTTCCGAGTAATCTTCCTGAAGATAGAAACAGGCTACAGTCGGATAAGCTAACGTTAACAGGACAGGGCAGATATTTATTTGACGGCGATAATTTTTTAATATTCAGAACCGGTTTGTTCAGAACTGAGCTGGAAACAGATCATGAGGTATCAGATAGTGACTACAGGCAGTCCGATGCTAATTCCTACAATTTTGAAATACAGATGAACCAGAAAATAAGTGACCAATTATTGTTGACTTACGGCGTTAATTTCAATCTTAACGAAGTGAAATCCCATACATACGGCAATGAGAACCAGAATATTTTTTCGGGTTATATGCAGGGTGAATACTCTGTTCTTGAGGAGTTGACAATGAACCTCGGGACAAGAATTGATTATGAAAAAACCGGCGATCTGGAAGAAAATCAGGAAATATCTCCTAAGTTCGGGCTTAGTTATAAATTTGATGAAAATATTAATTTCAGAGCCTCGATTGGAGCAGGTTTCAGGGCTCCAATGGTTGTCGAGAAATTTACTACGATAAGTTTTGGTGGATTTGACGTCATTCCCAATCCCGATCTTAAACCTGAGCATAGTATGTCTTATGAGATCGGCGGCAACTATGAATTCAATATTGGGGATTTTCCTTTCAAAGCTGATATGGCAGTATTTTATAATAATCTCAGCGATCTGATTGAACCTGAAATTCAGGGTACCGAGATAATTTTCAGAAATATAACAAAAGCAAATATTATAGGTTCGGAATTAGCCTTAGAAGGATTTCTTGGTTTTGCAGGTTTCAGGACAGCACTCACTCTTATGGACCCAAGAGATGAAGCGACTGATAAAATGCTAAAGTACAGATCTGAAGTATTATGGTATTCGCAAATAATGTTTCCGATTGGATTCGTGCAGTTCCAGGCTGATTACAGGTATATAAGTAAAATGGAGGAAGTCGATGACGAACTTTCGATTGCAGGAGTTAAAGATATTAATGCCCGGGTTCCGGTTCATATTGTTGATGCACGTCTTATATTTGATCTTGAAAAAATTGACTTTCTGCCGGTAAGGCTTTCTCTGAATGCAAAGAACCTGTTTGATTATTATTATACTGAGATTATTGCGAATTTGGGGCCGACTAGATTTTTATCTGTCCAGGTTGACGGTAAGTTATGATCTTTGTTTGTAGATGTAGATAATACATGCTGAGAAAAGAATCAATCCGCCGAGAAGAAATCCAATAGCAGGTAAAATATCAATATCGGGCAAGGCTTGTTCCTCTTCTACTGCGAAATACATTGCAACAACTACCATAGCATTATTTATTAAATGTAGAAATATTGGTACTTTAAGGCTTTTTCCGGCATACGCGCTTGTTCCGAGAAGAATGCTTATCATCATCAATGGAATAAACTCCACTGGATTGAAATGAATGGAAGCAAAAATAACCGAACTGATACCAATTGCCAAAAAAGGATATAATTTTTTTTCAAGTGTTGATTGCAAATAACCCCTGAACATAAACTCTTCGCAGACAGCCGGGAATAATGCCCCGATTAAAAGGCTGATAACCAATTGCTCAGGGGTATCCGCATTCAAAAGGTTAGAATATGCTTCTTCCACAATTTTTTCAAAATCCTTGTAGTATTCCATCATGAAATCAGGTATCAACTTTTCCTGGAGTATCATATAACCTATTGCAAAAATCCTCATTGATGCCAGACCCCCAATTCCGGCAATATACAAATGTATTCCCGGCTTACCTCTTAACCTGAATATATCCTTCAGCGGGTAGGGGAGTTTAGATCCAAGTATAAGGGCCGGTGTAAGCAGGAAAAGTAACTGACTGAGTCCGATAACATATGGTAGAAGCTCATCACGGGAGTCCGGAAAAAAATATTCCAGAATAAGCCATCCCGGTATGGAATACATAAGTGACACAAGAACAGAGCTTACAAGTACGAAAAAAATAATATTGGAATTTTCTTTCTGCAAATCAGGCCCTACACAATTCCAAATAATTTAACTGCCATAATCAGAATTGCAACTATCATAACATATCTTACAAGTTTTTCTCCTTTTTTGATTTGAAGCTTAGCAGCCCACCAGCCGCCAAAAGCATTTCCTGCGGCGAGTCCCAAACCAAGCTTCCAGTCAACATTATCAGTTATAAAAAATACTAATAATGCAGGAATAGTATAGATCAGAACTATGAAAACTTTGTGCATATTAGTATTTACAAGATTCAGGCTTTTCAGATAATTTATGGCAGCCATCAGGATAAAACCAACACCAACCTGAATAAATCCGCCATAGAATCCGATCAGGAACATTACAGGATAAATCAACCATGGGCGTTTAGCCTCAATTTCACTTTTTTTCTTTTTGGGTATAAGCATGTTAACCACAATGGCGATCATTACAATTCCGAGAATCATCTTGAAGGTTTCATCACCAATTTTCACGGCAGTAATAGCACCGATTATTCCTCCCGGCAGTGTGAAAACCGCCATTTTCATACTTTGCCCGAACTCTGAATAATTTTCTTTTTTGAATGAACTGATGGCTGCAATGTTCTGAACAAATATTGCTACCCTGTTAGTTCCGTTTGCAAGAGTAGGGTTTAATCCCAGAAATATCAGCAATGGAAGTGTTAGCGTTGAACCGCCTCCTGCCATAACATTCAAAAATCCTGCAACAGAGCCGACTACAAATAATAGTAGTAAAATTAAAATATCGTCCAAAATTTACCTAAATATTGGTTGCAAATAATTCTAATATATTATTAAAACACATGGAGGGTTTATTTGTCCTTTTCATTCTTTATTTCTAGAATATCTTCGATGGATAAACCAGTAAGCCTTGATATTTCATCATCATTATAACCGCTGATGATCATAGTTTTAGCGATATTGATTTTGCTCTCGGTCATGCCTTTTTCTAATCCCTCTTTTCTACCCTCTTCTCTGCCTTCTTTTCTGCCCTCTTTTCTGCCCTCTACTCTACCTTGCCTTATTCCCTTCTCTATGGAATCAGATTTTATTGCTTTTTCAACTCTTACAGCATCCCAGTACCTGTCATAGACCTCAAGTTCATCCTTAGTGTAGCTGGATTCCTCAAGAATTTCAATAGCTTTCCTGATTTTATCATTTTCGGGAGATTCTTTAATTGCGGGGTTTTCATTATCAAATTCAGTCAGGAAACGCAGCCATAAAACAGCCATACGTTTTTCTGCAATTGTTTCGGGTTTAAATTTGGGAAGTTCTATAAAAACAAATTCCAAACCTTCTATTCTGTCTTCACTATTTTCAATATTCACAATTCTGTAATGATGGTAAAAATCAGTTTCATCAGGAAGATAATTGTCATTAACCAAATTCAGTGAATATACAGGGCACATTGATTTAAATTCTTTGCCTCTTTCCAATTGGCTGACATAAGCCTTTGATGCATTAAGCAACACTCTTACTTTAAAACTGTCCGTCCAGTGCATTTGCATTTCGATAATAAACTGTCGTCCGGAATTATCTATACACCGAACGTCAACTATTGAATTTTTTACTCCCGGTGTAATTGGGACTAACTCGGGTGACAAATACTCAAGACTTTCGATAAATTGGCCGTCATCGAAAGGCATTAGTGCGTTTAGAAAGCTAATTAGCAAATCAGGGTTTTCACCGAAAACCTTTTTGAAAGTCAGGTCGTTTTTTGGATCCAGGTAGCGCATAAAATGCTCCGTCTAAATCAAATGATTATATTTAAAAAACGTATTTTTCAAATAGTTATTACAATATTTCAATTTTCTTTGTCTGTTTTTTCCAGAATACTCCAAATCGAGTTTTTCAGGTTTTCAAGCCCGATGCCTGCAACAGAAGATATAAACAGAACCTTTGCATCAGTATTGCTAAAATCTAATTCATCTTGGAGCTTTTCCAATGAATCTTTATCAATAGTATCTGTTTTGGTTATACAAATTATTCTTTGCTTACGAGCCATATCCGGATTATATTTTACTAACTCATTGAGTAAGGTTTCGTAATCCTCAACCGGTGTTTCACTCCAGCAATCCACAAGAAAAACCAAGGCCCGGGTTCTTTCCACGTGGCGGAGGAATTGAATGCCAAGGCCTTTGCCTTCGGCGGCGCCTTCAATAAGTCCCGGAATATCTGCAACTGTAAAATTTTTTGTATAATCAATTTTCACAATTCCAAGATTGGGAACAAGGGTTGTGAAGGGGTAATCTGCAATTTTCGGTTTGGCAGCTGAAATTACAGAAATAAGTGTTGATTTTCCAGCATTTGGAAATCCAACAAGCCCCACATCTGCAATAAGCTTCATTTCCAGCAGTACTTCCATTTCAACTCCGGGCCTGCCGGGGTCGGCATATCTCGGAGCCTGGTTGGTTGCAGTAGTAAATTCCGCATTTCCCCTTCCACCAATGCCGCCTTTGGCTGCGATAAACTCCTCTCCGGCTTCGGTCAGGTCGCAAATAATTTCATCGGTTTCAACATTTTTTAAAATGGTTCCACCAGGAACCCTGATAATAATATCTTTTCCGCTTTTACCTGTTTTCCTGGCTTTACCGCCTGGCTTCCCGTTTTCAGCGTTGAAATGTTTTTTATACCTGAAATCAAGCAGGGTGTTCATGTGCGGGTCAACTTTGAAAACAACATTTCCGCCTTTGCCACCGTTACCGCCGTCGGGGCCGCCTTTGGGAACAAATTTTTCTTTTCTGAAACTGACATGCCCGGGGCCGCCGTCCCCTGATTTTATAAATATCTTTGAATAATCTACAAATTTCATAATATCTTTGCTTAAATCATAAATTTCTTTTGTATCTTTTCTCTTAGTATATCAACCAGTTTGCTATCTGGAATAGCGTCGAACTCCAGTAAAGTCAGGTCAAGCATTTTTGCAGCTTTTCGCCATGTTGCACACTGATCAATATCCTCAATCAATTTTTCAAATTTTTCCGAATCACCGAGAAACAGGTCGGAAATAAATTTTTTCTCTTCATCACCTGATATAAAATGGATCAGGGAAGCTGTTTTCGATTCCGATTCAAACTCAGGTTCGAAATAGTCATAAACAGAACCTTGAATATCCTCTTCTGATTGTGTTTCATCTTCTTCTTCAAAACTATTATCAATGGATGACTTCTCAATTTTCAGAAACTGTGCCAGGGATTCTTCAAGGTCTTTTGCGATGTCAGTACTTTCGGTAGAATCCAAATCATCAGATTCATCCAAACTATCAGGATCTGATAGGAAACTACTAAGGAAATCATCGTCTGAGATATTATTTTCATTGCTGCTATCAGAACTGTTCGTATCGTTTATAAAATTATCGAATACAGAATCATCATCAGTAATCGATTCATCATTATTTTCATCCGAAGAATTATCAGTATCATTATCAATTACCACATCTTTCTGTTCAGATATGACAGTTTCGTTGTTTTCTGTAATATCATTTGCTTTATTTTCAAGGAACTGACTAAAAATATCATCTTCATTAGTTTTGGATGTATTCTCTTCAAAATCATTATTCTGCCCGGAGGGCTCCGGTTGATAACTTTCCATTTCATCCGGATCAATATTCAGAAAGCTGGATAATGACCTTCCTAACTCACGGGCAATATCATCAGTGGATTCTTTTACTTCATTTGTTGAATCGGCTTGCTTTTCATCAGGTGCAGAAATTCCAGCAAGTTCTTCTAATGACAGATCATCATAATTATTTTTATCCTGATTTTCTCCAAAGCCTGCATCGTTCAATAATTTTTCAATATCCTCTTCTTCATTTTTGTCGGTTTTTTCATTATCTTCAACAATATTGTTTTCTTCATTAATTGCTTCTTCATATTCCGAATCGTCTGAATTTTCAGGATTATCATCGGTAATTATATCACTATCTTCATTTTCGCCATCCATAAAAATGTCAGATTCAGGATTCTCATTAACAAAATCGTCATCTATGGAAGAAATATCAAAATCAGAAACTTGTTCTTCATTAGATCCCTCATTGGGAATATCATTATTGATGATATTTTCTTCATCAAGTTCAATTTTATCGGTATCCTGATCGTTTACATCCCCGGATATACTAATATCTTCATCCTTTTCATCCAATCCGTATTTGTTCCGGACTGCATGTATTTCAGATTCAAGTTTATCAACAATCGAAGAAAAATCAAAATTTTCACTATCATCATTTGTATTGATTGTTTCGTTTGTCTCCGAATTCTCGTTAATACTTAATTCTTCGCTATTCTCGGAAAATGCATTCTCAGCAGTAATGTCATCCTGTTTATAATCATCCAGATTAATATCCGGAACTGTTACATCCTGCCCAAGAGAACTGATAATATCATCAAGGCCCTTTTCTGCTGATTGTTGTTCATCATTTTCTATTGAATCTGATTCGGCATTAACAAAATCTTTTACAGAATCCAAAACTGATTCCTGGGGAATATTATTTGCTGATTCGATCTGTGACAGAACACTTACAAACAGGTCATTCAGGTCCGCCTGGCTAAGGTAACTAACACCTTCTTCCTTCATCATTGATTCTAAAGCCCTTGCCATTGGGAACATTCCCTTGTCGTCAAGGAATATTATCATTGCTTCGGTTGGAATTAAATAGTCCGATGCTTCCTCTGTTTTGTTATCAAAGAATTCAAATATCGGTTCTGTCAGATTAATAAATGTATCAGAAGACATTTGGTAGATATTCTCATTATCAATAGCATCCACATTTCTCGAAAATTCGGTTACTGTTACCTGATTATCAATTAATAAATATTTGTTTTCCAAGGCTTCAGTAAGATATTTATAATCATCAAGATATTGCAATTTTCGGACAATTTGCCCTGATGGTTTTGCTGTATTGCCAGAAAATATAAACCACTTTACTGTGTTCCTGGGCCTGACAAGAAAATTCAAACGAGTTCTGACAGCTGCTTCAATAGTTTCCTGCAAAATATCATCGGAAAAAATTGCGGAATCACGGTAGATATGGTTCAATTCCTGATTAATATCAGCAAAACTATCAGAACCAATTTCAAAATATCTATTATTTGATCTAAGAATTTGTTCCTGCCAAATCCACCATTCAACTTCTGCTGAAAAAAAACTTTTATATGCCCTGCTTAGTTGCTCGTTGGCAAGAATGGCCGAAAGTGAGATTTTATTATCAGCTATAGTAAGTAGTTTACTTATCTTTCTGATTTTGTTTTTTACAATATTCTCAAACATTTTACCGCCGATGAAATCAAGTTGCAATTATTAAATTTATTAAAGATAAAAAAAAACTTTAAAATTAAAGTATATATATTCTTAAAATTCAAAGAAAAAAGCCCGATATTATCAGTTATTCGGGCTTTTATTTCAATTTCTTTAGCCTCTTACTTATTCAGGCCGCATCTTTCGAAAATATAGTCAGCACTTTCGATTACTCTGTCATTAACGAACAGAGCTTTTATTTCTCCTTCGCTGATATATTTCATTAATTCTTCGTTTTCGAGTACTGTATCAAGGAATGGAATTTTCTCGTTGAATGTTTTCATGGCAGAGCGCTGTACAAGAACATATGCTTCCTGGCGTTTCATTCCTCTTTTGGCTAATTCAAGAAGAATTTTCTGAGAATAAATTAAGCCGTTTGAAAGTTCAAGGTTTTTCTTCATATTTTCGGGATAGACTACCAGGTTGTCTATCAGTTTGATTGCTTTATTCATGATATAATCCAGAGAAATTGTGGAATCAGGAAGAATCACTCTTTCCACGCTGCTGTGGGAAATATCTCTTTCATGCCAAAGTGCATTATTTTCAATGGCGGCGAGGGCATTAGTCCTGAGCAATCTTGCCTGCCCGCTGATATTTTCTGATGTTATAGGGTTCCTTTTATGGGGCATCGCCGATGAACCTTTCTGGCCTTTAGAGAAAAATTCTTCGGCTTCGTTAACTTCAGTTCTTTGCAGGTGGCGTATTTCAATTGCAATTTTTTCAAGCATCGAGCCACAAAGTGCTATAACATTAAGGAAATATGCATGACGGTCGCGCTGAACTATCTGTGTTGAAACCGGGTCCGGTTTCAGGCCGAGTTTTTCACATACATAGTTTTCAACGTCGGGGGAAAGGTGCTCGTAAGTACCTACAGCACCGCTGATCTTGCCATAAGATACCTGCTGCAGGGCCTGTTCCATTCTTTCGATATTGCGTTTACATTCCTCGTACCAAACACAAACTTTCAGTCCGAAAGTAGTGGGTTCTGCATGAATGCCATGGCTGCGGCCAATACATAAGGTGTGTTTGTGTTCTTTGGCTTTTTTTGCAAGTACGGATTTCAGGGTTTTCAGGTCTTCCAGCAGTAATTCACCTGCCTGTTTTAGCTGAACAGCGTTACATGTGTCCAGTACATCGCTTGATGTCATGCCAAGATGTATGTGCCTTGAGGGAGCACCAACATATTCTTCAACGTTAGTAAGGAATGCAATAACGTCATGCTTTGTAACTTCTTCAATTTCAAGAATTCTGTCTACGTTAAAATCAGCTTTTTCGCGAATAATCTTTACATCTTCTTCTGGTATCAGGCCTTGCCTGGCCTGTGCTTCGCAAGCAAGAATTTCAATTTCAAGCCAAATAGAGAATTTATTCTGATCTGTCCATATTCTGCCCATTTCCGGTCTGGTGTATCTTGCAATCATTTTGCACTCCGTTATTGAAAAAATTACAACTACAAAAATAATAAAATGTTGTTAATCGTTTATAACTAAAATTATTGTACACAGATTCTGAAATATATGGCTGTTTTTTTCTCGTTTTGTTTTTTTTGATTAATTATCGGTTTACAATGGTAAAAACAGCATTATTATTTTGTCTGATTATAATATCAGCGTCATCATCGCTTTTTTCAAATAAAAAAGATAAAATTGTAATTCTAAGTGATTTAACCGGCATCGAAATAGATAGTACTGAAAATCAGAATTTCAAAATATTTCATGATATGAAATCACTGAATTATGCGGTTTTTTTTGAAACAAATAAGCGTTTTCATTATGTTTATTATGTTGAAATGATCGACGGAAATCCCCGGGAAGGTATTTTCTGGATTACTGAAGCCGAAATGCTTGACATCACAAAAAAAATTACCGGAAAGGATAAAGCTTTATATTCTGATTGGAAATTTGTTGATAATTTATCATTTCCAGGCGTTGAGAAATTACGTAATACAGATAAAAGCCGAAAAAATCTTAATGATCTAAGCGAAGAAGTCAATATCGAAAAAATCAGGAAAAAGGCACAAAGAGATTTCTGGTATATTTATACTTATGAATTTATTTATGAAAAAGCCAGTCTTGATTATGTAGAAGACGATAAGCTTGCTATCTGGCTTGACGGAAAATTTTACTTGATAAACATTGAGGATATTGAATATATTAAGTACGATGCTAACAACAAATTCAGCCAGGTAGTATTCGGTGCACTAACAGGCCTTGTAAGCGGAGCGATAATCGGGCATTTGAGCAATAATATTGCAGGTAATGATAACAGCAATTTTGGAAGAATGAATTCATCAACATATTACGGCGGGTTGTTTGGTTCAATTATTGGTGGGTCTATAGGGGCAGCTATTAAAACTGAAGACGATAATTATGACCTTTCGGGCAAATCTCTTAGGGAAAAAATAAATTTTATCTCGGATTTTCTTGTTGGGATTAATTAAAAAAAAGGTTGCATCTTTGCTTTCTGATTCGTAAATTGAATTTATGAATAGCCTGATAAGGGGTAGTAATAATAATGAATCAGGCGTGCCGGGGCGGAAGCCCCGGTTTTAATTTTCATAATAAATAAAATCCGAATCATAGCAGCGATGAAGAAATATTTAATTCAAAGCACTGAATTTTCAAAAAAATGCAATCATCTTAAGGCGTTGCCTGTTCCGAGCTGTTCATATTATGTTTGTTTGCAGGGGAGTGGGATTTACCGGAAGGCTCCAAAAAATACTTATATGAATAGTCATCCCCGGTGTTATTTTTCAATAATAAGCCCTCCCGGCGTGATAGGGGAGGGCTTTTGAAGTAGGGGGAGGGGAGTTAAGATATTATAATTATTCCACGGAAATCATTTCCGAACAAATGCTTTCTTTTGATTTGACAACAACAATATAGCTGCCGCCTGGCAGATCGCTGACATCAATATCAATCATATTATGATCATTATTAAACATACATTGGGTGGAAATGTATTGTTTGCCGGAATAGTCATAAATTTCGATATTGGCAATTCCGTGATCTCTGCATTTTATCTGTATGTTAATATTGTCTTTTGCAGGATTAGGGCTGATATTTTCAATAAAGATATCACCATTTATCGAAGTAACTGATTCAACGCCAAGCGGAGTTGTGCTAACAGGAATCTTTGCCATGTATATATTCAGGTTGCCGTCATTTGTTCTGCCATCAGCCCAGAAAGGCATAGCATATTCGTCCGTACATACCATCTGGTTATATTCACCTATTCCAAAACCATTGTTCATATCGTCAGTTTTGTTCCAAATTGATGAACCCCCGCTTATCCTGAAATTATCAATAAAACTATTACCACCGTCAAAAGAATATGTCATCCAATATTCTGTTTCGCCGGTTTCCGGATTTGCTCTCTGGTCGTACCATGCAATTGCTACAACACCATCAGGAGTAACAGCAAGAGAAGGATAAAAATTGTGGATTTTCATACTTTTATCGTCGTCGTGGATTACTTCTGCTTCGCTCCATGTTTCGCCGTTATCGGTCGATCGTGAGAAATAAACATTAAGCCCTTTGCCAAGATCGGATGTAAAACCGTTTGCTGTCCATGAAAAATATAAGTTGCCGGAATTATCGCCTGAACTTTTATCTATGGCAAACTGCGGGCATGGGTAAAGTCTTTCAAGCCCTTCAACAGATTCGGTTTCTCCAGCATTCGGGTTGGTTCCGTGTATATCAGAAATTTTTACAGGAGTGCTGAAACTATGGCCGCCGTCCGTTGAAACAGTATGGTAAAACGCAACTCCTTTATCTCCAATTGAAAGGAAAGTTACATGCAGGTTCCCGAATTTGTCAACTTCAGGCATTGAAAATTGAAAACTCAGGTCATTCTGAGAAGATGGTTCCGATGAATTTTCATTGAAGAAATCATTGCTCGCTTCCTTAGTGAATAATTCAATAGCCACGTAAGGATCTTCACTGCTGCTGTCCATTGTAATTGTTGTTGCACTCAGGTAAAGATTATTTCTGTATTCTGAATCAGACTGGTCGCAAACCATCCATTGTTTGTCAGTAAATCTATCAAAGCTAATTCCTTCCGGATCATATAGCGTTCCGCATTTGCTATTGGGCAGTTCGTCATTTTCAGGCCTTATCCAGTTTTCACCGCCGTCAGTTGATTTCGCCCAGTTCAGGATAACAAACACTGAATCAGGTTCCTGCTGCCCCATGTCATCAATCCTGAGTGTAACAAATAATTTTATCCACGACATATATGCTGTGCCGTCCGCATCGAATGCCAGAACAGGGTCACCTCCACCGGCATTATATGTTCCGGGGAAGTTTGAATTATTTGTAAAAGAACTTCTGTCCCAGGAATTTCCGCCGTCACGGGAATAATATACAGGGCAAAACATTCCTCCTGCACCATTGTATATCGGACTAACAATAATATTGGTATTATCAGTCGGATTCATTGCAACTGTAATTTCAGATTCCGGGTGGTCCTTTTCTGACATTGGATTTTCTCCCTTATCGGAAATAATATCTTTTGAATTTTTGCTATCGATTATATCCGGTATGTGAGATTCAAAATTTTCAGGCAGGCGTAGCTTTTCCTGTTCCCAGAAATGCATCAGATTTTTATTGATTTTTTTTATTAATCTTGCTTTGTCATAACCCTGAAGATTAACTGAATTCAAAAACAGAACTATTGCCAGTACAAAAGATGTTCTTATAAATAACTTGTCCATGACTACTCTTTCATTTATTAAAAATATTGCTTCAATAATAGGAGTCATAGCATGGCTAAAAAGTTTCTTACAAATTCAGAAATAATTATTTTGAAATAAAATCAAAAACATAGAAGAGCAAGGTGCGGAAGCAAAGAAAGAAAACCACCCCGACTCGCTGCGCTCGCCACCCCTCAACGAGGGGAATTTTTATAAAATCAGCCATCCAGAAAGCGGCGTAGCCGCGACATTTTTGTAGAAAATCGATCCCGGGATTAACAACAGACCCGTCGGGGCGGCATTTATATATCAGATGTCGCTCCTACGGAGCTTTTTCCCTCCTTCCGAAGGAGGTGGCCGGGGGGAGGTAGGAAGGGTTAGAGGCAAATCACCGATGTTTGATGATATTTCCGCCCTGGCCGTAAGCAAAGCAAGAAAACCACCCCTATAATCCCCTCCTACATTAGGAGGGGATAAGAAGTTAAATATCATAGAATTAACTCCCCCTCCTTCCGAAGGAGGGGGCCGGGGGGAGGTAGGAAGGGGCGAAAGCAAAGCACCAAAGTTTTAACCTATTGCTGCCTTGTTCGGAATCATTGCCGCCTTGTTTGAAGATAATAAACTCTTGGTTGAAGCCATTGCAGCAATGTGTTGCTTTATTGCTGCCTTGGTTGGAGTCATTGATGCCTTGGTTGAAGTCATTGACGCCTTGGTCGGAGTCATTGACGCCTTGGTCGGAGTCATTGATGCCTTGGTCGGAGTCATTGATGCCTTGGTCGGAGTCATTGACGCCTTGGTCGAAGTCATTGAACTCTTGGTCGGAGGCAAAGAACATGTTCAGTAAGGTCAACCAAGTGTTCAGTAAGGTCAACCAAGTGTTCAGTAAGGTCAACCAAGTGTTCAATAAGGTCAACCAAGTGTTCAGTAAGGTCAACCAAGTGTTCAGAAAGGTCAACCAAGTGTTCAATGAGGCCAAATTTCACTACATTAAGGCCAAACAGTAGTTCAATAACTCCGGCCAAGGCAGTTTAAAGCCCTGCCAACAAAACATTTAGCCCAAACATTTGGATTCTGGTTCAAAACAGCGTTGAATTAAGGAAATTATTCGATTCATTGAAACCAGAAGATGGGGAATTAAGGCCGGCGGCCTGTTCATTGGGGTGGAAGAACGGGTAAACAGAGCAAAAGAATGAGGTATTATGTTGTCATTCTGACGGAGCGAAGCGACGGAAGAAACCATCTTTGTTTGCAGATAGTGTATGAAGAATCCACCCCGTCTCGCTGCGCTCGCCACCCCTCAACGAGGGGAATTTTCCGGAAGTCCACCCCCGTCCTTCGGACACCCCCGCCAGCGGGGGACATTCCCATCCGTCATTCTGAACAAAGTGAAGAATCCATCTTTCTTTGCAGATTAGGTATTAAGAATGGATTCTTCGCTGGCGCTCAGAATGACCTCCCCGACCATCGTCAAGTTCAATTGCCACGTGCTTTAGCTCGTGGATAAGGGCGCAAGGTTCGGAAGCAAGGAAAAGAATCCACCCCTGTAATTCCCTCCAAGGTAGGGGATGAAAACATCGCAGAATAGTAAATCCACGAGGATGGAAAATATCCGATCAACTGAATTTTTTCATCTCTTTATGTAAAATTTCCAATTGTTTACCAAAGTTAATTAATTCTTTTCTGTTCCAAACATGTGAGCGTACCCATTGGCTGTCATCACAATCAGGCATGGCCATTGATGTAAAAAGCAGCCTTGCCTTATATTGCTTTTGCGAAGGGTATTGCATGGAAAGAAAATAGGCGTAAATTTTCATTTGTAGCAGATAGTGATCGGAAAGTTTATCAAGGTTCCCGGCGTTTTCCGCTTTGTTTGTTTTCCAGTCCCATATTTCCATATTTCCGGCAGGGTCTCGAATGATCATATCAATTGTTCCGTTCAAAATATCATTTCCAACGGGAATGCTCATAAATACTTCATTTTCAGCATTTTGTATCCTTTTTGCCGATTTTTTAATTAATTCTGTGGAACTAAGGGATATTATCTCTTCCAGAATTTTATCAGAATATTTATTGTAATCACCCGGTATTTCCGAAATTACGTTTTCAATAGTATTCGATAGCTCCTTTCGGTTTGTTTTTCCGTCACTTTTCAGCCACGATGAAATATTTTCCAGAACTTTGTGTACTATGGTTCCTTTTTCCGAGCCTGCAAATTCGCTGTTTTCACCATTATCAAAATATACAGGTTCTTTATCCGGATCAAATCCAAGAATATATTTCCTGAAATACCCCGGTTCATTTTCTGTAAAGGACATAATTTTACTCGGGGAAAATATCTCTGAGAAATCCCCGGGTTTTGTTCTCTCTAAAAGAAATTTCCCTTGTTTCACAGATTTTACAGGTGACGTTGTGTCGGTGGAGTTTTCAATATATTTCGTTATTGTAATTGGATATCTGACAGGGTGGGTTTCAATCTGATTATTAACAAGTAATTTCAGATTGTCTGTGATTTCCACTTTTGTAACATTTTCCGTTAACGTTTCAAGATTCAGATTTCTAAGGAATTTGTTTTTGAAAATTAATTCAAGGGAACCCTTTAGCTTGTTTTTGATAGTAGCGCTGATGATCAATCTGTCTTCGGCCCTAGTCATTGCCACGTATAGCAATCTTTTTGCTTCAGCATGATTTTTTGTTTTTTCAATTTCTTTGTTCAGCAGATGAATAGCCGGATCAACGGGAAATTCAATTCTGTTGGAATTGTTATTAATTTTGAAGGATAGTCCTAATTCATCGGTCTGAATCAGAGAATCCGTGCGATTGTTTTCGGAATTGCTGTCGAAAATGGCAACAACCGGGAATTCGAGGCCTTTCGATGCATGAATTGTCATAATATTTACAATTTCGGAATTTTGGAAAGTCATGGCTTCGGATTCATCAGAGCCGATCTTTGTCAGCATATCCGTATCATACAGGAAATCATAAATTGTATTAAATCCTCTTTTCTCGAATTTACGTGCCCAGGCAGAAAGTTTATCAATATTGGCATACATTTGCGGGCATGATTCGTAACGCACAGTGGTGGCATACCATGCCGTTTTTTCAAGAATATCGGCAATTAGTTCTGTAATAGTCATTTCGTCGGCAATGCTGATAATTTCCCTCAATATCTCTCTGGCTCTTACAATCATCTTTTTATGATTCTCATTCGGCAGAATGTTGATTTCAATATTTATCATTTTTTGATAGAGGGTTTCTCCCTTGATTCCTGATATTATCAGCATAAGCGTATCATCGAAGCTGAAGTATGGGGATTTAAGTATTGCGGACAGAGCGAGATCGTCGTGATTGTCGGTAATGAATTTCAAAAAAGAGATAATATCCCTGATTTCCGGCGAGTCAAAAAAGCCTCTTCCTGAATGAACTGCAAAGGGTATTTTTTCTTTCCTGAAAGCATCGGTAAGTTCATCTAATTTCGTTCTGCTTCTAATTAGCACCGCAACGTCGCCAAATCTGATTTTTCGGGATACACCTTTCTCATCAATAATATCATTGTTAACCATTGCCATAATTTTTCGTGCAAGTAAAACTGCTTCCGGGTTGTATTCCGTATTTGTATCCGTATCCTCTTCGAAATTAATAAGCATATCGATACTTCCACAGAATCCATTTTTATCAATAACCCTTGCTGTATTTCTTCCACAAATAAAATCCGAATAACTAACATCGTAGGATGAGTAGTTCGATTTCATAATTTCTGAACAAACAATGTTGGTGAAAGATGCAATTACAGGTTGCAGCCTGAATGTTGATGATAATTTAAGATTGCCTGTTGATTCCTCCTTTGATAAAGCAGGGATTAACTCATTTTTTATTTGAAAATCAGGATTGATAAACTCTGAGCCTAACATTTTACGGTTAACTTCAGCAATATCCATGGCTGCCTGAAGGAATATTCTCACGTCAGCGTTTCTGAATCCGTATATGCTTTGCTTTTCGTCTCCCACCACAAACAAGTTCACCCCGAGTGTGCTACCGGCGAAATTTCCGGGAGCAAGTAGTTTGATAATTTCGTATTGAATTTTATTCGTATCCTGAAACTCATCCACGAGAAGATATTTAATTCCTTTTCGAATTTCGGAAGCAACTAATTTGTCTTTCAGCAGAACATGTGCTTTTACAAGCATATCCGAGTAATCAATATAGCCATTCTCTGATTTTTTTTCCGAATAAAGATCAATGGCCTGCCTGCTAATATCAAAAAATGCATTCCTGTGTGCGATTAGTTTCTCGTCGAATTCAAAATTCTGAAAAATTTCAAGGGCCTTTCTTGCAGCTCTTATATTATCCTGCATGGAGGAATATTCAATAAAATCTTCAATAACAATTTTCCGAAGGTAACGCCTGCTAATACCATCATCTTTTGTAATATGATCGGAAGCTAATATGGTTTCCAATAAAATAAAAATATCGGATATTATTTTTTCATCCGGCGGGGAGGATATTTTATCAAACATATCAATTATTTTTTTCACATTGGCCGACAGATCGGCAATTTTTTCTTTATACCCGGGATGATAGCCGCCGTTGGCAATTATACTCAGATTTTTATCAAGTAAGAGCATTCCCGTGCTGATATTTGAAATATATAATCTATTGAATAATTCATTCCTGCGTTTAAAAATATCTTCATCAGCTATTTTTCCCGAATCTGCCTGCCTGAAATCTTCAGTACCAGAAATAAATTCATAGATCAGCCCTGCAAGCCTTCCCGGCCCGTGTATTTTTAATAATTGTTTCAGACCGTCTTTTTTTTCATTATCTGCAAATTCCAGGGTATCTTCGATTACCCGGTCAATTGATTCCATAATCAGGCGAAACTGTTCTGTTTCAGGAATATCAATAAAATTCGGATCAACATCTGCTTCGATAGGGTAATCACGAAGAAGGGATGAACAGAAGCTATGAATAGTGGATATTCTTGCGCCGGTCAGCCTTTCCCTGATTCTTCGAAGTTTTTTGATTCTTGCCGAACTGTTTTCCGGACACCGTTCTTCGGTTTCGATAAGGGCGGTTACCCTGCTGATCATTTCCGAGGCAGCTTTTTTTGTAAATGTGATGGCAACAATTTCCGACGGATCAGTACCACTTAGAATAATATCGCAGTATCGATTCACCAAAACTCTTGTTTTACCTGATCCTGCATTAGCAGTCAGAGAAATCCAGCGATCTATACTTCTGGCAATTTTTTGTTCTCTTGTATCCATAATTTTCTTGCATTCATAAAAAATGAAATTTTTTTTTGGCGGAATATTATTTCCCGCAAATATTGCTAAACTTAAAAATGAAAGAGCTTTAGCAAAATGAAACATTAAAATATCAAGATGCAGTAAGACTTTCAGTGGAAAATAATCATAAAAAAACTATAAAAAAATTTTAGTATGTGCAAAAATTTACCTATATTTGTAAACGTTATGACCGCGGGGTGGAGCAATTGGCAGCTCGTCGGGCTCATAACCCGAAGGTTGCAGGTTCAAGTCCTGCCCCCGCTACTAAGGCCCTGATAAATCAGGGCTTTTTTTATTAATACCTGATTTGTTTTAAAGAACACAATTTCGGTGAGGTTTGCGATTCTAAAAAAATATTAATTGAATTTCTTCGAAATAGTTTTTATTATAAACGGTTATAAAAATATCATTTGTTCTTTGTATTAATAATTAAAAATATTATTAATATTTTACTTTTCAGTTTGTCGGCAATATTATGTTAAAACCAATTTTTGAAATATTTTCTGGTAATAAAGCCATTATGAAGGGCCTGACTGACGAGCAGGCGCAGGAACTCAATACCCTGCTTGAACTTTGTAAAGCTAACCTTAAAAGCTTCGATTCGAATTTAATAGTAAAGGCTTTCCGATGGTGTATTGATGCACATAAGAACAAGATTCGAAAGTCAGGCAAACCATATTTTACGCATCCCGTAGCAGTTTCCAAGATCGTAGTAGAAGAAATGCCTCTTGATGATATTTCTGTAGCTTCGGCTCTTTTGCATGACGTTCTTGATTACAGTGACGATATTACTCTGAAAGATATTAAATCTGAATTTGGGACTACTATTGCAGAAATTGTTGATGGTATAACAAAAATCAGGCATATTGAAGGGCATGGCCTGGGGCAGTTCGATAAATTAAAGAATTACCAGAAGTTATTACTTTCAATGTTCAAGGATGTCAGGATTATACTGATTAAACTGGCGGACAGGCTTCACAACATGAGGACTATCGAACATTTACCCGAACAGAGACAGCTGAAAATAGCAAAGGAAACACAGGAGATATATTCCCGGTTTGCAAACAGGTTTGGGCTTGGAAATATCAAATGGGAACTTGAAGACCTTGCCTTCAAAGTACTGCAAAGGTCTAAATATTACGAAATAACAAAATCCATCAGCCAGTCCCGTGAAGACAGGGAAAAATATATACTCGATTTTAAAAATCCTATTGTCGAGAGGCTTACCAAGGACGGACTGCTGAAAAGAAATAATATTAAATTCAAGATAAGCGGCAGGCCGAAACATATTTACTCTACATATAATAAACTAATCGACAGAAATCTTCCGATAGAAGAGTTGAACGATCTTTTTGCAGTAAGGATAATAATCGAGGATCCTGATCCAAATCTTTGTTTTTATTTTTATGGTATTGTTTGTGAGCTTTATAAACCTGTTCCGGGAACTTTTAAGAATTATGTTTATATACCGAAAAACAACGGCTATCAATCATTACATACTGCTGTTGTAGGGCCAAACGGCAAACATGTGGAAGTTCAGTTCAGAACCAGGCCGATGCATGAATTCGCAGAAAAAGGCGTTGCAGCTCACTTCCTTTATAAAAAAGGCCTTATGTCGGCAGAGTCTGTTCTCGAGGATGAAAACCTTCAGAAATGGATGGACTCGGTAAGGGAAATCTTGGAAAGCGCCGGAGATGAAACACCTCAGGATCTTCTTGACAGCGTTCAGCGGAATCTGTTCCAGGACGAAATATATGTGTTTACCCCGAAGGAAGAGCTGATTCTGTTGCCAAAGGATTCCACTCCTCTGGATTTTGCATTCCATATTCACACACAGATCGGCTTTTCGTGTATAGGAGCAAAGATCAATGGGAAAATCGGGCCTTTGAATACAAAATTGCAAAGCGGGGATTTGGTGGAAATACTAACTTCCAACAAAGTTATTCCCAAACGGGAATGGCTGAATTATGTTATTACAAGTAAAGCCAGAAATAATATCCATAAATATTTGAAGGACGAGAAACGGGATGCTGAAAAAAGGGGTAGAGACCTCTGGAATAATAAAATTGAGGCAAACGAGCTTAAGCTAAGTGATTTTGCTATCGAGCAGCTTTTGAAAACATTGAATTTTGATACCCAGGGAGAATTCTTTACTGCCATAGGAAAAGGCATCTTCGATTTGGAAAAAAGCTTCGATTATATTTTGTATAAACTCAGGGAAGGCTTCAAAACTGCTAATGGAGATAAAACCTGGGCCGGTACATTCGGCAGGCATGAATTGCGTGGCAATAACGGAAATGCAGGAAAAGTTCCTGCCAAATTCCCGGTTTGCTGTTCGCCTCTGATGGGGGATGATGTTATTGGTATTATTAGCGATACCAACGAGCTGTTTGTTCACAGAAGGACTTGTGAGAAGATTAAAGATATTATCAACGAACCTCATCCCAATATTGTTGATATTGACTGGGATACTCTTGAAGGAAAGCATTCGAACCAGTTACTAAAGATAATTGCTGACAATCAGCCAGGTATCCTTAACGACATTACGTCTACAATCATTTCTATGGATAATACAAATATTCTTGGAATTTCCCAGGAAACCGAAGGTGATACTTTTGTGGCTAAAATTTCTGTCCACGTTGCCGATCTGGATCATTTGAACAGGCTTTTCAATAATTTATACAAATTTAACAGCATAAAATCCATAGAAAGAATCTCTGCAGAGTAAATTTATATTTTTTGTCTCGAAGATTTTTATTAACTTCATACAAAACTGTAAAACTAACTTATCGTAATTTATCGTGAGTTTATCTGCTATCTTCTTTTTTCTCCTCGGAATCCTGGCAATTGCCAGCGCTATACTTACCGTTGCAAGCAAGAACCCTGTGATGTCAGCATTATCGCTGGTATTTAATTTCTTTATGCTTGCAGGATTATATCTGACTCTTCAGGCTCAATTCGTGGCTGTTATTCAAATACTGGTTTATGCCGGTGCAATAATGGTATTGGTGATTTTTGTAATAATGCTTCTTAATCTGGGCGATGAGAAAAGCCTAAAAGAGAAATTTAACTGGCGAAAGGGCCTGGCAATACTTGTTGCTGCGGGCCTGGCAGTGCAGTTTGTTGTTGCTTTTTTCGCAACGCCCTCGGGAAATGTTCTGCTTCCGGAAGCTTCGGCTGAAATTGGCACACCTGCTTCGATAGGGAATGTATTGTTTAACGATTACCTTTTGCCTTTCGAAGCTATTTCGCTTTTATTGCTTGTAGCAATCATCGGATCAGTTATCCTTGCTAAAAGAAGAATTGAAAATTAACCGGAGAGTAGATCAT
Source organism: Kapaibacterium sp. (SeqCode) (assembly GCA_963665665.1). Taxonomy (GTDB): domain Bacteria; phylum Bacteroidota; class Ignavibacteria; order Kapaibacteriales; family UBA2268. Next base: position 5,160,105 of record OY762428.1, read on the forward strand.
GTTTGAAAATGTGGCTTTGGAATATTATCTCGGACTTTCGGCTATACTGTTTACAATAGGAAGTATTGGTGTTTTAACCCGCCGAAATGCAATAATAATATTTATGTCTATCGAAATAATGTTGAATTCAGTTAATCTGACTCTTGTAGGTTTTTCATCCTTTATGGGGGACTCTGCCGGGCAGATATTTGTTTTCTTTGTTATGGCCGTAGCTGCTGCCGAAGCAGCAATCGGGCTTGCTATAGTTCTTGCATTGTTCAGGAACAAGAAAACGGTTTACGTGGATGAAGTTAACCTTATGAAGTGGTAATTTTATTGCACTATAAAAAATCCCGGCTGATGCCGGGATTTTTTGATTGTGATGAAGGCCTTGAAGGCAATCAATAAAATTAAGTTATTGCCTGAAGAATATAGCCCAAAAGCACCGTTATTCTTTTTCCTGCTTAACTTGTTCAACAACTATAAGATCATTTGTATTGAATCCAAAGTTTTTGGCGGTTTCAATGTATAATTCAAGCATTTTGGGTTCTATTGTTCTGCTCCTGCTTAGAATCCACAAATACTTTTTACTTGAGGATGTTACCATCGCTATGCTGTAGTCTCTTTCTAATTTTATTACTTTGTATTCGGCATAAAACGGCCTGAAAAAACTGACCTCAAGTACAGCAGGGTTGTTCTTATTGACTATACCTGCCACTCCTTCAGCCTCCTGCCACTCATTGTCTTCAGTATCAAATCCACGATTAATAACTTTGATATCTCCATCCTCGTCAAGAGAATATTCAGCACTTACTTTTATCAATCCGTCTTCAAAGCTGTGAGGCAGCCTTGCAATTTCATACCATTTACCAAGATATTTTTCTAATTCAAAATTTTTGACAGCCGGTATTGAATCAGTTCGCATTTCTTTTGGAATGCTGCATGCGGAAGTAATCAATACAATTGTGAATATGAGTAAATATTTCATTTTATTGTCAGATATGTAAAACAAAAAATACTGTTACAAATCAATATTATATTCTAAGACTTTGAAAAAAATGGATTATTTCATCTTTTTTTGTTTTTGAACCCTCAAATTCTTAATTTTCTGAAAATAAATAAATCCGGGAATGAACATGGACAAGAAAAAAGCTGAAGAAATCCTGATTGAAAAAGGATATGAAGATTTTAAGTGGATCGGTGGATGGGATATAGTTGTCAGGAACTGGGTGCGTTTTAAATGTATGTACGGGTGTTCAAGCTACGGACATAAGGGTAGTTGTCCGCCAAACACACCTTCGGTAAGGGAATGTAAGGATTTTTTTAACGAGTATGAACACATTGCTCTTATCAGACTGAAAAAGAGATTTTCCGACCCGACAGAAAGAATATCGTGGAGTAGAAAAGAAAACAAAAGACTTATTGAATTGGAAAGGGCTTTTTTCCTGAATCAGAATTATAAAGCTTTTATACTTTTTATGGATGAATGCAGAATTTGCAGTGAGTGTAGCGGTAGTAAATCAGACTGTAAAAGTCCGGATCAGTCGAGGCCATCACCCGAGGGCCTTTCTGTTGATGTTTTCGAGACAGTTAGAAAAGCAGGATATGACATTGATGTCCTTACTGATTTTAATAAAGAAATGAGCCGTTTTGCCTTTTTATTAATCGAATAATGTGTAAGTGTAAGCTTTAAACATGGTTTAAACTCTCACTTTTACGGATTAAATAAGCATCAGTTAGAACTATTGAGGTGACGGCTTCGATAATAACCGGTACCCGAAGTGCGAAACATGCGTCATGCCTGCCTGATATTTCAAGTGTTTCGGATTCTCCTGTTTCGAAGTTGAATGATCTCTGCTTTCCGGGAATACTTGCCGGAGGCCTGACTGCAACGCGAAAAACAATATCGTTCCCATTACTAATACCACCGTTTATTCCACCTGAATTATTTGTTAATGTTCGTCCGCTGTTATCCTCATACTCGTCATTATATTCCGAGCCGAACATATCAGGAGTTCTGAATCCGGCCCCGAACTCAATTCCTTTTATACCTGGTATGCTGAATATCGCATGAGATATTACTGATTCAAGAGAATCGAAGAAAGGGTTACCCAGGCCTTCCGGAATATTTTTTACGGTACATTCTATGATTCCACCAACAGAATCATTCCTGCTAATAGCTTCTTCAACAGCTTTCTCAATATCAGTACTTCCGTGAACAGACAGCAATTTTGTACTAATATCAACTCCGTTTAATATTTTATCGGCAATAACACCTGCACATAACAAGGGGAGTGTTATCCTGCCTGAGAAATGGCCTCCTCCACGGGGGTCGTTAAAGCCATTGAACTTTTTGCGGGCTGTGAAATCAGCATGACCAGGCCGGGGTACTCGTGCTATTTTGGTATAGTCATCTGATCTGGTATTACTGTTTTCAAAAGTTATATTAATCGGAGCTCCGGTTGTTAAATCGTTATAAACACCGGAATTAAAATGAGGTATGTCTGATTCTTTTCTTGGCGTAGTACCTTTTTTTCCGGGTTTTCTCCTTTCAATTTTTTCATTGAAATCATCCAAACGAAGTTTGATACCGGCAGGGCATCCGTCTATTGTTATTCCAATAGCGGGGCCGTGAGATTCACCGAAAATACTTATTCTGAAAAGTCTTCCGAAGGAGTTCATTTATCGTACCACTTTGATGTTTGATTTCAGATTTGTATTGTTAGATTCCATATTTAAAATATAAGAACCCTGTTCGAGTTGCGAAATATTGATTCTGACAGAATTGTCTCCAATAACCTGGTAGTATTTATCCTCAAAAACTATATTCCCGTTAATATCATATATTGTAATTTTTGAACAGCTATTGGTTTCTGAATAATAATTGATATTTACAAAATCTTCTGCCGGATTTGGGTACAGGACAAATTTGTTTTCCGGAGCATTTTTATCATCAATTCCTGAAGAAGTATATTTACTTCGATAAACACCGTTAAAATATGTACCGGCATAAACGTAATCATCTGAATCAAATTTGAAATCATTAACCCAAATTCCTCCCATACCGGAAGTAATATCTTCCCAGTAATTGCCTCCGTCGGTTGACCTGTATTTTTTAAGTCTCTGATCGTAGGGAAGTGACTGGTCATAGCTGTGATCGGCATAGAAAATATAATCATTCTTGTTTATACCCATAGCTCTGACTATTCGGCCTGTTATAACTTCTTCCCAGTTTAATCCGAAATCAGATGATTTGAAAATTCCCTTTGTGAGCCCGGCATATAATGTTCCTTCTGAATTAAAATCAATAAAATTGAAATTAAGTGTATCACCATTGGGATATGCAGGCCTGTATTCCCAACCTTCATCAACAGGCATATCTGAAGGATGAAAGATAATACCTGCAACGGTTGCAGCTGCAATATTTCCTTCGAATTCCCTGATTTCAAGAATCGGATGCTCGGTATTGTAGTATGCAGTGTCCCATGTCTGTCCTGTATCATCACTGTAAAGAATACCGCTTATTGTACTGTTCATCAGGTCAAGGTACAAAATCATCCTGTTGTTACTGATCATCGCAAGCCCGTATTGAACCATTGATCCGGCTGCATGGACTTTATTCCAGGTTCCGGCATTATCAGTTGATAAGAATACCTCTCCGATTTCATTTACAAAAAGTACATTATTCTCACCGGCAGCAAGGGCTGTAACAATTATTGATTCCGTTACAGGCAATACACTTTCCCAAACATCTCCTTTATTTGTTGTTTTAAAAAGCCCGCCTTCGTCAGCAGCGGCGTAAACACTGCCGACGGCATCAACTGCCATAAAAGGTACAATCAGTTTATTCAGGCCGCTTCCTGCAAATCTCCAGTTTGCACCATCATCGGTTGACCTCCATATTCCGAGGCCGTTGGAACCGATAAATAAGTTTTCATTGGTATGATCCATACATGTAATATTGGCAATTGAAACACCCATGTCATTCCATTGGCTGCCTTCAAGCTTAAATACACCTGTAATGTCAAGTCCGTCATTTGCATAAATAACGGGATTATTCTCACTGTCGAAAGTAATGTTGACAACATTTGTGAAATCAGTTCCGTAATTAATATTTGTCCAGGTTTGGGTTTCAGTATCAAATATAAAAACTCCCTTTGATCCTGATACTGCATAAATATTATTCTCAGCATCCCTGGCAACCTGGTTTACTCTTCCGTATCCAATACCCTCGTTAACGATATTCCAGGTTGTTCCGCTGTCAGTAGAAATATAAACTCCTGCTGACAAGGCGCCTGCATAGATAATTCCTGATGTATCCTGGCATAGTGATGTAACACTTTTGCTTGTCATGTTTTCCCATGTAACGCCCCTGTCCGTTGATCTGTTCACTCCGGAACCGCTGCCCGTATAAACTCTTCCGTCTTCAGTTGTCAGAATTGTTTTCACATTATAAAAAATAACTTCAGTTTCCGGTTCGGCCCAATTTTCGCCTCCGTCCTGAGATACAAAAATCTGACCGTCGCATCCGGCAACTGTAAGGCCATCCCATCCGGCAGATATTGTATAGACCATTCTGTTTTGAAGCTGATTTCTCTGAAATACCTGTGACCAGGTTTCACCGTTATCTTCAGATCGAAATATTTCTGCATCAACTTCGAGGTAAGGATCGCCAAACCCGGCGAATATAATCCCATCTGGGCTGACATCCATCGATCTTACAAGTCCGCCATGCGGGCCGTTTGTCTCTTCCCAGAACTTAGCACTCAGGCTATAGTTTATAATTGGCAGGGCAAAAAACAGAAGTAAAATTGGTTTCATCTATTTTTCTCCATGATTAATCTCATTTTTCCATTCTGCAAGTTTGAACTCATACGCAGCAATAGTCGCATTAAGTTCAATTTCATGAACGCCGTTCACAGCACCCCATGATTTATTCATGGCATCATAAGCTGTTTTCAGCAGGCTTTCGAGTTTTTCAATAGTAAAATGCTCGTATTTTTCTTTTTTATGGTCAATTGCCCGGCACTGTGCTTCAAATGTTTCATCATATATCTGGTCGTTTAACTCGTCGAAGATCATGCTTGTTTTTTTCTTAGAATAATTAAAAAATAATCCGCAAGATAATATATTTGACTGTCAAATAAAACAGTCTTTTATTAAAAAGGTTTCAATTATTCTATTACGAAATTACTTTTTAGAATTAAGGCTCATTAATAATCTGGAGGTTTATTTTCCAAATTGTGAAGAAATTAACTTATCTCATCATAAGAATTTTAAATGTAATTGTTTTTTCCTTGCCTTTAATATTGCATAAATAGCAGTTGGAAAGCAGCGCCTGGCCATTGCCGTCAGTTCCGTTCCATGTTATCTCGTTGCGGCCCGATGGGAAAATTCCTTCGGCCAGAGTCTTTATTTTTATCCCGTTAATATCCGTTATAAATATTTCCACGTACTCTTCTTTATTCAGATCAAAGGGAATAACCGTTACTGAAGAAAATGGATTGGGATAATTGTTAAGTCTTATATCTGCGCCGATATTATTAATTTTTCCGGGATATGAGAGTATTATATATTCGGGAGTATAGTACACCGGTTCCCTTCCTGTTATTGTCGGGCCGGGCGAAAGATCCATGCCTTCCAGCCCTGGATAATCTACATCATAGCGGTAAAGCCTGAATACGGAGTTCCGCATTGGAAAGCCATCCTTCATAACGGTTTTAATTTCATTGCTGATAACGGGATTAATATATTCCCAAACGACTTCGGGGTAGTTATCAGCATCTCCGGGGGTTACTTCGAAGAAATGTCCTTCAACGTCCGCGCATATCAATGTATTGCCGTTTGGCAGACGCTGAGCGCCGGATCCAATGTGGCTGAAAAAGCTTTGAATGCTGAGCGAATGGTACATCCATACTATCTGTCGGGATATATTCTTTTTTTGCTTGTGGCTGTCTTTGTCTTCATATTTCCAGACATAATACAAGGCCTCAGGAGGATTAACGAAATCGTCGCTAATATCTCCTTCCGCATTAAGGTAGGGATTGATTTCATAAATATAGGACTGGCTTGTCCGCTCGAACATATACTGCCCGTTATTGAATACAAGAATATTTCCTTCGCCGGGAAGGCCCCGGGGTATCCAGTGGGCGTGATGCGAACCTCCGATTTGCTTGTGGCCGGAAGTTGATGCTGTCCAGTCTTCCAGGATTGACGGTTTATCACCCTGATTATATCGTGCAGGATCTCCGAACCTGTACAGAAAATCTCCGGCTTCGGAAGCAGCTTTATTAATACTTTCCGATGGTTTATCCGGAAAGAAGGTATTGTCGTGATCTATAATATAAAATTCGCCCTGAACTGAATTCAGCATTATCTGGCCAGTGTCAGGATTATAATCAATCGAGTTGCAATGCAGCCAGTCTTTTTTAAGTGGCCTGCCCGGCATGTTGATATTGATCTTCCCCGGGTAATCTGCTATTGTTTTTCCGGCTCCGGTATAGTTAGCCTTCGTGGAGTCAAAATCCTGAATAATATGATCAAAAAACCACCATTCCCATACAATATTGCCATCCATGTCAATTTCGACAACTGCATCAACCTGGGCTGCATCGTATGTGCTTTTTGCAGTGTCGGCACCGGCTTCAATTGCCATTTCATTTGTTATAAATTTATTGGCAATATACAATGTTGTGTATTTACCAAGCTTTGCATTATAAATTCTTTTCCAGTCATGGTGGGGAATGTAGTCCTGCCTTTTCTCAGTGTAACTCCAGACGATATTGCTTTCCCGATCAAGCTCAACAAACATTGGTTTGCCGTCGGGAGTATTTTTAATTACATCCAGGATATTTCCATTTTCAAGCAGGATGGGCTGGAATCCGTATTCCCATCTGTGAATAATATGTCCTTCCATATCAATCAGGTAAGTTTTATCGCCCGTAGCGAACAGGTTATAACCTGGGTCGGTTTTCTGTTCGTCCCAATAAATTATTTCCGTTTTCCCGTAATGTGATTCATAAGCAAAGGCTTGTATTTCAAAAAGTAACAATGCTAAGCATGTTATTATTCCGATTTGTGAGATTCTCTTCATAGCAACCTCTAAATAATTTATTTCCCATTGAATACCAACACTATTTACGGAAAGAGCAGTGTAATAAATTTATTACATACCCTTACTTAAATAAACACTTTTTAGGAAATAATGTGAAAAATTTGTAACTTTTAGCCGTATTATTCGCTCTTATAAGTAGATGTTGGTATAATTGTGATGCGGATGAAAAAACTCTCCTGATTGAAAAATTGATTTGTAACCTACAGAAGGGAGTATGCCATGACTACGCGATTGTTTTCGATGCTTATCGTGTTTTTGTTTTATTTTTCCGCGTCAGCCCAGATGTCATTCCGGGGCGGACAGCTACCGATAGAACCGGAAGATGATAAATCTTTATCACCATATTTTAAGATAATCAGTGATGATCCTGACCTGGATGAATTTCCTCTTCTCGAAACATCGGCGGATGTTTCGATTGCCGGAGTGATTGCCGATGTTACCGTTAAGCAGGTTTATAAAAATGACGGTAAAAAGGCTATCGAGGCAATTTATGTTTTCCCGGCTTCTACCAGGGCCGCCGTGTATTCAATGGTAATGAAGATAGGCGAGAGGACTATTGTAGCCGAGATAAAAGAAAAGGGCGAGGCCCGGCAGATTTACGAGGACGCTAAGGAAGAGGGGCGGAGTGCATCGCTGCTGGAACAGTCAAGGCCAAATGTTTTCACGATGAATGTCGCTAATATTATGCCCGGCGACGTGATCAGCGTGGAGATGAAATATACCGAGCTGCTTGTGCCCGAGGAAAATGTTTATGAGTTTTCATATCCTACCGTTGTAGGCCCGAGATATACAAAGCCCAAAAAGGATGCAGACGGTAAGGACGAAACTTTTACAAACCAGCCTTATACGCACGAGGGCGAGGAACCTTCATATAAATTCGACCTGAATGTGAATATCAATCCCGGACTGCCGATCTCTGAGATTAAATCGGAAAGTCATGAAATTGATGTGGATATGGTTTCAGAAAATATTGCTGAGATAAAACTAAAACCCGGACAGGAAAAAAGCGGCAACAAAGATTTTATCCTGAAGTATAAACTTACGGGCGACAGGATTAACACCGGGCTGCTTCTGCATGAAGGAAGGAATGAAAATTTCTTCATGTTGATGGTGCAGCCTCCAAAACGGGTGAATAAATCCGAAGTAAATAAAAGGGAATATATATTTGTTGTGGATATTTCAGGCTCAATGAACGGTTTTCCCTTAGATGTATCCAAGCAACTGATGAATAACCTGCTGCTTAAACTTAACCCCGAGGAAAAATTTAACATACTAATGTTTGCAGGCGGATCGAAAGTTCTGTCCGAACAATCCCTTGCCGCTACAAACGCCAATATTTTCAGGGCAAATAAATTTCTCGGCGAGGAAAGAGGAGGCGGCGGAACCGAACTGCTCCCGGCTTTGAAAAGAGCGCTGGCTCTGCCGACCGAAAAAGGAGTTTCACGGCAGGTGATTATTATTTCTGACGGGTACGTTAACGTTGAACGCGAGGCATTCGACCTGATAAGGGATAACCTGGATAATTCCAACTACTTTGCCTTTGGTATCGGTAGCAGCGTTAATCGTTACATCATCGAAGGTATAAGCAGGGTTGGAACCGGGCAGTCGTTTATAATAACATCTCCGAAAGACGCCGCCGAGAAAGCCGACCTTTTCCGCAAGTACGTGCAAAGCCCAGTTATGACAGATATCAAAGTTGAGTTCAACGGCTTCAAGGCTTATGATTACAGCCCGAAGAAGATTCCGTCATTATTTGCATACCGCCCGATTGTCCTTTTCGGAAAATGGAAAGGCTCTGCGGCAGGCGAGATAAAGATCAGCGGCGTAAACGGCGATCAGCCGCTTAGCGTTACCATCCCGGTGAAAGTACTATCATCGAAAGATGAAAGCGAAGCCCTGAAATACCTCTGGGCAAGAAACAAGCTACTGACACTCGCTGATTATAATAAATCAATGTTCCAAAACGAAACAAAAGAAGAAATTACCAAACTGGGGCTTGACTATAACCTGCTTACTGAATATACATCCTTCGTGGCTGTAGATTCAGAAGTAAGAAATAATGACAGCCTGACAACCGTAAACCAGCCATTACCGCTGCCCGAGGGAGTGGGGGATAAGGCTTTAGGTTTATCTGCAGGCGCTATCAGAACGAACAGACTTTACTCTAAATCAAAAGTTGCTGCACCAGCACAACATTATGCAATGTATGCAATCGAAGAGGAAGTGAAAGAATTTGATGCCGATCATGAGTATTTGCAGCCTGATGTAATGGCTTCATACAACAGTAAAGAGCTTGTGAAGCTGGCTAAAAAATATTACCCCGAGGAAGCCAGAAAATCACATACTGACGGCGTGGTGCTTGTAAACGTGCAGGTGGATGAAAAAGGCAATGTAAAGAAAACAGAGATATTCTCAGCTTCAGCAGAGGTTCTGAAAGAGGCCGCCTTCAAGGTGATAAAAGACCTCAGCTTTATCCCGGCCTCAAAGGGTGGCAAGCAGATCGAGTCCTGGGTAAAAGTCCCGGTTAAATTTGAACTTGACCCGGAGGCTATGGACTTTGTTCGATATACTTTCCAAAATAATACACACCTGATGGAAAATATTGGCTCTGGAGTACTTATCTATGACAAGAGCAAAGGAAGCACTTTAACAGCTATGCCGGGAATGACTGTAATACTTCATTACACGGCCTACTCGCCGGACGGAACCAAGCTTGCAGGATCGAATGAAAGCGGTATGCTGAAATATAAGATAGGACAGAAACCAAGTATAATCAAGGGGCTGAACCAGGCAATAATAGGAATGAAGAGAAACGGTGTCCGCCTGATTGTAATTCCGCCGGAAATGCAAATGGGAACTATGCCTGCTGTTCCGCGCAAGAGCGGCGAGGACCTGATATTCGAAGTGGAATTGCAGGATATTGAACTATAGATGTTTTTAGAAAATTCATCCGATGACTTGAAGTCATCGGATGAATAGATAAACAGAGTTCAACACTACGCAGGTGTTGGACATCTTGCTTTTCAGTATGACATTCCAGCCTTATTCAATAGCCACGTGCTCTATCTCGTGGATAAATGAGGCTAAGAAAAAGAATCCACCCCGTCTCGCTGCGCTCGCCACCCCTCAACGAGGGGAATTATTTGGAAGTCCACCTCCGCCAGCGGGGGACATAAAGCCTCCTTCCCAGGTTGTACTTGGGAAGGATTATTTCCTGGAATGTTATACTTTGGAATTGTGAAGCACTGCTTCAAAGGAAAACTGCATTGGAAATACAAGTTCGTGATGAGGGAAATTTTTACCATATATCCAACTTCTGCCAGGAGTTGAACAACTTCACAAACAGATTTTACTTTTTTTCAAAAAACTCGGTATCGGCTGAGTAGTTATCTTTCTTTTGAAAAGATTTATTTGTATTTTGTGTTTCAAGGGAAATTGTTAAATCAAGATATTGAAACCATGGCAAAAAAAGTTGTAAGCAGGAAAAAAGCAGATAACGAAAAAGTTGTTGAAGATAAAAAAACTATTAGTATTAAGGAATTTAGCCCGTATATAGCAATTGCGGTTTTTATTTTTACCACAATTGTATTCTTTTGGGGCCAATTGAGCGGCGGCAGCTACTTCTGGGAAGATTTTACTGAGTATGTGTATCCGGTTCAGTCTTTTGCAGCAACCGAATCGGCTGGATTTGAAATACCTCACTGGAATCCTTATACTTTTGTTGGTATGCCTTTCGTGGCTGACCTCCAGGCCGGGTTCTTTTATCCCTTTAACAGGCTGCTTAATTTCTTTGTTACCGACGGACACCTTTCTGTCTGGGCTTTGCAGTTTATAATAATACTTCATTTCATTATTGCCCAGGCCGGTTTTTTCTTCCTTGCGCGATCCTGGAAGATCAGCAGCCTCGGGTCAATGATCTCGGCGGTTTCATGGGGCTTTTCGCTCATGCTTGTGTGCCATGTTATACATCCCATGATAATATATCATCTGGCATGGTTCCCGCTTGTGGTTATGCTTTTCCGCCAGGGGCTTGAACAGAATTCTTATAAAAAGACAATTTTCAGCGGCCTGATCCTTGGTATGTCCATGCTTTCGGGGCATCCTCAGCTCACTCTGTACGAAGCATTCTTTATTCTGTTAATGGGATTATGGTATTTTATTTTTAATATTAAGGAAAAGAAAATCTCCGGTTCTGCAATTGGCTTTTATTTGCTCAGGGCTTTTCTGCCCCTTGTAATTGGCGCAGGAATATTTGCGATTCAGTATATGCCTTCGGCTGAACTTGCCGAGCTTTCGCAAAGAAAAGAAATGACTTACGAAGCTGCCGGGGAAGGATCTTTGCAGTTCCGTCAGCTTTATACGGCTGTTAATCCCAAACTTTTCGGATTTGTGGATGGAAGTGGTAAAAGTTCCGTTCCATACCATCTGACAATTGACGGTGATAAGGGCAGGCAGCAGGCTCCATACTATTACTATTGGGAATCAGCATTTTACTTTGGTATTGCTGCTCTTATCCTGGGACTTTTTGCAGTATCAACTTCGTTAAAAGGAAAATCAAAAATATTTTTACTTTCTGCCGGTATATTCGGGATATTATTTGCTATGGGGTCAAACGGGTTTATTTTCCCGATATTTTATAATCTGCCATTCTTTGGAAGCTTCAGGAATCCCTCCAGGATGATGTTCTGGTTTGTGTTTGCATTATCTTTGTTTGCAGGTTTCGGATTCGACAGCCTGTGGAAAAATATCGGAAATAAAGCTACTTTTACCAGGCTTCTGATAATTGCAGGTTTTATTTCATTTCTTGCCGTACTTATGGTTACGGGCGCAATTCCATCGGCATTCGACGTTCCGGATCAGGTTGCATCCGGTGTTGCTTCTGCTTCAACAATAATTTTCATTATTGCCCTTGCCATTTCAATTGTTGCAATATTGATAAACAAAAAGATACTGAATCCTTTTGCCGGAGGAATATTACTTGTCGTTATAGTATTCCTCGATTTAAATTTCGCTGGTGCATCATTTAATCAGAGTGAGAAAAATCCGGCTGATGTTTACAAATTACCTGAACAACTAAAGGCTCAGTTTACACCGCAGTTGCCCGGAAATATTTTCAGGGTGAACACCAGGATGTATAATCCGTCATATTCTGCCATGCAAAGGAATCAGGGTATGGTTGATAAAATTATGCTGACTGAAGGATACAACCCTTTAATACTTGACAGGGTGAAACCTCCGGTACAAACCAGGGAAGAACTGAATAATATTTATAACGTGAAATACCAGATTGATATCGATCAGGCAGCAAGGCAGCCTGTTTTCACAGAAAAGAACAATTATTTCCCGAGAGCATGGATGGTTCATAACGCGGAGGTGATAAAATCTGAAGATGTAGAAAAATATATACTTGAGAAAAGGCCGGACCTTCGTAAAACTGCCGTAATTGAAGAGGATCCCGGACTGGAACTGAGCAAAACTCCGGATGTATTTGCCCAGGGAAGCGCCGAGATTAAGGAATATGATAATAATTATATCAGTGCACATGTTTTATCCGACATGAACGGACTTCTTTGTTTCAGCGAGATTTGGTATCCGGCCTGGAAAGCCTATGTTGATGGTAAAGAAACAAATATGCTGCGTCTTGATTATTGTTTCAGGGCCGTGCCGGTTCCATCAGGTGATCACGTTGTGGAATTAAAATACGAATCAGCAGCTTTTTCCGGCGGGGCAACAGTAACATTAATAACTTTGCTTCTTTCAATTGGCGGCCTGGTTTTTGCTTTTATTAAGCAAAAGGCAAAAGCTGAATAATTTCTTTATTTATTGGTCTTATTTGAAAATTTTGAAGACAATGAAAAATGTCATCCCCCGATAAATCGGGATCTTCGACTGAGCTCAGCGAAGGATTCATTCATCAAAAAAATCTGATGGAAAAAATGGATTCTTCAGTAGCAAGCTCCTTCAGAATGACATTTGCCAGAGTTCTCATTTTATATTGTAAAAAATCACAATATAAGAAAAATGAATTTTAAACGAACAGATGATTCAGCTATAACAAATGATTAATTCTTTCATTATTGAGCATTAAATGAAAAGGAAAAAGCGGAAACAGGATGACGAACTTTTTGAATCCGACTGTGATTTTTCGGAAGAAGAATTGCCGGAGTTGGATTTTGACGACGGGCTTCAAATGATCCACGGTGAGGAGTTTTCTGCTGCTATTGAATTTTTTAATGAATATATTGAATACTATCCGAACACGCCGGAGGCATACTACAATATTGCTTATGCAAACTATCGGCTCGGATATTTCAACCTTGCAATTGAATATGCCGAAAAGGCCCTTGAAGCCGATCCTGATTACGCCATTGCATGTAATATGCTTGGATCACTTTACCAGGCAACCGAGGATTTTGATAAAGCAGAGCAATATTATTTCAAGGCCATTGTAATCGAACCAGATATGTATGACGCTCAGTATAATCTGGCTCATTTACTTTTTGAGAATGGGAAATATCAGGATTCAATTAAGGCATTCAATGAATGTATCCGCCTGAACAGGAAAGATGCCGACAATCACTTTTACCTTGGTATGGCATATTACAGAATGGAGAGCCCTGATAAAGCGATAAAAGCCTTCGAAAAAACGATAAGCATTGATAAATCATATATCGAAGCTTATAATAATTTGTCTGTTTTATATTATTCAGAATCAAGAATCGACAAAGCCCGGGATGTACTTTACAGGCTTCTGAAATATGATCCGGATTACTATGAAGCATACTATAAACTTGGGATGCTTTATTATCGGGAAGAACAATACGAAGCTGCAATAAGAATGCTCCAAAGGGCAGTTGAATTAAGGCCCGTCAGTTACGATGCTCATGTTAAACTTGCATTATCACTGTATCATAACGGATTATATTACCAGGCGATAAGGAATTTCGAAGAGGCCTTTGAACTTAATAAATCATTCACCGAAGGTAAATTCGAATATGGGGTATCGAGTTTTTCGGTTGGGTATTTCGATCAGGCAGTAAGAATATTCGGAGCTTTACTCGCAAATGACCCCGAGAATTACGATATTCTTGTATGGTACGGCAATTCACTAATTAGAATTGGCGAATACGAGGATGCAATAAATGTTTTCATAAAAGCCGAATCAGTTGCTGAGGCAAATGCAGCACTATATATATCCATGGGATCGGCATATAAACAGCTCGGACGATTTGACAATGCAATCGAATCATATAAAAATGCCTGCGCAGTGGAACCGGATTCTGCCGATTCTTATGTTTCACTTGGCTCTTTATATATTCATGTTGCAAAAGAAACTGATAATAAAACTTTATACAGGGATGCTATAATAGTTCTCGAAAAAGCTTACGGCCTGACAGGTGGTACTTTTGAATCCAGCCTTCACCTTGGTATTGCCTACGACTGCCTTGGGCAATACAATGACGCTATCAAGCATTTTCAGCTTGCCAAGAAGTATAATCGTAATTCTGCTGTTGTACTTTATCATATTTCATTATGTCAGGCTCACGAAGGTAATTTTGCTCCGGCAATGAAAAATCTTAAAAAGGTTGTTGAATTAAAACCTGATCTTATTTCGGCCATTTATCATCTCGGGGTTATCTACACTTATGTTGGCAGGTATGACAGGGCAAAAGACTCCTTACGAACATGTATCAGGATGAAACCTGATTTTACTCATGCCTACAACACACTTGGAATAGTTTATCTAAATTCCGAGGAATATGAAAATGCCGCCAGCCTTTTCCGCCAGTGTATAGAAATGGATGCTTCCTATGTCGATCCGCTCTACAACCTTGGCGTAACTTATGTTGAAATGGATTGGAAAGTTGATGCAAAAGCTGTTTATAATGAACTTAAGGACAAAGATAAAGAAAAAGCAGCTTCCCTTCTGCGCCAGATAGAAGGTGGAAAGAAACTGGACCTGATCGATCCTCCAATGCTGGATTGATCTATAGTGCTACATGCTACATTAATTGCTGAATCAGCTAATCTATTCTCGGTTCTTAATATCATTTATTTTGATAAGTTTAAATACTCCGGCGGACACGGTTTCGAAAATAAATTCTTTATCCAGCCTTTTATATTCCCAAACTTCAAATGATTTCTCTCCGGTAAGCTTTACATCCTTTTTATCCGGTTTGCCATATAGCATGTAAACCTTGCCCATATCGGTACGTGCGCCGTCATTTACGGCCATAGTACGGTAATTATAGAAAGCAAAATCCGCCCGGCTGAAATATTCAGCCATGGCCTCGTTGTAAGGTGTATTCTTTGATGGATCGTGGTCGGTCCAGTATGCAAGCAGCTTTGCTACCATTTCATCATCCGATCCTGAATCCATTGCGTCGAATTCTTCTTCGGTCAGGATATAATACATCAGAGAAACCGCATAGTCCGCTGAGGAACTATAATCAATACTTCTTAAGGATAACGGCATATCAGCCCATTCCACAAGGAATGTATCACGCATTACTTCATTTTTACCATCGCGAAAAACGAAAAGGTACTCGCCGGGAACCATTTCCTCTGCAGGCAGTTTCACGAGATAATAACCGTTTTTCAGGTTGCCGGCATCGCTGCCTTTTACCGAGAATTCGTTATTTGAATAATCTTCAACATTAAGTTCCATCCCGCGGAATATTTCAGCTGATCCCGATAAATCAACATTTTCATTCCATTGCAGCAGCTGGCTTACCGAGCGCATTTTACTTACTTCGAAAAATAGCGGGTCAAGCCCTGCTTTCTTGCGTGCGGTAACGATAATTGCAGGTCGGGGAGAGGTAAAAGAAATTTTATCCTCAAGTATGAACGGCGTAAAGAAATTTCCAGTCATGGAAACTTCCGCGAAAATCGGCGCTGAATAGAAATTACCGTCTTTATCAACCTTTGTATTCAGCTTGATCTTTGTCTTCATCAGCTTGTTGCCTGTTTCGCCAAGAACGCTCAGTTCCGGTTTGTAATTGTCGTTAGGCAGCGTTTTTTCGATATAGCCGCGAATAAATTTGGTTTTGGAGTTAGTTTCCTCAAATTCATCAACAATTGTATTTGAAGAGTGTTTGGATCGGCTGATAATGATACCGTCGCTGTCGGCAAAGCTGATCTCGACAGTGGTTTCGTTTTTATATTTTTTTTCGTCATCGATCTGTTTGAACGGCAGGGCATCGTACATAATCCTGTAAAATACGAGAATTTTCACGGAGTCCGGGCTTTCGGAGGGAACAACGTGGGCTTCGGCAAAGAAAGGATCGCCGAAGTTATAATAGAACCTGCGGTCTTCGGGCAGATTGCTTTGTGCGAAGATATTCAAAGCGAAAGCAAAGGAGAGGAATGTCAGCAGAATAATTTTTTTCATGAACCTTACCGTAAATAATTATTTCAATTTTCCTATAAAACGATTCTGTTTGTTTATTATTAACAAATCTATGGAATAATTAGTTACGAACTAAGAAAGATTTTGTTTGGGAGGGTGGGGGAGATTAGAAAAAAACTCTATTATGTACAAATTCCTCTCCTCCGATTTGTATTCCTGATTAGCTTTGTGTAATTTATTGAAAATTGTACTGTATTTTTACCAGGATAAATTATAATACTAATAGTCATTCTTATATTACTGCTCTTATTGCCTCCTGTGATATGTAGAGAACCAGAAATACTAATACTTCCGGGGATAGCAGTAATGAAAAAAACACATTGCTCACAATCATGAAGGTTAAAAATGAAAAGGAAAAATGATAATCAAACGCGGATCAATTCAGCGCTGAAAATTTTTGTTGCTTTTATACTGATTGGCTTTACGCTTGGCGCAACGGGATGTTCGCAGAGGAATGTTTATTCAAGCGGGCTTAGCGAGCCGATGAACTTTTCCAAAAGAAAAGTGATGTACAGTATGAAATACCTGTTTCCAACGAACCAGCCGGACAGTATTCATGCTAAAGTAATACAAATTGCCAAAAAATTCGACGGCTATATCGTCGAGCAATCAAACGATTTGACTACTATCAGGATACCTTCGAAAAATCAGATCGAAGCAGTTTCAATTATCGAGGGCATGGGAGAAATTGCTAATAAGCAGGTATGGGGAAAGGATGTAACCGAGGAATACCAGGATTTGAATATTAAGCTTGAAACCCTGGAAAAAACCAGGAAAAGATATCTTGAATTGCTTGCCAAGGCCGAAAATGTTACGGCTACGCTTGAAGTGGAAAAAGAACTGGAACGGGTAAACAAAGAAATTGACCTGATAAAGGGGAGACTTGCAAATATGACGCACCTGATAGAATATATTACTATTGAAGTAAGAACTGAAAAACCTGTCAGGCCCGGCCCCATAGGATGGATATTTTATGGCCTTTACAAAGGCGTATCCTGGCTTTTTGTATGGTAAAATAAATAATTTTACCTTGAAGAGGGATATAAAAGAAATGTTATTATTTTAAATCTGCTATCATAATTTTATGATGCTCTATAACTGATAATTCGATTTCTTTGTATTCCTGACCTTTCACTTCCGGATTAGATATCTTTGAAACTGAAATAATATCCAACATGCTCAATGAGTTGTGTACTCTGGCACGGGCATTGCAATTATATCCCTGACAAATGATTATAAATTTGTAAATAGGGATGAAATATGGAATTAGAAAAAATAGCCGGAATGAATAAGGGGATAAAATCATACAGATGGATAATATTATCCGCACTTGTGTTTGTGGTTTTATTAAATTCCTGCACACAGTTGAGGAGCGTAAGGCATTATGCCGGCCCTTATGTTGTGAAGAAAGAGGCCGGAGGAGTGGAAATACCAACAGATGACGCGAAGGCAATTCAGGTAAACCCTGATGATCCGAAACTTAAACAGAACAGGGATATACTGGCAAAGCTTGAAGAATTTCGCGAAATGGCTGAAAAACAACAATCCGGGGAAGGCCTGAAACCCGAAGAGGGTCTGCTTGCAACAAGCGATAACAGGCCCGTGAAATCGGTTCGCAGAAGGCTGCCGACCCTAAGGGAACAGATGAGGGAAATAGCCGACAAACAGGTTGCAATGGAATCAAGGCTGAATAATATCGAAGGAGATATCAGCGATATAAGGGGAGATATTGCGTCAATTAACAGGAAACTTGACAATATTACAACCCGGGACGCAGGAGCTATTGCAGGCGTGCAGCAAAAAAGGGCAGAGAATCCGAATTATGCTTCCCAGACATTTTTCGATGACGAAGACATTATTCTTCCTGAAGAAATGGAAGAACCAAAAGCAAAAGCCAAACCGAAGAAAACTGTTAAAACTGATCAGGCTAAAATCCATGATGATCCGAAACCTGCTGCTAACACAAACCAGGAGCAACAAAAGGAAAAACTCGCGGCTATTGCTAAAAATGTAGAAAGTAAAGATTACAGCAATGCGCTGAATTCATTGAATAAACTTCTGAAAGAATCTGAAAACCCGACAATAATCGTTAATTGTCATTACTGGATTGGCGAATCGTACTTCGGACTGGAACAATTCGAAGATGCAATTGAGCATTTCAAGATGGTTGTTGATTCAAAAATACCTGATAATAAACCGAAAGCCAGGATAATGATAGCGGAGTCTTTGATACGTACCGGAAAAGTTAAGGAAGCAAAGAAGGAATATTCCACGCTTATTGCAAATCATCCGTCAAGCGAATATGTTCCCGATGCAAGGAAAATGCTTCAGAAACTGTAATATATATCATTCAAAAATCAAAAGCCGATTCGGAGATATAAATTCGTATCGGTTTTTTTATTTCCACTGTAATACCACCTTGTTCTAAAGCAAAGAAAGAAAACCACCCCCTTCCTTCGGACTCATCGGGGCCGGCGGAGGACAGCTAACGTTGTCATTCTGACCAAGCTTGCGACTGAAGAATCCATCTTTGTTTGCAGATAGTGTATGAAGAATCCACCCCGTCTCGCTGCGCTCGCCACCCCTCAACGAGGGGAATTTTTCCGGAAATCCACCCCGCCCTTATACTCGCATCTAAGCCCCTGCTTAGATGTGATGTTTTCTTTTTTTCCCAGTGGTATTTGCCTTCCCAAGCGGGGCTTGGGAAGGAGTATAAAATCAGCCATCCCGAAAGCGGCGTAGCCGCGACATTTTTGTAGAAAGGCGAATCCGGAAAGGACAACACCCCCGTCGGGGCGGCATTGGCAAAAGATTGTGTCGCTCCTACGGAGCTTTTTGAAATAATGACTGACAAAATATCTACAAAAATTCCGCTCCTACGGAGCTTTTTCCCTTCTTCCGAAGGATCTGGCCGGGGGTAGGTAGGAAGGGTCGGAAGCAAAGCACCAAAGTTTTAACTTATTGCTGCCCTATTCTTCTTCAAAGCCCTTCCCTTCGGGGAGGGTTTGGGAGGGGTCAGAAGCATTGCACCGATGGTTGAAGATAATGGCGCACTGACCAGAAGCAAAGAAAGAAAACCACCCCTGTATTCCCCTCCTACATTAGGAGGGGATAAGAAATTAAATATCATAGAATTAACTCCCCCTTCTTCCGAAGGATCTGGCCGGGGGTAGGTAGGAAGGGTCGGAAGCAAAGCACCAAAGTTTTAACTTATTGCTGCCCTATTCTTCTTCAAAGCCCTCCCCTTCGGGGAGGGTTTGGGAGGGGTCAGAAGCATTGCACCGATGGTTGAAGATAATGGCGCACTGACCAGAAGCAAAGCAAGAAAACCACCCCTGTATTCCCCTCCTACTTTAGGAGGGGATAAGAAGTTAAATATCATAGAATTAACTCCCCCTCCTTCCGAAGGAGGGGGCCGGGGGGAGGTAGGAAGGGTCGAAAGCAAAGCACCGATTGTTTGGGATATTGGCGCACTATTCTTCTTCAAAGCCCTCCCCTTCGGGGAGGGTTTGGGAGGGGTCAGAAGCAATGCAACGATGTTTGATGATAATGAACTCTTGGTTGAAGTTATTGCAGCATTGTTTTGCTTTATTGATGCCTTGGTCGGAGTTATTGATGCCTTGGTCGGAGTTATTGATGCCTTGGTCGAAGTCATTGATGCCTTGGTCGGAGTTATTGATGCCTTGGTCGGAGTTATTGACGCCTTGGTTGAAGTCATTGACGCCTTGGTTGAAGTCATTGATTATAATCAGTAAGGTCAACCAAGCTGTCAGTAAGGTCAACCAAGCTGTCAGTAAGGTCAACCAAGCTGTCAGTAAGGTCAACCAGGCTGTCAGTAAGGTCAACCAGGCTGTCAGTAAGGTCAACCAAGCTGTCAGTAAGGTCAACCAGGCTGTCAGTAAGGTCAACCAAGTGTTCAGTAAGATCAACCAAGTGTTCAGTAAGATCAACCAAGTGTTCAGTAAAGCCAACCAAGTGTTCAATAAGGTCAACCAAGTGTTCAGTAAAGCCAACCAAGTGTTCAATAAGGTCAACCAAGTGTTCAGTAAGATCAACCAAGTGTTCAGTAAAGCCAACCAAGTGTTCAATAAGGTCAACCAAGTGTTCAGTAAAGCCAACCAAGTGTTCAATAAGGTCAACCAAGTGTTCAGTAAGATCAACCAAGTGTTCAATGAGGCCAAATTTCACTACATTAAGGCCAAACAGTAGTTCAATACCACCGGCAAAGGCAGTTTAAAGCCCTGCCAACAAAGCGTTTAGCCCAAACATCAGGATTCTGGTTCAAAACAGCGTTGAATTAAGGAAATTATCCGGTTCATTGAAACCACAGGATAGGGAATTAAGTCCGGCGGCCTGTTCATTGGGGTGGAAGAACGGGGAGTAAGGGACAGTTGACGTTGTCATTCCCCGACCAGTCACCGAAAAATCGGGAATTTGCCCACCGCCAGCGAGGAACATTCCCATCCGTCATTCTGACGGAGCGAAGCGACCGAAGAATCCATGCAAAATAGCAGATAATTTATGAAGAATGGATTCTTCGCTGGCGCTCAGAATGACATCCCAGCCTTATAATCGTCAAATTCAATTGCCACGTGCTTTAGCTCGTGGATAAAGTAGGCTAAGAAAAAGAATCCACCCCTGCCTGTCCCGACGTGTCGGGAACTCGCTGCGCTCGCCACCCCTCAACGAGGGGAATTTTTCCGGAAATCCACCCCCGCCCTTCGGGCACCCCCGCCAGCGGGGGACAGGTGGCTTCTTCCAATTTTTAATTCTTAATTGTCAATTATCAATTAGGAACGAATTCTTCGCTGGCGTACAGGATGACAGCACTTCCGCCAGTGGGGAAGAGGGAATTATACTTCTTCAATACTAACGTATTTGCCTTTTTCGCGCAGGCGACATGCTATCAGGCGGACTACGCGGTCGCGCTTTATAAGGCCCATCTGGCGAAATCGTATATTTGAATCGGCGGGATTAATGCCGCGTCCGAGTATAAAATTAATCCGGTCGGAAGAATGAATGATATCGTAGAGCTTGGTAACGGGGTTGTCCTCGTCGAAAACTTCCCGGTCTTCGTCCAGCAGGTTGAAAAGCTGGTTCAGGGTCATAACTCCCTCGCACACAAGGTCTATACCATTAATTCGGCTTTCCGGCGGCGTCAGGTCGTCTGTGGCAATGCCCGTGTTTTGAATTTCGTTTCCTGTATACTCTGAAACGATCCGTGCGGTAGTGGCTCCGCAGATCACTTTCCTGCCGGGGCCGGCAAGGAATTTCTGAACGGTGAATTTGTCGTTGGACTGCCTTGCGGGCGGGCCCGTGAAGATATTTGTAATGTTTGCTTCCGTGGTTCTGACGGCAAGGATAGTATAGTCGTCCTGGTTTGTGCCCCCGCATATTTCCAGGGATTTTTTCCTGATCATTTTTACTAAGGACCTTTTGCTTGAACTTCCAAGCAGAGAAGTAAAAATGAAATCGTTAAGGCCTTCTTCGCCCCATCCCAGAGGGTATCCCATTCCGAGGCCTGCCTGTGTTATGCCATCGCTCACACATAGCAGCCCCATACCGGAATCAAGCCATCCGTTAAATTCGGATGTTACTTTTTCTCCTATCGTTCTTGTTCTGCCTTTCAGAATTTTCGACTGATTAGAGTATAACAATATTGGCGAGGGCATATCATAGTTGAAGATGGAAAAAGATCCGTCGTTGAGTATCCGCATTATCATGAACACAGCGTAAGGCAGATTGTTTTCAACAGCGCTATTCATTGTTTCTGCTACTTTCCTGAAAGCTTTTCGCAGGTGGGTTCCGCCGCGGACAAGTTCTTTGAGCCTTGAAATGCAGAGCAGTGCCGCAATATTTGCTTTCACCCCCGAACCCAGCCCGTCAGCAATAATTACCAATGTACCCTTGTCATCCCTGAGATAATCCCAGGCATCGCCGCAGGGCTGCCCCGGATACTTAGAGTCCTGCAGGCAGTCTATTTTGCAGTGAAGATATCCCATTGGCTTTCCCTTTTGTCATTTTTTTCATTTCCGGCCATTTCCATCAACTGCTCCACGAGCTGTTCACCTTTGGCGGTATTTTCTCCGAGCATTTTTGCAAAATTCTGTGCCATATTTATCTGGTGATCAAGCAATTCTTTTGCCTGACGGAGTGTTTGATTCTTTAGTTCTTTAAGAATTTCCTTGTCGTTCTGATGATTGGTAACATTAACAAAAATCCCGACAATCTTTCCGTCATCATGTAATTTATAATGAATCTGGTGGCAGATCAGGTTATAATTTTCGTGTTCAGTTTGAATTTCATAAATATCAGAATCGGATTCCTTTAGTTTGACGAATGGTTCCGGGTCAATCAGATATGACAAGTGTTTTCCGCATATTGAATCGTTGCACAGGAACATTTTTCTGAAAGCCGGGTTCATCTGTTTTATCCTCAGGTGCTCGTCGAGAATTATTATACCATTGGGGCTTGTGTCCATTATCTTGTTGCTGCGGGTTTCCGCTTTGCGGCGCATGTATGGCATGCACATTTCGGGCACGGCCATTCCGGAAAGAACAGCAATGGCTTTTTCCCGGCAGCTGTTGTATCCGCATGCTCCGCAGTCGGGCCTGTCCTCGGGGTTGGCCTTGCCTGTTTTGCTTAATACTTCAATGATAGCTTCCTCGCTGAATGCGTTTGTGAAATCATACTGTTTGCAAAATGAGCATGAGTAATCAATATCTGCGTATAATCCTTCTTCATAATCGTTGTTTTCAGCCATGTTATTTACAGATAGTTTTTCCCAGGCAGCAAACTGATTGATCTTTCTGCTGCTGCCGGGGCCTGAGGGGCATCCACCCTTGCAGAAGAGCAATTCCATAACAACAGGTTCTCCGGCTGAACGTAAATAATCGAAAGCAGCATCGAATTCAATAAATCCGTTAACGCTTATCTTCTTTATTTTTTTATTATTAATTAATCCAACAGCTCCGCCCGGCAGGGGAAAATCACTACAGTAAGTATTTCCGATTTGGTCGAAATTACTTTCTTCCAGGCATTCGAAATCAACCCCTTCTGATTCCATCCATTTGTCCAATTCTTCGAAAGTCATAGCCGAGCTGATAATATTTTTATATTCATCTCTGAGGTTTTCATCTTTTTTGGCAACGCATGGTCCAATAAATACCACTCTTGTTTTTTTGCCGTATAATTCCTTAACTGCTTTGCCACAGGATATCATGGGGGAGATCACCGGAATAATTGAATCAATAAACTCGGGCCGGTATTTTTCGATATAGCTTATTGATGCAGGGCAGCTTGTATATATAAATGAAGAATTAGCTTGTGAACTGAGGGTGCTATCAATATAATCCGATGCCCGCTTCATTACAGGGCGTATTGACTCGCCGACGTTATGAACATATTTGAATCCCAGGCGCCGCAGAGCAGAGGGGAGCCTTGCCGCCTGCCATTTCTCGAAGTTTGCCATATAGGACGGTGCAACAATTGCCACCGGAAGAGGTGATTTATCAGATATTATTTTGGACAAATAAATATCATTCCTGTATTTCTTTGCGCCCTGCGGACATTCCCTGATACAAGTACCACAGGAAATGCATCGCTCCGGAACTATCAGTGCCTGATTAATATCCATCCTGATAGCCTTAACGGGGCATACCCTGATACACCTGTAGCAATCCCTGCATTCAGCATTATCCGTATAAACTATTTTTGCCCTGCCTTCATTTTTTTCCATTCTAAGTCTCCTGTTCCGAGGCAATTTTCTTTTAGTGTCATGTTTTTTTGTGATATAAAGTATTGTCATTCTGAGCGCCAGCGAAGAATCCATTCTTCAATAATTCTTTAAGAAAAAGATGGATTCTTCAGTCGCAGGCTCCTTCAGAATGATATTTTCAGGTTTTTTCTTCAAAATATTAAACCATCTGAGTGGTTACGATTAATTCATCCTGAAATTTTTTATTTCCAAATAACTTTTCAGCAACCTTCCGAAGGGATCAGCTTCGGAAGGTTATATAAATATAATTCTATGCCAATGCAAGTTCAGATTCTAAAAGCACGATGATCTTCTTCAGCGTTGCATTCGGAACGAGCTTGCCGTTGAAAGTAGCGTTAGGGGCCTGCTCGCAATTTTCCATACAGAAGCCTGCTTTAACGCTAACCATTTCACTGAGTCCGTGTTTATCCACGTAGTCAAGGAGTTGGCGCAGAAGCTGCTGAGAGCCTTTCACGAAGCAATTAGTTCCCACGCATACAGATATTTCTACTTTTGGAGATTCTGTACCAAGAATTGATATGCTTTGTCCGCTGATCCTTTTCCTGTTATAATATTTAGTATGTAGGATTTCATGCGGATCAATAGCGTTTTTACCATTAAATGTTTTGGCATACAGCTGTTTAATAAACGGATTTTCCTGAGGTTTGTGCAGTTGCAGCATCTTGTCGGCCTCGTAAAGAGCAGCCTTTCGTGAATCCCTTGTATCTGTATTCATGCATACAGGCTGGCCTGCTCCGCCGATACAACCGCCCGGGCAGGACATAACTTCGATCATATCAAGTTTTCTTCTGCCTTCTTTTACATCGTCCATTACCCGCGATGCGTTTTTCAGGCCCTGAACGATAGCCATTTTTATTTCATTTCCGCCCAGTTTGATTGATATTTCACGAATACCTTCTTTGCCGCGTACTTCATGGAAATCTGCATTTTCCAGTTTAACTCCGTTGGTTTTTTCGTATGCATATCTCAGAACAGCTTCGCTAACTCCGCCGGAATTTCCGAAAATAACGCCCGCGCCTGTTTTAAACCCAAAAGGCATGTCAAGCGATTCCGGAGAGAGTTTGTTGAAGTTCACCCCTGCTTCGTTCATCATGGAAACAAGTTCCTGAGTTGTTATCACGTGGTCAACTTCGGGGATTCCATCGGTATAGAATTCCGGCCTTTTTGCTTCGGATTTCTTGGCTGTGCATGGCATAACAGATACGATAACAATGTTTTTTGTCTCGACTCCGTATTCTTTCGGGAGAACTTTCTTTGCCAGGGATCCGAACATCTGCTGTGGTGAGCGGCAGCTTGAAATATTGTTCAGGAACTCGGGATAGAACTGTTCTGCATATTTTACCCAGGAAGGGCAGCAGGAGGTTAGTAGTGGGAGGTTCTCGTTATTCCTCTTTCTTTCAATAAATTCGTTTGCTTCTTCAATAACCGTCAGGTCGGCGGTGAATGAAGTATCGAAAACCTTGTCGAAGCCGAGCGCTTTCAGGGCAGCAACAGTTTGTCCGGTAAGAACCGATCCGGGTTTTCTTCCAAAAGCTTCACCAATAGCAACTCTGACAGCAGGAGCAATCTGAGCTATTACCATCTTCTCGGGGTTGAAAATATCTTTCCATACCTGATCAGTTTCCGATTTCGGCATTATTGCACCTGTGGGGCAAACCCTGGCACACTGGCCGCAATCCACGCAGTTTACTTCAGATAAATTTTTATTGAATGCCGGCTGTACTTTTACGGAAGCCCCCCTGTTAATAAAATCAATTGCTCCTATACCTTGAATTTCCTCGCATGCACGAACGCAGTCTCCGCAAAGTATGCACTTGTTAGGATCCCTAACCAGGGCATCAGAGGATGTATCGATAGGTAGTTCGTTATCTGATTTTTTATACCGGATTTTTTTAACGCCGAGCCTGTGAGCAAGTTCCTGCAATTTGCAATTTGTATTCTTACCGCAGGTAGGGCAGTTATGATTGTAACTTGCAAGAAGCAATTCAATATTAATTTTCCGGATTTTCCTTATCTCTTCAGTATTTGTTTTTACAACCATTCCTTCTTCCGGAGGAATAGAGCAGGAAGCCTGAATACCGCGTCCTTCAATATCGACTATGCAAAGCCTGCATGCTCCGTAAATACTCAGCTCCGAGTGGTAGCAGAATGTAGGTATTTCAATATTTGTTTTCCTGATCACTTCAAGCAGGTTTCTTTCGTTATCGAAAAAAACTCTTTTACCGTCTATTGTTATCTGTTTTCTGTTTTCCATCTTTACACCCCGATTATTGCGTTCAATTTACATACTTCCTTACATGCACCGCATTTTATACATTTGGTTTCGTCAATAACGTGCGCTTCTTTTCTGTTTCCGCTGATAGCCCCGACAGGACATGCCTTTATACAAAGGCCGCATCCCTTACAGGCATCAGCGTCTATTTGTGGCGACAGCAGAGCCGTGCATTTTTTTGCAGGACAGGTCTTTTGCAGAACGTGGGCATCATATTCCTGCCTGAAATATTTCAGGGTTGATAATACCGGGTTCGGGGCAGTTTTGCCCAGGCCGCATAGCGATGCTTTTTTTACAGCAAGTGAAAGTTCTGTAAGCAGGTCAAGAGTCTCAGCGGTTGCCGATCCGTCTGTAATATCGTTCAGTATATTAAGTATTTGTTTTGTGCCCTCGCGGCATGGCACACATTTACCGCAGGATTCGTTCTGGGTAAATTCCATGAAGAATTTTGCCACGCTTACCATGCAGGTGTTTTTGTTCATTACCACAAGCCCTCCGGAGCCAACCATAGCACCAACCGACTGAAGTGAATCAAAATCAAGAGGCAGGTCGAGATGTTCTTCTGTAAGGCAACCGCCCGAGGGGCCTCCGATCTGTACGGCTTTGAATCCTTCGCCTGTAATTTTACCTCTGTCGTCAGTAACACCGCCGCCGATATTATAAATAATTTCCCTCAAAGTTGTACCGAAGGGTACTTCAATCAATCCGGTATTAAGAACATGCCCGGTAAGTGCAAAAGTTTTTGTACCCGGGGAATTTATTGTTCCGGTTTTCCTGTAATCCAAAGCTCCGTTGCGGATTATCAACGGAATGGATGCCAGGGTTTCCACATTGTTTATCACAGTTGGTTTTCCGAAAAGACCGGACTGAGCAGGGAAGGGTGGTTTGGGGCGTGGCATTCCTCGTTTGCCTTCCACCGAGGCAATAAGTGCTGTTTCCTCGCCGCATACAAACGCTCCGGCACCTTCCATAACGTCGATAGTGAAGTTCATTCCCGAGCCGAAAATATTTTCGCCGAGTATTCCCATATTCATAGCGTCTTTTACAGCCTGGCGAATTCTTCTTACTGCAAAGGGATATTCAGTACGGACATAAACAACGCCCTCGTCGGCGCCTATAGCACGGGCAGCAATTATCATTCCTTCGATAACAGAATGAGGATTGCCTTCCATAACACTCCTGTCCATGAAAGCTCCGGGATCGCCTTCGTCGCCGTTGCAGATAACGTATTTCTTTTCGCTTTCCCTGACTCTTGTCAGTTCCCATTTTTTTCCTGTTGGAAAACCGCCGCCCCCGCGTCCCCTGAGTCCGGCATGAGTTACTTCTTCACATACTTCCTCGGGCTTCATGTATTTCACGGCTTTTTTTGCTGCTGCATAACCACCTCCGGCTATATACTCCTCGATATGCCCGGGGTTGATGTAACCGCAGTCTTTGAGCACAGTTCTCTTCTGAAGGCGGTAAAAATCAATTTCTGATGAACTGACGCATTTTTTCTTGTTAACGGGGTTGGTATAAACAAGGCGTTCAATTACTTCATGGCCGATAATTGTTTTATTAATAATATCATCAGCGTCCGAAGGTTTTACTTTCAGGTAATGTATATCGTCCGGTTCGATAGTTACCAGCGGGCCCATCTGGCAAAATCCCTGGCATCCGCTTTCCGATAAATATATATTGCTGCTGTCCTTTTCACATTTTTCGAAACGAATATCAACAATAAGATTAATTCCCGCTTTTTCAGCGCTTTCCTTCAGTGCTTCAAATACTTTCATGGAACCATTAGCAACACATCCGGTTCCTGCGCAAACAACAATCCTTTTCTGAAGCTTTGCGGATTTCTCTTTGTATTCTATAGAGATTTTATTCAGATCAATTAATTTTTCCATCTTCATCTTCCCTTGCCTTAATTTTCTTAATCACTTTTTCCATCTTCTGAGCAGTCATCATCGGGTAAACTTCTTCATTTACAACAACTACCGGGGCTAATCCGCAGGCACCGAGGCATGAAACTGTTTCGAGTGTGAACAGCATATCGTCGGTTGTGTTCTTTTCTTCCGTTAGCGAGAGAGCTTTCCTGCACGATTCGATTATCCTGCCTGAGCCTTTCACGTGGCAGGCTGTGCCGTTGCAAACTTTTATCACATATTTGCCTTTGGGTTCAAGTGCAAAGTGTGAATAAAATGTTGCCACGCCATAAACTCTTGCCGGCGAGATTTTGAGTGAAGTAGCAATAAATGAAAGTATCTCTTCCGGCAGGTAACGGTATTCTTCCTGGACCTGCTGGAGTATTGCAATCAGTCTGTTTTCTTTGTTTTTGTTCTCTTCAAGAATTTCGCAGACTTTCTCGAATTTCCTTACCATCTGTGATGAATTTTGCATCGTTGTCATATCTTCTCCAAATTGTTTGTATCATTTATTCATCAGTATTCGTTAAAATCGATAATTTTCTTGTTAGTACGGCGAGGCTTTGCGAAAACTGTGCATGTTCCACGACTGCTGTTTCGGGAACTCTTACCCTGTGGGGGGCGAAATTCCATATAGCTATTACCCCGCCATCAAGCATGGCATCAACAACTGCCTGTGCAACAGTATTCGGAACTGCTACAACGCCGATCTTTATATCATATTTTCTTGCTATCCTGGCAATGTTTTTTACATCATGAACCTCAACTCCATTGATTTTAGTGCCAATTTTTGATTTATCATTATCAAAAGCAGCTTCGAAATGGAAGCCGTATCGCTCAAAAAATTTATATCCAAGCATAGCGCTGCCAAGATTACCAACGCCGGCAATAAGTGCACTTTTGTAATCGTTCCAGTGAAGACAATCCTTAATGGCATCAATCAGGTCATCAAGGTCGTATCCGGTTTTCGGCTTTCCGACAATGCCGGTGTATTGAATATCTTTTCTGATCTGGATAGGGTCAAGAAGCAAATCATCGGACATTTTAGTACTTGATATGCTAACTTCGCCTTCGTCCTGCATAACGCTCAGATAGTGCATATAATGAGAAAGCCTTTTCAATGTTATGTCCGGTATTATGATATTTTTTTTCTTCATTACAATATCCAGTTGCTTATTAAGTAATTTTTTATCGATATATTTTTATCGGTAAAAATTTATCGATTGCAAAATAGCATTTTCTGATAACATGTCAAGCATTTTTTTTTAAAATCTAAAAAATTGTTTGTTTCCATGGAAACTATTGTTTTTGTATATTTGTATTTATGGAAAGAATCAAAGGTGATATGGATACTGAAATTTCAGGGATAGTACTCGGTAAACTGATGAGTATAAGCGGAATTCTACAGCGTGAGGGCAACAGGCTTTTGCTGCCTTACCAATTAAATCAGCAACAGTTTTCGATACTGTTTGAAATCGCTAAGGCAGGGGAAGTAATGCAGAAGAATATGATAAACCGCCTGGCGCTGGAAAAAGCCCATGTTTCAAAAGTTGTAAAAAAGCTGAAAGTGATGGGGCTTATCGAAATAATCCCATTGCCGGACGATAAACGCTCGGCATTCCTAAAAACCACGTCAAAGGGTCGGGCGCTGGTAGAAGATTGCCGGTCTGTTTTCAGGGAATGGAACAGGGAATGGTTTGATGAATTCAGCGACGAAGAAATAAATAATATTCTTGATAGTGTGGAACTTCTGCAAAAAGTATTCAATAAGAAATATGCGAGAAAATGAGACGATAGAATTATTAAATGATGAAAGGCATGGAAAAAATGAAGATAGAAACTTTGAAAATAGTATATTTTTCGCCGACGGGGACCTCAAAAACAATTGCCGAAGAAATAGCTAAAGGAATTGATGCTGAAAGGATAGAAAAAATCAATATTACTAAACCTGAAGCAAGAAAGATTCCCTTGAATGTCTTAAAGAATGACCTGCTGGTTTTTGTCGTTCCTGTTTATGTCGGCAGAGTTCCCGCTTTGCTGAGTGAATACTTTCAGGCAATAAATGCTGATAAGACACCTGCCGTTTGCGTTGTTGTTTACGGAAACAGGGAATACGACAACGCCCTTCTTGAGCTTAAGGATATTCTAAAAAATCGTGGTTGTCTGCCGATAGCAGGGGCAGCTTTTATTGGCGAGCACTCTTTTTCATCAGACGATACCCCGATAGCACCCGGCAGGCCGGATATTCCTGATATGGAACTGGCGCGGGAATTCGGGAAAAGAATATCTGAAAAACTGAAAATTGTTCCGAATGTAAACGAAATTCAGGAATTAAAGATACGTGGCGATTATCCTTACGGTGGGATAAACGAACTATGGGATGTTAATTTTATTGAAGTAAGCCCTGATTGTACTGATTGCGGGATTTGCTCTGATGTTTGCCCGACGGGTGCTGTTAATCCTGAAAACGGCAGAATCGTTAATATTAAAAAATGCATCACCTGTTGTAACTGTATAAAAACCTGTCCGGAGAATGCAAGAAAGATAAAACCCGGGCAGGTAATGGATGTCGCCATACGGTTGAGCGCTAATTGCCAGGCCAGGAGAGAGCCGGAATTGTTTTTTTAGGTAAGGATTTATTTAGTATAAATCCTTTTTATTAATTGTAGAGTTAATGTATTAATCTGGAGAGTTTATTGGGCTGAAATTATTATTATCTTTAATAATATGTTTTTATCTGAGAATTGTCTGAAAAACAGTAGATTTATGTAATATACAATTATTATATTCGTTTTTGATTCTGAACGTTTAAAAAATAAAAAATTTCAATGAATTTGAACAGCTCCCAAATAATTAAAAAGGTAGAAGAATTTTCAGAAAAAATTCGACTTAACGGAGTTGAAAAACTTGGATTATTCGGATCTTATGCCAGGGATGAGGCAGATTACGAAAGCGATATCGACTTTATTGTTCAATTTGTTTCAGGTCAAAAATCTTATAAAAACCTGTCTGATTTATATTTCCTTCTTGAGGATTTATTCGGAAAAAGGATTGAAATTGTAACGCCTGAAGGCATTAAACCATTGTTTTTTGAGAATATAAAAAATGATATAATTTATGCCAAGATCAATTAAACTACTTATTGAAGATATCCTGGAGGAAATTTTTTTTCTTGAGAGAAATTCAAATATCAACGAAATAGAATTTTTGGATAATGAATTGCTCCAAAGAGCATTTGTAAGAAGTTTGGAGGTTATCGGGGAGGCTACAAAGAAAATTCCGATTTCAATTAAGGAACAATATCCGAAAATTCAATGGAGAGAAATGGCCGGAATAAGAGATATATTGATAAATGATTATTCAGGAATAGATTACTCTATTGTCTGGAATGTAGTAGAGGAATATATTCCGCTTTTGAAAGAAAAATTAACAAAAATTGAGATTGATGAGTAAAAGATCAGAAATAATTTATTTAACTAAAATCCTTCAAAAATAATAATCCAAATGAACGATAACAGATATTTACGGTTTATTTCCGGAATTGGAAAAGAGAAATTCAGCCAACAGGGAAATTCAGGCAAATGTCCATTTTGCCGGCCGGAAGAAAATTCCGAAATAATTGACAGAGATGGGCCTATCGTGCTTGTTAAGAATAAATACGCCACTCTGGCCGACAGCTTCCAGACTGTTCTTATTGAAACTGATGACTGCAAAGCTGATATCAGATCATACAATACAGAATATCTTCGGAGAATTATAACTTTTGGTATTGATCACTGGCAAAAATTTGAGAATTCAGGAGATTTTAGGTCAGTTGTATTTTATAAAAATCACGGGCCGTTATCCGGCGGAACTATCGAGCATGCCCACATGCAAATTGTAGGGCTGGAAAAGATTGATTACAGGGCGAATCTACGGGACGAATTCTTTACAGGTATAGAAATACTTAAGAATGAAAACAGCCTTGTAAACCTATCATGCAGTCCATTGAGTTCGGCTATTGAATTTAATATTATTGCCATGCAGCGAGACGATCATTTTATGGCTGAATGCATTAAAATATTAGTTGAATATATTATGACTTATACTGAAAGCTATAATTTATTTTTTTACGATCGGAAAGGTTCGATAATATGTAAAATTGTTCCCCGATGGGTCTCGTCTCCGTATTTTATCGGTTATTTCCTGCCGCAGATTACCGACGGATTAACTGGTATTGCCCGGCAGGCAAAAAAGTTTTTTGATGCAAAAATATAATTTCAGGCTTTCGGAAAAACTGTTATCAAAAAGGGTGATCCACGAACATTTGAATTTCTGTTGATTCCGCTCCTTTTCCAACGTCAACTCTAATTACAATACCGTCCATGAAAAATCTTATTCCGCCGCCAACAGACCACTGTAAATCTTTGTGAAGAGTTGATAATTTCCATTCCGGGGCTACTCTTCCTACATCGGCAAAGGCAACTACCTGGAAAAAGTCTATCCCGATTTTTCGGGTAAAATCCCAGTATTCCATGGGATTCCATTTCAGGTTTTGCCTGAGTTCGGCTGAATAATAGATCATAGCTTTATCAAAATATCGGAAATTTATAAATCCCCGAAGTTTTTTAAATCCGCCAAGGTTTACACCTGCAAAGAACTGCGGCCTTTTATATTCAATGTATTCGCTTCCGTCCTGAAGCGTTGTCCTGCTTTTTATATCATACCAGGAAGGCGTATCCATAGTATAAAAATTCAGGGCTAATACCCTCGGCGCTTCTCCTGATTCTTTATCATAAACAGGAATATACCATCTCAGGTCGGCCTTCCATGCACTGAACTCGCTGTTCGAACCCAGTGCACCCCAATCATCAAGTAATGCGAATTTAAAATAATTTCCGCATGTCGGATTAAAGAAGTAGTCCATATTTTCCCAGGTTAAGCCATATTCTAACCCGAATGTAACTGGTTTCAATTTCACCCCGTTATCTGTTTCCAGGTTGTTATTTCTGTAGAAAGCTTTTACGTTGATAAAAGTCCGGCCGCTTTTAATCGGATTAATAAAATTATGCGCGCCGGTTTCACCTGATATCAGAATGCCTTTGTCAAATTTGTAGTTTGTGAATGGATTTTTTCCATCGCCGATAGGGAGGAGGTATTTCAAAGTGAATTCATACCATTGGTCTGTTCCGTCCATAACAATATAGGAATCAGCCCTAGAATCGTTTGAACCGGCCGGAGGATCGTCAGGGCTTTTAGCAACAGCGTAGGACTTTACATTTTTTACTTTGCCGGCGTAAAGGTCCGGGCGAAAAAAAAGTCTTGGAAAAAATGGAAATTGAAATTCTTCAAGCTGAAGGTAACCATAATAAGTTCCAAGAGTGGAAACTATACCGCCAGCTTTCAAAAGAGTCTGTTCCTGGGCAAATCCCTTGTATCCGACAAAACCTCCGAAAGCCCAGTCAATAGAAGCATTGTAAAATGCAAAGGGCAGCATGACGAATGAAGGTTCTTTCTTAGAATTTAAACTGTCGCTGTCAGCTATAAGTAATGATTTTGCAAATAATATTATTACGATAAACGCGATATATTTTTTTAAATAATGCATATTTTACTTTTTCCTGAATAATTTTAATATCCCCGGAAGAATAACTAATGTTGCAAACCAGATCATGAATAAACCAAGGCAGGCGAAAATACCGATGGATTCAATGCCTGTGTGGTGGGCGAAAACCATACCCGAATATCCGAGAAGAGTGGTGAATGTTGCCAGTGAAAGTGGCCCTGTAAGTTCCTTCTGTGATTCGGATACATTTTTTCCCAATTCCCGCCAACGACGTATATAGTGTACTCCGCCGTCAACGCCCATTCCAAGAAGAGCGGGGATAACCACAATATTGAAGAATGATATTTTCAACCCTGTCAGCGACATAATACCAAGAGTAGCGCCGATTCCGAGTATTAAGGGTATAAGCACAAGCAGAGTGTCAACGATGGATTTATTACTGAGCCATACCAGCAATACAATAGCGGCAAATGTGGCGATACCTATCCAGGCGCTTTCGCTGAAGACGAGCCATAATAACTCTGCAAAGATCACTGTTTCACCGACCGGACCCTGAACTTTATCAGGAATATCCAGTGCGTATAAGTCGCGGGTAAATTTCATGGCGTTGCGGCCGTCTTTTCTTTCCTCTTCTGGATAGATTGTCAGCAGGTAATCATTACTGTCAAGCCCAACGAGAGAACTTTTCAAAACATCAGGGATTTCGTCAACGGAAGCGCATTTTTCCGGAATTTCCCATTCCCTGATTTTTTTGATTATATTCCTATATTCTTCATCCTCAACTTTATCGGCCCAGCTTCCTGAAAGTATATCTTTTATTTCTTCAATTAATTCAAGTCTTTCCTCTGCATCTTCTTCGACGGGGGCAAAATCTCTGATACTTCTTATCCTGCCTATCATAGACGAATCTTTGTTTGCCGCGTTCCTCACTTCTGCGTTAAATTTATCAAGAGCGTCTATTCCCTTAGCAAGATAAATTGCAGCCGGACTCATTGATTTTGAAAATACTTTTCCGTGTTTTTCTCTTACCTTCAGGTAATCGCCAATTTCTGCCTTGTCGAAATTCATGTTGCTAAGATTATAATCAAAGCTGATGGAGAATATCGAATAAATACCCAGAATCAAAGCAAGGGCGGCCAATGGAATTGAAACCCATGTTGGAAGGGTCATGGATTTTTCAGTTTTTCGGACGCCCTTACGAAATAGATTATAACGGGAAAAAATTATTAGAATGGATGGCAAAACAATATACATAGCCAGGAGAATGCACAATATTGATATTCCGGCTATGATACCAAATTCGGAGAATCCACGAAAACCGGAAAAAGCCAACACTGCAAGCGCCAACGCGGTCGTCAGTCCTGAAACAGTCACAGAAACACCTGTTGATTGGTATGTTATTATCAAAGCTTCCCGTACAGAATGATTTTCTAGCTCAAGAATATACCTTTTTACAAGATGTATGGAGAAATCAACCCCCATTCCAAACATTATTAGAATAAGGAAAGAAGTAATCAGGTTAAGAGGCCCTACTGCCAGGGAGACAATAGCGAAGCCCCATATCAACCCGAATATTAAAGGAATCAGGACGGCAATCACTGGAAAAACCGCCCTGAAACCTATCACCAACAACAATATTATCAGAACTGAAGCAATTAATCCGGAAGTATTCAGGTCTCCGGTAATAGTATCCAGTTCATTTATTTTGTTTCTGTGATTGCCCCCGATACCGGTCCGGACAGAATATTTCCGTTCTGTACTTTTACAGATTGCTCCTATTTCAGAGTAAATAGTTTTAATCTTTCCTATGCTGCTTATTCCTTCAGCAGTTGGTATCATTATTCCGATAATTTTTCCGTCCCGGCTTTCGTAATATTCAGGCAGGCTAAGATACTGCCTGATCATTACGTTCATATCCTGTTCGTTTTCAATATCATTATGAGTTTTGGGCTCATTATTATTGTCTGCATTACCCAGATCTTCGACGAAGGGATTGGCTTTTGCCTCCCAGTCAATAGCCATATCATAAAGTGTTTCCAGGTAATCATTCGGAATCAGTGTAAAACCGTATTTACTTATAAATTCCATCGGAAACTTTAACCTTACTTTATCAACATCGGGAAGCTTCTTAAGTTCGGCTGCTGCATAATTTGCCGCCTGAACAAGTTTATCCCGGTTTTCGGACTCAAGAAATACAATAAAATGTCCCCTGTCGCCTATCTTATCTTCAATCAGGCTGTTATTAACAACGGATTTATTATCTTTCGGCAGCAGGCTCATCAGATTTGTATCAATTTCCAGCTTGCTAAGTGTTAGTTCAGCAGGCGCAGTCAGAAGTAAAATCATAATCAGAGATAAAACAGGCCTTTTATAAATTGCTTTCAATATTCTTGTAACAGTTCTATCATACATCCCGTTCGGCATTTATTCCCCGCGAAAAATTATTTCTTCAATTCTTTTAATTTGGACTTCAATCTTGATATGATTTGATCGTAGCTTTGCTTTTTGAACAATTTCCTGAATTGTTTTTTGTAATTTTTACTTGTGCTTATATCCTCTACGATATAGTTCACAATTTTCCATTTGCCTGATATCTGTTTCATTTCGTAATTGATACTATAGCTTTTCTCTCCTGATTTAACATTAGTTTTAACAGTTGTCAGCCCGTCGTTTGTCTCTTCGCCAAGGTAACTGATGCTGTATGATGAGAAACCGGAAAGTTTATCTGCAATTGAATATTTTACCATTTCAGCAAAAACATCTTTTATATCTGCACACTGTTTGTCGCTTAAATTCTTGCAGTATTTGTCCAGAACATCAGAGGAAATACATGAAAAGCAGGAATATTCTTCCAGTTCTTTAGCAATTTTCTCTTTGGATTTAACGCCGGATATTTTTGAGTTTAGCGTCTTTATAATATCCGTTGCTCCGCCTCCGGCGGCATTTATCAGTGCAATTGCCGAAAAAAATATGATAATGTTAAAAATTAACTTCACTTTCATCAATCCACCTTAAATATTTTTCGAAAGTTGTTGTTTTTGAGGCAAGGTCGGCCAGAGCCTTATGATAATCAAGTATCATAGCTATTCTCCTGCCTTTAAGTTCGTAATAGGTTTTGTATGCCCTGATAAGCTTTTCAGCATCGCCAAATCCCATTTGCCAGTTATCCAGACCAAGAGCAAGCCACTTCTCCGCATTTTTAATGGATTCGTCAACTTTTGTTATCAGGCTGAAAATTCCGGAAGCATCGTTAAAAGACTGAATAACTTCAATTTTTACTTTTGTTTTGAGAAGTTCAAGATTCTCTTCCTGAACTTTAAGTTCCAATTTGTCAGAAGCGGCTTTGTCGCCGGAAGTAAGGAAATTTAAATTCCATGACATTCCGAGAAAAGCGCCCAGGTTCAGGTAATTGAAACTGTCGTACACAAATGGATTTGTCTGATCGTCCCTCCCCGGGGCGTACGCATACTGAACGCCTCCGGCCAGATATATCATTGGCAGTGTTGAATTTCCCGCAAGCTGTGCCTTTTTTCTTAAAGCTTTAATTCCGGATTCGAGAGCTTTTATATCACTTCTTTCGGATAAAGCGGTTTCAATAGCAATCTGCCGGGCTGTGGCGGACGTATCCATTCGGGGAATTAATTCCATATCAAAAGAAATACTGTCACATCCGGTGATTTCTTTGAAAGCCATTCTAACTGTTTGGTAGCCGTTTTTAGCTGTGGCAGAGACACTTTCAATCATGAAGTAATTGGATTTTACTTCCAAGAGGTCGCTTTCATCCAGGTCGCTGTCCTCTTTTTCAATTTCCTTATTTACTTCTTCAGTCAGCTTGGCAAAATTTGATTCAAGTTCATCAGCCAATTTAACAGAGTTTTTCAGAACGTTAACAGTCCAGTATGATTTTGCAATAATGTAACGGAATTTGTCAAGTTCAATTTCATTCATCCTGTCGCGGAGGTTGATTCCTTCTGTTGCCAAATCTTCGGCATTGTCGATTCTTCCAAAAGTATAAATCGGCTGCATAAATGTAAGTTCTGCCCTGACAAATGGCCCCCAGGAGTCAAGGTCTGTCTGTTTATCCTGCGAGAAAAAAACATCGCCCCTGGCATCGGGAACAATTCCGCCATTGATGTTCATTTTAATCTCAGGCAGGAATTTCATATCTTCAACCGTTCTGATATCCGTTTCAGCTAACTCTCTTTGAGCTTTGAGTTTCTCTAAAACATGAGATTCTCCGCCAAGGGCTGCCTTGACGACAGCCCTCAGTTCGTTTTGCCAAACCTTCGGTTCGGCCTTCTCTGCGGAGAAAATTTCAAGTTTGGGTTGTATTAAAAAAAATAATATAACGATTAATCTGGTCATTTTATACTTTTAATATATACTAACATTTTTTAAAATGATAATATTACACGCTGTGCCCATTTGAATCGAGATGAGTGATAACCTCTTCGCCCATCATTTTCCTCAAAGTGTTTTTCATCTTCATGAGCTGGATGAAAAGGTCATTTTCCGGAACCACATTTTTCTTATGCATCGGGCTTTTGAAATAGAATGAAAGCCATTCCTGAATACCTTTCATTCCGGCTCTGGACGCGAGATCGTTCAGTAGTACAAGGTCGAGGCAAATTGGTGCTGCAAGGATAGAATCCCGGCACAGGAAATTGATCTTCAATGACATCTGGTAACCCATCCATCCGAATATATCAATATTATCCCAGCTTTCCTTGTTGTCTCCACGAGGCGGATAATAGTTTATTCTTACTTTATGATAGTAGTTGTCGTAAAGATCAGGATAAACATCCGGCTGAATAATACTTTCGATCACTGAAAGTTTTGATTCTTCTTTTGTTTTGAATGACTCAGGATCGTCAAGAACTTCGCCATCCCTGTTGCCGAGTATATTACTCGAAAACCAGCCGTTAAGCCCAAGCATCCTGGCCTTAAGCATTGGAGCAATTACTGTTTTCAACATTGTCTGGCCGGTTTTAAAATCCTTTCCGCAAATCGGAACTGAATTTTCAATTGCCAGTTCTTCAAGGGCCGGGACGTCAATTGTCAGGTTCGGAGCGCCGTTGATATACGGAACTCCCTCTTTGATTGCAGCCCAGGCGTATAGCATGGACGGAGAAATATCCTCGTGGTTATCCTTCATGGCCTGTTCGAAACGATGGATACTATTATGAACTTCTGATTTACTTAGGAATACTTCCGTAGAGCCGCACCAGATAACCACGAGTCGGTCTAGCTCATTGTTTATTTTAAAATTTTGAATATCATTTCTCAGTTGCTCTGCAAGGTCATATTTTGTTGAAGCGGATTTAATATATTCGCCTTCAAGGTTATGTACGTAAGCCTGGTCGAAAACTCCGGGCATAGGTTTTATATTTTCAAGTTCGTCTTTTATATTGATATAGTCTCTTTCTTCGAGAACAGCATTGGACTGAAGAGATTCAAATAGGTTTTCATCCCGAATATCCCATCCGCCAAAAACAATATCATCAAGGTTTGCCAGGGGTACAAAATCTTTTATCATCGGAAATTCATTGTTGATCCTTGCGCCTATCCTGATAGTCTGCATTTGTGTTACCGAGCCGACCGGTTGAGAATAGCCCCTTCGGATAGCTATTGTACCTGCTATAAAAGTCGAGGAAACAGCACCGTTCATACCTACAACGAGAACGCCGAGCTTACCGTTTGCTTCTTTGATCTGTAACTTATCCATTTCATGCCCTTCAATAAATCTTATTAATCCATGTTTATAATTACATTGGTTATTTCTGAAAAATCACTGATGATGATATCATAATCAGGTTGGTCATCATCATTTACCCACGATTTGTTTTTTAGCCAAATTGATCTTGCACCCAGTTCGATTGCAGGAGCAATATCATTTTTATATGAATCTCCAATAATTACAACTTCATTATTTTCAAGCTTCAAAGCATCTATACCCATTTGCCATATTGTCTTATCAGGCTTCCTGATATTGATTTCACCCGAATCGATCAAGCAGTCAATTTGATATAATACTTCGAATTCCTGCATTATTGATTTCAGGTTTCCATAGAAATTTGATACAATCCCAATTTTATAAAATTGTTTTAATATCGACAGATATTCAATATTTCCGGCTATGGTTTTTGATACTTTATGGAAAATATTATTACAAATATTTCTCCCCGTTTTATCAGAAATCTGAATACTTGTATTCTTTCTTAGATAATTTATTTGAGAATAGATTTTCAAGCCTAATGTTTCGGAAAGCCTCGTATCCGGAGGGATAATTATCTTAGCCATTCTTCTTTCTGCAAAGATGTATGCTTCTCTGAATATATCTTCGTCAATATCCAAATCAAACTCTTTGTAGGATTGTAAAAAATACCTGAACCAGTGAATACCACCGGTATCGATAGTTCCTCCGAAATCGAACAATAATCCTTTTATACTCATGCCCCGGTCCTTTTGTTAAGAATTGGTATTATCAGAAATCCTGCTGCTATCCAGAATATTTCCCGGATACGTGTTGTAAGTGAAACAAATAATCCCAGGCCCGGAGCAAGGCTTAATGTTGCAATTATAAATGTAAGGCTGCCTTCACGGACTCCAAGCTGCATCGGTATGAAAAATATCATATTAGCTATCAGCGATGATGCCGCTGAAATATATATTGCGTCAGCAAAACTTATATTAATTCCAATTGCTTTCAGAATCAGGAAAAACTCAAAAGAAGCAACAATTCTGGAAACTAATTCAAAGCCCAGTGATTTATAAAATCCACTTTTGTCATTTTGATAAAAATCAGATATTAATACATCAATTTCTTCAAGCTTTGCTATATAATGTTTTTCCGAAAGGATTTTTCCTATAAGCGGCAACTGTACAAGGATTTTGTGCAATTTGATAATAAATCCCTTTTTGAACAGGGACATAAAAATTGTCAAAAGCAATCCTGTAAAAATTACAGAGCAACAGATAATCATAAGGTTGTCGCCTTCAAGCCCGAGGCTTGCCAGCATGATAATCAGGCCAAGAATCCAGAACCATACATGTGAATACATGTGCATCATTGAATACAGAAGAACTGCCGCAGCAGATCTTGAGCCGGTAATTTCTTTTCCGAGAACAGACATTCTGTATGGCTCGCCGCCAAGGCTGACAAAAGGCGTTACATAATTAATTGCATACCCTGAAATTGTTAACCCG
Source organism: Kapaibacterium sp. (SeqCode) (assembly GCA_963665665.1). Lineage (GTDB taxonomy): Bacteria > Bacteroidota > Ignavibacteria > Kapaibacteriales > UBA2268. The sequence continues at coordinate 5,201,314 of OY762428.1, forward strand.
AGTATTTTTGAAAATGAAACTTTGTCTGATTTTGAATTAATAATAAATTTCCACGACATGGCATTCAGAAGATAAACCGCAAGCCATACGAATAATATCGGAATAAAATACCAGGATACTTGCGAAATTTTTTCTAACATCAGCACTATTCCGTAATTATTTATCATAAGCGCAATGGCGATTAATCCGGCTAAATAAAGAAGGATTTTGAAATATTTTTTTAGTACAGCCTTCATTACTCAGCAAACTCCCAAATCAGTTTCCTGCTCATACTTTCATGCCTTAAAACCATATATATCAAAAGTAGATTCAATACCGTCAGTTCAAACCACAGGTAAATCCAAACATTGCCGAGAAGAACAGAGATGAATAATGTGATCATCCTTGTATTGGTAGTAAGGATATTTGTATATTTCATTAGTGGTTTACTCAGTTCACGGTATCTTTCGCGCATGTAAGCCGGTATATTGTCTCCGTATTTTCCAACAACAAAATCTCTGAAAATTCCGTATTTGCGGGCAATAAATTGCTGCTGGCTAACATAATTAATAAACATTCTTAAATATAATTTCCTGAAAAAATCCGACTTCCAACTAAGTGATTTGTAGTCCTCTTTAAGTTGTTTCAGGTCTTCGATATCTTTCAAGCTGTTCTTGCCGATAAATATCAGATGCTGCGTACGATAATAATCAGCCATGGCTGCCTGGAGGGAGTGGAAAGCACCCACCATTATCATGAATAAGAATATAGCTGGAGAGTAACCTTCATTTATAAGCCTCAACATTAGGTGAACGTAAATACTAACAAACCAGAGATTGCCTGCAAATCCGTCCAGGAATCGCCCGAGTTTGGTACAGTTATTTGTCATTCTGGCAAGTTGGCCGTCGGCGCTGTCCAGCAGATTGGCAAATACCAGGCTGATAATACCGATAATATTCAAAGTCAGATCATGATAATAGAACATGTGCCCGGCAAGTATTCCCCAGAAAATGCTAATGATAGTTATCGGATTTGGCGTTAGGCCTACTTTTTTTGAAAACAATGCAATCAGGTAGCCAACCGGCCTGTAAAATATCAGGTCGAGTGTTTCTTCCGTGTCGGCCGATTTTAATGTTGATTTTAGTGTACTTTTTTGCTCTACCATGTCTGTTCTTCCAGTTCAAATAATTCAAATTTCTGTGATCTGCGTTGTTCAATATTTTGAAATATAACTTTTGCTATCATTCCCGAAGCCTCTTCCCGAACAGGAGCGAAGCTGGGCCAGTCGTTGATATCTATAAAATAAATCTCTCCGTCCGGTGTAATTATCGCATCACCCCCGAAAAATTTAAGGTCAAACAAGTTTGCGCAACGAAATATTTCATTTTTAAGCTTACTTTTGCTGAAAGGATATTCGTTATGGCCATTTGCGTAATACCAGTAGATGTAATCTGCTTCAGGGACGGCATAAAATTTAATCTCATCGCCGCCAATATGCTCCATAACCGAGGCTTTGCTGATTCCCCTTCTCATGAACTCTTTCAGAATATTACCTAACTCGGAGGGGGAATAAACTTTCACAATATCTTCGCGGTGATTTATATGCCCTTCCCTTTTTACCCAAAGTTTATTTTTCGAGAATGCGGATGCTATCCTTTCGGCATATTTGTAATCTTCAGTACTCACGGTAATATTAACCGGGGTGGAAATATTATTTCTGGTGAGTATGTCCATCATGTTTTCCCTGTGACAGTTCCTTACACCCCTGACCGAGTTAAGAATCATGGAATTATTATTCTCTAGATTTTTAAGATTTTTCAAAGCGTTTGAACTTCTTGCCATCGTAAAAATTACATCTTCTGTAATATTTATTTTATCTAAATCATTTTCATCATAATAGTTTACTATTGTACCCATATTTTTAAGTTTTTCGCCTGTTAGCTGGAGTATAATACTGTCGTTATCCACGTGGTTGGGTGAGAACCTTGTAGCCCTTCTGATAGCAGCGACACTTTTTATCATATACTCGCCTTCCAAATAGTTTAATAATTTATCTTAATGACCTGTTCAACTTGTTTGTCCTTTACTTCAAAACACGCGTCGTCGAAGTCCGGAATACCCATTCCGAGGAATGCTTTTGCATTGTTCGAGCAAGCCCAGCCTTCGCTGGGAAGGCCAAGAAAAGTCTTATCCATTTTCTTGTTTCCGTTTTCATCATGATGAACTGTAAAAGCATACTTGCCTGGTTTAAGCCCTGCGAAAAGGAATTCGGCCTGCATATCATCAAGATCGAAATCATTAATATATTTCATAGCTTTTTTTGAATTAGTAGGATAGCCGTCCTCGCTATTAAAAATGTGGCAAACCACCCAGCCGTTTGAATTTCTGAGCCCGTTCACCACGACATGAACCGAGCCGGTTGAACCAGCGCCGGTGTCAGACGGAGCTATGAGCAGCAACACAAATAAATATATTATTATATTCATTTCTCATCCTTTAAAAATTTTTCGGCTTTATCAATATCTTTAATATGGTCAACATCAATTATCTTTGAAAATTCAAAGGCTTTAACTTTAAGTTGTCTTTCAAGAAGCATTCTCTGAAAATTTCTGAGCATGTGAATTCCTTTGTCAAAACATTCATTCAGAACATCAATAACTGTCGGAGCGAAGTAATATATTCCTCCGGATACAAGGCTTGTATCTTCCCGATCATCCGGGAATGCCGTTATATCATGGAATTGATTGGTTCTTATATATAGCGGCTTTTCGTCGTCGATATAGGGGGTTGCAGCCATAACAGCATCATAATCGTCAAGATTTCTTGCGTAATTGATGTAACTGCTAAACTCTTTTTCCCTGAAAACGGTGTCAACAGTAAACAGGCAGAAATAATCGTCTTTCAGCCAATCTCTCATTTCATACAGGCTGTGCATAGAACCGGGTGTATTCTTAACGAGAAGATTGATATTCATTCCATTTGTTATTTTTTTAATGTGTTTCTCCAGGGTTTCCGAATTTCCATTGATAATAATTGAAAGGCTGTTATAATCAAATTTTGATATTAGTTGTATCAGTCTTTCTATCATCGGAATGCCGTTGAGTTTTACTAAACCTTTTGGTTTATTAAGGCCTTCATTGTTGAGCCTGGAACCCAACCCCGCTGCGAGAATGGCGAAATTCATATTTAACCTGTTAATATATCTAAATGATTTAACATAAAAGATTAACCAATTGGTTAATCTTTTTTTTTTCAATTTACAATTTTTTTTTAATACCAGCAAAACATTTTTAACTGAATGGTTAAATAATATTTATAATATATGTATTACTTTCACTTAAAACATATAATAAACTACATAGGTATAAATAGTATACATAAGAGTATAAAAATTTCTGTCCGATAAAAATTATTAACGGATTTTCACTATTCCGACTATGCAGAATATTTTATTTTATTACCTGACTTCTATCTTTTAACCAAGCCATTCATGGTAATATCCATGAAAACTTTTGAAATTCGTTCAAAATCGGAATCTGAATGATCACCCATGATCAATGCGTCAAAAAAGACGTGAGTTAAAATTATATAAGCATCAATATCGATATCTTCTCTTATAATGCCATCTTTTTGGCAATCGTCCATAAAATTTTTGAATATTTCATGGCTGACTTCATCTTTCTGTTTCAATTCTTTCTTAAGCAAAGGATATTCTATTGACACATCCTTTGCAAATCTTCTCGTAAAACCACTGAATCGCTTCGGAATATCGTTGAACAATATTTCAAGTTTTTCTTTATTAGTTTTGTTGCTTGAAATAATTTTTTCAATAGCTGCTTTATTATCTAACATGCCGCTCAGAAAAAGTCTGGATATCAGATTTTCCTTGCTGCCTATAATCGCATATAATGTTTTCTTTGCAAGACCACTGTTCCTGGCAAGATCGTCCATATTCCAGCCTTTTATGCCATATTTCTCGATTAATTCCAAAGCGTTCTCATAAACAACTTCTTCGTATTCTTTGTTATTAACTTTTTTCATCCTTCTCGCACCTTGCTTATACTGTCTCGTTTCATTTAGTGTAAGATACGAATTTTCCATAGTAACTCCAAAAAAGTATTTTTATTTTAAATTATTTTCAAATCATTAAAAAAAATTCTTTTCAATACCTGGCTGTTGCAACTAAATAATTAGCCTGCTTGATTTTATAGTTAGCTTTTGCATCTGTAAGATCATTAAGCGTAGACTGGTGAATTGCCCTGGCTTCAAGGAGGTCGGAAGTAGTTACTATTCCGGCATCGTAATTGTCCTGTATTACTTTCAGGTGTTCTTCTGCCTGAAGTACTGATGCTTCGGCAACTTTTATTTGCTGAAAACTATCGAACAGGTCGCGGTATGATTTTTCAATCTGCAGGGCAATCAGTTCGGATTTTTCCTCCAGATTATTTTTTGCAATTTCAATTTCAATTTCTTTTTCCTCGATTTCATGCGAACCTCCCCACCAGTCAGAGATTGGGACACTAAGGTTGACCATTCCTATTAAATTTGAACTTTCCGTATCCATAATATCAAGATAAAGCGCCTGTGCCCCAATGCTTAATTGCGGATAATATTCTCCGGCCTGAATATCTTTCTGTAAATTCCCGGCTTCAACAGCCATGTTCAGCAGCTGTATTTCATTTCTTGATTTAAGTGCTCCGGGATGGTCTGTTTTTATTGTTTCAGGAGCAGGGGTGTCAAATACCGGGGTGCTGATATCGAATTCTTCTGAATATTCAACCCCGATATGCTGTGCAAGGCTCATTTTCAGTAGTGTTGTACCGTTTGTTAATTTAATTTTGTTTGCATTTATTTTGCTTATTTCAAGCTGAACTTTCAGCAGGTCGCTTTTTTGTACAAGTCCTGCGTGCAATGCTGTTTGAACATCGGATTCAAGTGTTTTCAATAGTTTTTCATAACTCAGCAGCGTGTTCATCTTTTCTTCCAGGGACCTTATAGTCCAGAAGTAATTCTCAGTTCGGAGCAGGACTTCATCAATAGTCAGCAGAGATTTCTTCTTTTTGATATCAATAGCAAGGCCTGCAAGTTTGTTGGCATTTCTTATACGTCCTCCTGCATATATTGGCTGAATTATATTAACAGCAGCAAGATTTGTGTAGTCAAGCAGCTCCAGTTTCATACCCGGAAAATAAGCAAATTCTGTTGCAGTACGCAAGTTAGCCGGGTTGCCGTCGTAAACCGGTAGGTTCATTTCGGGTACTTCAGCTTCAAGTAACGGGTCCATAGCTTTCATTACAGTTGCATTTGCACTTATATTGGGATAATATTTCGTGTATGCCGATTTTTTAACTTCTTCAGAAGCTTTTATTTCGTAATTACTTTCCCTGATCTTTTTATTGTTTTCCAATGCATATTTTTTGCATATTTCCAGGCTTAATTCTTCTGCAGAAATATTTACCGCCATAGATACTATTAACACTAAAAAAACTGATATTTTATTAAACATTTTTATTCCTTGCCTATTATATACTTACATTCTCAGGTTCAATTTCTTTTTGCGATGTTGTCTTCCAGTAGAGTACGGGGACTACAAACAGAGTTTGCAACATACCGAATATCAGGCCAAAGCAGATAACAGCACCGAGCGGGCCCCATAGTGGCGAATTGCTGATTATCATTGGTACAACGCCAATTGCGGCTGCCATGGAAGTCAGAAATATTGGTCTCATTCTGCGCCTGCCTGCTGCAATTCCGGCTTCCATAAAGCTCATCCCGTCTTTTTCCACGAGTTGCATTGCGTAATCAACCAGTATTATTCCATTCCTGACAGTTATTCCCATTAATCCTATTAACCCTATAAAAGATGTAACTCCAAAAGGATAGCCTACTATTAACAGCCCTAAACTAACGCCAAATAAGCTTAGCAACATCGTTGACATAATTAAAAGTGACCTGCGTATTGTTTTAAACTGGAATAAGAGAATGAAGAATATCAATACAATACTTGTTGCTAAAGCTTTACCCATAGGTACAAATACTTCCAGTCCCATTTCTTTTTCACCACCGTACACGATATTAACACCCTGGGGTAATTTAATTGATTCAATTGCTTCATGGACTTCATTGAATACTTTTGAGTAGATAACAGCTCTCTCAATATCTGCCTGCACAGTAATAGTTCTGACTCCGTTTCTCCTTACAATTTGTCCTTCGGTCCATTCCGGATGTAAAGTTGCTACAGACCTTAGCGGAAGTGATTCCATTGTAAAAGGAGAAACAACATATTGATTTTCAACATCTTTTATATCGTTTTTAAATTCTTCTTCATTTGAAAGGACCACTTCAACAGGATAGTCACCTTCCCATACTGTAGTCACAGGAAGTCCGCTAAGTGCGGTCATCAAAGAAGTGGAAACAAAAGTTTTGGTATAACCCATACGGTTTGCTTTGTCCCTGTCAAGCTCTACCTGGATACCCCGTCTTTTTTCAAGCCAGTCGGTTCTTATCCATGTTGTTTTCTCATTTCTGTCAAGAATACCGGAAACTTCAGAAGCCACTTCTTTGATTTCCCTTATATTATCTCCGGAAATTCGAATTTCGATAGGAGCGGGGAAACTTTCCATAGCAATTTGTTTCCATTTAATGTGGGCCTGCGGGAAGATGTCTCTGTACTTTTGGCTGTATTCGTCAAGTACTTCAACTGTTGCATTGTTTGATACTGTATTTACCAGTATCTGCCCGTAATTTTTCGCCGGCATGTGAGGTGCGTATAAATCGTGAAACCTTGGCGATCCGCTGCCGACAAAACTTGCTACATTGGTAATCCTTTTGTCATCCATAAGAATATTTTCAAGGCTGTCAATTACTGTTTCTGTTTGTTCCAGGGAATATCCCTCCGGAAGATAAACTTCAACTGCGAACTGCATCCTGTCCATCGAAGGAAATACCTGCATATCAATATTTTTAAACATAATTATTGCGATTAAAACCGATAATACACCGGAAAAAATTGTTGTTTTGGGCCATCTGAATGCAAGATCGAGTATCTTATCGTATTTTTCCTGAACTATGTCCAGAAAGCTTTTTTTATTTTTTGTTTTGGAACTGTCGTGCAGCCCTTTTTTTATAAATATGAAGCAGATTACCGGCACAAGGAGTATTGCGATGATTAATGATATTCCAAGAGCAATACCGATTGTTAACGGAAAACTACCTACAAAATCACCAGCCATTCCCACAAGGAACATCATCAATGGAAAAAAAGCAGCACATATTGCAGCTGTAGCCGAAAGGACTGGTATATACAGGTCGGTTGCTGCTTTCCAGGCCGCATCCCATGGAGAATCCCCGTGATCGAGTTTTTCAACATGGTTGTCTATTATCACTATTGCGTTATCCACAACCATGCCCAGAACAACTATAAGCCCGGCAAGTGAGACGGTATCGAGTTGTATACCAACCATCTGCATGATTCCAAGTGTGATCATAATTGTTATTGGGATAGTAACTGCTGCAACCGATGCTATCCTGAATGGCAAAAGGATCATCGTAACAATTATAACTGCAAGCACTGCTATCAAAAATTCTTTCAGAAAATGACTTATTGAGTTATCAACCACTTCACCCTGATTTGATATTATATTCAAATCAATTTTTCCCGAATATTTTGAAGAGAAATTATCAAGTATTGTTTCTACTTCTTCGCTGAACTCGACAATATTTCTTCCGAGCTGCATTTCCAGGGATAAAAGAAGAGCATTTTTTTTGTTATTTCGAATATAACTGTCTGGCTTATCGTATTTTCTTTCTACTCTGGCAATATCTTTCAGTCGAATTACATTTCCCATAGGATCTGAATATACGATCTGCTCTTCAAGGTCTTTTACAGATTCAAAACGGGGTGGAAGGTGAACAGGCATTGTCAGAACATTATTATCCAACATTCCTGCATAATTGAGTGCATCCTGTATTTTAAATGATGCAAGAATACTCGTTGGATTTACAGAGTATTCGTTTAATTTTTCAGGTTTTGTATAAATAAATATTTTTTCTTTTTGCTCTCCGTATTTTTTAATTTTCGAAACTGATTCAAGTTTACGGATTTCAGTTTCCAGCTCTTCCATTGAATCTTCAAGTTCCCGGTAATCTTTGCTTTCCGATGACATAGTAACAAGTAGGGCGGAGGTATCGCCAAAATCATTTGTACCAAACAGGGCAAGCACACCTGATGGAAGTTTCATTTTAAGTTCCTCAAGCCCATGCCTGAGCTTGGACCAAAACTGGTCTGAATTTTCGACGTCGTCATTTAGTTCCACGAAAACTATCATCATTCCTTCGCGGGACTGGGAATAAGTTTTCTCTTTGTTGATTTCCTTGTAGCCAAAAAGATAATTTTCAACATCTTTAGTAAGCTGCTGCTCAACTTCCAGAGAAGTTGCCCCGGGATATACTCCTATAACAAGGCCCTGGCGTATAGTAAAATGAGGAAATTCATTTCTTGGCATTGTTGCAAGGGAAAAACCTCCGATAATCATCATTACCAGAACAATTGATATTATAACCTGGCGGTATTTCATTGATAATTCTATCAGATTCTGCTTTTTCATCATTTCTCGCTTCTTTTTTCCAAATAAATTATTCTATAAACTGATTTCTGTTTTACCATTTAACTTATCCTGTCCGTCTATCAGCACCTGGTCTCCTTCGGATAATCCCGATTTAACTTCAATGTCGTTGTTACAAAAAATTCCGGTTTTAATATCCTGTCTGATTATTTTATTAGTTTTTGTATCTACCATGTAAATATATTTATCATTATTTTCATCCTTAAGCACGGCCTTATAGGGGATAGTAAGAGCCATATCGCTGGCGCTTGTCTCAAGATTAACATCGCAGGCCATACCCGGTTTGATTTTATGCCCGGGATTATCCACAACAATTTTTACTTCGTATGTTTTGGATACGGGGCTTGCCATTACGCCTATCTTATCTACTATTCCGGTGGCGTTATCAATTCCGGCAGCAGGGATTGATATATTAGCTTTATCTCTTGTGCTTATCCTTGATATTTCATTTTCCGGAACTGATACTTTTACATATATTCTATTAATATCAACAAGTTCGAAAACAGGAATACCCGGAGCTGCGTTAGATCCAATCTCAATATTCCTTGAGCCAATAACACCTGCTACAGGTGCTTTCAATAAGCAGTCGTCCAGGTTTTCTTTAGCAATATTACTGGTTGATTTTGCCTGCTGAAGTTTCGATACAACTTCTTCCCATTTAATGTCCGGCAGGCTTCCGTTCTCATGAACTTTCCTGAGTCTTTCGTGGGCGTCTTCAGCCTGCTCAAGCATGGCAAGTGAAGCATCGTATGAATTCTGCATAGTGGTTTTGTCTAAAATAGCCAAAGTTGCTCCTGCAGATACCATGTCTCCAATATCCACCTTTATTTCATGAACGGAGCCTGGTATGCTAAACCCAAGAGAGGTTTTCTTGAATGGCTCGGCTACGCCACTATATTCAAATTTATTAGATCGATATTTCATCTTGGCTTTAACTGTCTGAATTTTTATCTTTTCGTTCTTTCTGGTTAATTGACTGCTTTCATCAGTTCCGCAGGAACTAATTAAAAATGAAATAAGAACACTTGTAAATATGATTTTTGCCTTCATGAAAATAGTCCTTCGTAAATCGTATATAAAAATATTATTCAAATTTTATCGATAATCAGAAAATATCAAAAATCTTTTAGCTGAATTAGTGTAAATTACTTAAAGAATATAATACTATATTAGTATTTTAGTCGAATTAAGTACAAAAAAAATTAACAGATCAATTTTGGTATCAATTTATCTACAGTATTTTTCAATTTTTCGGTATCAAAGCCTTTTTCCCTGATAGTTGAGTATTTAACTATACCAATAAAAGCTGCATATAATATTTCAGATGTCCATTCGATATCGTCTTTTTCGATAGTTTTAATTTCACCAATGTCATATCCGTCTTCAAGAAGCCTTTGAATATAAGACCTCTCATATTCCATTATACGGTCGAAATACTCCTGACCCTTACGGCTGATGTTTACTTCCTTTTTCAGGATTGAATAAAGGTTCAACTTATTCAATACCTCGGTATGGAATTTTATGAGATATGTTGATACCTTATCCTGGACTGTAATAGCCTTATCAACTTCCTGTTTGACCATTCTGCGAAGGTTAGTTATTTCCTTTTCAATAACGCTTTTGAATACTTCCTCCTTGCTTTTGAAATAGTGATAAAGCGTGCTTTTCCCCTTACCGCATTCTGCGGCAATTTCGTCCATTGTAGTTTTTTTAAGTCCGAATTTCCTGAATAAATGCTGTGCAGCAGATATTATTTCATCCTTAACTATTTCGTCTTTCGATCTCATATCTTCTCTAAATCAATGTGAATTTCTTTTCGAAACAAAATTACATTTTTATTTACGAACATACAAGACAAATGTTGTAATATTCGACTAAAAATGTATTATGGTCGAATAATAATAATCCAATTTTGGGGGAAGATCATTGCTTTTAAAAATAATTAAATTGATAATAACAGCAAATACAAGGAAATTTATGATATATGTATGATTGTCTGACAAGATAAAAAGTCTCAATCAAAAAAATTCTCCTAAATATCTAATAATATTATGTTATTTTGAGTTTTAATATCAATATTAAAAGTAAAAAAAATTAGCCTGTTAACATATTCGATTTTAAATTGCATTTTAGAATTGTGACATATTATTGAAATTGTTATGAAATATACTATTATTGGAGCGGCAAGAAGCGGTATGGCTGCCGCAATACTTGCAAAAGAACTCGGACATGATGTTTTCCTGACAGAATCGCAAGCAATTGAAAAACATGAAGAATCGGTTAGGAAACTTGACAGAAAGGGAATTGGTTACGAATTTGGAGGAAACAGCGATAAAGCACTTGAAAATACTGACTGTATCATCACTTCTCCCGGAGTACCCCCGACAGCGGATATCATTATTAAAGCTGAAAAAGCCGGCATTCCTATTATCAGCGAGCTGGAATTTGCCTACAATCAGATAGATAATCCTATTATTGCCATTACAGGAACCAACGGAAAAACGACAACAACAGCGCTAACCGAATTTATTTTTAATAATTCCGGAAGAAAAGCTATTGCCGTGGGAAACATCGGCAGGCCGCTCTCGTCAGTTGTTCTCGGGCTTGAGCCTGATGTTGTAATTGTTGCGGAGGTAAGCAGTTACCAGCTTGACCGTATAGATAAATTTGCTCCGGACGTGGCAATAATAACCAATATTACACCCGATCATATAAGTTATCACGGTAGTTTTGAGAATTATCAACAGGCTAAGTGGAAAATTTCTTCTAAACAAATTGCGAAAAATTTGTTAATTTTAAATGCAGATGATGAGTTTGCTTCACAACCGAAGATAAATATCGAAGCAACTCTTGCCTGGGTTTCATTGTCGCCTCTTGAAAGGGGGATCTTCAAGGACGACGGAAAGATGAAAATCAGGTTTCCGGAACAGCATAAAACGGAGGAAGTAATGTTTTTCGACGAACTAAGCCTGCCCGGCGTTCATAACGCCTATAATTCTATGGCAGCAGCTCTGGCAGCAAGAGCTTTCGAGATCAGCAACGAAGATATCCGCGACAGCCTGATGACCTTCAAAGGCGTGGAACACCGCCTTGAATTCGTGCGTACTATCGGAGGGGTGGATTTTGTGAACGACACAAAGGCTACCAACATTAACGCATGCTGGTATGCCCTGCAAAGCTATAAAAAGCCTCTTATATGGATTGCAGGCGGAAGGGGTGACAATAACGACTACAGCGCCCTGGATCAGCTTGTAAAAGATAATGTAAGAGCTATTATCGCCATAGGCGAAGAGCAGGATGCAATTTTTAATCATTTCTGCGCAAGTTCCCGCTGCATTAAAGCCGACGATCTTGAAGACGCTGTTATCAAAGGTTTTTCAGAAGCAGATAACGGCGATATTGTTCTTTTATCGCCGTCATGCAAATCATTTGATATGTTCATGAGTTTCGAGCACAGGGGCTTCGAATTCAAGAAAATTGTTAACAACCTGAAGTAAGCAATGGAATTTCCAACGAAAAAGGGCCGTATCGACTGGTATATATTTCTGCCGGTTGTAGGCCTGATGCTTTTCAGTATAGCATTCGTTTACAGCGCCAGCGCTTCTATTGCAAGTATAAAGTTTGGCTCAGCCGAAGGGCTTTTCGTAAAGCACACATTCAGGGTGCTGCTCGGTATAGCTGTTATGCTTGCTTTTTCCGTGATTGATTACCATAAGTATAAGAAAATTGCAAAACCGATAATGTATGTGGCTATCGGGCTGCTTATTGTAGTATTGTTCACTAACCCTCTGAACAATGTGTCACGCTGGATACAACTCGGGCCTGTCAGTTTTCAGCCATCGGAATTTGCCAAGTTCGGGATGGTTATTTACTTCGCGGCATTGCTTGAAAAGAAACAGCATATTATTAAAGACTTCAAGGAAGGCTATGTACCATTCCTGATATGGACCGGTATTATCTGCTTTCTGATTGCGCTACAGCCAAACTTTTCAACTGCTACGGTAATATTTCTGATAGCAATAGTAATGCTTTTCGTTGGCAATACAAACCTGCTCCATGTTCTCGGTACATTTGGCGCCACAATGCTCCTTGCTTTTGTTTACCTGACTTCAACACAAAGCTACAGGCTGAACAGGATTCTTGCATATTTCGGCGACCAGGAGATGCTCAGCAGTGAAAAAAGTATAAATTACCAGCTGGACCAGGCCTTGATTGCAATCGGTAACGGAGGCCTGTTCGGAGTCGGCCCGGGGCAGAGCCGCCAGAGTCATTTATATCTTCCGGAATCTTATGGTGATTTTATTTTTTCAATAATCGGCGAGGAATATGGCCTTTTCGGGCTGACTGTTATCCTGGCTGCTTTTGGATTTATTTTCTGGAGGGGACTAAAAATTGCGAAAAATGCACCCGACCTATTCGGTTATATGCTTGCAACAGGTATTATTATTACTTTTGCCCTGTACGTGTTTGTAAATGCCGGGGTTAATTGCGGTCTTCTGCCAACTACGGGGCTTCCGATGCCCTTTATCAGTTACGGAGGTACTGCAATATTTTTCTATGCCGCAGCAATTGGTATTTTGCTGAACATCTCAACACAGGCAGGGGTATATCCTTCGAATAAACAATATAATGATTTGAATCCCGATTATTAAATATTCAGATTTTGTTTATATTGCGTCGGGAAATAACTAAAATCGAATTAAAGGATAAATATGAATAAGTTAGATCCGCAGGTCAAAGCAATATGGGCTTTCAGGATTTTTTTAAAATTCTTCTTTATTGGATTGATCATTTTATTAGCTGAAATAATATTTGTTCCGTCTCATTGGGATTTTATGCCGCCTTCCGGAGTAATAGGATTATCTATAATAGTTCTTGCTCTTTTAATGGCATTGATTTGGCCGCCGTTGATGTACAGATTCTGGGCATTTGATATACGGGAACAGGAAATGTATATCGAAAGGGGCGTGATCACAAGAATCCACACAACTGCTCCTTATACACGTATTCAGCATTTAGATGTACGCCAGGGGGTATTTGAAAGAATGTTCGGGCTGGCATCGCTGGTCGTTTACACTGCCGGAACACGTGGTGCTGATATTGAAATACCCGGACTTCCAAGGTCTTACGCTGAACAGTTAAGAGATAGTTTGAAGAATTATTCACCCGAGGATGCGGTATGACGGGCTACGATTACAGTCATCCGCGCAGGCTTCATATCAATACCCTGGTTTACAGGCTGATCTCTTCATCGCCCGGCTACCTGATTCCTTTATATTTTGGTATTAAGAATCAGGATATGTTTGAGTGGACATTTATAATTATTGCCGGTATCATTGCAATAATGTCTTTGCCGGTAACTATTCTTGCCTATTATTATTTCACTTATTATATAAACGACAGGGAACTGATAATTCACTCGGGAATTCTGGCGAAGAACCAAAGAAACATACCGCTCGCAAGGGTGCAAAATGTTGATATCAGCCAGAACTTCCTGCAAAGAATATTGAAAATTGCCAAAGTTAAAGTTGAAACTGCCGGAGGGTCGGAAACCGAGGGGCTGCTGGAATTTGTTTCTGTTGCCGATTCGGAAATAATTCGGGATTTACTTAAGAAAAGAGCTAAAGAACAAACAGAATTGAAACAGGATGAAATCACTGATTACAATTTTGAAAGTAACATGGACCCGGTTTCTCTACCTTTTGAACAAACTACTCAAAAATTATTATTTTCAATGAGTTATGTTGATCTATTAAAGTACGGAATGCTTACATTTCGTCCGGTTATGCTCGTATTTATGGCATGGGCTTTCCAAACAGCTCAGCAGTTTGCCTTCCTTCCTGATTTCGATGAAATGGATTCCGAATCAATAGCCGGTTATATTGAACAATATCCTCTTGAAGAAGCAATATTATATATAGTTATTGCTACTGTTATAATCCTGATTTTATCATGGTTATTTAATATTCTTCTGTCAGTAAACAAATATTGGAAGTTCAATATCAAACAGGATGATGACAAACTTCTTTCAGAATATGGCCTGCTAAATAAAAGAAAGGGGAGTATCCCTTTAAAAAAACTACAGATGCTTGTTATCAAAACGAATCCTGTCAGGAACTTCTTTGGTTTCTTCGGGCTGGATATGGAAACTGCCGGTATCGGTGAAAAGAACAAAGGAGCCGAAACTGCCGTTCCTTTTGCAGTGAAAGAAAAAGTCTTTCCACTGGCTGAACTGCTTACAAATGCCATTATTCCTGATGATTTTATTCCTGTTTCAAGGAAAACTATCAGAAGAGCATTCATTCGTTACAGCCTTTGGGTGATAATTATCAGTTTTGCTGCTTTTTGGTTTTATACATGGGCTATTACTCTATTGGGCTTGCTGCCACTTGTATATTATTTTGCTTACATACGCTGGAAATACAGGGGGTACAGGTTTAGTGAAGATTTTATTTATATAAAGCAGGGTTTCTTATCCAGAAGGATTTCAGTTGTTCCAATTAAAAAAATCCAGACCCTGAATATATTCAGGACATTTTTCCAGCGCAGGCTGGGGCTTTCCACACTTCATATCGACACAGCGGCAACTTCATTGACCGGTGATGCTACAATTATTGATATCGATTCGGATGATGCCGTTATTATGATGGAAGACATTAACTCCAGGTTCAAGCAGAAACAGGCTTTATAATTTTGTGTCAGATTTTTTTCTTTTCTAAAAAAAATCTATCTTTGACAATATTATTAAATCAATTATGATTACCGAGGTAAAAAATGGCTTGGTTTTTAAGATCGAAACAAAAAATTGAAACTGAAGAATCCAAAAATATGCCTGATGGCTTATGGACAAAATGTCCTTCATGCAGCGAGGTTATATATAAAAAAGAACTTGAGGAAAACCTTTTTACCTGTCCGAAATGTGATTACCATTTCAGGATAAGTTCTTTGGATTATATAGACATACTTCTGGACGAAGATAGTTTCGAGGAAACAAATATTAATATAAAATCTTCTGATCCTCTTGAATTTCATGATACTAAACCTTATCCGCAGAGAATAGAAGAAGGTTCAAAAAAGTCAGGAATGAATGATGCCCTGACTACAGGAACTGCAAAAATTAACGGAAAAGATGTATCGTTTGCCATCATGAATTTTAACTTCATTGGGGGCAGTATGGGGGCAGTTGTTGGAGAAAAATTTTACAGGGCGGCTAAATATGCTCTTGATAAGAACATTCCTTTTATAATGGTTAGTGCCTCGGGAGGGGCTAGGATGCAGGAAGCGGCTCTTTCCCTGATGCAGATGGCAAAAACATCAGCAATCCTTTCGGAACTGGATGAAAACGGAGTGCCATATATATCACTTCTGACTGATCCTACCACCGGAGGCGTAAGTGCTTCATTCGGTATGCTTGGAGACCTGAACATAGCCGAACCAGGGGCGTTGATTGGTTTTGCGGGCCCGAGAGTAATCGAGCAGACTATTCGCAGGAAGTTACCAAAGGGATTTCAAAGAGCAGAAGGAGTTCTGAAAAACGGTTTCCTTGATTTTATTACCCATAGGAAAGAATTAAAGGAAAAATTAGCTACCGTTTTGAAATGGTATGGATATTAGAATTATTATAAAATAGTTGATTATGTCCAATGTTCAGTTCGAATATTGGACATATTTTTTTAATTATTGATAAAAATCAAACTTGTTTAATACTCAAATCGTTTATATTTTAAATAATCCCGGTTCAGAATATACTGAATTGGCCGATATTATTAGTGGATTGGTACGTGATATATGAAAAGTAACAAATATATATTATTTATTTTGCTGGGGATATTATCATATTCCTGCTCTTCTGTTCCTGAAGAATCAGATTCAATGAGAAGGCTGCTAAAAGCAGAATTTTCCAGAATGAATTATATCGACACGAATGATATAGAAGATAAGGTTCGGGGCTTTGTTATCAAAGGTTCCGAATATCAGCAGCAATGGGAATACGCAGAGGCTGCTATTGAGTTTCAGGAAGCTTTAAGGTATGATTCTTCAGCAACGATTCATTATGCCCTTGCCCGATGCTATAAAGAACTCGAAAAATATCATCTTGCTGTTGAGCAAATAAATTTTGCATTGGAAAGGGAACCAGAATTTGTACCTGCACTCGAACTTCTTGCAGAAATATATATCAGTACATCTGAACTTAACAATGCGATAGCTGTATACAAAAGGCTTTCTGAAGTAAGTAACAATACTGAGTTTTTAAAAACTCTTGCCAGGCTTTACGAATTTGATGACCGGGATAAAGCAATTGAAATATACGAGCAGTTACTTGAAAAGGGAGAATATCCAAACATCTTGAACAGGCTTTCGGGATTGTACAGGCAGGCCGGAAAATATAATGAATATCTTGAAGTAAATAATAAATTATTTGATTATAATCCAAATGCCCGTAGTGCTGTTAATATTGTTGACGGCTACGTAAATGAAAAAGATTATGAAATGGCGATAAATTTTCTTGAAAAAGTTGATAATTCTCTTCCATCAACAGAATTGCCCGTTATCTACTCTGCCATAGCTAATGCTTTGTACAGTGATAATAATGTTGATACGAACTTGATCAAATCGTTTCTGTCAAAATTAGACAATAGATTTTATTTCGAATGGCGAATAATGATCATGGGGGGATTTCTTTGTCATAAGATAGATGAAGACGACAAACGAGATGAGTATTTCGACAGGGCAATATCTGTTTCGGACAGTGTTTCGGATATTCCATTTCAGATTGGCTTGTTTTACTTCCAGAACAAAGAATATTTACCTTCACTTGAGATTTTTCAAACAAATGAGAAAAATTTTCCCGATGACATTAGATATCCTCTACTTCAGGGAATCGTGCTTTCGCAAATGGGAAAAAATGAAAGGGCCATTGTACCACTAACCCGGGCCTTGGTAAAAGAACCTGAGAATGTTGAAATATTGTCGCAAATAGGAATTATTTATGACCAACTGAAAAATTTTGATTCTTCAAGGGTATACTATCAAAAAGCTCTAATTGAAGCCCCCGGAGATCCACTTATAAATAATAATCTGGCATATAATATGGCTGTTGCCGGGGAAAATCTTGAAAAGGCACTTAGAATGAGTAAACTTGCGATTACATCAGAGCCCGAAAATTCTGCATACATGGATACTTTTGGCTGGATAAATTATAAAATGGGAAAATATCATATAGCCCTGGAATACGTTTTGAAAGCTGTAAACAGCGGCGATGCAGGGGCAGAAGTATATGAACATCTGATCGAAATTTATATTAAATTGGACAGGAAGGAAGATGCCTTAAAAACAATAGAAAAAGCGGCACGAATTTTTCCTGATAATAATATTTTTAAGAAAGAAAAATTCTTAATTAAATAAAGGTTAAACATGTTTGTAATTATTGGTACTGTTATCGTTTTTGCCAGCCTTATTATCGGTTATACCATGCACCATGGTAATCTTGCCGTTCTGATGCAGGTGAACGAGTTTATCATTATCGGCGGTGCTGCAATCGGATCGCTGTTAATTGCCAATCCAATGCATATAATCAAAAAAGTTATTGCAGGGCTGATCGGTACTTTGAAAGGTCCAAGTGTTAATAAAAAGGCATATATTGAGCTTATGCAGATGATGTATGAGTTATTTCAGTTTGCCAAAAGAGAGGGTTTGATAGCTCTTGAATCTCATGTTGAGGATCCTCCAAGTAGTCCGATAATTTCAAAATATCCGACTTTCCTTTCAAATCATCACGGAGTGGAATTTCTTTGCGATACACTGAAGATCGTTCTTTCAGGTGGCGTACCTGCACATGACCTGGAAGAATTAATGGATATTGATATTGAAGTTCTTCACGAAACCGAAGCAATTCCGCCGGCAGCTATGACAACAGTTGCGGATGCTTTTCCCGGCCTTGGTATCGTGGCCGCCGTGCTTGGTATTATCATCACGATGGGCCATATCAACGAGGGTGCTGAAGCTGTGGGAGCCAGTGTGGCTGCCGCTCTTGTGGGAACTTTCTTTGGTGTGCTGATGTCATACGGCGTTATCGGGCCTATAGCAAAAAATATGGAAAACAATATGGTTACCGAAGCAAAATATATTATGGCAATTAAGTCTGCCTTGCTTTCTTTTGCAAAAGGTGCCCCGGCAGCTGTAGCTATTGAATACGGCAGAAGGTCAATTGATCCTGAAAACAGGCCAAGCTTCTCTGAAACAGAAGAAGCTCTTAAAGCAACTAAATAATTAGAGGTTCATTATGGCTGAAGATCAAAATAGCGGTCAGCAAAAAAAAGAAGAACCGATTATAATAAAGAAAAAGAAGGGCCATGGCGGCCACGGGCATCACGGTGGAGCCTGGAAAGTTGCTTATGCTGACTTTGTGACGGCCATGATGGCGTTTTTCATTGTAATGTGGATTCTTGCTTCCAGTCAGGAAACAAGGGATTCAATCGACCAGTATTTTAACCATCCCGAACAGTTTGACTTTTTTTCAGGTAAGCCACTTGTGGTGGATCTGAACCTGAAACCTACCGGTTCCGGCAAAGGTGATAAAGAAGGAGATAAGGATGGAACTCAGCCATTCCAGATTTCTTTCGATCAGGAAACGGTTGATTCCGTTGTTGCAAAATTGCAGCAGCAGGCAAGAGCAGACAGCGCTGCCGCCGCCGACAGAGTTGATAAGATCAGGCAAACCCTTGAAGAATATATTGATGAGATGGTTATCAGCAAGCCCGATCTGGAAGAACTGCTTAATTCTATAAAATTTGAATATACCGATGAAGGGCTTAGGGTTGAGCTTATCGAATCTTCTGAATCAATGTTCTTCGAAGTTGGCAGTGCTACCCTGAAACCTAAGGCTGTTGAAATACTCCGTAAGCTTTCGGGTGAAATTGGTAAACTACTCAATGATGTTGAAATTGAAGGCCACACTGACAGCAGGCAATATGCTTCCTCATCCGGATATACCAACTTCGAGCTTTCATCCGACAGGGCAAATGCTGCCAGGAGAGTCCTTGAACAAACAGGACTTTGGGAAGGCCAGATAAAAATGGTTACAGGCTATGCCGACAGAAAGCTACGAAATCCTGATAATCCTTTTGATGTTTCTAACAGGAGGGTTAGCATTCTTGTAAGACATTTCAAATCAGATGATCTATTGCCAACAACAGGCGAGGAAGAGAAATGAGAAACACTATCCTTATAGTCGATGATGAAAAAGCTTCATTGCTGGCTCTGAAAAGAAATATTAATAAGGCCTTCAATGAACTTGATATTATAATTGCATCCGACGGCCTGGAAGCCTGGAATTTAATCAAAGATAACCGTCCGGATATCCTGCTTACTGACGTGGTTATGCCAAAACTTGATGGTATAAGGCTGCTGGAGAAGATACGTTCTTCAGAACAGTATAACAATCTATATATTATTATAATGACCGGACAGGTTGACCACAATCGTAGTATTGAAGCTCTTGACAAAGGAGCCGATGATTTTCTTTCCAAACCGGTTAATAACGATGAACTTATCGCGAGAATAAAATCGGCATTAAGATTTGCGCAGCTACAGAACAGGCTTATTGACGAAAATAGCCTGCTGATGCAGCTTGCTTCGGAATTGGAAAGAGATATTGATGATATGACCAAACTTGCTGTTAAATTTCTTCAGGCAAGAATACCACAATCATACGATACACTGCGTCGAGTTGCAGCAGCTTCAGTCTGGATTGCCAGGCAATTAGACGAATTGGATGATGATGAAATAAAAGATATTGAAATAGCTGCTTTTCTTTGTCAGGCTGGAAAAGTTGTTTTACCTGATGAATTAATTAACAAGCCGGTTGTTTACGACGGGCAGGCTACTGACAAAATTATGTATCAGGTGCCTGTAACGGCAAGGGATATTGTTGGTTCCGTTCGAAGATTCAAAGATGTGTCCGACATGCTTTACAGTATGTACGAGAATTTTGACGGAAGCGGATTTCCTGAAAAGAGGCAAAGCTGGCAAATTCCCATTGGAGCCCGCATTATTCGTGTGGCTCTGGATTATGAAATTTTCAGGGATTATTCCGGCATGACTGCCAGAAAAAGTGTGAATGCCATAAAAACTGCTGCCAAAAGATTTTATGACCACAGGGTGGTTCTTCTGTTAGAACACTATGTAAGAAGTATTTTGAAAGAAGACTATGACCCTGACGAGATGGCTGTTCGCTTGTCAAAACTTGTTCCAGGTATGCTTCTGACAAGAGATATCATAACTAATTCGGGATTGAAATTAATGCCCTCTGGTGCCGTCCTGAAGGAAAGAACAATAAACCAGTTAATAAACATTAATACATCCGATCCTATTCTCGGAAATATTTACGTTAAGAAAAGATTATCATCAGGCTAATCCGATAAATGCAGACATACGTCCCGATTTATCACCATCCCTTCGGTAGGAGTGGTAATCTCTGTTTTCTATTGTACAAACATTCGAAATCTCAATATTAGATTCCTTTATTCCTGATTTGACAAGCTGCCTTTCAATTTCTTTTCGGATATCAAGCAGATACTTTCCGTTGGTTTTTGCTTTTATACCAATTGAAAACAATTCTGCTACTTCACTTCCAACTTCATAATTATCTCCTGAAGCACATGCTGATAAATATACCTGCATGTTTTCTGGTGTGGAATCATATTCTTTTTCCATCATAGAAATTCCTTTCGCAGCAATATTCAGGCTTGTTCCGCGCCAGCCTGAGTGCAGCGCTGCAATTACCTTTAACACCGGATCATGAATCAATATAGCACAGCAGTCGGCAATTGTTACATTAAGAATCAGCCCCGGAATATTTGTAATCATTCCGTCGGATTCTTCTTCAATCGAATCCCTACTTATGATTCGAATTAAATTCTTGTGAACCTGCCTTTGGAATTTTAATCTGTCCAATTTACTATTCAGGTTTTCTGCCAGAATTCTACGGTGTTGGATAACTTCTTCATTAGCCAGTATTTTTCCCGGGAATATCGAAAAACCCTTACCATGAAATATTTCAAAATTAGATTTTGTTACTCCCGATATTATTTCGTCGTTGTTAAATATTGTTGGTTTATTAATTTCAATTTTCATTTTCAATCTCAATAATTTGTTCCAATCTTCTAATTCCGAGTTCCCCGCATATTCTGTCCTGCTCATATAGAGTCAGGTCGATAAGTTCGGCATCAGTATCATCACAAATATAATCATACAGATTATAACCATTATTCCCGTTAGCAAAAATTTTAATCTCTTTATTATTTTGTTCTTTTAAATATTGTTCGAATGCAATATCTCTTTTGGGATATAATGCAGGTTTTCTGTCTGCGGCAATTATATATAAAGTATTGCTGTTATTAATTATTACAGAGGATAGGTGTTTTCTTGCGGATATTATAAGATCGTTGTTTCTTTCGTAATACTTATCTGTTATAGTTATCCCGGAAAATAAAATAAAAGCAGATACCATTAATCTGAAAAAAACTTGCTTTTGTCGGATTGAGTTTATTAAATATAAAATTACAATGCTGATTATTAGTGAAAGGACAAAAGCAGATTTTCCACTATAATGTGAGAATGGGATACTTGCTAACAAATCAGTAATGTAAAGGGAAACTGAAAAACAAAGGTCGGCAGTATTAGCAAAAATTTCTGATGCAAACGGGATAACAAAACTCAAGGCAATCCCGAGATATGAGTATATCATACCGAGAATCATACAAGGGACGACTATAAGATTGGCTATTATCTGAGAGAAAGAAAATATACCGAAATAGTAAGCCGTCAGAGGAGCTACTGTTATCGTTACTGAAATAGTTAAAGCTATAGAACGCCATAAATAATCTGCAATGAAGTCTCCGGATTTGAATATCATTTTTAACTTTTCCAGAATAACCGGGTAGAACAGCACAATTCCTGCCACTGCAAATACCGACATCCTGAAACCGGCAGAAAATATGAGTTTGGGCTGCCATAGTATAGTAACAATAACAACGAATGCCAGGATATTTATGATGTTTATCCGATGGTTGAAAGTATAAACATAATAAATCAGGCAGGATAATAAGCCCGCCCGAATTCCTGAGGGCTGAAATCCGGTCAGGAATATAAATAGCATAACAATTATCGAAAATAATAAAATTTTCGTTAGTCTGGATTTTATAGGCAATAAAATAAAATTAATTAAAAAGGCAATAATTCCAATGTGAAGCCCGCTTATTGCAAGTACATGGGCCGTTCCTGTAACAGAGAAATTTTGCTTTGTATCTCTGTCTATCCTGCTTTTATCACCAGTTGCCAGAGCATACACAATATTTCCGGAAGACTTGCCAAAAAGGAATTGAATCTTGTTGTCAATATCCGAAAGAATTGAATTTCTGGTGGATTTAATGATGCCGGGTGCTGACAGGATCGAGATATTCCTATATCTTACAACTCCGCACCATGAGACGCCGATTCCCCTGCAATAATCAGCCATTGGAAAATCAGTTTCCAGGTTTCCGTTGTTTGGTAATTCCAGATGAAGGTTAGCGAATATTTCACTTCCGCAATCAATCCTGTCTGTTGGTTTGTATTTGAATATTGTAAGTACTACTCCTTGTGACTGTATTTTGGGAAGATATTTCGTATCAACCATACCCCTGAAAATAACACGTGAATATCTATCAGTTTCGATTAATATTTTCTCTACTTGTCCTTTAATTATAGCCGGAGTATCCTGCATTATCTTGTTGGTTTCAGGCAAAACTAAATTGCTTATTCTGATAAACAAAATAATTGAAATGAAAAATGATGACAGAATATAAGCAGCAAAATATTTTCTGGATAATAAGGATAAAACTATAATTATCCCGGTAAAAGCCAATATAAGCCAATAATTATTAAAAGTAATCAAATCTGAAATATATAATAAAAGGGAAAAAGTTGTTATCATTAGCAACAATTTGACTGCGGGTAGTTTCAGGTATTTCATCTTTCTGATCAATTATTTCCGACAGAATACATTACAAAATAAAATACTGATAATAATTGTATTTCCAAATAGTTTTTTCATTGTTGAGCCGATATGTTATTTTTTCTTAGTTTTGTATTAATTAGAAATTAATACAAAATAAATTTATATCAGGGAAATTATATGTGCGGAATTGTTGGTTATATCGGAAGTCAGAATGCAGCCGGATTATTGATGAACGGACTTAAAAGGCTGGAATACAGGGGGTACGATTCGGCAGGAATATCTTTAATTGAAAATGGCGAGATCAAAACATTCAAGCAGGCAGGTAAAGTTAGCGATCTGGCAGATAATCTTGAATACGACAAATTGAAATCCACAATAGGAATTTCTCATACACGATGGGCAACCCACGGATTTCCTAACGATGTTAATGCTCACCCTCATACCGATATGAGCGGTAAGATCAGCATTGTCCATAATGGTATTGTTGAAAACTATGCTGCTATAAAAACAAGCTTGCAAAGGGACGGCTATACATTCAGGTCGGATACTGATTCTGAAGTTCTTGCAGTATTTATCGGGGCGATATATGATAAAACCGGCGATCTTGAAAAATCTGTTCGCTACGCTTTGAACGAAGTTGACGGAACATTTGGGATTTGCGTGGTTTCAAGCCACGACCCTAACCTTTTGATTGCTGCAAGAAGGGGCAGTCCTATGGTACTCGGCGTATGCAAAGGGGAGTATATTGTTGGATCGGATGCTGCTGCAATTATTCAGCATACACGCCAGGTTATATATCTTTCTGATAATGAAATGGCTGTTCTAAGACGTGAGGGATACACAACAAAAACTATTCACAACGAAAAAACACAGAATGAAGTTTATGAATTGGAATTTGACATCGACCAGATAGAGAAGTCCGGTTATGAACACTTTATGCTGAAAGAAATTTACGAGCAGCCAGAGACAATCCAGGATGCTTTCCGAGGCAGGCTTCTCGTAGACCAGGGAAATGTTAAGCTTGGCGGCCTGCGTCCGGTTCTTGATAAACTCAGGGACGCAAAGAGAATTATATTCACTGCATGTGGCACTTCATGGCATGCAGCCCTGGTTGGTGAATATATGATAGAAGCCCTTGCCGGCATTCCCGTTGAAGTGGAGTATGCTTCTGAATTCAGATACCGCAGCCCTGTTCTTTTCCCGGAAGATGTGGTTATTGCAATATCCCAAAGCGGCGAAACAGCAGATACTCTTGCAGCAGTGAAAGAAGCAAGGCAAAAAGGTGCAACTGTTCTTGGCCTTGTGAATGTTGTTGGCAGTACCATAGCCCGCGAAACAGAAGCGGGTACTTATATTCATGCCGGGCCGGAAATCGGAGTTGCCTCCACAAAAGCATTTTCATCCCAGCTTATAGTATTATCATTATTAGCTTTGCAGCTTGGCAGAATGAAAAACCTTTCCCAGCTTGACGGAAAGAAAATTGCCCGTGAAATTCAGCTGCTGCCCGAAAAAATTAAAAAAATTCTTGCTACCGACGAGGAAATAAAGAAAATTGCGAAAGAATATTCCGCAGCAAAGAACTTTATTTACCTCGGACGCGGATATAATTTTCCGGCAGCCCTCGAAGGTGCTCTGAAATTGAAAGAAATATCGTATATCCATGCAGAAGGTTACCCGGCAGCTGAAATGAAACACGGCCCGATAGCTTTGATAGACGAGAATATGCCCGTAGTTTTCATAGCAACTCACGATGAAATTTACGACAAAATAATCTCGAACATCGAAGAAGTCCGTGCGAGAAAAGGCAAAGTTATAGCCATAGCAACTGAAGGGGACGAGAGAATAAAGGAAGTAGCAAACCATGTGATCTATATCCCGGATTCCCTGCCGATGCTGGCCCCGCTGCTTGCAGTTATTCCTTTCCAGCTTCTTGCATATCATATTGCAGTTGAACTTGGCTGCAATGTGGATCAGCCACGAAACCTGGCGAAATCAGTAACAGTTGAGTAAAGTGATTATTTTTCTGTTGGAGTCTCTTTACTCTCATTTTAGAATAATTGATAATATAAGAATGAAAATTCAATAGGGAAACTGTATCCTTGATGTTGTATTTGTTGATTGAGTTTTAGAAAAATGAAAGTTTATTGCAACTAAGTAATTGAAATATATAGTTTTCATTAAATGTTAAGATCAAAGTAGCACTCAATTTTTATAAGTGAAGCTATAAAGAATTTAATTTGATGAATAATTCGGGGCAAAGAATCAAGGAAAACCCTCAGAAGCTGAGTAAAGAATACTTATACTCCGCATAATTTGGGTTTTATCCCCGTGATTATATTTCCAACTGGCTTGGAAGATTTATTTATTACGTTGGAGTTTATCGTGAAAAATATTGCAATTATTTTATTAATATCATTATTTTCTTTACAATTCAATATTTCAGCCCGAGAGAGCGGAGCGCTCTGTAGCTGGGGATCTTTTCAATTTGGAGAACTTGGAATCGGGGAGGATTCATGGACTCCGGAGAAATTAACTGATCAAAACGATTGGGTATCAGTTGAATGTGGTACACAACACACACTTGCAATAAAAGAAGATGGTACGCTGTGGGGGTGGGGTGGTAATCCTTACGGTCAATTAGGTGATGGAACATTTTTTACCAGTTTAATACCAATACAGATTGGCCTTGATAATGACTGGTCCGTTGTGTCATGCGGAATGAATCATTCGGTAGCAATAAAAACTGACGGATCGCTCTGGGCATGGGGAAGAAATTCTTATGGACAGGTTGGTGATGGATCAATCATGGATAGGAATATTCCGAGAAAAATTGGAAATACTTCTGACTGGAAATCAATTTCATGCGGCTGTTTTTATACCATTGCAATAAAAACTGACGGATCACTTTGGGGTTGGGGACGAAATACTTTTGGTGAGATTGGTGTGGAATCAAGGAGAGACATAAACCAACCAATACAAATTGGAACAAGTAATGATTGGGAAAAAGTAGCATGTGGAGCTCATTTTTCGTTGGCAATAAAAACAGATAGCTCCCTTTGGGCTTGGGGTGCCGGACCTCTGGGAAATGGAACTGATGACGATCATTTTATTCCTGTCCGAATAGGACACGATAATACCTGGTCTTCTATTGATTGTGGTTATCATCATTCCATAGCACTGAAATCGGATGGTACTCTTTGGTGTTGGGGAGATAACGAATATGGTCAACTTGGCGATAGCAGCAATTCAGAATCAAAAATTCCTTTGTTAGTTGATAACAACAAAAAATTCAGATCGGTTTTTTCAGGATATAATAATTCCTTTGCTGTTGAATCGGATGGTACTCTTTGGGCCTGGGGGGATAATAGGTTTGGTAAACTGGGTAACGGAATACCCGAAAATATTAATTTTCCGATTAAAATCGGAGAATCCAAAGACTGGTTGCATATAACTGGAAGTAGCGGAAAAACAATTGCCATAAAATCTGATGGTTCTTTATGGACTTGGGGAATTGGAGTGCTTGGAGAAAGGGAAAGAACAAGTAAAAATTCGATTTATAATATTGGAAAAGATATTGACTGGCATTCTGTAGATTGTGGTTATCATCATACTTTGGCTATAAAAAAAGACGGCTCGCTTTGGGCCTGGG
Source organism: Kapaibacterium sp. (SeqCode) (assembly GCA_963665665.1). Classification (GTDB taxonomy): domain Bacteria; phylum Bacteroidota; class Ignavibacteria; order Kapaibacteriales; family UBA2268. The sequence continues at coordinate 5,228,564 of OY762428.1, forward strand.
GATATAATTCTTTTGGGCAACTCGGTGATGGTTCTTATGTTGATAAAAATATTCCTGTTCGTATAGGTAACGATTATGATTGGTCTGTTGTTACTTGCGGGTCAAATTTTTCTGTTGCGATTAAAACAGATGGCTCACTTTGGGCTTGGGGAAATAACTATTATGGCCAATTCGGGAACGGATCGAATACAGATAGTAATGTTCCTGTTCGTTGTGGCAATGATAACGACTGGAATTCCGTTGCTTGTGGAAGTTCTCATACTGTAGCAATAAAAACTGACGGTTCACTTTGGGTTTGGGGCCAGAATTTTTTTGGAAATTTGGGAGATGGTACAGAAGAGCATAAATATTTACCCGTTCAAATATGCGATAGCATTAAATGGAAAGCCGTATCTTGTGGGTATGCACATACTATAGCTTTATCAAGAAATGGTGAATTATGGTCCTGGGGATTAAATAGCAATGGTCAACTGGGTAATGAAAATATTTCATATAATGTTGTTGTTCCCATTCAAATCGGAGAAAGTAGCAACTGGGAAGCCATATCATGCGGAAGTTATTTTTCTGTTGGTATAAGAACTGATGGTACTCTTTGGTCTTGGGGAAATAATAAATACGGCCAACTTGGCGATAGTTTAAGGCAAAAATATAAAATTCCAGGTCAAATTGGCTACGATACTAATTGGTCATTTATAAAATGTGGACATGAACATTCCGTTGCATTAAAAAATGATTATTCCTTATGGACATGGGGACAAAATAATTACGGTCAAATTGGTGACAGAACTTATGAAAATAAAAAAGTTCCGACAAGAATTGGCAAAGATAATAATTGGTTATATATTTCTGCCGGCGGCTATCATACAATGGCTATAGGAGTAAACCCAGTAGCAGTTATTGATAAAAATAAAATTGAGGATAATTTTGCTCTGTTCTGCATTCCCAACCCTGTAGCAGAAAGTACAACTATACACTATTACCTTCCGGCTACAGCCGAAGTTTCAATTAAAGTTTATTCAATAACCGGAGAATTAACCCGGAAAATAGATTTAGGTGTTGTTTCAGTTGGTGATCATTTTGTTTTATTTGATACAAATATACTTTCCAATGGGGTATATAATATTCAGTTAATTGCAGGAAAATATTCAGTTAATAAATTAATGGTTGTTCAGAAATAATTCTCAATAAACAACTTATACATTGAATTCAAAAGATAAAAAAATAAAAGCCCGGTTGATAATCAGCCGGGCTTTAAAAATATAATGGTCTCAGATATTATTATCTGTTCCTGTTATCTCTTCTCGGAGGACGTCTGTCCCTGTCGCCGCCGGGCTTGCGATAATTATCGCGCCTGCCGCCGCGGTCGCGGTCGCGGTCGTTATATCTATTATTATCTCTTCTCGGAGGACGTCTGTCGTAATCGTCACTTTCAACCCATCCTTCGGGTTTGGGAAGGAGTACTTTACGGCTGAGTTTAAATTTACCGTCGCGAGTAATATCAAGGAGTTTTATCTCGATTGTATCACCGGCATTCAGGTATTCAGCTACGTCTTCAACTCTTTCTCTTGCAATCTGGGAAATATGCAGAAGGCCTACCTTGCCGGGCATAAATTCAACCAGTGCGCCAAGTCCTTCCCTGATCTCTTTTACTTTACCCTCGTAAACTTTACCAATTTCAGGTTTTGCAGTAATGGCTTCAATCCATTCTTTTGCTTTCTCGGCAGCGTCGCCTGATGTAGCAGCAATTGTAATTACACCATCGTCGTCAATATTAATATCTGTTTCTGTATCCTTGCAGATAGCCCTGATAGTTTCACCACCAGGCCCTATTACTGCGCCAATCTGATCCTGATCTACAGTCATTCTTGTAAATCGGGGGGCATAGTTGGAAAGGTCTTCCCTCGGTGCTTCAATAGCTTCAGCCATCTTCCCAAGTATATGTAGTCTGCCTGCTTTTGCTTGGTTAAGAGCTTTCGTCATGATATCAACAGAAAGGCCGTCGATTTTAATATCCATCTGGCATGCAGTGATACCGTCAACGGTACCTGTTACTTTAAAGTCCATATCGCCAAGGTGATCTTCGTCGCCAAGAATATCACTAAGTATAGCAACGCCTTCACCCTCTTTGATAAGTCCCATTGCAATACCTGCAACAGGTTTTTTCATCGGGATACCTGCATCAAACATTGATAAACTTCCGGCACATACTGTTGCCATTGAAGAAGATCCGTTTGATTCAAGAATGTCAGATACAACTCTGATCGAGTATGGGAAATCACCATTACCGGGAAGCATACCCTTGAGCGCTCTCCATGCAAGATGCCCGTGCCCGATTTCTCTTCTGCCAACGCCCAATCTTTTAACTTCGCCAGTAGAGAAAGGCGGGAAATTATAATGAAGAATAAATCTTTCAGTATAGGTGGGGAGGAGGCCGTCAATCATCTGTTCATCTCTGGAAGTACCAAGAGTAGCAGTTGACAGCGACTGTGTTTCGCCCCTTGTAAATAATGCGGAACCATGAGTTCTCGGCAGAATTCCAACTTCGCATTTAATATCCCTGATCTCGTCGAGTTTACGTCCGTCAAGACGTACCTGCTCTTCGATGATCATTTTTCTCATTTTATCTTTTTCAATATCTTCAAGCACTGTTTTTGCATATTTTTCAACAGGTACTTCTTCAAATTCTTCTTTTTCCGCGAATTCTTCAGCAACTGCTTCAACAACCTTTTCTTTAAGATCGCGCCTGATCTTGGAACGTTCTTTCTTTGAAGTAGGTTTATGAATATATTCGTCCACGTCGTCGCTAATTAGGTTGGTAACGAAATCAACGATTTCTTCAGGTATTTCAGTTACTTCAACTTCAACTTTTTCCTGGGATGCCATTGTGACTAATTCACGCTGAAGATTGTTCAGAGTACGGATATGCACGTGTGCAAAATCCAGGGCACCAAGGAAAACTTCCTCTGAAACTTCGTCGAATTCACCTTCAACCATAACAATTGATTCGTCCGAACCGGCAACTGTAATGTCCATTTCGGATTTTTCAAGAAGTTCGAACGATGGATTTAATACGTATTCTCCTTCAACCCTGCCGATTCTAACTTCTGCAATTGGCCCGGCAAAAGGAATGTCGGAAATCATAAGAGCAGCAGAAGCGCCAAGTGCTCCGAGCGTGTCCGGATCAACTTCCGGATCGAAAGAAAATACTGTTGCGAGTATTTGTGTTTCATAATACCAGCCTTTTGGAAACAGAGGCCTGATAGGCCTGTCAATAAGCCTTGATGATAAAATTTCCTTTTCAGAAGGCCTTCCTTCTCTTTTCAGGAAGCCACCCGGGAATTTACCCGAAGAAGCTGTTTTTTCCCTGTACTCAACCTGCAGGGGCAGGAAGCCTGCATCAGGAATAGGATCCTTGGATGCAACTGCTGTAACTAAGACCATACTGTCGCCGGCCCTAACCATAACGGAACCATTTGCAAACCTGGCCATTTTGCCGGTTTCCAGCGAGTAAGTTTTTCCGTCTAATTCAATGGATACTTTGTGTTCTGCCATATAATTCAATTCTCAAAAAAATAAATCATTTATTAAAATATCAGTTTCAGTATATACAAAAAAACGGCGTAGCCGCCGTTTTTTCAAGAATTTACTTACGAAGTTTAAGCGCTTTCAGGATAGCCCTGTAGCGTTCAATGTCTGTCTTGATCAGGTAATCAAGAAGCTTCCTGCGTTTGCTAACAAGTTTTATCAGGCCGCGGCGGCTGTGATTGTCTTTCTTGTGTGATAGCAGGTGCTGGGTTATATCATTGATCCTGGCTGTGAGAAGCGCAATCTGAACCTCGGCTTTACCGCTGTTCTTGGTCTCACCACCGAATTTCTCGATGATACCCGCTTTTTCTTCTTTAGTAATCATTTCAAATCTCCAAATAGTGATTATTTTATCAAAACTCAGATAACTTACAAAATTAGTTAATATTTCTTATAAAGCCAAATAATACTTGCAATTTGTTCTAATTCTCTTTTTCTTTTATTCTGTTATGGCATTCCTGCCGATCCTTTTTCAGTTGATTAAGGAACTCATCTTTTCCGGAGAATTTCTCTTCATGGCGTATAAATGAGTGGAATTCAATAGTTAAGTCTTCATCATAAATATCCTGGTCGAAATCAAAAAAGTTTATTTCAAGAACTGACTGAATATCATCAGTAAACGTAGGGCGGAATCCGATATTTGCCATACCGTAGTATCTTTTGCCATGTATTATTGAGGATACAAGATAAACACCGTTTCCGGGCATAAGTTTATTTTCCTCGTAAGGGCGAATATTGGCTGTTGGTATCCCAAGAGTTCTGCCCCTGCCATCTCCGCGGACAACCCGTCCATAAACATAATAGTCATATCCAAGCATCTCGTTTGCTATCGAAACATTAGAGTCGGAAATGTGATTTCGGATTTTTGTACTGGATATAATTATATCTTTGTTTTGCAGGGCAGGCATTTTTTCTACTGAAAACTGTAATTCACGGCTTAACTCATCAAGAAGCAGGGGAGTGCCTTTCCTGTTTTTACCGAACATGTGGTCGTACCCGATAAGAATTTTTTTCATTCCGACTTGTCCGTGAATATAGTCGCGAATAAAAATATCCGGGGGTGTTTTAGCAAATTCTTTTGAAAATGGAATTATCAATAGATGTTTAATACCCAGCTTTTCGAAAATAATTATTCTTTCTTCAATTGATGTCAGAAGCTTAACAGGGGGGAGGCCGTCTTTTTTCAGGACTATTTGCGGATGCGGGTAAATTGTCATTGCAACAGCACGGAGATCGTCTTTAGCAGCAATTTTCATCAGCCTGTCCAGAATTAACTGGTGTCCTTTGTGAACGCCGTCGAAAGTACCCAGGGTAACGACCGTGTTTTCGTTTCTTTCAATTTCTTCGAATGACCTGTATATTCTCATTTTCTTTTCAGTATATCCGGATGTTCGCATATAAATTAATCTGTAAATGTCTTTTTATGTTTTTCCATTAACTCAACCATATCGGAAATTGTAAGAGCTTCAGCAACATTGTATTCACCGATATCAGTTCTCCTGAGAGCAAGAAGATAGCCTCCTGTTTCAAGTGTATTGCCAATGTCTCTGGCCAATGCCCTGATATAAGTGCCCTTGGAACATTCCACTTCAATATCAATCAGGGGATTATCGAATGAGTTCATTTTCAGGGTATGAATTTCCACTTCAACAGCTTCTATCTCTATTTCCTGATTCTTTCTGGCAAGCTTGTAAAGTCTTTTTCCTTTTACTTTCTTAGCAGAAAATATAGGTGGTTTCTGCATTATTTTACCGGTATACTCCGGCAGCACCTTATTAACCATTTCATGAGTAATATGTGAACTGTCGGTTATATTTTCTTCCTCGCCTTCGGAATCATCTGTTTTAGTTGTAGCACCAAGTTTAATCACACCACTGTATTTTTTGGGAAGATTCTGGTAGTTGACAATAGTCTTTGTTGCTTTTCCAAAGCAGAGAATCAAAAGGCCTGTGGCCAGTGGATCCAGAGTACCGGCATGGCCAATTTTTTTGATATTCAGAAGGGGCCTGAGCTTTCCGATCACATCAAATGAAGTCCAGTCCGTACTTTTATCAATCAGGGCCACAGCTCCGGTTGATTTTGCTTCTTTTAGCCAGAATGAGAAATTGTCTTTGTTTGATTTTGTGAGTATCATTATTCCGCGTCGTTATTTTCTTCAGTTTGTTCGGTTTTCTTAACAGAATCCAGCAGATCCTGAATTTTGTCCATCTGATCGAGTGTGTCGTCAAGGAAAAATCTGATCTCGGGGGTTTTTCTGGTTCTAATACTTCTGCCTAAAATTGAGCGAATATATCCGGCCTTAGCTTCCAAAACATTGATAAAGGCCGCGGGAGTTGTTTTTCCCCCGTAAATACTGACATATATTTTTGCAACGGAAAGGTCGCGCGAAAGCCGGACACTTGTTATGGTAACAAGCCCTGCATTTTTTTCCTCGGCAATTTCACTTATTGGCCTTGACAAGGATTTTTTTATTACGCTGGAAACTTTGTCTGCTCTGATTGACATTTTATTCCGTCCATTTTATTATCTATAAATAATTCAATTACTAATTTGCCGAAAAGCATTCAATAGAGTTGACTGCTTTCCGGCAAAAAATATTGTTTACTTTCTTTTACGAGAATTTTCTTTTTATTTCGACTTCTCTGTATGCTTCAATAATGTCATCCTGACGAACATCATTGTAGCCGTCAAGCTGAATACCACATTCATATGCTGTGTCAACTTCTTTCGTATCGTCTTTACCTCGTTTAAGCGAAGCAATAGTTCCGTTGAAAATTTCTAATCCGTCGCGTAAAAGTCTTACTTTATTGTTACGGTGAATCTTTCCGCTCAGTACATAACAACCGGCAATCGAGCCAAGACGACTGATCTTGAATACTTTTCTAACTTCAACAGTACCAAGAATTTCTTCTTCAATATCAGGAGTAAGAAGGCCTTCAAGAGCCAGTGTAACATCATTAATACAATTGTAGATAATATCGTACTGGCGAATTTCAACAGCTTCGTTTTCTGCGATTCTCTTTGCCTGGCTTGTAGCGCTTTGATTAAATCCGATTATGATAGCGCCTGACGCAGATGCCAGAGTAACATCAGATTCTTTTATGGCTCCAACGCCTTTCAGGATAATATTAACCCTTACTTCATCACGTGAAAGCTTAAGCAATGAATCGCTTAGTGCTTCAACTGAACCAGCTACATCGCCTTTAATAATAAGGTTCAGATCTTTAACTCCACCAAGCTGAATTTGTGCAGAGATGTCATCAAGAGTAACATGCCTTATCTGCCTGAATTCCTGCTCGCGGCGCAGCTGCTGCCTTTCGATAGAAATCCTTCTCGCTTCGGAATCAGATTTTGCTACCATAAATATATCACCAGCTTCAGGTATTCCGTCGAAACCGATAACTCTTACGGGAGTACTCGGACCAATCTCAAATACTTTATTGCCTCTTTCATCAAGCATTGCCCTTACTCTGCCGGAGAATGACCCTGCAACGAAAGGATCACCGATTCTGAGAGTACCTTTCTGGACGATAATTGTGGCTATGTTTCCAAGGCCTTTGGTCATGTGGGATTCAATTACAGTGCCTCTGGCAACCCTGTCAGGATTGGCTGTAAGTTCCAGCATTTCAGCTTCAAGCAAAATAGCGTCCAAAAGTTTGTCAACATTGATGCCTTTTTTAGCTGAAATTTCTACACTCTGGTATTTACCGCCCCAGTCTTCCACAAGAATATTGTGATCTGAAAGCTGTTGTTTAATCCTGTCGGGATTGGCATCAGGTTTGTCAATTTTGTTAATAGCCACAACAATTGGAACTTCTGCCGCCTGGGCATGGCTGATAGCTTCAATTGTCTGAGGCATAACAGCATCGTCGGCAGCAACAATCAGGATAACAATATCAGTTACCTGAGCACCCCTTGCCCTCATAGCCGTAAATGCTTCGTGGCCCGGAGTATCAAGGAATGTTACTTTATTACCGCTATCAGTTTTCACCTGGTAGGCTCCAATATGCTGAGTGATTCCACCCGCCTCACCGGCAACAACGTTAGAATGCCTGATATAATCAAGAAGTGATGTTTTACCGTGATCAACATGGCCCATGATAGTAACGATAGGATGCCGGGGTAATAATGATTCTTCCGGATCTTCAATATCAGTTACAACATCGAATGCTTTCTGTTCTACGAATTCCACTTCATAGCCATAATCATCAGCAATAAGAGTAATGGTGTCTTTATCAAGCCTTTGATTAATTGTCACCATAATTCCAAGAGCAAGACATTTAAGGATAACATCGTTGGAATTAACATTCATCAGGTTTGCCAGGTCGCTGGTAGTCACAAATTCAGTAAGTTTAAGAATTTGAGATTCTTTTTCGGCCTGCTGTGCTGCAGCCATTTCTTTCTCTTCTCTCTCGGCTTTTTTCTTTTGCCTCATTTTGGAGCGTGAACCACTGCCACCATGATGTTCCATACCCCTGAGAGTTTCCTTGATTGCCTTATCAACATCTTCCTGAGAAATAGATTCCCTGATAGATTTCCTTTTGCGTTTACGTTTTCTATCTTCAGGTTTAGCTTTTTTCTGCTGCTGTGCTTCCTGCTCGATGTTGATTTCCTTACCTTTGGTTTTTTTACGTCTTCTTTTTGATGTCTTTGTGTCCTGACTGTCGTCATCTTTTTTTTCGGCATCAGCTTTCTGAGGCCTTTTCTTTTTATTTCTTCTTTCCTGTTCCTGTTTCGCAGCAATATCAATTTTTCCTACAATTGTCAGGCCGGGGAGTTTCCTGTCGTCTTCTTCATCAAGATCGACTTCGAGTATTTTCTTGGATTTTTTCTTTCTCCTGGTAGGTTTACGGTCTGACTTGGAATTTCGGGAACTATTCCCGGATGAATCAGATTTGCTATCCTCGGAAACCTCTTCTCCGGATTCTCCGGTGGTTTTCTGAGCAGCAGCTTTTCCAGCAACATCCGCACCTTTATCTGATTTTATAGTATCGGCCTTAGCTTCCTGTTTTTCAGATTTTTTATCAACAACTTTATCTTTTGCAGTTTCAACAGGTTTCTTTTCAGCAACAGGTACCTGGTTTCGTTTATCAGTTTCAACTTTGTGAACTTTTTCAGTGCCATCCTGAGATTTTACAGAAGCAGCATTCTGAGTTTCGGATTTAGATTCCTGTACAGGCTTCACTTCAGGAGCAGGCGCTTTTTCAACCTTCACTGTTGATTCATGTGCCTCTTTTTTCCTGGAACTGCGTTTAGCAGGCCTGGTGGGTTCCATTCTTTTTTCTAATTCAGCAAGGTCAATTTTTTCGAAAGGCTTGGGCTCGTCAGATATCTCATCTGTTTTGTCAACTGCAGGCTTTTCTTCTTTCTGCGGAACGGCTTTAGGTTCCTCAATAATTTTTTCTGCTTCGGTTGTACTTTTCGAAGCGTTATCAGTTACAACAGCTCCTGTATCCGGCTGATCGTCAACGGAAGCAACGCCACTTACACTTGAAGTTTCATCATCAGATTGTTCTTCCGATTTGTCTTTTGTCCTGATTATTTTATGTTTAACCAGTTTTTCTCTTTGAACTTCGGCAGCGCGTTTTTCCCTTTTGAATTTATCATAAATAAGTTCAATCAGATCGGGAGTAAGTGTGGTTGTTGCCTTGTTATCAATTTCATGGCCCTTGCTTGCCAGGAAGTCAACAATAGCATCCTTACCGATGTTTATTTCCGAAGCTATTTTAAAAAGTCTTTTTTTTCTGCCAGCAGTCATAAATCTTAATAATTTATTTATCAATAACTTGTTTCAATCTTGTGTTCAATAATATTTGTATTGCCCGTAAAGGGATAACTATCAAATTCAATAAAATGCACTAACTATATGTTATCGTCGGCCCTGTCCAGTATATCGTCGATAACATGGTCATCATCAGAATAGTTCTTTATTTCATCAATTGTTTCCTGGGTTTCTTTTTCTTCGAACTCTTCAAGCATAATTCTTCTGAGTTCAATAAGTTTATCCTTGGAAATCTCATCAAAAGCGAGCATAAACCCGACATCAGAATCAAGGAAGTCACGGGCGGACATAATACCTGATTCATTAAGAATATCAAGCAAGTCTTCGCCAAGTTCATCCTGGAATTCACTAAGGTCAATATCCTCGGCACCTTCTTTGATCAGTGTAAGTGAGAATCCAGTAAGCTTGGATGCAAGGCGCACGTTCTGTCCGCTTTTACCAATTGCAAGCGATACCTGGTCTTCTGCTACTGTAACATTTGCCGTTTTAGTTTCGCGGTCGAGAGAAATATCTTTAACCTTTGCCGGCGACAGACTTCTTGCAATAAATACTTCAAGGTTGTCTGAGTGCTGTATAAGATCGATATTCTCGTTGTTCAATTCTCGAACGATGGAATGTATCCTGATACCTTTCATACCAACGCAGGCTCCAACAGGATCGACTCTGTCGTCGAAGGAAACCACGGCAACTTTAGATCTTTCACCGGGATCGCGGGCTATAGCTCTGATTTGAATGATTCCGTCATAAATTTCAGGAATTTCAATTTCAAACAATCTGGCAAGAAAGTCTTCCGAAGCTCTGGAAAGAATTATTTCCGGTTGGCTTCCCTGGCCTGACCTTTTTACTTCTTTAATAATTGCCTTGATTGTCTGGTTTTTCTTGAATTTATATGGTTCGTTCGGAATTTGCTCTTCCCTTGTCAGGCGCATTTCCACACCTTCGTGCATGATAAGAATATCATGTCGTCTGACCTGGTATATCTCACCAATGATGATCTCGCCAACGCGTTTTTCATATTCCTGGTAAATGTTGTCTTTTTCAACTTCCCTGATCCTCTGGTTCAGGTTCTGTGTTGCCAGAGATATAAGCCTTCTGCCGAAGTTGTCGGCAATATTATCAAGGGTAATTTCTTCGATGAATTCATCGCCAAGCTCGTAATCATCCTCGACAGCATATTTCATAGCCTCTTCAAGGCTGATTTCGAGTGAAGGGTCTTCGACTTCTTCAACAACGGTACGTAGCAGGTAAATTTCAATATCACCTTTGTCCATATTTACAATTATCTCGAAATTAGCCTCGGGGGTGTATTTTTTCCTGATAATCATTGATATGGTTTCTTCGACGATACCTTGCAGAAGGTCGCGGTCGATATTCTTGCTTTTAGCCATCTCTGCAAAAGCATCGATGATTACTTTTTTATCTACCTGGAATTTCTTTTTGCGACGACGCATGATCTAAAACAACTATGTTAATAAAAATTTCTTTAGTTAGCAGCGGACAAATTATTCCCCGAATAAAAAAAGGGCTCATCAGCCCGTCACTGATTACAAAAATACAACTTTTTGAGTGTTCGGCAATGACATAAATTAAAAAAATCAATTTTTTTTATTATCAATCCTTGCTTCAATCCGTTTAATTTTCAAATTTTCAACAAAATTATGAAACTTATCTGTAATTTAAAGCTAATTAATTCGTTAAATCAGAAAATTAACAAAATTTTCTACATTTAACTAAGTTATTGAAAATTATATGATATTATAAAAATTACTATTGGAGATTAATAATGGCTTTTCAGGGTGTTGACTATTATAACATGGATGAACTTTTTACATCCGACGAAATACTTGTAAGGGATACGGTTAGAGATTTTACTACTAACGAGGTAATACCACTTATAGAAGAATATTATATGAAGGGAGAATTCCCGATGGACCTTATTCCGAAGATGGCGGAACTTGGCCTGTTGGGAATAACCATTCCGGAAGAGTTCGGTGGTGCCGGAGCCAACAGTACCTGCTACGGCCTTGCGATGCAGGAACTTGAAAGGGGAGACTCGGGCGTTAGGTCATTTGCATCTGTTCTTAATTCACTTGTGATGTTTCCTATCAATGAATATGGGACAATTGAACAGAAAAAGAAATGGTTGCCAAAGCTTGCTTCGGGTGAGGCCATAGGATGCTTCGGCCTGACAGAACCGGATTATGGCTCAAATCCCGGCGGGATGGTAACCAAAGCTGAAAAAATTGACGGCGGATACCTTCTTAACGGTGCAAAAATGTGGATTACGAATGGTACTTTTGCCGATGTTGCTGTAGTTTGGGCAAAATTTGAAGGCAAAGTGCATGGTTTTCTTGTAGAAAAAGGAATGAACGGATTCACAGCCCCGGAAATGAAAGGCAAACATTCATTAAGGGCTTCTGTTACTTCCGAATTGGTATTCAGGGATGTTGAAATACCCGAAGAAAACAGGCTTGAAGTTACAGGTTTAAGGGGGCCGCTCAGCTGCCTGAACAAAGCCCGCTACGGAATAGCCTGGGGAGCTGTAGGAGCGGCAATGTCTGTATATGATTCGTCCGTGGAATACGCAAAATCCAGGATTCAGTTCGGCAAACCGATTGCCGCTTTCCAGATACAGCAGCAAAAACTTGCCGATATGCTTACCGAGATCACTAAAGCGCAATTGCTGAATTTCAGGCTAGGACGATTAATGGACGAAGGCAGGGCGCGCCACCAGCAGGTTTCGCTGGCAAAGCGTAACAATGTATATATGGCTTTGCAGGCCTCGCGCACAGCGAGGGAAATCCACGGAGCCAATGGCATAACTAATGAATACCCGATTATGCGCCATGCAGCTAACCTGGAATCGGTACATACTTACGAGGGAACTTATGACATTCACACATTGGTTCTCGGGGAGGATATTACAGGCATTCCGGCTTTTAAATAAACTCTTGTCAATAGTGATTTCTTATTGCTAAATTTGCTGTTTGTCATGGGGTACCCGTAAGGCGGGTTGGCGAAAAATTAGATTGAGAATAAATTCAAGAAGAAGAAACCACACCTTTAATCCCCTCCAATGGAGGGGAATGATATCTAATTTTTTCTTTTCCTTACGAAGCTTGGCATCAAAGTATCATAGTAAAACTTAGTAGGAAATACTCAATCCCAAGTTCAAATTGGGATGTAGAGAATAACTGTGGAAAGAGATAATATCACCACCATTTTTCTGATTATTCCTACTTGCAGATGTCCAACACCGTTAAGCGTAGGACATCTTTTAATAAATCATTTTTTATGCTACCAGGCTTACACGTATTCTCTTCTAAGCTCATCAAGCATATCGTCCGTAAGTTTTTCTTTCTTACGGATTTCCGCGAACTTATCCAGCAGGTCGTTGGTGGTAAGGCGGCGTTTTTCCTCAAGGGAAATATCTTCAATTACTTCGCCTTTGTTCATCATTATTGTCCTGTTGCCGAGTTCCAGGGCCTGCTGCATGGAATGCGTTACCATTACAGTTGTCAGTTTGTCACGTTCAACAAATTTCTTTGTCAGCTTAATTACCTGCGCCGCCGATTTCGGATCGAGCGCTGCGGTGTGTTCGTCCAGCAGAAGCACTTTGGGCTTTAATATAACTGACATAAGCAGAGTCAGAGCCTGGCGCTGCCCGCCTGAAAGCGAGCCTATCTTGTTGGACAGCCTGCCTTCAAGCTGCATTTCCAATGCCTGAACATCTTCGGACAGTTCTCCCATTCGTGACTTGCTAAGCCCCCCGAAAGGCATCCTTTTCCTGCCGCGAAGCGAGGCTATATGCAGGTTCTCTGCAATTGTCATATTAGCGGCAGTCCCCTGGAAAGGATTCTGGAACACCCTTGAGATCAGCTTTGCCCGCTGGTAATCCTTTTTGTGAGTCATGTCCTTTCCGTCGATAAGTATAGTTCCCCTGTCGGGCAGGAAAGTTCCTGCTATTGCATTCAGAAGCGTTGACTTTCCGGAACCGTTTGTTCCGATAATAGTAATAAAATCGCCGTCGTTTATATGGAGGTCAATGTTTTTCAGAGCATAAACCTCGTTTATACTACCGGGATTAAAAGTCTTGTGAAGGTTTTCAATTTTAATCATTTTTCTCTCCTAATCCCTGTATTTTTCAATATTATCAGATAATTCAGACGGGAGTTTAAGCCCGTATTCTTCCATCAGCTTCATGTTAACCGCTCTCTTTTCGGGAACATAATCCTGTATGGGTATTCCTGCCGGTTTTTCTCCATTCATTACCATAATGGCAACTTTTGCTGTTTGCTCGCCAACTGTTACATAATCGGCGCCTATCCCCATTAGTGCACCCCGGCCTCCTGTAACATCAGTAGGATCGTTAGTAAAGTATGGAATTTTATCTTTGTGAAGCAAATCTGCAATGGTCGGTATAGCAAGAAATACGGTATTGTCGCCCGAAGTAAGGAAAGCGTCAATATCTTTACCAATCAGTGTTTTGGTTGCATCAAGAACCTCGCTTGTTGATGATACAGTAGATTCGATTAGTTCAAAGCCGTATTTCTTTGCTGCGTCCCTTGCTTTGTATGTGCAGGCTTCCGAACATGCTTCGGAAGGATTCCAGACAATACCGATTTTCTTTGCATTGGGGAGCAGCGCCCTGATAGCTTTGATAGTGGATTCAACCGGTTGGAATGTAGCCACGCCAGTTATGTTTTCCCGATGCTTCTTTGAACTTTCAGCAATTCCCATCCGGTAGGGATCGGTTACTGCGCCGAAAATGTGAGGGATGCGGGTATTGGCATTTGCCATAACCTGCAAAGCCGGAGTAGATACCGTTATTATATAATCAAATTCCTGTCTGACAATATCATCAGCAACAGACTGGGCCATTGTAAATTCATTCTGGGCGTTGAAATCGGTTATTTCAATATTGTTATCGTTCAAATAACCTGTTTTCTTAAATTCGTTCAATATTCCTTTTCTGGTTTGGGTCAGCACCGTATTGTCGCTGAAAAGGAATAGAGCAAGGTCTTTCTTTTCTTCAGTTTTCTTTTTTTCAATTACTTTATCTGCCCTGGAAAGAATACCCTTGTTGATTTCAATTCCCATTTTATCCGAAAGCTCTTTATTGATATATAGCAGGGTTCTTTCAGTCTGGTGAATCGGAATATCTGCTGTTTTCTCTCCGTTTAGTACCCGTGACAAATACAATCCGCCTTCGAAACCGGTTTGAGTGTAATCCGGCCCGAGGCAAACCATAGCTCCGTTCTCGATCAATTCTGAATCAACTGAAAATACAGGGATTTTATTATCACCTGCTACCTTGGCAAAACTGTCGAATGAAACATTCAGCGTATTATCGCCGGCATTAAGGAAAATTTCAGCTCCTTTATTTGCGAGTGACCGCGAAGCTTCAAGAACTTCAGATGGAGTAGTAACTGTTTGCTCAATAATATCGAGCCCGATTTTCCTGCCGTAAGGCCGTAGTTTATTCATTACTGCTTCGGAATTTGCTTCGGAACTGTTCCATACTATCCCGATTTTTTTCCTGGCGGGGAACATTTCCTTTATTAGCCCAAGAACTTCCTGAACAGGGGGGAAGCATGCCACGCCGGTCATGTTTGGTTCGTGTTTTTCGGGTGTTTCTGCCGCGCCGATTTTATATGGATCGAAAATATATGTAAATACCACTTCCGGTTTCTTTTTTCCCCTTGTCAGGTTTACAGCTGACTGAACACATGGTGTTGAAAGAGGAACTATAATATCGACGTCACGCCTGATGAAATCCTGGATAATGGAATTTATCATTGCGAAATCAGCGTTGGCATTTTTATAAATTATATCAATATTTTTCTGATCTTCGTAGCCGTTTACCTTCAGCGCCGCAAGGATACCTTTCTTACACATTTCAACATTGGGTTCCATAGCAAACTGAACTATCCCGATTTTCTTTTTCTCTTTGGTTTCAACGGCATCAATTCCGACAAAAGTAGTTGCTCTTGCCAGTACGCTAACGGGAACTTCGATACCACTTTCTTTTGCAGTTTTCAGATTTATCCCGAGTTCGGTTTTCTTGTATTGTTCGAAGGGAATATCAGCAGGGCTTTCCCCGTGGAGTATTCTGTCAACAAGGTGAGCCGCCTGGTGGCCGCTTGATGTATAATCATATCCATAAGCAGCAAAAGCACCGTCTTTAAGTCTTGAAACATCGCTTAGGATGATAGGAGTTTTAGATTTCATTGCTGCTTTTACAACAGCTTCAAATGCAGAATAAACCGTGTTATCCGGTGGTAGAAGTATCAGGTCAACATCTTCTTTTATCAGTGCTAGGGCTGCATCATGAACTTCGGTTGTTGATGTTACGGTCATGCCTTCCATTTCAACATTCGGATTATTTGCAACTGCTTTTTTCAGCCTTTCTACATTGAAAACAGAGTTTGCATGAGCAGGATCCCACAGGGAACCGATTTTAAGCTTCCCTTTAAATATTTCCGCTGCAAGCTCAAGTGTTTCGTCCATTTTTACCCAGCCGTAAATACCCGTAATACCGGGTAAATGTTTTGTATCGCTTTCCCCTGCGTCGATAATGAAGGGGTTGGCAACGGTGGCGAATACGATTGGTATATCTTTAACTTTATTAAGTGCTGCCTGAGTTGCCGGCGTTGAGATTGTCACGATCAGGTCATAATCATCCATAATATATTTATCAACAATATTATTCAGGGTGTGCAGGTCTCCATTAGCATTATCCAGCCTGATTGAACAATTTTCCCCGTCAAAATATCCAAGTTCCTGCATTTTTTCTGAAAATGCGTCCCTTGTAACATTCAATAATCCGTTATCACTAACCTGCAAAACTCCGATTTTATAGTATTTATCTAATGTGGCAGGACCCGAACCTATATCCCTTATAAGCCATATCCCGACAGCAATAACTATAACAGCTCCAATTGTTGACCATACAAGTTTGGGCTTCTTTGCAATAGCTCCTATTCTTTTGCCTATACTTGCCGATCCGTTTGATTTGCCGGAAGCCATTTTGGAGACAAACAATGTAAGGAGTACAAAAACTGCCGTGAGCAATTTCAGGTCAATCGGATCCATACCAACGTAAAGTGCAAATGCTATCATAAACCTGAAAACAATTGAACCGATGATAGCACTTAGCACCATAACAACAACTGAATCCTTTCGCAGAATCGCCTCACCGATAATAACAGATGCAAGGCCGATTACAACTGTACCGATACCCATTCCTATGTCGGCAAATCCCTGATACTGTGCAACCATTCCTCCGGAAAGAGCAACAAGGCCGTTTGAAAAGGCGATGCCGAATATTTCCATACGGTTTACATTTATACCTGATGCGGATGACATTATTTTATTATCCCCGGTTATCCTGAAGGTTATACCAAGGTCTGTTTTAAAAAATGCCGACAGCAGCATCCATACTAATGTCATTATCACAACAAGACAAATTACCAGCCAGATTTCAGTATCCATTCCGGGATTCAGGTTGTTGAAAAAATCAACAAACCCCGGCATTTTCAACAGGGGAATATTTGAACGCCCCATAATATGGAGGTTTATTGAATACAGCCCGATCATTACCAGAATACCGGCAAGCAGCCCGTTGATTTTCAGCCCGGTATATATCATACCGGTAACAGCTCCGGCAAGTGAACCTGCCAGAAATGCTATTAGCAATGCCAGGAAAGGATTCCAACCTGATATGATTAGCACGGCTGCAGTAGCAGCTCCCGTTGTAAAACTTCCATCCACAGTAATATCAGGAAAGTCCTGAATCCTGAAAGTTATCAGGACTCCGATTGCCATGAGAGCATATAAAAGCCCGAGATTTAAAGCTCCGATCCACAATTCCATTTTATTAACCTAATTTATGTATCAATTATCAGTATATACTAATCCAATTCCAGGGGAACAACTGCTATTAGTCCGTTGCTGAATTTACTTTTGCCGAGTAAATGCTGTACTTTTTTAGCTTCAAGAGTTGTTATAATCCTGGTAAGCTCATTGTCGAAATTATCAATATCAGGATTCAAGAGATCCTGCTCGAATAAAGCAGCATGTATATGATGATTCGTGCTGCTTGTAAAAAACTCATCGAATTTACGTCCGTTATCTTTAGCTCTGATTAATCCGGATGCAACTATTACAGAATTAAAATCGGTAGGTTCAACCGGGAAATTCATCCATTCCGTGAAGTTTCTGTCCGAGAAAATTTCTTCCCCGTTTTCTGGTTTATTGTCAATAACGGGAGACTTCTTCAGATGCATCCCAAAAATACCCTTACTTTCCAATATCATAACAACACCGGCAGCATCAATATTCAACATTGATGAAATATCTTCAACAAGGGTATTCAGGTCAATAAATGATTCTCTTGCTTCGAAAGCTAATATTCCTGAAAAATCACCACTGAATGAAAAACCATGCAGGAAATTATAATTAAAATCCATTTCAGGATCCAGGCTAAGCATAAAGTCCACATTCGGATTATTCATTGCCGGATAGAAAAATAAGCTATTTTTTATCACAACAGATTCCCCGAAATAAGGCTTGCACTCATCAAAATTCTGGCCGATTGCAGCCAATCCTGTTCCATAATCAATGCTTCTTGCCGATATAACCTGCATATCGCTGTCAGAATAATCCGATTTTGCAAGTTTGCTACTGCTTCCTATTGTCCGTAGTTTCCCTTTTGTTTCATTGATACTTTTAATCTTATATGAAGTTCCGTTAATATTTTCTTCCTGTATCCTGGCAGATATTTGTTCTGCATTCCCGTCATCAATTTCAGATTCTTCAATGATATTGAAGAATTTCAGGAAACCGCCCATTTTAAACACATCCATAACGTGCGCGGGCAGGGCTGTAAGCATCAGGTTGCCGCCAGCTTGTTTCAGCGAGCCGTGGACTTTCAGGAAAACCCTCAATCCGGCACTGCTGATATAAGTTACTTCCGAAAAATCTATCAGGATTTCCCTGTTGCCTTTTCTTGTAATTGAATCCAGTTCTTTTTGAAGTTCACCGGATGTAACACTGTCGATTCTGCCATCAGGAACAACTTTAATAAATTTTTGATTTACTGTGGTTTTAATATTCATTAAGAATTCCCCTTTGGAATATGAATTGGTCAATTTTTCTGATCCAAAATATTTCGTTCACTTTCAGTATTTAATTTAACAGGAATAATAATAAATTGCAACTGATATTAACACTGTCTAAATTTTGTTTTTCTTTTTACTGGTTTTTGATAAATTTGTACTATAGTTGAAAATAAAAAATACGGCTTCTAAAATGGCGAAAACAATTGAATTATTCCTGAATAACGATATCGATGAAATACAAAGGCTTCATGGCTTCATTGAAGAAAAATTTGCAGAAAATAATATCGACCCAAATATAATTTTTAGTTTCGATCTATCGTTGGATGAACTTGTAACAAATATTATTTCGTATGGCCTTGACGACAAAGAAGGCCATGAAATCAAACTTTACTTCGAATTAAATGAAAATTCTATCAAATGTACCGTCAGCGATACTGGAATTGAGTTTGATCCTTTCAATGCTCCTGAACCGGATACAAATATTCCTCTTGAAGACAGGCAAATAGGTGGGCTGGGCATACATTTTATCAGGAAAATGATGGATAACTTCGAATATAAAAGGGATAATGGACGAAATATCGTGATTTTGGAAAAGAAAATTAATTAATATTTAAATAAATAATTTTAAAGGATATTATGAGTTTCGAAAAACAAATTGGATCGGATT
Organism: Kapaibacterium sp. (SeqCode); assembly: GCA_963665665.1. GTDB lineage: Bacteria > Bacteroidota > Ignavibacteria > Kapaibacteriales > UBA2268. The sequence continues at coordinate 5,247,720 of OY762428.1, forward strand.
ACTCGCTGATAAAAGTATCGGGAAGGCTGGATGTAACAAATTCAGAATCACTGGAAAATGAATTTAACGAACTAATCAACCTTGATTCACCAAAAGTGATTGCTGACTGTTCGGGCCTGGACTATATTTCATCTTCCGGATTGAGGGTTTTCCTGCTTGTTCTGAAAAAAATATCAGCCAAGAAAGGTTCTTTTATACTTTCCGGATTGCAGGCAAACATCAAACAGGTTTTCGATATTTCCGGCTTTACATCTCTTTTCAAGCTGGCAGAAAACAATGAAGAAGCCGAAAAAATGTTATAAATTGAAGAATAATCATTACAAAAAGCGTATCATCCAAATAATTGATACGCTTTTTTTGTTTTTTTTACAACAGATACTAAATCAATACAAAATAAAATATTGATAGATTATAATCGCCTTGAAGATTCATGAATTCGGGCAAATGATTTTTTGAATTAATATATTGTATTGTATATTTGTTTTTCTAAAATTTACTATTGCAAATTATTATTGTCTCCGGGAATAAATATGGCTAAAACAGCTACAAAAAAGAAAACTACTGCTAAAAAGACGACGAAAAGAAAATCTCCGGCAAAAAAAACTAACAAAACTTTACTCATAGTGGAGTCGCCGGCAAAAGCGAAAACTATAAATAAATATCTCGGTTCAACTTTTGTTGTGGAAGCTTCAGTCGGGCATATTAAGGATCTTATTAAGGTTAGGCTGGGAGTTGATGTGGAAAACGGTTTCCAACCAAAATATTCAACCATAAAAGGTAAGGGCGATATTATTAAGCGCCTGAAACAACTTGCCCAGACTTCGAAAAGAGTCCTGATCGCGACTGACCCCGACCGTGAAGGCGAGGCTATAGCATGGCATCTTGCTGAAGAAGTCAAACAGAAAAACGATAATGTTCAGCGGGTTCTTTTCAATGAGATAACGAAAACCGGAATTAAAAAAGGTATAGATGATCCACGTGAAATTGACACAAACCTGTTTATGAGCCAGCAGGCCCGCAGGGTTATGGATCGACTTATTGGCTACCAGGTCTCACCTTTTCTTTCCAGGGCATTGCTTGAAGTTACATCTAAACCGCTTTCAGCTGGAAGGGTACAATCTGTTGCTTTACGCATGATATGTGAACGCGAACAGGAAATCAGAGATTTCGAACCGATCGAATACTGGAACCTGAATGCACAATTTGATGTTGATTCAGGCAAAAAACTTGAAGCAAGATTAGTGGAATTTGATTTAAAATCGATGAAAAATCCCGAAGGTTCTGCAAAAGTTTTCAAAGAGAACGGCAAATATCATTTTATAAATAATAAAGAACAGGCTGATGATATCCTTACCAGGGTAAAAAATGAAGATTACCAGGTAAGTTCTGTTCAGAAAAGGAAAGTAAAAAGGAATCCACAGTCGCCGTTTACTACATCACTTATGCAACAGGAAGCTTCCAAACGCCTTGGTTTTTCAAATAAGAAAACTATGATGATAGCCCAGAAATTATACGAGGGTGTAACACTCGGAGAAGAAGGCCAGGTTGGTTTGATTACATATATGAGGACCGACTCTACAAGATTATCACCTGAAGCCGAATCTTCTGCAAGAGATTTCATTGCTAAGGAATATGGAAATGAGTACATGCCGAAAAGCTCGCCAAAATATACATCAAAAAAATCAAATATTCAGGATGCTCACGAAGCTATAAGGCCGACGAGTACCATATATAGCCCGAAAAGTTTGCGTTCCAAATTGAGCAAAGACGAGTATAAATTATACGAGTTAATTTTTAATCGTTTCATAGCTTCGCAAATGTCGCCTGCACAGCTTGAACAATCAACAATTGAACTTAAAGGCGGAGATTTTGTTTTCAGGGCAACCGGTTCCGTGATAGTTTTCCAGGGTTTTTTGAAAGTATATGCTGACCTTAAAGAAAATGACAAAAACGGAAAACAAAAGCTTCCGGCAGGTATCGAGAAAAATATGCCTGCTGAATTACTGAAAGCTGATTCCAGTCAGTCCTTTACTAAGCCTAAGCCACGATTCACAGAGGCCAGTCTGGTGAAGGAACTTGATGAACTTGGTATTGGAAGGCCGAGTACTTATGCACAGATAGTCTCTACAATTATTGACCGCGAATATGTACGGCTTGAGAAGAAATCTTTCTCTCCCACAGAATTAGGAGAAGAAGCAAATGGTGTCCTGGTTCATAACTTTCCTGATTTATTTAATGTTGATTTTACAGCAAGTATGGAAAATGAACTTGATACGATTGCCTTGGGTGATAAAGAATACGTAGATATGCTTAATGGTTTTTATCAGCCATTTACAAAATCTTTGAAGCATGCAGAGGAGCACGGGAATATACCTGAAATTCCCTGCGAAGAATGCGGTGCCCCTATGCTAATAAAAGTCAGCAGAAGAGGACGTTTCCTTGGATGTTCGAAATATCCTGATTGCACATTTACCAAGCCACTTCCCAAACCAAAAGATGAACCGGATAAAAAAGAACCGATTATTATGGAGAATATCAAATGTGATATTTGCGGCAAACCTATGGCGCTCAGGGAAGGGCGCTTCGGACGCTTTTACGGATGTGTGGATTATCCGAATTGCAAAGGAATAAAACCAATTACTACCGGGGTGAAATGCCCTGAATGCAGCAAAGGTGAAATGGTGGAAAGATACAGTCCCAAATCCAGGAAAAAATTCTGGGGATGCTCTAATTATCCTGATTGTAAAAATCTTACCAATTACGAACCGGTTGATAAAAAATGCCCCAATTGCGGCCACTATTTTCTTGAAGTCCGATTCAAAAAAGTTGCCAACGGATATGAGAAGTATCTCAACTGTCCGAGCTGTAAAGAGAAATTTGGTATAGAGTAAATTAAAAAAAGGCGGGGCGTATGTCCCGCTTTTGTTATATAGCTGATAATTGTTAACATATATTGGGATCTTACAATGAGATTAAAAAAAGAAGATTGCGTGGCAATATGCCTTGATGTGCAGCAGAGGCTTTTTCCGATTATTGACGGAAACGAGAAACTGGAAAATAATATGCTTAAGCTTGCTAAAGGGTTGAAAGTACTTGCTGTTCCAACAATTGTAACCGAACAGTATCCCAAAGGTATCGGTGCTACAATTCCATCATTACAGGAAGTCCTTGGTGATGAATATAAAGTAATTGAAAAATTATCATTCTCCTGCTGGGGAGAGGAAAAATTTATAAAAGCTGTTGAAGATTCGGGAAAAAAAACTATCCTGATCTATGGGATTGAATCTCATGTTTGTGTTTTACAAACAGTTGTTGATATGATTGCCGAAGGCTTTAACGTTGTAGTTGCCGCCGATTGTGTTTCTTCACGCGATCCTTACAACAAGAAAATTGCGCTAAAAAGAATGAGGGAAGAAGGAGCTTATATGACAACAGCAGAAAGCATTCTTTTCGAATTTCTGGAGCGCTCCGGAACAGAAGAATTCAAAGCTATATCGAAGATCGTAAAATAGTTGGTTCAAAGTGAATCAGATGTAAACAGTTTTTTTTCTTCTAATCTGGAATTGAGCAAAAATGATTTTTCCCGGGGCCTGATCCCGGGATTTTTTTTCCATATTGCAGCAGTTCTGATGATTCTCAATATCTCTGCTGATACATCCAATTTAGGAAAACAAGCCAGAAATTCTTATTTTCACACTGATCAGCTGGAATAAATATTTAATTTTGAATACAAATCCTAAAATCAATATTTTTGCAAATTGAAAATATTTATTAACATGGAATAATTATGGATATCCCTTTAGATCAATTTGAGTTTTATATTGAAGAAAAAATATTGGAACGCGGACTGAAGTATTGCACCAGCGGACTTGTGCAGCAGCCCGAAGACAGCTTTGACGGCGGATATAAATTCCTGGTTGAAGGTAGCAATGATTATACTGTGAAATTCAAATTAAAGGATGGGGTGATAAGTGATCACCTTTGTACCTGCCCGTATAACGACGGCCCTGTTTGCAAGCATGTGGCTGCGGCAATTTTTTATATTCAAAAAGATGAGCTCGGACTGAAAATCAGGAAACGAAGAAAGAAACAAAACACAAAGAAAAAATCTTTGACTCAGGAAGAGCAGGTTGAATATATAATCAAATTGATTCAGGAAGATGAATTGAAGGATTTTGTGCTGGCTGAAGTACATCGTAACAAAAATTTCCGGGATATGTTTTTATCAATATTTTCAAAATATAGCCCGATAGAAACAAAGGCTTCGTATCAAACTGTTTTGAAATCCGTAATTAAATCTAATACGGATAGGTGGGGATTGAAACATAACGGAGAAGATAATATTGCTAATGCAATCAGAGGCATGATTGATTCTGCAAAACATCAGCTTGGGTCAGGAAATATCAAAGCTGCATTGGCTATATCAACTGTTGTTTTTGAAAATGTACTGACAACGCCTGTACTTATCGGGGAGGGGGAATTAAAAATCGCTGCATTAATAACAGACACAGTCGATTTATTTGAACGAATTGCCGCTAATAATGCCGATGAAAGAATCAGAAAGAATATGTTGAAATTCTTTACAAAAATATTTGATGACGACAGAATTTGGCAATATGATATTAATATGAATATTCTTAAATCAGCATCTTTTTTTGCGAAAAATCCGGAAGAAATAGCTCAAATTGACAAAATGACATTTCAGAATGACAGGAATGAAGCTAAATACAGGAATGTAGAAACACTCAAATACGAGCTAATGCTGGATATGGTTAGCGAAGAGCAGGCTGAAGATTATCTGGAAAAGAATATGGATAATAAAAATGTAAGGTTTGTTGCGATAAACAGGGCAATTGACAAAAATGATTATCAAAAAGCCGAGAAACTAACACGGGAAGGAATAAAAAGAGAAATTGAAAATAATGGCAGGGGATTAAATGAATGGTATGAAATTCTGTTTAATATCGGAGATTTGACTAATAATAATGATATGCTGATCGAGAGCACCAGATTTCTTTTCATTAATTCCTATGAATTTATTGTTGAATATTATAAAGAATTGGTTGATGCAGTTGACCCGGATAAATGGGAAGTTTTTTTAAAAGAAGTTATTGGTGAAATTCAAAAAAAGAAATATGTGGAAATTGAATTTCTTCCTGATCTTTATGTAGAAGAAATGGATTGGGAATCTTTATTCGTGGAAATAACAAAATATGCTCATAAAGATCTCTGGAATGGTTATACAAATTTCTTTCAATTGCTAAATAAATACGATGAATATCTTGCCGATAATATCGGCGGACGATTCTTTCAAATGTATGTTGAATTTATAAAAGAATTTGTTTTGAATAGCAAAAAAGGGAAAGATTATGTAAAAGTACGAGAAGAAATTGAAAGAATGATTATGCTCGGAGGTGAGGATGAAGCAATGAAACTATTGGATTATCTAAGGGTTAAATTTAAAGGTAGAAAGAGTTTGCAATATGAACTTTCAAATGTCAGGTATTGGTAGTTATTTCAAAATTTCTACAGCTTTCAACTGATAATTATTTCAAAGTAATTGTTAATCGAATAACTAAATTCATAACAAAAAAATTTATGAAATTTCTTTTATTATATTATTAAACCCATGCGCCTGTCAACGCAAAATGTGCAAAACTAATTGCAAAAAAGCCCTGATTTTATAGGGATAAGTCGCCTGAAATTCGTATTTTTGTAAGTTATAATAATTATTATTTGATAATTCAACAATTGAGACGAAATGTCACTTTTTGCTAAAGAACACATAGTGCCGACAATACTCGAAGACGAGATGAAGACGTCCTATCTGGACTACTCCATGTCTGTTATCGTTTCAAGGGCATTGCCGGACGTTAGGGACGGGCTGAAACCTGTTCACAGAAGAATTTTATTTGCTATGCACGAGTTGGGCCTGCAACCAAATAAGTCTTATAAGAAATCAGCAAGGCTTGTGGGTGAAGTGCTCGGTAAATACCATCCGCACGGCGATTCAGCCGTATATGACGCAATGGTCAGGATGGCACAGGAATGGTCTTTGCGCTATCCATTTGTTGACGGCCAGGGTAACTATGGCTCAATTGACGGCGATTCACCGGCTGCCATGCGTTATACTGAAACCAGGATGGCATATATTGCAACAGAGGTTCTGAAAGATATTGAGAAAAATACTGTTGATTTTACTCCCAACTTTGACGAGTCTCTTGAAGAACCGACTGTACTCCCATCCATAGCGCCGACATTGCTTCTGAATGGGGCCAGCGGTATTGCTGTTGGTATGGCTACCAATATTCCCCCACACAATCTTAATGAGATCGCCGCCGGAATTAAAGCCTATATTGAAAATCCGGAAATTACTGATGAAGAATTAATTCAACATGTTCCGGGCCCTGATTTCCCGACTGCCGGGATCATATATGGTTATAGCGGTGTAAAAGATGCCTACATGACAGGCCGCGGCAGGATAATTGTCCGTGCTAAAGCATTTATCGAAGAGAATAAAACAAAATCTGCAATTGTTGTTTCAGAACTGCCCTACCAGGTTAATAAGGCTAACCTTATTGAAAAAATTGCCGATCTGGTAAAAAATAAATCAATCGAAGATATATCAGATATCAGGGATGAATCTGACAGGGACGGCATCAGGGTTGTTATCGAACTAAAAAGGGATGCTATACCCGGTGTTGTTCTGAATAACCTGTATAAACATACTCAGATGCAGGTAACTTTTGGCGCTAATATGCTGGCCCTTGTGGACGGAGCTCCAAAAGTTCTGACTCTTAAACAGATGATCCACCACTTCGTCAATCACAGGCTGGATGTTATTGTAAGAAGGACACAGTTTGAACTTGACGCTGCTCAGAAACGCGCCCACATATTGGAAGGCCTTCTGAAAGCGCTCGACCATATTGATGAAGTTATAAATATTATAAGAAGTTCAAAAGATACACCGACAGCATCGAAAAGATTGCAGGAAACTTTTGAATTTTCCGAGATTCAGGCAAAAGCAATTCTCGAAATGAGGCTTTCAAGGCTTACAGGGCTTGAAAGAGAAAAACTCCAGGCTGAGTATGCCGAGCTTATCAGGGAAATCGAAAGATTGAAAGCAATTCTTGCAAGCCGTGAGCTTCAGTATCAGATGATTATTGAAGACATTGATGCACTGGTTGCCAGGTTTGGTGATGAACGCCGTACTGAAATAGTTTTCAATGCCGAGGAATTCTCTGTTGAAGATATGATTGCAAACGAAGATGTGATTATTACAATTACACATAACGGTTTTATCAAGAGAACCAAAGTAAGCAATTACAGACGGCAGAATAAAGGCGGCAGGGGAGCGAGTGGTGCCGGAACCCACGACGAGGATTTCGTTGAGCATGTTTTCCAGACTGCCACACACCACTTCCTGTTGTTCTTTACGGATATGGGCCGAGTCTACAGGGTTAAGGTATATGACCTACCTGAAGGAAGCAGGAATGCCAAAGGTCGCTCACTTGCTAATGTTATTCAGAAAATGCCGGATGAAACTGTTACAGCATATCTGCCGGTTAAAGAATTTACTGACGATCAGTTCATTCTGATGGGAACATTGAACGGAACGATAAAGAAAACTGTTCTTTCTGCTTTCCAGAATGTCAGGCAGAATGGTATTATCGCATTAACACTTGCAGAAAATGACAGGCTTATTTCCGTAAGGCTTACAGACGGGAAATGTGATGTTATACTTTGTTCAAGAAACGGCCTTGCCTGCCGGTTCCGTGAGTCAGATGTCCGTGCTATGGGCCGTACTGCTGCTGGTGTTCGCGGAATTTCTCTTGCTGACGGCGATATTGTCAAATCAATGATAGTTATTACCCGGCCTGACGAGCAAATACTCGTTGTTGGCGAGAAAGGTTATGGCAAACGAACTAAGTTTGAAGATTTCAGGCTTACAAAGCGTGGCGCCAAGGGTGTTATTGCAATGAATATCACTCCTAAAACCGGTAAGATCGTTGGTATGAAATCAGTTGTTGACAGCCAGGACCTGATTGTTATAACTGTTAAAGGTATCCTGATACGTCAGTCAATAAAACCAATCAGAACTATTGGCAGGAATACCCAGGGTGTTAAGTTGATAAGGCTTGATCCGGGCGACACAATAGCTGATATTACAACCGTTACCAGAGAAGAGAACAGTGATAACGACGAAAAAGAAACTGATATTCCCGGACAGGACGGGGTTCAGGAAACAATGGGATTCTGATTCTGTTGATTTTCTGATTTGAGTAATAAAATATAAACCTTTCGAAGATGAAAAAATTCGGAAGGTTTTTTTTATTCGCCATTCAGGGCAATTTTTTCGAATTTCGCTGTTTGTTCTTTTGTCCCCATTACAAGAACCCGATCGCCGGCAAGGATTTTGAATTGTCCGTTAGGATTCATGAAGGATTGGCCATTTCTAATAATTGCCAGTACACTGGCGCCGCATTTCTTCCTTATATCAAGTTCTATCAGTGTTTTTCCGTTCCATTTGCTGTTTGCCGGAAGCATCACGCTATCCACGCTAATATCAATATCCCCGGATGCGAGGCTCGATTCCATGAATTCAACCACATTGGGGTTCACCATCTGCTGGGCAAGTCTCATACCGCCAATACTGTATGGGTTCACAATCTGATTAGCTCCGGCCTTTTCAAGTTTCGTAACTGAGCTTTCCTCGTCGGCACGAGCCACAATATGCAAATCCGGTTTCAGAACTTTAGCACTTAGAACAACAAAAACTGTTGTTGCCGAATTGGCTGTTGTAACAATTATTCCTCGTGCCCGTTCTATTCCTGCTTTGATAAGGGTTTCGTCTTCGGTGGCATCACCCACGATAAAGAAATTACCTTCTTTCTCAATTTCATCCTCGCTGCCGCCAAGATTTTCCTCAACAATAACAAGGGTTTCATTATGCTTATTCAGTACTTTTGCAGCTAACGAGCCAACCCTGCCATATCCGATAAGAATAATATGATCTGAAAGTTTAGCTATTTTTTTTTCCATTTTTTTCTTTCCCCGGATATTGTGCAATTGAATAATAAAAAGGTTTTCCATAAATATCGACAAAACGTAAAAAAGACTGCCAATCCCCAGAACACCGATTGCTATAGTAAATATTCTGCCAATACTGTCCAGAGGATAAACCTCCTCGTATCCTATTGTAGTAATAGTAATAAAAGTCATATAAAAATGATCCAGCCAGTTGGAGTTTGTATCCTGCCATAATACTCCATACCCGAAAGTACCGCCTACAATAACTGCCAATAAAATTAAAATCGGCAATATCGGCCTTTTCAATTCAATATTTTCTTCTTTTGCAGTTCTTAGCAGGTTTAGCATAATTTTGTCAAAATTTATAGTAATATAAGATATAAAACCAAAAAGCAAATTAAAAATACGAAAAAGCTGAATATTAAGGAAACATATTTTTTTGAATAGTTCCGCAAATTTCAGAACTCCGGAATCCGCGTAATCTATAAATTCGTTGTTGCTGATTATTCCAAATCAGTTTCCGCCCCCAAAACACACACAGTGCGGAACACACACACATTTATTTAAGGCATTGATTTTTTACCTTTTTGATTTTCTGTCCAAAATCAGCTTTGGTTCGGCTCACATCCAAAACCGGGAGATTTAGCATAAGTTTCATTATTCTTAATATTAAGAGATCACTGCCGCCAACAGCTGACGGATTAGTAGCGGATAAAGCCGGAAAATGTTGCACTGAAGCAAGTGAAGGAGTCATTCTTCTTGATTTTATCATAGAAACAAGTGTATTCTTTATTTCGATTCTGCCACTGCCGAAGAATTTTATTCTTTCCCGGGGGCTTGAAAACGCATAATTTGGAGAAATTAATCCCTGAATATAATTGAATTTCAACTATCCGGATCATATTCCTGTCAAATTTTTACTTATTTCCTATCCGTCCTCATAATTGACTGATATTATTGATATTAATACCTTTTATACATCCTTCTGAAACGATTTTTTACAGCCCAAATCCCTTTTTCTGAGCTTTCCGAGCGTTCCCCCGTGCCTTCCGAGCGTTCCCTCGTGCCTGCCGAGCATTCCCTCGTGCCTGCCGAGCGTTCCCCCGATCTTTCCGAGCATTCCCCCGACCCTGCCGAGCATTCCCTCGTGATTTCCGAGCGTTCCCTCGTGCTTTCCGAGCATTCCCTCGTGCCTGCCGAGCGTTCCCCCATGCCTTCCGAGACACTTTTTCAGGTAAAATTCTACTCAGAAAAGACAGAGTTTCAATTTTTTGATATAGAATTTCGTTCTATTGGTCAGTTCGTTCCCCTTGATCAATTGATGTTTTAATAGGAAAGTAGCGGAATTTGCTATGGCGATGAAAATATTCAGTTGAAAAACATTGAAGTTTGCTATGCCCGGCAAACTTAATGATCATTTTGCACAGAATTTCAATCGGATGAGGGTAGAGATAACTAAGTTACAATATGTATCAGGTTTCGGAGAGTATAATCTTGCAATACAAGCTTTAATCCCCGATATTTGATACCGCCCCCTTTTCGTATTACCCCTGACAAAGCAATAAAAATAAAGATGAAGCCGCCTGATAAGCTGACCTTGTGTCACTTTGATTGCAACGAAGAGTCCATATCCTGGAAATTATACCTTAGATAGTTGTCCCGACAGTCTATTCCTTTTCTTCACCCGATTCAATACGGATTTTGCCGTCCTTTTGCAGTTGTTCTTTTGATTTTGCATGCACCATGTGCGAAAACTCCTGCTCGTTTTTATAAACTGCATCAGAAATTGTAACAAGTAGTCTTTGCATTTTCCTGCCAACCGGACTTTCGTAGAATTTGATGAGTTCTTTGATTTCGGAATGAGTAAAATTTTCATCATACACGGGAATATTCATTTCAATGAACTTGTAGGGGCTATGCATTTGCATCAGTTTTGTCCAGTATTCATCAGGAGCGTCAACATATCTCTGGTAGGAATTAACAACATATTTGATTATGTTGTAAGCAACCTGTTCATTACCCATTAGCGTAAGAAGTTTAACGATATCTGCTTTTTTAGCAGGATTGATTTCTGAATTATTTTCCTGTGAAAATGATGAAAGCGAAGAAAATAATATCATGACTGCAATAATCGATACAAATTTTTTCATCAATAACTCTCCGTTTTTAATAATTTTTATTATTCAAATACATTAACAATTTATAACTGATAAAATCAACATCTATTGCATATCATTAAGTTTTTCGACAACTGTTCCAATTTCTGCCCGGACTTTTTTAAGTTCGGAAACATCTTCACTGTTGGTTTCAACAATTTTTATGAAAGCCTGAATTTCCTTGATCCTTAAAGAGCAATATTCAATTAAAAGGGCCTGGCGCTTTGCGGATTTTCCTTCCAAATCCTCGACTGATCGGGCAACTTTCAGAGCGTTCTGCCAGTTTAACATCACGTCATTGCGCAACTTATCCAAATAAATATCTTTGTTCTGATCGGTCAGGTTTGAAGTAACTTCGTCGAATGATTTCAATGCCTTTTCCTGATATTTGTATATCTCATCACTGGCTTTGATTAATTCCATTGACGAAGTTTTGGGTATATAGGAAAGTGCTGTAAAAAGAATTGCTGCTGCTGCCAAAGAAACAATAGCTGTAATTGAATTATTCGGGCCACTCTGAAAATTGAAAAGATCCTTTTTATATACAATCGCCAGAAGAAATCCTGAAACTAAACCGCCAATATGGGCGGCGTTGTCAATACCTGGGCTGAAACCAAGGCCAAGATTGATAACTATCATCGGCCCGATACTTCTAAGCATATTTTTTCTGAAAACAGGGTTTAACATATCCCTTTTGAAAATTAAAACCCCAAGCAGGAAGCCGAACATACCGAATACTGCTCCCGAAGCACCGGCACTTACAATGTCCGGATTCCAGTAAAGGCTGAGAATATTTCCTGCTATACCGCAAATCAAATAAGAACTAAGAAATCTTGCCCTGCCGAGCAGTGGTTCAAGAATTGAGCCGATAAACAGAAGGGCGTACATATTGAATCCGATGTGAATTATCCCGATATGAAGGAATGTACTGCTCAGAAGCCGCCAATATTCACCTTCCAGTGTTAACGGGCCATAATCAGCCCCCCAGTCAATCAATTGCTGAATTGAAGGGCCCATTATTCCTGCACCCATTGCAAGATTAACAATAAAAACGAGGATATTAACAGCAATTATCCCCTGGGTAATAATTATAAGTGGATTTGGTTTAAAAAAGGAGTTCCCCGAATCGTCATTTTCGAGTGGAATAGAATCCTCATTCATACCGTTGATAGTTTCGTCTTCGATATTGTAACCGAATCTTCTGTTTAATTCAATTACTGCGTTATTAACAGTTTCCCTGTCGAATTCAGCCTGGTTCTCCAGGATATTTTCAAGTTCTGATTTCGATAAATTTTTTAAATGATCGTTATCCATATTTTCTCTTTTCAAAGCTTCTTTCCTTAGTAAAAAGAAAATTTACAAAAGGAAAGGTTAATAACAAAAGATAAATGGAAAATATGTTTTTATTCTTTGATAAATTTCAATTTTAATGGGTTTCCATTCGATGAATAAATAAAATAATATGCTCCGGAAGCTAACACTGAAATGTTTATCTTATTTCCGTATCCATATCCCTGCAAAACAATCCTGCCGGAATTATCCATTATTTGATAATATCCTTTCAGATCACAGTTCCCAATGTTAATATAATCGGAAGCCGGGTTGGGGTATAAAAAAGACTGACCTTCTTCAAAATCTTCTACTCCGTTTATAATTTCAGAGAATTCAAGTTCTGACATCAGTATAGGTGAATTATCAGCATCATCCCTGAGTTCTATAAATTTTTTAGCATCATCAGTTTCAATATGTCTAAGATGATCTATCCATGCAGGCTTTACGGTTTGGTATAATAACTCAATTTCAACATCAATTTTTTCTGAATTTCCAATGGGAATCCGGTACATAATATTATCTTCGCCGTAGCTGGTTTGATTTTCATTATTCAAATAATCCGGGTCGTCTGTTGCTTCTCCGTTCACAAACTGATCAATTGATGAACCGTCCGGAAGTATAAACATATCCGGAAGCAAACGGTTATCTTTACTGTTTCTGGCAGCCCTGAGTAGAGTGTAGGTCATTTCACCGTTCACATCAACCGGAACAGCCTCGTATATTTGTATCTCGTCAGGACTGCTGATTTCCTGATAGTGAGGGTGGAATTTTTCTCCGCTGAATAATTCGCCATCGTCATTATAATCACCGGACTCGAATAAAATATTCTGTTGTCCATCCTTAACTTTTACGTGGAGCCACATTCTCCTTAAAGGAATACCTGTTGGCAGCTTATGTCCGGTCAGGTTTTTAATATTGATATTAAGCAGTAAAGTTCCATTTTCGATTTCATGTGTTTGAGTGATATTTTCCGAAAGGCTGAAATTTTCATTTACAAGATCAAGAGTTGAATTAAATTGAGTTGTATCCGCTCCAAGATTAAGGTTATCGGTATTTGCTTTTAATATATTCAGCATCCAGGAGTTTCCTCCAACGAATTCATGCTTAAAGAAGGGGCTTCTTTTTGTATCAAGCCATCCCGGCCTGCTGGCAATTATCTGCCCTTCATCTGCTGCTTTCATGTGGCATGCCTGACACGATCTGTCCTCACGTGCATGGGAACTGTGAATCCATTCAAGATAAGGTGCCTGCTCGGTATATGTGCCTGCTATTTCACCGGCATCATCAAAATAAGGGGTAATCAGAGTATGGCAGGTAGCACATAGGGCGGATTCGCTAACATGTTCTGAATGAACCGGAGTATAGTTTGTACTGCCTTGCATTTGTTGAGTCAGAGGATTTTCATAAGGCCCGAATATCTCTTTATTTTCACCAATAATATAAGATCCTGTATAGCTTTCTGCCTGGCCGAAATTATCACTTTTTATCTGATGACATAATGTACAACTTACTCCGTCCAAAGCCATATGTGATTCCTTAATTTGAGAAAGCGTAAAATGCTCTTCACCGTTTTTATCTGATTGATACCAGCCCATTGGTGCATGACACCTGGCGCACGTGCTTTCAATCAATTCGGCAGCATGAGGAAAATGGTCTGATTCCTCGGACACAACAGCCCTCCATAGTGGATCCTTTGATGAATTAGCCATCATTGTACTTCGCCACATATTAACCGGCGAAATATCTCTTTCTCCTGCCATCATTATGGTACCATTTGAAGCATGACAAACTTCGCAATTTCCGGATCCGGAAAATGTTTCACTGGTTTCAGTCGGAAGGGGAATAATAAAAAAAGTAAAACCACAGGCAAAAATCAGAATTGTTATTAAACCCGATAGTAATTTCATGATGAACTCCTATAAATTTCTGACAATATGACTATATAGTAAAATAATGATTGAAAATCAAATTATAATCTGATTATGTAAAAAAAAAGCCCCGTATCTACGGGGCCAAAGTATGAGTCTCAATTATAAAATTATTTTATTACTTTTAATATAATTATAATACAATCTGGCAATTATTATAAAATCATCAAGTTTATTAAAATTTAACAGGAAAATCAGAATTCTTCTTCCCAGTCACTTTGTATGAGTTCGAAAATTTCATTTACCGGCTTTTCGAATATTTCTGATATTTTCAGCGCAAGGACAGTTGAAGGCACATACCTGTTATTCTCGATTGAGTTAATGGTTTGCCTGGAAACCCCGATCTTTTTGGCCAGGGTTTCCTGAGTCATGTCTTTAAGGGCCCTCTCTATTTTTATGGAGTTTTTCATTACCTTCTTTTCTTAAGTGAATAGAAAATAAAAAAGTAATAAATCATCATTGTGAGCAAGAGGCCGTCAGCTTCTTTTGTAATTCTGAAGTCACCGTCAAAGAGAAGATTAATATAAGGGTCTACAATTACCAGGCTAACTCCTAAAATAAAGGTAGAGGCTATAGCTTTAAGCCTCAGTTTCATGGTTAATTCATCTTCTTCTTTATCTCTGGATAGGCTCAGGGCTAATAGGCAGACAAGTAAAACATTCATAACTATTTGTCCCAGGAAGTCGTGATCAGTCAGGACACCGAAACCGTCAAATATTACTATAATAAATGCTATAGCCATTACAATAATAAAATACTTTTTGTATTGATACGGAAACAATCGAAGTTCATTTTCTACATTCATACTTAATTAAATAATGTAAAACATATTTGACTATATGGCAAATATACTTTACATATTTATCTTTTCCAATAAATAATTCTACTGATTATCAAATTATTAATAGATATATGTGAAAAATATTACAAATAAATGAAAAATATGTCATATTAATTTGGTGATATTAATATTTTTTAATATATTATATCAAGAACATAAGATAATGGTGTGTTTCAGTAAAGCAAGGAGATTTGATATGAACAGAATTTTGGTACTTTTTCTTATGATTGCAATCGGTGGGATGTTTTCATCTTGTGATAACCTTCCTAACGATCCGGGAGATGATTCTTATCAACCTATTGTAATTGACGATGGCGGCGGCGGTGACATAGGAGATACTGGCGACACTGGAGGTACTGACGACACTAACGATGATAATAATTCCGAGAATGATTATATTGTTGTTTTTACAAAAGACGGGCCTGTTGAGACAGACATTCCAAATTACCTTGTTGACGAAGAAACAGGTAAAACTCTTCAGGATTACATCCTTGAGTGCTGGGAAGATTCTCATAGGAATAATAAGTATAACCATGGTACTTATGTAAGTTGCATTGCTCATCTTACCCGCGATATGGTCAGGGCCGGAATAATTACAGGTGCTGAAAAAGGTGTTATTGATGCACTTGCAGCCAGGTCTGAAGAAGGAAAATAATTTTTCCGAAAATATTTTAATCGAGGCTCCTTTTTCAGGAGCCTTTTTTATTTCAGTAATTCTTTGATTAAAGTTATCTGCAAACAATAATAAATACTTTCTAATCGTGTTTAATTAAAGGGCTTATTATATAATTTCTCCGGAGGTCGCCTCTATGAAAACCACAATTAGAGAATTGATGATACCAATTGACAGCTATGCTTCTGTTAATGAAGATGCAACACTTCTTGATTCTGTCAGGGCGCTGGAACTGTCAAATTCCAAACCCTCTGAAAACGGGCCTTTCAGAGCTGTAATTGTTCGGGATAAAAATAATGAGATAATCGGAAAGATCGGCCAAATAGGAATGCTAAAAGCATTTGAACCCAAATACGAACTTGCTGAGGAAGAAATTGCACGTCTTGCCACCATAGATTTCGATCATTTGATAATTCAGTCCATTATGCAGAAACATAAATTATGGGATGAAGGATTCAAAGAGAGCCTGGAACGTGCCGGAAAAATAAGGGTTAAGGATGTTATGAACTCTTTGAGCGATTCAATTAACATCAATGCCAAGCTGGTGGAAGCTATTCATAAACTTATAAGTTTGAATGTACTGGCTTTATTTGTAAAGGAAAAAGGAAACTTAGTCGGGATAATCAGGTTGTTTGACATATATGATGCAATGGTTGCCGGTACAAACGAGATTATTTGAACCAAATCCTGGCAGTAATAGCTTAAAAAATATACCGGTTAGCCGCAGAAAACTTTTCCATAGTATGCTTTGGGGGGCTTGCCTGTGATTTTACTGTAGCTCATCAAACGGTATATCCATTAATTTGAAATTTTCCCATCCCTGGTAATCATAGTGCCACCATTCAGTGGGGTAAACAGTGAAGCCATGTCTTTTCATAATATCAATCAGGAATTCTCTGTTTGCTTTAACTGAATCCGGAATATCCTCGTAATATGGCCCGGCTTTTTCTGAGAAATCGTCAAATTCGGTCGGCATAGGTATTTCTTTTCCATTTTCCAAATAAGCCAGGCTAATATCCACAGCACAGCCGCGATTATGTCGGGAACCATACCATGGCGCAGCTACGAAATTTGTATCCGGGTAAACCTCATAAAATTTCAATGTAGCAGCGTAGGGGCGGTAAGCATCATAAATAATTAGTGCCAGTCCTGAGTCAAGAAGTTCCTCCTGAATACTTCCAAGGGCTTTAACAACAGGCTTACGGGCGAATGCTTTTGGAGCAGTATAAACCACATTACCTGTAAAATTTTTATCTGTTGCGTAGCGAATATCAAGAATTACATCGTCGATTATTTCAATATCAATAAGCTCATTGTCGGAATTTTCATTTACTGTTTGTAAATATTCCTCGTAACTGCATATTAAATCAAGATTGTAAGGGTTATTGCATTCGTTCTTGTTTTCATCCTCTGAACAGGAAAATAAAAGAAATGGAATAAAGAAAGAAAGAAGAGTGGCTGATTTTTTTAAATAATTCATTTTCAATTGTTTATTAATTATAAAAACACTATCTGTCAAAGTTTTAATTTCTTTTTTCATATTTTTCAATTTACTAATAAAGTATACTCCGCACCAATACAAATAATTGATTTAACAAATGATCAAAATATACTTGTAAAAATGTCATTCTGAAAGAGCCAAGTGACTGAAGAATCCACTTTCATTGCAGAAAATATTGAAGTACTAATTCTTTAAAACTCTCATTTTAATCTCTATCCCAAGCCTCGCTTGAGATAGAGATTTCAATAAAAGTTTTATTTATTAGAATTATGCTATTCATTCAAAATAAATCTATTCATAAATTGTTTCAACAATAACATTTACAGTACGGCAATAGAAACGGCCTTCAGGAAGATCGTTATTGAACAGCAGATTTTCTTCGCCCATACCTACTGCTTCCACATTTTTTAGTCCAAGGGCATCCTTGACGCTTCCCGCTCTGCGTGCTGAAAGAGACTGATTGCCTTCCTCGCTGCCTATCCTGTCCGTGTGTCCTGTGATTGTCACTTTGGAATTCGGTGCAATTCCGCCTTTAATAATATCTACTATTTTGCTGTTGTTTTTCCCGAGTTTTGCCGTGTTGAAATCAAACAGTATAAGGCTGTATTTCTGTATTTCCCGGTCGCGAATTTTCTCGCTGCGTTTTTTCTGTACAGTGATTACCTCAACAGGAATAGATTTTGTTTCAGATTCAACAATCGAATTCCTGTCATCCTTAACAGAGATAGAGTAATCAAGAGTATTGGCATATATTGGTGTGTTTTCTGATAAATGCCAGTCGTAGGATTCATCCGGATCATCATTACCATTGAAGGCTTTCAATTGTTTTGACCTCTGGATTGCTTTAATATTCCATGCGGCTATATCTTCGTCGGAATCAACTTCAGGATAAAATCTGAGAATTTCGGGATTTGTTTCTCTGAGTGTATCGAAAGCCATTACGGGTTTGATTATTTCCCAGTTATCCGAGTAAATTTCAACTCTTCGGTTTTCAGTCAGGCCGTCTTCTTCTTTTATATTCGATGGTGTTGCAGGCAGGTTACGGTTCTTGGCCGTTATCCGTGAAGGACTGATCTTCCATGTATCAACAAGATATTTCTTCACAGCGTCCGAACGATTTGCTGATAATTGCTTATTTCCTTTTTCACTTTCATCATTGTCGTTGCAACCTGTAAGTACGATTTTAGCATCAGGATTTTCAATCATCCTACGTGCAATAATATTTAAAACATTGTAATAAATGTACATGGTTTCCTGCCCGTACATATTCTCCTCCTGGAAATCACCGGTTTTATTTGTATTAAGCAATTCGTATCTGTCCGGGATTTCAGATGAGTTTTTATCAAAGAAAACATAAGTCAGGAGAGGGTGGAGCTGCATGGATGAAAATTCTTCTATTACAATTTTTGCAGCAGGGTTTTCATTTCCTTCCTTATCAATTCCATAGGCGCGGATATCAGCGTCCAGACGAGATTCACCCGGAGCTGCATGTTTTGATTTAGAAGGCGAGTATTTCAAAGCCAGGCCGATATTCAGTGTATTTACTTTCCAGTCAACATCCTCCATAAGATTGTTCAGCCCGAGATAATACCTGAGTTCCGGCGCCAGGATAAAAGTGTTTCGTTTATTCAGAGGTAATTCATAGCTAAGCCCTGCAAAACCGAAGAGGTGAATGGAAGAAGCTCCGTCAATCTCAGAGGACCATTCGTTTCGAACACGGCTTCGCGTATCGTTGCCGTCTTCATCCATGAATGTACCACCCTCGAAAGGGTTGGAAATTTTCTCTGCGCCATCGGCTTCCATTGTCATTTTAAATCCAGCCCTGAGTCCTCCACTAATAAATAATTGCTTGGTAAGGCCATAGCTCAGGTAGGCTTCAAGTCCGATATTGTCGATGGTAGCGTCAATAGAATGTTCGAACTCCCCTTCGATTATTTCACCGTAAGCAAACATCATTGTTTTTTCGGTTTTTGTCAATTCTCCGTTCAGCGAAGAATAACCAGCCCTGAAACCGAGTAATAATCTTTTAGCAATCGGCATTTCGTATAATAACCCTATTGCAATGCCGCTACCCGAACCTTCGTCAAATATCGGGCAGCAAGTCGGATAATCAGGCAGGCTGTTAAAATCCGGTGAGTGCATATTAATTTGGTAATGGCCATAAATACCGTATCTGGTATTTAGTTTTTCCTGAGAAAATGATAAACATTGAATGAATATCAGAATAAACGGAATTATTACTATTATCTTTTTCATATTAAATTCAATTTATAATTTTATACAAAAGTAAAGTGATCGATCAATTACTTGAAAATCCTGAGCAGTACGCATTTGCTGACAGTTGGAGTTGTCAGCCTTAATCCATATAAGCCGGAATGCAGGTTTTCTGTGTTATAAGATATTTCAATCAGGCTTTCGCCGTTGATTGTCCTGTCGAGAATTGTTCCCACAATCCTTCCGGTTATATCAATTATTTGAACTGTTGTCCTGCCGTCTTCGATAAGTTCAATTTCCAAATCAGCAGTTTCACCTGCCGGGTTCTCATGAAGAATAATATTTGGTTCACCCTCAGGATTAATCAGTCTCTTTCCACCGGCGTTACATACTTCAATACAGGCGCAGCCACTTGTCAGGTTCAATGTATCAGTATTGTATGAAATTCCGTTTATTGTCAACCCGATGATATCAATTGTAGTGGATTCCTGTTTGCCAAGTCCGGCGTAAAATTGGATTTCTCCACCCATAATATAACCATTCCCGGAGCTTATTGTTTCCCTCAGAGTAGCAATTCTATATATCCCATCCTCGAAAGATGCCTGAATCTTTGTATCATCAGGATAAAGAATAAAACGATCGAACTGAATCTGCGCTTCCACAATACCGCTCATATTTCCGCTTTTAAGTATCTCGTCGGAATATTCGATTGTGTATGGAATTGATACTTTATTACCCGGTACGGTACAGTTTATCATATCACATTCAAAACCCATTTCGGGATTCAGCCCTACAACGTCGCTTGTATCGGGGTCGGGATCGGTATTGCTGGTATCGGAACTGACCGGAACTGCCCAGGCTCTGGCCGGCAGTCCTTTCAATGAGAGTTTACCTTCCAGATAAACGGCATCTTCTGCAAAATTACATGCTGTTCCTGCTGCATTTGGATTATCTATTCTATGAAGAAAATCATGCTTGTGGCTTGCAACATAAATTTTATCGTCAGGCCCGAGCATAAGGGCAGAGTAATGATCCATGTTCTCGTTACCCTCAACTTCTGCGAGTGTTATCCTTGAATCATTGATTGCATCTTCACTGCCAAGGCTTAGGTCATACTGGAAAACTCTTGAAGGAGCTCTTCCTCTTTTGCTGCAATATAGTTTGCTTCCATCTGGCGAGAATTCAACACCGTAAGCATATTGTCCGAATCCGTCCAATGGATTTAAGACTATAAGATTATCAAATTCCCCAGTACTACTATTGAAATCATAAACTAAAACAATTCCTGCAAAATACATTGCCATTGCCATTTTACTGAAATCACGTGTAAAAGTCATATATCCGGCGCGATTCCAAGTATGATTCAGGTTCAGGTCATATCCCAGCGGGCTGTAAACAGGCTCACCGATTCCGTTATTGGTTATAGGCCAGGCAATAATTCTGTTCTCAAGGAATTCATGCGTGCAAATCCATTTATCTGTTCCGTTATCATGCTCGGCGATTCCGATTTTCTCAGATCCCCTTTCAAGAAGCATTACATTGGCAACATCACTGAAATCTCCAAGGCCGTCTTCGAGTGACATATCTATTACAGAGTATCTTAGGCCATAAATACATCCGCCCTCCTGTGCTCCTGAGGAGAATAAATAGCACTTGGTACTATCGCCGGGATAAGCACATGGCACACCTTTTTGGGTAGCTGAATTGTTACTCATAAGGAGATTGCTCAACATTGGTTCGTGATTGCGATTATATACCATCCCGCCGCCAGTATATAAAAGCAGATTCCCGTCAGGGTCGCAAACAACTCCGCTTCCTTCTTCAACAATTATTCTGTTATTTGTAATTGCTTTCGGGGGATCGTAGTTAAAGTCCAGGCCTGCATTTTCACCGAAATACCATATCTTGTTTTCGGTCTGAGCAGGACACAGGTAAACAGTGAATAAAATAATCAGTAGAAAGATTGATTTTTTCATCATTTCTCCAGGGGTTAGTTAATCATATAATTAATTTCAAAATTTTTTCTATTTCCTATAAATATTATAGAAATATATAATATTTTCAGGAATAATAAAAATCTAAATTCAATAAAATCAATATGATTGATTAGCAATATATCTGTGGTTTTTGTTTCAATGATAGAAAGAAGCCCAAAAAGCGGAGGGGTATTATTATATTAAAGCAGAGTGGCAAACAGATGAAAATAGTGATGATAAGGCAGTTTAAACATAATAATAATCCACTATAAAAGCCTGTTTAATACAACTGCTGATGCAGCTGCAACATTTATTGATTCGATATTGTCGGTGATTGGAATATGAACAACAGCATCGCTTATATTCAATATTCCTTCGGATATGCCCCGGCCCTCACTGCCAAAAACGAGAACTGAACTTTCAGGAAAAGAAAAATCACTGACCGGAATTGATTTATTAGTAATTTCGACAGATATCACTTTAGTGCCCGATGACTTTAACTGTTGCAAATCATCAATAATATTTGTCGATTTCCTGCAATCTACGTAAAATATGCCACCCTGAGATACCCTAACAGCCCGGCGCATAAACGGGGAGCTTGTTTCGGAATCCCAAAGCAAAGATTTAATGCCAAATGCCGCACAATTCCTTATTATCGCTCCAACATTTTCAGACTTTAATATCCCGTTAAGAACAACCATTGGAAAGGGGAGAGCCGTCAATTCCTTTTCTTCCGGCTGCCGGGCCATCGCCATAATACCTTTATGAAGCCGAAAGCCGACAATCTGATCCATTATTTTTTTATCAGCAAAAAATAATGATGAAGATGAAATATTATTATTTTCAATAGCTTTGCCGTATTGCTTAAAGTACTTTTCAAGAGCAAATATTGAAACTATCTCGAAGTCACTTCTTATTAGTTGCTTGAATAGCCTGTCACCTTCTGCGATGAAAATATTATCGCGGGTATGGGATTCCGGCGTGTATTTAAGCGAACGGTAATGCTCAATTCGCGGGTCGTCAATATTTTTTATCTGAATCATTCTATAAAATATAAAAAAGGCGGGAAAAACCCGCCTCAAATATTCAAACTAAATAAAGATATTAGTCTTTTGTTGTGATGTCAGTGATCTTTTCGCTGACTGATTTGCCCTGTGTGAAGAGAGCAAGATAATCACGGCTGCCGGCTTTTGAATCTGTACCGGACATATTGAAACCGCCAAATGGGTGAACGTCAACGATAGCGCCGGTACATTTACGGTTGAAGTAAAGGTTACCTACGTGGAATTCACGGGCTGCGCGGTCGAGTTTTTCCCTGTTCATAGAGTAAACAGCGCCAGTCAGACCATAGATTGTGTTATTAGCTATTTCAAGGCCATGGTCGTAGTTATCTGATTTGATAACTGCAAGTACCGGGCCGAAGATTTCTTCCTGAGAGATTCTTGCCATAGGATCAATGTCGATAAATACAGTAGGCTCAATGTAATATCCGTTAAGTCCTTCAACTTTTTTACCGCCTGTAAGAAGTTTACCTTCTTCATTTCCGATCTTGATGTACTCAAGAATGCTGTTTTCAGCTGCCTGGTTAATAACCGGGCCCATGCGAACGTCATCCATCGGATCACCGATTTTGATTTCTTCAACTGCAGCTTTAAGTTTTGTATTAAATTCATCATAGATTGATGCGTCAACGATTGCCCTTGAGCAAGCTGAGCATTTCTGGCCCTGGAATCCATAAGCTGAAGCAACAACGCCTGCAACTGCATCATCAACATTTGCTTCGCTGTCAACAACGATAGTGTCTTTACCGCCCATTTCAGCTATAACGCGTTTAATCCAGATCTGGCCTTCTGATTTTTTAGCTGCCAGTTCGTTTATCCTGAGGCCGACTTCCATTGAACCTGTAAAGGAGATAAAGCGTGTTTTCGGATGCTGAACCATGTAGTCACCAGCCTGGGCGCCACTTGCAACGAAGAAGTTAAGAACGCCGTCGGGAAGCCCTACTTCTCTCATTACGTCAGCAAAGAGCCATGCCATTTTCGGTGTATCGGATGAAGGTTTCATTACAACTGTGTTACCGGAAACAATTGCTGCACTTGTGATACCAAGCATGATAGCAAACGGGAAGTTCCACGGCGGAATACAGATACCAACGCCAAGAGGGATATAGAAGTATTTGTTTTTTTCGCCCGGGAAAGGAGTAAGGTCCTGATTCTGTGAGTAGCGAACTGCTTCGCGTGCATAAAATTCAAGGAAATCTATTGCTTCGCAAGTATCGGCATCGGCTTCAATGAAATTTTTACCTGCTTCAGAGATCATCCATGCGTTGATCTCGTAGCGGCGCTGACGAAGAATTTCGGCAGCTTTCAGAAGATACTGTGCTCTTTCTTCAGCAGGAACGTTTTTCCATGTTTCAAAAGCTTTTGCTGCTGATTGAATGGCAGCTTCAGCATCATCTTTTCCGCCTTTTTGGAATGTACCGATAAGTTCGTCGGCGCGGCCGGGATTGTATGATAAAGTTTTCTTTTCTGTCAGAACTTCTTTGCCGTCAATAATATTGGGGTATTCTTTTCCGAACTCTGCGCGTACTTTTTCCAGCGCTGCTTTCTGTGCTTTTGCGTGCTCTTCCTTGGAAAAGTCGAAAGGCATCAAATTTTCAAACGTTGTCATTAAACCTTCTCCAATTGTGTAAAATTTTAGTTTATAATTATTTAGCGGCATTTTCAATTCAAAAAAAACACTTGTATAATTATGTAATGCCATAAGAATTACAAAGATAACTAAGTATTAATATTTTAACAAGAATAATAAATAAATGTGGATAATATTTAGAGTTGAATATATAGATTTCAAATAATCTAAATGTCAAAAATTGGATATATCTATAATTTCGGAAATACTTTCTTTTTTAATTCAGGAATACTTCCGCTTAAAAAAACTATTGAAAGCCATAAAACAATTACAACGAAAACAGTTGTTCCCATTTCTGTTTCGGTTATTAAAAGCCCGCTGAAAAGATTTATAACTGATTGAACGCCTGAGGATAACTCAACAGTTTCAAATTTTCCCTGCTCGCCTGATAAGAAAAATATTATGAATTTAAAGAATATGAATAAATTTGCTAAAATGGCTCCAATTACTGCGTAATGTAATCTTTTCCTGAAGTTCAGCGGTGTGGCAAGAAAGAAAATGATTATAAGGAAGATTGGAATCAATACAAAAGTACGTACATTAGCCCGCTGGACTTTAGAGAGTATTCTGCCATCAGGGGCTACAAATTCAATGTTTCCAATTTTTATTTTTATCCTGAAGTATCCCTGATTTGGTAGTTTTTCAGTTTCATTTTCGATAATTCTTTTGTCTGAATCAGTAAGAATTCTGAAAACCGGTTGTGTCAGGCTTCCGTAAATATCGGCTGCAGGTTTGCTCAGAACAGGGGAGAGTATCTGGAAAATTATTATCCCTGCAAGAATTATTGCACTGAAAAGTGTTATCTGGCGAATGTTCATGCTGTTTTATCCAATTTGGATTTATTAAAAGCCCAGTTAATCCATATCAGCCATGTTATCATAGCGAAAATTATAAATATTATCGGAAAAATTTCCGTGTGGAACTGTTCGAACATCGAATGCCAGTGAATGCCGATATAATATAAAGCAACAATGCGTAATACATTTAAAACAATAAGAATTAACGATCCTGCAACAATTCCCTGCCACTTGAATTTCCAGGCAAGCGGAAAGGCAATCAATGCAGCGAGAAATAATACAAGTGGTTCGCTTCCTTCACAGCCGACACCAATGGTCAGCATGAAGCGGGGTGAGCTTAGCATTATTCCGCTTTGCACCGCATCTTCACCAAACACATTCAATACTATGACAGAAAGCCAGGCGTTAAAAGAAGAGAATGATTCAAGAAATCCCTCGCTCAGACCGGTTTTTAACAAAATATAGTAAGTGGAAACTATGGCTACAAATCCTGCAAGGAATTTAATCAGGAGGATTTTACTTTTCTTTTTATCTTTTTTTTCAACTGCTTTTGAAAGTTTTGTTGTTTTCTTCGACATAAAAAATATTCATTTGATTATTTTACTAAAAAACAAAAATAAAAAAAAGCCGCTGAATAAGCGGCTTAATAAAAAATAAATTTTATTTTTAATTAGAATCCAAGAAGGAAACTCAACAGAATACCGGCAGCTACGGCAGAACCGATAACACCTGATACATTAGGCGCCATGGCATGCATAAGCAGGTAATTGGTCGGGTCTTCTTTAAGTCCCATACTGTGAACAACCCTTGCTGAATCAGGAACAGCGGAAACACCTGCCGCCCCTATCATCGGGTTGATTTTATCATCGTCTTTAAGGAAAAGATTCATAATCTTGGCAAATATCAACCCGCCTGCTGTTGCAATCATAAAGGAGATAGCACCGAGTATGAAAATAAATACAGACTGCGGGGTCAAAAATGTTGTTGCCTGGGTTGATGCTCCAACAGTAAGCCCGAGCAGAATAGTAACAATGTCGATCAGTGAATTACTTGCAGTATCAGCTAATCGTTTTGTTACGCCGGATTCTTTCAGCAGGTTGCCGAAGAAAAGCATACCGAGAAGCGGGAGTGCACCCGGAGAAATAAAACAGGTAAGAATAATGCCAATGATGGGGAAAATTCTTTTTTCTGTTTTTGAAACTGCACGCGGCGGTTTCATTTTGATTTTTCTTTCTTTTTCTGAAGTCAGAAGTTTGATAATCGGCGGCTGAATAACCGGTACAAGCGCCATATACGAATAAGCCGCTATAGCAATAGCACCGAGCAGCTCGGGAGCAAGCTTCGATGAAAGAAAGATAGCCGTCGGGCCGTCTGCTCCGCCAATGATACCTATAGCGCCGGCCTGATCCGGAGTAAATCCGAGAGCCAGGGCGGCAAGAAATGTTGCAAAAATACCTACCTGAGCCGCAGCCCCGAGTATCATCAATTTCGGGTTCGACAATAGTGCGGAAAAATCGGTCATTGCTCCGATACCAAGGAAGATCAGGGGTGGGTAAACTCCTTTCAGCACGCCAAAGTATAGGTAGTTCAAAACCGATCCCTGCTCGTAAATACCAAGCTGAAGCCCGGCATCTTCGATAAATGGTACATTTCCCACTAAAATGCCGAATCCTATTGGCACAAGCAGAAGCGGTTCATAATCATATTTTATTGCCAGATAAATAAACACCAGGCCGACAAGTATCATAACCAGGTGGCCGATTGTTACATTGGCAAATCCCGTGTATTCAATAAACTGGTATAAGCCTTCCATTTGTATTAATCTCCTATCTCTACAAGTACATCGCCTTCAAGAACGGAATCGCCATTGTTAACCTTAACGGCACTGATTGTTCCGGCCCTGTCTGCTTTAATGTCATTTTCCATTTTCATAGCTTCCATAACAAGAAGTGTCTGCCCCATGGTAACGCTGTCTCCGGTTTTAACTTTCATTTCCAGGATAGTTCCGGGTAATGGAGCCTTAATACCGCCACTTCCTTTTCTTTCAGCGGGCTTGCTTGTTTTTGCCTTGCCTGACTCGTGTACCTGGTGAGCCTGGCTACGAATAAGAGTAGGAGTTTTGCTTGTTTTTATTTCTTTATCTATTGACACCTGGTAAGAAGTGCCGTTAACTTCAATTTCTGCGATATTGTCTTCCATTTTCTGGATTTCAACATCATATTGGTTTCCGCGAATTGTAAACTTGAATTTTTTCATTTTTTCTGCCGTTTATGATTTATAAAATATCAGCTTCCCTTAGGATTTCGAGTAAAGTTGTATACTTTGGAATTCCAGGGGGAATACCTTCTCTGAATTTTATCAAATGTTACAACATAGTTTTCCATGTCGTGAGCTTCTTCGAAATGCAGGTAAAGAGCCATAGCTATTGCAGCGTTTATATCACCGCTGATGTGAAGTTCGGGTCTGTCTGCCGATCTGTGCCCCTCGCTTTTAAGGCGTTTTCTTTGGGATCTGGTCATTATCTTTGCAAGCATTGTAACAATAAAAGCAAGGAAAATCAGAGCCAGAAAAACAATTATATAACTTAAAATGGACTGGGTTATGCCATCGGCTTCGATAATATTGCCAAGATTGAATGACAAACTGCCCAATTTGTCGCTGCTTGCGGCTTCTGTGGCAGTTTCTACTACCTTTAATATCATATTGTTAATAATACCAAACATTCTTTCCTCGTTTTATAATGGAATATTACCATGTTTTCTTGGCAGGTTCCTGTCCTTTTTCGTTGTCAGCATTTGCAATGCCCTGATGATCCTGAACCTTGTATTCCTAGGTTCGATAACATCGTCGATGTAACCATATTTAGCGGCAACATAAGGATTCGCAAATTTTTCGCGATATTCCGCTTCTTTGACGGCAATAAATTTTAGTTTTTCTTCATCCTTATCAATTTTTTTCAAATCGCGTTGGTGAAGAACTTCAACTGCGCCTTTGGCTCCCATTACAGCTATTTCTGCATTTGGCCATGCGTAGTTGATATCGCCGCGAAGGTGCTTGGATGACATCACGTCATAAGCTCCGCCGTAAGCTTTTCTCAGGATGATTGTAATTTTCGGAACTGTAGCTTCGCCGAAAGCGTAAAGCAATTTAGCTCCGTGAATGATAATTCCGCCGTATTCCTGTGCTGTTCCGGGAAGGAAACCGGGAACGTCAACCAGTGTGATAACCGGTATATTGAAGGAGTCGCAGAAGCGAACAAATCGTGCACCTTTTCTTGAAGCATTTATATCAAGAACGCCTGCAAGATAGTTTGGCTGATTTGCAACAATACCTACCGGCTGTCCATTGAATTTTGCAAAACCTACAACCATATTCTGTGCATAATAACGCTGAACTTCTAAAAACTCACCATAATCTGCTATAGAGTGAATAACATCTTTAACATTATAAGGTTTGTTAGGATTGTCGGGAATGATTTCATTCAGTGCGTCTTCAAGTCTTTCTATCGGGTCGTCGCACTGAGTTACAGGTGGTTCTTCCATATTGTTTTGGGGAATGTAGCTGAAAAGTTTCCTCAGAAGCATAATGCCTTCTTCTTCATTTTCAGCAACGAAATGATTAACACCTGATTTAGTGGCATGAACCATCGGCCCGCCAAGTTCTTCGGTAGTAACGATCTCGTTCGTAACAGTTTTCACTACTTTGGGGCCGGTAACAAACATATAGCTTGTGTCTTTGGCCATGATAATAAAGTCTGTAAGAGCAGGAGAGTAAACAGCTCCGCCGGCACATGGGCCGAAAATAGCAGAAAGCTGTGGAACAACACCTGATGCCATGATATTTCTCTGGAAGATATCAGCATAACCACCAAGTGAAACAACACCTTCCTGGATACGAGCTCCGCCACTGTCATTTATTCCGATAATCGGGGCACCCATTTTCATTGCCTTATCCATTACTTTACAAATTTTCTGCGCGTACATTTCAGATAATGAACCGCCGAAAACAGTAAAGTCCTGCGAGAAAATATAAACAAGCCTGCCGTCAATAGTACCGTAACCTGTAACAACACCATCAGAAAGATATTGCTCATTTTCCAGCCCGAAATCGATACATCTGTGCGAAACAAACATATCAAATTCTTCGAAACTACCATCATCAAGGAGCATATCGATACGTTCCCTGGCCGTGAACTTCCCTTTCTTGTGCTGCGATTCAATTCTTCTTTCACCGCCGCCTAGACGCGCTTTCTCGCGCATATCCATTAAGTCTTTAATTCTTTCTTCAATGGCCATTTTAAACCCTTTTTCGGAAATGATTATATATAAATCGTTTGTTTATTTTCAATTTCAATAACTCTGTATAAAAATCCATGCATATAATATAAATTACATGCCATAAAAGGAGAATTGCTATAAATATCTATAACATATAAAGATAAGGTTTTCATGTAACTTTCAATATTTGCATTATTGAGAATTTCTTTTTCAAAATCGAAAATCATTAAAAGTTTTTTTTAAAAGCTTCTGATCATCAGATTCAATAGCTGCAAATTAAATAATATTGCCGAAAATTAAAAATCAATTATCTCTATAAATTATTGATAATTAAATGATTAAATATTCATACCAAAATTTTTGTATTCCATCTGTTGCATCAATTTGAAATAAGTAAAAAAATCAAATTATAGCGGAATTTTGCTACAAAAAAAAAATTGTTATAGTTTTGCGAAAATATTTGATAATAAAATTGAGAACACTAATGAAACATTTTTGGATAATTGCTGTTTTTGCAATCATGGTTGTAAGTTGCGGGAGTGAAAAAAATGATAACAAAATTGAAAAATCAGATGACACCAATGATAATTCAAAAAATGAGATGCCAGCGACAGCCGAAAAAATGCAACCTGACCTTGCGAAGAAAACCGATTTGAGTAGTGATGACCAAACTGAAGAGATTATTAATCAGCATTTTAAAGCAAGGGGACAGGATAGACTCTCTGAAGTGAAAATTCTGGGAACAAAAGGTTCTTTCACACAAGGGCAATATAAGAGTGATTTTTTCTCGTTTATTTCCAGACCCGGAAAGTATTATTTTGAAGGCACTTTCGGAGATAAAAAATTCGTGCAGGTATTTGACGGTGAGCACGGCTGGGCAATAAAGCCATGGATTCCTGATTCGGTTACTGCTATTGGTGGTATGCAGCTTGCTGCTATGAAGGAGCAGGCAAATATGGACGGACAGCTTCACAACTGGAAATCAAAATATCTGGCTGTTAATTATATAGGAGAAGGAAACGTAAGGGGCAAACCTGCGTATATCCTGAATGTAAAAAGAACTGATGGCAACGAGGTTAAATATTTCATAGGCAAAACAAGCTTTCTTGTATTAAAAACGGAATCTACCGCAAATTATAACGGACAAAATGTGACGACAGAATCCTTTATGCTTGATCATAAGAAAATTGACGGGATATTCTTTCCATTCAGATATGAAACTGTTGCCAATGGAAGTATAATAAGCGAGATAAATGTAAAAGAAATTACTATCGATCCTGAAATTGATAAGTCAATATTCAAGAAACCATAAAACTTCAAAATATTTAAAAATATTAAATTTATCCGATGACTGAATAGCATCGGATAAATTTGCTTGGATTGTAAACAGAACAATAATTGAAATTTACATTAGTGCCAACTTCTGTTTGTCAATTCGTATATTTCCGGTTTACTTCCATTTAATATTACATCCAATTGATGGTATTTGAACATCCGGTATGGGCTGTCCGTCATTTACAGAATCAAGAACAGCACGAATATCTTTACCTGTAACAGGAATAGTATTTCCCGGACGCGAACTATCAAGCTGGCCACGGTAAATTAGTTCCATTGCATTATTGTAAATAAAAAAATCCGGAGTGCAGGCTGCACCGTATGCCATAGCTATTGCCTGTGATTCATCATACAGATAGGGGAAAGGATAGCCCAGGTTTTCGGCATATTCCTTCATTTTTTCGAATGAATCTTCAGGATAATTTTCTGCATCGTTTGAACTGATTGCAATGAAGCTGAAACCTTTTTGGATATATTCTTCGGCAAGTTTTACAAGCTGTTCATTTACATGTTTTACAAACGGACAGTGGTTGCAGATAAACATTATTACGGTTGCTTTTTCAGACCTCATTTCTTCAAGTGAAATATTTTTTCCACTTATTGGATCAGGAAGTGAAAAGTCACGGGCCTTGCTGCCAATATCTATCATTTTTGAAGCTGTTTCTGCCATAATTAGTAAAAAATTAATTCAACAAAATATAAATTTCTTATCCGGAATAACGAAAAGAGGCAAATAAGATTTTGGGTTGGCTAAAAATTATCCTTATTCTATTGTTGTAATTTTATAATCAAAAAAATTTAAATTATTATTCTGTAATAAAATATCATATTTATTAATGGAATATTAAAATAACATTAATAATTAAAAATATATATTCCATAAGCAATTGTCATATAGTTAGATACTAAAATATTTCGTATATTGAAATAATATTTTATTATATACAATAACCTATGGGAGGTTAATTTGGAAAACGAGAAGAAAATGAAGTACGAAGTTCCGGAAGTTATTGGCTTTGAATGGATGAACTCGATAGGAACTTGTTTTTCGAATGGTTCTGCTGATACTGGAAGATGTAGCGGAAATGGATTAACAGCGAATTATACTTGTGCCGGCAATGGTAATACGGCATTAACCCAATGTCAGGCTCAGGGAAGCGGTTTTACCGGAGGAACTTGATTCTTAATATTTGTGATACTATTTTATTTGCTTCGACAAAAAATAGATCAATTTTGCGAGAATAAAATGGAAAATGAGAAGAAAATGAAATATGAAGTTCCTGAAGTGATTGGTTTTGAATGGATGCAGTCAATTGGTACTTGTTCGTCCGGATCTGCTGATGGTTACAATTGCAGTGCTGACGGTAATTCAGCCGGTTCATCTTGCAGCGGTCATGGTATGGTTCCTGACGGAGGATGCAATCTGGCCGGATTAGGTGATACTGCTGCAGGTTGTTCAATAGGATTTGACGCAGCAACATTTAATTAATTCCATTTCTATTCAACCCCATTTTTAGCTATTTTTGCAATAGTTTATAAATTATTGCAGGAATAGAAATGAAATATTTACTACTTTTAATTTTCCCGACTATACTTATCGCATCACAACCCGAATTTAATAATTATTTCAATGACCAGACAATGAGGATAGATTATTTTCATTTTGGCCATGCAAATAGTGATAATGTATCAATCGATAAAATTTATCAATACGACAAATGGGCAGGGAATCCGAATAAACTGATTGACAATTTCAACAATGGCGCTTATTATATAAAGATTTATGACTATCAAAGCGGACAGTTGATATATTCCTATGGCTTTGATTCTTACTTCAAGGAATACAAAACCACGCGAGCAGGTATTGAAGGAAAAACAAAAGTTTATAGTGAAACAGCCAGAATTCCATTTCCAAAATCCAAGATATATTTATCGGTTGAAATGAGATTAAGAGACCTTTCCCTGAAAGAAGTTTTCAGAACTGTAATTGATCCGAACGATGTTTCCATCATTTTTATGAAAAAACAAAAAGTAAACCTGCTGATTGATGAAACTCATATTAGCGGGAACTGTCATGATAAACTGGATATTCTGATAGTGGGCGAGGGCTATTCAAAAGAAGAAACCGAAAAATTCAAAAAGGATATGCAGCGTTTCAAAGATGTATTATTCAAATACCAACCTTATGCTGATTACAAAGATAAAATTAACCTGAGAGGAATTGTTGAACCTATGGATGAAAGTGGTGTTGACGAGCCAAGAGCCGGAATTTTTAAAAACAGCTCGCTTTCCTGTACTTTCAATTCTCTCGGTTCCGAACGCTACCTGCTTACCGAGGACAATAAATCATTACAGGATATTGCTTATAATCTTCCATTTGATGCCCTTTATATTATGGTGAATAGTGAGCGATACGGTGGCGGCGGAATTTATAATTTCTATTGCACATTTACAGCTGATAACCAGTGGTTCGAATATCTTTTTACACATGAATTCGGCCATTCTTTTGGCGGCCTGGCTGATGAATATTTTACTTCCAGTACAGCTTACGAAGAGTTTTATCCCAAAGGCATTGAACCTGTTGAACCGAATATTACCGCACATCCCGAAGATTTGAAATGGAATGAATTTATCAGCAAAGGAATTGAGATACCGACTCCCTGGAATAAAAAGGCATTCATTGATCAGGGAATTGTTTGGGGTAAGAAACGAATGGAAATGAATGATAATATTGCCAGGCTAAAGAAAATTGCTGCTCCTGAGAAAGATATAAAAGAAGCCGAGAAAGAGTATGTTAAACTTGACAGAAAAAATTCCGAAGAAGTTGATGCATTGATCAGGGATAATAAATATTATGGTAAAGTCGGAGCATTCGAAGGGGCCGGTTATGTTGCCGAAGGGCTTTATCGCCCTATGATAGACTGTATAATGTTTTCCAAAGGCAGCAAACCATTCTGCAAAGTATGTGAAAATGCAATTATTAAAAGAATTCTTCATTATGTGAATTAATAAATATTCCTGACCTTAAAAAGTAATCTATTTATTACCGGTATTGATATCCGGAAAAAGAGTCTAGATTTTTTAAATGAAATAGTCAATTATGATAAATCATTAAACAATGCTTTGAGGTATGCTGTTTCTTGATTATATTGAATATTGTTGTTTCGGGAATACAGCAGGTGATAGCAATTACTGTTGTAAAAAAGGTAAACTTATTATTGAGAATTGAAGATGAGAAAAATTTTATTTGTATTGGCATTCCTTATTTCGGTTCCGTTAATAGCAGACGATTTGGAAAATCTGCTTGACGGGGAACTTGATAAAGAAATTATTTACGAGAGCGCTACATTCAAATCAAC
The DNA here is from genome assembly GCA_963665665.1 of Kapaibacterium sp. (SeqCode). Taxonomy (GTDB): domain Bacteria; phylum Bacteroidota; class Ignavibacteria; order Kapaibacteriales; family UBA2268. Next base: position 5,281,830 of record OY762428.1, read on the forward strand.
AAGAGTGGTAAACTGTCATTCAATTGAACGTGTTCGGGGAGGAGAACTTGATTTCAGGGTAGCACACAGGTTTGGCAGATTAAATTCCGGATTTGATGATTTCTTCGGATTTGATGATGCAAGTACTTATATCAGCCTTGAAACTGGCATAACCGATTGGATGATGGTTGGCCTGGGGCATGCCACAGTTAGAAAATTCAATAACGGCTTTTTGAAACTCAGCTTACTTCGCCAGGCAAAAGAAAATGCTTTCATACCCGTTTCCGTGTCTGCTTTCACGAGCATAGCACACACTTCTGTCGAATATCCTGATAGTGACCCCCGGGATGAATTTGATTCCAGGCTTGAATATGCTTTTCAGTTATTGATTGCGAGGAAATTCACATCTGATCTGTCTGTACAACTATCCCCGACTATTGTTCACAGGAATATTGTAATGGGGGAGAATGATAATAATCTTTACTCCATTGGGCTTAGTGGCAGGTATAAATTATCAAACTGGGTATCGGTCAATATTGAGTATTTCCCTGTCTTGAATAAGGATGATATGAGCGGGGCCGAATTTTTCGATCCTATTGCTATTGGATTTGATATTGAAACCGGCGGGCATGTGTTCCAATTGTATGTTACCAATGGGATTAGCATTATTGAAAGCGGCTATATTGGCAGGACGAGCGGAAACCTGATTGATGGTGACATACACATTGGTTTCAATATTTCAAGAATGTTTAATTTATTTTAAATTAATAATGAATATTATGAAGAAAAATTTTTTTTTATTACTATTATTATGTCTTACAGGTTTTTCGGTTTCCAATGCCGAAAAATATTTCACCCGGACTGCAAAAATTCACTTCGTATCCGAGACAAAAATTATTGATATTGCAGGAACATCCGATCAGGCGATTTCTTTTTTAAATATTGAAAACGGTGATATTGTTTTCGGTATTCTGATTCAATCATTCAAATTTGATCAGGCTCTGGCAGAAGAACACTTTAATGAGAACTACATGGAATCTGATGATTTTCCCAAAGCAAAATTCAAAGGAAAAATTACAAACCTTTCCGATATTGATTTTAAAAAAAATGGTATATACAAAGTAAAAATCTCAGGAAAATTGACAATTCACGGAGTTACAAAAGAAATAGTGACGGATGCAGAAATCATAGTGAAAGGCCAAAAAATTACCGGCAAGTGTAAATTTAAAGTAGATGTTTATGACTACGGGATTGAAATTCCGGAGATTGTATCCGACAAAGTGAACAGGATAATACCAATTGAAATTATTGCTGATTATGAAGAATTTAAGAGATAGTTATGAAAAAGTTTATTATCACGGGTGTTTTTGTTGCTGTAGCATTAGCACTTATTATTGTCTATAACTTTGTTTTCTCCGGGAAATCCGGATATTCTGACGTTGAACCCGAATACAGGATCAGCGCAGAAAAACTTTTCGAGGAATTCGAAGTAGATGAGGAAGCTTCCAATAAAAAGTACCTTTCTAAGATCATTGAAGTGGAAGGAAAAATTATAAAATCCGAAATTTCAGAAACTAAAAGAATATTATTTCTTGACACCGGTTCCGATATTGGAATGATCAGTTGTTCAATGTTCGATACAGAATCCAAGATCAGTTTCACGCATAACAGTATGATAAAGCTTCGGGGTAAATGTGCCGGTTTCCTAATGGATGTAACTTTAACTGACTGCGTAATAATCGGGAATGGAAAATGAAGAAAATCTTAGTTTTACTATTAATATCATTATTTGTATCATGCAAAAATGAAAAAATTCCGATTGCTGCAGAATCCGGAGCAATAAAAGGTGAAGTTCTTGATGCAATGACCGGGCCTACGTACACAGCAACAGCTCCGGTAACTGGAGCAAATGTTTTTACATACCCGTTTATATCAGAAGCACTAAGTGATGTTAACGGTGAATTCCTGCTACAGGGAATACCTTCAGGTTGGTATTATCTTTATGCTGAAAAACAAGGTTACAACAAAATAATGATGCCTGTTGAAGTATTTTCTGATAAAGTCTCAGAGTCAAAGATACTCCTTAGGCCACTAAACGAAGAAAACATACCCCCGGACACAGCTGTATGTTTGTATCCCAAGGATGGTTTCAATGTTTATGTAACAGATTTTGAGCTTCAGTGGGAATGCACTGATCCTGATAGTAATCTCGTATTTTTTGATGTTTTTCTTGATGAAACAAATCCACCGTTTAAAAAAATTTACAGTTCGATCATGAGCCAGACTGCAAAAGTGGATAGCCTTGAAAAAGGTAAGGATTATTATTGGAGAATTTATGCCCAGGACTGGAACCATGCTTCAGTTCTCGGCCCGGTTTGGAAATTTACTGTAAAATAAACAAAAAGGACAGTCGCCGCATACTTTTGTCCCCGTAATCATTTTCTAATGATTTTACGACGCTGTCCTGATTGAAGTACATATTTTTCAAAGCTTGCTAAAAAAAGTTGCCCGGGGTTTGACAGACAAAAAGCCGACATAACACACGAACCCCCGGCAACCCAGTCAAAGAACATGATTCTACGAACCCTTTAGCAACTCATGCTCTGAATACAAATACACTCCTGTTATTATTTTGTTACCTGCCAGTGAAAATTATTTTTTATTTAAATAAATTATAATGCCGTGTAACACAAAGGATTGATTTTGAACCTATATATAAAATATTAATTTCTTGTAATAATTCGCTGAAATTCATATATTAAATAAATCAATGAAAAACTATCCGGGGAATTAGAATGAAACACATCTTAATAATATTATTATCAATGCTTTGTGCCTATTACTTAAAAGCCGAGGTTTATGAGGTTGGCAATGATAAAGAATATCAGCGTATTGGCGACGTACCCTGGGAATCCCCATTGAATGCAGGAGATACGGTTAAAATTTATCAAAGGGATCAGCCATACAGGGAAAAATGGCTTATAACAGGCGCTGGTACTGATCATAGTCCGATTGTAATAATTGGAATACCCAATGATGCCGGATTAAAACCCGTGATTGATGGTGAAAATGCTATCACATGCCCTCGACAGAATTATTGGAACGAACCGCGTGGCGTAATAAAGATCGGCGGTTCCAATATTCCCGCTGACCAGATGCCTGAAAATATTATACTTCAGGGGCTGGATATAAGATCGGGGAGGGTTCCTTATGCATTCACAGGCAGGAACGGCATTACAGAGTATGAATGGAACAGCGCGGGCATATTTATTGAAAAAGGAAACAATATTACAATTATGGATTGCGATTTGCACGACAATGGCAACGGGCTTTTCATAGCCGAACAGACCAACAATGCCCTGATACATGGCTGTCGCATCTACGATAATGGTAATCCGGGCCGCTATTTAGAACATAATTCCTACACAAGCGCTATGGGAATAATATTTCAGTTTAACTATTACGGACCGCTTAAAGAAGGTTGCGATGGCAATAACCTTAAGGACAGATCAGCAGGGCTGATTGTACGTTATAACCATATCGAGGACGGAAACCGCCAGCTTGATCTTGTGGACGCAGGAAGCGAAGAACTTATAAACGATCCTTCATACAGGGAAACTTATGTTTATGGCAACGTCCTGGTGGAACACGATGGCGAGGGCAACAGCCAGATGATACATTACGGCGGAGATTCAGGCGATGAAAACCGCCTCAGAAAAGGAACATTGTATCTATATAACAACACAATTGTCTCTTACAGGAGCGGTAACACAACACTTGTAAGGCTTTCATCGGAACATGAGCAATGCCAGGCATTTAACAATATTATTATGGCAGATCATCTTGGATTTATCTCTGATAACGGATTCTTATGTCTTGAGAATAACTTCTTCAAAAACAATGCAGTTGTGTCGCATTCGGCTACAAACGGCGAAGTCGATGAAGAAAATAATATTAAAGCCGACGATCCGGGATTCATGGATTATTCCTGCGGGGATTTTCACCTTACAGAGAATTCCGTATGTATAGGCGCAGGGATTGATTTTCCACAGAATATCATTGAAAAAGGCCTGACACCGTTAATGGAACCCGATATGGAAGACAGACAATACAAATCGCCGCCGGACCTCGGGGCGTTCGCGTACCCGGACGACTCGGGTATAGATGATCCTGTCGAGGAGGAAATAATTGCATGGCCGAATCCGTTCAGAGAAGTTTTAAATATTCGCACGAGGTTCGGACAGCAAATCCGGATACAAAATATACTGGGGCAGCTTATAATGGAATACAAAGCCGGGACGGACGGCAAAGTTGAATTTCAACCGCAGGCACCAGGAATTTATTTCATAACAATCAGCAGTACAAACGGAAAAACGGTTTATAAGGCCGTAAAGATATAAATTAAAAAGGATTAAAGCTTAAATTCCATAATAGAAACATAATATATTATGCAATATAATCTACATTATGTAAACTAACTTATATTATGCAATATCCATATCAAATACATTTTCAGGCCTGCCTCTTCCCTTTTTAGTGTAAATAGTGAAAGTTTTTTATATTTCATAATTCACACTCCAAGATCATCATTTACTCATCTGAAGTATAACAAGCTTGGCATAGATACCATTTTTCTCAATAAGTTCCTTGTGAGTGCCACTTTCCCGTATTTCCCCATGGTGAAGGACTATTATCCTGTCGGCTTTTTTAACTGTGCTCAGCCTGTGAGCAATTACTATTGAAGTTCTGCCGCTGAATAATTTATGTAGTGAATTTTCGATGATATGTTCCGTCCCCGAATCAATTCCCGAACTTGCCTCATCCAGGATCAGTATTTCAGGATCTGCGGCAAAAGCCCTGCAAATAGCTATGAGCTGCTTTTGTCCGGTTGACAAATTTGCTCCGAAATCTCCCGGATCGTATGCGAACCGGCCCGGCAGTTTGGATATAAAACCATAAGCCCCAACTGATTTTGCAGCTTCAATTAGTTTTTTATCATCGGGTTTGGACCCCGGGATAATATTTTCCGCCAGGCTGCCCCTGAAAATGATATTTTCCTGCATAACAAGGGCGGTTAATTTTCTAAAGGCAATTGGATTTACTTCCCTGATATCAACTCCGTCAATGAAAATGTTACCAGAAAATCCATCGTAGAATCTGAGCAACAGGTTTACAATGGTTGTTTTTCCCGATCCTGTTGCTCCAACAATAGCTACGGTCTCCCCTTTTTTTACTTCAAAATTTATATCTCTCAATACCTGTTTTTTTCCGTCATAAGAAAATGCTAAGTTTTTGAAATGAATGCTTTGCTTGAAACTATTTTTATTGTTTCCCAAATTGTTTTCAATACTGTCCTCATCAAGGAAGGAAAATATTTTCTCGGATGATGCCATTGCAGCCTGTAAAGTTGTATATTTCTCGGAAAGATCACGCACCGGACGAAAGAACATCTCGATATACTGCATGAATGCAATTACAACCCCGGCGCTTAGCGAATGGGATATAACCGACCCGGCAGAATACCATAACGCCAATCCAAGCGCAAAACCACTTATTAACTCTATTGCCGGAAAGAACATCGAGAAATATTTAACTCCTTTCAGATTCAGAGATAATGCACTGAAGTTCAGGAAATTGAAATCATCTTTACTCTTGTTTTCAGCATTGAATTGCTTCACAACATGAATACCGCTGAAAGTTTCGTTCAGGAAAGAATTCATTTCTGAAATTTTAATCCTGACCAATCGATAGATCTCGCGAATTTTTTTCCTGAAAAAGAAACTGACCGCAAGCAAAACCGGTAGTACTGACAATGTAATTAATGCCAGCCCCGCATCGGTATAAAACATGAATGCAACAATCCAGACAATATAAGCTATATCAGCGATAATCAGGACAATTCCTGATGTAAAGAGTTTGTTCATTGCCTCGACGTCGTTTGTAACGCGCGTTACCGGGCTTCCGACTGGATGCTTGTCAAACCAGGATATCAATAGTGTGTGAATTTTGTCAAAAAGGGCTTTTCTGATATCAAAAAGGACTTTCTGCCCGGTTCTGTTCATAACATAAGTCTGAAAATATTTCAATATGCCCCGCACTACCAATACAATAGTAATCAATATTGCAATTTTCAGTACTCCGTTATAATCACCGTCGGGAATGTATTCATCAATGGCAATTTTGCTTAGGTATGGTGTAAGTGGCGCAATGCCGGAACCTAAAATGGCAAGAACAAAAGCCGAGATAGCTGCTAATTTATATGGTTTCATAAATGCCAGCAACCTTTTCACGAGTTTCCACTCCGGCTTTTTATATTCAACCGTAAAACTAACGTTCCTCATTTTCCAGCCTCAATTTCACGCCCATTCATCAAAGAAGATATATGCTCAAGCTTTTCAGCAAATATTTCATCAATACCCGGCTGGATATCAACGTGTTTCACTTTGTTGCCACTATACCAGAAACTCATACCTGCCTCTGCCCCCTCGTAAGCTATCAGGTATTTATCACATCCGGGCAGGGTTAAAATATTTTTAACATCAATATCCATTTCCTCAAATACGGTTTTCAATCCGGAATAAACAACAACAGGCAGCCGGCTCAGAGGTTTGCCCGTAAAAGGGATTTCTTCGACAGGTACAATTTTATCTGTTCTGATAGCTTCAGTTACATCATTTTCATTTTTTAAATTAACTTTTCTTACCGGCTCATTAATATACCATGCTTTCTCTGCTGCCCTCGTTATAGCGGTATAAGCCCATCTAAAAAATCCTATATTATTATAACCTCTTGGCCCGGCTTTAAAATCAATAAAAGCTTTGCTCCACTCACCGCCCTGTGATTTATGGCATGTAATCGCGTAACCGAATTTCACCCTTAAGCAATTCAGGTAGGGATCATGTTTTATCAGAGCCTGGTATTCCGCCGAAGACGTCCGGAGGCCGGGATACCTGCCCCTGAAATCCTGATATAGGGCCTGCGTTTCAAGGCTGCCAATGTCTCTTTCGGTGGAATAAAGTAAAGGCTCGTAAATTTTGCATATAATATCAGTATGTTTTCCGTTGAAATCAGGAAAGCGGATTGTCAGGTCGCGGAATACAAGTTTAATAATTTCCGGGCCTTCTTTTCCATATACGGATACGGACTTTTCCTCGGCCTTCCTTCCGGCCCGGATAACCTCTCCAATCTCACCATTCATCAGGTCAATTTTATAATTATATGTATTATTAACAACCATAACTCGATCGCCCTTACAAATTGATGCTTTTGAAGGAAAAAAATGCTTCCTGATCATTTCGTTGTAATAACTTACCTGGCGGTTTGTAAAGGCTATCAAAATTGTTTCCGGATCAGGCTTATTACCACAGGCTTTGATATAATCATTCATAAAGTCGTGTTTGGCAGTACTATATGTATATTTACTGTCGGCGGTTATCGATATATTATAAAAATCCTCATCCCTGATACTGTTTCTAAGCGCCGTGGCATTAGCCAGAATTGAGCTTTCTTCTTTTTGCCGGACTATGTCTGTCATTTCAAAAACAGGAACATTCAATTCAAAGTTGAAATCATAATAATCAGGGCTAAGCGCAGGTGAATATTCAGAATTAACAGGAGGCAACTGTGCGGGGTCGCCAAAGAAAATAATTTTATTTTTCCTGATATTTACGAACTCAATCAGATCCTGCAGCAAATGCCCCGAACCAAACCTGAAAATGTCCTGTTCCGAATACAAGTCCGATATCATCGAGGCTTCGTCAACAAGAATCACCCCGTTAAGCATATCATTTTCTTTTAGTTCAAAAATAAATTGAAACAGCCTGCCAGTGGATTTTTTCCTTGCTCCGGCACGGTTTTCGGTGTCAATCTGATAAATTCCACGATGGATTGTTTCAGCAGCCTGCCCTGATTTTTCTGAAATAACCCTGGCGGCCCTGCCCGTTGGCGCAAGAACAGAATATTGCCTGCCGTGGGCTTCAAGGTATGCTGCAAGTTTATCAAGTAAAAATGTTTTCCCTGTACCGGCATATCCTTTCAATATAAAAACCGGATCAGAACTTTCAATAAATTCATCCATCAACTCTGCCGCTCTTTTCTGGGAGTGGCTCAATTCACTATCTATGAACTCTGTAAAACTCAATCGCTCACTTTTTGATTTTAAAAAAATATCAAAGTAGTTTAGAAAATTGGAAAATATGAAAAAAAATGTTTATCTTTAACCTGACTTTTGGGAATTGTATAATTATTTGAAAATTTGTAATATTATGATTTTGGATCATGTTATTAACTAATCAACTTATTGTGTTGAAATTTATATTACTTTTGCAAAGGAGACCCCTATGAAATACCGTCTTACAAGTCTCATGATTTTTTTAATCCTCCCGCTTTTTATTTCATGTGGAAATAAAAATGATACAGAAGGAATGTCCGGTACAATTGGCAAAGTGGAAAAACATCATGAAAATGATAATGCAGGTATTGTTTTAAGAAGTGAGTTTTTCAATAATAAGGAAGAAGTCCAGAAAACAATAGCTCTTCTCGCTGCATTTAATTATAAAATGGGTAAAGTTCTTCTTGATATCGAAGATTGGTGGATACCCCGGATCATGAAATACGACAACACACCTCAGGGTCAGGAATTAGCTAATTCTTTGAAAGACTATATGAAGTTTGTAAAGAATAATAAATATAAAACCAACAAAACCATATCCTTGCTACTTGATATCAATTCCGGAAAAATGGATTACTCCAAAGATATTGATCATTATTTTATTGAGTTTTTCAATTATATCGAACAATTGATCAAAAAAAATGAGCTATTTATAAATTCCACCAACTCGATGGAAAAAATTATTGCATCCGGCGAAGCAGGCAAAAAAGCTGATATGCTTAATAATATCCGCGAAGTCAGAGATAAAATGATAATAAAAACAGCTTCTATTGCACTGCTTACCGGCGATTCGAAAACCGCGAAATATGCCCTTGAAAAAGAGATTCATGATCCTGGTTTGTTGAAAGATATTCCTGCAAAAGAAAAAATCCACCAGGGAGATGCCCGGGCAGTTTTCGAGGACTTTTATGTGGATGAAGATAAGATTCTGACATATTATTCGAAAACTGATGATCATGGTTTTTATAGTGGAAATGTTGGATTGGCTGTTTATGCTAATCCCGGAATAGATACGGGAAACCCCAATCCTATTGAAGTGATTAAATTATTTCAATCCGATATTATTCCCGGAATCGATAACATGAAACAGGTTGCTTTATCAGAGTATAAACTTGAATTTTTCGCCCGGGAAGAAGTTAAAGTTATCTTATCCCAGGATAAATTGAGTGCCGTATATGCCTTTGATAAACTGAGCACAGATTATTCAGAGTTGCTCTGTTCGATTATGGACAAAGAAAAACTGGATTTAATTGATCTTACAGCAAAAGACGAATTGTCCTCAGCAAATAAGAAACTTGGAGTTTATATTTTTGCTTCTGATAAAATTGGAGATACTGATGATATAATCAAACTTACTCCGGCTATAGAACGAATCGGAGTATATAGCATCCTGGAGTTATTTGGCAATAAAAACGAAGATTTAGATTTGCAGGAATAAATGGCAATTACTCATCCGATGACTTCAAGTCATCGGATGAGTAAATAAAAAGCCCCGTTAATATCTACCCCGGAAATCAATGGAAGAATGATGTACAAAGAGTTACGGACGGAAATGAAGAAGATAATTTTTACAGTGATATTTATCATTACTACAATTCAATTACACTCGCAGGTAATGGAATATTCCTACGAGGACCTGGATCTATTTTATTTCGATCCAAGGCATTCTTACCTGATTCCACATGCTGCCGGTACATTTGTAAATGCAATGGAATTCCACAAGAAATTCTGGGATTACACTCCAAGCGAAGACGTGCAGATACTACTGAATGATTTTTCCGATGACGGTAACGGAGGTACTATCGTGATTCCGTGGAATTTTATATCACTTGGGATTGCTCCCTTCGAATATACATTCGATGTTATTCCGTCCAATGAACGTATGCAGTGGCTTATGAACCATGAGCTTGTCCATGTGGTAATGTGCGACAAAGCTTCCCCGGGGGATAACTTCTGGCGTTCCATTTTCCTCGGAAAAGTCGGACAGGATCCGAACGATCCTTTATCAATGGTATACAGCTATCTTACAACTCCCCGCTGGTATTCCCCGCGCTGGTATCACGAAGGCATAGCTGTTTTCATGGAAACATGGATGTCCGGCGGCCTTGGCCGTACTCTTGGTGGTTATGACGAAATGGTATTTCGTTCGATGTATCTTGATTCCGCGTATTTCTACAGGGTTGTGGGCCTTGAAACAGAGGGAACAACAATTGATTTCCAGGTGGGAGTAAATGCATATCTTTATGGAACACGTTTTATTGCATGGCTGGCAAAAACTTATGGAGTAGAGAAAGTTCGTGCCTTTTATTCAAGAACTGATGATTCTGATAAATTCTATGCTTCCCAGTTCGAAAAAGTTTTTAATATCGACGTAGAAGATGCATGGGAAAATTGGATAGCATGGGAGAAAGAACATCAAAAGTCCAATATCGAAAAAGTAAATAAATATCCTGTAACTGATTTCCGAAATATTACTTTCGAACCACTCGGCACGGTTTCACGACCTTTTATTGATTCTGAGACAGGGAAGATCATTGTTGCTGTGAACTATCCCGGAGATATGGCACATGTGGAAAGCATTGATATTGAAACAGGCCAAAGAGAAAGAATTTGCGAAATAATCACCCCTAAACTCAACTATGTTACCAGCTTGTGCTATGATGAAGTATCGAAAACCGTTTTTATGGCCGAAACCAACAATAATTGGAGGGGGCTGAGTAAATATAATATTAAAACAGATGAAAAAGAATACCTGATTGAAACCACACGTGCGGGAGATTTCGCACTTAACAATAAAGACAGATCCCTGTGGGCAGTACAGAATATGAGCGGCAGGACTTCACTAATACGTATTCCGCCGCCGTATAATACATTCGATATTATTTTTACTATTCCCTACGGGAAGTCGCTTTTTGATATTGATGTCTCCCCTGACGGTGAAATGCTAAGCGCCACATGGTCCGAACTCAGCGGAAGGCAATCACTTGTTTGCTTTAATATCAGGGAACTGATAAACGGCAATAGCGATAAAAGAACACTTTTTGAATTCGAGGATAATTCCGTATCAAATTTTGTTTTCTCCCCCGACGGAACAAAACTTTACGGAACTTCATATTATACCGGAATTTCAAATATTTTTGAAATTGATGTTGAAACAGGCGAAATGCAAGCCCTGTCCAACGCGGAGGCCGGACTTTTCCGCCCTACTCCTGTTGGAAATGATTCCCTGCTCGTGTTCAAATACACACGCAACGGTATGCTGCCTGTGATGACAGGGATAAACCCGATAGAAGATATTGAACCAATTGATTACTTAGGGCAGATGGTAGTTGAAAAAAATCCGATTGTAAAAGAATGGGCTTTGGAGCCTGCTGCAAAAGCCGTTATGCTTGATACAAATATTGCCAGCGAAGAGCCTTTCAGCCTTTTCACCGGTATTGGCCTTGCCTCGGGCTACCCGATTGTTGAAGGATATAAAAAATATGCCGCATTCGGATATAAAATAAATTTCAGGGATCCCCTTGGAATGCACAACCTGCAATTAAAATCTTCATATACAGCAAACAGCAATCTGCCGGAAAAAGAAAGGCTTCATGCCGGAATTTCCTATAACTACTGGGACTGGTATATAAACGCCGCGTACAACCCGGCGGATTTCTATGATCTTTTCGGGCCTGTAAAACTGGGCCGTGCCGGATGGTTCGCCTCGGTGAAATACCACAAGGACCTGATATACAATCACAAGCCACACCATTCGGATTTTTACCTTCGCCTTAGCGCTTATGGCGACCTGGAAAAAATGCCTTCATACCAGAACGTTAATGCCTCCTTTGATAAACTTTATACAGCGACAGCTCAATTCCACAGGAACTTCTTCCGTAAAAGCCTTGGATCGATAGAACCTGAATCCGGCTATGATATTAAGATATGGTCGCATACAAATCTTGCCAACGAGGAATTCTATCCTCTGCTGTTTGGGCAGTTTGATTTTGGAGGCCTCCTCCCTATGCGCAATTCTTCAATCTGGCTTCGTACAGCAGCCGGACATTCATTAAAAGATGACGGAAGCCCATTCGGAAATTTTTATTTCGGCGGATTCGGCAATAATTATATAGATCGTTTCAATCCACAGGATATGAAAAATTCAGACTACCTTGCCGTGAAAAAATACAGGATGCTTGAATCCTTCCCCGGGCGTGACCTGAATGAACTGGAAGGACGCAATTTTGTTAAAAGTTTTGCCGAAGTGAACTTTACACCAATTCGTTTCCGCAGGCTGGGATTCCTGTATATGTACAGCACTTATGCTCAGTTTTCATGCTTTGCCGGCGGTATAATTCTTAACCCGGATAAAGATTACCGCCGCCAGGTTTATAATATCGGTGGACAACTTGATTTCCAGGTGGTATTCTTCTCATTGTTGAAAACCACACTTTCATTTGGCTATGCCCGCTCCTTCGAGAATGGACTCCGCCCCGACGAAGAATTTATGATTTCATTGAAATTGCTTTAAGAGGACTTCTGTTGATTTCCACTCCGTCCCGTGCCCGGCTTGGGATGGAGAAACCTGTCCCCGATCCATCGGGACAGGTCGATGGTGGTTTCTTAAAAATTCCCCTCGTTGAGGGGTGGCGTGCGCAGCGAGTCGGGGTGGATTCTTTTTCTTAGTCCCAAGGTATTATTATCCACGAACTAAAGCACGTGGCTATTGAATTTGACGATTATAAAGCTGGAAGGTCATTCTGAGCGCCAGCGAAGAATCCATTCTTTATGCACTATCTGCAAACGAAAATGGATTCTTCAGTCGCAAGAGCATCGGAATTATATAAAAAGCTCCGTAGGAGCGGAATTTTTGTAGATAATTTTTACATTGCGATTATTAAAAGCTCCGTAGGAGCGACACAATCTTTTGCCAATGTCGCCCCTACGGGGCTGTTGTCCTTTCCGGATTCGCCTTTCTACAAAAATGTCGCGGCTACGCCGCTGTCGATTTTTCTCTCTCATTACGAAGTTGTACTTCGTAATGCAGTTTTCCTGAAACTGAGCTTCATAATTCCAAAGTAGAACTTTGCAAGAAATATTCCTTCCCAAGTACAACTTGGGAAGGAGGGAAATAACAACATAATACCTCCTTCTCCGGCCATTATACCCCGTTCTTCCATCCCAATGAACAGGCCGCCGGCCTTAATTCCCCATCCTGTGGTTTCAATGAACCGGATAATTTCCTTATTTCAATGCTGTTTCGAACCAGAATCCAAATGTTTGGGCTAATTGCTTTGTTGGCAGGGCTTTAAACTGCCTTGGCCGGAGGTATTGAACTACTGTTTGGCCTTAATGTAGTGAAATTTGGCCTCATTGAACACTTGGTTGACCTTATTGAACACTTGGTTGATCTTACTGAACACTTGGTTGGCTTTACTGAACACTTGGTTGACCTTATTGAACACTTGGTTGGCTTTACTGAACACTTGGTTGACCTTACTGAACACTTGGTTGATCTTACTGAACACTTGGTTGATCTTACTGAACACTTGGTTGGCTTTACTGAACACTTGGTTGACCTTACTGAACACTTGGTTGACCTTACTGAACACTTGGTTGACCTTACTGAACATGTTCTTTGCCTCCGACCAAGAGTTCAATGCCTCCGACCAAGGCGTCAATGCCTTCAACCAAGGCGTCAATAACTCCGACCAAGGCATCATTATCTTCAACCAAGGCATCATTATCTTCAACCAAGGCATCATTATCTTCAACCAAGGCATCATTATCTTCAACCAAGGCATCATTATCTTCAACCAAGGCATCATTATCTTCAACCAAGGCATCATTATCTTCAACCAAGGCATCATTATCTTCAACCAAGGCGTCAATATCATCAAACATCGGTGCAATAGCTTCAACCAAGAGTTCATTATCTTCAACCAAGGCGGCAATAAAGCAAAACATTGCTGCAATAGGTGCAAACAAGAGTTCATTATCTTCAAACATCGGGGCATTGCTTCTGACCCCTCCCAAACCCTCCCCGAAGGAGAGGGCTTTGAAGAAGAACAAGGCGGCAATGACTTAGAACATCGGTGCATTACCATAGACTCTTCCTACCTCCCCCCGGCCCCCTCCTTCGAAAGGAGGGGGAGTTAATTCTATGTTATTTAACTTCTTATCCCCTCCTAATGTAGGAGGGGAATACAGGGGTGGTTTCTTAAAAATTCCCCTCGTTGAGGGGTGGCGAGCGCAGCGAGACGGGGTGGTTTCTTTTTCCATAGCTTCTGGTCAGGGCGTCATTATCCACGAGATAGAGCACCTGGCTATCGAATTTGACGATTATAAGGCTGGAAGGTCATTCTGAGCGCCAGCGAAGAATCCATTCTTCACACACTATCTGCAAACAAAGATGGATTCTTCACTTTGTTCAGAATGACCTACAGGAATGTCCCCAGCTGGCGGGGGACAGTTCTTTTCATAGATTTATTAAAATTCAGGGAGGAATTAAATATTTAATAATCATCGATGATATCGGGTTCCCAGAGATGTTTATCCAGGTCAACAGCTTCGGCTTTGAATGTTATTCCTTCGGACAGCAGTAATTCTTTCATCCTGAAAGGTGTGCCAAAGTGTATCTTGCCGCTTAGTTCACCAAGACGATTAACAACCCGGTGGGCGGGTATATCGCTGTCATCGCCAATTCCGTTCAGTGCCCAGCCAACCATCCTGGCTCCTGATGCAAGCCCGGCAGCCCTGGCTACCCTGCCGTATGTACACACTTTGCCGGCTGGTATCTGCCGGACAACTGCATATACTTTTTGGAAAAAATCTTTATTCTTTTCAGCCATTTTGAATGATGTTTTGATCATTAAATAAAAAATATTGCTAATAATTTGATTCGTCCCGCCATGTAAATATTTTCCACGGATCTGAACCCTTGCTGCGTTTTAAATTGAAATTTGCCCTGCCCTGAATACGGATAATATCACTTGGGCTGAATATTATTTGCAGTGTGAACCCTCTGGATATCTCCCGTGTCAGGCTGTCGCCGGAGGAAACAACGACATCATTCCATATCAGGTCCAGATTTTGGGTGGCATTGAACAGCCGCGAAGTAGTTAGCATATCTTCCTCGCGGCCCCAGGATACATCCACGCCCCGATCGTAGTTACTGAAAACGAAAGTAAAATCATCAGCAAGCAGGTTGCCGTAAACAACTGTATCTTTAAAAAGGTAAGCATAGCGGAAGTTCTGAAAAACTCCGTCTGTTTCCGTTTGGTCGCCGAGAACTGCATCACCGGAATCACTATCGTCGAGCCCTGGGGCAAAAGGATTGACACAGGAAACAAGAATAAATAACAGAAGGAATAAAATTCCCCTGCTGAAATTACTGATATTGAAAAACCGAACCATGCAACTATGACGGTTTGCCGGCCAGTGGTAGTGTAAATATAAAGTTGCTTCCCTCTCCCGGTTCGCTTTCAACCCATATCTTGCCAAACATATCCTCTATCAGTTTCTTAACAATGGACAGACCCAATCCGGTTGAGTTTTCTGAACCTGTCGGGCGGGCACTTAGTTTTGCAAATTTCTGAAATAATTTCTTTCTGTCTTCTTCGGTAATTCCCGGGCCCTGATCCTGGACTTCAACTTTTACATAGTGCCTTTCCGTGATTATTGATGCCCTGATCCATATCTTTTTTTCGATAGGCGAAAATTTAATAGCATTGGATATCAGGTTGTCGAGTATCTGATTAATTTTGTTTAAATCAGCAAAAACGGGGATTTCTTCCTCGGGAACATCAATTATAAGTTCAATACTTTTTTCCTCCGCTCTCATCACGAATCTTTTCATTGCCGTGTTAAGTTCCGAACACATGTCGAAATCAGTAAAATCCATTTTCATCTTGCCTTCTTCAATGGCATTAATATCAAGAAGGTCGGTTACTAATGAAAACATATTCTGTGCAGATTTATAAATATCCTTACTAAAATCCTTTATTTCATCCATAGAAAGCTCAAAATCCCCCCTTACAATAACCTCTGACAGGCCAAGAATAGCTCCGAGCGGATTTTTCAAGTCGTGGGCAGTAATCCCGATAAATTCGTTTTTATCCTTGTTCAGCTTAATTAGCTTTTCATTCTGTTCCATTATCAGGTCTTTGGAAAGCTTCAATTCCGTATGAGTTCTAATACGTGAAAGCAGCTCTTCTTTCTTAAATGGTTTGGTGATATAGTCAACACCACCAAGGTTAAATCCCTGAACAATGTCCTCGGTTTCCGTTTTGGCAGTCAGGAAAATCACGGGAATTTCTTCTGTTTCAGGATTTGCCTTCAAATGCCGGATAACCTCGAAGCCACTCATTTCAGGCATCATGATATCCAACAGGATCAAATCCGGCTTATCGGCTTTAACCATCTCGATAGCATCTTTACCGTTATCTGCCACAGAAATCTCAAATCCGGCTTCTTCAAGAATGGTACCGATAACCTGTAAATTTTTCAATATATCGTCTACTACCAGTACGTATGGTATTTTATTATCAATTATATCTGATGGAATTATCATGTTTTCTCCGTTTTAAAATCCTTCATTCCACTTCACGCTGCGATATTCTATAATTTAGCATTATCGAGATAATTTTTCAACTCATCAATCAAATTATCGTAATTTTTTAATAATTTTTTTACTTTCTGCTGGTCAAAATTGTTTGCAGCCTTAAGCAAATCATTCCCAAAGTCACTTATCAGTCCTGTCTGATAACTGTTTCCTGCATCAACAATTTCAAATGCCAGCTCCTTAATCAGTTTCATTCTGCCTGATTTTTTTAATTCATCCACTTTAGGGCTGATAAATTTATCAAGCAGGTCCAGCAATATTTTTATCTGATCCGGAAATTCCGAATATCTGGATTCTGTTTCAGACTCGATCAAAACTTCCGTTTCACTTTCAATTGTTTCAAAATAAAGGAATTTTCTCATTTCTAACAACAAATTGACGGCTGAAACAGGTTTTTTTACGTAAGAATCTATTCCTGTATCAAAAAGTTTATCTTTTTCTTCTTCCATCGCAAAAGCAGTTAAACCAATAATGGGTATAGAAGCCGTACCCGGATTTGATTTCAATATAATTGTAGCTTCAAATCCATCCATTACAGGCATTTTCATATCCATTAAAATAATATCAGGCTTAAAATGCTTCAGTATCTCTACAGCATCCCGGCCATTATCAGTTTCGTATATATCACTGACTTTATCTTTCAGGATTTCTTTAATGTATTTCCTGTTGTTTTCAACATCATCGGCAATCAAAATCTTTGAACCAGGAAAAATAATATTAGTATCAAGTTCGGATTTTGTTTCTGAATAGACAATTTCTTCTTCTGCCGCAATTTCAATTTCGGGCAGGAACACAGTAAATTTTGTACCTCTGTCAGAGCTTTCAAGGGAAATCGAGCCTCCCATCAATTCAACAAGCCTTTTGGTAATAGTAAGCCCGAGGCCGGTTCCGCCATAGGATTCTGAGTTATTGCTAACAGGCTGATAAAATGCTTCGAATACATGTACAATATCTTTTTCAGGAATGCCAATACCGCTGTCCTCCACAATAATTGCAATGCTGGCAATATTTCCGTCATTCACGATGTTTGTAGCAGCCAGCCTTATAAAACCTTTTCTTGTAAATTTAACAGCGTTACCCATCAGGTTTATAAGAATTTGTCTCAATCTTGATTCATCAACGATCAGGTAAGCAGGAAGATCGTCGTCGATTTCAATACGCATTTCAAGGTCCTTATCCTCGATTCTCAGAATAAATACACCCCGGATATCCGATAAGAGCCTTTTTATATCAAGGGGCTTAGGTGCAAGGCTGATTTTATCGGCTTCAATTTTTGATAAGTCGAGTATATCATTTATAAGATCCAGAAGATTTTTACTGCTGTTAACCACCGAACTGATGTATTCAATATTTTTCGGATCTTTTATTCTGCTCGACAAAAGCTCACTGAATCCAATGATTGCATTCATAGGAGTTCGGATTTCATGTGACATATTTGCCACGAATTCGCTTTTCAGCCTGTTTGCCGCATCGGCTTTTTCTTTGGCGCGTATAAGGTCCTTTTCAACTTTTTTTCTTATTGCGATCTCTTCGCTTAATTGTTTAAGATATTTATTTTTTACCTCAACATTGGCACGCAATGAAATATTAGAAAGGGTAAGTTTTTTCAGTTTTATCAGTGTTTGTGTTCTTGCCAGAAGTTCCCGGTTGTTAAAGGGCTTTACAAGATAGTCATTGGCCCCTGCTTCAAGGCCTTTCACTACATCCTCGGTTTCTTTCAGTGAAGTCAGGAATAATACAGGAAGTTCATAAAGGCTGAATTTCTTCCTGACATTTGCACATACTTCGTGTCCGTCCATGCCGGGCATCATAACGTCCAGAATAATCAGGTCAATCCCCTTTATCTGGCTTACTATCTGCAATGCCCTTTCTCCATTTTCGGCTTTGTAGGTTTTGTATCCAAAATGATTCAGGTATTTTTCTATAAGCCTCAATGTCATAACATTATCATCAACCACTAATACAATGTTTGACTTTTCTGCGGCCTTGTTGATATGTTCATCTGTTGATTGCATTAACTTTTTTCCGGACATCTGTTTTATTTATAATACCAATACCTTTATTCAGCACCAAACTTCACGAATTTATTATCAATAATTAAACCATTTTTTATGCTAAAATCGTAATATTATTTCAGGTTACAAATTATTAATTATCTTTAATAAAACAAAATATTAAAAATAATATTTCCAATTCGAAATTTATCTTCTATATTTGCCTGTAAGTTAAATAATCCGGTAAAGAAATGGACATATTTGGAATAATCTCGGTATTACTTACATTAACTGCACTATTCAGCTATATTAATTATAAATTCTTAAAACTACCTGCAACAATAGGTGTTATGTTAATTTCACTTGTTATATCACTTAGCCTGATACTGATTTCAGGTAGTTCGGGTGATTTTGCACAAAAGGCAACCTTATGGCTGAACAAAATCGATTTTGATTACGCTGTAATGCAGGGCATGCTTAGTTTTTTACTTTTTGCCGGTGCGTTGCATGTAAATATCAATGATCTGGCTAAAGAAAAACTAACGATAACATTACTTGCTACTCTCGGAGTTGTCCTTTCTACATTTATATTCGGAAGCCTGTTTTACCTGATAAACCTTGCATTCGGATTTGGAGTTGACTTTATATACTGCCTGCTTTTCGGTTCGATCATATCGCCGACGGATCCCATAGCTGTACTCGGCATACTGAAAACAACCGGGGCGCCAAAAGACCTTGAAACAGTTATAGCCGGAGAATCCTTATTTAACGATGGTATAGGTGTTGTGGTGTTCCTGGTAATTTCAGGAATAGCTTTTGGCGGTGGCGATGTAAGTTTTACATCCGCAGCATGGCTTTTTACAGAAGAAGCAGTCGGGGGTGCATTGCTTGGAATAATACTTGGATGGACATCCTACTACTTGCTGAAATCAATTGATAATTACCAGGTTGAAGCTTTGATAACGCTGGCTCTTGTAATGGGAGGCTATAAACTGGCTTCTTCATTTCACATGTCAGGCCCCATTGCAATTGTTGTTGCCGGATTATTTATCGGAAATAAAGGAAGAAACTTCGCAATGTCCGATAATACCCGAAACAGGCTGGATGATTTCTGGGAATTGATCGATGAAATACTCAATTCAATACTATTTGTACTGATTGGGCTTGAACTATTAGTACTTACTCTGAATTTTCAATGGTTTGCCGCCGGATTAATTGTAATTCCACTTGTTCTTTTATCACGTTTTGTAAGTGTTTCACTACCACTTCTTGTGCTAAAATTCAAAGGTGAAAAGAAGAAAGGCTTGATTCCTGTTTTAACCTGGGGAGGTTTGCGCGGTGGAATTTCAGTTGCTCTTGCCCTTTCGCTTCCTCCGTCAGCCGAAAGGGATATAATATTGGTATTTACATATATTGTGGTAATATTTTCAATTTCCGTGCAAGGCTTATCAATTAAAAAACTGGTTAATAAAGTCATAAACAATTGAAATTAAAGCTTATATAGTTTAGCAACATTCCAATACGAAAAATAATTATATTAAAAATCAGTAATTTTTAATGCGTAAAATTCTGAAAATGTTGCTAAATTGCAATTAATAGTAATGTGACTTTTTGGTCGGAAGTATTGAACTATTTTTTTGTTCTTATGATTGCAATTACTCTCGGAATAGATGCCTTTGCTGTTTCATTTGCCGGTGGTGCATACTACGGCAAAGCTGATAAAAGGCAAAAATTCCGCCTATCATTCCATTTTGGACTTTTCCAGTTTTTGATGCCAATTATCGGATGGCTTGCAGGTGCAAGTATTGTTGATATTGTTGCAGATTATGACCATTGGATAGCTTTTGGCTTATTAGCTCTGATCGGCGGGAATATGATCCGGGATTCTTTTTCGGATGATGAGAAGATCAGGAAAGATATATCCAAAGGTTTTTCTCTTATCAGTTTATCGGTAGCAACAAGCATTGACGCACTTGCGGTTGGGTTCAGCCTGGGAATTGTGGGTGATAAAATTATTATTCCGGCAATTATTATCGGGATTGTAGCTGCCATTATGAGCCTTGCGGGAATCAAATTGGGTGAAATATCGAACAGGAAATTTGGCGGAAGAATTTCTATGGCCGGGGGTATTATCCTTATTTTAATAGGTATATCGATACTTGCGGAACATTTAGAGCTTTATTAACAGAAAAAAGGATTATTTCATGATGATAAAAACAGCTATTGTACAGATCCCACCGGTTTTCATGAATCTGGAAGAATCAACATCACTGGCTGATAAATTAATCAGGGAAGCTGCTTCTAATGGTGCCCGTGTTATAGCTTTTCCGGAAACCTGGCTGACAGGCTACCCGGTATGGATTGATAATGCCCCGAAGGCAGCTGTATGGGATTTTCCTCCTGCTAAAGAATTGTTTGTTCTTATGCATGAAAATTCTGTTGATATCGAAGGCCCGGAAATCAAACAATTGCACAATACAGCAGTTGAAAACAATGTAATTGTAGTGCTGGGAGCTAACGAAAAACTCGGTGGTACTATTTATAATTCTCAAATTTATTTAACTCCGGATCCGGAACAAATAATTGTTCACAGAAAGCTGGTTCCTACTTATACAGAAAGAATGGTATACGGCAGGGGCGACGGAAGCGGATTATTTCCACTTGAATCTGAATTTGGCGTTATTGGGGGGCTAATATGCTGGGAACACTGGATGCCAGCTGCCAGAATGGCCATGCATTCAACTAATGAGTTAATACATATTGCTCAATGGCCATCTGTAAATGACCTGCATTTTATGGCAAGCCGGCATTATGCCTTCGAAGGCGGAACTTACGTACTGGCCTGTGGAACGGTTCTGTCAAAAGGAGACGTGATAGAAGGGATTAAAAGCCAAAAAAAAATATCGGATTCTGTTATTGAATTACTTGAATCAATAGAAGGTAATAACTCAAAGCTTTTGCAAACAGGTGGCAGTTGTGTTATTTCCCCTGATACATCTTTGATCACAGATCGGGTATTCAACGAGAAAACAATTATTTATTCTGATTTTGAAACCAGGGATTGTACAAAATCAAAACTCACCCTTGATGTGAACGGCCACTATTCCCGCCCGGATATTTTTGAGCTGGAAATTGACAGAAGGCCATTATTGAATATTTCTCAACAAACGATAGTTGAATAATGGATAACCTGAAATTATTACTTGTCATATTTGTTGGCGGAGGCCTTGGAGCAACTTTAAGATACACTGCCGGTAATTATATCCATGAATTATTGCAGAGGTTCAATTTCCCCTATGGTACTATTGCCGTTAATATTCTCGGATGTCTGCTTATTGGTTTTCTCGGAGGTTTTTTTGATTCCAGGGAATATCTTTCTACTGAAGTGCGTGCTTTTCTTATTATAGGTATGCTTGGTGGTTTTACTACTTTTTCAAGCTTCGGCTTCGAAACATTCAAATTATTACAGGAATCCCAGATTTTTAAAGCTTTTATAAATGTCTTTGCATCAATAACTTTTGGGATACTGGCGGTATTCGCGGGATATATCCTGTCTATATATGCAAATAAGGTTTAATTTTAATAATAATTTAAAAACAGGGGGATATTTAATGAAAACGAGGATTATTTTAATTTTGATTTTATTTTTCGGGATTTCAGTTTTTGCAAACAATAAAACAGCAAAATCAGGGCGCGGCACTTTAATAGTGGAAGTTGTATCACTAAAAAGTAATAAGGGAATTATACGTTCACACCTATACGATAATTCATCTGATTTTCCAACATCCTGCCGCAATGCCGTAATGAAGAATACTTCGTCAGAGCTATCTAACCACAAAGCAATTATTGTTTATAAGGATGTGCCTTATGGTGAATACGCAATGACAACTCATCACGATGAGAACAATAACGGTAAAATGGATAAAACCTGGATTGGAATGCCCGACGAGGGATGGGGTGTTTCAAACGATGCAGAAGCTCTGATAGCTCTCCCGGATTATGATGATGCAAAATTTGTAATAAATTCAGAGAAAAAGACAATTAAAATAACTATGCGTTATTGATTGAACAGGGCATCGATGTCATCCTGGCTGACTTCATCATCAGAATCCCCGCCACCGCCAAATAAAGCGTCAATATCATCGGCAGAGACTTCTTCATCATCTTCTGTCGGTATTTCTTCAATACCGGCCTGTGCAGCAAACAAAGCATCAATGTCATCAACATCTATGTCATCGTCATCATCAGAACTGTCTTCCTTAAGATCATCATCAGTCAGTGAACCGTCGGCATGTTTCTGCATTAAAGCATCTACTTCATCCTGGCGGTTATCTTTCTTTGTCAAAGCATCAATAGCTTCCGGGTCGAAAGCAATTTCCCTGTGCAGGGTTGAAATATTGGTATCCGGATCATCATTAGTACCAGAGGACATTTCCGGGCTGTCGATGAATGCCATGAGCGCTTCAGTATTGAACTGGCCAACAATTGCATTAAGCTTCCTTTGCATTGTTGTCAGAAGATGGTTAACAGCCGCAATCTGCTGCGATGTAATATCCTGAACCTGAAGAGCCATCATAATAGCCATCGAATCGCCATTAATATCATTTATTATATTGTTTGCCTGCTCAATAACGCCATTATTCTCATCGCCCTGAATATTATTCAATAATTCAGATATTGAAGTTGATTTCTGAGTGATACCATCAACAGTATTAAGAATTTCATTTGTTGCCATTTCAGTAGCTTCAGTAACTTTAGTAAGCTTTTTGGTAGCTTTCGGAACTTTTTTTACATTATCGTTAATTGTCAGGTTCACATTATCCACAATAGGCTTCACTTCCTTGATGAAATTTATCATCTCATTCAGGAAGGGCATAATTTGCAATTCTTCGGCCTTTTTTTCCAATTCGTTAATGTCAATTTTACTCATTTTTGTTCCGAAAAGGTTATGAAATCACAATTATTTTAAGATAACACTTTTTTTAAATTAAAAAAACGAAATTGTTACAAAATTAACGTTATATAATATTCACAATTACTGTTTGCCACATTTTCATTATATTCGGATTGATGTAAAATTACTTATAGGGAATAACCATGAAAAGATTATTATTAGTGAGCAATTCAACGCTACATGGCAGCGGATATCTTGACCATTGTGCAGAAGAAATCAAGTCATTTCTTGGCAATACAATAAAAAAAGTACTATTTGTTCCTTTTGCCAGGCCTGGTGGCATCAGCCATGACGTATACACATCCAAGGCCTCGGAAAGATATGCTGAATTGGGATATGAGCTTATAGGATTACATACCTTTGATGATCCGAAGAAAGCAGTAGAAGAAGCTGAAGCTATGTTTATTGGCGGAGGTAACACTTTTGTTTTGCTTGGAGGGCTTCAGGAAGCGGGAATTATTGAGCTTATCAGGGAAAAAATCGAGAACGGAATGCCGTATATCGGAACAAGTGCAGGTTCTAACGTTGCCTGCCCGACTATAATGACTACTAACGATATGCCCGTTAAACAATTGAATAATTTTAATGCAATTAATGTATTTCCCTATCAGATAAATGCACACTACCTGGATCCGGACCCGAACTCAACCCATAAAGGTGAAACAAGAGAAACAAGGCTTAAAGAATACATGGTATTCAACGAAACGCCAATAATAGGACTGCGCGAGGGATGTATGGTTCACGTGGAAGGAGAAAAAATGCTGTTGAAAGGCAGCACAGGTGCCAGGATATTCAAACGTGGGCATGACCCCATGGAAATCAGCCCGGTTTGCGAGATAAAGATCTAATATTTATTAAAAAATAAAGATTGAAATGGCGGAACAGGTTCGTGAGAAGCCGGACGAGTACTGTTAAATTCCATTCTGATTTCTCTCCTTCCCAGGTTGTACCTGGGAAGGATTATTCCCACAAAGTTTTACTTTGAAATAGAGAAGCATAACTTCAAATGAAAATTGCATTACGAAGTACAAGTTCGTAATGAGGGGGCATCGTAGGGGCAACCCTTGTGGTTGCCCGAAAAAGAATCCATCTTTGTTCGCCAGATAATGTGTGAAGAATGGATTCTTCGCTGGCGCTCAGAATGACCTTCCAGCCTTATAATCGTCAAATTCAATAGCCACGTGCTTTAGCGCGTGGATAATGACGCCCTGGTCGGAAGCAAAGAAAGAAAACCTCCCCTGTATTCCCCTCCTCCCCGAGGAGGGGATAAGAAATTAAATATCATAGAATTAACTCCCCCTTCTTCCGAAGGATGTGGCCGGGGGGAGGTAGGAAGGGTCGAAAGCAAAGCACCGATGTTTGATTCTATTGTTTCCTTGTTCGGAGTTATTGATGCCTTGTTCGGAGTCATTGCCGCCTTGTTTGAAGATAATGAACTCTTGTTTGAAGCTATTGCAGCAATGTTTGGCTTCATTGCTGCCTTGTTCCAAATCGATGCACCGATGTTTGATGATAATGAACTCTTGTTTGAAGCTATTGCAGCGATGTTTGATGATAATGAACTCTTGGTCGACACTATTGCAGCGATGTTTGATGATATTGCTGCCTTGTTTGAAGGCATTGAACTCTTGTTCGGAGGCAAAGAACATGTTCAATAATGTCAAACAAGCGTGGGATGAAGTCAAACAAGCGTGGGATGAAGTCAAACAAGCGTGGGATAAAGTCAAACAAGCGTGGGATGAGGCCAAACAAGCGTGGAATAAAGTCAAACAAGCGTGGGATAAAGTCAAACAAGCGTGGGATAAAGTCAAACAAGCGTGGGATAAAGTCAAACAAGCGTGGAATAAAGTCAAACAAGCGTGGGATAAAGTCAAACAAGCGTGGGATAAAGTCAAACAAGCGTGGAATGAGGCCAAATTTCACTACATTAAGGCCAAACAGTAGTTCAATACCACCGGCCAAGGCAGTTTAAAGCTCTGCCAACAAAGCATTTAGCCCAAACATCAGGATTCTGGTTCAAAACAGCATTGAAGTTAGGAAATTATCCGATTCATTGAAACCACAGGATAGGGAATTAAGGCCGACGTCCTGTTCATTGGGGTGGAAGAACGGGTAAACAGAGCAAAAGCATGAGGCGATTATGTTGTCATTCTGACGGAGCGAAGCGACAGAAGAATCCATCTTCTTTAGTAGCTGATGCATAAAGAATGGATCCTTCGCTTCGCTCAGGATGACACCCGCCAACTATAATAACTTCAATCGGAAAAAGAATCCACCCCGTCTCGCTGTGCTCGCCACCCCTCAACGAGGGGAATTTTCCGGAAATCCACCCCCGGCCTTTCCCGACACGTCGGCGCCAGCGGTGGACATTCCCATCCGTCATTCTGACGGAGCGAAGCGACGGAAGAATCCATCTTCGTTTGCAGATAGTGTGTGAAGAATCCACCCCGTCTCGCTGCGCTCGCCACCCCTCAACGAGGGGAATTTTTCAGGAAGTCCCCCCCTGTATTCCCCTCCTCCCCGAGGAGGGGATAAGAAATTAAATATCATAAGATTAACTCCCCCTCCTTCCGAAGGCGGGGGCTCACTTCAAAGGCTTCCCCTTTGGGAGGGGTCGGAAACAGAATTAGAATAATCAATATCTGTGACTTCAAAAATTACGTAGGTTCCAGATGTCTGAATTTATTCCTATGAAAAAAATATGATAACTATTCTGGCTGTAATGAATCTGAAAAAAAGAACCGAAATATTGGATGACAAGGGATTAGTTAGTAATATTAAAATATTTACGAACCAATATTAATACAAGTACCATTATTTAAAAGCCACACACATCATTCCGGGTGGTATATGTTTCCAATTACAATTTAAAAAATTAACAAACAATTGGGTCGGCTGTTCTTCTCCTCTTCATTATCAATTTTTTTATTGCGGCGAAACCGCCGACGGTTTTTATTCCTTTGGATTTATGGAGGAATGTAGTTTATTATTCTTCCGAACAACTATTCAAATTTATTTGACAGCCCATCCATAATTACTAATGTCGTATTATAGCCCTTGCTTTGCAATAAGTACAACCCACAAAAAAACCTTCCTGAGGTTAATAAACCTGAGGAAGGTTGTGGAATATCAATTTATCATCAATATTATTAATCAAGCCCTCTGCGGTGGAGAAGAGGTTTGATGTCAGGTTCTGATCCGCGGAACTGAACATATAGTTTCATCGGGTCGTCGGAACCGCCTTTTGCAAGAACGTTTTCCCTGTAAAGCTGAGCCGTCTTCTGGTCAAACAGATCAGTTTCCTTGAAGGCCTGGAATGCGTCGGCATCAAGTACTGCTGACCATATATAGCTATAATAGCCGGCTGAGTATCCGCCTGCAAAAATGTGACGGAAGTAGGGGCTGCGGTAACGAACGATAATTTCAGGAATAAGGCCCATTTTGTCGAGTGAAGCTTTTTCAAATTCCATTGTTTTAACTTTTTCAGCTTTCGTCATAGTGTGCCAGTCCATATCAAGAAGAGCGGCAGACATATATTCTGTTGTTACAAATCCCTGGTTAAATTTTGAGGATTTGGAAATTTTTTCGATCAGTTCATCCGGGATAACTTCGCCTGTTTCGTAATGTTTGGCATAAAGTTTCAGCATTTCAGGCTCTCCAGCCCAGTTTTCCATTATCTGCGAAGGAAGTTCAACAAAGTCACGGGGAACATCTGTACCTGATATACCATAATAGTTGCATTCTGAAAGAAGGCCGTGCAGGGCATGTCCAAACTCATGGAAGAGTGTTGTTACTTCCTCAAAACTGAGAAGAGAAGGTTTGTCGCCTGTTGGCTTGGAGAAGTTACATACATTGCAGATAATAGGTGTTACTTCTTTTCCATCAAGAACCTGCTGTTTGCGGTATGCATTCATCCATGCTCCGCCGCGTTTGCTTGCTCTCGGAAAATAATCAGTATAAAGGATACCGATATGAGAGCCGTCTTTGTCTTTCACTTCAAAAACAGTTACGTCTTCGTGATATTTGGCAATGTCATTTCTTTCTTCGAATGTAATGCCCCAAAGTTTATTTGCAAGCATAAATGCACCGTCGCGAACGTTTTCAAGTTTGAAGTAAGGCCTGAGCTGTTCTTCATCAAGGTCGTATTTTGCTTTTCGAACTTTTTCAGTGTAATACCACCAGTCCCATGGCTGTAGTTTGAAATCGCCGCCTTCTTTGTCAATCATTGCCTGAAGGTCTTTTGCTTCTGTTTTTGCTCTTGCAACAGCAGGTGTCCATATCTGGCCAAGAAGCTCATAAACTTTATCGGGAGTTTTTGCCATATTGTCTTCCAGAATATATTCAGCCCAGTTATTATATCCAAGCAGATTAGCTTTTTCAACTCTTAGTTGAGCAATTCTTGATGCATTATTTTTATTGTCAAGTTCGTCGTTGTTATTACCCATGTTGGCATAAGCCATAAGGATTTTTTCCCTTAGTTCACGTTTGTCCGAATACTGGATAAAAGGAATAAAGCTTGGTTTCTGGATTGTAAATACCCATTTGTGATCATAACCTTTGGCTTTGGCTTCTGCCGCAGCGGCGTCAATAACTGATTGGGGAAGTCCTGCCAGGTCTTCTTTATTGTCAAGAACCATTTCGAACTTGTTTGTTTCTTTCAGAACATTCTCGCCAAAGTTCAGAGTCAGCATGGCAAGTTCTTCGTTGATTTTTTTCATTTTCTCTTTGTCTTCGGCATTCAGGTTAGCGCCGCCCTTAACAAAGTTCTTATAATATTTATCAAGAAGCCTGTCCTGTTCTGTTGTAAGGTTTAGTTCGGCTTTTTTATCATTTATCGCTTTAATTCTGCCGAAAAGTTTTTCATTCATGTAAATATCGTCATTCAGGCCTGAAATCAGCGGAGTAACTTCTTTTGAAATCTCCATAAGTTCGTCACTTGTTTTAGCTGATGTCATGTTGAAAAATACTCCGGATACTTTACGAAGAAGCGGACCTGAATTATCAAGGGCAACAACTGTGTTCTCGAATGTAGGTTCTTCGGTGTTTTCAGCAATTGCTTTTATTTCGGCTTTCTTCTCTTCGATTCCTTTTTTCAGTGCCGGAAGGTAGTGCTCGTTTTTAATTTTTTCGAAAGGAGCTGTTCCAAATGGTGTGTCCCACTCAACGAAGAAAGGATTTTCATCTGTTGTAACGGGTTCCTGAGTCTCATTTTTTGTGCAAGCGGACATGAATACCCCCACAAATGCCATAAGTAATAGTAATTTTTTCATCATATCTTTTAGTTAGTTAAACAAACATTTCTAAAATCAATGTTCAAAATAATCATAAAAGAGCATATCTAAAAATAGTATTGTCATTTTTTTTTCGGGCAATAAAACCATAATCATGTTCGTTATAGGGTGTAAACTATATGATTGACAAGTAATATAAATTTATACTTGCATTTGGGAATAATTTTTACTTTATTAACTTACTTATAATTTGACATTTATCGGGATTTGATATGAAGAAGTCCTTACTGATTTTAATCCAATTTTTAATAATTTTTACTACTTCTCTGATCTTTGCTGATTCAAATAATTCAATAGCAGTAAAGGATGCCATTGAAATTGCAGAAAAGAATAACCCTGAGCTGAACGCGATGAAAAACGAGCTTGAAGCACTCGGTTACAGGAAAACATCAGTTTACAGCCCTGAAAAAACATTTATCAATTACGCAGAAGAAGGTGTAAACGGTAATTTTTACGCAGAAAAGCGTTTCAGTATTATACAGGGATTTGATTTCCCGTTAAAAACAATTTACAGGGCATCTGCTATAAATGCTGAACGGGAAAGCCTGGAATTAAAAATTGATTCAAGGATTAGGGAGATCAAAGCTGAAGTAAAAAAAACTTATTCACGGCTTGCATATTATCAGCAGGTTTTGAAGATACGGCAGATTCAGACTTCCCTTGCTGACTCTCTGAATAAGGCGGTATATTTCAGATTTGAGGCCGGATATGCAACTGAACTTGACAAAATGAAATCCGAGATATTTCTTGAAGAAGCCCGAAACGACCTGAATGATATTAAAGTGAAGCTTCATGTTTCCCGTTATGATCTGTTCACTTTGATTGGACTCGACCCGGAAAAACAATCTTACGATATTGAATTTCCTGATTCACTTGTATACAGGGATGTAGAAATTATTCAAAATGAAGTTCTGGGACTTCTCGAAAAATACCCGGGTGTTAGCAGCAGTATGAAAAAACAGGAAATTTATAATAACTATGCTAAAGCAGCCACCGCTGATCTGCTACCGGATTTGAACCTGGCTTATCATAAACATGATTACGGAGACGGCTTTGATTTTTTCGGTTTTGAAGTAGGCCTTAGCTTACCGGTTTGGTTTTTCCTTGATCAATCTGCAAAAGCACAGGAACAGACTCTTCTTGGTGAAAATGCAAGATGGCTGCACAAGCAAAGCCTGCTTGCCTGGAAAAAGGAAATTGAATATTCATGGCATGGTTACGACGAAAGCAGAAAAAAAATTAAAAGGTTTAACGAGAAGATCAGGAATAAATCCCTGAAACTGCGGGAACTGACTTTTCTTGCCTACAGGGAGGGACAGATCGGTTTGCTTCAGATGCTTGATGCCGAGAAAATTTACCTTGACAACGAGCTAAGGTATCTTGAAGAACTTTTGAATTACTATTTAAATATCCTTGACCTTGAAAAATTTACTAATGAAAACTATTTATTCTAATTCATCGGAGCCCAAAATGATAAAAAACAGGCTTATAATATTATTAATATCTGTTGTTTTTATCTCATCATGTTCGGACAATAAACCGGAAGTTAATGAGAATGTTGAGTCGCTGCCTCCTTCAATTGCAGTTCAGGAAGAAACTGTTTCCTCAGTAATTGAACTTTCGGACGAACAGGCCGGACAGCTTAATATTGAAACCGAATCAGTTAAAGCAGGCCGGCTGGATATTAAAATTGCAGCACCTGCAAATGTTTTTCCGGCACCGGAAAATCTAAGGATAATATCTGCACCTGTCAGCGGCAGGGTTGTTGCTATAAATTATCACGAAGGCAATATGGTAAGCAAAGGAGATATCCTTCTCGAAATTGAAAGCCTTGACTTTGCCAACATGGTTTCGGAGTATTTAAGATCATTAGCAGATAAGGAATATTATTCCAGCAATTACAACCGTCTTAATAAACTTGCCAAACAAAATATAAGCAGCAGGAGCGACCTGGAAAAAGCTGAAAGCGAACTCAGGAGAGCTTCCAACTTATTAACTGCGGCACATTCAAAACTTCTGGCAATTGGCATCAGCCAAAAAGAAATGAATGCATGGGCTAACGGAGCCGATCCGGGAGCTATTATTAAAATACGTGCCGGTATAAGCGGTAAGCTGAACGAGCACCTTGTTGATATGGGACAGGCAGTAAATATATACGACAAGATGCTAACGATTATAAATCCAAGTAAGGTAATGATTAAAGGGTTTTTATCGCCTCATGACGCATCACTTGTAAGGCCGGGTGATACGGCTTTTACCGAAACACTCAAAGGGCATGAGCACAGCAGGGTTGCCGGAATTATCCATTCTATAAACCCCGCCCTTGATGAAAACAACAAATCTGTGGTTGTAAATGTTATGGCTTCTCCGAACAATGGCTGGCCAAGGCCGGGACAAAGCATAAGGCTGGTAATTGATTCCAAAACCGACGACAATGTGATATACATTCCTGTAAAAGCAATTGTTTATGATGGTGATAAAGCATTGGTTTTCGTCAAAAAGTCCGGAAACCAATGGGAGAAGAGATATATTGAAATAAAAAGGTCATTCGAAGATTTTGCTGTTGTTCAAAGCGGCCTGAAGGCCGGAGAGGAAGTAGCTGTTTCGAAGATATTCAACCTGAAAGCGCTCGCCAGATTCGAGCAATTTGCCGATTAATGAATTTCACGGAGTAAAAAAGTGATTTTAAATAAAATTATTGATTTTAGTTTAAGGCAAAAACTTGTTGCCATATCAATTATTCTGCTGATGGGATTCGGGGGCTTTCTCTCGCTAAGGGATATCCCAATAAACTCCCTGCCGGATGTTACTCCCGTTCAGGTACTGGTTATAACCAAAGCTGGCAGGTATTCTCCTTATGACGTTGAAAAACTTGTAAGTTACCCGATAGAAAATGCAATGAACGGACTCCCGGAAGTTAAAGAGATCCGTTCGATTTCCCAGTTCGGTTTATCAGCAGTAACAATTGAATTTGAAGAAAGTACAGATATTTATTTTGCCCGGCAAATGGTAAGCCAGCGCCTGCAAAGCATTGTAGACGAACTCCCGGAGGGTGTATCATCGCCTCAGTTGGGGCCAATATCCACAGCTCTTGGCGAGATTTACCAGTACGTTGTCCGGGGCGACGGTCATTCGCTTACCGAGTTGAGAACTATACAGGACTGGATGATAGCCCCGCAGCTAAAAACAATAAAAGGGGTAACTGAAATTACAGCATTCGGCGGGTATGTAAAGCAGTACGACCTGACAATATTACCAGGCAGGCTAAGGATGCTTAATATCGGCCTGAACGATGTTTTGGCTGCTATTGCAAATAATAACAGTGTTTCAGGTGGTAATTACCTCGAGCATAACCGTGAGCAATATATTATCCGGGGTTACGGACAGATAAAAAAAGAATCTGATATCGGTGATATAGTCGTTACCAACCTGAACGGACGGCCAATTTTTATACGAGACATCGCAGAAATCAGTATTGGCCGGCAAATGCGCCAGGGAGCTGTAACCCAGGATGGACAGGGCGAAGTTGTTACCGGCATAATTATGATGCTTCGCGGGGGGAATTCAAGGGATGTTATAGAGTCAATTGTTGATAAAATTGAAAATATCAGCCTGTCTCTGCCAGAAGGTGTTTCAATTGATAAATTCTACGACCAGTCCGACCTGATCAGCAGAACTACCGGCACTTTAACAACGAACCTGCTTGAAGGCGGCTTCTTTGTTATAGTAGTATTACTATTACTACTTGGTGAAATTCGTGGAGCGCTTATCGTTGCCTCGGTAATTCCTCTTTCAATGCTTTTTGCATTTATTGGAATGCGTGAATTCGGGTTGGCGGCAAACCTGATGAGCCTTGGAGCCATTGACTTTGGTATGGTTGTGGACGGCTCGGTGGTGATGATTGAAAACCTTGTACACAGGCTGCAAAATGCCGGGGAGGGAAAATCAAAGATAAAAATTATGCGAGAGGCTGCCCACGAGGTTTCCCGCCCGATATTCTTCG
This sequence comes from Kapaibacterium sp. (SeqCode), assembly GCA_963665665.1. Classification (GTDB taxonomy): domain Bacteria; phylum Bacteroidota; class Ignavibacteria; order Kapaibacteriales; family UBA2268. The sequence goes on from OY762428.1 coordinate 5,314,826, forward strand.
GTGTATTAATAATATTAATGGTTTATGTTCCGATAATGACTTTCAGCGGTATGGAGGGCATTCTGTACCGACCGATGGCAATTACCGTTGCAACTGCAGTATTTGGTTCGCTGATAATCGCACTCGTTTATGTGCCTGCTATGGCGGCTTTCGTATTCAGGAAAGGCATAAAAGTCAGGAAGAATTTTATTATAGGAAAGTTGCAGCCGGTTTATAAAAAATTCCTTGAAAGAGTAATAAATAAAAAATTAGCTGCTATTATAGTTTCCGTGATATTACTTATTGCATCGCTATCCCTGATTCCTTTCATGGGAACGGAATTCCTTCCGGAACTTGACGAAGGCTCTATTCTTGTTGAACAGGTAAGAATGCCAAGCGTAACACTGAAGGAATCAGTTCAAAATGCCAACTGGCTTGCAGGAATACTTGTAAAGGAAATTCCCGAGATACAGACCGTTGTTCCTAAAACAGGACGTTCCGACCTTGCTAACGACTGGATGGGCGTTCACCAGACCGACGTCTGGGTGCTGCTAAAACATCCCGACGAATGGCGGCCCGGGATGACAAAAGAAGATATACAGGATATGATACGTCCTTACCTTGAAAAGGAACCGGGGCTTTCATACAACTTTACACAGCCGATAGCAATGCGTGTGGACGAGCTAACTTCCGGAGTTAAATCCGACGTAGCTGTTAAAATTTATGGCGAAGGGCTTGAAGAACTGAACGCTATAGGCCAGGAGATATTAAAAGCGGCGCAAACCCTTCCCGGAACTGATAATGTTTATCTTGAACAGCCCATTGGCCAGCCTTACCTGAACATTGATATCGACCGCGAAGCCGTTGCGAATTATGGCCTGAATGTTGACGAAGTGCAGCGTGTGGTTGAAGTGGGAATAGGTGGTTCACCTGCCGGCGAAGTTTTCGAAGGACAGAAAAGATTTGAAATTGTAGCAAGATTTCCACAGGCGCTCAGGGATAACTTCGATGAGATTGGCAATGTGCCTGTTCACCTGCCCAAGGGAGGCTTCATTCCTTTGAAAGAAGTGGCCGATATTTATCCGCAGGAGGGCCCGAGAGAGATATTCCGCGAGAACGGATGGCGGCGCGTGGTGGTAAGTATAAACCTTGCCGGAATTGATATTGGTACCTACGTTGCAAACCTGAAGGATGCCATATCCAAATCGTCGAATATACCATCCGGTTACTTTATTGAATACGGTGGTGCATTCGAAAACCAGCAAAGGGCTATGAACCACCTGATGCTTGTGGTTCCACTTTCACTTATGATCATACTCGGCCTGCTTTACATGATGTTCGGCAGGATAAGATATGCCAACCTGATTTTCCTTAATCTGCCATTTGCTCTTTCCGGCGGGATAATATTACTCTGGCTCAGAGGATTGTACCTGTCGGTTTCAGCAAGTATCGGATTCGTTGCTTTATTTGGCGTAGCGGTGCTGAACGGTATTGTGCTTGTAGCTCATCTGAACGAATTACGCCAGAAGGGTGTTTCGCTAAAGGAAGCAGTGATAAAAGGGGCTTCGGACAGGCTGAGGCCGGTATTGATGACGGCCCTCGTGGCAAGTCTCGGTTTTATTCCCATGGCGTTCAATACAGGACCAGGATCAGAGGTTCAAAGGCCGCTTGCAACAGTCGTTATCGGCGGACTGATAACAGCTACGCTGCTTACACTTCTGGTACTTCCTACAATCTACTACTGGATTGAATCCGACGACAGGCTGCCACAAAACGAAGCTGAATTTTAGCTTGAAACTCAGACGTCCGGCTCTACAAAGGTGCTGGACGTCTGAATTAAATCCATCAAAAAATTCATTTATCACTGCCCTTCAGATATTACTAAAAGGGAAAAATGTCCAAAATCTTACTTATTTTACCTTGGATTCTAACCATATTTTTGATCATTTTACCTTGGATTTTGACCATTTTTTTGATCATTTTACCTTGGATTTTGACCATTTTTTATTTATATTAACCTTGGATTTTGACCATATAAGGATATATCAAATGAAAAGAACTATATATAAATATCTGATTAAATGGAAAAATGAACCTTCAAGAAAACCATTGTTGCTACGCGGAGCAAGGCAAACCGGTAAAACATATATTGTTGAGGAATTTGGTTCGAATGAATTTGATAACGTTATTACATTGAACTTTGAAAGAAATCCTGAGTACAAAGCTATTTTTGATACCTATGACACAAATGATATCCTTGAAAAAATTACTTTATTTACCGGACGATCTTTTAGCATTGGAAAAACCCTGATCTTTTTGGATGAAATTCAGGACTGCCCGAAAGCAATTATCGCTCTCCGATATTTTTATGAAGAGAAACCTGATATTCATATTATTGGGGCGGGATCATTGCTTGAGTTCAGTTTGAATTCCGAAGACTTCAGAATGCCGGTTGGCCGCATTCAGTATATGTTTATGTATCCAATGTCCTTTATTGAATTTTTAAATGCTATAGGCGAAATTGCTTTAGCTGATTATATTCAAAAGTTTGAAAATCTGAATAAATTAACCCCCGAACTACATGAAAAACTATTATCATTAGTTCAAAAATACTTTATCACAGGTGGTATGCCGGAAGTTGTTCAGGAATATATTTCATCAAATGATTTCATTAAATGCAGAAGGATTCAAAGATCGATACTTGATACATATATTGACGACTTTGCAAAATATTCAAGTATTATTAAGCACAAATATTTAAAAACAGTCTTCAATTCAATTCCATCTATTTTGGGAAACAAAGTTGTTTACTCCAAGATTGAAAGTTCATATAAATCCAGAGATTTAAAAGAAGCAATAGAACTTCTTGAAACAGCGGGTATAATTACCAGGTGCATACGTTCAGGCGGTTCGGGAATTCCATTGAAAGCATCCGTCAGAGAAAATTTTTACAAATTGATTTTTCTTGATATTGGTTTATTCAATTCTTTAAGCGGTATGATTGAAAAAACTGCGAATGAAAAGAACCTTGATGTGATCTTCAAAGGCGCTGCAACAGAACAGTTTGTAGGACAGGAAATAATTTGCAGCCAAAGCCCGTTTACCAAACCCGGCCTTTTTTATTGGGCAAGAGAAGCTAAAAACAGCAATGCCAAGCTTGACTTTTTAATTGAAAAAGGTGGCGAAGTAATTCCTATAGAAGTTAAATCAGGTAAAAAAGGAGTATATAAAAGCTTAAATATGTTTATTGAGAAATTTAATTCAAAGAATGCTCTAAAAATTTCTCAAAATCAATATAGTGTAGAGAATAACATTATTTCATTACCATTATATGGGATCAATTCTTATATCAGGAATGCAGAAGTCCGACACATGCGAGGTGTTGAATAATAAAAAAGAACTTAATGGCCGAAAAATTGGAACTCATGCAGATCATACTTGATTCATACGATCTGGAAATGATCAAGGAAATCAAAAAAGTTATTGACCACAATAAAGTCTAGGATTTCAAGACAAAGTTATCGGCTGAAGAGAAACGCGATATCCTTGAAGGTATAGAAGATACGGATAATAGCCATATTCTCAATTATTATGAATACATGGCTAAACACAGCCCATGAAGAAAATGGGTTTTAGTACGTTGTTGCATTTATTGACAATAAGAATTTACCATCGCTTCTGCATTACGGTATTTAGAGGGTTAATATATTTATTTTTAATTCTTTCTTTCCCTTACCAGTACAGTTCCAACAAGTTTATCTTTAATCATGAAATCATTCATTGTATTTCTAAAAGAATCATTTGCTTTTTCATAATCAAAATCAAATAAAACAAGAAATATCGGACCGGATTTCCAAGCATTGCTATATTTTTCAAGCTGCCCTTTGGCTCTGTCAATTGCGCCAGTAGTAGCATCTCTCTTAAGTTCAAGCATAATAAGATTATCTATAACAATATCAGCTCTTCCTTTACCATTATACTCCAGTTCTAAAGGAACTTCTGTTTGTATATTGGATTCCGGTAACGCTTTTTTTAACCTTTTAAAGAGCCTGTCCTGATACATATATTCCTTGTCAGCGGAGTTTGGATTCCAGCCATTAAGTACGTCAAGAACCTTTTCAATCAAATGATGTTTATAAATTGACTTTGCCTCAGTAAGATGGAGGTTATCTTTCATATTATAGACGTAATTGTATTTACTTATGGAATTAGGAGAATTATTAATACTAATTTTTTCAATTTCGGTAATTAATTTTAAATTGAAAATCTTCAATAAATCTGAAAAAAGTCTTTTCTTGTAAGATTTATCTTTTGAAAATATATAGAGGAAAAGAAATAGAGACGTAAATAGAACAACACTCCAGTAATTGTCAAGATTCAATACAAATAATTCTGAATTATCAGGAGAAAAACCAAAGGGCATAATAACAAAAATTATTATTTGAAAAACAATCACAATTGATTTCATAATAAGTGCTGCCATTATTATAGATTTTGCAGCAAAATACATTTTTTCATATTTCGCATGATTCATATATTGTCTTTTTGCTTCATTAAACGATTCATAATAACTATGAATTTTAAATTTTGTTCTTTCCCATGTCCAATTACCATCATCATCTCTCCAACTGCCTATCCATGCAAAAGTCGAAACAAAAACAAAAGCAAATAAAAGTAAATTGCTTATGCCGGTAAAAAGCACTTCCTGATGGCCATCAGTTGATATAAAATTATCAATTTCAGGACCAATATAAATACAAATCAAAAATGCAATTATAAAATACTGAAGTCTTTTACCATACAGCTTTCTGTCAATATAATCCATCTTATCAAAAAATCTTGTAATCTTTGATTTTAAGCTATTTGTACTTATTTCCATCTTCTACCTCTCCATAAAAATATAATTGTTTCTCAAATTAATTATTATCATAATTCACAAATAAAATTAAGGGGATGTGAGATATTTTATAATTTTGTAAGTAATTAAATATATCCTCACAACAGATATAATGCATAATAATTAAATTAATAAAAAAGAATAAAAGATGCAAGCAACAATACAAATAGCTACTTTCCGTCCTGCCGTGGTTTACAGAAGAAGCTTTTCCCGATAGATCATAGTTCTCTCACAATTTTTATTTTATTGTTATATACACGTATTATATTGGATTCATTCAGGGAATTTATGCTTAAAGTTTTAATTATTGCTGTATTTCTTTTTATTATCTCTTTCTATTTGAAAGCCCAAAGCGGTTATTGGACGAAGATGAATCCTGATGTTTCACCACTGGCATGAGGTTACCACAGGATGACAACAGCAGGAGACGGCTATGTTTTAAAATTTGGCGGAACTGACACCGAAATTGGAAAATCCGATCAAACATGGTTAATAAACCTCATGAATATAATCTTTCATCCGGCATTTACATTGCATGTTTTAAAACCGGGAAGGAAGAGATATACAAGAAGATTTGGGTGGAATGATTGAACGCCTTAGAATGCAGAAGTCCAACACCTGAGGAGTGTTGGACTTCTGTAATTTTAGAAATATAATAAAATCTAAAAATCAAGTTCTTTCTTGAAGCTTCCGAATACTTCCAGTATCCTGTCAAGGTGATGTTTCTCGTGCGAAGCCATGTAGCTTGTACGCATCATGCTCATGTTGGGCGGAACTCCCGGAGGTATGAAAGCATTAACAAAAACGCCTGCATCGAAAAGCTTACGCCAGAACATCATAGCTTTCTCGGTATCTCCTACGATAACAGGAACGATTGCCGTCGGGCTTTCAATGATATTGAATCCCAGATCACGGAAACCTTTCCTCATATAGTCTGAATTATCGATTAGTTTATCAACCAGGCCGGGATCCTCTTCCAGAACGTCAAGGGCTGCAAGTGTTGCTGCACAAGATGAAGGCGTCGGGCTGGCGCTGAAGATAATGGCTGCCGAATGATGTTTCAGGTAATTAATTACCCTTTCTTTACCGCCAATAAATCCGCCAAGAGATGAAAATGTTTTGGAGAAAGTACCCATTACTAAATCTGTTTCTTCCACTCTGTTGTGATGAGTCGGGGTACCGCGTCCTCCCCTGCCGATAACGCCAACAGCATGAGCATCGTCAACCAGTACCCGTGCGCCATACTTTTTGGCAACATCAAGAATACCCGGAAGATTTACGATTTCACCTGTAACAGAGAATACTCCGTCGGTTACGATAAATTTGCCGGCGCTGTCGGGAATATTTTTCAACTGCCTTTCAAGGTCTTCCATATCATTATGTTTGTAGCGAACAAACTGTGCAAATCCGCCTTTGGCCATCATAGCGCCATTCACGATACATGCATGGTTCTCCTTGTCGCTTATAACATAATCCCCTCGCTGAGCAAGGGTTGAAATTGTACCGAGAGCAGTCTGGTATCCTGTACTGAAAAGTAATACATCCTCGGTACCAAGAAATTTTGCAAGTCTTTCCTCAAGTTCTATATGCAGGTCGAGTGTTCCTGTCAGATAGCGCGATCCTGAACAGCCTGTACCATACTTTTCAATGGCTTTTATGGAGGCTTCTTTAACTCTTGGATGAGCAGTAAGGCCAAGATAGTTATTCGATCCGGCCATGATCATCTTTTTACCATTCACGAAAACTTCCGGCCCCTCGTTTTCCTGGATAGGATGAAAATAAGGATATAGCCCGAGTTTTTTTACATCATCGGCTCTCGTGAATTCATAACATTTCTGAAAAAGATCCATTTATTCTCCGCTGTGTATTATTAACATCAAAAAAAATATTTACAGTTGCCCGAATATATAAAAAAAATTTAATTTTAATAACAAAAATTAAAATGTAACACATGTTATTTATTTATAAGGCTGATATTTCATGTGCCAGGCAATAAAAATCTGTCAGAAGAAGTATGCCAGTCAAAATCAGAGAAAAAATTGCAATCAGCTGTTCAATTTATTATCCTAAGTTTACAGCGGGATTTTCTAATCGTATTTACCATCACATTTATTCATATCCGGATAAGGTTCGCAAAGGCGATTGAACCCGGCAGGGCGTTGTTCTGCAAAGTTAAACTTTGAAATTTTGAATAATAGCTTCATATTCAGAAATTATTAACTGAAAATTATTAATCATGCAACTTCTCTGCAATGAATCATCAGAATATTTGGCCAGTTTATGACTTTTTGCAATTTCTTTATTAATTTTGCGGGATTTTGATAATTAAACAGGAAACTATTATTGATGCGGGCTGTTATACAAAGAGTAAAGAGAGCGAAAGTAACAACGGGAGGCCAGGTAACCGGCCGGATTGAAAAAGGCCTTTTAGTGCTTCTCGGGGTTTCCACAGATGACAATGAAGATAAAATTCAATGGATGGCAAACAAAATCGCCAACCTGAGAATTTTTCCGGATGACAATGAAAAGATGAACAAATCCGTCCTTGATATTGATGGCGGTATATTGGTTGTTTCAAATTTTACTCTATACGGCAGCCTGAAAAAAGGATTCAGGCCAAGTTATTCTGATGCAGCGCCACCGGAAATCGCCGAGCCGATTTACGAAAAAACTGTTCAGAGAATCAGAGACCAATTTGGAATAGACGTTCAAACAGGTATTTTCGGAGCAATGATGGATGTGGAATTATGCAATTGGGGACCAGTTACAATTAGCATTGAAAAATAATTCAGGCAGGAATAATTATGGGTACATGTCAAATAGGAAATATAATCAAGCCGAAGGGTTTCAAAGGCTCTATGTTTGTAAACGGCCTTCCGCCGAAGAATCCTTTTCTGAACCCTGGCACGGAAGTCAGTGTCGGCTTTTCCGAAAAATTTTCACGAAAAATGAGAATTAAAAGCTGGAAACACTTTAACAACGGGGCACTGGTCAGCTTCGAGGGAATAAGTTCGGATACTGATGTAAGCGAACTGGTGGAAAAAGGTATTTTCGTTGACGAAGATTACATTATCTATAAGAAAAGAAAAGTTTTTCCGGGCGAGGAAATTGTCGGCGCTACAGTTTATGACAATGCAAGCGGACAAATTCTTGGTGACATAATAGAAGTATGGATTCTTCCCGGGAATGATGTATGGCTGATGAAGACCGATCGTGGAAATTTGCCTTTGCCGGTAATAAAACACGTGATTAAAGATGTGGATATTGATAAAATGGAAATCAGAATAGAACTGATACCGGGTTTGGAAGATTTGGTAACTAAGGAAGTTTGATGTCATCGCTTATAAGAATTGATTTAGTAGCAGCCGTTCCGGAGATATTCGATTCGGCGCTGAACAGCAGCATAATAAAAATTGCAAGAGAAAAATATTTAGCAGAAATTTATGTGCATAACCTTCACGATTATGCTAAAGATCGTTTTCGCCATATTGACGATATGCCTTATGGCGGGGGTGCGGGGATGATAATTCAGTGCGAACCTGTATTTGATTGTATTGAAGGTTTGATGAAAGAACGCGATTACGACGAGCTGATATTTACCTGTGCCGACGGTAAACCATTCACACAATCTGATGCAAACGAGCTTTCAATGAAAAAAAACATACTGATACTTGCAGGGCATTATAAAGGTATTGACCAGCGAATCAGAGACTTGCTAATCACAAGGGAAATATCAGTAGGGGACTACGTATTGAGCGGAGGAGAGCTGCCTGCACTGATTATTACAGATGCCATTGTCAGGCTTTTGCCCGGAGTTCTCGGGGATATGGAATCCGCTCTTGAGGATTCATTCATGGACGGCCTGCTGGAACCCCCACAATATACACGGCCACCCGTTTTTCGCGGGCTGGAAGTACCACAGGTGCTTCGCGACGGTAATCACAGCGAAATAGAAAAATGGCGGCGCGAGCAAAGCCTTGAAAAAACTGCAACCAAACGCCCCGATCTTCTGGAAGATGAGTGACCATATTTAATTCAAATTTTTTAAACTTCCAACATAGGAAAATAACAAAGTTGATTTCTCCCACACACCAAATCTACTCCATCTCATCATCCACTAGGTAGTGTGCGCCCATGTTGGCACGCGCCTCCATTGTTGAAGCTGTAACGGCTATAGCAGTCTGAACGCCGTTCCTGAGTTGGATCATCGCTTTGGTCATTTTAGCTTTGCGATAGAACTGCTCTACTTCCGTCTGAAGGTGACGCAGGTTTGTCTGTGCCCTGTGCAGCCTCTGTTTTGTCCTGACCAGCCCAACGTAATTCCACATCGTATTTTTAATCGAGCGCCAGTCCTGGGCAATTAATGCAGGATCAACAAAGCCTTCTTCGTCTTTCCATGGATATATTTCCGGAAAGTATCTGTTCTGGTCGTCCTCGCAGCTTTCGGCGGCGTCGCTTCCTGCGGTATAGCCCCAAACCACGTTTTCCAGCAGTGATGTAGATGCCAGCCTGTTTGCACCGTGAACTCCCGTGCAGGCAACCTCTCCGACGGCGTAAAGCCTTTTCAGCGACGTCCTCCCCCGAAGGCTAACGCCAACGCCGCCACATGAATAGTGCGCGGCAGGTACTACCGGAATCGGTTCGGAGGTTATATCAACACCCGCCCTGAGGCAATGCGCGTAAATACCCGGGAAACGTCCTTTTATCCACTCATTGTCCTTGAACGAAAGGTCAAGGTATACGCAAGAATGTTCAGTATCAAGCATAGTCTGGTGTATTCCCCTGGCAACAATGTCCCTCGGTGCCAGCGAACCCTGCGGATGGAATTCCTTCATAAAATCCCGTCCGGTTTTATCTATCAGTCTGGCACCTTCGCCGCGCATGGATTCCGAGATCAGAAATCTGTCATGCTCGTTATAAAGTGTTGTTGGATGGAACTGGATGAATTGCAGGTTGAAAACTCTTGCCCCGGCCCTCCAGGAAAGAGCAATACCGTCACCGGTAGCTTCTTTGGGATTTGATGTATGCAGGTAAATTTGGCCCAGCCCGCCGGTTGCAAGTATTGTTGTTGCAGCATAGATCGGAAAAACATTTCCTTTTTCGTTGTTCAGAACCAATGCCCCGTAGCAAGCGGGTTTTTTATAAATATCAAGGGAATTTGTTGAGTGGTGCGACAGAGTAAGAAGATCAATCACAGTATGATCAAGAATTATATCGATATAGGGATGATCCTGCAAAACTTTAAGCACTGCTTTTTGTATATATTCGCCGGTTTTATCCTTTGAGTGGATTATTCTTGCCTCGGAATGTGCGCCCTCTTCGGTCAGGTCAAGCTGGTTGTTTTTCGTTTTATCAAAATCAACGGCGCAACGTTCGAAGAGGAATTTTTCAACAAGTTTGGGGCCCATCTTTGCAAGCTGGTCCACAGCGCTTTCCCAGCTGTGCCCGGCTCCGGCTTCCATAATATCCTGTTTCAGTTTTTCCGGGGAATCATTTCTCCCCTTATATATTATGCCTCCCTGAGCATAAGGTGTGGAACCGCTCATCAGCTCGGGAGTTTTGGTAAGAATAGTTACATGTTTACCGCGGTCAGCCGCTGTAATGGCTGCAATTGCCCCGGCAAGGCCTGTTCCGAGTATAAGAATTTCTGTTTTTTTCATTTTTCCAGCCGATATATTCAATAAACAGTAATTTTTTATCAAAAATTATTTTGATACTATACATACCAAACTTAAGAAAATTTTTGAATTATTAGTTCGAATAGTTCTTCGAAAGATAAGAAAACATGATATAACCTGAATATTACTTGTTATCAATTATTGGTATTCAGCAAAAATCATAATAAAAAATCAATATAAATTATTTCGATAATGATTTTCCAATAATAATTAGCAATAATTTGTATATGATATCAGAATTCAGGTAAGAAGTTTTATCCTTGTAAATATTTCTTCAAGCTCAGCAGTTTTAAGAACAGCTTTATAAAAATTTGTATTGGCATGCTGTTCAATCTTAATTCCTTTGTAATCAATATATCTGTTACTGCGATTAATGTCAAACCAATAAACAAGGGAAATATTTCGCCTGTCAATTTCTATGGCTGTCATTCCCCTTTTACCAATAACAGCTCCGGAATTAAAAAGCAAAGGCAGAAGTAATTCATCTTTGTAAAGGGCATTCCTTAGCATTGTTTGTTTTTGCGAGCTGATTGATTTTAGCTCTTTTTTATAATTATCAATTTGCCGCCGGATCTTATGTTTTTTCCCTTCCCCGGATTTTTTATATTTTCTCAGGAGTTTTTCAATTCTGAATATCAGGTTGTCTTTCTTTGACTGGGATTCGAAAAGTGGTTTGTGAGTATGGCCTATGATTGAAATCATTTTTCTGCTGGCAGAATACCAATAAGAACGTAACTCTGTGTCGAAAATTTTCTTTTCATCAAGGGTAAATGTAGTATTTTTTATTCTGAAAATATCGGCAAAATAGCGCACCATTGTTCTGCTGAACAGATTATAATCCTGCAGCAGACCCGAACACTGATGTCCGTGAAAAATAAAAATTGTATTCTCCCCAAGCCTGAGTTTAACAGCTTCCTGAATACTTTTATTTATATCCGGATATGAATTATATTTCAATTCATAATCATGATTACCGAATATTTTTATCAGCTTATCCCTGTCAGCAAAATCACCGAATATGGAATAAATGTCTGGCCAGTTCTCAACAATATCTTTCAGGTGGTATTTATATAATTCTTCAATATCCCCATTCAATACCAGGGTATAATCTTCCTTACGATAATATGAATCAAGAATTTGAGCGAACATCTCGGAATTTGCCACAAACTCGTCCATTGGGCCGGCATTGCCTATATGTATATCAGAAATAATTACCAGACGGCTATTGTTGTCGATTTGAATATTCGGAGCCTCCTGAAAAAGTTTATCCATTCTTGCCCTGAATGCCTTGCTTCTTATTTTACTATCCGCCCCGTTCATTTTTATCATTCATCTTAGGAAACTTCGTCAAAATCAACTATCAGCTTTTTCAAAGCCTTCTCAAGAGAATACCTATGCCTTACATTCTCAACCGATTTTATTTTCATATTACTGTATTCATCATCGCTTTCGTTGAAGAGGAGGCTGCTAATCTTTTCTTTCCACTCTTCTTTACTATTGGATTCTACTACCAGTCCGGTATTGTTATTTATAATTATCTCTCTCGGGCCGCCAACCCCGGAAACAAGGCATGGAATTCCGCATGCCTGCGCTTCCAGAACCGACATTCCGAAAGTATCTGTTTCGCTTGGAAATACAAAAAGGTCGGCAGCGCGGTAGACATCGCCGAGTTTTCCGCGATCGATTTTACCAGTAAACACAAATTCATCACTACCGGAATATTTAAGTTTTAATTCTTTTAGATATGGCCCGTCTCCGGCTATCATCAGATTTAATTTTTTGCCGGATTTATTCAGTTCATGAACAGAATCAAAAACCACGTTAAGATTTTTATCCTTCGAAATTCTTCCAGTGAACAAAAGCAGAGGTTTGCCGTTCAGGTTGAAATATTCTCTTACTTTAGTCTTTTCTTCATCGCCGCCTGGATAAAATACCGACTCGTTCACCCAACGCCGGAAACGCTTAATCTTACGATTATCGAATCCATATTCTTCAAGAATATATTTGTATTCCAGAGCCGGGCTGGCAATAATATCGGATTTATCATAAAACCATCGGATATAACTCTTCATCATAATATTCAGCAGGTCGTCGTCGGCAATTTTAGCAAGCTGCTTTTCAAAATCTGTATGGAAAATATTTATTGAAGGAATCTTCAGAAGTTTTGCTGCCAGAAGGCCTACCAGCCCTACAAAACCCGGCGTTGATATGTATATTTCATCCGGATCGTAATCGTAAATAGCCCGAAGCGATTCCAGCAGCGAGGGAACTTTCAGAGTATAGGATTCGTAATATGGCATGTGAAAATCGAATACAGAATTCAGTTCGAAAATATTCGGAGGCAGGTTGTCCCTGTTTTCGTTTTCGGTAATACATGCGGCAATTTTTACATTCAACCCCTCTTCGTAAGCAAAATTACTGTATTCTTTCAATGTTGCAGAAACACCGTTTAAATCATCAATTGTATCAGTAAACCATAATACTTTTGTCCGGACTTTTTTTGATTCTGGAAGTAATTTATTCTTAAGTTTTCTAATTAATTCCCTGTCCCTGAAAAGGTAGTTCATGGCAGTAATGAAGGGTGTAGTCAGAAATAATGCCGGAAGAACCGTAACAGCTTTCATAAATGAATTGACAACATCCATATCCTTAAGGTTATCCCTAAGGTAAATACCGATATTCTTAACAAGCTCGTCGGTCAGGTTGCTAAAACTATCAAAAGCTATTTTAATTCTGATTTCCGGATCAGCATCTTTTACTTCCTCAAGTTTTTTTACAAGCTCAATAATCTTTCTTGAAATAACATCATCATCACGCACAGTTACATTGTAGCCCTTGAGTTTTATTTTATTCATAAGGCTGAGTGATCCTGTATCAAATATCAGGTCATTTACATTCCCAATAAATTTTGAGCCGAATTTTTTATTTTTCTTTTCCGTATAGTCCCATGCTACTTTATAAACAGAGAATGCCAGGGAGGCGAAATCGTTGCTTCTGCCGGCCACATCGCATTCTCCCTTTCTTAAGCGGCTAAGGAACTGATCTGCTGAAAGAGAATATGCCTCGGTATAAGTTTTCCCAATAAACAGCCCTGCGGAATCATCGCTTCCCGCAATAAATTTCTTTTGCCAGGGATGCTTTCCTACAGGTTCAATACCATGCTTATCTTTCAATTCATGGATTTTTTCTTTTGTTAGTCCGGATAGTATTTCCATAACAGCTTTATTTGTTCGCAGGTTTTTCTCGCCGTTAATACCCTCGAATACATTGAAAAGCAGAATCAACTTTTCGAAATGTGCGACAGAAAGCCTTCCGTTAACAGCATAAACCGGATGAGCCACGGCATGAGGAAATTTTTTCTTAGCAAGATAATCTCTCAGCTCGTAAATATTTTTTCTTTTATTCTCTATCTTTTCGAAATGCTTTTCTTCAAATCCGTAAATCAGAATATGAACCTTGCAGCCGTCTTCGGGGAAATATGCTGTTGATTCAACCCCGGTAAAAGTAGTTTCAGGGTATTTTTTTCTGAGTTCCATTATACCATCAATATTGTTGTGATCAGTAATGGTAACCATATCCATCCCGCGAGCCATTGCCGTTTTGTAAATATATTTCGGTTTGGAATATGATTCACCCGCTCCGAGCCTTTGCAGGAACCAGTCAGAAGGATGGTTGCTGTAGATTGAATGTACGTGAAGGTCTGCTTTCATCAATTTTCCGTTCAAATTTTAGTTATTTACAAAACTTTTCTGTAGGTAATAACGTTCCTTTTTATCAGCTTTCACCATATCCATGTCAACCAGTATCAGTCCGTCAATAGAATCTGAGAATTTTTTGTCAACAGCAAAATCATAGAATTTCGAGCCGCCGTATTCAGTCAATTCAGAATATCTCCTGTATAGAACAGGAATAGTAAATCCCTGAACTCGCAGATTATTTTTCAAAATCCTGAAATCCCCTGTTGGATTATCTGAATTGAAAAGTTTTTCAAGTTCCTGATTGTCCTTCTTGGATATTCGGTAGGGATATATTGCATTAGCCAGGTTTGCGTCTCCCCCATACCATTTATTATAATAATAAATGATCATATTTTTCGCTGAATCAGGGTAGTTATCGCTTATACTGACTGCTCCCCACAGGTATCGTATTTCAGGATTCTTCTGTAAGAATGAGCCTATACCCTGCCAGATATAATCCAGGGCGTAACTTCTCCAGTATTTTTGCTGAATGAAGCTTCTTCCCATTTCGATTGATTTGTTCAATATCGGCCTGAAATCATCGCTGAACTTAAACTGTGATGCATTATATAATCCCTTAACACCCAGATCGTTTATTATTTCCTTACACATGCCGAGCCTGTACGCACCGGCAATTTCAAGCTCGTCGTCGTCCCAAAGAACAATATGGCGGTAATAAACATCATACTCGTCAAAATCAAATGACCTGCCGGTTCCCTCGCCTACTTTACGGAAAGTGATCTCGCGAAGACGGGCAATTTCCATCATTACATTTTTTCCCTTTTCATAATCAACAAGGAAAATCTGCATTCCGTCGCTCGTTTTACCAATCAAATCATTCTGCAGGAGTTCTGACTTGAGTATTTTTCTCGGTACAGGATGAATAATTGTCTTTTCAGTGCCATATATAGCTGATTTATTCTTTTTCAGCCTGTAAACATGTTTTTTGAGTAATTTAATCTGAACTTTCGGATGAAGTATATTCTTCTTAAAAGATTCCGGATTAATGGGATCGCCAAATTTTATTGAAATTGTTTTATTCTTTTTATTGAACAACTCATGCGGTAAGAGGAAAGTTGCTGCATTCCTGTAAATCATCGAAGTAAAATAAAAAAGAGCAGAATTTCTGGCCTTGACAAATGCCGGTAACACGGGAGCGTTGTGTTTACGTGCAAAGCTTAAAGCTCCCCTTCTCCATTTGCCGTCGCATATACCCTTTGGTGTAAACCTTGAAACTTCCCCTGCTGGGAAAAATATTACCGCCTCGTCATTAGCCAGCGCCTGATCGATATTTTTCAGGTATTTTTTTTGATTTTTAAGGGAGAATACATCGTAGGGCAGGAAAAGATTGTCCAATGGTTCTATCAGTGACAGGACGTCATTAGCCACGATCTTTACATCAGGCCTGACTTCGGATACAGCCTTGAGTAATGCCAGGCCATCGAGTGACCCCATTGGATGGTTAGACACGATAACGAGTTTTCCCTCGGACGGAATTTTCATTCTGTCCTTACTGGATACGGAATATGAAAAATCAAGGTATTCAAATAATTTATCAATAAAATCGAAACCTTTCAGGTGTCCGGAATTAGCAATAAATTCATTTACTTCCTTTACATGCAAAGCTTTGTTTCCGATTTTCAACAGCCCCCGGGTAAGAAATCCCGGATACTTATTAAAGAAGTTTGGCGCCTTGCTGCTGATAATTTCTTTTAAATCAATCTTTTCCATGATATATACCCCCGGTTAAATAAAATTTATACCTGAACTCTTCTCAATTTTCTTCTTATAGGAATTTCGCTGTCATATACTCTTTTAATACCATCGCCGAGTGATGATTCAATATCCCGAATATTTGAAATAAGCCTGAACAGGCCTCCGATTTCAACCGAAGCTGCCTGGTCGGATCCCCACATTGCCCTGTCCAGGGTAATATGCCTCTCAATGAAATTTGCCCCTAGAACAACAGTTGCCCATGTCGGTGCCAGCCCGGTTTCATGCCCTGAATAACCGATCGGCATTTCCGGGTATCTGTCTTTCAAAGTTTGAATAACATTAAGGTTTAATTCATCCAATTTGCAGGGATATGTTGATGTGGAATGTGCAAGCAGAATATTGTCCCTGCCAATAGTTTCAAGAGCCATATCAATTTCATCCATAGTGGACATGCCAGACGATAGCATTAATGGTTTGCCCGTGGATTTCACTTTTTTCAAAAGCTCAAGGTCTGTTAAAGCTGCAGAAGGAGCTTTATGGAATGGAGGGTTGAACCTTTCGATAAAATCAACTGATGGTTCGTCCCAGCAGGAAGCAGTCCACACAATACCGTTTGACTTACAGAAATCATCGATTTCCTGATATTCAGCTTCTCCGAATTCAACCTTGTAGCGATAATCAATATAAGTCATTCTTCCCCAGGGAGTATCCCTTTCGATTAGTTTCTGATCGTCAGGAACGCACAATTCCGGAGTACGTTTTTGGAATTTAACTGCGTTTGCTCCCGCAGCGGCTGCCCCGGCTATAAGTTTTTTGGCAAGTTCGACGGAACCATTGTGGTTTATTCCGATTTCACCGATCACCCATGTCGGGTGGCCGTCGCCGATAAAATCATTTCCGATTTGAATTTCTCTTTTATTCATTTCCATGACCGAATTTATGTGTAAATATTTATTTGCTTAAAATTTTATTTTTCGTTATCTCATAACAATGTCTTTTTTTTCTGAATTTGTAAAATTTGTCTTTCTGATTCCGCGAATAAATGCAAGCTTTTACTCATGAAGAAATGACACGAAAATCAGCTAAACAATTCCCCTCCTTCGGCGGGATTCCCGAAGGGCTGGATTGAGTTGAGAATAAATTCAAGAAGAAGAAACCACCCATTTGATCCCCTCCAATGGAGGGGAATGATAAACAATTTATATTATTTATTTCCATATTTCCCTATGATACAATACTTTATTAAACACTCACCTATCATTAGGCGGAATCTAACTGAATGAAGATTTCATTTTATTGATCCATACCAGAATAATGAACTCTTTACCCAGCATATCCCTCCCTCTTCAGGTTTTATAGACATCCCTTTGATATTCTTTTTTCAAATAACAATCTGCTACCAGGCAGTCCAGCCACCATCAACAACGAGGTTGGCGCCTGTCATATAGGAAGAAGCGTCGCTTGCCAGGAAAACCACGGCACCTCTGTAATCTTCAGGTGCAGCCATTCTTCCAAGAGGTGTTTTGCGGGAATAATTCTGTATAAAGAATTCGTCCTGCCCGTTCTCAACTCCGCCGGGAGAAAGAGTATTCACACGCACGCCGTTCTTTCCCCAGTAAGTTGCAAGAAAGCGGGTGAAAGAAATTACTGCGCCCTTTGCAGCAGGATACACGGCGGATTTAAAAAATTTCTGTGAACCGTCCGGCTTCATGTATAACGACTGGTCCGGCGCTACAATTCCATAAGTTGATGCAATATTGATTATGCTGCCTCCGCCCTGTTTAGCCATTTCAGCACCCAGCACCTGGGAACTTATAAACATACCTGTTATGTTCACGTCCAGAACTTTCCTGAAAAGTTCTACAGGATAATTCTCAAACATCGAGGGATTGTTCTTTGAATTTCTTTTTGAAGAATCCGGCGCGTTAATGGGCTGTTCCACCATATCGTTTATTGCAGCGTTATTCACCAGGACATCTATATGGCCGTACCTTTGCAGGATGTTCGTGCGCAGCGCTTTAACAGACTGAACATCCGTAATATCCAGCATCACGCCGGTTGACCATGTTGGTAACTGGGCGGCAAATTCTTCACAGGCATCCCTGTCGAGATCGCATACTACAACGTTTGCCCCGGCATCGGCAAGCGCTATACAATGCTGCCTTCCGATCAACCCGAGAGCGCCTGTAACGACTGCCGTCTTATCGTTCAATAAGAATTGTTCGGATAGTTTCATATTATTGTTTCCTGGGTTTCATGTTAAAATTACCGACTTTCCTGAAAACCGGTTCAACAGGATCACCTTTAAGCAATTCACCGGCATTAGCGTTTTCGACCGCTTTTTTAAGCATGGGTAGTACCTCGCGGTAAACTTCGAGGGTATAATTAACATCATTTTCAGTGTGCGAGAATGACATATTATGGAAACCTCCCCAAAGGATTCCCCTTTTAATCATTTCCTGCTGGACATAAGATTTAAGAATTAGCGGATTACCGGCTTTGGCGTCAAAAGTCATCAGGCTACGGAAGTTATACCCCTTTGCTGATGTATAATCCATTTTTAGCGAAGACGCTATTTCATTGTATCCGTCTTTAAGCATCTTTCCCATTCTGTCAAGATGCCCCTGAACATCACAATTTCTCATTTCCTCGATCGTAGCTTTTGCCGCTGCAAGCGACAGGGCTTCGCCGCCGAAAGTGCCATAGAAGAATACTTCCGATTCAACAGCCCTCATAATGTCCCTGCGGCCTGTTATAATTGATAATGGCATCCCGTTGGCAACAGCTTTTGAAAAAGTTGCAATATCGGCTTTGATACCGAAATATTCCTGCGCCCCGCCAAGAGCAATTCGGAAACCTGTCCACATTTCATCGAATATAAGGACAATGCCTTTTTCATCGCAAATAGCTCTGAGCTTCTGCAGGAAGCCGTCTTTAGGAGCGTCAAATACAACCGGCTCAAGAATAATTGCAGCCGTATCGTCGTCAATTGAATCCAATACGGAATCGATATTATTATAGTCGAATGTATAAGAAAGCTGCTTTGTATATTCAGGTATTCCCTTATCCCAGTCTGTAACGGTTATATACCAGTCCTGGGCCCCGTGGTAACCGCAGCACAGAATGGTGTTCTTTCCGGTAAATGCTCTCGCCAGCCTGATTGCGCCGGTTGTTACATCGTTGCCAATCTTTGAAAACCGTACAGATTCGGCATTTGGAATAATATCCCTGATAAGCTCTGATACTTCAACTTCCAGCCTGTGCGGAAGCGAGAATGTGATACCGTCTTCAAGCTGCTGTTTGATCGCTTCATCAATTTTATCATAAGCATAACCGAGAGATAGCGGTCCGACTCCCATTGTGTAGTCAATGTATTCGTTTCCGTCCACATCCCATACGCGGCAGCCCTTGCCACGCTCCAGATAGACAGGCGCTACGCCTTTCACGTATTGGCCCGGGCCTTTTGCCAGCGTCTGAGTATGCTTAGGTATTAAACCCTCCGCCCTTTCGCATAATTTTAGCGACTCCGAAATATCCGGATAATTATCATTGAATTTAACGCCGTTCGGCATAATTCCCCCGCTTATTATTAATTTATTTTATTGAGTATTTTTTTGACAATATCTTCAGGCATAAAGCCTTCGTATTTCATAATTTCATTAAGCATTAACGGTTTGAACCATTTTTTATCAAGCCCTACCGGTACTATTTCAGGAAACACTCTCCTTTTTGTAAGCAGATTTGAAATAATCGAGAACAATCCGTTTTGGATAAAATGATCTTCTACAGTTACCAAAGTGTTGCATTCCAACGCAGCATTATAAATTGTCGCCTCATCCAGTGGGCTGAGTGTTCTTAAATTGATAACCCTGCAAAGGTAGCCTTTTTTATTCAGGAGTTCTGCTGCTTTCAGGGTATTTTCAAGCATAATACCTGTTGTTATCAGTGCAAAGTCATATCCTTTCCCGAACACTTCGGCCTTGCCTATTTTAAACGGTTCGTGCTCAATACCGGTTTTATTATCATTATACCTGATATAGAATGGCATTTTAGAAGTAAGTATCTCCGGCAGACCGGACATCATTTCATCATAGTCCGACGGCGCAAAAACTCCCATTCCGGGGATACCGGCAATCAGGCCCATATCTTCTATTGCCTGGTGAGTCGGGCCGTTTGCCTGGGAAAGAAATCCTGCAAAACTGCCTACAAGCTTAACAGGCAGGTTTCCATAGCCTACATCTGTGCGAATAAATTCAAAAGACCTCATTGTAAGGAATGCCGCAAGAGCGTGAACAACGGGAACCCTTCCCCTGATGGCCATACCGGCTGCAGCGCCTACAAGCGTCATTTCAGAAATTCCGGTATCAACGAAATTTTTCTCAATCAACGAAGGGATATTCCTTAAAGAAGCCCTGTTCTCGGCTGTCATCACAACGTATCGCTTATCTTCTTTTATAATCGTATGTAATAATTCTTCGTAACTCATATCAAGCCTTTTATCCAATATTAGTCTTTAACTTCTTCAAGAACTCTTTTCAACTCTTCATCAGTAAAGTTGCAGAACCATTTATCCCATCTCGCTTCTATCGAGGCGGCACCTTTTCCGCGAACCGTATCGGCAATTATTACTGTCGGTTTTCCGGATTCAGCAGGAACATTTGAAAATGCGGTTTCAATCGATTCGAAATCATGCCCGTTGCATTCCAGGGCTCCCCAGCCGAAAGCCCTGAATTTCTCAGCTATATTGCCAAGAGGTATTAGTTCTTCGGTCTGCATGTTTGCCTGGAATTTGTTTCGGTCAATTATCAGGATAAGGTTGTCAACTTTATGCGCCGTTGCAACAAGAGCAGCTTCCCAAGCAGAGCCTTCGTTCAGCTCGCCGTCGCCCATCAGAACAACTACTTTATCTTCTGAATCGCTGAGTTTCATTTCAAGAGCTGCTCCAAGGCCAATCGGCAAGCCGTGACCAAGCGAACCGGAATGAAAATCAACGCCTGCAACGTTAACATTAGGATGCCAATAGATATCGTCTTCTTCTTTCAGGTGAGAATTCAGCCTGTTTTTTTCAATAAATCCCATCTCGGCAAAAACTGAATATAAGGCAGGCACAGAATGCCCTTTCGAAAGAAAGAACATATCCCTGTCTTTTTTATCCAGGTTATCTTTGTTCACGTTCAGATAATCATTGTAAAGCCAGAGTATTATATCGCTGCACGACATTGCAGATCCTGTAAAGGCGCCTCCGTTCGTGGACATTTCAAGAATAGAGCGTCTTACATTCCGTGCCTTTTCCTCAAGGCTGATCAACTTTTCTTTTGTCATTTTCACCTTCCTGATATAACGAATCTTGTTTCTTCCGGGCGAACAGTATTCAATTCCGAAACATGGTTCCTGTACCAGTTCACCCCGCTATATAAATTGTTTATTTTCATGATCTCCGGTTTGGTCTCCAGCAGATCAATAATTTCAGTTAAAGTAAAAGGCCTTTCAGGCGTGTAAAGTTCCTCGTAAATCCTTTTTATAAAATCGTAGTCCTCGCGGTAATCGATTGTAAATCTATGGGACATAGAGTAATTTAGCCCGGTTTCCCACTCTACATTTCCAATCCTATACTTCTTCGGATTATCCCAGATATAAGGCGTGGTATGTTCAAGTTCGAAATTCTTTTCGGCGTTACGCCATGCTTCTTTCAGTATTCCGAATGGCATAACTTCCACATCGTTCCCGTCCGGATAAGTTGCAGGGTGCAGGTTCGATACAAAGTCGTATTTTTCCTGATTATAGAGATAAAACCTGATAACTTTATCAATCACCGAAGGATCAATTAAGGGGCAGTCCGAGGGAATTTTCAGAACCACGTCGGCTTTATGTTCAAGTGCTGCGCGGTAATGCCTGTCCAGCAGGTTGGTTGCATGGCCGCGATATACCGGGTATCCTTCTTTTTCGGCAATTTTTACAATTTCATCGTCGGATTCGTCTTTTGTGGTGGCAACCACAATTTTTGCAGGCAATGATGCGAAGGACATTCTTTCAAGCTGCCTTACGAATAACGGTTTGCCAAGTAAAGGCAGTAAAGTTTTGCCCGGAAGTCTTGATGATCCTGTTCTGGCCTGCATTATTATTACAATATTCATTTTTCTCCTGTAAATTAAGCTACCTTTTTTACTGCTTTTGAAGGCTGCTTTTTAAACCAATTAAAATTTTTCTTCGTTAGTTCGCGTCCCGGCTCATTGAGCAGTTTTTCGCATACGGCTGCAATGTTGGCGGCTGACTGTCCGCCATTCTGCATCGGGGCCAGCCTTTTCAGCATATTCAGATCGAAATAGGAATATACTTTTTTGCCAAGAGCAATTCCCGTGTAAACCACAGTGGAATATTTTGCTATAAGTGTGTCGCAATTGGCTATCATTTCATGAATGTTCCCGCTTGTATAAACCAGGGCTTCGGGGGCATATTCGTTTATTTCGCGGGTGGCCCTGTCGAATTCCTCGTTCGGATGCAGTTTGAATATCAACTGTTTGCCCTTGGCAATTTTCACAGCATATTCAATAAATTTCTTCCTGTTTTCATATTTGAATGTCTCTCGGGAATCAGACGTTGCTACAAGCACGAAATCTTTATGGGGAAAATCATTATCAGCATAGGCAATACAGTTGTCATAATTAGGAATGCCTGTAACTATAAGTTTATCCCTGTCGATGCCGTTCCCGGAGAACATATCTTTATATCCCTCGCTAGCAACGCAGAAATAATTATATTTACCGGAAAGGCCTGTTGTTGATGTACTGGCAAGCCAACGCGGCATTTTCAGCCATTTGGCCATGTAGTATGCCAGGTTTTTCGGGTCAGTCATGCCTTCCTGAACCAATACAACTTTTTTATTTTGAATATTCCTCGGAACAATAAGGTCGCTGCATGTAAGAACCAGATCATAATCACGACTGTTTCCCTGGTAATCGATTGGAAGTGTATTAGATTTCAGATATTGAATTGTATTATCCCTGAAACTGCCACCGAGAATCGAGAAATCCAGGTATCCTTTTTGGGCAAGAGTATCGATAAACCCATCTGCATAATAAGGTGAAAAATAGCTGTTACAGTTTTTAAGATTCTTCGAAACCTGGTGCATCATAGTTGTCTGATTTATCGATCCGCAGATCATCAGGACGTTTTTTTTGCGGTTATTTCTGGTTTTCATATGCTGCTTTAATATTTCAATTAATATAATGACAGCAATTTACTCCCTTAGTATTAATACAAAATAAAGTTGTTATTAAAGTTGTCTGAACAGAGGCAATATGTAGCTATATATTATATATAATATACTTTTACAGCTATTGCGATTATATAGGTAGGGAATATTTGTAAGGATTTACTAAATAAATAAACCAAAGATTAACAAAGGCCGGCATTACTTAACAGAAAACAGATAAATCGGTAAAGAATATTACTGACCAATAGTAGAATTCTGTATCCGAAAGGCCTGCCCGTTTTAATTGCTCTTTCGGATATCCTGTCCGAAAGATACAAGAATTGGGAAATCCTTTCACTGCATTGCGTCGGGATACGGAGATAGCGGGTCAAAGAGTTTCAGGATGACACCCCCCCACCTCCGTCAAATTCAATAGCCAGGTACTTTAGATCGTGGATAAAGATGCCTTGTTTTTCTTCAAAGCCCTGCCCTTCAAGGGGCACTGCACATTACGAGGGTTTCACACTGAGTGTGTTTGGGAGGGTTGGGAACTGAATAGGAATATTCAATAACCGCGACTTAGTAAAATACGTGGATCCCGGATTTATGAATTTATTAAAAAAAAGTCCGGGAAAAATCAATCCCCGGACTTATCTCTTTAATAGCAACAATAATTTATTTCATTTTGATATAATCGTTTACAGTTTCGGATTTCAATTCCATTGAAAGCATCTGTGCAGCGCTGTTAGCTATTCCGACTGCATCCAGTCCAAGATCTGCATGAAGTTCATCCTGGCTCCCGTGTTCAACCGGATTATCCGGAAGGCCGAGAATTTTCGTTTCAATATTTGTATGATTTTTTACAGAGAAAGCTTCAAGAACAGCAGATCCGAAACCGCCCTGTTTCTGATTGTCTTCAACCGTGATTACCTTATCAAACCTGCTATAAATCGAATCTATCATTTTCATATCGATTGGCTTAACGAACCGGGCGTTAATAACCTCGGCGGAAATATTGTTTTCTTCAAGTATTTCAGCAGCCTTTAGCGATGTTGTTACCATTTTCCCGATAGCGAGAATTGCAATATCTTTTCCCTCTTTCAAAGTTTCAGATTGCCCGATCCTTATCTGGCTGGCTGGCTTATCATCAAGCCCAAGTCCGCTGCCTCTCGGGTAACGAATTACAACCGGGCCTTTATCGTAATGATTAACTGCCGTATGAAGCATATTCCTCAGTTCCTGCTCATCCTTGGGTGCCATGACAACTATACCCGGTATTACCCTAAGATATGAAAGATCGAGAGTTCCGTGGTGTGTTGGCCCGTCGCTTCCCACAAGGCCGGCCCTGTCGATAGCAAAAACAACATGGAGTTTTTGTAGGGATACATCATGAATTATCTGGTCATAAGCCCTTTGCAGGAATGAAGAATAAATCGCAACAACGGGAACCAGGCCCTGCATTGCCATTCCGGCAGCATAAGTTACAGCATGTCCTTCGGCTATACCAACATCAAAAACTCTTTCTGAGAATTTTTCCTGAACCATATCAAGGCCTGTTCCGTCAGGCATGGCAGCAGTAATTCCAACGATTTTTTTATTCTTCTCCATTTCCTTTATCATAGCATGTCCGAAAACATCCTGATATTTTGGGATTTTCTTTCCTGAAGATTTAATTGGCGTTCCTGTTTCCCTGTCAATTTTTCCAATGGCGTGAAGTTTGTGCGCATCGTTTTCAGCCGGGGCATACCCCTTTCCTTTCTGGGTTATTATATGAAGGAAAACCGGCCCTCGTACTTCTTTTATGAGGGTCAGCATTTTTATCAGTTTTTGGACATTATGGCCGTCAATAGGGCCAAAATAATTAAACCCGAGAGCTTCGAAAAGTACGCCGGGCGTAACGATAGCTTTTACGCCATCTTCAAGCCTTGAGGCAATTCTTCTTAGCCTGTCGCCAAGGCTGTCCATTTTACCGGCAATATCCCAGATGTTATCCCGAATTTTCTGCATTGTTGTTGATGCATATAACTCATTGAAATAATTTGATAGTGCAGAGACATTGGATGCAATCGAGAAATCATTATCATTCAGAATAACAATCATATTTCTTTTCTGAACGCCACAGTTATTCATAGCCTCGAATGCCATACCGCCAGTCATAGATCCGTCGCCGATTATAGCGGCTACATTGTAATCCTCACCTTTTAAATCTCTTGCTGTAGCCATACCCAGAGCTGCCGAAATACTTGTACTGGCATGCCCTGCCCCGAAAGCATCATAAGGGCTTTCGGCAGGTTTCAGGAAACCGGAAATACCGCCCTTTTTCCTGATAGTATGCAGTACATCCCTTCGGCCAGTAATAATTTTGTGAGGATACCCCTGGTGGCCAACATCAAATATTATTTTATCCTTTGGTGTATTGAAAACATAATGCAAAGCAACGGTAAGTTCCACTACTCCCAAACCGGCTCCAAAATGGCCACCGCTTTTGGTAATTGTATCAACCATGAAATCACGTACTTCATTACACACTTGTGGAATAGCGCTTTTTTCAAGTTTACGCAGGTCTTCGGGAGAATTTATCTTATTAAGGTATTTATATTTTTCGCTCATGGATATCGCTTTATCTTAGATTTTGTCAATATTTTGCTAATAAATCAGATTACAAATAAAACAGACGGCAATTTATGAAAAAAGTTTTAAACTTTGTTTTATTATCTCATATACAGACTGATTCCCGCGATTGTTATTTCAGATTATTCGTAATAATCCATCGCTAATACAAACAACCTTTATATTCTGATAAGAAAAATCATTGAAATTGCACTCATGTTTGTTAATTTTGTATGTTATTAAATAAATTGTAGACAGAATTGCAAAAATTAAAAAGCCATAGTAATATCCCGTTATTTGTTGATCTTGACGGAACTCTGATAAAAGGGGACTGCCTGTTCGAAGCGTTGGTTTACCTTATAAAAACCAATCCGCTGATAATTTTTTTACTTCCGTTTTATCTTCTTAAGGGACTGGCTTCCTTCAAATATAAAATTTTCAGGGCGGCCTTGCCAAACCCGTCGATATTGCAGTATAAGCATGAGCTGATAGAATTTCTGAAAAATGAAAAAGAATCCGGAAGAAAGCTTATCCTATTAACTGCCAGCCCGAATTCAATAGCCGAGGCTGTTTCTGAGCATCTCGGGATATTTGACGAATTCAGGGGATCAGACGGAAAAATCAACCTGAAAGGAAAGAAAAAAATTGATTATATAAAATCCCGGAACGATACTGCCGGTGGCTTTATTTATGCCGGTGATTCAGAGCCGGATATTCCAATCTGGAAAGAAGCAAATGAGATAATTATTGTTGGCTCTGAATCTAAGATTAAATATTTTGAAAAAAGAACCGGAAAGAAATCTGTTTCTTTTCAAACAAAGAAAAACCTGCTGAAATTGCTTATAAAAGAGATCAGGGTTTATCAGTGGGCAAAGAATGTACTCCTTTTTATTCCCCTGCTAATGGCACATAAAATCGGTGATGTTCAGCCATGGTTAAATACTGCACTTGCCTTTGTAGCCTACAGTTTAACTGCATCATCGGTATATGTATGGAATGATTTGATGGACCTGAAGGCGGACAGAATGCACCCGCGAAAAAACAAACGTCCTTTCGCATCCGGCAATCTGCCTATAGCTTTAGGGCTAATCATTTCTCCTCTTCTTTTAACAGCCGGGCTTTCCATAGCAGGATTATTAATCAGTACCAGGTTCCTGATTATTCTTATCGCTTACTTTGTGATTACCACAGGGTATTCTTTCTTCCTGAAGAAGATTTATATTCTTGACATTATAATATTATCAAGCCTCTATACATTCCGGCTTATTGCCGGCGGCACAGCTGCCGATGTGATGGTTTCACAGTGGCTAATGGCCTTTTCCATGTTTATTTTCCTTAGCCTTGCTATTGTAAAAAGATATACCGAGCTTACTGTAATGCAGAAACAGAACAAAGAAAGAAGCAAAGGCAGGGGATATCTTGTTGCTGATATGGCTTTGCTCAGGAACCTCGGGCCGGTAAGCGGATATATGTCCGTTCTGGTGCTGGTACTATACCTCGATTCTTCAAGCATAAAAAGATTGTACAGCCATCCTGAAATCCTTTGGGGAATTGCACCGCTGCTTCTCTACTGGATAACAAGGATATGGTTCAAAGCATACAGGGAACAAATGAGTGACGACCCGATAGTTTTTACCGGTAAAGATTACGTGAGTTATATAATCGGGATTTTGGTAGCAGTATTATTGATCGGAGCAAGCTGATGAGTGAGAATTATCCTTCATGGGGAAGATACCCGGAACATAAACCGCAAAAAGTGATTAAACTTGGCTGGAGAAATGAAGTTCCTGATCTGGACGTTTTCGACAAACCAATACTTCCTTACGGATACGGGAAAAGTTATGGAGACAGCTGCCAGAATTCCGGGGGAGTGATCATAGAAACAAAAGGCCTGGACAAATTTATTAAATTTAATCCTGAAAATAATACTATCAGAACCGAGGCCGGAGTTACTCTGGCACAGATACTGGATTTCATTGTTCCAAGGGGATATTTTCTTGCTTCTACTCCCGGTACAAAGCATATTTCTGTCGGCGGGGCTATTGCTAATGATGTTCATGGTAAAAACCACCATAAAGGCGGAACTTTCGGCTGCCATCTGAACGAATTTGAACTTATCCGCTCCGACGGAGCGAAGATGATTTGTTCTCGTGAAGAAAATTCAGAAATGTTTTCTGCCACGATTGGCGGTTTGGGGCTGACAGGACTGATAACTCAGGCTGAATTCGGTATCAAGCCTGTTGACAGCGCTTATATAGCAATGGAAAGCATTAAAGTGGACAGCCTTGAGGAGTTTTTTGAAGTAAACAAAGAATCAGAGCAGGATTTTGACTATACTGTTTCCTGGGTTGATTGTACTGCTACGGGAGCAAACATCGGGCGCGGGCTATATTCCAGGGGAAATCATGCTTCACCTGATGATTATGATATACCGCCTCTTCCTATAGAGAAAAAATCCACATTTCCTTTCGATGCCCCTTTTATAAATTTTATGTCGGTATATGCTTTTAACCAGATGTATTATCACAAGCAGCTTCGGGAAAAGGAAGAAATGCTCGTACATTTCGATAAATTCTTTTACCCGCTGGATGCTGTAAATGACTGGAACAAAGCTTATGGGAAAAACGGCTTCCTGCAATATCAATTCGTAATTCCTTTTGGAAATGAAATGGAAGTATTGAAAGAGCTTCTGGTTAATATCGAATCTTCTGGCTTATCATCATTCCTGACCGTACTTAAAACATTCGGAGACATTAAATCGCCCGGAATGCTCTCATTCCCGAGACCCGGCGTTACAATGGCAATCGATTTCAGAATGGACGGACAAAAAACATTAGACACACTTACAAAACTGGATGATATTGTAAAAGAAGCCGGCGGAGTTCTTTATCCTGCTAAAGATGCAAGAATGCCCGGTGAAGATTTCAGGAATTATTATCCCGAATGGAAGGAATTCTCGAAATATATCGACCCTGCATTTTCTTCTTCCTTCTGGCGGCGTGTAATGAAATAGGTACTTCTATCGGTTATTGGCTATTGAATTTGACGATGGTAAAACTGAATGTCATCCTGAGAGAATCGAAGGATCAATTTCTAATTGATAATTGATAATTGACAATTAAGAATTAAAAATTGTAAGAAGCCGCTATGTCCCCCGCTGGCTGGGGTGGATTCTTTTTCAGATTGTTGGCCAATAATTTTGAAAATTCCCCCTCAACGCTCCCCACTCAATACGAAGTTGTACTTCGTAATGCAATTTTTATTTGAAGCTGTGCTTCTCTATTTCAAAATAGAACTTTACATGAAATATTCCTTCCCAGGTACAACATGGGAAGGAGGGAAAAAAATCATAACTCTAAAGCATTCGGAATTGAATATATTTGACTTCAAATATTGATTCCATTCAATCAGCTTTGGCACTGCCACTCGCCTTGGTTCGATCTGATA
Source organism: Kapaibacterium sp. (SeqCode) (assembly GCA_963665665.1). Lineage (GTDB taxonomy): Bacteria > Bacteroidota > Ignavibacteria > Kapaibacteriales > UBA2268. The sequence goes on from OY762428.1 coordinate 5,344,082, forward strand.
GGTAATTTATCCAGGGATCGGAGTGGTATCAAAATTAGTTTAACCATCACAATCTACAGGGTTTCTCATTATTCCTACCCGCCAAACTCTCCGGTACCATTGGCACAGTGGCTGGTGTCACCCGATACGATTGTCCCGTTGTCACAGTCGGATTCACCGGCATTGCCCCCGTCGATACAGTTTTCGAGATAACCGGATCCATTAACGGGCGATACACCACTCTCACAAACGCCAACGCTTATGCCACTGCCATCAGTGCAAGAGGTTGAGGCTCCGGCAGAGGATCCATCCGTACACACCATTTCCACGTTTCCAGTTTTTAGCCCCCTAAGTCTTGGTTTTTCGTACTTGAAACTCATTCCCATAATCAATTTCCCTTTTAAAATTTATTTTTATTCTTGAGACTCAAATTCCATGAACGTAACGAATTGGAATTTGCAAGTCGAACAATCCCGACGAAGTCGGAGAGTTAATACACCGCAGCTTGCCACGGGATTTGTTCCCAAAGTTTACTTTGGGGTTCATACACGTGATTAATTGAGATTTTGAAATCCACAGTATCATTTCCCAAACACATACATTCAGGATTTGAAGTCCATATTAAGGAAATGTCATCCATAATATATGAAAATTCCACAACTAAATCTAATGTTATGATTTTTCTCCTTCCCAAGTACAACTTGGGAAGGATGGAAATACTTCCTTCTCCGGCTCTTACCCCCCATTCTTCCCCCTCAACATCTCATTCTGACGGAGCGAAGCGACGGAAGAATCCATCTTTGTTTGCCAGATAATGTGTGAAGAATGGATTCTTCGCTTCGCTCAGTATGACAATCCATCCAGAGCATCGCAAAATTCAATAGCCACGTGCTTTAGCGCGTGGATAAAGGTGCAAGGTTCCAAAGCAAAGAAAGAAAACCACCCCTGTATTCCCCTCCTACATTAGGAGGGGATAAGAAGTTAAATATCATAAGATTAACTCCCCCTCCTTCCGAAGGATGCGACCGGGGTGAGGTAGGAGGGGTCAGAAGCAAAGCACCAATGTTCGAACCCATTGCCTCCTTATTTTCCATCAAAGCCCTCTCCTTCGGGGAGGGTTTGGGAGGGGTCAGAGGTATTGAGGTCTTGTTTGCACCTATTGCAGCAATGTTTTGCTTTATTGCTGCCTTGGTCGGAGTCATTGCCGCCTTGGTCGAAGTCATTGATGCCTTGGTCAGAGTCATTGCTGCCTTGTTCGAAGTTATTGCTGCCTTGGTTGAAGATAATGAACTCTTGGTTGAAGCTATTGCAGCAATGTTTTGCTTTATTGCTGCCTTGGTTGAAGATAATGCTGCCTTGTTCGAAGTTATTGATGCCTTGGTCGAAGTTATTGACCCCTTGGTCGAAGTCATTGATGCCTTGTTCGAATCCATTGCTGCCTTGGTCGAAGTTATTGACGCCTTGGTCGAAGTCATTGATGCCTTGGTCGAAGTTATTGACGTCTTGGTTGAAGATAATGAACTCTTGGTCGACACTATTGCAGCAATGTTTTGCTTTATTGCTGCCTTGTTCGAAGTTATTGCTGCCTTGGTCGAAGTCATTGAACTCTTGGTCGGAGGCAAAGAACATGTTCAGTAAGATCAACCAAGTGTTCAGTAAGATCAACCAAGTGTTCAGTAAAGCCAACCAAGTGTTCAGTAAGGTCAACCAAGTGTTCAGTAAAGCCAACCAAGTGTTCAGTAAGGTCAACCAAGTGTTCAGTAAGATCAACCAAGTGTTCAGTAAGGTCAACCAAGTGTTCAGTAAGATCAACCAAGTGTTCAGTAAGATTAACCAAGTGTTCAGTAAGATCAACCAAGTGTTCAGTAAAGCCAACCAAGCGTTCAATGAGGCCAAATTTCACTACATTAAGGCCAAACAGTAGTTCAATACCTCCGGCCAAGGCAGTATAAAGTCCTGCCAACAAAGTATTTAGCCCAAACATATGGATTCTGGTTCAAAACAGCGTTGAAATAAGGAAATTATCCGGTTCATTGAAACCACAGGTTGGGGAATTAAGGCCGGCGGCCTGTTCATTTGGGTGGAAGAACGGGTAAACTGAGCAAAAGAATGAGGTGTTATGTTGTCATTCCCCGACACGTCGGGGCAGGCTTCCGGAGCTTGCGACCGAAGAATCCATCTTTGTTTGCAGATAGTGTGTGAAGAATGGATCCTTCGCTTCGCTCAGGATGACATGCAGTTTTACCATCGTCAAGTTCAATAGCCACGTGCTTTAGCTCGTGGATAAAGATGCAAGGTGCGAAGGCAAAGAAAAAGAAACCACCCCGTCTCGCTGCGCTCGCCACCCCTCAACGAGGGGAATTTTCCGGAAGTCCACCCCCGTCCTTTCCCGACTCGTCGGCGCCAGCGGAGGACAGGTAATGTTGTCATTCTGACGGAGCGAAGCGACGGAAGAATCCATCTTTCTTTGCAGATTAGGTATTAAGAATGGATTCTTCGCTGGCCCTCAGAATGACCTTCCAGCCTTATCATCGTCAAATTCAATAGCCAGGTGCTTTAGCGGGTGGATAAATGTGCAAGGTGCGAAGGCAAAGAAAAAGAATCCACCCCGCCCTTCGGGCACCCCTCCACGAGGGGAATTTTTATAAAACCAGCCATCCCGAAAGCGGCGTAGCCGCGACATTTTTGTAGAAAGACGAATCCGGAAAGGACAACAGCCCCGTAGGGGCGACATTGGCAAAAGATTGTGTCGCTCCTACGGAGCTTTTAATAATCGCAATGTAAACATTATCTACAAAAATTCCGCTCCTACGGAGCTTTTTATATAATTCCGATGCTCTTGCGACTGAAGAATCCATCTTCGTTTGCAGATAGTGTGTGAAGAATCCACCCCAGCCTGTCCCGACGTGTCGGGAACTCGCTGCGCTCGCCACCCCTCAACGAGGGGAATTTTCCGGAAGTCCACCCTCGGCCTTTCCCGACTCGTCGGCGCCAGCGGTGGACAGGTGGCTTCTTCCAATTTTTAATTTTCAATTGTCCATTGTCAATTAGGAATGGATTCTTCGCTGGCGCTCAGAATGACCGCTTTATACAGTTTTTACATATTTTCAAAGTTAAACTGAATGGTAACGAAGTTCTTCTATTACTTTTTCTTTATAAATTCGTTATATTATAAAAATTAATAGTCAAAAATTGCAAATAAACAGGTAAGACAATGAAAAATACGCTATTAATATTTTGTATTATGTTCCTTTCTTTTGGAATAATTTATTCCGAAGAATCCATAATCCCGAACGCCGGGCAGTGGCCGGAAAAAATTCTTGCCAAAGCTTCTGCGGATGGTATTAATGTATGGGTAACCGGGGAAGGGCTTGTATTTGATCATTATAATATTAAACCGGGGCTGAAAAGCCCCGGTAAATTTGAATCAAATGCTCTTGATACTATAAACGGTTGCGCCTACATGTTGTCATTTTCATCAGGCGAACAGCTTAATAAAGTTATTAATTTGAATACCGATGCTGAGATGCCAACTGTTCATAATTATTTCAATGATCATAAAAGCAATAAAGCAGTTTCGGTTAAATCTTATCGTGAAATAACTGTTGATTACCAGGGTTTTAGCCTGAAACTGACTGTTGATAACCACAAACCGAGATATGATATAATCCTTCCTCCCGGGTATAATCCTGATAATTTAAAAATTGAATTTAAAGGCAAGGGATGCCTTGATTATTCTGATAATGGCAGCTTCAAAGTTGTTTCCGGAGAAGAAGAATATATGCACGGGGGGCTGAAAGCTTTTCAGAAATCAGGAGATAAATTGCAGTCTGTTGATTGTTCGCCTGTTATTACGGACAGCAAACACTTGATATTTAAACTCGGTAAATATGATGAAACAGAAGAATTGACAATCGATCCGACTGTTTTTTCAACTTTTCTTGGGGGTGAAAAGGGTGGATGTTCATCAATTTGTATTAACGAAGATAATAATCCTGTTTTATCCCTTTTACAAAATTCTAAAAATTACTTTCCTGATTCGTTAAAAAAATATTCTAAAATTGGTACTGGTTTTGACGGAATAATTTGCTGTTTCCAACGTGATGGGAAATATCCTATTTGGACAAGTCATTTCAATGAATTAAATATACAAAAAGTATCATATTTAAACAATGATACTTACAAAATTCTTGGCTTTGCTTATGACAGTATGTACACGAGTGACTATGCATACTGTAATAAGCCCGACTTTGATAATGGTGCACTGGTACATTATTCCTGTAATTTAAGTTTTGACGGAACAACAATTTCTAACGGAAGCTATTGGGAACTATTATCTAAAAACTTTTCCTTCGATAATATTAGAATTGATAAAAATGGAAATTGTTGTATCTCAATTAATTTTAACATAAATGATAGTTTATTGATCTTTAAAAATCCGATTAGAACAACTAAATTAGCAAAAAATGACTGTGCTTTGGTTATACTGGATTCCATTGATTCGGATATATTATTTTCTTCATATTGGGGTTATACAAAATCAAAGAGTATTTCAACTATTGATTTAAATAATTCCTGTCTTGCAATGGTTGGCCCTCAGATCGATACAGTTTCAAATCTAACAAGATTCAGATATATAAGTTTTATTAATTATAAAACATTTGAAATAATTGATCACAAGGTATTGTCCGATTTTGAAGCTTCCGGTTATTGGGTAATTCTGCAGGACGATAAAGTAACACTATTTGGCACAACAGCCGATCCTAACTATCCGATAACAGAAAATGCTCATAAAGCAGATTATTGGTTTAATAATTTTTATATTACTGAGTTTAGTTTAAAAGATTGGAAAATTCTTAAATCAGGAACATTTAGAGGCGGAGTTTATGATTTGTCCAACGGATCATTTATCAGACTTAAGAATAATTCATATCTTATATCTGGTAATTTACAAGGAGGTCGTCTTGAAACTACTCCTGATGCTCTTGTCCAATCAGATGCCCCAAGGGGTCAACATCATGGTTTTATAATGGTTGTTGACAGTAATTTATCAGATATTCAATATTGTAGTTATTTTACAGGTAAAGAATTTACTAACCTATTAAATGAAACGGCTATCGACTCATTATCAAGAATCTATGCTTGTGGCATTACTGACAGCCCTGATTTCCCACTCTATAATGCTTATGATTCGGCCTATTGGGCAAGAACTAGTTATTACGGCTGGTTTGCTGCTGTTGAAGTATCAGATGAAACAGCAATTAAAGAAAACAATTCGCTCTTAAACCGTTGTATATTATTTCCTAATCCAGCCCAGCCCGGCTCTTTGGTCACATTGAGCCTTGACGATGAATTTGCCGGTGAAACAAGAATTGAATTGATTGACATCAGCGGAAGAGTGATTCAAGAAGAAAAACTATCTCTTTTCGGAGCCATACGCCAGGATATTCAGTACCAATTACCAAGTGAATTGATTCCCGGTGCGTATTTTATCAGGGTAAGTTCCGGAGATAATATTATCGATTTTAAATTAGTTGTGGAGTGATATTTCACTATTCATCCGATGACTTTAAGTCATCGGATGAGTATTGTAAATCGATCAGTTTTTTATGAACCCTTTCGATATACGTTGCTCAGGGCTATCCAAAATCAGAATATAAAATCCTGAAGTTAATTCAGCAATATTCAGTTTAAGTGATTTATTGTTATTTCCAATAAGATTTTCGAAATAAACTTTTTTTCCGTAAAGGTCAAGTATTTCAATCGAATTGTATTCCGATATACCCGGAATTTCAAGCGATACGAAATCAAAAGCAGGCTGAGGAAAAATTGTAAGATCATTTCTTATTGGTTTGATATATTCTTCCATTCCTGTGATAAAATCATTTTTTTCTCCCGGAGTACCAAGATACTTTGATGCAGCCCAGCTTGCACCAACATTATTATCCAAATCAGGAGCCAAAAGCGATGCACTGTGGCCTTGCCCGTCAGCAAGTTCAGGCCATGGTGTAATAGCAGAATAAATAACGGTATCGGTTGCTCTTCCATATTCATCGTATAAAAATACTGATGCCCCAACATCATTCAGGTTTAAATTATCTATCTCGATAAAATTTTTAACATCATGAAAATTACCTATTAGTTTGTTTTTATCCGAACATAATACTAAATATTCACCTGGTTCAATTTGATTGTTCCACGGAAGTAAATAGCTTTCGGAATCAATCTTTAGTTTCCAATAACCAAATTCAATTGTTTGCTCGCTATTATTAAATATTTCAAGCCATTCGCCTGAATCCTGCCCATCAGGGGAATGATAATTGATTTCATTAATAACCGGAAGCATTATATCATAGCTATACGGATATGCCCCGATATCGGCTTGTGTTCCGTCCCGGTCCAAAGCAGTTGACGGATCGCCTGAATTAATACAAGGGGAATCTTCGGTGAGATAAAAATTCAATCGCTCAGAATCAACAAAACCCGGAATTTCTTTAATATTGCTTTCACCGTCAATTATTTCCCGGTCGCTGCATGAGTAATTAACTTTCAATTCAGCCCCATCTGCCCGGTACAAATCCCCATTTGCTGCAGAACTGAAAATGGAATTGCTGATATCTACAGTTCCCTGGTCATAAACAGCTACATTAAGAGTATTAGCGTAGAAAGTATTATTCCTTACGATAGCCGTGGTTACACCTTTTGCTGCAATACCAAAATTGCAATCCATTATCAGGTTGTTATAAATATAATGCTGCTGGCCCTCATTAAATTCATTTTTACCTAATGAAAGCCCCTTATCCGTACAATGAATTATCCGGTTGTTAAAAACAAGAAAGTTTTCACATTGGTTCAGGTCTATACCGTCATCAGTTGAATAATAAACCAGGTTACCGGAGACCTGACCTGTATCTGCCCATGAAAAATCCATTGCATCAGGGACAAAACGGAACTCGCAATTATGAACATAAGGTGTTGCGCCATGCATGGATACACCTTCGCTGGCACTTTTTACAGAACCAAGACTATCGTTTTCAAATTTACATTTTTTTATAATTCCCATACCGTCGTCAAGCCATAGCATCGGTTTTTCACCTTCCTCCACCCTACTGTTGGTTATAGATATTCTTTCAAAATCCAGGTTTGAATTATAGGAATAAATCCTCCCGTCAAATATATCCAGGTTTCTAAACTTGTAATCTCTTTCCCCGATTAATCTTATTTCTCCCCAATTATTATCGCCATCAAAATTTTTAATTGTTACAGGCATTGCCCGTGTTCCTTCAATTTTCATATCGCCGTTAATAATAAAATTTGCAGAGTCCTTCATAAGAATTGTAACACCAGGTTCAACATTTAAACTTGCATCGGATAGGACAGTAATCGTGGATTCAGCCAGAAATGGAGAATTATTAACAGACAGTGTCATATCATAATCAATTTTTTCCGGCAGGATAGTCTGCGAAAGAAGTTCGGCAGTTGCTAAAAAGGCAATTAATACTATTAATTTTTTCATAATCAGACTCAACCTAATGATAATTTAAAATATTTTTTTCTTCAACTTATCCCATAACCAAACATTACTTCAGGGAAAATTTCTCTCGTATATAAACTAACTTAAAATTTAAATAATCCAATAACAAGTTGGCTTGAATAATATCTTGTATTCAGATAATTAAATTTCTGCAATATTATCAGATGATAGAAAATGAAAATATATATCAAAGCATTTTGATGGCCCGGCCCAGCAAACTTCCAAATAGCTCAGGGCTTGTTCGGTGGCCGAAATTCCCATCTAATATTCCGTAGTTCTGATATTCATGATCAATCAGGAATTTCCTTGTTTTTGCTGAATTGATTATTTCATCATTTTTGCCGATGACGATTATTTTCCTGGTATTTTTTCTTTCCCTAATCACAGGCACATCAATATTTCTGGAATGCAAAGCAGGATTAAACAAAATTGCAGGAATATCAAAAAATTCTGACAGGTAAAAGGACATGTAACCCCCGAATGAAGATCCGATAAGAAGCTCATGCCCTCCTTCATCGATCATTCTGCTGAGATTCTCGAACAGGCTGATAGATTTTTCGGAAGCGCGGTAATTCACCTGAGGTGCCAGAACATCAAGCCCAAACTCTTCACGCATTATTTTATTCTTTTCAGGGCTGGGTTTTGCATCGAGCCCGTGAAGGTACAGAACAGGTTTCATAATCATCTCCAATTATACATTCTCAAAATTAACAATATTATTGTATTAAAAATATCCAATTTTTGAAAAGAACTGTAACTATACAATTGATTGATGTGTAATACTACTAAATTCATTTTTCATTAGGGGAATTATAATGAAACTCTGCTTTACACTTTTACTTATCTTTTCTATATCAATCAGCAACGCTGAATCAATTGAATTGAACGAAACTCCTCCCGACAAAAGGCAGGATTTCGAGCTTATGAAACTTGCTAATCCTGAGACCGGGCAGATTCCAGAAGGAATCAGAATGAAAGAAATGGAGTTTGCCAGGAACCTGGAACTTCGTAATAAAGGACATAAATTCAGGAACGAATCCATTCTTAATAACCAGTGGGTAAGTGCCGGACCAGCCAATGTCGGCGGGCGAACAAGGGCTGTGGGCATTGATGTTCGATATAACGGTAGTTCAAATAAAGTCATTCTTGCCGGAGGAGTTTCAGGAGGGATGTACAAATCTGTTGACGGTGGACAGTCGTGGGTAATGACAACCGATAAGATGTATTGTCCCTCGGTAAGCTGCATTGCTCAGGATACACGTCAGGGCAAGGAAAACAACTGGTATATCGGCAGCGGAGAATTTATTGGCAATTCCGCTTCATCTCGGGAGCACCGGTTTACCGGATATTACAATGGCACGGGAGTATATCATTCCAGTGACAATGGTTCCAGCTGGCGGTTATGCAGTGCATTTGATAATTTTCAGCAGGGAAAATTCAGAAGCAAATCTTATATATGGAATATTGCCCTTGACTTCACTGATTCTGATAATCCGATTATTTATATTGCCTGCTATGGCGGTATATTCAGGTCAACCGACAACGGGGACAGCTTTGATTTGGTTCTTGGCGAGGAAATGGACGGACAGCAATATGGTTATTCAATGGTAAGCGATATTCTTTTCTGCGAAGACGGAGCCAAATACGCCTACCTTAGCGTTCTGGATGAATATTCCTATTATGGACAGACAACTCAAAACCAGACACACGGACTTTTCAGATCAGAAGATGGCATCAACTGGACGGATATTACGCCATCTCATCAATTTGGAGGCGCTCACAGAAGGATTGTATTTGCTGAAGGCAACCCTGAAAACAATGAAATATTTCTGCTTGGCAGTACTCCCGGATTCGGGAAAAAATTTCATTATTCTTCTTCAATACGTGATTATCATTGCCTGTTGAAATATGAATATATTTCCGGAGACGGAAGTGGCGACGGCGGCCAGTGGACTGATTATTCAAGCTATCTACCCTTCGAATATACTTCACAGGGCTCTTATAATATGGTAATAGCTCTGAATCCGGTGAACTACGATAATATATACATTGGCGGTAGAAACCTTTATATGGGAAAACTCTCAAATATTATGAACGGGTTTTTCCAGGTCGGTGGCTATTATTCTTATGATATTTATAATAATTGTAATATTGAGCCGGAAGAGTGGGAAAACCATGCCGACCAGCATACAATTGATTTTTTCCCGAATAACCCTGAGCAAATTCTTGTCGGAACGGACGGAGGATTGTTCAAAGCGCCAAATTCCTTTAGCGTGTGTATGGATTGGGAAACCCTGAATAACAATTACCTTACAACACAGTTCTATACCGTGGCTGTTGATGAGCAGCACAGCAACAATAATATGCTTATGGGAGGTTTGCAGGATAATAACACACTGGCAACATTTGATGATACAGGTGATTGGTATGCAATTAACAGCGGAGACGGTTCATATTGTTCGTTTGGTAAAGAGTCAAAATACATGTTCGTCTCATCACAATATGCAATTTTATCCAGAATAATTTATGATCCGGACGATCAATCTTATGTCCACAGAATATTTAATGAAAATGGTGATATAGACAACTTTTCATTTGTAACTCCGTTCGTTCTTGATCCAGAAACTAAAGAAAATCTTTTTATTATATCGCGCACAAGGCTTTACAGGCTGACAAATCTTTACGATGCGAACGGTAATATTTCTTATGAAATAATCAACTACCTTGATAATTCGGAATATTTTAACCAGGGATTAACGGTATCAAAAAAAACAGGTACATTATGGGCCGGTGGATATAAAACTGTTGGTTCTACTTATAGGCCGTTTTTGTTGAGAATTAAAAATCCAACAACATCTTCAATGATTTCAGATAAATTCCAGCCTGAAAATTTTCCTGAGAAAGGATATATCGAATGCATTGCCGTCGATCCTGAAAATGACGATGAAATTTTCGTTGTCTTCTCCAACTACGGTATACCAAGTTTATTCTATTCACAAGACGGCGGAAACAATTTCACTGATATTGGCGGCAACCTGGAAGAAAACCCCGACGGAAGCGGAAACGGCCCATCAATAAGATGGATAGAACCCGTTTATGTAAACAACAATCCGAACCCAATTTACTTATTAGGTACAAGTATCGGCCTGTACGCAACAGAAAAAATCGAAGGATCGGACACGAATTGGGCTCAAATTGCAAAAGAAAGTATAGGAAATGTTGTTGTTCCTATGATAAGGGTAAGGCAGTCCGATGGCTACTGCGCAGTAGCAACACATGGGCGCGGGGTATTCAAAACATTTATCGAGCCGAACAAAGTTGAAGGAAAAACATCATCTATGGCAGGAATAGGCAATTTTATCCCGAATCCGGCCAAAGCTAAATCATCGATATTTATCAGCGGATTTGAAGGAAAGTGTTTTGAAATAAAAATTTATGATATAGCAGGAAGGGTAATTAAAGATTATGGCAGTATAACTATCCACTCAGGATACCAGGAATTCCAGGCTGATATTGAAGGTCTTGGCTGCGGAGAGTATTATGTGCACTTTTCAAATGAATTCAAATCATTTACACGAAAATTGATTATTGAATAAATATTTTATTCCTTTCATAACTTTCAACTGCTTTTCAGGATGTCATACATGGCGCATCCAAGAGCAACCACATTTCCAAGCCGTCGGCAACTGTCCCTCATCCCCCTCCTTCATAAGTGAAGGAGGGGGATTAAATCAATAGTTTATTTAATTCTTATCCCATACTTATAAAGGATACTGCAAGCCTTGAGCATAGTGGATTTAAGGGGTGGCCCGGGAATGATATTAGATGCCGGATAAATAAAGCCTCCCCGTCGGAAGTAGTCTGTTCTTATCTTCCTTCCCGGGTTGGAATAAAAACAGGGATTCAAAAGAAAAATAGTAATTACAAATACAAAATCCGGCCTTTAAGATAAAAACCGGATTTGTTTAAAAAATCAATTATTACAATTATCAATACTTACCGAAATCATCATCGTCCAGGTTGATGATTTCATCAGGATATTCTTCTATTTCATCGTTATCAAGTGGTTCGGGTAAGCTCCTTGTTGGCCTGCCTGAACCAATATAACGGGAACTTTCAATTTGTCCGGAATCAGACAAATAGTCACTTGTCTTTAGCCTGAATTTAGATATCATACCCTTCAGGTTATTGGCCTGGCCTGAAAGTTCCTCGCTTGCAGACGCACTTTGCTCGGCGCTGGCAGTATTTGTCTGCGTTACTTTGTCTATCTGCGTAAGGCCTTCGTTTATCTGGCTGATTGCCTGGGCCTGTTCGTTAGATAGTGTTGCTATTTCGCCAACAATATCTGCTGATTTTACCGAGGAATTTGATATTTCCTTCAGCACTTCCGATGTCCTGCTTGCAAGCATAGAGCCGTTCTCTACAACTTTTATGCTTCCTTCGATAAGTTCGGCAGTTTCTTTAGCTGCGGTTGCACTTCGGGCCGCAAGGTTGCGGACTTCCTCGGCAACTACGGCAAAACCTTTACCGTGGCGGCCTGCCCGGGCTGCTTCAACTGCGGCATTCAATGCCAGAAGGTTTGTCTGGAAAGCTATTTCGTCAATTACTTTGATAATCTTGGAGATATTCATACTGGATTCGGATATTTCGCTCATGGCTTTGTTCAGGTTATCCATTTCGGAATTGCCTTTTTCGGCAGAATCACGAGATTCTTCAGTCAGTGTTTTGGCTACATTGGCATTTTCGGCATTCAGCCTTGTCTGGCCTCCTATCTCGGACATAGAGCTTGTAATTTCCTCGAGGCTGGCTGCCTGCTCGGTAGCTCCCTGCGAAAGCGAAGTGCTGGCGTCTGATACCTGGACTGCCCCTCGGTTTACTTCTTCGACAGTGGACATAACCTGGGAAAGAATTTCATTCATTGAAGATATTGTTGCATTCAGGGCTTCCTGAAGACGCTTGCTGTCACCTTTGAACGAACCATCCATCTCGTGTGTAAGATCACCCTTTGCAATAGCTTCCAGAGTAGCAATTGCCTGCCTGAACGGCATAAGGCGGATTGTTTCATTAATCGAATTCTTCAGAATTGCATGGTCGCCCTTGAAGTCACCTTCCATTTCAACTGACAGATTACCTTCGGCCATTTCTTTAAGAACATCCACTGCTTCTTCAACAGGATCAAGAATCAGGTCAAGTGTCTGGTTCAATCCGGCAGCCATATCCCGGAAAGATCCTTTGAAACCTGTTATAACAGCTCTGACTTTCAGGTCGCCTTCTTCTGCTGCTTTTATCAAACCTGATATTTCAGAATTAACATTTACAAGGTTATTTCTTAATTCGTCAACCATTTCATTAGCGATTTTACGTTTTCCTTCAAGTTGCTCAAGCCTGCCTGAAAAATCGCCCTCGGAGTATAATTTCAAAACATTCAGAATTTTATTAATAACTCCGTTTATTTCATTTACAGTTTCATTAAAACCATTTGCCATTTCGTGATAGGCACCGGTGAACCTTTCGGTATTAATATTATAATCAATATCCCCCTTGCCCTGCATCACAGACATAGTATTCATTTCTTTAATAAAATTATTCAGAGTATCTATCAATAAATTTATATTATTTTTAATTTCGTTGAAATCACCTTTGTATTCATCTTCAATTCTGGGCGGAATATCGCCTTTGCTGATAAGGTCGACATACTCGGCTGTTACATTTAGTGGTGTAATAATATTGTCCAGTGTTGAATTAATTCCGTCAACCAGGGTTTTAAATGCACCATTGTATTCATCTGAACTACCCCTGATATCAAGCTTTCCTTTATCCATAGCTTCAATCAGTTCGTCTGTTGTTCCTATCAGATTCCTAAGAGTTTGAACAACGATCGTAAATGATTCTGCCAATTTTCCGATCTCATCGTTTGATTTAATATCGATATTAACATCCAGGTTACCCTCTTTTATCTTACCGGCAACCTCGGTTAATTGCCTGACAGGATTGGCAATTTTATTACTTATAATGTAGGCAATAAATATCATTATACTCATCAGTATCAGGCCGATAATCACGGAAGCAATTATCATTGTATCAATAGCATCCAGAAAAGCATCCTGAGTTTGCATAAAGTCTTCTTCATAAGCGCTTGCTCCGATTATCCAGCCCCATGGTTCAAAATAAGTAAGGGCAGCAATTTTATTTTTTGGGTCTTCATTTTCGGAATTTCTCCAGGAATAGGTTTGGAAATGTATTTCGCCGGGCTTAAGTTCAATTGATTTCTTAATCATTTCCTGAATGAATAATTCATCATTTGCATCTTTTTCCTCCCAAACGTCTGCACCGTCTCTTTTTCCCTGGTAGGAAACAATATATTTTCCTTTTTCATTTCCTTCAGCACCAAGAACAAATACATAACCGGATTTTCCGACTTTAGTATTTATAATTCCTTCCCGAAGATCGGTAACATACTCCATCTTCTTGCCAAAATACAAAGCACCAATTACTTTACCTGCGGCGTTCTTGATAGGTTCATATATTGTTATATACCATGCGTTCACAACGTATGCTTTGCCCCTGAAAGTATTTCCGGATAATAAAGTCTGGACAACTTTATTGGGAGTACCATCTGGATTATTAGCAGGAATATAGGTTCCTATAGCACGGTCTCCGTCTGATTTTTTTACATTAGTGGCCACACGAAGCATATCTCCGGCATCGTTCATTCTCTGGAAAATTGTACAGGTCGATCCAACCAGATCATAGGTTTTATCAACAACGGGAGTACGGATGCCAAATGATTTATTTTTACCAAGCCATGTAGATCCGAGCATCATTTTTTGCAAATTGACAGGAGTTGATTGCTTTGTAAACTGGTTAACAGCATCCCACCCGACGGTTTCATTTGCTATATACGGATTACCTGTGCTTAGCATCACATCCCTGGCCACATTAAGATTTTTCTCAACATCTTTTTCGATCATCGAGTTGGCTGTTTTCACCATATTGTAAACATTAAGAGAAATCTGGCCAACATTATCTTCTTTTATTTTATGTAATTCATTTAAAGTAGTCTCGCTTGTGGTTGATTTTGAAATCAAAGAGACAACTATTACTGCAAAAATGGGCAGTACAGCAGCAAGAACTGCATTACCCATGATCTTCTGTTTCACGTTGAAGTTCATTTGTCATTCCCTATAAATATTATTTCATTCTATCAGACAGTAACTATTCTTCGCTTAAACTTGACAAATCGTCCATTTCGTTTTCGGAGAATATTTTGTTTAAATTTAAAATAATTTTGATTGAATCGGCTGCTTTTCCAATTCCCTGGATATACTTATTTTTATGTCCGAAATTTGATTTTGGAGGGGGAGAAATATTTTCATTTTCGATATTCAGGACTTCGGACACAGTATCAACAATCAACCCGAAAAGAACATCCTGAACGTTAACAACTATAATACAGGTTCTGTCCTCGTATTCCTTTTCTTCAACCTTGAACCTGAGCCTGACATCAATAACAGGTATTACCTGGCCTCTTAAATTAATTACTCCTTTAATAAAGTTGGGCATTTCCGGCAATTGTGTAATTTTCTGAATACCGATTATTTCCGTAACATATCTGATCTCTACGGCATAATCTTCATCCGCAATCCTGAAGGTAAGATATTTATCCTTCATTGCATCTTCTTCTACATCAATCATTTCATTTACATCATAAAAATCGTCTTTCATTTCCATAGGTGCTCCGTTTGATGTTCATAATTGATAAATTTCCTAAAGTTTATATCTTTATCCAGTCATAATATAATCTTTATTAGTATCATTTCAAATAATTTAATAATTTTTCCACAGAAAAGAAAATATATAATTATAAAAAACAAATCCGGTTTTTTTAAATAAAAAACCGGATCTATTAACTAACACATTAAATAAATTATCAATATTTACCAAAATCATCATCATCCAGATTAATTACATCATCAGGACTTGTTTCGATTTCATCATCGAATGATTCAGGAAGACGCTTATTATCTCTACCGGAATTGATCATTGCGCCACCTTCGTAGGATTGTCCCGAAAGGCTGTAATTCCCGGCTTTTAATGAAAATTTCGATATCATACCTTTCAGGTTATTCGCCTGCCCGGAAAGTTCCTCGCTGGCCGACGCACTTTGCTCGGCACTTGCCGTATTGGTCTGAGTTACTTTATCAATCTGAGTAAGGCCTTCATTAATCTGAGCAATGGCCTGTGCCTGTTCATTCGAAAGATTAGCAATCTCGCCAACAATATCAGCAGACTTAATTGAAGAATTGGTAATTTCCTTAAGAACCTCAGATGTCCTGTTAGCAAGCATGGATCCATTTTCAACAACCTTGATACTACCTTCTATAAGTTCTGCTGTTTCCTTTGCGGCAGTAGCGCTTCTTGCTGCCAGGTTGCGAACTTCCTCGGCAACAACAGCAAAACCTTTACCATGGCGTCCAGCACGTGCGGCTTCAACAGCAGCATTCAGTGCAAGAAGATTCGTCTGGAATGCTATTTCATCAATAACTTTAATAATCTTTGAAATATTCATACTCGATTCTGATATCTCGCTCATAGCCTTGTTCAGGTTTTCCATCTCGGCATTACCTTTTTCCGAAGAATCACGGGATTCATCTGTCAGAGTTTTTGCAAGGCTGGCATTTTCAGCATTATGTCTTGTCTGGGAACCTATTTCAGACATAGAACTTGTTATTTCTTCAAGAGAAGCAGCCTGTTCAGTTGCACCCTGCGACAGAGAAGTACTGGCATCGGAAACCTGAATTGCTCCGCGGTTGACTTCATCAACAGTAGCCATTACCTGGGATAATATTTCGTTCATAGAACTGATCGTCTCATTCAGTGCATTCTGAAGGCGCTGGCTGTCTCCTTTGAAATCACCATCCATATCACGTGTAAGGTCTCCGTCGGCAATTGATTCAAGTGTAGCGATAGCCTGCCTGAAAGGCATTAGCCTGATTGTTTCGTTAATTGAATCCTTCAGCAGGTTATGATCGCCATTATAATCACCTTTCATCTCGACGGAAAGGTTACCTGCAGCCATCTGCTGGAGTGTTTTTACAGCTTCATTAATGGGATCGAGAATAAGGTCTAATGTTTTATTCAAGCCGTTAACCATATCTGCATAAGCCCCCATGAAGCCTTCAGCATCCGCCCTTACACTTAGATGTCCCTGTTCTGATGAATCAATTAATTTATTGATCTCGCCATTAACATTAATAAGATTATTTCTGATTAAATCCATTTTTTCATTAGCAACAGCTCTTTTACCTTCCATCTTTTCAAGAACAATATCAAAATTGCCCTCGGCATAAGATGTAATGACATCCAAAATTTTAAGAATAGCCTGGTTAATTTCATTAACAGTATTATTAAATCCTTCTGTCATTTGCTTATAAACGCCTGAAAAATTATTTGCGTCAATATTAAAATCAATTTCCCCGGCAGCCTGATTTTTCGCCATATCATCCATTCCGCCGACAAAGTTATTCAAAGAATCGATTAGCAGATTCAGATTATTTTTAATTTCAATAAAGTCGCCTTTATAGTCATCTGTAATTTTTGGAGGCATATCACCTTTACTAATCCGGTCAACGTATTCAGCAGTTACATTCAAAGGCTTAATTATATTGTCCATAGTTTGATTGAAACCGTCCACAAGAGTCTTGAACGCTCCCTGATAATTATCAGATTTGCCCCTGACATCGAGTTTACCTTCTGCAGCGGCTTCAATCAGGGTATCCGTAGTTCCTATCAGGTTGTTAAGGGTTTCGATAACAACAGAGAAGGCCGCGGCAAGCTGCCCTATCTCATCTTTGGATTTCACGTCAATCGAAACATTCAGGTTTCCATCTTTGATCTTGTTAGCGGCTTCTGTCAGTTCTTTAACCGGATTGGCAATTCTTGAACTAATGATCAAAGCTACAACGATCATACCTATCATCAGAATAACACCAAAAACAACAGACCAGAGTATTGTAGAATTAATTGCGCCAAGAAGAACATCGCGGGTAGCGTAAAAATCATCCTCGTAAGCACCGGCACCAATAACCCATCCCCATGGTTCGAAATATTTAATACCAACAATTTTCGTTCTAGCTTCGGTTTCTCCTTCATTTCTCCAGGGATAAATATCATAAGCAATTTCATCCGGTTTCAGATCGATTGCCTTATTAATGATATCCTGAATAAACAGCCTTCCACTATCATCTTTTGTTTCCCAAATTAACTTACCGTCACTTTCCCCGTTCTTGGAGATAATATATTTACCTTTCTCATCGCCTCTTGAACCCAGGATATATACATAACCTGTTTTACCAACGAGAGTTTTCATTATAGCCTGCCTAAGGCTTTTGGCAGATTCCATTTTCTTGGCAATTGCAATAGCTCCGATAACTTTTCCGGAAGCATCCTTCAGGGGTTCGTATTTTGCAATATACCAGTCATCAACAACCCAGGCTTTGCCAGTATACGATTCGCCGTTCAACAACCTTGAAACAACTGCATTCGGAGTACCATCTGAGTTTATTGAAGGAATATAGGTGCCCAGTGCCCTTTGCCCGTTGGTACTTACACTTGTAGCAACCCTTATCATATCGCCGGCGTCGTTCATTTTCTGGAAAACGGAAGCAACCCCGTTGTGTAATTCCGGTATTTTATCAACGATGGGTACTCTCTGATCGGCAGAAGTGATTTTTCCAAGCCATGTGGAACCGACCATCATTTTGGGTAATGAAACAGTCTTTGTTTGTTTTGTTTCTGAATTTACAGCATCCCACTGAACATATTCATTAGTAGCAAGATTGGGTGTGCCATATCTTTTCATAATGTCGAAACAGGAATTGAAAGTATAGCCAATTTCCTGCATCAGCATTTCATTTGATGCTTCTATCATGGAATATACTGCTTCTGTAACCTGCCGGACATTCTGCTCTTTGATATTGTCCAATTCTTCCAAAGTATCGTCACTTGCACTGCCTCTTTGTATCAGTGAAACAACTACTACCGCGATAATCGGTAGCAGAGCCGCTAATACAGCCGTTCCTAAAATCTTTTGCTTTACGTTCAAATTCATATAGCCCCCTGGTTATTGAATTGTTAATGATGAAATAAACATATTTTTTGATGTGAGAATTTTTATTATGTCCTGATTTTAGTTTGTATCATACTTAACATTAATAGATGGTATTTAAATAAATATATTGCATAGATTAAAATATTAAAAAAGAATAATCAATACCTTTTTAATAATATAAATCAAAATGTAACTAATTGCAAGAAATATAAAAAAATATTTTCAGGTTTTTAAAAATATTTTTTTTTACCTGAATATTTATTATGCTGTATTGTATTGAAAACGCAAGGAATTGACAACAAGATTGACTTTTTATACTAATTAGTATAAATACGAACAAAATTTATACTAATTAGTATAAATCTAACTCAAATTTGAAACAATTGAATTAATTTTTGGGATAGGAACAGATATTATGTTAACATTCGGAGACAGGCTAAATAAATTTATTCAGCAAAATTTCGGCTCAAATATTCGTTTTGCAGAAATTGTCGGTGTAAAATTTACATCTGTTAGCAGGTATATATACAATAAATCAATGCCCGGCGGAGAAATGCTTTCAAAATTCTACGAATCGGGGTTATCCATAGACTGGTTAATTAGTGGTAACGGGTCAATGTATTCAATAAACAGCGAAGGAAGAAAATTAAAAATGAAGTATCAGGAATCTAAAGAAATCCCGACAACTCCCTTTGGCAGATTAAAATACTGGATAAATGATAATTATAGAAGTCTCGAGAATTACTGCATGATATTAAATATTGATGCTGATATTTTAACCAATATCCTGTATGACGACATGATACCTGATTCAGGATTAATTACAACAATAAGAAAATCCGGCTGTAACATCCAATGGCTTGTCAGCGGTTCAGGAGACGAATATGAGAATAATCCTGCCGGGGTTCTGCTTAAAATGAAAAAACATGAAAATTATGACGAGGAAAAAACAAACGAGGAAAAACAAAAATTATTAAATAAATTGGAAGTATCAAAAAAGGACGATTTAAAATTTCTAATGAAACTGGTTGTTGACTAAAAAATGAAAAAAATTGCAATCATATTACTTCTGATCCTGATTATTAAATCAGATATGTTTTCCCGCATTCCCATGGAATTGGATAAATCTGTTAATGAGAGGATTATTCAACTGCTAAATGAAGCGGATAAGCTTGTTGATATAACCCCTGATATAGCATTTTCCCTGGCAAACAGCTCCCTTAGCCTGTCTATTGGCCTGGACGACGAACTTGGAGCCGGATATTCGGAATTAATTATTGGCAGATATTACATGAAATCTTCCTCCGATTATTCTGATGCCATAAAATATCTTGAAAAGGGCATGGAAAGATTCAATAAAATTGCTAATCCTAAAGCTATTGTTACAGCTAATCTTTATATAGCAGATTTTTATAAAAATATTAACGATAAATATAAGTTTTTCAATTATATTCAGGAAAGCCTTGAGATTGCCGGGAGCAACAACCTGAATAATTATCTTCTTTATTCCTATAAGGAATTAATTAAATACTATAAAAACAATGGAAAAAAGCAGAAGGCTAATGATTATCTTGATAAATCAAGTGATTTGATTCTTAAAAATATTAACTATCCCGCTATTGCTTCCCAGGCTCATTTCTTTGCTGAAGAGTTTTATAAAAATTCGGAATATGATAAATCCTTAAAAATATTATTACCGCTGATTAATATGGATATTGAAAATTCTGATATCGAATCAGAAATCAAAAATACTTTTCTGGCCTCCAAAGCTTTTCGTAAAAATGGAAAAATCAAAAAGGCAGATGAGTTTTTTAAAAATATCCTGAACAAAATTTACCTTTGTAAAGATCATTTTCTTTCAGCTTCAATTTATGCCTATCAGGCAAAACTGGACGAGAAAAAAAATCAAAATGTAGCAATAGAAAACTATCACAAAGCACTGGAACTGTTTCTTAGCGCCGAGGACAAAAGAAAAGCAATAGAAATACTCGAAATATTAACATCTATTTCAATAAAATTGAAAGATAATGCTGCTGCAAATAAATATCTCGCACGAATCTCGGAATTAAGCTCCAAATTGAACAAAAACAAACCGGATTATGAATTCTTACACACCAGTGGTTCATTGATTGATATGAAATCAAAACTGGCCAAGAAACAACAAAAAATTAAGGACATAAAAGCTCAGAAGGATTTATTGATGACAACTGCCCTGGTAATTTTTGTAATTTTCGGAATTATTGCCGCGTTCCTGCTGGTAAAAATTCAAAAACAATTAAAAATACGATCCGGCCAGATAGAGGATGCAGAAGCCCGAAAAAATGAAATATACAACTTGCTTGCCGTAGATATTAAAAATGTACTTTTTTCCTTCTCTGTTGAAATGTCTGAAATGAATAACGGTAAAAATGAAAACCTTAATAAAACATATTCAAAATTTATTAAAAAATTTAACACTCTGCTTAGCGAATTCAAGGATATTTAGTTGTGAACGAAACCCATATTATTCTGATTGATCTTTTCTTTCTGCTGATTTTAATATCGGTTATTTCTGGTATTTACATTATTTCAAGTACAACTTTATTTATCCGTGATGGCAATGATAACGACAACATCATTAATATGCCTTTCAGCCTTTCTAAATTTGTATCTTTTACTTGGATTATGACCTACGTTCTGGCTTTGATCTATTCTTTTATTCATAATCCTTTTATTGATAACAGTATGAATCAGATTGCAACTTCTAATATATATCTTCTGGCTATTAATGTTATAAGTTTGTTGGCTTCGAATTTTGAAAGAAAAAAAAGTGAAGCGTCACATGAAAACATTAATAACCAATCTTCCGGATTTCTTTATGATATCACATGTTCAGATAATGGATTTTGTATAGATAAGATACAGTATATAATTATAAATTTGTGGGTTTACTTTCATTTTGTTTATTCCGTATTCTCTTTGAAGTGGCTTCCGCAGATTAGTAACATTGAAATACTCATTCTTTTACTATCCACATCATTATACTTCTTTATGAATTTTATTCATTATTTCAAATCAATGATGTCATTTCGTAATAAAAAGAATGTGGTAAAAGTAAAAAAGAAGCCATTCTTTCAGTCGAAAAGAAGAGGTTTTTATTAAAAAATTTCGTTTTACCCTTCGCGTGGCTATTCAATTTACTCCAAACCGAAGCATAGCAAATGCAACACCGAAGTCTGCCTATCCATACTACCTGACCGCTCTCTAAAGTTTCGGTGAAGCATTTGCTTCTTTTTTTAACTAAGTAATTATTATCTTTGTATTATTAAAATCGAAAGTAATAAATATTATGAGTGGTATTCCTATGTTCAATAAACAAATTATTATAATTTTAATAATGGTTATTTTTTCTTTCTCAAATTTAATTTCAGAAGAAATGGAAGCAGACAGTAATTCTGTTAATATTGATTTTCAGGGTCAGAAATTCGTGTTCATGCTCAAAGCTATTCAAAAGTATTATCCTGATTCAGTTGATATTGAAGAACTCTGTACCAAAACATTTAAGTACATGGCAAAAGAAATTGATAAATATTCAGCTTATTACAGCAAAAACGAAAGAACAAGGAAGAAAGCCAAGGACAAAGGGGAAGCAATAGGTATAGGTGTAAATTTATTACCTTTGAGTGATACTGTTACCGTGATCTATGTTATTGAAGGCTCACCGGCTGATTCTGTTGGTATTCTCCCGGGAGATAAGATTATTTCCATCGACCAAAAGACTTCGAAAGGATTAAACCAGCAGGAAGCCCTGGATATGATGAAAGGTGATTTAGGATCGGTTGTGGAAATTGAAATACACCGCGGATACGAACCGGAAACACGTTTATTTAAAATAAAAAGAAAAAGATATCCCCTTTCCAGTGTAAGTGCTTCGTTTATTATTCCAGGAACTGATATCGCTTATATTAATTTTAACCGGTTTTCGAAGGCTTCCGATACTGAGTTCAGGGAAGAAATCGAAAAATTCAAGAAGAGGGGGTTTAAAAAAATAATTCTTGATTTAAGATCAAATCTTGGTGGTTATTTAAGTGTTGCAACAAAAATGATTGATGAATTTTTACCGCCTGATAAAATGATTTCATATACTAAGGCACGTTCAGATGTTTTTAATTTTGAATATAAATCTACAGAAAATCATTCCTGTTTGGATATTCCTCTGATAATTCTTATCAATTCCAGATCTGCTTCTGCTACCGAAGCTATGGCAGGTGCAGTGCAGGATTTCGACCGTGGTATTGTGGTCGGGGAAAGATCTTATGGTAAGGGATCGGCACAAAAAATCTGGGACATGAAGGATGGTTCGGCATTTAAGATGACAATCGCAAAATATATGACACCTTCCGGCAGATGTATAGAGAAAGAAACTTCTACATCTGAAATTGACAACCCAATAGGGGATGATAACAAAAGAAAAAGGATCAGCGATGTAATGGCTGCATTTGGCGGAAAAAGCAAACTTCCGGTATTTAAAACTGAAAAAGGACGAACAGTTTTTGGCGGTGGCGGTATCATCCCCGATTATATCGTTCCTAAAGATTCAACCACAAAGCTATCTTCTGTATTAATTTCTAAAGGGATTATCTTCGAATTTGTATACTCCCTTCTTTATACTAACCGTGACGCTATCATCAGTCAGTATGAAAATTCTATTGATAAATTTGTGTTGAATTTTAAAATAAATGATAATGTTTTAACTGCTTTGAAAAGGTTTTCCGTTTCAAAAAATATCTGGAACGAAGACATGTTTGAATATGACAAAGAGTACATCAGGCATATAATAAAAGCTACAATTGCTGAAGCAATCTGGAAGAAAAACGGCTACAAAGCAGTAATGATTAATTATGACAACTATGTAGCCAAAGCAATTGAAGTAATGCCAAAAGCTGAAAAAATGAAAAATTAAGTTTTCGGTATAAATGCGATTAAAATAATATCAGTATCGGGTACTTTTTCAAAATAGAATTCGTATTCCAATACTGTCTGGTTTTCTGAGTCCGGTAGTGTGTAATCAGCAAAACCTGCATTTTGTGAAGATAGCATTTCAATAATTTCTTTTATATACTCTTTACCGTTAGTATCAGTAGCAGAATTTAAGTTAATACCGATAATATCAAGATTATAATTGTTTGCAATACAGACAGCTTCCTTGTTAATTGCCAACACATAGCCATTCTCATAATCAAATTGATTCACCATAAAAAATGCCCGAATAAATTTATATCTGACATCGCATGAATCTAAGATGTTTGAAAAGACACCATTGAAACCACCTGAAACCGAATGAACAAGGTTTTGAATTAGCAATTGACGGCAATTCAATCCGCTGACACCAATACTATTTCTCTCGTTATAAAATCCAGATCCGATAAAATAATCCCAGCCATTTTTGAATTTTGAAACAAACCCTGTTTTAATTTCATCTTTACCGGTTGCAGGATTGGTAAAATAAAACTCAACGAAGCCCGCTCCGCTTTTATTGATTGAATCAAGCATTTCCCTGACATAGTAATTTCCTTTTGTATCCTGCACATCAATCCGGGAACTTCCAACAAGTTCATCCTTGAACCCATGAGCAACCATAACTGCATCCAGAGTCTCAACGTAAAAATATCCGGATGAATCTTCGAAAAATCTGGAGTTGCTGACATAAGCGCGAAAGATTTCCTCCTTATCAAACTCATCAAGTTCGGAATAACTCAAAATATTTGAAAATCCATTAGCTGTAAATTGAACCGTATTTTTTACAATATCCCGTTCACAGTCTGTATTAATTTCTGCTGGAGTTGTGCCGTTATCATCAGGACAAGCTGTTAAAAACAATGACGAGAGAATTAGAACACTGAACCAAAACTTCATTATTTCCTCAAAATTATATTATACAATTTGCAATAATAAGAATTATCTCAGTAATAAAAAAAACCTTCCTGCATATTTACAGGAAGGTTGTGTAGAATTTTTAATTTTGTCTTATACGATACAGACAGTTTTGATATTTACAAATTCCTGGATTCCGTAAAGCCCCAGTTCACGTCCATATCCTGAACCATTTATTCCTCCAAACGGCAGCCTCGGGTCTGATTTCACAAACTCATTTACTGCGCAGGAACCTGCTTCAAGTTCCTCAAGAGCAATACGATTTCCGCGCTCGCCATCAGCGGTAAAGACAGCCGCTCCAAGGCCAAATTCAGTATCATTTGCAATATGTATAGCATCCGTTTCATCTTTGGCCCTGATAAAAACAGCAACCGGCCCGAATAGTTCCTCGTCGAAAGCAGGCATACCTTTGCAAACATTTTCAAGGGCAGTTGGAAGATAATAATAACCTTCCCTATCAGGAATTATTCCTCCAGTCAGAAGTTTGGCCCCCATTCCAATACTCTTTTCAACCTGGGCATGTAGGCCGTCCCTGAGGTCTTTCCTTGCCATGGGCCCCATGTTAAATTCATCATCCAGGGGATTACCGGGTTTGTATTTTTTTATTTCCTCCATGCAGGCCCTGACGAAATCATCATATATTTCGTCAACAGCAATAAGTCTTTTTGCAGCAATACATGTCTGGCCGGCATTGCCCATTCTTGATGCAATACAAGCTTCAGCAGCTTTATCAATATCTGCATCTTCAAGTATAATATAAGGGTCGCTACCGCCAAGTTCCAGAACAGATTTTTTGAGCACCTGCCCGGCAGCCTCAGCAACTTTAATGCCTGCACCTGTACTACCAGTAAGAGTAACACCCTTTATAAGCGGATGGTGGATAATTTCGGGAGTACGAGCAGGAACATTTTCAGGAGAAATAAGAATATTTGTAAATACATTTCCGGGATACCCGGCTTCTTTGAATATTTTCTCTATATGAATGGAACAACCGCTTGTACCGGGAGCATGTTTCAGCATAACAGTATTACCAGCCATCAAATAAGGCGCTGCAAACCTGAATACCTGCCAGAAAGGAAAATTCCAGGGCATAATAGCCAGAACAGGGCCAATAGGCCGGAAACTGACATAGGACCTTTTCTTCTCGGTTTTAATATCTAAATCTTTTAGCTGGTTTTCAGCATTTTCGGCGTAATATCTGCAAACCCAGGCAGACTTTTCAATTTCTGCTTTTCCCTGTGCGGTAGGCTTACCCATTTCATCAGCCATCAATCTTGCAAATTTATCTTTACCTGCAATTAAAATATCTGCTACTTTCAAAAGCAAATTTGCTCTTTGGCTAAAATTCGTCTTTTTCCATTCCTGATATGCCTGATCTGACTTTTCAATTTTTGAAAAAATTTCTTCCCTGCTGTCCTCTTCATATTCAGCCAGTAAATATCCGTTTTTAGGATCAATTGTTCTGATTTTCATATCTCACCTTTGCCAAATAGCCAATGAACGATAAACGAAAGGCCCGGTAAAACCGGGCCTGAACAAAAATTATTTAATCATATCCAGCCCTTTTTCAAGGCCTGCGATTATTTCATCAACATCTTCGATACCAACGGAAATCCTTACAAGGCCGTCAGTAATTCCAGCCTGTTCGCGAAGTTCTTTTGTAACACCTGCGTGAGTCATTGATGCAGGATGCTGAATCAGTGATTCAACACCGCCAAGGCTTACTGCAAGCTGGAACATTTCAACATTGTTCATAAGTGTTTTGCCAGCATCCAAACCGCCTTTGAGGCCGAAAGATATCATGCCGCCGGCACCGTACATTTGTTTTTTACCTATCTCATACTGAGGATGGCTTTCAAATCCGGGGAACCTGATCCATTCAACTTTAGGATGATTTTTCAGGAACTCGGCAACTTTAATTGTATTCTCACAATGGCGTTCAATTCTGAGTTTCAATGTTTTAATTCCGCGATGCACAAGGAAAGAATTGAATGGGTCAATAACTCCGCCAATCAGATTCAATGTTTTGCGGAAATGAGCGTATTCTTCTTCTTCTTTAACAATAACCATACCTGCAACAACATCAGCATGGCCGTTAAGGAATTTTGTCATTGAGTGCATAACGTAGTCAGCGCCATGCCTGAATGGTTTCTGAAGAATCGGGCTCATGAATGTATTGTCAACAGCCATCTTTGCACCGTTTTCGTGAGCGATATCTGCAATTGCCTGCAAATCAGACATAACAAGTGTCGGATTGCCTGGTGTTTCAACAAAGATAAGCTTTGTGTTTGGTTTCACTGCTGCTTTAACAGCATCAAGGTCAGATGTATCAACAAATGAAACTTCCACACCAAATTTTGTATATACTGTTGATAATATTGTTGTTGTAGGGCCATATACAGATTCACTGCAAATCACATGGTCACCTGCAGAAAGAACAGCAGCCATGATAAGATTTACAGCAGCCATACCGCTACCGCAACCAAGAGCTTTAGCTCCTCCTTCAAGCGCTGCAACTGCTGCTTCGCACCCTTCAACGGTCGGGTTCTGCATACGGGTATATATATAACCTTTTTCCTCTCCCTTGAATAGCCTTGCCCCGTGGTCGGCATCTTTAAATTTAAATGTTGATGTCTGATAAATCGGTGTTACTACTGCACCAACTTCATTTTCTTCAATACCGGCGTGAACACAAAGTGTTTCGTCTTTATAATTACTACCTGCTTTCATTATTCCTCCGAACTGGATGTTAATAAATCGTTTAAATAACCCAAATGCGTTATAATTAAATGTTGTTTTTTCAAACCTTACAATTTACGTCGTAAATCTCGGTTTTCCAAGTAATCAAGGGGCAAATTTTGAATATTTTTCTGATAGAAACATATTCAAAAAATAATCGTAAATTATAGAATTGAAATGTTAATAATTATAATTTATATTAATAATTATAGGGGCTGATATGTCAGAATTATCACGACGTAATTTTATAAAAAATTGTAGTATAGGATTGGGGGCTGTTATGACTTCCGGATTATGGATGGATAAGTTAAGAGCCGGTAATATTCCAAATGCAGGGCCCGGATTTATTCAGGAGCACTTTGGAGTTGCTATTGAAGATATCAGAAAACTATTGGAAATCAGTCTTTCAAAGGGAGGAGAATTTTCCGAATTATATTTTGAATACAGGATTTTCAATTCTGTTGGTATGGAAGAAGATATAATTAAAAATTCAACAGAAATGATTAGCAGGGGCGTTGGAGTCAGGGTAATAAAAGGAAAACAGACAGGATACGGTTTTACCAATGAACTGACTTTCGACAAAATAAAACAGGCTGCACTTACGGCTGCTTCAATTGCCTCGACCGGTAATAAATCAGGAATTGCAGATTTTTCTGAAATCAATCCAAAGCACCAGGTTTATAGCTTTTCCAAACCTTTTACAGAGCAAAAAATTGACGCAAAGATAGATCTGATTAAAAGATCATATAAAGCTGCTATGGACTATGACAGCAGGATCAAGAAAGTTTCTTCATCTATTGCAGATGAAATTCAATACATTGCTATTGCAAACAGCGAAGGCCTGCTGGCTTATGATGTCAGGCCTCAGGCAAGGCTGTTCACAATTGCCACCGCCGAAGAAAACGGTATAAAAAATACTGGCGTTTCAAATGCAGGCGGCAGAATCGGATACGATTTCTACGTTGGTGAGCATTCACCAGAGGAAATCGGTAAAAAAGCATCCGAGGAAGCAATTATTCTGCTCGGTGCCGAAAACGCACCTGCAGGCGAGTGGCCTGTTGTTCTAAGCCGCCACCAGTCAGGCGTGATGATCCATGAAGCTGTGGGGCATCCGCTTGAAGCAGACGGAACATGGAAAAAAACCTCAATCATGTGGGATAAACTCGGGCAGGAAGTAGCCAACCCGATAGTAAGCATTTATGATGATGCCACAATCAACGATTATCGCGGCAGTCTGAATATTGACGATGAAGGTATTGTTACCGAATCTGTACCGCTCATCGAGAAAGGCAAGCTGGTTGGATATCTAAATGATAAGCTCAGCGCCAAACTTCTCGGGCACAATCCAAACGGACATGGCAGAAGGCAATCCTACAAGTACCCGCCCATACCAAGGATGAACAATACTGTTCTTGCCCAGGGTGAACACAGCCCCGAAGAGATAATTGCATCAGTCAAGAAAGGATTTTATGCAGTCAGCTACCAGGGCGGACAGGTTAATGATACCGGCAAGTTCACTTTCTCGGTTAATATGGGTTACCTGATTGAAGATGGTAAACTGACCAAGCCTTTGAAAAATGCAACACTGATCGGGTCTAATATTCAAATATTAAAAGAAGTAAGCATGATTGGCAACGATATGGGATTCTTCCTCGGAACTTGCGGAAAAGCCGGACAAAGTGTTCCCGTAACAGCAGGAACACCCTCACTTAAAATAAATAAAATGACAGTCGGAGGTGCAGCATGAGAATGAATGAACTTAAAGGACTGGCAGAAAAATTAACTGCATTTGCCCAAAAAAGCGGCGCATCCCAAACAGAAGTATCGATTTATAATTCAAATAATTTCTCAGTTGATATTCTTAATCAGGAAATTGAACAATTACAGGAAGCCGGATCAATTAATCTATCCCTGAAGGTAATTGTGGACGGCAAAGTGGCAACGGCCTCTTCATCTGATCTGTCTATGGATGCCCTGCAGCATTTAACAAAAAATGCCATTTCAAGAGCTTCATATTCCAATCCTGATAAATATTCGGCTCTCCCCGATAATGAAAAAATTAAAACTGATATTGATAAACTGAAATTGTACGATCCTTCAGTAGAGGAATTATCTCCTGAAAAGAAAATTCAGGCTGTAATGAAACTGGAAAAAATATGTATTGATAACAACAAAATCAAAATGTCAGCAGGAGCTTCATTCAACACCGGAACTGCCGAAAGAATTCTAACTAACTCCAATGGTTTTTCCGGGGCATACAAATCATCATACTGCTCCAATGGTGTTTATCTTCAGGCAGGTTCCGACGAAGTATTTTTTGAGGATGGCTGGAGCGACAGTTCCCGAACAGCAAACGGCCTGATGCCTGTTGAAGAAATTGCTAAGAAAGCTATCCACAGAGTAACAAGGCTTATAGGCGCAAAAAAAATTGATACCCAGAATGTTCCCGTTGTTTTCGAAGCCCCGATGGCAGCTTCTATACTTGGATTTCTTGCTCAATGCCTAAGTGGTACTGCTGTTTACCAGAAGAGAACATTCCTTTCCGATATGCTTGGCGAGAAAATTGCAAATGATAATGTAAATATCATTGACGACGCTCTTATGCCCGGCAAACCAGGTACCCGCCCGTTTGACGGCGAAGGTGTACCGACCGGAAAGACCTCGATTATTGAAAATGGCACTCTGAAAAACTTCCTTCTGGATACATACAGCGCCAGGAAACTTGGTATGAAATCCAACGGGCATGCTTCCGGAACAACCAATTTCTACATGACTCCGGGCAAGCACAGCCTTGAAGATATTATTAAAAGCACGAAAAAAGGCCTCTTTCTTACCAGAACTATCGGACAGGGAACCGTTCCGACTTCGGGCGATATATCCAAGGGTGCTTACGGCCTGTGGATTGAAAACGGTGAACTAACTTATCCGGTAGCTGAGATTACACTATCCGGTAACCTGGGAACAATGCTGAAAGAGATTGAAATGGTTGGCAGCGAGCTTGATTTCAGGCGTTCGATCAATTCGCCGGCATTCAAAGTTAAAGAAATGACCATTTCAGGAAAATAGTTTTAATCTTAAAGTACTTTTCTACAAGGTTCTCACTCAATACTCTCCAAAAGGATTACTTTACCATCTTAGCCCTCCCCTTCGGGGAGGGTTGGGAGTGGGCATTTGCAATAATCTCAAAAAATTTCATAATGTATGACTGTTTTTTGAAAAAGGCGCTGATACCCGGCGCCTTATTTATTTTCGGGAGCCTCTCCCCTGTTTTTTCTTTCCTCGAATACTTCGGCTGCTGTAAACATAGCATTTAGCGCCAGCGGAAATCCGGCGTAGGCTACCATTTGAATTATCACTTCTTTTATTTCTTCTTCTGTGCATCCTACGTTCAGCGCCGCATTAATATGTGTTTTAAGCTGAGGGCGCGCGTTGCCCATAGCGGTTAATGCGGCAACCGAGGCTATTTCACGGGATTTCAGGTCAAGCCCTGAACGCGAATATATCTCTCCGAATGGAAATTCAACGATCATCTTTACAAGGTCCGGTGAAATTTTTTCCAGCTTTTTCAGAACAACTTCAGCTTCCTGTCCGTCCACAAGGAAGAAATTCTTCATTCCTTCAATATACTTTTCTGACTGCATTTTACTCCATGATGAATGTTATTGTGTTATACAAACATAAGAATATAAATTATAATGGCAGAATATTAATTTTTTGAAAACAAACAACACAAATAATACATAATATATTAAATTTTAAACATTTCTTTGATATTTGGGTTATGTTTCTTAAATTATAAATGCAAATTTGTTTATTTAAAAAAATACCAGAGGATGCCCCTATGAAAAGGTACAATTTTATTGCTTATTGCTTATTGCTTATTGCTTATTGCTTAATTTTTGTTCCATCCTTAAAAGCCGATTATGACCCTTGCCCCGAAGTTGATGACGATACGCCCTGGGGTGAAACCATGCAAACTGTATATTGTTATGACGATGTAGTTCCTCAACCTTGGTCTGCCGCAGAATTCCAATGTGAATCATATTGTTGTTATTACATTTCTTATCAGGAAAGATGGGTTAATGGTAACGAATATGAACTTCAGATTGTAGATATTCAGGTAACTGATGATGAAAATTGTTCTGATTGTATTCACATGATTATAAGCCATTTTTATCATGATCGAATTAGAGAAAAATCCGAAGAAATGGAATTGGAGTTTTACAACAGGACTTTAAGTACCGGAAGAACTTCAATATATGAAGATACTTACATTTATGTTTATCATAAGGCAAAGTGTATGGATGCAAATGCCGAACCCTGTGATTCGGAATTCAGGTGTTGTAAAAATAAAATTCATATTGATTTCAGAGGTGGCCTTTATGATGATAAATGGGTTGTACAGGATACCTATTATCAAATCAATGATGATATTTTTCCTTTATGCGATACCAATTGCACACCAAAATGCGGTGAATACATGATAACTGAGAACCCTTGCGATATTGATTGTAATACCGGAGAGTGGATTACAGAACCAATACCCAATACAATGAATGTTACCGGATGCCCCGGTTGTGTGATTACTTACTTCTACTCGACGAGAACAACAAGTTGCAACGGAATAATTTATAAAGACGCAAGGCTGGATCATTATTATACTTCCGGATGCGAGAATTGTTTATGGAACTACAATGATTTATATACTTTTATTGTTGCAGATTTGCTACATTATTCCGGACACGAAATGCCACAGGATGACGGCAATTGTATAGAAGATTACCGAATAATCAGTGCCGGATGCTGGGAATTCGACCCAAATGACCTGTTGCACCTTATTCCCTGCGATGAGGAAAAATGCTGTTACAGCCATTGGAGGATTTGTAATGTTGGTGGCGAGCTTGTTGACCAAAACATGGATGGCGACTACTACGTGGAATGCGAGAATAATTGTATTGCATTTTGTGCTGAATTACCTTCAAAATTCCCAACTGATATATCTTCGGAAACTGATAACCGAAATGATATAGATGTTAATGTTTCTCCAAATCCCGGATCGGATTATATAAGATTTAATATTAAGACTGCATATCAGGGGTATTTCAAATTAACAATTTATGATAATTCAGGTAATGCTGTTAAATCAAATTTGATAAATAAATCTGATAATAATTTTGAATACAAAATCAGTATGGATATTTTTGGTAACGGTGCGTATAATTATAAAATTGAAATTCCGGGATATTCCGTATTCAACGGAAAATTCATTATCAACAAGTAAAGATATAAAAGGGCAATGTTTTTTTGCATTGCCCTTCAATTTTTCATTCACAAATCAATGATTATTATGAAATATTTTCTACCGATACTAATTATTATAACTTTTAGTTTCGAGAGTATTAGGGCGGCAGAATGGAGAGTTGTAGATTCAATAATTTACAGCAACATACCCGGAGTTCCTGCTCTTTCCAATATGATGGAAGCTATTGACTGCTGCGACAGCCTGAATTGCGTGGTTGTTTCAAACATGACATGGAAATATCCCTGGAACAGGAAAACCACCGACGGAGGTATGACTTGGAACACAACATTACGGGATACCTTGATAAACTATTGGGACAGCAGTGGAAATTATATAGGTACATACACACCCGCAAAAGTTAACGAAGTTGATTATCCATCGGCTGATTTTTGTATAGCCATTTGCGACACTGGTTACTGCCACATAAGCAGGGATAGCTGTAAATCATGGGAAAGAATCCAATTAGATACTAAATCACACCTTAAAAATGTTAGTTTTGTTAATAGCCGGATAGGAGCCGTTTGCAGTTGGTCAAATTTATTTTTAACTATTGACGGAGGACTATCATGGAAAACCGCAGATTTTATTTTTCCTGATTCAATACCAAATGTCAGCTTTCAAGATATTAAGGTTTTAAATGATAAGGATATATACTGCCTGATTTATTCTTCCGAGTTAAAACAATCCTTTTTTGCAAAATCCACGGATTTCGGTGAATCCTGGACATATCATTATTGCGGGGAATTAACGACAAGAAAAATATTTTTCCTTAATAAAAATGTAGGCTGGTTAGCAGGGGGGCCACAAACTGCCGAAGGATCTCCGGCGTACAGAAGTACTATATATCACACGGAGGATGGCGGAAAAAACTGGGAATTGCAACTGGATACCCTTGCTGAAAGTTCCAAGAAATTGGGACTAAGACAGATTTACTTTTCAGATGAGAACAACGGTATAGCCATGTCAAGATTCTTTACAATTTACAGAACAACAAACGGCGGAAAGGAATGGTTTTTTGACGATTCTTTCGAGGACTATGATACTTTTGATGATTTTTTCTGGGATATCGCATTCTTCGGGCCTGAAAAAATTTATGCCCTGCCGGAAAATAGTATTTATATTTACAAGTATGCCAATTATTTTCCGTCAGGAGCCGAAGACAGTATAAGGGAAATTATTCCATCCTGTGTAATTTCCGGTACTATTATTCATCCCAATCCGATTACTGCCGGTAAAACAGCAACATATAGCTTCGAACTACTTCAAACAGGTACTATAAGTATGGAGCTTTACGATATCCGAGGACGGAGAATATTAAAGTGGCCCGTTAGAATCTTCACCGAAGGCTTTTACAGCATTGAATTGAATGATGTAAAAAGTTTGAATAGCGGTGAATACTTTCTTAAAGTATCTTTCAACGATATTCTGCAATCAACGGAAAATATAATTGTAAGCAAGTAATTTATTTATCCTTCCTGAGTTGTCATAACTCAGGAAGGCTTTAATCTAATCAAACAAAAAAGCCCCCCTTTCGGGAGGCTTCTAATTCAGGGTTTTCTTATATACTCGGTTATCTTCTAACCTGGGTTTTTAAGCCGTTCAATATTTCGGACACCTGGTTTGGCTGTACCTTACTGTAAACTCTTTCGTTGATAGTTACAACGGGAGCCAGGGCGCAAACGCCAAGGCAGCGGGTTCCCTCGATAGAGAACATTCCGTCCTGAGTAGTTTCGCCAATTTCAATACCAAGTTCAGTCTGGAAAGATTCAAGCACACTGTTGGCACCTTTCACGTAGCAGGCTGTGCCAAGGCAAACTGCAATATGAAATTTTCCCTTTGGTTTCAACTTGAAGAAATGGTAGAATGTTGCAATTCCAAAAACTGTTGAAGTAGGAATTTCAAGCAAATGAGCCACTTCGTCCATGTGTTTTTCTTTCAGGTAACCGTAGCGTTCCTGTACTTTGTGCAAAACGCTGATAACATAGCTGCGCGAATGTTCTTTTTGCTTGCATTCGTTTATAAAATCAACTATATCCTGATCTATTGTTATATTGTGATTCTCAATCATTATTTTATCCCCCTCGGTAATCTTTCAACATATTTAGTATGAAGGAGTTCATGAGCTTTGTGCCCGCCTACTTCGCCGAGATATTCATCATAGAGTTTCTTGATGAATGGATTCTCGTGAGATTTACGAATTGTTTTTGATTCGTCGATACTATATAAGGCCGAAGCCCTTTTACGTATATGCTCTTTATCAAGCGGATATATATATTCGTCCGCATGCATCAAGGGCTGTCCGCCACCTGCAACACATCCGCCCGGGCAGGCCATAATCTCTATCAGGTGATATTGCTTATCGCTTTTTTTAGCTCTTTCAAGAATTGTCTTTGCATTATTAAGTCCGTTGGCAACAGCCACGTTCAGTGTTTTTCCGGCAATCTCGATTGATGCTTCGCGAAGGCCTTCCACAGCCCTTACGTTTGTGAAGTTCAGGTTATGCAGTGTTTTGCCTGTCAATTTCTCGTGTGCAGTACGAAGTGCTGCTTCCATAACTCCGCCGGTTGTACCGAAAATATCCGC
The DNA here is from genome assembly GCA_963665665.1 of Kapaibacterium sp. (SeqCode). Taxonomy (GTDB): domain Bacteria; phylum Bacteroidota; class Ignavibacteria; order Kapaibacteriales; family UBA2268. Next base: position 5,379,242 of record OY762428.1, read on the forward strand.
AGCACCCGTTGAAAAACCGAGAGGCAGGTCAAATGTATCATTCGGCAGGTTCTTGAAATCAATACCATAAGCCTTGATCATCCAGATCAGTTCGCGTGTTGTAAGCACAGCATCTGTATAAGGATAACCGGCCTCAGCTTTATGTTCGGGCCTTGCAGCTTCAAATTTCTTTGCTGTGCAGGGCATAATTGCAACGGAAAATATTTTTGAAGGATTTATACCCTGTGTTTCCGCAAAATATGTTTTCAGAAGTACCGAAAGCATCTGCATAGGTGAACGGCAGGTGGAAGCATTATCCAACATATCAGGATAGAAATGCTCCATGAACTTAATCCAGCCCGGAGAGCATGAAGTAATCATCGGTAAATTTTCGCCGCTCTCAAGCCTTTGTATCAGCTCGTTAGATTCTTCAAGAATTGTCAGGTCAGCGCCAAAGTTAGTATCGAATACGGAGTCAAATCCCAACCTGCGGAGAGCGGTAACAGTTTTGCCTGTGCATGGAGTTCCAACCGGAAGGTCGAATCCTTCTCCGATAGCAGCCCTGATTGCCGGGGCAGTCTGCACAACCACGTGCATTTCAGGGTCATTGATAGCGTCCCAAACCTGTTCGGTGTAATTTTTTTCTGCGAAGGCAGCAGTAGGACAAACATTTATGCACTGTCCGCATGCCACGCAAACTGATTCCCTCATTGGAGCAAGGAATGCCGGCGAAACATAAGTATTCACACCGCGGTAAGTCTGGCTCAGGTTATGAACCCCCTGAATCTCTGAGCAAACCCTAACGCAACGTCCGCAAAGGATACATTTCTCGGGATCTCTGGATACTGCCACGTTATCGGCTTCAACAGGATAATGTTTTCTTTCGCCTTCGAACAATCTTTCCCTGACGCCGAGTTTATAAGCTAAGTTCTGAAGTTCGCAATTACCGTCGCGTTCGCAAGTCTGGCATTCCTTGGGGTGGTTGTCGAGAAGAAGCTCTACAAGATCCCTGCGAACCTGCCTGAGTTCAGGTGAATTTGTTTTTACTTTCATACCTTCTTTTACCGGCGAAGCGCATGAAGGAATAAAATTCCTCATTCCTTCCACTTCAACTATACAAATCCTGCATGCGCCTTCGGTAGAGAGCGAAGGATGGTAGCAAAGCCTGGGAACATGTACCCCTACCCCGTCGGCAGCCTGCATAATAGTAGTGCCTTCAGGAACGGTTACGGGTATGTTATCTATTGTAAGATTTATATTTTTCATGTTTAACTATCCTTTTTTTCCATTTATTTTCAATAAATATTCTATTATATTTTAATAATAGCATCGAATTTACATGAATTGTAACATTCGCCACATTTTATGCAGAGATCCTGCATAATGTCATGCGGTTTTTTCCTGAAGCCTCTTATACATGATACAGGACAGCGTCTTGCACATACCTGGCAGCCTGTACATTTTTCTTCATCAATAGTATATGTAATAAGTTTAGGACATTTCTGCGTCGGGCAGCGTTTTTCCTTAATATGTATTTCAAATTCCTCACGGAAATTTGCAAGGGCGTTAAGAACCGGGTTCGGGGCTGTTTGGCCAAGGCCGCAAAGTGATGATTTTTTAATCAGGTGGCCAAGCCTTTCAAGTTTGTCAAGGTCTTCCATCTCGCCTTTGCCGTCAGTAATCCTGTTAAGAATTTCAAGCATTCTGAAAGTTCCCTCGCGACACGGAAGGCATTTGCCGCATGATTCGTCCACACAGAATTCCATGAAATATTTAGCCGTCTGAACCATACAATCAGTTTCATCAAGAACAATCATACCACCGGAACCCATAATTGAATTGATCTCTGCCAAAGATTTATAATCTACCGGAGTATCAATTTTATCGTAAGGAATACAACCGCCTGAGGGCCCGCCTGTCTGAACTGCTTTCAGTTTGTGTCCGTCAGGAATTCCCCCGCCAATATCAAAGATTATTTCGCGTAGCGTAGTACCCATAGGCACTTCAACGAGTCCTGTATTTTCAACTTTTCCTGCAAGTGCAAATACTTTAGTACCCTTGCTATCCTCGGTACCAATACTGGAATACCATTTTGCACCATAAAGAATGATATGAGGTACATTTGCCCATGTTTCAACGTTATTTATACAAGTCGGGTGGCCCCAGAGTCCTTTTTCGGACGGGTAAGGAGGCCTCATTCTTGGTTGTCCCCTGCGCCCTTCAATTGAATGTATCAGTGCTGTTTCTTCACCGCATACAAAGGCTCCGGCACCAAGCCTGATCTCAAGATCGAAACTATAATCTGAACCAAGGATATTATCACCGAGCAGGTTTCTGTTTCTTGCTTTTTCGATTGCTAATTCAAGGCGTTTTATTGCAAGCGGATATTCCGCCCTTACATAAAGAAAACCTTTCTGTGCACCAATGGCATAACCAGCTATCGTCATACCTTCAATTATCGAGAAAGGGTCACCTTCGAGTGCAGACCTGTCCATAAAAGCACCGGGATCTCCTTCATCAGCATTGCATATAATATAGCGAATAGGATCGTCCTGATTCAATACTTTAGTATTTTTCCATTTTATACCTGTCGGGAATCCGCCACCACCGCGGCCTCTGAGTCCTGATTCAAGAATCTCATCGATTACCCAGTCGGGATCACCTTTTTGAAGAACTTTTGCCAAAGCTGCATATCCCTGCTGATGAATATAATCCTGAAGGCTTTCGGGATCGATAATACCACAATTGGAAAGTGTTATCCTTGTTTGTTTGCTATAGAAAGAGACATCGCCGTAAAGTTTAATATAATCCTCTGTTATCTGGTCGGCGTGAATCAAAAATTTATCAATAGTCTTTCCGTCAACAAAATGAGTTTTCAGTATTTCTTCCATCTCTTCAATGGTCGAGAATTTATATATCTTATTATCAGGGTAAACCATCATCACTGCATGGCCGCCCTTCTCGCAAAGGCCAATACAACCGCCATGCATAACCTTTATAAGGTCTTTGGGAAGATTCAATTCAGTAATTTTTTTCTCGAAAATTTCAGCCCATGATACATCATGCCCCTGAGCATTATGCGCCGAACAAATACTAACCACATTTTTATACAGAATATCTGTCTTTTTGTCGAGCATAAATTCAGCTATAGGATTGCCATTGATCACATGCTCATGAAATATCTGTGGTACTTCTTCAACAGCTACTTTACCGTACTTTGCCGGAATTTTGTTGGGTACAAACACGCCGACGATCGGCTCCTTGGCACAGCGGCCTGTACAGCCGGTCTGCTTGATAATTATATCATCACGGCCTGAAGCCTTGATCAGTTTTTCGAACTCTGCCCTGACATCATCAGCACCAGCTGCTTTCTCGCATGTAGCGGAACCAACCTGGATGATTGTCTTTCCCTGGCTTTCGGCATCGATCGACTGGGGATCCAGCTCATCTTTCAGGGTTTGGTAGTTTTGAAGTATTTTTTCCATATTCGAATACCTTCACAATATTACATTATTAAAAAAATTGTTTCCGAAACTTTTAGTCAATATTCCTGACTCTTCAACTCGCCCGCTTATGTAAAATTTATATGCCATAAATTTTGACTACCGATAGAGTCAGAGCCAGTCAGGGTTTTATTATTTTTAGCCCTGATTAAATATTCTCAGTTGCGAAAATATTATTTTCAATATCGAAAAAGCCGTAAACTGTCGGGAGTATTTCCAGGCCTATTGGTCGGTTAAAACAAACTGTTTATCATCAGGCGTGAAGATAAGAAAAAAGATAAAAGAAGAAAAATTTAATTAAGTATATGGAAAATTATAGTATTTTACCCTTTGCAGGTTGGTTTATTATTTCAATTATTACCGTTATGAAAAACAAAATAAACTTTGGAAACAAATTCAGCAAAAGTTACCGGCTATAGCCAGAGGATTTTCATCCTAATTTTATTTGTGACAACTCTCATTTCTCTCCGTTTTGGAAATTTGAGTATCACGAATAACAATCCTGATGGCTGAATAAAAATAGTACTGAAATATTTACTATTCATGAGCAATAATATCCCCTGCCTTAAGCAAATCTCCCTGCTACAACCATTGCAGGGGATATTTTATTCGGGGTTTAATCCAGGTATGATATGAATTCTTCAAAATTGTTATAATCATTAACAACCCTGCTGGCACCAAGCGATCTAAGCTTTCCGTTTCCCTCGTGGTCCACACCTACAAAATCTATTCCAAGCATATTGGATGAAAGAAAATCCCATTCTCCGTCGCCAACATATATTATCTTCTCAAAGCACTCAAGCCCATAGCGGCTTTTTGCTTTATTAATCAAATCACTGATAATATCTTTTCTTTGCCCGTGTATATCAGATGAACCAAGAAGAACAGGATTGTGATGAACACCAGCAGCCCTGAGTTTTACTTTAGCTGAATCCGACCAGCTTCCGGTGGCTATACCTACAAGGTTGTTTTCATTGTTCATCAGATTCCGGAGAATTTCAGACGCTCCGGGTACCTGTGCAAACTCATTAGGCTGCCTGCGATGAGCATTAGCAAGCCTTGTAACAAAATCTTTCCTGAAATATTCTCTTTCTTTTTTGGTCGGGAACCTTCCAAATTTATCATGAACGATTTCATCAAGGATAGCACTGTCTGTTCCGCTTGTTTTCGCTTTTACAGCCTCCCAGTCAATTAATTTCGGATCAATGTCAAATACTTCCATCATGCTTTCCCCGAAACATAGATCGTCAATAGCTACTGTTTTCGTCAGAGTCCCGTCAATATCAAAAATTACGAACTTCATTTTTTCAAACCCCCTTTATTAAGATGACAATATTTGGAATCGAAAATCATTACAGATTCAAAAATAAGCGCCTATTGTAAACTTATATTAAAGGTTTAGTGAATAAAGTATAAATAATTGATATTTTTTCCACACGGGGATATCAACTAAAGCAACGGATCATTTAGTGGTAGTTTTTAAAAAAGCTGAAAAACAAACACAGATCAGATAATGCTAAGAGGTTACATATCATACTGTTATTTGAGATTACATCAGGGGTATAGATTATACATTTTTTGGTGCTTGTAATCTGAGTTACAGAAAAAAAAGCCCCGGAATTCGGGGCTACACGGTTTGATAAAAAGAGAAAATCTATTCGTTTGGGTTGTCGTTTTCTTTGTCTTTGTTTTTCATGTCCATCATTTTTTCAACCATTCCCGGCATCTTTTCGAAAAGACTGGCAAAGCTGTTTCCTTTGCCAACGTTCATGATTGATATCTGATCATCCTTTGTTACCAGGAAAGCAATTGGTTCGCATGAAAGGCCGCCACCTGCACCGCCTGATGCCCCTTTGCCGCGTTTAGGCGAATCTCCGCTTGCACCGCCATGGCCAAAACCAAAAGATACTTTAATAATCGGTACACAGGAGTAATCTCCAAGTTGGAACTGCTGGCCGATAACGGTTTCAGTAGTTGCAATTTTTTTCATTTCTTCAAGCATTTTTTTTGCGGTTTCTTCAAAGTTTGTCATTTTATTCTCCGTTACAAAATTATTTTAAATATTTTCTTACCCTGAAATATGATCCTGCAATAACAGGAATTAACGATCCAATTCTGAAATAAAAACTTGTTGAAATAAATCTACGGCCAGTGAAATTTATACAAATATTAATCTTTTCTGTTGATAGATACGAAAAAAGAGGAATTAAGTTTCCGTTTACAAAGAAATTATTTGTATCAAAATCAATATCCATATATTTAATCCTGAACTTACCAGTCAGCCTTTTTATTGCTTTCAGCAACAATTCAAGGATATCCCTGATATTATATGCATTTATACGGCCACTACCTTTTGAGAATTTATTTTTTTCTTTCTTCATTTCTGCTAACTTATTGGGTGATCTTCTTTTTTTATTTATATCAGCTAAATTAATATCTTTTCGAAAAAATAAAAACTTAAATCGTACTGAACCCAATTCATTATCGGGATAAAAATCCAAATTTATTATCCCCCCGGCTTTGATAAGATATTTATCTTCATCACTGTCAATTAAAAAAACAATTCGCATAAACAGTAAAAATGCCAGAATTAACAAGATAACCAGGAATATAATAAAAATAATCAGCATTGTATTTCATTCAATCGTTTAGTACAATTCTTGGAAAATCATCAAAGAATGAAGGATAAGATTTTGTAACTGATTCACTTCCGTTAATAGTAACCGGAGATTTAGCATTCAAAGCAGCCACAGCAAGTGCCATAGCTATCCTATGATCTCCATGGGAATCAACTTCTCCTCCGCTCAGATCAGAGGGATAAATAAGCATATTATCATCTTTTATTTCTATTTTTCCTCCAAGTTTGGCAAATTCCTCTTGTAATGCCATTGCACGATTACTTTCCTTATGGATAAGCCGCCCCGCCCCTTTGATTACAGAAATGCCTTCACAATTAAATGCAAGCGCAACCAGAGGAGGAAACAGGTCGGGACAATCAGTGGCATCAAATTGAAAAGGATTCAATTCATACCTGGCAATTTTTAAAGAATTATTTTTAAAGCTAAAATTAGCCCCGGCAAGTTTCAGTACTCTGAGTATAGCTTTGTCTGCCTGGCTGGAGTTAATATCAAGCCCGTTTATTACCATATCCCCGGCTATTGCACCTGCCACAGCCATAAATGCAGCTCCGCTCCAGTCAGCTTCCACTTTCATTTCCCCTGAAATATACTTTTGGCCACCGGGAATAAAATAACTATAGTTTTTATCAATGATATTAATCGAGAATTTTTCCAATGTTCTGATTGTCATTTCAATATAAGGCTTACTTACAAGCCCGGATACTTCAATACTTGAATCATACCTGAGCAGAGGGAGGAAAGTAAGCAAACCACTTAAAAACTGTGATCCCTGAGAAGCATTTAATTTAAGGCCTGTTCCTGCTTCAGGCAAGCGTACTTTTTTCAAATAGAATGGCGGAAAACAGGCACTGTCGGAATAATCAATTCCTAAATTATTCAACACATTTATATCATAGTTTACCGGACGCTTTAAAAGGCTGCCATTGGCATTTACCCGGATTTGTTCAGCTATATTAAGCGCCAGCAAAGGAAGCAATCTCATGCATAGGCCTGACTCGCCACAATCAATGGATAGGAATTCTGCAGAATTTTTTATTGGTGGAACAATTAATAAATGATTTTCGCCGATTTTTATTTCGGAACCAAGGCAGGAAGCAATATTCAGAGCGACGTTGATATCATCAGGCAAAAAATTCAAAGGCCCTGAAAAAGTAATTTCGGTGTTGTTCTCGGCAAGAATTGCCGATGCAATTAACCTGATAAAATGGCTTTTTGATATAGGTGCGTTTACCCTTCCTTTAACTGCACCGGGATATATATTGATCTTCATTTTCTTGCTTTTTTCGTATGATATCAGTTCATATTCTTGCAGTAATACTTACCCATACAATATAAGATGATAAAAAAATATAATTATTTTATCTGACGGAATATTTGTCTAATTGTTACAATTTATTAGAATATTCCAAAGCCATTATCGTACATATTATCTGGATTATGTTTCATTCGGGGTAGTATTAGCAAAAGATAAATTATTTTGATAATTTTGAAAATGAGATTTTAAAAAATATTTAGCAGGTTATTAATATTGAAATTTTTATAATTCGTTCGAATCGGATTGTTTCTTATTTCCTGCATAAAAAAGTTAAGACCTTTTTTAATTTATTGTGTTATTGTAAATAGGAAAAGATTTGTTAAGAAAAAACAGGAAAGTCATGACCGGAAAAAGAAAAGTAATTCTGACATTTTTAATCTGTATAGCTGCTGTTTTAGCAGCAGCTGGCAATTCTTATGCTCAGGTAGATATTTGGTATGCCAACGGTGAAAAATATTATAACCAGGGAAATTACAATGAAGCGGAAAAATATTTTTCTATGACCCTTGATCACGACCCTAACTACTTCCCTGCTGCCTATTTCAGAGGCATGTGCAAACTACTTACCGAAAGATTTGACCTTGCAATCGACGATTTCAGTATGGCAATAAATATCGATCCGTCGAAAGCAGACCCATACAATAATCGGGGCCTGGCACACGGATATATTGGTAATGTGGAAGCAGCCATTGCTGATTTTGATAAAGCAATTCAAATTGAACCTGATTTTACACAGGCATATCTGAACAGAGGAAGTGCATATAACGCCTGGTATAACTTTCCAAAAGCACTCGAGGATTTCACAAAGGTAATTCAGTTGGATCCAAATAATCCGGCTACATATTATCAACGTGGCCTGATATTTTACAAACAGAAAAAGTTTAAAAAGGCAACCAGGGATTTTTCATCGGCAATTAATAAAGGATTGAAACACGCTAAGATTTATTTCAACAGGGCAAATTCTTACTTCAAGAGTAAGAAATATAAGGAAGCTGTTGCTGATTACACAGAATCACTAAAACTTGATCCTAAAGATACCGAAACCCTTAACAACAGGGCTATGGCCTACGAGGAGTGGGGCAAAAAAAGCCTGGCAAAAAAAGACAGAGACAAACTAAATGAAATGGCAGGAGGAATTTTCCCTGACCTGAGTGATATTAAATTTAAAAAGTTTATTGATGATAAAAAACTTATGTGGATCAATATGCCTTCTGACTGGCACTTCCGCACAAGAAGTAACGGAGATGTTAGCGAATTCAAGATAACGCGCGATCAGCTCGATAATTATGATCAATCTTATTCCGTTGGATTATGGCTGCTAAGGACTGATAATATGTCCAAAAATTACAATGTAAAATCTGAAGCAGACCTTTATCAATTCTGGGAAAAAAATCTTGCTGAAAACGCACGTTATTATAAATCTTACGACATCTTTGAGCAGAAACAGTTCAGGCGCAACGGATACCAATGCTATCGAAATAAGGTAAGAATACTTATAGACGAATCCATGCTCCCAATCAGAGTTTATGAATTCGGCGCTATTCGTGGCGATGTACTTATTCTTGGTTATTTTCAGGCACCGGAAAGGCAATTCGGATACTATAAAAAGATATTCGATAAGGCACTGGACACATTCTTTGCAAAATAGAGATCAAAGCATAAAAAAAATTCCATCCGAAATAATGAATAAATCGGATGGAATTTTTTTATAAATTTTATTATTCGTATCTAAGAGCCTCGATGGGATCAAGTTTTGCAGCTTTCCAGGCCGGATAAGCGCCAAAAAGCACTCCTATTACCATACAGATCAGCAAGCTGATAAAAAACCATGTAAAAGAGAAATAAATATTCAAACCTACTGCCGAACTAAGGCCGCCACCGGCGATAACTCCCAATGCTATTCCAAAAAGTCCGCCAATCTGTGTTAGCGTAATAGATTCAACGATAAACTGCCCGAGAATCCAGGACCTTTTAGCCCCAACAGCTTTGCGAATACCTATCTCGCGGGTTCTTTCCTTTACTGAAACAAGCATCATATTCATAATGCCAACACCGGCAGCGATCAGGGCTATGAAGCCACAAACAAATCCGAAATAGGCCAGATAATTTGTAAATGTTGAAAACTGGCTGCTTAATGATTCATTGGTTTCCACCTCGAATGAATTTTCCTGCCAGGGTTTTACATTTCTTATAGTCCGCAATGCGCCAATAGCTTCATCCATTGTGGGCATAAGGGCTTCCCTGCTCGGAGCTTTAACAATAATGGTCAATGATTCATTCCAACGGTTCCCGTGATATTTTAAGAACATAGGTATCGGAATTATTAATTTATTGTCCTGGCTTTGCCCAAGTACAGCTCCTTTTTCCTCGAGTACTCCTATAACTTTGTATGCCTGATTGCCGATAATAATTTCCTTACCAACAGGATTCAAAGCCGGAAAAAGCTTTACCTTAACATCATTGCCGATAATAACCACCTGTTTGTTCAACTCCAGATCTTCGCGTGTAAAAACCCTTCCGTCAGTAAGGTTATCCGCAGACAGGTTGAGATAATTTTCATCAGAACCGATAACCTGAACATCCGGATCAGTTGAAAAATTATCATATTTGATAGTTACTCCGCTGGTAGCGACAAATCCGCTGATCTTATCGGTAATTGTCATCCTGTCCTTCAATTCCTGATACTGGGAATAGCTGATAGCTTTTCTTTTACGATATTTCCTCCAGGTATTTCCCATCTGAATATTTGGAAGGCGCATGAAATAAAAAGTATTTTCCCCGATTTCATCAAGCTGTGCATCGATTGATTTGTTCATAGAATCAATCAGGGTTCCGGCAAACATAATTGCAAAAACTCCTATAGCAACACTTATCAGTGTGAGAGATGCTCTCAGCTTGTAATCCTTAATCGAATTAAGGGCAATTAAAATACTTTCAGTAATATTCATATTTTAGCCTATTTTCCTTAACTATTCGTAACGTAAAGCATCTACAGGATCCAGCTGCGCTGCCCTGTAGGCAGGGATCAGCCCTGCAAGCACACCGACAAAAACAGATACAAGAGTTGCGATAACAAACATATTTGCCGGCAGAATTTTCGGTAAGAAATCAATATCTTCCGATAGCTGCTGAATTCCAAATGCAATAAATATCACTATGATAGAACATATAATAAACGATATCACAGCACCGAAAAAACAAAGGCTTACAGATTCCATAATAAACTGAAATAGAATGGCTGACTTCTTAGCGCCAATGGCCTTTCTAATTCCGATTTCCTTGGTTCTTTCCGTAACCGAAACAAACATGATATTCATAATACCGATAATTCCAACAAGGAATGACAAAGCAGTAAAGCCAAGCCCTATTCCCCACACTATCTGCTGAAATGTTTCAATTGTCGCAGCAAAAGCTTTGGATTCATTTATCGAAAAATCATCTTCATCAGCAGGATGAACATTTCTTATTTCACGCATTAAACCTCTTGTTTCGGCCCTTACCGGATCGAGGTTTGCTTCGTTCCCTGCTTTTACTGCAATTGAAATACTTCTGTCATGCTTTCCAAAATGTCCAATGAAGGTATTTAATGGTATAAAGCATAGATTATCAACAAAATCAACAAAAAGCATACCCCGCTTTTCAATAAATCCTATCACTGTATATTTACGTCCGCTGATTTTAATTTTCTTGCCAATTCCGTTTCCCTTAGGAAACAATGTCTCGTAAACTTTGAACCCGAGTACTACTACATTTTGATTATTAATATCCTCGAATTCAGAAAAAAAACGGCCTTCCTGAACAGCACCAGCCGGAGTCAGTGCATAAGTTGCCCTTGTACCCTGAACACTCATTCCTTCGAAATTTTCGCCGTTATACTTTATTTTTGTTCCCCACTGCCTGGCAAGAGGGATGGCAAGTTCTGCGGATTTGATCCTTGATGCGAAATCCTCGGCCTGGTTCAGAGTAATATTTTTTCTTTGCCGTACTTCCTTCCAGCTTTTTCCACCGGCCCAGTCCCATTTATCAACATAAAGCATGTCCACGCCGATAATATTGAATGTCTTATCAAGAACCAGGTCAAGGCCGTTCAGCATATAACCCATCAGTATAACAGTTGAGATGCCTATTACCACGCCAAAAGATGCCAGTATCGACCTGGATTTGTTAGCAAGAAGAGATTCAATCACCTGCCGCCAGTTTTCTATGATAGCAGAAAAATTCATTTATCGGCCTTTAATTTATATTCGCGGCTACTACCTGGTTTTCGTTTATCACATCACTTTCAATCAGACCGTCTCTAAGCCTGATTATCCTTTTAGCATGAAGAGCAATTTCTTCCTCATGAGTTACAAGGATCACCGTATTCCCGGCTTTCCAAAGCCTGTTGAATAGTGCCATTATTTCCTCTCCGGTTTTCGTATCAAGATTTCCCGTAGGCTCATCTGCCAATATTATTGCCGGGTTGGTAACAAGAGCTCTTGCAACAGCTACTCTCTGCCTCTGTCCACCGGACAGTTCGTTAGGTTTATGTGTCATCCTGTCGCCAAGGCCCACATCTGTTAATACCTTGGACGCCACATCATGCCTTTTCGATGCAGATACCCCGGAATAAACCAGCGGTAATTCAACATTTTTCAGAGCTGTGGAACGTGCAAGCAGGTTGAAAGTCTGGAATACAAATCCTATCTCCCTGTTCCTGATAGAAGCGAGGTCATTATCAGTCATCATTCCAACATTTTCCCCCTTGAAATGATAGTTGCCAAAAGTTGGAGTATCAAGACATCCAAGCAGGTTCATCAGGGTTGATTTACCTGATCCGGAAGGCCCCATTATCGCAACATATTCATTTGGAAAGAGTTTAAGGCTGACATCCCGGAGAGCAAAAACCTTTTCCTGCCCCATTTGATATATTTTGGCAATATTTTCAATATCAATAATTGGTGTTCCGTTATTACTGTTATCTGGCATTTTAATAATTCCGATTTATTTAGTTTTATTTCCGTATTTTCTTCTGACAGAATCAACCTGAATTTGTGAGCCGTCTTTCAGTTCCTTACTAATTGCCATGAAACTTCCACTGACAATAACATCTTTTTCTTTCAGGCCGTCAGTTATTTCAATATAACCATCATCGCTAACGCCTGTTTTCACTTCAATCTGTTTTACTTTATTTTTGTCTTTCAAGAATACAACAGACGGCGGCCTTTGCTTTTTAAGGTTCTCGTTTTCTTCGTCAGCTTTGCTAAATCCACGCTCCTTATTATTAACATCCGGGCTGGATTTCTCCCTGACTGTAACTGCCTGAAGCGGCACGGCAAGAACTTCGTATCTTGTTTCTGTTTCAATTTCCACGCTACAGCTCATTCCCGGCCTGAGCCTGGCAGCAGGATTCACCAGCCGGATTTTAACTTCAAAGTTCGTTACCTGATCCTGAGAACCTAATCCGGATACTTTTGCCGAATGCCCTATTTCAACAACGGTTCCTATGAATACGCTATCCTGAAAGGCATCTATTTCAATTTTTGCAGTATCGCCAATGTTAACCATCACAATGTCGTTCTCATCAACATCAACAACAGCGTTCATAACTGACAGGTCTGAAATTTTCATTATTTCAGTACCCTGCATCATTTCAGTACCAACAACTTTCTCGCCTTTTTCCATTGACAGGGATGTTACAATACCCTCGATAGGTGCAAAGATTGTTGTTCTTTCGGCAGAACGTTCAATCTGCCTGAACGATGCCTTGGATTGTTCATATCTCGACAGGGATGCTTTATATGAAGATACAGCCTGATCATAAGCCGCCTTTGCCCTGTCAAAGTCCTGTTTTGAAATAAATTCTTTTTTATAAAGTTCAGTTAATCGTTTCAGATCGGCTCCGGATCGTTCCATTTCAGCCTTTCTGATTTCAATTTCCATTTTCGAGGCTTCGGAAGCAGCCTTTGAAGCTTCAAGCTGAGTTTCGATAATGTCCGGTTTAATTTTTACCAGAAGCTCGCCGGTTTTTACTGAATCACCTTCTTTAACACCAAGGTAAATTATTTCGCCGGAAGTTTCGGATGAAATTGCAACTTCTGTTTCGGGTTCTATCCTGCCTATTGCGGAAACAGTTTGAGTAATAGTCCTTCTGTCAACTTCCGAAGTAGTTACGGATACTATACTGTTGTTCCCGGAGCTGATAACCCATGCCACAGCGAGAACCGCAAGAACAATGATTATTGAAATAATTAGTATCAGTCTCTTATTAGATTTTTTCCCACTCATTAAAACACCTATTTATTTTGAGTATTGTTAATATCGGATTGATGATAAACTGCCGTTCCTGCAATCATATCATGTATTGCCTGTCTTCTTTGACCCAACACGAAAAAACAACCAATTATTACTATCAGGTTCAAAAATGAAGAAGCAACATTGATAAAACTTAAAACAAGCAATAAGGCCAGGCCATCAAGAATATAATTGACATGTTTTACTACAAATCTAAGTAATAAATCTCTGGTTCTGGCTTCGGTTCTGTCATCCTTTGCAATCTTAATTCCGAGAATCATTTTTCCGGGAGTTCTTGCAAATACGATTTCAAGGGAATAGTAGATAATTGCCAGAACTATCAATAGTGGAGCAACCGAACGCTGAAAATCCTCCATCACATCCTGATTTACAATATCCTGCAATGTCAGGTATTGGAACTGGTCAACTATATCGAAAGCAAACATAAAAATAAAAAGCAGCACCATGAAAAACAGGAAATCCAGAATATAGGCACCAAGCCTTTTGCCGAAACCTACCCGGAAGGGATAAGGCCCCTGGAAGGCCATTTGGTTCATCATCTGGAAATATTTTGCTTTCTCCTGTTCGTCCATTTCAGCAAAACAATCCCTGCAAATTCCGGGAACTGCATAATCTCTTTGATCTGCTAGTGTTTTACCGCATTTATCGCATTTATATTCCTGCATTTTTTTCTCCGTTTACTCTAAGCCCATAAAATATTGAAGGGCTATCTTTGATAATAAATAATTATAAACTGAATTCGTAAGGTTAAGTTGAGCATTCAAATAAGTTGTATTTGCCAGCACATAATCTGTAATATTAGAAGCTCCAACCTTAAACCTTTCGCTTATACTTTCAAAATTCATCTCTGAACTTTTTAAAGCTTTGTTAGCTATTTCAAGTTGTTTTTCGCTTGCTTCGAGCGAAATGTATGCGCTTTTTATTGAAGACATTACTTCTTTTTCCAGCTTTATTTTCTGGGTTTCTACTTCCGCGTATTGAAGTTTAGCGTTTTCTATAAGATAATTTGTTCTGAAATTGTTGAAAATCGGAACTGAAAGAGATAAACCAAGGTAGGCCCTTCCGTTATCAGGAATCTGATTCATCTCGGTGCCACTGGAATTCCAGCTTCCACTTGCATTTAAAGTTGGGTAATATGAGCTCTTTGCAGTACTTATCCCATCATCAGCAGCCAATTGGCTATAATCCAATGAAGTTAAATCAAGGCGATTTTTTAATCCTGTATTGATACATGAATTCAAACCGCCGATATCCTTGCGATATTCATCAACTTCTTCATTGGAAATCATCGCCGGAACACTTGATTCATCAAAATCAATATCAGATTCCGGATTAATATTCAGCAGAATTAAAAGTTCCGCCCTTGAGGTTTCAAAATTTCTTTGAGCATTTATTACATTCAATTCTTTATTACTAATTTCGGTTTCCTGTGTGTAAACATTTGTTACAGGTACAGTTCCAACCTCATATTGTGCCCTGATCATTTCAAGCTGTTTCCTGGAAGCATTCAAATCTTTCTCTCTCGTATTCACGATTTTCATATTTCGTACCACCTCGAAAAATTTAGATTTTACAAGGTATTCAGTCCTGAATATTGTTTGCTCGGTATTCAATTCTTCAGCTTTTAGCCTGTTCTTTGCGCCACTGTATGTTCCCTCACGGTTAAAACCATCAAAAATAACCCAAGAAAGTGAAGCCTGAACATTAAAAGAATTTGGTGTTTCACCGGGAAGGGTTATTGTCTGGCCTCCAACAGAAATATTTGAAGCACCTTCCACATTAAGTTTTCGTGAAAAACTTGAGTACAGATTAAGTGATGGCAAATAGTTGCCGAAACCATTCATTAGCCTTGCTTCGGCAGCAGCCATTTTTGATTCAGTCAGTTGAATGTCAGGATTGTTTTTACGGCTAATTTCAAGGCATTCGTCAAGAGTCAGAATCTTTCTTCCCGCCATAGTCTGAGCAAATGTTGTTGTTCCAAATAACAAAATTATTAATATTAATATCAGCTTTTTCATCAAAATCACCCAACGTTTTTCAAAGATACTTACTATACGGTAACAGGTATGAATAGTTACAATTCCACTTTAACCAAGTCAGCATGAAAATTAATAAAATTTCAAGACTATTCAAATCTTAAATGCAATAAATTTAAAATTTATAGTCCTTTACAGCAGATTTTCGTCCCCGTGAGTCAACAGCAATAAACTCAATAACACCCGAAAAATTTTCATCCACGGTAATTTCAAAAAACTGAAGCCATATAAATTTATCGGCATCCTTCTGGTCATGGCCGAATTTCTCCCGAACTACACCTTTGCCACTGGACAATTCTATCTTACAGAAATTATCCGCCCCTCTTAACTTGCCGTAGGACCTTGTAGCAATTCTTATCTTGTTTTCTGAAATTTTCCATGTCCTGACTATTTCCGGCCCGGAGAAATCCTGTACTTCAATATTATAACTGTCAATAGTTTCATTATCCACAAGCCGGGTTAAAACAAATCTCTTACCTGTGTCCGCAAGCTGAGGTGTGAAATTTAATTTTCCTCTTTCGGTTTTGCTGACAACCCTGCTGCCCTGGGTCAGTTTCGCTAAGGTCTCCTTATCCTGGAGAAATGGCAGGTTAGTTTCAATAGAGTATTCAATCCCCGGATAAAGAATAGGATCGAATAGAGGTTTGCTCAGACGCGCAGGAATAACATTGAACTCTGTAGTAAATTCTTTGTTATCTGCATTACGTATAAAGCTCACAAGAACTTTAATATTACCGGTAAAAGGTGTAATCCCCGATAGAGAAATAGTGTTCTCGGTAAAATCACTGATAATAGCAGAGCCGCCATTATTTTCTTTAGTTTGAATAACTTCAGTTTTCGGGAAGCCTTTTAATTGCTTTTTCAGGTTTATACCCGAAACCCAAACCTGATTAGACCATCTCCTTGAAGCAAGAGCTTTCAATGACACAGCCCAGGGCCTGAGGTTTACTTCTCCTACCGGATATACCGCTGTCTGGTTCAAACCTGTAGGAGCCTGATTGTCAATCACAATATCAGGTGATGCAGTCAGGCTGTCAATCGTAGAAAACGACTGGCCGGTTTCGTCATTAAGATGAATTACATTCAGGCTGAAACGGGTTTTGGCATTAATTTTTCTTTGTTTTTCATTACTGATCCTGATCATTCCGGTAGCAGTCACGTTCACAATGTATGTTTTATTAACTTTTTCATCAAGAGGTGGTTTCCAATGGAATTCAGCAGCGCTTTGCCCTCCGATTTCTCTTATCCTGAAATATTTAGTAGAAGATCTTTCATCTGATTTTAGCACGATATTCCTATTTATCGATTGATCTTCAACTGAAAATTCAAAAACAATATTTTGTGCATTTCCCGAATAAAAAATTGTATTAACAGAATCGATTGAAAATATTTTATAATGGCCGGGATTTCCGGTAACTGTACAGTTCAATGTGGTTTTTTCAACATTCAGAACAAATTCCCGGGCAATTGACTGAACTTCCATGCTTTCCTCATCCCGGATTTCATCGTCTTTTCCGGGCAATAAAAAGATAAGTGCTGCGAGATACAGCACAAAATAGATCTCTACAGAACCTTTTCTTTTAAGATTAGCCTTCATGGCGGTCAATTTTTTTTGAAAAGATTTTCTCTACTTCTTTCCGGACTGCCAATTCAATTTGTTCTTTCCGGATAATTTCTGCCGACTTATTCAATTCTTTCACAGTTTCACTGAATTGATTAAGTTTTTCACCTGTTTTATTCATACTATCAAGAAGTTTAGGGTTCGGAGCCACTGCCTGAGCAGTATTATCGGCAATCTTGCTAATTTCTCCGATCAATTCTTTCTGGTTTGCTATCATTTCACTAAAGGAATTCCCAAGTTCTTCAAGGCGGATCTCTAAAGAAGCAAAGTCACGCCCTATCTCACCAATCTCCATCAGCAATTCATTCTCTTCGGATTCTTCGTCGTCCTCCGGTAATTCGTCGTGAGGTGAAAACAGCATTACAATAAATAGAAACAGAAGCATTAAAGCTTCGAAAATAATACCCATTATAACAATATCATCATTAACAATATCCGAAAACCTTCGAATACCTATCAGAACGAGCAATACCGCAGCACCGAAATAAACAAAGGAATTGAATGAAGAATAGTAGAACCTGTTTACAATTTCTTCCATCCAAAGCCAGGTTCCTGAAACAAAACCAAGATGATGAAGAATATTTATATCCTCACGGGCATACTTGCTAATTTCTTTATTTTGTACGCATATCCTCCAGGTTACTAAAAGAGTAGCTATTCCGGACATTTGCCTGCCGAACCTCAAATCTTTAAATAATTTCCTTAGCAGTTTCCTGCCTTCAAGTGATGTAAGAGCATCTATTTTTTTCATTAACAACTCCGATATATTCCTGTCTTAAGATAATCATCAAATCAAATATCATACCTATTATCAGGTTTTTGTCCTGAAAAGCACAATAATACCGGCAATAAAAAATATCATATTTGCCAGCCAGCCGAAGAACCAGGGCTCGTAACTCATGGAATAACCTATAGCCTTGCCAATATTCAGAAAAAGCAGGTAGAAAATTGAAATAACCATTGCAGCTCCTATTTGCAGAGCAATTCCACCCTTCTTACGAACTGATGCGAATGGAACGCCAAAAAGGATGACGATAAAATTAGCAAAAGGAAAAGCATACTCGCCATAATAATCAATCATGTACTTACGAACATCCTTCCCACCCTGCTTCATCAGAGCAATATAATCTCTTAATTCATCAAGATTCATTTCTTTAATTGATTTTTTTAGCTTAACAATCTGACTATGAGATATTTTCAGGCTCACATACAAAGTATCAAAGGTTTTCGTATCAACCTTATTTTTTGAATATTCACGGCTGATTCCGCCAATAAGCATCCAATTATTTGAAACAGTATCCCATTTTATTTTTTGTGCTTCCGTTCTTTTTACGAGCCGTGGAGATAAACCTTCGGTGTAAGTCTCAATACTGACTTTATTCCCGTATCTTGATTTTGCGTTATAATATCTCATTACAACATTGGTTGTAGGGTTATCCCTGAAATACAAATTATAAATAGGGCCGCCGTGTTTTCCCTTTTTTAAATATTTGCTTTCTATATCCAGTTTTTTTTCAACTGCTTCAGGAACAATCCATCCGTTGAAATAAAGCTGCCCCAAACTAATTGCCAGGCTAAAAAAAACGAGTGGGATCATCAACCTGTACAGGCTCATGCCGCCGGATTTCATTGCTGTTATTTCATTTGTTGTGGACATCCTGCCAATTGTAAACAAGGTAGATAGCAGGGTGGCTATCGGAGTGATTATTTTGATAATCTCCGGGAATGTATAAATATAATATTCTGCGATCAGCCCGAATGAAGCATCCTGATCCAGAAATTCATCGAGGTTTTCGAGCAAATTTACGATCAGATAAATTATGCACAGGGCAAAAAGGGAAAAGAATATCGTCCCGAGAAAATTTTTAATGATATATCTGTCAAGAATATTCATATCAGTCCAACCTTGCCCTTGAACTTAGCAAAGCAGTTATAAAAACAATAAGATATTCGAATATAATGGAAATTATAAAACCGCTTATAAATACAGCACTAATATCAATATTCAGCCATGCAAATTTCTCGCTTCCAAGGCTCCAGAGTATAATAACAAGACACATCCCGAAAGCTATTCCGGCCAATGCAGAAAAGAAAATATAAATAACCTGGGGCATCATAGAAAATATTTTCCCTGCGCCAAGAGAGTAATATATTTTTAAATCGTCGTGATAGTTGTTAAACGTATGCTTTATTGTATTGAAAATTATATAAGTTAAAACAGACAATACAAAAAACAGCGCAACAAGCATTATAGAAGAAGCCCTGTCATTTAGCTCAAATACGGAATTGATAAAATCATCCCTGAAAAGAACATCTTTTACAAGTTCATACTTACCGATTCGGTCAAGTAATTTACTGAAAGCCAGGCTGTTTTGTGATTCACGGTTGATATGCAGTGTGGCAGTACCGGGGAACTCTCTTTCAAAAATAAGATTGGTTCCCTGCAGGTCGAACTCCTTAATAAAATCTTTTGCCGCCTGTTCTGGTGATATTCTTTCTATATCATCAACAAATCCTGTATTCGATATGCTGATCAGAAAATTATTAATCTTTTCTTCTTCGGCATAGGGATCAAATACAACCGTAAGGTTGAAATTTTCAGATAAAGATTCCAGTTCGTTTTCAACTGCAAAATATGCTATTACTGACAGTACCGTGCCCAGCCCTACAATAGTTGATGCTAAAAAAATACGAACAGTATCAGAAGTGCGTATTCTGAATATTCTTAAAGCAGCGTTAATTATAAATTTAAATCTCATCACTTTCCGAATTTTTTTCTAATGAAATTAATTGAATCTCCAAATGCCCTGAAGAAAAGAGATAAAGGAAATTCAAATCGTTTCCTCAACATAAACAGGCCAATAATGCCAAAAGCATAATAGAAAGAAACAAGCCCCAACGGTGACAATACAGGCTTATTAATATGGCCTGCAACTGCAAAACCGATAAATCCGAAAATAAGGGATAAAACAGTAATCTGCAATACCTTTTCCGGATGCCCTTGTGCCTGAATTATTACCGGTAAAATTACAAACGGAAAAGCAAGGGCTGCTATCAACAAAATATTAAACTGCCCTGCTGCCATTGAATACGATGCCGGCAGAAAATTAGCGGTAATAAAGTCTGTAAATCCAAGCCATAATATTATAGCGCCAATAAAAAATGCCGCGAACATAAAGGATGATGCTTTGGTGAACAGGTCTATCAGTTCTTTCTTTTTATTTTCATTTATCAATTTAACTGCCACCGGATATATTAGCCCGTATGAAGCGTTGGTAGCTTCGTCAAATACGCGGAACAGACTTTTTGCAGATCCGTAAACTGCTGTTGTCTCAGTTCCGAAAAATCTCTGGACAACCAGGACATCCAAAGTTTTCGGCAACGAGTACAAGCCGGAATTAAGCATTACCGGCAAGCCGAATTTCAGCATTTGCTTAAGACGTATGGTTCCGGTAAGCGAAAATTGTAAATCTTTTTTTGACAATATTATCGAGAATATGGAACTTAGTACCGAACCAGCAAGGAAGATATTTGCAATATCGTCGAAAAGAAAGTCATCAGCGGAAAATATAATAATAAACGTGAGAGCAGTCATTGAGCCGAAATGAATAAAATCTGTGATGAAAACTTTTTTCAGGTCTCGGTTTCGGTAGAATATTTTTATGGCAAACATCCTGGGAATTGTTATAATAGCAAATATTGGCAGGTAATTAGCTACCAGAATCAATTTTTCTTCATTGAAAATCTCAGCGAACGATTCGTTGAAAAGGAAGATAAATAGCGATATGCCAAGAGCAATTGCTACGTGAACAGACAAAGCTATGGCATTGGCTTTTTTTCTGCTTTCCTCTTTCATACCAAATTGAATTAGTCCCTGCAATGCCATTGAATCGCATATTATGAAAATATAATTATTCATCGACAGCAACAGGTAAAATAGCCCCCAGTCCACCTTCGGCAGGTGGTTGATCTGAAACAATGTGACTAAACCGTAAATAATCAGGATAACCTTATCTGCGGCTGACCATGAAATTTTATCAATATGTTCCTGAATTCTCATTTGTTTAGTTTAACTGCCCATTTAATTTTATTTTCAAAGTTTTCAATTACAATTTTCTTTGTCTTTTTTAACAATCCGTAAGACGGGGAATAAAATTCATCAGCAACATTTGCACTTCCATTGTTGAAGCTGATAAGAAGTTCAATTCCCTCATTTTTCAAAACTATGGAATTTTCGCTTCTGTTCTGAATTATTTCAATATCCGAAGCCAAAATAAATACAATAGATTTTTGTCCCTCAGCGCTGCACTCGTCCATACCTTCAATTGTTGTATCGGATAGCTTCAAACTTCTTATGTGAGGCTGGCCATAACCATTATGTCGTGCTTTTATGCTATTCGGGGTCATCTCATCAATTTTTGAGTATGTTTTTTCTTTCAGCCAGAACAGATCATTCCTGGTATTTCCAAAGGGATGGTTTTGCTCAATATCATTGATTATCAATGTATTATGCCGGTTAGTCGATCTGAAATAATTGCGTTTCTCATGATATGCTGTATAATTAAATGTACCCGGATCAATAAATATCTCAATACCCTTAACTGATAAATAGATTGTGAGCTGATCGTTATGAGCGTGGCCTCCCTTCCCTTTTTGCCCTACGGAACCACAGCGCAATGTACAAAATATTGTTTCATTCCTTAAGATGTAAAGCCCAAAATCCGGGAAATTATTTTTAATCTCCGGTTTGGGAAAGGAATATATACTAATATCATCAGAATTGTATATATCTTTGGAATTATAAATATTTATAAAATTTGATTGATACATTTCCAACACTCTGGCATTTGGATTTACCATTTTTACCGGAGGTAATATTGAAAAGAAATATCCACTGTCGTCATCGCCGATCAGCGGCATATTATTATTTTTATCAAGGATAGAAAAGCTGAATGAAGCAATATCTTGTAAAATCGATTTCAATTTTTCGGAAAATATAATCTTAGAATCTGAAACAGATAATCCTGTTTTTTCAATATCAAATATATTTTCTAATTTCTTAATATTATTAATACTTAAATTATTAATCATTCTGTAGGTAAATAAAATAATTTCAGCGGCAAGATTGTGATAAGAGCTTGATGCCTCGAAATTTGATCCGTCCGGATTGAATTGCCAGGATAATTCGATATATAGTTTTTCAACATAAGTATTTAATATTTCAATTATCTTCTCATCAGCATCAAAATAACAGCAAATAATGATTATTCCGCAAATATTTGTCAGGTAATGATTTCCCCTCATACCTGAAGACCATTCGTCATTGGAAATTATATGCTCCATGTGGTACAATATACTCTGGCGGAAGGCAATATCAATTTCATCTGAAAATCCAAGCCCCTGATTTGCAAATATCTCTCTTGTTATCAGCCAGTTAACAGCCCTGATAGAAACATCCATTGAAGTCATCCACTGCGGGCCGAACCGCGGAGGATTGGATATAATGAAATCAATCAGCTGATCCTGAAATTCAATAAAATATCTCTTTTTTTCACTTATATCATCTGATAAAGCAGCAGCTATTGCTAAGGCAGGCAAATGCTGCATTCGTCCTAATTCCCAGGGAACCTTAATATCCGGGCCTTCAACATGGCCATAGTCAATATCCTTATACCATTGCATGGCATCCCATCTATATCCGATTTTAAAATCAATATGCCAGTCAATAAGCTGGTAGCCATGTGATAGTTTTTCAATTAATCCTGATATTGCTTTGTAATTTTCCTTGTGAAGTCTATCCTGTAAGAGGTTTGAATTACTAATGTTTGCATTTGCTCCTATATTCTTTCTCAAACATAGTTCAACCGGGCCGGATCCGAGAAAATCAAATACATGCCTGCATGATTGATCAGCATAATCAATTACTTCATCTCTAAGATTTATTTTGTAATCAGGATTGAAATTTGAATTAGTAATTTCAGGAGGATTAGCATCAAAGTTATATGTTGATGAGTTTAAATCTTTTTTTCTTGATGAGTTATCTTTAATAACTGAGGAAACCTTTTTAAAAGCTTTCCTAAAAGCAACCCCCGGCGAAACTGACACTGCCTGCGATATTAATGATTTTAAACTCAATACTCTCTTCGATATTAAAATTACAATAAACGTAAAGATAAAGGATTTTTTAAAATTATTTCGTAATTTATCAGTCTAATAGAAAAGTTTTTTGTTATTTATTCTAATTACAAGGTTAATCAATGGAAATTAAGAAACCAACAAGCAAAGACATCCATGACTACGAAATACTGATCCGCAGAACCGGAGTTGAAGAATATTCATCTTATTGTCCTCAGCTTAATTATATGATTAAAGGAACAGTACACGAAGAAGTACAGGATCAGATGACCGATTACGTAAAGAAATACATTGATTCTCTGAACTAAGAAATCAGTTAAAAATAGAATAAAGCCGGAAACTATGTGTGGTTCCGGCTTTATTTATTTGGTCTTATTATTTCAGGATCATCTGTTCAGAACAACTGTTTCGCTGTATTTTTTACCACCCACACTTATATTTACTATATAAGTCCCTGATGATAATTTCATTCCTGTAGCATCGCATCCGTTCCATTCAAGCGAATAATTCCTTGCAGGAAGGCTTCCATTATGTAAATCTGCAAGCTTTCTTCCGCTAATATCATAAACAGAACATGTAACATTCTGTCCTGCATTCCTGCTGTCAACACGGAAGAATATTGTAGTAGATTCAACAAAGGGGTTAGGATATGAATTTATCTCGAAAGGATTTTCTGATTCTTCTTCAACTCCGGTAGCCACTGTAGGCAGTGATAACGGAGCATTGCTTCTTATAGCTCCTTTATCATCTGTCTGGTAAAGATCGCATATTTCAGGGCGCATAACGGCATATTGCTGCTCTTCTGTGAAATTATCAGTCCAAATTTCATCAGTCAATCTTTTGAAGTTCAGGCTAATGTGTTCGTAGTAGCTCATTACGGGACCCACATAAGCAGTTTCTTCCCCATCTTCATTTTCATTGTATATTACGCAAAGATTTAACGGCCCGGTACCAACATGCAATACCTTACCAACCGGGTTGCCGGCTTCATCAGTAGGCTGCGTATGAACGTCTGCAACAACGTAGTCGACAGTATTCATTGCATCGCCAAAATCGAGATAAAGGTCTGCATACCAGCCTGTTGGAGTAACAACACAGCCCATACTTTCGCTGTAGAACCTTCCGAGGAATCCGTTCTCAGCATCGCTTAACAGATCTCCTGCAAGCATCTTAGTGGAAATTGTATAACATGTATCATTGATATTCTTCATATTGTCAAGATATCGGAATATCATCTGAATTCTCCATGAATCATATCCTTCAAGAGATTCTTTGAAAATATCACTCGCATTTTGAGAAAGATCAATAAAAGCCTTATACAAATCAGGGTTGGGCTCCAGGAAAACATGCGGGAATGAACATGTAGCGCCGCCGGTATAGCTTTGTTTTGCGTAAAGCAGGTTGTCATGGCGAAGCTGTGCCCAGGAAGCAAGCTGAGTATTTATCTGGCTCTGCTGCCAGTTAGCTGTCTGCATAAATTCCGGGAATTTTTTTAGTTCTGCTTTTTCCGGAGCGTTTAGTGTTCTGATAACATTCAGCCATGAATTATATATAGATGATGTCCAGAAATCATCTTTATAAGAATCAATGAGGTATCTCATTGCAGCAAGATTACTGCCATACGGATACTCTTCCATTTCGTCTTTCAGCAGATAAGAAGCAGCATTATTCCCCAATGCAAATATCACATCAAGAGATGAAGGCATCATTCTCATTACTTTTTTGTTTTCAAATAGAATCCTGTCGTAAACAACATTGCTGAAAACATAGGAATCAATAACAAAACGCTGGCCAAATAGCATAAATGCAGAGGCAGGTTCAATCTGATCAGGTGTTAGCGGGTCTGACATTAATATCTGGGACAAAATCTTCTGGCCGGCATAAGATTTTGTTTTAAGAAGGTCTTTGAACTCTTCGCACTTTTCAAGGCTTGTCAAATCCCGGGGGCCTGAAATAGAAAGTTCACCGGCAAGTTCTATCATGTGATTAACTTTTACGTTATCACTTTCACCAACCATAGTAGTAATGATAGCATCCATGTTGTCAAGATTTTCACCAGCGCCTGAACTCTCAGTAGATTTTGCTATAAGATAAGAACCAATAATCTGCCTGCGGATATCTTCGGGTGTTTGTTTCGGGCAGTCATCCGATTTCGGAGCAATAAGATAAAATTCCGTTCTGCCAAGCCAGATCATCGATTTGAAATATTTTTTCAATACTTCAGTATCAGTATAATGTCCCCTTGGTGTAAACTGGCTGAAATCAATTGTCCTGGCAGTAGTTGAAAACAATTTATATACGCCAGGTTTCTCATTGTTGATCATCTGCATCAACTTAGCGATCTCGGATTCGTTTTCAGAGAAATAACAGGGATGTTTTGTACCTGTCAGCAAATCGTGAGCGATTGTGTAATAAACATCCATATCCATCAATGAGGTTTTAATAATCTCATCGGATCCGTATTCCATATCAAGTCTGCCAAGATCATTTCTTAAAGCTGATAACGCTCCGTCTAATTCATCAATTAATATCTCGGTTTCGAGATACTTCAATATCTGATCGTAAGACATGTGGAAAGCATGGAGAAATGCGTCGCTTGTTATAAACAATGGCAGGTCATTGTGCCAGATGTTTGAATAAGCATGGCCGAAAGAAGTGCTGAAATCATCAATATCTCTTCCACTGACAACAAAATTATACTTTTCAAGCATTTCCTTTTCATCATTAGTAAGGCCGTATTTCCCGAAAATACTATCCGCATATTCAGGAAGGTCATCATTCAGCGCTTTGTCCAGATAAATCCCCGGAGGATACATCTGCTGTAACTGCGAGTTAGTCATATCCTGATTGTCATTTAAAAACTTCACGTAATTCTCAACCGAGAAATCATCCGAGTAGATTTTCCCGAAAGAAGCGAAAAGAATCAGGATAAAAGCCGTCGTAAAAATCTTTTTACCCATTTTTTTTACC
Organism: Kapaibacterium sp. (SeqCode); assembly: GCA_963665665.1. Lineage (GTDB taxonomy): Bacteria > Bacteroidota > Ignavibacteria > Kapaibacteriales > UBA2268. Next base: position 5,405,734 of record OY762428.1, read on the forward strand.
TCAACTGTTAATGTTAGTAAAATTAAAATATAATAAAAACAAGTACTTGTGTCAACACATTTCTTGTTTTGATGGGATTTTTTTTCAAATTTTTTCGAATTTTCCCATCCCTTTACCATAGATTAACAGATTTGCAAAAAAAAGTTCCGCGCAAGCCAAAAAAAATGAGCGGAAGTAACCGCCCATTTAGGAAAATAAATTATAACATCGTTCTATTTCAGGTTGTTAGATTCTAATTCATTGATACTTCAGCAACTTCTTTTCTTTCAACCTCGGTTGTATAAACATCAAATGCCGGTGGATTTTCCATATATTGCTTTACTGCACATAGATTAGCAGCATTCACAAGAGCACCTTTATATTTTTCCGGGAAGCCCTTTGGCACCTGAATATCCAGAGCAATTGTGCCGATTCTTCTTTTTATCGGATCCCACTGGATTTTTTGTTCAATTTCTACTCCCTCGGTTGGAAGGTTTCGGCTCTGAAGAAAACTTAATACATATATTCCGGCGCAAGTTCCAAGCGATGCAAGAAAATAATCAAACGGGGCCGGAGCAGTACCATCGCCTCCACCCTGCCTTGCCTGGTCGGTATGAACTGTAAAACCATTAAAATTTGCATCTACTTTTTTGTTTCCGGGAAATGTAATCTTCATCATTTTTTTCACCTATATTTAATTTTTTTAAAATTATATTATTAAATTGATTTTTTTACTGTGTGAATTTTAGTATTTAAATTATTTATATTACCAATTGGTAATATAGTCGAAATATCCGGCATTTTATTTGAACGAATTTATAACAAAATATGAAAAAAATTTTATCCCTCTCGATTACAGCATTTGTAAGTATTTTATTATTATCAATTTATATACTATACAGCACAAACAACATCCCGGTTGTAAACTCTGTTATTGAACTCAATATTAAGAAGGGCAGCAGTTTTTTATCTGTAATTGAACTTGCAGAAAGCAAAGGCGTACTAAAACCGGCATGGCTTTTTAAACTTATCGGACGATATGTTGATAAAACCGAAGGCTCAAAGATTATTGCAGGTTACTATGAAATTCCGCCGGGCCTCACGAATCTGGAAATTCTCAAGGCCTTGATGAATGGTAAATATCTGAGTACTATACGTCTTACTTTTACAGAAGGAAGAAGTTATTTGGATTACGCAGATATAATATCGCGAAAATCAAAAGTTGACGCTGATACATTCAAATACCTCTGTAAATCGGATTCCCTACTGAAGGCAAGGAAAATCCCGGCAAAAAATGTTGAAGGTTATCTTATGCCGGATACTTATGAATTTTTCTCCAACGCAACTCCTGAACAACTTATTGACAAGCTGCTGGACGAAGCTGAATTCTTTTGGTGCGAAACAAGGCTGGGGCAACTGAAAATATTGAAACGATCCAAGCACGAAATCCTGACTCTTGCCTCAATTATCGAGGCAGAAGCCATTGTTGCTGACGAAAAACAAAGAATAAGCGGAGTATATCACAACCGGTTAAAACGCGGCTGGCTTCTTCAGGCAGACCCAACGGTTCAGTTTGCAATAGGGGAAAAAAGAAAATTATTATACAAAGACCTTGACTTTGATCACCCATACAATACATATATGTATTCCGGGCTTCCACCGGCGCCGATAAACTGCCCAGGCAGATCATCAATACTCGCAGCATTGAATCCTGAACAGCATGGATACATGTATTTTGTTGCTGTCGGCGACGGAAGTCACAGGCATAATTTTTCCCAAACACTTGCCGGGCACAACAGGTATAAGCGTATATTCAAAGCAAATGTAAAGGCATCACGAAACAGGGCACAATAGATATATCGATGAATTACAAAAACTTAGTGATCAGTAGACAGTTATTTATTAAAAATTAATTTTTATAATTGTAATATTTTTTGTTTTTTGTGGTTCTAAATTGTGTAATATTTTACACACTTTGGATTAGAATGTTATTTTCCTGTATTCGGGGACACAGATGAAAGATTGGTTTCTTAGAAAATTTAAACTGCTAATATCAGTTCTTCTGCTAATATCGCTAATACCTTTAGCTCCTGTAACTCTTGATGCCAGGAAAAGAAATAAAAAAGCAAATGTAAGAAAACAAGCGATTGAAACAATCAGAAGCAGTTCGGAAATTGTAAGTGAATTAGCCGGACTGGAACCTGATATTCAAGAGGATACTCTTACAATTACAGACGAAACATGCCTGTTCGATGAAGGTGAAATACCGGAAGAGCTTGAAGAAGAAGACGACATCACTGTTGACCTTGAAACATTCAAAACTCTCTGGCTTTCCTTTGTATCCGACGACGAAGATGAAGAATTTACCTACGCCGGTGTCCGTAAATCCGAAATTATGGATATTATCATGGACTGGCTCGGTACCAGATACCGTTACGGCGGGGTAACAGCCAGGGGTATTGATTGTTCTGCTTTCATGAGGCTTATATACCGTGAAACTGCCAATATTGAACTGCCTCGTACTGCGAGGGTTCAGTGGCTTGTAGGTGATCATATACAAATAGATCGTCTGGAATTTGGGGATTTGGTATTTTTCCACACCCGCCGCAGGTATTATGTTTCTCACGTTGGTATTTATCTGGGCGATAATCTTTTTGCTCATGCAAGCTCAAGGTACGGTGTTACTGTATCTTCACTTGAAAGTAAATACTACAGTAAAAGATTTATTGGAGCCAGAAGAATTACACCGAGAGAAATTGAAGAATTAAGCAGGAATAAAAACCAGGACTCGGTACTAACCTCAAAGAATTAATCTGGCCTGAAATATTTAAAAGAAGCCTGAATTTATTGATATAAGTTCAGGCTTTTTAAAATAATATCGGGGGTCTTTTTACACTCCGGGCAATGTAAAGCAAACACATGTTCCCTTCCATTGTTCACTTTCTATCCAAAGTTCGCCATTATTTTTCTGTATAAATTCCCTGCAAAGAATCAACCCCAAACCGGTACCACTTTCATTTTCGGTACCTTTTGTGGTATGATGTTCTTCAATTTTGAATGCTTTTTCAATATCTTCGCCAGACATTCCAATCCCTGTATCTTTAACTTTGATAAGAATATCATCTCCTCGTTCTTCAGCCACAATGGATATCGTACCGTCCCTTTCGGTAAATTTTATTGAATTGGAGACCAAATTCCTTATTACTGTATTTACAGAATTAATATCAGCAAAAACCATCAAATCATCTGATACTTCACATATCAAATCAATATTCTTATTTTTTGCATTCATATTTAGCAAGGAAATAACATCTTCTGTGATATTTTTAAGGTGGAAAGGTTCCGGAGAAACACTGAGGCTTCCTGTTTGTGTTCGAGACCAGTCAAGAAGGTTCTCCAGAAGCTCATAAAGATTTTTTGCTGAATCATTCATTAAGGTTAGGAATTCCAATTTATCTTCTTCATCCATTTCATCATAATCCTGAACAAGTAATTCAAGAATATTTTTAAAAGACCCAATCGGATTTTTCAGGTCATGAGCAATTATGGAGAAGAAGGTATCTTTTGTACTGTTTGCTTCCTTTAAATCCTTTTCAGATTTTGTTAAAGCCCTAAGTGCCTGACGTCTGTGAGTAATCTCTTCACTCAGTTTTTTATTATTCTGTTCAAGAATAGAATTTCTCTCTTTCTCCCTGTTTATAAACCTCATATACAATGTTATTAGCCTGGAAAGCTCGATTTCAGTAAAAGGTTTGGATAAGTAGTCAATACCACCGGATTCAAAGCCATATTTCATTTTTTCCTTAGTAGGATCGCTGGCAGTCATGAAAACTATCGGAATATGAGCAAACCTGTCCTGGGACCTGATTATACGAGATGCCTTAAAACCGTCAACCTCAGGCATTATAACATCCATGAGTATTAAATCAATTTCATGATTACCGATTAGCCTGAGCGCAGCCATAGCATGTTCTGCCTCGAAAACTTCAATATCTAAATTTCTTTTAATCATATTGACAATAGTTTTTCTTGTTATTTCACTATCATCAACGATAAGAATTTCAAATTTTTTTTCGGTTTTATCAGCCATCTTTGTACCCCGTAAAAAATTATTATTTATTAATTCATTTACGGAAAGTACGAAAAAATATTTATTGTTTTTATATTTTTTAACAGAATTATTTAATTTATTCAATCAAGCTTTGCAGCTGGAACTGTAAAACACACTCCGGTACCGTCTCCCTCATCGCTTTCTATCCAAAGTTCGCCTTTGTTTTTTTCAACAAATTCCTTGCAAAGGATTAGCCCCAGTCCCGTACCGGCCTCGTCGTTAGTTCCCCTTGTAGTATGGTGAGTATCAATTCTGAAAACTTTATCAATATCTTCCCTGCTCATACCAACGCCACTATCCTTAACCATTACCATGTAGTTATCCTTAATTTGTCCGGCACTAATCAAGATATTACCGCCTTCAGGAGTAAATTTTATTGCATTTGAAATTAAATTTCTAATAACGGTTCTCAGGCTGTTCATATCAGCAAAAACCTTCACTTCATGGGGGATAATATTTGAAATTCTAATATTTTTCTTCTCTGCATTCATTTCCAACAGAGATATTGATAATTGAGATAATTTCCTTAAAGAAATGGCTTCCGGTTCAATTGTAAGCTTACCTGTTTGAGTTCTCGACCAATCAAGAAGATTCTCAAGCAACTGGTATAAAATTTTAGCAGAATTGTTCAAAGCTGTAATAAATTCAAACTTTTCCTCTTCTACCATCTCCTTGAAATCTTCTACAAGCATCTGGAGAATATTTTTAAAAGACCCAAGCGGATTTTTCAGGTCGTGGGCGATTATTGAAAAGAATGTATCTTTTGTCCTGTTAGCTTCCTTTAATTCTTTTTCAGATGATTTAAGATCAAGTACTGCCTTTTGTCTCTTGGCAATTTCTTCATTTAGTTTTAAATTATTATCTTCAAGAATTGAATTAATGTGCCTTTCACGCTTGATAAACCTGATATAAAGATTTACAAGCCGAAGTAATTCAATCCTTGTAAATGGCTTTATCAAATAATCAATACCACCGGATTCAAACCCTTTTTCCATTACTTCCTCGGTCGGCTCGGATTCAGTCATGAACACTAAGGGTATATGCTGATATTTTTCTGTTTCATGAATAATCTGTGATGCTTTTATACCGTCAACTTCAGGCATCATAATATCCATAAGTACCAGGTCCACATTTTTATTATGAATAATCCCCATAGCATTCAGTGCATTATCAGCCTCGTAAACAATCAACCCGCTGTTTTGGTTTAACATCTTTAGAATTGATTCCCTTGTTTTTGCATTGTCATCGACAATAAGAATCGAAAACTTGTTTTCAGGAGAATTTTTCATGATTTCACCAAGTGTTATTATTCAGATAAGATAGAACCAGTAATTTCATTAAAATCAGGAATAGAATCAAGAAAAACTGCCTTACCGTTATACTGGTTAATTTTTGCAATATAATGTTCAATACCGTTTGTAACAATCATAAAATTTACATTTAATACGGAATTATACACTGCGGCCTGGTTGAATGCAGCCTGAGTTATCTTAACATCAGGAGCCTTGAACTCTAATATCAACACGGGATATCCTGCCTTATTATAAAAAACAGCATCAAACCGTTTATTTCTACCGGAGATTTTCAGGCTACGCTCTATGCTTAGCAATCCGGCAGGATAATTCAGATAATCTACAAGGTATACCAAAAAATTTTGCCTTACCCATTCTTCCGGAGTCAGAACAAGTTGCTTGTTCCTAAAGCGGTCGAAAACCATTAGCCTGCTCCCGGATTTATTTATACTAAGCCTGGTTTCCGGCAGGTTCAACTCCGGCAGGTTTGTCATATTAATAGTTTATTATTGTTCAAATGCCTTTCTTTGTCTCTTTCCGATTTTTTCTTAAAATTCTTTTTCAATGCATCTGTTAAATCCGTACCTGTTTGATTGGCAAGGCAAATCAACACCCAAAGAACATCTGCCATTTCATCAGCAAGGTTCAAATTCTCTTCACCTTCTTTGTAGGACTGGTCTCCAAATTTCCTTGCAAATATCCTTGCCAGTTCACCTACTTCCTCCGTAAGAATAGCCATGTTAGTCAATTCACTAAAATATCTTACTCCAGTTGTTTTAATCCATTTGTCAACCTGCTTCTGTGCTTCTTCAATCGTCATAATTATTCCGTAATATTTCTAATCTATTCTTTTTCCAACGGCGGAAAGGTAAATCGTAAACTCATCTTTTCCGTCAACACCAATCAGTTTATCTGTTTCTGCCTGGTAATAAGCACCAATGGCACATGTACCGGCATTAATCGCTTCACAGGCAATGTACAAATTCTGGCAAACATGGCCGACATCAATAGCAATCACTTTTGCTGCTGCAAGATCATAACGCCATTCCATCCTGTATGGCAGGGCAGTCCAGGCAAACGTAACAGCAGCTTCCCCGGCAAAAGGTTGATTCATTACTGCAAGCGATATCTTTGCACCAACATTTTCGTCCATTTTCAACATTATCAGAGAGTGTTCCAATGGTAAATACCTGTATAGACCTTTGGCCAGGCCTTCAACATTCATTACGCAGAGATATGTTTCAAATGCATGCCTGCATCCTGCCGAGGGTACAGTACGCAGGGCATGGCCTTCATCAATTACTCTTTTTATTCCCTGAGTAGCCCATATAAGAAATGAGAGTTCCTTCAGGGATAATGGCTTTTTACTGTAATTCCTTATACTTTTTCGTCCGGCTAGGGCATCAAGAACATTTACATCCTTAAAATCAGTTTTGCCGAATTGCGGCAACTCGATAAATGAAGAATTCCCCGGGACTTTTTTCTGTAGTGGTGGTGCAGGAACCCCTCTGTTTTGTGGCGTTCCTCCAAAATCAATCTCCATCCTTATTGAATCTTTAAGAAAATACCGTAAATCGTCAATAGTTTTATTCATAATCCCTTCCGTTAGTTCAACACATTGCAAGATAATAATTATATTACTAAAACGTAAAACTTCAAAATTAAATGTATCAGTATTTTCGGAATATTTTTATGCAAACTGAAGAAATAATAGAAAAATTGAAATCAATGGGTAACCCCGTTTACTCAGATTCTAACAACAAGCTTGGTATAGAAGGAGTAAAAGTCCTCGGTGTAGGAGTAACAAAGATAAAAAAACTTGCAAAAGAAATTAAGAAGAACCATGAGTTAGCTTTGAAATTATGGGATGAACCTTATATTGAGACAAAATTATTATCAGTGTTTATTGAAAACCCAAAAGAAGTAAGCCTGGAACAGATCAAAGAACAAATTCCTAATTCACGTGGATTTATGCTGGCTGATTATTATGCCGAATACATAACGGTTAAAACCAAATACACTGATGAACTGATTAAAGAATGGACAATTTCCGGGAACAATCATATCAAAAAAGCAGGATACGCATTATTATACATAAAAGCCAAAAAAGATAAAAAAGCTGATAATGATTTCTTCCGTCCCTTTATTCCGATAATCGAAAATGAACTTCAGGATTCTGAAAACTGGGTAAAAGAATCAATGAATTATTGCCTTATGTATATTGGCGCAAGGAGTAAAGAATTAAATCAGTTATGCCTTGATGCAGCAAAGAAAATCGGTAAAGTCACAATTGATTACGGTGAAACATCATGCATGACAGTGGATTCGATCAAATTTCTGAAATCAGAAAATGTACAAAGAAAATTGTATTGACCGGATATTAATTAATACCGCTTAAGCAGTAATTCAGTCTAAGGCTTATTAAACAAATCATGAAACCGCAGAATTTTTTTTCGCAGTGTTTGATTATTCCAATACGGATTACAATACCTTCCAAACACTCCCCGAACTGCAGGGCTGCGCACTAAGCCACTCATATTGGCTTTTTACGATATTCTTTTACATTCAATAAACATATTTTATTATAATATACCGGGATTATTAGCTATAGTTGCGTTGATTTGCCTCATCTGAGCGTTGGTTTGTCTCATCTGAGCGTTGGTTTGTCTCATCTGAGCGTTGGTTTGCCTCATCTGAACGTTGGTTTGCCTCATCTGAACGTTGGTTTGCCTCATCTGAACGTTGGTTTGCCTCATCTGAACGTTGGTTTGCCTCATCTGAGCGTTGGTTTGTCTCATCTGAGCGTTGGTTTGCCTCATCTGAGCGTTGGTTTGTCTCATCTGAGCGTTGGTTTGTCTCATCTGAGCGTTGGTTTGTCTCATCAAAGTAATATTTTTTCAAATAATTTTTAAATTTCACCCCAAAAAATGAATAAAGCTCCCTTTACCCGGGCTTTTCACATACTTTCAAATCGTTTATAGAGCTATCGAAATTATCTTTTAAGACGTAATTTCACTCATTCCAAGGAAAAGATTCCCTTATAGATATAAATTATGCACTATTGAGAGTGGCAGAACTATAAAATACGTCCGGATTTCAATTTATAAGGAATCAGTATTACACTATAATCTTACATATATCAGAAAAACTAATGGTATTTCGGAATTAATCAGCAGAAATTTGCAAATATTATGAAGCCCAAGGCTCAGGTGGCAAGTGCTATCGGGATTATCAGATTAAGGAAGCAGAGTAAGTTAACTTTCCGGGGTATTGGCATGATTAGAAAAAAGATGTTGTTCACATCAGGTTTTCATCGGAATAGCAACTTTAAGTGATAGTTCCGTCTGTTTCCAGATATAAAACAATTATTACATGTTAAAAACCATACTGCTTATTTGTTCCTGAAAACTGATATTTTCAAAGTATTGGGTATCTAAAAAAAAATCCCGGAAGAACCGGGATTATTATGTAGCGCATAGGGGAATCGAACCCCTGTTACCGGCGTGAGAGGCCGGCGTCCTAACCGCTAGACGAATGCGCCAGAACAATACAAAATTACTAATTATTTGTGTAAAAAAAAATAATTATGACTATCAGGATATTTATCTTATTATTTGTATGAAATAAAAATATTTAGCTGATGGGAATTATTTGTGTTTCAAGATTTAGTGAATGCTTAAGCCATTTTTTTCTTCTTAAAAAACAGAACTTTTATTATATTATGATGTTTAGGATTATGATTAGCTCGGCCATAATATGATTGTGCGTACTCAAGTAATTTGAAAATAATTTTTTGTTACCATAAACACGAGGTTCTTAGTATGCGTCCTTTTTACAGGTTTGTGCATAAAGGGTTAATTCTCTTTTTTTGCGTGGCGCTAATGGCTCCAATATCTGCCGGAGCCGGGGAATACATCGAGGTAAGCAAGGATTTCACCCTGTTTACATCAAAGAATATGCAGGGATATTTGAAACCATTGTTTACATCCGTTGAAGAAAGTTTCAATTCTAATTTCTTTACTACTGCCAACTACAAAGAAGAATGGTCTATTGCCCTGGATATTTCCGTAAACGGCATGTTCATCCCAAGCAGCAACAGAACTTATGATGCCGAAATGCCTGACCTTTACGGCCAGACTGACATCGTTGATGTTGCCCAGTTACGTGATGGCTCAACAAACAGGAACAATGTTCCGGGAATGATTAAACAGCCGACTATTTATGGTGGTATGTCCTACCCTGTTTTTTCAGCTCCGCAAAATCACCTGGATCCGGATTCCCTTTACAAATCCGTTGCTTTCGTAGAAGGTAATGATATCAGCTTCATGTCAGGTATTCCTGCATTCCAGCTGATGATGGGCTTCCCTACAAGAACACAGCTTAGGATTCGTAGTTGGGGTGTACCGAATGTGCAGGATGAAACATTATTCTATTTTGCTTTCAATATCAACCAGCAGATCGATCATTTCTTCGATATGTTTGGTGAAGACAAATCATTGGCATTAGCTTTAAATTTCGGATACCACATGATGAACCGCGGCAAAGGCCTTTCGATGAATTCTTTATCTTTCGGTGCTCATTTCAGCAAAACATGGGAAAGCGGTATTTTTGCTTATGCAGCAGCCCAATATGAAAATGTTGGCGGTGAGTTCAAAGCTATCAGAACAAATTTCAATCCTGACGATGTAGCTAACAGCCCTTATAAAGAAATTCGCGATGGCGATCCACTTGAATTTGACATTGAAGGGCTGAATTCATACAGAATTCTTGGAGGGCTTGGATACCGCTATGGTATTCTTGAACTTCACCTTGATGCAGGATGGGCTGAACAGCCAATTGTCTCCACTGGTATAACATTCTGGATAGCTTCGTGGGGCGGCAAGAAAAAAGAAAAAGAACATATCGAGCAGTTCGAAGAGATCGAACGTATCGAAAGAGTTAAAAAAGAAGAAAAACGCGAAACGAAATAAAATGAATAATTTTAAAAGGATAAATAAAATGAAAAAATTAATAATTCCCTTCGTATTTATCGGAGTATTATTTTCGGGCGCGTTCTTCTCCGGTTGCTATACCGATACGGTTGACGCCCTGAGCACTTTTGATTTTCAGCTTCCGCTGATATTCCATTCTACTCACTTCAACAAAGCATCCCCCGATACCTCGGTAGATTTCACTAACCTGAATGAATATAAAGAATATCGCGATAATAAAGAAAGAATTCAGGAAGCAATTGTTCACCAGTTCAATTACTGGATTGATGATATTAAATTAAGCGGTAGTATACCTATGGAAGTTGATCATTTAGGAAGAAAACCTCCGGAAAACGATATGCAGGATTCAGCTCTCTATTTCCACCCGGAAAGAGACAACCTGGAATTCGAATTTATTAAATTTTATCTGCATTTTGCCAAGCTCAAAGACGGTTATATGAATGAAGATACCCTGGATGAAAATCTCTGGGAAATTGATACAACTGAAAAACCATACCTGCTTGGGGCTTACTATGATGTAGATGTAAGTGATTACTATCGCCAGGCACATCACATTATTGAAGTTTCTGATGAAATTTCAGCAATAATTTCAGAAGCGGTAAAAGAAAGGCCAAGCTTCTATATTATAACTGAATATAGCAAGACGAAAGACCAGGATGATGACAAGCGTTACTTCCCTTATGTAGGCGCTCGTTACGATATGGTGATAAGATTCTCGGTTGATCTGTAGAAGCACTTATTTTTTGAAACAAAGCGGCTTTCGGGCCGCTTTTTTCTTTTATCTGTAAAAGCAATTTTTAATTTGTAGAAAATGATGTAATTTTGTTTAAAGTAATATGTATAGAATTATCAAGACGTTTAGCATGGAAAAAAGAATAATACTGGCATTTATAATCATCATAATCACATCAGTTTTTGCTTCAGCACAAAATCTTGAACTTGATATTGATGACAACCTGAAAGAAGTAGATACTGTTTGTTTTAAATATAAATTCTTTCCGGGAGATACTATAATCTATTATGCTGTTGGATATGACAGTATTTCGATTGATTATGACAACCCTATTTTGAAAAGCCGATTTGAAAAATTCAGAATTGTATGCGATTCGGTAAATAAGGAAGGCCATTATTATTTGTCGCAAACCCTGATTGAATTTATTTCCAGGGAATCCAAGGGCGACATCCGAAATGTTGGCCGAGAGGAAAGCCCATGGCGTGGCAGAACCATGCATTTTGCTATCGACTCGCTTGGATACAGGAAATCAGTATTTCCTGATGATACCCTGCGGGCAGGTGTTTCTCCCGGTGGTGCTTTCAATCCGATAATATTTAATCTTATTGCTGAACCATGCAAAAAAGTTGACGAAAGCTGGCTGGCACAGGATACATTCTATCTTCCCGAGAACGCTTATCCTTTTCCGCTCGCGAGGCTAACCTATTTAAACAGGGCATCTCAATCCAACGACACACTGGGATATAATTGCAATGTTTACGAGTTCATTAATACGGGCCAGGGACGTATGAAAATTGATGCTGATAACCTGAAAATGGAAATGACTTCAAGGATTAACGGCCATGGTAAAGTATATCTGGATACAAATTTGTTCATTCCGATTCATATATTTTCCACAGTGGAACTAAAAATGATGATAGTTGACGAAAGTGGAATAAAAAAGCCCGGATGGCATCATATCAATCTAAACTATACTCTTGAAGAGCTTATTCCCGGCAAAGGCCGAAAAATTGAGGAAAAGCAAATTATGAAAGAATCAAATTAGATATTGAATTAACATTGAATATTGAAAAGCCCGGAGAATTCAAATCTTCGGGCTTCATTATTTAATATAATCATGTTTATCGGTAAAACCCAAAAGCCAATATTCTTCAGTTAGAAGTTTATGTCAACGTCAGTACGCAAATATCCGCTGCCTGATTTATTGATATAAAATTTGTTCAGACCTTTACCGTTTTCATATATGGGAATTTTGTATATGAGTATATCAATGTAAGGAAGCTGTTTTGGCACAAAGCCAATTAGATAATCTTATTAATAATCAAAAAGACTTTTTCCAATCAGGAAAAACCAAAAGCATTGAATTCAGAATCAGTGCTCTAAAAAAAATATCCGGGATGATAGAGCAACATGAATCTGAAATTATCACAGCTTTATTCAAAGATCTTCATAAAAGCCCGACAGAAGCATTTACAAGCGAAATATCCTATGTGCAAAATGAGATCAAACATACAATTAAAAATTTAAAAAAATGGAACAGGCCGGTTAAAATTTATACTCCGCTAATAAATCGTCCCGGAAAGAGCTTTTACAAATATGAACCTTTCGGTATAGCTCTTATTATAAGTCCCTGGAATTATCCATTCGGTTTATTATTTTCTCCGTTGATCGGGGCAATAGCTGCCGGCAACTGTGTGATTGCCAAGCCGTCAGAAATGGCTTCGCACTCATCTGAATTAATTCACAGATTAATTTGTGATTATTTTGATGCGAACTATATCGCTGTTCAGGAAGGTGATGCCGAAGTAACTCAGTCGTTGATAAATGAAAATATTGATCATATATTCTTTACCGGCAGCACAGCAGTCGGTAAAGAGATCATGAAATCGGCATCCAATTATCTGATACCAGTAACTTTGGAATTGGGAGGAAAAAATCCCTGTATTGTCGATCAGGATATCAATATCGATGTAACTGCTAAAAGAATACTGTGGGGTAAGTTCTTCAATGCCGGGCAGACTTGTATAGCTCCTGATTTTGCTCTTGTCCACGAAGATATCTACGATCAATTTATCAACAAATTGAATCATTTTATTGATCAATTCTATTCGGAAGATGATTTCAGCCACATTATTAACAATAATCACTTCGATCGTTTATCAGCATTGATTGAAGAAGGAGAGATTATCAAGGGTGGAATTCTTAAGCCGGACGATCTTTATATTTCACCAACCATAATCACAGATATCGATTATAATTCAAAAATTATGCAGGAAGAAATATTCGGGCCTGTTCTGCCGATAATCAAATACAAAAACCTTGATAATGAATTACTGAAATTGGCAAAATTACCCAAACCATTGGTTCAGTATTTCTTTTCAAAAGATAAGTCCTTGCAGGATATGGTTATTAACAGATCAACATCAGGTTCGGTTTGTATTAATGGAACAATTCATATACTGATGTCATCCGGGCTGCCCTTTGGCGGTGTTGGCGCCAGCGGTATGGGAAGGTATCATGGAAAAGAAAGTTTCTCAACTTTCAGCTATAAAAAATCAGTAGTACGAAAAAGTTTTTTTGCTGATATGAAAGCAGTATATCCGCCGTATAAAACTCCAATAAAGATCTTGAAAAAAGTAATAAAATTTCTATATTGAAACACAAATTAGTTATTAGTAAAAAATTTTATTTCAGGGGGTTATGTGAGTATAAAAAAATCAAAAAACAAAAAGATTATCATAATAGGTGCAGGACTCGGTGGTATTTCAGCAGCAATAATGTTGAAGATCAATGGCTATGATGTTGAAATATTTGAAAAAAATGAAAAGATTGGCGGAAAGTTAAATACACTGACCGAGAACGGCTATACATTTGATCTGGGGCCGTCAATCCTGACACTGCCGCAATATTTCCGAAAGCTATTCGAAGCATCCGGAAAAAATATGGATGATTACATTCCTATTCAAAAAGTCAGGCCCCACTGGAGGAATTTTTTCGAAGACGGAACAATTGTCGACCTGGACCCGGATATGGATTTCATGAAAACCGAACTATCAAAACTCGGGCCTGATGTTTACGGGCAATTCAGAAAGTTCCTTGATTATTCCGAACAGCAGTATGATATTCTGGCAGATGGATATTTTGATTCAGGGCTTGACAATACATTTGATTTTATGAAATTCTATGATTTCTCGGCGGTATTTAAAATTGACTTTTTCCGCACAATGCACGGAAGCGTTTCAAAGCACATAAAAAATCCATATCTCGTTGATATAATGGATTATTTTATTAAATATGTCGGTTCCTCGGCATATAATGCTCCCGGATTTATGAATCTTATGCCGACAATCCAATTCAGGTACGACTTATGGTACGTGCCCGGCGGAATGTATAATATTGCTATCGGATTCAATAAATACATGGAAGAACTTGGAATAAAAATTAACCTGAAAAGTGAAGTAACTAAAATAATCAAGGAAAATAATAAAGTAACGGGAATCGAAGCGAATAATGAAATTCATAATGCCGACTTCATTGTATCGAACATGGAGGCATTTCCGGCATATAAAAAATTATTGAATGAAGACAGTAATTTTCTGCGGAAACAACTCAGATACGAACCGGCTTGTTCAGGGCTTGTTCTCGACATTGGACTTGATATTCAATACCCGCAATTGCGTCATCATAATTTCCTGTTTTCAGGAAACCAAAAGCAGCATTTCAGTACTGTTTTCAATAAAAAGCAGTTGCCGAAAGATCCGACGATATATCTTGTTGATGCATCAAAGTCTGACCCTGCTGTTGCTCCAGAAGGATGTTCCGGATTAAAAGTATTACCGCATATACCATATATCGATGAAAATAATCCTCTGACCCGTGAAGATTATATGGAGTATAAAGAACTTATTCTTGACAAA
Source organism: Kapaibacterium sp. (SeqCode) (assembly GCA_963665665.1). Taxonomy (GTDB): domain Bacteria; phylum Bacteroidota; class Ignavibacteria; order Kapaibacteriales; family UBA2268. Next base: position 5,420,757 of record OY762428.1, read on the forward strand.
TTGGAAAGAACCGGCCTGACAGACATTCGTAAGCATATAGTTTACGAACACGTGCTAACCCCTCTGGATATTGAACAAATGTATTATTCCAACCATGGTTCAGTATATGGAGTTGTATCTGACCTGAGAAAGAACTTCGCTTTCAAATTCCCGAAGAAAAGCAAAAAGTATTCTAACCTGTATTTTACTGGCGGATCGGTTAATCCCGGGGGTGGAATGCCAATGGTTCTGCTTTGCGGACAGAATGTATGTAAAAAAATTATCGAAGACGACAAGTAAAAACAATGGATACAAACACCGTAATATTGCTAACTGTTTCAATTATTTTATTTCTTTCCGGATTTTGGTTTCTTTTCAGGATACCGAAATGCAAATCTGATGATATTAAGAAAATAAATCTGAAAATATCAATTATTATCCCTGCCAGAAATGAAGAACATAATATCGGGAAATTACTTGATTCGATCAATATACAGGAATTCAGGCCCAATGAAATAATAGTTGTTAATGACGGATCGACAGACAGAACAAAAGAGATCGGCCTTGCAAAAGGGGCAAGCGTTATTGATTCTAAACCGCTTCCGGACGGATGGCTTGGCAAACCCTGGGCATGTTACCAGGGAGCTTCGGCAGCAGAAGGAGATCTGCTGTTTTTTATTGATTCGGATATTGAACTGGAACCCGGAGGCTTAAAAAAAATCGTTGATACATATCTATTGTCATCTGATAATTCTGAAATTGCAATGTCAATTGCACCCTTTCACAAAGTAGAAAAACCTTACGAAGAACTTTCGGCATTTTTCAATATCATTATGGCCGGATCGATGAATGCATTTACGCCAATTAAGAAAACAAATCCGACCGGCCTGTTCGGTCCCACTCTTATTGTTAGCAAAGAGAACTATTATAAGATCAATGGGCATGAATCAGTTAAAGATAAAATTCTCGAGAATGTTTTTATGGCCGAAAAATTCAGATCCATAGGAATCAAACTGAAATTATTCGGCGGAAAAGGCAGTATATCTTTCAGGATGTACCCCGCCGGATTAAAAGACCTTACAAACGGCTGGACAAAGGCTTTTGCCTCAGGCGCAGGAAGAACTCCATTTTTTATTCTGTTGAATATAATTTTATGGATCTCAGCCGGGTTCGTTATAACAATTGCTGCCATCAGAAGTCTGCTGCTTGATAATTTTTTCTTATTGTGGGCAGTATTTTATTTCGCTTATTCATTGCAGCTATTCTGGATGTTGAAAAGAATTGGATCTTTCAGGATATTCAGTGCAATTTTTTATCCTGTCCATTTATTATTTTATACAATTGTTTTTTTTCGATCATTGTACTACCAAATTTCCGGTAAGAAAATTAAGTGGAAATCCAGAGAAGTTAAGGCAGAAAGGTGATGATTTATGCTAATTGAATTACCGGTTTTATGGATAATTATAATCGATTTTGTTCTGTGGTTCATTATCCATATGTCCATAGCTTATCTGGCAACAATATTACCAGACAAATATATCAATGTAAATTCAAACTGGTTTCAGGAGAAAAGTTGGGAAAAGGGAGGCTTCTTCTATGAAGATTACTTCCACATCAAAAAGTGGAAAGAACTTTTGCCTGACGGTTCGGCTTTGTTCAAAAAAGGATTCCGAAAAAAAAGGATGACTTCCGTGAATGAAGAATATTTCAACAAATTTATTCTGGAAGTAAGCCGTGCAGAAATGGCTCACTGGATCGTGATATTATTTTCCCCTGTATTTTTTATATGGAATTACTGGTGGGCCGGCCTGATAATGATAGTTTACGCATTTATTGCCAACCTCCCCTGTATCCTGGCCCAGCGATACAACAGGATTCGATTCAGGAGAATTCTTTCGAAAATGAATTGATTGAAAATCTAATTGAATTATTATTGTCAAATACTATTCAGGTTTGCTTTCTTCTTTTTCTTATCAGATTTACAATGCTTTTCAAGCATATCGGCTGCGTCGTTAAGCCCAAGTTCCATTGCCCTGTTCCATTGTTTGCATGCTTTGGCTTTCTTACCTTCCAGATAATATACCATTGCAATTCCCATATATGCTTCAGCAAAATTTTTATCAATTTCCAGGGCTTCTTCAAAATCTTTTCTCGCACTTTTTTTATCACCTTTTTGAAGGTATGTTGTACCACGTCCGTTATAAGCAATTTTATTGAGTGAATCAATACTAATGGACTTGTCAAAATCTTTGATTGCTTTATCAAATTTTCTCATCCTGAAGAAGGATGATCCCCTAAGGGAGTATAATTCCGAATTTTCAGGAAAGTACTTCATAGCGCGATTGTAAATCCACACTGAGCTGTCCTGCTTATTAAGCATGTTATAAACTTTGCCTGCTTCAATGTATGCGTTAAAATAACGCGGATTAATTGAAATTGCATGATTAAAATCATTCAAAGCTTTTCGCAGATTTCCTGACTTAAGATAAACGATCCCCCTGCCGAGAAAAGAATATGCAATACCGGGAGTATAAGCAATAGAACTGTCGAAATATTTAATAGCCTTCTCGTTATTACCCTTTGCAAAAGAAATGAAGCCAAGTCCGTTGTATGCATCAGGATTCATTTTCATAAGTTGTACTGAATGTGAGAAATACTTTACGGCAATATCATTCTTCTTATGAGTAAAAGCTTTTGTACCTTCGCTAAGCAATACTTTTGCAAAATCAGAAGCTTCATGTATGTTTAAAAAAACGGTTTTGTCTGCCCCTGCTACAGCCCCGGAACTTTCTTTATTACTAATGACCAATCCCAGGGACAAAGCTTTGTAATAATCTTTCAATCCCCTGTCATTATTTCCTTCTTTGATAGCACAAAGCCCCCGCCTGATAATATATTCACCGTTTTCAGGGTTTTTCTTTACCAGTCCGTTCATAATTTTCAATGCCTCAGAGTATTCATTATTTTCATAATGCCTGCAGGCAGAATTGTAAAGGCTGTCACTTGCAAAAGAATAAAGTTGAAATGATATTAATAGGCTAATTATCAGTATTGGTATTTTCATAACAAATGCAATTTAATTTTCTTAAAACTAATTACCCAAAACTAAGTATTATTCAGACAAATTCCGAAAACCAAAAAAAATTTGAGACGTTTTTCCACTTTTTACGTTATTATATTAAACTCAGAAAATTTCATACAGGGGAAAAGTTATGAGAGTATTCCTGATACTTCCGCTATGCTTGCTTATTATATTTTATAATACGGCTTTTTCGCAAAAATTTAAAATATCTAATATTTACCCGGAATTATTTCCTACTATGCAATTAGATTTTTGGGCTGTGAATGAATACTGGGAAGCCTATGAAGATATTGAAAAATCGGAATTGAACCTTGAAATAGATGGCAGGAAAATTGAAAATTTCGAAATGGACTGCAATATTGAATTTTTCTCGCCGCCAGTATCTGTTATTCTTCTTTTCGATGTGAGCCACTCGATGAGTACAACCTGCCCCGGCGGCGAACAAAGGGTTGACTGGGCAAAATTTGCAGCAAAAACCTTCGTGGATTCACTGAATATGGAGTTTAGTTCTGCAATAAAAATTATGACTTTTACTCATGGTATCGAATATGTCGGGGATTTTCTATCAAATAAAAATAAAATCTATGAAGAAATTGACTCTATAAATGTTATTGAAAGTACAACAAATTTTAATGCCCCATTCTTAGATCCAAGGCAGGGAGCAATAAAAAGTATGAAGCACGGAATCCCCGACAGCAGAAGGATAATTGTTTTCCTGACTGACGGTTTCCCATGCGAAGAAATAAGAACTGACGCAATAATAAATCTGGCAAACAGCTGGCTGACTGAAATTTATGCTATCAATCTTTTCACTGATTATTCCGAAGAATTAAACAGAATAGCAACAGAAACAAAAGGCAAATATTTTCAGGCATCAGGAAAATCAGAACTTGCCGATATATATTCCGATATTGCACGAAATATTATGAGCGGTGATCTGTGCCGGTTAACCTGGCATGAACCATACATTTGCAGCAAAGATGATCCATTCAGAAATGCAACTCTCTCTTTTTCCAGATCAGGTTTAAATGATGAGAGAAAATTTCATATTTCCGAAAGCGAATACGCTAAAATATATGCCCGGGAAAAGGAAGTATTGTTCGGTGGTGACAATGCTGTCGGAAAAAAAATCACAATACCATTTATTGCTAAAAATACAGATTTTATTATCAACAATATCGGGATTGAACCAGAGAATGAATCATTCGAGTTACCGGATATCCCCAATTTGCCCTATATGTTAAATATGAATGATACTCTGTATATTTCTGTTGCAATGAAGAATCCACCAAACGACAAAAAGCAATATAAAGTAACATTTGACACCGAACCATGCCCTTTCGAAGGTATTGATATCATATCAGGCTGCGAGGTAAAAGCTCTCGAAAAATTTGAATTTGAAGGCGCAGTAGTTGGTTATTCCAGAACTATCACAATACCTGAGGTTGTTACCAATACGTTTTCCCACAAAGTATGGGGCGCTATTGGTATTGACGGAAACAATCCGGAGAGCTTTAAATTGTGCAGTAATCAATATTTTTCTCTTGATCCCGGCGAAAAACTGAATATTGATATTGCCTTCTGTCCCGGAAAAGAGGGATTGAATACAGCAAGGGTAAGATACTTATTACGTGATGCCTGTGACGAAGGAATGACTTTGCTAAGCGGTAAGGGGCTTGGATATTTCAAGAATGACATGATAGATTTCGAAGAGATTAGCTTTTGTGCAGCTTCCGACACAACAATATATATCCCAAATAAATCACAACATGATGATGAAATGTTCGGTTACACAATACTCGGTGATGACAGAAATAATTTTCTTGTTGAATTTCCGGAACAAATAATCAAATCAGGCAAAACAACCCCGGTAAATATTACTTTTCTGCCGCAGGATTCACTTCGCGAATTAAATTCAACAATTTTTATTCAGAAAAATAGTGGCAATATATATATAGATGTAAAAGGAAAAGCAACCCTGATAAATCAGAAAAATTCAATTGTCGGAATCAGAAGTAATTCAGCTCTTTATACATCAGGGATAGTTCAAACAGTTCCCGGCCATGATTATTCACTTATTCTACAATCCGAAATTCCCGAAACAAAAGGAGAAAAATTCTCACAGCTAAAATTCATTTTTAATTATCATCCCGGTTTTTTGTTCTTTGCCGGGAATGTAAAATCAGGAAATTCCGATTGGGCCTGGACTATAAACGACAGAGGGCAGGGAATAATGACTCTTGACGGGATTGGCCCGAGAACTGATACACCTGAAAATATTGCTCTGGAAATTCCTTTCAGAACTTATCTGTCTGATAGCAATTTTTGTTTGCTCAAGCTCAGCGCCGTGTTTCCGGAAGAATTAAAATGTTTGAATCCCTTGCCGGATAGCATAAATATCGAAAATAATATCTGCTTTGGGGATGGATACAAAGTAATTTTTTCTGATTTTATCGATTTAAATTTATTTCCCGAACCGGCAATTGAGAAATTAAATATAAATTACACGGGAAATTCCGATGAATTGATAACAATATCCATAGTTTCAGCAAACGGGCAAAAGATTAAAGATATTACATTTGAAAAATCTGAAAAAAACAACCCCATTGTGCTGGATATCAGCGAGTTTCCGAATGGAATATATTTTCTCCGTGCAAACACAGAAAGGGGAACAATAAATAAGAAATTTTCCGTATTTAAATAGTTGGTCAGTCGAAAAAGCTCCAGGAAACAGTCAGACGGAAATTTCTGCCGGCCTGGGGATAAACAGGAACGTAATACCAGCACTGATCCAACAGGTTCCTAAACATTAGCCTTAGAAAAGCATTGCCAAGCCTCATCTCGGCAAAAGCATTGATTCCATTGTTGGATGTGTTGTATTCTACATCATTATTAAAATAAGAGCGGGTCATTGGAAAAAAGTAAAGTCCGTTTTGCGGCCCGAGAACATATATTTCGGCACCGAGGTTCATTACACTCTGGCCTGAAAATGCCTGATACCATAGTTTTCCTCCGCCGTGGAAAACAGGAAACATCCCGTTATCCCTGGAAAGAGTCTGCGAATAGTTAAAACCACCTTTTAAAGAAATCATCAGTCGTCCGTCATCGATAATTTTGATGATTCTGAAATTATCAAACAGTTGTGTACTTAGTGAAATATTGCCACCGAGAATTTCCTGCCTACCTCCGTTATAAACGTTTGTAGAAACAATATTTCCGGCATCATTAACTGTTCCGGCAAAAATCAAAGGATCTGAAATAAGCCTGTAAAAAACACCTGCTGAAACCTGAAATTCACCCGATTTGTAATCGGCTCCTGCCAAAATTAAAAAATGAGATTCCTTGTCAGGCTGTTGCTTCCAAACCGGGGAAGGAGCATTTTCCGATAATGAAATATCACCGTGAAAAGTCATATTTTCAATGAGGTCAGTTGAAATCCTGCCGCCCATAGAAACAACAGGAATATCATTCACAAAACTGTGCCTGTACCCACCGCTGATTTTAATATTATTAACAGGCATCAGTTCCCCGCGGAAAAATGCGCTGATCTTGCTGCCGGAAGATTCATTGTAATATGGTGATCCTGGAAAATCATAATACATGATATTTCCCCCGGCAGTGAGTTTTATCATATCAAATATCCCCTGTTCCAGCCTGCCGCTCACACCAAGATAATTCGTGCGATATTTGTAGTAATTTGTTGTGTCATAGTAATCAATCAGAAAAGCATCATCCCTGGAACGATTCCATTCTGCTGTTGTAAAATATGGCTGAATACAAAATGCTGAAGATGAGTCTTTGCTAAGAAATCTTGAGAAACTCAAAGTCAGATCATGCCGGTAAATTCTTTCATTAACACCCGACATTATTTCATTCGCGCTAATATCCTCGCAATAGTCAATCGAAGCCGGGTCAATTCCGCCAAAAAGTTCGGTTTTATAATTAGTAAAAATTTCCGTCAGGGAAATACTTGTCTGATCATCAGGATTCCAACGCAAAATACCACGAATATTCCAGGAATCATATTCTGAATTATCATACCGGCCATCAGAGGAACTTCCCCTGAAACCAAATGTAAAATTCCAGTTTTTCCTGAAGTTCTGACTGTAAATACCATCAGTGGAGATAAATTCATACCCGTCCTGAGCAATCCATAATCGTGTATATGGTTTCCCGGTATTATACCTAATTTCCTGAATATTGATAAATGCTCCCGAAGAATTATCAGAAAATATTACGGCATCTGAGCCGGTAAATATCTCAATACTCTCAAAAAACTCAGGGGCTATCATGCCGGGATCAAAAGAATTAAATTGAATATCAGTTATTGGCCTGCCGTTAAAAGCAAATGAATTCGATCCTGGCAAAGCACCGTTGGCCGAAAAATGATTAAACTGTCCCCACATCCCAAGGGACAATGGGAAAAAAATGGTTTTATCATAAATTATGTCAGAAAATTCGGTATATGGAATAAATTCGAGACCTCTTTTGCTTACCTTTTCTCCGGAAGAGCTATCGGTCATCAGGAAAGCCCCATGCCTTAGAAGAGGAAATGCCGGAGGAATTGTATCAATTTTTTTATCTGCATTGCTTGTATCAACTTCATTTTTAATATCAAGACTGTCGCTGGAAATCTTCAGGCTATCAGGTTTGAGGGATACTTTTTGCTTGCTTTTTCCACTTGCGGCATTCAGGTCAACTTTCTGCCCTAAAACAGGCAGAATACCAACTATCAGTAATATGATTATATATTTCAGCAATTAAATATTCAACAGAAGTATTATAACAAATAATGGTATCAGAGGGAGCAGAACCGAGAAAATTGTAATTTTTATTACTTTCGTCCGGGACCCGGCATTGATGAAACGCTGCCAGGGAACAAACGGCCAGTAGTGTAGTGCTTTTCTCATCGTAGTTGAAGCAAAAACAAGATATATGGCAGATGAAAAGTAAAAAGAATATTCAAGTTCCTTAGGTATCATGAAGATATTATAATAAAAAAGAAAAGAAATCAAGAATAAAACTAATTTCAAAATTGTCGGGTGAATTTTTGCTCTGATATTTTTCCAGAAATCAAATTTGAGCTTATAAATCAGGCTCATTGTTGCAATTGAATTAAAAAATGTCAGCGCAAACAGAAATGCCCAAAGAAAAATTAAACTCATCAAATCATTATCAAACACTTTGCCCTCAATATCATTTCATCAATCTTTCAATATACTGAAAATGCAGTTAAAGATAAATGAAAATGTAAAATCAATAGTTATTATCAATATTATTGACAGATATATATTTTGTTTTATTCACATAGCCGGCAAATCAAAATAGACATTACGAAAAAAGCCCGACAAACGCCGGGCTTTATAACAAATTTTTCGATTTCAACTATTTGTGAAAATCATCAATACCATCCTGCAGGAATTTAACAAATTCCTGTTCATCCCTTGTAAACTCACGTGTTCCAAGTGTTTTTTCGTCAATAGTCTGAATTACATAAAGCGGCTGTGCAATAGTATTGAACCTTTCAAGCTGCATTTTCTTATATGCATCGCTTTTAGGTGTTTTCCTGTCTGTATAAATCCTGACACGAACCATTTGCTCAAGCCTTGATTTCACGTTATTACGCGGGAACATATTTAGTTCCATCCAGCGGCAGTTTGTGCAGGTAATTCCGGTAAAATCAATAAAGAGTGGTTTATTCTCCTTCTTAGCGGCTTCAAGGGCCGGTTCATAATCCGAATACCAGAAAAGCTCTTCATGGCCACCGTTGGATTTTGATACTGCTCCTACTGCTGCTGCTGAAACAACAGCTTCATCTCCGTCACTCATCAGCATTTCATAATCGGGTGGTGGAAGAAAAGCATCAAGTTCACCAAGCGGTTTACCAATCAGGCCCACAGCAAGATAGAATGTAATTGTAGTAAAGAAAATTGCAAAAAGAATCCTTGGTGTTCCTATCGAATCAACAGGAGAGTCATGACTAAGACGGAAAATACCGAGCGTATAGAGTACTATAAGTACTGTACAAGCAATCCATATAGCAAGGAAAATCTCCCTCGGGATAATTCCCCAGCGCCATACCAGGTCAGCATTGGAAAGGAATTTAATTGAAGCTGCTATTTCCAGAAAGCCCATCACAACTTTCACGTTATTCATCCAGCCGCCTGCCTTTGGCATTTTATTCATAGCCGACGGAAATAATGCCAGAAGGAAGAATGGAGCTGCGAAAACTCCGCTGAACCCGAGCATACCGATAATCGGGTAGAACCATTCACCTCCGGATGCGGATGCAAGAGCAGTACCCACGAAAGGCACAGTACATGTAAATGATGTCAACGAGAAAGTAAGGCCCATTAGCAGGACACTTGTTATTCCGCCTCCGCTCTGGCTCTTTTGGTTTAATTTATTCATTAGCCCGGTAGGCACCTGAATTTCAAATGCTCCAAACAGGTTCAGTGCAAATATTATAAATATTGCAGCTATAAACATGTTAATCCAAGGATTTGTAGCAAAATCCTGGATACCTGTTGCTCCGAAGATCAAAGCAAGAATAAAACCAAGTGCTGTAAAAGTAGTAATAATACCAAGTGTATAAACCAGAGAATCACGAAGTCCTTTGCCACCTTCTTTTTCAGCTCGCTTAGTAAAGAATGAAACTGTTATCGGAATCATTGGGAATACGCAAGGAGTTAAAAGTGCAATAGCGCCGTTTGCCATAGCAAACCATAGGAACGAAAATACGCCTTTTTTCTTTACTTGTTCAACTTCTGAACCAAATTGTGTTCCTGCTGCATGAATATCATCTTCATCAGCTTCAGCTATATACATTTCATTTTGCACAGGAGTGAAATATGATGTCGGAGGAAGACATTTTGATGTATCACATTGCTGAAGGTAAACTTCAACTTTAACTTCGTCCTGAGCAAAATTCAGATCTTTTTTTGCTTTAACGGGAAGTTCAAATACAACTTTACCTTTATGATAGTCTATATCCATCTCGAAACCCTTATCCATTTTGGTTTTAGGTTTCGGGGCTTTCAGATTCTTAGCATCAAATTCAACAGCATCGGCATCGGGTACGATCTCTGTCATTGTCGGGCCGATACCTTCCGGGCTAAGCTGTTCTTTAGTACTGTATGTGTACCAATGCTCATCAAAGTTAAGAGTAACAAAAATGCTGAACTCTTCATCTTTTTTCACTGATAATTTTGAAGGGTTTGCCTTCATATCAAATTTCTGTGATTCGTCCTGTCTTGCAGAATTTGATACTGCAACAGTTTCTTCACCTGTTTTGGAGTAATCACCTGTTTCGATATTAATATTAAAAGCTTCAGGCGGCAGGCATTTGGATGTATCGCACTGCTGCATATATGCTTCAACTGTCGGCGATTCCATAGTGAAATCAATAGCTTTTTTTGCAGTAACGGGAATCTTGAATTCAACAGTCCCATCGTAATACTCAATATCCATTTCGAAACCGGCATCATAATGAACTTTGGGTTTCGGAGCCTGGATTTTTGTTTTGTCAAACTCAAAATATTCATCCTTTGGTACAAGCTCTGTTGTTGTAGGGCCAATACCTTCAGGGCTTAACTGTTCATTAAGAGAGTAAACGTGCCAGTGTTTCTCAAATTCCATTTTCACAAGGATAACTAACTGCTCCCCTTTTTCAACCTTCTCTTTCGATGCATAAGCTGACAGGTCAGCGTGCAGGTTAGGATTTTTAGCTGCCCAACCCGATTGCAGGAACAGCAACAAAGCCAAGACCATCAATCCGGACAAATTTCTTAATCCTTTAAACATAATATCTTCCCATTAAGATTTAACATTACATACCTGATTTTTGGTTCTAACAGCCTGGCATTCTATTTACCATATCAGGTTTTCATTTCATAATTTTTCAATTTCAATAATCACAAAGTCGAATAAATCAAGATTATATTGCCAAGGTGTAATATAGTTTATTCATGATCTATAAAATAATCAATACCCTTTCTGATAGGGAATTTTTTTCCGGCATTTCTTTGAATAGTGTCCTGAAGCTTGGTTGAAAAAGTTTTTGCAGCATCGTATCCATAGGTACGAAGCAAATAATTCAAGGCTATTACTTCAGCAATAACAGTAATATTTTTTCCGGCAAAAATCGGAAGCTGTACATAATGAACATCAGCGTTCATCACTGTAATTTTTTCTTCATCAAGGCCGGTACGGGTATAATTTTCTTTCAAATCCCATTCTTCCAGCTCAACAATTATTTCCAGCCTTTTCTGGAATCGGATAGCCCTTATACCAAACATCTGCCTGATATCAATTATTCCAAGGCCGCGAATTTCCATAAAATGCTGTACCATACTCGTACCGGTACCCATAATTATATTTTCGCGTTTTTTTGTCAGCATTACAACATCATCGGCAACAAGCCTGTGTCCGCGTTCTATCAGGTCAAGAGCTATCTCGCTTTTTCCAATACCGCTTTTACCAATAAACAGAATGCCTATGCCATAAACATCAACAAAGGAACCATGAATAACCGCCTGCGATGAAAACTGGTCGTCAAGATATTCCGATAGGAAGAAGGAAGCCTTTGTGGTTGTAAGTGGAGTAGTAAAGATTGCAATATTATTTTTCTTTGCTATATCAATCAACTCATCATCCAGGGGATTATCATTTGTAACAACTATACAAGGCAGGTTATGCGAAGTAATTTGCCTGAAAGATTTCAGCCTGTCCTTCTCGGGCAGTGCATAAAGGTAATTATATTCCGTATTACCGAAAATCTGTATCTGATCGTAATTAAAATTCCCGTAATAGCCCGTTAGAGCAAGCTGAGGCCTGTATATATTCTTATTCCGGATATGCTTGTTCAGCCCTGTATCCCCCGTAAGCGGTTTCAGCCGGGCCGGGGATTGCAACAGGGATTCAACTTCAATATCATCCGGCTTGATGATATTAAGTCTTTCAATTTGTTTTACTTTTTTTTCAGACATTATTCTTCTATCCGATAAATTACCCAACACGAATTTAAAAGTTACTAAATATAGAAGCATTATCCAACAAAAAATTATATACTTTTAGTAGTTGAGGCAAATTTTTTAAAAAAAAAGCAGGCTCCCTTTTCACCTGAAGCCTGCTGATTTTCGGTCTGTATTATACTACTTCTCGAGACTGCGGTATAGGAACCACCAGTCGTAATTGTCATATTTGTCTTTTTTATAACGTGCGGCTTTAATATCTGTTGCCGGCGGGATGATCACCTTGTCGCCTATAAGTTCGTTATTTGGCCAGTTTGCCGGCATAGCCACTTTGTTTGCATCAGAAATCTGAAGCGCTTTAACCATTCTCAGTATTTCATCGAAGTTCCTGCCAAGTTCCTGAGGATAGTAAATGATAGCTCTGATCTTACCTTCCGGATCAATAACAAATACCGCTCTTACCGTGTTTGTGCCTTTTCCGGGATGGATAAAGCCGAGCCTGCTTGATACTGCCCCGTTGTCGGCAATTATCGGGAATTCAATATCCACGTCAAGGTTTTCTTTTATCCATTCAACCCATTTAATATGCGAGAATACCTGGTCTATGCTCAACCCTACGAGTTCTGTATTTAGTTTGCGGAATTCTTCATACCTTTTCTGGAATGCTACGAATTCAGTAGTGCAAACCGGAGTAAAATCTGCGGGGTGGCTGAATAATACGAACCATTTACCTTTAAAATCGCCCGGGATTGACATTTTGCCCATTGTTGTCTGTACTTCCATTTCCGGAAATTGGTCGCCGATAAGCGGCATCTGAAATTTTTCTTCGTTCATTGTAAAATCCTTGTAAAATGTTTAATAAAATTTGTTGTAAGTGTTATAATTAAAATATTGAGTTTTGTTTACTTTGTGTTAAAAGCAGAATACATCCACACAAGTTTCTCCTGTTCCCTGATGTAATCGCTTGCCATCGAGTTTGTGCCTTCGTCTTCAATTTCTGCGGATAGATCAAGAACTTTCCTTTGCTTGGCAATTAGTGTTTTCAATCCGCCGAGTATCTGCGGAATTATATCTTCTGATTTTGTCAGACCGACTGCTTCCTTTATCTCGGATATTTCCATATAGCTGCCATAACTGTGCATTGGAGTTTCTCCAAGAGTCAGGATTCTTTCTGCTATCTCGTCGATCTTCAGTATCAGGTCGTTGTATAGTTCCTCGAATTTAACATGCAGCTCGAAGAATTTCTCGCCTTTAATATTCCAGTGAAAGCCCCTGACGTTCATGTAAAATAATTGATAGTTTGCAAGAAGGTCGTTCAGCATTTCAGCAAGTTCTTTTGATTTCTTCGAGTCAAGTCCTATATGATTAATCTGTTCCATTTTAAATCTCCGTTTTATTATATTACTTGTTAATATTCCCGACAATATTCAGCTTAAGTTCTTTTATTTCAAGTCCGGGAATTTGTTTTTTATTAAAATAATCAGTTAACAAAGCATTGAGTTCATCATCGTGATAATCTCTAATCTCTCCTGAATCACAGTCGTATATGTGGTGGTGGTTATCGGTAAAAGGATCATATCTCATTTTCCCCTTATCAGTTTTCACCATACATATTATCCCTTTGTCAACAAATGTTTCGAGAGTCTTATAAATCGTTCCGACTGATATGGCAGGATTTTCATCAATCACAATTTTTGCTATCTCATCAGCCGTCGGATGAGTTTTCATGTTTTGCATCGCCTTCATAACAGCCACTCTCTGTGGCGTTATTTTTAGTCCGGCATTCCTGATTTTTTCTAAGCTCTCTTTCATAATCAATCCTTATCAATAATCATTCTGATTTAGGATACGATATTATTTGATATTTATTTTAAATTAGTTTTTTTTTATTTTCAAAAAATAAAATTTTGAAACTGACAGCACAGCAATCTTTGGATATTTTCATTCGGCTTGTGCCGGCACTGTTCGTCTTATAATTTTCTCCTCATTCCTTTTAAAGAATCTGAATCTAACAAATAATAAATTAATTTTTTTGGGATTTCATGCAGCTGTTTTAAAATATCGAGGATCCCAAATATTATTCATTAGCTATTAAATTTCAATAAAATACACGGTTTTTTATTCAAAACTGATTAGAAGGATCAATTACAATAAGATTTTCCTGCATTAAAATGTTTTCTTGAAATATGGGTATTATGCTTATCCCATTAAAAAAAGCTGAAGTACAAACTTCAGCTTTTTTATAATTGATTACTTTTTGGGGAATTAATTCAAACCACGCGGTATTCTGATACTGAAGGTAGTTCCTTTATTTTCAACACTATCGAATTTTATCTTGCCGTTTAGTGCTTCAACAGCTCTTTTAACAATGGATAATCCAAGTCCTGTTCCGGAAATTGTCCCCACATTAGTAGATCTGAAAAAATGCTGAAAGAGATTCTTCTGATCTTTTTCCGGAATTCCTATACCCTTGTCTTTAACTTCAATTTCAACATCATTGTTGGCAGAACGTACAACAACATCAATCGGGAGCCCCTCAGGTGAATATTTCGTTGCGTTGGTAAGCAGATTTGTCAGAATATGCTGAATCATATTCGGATCGGTATGGCAATCAATATGTTTGGATTCAGCCTGGAAATTTATTGTATGACGATTGTTATCAGCAATTTTTATTTCCTGTATCACGCTGCTGATAGCAGAATTAAGATCAATTTTTATCGGATTGATCCTGAAAGTACCTTCTTCACTTCTACCATAAACCAGTACATCATCAAGCAGTTCTGTCATAGCTTTTACAGCTTCCTGTATCCACCCAAGATGCTTATGATGTTCTTCCGGGTTATCTTCTTTAAAATAGTTCTCTAAAAGATAAGTAGAAGACAGTATCACTGTTAAAGGAGTTCTGTATTCATGAGAAACCATAGAAATAAATCTTGTTTTCAGGTCATTAAGTTCTTTTTCTTTTACCAGTGCTTTTGCTGCTTCATCATTGGCAACTTTCAGTTCTTCAAGAGCTTCCTGCAATTTAGCTGTTCTGTCTATCACTCTTTGTTCTAGTTCTTTATTAAGCTCAATGATCTCATCTTCGTCGCTTTTCCTTTTTATAGCAATAGCGATTTGATCGGATACGAACTGAAGAATTTTCTTATCTTCTTCCGAATAGCAGTTTTCGTCTTCATAATGCTGAACGACCACCGCACCAATCACATCACTATCCACTTTCAGCGGAACCCCAAGCCATACTTTAGAAGGAGTTCCAATAAACTCAACTATCTTACTTTTTTGAAGATTCAATATATCCTTTTCTTTAAGTAAAAGCGACCTGTTGTTTCTGATAAGATAGGAAGTAAGAGTTTTACCTGCCGGGAAGGACTTGAAATTATCTTTTGTGTCCTCGAAAAAAGGCAGTGAAATTGTATCTGTATTTTCATCATAAAGAGCAATAAAGAAATTCGTTGTATCAAGAACTTTCGCCAGGTTTTTCTTTATTGATTTAAAAAACTCGAAGAGGTCTTTGCTGATATTGGTTGATTTACTTATCTCGTAGATAACATCCTTTACAAGTTCATTTTTTCTTCGGGCTGTGAAATCCCTAGTAATACCCATGACTGAAATAATATTTTCATCCTGGTCATATTCAGGGATAAGACGCCTGTTCAGCCAAAGCTCTTTGTTATGGCTATGGAAATGAAATTCTTCTTCTGAATAGTCACCGGTAATAAATACTTTTTTAATCACATTTTCTTTAAAAATTTTGGGCAGGTCAGATTCCTGCATTTCCGATATTGTTTTACCGATAAAGTTTTCTGCCGGCAAGCCCGTAAATTCTGACACATTCTCGCTAAGAAACAAACATCTTGCATTTTTATCGAAACGGGAAATAATATCAGGAGAATTTTCTGTTATTTTCCTGTGTCTTTCTTCGCTTTCCCTAAGTGCTTCTTCTGTACGATTTCTTTCTGTAACATCCCTTGACATAGAAAGAACTTCATTATCGCCGCATTTTACCATTCTTATTTCAAATGACCGTGGAAGTGAATTCAATTCCATTTGATATTCAAATGATTTGGGTTCATCCGATTCAATAACATCCTGAATATTCTCAATCATTTCATAAGCAAGATCGATTGGTACGAATTCACTTAAATGTTTTCCTACAAGGCTGTTCCTTTCAATTTTCAGATCTTCGATACCGGAAGTATTATGATTTAAAATAATTCCGCCACCATCAGCGTGAATCATCAAGTCCGGAATAATGTTCAGGATAAGCCTGTTCTTCTTTTCGGCCAGAATCCTGTTTTGCTCGGCATTTCTTTCAGCAGTAATATCTCTTAAAATTGTAATAACTCTGATCACTTTGCCGTTCTCTTTGATAGGGATCATTCGTATATCCATAATATACTGATAAGCGCCAATCTTATACTTTTCTTCAAAAGTAAGTATCTGTCCGGACTTAAGGACTTGTTTGAATGTTGAAGTTGCCTTTTTGCCCTGAAACTTGAATATATCCATAAAATGGCTACCAATAATACTATCGGAATCATCCGAAATATTTGCAAATTCCCTTAATGGCCTGTTTATAAGTAAAAGCTGCATATCCGTATCACATACATGAATATAATCGGCCATCGAATCAATTGTGAGCCTGTATGATTCTTCAGACTGCTTGATTTTTGCGGCTGACTTGAAATGTTCTGTCATATCGCGAATAATTCCTTCTACAGCTACCGGTTCACCATTACTGTTCCTGATCAGTTTGGAATTTGTTTCAACTAATATTTTCTTGCCATATCTGTTTTTAAGTGGAAGTTCATACTGGTTAACATAGTTTTCTTTGTAAAGCTTTTCAAGGAATTCATCCCTGTCTTCGGGATTGAAATAGAAATCCCTTCTGATATTAAGCCCGATTAAATCATCCATGGAATCATAGCCAAAAAGTCTTAGAGCAGAAGGAGTGGTAAGTTCAATATCACCGTTCAGGTCGCATCTGTAATAAACATCTATCATATTCTCAAAAATATGCCTGTACTGCTTTTCATTTCTGATCAGTTCGTCCTGAATTTTTCTTTTCCTTAAAAAAGCCGCTGACTGACGCAGGAAAGCCTCTAATAATTCTCTGTTTTTTAATTCATCATTTTTCCTTAATACCAGGAAAACAACCCCCTGATTAAGGGCGCCGTTCACAACGGGAAATACTATGATCTTATAAGGGCCGATCAATTTAATAAGTTGTGTTTCGATATCATTATTTATTACCTCGTTAAAAATTATTTTTAATGATTTATCAATAATCTTTAAGTCTCCGGTAGGATCCGGTTCCAGATCAATAGGATTAATAAAAAATTCTCGATTTTCAATATTCAGGAGGTTAAAAATATCCCTGTATTTTATCATCGATTGATTTATTGAATGCTTTATTACCTTACCTTGAAAACCATCTTCTTTTGTATCGGCAAAAATTGCTATTCTTGCATCCGAAATATCAATTACCTTGTCGAGAATGTATTTATGATGATTCTCGTCAGTTGGGAAATTGCACATTTTAATTGCCGTGTCGCAATAGGATTTCATCTTAGCAAGCTTGTCATCTTTTCGATCGGCTTTTTCCGATCTTTTCCGGATTTCCATTGTAGCATAAAAACCTACAATAATAAATCCAATAAAGAATAAAAGCCTGCCGGGAAAACCTTCGAAACCCGTTTCCAGAAAGAGTATTTCCAAAATCGAATTAGTATCTGTAAATAGTAAATTCCTGACAATTACAATAGCCCAGATTATTAAACCAATAATTAGGGAAAAAGTAAAAATACCTGGCTTCTTCATAATTCAGCTTCAAATAATAAACATGATTAAAATAAATCAGGATTAAAAAATCCCGAGCGCCCAAATGCACGTATAATTGAAAGCAAATGTCGAGCCAAAAATTATGTTTCTTTGTGGTATAAATACTTAGGCAAGCTGTAAATTAATTTTTTCGTCATTCCATCCACCCGTCTGTCTATAAAAATCAGTACATCCTGTTCGTCATTATATTCCTATGCAAATATACATATAAACTAAGATATTAAAAAGCAATTAGAATAATTTTGTACAAAAAATGTAGTTGTTATTATTCTTTTTGAATGTTAATCCGGAAAGATAGTCAGGTTCACTTTTATTAGCAAATTTTAATAATAAAATAATTAATACATGCCTTGTCCGTTAAGCAGGCCGATATTATCGATTATACCGCTTGCTTCGATATTAAATTCAATGCTTGCCTGATAGGGTTTTATTTCTTTGGGTCCAAACTGAATTATTAGCTGCAGGGTACTTTGCGCCGGTATCTCTTTTGGCAATTGCGAACGAAAAACAAAGACGTTTTCCGAGCTTACAATTTTGTAAGATTTAACATTAACTGTCTGGTTAGTGTTATTTCTGATGTAAATTGGTTTTGATTTTGTTGTATTAACAGATTGATTCGAAAAATCTACATCACCAACTTCGACCGAAGGGACGGAAGCCCTGAGCAAAAGAAACGGTTTATCATATCCACCGATAAACATGGTATCTTTGAATACCCCAAGTTCTTTAGCAGTAAAGTTAATAAATACCGGCTGCCTGAAACCCGGACTACCCTGCGGAGCAAGAGTTACAGGTAAAGAACCGTTCAAAGGGCTGAACAATTCCGGATGCTGAGAAAATGAAAGGCTGTCAATTATCAACTGTTTTTTTGTGAGATTAATAATTTCAATATCAAGGGGCTTGGTAAGTTCATAAGAAACCAACTCATAATCCAGCCCGGTTCTATTGAGTGCAATATCGTCATTGCTTGTTCCACCGGATCCGGTTTCTGTTACTTCACGATTTGCAGGTACATCAATTGGCGAAGAACATGATACCCATGCCAAAATAGCAATTAACGTTATGATGATAAAATATTTCAAAATACTTTCCTGTTTATTATCAGAATTTTACAGATGCACCCCAGGACATCCCGATTTTTCTGGTACTGAAGTACCTGCCGTCGAAATTATAAACCAATACAGTTCCCTCGATACCTGCAAACAGATTAAATCTGCTTGATATATCATATTTCAGTCCGATCAGGCCGCGCCCAATTGGCCCTACACGGGTACCGCCAAGCGTGGCCCTGACAAGCGGGTAAAATCTATTGTTATCTTCAGGATCGGTAAATGAATACTGCCCGGAAACACCCCACCAGAATGCCATGTAATTTTGCTCAACTGTTTTATCATCATTGTAGAATACCTGGTTGAGATTTTCCTGCCCAAGTTCAACTCCGACAGCTAAATTATCTGTTAAATTGCCAAGAAGGCTGAAACTGAAGTTGTTAAGTACCGGATCGACAAGAGGCGCGATATCAACCTCAGGCATTGAACGGGCCGTGAAACCCCGTATCTGAAATTCGAAGTTGCGGTCCGTATTCTCATAAACAGGAGCCGGCATATTCAATTGTGTCAGATTAACATTATATTCACCATTATCAGAAAAATTAACTGGCCGCAGCAGGTTAATATTTGGTGTTACAATTTCCCGATTTTCAGGGATTTCTTCATAAGCTATATCATTATTCAAACTGTTATTATTGTCGTCATTTTCAACAGTAGAAGAAACAGAAGTATTTTCATTCATATCATTTGCAATTGAATTTACTATCGGTATTTCTTCTTCGGCAGCAGGAATTATACTGGAAAGGTCAACCGGTTGAGTAATTTCATTGTCAATAATCTGATCAGACGATGCCATAAAATAATCTTTACCAGGATGATCTGTGTTGTAATTGCTCATAATAAAGACTGTAGCCAGGGTTGACATCATAGCCGTTACAGCCATAATAAATCCCCTGTTCAAGAAAAAGCCCGCAAGAGCTCCCCCGGCAGATGATGCCGTAAGGCCGGCTGTCTGCTCGATTCCGGCTTTAAGGTGTGTAGGAGGATGCAATTGAGCGTTGCCGAACATTTTCCGGATGGACAGGTGCTCTTTCATTTCATCCTGCAGAGCAGGGTTGCTCGCCAACTCGTAGAACAGAGTCTCGGACTCTGCAGGGCTGAGTTCCCCGTCAAGCAGGGCACACAGCTTTTCTGATGATGACATATATTCTGCTTCGTACATTTTAATTAACCTTCGATATTTTATTCTTCATTTTCTTCAATATACGGGGCCAGTATATCCCTGAGTTTTTGCTTGGCCCGATAGATCCTGATTCTTATTGACGGAAGAGTTGAATCCAGTACTTCGGCAATTTCCTGATAGGACATCCCAAGGAATTCTTTCAGAACAAGAACCTCCCTATATTTTTGGGGTAAGGCCTGCAGGGCTGTTTCCAAAAGGTCAACTCTTTCTTTCGTTTCGTATGACTGGTCGCTGACCGGATAGATTAATTCTTCGAATGATAGAAAACTATGATGTTTTCTTGCTTTTTCGTTGATACACAAATTTCTTGCAATTCTGAAAATAAACGCGCTCACATTTGTCATATTTCTTTCTTTTTTCGCGCTTTCCAGAAATCGAAGAAATGTTTCCTGGAAGATATCTTCAGCAAGTTCACTGTCAAACAGGATCCTGTTACAATAGGTAAATATCTTTGTCGAAAACCTGTTGTAAAGTTCATCAAATGCCAGCCGCGCAGATTTTCTATTTCCACCGAGGAAATCGTAAAGTTGCTCATCGGACAACATTTTCATACTGTTTATGTCATTTCTTCCTATCATCTTAAATATACTAACAGGGAATCATCAATTTTGTCACATCATTTTTTTAAATAAAATTTTTTTATTACCAGGATTGCCGGATTATATAATACTATGATTCCTGTCAAAAATATGGCAAAAGCAAAATAGAATCTTGAATTTCATGCTCAATATAACTAATTTCTTATATTACATAACGATTGAACTTTATATTTGTTTATCATTTCCTTCCCTTCCTTGATTAAGTTCATTTTTATTGTTAAATTCCATGTGATCAACAAGCGGAATTGGTAAACTGACAACAAAGAAAAAAATGCAATCACAGATTGGAACAAATTTTGATAAGATACTCTGAATTTCTGATGGTTGACTTTATTATTGCAAATACATTTATATTAATATACAGGAAATTAAATGAAAAGAGCACTACTATTACTATTCCTTATGTCAATATTGCCTTTAAAAGCAATAAACAGAATTGACAACGAGGTTTACAAAGACAGCGATTGCGGGCTGAATTACACGGCCATTTCCGCGAAGATAACCGACCGAACGAAAAGTCCGGAACCAAACGGAAAGGGGCTGCCCCTGACTTTAGTCGTAAAGGACATTCCCTCTACCTGTGTTGAAATCAAGCAGGCTTTTGTCTGGTGGACTGTATCCTATGACGAAGGATCGCCCGAAAAACCGAATCTCGAAATCACCAACCCGTACAGTGAGAAATTTAACTTCTCTGCTGACATGACTGGGTTCGGGCCTGCTAAATGCTGGCACGAAGACGGTACGAGAGGTTTCAGAGTTGATGTGAAGGAAGCCATAACAGGGAATGGTATTTACAGAATCGATCTCAGCAATTCTGTTAAGGAAACTGACGGCCTGACTTTATTTATTGTTTATAAGGACTACAAAGCTGATTATCAGGGTACTTTTGTAATTTACGACGGACTTGCCACACTTGAAAAAGGTTCGTTCCGGAAAATTGTATCGGGACTTGATGTATGTGAAGATACCGATGATGCCCGGGCATTTGTTATTATCTCTGACCTTGAGAAAGCTAAAAACAAAAAATACCCCCTGACTATTAATGGTAAAACCAGTTATTTGGATAAAAACTTCTGGAATGCTGATTTTGTTGATATCAGCTTACAAAAAGGGCAAAATTATACAAATATTGAAGTAAATGGAAGTGATGATTGTTTTTCATGGATAACAGCAGGTGTTTATTACCAGACAAAAAACTGTGAAACCTGCCCGGAACCTCTCAATCTGAATTTAACTGTATCGAAGGATACTGTTTGCCCCGGATACCCGGTAGCACTTAGCGCCTTCAATGCAGATGAATACGAATGGAGCAGCAAGCCCTATGGATTCTTATCGCAGCAACAATTCCCGGTTGTCAACCCCAAGGTAACAACTACATATTATGTCAGAGGAAATTATTTTAATGATTGCGTTCAGGCTTTCGATTCTGTTACAGTATTTGTATATGAATCTCCGGAAGTTGAAGCAGGGGAAAATAAAGAAATTTGTGAAGGGAAATCAGTAACGATCGGCAATCCTGCAACTAAAGGTACAGGGCCGTATAATTATGACTGGTATCCCAAAATAGGACTTTCTGCTGATAACATTGCCGTACCTTCTGCTACTCCTCCCCAATCTATAACATACAAAGTCAGGGTTACGGATGCCAACGGATGCGAAACAGAAGATACAGTCCGTATAGTAGTAAATTATTCCCCGGAAGCCCACGGCGGGCCTGATGTCGAAACATGCCTTGGCGATTCGGTTAAGATCGGTGAAGAAGCCAGCGGAGGTTCGGGAGAATATAGCTATGAATGGGAACCTGCTGACGGATTATCAGCTACAAATATTGCTTCCCCGATGGCTTCTCCTAACCAGACAACGGCATACAACGTAACTGTAACTGATTCCAAAGGCTGTATAAATACTGACAGAGTTATTGTTATTGTAAATTACCCTCCCGTGGCAAATGCAGGAGAGGACATCGAACTTTGCCTTGGTGAATCTGCCGATATTGGATTTCCAGCCACAGAAGGCTTAGCACCTTATGAATATTCCTGGTTCCCGCCCGACGGCCTGGAAAGCACTACTGAACCTACGGTAACAGCATCACCGGATATTACCACTTCATATATTGTTACTGTAAGCGATGCTAACGGATGTATTAGCAGTGATACTGTTATGGTTATTGTAAATCCCCTCCCGG
Organism: Kapaibacterium sp. (SeqCode); assembly: GCA_963665665.1. GTDB lineage: Bacteria > Bacteroidota > Ignavibacteria > Kapaibacteriales > UBA2268. The sequence goes on from OY762428.1 coordinate 5,443,710, forward strand.
AGGTCAGAATAACAGCCCTCGGGCCTACGAGGATTTGCATTTGCGATAGCGTAACCCTGGATGCAGGTGATGGCTTTGCTTATTATGAATGGTCTGACGGATCTAACGGAAGGATGCTGACAGTAACCGATGAAGGTGCATATTCAGTAACTGTAGAAAATACTAAGGGATGCCGGTCAACTTCGGAACCTGTATACATTACTAATATTATACCGCAATCTACGATATCACTGCCAGATGAAACAATTTATGCAAAGCCCGGCGATAAAGTAGATATCCCCGTCAGGATAACATCCTCACAAAACCTGGACTCATGCAACGCGGACAAATACCATATCTGGGTTAAATTAAATAAAAGCATACTCGTTCCAACAGCCAATACGCCAAAAGGATCGCTTGTTTTTGAAAACCGTATTATTGAACTTACAGGCGAAAGAACTGACGGCAACGAACTATTGAATCTGGAATTCACGGCAGCACTCGGGAGTGTTGAATCAACAGCAATCGAAATCCAGGATTTCTATTGGGATGACTGCCTTTTCGATTCTGAACTTGAAAACGGAGAATTTGAACTCCACGGTTTATGTGAAGAAGGCGACGTAACCAGATTGATATTATCCGGGCCTGAGGATGTCAGTTTAATTCCCAATCCTGCCGAAGAAATAGTTAATATCGGTTTTGAAGCCATTCACGAGAGTAACTTCACAATCAGTATCTATAATTATCTCGGGCAGGTATTACTACAGAGAACTATTGGCAAACAATCTCCGGGAAATATAAATACAAAAATGAACATATCGGAATTAACGCCCGGCTCATATTTTGTTGTCGTCAGGTCGAACTTTGCAACAAGAACTAATCATCTGGAGGTAAGATAATGAAAAGGAAAATATTTATTCTGATTATCGGCCTGATAATATCAGCAAATTCATTTGCTCAGGAAAACTCATCACCAAGCAGAATAGGGCTTTACGGAGCTTATGGATTCAATTCCCACACAGCGGATTTTAATTCACTGACCGGCCTTGTCAGCTGTTGCCCTGATTATAAAGATGCAAGCGGCTCCGGCCTGATCTTCGGGGCAATATTCGAACAATATATAGCAAGCAAATTATATATTGGTGTGCGCCTGGGTTACTATTCATTCAAAGGCGAATTTGAAAATGACGAAATACAGACCGTTTATGATTATACAACAGATGATGCCGTGGATGCAACTTTTCGTCATAACTTCAACCCGGAATTTGCCTATCTTTCCTTCCAGCCTGAGTTATCATATAACCCGATAGCCGGATTAATGCTCAGAGCAGGTGTAAGAACTGACTTTTTAAATATTTCATCTGATTTTGATCATTCTGAAACAATTATTAACCCGGAATATTTGAATTATGAAAACGGTACAAATACCAGGTTAAATTCCGAAGGTGAAATCGAGGATCTTGTGAAAACAAATTTTTCAGTCACCCTCGGGCTGGGATATGATATTGCTTTGTCGGACAATAACAAGTTCTACCTGACACCGGAAATATCTTATCAGCTTGGATTAACAGACATTGTAAAAGATAAAGACTGGAAAGTAAATATTTTTACCGCAGGATTATCTTTTAAATATGCATTTGGTTCTGAATCTGATTCCCACTCCCCTATCGTATCGCTTTCTGAATCAGGAACAAGTTCCGGCACCGGAAATATCAGAGCAATGGCTTTAACCGATGATGGAAATGTTGACGATCTGGCAACTGTACGGATTGAGGAATTTAAAACTAAGAAAATGAAACCGCTGCTTAATTATATATTTTTCGATGAAAATTCTGCAAGAATACCTGAAAGATATAAAAGAATTTCAAGAAACGAAACTTCTAACTTTTCCGAACAGGACTTATCAACATACAATGATATACAAACTTATTATCACATTTTGAACATTCTTGGCAAAAGAATGAAACTGAACCCCGATGCGAAAATTTCCGTTGACGGATGTAATAGTAATTCAGGCCTTGAAAAAGACAACCTTAACCTTAGCGTCAGAAGAGCTTTAGCTGTCCGGAATTATCTTATCAGGATATGGGATATCAGCCCGGATCGGATCATTGTTGATAAGCGGGGCCTGCCGGCCAATCCATCAGCAATTGACAATCCCGACGGAATGGCCGAAAATCGCAGAGTTGAGATAAATTCCGACAAATGGGAAATAATTGCTCCGGTTTATTCAGAAACAACTTCAATAGAAACAAAACCTGCCGGAATCAGGTTCGAAACAGAAATCGAAGGTAATACCGACATCAGTGAATGGAATATTGATGTTCTGCAGAACGGCAGACAGGTAAAAACTTTCTCAGGAAGGGATGCTGTCCCCGGAACTATCGACTGGAAGATTAGCGGCTCGAATTCCAGCAGCATCACAAATGACGATCTGCTGACATATAAAATGACAATGAGCAACGGCTCTGACATATTTACTTCAAATGAGCAAACCATTCCTGTTGAGTATCTCTCACTGAAGAAAAAAGTAGTTGAGAAACTCTCTGATATATCTTTATACAGATTCAGCCTGCTCTCATCCTTTGATGAAAATGAACTTAGCCCGTACAATAAAAAATTAATGGATATGATAAAAGCCGAGATAAGCCCTGAATCAGAGATTACAGTTGCCGGTTATACCGACAGGCTCGGCACAGAAAATTATAACAAGGAATTATCAGAAAAAAGAGCAAAAGCCCTGGCTGATGAATTTAGTGCCAGCAAAATTGAAACAGTAGGCTATGGCGAGTCAAGAATGGATTTCGACAATAACAATCCGGAAGGACGATTCTATAGCCGTCGTGTAGATGTTACAATTTCAACCCCCCGCTAAAAAAAAGATAAAAATTATTCTGATAAGGCATCCGGAAATAATTTCGGATGCTTTTTTTTTGCAAAAATTATTAGCCTGTATTGGCGGGGGTGGATTCTTCTCTGGTAACAGGCATCCCTGAACAAAAAGTGGTCATTCTGAGAAAGCGAAGCGACCGAAGAATCCATGCAAAATAGCAGATAATGTATGAGGAATGGACTCTTCGCTGCGCTCAGAGTGAAAGATCTGCGGGGATTGAGACAGGGCCGGAAATAATAATTCAAAACCCCTGCAACTTTATACCGGATAATTTGTTATATTTATAAATCACGAGAATAAAAAAGGAGAGGATGAAAATATGCCATTTCCAACAAAAAAAGAGATTGATGGTTTTATTAATCCAATTCATCCTATTAATCCAAGTTTAGAATCATACTATCCCGGAGTTTTTATGCGTGCTTTAATACTATCTATTTTAGTTTTTATAATATCAATATCTTCATCCTACTCACAAACAAGAGACAGCATCCCCATTCACTTAGACTGGGCTGCTTATTATGCCGGAGCATTCCTTGATGATATTGATTACGATTCAAAAGGTAATGTCATATTTGTTTCAAATATTCAACCGAACCATAAAAAGGACTGGAAAACATATTTGGTCAAAATGGATTCTAATTCCAATCGTTTATGGGAAATTATGTTTCCGGAAGACAGGCTGCCGACTATTTGTATTGACCCCTGGGATAATATTATTATTGGTACTGAAAACAGGCTGGAAAAATACTCTCCCGACGGTAAACTTTTATGGTCATTCAAAGATCCCGAAGTTGTTCCCATATTCTCATATCTAATTTCTGATAAAGAAGGAAATATTTATTGCCGGTATGGATATTGCGAAAATTTCTGTAAAATAAATAGGGACGGAATTCTTGAATGGAAAAAATATTATGGCAACGATGTACTTATTATTGCATTAAATAGTAATGATGATCTGATCGTTCTAAGATCAGACACACATTCCATGTTGGATTATAATTACTATATTTTAAATAAAGAAGACGGTTCAGTCCTGTTTAGAAAAAAATCAATATCGGGATATGAAGTCAGGTGGATTGCAGTTGATAGTGATGATAATATCATTTTTTCGGGCGTTGATTATAATTTTGACGATACACCCTGGGATAATAAATGTACTGCAAAGATTGATAAGGATGGGAACCTGATTTATAATATTATTTACCCCACTAACGAAGCTTTATTTGATGTTGATCCGATGTTTGAATTCCAGATAAACGCTGTTGATCAGTTCGGAAATGCTTATATAGCTTCAACTCATGCAATTTATAAAATTGATCCAAACGGCAAAATACTATGGGTTTACGATGTACCATTTTATTTATTATCAATTAAATATCAACCGCCAAATACATTATTTGTGGGAGGCTCAGCAAAAGACTTTTTACCTGAGGTATGGGATTCTGTAAATACTGATTACCAGATACCCGGCCATCCAGCATTCCTCGCGAAATTTACCGTTGAGAGGATTAATTTTGAGATTTACGACCAAAACATTGAAGAGCAGTTTGATACCCTTGATCTTGGTAAAATATGCCTTGGCGATACGAAAACAGGCTTTGCGGCAGTTAAGAATTTCTCGGATTTCGGCCTGCAACTAAAACCGCCGGTGTTTACTGACTCAGAGCATTTCACGGGCGAATACATGCGCGGGGATTCGCTTTTCTGGAATGATACGCTTGGCGTTAGAATACATGTTGGCCCCGACAAAACCGGGCCGATTGAAACCATGATGTACATATACTCCAATGAAGACGATGCTGTAATGGATTCCCTGCTGATAAAAGCCCTCGTCGTAGAGCCGGGAATGGAGATCAGCAATGATATTGACTTCGGGTATGTGAAGTTCGGGAAACGTCCCGAGAAGACATTCACAATACACAATTCCGGAACATCAGATTTGTATATCAGTGATTTAAATGAGTTCGATCTGCCATTCAGGATCACGGAAACAGCCCCTGCTATACCGGCAGTCCTCACCCCCGGCGACAGCATGATTGTTACAATGACAGTTCAGGGCACAGCCGAGGCTGAGTATTTTGATACGCTTTCTGTTGAAACCCAAAAGATTGGCGAGGCCTGCCCGATTGACGGCTTTGTGAAACTGCATACTATAACACTTCGCTACGAACTTGCTGCAAACGATATTGACTACGGCTTCGTGGCGGACTGCAAGACCCCGCAAGACACCGTCAGGCTTGTGAACTGCGGCGGCGCCCCGGTTAAACTCATTGACGAAGGATACCTGAAAAATAAAGATGATTTTGAAATTGTCTCGGCAACGCCTTCTGGGACTGTCATTAATTTTCTCGACACCGCTTTTTATGTGATACGCTTTACTCCTCAAGTTCCCGACGGCCTGAAAACTGGTGAATTGAGGATTAAGACAGATCACCCTGAAGAGGGATTCCGCACTGTCCAGCTTCGCGGCGAGACCGAATCTGTGAACCTCACTGCTGAGAATATTTCCTTCGGCGAAGTGGGAATAAACCGCGATTCAACTTTGAAATGCGTACTCACCAACCACAACGGATTTGAACTAACAATATCCGAAATAATTGAGAACCATGACTGGCTGGAAATTCAGCCGCAATCATTCATCATCCCGGCAGGCGAGGAATACGAAATAGATGTGAAGATCAACCTAAGCGATCCTATCGATTATTCAGCATGGCCGCAGATCATTGTTCAAGGCCCCTGCCCTGACACTGTGGCTTTCAAAATTGATGCTACCGGCATAAAATCCTCCGTTGAGGTAACTCCCCTTTGCAATTATAATGAAACGGAATTCTGCCAGTACAAAACGATGGATATTGAGATTAAAAATACAGGCAAACTACCGCTAACACTACTTTCCGGGGAAATTCAGGGCGCTGATAAAGAACTCTTTGCATTCGAAGATAGTTATGAAAATTTGGAGATCCTGCCGGGAGAATCAATAATAGAAAAAATTGTATTCACTCCCGAATCATCAACAAACGGCCACAAAACAGCACAGGCTCGAAATATAATATTGATCGATATGGTTGAGGAAGAATTTATTACAGAGCTGCAAGGTGAAAGATACACCATACTTTATAATATTCCTGAATCTGTCTCGGTTTCGGCAAGGATCAGCGAAAACGGAACAGAGCAAATTGAACTAAAGAACACGGCAGAATATGATTTTACTATAGAAGAAATCAGCCTTGAAAATCCAGCCGAATTTTCAATTGCTCCCGACCTGGCAGGAAGGAAAATCAATGCGGGACTTTCTGAAAAGCTGACTGTATCTTTATTCTCAAACATTGCAGGAGATTATGATGATAAAATATACCTGAAGTTTGCCGGCCCATTCTGCGAATACCGCGACACTATTGATATATCCGGAATAGTAAAACATGAAAACCTGATTTTCTTTCCCGAAGCAATAGGAACTATAGGCGATCCTGATTTCCGCATCCCGTTAATGGTGAACCTGAATTCCACCGAGGATGTAAGCGGACTTTCCTACACCGCCGAGATCAGCCTTGACGCTTATCTGTACGACCTTACAGGCATTGACAACGCAAACATTCTCAGCAATGAAATATCAGGCAGGGAGCGGATTTTAAGCATATCAGGAGAAAACATCAGCCTTAGTAATGGCGAACAGGCAATCGCGGAACTATCCGGCGGCCTGCTTCTTTCCGACATTCGAGAATGCGAATTAAAAATAAACAGCTTCGAGTGGGACAGTCCCTATATCGACAATTCCACCCAAAACGGCCTGCTGAAAGTGGAAGAAATTTGCATCGGCGACCTGCGGGCAATATCCACATTCGCAATACCCGGCATCACAGCCTGTCCCAACCCTGCAACCGGCCAAATCGAAATCAACCTCAGCGGCGACATTTCCAATCCGCAGAGCCTCGAAATATACGATTCACAGGGCAAGCTCCTCCGCGAACTTCCCATTAACAGCAAAGACAAAATTAAAATAAACATTCAGGAACTGTCCTCAGGCCTCTACTTCCTCATCCTGAAAACCGCCACCGGCATATATTATGACAAGGTGGTTGTGGAGTAATTTAAACGAAATGTTACTATTCAGCTGAACTTTGAAAATATATAAAAATTGTATAAAGTGGTCATTCTGAGAAAGCGAAGCGACCGAAGAATCCATATAAAATAGCAGAAAATCATAAAGAATGGACTCTTCGCTGCGCTCAGAGTGACAGCTCTGAGGGGTTTGAGACAGGGCCGAAAATAATAATTCAAAACCCCTGCAACTTTATGCCGTATAATTTGTTATATTTACATATATTATCATAATAATATGAAAAAATGAGGATGGAGACCATGCCGGACAATTACAAAAATATTTTTGATTATATATTTTCGCGTTCCCTTATATTTATGTCAATCTTTATCATTTCTTATTTATCAGCCCTTTCCCGCAATAATGACAGCATACCTGTTCACTTAGACTGGGCTGCATATTATGCCGGAGGTTCCTGTGTGGATATTGATTTGGATTCAAAAGGTAATGTCTATTTTATTAGCGACGGAGTTGCAAGTGAGATTGACTATTTTGTAAAATTCGGTCCGGATTCTAAATTAATTTGGTCAAAAGAATTTATTAATAGTAAATACACGTGCCTGGACGTAGATCCTGATGATAATATCATTGTTGGAATAGGAAAAACTTTGAGGAAGTATTCACCTGATGGAGAAATAATCTGGAGCTATGACTTTTCAGAAAAATATGCAGAAATATCATATTTAATTTGCGATAGCAAAGGAAATATATTTTGCAGATATAAAAGTGACTACATGATATGTAAAGTTGGAAAGGACGGAAATCTGGTTTGGAAAAATGTTTTCTGGGGAGGAAACAATTCAATAATAGCAGTTAATAGCAATGATGATTTGATCGTTCTAAAATCTGATACTCATTCCACATTAGATAATAATTATTTCATTCTCGATAAAAATGATGGGAGTATTATTTTCCAAAAAAAAGCTATTTCCGGATATGCACCATTTTGGATAGCTGTTGATAAAGATGATAATATTATTTTTTCGGGAGTAAACGCAAATTTACCAGATTCAGTAGTCGATAATGAAAACACTACTAAAATCAATAAAAATGGAGATTTTGTTTATGAAATAATATATCCAAATCATAGCTTATTGATCACTAAAATAACAGAGCCAGAATTTCAAATTAATACTGTAGATCAATATGGTAATGCTTATGTAGCTTGTAGACATAGTTTTTCTGGAAAGCCAGATAACTGTGATATCCTTATAAAGAAAATTAATCCTGACGGACTGATACTTTGGGAACATAGATTTGGAGATATTGAAATTGGTGTTCATGACGTACCTTTAACACTAATTTTCACTCCACCGAATACATTATGTGTTGGAGGTACTACTGAAGGAAAATTAGAAAAATATTATGATAATGTCAATACAGATTACCAGGTATCCGGCCATCCAGCATTCCTTGCAAAATTTACCGTTGAGCGGATTAATTTTGAAATTTACGACCAAAACATTGAAGAGCAGTTTGATACACTTGATCTGGGTAAAATATGCCTTGGCGATTCGAAAACAGGCTTTGCGGCAGTTAAGAATTTCTCGGATTTCGGCCTTGAGCTAAAACCGCCTGTTTTCGATGATAGCGATCATTTTTCCGGCGAATACATGCGGGGGGATTCGCTTTTCTGGAATGATACGCTTGGTGTTAGAATACATGTTGCCCCGGACAAAACCGGGCCGATTGAAACAATGATGTACATCTACTGCAATGAAGATGATGCTGTAATGGACTCCCTGCTGATAAAAGCTCTCGTCGTAGAGCCGGGAATGGAGATTAGCAATGATATTGACTTCGGGTATGTGAAGTTCGGGAAACGTCCCGAGAAGACATTCACAATACATAATATCGGAACTTCAGATTTGTACATTAGTGATTTAAATGATTTCGATCTGCCATTCAGGATCACCGAAACAGACCCTGCAATACCGGCAGTCCTCATTCCCGGCGACAGCATGATTGTTACAATGACAGTTCAGGGCACAGCCGAAGAGGAGTATTTCGATACCCTTTTTATTGAAACACAAAAGATTGGCGAGGCCTGCCCAATCGACTGCTTTGTGAACCTGCATACTATAACACTGCGTTATGAACTTGCTGCAAACGATATTGACTACGGCTTCGTGGCTTCTTGCGAAACTCCGCTCGATACTGTCAGGCTTGTGAACTGCGGCGCCGCCCCGATTGAACTCCTTGACGAAGGATACCTTAATAATAAAGATGATTTTGAAATTGTTTCGGCAACGCCAATGGGGACTGTCCTTAATTTTCTCGACACCGCGTTCTACCTGATACGCTTTACTCCGCAAGCTCCCGACGGCCTGAAAACTGGCGAACTAAGGATCAAAACAGACCACCCTGAAGAAGGATTCCGCACTGTCCGGCTTCGTGGCGAGACTGAATCTGTGAACCTCACTGCTGAGAATATTTCCTTCGGCAATGTGGGAATAAACCGCAATTCAACTTTGAAATGTGTACTCACCAACCACAACGGCTTCGAACTAACAATATCCGAAATAATTGAGAACCATGACTGGCTGGAAATCCTGCCGCAATCATTCATCATCCCGGCAGGCGAGGATTACGAAATAGATGCGAAAATCAAACTGGTTGACGCAATTGAATATTCTGCATGGCCGCAGATCATTGTTCAAGGCCCCTGCCCGGATACCGTGGCTTTCAAAATTGACGCTACCGGCATAAAATCCTCCGTTGAGGTAACTCCACTTTGCAATTATAATGAAACTGAATTCTGCCAGTCCAAAACGATGGATATTGAGATTAAAAACACCGGCAAACTACCAATATCACTACTTTCAGGAGAAATTCAAGGCGCTGACAAAGAGCTGTTTTCATTCGAAGACAATTATGAGAATATTGAGATTCTGCCCGGAGAATCAATAATTGAGAAAGTCATTTTCACTCCCGAATCATCCATAAACGGCCCGAAAACAGCACAGGCTCGAAATATAATATTGATCGATATGGTTGAGGAAGAATTCACTACAGAACTGCAAGGCGAAAGATACACAATCCTTTACGAAATTCCCGAATCAGTCTCGGTTTTGGCGAGGATCAGCGAAAACGCAACAGAGCAAATCGAAATAAAGAATACCGGCGAATATGATTTTACAATAGAAGAAATCAGCCTTGAAAATGCAGCCGAATTTTCTATTGCTCCCGACCTGACAGGAAGGAAAATTAACACAGGTAATTCTGAAATGCTGACTGTATCTTTATTCTCAGGCATTGCAGGAGATTATGATGATAAAATATACCTGAAGTTTGCCGGCCCATTCTGCGAATATCGGGATACTATTGATATATCCGGTATAGTAAAACATGAAAACCTGATTTTCTTCCCCGAAACAATAGGAACTATAGGCGATCCTGATTTCCGCATCCCGTTAATGGTAAGCCTGAATTCCACCGAGGATATAAGCGGATTGTCCTACACCGCCGAGATCAGCCTTGACGCTTATCTGTACGACCTTACCGGCATTGACAACGCAACCATTCTCAGCAATGAAAAATCCGGCAGAGAGCGAATTTTAAGTATATCGGGAGAAAATATCAGCCTTAGCAAAGGCGAGCAGGCAATAGCGGAACTATCCGGCGGCCTGCTGCTGTCCGACATTCGCGAATGCGAATTAAAAATAAACAGCTTCGAGTGGGACAGCCCCTATATCGACAATTCCACCCAAAACGGCTTTCTGAAAGTTGAAGAAATCTGCATCGGCGACTTGCGGGCAATATCCACTTTCGCAATCCCCGGCATCACAGCCTGTCCCAACCCTGCAACCGGCCAAATCGAAATCAATCTCAGCGGCGACATTTCCAATCCGCAGAGCCTTGAAATATACGATTCACAGGGCAAGCTCCTCCGCGAACTTCCCCTCAACAGCAAAGATAAAATTAAAATAAACATTCAGGACTTGCCCTCCGGCCTCTACTTCCTCATCCTGAAAACCGCCACCGGCGTTTATTATGATAAGGTGGTTGTGGAGTAATTTAAACGAAATGTTACTATTCAGCTGAACTTTGAAAATATATAAAAATTGTATAAAGTGGTCATTCTGAGAAAGCGAAGCGACCGAAGAATCCATCTTTGTTTGCAGATAGTGTGTGAAGAATGGATTCTTCGCTGACGCTCAGAATGACAGCTCTGCGGGGTTTGAGACAGAGCCGGAAATAATAATTCAAAACCCCTGCAACTTTATACTATTTCAGATGGACTCCACCTTTTTTCGACAAAATTCTAATTTTCTTATTTCAATTTTCTTGTCTATAGCAGGTAAATTCTATCGTTCTAAAAAAAGATTTTTCCTGCAACTTTCTAGATTTTGATTTGTTATATTATTTGATAATCGATGTTATTGTAAGGAAAAAAGCAATCATTTGAAGTCAGCAAAATGAATTCAAAGCGGGGAATTTGATCAATTTACATTTAACTTTAAAACAGTAAATAAATTTTGTTTCCTGATTTTACGGAGTCAGTTATGCGCCCGATCATACTTCTTATTATTTTATTTGTCGCTTCAATAAATACATTCGCAAAAATCGAAAAGACATCCCCACTTGTTAAGGAATGGGAAATAGGTACTTATGGTTTTGATTCATACTGGCATGCAGATTTCAGCGTTGATACAAAAGGAAATGTTTATATATTTGAACCATATAAACACTACGGACATCCCGATAATTGTTCTGATTATAAATTAAGTAAAATTGATAAAAACGGTAAATTAGTATGGCAAATAGAAGTCTATCATTGGTATAGGAATCATTCGGCTCATAATGACGAACTTGAATTAGATCCCTTTGGCAACATTTTTTTTTGGAAGTTAGATACGCTAATGAAATACGATTCTGATGGAAATTTTGTGTGGAAAAAAAATTTGCTTAACTACAAACGTTATTATTATTACGATTGGTATTCATTTGAAATTGACAGCAAGGGAAATATTATATATTATGATTTTGTTGATACCCAACCGCGAAATTATTTTTTAACAAAAATTGATAATGATGGAAATTTGATTTGGAAAGTCCCAATAAATTATTTTAATACATATAATAATGAAATTATGATTGATTCAAATGATAATATTGCAGTTTATTCCAATAAAATAGATACCTTATTCCAAATTATAACATATTCTGGTACAAATGGAGAAATTTTGTCAACATCAAAAAATTTTTCAAAGTTTATTTTTGATGCAAAATTTGATAATTACGATAATATTTGTTTTGTTGAATACGTGGCTCATGGTTTTTCCTGCTATTTTAATAAAATGTCAGGTGATGGAAACATTATGTTTCGTAAATTGTTAGATACAAATCCAACTTATTATTATTCTAATACTGGAAATTATAACGATGATGATAACGATTTTTGTTTCGATAATAATAATTCAGCATATATTCCTGTTGGAATTACACCTGAAGGAACCTCCGCCGATACTCTTTATGCTTATAATGCAAATTTTAATCCATCAATCATTAAAATTGATAAAAATGGAAGAAGAATGTGGAAATTCACGGATCCTGGCCCTAAAAATAAATTTTTCACACATATAATATTTTCACCGCCAAATACATTATATGTTCTTGGAAATTCTGAAATTAAAGCAGGAAATAGTTCATACAATCATCAAAATAAATTATGTAAATATTATATTGACACCATTGATATGATAATAACCGATTACCAAGTAGAAAATGAAATTGATACCCTTGATCTTGGGAAAATATGCCTTGGCGATACGAAAACAGGATATGCGGCAGTTAAGAATTTCTCGGATTTTGGCCTTGAACTAAAACCGCCGGTGTTTACTGACTCAGAGCATTTCACGGGTGAATACATGCGGGGGGATTCGCTTTTCTGGAATGATACACTTGGTGTGAGAATACATATTGCCCCGGACAAAACCGGGCCGATTGAAACAATGATGTACATCTACTGCAATGAAGATGATGCTGTAATGGACTCCCTGCTGATAAAAGCTCTCGTCGTAGAGCCGGGAATGGAGATTAGCAATGATATTGACTTCGGGTATGTGAAGTTCGGGAAACGTCCCGAGAAGACATTCACAATCCGAAATACCGGAACCTCAGATTTGTATATCAGCGACTTAAATGAGTTCGATCTGCCATTCAGGATTACGGAAACAGACCCGGCTATTCCGGCAGTCCTCATTCCCGGTGACAGCATGATTGTTACAATGACAGTCCAGGGCACAGCCGAAGAGGAATATTTTGATACGCTTTCGGTTGAAACCAAAAAGATTGGCGAGGCCTGCCCAATTGACGGATTTGTGAACATGCATACTATAACCCTGCGTTATGAACTTGCTGCAAACGATATTGATTACGGCTTCGTGGCTGACTGCAAGACCCCGCAAGACACCGTCAGGCTTGTGAACTGCGGCGCAGCCCCGGTTAAACTCATTGACGAAGGATACCTTAATAATAAAGATGATTTTGAAATTGTGTCAGCAACGCCTTCGGGGACAGTCCTCAATTTTCTCGACACCGCGTTCTACCTGATACGCTTTACCCCAAAAGCGCCCGACGGCCTGAAAACTGGCGAACTGAGGATTAAGACAGATCACCCTGAAGAGGGATTCCGTACTGTCAGGCTTCGTGGCGAGACCGAATCTGTGAACCTCACTGCTGAGAATATTTCCTTCGGCAATGTGGGAATAAACCGCGATTCAACTTTGAAATGCGTACTCACCAACCACAACGGTTTCGACCTGCTTATTTCCTCAATCATTGAAAACCATGCCTGGCTGGAAATCCTGCCACAATCATTTACTATCCCTGTCGGAGAGGATTTCGAAATAGATGTGAAGATCAACCTGGCTGACGCAATTGAATATTCAGCATGGCCGCAGATCATAATTCAAGGCCCCTGCCCGGATACCGTGGCTTTCAGAATTGATGCTACCGGCATAAAATCCTCCGTTGAGGTAACTCCACTTTGCAATTATAATGAAACTGAATTCTGCCAGTCCAAAACGATGGATATTGAGATTAAAAACACCGGCAAACTACCAATATCACTACTTTCAGGAGAAATTCAAGGCGCTGACAAAGAGCTGTTTTCATTCGAAGACAATTATGAGAATATTGAGATTCTGCCCGGAGAATCAATAATTGAGAAAGTCATTTTCACTCCCGAATCATCCATAAACGGCCCGAAAACAGCACAGGCTCGAAATATAATATTGATCGATATGGTTGAAGTGGAATTCATTACAGAGCTGCAAGGTGAAAGATACACAATACTTTACGATATTCCGGAATTCGTCTCGGTTTCAGCAAGGATCAGCGAAAACGCAACAGAACAAATTGAATTAAAGAACACGGCAGAATATGATTTTACGATAGAAGAAATCAACCTTGAAAACGCAGCCGAATTTTCTATTACTCCCGACCTGGCAGGAAGGAAAATCAATGCGGGACTTTCGGAAATGCTGACTGTATCTTTATTTTCAAACATTGCAG